>JAYMFZ010000004.1:0-5132377 GCA_040989845.1 Streptomyces sp. WGS_02
TGCTCCCCTCCGGAGGAGACGCACGAACCTACGGTTCGTAAGACTGGGGCAATGAAGCTCCTGCCGGGCTTTATGCAATTCCTCCGGAATTGCATTGTGAATTCCTCCGGAATTCACGGGCCGCATTCGCGGACCCCGCCGTGCGCTCCGCTCCGCTCCGCACGCCCGCTCCTGGCGGCCGGTCAGTCTGTGCCGCTCGTTCTGGGGTTTGCGTGTGGCCCGCTGTCACGGGCAGGCCGGACTACAGGGGTGGGGGCGGGGCCCGAGGTGATCCGGCGGGCCGGTGGACTGGCCCGCCGGGCGGTGCATCGGGGATGCGAAACCGGCGCGTAGGGATTGGGTCTCTACCCTACCCTCTCATCTGGAGGGTCACGGAGTTTGGCATCAGAATTAACGATTCTGTGTAAAACCCAGGTTTTTTCGCCCCCCGGGGGCCTACACAAGATTGAGAACTTCTGGGCTTCTATGTTGAGCGATTCAATGATTCCCAGCAAAGCTGTTGAATTTGCCCATTTATTTTACGGGCTTCTGTTGATATTTCTCGTGCCTAGATCTATTTCTCCTGGCTCTGGACGGTAGGCTGTCTCTACCTCGGAGAAGGCCGATAATTCGGCTGCGAGTTTGTAGAGCTTTTTCTCGTATTTCCTGGGGGGCTTCCATGTTTAGAATTACTAGGGATTTGCAGAAACTTTCGCCGATTCTCTGCAGACTGGGCGCTGTGTTCTAGTTTTTCCTGGCCGCACTGGCGTCACGCAAGGATCTGGTCTTCTTTAGGTCTTCTGTGCATCTGTCTGCGGCCTCGAAGAATGACCCGTACGTGTCTCTGCGAATCTGCCGTAGCCACTGTTGTTGCTGGGCTTCGGCTTGTCGGTTCGCTTGGTACCGCGCTGCTTTGTGAGCGATGCGCGCGGCTCCCCCCAGGCTCCTGCCGCGCCGAACGTTCCGCTTCCAGCGCCGCGCCGCCGCCGAGCGCCGCTATCAGTCCCGCCGTCGTTGCGTCCACGGGAAGAACTATGGGTCCGAGTTGCGCTGGACAGACGCGGCGTTTGGCCAGATCCGCGGTGGAGGGCCGGCCTTCCCGATCCGGCTGGCTCAACTCCCAGTTCCGGTGAGCAGCTGTGTGCCGTCCTCGAGCGCCGGTCTCCGCCCCGGGCACAAGGAAGGCCCGGGGCGGGGAGATCGGCGCCTTCAGGACGGCGCGTGAGCTGCTTCCGGGGCCTTCGTGTGCCTTGGCAGCGGCTACGGCTGCGTCGCGGACGGACTCCCATTCCCGGATGACGCGGTCGCGGTCGCGCTGGGAGGCGGATCCGGCAGCGGGCGCAGTACGGGTCACCGGGCATGGCGGCCCGGCCGCAGGGGCCACTGTGGCCGGGACAGGTGCCGTCGTCGGTCTCGGCTCACGGGCAGCTCGGCGTCGAGGTGGGCGTAGCGGGCCTGGTCCTGGCAGGTGGCGCACTGGTCGCCGGTGCGCGTGCGGGCGGTGCAGGGGTGTCCGTCGTGGCCGGGGCAGAGGGGCCAGCCGAGGTGTTCGGCGCACCGGGTCTCGCCGACGACGGCGAGGGTCGGGCAGCGGCCGTCGTCGGCCTCGCAGACGGGCGTGGCGGTCGACGCCGCGCCGGATCTGCTCGTGGTGCTGTTCCAGGTCGGCTCAGGCGGGCGGGGTGGGCGTCGGCCCGTCTTCCCGGCGGCAGCGCCTTCCCCTGGTGCGGTGCGGTCGGGGCCGGGGGCTTGGTGGGGCACCGCGGGGGTGCCGGCTGCCGAGCCGGGGACCGGCGTAGCGGCGGCGGCCTTCAGGCGGCCGGAGATCACCGCGCCGACCGTGCGGCGCAGCTCGGGCAGCGGGCGGGCGATCACCTCCCACAGCAACGGCACCGGCCACCCCGACGCCAGGAGCCCGGACACCATGAGCCCCTGGTGCCTGAGCACGGCTCCGGTTGCGAGCAGGCGCTCTCCTGGCAGCCGGTCAACCGGGTACCAGGCGGAAGACAGCAGCCGCTTGGTCACCTCGTGACGGCCAACCTGCTCCTGCAACTCAACACTGTTTGCCCAGCACCGGGTATCGAGAGTCAGCACCCTCCGGCTGTGTGGCGAACCTGCGTGCCCTCTGGTGGGATACGAAGGCACCTGTGACCACGGTCGGAGTTCAGGACCCCGCGGTCGGCCCACTGACAACCGAGCGCCCTGGAAGACGGGAGTACGTGCATGGTCTCCTCTGAGATCGCCATCTCGGCTGAGGGCGTGGTGCGGCGCTTCGGTAAGCTGGTCGCGCTCGACGAGGTGGATGTCGCCGTGCGTTCCGGTGAGGTGTACGGCTTCTTGGCCCCAACGGGGCTGGCAAGTCCACCTTCACCCGGGTGCTCTGCACGCTGATCAACCCCTCCGGGGGCCGTGCCGAGGTCGCGGGCTTCGACGTCACCACCCAAGCCGACGAGGTGCGGCTGCGAGTCGGCGTCGCGTTGCAAGAGGCTGCTCTGGACGATCAGCAGACCGGCGCCGAGATGCTGGCTCTGCAGGGCCGCTTTTACGGTCTGTCACGCGCCACCACCCAAGCCCGGGTGGCGGAGCTGACCGAGCTCATCGACATCGGTGGCGCCCTCGGTCGGCGCGTCGGCACGTACTCCGGCGGCATGAAGCGACGTCTGGATTCTGGCGCTGGCCCTCGTCCACGATCCTGCGGTGCTGTTCCTGGACGAGCCCACTACCGGGCTGGACCCGGTGAGCAGGTCCCGCGTCTGGCAGGAGGTGCGGCGTCTGAACAGGGAGCTCGGCATGACGGTGTTCCTCACGACTCAGTACCTGGAGGAGGCCGACGAGCTCGCGGACAGAGTGGGCATCATCAACCGCGGCAAACTGGTGGCGGAGGGTACCCCGCCGAACTCAAGCGGGCGATCGGGACCGACGTCGTCGTCGTGACCTTCAAAGGTCCGCTCCCCGAAGCTCGCCGTGCCCTTCAGCGCCTCGACGTCGTCCAGCGCATCGACACCGGCGACCAGTCGCTGACCGTGAGCGTCTCCGACGGCCCGTCCGCGATCAGTCCTCAGCTGTCGCGCTTTCTGGAGCGCCGGGAATCGTCGTCCAAGAGCTCCTCCTTGCGCCGGCCTTCCCTGGACGACGTGTTCCTCTCCGTCACCGGAGAGCGGATTGCCACCCGCAACCGCGCGGCCATCCCGGTCGACGCCGATCGCCGGTCCACCACGGAGCCCCGATGACCACCACCCGCGAGCAACGTCACTCGGCGCGCGTCGAGGGCCGCCGAGCAGGGCTTCCCCGGGACCTGGTTTCCGTTGCGATCCGTGCGCTGCGATCCATCCCCCGGGATCTGGAGACCGTGATCCCGGCGCTGATCATTCCGGTGTTCTTCTTCGTAGTGAACATCGGTGCTCTCGAACCCGTCGCCGAGGCCACCGGAGTCACGGATTTCCGGGCCTTCCAGCTCCCGGTCGCGATCATCTTCGCCGTCACCGGCGTCTCACGCGCCAGCGGGCTGGTCACCGACATCAGCAGCGGCTACTTCGACCGGTTGTTGCTCACCCCGATGCGCCGCTCCGCCCTGCTGCTCGGCCTGATGATCGCCGATCTCGCCCTGGTCATGGCGCTCTGCGTTCCGGTCCTGATCCTGGGTGTAGCCGTCGGGGTGGGGTTCGACACCGGTCTGCTCGGCGCGGTCGTGTTCGTCTTCATCGCCGGTCTGTGGGGCCTCGCATACACAGGCTTCCCTGTATGCCATCGCGCTGCGCACCGGCAGCCCCGGAGCTGTGAACTCCTCGTTCCTGCTGTTCTTCCCCTTCGCCTTCCTCACGACGTCGTTCCTGCCGCAGGACGCGCTCACTGGATGGCTGGCCACCATTGCCGACTACAACCCCGTCACCTACATCCTCGCCGCCCTGCGTTCGCTCCTGAGCAGCGGATGGGTATGGGCCGATCTCTGGCCTGGACTGCTCGCCATCATCGGCGTGGGATCGGCGAGCTTCACGCTTGCTTTCACCGCCCTCCGCGGCCGAGTTTCGCGCGGCTGATGCCGCTCAGGTCCTCAAATCCGGCTCAGTCGTCCGATGCGCCGGAAGCGCTGCGGATCACGACACGCAATCGCTCCCGGAGCGCACAGCGTCGCGGCCCGGCCACCGCACGCGGGACGGCCGGGCGAGCGGGCACTCTCGCGCCGCGTCAGGACGCGGTGTGGGGCGAGGGCGAGGCGATGGTGCCGATCGGCCAGCACATGGCCAACCTCCGGGGGAAGGGCGGCCTGGGGGAAGGACCCGCAGCGGGCCGCCGCCCGCGCGGAGCCTGGGGAAGGACCCGCAGCGGGCCGCCGCCCGCGCGGAGCAGCTGACGGAGATCGACCCGGACTGGGACTGCCCGTGGCCGCTGAGCTGGCAGCGGCACTACCGCGTGCTCGCCGCTCTGCTCGTCGACGGCGGCGTCCTGCCCTACGTCGCGCCGGGCGTCGTCTACGACGGCGAGACATCGGCACCCGGAGGTGGAGGCAGCAGAAGGTGGGCACCTGGGCGCAGCTCCTGCCCGAACAGCGCGAGCGCCTGGCCAAGCTCGGCATCCCGATCGCTGAACTGCCCTCTCCGCCCCCGGCAGCAGTCCGTACGACGACAGGACCGGGCAAGACCCCAGCAAGGCGCAGCAGGCCTTCCGGCGGGGCCTGACAGCCCTGGAGCAGTGGGTCGAGCGGGAAGGCGCCGACCGGCCGGTACCCCGGGGCGCGGTCGTTGAGATCACCGTCAACGGGGAGACAGATCCGGTCCCCGTGAAGCTCGGCGTGTGGATCTCGAACACCAAGACGAGAAGAGACCGGCTGGACACCGACCAACTCGCCGCCCTCGCCAAGCTCGGCATGGACTGGGCGAAGTCATCTGCCTGAACGGAAGAGGGGTTCACCGTCGCCCGGTGAACCCTCTCTCCGGGATGGATGTGCGGACGGGCTCCGTCCACACACCTACTTCTTCAGCCTTCACCGCCGCTCTCCTGGTCGCCGGGTTCGTGTTCAACACCGGCTGAGACCCAACTCGGATGGCTGTAGTGACCGGTGCCGTCAGTGGATGGAGATGTACGTCCCGTTCGAGCAGATGAAGCTTGCGGCGGTCCACGCGCACGAGGAGGCCAGCGCCTTGTTGACGCCATGGATGGAGGGCTCTGAGATGTGAAACGCAATGGTTATCGGTTGTCTTCGTGCCACCCTTGGGGCCGGTGTCGTGATGGGGGATGTGTGCAGCGCAACGAGTTCGTCGTCGGGTACCAGGCCGAGAAGTTTCCTGATTCTCTCGCTTTGAAACGCACCAGCCGTCTGGTCTTCACCGCCGACGCGCTCGCTCATGCGCTCTTCACCACCGGCCGTGCTCCCGTCAACACCACCGACCATGGTTGGACCTCGGTCTTTGAGTGGCTGCACCGCGTTGCCCTTATGCCCGCCTACTTACGCCGACACCGGGACGGCCGGATCGCACGCAGTGACCTGGCCCGCGAACTGGACCGATCGGAGAAGGTTGCCCTTTCCTACGCCGTCGGCCAGGCCATGACTGGCATCTTCTCGACCCAGCTCCTCGACGTGCGCTTCCTCATGCACGTCGACCGGTACGGGGGGCAGTACCGACTCACGGCGGCGCCGAAGACCAAGAGCCGTCCCGACCTCTTCGGGCAGCGCAGCAACGGAGGCTGGATTGTGGCGGAGGCGAAGGGCCGCTCCACGCCTATCAACGCCGAGCTGAAAAGGAAGATGCGGAGCCAGAAGCGGATGATCAGCACTGTTGCCGGCGCACCGCCGGAGATCGCCTATGGGTGCTGCGCCTACTTCCAGGAGATCAACGAGCGGGAGTGGCTCCACTTGTATGCGGTGGACCCTGAGGAAGACGAACCGGAAGCCATCGACATCCGTCTCAACCCTGATCGATTCATCGAGGCCTACTACGCGCCCTTCCTCGCCGTCATCAGGGCAGGCGAACCAATCCCGGGAGGAGGGCCCGACTACCTCACGGCATCATTCGGGCCCTTCGGCGTCCAAGTGTCCATCCTGCGGTCTGTCGCCGAGCGGGTCCGAGCGGCGCAAGACGGCATGGTGCCCGGTCTGCACAGCGACGTGCTCGCCCTTCTGCCGAGCGCAACGGAATGGGAGATCGCACCAGGCCGCTTCGCCGACGGTACGGGCATCGCTACGAAGTGGGCGGCCGCATTCGACCAGGACGACTGGGGCGAAGTCGACGAGTGGAGGTGGTGAAACGCGAGCGCTGCCCTGGCGCCCGGCACCAGGGCAGCAGCTGAAGGGCTCGACGCGGGACCTTGCAAACCGAGCTGGCCGCAACAGAAGTCCCTTACGGGAAAACATGCGCCGTGGCGGTGAGAACTCACGAAACTGAGACAGCGTCTCCGGCCCCGCTCGCAGCTGTCGTCCCGGCGAAGCGGCCTACGACGGCGGCGCCTGCACCTGCGACCTCATCGTCCCGTTCGGACCGCCCTTCGAACGGGACGACTAGTGAGACGTCCTCCGGCCTATGAGACCCCGGGCCTGCCGAGACCCGGGGTCTCGTGCCGTGACCGGCCGGCGGCTATCGCTCTGCGTCCCAACCGGTGAGCTGTTGGCGGTAGTCGGCGTTGAGCTGGCCGATCTGGATGTCCCCGTCAGGGGTCAGGACGTGAGGCTGATGCGCTCCCATGTCGGCCAGCAGATCTGCGGCAAGGGCGTAGGCCGCGACCACGGCCTCCCGCTTGTCGGTGACGATGACTCCAAGGTCCACCGTGGTCTGTGCCGGGCTTTTCGGGAACGGCGCAACGGTGCCCTCCCTCGGGTAGGCCTCCTCTGACGCGACCAGCCGCACTGGTCCGTCGCCGCCGTCGAAACGGTGGAGCGCAGCGGACAGCACCATGTCACCGACCGCTCCGGTCTCCGCCGCCCAGGCTGCCGCAGCCTGGACCAGAGCCACGAGATCGAGTTCGAGCCCACGGTGATACAGCCGCTTGGGGCTGTCGTCGTTGTAGTGGTCGCTCTGAAGGTTGAGGGGCAGTGCCACGTAGAAGCTGCCGTCCTGGTGGAGCTGGCCCGTTGTCTTGCCCTCGAAGCGGACCTGGCGACGTCCGACCATCGCGGTGCCTTCCGGCATCGCGCTGATGGTCACTCCATCACAGGCGAGCGTGCGGAAGCGGGCGAAGGCTGCGTCTCGGTCCGCCCGTGTGCTCAAGGTGTAGGTGCCCCGGGCGGCCGGGACCGCAGCCAGGCCGACCCATGCGGGATAGAAGGTCGCCCTAGGCCCTGTGTCGAAAGTGGATCTTGAGCTGTGAATGATCACGTTTCATGGGTCGGGGAGATCTCACGGACGAGCAGTGGGCGGTGCTGGAGCCGCTGTTGCCGAAGGGAGCCCGCCCGTCTGGCCTCGACGGCGGTTGATCGACGGGATACAGTTCCGGGCCCGGACCGGAGTTCCGTGGCGGGACGTCCCCGTCGAGTACGGGCCGTGGAACCGGGTCTACGACCTGTTCCGCCGGTGGCAGCGCAACGGCACCTGGCGCCGGATCCTTACCCGGCTCCAGAGCCTGGCCGACGCGAAGGGCGCGATCGTCTGGGACCTGAGCGTCGACTCCACGGTCTGCCGCGCCCATCAGCACGCGGCCGGGCTCGCAAGCAGGGCGACCTGCAGAAGGAACCACCGGGCGGCATCTTCACCGAGCCCCATGACCACGGGCTGGGCAGGTCGCGAGGCGGGTTCACCACCAAGCTCCACCTGGCCGTCGAGCAGGGTCAGAAACCCATGTCCATCGTGGTTACAGCCGGACAGCGTGGGGACTCGCCGCAGTTCGAACCGGTACTGGAGAAGGTCCGAGTGCCCCGCATCGGACCGGGCCGGCCACGCGTCCGCCCCGATCGCGTGCGGGCCGACAAGGCCTACGCCTCCCGTCAGAACCGGGCCTACCTGCGCCGCCGCAGGATCCGCTGCACCATCCCGGACAAGGCCGCCCAGGCGCGCAACCGCCGGAAGCTCGGCTCCCACGGAGGCCGGCCGCCGCGCTTCGACCCGGCCGACTACCGCGAGCGCCATGCGGTCGAGTGCGGAATCAACCGCCTCAAGAGGAACCGTGCTGTCGCCACACGCTACGACAAGCTGGCAGTTGGATGTGCGGTGATGTCCGATAGCGACAGCTGTGCTGGCCGGGGCCGTCTGAGTGCGTAGCGGGCCCTTGCCTGACCGATCCCGGTGAGGACACCCAGGTCATTGAAGTGCCCGCGGTCTGCCCAGGGCAGCGGCCGCAGGTAGGTCGCTTGCAGGTAGCGGCCTCCGACGAGCGCCAGGCCGGCCATGAGCGGTGCGGTCAGCACCGACACTGGCGGGCAGCACGGAGCGGCTCACCGCTCGCCCTCGGCGACCTGCTCGGTGGCCGAGTCCATGGTGACTTCGGTCTCGCCCTTCACGTCGGCCAAGCCAGCCTGCATCGCACCCAGGTGTCGGCGTACGGACTTTTCTCCCCAGTTGCGTACGGGTGAACATCCCCAGGTCTGGGTGCGGGCAGCGGCCGCGCGGTAGAGGATCCCGGTTGAGATCGCTGTCGCGACCAGGGACACTCGCGCGATGAGTCACGACACGTCGCCTGAACCGATCGAGCGAGGGTGGGACGAGCCTTGGTATCGGGTCCGCATGGAGGGCTTCGAAGCGTCGTTCCTGCCCAGCGACGGCGAGGACTTGGACGAGGTCTGCAATGTCGATGTCTTTGTGACATTGAAGCGACCGTGTTCACTGTCGTGGAAGTCGAGCGCCTGATGAAATTCTGGGCAGGGACAGACGAGGCCCTCGGGGGCAGGTACTTCTGGGTCTCGGACGGCCTGATCGTCAGGGACCCGGGCATCGACAACATGACCGACGTGATCGCTGGACTGATCGGGAACGGCGAGCTCTCTGAGATCTTTCAGCCGCTGATCGACGACTGATCAAGTGTTCGGTCGTCGGACGTGGCGTGGGTCGTCAGGCCACGTCGTTCTCTCGCTCGATGGCCTTGAGGCGGTTCTTGAGCCGGTAGCTGGGGCCGTTGATGGAGATCACTTCGCAGTGGTGGAGGAGGCGGTCGAGGATGGCGGTGGCGAGGACCTCATCGCCGAAGACCTGGCCCCACTCGCTGAAGGTCTTGTTCGAGGTCAGGATGATCGAGCCCTTCTCGTAACGCTTCGAGATGACCTGGAAGACCAGGTTCGCCTCGGCTCGTTCGAGGGGCTGATAGCCCACCTCGTCGACCACGAGAACGCTGGGCCGCAGGTAAGTGCCGAGCTTGTTCGTCAGACGGCCGGAGGCCTCAGCGGTTTTGAGGTTGCGGACCATGTCGTCGAGGCTGGTGAAGTAGATCGAGTAGTCGGCTCGGCAGGCCGCGACCGCGAGAGCGACGGCGATGTGGGTCTTGCCGACCCCGGGCGGCCCGAGCAGGGCGGCGTTCGCCTTCCCGTCGACGAACGAGAGGGTGGCGAGGTCCTTGACCTTGCGCGGGTCGAGGTCCGGCTGGAACGAGAAGTCGTACTCGTCGAGCGTCTTGTGGTGCGGCAGCCGGGACAGTCGCAGGCCCTGGCGGAAGCGGCGGTCGTCACGGACGGCCAGTTCCTCGGACAGCACCAGGTCGAGGAAGTCGAGGTAGCCCATCTTCCCCTCGTCGGCCCGCCGGGTGTATTCCCTGATGGTTTCCGCGAGGTGGGGCAGGCCGAGCTTGCCGGCCGTGTTGCGGATGCGGGTGGAGACCAGCTCGCTCAAGACGTTTCCCTTGTGCTCGGACGGGTGGTGAAGGGACGGGTTCCGGTCAGCTCGTCATAGACCGACAGCGGACGGCGGCCGACCTCGATGCGGGTGGCCGCGGCCCTGTTCAGCAGCGCCTGCAGAGGTCCTGCCTCCTCGCCCAGAGGACGCTCAAGACGGGGCCGTGGCATGACATCGCCGGTGGTGGTCCGGCGTCCCTTGCCCGTGGGCAGACCGTCCCAGTGAGCCTCTTTGACGACTCGGACCCCACGGCCGATCGCCCGGGGATGGGTGGCCAGCAGCGTCTCGCCGTCGGCGCCGGCGACAGTGGAGTGCAGCATGACCTGCGATTTCGTGGCCCGGATCTCCACCAGCTGACGCGGCCGGACCTTGCGGGCGGGCACCGAGTAGAGGTTGCCGCCGAAGGCGACCAGGCAGTCCTTGCCGACCGGCCGAAGGTGCCGCTCGGCCACCAGATACGGAGTCTGCGGCAGCGACTTGAGGGCCACGTGGTCACGGGCCGCCCGCTCTCCGATGATCTGCTGATGGGTCCTGTGGGACTGGGCCCTCCGCTGCGGGACCCAGGTGGTGAAGGCGGCATCCATCTCCTCGATGGAGGAGAAGGACCAGCCGGATAGGACGTGGTCGCGGACGATGAGGACCTGCCGCTCGACACGGCCCTTGCCGGTGGGCCGATAGGCGGCCAGGACATCGATGTCGAAGTCGTAGTGGCCGGCGAACCCGACCGCTTCCGGATGCAGTGGGACCGCCTCGCCCGGGGCGACGTGTCGGCGGACGACGGTCTTGGTCCGGTCGTAGACGATCGTCATCGGCACCCCGCCAAAGTGGCTGAACCCGCGGCGGTGGCAGTCGAAGAACGTCTGCAGGTCCTGGCTGGTGGTGAAGCAGCAGAACGGGTCGCGCGAGTACGACAGCGTCATGTGGAACGAGTAGACCTTCGGGATGCCCATGTGGGCGAGGATCTTGCCCTCGTCGCCCCAGTCCACCTGGGCTTGAGCACCCGGGATCACCTCGAACCGGCGGTGCATCCCCGCGAGTTCCTTCGGCGTGATGCCGAGTTCCTCTGCGACCCTCGGGCGGGCTTCCTGAACGTAGAGTTTGACGCGCTGGTAGTTGCCGGTGAAGCCGTACTCCGCTCCCAGCCGCTCGTGGATCACCGCGGCCTTCATCAGGATCTCCGCCCGCAGCATCGAGTCGACCAGCGGCGCGTACTCGTCGATCACCCTCGCCTTCGACCGCCCGTTCGGCGACCGGCGCGGCGGGGTCGCCGGCCCCGGCGCCGACAGGTACTTGCGGACCGTCTTCCGGTCCAGCCCGGTCTCCCTCGCGACCTCCGACAGGCTGATCGCCCCAGATTCCAACAGGCTTCGAAAGCGTCGTAGTTCCAACCAACGACGCGGATCCAAGACCACTGCTGACCGCCTTCCGCCGCCTCTCACCGACCAAGCAGCAGAGTGCCGAACAGCAGGTCTCACCGCATCAACAACTGTCCCTTTTCATCCGTACGCGGGTGGGGACGTTCACTTGTACGCCGACACAGCGCAATCCACCTGCCGGCGGCCCATCACATGCTGTCGATCAAGGGCCCAGCCAGCCCGAGCACCCCACCCCGACCCACGCCAGCCCCATGACCTGCAACATCAGGTTGGAAGAGCCTCAAGGCATGCCTGCGCGACCCATAACTACGAGCGTGTGGCTTTGCGCACGAGAAGCGGCTCTGGCGCAACTTTTGTGGTCTCCCCCGGCGAGGAGTTACAGCACGCTACCGCTCAGATCTATCCGGCCGTACTGGCCGCCAGGCCTTGCGGACACCGAAGACCGCCGCCGCGATCGCGGCCACCATGAAGAAGACGACCAGGAATGGGCTCCTGCATCTCCAAGCAAGCACGACCATGGAGACGAAGACAGCCCAGTCAACCCAGGTCCGCTTCCACAACGCCACCAACCCGTTCACGATCCCCTCCTGCCGGGAGTAGATCACGCGGCAGTAGCCCGCAGAAGACTGCGTGCGTCACTCAACGTGTGCACTCCACAGAAGTTGTGCCAGAGCCCGAGAACCGACAGCACTTGCACACAGGATCGGGAGGCACTCGAAGCGGCGCAAAAATCGAACAGTCTGCGGCTTCGGGCAGTGCAGATCCTCACCAAGTCGGCCCGTCGGAAGAATACCTGCGCGTGCTCCGGGCCGTATGCCGCGGAGCCGGAGCGCGGTGCGGAATTATGCGATGGGCTGCCCTCGCGAAACCTTTCGGCGGTCAGATACGTGGACCGAGGAACAGGCCGCCGCTCGCGTCGATGATCTGCCCGGTGACCCACCGGGCGGCATCGGAGGCGAGGAACGCGACCACGTCGGCTACGTCGTCGGGCCCGCCCAGCCGGTTGAGTGCTGTCATGCCGGAGATCTGTTCGGTGAGGCCCGGCGTGTCGAAGACGGCTCCGTTGCTCGGTGTCCTGGTGGCCCCAGGAGCGACCGCGTTCACCGTTGTCCCCCGAGGGCCGAGTTGACAGGCGAGGGTCCTAGTCATCGTCTCGATCGCACCCTTCGTCATGGCGAAGGACGTCTGGGACGAGTTGGCCATCCGGGTTGCCACCGACGAGATCGAGATGATCCGGGCGCCCTCGCTCAACAGCGGCAGTGCACGCTCGATGATGAAGTACGGTGCCCGCACGTTCACCGCGAACAAGTGGTCGAACTCTGCCCGGGTCGTCACGCCGAGCGGGCCGGCCGGTGCGGCCGCCGCGTTGTTGACCAGGATGTCGAGCGGCCGACCGGCCAAGCCGGCCTCCACGCCTGCGAAAAGTGTCTCGACGTCGCCGTCCACGCCCAGTTCGGTTCGGACGGAGAAGGCGGTCCCGCCGCCGCGTTCGATTGCGTTGACCGTCGCAGCCGCCCCGCTCTCATCCGTGCCGAAGTGCACGATGACCGTGGCCCCTTCGGCCGCGAGCCGAGCGGCGATTGTCTGCCCGATGCCGCGCGACGCGCCCGTCACCAAAGCCGTTCTGTCCGTCAGATCGTCCATGTCTTCACTCCATCAAAGCGTTAGTCACTAACATGATGGTAGTGTCTAGCATATGAGTGAGCGGCAGCCAACCCTGCGGGAACGACGGCGATCCGAGACGCGGCGCCTGGTCCAAGCGCACGCGGTGCGGCTGTTCACCGACCACGGCTACGACGCGGTGACGGTGGCCGACGTCGCCGAGGCCGCCGGCGTCTCGGCAATGACCGTGTACCGGCACTTCCCCACCAAGGAAGACCTCGTCCTCATTGACCAGCCCGCCCAGCTCATCGCCGAGCAGGTCGCCGCTTCGTCCGCGACGCAACCCCTGGTGCGCCGCGTCGGCGGCGCGCTCATCGACGCGGCCACGGCCTTGACCGGTGGCAACGGGGACGACCCGGGTGTAGACGAGCGGTTCCTGCTGGACTGCCTCCGGCTCATGGTCTCGACGCCTGCGCTGCGGGCCCGGCACCTGGACAGCCAGTACGCGCTGCAACAGGCCATCGTTGACGCCCTCGGGGATGACGCGACCGATCCCGACGCCGCGTTCCGCGCCCAGGCGGCGACCAGCGCCTGCATGGCCGCGATGCACACGGCGCTGACGCGTTGGACCGAAGACGACGGACACACCAAACTGCCCGACCTGATCACACGGGCGCTCGCCGCGTCCTTCGGTGATGACGCCGTCGCCGCCTACCGGAAGGAGTGAGGCGGCCCACGCACGCCCCTGGGACAGGCCCGAATCGGCCGACGCCCTTTTGACGGGCCTGCAGCCACCGAGCGACACGGACCCAGCGCTGTCTCGTGCCTTGACCATCGAACACCGCGCGGTTCAGGTGCCTCCCGAAGTGCTGAACAATCGCTGTCGACACGCGTGAACAGAGCCAAGTGTGGGATGACGTTGTGGGAGGTGCAGAAGGTCCTCGGGCACGACTGGGCCACCACGACACTTCGGTACATGGACCCCGTGGAATTGCGTTTGATGCGTAATCCATTCGAGGTTGAGCTGGTGTTCTGCGGCTTCACGTCGTGTCCCTTCTTTCGTCGGCAGCGAGCTCAACTTCAACGTCATCGCCCAAGAGCACCGCTGGGCGCTCGTCCGCCGCTTGATCACCGATCACCAGCTCGCCGCCCCGGACCGCGCCGCCGGGCTGCTGGTGCTGCTGTTCGCGCAACCACCCGGCCGCATCACCCGGCTCACCCCCGACCATGTCCTCGACACCGGCGAGTACGTCCGGCTGCGACTGGGCCGCGAACCCGTGCTCGTCCCGACACCACTGGATGATCTGCTGCGGGAGCTGGTGCCCCGCCGCCGCGGCCGGTCGACAATCCCGCCCAGTCGTGAGCCCACCTGGCTCTTCCACGGCATCTATCCCGGCCGTCCGTTGAATCCCAGTAGCCTCAGCCGCCGCCTGATAGCCATCGGCGTCCAGCCGTGCCAAGCCCGCAACGCCTCCCTGATAGACGTCGCGTCCGAGTTGCCCGCATACGTCGTCAGCCGCCTGCTCGGCTACTGCCAAAAGACCGCCGACAACTGGTACACCGAAGCCTCCGGCTTCGGACCCGACGACTTCACCAGCCGCTGACCCCGGCATTCGTAGCGGGCGGCCGCGCCCGGCTGGAGGCGTGGCTGACCCGCACCATCGCCCGCGTCCCCGATGCCGGTGAGCGCCGCATCCTGCTCCACTACATCCGCTGGCAGCCGCTGCGCCGCCTCCCGCCCGGCCGGCACGTCACGCACGGACAGGCCGACTCCGTCCGCATGGAGATCTGCAACGTGGTGCGGGCTGCTGGAATAGATGCAACAGGTCGGCAGCGGCCTCGCCGCCTGCACCCAAGACGAACTGGACGCCTGGCTCACCGGCGGACCGCCGATGCGCACCCTGGTGCGCGGTTTCGTGCGCTGGACCGCTCGCCACCACCACAGCAAGCCCTTGACGGCGCCGCTCTACACCAGCAACTCCGCCGCCGAGGTCATCGCCCAAGACCAGCGCTGGGCCCTGGTGCGCCGCCTGGTGAACGACACCGACCTGCAGACCGCCGATCGCGCCACCGGACTGCTGTTGCTGCTGTTCGCCCAGCCCGCGGCCCGCATCTACCGCCTGACCACCGACCACCTCCTCGACGACGGCCATACCCTCCGCCTGTGCCTGGGCCGCCAGCCCTTGGACATCTCCGCCCTGCTGGACGACCTGCTCCGCGAACTAGCCTGCCGCCGCCGCGGGCACGGCCCGGTGCTCGCCTGACACGAGCAGCCCCGGCTGTTCCCCAGCATGTATGCCGGACGCCCCCTCGAGCCACACAGCCCGGGCCGCCGCCTGAAGAGGCTCGGCATCCGACCCCCCGGGTAGCCGCAACGCCGCGCTGATGGACATCGCCTCCGGACTCCCGGCCTACGTCTTCAGCCGCCTGCTGGGCTTCAGCCGGTCCACCGCCGACAACTGGGACACCGACGCCAGCGGTTTCAGTCCCGCCTACGGCGCCGAGGTGAGCCGTCGCACCTCCACCACGCAGTCCAATCCCTGAAATTCGGGATGCTGCCTGCTGTCGGGGTGTGCTGACACCCACCTGCCGCGGCCGAGGGGCTGGCGCTATGCCAGGTGCCTGGTGAGGAACTCCGCCATCCGTTCCACGGCCGACTTGACGCACGCGGGCTTGTCGTACAGGTCGCAGTGGGAGGCCACGGGCACGACCATGAGCTCCTTGGGTGCTTTCGCCGCCTCGTAGGAGGTCCGACTGAAGCCCATGGTCTCGGCGTTCTCCCCGGCGATCAGAAGGAGGGGCTCGGCACATCGGGGGGGCAACGCTGCGACAAACGTGCTGGTTTGAGCAGCTGCTTCTCATCCAGGGTTCTTGGTGGCCTTGGCCCCGGCGCGTCGACGTAGCCAGTAGTGCGCGGTCACGACGGCCAGCAGCGGCCCCCAGACGAGTAGCGGGGCGTAGCAGGCCGTCATCACCAGGTACGCGACACCCTTCGGGGCCTCGGGGTCGGCCATGGTGTCCGGCTGATTCCAGCCGAAAGTGCCGAGGACGGCGAGCATGGTGAGCGCGAGCGCCCCGGCGCCCGCCAGGGGCACAGCGAACCAGGTCGGCACTCTGCGCCCGCCGACCAGCGGCAGCCAGGACCAGAACACCTGGCCCCATCGCTGGACCAGGCCGAGCGCGAGCAGGCCGAGCGCTTCGGTGACGAGGGACAGCACGATCATGTAGAGGGAGAAGAAGCTGCCCGGTGTCACGTCGGCGAGCGCGTTCGTCCCGGTGAACCCGACCGGCACGCCTAACGCGGCGGCGATCCGCCACAGCCCGCTGGGCAGCGGCGCGAGCGCGGCCAGGTGGGCCGCGCGGACGACCCAGCGGGGCGGCACGCCGGTGGTGGCGTTCGGGATGATGCGCTGAGTGGGCTCTATCACAAGTGAACTCCCTTCGAGGCATGGCTGCTTGGCGGATTCAGCCTCGACGCGGACCCGTGCGCGGCCCTATCCGTCGACCGGCGGATCCTGACGGCGTGACGCGCCCGCCCTCTGCCGATCGGCAGAGGGCGGGGCAGGGCGGTGGTCCGTAGAGTGAGGCCCGGGGGGTACGCATGACGGAGGGGTTCAGGGTGGTCGGGGGGCTCGGAGCAGCGGTGCCCGCATGGGCAGGGGGCTCGTACTACCCGTACTGGCCCTGTTGCCGTCGGGTGCCGCAGTGCTCGCGCTCTTCGCTGGGCCGACACGGGTCCGCCGGTGGGCGCGCGGGGCGGCAGGGCGGCTCGCCGGGCTGTCCGGGACCGCGCTGCTCACCGTACTGGCCACGATCGACGGCACATACGGCGAGTCCCGCGCACTGTTCACCGGGATCTGTCTGCTCGTGCTCGTGCAAGCGGCGGCCTACCGCTGGGCGCCGCGCCGCGAGGCGCTCATCGGCGGCGCGGTCGCGGCCGCCGCGACCGCGCTGTGGACGATCCCGCTGCTGCCGGACTCCTCCTTCTTCGAGGCCGCGGGCTTGGCCGCCTTCTGGTGTCTGCCCTCCATAGGCGCCGCCGCCGTCGGCGGCTATCCCCGTCTGATGGATCGTCAGCGGGCCCGCGCCGTACGCGACGCCGAGCGCGCCGAGCAACTGCGGCTCGCGCACGACCTGCACGACTTCGTCGCCCACGACATCAGCGGGATCGTCGCCCAAGCGCAGGCCGCCCGGTTCGTCGCCGGCCGGGACCCGGCGGCCGCCCTGCCCGCGCTCGAACGCATAGAGCGGGCGGGTCTGACCGCGCTCGCCTCCCTGGACCGCACGGTCGGAACGTTGCGTGAACCACCGCCGGGGACAGCTCACGTCGCCGATCTGGTAAGCCGGTTCGAGGCGGAGGGAAGGATCAGGGCGCGGATCGGGATCAGCGACGGAGTCGAGGGCGCACTGTCCCGGGAAGCCGCCGCGACCGTGCACCGCGTGGTGACCGAGGCGCTGACAAACGTACGCCGGCACGCGATCGGCGCGACCCGCGTCGACGTACGACTGACCCTCGACGGCGGGACCGTACGGCTCAGCGTCGCGGACGACGGCGCGTCCGCGATGCCGCGTCCGCATGAACGCGGCGGCACCGGCTTGATAGCCCTCGCCGAGCGCGTCCGTGCGGCCGGCGGGGACCTGCGTACGACCGCCAGCCCGAACGGCTGGACCCTGACCGTGACGCTGCCCGCCTCTCCCGCCTCCTCGCCCACTGCCGTGCCGGGCGGGCCCCTCTGGAGAAGACCGTATGACCGCCACCCGGATCCTGATCGCCGACGACCAGGACGACGTACGCAGCGGCTTTCGGCTCGTCCTGGACTCGCAGCCGGACATGACCGTCATTGCCGAGGCGGCCGACGGCGCGGCCGCCGTCGACCTCGCCCGCACCCTGCGCCCCGATGTCGTCCTCGCCGACATCCGGATGCCGAAGCGGGACGGTCTGGAGGTCACCCGGCTGCTCTCCGCCGAGACGAAGGTGATCGTGGTGACCACCTTCGACCTCGACGACTACGTGCACACGGCGCTGCGGCACGGCGCGTGCGGCTTCCTGCTCAAGCGCTCGGGCCCGGCCCTGCTGATCGAGGCGGTACGCGCGGCGATGGCCGGTGACACCCTGATCAGCCCTCAGATCACCGTCCGCCTGCTTCGCCGCCTGGCCCCCGAGCCCGGCCGCACCCACCCCGGGGACCCGCTGACCCCGCGCGAGCGGGAGATTGCCCGCCTGGTCGCGCAGGGCCTGACGAACGCCGAGATCGCCGCCGAGCTCGTCGTCACCCCGGGGACGGTGAAGACCCATCTCGCCAACGTCCAGGTCAAGTTGGAGGTACGCAATCGCGTGGGGATCGCCGCGTGGGCCTGGCGCTCGGGCCTGGCGTGACGGACGCATGGCGCCCATAGGCGTGACGGAGGTGCGGCGCAGGCGACCGGACCGTTTCTGCCCGCCTCGACCCGGATCGTCCTCCGCAGACCGATGCGGTGAAATCGGAGGGCGGGGGCGGGCCGGGGAATGCGGGAGCTCGCAGGCCGTTCGCGCACGCAGGCCCACATCGGCGGCTGCCCGCACCCAGGGTGAGCCGGCCAGCTGAGCGTCCCGGCCGCAGCCATGCTCCACGACCCGGCTCAGGGACGGACCGGGCCTGGCGCCCAAGGCCGGGTCATCAGCTGCGCCGGCCCGAGAGACCGTTGGGTGACGCGAGCTGGGGCAGCTCCACTGGCGGGCCTGTGCCCCATCCATGCCGGGTCTGTCCAGTTTACGGCTGAACTGGGTTGGTCTGGTTGCTACTTGCGGGCGGGCGGAGAGACGGCCGTCGAAGGCGATCTCAAAGGCGTTCAACAGCGCCTTCCAGCGCATCGTCCAACGCCGGCGGCCCTTGCCTGTGGGGTCCAGCGACATCAGCGCCAGGTAGACGCACTTCAGGGCGGCCTGCTTGTTCGGGAAGTGACCGCGGGCTCACGGCCCTGCGGATGCGGGCGTTGACCGACTCGATCGCGTTGGTCGAGCAGATCACCTTGCGGATCTCGATGTCGTAGGCGAAGAAGGGTACGAACTCCGCCCAGGACGCATCCCACAGCCACACGATCGCCTGGTACTTCTTCCCCCACGTCTCGGCGAACTCCAGGAACACCTCCAGCGCGGCGTCGTCGGTCGGGGCGGTACAGACGGGCCGCAGGGCCTTGGCGATCTTGTCCCAGTCCTGGCGGCCCGCGTAGCGGAAGGAGTTTCACAGCAGATGGACGATGCAGGTCTGAACGATCGTGGTCGGCCAGGCGGTGCCCACCGCGTCGGGTAGTCCCTTCAGTCCGTCGCAGACGAGCATCAAGATGTCCTCGAGCCACGGTTCTTGATCTCGGTGAAGATCTGCAGCCAGAACCTGGCGCCGTCACCGCCGTCACCGCCGTCACCGCCGTCACCGGCCCCAGATGCCCAGGATCTCCCGGTGTCCTTCGACGGTGACGGCCAGCGCCAGGTAGATGGGCCGGTTCGCGACCTGCCCGTCGCGGATCTTGGCGTGGACGGCGTCGACGAAGACGACCGGATAGACCCGTTCCAGCGGCCGGTTCTGCCACTCGTGCATGCCGTCCATGACCGAATCGGTGATCGTGGAGATGGCCTGCTTGGAGACGCTCGCGCCGTAGACCTCGGCCAGGTGCGCGGAGATCTCGCCGTGGGTGAGTCCCATCGCGGACAGCGACAGCACCATCTCATCGACACCGGTCAGGCGCCGCTGCCGCTTCTTGACGATGTGCGGTTCGAAGCTGCCCTCCACGTCCAGCGGGACGCTGATCTGGACCGGTCCGACCTCGGTGGTCACGGTCTTCGTACGCCGTCCGTTGCGGGAGTTGCCGCCGTCCTTGCCGGACGGGTCGTGTTTCTCGTAGCCGAGGTGGTCGGTCATCTCGCCGTCCCGCGGTGCCTCCAGCACCCGATTGGTCAGCTGTTGCAGCAGTCCTCCCTCGCCCGTCAGCTGCAGGGGGTCCGCTCCACCAGCAGTTCCGCCAACTCCTCATCCACAGGTGCGGCGTGAGCGGCCAGTTGGTCAGCGGCCTCGGTCTCGGCCACGTCGGTCATCCGGTGTCTCCTTGATCGACAGGTCCACCGTTAGTTGTACAGACCCCGCAGGCAACGATCCCCCGGACGAGTGCGCACTCCCGACCGGGTGGCACTGGCGGGCATCGTGTACGTCCTTTGCAAGGGAGTGGCCTGGAGAGACGAGCAGGCCGTTCTCCCCGACGAGGTTGTCTCCCTCGGTGCGAGCGCGGGTCTCCAGCTGCTCGGCCAGCTCGCGGTCGAGTTCGGACAGCTTCGGCAATTCGGCCCCGTGCGTACGATGTTTGCGCTCTCGCGGGGGCGTTCGTCCTTGCTGCCCATAGTGATCCTTCCCGGCACGGACCATGTCTCATGCCATCCGGTTCACACGGGGGGCATACACGAAGTTCAGAACACTCCCCGATCGGCTAGGCCCAGCGGGATGCCGTGGCACAGCCACCCTCCTATTCCGCAGGTCTTGGTAGCCGGGCATACCAACAACGCCGTCGGGGTCCTTGTGGTAGTCGGTGATCCGGGCGATGCCGACCACCGCGCCGGTGTACAGGGGCTGATCTCGGATGGTGCGGGCGACCAGCGGGAGGCGCGGGGCGGGGCGGTCGATCTGCTGGCTCGCGTGCAGGAGCACCCAGGTACGCCAGTACCCGTGCTGCGGGCGGTTCTCCCCCTGCTTCGCGCCGGTCAGGATCGCGGTCGCCCATGGCTGCTTGATGCTGATGCCGCGGATCCGGTCGCCTTCGGGCAGAGGGGCGGCGCTCATGCTGCTCGCCCTCAGGCTGCGGTCCCCGGGCGGCCGGCCCTGCTGCCGTTGATGGACGGCACCCTGGCTGTCTTCAGGGTCGCGAGGACCGCCTGGCCGGTGTGCTTGCCGTCGTAGAGCGCGGCGTCGGCGGCCCGCTGTAAACGCGGTCAGGTCCCGGGTGCGGAGCACGTCCGGGGCCGCGGCGCCGACCGACGCGGCGACGTCGACCGTGCGGCCGTCGTCCAGGGTGATCGGGGTGTGGAGCATCCGGACCAGCTGCCGAAGGCGCTCCTCGCGGTGGCCGGCGGAGAGCTCCAGGACGACGGCGAACTCATCTCTGAACTAACGAGAGCGTCCCGTGATCAGGTCACGGGACGCTCTGTCCTGAGGGGGAAGGGCCGGTATGGGGCCGGAGAACAGCTGCGAGCAGCGTGCGTGTAGTTTCCTCCCCGTGTTAAAACACGAGGATGAGACCAGGACGGCCTACGACGGGGTCGTCGAGCTGTATGCGTCGATGTTCGCTAATCGGTTGGAGACGCAGCCGTTCGCGCGGAACATGATCGGCACCTTCGCCGAGCTCGTGCGTGCCACGGGGAACCTGCGGGTAGCCGATGTCGGGTGCGGCCCCGGTCATCTGACGGCCATGCTGCACGACTTGGGGCTGGACGCCTTCGGGCTCGACCTCTCCCCGGCCATGGTCGACCACGCCCGGCGGGCCCATCCGGCGCTGCGGTTCGACGAGGCGCGAATGGAGGCCCTGCCGGTCGAAGACGGCGCACTCGGCGGAGTGCTGGCCCACTACTCGATGATTCATACCCCACCTGGAGAATTGCCCGCGCTGCTCAACGAGCAGGTGCGTGTCCTGGCACCAGGGGGCCTTCTCCTGGTGTCCTTCTTCGGGACCGAGGGACCGGAGCCGGTCCGCTTCGACCATAAGGTGACGCCCGCCTATAGCTGGCCGGCGGACCGGTTCGCCGAGCTGCTGGCCGCGGCCGGGCTCGTCACGTTCGCCCGGCTGCTCCACGACCCAGCGTCCGAGCGAGGCTTCCTCGACACCCACTTGCTGGCCCGCCGCCCGTAGGGCGTGGGTCGTGGCCGATGACAGGTCGGTGGAGACCATCTGTGTGGCTGAAGCTCGCCTAACTCGAAGGTCCCCTTGCCGTACTGATCCGTGTCGCGATCTGGCTGAAGCGGGGCATGCCGAGATCGATCACTTGGCGTTGGCGGACTTGCTCTGCATCGAGCTGGGTGAGCTTCTCCTCTGCGCTGGCGAGGCTGACTTGGAATCCTTCGATCTCACCGAGCCATCCCTCCTGTTCTGCTTCGGTGATTCGGGCGATCAGATTGTCGCAGATCTCGACGAGGCGGTGCCTCTGAGCCGGATCCGGTCGGATCATGGAGCATCGAATACACGCGTGTTCGTGGATGCAGGGAGTTCCGAAAGCGCGAGCGCAGATTCCGATGGACAGTTTGCGTCGCTCGAAGTGTCCGAGGAAGGCATCCCATTCCTCGTTGGTGGGGGTTCGGTACTCCTCGTTGGGTCGGAGTGCTCGGCGCCGAGCGATGAACGCGCGATGGGCCTCGATGGCCTCGCCGGGGTAGATGGCGTTGTATCCCAGGTCGTGTTGATGCTGGTGTGCCCGACGATGACCTGCGCGATGTGCGGGGGAAGGCCGCTGCGGATGGCATCGATGATGAAGATCCGGCGGAAGTCATGAGGCGAGAAGTCCAAGGGCTGCCCGGCTGAGTCGGTCAGATTCGTGGAGGCCAGGACCTCTTGGAGTGCTTGGCGCAGGAGCTTCGGGTAGAGGCGGGAGCTCTCGCCACTGCGGCACCACTGGAAGAGCAGTGGCATCTGCGGATTCCAGGTCTTCTCGGCCATGTCATAGCTGGAGACGTAAGGGACGGCACCGGTGCGCGGATGCGGGCGACGATCGCACTGAGCACATCGGCGAGCTCCGGGCTGACCAGGATGACTCGTTCCTCATCGGTTTTGGAGGGCGCGATCTGCAAGAGGGGGACGATCTCGCCGGTCGTGGGCAGTCTGTACTGGATCAGGCTGTGATGGCTGGCCTCCAGCATCTCCTCGATGCGGACACCGGTGTGCTGAAGAAACTCGACCATCGCCCAGGCCCAGAACGCGCGGCTCTCCGCGAGGGCCAGGTCGCCGCGCCGGCCGGTGTCGATGTTCACCGCCCACGTCGTGCCGGCCTTCGCTGCCCGCCTGAAGGTGTCGCCCGCGAAAGCGAACTGACCTCCTGGGGGGTGTCCGTCAGAGCCTGTAGTCGGACTGTGGCCTCTTTCAGGCAAGATGAAGCCGCTCGGGCGACGACAGGGAGAGCCGGAAGTCGTTCCCTCGTCCGGTGGTCCATCCGTGCTTTGCGCCGCTTGTTGCCTTTCACGACAGGGAGGTGTAGTCGAGACCCGGCTGCCGCTCTTTGAGATAGTCCACCAAGAGATCTCGGACGGGGCGGAAGCGGACACCGAACCGGTCGACGAGCTGCTCCCATTGACACCTGCCCACTGGTGTTGGCCAGGTAGCGCAAGGAACTGGGTGCTTCTGCAGGCAGGGTGCCCAATTCTCTCAGCCAGGCGTAGAAGAGGGTGTTGCCGCGCGCTTTGGCGTTCGCTCCTTTGAGTGCGGCGAGATACTCCACGGCGTCGCCGACGGTGATGTCCGCCAGGGAGCCGCCCTTGGCGGCCACGATCTTGACCAGGGAGTGTAGGGCATCACGCCCAACCTTGGAGGGCCAGGTGGCCGATTCGATCATTACTTCAAGCTGGGCGAAGGCTTCCGGGTCACGGGCAGGGACCAGCCCGATCCGTACGCTCGTCATGTTGGCCGAGGCCCGTGACAGCAGCCAGGGAAAGGCGGGCCTGACAACGTCGGCGCAGATCAGACTCAGCAGCCCTCCCGACAGTGCCTGTCGTTGCGAGGGGCCGGCAGCTGTTCCGATCCAGCCGGGTGCCAACCGGGCCCAGTCGTTGCCAGGACGCGTGCTCGCGGGGCTGGCGTTCCAACGCTGCTGCCAGGTGGTCCCAGGGAAGGTCTCCAGCCACTGCAAGGTCTGGCGAGCCCCGCGGATCCTGGCTCGGTGCTGCCTCACGTCCGCCGGCCGCAGAGGAGGTTGCTCCAGACGAGCCAGGATGTCGGCTCGCGCGCATGCAGTGGCCGCCCAGTGATCCTCCGCAGGTCTGGGCGGGAAACGCAAAGCGACGGCTTTCAAGGAATCCCCGGCCAGGCTCAGGGACGCGGGAGGCGCGACATGCGCCGCGGCGGTCAAGGTTTCCGTAGGTGTCACCAGGCAGTCCCGAAGAGGTTGTTGAGGGATTCAGGGTTGTAGCCGGCTGCCGGGGGTGCGGGAGGCCGCTCGGCGGACTTGGCCCGGCGGGCATGGTGTGCCTGAACGTGTTCGATCACCTCGTCCCGGTCGGCCGGAAGACAGAGCTGTGTCGTCGACAGATGTGCATGGCCGAGCACCCACTGCACGTCGGTCAGCGGCATCTTCGGATCCCTCGCCAGCCGATAGGCGGCGGTGTGTCGAAGATCGTGAAGAGTCCAGCTCGTACCGAGCAAGCAGTTGGCCCGATTGAACATCGCACGGGCCGCCGGATAGTTCAGTGGACGCCACGGGCGGCGTAACGTCCACCACAGCCCCTCGTTCTGTCCGCGGGGGACCCCGGCCTGCCAGGCGCTCTCCTGATAGAGCCGTAGCCAGACGAAGGCGTCCGCTGAGCAGGGGAGTTGTTGATAGGCCCGGCTTCCCTTGCGGACCACCCCCAGGACCTGGTGGCCAGGCAGCGCGTCGCGCTGCCGACTGGTGAGCAGTTCCTCAGCGCGAGCCCCGTTGGAAACCCAGAAGGCCAGCAGAGCTCGATCACGGTCGTGCTTTAGCGCGGCGAAGAGCGCGTTGAACGTCGCGTCGGGGATCCGCCGAGGCGCTCGCTTGGGGATGGCCGGCCGGTAGCGGCCCTGTCGTTCGTGGCGAAATCGCTCGTCAGGGTTGTGGTGAGCGTCTGCCCTGCCATGACGCCGCGAGCGATGCAGTGGAAACGGGTTCAGGATCGGGCCGGTTCCCTCGGAGAGGTGGAAGTTGCGTACGGCGCGCAGCCGTGCACGGAGGGGTGGAGCGGTGCCGAGAGCGGATCGTGCGTACCGGGAGTTGTTCGAGCGCTACCGCCGTCGGCGGACCCGGAAGGATCTCGGGCTCGAACCGTGGTCCCTCCCTCTGGGCAAGGGCGGCGTGAGGTCCGAGCGGATCCGGCAGGTCGACGTCGACACCGCCCTCCAGGGCGGCGCGGGCACCTACCAGAAGATCCGGTCCGGGCGGCTGCGCCCCTCGCCGGACCTCTACCTGCGGCTGGCGCAGCTGCTCGGACTCAGCCCCGAGGACACCGCCATCGGCCACCTGGAGTTGTTCCGGGCCGAGCCGGTGCAGCCTCCCGTGGCGCCCTCGCCGTACCTGGGCCGTCTGGTCACCGGTCAGCGCGAGATCGCGTGCGCGATCACGCCAGACGGCCGGCGGATCGCCTACAACGCCGCCTTCGCGACCCTGTTCCCCGGAGGACAGCCGCCGGCCAACCTGTGGCGCTGGGCGCTGTTCAGCCCCGACGCCAGGGGCCTCCTGCTGGACTGGGAGCGTGCCTGGGCCCCGCGGCTGCTGACCGAGGTCAAGCTGGCGTGCTACCGACAGCAGCTGGATCGCGCAGCCGCCCAGTTGCTGTCGGAGGTAGCCGGCGACGCCCGGCTGCGGGCGATCGAGGAGAACGGCAGCGGGCTCGGCGGCGCGCCCCTGCCGGTGCACCACCCAACGCTCGGCGACGGGACTGCGCACCTGGTCCCCTTCCGGGCCACCGGCGCGACCGTCCTGACCTTCATCTTCGAGCCTGGCGACTAGGAGCCGTTGTGCACATACTGGTGCCGGATGACCCGATGTTCATGACGCGGTTCCTGGAGATGGAAGAGCCGCTGTTCCACTCCTTGTACTACCTCCACCTCGCCAAACTGCCCGAGGGCCAGGCCGAGAAGATCCGCCGAGCCTACGACTCCTGGGGCGACATCCAGCGGGCGATGCCCGGCCACCTGACCTGGCACACGCACAAGACGTTCG
Organism: Streptomyces sp. WGS_02; assembly: GCA_040989845.1. Classification (GTDB taxonomy): domain Bacteria; phylum Actinomycetota; class Actinomycetes; order Streptomycetales; family Streptomycetaceae; genus Streptomyces. Next base: position 25,602 of record JAYMFZ010000004.1, read on the forward strand.
AGATCGCCGAGCACCGCCGCCGGGACTCGAAGGGCTACAGCCTCTACGGGACCGACGGTGATCAGCTGATCAGCATGTGCCCTATCGAGGTGAGCGTCGAGAGCCTGAGCAACCTGACAGCATGCCTCCGGCTGTTCGAACTGGCGGACCTGGAGCTGCGCAGCCCGCTGGCCGAAGCGCTCGCCGAGATCAGGGAACCCGATCAGGACCGGGAGCTGGTCGACGACTACCGCCGGGTCCTGAAGGGCCTTCAGCTGTCAGCGCCCCGTGCCCTGGTGGCGGCCCTGCTGGTTGCGGCACCGGAGATCTCCCTCAACGCTCCGCTGTACGTCGACTACGAGGCATTCTGCGACCAGTTCTGCCTCGCCGTGAGTGAGGGCGACTCGTGGATGTACAGGATGCACCGGTCCCTGTACCTGTGACCCGTCACTCCGGCCGCCGCCCCGCTCGGCGGCCGGGGGCCCGTTTCCCCTGCATCGCGCTGGTCAGGCGCGGAGCATCGGGTGCGTCTCCAGAATCTCCTTGGATATACCGAACGCCCCGGTCAGGGTGAGCGCGTACGGCTCCAGGAAGCCCAGGATCTCCTCAACGGCGTCGGGCAGGCTCTCGACCTGATCGGCCGTCACCCTCCCCCGTGCCAGCAGGTCCCCGCTGTGCGCGGCGATCCTCCGCAGCGCGAACAGGGCGTGCAGGGCGCGCAGCAGATCCGCCGGGAGCCCGGCGGGCCCCTGGGCGGCGGCGGTCAGCAGGGCCTCGGCGGCGAGCCGGTGGACGTGGGCGTCGGCCAAGGCCACGGCCGGCGTCACCGTGGAGTTCCAGCGGGCCAGCGGCGAGGAGGCACGCTTCCGGAGGCGGGCCTTCGCGCGGGTGTGGGAGATACGCTCGATGTCGGCCAGGAGGTCCTGGAGGAACTGGGGGTCGGTCAGCTCCCGGTCCTCGGCCGCGATCTCGCTCTCCGGCTTGAGGTCGACGCCGCCGAGCAACATCTCGCCCCCGGCCTTCTGCATGATCACCGTGTTGTCGCCCTCGGCCGTGATCGTGCCCTCGATCGAGGCGAGCTGGAGCGCGATCCCGTTCGCCTGGATCAGGCCCTGGGCGCCGCACCGCTCGCGGCACTCGGACATGACCGCCCTCGACTGCCACGTGATCCACGCCTTGGTGATCGCCGTCAGCCGCTCGTACGCCTCGCGCTCCTCCCCGCCGGCCCGGTCCCACTGCCGTACCACCGAGCGCTGGAGCAGCGTGGCGGCGTAGGTCGTCGCCACGGCGTCGAGCAGCGGCGTGTGGTGCCCGCGGTGGGCGATCAGCGGCACCCGCTGGCCCTTCGTCATCCCGGAGGTGTGACGGGTGTGGGCGTAACGCATGGCGACGTCGAGCGCGTGCCGCATGACGCCGAGCCCGTGGGCGGTCATGCACAGCTTGCCCATGGTGACCCGGCCGATGGACTCCAGGAACCGGCGGCGGGAGCTGCCGAGGCCGCTGGTGAACTCCCCGTCGGGGGTGAGGCGTCCGTGGTCGCCCTGGAGGAGCGCGGCGTAGGGCAGGCGGACGTGGTCGAAGGTGGTGGCGCAGTGGTCGACGGGGCTGCTGGTCGTCTGGGGCAGCGGCCGCACCCCGACACCTTGCAGGGGGCTGCCGTCGCTGTCACTGAGCGGCACCAGGAACAGGAAGACGCCGTGGTCGGTGCCCTCGACGATGAGGCGGGCCGCGACGACGGCCCCCTTCGCCCCGCCGTCCGGGCCGGTGTTGGGCATGAACTTCGCCGCACCGGGGTGCGGGGTGTTCAGCACGAACTCCCGGGCCACCGGTTCGTACGTCGCGGTGGTCTCCATCTGCACGGCGTCGTTGCCGTGGGCCACCTCGGTGCACAGGAACGTCCCGATGCGCTCACCGCGGACGTACTCGCCCAGGTCCCGCCCGGCCGCGTCATGGTCGGCCAGGCTCCCGTGAAAGAGGTTGTAGTGGATGGAGATGATCGTGGCCATGCCCGGGTCGACCGCACCGGCCCACTCGTGGATCGCGGTCAGCTCCACCGGATCGGCCGCGAGCGCCTGCGGAGCCTCGACAGCCTCGTTCACGATCCGCAGACGGTCGTAACTCAAGCGTATTCGCTCCCGGTGGGTCAGCCCCTCCTGGAAACGGAACGGGGCGGAGCCGAACAAGCTCCTCCACCGGTCGTGCGTGGTTCGCAGCCGACCGGCGAACAGAACGTCGGCGAGAGCGGCGGAAACGGGGACAGAGGACACGGAACCGGAAACCGGAATCTGAGAGACAGTCACACCGGAGAAAACTAGCCTGATCGATCACGTCTGACGGCGTGAGGATCACCACGATTGAGCAGGGCAAAAACACGGTAGGTACCCGCCCCGTCACTCACTTTCACCTGCTCAGCGGCCCGTTGAACCACCGGACCGGAACGCGAAAGGGCCGCTCCGTGCCCCGGAAACGGGTACGGGACGGCCCTCATCGTGACGGGGTGCGGTGTCATGGGGGGAAGCACCCACCCTGGGCACAGCGTATCCGGATCACCGCCGGTCAGGCGGCCTTTCGCCCGCCCCGAGCCCGCGCTGCCGCAATCAGGTCCCGGCGTCCTGGCCCTACAACCTGCCTTCGAGCGCGGCCCGCACGGCCTCTGTGTCCGTCTCATCTACAAGGTTGGCCATCTGGTCCACGAGCCAACTGTCCCGCTCCCCAGGTACGAGCCGGAGGGCGGAGTGGTGCACCGTGTCGGCCAAGGTGGACTTCATGGTCACTCGCAGTCCGATCCCCGACGGGTGCGGTCCGAAGGCCGGGAGTTCGATCGGCTCACCGGTGCTCAAGCGCGCGTCGCTGTAGTCACCGATCCGGGGCGCAGAAGTGATTTCGACACACTCGGCGATGGTGTCGGCGTCCCAGCTTCGGAGGAGGCGTTTGGTTCGGGCCTCGCATGCGGCTTCATAGTCCTGATCCAACAAAGCCTGTTGGTAATCCCGCGCGACCTTCTTGACCGCGGCGGCTGGCTCGTTACTGACTCCGCCGGCGGTCCGGCTGTCACCCTCACAACCGCCCACCGCCAGGATCGCCGCCATCACAAGCAGCCCCACAGCACGTCCACCCCGCGCAGCCACGCCCCGCTCCCCTCGCCTGTCACTGGTGCCCCCAGCACCTCTCGCAGGATTACATCACTGTGCTGGGCGGCGATGCTCCGAACAAGAGGCCCTAGCCCGAGCGGGATCACAGTCGGGTGAGCACGGTGTCCGGTCGGCAGACTGCGCAGGCCTGCGTCCCCGAGGCCAGTTCGGCGCGTGCGCGCTCCTCGCCGACCGAGCCAGTGCGTGAGGTCCTTCTCCGGGGAGTTCACTGCTGCCGTCACGCACCACGCGCAGGACGTCGCCGCTGTCCGCAGCCGTGCATATGGCCGTCAGGTCCCGGCGGGCGCTCTCCATCGTCATTGGAGTCGGGGGACGTCTCCGTGGTCGCGCTGCTCAGAAACTCCCGGGCGCCGCGGAGCCTGGTGCGCAGATGCCGTTGAGTGGCCTGGCTGTCGAGACGGACGTCGAGCGGCCCCGGGATGGCGATGTCGGCGCGCCGTCCGGCGGGAAGGCGAGAGGCATCGAGTCCGTCGCGCTCGGCGATGAGCACGCCGAGCTGGTGACGGCTCAGGGCGTCGGATCCGGCGACGTGGTGGATGCCTGCAGCACTGCCGTCGGCGAGCTCCAGCAGAGCGGCCGCCAGGTCCGAGACGTGGACTGGGCAGCGGATGTCGTCGGAGTACAGCGCACCCTCGGTGGTCCCTGCGGCGAGTTCGTGTACGAGGCGTTCGTGCACGGAGAGCCCGTGTCCGATGATCAGGGACGTGCGGGCGACGACGCCTTTCGGATGTACGGCGTGGATCCCGGTCTCTGCTGCGGCTTTGGCCGCGCCGTACGGGGTGATGGGGTCCGGGCGGCAGGACTCGTCGTAGCGGGTGGTGCCGGCACCGGAGAAGACCGCGTCGGTGGATACGTGGACCATGGGTGTCCCGCGCTTCGCCGTGACGAGTGCGAGCTGGACCGGGCCTTCGGCGGTGATCGCCCAGTCGGCCCGGCCGCTCGATGCGTTGATCACGACGCGCGGCTGAGCGTCCGCGATGACGCTGTCCAGGCTTCGTGCGTCTCGCAGATCGAGCCGATGCCATGCGTCGGGGGTGGAGTCGCCCGGCTTGGCGGCGTAGGTCGCGACGGTGGTGTGTCCGGCTGCTCTCGCCTGCCGGACCAGTTCGGACCCCAGGAATCCGGCCGCCGCCGACGATCAGAATGGTCATGTGCGTAACGGTAGCCCCGTGCGTCACACCGGGAAGACGGCCCCGCGACAGGGGAGACCGTCTCCTTCGCACTGCGGGCGGCTAGGCCTGCGGATGCCACTCGTACCGGATGTCCGGCTCGCCCTCTTCGTTGCGTCGCCCGTCGGTCCGATCGGCCTCGATGAACCCGTGACGCTGGTAGAAGCGCTGGGCGGGCTCGTTGACCTGGAACGTCCACAGTGAAAGGCCCCCGGGCTGCTGCCGCTTGGCCAGGGAGACGAACCGGTCGCCGAGACCCCGCCCGCGCCACTCCGGCTCCAGGTAGAGCTGCTTGAGTTCCGTGCCCTTGAGTACGAGGACCCCGACCACGCTGTTGTTCGTGACGGCCACCCATGTCTCGTACTGCGGCACCAGCACCCGGGCGAACCAGTTCCGTACGTCGGCGTCGTCGTGCGCGCACCGCACCGTCGGGAGGGCGGCGGCGTAGGAGCGCAGCCACACGTCGGCCGCGGCATGGGCCTCGGTGTCGAGGGCTCGGCGGAGGAGCACGTCGTTGTGGGGCATGGCGGGGGTCCGTTCTACTTCCCGGGGGCGTCCGAGCTGGCGGACGGTCCAACCCGCCGAGCGCCAGGGCTCGGGGTCGAGGGTGGTCCGGCAGTCCACGAGCAGGGGGATGGCCGGGCGGCCGGCCAAGGCATGGGCGTCGGCGTGCCGGTACTCCGGCCACTCGGTGGCCAGCACGACCAGTTCGGCGCCGTCGAGCGACGCGGCCAGGTCGTCGGCGTAGTCCAGTTCCGGGTTGCGGATCATCGCCGTGGGCACGGCCTGGGGGTCGTGGACGGTGACGACGGCACCGGCCTGCTGGAGGGCCTGGCACAGGGCGAGGGCCGGGGAGTCGCGTACGTCGTTGGTGCCCGGCTTGAACGCGGCGCCCCACACGGTGACCCGGGTGTCCTTGATGGAGCGGTCCCCCAGGGCGCGGGTGATGAGGCCGAGGGCGACGGTGGTGCGCTCCTCGTTGATCTCCTCGGCGGCGCGCAGGAGGGTTGCGGCGGAGCCGGTGCCGAGCTGGCGGGCGGAGGCGGTGAAGGCGCGGACGTCTTTGGGGAGGCAGCCGCCGTAGCCGATGCCGGGCCGCATGCCACCGGTGCGACCGGCATCCTCGGCCGGCACGTCGTCGGCGGGCTACTCAGCTGTCGGGCGCGAGCGCGAAGATCAACCAGCGTCCACACCGGCCCGTCCGTGCACAGCAGTGCGTCGCACAACTCGAAAACGCGTCGCCCCGCGCGGTCAGACACGCGTGCAGTTCCGGGACACGCGTACAGCTCCGGCCGGAAATGTGACACTTCTGATAACACATCCCGCAGGACGCCCTGATGCACCAAGATCATGACCACGGCCTTCGCGCTGACCCACTCTGTGACGGAGCAGAGGATCAGACGGAGGCCGCCTAAACGCGCGCCGAACTGCGAACACGCCGATCCAGTTCATGCCGCGTTCGACGTCGGACGTTGAACGACAAGCTCAGCAGCGGCTGGCCCGTGCGTGCGGTTTCCGGGCGACCCGACACAGCGCTCTGCCTTCCTCCTGTGGAGGTGGTGGCCGGTGATCTCCACGAACCGTCAACCCTCGAAGACGCCTCATGACGGCCACCGCTCTGGTGCTCATCGCGCTACCCGACACCGCCGTCGACGTCGTGACCCGCGCGCGGGCGGCGGGCATCGAGCACATCGTGGTCGTGTCGTCCGCCGCCGTGACCGCAGGCCACGACACCACCTGCAACCTGCTGGTCGAGCGTGCGGTGCAGGCGTCCGGGCTCGACTGGTCGATCGTCAGGGCCGGCGAGTTCGCCACCAACGCCCTGCTCATCTGGGGGCCGTCCATCCGATCCGGCCGACGGGTGGTGGAGCCGTACCCCGAACAGGTCGGCAGCCCGATCCACGAGCGGGACATCGCCGACGTCGTCGTCGCCGACCTGCTCGACCCCGGCCGCCGCGGAGGCGTCGACACCATCGTCGGCCGCGACACGCTCACCAGACGCGAACAGGTCGCCGCCATCGCCGCGGCTGTCGGAGACCACATCACCCTCGACGAGGTGCCGCCCGAACAGGCGCGGTCCTTTACCGCGAACAGGGCGGGTTCGGCGCCGTCAACGCCGACTGGCTTTACGGCCGCACCAGCTACGACGGGGTGGAAGGCGCCACCGACGAGCCACTCGGCGTAACCCCGTCGCCCGACAGTGCCTACCGCACGCTCACCGACGTCCTCGGCCGCCCGGGGCCGCTCCTGCACGCAGTGGGCCCCCCGACCACGTCTCCGACTTCGCCCGGGCCGCCGGCCCCGGGCACGACTGAACCTCGCCCTCCACTGGCGGCCGGCCGCCCACGGACGCCACCCTGCCCAGGCCAGGCCAGGCGCCTCAGTCGGGCTGCGCCTCCAGATGAGCGACGACGCGGGTCGAAATTCTGGTGAGCGTGTTCAGCTCGTCCTGCGTCAGGGCATCGATGAACAGCCGGCGGACGTGCTCGACGTGCAAGGGCGCTGCGCCCTCGATCGCCTCATATCCGGCCGGGGTGGCGACGACGAAGGAACCGCGCCCGTCGTCGGGGCAGTCCTCCTTGGTCACCAGGCCGCGCTTCGCCATCCGCCCCACCTGGTGGGACATGCGGCTCTTCTCCCACTCCACCAGTTTGGTGAGATCCATGAAGCGCATCCGCCCGCCGGCCTCGGTGAGCTTCACCAGCACGATGAAGTCGGCCGCGGACATGCTGGAGTCGGCCTGGACGTAGCGGGAAAGACGTCCGACGAGCTTCTCCTGCATGCGGATGAAACCGTCCCAGGCGGCCTGCTCCTTCGGGGTCAGCCAGTGCGGTGTTGCGTTCATGGACCAAGCGTATCGAGGGCATCAGTACGTCCTCCATACAGCTGACGCGTCCGGTGCCGGCGATGACCCGGAACATGCCGGCCCGCTCGCCTCGTCGAGGCTGTCCACCACGGTCACCCGTCCGCCGTCGCCCGGATCGGGGTCGGGCATGATCGATTCCGGGTCGACCAGGTAGACCTCGTGACCGTCGAGCGTCAGCCGGCGTGTGATTTCCAGAAGCATGCGCCGGGCCACGTCATCGATCGAATGGACCCGTGTGAGGTCGAGGGCGATCCTGGTTTCCGGGTACGAGGTGTCCACGGTTTCCCGGATGACTCTCTCGGCTCCGGCGAATCCGATGCCGCCCTGCAGTTGAAGAACGCGGAGGGCGTCCGGTCCGCTGCCGACGACGTGGTTGGTTCGCAAAGCCGCACGCGCGGTGGCGGGGACCTCCATCACATGCAGGCCCATGTCCGAAGAGAACCGCTCGAACAGTGACACCCCGCGAACGCTGTTTCCGTGCTTGTCCAGTCGCGGTGAGAACGTGGCGATGCCGACGTGTCCGGGGAGCGCGCCGATCAGACCTCCGGCGACCCCGCTCTTCGCGGGGATACCGACCTGGGTGCCCCAGTCGCCCGCCGCGTCATACATTCCGCAGCTGAACATGACGCTGAGCACCTGGCGCACCACCGGTTCCGGCACCACCTGTTCGCCGGAGAGTGGGTTCATCCCGCGGTTCGCCAGTGTCGCGGCCATCATGGCGAGATCGCGTGTGCTGACGAGCACGGAGCACTGGCGGGTATAGCCGTCGACGACGGCCCGCGCGTCCTCGACGAGGATGTCGTGGCCGCGGAGCATGTGCGCGATGGCCAGGTTCCGGTGGGCGTGTTCCATCTCCGACGCGTACACGGCGTCATCCGTTCTCAGTCGACGTCCCGCGAAGGCCGAAAGGCCGTCGACCACGCGTTCCACCCGTTCGGTCGCGTTCTGACCCTCGGGGCCGGCCAGGGAGTGAACGGTGATCGCGCCGGCGTTGATCATCGGATTGCGGGGCCGGCCGGTGTCGCTTTCGAGGGAGATCTCGTTGAACGCCTCGCCCGACGGCTCGACACCGACCTTGGCGAGCACAGGGGCGAATCCGCGGTCCGCCAACGCCAGCGCGTACGCGAACGGCTTGGAGATCGACTGAATCGTGAACTCGGTGTCGATGTCACCGGCCCCGTACACCTCTCCGTCCACCATGGCGAAGGCTGTGCTGAGGCGCTCCGGGTCCGCTGCCGCAAGCTCGGGTATGTATCCCGCCGGATCTCCGGACGTGTCCGGCCGCACAGCGTCCAACGCCTCGGTCAGATAGTCGGGAATGATGGAGCGCATTCGTCCTCCTCCATGGGAACGGCAACCTCTTCCGCCACGAACTCCTTGCCGTGCGGGCATCGATTGTCCTGCGCGGACATCACGGCTGGATCAGCGCGTTGCGATCCAGCTCAGGAACGTCTGCCAGCAAGCGCAGCCGTGCGGCGTCCACGTTGGCGCCGAAGGCGGGTGTTCCGGGCTCGAGCCGGATCCCCGCCGCGAGGTCACCGATGATCAGTGGATCGAACCCGAAGGCGTCGACCAGCGCGGACACGGTGGCGAGATCGCCGGGCAGGCGGCCGGCGATCGCGATCGCCTTGCGACCGGGGGCGCCTGCCGCACGCGCCCCGTCCTCCAGGTCGTGGTAGCCCATGTGGTTGAAGGCCTTCACGACCCGGGCGCCTTTGAGGAACTTCTGCACGGCCTCGCTCGAGGAGGTCTCGGCCGGGAGGATCGTGTCGCGCGGACCGTCGACCTCCCACCAGTGGTTCATCGCGTCGACGACCAGCTTCCCCGCCAGTTCGGGGACGGGGAGGTCTCGGTGTCTGCCGAGCGGAAGAGCGAGGATCACGATGTCGGCGGCCTCCGCGGCCTGGGCCGGCCACACGGCCGTCGCTCCCGGGGTGAGGACCTTGGTGGTCAGTACGATCTTGGCGGGGTCACCCGACCCGGAGATCAGGACGCGGTATCCGGCGGCGCCTGCCCGACGCGCCAGTACGGTGCCGATCTTCCCGGCCCCCAGGATCCCGATGGTGGTCATCGCGTCGCTCCGGCCGTGGCCGCGGGCTGTTCGGCCAGAAGCTCTCGGACCCGGGGGATGACCTGGGTGCCGTACAGCTCGACCGCCCGAAGCCGGGCCGATGCCGAAACGGTGCCGGCGGATGAGTAGATCAGGTCGAACCGGCCCGCATCCAGCACCCGGACGGCGTGAGCGATCTTGGACGCGACCGTCTCGGCCGAACCGACGTACAGCGACCCGTGGTCCACCTCGGCGTCGAACTCCTCCCGGCGGAGCGGCGGCCAGCCGCGGAGCGCCCCGATCCGGTCACGCGTCTCCTTGTATCCGGGGTAGAAGAGTTCCTTGGCTTCCTCGTCACTGGAGGCGATGAAGCCGGGCGAGTGCAGCCCGACCGGCTGTGCCGTCGTACCGAACTCCTCGCTCGCCCGCCGGTACAGATCCACGTAGGGAGCGAACCGGTCGGGAGCGCCGCCGATGATGGCGAGCATGAGCCGGAATCCGTACCGAGCCGTGCGGATCACGGACTGCGGTGTCCCACCGACACCGACCCAGGTGCAGAGACGTCCCGATTCGGTCTTCGGGTACACGTCCGCGGCGTGCAGGGCGGGGCGTGTGGTGCCTTCCCAGGTGACCGGCGTCTCGTCCAGGAGGCGGTGGAATAGGTCGATCTTCTCCTCGAACAACACCTCGTAGTCCTTCAGGTCGTACCCGAAGAGGGGGAACGACTCGGTGAACGAGCCGCGTCCGAGGATCACTTCGGCCCGTCCGCCGGACAACGCGTCGACCGTGGCGAACCGCTGGAACACTCGTACCGGGTCGTCCGAGGACAGCACCGTCACGCCCGACGCGAGCCGGATGCGCTTGGTGACGGTCGCGATTCCGGCGAGTACGGTCTCGGGGCTGGAGATCGCGAACTCGGGCAGGTGGTGCTCGCCCAGCGCGACCACGTCGATGCCGACCTCGTCGGCGAGGACCGCTTCGGCCACCGCGGCGCGGATGGCCTCCGCGTGCGAGACGATCCCGCCCTGATCGTCGCGGGGCAGGTCGCCGAAGCTGTCGATTCCGAACTCGACGTGCGAAGCATCCATGGTGGGCCTTCTTTCAACGCGTGCGTGGGCTCGGCGCGAGTTCGCACGCCTCTGCGCGGGAATGTCGGGACCTGCGGACCGGGGGACGTCCGCGCGATCACGGCTCCCTCGTCCCTCCGCCACCCCTCCAATTAAGTTGACACGTCAACTCTGTCATTTTATTGTTTATACGTCAACAAAGATCGGGGGCTGCGGTCGGTCACCGTCGACGGCACCCTCGGCGACTTTTCCGAACCACCCAGAAAGCATGGTCATGGCGGACAACGATCAGGCCCGGCGCAACATCCACATCGTCACCACCGCGATGCGAGAGCTCTTCGTGGAGAAGGACCTCACCGCGCTTGACCGGTACTGGGCCGAACCGTATGTGCAGCACAGCCCTCATCTGCCCGACGGCCTCGGCACACTCCGTGCCGCAGTGCCGGGGCTGGAGGGGTTCTCCTGGGAGCCGCAGCGCGTGGCGGCCCAGGGCGACCTCGTGTTCACGCACAGCCTCGTCCACGGCTGGGGGCCCGGTCCCACGGTGATCGTCGACATCTTCCGGCTGGAGAACGACCGCATCGTCGAGCACTGGGACGTCGTGCAAAACCTCGTCCGGCCCGAAGCGACCGCCAGCGGCAACAGCATGGTCTGACCCCGTTCACCGGAGGCCGAAGCGGGCGGTCCTCGCCGGCGGTGGCGTCGGGCGCAGTCCCCCGCGCCACCTAACGGCTCCCGGCTGCCTGTGTCACCCGAGCCTTCCGGCCTCCGCCGCTCACACGCCCTCCCCCGGAGGCACCGGCGCCGACGGCCCGGAGGCGCCCCGCTCGCCGGGTTCCCCCTCCGGGGAGCCCCCATGAGGGCCAGGCGTTCGTTCAGGCCGGCGACGAGGGCCATGTCGTCCCCCATCGACAGCATGGCGACCATCGCGGACAGCACGGACCATCCGCCGTCGGTGAGCGGCTGCGCGTCCGGCTCGAACCCGCCCTCGTCGCTCATGCCGCCACCTCACCTGGGCTTCCTCGGCCTGCGCCGCCCGATGATGCCCGGCGAGCGGCATGTCGGCCCAACTCCCGCTCGTACGGCGTCGATGCCCATCGCCGAGGCGTACGAGGACCAGGTCCGGTCACGTCCTGCGCGCCCTGCCCGTCCCGGGCAGGGCGCGCAGTCGACCGCGGGCGACCGGGAAGGGGGCGCCGCGAACGGCCTCGTACCCACCGGCGAGAATTCTCCTCGGCTCCCCCGCCCCCATCGCGTTCTGCGTCATGGGTTCAGCATCGCGCCGCCCACGCCTTCGCGGCAGGGGGAGTTGTCACGGCCTCCGGTGACCGCTGTCATCGCGGCACATGACAAATGTCAGAGGACCAGAGCTTGCGACGGGCTACTTGGGCGACCAGCGGGGTGTTGAGGTGCCGTCCCACCGCATGGGGTCGTCCTCCAGCGCGGCGCGGTCCCACTTTCCGAGCACCGCGGCCGCCTCGTAGGTGGTGTGCAGGAACTCTGCGAGCGCGCGATCGGGGTCGGGCGCGGAGCGGACGGCTTCATAGGGGAGCAGGAACTGCTTGAACTCGGCGCTGAAGTGGGCGCCTTCCGGACCGACCGGGTGATCGGCGAACCCTTCGGGCTCGGGGTAGGCGTATGCGTAGAAGGCTCCTTCCTCACCTCCCCCGGGCCAGAATCCGCAGCTGGAAAGCTCCCTGGAGTAGCCCTCGACCATCACCCAGTCGCCGCAGTTGGGTGCGCCGCCGGGGTGCGGAGGAGCCTGTCGCCCGGAGAAGCGGGTACAGGCGAGATCCATCGCTCCCCAGAAGAAGTGCACGGGGCTGACTTTGCCCACGAAGTGCGACCGGAACTCTCCCATGACCCGGTTCGCCTGCAGCAGCTGTCGCCAGAACAGGGTCGCCGCCTCACCGTCGTAGGAAGCGTGATCGTGATCCTCGGCGAACGGAATCGCAGGCTCGACCTCGTTGGGGTGCGGATGGATCGGGGCCTCGATCCCGAGTTCGTCGAGCGTGTGCAGGACCTGGGCGTAGAACTCGGCCACTGCCATGGGCCGGAGCGGGAAGCCGCGCACGCCGCCGTCGCTGCTGCGGACCTCCAGCCGGTGGCCGACGAAGTCGAATTCGATCTCGAACGCCCCGGAGCGATACGGGATGGTCGATGTCGTCAGTCCACGGGGGCTGACGTACAGCGTCACCTGCCACCAGTGGTTGACGAGTGGTGCGTGGGCCATACGGATCTTGCCCACGATCTGGGTCCACATGTGCAGCGTGTCGCGGGTCGCGGTCCAGTCGGAGACTCTCAGGCTCGGCCAGTTCGTGGTAGCTGGTGCGGTCATCGCATCTCACATCCTCGGTAGCGCATTGAAGCGGGTCAGCGGTGTTCGGGATTGGCGTTGTCGGGGCGGCAGCCGGCGTCCCAGGCCGAGCGCTGGTTGCCGTAGGCGGGAATGCCACCGGTGTCGCGGATCATCGACGCGAGGTGGAGGAGGTTGTACGTCATGAACGAGATGTTCCGATTGGCGAAGTCGTTCTCCGGCCCCCCTGATCCCTCGTCGAGGTAGGAAGGGCCCGGGCCGACCTCACCCAGCCAGCCGGCGTCGGCCTGGGGCGGGACGGCGAAGCCGATGTGCTGCAGGCTGTAGAGGATGCTCATGGCGCAGTGTTTGAGGCCGTCCTCGTTGCCGGTGATCAGGCAGCCGCCGACACGTCCGTAGTAGGCGTACTGGCCCTGCTCGTTGAGGACACCGGAGTAGCCGTAGAGCCGTTCGATGACGCGCCGGGTCACCGAGCTGTTGTCTCCGAGCCAGATCGAGCCGCCGATGACGAGGATGTCGGCGGCGAGGATCCGCCGAAGGAGCGCGGGCCACTCGTCGGTGTCCCAGCCGTGTTCGGTCATGTCCGGGCGGACACCGGTGGCGATGTCGTGGTCGACGGCGCGGATCTGGTCCACGCTGACTCCGTTCGCCTCCATGATGGCCACGCTGCGGTCGATCACGCCCTGGGTGTGGCTGAGCTCGGGAGACCGCTTGAGGGTGCAGTTAATGTACATCGCACTCAGCCCGCTGAAATCGGGCTTGTCGATCACGGGAGCATTCATCACGGTGGTCCTTCCGGGTGTTCGGTGCTGTCGGCCCTGAAAGCCGACCTCTTCGTTCCGGCGCGGCAGGTCGTCGACAGATGGTGCGCGAGTAGGGTTCCCCTGTGCTTACGGGGCTGCCGCACCGGAAAATACAAGCCTCCCGGAAGGCGGGCGTGGAGGCGGCAAGGCGATGTGTCGCGGCGTGTTCCTGAATCGACTTCCTGAATCGACTTCCTGAATGGACCGACGTCGTGGCCGGAGACTCCCTGGAACCGGGCCCGAAAAACCCCTGGGCGCGCCTCGTTCACTCGTCACATCGAACCTGCTCCGACGCGATAGCTGCCGGAAATGCTGTCTTCCCTGTGCCAGCAGGGGGATATTCGGTATCGAAAGGTCGCCTTGACGGCCACGACGAGGTGCCGGCCCTCCCGAGCGTTGATGAACGTACGGCGACCGGGATCGAGCAAGCTTCCCTCGCGCGTCGGCAGGGCGCCGACTCCGGCCTTGACTTCCCTGCTCATGGGAGATCCCTCATCGCGGTTGTCAGCACTCCACGGTCCGGCGTGGCCTGCGCATGTCGCCGTACACTAGCACCAGAACTTGACGTGTCAACTAGACACCGTCCGCACCGCCCTGTAGCGAGGGATTTGCTCGACGAACCCGAGAACGCGCCACGTGACGACAGGGGATCGGAAATCAGCCGCCCCTCCTCTCCCGACTTGCCAAACGGTGAAGCCCTCGTACCATGGGGCCCGTCGGCGAGTTGCGACTTCAACTAACCTTCGCAGGCAGCCTCGCAAAAAGACTCCGGTCGTGCCGCGCCAGCTCGTCGGCAAACCACCGGCTGCGGAATGACGACCGTCGGCCGCACCGGAACGCTGGACACGGAAATCGTTGAATTCCCCCAGAGTACCGGCGCTCCGACCTCATCGGAGCCGTACGCGATCGTGGCCCCCGACAGTCGGGTGAACAGCTGACACCCGGCGGGGACGCGACCCTCGTCGACGTTTTCCGCTTCGAGGACGGGCCCTTCCGCAACGGCCGCGTCGTCGGGCACATAGAGCATTTGACCAGCACGTTCGTCCGCATCAGAAGGAGAGAACCATGGGGTACATCGCCGTCGGCAGTGAGAACAGCACTCCGGTCAAGCTCTATTACGAGGACCAGGGAGCGGGTCAGCCCGTCGTGCTGATCCACGGGTATCCGCTGAACGGCCACAGCTGGGAGCGTCAGACGCGGGACCTGCTGGATGCCGGGTACCGCGTCATCACCTATGACCGTCGCGGCTTCGGCCGATCGTCGAAGGTGGGTACGGGATACGACTACGACACGTTCTCCGCCGACCTCAACGCCCTCCTGGAGAGCCTCGATCTCCGCGATGTCGTTCTCGTCGGCTTTTCCATGGGGACGGGAGAGCTTGCGCGCTACGTCGCACGGTACGGGCATGAGAGGGTCGCGAAGCTGGCGTTCCTCGCCGCGCTGGAGCCCTTCCTCGTCGCCCGGGACGACAACCCCGAGGGGGTGCCGCAAGAGGTGTTCGACGGCATCGCGGCAGCGGCGAAGGGCGATCGGTACGCCTGGTACACCCAGTTCTTCGCCGACTTCTACAACCTCGACGACACCCTCGGCAGCCGTATCAGCCAGGAGGCCGTGACCGCGAGCTGGAACGTCGCGACGTCGAGCGCGCCCGTGGCGGCCTACGCGGTCGTCTCTTCCTGGATCGAGGACTTCCGCGCCGACGTCCAGGCGGTCCGCGCAAGCGGGAAGCCGGCCCTCATCCTGCATGGAACGGCCGACCGGATCCTGCCCATCGACGCGACGGCCCGCCGCTTCCGCCGTGAGCTGCCCGAGGCGCAGTACGTGGAGATCGAGGGCGCTCCGCACGGGCTGCTCTGGACGCACGCCGAGGAGGTCAACGCGGCCCTCCGCACCTTCTTGGGCTGAGACCTGTCCGGGCGTTCTCGTCGTCGCCCGTAGGCCGACCGCTTCGGGATGCGCCACGTCGAGCCTCTCGCGTCGCGTATCCCGATCGGCGTCGGCCGCAACGCGGAACCTCGTCTCCCGCTGACTGCGGTTCAGGAGCCGGGGAGATTGCGGCGCGGCACGAGCGTGGCGTTGGGCAGCTCCTGAGCGGGCAGCCGTTCTCCGGCGTACCCCTCCACCGTGCCGAAGCCTTCGCACTGCTCCTCCTGGTCCCGGCGGGCCCGTCCGCTGTCCGCTGTCCGCTGTCCGCTGTCCGCTGTCCGCTGTCCGCTGGAAACGGCCAAGGTGCCCTTTTCGGCCAAGATCGGGTCCACTTCTTCCGTTCGGTGGACGGGCGGGCGGGCGGTGCATCACACGCCGCCCGTCCGCCCCGGAGAACAGGGGTTCGAGGTTCGGCTGAAAGACGTGTGCTCGAACCTTGTCCGCTCTCGTTGGACCTGGAGATCCCCAACACCGCGTGGGAGGAGCAGCGTTGACGCCCAGAGACCAACTGCGCAGGACCACTCCGCGCGGGCGGGGAGCTCGCTCGAAATTCACGGGCCAGCTCCTGATCATCGACGAGACGACCAGCGCACTCGTGCCAGCTACGGGGCAGCGCTGCTTCGACCAGCTTGTACCTCCCCTCCCTGCTGCGCGGAGAACAGCTCAAGGAGGGCAACGGCAAACTCGGCGCGACGAACTGACTGGCGGACCTCGCCGGAAACAACGTCGGCGGGCTGGTCGCGGTGCTGGGCGCAGCACGGGCGATCGCTCTGGACGCACTCACGTACCTGGTCTGCGTCTTCTGCGTGCTGACCATCCGTCACGCGAGCCGAAGCCACAGCCCGGGCCAGCGGGCGGGCAGCCGCCAGTGGACGGAGATTCACTTGGGCCTCGACTACACCTGCACACCCCCCGTGGTCTGGGGCTGCGGCACCCGGACTCCGTGTACGCGGGACGGCTCAGGCACACCCTGGCGGGTCACTGCGAGCGGGAGGACGCGGTCAGCCTGCGCCGGGCTCCTGGATGCCGGATTCCCGTACGGCAGTGTCGTCAGCGGCCTCCCCCCACTGGCTGTTCAGCCGCTCGGCAACGCGCTCGAGGCGGTCGTGCAGCCTCGACGGGGCGTTGGTCCGCAGCACCTCCCGGATCTCGTCGAGCTGTTCCAGCCGAAGGCGCGGCAGGGTGTCGGCCGGGGCGAGGCCCGTCCCCTCGTCGTCCGCCGGGTACGGCCAGACCGTCACGCCGAGCGGGAAGTCGAAACCGCCCGCCGCCCCCGTTCTGGACCGCTCCTCCACCAGGGCGATACAGGCGTCGTCGAGCGTGTGGTGGGCCCGGTTCTCCGCGAGCACCGTCGCCGAACTCAGCGCGGACCAGGACGTGGCGTGCAGGGCCAGGTCCTCCCTGGCCGCCTTCAACAGCTTCACCGCGGAGTCCTCCGTCTTCTCCGTGGCCTTCCGGACCCTCTCGGCCCGGTCCGCGTACGGGTTGTGGGCCAGGACTTTGGCCAGGACCGCGGAGGCGCTGAGCATCAGCAGGAGCACCACCACGGCCGGTCGGTACTGCTCCAGGTGGTGGAATTCAGCGGCGGCGCGGGCGGTCCGCAGGTAGGCCCACACCGCCACCATTCCCAGGATGCCGACCGTCAGCAGGACGGGAGCAGTCATGTTCGGCCAGGGCAGATCGGTTTCCGCCCGCTTCTCGGTCGACGGGCCCTCGCGCTTCCACCGGCCGGTCACGGCGGAGCGGAAGCCGGTACGCCGTCGCTCCAGTCTCCGGTCCGCCCGTGCCCTGAATCGGAACACCGATTCCGCGAGCAGGGTGCCCGCCGCCAGCAGGCACACGGTGATCCCTAGGCCTGGCAGATAGGCCAGCCACCACTCCCACGAGCCTTTTCCGACGCCGATGACCTCCTGCACGATCGACGCCATGAAAGCGGCCTCGAACACCGCGCCGACCACCAGGGCCAAGGGGAGGATCACCTTGCGCCACAGGGTGGACGACCGGCGGAGGTCCTCCGGGCCGTCCGTGGCGTGGGCGAGCTCCAGCCTTCGTGCGCTCCCGCGGGCCCGGGCCGGTGACCGGCCCAGGGTGAGACGTTCCACGGCCTCGATCCCGCCGCGCGCCCGCTCGGCGGAGCGGATCACCTTCGCGGCACCGGCGCCGAGCTCCGCTTGTGCGGAGGCCAGTTGGGTGTTGGCGGTGGTGAACGCCCGCATCAGTATCGCGCGTTCCCTGCTGTCCGTACGGTCGACCGTCCGGCCGGCCGGACCGGCGGACACGGCGCCGGTCCCGTTGGACGGGTCGCCGTTTCCCCTGACGGACAGCGTGAGAAGTTCACGACCGCAGGGCTTCGCCGCCTGATAGCGCGCGCCGTTCGACACAGTCTCCCCATTGACGCCCATGAACCGCCACCGCCTCCCCGCTCGTCACCTGTTACTTGTTACTTGGTCACCACAATGTCGACCCGGCGGTCGCACTGGAGTGCCTCATCCGCGTCGCGGTCACCGCTCCCGGCGGCGACAGGCTTGGGGCAGGCTCCGGCCAGCCCGCGTCCGTAGGCCGTCACATCGCGCACCCCGTGGGCCGTCAGCACCTCCGCGACGGCGTCCGCCCGCTGCTGGGAGAGCGACAGGTTGTTCCCGGCCCCGCCGCGTGGATCGACATAGCCGAGCACCTGCACCTCCGCCCCGGGGCTGTTCCGCAGCTTCACCGCGATACGGGTGAGCTCTCGCAGGCCCTCGTCCCGGATCACCGCGGAGCGCGGGTCGAACAGCGCGGCCCCGGGCACCGGGTACGGCTGTGAGCGCCCTGCCCCGAAACGGACCACCGGGTCCACAGGCGGTTTCGGCGCGGACGCCCGGCGCAGCGTGCCGGGTACGGGGGTGTCGACGGCACGGCAGTCCTCGGCCCCGGCCGGTTTCGGCCGGGTCTCCGCGCACAGGCGCAGCCAGAGCCGGTTCAGCCAGCCGGTCTGGGCCGGGGTGGGGGCCGGCTGGACACCCGCCGTCCGGCCCAGGCCCACGAAGGTGACCGGCATGCCCGCCGGTATCTGCCGCGGCAGTTCGGCGGCGTCACGGCAGACCTCGGCGATGGCGTCGATCTCCCAGTCGTCGGCGAACCTCGCGGGGCGCAGATCGGCGCAGCCCGCGGTGGACAGGCCGTCGGTGAGGACGATCAGCTCGCCGGGCCCCGATCGGTTTCCGGAACCTCCGTTTCCGGAGTCCTCCTGGCCGGCGCTCTCGCCCAGGACGGCGACGGCCGACCGAACGGCGGCGAGGATGTCGGTACCGCCGCTCGTGGGGACCGTCTCCTGTGCCTGGGCCAGGTTCTTCTTCAGGCAGGCGGTGGCGTCCTTCTCGCGCTGCTCCCGGTTGTTCGGATTGTCGTTCTTCCAGGTCCAGTCGGTCGACAGGCCCGACGCCGACCATTCGATGTCTCCCGCTCCTGCGAAAGCCCCCACCGAGACGGTGTTCCGGTGCTTCACGGCCTTCTCCAGGTACGGGATGACCGCCTCGGTGTGGTCGCGGCCTCGGTCGGCCCCGGCCGAGCCGCGCAGGGATGCCGAGGCGTCCACGAGGACAACCGTATGGGCCCGGCCCTCGGCGGCCTTCTCCATCCAGTCGCACGTTCCGGGGGTGGACGCCCCGTCGCTGCAGGACGTGATGCCCGCCGACAGGAGGACGACCACGAGAGCGGGCACCAGCCCTCGGGACACCACGGGGGCCCTCACTCGGACGTCCCGGTGAAACCGGAACCGGGGCTGGAGGCGGAGGCCGGGCCCGCCCCGGAACCGTCACGTGGGTCGGCGGCCGCCGCTCCCGTTCCCACGGTTTCGGATATCACCCAGGCGAACGGTGAGACGCCCATCTGCTTGCAGAAGCTGCTGAGGGCCTTGTCGTAGGCGTTGGTGAACTCGTAAAGCCCCAACTGGTCATGGTCCTTGACCGCTTGGCCGAGCACCTGGGCGAGCGCCTGGGTGCCGTTGCGCCGGGTCTCCCGCAGCGCCTTCATCGTGGTGGCGAAGTCGCGGTCGGCGAGCGGGGCGACGAAGGGGGCGAGGAACTGCCGCTCCACCGCGCCCGGGTTCTCGGTCATCTCCAGCCTGGTAACCACGTCGATCCAGATCTCCGTGAGGGCCGCCGCGTGCTGGGCCTTGAGTTCACCGAGCCGGTGCTCCTCCCTCATCCGGAGCTCGGTCAGCCGGAACGGCCGTACGTGGTCCCGCAGCGCGGGGTCGCTCCGCACCCGGACGGAGGCCCGGCAGCTGATCAGGCCCTTGACGTCGGTGTAGCACCACGTCTCGCCGAGCCTGCGGTTGATGGCTTCCTCCGCAGCGACCGGGTCGGCCGGGTCGTGGGCACGGGCGATGCCCCAGGACCGCCTGAGCAGTTCGCGGCGGGCCGTCTCCTCCAGGGCGGCCGCCCGTTCCCGCAGGTCCTCGAACGTCATCTCCGTACTGCGCCAGTGGAAGTGCGGGGTCAGGTGGAACTCGAACACGTCGTCCCGGGACGCCACCGTCATCGGTGCGTGGGCAAAGGGCAGTTCGGCTATCGCCTCGACCCGTACGGGTTCCACGGACGGGCCGGCCAGGGCGTCGGGCGGCGACGCCCGCCGTGCCTCGGCCCGGGTGGGGCGCTCGCTCTCCGAGGCGTCGGAGTCCCCCCACAACCAGTCACGGATGCCGGCGAAGAATCCTTTACGTACGGCCATGGGTCACTTCCTCTCTCCGGGCCCGGCAGTGCCGAGCGCGATGGACTGCTGGGTGCGTCGCAGGACCCCGATTCCGGCCGCCGCAGACGCCAGAGCCCCAGGTGGAACAGGGCCCTTCCACGCAGCGGCCCGTGGAGGACATGGGGAACGATCTCCTCGAAGAGGCGCTCGAGGGCATCGTCGCCCTCCGCTCCCGTCAGCCACCGCTCCAGAAGCGTCCAGGTGCGGGCGGATGTCTCCTGTGTGGTCAGAGCCCGGCGCAGCAGTCCCACCAGCAGGTGCCTGCGCCGCTCGTCCGCCAGCGCGAGTTCCGCCAGCGCGGGTCTGCCGCGCCGGGATGTACGTACGGTGAACCGGCCCAGCGCCAGCATCGAGCGGACCGCGTGCTGCTGCAGGTGGTCGTCCGCCGAAGTGATCCAGGCGTCCAGTTCGTCGGCGACCAGGTCCACCGGCCCCTCCAGGAAGAGCGAGGCCATGGAGAAGGCGACCGCGTTGCTGGACGCCAGCTGGGGTTTCGTGCCCAGCCTGCGCAGTTCCCGCAGAGCGGTCGGCAGGTCCTGGAGCCCCACGGTGGTGCCGTACGTACGGGCGGCGCTGTGGTGCAGCCCCCGATTGTGGCCGCCCGCCCAGTTCTTCAGACGCGCGGCCACCCGCCGGGACAGCGCCTCCTGCGCGTACGCCATCTCCAGCGCCAGGGCGGCACACTGCTGGTGCACGGACGAATGGCTCACGGCCCAGGGGTGCACCGTCTCGCGGTAGACGAAGTCGAAGTCGAACCGCATGAGGATGCCGACGATCTCGGCGACGCGGACCTTGATCCGCTCGGGCACACGCGCCTTTCGGGAGATGCTTCGGGAGGCTCTTCCGGGGACGTCTCCGGAAGCTCTTCCCGGGGCTCCGGAGACGATCGCCTCCAGCCATCGCAGCAACGGCTTCCGCAGGTCGCCGTAACTGTGCCAGGCGACCTCCAACAGGGCCGGCAGCAGTTCCCGGTCCGCCAGCACGGCACGGCGCGGACCGTCGGCCCGTTCCGTCGTCGCCCAGGTCCCGGGCGCGCGCATCTCGCGTGGAACGAGGCGGTCCAGGTCCCTGGAGAACACGAGGTTCACGGGTGCCGTGTTCCGGCTCTCGAAACGCGGCAGCACGGTGCCGCTCAGCAGATCGCCCGTCTCGATGACGTCCGCCAGCGGATGGCCGTGGAAACAGGCGTACGCGATCCGGATCGCCTGCCGGTGCGGGTCCATCAGCAGATCGGCTTCGGACGCCCCATCCGGACTGAGCAACTTCTGTGCGAGCAGCGGGAGTCGGTCGCGCCACTCCCCGATGGCTCCGGCGATGTCGGCTTCGTCGGAGTGGACGCATTCGGCGAGTTTGCGCGCGAGCCGTACGACCTCCGCCACGGAGGCCGCCATGCCCAGCGCGCGATCGATCGGCCCCTCGCCCGCCAGCCGCGCGATGTACGCCTCCGAGCCGGCCGGGCCGCATTCCCGGCCGACGGCGCAGCGGGTGCGGTGAGTGGCCAGCAGGTCCCGCAGGTGCGCTTCGAGTACGGCGGAGAGATCGGGGCGCCCGTGCTCGAACACCAGGTGCTGGGGCCGGTCGGCCCCGTTCGGGGCGGACTCGCCGATGACGACGACGTAGACCCCTGCACGTACGGCGATGCGGGCGAGCGTCTCCAGCGTACGGATGCCGTACGGCTGTGCCCCGATGTCCACGACGTACCCTCGGCCCCCTCCAGCAGCGCCTCCGCCTGCTCGCACACGCCTTGAAGGACGTCGCCTTCGTCGCGGTGCAGCGTGCGCAGCGCGTACCGGGCGCACATGCCGGCGAGCAACGTGGCGGCCGTCGCATACCGGCCGCTGCCCGGCGGCCCCTCGAGGACCACGAGGTGGTGTTCCTTGAGGCCCAGGGCCATCTCGGCATGGCGGGCGACCTTCTCGTGGACGCGTACGAATGCGTCCACTTCGAAGGGAAGCGCCCAGACCTCGTCGGAGGAGGCCGACGCGGACTCGCCGTGGTAGTTCTCCACGTAGAAGGCGGTGCCGCGTTCGCCGGTGCTGACGGCACTCCGCCTGGTCCTCAGCAGGCTGTGCTCACGGGCCGCCCGGTGCTCGACGAAGTCGACCTGACCGCCGTCGGGCGCGTCCTCGTCCGCCATCGCCTGGTTCTTGTCGGTGCCGTTCGACAGGAAGGCCCCGGGGGACGGCTGCCCTCCCGGCTCCAAGCCGTCACCAGGGGCGGTGGCACCGCTCGCAGGTTCGAGGAGCGGCTCCTGTCCGGGCAGGACCGCGGAGTGCGGAAGGCCCTCGCCGTCCGGCATCGGTGACTCGGTCATGAAGCACCTTTCCTCTTGGCGGACTTGGTGGACTTGGTGGATTTCGCGGACGTTGACTTCGCAGGATGGGCCGGGTCGGCGAACCTCACGCGTCCGGCGGGCTCTGCCGGGGCCACGGGAGCGTTCTCGTTATAGATTCCGTCCCTGTGTGCGATGACCGATCGCTCAGCCTTCTCGATATACGTTCCGCCTCCGCCTTCCCGGCCCTTTCCGGCCCCCCGGCTCTTCTTCTTCGCCGGCACGTGCCGGCGAAGTTCCTTGATCAGCGGCTTCACGTCGGTAGGCAGGTACGGCACCCTCACTCGCGCATCCTGGCGTTGGCTGAGCCGGGCTATATCCTCGGGAAGTTCGTCCGCTGCGGGCAGGACGGAATCCACATCCAGCAGCACGGGGATGACGAGCTTCCGCTGTTCCAAGGAGGTCCGGATCTCCTCCCGCACATAGTCGTGCGCCAGGTCGATCCGGCGCCTACCGGTCCTCTCGTCCTTCAGGCGCAGCCACTTGGAGCCGATCAGCACGAGGAGCACCGTGCTCTTCTCCAGCTCCCTGCGCAGCTTCGGCGGGAAGTCCGTGCCCTCTTTCATCGAGCGGCGGTCACGGAAGACACGACTCTTTCCGAAAACCCTGATGAGTTCGCCGTCGAGGGCGACTGCGGCTTGATCTCCGTCACCGGTCCGGTAGTTGATGAAAATTCCAGCCATCAGAATCCTTACGTCTCGGAGGGAACTCTCGGGGACCGGCGAAGAATCGTGGGAGGCCGCGAGATTCCAGTGAGGGGCCATCCAGGGGAATGGCGACGGCCGACTGTGCGAACAGCCGGGAAATGTGAGACTCGCAGTGTGTTCAGGAGCGGTCAAGAGTTGCCCGCGCCCTGTGCGCGGGAACACGGAACACACCTGGGAAACCCAACGGCGGTGCGTCATTCCGCATACGGGTGCACCCGGCAGACATCCGGGTACGGCGGAGGGCCGGCCGGTCACGCGGGAACACGGGCGGGGAGCGGTTCACCCTCTCCTGAGGAGTGGTCAGTTGAGCGGCGGCGGAGCGTGTCCCCCCGGGTACCCGCCGGTGTGGGCCTCGGCGTGTTCCTCGGTATGAAGTGCGGCGGCGATGTGGCGGGAGGCCTGCCGGGCGTCGGAGTGGCGGGGCCACCTGTTGAGCGCGTGGTTGAGGCGGCGGAGGTCGGCACGGATGGTGGCCGAGTCGAGCAGGACCACCGACGAGGTGACGGCTTCGGTCATGGCGCAGGCTTCCGCGAGTTCCCCGGACTCGGCCAGGGCCAGCATGAGGCGGGCACCGTAGCGCGCCCTCGCCCGCCCGGCCTCGGCCGGTATCGCCCCCAGACCGCCCGCGAGCACGTCCACCGCATCGGCCGGCCGGCCGAGGTCGTGCATGCACCAGCCGGAGACGAAGTCCGCCGGGCCGGCCAGATGCGCGCTGCCCGGCACCGGGTCGCCCGCTGCCGCGGTGACCGCCCCGGCCGTCTCACCGGCCCTCTCCTCCGCCATCAGATCCGTCGCACGGACCAGCGCGTTCAGACATGCGGCGTCATCGCCCATGAGCGCATGGCCCTGGGCCTCCCGCTGCGCCGCCAGCCCCCGGACGCGTACGCCACGGGCCTGGGCGTCGGCACGGCGTGCCAGTGCGAGCACGGCATGCGCGTCCTCACGGTAGAGCGCCATCTCGGCACGCCGGATCAGGGTGTAGGCGACGAAGTCGGTGTCGTCGGCGGTATCGGCGAGGGCGGCGGCCCGGCCGTTCCACCCCAGCGCGCCGTACTCGTCGCCCGCTTCCTGGGCCATCCATCCCGCGTACTCCGCGAACCTGGCCGCGAGCCGCAGTGCGGCGGCCCGGTCGGGCGGGTGCGCCGAGCCGGCGATGCCCCGCAAGGCGTCGATGGAGGAAATGAGCATGTGCCTGACGGCGATCGGCCCGAGCGCCTGGCCGAGCGAACGGCACTCGTCGTAGATGCGCCGGTAGTTTCCCAGGATGAGGGCCACTACGCCGCTCTCGAGCGGGCCGGAGGTGATGCGCCAGGTCAGCTCGGTCGGCGGGTGCCCCGGCTGGCCGAGCCCCAACGCGTCGGCAGCGGGAAAGCCCGGCACGCCGCCGACCACGGAGGGCGGGCTCCACGGCGCCCCCGGCCCGCGGGACCGCCGCGCGCCGGAGGCTTCTCGGGGCCGTTCGTACGGACCAGATCGCGGAGGGCGCCGCCTGCCGACAACTCGTGGTCGCACCTCTGGGCCAGGGCGACGCTGGCGTTCTTCTGCCCTCGCTCCACCTTGCTCAGGTGGCTCGCAGAGAAGTTGACCGCACGGGCAAGCGCCCGGAGGGGCACCCCGGCCGACTCCCTGCGGCGACGTAACTCCACGCCGAACGTCACTGAACCACGCGCCATTGCATGCTCCCTCATCAGGCCGCAGAGGCCGGATTCAGCCTGTCTGCGGACTGTCTGATCCACGTCTTATCCCCGGGACGAAGAACCAAACGTGATCTGATCAACAGATGTGAGCTATGTCCCGACAATCTGTCAGGTGACGGCTTCATGATCTTTCTCCCGGATCCCCGGCGACCACGGCAGCGCCAGCCCGTCGCCCCCGCGACGCGGCAGAAGGTGCAGGTGGAGGTGGAAGACAGACTGCGTCGCGGCCCTCCCCCGCGACGTGATGATGTTGCACGGCCCCAGCTCTGCGGCGAGCTCGGCCGCGCGCAGCATCGTCGCGGCCGAGACCTCCGGATCGACGCCGACATCGGCCACATGGGTCTTGGGGATCACCAACGTGTGACCGGCCGTCACCCCGTCCGTCGGCTCGATGGCGAGGGCGTCCGGCCATTCCCGGACGACCCGGGCCGGTGCCGTACCTGCCACGATGTCGCAGAACGGGCACTCTGACGTACGGGTGAGGCGGACGGGCCGGACGGGTCGGGTGATTCGCGGTGACGGCGGGACGGCGGCCGACGGACTGGCGGGAACTTCTGTATTCACAGCAGGAATACCCTCGTTCTCGGGGGAGTTGGCAGGGCGCGCGCAGGCGGCCCCCCATGTTCCCCCGGACCGCCGCCCGCGTGCGGGCATCGGGGCCGCTGGCGGGGGGCCTGTAGAACATGAACCGTCGCTCCAATGGGTTGGTCGGTGTCCGGGCCGAAGCACAGCGCCAACAGCAACGTTGACAAGAGGCGCAGGGCAGTTGGCCGAGATGCGAGGGCAGAACGCCGCCGCCATCGCAGAGATGACGTCGGGGCTCCGCGACGGCGACCCCGAGGCGGCGGTGGAGTACTTCTCCGCTGCCCTCGACACCTGGACCGGATGGCCGGAAGGGCTGCCCGTCACGTGGCGGGCAGCGTACGACTCCGGGGCACGGCAGCTGGTGCCGAACTGGGAGCTTTCAAGGTACGACGTCGTCCCAGAGGCAGAAGCCGGCGCGCTACATGATCAACGCGGATCAGGTGAAGGACTCGCCCCCGGCCGGCCAGCCTCGCAGCGTCGCACCCCGTGCCGGGACGTGCTCGCACAGATAGCCAAGTTGTGTGGCAGGTTGCCGGCATTTCGGCGACAGACAACCATCCATGCTCGTCCTGCACCTGCACCTGTACCAGTCCAGCCTCGTGCACGTCAACACCCTGCTGCCCTCCAACAGCGGATGGGCCTCGCCGGTGCCCCCGCCAAGGCCGCACGCACGGCGAACCGGGTGCCCGCGCACCTGATGCTCTTCGACCTCGTGTACCTCGACGGCCGGCTCCGGACCGGACTGCCGTACGCGGAGCGGCGGGGACCGCTGGAAGGTCTCCGGGCTGGCCGGGCCGTCTTGGTCGACAGCAGATCAAGGTTCGCCGTCTCTCCGACGTCGTGATCGGCGGGTGGGTCCCCGGGCGCGGCCTTCTGACGGGCCTGCCGGGTGCGGTGCTGGTCGGCGAGCGGCACGACGGGCTGCTGGACTGCGCGGGCAGTGTCGGCACCGGCTGGAGCCAAGCCGAACGCACCCGTCTCGCCGCCCTTCTCCGGGCTGCGGCTCCCGATGCCTGCCGGACGACGTGACCTGAGGCGCGCGGGGCGGAGCCCGCTCCACCTCCCGGAGCCGGGCCGGACGCCTGCGCCACCCCCTCCTGGCACCGGCTCCGCCCCGACCTCGCCGCGCTCCATGCGTGTTGGGCGCAGTCTCGCCACTGCCCTGCTGGCTTAAATCACATGCCTCGAACTCGCGTGTTCGAATCAATGTTCGATACAGTCGAAGGAGAAGAAGTCGATTGGTGACACTTTGGGGGTTATGGGCGGAGGATGTCATGCGGGAAAGCGTCCCTCACCTGCATGTCAGTAGTGGGTTTTCGGCCCGCTACGGCGCCTCGCACCCCCACGACCTCGTCGCGCGGGCGTCCGAGCGCGGGATCGGGGTGCTGGCACTGACCGACCGCGACATGGTCACCGGCACGGTGCGCTTCGCGAAGGCCGCCACGGCCGCGGGCGTGAAGCCGGTGTTCGGCGTCGACCTCGGCGTCGCCCCTCATGTGCCCGCGGCCGAGGCCCGCCGCCCTACCCCGGTGCGCGGCGGCGCGCACGTAGCCGAGGCGCCGTTCCGGGCCACACTCCTCGCCCGGAACGCCGCCGGGTGGGCGCGGCTGTGCCGGCTCGTGTCCGCCGTGCACGCCGACGCCTTCGCCGCGGGTGCGCCGCCGGCGGCTTCGTGGGAGATGCTCGGCCGGTACGCGGGTGACGGGCTGGTGGTGCTGCTCGGTCCGGTGTCGGAGCCGCTGCGGGCGCTCGCCGGTGGCCGCCCGGACATCGCCGAGCGGCTTCTGGCCCCGTGGCAGGAGGCCGTCGGCGGCGGGCTGCGGCTGGAGATCGTGTGCTGGGGCCTGTCCGGCACAGGGCCGGGGTCGGTCCGCCTGGCCGCGCACACCCTGGCGCTCGCCGACCGCCTCGGCATTCCGGCCGTGCTGACCAACGCCGTACGGTACGCCGACCGCTCCCAGCACCGGGTCGCGGACGTCCTGGACGCGGCCCGGCTGCTGCGGCCCGTCGACCGGCGGCGGCTGGACTGCGGGGAGCGGTGGTTGAAGGGCGGGCCCGCGATGACGGAGATCGCCGAGCGGGTGGCGGCCGCGTACGGGGGCGGCCGGGCGCGCGCCGTGCGGCTGCTCGCCGACACCGCGGCCGTCGCGGAGGCGTGCGAGGTGGACCCGGTGAGGGACCTGGGGCTCGGGGTCCCGCACTTCCCCGAGCCTTCCGTCGTCGGTGCCGGGGCGGGGGCCGGCGGGGCGATGCGGCTGCTGCGGCAGCGGTGCGAGAGCGGCATGGCCGCCCGGGGTCTCGACCGGGACCGCCGTTCGATGGACCAGCTCGACCACGAGCTCGGCGTGATCGACCGGCTCCACTACGAGCCGTACTTCCTCGCGGTGGCCCAGGTCGTGGCCGACGTACGGGACATGGGCATCCGGGTCGCCGCCCGCGGCTCCGGGGCCGGATCCATGGTCAACCACTCGCTCTTTGTAGCCACGGCGAACCCGCTGGAGCACAACCTGCTCTTCGAGCGGTTCCTGTCCGAGCGGCGCTCGTCGCTGCCGGACATCGACATCGACGTGGAGTCCGCCCGCCGGCTGGAGGTCTACGACCGGATCATCGAACGCTTCGGGCGGGAGCGGGTCGCGGTCACCGGGATGCCCGAGACCTACCGGGCCCGGCACGCCCTGCGGGACACCGGCCTCGCGCTCGGGATCGCCCCGGCCACGGTGGACCGGATCGCGAAGTCGTTCCCGCACATCCGGGCGTGCGACATCCGCTCCGCGCTCTCCGAGCTGCCGGAGCTGCGAGAGCTCGCGGCGGAGGCAGGGCGGTACGGGCCGCTGTGGGAGCTGGCCGAGAGCCTGGACGCGCTGCCGCGCGGGATCGCGATGCACCCCTGCGGAGTGATCCTCTCCAACACCAGCCTCCTGGACCGGCTGCCCGTACAGCCCACCCCCGGCGGGGAGTACCCGATGCTCCAGGCCGACAAGGAGGACGTCGAGGACCTCGGGCTGCTCAAGCTCGACGTACTGGGGGTGCGGATGCAGTCGGCGATGGCGCACGCCGTCATGGAGATCCGCCGTACGACCGGCCGGGCGATCGACCTCGACAACCCCGACCACGTCCCGCTCGACGACCGGTTCGCCTTCGCTCTCATCCAGGCGTCGGACACGGTGGGGATGTTCCAGCTGGAGTCCCCCGGCCAGCAGGACCTGGTCGGCCGGCTCCAGCCCCGTGATCCGCAGGACGTCATCGCCGACATCAGCCTGTTCCGCCCGGGCCCGGTGCAGGGCGGGATGCCCGCCCTCTACATCGCCGCCCGCCACGGCGCCGCCCCCACTTACCCGCACCCGGACCTGGAGCCGGTCCTGCGCGACACGTACGGGGTGACGATCTGGCACGAGCAGATCATCGACATCCTCGCCGTCATGACCGGCTGCGACCGCGCCCTCGGCGAGGTAGCCCGCCGCGCCCTCAGCAACGACCAACGCCTGCCGAAGGTCGAGGCGTGGTTCCGGCAGCAGGCGGGCGCCCGCGGGTACAGCCCGACGGTGCTGGACGAGGTCTGGGACGTCGTCGCCTCGTTCGGCGCGTACGGGTTCTGCCGCGCGCACGCCGTCGCGTTCGCCGTGCCCGCGCTCCAGTCCGCCTGGCTCAAGGCCCACCACCCCGCCGCCCTGTACGCGGGGCTGCTGGAGCACGATCCGGGCATGTGGCCGGCCCGGGTCATCGTCGCCGACGCCCGCCGCCACGACGTCCCCGTCCTGCCCGTCGACATCAACACCTCCCAAGCGCAGTACGCGGTCGAACGGACCGGATCGGGGTGGGGTGTGCGGATCTCCCTGTCCACGGTCCACGGCATCTCCGAGGACGAGGTCGCCCGGATCGCCGAGGGCCAGCCCTACACCTCCCTGCAGGACTTCCACGCCCGCGCCCACCCCAAGCTCCCCACCGTCGAACGCCTCATCAGCATCGGCGCCCTCGACCAGGTCAAGGGCGAGGCGTCCCGGCGGGACCTGCTGCTGCAGGCGACCGAGCTGCACCGCCAGGCACGTACTCGCCCCGGAGCCGGGCAGATGCCGCTCGCCACCACCCCGCTCGCCGCCGGACCGTCCGGGCTGCGGGAGATGACCGCCCGCGAACGCCTCGACGCCGAGCTCGGCGTCCTCAAGATCGACGTCTCCCGGCATCTCATGGAAGACCACCACCGCCTCCTGCGCGAGATCGGCGCCACCGACGCCAAGCACCTGCAGGCGATGCCTGCCGGGCAGCGCGTCCTGGTCGCCGGCGTCCGCGCCTCGACCCAGACCCCGCCCATCGCCTCCGGCAAACGCATCATCTTCGTCACCCTCGAAGACGGCTCAGGCCTCGTCGACCTCGCCTTCTTCGAGGACTCCCACGAGCGGTGCGCCCACACCGTCTTCCACCACGGCCTGCTCCTCGTACGCGGCACCGTCGAAGCCCGCGGCCCCCGGCGCACCGTCGTCGGCGAGATGGCGTGGGACCTCGACGAACTCGCCGCGGCCCGGGCCACCCACGGGCCCCAGGCCGTCCTCGACCTCCTCGGCCAGGCCCCCTCCCCCACACCGGCCCAGCCTGGGCCCGGGCGGACGATTCCCGACGGCACCGCAGGCGCCCGGCTGCACCCCTGGAGCGACCTCCAGCCCGCCGGAACCCGTTCGGCCGACCTCACCCGCTTCGGCCACCGAAGCCCAGGGAGCCCGGGATGAGCACCACCAGGTCGCGGCCGCGTGCGATCCTGCGGATCCACTTCCACCCCGCCGAGCGGACCGAGGAGCTGTACGGGCAGCTGCTCACGGTCGTCGACGGCATCAGCTCCCGCGTCGAACCGCTGCCCGCGGACTGGTCCGCGTACGTCGACCTCACCGGGGCCCTGACGTACTGGGGCCGCGACGCCGAGGGTCTGGTCGCCGTGCTCCGGCTGCGCCTGCTCGCCCTCCACGGCGTGCAGTGCTCCGCCGGCGCCGGGCCTACGCGCTCGATCGCGGCGATGGCCGCCGACGCCACACCGCCGGGCGCGGCCACGGTTGTGCGGGACGATCCGTACGAGGTCGCCGCGTTCCTGCGTACCAAACCGGCCTCCGCCCTGCCCGGCATCGGACCGAAGACCGCCAAGACGCTCGCCCGCTACGGCATCACGTCGGTCGGCGACATCGCCGATACCCAGCTCCCCACCCTCCAGCGCATCCTCGGGACCACCGCCGCCCGGCTGGCCCACGACCGCGCCCGCGGTATCGACGAGCGCCCCGTCGTTCCCGGTGCCGCGCCCAGGACGATGAGCGCGAGCCGCCGTTTCGACCGCGACGAGCTCGACCCCGACCAGCACCACCGCGCAGTTCTCGGCCTGGTCCAGGACCTCGGCGGCCGGCTGCGTACGAGCGGGGAGATCACCCAGGCGCTCACGCTCACCGTCACCTACGCCGACCGCACCCAGACCACCCGTACGCGGACCCTCGCCGAACCCACAGCGCACACCCCCGCGTTGACCGCCGCCGCGCGCGCCCTTCTCACCGGCTTCGGCCTCCAGCGCGCCCGCGTCCGCACCTTTGCCGTACGGGCCGAACGCCTCCGGCCCGCCGAGGACACCGTCCAGCAGCTCACCTTCGACGCCCACGACGACAAGCTCCGCCGCCTCGAAATCGCGCTCGACAAGGCCGCGAGCCGCTACGGACCCGGTGTCGGAGCTGCCTCGACCTTCCCCCGGGCCGGGTAGCGGCCCGGCACGACCAGGGGCCCAAGATCGTGGCTACAGGTGGGCGATGCGGCTGTGCGGTGCCCGGTGGGCGCGCCGGTTGGGCATCCGGCCGCCGAGGAGGATGAGGCGGGCGGCGCGGTGGCGCTGTCCGGCGTACGGTTCCAGGAGCTGAAGCATCTGCTCGTCGGTGCCGCCCCGGGCACCGGTGAGGGCGTAGACGATCTGTACGGGCAGGTGGAGGTCGCCCAGGGTCAGGGCGTCGGGGGCGCCGAGGGTGCGTTGCAGGGTTTCGGCAGCCGTCCACGGGCCGATGCCGGGGATGAGCTGGAGCCGGGCCATCGCCTCCGGCAGCTCCATGGCCTCGGCTTCCTCCAGGCGTGGGGCACAGGAGCAGGCGCGCAGGATCGCGGCTGGACCCCAGCCTACGAGGACCCGCGCCTCGCAGCCTCTGTCCGGCGGCTCCGGCCCGGAAGTAGCAGTGCCAACCACAGGCGGGCGGAGCTGTCCCGTGATCGAGGGGAGAGGGCTCGATGGAACGATCAAGGGCCTGCGACACCGATCGGAGCGGGGAGACGCGGCTAGCGTCGAGAATTGATCTTCGTATCCGAGGAAAGAAGCCTCTTGTCCGACCGAAGACCGCCTGACACTCCTTAAAGTCGTGGCCGTGACCCAACCCCTGTCGAGCGAGCCCCTGAAGGCCTTCCTGAACACCATACGAGTCGGCGAAGTCCGTACCGGCCGCGTCATCAGCATCGAGGACCGGGAGGTGCTGGTCGCGCTGGACGGCTTCCCCGGCCCCGGCAAAGCTGTGGGGTGTATCCCTCATGGTGATCTGACCCGTAAGGCGACCGGGCACCCATCCGAAGCTGTGAGCATCGGGCAGCAGCTCACCTGCGAAGTGATAGGCGTCGACGGGCAGCAGGAGCGCGTCTGGGCCTCCGCTGCGGCGTGTGAGGACCCGGCTCTGCGAGTGTTTCTGCTTGGCCTCCGGCGCGGCGCAACCCACCAAGGCCAGGTGGCGAGCGTCCACAACTTCGGTGTGTTCGTGAACCTGGACGGCGAGCCCGATGAGTGCACCGGGTTCATCCGGATCCCCGAACTGAGCCGGCGGTCTTTCGACCATCCCGCCGACGTCGTCACAGCCGGCCAGCGGGTCGTGGGCGAGATCATCGACGTAGACACCCGGCGTGGACAGGTTCAGCTGTCACTGAAGGCTCTCCAAGAGGACCCGCTCCTTCCCTTCGCGGACCAAGCCGGCCGTGTCACCACCGGTCGGGTCACCAAGCTGATCCCGTTCGGAGCCTTCGTCCGCATCGCCGACGGAATTGAGGGGCTCGTGCACAACACCGAGTTCCGTGACGAGCCCGTCGAAGACCCCGGCCAGATCGTGAGCGAGGGCGACGAGATCACCGTACGGATCGTCGAGGTCGACCTCGTGCGCCGCCGCCTCACCTTGTCCGCCAGGAATCTGCCGCAGAGCGGGTCACGATCTATCTGAGAACGGGAAGCGATCTCCCGGTGTCCTGTACCGCACCAGGTCACCTCTACTCGTGAACACCCCCGGCGACCTCATGGACGGCAATCTCTGCGCCCGCTACTTGGGCGGTTCCCGCACGGCGTGCCTGCCCACGGTGAGGATGCGTGCATCCCTGGCCCGCGTGAGGATCGGGAGTACGACGTTGCAGCCCGGGCGCGTTTCGACCGGGGCTCCCCGGCTTTTCCCTCGCCGCACAGCGGCGCAGGGTCCTGGAGGTGGAAGAGATGCCGCGACCGTTGTGGGCAGGTGCCATCAGCTTCGGGCTGGTCACGATCCCCGTGAAGATCGTGTCCGCGACCGAGGACCACGATGTCCACTTCCACCGGGTGCACCTGGCGGACATGGGCCGTATCCGGACGCGGAAGGTCTGCGAGCTCGACGGCCAGGTTGTGTCCCAGGACGAGATCGGCAAGGGCTACGAGATTGCGAAGGACCAGACGGTCACGGTGACGGACGAGGAGCTGGAGCAGATGCCGCTGCCGACGGCGAAGGCGATCGAGATCGCCGCGTTCGTCGACGCGGACGCGATCGACCCGGTGCGGATCAGCGACTCCTACTACCTGGCCGCCGACGGGCAGGTCGCCGCGAAGCCGTACACCCTGCTGCGGAAGGCGTTGGAGCGGTCCTCGAAGGTCGCGGTGGCGAAGTTCGCGTGGCACGGCCGTGAGCGCCTGGGCCTGCTGCGGATCCGCGAGGGGGCGATCGTGCTGCACTCCATGAAGTGGCCCGATGAGGTCCGCAACCCCGACGATGTCGCGGCACCGCGCGAGGTCGAGGTCGGCGAGGAAGAGATCGAGCAGGCCCTCCAGCTGTTCGAGCAGATGACGATCGAGGACCTGAGCGGCTTCCACGACGAGTACCGGAAGGCCCTCGAAGAGATCATCGCCGCGAAGGCGGAGGGCAAGCCCCTCCGAGCCCCGACCGAGGAGGGGGAACCGGAGAAGGGCGAGGTCGTGGACCTGATGGCCGCCCTGAACGCCTCCGTCAAGGCGGCCGAGGAATCACGCGGCGATCGTGGCGAGGACGCCACCGTGCACGAGATGCGGCCGTCGAAGAAGACCTCCCGCAAGACCACCGCCAAGAAGACGGCCACCTCGAAGGGCACCGCCGCGAAGAAGACGACGTCGAAGAAGACAGCGGGGAAGAAGGCGGCCTCGAAGCGGCGCAGTGCCTCCTGACCCAGCGCGACCGCTGCCCAGGATCGAGCCGATGCTCGCGACCCCCGGCTCGCTGCCCTCGGCGGCCGTTGAGGACCTCTACGCGTTCGAGGTGAAGCAGGACGGACAGCGCGCGATGATCTACCTGCCCGGCGACGGCACCCTCCACGTGCGCGCCCGGACAGGGACGGACATCACCGCCGCCTACCCCGAGCTGCTCCCCCTCGCCGAAGACCTCGGCGGGCGGCCCGCGGTGCTGGACGGGGAGATCGTCGCGCTCGACGAGGAGGGCCGCAGCGATTTCGAGGGGCTCCAGCAGCGTATGGGGCTCGCCGGCTCCCCCGCGAAGGCGGCCCGGATGGCCGGACAGGTGCCCGCGCACCTGATGCTCTTCGACGTCGTACACCTCGGCGGCCGGCTCCTGACGAAACTGCCGTACGGGGAGCGGCGCGGCCTCCTGGAGAACCTCGGGCTGGCGGGGCCCGCATGGTCGACACCGGCAGCGATCACCGGTCACGGGGCTGAGGCCTGGGAGACGGTCCGGGACGCCGGGCTCGAAGGGCTGATCGCGAAACGGCTCACCTCCCGGTACGAGCCCGGCGCGCGGTCGAAGAACTGGGTGAAGATCAAGGTGCGCCGGCTCGCCGACGTCGTGATCGGCGGGTGGGTCCCCGGACGCGGACGGCTGACCGGACTGCCCGGCGCCGTCCTGGTCGGTGAGCGGCACGACGGACTGCTGCACTATGCGGGAAGCGTCGGCACCGGCTGGAGCCAGAGCGAACGAGCCCGACTCGCCACCCTCCTCCATATGTCAGCCACCGGCACCTGCCCCTTCGCCCAGGTCCCGCCCGTGACCGGCGCCCGGTGGGTCCTCCCCCGCCTCGTCGGCGAGGTCCGCTACACCTCCCGCACCCGCGCCGGACGCCTGCGTCACCCGTCGTGGCACCGGCTCCGCCCCGACCTCGCGCCCGACGGACCTCACCTGACCTGACCGCCGGGTGACCTGCCGTGCGAGGTCGGGCGCAGCCGCTCGGGGCCGGGGGTGTCACCGGTGGTGTTGAATCCCTGTCCCGTTCGCCGAGGCCTGGGACAGCGGCGCCCACGACGGGACGCCCGAACGCAGCGAGGCCTACGCCAACGACTCCAGCCGAGCCCCCTGGGTATCCGTCAGATCACCCCGCCCCATGCCAACGACAACGAGCCACCGATCAGACAGTCACATGATCCACCGGACAGGCCCTGGTGGCGGGTGCAGATCAGGGGGGTCAGATGCCACCCGCTTTCACGCACAGCGGCTGAGTTCCCTTGATGTAGCCGCTTCCGCCGCCCATGTCCTTCCAGAAGACCGCGCACCACAGGTCACCGTGCGCGCCGTCCTGGTATCCGGACCAGTCATGCGTACGGTTTCTCCATTCGCCGTCCAGGCTGTTCTTGATGGTGCCGCGGGGGCCGTACAGCTCCCAGTGGCCCATGCCTGTGCTGGTGGAGGCACGGACTTCCATGCGCACGACGTCGGCGTCGTACAGGTCGTTCTGGAAGTCCACACACACCGTGTGGGAGACGAAGAGCGTGGTTGACTGGCAGACCCTCCGGTTTTGCGGTGCGGCCTCGGCTGAGGCGGCGGAGGCGGTTCCAGTCAGGACGATTCCCGCGGCCATCGCGGCGGCCATGCGCTTCATGCTGTCGTTCATCCTCTCGGAAAGGTGGCTGAGTGTTCGCGCTGGTCTCTGCCGGGCTCAGAAGTAGACCGGGGCGCAGGCAGTGTCCATGTAGCCACCCGATTCGTAGAGGGTGGCGCAGACGCGCGAGGCGTCGCGGGGCATGAGCACGGTGACCTCGAACGTCGCGTACTCGTCGCGCCGGTTGCCGCTCCACGAGCGGTCTTTGCTGTACATCTCCCTGTTCTGGGCGTCGAGAACCCGGACGTGGATGCGCGGATTGGCCACGCCTGTGACCGAGGTGAAGTTCCCCCTGATCGTGTTGAGGTACCTGGGTGACTGGGCGTCCCATCCGACGCCCAAGAGGCCCGTCCCTTGTTGGATCGGGGTGCCGCCCGCGCCTGTTGCGGCGGACGCAGGCGTGGCGGAGATGACGGTAGCCAGAGCGGCCCCCGCGCCCGCCAGGGCGAGACCGCGTCGCGTGAGCTGGGCCCTCCAGTTTCGCCGCTTCTTCTGATTCCTGTTTTCCTGCAGGGACATGCTCTTCCTTTCGGGGTATTCGGCTCAAGTGAGTTCGAGCGAAGGCTCGTTGACTATCACATGGTCAACGATGGGATGCCATGCAAATGAAGGTGCAAAATCCCTGCAGTGCGATAACCAAATGGTTATGATGGCGCTTCAAGCGGCCTTGTCGAGGGGGATATTCCGTGAAGGCTTCCGCATTGAAGGAACCGAGCGTCCATCAACTGCGTCTCTTTCTGGCGCTGAGCGAGGAACTCCATTTCGGGCGTGCCGCCGATCGTCTATTCATCACACAGCCCGCGCTGAGTCAGCAGATCAGAGATCTGGAGAGGCGTCTGGGGGTGCGTGTAGTGGAGCGCACTAACCGGACGGTCACCATGACGGAGGCAGGGCGCGCCCTGCTGCCGGAAGCCCGGGCGGCGGTCGCAGCTGTCGACCGGCTGAAGCACGTTGCCGACGCGCAGCTGCGGCAGGCCTCCGGGCGGCTTGTCGTAGGAACCATGGGAGCTGAGGCTTCCATGGCGCACACCCGTGCCGTCCTCGGCCTGCTGCAGGACCGGCACCCCGGCATCACCGTTCAGTTGGTCAACCTCGGCTTTGGCGATCACATGGCCGCCCTGACTCAACAGGAAGCCGACGTGTTCTTTCTGCGTCCTCCGGTGACCGACGACATCGAACTGCATCACCTGGCAACCGAACCGCGCGTGGCGTGCCTTGCCACCGGTCATCCTCTGGCCGGGGAGCCCCAGCTCACGCTGGCGGACCTGGCCGGTGTGCCGGTGGTCGACATGCCCGAGCAGGTGCCGCGGCTGTGGTGGAACTTCTGGGCTGCCGACCCCCGCCCCGACGGCAGCCGCGTCCACTACGGGCCGCTGGTCACCGACATGGAGTCACTACTGCACACGGTGGCCTCCGGCGAAGCGATGTGCTTTCTCCCGTCAGCCGCCCGCGACTACTTCTCACGCCCGGGCATCACCTACCTCGACGTGGCCGACCTCGCCCCCTCGACGTCCGCCCTCGCCTGGCTGAGACGACGGCGCACCGAACCGAGCATCGAAGCCATCCGGCACGCTGCGCAACAAGCCACCGGGCAGGGAGTCATCGCGATCACCTGACACATCCGTCATCGCGCGACCACCGACTCCACCCCTGGACGACCACCACGCGACCTCGCAGCGCCTCCCGGGCCTTCCTCGCGTACGGGGCGCTGTTGACGTCACCATGCGAATCCGAGTCTGAAGACTCCATGACGGCCGACGTGTTCAGCGGCGCCTTCTGCGTTCACCGGTCGCTGTGCCCTTCCTGGCGAAGATCGGAAGGCTGCAATTCTTGCGGTCCGGATCGCGCCGGCGGCTGACCCGGCGATCGCGGGCGAGGGCGGCGATAGAGCAGCCTTCGAGGTACGCGACGCGTACGTCGGCGGTCTTCGTGGCCGCGACGGCGGGCGGCGCCCGCCCATGTTGCCCTTGGCCTCGGCGGCGCGCAGTCCGTCGTAGGTCAGCTCGCGTTGGACCGGAGATGTGCACGGTGCCGCGCCGGCCGCGTGTCTGGGGGGAGCTCGACGAACTTCGGTCACTGGAACGGGTGGGGCGGCTGGAGACGCCCGGGTCCTCCTCGAAGACGACCGGGTCCTCGATCCCTGCCTCGGCCAGGACGAGGTCCTGCCGGGCGGTGGACTGCTGGTCGTCGAGACCCACTTGTAGACCAGGCTCGCCACCGAAGGGCCCCTTCCGTACGGAGGATAGGACCCTAAAAGCTCCTAACGGAATGACTTTTAGGGTCGGTTGCCCGACGTGAGGTGCTGTCGGGGAGCATGGGGCGATGGACGTTGAGCGGCCGGTGCCACGCGAGGTGAAGTTCATCGATTCGGCCTCGTTGTTCCGGCTGGAAGAGCGGGCGGGCGACCTCGGCCTGAGCCAGCGGTTGGACCCGACGTGGGTGCGGGCGAATGCGGCACCCGGCGGCACCCACTATCTGTGGCCAGCCCTGTGGCACACCTTGTCCCACCGCCCTGACGTTCCCGATCACGTGCGGTGGGAACTGCTAATCACTCCGCATACGGGAGACCGCGTGGTGAGCTGGCTGGACGTGATCCCCGACGACTTCGCCCCGCTGCCGAAGGTGACCTCACGCGAAGAGGGAATACAGGTCAGGCAGCTCCTTGACCAAGCTCCTTCGGTCCGGGAATGGCTACTGCGAGAGGGCGAGGGATCGGGCCGGCTGTGACAGGCGTCGCCAGCAGATGAGTGCGCATCCCAGGGTGGGGAAGGCCTCGTGGATGTCGTCGCGGATCCAAGGCGGCGGAACCAGTGCAGGTGGGCGAAGGCGCGCTCGACAACCCAGCGTTGAGTGCCGAGTCCGGAGCCGTGTTCAGTGCCACGTCGCGCGATCAGCGGCTTCACGCCAAGCGCGCGGACGAGGCGGCGGTACTTGTCGTGGTCGTAGCCGCGGTCACCGAGCACGACGTCGGGGCGGCGCCGAGGTCGGCCACGCTTGCCCCGCACGGGTGGCACTGACTGGAGCAGCGGGATGAGCTGGGTGACGTCGTTGCGGTTGCCCCCGGTGAGGGCGACGGCGAGCGGGATGCCGGTGGCGTCCGTGATCAGGTGGTGCTTGCTGCCCGTCCTGCCCCGGTCGACAGGGCTTCGTCCCGTCTTGGGGCCCCTTTTAATGCTCTGATGTGGGAGCCGTCGACGGCCGCCGCAGAGAAGTTCAGGGCGTCCGCGCTGCGGAGCTTGGCCAAGAGCGCTTCGTGGAGCCGGGGCCACACGCCAGCCTCGGTCCACTCGGCCAGGCGTCGCCAGCTCGTCATGCCCGAACCGAAGCCGAGTCCTGCAGCAGGTGTTCCCAGGCGATCCCGGTATGCAGGACGAACAGGATGCCCTGGAACACCAGCCGGTCCGGATGCCGCTTCCGCCCGGGATGACGAGTGCGACGTTCGATCTTCGGCAGTAGCGGCTCAACCACCGCCCACAACTCGTCATCGACGTCCCACGGCTTCCGCCGAGCCACTCCGCACCCCCAGATCAACGGCCCCGGGGTGATCCAACCACCTCGAAGATCATTTCGTTAGGAGTTCTAAGTGTCGTCAAACGATCGTCTGATGACAGGCGGGCGACTCGATCAGGCGTGGCGCGCAAGGAAGTGGATGGGCGCGAGGGCCCAACCGCCCGCTATTCCTTCTTGCTAAGTACCGGTAGTCAGCGTTACTGTGTACCAGTACTCAGCGACACCGAATACCCCGGGAAGGAGGTGTCCCATGGCCAAGCTGCTGACGGAGATGCTCAAGGGCACCCTGGACGGCCTCATCCTCGCGTCCCTGTCCGGCCGGCCCGCTTACGGCTACGAGATCACCGCGTGGCTGCGGGAGCAGGGTTTCCCCGACATCGCCGAAGGCACCGTCTACGCGCTGCTTCTCAGGATGGAAAAGCGCGGCCTGGTCGACGTGGAGAAGGTGCCCTCCGAGAAGGGGCCGCCGCGCAAGGTGCACTCCCTGAACGCTCAGGGGCGGGAGTACCTCGAAGAGTTCTGGAGAACGTGGAGCTTCCTCTCCGAACGACTGGAACAGCTCCGTGAAGGGGGCAAGTAGAGATGTCCGGTGACGAGAAGAACGGATTCCTCATGAAGGTGATCGGGCCCAAGAAGCGCTGGCGAGCGTACAAGGCACGCGTCAAGGAGCTGCCGGAGAACCACCGTACGGCCGTGGAGGCGATCGAGCGGTACCTGATGCACTTCGTGCCGATCGACAGTGACAGCAACGCCGCGATGTTCGAGGACCTGGCCGACCTGTTCGAGCAGGCCTCGGCAGACGGCACCCCGATCCGCGACGTCGTCGGGGAAGACCCGGTGGAGTTCGTCGACGAGTTCGCCCAGAACTACTCGGAGGGCGGCTACGTCCCGGCCCGCGCCCGCAAGCAGCTGACCGAGGACATCGAGCGTGCAGCCGACAACCAGGCCGGGACCGAAGAAACCACCGCCTGATCACACCTGGGAGCCTCTCGGGCGCCGATCGTCACACCCTCATTGCGTATCCGCACCACGTGACCGCCGATTCCTCCCCTGCGGTCGCCTCCCGCCGCCTATCCGCGGCACCGCCCGGACCAACTACAGCGTGCAAGGAGATTCATGATGGGAAACGGCAACAACGGCTTCTCCGCGGCAGGGCTGCGCCGCCTGCGCGAGGTACTGCAAGCGCATGTCGAGTCCAAGAAGATCCCTGGACTCGTCGCCCTGGTCGGCCGGGGCGAGGAAACCCATGTCGAGGCGATCGGCACGATGCGCCACGACGGCGGCGCTCCGATGCGGCGGGACACCATCTTCCGCATGGCCTCGACGACCAAGCCGGTAGCGGTCGCCGCGACGATGGTGTTGCTGGACGAGTGCCGGCTGCGGCTCGACGACCCGATAGATACCTGGCTGCCGGAACTGGCCGGGCGGCAGGTACTCAGGCGGCCCGACAGCCCGCTGGACGACACCGTTCCGGCGCGCCGTCCTATCACCGTCCGGGATCTGCTCACCTCCACCTGCGGGCTCGGGCTCGACACGACGGCCATGGACTCCCCGATGATGGGCGCCTACTTCGAGCGGAGGGTCTACGGCGAGAACGGATGGCTACTCCCGGCGGTGGAACCGGACGAGTGGATACGCCGCCTGGGCACTCTGCCGCTGATGTACCAGCCCGGCGAGCGGTGGTTGTACAACGTCAGCGACGACGTGCTCGGGGTCTTGGTGGCCAGGGTCACCGGCCAGCCTTTCGAGACGTTCCTGCGCGAGCGCATCTTCGACCCGCTGGGCATGAAGGACACCGCATTCCACGTGCCCGCCGACAAGATTCACCGGCTGCCGCCCCTGTATGCCCCTGACCCGGAGACGGGAGAGTTCACCGTGGAGGACCCGGCCGAAGGCGGGCACCACAGCACGCCTCCGGCGTTCGCCTCCAGCGGCGGCGGACTCGACTCGACCGCCGACGACTACCACGCCTACTTCCGGATGCTGCTCAACCACGGAACGCACGGCGGCGAGCGCATCCTGTCCCGGCCCGCCATCGAGCTGATGACCACCAACCGGCTCACCCCCGAACAACTGAAAGCCCGGGAAACCTGGGCCCGCAACGTGGTCCACCTGGCGCACGGCACAGGGCAGCACGGCGGCTGGGGCTTCGGCATGGCGGTGCGCACCTACCGCGGCGACTACGCGCCCGTCGGCCAGTTCGGCTGGGACGGCGGAGCAGGCACCACCACCTACGCCGACCCGGAGAACAAGCTTGTCGGCATCCTCCTCACCCAGACCGGCATGTCCACCCCGGACTCCGCACGGGCTATACATGACTTCTGGACCACTGTCTATCAGGCGATCGACGACTGAACCGCCCCGCCTGGCCAAAGACGTCCCGCGACCGTCCGCTTGCGTGCTGTCGATGGGGGCGCATACCGGCTCACTCCTGGACGCCGCCGTCGTCGTCCTCGTCCAACTCGATCGCGTCCGGGGCGCGCAGCGGGCGCACCGTGCCAGCGTGGCCATCCGGTTCGGCGGGATCTGCGACAGCCCCAACCGGCCGAGCCGGTACGCGCCCGCCTCGTCCACCCGCTCCAGCAGCCGAGCGAACGCCGTGCCCGTCGTCCGCGTCGGCGGCCGGCGCAGCTGCTCCAGCTCCGAGCACCGCGAGCCCCGTCTTCAGCGTCGCCACCAGATCCCCGGGCAGCGACGGGTCCGCGCGGCGGGCGGCGCCCGCGACCGTGGCGTGCAGCCGCCTGTTCGCGACTTGCCGCGCTTCCGACAGCGCTGAACGCCTTCAACATCACCTTCGTCGACCGACTCTCCGCCGCCCGTCAGCAACCCCAACCACCCCAGCCAAACCGCTCGATTGACGACCCCCGGGAATGAAATAGGCGCAGCCGACGAGGACCAGCGACGCAAGGAGTGCGGTGGCGCGCCGAATGTGGGTGGCGACGGTGTCCTTGTGCAGTCAAGTAGGACGGCAAGCTCAGCTTGGCCGTAGCCCGAGCGCCCGGCCTACCGTCACATGCCGCTGTCGTCGTGGCGTGACAGCGCAGCGCGGGCAACCACAGCTCTGAGGGAAGCGTCCCTTCTCCACCAGCATCAACCTTGCGAGGTCAGATTGCCCCGTGCACGCGCTCCCCGCTTACGCATCCAACAGGTCTCCAGGCGGCCGGCTATCCGACCGCAGCAGTCTTCCGCACCTGACACCGCACCGGCGGGCGGCCGTGCATCGCGCTGGAGAGCCCGGTTCTCTGCCGTCGCGGGCTGGTACCAGCGAGTGGACTGGTTACGGCATGGGACCGTGGTGGCTGCCCTGGTTGCCGCCATGGGTCTCGCAGTGACCGCGTGGGGCACGGTGAAGTCTGCTCAGGTCGCTAACGATCAGCTGGCCCAGTCCAAAGAGCGTGTGGCACAAGACAGCCGCAAGGTCGTCTCCCGGGTTGCGGCGTGGCAACGCGGCGACACGCTCATCATTGCCAACAGGAATCTCGAGGCGACGGTCGTCTACGCAGTCATGGGGCCGATCATGCGCCCCAAGGTCGTTGTGTGGCTGGGTGTTTCCCCGCCGTGCACACAGCTTCACATGCCGCTGAAGCCGATTGAGGAGGCTGCCCGGAGCGCGGGAGAGCGCCAGTTCTCACACTCCTTTTCAGGGTTGATCGTCACCGATTCGGCCAGCGGTCGCATGTGGTGGCGTTTGGACGACGGCCAGCTGCTCGCGCTGCCGAAGGACGCTCTCAGCCCTCCGAGTCAGGTGAAGCGCACGGACCTGATGGATCCCGAATCCAGGTCCGCATTCCTGGCCGGTCGAAACGTGAAGGAAGACGCACTGGAGCAGTGCGGCACCAGCAACTGATCAAGATCATTCTTGCCCAATTGGGCGACCACCCCCTCCAGCCTCGTTTCAGACGGGACGGTCCCGACCCTTAAGAGACCACCACCTCGTTTGGCGAGCCTGCGATAGGCGAGGGTACAAGCGACGCTGGCGAAGGCCAGGAGGTGGTCGCCTCCCGCGAAGCAGGTGAGCACAACAGCGGCGCGCCCGGATTCCGGTCGCGCCGCTGTCGAAGTGTGGTCAGCCCTCGGGGGCCCGGGTCAGTGGAGCTTATTGACGGCGGTCTTCGTCGTGGTGCGGAAGGCGGTCAGAAGGGCGTCCTCGAAGTCGCCCATCTGGCCCCAGCGCACGAGGGTGACGGTGCGGCCGTCGCGGCCGACGGAGAACAGGTGGATGTCGGAGATGCCGATCTGCGGGTCGGCGGTGTCCAGGCTGTAGACCCAGGCCCCCTCCTCGACGGCGAGCTTGCCGTGGGAGGCGCTGACGGCCTGCAGGCCCGGGTTCTGCTGCTCCAGCAAGGGGCCGCAGCCGGCGAGAGCCCCACGGAGGGTGTTCACCAGCTTCACGGCGTCGGCCTCCGTACGGGCGACGGTGGTGACCTGGACGCCGTTGGTGTCGAGCTCGGTGCTGAACTCACGGTAGCGGGTGTTCTGCGCCGGGATCTTGTACGGGGCGCAGAGGACGCCCCCGTTCTCCGGGATGCCGGCGAAGACCTGGGTGGCGGCCCACGGCGTCGACGACGGCGGCATCTGGGAGGCGGCGAGGAAGGCGGGCTGGGCAGCGGCCTGCACCGGGGCGGTGGCGAGGGCCGCGAGGCCCAGTGCGCCAGCGGCTGCGGTCGCGAGTGCGGTGCGGAGCTTGTTCATGGTGATGGATCCCCCGTCGGGTCGTTCGTTCGGTCAGTGCTCAACCAGCGTGGGGCCGGCACCCGCCCTGCTGCAACGATCACGCGCCCACCAGCCGTCCCGGAACCGTTCCACCCCCGCTGACGTGCAAGGACGTGAACGACTGGGACGCAGGGTCGAGGGGGCTGGAATGCCGAAGGACGCCGCCGTCGAGGAGTTCACGTGCAGCAGCGGCCCTCTTGAGCACGCAGGACCTCGACCAGATGCAGCGGTACATCGACCACGCACTGTCCCGCCGCATTACGCTCCACCGCGCAGTGTGCCGCTCTCCCAGCAGCCACCGTGTGCGGAGTAGCCCGGAAGAGACGGGAGGGCAGAACCGGGGGCAGACGAGGACTGGTCCCGTTTCCACGGCTCGTCATGTACGGGATCTGGACCGCACACGACGGGGAGGGATGCGTTCCGACCCGCCGGATGCGGCCTCTGCGCTGTGCCGACGCATCCGCGACCGCACCAGGCGCGGATCGAGAGGGATAGACGGAGGTCGCGGTCGCGAGTCTCAGGCCAGACCGGCGGGCCAACAGCCGGATGGTCAGCATCGATCCGATGGAACCCTGACACACGAGCTCGAACACGAGACTCGATACACCACCTTTCAAATCCACTAGCCCCCGAGCCCCGAGCGACAGGTGCGAACAGGGCAGTCGGCGTAGCGGCCGCCCGTGGAAGCGCGGCCAGCCCGGCTTTGGGTTTCCCCAGGTCAGCGCACCCGCCCGCGCGGTTTCAGCGGAGTCGTGGGCAGTTCCGGCGCGGGCAGGCGGGCGCCGTCGTAGCCCTGCACCTCGCCGAACCGCGAGCCCTCCTCCCAGTCCTTTCGCGCCTGGACGATCTCCTCACCGGATCGGGCGATGAAGTTCCACCACATGACGATCTCCTCCTCGAAAGGCGGTCCGCCCAGCAGAACGGCTCGGGCCCGAGCGGGAGATGTGTTGCGGAGCGTGAA
Source organism: Streptomyces sp. WGS_02 (assembly GCA_040989845.1). GTDB lineage: Bacteria > Actinomycetota > Actinomycetes > Streptomycetales > Streptomycetaceae > Streptomyces. Next base: position 70,247 of record JAYMFZ010000004.1, read on the forward strand.
CGAACCGATGCCCGGGCGGAGGAATCCGAGCTGGGCAGGGCTCAACGCCGTCCCGTTCAGCTCGATGTCCCCCTCATCCACCAGCAGGCCGTGCTCGAACGTGGCGTCGACGCCCAGGGCGAGGGACGCGCCGGGCTCGAGGACCAGCTCCGCGCCGAGCAGTGGCGTGAAAGTGCGCACCGGCGAGACCGCTTGCAGCAGGGAGCCCAGGAAGACCCTGACCTCGGCGCCGTCCTTGCGGATCGGCGATGGCACGTATCGCTGGAAGTCCCTTTCCGCCTCACGGTGCTCGTTCGGCAGCGCCACCCACAGCTGCACGCCGTGCAGGACGGTCGTGCGGGCGGTGGAGACCTCGGAATGGCAGATGCCGCGGCCCCCCGTCATCAGATTGAGCTCGCCGGGGCGAACGTAGGCGTGGCTGCCGAGACTGTCCCGATGCTCCACCTCGCCGTCGAACAGCCAGGTGACGGTCTGCAGGCCGGTGTGAGGATGCGGCGGCAGATCCATCCCTCCGCGCCGGGCGACGTCGTCGGGTCCGTAGTGATCGACGAAGCACCAGGCACCGACGAAACTGCGGGCCCGCTGGGGAAGGGTGCGGCGCACGCTCATGGAGCGCGGGCCGCCCAGAGGTACATCCCGCGGCGTCAGGATCTCGACGCGGTGGAGGGCGGGTTCAGTCACCTCCGGCCGTTGCGCGGAGGTCGTGCTGACGGGATCACGTTCGACGTTGCTCATGCTGAACTCTCCGGATGTATGGTTGACACTTCAACTTTATCTCGATCTCAGGGAGCCTTCAGTGACGATCACCTCGACATCGAGCCGCGACAAAAAGGTGTTCATCGACAAGTTCGACCCCGAAGCCTTCCGCGCCCTCGCCCGGACCGCACAGGCCGCCGGGGCGGCGGCCACCCGCGCCGGCCTGCCGGTGACGCTGGTGGAACTGGTCAATCTCCGCGTCTCCCAGATCAACGGGTGCGCCTACTGCCTGCGCGCCCACACACGCGCGGCGCTCGAAGCCGGGGAGAGCCCGCAGCGCCTCGGACTGCTGGCGGCCTGGCGCGAGACGGACGTCTTCACCCCCGCGGAGCGCGCCGCACTGGCCCTGGCGGAGGCGACGACCAGCCTGACCGGATCCGCACGAGGCGGGGCGGCCGCCGCGGCACGCGACGATCTCACCGACGAGCAGATCTCGGCCGTGCTCTGGGTCGCCATCAGCATCAACGCATTCAACCGTGTGTCGATCATGAGTGGGCACCCGGTGAAGGAGGCCTGACACCGGCACGGTCGGCGACGGCTTCCACGGCCGGGCCGATCCGGCCCGGGCGACACCTCCTCTCCGGCATGATGCCCGCCGAAGCCCTGATCGTGGCCGGGGAGGTCGGCGGTGGCACGGGGAGCCTGCTCCTCGCAGTCGCGAAGGAGGCGTTCACCGAGGCGGCCACGGTGACCGGTATCGCCGGTGCCGGGGTGATGGGCGTCGCCGCCATCCGGGTGCTGGTGACCCTGCGAGGCGTGTCCGCGAACGTGGACCTCGCCGAGGAGCACGAGCTCAGCTCCACCGATTCCGGTGGAGTGGGGCACCGGTCCCTCGAGGACCGGTGCCCGTCCCCGCCTACCGCAGGGTGTTGAGCGATGGGCGATCAGGGCACGCGCGGCGGAGCAGGCCGGCTCGGGCGTCCGGCGGCCCGGCGGGCGTCACAGCCCGAACCGCGCGTGCTGTGCCTCCGGCACGAGGTCGGTGTACTCCGGATGCTTGCCGAGCCAGCCGCGGATGAAGGGGCAGAAGGGGAGCACCTTGAGCTCCTGCCTCCTGGCCTCGTCGAGAACCGAGCGGGCCAGTGTTCCCCCGAGGCCCCTGCCCCCGAACCGGGGGTCGATCTCCGTGTGGAGGAAAGCGATCTCGTCCCGGAACCGGTGGTACTCGACGAAACCCGCCGGCTCACCGTTGTCGAAGATCTCGAAACGCGACTCATCAGTGTTGTCCGCAACGCGAGTTGCCATGGTTCCCATCCGTGTTTTCGGCCCCTCAGCCATGTCAGTCGCTGACCTTGCTGCGGGACTGGTACAGCAGGTCCTGGTAGTCGGGGTGCCGGGCGATCCAGCCCGCGAAGAAGGGGCAGGTGGCCAGCACCCGGAGGTTCGCCGTGCGCGCGTCGTCGAGGGCGGCCCGGGCCAACGCGGACCCGACCCCCCTGCCCTCGTAGGCCGGTTCGACCTCGGTGTGCACGAACGCGACGAGCTCCGCCGTACGGATGTACTGCGCGATGCCCGCAACCTTGGACTCACCGTCGACGTACGCCTCATAGCGGTTCGCCCCGGGCACGTCGTTCACTTCGACCGCCATGTTTCCTCCTTGAACGCCTGCTCACGACCGGCTCGACGGGTGCCCGTCGACCGTCACCTCACCTTAACCTCGGAAGGTTGATGCATCAACATTAAGTCGGTTCCGGGCTGTCACTCTTGCGACGTGTCCCATCGTCGGATGGCTGTGGACAGACCGCACACCCGGCCCTGCTCCCGCCCTCGGGGCGCAGCCGCGTCAGTCGTCGGGGAGCCAGCCGCGCCCGCGCAGCTCCGCGACGAAGCGGTTGTAGGTCTCCTCCAGGGCCGGGCGTTCGGCCGGCACCGGCTCCACGAGATCACCGCTGTGCACCATCGCTGCGGCGCTCGCCGCGAGGTCCTCGTGGAGCGTGCCGGTCGCGGCGAGCAGTGCGGCGCCGAACGCCGTCTCCGCACGCTCGACGACCCGGACCGGTCGGTCCAGGACGGTGGCCCGGATCGCCGTCCACACGGCGCTGCGGCTTCCCCCGCCGGCCGCGTGCAGCGGGCCGAGCACCGGGATGCCCAGTCGCTCGACCCGGTCCAGGGCCAGGCGTTCGAGGAAGGCGACTCCTTCCAGTGCGGCGCGGTGGGCGTCCGCCTCGTCGCGGGGGCCGCCCAGTTCGAAGCCGCGCGCCGCGCCGGAGACGAAGGGGAAGCGTTCGCCGTCGCGGCACAGCGGGTAGCGCACGTACGACGCCGGGCCCCGGGCCGCGGCGGCGGCGTCCAGCGCGGGCAGGCGGGCCGGGGCGATGTCGGCCAGGCACTCCCTCCCGTGTTGGACGCGCCGCCGGGGAGCCACCAGCCATCGGGGTGGCGATGGCTGTAGAACGCGCCGGTCGCATCGCGCACCAGGTGCTCGGACACCCCCTTGAGGACGTACGTCGTGCCGATGACGCCCACGAACCGGCCCGGTTCGACCGCGCCGGTGGCGATCTGGCCCGCGCAGCCGTCGGTCATCCCGAGCCGTACGGAGCACCCTTCGGGCAGGCCCGTGGCCTCGGCCGCCTCCGGGCCGACGGTCCCGGCCTCGGTGCCGGGGGCGCCGACGGCCGGGAGCAGTCCGAGCGGGAAGTCGAGGGCGTCGAACACCTCGTGCGCCCACTGGCCGGCACGCGCGTCGTAGCCGGACTTCAGGGCGTGGCTCCAGTCCGTGGCCACGGGGCGGCCCGTCAGTTCGCGGCCGATGAACTCGGGGGTGTGCAGGACGTGGTGCAGAGCGGGGCCGTACGTTCGCCGGCACCACACGGCCCGGCCGAGCGCGGCGGTGGGGCCCACCGACAGGCCGAGCGCGTCCCACCGGGCGCTGCCCGCCCGCTGGGCCTGGGCGTTCAGGTCGGCGGCACGCCGGTCGTCGTACATCAGGGCCGGACCGAGCGGTTCGCCGTCGATTCCGGTGGGGACGACGGTGCCGGAGGTGGCGGACACGGCCACCGCGATCACCTCCCGTCCGCCCCGGGGCAGTGCGCCCGTGGTGCGGCGCAGGGCCGACCGTACAGCGGGCCACCATGACCGGGCGTCCTGCTCGCTCGTTCCCGTGGGGGTCCGTACGGGGGGCGGGAGATCGGCCCGTGCCTCGGCGCGTACGCGTCCCTGTCCGTCGACGCACAGCACGCGGACGGACGCGGTCGCCACGTCGATGCCGATCACGGCCGGAGAGGGCGGAGTGGGGCGACGGGATTCGCCGCTCATACGGCCGCCACCGTGACGCGGGTCCGCTCGCGGAGTTTGCCCAGGAGGTCGGCGTCCGCTCCCTCGTCCACGACGAGATGGTCCAGGTCACCCACAGGGCCCACCCGGTGCAGCGCGGTTCGGGCGAGTTTGGTGTGGTCCATGAGCATCACCTTCGTCGCCGCCGATGTGAGCATCGCCCGCTTCACCAGCACCACGTCCTGCTCCTGGTGGTAGGCAGTCCTGGCGTCGAGGGCCGACGTGGAGACCGCGACGAGGTCCACGGAGAGGGCCTCCACCGCCTCGACGCAGGGCATGCCCAGGAAGGAGTCGTGGGTGCGCGAGTACTCGCCGCCCAGGGCGATCAGGCGGACGCCCTCGCATCCGGCGAAGACGTCCAGCACCCGGCGGGCGTTGGTGACCACGGTGAGCGGGGCGAGGTCGACCAGCAGGCCCGCCATGACCAGCACCGTGGTGGAGTCGTCGAGCATCACCGACATGCCGGGCTCCACCAGCGCGGCGGCGGCTCGCGCGACGGCCTTCTTCTCCGCCGTGTTGACGCCCAGCCGGTAGTCGAGGCTCGACTCGAACACCGTGGAGGGCAGGGCGGACGCGCCACCGCGGAAGCGTCGCAGCACCCCTTGCCGCGCCAGGTCGTCGAGGTCCCGGTGGACGGTCATCAGGCTCACGCCCGTGAGCTGGGCGAGGGCCGCACCCGTGGCCGTGCCCTGCTCCACCACATGGTCGGCGATGAGCCGTCGGCGCTCTTCGGCGGATCTCTTGGTCATGGGCGTCAGTCTCCCGCAGGGCTCGGACCGGGCGCGGGGGCGGGGGGCGGTGCTGTGGGTACGTTCAGTGAGCGCAGCGCCGTCTCCGTGCCGCGGAACTCGATCTCCGTGACGGCCCCGTTGTCCAGCCGCGGGAAGATACGCCGGTAGCGCCCGAGGGGCAGTCCGAGGAGTTCGCACAGGGCGATGCGCAGCAGAGTGTTGTGGGCGACGACGAGCACCCTGTCCCCCTGGTGGCGGTCCGCGAGGTCGCGCAGGGACGCGGTCGCCCGCGCCGCCGCCCGGGCGACGGGTTCGGAGCCGGGGAAGGCGCCGGAGTCGGCGTCCTCGCGGAACCTCCGTACGGCTTCGGGGTCCTCATCGGCCATCTCCTGGATCGTCCGGCCCTCACCCCATCCGAAGTCCACCTCCCGCAGCCCCTCCTGGACCTCCACCGCCAGGCCCAGCGCCTCCGCCGCGGGGCTCGCCGTCAGGCGGGCGCGGCTGAGCGGCGAGCAGGCGACCGCGTCCACGCCGGCGCGTACGGCCCAGGCTCCGAGCTCGGTCGCCTGCACCACGCCTCGGGGTGTCAGGGCGATGTCGGTGACGCCGGCATACCGGTTCTCCGCGTGCCACTCGGTCTCGCCGTGCCGGACGAGCAGGAGACGCGTGGTCATGGAGACCGCCCTTTCCGAGTCGGGCCGAGTCCAGGCGAAGTGGACCGAGTTGCCGTCGCCCGTGTCGGCCTGGCGCATTGCCGGTTCACGTGGGCGCTGTTAAATTTAACAGAAATTCCACAGACCGGGACCGGAGCCCGGGACCGGGCTTTCGCGGTTCGGATCAGGCTCGGATCACGGCTCCGACCTTCTCGGCACTCACCCCAGCGGCTCTCCTCGCAGAAGGAATCCGACGTCATGCGCATTCTCGCCGCAGGCGACCACTTCGTCCGTCCCGCGTTGATGCGCGAGGCGGTGCGTCAGGAGCTGTCCCTTGCGGGCGGGGAGCTCGCGGAGTTCACGGAGTTGACTCTCCCCTGGCCCCATGAGCCCTTCGGTCCGGTCGCGGAGGTCCATGAGGCCAGCGGTACGGAGGACGAGCTCGTGGAGGCGCTGGACGGGGCGGGCATCTGTGTGACGCAGATGGCCCCGTTCACCGAGCGGGTGTTCGCCGCGTCGCCCGCGTTGCGGCTCGTCGCCGTCTCGCGGGGCGGGCCGGTCAATGTGGACCTGGCCGCCGCCACCCGGCACGGGGTCAGGGTCAGTTTCGCCCCGGGCCGCAACGCCCCCGCCGCCGCGGAGTTCGCGGTGGGGTTGACGCTCGCCGCGATGCGGCGCGTCGCCGCAGCCGACGCGGAGCTGAAGCGGGGCGTCTGGCGGGGCGATCTCTACGCGTACGAGGAGGTCGGCGGCGAGCTCGGCGGGGCCACGGTCGGGCTCGTGGGCTACGGGGCCATCGGCCGCATCGTGGCGCGGGTGATGCGCGCCTTCGGGGCGCAGGTGCTCGCGGCCGACCCGTACGCCGACCCGGAGGCGGTCGCGGCGGACGGTGTCGAACTCGTCGAGCTGGACGACCTTCTGAGCCGGAGTTCGGTGGTGAGCCTGCATGCCCGCCTGACGGAGGAGACCCACCATCTGCTCGACGCCCGCCGCCTCGGCCTGCTGCCGCCGGGGGCGGTCCTGGTCAACTCGGCCCGCGGCGGGCTGCTCGACCACGCGCCGCTGCCGGAGCTGCTGCGCAGCGGTGCTCTCGGTGCGCTCGCCCTCGACGTGTACGACGTCGAGCCGATCCCCGCCGACTGGGCCCTGCGTGACGTCCCGAATGTGATCACCACACCTCATCTCGCGGGCGCGACCCGGCAGACGGCGCACCGTGCGGCGGCCATCACCGCCGCCGAGGTCGGCCGCTTCGTCCGTGGGGAGAAGTTGCGGCATCTCGCGAACGGGGACGTCCTCGTGGACGGCGGGTCCTGACGGCCGTCTTCGCCGCCGGCGCTCCGCAATCCATCGGCTCGCACAGGAGGTAGCAGGGTTGAGGACCATCATCGGCGTGGACATCGGAACGTCGGTCACCAAGGCCGTGGCGTTCGACGAGGAGGGCGGGGCCCTGGCCTCCGCCAGTCGGCGCTCGCATCTGGAGATGCTGCCGGGCGGTCGCGTCGAGCAGGATCTCGACGACGTCGTGTCCGGTGTCGGTACGGTCGTACGGGAGGTCGCGGCGCAGCTCGGCCGGCTCCCGGACGCCGTGGCGCTCACCGGGCAGGGGGACGGGTTGTGGCTGCGGGACTCCGACGGCCGCCCGGTGCGGCCCGCCATCTCCTGGATGGACGCCCGGGCCGCGGACCTGGTGACCCGCTGGCTGACGGACGGCACGATCAGCACGGCGTACGCGCACACCGGCTCGGGGATGTTCCCCGGGTGCCACGGCCCGCTGCTGAACTGGCTCGATGAGCACGAGCCCCACTCGCTGGACAGGGCCGCCGTCGCGGGGTACTGCGTCGACGCGGTCGCCCAGCGTCTCACCGGCCGGGTGTGCCTCGACGCCTCCGACGCGACGCTGCCCTTCCTCGACCCCCGTACCCGCCACTACGCGCCCGAGGCCCTGGCGGCGTGCGGGGTGGCGGAGCGGGCGGGGCTGCTGCCCACTCCGGCCGCGCCGGGCACGGTGCTCGCCCTCCACGGCCACGGTGCCGGGCTCCTGGGTCTGCCCGAGGGGCTGCCGGTCGTGGCGGGGCCGTACGACCTGCCGGCCTGTGCGATCGGCAGCGGGGTGCGTGAGGTGGGGGACGGGGTCCTCATTCTCGGCACGACCCTCGCGAGCCAGGTGCTGACCGACCGGGTCGATCTCGATCCGCTCGCCGAGCCCGCCGGCATGTGGCTGTGCATGCCGGCTCCGGACCGGTGGCTGCGCGCCATGCCGGCGATGGTGGGGACGGCGGCGCTGGAGTGGGTGCTCGCCCTCGTCGGCGCGACCACCGCCGATGTGGATGCCCTGCTCGCCGACAGCCCGCCCGGCGCCCGGGGCGTCCGCGCCTTCCCCTTCCTGTCCGAAGCGGGTGAACGGGCCCCGTTCGTCGAGCCGTCGGCGCAGGGCAGACTCGACGGGCTCAGCCTGGCGACCGGCCGGGCGGATGCCGTCCGGGCCGTCTGCGAGGCCATCGGCTACGCGGCCCGGCACTGCCTGGAGGCGGCGGGGCTGAGCGGCACCCTCGCCCTGTGCGGCGGCGGCACGCGGTCGCTGACGTGGGCCCGGCTGATCGCCGACGTCCTCGGCAGGCCCGTCCGCATCCCGCTGGAGGAACAGGTGGGCGCGCTCGGTGTGGTGTCCGTCGCCAGGGCCTCGCTGTCCCCGGGGTACGAAGCGCCGCCGGGACGCCATCAGGTGGTCGATCCGCGCGAGGACGTACGGGCGCTGTACGAGGACGGATACGCGCGGTACCGGGCGGAGTTGGCGACGGCCCGGACCGCGTGGGGAGCTCGTGCACGGCCGCCCGGGCACCCCGGGCACCTCTGATCACCCCACGCGTCTGTTATTTATGACATGGCCATTGACACTCATAACACACGCGATGTTAATTTGACGCGAAGGAGGCTCTCCGCCTGAAGACCGGGAGATTCCAGTGAAGCAACGCTCTGTCAGATCGTTTGCCGCGGCTCTGTCGGTGATGACGGTGATCGTCTCCGCCGCCGCCTGTTCGACGAAGGCGCCCAACAGCTCGCAGGGCAAGTCGTCGAAGGACGCGAAGATCGCGTTCCTGATGCCCGATATCGCCTCCACCCGTTACGAGTTGTACGACGCGCCGCTCTTCAAGGCCAAGGTGAAGGATCTGTGCGGCGGTTGCGAGGTGCTCTACCAGAACGCGGGCGGCGACGCCGCGAAGCAACAGCAGCAGGCCGACTCCGCTCTCGCGCAGGGCGCCGACGTCATCGTGATCGACCCGGTGGACTCCGCCGCCGCGGCCAGCACCGTCCGTACGGCACAGGTGCGAGGGGTCCCCGTCATCGCGTACGACCGACCGATCCCGGCGGTCAGGGCGGACTACTACGTCTCCTTCGACAACGAGAAGATCGGCGCCATGATCGGCACGTCGCTGGTGGAGCACCTCAAGGCCACCTCGGCCGATGGCGGCCTCCTCCAGGTGAACGGATCACCGACCGACGCGGCGGCGGGCCTGATCAAGAAGGGCATCCACAGCGCCGTCGACTCCAGCGGGTTCCAGCTCCTCGCCGAGTACGACACGCCTGCGTGGGAGCCGGGGAAGGCGCAGAGCTGGGTCAGCGGCCAGATCAGTAAGTTCCCGGGCAGGATCGCCGGAGTGGTGGCCGCGAACGACGGCACGGGCGGCGGTTCCATCGCGGCGTTCAAGGCGGCCGGAGCGACCGTGCCGCCGGTGACCGGGAACGACGCCGAACTCGCCGCCGCCCAGCGGATCATCAAGGGCGATCAGTACAACACCATCTCCAAGCCCATCAAGACCGTCGCGGAAGCCGCGGCCGTCGCGGCGTTCTCCTTCGCCCGGGGAAAGAAGCCCCAGGGCGAGACCACGCTCTTCGACACCCCCTCGGAGCTCTTCACCCCCACCGTGGTCACCCGCGAGAACATCGCGGAGGTTCTGGTGGGCGACGGAAAGCCGCTGAAGACCGCCGAGGTGTGCACGGCGACGTACGCGGCGGCCTGTGCCGAGGTGGGCCTCACGTAGTCGCGGGCAGCCCCTTTCTCCCTCCTCTGCCCAACTGTCTTACTGCCCTGCTGCCCGCCTGCCTCGGAAGGCCGGTCATGACCGCTGAGTCCTTGCCCTCCCCTCACGAGCCGTCAGGAGGCCCGCTGCTCTCGCTCCGTGGGATCAGCAAGTCCTTCGGCGCCGTCGCCGCGCTCACCGATGTCGACCTCGATGTCTCCGCGGGCCAGGTCGTCGCCCTGGTGGGCGACAACGGCGCGGGGAAGTCCACCCTGGTGAAGGTTCTCTCCGGGGTGCACCAGCCGGACGCCGGAACCGTCGGTTTCCACCACGGAACCGTATCCATCCCCTCCCCCGCCGCGGCGCAGCGGCTCGGCATCGCGACCGTGTTCCAGGACCTCGCCCTGTGCGAGAACCTGAACGTGGTCGAAAACCTCTTCCTCGGCAGGGAGTTGCGCGGGCTGCGCCTGGACGAGGTGAGCATGGAGGTCCGCTCCCGCGCTCTGCTCGGGGAGCTGTCGGCGAAGATTCCCTCGGTACGTGTCCCGGTCGCGGCTCTGTCCGGCGGCCAGCGGCAGACGGTGGCCATCGCGCGGACCCTGCTGGGCGACCCCAAGGTGATCATCCTCGACGAGCCGACGGCCGCGCTGGGGGTGGCGCAGACGGCAGAGGTGCTCAACCTGATCGAGCGGCTGAGGGAGCGCGGCCTGGGCGTCATCATGGTCAGCCACAACATGGCGGACGTTCGGGCCGTCGCCGACACGGTGGCCGTCCTGCGGCTCGGCCGGAACAACGGCGTCTTCGACGCGGCCGAGGCGACGGCGGCGGACCTGGTGGCCGCCATCACCGGGGCCACGGACAACGTGGTCAGCCGCCGCGCCGGACGGGAGCGGGCCGGCGACGACGGGGCTGTCCTGGGCGCAATCGGCCGGGACTCGGGCGGCCGGGCCGGGACCGAACGGCACGCGGGCGGCCGGGGCACGGAGGATCCGGCCTTCGATGACCGGGCCGTGAGCGGGCGAACAACGGACAGCGGAGCGGAAACGGCGCACCAGGGGGACGCATCATGACCGAGCCGGCCGCTGTCACGAGCCCGGAACTCGCCCACGCCGGAGCCGACAAGTCGACACCTTGGTCCGGCAGGGCGCGGAGTCGCCGGCGGGCGGTGGCGGACCGGCTGCGCGGCGGCGACCTCGGCCTCCTGCCCGTCCTCGCCGGGCTCGTCGTGATCTGGGTCGTCATGCAGATCCTCAACCCGATCTTCCTTTCGAGCGCGAACCTCACGAACCTCGCCCTCGAAAGCGTGCCGGTCGGCATCATCGCCCTGGGAGTCGTCTGCGTCCTCCTTGTCGGCCAGATCGATCTGTCGGTCGGCTCGATCAGCGGACTCAGCGCCGCCGTCCTGGCGGTCCTCTTCGTGGACCGGGGGCTGCCGGCCTGGCTCGCCGTCACCGCTTCGCTGGTCCTCGCGGCACTGATCGGCTGGTTCTACGCCCAGGTCCACAACCGGATCGGCGTCCCGAGCTTCGTCATCACGCTCGGCGGCCTCCTCGGCTTCCTCGGGGTGCAGCTGTGGATCCTCGGGCCCAAGGGCTCGATCAACCTGCCCTTCGACTCCGGTCTCGTGGCCTTCGCCCAACTCCAGTTCCTGCCGCCCTGGCTGGCGTACACGCTGGTCGTCGTGGGTGCGGCGGCCCTGTACGCGACCGGTGCCGCCCGCGCCGCGGAGCGCCGTCGGGCGGGTCTGGCCGCCGCGTCCCGGCGGCTGCTCGCCGGACGGAGCCTGGCGCTGCTGGCCGGTCTCGGCGCTGCGGTCTGGTATCTCAACCGGGACCGGGGGTGGGCTGGATGTTCGTGTTCTTCCTGGCTCTCGTGCTGGTGCTGCACTACGTCCTGTCCCGCACCTCGTTCGGCACGTCGATGTACGCGGTCGGGGGCAACAGGGAGGCGGCCCGGCGTGCGGGCGTCGACGTCAAAGCCGTCCTCACCACCGCGTTCGTGCTGTGCACGACGCTCGCCTGCGTCGGCGGGATGCTCTCCGCGTCGCGCCTCGCGGCGGCCAACCAGAGCAGCGGCGGCGGTGACGTCAACCTCAACGCCACCGCCGCGGCCGTCATCGGCGGCACCAGCCTCTTCGGCGGCCGGGGCACCGCGTTCGCCGCGCTCCTCGGCGTCCTCGTGATCCAGTCGATCTCCAGCGGACTCACTCTGCTGAATCTCGACTCCGCCTACCGCTTCATGGTCACCGGCGGGGTACTGCTCCTTGCGGTGTCACTGGACGCGGTCGCCCGGCGTTCGCGGGTCTCCCACGGCAGGGCCTGAGACACCGTTCGTATCCGGCAGCGTCCGCACACCTCAGGATCACGATCTCGGAGGAACCATGCGAAGCCGAGCACGCGCTCATGTCGCCGCCCTGTTCCTGTCCGCCGTCGTCGCGTCGGCCCTCCTGGTGACCGGCGAGGGCGCGGCCCATGCCCGTACCCCGTCCCCGCCCTCACCCCCTCCATCGGCGTGCCCGCCTCCGTGGACGGCGGGGCCTGGGCGTCCGGGCATCTCCAGGGCACGGCCCTCGACCGCCGCCGGGGCCACATGTACTTCTCCTTCACCAACCTGCTGGTCAAGACGGACCTGGCGGGCCGACCGATCGGCTCGGTGACCGGCCTGACCGGGCATCTGGGCGACCTGGACGTCAACAGCGCGGACGGCCGGGTCTACGGCTCCCTGGAGTACAAGGCGGCCCAGGCGTTCTACGTGGCGATCTTCGACGGGTCCCGGATCACCCGGATGAACATGGACGCCCGGACCACCGATGTGCTCTCCACCGTCCATCTCCGGGAGGTGGTGCGGGACTACACGGCCGACATGAACGGCGACGGGGTCTTCGACGGCGACACCGGCAACACCCCGGATCACCGCTACGGCTGCAGCGGCATCGACGGCGTCGCCTTCGGTCCGGATCTGAACGGCAGGGGCGGTGGGCGGCTCACGGTCGCGTACGGGGTGTACTCCAACACCGCCCGCACCGACAACGACCACCAGGTGCTGCTCCAGTACGACGTGCGCGACTGGCGGACGTACGAGCGGCCGCTCAGCGAGGACGCGCTGCACACCAGCGGCCCCGCCTCCCCCGCCGGCAAGTTCTTCGCGTACACCGGCAACACCACGTACGGGGTCCAGAATCTGGAGTACGACGGGGACAGCGGCAACTGGCTGATGGCGGTGTACAAGGGCAAGAAGGCGGCCTTCCCCAACTACGGGCTCTACGTTCTGGACGGCTCGAAGCCCGCCCGCCGGGGCGAGGTGGAGGGGCAGCCGCGCCCCGAGACCGGCCGCGTCGTCTCCCTCCTCCAGCGCGGGCTGCACCACGAGCCGTCCGGTGTGTACGGCTACGAGTCGGGCGGCCAGTACGGTCTGGTCGCGCTCGACGACGGCCGCTATTACGTGGCCGAGGCCGGCACGGTCGACTCCGGGGGAACCACGTTGCAGACCGGCCGCGCGGTGCTGCACCGGTGGACGGGGGCGGTGCCGAACCCGTTCGCGGTGCGGGGGCCCGGCGGCTGAGCATGTCCCGGCCCGCTCCGCGGCGCGGGTCACGCCGGCGGGCCCGCACAGCCGCGGCATGGTGACCCACGTCACATTCTCGTCTTGTCAGCAATCGGCGCGCTGTCCCGTTCAAGGGGTACGCGAACGAGACAGGAGCCCGCCATGACGCTCATGAAGCACCGCATCGTCGTACTCGGCGCCGGATACGCCGGGGCCTTCGCCGCCGGGAATCTGGCCCGTCGGCTCTCCCCCGCCGACACCGAGATCACCGTCGTCAACGCCTCGCCCGACTTCGTCGAGCGGATGCGGCTCCACCAGGTGGCGGCCGGGCAGGACATCGCGCGCCGCAAGCTCGCCGACGTGTTCGCGGGCACTGGCATTCGGCTGCGCCTGGCCCGGGTGACCGGTCTCGATCCCGAGCGCAGGACGGTCGCCGTGACCGGCGAGGACGGGCCCGGGGAACTGTCCTACGACACTCTGCTCTACGCACTCGGCAGCTCCGCCGCCCACCACGGTGTCCCCGGCGTGGCCGAGTACGCCTTCGACGTGACCGGTCTGGGCTCGGCGCTGCGGCTGCGCGAACGCCTGGACGACCTCGGCGAGGGCGGGTCCGTCCTGGTGGTCGGCGAGGGGCTGACCGGCATCGAGACCGCGACCGAGCTGGCCGAGTCGCGGCCCGGTCTCTCGGTCGCGCTCGCCGCCCGTGGTGAGCTGGGCGCCTGGCTCTCCCCCAGGGCCCGCCGTCATCTGCGGGAAGCGTTCGACCGGCTCGGCGTCACCGTGCACGAGCACACCGCCGTCGCAGCGGTCGAACCCGGCCGGGCAGTCACCGCTGACGGTACGGTCCTTCCGGCCGAGGTGACCGTGTGGTCGGCCGGGTTCGCCGTGCACCCGATCGCGGCCGCCGCCGGCCTGGAGGTCGCCGCCACCGGGCAGATCGTGGTCGACAAGACCATGCGCTCGGTCTCGCACCCGGACGTCTACGCCGCCGGCGACTGCGCCTACGCGATCGGGGAGAACGGCCGTCCCCTGCCCATGTCCTGTGCCTCGGCGGGGCTCACCAATATGCAGGCGACCGGCGCGATCATCGCGCGCCTGACGGGCGACAAGGTCCCGGCGACCGGACTGAAGTACGTCGGCAACCACATCAGCCTCGGCCGCCGGGACGCCATCTTCCAGATGGTGGACGCCGACGCCCGGTCGAAGTCCTGGCACCTGGGCGGCCGGAAGGCCGCGCGGCTGAAGTCGGGGATTCTCCGGAGCGCCGGTTGGAGTATCGCCCACCCGACCTTCGGCCTGCCGAAGCGCCGGCGGCGGCTGGAACCGGCGTCCGGCCGGGCCGGTGTGCGGGTTGCCGCCTAGCCCGGCGTGATCGGCAAGACACCCCCTAGGGTGTTCCGCATGGACAGCGCAACCGTCGCGACGTTCGAGGCCGGCCGGGGAGGCTGGCCTCGCTCGCGTACCGTCTGCTCGGGTCGGCGGCCGATGCGGAGGACGCCGTGCAGGACACCTTCCTGCGCTGGCAGGCGGCGGACCGCGAACGGATCGAGGTGCCGGAGGCGTGGCTGACGAAGGTCGCCACCAACATCTGCCTCGACCGGCTCCGCTCGGCGCAGGCGCGTCACGAGCGGACGGCCGGCGCGTGGCTGCCCGAACCGCTCCTCGACGGCGACCCGATGCTCGGCCCCGCCGACACGTTCGAGCAGCGGGAGTCGGTGTCCCTGGCCGTGCTGACCCTCGTCGAGCGGCTCTCGCCGAACGAGCGGGCCGTGTACGTCCTGCGGGAGGCCTTCGCGTACAGCCACGCGGAGATCGCCGGGATCCTCGACATCACGGAGGCGGCGAGCCAGCAGCACGCCCACCGGGCCCGGACCCGGCTCGCGGACGAACGACGTCGCAGTGGCGGTGCGGCCGACCCCGCGGCGGCGCGCCGGGTGGTCGAGGAGTTCCTCGCGGCCGCCACGTCGGGGCGGACGGACCGGCTGGTGGCGCTGCTCACCGACGATGTGACAGCGGTCTCGGACGGCGCGGGACTGGCCAGGCGGCTGCTGCGGTACCGGACGCCGGAGCGGGTCGCCTCCTTCGTACGGGCCGGGTTCAGGTCCACCCCGGCGAAGCGCCGGCTGGCCGGTGGCCCGACGACGATGTACGTCGCGCGGGTCAACGGCTCCCCGGCCGTCATCGCCGTGGTCGGGGGCCGGGTCGTGGGGGCCGTGGCGTTCGACGTCGGCGACGGAAAGGTCTCGGGCCTGTACGGCATCGCCGCCGCGCACCGGCTCACGCGCCTGGACGACGCCTGGCGGCGGCACGACCCGGGCGTTCCGGTCGTCGACGCCTGGTGACCGGCCGCCGGATCACCGGGCGGGCCGGGCCGGCGGGTGCCCGCCCCGCTTCGGGGAAGTGCGGGGCGGGCGGCCGGATGGCCCTCAGGGGGCGGCAGCCAGGGACAGTTGGGTGTTCCAGTAGGAGGTCGGCGGCAGGGTGTCCCACGGGTTGCCGTCGGCGATCGTGTCCGGCGTGATGTAGACGTGTCCGGCATTGCGCTGCTTGCTGAGGGACACCGCCGTGCGCAGCGTGCTTTCGTCAGGTGACGCGTAGACCATGTGCCAGATCCTGTCCGCGGGTACGCGTGCCTCCCAGCTCTGCGGTCGATGGGAGCGGTAGGAGGCGTCATTGCCCTCGAAGGTGACGAGGGTGTCGGCGGCGGCGGTGTAGCACTCCTCAACCCCTGTTCCGGGGTTGTCGACGACCGTCGACGCGGCACCGTGGCGTTGCTCGACGTAGGAGCGCAGTTCGATATAGCGGTTGACGTCGACGTTGCCCGCTCCGCAGCGGGACATGGCCTCGTCGAAGAAGATGCCTCGGAGACCGGAACTTCCGTAGAGGCGGTACCAGGTGTCGACGTCGCTCTTGATCTGGCGCATCCAGTCGGCGGGGTCGGTCGAGCCGCTCCGGGTCGTGATGCCGGTCGTGCCGAAGTAGCCGGTGGCCACATAGCCGATGACGGTGATGCCGGCGGACCGGGCCCGCTGGATCGCCTGGGTGTACTGCGTGTCGCCGGTACCGGGGCCGTTGTAGGGGTTGGCGATGGCGAGACCGACGCGGTTTCCGGCGCCGGTCAGCTGGTCCCAGGTCGCCCCCGGGTAGAAGTAGGCGGGTACCGACACCTTCTGCGCCAGGGCCGCGGCAGAGGCCGATGCCGGTCGGACGTCGTCGGCCGGTGGTGAGCCGGCGGCGGGGGCGGCGAGGGCCGCCACGGCGACGCTGCCCACCGCGGCCGCCAGGGCGCACGAGCGTAAAGCGGAACGTAGAGAAGTCATCGAATCCTCCGGGGCATGGCAGGCGGGAGTGGGGCTTCGGACGGCCTGCGAACAAATGGTGAGCCGGATGCGGAACCTGAGGGGGAAGCTCCGGGGAGGGTCAACATAGGAGCCCGGCGGGAGAGCGCACAACCGGTGGGTGGAAGAAATTCTCTGGTTGCACGTGTCATTGCGTGGGACAGCGCATCGGATCATGCGTTTACGCCAGGGAAAGCGCGTTCTCTCCGGCGGAATGTGGCTGATTCTGCCCCAGGAGCTTGGGGGCCAGTTTCGCGGGACGCGCCAAGTCTGCGCGAATCTGCGTGTTTCAGCGATCGAATAAAAAGATTCTTGCTCGTTGCCGTTGCACGGCCACCGCAACGGTTCTAGGTTGACCGCGCCGGAGCCCGCGCCCCGGCCCCCACGCCCCGTCACACCCGAACCGGAGCCGCCCCATGCGATCCCGCAGCCCCTGGAAACCCTTACGTCTGGCAGCCGCGCTGGCTGCGGTCTCGGCGGTCACCGTGCCGTTGGCGCCCTCCGCTTCGGCGGGCTCAGCCGCGGCCGAGCCCGCCGGACACCTCTCGCGGACGGTGAAGTCCGCGGCGTCCATCGTGTACGACCCCGGCATGAAGTGGCGCTGCTACAGCGTCTCCAACGAGACCGCGGGGAGCAATTACGGCAACGACTCCCGGGACTGCGGAAAGATCGTTCACCCGAACCGGGTGAACGCCGACTGCACCTGGTTCGGTTACACCTCCCCTCGGGGCGTGGAGTGCCCCGCATGGAGATTCGTCACCTACAACTGGGGGCAGGACCGCCTGCGCGCCTATCCCGGATACGACCACCAGGTTCAGGGGGATTCCGGCGCCCCGTTGAAGCTGGTGCTGCAGAACAACTCCCGGGGCCTGAGGGATACGGGCGGTCAGACGCAGAACTGTGAACTCAAGGAGGTCGCCGTCTCCCATGAGTACGTGGGGAGTTCGTTCAAACGGAAGGCCGACGGCAGCACCTACAACTTCGCCGACGGCCAGGTGAAGGTCGCCTTTGACGCGCTCGTCGAGCAGACCGGCGGCTTCGCCTGCGAGGAGAAGCGTGCCCTGCTCACCACGGACTTCATCTACCGGACAGCACGAGGGATCAACGTCATCTCCGTCGTGCACTTCGACCCGGGCCCCTTCTCCCGGCCGAACGAGGACGGCGTGCTGTGGTCCAACAACTGCCGCAAAGCCGACGGGACGGCCGACGGCTGCCGGATGACGGTGCACGGCGAGCGACTGACCCCCGGTGAGCGCCGGCATCTGGAGGTCGACTTCTCCGGCATCGCGACGAAGTACCGGGGCTACCTCAACGGCGAAGCGGTTCCGAGCGCGTCGCAGATCGAGGCCGTGCAGGTGGTGAACAGCGCCAAGGGCGCCGACCTGAGGGCCGACATCTCCGGACTGGACGTCACTCTGGGGTAGCCACGGCGTACGGCACGAACGCCGCAGCAAGGGACAGCGCCGTGCGCTCGCGTTCATCGGCGGCACCACGAGCGCCGTCGATGAACCTTCCTTCTCCCCTGTCCGGAATGCCGGAGTCTTCATCCTGCGCGAGCGGGGTTGACCGAAGCGGACGGTGTCCCCAGGTTTCTCGCAACCCGCAGGCCCGGTTGGAGCCATCTCGCTGTGCGCTCACCCCTGGGCCGGCGCGGCGGTCGCCGGGGCGCCGTCAGCGTATCGGTGCCACCATGAGGAGGTGACCTCGCACGAACAGCGGACCGTCCGGCGTCTGGAGCAGGCGATCCTCGACCTGCTGGAGCGGCGTGGACCGACCGCGACCATCTGTCCCTCCGATGCCGCGCGCTCGGTGTACGGGGGCGACGACGACGGCTGGCGGTCGCTGATGGAGCCCGCACGCCAGGCGGCTCGGAGGCTGGTCGGAGCCGGTCGGGTCGAGATCACCCAGGGTGGCCGGCCGGTCGAGCCGGACGAGGCCCGGGGCCCGATCCGGATCCGCCGCGTCCGCTGACGTCTTCGGAAGGTGTACGGACCGGTCGCGCCGCAGCAGCGGTGAGGATTCAGGCGGCGGGGCGGGTGTGCACGCTGACCGCGTAGCCGCCGGCACTGTAGGGGTCGCCGCTCCAGGTCGCGTAACGCCGCCGCAAGATCAGTCCGGCCCTGGCGCACCACTCGTCGAACTCGGCGAGGGTCACCGGCGCTTCCTCCAGCGGGAGGTGGGCCGCGTCCAGTCCCATGCCCGTGACCAGGAGGCCGCCGGGGCGCAGTACGGCGGCCAGTTGCCCGACGACCGCCGGTCCGGTGCCGGGGGCCAGGAGAGGGATGACGTTGCCGGCGGCGAGCACCAGGTCGAAGTCCGTGCCGAGGCCGAGGGTGTCCAGGCGGGCCAGGTCGCCGAGGAGCCAGTCCTGTGCGGGCGCCTCGCGGTGTGCGACGGCCAGCATTGAGGCGTCGACGTCCACGCCGGTGCAGTGGTGGCCCAGTTCGGCGAGCCGGATCGCGATGCGGCCGGTGCCGCAGCCCGCGTCGAGCACGCGGGCCCCGGGCTTCAGCAGCGTGGTGCAGAAGGTGGCTTCTCCGTGGACGTCATGGCCCGACTCGGCGAGCCGGGCGAATCGCCGCGCGTACTCCTCCCCCGCCTGTCCACCGGTCAGTTCCGCCCAACGGTCGCGTTGCCCTGTCATGTTTCCGCATGCCTTCCGGTTCGCTCTTCCCCCAGCGGGAGCATAGGCGAGCCGCTCATGCCGGAGCCCCGTTCGGGCCGCCGGTTCCGGAGATCCGGCGGGGCGGGGCGGCCCGTGCGGTCAGCCCGTGGGTTCCTCGGGCTTCTGCCCCCACGCGGTGAGCATCCCGGCCGACAGAGCGGCGCATGTGTCGCTCTCCAGGTACCGGACCGCGGCGTCGATGCCCGCGGCGTCGACCAGGCCTGTGGAGAGCATGGCTTCCCTGCTGCGCTGCCAGGTGTCGGCCCAGAAGCGGCTGATCGGGCTGCCCGGCACCAGCGGCGGGACGTGGATCTCCGCCGCCACGTGGTCGAGGCCCGCACCGCGCAGGAGGTGCGGGTACGACGGAACCGGGGAGACGTCGGTGCCGATGGTGGCCCCCAGTCCCTGCCACATCGCCCGCATCGCCGTGGAGTACGGGGTGGCCGGTGCCCGCTCGCTCGTCAGGTCGACCGCGTCGCTGAGCACCAGCACTCCGCCGGGCGTGAGGAGTTCGGCGAACGTGCCGATCAGTCGTTCCCGCTCGGGCAGATGCATCAGCACGAACCGCGCGTGGACGAGCTGAAAGGAGCCGGGGGCGAAGTCGGGGGCGGTGACGTCGGCCTGAAGTGTCCGGAGGCCGGGTGCGGGGCGTGCGTCCAGGAACCGTACGTCGCGGTCCACGGCGAGCACGCTCGCCACCCCGGCCTCACCCAGGAGCCGGCGGGAGACGGTGCCCGTTCCGGCTCCGATGTCGAGGCAGTGCCATCCCGGTCCGGCGCCGAGGGCCCGCAGCCGGGCCAGCGTGATGTCGTCGTAGGCGAGCGCGCCGAAGTCGATGCGCTCGGCCTCCCCCGCCCGGTCGGGGCGGAAGAACGCCTCGCCGTAGCGGCCCTCGCCCGGCGCGTCCCCGGGAGGAGAGGAGCTCACGCCGTCACCGGTACGGCACCGGTCCGCGCATCCCCGCTCTGCCGCGGCACTCGGCCCCCGGCAGAGGGGGTCGGCGGGTCGTCTGGCAGTTCCATGGCCGGACCTCTCCACGCGACAGGGGTGGTACGGGCGGCCCCGGTCCGGGGCCGCCCGCGGTCATCCTTCACCGGCCGGCGTCCGTGCGGCCGAGGCTCGCCGCGGCTGAGGCCGATCGGTGCACGGCGGGACACCCGCCGGGGTGTGCGGAGTGCCGGTCCGGGGCTCAGGGCTGGATCGGCATGGACCAGCAGTTCGAAGTGGACGGTCTGCCCGCGAGCCGGTCGGTCAGCCAGCCGATCGCCTCGCCCTGGTCGGTGAGGAGAGGCACCAGGTGGTTGGTGAGGATCTTGTCACCGAGATTCGGCAGGACGACGGCGTCGTAGGTGATGTCGCCGCCCTTGCGGCACCAGTCGACGGCCAGTCGGCGGGCCTGGGCGTGGGGGACGATGTCGTCATTGACGCCGGTGGCCAGCCGTACGGGGCCGGACGGCTTGAGCGTTCCGATGCGCTGCTCGTCCAGGGCGGCTTGGGCGTTGGGCTCGGCGGCGATGATCTCGCCGATGGTTTTCCCCGTAGTGGTCCACTCGCTGCTCCTGGTGAATCCGTAGCCGAAGATCGCGTCGCCGACGCACAGGGTGGAGGCGTCCGCCAGGGCGGCCTTCCCGGTGGTGCTGATGTTCGCCTCGACGACCGCGCGCAGGTCGGGGTCGGACTGGGCGAATCCGTTGATCGACCAGGCCAGCGCACCGGCGAGCGCGCTGCCGTCGATGCCCTTCATGACCGAGGTCAGGTCGGCGGGCGGCGCGCCGGCGTAGGTGCCCGCGAGGGGTACGTCGGGGGCGTAGGAGGGCTGGAGTTCGGCGGCAGCCGCGCTGGCGCCGCCGCCCTGGCTGTAGCCGTACAGGCCGGTCCGGGAGTCCGCGGTGACCGAGGCGCCGGGCACGGAGCGCGCGGCACGGGCCGCGTCCAGCAGGGCGTGCCCCTGGTCGAGGCGGTTGACGTAGGTGTGCAGGCGGTCCGTGGCACCCAGGCCGACGTAGTCGGTGAGGACGACGGCCGCCCCGGTGGCCAGGATGCGGTAGATGGCCAGGGCCTCGTAGCCGACGGAGACGGTGTCGCCGTTGAGGGTGAGCGGGTGCTGCAGGGCGAAGGACGGTGCGCACTGGTCGCCCTGGCCCATGGTGCCCGAGGCGACGGCGACCAGGGGGCGCGGGCCGGAGCCCTTCCAGGCCGCCGAGGGCTCGATGTAGGCGCCGGTCACGGCGACGGGCTTCCCGGCGGAGTCGGTGGACTTGTACATGAGGCGGGTCGCGGTCCCCGGCATCGGGCGGCCGTCGAGGCCGGGGATGTCCAGCCCGAGGGGAGGGCCTCGGTGCGGATCAACGCCCCGTTCGCGGCGGGCAGATCGGTGGGAGGCGTGTAGAACTCCGGGATGGTGACGCCCCGGGAGACGACGGGCGGTGCCCCGGCCGCGGACGCCGGGACGGCCGACAGGCCCGCGCAGGCGGTCCCGGCGGCCAGAGTGCAGGCCAGGAGACGCAGACGGGCCGAGGGGTGGCGGCGGCCGGCCTCTTCCGGCCGGGCGGCGCCCTGGTCCGGGGCCGGGTACGGAAGGGCAACGGAACGGAAGCGGTCTCTCGTGCGGCTCACGGTGTGCTCCTCGTTTGTCGTGCGGAGGGTTGCGGAAGCGGCGGGGTGGGGACGGCGTCGCACAGCACGTCCCCTTCGGAACAGCTTTGTTACTCGCCGGTCAGTTTCGGCAGCGTAGGTCTGCGTGTCACTCAGTGACAAGACGTCTGCGACCGCCATTTCTCTTGCGGGTCGCTATGCTGCCGGAACGGAACAGGGACATGGACGGGGACGGAAGCCGGGGGCGAAGGTGCGTGAACTGCCGCCCCCGGAGGGCGGGATCGAGGCGGGCGGGGTCACGGCGGGGGCCGTCGGCAAGCCGCCGCTCGCTCAGCGGCGCAGGGCCGCCCTCCGGCTGGAGATCGCCGGTGAGGCGGTCCGTCTGTTCACCTCGCAGGGTGTCACCGGCACCACGGGCGAGGAGATCGCCCGGGCCGTGGGCATCTCGTCCCGCACGCTGTGGCGGCACTTCCCCACCAAGGAGAGCTGCGTCCTGCCCCTGCTCTCGGCGGGGCTCCAGTTCGCCGTGGACCAGCTGGCCGCGTGGCCGTCCGAGATGACGCTGGTGGACTTCGTGACGCGGTCCGGCCGGAGCGGCACCCTGCCGCCCGCGGCTCCGGCCATCCTCGATCTGATCCGCATGACGTCCACCGAGCCCGCGCTCCGGGCCGTCTGGCTGCAGGCCCACGACGACGCCTTGCCGGTGCTCGCGGAGCTCCTCGCCCGGAGATCCGGTGGCAGCGCCGAGGCCCTGCGGACGAAGGTGCACGCGGCGACGGTCAACGGGGCGCTGCGCGCGGCGGCGGAGGAGTTCGCGCATCGGTACGCGGACGATCCCGAGGCGTCGGGCGACGAGATCGCGGCGTGCGTCCTGGCCGCGCTGCGGGCCGCGGCGGAGGGTCTGCCGTACTGACCCCGTGGGCACTGCACGAAATAGGCTTCAGGTTCCCTTCAGTTCGGGCTGTTAGAGTGCAGTCCTGCGGCGGTAATTCGCCGGGCGGCTTTGACAGTTCGTTCTACGGGCCGAATCGACCGGGACAAGGAGCGTAGGAATGCGCTGCAGGGAGATGCTGGCCCTCTACGCCGGTATCGCCGTGCTCCTGATGATTTCCGCGTTCTCCCCGGGCTCCTCCTCCCAGACCCTGGCGACCGTCGACGCGGCAGCGCATTCCGTCGACCGTGCCGTGTCCGTCTTCGACACATCAGGTCCGAATGTTCCGCTGGACGGTGTGGACGGTGACGTCACGCTCCAGCAGCGCCATAAAGCGGGAAGCGCGACCAGTTCGTCCCCCGTTCAGGCAGGCGTTCCTTCTTCCGCACCGGATCTGCACGACTGCTCGGCGGGCGTCGCCCGGCACCATGCTTCGCCTTCGGGGTCGCGCATTCCTCCTCAGGCCCGGATTCTTCGCTGCTGAGCGAGCCCGTCCGATCACTCCGCAATCGTCCGGAATACGAGCACTGATCTTCCGCTCGCCGGTACGGGCCATCACGTCCCCGTTCCGAGCGCATCGCGCAGGCGCATTCCCACTTTCTTCTTTCATATTTCTGAGCCCTTTCTCAGCCCGTTGACCGCGGAATTCCTTCGCGATACGGGCCGTACGGGATACCCGAAACCTATGACTCAGTCCTGGAGCAGACGTACATGTACCACTTCCCCCTCGCCTCGGAACCGACGAGCGGCATCGCAGGGTGGGCGACCAGCCTCGTCGACACCATGGGCGGTCCCGGGGCCGGGCTGGCGATCGCCCTGGAGAACCTTTTCCCTCCGCTGCCGAGTGAGATCATTCTGCCGCTGACGGGCTTTGCCGCGGGGCAGGGAGTGATCAGCCTGTTCTCCGCCCTCTTCTGGACGACGCTGGGGTCGGTGGTGGGCGCGGTCGCGCTCTATCAGATCGGCGCCCTCTTCGGCCGGGAGCGCATGTACGCCCTGTGGGACCGACTCCCTCTGGTGAAGGTGTCCGACCTGGAGAAGACCGAGCGCTGGTTCCTCAAGCACGGCAGGAAGGCCATCTTCTTCGGCCGGATGATTCCGATTTTCCGTAGCCTGATCAGCGTCCCGGCAGGCGTCGAGCGGATGCCCCTGCCGATCTTCGTTCTCTTCACCACGCTGGGCAGCTTCCTGTGGAACTTCGTCCTCGTGATGGCCGGATATCTGCTGGGTGACCAATGGGACCTCGTGGAGCGTTACGTCGGGGTGCTCTCCAAGGTGGTGCTCGGGCTGGTCGTCGCGGCGCTCGTCGTGTGGGTCGTTCGCCGGGTGCGTGCCCGACGCGGCGAGCGGCAGACCAACCACGTATGACCGTTTTCCCGGCATGACCGTCAAGGGGCCGCGCGCGGTGCGCGGCCCATCGATCCGATCGACAAGGTGGCAGACATGGCAATGTGGGATCGCCTCAAGGACCAGGCCAAGGGGCTTCAGCAGCAGGCACAGGGCGCGAGGGGCCCCGCCGGTCAGCGGCACCCCGGAACCGGGGGCCCGGGGGCCTCGGGAGGTTCGGGGGGTTCGAAGGAGAAGCTGGTCGGGCTGCTCAAGTCGCAGCTCGGCTCCCTCAAGACGGAGCTCAAGAGCGGGGCCTACCGGGACGCCAGCATGGCGATGTGCGCGCTGGTCGCGGCCGCCGACGGTTCCGTCGACCCCGCCGAGCGGCACCACGTGGAGAGCCTGATCCTGCAGAACGACGTCCTGCAGAACTTCCCTCCCGAGCAGCTGCGGCAGCGGTTCAACAAGCACGTCGACCAGCTGACGTTCAACTTCCAGCAGGGCAAGGCCGACGCCATGCAGGAGATCGCCAAGGCGGCGAAGAAGCCGGTGGAGGCGAAGGCGGTCGTCCAGACCGGCTTCGTGATCGCCGGTGCGGACGGGTACATCGCCCCGGCCGAGGCGCAGGTGCTGCGGGAGGCGTGCATGGCGCTCGGTGTCTCCCCGCAGGAGTTCGGCCTCTGAGCCGTCCGTTGCCGCCCTCGTTGCCGGGCGGCGGGCCCGCCTGAGGGGGCGGCCGTCCGGCAACGACACGGGCTGGGTGACGTTCGCCCCGGCCCCTGGCCGGGGCGCCCGCGCGCTCCTCCGGGCATGTGGCTCACCTGCTTCGTGCGCGCCCCGCCCACCGGGCCGCGTCCGGATCGGCGGGGTGCCCACGCGTTCGTGTTGGCCACCAGTGGTCTCCCCGAGACTCCGGTGATCCCGTTCATCCGCCCGCGCCTTCGCCGGGCGGCTGCGGGACGCCCATCAGGTCACGCGGTGACCTTGGCGAGGAACGCGGCGAGATTCGCCACGGTCCGTTCGATCTGCTGCTCCAGGGTGAGGGACTCACGGAGCCGCCCGCCCACCCCCGCGTCCTTCTTCCCGCGTACGTAGAGCGAGCAGGCGAGGTCGGTGCACATGTAGGCGCCGACCGAGTTGCCCTGCTGGCCCGCCTTCCCCGGCTTGGGGGCCACCAGCAGGGAGACTCCCCCGGTGTGGACGGTCACGCACATCGAGCACATGCTGCGGCGGGTCTGCGAGGAGCCGGCGGCGGTCGAGCGCAGCTGGATGCCCGTGTGGCCGTCGCCGGACTCCATCACCACGTAGGCCCGGTCGGGGGCCTGGGGGTCGCGCCAGCCAAGGAAGTCCAGGTCGTCCCAGGGCCGGTCGGCCAGGTCACGGGGGACGGACAGGCGCTTGGCCTCGCCCTTGGAGCAGTTCACGAAGGCGCTGCGGATCTCTCGCTCGGTCAGGGGTTTCATGAGATCCACGCTAATTTGCCTAAGACCATTAGGCAAACGTATATTTCTTTAGGTAATCATGGGGAAGCGTTCGGAGGGTGTCATGGCACGGGCGGGACTGGCCGCGGAGCGCGTGGTGCGGGCAGGCGCGGAACTGGCGGACGAGATCGGCTTCGAGCAGGTGACCCCGTCGGAGCTCGCCCGGAAGCTGGGCATCAGGACCGCGAGCCTGTATTCGCATGTCAAGAACGCCCATGACCTCAAGACCAGGATCGCCCTGCTGGCCCTGGAGGAACTCGCCGACCAGGCGTCGGCGGCCATCGCGGGACGGGCGGGCAGGGACGCGCTCGGCGCCTTCGCCAACGCCTACCGTGACTACGCGTTCCAGCACCCGGGCCGCTTCGCCGCCGCCCGGTTCCGCCTCGACGCGGCCACGGCGGCCGCGAGCGCGGGCCCGCGCCACTCCCGGATGACACGGGCGCTCCTGCGCGGCTACGACCTGCCCGAGCTTCAGGAGACACACGCGGTGCGGCTCCTGGGCAGTGTTTTCAACGGCTACGTGGAGCTGGAGATGGCGGGCAGTTTCAGCCACAGCGCCCCCTCCTCCGAGGAGAGCTGGGCGGAGATCCTCGACGCGCTCGACTCCCTGCTGCGCCGCTGGCCCGCTTCTTCCTGACCCGGACGCCCCCTCCCCTCGCGACGAACGAAGAGACCGAGAACATGACCACCCGGCACGACTGGACGACGACCCCCATCAGCGCCGACATCCTGCGCGGCGCGCTCGACCTGGAGCAGACCGAGCGCGGAGTGCTGCCGCACCGGCTGCCCGCCCAGGCGCGGCGGCAGATCACCGACGGCCAGCTGGCGATGGCCGAGTCGCAGCCCTCGGGGGCCCGGCTGGCGTTCCGTACCCGGGCCACCGCCGTCGAAGTGGACGTGGTCGCCACCAAGCGCGTCTACGTCGGAGCGCCCCCGCGCCCCGACGGTGTGTACGAACTCCTCGTGGACGGCCGCCTCGCGGGCCGGGCCGGCGCCCGCGACGGCGACACGCTCACCATCGACATGGCCACGGGGACGGCTCGGACCCGGCCGGGGCCGATCGAGACGCTCCGGTTCACCGACCTGCCGGACGGCGAGAAGGACATCGAGATCTGGCTGCCCCACGACGAGACGACGCTCCTGGTCGCTCTGCGCACCGACGCTCCGGTCCGCAGCCCCCGGCCGAACGGCCGACCGGTCTGGCTGCACCACGGCAGTTCCATCAGCCACGGCTCCAACGCCACCACCCCGACCGGCACCTGGCCGGCCCTGGCCGCGGCCTCCGGCGGCGCCGAACTGATCAACATGGGGTTCGGCGGCGGCGCCCTGCTCGACCCCTTCACCGCCCGCGCCATGCGCGACACCCCGGCCGACCTGCTCAGCGTCAAGATCGGCATCAACATCGTCAACGCCGACCTGATGCGGCTGCGCGCGTTCGGCCCGGCCGTCCACGGCTTCCTCGACACCCTGCGCGACGGGCACCCCAGCGCGCCGCTGCTGGTGATCTCGCCGATTCTCTGCCCCATCCACGAGAACACCCCGGGGCCTCTCGCCCCGGACTTCACCGCGATGAGCGAGGGGCGGGTCGGGTTCAGGGCCACCGGCGATCCGGCGGAGGTCGCCGCGGGGAAGCTCACTCTGACCGTCATCCGGGACGAGCTGGCCCGGATCGTCGGGGAGCGCGCGGCCACCGACCCTCATCTGCACCACCTCGACGGGCTGGACCTCTACGGGGCAGATGATCACGCCGAGCTCCCGTTGCCCGACGATCTGCACCCGGATCCCGCCACCCACCGGCGTATCGCCGAACGCTTCGCCCGGCACGCCTTCGGCCGCGGTGGGCCCTTCGCTCCGCGGGAACGGTGATTCCGAGCGCCCGGCCACCGGCCGGTTCCCCGCCGCGCGCCTCGTCAGCCGGTCGACGGGGAGCCGAACGCTCCGCTGCCGGTCGGCGGGGAGCCGGTTCGATACGAGCCCGGCTCCCCGCCTTTCGCCGTGCGGTCGGTTACGGGGCGTCCACCAGGATGCGACCGTCGGCCGGGACGAGGGAGGCGAGACCCCCGCGTAGGCGGACTCCACACGGGACCGCTCGGCCGCGTTCGGAACCGCGTTCGTGCAGCTCGTACCGGCGCTGGAGCCGGACATCAGCTGCGAGCAGGGGCCGGGCTTGGTGTCCGGCAGGCCCAGGCTGTGGCCGAGTTCATGGGCGGCGATACGGGTCTTGTCGTGGCCCTGGGTGACCGCCTGGCTGCCCAGCTCCACCCGGGCCTGGCCGCCGGGGCGGACCGGGCCGAGCGTGGCCTGCGGCCAGCCGCTGGTGGCCACGATCTGTATCTCGGCGCGCGTGCCGGGTGCGGCCTCGACGAGCCTGACGTTGCCGACGTGTCCGTTCCAGGAGGCGACCCCTGCGGCGATCGCCGCCTCCCAGCCGGCGGCCCGGCTGTCGTCGTAGCGGAGCGTCACGACGGCTGCCGTGCTCTCCGCGGCCGGGTCCGGCGCGGGAGCGGCGTGCGCCGCCGTGGCCGAGGCCAGGGTGAGCGCCACGGCGACACCGGCCGCCTTGAACCATCTGGAATCCAGCATTGTTCGTCCCTTCACTCATGGGGGGCTCGGCTCCGCGCGGAGCCGGGCGAGTGGGAGAAACGGCCGGTTCACGGGGAACCGGGCGGCCTCGATGGCCGGTTGCCGTTCCTCCCGGGCCGCAGGACGTATGCCGCGATCGCACCTTGGTCATGCCCCTGTCAGGAAATCAGGCCGGAAACCGACCCTGCCCCGTGGTGGCGCGAGACCGACGACGCCGGGGCCGTTTCCGTACCCTGGAGGGCATGCGCATGCGACCCACCCTGAGCTGGACCTCCGCCGAGGAGGTGCCGCCGGGCACGACGGACCTGGAGCCGGTCGCCGAGGCGCTGCGCGATGGCGGTGTCCTGATCCTGAGCGGAGCGGGCATCTCGACGGAGTCGGGCATCCCCGACTACCGGGGCGAGGGCGGGAGCCTGAGCCGCCACACCCCCATGACCTACCAGGACTTCACCGCCGATGCCGGGGCCCGTCGGCGCTACTGGGCGCGCAGCCATCTCGGCTGGCGTACGTTCGGCCGCGCCCGGCCCAACGCCGGGCACCGGGCCGTGGCCGCGTTCGGGCGGCAGGGCCTGCTCTCAGGGGTCATCACCCAGAACGTCGACGGGCTGCACCAGGCCGCGGGCAGTGAAGCGGTCGTGGACCTGCACGGACGTCTGGACCGGGTCGTCTGCCTCTCCTGCGGCGCCTTCAGCCCGCGCCGCGAACTGGCGCACCGGCTGGAGGCGGCCAACGAGGGCTTCGCGCCGGTGGCCTCCTCGCTGAACCCGGACGGCGACGCGGACCTCACGGACGAGCAGGTCGGGGACTTCCGCGTGGTGCCCTGTGCCGCGTGCGGGGGCGTCCTCAAACCGGACGTGGTGTTCTTCGGCGAGGCCGTACCCCCGCAGCGGGTCGAGCACTGCCGCACGCTGGTCCGCGAGGCGCGCACCCTGCTGGTCCTGGGCTCCTCACTGACCGTGATGTCGGGGCTCCGCTTCGTCCGCCAGGCCGCCGATGCCGGCACGCCGGTGCTGATCGTCAACCGGGACGCGACCCGGGGCGACCGGCACGCCGTGACCCGTATCGCCCTTCCGCTGGGAGCGGCTCTCACCGCCGCGGCGGGCCGGCTGGGTGTTCACGTCCCCGCCCGTGCCGCCGACGCGACAGCAGAGCCCGCGTAGCAGGCGAGACACGCCTCACCCGCCCCTCTCGTCACTCTGCGCATGCGCAATATTACCGATATAGATGCTTATGGGCAGTTTTCTGCTCGGGCAGTCGGGTACCCCACTGAGAGGCGGCTTCCCCGCCTCATCGCATCCGTCCCTCACACCGCCTTCCGAGGCCGTCGACAGAGCAAGGAGCAACCGTGCCTTCAGTACCGTCCATCACCCTCAACAACGGTGTGGCGATTCCCCAGCTCGGCTTCGGGACCTTCCAGATCCCGCCGGACGAGACCTGCGAGACCACCGTCGCCGCTCTGGAGACCGGCTACCGGCACATCGACACGGCGCAGATGTACGGCAACGAGAAGGAGGTCGGCCAGGCGGTCCGGGAGTCCGGGCTCGACCGAGCCGACGTCTTCGTCACGAGCAAGCTGAACAACGGGGCGCACGCACCCGACGAGGCCCTTCGGGCGTTCGACCGTTCCCTGGAGGAGCTGGGCTTCGACTACCTGGACCTCTTCCTCATCCACTGGCCCCTGCCGGGCGGTTCGGGTGACTTCGTGGAGACGTGGAAGGCCCTGGAGGAGATCTACCGGTCCGGGCGCGCCAAGGCGATCGGGGTCTCCAACTTCCAGGAGAACCATCTGCGCCGGCTGCTGGACAACAGCACGGTGGTGCCCGCCGTCAACCAGATCGAGGTGCATCCGTACCTCACGCAGGAGCCCCTGCGGGCCTTCGGGGCGGAGCACGACATCGCCACGGAGGCGTGGTCGCCCATCGCCCAAGGCAAGGTGCTCTCCGATCCGACGATCGCGCGGATCGCCGAGCGGGTGGGCAGGACCCCCGCGCAGGTGGTACTGCGCTGGCATCTGCAGCGCGGGGACATCGTGTTCCCCAAGTCCGTCACGCTGAAGCGGATCCAGGACAACTTCGCGCTCTTCGACTTCGAGCTCACCGAAGGGGACGTCGGCGAGATCGCCGCCCTCAACCGTGACGAGCGCACCGGGCCCGACCCGGACACGTTCAACGGCTGACCCGGACGGGGAGTACCGCGGGCCCGGCACCGGGGAACATCTCCGGTGCCGGGCCCGCTCGGCGTACCCACGCGATGGTCCCCACCGGCGTACGCACGCGTTGATCCCTACCGTGCGAACTTCCTCAGGTCCTCGGCGAGCGAGCTGATGGCCGCCGGGTTGCGCGGGCTCTCGACGAGGTCCACGTAGTCGAGGACGACGATCCGGTCGTTCTTGATCGCCGATACGCCGGCGAGGGGCTGGTAGGACTTCAGGAACTTCCGCTTCTCGTCCGCGCCGGTGTCGCCGTAGTTGTTGATGACGATGACCTCGGGGTCGCGGTCGACGACCGTCTCCCAGCCCACCGTGGTCCAGCTGTCCTTGAGGTCCTTCATGACGTGGTCGCCGCCGGCCTTGGTGATGATGTCGTGCGGTCCGGCGTACGCGCCCGAGGTCAGCGGCTTGTCCTTCCCGTCGTCGTACAGGAAGACGCGGAGGCGGTCGTCGCCCCTCGCCGCCTGGGAGCGCGCGTCGGCGACCTCCTTTCGGAAGGACGTGATGAGGGTGTCCGCCCGGTCCTCCACGTCGAAGATCTTCCCGAGGTTCCGCAGGTCGGTGTAGAGCGCTTCGAGCGGGGGCATGACGCCGCGGGCCTTGCCCTGCCCGTTCCGGCACGACTCGCTGAGCAGGTAGGAGCCGATGCCCACGCGCTTCAGTTCGGCGGGGGTGAAGCCCTCGCCCTCGTTGAATCCGTAGTTCCAGCCGGCGAAGACCAGGTCGGCCCGGGCGTCGAGGACGAGTTCCTTGTTGATGCGCTCCTTGGAGAGCCACTTGGTCTTCTTGTAGCCGTCCCTCCAGGGGACGGACGTCATGTCGCCCTTGTCGTCGGGCATCACGTATCCGGCCATGTGGTCCTCGAGGCCGAGGGCGAACATGATCTCGGTGATGCCGACGTCGTTGGTCACGACGCGCTGCGGGGCCTTGTCGTAGCGCTTCTTCTCACCGCAGTTCTCCACGGTCACCGGGTAGTGGCGGTCGGCCTGTGCGGAGCCGTCCTTCCCGTCGGCTTCCGGTGTCACGTCCGCTCCGCAGCCGGTGAGGGCCAGGGCGGCGGCGAGGACGAGGGCCGCGGGGCGCAGGGGGTGGGGCATGGGGGCGGGTCTCCTTCAGGAGGTGGGACGGGCCGGGGGAAGGTCGAAGAGCAGTTGCAGCGCGCCGGTTTCGGGGTGGGTGACCCTGTGTGCCCGTACGCCGAAGACGTCGGCCAGCAGTTCGGTGGTCAGGACGTCGTGGGGCGGTCCTGAGGCGATGATCCGGCCGCTGTCGATGACGTGGACGACATCGCAGTGCAGGGCGGCGAGGTTCAGGTCGTGCAGGGCGGTCAGCACCGTCAGGCCGCTGTCGCGGACCAGGGCGAGGACTTCCAACTGGTGGGCGATGTCCAGGTGGTTGGTGGGCTCGTCGAGCACCAGGACCCGGGGCTGCTGGGCGAGGGCGCGGGCGATCAGGACGCGCTGCCGCTCGCCGCCGGAGAGGGTGAGGAAGCCGCGTTCGGCCAGGTGTCCCGCCCCGACGCCTGCCAGCGCCTCGTCGCAGCGGTGGCGGTCCTCGTCGGTCGTGCGGGCCATCGGCCCCTGGTGCGGCAGGCGGCCCATGGCGACGATCTCGGCGACGGTGAAGTCGAATTCGGCGACCGCGTCCTGCGGAAGTGCGGCCAGGCGTCGGGCGCCTTCCCGGGTGGAGAGGGCGTGTAGGTCCTCGCCACCGATCCTGACGGCGCCGGCGGAGGGGCGCAGAGCGCGGTAGACGCAGCGCAGCAGGGTGGATTTCCCGCTGCCGTTGGGGCCGACCAGGCCGACGAGCTCCCCGTCGGCCGCGCCCAGGGTGACCTGGTCCACCAGGCGTGCGCCGGCGATCTCGACGGTGAGCGCGTCGATGTCGATCCGCATCAGATGCCCCCGAAGGAGTAGGCGCGCCGGCGCATGAGGAGGATGAAGCAGGGAACGCCGATGACCGCGGTGAGGACGCCCACGGGCAGTTCGGCCGGGGCGAGGACCACGCGCGAGAGGATGTCGACCCAGATCAGCAGGACGGCTCCCGCGAGGGGGCGACGGCCAGGAGCCGCCGGTGGTCAGCGCCGACCAGCATCCGGGTGGCGTGCGGGACCATCAGGCCGACGAAGCCGATCGCCCCGCTGACCGCGACCACGGCCCCGGTGACGGCTGCGGAGACGAGGAAGAGTTCCTTGCGCAGTCTGCCGGGGTCGACGCCGAGCGCGGCGGCGGTCTCGTCGCCCATGGCGAGGGCGTTCAGACGCCGCGCCGACCAGCCGAGGTGCGCGAGGCCGGCCAGCACCGCGCCGGCGGCGATCGGCACAGCGGCCCAGTTGGCGCCGCTCAGGCTGCCGAGCAGCCACATCATGGCGGAGCGGGCCGCCTCCCCGCGCTCGGCCGCGAACACCATGAACGTGGTGACGGCCGAGAAGCCGTAGTACATCGCGGTCCCCGTCAGTACGAGTCGGAGCGGGGTGAGACCGCGTTCGGTGCGGGCGACCGCGTACACGAGCAGCATCGCGAGGAGCGCGGAGGCGAACGCCGCTGTGGACAGCGCCCAGATGCCCAGTGCGCCGAGGGCCCCGAAGATGAGGACGGCGTTGGCGCCGACCGCCGCGCCCGAGGAGATGCCGAGCACGAACGGATCGGCGAGGGCGTTGCGCACCATGGCCTGGACGGCGACGCCGATGGCCGACAGACCGGCGCCCACGACAGCGGCCAGAACCGCTCGTGGCAGGCGCAGTTCCCAGACGATGGTGTAGGCCGGGACCTCGTCGGAGCCGATGGCTGCGCCGGTGAGCCCCGCCCACAGGTAGCGCGTCACCTCGGCCCAGGAGAGCCCCGAGGCCCCGAGTGCCGCCCCGCAGACGAGCGAGAGGGGAAGGGCGAGGCCCAGGCCGGTCAGGAGGAGCGGCAGGGGGACGCGGCGGGGCGGGGCCGGTCCGGAGCCGGCGCGCGCCGGACTCGGCGGCTTGGCGGATATGCGGTCGTCAGACGTGGCCACGGCCGGTCGCTTTCGCCTCGGGCCGTGCGTCGCGCAAGGAGGAGCGGCCCCGGACGGCGGCCGTCCCGCGCAGCGCCCGTTTCGCAGTCCACGGCGAATGGTCAGGAGCCTTCTGTGCCGCGGGTGATCGGGCTCACGGACCGGGGGTCCGTCTACCGTTGCGGGTCAGCGCCGGATTTCGACCGGACTTCCCCCGTGGCGAGTCCGCAGCCTAGCGCGTGCGCCGGTCCCGGCTTCGGGGAGGGCAGGGGGGCGGGTTCGGCATCCCTGCCCGGGCTCTCCGCGCGTACGGGCAGCGGAGGCAGAAGTTCCGCCATCACCGTCGGCGGGAGCGACGGGTTGGCGGCGGTCGCTTCCGCCGACCGCCGGTCGGCCCCTGCCACGAGATCGGTGACGAACCTGCCCTCGGCCGCCGGGAGCGGGAACGGGAGACCGGCGCCGGCTCTTCCCTCCCCCTGAAGCGACGGGGTGCGGACCTCGTACGGCAGGATGGAGCCATGAGCGTAGTCAAGATCAATGTGCTGACCGTCCCCCAGGAGCAGCGCGAGACGCTGGAGAAGCGCTTCGCGTCCCGTGCCCATGCCGTGGAGAGCTCCGACGGATTCGAATGGTTCGAGCTGCTCCGGCCCGTCGAGGGCACGGACGACTACCTCGTCTACACGCGCTGGCGTGACGAGGCCTCCTTCCAGGCGTGGATGGAGGGTCCGATGAAGGCTGCCCACCAGGGCGGCGACGCCTCCGGCGGCGAGCGCCCCAAGCCCGCGGCGAGCGGGTCCACGGTGTGGTCCTTCGAGGTCGTGCAGCAGGCGGCGCCGAAGGGCGCCTAGGCGAGCGCGCACCGGTGTACGCCCCTGCCCGGCCGGTTCCTGACCGGCCGGGCAGGTCGCTCCCTCTTTCGTCCTTTCGTCCTTTCGTCCGCGGGGCAGCAAGGCCGCTGGGCCGCCCGGTGCGTCAGCGGTCGACGGGCGGCAGTCCGGTCAGGCCAGTGTCGAGCATGATGCGGTCGACGGTCCGGTCCAGGATGCTGTCGGGGCCGATCACGGTCTCCCGGCCGCCGGGCAGAACATCGCGAGGGCGGTACCAGTCCCGCAGTTGGTTCTCGTCGACCTCGTCGGCGATGGGTTTGGTGGCGTGCCGCGCCACGGTCTCGGCGAACGGGACGTCCAGGTAGTACCCGT
Source organism: Streptomyces sp. WGS_02 (assembly GCA_040989845.1). Lineage (GTDB taxonomy): Bacteria > Actinomycetota > Actinomycetes > Streptomycetales > Streptomycetaceae > Streptomyces. The sequence continues at coordinate 104,534 of JAYMFZ010000004.1, forward strand.
GGGTCGGGCCCCGGTGGTCGGCGCGCAGCCGGGCGAGCATGTCGCCATAGTGGTCGGCGTAGAGGATCCCTTCGACCACCACGTGGTAGCCCGCGTCCAGGGCGTAGCGGGCCGTCAGCTCGATCAGGCCGATGTTCGCCGCCCCCGGCCGGTCGCGTTCGCGCAGCACGGTGCGGCGGAGGTTGTCCTGCCCGACCACGGCCAGCCCACGGCCGAACCTGTGGCGGAGAGCGGCGGCGACGGTCGACTTCCCCGAAGCGCTGTTGCCGCGCAGGACGATCAGCCGTGTCTCTTCCGTGCCCACCTTCACGGCGATCACGCTAGCGGCCCCGCGCACGGCCCGGAGCCGAAGTCGTCCATGTCACTCCCAGGGTGCACGCGGTCTCCTCCCGGCGGTTGATTCCCACCGGCCCGCACGTTTTTAAGATCATTCTTCGGAGAACGTCCGGGAACTCCGGAGAACTCGTGCGGAACGGATCGATCGACCGGTGGAGCACCACATGACACTGCTGGATGTACTGCTGGACGCGGTCCGTGAAGCCCCCGGGCAGACCGTCGTGCATGTCCGTGGCGACGGAAGCGAGCTGACGGTCACGCTGCGCGAGCTTCTGGAGGATTCCCTGCGGGTGGCCGGCGGCTTCCGGGAGGCGGGGGTCGCCCCCGGGACCTGTGTGCCGTTGCTCGCCGATCGCAGCGAGGACTTCCAGCCCATGTTCTGGGGGGCGGTGGCGGCCGGTCTGGTGCCCGTTCCGCTGGCCCCCGACGCCCGTCGGGTCCGGCCGGTCTGGGAGCACCTGGGGCGGCCGCCCCTCGTCGTGGACGCCTCGACCGCGCCGCTGGTCGACGAGCTTGCCGACGGCGCGCGCGCCCTGACCCTCGATGCCCTGCGCGCGGGGCCGGCGCTCCGGGAACCCGCACCCGGCGGGCGCGACGACGTCGCGTTCCTGCAGTTCTCCTCGGGAAGCACCGGTGCGCCCAAGGGGGTGGAGGTGACGCATCGTGCGGTGCTGGCCAATCTGGAGCAGATACGGGCCGCCTCGGCGTTGAGCGCCGACGACGTGGTGGTCAGCTGGATGCCGTACTTCCACGACATGGGGCTCATCGGTACGCATCTCGCTCCGCTGGCCGCCCGGGCCCGGCAGGTCAAGATCGGTCCGCTGTCGTTCGCCAAGCGGCCCCGCCTGTGGTTCGAGGTGGCGGCCCGGCACCGGGCCACGGTGCTCTCCGCGGCCAACTTCGCGCTGGCGCTGGCCGTACGCCGCGTCCCCGACGACGTCCTGGCCCGGCTGGACCTCTCGGCCGTGCGGCTGCTCCTGGTCGGGGCGGAGCCGATCGCGCCCGCGGTGTGGCGTGCCTTCGCCGTCAAGACGCGGCCCGCGGGGCTGGACCCGGCGGCGGCACAGCCCGTCTACGGTCTGGCGGAGGCGACGCTCGCGGTGACCTTCCCGCCGCCGGGCGAAGTGGCCGAGCCGCTGGTCCTGGACCGGGCGTCGCTGGGCGACGGCGTGGCCGTGGACACCGAACCGGGCGAGAGCGCGGTCGAGTTGATGGACGTCGGGCGGCCGGTGGGCGGCTGCGCCGTGCGTATCGTCGATGACCGCGGCGGTGTCCTCGGGGACCGGCGGATCGGGCACATCCTGGTGCGCGGTCCCCAACTGGCCCGTGGCTACCACGGACTTCCCGGCGTGAGCGCGCAGACGTTCACCGAGGGGTGGCTGCGCACCGGTGACCTCGGGTTCCTGCGCGACGGGCGGCTGTGCGTCACCGGCCGGCACAAGGACGTGCTGTTCCTCAACGGCCGCACCTTCCACGCCACGGACCTCGAAGAGGTGGCGGCCGCGACACGCGGGCTGCCGCCCGGCGCCCCGGCGGTGGTCGGTTCGACCGATCCGGCCACCGGGGCGGAGCGCGTCGTGGTCTTCGTCCCCTGGGCACGGCCTCCCCGCGAGGCGGCAGACGTCCTCGAACGCGTCGCGGCGCGGGTGCGCGAGGCACTGCTCCATGACGACGTACGGGTGTTGGCCCTGCCGCCGGGGGCGTTCCCCCGTACGACGAGTGGCAAGCTGCAGCGGCGACGGTTGCGGGAGCGATTCGAGGCGGGCGGGTTCGAGGCCCGCGTCTTCGGGGCGGATGCGTTCGGGCCCGATGCGTTCGCGACGGGACGGCCGGCGACGGAGCCCCTGGCGGACGCGCCCCGCGCGGACGTCCCGGGGGCCGGCGTGCCGCGGTCGCGGGCCCGGACCGTCGAGGCCGTCCGGGAGGTGTGGGCCCGCGTGCTGGAGCGGCCCGCCGAGTCGATCGGAGCGCATGAGCCGTTCGGGAGCCTCGGGGGGACGTCGCTCAAGGCGATGGAGGTCCTGGTGGCGCTGGAGGACGCCTTCGGGGTGACGCTGCCGCCGGCGGTCATCCGCGACCACGGCACGGTGGCCGCTCTCGCCGGTCACCTTCTGACGGTGGCGCCCGGTCCGTCCGTGTCCGCTCCCGGGACGGGAAGGACCGGAGAAGAGGGGAAGCCGTCGCAGCCGTCATCGGGATGGCGTGCCGGTTCCCCGGCGCCGACACCCCCGAGGACTTCTGGGACCTGCTCATCGACGGGCACGACGCCATCACTCCCGTACCGCACGGCCGTTGGCAGGACGAAACCCGCGACCGTCAAGCCGGGCCCCGGGAGCGCCGGGCGGGGCTCCTGAAGGATCCGGCCGCCTTCGACGCCGACTGCTTCGGTATCGGCGAGGAGGAAGCGCGCGCGATGGACCCGCAGGCGCGGCTCTTCCTTGAACTCGCGCACGAGGCGCTCGAACGCTCCGGATACGCGGGGCCGCGTCGGCGCGGTCGCCGGGTCGGTGTGTTCGCCGCCGTCGGGGAGAGCGGCTACCGCGAGGTCCTGGACCGGGCTTCGGCCGACGGCTCTCCGCTGCCGACGGCGCTCACCGGCAATCTGCCCGCCCTGACAGCCGCCCGGGTCTCGCAGAGCCTCGACCTCGACGGTCCCGCCCTCGCCGTGGACACCGCCTGTTCGTCGGGTCTGGTGGCCCTGCATCTGGCGCGGCGCAGCCTGCTCGACGGCGAGTGCGACCTGGCCGTCGTCGGCGGGGTCAACCTCCACCTCACCTCGACCCCGCACCGGCTCCTGGAAGCGGCGCAGGCCCTGTCCCCCACCGGGCGCAGCCGCGCCTTCAGCGCCGACGCGGACGGCTTCGTCCCGGGTGAGGGCGGGGCGGCGATCGTCCTGACCCGCCTCGACGCGGCCCGGCTCGCGGACGACGAGGTTCTCGCGGTGGTCCGGGGGACGGCCGTGAACAACGACGGCCGGTCGATGAGCCTCATGGCACCCAATCCGCTGCGGCAGCGCGAGGTCATCACCCGGGCGTACGAGGCGGCGGGCGTCGATCCCGCATCGGTGACCTATGTGGAGGCCCACGGGACGGGCACAGCCGTCGGCGACCCGATCGAGCTGCGCTCGCTGGCCCACGCGTTTCCCGAACGACCGGACGGCGCACCGCGGTTGCTCGGTTCGGTGAAGACGAACATCGGGCATCTGCTCAATGCCGCCGCGCTGCCCGCGCTGGTGAAGGTCGTGCTGGCTCTGGGCCACCGCCGCCTGCCGCCGTCATTGCACCACACCCCGCCCGCGCCGGGTCTGGCCCCCGCGGGCTTCTCGGTGGTCGCCGAGGCTCGTGACTGGACGTCCGCCGGGCCCCTCGTCGCGGGGATCAACGCGTTCGGCTTCGGCGGCACCAACGCCCACGCCGTTCTCGAACAGGCTCCGGCCTCGCCGTCGTCGGCCGGGGCTGCCTCGTCGTCGCCGGGTGCGGCACGGGAAGTCCCTGTCGAGGGACCTCATCTGCTGACCCTGTCGGCCCGGAGTGCGGGTGCTCTCCGGGACGCGGTGAACCGGCTCGCCGCGCATGTGGAGAGTCGTCCGGGACTGCGCGAGGGCGATGTCTGCCGGACCGCGAGCACCGCCTGGGACGAAGGGCCCCACCGGCTCGCCCTCATCGCCGACGGTGATCTCCGGGATCGGCTCGCCGCCATCGCCGCCGGGACCGGAGCGGGCGGGCACGCCGGGGCAGGCGGCGCGGCCGGGCGCGCTGGGACAGGTGGAGTGAGCCGGCATGCCGAGACCGGCCGACCTGGTGTGCCCGGCGCGAGTGTAGTCCGGTCCCGGCCTCGCGTCGTCTTCCTGTTTCCCGGACAGGGCGCCCAGTCCCCCGGCCAGGACGGGGCGCTGTACCGGACGGCGTCGGTGTTCCGGGACACGTTCGACGAGGCGTCCGCGCTCCTCGGCCCTGTCTGCGGGCGGCCCCTGCTGGAGTGGGGGCTGGACCCGGAAGTGGATCCTGCCGCGCAGGCCATGACCGAGGTGGCCCAGCCGCTCCTCGTCGCCTCCGGGGTGGCGCTGGCCCGCCAGCTCCGTACCTGGGGTGCGGAGCCCGAAGCGGTAGCCGGGCACAGTGTCGGGGAGATCACCGCAGCCGTTGTCGGCGGGGCCCTGACGCTCCGGGAGGCGGTACGGTTCGCGGCCGAACGCGGCCGTCTCATGGGCGCGTTCACCGACCCCGGTGCCATGCTCGCCGTTCGCGGGGGTGAGGAGGCCGTGGCGGCGGCGGTGGCGGGGTCCGGCGGGAGCCTCACCGTGGCCGCGTACAACGGTCCCGGACTTCAGGTCCTGTCCGGCACCGTCTCGGCGGTGGAACGCGCCGCCCTCGCCCTCGACGCCCAGGGGGTCCCCACGCGCCGTCTGCGGGTCTCGCGTGCCTTCCACTCACCCCTGATGCGGCCGGTGGCCGAGCAACTCGTTGACGCGGCGAGTGCGTTGGACCCGAAGGCCCCGTCCGTGCCCCTGATGAGCACGGTCACCGGGGCGTGGCAGCCGGTCCTCGATCCGCAGTATCTGCGCGACCACGCCGAGCGCCCGGTGCTGTTCGGGGCGACCGTGGAACGTCTGGCCCGGGAGGGGTACGACACCTTCGTGGAGGTCGGCCACGGCGCGGTGTTGTCGGGTTCGGTCCGCGCGGCGACGGAGGCGTACGCGCCCGGTGAGTCCGGGGGCGGAGTCACGGTGATGAGCGCCTTGCCCGGGTGTTCCGCCGACCGGGGGAGGACGCACCGTTGCCCGCTGACCGGCACCGCGGGCGCGGAGAACTTCTCGCGACCGTCGGCCGGCTCTGGTCGCTCGGCATGCCGCTGGACCGGACCGCGCTCGACGCGGGCCACCAGCGCACTCCCCTGCCCACCTACCCGTTCCAGCGCCGCCGCTTCTGGGCCGATCCGCCCGCGCGTCCGCTCCTGCACCGGGTTCTGTGGGAGGACGACGCCCTGCCGGGAAAGACGGCGAAGCCGGCGGACGCCGCGGGGTCCGTGCGTTCGGTGCTGCTGACCGGACCCGATCCCACGTCCGTCGACCGGCTCGCCTCACAGCTCTCCGCCGCAGGTGTACGCCGGTACGAAGCGGGTGACGACGGGCGGCCGGATGCCGTGGTCCTGGTGGCCGGGCCTGCTCCCGTCCAGGACACCGGCCAGGCGCTCGGCCGGGTCCACGACGCCGCGACGGCCGCCTTCGGCGTGGCCCTCGCACGGTTCGACGAATCGCACGCCGACCGGCTCCTGGTGGTGACCGAGGATGTCCATGCCACGGGCACCGCACGGGAAAGGCCACGGCCCGCCCATGCCGTCCTCGGCGGACTTCTGCTGGCGCTGCCGCAGGAGACTCCGCGTGCTGCGGCGACCGCCCTCGATCTCTGCTCGCTGGACACCCCGTCCCAGCGTCTGAGGGCAGTGCTGGCCGAACTGGAGTCCGGTGGTACCCCGGGCGGCACGACCGTCGTCGCCTGGCGCGCGGGACGACGGCTCACCCGCCGTTTCGCACCGCCGGGGGCAGACGCCTCGGCACCGGCCGGGACGACGCGGTCACCACTGCCGCCCGACGGCACCTTCCTCATCACCGGGGGCGGCGGCGGGATCGGCGCCGCACTCGCCCGGGACCTCGCGGGCCGGGGCCGGCCCACCCTCATTCTGACCGGGCGCTCCCCCGCGCTGCCCGAGGGGTTGGCCGACGAACTCCGTACGCTGGGCGCCACCGTCCACTACCGCGCGGCCGACGTCTCGGTGGAGCGGGATGTCGACGCGCTCCTCGCCGAACTGCCCCGCCTCGACGCCCTCTTCCACGCCGCGGGCGTCGTACGCCCCGGCACCCTGCGCGACAGGCGCGCGGAGGAAACGGCGGACGCCCTGGCCGCCAAGGCCCGTGGCACCCTGCTCCTCTCGCTGGCCCTGCGCCGGCACGGGCTCGACCCGGCGGTCCGCGTCGCCTTCTCCTCCGTGAGCGCCGTGCTGCCCGGACTGGCGGGCGCACTGGGCGACTATGCCGGCGCCAACGCCTTCCTCGACGCGTTCGCCGCGTCGGAACGGCACGCGGGCAGGCCCTGGCAGTCCGTGAACTTCGCCGCCCTGGCCGGTACGGGCATGGCGGCGGCGCTCGGAACCGGGACGGGAGTGGGCTCCACCTCCGTACGGAACACCGGAGGGCGGCCCGTTGCTCTCGCGCCCGCGCTGGCGGCGCTCCGCACGGCGTGCGACATCGACGCGGCACAGCTGCTGCTCGCCGACCTGACACCGCCCTCGCCGCCCGTGGACCCGGAAACCCCGGAGCCCATGCCCATGCCCACGCAAGCACAAGCCACGGGATCGGTGCCCTCGGGCCGTGCGCCCGCCGAGGGCACCGGCACGAACACCTCAGCGTTGCTGCGTCGGCTCCTCGCCGCGGCGCTGCGACGGCCCGCCACCGAGGTTCCGGACGACGAACCGTTCCTCGCTCTCGGCCTCGACTCGCTCGCCGCGGTCGACCTCGTCAGGCAGCTCGAACGGGAGCTGGGCACAGCCCTGCCCGCCACTCTCTTCTTCGAGTACCGGACCGTCACCGAACTGGCCGCGCACCTCGACAGCACACCCGCCGCCGTCGTCTCCCCCGCCCACGCGCGGACGCCGGGCCCCGTCCCCGACGGATCCCCCTTCCCGCTCGCCCCCGTCCAGCTGGCCCTGCACACCAGCAGCCGGCTCCACCCGGACGTCCCGGCTCACGGTTACGTCCGCCAGACCGTCCGGGGGCCTCTGGACGCCCGCCTCCTGGGCCGGGCACTCTCCGCGCTCGCCGACCGGCACCCCATGCTGCGGATCCGTATCGAGAACACCACCGGCACCGACGGCACCCCGGACGGGACCGGTTCCGCGTCACCGGTGCAGTACGTCGCGCCGCCCTCCACGCTGTCCACCTGGTACGAGGTCCGCGAGCTGTCCGGTCGTGTCGAGGAGCTCGAAACGGCCCTCTGCAACCGGCCGTTCGACCTCTCCGCCGAGCCTCCCCTGCGGGCGGTCCTCGCGCGGGAGAGCGCCGAGATGTCCCATCTGGTGCTGGTGATCCACCACGCGGCCGGTGACGGATACAGCCTCAACGTCCTCGCCGGGGAACTCTGGTCGCTCTACACCGCCTTCACCCACGGGGACGCACCGGCACTGCCCGCGCTCGGCACCGACTTCGCGCGGTACGCGGCCGCCGGCGCCGAACAGCGCTCCTCCCCGGACGGCGTGAAGGAGTTCGCCGCCGACCGGCGGTACTGGGCGGACCGGCTCGCCTCCCGTGGCGAGCCGTTGCGCCTGCCCTACGACGGTGATCCGCACGCTCTTCCCTCGGCCCCCTGATTACGCATCAGAGCAGTCTCGCCCCGGCGCTGACCGCCGCGTTGGAGAAGCGGGCCGCCGATCAGGGAGTGAGCCTGTTCCATCTGCTGCTCGCCGTGCACGTGCGCTGTCTGGCCCGGTGGAGCGGGCAGCGGGAGATCGCGGTGAACATCGCCCGTGCCCGGCGGGACGACCGGCTCGCGGGCCTGGACCGGCTCGTGGGGCCGCTCGCCGACACCCTCCCCCTGCTGTGCTCGACGGAGCCGGACGAGCCGGTCGGAGCCCTGGCCGAACGGCTGGCGGGCATCTGGCTGGAGAGCGAGCGGCACGCCGGCCTCACCGGCCTGGACCTGGCACGGCTGCTGCCGCCGGACCCGGCCGGGTCCGGCCCCCGGACGGTCAGCCCGGCCGGCTTCAGCTTCTCGCGCTTCCCCGCCGCCCTCGACGAGCGGTGTCCGGTGAGTGTGCGGCCGACCGCCGCCGGCACCGCCACCGCCGCGACCAGGCTGAGCCTGCTGTGCTGGCAGGACGAGACGGTCCTGCGGTTCTCGTGGAACTTCCCCGTCCGGCTCTTCGCCCCGGAGACGGTGGCCCGCCTGGACCGTGAATTCCACGACGAGTTGGCCGCAACCGCCCGCACGACGGCCGCCGCCGCGCCCCTCCCGGCCCCCGGGTCCGCCACGCTCGTACGCCGACTGGTCGAGCGGTTCCGGGCCACCCCGGACGCCGTCGCCGTCGACACCGGCGCCGCCACCCTGACGTACGGCGAACTCGACCATGCCTCACAGGCCCTCGCGACCTCTCTCCTCTCCCACGGCGTCACCCCGGGCAGCCTCGTCGGGCTCCTCACCGAACCCGGCGCCGACACCGTCGTCGCCGTCGTCGCGACCCTGCGTGCCGGGGCGGGCTGGGTTCCGTTGGACGCCGGGCACCCGACCGCGCGACTGGCCGACCAGCTCACGCGCTCCGGAGCTCGTGCGGTGCTCTGCCACGCCGCGACCCGCGCGGTCGGGGAAGCCCTCGGAGACGTGACCGTGGTGCCCGTCGACGTACCGGCGTCACCGCACTCGCGGAATTCCGCGCGGCACGGGAACGAGACGTCCGCGCCCGGCACCCTGGTCGACGCAGACGCAGACGGCATCGCGTACGTCATCTTCACCTCCGGGTCCACCGGCCGGCCCAAGGCCGTGCCCATCACCCACCGGTCGATGGAGAACTACCTCGACTGGGCGATCGACACCTTCGGCTACGACGAGCACGACCGGCTCGCCCAGACCGCGTCGCTCTGCTTCGACGCCTCGGTCCGCCAGCTCCTCGCCCCGCTGCTCGTCGGCGCCACCGTGGTCACGGTCGACCGGGACCTGTTGCGCGACCCCGACCGGCTGCTGACCCACGTCGAGCGCCACCGGATCACCGTCTGGAGCTCCGTCCCCACACTCTGGGAACAGCTCCTCAGCGCCTCCGAGGCACGCGTCCGCGCCGGCGCACCGCTGCCGGACCTGTCCGCGCTGCGGTGGGTCCACGTCGGCGGCGAGGCCCTGTCACCCGCGCACGTACGCCGCTGGTTCGACCACTTCGGCGACGGTCAGCGCATCGCCAATCTGTACGGCCCCACCGAAGCCACCATCAACACGAGCTGCCACATCATCAGCGACCGGCCCGACGACCAGGTGCGGCGGCTGCCCATCGGCCGCCCGGTGTCGGGTACGGAGGTGGAGGTCCTCGGTCCCGACGGGGAGGCGGTCCGGCCCGGCGAGCCCGGAGAGCTCCTCATCGCCGGAATCGGGCTGACCCCGGGGTACCTCGGCGAACCGGCCCTGACCGAGGCCGCGTTCACCGTTCGGCACTGGCGGCGCTGGTACCGCAGCGGCGACCGGGTGCGGTGCTCCGATGACGGCACCCTGGAGTTCCTCGGGCGGCTGGACGACCAGGTGAAGATCCGGGGCAACCGGGTCGAGCCGGGCGAGATCGAAGCGGTGCTCCAGACGCATCCCGACGTCACGCACGCCGTCGTTCTCGCCGAGAACGGACGCCTTTCCGCCTTCGTGACGCCCGGGCCCGGTTCGTCAGGAGCTTCCGTTTCATCCGGAGCTTCCGGTTCATCCCGAGCGGATGCCGTGGAGCTGCGGCGTTATCTCGCGGAGTCACTGCCCGCGTACATGATTCCGTCCCGGATCACCCGAGTCGGCACGATGCCGCTCACGGGCACGGGCAAGATCGACCGGCGTGCGCTGCCGGCTCTCAAAGAAGCGCCACCCCGTTCACCGTCCCGTACGGCAGCGCCCCGTACCGCGCCCCGCACGCCGACCGAGACCCGGCTCGCCGCCATCTGGTCCGCGCTGCTCCAGGCCGACGACGTGCGCCGCGAGGACGACTTCTTCGTCCTCGGCGGTGACTCCCTGCTCGTCCTGGAGGTGTTCGCCCGGCTGGAGAAGCAGGGCGGACCGCTCCCCCGTCCGACCGTCATCTACCGCAACCGCACGCTCGCGGCCCTCGCCGCCGCCGTGGACGCGGCGGCCGAAACCTCCGAGAACGCAGTTGATACCGCCGCTGGTGCCCCCTCCGATGCCGGGGCCCCCACGCCCTTCCCTGTCACCCCCACGCAACGGGGTTTCCTGCTGGCCGAAGCCATCGCACCGGGCACGACCTCGTCCTGGCTCACCCGGTTCCGCCTGTACGGCCGCCTCGACACCGCCTGCTTCCAGGGCGCGGTGGACACGCTCGTCGGGCGCCACCCGATGCTGCGCACGGTCTTCCCCGCAGGGGCGCGCCCGGCCGTCCAGCAGGAGCTGCCGTCCTCGCTGCGCCTGCCGGTCGACTTCGAGACGCTCACCGACCCGGACCAGGTGGAGGAACGCGTCAGCGCTGAGCGGGCGCGCCGTTTCGAACCCTGGGCCTGGCCCCTGCTGCGCCTGCGGGTGCTCACCGTCGCCCCCGCCGAACACGTCCTGGTGGCACACGCCCACCACATCATCGGCGACGGCTACAGCTCCGCGCTTCTGGTACGGGAGCTGATGACCGCGTACGACGCTCTGTCCCAGGGTGATGTACCGGCTCGGGCGCCCTTGCGCAGCACCTTCCGCGACCACGCCGTCCGCCTGGCGGAACGCTCGGCCGAGCCCGCCGTACCCGCGACGGCCCCGTCCCACGACAGCCGGTGGACCCGGCTCAGCGCCCCCTACCGGCCACCCGTACTCTCCGCGCATCCGGACACCGGCGCCCGGCCGGGCGCCGCGGCGAACCCGCTCTTCCACACCTACGGGTTCACGGTCGACGCCGACCAGGTGGAAGCGCTGCGCGGGCTCGCAGCGCGCAGCGGAACCACCCTTTACGCCCCCGTGCTCACCGCCTACTACCGGGCGCTCGCAGCCATAACCGGCCGGGCGGATCTGGTGCTCGGTCTCGCGGTGAGCGGCCGGGACGACGCCCTGCCCGACGTGCACCGGGTGTTCGGCCCCTTCGCCACGGCTGTTCCGCTCCGGCCCGCGGGCCCGGCGTCGGGACGGCGGGACGGCACGGGGTTCGAGGACGATCTGCTGCGTCTCGCCGCGGAGGCCGCCGAGGCTCGGGCGTACGAGGGGGCCGTGCCGACGCTGCCCAACGGGCTGCCCCTGGCATCGCAGTTCTTCTTCACCTATCTGGACTTCTCCGCCCTGGGCCCGGAGAGCGGAGCGGGCCTGACGGTCACCCGGGAGGACGGCGACAGCGTGTACACGCCGCCTCCGGCCGGTACGGACGTGTTCCTGTCCGCGGGTCCGGAGGACGGGCGGCTGCGGGTCACCGTGCGCGCGGCGGCCACGGCGTTCACCTCTCAGGCGCTGGCCGCGTTCGCGGACGCGGTGCGCGACGGTCTGGCGCATGCGGCCTCCACCGCGCGCGGGACCGGCCCCGGGCGGCTTGACGGGTCAGGTCGTCCCGGCCGTCTCGGCGAGCCGGACCTCACCGGCCGGGAAGAGCCGGTGGACGCCGCGCTAATCGGCTATCTGCCGTCCCCGACCGACCTCGCCCGGCTGGCGGGTCTGCCGGAGGCCGCGTTGCCGCGCGAGGAGTTGCGGAGCCTGCTGTTCCCCGACGGGCGGCCGCGGCTCCTGGAAACGCTGCGTACGCCGCTGGGCCGTTCGGGCTTCGTGTGCGTCCCGCTGTTCGCGGACGAACTCGCCCCCGGCGACGCCCTGCTCGGGCACACCGCGCGCGGGGTGGAGCTCGCCTCGTCCCTGGGGGCGCGGGCCGTGTCCCTGGCCGGAATGATCCCGTCGCTCACCGGCTACGGTTTCGACGTCCTGCGGGCCGTCGGGGCGAAGGGCTCCGCCCCTGCCGTCACCACCGGTCACGCGGCGACCGTCGTGTCCGTCGTCAGGACCGTGCACGCCGCTCTCGACGCGACGGAGCAGCGACTGGGCTCTCTCACCGTCGCGTTCGTGGGGCTCGGCTCGATCGGCTCCTCCTCGCTGGAGCTGCTGCTCACGCTGGCCGAGGAGCCGCCCGCCCGGCTGCTGCTCTGCGACGTACCGGGCAGCGGGCCGCGTCTCAAGGAGCTGGCGGACAGCCTTCTGGAACGCGGCCTCGCCGAGGCCGTGGAGGTGGTCGAGTCGGACGGGGGGCTGCCCGACGCCGTGTACGGGGCCCGTCTGATCGTCGCGGCGGTCAGCGGGGGCGGCGCGCTCCTGGACATCGACGCTCTCGCACCGGGGACGACGGTGGTCGACGACTCGTTCCCGCACTGCTTCGACACGTCGCGCGCTTTCGGGCGGATGGAACGGGCGAAGGACGTCCTGGTCGTCGGGGGCGGGCTGCTGAGGGCCGGGCCCGCCGAGCGGCAGGTGACCGAGGGGCTGCCGGCCGCCGCGGTGGCCGGCTACTTGGCGCAGCCGATGGTGGTGGACGCGATCGCGTCCTGCCGGCTGGAGTCCTTGCTCCACGCCTCGGGCTCCGCGGTGCCGCTCGTCCACGGTCCGGTCGACGCGGCCACCGGGCTTGCCTACTGGGAGGCGGCGGAGGCGGCGGGCATCCGGGCGGCGCCCCTGCACCTGCTCACCCGCACCATCGGCCCCGGGATGATCGAAGGCGTTGTCAGTGGTCGGGACTAAGTTCGTTGATGTCCCGCCGAGAGGGCGTGGACGTCCCCTTTCGCATGCATGGGAGTTGGCGCGTTGTCGGTCTGGGAGCAGTCGAGTACCGCGCGGGTGATGGCGCCCGCGCGCCCGCGGAAGCTGGCCAAGGTGCCGTTCGTCGAACTGGCCGACGGGCGGTTGCAGGGGGTCGTCTCCAGTGGGTCGGACATCGGGCGGGTGTATGTGTCGTCGGTGGCGGCGCGGACGTACGCGTTCGCGTGCAGCACCAACAACAACCGGCCCTGCGGCGGTGCGCGCGGCATGTTCTGCAAGCACATCCAGGCGCTCGTCACCGAGGCGGTCCTGCAGTACGGTGCCGGGCGCGTCGCCCGCTATCTCGCGGTGGAGCCCCCGGACGGTGAGCCGGACGCGCAGTCCCTCACCGCCGCCATGACCGCGACGCGGCCGGTGAAGGACGACTCCTCGGCGGCCGCCCAGGTGTTCAGCCGGTTCCTGCGGCACCTCGCCTATCTCGAACTGACGCCGGTCACTTCACCGTTGCCGGAGATGCAGTGGTTCCCGCCGACGCGGGCGGTGGCCTGATGCGCGGCGATCTGCTGGCCGATCCGGTTCTGGGGCTCGACGAGGCGCTCGCCGCCGTGGACGCGTTCGACGGGGCGCTGGTGGCCGGTCTGCTGCGGCCGGGCGCCGCGCAGGCGGCAGCGGTCGCCGGGCTAGCCGAGGCCGTCGCCGGGACGCCGTTGGCCGCTCGGGTCGCGGAGGCGGCCGAGCGGGCGGCGAGCGGGGCCGCCGCGGAGGACCACTTCGTGGCGCTCGCCGCCGCGCGCGGTGCGCTGCTCGGTTCCGTGCACGACGCGTTGGCGCTGCGCATCGACGAGGCGGTCGGCAGGCCGGCTCCTGAGGAGGAGTCCTCGCCGGCCGGCGCGGACGGCAAGTCGGCCCCGGCCGTCGCCGGGCCGGAGCAGGGAGCGAACCTCCTCGCGGCGGGCCGCAGTTGGCTGTGCGATCTCGCGCGCAGCGGCTGGCGGGGCATCGACCACGAGCTGGTCGCGGGGGCCGCCCCGGTGGTCTCCGCGATGCTGCCCGATCCGGTGCTGCGCCGCCGGGCGACGCTGCTCGACGGGTTCGCCGCCGAGCTCGCCGCGTCCTGCCCCGGGGCGACCCTGGAGCGCGTTCCGGTGCGCCGCTGGGCCGATCTGTGGTCGCGCGCGCTGCTGTTGACGGTGCCGGGCTCCGCCGGGGAGCGGCCCGACGGGTCGGTGACGGGTCGGCTGCTGCCGCTCGGCGTCGATGTACAGGAGCATGCGACGGCCGTTCAGGCCCAGGTTCATGCCGTGTTCGAGCCGGCGGACGGGGGGCGCCCTTTCTGGTGCGTGCCGGGGTGTCGGCGCCGAAGCCCGACACGGTCGTCGGGGCGGGACTGTGGCAGCTGCTGCGTCCCCGGATGTCGTTGCTCGGTGCGGTGAGCGAGGGCCGCTCGATGGAGCTGGACGCCATGCCGGTGACCGCCGAAGGGGATCTGGTCTGGGACGACGAGCGGGCCCGTGCGGGTGAGCCGGCCGATCCCTTCGCCACGGCGCGGGTGAGGCTGTCCGCCGCGACGGCCGCCCGCGTCGCTCCGCTGGACCGGCATCCCGTGCGGATCGCCGTGCCGGTGCTGCTGGAGGGGTATGCCGCACACAGCGAGGAGGGCAGCCTCGCGTTCGATCTCGCCGGGCAGCGCCTGCCCGTGGACACCGACCGGATACCCGCCGCCGGTCCGCTGACGCCCGAGGCGGTCGCCGCCTCCCACGCCTGTGTCGGACTGCTGCGCTGGGATGCCGGGGAGTTCCTCCTCCAGCCGCTCGCGGTCGAGACGACCGTCCGGAAGAAGACCGTCGCCGTGCACGCCGGGGCGTGGGCGGGCGGCACCACCGACAAGGCCGGTGTCCGGGCGGAGAAGGCCGCCACCGATGCCGTCGCCGTGCTGCGCGAGCGCGCCGGAAGGCTGTTGCGGAAATGACCGAGGACCTCGCCGGGCAGTCGCCCGGCCCCATGGCCGACCTGTCCTCTTCCGGGCCCGACCCGTACGCGAACCGCCGTCAGGTGCTGTACTGGCGGCTCCTGGCCCGTCTCCTCGACGGTGAGGAGCAGCCCGCCCTGGAGTCGGCGAGCCTGGGGGTGGTCGAGGACATCGGCCTGCCGTCCGCGCTGCTGGACCCCGGGACGTCGCTCGACTCGGTCGTACAGCGCCATCCGGAGCTGGCCGCCGAGTTCGACGGGCTGATGACGCCGGAGAACGCTGCGGACGCCTCCCGTGACCGGGCCGCGGAGGTGCGGCGTGCCGCGCTGGTGTCGAAGGTGCTGCTGAATGTCTTCGCGACCGGTTCGAGCGCGGTGAGCGCCGAGCAGTTGGCGCGCTGGCAGTCCGACGCCGGGTGGCTGGAGCGTGCGGTGGGCTGTGCGCCGGGCACACTTCGCGGCGGCCGGGCGCCGGGCGCGGGCCTGGACGGCGGCGGTCTCGGGCCCGAGCTGGCGGCGATCGAGGCGGACCTTGTGGGGCGCATGCGGTTGCGGGAGGTGCTGGCCGATCCGGCGCTGGCCGCGCGGCTGACGCCGAGCATGTCGCTGATCGAGCAGTTGCTGCGGGACAAGGGCCATCTGTCGGGTGTGGCCCTGGCCAACGCGAAGTCCCTCATCCGCCGTTACGTCGACGAGGTGGCCGAGGTGCTGCGTACGCAGGTGGAGAAGGCCACCGTCGGCGAGCTGGACCGTTCGGTGCCGCCCAAGCGCGTCTTCCGCAACCTCGACCTGGACCGCACGATCTGGAAGAACCTGACCAACTGGAGTCCGGAGGAGGAGCGGCTGTACGTGGACCGCCTCTACTACCGGCACACGGTGCGCAGGACGACACCCCAGCGGTTGATCGTCGTGGTGGACCAGTCCGGTTCGATGGTCGACTCGATGGTGAACTGCACCATTCTCGCCTCCATCTTCGCCGGGCTGCCGAAGGTGGACGTCCATCTCATCGCCTACGACACCCGCTCGATCGACCTGACGCCGTGGGTGCACGACCCGTTCGACGTGCTGCTGCGCACCCATCTCGGCGGAGGGAACGACGGCCCCGTCGCGATGGCGATGGCGCGCCCGAAGATAGCCGAGCCGAAGAACACCGTCATGGTGTGGATCTCGGACTTCTACGAGTTCGACCGCTCCCAGCCGCTGTTCGAAGGCATCGAGGCCGTTCACCGCTCCGGGGTGAAGTTCATCCCCGTCGGCTCGGTGACCAGCTCCGGGCGGCAGGAGGTCAACCCGTGGTTCCGGGAGCGGTTCAAGGCCCTGGGCACACCCGTGGTCTCCGGGCACATCAACAAGCTCGTGCACGAACTCAAGACGTTCCTCACCTGAGGCCCTGCGGGGTGTGACCGCCGCCCTCCATCGCGTGCGCTCCCCCGCCGTGCCCTCTTCTTCTCGCACTCTTCTCGCCTGTTCAGAAAGGCTTTCCGATGTCCGACGTGTTGCGTGCCCCCGCCGAGACCAAGTACGCCGAGGAGCTCGACTGGCTGGAGTCGATCGACGACAGCCCCAAGCCGTTCTCCTGGCGGCTCTCGCCGAAGATGGTCCGGCTGTTCATCCTGGGTTCCGAGCGCGCCGACGGCCTCGACCGGGAGATCTCGCAGAAGTGGTTCGGCGACCGGAGTTTCGTCGAGCGCTCGATCGTCACCCTCGCCTCCGACCGGGGTCTGCTGTTGATAGGGGACCCCGGCACGGGGAAGAGCTGGCTGGCCGAGCTGCTCTCCGCCGCGATCTCGCGCAACTCCACGCTGGTGGTGCAGGGAACGGCCGGGACGACCGAGGACCACATCAAGTACGCGTGGAACGTCTCCATGGTCATCGCCAAGGGACAGTCGCGTGAGTCGATGATCCCGTCGCCGATCATGACCGCGATGGAGACGGGTGCCATCGGCCGCTTCGAGGAACTGACCCGTTCCACCAGCGATGTCCAGGACGCGCTGATCTCGATCCTCTCGGAGAAGTACATCTCCGTCCCCGAGTTGCAGGGGGACGGCACGGGGGCGGGCGACAACATCGTCTTCGCCCAGCCCGGTTTCTCGATCATCGCGACCGCCAACAGCCGCGACCGGGGCGTGAACGACCTGTCGTCCGCGCTGAAGCGCCGCTTCAACTTCGTGCGCATCCCGGTGGTGACGAACAAGAAGAGCGAGGCGGAGATCGTCCGGTTCCGCACCGAGGAACTGCTGCGACGGCACGCGATCGACCTGGACGTGCCGCCGACGCTCCTCGACGTCCTGCTCCAGAGCTTCGCCGATCTGCGGGCCTCGGCAGCGGCGGCGGGCAGCGACGACGAGAAGCTGGAGTCCTCGCTGTCGACGGCGGAGCAGATCGGTGTGCTGGAGGACGCCGTCCTGCACAGCAACTTCTTCGGCGAGCGCACGCTGACCGCCCGGACCCTCGCCTCCTCGCTCGTCGGCTCCCTCGCCCGGCGCGACCCGGAGGACCTGGCCATTTTCAACAAGTACCTGCACGGTGTGGTCGAGCCGCGCAGCAAGCAGGAGGGCGGCTCCTGGCCGGAGTTCCTGGACGGTGGCCGCGACACGATCGCCACGCTGTCATGACCGGCTCCCCCGCGAACGGGCCCGACCGGGCACCCTCCCCGAACGGGTCCGTCCCGGCGTCCGCGAACAGCTCCGGGCAGGCGTCCTTCGCGGCGCTGCGCGAGCAGCTGCACGAGGCCGCGACCTCCTTCGCCGACGGTCCCGGCGCCTTGGAGGGCATCCTCCTGGGCATGGTCGACGACGTCGACCGGGCGGTGCGCGAGCCGCTGGAGATCTTCCCGGTCTGTCATCACTCGCCCGCCTCCGCGCTCGCCATGGCCCGCCGGCTGCGCGAGAAGCAGCCCAAGGTCGTGTATCTGGAGCTGTGCGAGGACATGGCGCCGCTCCTGGACGAACTGCGCAACTGCCGCCTGCCGGTGGCGGTCCAGGCCTTCGCCAGCGATGTCGACGGGTTCCCCGCCGAGTGGGCTCCGCTGTCGGTCGTCGCCCCGATCACCGAGGCGTCCGCCGAGTACCAGGCCATCGCGTACGCGCTGGACACCCCCGGCGTCGAGCTGGTTCTCGTCGACCGGTCGTCGGATCACGTCTTCCAGTGGGACAGCCGCCATGGCGGGCGCACCCCGCAGGAGCCGCCCGCTCCGGCGGACGGCGTGCCGGAGCCCGAAGCCGCGCTGCACGGTGAGGCGGTCGGCGTGGAGATCGGCGACCTGCGGCCCCGCTTCGCCGAACTGGAGGAGCATCTGCTGCGCCACGGCAAGGTGCGGCACTGGTCGGAGTGGTGGCACCAGTACGTCGAGGTGCCGCTCGGCGACAGCGATCACGAGGCCTACCGCCAGGTGATGTTCCTCGTCGGCAGCCTGTTCCGGCGGCTCGCCCCCGGCGACGGCGACCGGGTCCGGGTGGACGAGGACCGTGAACGGTACATGTGGACCCGGATCCGCGAGCATCTGGCGGCCGGCGGGGCGGCCCCGGAGGACTGCCTGTATGTGTGCGGCGCCTTCCACGCGGCCAGCCGCGTCGAGGAGTTCGGGGTGGCGGGCAGCGGACCGTTCACCATCTCTCCCCGGTCCGCCACCACCTGGCAGCACGGGCTGATCCCGTCCAGCCACGCGGCGATCGAGGCGCAGTTCGGGCTGGCCCCCGGGTCGGTGTCGATCGCCGCGACGCAGTGGGCGAAGAACCTCAAGCGCACCCGGGTGCAGCCCTACCGGCTCGCGGGGCAGGACGGCGCGAAGAAGCCCCGCGCGACGAAGAAGGCGGCCCAGGCCGTCACCGCTCCCCCGCGGGAGGAGGAGGCCGAGGACCGGCTCTCCGGGTTCCTGCGGCGGGCGCCGGTCCTCGACACGCTGGACGAGGCCGAGTTGCTGGGCTGGTCGGTGGACATCGTGCGCGCCGCCCGGCGCAGTGGCTATCTGGCGTCGACCGCCGACGCCATCGCGGTGTTCGAGACGTCGATCCTGCTCGCCGGCATGCGTGACCGGGCCAAGCCCACCCCGTACGACTTCCAGGACGCGGCGATCACCTGCATCGAGAAGGACGCGGTGCCGGGGCGGCGCGACGTGCGGCGGCTCGTCGAGATCATGATGGGCGGCGACCGGATCGGCCGGGTCGGCTACGACGCGCTGCCGCCGCTGGCCCGCGATGTGCACGACCGGCTCGCCCCGCTGGAGCTGAAGCTCCAGCAGCGGGGAGTGCAGCGCGCCCTGCTGGACATGAACTCCCGCCCGGAGCTGGGGGCGTGCTCGGACGTGCTGTGGATGCTGCGCCGGCTGATGCCGCAGGGCGCGGCCCGGCCGATCATGGGGGAGCGGAAGCTCGGCGAGCGGTCGATCCAGGAGTCGTGGGACCTGGCGCTGGGCACCCATCAGCGGGCGCTCATCGAGCTCGGGTACGAGGGTGTGAGCATCGAGCAGGTCCTCGAACAGCGGCTGCGCCGTGATGCGTACGGGCCGCGGGCGACGACGGCGGTTGTGCTCGCCGCCGTCGAGGACGCCACGCTGTATCTCGGCAGCCGTCGGCTCGCCGATGAGCTGGGCGCCCGCGCCCTGGAGGTTCTCGCCGCCGAGCGCACGGTGGACGGGGCCCCGGAGGTGCTGCGCCGGGTGCGGGGGCTGCTGGGGTACTACCGGACTGCGGAGCCCGTGCTGCCGCCGTGGGTGGAGTCGTTCGTCAAGGCCGGTTACGCGCACTACTGCACCTTGCTGCCGACGGCGTTCACGGACGAGGACGCGACCGTGGGGCAGGTGGCGGCGATGCTGGGCTTCCTGTTCGGCATGGAGAGCCTCGCGCTGTCGCTGGGCTGCGACCGGGCCCAGCTGGAGCTGGCCGTCGCCCAGTCCCGCCCCACGGATCCGGAGCGGACGGCGCTCCTGTGGGCGGCGCAGGTGCAGCTCGGTGCCCTGTCACGGGCCGAGCTGCGGGAGCGCTGCGGTGAGCTGCTGGCCAACCCGATGGTGGTGCCCGCCTATCCGCGCTATCTGAGCGGCTTCGTGCACGCGTTGGTGCCGGTGCCGGGGCTGGCGGACGTGGTGGTCGAGGCCGTGTCCAACGCGTTCGGGCGGTTGCCGGACCCGGTGCTGCTGCCGTGGCTGCCGAGCCTGATCACGACGCTGCGCGCCGGAGCGGCGGACCTGGCCCCGGTGCTGATCCGGGAGGCGGGGCGGATCTTCCCGGCGAGGCTTCCGGCGCTGGACGCGTGGGTGCCGCCGTGGCGGGAGGCGCCGCAGGTGGATGCGCAGGGCGGCGGGGTGCGGGCGGCCGGTGGCGGGGGCCGTGGCGCAGCCCTGCTCTTCGCCCACCCGGGGACGCTCGACGCGGTCGCTGGGCTGCTGGGCTGCGAGGACGCCTGGGCCGATTCCGACGGGGGTCCGGCGGGCCCGGCCGGCGCTGTACTGACGGCCCGCCACCCGGCCACCGCGATCGCTTGGGAGTCGCTGCTCACGGGCGCGTAAGGGTGGTGTGCGCTGCCGGGGCGGTCGCAGCCGTCCCGGCACCGGCCGTTCGCCGCCTCAGAGCCCGATGCCGCCCGTGGCGTCGATGCTCTGGCCGGTGACCCAGCGGGAGTCCTCCGAGGCGAGGAAGGCCACGACGTCGGCGATGTCGGCGGGCTGGCCCAGGCGGCCGAAAACGGAGTGGGCGGCCAGAACCGCCGCGGCCTCGGGCGTCTCGCGTCGCCGGGCGTTCATGTCGGTCTCCACGAAACCGGGCACCACGGTGTTCGCCGTGATAGCGCGCTCCGCCACTTCCTTTGCCACCGCAAGCGTCAGCGTCTCCAACGCCCCCTTGGTCATGGCGTAGGTCACGGACTCCGGAAAAGACCGGTGGGCGGCGGCCGACGAAATATTGATGATCCGGCCCCGGTCCCGCATCAGGGTCAAACCCTGCTGGATGAGGAAGAGCGGCGCTTTCACGTTCACCGCGAACAGGCGGTCGAAAACCTCGGGCGAGGCGTCACTTATGCGCCCCGATCCGCTCACGCCGGCATTGTTGACCAGAATATCCAGCACCGGATCATCTCCCCGATCCGCCATTCCCGCGCCGAACGCCTCGTACAGGGCTTCGACGTCTCCCGGAACCCCCAGCAGGGAACCCACCGCGAAAGCCTGTCCGCCCGTATGCGCGATCTCCTCGACCACTTCCTGCGCCACATCTCCCCGCACGCCGTAGTGAACGGCGACCAGGGCCCCGTCGCGCGCAAGCCGCCGGGCAATCGCCCGACCGATGCCGCGGCTGGCTCCCGTGACCAAGGCGACCTTTCCCGTCAGCGAACCCATGAATCATTCCCCCTAACTCGGCCCTTCCGCAGATTTCGCGAAACGCATTCACTCTACCCATCGGCCGCGGCGCAATGCGCGACCGCGAAGTGGCGCACACTCCACCCTCAACCGTGACACCCCGGTGGCGACCGATCCCCGTCGGGGTCCCGTCGGCAGGGGTGGGGCGGGCCGCGCCTGACGTACGAACCTGACACCCGCCTGCTTGATATTGCGTGAAACGCTTGCCTAATATGCAGCTTCGAGCATCGATCGCTGCGAACAGGGAGCACAGATGACGCACGTGGCTCAGGAGCTGGCCAGCCAGCCCGACTGCTGGCAGGTGGCCGCCGGCATGGCGGACGGGCTGGCCCATCGGCTTCCGGCGGCGGGCGAGCGCATCGCCGTGGTCGGCTGCGGGACCTCGTACTTCATGGCCCAGGCCTACGCGGCCCTCCGGGAAGGCAGCGGACAGGGCGAGACCGACGCCTTCGCCGCGTCCGAGTTCCCGGCCGGGCGCCCCTACGACCGGGTCGTGGCCCTGAGCCGCTCCGGCACCACGACGGAGGTGCTCGGGCTCCTCGGCCGGATCGGTGACACGACCCGCCGCACGGTGGTCATCGGGGACCCCGACACCCCGATGGCCGCCATGGCCGACGACACGATCGTGCTCGAGTTCGCCGACGAGAAGTCCGTCGTGCAGACCCGCTTCGCGACGTCGGCGCTGACCCTGCTCCGCGCCCATCTGGGTCTGCACAGCGACGCGGTCGTCGAGGACGCCCAGGTCGCGCTGGCCGAGCCGCTGCCCGCCGGTCTGGTGGAGTGCAGCCAGTTCACCTTCCTCGGGCAGGGGTGGAGCGTGGGACTCGCCAACGAGGCGGCGCTGAAGATGCGCGAGGCCGCACTGGCGTGGACCGAGGCGTACCCGGCGATGGAGTACCGGCACGGGCCGATCAGCATCTCCACCCGCTCCACGGCGACCTGGATGCTCGGTGAGGCTCCGTCCGGTCTCATGGACGAGGTGCACGCGACGGGCGCCCGCTGGGTGGCCGGCGGCCTCGACCCGCTGGCGGAGCTGGTCCGGGTGCAGCGACTGGCGCTGGCCATCGCGAACGCGCGCGGTCTGGACCCGGACCGGCCGCGCCACCTCACCCGCTCGGTCATCCTCAGCACCACGGCCTGACAGCAGCGGCACGGCCTGACGAGCACCGGGCCCGCCCCTTCCCGCCGATCGGTCCTCAGCCCCTCAGCCCCGTCCCGGAGTCGCCATGCCCCTCGCCGCCACCGGCGATCTGATCGCCGAGGCCGCCGCACAGCACCGTGCGGTCGCCGCGTTCAACGTCATCACCCTGGAACACGCGGAAGCCATCGCCGAGGGCGCGGAGGCGGCGGGGTCGCCGGTGATCCTGCAGATCAGTGAGAACGCGGTCGCCTATCACCGGGGCCGGCCGCGGCCGATCGCGCGCGCCGCGGCGGAGGTCGCGGACCAGGCGGCCGTCCCCGTTTCCCTGCACCTCGACCATGTGCAGTCGACGGAGCTGCTGCACCGGGCGGCGGACTGCGGTTTCAGTTCGGCGATGTTCGACGCGGCGCGGCTGCCGTACACGGAGAATCTGGCGGCCACCCGCGCCGCCGTCGTCTGGGCGCACGAGCGGGGTCTCTGGCTGGAGGCGGAGCTCGGGCAGGTCGGCGGCAAGAACGGGGAGCCGCCGATGAACGCCCATGCGCCCGGGGCGCGTACGGATCCCGAGGAGGCGCGGTCGTTCGTCGCGGCCACCGGGGTCGACGCGCTGGCCGTGGCGGTCGGCACCTCGCATGCCATGACCTCGCGGGACGCCGTCATCGACCACGAGCTGCTGGGCGGGCTGCGTGCGGCGGTGCCCGTTCCGCTGGTGCTGCACGGTTCGTCCGGGGCCTCCGACGAGGAGCTGGCCCGTGCCGTGGCGGGCGGGATCCGCAAGGTGAACATCGGGACCGCGCTGAACATCGCGATGACCGGGGCGATACGGGAGCGGCTGGCCCAGGACGACCGGGGCGTGGACCCGCGCCGGTATCTGGCGGACGGCCGGGACGCGATGGCCGGTACGGTGACCCGGCTGATGGCCGTGCTGGCCCAGGGGCGGGTGCACGCCGCGTGACGGCCGGGACGCCGGGGGCCGGCGGGGCAGCGCGCCCGTCGGCCCCCGGCGTCTTCATGACGTCACATCACGCCGGCTCCTCCCAGCCCCATTCCCGCAGCAGGGCCGTGAGGTCCGTGCGTACCCGCCGTCCCGGGACCGGTTCGATCGGCGCCGCCGAGGGCACGGCCAGCACCCGGCAGCGCGCCGCCTCCGCCGCGGCCACCCCGGTGGGGCTGTCCTCGACCGCCAGGCAGGCCTCGGGCGGAAGCCCCAGACGCGCGGCCGCCTTCAGGTAGGGGTCCGGGAAGGGCTTGGAGCGGTCGGTCTCGCCGTCCGCCACCGTCGTACGGAACGCCTCGTCGCCCAGGGTGCGCAGGACCGTGTCCACCACCCGGCGCGGCGAGGCCGACACCAGAGCCGCGGGCAGGCTTTCCCTCTCCAGCCGGTCCAGCAGGGCACGTGCTCCGGGCCGCAGTTCCACGCCCGCTTCGACGGCGGCGAGGAACGTGTCCTCCAGCTCGGCCTCCAGCCCGGCGACGGTGGTGGGCTCCGGGCACAGCTCCGCGAGGCCGACGGCCGTGTCGGCGCAGGTGCGGCCGAGGACCGCGGCGCCCTCCTCCTCGGTGAGGTGGTGGCCGTGGGCGGCCGCGACGGCACGGGCCGCCTCCAGCCAGCGGGGTTCGGTGTCGACGAGGGTGCCGTCCATGTCGAGGAGCACACCGCGCGGCACGGTGGACACCTCGCGGCCGTCGAGCGTCCAGTGCGAGTCGGGCGTGCGGTCCAGGGCCGCGTACACCTGGGCGGCGACGTCCTCGTGCCGGACCGGGCGGGCGGGGCGGGACCCGGCGGTGATGTCCGGGCCCGCGCAGGCGAGCCAGGCGGTGCGTTCGGCCGGGCTGTCGCCACCGTGACCGCCCTCGTCCCGGTGTCCGTGGTCGGTGACGACGAGGACGGTCCAGGCCTCGTTCCCGTAACCGGGCCGGGCGCGCAGGGCGGCGAGGAGGTCGCCCAGGCGGCGGTCGGCGGCCCGGACCGATGACTCGTACGCGTCGCCGCAGCCGAGGTGGTGGGCGGTCTCGTCGGGGGCGCCGAGGTAGACGAAGGACGCCTCGGGATCCTCGTGGGTGAGGACGGCCACCGCGTCGCGCACGGTCGAGGCGTCGGCCTCCTCCCAGGCTGCGGGGGTGTCGGCGGCCGGTGCGTGGTGGGTGAGCCGGGTGGGCCGGCGGAGCATCGGACCGCCGTCGGCGACGGTGACCAGGGGTTCCCAGGCTGCGGCGACATAGGTGCGGCGGCCGTCCTGGCGGGCCAGGCGGGTGGCGAAGTCCGGGAAGACACCGAGGCGGTGGCCGCTGAAGTCGTTGCTCCACACGGCGTGCTTGGTGACGCGGACGCCGGTGACGACGGTGGCCCAGCACGGGCCCGACATCGTGGGGGTGTCCTCCCCCACGGTCACCGGGGCCAGGAAACCGGCGTCGGCCACAGAGTCGAGGTGCGGCGTCGGCACCCGGTGCAGGGTGTCGAGGCGCACTCCGTCGATGCCGACGACGAGCACGCGGCGGGCACGGGACATGGCGGGTCTCCCGGAGAGGTACGGAGGTGGGTACGGGGACGGGTTCAGGCCTGCTGGTGCAAGGTGCGGGGGTCCACCGCGTGGGCGAACGGCAGTCCGTGCGCGTACCGTTCGAGCTCGTCGACGGCGGCGTCGGCGAGCCGGTGGAGTTCGCCGCCCTGGGAGCCGGCGATGTGCGGGGTGAGCAGCACGTTCGGCAGGTCGTAGAGAGGCGAGTCGGCGGGCAGGACTTCGGGTTCCGTGTGGTCGAGGACGGCGTTCAGGCGTCCGGTGGCCGCTTCCTTCGCCAGCGCCTCGGTGTCCACCAGGGAGCCGCGTGCGGTGTTGACGAGGGTCGCTCCGTCCCGCATCAGCGCGAGGCGGGGGGCGTCGAACAGGTGGCGCGTGCTGGGGAGTTCGGGGGCGTGGACGGTGACGACGTCGCTCTCGGCCGCGAGCGTGTCGAGTTCGGTGCGCTCCACGCCGAGGGTCCGGGCGTCCGCCTCGTCGAGGTACGGGTCGTGGACCAGGACGCGCAGGTCGTAGGGGCGGAGCAGTTCGATCACGCGGCGGCCGATGCGGGAGGCGCCCACGATGCCCACGGTACGCCGGTAGTTGCCGACGCCGGGGAACCGTTCGAGGAGGTTCACCCGGGAGCGCGCTTCGCGGTAGACGCGGGCGCTCTCCAGGATGTGCTTGTTGGCGAAGAGGATCGCGGCGACCGTGTACTCGGCGACCGGGAAGGCGTTGGCCGTGGCGGCGGTGCTCACCGTGATGCCCCGGTCCCAGACGTCCTGGGTGATGTGGTGCTTGACCGAACCCGCGGCGTGGACGACGGCGCGCAGCCGGGGCATGACGCTCAGGGCCGCCGGGTCCAGCGGGGGGCAGCCCCAGCCGGTGAACAGGACCTCGGCCTCGTGGAGTCCGGTGCGCTGGGCGGGGTCGTCGGCACCGAAGTCGGTGACGAGGAGTCGGGGGTCGAGGTCGGCGACGCGGGCGAGCCGGTCCAGGGCTTCGGGAGCGAGGATCGCGGCCCGGGTCTCGCCGCTCATCGCCAGGACGGTGCGGGGGCGGGTCACCCGGGGCGTGGCGGAGTGGCTCACTTGACGGCTCCTGCGGTGAGGCCCGAGCGCCAGAAGCGCTGGAGGCAGAGGAAGGCGACGATCAGGGGGACGACGGCGACGAGGGAGCCGATGATGACCAGCGGATAGAGCTCCGGCTGCTGGTAGACGTTCTGGTTCCACATGAACAGGCCCAGGTTGACCGGGTAGAGCCGGTCGTCGTTGAGCATCATGAGCGCGCCGTAGAAGTTGTTCCAGCTCGCGGTGAAGGAGAACAGGAAGATGGTCACGAAGCCGGGCGCGAGCATCGGCAGGGCGACCTTGACGAAGGTCCGCACCTCGCCGGCTCCGTCGACGCGGGCCGCTTCGAGGACCTCGCCCGGCACGTACCCCTCGGAGAAGACGCGGGCCAGGTAGACGCCGAAGGGGTTGACGAGGCTGGGGATCAGGACGGCCCAGTAGGTGTTGACGAGGCCCAGTTCGGAGGCCATCAGGTAGAGCGGGAGCTGGACGACGGTCGAGGGGATGAGGACGCCGACGAGGACCACGCCGAACCACTTCTCCCGGCCGCGGAAGGCGTACTTGTCGAAGGCGTAGCCGCAGGCGACGGAAATGAGGGTGGAGAGCAGGGAGGCGACGACGGTGTAGAGGAGGCTGTTGAGCATCCAGCGGACGAAGACGCCGTCGTTGTAGTCGAGGAGGGCGTTCAGGTTCGACAGGAACGCGAAGTCGCCGAGGCTGAACGGGTTGGTGGCGAACAGGTCCCGGTAGGTCTTGGTGGAGGCGATGAGGAGCCAGGTCAGCGGCATCAGGGTGTAGACGGCGACGACGGCGAGCACGGCGTTCACCGCCACCCGGGAGGTGAGGCCGCCGGTACGGTTCCGGCGTGCGGGCGGTCGTGGCACGGTGCGGCGTTCGGTCTCCTCGCGCCGGGTGCCGGCGGTCGGTGCCTCGCGGTGGGCTGTCTGGGTGCTCATGAGGCCTTCCACCGGTTGCCGAGCTTGGTGACGACGAAGGACAGTAGGCCGGCGACGAGGGCGAGCAGCAGGGAGCTCGCGGCGGCCAGGCCGTAGTCGTGGCCCTTGAAGGCCACGGTGTAGATGAACATGGTCGGCGACCAGTCCTCGCCCATGGTGTTGGCGCGGAGTTGGACGAGTTTGGGGGCGTCGAAGAGCTGGATGGCGCCGACGCAGGTGAACAGCAGGGTCAGCACGACGGTCGGCCGGATCATGGGGATCTTGACCTGGAGGGCGGTGCGCAGGGCGCCGGCTCCGTCGACGGTCGCGGCTTCCAGGACCTCGCGAGGGACGGCCTGGAGGCCCGCGTAGAAGATGATCATGTTGTAGCCGGTCCACTGCCAGGCGGAGATGTTGACGACGGAGAAGATCGCCTCGTCCTCGCCGAAGAAGTTCCAGTTGGCGCCGAACGCGTCGAGTGCGTCGGTGACGGGACTGAGGCCGGGTGTGTAGAGGTAGAGCCAGATCAGTGAGGCGATCAGGCCGGGCACCGCGTGCGGCAGGAAGTAGGCGATCTGGAAGAAGCGCCTGGCCCGGGCCATGGTCGAGTCGACGAGCAGGGCCAGGATGAGCGCGCCGCCGACCATCGCGGGGATGTAGAGGGCGCAGTAGAGGGCGATGTTCCCGAAGGACCGGAGGAACGCCTCGTTGCCGAGGGCTTCGGTGAAGTTGCCGAACCCGGCGAAGACGCGCTCGGTTCCGCCGAATCCCAGCCCGGAGGATTCCTCCCGGTAGAGGCTCATCCAGGCCGCGTAGATCATCGGCAGGACGGTGACGGCGGCGAAGAGTGCGAAGAACGGGACGGTGAACAGGGCGACGGCCCGGCGCTGTCCGCGTCGTGTGCCGGGGCCGCCCGGGGCGCCGGGCCTTCCTGGTCCGGCCGGTCCGGCCGGTCCGGCGGATCCGGCGGGCGGCGGGACGGCCGGGGGTGCCGGGGTCTTGGCCGGCCGGGCGAGTGGGGCTGCCACCTGGTGCTCCTTCGGCGGGTGGGGCGGTCGAGTGGGGGGCTGCCCGGCACGGCGGTGCCGGGCAGCCGCGGGTTCAAGGACCCTTCTTCAGGCCCTACTTGTCGAGCTTCAGACCGCGGTCGGTGACCGCGGTCTCGCCCTTCGCCTGACCGGAGCTCAGCATTTTCGTGTGGTCGCCGCCCGCGGCCATCTGCACCGAGGTGACCTGCTGCTGGACCGGGCCCCAGGTCCAGCCGGGCACGATGGTGTCGGCGGCCTTACCGGCCACGGCGTAGACGTCCTGGTCCCCGAAGTAGGCGTTGTCGAACTCCTTCGCCGCCGCGGCGCGCATGCCCTCGTTGGCGGGCAGGGCGCTGCTGGGGGCCTTGAGGGAGCTGAGCCGTGCGGTCATGGCCGCCGGATCGGTGGTGACCCACTTGATGAACTCGGCGGCGGCCTCGGTGTGTTCGCTGCCCTTGGGCACGATGTAGGAGGTTCCGCCGTACATGCCGGTGCTCGCCCTGCCGTCCCAGGTGGGCAGGGGCGCTATGCCCCACTTGCCTTTCGCGTCGGGGTAGCTGACGGGGAAGTTCCCGGCGCTCCAGGCGGCGCCGATGATGGTGGCGACCTTGCCGGTGGCGCGCTCCTTGTTCTCGCCCTCGCCCCAGAGCGGGGTCTTGGAGGCGAGGCCTTCGGCGAGGAGGTCGTCCCAGTAGGCGGCGACCTTGCGGGAGGCCGGGTCGTCGATGTTCACCTTCCAGGCGTCGCCGTTGGTGCCGTACCACCGGGCGCCGGCCTGCCAGGCGAGGCCGGAGAGCAGGGCGGGGTCGCCGCCGCCGAAGTTGGTGATCGTGACGTCGGGGTCGCCGGCGTGGATCTTCTCGGCGGCCGTACGGTATTCGGCCCAGGTCGTCGGCACGTCGACGCCGTACTTCTTGAAGAGGTCCTTGCGGTAGAAGAGCTGGATCGGCGTGACGTCGAAGGGAACCGCCCAGGTGGACCCGCCGAGGTTGACCAGGGACTGGACGGCCTCGGGGAACTCCTTCTTCACCAGGTCGCCGGAGCTGGGGGTGAGGTTTTCCAGGTTGCCCTCACTGGCGTACTCGGGCAGGGCGGAGTAGTCCATGGTGGCCACGTCGGGGGCGTTGCCGCCCTTGACCGCGTTGGACAGCTTGGTGACGCCCTCGGGGCCCGCGGGGACCATGGAGAACTTCACCTTGATGTCGGTGTGGGTCTTGTTGAAGGCGTCGGCGGTCTCCTTGGCGCCCGCGGTGGCCGACCAGAAGGTGAGGGTGACGGGCTTGCCGTCTCCGGGGCCCGAGGCGTCCGAGCCCGAGCCGCCGCAGGCGGTGGCGAGCAGGGCGAGTGAGGCGGCGGACGCCGCGAGGGCGAGGCGGGACGTGCGGGCGATACAGGGCATGGGCCGGCTCCTACGGGACCTCGAACTGCGGGAGATGAGGTGAACGGCACACATCATTTTGCGCAGAACCGATCGCCGTCAAGAGCGAATGACCAATTCAATCGAATCGATCACCAACAGATCGGGGTCGCGCCGGTGACGACCGTCGAGCCCCGGGAACGCGAAGAGCCGTGCCCACAGGGCCTGTTGGCCCGGGCACGGCTCGTGGTGCGGTGCTTTTCGCGTCGCTGCTCGCCTCGCCTCCTGCGTCAGGGCGCGGCGGCGGCCGCCCCGCAGGAGACCCGGACCCGCAGGGTGGGCAGGATGTCCAGATGCCGGCGGGCGCCGGCACCAGGGCCCGTCGTGTCCGTCGCGCCGGGGTCGTCGACGCCGAGGCGGGCCAGCAGGAGCCGGGCCGCCGCGGCGCCCACGGCCTGCTTGTCGGGGGCCACCGCGGTGAGCGGCAGGTCGGCGAGCGAGGCGACCTCGTCGTCGTACGCGATCACCGCGAGGTCCTCGGGCACCCGCACTCCCCTGGCCTGGAGCCGGGGGATGAGGACGATCGCGTCGGCGTCGCTGTGCACGATCGCGGCGGTCACGTTGCCGCTCGCCACGCCCTGGCACAGGTACTCCAGCGTTCGCTCGAAACGATCGGCCTCCGACCGCGACGGGGCCTCGTCCAGCGGTGAGGGCGACACCGGGGTCAGCCCCAGCGCCTCCACGGCGGCCCGGTAGCCGACCCGGAGCCGGGGAGCGGTCGGGCTGTCCTGCACGGCGAGCGCGATCGCCCGGTGCCCGAGCCCGGCCAGGTGCGCCACCGCTTCGGCGGCCCCGTGCGCGTGGTCCGAGCGCACCCGGTCCAGGCGCGCCGCCGGGTGACCCAGGGGGGCCGAACGTTCCACCAGGACGACCGGGGTCTCCTGCTCCACCGTCCACAGTCCTTCGCCCTGCTCCGGGCAGCCGCGCTCCCAGCTCGGCGTGAGCAGCAGCCCGTCGGCGCCGGTGGACAGCAGCCGCCTGGCCTGGGCGGCGTCCTCGTCGGGGAGATAGCGGGAGAGCCCGATCGTCAGCCGGGCGCCCGCGGCCTCGACCGTCCGCCGGGCGCCGCGCACCACGTCCGCGTAGTAGTACTCGGTGGTCGGCACCACCATGCCCACCACCAGCCCCTCGGCGGAGGGCGCGGGGGCCGGGGCGGGCCGGGACTGCCCGGAAGGCCAGACCACCGCGCCGTGCAGCCGCTCCACCAGCCCCTGGGCCGCCAGCGCCTCGACGTCCCGGCGCAGGGTGACGGCGGACATGCCGAGCTCCTCGGCGAGTTCGGCGACGCGCAGGCTGCCGCGCTCGCGGACGAGTTCGAGCACCCGCTCATGGCGCTGGTCGACGTGCAGTCGCATGGATCCCCCTGGACTCGGAGACGGCTGAGCTCTCAACCATATCGATCACATCCGCTCGAAACGATCCGAGCGGAGTTTTGTCCCCGCGCGACGGGCGCACGCCGGTTCGCCCTCGGGAAGGACATGCACGCCCAAAGAACCGATCGATACGATCAATTCGGCCAAAGTCATTGAGCGAGTCATCAGGCGGCTGCTAGAAAGTGCCCGCCCGCTCAGAACAGTCGGATCCCGGGGTCGGTTCAGTGTCCGCCCATGCACCGCGCGCCGGGTTCCCGCCGGAGACACGTCACCGACCCGGAGCTCTCCCATGACTTCTGCCTGGTCCCGCCGTACCTTCCTGGCCACCTCCGCGGCGCTCACCGCCGCGGGCGGCGGAGCGCTGATGCTCGCCACGCCCGGCGCCGCGTCCGCCGCGCCCGAGGACGACCCGTACACCGCACTCCGCACCGCATGGAGCGCGCTGATCCTCGGCGAGGGGTTCAGCCCGACCGCCGAGCCCTTCAAGAGCCGGCTGGCCGATCTCGGCACGAAGGCGTCGCAGTGGCTGGAGACGATGGCCCCGGTGGACGGATCGCTCTGGCCCGACGCCGTCTTCGCGGATCCGGACCCGGACACGGACGCCGAGTCGTACGTCTTCTCGGGGCGGATGGCCGACAGCTTCATCCGCCTGAACACCCTGGCCCAGGCCTACCGCCAGCAGGGCACCGGGCTGACCGGGAACACCGCCCTGCGCGACGCCGTACTCACCGGCCTGGAACACCTCAACACCCAGGTCTACAACGACGGGCAGACCCGGTACGGCAACTGGTACAGCTGGCAGATCGGCGCGCCCCAGGCCCTGCTGGACGTGTGCGTGCTGATGTACGAAGCCATCGCCCCGGAACGGCTCGCCCGCTACTGCGCCGCCGTCGACCATTTCGTACCGGACTCCGCCGTCGCCTCGTACACCGGGACCAGCACCGGGGCGAACCGGGTCGACCTCTGCCGGGTGCTGGCCCTGCGCGGGGTGGTCGGCGGGACCGCCACGAAGATCGCGCTGGCCAGGGACGCCCTCTCCCCCGTCTTCCCGCTGGTGACGAAGGGCGACGGGCTGTACGCCGACGGCTCGTTCATCCAGCACACCACCGTGCCCTACACCGGCAGCTACGGATCGGTAATGCTCGGCGGCCTCGGGCTGCTGTTCGCGCTGCTGAAGGGGACCACGTGGGAGGTGACCGACCCGAAGCGGCAGGTGGTGTTCGACGCGGTGGAGAACGCGTGGGCCCCGTTCCTCTACAACGGTCTGGTCATGGACTCCGTCGCCGGGCGCGCGATCAGCCGCGGTGAGGTCGACGACCACCGGCGCGGGCACCCCATCATGGCCTCGATCGTGCTGCTGGGGCGGGGCGCGTCGGCCGCCGAGAACGCCCGGTGGCGAGCGCTCGTCAAGGGCTGGGCACAGCGTGACTACTACAGCCCGCCGCTGAGCAACCCCTCGCTCGGGCTCACCGCACTGGCCCGGATCAAGAGCGTCCTGGACGACACCGCACTCACCCCGGTCGCCGAGCCGGCGGGCCACCGGCTCTTCCCCGACATGGCCCGGGCCACTCACCGCCGTCCCGGCTGGGCGGCGTCGCTGAGCATGGCCGACCGGCGGATCACCTTCTACGAGACCGGCAACGGCGAGAACCTGCGCGGCTGGCACACCGGGAACGGGATGCTCTACTGGTGGGGCGACACCTTCGCCAACGGCCAGTACAGCGACGCGTTCTGGCCCACCGTCGACCCGTACCGGCTGCCCGGCACGACGGTCTCGCGCAAGGTGCTCGCCGACGGGGCGGGCGGTGACTGGGGCGTCGCGCTTCCGGATGTGAACTGGGTCGGCGGGGTCACCGACACCCGGCGAGCCGCCGTGGGCCAGTACCTCAAGGGGCTGACCAGCACGCTCATGGCGAAGAAGTCGTGGTTCTTCCTGGACGACACGGTGGTGTGTCTGGGCGCGGGCATCCACGGCCGCGACGGCGCGGCCGTGGAGACCACCATCGACAACCGGAACCTGGGGCCGACGGGCAACGCCCCGTTCACCGTGGACGGTTCGGCGAAACCGGTCGCCGCCCCCTGGTCGGCGACGCAGTCCGGCGCGTCCTGGGCGCACCTGGCCGGGCACGGCGGCTATGTGTTCCCGGGCGGAGCGAGCGTGAAGGCGCTGCGGGAGAACCGGACGGGGCGCTGGCGCGACATCAACCGGGCGGGCTCCACGGATCCGGTCTCCCGGAAATACCTCACCCTCTGGTTCGACCACGGCACGGACCCGTCGGACGCCACGTACGCGTACCAGCTCCTGCCCGGCGCTTCCGAACAGCGCACGGCGGCGCGGGCGGCGGACAGCGGCTGGCTGCGCGTGCTCGCGAACACGGACGACCAGCAGGGGGTGACGGTCCCCTCGCTCGGGCTGACGGCGGTCAACTTCTGGTTCGGCGGGAGCGTCGGGCCGCTGGTGGCGGACGCCCCGTGCTCGGTGATGGTGACCGAGCACGCCGACGGGACGGCGACGGTGTGCGTGAGCGACCCCATGCGGGCGCGCACCAGCCTGACCCTCACCTGGAACCGGGCCGTCGCCTCGGTCGTGTCGAAGCCGGCGACGGTGACGTCGGCGACCACGGGCGGGTCGCTGCGCCTCGTCTTCGGTGACCTTTCCGGGACGCGCGGGGCGACGCAGACGGTCAAGGTCCGGCTGGCCTGAGCAGCCTGGCCGGCCGTCACCCGGGGGCGTTCAGGTGCTCCTCGATCCAGCGGACACCGAAGTCCACGGCCGGACCGGCATCGAACAGGCGGCTGTCGGCCGCCCCGACGGTGCCGGTCCGGCCGATGCCCGCGTCGAGCATGGCCCGGACGACGACCGCGAACGGGTCCTGCCCCTCGGGCACGACCGGGGAGTAGTCGAACGCGCCGTCCGTCGAGTCGATGTCGTGGAAGGTGCGCCAGATTCGGACGCCGTCCACGCGGACGGGCTGTTCGTAGGTCACGAACCGCTTGCCGGGCGCCTGGGCCAGCGACTCCGCGAGGTGCAGCAGCGTCATCGTCTCCCCGGGCGCCCCGAGCAGCAGCACCCGTCCGCCGAGGGCGACGAGGCGGGCCAGCGGGCTGCCGGGGCCGTGCGGGTCGTCCCAGGGGTGGTCGGCCATCAGCGCGGCGGCGGACGGGCCGAGCGCCGCGAGGCTCGCGTCGGGGTGGCGGCTGCGCACCGCCCCCGGTCTCCGGCGCAGAGCCTCGGGGAGGCGGCCGTTGCTGTGATCGGACTCGCTCAGGTCCGGGTCGTACGCGGGGTGGTGGGCCCGCACGGCGTCCTGCCAGGCGCCGGGCCAGGTGGTGAAGTCGTACGGCGGGGCGTCGTTCCAGCCACAGGTGACCATCAGGGTGCCGGTCGGACCGACCACGTCGAGGAGAGCGTCGATGACGGTCTCGGAGCCGCCCGGGACGTAGCCGATCGCGGACAGGCGCGTATGGAACATCACGGTGTCGCCCGGTCCGAGGCCGAGCGCGGCCAGGTCGTCGGCGATCCGGTCCCGAGTCACCGGTCCCCCGGAGCGACGCAGCAGTTCTCGTACGTCCATGCCCCACAGCCTAGGGCGGCTGCACGGAAACCCGGCTGCCCGGGAACCGCGGGGGCGGACATACTGTCGGCCGGCACCACGGAACCGAGGATGATGATCATGAAGAGTGATGACCGGGTCGGCCCCCCGCTCCTGGGCGGTGAGCGCGAGACGCTGCGGGCCTTTCTCGACTACCACCGCGACACGCTGGCCATGAAGTGCGCCGGGCTGAGCGACGAGCAGCTGCGCGAGCGATCGATGGAGCCGTCCGCCTTGTCGCTGCTGGCGCTGCTCCGGCACATGGCGGAGGTGGAACGCGCGTGGTTCCGGAGGGTGTTCGAGGACGCGTCGGCTCCGATGGTGTGGTCGGAGAAGCCGTTCGACTTCCAGGCGGCGTACGACGCGAGCGCCTCGACCGGGGCCGAGGCGGTCGCCACCTGGGAGGCGGAGGTGGCGACCTCGCGCCGGATCGAGCGGGAGGCGGCCTCGCTGGACCTGGTGGGGCGTCAGCCGCGCTGGGAGAAGGACGTCTCGCTGCGGATGGTCCTGGTGCACGTCCTGCTGGAGTACGGCCGCCACAACGGTCACGCGGACCTGCTGCGGGAAGGGGTGGACGGCACGGTGGGGGCGTGAGTACGCGGGGTGCGCCGGGCCGATCCGGGGGCACGGCCGGTCGGGGAGCCGGGTCGGTCCCGGGGGGCCGGCCGGTCGGGCGGCCCCGGGTCCGTACCCCCGACGACCTCCGCGGCCCCCTCGTAGACTCGCCTCCATGACGCAGCAGCCGACGCCCTCCGCCCCGGTCTCCACGTTCGCGCCCGGCGGCACCCTGCGGGCCTCGATCAACCTCGGCAACCCGATTCTGGCCCACCGGGATCCGGCGAGCGGCGAGCCGTCCGGGGTCTCCGTCGACCTGGCCCGGGAGTTCGGGCGGCGGCTCGGGGTGCCCGTGGAGCTGGTGGCCTTCGAGCGGGCCGCGCTGTCGGTCGACGCGGTACGGGCCGAGCGGGCGGACATCGGGTTCTTCGCGGTCGACCCGGCGCGGGGCGAGGGGCTGCGGTTCACCGCCCCCTATGTCCTCATCGAGGGCAGCTACCTGGTGCCGGAGCGTGCCACCGTCGCCGAGAACGGCCAGGTGGACCGCGAGGGCACCCGGATCTCGGTCGGGGCCGGGTCCGCGTACGACCTCTTCCTCACCCGCGAGATCCGCCACGCCGAGGTCGTCCGGCTGGAGGGCGCCCCGCGCGCCCTCGCGGCCCTGCGGGCGGGCGAGGTCGAGGTGGCCGCCGGGATCCGGCAGTTGCTGGAGGCCGAGGCCGCGCGGGAGGAGGGCGTACGGGTGCTGCCGGGGCGGTTCATGGTGATCCAGCAGGCCATGGGGGTGCCGGCCGGGCGAGGGCCGGCGGCACAGGAGCTGCTGGCGTCGTTCGTGGAGGAGATGAAGGCGGGCGGTTTCGTCGCCGACGCCCTCGAGCGTCATGGCGTCGAGGGCGCGTCGGTGGCCCCCGCCCAGGAGATCTCGGTGGAAGCCGGGTAGGCGAGTCCTCGCTGCGCCCAGAACCGGCCGCGGGGTCAGCGGCGCAGGGTCAGCACGCGGGTGGTGCTGCCGTCGTCCTCCTCGATGTCCCTGACGTACGCGAAGCCCATCCTGTCCAGCAGGGTCAGCGAGGCCTCGTTCGCGGCGGCGACGGTGGCGTGGACCTCGTCCAGTCCCAGGGTGTCGAAGCCGTGGGCGATGACGGCCCGGGCCAGTTCAGTCCCCAGGCCGGAGCCCCACGCCGTCGGCGCGAGGGCGTAGATGATCTCGTGGCCGTCCACGGTGTCGGTCCGCTTGATCTCGGCGTGGCCGACCAGCCGGCCGTCACGGCGGACGGCCCAGACGGCGAACAGGTCCTGGGCGTAGACCTTGGTGAAGACCCGCCCGAACAACGCCCGGTCCGCCGCCTCGGAGGAGGGACCGTCACCCATCCATCGGGACACCCTGGCGTCCTGGAACAGGGCGACGAAGTCCTCTTCGTCCTCGGGGACGTACGGCTCCAGCAGGAGCCTCTCGGTGCGCAGAGTGGGGGTCACGGCGCGCGACGCTACCTGTGCGGCGGCCGCCCGGGCAATCGGCTTTCCCGTACGGCCGCTGCTACCGACCCGGGTCGGGCGTGGGCTCCTCCCGGAGCAGTCGCAGGGCCTTCGCCCGCAGCCGCCGGCGGTGCTCGGGGTCGGTGGCCCGGTCGGCGGCGCGGCCCAGTTCCTCGGCGCGTTCACGGGTGCGGCGGGCTCGCTCCACCGGGCTGTCGTACAGGTTCATGGGGGTGTCCTCCGTCGTGGATCCTCCGTCGGCGACCGGCGTTGTGTGCGCGACCGGAGCCCCAGCGTCACCGGAGTCGGTGCGGTCCGCATCTCGTGCGGCTACGTTCGGTGACGGTGCCAGGGGATACCGATCCGACGGCAGGCATCGTCCCCACCGCCGGTCGGCCGGCGGTGGGGCCGTGAGGGGACGGTTCAGCGCCGGCGCGAGCCGCCGATCCGGGTGCCCGAGCCCACGCCCGCGACGTGCAGGGCGAGGAGCATGAGGCCGAGCAGCATCACGTTGGTCGACGCGAAGACGTCGTTGGTGGAGATGTCGGCCGCGTTGATCAGGAACGCGATGAAGAACAGCACTGCGGCAGCTATACCGAGCATGGGGAGCTCCTTCCGAGCGGTGACCTCCGTGTGCCCGGGATCGCGGGACGTACGCCGACGGGCTCCGGCCCCAACTCGCCGGGACGGCACATCAGTCGGCGGTGTGGTCCGGATGCCCCTCGGTCCGCCGGGCCGCCTTCATCTCGGCTTCGTGGAGATGGTCTCGGCCCTCGGCGAGTTCCTGTCTGATCTCCTGTTCGACCGCCCGGAACACGTCGTAGTAGGTGGCGTTGTACTCCTCGACGATCTGGAACGTCCAGTGCCCGGGGATGACGTTGCGGCCGAGGATCTCCCGTTCGACCTGATCGGCCCGGCGCCCGTGCCCCGCCGCGCGGAGCAGTCGTACGGCATCGTCGAGGGCCAGGTCGGCGCTCCCGGTGAGCTGATGGAAGGCGTAGAGGGCGCCGCGCGCCCGCTCGGCGGTCTCCAGCGCCTTCGACAGGGCCCCCAGGGCCTCGACGGTCGTGTCGGTGACGCCTTCGGGGCGCCGGTGCCGCGGATCGGGCGGAGGGGTTCCAGGGTTCATGGGACTCCTTGTCCACGGGGGCGGCCGTTCGCTCCTCCCTTCCTACCCGCAATCCCGCGCGCCCGCCGGGCCCGATCGGCGAGGTGGCCGAGCGTCCGGGCCGGCGGGACGGGCCGCACGGGCGGGCCGGAAGGGCGGGCTGCTTCCCTCCTTCCGGCCCGGGGCCCCCGGGTCAGCCCTCCTCGCTCTCCTCGTCCTCCTCGCCCTCGAAGGCGTCCCCGATCTCGTCGACGACCTCGGCCGCCACCATGCCGCCGACGGCGCCGACGGCCACGCCCGCCGCGACGCCGGCCATGGCCGCGCCCGTGCCGGGGCCCGGGCGGTGCCCGTCGCCGTGATCGTCACCGTACGCGGACGGCCCTCCGTGGGCCTCGTGGCCGGCGATGACCTCCTTCAGCCAGGCGTCGACCTGGGCGTTCCAGTCGGTCTGCGGGGCCGCGTGGTGGGATGCGGTGAAGCGGTGGACCGTGTCGCGGCCCTCGGAGAGGAGCCCGGCGCGCTTGTCCGCCTCGACGACGACCTCCAGGCCGCCCGGTGCGGCGATGAAGGTCACCTCGATCTCGTTCACGGTGTGGGCGTGGCCGGCGGGCGGGAGGATCTCGATCTCCTGGTAGCAGGGCAGTTGCTGACCGGTGCCACGGATGTGGCCGAGCTCCAGGTCCGCGGACCTGAACGCGTAGCCGAGCTGCCCGAAGGCCTCCAGGATCGCTTCCTGCGCGGGCAGCGGTCCCACCGCGAGCGCGTCGAGGTCGCCCTGGTCGCGTGCCCCCGCGATCTCCAGCTCCGTCCGGATGCCGAGCACGGGGCCGAGGTGCTGGCCGTGGAGTTCGGTGATCGGCGTCTCCCACGGCAGGGTGACGGTGAACGGCACCGTGTGGTCGGCCTCCTCCGCCAGCCGGAACCCGCCACCGACGGTGAACCGTTCGAGGACGACCGTGCCCTCGTCCTCTTCCTCCTGGCCCTCCCGCTCGACCCGGGCGACGAGGAGAAGGGAGATCCGGTCGACCGTCACGTCCGACCCGCCGCCGCGCAGGCGGACCTCCCCGGAGAGGGGAGCACCGGGCAGGGCCGGGCCGGGTTGCAGGACGGTGTCGACCGAGGGGCCACCGACCCCGAGGGCTCCGAGCAACTTCTTGAACACCATGTGCGGCGTCCGCTCCTTCTGTGGATGGGCGATCGAGGGGCGCGAGCCGCCTCGCCGGGCAGCGCTTCCCGGGAGGTGAAAGATTTCCCGAGCCCGCGACCGCTACGCACGGTTCCGGCCATCAAGATCGCGGTCCACCGCCCCGTGACCGCGCCCCCTCACCCACCGCGAGACGCTTCCCCCTGGACGGCACTCCGTGTGACGCCCGCCACTCCCCATTGCTTTGCGCTCCCTTTACTATCTATCAGGCGGGTTTCACACCCGTCCCCCACCGTCGATCCCGACGACCCGAACAGAGAAGGAGCTGCGGCACCGCAATGGGTGAGCCTCCCAGTACGAACCGTGTCATCCCTGACCCCCCGCACCAGGGGACGGAGGTGACACGGTGAGCGAAGTGGTCCTTCTTCTCCTCGCCCTCGCGCTGACACTGGCCTGTGCGGTGTTCGTCGCGGCGGAGTTCTCGCTCACGACCATCGAGCGGAGCGAGCTCGAACGCGCCGCGAAGGCCGGTGAGCGCGGCGCCGAGAGCGCACTCAAGGCGGCCAAGCGGCTCACCTTCCAGCTCTCCGGCGCCCAGCTCGGCATCACCGTGACCTCCCTGGTCATCGGCATGCTGGCCGAGCCGTCCCTCGCGGTGCTGCTGCGCGGCCCGCTGGAGGCCGTCGGGCTGCCGTCCGGCGCCGTGCCCACGGTCGCCACGCTCCTCGGTGTGGCTGCGTCCACCGTGGTCCTCATGGTCGTCGGCGAGCTGGTCCCGAAGAACTGGGCGATCTCCAGCCCGCTCACGGTCGCCAAGGTCGTCTCGACCCCGCAGCGGGCGTTCACGGCGGCTTTCGGCCCGCTGATCCGGCACCTCAACAACACCGCGAACCGCTTCGTGCGGCGACTGGGCCTGGAGCCGGCCGAGGAGCTGGCCTCCGCCCGTACGCCGCAGGAGCTGATCGCGCTCGCCCAGCACTCCGCCCGCGAGGGCGCCATCGAGCAGGACTCGGCCGAGCTGTTCGTCCGTACCCTGCACCTGGCCGAGCTGTCCGCCGAGAACGTCATGACGCCACGCGTCGACGTCCGGGCGCTGGAAGCCCAAGCCACGGCGGCCGACGCCGCCAACCTCACGCTGGCCACGGGCCTGTCCCGCTTCCCGGTCTACCGGGACAGCCTGGACGAGGTCATCGGCACGGTCCACATCCGCGACGTCCTCGCCCTGGAGGAGTCGGAGCGGCCCCGGACCCCGGTCACGGCGCTCGCCACCGAGCCGCTGCTCGTCCCCGACTCGCTGCCCGTCGACCGGCTGCTGGCGCAGTTGCGCAAGCGCCGGACGATGGCCGTGGTGATCGACGAGTACGGCGGTACGGCGGGGGTCGCCACCGTCGAGGACATCGTGGAGGAGGTCGTGGGCGAGGTCCGCGACGAGCACGACCCCCATGAGCGCCCCGACCTCGCACCGGCCGAGCCGCTCGGCGACGGCCGCCAGGTCTGGGCGGCCGAGGGCAGCATCCGGCTGGACCAACTCGACCGGATCGGCTTCACCGCTCCGGAAGGCCCGTACGAGACGCTCGCCGGCCTGCTCGCCAACCAGCTGGCCCGCATCCCCGTCCGTGCGGACCGGGTGGAGTGCGACGGCTGGCAGTTCGACGTGCTCGACATCGAGCACCACCGGGCCGACCGGGTCCGGATCACCGCGCCCGCTCCGGCGCTGGCCCTCGTGGAGGAGGACGCCCGATGACCACCATTCAGCTCGCCATCGGCGCGCTCACCCTCCTCACCAACGCGTTCTTCGTGGGCGCGGAGTTCGCGCTCATCTCGGTCCGCCGCAGCCAGATCGAGCCGCAGGCCCTCCGGGGCAGCCGCCGTGCCAAGAGCACCCTGTGGGGCCTCGAACACCTGTCGGCGGCCATGGCCACCGCGCAGCTCGGCATCACCATCTCCTCGCTGGTGCTGGGTGCCGTCGCGGAACCGGCCATCGCCCATCTGCTGGAGCCGCCGTTCGACGCGGTCGGCGTGCCCGACGCGCTGGTCCACCCGATCGCGTTCGTGATCGCGCTGACGCTGGCGACGTATCTGCACATGCTGATCGGCGAGATGATCCCGAAGAACATCGCGCTGGCCGCCCCCGTCGCCACCGCGCTGGCGCTGGGGCCGTCCCTGGTGGCCCTGACCCGGGCGCTGCGTCCGGTCATCTTCGGCATCAACGCCTTCGCCAACATGCTGCTGCGGCTGCTCAAGGTGGAGCCCAAGGACGAGGTCGCCTCGGTGTTCACCGACGACGAGCTCGTGCGTCTGGTGGAGGACTCCAGCGACGCCGGGCTGCTGGCCCCGGCCGACGGCGAGCGGCTGCGGGACGCCCTGGAGCTGGGGACCCGGCCGGTCGGCGAGGTGATGGTCCCGCTGAACCGGACCGTCACCGTCGACCTGGGGATCACCCCGCAGGGTCTGGAGCGGGCCGCGGTCGCCTCGGGCTTCTCCCGGCTGCCGGTCACCGGCCCCGACGACGGGCTGCTGGGCTACTTCCACATCAAGGACGCCCTCGGCGTCGCCGAGCGCACCAAGGCACTCCCGAAGAGCGCCCTCCACCCGGTCATCCGGGTCGAGATCGACACCCCTCTCGACGACACCCTCACCGCGATGCGCGCCGCCGGCACGCATCTCGCGGCGGTCACCGGAGGCAAGGGCACGGTCATCGGCTTCGTGACCATGGAGGACGTCCTGGACGAGCTGGTGGGAGCCGCCGCGGTCTGACCGGCCGCCGGTGAACACCGGCGCACGAAGCGGAAGAAGGGGCGGACGTCGTGCGACGGTCCGCCCCTTCACGCTTCCGTGCACAGGGCTCTACCGGCCCAGCCCGAACGCGTAAGCTCGGCGAATGGCCAAGTACTTCGACGTGCATCCCGCAAATCCCCAGCCCCGCACCATCGGCACGGTGGTCGACAGTATCCGGTCCGGTGCGCTCGTCGCGTACCCCACCGACTCGTGCTACGCCCTGGGCTGCCAGTTGGGCAACCGCGACGCCATCGACCGGATCAGGTCGATCCGGAATCTCGACGACCGGCACCACTTCACGCTCGTGTGCCACGACTTCGCACAGCTCGCGCAGTTCGTCCGTGTGGACAACGACGTGTTCCGCGCGGTCAAGGCGGCGACACCCGGCAGCTACACCTTCATCCTCCCCGCGACGAAGGAGGTCCCCCGCCAGTTGCTGCACCCGAAGAAGAAGACGGTGGGGGTGCGCATCCCCGACCACGT
Source organism: Streptomyces sp. WGS_02 (assembly GCA_040989845.1). Taxonomy (GTDB): domain Bacteria; phylum Actinomycetota; class Actinomycetes; order Streptomycetales; family Streptomycetaceae; genus Streptomyces. Next base: position 146,235 of record JAYMFZ010000004.1, read on the forward strand.
CGTCACCCAGGCGCTGGTCTCCGAGCTCGGCGAGCCGCTGCTCTCCAGCACCCTGCTGCTGCCGGACGAGGAGGAACCGCTGACGCAGGGCTGGGAGATCAAGGAGCGGCTGGACCACGAGGTGGACGCCGTCATCGACTCGGGCGACTGCGGCACCGAGCCGACCACGGTCATCGACTTCTCCGGCGACGAGCCCGAGATCGTACGCCGCGGAGCCGGGGACACGTCCCGCTTCGAGTGATCCGGGGCCGTGGCGGGGCAGACTGGCGGTCGTGACGGGTGAGCGACTGCGGTTCGACGGCTGGATCGCCGGTGTGGGAACGTCCTCGGGCACCCGGCTGGTGGTCGGTCACTGGCCGCGGTCGCCGTTCGGGGCGTTCAGCGACGTCATGGTCGAGCATCCGGACGGCGAACGGGTCCTGCTGGCCCCGTCCCGGCGGATCGCGGACTTCGTCGCCGCCACCTACCGCTTCGACCGGATCGCGGTGGTGCCCGTGTCCGTCACCGCCGTCACCCCGGCCGGGGACTCCACCTGGCTCGTCGAGGCGGGGCCGCTGCGCCTGCGGCTGCGGACGGGGCGCCGGACGGCCCTGGGTCTGCTGCTGTCCGCCGTGCCGGCCCCGTTCGCCCGGAGCCCGGTCTGGGCCGCGCTGTGCGACGTACCGGCCCGGTTGCTGATGCCCGGCGTACGCACCCTGGGCCGCGCGGGCCCGGGGCGGCGGGAGTGGTACGGGGCGCGGGGGCTGCGCCCGGTCGTGGCCGCCGACGCCGTGCTGGACGGGGTGAGTCTGGGCACGCTCGCCCCGCTCGATCCACCGGTCGCCTTCGGGTTCGGCTCCGCGCCGCGCAGCCCATCCCTGGTCCGCGTCACCACAACGGTGGAACTCGCGCCCGCCGGGCGGTAGGGCCCCTGTCGGCCCCCGGGCGCGGTGCGGGGGCCTTTTCCGGGCGGTCTTCGAACCGCGCGCGAAGAGGTCCGGCCGGGGATGCGAGGGTGCGGGGCGCGTCGCAGGGTGGACCCATGGCACATCCCCCGATCGTCATCCACCGGCCGACCCCCTCGGGCGGCCGCCGGGTGACCGTTCACTACGAAGGCCGGGACGAGATACTCGGGCTGGCCCACAGCGACCACGACGTGATCGTGTTTCTGAGCGAGGCCGGCCTCGAAGAAGCGGACCGGCTCCTCGACAACCCGGTCTGGGTGGAGTGGCGGGGCGGGCGGGCCCACAGCTACGAGGCGGCCTGAGAGCCCGCCGCCACCCGCACCGCCCCCGCCTCTCCGCCTCACCCCGCCGAGGCCCGCATCCGGCGGCTCACCCGCGCAGTCCGTCGAGGATGGCCGAAACCGTCTCCTCGGGCGTCTGGCCGGACGTGTCCAGCCACAGCCCGATCCGCGGAGTCCCGCTCCTCAGATGCGCGTCGAAGGCCTCGACCGTCCATACCCGGTACCCGGTCTTGCCCCGCCCCTCCTCCCGCTCGCGCACGGTTTCCGGCGAGGGGGCGAGCACGACGACGTGCAGCGGGCGGGTGCGGACCCTTTCGACGTAACGCGGCAGGTCATCGCCGAGCACGATGTCCTGGACGACGGCCGTCCATCCGTCGTCCGCGTAGGCGTCGGCCACCTGCGCGGAGATCCGCTGACGCAGGTCGAGCTGGCGCCGCGCCTCCTCGGCCTCGTCGGGGGTCATCTCCGCGCGGCCGGAGACGATCATGCGGCGGAAGAGGTCGCCGCGCACATGGACCGCTCGCGGCAGGCTCTCCGACAGGAGCTGGGCCACGGTGGACTTGCCCGCGGCCATCACCCCGGTGATCAGGACGACGCAGGGGCCCAGGTCGACGCCGGTCATACCGTGCCCGCCTGCGTGGATTCCGCGCTCCCGAACAGTTCGCGGATCTCGTCCACGTCGGTCTCCCGCAACTCGTCGTCCAGCAGGATCCACCGGGTGATGCCCACGGATTCCAGGAACGGCAGATCGTGGCCGGCGATCAGGAGCGCGCCCTCGTAGGACTCCAGGGCGCTCGTCAGCTGGCGCACGCCGGCCAGGTCGAGGTTGTTCGTCGGCTCGTCCATCAGGAGCAGCTGCGGGGCCGGGGCGGCGAGCATCGTCGCCGCGAGCGCGGCCCGGAAGCGTTCGCCGCCCGAGAGCGTGCCGGCCGGCTGCTCGGCGCGGGCGCCCTTGAAGAGGAACCGGGCGAGCTGGGAGCGGATCTGGTTGTCGGTGGTGCCCGGGGCGGTGCGGGCGACGTTGTCGGCGACGCTCAGCGCGTCGTCGAGGACGTCGATCCGCTGCGGGAGGAACTTCAGGGGCACCGCCGCCGTGGCCTCTCCGGTGCTCGGCGCCAGCTGCCCGGTGAGCGTGCGCAGGAAGGTGGTCTTGCCGGCCCCGTTGCGGCCGATCAGGGCGATGCGCTCGGGTCCCCGGACATGGAGGCTGCCCTCGCGCAGCCGTCCGTAGGGGAGGCTCAGGTCCCGTACTGTCAGGACGGTGCGGCCCGCGGGCACGGCGGTGTGGGGCAGGCTCACCTTGATCTCGGCGTCGTGGCGGATGGCTTCGGCGGCTTCCTCCCTGCGCTCGCGGGCCTCGTCGAGGCGGTCCTCGTGCAGTCCGCGCAGCCGGTCCCCGGACTCCTGGGCCGAGCGCTTGCGCTCCCCCGCGACGATGCGCGGGGCCTTCCGCCGGCCGTCCAGCTTCTTGTCGTGGCGCTGGCGGCGGGCCACCTTGATCCGGGTCTCCTCCAGCTCGCGCTGCTGACGGCGTACGTCGGCGTCGGCGGCGCGCAGCATCCGCCCGGCGGCCTCCTGCTGGGTGGCGAGGGCCTCCTGATAGGCGGACCAGCCGCCCCCGTACCAGCTCACCGAGCCCGAGCGGAGTTCGGCGATGCGGTCGACGCGCTCCAGCAGGTCCCGGTCGTGGCTGACGACGATCAGGATGCCGGTGCGCCAGGAGTCGACGGCGTCGTAGAGCCTGCGGCGGGCGAACAGGTCCAGGTTGTTGGTCGGTTCGTCGAGGAGAAGGACGTCCGGGCGTTCCAGAAGCAGCGCGGCAAGGCGCAGCAGGACGGTCTCCCCACCGGACAACTCCCCGACGGTGCGGTCCAGTTCGACGGCGCCGAGCCCGAGGGAGCCGAGGGTGGCCAGGGCGCGTTCCTCGACGTCCCAGTCGTCGCCGACGGTTTCGAAGTGCTCCTCCCGTACGTCTCCGGACTCGATGGCGCGCAGGGCGGCCCGCCGCTCGGCGATGCCGAGGGCGGCGTCGACGCGGAGGCCGGTGTCCAGGGTGATGTTCTGGGGCAGGTAGGCGAGGTTTCCGCCGATGGTGACGGACCCCGACGCGGGACGCAGAAGTCCCGCGAACAGGCGCAGGAGGGTCGACTTGCCGGCGCCGTTGGCTCCGGCCAGACCGGTGCGGCCCCGGGGGACGGTGAGGGAGAGCCCGTCGAAGAGGTTGGTGCCGTCGGGCCACTGGAAGGTGAGGTGGGAGACGGCGACGGAGGCGCCGGGCGCGGTGGGATGGCTCATGGGAGTTCTCGCAGTCGGAAGCGGAGGAACAAGGGGCTTCGTATGCGAACAGCACGCGGCGACCCGGCCGGGGGCCGGAGAGTGGTGGGGAGAACAGTCCTGCGAAGGTGAGGGACGGCTCAGCACCGAGGTCGCATCCACGCGGACGTCACGGGCGGCAGGAAAGCCGACAGCGTCGTGACCGTGTACGGGCCAGGGCCGTACCGCGCGATGATCGCGGACCTCAGATGCGCAACGTCCACCTCTATCGGAGACAACAGGACCGGCCCAGCGTAACGGAGGATCTTGCGGAGCGTCGAGGGAATTCGTTCTACGGCGCGTTCTGCGGGGCCGGGGCGACAGCCGGGGAATCGGCGGACGCGGGGGTGTCCTGGTGATCCGCTTCGGCCTCGGGGCCGCGCCGGCGGGGCAGCCGAACGTCCGGGGGCGCGACGGGGGTCCGGCGGATCGCGAGCGTGCCGAGGACGACGGCGAGTCCGGCGAGGGCGAACCCGTAGGGCGGGGTGGCCCCCATGGGGTGCGTCTCGTACACCAGGGCCGCCGAGAGCACGATCAGGACGGCGGAGAGGCGGCCGTACGGTGCGGTCGCGGCGACGACGGCCATGCCCCAGAGCAGGTACCAGGGCTGGACCATGGGCGAAAGGGCGACCAGCGCGAGCAGCGAGAGGCCGAGCGCGTGGGCGGGAGTCACGATGCCGCGCATCGCGCGGCGGCCCAGGACGAGGATCAGGCCGACCGCGACCGCCAGCCCCAGCGTCTGGACGGCGGACTTGACCGGCTCCGCGTCGACGTCCAGCAGCAGGTGGGCCAGCTCTCCCAGGCCGAGGCCGAGATCGCTGGTGACGGAGAGCGCGGTGTGGATGTTCGCGGCGACTCCCTGGGTGGTGAGCCAGCCGAACCCGGTGCCGCTGATCAGCGTGGCCCCGCCGGCGACCGCGCAGGCGATCAGGCCGGGGGCGAGGAGCCCCTTGGCCCAGCGGCGCCACTCGGGGCCCGTCGCCGCGGCGTGCACGAGGATCCCGATGAACAGCAGCGACACGGCCGCCGGTGACTTCACCATCATGGCGAGTCCGACCAGTGCGCTGCCCGCGATCCACTGTCCGCGCAGGGCGAGGACGAAACCGGCGAGCATCAGGCCGATCATCAGCCCGTCGTTGTGCACGCCGCCGGCCACATGGATCAGCAGCAGCGGGTTGAGGGCCCCGAGCCACAGGGCGCGGCTCTCGCTGCGGCCGTGCTCGCCTGCGAGGCGGCGCACGGACCACACGATCAGGGCGAGCGAGGCGAGTGCGACGAGCCGCATCGCCAGGACGGCGGGGACGATCGTGCCGCCGGTGGTCCTGGCGACGGCGGCCGAGATCAGCAGGAAGAGCGGCCCGTAGGGGGCGGGGGTGTCGCGCCAGTGGTTGCCGACGCTCGCGGCGGCGTCGCCGCCGATCCCACCGGGGTCCAGGGCGGAGGGACCGACGGTGTAGACGTCGTGCCCCTCGACGACCATCGAGCCCTGGGCGATGTAGCTGTAGACGTCGGCGCTGTAGAGCGGGGGCGCGAGCAGGAACGGAGCCGTCCACCAGGCGAGGGTGACGAGGGTGTCGCGGACGGTGGAGGCGGTCTTGCCGTACTGCCACCAGGCCACGACGAGCACGGTCAGTCCGGCGTAGGCGACGGCGGCTGCCACGGCCTTCGTGGCGGAACCGTGGTCGGTCCACAGGCTCCAGGGGTCGTGGACCGGCAGTTTTCCGGCGAACCAGCCGCCGCCGAGAATCGCCAGGGATCCCACCGCACCCAGCCGCCGGTACCCGACCGCGCTCAAAGCCCACATGACCGGCCAACCTATCGGACGTCACGGACGGGCTGTCAGTCACTCCCCCGGCTCGCCGGTCGGCCGAAGGGGGCCGGGCGCCCGTGGCGGTCAGCCGGCGAGCGACTGCGTGAGCGCGGCGAGGCCGTCGGCGTAGATGCCGTGGAAGAGGGCGGCGGCCTCGTCGTCGCCGATCCCGTCCGGGGTGAAGGTGCCGGACCACTCGACGCGCGCCCGGTCCGGTGCGGAGCCTTCGCGCACGGTGATGGTGGACAGGTAGCCGGTGACGGGGAACGGGGCCCGGAGGATGGAGTAGCTGTAGCTGCGTGCCGCGTTGTCGAAGGCTTCGAGGCGCTCGACGATGACGCCTCCCTCCTCGTTGACGAGGGTGCGGACGCGCCCGCGCTCGCTCAGTTCGCTGGTCGGGATGTACGGGAGCCAGTCGGGCAGGGAGTCGAAGCCGCCGATGAGCTGCCAGACGCGGTCGGCGGGTACGGGCAGTTCGGTCGAGGCGGTGGTGCCGGCCATGGGATGACGTCCTTTACGTGGTCGGTGCGGGTGGTTCAGGCGGTGGGGACAGGGGCGTCGGCGGAGATCAGCTTCTCCTCGCGCAGGGCCGTCCAGAAGGCCGCGGGGACCTTCTCGTCGAGGGCGGCGAGGTCCTCGGCGACGCGGCTGGGGCGGGTCGCGCCGGGGATCGCCGCCGCCGTGGCCGGGTGGGCCAGGGCGAACTGGAGCGCGGCGGCCTTGATGCCGATGCCGTGCCGCTCGGCGAGTGCCTTGACGCGCTCGACCTTGGCGACGATGTCCGCGGGGGCCGTCTGGTATTCGAAGTGCGCGCCGCCCGCGAGGATGCCGGAGCTGTACGGTCCGCCGACGACGAGGTCGACGTCGTGCTCGGCCGCCGCCGGGAGGAGCCGCTGGAGGGCGCGGTCGTGGTCCAGGAGGGTGTAGCGGCCGGCGAGGAGGAACGCGTCGGGACGCGGCTCGTCGAGGTCGAGGGTGAGTTCGAGCGGTTCGACCTTGTTGACGCCGAGGCCCCAGGCCTTGATGACGCCTTCCTCGCGCAGCCGGGTCAGCACCCTGAAGGCGCCGGTGCGGGCGCTCTCGTAGGCCGCGAGCCACTCGTCGCCGTAGAAGTCCTGGGCGACGTCGTGGACCCAGACGATGTCCAGGCGGTCGGTGCGCAGCCGCTTCAGGCTGTCCTCGATGGAGCGCAGGGTGGCGTCCGCGCTGTAGTCGTTGATCATCTTGTTGGGGCGGCCGTGCTCGAAGAGCCCGCCCTTCTCGCCGAGGTCGCGGGCGGCGGGGTCCTCGGTCTCGTCCAGGACGACCCGGCCGACCTTGGTGGAGAGGACGTAGGCGTCGCGCGGGTACGGGGCGAGGACGTCGCCGAGCCGGATCTCGGAGAGGCCGGCGCCGTAGAAGGGGGCGGTGTCGAAGTAGCGGATGCCCTGGTCCCAGGCGGCCTGCACGGTGGCGGCGGCCTCGTCGTCGGGGATCGCCCGGAACATGTTGCCGAGCGGTGCGGTGCCGAAGCCGAGGCGGCTGGGGAGGAGGTGGCTGATGCTCACGTGTGCGTCCTTGAGGGGGAAGGAGGAGCCGACCATTCACGTGCCTTTCGCCCGGATATATCCGGTTGCGCACGCTCTGCCGGCCTTACGCATTCGAGGTTAGGATCGAGTGTTGAGACTGTCCAAGACTTGTTTGGGCTGACTTGAGTCTCCGAAGGTCTTGCGAGGACGTGGCATGCTCGATCTCCGCCAGCTCCGCTATTTCGTCGCCGTCGCCGAGACGGAACACGTCGGCCGCGCCGCCGAGCAGCTCCACATCTCCCAGTCGCCGCTCAGCCGGCAGATCGCCCAGCTGGAGAAGGAGCTCGGTCTGGTCCTGTTCGAGCGGGACCGGCAGCGGATCCGCCTGACGTCCGACGGCCATGTCTTCCTCACCGAGGCCCGGGCCCTGCTGACCCATGCCGGCCGGCTGGAGAACCTGGGGCGCCGGCTCGGGCGGGGCGAGGAGGGCGGGCTCTGCGTCGGCTATGTACCGGACGCCATGCACACCGGACTTCTGCCCGCCGCGCTGCGCACGCTGCGCCTGGAGCGGCCGGGCATCCATGTGGCGCTCTACGCGCAGCAGAGTGCCGAGCAGTTCGAAGGGCTGCGGCAGCGCAGCCTGGACATCGCCCTGGTCCAGGAGCCGCCGGCCGAGGACGACCCGGATCTGCGCTCGGCGCTGCTGCTGGAGGACCCGCTGCTGCTCGTGCTGCCCGCCGGCCATCCGCTGGCGGAGAAGGCGGACCTCGCGCCGGAGGATCTGGACGGGCAGCCGTGGATCGCGGTGGAGACCAGCCGCGATCCGAGTTGGCGCGACGCCTTCATCGCCTCGTGCGTGGCGGCGGGCTTCACCCCGGACATCACACTGGACGCCGCCGAACCCCTCACCGCGCTGGGGCTCGTCGCCTCCGGCTTCGGTCTGGCGCTGGTGCAGCGGAGCATGGTGCGCGGCACGGCGCCCGGCGCTGCCGTTCGCGAACTGCCCTGGCACAGCGGGTCCGCCCGCCTGTGGGCCGCCTGGCACCGCGTCGATCTGCGGCCCGTGGTGGGGGCGTTCCGCGCCACGGTGCTGGACACCGCACCCGCGTAAACCAGTTGGCGCGAGCCGGGGGCGTGCCAGGCTTCAACCCGTACCCGAGGGGCGTAGCTCAGCGGCCAGAGCGGCGGTCTCCAAAACCGTAGGTCGCAGGTTCGATTCCTGCCGCCCCTGCCCTCACCACCCGGCCTGCGTCAGCGCACGTCGCCACGCCAGTCCCACTGGTGGCTGTCCGGCGAGCGCGGCCCGTACTCGGCGCGTCCGCCGGGCCCGTAGGCGCCGATCTCGGTGACCAGCCCGACGCCGTCGCGCAGGTCCGCCTCGCCCCAGCCGGTGACGTCGAGCAGCAGACCGTCGAGCGGGCCGCCGACCAGCTCGCGGTAGTCGTGCCCCGGCCTCGGTCCCGGGCGGGGGTCGTCGTGATCGGTGCCGTACACCCGTCGCTGCCTCATCAGCTCGTCCATGCGGGCAGCATCCCACCGAGGACTGACAACGGCTCGGTACGAGCGTCCATCCGGCCACCGGCCGCGGACCGTGCGGTGCGGGCCGTCCGGCCGAGTCCGCGGGCACCCCCGGAAATAGGCGCGCGCCGGCCCGCCGGCTGTGGCACGCTCCCCCGGTGACCATCCCACCGCGCCTGATCCCCCTGCTGGAGCAGTTCGACTTCGCCTGCGAGCGACTCCTCGCCCGCCTGGCCGGTCCCGTCGTGGACAGCGGCAACGGCGTCGACATCGGCGTCACCCCGCTCGGCGACGACGAATATCTCTGGGAACCCGTGCCCGACTGCTGGTCCGTACGCCGTCGCGGCGACGGGCCCGGGGCCCGGGCGACCGCTCTGGCCGGGGCCGGTGACTGGGGACGGGACACGGCGGACTCCCCGCATCCGTTTCCCCCGCCGTTCACCACCATCGCGTGGCGTCTGAGCCATCTCTCCGAGATGCTCGCCCTCCGCGCCGACCACACCCACGGCGGCAGGACGCTAGCCCGCGAGGACTACCGCACCCCGGGGGACGCCGCCGGGGCGGTGGCCGCCCTCGAGACCTCGTCCGCCGCCTGGCGCGAGGCCCTGCTCACCGCGGACGACACGGCCCTGGACACCGTCGGGTACAGCACCTATCCGAACGGCAGCGACGCCGAGGATGTCTTCGTCGACATCGTCTGGTGGGTCAACCAGGAGGTGCTGCACCACGGTGCCGAGATCGCCCTGCTCCGCGATCTGTACCGCGCCCGTCCGTCCTGAGAGGCGCGTGACCACCGGCCGCCGGTACGCGGACGTCACCGCGGCCGCCGCGGTCGCCGCTCCGGGTGGCCCGCCATATGATGCAGGGACTTAACGCACCGCGGAGCCGCACATGAACCGGCGTCGGACTCCCCGCTCAGCCAGCGCCGAGGACCTGCTCAACACCTTGCAGGACCTCACCGCGCGCGCTCGGCGCGAGGTGGAGTTCCACCAGGCCAGGGTGGAACTCGCGCAGGCCCTCCAGCGCGACATGCTTCCGGCGGCCCTTCCCACCCTCCCCGGTCTGCAGTCCGCGGCCCGCTACGCACCGGCCCGCCACGGCCTGGACATCGGCGGCGACTGGTACGACGGTTTCCCCCTGGCGGACGGGGCGCTCGGCTTCGCCATCGGCGACGTGCAGGGTCATGACGTCGAGGCGGCCGCCTTCATGGGGCAGGTCCGGATCGCGATGCGGGCCATCGCGGGCACGGCGTCCGATCCGGGCGAGATCCTGGGCCGGACGAACGATCTGCTGGTCTCCGTGGACTCGGGGCTCTTCGCGACCTGTACGTTCCTGCGACTGGACCCGACGACCTGGGAGCTGCACAGCGCCCGGGCCGGGCATGTGGCGTCCGTGTGGGCCACCACGGCAGGCCGGTCCGGCGTCATGGAGGACCCGGGCGGCATGCCGCTGGGCATCGAGCCGGGCGAGGGCTATCCCGTCACCCGGCGGACCCTCGACTGCGACGGGGCGATCGTGCTGCTCACCGACGGCGTCGTCGAGGGGCCGTCGCTGCTGATCGAGGAGGGTCTGGAGCGGGTCCGGCAGCTGGTGGCCGCGCGCGCCGGGGCGAAAGCGGCGCAGCTGGCCGACGATGTCCTGGGCGCGACCGAGATGACGGGCCACGAGGACGACGCCGCCGTCCTGGTCCTGCGGCATGCCGCCGCCCGCCGCGGAGCCCGGTGACGCCGGACCCTACCGCGCGTGTCACCTGCCGACTCCCACCGCGGTCGGTGTCTGATGAGTGGTGTGATCCGCAGCGAGGAAGCCAGACGTCGGGCCGTGTACGTGGCGCAGATCCTCGGCGTGGCCGGCGCCTACTACCTGGCGGGGCGGCTCGGGCTGATGCGCCAGGTCGTGATCGACGGCGCGGTCGTCACTCCCCTGTGGCCGCCCACCGGTATCGCCCTGGCCGCGCTGCTGTGCCTGGGCGTCCGCGTCTGGCCGGGCATCGCGCTGGGCACGCTGGTGACGGTCACCGAGATCGGCGACGCGTTCACGGTGAGCCGTCTGGCCATCATGCTCGGCAACACGCTCGCCCCGCTGGCCGCGTACGTCATGCTGCGGAGGGTCGGCTTCCGCAATGAGCTGGCCCGGCTGCGGGACGGGGTCTGCCTGGTCTTCCTCGGCGCGTTCGCGGGGATGCTGATCAGCGCCACCATCGGGAGTTTCACGCTGCTGCTCGACGACAAGGTTCCGCCGGGGCGGTTCTGGCTGGTCTGGGCGTCCTGGTGGGCGGGGGACGCGATGGGCGTCCTGGTGGTCACCCCCGTCCTGCTCGTCCTGCGCGGGGCACGGTGGCCCCGCCGGAGCGACCGCTGGCCGGAGGCGTCGGTTCTCGCGGTCGTCGTGATCGTGGCGTCGCTGATCGCCACGCGCAGCTCGCTGTCGATGATCTACGTGGTGTTCCCGGTGATCATCTGGGCGGCCCTGCGCTTCCAGCTGCCGGGCAGCGCGCCGTGCGCCCTGGTCGTCTCGGTGCTCGCCATCCTCGCCGGTACGGACGCGCTGGGGCCGTTCGCCGGGCACAGCCTGATGGAGATCATGGCCAATCTGTCGCTGCTGAACGGCTGCGTCGCGCTCACCGCGCTGTTGCTCGGCGCGATCGTCGCGGAGCACAAGAACATCCGGCGGGAGACGGAGTACGCCGTCGAGGAGCTGGAGGCCCTGGTGGAGCAGCTCGCGCCGCTGTCGGGGCCGGACCCGGGACGCTACGAGGACAGGCCTCGGCGGCACGGCCCGCTGGACGGCGGCCCGCACCCGGACGACCCGTGACGTGGACGGCTGTCCCGCGTAACCCCCACGGCCGTATCGAACCCCGGGGAGGGGTGTGGCCGGTCAGTACGGCAGGGGGCGGCCGGACGGGGTGCGCAGATCGAGCGGGGGCGGCCCCGAAGGGGGCGGGGGACGACGGACGACGACTCGGATGCGGCCCATTGCCACCACCTCCTCCTGGTCAACCGGTATCTGCCCAGTCGGGGCGGCTTCACACTTCCCGCGCTCCCCGGGTCCGTCGGCCGCTTCCTCTCCGTGTCCTGGCGCGGATGCGGGCAGCGCCCGGTGCGGTGACCCTTGGTGTGTGGGGGCGAAGAGTCGACGAGGAGGACGCATGTCCGCGATGGACAAGATCAAGAAGATGCTCAAGGGCCACGAGGACCAGGCCGGCAAGGGCGTCGACAAGGCAGGCGACATGGTCGACGACCGTACGCAGGGCAAGTACAAGGGCCACGTCGACACCGGCCAGGACAAGCTCAAGCAGCAGCTGGGCACGGACCGCGACCAGGACGGGCCGCCCCGCGCCTGAGCCGGTCCACCGGTGGCCGGGCGACGGACGCCCGGTCACCCACCCTCCCGCGCACCGGTCTGTGTCACGGATCACCTTCCGTGACACAGACCGGTGCGCGGAGCGTGCCGGGCTACTGCGCACGGTCCCGGCCAAGGCCCGCCGGGGCCGGGCGGCGGCGGTCCGCGGCAAAGGTTTCCGGGGTTGCTCGCCGGATTCTTGTTATCGTCCCGGCCTCACCCCATCTCCCGAGTGTGGGAAGTGACAGCAACGGACCCCGGAAGAGTGAGCACAGCATGGGCAAGGATCACCCGACGGTCTTGATCGCGGCCGCGCAGGGCGGCGACCAGCAGGCCAAGGACCAGCTCGTCTCGGCGTACCTGCCGCTGCTGTACAACGTCGTCGGACGTGCGCTGGACGGTCATGCGGACGTGGACGACGTGGTGCAGGAGACGGTGCTGCGCATGCTCCGGGGGCTGCCCGAACTGCGCGACCCGGAGCGTTTCCGCTCCTGGCTGGTGGCGATAGCCATGAACGAGATACGCACGCACTGGCGCGAGAGGCAGGCGGGCGCGATGCCCGCGGACCGGCTGGACGCCGCGTACGACCTGCCGGATCCCCGCGCGGATTTCGTCGAGGTGACGATCCTGGAGCTGGGCCTGACCGGGCAGCGGCGGCAGGTGGCGGAGGCGACGCGCTGGCTGGACGAGGACGACCGCGCCCTGTTGTCGCTGTGGTGGCTGGAGACCGCCGGTCATCTGTCCCGGGCGGAGGTCGCCGCCGCTCTCGAACTCACCCCGCAGCACACCGCCGTACGGGTGCAGCGGATGAAGGCCCAGCTGGAAGCGGCGCGGGTCGTCGTGGGCGCGCTGGCGGCGGAGCCGCCGTGCGTACTGCTGGAGGACATCGCCGCCGGCTGGGACGGCGTCCCCTCCGCCCTGTGGCGCAAGCGGCTGGCCCGCCATGCCCGCGAGTGCACGGTGTGCTCGGGCCATGGCTCGGGCCTGGTCCCCGCCGAGGGGCTGCTGGTGGGTCTCGCGCTCGTTCCGGTGGCCGCGGCGGCGGGGGCGGGGGCCGCTCCCGAGCTGCTCGCCACGGCGGCGCACCTCCAGGCACCGGCCCCGGGCGCGGACGGCGCCGGGGCGGGGCGCGCCGAGCGCAGACGGGTGCAGGCCCGGCGGCGCCGTCGCAACTCGGCCATCGCCGCCGTCGTCGCGGTCGCGGCACTGGGCACGGGCGGCGCGGCGGTGCACCTCTACACCGACGGCGACGACCGGGACGCGACGACCGTCACGGCCGATGCTCCGACCCCGCGTACGGAGGTGCCCACGTCCGCCGCCCCGGCCTCACCCTCCCCCTCGGCGTCCAAGTCGCCCAGCGCCTCGGCGTCTCCGAGCCCCTCGAAGAAGCCGAAGCCCAAGCCGAAGCCGAAGAAGAGCACGACGCCGCCGCCCGCACCCAGCTCCGCCGCTCCGGCTCCGAAGCCGGACCCGCCCGCTCCCGCGCCGCCCGCCCCGTCGGGGATGGCCGAGCAGGTCGCCCAGCTGGTCAACGCCGAGCGTTCCAAGGAGGGCTGCGGTCCGGTGTCCGTCAACGGTCAGCTCAACACGGCGGCGCAGCGGCACTCCGCCGACATGGCCGCCCAGGACTACTTCTCCCACACCTCGCAGGACGGCAGGGACCCGGGGGACCGGATCACCGCCGCGGGATACCGCTGGTCGACGTACGGCGAGAACATCGCCAAGGGGCAGCGGACGCCTGCCGACGTGATGCAGTCCTGGATGGACAGCCCGGGGCACCGTGCGAACATCCTCAACTGCTCGTTCAAGGAGATCGGCATGGGGAAGGTGGACTCCGGCGGCGGTCCGGTGTGGACGCAGGTGTTCGGGGCCCGCTGAGCCCGCGCGGCGCACGCGCCGTACGCGGCGGATGCCTACGATGCGGTCATGATCGCTGAACTGGAGTGCGTGGTCCTGGACTGCCCGGACCCGAGGGAACTGGCCGGTTTCTACGCGTCGTTGCTGGGGGGCGAGGTCGACCGTCCCGACCGGCGGTGGGAGTGCGACGCGGAGTGGTCCACGCTGCACACGCCCGGTGGGCTCGTCCTCGCCTTTCAGCGGGTGGCGGGCTACCGGCCGCCGCGCTGGCCCGGCCAGGAGGTGCCCCAGCAGTTCCACCTGGACTTCGGGGTCACCGACCAGGAACGGGCGCACGAGGAGGTCCTGGCGGCCGGGGCCTCCCTGCTCGGAGGCGGGGACGAGGAGCGTGGCTGGCGTGTGTACGCCGATCCCGCCGGGCATCCCTTCTGTCTGGTGGGCCCCTGACCGTATCCGGCTCCGCTTCCGCGCCCCGCCCGTCCGGTGCGGCCGGGTGACCGGCCGCACCGGGAAGCTCCGGGGTCAGCGGATGGCCAGGGTCACCGCCGTACCGAGGCAGGTCACCGCGCCCACCGCGCCGACCGAGACAGCGACGCAGCGGGCCCGGAGCCGCGCGTAGCGCCCGGTGTACTCCTCGCGCAGTTCTTCCGCGCGGTCGCGGATGCGGGTCAGCGACTCCCGCGAAACGGCGACGCGTTCGGTGATGAACACCCGCTCGACGTCCTCACGCTGCGCCGTGGTCAGCCAGGGCAGCTGGTCGGTGAAGCGGCGGGCCTGCCGTCGCGCCTGTTCGACCTCGGCGTTCCACAGCAGAAAGCCCTCCAGTTGCGCCAGGCCCCTGGCGCTGTCCTTGTCGGGTTCCATCGGTCCTCCTCTCCGTCACACCGTCAGGTCCGGGGCCGACGTCACCGCTCGTGCCGGTCCCCCGGGGCGACGATCCGGGAGTCGTCGGGGCGGTTGGTGGCCTCCTCCAGGGTGCGGACCGCCGGGTGGTGCAGGTCGAACGCCGGGGATTCGGAACGGATCCGCGGCAGCGTGACGAAGTTGTGCCGCGGCGGCGGGCAGGAGGTCGCCCACTCCAGCGAACGGCCATAGCCCCACGGGTCGTCGACCTCGATCTTCTTGCCGTACCTCGCGGTCTTCCAGACGTTGTAGAGGAACGGCAGGATCGACAGGCCGAGCAGGAACGAGGCCATGGTGGAGACGGTGTTCAGCGCGGTGAAACCGTCGGCGTCGAGATAGTCCGCGTAACGGCGTGGCATGCCCTCGGCACCCAGCCAGTGCTGTACGAGGAACGTGCCGTGGAATCCGACGAAGAGCGTCCAGAACGTCATCTTCCCGAGCCGCTCGTCCAGCATCTTCCCGGTGAACTTCGGCCACCAGAAGTGGAACCCGGCGAACATCGCGAACACCACGGTGCCGAACACCACGTAATGGAAGTGCGCGACGACGAAGTACGAGTCGGAGACGTGGAAGTCCAGGGGCGGTGAGGCGAGGATGATTCCGGTCAGACCGCCGAACAGGAAGGTGACCAGAAACCCGACGGCCCAGAGCATCGGCGTCTCCAGGGACAGCGACCCTTTCCACATCGTGCCGATCCAGTTGAAGAACTTCACTCCTGTCGGCACGGCGATGAGGAATGTCATGAAGGAGAAGAAGGGCAGCAGCACCGCGCCCGTGACGAACATGTGGTGCGCCCATACGGTCGCGGACAGCCCGGCGATGGCGATGGTGGCCGCGATCAGTCCGATGTAGCCGAAGACCGGTTTGCGGCTGAAGACCGGGAAGATCTCGGTGACGATGCCGAAGAACGGCAGGGCGATGATGTAGACCTCGGGGTGGCCGAAGAACCAGAACAGGTGCTGCCACAGCAGGGCGCCGCCGTTCGCCGCGTCGAAGACATGCGCGCCGAATTTACGGTCGGCCTCCAGCGCCAGGAGGGCGGCGGCCAGGACCGGGAAGGCCAGCAGGACCAGTACGCCGGTCAGCAGGACGTTCCAGGTGAAGATCGGCATGCGGAACATCGTCATGCCGGGGGCGCGCATGCAGATGATCGTGGTGATGAAGTTGACCGAACCGAGGATGGTGCCGAAGCCGGAGAACGCGAGTCCCATGATCCACATATCGGCGCCGATACCCGGCGAACGGACCGCGTCGTTGAGCGGGGCATAGGCGAACCAGCCGAAGTCCGCCGCGCCCTGCGGGGTGAGGAAGCCCGCCACCACGATGAGCGAACCGAAGAGATAGAGCCAGTACGCGAACATGTTGAGCCGCGGGAACGCCACGTCGGGCGCGCCGATCTGCAGCGGCATGATCCAGTTGGCGAATCCGGCGAACAGCGGTGTCGCGAACATCAGCAGCATGATCGTGCCGTGCATCGTGAACGCCTGGTTGAACTGCTCATTGGAGATCAGCTGGATGCCGGGCCGGGCCAGCTCGGCCCGCATCACCAGAGCCAGAATTCCTCCCACGCAGAAGAACGCGAAGGAGGTGACGAGGTAGAGCGTACCGATCGTCTTGTGGTCCGTCGTGGTCATCCACTTGATGACCACGTTGCCGGGCTCTCCGCTCCGTACCGGAAGTTCGTCCTCGTCGGCGGTATCGGTCTCCACCGGTTGCGAGATGCCCCTCGTCGTCACTACGACGCTCCTTCGGTCGACGGCCCGTGTGGACTCGGCGACCAGAATGGACCCGCGGCGATCGGCGCGGTGGGACATCCTTCCCCGTCCGGCGCGAGCGGGCGACAAGGACACTCAAATGGCCTACGGAGAACGCTCCGGCCTCGGCAGGCGCAACGCGCAGGGGATATCAACACCCAGGGGCCGATCGGGTATTCCTTCGCGGAGATCGGAATAGTCCCTCCGGAGCCGGAGTTGGTGAAGCGGCAGAACCCACTCCTCTCCACTCGCACAGCTACGGAAGGTTTGATCCATGAAGATCGGCATCATCGGCGCGGGCAACATCGGCGGCAACCTGACACGGCGTCTCACCGCCCTCGGGCACGAGGTCTCGGTCGCCAACTCCCGCGGACCGCAGACGCTCACCGCCCTCGCCGAAGAGACCGGGGCGACGCCGGTCACCGCGTCGGAGGCCGCGAAGGGCGCCCAGGTGGTCGTGGTCACCGTGCCGCTGAAGGCCGTGCCCGACCTGCCCGCCGGCCTCCTCGACGGCGCGGCGGAGGGCGTCGCGGTCATCGACACCGGCAACTACTACCCGCAGCGTGACGGCCGCATCGCCGCCATCGAGGACGGGCTGCCCGAGAGCCGGTGGACGGAGCAGCGGATCGGCCACCCCGTCATCAAGGCGTTCAACGGCACCTACGCCCAGGACATCCTGGACCGGGGTCGCCCGCAGGGCACTCCGGACCGCCAGGCGCTCCCGGTGGCCGGCGACGACCCGGCGGCCAAGCAGGCGGTGCGCGACCTCATCGACGACTTGGGCTTCGACACGGTGGACGGCGGCGGCCTGGACGACTCGTGGCGTCAGCAGCCCGGCACACCGGTGTACGGCAACCGGGGCGACGCCGACGCCATCGTGAAGGCTCTCGCGGAGGCGTCGCCGGAGCGCACGGCGGAGTTCCGCGCCTGAGCCCGACACCGGGTGTCCTGCCGCCCGACACCGCGTGTCGGACGGACGGGTGACCGGGCGAAGACTCCGGCCGGGCGGGCCACGGGGGTATCCGCCCGGCCGGATCACCGGCCACCGTGGGAACGCACCCTCACGGCGAGAATCTACCCGCGAGTAAGGTGTGGGCTCCGGGATGCCGGCTCCACGGTCCGTCCGGCACCCGGGCGTGGTTCGTCGACGGCCGTGGACGAGGAGTCGCGTCATGTCCCGCACCATGTCCGTAGCCGAGAGCATCATGATCGACGCCTCCCCTGGCTTGGTCTACGCAGAGCTCAGCGACCCCACGGCGATGGGGCGTTGGAGCCCCGAGAACCGGGGCGCGACCGTGCGGGGCGAGCGGCGTGACGCGTACGTCGGCATGGTCTTCGAGGGCCGCAACAAACGTGGCGCGGCGCGCTGGACGACCCGCTGCACGGTCACGGCGGCCGACCCCGGCGAGCGCTTCGCCTTCCGGGTGCATGCGATCGGCCTGCGGCGCCCGCTGCTTCCGGGGCCGATCGCCACATGGGAGTACCGCTTCGAGGCGGTGGACGGGGCGACCCGGGTCACGGAGACCTGGACCGACGACCGCCGCCGCTGGCCGGACTTCCTCGCCAACGCCTTCGACCGTGCGGCGACGGGCGGCAAGACCTTCGCCCAGTTCCAGGTCGGCAACATCCGTACGACGCTGAAGCGTCTCAAGGCGGCGCTGGAGGCGGACGTGCGGGGAACCGGAGACTGACAGCCGCGGCCCCCTCACGCCGCCGCTGCTGTCGGCGCGGCTCAGTACGCTACGGAGCACGAGGGGGCAGGCGTATGGGCACCGAGGAGAGCACCGGATTCGAGCCGGCGACGGGCGACGGACCGCCGGCCGCCGAGCCCGCGGCGGCACGGGCCGCTTCGGTGCGGACCGCGTTCGAGGGGCTGTTGCAGATCCGCCGCCTGACCGGAACAGGGCGGCCCGACCCCGAGGCCGCACCGGCCCCGTGGGAACTGAACCGTCCGGTGAGGGCGGTCGCGTTGGCGCTGGAGAGGTCGGGTGCGACGCCTTCTGCCGTCGCCCCCTCCGGGCACCGCGTGTCGGCCGGATACCGGGTGAGCGAGGGGGAGTCGGCGGGCTCGGTCCGGGTCGAGTGGACCGGGCCGCCCGGCAGCGGCGCCGCGCACGACGAGGAGGAGGCGCTGGCAGGCTGCGCCGCGGCACTGCGGGAGGCGGGCTGGACGGTGCTGCTGTACCGGGGGCCGCGCCGACGGCGCTACCTGGAGGTGGAGCCGCCGAGCGGGTTGCCCGGTGGGCACGCCCGGTCGTGAGGCTGCGTTGTCAGACCCATGAGAGATGCTTGACGGTCCGACAGCTCTGAGGAGGAGATGCTGAGATGGACAGCGACGAACTCGCCGCGGCGCAGGCGTACGTCCGCTTGCTGGAGGCCACCAGGGCGGCGCTCGCGGACCCCGATGACGCACCGGCCTACCTGCCGCTGCTCACCTCTCCGATGCGCGAGGCCGACCAGGCTCTGCGCAGCGCGGGGCTGACGGGCAACGAGGACCGGCTGTTCGCTCTCGTCCGGGCCCTGCAACCGAGCCTTTCCGGCAGCGAGAGATAGCGCCCGGCGGGGCGGGCTTGTGCCGGGCGCCAGGGGGTGTCCGTCCTAACCGGCCCGCCCCTCCCCCACGGAGGTGTCCGCGGGCTCCGGAGCGAGACCGAGTTCCCGTTCGCCGGGGTCGAGGGGTGCGAAGAACCGGGCGACCTCCTGGTCGTCGACCTCGGCGAGGGAGCCCGGCTTCCACTGCGGGGCGTTGTCCTTGTCGATGATCCGGGCGCGGACGCCCTCCACGAAGTCGGGGTGCTGGAACGCCCGGCTGGAGACCCGGAACTCCTGGTCGAGTACGGCTTCCAGGCTGTCCAGCCGGGCGGCGCGGCGGACCGCGGCCAGCGTGACCTTGAGGGCGAGGGGCGACTTGGCCAGCAGTTCGTCCGCCGCCGTCCGCGCGGCGGGGACACCGCTCGCGCGCAGCTGCCGGAGGATGTCCTCCACGGTGTCCGCCGCGTAACAGGCATCGATCCAGCCGCGCTGCGCGGCGAGCTCGCCGACGGGCGGCTGGGTGGCGAACCGCTGGACGATGTCCGCGACGGACGCTCCCGAACCGGCCGGCTCGCCCAGGGCTTCGGTCAGGGCCGGCAGGAGGTGGGCGGGCACGTGGTGATCGGCCAGGCCGCAGAGGATGGCGTCGGAAGCCCCGACGGAGCGGCCCGTGAGCGCCAGGTGGGTGCCCAGTTCGCCGGGGGCGGCGGCCAGCAGGCGGGTGCCCCCGACGTCCGGCACGAAGCCGATGGCCGTCTCGGGCATGGCGACGCGTGATCGTTCGGTGACGACACGGATTCCGGCGTGGGCGGACACGCCGACCCCGCCGCCCATCACGATGCCGTCCATCAGGGCGACGTACGGCTTGGGGAATCGGGCGATGCGGGCGTTGAGGCGGTACTCGTCACGCCAGAACTCCAGGGAAGCGCGTCCCGAGGCCCGGGCGTCGTCGTGCAGGGCGCGGATGTCGCCCCCGGCGCACAGGCCCCGGTCGCCCGCCCCGGACAGCAGCACCGAGTGGATCCCTTCGTCCTGCTCGGCTCGGGCCAGGGCCTCGTCGAGCAGCCGCACCATGGTGTGGCTGAGGGCGTTGAGCGCCTTGGGGCGGTTCAGTGTGAGGTGCAGGCAGGTGCCCCTCGTCTCCAGCAGGACGGGCCGGTCGTCGTTCATATGTGCGCTCCGCTCGCCGGGCTCATGGACGCGTAGGACGCCTCCATGGTCGCGGACGGCTCTCGGCTGCCGTTCTTCGGCCCCCGGATCGGCCGCTGTGGCACTCCACTGGATGCGGCTCGACAATTGAGGCTCACGGGACGCGCCGACGCCCGGCCCCGCCGGACGACCTCCGGAGCAGGAATGACCGACGACGAACGGCGGCAGGACGCCGAAGCCTCTCCGCTCCGCCGGACCGACCGGAAGACCAACGGTGAGATCCGGCCGACGGAACGCCTTGCCATGAACCGGACCGGCAGCTTCGACTGGGATCTGGACACCCGGACCCTGGACATCGACGAGGCCGGCCTCATGGTGTTCGGCGTGGATCCGGCGACCTTCGACGCACGCCCGGGCGCCCTGCTGGAGCATCTGGAACCGGCGGAACGGGCCCGGCTCGACGTCACGATCGACGAGGCCATCACCGGCGGGAGCAATTCCTTCAGCGTCCACTTCCGCGTGCCTCTGGACGACGGGACCACGCAGTGGACCCATGTCCAGGCCCGCATCCTGCGCTCGAAGGACGGAATGGCCCACCGGATCGTGGGCGTCGTGCGGGACGCGACGGCGGAGGTCACCCATTCGGCCTTCGTGCTCGATCTGGAAAAGCGGCGGCAGCGCCAGACCAACATCGTTGAACGGACAACAAGTGCCATGTCCCGTGCGGTGACCGTGGACGATGTGACGGCCGCCCTCACCGGACCCGGCGGGCTGGCCCGTCTCGGCGCGGACGGCCTCGCCCTGGGGCTCGTGGAGAACTCCGCGCTGAACATCGTCGCGCTGAGCGGGGAGTCGCTGGAAGTGCTCGACGGGCTCGGCTCCGGTGACCTCGACCGCAACCTTCCCCTCGCGGACACCATCCGCAGCGGACGCCCCCGGTTCATCACCTCGCTCGCCGCACTCGCCCGCCGCTACCCGGAACTGGAGCCGCATCTGGGCAGGCTCAGGTTCCGGGCGGCGGCGTATCTCCCGCTGGTGGCCCAGGCGCGGTCGCTCGGCGGCCTGGCCCTCTTCTACCGGGAGCGCACGGTCTTCAACGCGGACGAGCGCATTCTGTGCCTGGGTCTCGCCGCGATCGTGGCCCAGTCCCTGCAGCGGGCGATGCTCTTCGACGAGGAAAGGGAGTTCGCCACCCAGCTCCAGTCTGCGATGCTCCCGCCCCGGATACAGGAGGTCGAGGGCGGCGAGATCGCGGTCCGCTACCACGCCGCGTGGAGCGGCCGGCAGGTCGGCGGCGACTGGTACGACGTGATCACTCTGCCGAAGAACCGGTACGGGCTGGTCGTGGGGGACGTCCAGGGCCACGACACCCACGCCGCCGCGATCATGGGCCAGTTGCGCATCGCCCTGCGCGCTTACGCCTCCGAGGGGCACCCTCCGGCCACCGTGCTGGCACGGGCCTCCCGCTTTCTCTCGGAGCTGGACACCGAGCGCTTCGCCACCTGTACGTACGCCCAGGTCGACCTGACGTCCGGAACGGTGAAGGTCGTGCGGGCCGGGCATCTCGGACCGTTGATCCGCCATGCCGACGGGCGGGTCGGCAGCCCTCAGGTACGCGGCGGGCTGCCGCTGGGCACCTCCACGGACCTCCTGGACGAGGAGTATCCGGAGACCCGGCTCGATCTGGTGCCGGCTGAGACGTTCGTGCTGTACACGGACGGGCTGGTGGAGGAGCCCGGGGCCGATCTCGACGCCGGGATCGACGCGCTGCGCAACGAGGTGAGCGCCGGGCCGGCGGGAGCCGAGGCGCTGGCCGATCATCTGTCGGAACGGCTGTGGGAGCGGTGGGGGTCGGGGGACGATGTGGCGCTCCTGGTGCTGCGCCGCAGCCCGGACGTGGGGTCGTCGCACGCGCCGCGGCTCCACCAGTACATCCACCAGGCGGACCCGGAGGGGCTTTCGGACGCCCGTGCGATCGTCCGCCAGGCCCTCGCCGACTGGGACATGGCCGAATTCGCCGACGACGCGGAGCTCGTCACGGGCGAGCTGCTGGTGAACGTGCTTCTGCACACCGAGGGCGGGGCGGTTCTGACCCTGGAAGTGCTGCCGGAACCGGTGCGGCGGATCCGGCTCTCCGTCCAGGACCGGTCCAGCGCCTGGCCTCGTCGGCGTACACCGGGCGAGACGTCCACCTCCGGCCGGGGACTGCTCCTGCTCGACGCGGTCGCCGTGCGGTGGGGCATCGAGCCCCGCGGCGAGGGGAAGGCCGTCTGGTGCGAGATCGGTCCCACTCCCCCGTCGGCCATCACGCCGCCGACGCTCGCGGAGGAGTGACGGGCGCGGAGAGCGTGACGGGCGGAGGGCGGTATCGCAGCGCCGGCGGTGATGCGATACCCCCGGCCGCGGCCCGTACGGCCTCGACCACGGCTCGCGCGAGCCGTCAGCCCTGGGCGGTTCGCCGCGCGCGGACGGCACACAGGAAGCCGCCCCGGCCAGCAGCACCGCGACAGCGGCGCCCCCGATGACCGGCGCCGACGACAAACCGGTATCGGCCAGGTCCGGCGAGCTCGGGCTCGGGGCGGGCGCGGCGGGCTCGGACTCCGAGGGCTCGTCGCTCGGCGTGGCGCTCGACTCGGGCGTCCGGTGGACGGCGTCCGAGACGGGGCAGGCTCGCTCGGGGCCGGCCCGCTCGGCGGCGGGGTGGCATCCTCCTCGCGCGCCTCCGCCGTCTTCGTCTCGTCGATCGCGTGCTTGCCCTCGCCGTCGGCGTCCTTGATCGCCTGGGCAAGGCGGGCAGACCTCGGTCCGGCCGCCCTCCGGAGGAGGCCGAATGAGAGGGTGGGATGTGCATCGATGTGCCGCCGCCCACGCCCCCGAGCCTGGAGCATGACCCGTTCTATGCGATTGCTACTGATCCGTCACGGCCAGACACCGTCCAACCTCGGCCATTTCCTGGACACCGCACGGCCCGGCCCCGGGCTCACAGCCCTCGGACTGCGGCAGGCGGCGGCCCTGCCCCGGGCGCTCGACGGGGAGGACATCGCCGCGTTGTACGCCTCCACGCTGACCCGTACACAACTCACGGCCGCGCCCCTGGCGGCGGAGCGGGGCATCGAGGTCCGGATCCGTGACGGGATCCGGGAGCTGTCCGCGGGTGACCTGGAGATGCGGGCCGACGAGGACGCGATCCGGCAGTACCTGACGACCGTCTTCGCCTGGCCTGCCGGGGACTTCGCCCGCCGGCTACCAGGAGGCGAGGACGGGGCGGAGGCGCTGGCGCGCTTCGACGCGGTGGTGGCCGAGGCGGCGGCCGAGGAGCACGGGACGGTGGCGCTCGTCAGTCATGGTGCCGCCATCCGCGTGTGGGCAGCCGCCCGCGCCCGGAACGTCACCGTCGAGTTCGCCGCCCGGCACAGCCTGGACAACACGGGTGTGGTGGTGGTCGAGGGCTCGCCGGACTCGGGATGGACGGCCCTCTCCTGGGCCGGGACGGTCGTCCCGGCGGTCACCGCGAGCGGCGTGGCGGACGGCGGCCCGGCGGGCCGTACTGTGCCGGGCCCGGAGTTGGGACCGGCGACGGATCACCCCACCGCCTGATCGCCGCTCCTGCTTCTGCCCTCCTGCTGCTGCTTCTGCCTCCGCTCCTGTTTCTGCCTCTGTTTCCGCCTCTGTTCCTGTTTCTGTTTCTGGGGGTGGGTGGGTCTATGGCCTGGGACGGCGGTGCGTCGTCACAGGGCCTTGTGCATGATGTGAATCCCTACATAGCCCTCGGTCGGGTGGTTGAAGCCCTCGGGAAGGGTCCCGATCACGTCGAAGCCGATCGACTGATAGAGCTTCACGGCACGGGTGTTCGTCTCGACCACCGCGTTGAACTGCATGGCTCGATACCCTTCCGCGCGGGCCCAGTCGACCGAGTTCTGGCACAGTGCGCGCCCCACACCCCGGCCGGAGTGGGCCGGGTCGACCAGGTAGGTGGCGCTGGCGATGTGGGATCCGTTGCCCATATGGTTGCGGTTCATCTTCGCCGTGCCGAGCACCGTCCCGGCCTCGTCGACAGCGACGACCACCCGGCTCGGCGCCGGAACGAACCACCATCCCTCGGCATCCTCCTCACCGAGGTCGAGCGGATAGGTGAGCGTCTCGCCCGCGGAGACGATCGCATGAAAGAACGGCCAGATGGCGGACCAGTCCTCGGAGGCTGCTTCCCTGATCAACATGCGGACAGCATGGCCCATCCGAGCGATGGGCGCGAAACCTTATCCGGCGCCCCGACCACGCAACCCCAGCCTGGCCAGCAGCCCTTTCCTCGTCGTCCGGCCCACCGCGGCGGACCGTGGCGCCCCGGTGCGGGCGGGTCGTGCGAGCGGTGCGGCCGGCTCGGCCGCAGGCGCCGGACGCACGGCCCTCGGCCGGGCTCCGGTCCGGGCCGGCGGTGTCGCCGGGGCTCCTCTGTCGTCCCCGGGGCGCGGGGCGGGCCGGTCTTCGCGGGCCCTGTCCAGCTCCAGCGTCAGGTTGACCCGCCGCCAGAGGATTTCGTCGGGGTCGTCGGCGAGCATCAACTCCGCCATCGCCTCCCTCGCCGCCATCGACCCCGGGCGTCCGAAGACCGGCTCCGGACGGACCCGTACGACATAGGCGCGTTCATAGGGGTCATCCACCACTTCCGCCAACTGCACCGGGTCCAGCGCCGATGCCTGGACCGCCGTCCGCGCCCAGGGGTCCGTCGTGCGGTCCAGCAGCCGGTCGATGCGCTGTGAACGCCAGTTACGGGCCCGCCAGTCGGCGCCCGACTCCAGCATCGTGCGCATCCCCGGGGGTGTCCGTCCGGCGAGCAGCTCGGGCTCCCGCGCCGCGAACGCGGCAAGCTCGTCCGCGAGATAGAGCCAGACCACCGCGCGATACCGGTTCAGATAGAAGGTGACCGGTGAGACGCAGCCCGCCCGTGCCAGTCGGGTGAACCGCGCCGGTGCGATGTCCAGCAGGTCCGCCCCCTGCGCCGTGCCCACGGTGCGGACCCGCTCCACCAGCGCATCGGGGAAACCCGGCTGCTCCCGCAGGCGCGCGATCTCGTCCTCATGCACCCGTGGCCGCCCGCCGCCCGGTGCGGCGAGGACGGCGACCAGCCCCAGGTGCACCGCCAGCTCGAACTCCGCACGCCGGATACCCAGTTCCCGGGACGCTCGTCCGGCCGCGACCGTCGCCGCCGGGGCGACGGACGCAGCGTGCCCGCCCTCGCCCTTCGTCTCCGCGCTCGCGTTCTCGTGGGTCGCGGTGCGCGCCCGGAGCTCTTCCTTGACTGCCATGGCTGTTCTCCCCCGTCGACTCGAATACTCTCCGTAATCACGGTAGCCCGAGGGAGTCATCGCCCGCCGACCCTGTGGACAACTCTCCGGCGGCGACGGAAATTGCAGGTCAGAAGGGCTCGATACCTTCGGGTCCGCCCTGCCGGACGGAGACTCCGAGGTGTTCACCGACCCGGTTGACGAGCAGGGTCATCTCGTAGGCGACCTGGCCGACGTCGGCTTCGGCCGCGGTCAGCACACACAGGCAGCTGCCGTCGCCCGCGGCCGTCACGAAGAGCAGCGCCTCGTCGAACTCGACCATCGTCTGGCGGGCCCGGCCCGCCCGGAAGTGGCGCCCCGATCCGCGCGCCAGGCTCTGGAGGCCGGACGAGACGGCCGCCAGATGCTCCGCGTCCTCACGTGCGAGGCCGGTACTGGCCCCGGTGACCAGTCCGTCGTTCGACAGCACCAAGGCGTGCCGTATGAACTGCACCCTGTTGGTGAGATCGTCAAGGAGCCAGTCAAGTCCCCGGTCAAGCGGCATGTGCTCGTCCTCCCCCTACCTTCGTTCCCCGTTCCCCCGCTACGCGCGTAAGCCTTGCGCAACGGTCCCGTGGGGGCAAGCGCCCCTCATCGTCCGGGGTGCCGCTTCGCGCCACGCGAGGTTCGGGCTCAGGATGGGCCCATGGCACACCACATGACCGATGAAGAATGGCGGGCCTTCCTGTCGGAGGGAACCCGCACGGCGAAGGTTTCGACAGTGCGGGCCGACGGCAGTCCGCACATCGTACCCGTCTGGTTCCTTCTGGACGGCGAATCGGTGGTCTTCAACACCGGCAAGGAGAGTGTGAAGGGGCGCAATCTCGCACGTGACGGGCGGGTCGCCCTGTGCGTCGACGACGACCGGCCGCCGTACGCGTTCGCGGTGGTGCAGGGGCATGCCGAGCTGAGCGAGGACCCCGAGGAACTCCTGCGGTGGGCGACGCGGATCGCCGGCCGCTACGTGGGGGCCGAGGCCGCCGAGGAGTTCGGCCGGCGCAACGGGGTGCCCGGCGAACTGGTCGTACGGGTGCGGATCGACAAGGTGGTCGCGATGGCCGACGTGGCCGACTGACGAGAGGGCCGGGGCGCTGGGCCGTCAGCCGACGGCGGCGAGGAGCCGGGCGGTGTGCATGCGCCCGGCGTACTCGACCGTACGGATCAGGACCTCTTTTCCCGAGGCCCGGTCGCGGGCGTCGCACAGCACGACCGGCGTCCCCTCGTCGAGGTCGAGCGCCTGCGCGACATCGTGCTCCGTATGGTCGGGGGCGCCCGGGAAGCGGTTGACGGCGACGACGAACGGAATCCGCCAGCGCTCGAAGCGGTCGACGGCGGCGAAGCAGTCCTCCAGGCGCCGGGTGTCGGCGAGCACGACGGCGGCGAGGGCGCCTTGGCACAGCTCTTCCCAGAGGAACCGGAAGCGCTCCTGGCCCGGCGTGCCGAACAGATGGAGCGACAGGCCGGAGTGGACGGTGATACGGCCGAAATCCATCGCCACGGTCGTGCTGGTCTTCCGCTCCACCCCGCCGGGATCGCCCCGGTCCGGACCGCCCTCGGTGCCCCTCTCGCTCAGCGTCTCCTCCGAGTGCAGGGGACGGATCTCGCTGACCGACCCGATCAGGGTCGATTTCCCGGCTCCGAAGCCGCCCGCCACGACGATCTTCAGCGTGAGCGCGATGTCTTCTCCGATCATGGTCCGGCCGACGTTCGCGGGGGCGCGGTGGGCGGCACGGGGGTTGTCGTCGCTGTCGATGGACTCGGAGGGCATAGGTCCCCGCTCTCTTCAGGACTCGCGGCGGGCTTCACGGGTCGCTTCGGGCTTCAGGAATCCGGTCGGGCGGACAGCATGGCAACCGTTCGGCTTCGTTCGAGCGGGTTGATCGCTCTTGACCGATGAGGTTTCGTGTCCGTCGCTCCTTGCCGCATCCCGACCTCATCGCGTCTCTCTGGGAGGTCTCGGTGACGGCCCGGGGACGAGGAGATGCGAGCGTGCACATCGTGGGGGCGCCGGCCCAGGGCGAGAGTGATGTGACAGGGCTCGCCGAACGGGTGGCGGGACCCTTCCCTCGGTCAGCAACGCGTTCATCCGCGTGGTGAACCGGGCGAACGGCGTCGAGCTCGCCCGTTACGACCTGAGCGAGGACGCCTCCACCGAGACGGCGATGGTCTTCGGCGAGTTGTACCGGCACGGCGCCGAGGCGAAGTTCCGGGCCGTCGGCCAGGGTTACGCATCCGGCCTGGCAGGCATCGCCTCGGACTTCGGCGTCAACGTCTGACCGGGCGGGTCGGGTTGCGGCGCTCGCGCACCCCCGCCGGTTGCGCGAGCATGTGGTCATGACCGACGACCTGCCCCACACCCATGTCCTGGACTTCTTCACCCCGCGTGCGGCCGACTGGGACAGCCGGTTCCCCGACGACGGCCCCGCCTATGCGGCGGCGGCCGGCCTGCTCGGGCTGCGTCCCGGCGATGCCGTGCTCGACGCGGGCTGCGGGACGGGGCGTGCGCTGCCCGCGCTGCGAGCGGTGGTCGGGCCCGAGGGCACGGTGCTGGGCGCCGATCTGACGCCGGCCATGCTGGCGGCGGCGGTGCGGGCGGGGCGTGGGGCCGACGGAACACTCCTGCGTGCCGATGTCTCGCGGCTGCCTCTGCGCGACGGCGCCCTGGACGCCGTGTTCGGAGCCGGGCTGATCTCGCATCTGGCCCGGCCCGAGGCCGATATGGCGGAGCTCGCGCGCGTGGTCCGGCCGGGCGGGGTCCTCGCCCTGTTCCACCCGATCGGCCGGGCCGCCCTCGCCGCGCGTCAGGGGCGGACCCTCACCGACGACGACCTGCGGGCCGAGCCGAGGCTGCGTGAGCTGCTGGCCGGGGCGGGGTGGCGGCTGGAGTCCTACACGGACGAGGACGACCGCTTTCTCGCGCTCGCCGTCCAGCAGGCCTGAGAGCGACGGTCCTGATTCCTGGCGCTCTCGCCCCGCCTCGATGGCGTACCGACGAGGCACTCACGTCACGCCCCCGGCTCGACGGCGTACCGGCCGGGCGGTCGTCGTCACTCGGCCGGCGTCTGCGCCGGCCGGTGGCCGGGGACCGGGCAGCCGCGGACCCCCGGTGTGGGGTACGTGCCGAGCCCCGCGATCTCGTATCCGTCCGGATATCCCCTGATCTCGGGATTCTGCCGCGCGTAGTGGGGCTTTCGCCGGGGCGGCAGCAGCCGGACGGCACGGGCCCGCATCCGTAGCGCACCCCGGGTCACTCCGCGTGTGACCTGCCCCGGTCGGCGATAGCGGAACGCCTTGAGCAACGAGTCGTCCAGGAGCGCGAGGCTCGCGCCGCGCACCACTGGCGCGAGGGACGCCGGATACCACGAAGCCATCAGGGACAAGGTGGCGTCGGAGACCCTTCGGGCCCCTTCGTCCCAGCCGAAATGCTTGTCCTCGTAGGCGTCGAGGGTGCGCTCGAAGTCCTCGTAGGTCTCGGGAATGTCCTTGATGCCCATCCGCGCGCCGAGCGTGCGGTAGTAGGCGGCGAAGGCGGCCAGTTCGTGGCAGCAGAGACGTCGCCAGCCGAAATCGTCCAGCCAGCGCTTCGGTGTGACGACGAAGGTGCACAGGACGTAGCGCATGTCGTCGTTGCTGATGTCGTAGCTGCGGTGCATCTGGTTGATCCGGCGGACGGCGGTGCGGCCCTCCTCGGTGTCGAAGCCGTGCTCCACCACCGTGTCGAGCAGCAGGGCGGTGTCGTCGTAGCGTTTCTGGGAGCGCTTCGTCAACTCCGCTGTCTCGTCCAGGAGTCGGCCGATGCTGGGCACCGCATAGGTCCGGTAGAGGGCCAGTTCGAGGGCGCGGGTGACGTCCCAGGGGAACTCGTACGTGACGGTGAGGCGGTAGATCTCCAGGAAGTCCCGCGCGGGGTCCAGCCGCTGAATCTCTTTCAGCCGGTCGTACCGCGTCACCATGCTGTCCCCCTCGTCCGGCCGGAAGTCCAACCTTACGCGGAGGCCTCCCGCGCGCCCCCCGCTCTTCGGGTCTCCCCGCCCCGACGAGGCGGGTCCGCTCCCCGTCGCCCTTGCTCGTCAGACCCTCGACGCGGAGGTTACCGAGTAGTTAGGGTGCGCCGACGGAGAGGGATCGACGGGCCCCAGGAACGACAGGCCCGCAAACGACGAACCGAGAAGCGCGGGACCTGGGGATGGGTGGGCAGGGCGATGAGCGATGGGGAGGGCACCGTGACCGGTGCGGATGAGGCGGCGGCCGCCGACGACGCGCTGCTGGTGCTGACCGCGATGCTGCTGACGCCCACACGCTTTCCCAGTGTGCTGGGGGACGACTATGTCGCCGCGTGCGGGGTGCTCGCGCTCGAACCGTACGAGGAGGGGTACGGGCTGATCCTCGGGCAGGACGGCGAGGGCGCGCGGTGGACGGTCGTCGTGGAGGACGCCTCCCAGGTGGCTGTGGCCATCGCCGCCTGGGACTGCGGCATGGAGCACGACCTCTCCCCCGACGAGCGCTCCATGGTGTGCGCCCTGCCCGGCTGGCCGATGGACCTGGCCGTCTCCGCGCCCGGCGTGCCTGACCCGCATGATCCGGACACGGACGGGGCGGGACCGGCGCCGCTCAGCCCGCCCGACGCGGAGGCCTGGGGTCCGGCGCAGCGACGGCTCGGCGCCGACGAGATCGCCGCGCAGTGGTCGGCATGGCGGGAGCAGATCGACGACACGCAGTTCCCGCTGCCCGGCGCCACCGGGGAGACATCCGCCGACGCCCCGGGCGGGATGGGAAGCCACGCCGCGGCGGACGGCGTCGGCGAGGATCAGGGGAACGCCCCCTCCCGGACCCCCCGGCACCCCGGTGTCCGCAGGGCCCTGTCGGAGGCGACCGCCTACACGAAGACCCCGCCGCCTCCCGGGCGGATCCGTTCCTCCTACGCCTCGGCCGACGCACGTACGCTGCGCGTCGACGGCCCGGGGTGGTCGATGGTGGCCCGGACCGACGACATCGCACTGTTCCTGCTGGACGAGGAGCCGGGCACGGTCATACCTGTCGGCCGTGGGGCCTCACTGCCCGGTCTGCTCATGGCCCTGGACAGATTGGCCGCCCAGGGCGCGTGACGTCCTGGGCGGCCCTGCGATGTCCTGGGTCAGCGGCCGATTTCCTTGCGGTTGATCCTGCGGAGCCTGCGCCGCTGGGACGGGTCCAGCAGCAGATAGCCCGCCACGGGGACACCGATGACGACCAGCAGCGCCCACCAGAATCCGATCAGGGGCCACAGGATGGCTGCCGCGAGGACACCCCCGATAGCGACCTTCGCACCATTCGACATGGTCCACGCCTCCTTCGCGGCCGGCGCCGCTCCTGTTGTGAGAACGCCTCCGCGCTCCCTTACGTTCCCCGGCTCCCCGCGCTACCGCAGCGGCTCACCCACGTCGTGCATGTGTGCCAGCGCCTGGCGATAGGACTCGATCAGTCCGGTCTCCGTGTACGGCATGCCGATGCCGGCGCAGTGCGCCCTGACCAGGGGCTGGGCGAGCCGCAGGTTGGGGCGGGGCATGCTCGGGAAGAGGTGGTGCTCTATCTGGTAGTTCAGCCCGCCGAGGAACCAGTCGGTCAGGACGCCGCCCCGCACGTTGCGCGAGGTCAGGACCTGGCGCTGAAGGTGTCCCCAGCGCTCGCCGTCGGGGTCGGGCATCTCCATCCCCTTGTGGTTGGGGGCGAAGGCCAGGCCCAGGTGAAGGCCGAACAGGGCGTGCAGCACCAGGGCGAAGACGATGGCCTTGCCCGGGGACAGCGTGCTGAACAGCACCGTCGCGCAGAGGGCGACGTGCGCGGTGAGCAGCAGGGCAGAGACGGCGCGTTCCCGGAGGGGCTGCCGGCCGAGGAACTGGAATCCGTAGATCTTCAGCGCGATGCCTTCGAGCAGCAGCATCGGGAAGAACAGCCGGGCCTGGTTCCTGGTCAGCCAGCGGGCGAAGCCCTCCCGCTGCTCCGCCTGTTTCTGGGTCCAGACCAGGGCGCCGACGCCGACATCGGGGTCCTTGTCGACGTGGTTGGGGTTGGCGTGGTGGCGTACGTGCTTGTCGTTCCACCACGCCTCGTTCATGCCGAGGAGCAGATTGGCGTGCACGAGAGCGATCAGTCTGCTCGTCCTGCGGTCCGCGGATATCTGCGCATGCCCCGCGTCATGGGCGACGAAGGCCGTACGGGTCCACAGGACCGCCAGCGGCAGGGTGAGGAGCAGGCTCCACCAGGTGTCGCCCAACAGGACGAAGCCGGTGACCCATGCGCCCAGGGCTGCGAGATTGGCGGCGATGCCGAGCGCATACCGGTCCGTGCGGCGCTCCAGCAGGCCCTGGTCCCGCGCGGCACGCAGCAGCGGCGCGAAGTCGCTCCCGGTCCCCTCGGCGTGTGCGGCGGCACGGCGGTCCGGGCCGCTGTCGTCGGCGGGATCCGCACCGCCGGCTTCGGCGGGATCCTCGGCAGTGGCTGTCGCCTGGGGCATGGACGTCTCCGGTCTCTGGAACCTCTGGGGCGCTGACCTCATAGAACGTACGGATCGAGGGGCAACGGGAGCCATGGCGCCACCACCCCGATCCCCCTGGGGCAGACCCCCGTGTCCGGTGGTGGGGCTGGCTCCACCATCGAGACCGACCAGCAGGAAACGTGATGCATACCACACGAATAGGCGGCACGCCGCCGAGCAAAGTGGAGTACCCTCGGCGACTCCGTCCACTAGTCAAGTTTGAGGAATCAGCCATTCCTGTACACAGGCACCCTGCGGCAAAGCCCTCCGAGATCGCCGAACTGTCCCGCTGCTCCGCGGTCTTCGTCCCCGCGGATCCGGCGCGTAACAGCATGATCGCGTTCTGGGATCCGGACGGTAGCACCCCTTGCGGCACTCCCGGGGCCGTGTCGGAGCTGACCGTGGTCGAAGCCGACCTGCGGCCCCGCACGGTTTCGGCGCTGTTCCTCCCCGTGCGGGACGCCCTTCCGGTGCTGACCCGGGCACGCGCCGCCGCGCAGGCCTCCCCCGCCACCGCCTTCTGGGGCGCCGGGGCGCTCCTCGCCCTCCAGTTCGTCGCCCGCGGCCTGCTGCTGCCGGGGCTGAGCCCCACCGACCACGACGCCTGGCGGATCGGACCGCTGAGCGCCGAGGACCTCGAACGGGTCCGGGGGCTGGCGGCGTCGATGCCGCCGACCGCGCACGCGACCCCGGTCCCGGACACGACGGCGAACGACGGCGACGGCGACGGCGACGGCGACGGCGACGGCGACGGCGACGGCGACGGCGAACCGTTGCTGCCCGAACCGGAGCGCCTGCTGCGCGCGTTCCTCGACGCCGTGGCCGACGCGATGCCCAGGACCCCGGCAGCGGGGTTCGCCGCCGCCGGTCCCGCGTACACCGCACCGCAGCCCCAGCGCCTGCCCGAGGCACAGGCCTGGGCGGCCGATGTGGCGGCCGGTCACGACGCGGGCGTACGGCTCTCGTTGCGTATCGAGGTGTCGGGCCTCGCATCGCGGCGGAGCGGCGCCGACGGAGACCACGCGACCGCCCGGGGCGCGGAGGTCTCCGGATCCGGTACCGATGCGGGCGCGCCGTCGTTCCGCGCCGTGCTGCAGATCCACAGCGTCAGCGATCCCTCCCTCGTCGCCGACGCGGCGGAGCTGTGGGCGGGCGGCTCGCGGACCGCAGCCGCGTTCGGGCCGCGGGCCCGGATGGACGCGCTCCTCGCGCTGCGGCGGGCCGCCCGGGCCTGGCCCCCGCTGGCGCCGTTGCTCTCCGCCGCGGTGCCCGACTCGGTGGAACCGGCCGACGAGGAGATCGCCGAGTTGCTGGGGTCCGCCTCGCGCGCCCTGGCCGCCGCCGGTGTGCAGGTGCACTGGCCCAAGGAGCTGGCCAGGAAGCTCACCGCGCGTGCCGTGATCGGCCCGGACGACCGTGACGCGGCGGACCACGAGGGCACGGGCCGGGAGGGCGACGGGCAGGGGGCCGGGCCGCGGGGGCGTACGGCCGCGGACGCGCCCTCGTTCCTCTCCGCCGACGCATTGTTGTCGTTCGACTGGCGGTTCGCCCTGGGCGACCAGAAGCTGACCCGTGAGGAGGTGGACCGGCTCGCCGAGTCGTCCAGGCCCATCGTGCGGCTGCGCGACCAGTGGGTGCTCATCGACCCCGATGAGGCGCGCCGGGCGCGGGAGACCCAGGACCGCAAGGTCACCCCGATCGACGCGCTGGGCGCGGTGCTGACCGGTTCGACGGAGGTGGACGGCCGGCGTGTCGAGGTGGCGGCGACCGGCTGGCTCCAGCAGGTGCGGGACCGGCTGGCCGATCCGGAATCCGCCGCCCAGCAGTCGATCGGGCAGCCCGAAACGCTGAGCGCGACCTTGCGCGACTACCAGGTGCGCGGGCTGAACTGGCTCAACACCATGACCTCGCTGGGCCTCGGCGGCTGTCTCGCCGACGACATGGGACTCGGCAAGACGATCACACTCATCGCCCTGCATCTGCACCGGCAGACCGACCGCGCCGCTGCCGGGCCGACGTTGGTGGTGTGTCCGACGTCGCTGATGGGCAACTGGCAGCGGGAGATCGAGAAGTTCGCCCCGGGCACCCCCGTCCGCCGTTTCCACGGGGCGTCGCGCTCCCTGGAGGGTCTGGTGGACGGCGAGTTCGTGCTGACGACGTACGGCACGATGCGCCTCGACGCGCCCCGGCTCGCCTCCGTGACCTGGGGCATGGTCGTCATCGACGAGGCCCAGCACGTCAAGAACCCGCACTCGGCGACGGCCAAGCAGCTGCGAACGATCGGCGCCCGGGCGCGGGTCGCGCTCACCGGCACCCCCGTGGAGAACAACCTCTCCGAGCTGTGGGCGATCCTGGACTGGACGACGCCCGGACTGCTCGGCCGGCTCGGCACCTTCCGTACGCGGTACGCCGCCGCGGTCGAAAGCGGCAACGATCCGGCCGCCGCGGAGCGACTCGCCGCGCTGGTGAGGCCGTTCCTGCTGCGCCGCCGCAAGTCCGACCCGGGCATCGCGCCCGAGCTGCCGCCGAAGACCGAGACCGACCGGGCCGTGTCGCTGACGCCGGAACAGACCGGTCTGTACGAGGCGGTGGTCCGCGAGACCCTGGCGGAGATCTCCGCCGCCGACGGTTTCGAGCGGCGGGGGCTCGTGATGAAGCTGCTGACGTCGCTCAAGCAGATCTGCAATCACCCGGCGCAGTTCCTCAAGGAGGAGCAGCCGCGGATCGCGGACCGGTCGGGGAAGGTCGAGCTGCTGGACGAACTCCTGGACACCATCCTGGCCGAGCGGGGCTCGGTGCTGGTCTTCACGCAGTACGTGCAGATGGCCCGCCTGCTGGAGGAACACCTGGCGGCGCGCGGGGTGGACACGCAGTTCCTGCACGGTGGTACGCCGGTGGCCCGGCGCGAGGAGATGGTGACCCGCTTCCAGTCCGGCGAGTCGCCGGTGTTCCTGCTGTCCCTCAAGGCGGCGGGGACCGGGCTCAACCTCACCCGTGCCGGTCATGTCGTGCACTTCGACCGCTGGTGGAATCCGGCGGTCGAGGCGCAGGCGACGGACCGGGCGTACCGGATCGGCCAGACACAGCCGGTGCAGGTCCACCGGCTGATCGCCGAGGGCACGATCGAGGACCGGATCGCCGGCATGCTCGCCCGCAAGCAGGGCCTCGCGGACGCGGTGCTCGGCTCGGGCGAGGCGGCACTGACCGAACTGACCGACGCGGAACTGGCCGACCTGGTCGAGCTGCGAGGGGGCGCACGATGAGCGACGACTACGGATACGACTACGAGGACGACTCCCGGTACGGGGTGGACGGCTCGGGCGGGGACGACGGGGCCGGTGCGTCGCGGGACGGCGGGCGCGGACCGGAGGTGACGTTCGCGGCGCTTCCCCCGCGCAGGGCCGGGGTTTCGCCACGTCCTGGTGGGGCCGGGCGTGGCTCCAGGCCCTGGAGGACACGGCGCTGGACGGCCAGCAGCTGAAGCAGGGCCGCCAACTGGCCCGGAAGGGCGGGGTCGGGGCGGTCTCCGTCCGGCCGGGGCGGATCACGGCGATGGTGCGGGACCGCGACGGGACGGCCCACCGCAGCGACGTCCTGCTCCAGCAGCTCGGCCCGGCCGCCTGGGACCGGTTCCTGGACATGGCCGTGGACCGGGCCGGGCACATCGCGGCGCTGCTGGACCGGGAGATGCCGCCGCATCTGGTGGAGGACGCGGCGGGCGCCGGGGTCGAGCTCCTGCCGGGCATCGGGGACCTGGAGCCGGAGTGCACCTGCGGGGCCTGGGACCACTGCCCGCATTCGGGCGCCCTCTGCTACCAGGTGGCGCGGCTGCTGGACGAGGATCCGTTCGTCCTGCTGCTGATGCGGGGGCGCGGGGAGCGGCGGCTGCTGGACGAGCTCCAGGTGCGCAGCGCCGCCCGTGCGGTCCGGCCGGTGGACGGAGGGGAGGGCGAGGACACCGACGACGCGGAACGGGAGGTTCCCGGGGTCCCGGCCGGGGAAGCGTTCGCGGCGGCCGGAATCCTTCCGCCGCTCCCGGCTCCCCCGTCGGCCCCCGACGCGCCGGGGCTCGGGCCGTCGCTGGACACGGAGACCGCGCCCGCGCCCGGCATCGACCCGACGGCGCTGGAGGTGCTGGCGGCCGACAGCGCGGTGCGGGCCCGCCGGATGCTGCTGGACGCGCTGGCCCCGGGGCACGAGGAGCAGCCGCTCCCGGGGGAGCTGACCCCGCAGCAGGACGCGGTACGGCTGGCCGCGGACGCCCGGCCGGATGCGCGGATCGGGGCCCGGCTGGCCGCCGGGTCCGGGCGCCCGCCCGCGGATCTGGACGCGGCCGTACGCGCCTGGCGGTACGGCGGGGTCGCGGCACTCGCCGTGCTCGACGAGGAGTGGGCGCCGGACCCGGAGGACCTGGGGCGGGCCCGTGCCCGGCTCGCCGAGGCGTGGGAGGCCGGAGACCGCCCGGCCCTGCGGGCGAGCGGGCGGGCCCGCTGGACCGTGGCGGGCGCCGACCTCCAGCTCCGGCTCGACCGGGACGGGCGGTGGTGGCCCTACCGCAAGGAGCGCGGACGGTGGGTGCCCGCCGGGCCGGCGGACCACGATCCGGCGGGGGCGCTCGCGGGCGCCGAGGACGGAGCGGCGGACGGGACGAGCGGGGCGGGCCGGGCGGTGTGACACGGCCGGGTCCCGGAGGGCGGGCTCCCTCCGGGACCCGGGAACGCTTCGGCACGGTGCGGACGCCCGGGAGCCGCACGCGCGTGCGGACACCACGGAGGCGCAAACGCGGGGCGCGCGGGGGCCGCTCGCGCGTCCGGACACCCCTGGGGGGAACCGGACATCCGATGCGCTCGTCATGTGCTGCGACGGGGGTGATCGACCAACCGGGGCCCCGGCGAGTCAGTCCCAGTCCCAGGAGCGCTGTTGCACCGCAGAAGGTTCATCCGGTACGCCGCCACGACGATGGGTACGGTGGCCGTCCTGCCGTCGTCGGTCCGGGCCGTGGCCGCGCCCGAGGGCCCCACCGACTACGCGAGCGCCCTGTGGATTCCGGCCGCCCCCGCCAACTACACCGTCCCCTCCCGGCCTGCTGAGCGCCGGATCGACCGTGTCGTCATCCACGTCGCCCAGCAGTTGTTCACGACGACCGCCGGCATCTTCCGCACCCCCTCCCAACAGGTGTCGGCCCACTACGTGGTGCGGTCGGGCGACGGCCATGTCGCCCAGTGCGTACGCGAGAAGGACATCGCCTGGCACGCGGGCAACTGGAGCTGGAACACCCGGAGTATCGGTGTCGAGCACGAAGGGTGGGTGGACCGCCCGGAGTTCTTCACGGACGTCATGTACCTGCGGTCCGCCGCGCTCACCGCCGACATCTGCGGCCGCCACGGCATCCCCCAGGACCGGGAGCACATCGTCGGCCACCACGAGGTGCCGGGCAGCGACCACACCGATCCGGGCGTCCACTGGGACTGGGAGCGCTACCTCCGGCTCGTCCGCGACGCCGCCTGAGCCCTCTCCCCTCACCCGTGGTGATGACTCTGCGCACCGAGGTTGTCGCGGAGGCCGACGGCGACGACGATGGGAAAGCACGACGGCCCTGAACGGGAGGGTGAGTTGACGGATCCCTGGGTGGCCCTGGCGGCGGACGCCGATCCCGGTGAACGGAGCGACGCGCTGCGCCGCGCCCACGATGTCTTCACCTCCGCGGGCCGGCTGGAGCGGCCGGTGCGCGCGGTGGTCGGTGCGTCCTGGCGGCGCTCGGCGCGGGCGAGGGTCAGTCCGGACGAGGCCCCCGTCGTGGAGCTCGGCCCGGACGAGCTGGGGCCTTACCGGGCGGCGCACCCCCTGGCCCGCGCGATGCCCGTGATCCGTGAACTGATGAGTGCCTACGCCACGGACGGGGAACATCTGCTGGCCGTGTGCGACGCCCACGGCCGCCTCCTGTGGGTCGAGGGCCACACGGCGGCACGGCGGGCGGCCGGAGCGATGAACTTCGTGGAAGGCGCCCGCTGGGCCGAGTCCGTGGCGGGGACGAACGCGCCGGGGACGGCCATCGCGGTGGACCGTCCGGTCCAGGTCTTCGCGGCCGAGCACTTCCTGCGGCCGGTCCAGCGGTGGACCTGCGCGGCGGCGCCGCTGCACGATCCCCGTACGGGGCGGGTGCTGGGAGCCGTGGACATCACGGGCGGGGACCGGCTCGCCCATCCGCACAGTCTCGCCTTCGTCCAGGCGGTGGCCCGGGCCGCCGAGTCGCACCTCGCGCTGCTGACACCGCCGCCCGGGCCCGACCTCGACGCGCTGCGGTTGAGTGCGCTGGGCCGGGACGAGGCGCTGTTGGTGGCGCGCGGGCGGCGGCTGCGGCTCAGTCGGCGGCACAGCGAGATCCTGGTCGCCCTGGCCCGTCGGCCGGAGGGCCTGAGCGGGGACGAGTTGTTGGTCGAGCTGTACGAGGACGAGTCGGTGACCCCGGTGACGCTGCGGGCCGAGCTCTCCCGGCTCCGGCGGCTGCTGGGACCCGATCTGCTGGCCTCGCGCCCGTACCGGCTGGCCCTCCCGGTGGACGCCGATTTCGACACCGTGACGCGCCGGCTGGGTTCGGGCGCGGTGGCGGCGGCGCTGGACGCGTACGCGGGCCCGCTGCTGCCGGGTTCCGGGGCCCCCGCGGTCGTACGGCTGCGGCGGCGGATCGAGGAACAGTTGCGGGCCGCGCTGATCGCCCGGGGTGATCCGGGGCTGCTCGCCGACTGGGCGTACAGCCCGTGGGGCGAGGAGGACCTGCCGGTGTGGCGCGCCCTGGCCGGGGCGGTCCCGGCGAACCAGCGGCCGGCTTTGCGGGCCCGGGTCCGGGGACTCGACGCCGAGCAGCGCGGCTGACCGCCGCCCGACGTTGCAACGCGCTTGCAACGTCCCCGTTCCTAGCCTCGCGCCGAGGGCCGTCCAACGGCGGGCGGCACCGGATCCGGGAGGCCACAGAGATGACCCGTTACGCTGCGCCGGGCACCGAGGGCGCGATCGTCACGTACGCGTCCCGCTACGACCACTGGATCGGCGGGGAGTACGTGCCGCCGGCCCGGGGCCAGTACTTCGAGAACCCGAGCCCCGTCAACGGCCGCCCGTTCACCGAGGTCGCCCGCGGCACGTCCGAGGACGTCGAACGGGCCCTGGACGCGGCCCATGCGGCGGCTGGGGGCTGGGGCGCCACGTCCGCCGGGGACCGGGCGTCGGTGCTGAACAGGATCGCCGACCGGATGGAGGCCCACCTGGAGGAGCTGGCGGTCGCCGAGAGCTGGGAGAACGGCAAACCCGTGCGGGAGACCCTGGCGGCGGACATCCC
Source organism: Streptomyces sp. WGS_02 (assembly GCA_040989845.1). Taxonomy (GTDB): domain Bacteria; phylum Actinomycetota; class Actinomycetes; order Streptomycetales; family Streptomycetaceae; genus Streptomyces. The sequence goes on from JAYMFZ010000004.1 coordinate 185,314, forward strand.
GCTCGCCATCGACCACTTCCGCTACTTCGCGGGAGCGCTGCGCGCCCAGGAGGGTTCGCTCAGCGAGATCGACGACGACACCGTCGCGTACCACTTCCACGAACCGCTGGGCGTGGTCGGGCAGATCATCCCGTGGAACTTCCCCATCCTGATGGCCACCTGGAAACTCGCCCCGGCGCTCGCCGCGGGCAACGCGGTGGTCCTCAAGCCGGCCGAGCAGACGCCCGCCTCGATCCACTACTGGCTGAGCCTGGTGGCGGATCTGCTGCCGCCGGGCGTCGTCAACATCGTCAACGGTTTCGGCGCGGAGGCCGGCAAGCCCCTCGCCTCCAGCCCGCGCGTCGCGAAGATCGCCTTCACGGGCGAGACCACGACGGGGCGGCTGATCATGCAGTACGCCTCCGAGAACATCAAGCCGGTGACGTTGGAGCTGGGCGGCAAGTCGCCGAACATCTTCTTCGACGACGTCTCGCGCGCCGACGACGACTTCCTCGACAAGGCCCTCGAAGGCTTCACGATGTTCGCCCTCAACCAGGGCGAGGTGTGTACGTGCCCGTCGCGCGCACTCATCCAGCGCGGCCACTACGGCGCGTTCCTGGAGGCGGCCATCGCCCGCACGGAACAGATCGTGCCGGGCCACCCGCTGGACACCGACACGATGATCGGCGCCCAGGCCTCCAACGACCAGCTTCAGAAGATCCTTTCGTACCTGGACATCGGCCAGCAGGAGGGGGCGAAGATCCTGACGGGCGGTCAGCGCGTCGAGCACGGCGGCGACCTGGAGGGAGGCTACTACGTGCAGCCGACGGTCTTCGAGGGCGACAACCGGATGCGGGTCTTCCAGGAGGAGATCTTCGGCCCGGTCGTGGCCGTGACGTCCTTCACCGACTTCGACGACGCCATCAGCACGGCGAACGACACCCTGTACGGGCTGGGCGCCGGAGTCTGGACCCGCGACGTCAACACGGCCTACCGGGCGGGGCGCGGGATCAAGGCGGGCAGGGTCTGGACGAACTGCTACCACGCGTATCCGGCGCACGCGGCGTTCGGCGGCTACAAGCAGTCGGGCATCGGCAGGGAGAACCACAAGATGATGCTGGAGCACTACCAGCAGACGAAGAACCTGCTGGTGTCGTACTCGCCGAAGAAGCTGGGCTTCTTCTAGGAGCACGCGAGAAGGCGCCGGAGCGGGCGGTGTACCGGGTGGCCGCCGGGCAGGGAGGGAGGTGCCGCACCGGACGAGTCACTCCACCGCCGCTCTGGAGTCCTGCGGTGAGGACAGGCGAGTCACCGCGGGGACCGCGGCGGCGGCGACCAGGAAGACGATCCCGATCATCAGCCAGCCGGGCGTGCCGAGTGGCAGCACCAGGGCGGTCACCAGAGGCGGGCCGACGATGCCCTGCAGGATGGTCCCCAAGTTGAACACCGCCAGGTACTCGGTGCGCCGGTCCGTCGGGGCCAGTTCGAAGGAAATCCCCCACGCTCCGGCGGAGTGCCACAGCTCTGCCAGGGTCAGGGTGATCGCCGCCAGGAGAATCACGCCGGTCGCCGGGACCGCCGACAACTCTCCGGAGGCCGCCAGTAGCACGCAGAACACGGCCAGCGCGACACCGGACAGGACCATCCGGCGGCCGGCGACCCCCACGTCGTCACAGCCACGGGACGCTCGCACCTGCAACAACACGACCAGCACGGTGTTGGCGAGCAGGCACACGCCGACAACCGCGGGCGGAGCATGGGTGTGCTCGACGATCCAGAGCGGCAGACCCACGGTCAACAGGGTCATGTGCAGCACCAGAGCACCGCTGAGAACGGTCAGCAGCAAGTACCGTCCGTCGCGGAGCGAGCGCAGGTGCCGCCAGGCGGAGGAGCCGCGGATCGAGGCCGCGGGTACGACGTCGACGGACAACCCACGCAGCAGTGCGGCGGCGGCGAAGAGCGACAGGGCGGTGAAGGCGATGGGCCCCGCCAGAGCAGCCCGCGAGCCTGCGCCGATGACCAACGTGCCGGCGAAAGCCCCGACGCCGAACCCGGCGTTCTGCACCGAGCGCATCATGGCCATCGTGGTGACGCGGTCCGACTTGGGGTGGCCGCTGCCACGACCGACTGGGTGATGGGGCCGATGACCCGCAACGCCAGACCCAGCATGCAGCAGACCACCAGGTAGGCCGGGAAGGTGTCCACAGCCAGATACGCCAGGAACCACGCACCGCGCCATACCTGCAGCAGCACAAGCGCCCGGACAACGCCCAGCCGCTCCGCGGCCACGGTGATCGGCACGGAGAGCAGGAGGGCCACCACGGCGGACACCGACAGGCCCGTCCCGATCTGCCCCGGCGTCAGTCCCGCCCACCGCGTGAGGAACAGGACCGACGCGGTCAGGAACATTCCGCTGCCCACGGAATCCACCAGTGTCACCAGGACGAATCGGCGGATGGTCCGATCAGCCAGCACCCGTCGGCCTGGGAAGGCGGACGGGATTCTCACTTCCCCTCCGGGTCGTAAAGAACATCCGCGTAGTCCGCTCCGACAGCCTCCCGGCTCCAGTCGCGTACCTGCCGAGTCACCACCTCGTGAGGTATGACGCGCAGATTCTCCAGGAACCAGGACTGGATCTCCTCGACCCGCCGGTCCAGCGCGTCGACCGAGTCCGTGGTGATCATCACTTGCCCGATCCGCTCACCGGTCGCACCGAACGCCTCGGGAAGGATCATGCCCGGCGGCAGGTCGATGCGGGCGAACTCCACGTTCGGCAGCTGTCGCAGTTGCTCCGGCGTGGGACATGACAGCAGGATGCCGGCCCGGTTGGGCAGGTACGACGAGCCCACTGTCCCGGGCCGCACCTTGACGGCCGGTGCCGGCCGCTCACCAAGGGCGCTCAGTACCGCCGCTTCCCCGAGGTCGACGTTGAACTTGCAGTGGATCTCCTCCTGGGTCAGCGCGCCGCCACGCCGCAACGCACATTCGCTGAAGGCGACTCGACCGGTTTCGGGATCGTGGAACAGTTCCATGTGGAAGACGCCGTCACGGGCACCGAGCGCCGCCAGCGCGGCGTGAACAACCGGCCCGGCAAGGTCGTACGCCCACTGCTCGGTGTGGGGATCGAACTTGCGCATCCTCAGCGACGCGCCCGACTCGATGACCGAGAGACACGACGCGCCGTACTCGCCCAGTCCGTAGAAGACCAGCTCTCCCCCGGAGACGATGCCGTCAGCGGTCCACTCCTGGCCCTCCATGAATTCCTCGGCGACGAAAGTCCGGGTGGCCGTGCGCCGCTTCCGGTAGGCGCGAGCCAACTTCCCCAGATCCGCCTCGTCGTTCACGACCGAGGTCAGCGATGTCCCGGCGCCGGCGACAGGCTTGACCACGGCCGGCGTGAACGGCAAGGGCGGCACATCACCCTCGAGGAGGTGGATGTCCTCCACCAGCCACGAGCGGGCGGTGAGCACCCCTGCCGCGCGTACCCGCTCCTTCTGGAGGTACTTGTCACGGAACAGCACGGCGACACCGGGATCGACGGCTCGGCACCCGAGAGCCGCTCCGAGGACGGCTGTCGTCACGAGCGCCCACTCATCAGTGGTCTGCACGGCATCGAACCGGTGGTCGGCGAGCCCGGCGCGATGCAAGGCCGTCAGCACCGCTTCGGGGTTGCGGTGATCGTCGCAGAAGAGGGCGGTGACCCCGTCGGGTATCTCCTGAAGACCGCTGTCCCGGGTGACGGGTCCGTACACGGCGACGGCGTCGACTCCCAGCTTGCGGCAGGCACTCAGCACGTACCGATCGACTCCGATCAGGAGTATGGACGTGCGCTTGGCTTCCTGCATGGTTCTCCCATCGTGAACCGACCTGGGTTTCGTCGGAGGGTTCGGTTGCGCCGCCGCGGAGCGAGCAGGCCTGCTGGAGTCGGCCCGACTCGCTCCGCCGCGACCGGCGTTCACACTCTCCCGCGTGGACGAGCCAGGAGGCGACCCGCCCCTCTCGACAGGATGAGAACGGTTCACTGGTCGGCTTCGCTGAGTTGCTGGACGAGTTCGGTGAACTGTGCCGCGGTGGAATGGCTGTAGAACTGCCTGGGTGAGATCTTGGGCAGGTTCTGTTCCCGCATTTCGGCGATGACGCGGATGACGAGGAGCGAGTTGCCGCCGAGGCTGAAGAAGTTGTCCTGGAGGTTCACCGGGGTGTTGAGCTGCTTGCTCCAGATGCGCAGGACGGTCTCGGCGATGGTATCGGTGTCGGCTTCAGGGGCGTCGAGCGGCTCGGCCGTCGCGGTACGCGGGTCGGGGAGTCGGGCAGTGTCGGGTTTCCCGTTGATGGTCAGCGGGATTTCGGCTACTTGGGTGATCGTCGCGGGCGTCATGTAGTCGGGAAGTGTCGCCCTGGCGTGCGCGAGTACGAGCGCGCGGTCTGCCGCCGGCTCCAGGACGACGTAGGCGTCGATCCGGCTGCTTGCGGCGTCGTCGGGCTGGTCGCGGTTGACGACGACGGCTGCGGCGGTCACCTGGGGGGCGCCCAGCAGCACGGATCGGATCTCGTCGAGTTCGATGCGGTGTCCGCGGATCTTGACCTGGTTGTCGAGTCGGCCGAGGTGGTCCAGACGCCCGTCGAGGTGGAGCCTGCCCTTGTCACCGCTGCGGTAGATCCGTTCGCCCGTGGATTCGTCGAGGATGAACCGCTGCTGCGTCAGTTCGTGCCGGCCGAGATATCCGTCGGCCACTCCGGCGCCGCCGACGTAGATCTCGCCGGAGGGGCCGGGCGGCAGGACCCGTCCTTGTCCGTCGCGTATGGACACCGACCAGCCCGGCAGTGGGCGACCGACCGATCGTGAGCCGGTGACGACGTCGTGCGGGGTGACCGTCCGGGCGGTGACGTGCACGGTGGTCTCGGTGATGCCGAACATGTTGACCAGTCGGCAGTCGGTGGCCGGATGGTGGGTGAACCAGGACGCCAGCATGCGCACGTCCAGTGGTTCGCCGCCGAAGACGACGAGTCGCAGGGCAAGATCCCGGCGAACGCGTTCGTCGGTGCGGATGAGCTGAGCGAAGGCGGACGGCGTCTGGTTGAGCACGGTGACGCGCTGCTCGGCCAGCAGGGCGTAGAACTCCTCCGTGTCGCGGGTGGTCCAGTAGGGCACCACGACCAGGCGGCCGCCGGTGAGCAGGCACCCCCAGATCTCCCAGACGGAGAAGTCGAAAGCACTGGAATGGAAGAGCGTCCAGGTGTCGCCGGGGCCGAGGTCGAGATCCCCCGTGGTGGCGTGCAGCAGAGCGAGCACATTGCGGTGCGGCACCACCACACCCTTGGGCGTGCCGGTCGAACCGGAGGTGTAGATCACGTAGGCGGGGTTCTCGCCCTCGTCGTCGGTTCGGACACCGGCCTCCGTCCGGCCCGCTGCCAGTCGGGCCAGTTCGCCCGGGGGCAGCAGCCGCGTACCGGGGACGGCGGGGAAGTCCGGCGCGGAGGTGATGACGACGGGCATGTCCGCGCTACGGGCGGTGAAGCTCAGGCGCTGCTCCGGGTAGCGGGGATCCATCGGCACGTACGCGCAATCCGCCTTGAGCACGCCGAGCAGCGTGACCACCAGGTCGGCGTCCCGTTCCAGGCAGACACCGATCCGGCTGCCCGGTGCGACGTCCAGAGCGCGCAGGCCCGCGGCCACCGCGTCCGCTCGCTCGTCCAGCTGCCGGTAGGTCAGCCGCTCCTCACCGGCCACCAGTGCCACGGCCTGCGGCTGCTTGGCAGCCATCTCCTCGAAGGCGCGGTCGATCCGCCCCCGCGCCGGTGCGCCGTTCCCTGCTCCGCCCGCCCGCAGGACCGCCAGCCGTTCGGCGTCCGGCAGCAGTTCCAGCTCGGACACAGGCCGCTGTGCCGCGCTGTCCGCCAGTTGCTCGGCCAGGTGGGCCACGTGGGCGCTGAACTGCCGCGCGATGGAGGTGTTCACGATGCCCTGGTCGAACCGGCAGTTCGCCCGTGACGAACCGCGGTCGAGTTGGATGGTGAGCGGGAACACCGGCGCCAGGCAGGCCGTGTAGCTGCCCTCCTCGAACGCCGGGCTCAGGACGACCCCGACCGTCGGCGGCTCATGGGCGGTGATCGGTGCCTGATCGAACCGGTGCAGATGGTCCGCGACCGAAGCCTGCGGCTGCTCGTCCAGCGGATAGACGCTGATGTGTTCGTCCGAACCGCCTGCCAGGTCCAGCACACCCAGCTCCGTCGGGCCCTCGCCGCCGTACCGGCTCGCGGCCAGTGCGATCGCGGGCAGGAGCAGTTGTTCGCCCCGGCTGGTGATGTCGATCCCGATACTGCCGGCGACCCCGCGCAGCTCCGGATCGCCGAGGCCCCACTCGAGGCGTCCCCGGTGCGCGACGCCGGACCGGGCGGCGGCGGGCCACGCCGACACGCTGTCGCCGGAGCCGTCCAGCAGGAACCGGGCGATCCGCCGGAGTGAGGCCGGGGGGACCACCGCGCGGACGGCCACCAGTACCAGGTCCGTCGTTCCGTCGCTGTAGTTCAGGGCCACGGCCCGCAAGGGGGGCCGTCCTGGTGGATCGGCCTCAGGGACTCGGCACGCCTGCGGTCCCGGGCGATCGGCTCGTCGGTGCCGGCCGGCACCGGGGTCTGCCAGACCTGGATCGGCTCGGGCACGGCCTCGGACAGCAGCCGCTGCACATCGGCTGCGCCGGGCAGTCGCAGCACGAGACTGTGGCATCCGGCGGCCAGTTCATCGATCGTCGGTGTCGTCACGGGTGGGACCTCCTGGTCATCGGGACGTGAAGCCGCCGTCCACGGTCAGCACGCTGCCGGTGACCTGGCGGGAGTCGTCCGCCGCAAGCCACAGCGCCGCGTTCGCTATGTCGTACGGTTCGATCAGCGCGTTCATCGGCTGGTCCCGCACGAAGACCTGCTCGTGCTCGGCGACCGGGACCTCAAGCGATCGGGCGATCTCAGCGAGCATCCGACCCTCCATCACCGGCTCGTCACGGACCGAGCCGGGGCACAGGGCATTCACTCGAACCCGCATGGGGGCGTAGTCGAGGGCCGCGGCCTTGGTCAGTCCGATCAGCCCGTGCTTGGCCGCGACGTAGCTTGCGAAATTGCGGTATCCGACCGTGCCGGCGGTCGAGGACACGTTGATGATGCTGCCGGACCTGCGTTGGACCATCACCGGTGCGACCGCTTTCATCATCCGCCAAGCGCCGGAGAGGTCGATGTCGAGCATGAGCGACCACTCCCGCTCGGTGATGTCGTGGGCGATCTTCCCGGAGGGCGAGGCGATTCCGGCGTTGTTCACCAACACGTCCACGGCGCCGAACCGGTCCAGCGCCCGGTCGACCGCCTGCGCGCACTGCTGGGCGTCGCGTACGTCGACGGCGGCGGTCACGGTCGCGGCGCCCGCGCGTCGGCACTGGGCCGCGGTCTGTTCCAGCTGGCCGGATGATCCGAGCGGATAGGGCACGTCGGCCAGGTCCTGCGCGATGTCCAGCAGCAGCAGATCAGCCCCCTCGTCGGCGAATCTGAGCGCACAGGCTCGGCCCAGGCCGCGGGCCGCGCCGGTGATGATCACGGTTTTACCGGTCAGCCGCATTCCAGGCTCCCGGCTATCGTCCGCAGCACCCGTTCGGCCTCGTCAGCCAGGTACATGTGGCCGCCGGGCAGTTCCTGGTAAGCGAACGGCCCCCGCGTCACCTCGGCCCACTGCTCGGCCTGCTCCCGGGAGACGAGTTCGTCGCGCTCGCCGCGCAGGGCGGTGACCGGCACCGAGAGCGGTTCAGCGCCGCTCGCCCGGTAGTTCTCGTGCATCTCCACGTCGGCGCGCAGGATAGGGAGCAGGACCTCGACCATGTCGGGGTCGTCGAAGGCCGCATGCCGATAGCCGGCAAACCGCTGCACCCCGGCCAGAAACTCGTCATCGGGCAGGCCGGTCGCCCGTTCGGTCCGCGCATTGTGCGGCGCCGGTGATCCACTGACGAACAGGTGGCGCAGCCCGGGGTGCCCGATCCGTTCGAGTTCCCTGGCGGTCTCGTAAGCGAGCACCGCGCCGAGGCTGTGCCCGAACAATGCGATGTCCGCCCCCTCGCCGGCAGCGGACACGATTCCAGGCGTCAGTTCCGCGACTGCGTCGGCAACCTTCGTGAACGGGTCGTCAAGGAATCGTTCCTCGCGTCCCGGCAGCTGGACCGGAAGCACCGTGACTTCCGAAATTCCCAGCCTTTCCCATTCCCGAAAGAACGCGGCACCGCCTCCGGCGAAAGGTAGACAGGCGAGAAAGAGCTGCTGTGTAACCACGGTCCCCCAACTTTCCTCATCGTTCACGACAGGGAGTGTAACCCAGGACCTGCCGTAGTTGATCTTGCTTTGGTTTGAGCAATGGCGTCCGATTACAGGGCGCCCCGAGGACAGATCCGAGCATCGGCATCGGTCGGTCCCCCAGCGAACTTCAATGCCTCAAAATCCCGACAGCATGGGGAGTTGCCCTCCCGCGGCGCCGGTCCGAAAAGGCAGGAGAAGTTCAGGCTTGTCGCCGCTCACGGCTGGTCCGCAGTCCGCGCTTCCACCAGCCCGACGAAATCCTGGAGCGTCGCATGATCGAAGACTTCCCGCAGCCGCACCTTCACACCCAGCGTCTGTTCGACGCGTGCAATCATGCGCGTCGCCAGCAACGAGTGCCCTCCCAGGAGGAAGAAGTCCGCGTCCGGGGTCACCTCGATACCCAGAGTCTCGGTCCAGATCGCCACGACTGCTTCGTGGACTTCGGTAGCGGGGGTGGTCATAGGAAATTCAACCCTTGTTCGTCGGAGTGGTGGCGAGGCGCGCACGGTCGACCTTGCCGTTATGGGTCAGCGGCAACTCTTCGAGCACCGTGTAACGGGTCGGCACCATGTAGTGCGGCAGCTCCGCGCGTAGGGCACGACGCAGCTCCAACCCCAACCGCCCGTCCGCGTCCTCGGCAACCACATAGGAAGCCAGGCACTTTCCGCCGACAGCATCCTGTTCCACGATCACACAGGCCTGGCGGACCCCGGTGCAGCCGAGCAGAGCCGTCTCGATCTCCGGCAACTCTATGCGGAAACCGTTGACCTTGACCTGCAGATCCGTGCGTCCCAGGAATTCCATGGCGCCGCCGGCGAGGAATCTGACGCGATCTCCGGTCCGGTACATGCGTACTCCCCGCAGCGGACCTTCCTGCGGAGTCGCAAAGCGCTCCGCGGTCAGGTCCGGGCGCAAGGCGTAGCCACGGGCCAAGCCCTCGCCCGAGACCCACAGTTCACCGGGGACTCCCTCCGGCACCAACTGCCCGTACCGGTCCAGCACATGCACGCGGGTGCGGGCGACGGGGCGGCCGATCGGAACACGGGAACCGAGCCCCGGCGGTCCGTCGTGGTTGATCCGGTGAAAGCAGGTGAACGTGGTGTTTTCCGTTGGACCGTATCCATTGACCAGTTCCACGTGCGGCCACATGCGCGCGACCCGATCGACGTGTTGAGGCGATACGACGTCGCCACCGACGAAGAGCCGGCGCACCCCGCGCAGGCAGTCCGCTTCGTACTCGGCGATCTGATGGAAAAGTCCGGAGGTGAGCCAGAGGACGGTGACCCCTCGTTCTTCGATCACCTCAGCGAGTTCGCCGAGGCCCAGCGGACCTTGCGGGGCCAGCTCCAGACGGGCTCCGGATGCCAGCGCTCCCCAGATCTCCAGGAAGCAGGCGTCGAAGGTCAGTGGCGCGTACTGCAGCATGACGTCATCAGCAGTGAAGCCGGTGCACTGCTCATCCGTCACCAGCCGGGCGACACCGCGATGCGTGATCTCCACACCCTTGGGGACGCCCGTGGAGCCTGAGGTGAACACGACCGCGAAAAGGGCGTCCTGGGGCTGTTCGGCCTGCCCGGCCTCGCCCTGCCAGGGGACGGATCCGGGAGCGCCCCGGTCGGTCAGCTCCGCAAGCGGGAGCACGGCAGCGCCTGCTGGAGCGGGGACGACGAGCTCCCCGCTGTGGACCACGGCGGCGATCCGCGGATCGTCCAGCATGATGCGCAGACGCGCCGCCGGGTAGGAGGGATCGAGCGGCACGGAAGCCGCCCCCGCCTCGGCCACGGCGAGCAACGCGATGATCGCGTCGATGCTTCGCTCGGTCATCAGAGCGACCAGGGAGCCGGGCTCGACTCCCGCGGCACGAAGACGCCGGGAGGCGCGCGTGGCAGCCGAATGAAGCTCCGCATACGTGAGTTCTCGCCGGCCGTCGCTCACGGCACGGGAATCGGGCCTCAGTACGGCCTGACGCTCCACCAGCTGATGGACAAGAGGGAGCGATGCGGAGCCGTCCCACTGATCGCCCGACAGCGCCAGCAACCTTTCCTCCTCATGGGGAGCAACGGTGCCGATGGAGCGCAGGGGAACGTGGGGCAGTCGTGCGATCTCATCGACGAAGTGCTGTACGGCCCCCGCAAGCGTGCCGTCCAGGCCATCGGCCGCCAGGTGTTCGGCCAGCTCGACGACTGCCTCGGATCCGTTGCCCGCTGCCGTGTCGACGGTGACGATGACGTCGGCCGCCCTGTTCTCGCGGGGACGGCGGCCCGCTCGCGCGAGGCTCTCACTCAGTGAGCAGGCCATGAGGTCGGCGTCGACCAGCAACGGTGCGGGGAAGAGCAGATCCCCCGACCGGCGGCCCTGCACGCTCAGATCGTGATCCGAGAAGCGATGGACCAAGGCTGCCAGGGCCACGACCGTTTCCGCTGGACCGAGGGCGTGCCCCCCGGAGGCTCTGGTCGTCGGGCGAATTTCGATGCGCACCTGCATCCGCGCGACCTCAATCCTGAAAATCGTAGGGTTCTCGTCCAGGACACAGCAGAGTTACGGTCCGTGGAAGTTGCCGCGGGCGATGTGCGGCTGAGGCCGGTGCCGGCGGAACAGGCGCGGACAAGTTCGGCCTCATCAGTCGTCCGCGAAGGATTCACGCAGCGCGTCGCCGATTGCGGACGCGACGCCACTGGACACGAGCGCGGGATCGTGGTCGACGCGTAGCGACAACTCCCCCGTCGTGCAAGGCCGAAACCACCACTGGCTCGTGGGCCCTGTGGCCCGGCACATGGATGAACGTGCCGGGCACGCCCTCCAGTACCGGTGCCGGGCGGCGCGTGCGGTCGACGAGGGTCAGCACGAGATCGAGGTGGCCGGTCCACGGCGCCTGGCTCGCCCTGGCCGCCCGGACGACTTCGTCGAACGGGGTGTCCACGAACTCCAGGTCCTCCAGCCAACTCTCGTGGACGCCGTCGTGCTGCGGGTGGGCCAGCACCGTGTTGATGAAGCACCCGACCACGCCCGCCCCGCCCTGGCCTCCCCAGGTGTAGGCGACCGGTGCGGTCCCCGTCATCCGGGCAAGCGCCTGGTGGCAGCCGTCCAGCACCGCCGGGAACGGCCGGAGCGCGGCCGGCCCCGACAAGGTGACACGCTGCCAGATCGACGCGCTGGGGCCGGGTTCGTGCGGGTCTGTGCCCCACAGACCGGCCCCCGCGTCGTGCACGCGCGATGTCCAGTGCTCCAGCGCCTCCGGCCCGCTGGCCGTGTGCTCCCTTGCCAGCTGCTGCTCCACTGCTTCGCGGTAGCGGTGCAGTGCGGTGGCGGCAACCGAGTCCGGCTCGTACGCCGAGCTGTGGTAAGCGGACATCAGCTCGTCCAGCACCAGACCCGTGGACTCACCGTCGCAGACCAGGTGGTCGAAGCCGATGGCCAGCAGGTCCCGCCGCTCGTCCCTGGCCAGGAGCACCCGGAACGAACCCAGCTCGGACGGCCACTGGTCCCAAGCGGCCCACAGGTCGCGGTCAGTGACCGGCGCCTTCATCTCCCCCACGATCGGGCGCTCGGGAAGCGGACCGATCCGTAGTACCGGCACCCCGCCGGCAGTGTCTGCGGTTCCGCGCAGGGCCGGATGCCGCAGCAGGACCGATCGCGCGGCTTTTTCCAGGCGCTGGGTCGACAACAGGCCGGGCGGGAATTCCAGGAAGACCGGCAGGATCTGGGCCCGGTCGTGGGGGTCGTTGGTCCTGGAGTGCTGGAACCTCCGCTGCGCGCCGGTCAGCGGCATCAGTTCGTCGACTCCGTTGTGGACGTTCGCGTAGTGCTTGAGGTAGGTCCTGGTGATGCTGCGGTACACAGCATGCCTCCCACTGTGTTCTGTTTCGGCGTCGGCTTGTCGTTCGCCTCGAGAGCGGGCCGCCGATGGCCCTGCCGGGAGCGATCCAGCTCGGGCCGGGACATCGGCCTGCCCGATCCGGATTGCCGTGCATGCCCGTGGCGGGGACGGTCGCGCGGGGGCGACCGCCGCTCAGGGGCCCTTGCCGCGGCCCACGGCCCCTGCCGGGCCTCTCATCGGTCGGTGACTCGCTCGGCGCGGACGGCTCGGATCAGATCGGAGCGGACCGTGTCGGTGAGCATTCCGACCAGGCCTTCGGGGTCCTGTCGGGTGTGGAAGTGCCCTCCAGGCCGGACGGACGACTCGAAGCCTCCGTCGGTCTGGTCGCGCCATCCTGCCGTCCACGCCTCGCCGTTCGGCTCGGCATCGCCGACGATGGCGGTGATGGGGCTGTGCAGCCGGGGGCGGGCACGTACTCATAGGTTTCCAGTACCTGCAGATCGGCGCGGTAGCAGGCGAGTGCGGCGGTGAGCAGTTCCTTGTCCGACACGGTCGCCGGGGGCAGCGGGCCCCAACGTCGTTCGATCTCGGCGTGCAGTTCGGTGTCGTCGAGCAGGTGCAGCGACTGGGACTTCGCGAGAAGGGGCGGCGCCGGCGACGAGGAGACGAAGAGCCGCAGGGGCTCTGGCTGCAGGGCCTTGGCAACCTCGAAGGCGACCAGCGCACCCAGGCTGTGTCCGAACAGGGCGAACGGTGGGGTGAACTCCACCTGAGCGAGGATCTCGCTCACCAGTTCCGGCATCGATGTCAACGCCGATTGCTTGAGATCGTGGGCTCTGCCCGGTGGCTGGATGGCCACCAGCCGCAGGCCGAGCGTGTGCGCCACCCACCGCGCGTACTCCCCACCCGCCCCACCTGCGTGCGGGAAGCAGTACAAGGTGGCGACGGAGGCATGCGGTGCCGGCCGCGCGATCACTCGGATGTCAGCCACGCGGCACCGCCGAGGCATCGCGCATGCGTTCTTCGATCTGTGCGGTGAGCTCGCGCACCGATGGCGCGAGGTACATGGTTCGAATTTCCAGATCCACCGGCAGCAGCTGCTCGAGCTGGCCCAGCAGCTCATGCGCGACCAGTGAGTCCCCGCCGAGGTCGAAGAAGCTCTCCTCGGGGTCGACGTTCGGCAGGCCGAGCATCTGGCTGAACAGCTGGGAAACGGTCTGTTCGGTGTCCAACCCGGTGTTCGCGGCGGGTGCGGCGTCAGAGGTGGGTGCCGACGTCTGTGCGGTGGGCCCCGCCTCCAGCAGGTAGGGCTGCCGCTGGAACGGGTAGCAGGGCAGGGGCACCCTTCGCGGCTGTTCCGCATGGGCTTGCGCCCAGTCCACCGGCAGCCCGGCGAGCCAGAGCTCGCCCAGTGCTGCCAGCGGGTCAGTGGCCGTGACGGCCAGGTGGTCCGGCGTCCACTGCGGCTGCTCCCGCAGCCGTGCGAGCAGCTGCGAGTCGCCGATCTCCAGGAACACCCGGCCCGGCGTGTCCAGAGCGGCCTGGAGCTGGGCGTCGGTGCTGTCCGGGGTCAGGGTGAGATCCGGCTTCAGCCCGAGCGTCGTCCAACGCTGTACCGATTGCCAGGAGGCCGTCTCGGACACCAGCAGGGCCACAGGCCGCCCGTCCCGGGCGTGGTCGCCGGAGATCAGCCGGCCGGGGGCGTCTCCGCCGAGAACCCGCAGTGCGTCCTGGCGATCACGCACCACCGCGTAGCGGCGGTGTCCGTGCACCCGCCGGCCGACTTGCAGCGTCCACGCCACATCCTGCAGGGCGAGCTCGGGGTCAGCGGTCAGTCGGCCGGCGACACGTGCCGTCAGCTCGTCGAGTGCGGCCGGAGTGTGAGCGGACAGCACCAGCACCTGGTCCTGCGTGCTGTGCTCCCTGGACCGCGGCGACGGCGGCTGCTCCAACACCACGTGCGCGTTGCCGCCGCCCAGGCCTCGCGCGGTGACACCCGCACGGCGCGGCAGTCCGGTCGGCGCCCACGGCGTGGGTTCGGTCACGACCGCGAACGGGCCGGCTGCGAAGTCGATGTCCGGATTCGGCTCGCGGTAGTTCAGGCTCGGGGGGATGACCCCGCGTTCCACGGCGAGCACGGTCTTGATGAACCCGGCGACGCCCGCGGCGGCATCGGTGTGGCCGATGTTGGCCTTGACCGAGCCGAGCAGGCACGGCTGTTCACGCGGCTCCCCGTCGGCGAACGCGTGGTTCAGCCCGGCGATCTCGATCGGGTCGCCCACTCGGGTGCCGGTGCCGTGTGCCTCGACGTAGGTGATGGACGAAGGCGTCACACCTGCGACGCGCTGGGCAGCCCTGATCACCTCGACCTGCCCGCGCACTCCCGGCGCGGTGAACCCGGCACGGTCCCTGCCGTCGTTGTTGACGGCGGAACCACGCAGGACAGCGTGGATGTGGTCGCCGTCGGCGACGGCCTCGGACAGGCGCTTGAGCACGACCATGCCGCATCCCTGGCCACCGATCACCCCGTCGGCAGCCGCGTCGAACGGGCTGCACGTGCCGCTGGGTGAGGTGATTCCGCCGACCCGGTAGTTGTCCAGCGCGGCGGGCAGCCGTACTGAGGCACCACCGGCCAGTGCCAGATCGCATTCCCCGGACAGCAGTGCCCGCGCGGCGAAGTGCACGGCATACAGCGAGGTCGCACAGGCCGCCTGCACATTGGCCGTCGGTCCCCCCAGACCCAGCTTGTAGGCGACGCGACTGGCCAGGTAGTCGCTGGTGGTGCCGGTCAGGATGTCCCAGTTGGTGACGGTGGGATCTTCCTGCTGCCTGGCCCGCATCGTCTCCGTGTAGGTGGACAGGCTGGACCCGGCGTAAATGCCGATCAGGCCGGGGAATCGGTCCGGGTCGTAGCCGGCGCTCTCGACGGCCTCGAGTGAGCACTCCAGCAGGATCCGGTGCTGGGGGTCGATGAGGAGGGCCTCGCGCGGGGTGTACCCGAAGTAGCTCGCGTCGAACCACTCCGGTGTCTTCAGCAGTCCGCCGGCCGGGACGTACTCCTTCGTGCTGCCGCCGGGGGTGAGGAAGCTCTTCTTGGGGAAGCGGCTGACGCTGTCCACACCGGACACGAGGTTGTCCCAGAACTGATCGGGATCTTCCGCGTCGGCGAATCGGCAGGCCAGTCCGATGACAGCGATGTCTGTGTCACGCCAGTCGGCGTCCCGATCAGCGAGGTTCGCACTCCCGGTGTTCTCCGGGACAGCTGCCACCGGTTCCCGCACCTCGGTCGATCCGTCGAGGAAGGCGGCACATGACCGGATCGTGGAGTAGATGAACAGCTGGGGCAAGGTCGGCCGGATACCGACACGCTCCGCGATCTGCGCTCGCACCATCTGCATGAGCATCGAATACCCGCCGACTTCGAAGAAGTTGTCGGTGACTCCGACCTCCTCGAGTTCGAGGACATCACACCAGATCTCGGCAAGTATTCGCTCGGTCTCGGTCGCTGCTGGCTGACGGCTGCTCACCGCGTCACACCCCGATTTCGTCCGTTTTCATGGTCAGTGAAAATCGCCCAGCATGAAGAAGTCATTAAGCCCCTCCGTCTCATGAACTCCGGCCCCTTCTCGATCGACAGGCACGGTGGTGATCAACAGCACCAGCGAATATAGCGACGCCGACTCCGCGGGCACAAGATCATCATCGATGATGAGGCAACGGGCGGTGAACGCCACCGGCATCGTGGCCCAGCATGATGAAATCGCGTCCAGGGAAGGTGAAAGAACCGTGGAGATCGTCGGCTCTCCCCTTTGTACTCACCATTGCCCCTCGGAGGCCCGCATATCGGCCGGCCGCCGGCAGAGCGGGCGTGGAAACAAGCGCATTCCCTGCCGGGGGAAAGCGGGCCGGCGGGGTCGGTCGACTGTCATGGCACTAGGTCGAAGGTCGAGCTCAGTGCTGGCCCGGCAACGAGGTGATCGGGTGCCCAGCGACCTTGTGCGGCTGATACAGCTCTTCCAGGTAGTTGATCTCTTCGTCGTCGAGCACCACGTCCAAGGCGTCGATGGCATCCTGGAGATGGCTCATCTTGCTGGCACCGACAATGGGCGAGGTCACCGTCGGCTTGGACAGCATCCACGCCAGCGCGAGCTGCGCCATCGGCACGCCACGCTTGTCGGACAGTTGCGCCAGCCGCTCGACGATCTCCCGATCGCTCTCGCAGTAGAGCATCTTGCCGAACTCGTCGGTCTCGCTGCGTGCGCTGACGATGTCCCACGGGCGGGCGAGCCGCCCCCGGGCCAGGGGGCTCCAGGGGATCACGCCGATACCCTGGTCGGCGCAGAGGGGCAGCATCTCCCGCTCTTCCTCGCGGTAGATCAGGTTGTAGTGGTTCTGCATGGTGCTGAATCGGGTCCAGCCGTTCGCCTCGGCGACGTACTGGGCCTTGGAGAACTCCCAGGCCCACATCGAGGACGCTCCGATGTGCAGCGCCTTGCCCGCCTTCACCACATCATGCAGGGCCTCCATGGTGACCTCGATCGGCGTCGCCGGGTCCCACCGGTGGATCTGGTAGACGTCGACGTAATCGGTGCCGAGCCGGCGAAGGCTCTTGTCGATCTCGGTCATGATCGCCTTGCGGGACAGCCCCACACCGTTGGGTCCGGGACGCGTCCGCCCGTGAACCTTCGTGGCCAGCACGACCTCGTCACGGTGACCGTATTCGCGCAGGATCTGCCCAACGATCCGCTCGCTGGATCCCGCCGAGTACACATTGGCCGTGTCCACGAAGTTCACGCCGGACTCCAGGGCGTGCAGCATCAACGGCCGCGCCTCGTCGAGATCCAAAGTCCAATTGTGGACACCGTCGCCCGGCGTGCCGAAGCTCAGGGCACCCAGGCAGATCCGCGACACGTCCATGCCGGTCGAGCCCAGCTTGACATACTTCAAGATGCTTCCCCTTGATCGGTTCAGAATCAGAACGACGAAATATGCTATTCGCGCAACAAAACTGACGCCATTGCAAACCCTGGCAGCTTACGTGACCTGGGCGGCAGAGCGCAGCGATAATCCGGCCCTCAGGTCGATGACCAGGAAAACTTTACGTGATCATGGCACTTCGGGACGCCACCTGCGCCCATTTTATGGGGAGTTAGAAGCCATGGTCGAATCAAGTGGTTCGCTTGTCTCGTAGGCCTTGAAACCATCTTGTCCGTAGTGCGCGTGCGGAAGAGATCTGGCTCACGTTTCATTAGGCGTATTGGTCTCGTATCCCGTTCGATCGTCCAGGCCCCTGAATGGCCTGGCAGAATCCGCAAGCGGCGGCACTCAGCTTCGGGTTGCCGCCGGTCCCCGCACGCGGGAGGCGGTCATCGCCACGAGCAGGCCCAGGAGGATGCAGGCCGCGCAGACAAGGAACATCGTCCGGTACCCGGCGGCCTGGGCGATCAGCCCGAGAGAACCGCTGCCGACGGCAACACCCGCCGTGAAGCAGGCCCCGAAGACCGACAGCGCCAGGGCCCGCCCGCGCTCGCTGACCGAGCGCACCACGAACACTCCCAGCGCCGGGTAGATCTGCCACATGCCCACGCCGGTGAGCACACCGCCGACCACGCCCATGACCAGCTCGCCCGACAGCCCGACGAGCGCGATCCCCAGAGCCTCGACCAGGAACAGGGCCACCAGCGCCCTTGGCCGCGTGGGCTCCCAACGGATCCACGTCCCCGCTGTGCGCAACAGCACCACAGTCAGGGAATACGCGGTGACCACGGCCGCTCCGCCGGCGACTCCCAGGGCGTTGAACTTCGCGACGGCGAAGCTGGCGACCGCCGCGAAGCCGAACGCGGTGAGGATCAGCGCCACGCTCGGCAGCGCAGTGCCCAGCACTGCCCGGCGCCGCTCGACGTCGGCTTTGTCCGTCTTCGAGGAGACACGTACCTCCGGCACGCACCAAACGATCGGGATGACGAGCAGGGTCACCAGCCCGGCGACCACGAACGTGCCCGCCGTGCCCGCCCAGTGGGCGATCAAGGTACCCAGCGGGACACCCAGCCCCAGGGCCAGGTAGTTGACGGTACCGCCCAACCCCAACGCCCAGTTCTGCCGGTCCTGGGCAACCAACTGCACCGGCCAGACCCCGGTCGCGGCGTGCATCACTCCCATACCGACACCTACCAGCAGGCGCAGGCCCACCAGTTGGGACGTCGAGTCGGCGAGCGGGTAGCACACCGTGGGCAATGCCGTCAGCACCGCGCCGCCGACGGAGAGAGCCCGGGTACCGAGACGGTTCGTCAACGCACCCGAAACCGGTCGGAACAGGAGCGAGGTCACCGCGTAGGCGCTGACCACCGCACCTACGTCCGCAGGACCGCCATGCAACCGGTCCGTCACGTGACCGGGCAGGATCGGCAACGTCAGAGCGAACGGCAGATAGCCGATCCCAGCAGCCAGCGAGATCAACAACGCGTAGCGCACGGACCGCTTGTCCGTGGTCTCGGCTGCCGCAGAGTTCAGACCGGTCAGCACGGAACTCCCTCCGGCTCAGGAACGGAATAGCCGCTCACAGCCCACGCCCCTCGACCCCGATCCCGGACGAACAACCGGCAACCCATCGAGGTCACGCCGACCAGCCAGGGCGGCCGACACTCACGATGCGGACCCGTCGGCTCAATCGCCACCCGAGGACACCATCATCCAGCGCCGCCGTGCGTGCCGACGGAATCCACGCCGGCGGGGGAGACGATCTCCCTGACCGCCTTGGTGAACTCACCCAGGGTCGTCCTTTCGAACATGACCCGCGGGGGTATGCGGTGGCCCAACTCCTTGCGGATCCTTCCTGCCGCCTGCACCGCCAGCAGCGAATGGCCGCCACGCTCGAAGAAGTCGTCGTCCTCCCGCAGTTCGATACCGCCCAGAAGCTGGGACCACACCCGTTCGACCGCCTCCCGCACAGGGTCCGCGGCGGACACCGGGTCCGCGGCGGGCACCGGGTCCGCGGCGGGCGCGGCGGGCAAGGAGCGCAGGGCAACGATGTCCACCTTGCCCCGCTCGGTCATCGGCAACTGGTCCACCCATGTGATGACGTTGGGCACCATGTGGCCCGGCAGCCTGTCCCGCAGATACCCGTGGATCCCGTCGGACGGTCGTCGACCCGCAGCGGCCACCGCATACCCGGCCAGTGCCTGGTCCTGGGGCAGAACCACGCAGTCCACGACGTCCGGATGCGCACGCAGGGCCGACTGCACCTCGCCGATCTCCACCCGGTGTCCATTGATCTGAACCTGTTCGTCGTCCCGGCCCAGGAACTCGAACACGCCCGCGGCGGTCCTCAGAACACGGTCTCCGGAGCGGAACACCCGGCCCAGGTCCGGCAGCAGGGCGAAGCGTCGCGCCGTCAGTGCGGGATCGCCCAGGTAGCCGCGCGCCACGCAGGCGCCGCCGATCAGCAACTCCCCGTCCGGCGACACAGTCAGCTCGGCTCCGGTGATGCCCTGGCCGATCGGAACGTCCGGCCCGGTGTCCGCGTCGGCGTCAAACTCGTGGTAAGTGACCGCCACGGCGGCCTCGGTCGGGCCGTACCGGTTGAACACCCTTACGGAGGGGAGCAGTTCGGTGATCCTGCGCGCCGTTGATGTCGGCAGCCGGTCCCCGCCGCTGATCAGGTATCGCAGGCCAGTGGCCTCCCGCAAGCGCGGCTCGTTCAGCAGCAACGGCAGAATCGCCGGGGGAGTCGAACCGCGGTGATCTCCTGCTCGACCAGTGCGGTGGCGATGGCGAACGGGTCCAGATGGTCGCTCTCGGCGATCGAGACCACCGTGGCACCCGCACGAAGCGGCCAGAAGAAGTCGGTCAGCGAGGCGTCGAACGTGTAGGGCGCCACCTGCAACAGCCGGTCGCGCGGCCCGAGCGGCAGCCGCTCGGCGAGCCAGTCCAGATGCGGCCTCAGATTACGGTGTTCGACCACCACGCCTTTGGGCGCTCCGGACGATCCAGATGTGTAGATGACGTACGCGGGATCCTTCGGGTCGCCGACCGTGGCCGGTTCATGCCCCCCGTGCCTGTCCATGTCCTCGTCCAGGCTGAGCGTGCGGACACCGTCGTGCCCGAACCGGGCCGCGGTCGCGTCGTGCACCAGGACCGCGACCGGCGCGCAGTCCGCCAGTATCCGGGTCAGCCGAGGCGCGGGTTCTGCCAGACCCAGCGGCACGAACGCCGCGCCCGCGCGCAGCACACCCAGCATGGCGACGGCCATGTCGGCCCCGCGCTCGAGGAACAGGGCGACCCGCTCACCAGGACCTGCTCCCGCGTCGGCCAGACGCCTCGCCAGCCGTCCCGACCTCTCCTCCAGGTCCCGGTACGTCAGCGGCTTTCCAGCACTGTCGAGCCAGGCCGTGGCCGCCTGCTCCCCTCCGAGATACCGGGCGTGCAACAAACCCTCGTCCGACATGCTCATCCCCCGCGTGTCAATCACTCGTAGTAGATCAGTCAAAGAGTCTCGATCGGACCACAGCATGATCGGCTCAGTCAATTATTGACCGTCAGGAACCCCTGAATGAAAGGTCGATTGCCAGCCACGTGTCGCACACGACAATGCCCCCTTCACACCAGGGCTGTAACATGATCACAGGATCGGAAGAAGACGCAGGAATGCACCGTCGGCGAGAGCTTCCGCAGGGGACCGCAGGCACGTGCGGACCGGCCTGCGAAAAGGGTGTTTTCGCGCAGGCCTCTCACGCCGCGAGATGAGGAGAAGCCACGCTCATGGACTCGGTGTCGAGGATGCCACGGCCCGATACAGTTTCCCCGGACGCCCCTCTGGCGTTGACCGCTTTCCAACGGCGCATCTGGCTGGCGGAGTTGATCGACCCGGACGTGCGCAACCACGTGCCGCTCGCCTGGGAGGTGGCGGGCCGTCTGGACCCCGGTCGATTGCGCGCGGCGCTGGGCCGGCTGGTGGCCGGACACGAGATACTCCGCACCCGCTTCGTCGAAGACGACAACGGGCTCTCCGTGCAACTGCGGGAACCGTGGTTGCCGCAGCTGGAACTGCTCGACCTGCGCGAGACCCCCAGCGGCATGATGGACTGGCTGGACGCCACCGTCCGACGCCCGTTCGACCTCGAATCCGGACAACTGCTCCGCGCCGCCCTCGGCGATCTCGGCGACGATCGGCAGGTGCTGCTGCTGTGCCTGCACCACATGGTCATCGACGGGGAGTCGGTCCCGCTCCTGCTCGCGGAGCTCGACCGCCACTACACGACCCCGGAAGACCGGTCGCGACCGGTCGTGCAGTACCGGCAATTCGCCGCCCACCAGCAACAGCGGCGCGACACCGACGCCTGGAACACCGATCTGCTGTACTGGGAGTCCGCACTACGGGGAGCGTCCCCGGACACACCGCTGCCCGAACCGGAGCAACCGGAGCCGAACGGAGCGTTCCAGATCTCGCTGCCCGCCGGACTGCTGGACTCGCTGCAGAAGGTCCAGTCCGAGCGCCGCGTCAGCTGGTTCATGGTGGCCGCCACCGCCCTGGCGGTGACCCTGCACCGGTGGACCGGCCTGGACGATGTCACCTTCGGGTCCCCGACGGCCAACCGGGACCAGCCCCCGTTCACCGAACTGCTCGGTCCGTGCCTCAACACCGTGGTGCTGCGCTCCCGGGTGGACTCGGAGAGCACGCTGCTGGACGCCCTGATGCAGATGCGCGACCAGGTTCTGGACGCATGGGAGCACCAGAGCGTCGAGTTCGACGATGTGGTCACTCGGCTGAAGCCGACCCGGCGATTCGGACACACCCCCTACACCAACGTCACCTTGAACATGAACCTGCTGGACGACCACGCCGGCGTACTGGACGGCACACAGCTGACGCCGGTCCTGGACGACTCACTGCGCAGCAACTACGCCAAGTTCGGCCTGACCATGACCATGGCGCAACGGGACGGCCGGCTGATCGCGCTGACAGCCCATCGTGGGGATCAGCTCAGCGCCTCACACGCCCGGGAACTGGCGGACGAGTTCGCCGATGTGCTGACTCGCTTTCCGCAGGCCCTGGACAAGCCCGTCGTGTCCCCCGAACCTGGCCGACGCCATGACAGGGGTGTCTCAGAGGGCGCTTGATCCGGGCGCATCGCCCTGGAGGCCCGAGGAGATGTGGTGAGATCCAGGTGGTCCACGAACTCAGCTGAGCCGGGGAAACCCGCGGACTGGCACGCCGGCCCGGACAACGAGCGCTGCCCCCGCCGCGGACCGGCGGGGGCAGGCTTCAGGGCCATGGCGAAACCCTGGTTCGTGCGGGATCAGATGATGCTCACTCCGTAGACGCTGAGCGCCTCGGTGACGGGCTGGTAGAACGTGGTGCCGCCGGAGGAGCAGTTGCCGCTGCCGCCGGAGGTGAGGCCGAGCGCGGTGCTCCCGGAGAAGAGTGCGCCGCCGCTGTCGCCGGGCTCGGCGCAGACGTTGGTCTGGATCAGACCGGAGACGATGCCGTCGGCGCCGTAGTTGACGGTGGCGTTGAGACCGGTGACGGAGCCGCCGTGCAGGCCGGTGGTGCTGCCGCTGCGCTGGACGGACTGGCCGACCGTGGCGTCGGCCGCCCCGTCGATCTCCTGGTAGCTGCCGTTGTAGAGGGAGACCCGGCCGTCGGCCGCGCCCGGGTCGGAGTGCCGGATGATGCCGTAGTCGTCGCCGGGGAAGCTCGATCCGGTGGTGGTGCCGATGGACCACGAGCTGCCGATGTTGGTGCAGTGGCCGGCGGTCAGGGCGAACTTGGTGCCCGCGCCGTCCTGCACGTTGAAGCCCAGGGAGCAGCGGGCTCCGCCGGTGGTGATGGCTTCGCCACCCGCGATGAGCTTGGAGAACTCACCGGGGGTGCGCTTGACCACGAGAGCGTCGGCGTTGGTGCCCGCCTCGCTCCTCAGCTTGGCGATCTCGGCCTTGCTGACCGTGCTGTCGGCGGTGACGACGACCTTGCCCGACGCGCCGTCGACGTACCAGGCCGTGCCGCCGACGTCGGCGGTGCGGACAGAGGCGGCGGTCTGGCTGAGCTCGGTGGCGCTGAACGTCTTCGGGGCCGGCTGGGCGGATGCGGCGGTGGCGGGAACCGCGAGCGCCGCCGCGGCGGCGAGGCCGGTGGCCCCTGCGATGAATCGTGCTCGTCTCGTGAGGCTGTGGGGGCGAGAGAGTCGCACTGTGTTCCTCCAGATCGTGGGGGGAAACTCGGGGCGTTTGGGTGGACGCCCATGACTCGCCATCGGGAACACGATCTTTCCGGCGTGTCCCTGACAACGTTATTCATGCTGGTGAGACCTAGGGACCCGCACAAGACCCCCGGAACGGAACTGGCCGAGAAGGAGGTCTTGCGGTGAGCTCCAGACCTCAACAAAGCGGTTTATTCACGGCAATGAAAGAGCAGGGGATGGCGGAAAATAGAGCCTGGGGTGTGCCACCCTCCCTCGCGTTCTCGGTCACGGTCCGAGGTGCGGGCCGATCTCGGTGCGGGAGGACACCCCCAGTTTCCGCAGGGCGCGTGCCACGTGGTGCTCGACCGTCCGGTGCGAGAGGACCAGCTCGCCCGCGATCTCACGGTTCGACAGGCCGAGCGAGGCGAGCCGGGCCACCGCCCGCTCCCGGGGCGAGAGGTGGTCGCCGTATCCCAGCGCGCCGGGCCTGCGGACGGTGGTCTGGCCGTGCTCCCGCAGTTCGCGCTGACACCGCAGCACATCCCATACGGCGTCGATGTCCTCGTACGCCGCGATCGCCTGGTGGAGCACCGTGCGCCCACCCGGCACACCCGCGGCCAGCAGGTGGAGCCCCCGCGCCTCTTTCACGTACGCGGCGTCGTACGGTCGCTCCAGCCGTGTCCACGCGTCCACCGCGGACGCGTACAGCGCATCGGACGGTACGGGCCCGGACTGCGGGCCGTCCGTTGCGGTGAGCAGGGCCCGGCAGGTCAGCAGCGCGGCCCGGGCGGCCGGTGCGTCCCGGTCGGTGATGCCCGCGGCCAGCTCCGTCACCAAACCATGCGCCTCGCCGGGGCGGCCGTCCCGGTTGAGGGCCTCGACCGCCGACGGTACGAGGGCGGTCGCCCACACCCACGCCCCCGTACGGCGGACGTGGTGCAGCACCCCTTCCACCGCCTGGACAGCCTGCGACGGCCGGCCGGCCGCCAGATGGACCCGCGCCACGGCGGCCGCGGCGGCGGTCAGCACCACGCCGGTGTCCAGCGCGGTCGTCTCCACGGCCCGTTCCAGGAGGCGTCGTGCCACATCCGTCTGCCCCTTGGTGTGCAGGCGCAGCAGTCCGCAGACCAGCAGGGCCTCCGCGTGGAAGTCGGGCACGTCCTGGTACTGCGCCTCGGCCCGCTCGGCCCGTCCCAGCAGTCCCTTCCACCGGCCGCTGGTGAAGGCCGCGACCAGGTCCGTCGTCTCGACGAAGGCTTCCAGATAGGGAGCATGGTGCGTCCGCACCTCCCGCCACGCCCGGGCCTGGTAGGCACGGGCGCGCTCCGGGTGGCCCAGGGAGTTCGCGGCGCCCGCCAGATTCGCGTACACCCTCGCCGCGGCCTCTCCGGTGAGGGTGTCGGGCAGATCGGCCACCGCCTCCCACGCCGACGGGTCGCCCATCAGTGCCAGGGCGGTGGCGCGGTTGGCCAGTACGGCGGAGCGCAGGTCCGCCTCCTCGACCCCGGGCAGCAGCCGTTCCGCCTCGGCCAGCAGGCGGCGGTGCTCGCCGACCGGCCAGCCCTTGAGGGAGGGGATGGCCGTGATCGCGAGCGCGCGTGCGGCCTGGCCGGTGGAGACGACGAGGAGGTCGGGGACCGCTCGCGCTATCTCCTCCAGCGCCTCAAGACCGGAACCCGACTGGTTGCGCAGCAACAGGCCCAGGAGCAGCCGGATCTCACCGCTCGGCCCGGGGCCCAGGGAATGCTGGTCGAGGACCTGCCGCAGCGCGGCGGGCACCTGGGGGCCCGGCCGGGCGTTCAGCGCGACGCGGGCCAGCTTCAGCGCGACCCGGTCGCGGGCCACGGGCGAGGGGCCGTTGCGCAGGGCGCCGAGGTACTGAGCCGCTGCCCTGCCCGCATCCCCGTCCCTCGCCGCCCGGTCCGCTGCCGCCTCCAGGCAGCGCGCCGCCTGCGCGGGGCGGCCGGCGCGCCGGTAGTGCTCGGCCATCCCCGCCAGCGGGAAGGGGCTCGTGTGCCGGGCGAGGGCACGGGCCGCGCGCAGGTGCAGAACAGGCCGCTCCGGTTCGGCGACCGCCTCGTACGCGGCCCGGCGCGCCAGGTCGTAGGGGAAGGCGTACCCGCCGTCGCGGAAGGAGCCGTGGAGGACGCCTTCCCTCAGCGCCGCCGCGAGTGCTCCACGCGTCTCCGGCTCGCCCAACCCCGCGACGGACCGCAGCAGTTCCACGGGAGCGGGTTCGCCGAGGACGGCCGCCGCGGCGACCACCTGCCGCGCCGCCGGCGGAAGGCCGCGCAGCCGCTCCACCACCACCCGGCGCACGGACGCGGGCAGGGGCGGCTCCCCCACCGCGCCGGTGGGGAACTCCGCGGAGCCCGGCCAGAGGCGCATCACCTCCTCGACCACGTACGGCAGACCGCCCGTCCACCGGTGCAGCCGGGCGGCGAACTCGTCCGGTACCGCCTGCGCGCCGAGCAGTCCGGCGGCCAGCGCACCGGTCTCCGCCGCCGACAGCGGAGCGAGGTGCCGCTCGACCACCGTCACGTGGGCCGGTGCGCGCAGCGGGAACGGCAGGCCGTCGCTCCCCTCGATGTCGGTGTGGGGAACGGTAGGGCTGCGGGCGGTGAGGACGAGGCCCAGGCCGGGCGGCGGGTCGGCGACGACCGTACGGAGGAGGGCGCAGGTTGACGCGTCGGCCCACTGGAGGTCCTCGACGACCAGGACGGGCTCCCCCAGCGCTGCCGTGTACGCGTGCAGGGCACGTAGGACGCGTCGGTGTTCGGCACGCGGGTCCCCCGGGGGAGGCGGCGCGGGCGGGAGGCGATCCGCGAGGTAGGGCAGCAGCGCGTACGGGACCCCGGTCACCGGCGGCAGGTTCGCCGGGAGCGGCGCGGAGCGGAAGCGGTTCAGCGCCTGGGCGAGCGGTGCGAAGGGGAAGGGGGTGTCCGCCTCCTGGCAGCGGGCGACCAGGGTGACGGCATCCGGTGATGCGGTCCGGCGCAGGAGTTCGTCGACGAACCGGCTCTTCCCCGCCCCGGCCGCGCCGGTGATCACCGCGACGGCGGGTCGCCGGTCGAGCTGTGAGCACACGTCGTCCAGGAGGGCGGAGCGTCCGATCAGGAGACCGGGGGCGGAGGGCGGCGACGGCTCGGCGTTCACGGTTTCCTTCCGCGCTCCTGAGCGGCATCGGCAGGACGGATGTGTGCGGGTGGGTGAGGCGACCGGGCCGTCGGAACGGCCTCATGATGGCCCGTTCCGACGGCGCTGGAAAGAGGAGTGGCGTCTGCGGCGCGCGTGCGGGCGCCGCGGACGCCTCCGTCCCGGGCCGGTGAGGTTCGCGGAGAGGCTCACCGGCCCGGGAAGCTGGGGCCGGATCAGAACTGGAGGGACCAGGAGTTGATGGAGCCGGTGTCGTTGACCCAGTTGTCGGTGACGCGGAGCTTCCAGACGCCGTTGGCGGGGCTGTTGGAGGCATTGACGGTGAACGTGCCCTGGACGTGGTCGGCGCTGTCGTTGGAGTTGAAGTTCTTCAGGACGGCCGCGCCTCCGTCCGGGGGCAGCAGTTCGACCTTGAGGTCACCGCGGAAGGTGTGGCGGATGTCGAGGGTGACCGACAGGTTGGCGGGGGCGTTGCCGTCGACACCGGTCACGGTGATGGGGGACTCGACGGTGGCGTTGTCGCGGATCTGGACCTGACCGGTGCTCTCGAACTTCTTGCCGGGCGGGTCGGTGGGGTCCTCGCCGCCGCCGGTGCCGGTGAAGAGAAGGCGGTTCGGGGAGCCGGGGCGGGCATCGCTGATCTTGTCCGGGGTGGCGTCGGCGACCAGCTTGTCGCGGACCTGGGCGGGGGTGAGCGACGGGTTGGCGGCCAGGAGCAGGGCGGCGGCGCCGGCGGTGTGCGGGGATGCCATGGAGGTGCCGCTCATGGACTGGTTGGCGCTGTCGCCCGCGTTGGACGATGAGATGATCTTGTCGCCGGGGGCGAAGATGTCGAGGCAGGTGCCGTAGTTGGAGGCCTGGCCGTTGCTCCAGCCGGTGGCGCGGGCGTCCGAGCTGTTCGTGGCGCCGACCGTGATCGCCGCCGGGGTGGACGAGGGCGAGTACTGGCAGGAGTCGGCGTTGTTGTTGCCCGCAGCGACGACCCAGGTGATGCCGGAGGCGATGGAGTTGTTGATCGCGTCGTTGATGGACTGGGTCTTGCCGCCGCCGACGCTCATGTTGACCACGGCGGGCTTCTTGGCGTTCTTGGTGACCCAGTCGATACCGCGGAGGACCGGGTCCCAGCTGGTGCCGGAGCTGCCCTGGCAGTTCAGCACGCGCACGCTGACGATCTTGGCGCCCTTGGCGACCCCGTAGGAGCTGCCCGCGGCGGTCCCGGCCACGTGCGTGCCATGCCCATGACAGTCTGATGCGTTGGAGTCGTTGTCGATGAAGTCGTAGCCGCTGGTGGCCCGGCCGCCGAAGTCGCCGTGGCTCATCCGGACTCCGGAGTCGACGACGTACACCGTGACGCTGGAGGCGTCGCTGGGGTAGGTGAAGCTCCTGTCCAGCGGGAGGCCGCGCTGGTCGATGCGGTCGAGGCCGTAACTGGGCGGATTGGGCTGGGTGCCGGTGGCGTACGCCGCGCCGTCGGCCTCCACGCGGGCCACGGAGGGGTCGGCGGCCAGACGCTTGGCCTTCTCCTCGCTCATCTTCACCGAGAAGCCGCGCAGCGCGGTGGTGTAGGTGCTCCGCACCTGGCCCGCGTGGCGCTGGGACAGGGACCGGGCGACGGAGGGTATCTCCGTACGGGCCACGGAGTCCTTGAGCGTGACGATGTAGGAGCCTTCGACCGCGTCGGGGCGGTCCGCACCGACGATGCGGCCTTCGCCACCGCCCGGCGGTACGGGCGCGGCGGTGACCCCGGCAGTCGAGGCGGCGCCGACGAGCAGGGCGGCACCGGCGCCGACGGCGAGCAGTCTCCGCAAGGTGTGAACGGGACGATCCACAGCTTCTCCTCTTGATGCGTCACAGGCCCTGCCGGGCCTGGGTGGGGGTGGACCGCCCGGCATGCGGGCACCACGAAGAGAGCCGTGGTGACGGGAGATCGGGCCGGGCGGCCGCGGGGATGACCCTGTGATGGGCTTTGCCGCCCAGAGTTTGCGGCGCTCGGACGCCGCCTATCAATACGTAGCCCTACCTAAAGGAAGGGTGGGTGCGGCGACGGGCGCGACGCGGTGCGGGGCCGCGCTACGGCTTCCGATCGCTGGAGAGATGGCTGCGAAGCTCGTCGTCGCAGTCGTCGAGGGTGCCGGCCGAGCCCCGCCCGAAGGCCACGATGGCCTCTTCCCCGCGCTGCTGCCCGGACTCGGCCAGTTGCCGCTCGACCTCGGCGATGAGTTCGCCGCACTCGGCGCTGACGGACCGGGCGGGCCGCGGGTCCACTGCCGGGGAGCCCTGTAGTACAGCGGTGGCGGCGAGACCGGCAGCGCACAGCACCGCCCACGCGCCGACCCAGGTGCGGCGCCTCATCCGTATCGGCTTGGACATCCCCGCATCGTACGAGCGCCGGGGCGGGCCCGGGCCTGAATCACGGACCGCACCACCGGCCCCCTGAAGCGGATCCCGCGTCCTGCGAGAGAATCCGACAGCGAGGCCGGAGCCGAAGCAGGGCGCCGGCGGCGGGATCCGCCCGGGCAGAACCTCAGGAGGGCAAGCGTGACCGAGACCAGCGACACCCGATCCCCGGACGGTGCGGCAGGCGGCGCGGGGCGAGAAGCGCCACGGAGTCGGCTGCAGCGCCTGATGCGCTACCTCCCCCTGGTCGCCCCCGTCCTGCTGTGGGCCGTGCCGTGCTGGGTTCTCCTGCACGGCGGACAGCGCTGGCCGCTCCCGGTGACGGTGATCGGCACCGCCTTGTCCGTCCTCGGTCTGGTCGGCATGCCGTTCGCGATGGCACGGGGCCACGGCCGGCGGCAGCAGGACCGGGCGGCGATCGTCGGGGACACCCTGCTCGGCGGGGTATGGGTCCTGTTCACCTGGTCCGTCCTGCTCGGCGTCCTGTTGCGGCTCGCCCTGACCGTGGCCGGCGTCGGTGACGGGCAGGACCGGGCGCGCATCGTCACCTGGGCCGTCCTCGGGGTCACCGCCGTGCTGCTCGCCTGGGGGTACGCCGAGGCCCGACGTGTTCCGCGCGTCCGCCGGCTCGACGTAGAACTGCCGCGGCTGGGAGCCGGGTTGGACGGCACCCGGGTCGTCCTGATCACCGACACCCACTACGGTCCGCTCGACCGTGCCCGCTGGTCCGCGCGCGTCTGCGAGACGGTGAACACCCTGGAGGCCGATCTCGTCTGCCACACCGGCGACATCGCGGACGGGACCGCCGAACGCCGCCGGGCCCAGGCCGCTCCCCTGGGCACCGTGCAGGCCACCCGGGCCCGGGTCTACGTCACCGGCAACCACGAGTACTACAGCGAGGCCCAGGGGTGGGTCGACCTGATGAACGAGCTGGGGTGGGAGCCGCTGCGCAACCGCCATCTGCTGCTCGAACGCGGCGGTGACAGCCTCGTGGTCGCCGGTGTCGACGATGTCACCGCGGAGTCCTCCGGGCTGGCGGGCCACCGCGCCCATCTCGCGGGAGCCCTCGACGGCGCCGATCCCGGTCTCCCCGTCCTGCTCCTCGCCCACCAGCCCAAGTTCATCGACCGCGCGGCGGCCCACGGCATCGACCTCCAGCTCTCCGGCCACACCCACGGCGGCCAGATCTGGCCGTTCCACTACCTGGTCCGCGTCGACCAGCCGGCCGTCGCCGGGCTCAGCCGCCACGGCACGCGCACCCTCCTCTACACGAGCCGCGGCACCGGCTTCTGGGGCCCGCCCTTCCGCGTCTTCGCCCCCAGCGAGATCACTCTGCTCGTCCTCCGGTCGCCGGAAGGGTTCGCCGCGGCCTGAGGCGGGACGGCGGACGGTCCGTAGCGAGAAGCTCTGAATGCTGGTTCACTTCATTCATGGCCTACCGCAAGACCCCAGCCGAGATGCGTCGGCTCGAAGCCGCCCGGGAGCATCTCGTCGTCCGCGCCACCGAGGTCGTGGCCGACGTCGGCTGGGCGCAGGCGTCCGTGACCGCGGTCGCCGACGCGGCCGGCATCGCCGCCGGCTCCGTCTACCAGCACTTCTCGTCCAAGTCCGCCCTGGCCGTGGAGGTCTTCCGGCGCGCCGCGCAGCGTGAGGTGGACGTGCTGGGCGAGGTGCTGAAGGGCGACGGTGACCCGGCCGACCGGTTGCGCCGGGGGTGGAGGTGTTCGCCCGCCGCGCCCTGGAGAACCCCGGTCTGGCGTACGCGCTGCTCGCGGCACCCGCCGAGCCGGCGGTCGGCGCGGAACGCCTGGCGTTCCGGCGCCGCTACCGGGCGCTGTTCGCCGCGGTGATCGATGAAGGGGTCGCCGGGGGCCAACTGCCCCGTCAGGACGCGGAGATCACCGCCGCCGCGCTGACCGGCGCGATCGGCGAGGTCCTTGTGTATCCGCTGAGCACTTCGGCCGCCGAGGACGCGGACCTGCTCGTCTCCGGCCTGACCTCCGTGGCCCTGCGCTGCGCCGGCGCGGCCCCCTGACCCGGCCCGCGCCCTCGCCGTCCCCGCACCTGATGTGTCCCACCTCGCCGTTCCGCCTCCCGGAGGAGATCCGATGTCCACGCCCACCGCACCACGCAGCAACCCGACCGCCGTGACGCACGAGGTGACCAATCAGGCGCCGCCGCTCACCGGTCATGACGCCGCCGACGACGCGGTGCTGCTCGAAGGGGTGCGCCGCGAGGGCGCCGCATGGCACCTGGAGGAGCTGCACCGCTTCGGGCGGTACGTCGGCAGCGAGGAGGCGCAGCACTGGGCCGACCAGGCCAACCGGCACGAGCCGGAGCTGCGCACCCACGACCGGTTCGGCCACCGGATCGACGAGGTCGAGTTCCACCCTGCCTATCACTCGCTGATGGAAGCCTCGGTGCGGGCGGGGCTGGCGGGCGCCGCCTGGGCGGATGAGCGCCCCGGGGCCCATGTCGCCCGGGCGGGCGGCTTCATGCTGGCCACGATGCTGGAGCAGGGGCATCTGTGCCCGGTCTCGATGACGTACGCCGTCGTCCCGGCGCTGCGCCGCTCCCCCGATCTCGCGAAGACGTACGAGCCGCTGCTGACCAGCCGGGTGTACGAGCCCGGGCTGAGCGCCCCCACGGCCAAGCGCGGTCTGCTCGCCGGGATGGGGATGACGGAGAAGCAGGGCGGCACCGATGTGCGCGCCAACACCACGGCCGCTGTCGAGCAGGCCGACGGCACCTGGCGGCTGCGCGGGCACAAGTGGTTCACGAGTGCGCCGATGAACGACCTCTTCCTGGTGCTCGCCCAGTCGCCCGGCGGTCTGTCGTGCTTCCTGGTGCCGCGCGTGCTGCCGGACGGGAGCCGCAACACCTTCCGTATCCAGCGCCTCAAGGACAAGCTCGGCAACCGGTCCAACGCGTCCAGCGAGCCGGAGTTCGACGACACCGTGGCCTGGCTCGTCGGGGACGAGGGCAAGGGCGTGCGCACCATCATCGACATGGTGACGATGACCCGGCTCGACTGTGTGCTCGGGTCCGCCGCCGGAATCCGGGCCGCTCTCGCGCAGGCGGCTCACCACGCGCGCCACCGCTCGGTGTTCGGCGTCGAGCTGATCGACCAGCCCCTGATGCGCAACGTCCTGGCGGATTTGTCCTGGAGTCCGAGGCCGCCACCACCCTCGCCCTGCGCCTGGCGGGGGCCGCCGACCGCGCCCACCGGGGCGACGCCGGGGAGCGCGCGTTCCTCCGGCTGGCGACCGCCATCGGCAAGTACTGGGTGTGCAAGCGGCAGCCCGTCGCGGTCGCCGAGGCCCTGGAGTGCCTCGGCGGCAACGGCTACGACGAGGCGTCCGGGATGCCCCGGCTGTACCGCGAGGCCCCGCTCAACGGCATCTGGGAGGGCTCCGGGAATGTCAACGCCCTGGACATGCTGCGGGCGTTGACGCGGGAGCCCGAGTCCCTGGAGGCCCTGAGCGCCGAGATCGGGGCGGCCGCCGGGGCGGACGCGCGGCTGGACGCGGCCTGGCGGGAGCTGCGGGCCGAGCTGGCGCGCCCCGAGGACGCGCAGCTCCGGGCCCGCCGGGTCGTCGAACGGGCCGCTCTCGTACTGCAGGGCTCGCTGCTGGTGCGCCATGCTCCGGCGGCGGTGGCCGACGCGTTCTGCGCGTCCCGCCTCGCCGGGGACCAGGGGCTCGCGTTCGGCACCCTTCCGGCGGGCACGGACTTCGCGTCCCTGCTGGGGCGGCTGCCCGCCTGACCGGGCCTGCTCATGTGGGGTCCTGCGGCCGGTGCGGGCCCTGCGGCCGCACCGGCCGTTCAAATGCGCGGAGGTAGGCGTCCAGCTCGGCGGCCCCGGCCAGCATCGCGCGCCCGCGAGCGGCCAGCCGGGCGTGCCAGTCGTCCAGGGCGGCGGCCAGCGGCTCCGGACCGCCGGCCGCCCGCACCTGGGCGATGAGCGGTGCGATCTGCTCCAGGCGGTAGCCGCCGCGCCGGAGCTGGTGGGCCAGGGCGGCTTCCCGTACGTCGGCCGCGTCGTACACCCGGTATCCGGTCCGCGGGTCGCGGCGCGGGGTCACGATCCCGGCGCGCTCCCACTTGCGCAGCGTGGCGGGTCTGATGCCCAGCCTCCCCGCGAGCGGTCCGACGAACATCGCACCGCGGCCCGCCCCGTCGTCGGGCGCGGGCACGGCTCCGGGCCCCAGGTCGCGGAGGGCCCTTTCGACGGCGTCCAGCGTCCTGCGGTCCGCCAGGAGCTGGGCGTGGCTCTCGTCGACGAGCCGGAACGCCTCGGCCGGCTCGTCGCGGTTCACCGCCCGCATGATCTCCGTCGCGGTCGCGTGCCCATGGCCCGGGACCAGGGCGAGGAACGACCCCAGGGCGTCCGCGTGCAGCGGTGTGTAGGTGCGGTAGCCGTGGGCGGTGCGCCCGGCGGCCGGGAGGATCCCCGCCGCTTCGTAGTTCCTCACCGCCTGGGTCGACAGACCGTGCCGACGGGCCAGGTCGACGGGGCGCAGGCGACCTGCCGTTTGAGGGTTCTGCCGCATGTGGCCGAGGATATCGTGGCTAAGTCTCCATCGGGGGTTCAACGATACGGTTGAAGCCATGGCAGACGACATCAAGGACATCGCTCACGCCGTCGACGCGGCCTCCGTCATACGGCTGTTCGCCTCTCCGCCCCGGATGCTGGCCCTGGGCGAACCCACCCACGGGGTGGACGCCCCGCTCCGCCTGCGCAACACCCTGTTCCGGCAGCTCGTCGAGCAGGAGGGGTACCGGACCATCGCCGTCGAGAGCGACTGCGTGGCGGGACTGCTGGTGGACGACTACGTGACGTCGGGCGCGGGCACACTGGACGATGTCCTGGAGCGGGGGTTCAGCCACGGTCTCGGGGCGTCCGCCGCCAGTCGTGAACTGGTGTGCTGGATGCGCGCGTTCAACGACGGGCGGCCCGCTTGCGACCAGGTCCGGTTCGCCGGCTTCGACGGGCCGCTGGAGATGGCCTGGGCCGCGAGCCCCCGGGAGACCCTCACCGCGCTCCACCGCACCCTCACCGACCATGTCGATGAGGGGCTGATTCCCTGCACCGCCGAGACGCTCGACCGCCTGCTCGGCCCCGACGACCGGTGGATGGACCCCGCGGCGATGTGGGATCCGTCCGCCTCCTTCGGGCGGTCGGCCGAGGCCGGGGAACTGCGGCTGCTCGCCGACGATCTGGGCACCCTGCTCCACTCCTGGGCACCCCATCTGATCGCGGCGACCTCACCGGACGCGTTCGACCGGGCGCGGCTTCGGGCGCGGGCCGCGTCGGGGCTGCTGCGGTACCACCGATGGATGGCCGACGCCTCGCCGAGCCGGCTGGCACGGCTGACCGGTCTGCGGGACCGGATGATGGCCGACAACCTCCTCGCACTCGCGGAGCGCGGTCCCGTTCTGGTCCACGCGCACAACAGCCATCTCCAGCGCGACATCAGCTCGATGCGGATGGGCGGGGAGCGACTGGAGTGGTGGAGCGCGGGCGCCATCGCGCACACCAGCCTGGGTGAGGAGTACGGCTTTCTGGCCACCGCCTTCGGCACGATGCGGCACCACGGCGTCGACGTCCCGCCGCCGGACACCCTCGAAGGCGCCCTGTACACGCTCCCTGCCGAGACCTGCCTGGTGGACGCCTCCGCGTCGGGCGCCGCCCTCACCGCCACCGGCCCCGTACGGCGCACGTCCCCGTACTTCGGTTATGCCCCGCTCGACCCGGCGCACCTGGCCCGCGTCGACGGGATCGTCTTCATGAAGGACGTGCCCGAGGACTGAGACCGCACCTCATGGCCCCGTGGGGATCGGGCCCGCACATCCGGTCGGGTGAAAGCCCTCCGGCCAGGAATAGCCGGGCCGGGCCGTTGTTGATCACACCATGACTTCTGAGACGACCGGAACGGGCAGCACCTTCGGACGCGTGGGGATCTGGAGCGGCGCCCTCCACGCGTCACGCGTGGACGACGCGGGCGGGAAGGCGATCGCGGAGGCGCTCGCCGAACTCGATGAACTGGGATACGGCACCGTCTGGATCGGGGGCAGTCCGACGCCCGGCGACGCCGCCGCCGTTGTGGCCGCCACCCGATCGATCAGCGTCGCCACCGGCATCCTGAGCATCTGGAACCACACGGCGGAGGAGGTGGCGGCCGCGGTCTCGGCGATCGGTCCGCACGCGCGCCACCGCTTCGTCCTCGGGCTGGGCGTCAGCCACGGCCCGATGGTGCCCCAGTACGCGAAGCCGTACAGCGCGATGGTGGACTACCTCGACGCGCTCGACGCCGCCGAACCGTCCGTGGGCTCCGGCCATCGGGTCCTGGCGGCTCTCGGGCCGAAGATGCTGAAGCTCGCGGCCGACCGGGCGCTCGGGGCACACCCCTACCTCGTCACCACCGAACACACCGCGGAGGCCCGCGCCGCGCTCGGACCCGACGCCCTGCTCGCCCCGGAGCTGACCGTCGTCCTGGACACGGACCTCGACCGGGCCCGCACCACCGCGCGGACCATGCTGGGGAGGTATCTCCAACTGCCCAACTACACGGCCAATCTCCTGCGCCTCGGGTTCGCGGAAGGCGACTTCCAGGGTGGCGGCAGCGTCCGCCTCCTCGACGCCCTCTTCGCGCTGGGCGACGCGGAGGTGGTGACGCGCCGGACACGGGAGTACCTGGACGCGGGCGCGGACCACGTCGCGTTGCAGGTTCTCACCGCCGACGAGGGCGGCGCCGGCCTGCCGCGCGCCGAATGGCGCGAGCTGGCCGAGGCGTTCGGCTCCGAACTCTGACAGCGCGCACACCCCCGCTCCCCGATCCGGGCGCCATTCGGGCGGTGAACGCACCAAAGCGGGCGGCCCGGACAGTCGACGCGACGACTGTCCGGGCCTGACCAGCACGATCATCCCCGGAAAGCGGGCACGAACGGGCCGAGGGGATTCGGTGAAGCGGCTGGTGGTGGCCCCTGGACTGCTTGTACAAACGACACATGAGCCCGAACGGACTATCGGGCTCCGCCCGAAACGGGCGCAGCAGCGACCAGGGAAGTGCGCCGTGGACACCGAGGAACGCCGTCGGGGAATTCTGGACACGGCCCGGCGGGAGGGCTCTGTCGGGGTGAACGCCCTCGCGGACCTGTTCAAGGTGGCCAAGGAGACCGTCCGCCGCGATCTCCATGTACTGGAGGAGCACGGGCTCGTCCGCCGGACCCACGGCGGCGCCTATCCGGTGGAGTCGGCCGGCTTCGAGACCACGCTCGCCGTCCGCACCACCCGTAACGTTCCGCAGAAGTCGCGTATCGCGACCGCGGCGGCCGATCTGCTCGGTGACGCCGAGACGGTCTTCGTCGACGAGGGCTTCACCCCGCAGCTCGTCGCCGAGGCGCTTCCCCAGGACCGGCCGCTGACCGTGGTCACGGCGTCCCTGGCCGTCGCCACCTCCCTCGCCGCGGTCGAGAAGACCTCGGTGCTGCTGCTGGGCGGCCGGGTCCGCGGCTCGACGATGGCGACCGTCGACCACTGGGCTTCCCGGATGCTCTCGGAGTTCGTGATCGACCTGGCGTACGTCGGGGCCAACGGCATCTCGCGCGAGTACGGCCTCACCACCCCGGACCCCGCCGTCGCCGAGGTCAAGGCGCAGGCGCTGCGCAGCTCCCGGCGCAGGATCTTCGCCGGGATCCACAGCAAGTTCGGCGCGGTGAGCTTCTGCCGGTTCGCCGGGGTCGGCGACTTCGAGGCGATCGTCACCGACGCCGGACTCCCCTCGGCAGAGGCCCAGCGCTACTCCCTGCTCGGCCCCCAGGTCATCCGCGTCTGACCGTCCCCACCGCCCGCCGGCAGGGCGCCCGTACCACCGCTCCACTCCCCCACCCGACGGGGCGTGGTTCGCCCTGCCCTCGTCCACCCGATCACCGAGCCGCTACGACTGATCAGGAGCCCCCATGCCTCATCCAGGACGCCGCCGACCACATATGCGGGGGCGGACGTGCGCCGTGGCCGCCGCTCTGGCCCTGCTCGCCACCGGCTGCGCCGGAGCGGGCGGGACCTCCTTCGGGGGCGGCGACGCGCTGAACGTGCTGATGGTGAACAACCCGCAGATGGTCGAGCTGCAGAAGCTCACCGCGAAGCACTTCACGAAGGAGACCGGTATCAGGGTCCACTTCACGGTGCTGCCCGAGAACGACGTACGCGACAAGATCAGCCAGGACTTCTCCAACCAGGCCGGTCAGTACGACGTCGCCACCATCAGCAACTTCGAGCTGCCGTTCTTCGCGAAGAACGGCTGGCTGCACCCCCTCGACGACTACGCGAAGGCCGACACCGCCTTCGACCAGGAGGACATCCTTGCGCCGCTGCGGGAGTCGCTGACCGCCGAGGACGGCAAGCTCTACGCCCAGCCCTTCTACGGCGAGTCGTCCTTCCTGATGTACCGCAAGGACGTCTTCGAGAAGCAGGGCCTCACCATGCCCGAGAAGCCGACCTGGGAGCAGGTGGCGGAGCTCGCCGAGCGGACGGACGGCGCGGAGCGCGGGATGAAGGGCATCTGCCTGCGCGGGCTGCCCGGCTGGGGCGAGGTCATCGCCCCGCTGACCACCGTCGTCAACACGATGGGCGGGACCTGGTTCACCGAGGAATGGGAACCACGCCTGACCGCACCGGAGTTCAAGAAGGCGACGAAGTTCTACGTCGATCTCGTGCGCGAGCACGGGGAGCTCGGTGCCCCGCAGTCCGGGTACGCGGAGTGCCTGAACAACATGACGCAGGGCAAGACCGCCATGTGGTACGACGCCACGGCGGGCGCCGGATCCCTGGAGGCGAAGGGCTCGCCGGTGAAGGGGAAGATCGGCTACGTACCCGCCCCGGTCGAGCGGACCAAGAGTTCCGGCTGGCTCTACACCTGGGCCTGGGGCCTGCAGAAGGCGTCCAAGAAGTCCGACGACGCCTGGAAGTTCGTCTCCTGGGCTTCCAGCAAGGAGTACGAGGAGCTCGTCGGCGCCACCAGCGGCTGGTCGAACGTCCCGGCGGGCAAGCGCGCTTCCACCTACGCCAACCCCGACTACCGGGCGGAGGCCGGGGCGTTCGCCGATGTCACCGAGCGCGCCATCTCCGAGGCCGACCCGAAGAACCCGGGCACCCAGCCCCGCCCGACGGCGGGCATCCAGTTCGTCGGCGTACCGGAGTTCACCGATCTGGGCACCCGGGTGGCGCAGGAGATCAGCGCCGCCATCGCGGGCCGCCAGTCCGTGGACGCCGCGCTCGCCGCCTCCCAGAAGCTGGCCGAGAAGGTCGCGGAGGAGTACCGATGACCGTCACCGCAACGAGAGAGACCACGGCCTCCCCGCAGGCTCCGGCGAAGAAGCCGGGCGGCGGTGAGCGGCGGCGCGCCTGGGCGACCCGCGCGCCTCTGCTGCCCGCGCTGATCTTCCTGATCGCCGTCACTCAACTGCCGTTCGTGGCAACCCTGGTGATCTCGCTCTTCGACTGGAACTCCCTCAAGCCGGAGAAGCGCCACTTCACCGGGCTTTCCAACTACGCGTCGGTCTTCACCGACGAGGCGTTGCGGGAATCGGTCGTGACGACCGTCGTCCTGACCGCGACGGTCGTGATCGTCAGTGTCGTGCTGGGGCTGCTCTTCGCCCTGCTCCTGGACCGCACGTTCTTCGGCCGGGGGTTCGTGCGCACCCTGCTGATCACCCCGTTCCTGCTGGTGCCGGTCTCGGCCGCGCTGTTGTGGAAGCACGCGCTCTACAACCCTGAGTACGGGCTGTTCAACGGCGTACTCACCTGGTTCGGCGAGCTGTTCGGCATCGAGTCGATCGCGCAGCCGGAGTGGACGTCCGAGATGCCGCTGATCGCCATCGAGGCGTCGCTCGTGTGGCAGTGGACGCCGTTCATGATGCTGATCCTGCTGGCCGGGCTGCAGAGCCGACCCGCCGAGATCATCGAGGCCGCGCGGCTGGACGGGGCCGGGCCCTGGCAGATATTCCGTCATCTGACCCTGCCGCATCTGCGCCGCTACCTCGAACTCGGCATCCTGCTCGGGTCGGTGTACATCGTGCAGAACTTCGACGCGGTGTTCACGATCACCTCCGGCGGTCTGGGCACCGCCAACCTCCCGTACACCGTCTACGAGACCTTCTACCGGGCCCATGAGTACGGGCTGGCGTCGGCGGCGGGCGTGGTCGTGGTGATCGGCACGATCATCATCGCCACCTTCGCGCTCCGGGTGGTCTCCTCCCTCTTCCGTGAGGAGGCGAGCCGCGCATGAGCGCCTCGACCGTGACATCCGCAACCGCCACCGCCACTACGCGCACGGCCCGTCGGCGCTCAGCGGCCCTGGGCATGGTCGCCTGGGTCGTGGGCATCGGCTTCTGTCTGCCGGCCCTGTGGATGGTGCTGACGTCCTTCCACGCGGAGGCCGACGCGGCGACCAACCCGCCGTCGCTCGCCGCCGCGCTGACCCTGGACGGCTAC
This sequence comes from Streptomyces sp. WGS_02, assembly GCA_040989845.1. Taxonomy (GTDB): domain Bacteria; phylum Actinomycetota; class Actinomycetes; order Streptomycetales; family Streptomycetaceae; genus Streptomyces. The sequence goes on from JAYMFZ010000004.1 coordinate 224,663, forward strand.
CGCACGTTCTTCGGCGGCGGGGGCGGCCCGACGCCGTGGCCCCCGCTGGTCAACTCGCTGGCGGCCTCGTTCTTCTCGACCGTGCTGGTGCTGCTGCTCGCGCTGCCCGCCGCGTACGCGCTGTCGATCCGGCGGGTGCGCAAGTGGACGGACGTGATGTTCTTCTTCCTGTCCACCAAGATGCTCCCGGTGGTCGCCGGGCTGCTGCCGGTGTACCTGTTCGCGAAGAACACGGGGCTGCTGGACAACATCTGGCTGCTGGTCCTGCTCTACACCTCGATGAACCTGCCGATCGCGGTGTGGATGATGCAGTCCTTCCTCGCGGACGTGCCCGTCTCCATCATCGAGGCGGCGCAGGTCGACGGGGCCCGGCTGCCGACCGTACTGCGCCGGGTCGTCGCCCCGGTCGCCGGTCCCGGGATCGCCGCGACCGCCCTGATCTGCTTCATCTTCAGCTGGAACGAGCTGTTGTTCGCACGGGTGCTGACCGGTGTGGTCGCCGGGACCGCCCCCGTCCATCTGACCACCTTCGTCACCAGCCAGGGTCTCTTCCTCGCCCAGCTGTGCGCGGCGTCCGTGGTCGTGTCCCTGCCGGTGCTCGTCGCCGGCTACGCCGCCCAGGACAAACTCGTCCAGGGCCTCTCGCTGGGAGCAGTCAAATGAGGGCAGCCATCGTCGAAGCCGTCGGCAAGGTCTCCGTGACCACCGTCCCGGACCCCACGCCCGGCCCCCGCGATGTGGTCGTCAAGGTGGCGTCGTGCGGGCTGTGCGGGACCGATCTCCACATCCTCCAGGGCGAGTTCGCGCCGACGCTGCCGATCGTGCCGGGTCATGAGTTCGCCGGGGAGGTCGTGGGCCTCGGTGCGGACGTCACCGAGCTGTCCGTCGGCGACAAGGTGGCCGTGGACCCCTCGCTGCACTGTCACGAGTGCCGCTACTGCCGTTCCGGGCGGGGCAACCTCTGCGACAACTGGGCGGCGATCGGCGTGACCGTGCCCGGGGGCGCGGCCGAGTACGCGGTGGCGCCCGTCGCCAACTGCGTAACGCTGCCGGAGCACATCGACGTCCGGGACGCGGCGCTGATCGAGCCGCTGTCCTGCGCGGTGCGCGGCTACGACGTCCTGAACGGCAACCTCGGGGCCCAGGTGCTGATCTACGGGTCCGGGACCATGGGGCTGATGATGCTGGAGCTGGCCAAGCGCACCGGCGCGGCTTCGGTGGACGTGCTGGACATCAACGCGCAGCGGCTGGCGACCGCGACGACGCTCGGCTGCACCGGGGCCGCGGCGCGCGCAGAGGAGCTGGACCGCCCGGGCGGGTGGGACGTCGTCATCGACGCGACCGGCAACGCGGGGGCGATCCAGGACGGGCTGGGGAGGGTCGCCAAGGGCGGGACGTTCCTCCAGTTCGGGGTGTCCGACTACGCCACGACGGCGGTGATCGAGCCGTACAAGATCTACAACCAGGAGATCACGATCACCGGGTCGATGGCGGTCCTGCACAGTTACGAGCGGGCCGCCGCGCTCTTCGCGAGCGGGGTGCTGGACGCGTCGGTGTTCATCAGCGACCGGCTGCCGCTGGAGCAGTACCCGCAGGCGATCGAGCGGTTCCAGGCGGGGATCGGCCGCAAGATCGTGGTGGAGCCGTGACGGACACCGCGTCCTCGGGTCCCGGCCCCGGCCGGGACCCCGGCTCGGTCCTCGTGCTCGGTGAGGCGCTGGTGGACCTGGTGCCGGCCGGGGAGGACGCCGCGGTCCGGGTGGCCCAGCCGGGCGGTGCGCCGGCGAACGTCGCGGTGGGTCTGGCCCGGCTCGGCGGGCGGCCGTCCTTCGTGGGCGGGCTCGGCGACGACGCCTTCGGCAGCCGCATCGGGGCGTGGCTGACCGGGGCGGGCGTCGATCTCTCGCTGTGCGCCCGCCCACCGCTGCCCACCGCGCTGGCGGTGGCCGACCCGGGTGACCACGGGAACACGTACCGCTTCCATCTCGGCGACACGGCGACCTTCGCGCTGCCCGACCGCACGGCGGAGGTGTCGCGTTTCGGCGCGGTGTACGTGGGCGGGCTCGCCGCGGTCGTCGAGCCGGCGGCGGAGGTCGTCGCCGCCACCGCGCGGGCGGCCGCAGGGAGCGGTGTGCTCGCGGTGGACCCCAATGTGCGTGAGGACCGCACCCTGGACCCCGTACGGAGCCTGGAGCGGCTGCGGGAGCTGTGCGGGCTCGCGCGCGTCGTGAAGGCGAGCGACGAGGATCTGGTGCGGCTGTGGCCGGACGCGGAGCCGGAGGCGAGCTGCCGGAGGCTCGCCGGGCAGGGGCGGCTGGTGGTGCTGACCCGGGGTGCCCGTGGTGCCACCGCGTACCTCCGGGACGCTCCGGCGGTCTCCGTCCCCGCCCTGGCGGTGCGGGTGGTGAACACCATCGGCGCGGGTGACGCGTTCATGGCGGGGATGCTGGCCTGGCTCGGGGCGGAGACCGGGTGGCGGACCGCGCTGTCCGGCGCGGAGGCCCGGGCGATGCTGGAGTACGCGGCCGCGACGGCCGCCTCGGTCTGCGCCCGGGCGGGAACGGAACCCACGGCCCCGCTTGGGGTGTGAATCGGGCGCCCACCGGGCATCAGGAGGTGGACCCGAGTTCCGCACGGCCCTCCCCCGGCCCACGGAAACCGCAGCGGCCCCGCCGGACCGATCGGTCCGGCGGGGCCGCTGCGCGTCCCGGCCCTTCAGCTCTGCGGACGCTTGCCGTGGTTCGCGCCGTTCTTGCGGCGGGCCTTCTTCTTACGACGTCGCTTCGAGGACATCGAACCCTCCTTATCTGCTCGGTGCCTTGGTGCGGTCGGTCAGTCGGGTGAGGTGACCCGGTGATCACCGGGCCGCCTACCCACCCACACCGTGGCAAACACCCGGTGCGCGTGCAACCGGCGGTGCGGTGCCGGGCGGGGGTGGACTGATGTGCGGCGACCGGCGGTCAGGGCCGGTAACGAAGAGGGTGGTCGTCGGGCACCTCGACGACCGCGATCCGCACACCGTCGGGGTCCTCGATCCACATCTCGACGAGCCCCCAGGGCTCGCGTTTCGGGGGTCGCAGGACGACGACGCCCTTGGCCCGCAGTTCCTCGTGGGCGGCCTCGGCGTCGTCGACCTGGAGCCAGATCCGCACGGCCGACGAGGGCGGCTCCTCGCCCCGGCCGGAGACCTCCAGGAATCCGCCGCCCAGGAAGTAGACCGTGCCGCGCTCGGGGCCCGTACCGAATTCACGGTAGACGGCGAGGCCCAGGGCCTCGCCGTAGAAGGCGCGGGAACGGTCGGGGTCGGTGGGGTGGAGCAGGATCCTGCTGCCCAGTACATGCACCATGGGCCGAGCGTACGCCGCCGCCCCGGGGGGCGGCGGTTCCTCCGGGATCCGTCAGTTGCTCAGTTCGTCGATGAAGTCCTCGGTGCACCGGTCCTCGGCGGCCTGCCCGTTGGCCTGGTCCACGCACTTCTCGAAGTCCTTGAACTCCTGGGAGTCGAACACGGAGACGGCCACCACGAGGACGATCGCCGACCCGATGAGCCCGAGGGCACCGAACACGGCACCGACGATGGCCATGACGCGGCGCGGTGCGCGGCCCTGGCGGGTGCGGAGCGCGGCGATGATGCCGAAGACGACGGCGAGGAGGCCGAGGAGCAGTCCGCCGACGACGGTCCAGAAGAACAGGCAGGCGAGGAGGCCGAGCACCAGGGCGGCGACGGCGAAGCCGTTCGTCCGGGCGGGCGGCTGACCGCCGTAGGAGTCGTGGTCGGAAACGGGCGGCGCCGAGTACGGGGAATCCGGGTACGAGGGAAGGGACATCGGGAGGGTGCTCCTGTTCTCCTGGCTTCCCGTCCACCTGCCCCGTGGCCCCTTTGCCATGCCGCTGTTTCGGTCACGCTCCGGCAACTACCCGCCCTGGCCGGGCGCTGTTCGGCGGAGCTCGGCCGACAGGTGGTGCTGGAGCGGCCGGCCGACCGCGGCGAGGTCGTGGACGAAGGCGAGCGTGTCCGGATCCGTCAGGGTGTAGCGGCGGCGGGTGGCGTCGACCTGCTTGGCGGTGGGGGCGAGGGAGACCTGTCCGGTGGCGAGGTCGACGGCGCCGTCGCGGGCGTGGCCGGAGAGGATCTCCGCGATGCCGGTGGGCTGGGTGATCAGGGCTTCCACCCGGCCGTCCGGCTGCGGCCGCCACCAGCCGGTCTCCCGGGCGGACGGGCGCAGGGGTTTCCCGTCCGGGTCGAGCAGCCAGGCCCGGGCCTCGTACGCGAGGAAGGGCCGCCCGTCGTGGCTGAACGTGACCTCCTGCGCGTACGTGAAGTCCGCCTCCAGCGTGGGGTACCCGCCGCTCCCCGTGCCCCGCCAGATGCCGAGGAATCCGGTCACCGGGGCGAGCAGTGGATGCGGCGCGGGGGAAGCGTCGGTGCTCAGCGCGTCGGGGAAGGGGATGTCGCGGACGGGGTGGTTCATGCGGGGGTGCGCTCCTGAATCCGTCGGGGCCGGTGCCGGTCGCAGCCTAGGCCCTGGACCGTACCGGCGCTGCGGGCACACCGGTGGCCCCGCACCCGGGGTGCGGGGCCACCGGACGGCCGGGACTCAGTTGTGGGCCAGGAGGGCGTTCTCGTCGAGGCGGATGATGCGGGGCAGCCGTTTGATGGTGGCTTCGCGGTGGGCGATGACGATGAGGGTGCGGTCGGTGCGCAGGGTGTCGATGGCGGTCTCCAGGGTGCGCGCCGTCTCGGGGTCGATGTCGGCGGTGGCCTCGTCGAGGACGAGGACCGCCGGGTCCAGGAGTGCCGCGCGGACGAGGCCGATGAGCTGGAGTTCACCGGCCGAGAGCCGGCCCGTACCGCGTCCGAGTTCGGTGCCCAGCCCGTCGTCGAGCGAGCGGACCCAGTCGGGCAGGCCCAGGTGGTCGACGGCCTCGGCGATGCGCCGCTCGTCGGGGTCGCCGGGCACCAGCCGGAGGTTGTCGAGGAGGGTGCCCTCGATCAGGTGGACGCGCTGCGGGATGAGAACGATCCGGCGGCGCAGTTCGGCGGGGCCGAGCGTGGCGAGGTCGTGGCCGTCGTAGCGGACGGTGCCGCTGTCCGGGGTGTAGAGGCCGGTCATCAGTTTGGCGAGGGTGGTCTTGCCGGAGCCGGTGGGGCCGACGAGTCCGACCCGCTCCCCCGCCTCCACCCGTACGGAGATGCCGCCCAGGACTTCGGTGCCCGCGACGTAGGAGTAGCGGAGGTCCTCGATCTCCAGGTCGCCGCGTTCGGCGGTGACGGGGGCCGGTGCGGCGTCGTCCGGTGCGGGCCGGGGGCGTGGAGCCCGGCGCGGGGTGCGGTGGTGGTCAGCAGATCGAGCAGCCGGGCGAGGCCGACGAGGGAGATCTGCACCTGCCCGACGAGGTTGGACGCCTGGGTGGCGGAGTCGAAGAGCTGGCGGGTGGCGAGGATGAAGACGACGACGGTACCGACGCTGATGGAGCCCCGGGCGGCCAGCCAGCCGCCGACCAGCAGGAGGACGGCTGTGGTGAGGCTCTGGACGATCCGGGCGAGGCTGATCAGGAACAGGCTGCGCTGACTGCGGCGCGCCGCGCGGTAGCGCCGTTCGTGGTCGGCGAGGAAGCGCTCGCGCCAGAAGCCGGTCCCGCCGCCGGTCTGGAGCATCTCGCGGGACTGGACGAGTTCGCGGTAGGTGGTCGCGACGGTTCCGGCGGCGGCGGCCTCGGCGGCGAAGGCCGGGTTGGCGGCCTTCTTGAACAGCCGCAGGACCGTGACGATGGCGGGCACGAACACCACGGCCAGGGCGAGGGTCAGCAGCGGCGAGTAGGTGAGCAGCAGCACGGTCGTGAAGACGAGGTAGGCGCCGACGGTGAGGACGTCGGGGAGCTGGCTGCGGACGAAGTTGGCGAGGTCGGCGATCTCGGTGGTGGTGCGTCGGAGCAGGTCGCCGGAGGGGTGGGCTTCGAGGAAGCGCAGCGGGGCCCGGGAGAGCCGGGTGACGGCCAGTTCGCGCAGGGCGCGCACGACGCGTTCGCCGACGGAGATGAGCAGCAGTTCGGACTGGCGGAACAGGACGAGCCGGAGCAGGGCCAGTGCGGTGAGGGCGGCGACGGCCGTGAACAGGCCCGTGCGGTCCCGCTCCAGGATCTGGTCGACGCCCGCGCCGATGACGGCGGGTACGGCGACGGTGGTGGCGGTCGCGGCGGCCCCGGCGAGCAGCGCGAGGGTGATGCCCCGGCGTTCGGGGCGCATGTGGGGCCAGGCTCTGCGCAGGACGCGGCGCTGGTCGGGGGTCGCGGTCAGGCGCTGGTGCTCAGGCACCGGTGGTCACCCGCTCTTCCGTGTCGTCGGGGGCGGCCGCCTCGGCCGGGGCGAGGGTCAGGGTGCGGTCGGCCGCGTCGAGGAAGCTTCCGCGGTGGGTGGCGCAGACGATCGCGGTCTCGCCGGACCAGGCCCGGAGCCGTTCCAGCAGGGTGCGTTCGGTGGTGGTGTCGATCGCGGAGGTGATGTCGTCGAGGAGGAGGACAGGGGGCCTGCGCAGAACGGCGCGGGCGAGGGCGAGGCGTTGGAGCTGGCCGCCGGAGAGGGTGCTGCCGCGTTCGCCGACGAGGGTGTCGAGTCCGTCGGGGGCCGCGTCGAGGAAGTCGTCGAGGGCGGCGGTACGGCAGGCGGCGCGCAGTTCGTCGTCGGTGTGGGCGGAGCCGAGACGGAGGTTGTCGGCGAGGGTTCCGCTGACGGTGACGGGGCGTTGGGGTACGTAGCCGAGCCGGGCGTGGACGTCGGCGCCGTCGGCCTCCGCCAGGGACCGGCCGCCGAAGCGCACGGTGCCGGTGGCGGGCGGGAGGAGTCCGGCGAGGACGCGCAGCAGGGTGGTCTTGCCGGAGCCGGTGGGGCCGGTCACGGCGACGAGTTCGCCCGGGCAAACGGTGAGGTCGACGGGGGCGAGGATCTGGTGTCCGCCCGCTGTGTGGCCGACGCCTTCGGCGGTGAGGTCACCGCTGACGGGCAGCGGCTCCGTGCCCGGGACCCGGTCCGTCGGGTGCGGCAGCAGGACGTCCTGGAGGCGGCGGGCCGCGGTGGTGGCCTGGCTGAGCTGGCTGATCCGCAGGGTGATGACGCCGACCCAGAGGACGAGCATGCTCATCCAGCTGGTGAAGGCGACGATGCCGCCGACGGACAGGGTGCCGCGCAGGACGGCGACGCCGCCGAGACCGAGTCCGGCGCCGATGGCCAGGGCGGGTACGAAGGGCGAGAGGGCGGCCCACCCGGCGGACACGCGGCCGGTGATCAGGGTGTGTTCGGTGACGGTGGCGCTGCGCTCGTGGTGGCGTCGGACGAGCGCGGGTTCGCCGCCGAGGCCGCGGACGGCGGCGCTGGCGGAGAGCAGTTCCTCGACGGCGTCGGCGCGGCTGCCGTGGGCGGCGGACAGGGCCGTGTTGGCCGCGCCGAACCGCTGGGGGAACCAGTAGGTGTTGATCCACACCAGGGGCGGGACGCACAGCAGGCAGATCAGGGCGAGCAGCGGGTCGAGCCGCATGATGGCGACGATCATGACGACGAACCCGGTGACGCCGGTGAGGAACGAGGCGACACCGGAGAGCCAGCCGCGGACCAGGTCCACGTCCCGGGTGCCGCGCATGCCGAGGTCGCCTTCTCCGTACCGGGCGACGGCGCGGGCGTCCAGCCGGGAGACGCGGTCGGCGAGGGCGATGTAGAGCCGGTTGCCCTGGGTCGTGGCGAGCAGGGTGGAGTACCAGCCGAGGACCATCTCGGCGACGGCGGCGAGAATTCCGGCGCCGACGATGATCAGAGCCCAGCGGAGGAGGGCGGAGCGGTCCTCCTGGACGATGCCCTGGTCGACGGCGCGTTCGATGAACCAGGGCAGGGCGATCAGGGCGAGCTGGTAGACGAGTCCGCCGAGGACGGCGAGGGCGGCGAGGGCGGGGCGGTCCCGGAGGCAGCCCGCGAGGAGTCTCAGCCCGTCGCGGGTGGTGGGCTCGTGGGGACGCTGCTCGGTCGTGGCGTTCACGTTGCACCCCGCCCGGCGGTGCGGGGGCTCTCGCCCCGGCCGGCGGCGTGCGCGGCTTCGGGGCGGCGGGCGAAGAAGTCGAGCATGACGGCGTTGACCTCCGCGGGGCGTTCGAGGTGGCCGTAGTGGCCGCAGCGTTCCATCTCGGTGTAGCGGGCGCCGGGGACGGTGTCGGCGATCTCTCGGCAGGCCGCCGCCGGGATCATGACGTCGTCGGCGAAGCCGACGCACAGCATCGGTACGTCGAGCCCGGCGTACCGGGGCAGTTGGTCGACGCCGCGCATCGCGTCGTACTGGGCGCGGACGCCGGGTCCGGTCGCCGCCTGGGCGTACGTGAAGATGTCGAGCCAGTCCTGGACGGCGCGGGGGTTACGCAGGGTGTGGGGCGACAGGTAGCACAGGGCCCGGAAGACGGCTTCGTGGGAGGCCGGGACAGCCGCCCCGCTGTCGTACAGGTCGCCGGCCGCACGGGACATGGCCTCTCCGAAGATGTCGAGCCGGGCCCGTCCGGCCATCAGCACGGCCTGGGAGACGAGTTCGGGCCGGGTGAGGCAGAGTTCGCCGACGATCGACGCGCCGAGCGAGAAGCCGACGACACGGCAGGGCGGGAGGGCCAGGTGGTCGATCAGGGCCGCCAGGTCGGCGGCCATGGCCTCCAGGGTGATGCCGCCGGGCGGTAAGGCGTTCGGCGGGATGCCGCGGTTGTCCGGGGCGATGACCCGGTAGCCGGCGGCGACCAGGGCGGGGGTCTGGTGGGCGCGCCAGGCGGTGCGGGTGGCGCCGGTGCCGTTGACGAGCAGCACGGGCGCGCCGTCGCCGCCGGTGTCGTCGAAGACGACGTCGATGCCGTTGAGGGGTGCGGAAGGCATGGTGGGGGTCAGACCTCGCTGTCCTGGGTTTCGCCCTGGGTCCAGTAGGCGGTCAGGTGGGTGTCGGAGCGGTCGAGTCCGCGCACGTGGACGAAGTGGCGGCGCAGGTCCCGCATGACGCCGCGTTCCGCACCGCCCCACACCCGTCCTTTTCCGTCCGGGAGTTGGAGCGTGGTCGCGTGTTCGCGCAGCAGGTCTCCGTGGGCGCGGTCGTGGCGGTGGAGCCAGGTGACGGTGGCCTCCGCCCGGGTGGGCAGGGGCTGTTCATCGGCCCGGTCGACGACCTCGACGGCGGCCAGGACGCGGTGCCCCGGGGGAGTTCTTCGAGGATCGCCCCGATGGCGGGCAGTGCGGTCTCGTCGCCCAGGAGGAGGGTCCAGTCGGTGGCGGGGGCGACCGTGTAGGCGGGGCTCGGGCCGAACCAGATCACCTCGTCCCCCGGCCGCACGCGCTCGGCCCATCCGGAGGCGAGCTGGTCGGGACCGTGCAGCACGAAGTCCATGTCGACCTCGCACCGTTCGGGGCGGTGGTCACGGATGGTGTAGCGGCGCAGGCGTGGTTTGGCGGTGGGCAGCAGGGCGCGCGCCGCTTCGGTCGTGAACGGCCGGGGCAACTCGACGCCGGGTTCGTAGAAATAGAGGGCGACATGCTGATCACCTCCGTTGCTGCTGAACTCTGACAGATCGTCACCTCCCAATGTCAGCCGGATCATTCGAGGAGTGATGCGCCGCAGACTGCGCACGGTGGTCACATGGATGCGCCCTGGCCTGCGGTTTCGTTGTTCGTCGGTCGCGACCGTGCTCATGGCGTGCGGACTCCTCGTTGCTGATCGGGTTGGCCGGCTCCCTGAATCCTGCCCGGAAGCGATAGGTTAGGCATACCTTACTTCTGGCTGCGCCTCCGTGCGGCCGGAAGATCTCATCGTTTCTCGACGAAGGAGTCACACATGACACGTTCACGTGTCTTGTCCGGTCCGGTGGAGCGCAGACGTTTCCTGGGCGGACTCACAGGCGCCGCGGCGGCCTTAGGGCTGACGGCCTGTGGCGTGAGCGAGTCCGACGGCAAGGCCTCGGACGGCGGCTCCACGGAGCCGTCCGGCGCTGCGACGCGCAGTCTGGAGACGGACAACGGGACGGTGAAGGTCCCGGAGAACCCCGAGCGGGTGGTGGTTCTGGAGAATTACGACGCGCTGATGCTCCTCGATCTCGGGATCGTTCCGGTCGGTGTCCCCGACGGTGCGGCCAACCCGCTGCTGCTGCCCGAGGAGAGCTACGAGCAGCTCAAGGACGTCGAGACGATCGGCGCGTCGGGCACGCCCAACTCCCAGGCCATCGCGGCACTCAAGCCGGATCTGATCATCGATCAGTTCTACAAGGAGAAGTCGGCCCCGCTCAAGACCATCGCGCCGGTGGCCTACTTCGACTGGCACACCAGCGGGACGTTCTGGAACGAGCAGATCGCCAAGGTGGCGAAAGCCGTCAACCGCGAGAGTGAGCTGGCGGCGAAGAAGAAGCAGTACGAGAGCCGCCTCGCGGAGGTGAAGACCGCCTACCGCAAGCAGATCGAGACCACCATGTGGGCCCCGCTGAGCGGCGGCCCGAACGGCAAGTTCTTCCTGGGAACGCCGCTGGTCACCGTGATGCGCGATGTCGGCCTGCGGATCGGTGCGGGGCTGCCGGAGAAGGAGGCGGGCTTCGTTCCGAAGAGCTACGAGGAGATGGACGTCCTCAAGGACTGCGACGCCCTGATCTACTCGGTGCAGGCCGACGGCAAGGCGACGCCCACCACCCAGGCGCTCCTGGACCACAAACTGTGGAAGGGCGTGCCCGCGGTCAAGGCCGGACGGGCCTTCCCCTCGCGGCACTTCGTGATGGCCAACTACACCTTCGCCATCGCCACGGTCGACGAGATCGAAGGCATGCTCAAGAAGATGTAGTGCTCCAAGGAGGCTCCCGGCCCGTCGGCGGCGTGTGCCGCCGACGGGCCGATGCGTGCGCCCAATCCGTGGGGCGGGCCCGAGGGGGAACCGGCAGCTGCCGGTTCCCCCTCGGCCGTGGAGCGGCCCGTCAACCATCCGCGGGGGCACTCCCGTCCTGCCGCCGCAGCCCGGCGGCGAGAGCGGCGGCCGTGCGGTGCCGGAAGACGTCCCTGGGAGCGGCCTCCCAGCCCGCCGCCCGCAGGACCCCGGCCAGCCGTACCGTGACGACGCTGTCCCCGCCGAGGGCGAAGAAGTCGTCGTCGGCACCGACCCCGGGCAGCGCGAGCACCTGGGCCATCGCGGCGCAGACCGCGCTCTCCCGCTCCCCCACCGGCTTCCGGCCGCCGACCGCCGCGCCGAAGTCGGGGGCGGGCAGCCGGTCCCGGTCCAGCTTGGCGTTGGCGGTCATCGGCAGGTCCGCCAGCAGGACGACCGCCGCCGGGACGAGGTGCGCGGGCAGCCGCTCGGCGAGCCAGGCCCGCAGCGCGGCCGGGTCGGGGGCGCTGCCGGCCCGGGGCACCCCGTACGCGACCAGTCGACGCACCCCGCCGTCCTCCCGGGCGGTGACGACCGCCCGGGACAGGTCCGGATAGGCGGCGGCCACGGTCTCGATCTCGCCCGGTTCGATCCGGAAGCCCCGGATCTTGACCTGGTCGTCGACCCGGCCGAGGAACTCCACCGCCCCGTCCTCGGTCCAGCGCGCCAGATCCCCGGTCCGGTAGAGGCGGCTGCCGTCGGCGGCGAACGGGTCGGCGACGAACCGTTCGGCGGTGAGCGCGGCCCGGCCCCGGTAGCCCCGGGCGAGACCGGCCCCGGCGAGGTACATCTCCCCCGGCACCCCGGGCGGTACGGGCCGCAGTCCGGCGTCGAGCAGGTGGACGCGGGCATTGTCGACCGGTCGCCCGATCAACTGGTGCTCGCTGTCGCGGACATGGGCGACCATCGCGTCCACGGTGCCTTCGGTGGGACCGTACAGGTTGACGACATCGGTGCCGGGCAGCGCCCGCAGCCGGGCCCACTGGCTGTCGGGCACGGCCTCGCCCCCCACTCCGAGCAACGGCAGCGGGCAGGTCCCGCCCTCGGTCAGTCCGGCCTGTTCCAACTGGGCGAGCACGGTGGGGGCGACCTCGATGAAGTCGATGGCGTTCGCCCGCAGATAGCGGTGGAGCTGCTCCGGGTCGCGCTGGATGTCCTCGGCCAGGACGTGCACGCAGTGGCCGTGGAACAGCCACAGCTGGGGCTGCCAGGAGGCGTCGAAGGAGAACGACCAGGCGTGTCCCACGTGGAGGCGGGAGCGGCCGGTCCGCTCGACGACCGGCTCGTACAGGGCACGCCGGTGGCTGTGGAAGAGGTTGACCACGCCCCGGTGGGTGATGACGACGCCCTTGGGGGTGCCGGTGGAGCCGGAGGTGTAGATGAGGTAGGCCGGGTTCTCCGGCCGCAGCGGGCGCAACCGGTCCGCGTCGGCTGGTGGTTGGGCGGACCGGGTGGCGAGTGCGGCCGCCGTGCCGGGGTCGTCGAGGAGCACGGGGTCCGGGTGCTCGGTCCGTCCGGCGAGGGCGGTCGTGGTGAGCAGGAGGGCGGGTGAGGCGTCCGCCAGCATGAACGCGAGCCGCTCGCGCGGATAGTCGGGGTCGAGCGGCAGATAGGCGGCTCCGGCCTGGTGCACGGCGAGGATGCTGATCAGCATCTCCTCGGTGCGCGGCAGCATGAGCGCCACGAGATCTTCCGGCCCGACGCCCCGGGCGATCAGCTCGTGGGCGAGACGGGCGGAGCGCGCGGCGACGTCCCCGAAGCTCAGGGTGGTGTCGCCGCAGACCAGGGCCGGGGCCTCCGGATCACGGGCGGCCACCTCGGTGAGGAGAGCGGGCAGGGTCTGTTCCGGGTGGGGCCGGGGAGCGGGGTTCCAGTCCGTCAGGATGCGGCGGCGCTCGTCAGCCGCCAGGGCCTGGAGCCGGTGGACGCGGGTGTCGGGCCGGCCGGCGACCTCGGCGAGCAGGTGGACGAGGCGGCCCATCAGAGCGGCCGCCCGCTCCGGCCCGAAGAGGTCGGGCCGGTATTCGAGGGTGAGGTGCCCGCCCGGGACGACGGCGAGGGTCAGCGGGTAGTGGGTGGCGTCGGTGTGCTCGCTGCCGGTGACGGCGAGTTCCCCGGACCGCTCGGCGCGCCGCAGCCCTTCCCCGTCGACGAAGTAGTTCTCGAACACCAGCAGGGTGTCGAAGAGTTCACCCGCTCCGGTGCTCCGCTGGATGTCGGCCAGACCCAGGTGCTGGTGGGCGGAGAGCCTCGCCTGTTCCGCCTGGAGGCGGGCCAGCGCCTGGCGTACGGTCCCGGCCGCGCGGAGGTCGATCCGGACCGGCAGGGTGTTGATGAAGAGACCGGTCATGGTCTCGACATCCTCGATCTCCGGGGGCCGGCCGGAGACGGTGGCCCCGAAGACGACATCCTCACGCCCGGTATGGCGGGCCAGGAGCAGCCCCCAGGCGAACTGGATCACCGTGTTGAGGGTGACGTCCGCGCTCCGGGCGAGGCTCTGCAGGCGATCCCGCAGGGTGGCGTCGAGCTGGTGCGGGATCCGGTCGGACAGCACGGGGCGCCGGCCGGGGTCGGCGGGTGCGATGAGGGTCGGTTCGGTGACCCCCTCCAGGGCCGTCCGCCAGGCAGCCTCGGCGGCCCCCTGGTCCTGGGCGGTACGCCAAGCCAGGAACTCCCGGAACGACTTCCGCGGGGAGGGCAGTTGGGCGGTACCCGTCTCGGCGGCGTAGAGCGACAGCAGTTCCTGGACGAGCACGGGCACGGACCAGCCGTCGAGGATCACGTGGTGGTTGGTGACCAGCAGGGCGTGTTCCCGCGCCCCCAGCCGCACGAGCCGCAGACGCAGCAGGGGTGGCGCGGTGAGGTCGAAGGGCCGGGTGCGGTCGGTCCCGGCGAGGGAGCGGAGGGCGCTCTCCGCTGCGTCACCGTGCTCGGCACGCAGGTCGGTCTCGGCCCAGTCGGGGGCCACGTCGTCGAGCACGACCTGGACGGGACGGTCCCCCGCGTCGGTGAAGGCGGTACGCAGTCCGGGGTTGCGGTCGAGCAGGGTGGCGGCGGCCCGGCGCAGGCCGGCCGGGTCGAGGTCGCCGGTGAGGCGCAGGGTGATCTGCATGGTGTAGACGTCGATGTCGTCGCCCGCCAGCAGAGTGAGGGCGTACAGCCCTTCCTGGAGCGGGGTGAGCGGCCAGACGTCCCGCAGTGCGGGCCACCGCCCCTGGAGCATGTCGACCTGCGCCTGGTCCAGTCGGACGAGGGGGAAGTCGGACGGGGTGTGCACCGGGTCGGCCGGGGCCTCGGCGAGGGTGCTCAACGCCTCGCACCACAGGTCCAGCAGGCGTTCGGCGCTCCGGGCGTCGAGGATGCCGGTGGCGTACGTCCAGCGGGTGGCGAGCCTCGGTCCTTCCGGGCCGTCGACCGTGGAGGAGATGATCTCCAGCGGGAAGAGCACGGGGACCGTGTTGCGGACGGGCCGCAGTGCGGGAAGCGCCTCCGGGGCGGGCGACCAGGGAACAGGCCCGGTGTCGGCCGTGTCCCCGAGGCCGGAGAAGCGGCCGAGGTAGTTCAGCACGATCTCCGGCGTACGGGAGGGGCCCACCGGATCGTCCAGGTGGTGCAGCAGGCCGTGTCCGATCCCCTGGTCGGGGGTCTCCCGCAGGTGCTCCTTCACGGCCATCAGCGCGCGGCGGGGCGCGTCACCGCCCGGCCCCGCCGATGCGGGAAGATCCGGGGCTACCGGGTACCAGCTGGTGAACCAACCGACGGTGGTGGAGAGTTCGGAGCCGGGTACGACGCTCCCCTCGCGCCCGTGGCCTTCGACGGCGATCACGTCGTGTCCCGCGCGCTCGGCGCGTTCCTCGCGCCAGCGGGCGAGGGCGAGTGAGGTGGCGGCGACGAGGACGTCGTGGACGGAACCGTGGACGGCGGCGGGGACGCGGGTGATCAGGGCGCGGGTGAGATCAGGGTCCAGGGTGCGTTCGAGGTGGGCGACGGTGTCCCGGGTGTCGCGCGCCGGGTCGAGGGGGCGGGCCCCTAGGGCGGGGGCGTCGCGTTCCTCGCGGGCCCGCCAGGCGGGTGCCTCGGCGCGGCGGGCCGGGGCGGTCGCGGCGTCGGCGAGCCCGAGGGCCCACTGCCGGAAGGACGTGGAGTCGCCGGGCGGGGCGGGCGGCCTTCCGGCGAGGACGTCGTCGTGGGCGGCGGCGAGGTCGGCGGTGATGATCCGCCAGGAGACGCCGTCGACGGCGAGGTGATGGACGACCAGGACGAGGCGTCCGCTGCGCCCGGGTCCCCGGTCGCACCAGACGGACCGGATCAACTCACCCTCCGAGGGGTCCAGTTGGTCGACGGCTTCCGCGGCGAGGGCGGCGGTCAGTTCCACCGCCTGCTCGGCCGTCTCCTCCGCCGCGTCCACGCGGAGCAGCACCGGTTCGCCGGAGGGCTCGTCGGGGCCGGGGATGTGCAGGACCTGGCGCCCCTGCTCCCCCACCAGGGCTGCTCGCAGCATGGAGTGACGGTCCATCAGCCTGGTGACGGCTTCGGTGAGCGTGGCGCGGGTCGCTTCGGGCGGGGTGACGAGGTGGGCGTACTGGTGGAGTCCGTCGATCGGTCCGTGCTGGAGTGCCCACCGCATGATCGGCGTGAGCGGGGCCCGTCCTGCCGGGTCCAGCCGGGGTACGGCGGTGGGTCCGGCGGTCGCGGCGGCTCGGGCGAGAGCAGCGGGGGTCTTGTGCTCGAAGACGTCACGCGGGGTGAGGGTCATACCGGCCTTGCGGGCGCGGGCGACGAGTTGGATGGAGAGGATGCTGTCCCCGCCGAGTGCGAAGAAGCTGTCTTCCGCCCCGGCCTCCGGGATGCCGAGCAGCTCCGCGAAGAGCGTGGTGAGCACCGCCTCCCGGATGCCGCGCGGGGCGACGGCGGTGGCCGTGGCGGCGAGGTCGGGGGCGGGCAGGGCGGCCCGGTCGAGTTTGCCGCTGGGGGTGAGCGGCAGCGCGTCCAAGGTGATCAGGGCGGTGGGGACCATGTGGTCGGGAAGGCGGCGGGCGATGCTTTCGGTGATCTCGCCGCTGTCGGGTGAGGTGCCGGCGGCCGGGACGAGGTAGCCGGTGAGCACCGGACGTCCGGGGGTGTCCTCGCGGAGCACGACGGCCGAGGCGGCGACCTGGGGGTCCTCGGCGATGACGGCCTCGATCTCGCCGAGTTCGACACGCAGACCGCGCAGCTTGATCTGGCCGTCGGTCCGCCCGATGTAGACGAGTGCGCCGTCATCTCGTCGGCGTACGAGGTCGCCGGTGCGGTAGAGGCGTTCGCCGGGGGCGCCGATCGGGTGGGCGACGAAGCGGTCGGCGGTGAGGGCGGGGCGGCCGTGGTAGCCGCGCGCGAGTTGCGGGCCGCTCAGGTACAGCTCGCCGGTGACGCCGTCCGGGACGGGGCGCAGGCCGGCGTCGAGGACGTACGTACCGGTGTTGTGGACGGGCCGGCCGATGGGCACGCTGCCGCCCGGCTCGCCGGTGGCCTCCCAGGCGGTGACGTCGATGGCCGCCTCGGTGGGCCCGTACAGGTTGTGCAGGCTCACGCCGGGCAGGGCGTCGCGCACCGAGCGGGCCAGGGCGGTGGGCAGTGCCTCGCCGCTGGCGATGATCCGGCGCAGTCCGGTGCAGTCGGCGGAGCGGGGTTCGGTGGCGAAGGCGGCCAGCATCGAGGGGACGAAGTGGACGGTGGTGATGCCGTGCCGGACGATCGCGTCGGCGACCTCGGCCGGATCGCGGTGGGCCCCGTCGGGCAGGACCACGAGGGCCGAGCCGGTGAGCATCGGCAGGAAGAACTCCCATACGGAGACGTCGAATCCGGCCGGAGTCTTGTGCAGAACCCGGTCGTCGGGCCCGAACGGGAAGTGTTCGGCCATCCACCGGAGCCGGTTGACGAGGGCGGTGTGGGTGATGACGACGGCCTTGGGGCGGCCGGTGGAGCCGGAGGTGTAGAGGACGTACGCGGCGTGCTCGCGACGGAGCCCGGGGTGGACGTCGGCCGGGGCGGCCGCGTCGCGTGCCGCCCGTACGTCCGGGGCGTCCAGCTCCAGCACGGCGAGGCCGTCGGGGACGGGCAGGTTCTCGCGCAGCGCGGTCCGGGTGATCAGGAGGCGCGGCGCGGCGTCGGTGAGCAGGTGGGCGACGCGTGCGGCCGGGTACTCCGGGTCGACGGGCACATAGGCTCCGCCTGCCCGCTGGACGGCGTGCAGGGCCACCACGAGGTCGGCGCTCCGGGGCAGCGCCACCGCGACGCGCACCTCGGGTCCTACGCCCCGATCGCGCAGGAGGGCGGCGAGTTGCCCCACCTTCCGATCGAACTCCTCGTAGGTGAGGGTGCTTTCGTCGTCGATCAGGGCGGGTGCCGCCGACTCCGTCGCGTACCGCTCGGCGAGAAGGACCGGCAGCGGCTCATCCGACAGGGGGCGTTCCTCACCGGTCGACGCCGCGAGCACCCGCGCCCGCTGCGGGGCGCCGAGCACGGCGGCCCGGTCCACGGGGAGTTCCGGGCGGGCGGCCAGGGCGGCGAGGAGGGTGACGTAACGGTCGGCGAGCGCCTGGACGGTGGCCCGGTCGAAGAGGCTGGTCTGATAGATCAGCATGCCGTTGATGCCGCCGCCGTCGGGCCGCTCGGCCAGCGTGACCTGGAGGTCCAGTTTGGCGACTCCGGGGTCGGCGCTGACGGGGGTGACATCGAGCCCGGGGAGGGTGAAGGTGTCGTCGGAGACGTTCTGGAAGACCAGCAGGACCTGGAAGAGCGGGTTGCGGGCGAGGGTGCGCTCGGGGGCGACGATGTCGACGAGCTGCTCGAAGGGCAGGTCGGCGTGGTCGAAGGCGGCCAGGTCGGTGTCGCGGACCCGGGCGAGGAGTTCGTGGAAGGTGGGGCGGCCGCTCAGGTCGGTGCGCAGGACGAGGGTGTTGACGAAGAAGCCGATGAGGTCGTCGAACTTCTCGTCGGTGCGCCCGGCGACGGGGGTGCCGAGCGGAATGTCGGTGCCGGCTCCGTGGGCGGAGAGGAGGACGGCGAGGGCCGCCTGGACCGCCATGAAGACGCTGGTGCCGTTGCGGGCGGCGAGGCTCCGCAGCTCAGCGTGGACCGCCGGGTCGACGCTGAAGGTGACGGTGGCCCCCTCGTGGGTCTCCTCGGCGGGGCGCGGCCGGTCGTAGGGCAGGGCGAGTTCGTCGGGCGATCCGGCGAGCGTCCGCTCCCAGAACGCGGCCTGCCGCGCGACCTGGCTGGCCGGGTCGCTCAGCTCGCCCAGGACGTCGCGCTGCCAGAGCGCGTAGTCGGCGTAGTCGACCGGGAGCGGCTGCCAGTCGGGGCCGGTCCCTGTGACCCGGGCGGTGTAGGCGGTGCGCAGATCGTCGACGAGGGGGCGCATGGACCATTCGTCGCCCGCGATGTGATGGAGCGTCAGTGCGAGGACGTGGTCGGTCTCGGTGCGCAGGAGCTGCGCCCTCAGCGGGATCTCCTCGATGATGTCGATGGGCTGGGTCACCCGGGCCCGCAGCGCCGCTTCGAGATCCGCCTCGGCGACCTCAGCGGCCTCCGCCAGGTGCGGATCGCAGGCGGCGCGGGCGGCGTCCGCGTGAAGGATGTGCTGGTGAGGCAGCCCGTCGGCGTCCGGGTAGACCGTGCGCAGGCTCTCGTGGCGTACGACGACGTCACCGACGGCCAGCCGCAGCGCCTCCCGGTCCAGCTCCCCGCCCAGGCGGACCACGATGAACAGGTTGTACGTGGCGCTGGGCCCGTCCAGGCGGTGCAGGAACCACAGGCGGCTCTGCGCGAACGACAGCGGGATCGCCTCGCCCGGCTGCCGTTCCCGCCGTACGGGGGCGGTGCGGGCGACCGGGCGCGGCAGCACGGTCCGGGCGAGGGCCGCCGGGGTGGGGTGCTCGAAGATGTCGCGGAGGGCGACCTCGACGCCGAGGGTGGAGCGGAGCCGGTTGGCGAGCTGCATGGCGAGCAGGGAGTGGCCGCCGAGGTGGAAGAAGTCGTCGTCGGGCCCGGTGCGGTCGAGGCCGAGAACGTCGGCGAACAGCTCTCCGAGGACGGCCTCGCGGGCGTCCCTCGGCGCGCGGGCGCGCTCGCCTCCGGAGGCCTGCGGGGCCGGCAGGGCCGCCCGGTCGACCTTCCCGTTGGGGGTCAGGGGCAGCGCGGGCAGCTCCGTGATCACCGAGGGGACCAGGTGTTCGGGGAGCCGTTCGGCCAGGTAGGGGCGGAGAAGGCTGGAGGTGGCGCCTCCGGTGACGTACGCGACGAGGCGCACCGCGCCGCTCGGGTCGGGCAGGCCGACGACGACCGTGTCGGCGACGTCGGGGTGGCTGCGCAGGACGGCCTCGATCTCGCCGGGCTCGACCCGGTGGCCGCGCACCTTCAGCTGGTGGTCGGTGCGGCCGAGGACGCGGAGGGTGCCGTCGTCCTGGACGCGGGCCAGGTCGCCGGTGCGGTACATCCGGTCGCCGGGTGCGCCGTACGGGTCGGCGGTGAACCGGGAGGCGGTGAGCGGGCCTCGGCCGAGGTAGCCGCGGGCGAGGCCCGCGCCGCCGATGTACAGCTCGCCGGGGACACCGGGCGGCACGGGCCGCAGCCAGGTGTCCAGGACGCGCAGGGTGGTGTTGTGCAGGGCGTGCCCGACGTGCGGGGTGCCGCCGTCGGGGGCGAGGCCGGCGACGGTGGACCAGATGGTGGTCTCGGTCGGCCCGTAGAGGTTGAGCAGCCGCGCTCCCCCGGTGGCGAGACGCTCGGCCAGGTCGGCGGGGAGCGGTTCGCCGCCGCTCATCACACACAGGCCGGCGAGCAGCTCGGGGGCCGCGTCGATGATGCCGCGCCACAGGGACGGGGTGGCCTGGAGGTGGGTGGCCGCGGTGCGCTCGGCGAGGGCGGACAGGAGGAGCGGGTCGAGGACCTGCTCGCGTTCGGCGAGGACGACGGCGGCCCCGGTGACGAGCGGGACGAAGAGCTCCAGGGCGGCGATGTCGAAGCTGACGGTGGTGACGGCGAGCAGCCGGTGTCCGGGGCCGGAGCCGAGGCTCTCCGCGATCGCGTCGAGGAGGTTGGCGAGGGCGCGGTGGCTGATGACGACGCCCTTGGGGTTGCCGGTGGAGCCCGAGGTGTGGATGACGTACGCCGACGCCTCGGGGGCGGGGGTGATGCCGGGCAGCCCGGAAGTCGAAGCGTCGTACGCCCCGGGGTCCAGCACCGGGTGGCCGGGGCGGATCACCAGCAGCGGGTCGGAGTCCTCCAGCAGGTAGGCGACGCGGTCGGCCGGGAAGTCCGGGTCCACGGGGACATAGGCAGCTCCGGTGGCGGAGACCGCGAGCAGGACGGCGACCAGGTCGGCGCTCCGGGGCAGGGCGACGGCGATCAGCCGCTCGGGGCCGGCTCCCAGGTCCCTCAGGCGTCCGGCGACGGCGGTGACCCGGGCGGCGAGGTCGGCGTAGCTCCACTCCGCGTCGCCCGCGAGCAGTGCGGGTGCGGCGGGGGTCTCGGCGGCCTGGCGCAGGAAGCGACCGGCGAGGCCGAGCGGGGTGATGTCGCGGACGGGCCCGTCGAGGCGGGAGGGGTCGGCGAGGCCGGGCAGAACGGCGGCGACGCTGCTGTCGGGGCGATCCACCAGCTGTTCGAGCACGGAGAGCAACTGTGCACCGATGGTGGCGACCTGGTCGGCGGTGAGGAGTTCGGGGCGGTGGTCGAGGGCGAGCGCGAGGCGGTCGCGGCCGGGCAGGGCGACCAGGACCAGCGGATAGTGGGTGGCGTCGTGCCCGCGCGCTGCGGTGACGAGCAGTCCGGCGGCTTCCTCGGTGCGGCGCAACTGCTCGGCGTCGACGGGGAAGTTCTCGAAGAGGACGAGGGTGTCGAAGAGCTCCCGGTGCCCGGCCAGGCGCTGGAGCTCGGCCAGCGGCTCGTACTGATGATCCATCAACACCGCTTGCTGTGCGCCAAGTTCCTGCACGGAGCTGACCAGGGTCTGGTCCGGTCGCATCGTGACGCGGGTGGGGACCGTGTTGATGAACAGGCCGATCATGTCGTGCGCGCCGTCGAGGTCGGCGGGACGGCCGGAGACGGTGACGCCGAACGTCACGTCGGTGCGGCCGGTGAGCCGGCCCAGCAGCAGTCCCCAGGCGCTCTGGAGGACGGTGCTGACGGTGACGTCGTGGGCGCGCGCGAAGGCGTGGACACCGGCCACCAGCGCGTCGGGCAGGGGGATGTCCACGCGCTCGGGGGTGCCGGCGGGCATCGCGGCGGCTTCCGGGACGAGCCGGGTGGGGCCGTCGATGCCGGCGAGCGCCTCCTGCCACAGGCTCTGCGTCGCGGCGCGGTCGCGGTCCTTCAGCCAGAGCAGGTAGTCGCGGTAGGGGCGAGGAGCGGGCCCGGGGGCACCGCGGTAGAGGGCGAGCAGGTCGCGGACGAGGAGGGGCCCCGACCAGCCGTCGAGCAGGATGTGGTGGGAGCTGACGGCGAGGAGGTGGCGGCGCTCACCGAGGCGGACGGCGGTGAGGCGCAGCAGGGGCGGGGCGGTGAGGTCGAAGCCCTGGCGCCGGTCGGCCGCCAGGATGTTCTGCGCCCGGCCCTGCCGCAGCCCCTCGGGGAGATCCGGTGAGGTGAGGTCGTAGGCGTGTACGGGGATCTCGTCGTCGGCGGGGATGACCTGGAGCGGGTCGGCTCCCCGGCGGCCGTGGAAGCCGGCGCGGAGGTTGGGGTGGCGGGCCAGGAGGGCGCGTCCGGCGAGGCGCAGCCGTTCGGTGTCGAGGTCGCCGTCGAGGTCGAGGACGGTCTGCGTGGTGTAGACGTCGGGCCCGTCGCCCTCCGCGCCGAAGCCGGTGAGGAAGTGCAGCCCTGCCTGGAGCGGGGAGAGCGGCAGCAGGTCGGCGAGGGGCGCGCGGGCTTCCAGGGCGTCGATCTCGGGCTGGTCGACCTCGACGAGCGGGAAGTCGCCGGGGGTGTGCCCGCCGACCGCCGGGTCGTCCAGGAATCGGCCGAGGGTCTGCAGGGCGGTGGTCCAGAGAGCGGCGAGGCGCTCGACCTCGGCGGCCTCGAACAGCCGCCGGGGGAAGCTGAATCCGGCCTGGAGGACGGGGCCCTGCGGTCCGTCCACGACGGAGGCGTTGAGGGTGAGGGTGTGCGATGCGGGCAGCGCGTCGTCCGCGCCCCCGCCCAGCGAGCCGGTCAGTGCCGGGCTCCACGGGGCGGGCGGACCTGACTGCTCCAGGCCACCGGAACTCCCGAAGCGGCCCAGGTAGTTGTAGGCGATGCGCGGCTCGGGAAGGGCGGCGAGGGTGTCGCGCAGCTCGGGGTGGAGGTGGCGCAGCAGCCCGAATCCGAGGCCGCCGTCGGGGGCCGCCCCCAGCTGTTCCTTGATCCGCTTGACCGCGCCCCCCAGGCCTTCGCCGCTCAGGGAGCCGAGGCCGCCGAGGTCCAGGCGTACCGGGTGGACAGCGGTGAACCAGCCGATGGTACGGGACAGTTCGGTGTCGGGCACCAGCTGTTCGGCTCGGCCGTGGCCCTCGATGTCGACGAGGAGCGGTTCGGTGTCGCCGCGCCAGGCGGCGAGGGCGAGGGCGAGGGCGGTGACCAGGAAGGCGTCGGGGCCGGTGTGGAAGCGTGCGGGCAGGTCGGTGAGGAGGGGCACGGTGTGCTCGGGCGCGAGTCCGGCGGGCACGGTGGTGACGGTGGCGAGGGTGTCGACGACCGGGTCGAGGGCGGGCAGGGCGGCTCCCCCGTCACCGAGGACGGCGGCCCAGTGCGTGGCCTCGACGGCCCTTTCGGGGGCCTGGGCCGCCCGCTCCAGGCCTTGCGCCCAGTCGGCGAAGGAGGTTTCCACGGGCGGGAGTTCGGCGGTTCGGCCGTGGCGTGCGGCGTCGAGCGAGGCGGCGAGGTCCTGGGTGAGGATGCGCCAGGAGACCCCGTCGACGACCGCGTGGTGGATGAGCAGGGCGAGCAGTCCGCCCCGGTCGGGCCCGGCGTCCAGCCAGACGGCCCGGACCATGGCTCCGGCGTACGGGTCGAGCTGCCGGGCGGCCGTGCGGGCCTCGGTGCGCAAGGTGGGGAGCAGGTCGGCGTCGGCCGTCTCGACGGCGTCGATCCGGGTCAGCGGCGTCGGCCCGGCATCGCTGCCGGGGGCGGGGATCTCCAGGGTGCGGTCGGTGAGCCGGGCGCGCAGGACGTCGTGGTGGTCGAGGACCTGTCGCAGTCCCGCCGTGAGCTGTTCGGCGGTCGCCCCGGCCGGGGTGTGCAGCACGGTGGACTGGTGGTAGTCGGCGATGGGGCCGCCGCGTTCGACGAGCCACCGCAGGATGGGGGTGAGGGGTGCGCTGCGTGCGGTGCGTTCGGCGGGGGCAGGGGTGTCGTCCACCGTGCGGGCGAGGGCGGCGAGTTGTTCGACCGTACGCCTCTCGAAGACATCGCGCGGGCTGAGGCGCAGGCCCCGGCGGCGGGCGGCCCCGACGAGCTGGATGGTGGAGATGGAGTCGCCGCCGAGGGCGAAGAAGCTGTCCTCGACGCCGACTTCGGGCAGCTGGAGGACCTCGGCGAACAGGGCGGCGAGTTCCTTCTCCCGGTCGGTGCGTGGTGCGGTGCCGCCGTCGGTGGCGGTGAAGTCGGGGGCGGGCAGAGCAGTCCGGTCGGTCTTGTTGGCGGCGGTGAGCGGCAGCTTGTCGAGGAGGACGACGGCCGCGGGGACCATGTGGTCGGGCAGGCTCTCCGCGGCCCAGGCGATGACGTCGGCGGGCCGGGGGCGCTTCCCGGTGCCGGGACGGCGTGGGCGACGAGGCGGCGGACGCCCCGGGGGTCGGTGTGGCCGGTGACGACGGCCTGGGCGATGGCGGGGTGGGCGGTGAGACGGGCCTCGACCTCGCCGGGTTCGACGCGGAAGCCGCGGATCTTCAGCTGGTGGTCGGTCCGGCCCGCGTACTCCAGCTCGCCGCGCTCGTTCCAGCGGGCCAGGTCCCCGGTGCGGTACATCCGGGCCCCGGGCGGCCCGTACAGGTCGGCCACGAAGCGGTCGGCGGTGATCAGGGGGCGGCCGAGGTAGCCGCGGGCGAGGCCGGGCCCGCCGATGTACAGCTCGCCGAGGACACCGGGGGCGACGGGGCGCAGGGCGCTGTCGAGGACGTAGGCGCGCTTGTTGACGTCCGGGGGCCCGATCGGCACGGGTCCGCCGGTCCACTCCTCGGGCACCTCCCAGGTGGCGGAGTTCACCACGGCCTCGGTGGGCCCGTAGGCGTTGAAGAAGCGGTGGCGGCGGGCCCAGGTGCGGACGGTCTCCGGGGGCAGGGCCTCGGTGCCGACGATCAGGCTCATGCCCGCGGGGAGCGGGGCGTCCGGCGGGAGGGAGGCGACGACGGTCGGCGGGATCACGGCCAGGGTGATCGCGGCCCGGTTCAGGAAGTCGGCGAGCGGTGCTCCGGCCCGCTCGTCCTCCGGGACGATCACCAGGGTGGAACCGGAGAAGAGGGAGTTCGCGAGCTCGCAGAAGGTGACGTCGTAGCTGGGCGAGGCGAACTGGGTGACGCGGTCGCCGGGCCCGGTGGCGAAGCAGGCGTTGGCCCAGGCGATCAGGTCGACGATCGGCCGGTGTTCGACGAGGACGCCCTTGGGGCGGCCGGTGGAGCCGGAGGTGTAGATGAGGTAGGCCCCGTTGTGGAGCCGCAGCGGGGCCCGGCGGTCGGCGTCGGTGGGGTTGTGGTCGGGCAGACCGGCGGGCAGCCGGTCGGTCGTGAGGACGGTCGTGTTCCCGGACCAGGCGGTGTGGTCGGTGCCGGAGTGGGCGAGGACGACGGCGGCCCCGCTGTCGGCGACGAGGCCGGCGAGGCGGTCGGCGGGCTGCTCCGGGTCGAGCGGGGCGAACACGCCGCCCGCCTTGCCGACGGCGAGCTGGGCCACATAGACGTCGGCGCCACGCCGCAGGGCGACGCCGACCACGTCCTCGGGGCCGGTGCCCGCCGCGATGAGGGCGTGGGCGAGCCGGTTGGCGCGGGTGTTCAGCTCGGCGTAGGTGAGGACGCGTCCGGCGTCGTCGACGGCGGGCCGTTCGGGGTGCGCGGCGGCCTGCCGCTCGAAGAGGACGGGCAGGGTCGCGGGTTCGACGTCGGTGGTGGCGGCGTTGAAGACACGCAGCACCCGGTCCCGTTCCCCGGGGGTGAGGAGGTCGGTGCGGGGCAGCGGGCGGTGCGGGTCGGCGGTGAACTCCTCGACCGCGCGGCGCAGTCGGGCGGCGACACGGGCGGCGTCGGCCGCGCTCAGGGCGTCGGCGCGGTAGCGGAGCCGCAGGACGGGGGCTCCGTCGGGTCCGGGGGCAGCAACGAGGGTGAGCGGGTAGTGGGTGGCGTCCCGGCCGGTGACGGCTTCGACGCGCAGCCCGGCGAACTCCCGCGCCTCGGCGGCCGTTCGCTCCTCGGCTCCGGTGTCGACCAGGTAGTTCTCGAAGACGCAGAGCGTGTCGAACAGCGGGCCGCCGGTGTCGGTGAGCTTCTGGATCCGGGCGAGCGCGACATGGTGGTGGGCCAGCAGCGCGGCCTGCTCGTCGGCGGTGCGCCGGACGAGTTCGGCGAGGGTTTCCCCGTGCCGGACCCTGACCCGTACCGGCACGGTGTTGATGAAAAGGCCGACCATCGACGCGGCACCGGTCAGTTCGGCGGGCCGGCCGGAGACGGTGGTGCCGGACACGATGTCCTGCCGTCCGGTCATGTCGGCCAGGACCAGGGACCACAGGGTCTGGACGACGACGGGAACGGTGACGTCCAGCTTCCGGGCGGCGGCGACCAGGGCGGCGGCGGACCCGGGGGCCAACTCGACTTCCTCTGAAGCTGGTTCGGCCTGGGGCTGGCCGTCGAGCGCCGGGGCGATGACAGTCGGCCCGTCGAGACCGGCCAGCGCCTCGCGCCAGGCCCGCTCGTCCGCCTCGGTGTCCTGGGCGGCGGCCCAGGCCAGGTAGTCGCGGTAGGGGCGGACCTCGGGCAGGCCGCCGGTCGCGCCGTCGGCCGCGTACAGGGCGAAGAGCTCCTGGACGACGCGGGCCGTGGACCAGCCGTCGAGCAGCAGGTGGTGGTGGGTGAACAGCAGCCGGTGCCGCTCGGGGGCCAGGCGGATCGCGGTGAAGCGGATCAGGGGCGGCCGGGCCAGGTCGAAGCGGGTGTGCCGGTCGGCGTCGGTGAGGCGTTCGACGCGCCGCTCGCGCTCGTCCGGGGCGAGGCCGGAGAGGTCGGCGTCCTGCCAGGGGATGTCCACCGTGTGCGGGACGACGGTGACCGGGTCGCCGTTGCGCCGGGTGCGGAAGGCGGCCTTGAGGTTGGGGTGCCGGGTCAGCAGGGCCCCGGCGGCGCGGCGCAGCCGGTCCGGGTCGAGCGGTCCCGACAGGTCCAGGCCGAGCTGCACGTTGTACACGTCCAGCGCGCTGTCGTCGTAGGACGACAGGAAGTAGAGCCCCTGCTGGAGCGGGGACAGCGGGAGAATGTCCTGCAGTCCCTGGGGTGCGCCGGTCACGTGGTCCTCCACTCGTCTTCGAACTCGTCGATTTCGTCCTGGCTCAGCGACAGCAGGCCGAGGTCGGACGGGGTGTGCCCGGCGGCCTGGGTGCGGGCGGCCGCCACCAGGGTCTCCAGGGCGGTGCGCCACCAGCGGTCCAGGACCGCGATCTCCTCGTCGCTCACCAGGCGGCCGGCGTGGTGCCAGCTGACCGAGAGCTCGGTGCCCGAGGGGCGGCGCAGTGCGGTGATGTCGAGGTCCACCGCGGTGTGGACGCCGAGCGCGGGGGCCGGACGCCACACGGCGGCCGACTCGGGGCTCGGGGTCCAGGGTTCGGGGGTGCCGGCGTCGGTCTCGCCGACGTCGTAGCGGCCGAGGTAGTTGAAGCCGGTCCGGGGTTCGGTGCGGGCGGCGAGGACGGCCTCGGACGCGGTTTCCAGGTGCCGCAGTTGGCCGTAGCCGATGCCGTGGTCCGGGACGGCGCGCAGCTGCTCCTTGATCTGCTTGAGGAGCCGTCCGGCCGTGTTCGGGTCGGCGATGGTGGTGTCGGCGTCCGCCTCCGTGAGCCGGGCCCGGAACGGGTACTGGCTGGTGAACCAGCCGACCGCCCGTGCGGGGGCGGCGACTTCGGGGAGCACTCCGTCGCGGCCGTGCCCTTCGAGCAGCACGAGGGTGCTGCTCTGGCTGCGCCAGCGGCTGTGGGCGAGGACGAACGCGGTGAGCAGGACGTCCTGTTCGGTGCAGTGGAACGCGGCGGTCACCTCGTTCAGGGCGGGTTCGGCCAGGTCGGCGGGGACGGTGGTGTTCAGCCGGTGGACGGTGTCCGGTGTGTCGGTGGCGGGGTCGGGTTCCCGGCCGTACGGGGCGGGACCCGGATCGCCCAGAACCTCACTCCAGTAGGGAAGTTCGGAGCGGCGGTCGGTGGCGTTGCCGGTCAGGGCCCGGGACCAGGTGCGGAAGGAGGTCTCCACCGGGGGCAGCGGCCCGTCCGGCTCGGCGCACAGCTGGGCGAGGTCGGGGAGCAGGATCCGCCAGGACACCGCGTCGACCACCAGGTGGTGGGCGGCCAGCAGCAGACGGCCGGGCTCCCCGTCCTCGGGCTGGAGGAGGACGGCGCGCAGCATGAGCCCGGCGTACGGGTCGAGTTCTCCGGCGGCGGTGCGTGAGGCTTCGGCGATCGCGTCGGTGAGGGATGCGCCCGTCCGCACGACCCTCAGTGCGTCGTCGGCGAGGGCCGGGCCCTCGGGAACATGCAGCGTCCAGGCGTCGTCCAGTCGGGCGGTGAGCACGGGGTGGTGGGCGACCAGCCGGTCGAGCGCCCGGCGGAGCCGCTGGGCGGCGAGGCCGGGCGGGGTGGTCACCAGGAGGGACTGGTGGTAGCCGCGGTGGTCGCCGCCGCGTCGGCGCAGCACGTGCATGACGGGCGTGAGCGGCACGGTCCCGGCCCCCGGGTCGTGGACCAGGGCCGCGGCCTCCTCCCGCCGGGCCACCCGGGCCAGAGCGGAGACGGTCCGCTGCTCGAAGACGTCGCGGGGGCTGATCACGAGGCCGCGTCGCCGGGCGGCACTGACCAGCACGATGGAGGTGATGCTGTCGCCGCCGAGGCCGAAGAAGCTGTCGTGCCGTCCGACGGCGGGCACCTTCAGCAGGTCGGCGATCAGTCCGGCGAGGACCTGCTCGGTCGCGTCCTCCGGCAGTTCCCCGTCCTCGGCCGGGTCCGCGACGGCGGGCGCGGGGAGTGCCGCCCGGTCCACCTTGCCGCTCACGGTGAGCGGGAAGCGTTCCAGGACGACGACGTCGGAGGGCACCAGGGCCCCGGGCAGCAGACCGGCGCAGTGCCCGATCAGGCCGTCCGGGGCGGGCGGCGTGGACGGGTCCTCGGGGGTGACGTACCCGACCAGCCGGGCCGCTCCGGGCAGGTCGTCCCTTACGAGGACGAGGGCGTCCCGGACGTCTGGGTGGCCGAGGAGTGCGGTGCGCACCTCCTCCGGCTCGATCCGTACGCCGCGCAGTTTCACCTGGTCGTCGGCGCGGCGCAGATACTCCAGCTCGCCGCGCGTGTTCCAGCGGGCCAGGTCGCCGGTGCGGTACAGCCGGTCCCCCGGCGCTCCGAACGGGTCGGCGACGAAGCGTTCGGCGGTCTGCGCGGTCCTGCCGAGGTAGCCGAGGGCCACCTGCTCACCGCCCAGGTACAGTTCGCCGGTCACCCCGGGCGGTACGGGCCGCAGGGCCGGGTCCAGGACGTAGGCACGGGTTCCGGCTCCCGGGGCCCCGAGCGGGACGAGGGGCTGTTCGCCGGGTACGGCGGTGCGGGCGGTGACGTCGACGGCCGCTTCGGTCGGTCCGTACTGGTTGACGACGGGGGCGGTGAACGCCTCGGCGCAGCGTCGTACGAGCGTGTCGGTGAGGGCTTCGCCGCCGCTGAAGATCCAGCGGAGCGAGGTGCAGCGCGCCGCTTCCGGTTCGGCGGCGACCAGGGCGAGCATCGAGGGCACGAAGTGGACCGCGTGGACGTCGTGTTCGCGGATCAGCCGGACGAGCTGGGCGGGGTCGCGGTGTTCGTCCGGCCCGGCGAGGACGACGGTGGCTCCGGCGATGAGGGGGCCGGTCAGTTCCCAGACCGAGACGTCGAATCCGGGGGCCGCCTTGGCCAGCATGCGGTCGCCCGGACCGAGCGGGAAGCGCCGCCGCGTCCAGGCGAGCCGGTTGCCGATGGCCCGGTGCGGGACGGCGACGGCCTTGGGGCGGCCGGTGGAGCCGGACGTGTGCAGGATGTACGCGGGCTGCGCGGGTTGGGGTTCGGCGGGAGCGAAGTCGGCGGGGGCCGCCGGGCGCGGGTCGTCGAGGAGCAGGACCGGCCGGTCGAATCCCTCGGGCAGCAGCCCCCGGTGGGCCCGGTCGGTGAGGAGCACGGCGGGAGGGTTCTCGTCGAGCATCGCGGACAGGCGTGCGGCCGGGTGGTCCGGGTCCAGGGGCAGGTACGCCCCGCCCGCCTGGAGCACGGCGTGCGCGGCGGTGACCAGCTCCGCCGTCCGGGGCAGGAGAACCGCGACGGGTGCACCGTGCCGCACACCGCGCTCACGGAGGAGGGCGGCGAGCGACTGGGCTTCCGCGAGGAGTTCGCCGTACGGGATGGTGCGGTCGCCGTCGATCACGGCCGGGGCGTCGGGCACGAGGGCGGCCCGCTCGACGAACTCCCGTGCGAGCGCAACGGGTTGAACCGGTTCCTCGGCACGGTTCCAGATGGTGAGGAGCTGGTGGTGCTCGGCGCCGGTGAGCAGACGGCAGCCGCCGACCGGCCGGTCGGGGTGGACCGCGAAGGTGGCCAGGACCCGTTCGTACCAGTCGGCGATCCGGCGTGCGGTCGCCGCGTCGAAGAGTCCCGTGCGGTAGGTGATGCCCCCGTTCAACGTGCCGTCCGCTCCCGGCTCCTGGACCAGGGTGAACGTGAGGTCGAACTTGGCCGTACGGGTGTGGACCGCGACCGGCTCGCTGCTCAGGCCGCCCAGCTCCGGGCCTTCGGCGGTGCGGGTCTGGTAGTTCAGCATGACCTGGAACAACGGGTGCCGTGCCAGGGAGCGTTCGACGTCGAGCAGGTCGACGAGACGCTCGAAGGGGACGTCGGCGTGGTCGAGTGCGTCGAGTGTGGCGGCCCGGGCCCGGGCGACGAGCTGGGCCGGGGTCGGGTCACCGCCGACGTCGGTGCGCAGGACCAGGGTGTTGACGAAGAAGCCGACGAGGTCGTGCACGGCAGCGTCGTCGCGTCCGGCGACGAGCGTGCCCACCGGAATGTCGTCGGTGCCGCCGATCCGGTGGAGCAGAACCGCGAGCGCGGCATGGGCGACCATGAACGGGGTCGCGCCGGTGCGGGAGGCGAGCCGCAGCAGTCCGGCGGTGACCTCCGGGGAGAGCCCGAACTCGACGATGCCCCCGTCGTGGCCGGTGTCGGGGCGGCGCGGCCGGTCCAGAGGGAGGGGCAGTTCCGGCGGGAGTCCGGCGAGCTGGTCCTTCCAGTAGCGGGCCTGCCGGCTGATCTCGCTGTCCTCGTCGGTCTCGTCGCCGAGCCGTTCCCGCTGCCGCAGGGTGTGGTCGGCGTACTGGAGGGGCAGCGGCGCCCACTGCGGGGGCCGGCCTTCGGTGCGGGCGGCGAGGGCGGTGGCCAGGTCGTCGAGCAGGGGACGTACGGACCACTCGTCCCCGGCGATGTGGTGCAGGACGAGAAGCAGCACATCGCTCGTCCCGCCCTCGGGGCCGGCCCGGAACAGGGTGGCGCGCAACGGCGTCTCCCGCTCCAGGGCGAAGGGCAGGCTCGCGGCCTCGGACAGCGCGGCGCCCAGTGCGTCCGGTGCCGTCGTCCGGACGGTGAGGGGTACGGGGGCGTCGCCCGGGGCGAGGATGTGCTGCACGGCGCGGCCCTCGCGCTCGGGGAACACCGTGCGCAGCACCTCGTGGCGGGCGGTGAGGTCGGCGAGAGCCCGCTCCAGCGCCCGCTCGTCGAGCGTTCCGGTGAGGCGGAGGGCGATCGGCACGTTGTACGCGGCGCTGGGTTCCTCCTCCAGCCGGTGGAGGAACCAGAGGCGTTGCTGAGCGGCCGACAGCGGCGGTTCGACGGGGCGCGGCCGGTCGACGACGTCCGCCGGGGGCCGGGTGGGCGTACGTGCTGCGCGCAGCAGGGCGGCGGTCGCCGCCGGGGTACGTGCGGTGAACAGGTCGCCGACGGACAGCTCCGCGTCGAGGAGCGTCCGGGCCCGGCCCACCAGGCTCATCGCGGACAGCGAGTGTCCGCCGCGCTCGAAGAAGTCCTCGTGCGGTCCGAAGGCGGGCAGCCCGAGGGCGTCGGCGAAGACGCGGCAGAGGAGTTCGGTGCGCTGGTCGGAGGGCGTCCGGTGGCCGGGACCCGCCGGGGCGACGGCATCGGGGGCGGGCAGGGCGGCGCGGTCGACCTTGCCGTTCTCGGTGAGCGGGAGCGCGTCGAGGACGACGAGGCGGGCGGGGACCTGGTAGTCGGGGAGGCACGCGGCGAGGCGTCGGCGCAGTGCTTCGGGGTCCGGGGCGGTGCCCGGTGCGGGGACCGCGTAGCCGACGAGGGCGGGCCCGCCCGGGAGGTCGGTGCGCAGGATCACGGCGGCGCGGGCGACACCCGGCTCGGTGAGGAGAGCCGCTTCGGTCTCCCCGGCTCGACGCGGTGGCCGCGCAGTTTGATCTGGTCGTCGGTGCGGCCCAGGAAGTCCAGGGATCCGTCCGGCCGGATGCGCACCAGGTCACCGGTGCGGTAGAGCCGGTCCCCCGGGGCCCCTTGCGGGTCGGCGACGAAGCGTTCGGCGGTGCGAGCGGGGTGGCCGTGGTAGCCACGGGCGAGGCCGGCCCCGCCGATGTACAGCTCGCCGGGGACACCGGGCAGGACAGGGCGCAGGGCCGAATCGAGGACGCGCAGGGTCATGCCGTCGAGCGGCCCGCCGATGGGCAACGGGCCTCCGTCCAGGGCCTCGGGGTCGAGGGGGTGGGCGGTGGCGAACGTGGTGGTCTCGGTGGGTCCGTAGCCGTTGACGACACGGAGGTGCGGCGCGGCGGCACGGGCGGCGGCCACGGCCCCGGGGGATACGACGTCGCCGCCGGTCCACACCTCGCGCAGGGCGGTGAAGGTCTCCGACGCTTCCTGGGCGAGGAGGGCGAACAGCCCGGCGGTGAACCAGGCGCTGTCGACTCCCCCGCCGCGGCCCGCGCCGGTCAGCAGCTCGCGCCAGCGGGCCGGATCGAGCGGTGTGTCGGGAGCCAGGACGAGTTCACCACCGCGCAGCAGCGTCCCCCAGATCTCGTGGGTGGCCGCGTCGAAGGAGTGGGGCGAGTGGACGAGGACCCGCCGGTGGGCGTCGCCCGCGAACCGGCTGTCCGAGGCGAGGGCGAGGACGGCACTCTCGGGGACGGCGACGCCCTTGGGCTCACCGGTGGAGCCGGAGGTGTACATGACGTAGGCGAGCCGGTGCGGGGCGGGAGGCGCCGGGAGCGTCCCCGGGTGTCCGCCCGATGGCGTGCGGTCGCCGTCCGGGTGGAGGACCGCGACGGGTCCGTAGGCGGAGGTGTCGGTGCCGGGGCGGCAGATCAGGGCGACCGCGCCGGCCGCGCCCAGGACGGTGCGGATGCGCCCGGCGGGCCAGTCGGGGTGCAGGGGCAGATAGGCGGCTCCGGTCCAGGCCACGGCGAGTTCGGCGACGACCAGGTCCACCGAGCGCGCCAGCAGGAGGGCGACGACGGTCTCGGGCCCCGCTCCCGCCTCCCGCAGCCGCTGCGCGAGGTCGGCTGCTCGCACGACGAGTTCCGCGTACGTCACCGGCTGCTGCCCGCCTTCGAGGGACCGTACGGCGATGGCGTCCGGGGTGTCGGTGGCGACGGCCGCCACCGTTCCGGCGCAGCCCAGGGCGGCGGTGCCGGCGGGCCGGCCGCTGAGCGTGGCGGAGGCGTCCGGGGCGAGGTCCACCTGCCCGGCGGGGAGGTCCGGCCGGTGGGCGAGGTGGTCCAGGGCACGCGTCAGCCGGTCGAGGACGGTGTGGGCGGCCCGGGTGTCGTACAGGTCGGGGCGGTGCTTGAGCACGAGTCGCAGCCGGCCGCCCTGGAGGGTGATCGCGAGGGTCAGCGGGTAGTGGGTGGCGTCGCGCCCGCCGACGCCGCGTACGTCGAGCCCTGCGGCCTGTTCGCTGCCGGAGAGCGCGTCGTCGTCGAAGGGGTAGTTCTCGAAGACGGTCATGGTGTCCAGCAGTGCGGGCAGACCGACGAGTTGCTGGATGTCGGCGAGCCCGAGGTGCTGGTGGTCGAGCAGGGCCACCTGGCGGGCGTGGAGATCGGCGACCGTGTCGGCCAGGGTGCGGTAGGGGGCGGTAC
The DNA here is from genome assembly GCA_040989845.1 of Streptomyces sp. WGS_02. Classification (GTDB taxonomy): domain Bacteria; phylum Actinomycetota; class Actinomycetes; order Streptomycetales; family Streptomycetaceae; genus Streptomyces. The sequence goes on from JAYMFZ010000004.1 coordinate 257,932, forward strand.
GCACCCGGGTGGGCAGGGTGTTGACGAAGAGTCCCAGCATCCCTTCGACGCCGTCCAGTTCGGCGGGGCGGCCGGAGACCGCGCTGCCGAAGACCACGTCGTCGCGTCCGGTGAGCCGGGACAGGACGAGCCCCCACCCCGTCTGGACGACGGTGTTCAGGGTGGTCCCGGCGGCGCGGGCCCGGTCCTGGAGTGCGGCGGTGAGGGCGGGGTCGAGGACGGTGGCGGTCTCCTCGGGGACCAGGGCGGCGGACGGGGTGCCGGCGGGGGCGGTGAGCGTGGGCTCGGTGACGCCTTCGAGGGCGGTGCGCCAGGCGGCTTCGGCGGCCGGGCGGTCGCGGTCGGCGAGCCAGCGCGCGTAGTCGGCGAAGGGGCGGCGGCGGACCGGGGCGCGCCCTGCGTAGGCGTCGAACAGGTCGGTGAGCAGGAGCGGCGCGGACCAGCCGTCGAGCAGCAGGTGGTGGCTGGTGAACAGCAGCCGCCACCGGTCGTCGGCGGTACGGATCAGGGTGAAGCGGAGCAGCGGCGGCCGGTCCGGTGCGAAGGGACGGACACGGTCCTCGGCGACCAGGACGGAGAGGGCATCCGCCACCGGGACGTCCGGGCGGGCGCGCAGGTCGTGTTCGGTCCACTCCGGCGCGATGTCGGCGGTCGTGTACTGGACCAGGCGGCCGGTGGTGAGGCGGCGGAATCCGGCGCGGAGGTTGGCGTGCCGGTCCACGACCGCACTGGCGGCGGCTCGTAGCCGACCCGGGTCGAGGGGTCCGCCGATCTCCAACTCCAGCTGGACGACGTAGGGATCGGCCCCGGGCTCCACGGTCAGCGCGTGATAGGCGAGACCGTGCTGGAGGGGCGTCAGGGGCAGGACGCCGTCGAGTGCGGGGCTCGCCGCTTCCAGCTCGGTGACCTCGTGCTGGTCGAGCGCGACCGGGAAGTCGCCGGGGCTGTGTCCGGCGAAGCCGGGTTCCTCGCGGCGGCGGACGAGTTCGGTGAGGGCGGCGGTGAACCGGTCGGCGAGGGCCCGGATCCGCTCGGGGCCGATGACGTCGGTGGCGTACGCCCAACGGACGGTCAGGACAGGCCCGTCGGGGCCGTCCAGGGTGGAGGCGTTGAGGTCCAGGACGTGCCCGTCGAGGAGGACGGGCTGCGGTCCCGGGTGGACCGCGTCGGATTCCGGCGCGGGGACCCAGTGCCCGTCCGGGGTGTCGGCGGTGAACCGGCCGAGGTAGTTGAAGGCGACCTGGGCCCCGCTGGGGGCCTGCCCGTGCAGCGCCCCGTACCCCGTCCCCCGGCCGGGAACGGCGGCGAGCCGGTCCCGGACCCGCTTGACATCCTGGCCCACGCCTCCGGTGCCGGGGTCCAGCCGGACGGGGTACTGGGTGGTGAACCAGCCGACCGTCCGCGACAGATCGGCTCCAGGAGCCAACTCCTCGTGGCGGCCGTGGGATTCGAGGTCGACCAGGACCGGGGTGTCGCCACCGACGGCGTGGACGAGTGCGGCGAGGAGGAGTTCGTCGGGGCGCGCGTGGAACGCGGCGGCGGTCGCGGTGAGCAGCGGGGCGGTGAGACCGGGAGCGAGTTCGGTCCGGAGTTCACCCGGGGTGTGGGGGGTGTTCGCCGCGTCTTCGGGGGCGAGCGGGGCGGGCCGGTCGGCCAGCACACCGTCCCAGTGGGGCCGTTCGACGGCGAAGCGCTCGGGGTCCGCGTACAGCTCGCCCGACCAGTGGGCGAAGGAGGTGCCGGGCCGGGCGGCCGGGGTGCCGGTGGAGACGGCGTGCGCGAGGTCGGGCAGCAGGACGCGCCAGGACACTCCGTCCACGGCGAGGTGGTGGACGAGCAGCAGCAGCCGTCCGTCACGGCCGGGCCCGCGCGGGAACCAGACGGCTCGGACCAGCACACCCTGCGACGGGTCGAGTTCGGCAGCGTGGGCGCGGGAGTGGGTCTCCACGGCCCGGCGCAGTGCGGTGTCGTCGCCGTCGACGGGGACGACGGCGAGGAGGGCCGCCGGGTCGGGTGCGGTGTCGGAGGGGGTGAGCCGGGGGCGGCCGTCGAGGGGGTCGGTGGTGACGCGGGCGCGCAGCGCGTCGTGGGTGGCCAGGAGGTGCCCGAGCGCGGTCCGCAGGCGGTCCTCGGTGAGCGTGGGCTCGACAGTGACCAGCATCGACTGGTGGAAGCCGGCCCAGTGGTCCGGGTTCCGGCGCAGCCAGTGCATGAGCGGGGTGAACAGGGCCGGGGCGGCCGCCTGCTCGACGCCGCTGTCCGGTACGGGCTCGTTGTCCGCGTGCGGGGCGACCACGTCGGCGAGGGCGCGCGGGGTGGGGTGCTCGAAGATCTGCCGGGCGCTGAGCGCCAGACCCGACTTCCGTGCGCGGGACACGAGTTGGATGGAGGAGATGCTGTCGCCGCCGAGCGCGAAGAAGGAGTCGTCGCCGCCGGGTGGTCCCTCCAGCCGCAGCACGTCGGCGAACAGGTCAGCCAGTATCGCGGCCGTGCCCGCCGGCGGGGTGTCGTCGGCGGATGCGACGACGGGCGCGGGCAGGGCGGCCCGGTCCACCTTGCCGGTGGGGCCGAGCGGCAGGGCGGGCAGCAGGGTCAGGGTGGCGGGGACGGCGTAGTCGGGCAGGGTGCGGGCGAGCTCGGTGCGCAGCCGGTCGGGGTCGAGGTCCGCCCCCGGGCGGGCGACGGCGTAGGCGGCGAGGAGCCTGTGGCCCGGCCGGTCCTCGCGGAGCACGGCGGCGGCCTGGCGTACGCCGTCCAGGGCGGTCAGGGCGGATTCGATCTCGCCGAGTTCGATCCGGAATCCGCGCAGCTTCACCTGGTGGTCGGCGCGGCCCAGGTACTCCAGCTCCCCGTCGGCCCGGCGGCGGGCCAGGTCGCCGCTGCGGTACATCCGGGTCCCGGGCGGGCCGTACGGGTCGGCCACGAAGCGGGCCGCGGTGAGACCGGGGCGGCCCAGGTACCCGCGGGCGAGCCCGGAGCCCGCGACGTACAGCTCTCCCGGGGTGCCGGGCGGCACCGGGCGCAGCGCCGCGTCCAGGACGAGGGCCGCTGTCCCGGCGACGGCGGTGCCGACGGGGACGGGGCCGGTGTCCCCGGCGCTCAGCCGGTCGGGCTCGCAGCGCCAGAGGGTGGCGTCGACGGTGGTCTCGGTGGGCCCGTAGGAGTTGAACATGCGGGTCCGGGGTGCCCAGGCGCGGACGAGGGCGGGGGTGCAGGCCTCCCCGGCGACGATGAGCGTGGTGCCGGGGGCGACGGCGTCCTCGGGGAGTGCGGCGAGGACGGCGGGCGGCACGGTGAGGTGGGTGACGCGGTGCTCGGCGAGGAAGTGTGCGAGCGGTTCGCCGAGGCGTCGGTCGGCCGGCACGATCTCCAGGGCCGCGCCCGAGAACAGCGCCATGACGATCTCCCACACCGAGGTGTCGAAGCTCAGCGAGGCGAACTGGAGGACCCGGTCGCCGGGCCCGGCCCCGAAGGCATCGGCAAGCGTGCGGGCGAGGGCGGGCAGCCCGGTGTGGGTGACGGCCACCCCCTTGGGCCGGCCGGTGGAGCCGGAGGTGTAGATGATGTACGCCGCCGCGTCGGGCCGCTGGGTACGCCAGAGCCCGGGGTCGTCGGCGGACCGGGTTCGCGGGGACCCGTCGATCTCCAGCCGGGGCACGCCGTCAAAGGCGGGCGTTCCATGGGTGGTGAGGACGAGCGTGGGGGCGGCGTCGGTGAGCATGTACGCGATCCGCTCCGCCGGGTAGTCCGGGTCGACGGGGAGGTAGACGGCCCCGGTCTTGGCGACGGCCAGGAGGGCGGCGACGGCCTCGACGGTACGGGGCAGCATGACCGCGACCCGGTCCCGCGGCCGTACCCCGTGGGCGATGAGGTCGTGGGCCAGGGCGTTCGCGGCGGTGTCGAGCTGCCGGTAGTCCTGTTCGGTCCGGTCTCCCGTGGCGAGGTCAGGTCCGGCGAGGGCGGGGGCGTCGGGGTGGGCGGCGGCGATCGCGGCGAAGAGGCCGGGCAGGGTGGCGGTGGCGTCGCCGAGCGGTACGGCGGTGTCCTCGGGGCGGCCGAGGAGCGCGGCGCGTTCGGCGGGGCTGAGGATCTCCAGCCGGTGCAGGGGGCCGTGGGGGCGGCGACCGCCTCGGTCAGGAGGCGGACGAGCCGGTCGGCGAGTGCCTGAGCGGTCGCGGGTTCGAAGAGGTCGTCGGCGTATTCGAGGACCCCTTCGATGCCGTCCGCCCCGTCGCGCTCGGCCAGGGTGAAGGTCAGGTCGAACTTGGCGGAGCGGCCGAACGCCGGGACCGTCGTGGTGGTGAGCCCGGACAGCCCGATCTCTCCAGCCTGCCGGTTCTCGTACGCCAGCATCACCTGGAACAGCGGGTGGCGGGAGAGGGAGCGGTGCGGGGCGAGCGCGTCGACGAGGTGCTCGAAGGGGACGTCGGCGTGGGCGTAGGCGGCGAGGTCGGTCTCCCGGACCCGGTGCAGGAGATCGCGGAAGGACGGGTCGCCGGACAGGTCGGTGCGCAGGACGAGATTGTTGACGAAGAACCCGACGAGGTCGTCCAGCGCCGTGTCGTGGCGTCCGGCGACCGGTGTGCCGATGACGATGTCCTGGCCGGACCCGGTGCGGGCGAGGAGGGCGGCGAGCGCCGCGTGGGCGACCATGAACAGCGAGGTGGACTCGGTACGGGCGAGGGTGCGCATCGCGGTGAGCACGGCGGGCGGCACGGTGAACCGGGCGAAGCCGCCCCGGTGGCTCGGGACCGGCGGGCGCGGCCGGTCGGTGGGCAGGGGCAGTTCGGCGGGGAGGTCGCGCAGGGCGTCCCGCCAGTGGTCGAGCTGGGCGGCGACGACGCCGTCCGGGTGCGGTGCGTCGTCGTCCCAGCCGAGGGATGCGCGCTGCCACAGGGTGAAGTCGGCGTACTGCACGGGCAGCGGCGGCCAGGCCGGGGCTTCGCCTCCGGTGCGGGCGGCGTAGGCGGTGGCGAGGTCGGTGAGGAGCGGACGGGCGGACCACTGGTCGGCGGCGATGTGGTGGACGACGAGCACGACGACGTGCTGGTCGGGGCCGAGCCGCAGCAGCCCCGCGCGCAGCGGTACGTCCCGCTCGACGTCGAGGGGCGTACGGGCCATCTCCTCGACGTACAGGCGGAGTTCGTCCGCCGACGCGGTGGCCTCGGTGACCGTGAGCGGTTCGGGGAGGTCGGACACGTCGACGATGTGCTGGCGCGGCTGTCCGTCGGTGGCGGGGAAGACCGTGCGCAGGCTTTCGTGGCGGGCCATCACATCGAGGACGGCGGCGCGCAGGGCGGGCACGTCCAGGGGGCCGGTCAGCCGGGCGGCGAAGGGGATGGTGTAGTCGGAGCCGACGCCGTGGAGCTGCTGGAGGAACCACAGTCGGCGCTGCGCCGGGGAGAGTGGCAGGGTGGCGGGGCGCGGGCGGGGCCGCAGCGGTTCCGGCGCGCCGTCCGCGTGGTGGAGGCGGCGGGCGAGGGCGGCAACGGTCGGGGCCTCGAAGACGTCGCGGACCGACAGCGTCACGTCGAGGGCGGACCGGATGCGCGAGGCGAGCCGGGTCGCGAGCAGGGAGTGGCCGCCGAGGGCGAAGAAGTCGTCGTCGGCTCCGACCTGTTCGCGCTCCAGGATCGCCGCGAAGAGGTGGGCGATGATCTCTTCCTGCGGGGTGGCCGGGGCGCGTCCTCCGGGAGCCGCGGCTTCCTCGGGCTCGGGCAGGGCGGTGCGGTCGAGCTTGCCGTTGGCGGTGAGCGGCCAGTGGTCGACGGGGATGACGGCGGCCGGGACCAGGTAGTCGGGCAGCCTTTCGCGCAGGGCCTCGCGGAGGCGGTCCGGGGCGAGCGGGCCGGCGGCGGGGGTGGCGTAGGCGAGGAGCCGGGTGCCGCCGCCGGGTGCGGGGCGGGCCAGGACGACGGCGTCGGCCACCTCGTCGAGGGCGGCGAGTGCGGCGCGGGCCTCGCCGGGTTCGACGCGGAAGCCGCGGATCTGCACCTGCTCGTCGGCGCGCCCGAGGTAGTCGAGTTCGCCGTCGGCCGTCCAGCGGGCGAGGTCCCCGGTGCGGTACATGCGGGTGCCGGGCGGGCCGTACGGGTCGGCGACGAAGCGGGTGGCGGTGGGGGCGTGCCGGCCGAGGTAGCCGCGGGCCAGGCCGGGTCCGGCGACGTACAGCTCGCCGGTGGCACCGGGGGCGACGGGGTGCAGGGCGGAGTCGAGCAGCCGGACGGAGAGGTCGTCGAGGGGGCGGCCGACGGGGCTGAGCGGGGCGTCCGGGCCGGCTGTCTCGTCGGCTTCGAGCGCCCGGTGGGTGACGTGCACGGTGGTCTCGGTGATGCCGTACATGTTCACGAGTTCGGGGCCGTCGTCCCCGTACCGCTCGAACCAGTCGGTGAGCCGCGCCGGTTCGAGCGCTTCGCCGCCGAAGACGACAGCGCGCAGCGGTAGTTCGGCCTCGTCGGCGGCCTTCTGGCCGAGCAGGACGTCGGCGAGCTGGTGGAAGGCGGACGGGGTCTGGTTCAGCACGGTGACGCGTTCGCGGCGCAGGAGGGCGGCGAACTCCTCGGGGGCGCGGGTCGTGGTGCGCGGGACGACGACGAGGCGTCCGCCGTACAGCAGCGCCCCGAAGATCTCCCAGACGGAGAAGTCGAAGGCGTACGAGTGGAAGAGGGTCCAGACGTCGTCCGCGCCGAATCCGAAGTCGTCGTCGGTGGCGTCCAACAGCCGCAGCACGTTGTGGTGTTCGACGACCACACCCTTGGGGCGCCCGGTGGAACCGGAGGTGTGGATGACGTAGGCGGCCGTGTGCGGGGAGATGCCGGGGGCGGTGTACGGGGTGTCGCCCGGGGCTGCCGCCGGGATGTCGTCGAGGGTCAGCCAGCCCGCGCCGGGGCGGTCGGCGGACCCGTCGGTGGCGGGCAGGCCGTCCCGGTGCGCGGGCGAGGTCGCGAGGCCCACCACCGGCAGTGCGGCGGCGAGTTGGATGCGGATACGGTCGGCGGGGGCGTCGGCGGGCAGCGGCACGTAGGCCGCGCCGGTCTTGAGGACGCCGAGGATCGCGCCGATCTGCTCGGCGGACGGTTCGAGGGAGAGAGCGACGTAGGCGCCGGGGCCCGCTCCCCGCGCCTCCAGCAGGCGGGCGATCCGGTCGGACAGGGCGTCGAGTTCCCGGTAGCTGAGCGCGTGGTCGCCGTCGGTCACGGCGATGGCGTGGGGGTCCAGGGCGGCGGCCGCCGCGAAGCGGTCCGGGAGGGAACCGGCCGGCGCCTCGCTCTCGGGCGCCAGGGCCTCGCCGTCCTCCAGGACGCGGCGGCGGTCCTGTGCGGTGAGCAGTTCCACCCTCCCCGCCGGGGCGGTGGGGTCGGCCGCGAGGGCCTCCAGAACACGCACGTAGGCGGTGCCGAGGGTGCGGGCCCGCTCGGCGGTCAGAAGGTCGGGCCGGTAGCGCAGGGCGATGCGGGTCTCGGGGCCCGGGTGGACGACGACGGTTACGGGGTAGTGCGTGGCGTCCTCGCCGCGCACGGACCGCACGGTGAGCCCGCCTGCCGCCTGCGCGTCGGCGAGGCCCTGACGGTCGACGCCGAAGTTCTCCACCACCAGCAAGGTGTCGAACAGCTCCCCGATTCCGCCCAGTTGCTGAATGTCGGTCATCCCGAGGTGCTCATGGCCGAGGAGCTTCGTACGGCCGGCCTGGAGGGTCGCGGCGATATCGGTGAGCGGGGCGCGCGGGGGTGCGTGCACGACGACGGGCAGGGTGTTGATGAACAGACCGATCATGGACTCGGCACCGTCGAGGTCGGCGGGCCGGCCGGAGACGGTGGTGCCGAACGCCACGTCCGCGCGGCCGGTCAGCCGGGCCAGCGCGACGCCCCAGGCCGTCTGGTGGACCGTGGCCGTGGTGACCTGCCGGGCGGCCGCGAACGCGGCGAGCCCTTCACCGACCGGGGCGGAGAGCCGCAGATCGAGCTGGACGGGCTGTTCGGGGATGGCGGCGGCACCGCCTGCGGCGGCCGGGGCGAGGAGGGTGGGCTCGGACAGCGGGGCGAGCGCTTCGCGCCAGGCGCTCTCGGCGGCGGGCCGGTCCTGCGCGGCCAGCCAGGCCAGAAAGTCCCGGTAGGGGCGGACCGCGGGCAGAGCGGGCGCGGCGGGGGCCTTGGAGTGCTGGGCGTAGGCGGTGAACAGCTCCTTGCCGAGCAGGGGAACCGACCAGCCGTCCAACAGGATGTGATGTGCCGTCAGGATGAGGGTGTGGTCCTGGTCGCCGTGGTGCAGCAAGGTGAGGCGCAGCAGCGGGGGCCGGGTGAGATCGAAGCGGTGGGCGCGTTCCTCGTCCAGGATCCGCTGCTCCTCGGCCCGCTGCCGCTCGGCGTCGCCGGACCGCAGGTCGACCTCCCGCCAGGGCACCTCTGCCGTACGGGGGATCACCTGGACGGGCCGGTCCAGCCCTTCCTGGAGGAACGCCGCCCGCAGGTGGGGGTGGCGGTCCAGCACGGTGTCGGCCGCACGGCGCAGGGCGGTGGTGTCGAGGTCGCCGCCGAGCCGGAAGACGAGACGCATGGTGTAGACGTCGAGCCCGTCGGTCGCACCGGGGGTTCCTCCGGTGGCGGAGAGGTCCGCGTGGAAGAGCAGGCCTTCCTGAAGGGGCGCCAGGGGAAGGATGTCTTCCAGGCCGTGGTCCGCACTCACCGGTTCCTCCAACGTGCTTCGAGCATGGCTGTCTGTTCGGGGCTGAGCGGGGACAGGCCGTGGGCGGGCCTGTCGGTGGGCGGGTCGGCGGGCCCGGTGGTGGGGTCCGGTCCGTCCCTGGGATCGGGTCCGTCCGTGGGCTCCGGTCCGGGTGATGGCGAGGGGGCCGTGGCGAGGGCGGTCAGGGCGCGCCGCCAGCAGTCGGCCAGGCCGTGCGCCGCCCCGTCGTCGAGGGCCGCCGGGGACCAGGTGAGCCGGGTGTCCAGCAGAGGGCCCTCCAGGGTGTCCCGGGTGAGCGCGTTGATCTCGACCGCGTGGGCCATGGCGAGCGCGTCGTCGATCGCTCCCCGAGTACGCCCGCCTCGGGCGCCGGGGCCCAGGCCGCTCCCCGCCGGCCGGCGACGTACCGAACCGGCCCAGGTAGTTGAACGCGACTAGGGGTGCGCCGGCGGGTTCCGGCTCCTGTGGTGGGTCCGCCGCATACCGCAGGAGGCCGTAGCCGATGCCGCTGTCGGGGATGCGTTCGAGGTGGTCACGGGTCCGCGCGAGGGTGTCGGCGGGCGGCTCGGCGGCCGTCGCGGTCAGGCGTACGGGGTAGAGGCTGGTGAACCAGCCGACGGTACGGGAGAGGTCGGCGCCGTCCTCGATCTGCTGTTCCCGGCCGTGGCCCTCGACATGGGCGGCGAAGTCCACCCCGTCACGTCCGCTCCACTCGCGTACCGCGCGGGCCAGTGCGGTGAGCAGGAGGTCCTGGACGCGTACGCCGTGGCGTTCGGCGGCCCCCGTCAGCAAGGTGCGGGTGTGCGTGGCGTCGAGGGTCCGGACCAGGTGGCGGGCTTCGGAGACCGTGCCCAGTTCGTACGGGCCCGGGCTCGCGGCGTCCGGCGCGGGCAGCCGGTCGGGGGCGGCGAGAATGTCGTTCCAGAGCGGGAGTTCCACGGTGCGGGTGGCCGTCTGCCGTCGCAGCGTGTCGGCCCAGCTCCGGAACGAGGTGGTGACGGCCGGAAGTTGGGGTGTCCGCCCCTGCTCGATGTCGCTCCAGGCCTGAGCCAGGTCGTCGAGGAGGATGCGCCAGGAGACGCCGTCGACCGCCAGGTGGTGGACGACGAGCAGCAGCCTGCCGGGGTGTCCGGCGTGCCCCGGGTAGCTGCGGGCCCGCACCATCAGCCCTGCGGCCGGGTCGAGTCCGGCGGCGAGTGCGTCGACCTCGCGGGCCAGCGCCTCGGGGCTCGACGCCGTGCCGGACGGGCCTTCGTCCAGCGCCGGGGCGGGTCCCGCGTCCGGCCCGGGGATGACGAAGGTCCCGGCGTCCAGGTCGATACGGGCGCGCAGTACGGCGTGGTGGCGCAGGACCGCGCCCAGCACCTGCGCTGTCCCGGCCGGGTCGATGGCCGGCGGCAGGGTCAGCAGCATGGACTGGCTGAACCTTCCGGTGGGGCCGGGCCGTTCGGCGATCCAGCGCATGATGGGCGTGAGAGGTGCGGGGCCGGTGTCCGGGAGGGCAGGGGCCGACGGTCCGGCACCCGGGTCCGGCGACCGTCCGGAGACCAGGGCGGCCAGGGCACGGACCGAGGTCAGCTCGAAGACCTCGCGCGGGGTGAGGCGCAGTCCGGCGGCCCGGGCGCGGGCAACCAGTTGCATGGAGAGGATGCTGTCGCCGCCGAGGGTGAAGAAGCTGTCCTCCGCGCCCACCGAGGGCAGGGCCAGTACCTCGGCGAAGAGCGCCGCCAGTCTCTCCTCGACCGGCCCTTCGGGGGCGGTGTCGCCGGTGGCCGCACCGAAGTCGGGGGCGGGCAGGGCGTCGCGGTCGAGCTTGCCGTTCGGGGTGACGGGCAGACCGGGGACGGTCACGAAGGCGCTGGGCACCATGTGATCGGGCAGGACGCGGGCGAGGGCGGTGCGCAGGGCGGCGGGGTCGAGCGGCGAGGCCTCCGCCTCCTCCCGGACCAGGTAGGCCACCAGCCGGCGCGGCCCCGCCGGGTCGTCCTGGCGGAGCACGACGGCCGACGCGCGGATCTCCGGGCGGGCCTGGAGCGCGGCGACGATCTCGCCGGGCTCGACCCGGAATCCCCGGACCTTCACCTGGTCGTCGGCGCGCCCGTGGTAGAGCAGGGAGCCGTCCGCCGTGCGGGAGACCAGGTCGCCGGTGCGGTACATGCGGCTGCCGGGCGGGCCTCCGGGCTCGGCGGTGAAGCGTTCGGCGGTGAGCCGGGGGCGGCCGAGGTAGCCCTGGGCGATGCCGGGCCCGGCCACGTACAGTTCGCCGGTCGCGCCGGGCGGTACGGGCCGCAGCAGGGTGTCCAGGATGTGGGCGCGTACGCCGTGCAGCGGGGTGCCGATGGGCGGGGTGAGGCCGGGGCCCAGGGGTGCGCTCATGGTGACGCAGGCGGTGGCCTCGGTGGGCCCGTAGGCGTTGACCATGCGGCGGCCGGGTGCCCAGCGGGCGGTCAGCGGGGCGGTGCACGCCTCACCGCCGACGACCAGGGTGCGCAGGCAGTCGAGCCCGTCCGGTTCGAGGCCGGTGAGGGCGGTGGGCGGGATCAGCGCGTGGCTGACGTCGCGTCGCGCGATCGTCTCGCCGAGGAGCGGCCCGGCGAGCGGTCCGGGTTCGGGGACGACGAGGGTCGCGCCGGTCGCCAGGGCCATCAGCGTCTCCATCACGGAGGCGTCGAAGGACGGGGAGGCGAGCTGGAGGACCCGGCTGCCGTCGTCGAGGCCCAGCCGCTCGGCCTGTGCGGTGGCGAGGGCGGTGAGACCCCGGTGCGGGGTGATCACGCCCTTGGGGCGGCCGGTGGAACCGGAGGTGAAGATGACGTAGGCGGGATGGTCGGGGGTGACGGCTGCGTCCGGGACCGGCAGGGCCCCGGGCCGTGTCGACCGTGCCGGCGCGTCGGTCAGCAGCGCGTCGGGGTAGCGGTCGGCGAGCGTCCCGTGGGTGAGGATCGCCGCCGGGCGGGCGTCCTGGAGCATGGCCGCGATGCGGTCCTCGGGGTAGTCTGGGTCGATGGGCAGATGGGCGGCGCCCGCCTGCTGGACGGCGAGCTGGGCGACGACGAGGTCGGCGGAGCGCGGCAGGATCACGGCGACGAGCTGCCCGGGCCGGATTCCGGAGTCGTGGAGCAGCCCCGCCAGATCCCCCGCGCGCCGGTCGAGTTCCGCGTACGTCAGGGAGGACTCCGGCGCGTCCACGGCCACGGCGTCCGGGCGGCGGTCGCGCTGTTCGGCGAAGAGCCGCGCCCAGGTGCGGGCGGCCGGGGCGGGCGGTCCGGCGCGGTGTGCGGTGAGCGTGGCCCGTTCGGTGTCCGTCAGCGGGTCCAGGGCGGCGATGGGGGTGTCCGGGGCGGCGACGAGCGTGCGCAGCAGGTGTTCGACGCGTGCGGCGAGTTCCCCGGCGCGGGCGGGGGTGACGGCCGCCGGGCGGTGGGTGAGGCGCAGGGTGAGCCGTTCGCCGGGCACGGCGGCGAAGGTCAGCGGGTAGTGGGTGGCGTCCCGGCCCCGGATCTCCGCGAGGCCGAGACCGGTGGCTTCGGCGAGCGCGGGAAGGCCGTCGGCCGGGTAGTTCTCCAGCGCGGTGAGGGTGTCGAAGAGGACGCCGTGTCCGGCGGCGCGCTGGATGGCGGCCAGGCCCAGGTGGTGGTGGGGCAGCAGGGCGGCGAACTCGTCCTGGACGCGGGCCGCGAGAGCGGCGAGCGTCTCCTCGGGGCGCACGGTGACGCGTACGGGGACGGTGTTGACGAACAGGCCGATCATGTCCGTCACTCCGGGCACCTCGGCGGGCCGGCCGGAGACGACCGTGCCGAAGACGACGTCATGCCGTCCGGTGTGGGCGCTCAGCACCAGCCCCCACACCGTCTGGGTGAGGGTGCTCAGGGTCAGCTCCCGCTCCCGGGCGAACGCCGCGAGCCGGTCGGTCAGTTCGGTGTCGAGCACCACCGTGTGCTCGTCGGGGAGTTCCTGCTCTCCCGGGTCGTCGGGGACGAGCCGGGTGGGTTCGGTGACGCCTTCGAGTGCCGCGCGCCAGGCCTCGGCGGCGCCCCTCTCGTCCTGGGCGTCGAACCAGGCACGGTGCAGCGGATAGGCGGGTGGGGCGGGCAGGTCGATGTCCGCGTACGCGTGCAGGAGTTCGCGGACGAGCAGCGGCAACGACCAGCCGTCGAGAACCAGATGGTGCCCGGTGAGGACGAGTTCGGTGGTCTCCGAACGGCGGACGAGCGTGGTCCGCAGCAGCGGCGGCGCCGTCAGGTCGAAGCGTCGGCGGCGGTCGTCGTCGGCCCGTCGCGCGGCGCGCCGCTCCTGCTCCTTCGGCTTGCGGCGGCGCAGATCCAGTTCCTCGAACTCCGGTTCGGCGTCGGCGTGTACACGCTGGGTCCAGCCGTCCTCCTCGCCGATGAACGCGGTGCGCAGGGGGGCGTGGCGGCGGACGACGGTGCGCAGCGCGTGACGGAGACGGTCCGCGTCGAGGTCGTCGGTGAGGCGGATGACGACCTGGACATGGTAGACGTCGAGCGGATCGCCCTCGGTGCCGGTGGCCTCCGGGCCGTCGTACTGGGAGAGGAAGAGCAGCCCTTCCTGGAGCGGGGTGAGCCGGCCGGACTCCCGCTCGCCCGGGGCGGCGGGCCTTACGGAGGTTCCCTCGATCGGGGTGGCGCGTTCGGCGACGGCGAGCAGGCCGCTGACGGACCGGTGGCGGAAGACGTCCTGCGGGGTGAAGACGAGCCCGGCCTTGCGGGCCGCGGAGACGAGCTGGATGGACAGGATGCTGTCGCCGCCGAGGGCGAAGAAGCTGTCGTCGACGCCGATCTGTTCGGTCCGCAGGAGTTCCGCGAAGAGGGCGGCGAGCCGTCGTTCCTCGTCCGTGCGCGGTGCGGTGCGGCCCTCCGGGGAGGCGAGACGGGGTGCTGGAAGGGCCGCGCGGTCGAGCTTGCCGTTGGCGGTGACCGGGAGGGCGGACAGCGGGATCAGGGCGGTGGGCACGAGGTGGGCGGGGAGCCGGGCGGCGAGGTGCTCGTCGAGACCTGCGGGGAGAGCGGTGCCGTCTCCCGTACGGGGGACGACGTAGCCGATCAGGTGGGTGGTACCGGTGGCCGGGTCCTCGTGGGCGATCACCGCGCTGCCCGCGACGTCGGGGTGGGCGTCGAGCGCGGCCCGGATCTCGCCGGGTTCGACGCGCTGCCCGCGCAGCTTGATCTGGTCGTCGACCCGCCCCAGGTGCTCCAGCGCTCCGTCCGCCGCCCGCAGCCGGGCCAGGTCGCCGGTGCGGTAGAGACGGGCCCCGGGCGGGCCGTACGGGTCGGCGACGAAGCGTGACGCGGTGAGGGCGGCTCGCCCGTGGTAGCCGTACGCCAGTTGGGATCCGGCGAGGTACAGCTCGCCGGCCGCGCCGGGCGGGGCCGGGCGCAGCCGTTCGTCGAGGACGAGGGTGGTGGTGTTCCACACCGGGCGGCCGATGGGGACGTTCCCCGAGGCGGTGTCCGCAGCCGTGACGGGGTGGGCGGTGACGTCGACGGCGGCCTCGGTCGGCCCGTAGAGGTTGTGCAGCTCGGCATGCGGGGCCAGGCGCAGCAGTCCGTCGGCGGCGGCCGGGGGAGGGTTTCGCCGCTGGCGAGGACGCGGCGCAGCCAGGCGCAGTCGTCGGGAGCGGCGACGCCGGTGAAGGCGGTGAGCATCGACGGCACGAAGTGGACGGTGGTGATGCGGTGTTCGCGCAGCAGCCGGGCCAGCGCGATCGGGTCGCGGTGGTCGTCGGGCCCCGCGGTGACGAGGGTGGCACCGGCGAGCAGGGGCCAGAAGAGCTCCCAGACGGATACGTCGAAGGTGGCCGGGGTCTTGAGGAGGACCCGGTCGTCCTCGGTGAGCCGGTAGGTGTCCTGGGCCCAGCGGAGCCGGTTGGCGACGGCGCTGTGCGGGACACAGACACCCTTGGGCCGGCCGGTGGAGCCGGAGGTGAAGAGGAGGTAGGCGGGATCGGCGGGACGGGGGGTGTCGGGCACGGTGGTGAAGCGGGGCACTTCGTCGGCGGTGATGTCGAGGACCGGCAGTCCGTCGCCTGCCTCCTCGGGCAGGGACACGGCGGGATCGGTGATCAGCAGGACCGCTCCCCCGTCCTGGAGCTGGGACGCGATACGGGCGGGCGGCTGGGTCGGGTCGATCGGCAGGTAGGCGGCTCCGGCACGCTGGACGGCATGGACGGCGAGAACGAGTTCGGCGGAGCGGGGCAGGGCGACGGCCACGGTGTCGCCGCGTCGCACGCCGTGCTCGGCGAGGAGCCCGGCGAGCCGGTCGGCGTCCGTGTCGAACTCGCGGTAGCTCCAGCTGCGGGACCCGTCGCGCAGGGCCTCGGTGGCGGGGGTTCGGGCGGCCTGTTCGCGCACCAGGTCGACCAAGGTGCTTTCGGGCAGGGCGATTTCGGGTCCGGTCGAGGTGGTGAGGACGTGCCGCGTCTCCGCCGCGTCCAGGACAGGCGCGAGGTCCACAGGGCGATCGGGCTCGGCACAGAGCCGTTCGAGCAGGCCGGCGAACCGTACCGCGAGGGCTTCGACGGTCGGGCGGTCGAAGAGGGCGGTGCGGTAGTTGAGCGCGGCGCGCAACCCGTGGGTTCCGGGTTCCTCGATGACGGCGAGGGTGAGGTCGAACTTCGCGGCGCGGGTCTCGACGAGTTCGGCCTCTGCGGTACCGGGCCCGAAGGGGTGGGTGCGGTCCGGGGCGTTCTGGTGGATCAGGGCGACCTGGAAGAGCGGGTGGCGGGAGAGCGAGCGCTGCGGGGCGAGGGCGTCGACGAGCCGTTCGAAGGGCAGGTCGCCGTGGTCGAAGGCGTCGAGGTCCACCGCCCGCACCCGGGCGAGGAGTTCGGTGAAGGTGGGGCTGCCGGAGGTGTCGGTGCGCAGGACGACGGTGTTGGCGATCAGCCCCGGCAGCTCCTCCAGGGCGGGTTCGCCCCGGCCGCTGAGCGTGGTGCCGATGGGCAGGTCGTGGCCCGCCCCGTGCGCGGAGAGCAGGACGGCGAGGGCGGACTGGAGCACCATGAAGAGGGTCGCGCCGTTCTCCCGGGCGACCCGGGCGGCGGCCCGGTGGACGGCGGCGGGGAGGGTGAACTCCACGGAGTCCCCGCGTTCGTCCACCTCGGCCGGGCGGGCCCGGTCCAGCGGCAGCCCGATTTCCTCCGGTGCCCCGGCGAGTGCCGTGCGCCAGTAGGCCAGCAGCCCGTCCTCCCGGGCGGAAGTGGCCTGCTGATGCCAGAGGGTGTAGTCGGCGTACTGGAGGGCGGGCGCGGCGGGAGGCGTGCGGTCCGGGTCGATCTCGGTGGCGTACAGCTGGGCGAGGTCCCGTACGAGGGGGCCGGTGGAAGCCTCGTCGTAGGCGATGTGGTGGACCACGAGCAGCAGGTCCCGGGTGCCGCCGGGGCCGGTGAGCAGGTGGGCGCGGAGCGGGGGCCGGTCGGAGAGGTCGAAGGGTTCGGCGGCGAGCCGGCGCGCCGCGTCCTGGGCGCTCTCGCCGTCCAGACGCACCACTGTCAGGGGTACGGGGGCGGCCTCGGGCAGCACGTACTGGACCGGGCGTCCTTCGTGCTCGGGGTAGCAGGTGCGCAGGATCTCGTGGCGTCGGGTGAGGGCGGTGAGCGCCCGGCCGAGGGCGTCCTCGTCCAGGGGGCCGCGCAGCTTCAGCAGGAGCGGTACGGCGTAGGTGACGGCGGATCCGCCGAGCCGGTGCAGGAACCAGAGCCGGGCCTGGGCGGGCGACAGCGGGAGCCGGCCGGGGCGTTCGGCGGCCGGGGCGAGCGCGGGCACGCAGGTGTCCGACGTGCGGGTCAGACCGGTGAGCCGGGCCGCCAGAGCGGCGACGGTGGGCGCTTCGAAGAGGGTACGGACGGGCACGTCGAGGCCGAGTCCGGCGCGGACACGTCCCGCGAGACGGGTGACCAGCAGGGAGTGCCCGCCGAGGGCGAAGAAGTCCTCGTCCACGGCGACGGGAGCACGGCCGAGAACCTCGCCGTAGAGCCGGGCGACGAGGCGTTCCTGAGCGGTGCGGGGAGCGCGGCCGGTGGCCGGTTGGCCCGTGTCGGCGTAGGCGTCCGGGAGGGGCAGGGCGGCCCGGTCGAGCTTCCCGTTGGCGGTCAGCGGCAGCCGGTCCAGGGCGACGAACGCGGTCGGGACCATGTAGTCGGGCAGCCGGCCCGTGCAGGCTCCCCGCAGGTCGGGGGCCGGGACGCCGCCCGTCGTATAGGCGACGAGTCCGGGCCCGGTGGGCAGGTCCTCCCGGAGGAGGACGGCGGCGGCGCGGGCCCCGCCGGTGTCGCACAGCACGGTCTCGATCTCGGCGGTCTCGATGCGGAACCCGCGCAGCGACACCTGGCTGTCGGCCCGGCCGAGGTAGTGGAGGGTGCCGTCGGCGGACCAGCGGGCCAGGTCCCCGCTGCGGTACATCCGGGTGCCGGGCGCACCGAACGGGTCGGCGACGAAGCGTTCGGCGGTCAGCGGGTGGCGTCCCCGGTAGCCGCGGGAGAGCCCGGCCCCGGCGACGTACAGCTCACCGGTGACACCGGGCGGCACGGGCCGCAGCCGCCGGTCCAGGACGTAGAGCCGCAGGTCGTCGATGGCCCGGCCGACGGGGCTGGTGCCCGGGACGAGGGCCTCGGGGGCGAGATCGTGGGTGGTGACGTGAACGGTGGTCTCGGTGATCCCGTACATGTTGACCACGCGAGGCGCGTCGGGTGTCCGCAGCCAGGGGCCGAGGCGGGCGGGGTCGAGTGCTTCGCCGCCGAGGACGATCAGCCGCAGGGCGGGCGGGATGCCGGGTGAGCCGGGGGCGGTGAGCGCTTCGGTGAGCTGGTAGCAGGCGGACGGGGTCTGGTTGAGGACGGTGACGCCCTCGTGGTGCAGCAGGCTCAGGAAGTCGTCGGGTGACCGGGTGACGGGGTGCGGGACGACGACGAGGCGGCCGCCGTGGAGGAGGGCGCCCCACATCTCCCAGACGGAGAAGTCGAAGGCGTACGAATGGAAGAGGGTCCATACGTCGTCGGGGCCGAAGGCGTCCTCGGCTGTGGCGTCGAAGAGGCGGGCGAGGTTGCGGCCGGTGACGACGACGCCCTTGGGGCGGCCGGTGGAGCCCGAGGTGTAGATGAGGTAGGCGGCGTTGTCCTGGCGGAGCGGCGTTCGGCGCTCGGCGTCGGTGACCGGCCCGTCCGGCTGACGCTGCCGGCTGTCGGTGGTGGCCGGTTCGTCGAGGACGAGCACGGGGGCGGTGCGGGAGGCGGGGATACGGCCGACGGTCTCGGTGTCGGTGAGGACGAGGGCGGGGGCGGCGTCCTGGAGGGTCCAGGCGACGCGGTCCTGGGGGTGGGCGGGGTCGACGGGGACATAGGCGGCCCCGGTCTTGGCGACGGCGAGGACCGCTTCGACGAGGGTCGCCGAGCGCGGCAGCAGCAGCGCGACCCGGTCCTCGGGGCCGACGCCGTACGAGATCAGCAGCCGGGCCAACGCGTCCGTCCGGGTGTCGAGTTCGGCGTAGGTGAGGGTGGCGCCCTGGTGGGTGAGGGCGGGGGCGTCGGGGTGGGCGGCGGCGGCCCTGGCGAACCGGTCGAGGACGGACGGGGTGCCGCGGTGGTCACCGGTGGGGTTCCAGTCGCGCAGGAGGGTGTCCTCCTCCCCCGCGACGAGAACGCCGAGTGATCCGATCGGGGTGTCGGCACGGGCGATCGCGCGGGACAGAACCCTCACCAGCCGGTCGGCGAGCGTGCGGGCGGTGGCGGCGTCGAACAGGTCGGCGCTGTAGTTGATCGCCCCGTCGATGGGGCCGCCGGTGAGGTGGTCGGTGAACCCGACGATGAGGTCGAACTTCGCGGTGTCCGTCTCCCGCAGGGTGAACGCGGCTTCGTCGACACCGGGCGCTGCGAACGGGACCGGGGTGCGGTTCTGGTACGTCAGCATCACCTGGAACAGCGGGTTGGCCGCCCCGCGTTCGGGGTTCACCTCTTCCACGACCCGCTCGAAGGGCAGTTCGGCGTGGTCGAAGGCGTCGAGGTCCACCGCCCGTACCCGGGCGAGGAGTTCACGGAACGTCGGGTCGCCGGAGAGATCGCCGCGCAGGACGAGCGTGTTGACGAAGAAGCCGATGAGGTCTTCCGTACTGCGCTCGCCCCGACCGGCGGTCGGGACGCCGAGGGGGACGTCGTCGCCGGCCCCGAGTCCGGTGAGCAGGGAGCACAGGGCGGCCTGCGTGACCATGAACGGGGTCACTCCGGCGTCGGCGGCCAGGGAGCGCAGCCCGGAGGTGACCTCGTCGGGGAGGGTGAAGCGGACGAACCCGCCGCGTCCGCTGGGGGTTTCGGGCCGCGGACGGTCGGTGGGCAGGTCGAGGACGGCGGGGGCGCCGTGGAGCGCCCGCCGCCAGAAGTCGGCCTGGCGGCCTAGGTGGCCACCGTCGAGGAGGGTGCGCTGCCAGTGGGCGTAGTCCGTGTAGTGCACGGTGAGCGGCGGCAGGTCGGGGGCGCACCCGGTGAGCCGGGCCCGGTAGGCGGCGGACAGGTCGGTGAGCAGCGGTTCGACGGACCATTCGTCGGCGGCGATGTGGTGGATCAGGAGCAGGACGGTGGTGCGGTCGTGCTCCGTCAGGACGGTGACGCGGAAGGGGGTTCGGTGGCGAGGTCGAAGGGGTCGGCGCTCAGCGCACCGAGCAACTCCTCCGCCTCCTCCCGGCTGTCCACGGTCCGCAGCCGTACGGAGGCGGCTTGGTCCAGGATGTGCTGGGTGGGCTCCCCGTCCGCCTCGGGGAACACGGTGCGCAGGACGGCGTGGCGCGCGGCCAGATCGCCGACGGCGGCGGTCAGGGCGGCGAGGTCGACCTCGCCGGTGAGGGTGAGGACGAAGGGCAGGTGGTAGGCGGTGCCGGGCTGGAGCCGGCTCAGGAACCACAGCCGCGCCTGGGCGGGCGACAGCGGCAACGGTCCGTCATGGGTGGCCGGTTCGAGTACGGGCAGCGGGCTGTCCGGTGCCGCCGACCGGGCGGCGAGCGCGGCGACGGTCGGGGTGTCGAAGATCTGCCGGACCGGGATGGGGTGCCCCAGCACGTCGGCGGCGCGGGTGGCCAGCCGGGCGGCGAGCAGGGAGTGCCCCCCGAGGGCGAAGAAGTCGGCTTCGGCGCCGACCTGTTCGAGGCCGAGGAGGTCGGCGAAGAGTGCGGCGAGCAGTTCCTCGCGCTGTCCGGCGGGGGCGCGTCCGGTGGGCGCGGCGGCGGGCCGGGGCGTGGGCAGGGCGTTGCGGTCCAGCTTGCCGTTCGGGGTGAGCGGGAGGGTGTCGAGCGGCAGGCAGAGGTCCGGGACGAGGTGGCCGGGCAGCACGGTGCGCAGCTCCTCGCGGACCCGGGCGGCGACGGTCGCCCGGGTTTCGGGGGTGCCGGTGAGCCCGGTGAGGTAGGCGACCAGGCGGGGCGTCGGGTCGGCCGGGTCCTGGTGGGCGACGACGGCAGCGTCCTGGACGGCCGGGTGGGCGCGGAGGGCCGCGGCGACCTCGCCGGGTTCGATGCGGTGGCCGCGGATCTTCACCTGGTGGTCGGCGCGGCCGACGATCTCCAGGGTGCCGTCGGCGCGCAGCCGGGCGAGGTCGCCGGTGCGGTACATGCGGGCCCCGGGCGGGCCGCCGGGCTCGGCGGTGAAGCGTTCGGCGGTCTGCCCCGGGCGGCCCAGATAGCCCAGCGCCAGTCCGTCTCCCGCGAGATACAGCTCGCCGGTCACTCCGGCGGGCAGCGGGACCAGGCCCCGGCCGAGGACCAGGGCGCGGGTGTTCCAGAGGGGGTGCCGATGTGCGGGGCCTCGGCGGCCGTCGCGTCGAGGGCGCCCGCGGTGGACCAGATGGTGGTCTCGGTGGGCCCGTAGAGGTTGACGAGTTCGGCCCCGTGGGCGATGAGCCGGCGGGCGAGGTCGGAGGCTAGGGCCTCGCCGCCGGCGAGGGCGCGCAGCCCGGCCACCGCGTCGGGCCGGGCGTCCAGGAGGGCCCGCCACAGGGAGGGCGTGGCCTGCATGACGGTGGGGCGGGCGGTGTCGATGAGCCCGGCGAGGAGGGCGGGGTCACGGACCTGTTCCCGGTCGGCGAGGACGACCGTGCCACCGGTGATCAGGGGCAGGAACAGTTCGAGGACGGCGATGTCGAAGCCGACGGTGGTGACGGCGAGGAGCCGTTCGGAGTCGCGGAAGTCGAGGGTCTCGGCCAGGCAGAGCAGGAAGTTGACGACGGCTGCCCGGGTGACGACGACTCCCTTGGGGCGGCCGGTGGAGCCCGAGGTGTGGATGACGTAGGCGGGTGCGTCGCCGTGGGCGGGCCTGGGCGCGAGCGGTTCGGCGTCGGCCGCGGCGCGGACGGTGGCGGGGTCGTCCAGGAGGAGGGCGGTGGCCGGGTCGGCGCCGAGGGAGCGGGCGGTGGCCCGGTCGGTGACGAGGAGGGCCGGTGCGGCGTCGGCCAGCAGCATCCGGATGCGGTCGGGCGGGAAGTCGGGGTCGACGGGAAGGTAGGCGGCACCGGTCCGGCCGACGGCGAGCAGGGTGACGAGGAGGTCGGCGTTCCGGGGCAGGCTGACACCGATCAGGACGCCGGGGCGGGCCCCGCGTTCGGCGAGCAGCCGGGCCAACCGGGCCGATCGCTCGTCGAGTTCGGCATGGCTGATCTCGTCCGCCCCGCTGATCAGCGCGGTACGGGCGGGGGTGCGGGCAGCCTGGGCGGCGCACAGCTCGGCGGGTGAGGTGGCCGGGAGGAACCGCGGCTGGGGCGCCACGACCGTGGCCAGGGCCGTCCGCAGCGTGACGACCGGCTGTTCCGGGGCGGTGGTGGCCTGGTCGAGGACGTGCAGCAGGGCCCGGGCGAACCGGTCGGCGGCGGAGGCGTCCCACAGGTCGGTGCGGTATTCGAGCTGCCCGGCAGCCCGGCCGGTGGCGGGGTCCTCGCTGATGGTGCACTGGAGGTCGAACTTGGCGGCCCCGGTCGCGACGAGGCGCGGCCGGCCGGTCTGCCCGGGCAGGACGGGCCGGTCGGAGAACTCCTCCCGTACGGCGAACAGCACCTGGAACAGGGGGCTGACGCCCGGCAGGCGGGGCGGGTTGACCTCGGCGACGATGCGCTCCAGCGGCAGGCGCTGGTGGGCGAGGGCGGCGAGGTCGTCGTCCCTGGTGCGGGCCAGCAGGTCGAGGAAGCTGGGGGTGCCGTGCAGAGTGGTGCGCAGCGGCAGCGTGTTGATGAGGAAGCCGATGCTGTCGCGGAGGGCTTCGTCGTCGCGTCCCGCCACGGGTGTGCCGATGACGAGGTCGTCGCCGCAGCCGAGCTGGGAGAGGGTGGCGGCGAACGCGGCGTGCAGCACCATGAAGGTCGTGGTGCGGGTCCGCCTGGCCAACACCCGTACCTTCTCGTTAAGTTCGGCTTCGAGGACGAAGTCGTGGGTGCGGGCGGGGCCGCCGGTCCGGTCGGGCCGGGGCCGGGCCCAGGGCAGGATCAGCTGTTCGGGGGCCCCGGTCAGCCGGGTGCGCCAGTAGTCCGCGTCCACCTCTTCGCTCGCGGCCACGGCGTCCCGCTGCCAGAGGGTGAAGTCGGCGTGGTCCACGGGCAGGCGGGGCAGGCCGGGGTCGGTGCCGCGGAGCCGGGCGGTGTAGGCGGCGGCGAGGTCGTCGAGGAGGGGCGGCAGCGACCATGCGTCGGCGGCGATGTGGTGCAGCACGAGCAGCAGGGTCTGCCGGACCGGCTTCCCGTTCTCGCGCCGGGCCGTGCCGCGTTCCGAATCGGCGGTGAACAGGACTGCGCGCAAGGGTGTTTCGTGCTCGACGGCGAACGGCCGCGCGGCCTCCGCGACCATGCGGTCGGCCAGTTCCGCCTGGGGCACGGTGACTTCGCCGAGCGCGGGCTTCGCCGCCGCGATGTCCAGCACCCGCTGCCAGGCGTCCCCGTCGTGGACGGGCAGCACGGTGCGCAGGATCTCGTGGCGGGCGGCGACGTCGGCGAGTGCGTGGCGCAGTGCGTCCGGGTCGAGCCGGTCCGTGAGGTCGAGGGCGAGCGGGATGTTGTACGAGCCGTCCTCACCGTGGCCGCGGGCGAGGAACCACAGCCGCCGCTGCCCGAAGGAGAGCGGCGGTCGCTCGGGCCGGGTCCGCCGGACCAGCGGAGGCAGCGCCCCGGCAGACCTCCGGGCAGTCTCCGCCGCTTCCAGGACGGGGGCCAGCCGGGCGGGGGTGGACGCGTCGAACAGGGCGCGTACGGGCAGTTCGGCCCCGGTACGCGAGCGGAGCGCGGTGACCAGGCGGGCGGCGGACAGCGAATGGCCGCCGAGAAGGAAGAAGTCGTCGTCAGGCGCCACAGGGCCGTGGCCGAGCACGTCGGCGAAGAGGTCGCACAGCAGCGTCTCCGCCCCGGGACGCGGGGCGCGTCCGGATGCGGGGCGCTCGGCGGTCCGGACGGCGGGCAGCGCGGCCCGGTCGGTCTTGCCGTTCGGGGTCAGCGGCAGGCGGTCCAGCGCCACGAAGTGGCGGGGCACCAGGTGCTCGGGGAGCTGCCCGGCGAGTGCGGCGCGCAGGGGCTCCGCCCAGAGGCCGTCGTCGCCCGCCCCCGCCTCGGCGGCGGGCTCCTTCTCCGTACGCGCGGGCCCCTCTTCCGTATGCGCGGGCTCCTGCCCCGTACGGACGAGAACGCAGTACGCGACGAGGGTCAGGTCACCGCCCGGCGTCGGGACAGCCGTCACGGCGGCCTCCGCGACCGAGGGGTGCGCCAGGAGGGCGGCTTCGATCTCGCCGGGTTCCACGCGGTGCCCGCGGATCTTCACCTGGTGGTCGGCGCGGCCCAGCACCTCCAGGGTGCCGTCGGCGCGGAACCGGGCCAGGTCCCCGGTCCGGTACATCCGGCCGCCGGGCGGGCCGTAGGGGTCGGCGACGAAGCGTTCGGCGGTGAGCGCGGGCCGGCCGGAGTAGCCGTCGGCGACACCGTCTCCGGCGAGGTGGAGTTCGCCGGTCACCCCGACGGGAGCGGGCGCAAGAGTGCGGTCCAGGACGTAGGCGCGGGTGCGGCGGACGGGCCGGCCGACATGCGGCGGCTCCCCGCTGCCGAGGACGGCCGCGGTGGACCAGATGGTGGTCTCGGTCGGCCCGTAGAGGTTGACGAGACCGTTCGCGTGCCGGGTCAGGGTGCCCGCCAGGTCGGCGGGCAGCGGCTCTCCGCCGCTGAGCGCCCGCAGGCCGCCGAGTGCGTCCGGGTCGGCGTCGGCGAGGACGCGCCAGAGGGAGGGGGTGGCCTGCATGACGGTGGGCGCGGTCGACCGGATGAGCGCGGCGAGCACGAAGGGGTCGCGTACTTCGTCGTCGGCCGCGAGCACGACGGTGGCCCCGCCGAGAAGCGGGACGAAGAGTTCGAGGGCGGCGATGTCGAAGGAGACGGTGGTGACCGCGAGGAGCCGGTCCTCGCCGGACAGGTCGAGGAGTCGCCCCATGGCGGCCAGCAGGTTGCCGAGGGCGCGGCGGGGCACGACGACGCCCTTGGGGCGGCCGGTGGACCCGGAGGTGTAGATGACGTAGGCCGGGTCGCCCGGGTGCGCCTCCTCCGGCGGGACGGGGCCGGCGCCCTCGGGTTCGGCTCTCGCGACCGGACCGACTGCCTCGGGTTCCGCGCCCGGGACCGTGCCGTCCGGGGCGAGGGTGAGCAGCGGCAGGCCGCCGCCCCAGGGATGGGCCCGGTCCGTGACCAGCAGCAGGGGCTCGCTGTCCGCCAGCATGTGCCGCAGCCGGTCGGCCGGGTAGCGCGGGTCGAGCGGTATGTACGCGGCTCCCGCCGACGCCACGGCGAGCAGCGCGACCAGGAGCGCTTCGCCCCGGGGAAGGGCTACGGCGATCAGGCTGCCCCGGCCCGCGCCCCGGGACCGGAGGACCGAAGCCAGGCGGTCGGCGCGGTCCGCCAGCTCCGCGTAGGTGACGACGGCGTCGCCGCAGCGGAGGGCGGGCGCCTGGGGGGTGCGGCGGACCTGCGCCGCGAAGCCTTCGGTGAGGCCGGGGGCCGACAGGCCTTCAGCCGCTCCGACGGGACCTTCGCTCGCGTCGCCGGGAGCGTTGAACTCCTCCAGCAAGCGCCGGTGTTCGGCATCGTCCAGGTAGCCGACGCGCCCCGCCGGGAGGTCGGGTTCCGCGCGGGAGAGCCGGTCCAGGAGGGTGGCGAAACAGAGCAGGTGCGCGTCCAGCTCCTCCTGTCCGTACAGGTCGGGATTGCCGTCCAGAACGAGGTCGAGGCCGGTGAGTCCGGTGTCGGGGCCGCCCCGGCCGCTCACGGTGACGTTGAGGTCCTCGACGGCTCCGGCGGCCAGCGAGTGCACCGCGCCCCGGCAGTCTCCGAAGGCGAGTTCCGTGGGGAACGGCTTGATGTTCAGCTGGGGGCCGACGAGCCGTCTGCCGTGGCCGATCAGCTGTAGTTCGCGCCGGAGTTGTTCGCCCCGGTACCGCTGGTGCCGGCGCTGGCGGCGCAGGGTGCGTGTGACGCGGCGCAGGAGGTCGCCGACCGGTTCCCGTTCGTCGGCCGCGATCCGGAGCGGGACGACGTTGACGGCGGTGACGGGAGTGCGGGCGAGGACGCTGCCCGTGCGGTTGCTGACGGGAAGGCCGATGACGGCTTCCGGCGCGTTGGTGAGCCGGGTCAGGTACAGCGCCCAGGCGGCGGTCACGGCCTCCGGCCAGGTGGCGCGGGACCGCCCGGCGAAGGCGGCGAGCCGTTCGGCGTCGCCCGCGCCGAGGGTGAGGCGGCTGCGCAGGAAGCGGGGTGGGATGCGGTTCGGGGCGGTGCGGGCCGGGGTCGGCGGGTGCGGCCGGTCGGCCATCAGGTCCTGCCAGAACCGGGCGTCGAGCGCGTGCTGTTCGGAGCCCGTGTAGCGCAGGTCCTCCTCGACCGCGTCGCGCAGTGTGCCGAACGATGCGGCGGGCGGCCGGGTGCCCGCGCAGGCGTGGCGGTAGAGCTCGGCGACGCGTTCGGCGAGGCGGGCGTAGCCGTAGGCGTCGAGGAGGATGTGGTGGCAGCGGTGGTACCACAGCCACCGCCGCTCGCCGGTGCGCAGCAGCGCGTGCCGGTAGAGGGGGCCGCGCTCGATGTCGACCGGGGTGGAACGCTCCTGCTCCATCCAGGCCAGGGCGGTGCGGTGCGGGTCGTCGGCCGTGCGGAGGTCGTGGAGTTCAGGGCCGGCCGGGGCGACCGCGCCCGTCTCCTGGCGGATGTCGTCGCCGTCGGCGGTGAAGCGTACGGAGAGCCCGTCGGCCTCGCCGACGGCGCGGGTCACGGCTGCCGTGAACGCCCGCTCGTCCAGCGGTCCCGCCAACTCGACGTACTCCGCGGTGAGATACACGGGGTTCGCCGGGTCGAGTCGCTGCGCTGACCAGAGACCGAGCTGGGCCTCGGTCAGCGGCAGGCGTTCGCGGTGGGTGCTCATGCGCATTCTCCCGGCAGGAAACCTCGGCCGGGTCTCCCGGTGAGGTGGGCAGGTTCGTGGGCAGGGCGTGCCGAAGGGCACGCGGACGAGGCCGTCGGCGCGGCGGTGTGACGTGAGTGGGGCGAAAGCAGTGGGGGCGGGTGGTGGTGGGGGGGTGGATGGGGGCGGCGCGGGGGCGCACCGGGACCGGCCCGGCCGGTGGTGCGGGGCGGGCGCGTCCCGGTGCGGGGGCCTCACCGGGCCCGGGTGGGGGTGGGTCAGGCGTGGGGTCTGTGGCCGTGGTGGGGGGCGAGTTTCATGACGGCTTCCGGCTGCACGACGAAGGGGCGCATCATCATCATGTCCTCGTGCTCGTAGACGTGACAGTGGTGCATGAACCGGCCGGGAGGCCCGTCGAACGTGGCTCCGACGGTGATGAGTTGGGCGGGCGCGAGGGAGATGACGTCCTTCGGCCCCTGTTCGGCGGCCGTCAGGGGGCGCTCTCCTTCCAGCGGATCGGCGTGGTGGTGCCGGCTCCGTAGCCGCCGCCCGGCAGCTCGAAGAAGGTGAAGGAGCTGACGTCGTACACCTCGCGGCTCAGCCCCTGGAAGGCGACCGCGTGCAGGTGCATCGGGTGCGGGTAGGCGCCTGCGGATTTCTCCAGGCTGAGGAACCTCCAGCGTTCGGTGGCCCCGGCGGCGACGGTGAACCGTACGGGGTCCTCGAAGGTGGCGGAGACCCGCCGGAAGGTGCGGACCGTGCCGCGCTCGTCCTCGATCTGGACGATGCCGTCGATCGGGAGCTTGCCCTCGGGTGCCTCGGTCTCCTCCATTTCCCAGAGTTCGGGGTCCTTCGGGTAGACGGGGGTGACGATGACGAGGCGTTCGGGGGCGGCGGCCGGGGGTTCGACCGGGGTGAAGGAGGTGGAGAGGCGCTTCGGCGGGACGAACGTGTCGTGTCCGGCCCGCGAGGCGACCCGGAACTCCATCAGGTCCGGTCGGGCCCCGGGTTCGGGAAGGGCGTTGACGAGCCGGAGTCTTCTGCCGCGCAGGGCCGCGAAGTTCACCAGGAGGTCGGCGCGTTCACCTGGGGTGAGCGGGACGCCGCCGGTGACCGGGTCGGGCTTCGGCAGCAGTCCGCTGTCCGTGCCGATCAGCCGGAAGGCGTCGGAGGAGAGTTCCTTGCCGTCCTCGTCGAGGATCTTCAGGAGGTAGGGGCGGTTGTTCGAGGCGTTGAGGGCCCGGAAGCGGTACCACCCGGCCTCGACGTCGAGGTGTGGCCAGATCACCCCGTTGACCAGGTTGAACGGTCCGGTGAAGGGGCGGACCAGTTCGTAGGGGTCGTCGGCGACGACGATGCCCTTGTAGAGGAGGTCGCCGGTGAACGCGCCGTCGTCGTCGAGGTCGAGGTTGCGGTCGAAGAAGACGAGGGGGATCTCCCGGTCGCCGGCGGGCAGGCGTAACCGCCGCTCCTCCTCGTCCCGGATGAGGTAGGCGCCCGCGCCGAGGCCGGTCATCACATTGAGGTGCGTGATGTGCATGGCGTGGTCGTGGTACCAGAGTCCGGCGGCGGGCTGGTCGTTGGGGTATTCGGCGAGTTGGGCCGCGCCCGGCAGGACGGCGTTCTCCGCCCAGCCGTCGTTGCCGCCGCCGGTGACGGCTCCGTGCAGGTGCACGACGGCCCACGGGGGCAGTTCGGCGACGTCGGCGCGCGCGGCGGCGCCCTCGCGGCCCGGCCGGTCCCACATGAGGGGCAGCTCGGGGTCGTAGGCGAACGGCACGCGCACGGCAGGGAGGGGGTAGGCGCCGGTGAGGTCGTTCTGCCAGGCGATACGGAGCCGGCTGCCGCGCTTCGCCTCGATGGTGGGCCCGACGTGCGTGCCTTCGTAGGCCCACAGCCGGGTGTACGGGAGGCTGCGGTGCAGGCGGACGCGGGCCGAACGCATCGTGACGGCCAGTTCGCCCTTGCGGCCGCTGATCACCCGGGGAACGGGCACCGGGTCCAGGAAGGGCACCAGGTCCTTCGCCGCCTTTGCCGCGCGGGCGGCCCGGTCGGCGGCGGCCCCGGTGAGCCGGGTGCCGGCCTCCCGGGCTTCGCGGACGGCGTCGGGCAGATCGTCGAGGGGGGTGCCGAGCGCCGCCGTCATGAGGGCGGACCGGGGTGGTGCGGTGGCGGCCACGGCGCGGCCGGATCCGCCGGGAAGGGCGAGTCCGGTGCCGAGGGCCGCTCCCGCGCCCGCCACCCCGGCTCCGATGAGGAACCCCCGGCGGGCGACCAGGTCCGACAGCTTGGGGGAGTTCTCATGTGGGATCGGCCGCCATGCTCTCTATCAGGCTCTTGGGCCGCAGGTCGGTCCAGTTCTGCTCGACATAGTCCAGGCAGGCCTGGCGGGTGTCCTCCGGGTGGGCCACGGTCCATCCGGCGGGCACCTCGGCGAACGCGGGCCACAAGGAGTGCTGCCCCTCGTCGTTGACGAGCACCAGGTAGGTGCCGTCCTCGTCCTCGAACGGATTGGTCACCGCATCCTCCATTTACTTAGGTAAGGCTATCTTTACTTGATCGATAGCGACCCTACCCACCCATCTCGCGGTTGACTCACCGAATCTCACAACTCACGTGTGTCCCAGTGGACTTGTTGGCTGGATTTCGGCGCCCCGCGGATCCCCCGGACGCCTCGGCGCCCGGGGGATCCGCCGTCACGCGGTCCCGGTGCCGCGTCGTTTGAACAGCACCCAGGCGAGGTACACCCCGCCCAGCACGGCGGTGGTGACGCCCACCGGCAGCAGGTTGTTGCGCTGGGACTCCTCCACCACCTGGATCCAACCGGCCTGCCGGTCGACCCACACCAGGGCGGAGAAGAACTGGCTGGAAGCAAGGTGTGCGGCGGAGAGCAGTCCGGCGCCGACCGCCCCCGCAGAGACCAGGCTGACCCCGGGGCTGCGGCTGACCATGACGGCGATCTGCGGGGCGGCCAGGGCGATGAACGGGATCGGCCCGGCGCTCGCCACGGCCACGCCGCAGAGCCCGATCCCCAGCACCGTCAGGGCGAGCCGCGAGTGGTTCACCCGGACGCCCAGGCCGGTGGCGAGATCGTCGCCGAGCTCCATCATCCGCAGCCGCCTGCCGAACAGCAGCGCGAGCGGCACAAGGAGGAGCAGCGCGACGGCCATGATCTGCACGGAGGACCAGCCACGCCCGTTGAGCGTCCCGACGAGCCAGATGTGCGCGTTCTGGGCGTCGTTGAGGGAGGAGCGGGTGAGCAGATAGGAGTTGACCGAGCCGAGCATCGCGGTCACACCGAGCCCGATGAGGACGAGCCGGATGCCGTGCAGTCCTCCCCTGCTGGCCAGAACGGAGACGAGCAGCGCGGTCACCAGGCCGCCGGCGATCGCTCCGGCGGCCACCGAGGCCGCCGCGCCGCCGAACGTCACGATGACCAGGATCGCACCGGTGGCCGCCCCGCTGTTGAAGCCGATGACGTCGGGGCTGGCGAGGGCGTTGCGCGACACGCTCTGGAAGATCGCGCCGCTCATGCCCAGCGCGCAGCCGGCCAGAATCGCCAACAGGGCCTGCGGCAGACGCTCCTGGTTGACGAAGTGGACCGCGAGCCGGTCCCCCGTCCCGTAGAACAGGGCGCGCGCCACGTCGGGCACCGATACCGGGTAGGAGCCGACGCACAGGCTGACCAGCAGCAGGAGTGCCGCGAGCAGCAGGGCGCCGCCGCTCACCAGGGCCGTACGGCGGTGCATCCGGAAGCTGACCCGTCCGGACCACCAGCGCACCGGCCGGGCGGCGGGCGAGGCGCGTCCGCCCTTCTCCGCGGCGGGGCGGACATCGGTCGTGGCGGTCACAGCGATGCCTCCTTGCGCCGGCACACCATGGCGATGAACACCGGCGCGCCGATGACCGCGGTCACGGCGCCGACCTCCAGTTCGTCGCCGGGCAGGGCGACCCGGCCGACGATGTCGGAGACCAGCAGCAGGATGGGGGCCAGCAGCATCGAGTACGGGAGTACCCAGCGCAGGTCGGGACCGGTCAGCCAGCGCGCGACGAGCGGAACGACCAGGCCCACGAAGCCGATCGGCCCGGCGGCAGCGGTCGCGGCCCCGCAGAGCAGGGTGACGGCGATCACCGCGGCGATCCGGGTGCGGGCGATCCGCGCGCCCAGCGCCCGGCCCAACTCCTCGCCGAGGGCGAGGGAGTTCAGCGGCCGGGCGAGCAGCAGGGCGATCACCAGGCCGACGGCCACGAACGGCAGGAGCTGCACGACGAGTTCGGGTTCCCGTCCGGCGAGCGAGCCGACCATCCAGAACCGAAGGTAGTCGTAGGTCGCGGAGTCGAAGACGGTGAGTCCGGCGATGACACCGCTGAGGCTCGCACTCACCGCGGCCCCGGCCAGCGCGAGGCGTACGGGCGTGGGCCCGGCTCTGCCGGAGGCGCCGAGGACGTACACGATCACCGTGGTGAGCGCGGCGCCGACGAAGGAGAACCACACCAGCGATCCGAAGCCCGCCAGGCCCACGATGCCGATGCCGAAGACCACGGCCGCCGAGGCGCCCGCGTTGACGCCGAGGAGCCCGGGGTCGGCGAGCGGGTTACGGGTGACGGCCTGCATGACCGCTCCGGCCACACCGAGCGCGGCACCCGCCAGCAGCCCGACGAGGGTCCGGGGCAGGCGGAGTTGGCGGACGACGTCGGTGGCGTAGGCGCCGTCGTCGTTCCAGAGGGCGGTCCACACCTGGCCGAGCGTGGTGTCCTTGGTGCCGATCCAGGTGCTCAGGACGACGAGGAGCAGGAGCAGCCCGGCGAGGACGAGGAGTCCGCCGCCGCGCAGGGCGGACCGGACAGCGGTGGGTTCGGGCTGCGGACGGCGCGCGGCGGACCGGCGGCCGGCGGCGGGCGGAGCGACGGTCATGTCGGCGTCCCGCCCGTCCGGAGCGGCCGAAGGGGCCCCTCGTGTAAGGCCCGGGGCACGCGGGGCCCCCAGGTCCGAGAGCCGAACATAACCACGCGCATGGTGCTGCCTTCCGTCGCGTCCGCTGTCCTCGCGGTGAGCGGTGGCGCAACGGGCCGTCAACCGGCCTGCTCTACGCACCGGTTGGCGGTCGAGCCAACCGGATGAGCCCCCGCGAAGTAAGGCTGACCTTACCCAAGTGCGCGGCCGCCGAGGAGGGCGGTCCCGGGCCCCGGCGTCCGATGCGCCGCGGGGCCGGGGAACGAGGAGGGAGGAGCGGTCAGAGCCCGAGGTCGCTGAGGCGGGCCTCGTAGCGAATGGTGAGGTCCTCGGTCTCGCCGCCCGGCGCGGGGTTGTCCCAGAGGGCCTCCAGCTCGGAGCGGACGGCGTCGGGCAGGGCTTCGTACCGCTCGGACCAGGTGTCGGAGTTCGGTATCCAGTAGCCGACGACCTTGAAGCGCTCGGCCGGGAGCCCCAGCTCGCGCCGGAGGTAACGGCGCACGGCACGCAGGGCGTTGGTCTCCCCGGCCACCCAGACGTACCCGCCCGCGAGGTCCGTGCCGGGCGGGACGGCGGCGGCGACCAGGTCGGCCAGGCGGCTCGGCCCGTGGCCGTTTCCGCCGTAGGTCCAGGTCACCTTGGAGTCGGCCGCTTCGTGCAGCGACAGCGCGGCCGAGGGGTCGGGCGCTTCCAGGACCACGCGGGTCCGGACATGCCCGGGGGTGTTCTCCAGCAGCCGGGCGGCGGCGGGCAGACCGGTCTGGTCGGCGACCAGCACCTGCCAGGAGAGATCGTCCGGGGGGCTGTAGAGCCCGGTGGGGTCGTTGACGCCCACCACGTCGCCGGGCCGCGCCTCGGCGGCCCAGCCGGACGCCACACCGCCCTCGTGCAGCACGAAGTCGATGTCGACCTCGCCCGCCTCCGGGCGGACGGCACGGATCGTGTACGTGCGCATCGGCGCGACGGGCTGCCCCTCGGGGGTCTCCCAGCCGCCCTGCTCGGTGGTCCGGGGCAGGGAGACATCGGTGCGGTCCGGTCCGTGCGGGAGGAAGATCCGCACGTACTCGTCGCCGACCCCGGTGGTCCGGAAGCCCGCGAGACCCTCTCCGTGGAGGGTGACGCGGGTCATGCTCGGGGTGAGCGGCCGCACTCGGGCGACGACGGCTCGGTGGATCGTCATGGACACTGCCCCTTCGTACGCGTGGTCGGCCTGAGCGCCTCGCCCGCGGGGGCGAGAGAACCGAATTGACTTAGGTCAGCCTAACCTTCCGCTCGCAGCGGTTCGAGACCGCACCGCCCTGACGGCAGCGTCCACCGCACGGCCGGGGCCCAGGTGGCGCCCGGCTCGCGCCCGGGCGAAACGCGCTGACGCGGCACGGGGCGTCATGCCAGAATCCGCCGCATGCCTGTTCGATACCCACACCCTCTGCGCCCCGGTGACCGCATCGGCGTCACCTCCCCTTCGAGCGGCGTGCCCGAGGAACTGCGCGAGCGGCTCGCCGTGGCGGTGCGCGATGTGGAGGCGCGGGGGTACGAGGTCGTGACCGGGCGGTGCATGGACGGCTCCGGTCATGTCAGCGCGCCCGCGGCCGACCGGGCGGCCGAGCTGACGGCCATGCTGACGGACCCCACCGTCAGGGCCGTCGTGCCGCCGTGGGGCGGGGAGACCGCCATCGACCTGCTGCCGCTGATCGACTGGGAAGCGGTGCGGGCGGCGGAGCCGACCTGGGTGGTGGGCTACTCGGACATGTCGACGGTGATGACGCCGCTGACCCTGCTCACCGGGGTGGCGACCGTGCACGGGAACAACCTCATGGACACCCCGTACCGGACGCCGGAGGGACTGGTGTCCTGGTTCGACATCGTCGCCGCCCCGCCGGGCCACCGCTTCACCCAGATCCCACCGGAACGGCACCGGGCCTCGGGCTGGGACGACTGGGCGAAGCGCCCCGACGCCCGAACGCTCACGCTCGACGTGCCGGGCCGGTGGACCCGGCTCGACGGCAGCGGCGACGTGGACGTCGAGGGGCGGCTGATCGGAGGCTGTGTCGAGATGCTGTGCAACCTCACCGGAACGCCGTACCTCGACACGTCGGCGTTCGCCCGGACGCACGCCCCGGAGGGTCTTCTCGTGTACGTGGAGGCCGCCGGCGACGACGCGCTCGCCATCTGCCGCTATCTGCACGGGATGCGCATGGCCGGATTCTTCGACGCCGCGAACGCCGTGCTCGTCGGCCGGACAGCGGCCCCGGACACCGCCTCGCTCACCCAGCACCAGGCCGTGCTGGACGCGCTCGGACCGCTGAACGTGCCGATCGTCGCCGACGTCGAGTGCGGCCACGTGCCGCCGTACCTGCCGCTCGTCAACGGGGCCCGGTGCCGGGTGGTGCACACCGCCACGCGCAGCGAGGTGGCGCAGACGCTGGACTGAGCGCCGGAAACCATCGCGTCCGGCGTCAGCAGATGCGGGGCAGTTGCTCGCCCAGCGGCATGTCCACCACCCGGGTGCCGCCCAGGCCCGTGGCCGCCACGACCATGCCGGGGTGCTCCTCCACACAGGTGCCGATCCGGACCGACTCCTTGCCCAGCGGGTGGGCGCGCATCGCGTCCAGGACCGCGTCGGCGTGGTCCGGAGGCACGAAGGCGACGAGTTTGCCCTCGTTGGCGACGTACAGGGGGTCGAGGCCGAGGAAGGAGCAGGCGTTGGCGACGGTCTCGGGGACCGGGAGGGCGCCCTCGTCCAGGGTGATGCCGGTTCCCGCGGCCGAGGCGATCTCGTTGAGGGAGGTGGCCAGGCCGCCTCGCGTCGGGTCGCGCAGGACATGGAGATCCGGACAGACGGCGAGCATGGCGCTGACCAGGCCGGCCAGGGACGCGGTGTCGCTCTGGATCTCGACGCCGAACTCCAGGCCCTCGCGGACGCTCATGATGGCGACACCGTGCACCCCGATCTGCCCGCTGACCAGGACCGCGTCGCCGGCGGCCGCACGCTGTGGGCGGATGTCGACGCCGTCGGGGACCAGGCCGATCCCGGCGGTGTTGATGAAGATCCCGTCGCCGTGTCCGGCGTCGACGACCTTCGTGTCGCCGGTCGCGACGGTCACGCCCGCCGTGCGGGCCGCGTCGCCGAGGGCCTGCGCCACCCGGCCCACCACCGACAGTTCGATGCCCTCCTCCAGGATGAAACCGCAGGAGAGGTAGGCGGGCACGGCGCCCGCCATGGCCAGGTCGTTGACCGTGCCGTTGACGGCGAGGTCGCCGATGCTGCCGCCGGGGAAGAACAGCGGCCGCACGACGAAGGAGTCGGTGGAGAAGGCCAGCCGGGCGCCGCCCATCGTCACGTGCGCGGAGTCGCCGAGCTCGGCGAGGACGTCGCTGCCGAAGGCGGGTGCGAAGAGGTGCTCGACCAGTTCGGCGGAGAGCGTGCCGCCGCCGCCGTGGCCCATCACGATGCGTTCGTGGTCGCGCAGCGGGGCGGGGCAGGTCCAGCCGGAGAAGTCGGCGGGGGCCGAGGCGGTGTCAGCCAACGGAACTCGCCTCCTTCGCCTGGGTGTTCGCCGGAGAGGCTGCCTTCTTCGGTGCCTCCAGCCGCCGGTACAGGTAGTACGCGGCGCAGGCGCCCTCGCTGGAGACCATGGTCGCGCCGAGCGGGTTGCGCGGGGTGCACTCCTTGCCGAACGCGGCGCACTCGTGCGGCTTGATCAGGCCCTGGAGGACTTCGCCGCTGCGGCAGACCGTGGACTCCTCGGTCTCGATGCCGCCGACGGAGAAGCGGTGCTCGGCGTCGTACTCACGGTACTTGGGCGACAGCCGCCAGCCGCTCTGCGGGATCATCCCGATCCCGCGCCAGGACCGGTCGGTGACCTCGAAGACATCGGCCAGCATCTTCTGGGCGGCCGGGCTGCCCTGCTCGTTGACCGCGCGCGGGTAGGCGTTCTCGACGGTGTGCTCCCCCGCCTCCAGCTGCCGTACGGCACGCCGGATGCCTTCGAGGATGTCCAGGGGTTCGAATCCGGTGACGACGATGGGGACCTCGTGCTCGGCGGCGAGCGCCGGGTACTCCTTGGTGCCCATGACCGTACAGACGTGTCCGGCGGCGAGGAACGCCTGGACCTGGCAGTCCGGCGAGTTCATGATGGCGTCGATCGCCGGGGGCACCCGTACGTGGGAGACCAGCAGGCTGAAGTTGGGGATGGACAGCTTCTTCGCCTGGTAGACCGTCATCGCGTTGGGCGGGGCGGTGGTCTCGAACCCGATGCCGAAGAAGACGACCTCCTTGTCCGGGTTCTCCTGGGCGATGCGCAGGGCGTCCAGCGGGGAGTAGACCACCCGCACGTCCGCGCCCTCGCTCTTGACCTGGAACAGGTCGCGGCCGCTGCCCGGGACACGGAGCATGTCGCCGAAGGAGCAGAAGATGACGTCCGGCCGGGAGGCGATCTCCAGGGCCTTGTCGATGATCTCCAGCGGGGTGACGCAGACGGGGCAGCCGGGTCCGTGGATCAACCGGATCTCGTCGGGGAGCAGTTGGTCGATGCCGTGGCGGATGATCGAGTGCGTCTGCCCGCCGCAGACCTCCATGAGGGCCCATGGTTTCGTGGTGAGGGCCCGGATGTCGTCGAACAGCCGCTTGGCGAGGACCGGGTCGCTGAATTCGTCCAGATACTTCATGACCGCGCCTCCTTCTCGCGTGCCGGGGCGGGGAGTTCGGTCCCGGCCGGGCGTTCGGCGCCCGCGTCCTTCGCCGCCTTGCCCCAGTGGTCGCCGAACTCCTCCTCCAGCACGCCGAGGTTCTCGAAGAGTTCCAGGGTCTGGCGCGCCGATTCCTCGTCGAGCCGTTGCAGGGCGAATCCGACGTGGACGATGGCGTAGTCGCCGACCTGCATGTCGGGGACGTACTCCAGGCACACGTCCTTGACGACGCCGCCGAAGTCGACCTTGGCCATCCGTGTGGCGTCGCGTTCCTCGATCTCCAGCACTCGGCCGGGTACGGCCAGACACATGGCGCTCTCCTCCCTCACTCCTTCGTCCGGGCGGCGACGATCAGTTGACCGAGGGCGAGTCCGCCGTCGTTGGGGGGCACCTTGCGGTGCCTCAGTACGGTGAAGCCGTCCGCCTCCAGTCCCGTACAACAGCCTTCGGTGAGCAGGGCGTTGCAGAAAACTCCGCCGGTCAGGGCCACGGTGGCGATGCCCGTACGCCGCCGGGCCGCCGCGCACACCTCCCGTACGAGGACGGTCACCGCGCGGTGGAAGCGGCGGGCCACGACGGTGGCCGGGACGCCCGCCAGGACGTCCGCCGCGGCGGCGGCGAGGACCGGTCGCGGGTCGGCGGTCAGGGAAGCGGCCGGCCCGTCCGGCTCTGCTCCCAGGATGAACCTGTACGGGGACTTCCGCCCGTCGTCGCCGTTCCCCTCGTCCGCGCCGGTCAGTGCCGCGTTCTCCAGGCGCATCGCGGCCTCCGCCTCGTACTCCACCCGGTGGCAGACACCGGCGAGCGAGGACACCGCGTCGAAGAGGCGGCCCATGCTGGAGGTGGGGACGCAGTTCAGTCCGCGCTCCAACTGCCGCTCCAGAAGGCGTCGTTCGCCGGGCGGCGCGATGGCGGCGCAGGGCAGGGCGTCGGACCACGGAACGTCGGCGGCGCGCAGGTGGGACAGAGCCATCCGGTACGGGTTGCGGACCGCCGCGTCCCCGCCGGGCAGCGGGACGTAGCGGAGGTGGGCGAAGCGTTCGAAGCCGTCGTAGTCCGCGATCAGGATTTCGCCGCCCCAGACCGCGCCGTCGTCGCCGTACCCGGTGCCGTCGAAGGCGACGCCGATGACGGGGGAAGCGCCGTCGAGGCCGTGCTCGGCCATCGTCGAGGCGATATGGGCGTGGTGGTGCTGGACGTGCCGCAGCGGGATGCCGCGGGCCTCGGCGGTGCGGCGGGCCCACTGGGTGGACCGGTAGCCGGGGTGCCGGTCGGCGACCAGGAGGCGCGGGGCGACGGCGGTGAGGTCGGTGAGGTGTCCGGTGCCCCGCTCGAAGGCGGTGAGGGTGGCGAGGTCGTCCATGTCGCCGACGTGGGCGGAGAGCCAGGCGTAGCGGTCGTCGGCGGCGCAGAAGGTGTTCTTCAGGTCACCGCCGACCGCGAGGGCGGGGACGACGGGCAGGGGCAGGGCGAGCGGCAGCGGGGCGTAGCCGCGCGAGCGGCGGACCGGGAGCTCCGCCCCGGCGCAGATCCGGGCCACGGAGTCGTCGCACGGCACATGGATGGGCCGGTCGTGCCCGAGCCAGGCGTCGGCGAGCCCTTCGAGCCGGGTCAGGGCTTCGGCGTCGTCGGTGACGATCGGCTCGCCGGAGCGGTTTCCGCTGGTCATGACGAGGACGGGCGGACCGGGCCGGTCACCGGGCAGGCCGAGGAGCAGGCGGTGCAGCGGGGTGTACGGGAGCATCACGCCGAGGTCGGGGCTGCCGGGGGCGACGCCTTCCGCCACGTCCCGCGCCGCGCCGGTGCGGCGGCGCAGCAGGACGATCGGCTTGCGGGACCCGGTGAGGAGGGCGCGTTCGGCGTCGTCGACGTGGGCGAGGGCCTCGGCCGTCGCGAGGGAGTCCGCCAGCACCGCGAACGGCTTGTCACCCCGGTTCTTGCGCTTGCGCAGCGTCGTCACGGCGGTGGGATCGCCCGCGTCGCAGGCCAGGTGGTAGCCGCCGATGCCCTTCACGGCGAGGACGGCCCCGTCCGCGAGGAGCCTGCGGGCCTCGTCGAGCGCTTCGGCGTCGCGGAGCGTGCCGGGGTCGTCCGGTCCCCGGCAGAGGCTGAGGCGGGGGCCGCAGCGGGGGCAGGCGACCGGCTGGGCGTGGAAGCGGCGGTCGGCCGGATCGGCGTACTCCCGGGCGCAGTCCGCGCACAGGGGAAGCCGGCCATCGTGGTCAGCGGGCGGTCGTAGGGCAGTCCGGTGACCACGGTGAACCGGGGGCCGCAGTGCGTACAGGTGATGAACGGGTGCCGGTAGCGCCGGTCGGCCGGGTCGGCGAGCTCGGCCAGGCAGGCGTCGCAGGTCGCCGTGTCCGGCGGGATCAGGGTGCGCCCGGGCCCGGATGCGGAGGGGCGGATGGTGAAGCCTCCGTCGTCGTGCGTGACGGGGACAACGCGGTGCTCGACGGACTCGACGAGGGCGAGCGGTGGTGCGCGGGTCCCGAGGGCGTCGGTGAAGGCGTCCACGTCGGCCGCCGGGCCCTCGACCTCGGTGTGGACGCCGTCGGCGTCGTTGGTGACCCAGCCGGTGAGGCCGTGCTCCTCGGCGAGGGTGTAGACGAACGGGCGGAAGCCGACGCCCTGGACCGCGCCGCGCACGGTGAGGTGGCGGCGGACGCGTTGCGGGGCCGTCGCGGGCGGGGGCTTGCGGGGGGTCATCGCGGGCTTCCCGTCGGTACGTGATCGGCGGTCCGCTCACGCTCCGGACCGTCCTCGTCGTGGTGGTGGTGCAGGTGCTTCTCGTGCTGCTGCGCGAGGACCGGCGTGTGCGGCTCCCGGCCGTCGGCGGCGCGCAGGACGTGCGCGAGCAGATCGTCGACGCCCGCGCCCGTGCGGGCGGACGTCTCGATCACCGGCACGCCCGGATTCACCCGCTGGACGCCCGCGAGGAAGGCGTCCCGGTCGAACTCCACCGCCTCGGCCAGGTCGGACTTGGTGACGACCACGAGGTGGGCGAGTCCGAAGGCCGCCGGGTACTTCACCGGCTTGTCCTCGCCCTCGGTCACCGAGGCGAG
Organism: Streptomyces sp. WGS_02; assembly: GCA_040989845.1. GTDB lineage: Bacteria > Actinomycetota > Actinomycetes > Streptomycetales > Streptomycetaceae > Streptomyces. The sequence goes on from JAYMFZ010000004.1 coordinate 296,719, forward strand.
CGCGATGCGCAGGGTCTCGCCGAGGTCGTAGGAGGCGGGGCAGACGAGATTGCCGACGTTCTCGACGAAGAGCAGCCGGGTCCCTTCGGGCAGCCAGCCGTCCAGTTTGCCGCCCAGCATCCCGGCCTCCAGGTGGCACAGCCCGTCGGTCAGGATCTGCTGTACGGGGGCTCCCGAGCGGGCCAGGCGGGTCGCGTCGTTCTCGGTGGCCAGGTCGGCGGTGACGGCGGCGGCCGGGGTGCCGCCCTCGACGGCCCTGGTCAGAAGCAGCTCCAGCAGGGCTGTCTTGCCGCTGCCCGGGCTCGACATCAGGTTGACGGCCGTCGTGCCGCGCGCGTCGAGGGTGCGGCGCAGCTCCACGGCGTTGGTGTCGTTCTTCGCCAGCACGGCCTGACGCAGATCAACGGTGCGGCACATGGCTCGCCTCCGGTACGTCGCCCCCGCGTCGGATCTCCGGGTCCTCCAGGACGACCCGGACGATCTCCAGTTCGCGCCCGCCGGTCAGGCTCATCCCCCGTGAACAGCCGCCGCACCACAGGTCCGGGGGCATCCCGGTCGCGGTGTCCCGGCCGCACTCCTCGCAGCGGGCCCTCCCCTCAACAGTTTCGATCAGCAGCCGGGCGTCCGCCAGCACAGTGCCCTGGGCCGCCACCCCGAAGGAGAAGTCGAGCGCCTCGGGCACCACGCCGGACAGCTCCCCGACCCGCAGGGTCAGCGACCGGACCCGCGCGTCCCCGGCCTCGGCCTCCTGCTCCCGGAGCGCGCTCTCCACCTGGTCGACGACGGCCATCGCGATGGCCAGCTCATGCACGGTGCTCACCCCCTGGCTACCCTGAAAGGACCATGGCTGGTCACGAGGTCGAACGGCGGGCGCTGCTCACCCCGGTCCTGCTTCTGCTCCTGGCCGAACGTCGGGATCACGGCTACGAGCTGGTGCGGCGCCTGGGTGCGTTCGGCTGGGAGGAAGCCGAGTCGGCGCATGTGTACCGGCTGCTGCGGGGCATGGAGAAGTGCGGCGAGGTGACCTCGCGGTGGTGTGCCTCCGGCTCCGGCCCCGCGCGCCGCGTGTACGCCATCACTCCGCAGGGCGCCATGGATCTCGCGCTCTGGTTCGTCCGGCTGGGAGAACTGCACAGCACCCTCCATCTCTTCCTCGAGCGTTATGTGCAGCTGGAGGACGTCGGGGGCGGGGACGAACCCCCGCACCACTCGGGACACGGGGACTACATCCGGCGCATGCGCAGGTAGCGCCGCACGTCGGGCAGGTTCCTGGCGACTCCGTACAGGGCCGCGAGGCCCGCGGCGAAGCCGATCCACATCCAGTGCATCCTGGCCTCCAAGGTCGTGGTCTCAGTTGTTCCGCGCTACGGAATCGGCTGCGGGGGCGGGGCTGCGGGTCAGCAGGTCGAGCACCCGTTCCACCGCCGGCTCCACCGCCGCCTCGACGGGGTCGCTGAGCCCCATGCCGTCCGCCGTGTCCAGCGGCTCGCAGCCCACGACGTACACCTCGTCGGGGAGGGTGCCGCCGGCTCCGGCGTGCAGGTCGTGCAGCAGGCCGAGGACGGTGGCGGGGTCCATGGCGTGGGTGTCCAGCGGGCCGGGTGCGGGACGGGGGTCGGGCGGCGCGGGCCCGACGTCGATGGTGTAGAGCGTGCCGGGCGGGCCGCCCCGGCCGACGATGTCGACGAGGACGAGGGTCCGGTAGCCCTCCAGCAGCTTGTAGGCGAGGTGGACCCCCCGGATTCCGGCGTCCATGAGCTCGGTGCCGGGCGGCAGCCGGGAGGAGGCCAGGCGGCCGAGCCGCCGGACCGTCTCCACCCCGAAGCCGTCGTCCTTAAGGAAGATGTTGCCGACCCCGGCGACGAGCGTGCGCGCGGGCGTCTGGGCGGTGGTCATGGCTCCTCCTCCCGCAGCGGGGTCACCTCGTCGGGCTTGAAGTAGAGGAACCGGCCCTGCTGGCGGCGGATGTCGTTGCCCGGGTCGTCGTCCAGGACGACCGCGAGGTGCACCTCCCCGTCCAGGTCCGCGACCACGGCTTCGACGGTGGCCCGGCAGCCCCGCAGGAACGCGTCCTGGGCGTCCGTGCGCCGGAAGCCGGGGGCGAGGAGGACACGGCTTCCCTCGCCGACCGCATCGCCGTCGATGGGGACGGTGGTGGGGGCGTCGGCCGCTCCGGGGTCCTGCTGCGGGTCCCACCAGGGGTGCCCGGAGCCCTCGGGGAGGGCGAGTCCCGGGCTGGGTCCACCGGTCCCGGCCTCCTCCCCCGTGACCTCGCGCAGCCCCCGGATCGCCCCGTGCAGCCGTTCCCGTACCGCTTCGGGCATGGTGTCGACCAGGTCGATGACCTCGGCGGCGCGGGCGTCGGTGCCGCGTGCCTCGCGCTTCTCGTGGTCGGTGAGGGCGGCGGTGCGCAGCGAGAGGATCTCGTCGATCTCGGTGGCGTCGTAGAGGGGGCCGGGGCTCTCGTCGGCGAGGGCGGGGTGGTCCTCCAGGATGATCGGCGAGGAGAGCACGACGTCCTCCCGGTCCGCCGGTCCGGCGAGGACGGGCCAGGTGTTCTCGTTGCGCAGCCCGGCGACGGCGGGGCGGGCCCACTCGGGCGGGTCGGTCATCGAAAGGAAGCGGCCGCCCTCCACCGCGAGGAGAAGATGGGCGCCGATCATGCTGTGCGGGAGGGCGTCGTCACGGCTGCCGCCGTGGACCGGCGGGGGCACGTCGACGGTGTTGTCGACGGTGACGGTGAGGCGGGAGAGCCGGTAGGGGCCGGGGAGTTGTTCGACGTACGGGCGGATCTCCCCGGAGAGGCGGCCGCGGCGGCGTACCAGCCGGCCCAGCGTGCGGCCGTCCTCGTCGAGCACCGGTTCGTGTTCGGTGCCGGGCGGCAGATCGAAGGTGACGTTACGGGTGTGGGCCTGCTCCCCCGTGAGTTCGGCGAGGGGGGCGTGGAGCCGGATGCGTTCCTCGTGGCCCTCGTCCCAGGGGACCAGGACCCGGTCGGGCAGCTCCAGTTCGGGGACCTCGGTGTAGGAGCCGTCGGGTTCGAGGCGTTCGACGGTCCGTCGCCGCACGTGCAGGAAGCGCAGTTCGGCGTCGAGCCGGTCGCCGGAGCGGGGTTCCAGGAGGATGTCGGTGCGCTGTGCGGCGTGTTCGCCGTTCCCCTCGGTGCGGGCGGGCGGCACCAGGACGCCGAACTGCCAGCGCATCCGGTTCTTCGCCGAGGAGGCCCGGTACGGGTAGAGGACGTAGCCCTCGAAGAGCACGGCGTCGGCGACGGCGCGGGCCTGGTCGAGTGCTTCGTCCAGGGGGCTTCGAGGTGCGGGGCGGTCATCTCACTCGGCCCCCTTCAGCTGTGCGGCCTCGGCCGTGGCCAGGAGGTCATCGAAGACGCGCTCCCAGGAGGGCAGGGCGTGCGCGGACCGGTAGCGTCGCAGGTCCTCCAGGCAGTCCTTGCGCAGGCGCAGCCAGCCCGCGTTGGGGAAATAGGCCTCGATCAGCTCCTGCCAGACGGCCACCGGCATCAGGCAGGACGCCTCCTTGTGCCAGGGAATCGGCTCGGCGCGGAAGCGGTCGTGGCCGGTGAAGACCGTGCCGGAGAAGAGCATCAGCAGCGGGACCTCGCCGCGTGCCAGGGCCCGGAAGTAGGAGGCGGAGGCGACTTCGGTGTCGTAGGTGCAGGGCACCGGGAGGTCGACGTGGGTGGTGCCGCTGAAGGCGGGCACGGTGATCGAGGCGTGGGCGAACTGGAGCGGTTTGAGGGTGCTGTTCCAGCGGTCGGGTTCGCCGAACAGGTCGCCGAGCATGTCGACCTCGTCCGGGTCGTAGGTGCGCTTGGCGGGTTCGATGCGCAGCTGGCAGCGCAGGGCGACGGCGTGGACGGGCAGGTGGTCGCGTTCCTCGATGCGCAGGCCGAACAGGAGCGTGGGGCTCGCGCCGAAGGGCTCGGGCCGGACGCCGGTGCAGCGGAAGTCGAGGTCGGTCACGGGGCGCCTCCCGGGCCTACGCTGCCCGCCCCGCTCTCCGCGTCGGCGGGCAGGGGCCGGGCGCGGGCTGCGACGCGGCCGAAGAACTCCGCGAGGGCCGCGCGGGCCTCGGCTCCGCCGTCGAAGCCCTTCCAGTGGAGCCGCATCCGGCCGACGAGTTCGTAGCAGACGTCGATGGGGACGAGGGTGCAGGTCGCGGGCCGGTCGCGTTCGGCGTGCAGGAGCAGCGCCTCGACGTCGTCCTGGAGCAGCACGGCCAGGCGGGTGGTGCCGATGACGGCGTCCCAGGTCGCGGGGTCGAGTTCGCTCTCGGTGGCGCCGGCGGGGCTCGGATAGAAGGCGGCGAACCGGTCGAGGGCGGAGTTGCGGAAGAAGAAGGCGAGGCCGACCGGGATCTGGAGCCGGTTCCAGCCGTCGCCGTCCAGCGTGAAGGCCGGGTCGGTGAGGTAGCGGTCGGGGACGGCCCGGAAGCGGCCCTGCCCCGCGCCGGGCCGGGTGAAGAGCAGATGGCAGGGCGGGCAGGAGCATTTCAGGGAGCGGCGGGTGGTGTCGACGAGATGCCGGTGCTCGTCCGGCAGCGGCTCCCCGCACAGTTCGCACCGCTCCCCCGGCGGTGGCGGCCGCCGGGTGAACTGGGCCAGGACACCGGCCGGGTTGGTGCTCACGACCCGGCTCCCAGCAGTTCGGGCACCGCGACCCGGACGGCCCCGTCCTCCTCCAGGAGCGGCAGCGGTTCCAGGTGGGCGCCCTCGCCGCGCCCCGCGTGCCGTACGTCGAACCGGGCGGCGCAGGCGGAGCAGCTGAGGAACTCGCCGTCGAGGGGGGCGGTGCCCAGGTCGGCCCCGCAGCCGGGGCAGCGGTCGCGGTAGGCGTACAGGTTGCCGGGGAGCCGGACGAGCAGGAGGGCGTTGCCGTCGATGTCGGCGACCCGGGTGGTGCGGTCGCGGGCGGGCAGGGCGGGGGCGTCGAGGGTGTGCCAGTGGGGTGGCTCGGGCCCGGCGGACGGGGGCGGTGGGCCCGGGGTGCCGTCGGGCGGGCGGGGCTGGATCTGGAGGAGTGCCGGCTCGACGGGGCCGGGTTCGGCGACGCCTTCCACCTCGATGTGCGCGATCTCGGGGGCGAGGCGGGCGACGGCTTCCTCGATGGTCCAGCGCACGGTCTGGGTGGAGGACGGGCAGCCGTCGCAACTGCCGCGCAACCGCAGTCGGAGCGTGGGCCCTTCGGCGGCGTCCGTGTCGAGTCCGGCGACCTCGACGTCCCCGGCGTGGGAGCCGAGGTAGGGGCGGACCTTGTCGAGGGCCTGACCGACCCGGGTCATGGTGTCGTCGGGGTGCAGGTCGTGCAGGATCAGCAGGTCCCCGACGAGTTCGTCGGCGGTGAGCACGGCGAGCGGGTCGGAGCCGGCCGGGGCGGAGCGCAGCAGCCGTACGGTGCGGGCGAGGCCCTCGCCGTAGAACTCGACGACGCTGCGCACGAGTTCGTCGGCGGTCTCGCGGGCCCGCGGTCCCGCCTCGCGTCCCAGTCGGTCCAGCAGTTCACCGATGTGTGCGCCGGGGTCGGCTCCCGCCATGGTGGGCCCCTTTCGAAGTACGCCCCAGGTGGTGGGTTCAGCCGCCCGCCAGTCCGCTCAGCCCGGTCGGCATATGGGTCTGCTCGATGGTCCGGCCGCCGCCGACGTACATGTGCACACCGCACGGCAGGCAGGGGTCGAAGCTGCGGACGGCCCGCATGATGTCGATGCCCTTGAAGTTCTCGGGCGGGTTCTCCTCGAAGATGGGCGTGTTCTGGACGGCGTCCTCGTACGGTCCGGGGGTGCCGTAGGTGTCACGGACGCTGCCGTTCCACGGGGTCGGCGGGTAGGGGTGGTAGTTGGCGATCTTCCCGTCCCGGATGACCATGTGGTGGGAGAGGACGCCGCGTACGGCTTCGGTGAAGCCGCAGCCGATCGACTCGTCGGGGACGTCGAACTGCTCCCAGGTCTGGGTGCGTCCGGCGCGGACCTCCTCCATCGCCTGCTCGGCGAAGTGGAGGGCGGCGGCGGCCGCGTACGCCTGGAAGTAGGTGCGGGCCCGGTTGCGTTCGATGGCGTTGGACCACTGGGGGATCTTCCACTCCAGGGCCATCTCCGGCTTGGTCATGGTGCGCGGGAGGTTGATCTGCACACTGTGCCCGGTGGCCTTGATGGAGCCGATGTCGACGAGTCCGGACAGGGCCGTGGACCAGAGCCGGGCGATGGGCCCGCCGCCGGTGTCCAGGGCGAGGTGGTCGGTGCCGTCGAACCAGCGCGGCGACATGACCCAGCTGTACTTGTCGTCGAAGTCCCGCTTCTGGGGGGCCGGGATGGTGTGCTGGTTCCAGGGGTGGCGTTCGTCGATCTCGTTGCCGAGGGGGTCGCGTTCGACGAACTTGCCCATGCCCGCCCAGTCCTCGTAGTAGGAGGAACCGAGCAGGATGCGCAGGCCGAGGTTGATGTCGACGAGGCTGTTGGTGACGAGCTTGCCGTCCACGACGACGCCCGGGGTCACGAACATCCTGCGGCCCCAGTCCTCCATGTTGGCGTACGTGAAGTCGCAGAACTCCGGGTCGTTGAGCGCGCCCCAGCAGCCGAGCAGCACGCGCCTGCGGCCGACCTCCTCGTACCCGGGCAGCGCTTCGTAGAAGAAGTCGAAGAGGTCGTCGTGGAGCGGGACGACGCGCTTCATGAACTCCACGTAGCGGGTGAGGCGGGTGAGGTAGTCGGTGAAGAGCTGGATCGTGGCGACCGTGCCGACGCCGCCCGGGTAGAGCGTGGAGGGGTGTACGTGACGGCCCTCCATCAGGCAGAACATCTCGCGCGTGTACCGGCTGACCTGGAGGGCCTCACGGTAGAACTCGCCCTCCAGCGGGTTCAGCGAGCGCATGATGTCGGCGATGGTGCGGTAGCCGTGGTCGGCGGCGTGCGGAGCCTCGGTACGTGTCGCGAGTTCGAGGACGCCGGGGTTGGTCTCGCGGACCATCCGCTCGCAGTAGTCCACGCCGACCAGGTTCTCCTGGAAGATGTTGTGGTCGAACATGTACTCGGCGGCCTCGCCGAGGTTGATGATCCACTCGCCGATGTGCGGGGGCGCGACCCCGTACGCCATGTTCTGCGCGTAGACGGAGCAGGTCGCGTGGTTGTCGCCGCAGATGCCGCAGATGCGGCTGGTGATGAAGTGGGCGTCGCGGGGATCCTTGCCCTTCATGAAGACGCTGTAGCCGCGGAAGATCGACGAGGTGCTGTAGCACTCCGCGACCCGCTTCGCGGCGAAGTCGATCTTGGTGTGGATGCCGAGGCTGCCGACGATGCGCGTGATCGGGTCCCACGACATCTCCATGAGGCCGTCAGCGTCGACGACGGGTTTGCCGGTCGCAGTCGCCATGGTCCCGCGCCGCCTTCCTGGTAGGTCGTGCCGCTCGCCCTGGCCCTGACCGCCCTCCGGGGTGTCCGGGGGCGCGGGTCACCAGGGCGGCCGGTAGCCGGTCGTGATGGTCTCGCTCTTCGTCCGCCACTTCGGTTCCTTGTCGGCCGTCTTCACCGTGAAGTTGCGCAGCCGCCGGACGACGGAGCCGTAGATCCCGCTGGCCGCCGCCGAGACGTGGCCGCCGGGCGGCTCGTCCATGAACGGCATGAACTTGTCCGGGAAGCCGGGCATGGTGCAGCCGATGCAGATGCCGCCGACGTTCGGGCAGCCGCCGACGCCGTTGATCCAGCCGCGCTTGGGCACGTTGCACTTGACGACCGGACCCCAGCAGCCCAGCTTCACCAGGCATTGCGGGGAGCCGTACTCGTCGGCGAACTGGCCCTGCTCGTAGTAGCCGGCCCGGTCGCAGCCCTCGTGGACGGTGGCGCCGAACAGCCAGGTGGGCCGCAGCTCCTCGTCCAGCGGAATCATGGGCGCGGCGCCGGCGGCCTGGTAGAGCAGGTACAGCAGGGTCTCGGAGGCGTTGTCGGGATGGACGGGGCAGCCGGGGATGCAGACGATCGGGATGCCCGCCTTGGACTTCCACTCCCAGCCCAGGTAGTCCGGTACGCCCATCGCGCCGGTGGGATTGCCCGCCATGGCATGGATGCCGCCGTACGTGGCACAGGTGCCGATGGCGACGACGGCGAGGGCCTTGGGGGTCAGGCGGTCGAGCCATTCGCTGGTGGTGATGGGCTGGCCGGTCTCGGGGTCGTCGCCGAAGCCGCACCAGTAGCCCTCGGGCTTGATGCGCTCGTTCGGGATGGAGCCCTCGACCACCAGGACGAAGGGTTCCAGCTCGCCCCGGTCGGCCTTGAAGAACCACTCGACGAAGTTGTCGGCGCCCTCGACGGGCCCGCACTCGTAGTCGATGAGCGGCCAGTGGACAGCGACCTTGGGCAGTCCCGGCAAGGCGCCGAGCGCGAGTTCCTCGATGCTCGGCTGGGTGGCCGCGGTGAGGGAGACCGAGTCCCCGTCGCAGCTCAGCCCGGCGTTGATCCACAGAATGTGAACGGTCGGGTCGTCCGGAGGAGCTTCGGTCACGTCCGCTTCGGCCGTGGTGGCGGTCGGGGGTTCATGGGCCCTCCTCGGGTCGGCCCGCTTCAGGATCTCTGGCCAGCAGCCTGTTTCCTGAATACCCCGAGCACGTCCCGGCGGGTAAGTGCGCCCTGGCCCTATTGCCCGCGCGCACCCGCCGGGACGCCCGTGGCGGCAGCCTCAGCCCTCGGCGAGCACGGCGTCGATCTCGCCCAGGAAGTCGTCCAGGTCTCCGGGGTTCCGGGAGGTGATCAACGGCCAGCCCTGCGCGTCGTCGCGGACCACCGGCTTGTCGACCCAGGTGCCGCCCGCGTTGGTGATGTCGGTCCGCAGCGAGGCGTACGAGGTCAGCGTCTTGCCGCGGACGTAGCCGCCTTCGACCAGCGCCCACGGCCCGTGGCAGATGGCGGCCACCGGCCGGCCGGAAGCGGCGAACGAGCTGACGATCCGGGTGGTGGCGTCCTCCAGGCGCAGCGAGTCGGCGTTCAGCGTGCCGCCAGGGACGAGGAGGAGGTCGTAGGCGGCGGGGTCGACGTCGTCGAGGGTGAGGTCGGGCCGCACGGTCTCGCCGGGATCGCGGTCGCCGACGAGGGTGCGGATCCCGTCGGCGGAGACCGCCGCCACGCTGACCCGCGCCCCGTGGTCGCGCAGGTGCTTCACGGGGACGACGAGTTCGTCCTGCTCGACGCCGTAGTTGGTGACGACGGCCAGGATCCGGCGGTCGTCGAGAGCGGTGGTGGACATGGACTGCTCCGTTCTTGCGATGTCGGGTGTTCGGCTGTTCGTGCGGTGGTCCCGCCGTGTCCTCCGGTCGTCTCGCCGCGGCGGGGCCGGCGGGGGCTCATCCGGCGGTGATGCGGACGCATTCGGCCACCGTGTCGCGCAGGCTCCCGGTCCGCGCCAGGGTCTCGCGCTGGATCCGTGCCCCGTTCCCGCGCCGGACCACGGTGGCCAGGGCCTTCTCCGCGGCTTCCAGGTCACCGCTGTCCTTGAGCGCGTCCCGCACATGGTCCAGCAGCGCCGCGAGGACATCGGGCGCGGGCTCCGGCCGCCAGGTCCGGGGGTGGACCAGCCGGCCCTCCAGACCCGAGCGGCCCGCCTGCCAGGAGGCCGCGCGCAGCAAGGACGTACCGGTCCCCGACGGCGGCTCACCGGCCCGCCACTCCCGGGCGGCCGTCTCCACCAGTCCCCGCACCAGGGTGGCCAGCAGCACGGTGTCGGCCGGGTCCAGACAGACGTCCGCGATCCTGACCTCCACCGTGGGGTAGCGGTGCGAGAGGCGCGCGTCGAAGTAGACCATCCCCTCGTCCTTGAGCACCCCGGTGGCGACCAGGGACCGCACGCCGGTGTGGTACGCCTCGGCGGAGCCGTGGACGTCCACCGGGCCGGCCGAGGGCCACCGGCCCCACACCTGGCTGCGGTAGCTGCTGTACCGGCTGTCCTGCCCCTGCCAGAACGGTGAATTGGCGCTCAGGGCGAGCAGAACGGGCAGCCAGCAGCGCATCCGGTCGAGCACGGCGACGCCCTCCTCGTCCGAGGCCACCGAGACATGGACGTGGCAGCCGCAGGTCAGCTGCTCCTGGGCGGTCAGACCGAAGCGCTCCGCCATCCACCGGTACCGCTCCCCCGTGCCGATCTTCGGGCTGACCGGGAGCGGAGAGGTCGCCAGGGCCGCCACCGACGCCCCGGCGTCGGCGGCGTGCTGGACCGCCTGGGCACGCCACCGGCGGACCGAGTCGGCGAGCTCTCCCATGTCCGCGCAGGGGTGCGTGGAGAACTCCAGTTGCTGGCGGTGCAGCTCCGCCTCGAAGGGCGACTCCCCGGCCGTGTCCTTCTCGGCGATCGCCAGCACCGCCGATGACAGCGCCCGGGCCTCGCCGCTCTCCTCGTCGACCAGCAGCAGTTCTTCCTCGACTCCCACCGTGCGGACCACGGGGCCTCCCCTTCGACGCTCGACAGCGCGCGGGGCAACGTGCGCCCGAGCGGATCGACGCGACGGGTACCCGGCCTCGGGCCAGCCACACTCCCGGGTGCCGCCTCCGCCGTCTCCTGCCGGGCGACACGTTGCGGGGCGGTGGCCCGGAGGCTCCCAATATGGCCGGACGCGACGGGCCCCGCATCTTCTTCCGTGCTCTTCCGGAGCGTGCCGCGGGAGGCGCGGTCCCAGTGTCCCCGGCATCATCGGATCCGGAGACTGCTTCGCCCGGCAGCGGGTACGCACCAGGGCGCATCACTCGCCCCCGGGCGCTCCGGGGCCGTACGGAAGGAAGCTCTCATGACCGACCGCAGGCCGGAAGGCACCGCCTACACCGGGGCTTCCGGCAGCCCGCCCCCGTACCGGCGGACATGCCGGACCAGCAGAACCAGGAGGGCGAGGACGCTCTCGACATACCGGTGCCGGACCGGGTGGCCCGCCAGAACGAGGGGCCCGAGCTGGACGAGGCGGGCGCCGGCCGGAACGCGCCGCGCAACGCGGGCGCGCACCCCGAGGAGCACCCTGCCCCGGACGAGACGACGGGCTGACCCGCCGCCTCCGCCCCGCACGACATGCGGGTGCCCCGGACCTTCGAAGGTCCGGGGCACCCGCATGTCGTGCGTTCAGTGGTGTCCGCGCGCGCTGCTCGACGCTCCCCCGAACAGCCGGGCCAGCGCCCGGAAGGGCAACGTGACCACGGTGGCGATGGCTCCTCCGATGGAGCGAAGCACGTCCGCGATGGCCTTCAGCATGGATCTGCCCTCCGTTCTCGCTCCCAGAGGTTTCCAGGGGCGTTGGGTTCGCGAGCCACCGCGTACCCGTGGAGCGGCAATCCAATCCGCCGGATCACGGCCCAGAACGCCCTGGAGCCCCGGAGCGCGTCGCGCTCCGGGGCTCCAGGGTCGGTCAACCCGGATCAGGCGGTGGTGATGTTCTCCGCCTGCGGGCCCTTCTGGCCCTGGGTGATGTCGAAGGTCACCGCCTGGCCTTCCTGGAGCTCACGGAAGCCGGTGGAGTTGATGTTGGAGTAGTGCGCGAAGACGTCGGGGCCGCCGCCGTCCTGCGCGATGAAGCCGAAGCCCTTTTCCGAGTTGAACCACTTGACGGTTCCGCTGGCCATGCCTGTACCTCTCAGCAGTAAACGGATCCGCACCGCGCGGACCCGGAGGTGATCGCCCTGGTTCTCAGGCACTGCACAGCAAAACGCCCGCGCCAGGCGCGGGCAGGTACTGCGAACCACGACATCTGTCGGCGACGCTACACGGCGAGATCACTCCTCACCAGAGAGCAACGCCATTTTTGGTGTCGATCCTCTTCAGGGTGACCGGTCCGCGCCCTGCCGATCAGCATGGGTTCAGGTCCTGTCGGCACCCCTGGCGACGTTCCGCGCCCACAGGACCAGCGGCACCTGGACGGGCAGGCGGGCCCAGGCCGCAACCTGCTGCGGCCTGGGTCGGGAGCGCCAGTCGAGGGCCATCTGCACATTGGCCGGAAACACCCCGACGAAGAGGCCCGCGGTCATCCGGGCGGCGGCTGCCCGGGTCCGGGGGTGGGCGAGACCCGCGGCCAGGGCGAGTTCGGCCACGCCGCTGCCATAGGTCCAGGCACGCGGCGCTCCGGGCAGGATCCGGGGCACCATGGAGTCGAAGGCTTTCGGCACGGCGAAGTGGAGCACGGCCGCCCCGCCCACGAACCCGGCGAGCAGGACGGCGGAACGCTTCTGGCGGGACATGCTTCTCCTTCGGCACGGGACTTACTTGCGAGTAAGCTACGGGCATCCCGCGCTTTGCGCACCCCTCAGAGCATCGGCGGACCCGCCGCCGCCGCGCGGTCAGGGCCCGGAGCCCGCCAACCGCCGTTCGGCGGCGGGGACGCTCCTGCCCGCCCCCGCCCCCGCCTCGCCGGTGACGGCGATGGGGTTGACGAAGAGGCTGAGACGTCCGTGCAGCATGGCCGCGCAGTCGGCACACGGGGACCTGCGGAATCGAGGGCGGCCGGAAACCGGGGCTGCTACTGGATGAACCGGGGCAGCCAACGCGCCTGGTAGTCGGGGTGGCCCGCGTACTCGGCGGCGAGCTGCCGCACGGCGAAGCCGAGCCCCACCGCACGGCCGGAGCGGAAGTCCTCGGCCGGGCGGTCGGTGTCCAGGCCGGCCACCTCCTCGTACTCGCCGAGCAGGACGCGGTTCGTCTCGATGCGTTCCAGGGTCCGGGCGGGGTTCTGGAGAGCGATGTGCTGGTCGAAGCCCCGGCCCCGCACCGTGAACGCCACTCCGCCGGTGCGGTCGTGGACCTCGCCCGGCACGTCCGCCGGGCACCGCCATCGGTCCCCGCCGGCGGCCAGTGCGACGTGTTCCTCGTCGGCGAGCCGCGCCCGGACGAAGGCCACCAAGTCTGCGTTGCCGCCCATGTGGATGCCGCTCCCTTGCGCTGATGGATCTCTGCACGCGATACGGGGAGCATTCTGGTGGACCGGGCGCGGCACGATCCACCTGCCCATCCGGTTCACCCCACCGTGTCCCCCGTGTTCCCCCCGTTCCCGGCGGCCTGGTCGGCAAGAAGCTTGTACAGGGGTTCGGTCTCCCGGCGGCGGTACTCCTGCACCGCCCAGCCGTTGCCGTCCGGGTCGGTGAAATACATGAAGGTCGCCCCGTCGTCGGAGGTGTACCGCTGCGGCTCGGAGACCTCGACGCCCCGGCCGACGAGTTCGGCGTGCGCGGCGTCGATGTCGGTCACGCAGAGCTGGAGGCCGTGGTACGTGCCCGGCTGCGGGGTTCCCGTCGGGCTGGGAATCCCGGCGGTGAGGGCGATCGAACAGCCGGATCCCGGCGGCGTCAGCTGGACGACGCGGGCGCCCGGCATCACCTCGTCGTCGATGTCGACGTGGAAGCCGAGTCTGTCCCGGTAGAAGTCCCGGGCCCGGTCGATGTCGGTCACGGGCAGCACGATCACTTCGAGGGTCCAGTCCATGGGTCACAGCCCTTTCGGGGGTCGATCGGTGTCCGGGTCCGGGCGTGGGTCGTCCGGCCCCGTTGGTGGCGCGTCCGGGTCGGGCCGGGTCGCGTCGGCGCGGGCCGTCGGCTCGTCCGCCTCCCCGTCGCCGGCCCCCTCCGCGCCGAGCGGCGTCGCGCCGCCCTGGAGGCGGGCCAGGTCGGCGGGCCGGACCTGGATGACGAACAGGGCGACCAGGGCGGCGAGCACCGCGAAGCAGGCCGCGACGACGAAGGCGCTGGAGACACCGGAGGTGAGCACCTCGTCGCCCCAGGGCGGTGGCAGCTGGCCGGTCCTGCCCGCCTCCTCCAACTGGGCGCGTGTGGCCTCCTCGCGGAACCTGGGCTCCTGGACCTTCGCCTCGTTACGGCTCGCCGTGCCGAACGTCGTGACCAGGATCGACAGCCCCAGCGAGCCGCCGACCTGCTGGGTGGCGTTGAGGATGCCGGAGGCGGCGCCCGCCTCCCTCGGGGCGACGCCCGAGACGGCCATCAGCGTCAGCGACACGAACTGCATACCCATACCGAAGCCGAACACGAGCATCGGGCCGAGGATCGAGCCGAGGTAGGAGCTGTGGACGTCGGTCAGCGTCAGCCAGCCGAGGCCGATGGCCGCCAGGAGCGCGCCCACCACCATGAAGGGTTTGGGTCCCCAGCGGGGCAGCAGTTGGGAGGTCAGGCCGGCGCTGACCGCGATGACGGCGCTGACCGGCAGGAAGGCGAGTCCCGCCCGCAGCGGGCTGAAGTCGAGGACGTCCTGCACGAACAGGGTCAGGAAGAAGAACATCCCGAACAGCGCCGCGGCGAGGCTGAGCATCATCGCGTACGACCCGGCGCGGTTGCGGTCGCGGAACATCCACAGAGGGGTGATGGGCTGTTTCGAGCCACGCTCGATCATGATGAAGACCGCGAGGAGCACCACGGCGGCCGCGAACGAGGCGAGGGTGAGCCCGTCGGTCCAGCCGTCCTCGGAGGCGCGGATGAAGCCGTAGACGAGCAGCACCATGCCGACCGTCGAGGTGAGCGCGCCGGTGATGTCGAAGTGGCCCGGATGGCGTTCGGACTCCGGGATGAAGCGCGGGGTCGCGAAGGCGATCAGCAGGCCGATCGGGACGTTGACGAACAGGACCCAGCGCCAGTCCAGCCACTCCACCAGCATCCCGCCGGCGAGCAGTCCGATCGCGCTGCCGCCCGCCGAGACACCGGCGAACACCCCGAACGCGCGGTTGCGTTCGGGGCCTTCGCGGAAGGTGGTGGTGATCAGCGACAGGGCGGTCGGCGAGGCGATCGCGCCGCCGACGCCCTGGAGGGAGCGGGCGGCCAGCAACTGCCAGCTCTCCTGGGACAGTCCGCCGAGCAGCGAGGCGAAGACGAAGAGAAGCACACCGAAGATGAAGACTCTGCGGCGGCCGAGGATGTCGCCGAGGCGTCCGCCGAGCAGCAGCAGCCCGCCGAAGGTCAGCGTGTAGGCGTTGACGACCCAGGAGAGGCTCTCCGTGGAGAACCCCAGCTCTTTCTGAATGTCCGGAAGCGCGATGTTGACGATGGTGACGTCGAGCACCACCATCAGCTGGCACGAGGCGATGACCAGCAGCGCCAGTCCGCTCCGGTGCCGGTCGTGTGCGGTGGCCGTGGGGGTGGGTGTCGCGCGGGAGCCCGTCATGGTGGAGTTCGTCTCTCGTGCCGGGGGCAGTGCCCGGCGTGAGCGCGGGCGATCACCCGACCGACGTTATGCCCGAAATGAGGGAGCCGCCATTCGAGCGAGCGGCCCGCCGCACACGCCATCGCCACCTCACTGGAGCGCGCGGACCGCGGTGCGGAAGACGACGGGCGCCCGGTGGGCCGCGGCGACGATCAGGCGGCCCGAGGCCGGGTGGCCCGCCGCGCTGAGCAGGGCCGCGGTGAGAAGGCGGTAGCGCCGGGTGACCCGCGCCCAGTGGCGGGGGTAGTCCTCGGGCCGCCCGGCGCTCAGGCAGTCGACCGCGGCCGTCGCGGTGGCGACCGCGAGGGCGATGCCCTCTCCGGTGAGGGCGTCCACGTACCCCGCGGCGTCTCCGACCAGCAGGACGCGCCCGGCCCGCCGGCCCAGCGCCCGCTGTCGCAGCGGACCGGCCCCGCGTACGGGAGTGGCCCCGGGGCTGTCCGCGAGCCGGGCCGCGAGGGCGGGGAAGGCGGCCAGGTGCTGGTCGTAGGGGCGGCGGTCACGGCTCAGGACGGCCACGCCCACCAGACGCTCGCCGACCGGGGTCACGTACGCCTCGCCGTGCCGGGACCAGTGCACCTCGACGTGGTCCGTCCAGGGGGCGAGCGGGTAGTGGCGGCGCAGCCCGTAGCGTCCGGGGCCGGGGACCGGGTGATCGAGCCCCAGGGCGCGGCGGAGCGGCGAGTGGAGTCCGTCGGCGGCGATGAGCCAGCGTGCGGTGAGCCCGGCGGCGGTGACGGTGTGCTGGTCCTGCCGGATCTCCCCCACCTTGGCGGCGACGACACGGACGCCGAGGGCCGCGGCCCGCTCGTGCAGAGCCGCGTGGAGTTCGGTGCGCCGGACGCCCGCGCCGGGGCCGTCCCGGAAGGCCGCTTCGGCGCTGCGCCGGCCGTCCGTGTAGCGGATGCCGCGCAGTTCGTGGCCGCTCACCCGGACGCCGAGGTCGCGCAGGACAGCGACGCCGCCGGGCATGATGCCCTCGCCGCACGCCTTGTCGACGGGGGCGGTGCGCGGCTCGACCACCACCGCTTCCCGGCCTGCCGAGGCGGCCCGGATCGCGGCCGCCAGGCCGGCCGGTCCGCCGCCCGCGACCAGGACGTCGATCACGCCCGTGCGTCCACGGCCGGGAGGCGGGCCAGCGCCCCGTCCTCGCAGCGGATCCGTACGACCATGAGCGCGGCGTTGAGGGCGGTGAACACCAGCGCGGTCGCCCACGCCCCGTGGACCAGGGGCAGCGCGAGGCCTTCGGCGCCGACGGCGACGTAGTTGGGGTGGCTCAGCCACCGGTAGGGGCCGCCGGTGACCCGGGGCAGGCCGGGGACGACGATGACGCGGGTGTTCCAGCGAGGGCCGAGCGTACGGATGCACCACCAGCGCAGCGCCTGCGCGGCCACGACGACGGCGAGCATGACCCAGCCGAGGACGGGCGGGAAGGGACGCTCGGCGAATCGGACTTCCGCCAGGCAGCCGGCCAGGAGCCCGGTGTGCAGCGCGACCATCGCCGGATAGTGCCCGCTGCCCGATTCGACGCCGCCCCGGGTGAGGCTCCAGCGGGTGTTGCGGCGGGCCACCAGGAGTTCGGCGAGGCGCTCGGCGGCGACGGCGAGCACGAGGGCGGTGTACCAGATCATGGGCCGTTCCTTCCTACCAGCGCAGCAGCACCAGTTCGCAGCAGAATCCCGGGCCCATGGCGAGCAGCAGCCCGGGGGTCCCGGGCTCCGGCCGGCGCTGTTCGATGGTGTCCCGCAGGACGTGCAGGACCGAGGACGAGGACAGGTTGCCGATGTCGGCCAGCGAGCGCCAGGTGACGTCGAGCGCCCCGTCGCGCAGGTCGAGGACCTCGGTCACCGCCTGAAGGACCTTGGGGCCGCCCGGGTGGCAGACCCAGTGGGCGATGTCCTTCGGTTTGAGTCCGTGTTCGCCGAGGAACTCCCGTACGTCGTCGGCGAGATAGTGGCGTACGACGTCGGGCACGCCCGGATCGAGGACGACGCGGAATCCGGTGGAGCCGATGTCCCAGCCCATGACGTGCTCGGTGTCCGGGTACATCCGGCTGCGGGTGGCCACGATCTCGGGCCCGGCGACGGCCCGGCGGCTGCCGAGGGCGACGACGGCGGCCGCCCCGTCCCCGAACAGCGCGGTCGCCACGAGGTTGGCGGGCGAGGTGTCGTGGCGCTGGAAGGTGAGGGAGCAGAGCTCGACCGACAGGAGCACGGCCACGTCGTCGGGGCGGCCGAGGAGGTGGTCGTGCAGCCGGGCCGTTCCGGCGGCTCCGGCGACACAGCCGAGGCCGAAGACGGGCAGCCGTTTGACGTCGGACCGCATGCCCAGCCGGTTGACGAGGCGGGCGTCGACCGAGGGGGCCGCGATACCGGTGACGGAGGTGAACATCAGCAGGTCGACATCGGTGGGGCGCAGTCCCGCCGTCCGCAGCGCGCCGCGTACGGCCTGGGCGCCGAGGTCGACGGCGGACCGGATGAACACGTCGTTGGCCGGGCCGAAGCCGTCGAGGTCGCGGTAGCCGTCCAGCGGCAGCACGGTGTGCCGGCTGCGGACCCGGGCGTTCTCGTGGAGCCGGTCGAGGACGCGGCGGTCGGCGCCGGGCGGCAGGCAGGTCCGGGCCACCATGTCGGTGACCTCGCGCTGGGTGTGACGGTGCGGTGGCAGAGCACCGTGCACCGCGGCAATGCGGGTCATCCTGCCTCCTGCTTCGGTGGCGTCATGCCCCCATCCTGCCCACAAGGTGGTGCGAAACGGCGCAAAAGACCCGCTCGGTCGTGGCATTGACGGGGCGACAGCCCCCTACGATCGCCCGATGGACGCCACGGAGAGGGTGAGCCCGGCGGGTTCCGTCCCGGTCGACGCCGCTCCGGCCGGTGCCGGGCGGCGGGGCGGATGGGTACGGGGCCTCGCGCTCGCGTGTCATCCCGGCCCCGCGCTCGCGGTGACCGCGCTCGCCTGCGCCCTCGCCCTGGGCTCCGGCCTCGGCGGTCCCCGCTCCGCACTGCTCACGGCGGCCGTGCTGACCGGCCAGCTCTCGGTCGGCTGGTGCAACGACGCGTACGACGCGCGGCGTGACGCCCGGGCGGGCCGCCGGGGAAGCCCGCGGCCGACGGCACGGTCGGGGCGGGTGCGGTGTGGGCGGCGGCGACGGTCGCGTGCGCCGTGTGCGTACCGCTCTCGCTGGCCTGCGGTGTTCTCGCCGGTACGGTGCACCTCGCCGCGGTCGCGGCCGCCTGGCTCTACAACCTGCGGCTCAAGGCGACCGTCCTGTCCTGGCTGCCGTACGTGGCGGGATTCGGGGCCCTGCCCGCCGCCGTCGCCCTCGCCCTGCCCGGCGGGCCGGCGCCCCGGTGGTGGACGGTTGCCGCCGGAGCCCTGCTCGGGTTCGCGGCGCATCTGGCCGACACGCTCCCGGACATCACGGAGGACCGGGCAGCCGGGATCCGGGGCCTTCCGCACCGGCTGGGCGACAGGGGGACCCGGCTGCTGCTGCCGCTGCCGCTCCTCGGCGCGACGGCGGTGCTGGCGCTCGGGCCGACCGGACCGGTCGGCGCCGGAGGCGCGGCGGCACTCGCCCTGGCCGGTACCGCGGCGATCGCGGGCCCGGCACTCGGCCGCAGGTGGCGCAAGGCGGCCCTGGCCGCAGCGGTGGCCGTGGCGGCGGCGGATCTGGCGCTGCTGCTGGTCCGGGGCGTGGCGGCGGGCTGAACAGGCCTGCGCCGAAACCTGCCTGACACTGCGTCAAGTTACGCGTCCGGATGACATGACCATGCGAAGACCGTTGACAAATCCGAAACAGCGCAGAAATCTGTGAACCTCTGGCCGCAAAAGATTGACTTGTGGACTCAAATATTGTGGAAGCAGAGGACATCATGAGATGGAAGCGACTCACCGGACGGACGGTCGCCGGGCTGCTGACAGCCGGACTGATCTCCGCCGGGCTCCTGCCCGTCACCGCGAGCGCGGCTGAGGCCACGGACCTCGCGCGGGGCAAGGCCGTCACCGCCAGCGGATCGCACGGCGGATACCCCGCCGCCAACGCCAACGACGGCAAGGTCGACAGCTACTGGGAATCCAACGGCCACCCCGCCGACCTGACGGTCAAGCTCGGCGCGGACGCGGACCTGGAGTCCGTGGTCGTCAAGCTCAACCCGAACCCGATCTGGGCCACCCGGACCCAGGACATCCAGGTGCTCGGCCGGACGCAGAACGGCACCGCGTTCACCTCGCTGCGGGCCCGCGCCGGGTATGTGTTCAACCCCGGATCCAACCAGAACACCGTGACCATCCCGGTGGACGGCCGGGTCGCCGACCTGCAGCTGAAGTTCTTCTCCAACACCGAGGCGCCCGGCGCCCAGGTCGCCGAGATCCAGGTGTTCGGGACGGCCGCGCCCAACCCGGACCTGACCGTGAGCGCACTGTCCTGGAGCCCGTCGTCACCGTCCGAGACGGACGACATCACCGTCCAGGGCACTGTCCGCAACGCCGGCTCGGCCGCCTCACCGGCGACCACCGTCAATGTGAGCCTCGGCGGCGTGGTCGTGGGCAGCGCGCCGGTCGGCCCCTCGCGGCCGGGGCCTCGGCCCCGGTCTCGGTCAAGGTCGGCAAGCGCCCGCAGGGGTCGTACACCGTCTCGGCTCTGGTGGACCCGACCGACACGGTCGTCGAGTCGGACAACACCAACAACAGCCGGACCACCGCCTCCCCGCTGGTCGTCGGCCAGAGCCCCGGCCCCGATCTGCAAGTCCGCTCCATCACCTCCAGCCCGGCCAACCCGGCCGTCGGCGCGGCGGTCACCTTCACCGTGGCCGTGCACAACCGCGGCACCAGCGCGGTGAGCGCGGGCACCGTCACCCGGCTGACCGTCGGTTCCACCACGCTCAACGGCACCACCCCGGCCATCGCCGCGGGCGCGACCGCGAACGTCACGGTCGGCGGCAGCTGGACGGCGGCGAGCGGCGGCGCGACCCTGACCGCCACCGCCGACGCCACGAACCTGGTCGCGGAGACCAGCGAGACCAACAACACCTTCGCCCGGTCCATCGTCGTCGGACGCGGCGCGGCCGTCCCGTACACCGAGCTGGAGGCGGAGAAGGCGAACTACCAGGGCACGTTGCTCCAGTCCGATGCCGAACGCACCTTCGGGCACACCAACTTCGCCACCGAGTCCTCCGGCCGCGAGTCGGTGCGGCTCAAATCCACCGGACAGTACGTGGAGTTCACCTCGACTGCCCCGGCGAACTCGATCGTCGTCCGCAACTCCATCCCGGACGCGCCGGGCGGTGGGGGCCGCGAGGCCACCATCAGCCTGTACGCCGACGGCAAGTTCGTCCGCAAGCTCGACCTCTCCTCGAAGCACAGCTGGCTGTACGGGAACACCGACAGCCCCGAGGGGCTCACCAACACGCCGGGCGGGGACGCACGGCGGCTGTTCGACGAGTCCCACGCCCTGCTCACCGAGACCTACCCGGTGGGAACGAAGTTCCGCCTCCAGCGGGACGCGAGCGACAACGCCGCCTTCTACATCATCGACCTGATCGACCTGGAGCAGGTGGCGGCGCCCTCCTCTCAGCCGTCCGGATGTGTCTCCATCACGACGTACGGCGCGGTGGCCAACGACGGTCTCGACGACACGACCGCCATCCAGCGCGCGGTGACGGCGAACCAGAAGGGCGAGATCGACTGCGTCTGGATCCCGGCGGGCCAGTGGCGCCAGGAGCAGAAGATCCTCACCGACGACCCGCTCGACCGGGGCCAGTGGAACCAGGTCGGCATCCGGGACGTGACGATCCGGGGCGCGGGCATGTGGCACTCCCAGCTCTACACGCTGACCCCGCCGCACGAGGCGGGCGGTATCAACCACCCGCACGAGGGCAACTTCGGTTTCGACATCGACGAGAACACGCAAATCTCCGACATCGCCATCTTCGGCTCGGGCACGATCCGCGGCGGTGACGGCAACCACGAGGGCGGCGTCGCGCTCAACGGCCGGTTCGGCAAGAACACGAAGATCAGCAACGTCTGGATCGAGCACGCCAACGTGGGCGTCTGGGCCGGCCGCGACTTCGACAACATCCAGGAGCTGTGGAACCCGGGCGACGGCGTCGAGTTCACCGGGATGCGCATCCGCAACACGTACGCGGACGGCATCAACTTCGCCAACGGCACCCGGAATTCCACGGTCTACAACTCGTCGTTCCGCAACACCGGCGACGACGCGCTCGCCGTCTGGTCCAGCAAGTACGTCAAGGACCAGTCGGTCGACATCGGCCACGACAACAGCTTCCGCAACAACACCATCCAGCTCCCGTGGCGCGCCAACGGCATCGCGATCTACGGCGGTTACGGCAACAAGATCGAGAACAACCTGATCTCCGACACCATGAACTACCCGGCCATCATGCTGGCGACCGACCACGACCCGCTGCCCTTCTCCGGGCAGACCCTGATCGCCAACAACGGCCTGTACCGCACCGGCGGAGCCTTCTGGAACGAGGACCAGGAGTTCGGTGCGATCACCCTCTTCCCGCAGAACCTGCCGATCCCCGGAGTCACGATCCGCGACACGGACATCGTCGACTCCACGTATGACGGCATCCAGTTCAAGACGGGCGGCGGCCTGATGCCGGACGTCAAGATCCAGAACGTGCGGATCGACAAGTCCAACAACGGCTCCGGCATCCTCGCGATGGGCGGCGCACGCGGCAACGCGACGCTCACCGGCGTGACGATCACCGACTCGCGCGACGGCCATGTGCTGATCGAGCCGGGTTCGCAGTTCACGATCTCCGGCACCCCGAACGGCGCTCGCGCGAAGCGCTGAACCCCTGAACGGTTCCCGGGCCGGCGGATCCCCCGCCGGCCCGGGAACACCCCTTTCCCCGGGGGATTCGGTGGTGCACGGCTCTGGGAAGTGCAAGGTCCCGGGGCTACCCTCCGCGCATGATTCCCACGGTTGTCTGGGGTACCGGCAACGTCGGCCGCGCGGCCATCCGCGCCGTCGAGGCCCATCCGGCACTGACGCTCACCGCCGTCCTCGTGCACGATCCCGCCAAGGTCGGCCGCGACGCCGGCGAACTCGGCGGTCTCGGGCGCACGCTCGGGACCGCGGCCACCGACGACATCGCCGCCGTCCTGGCCGCCCGCCCCCGGGCAGTGGTCTACGCGGCGTCCGGCGACATCCGCCCCGATGACGCGCTGGCCGACATCGGCCGGGCGATCCGGTCCGGTGCGGTGGTCGTCACCCCCTCCCTCTATCCGCTCTACGACCAGCGCAACGCCCCGCCCGAGCTGCGGGACCCGGTCCTGGCCGCCGTCGCCGAGGGCGGTGGCTCCCTCTTCGTCTCCGGTGTCGACCCCGGCTGGGGCAACGACGTCCTTCCGCTGCTGGTCAGCGGCCTCGGCACCGAGGTGGACGTCATCCGCTGCCAGGAGATCTTCGACTACTCCACGTACGAGCAGGAGGACTCGGTCCGCCATCTGATCGGGATGGGGCATCCGATGGACTACCAGCCACTGATGCTGGCGGAGAGTGTTCCGACGATGGTGTGGGGCGGTCAGATACGTCTGATGGCGCGGGCGCTGGGCGTCGGGCTCGACGAGATCCGCGAGACGCTGGACCGCCGGGCGCTGGAGACGGCGGTGACCACGCGCACGATGGGCGAGTTCGCGGCGGGCACCCAGGGCGCCGTGCGCTTCGAGGTGCAGGGCATCGTGGGCGGCGAGCCCCGCATCGTCATCGAGCACATCACCCGGATCCACGCCTCCTGCGCCCCGGACTGGCCGTCCCCGCCCGACGGAGTGGGCGCGCACCGGGTGGTGATCGAGGGGCGGCCCCGTATCGAGGTGACGGTCGAGGCCTCGGACGAGGGCGAGAACCGGTCGGCGGGCGGCAATGCCACGGCGGTCGGGCGGCTCGTCTCGGCGATCGACTGGCTGGTGGACGCGAAGCCGGGGCTGTACGACGCACTCGACGTTCCGCTGCGGCCTGCGGTCGGCAGGCTGGGAAGGAGACCGGCATGATCATCGACATTCCGGAGGGCCAGGAGCCCATCGGCTATGTGTGGGGGGAGATGGTCCCCGGCATCGGCGTGGCCGCCGCCACGTTCTCGATGTCCGTCTACGAGCACACGACGCTGGGGCTGCGGGAGTTCGAGGCGGCCCGGCTGCGGGTGGCGCAGATCAACGGGTGCCTGTTCTGCCTGGACTGGCGGACCGAGCGGGACGGGGCGAAGGTCGAGGAGGAGTTCGCCGAGGCGGTGACCGAGTGGCGTACGACCGAGGCCTTCGACGAGCGGACCCGGCTCGCGGCGGAGTACGCCGAGCGGTACACGCTCGACCACCACGGTCTGGACGACGCCTTCTGGCAGCGGATGACCGCGCACTACAGCCAGGCGGAGATCGTGGAGCTGACGATGAGCATCGGCTCGTGGCTGGCGTTCGGGCGGCTCAACCATGTGCTGGGGATCGACGCGGTGTGCGTTCTGCCCGGTCACTGACGGAGTCCGGGGCCGCCGGGTTGGCACTCCCGGCCCCGGGCTCTCCGTGGGCTCCCCGACGTGCGCGGGTCGCCTACAGATCGGTCGCGATGATCCGCTCGATGTTGCGCTCGGCGAGCGCGGTGATGGTGACGAACGGGTTGACGCTGGTGTTGCCGGGGATCAGCGCCCCGTCGATGACGTACAGGCCGGAGTAGCCGCGCAGCCGGCCGAAGTTGTCGGTGGCCTTGTCCAGGACCGCACCGCCCAGTGGGTGGTAGGTGAGGTGGTCGCCCCAGATCTTGTAGGTGCCGAAGAGGTCCGTGCGGTAGATCGTCCCCTCCTTCTTGTTGATCTTGTCGAAGATGGTCTTCGCGGCGTCGATGGACGGCTGTTTCCACGCCGTCTGCCAGTCCAGTTCCGCCCTCCCCGCCGCCGCGTTCCAGGTGAACCGGGCGCGGTGGGGGTTCTTGGTGATGGAGAGGTAGAACGACGCCCATGTCTCGATGCCGGTGGGCAGGGGGGCGACCTCGGCGAACGCTCCCCCGGCGTCCCAGTTGTCGATGCCGCCGGTGGGGATGGACGACTGGACCTTCCCGGTCGGGTCCCAGAGGTGGTTGGCCCGGCCGCACATCACGTTGCCGTTGTCGCCCCAGCCCCGGCCGACCTCGTCGTTGAGGAGGGGCAGTGCGCCGGTGGCCTTCAGGCCGACGAGGAGCTTGCTGGTGCCGACGCTGCCCGCGGCGAAGAACACCTTGTCCGCGGTGACGGTCTTGGTGACGGTGGTCCGGCCGCCGGTGTCGAGCTGGTCGATGAGCACGGTGTAGCCGCCGCCCGGGGCCGGGGTGACGGTGGTGACCTTGTGGAGCGGGGAGATGGTGACCCGTCCGGTGGCTCTGATCCGGTCGATGTAGGTCTTCTGGAGCGACTTCTTGCCGTAGTTGTTGCCGTAGAGGATCTCGGCGTCCAGCGCTGACTTGGGTACGGTTCCGGCCGCCTCCTGCTTCATGTAGTCCCAGTCGTAGACGGCGGGCACGAAGAGGAACGGAAAGCCGGAGCGCTGGGCGTGTTTTCGGCCGACCCTGGCGTACTGGTAGCAGTCGACGCTGTCGAACCAGGCGGGGTCGATGGTGGTGA
This sequence comes from Streptomyces sp. WGS_02, assembly GCA_040989845.1. GTDB lineage: Bacteria > Actinomycetota > Actinomycetes > Streptomycetales > Streptomycetaceae > Streptomyces. The sequence continues at coordinate 321,499 of JAYMFZ010000004.1, forward strand.
CGCCCAACCCGCTGTTGGCGCGCGGGTAGTAGGTGCCGTACATCTCCGCGGCGTTCACCGTCGGGAGGATCGCCCCGAAGTTCTCCCGGCGCGGGGTGACGGCCATACCTCCGTTGACCAGGGAACCGCCGCCGACGCCCCGGCCCTGGTAGACGGTGATGCCGCCGAACTCCTCGGCGTCGAGGATGCCGGTGTAGCGGTTGACGCCTCTGTCGATGGGGAAGCCGAGGAAGTTGCTCAGCGGCTGCTTGGTGCGGGTGCGCAGCCAGAAGGAGCGGTCGTCCGGCCTGGTGGTGTTGGCGAAGATCTTGCCGTCCGCGCCGGGGGTGTCCCAGGCCATGCCCATCTCGACCATGTGGACGTCCGTGCCGGCCTCGGCGAGCCGGAGTGCGGCCACGGAGCCGCCGTATCCGGTGCCGATGACCAGGACCGGTACATGGGCCCCGGACCCGATCGGCGCCGCCGCCGCACGGACGCCCGCCCACGCCCGTGGAGCGTTGCCGACGATCGCCGCGGCCCCGAGAAGAGAACCTGTTCCAGTGATGAATCTTCGACGCGAAACACCCTTGGTCCCGCTGTCCTGCATGGTAGTGTCACTCATGTGACCTCCCTTACTTTCGGCAGAGTGCAACAGGTTCTACTGCCGTTCGCGTGGTAAGTCACGAGAAACTTGGTGGTAACTTCCCGGCGGCACCCCGGCACAACGAAGGGGCCCCGGACCGTGCGGTCCGGGGCCCCTTCGTTGTGCCGGGTCGCGCGGGGATCAGTAGGCGCCGAAGACGTTGTCGATCGAGCCGTAGCGGTCCGCGGCGTAGTTGCACGCGGCCGTGATGTTGGCGACCGGGTCGTAGCTGTCGGTCGAGGTGCCGGGCACGTGGTAGGCCTGGAACGTCGGGTCGATGACCTGGAGCAGGCCCTTGGACGGGGTGCCCTTGACCGCGTTGGAGTCCCAGTTGTTGATGGCGGCCGGGTTGCCGGAGGACTCGCGCATGATGTTGCGGTGGATGCCCTCGTAGGTGCCGGGGATGCCCTGCTCGGCCATGATCGCCAGGGATTCCTTGATCCAGCCGTCGAGGTCGTTCGTGTAGGTGACGGCCTCCTTCTCGGCGGCCGGAGCGGCCTTTGCCACAGGGGCGGCGTCGATGCGCTCCGAACGGTCCGCGCGGTCCGCCGAAGCACCGCGCGCGGCGGACGGGGAAGCCTTGGAGGACTTGTCGTCCGACGAGGCGGCGGACTTGGCCCCGATGACCAGCTTGATACCCGGGTGAATGAGGTCGGGATTCGATCCGACGATCTTCCGGTTGCCTTCGTACAGCTTCTTCCAGCCGCCGCTGACGGAATGCTCGCGGGCGATCTTGGAAAGGGTTTCGCCCGCCACCACGGAATGCTTGGCGGGGGCGGCCTTCGCCGCGGAATTCGCCTGGGCGACCACCGCGGCGGGCGCCACGGCCTGCGATGCGGAGGCGGGCGCGGGGGCGGCGAAGGCGCTGGTGGCACCGATCACCGGGAGGGCGAGAACGGCTCCGCCGGTGGTCACGGCGGCGAGGCCGCGGCCGAGCGAGGTGGACTTGGGACGACGGTGCTTACCCTGTGCGGGCATGGGGGATTTCCTCTCCGGCGCCTGCGAGGTGAGCTGTCGGGTTCAGACGGGAGATGTCTGGCCGCACGGTCGTGCGACTTCACCCCAAGCCGTTCCGGTTACGGATCGGCGACTTACCTGGGTCCCCCGCTCCTGCCGTACGTGAGTGGGTTTCGGATTCCCGGACGGCGGCAGGATTCGGCGTTCCATCCGGATTGACGGTGACCGTAGGCGAGAAACATCGGACGGAACAAGCCCCGCATTCCGGATTCCCTTTTCCGCGCATGATCGAATGACGGAATTCCCGGATCGGGCAGCTCCGTCGCGGCGTCAACTTTCTTCGTACAGAAGGGAACCGATACGTCCGCTTCGCCGTCCGCCCTCCCGGAAGTGACGCTCACCACTTCCTCGCGGAGGTGGCGAAATCACGCCCAAACAAATACCCCAGTGGCCCCAATAAGCTCCCTTTATTGACTATGAGCCTCATAGGGGTCAAATCGACTATTTCGGAATAACAAAACGGACTGAACGGGCACTCCAGGCGGGGCCGGCCGAAGGGCCCGCGCGGCGATCGCTTACGGTGTGGGGTGGAGACTAGTAAGCCAACCCTTACCTCCGACGTACGCTGTACCTGCCCGCGTTCGCCCGCCCCGAAGGATCACCACGCCATGACACGCCCCGTCCGCGTCGCCATTGTCGGAGCCGGCCCCGCCGGTATCTACGCTGCGGACGCGCTGCTCAAATCCGAGGTCTGCCAGGACCCGGGGGTCTCCATCGACCTCTTCGAGCGCATGCCCGCGCCCTTCGGCCTCATCCGCTACGGCGTGGCACCCGATCACCCGCGGATCAAGGGGATCGTGAAGGCCCTGCACCAGGTGCTGGACAAGCCCCAGATCCGGCTCTTCGGGAACGTCAGCTACCCGCACGACATCGGCCTGGACGACCTGCGGTCGTTCTACGACGCGGTGATCTTCTCCACCGGCGCCGAGGCCGACCGCGCGCTCGACATCCCCGGCATCGAGCTGGAGGGGTCCTACGGCGCGGCCGAGTTCGTCTCCTGGTACGACGGGCACCCCGAGGTCCCGCGCACCTGGCCGCTCACCGCGGAGAAGGTCGCCGTGCTCGGCGTCGGGAACGTGGCCCTGGACGTGGCCCGGGTCCTGGCCAAGACGGCCGACGAACTGCTGCCCACCGAGATCCCGGACAACGTGTACCAGGGCCTCAAGCAGAACAAGGCGCTGGAGGTGCATGTGTTCGGGCGGCGTGGCCCGGCGCAGGCCAAGTTCAGCCCGATGGAACTGCGGGAGCTGGACCACTCCCCCAACATCGAGGTCATCGTCAACCCCGAGGACATCGAGTACGACGAGGGCTCCATCGCGACCCGCCGCGAGAACAAGCAGGCCAACATGGTCGCGCAGACCCTGGAGAACTGGGCGATCCGCGACATCGGCGACCGCCCGCACAAGCTGTTCCTGCACTTCTTCGAGTCCCCGGTCGAGATCCTCGGCGAGGACGGCAAGGTCACCGCGCTGCGCACCGAGCGCACCGAGCTGGACGGCACCGGCAACGTCCGGGGCACCGGCCAGTTCACCGACTGGGACATGCAGAGCGTCTACCGTGCCGTCGGCTACTACTCCGAGGAGCTGCCCAAGCTCCCCTTCGACGTCACCTCCGGCACCGTCCCGCACGAGGCGGGCCGCGTCATCGCCGGGGACGAGCACATGGCCTCGGTCTACGTCACCGGCTGGATCAAGCGCGGCCCGATCGGTCTGATCGGACACACCAAGGGCGACGCCAACGAGACGGTCGCCTGCGTCCTGGAGGACCGCGCCGCCGGCCGTCTGCCCGAGCCGGCCACACCCGCTCCGGAGGCCGTCGAGGCGTTCCTGGAGGACCGGGGCGTGCGCTACACGACCTGGGAGGGCTGGCACCAGCTGGACGCCCACGAGCAGGCGCTGGGTGCGGCCCAGGGCCGTGAGCGGATCAAGGTCGTGGAGCGCGAGGGCATGCTGGACGCCTCCGGCGCCTGATCGGCCGGACGCTTTCCCGGCACCTTCTAGGAGGCCGGATCCGGGGCACCCGTCGAACGCCCCGGGTCCGGCCGCCTGAACGTGCGCCACAGATCGGGCCCGGGCCCGGGCTCCTGTGCACTCCGGCGCCGACGGGCGACGGGGGCCTCGGCCCAGCGGGCGGCGAGCAGGAGCGCGATGTCGTCGGGGCGGTCGGTGGCCGCTCTCGCCTCGCCGATGACCTGGTCGGCCGTCTCGGCCAGGGGGACCGCGCCGATGCGTTCGACGGTGGCGCGCAACCGCTCGATGCCCTCGTCGATGTCCGTTCCCGGGCGCTCGATCAGCCCGTCCGTGAACAGGGCCAGCATCGCGCCCGGTTCGAGCCGCATCTCCGTGACCGGGTAGGCCGCGTCGCCGTCGATCCCGAGCACGATGCCGCCGGGCAGGTCCAGCACCTCCGTCCGGCCGTCGGGCCGCCGCAGCACGGGCTGCGGGTGCCCCGCCCGTACGGCGCGGGCCACACCGGTCGCCGGGTCGAGCGCGATGTAGCAGCAGCTCGCGAACTGGCCCGGGTCGAGGTCGATGAGCAGCCGGTTCGTGCCGCTCATCACCTCCTGCGGATCGTGCTTGCTCAGCGCGAACGCCCGCACCGCACTGCGCAGTTGCCCCATGGTCGCGGCGGCGGAAACCCCGTGTCCCTGCACGTCCCCGATGATCAGCGCGAGTTCGCGGCCGGTCTCGATGACGTCGTACCAGTCGCCGCCCACGTCCATGCCCTGAGTGCCGGAGAGATAGCGCCCCAGCGTGTCCACCCCGTCCGCCTCGGGCAGCCGGTGCGGCAGCAGGGCGTCCTGGAGGCCGCGGGCGAGGGCCGACTCGCTGTCGTAGCGCTGGGCGCGTTGCAGGGCCTGCGCGATCAGCCCGGCCAGGGCCGTCAGGACCGTACGCTCCTCCGGGCTGAAGCCGCGCGGCCGGTCGAAGCCGAGGATGCAGGAGCCGACGGGCCGCCCCGAGGCGATGAGCGGCAGGAACGCCCGCGCCCCGACGTCCGTGTCGATCGGGATGCCCGGATAGGCCTCGGCCAGCCGCTGCATGGACTCGAAGAAGATCGGGCGGCCCGTGGTGAGGGTCTCCACCCCGGGGATGCTGACGTCGAGCCCGACCCCGTCGAAGCGGTCGAGGAATCCCTTCGGGAACCCCGTCTCCCAGGCCAGATGGAGATGGCGCTCGTTCAGCAGATAGATCGCGAGCTGACGGCCGCCGAACGCGGGCAGCAGCTCGTCCGTCACCACCGAGGAGACCTGACGGGCCGTGACCGCCTCGGTCAGCGCGATGGCGAGGGCGACCGGCCGGTACAGCGCGGAGGAACGGTCGGCCGTCGAACCGATGCCGAGACCCGGTGTGGTGACGGAGCCGGGGGCGTAGGCCGGCTGATCGGTCGCCTGGAGGACGACGCTCACCCCGTCGTGCCCCGGGTACAGGGACACCGACAGCCAGAGCTCGGGCGGGCGCCGGGCGAGGAAGTGGACGGGCTCGTCGGCGATCAGGGCCGCCCGGTAGTGGTCCTCGTAGGCCTCGTGCCCGAACCACGGCAGGGCCTGCCACACCGGATGGCCCATGAGCTCCGTGCGGGAGTGGCCGAGCAGTTCCTCCGCGAGGCCGTTGGCGTACGTGATCCGGCCCAGCCGGTCCAGGGAGAGGATTCCCCGGGGCAGCCGGTCGGCGGCCTCCGGTACGACGGGCCCCGCACCGAGGTCGACCAGGAAGCCGGTCAGATGGCTGGCGGACGCATCGCCGTCCGGGTGCGTCCAGCGGCCCGACAGCTCCAGGAGATGGGACCGGCCGTCGGGGCCGCGCAGCCGCATCCGGCGGACGACCGGCTCGGCGGACTCCACCGTCTGCCGGGCCAGGGCCCACAAGCCGTACACGTCCTCGGGGACCAGACGTTCGGCGAGCGCGTCGACGGTGCCCGGGAAAGCGGCGGGCTCGAAGCCGAGGATCTCGCAGAGTTCGTCGTCGGCGGCGACCTGCCCGGAGTGCAGGTCCCAGTCGAAGCGTCCGACGCGCACCGGGGGCGTGGTCGCGGCGGGCAGCTGCACCGGGACCGGCTCGGCCTCCCACACGCAGTCGGCACCCCGTCGCTCCAGATCGGTGAGCGCGGCGCCGAGCCGGCGGCCCAGGCGGTGGAGCCGTTCGCCGTCGGCGGTGACGACGGGCTGTCCCGGTGTGGAGGAGCGCAGGACCGCGAGTACGCCCATGCTCCCCCGGGGCCCGGTGATGGGCACCCACAAGGAACCGAACGGGAAAGGCAGACCGGCCATCAGCTGCGGGAAGCGGCGCATGGCCTCCTCCGCGTCGGAGAGCAGCACCGGCCGCCCCGAGCGGTAGGCCTCGGACACCGGGAAGGGGCGGTTCACATGCATCCGCCACCAGGGCCGGAACAGCGGGCCCGGCAGCCCGGCGAGCACGGCGAGCCGGAGAAGTCCGGGCGTCCGGCTGCGCAGGTAGACGCCGCCGGCGAAGCCGTCGCCCGACTCGACGGCGCTGACGAGGGCCTGGGCGAGGACGAGGGAGAGCTCGTCGGGCACACGGCCAGGGTCGGCCGCCCCGGCGGCGGTCCCATGTCCGGCGGGCGGGGAAGACCGGGGCGTATCGTGCCGGGTCACACAGCCAGCATGCTCCCGATCCGGGGTGCCGCGCACTTCCGCGACCGGCCGCTCCCCTCGCGGCGGCCGGTCGCGGAAAGCGGGATCAGTGCAGCTTGGCGACCGCGGTGCGGGTCGTCTTCTTGAAGCCCTCCAGCGGAGCCCCGTCCAGCTCGCCCATCTGGCCCCACTCGACGACGGTCACGGTCCTGCCGTCGCGGCCGACGGAGTAGAGCCCGATGTCGGTGGAGCCGACCTCCGGGTACGACGTGTCGATGCTGTAGACGTGCGCGCCCTCCTCCACGTTGATCCGGCCCTGGTGGAACGCCTCCCCCTCAAGGCCGGGATCCTGCTCCTTCAGCCGGTCGAGGCAGGTCTCCAGGGCGCTCCGCAGCTCGGCGGCGAGCGCCTTGGCCTTGGCGGTGGTGGGGGCGACCGTGATGGTCTGGCGGGCGTTGGTGTCCAGCTCGGTTCGGAAGTCCCGGTGGCGGGTCCCGGCCGCCGGGGCGATCCCGGTGGTGCAGACGGATCCCTCGGCCGGCACGCCCTTGCGGACCGGCCCGGCCGTCCAGGGGGTGAGGGAGGCGGGCAGCTGACTCGCGCTGAGGAACTTCGGCCGGGCGGGAGCGGGGGCCTGGGCCGCGGCGGCGGGCACCTGGGCCAGGGCGGTGACGGCCAGGCCCGTGGCCAGGACGGTCAGGAGGGCGGTGCGGAGGTTGCGCATGGTGAGGTTCCCCGTTTCGGATGGTGCGGTCAGGTGGTGCGTACCGTGCGGCCGTTCGCTCGTACGTACGGCGTCGCGCCGAGGCGTACGGAGCCCCGTGAGGGCCGTACGGCGGCGGAGTGGAACGGGCACCAGCCTGGGCCGCAGCCCCGGATCCGGACAAGCACGACACGGCTTCCGGCCGGGCTGGAACCGTCCCACCCCCGGTGACGTGGGTGTTCCCGGAGGGCTGGAACGCCCTGGAACAGCGGCAGGGGAGGACGAGCGTGTCGGGTGACGCCGAGGGGGCCGCACGGGCGGTGCTGGCGGAGCGGCTGAGCGCGCTGCGGGAGGGGTCGGGCCGGACGTACGCGTCGCTGGCCCGCCGCATCGGGGTCAGCGGATCGACGCTGCACCGTTACTGCACGGGGCGGACGGTGCCCGCGGAGTTCGCCCCGGTGGAGCGGCTGGCCCGGCTGTGCGGCGTACCGGCCGGGGAACGGGAGGCGCTGCACCGGCTGTGGCTCCTGGCGGACGGCGAGCGGCTCGACCGGCAGGGCGTGGCGGAGGCGGCGGAGGGCTCGGATGCGGAGGTGGCCGGGGCGCCGTCGGAAGGCGCTGTGGCCGCTCCGCGTGTGCCCGGGGCCCGGTCCGGGCCTCCCGACGGCGTACCGCCGCACGCGGTGCCGTCCCCCGGCACGGCACCCGAAGCCGCACCTGTCCCCGCCTTCACCCCGGCCCCCGGCCCCGGGCAGTCCGGCGCGATCGAGCGCCCCGCGTCCCTGATGCCGATACTCCGGTCACCTCGCGCACGCAGGTACGGGCAGGGACTCGGCGTCCTCGCCGCGGCGGTCCTCGTCCTCGCCCTGGTCGCGGCGTTCGTACGGCCGTGGTCGTCGGGCCCCGACGGGCGCTCGTCGGTGGCCCAGGTCCCGGGTGCGCCTCCGGTGGACGCCACGGAGTCCCCCGCGTCCGGTTCCCCGAAGCCCGAGAAGCCGCAGGGCACCGCGAGCGGGCCCGCGAGGAAGACGCCGTCGGGCAGCCCCTCGCCGGCCACGTCACCCGGGGCCGGGCCGCGCGACGAGAGCCTCCCCCGGTCCGCCGGGCCCTCGTCCGGTCCGGAAGCCGGGCGGGTGCCGTTCACCTGGACCGGTGACGACCACGTCTGGAAGAACGGCTGCGATCACGCCTATGTCCTCGACCGGGCGCCCGCCGCCGTTCCGCCTCCCCCGTGGAGGCCGACGCGGCGTCCTGGGCGGGGGCGCTCGGCGCGGTGCACGCGGGCGAGACCGGTGTGCGGATCACCTTGCAGGGCCGGGACGACCGGGCCGTCGTGCTGGAGTCCCTGCGGATCCGGGTGGTCGAGCGCCGCTCACCGGCCGAGGGCCGGGTCTACCGGATGAGCTCCGGCTGTGGCGGGTCCCTCACCCCGAGGATGTTCGACGTGGATCTCGACGCCTCCCGCCCCGTGGCCCGCTCGGTCGCGGGCAACGACTCGGGCGAGCCCATCGAGGCCGTCGCGTTCCCGTACCGCGTCTCGGTCACCGATCCCGAGGTCTTCCTGATCACCGGCCGTACGGTCGGCTGCGACTGCTCCTGGGTCGCGGAGCTGGCCTGGAGCAGCGGCGGCCGGTCGGGCACGGTGCGCGTCGACGACGGCGGGCGGCCGTTCCGTACGAGCGGGGTACGGGGACAGTCCGTACTCGACTACGACACGGCCGCCGGGCGCTGGGTGTCCGCGGCGGGCGACAGCGAGGCGGCGTCCTGAGACGGTGAACGGGGCGCGGAGGCGGGCGGAGCCGGGGGCGCTCATGCTGGTGGGGCGGGCGGTGTGCCCGGCGGACCGGCGCCGGGCCGCAGACGCTTCTGGTGGAGGTGCCGATGGATCCCGTCACCGCGCTGCGGCGGATCGCGTTCCTGCTGGAACGCTCGCAGGCCGCCACCTACCGGGTGAAGGCCTTCCGTACGGCGGCCGCCGCGGTGGACGCCATGGCCGCCGGAGAGGCGGCCGAGCGGGTGGCCGCGAAATCCCTGGAGCGGGTCCCCGGCATCGGGCCGCGTACGGCCGAGGTGATCCGTGAGGCCCTGGCGGGGAAGACGCCCGGGTACCTGGACCGGCTGGAGAAGGAGGCCGCGGCCGAGCCGCCCGTCGAGGCGGGCCAGGACCTCTTCGCGCGGCTGACGGGCGACTGCCACATGCACTCGGACTGGTCGGACGGCGGCAGCCCGATCGAGGAGATGGGCCGGACCGCCGCGGAGCTGGGCCACGCCTGGGCCGTCCTCACCGACCACTCGCCCCGGCTGACCGTGGCCAAGGGGCTGTCGCCGGAACGACTGCGGGAGCAGTTGGAGGTGGTGGAACGGCTCAACGAGGAGTGGGCCCCGTTCCGGCTGCTGACGGGGATCGAGTGCGACATCCTGCCGGACGGCTCGCTCGACCAGGAGGACGAGCTGCTGGAACGGCTGGATGTGGTGGTGGTCTCCGTCCACTCCCAGCTGCGGATGGACCCGGTCCCGATGACACGGCGGCTGGAGGCGGCGGTGCGCCATCCGCGGGCCGATGTGCTCGGGCACTGCACGGGACGGCTGCTGGACGGTCGCGGCCGGCCCGAGTCGCGGTTCGACGCGGACCGGGTCTTCGCGGCCTGCGCCGAGGCCGGGACGGCGGTGGAGATCAACTGCCGCCCGGAGCGGCAGGACCCGCCCCTGCGGCTGCTGCGCGCGGCGGTCGCGGCGGGGACGCTGTTCTCGATCGACACGGACGCGCACGCTCCGGGGCAGCTCGACTGGCAGCGGTCGGGGTGTGCCCGGGCCGAGGAGTGCGGGGTGCCGGCGGACCGGGTGGTGACGACCTGGAGCGCGGAACGGCTCCTGGAGTGGGCCGGCTGACCCCCACACGCCCGCCCGCCCCCGGAGGTGTGTACGTCTCCGGGGGCGGGCGGAGGGGCAGGCGTCGGCCGGGCTACTTCTGGGGGTAGATGTCCCCGGCCTCCATGGCGCTCTGCTGCTCGCTCCGGTCCCGGATCGTCCGGGACTTCTTCTCCAGCCGCTCGCGCTCCTGCGGATCGCTCGCGCGCTCCGCCTGCTCGTGGAGCTGCTGGGCCTTCTCACGCATCTGCCGAGCCAGGTCGGCGGGTTCGTCCGAACCGCTCATCACCACTCCTTGGACGCCGGGTACAGGGCCTCTGCCCCCAGCGAACCAGCGACCGGCCGCCTCCGCATCCCGCGTGGCCGGGGCCCGGTCGCCGGAATCGGCGGTGGGGCCGGAGTCCGGACGGTCAGGCGGGCTGCCGGCCGAGACGTCGCAGGAGCGCGCGCAGCCGGGGGTGGCGCGCGTGCGCTTCTCCCGAGCGCCGGTCCAGCTCCTCGCCGAGCCGTTTGGTGCGTTCCTCGATGTCGAGTTCGGCCAGCACCCGGTCGATCTCGGCGAGCAGAGCACCGTGCAGCTGCCACTGGCGCGGGTGCTCCTGGACATCCTCCAGCAGCAGGTCGGCGACCCGGTCGCGGGTGGCGCGGCTGCGGGCGAGCGCGTCGGCGAGCCGTTCCTCGGCCGCCTCCGCGTCGGCGGCGAGCTGGGTGGTGACCAGGACGGCGAAGCTCTCGATCGCCTCGGCGAGATGGCCGAGGAGTTCCTGGAGCGGTTCCGCCACATCGGCCGGGAAGAGTGATTCCTCGGTACGGGCCTTCGCCAGGTCGGTGAGGGTGCGGGAGAGGACGCGCAGGACGACGGCGCAGATCTCCAGGGTGTCGAGCCCGGTCCGCAGGACGACCCGGTGGAGCAGCCCCTGTCTCACCCTGGGGTTGAGGGTGAGACTTTCCTCCGCCTGGCGCAGCGAGGCGTCGACCTCCACGATGTCGTGGTCGAGCCTGCGGGCCTCGTGGAGCCGGGCGGCGGCCCGGGAGACGGGGTTGTTCCCCACGACCTCCTCGCCCATGCTGCGCAGCATCGTGCCCATCCGGGCGGCCAGGGATTCGATGGAGGAGCCGGCCGAGCCGACCCAGACGGGCGGGGCGAGGAGCAGGTTGAACAGGAGCCCGACCACGGCCCCGATCAGCGTCTCCCACACCCGGTCCCAGGCGGTGTCGGCGACCTGGGAGACCCCGAGGACGAGCATCGCGCTGATCGCCACCTCCGGCACGAACTCGTTGACCCGGACCAGCCGTCCGATCAGCAGCGAGGTGAAGATGGTGAGGCCGAGGCTCCACCAGCTCAGCCCCACCAGTGAGCTGAAGCCGATGGCGATGAGGACGCCGACGATGACCGAGTTCACCCGGCGGATGCCGGTCGTGAGGGTCGCGTAGAGGGTCACCTGGACGACCAGGAGCGCGGTGAGGGGCGCGGTGAGCGGGGCCGGTTCGGGAAGGAGCCAGACGGCCACGGAGTAGGAGATGACGGCGGCGGCCGTCGAGCGCAGCGTCTGCACCCCGGCGGGTTCGGCGGTGCGCTGCACGAGCTTGACGACGGGGGCGGAGACTCGGGGCATTCCTTGACGGTGCCCCGATTCGCTGCGCCGCAGCGCTCCCTTCGGCCGGGCTCCGCCGTACGGCCCCCCATCCGGCCGCGGGAACCCGGACGGCGTGCGCGGGGCCGTGGTCGGAGAGACCCTGGACGCATGGCTGTACTAGTGAATCCCCCAGGAGAGACACCGCCGGCCGAGGGTTCCATCGGCGAGGCACACGAGGAACGCCCGGACGGAGGGCTGTGGGAGCACCCGGGCGTCTGGACCGCCCTGATCGTGCTGGGAGCTCTCGTGGTCGCCGGATTCTTCCTCGCCCGGATCTTCGGCTACGGATGACCGGCGCGGCGTCCGCATCGGCGCGCCGGATTACCGACGCGCTGCTGGACGAGTGCGGGCGGACGTATGCGGCGGAGGCCGGGATCCGGCTGCGCGACACCCCGCAGCCGCTCTACCAGCTCCTGGTCCTGAGCCATCTGCTGAGCGCCCGGATCCGTGCCACGATCGGCGTGGCCGCCGCGCGGTCGTTGTTCGCGCACGGGATGCGCACCCCGCGCCGGATGGCGGAGGCGACCTGGCAGGAGCGTGTGGACGCGCTGGGCGAGGGCGGCTACCGCCGGTACGACGAGCGGACCTCCACCCAGCTCGGTGAAGGCGCCCGCCTCGTCCTCGACGTCTGGAAGGGCGACCTGCGGCGGCTGCGCGCGGAGGCGGACGGCGACACGGAAGTGGTGCGGGCGGGGCTCCGGCGCGTCCAGGGGATCGGCCCGGCGGGCGCCGACATCTTCGTACGCGAGGTGCAGGCCGTGTGGCCGGAGACCGGGTTCTGGGTCGGCGCCAAGGGCCTTCAGGGCGCTGAGCGGCTCGGTCTGCCGACCTCCACCGGCCGGCTTTCCGACGTGGCGCGCGACCGGGACCGGGCGGCGTTCGCCGCGGCGCTGATCAGGGCGGCTCTGGACCGGGAGACCGCCGAGAGGGTCCGGGAGGCGGCCCTCGCCCGGTCGTGACGCCAACGCGCCTCGCGAAGGCACGGACCAGGTCGAAGGCGCCGGGTCTCGCAACGGCGCGGGTCGTAGCGAAGGTGCCCGGGCCGTACGGCGACGCGGCGCGGGCCGCTCGTACGGTCACGGCGTGGGCCACGGCGAAGGCGCCCAGCCGTACGGTGACGGCATGGGCGCCTCGCACACTCTCAGCGGCCTGCGGCAGTACGCGGCGCGCGTGCCAGGGCCTCCTCGCGGCGGGCCTCGGCCTGTTCCCTCCTGCCCTCGGCTTTCAGCCGCTCGTTCTCGAGGGCGATGCCGTCCGATTCCTTGATCATGCCTCTGAGCCGCCGCGCCTTGGCGCGGGCTATGTCGGTGCTCTTTCCCACAGCTGCCTCCATGCCGCGAGGGAGATACGCGCTTCCTCCCTCCACTATGCATACGCGCGCCGTGAAACGCAGGGGGCTACAGCAGTGGGTTGTCGTCGTCGTCCGGACCGCCGCCCTCGACCCGCAGCGCGAGGTCCTGGAGGACGTCGGCGGACGACACATCGGTCTGCCCGGAGTCATGGACCTGGGCCAGCATCGTGAACGCGAGGGTGAAGGCGCTCACGAGCTGTTCGACCGCACCGCCGACCTCGCGCCCGACGACGGCGACCACCTCCTCGACGGAGAAGTCGTCGGGGATGGCGATGTGCGGCATCGTCTCGTTCAGCAGGGCGGTGACGGCGCCCGCTCCCGCGTCCAGATCTTCCCGTTCGAGGTCCGCCTCCAGCAGGCGCTGCATTTCGCGCGCCTCTGTGAGGATGCCGATCACGCGCTTCACGACTTCCCGTTGCTCCATGGCCGCGAGCATAGGGTGTGCAACCCTGTCGCAACGTCCGGTCGAGTTGACTTGCCTCCGGTTGTCGCAGCGCTGCCGCGGCCGGAAAGGGGCAGGTCCATGGAGTGTGACCCGAAATCACCCGCCGTCGAGCTGACACCCGCCGCGGCCGGTCTGCTGCGGCGGCTGCGGGCGGACCACGGCCCGTTGATGTTCCATCAGTCGGGTGGCTGCTGCGACGGCAGCGCGCCGATGTGCTATCCGGCGGGTGAGTTCCGCACCGGGGACGCCGATGTGCTGCTGGGGGAACTCACCGTCGACGGCATGTCCGAAAGGGTGCCCTTCTGGATGTCGCGGAGCCAGTACGCGGTGTGGGCGCACACCCGGCTGATCGTGGACGTGGTGGAGGGCCGCGGCAGCGGTTTCTCGCTGGAGGCCCCGGAAGGGGTGCGCTTCCTCATCCGTTCCCGTCTGGTCGAGGGGAACGGATGAGGAAGCGTGCTGCCTGTCAGGCGGTGTCGCGCACCGCGACGATGCCGTTGAAGACGCCCGCGTACGCCGTGCCGTCGGGGCCTATCGTGATGGGCGCCCAGTTGTTGTCGTAGGCGGGTCCGGTGCCGGTGAGGGTGCGCCAGCGGCGTTCGCCGGTACGGAAGTCGACGGCGGTCAGGTACCAGGCGTCGATGCCCAGGGCGTTGGGTTCCTTCTCGTAGAAGTAGAGGAGCCCGTTGGCCGTGGACAGTTTCGGCACGGTGGAGGGCGAGCGGACGGCGCTCTCCCACACCGTGTCGCAGCCACTGCCGTCGGGCCGTACGTCGATACGGGTGGCGCCGCCGACGACGCTGCGGCCCAGCAGCAGGGAGGTGGGGTTCTCGTAGCCGTAGTTGTTCTCGACGACGAGGCTGTCGCCCCAGCTGATCAGCGAGTTGTCGGTGGTGGAGCGGCCGTGGCCGAAGACCGGGACCGAGCAGACGAGGCGCCGGTCGGCGGGGACGTCCGTGCCCCGGCGGAAGACCAGGACGTTCATCCGGTCGTCCGCGTTGTCGGTGATCGCGACGTACTGTTCGCCGGTGCCGAAGAGGTCGGGGGTGGTGCCGGAGCCCTGGTTGACCGAGCCGGGTTTGGTGCCGGTGCCCCGGTCGTACGTCTGCCGCCACTGGACGCGCGGGGTGCCGTCCGCCTCGGCCGTGAAGCTGTACAGGGCGTGGTCGGAGACGATGGAGACCGCGTCCCGGGCCACGGAGAACGAGTTCTGGATCTCCTCGCCGTCGAGCCGGACGGACCGGATCGCCGAGGTGTCCGGGTCGACCGTGCCGACGCGGCCGAGCCGGGTGACCCACCAGATCCGGCCCTGCCAGTCGGGCATCACGGAGGTCACCGGGTCGCAGACGCCGCTGGGGAAGAGGTTGGTCCAGGACACGCAGTCGTGCGGGACGTGTCCGGTGAGGTCCCAGTCGTCCTCGACGACGAACTCCCAGCGGCCCTCGGCGTCCTGGCGGTGGGCGATGCGCAGGACGTGCTGGCGCGAGTCGGCGAGGACGACCCGGTCCTGGTCGTCCAGGTAGAAGTAGGCGCCGCCCGAGGTGTCCTTGAAGATCTTGCCGAAGTCGAGCCGGGTGATCGCCTCGACGGTGGAGGAGCGCTGGGGCAGCTGGTACTCGGCGAGGGTGTCGAGCGTGCGCGGGTCGAGCAGCTTGAGCAGGAAGCCGGTGAACGTCCCGCAGACCGTGATCAGCCGGCCGGCCGCGTCGAAGGTCGCGGTGGCGCACTCGCCGCCGACCGGGGCGATCTTCTCGCTGGTCACCTCCGGGCTCCGGCCGAGCGGTCCGGCGTACGGGTGGGTGCCGCTGCCCGCCGCGTCCGCGTGCATGCCGCTGCGGCCGTTGGGAGCGAGGTACGGGTGTTGCGGGGGCGCCTGTCCGGGGACCGGCGAGGCGGTGGCGGGAGCGCCTTCGTACCCCTTGACCAGGCGGTGGCCGGGGGCCTTGGGGATGTCGTCGGCCAGGGCGGGGGTCGTGGGCCCGGCCAGGGTGAGCGTGGCGACGGCGAGCGTCAGGGCCAGGGCGCGGGCGAGCGCTCTGCGGTACGGCGGGGGCATCGGGCTCCTCGGTTACGGACGGGGGTCGCGCCGCCGCCCGACGTTAGGAGGAGGTCCGTGAAGTGTCCATGGAAACGCAAAGGGTTTCGCGGGCCCGACACACTGCCGCAACATCCGGGCCGGGACGGGTTCCTCAGCGCTGCGGGCGCTTCGGGCGGGAGCGGTTCTCCTGCATGGCCCGGCGGATCTCCGCGGCCGTGGAGCGGGCGTGTTCCGTGGTGGCCGTGTGGTCGGCGACCGAGGTGACGAAGCGGTGCAGCGGCTGCCGGCAGTGGGCGCACGGGGCGTCGGTTGTGAGGTGGTAGCCGTCCTCGCACAGGGGGTCGGTGCAGGAGCCGGGCCGCAGGAGCTGTTCGGCGATGTCCTGGGCGCTCCACCGGCGGCGGCCGTCCTCGTCCAGCTCGCCCAGAGCGTGGGCCCAGCGCAGGTTCCAGCGCCGTTCGATGCGTTCGCGGAGCTGGGCGGCGCTGCGGACGGCGATCTCCTGGTGGATGAGGTCGTGGACGGTGCTGGGCACCCTGCCGCCGAGGGCCTGGAGGAGTTGGTGCGGCAGGGCCTGGAGGACATAGCCGCGGGGGTTGCTCCGGGCGTTCTCCCGCCAGCGGTCGCAGGAGCAGGAGCCGTCGGGGCGCCGGGGGCGTGGCAGCGGCCGCACAGGCCGCGGCACTCGGCGCACAGTCCGCCGTCGAGGCCGTCCAGATGGGGCGCCGGGGCCCGGCCGCACTCGTGGCAGCAGGCCGCGCACGGCCCGCAGAGCCGCTCGTTGCCCGCCTTGGTCGTCCAGGTCCGCATCTGGCAGCGGCAGCACAGGGCGGTGTTGCAGTACTCGTGGTGGGCGGCGCCCGAGTGTCGGCCGGGGGGCGGAAAAGACATCTGCCCATTGTGCGGGATGTCCGGGGCGGACGCGGACGGTCAGGGGTGCAGGCTGCTGACCAGGTCGGCGGTGGCCCCGACGCCGTCGTGGATGGTCGGGGCCATGCTCGTACCCGCGAGGAAGAAGCCCAGCAGCAGGCAGACCAGGGCGTGCGAGATCTTCAGTCCGCCGTTGCGCAGAAAGATCACCGCGAGGATCACCAGGAGCAGCACCAGTGAGATCGAAACGGCCATGACCAACCTCCTCCGCCGCGCCTGATTTGCGGCTTTCGGCCGCCAGTGTGGCGCAGCGGAGGGGCCGTTCGGCGCACGGGCGTGTCCGCCGAACGGGTACTTCCGGGAGGGGGCGCGTTACGCGATCGGCGCGCTGCGGGCCCGCAGGAACTTTTCGAGCCCTGCCAGGTCGTCGGTGTTGAGGTGGTCGACCCCGGCGGCGAGCAGTTCGGACCAGAGGGCCTCGCGCTCGGGGCCCGCCGTGTCCGGGGTCGCCCAGAAGCGGATGCGGCGGCCTTCGCGGTGGGCGCTGGTGACGAGGGTGCGGAGCCGGTCGCGCTCGGCCAGGGGGAAGGGGCCGGCGCCGAGCCAGCTGAAGTTCTGGGTCCAGTTGGCGCTGACGAGCGGGGCGAAGGAGGCGGGGGCCGGGGTGCCGAGGTCGTCGAGGCGGCCGTCGTAGAAGGCGAGGCGGGTGCGCTGGGCCTCCATGGGGGCCCGGGCGGCGCGGTCGCCGGAGATGACGGCGGTGACGGCCTTGGGGACGACGCGGCCGTGCTGGTAGCGGGTGAGCATGCGCTGGTGGCGGCGCAGTTGCCGGTCCAGCTCGTGGTAGGCGGCGACACCGTCGGCCTTGATGTCGATGAGGAGTTGGAAGGGGGTCCGGTGGCGCGGGTGGACGCTGCCGTGTCCGGCGCGGACGAGGGCGGCGAGCGGGTCGAGGTAGAGCGAGGCGAGGGTACGGGTGGGGTCGAGGGTGGCGGGTTCGTGGGCGACGAGCAGTTCGCCTTCGACGAGGAAGATGTCCGCCTCGACGCTGGTGAACCCGTGGGCCAGCGCGTCGTGCAGCGGTCGCGGGTGGAGGTAGTCGTTGTGCGCGTGGGCGTGGCGTAACGGACGCGGGCCGTGCGGCCGGGCGGGTGCGGCGACGGCCGTCGCGGTGGGGACGGCGACGCCCGCTGCTGCGGTGGCGAGGGCGACGGTGAGCGCGCGGCGGCGGGTGAGGTGGGCCATGGGGACTCCCTGAGCGGCGGACGGGGTCGCGTCGAGTATGGGGGCGCGACCGACCCTTCCGTCAGGTACCTGACAGGTGTTCGACGATGTTTCACGCCGTGGCCACCTCGGGGCCTGTTGGGGTCCGGACGCGCTCTAGAGCTGTCGGAGATGGTCGCGCAGCCGCCGGGCGGCTTCGGCCATCAGCCCGTCGACGCCCGGCTGTGCGCCTGCCGGGACCGACGACTCGGTCAGGACGGCCACGGCGAAGGTCTGTCCGTCGGCGTGCTCCACGACGCCGATCTCATGTCGCAGGTTCAGCAGGGTGCCCGTCTTGGAGGACCAGCGGCTCGCGTCGGAGCTGAAGTCCGGGGTCAGCCGGTGGCGCAGCACGTTGTGGGCCAGGAGGTCGCGGAGCCGTTCGGCCACTTCCGGATGGATCTTGGACGGGGTCCACAGGGCCTGGAGGAGGTCGACGAAGGAACGGGCGCTGCCGGTGTTGGCGCGGGTCGTGTCGAGTTGGGGCACCCGGTGGCCGCGGCCGCTGGTGCCCGCGTCGATGGCCAGCGCGTGCGCGAGGTGCACCTGGTCGGCGTCGAAACGCTCCACGGGCGTGTCGAACAGTTCCTCCGTGTGGTGCCGGACCGTGATCCCGTGCAGGCCGGCGTCCCGGAGGAGGTCGGCGACCCGGGAGGGCGGAGTGAGGTCGAACAGCGCGTCGGCGGCCGTCCCGTCGCTCAGACAGGTGCTGAGGTAGAGCAGGTCGTCGATCGCGATCCGGGCGGGGTGCCGGAAGCGGCTGAGGCCGGTCGGCCCCGGCGTGGTGACGCGCCCGGGCGCCACGTCCACCGGGGCCGCGCCGTCCAGCTCGCCGCGCCGGATGCGTTCGAGGGTGGCGAGCGCGAGCGGAACCTTGACCAGGGAGGCCGACGGCAGGTCGGTGTCCGGCTCGATGCCCAGCTCCTCCCCCGTGTCCAGGTCCCGTACCAGCAGGCACGCGCGCAGGCCGCCTTCGGACAGCCGGGCGCGCACGTCCCGCAGCAGGGTCTCGGTGTTCATACCGTCTTCCCTTCCCCGGCGTCGGCCGGGTCGTCCGCGCCCAGGCAGCGGGCGATGGCCCCGCCCAGCCGCGCTTCCATGGGCAGGGGGTTGCCGTCCGCCACGACGGTGAGGGCGTAGCCCCGGCGCGGCGTCATCTCGCCGATGGGATGCCAGGCCAGGGCGAGTTCCTCCGCCTGGGCCCGGGAGCACAGCAGCAGGTCGTCGGAGCAGAGGACTTCGGCCGCGGCGGCCGTCAGGTCCGGTGCGGCGAGCACCTGCGCGGGCCGCAGGCCCACCGCGTCCCGCAGCCGCGTCAGGGGGTCGCGGATGTGCGGTACGTCGTCCTCCGGCTGGATCCAGACGCGGCGGGCCGGGCCCGGGGCACCCCGTCCGAGCCGCAGTGTCTCGACGTAGATCCGGCGCACCCCGCCGGCCCGCGCCCCGGCCAGCCCCAGCGGCACGGACCAGGGCGCCCCTTCGGCGGGTACGGCGAGCAGAGCGGCACGCACCTGCTGGGCCTGGATGAGCTCCCTGCGGCGCGCCGGTCCGGCGCTCCGGAGGTCGAGCCGGACGCCGGTCCCCCGTGCCTCGGCGACCAGGCGTGCCAGGGCGGGCGGGGAGCAGATGGCGGGGACGGCCAGTCGCCAGGGTTTGTCCTTGACGGCTTCGGCCTCCTCCAGCAGGACGTCGGCGGCCTGGACGAGCTGCCGGGCGGCGGCCAGCATGTCCCGCCCGAAGGGGGTGAGCACCGCACGCCGGGACGTGCGCTCGAACAGCTGCTCGCCGAAGCGCTCCTCCAGGGCCGCGACCCGGCGGCTCGCCACCGACTGGGACATCCCCGCGGCGGCGGCGCCGTCGGTGAAGCCGCCGTACTCGCTGACGCTGACGAACGCCCGGCATGCTCCGACCAGATCCACACCCCGAGCTTATGCGGTTTCGGCATGGAAACGCGCAGGAGCGTATTGGACCGCATGACCGGAGGGGACGAAGGTGGCTTCGGCAGGCATGATCACGTACCGGGACGGCGTCGTGCGGCCCCGTCCCCGATGCGCTCCGGTCCGGAGCGCCAGGAGGTTTCGCCCATGCATCACCCCCGCGTCAGGACCGCCGTCGCCGGTCTGGCCGCCGCGCTGTCCCTGGTACCGCTGGCGGCCTGCGGGCAGAGCGACTCCGCCAAGCCGCCCTCCTCCGCCAAGCCCGCCGCGAGCACGTCGGCCTCCGCCGCCGCGGCGAAGCCGTACACCGGCGACTTCAAGAAGCTGGAGCGGACGTTCGACGCGCGGCTCGGCGTCTACGCGATCGACACCGGCACCGGGCGCGAGGTGACCCACAACGACCGGGGGCGCTTCGCCTACAACTCGACCTTCAAGGCGCTCCAGGCCGCGGTCGTGCTCAGCGCCTACTCCCTGGACGGGATGGACAAGCGGGTGACGTACACCCGCGCGGACCTGGTCGCCAACTCCCCGGTGACCGAGAAGCACGTCGACACCGGCATGACGCTGAAGGAGCTGTGCGACGCCTCCGTGCGCTACAGCGACAACACCGCGGCCAACCTCCTCTTCGACCACGTCGGCGGGCCCGAGGGACTGGACGCCTCACTGGAGAAGCTGGGCGACGACGTCACGCGGATGGACCGCGAGGAACCGGAACTGAGCCGCTGGGTCCCCGGTGAGGAGCGGGACACCTCCACCCCCGGGCGCTGGCCGAGGATCTGCGCGCGTTCGTCCTGGGCAAGGCCCTGCGCGCCCCGGAGCGGGCGCAGCTGACGACGTGGCTGCGGACCAACACCACCGGGGACGCGGTGATCAGGGCGGGCGTGCCGAAGAACTGGGTCGTCGGCGACAAGACCGGCACCGGCAGCTACTACGGGGCCCGCAACGACATCGCCGTGGTCTGGCCCCCGGACTCCGCGCCCATCGTGATCGCCGTCCTGTCGCACCGCGGTACGAAGGACGCGGAGCCGGACGACCGGCTGATCGCCGAAGCGGCCTCCGTGGTCGTCGACTCGCTCTCCTAGCGGGCGGGAACAGCGACGCGTGGGCCGGAGCCCGGTCCACGCGCCCGTTCCGGTCCGGCCGAGCGCCCGGCCGGTGACCACGGGCGCCGCGGGAACTCGTACGCTGGCGCGGTGACTCAGGAACCTCGCTCCGACGGCCCTTCAGAGCCGCTGACGACCGACGCCGTGACGCGGATCGTGCTGCGCCCGATCGCCAGCCCGCTCCCCTGGGCTTCTTCGCCCTCGGCATGGGCAGCACGGTGCTGTCCTCCCTTCAACTCGGCTGGGTGCCGGCCGCGCAGAGCAGCATCCTGCTGCTCCTCGTCCTCATCTTCGTCGTGCCGCTCCAACTCGTCGGAGGGGTCTTCGCGTTCCTGGCCCGCGACGCCGGGGCGGGCACGGCGCTGCTGCTGCTCGGCGCCGCCTGGGCGGGCACGAGCGTGACCTCCCTCGACTCACCGCCCGGCAAGCCGGTGGTGGCCCAGGCCGTCTTCCTCCTGGCGCTCGTCCCGTTCGTGCTCGCACTCGCCGGGGCGGCCGTGCAGTCCAAGCCCCTGTTCGCCGTCCTCCTCACCCTCACCGCGGTGCGCTTCGCCCTCACGGGCCTGTACGAGGCGGATCTGGGCACCTTCTTCCAGACGGCGGCGGGCTGGACCGGTCTCGGCATCGGGGTCTTCGCGCTCTACGGCGGGCTGGCGCTGCTCGTCGAGGACAGCAAGCAGCGCACCGTGCTTCCCCTCTTCCGCCGCGGCAAGGCCCGCGAGTCCATCGAGGGCGATCTCCGCGAGCAGCTCACCGAGGCGCAGCAGGAGGCCGGAGTCCGCCACCAGCTGTGACGGGCCCGGCCGGCGCCTTCTCGGTGTCGCGCTCGTCCCAGCGGACCGTACGGTCGCACCAGCGCTCCAGCAGCACCCGGTCGTGGCCCACGGCCAGCAGGGCCGCCCCGGACGCGGCGCGATAGCGCTCGACGACGGCGACCAGGGCGGCCGTGGTGGACGCGTCGAGCATCGCGGTCATCTCGTCGCAGATCAGCAGCCGGGGTTCCAGCACCAGGGCCCGGGCCAGGCAGGCCCGCTGGAGCTGGCCGTCGCTGACCGCGTGCGGGCGGCGCTCCAGCAGCTCGTCGGAGAGGCCGACCGACCGGGCCAGTTCCGCGACCCGTTCGGGGACCTCCCGACGACGACCGGTGGACCGCAGCGGCTGGGCGATCAGCTCGCGCAGGCTGAGGCGGGGGTCGGCGGAGAGCCGGGGCTGCTGGAAGACCACGCCGACGGCGGTGCGCCGCGCGCGCGGGGCGCTGTGCCGCCAGCCGCGTATCACCGTGCCGTCGAGGGTCATGGTTCCGGCGTCCGGGCGGTGCAGGAGGGCGGCGACCTTCGCCAGGGTGGACTTGCCGCAGCCGCTGGGGCCCAGCAGCCCGACCGCCTCGCCCGCTCCGACGTGCAGGGACACATCGCGGACGACGGGGTCACGGCGGTCGTAGCCGGCGGTGATCCGGATCAGCTCAAGCATCGGCGGACTCCTTCGTCGGGGAGTGTGCCCGGCCGGTCGGCGCGTGGTGGCAGGCCAGGCCCGCCGCGAAGGCCGGGCGTTCGCCGGTGCAGCGGGCGTCGGCGTACGCGCAGCGGTCGGCGAAGGCACATCCCTCGGGCAGTGCCCCCAGCTCCGGCGGCATCCCGGGGATCGGGGTGAACTCCCGCTCGGGCAGGGCGTCCAGCAGGCCCTTGGCGTACGGGTGGCGGGGTCCGGGTGCGCCGAAGAAGGCCTCCGCGTCCGCGATCTCGACGATCCGGCCCGCGTACATCACGGCGACCCGGTCGGCGATGCGTTCGGCGGCGGCCAGGTCGTGGGTGATGATCAGCAGCGCCCGGCCCTCGTCGGTGTGGCGGCGCAGTTCGTCCACGGTCCGCTCGACCAGGTCCCGGTCGAGTCCGGTGGTCGGTTCGTCGGCGAGCAGCAGCGGGGCGTCGCCGATCAGGGCGAGGGCGGTCGCCGCGCGCTGGGCGAGGCCGCCGGAGAGCTCGTGCGGGTAGCGGTCGAGGTGGCCCTCGGGGAACGAGGCGCGGGCGGCGGCCGCCACGGCGGCCTGGGGCAGCTCACCGCCCCGCACCCCGGTCAGCTCGCGCAGGCTCTCCTCCAACTGGGCCCGGACGGTACGCACCGGGGTGAGGTGGGCGGCGGGGCTCTGCGGTACGAGGCCGATGCGCCGGCCCCGTACGGTACGGGCGAGGGTGCGTTCGCCGACGGCGAGCAGGTCCGTGTCCCCGCCGAGCAGCGCGCTGCCGGTGGTCCGCGCGTTGGCGGGCAGCAGGCCGAGCAGGGCGGAGGCCAGGACGGACTTGCCGCAGCCGCTCTCGCCGACCAGGGCGAGGCACTCCCCCGGTGCGACGGAGAAGCGGGCGTCGGTGACGGCGGCGATGTCCCGGCCGCCGCGCATCCGGAAGCGGACGGAGAGGTCCCGGACGTCCAGGACAGCGGGCTCGGCGGTCACAGCATCAGCTCCGATTTCCGGCGCGGGTTGATCCGGTCGCGCCAGGCTCCGGCGAGTCCGGCGAGCGCGAGGGTCGGGATGATCAGGAAGAGGCCGGGGAAGAGGGTCGGCCACCAGTCCCCCGCGAGCAGCGAACCGCGCGCGGACTGGACGAGGTTGCCGAGGCTCGCCTGATGGGCCGGGAGCCCGAGCCCGAGGAAGGACAGCGCGGACTCGTGCCACATGGCGTGCGGCACCATCAGCACCGCCGCGAGGCCCGCCTGCGGCAGCACGCCGGGCAGCAGGTGGCGGACGATGACCCGGGTGCGGGAGGCGCCGCCGGAGACGGCCGCGTCGATGAAGGGGCGCGAGCGCAGCGAGAGCACCTCGGAGCGGACGATCCGGGCGGTGGAGATCCAGTGCGTCAGGGCGACCGAGACGATCACCGGCCAGACGCCGGGCCGGAACATCGCGACGATGAAGATGCCGAGCAGCAGGTGCGGGATGGAGGACAGGGCGTCCACCACGCGCATCACGACCCGGTCGGTCCAGCCGCCGAACGCCCCGGCGAGCGCGCCGATCGCGGTGCCGATGACGGTGGCGGTGAGGGCGGCGACCAGGCCGACGAGCAGGGAGACGCGCAGCCCGTAGACGCAGCGCAGCAGGAGGTCGCGGCCGACGTCGTCGGTGCCGAACGGGTGGGCGAGGGACGGCGGGTCGAGTTTGTTGGCCAGGTCGACGGCCTGCTGGTCGAGCTGGGCCAGCGGCGGGACGACGAGGACGGCGAGCGCGACGGCGGTGACGATCACCGCCGAGGTGACGACCCGGACGCGGCGGGTGGTGCGCCCGGGCTGGGCGAGTGCGGTCTCAGCCATCGAAGGCCACCCGGGGGTCGGCGAGTCCGTAGAGGAGGTCGGAGAGCAGGTTGCCGAGCAGGACGGCGGCGGTGGCGAGCACCGTGAGCGCGGCGAGCAGGGAGAAGTCCACCGAGGTGGCGGCCTGAACGGTGGCGGCGGCGATGCCGGGCCAGCTGAAGACCGTCTCGACGAGCAGCGCGCCGGTGATGAGTTCGGGGACGCGGGAGCCGATGAGGGTGAGCATCGGCAGCATCCCGGAGCGCAGGGCGTGGCCGAGGAGCACCGTGCGTTCGCTCAGTCCCCGGGCGCGGGCGCCGCGGACCGGGTCCTCGGCCAGCGCGTCGGCGACCCCTTGGCGTACGTAGAGGAAGAACCACGGCAGCTGGGAGATGCCGAGGACCGCCGCGGGCAGCACGAGGTGGGAGGCGACCTGGCCGAAGGTGACGACGTCACTGGAGGCGTCGGTGAGCCCGCCGGCCGGCAGGACGTCGAGCTTCAGGGCGAAGAACCAGATGGCGAGCAGCCCGAGCCAGAAGGCGGGGGCGGCTTCCAGGGTGTACGCGACGGAGCTGACGCACCGGTCGAGCCAGCCGCCGGGCCGGCGGGCGGCGAGGACGCCGAGTCCGGTGCCGAGGAGGATCGCGACGAGGAAGGCGGTGGCGGCGAGCAGGACGGACCAGCCCATGCGCTCCGCGATGACGTCGGCGACGGGCTGGCGCATCACACTGGAGTCGCCGAAGTCGCCCTGGAGGGCGGAGGTCAGCCAGTCCCACCAGCGGGAGACGAGCGGCTGGTCGACGCCGAGGTTGGCCCGCAGCTGGTCGAGGTTCTCCTGCGACGCGGTGAGCCCGGCGGTGCCCGCGTACGCCTTGACCGGGTCGAAGGGGGACGCGGCGGCGACGGCGAAGACGCCGAAGGTGACGACGCCGAGGACGGGGACGGCGAACAGGGCCCGCCGTCCCGCCATCCGCGCCATCGGCCCCCAGGGGAGGCTTCGGCTCACTTCGCCGAGCCCCCGGCGCTCTTGGTGGACCACTTCTCGACGTTCCACCAGGGGCCGGAGGCCAGCCCGTGGTCGTGCGGCTCGACCTGGGTGGTGAGGGGGCCGAAGCGGTCGTCGACGACATAGAGGTGGTCGATGTGGGTGAGGAAGGTGTAGCCCGGGTTCTTCACCAGCTCACGCTGGACGGTGTCGTACGCCTTCTTCCGCTCGGCCTTGTCCCCGCTCCTGCGCCCGGCCTCGATCGCGGCGTCGACGGCCTTGTTGTCGTACCAGGCCATGTTGTTGAAGCCGTCGCCCGCGAGGGAGGACTTCAGCAGGGTGTACTGGTCGAAGTCGGGGTCGGCGGGGGAGCCGCCGCCCGCGAGCACGGCGTCCTGCTTCATGCGGGGCTCGATGACCTCCCAGGTCCCGGCCTCGGTGCGGATGTCGATGCCCGCCTTCTTGGCGTCGGAGGCGTAGGCGAGGGCGTGCTCCTGGCGGAGCTTGTCCCCGCTCAGGTACCAGAGGGGGAAGGTGGCACGCACCCCGTCCTTGACGCGGACGCCGTCCTTGCCGGGCTTCCATCCGGCCTCGTCCAGGATCTTCTTCGCCGCGGCGAGGTCGTGCCCCCGCTCGGTGCCCTTCGTGAACCACTCGCTGTCGGTGGGGACCGGGCCATAGGCGGGCTTGCCGCTGCCGTTGAGGATGGCGTCGACCATCGCCTGCCGGTCGACCGCCACATCGAGGGCGCGGCGCACGGCGGTGTCGCCCGCGACCTTGTTGTTCGTGGGGAGCGTCACCGTGCGGTAGTCGTAGCTGTCCGCCGCGTAGGTCTTCTTGCCCTGGTCGTCGGCGAAGCCCTTGGCGAGGTTGGGCGGCAGGATCGCGCCGTCGAGGTCGCCGGAGCGCAGCCGGGTGGCGCGCACGTCGTCGTCCTTGATGATCGCCATGGTGAACTTCTTCACCTCGGGTGCGCCGCCCCAGTAGTCGGGGTTGGCGGTGAAGCTGAGCTTCTCGCCCTTGGACCACTTGGTGAGGACGTAGGGCCCGGTGCCGACCGGCTTGGTGGTGAAGGCCCCGGTGTTGACGTCCTGCTTGCCCGCGATGTGCTCGGGGGCGATGGGCAGGACGGTGCGCTGGGCGAACGGCGCGTAGGGGTACTTGAGCGTGAAGACGACCGTGTCCTCGCCCTTCGCCGTGACGTCCTTGACGGCGTCCAGCTCGGTGCGGGAGGGGTTGTTGGTCTTCTCGTCGAGGATGGTGCGGTAGGTGAAGACGACGTCCTTGGCACCGAAGGCCTTGCCGTCGCTGAACTTCACGCCCTGGCGCAGCTTGTACGTGTACGTCAGGCCGTCGGCGCTGACCTCGGGAAGTTCGGCGGCGAGGGCGGGGCGGAGCTTCATGTCCGCGTCCAGGGCGAGCAGCCCGTCGAAGATCTTGGAGTTGCCGTCCTTGCCGTAGCCGAGCAGCGGGCTCAGGCTGTCGGGCTCGTAGGCGATGCCGACGACGGCCGAGGTGGAGCCGGACCCGGATCCGCTCTTGGCGCTGTCCGGGTTCGAGCAGGCCGCCGCGGTCAGGGACAGGGCGGTCGCCAGTGTGGCGGCGACCGCCACCCGTATCGATCGGGCCGTCATACTCTGCACATCCCTGTTCAAGATCGACTGTAATTGCGAGCAGTACGCAATTAAACAGCACGCTCCGCCGCACGTCTTCGACCGGTGTGCGTGGTTGCGGCCCTGACCGGGGTCATCCCTTGACCGCACCCGCGGTGAGGCCCTGCACGATGTGCCGGCTGGCGAAGGCGAACAGCACCATGGTCGGGAGGATCGTCAGGACTGCGGCGGCGGACATCGAACCCCAGTCGATGTTGAAGCTGGAGATGAAGCCGTTGAGAGCGGTCGGCACGGTCTTGTTGTCGTCGCTGTTCATCAGCGTGACGGACAGGAACAGCTCGTTCCAGCAGTTGACGAAGTTGAAGATGAAGGCCGCCACGATGCCCGGCTTCATCACGGGCAGGAGCACCCGGAACAGTGCGCCGAGCCGTGAGCAGCCGTCGATCATGGCCGCCTCCTCCAGGGTGTCCGGGATGTTCGCGAAGAACCCGCGGAGCATGACCGTGCAGAAGGGGATGCAGACCGCGATGTAGACGAGGACGAGTCCGAGCCGGTTGTCGACGAGCCTCAGGTCGGTCATCAGCAGGTACAGCGGCCCCAGCGCGATGAAGCTGGGGATCATCTGGGTGACCAGGGCCGCCATCAGCAGCGCGGTCTTGGTCCGGAACTCGAACCGGGCCAGCACGTAGGCCGAGAGCATCGAGATGACGGTCGCCACGGTCCCGGCCACCGCCGAGACGATCAGGCTGTTGAGGAGGTAGGTGCCGAACTGGGACGCGCCGAACAGGCCGGAGTAGTTCTCCAGGGAGAAGTCCTCGGGCCAGTACGCGAGGGGGAAGGTGAAGATGTCCCCGGCGGGTTTGAAGGACGTGATGGTGATCCAGTACAGCGGGAAGATCGTGAAGATCAGCCAGAGCGTGAGGAAGCCGATCCTCGCGGTCCTGCCGGCCCGGGACTCGCGGGTGTTCACCGCCGCACCCCCTTCTCTTTGGTGGCCGTGAGGTAGAAGACGGAGAACAGCAGGAGCCCGGCGACGATCAGCAGCCCGAGGGCGGACGCCCTGCCGTAGTCGCCCTGCTGCATGATCGTGATCATCCAGGTGGTGACGATGTGCGTCTCGTTGTTCGGACCGCCGCCCGTGGTGCCGAAGATGATGTCCGGGAAGTTGAAGATCCAGATCACCCGCAGCAGCACCGTGAGGGCCAGCGTCGCCCGGATGTAGGGGATGGTGATCTGAAAGAGGGTGCGCACCTTTCCGGCGCCGTCGAGCGCGGCGGCTTCGTAGATCTCGTCGGGGATCGACTGCAGCGCCGCGAGGATCATGATCGCGAAGAAGGTCACCCCGTACCAGATGTTGGCGACGATGATCGCGACCATGGCCGTCTTCGGGTCGGCCAGCCAGGCCACCGGTTCGTCGATCAGGGACGCCTTCATCAGCAGGTCGTTGACGACGCCGAACTCGCTGTTGAACATCCAGCGGAACAGGATCCCGATCAGGAAGCCGGAGATCGCCCAGGGGAAGAAGATCAGCGCCTGGTAGAGGCCGCGGAAGCGGAAGCGGCGTCGCAGCCACAGGGCCAGCGCGAAGCCGATGACCAGCTGGGGCACGATCGAGGCGACCACCCAGAGGGCGGTGTTGCTCAGTACGGTGCCCCACAGCGGATCGCCGAAGACGGCCTTGAAATTGCCGAATCCGACGAAGGACGTGTCGGTGAGGTCGGAGAGGTTCCAGTGGCGGAAGGCCATCTGGCTGCCAGCGACCATCGGGTAGTAGGTGAAGAACGCCACGAAGAGAGCCGCGGGCATCATGAACGCCGCGATGGTCAGCCCTCTGCGCGTCGTGAACTCCCGCTTGCGCCGCCCGCCGTCCGCCGGCTGCGCCCGGCGCGGGCCCCCGGAGCGTGGCCGGACCTTCTCGGGGGCCGGTGGAGCCGTACCTGCGCGCATGTCAGCTCTTCTCGCTCTTCCGCTTCGCGGTCCAGTACGCGTCCCAGTCGGCGAGGAGCTGCTCCTGCGTCATCTTGCCGAGGAGCACGCGCTGGACGTCCGCGTCGGCCTTCTGCGTCCACTCGGTGAACCACGGCACGCCCCGGGGCTGGGTGGCGGTGAGATACCGGTCCGGGTTCTCGTTCATCGTGACGTAGCTGGCCCAGGGGCCGGTCTTGTAGAAGGAGTCCTCCGCCGCCTCCTTCAGGATCGGGACGAGGCTGTTCTCCTGGGCGAACGTGGTGGACGCCTCGCCCTCCGACAGGAACTCCACCAGCTTCACGGCCTGCGCCTTGTGCTTGCTCCCCTTGGCCACGCCCCAGCCCGCGGTCGCCAGCGGCTGTACGGCCTTTCCGCCCGGGCCGGCGAGCAGCGGGGCGGTGGTCCACTGCTCCTCCTTGATCGCCTTGGACTTCCGCAGGGTGGCGATCACCTCGGGGTCCTGGAGCAGGAACGCGGTGGACCCGTTGGAGAAGCCCTCGACCATCTCGGGGTAGCCCCAGGCCACGGAGGACGGGGGCGCGGCCTTCTTGAAGATCTCGATGTACGTCTTGAGCGCCTCGGCCGCCTCCGGCGCGGAGAAGATCGTGCTGCCGTCGGTCAGCCGGTAGCCGTCGGCGGGGTCGATGCGGTCGGCGACGTACGCCTCGATGACCGCGGTGACGTTGCTGACGGCGTTGGGCCCGCCGCGGAAGGCGTAGCCGTAGCGCCGCTCGGCCTTGTCCTGGACGGCGCTCGCCTGCTGGAGGAGTTCGTCCCAGGTGCCGGGCGGCTTGTCGTACCCGGCCTCGGCTATGAGGTCCTTCCGGTAGAAGAGGCTGAGCCCGTAGAAGCCGTACGGCACGAAGTACGTGCGGCCCTCTTCGTCCTTGGCGGCAGCGGCGGCGTTCTCGGTGAGCTGTGACCAGCCGGACCAGCCCTTGAGGTCCGGGCCCATGTCGTGGAGCCACTTGTTGTTCGACCAGGGGCCGACCGTGATGTCCCTGACCTCCACGGTGTCGACGCCACTGCCGGACTGCAGCATCTGCTGGATCTTCTGGTCGGCCTGCGCGGTCGGCGGCGAGACCAGGTTCACCTTGATCTTCGGGTTCTGCTTCTCGAAGTCGCCGATGAGCCGCTGCAGCAGTTCCGTGCGCGCGGGGTTGGTCAGGCTCTCGACCATGTTCAGGGTGACCGTTCCGTCGGCGGATCCGCCGCCCATGGCGGAGCAGCCCGTCGCCGTCAGTCCGAGGGCCAGGCCCAGAGCGACGACCGTGTTCCTGCGTTTCATCGATGTCCTCCGTGGGAGTCGTTGCGGGACCAGGCGCCGAGCGTGGGAACGCAGTGCTCGGCGAAGTACTCGAAGTCGGCGGGCGTGTTGTACACGTGCGTCGACAGGCGCAGGTAGCCGACGCCGCCGAAGCTGGTGAACGCGGCCGCCACACCCAGCTCCCGCATCACGCGGTCGCGGAGCGCGTCGGCCTCGGGGTGGGTGGCGGCGAGCGGGGCGGGAAGGCGTACGAGCCGCAGGGCGCCGACCGGCATACCGACGTCCACACGGCAGTCCTCGCCGGTGAGTTGGGAGAACGCGTCGGCCACGATCCGCTCCGCGTAGTCCGCCAGCTCCGCCATGTAGGTGCGGGCGGTCTGCCAGCCCCAGGTGTCGCCCACGAAGTCGAGCGCGGTGGAGGCCGCGAGATAGCTGGTGGCGTCCACGGTGCCCTGGGTGTCGAACCGGTGGGGGAACGGGTCGCGGGCGCCCCAGGAGTCGATGAGGGGGAAGAGGCTGTCGCGCAGGGCGGTACGCGCGACCAGCGCTGCCGTGCCCCGGGGGCGCAGCCGAACTTGTGCAGGTTGCCGACCCAGATGTCGCAGTCGACGCCCGCGAGAGGGTCGGCCGCGAGTCCGGGCACATGGGCACCGTCCACGAGGACCGGAACGCCTCGGCGGCGCGCTGCGGCGGCGATGCGCCCGACGGGCATCCAGCGGGCGGTCGCCGAGGTGATGTGGTCGATCACGACGAGGCCGGTCGCCTCACCGATCGCGGCGGTCACGCACGCGTACGCGGTGTCCTCGTCGGCGTCGAGCGGAACGTGTGCCGTACGCAGGGTGCCGCCCCACCGCCGGGCGAGGCGTTCGGCCCCCATGGTGACCGCGCCGTAGCCGTGATCGGTGACCAGCACCTCCCCGCCGGGGCGGGCCGGAAGGCTGTTGTAGGCGACGCTCGCGCCGGCGCTGGCGTTGGGGACGAGGGCGAGGTCGTCGACCGCGACTCCGAGGAAGCCGGCCAGCGTGCTCCGCGCGGCGGCGATCTTCGCCGGCAGTGCGGGAAACCACTGCACGGGTGACGCCTCCATCAGCCGGCGCTGGCGGTCCTGCTCCCGCTGGGCCGCGAGCGGCACGGCCCCGAACGATCCGTGGTTCAGGTGCTTGACCGTCGGGTCGAGGGACCAGGCGGCGGCGGCCGGGCGGCCGTCGGGAAGGGCCAGTGGCCGGGGTGCGGGGGCGAGGTCGATGGTGGGCACAGAGCTCCCAGAAACGGCAGGACATCAGACATGGATGGGAAGAGGTGTGATGACTTGGCCGGAATACTGCCCTCCCCCGCTCGATGGGCAAGAGTTCGGCGTAAGTTATCCAATGACTTGTGGTTACGTTGCGATGACATACGACGACTCACCTAAACTGACGCCCTGCTCGGCATGACACCGGGCCGATACGGAGAGAGGGCCCGATGTCCGCAGTCGACAAGGCGTTCCACGGCCTGCGCCGGATGATCTCCAGTGGCCGCCTCGCGGCCGGCCAGCGGTTCCCGCCGGAAGCGGACCTCTGCGCGGAGCTCGGGGTCTCCCGGGGATCGCTGCGGGAGGCGGTGCGGATGCTGGCGGCGCTGGGGGCGGCCGAGGCGCGGCACGGATCGGGGACGTACGTCTCTGCGCTGCGGCCGGAGGATCTACTCGGACGGCTGTCCCTGACCGTCGAACTGCTGCCCCTGGACGGCCTGTTGGAGCTCTTCGAGATCCGGCGGGTGCTGGAGTCGCACGTGATGGCCCAGGCCGCCGCCCGGATCACCCCCAAGGAGCTGGAGACCCTCCAGGGCTGGCTGGAGACGATCGGGGCCAGTGAGGACCCGGCGGAGTTCGCCGACTACGACCACCGGTTCCACGCGGAGATCGCCCGCATCGGCGGCAGCCCCTCGATGGAGGCGCTGCTCACGGTCTTCCGGTCCCGGTCCCGGCACTACCGCGTGTTCGCGCTGCCGGAGGGCCCGGAGTTCAAGCGCGCGGGCGACGAGGACCACCGGGCGATCGTCGCCGCCCTGGCGAACCGCGATCCGGCCGCCGCGGCGAGCGCGGCGGCGGCGCACATCGCCCGCAGTGAACGCTGGCTGAGCGCCACCCGCCCTCCGGTGACCGAGGAGGCGACGGAGGAACCCGGCTGAGGAGACGCGGACGGCCCCGGAGGCCCGCCGCGACCAGCGCGGCGGGCCTCCGGGGCCGATCCGGCGGAGGCGCTACGGCGCCGGAAGTTCCGCCAGTTCCCCGACGGCCCGGCGGTGGCCGCCCGCCGTGCCGTACGCGATCGAGTCGGCCTTGGCCCGCTTGAGGTACAGGTGCGCGGGGTGCTCCCAGGTCATGCCGATCCCGCCGTGCAGCTGGACGCACTCCTCGGCGGCGTGCACGGCGACGCCCGAGCAGTACGCCTGGGCCACCGCGACGGCGAGCGGGGCG
The DNA here is from genome assembly GCA_040989845.1 of Streptomyces sp. WGS_02. Taxonomy (GTDB): domain Bacteria; phylum Actinomycetota; class Actinomycetes; order Streptomycetales; family Streptomycetaceae; genus Streptomyces. Next base: position 353,520 of record JAYMFZ010000004.1, read on the forward strand.
TCGGGGCTGCCGGTGGCCAGCGCGTCGGCGGCGTTGCGGGCGGCGGCGCGGGCCGAGACGACCTCCAGCCAGAGCTGCGCCATCCGGTGCTTGAGCGCCTGGAACGATCCGACCGGCCGGTTGAACTGGTGGCGTTCGCGGGTGTGGCGGACGGTCTCGGTCAGGCACCACTCGGCGATCCCGAGCTGTTCGGAGGCGAGCAGTCCGGCCCCGGCGAGCAGTCCGCGCCGTACGGCGGTGGCGGCGGCGTCCGCGTCGGCCAGCAGGGTCCCGGTCGCCCCGGTCAGGGTGACGGCGGCGAGCGGGCGGGTCAGGTCGAGCGGGACGAGCGATTGGACGGCGACCCCGGGGGCCGAGGACTCGACCGCGTACAGCCCCTCGGCGGTCGGCACCAACAGGACATCGGCGGCGGCCGCGTCGGCGACGCCCCGGACCGTTCCGTCGAGCCCGGCGAGGACCGGCCCCGCCCCGGCGGGGGCGGTCGCGAAGGGCACGGCGAGCACGGCCGTACGCGCGCCGGAGGCCAGTTCACCGAGGAGCGCCGCGGCCGGTCCGTCCGCGCCGCCCAGCGCGAGCAGGGTCTCGGTGGCCACGACGGAGCTGGTCACGTAGGGGGCGGGGGCGACGCTGCGGCCCAGCTCCTCCAGGACCACGGCGGCCTCGCGGTGGGAGGCGCCCTGGCCGCCGAGCTTCTCGGGGACGAGGAGTCCGGCCGCGCCGATGTCGGCGGCCAGCGAGGACCACAGCAGCGGGTCGTACGGCGTGCCGGACTCGGTGGCGGCGATCACCGTCGGCGCGTCGGCGCGGTCGGCGAGGAGCGCGCGCACGGCGGAGCGGAGGTCCTCCTCGTCCTGCGAGTAGAGCAGGTCGGGGGTGGCGGGGGGCTGGGCGGGCGCGGTCATCGGCTCAGGTCCTTCCAGGCGACGTCCTTGTCGTTGCGGGGTTCGGCGGGCAGCCCGAGGACACGTTCGGCCACGATGTTCAGCAGCACCTCGCTGGTGCCGCCCTCGATGGAGTTGCCCTTGGAGCGCAGATAGCGGTAGCCGGCGTCCCGTCCGGTGAAGTCGACCAGCTCCGGGCGGACCATGGCCCAGTCGCTGTACAACAGGCCCTCTTCGCCCAGGAGTTCGACCTCCAGGCCGCTGATCTCCTGGTTGAGGCGGGCGAAGGCGAGCTTCATGCCCGAGCCCTCGGGGCCGGGCTGTCCGGCGACGAGCTGCTGGCGCAGCCGTTCGCCGGTGAGCCGGGCGACCTCGGCCTCGACCCAGAGGGTCAGCAGCCGCTGGTGGGTGTCGGGGGTGCGCAGCTCGGGGCGTTCGCGCCAGGTCTTCGCGACCGGGCCGATCATGCCGCCCTCGCGGGGGATGCGGGAGCCGCCGATGGAGACGCGCTCGTTCATCAGGGTGGTCTGGGCGACCTTCCACCCCTCGCCGACGGGCCCGAGCCGGTGGCTGTCGGGGATGCGTACGCCGGTGAGGAAGACCTCGTTGAACTCGGCCTCGCCGGTGATCTGGCGCAGCGGCCGGACCTCGACTCCGGGGTCGGCCATGTCGCAGATGAAGTAGCTGATGCCCCGGTGCTTGGGCAGGTCCGGGTCGGTGCGGGCGATGAGGATGGCCCAGCGGGCCAGGTGGGCGCTGGACGTCCAGACCTTCTGGCCGTCGACGATCCAGTCGCCGGTCTCGTCCCTCACGGCCCGGGTGGCCAGGGCCGCGAGGTCGGATCCGGCGCCCGGCTCGCTGAACAGCTGGCACCAGACCTCCTCCCCCACCCACAGCGGGCGCAGGAAGCGGCGCTTCTGCTCGTCGGTGCCGAAGCCGAGGATGGTCGGCGCGGCCATGCCGAGGCCGATGCCGATGCGGCGCGGGTCGTTGTCCGGCGCGTCGGCGGCGGCGAGTTCGGCGTCGGCGACCTGCTGGAGGGAGCGGGGCGCGTCGAGCCCGCCGAGGCCCACCGGGTAGTGGACCCAGGCGAGGCCGGCGTCGAAGCGGGCCTTCAGGAAGTCGGTGCGGCCGGTGGTGGCGGGCGGGTGCGCGGCCAGCAGCTCGCGGGTGCGGCGGCGGACCTCGGCGGCGTCCACGGCGGGGCTCATCGGGCGCCTCCGGGCAGGACGACGATGCGGCCGGTGCTGGTGCCGTCCGCGACGCGCTGGACGGCGTCGGCGGCGCCGGTCATGGCGACACGCTCGCTGATCAGGGGGTGACGATGCCCTGTTCGGCGAGCTTGGTCAGCTCCTCGTGGCAGGCGCGGACGGCGGCCGGGTCCTTGGTGTTGTAGAGGCCCCAGTGCAGTCCGATGACCGAGTAGTTCTTCACCAGGGCGTGATTGAGGGCCGGGGTGGGGATGACGCCGCCGGCGAAGCCGACGACGAGGATGCGCCCCTCGAAGGCGACGCACTTGGTGGACTTCGCGTACGCGTCGCCGCCGACCGGGTCGTAGACCACGTCCGCGCCGCGCCCGCCGGTGGCTTCCTTCACGGCGGCGACGATGTCCTCGCTCCGCCGGTCGATGACCAGGTCGCAGCCGAGTTCGCGGGCGACGGCCGCCTTGTCGGGGCCGCCGACAACGCCGATGACCTTGGCGCCCGCGGCCTTGCCGAGCTGGATGGCGGCACTGCCGACGCCGCCGGCCGCCGCGTGGACGAGGAGGGTCTCGCCGGGCTGGAGGTGGGCGCGACGGTGCAGGCCGAACCAGCCGGTCTGGTAGCCGATGTGGAGAGCCGCCGCTTCGGCGTCGTCCAGGGCGTCGGGGGCGGGCAGCAGGGCCGCCTCGTCCGCGACCACGTAGTCGGCGAAGCCGCCGTGGGGCAGGGCCGGGGTGGCGAGGACCCGCCGCCCGTCCTCGGTGGTGCCGCACACCTCGACGCCCGGGGTGAACGGCAGCGGCGGCCGCACCTGGTACTGGCCCCGGCAGAGCAGGGCGTCGGGGAAGTTGACGTTCGCCGCGCGGACCTCGACGAGCACCTGCCCGTCGCCGGGCGTGGGCCGGTCCGTCTCCTCCAGCCGCATCACCTCGCCCGGCTCGCCGTTCCGGTGCACTCGCCATGCCTGCATGAGGGGCCTCCACAACACTGTCGGCGTCAACCGCCGGAGCGGTCGGCATTACCACTGCTGCGCCGCATACTAAGCGGTCGCTTGCCCATCTGGGAACACCCCGGCCCGGCCCCCGGGACGCCTCGGGCCTCAGCCGCGCTTGGGCTTCGCCCGTACGTGCATGCGCTCGCCCTGCGGGCCGAAGAGGCTGAGGAACTCCACCCTCTCGTCCTCGGCCGGGCCGAACCAGTGCGGCAGCCGGGTGTCGAACTCGGCGGCCTCCCCCGGCTCCAGCACCAGATCGTGTTCGGCGAGCAGCAGCCGCAGCTTCCCGGAGAGCACGAACAGCCACTCGTACCCCTCGTGCGTGCGCTGCTCCGGCGGGCCGCCGCCGCCCGGCTCCTGGATCAGCTTGTACGCCTGGAGGCCGCCCGGCCGGGCGGTCAGCGGCAGCATGGTCCGGCCGTGCTGGACGATCGGCTTGGCCCGCACCCTTGGGTCGCCGACCGGTGCGGCGCCCACGAGGTCGTCGAGCGGCACCTCGTGGGCGCGGGCGATCGGCAGCATCAGTTCGAGACTCGGGCGACGGCCGCCCGACTCCAGCCGGGAGAGCGTGGAGACGGAGATGCCGGTGGCGGCCGAGAGGGCGGCGAGGGTGACCCCGCGGTCCTTGCGCAGCCGGCGCAGTCGGGGGCCGACGCCGGAGAGGACGGATTCCAGTTCCGGATCGTCCCGGTCGTGTTCCTTCATCCGGCCATTGCAGAATCGGCAAGCCGGTTTGTCAATACGGCCGAAACCGCCGGGCTCAGTGGGCGAAGACCTCGAAGGTGACCGCGGGCCGGCCGCCGAACTGCCCGGCGGCGGCCTCGGCCATGCCCGTGAGGAAGGTCCGGCAGTACCGCTCCGGGTCCTCCTGGGTCAGCGCCTCGATGTACGTACGGTGCTCCAGCAGGGACCGCACCGAGCGTTCGAGGCCGGCCGTCGCGTCGACCGCGTGGGTGGGCCGGTCGCTGCCCGCCACGGCGGTCCAGCGCACCCCGTCCCACGGCTGGAGCCCCTGCTCGCCGAGTTCCGGGAAGATCCACCGGTTGCCCGCGTCGGCGACGGCGTCCAGGGTGGCGCGCCCGACCGCACGGTGGTCGGGGGTGTTCCAGGCGACCCCGCCCCAGGTGTCCCGGTGGTTGAGGGTGACGACCAGTTCCGGGCGGTGCCGGCGGATGGCCGCGGCGATGTCGCGGCGCAGGCCGGTGCCGTATTCGATCACGCCGTCGCGGTGGTCCAGGAACTCCACGGTGCGTACGCCGACGACGGCGGCGCTCGCCCGCTGCTCCCGCTCGCGCACCGGTGCGCACTCCTCGGGCGGCAGGGTGTCGATCCCGGCCTCGCCGCGGCTGGCGAGGAGATAGACGACCTCGCGCCCGCCGTCGGTCCACTCGGCCACGGCGGCGGCCGCCCCGTACTCCAGGTCGTCGGGGTGGGCGACCACGGCGAGGGCGCGCTGCCAGTCGCCGGGCATGGGTTCGAGTCGCTGCGGCGTCATACGGGCAGGCTACCTCCGGCTCCGGCGGCGGGCGTGCGACGCTGGAGTCCGGCCGAACGAAAGGACCTGCCCCGTGCCCAGCCCCGCTTCCCTCTCCCCCGCCCAGGCCGCCGCCCGTCTGGAGGAGTTCACCGTCGTCGACGTACGGGCTCCGGGCGAGTACGCCGCCGGGCATGTCCCCGGCGCCCTGAACATCCCGCTCGACAAGCTGCCGGACGCGCTGCCCGCGCTGAAGTCGGCCTCCGCGCGCGGTTCGCTGCTGGTGGTGTGCGCCTCCGGGGTCCGGTCCACGCGGGCCTGCGAGATCCTCGCGGGCGCGGACATCGAGGCCGTGACGCTGACCGGCGGCACCTCCGCCTGGGAGGGTGACGGCCGCGGCCTGGACCGCCCCGAGGGCGCGCGCACCACGTGGGCCATGGAGCGGCAGGTGCGGCTCGCGGCGGGCTCGCTGGTGGTGGCGGGGCTGGTGGCGGGCATCCGGTTCCCGGCGGCGCGCTGGCTCTCCGCGGGCGTCGGCACGGGCCTGGTCTATTCGGCGCTCAGCAACACCTGCGGCATGGCGGCGGTCCTCTCGAAGCTGCCGCACAACCGGGCCCCGCGGTCCGCCGGCGACCTGGACGCCACACTGGAGGAACTCCAGCGCTGATCCGGCGGAGCCGGCCGGGCGCGGGCCCTGTCCGCTGCGGCCCGCCTCGGGGCCGGCCGGTCCGCGACCGGCCCCGGGAGGCAGGGCGGGTCAGGCCTCGTCGCGCACCAGGGACAGCAGCCGGTCCAGGACCCGGGGACCGCCCGCGCGGACCCCGTCGTGCTCGTACTCGTTCGTCACCCAGGTACGCAGTCCCCGGATCGCCGCCGCCGTGCGCAGCGAGTCCGCGGTGTCGACGTACATGTCGTCGTGGTAGACGGCCGCGGCGACCGGGACCTCGTTGGCGGCGAGCCGCTCGGGGTCGTACAGCACCGGCCAGTCGGTGCGCTGCGCGAGGAGTTCGGCGGTCTCGCGCAGCGGGCGCAGCGCCGGGTCGACGTCGAAGTGCCAGGGGTGGATCGTCTCGCCGGTGAAGAGGACGGGGCCGTCGCCCTTGAGCGCGGTCGCCGCGTCGAACTGCGGGAATTCTCCCCGTACGCGCTCGGCGGCCCAGTCCGTGGCGCGCTCGCCGTGCCCGTAGATGGCCTCGTGCAACAGGGCGTAGAGCGGATGCCCGGCGAAGGAGGCGGAGGTGCGCATCGCCTCCTGGAAGGTGTCGGAGAGTTCGGTGCCGTGCGGCGTGCGGACGAACGCGTTCTCCAGCAGGTAGTGGAGCTGGTGGCTGCCGCTGCCGGTGCCGAGCAGGATGCCGAGCGACTGGAAGCCCTCGGCGGTGAGCCGGTGTCCGGCGCTCTCGGGCCGGTGCTCGGCGAGGTACGCGGCGATCGCGCGGGCGCGCTCGACGTCCTGCGGGTAGCGGGCGTAGTGGGCGGCGACCTTCCGCTCGATGCGGGGGTACGCGGCCCGGTAGACGTCGTCCGCGTGCGCGTCCAGCGAGGGCAGCCCGCCGGTGATCAGGACCTCCTTGAGCCCTTCCGGGGCGGCGGAGAGATAGCGGACGGCGCAGAAGCCGCCGAAGGACTGGCCGAGGACCGTCCAGGGCGCCCCGCCGGTGAGCTGCGGCCGGATCAGCTCGCAGTCGCGGACGATGGAGTCGGAGCGGAAATGGGCGAGGTAGTCGGCCTGCTCGCGCGGGCCGCCGCGCAGCGGCAGGGTCTGCCGGTTGGCCGGGGTGGAGAGACCGGTCCCCCGCTGGTCGAGGAGCAGCACCCGGAACTCGCGCAGGGCCCGGCCGAGCCAGGCCTCCGTCCCGACGAACCGGCGTGCGCCGAAGCCGGGGCCGCCCTCCAGATAGACCAGCCAGGGCAGTTCCTCGCCGGCCCGGGAAGCGGCGACCGCCTCCCGGCCGTAGATCTCGATCTGCTCGCCGCCGGGGTCGCTGTGGTCGAGGGGCACGGTGAAGCGGCGGTCGGTGAGGACGACGCCGGGCTGCCGGTAACTGCTCACAAGAACTCCTGAATCCGGGGTGCTGGCCGATCCGGGCGAAAGCGCCAGTCCAGCACATGACCGCACCGGTCCGGCGAAGGGGGCAGGCCCGCGGGACCGGACGCCGACCGGGGTTCCCCACTCGCACCTTGCCCGCGTTTGCACATAGCCCGCGTATGCAACTATTGTGGACGCCAGTAAACGTCGTGCGCCGTTCATGTCGGCGCGCACCGCGCTACGGAAGGCCCCTCACATGTCCACCGCCCCCACCGCCCCCACCGTCACGCTCAACAACGGCGTGACCATCCCCCAGCTCGGCTTCGGCGTCTTCCAGGTGCCCGACGACGAGACGACCGCGGCCGTCTCCGCCGCACTGGAGGCCGGCTACCGGTCCATCGACACCGCGGCGATCTACGGCAACGAGGTCGGTGTGGGCCGGGCGCTGGCCGCTTCCGGGATCCCCCGCGAGGAGCTGTTCGTCACGACCAAGCTGTGGAACGCCGACCAGGGGTACGAGGCCACGCTCGCCGCGTTCGACGCGAGCCTGGCCAAGCTCGGCCTCGACCACGTGGACCTCTACCTGATCCACTGGCCGACGCCCGCCCACAACCTGTACCCCGAGAGCTGGCGCGCCCTGGAGAAGCTGGCCGCCGACGGCCGGATCCGCGCGGCCGGGGTCTCCAACTTCCAGCCCGCCCACCTGAGCCGGGTGCTGGAGACGGGCACGCTCGTCCCCGCCGTCAACCAGATCGAGCTGCACCCGGGCCTTCAGCAGAGCGAGCTGCGCGCCGTCCACGCCGAGCACGGCATCGCCACCGAAGCCTGGAGCCCGCTGGCCCAGGGCGCCCTGCTCAAGGAGGAGGCCCTGGTCTCCATCGCGCAGCGGCACGGCAAGTCCCCGGCCCAGGTGGTCCTGCGCTGGCACCTCCAGCTCGGCAACATCGTGATCCCGAAGTCGGTGACGCCCGAGCGGATCCGGCAGAACATCGACGTCTTCGACTTCGAGCTGTCGGCCGCGGACCTGGACGCCGTCGCCGCCCTGGACCGGGGCATGCGCACCGGACCGGACCCCGACACCCTCAACTGACGCGGCACGGACGGACGTTGCGCAGACCGCCCGTGCCGGTCAGCGGCCGCGGCGGTAGCTGCTGCCGTCCGGGGGCCGGACCAGCAGCCCGGCGACGACGAGATAGCGGCGCAGGGCGGAGCAGTCCTCGTGGACGGTGAGGAGCGCCTCGTTCACCTCGCGCTCGGTGTACGAGCGCTCCCGCTCGAACAGCGTGTCGGCGAGGTGCACGAGCAGCTGCTCCCGGCGGGCCTCCTTGCGCGGGATCGCGACCAGGCGGCCGTGCGAGAAGAGCGCCTCCACCGGATGGGTACGAGGGGTCCGGGCCGGCGGCGCGAGAGTCTGTTGTTCGGTGGGCATGGCCGGAAGCGTGGCAGGCATACGAAAGGCGGGCAACGCGTTTTTCCGGCGTTGCCCGCCTTTCGTATGCCTGCCTTTCCGTTGCCCGCCTTTCCGTTGCCCGCCCTCACGTTGACAGGAACGAGCGGATCGGGTTCTGATGCTGTCCGTGCAGCGTGACGCCGGCCAAAGAGATCTGGGCCGGCCGGCGGTCAAGCCGGCACCTTCTTCCAGGGATGACGCCATGAGTCCATTCATCGCCCCCTGCCTCTGAGCAGCTCCAGCCTCGGGCTCCTCCGCCCCCGGCGACCTGCCGCCTCTGCGCACCCGGCGGCCGGCCTTCTCCGCAACACACCGGGCCTTCGCCTGCCCGCATTCCTTCCGGGAGACCCAGAACCCCCATGCCCCAGACCTTCCAGCAGTCCGTCATCACCGAATTCCGTGCCAACGCGGGGCAGGTCGGCGGCCCCTTCGAGGGCACCGACCTCCTCCTGCTCACCACCACCGGCGCCCGCTCCGGGAAGCCGCACACCACACCGCTCGGCTATGCCCGCGACGGGCACCGACTCCTCGTCGTCGCCTCCAACCTCGGCGCACCGCTCCACCCCGACTGGTACCGCAACCTCCTGGCCCATCCCACCGTGCGGGTCGAGCTGGGCGGTGAGGAATTCGACTCCCTCGCCGTACCCGCCGAAGGGGCCCTGCGCGACGAACTCTTCGCCCGGGTCGTCGCCGAGGCGCCCGGGTACGCGGAGTATCAGGACGCCACCGACCGGGTGCTGCCGGTCGTGGTGCTGGAGCTCCCCGATCCCGACGCGGCGGCTCCCCCGGTCGCCTCGCTCGCCGACAAGCTGGTGGAGGTGCACACCTGGCTGCGCGGTCAACTGCGCCATGTGCACGACGAGACCGAGGCGCACTTCGCCGCACGGGCCGGGCACGAGGGCGAGGGCGAACCGCCGGCCCCCGGTCTCGGGCTGCAGATCCGGCAGCGCTGTCTGGCGTTCTGCCAGGCGCTGGAGTTCCACCACACGGCCGAGGACGGGCACATGCTCCCCACGATGGAGGGCTACCACCCCCACCTGCGGGACGTCTTCGACCGGCTGCGGGAGGAGCACCGCTCCATCGGGGCCGTGCAGTCGGCGCTCGCGGACCTGCTGGCCGATGTGGCCATCGCGGAACCGGACCGTTTCCGTGCCGAACTGGCCCGGATGTCGGAGGAGCTGACCGCCCACCTCGACTACGAGGAGGAGCACATCCTGCCCCTCCTGGCCGAGGTGCCCTGGCCCCCGGCCGCAGCCTGAGGGCGGGGCGTAACGGGACATAGGCGGGCGGCCCGGAACGACCTGGGCCGACCGAGCAACCCTCCGCATCCACCTGCCGTCTTGATCGACGACAGGACGGTTCGCCGCGCAGGACGAGCGGCGCCCCACCCCCACATGATCCGGGCCTGCACGACCGGCCGACTATACCCCCCATGTATACACAGAGGGTATAGTCGTCCGGTTGCGGGCCCGGCACCGCGCGGAAGGCACCCATGCAGACCAAGGCACTGGCGCCCGAGTACCAGGGAGCTCTCACCAAGATGTCGGTGAACGCCTCTCTCACCGACGTACTGGCCGAGGGAATACGCCACTTGAGGCAGGCCGAGCTCTCCGGATCGCAGGAGGAGGTGGCGCGCTCCGGCCTCGCCGTGGCCGAGGCGCACCGCAGGCTCGGGCAGGTGGCGGAGGCCGACCGGGCCTGGAAGGCCAGCTACCGGGCGGCGCGGGCGGCCGGGAACACCGGGGCGATGGCCTGGGCGCTGTGGAGCGGGGGCACGCTGGCGCGTCAACGCGGTGCGCTGCGCCTCGCGTTCCGGCTGCTCGGCCTCGCCGCGGAGGCGGGGAAACGGGGCGGAGACGTGGTCGCCCGCGGCTACTCACTGGCCGGACTCGCCGAGACCGGCCGGATCCAGGGCGACTACGCGACCGTCGCCACGCTGCACGAACAGCTGCTGGCCGAGGCCCGCGCCCGGGGTGAGGCCCGGCACACCGTCTGGGCGCTGGAGGGCATCGCGCAGATCCACCGCAACACCGGTTCGCTCGACACCGCCCTGGAGATGTTCGAGGAGGCAGCGGTCCTGGCGGGCGACGCGGACGACCGGCGGGGCCGGGCCTGGGCGCTGCGCGGCATCGCCGACATCGTTTCCCTCCGGGACGGGGCGACCGGGCGGGCGCTCGACCTGCTCACCGAGGCCGAGGTCACCTGCCGCGAGATGAACCTCTCCAGCGCCCTGGCGTACAACCACAAGATGCGGGCCAACGTGCTCTTCCGCGCCGGGCGGTACGGGGAGGCGCGCGAGGTCTACGATCAGGCGCTCGGCGAGTTCCGCGCGATGGACGAGCCCCGGGGCGAGGCGCTGGCCTCGCTCGGCCTGGTGAAGGCGCGGGCCAGGCTCGGCCGGGACCGCGGTGCCACCGCGGCCGACCTGGACGAACTGCGCGGCAGGCTCGACCGGATCGGACTGCTGAACGCCCGGGAGATGGTCGAGAAGGCGTACGCCGAACTCGGCGTGGAACCCGCGCCGGCCGGTGCCGGGGACGGCCGCCGATGACGCTCTCCACGACCCGCCGGGCGAGCGCGCCGCAGATACTGGACCGGTGTCGCGAGCTGGTGCGCCCGGCCCTGGTGGAGTCGGTGGGCCGGCTGCACCCCTGGCACGCGGAGACGGCGGCCTTCTCGCTGGGCTGGCGCGGGACCGGCGGCGAGCCGCTGCCCGGGTCGCAGGGCAAGGGGTCCGCCAGGCGCTCGCGGTGCTCGGCGCGGAGGCCGCGGGCGGCAGCGGGGAGGACGCGGTGCTCGGCGCGGTCGCCGTCGAGCTGATCCACACCTTCTCGCTGATCCACGACGACATCATGGACGGCGACGAGATCCGTCGCCGCCGGCCGACGCTGTGGAAGGCGTACGGGACCGGCCCGGCGGTCCTCGCGGGGGACGCCCTGTTCGCGCTGGCCGTGTCCACCCTGGCGGAGGCCCCGGGGCCGGGCGGTCCCGCGGCGGTGCGGCAACTGGCGGGAGCGCTGAGCGATCTGGTGCACGGTCAGGCGCAGGACCTGCTGTTCGAGTCCCGGCCGTGGTCCGGGCCCGGGGCGGTCCTGCCGCACGAATACCGGGCGATGGCCACCCACAAGACGGGGTCCCTGCTCGGCTGCGCGGCCGCCCTGGGCGCGGTGCTGGCGGGTGCCCCGGCGTCCACCGCCGAGGCGCTGGACCGGGCGGGGCGGCATGTGGGGGTGGCGTTCCAGGCGGTGGACGACCTGCTCGGGATCTGGGGCGATCCGCAGGTGACGGGTAAGCCCGTGCACAGCGATCTGCGGCGGCTCAAGAAGACGTACCCGGTGCTCGCGGCGCTGTCCGCCGACCACCCGGCGGCCGGGCGTCTCGACGCGCTGCTCAGCTCCGCCGGGCCGCTCGACGACGCGGCGGCGCGGCGTGCGGCGGAGCTGATCGACGAGGCCGGCGGGCGGGCGGCCACGATCGCCGAGACGCGCGAACACCTGGCCGCGGCCCGCGCCTGCCTGGACCGGGTGCCGCTCGCGGTGGGGGCTCGAGAAGATCTCCTCACACTGATCCCGTATCTCGTGGACCGCACCGGCTGACACCCGTGCCGCGTTGACCGCACCGGCCTGCCTGCCGCCTGGAGCGCCCCGGACACCCGTCCGGGGCGCTCCAGGCGTGTCGGCTGCGGCACCGATGCATGGTGGCGCCATCCGGTGCGGCGTTCGGCGGTGTGGACCTTCCCGGAAAAGGATGACGGTATAACCGGCGGACGCCGCACGGAACATCCGGTCCATTCCCCGCGCCGGACCCCCGACAGCCCTTTCGCCACCGGCCCGTGAAGTCCGTCCCGGCCTGCGCCGGTCCGCCGCGCGACCACCCGGACGGCCTATCCGGACACGCAATCCCCATGTGGTCGTATGAGCGAGTCACGCGCACCATTTCGCCACATATCTGCCAAAGTGCACCTCGGCTTTACTCACCGTATTGAGCGAAGAGAGCCGTGCGTGCTGCACTTGCGTCGTACTCCAGAAAGACAATTGACGGTCCTTCACGTGGTTCAGCCCGTGGACGGCGGAGTGGCCCGGGTCGTCACCGATCTCGTCCGGTCCCAGGCCGGCGCCGGACTGCGTCCCGTGGTGGCCTGTCCCCCGGGGAGCCCGCTGGCCCTCGGGGCGGCGGCCGCGGGTGCCGAGGTCCACGGCTGGGCCGCGACCCGTTCCCCCGGGGCCGGGCTGGCCGGTGAAATCGCGGCCGCGCGCCGGATCGTCCGCGCGAGCCGCCCGCACGTGGTGCACGCCCACAGCGCCAAGGCGGGCCTCGCGGGCCGGATCGCGGTACGCGGCCGGATCCCCACGGTGTTCCAGCCGCACGCCTGGTCGTTCGAGGCGGTCGGCGGACGCACCGCGGAACTCGCGCTCGGCTGGGAACGGTTCGGCGCGCGCTGGGCCGATCACATCCTGTGCGTCAGCGAGTCGGAGCGCCGCACCGGGCAGGAGGCGGGCATCACCGCCCGCTGGTCGGTCATCCACAACGGCATCGACCTCGACCGGTTCCGCCCCGGCGGCCACACCGTCCGGGCGGAGGCCCGCGCCTCCCTGCCCTTACTGGAGGGGGTCGCCGCGGAGGCCCCGCTGGTCGTCTGCGTCGGCCGGCTGACCCGGCAGAAGGGCCAGGACGTCCTGCTCCGGGCCTGGCGCCGGATGGCGGTGCCGGGGGCGCGGCTGGTCCTGGTGGGCGACGGGCCCGACCGGGAGGGTCTTGAGGCGTCGGCCCCGCCGGGCGTGCTGTTCACCGGGGCCTGCGAGGACGTACGGCCGTGGATCCACGCGGCGGACGTCCTCGCCCTGCCCTCCCGCTGGGAAGGCATGGCCCTGGCCCCGCTGGAGGCGATGGCCTGCGGACGCGCCGTCGTCCTCACCGATGTGAACGGCGCACGCGAGAGCCTGCCGCCCGGCCACGAGGACCACTGTCTCGTACCACCGGAGGATCCGGCGGCCCTGGCCGCCGCCCTGACCGCCCTGCTCACCGACCCGGATCTGCGCGAGGCATTGTCCCGCCGGGCCCTGCGCCACACCCGGACGGCCTTCGACGTCCGACGGACCGCGGGGGCGGTTGCCGGTCTCTACCAGGAACTTGTCTCCATGTCCGGCCCCACGACGAGGAAGCGCACCGAGCGATGACGACGGAGAGTGCACCGGTTCCCGGAGCCGGCCAGGCAACAGCCGTGCAGGCTCACACGGTTCATCCGCCCCGAAGAAGCGGCGGCGGTGCGCAGACGCGGCCGGGTGAGCGCCGGGCCGTCCGGTACGGCCGCCCCGTCCCGCTCCTGTGCGTGGACGCCCTGGCCCCGGCCGTGACGTTCGCCCTGGTGGTCCCGGTCTTGTGGCCCTGGCTGCTGATGGCCGTCCAGGCGGTGGCGCAGGTGCTGCTGTTCGCCTGGCGCGGCCTGTACCGGATGCGGTTGTCCCCCTCGGTCCTCTCCGACCTGCCCGCGCTCCTCGGTCTCACCCTCCTCCAGTGGTACGTGACGATGGAGGTGCTGGACACCTGGGCCCCGCAGCAGGGGTTCGGCTGGGCGGTGCTGGCGTACGGGGCCGGTACGCAGACCGCGCTGACCTGCGCCGGGCGCGCGGCGGTCCACCGGGCGAGGCGGCGGGCCGCCGTGCGCCGCCCGCAGTCCACGCTGGTCGTGGGCCAGGGGCCGACGGTCCGTCAGGTGGCGGCCGCGCTGTACGACCACCCGGCGTACGGGCTGCGACCGGTCGGCCTGGTCGCCGCTCCGGCTGACGGGGACGAGCAGCAGGTGACCGGGTCCGACGCCGTGCCGCTGCCGGTCCTGGCCTCGCTCCAGGAGGTGGGGCGGGCCGTGGTGCAGAACAGTGTGCGGCACGCGGTGTTCACGGCGCCGCCCGAGGCCACCCCGGACGGCGCCGCTCTCTTCACCCTCCTCACCGGGCACGGCTGCCGGGTGTGGCTGATCACCGGGCCCGGCTCCGTCGCGGGAACCCCGGCGGGCGGCCGGCCCGACCATCTCTGGGGGTTCATCGCCCAGCCGTTGCGCGACGGGACCGACCGTCCCCTCGGGCACGGGGTGAAGCGGGCGATGGACGCAGTCCTGGCCGCGGTCGGGCTGGTGCTGGCGGCCCCGGTGATGGCGGTCTGCGCCCTGGCCGTGCGACTCTCCGACGGGCCGGGTGTGATCTTCCGGCAGGAGCGCGTCGGGCGGCACGGCCGTCCCTTCGTCCTGCTGAAGTTCCGTACGCTGCGCCCCGCCGACGTCCAGGAGTCGGCCACCCGCTGGAACGTCGCGTCCGACGGGCGGCTGGGCCGGGTCGGCCGCATGCTGCGCCGGACGTCCCTCGACGAGCTGCCGCAGCTGTGGAACGTCCTGCGCGGCGATATGAGCATGGTCGGCCCGCGCCCCGAACGCCCCTTCTTCGTGGCGCAGTTCAGCCGCGCCCACCCCGGCTACCAGGCCCGCCACCGGATGCCCGTGGGCATCACGGGTCTTGCCCAGGTGAACGGATTGCGCGGCGACACCTCGATCGAGGAGCGGGCCCGCTTCGACAACCACTACATCGAGACCTGGTCGCTGTGGCAGGACGCGTGCGTGCTGGCGCGGACGGCGGGTTCCCTGTTCCGGCTCGGAGGCAGCTGATCATGACCGCTGTCCTCACCCCGCCCGTGCCGTCTCCGGCGACCGAGCCGCGCGCCGTCGCCCGCTCCTCCTGGGCCGCCTGGCGTGGCCGTTGGACGCTGCTGCCGCTGGTCGCGACCGTCCTGCTGCCCGCGCTCCCGTACGGGACGTCCGGCGGGGGCGGCCCGGCCGATGTGGCCTCCGCGATCGCGGTGCTGGTGTGCGTGGGGCGGCTGCTGTATCTGCGGCAGCGGCCGCTGAGCGCCACCGCCGCGCTGGTTCTGGGCCTGCCCGCGGTGGGCTTCGCGGTGGCCACGGTCACCGCGGCGGACCCGGCGGCGGCCCTGCCGGGGCTCGTGCGGTACCTCCAGGTCTTCGTCCTGGTGCCGGCCGCGGTGTTCCTGCTGCTCAGGGACGCGTACGGATTCCGGATCGTCGCCGGTTCACTGGTCCTCCTCGCGGTCGTCCAGGGCGTCACGGGCGTCCACCAGTACGTCACCGGGACCGGGGCCTCGTACATGGGGGAGGACGTCCGGGCGGTCGGCACCTTCGGACCCAGCGACGTCATGGGGATGGCGACCGTCGTCGCCTACGGGCTGCTCGCGGCGGCGGCCTGCGCCCTGCGCACGCCCCGGAGTGCCCCGGCCTGGCTGCGGCCGTGCGCCGCCGTCCTCGCCGTCGTCCTGATCGTGCCGCTGACGCTGTCGTTCAGCCGGGGCGTGTGGATCGCCACGGCCGCCGCGGTGCTCGTCGCCCTGGCGCTGAGCGGTCGGCGGCAGGCGGTCACCTCGCTGGCCGTGCTGGGCGCGGCGGGCGTGGTGCTGGTCGGCGGGTTCGGCATCGGCTCCGAGATGATCGCGGACCGGGCCGCCAGCGTGACCCGGGTGACCAGCACCCCGGACCGGTCCGTCAGCGACCGGTACGCGATGTGGAGTGCGGCGGGCGCGATGTGGCGCGAGCAGCCGGCCGCCGGGGTCGGTCTCAAGGGCTTCCCCGACCACCGGGACGGGCACGCCTCGATCGGGCTCTCCTCGGGCAGCGACACCGCCGGGGCGGGCCAGCAGTTCCGCCGGCAGGCCCTCCTCTCCCCGCACAACATGTATCTCCTCGTCCTCGGCGAGCAGGGCCTCATCGGACTGACCGCGCTGGTCGGGAGCTGGGCGGCGATCCTGGTCGGCGCGATCCGCCGGCTGTGGCGCGCCCGCTCGCGTGCGAACGCCGCGCTGGACTGCGGTCTGGCGGCGGTCGCCCTGATCATCTGGCAGAGCGTCAACTTCCTTTACGCGGACATCGGCGGGCCCACCACGGTCCTCGGCGGTGTCGTGCTGGGGCTGGCCGCCTGGTGGGCGCTGGCCGAGCCGGACCGGGTGAGCGCCGCATGAGCGAGTCCGGTACGGGCACGGAGGCCGAGGCGCGTCCGGCGGACGCCGCGGCGGGCCCCACGCTGCTGCCGGCCCCGGGGTCAGGACCTGAAGGGCCCCGGCCCCCGCCTGCTCACCGGAGACGGCGAGCGGCGAGGCGCCCCGGCTCGGGGCCTTCCTCGCCCGGGCGGCGGCGGGCACGGCGGTGCTGACCGTGCTGGCGGCCGTCCTCGGCCTGGTGCGGGACCAGGCCATCGCCCGCTACTTCGGGGCGAGTGACGCGAGCGACGCGTTCCTGATCGCCTGGACCGTGCCCGAGATGGCGGCGACGCTGCTGATCGAGGACGGGATGGCGCTCCTGCTCGTCCCGGCGTTCAGCCTCGCCCTCACCCGTCGCGCCTCCGGCGGGACCGAGGCGGGCGCCGACCCCGTACGGGATCTGGTGGCGGCCACGCTCCCCCGCCTGTTCCTGCTGCTCTCCGGCGGCGCGGCGCTGCTCATCGCGGGCGCGCCTTGGGTCGTGGGCGTGCTCGCCCCGGGGCTCGCCGATCCCCGTCTCGCGGTGGACTGCACCCGGCTGACCGCGGTCACCGTCCTCACTTTCGGGATCACCGGCTACTTCAGCGCCGCGCTGCGTGCGCACGGCAGCTTCCTGCCGCCCGCCGGGGTGTATGTCGCGTACAACCTCGGCATCATCGGGATGACGCTGGCCCTGCACGCGGTCTGGGGGTGCGGGCGGCCGCGGCGGGGGTCGCGGTGGGCAGTGCGCTGATGATCCTGACCCAACTGCCCGTGTTCCTGAAGCTGGTGCCGCTCGCCCGGCCACGGCTGCCCCGGTTCGGGCGGCTGAGGCGGCGGGCGGCGCGGAGTGTTCCGCTGCTGGGGTTCGCGGTGCTGGCCCCGGTGGTCGTGTTCGTGGTGAGCCGCCAGTCCCAGGTGCTGGTGGAGCGGTTCCTCGCCTCCACCCTGCCCGCCGGGGCGATCTCGCATCTGAACTACGCGCAGAAGGTCGCGCAGATGCCGATGGTGCTGTCGCTGATGATCTGCACGGTGACCTTCCCGGTCGTCGCGCAGGCCATGGCCGCCGGCGAGCACGAGAAGGCCCGGCGGCGGGTCGAACGGGATCTCGGTCTGGCCGGGATGGTGGTCCTGCTCGGCACGGCCGTCGTCCTCGGCTACGCGCCCCAGATCGTCGAAGTTCTCTTCCAGCGCGGCGCGTTCGACTCCGCCGACACCGCGTCCACCGCCCAGGTCATGCGGGTCTACGCCCTGGGTCTGCTGGGGCACTGCCTGGTCGGCGCGCTGAGCAGGCCGTTCTTCTCGTCCGGGCGGCCCACCTGGTTCCCGGCGTTCGCGATGGGGACCGGGCTGCTGGTCACGATGGGGGCCGGTTACGCGCTGACGTACCGCTTCGGCGTGGACGGCATCGCGACCGCCAACGCGATCGGGATCAGCTCCACGGCCCTGCTGCTTCTGATGGGCCTCGGCACCCGGGTGGTGCCGATCAGGGCCCGGGACGTGGCGCTGTCGCTGAGCCGGCTCGCCGGGGCGTCGCTGGCGGCGGGTGCGACGGGCTGGGCGTGCGCCCCGCTCGTCCCCCACCCGGTGCTGAGCCTGGCCGCCGGGTGTCTCCTCGTCCCCGCCGTGTTCTTCCTGACCGGCCTCGCCCTGCGCTCCCCCGAGGTCCTTTCCCTGCTGGCACTCACCCGACGGAGGTTCCTTGATGGCCGCTGAATCCTCGGCACATCGCGCCGACGCTCGCTCGTCCCGGCTCCGCCCGCACACCCGCCGTCAGCCGTGGATCCTCACGTACCACTCGGTGACGGACCCCAGCGACGATCCGTACGGCATCACGGTCTCCCCCGCGCGGCTCGACGAGCAGCTGTCCTGGCTGCGCAGCCGGCGGCTCACGGGGGTGGGCGTGTCGGAGCTGCTGCGCACGGGGGCGTCGCAGCGGCGCGGCCTGGTCGGGCTGACCTTCGACGACGGGTACGCGGACTTCCTCGACGAGGCGCTGCCGGTGCTGCGCAAGCACGGCTTCCGGGCGACGGTGTACGTCCTGCCGGGCCGCCCCGGCGGGGTCAACGAGTGGGATCCGCTGGGCCCGCGCAAGCCACTGCTCACCCACGAGGGCGTCCGGCGGGTCGCCGCCGCGGGCATGGAGGTCGGCTCGCACGGCCTGTACCACCGGGACCTGACCGGACTGTCGGACGAGGAGCTGCGCCGGGAGACCCGCGACAGCCGGGAGCTGATCGGCGACCTCACGGGCTCGCTCCCGGAGGGCTTCTGCTACCCGTACGGCATCCTCGACCGCCGCGTGACACAGGCGGCGCGCTCGGCGGGTTACGGCCACGCGTGCGCGCTGGCCCCCGGTCCGCTGCTCAGCCGGTTCGCCCTGCCCCGTACCCACATCAGCCAGGCGGACCGGGGCGTGCGGCTGTGGGCGAAGGACCTGCGGCACGGGCTGCGGCAGGTGGCGCATCCCGGTGCGGGCTCACGGACCGCGGCGCCGGTGCGGGCGGGCGGCTCCCGGTGAGGGCGCTGCACGTCATCACCGGGCTGGGGGTCGGCGGCGCCGAGCGGCAGTTGCGACTGATGCTGCGCCATCTGCCGGTGGAGTGCGACGTGGTGACGCTCACCAACCCGGGGGCGGTGGCCGAGGAACTGCGGTCCGACGGGATCCGGGTGACGCACCTCGGGATGCGCGGCAACCGGGACCTGTCGGCCGTCGGACGGCTCGCCCGGCTGATCCGGGACGGCCGTTACGACCTGGTCCACACGCATCTCTACCGGGCCTGTGTGTACGGCAGGATCGCGGCGCGCCTCGCGGGGACGCGGGCCACCGTGGCGACCGAACACTCCCTGGGGCGGGCCGAGATCGAGGGCCGGCCGCTCACCCGGTCCATCCGTGCCCTCTACCTCTCCACCGAACGGCTCGGCGCGGCGACCGTGGCCGTCTCCTCCACCGTGGCCGGGCGGCTGCGGGACTGGGGGGTGCCCGCCGACCGGATCAGGCTGGTGCCCAACGGCATCGACGCGGACCGGTTCCGCTTCGACGCGCGGCGGCGGGCGGAGGTCCGGGCCGCGCTGGAGATCCCCGAGGACGCGTTCGTGGTCGGCGGGGTCGGCCGGCTGGTCCCGGGCAAGCGGTTCGACGTGCTGATCCGCGCGGTCGCCGCCCTGCCGGAGGCCCGGTTGCTGCTGGCCGGCGACGGGCCCGAGGCCGGTGCGCTGCGGGCACTGGCGCTGCGCCTCGGGGCGGTGGACCGGATCCGGTTCCTCGGGGAGTGCGACGAGGAAGGGGAGGGGCCGGTCCCGGGTGTTCCGGCGCTGCTCAGCGCCCTGGACGTCTTCGTCTCCACGTCCCGCGAGGAGTCCTTCGGGCTGGCCGCCGTGGAGGCGCTCGCCGCCGGACTCCCGGTGCTCCACGACGCCTGCCCCGCCATCGACGACCTGCCCGCCGCCCACGCCCCGGAGGCGACCCGGATCGCCGGGAGCCCCGAGGAACTGACGGCCCGGCTGCGGCAGCGGATACAGGCCGCCCCCGACCGCCGCCCGCCGCCCCGGGCCGTCGGCCACTACGACATCCGGCGCAGCAGCGAACGCCTGATGGACGTGTACGCGTACGCACTCGACACCGCCCCACCGAACCGGAGAGCCCTCTCATGACCGACTCACCCGAGCAGCAACGACACGTCGTCGTCCGTCGGCTGCGCACCGCCCTCACCCGGCTGCCGCACTGGTGGCCCCTGCCCGTCAGCGTGCTGATCGGCACCGCGTCCGGGCTCTCGTACGGGGCGTTCGCCACCCCGCAGTACGAGGCCACCAGCTATGCGATGGCGGTCGCGGAGGGGGAGACGGACCCCACGGCGGCCCTGGGGTACGCCCAGTCGTACGGGCGGCTGACGACGAGCGAGGCGACCCTCTCGTACGCGCAGGGCGCGGCGGGCGAGCCGGTGGGCGAACTGCGGTCCCACGTGACGTCGGAGACCTCCCCCGACTCGCCGATGATCTCCGTGACGGGCACCTCGTCAGACCGTCACAAGGCGGCCGACATCGCCAACGCGGTCATCGAGGCCGTCATCGTGAGCAGCGGTCATGTCTCCAAGGACACCGGGGTCAAGCTGATCAAGTTCACCCACGCGATGACACCGGACCAGCCGGTCTCCCCGTCGGTGCCGCTGGGCGCCGCCGTGGGGGCGGCGGCGGGCGGTCTGCTGGGCGGTCTCGTCCTGCTGGTGCGGCCGCGCCGGGAGGGCTGGAGCGTCTCGGCCCAGGTGCCCGGTCCGGCGGCCGGGGACACCGGTGCCGCCCAGGACGAGCGGGAGCTCGTCCGATGACGGCGCACCGGGCGGGCGGCCTGGCCGTGACGCTGTGCCGGGACTTCCGGGAGTTCGGCGCGCTCGCCGACGAGTGGGACGCGCTGCACCGCCGCTGCGCGACCCCCACGCCGTTCCAGAGCCACGCCTGGCTGCACTCGTGGTGGATCTCCTACGGCCAGGAGGGCCGGCTTCGGGTGCTGCTGGTCCGCCGGGCGGGGCGGCTGATCGGGGCGGCGCCGCTGATGCTGGTGCACCGTCCGATGCCGCTGCTCGTCCCGATGGGCGGCGCCGTCTCCGACTTCTTCGACATCCTCCTGGACCAGGAGGAGGCCGGGTACGCGGTGGGGGCGCTGGGGCGCGGTCTGGACCGGGCGGCCCGGCACACCGTGGTGGACCTGCGGGAGGTCCGTCCCGACGCGTCGGCGCAGTTGCTGTTCGGGCGGTGGCCGGGGGCCCGGAGCAGGCTCACGGACTCGACGTGCATGGAACTGCCGGCCGAGCCGCTGGACGACCGCGTGGCGCGGCTGACGGGCTCGCGGGGCCAGCGGCTGCGGTCCAAGCTGCGCAAGGTCGACGCCCTGGGCATCGAGGTGCACCGGATTCCGCAGGACGGGGTCCCCGCCGCGATCGGCACGCTGCTGCGGCTGCACGAGCGGCAGTGGGAGGGCCGGACGGTCAACCCCGAGCATCTGCGGGCACGGTTCTCGGACCATCTGATCCGGTCGGTGGGGAGGATGGTCGGGGACGGTACGGCGGCCATGACCGAGTTCCGGCTGAACGGCGAGGTGGTGGCGTCCAACCTGTCCTTGCAGTCCGGGCGGTTGACGGGCGGCTATCTGTACGGCGCGGATCCGGCGCTGCGCGAGAAGAGGGTCGACGTGTCGACGATGCTGTTGCGCGAGGTCGCCCAGCAGGCCTCGGACGGCGGCCGTTCGGTGCTGAGCCTGCTGCGCGGCGCGGAGAGCTACAAGAACCACTGGGGGCCGGTGCCGGTGGTCAATCAGCGGCTGCTGCTGGCCCGGCCGGGGCTGGAACCGCTGCTGCGGCTGCGCGAGTCGCAGGTGGCGGTGCGGGAGCGGGCGGTCGAGACCGTGAAGGCGAGGTTCCCGGCGGCGCGGGACTGGCACGAGCGGCTGTCGGGGCTACCGGTGATCGGACGCTGACGCGCGGGGCGTACGCCGGACGGCGGCGTCGGAGATATCACCTATGAGCAGATCCGTTACCGTCCGGCGTCTTTCGCGTTGTCAGGGGGTGCGGTCCTCGTGTCCGCAGCACAACCCCCTTCTTTACAAGGAGTTCTCCATGTCTCGTATGACGAAGGTCGCCGCTGTCATGGCCGGCACCGGCGCCCTGATCGCCGGCGGCGCCGGCCTGGCGTCCGCGGACGCCGGCGCGCAGGGCCTCGCCGCCGGTTCCCCCGGCGTCGGTTCGGGCAACGCCGTCCAGGTTCCCGTGCACGTCCCGGTGAACGTCTGCGGCAACACGATCAACGTGATCGGCCTGCTGAACCCGACCTTCGGGAACACCTGCGCCAACGTCGACGGCGGCCACGACAAGGGCGGCGACTACGGTTACGGCCGCTGATCCGCCGTAGTTCCGGAACGGCCGGCTCCCTCCCCGCGGAGGGGGCCGGCCGTTCCGCCGTGCGGCCTCAGACGTAGCGGTAGATCTTCCTGTGGTCGAGGAGTTTCCTCGGGGTCACGCGCCAGGGCGGCATCGCGTCGTCGAGGCCGAAGACGTAGTCGCGGTCCGGGCCGGGTGAGGCGGGTTTGCGGCCCGGCCGGTAGGCGGACTTGGGGTGGGCCTTGCGCCAGCGGTCCCAGAGCAGGTCGATGAAGGAGTGGTGGAGCCAGAACACCGGGTCCTCGGGGGAGGCCGCGCCGGCCATGGGTCCGCCGACCCACTGGTGGACCCGGTTGTGCAGGCCGACCGTGCGCACGCCCCGGATGCCCCATCCCTCGACACGGTTGCGGAAGCCCTCGGTGCAGACGCTGTTCCAGGGCGCGGTGTCGTAGACGGGGTCCTTGAGGGCCCGCGCCAGGTCGTTCTTGGTGGGCAGGGATACCGGGTCGCTGCCCGGCCTGCCGAAGTTGCGGGTGAGGTAGTGCTCGTCGGTGACGCCCCTGCCGACGCTCCAGTTGCCCGCCGCGTAGGCGAAGGGGCCGGTGGTGACCCGGCGGTCGCCGGGCCTGCCGTTGCCGCCGAGGAAGTCCTCCGCCCAGAGCGAGGAGGTCGGCCTGTTGTCCTGGGTCCAGTCCCAGTAGGGGACGCTGACACCCGCGTCGACACGCTGGAGCGCCTTCTCGAACTCCAGCAGGTACTGGCGGTGCCAAGGGAAGAACGAGGACGTCATGTGCGCCGGGCGCGGCCGGCGTTCGGTGTCCATGACGTAGTACTCCCGGTGCATGACGACGAAGTCGTCGTAGCGGCCCGAGCGCTTCAGTTTCAGGATCGCGTCGATGAGCCGGCGCTTCTCGGTGCGCGTGAGGTCGCGCTGGTTCTTGCGGGTGTACACCGGTGCTGGTCCTCCTGGTTCACATGTGGTGCGCGGCGGGCGGTGCGAGTCGGGCGGGCCCGAGTTCGTCGACGGCGGCACGGGCCGTCTCCAGCAGCGTCGGATACGACTCGTAGTGCCGGACGTCGCTCAGATAGGTGCCGTCCGCCCGCCTCATGACGTGCAGCGGCCTGCCGTCGATACGGATCTCGGTGACCGGTTCGGCGGCGACCGCGACCCGGTCGTCGGCCGGGGCGCCCGCGGGGACGACGGTCGCCGTCCCCCGGATCTCCCGGCCCCGGTACATCTCGGCGAACTCCTCCGCCGCGGCCCGGGATCCGGAACCGGGCCCGGGCGCCGGTGCGGACCGGGCCGTGGCGGCCGGGTCACGGTCGAGCAGCGGGAACAGGGCACCGGCGGTGCCCGTGACCACGGCGGCGGTGAAGGCTCCGCGCAGGACGGTCCGGCGGGAGGGAATGCGGGTGCCGCCCGGTTTCGCGGGGGTGGGGCTCATGAGATGACGACCTGCCTCTCGTTAACTCGTCCGGGGTGCTTCTGATGGCGATGTTGACAACGAGGCGGTGGCGAAACAGTTCTCGTGCGTGCGGCGTACGGCGCACACGCGGCGGTCGCGTTCCGGCAAACGCGTGAGGGTGCGGGGCGATCGGCGGTGGCGGGCCGCGTCGCGGGGCCTCCGGTGGCCGGCGGACCGGAACATGGCCTGGCGAACCGTGGAGGTGGTGGGCATGACCGTTCCGTATCAGCCGTCCGGGGACCGTGTTGAGCGCGCGGCGGACGTCGATCTGGCCGACCCGGCGTTCTGGCGGTTGCCGCGCCCCGAGCGGCTCAGGGCCTTCGCGCTGCTGCGGGAGCTGGACGCGCCGGTGCTGTTCACGCCCCGGCCCGGTACCGCGCGTACCGCCGGAAGGCCGTTCTACGCTCTGGTGCGCCATGGCGATGTGCGGACCGCGAGCCGTACGCCCGGGGTGTTCGCCAGCGCACCCGGGGTGACCACTCCGGAACCCGCCGGCTGGGCGAAGGCGCTGTTCGGCAACTCGATGGTCAACATGGACGGGTCCGAGCACGCGGCGCTGCGCCGGATCATCTCGCGGCGGTTCACGCCGCGGCTGCTGGCGGGCGTCGAGGAGAACGTCGGACGGCTCGCCGGGCGGCTGGTGGACGAGCTGATCGCCGAACGGCCCCGGGATTTCGTTCCGTCGGCGGCCTCGCGGCTGCCGCTGGAGGTGATCTGCGACCTGATGGGCATCCCGACGGCGTACCGGGCGCGGATCGCCGAGCAGATCGACCAGGCCTCCGAGCATGTCGGCGTCGAGCGGCGGGGCCGGGCCCGGATCCGGATCCCGGGGCGGGGGCTGGCGTCCCTGGCCCGGATGCAGTGGGTCGTGGGGCGGCTCGCCGCGGAGCGCCGCCGTCGTCCCGGGGACGACCTCGTCTCGGCGCTCGTGTGTGCGGACATCGACGGCGAGGCGCTGTCGGGTCGGCAGTTGGGGGCCTTCTTCTCGCTGCTGCTGGTGGCCGGGGTGGAGACCACGCGCAACGCCATCGCGCACGGGCTGTTCCTGCTCGACCGGAATCCGGAGCAGCGGGAACTGCTGCGGTCCGACTTCGACCGGTACATCGGCGGGGCGGTCGACGAGATCGTGCGGCATTCGACTCCGATCATCCAGTTCCGCAGGACGGTCACCGAAGAATGCGCACTGGGCGGTCGGACATTCCTCCCGGGTGAGAAAGTCGCACTCATTTACGCCTCCGCCAATCGCGATGAGGAAGTTTTCACCCATCCGGATCGCTTCGACATCACCCGCACGCCCAATCCCCATCTGGGATACGGCGGCGGGGGTCCGCACCACTGCCTGGGCGCGCATCTGGCCCGCCTCGAAATG
Organism: Streptomyces sp. WGS_02; assembly: GCA_040989845.1. Taxonomy (GTDB): domain Bacteria; phylum Actinomycetota; class Actinomycetes; order Streptomycetales; family Streptomycetaceae; genus Streptomyces. Next base: position 378,265 of record JAYMFZ010000004.1, read on the forward strand.
ACGGCCCTGTTCCGGGAGCTGATCGACCGACGTCCCGTCATGCGGGATCTGGGGGACCCGGGGCTGGTCGATTCGAATTTCGACAACCGCGTCGGCTCGCTGCCCTTCACGTTGGGCCCCACATTCACCTGAACGGCACGCCCGCAACGCCGAATACGATAAATGGACTCCCTCCGCATGCCTCCGGGGCATGATGATGAAACGCTCTCCCCACCGGGCCGAATGGACCGGAATTCATCACAGCCAGGAGGAGCAATGCCGGCAAAGCGCCGACTCTTCGTTTCGTGTATCGCGGCGCTTGCTCTCAGCCTCCTGGCGGGTGGCGGCATCGCGGGTCAGTCGCCTCCGGGCACCGATTCCGTCGACGGCGCGGCCCCCGGCGGGCCGAGGGCGGGGAGCGGCACGGCGCACGGGGCGTATCTGGACTACGGGCCCGAAGGGGTCAGCAGGATGGCCGCGTTCTCGCGCTGGCTGGGCGGGGCGGAGCTGCGGGTGGGGCACACGTACCTGCCGGGCGATCTGTGGGTGAACATCGAGGGCTCCCCCGACTTCCTCGACACCTGGGCGGAGTGGAGACGGGCGGACCCGGACCGGATGTTCGTCCTGAACGTACCGATGCTGGAGCGCAACGAGGAACGCGTCCGGGACGACGAGGTGCGCACCCTGCTCCGGGCGGGTGCGGCGGGCGACTACGACCAGCACTTCACCCGGCTCGCGGAGCGCCTGGTGGAGCTGGGCGTCCCCGACACCGTGATCGTGCTCGGCTGGGAGATGAACGGCACGACCTACACGCACCGGTGCGGTCCCGATCCCACGTCCTGGAAGGCGTACTGGCAGCGGATCGTCACGGCGATGCGCGCGGTGCCCGGTCAGGAGTTCCGCTTCGACTTCACCCCGAGCCGGGGGCGGGACGCGGTGCCGTGGACCGAGTGCTATCCGGGCGACGACGTCGTCGACATCATCGGGATGGACTCCTACGACCAGCCTCCCGGTGAGACCTTCGACGACCAGATCACCGACCCGTACGGGCTCCAGAAGCACGTCGACTTCGCCGCGGAGCGCGGCAAGCCCATCTCGTTCCCGGAGTGGGGTCTGTTCCGCAACGGCGACAACCCCGAGTACATGCGGCGGATGCTGGAGTGGATCGACCGGCACGAGCCGCTGTACCAGACGGTCACGGACTACTGCCCGCACGGTGTCTGGCAGTGCGGGAGCAATCCGCGGTCCTCGAAGGTGTTCCGGACGATGATGACCGAGATGGCCGCGCCCGCCGAGCCCTCCCCCAGCCCGACGCCGACACCGACGCCCACCCCCACACCCCCTCCGGCGGAACCGAGCCCGTCGCCGACCGTCCCGCCGTCGGTCCAGCCCTCCCCGCCCGTGTCGCCCTCGCCCACGTCGCCCGGGGCCGGTACTCCGCCCGGTCGCCGGTGGTGCGTCACGCTGCCGTCCGCCGAGTGGCTGGGTCCGTGGCTGCCGGAGCGCGAGATCTGTTTCCGCTACTGACCCCGGGCATGGAAACGGCTCCGGCCCTCCAGTCGGGGGCCGGAGCCGTCCACCCACACGGGTCCAGCGCGGGGGCAGGGGGACGAGCAACCGCTTGTCACCCCACCAACGCGGGCCCCTCCCGCCGCGTCACGCCGCCGAACGAGGGACAGCTCGCGCGCCTCCCGCGCACGCCGCACCGGGCGCGGTCCGGGGCGACGCGCGACCATGGAAACCTACAGAGGGTGGTGAGGTGCAATGGCATCCGCCGATGAGGGCTTCCCGGCGGAGCCCGGCCCGCTGCCCTCCGGGGACGGGCGGGGACCGGCGCGGATGGCCGACGACGCGGCCGCGGTGATCGCCGGGGACGGCACGGTCATCGGCTGGACCCGCGGGGCCGAGGCCCTGCTCGGGTATCCGGCGGCCGAGGTGGTCGGCCGGTCCGCCGCCCTTCTGCTGACCGGTCCGCCGGACCCCGGGCGGACGGCCGCGGTGGCCGCGCGCTGCCGGACCGGGTCGGCGTGGAGCGGGCTGGTCCCGCTGCGGGGCCGGGACGGCCGGTCCCTGGACATCGATGTGCGGGTCACCGCCTCGTTCCAGATCGCCGGGCGGGAGGCCTTCCTGGTGTCCGGGCGGGAGCTCACCCCGCACTGGACGATGAGCGGGTCCGTGCTGGACGACTTCATGTCCCGGTCCCCCGTCGGGATGGCCGTCCTCGACCCCGGTCTGCGCTATCTCTGGCTCAACGACACCCTGGAGCGGTTCGGCGGCGTACCGCGCGAGCAGCGTCTGGGGCGGCGGCCCGCCGATGTGCTGCCGACAGCTCTGGCCGCGCCCATCGAGCGGCTGATGCGGCAGGTCCTGTCGACGGGCGAGGCGATCACGGACTACGAGTACCTGGGCTGGAGCTGGGCCGATCCGCACCGCCGACGGGCGTACGCGAGCTCGTTCTTCCCGCTGGCCGACGCCCAGGACCGGCGGATCGGCATCGGCTACCTGGTCCGCGACGTCACCGACCGGTGGAACGCGCGTCGGCTGCTCGCGCTGGTCAACGAGGCCGGGGCGAGTATCGGCTCCACCCTGGACGTACAGCGTACGGCGCAGGAACTCGCCGACTTCGCGGTGCCCCGGTTCGCGGACTTCGTCTTCGTCGACCTGTTGGAGAACCCGTTCGGCGGTGACCGGCCCGGGTCGGACACACCCGCCGAGGGCGAGCGGCCCGCCATGCGCCGGGCGGGCATGAGCTCGGTGCGCGAGGGCTGCCCGGAGGCGGTCGTGCGGGTCGGGGACGCGGTGGACTTCGTGCCGCCTCCGCACGACGCGCAGTTCCTGCTGGCGGGCGCCCCCGTTCTGCTGCCGGTGCTCGACCCCGACAGCCACGGGTGGACGGTGGAGCACCCGGCGCGGGCCGCCCGGATCCGGGAGTTCGGGCTGCATTCGTTGATCTCCGTACCGATGCGGGCCCGCGACACCGTGCTGGGGCTGACCACCTTCATGCGGTCGCAGAACCCGGTGCCCTTCGACGAGGACGACGTGGCGCCCGCCCGGGAGCTGGTGGCGCGGGCCGCCGTGTGTGTGGACAACGCCCGCCGCTACACCCGGGAGCACACCGCGGCCCTGGTGCTCCAGCGGAGCCTGCTGCCGCAGACGCTGCGGGGCGGCACGGCGGTGGACGTGGCGTGGTCGTACCTCCCGGCGGACGCGAAGGACGGGGTCGGCGGTGACTGGTTCGACGTCATTCCGCTGTCCGGCGCCCGGGTCGGCCTGGTCATCGGCGATGTCGTCGGGCACGGCATCGGGGCCGCCGCGACCATGGGCCGGCTGCGTACCGCCGTACAGACGCTGGCCGACATGGACCTGCCGCCGGACGAACTGCTGGCGCGCCTGGACGATCTCGTCCTGCGGCTCAGCGAGGAGGAGCGTGCGGGAGGCCCGGCGGAGCGGGGCGGCTCGACGGTGGTCGGGGCGACCTGTCTGTACGCCGTGTACGACCCGACGAACGGCGCCTGCACCATGGCGCGGGCGGGCCATCCCCCGCCGGTGGTCGTCACGCCGGACGGGGCCGTCAGCTTTCCGGACCTCCCCTCCGGGCCGCCGCTCGGGCTCGGCGGGCTGCCCTTCGAGTCGCTGGAGACGGTCCTGCCCGAGGGGAGCCTCCTCGGTCTCTACACCGACGGGCTCATCGAGGGGACCGACCGGGACGTCGAGAGCGGCATGCGACGGCTGGGCCGGGAGGTGTCCCGGGGCGGACTGCCGCTGGAGGATCTCTGTCCTGCGGTGGTCAAGGAACTGCTGCCCGTGCCGCAGCCGGACGACATCGCGCTGCTCCTCGCCCGGACCCACGTGCTGAGCCCGGAGCACCTGGTGTCGTGGGACGTCCCCGTGGACCCGGCGGCGGTCGGGGAGACCCGGGCGAAGGTCTCCCGCCAGCTGGAGGCGTGGGGGCTGGAGGAACTGTCCATGACGACGGAGCTGATCGTCAGCGAGCTGGTGACGAACGCGATCCGGTACGCCTCCGGGCCGGTGCGGCTGCGGCTGCTGTTCCAGTCGGCGCTGACCTGCGAGGTGTCCGACGCCAGCAACACCTCGCCGCGGCTGCGGCACGCCAGGACGACGGACGAGGGAGGGCGCGGCCTGTTCCTCGTCGCGCAGCTCGCCCACCGGTGGGGGACGCGCTACACACCCCGGGGGAAGATCATCTGGGCGGAGCAGCCGATTTCCTGAGCACCGCGTCCGGCGACTGCTCGTGGGCGAAGAGGCGGGTGAGCGGGCCGCCGGCCCGGATCAGCTCGTCCCAGGTGCCCTCCTCGACGATGCGCCCGCCGTCCAGGACCGCGATCCGGTCGGCCCTGCGGACGGTGGCCGGGCGGTGGGCGATCACCAGGGTCGCCCGCGTGGCGGAGTCGGCCGCGAGCGCCCGGGCCAGTTCCGCGTCGCCCCGGTGGTCCAGATGGGCGGTCGTCTCGTCCAGGACGAGGACGCGCGGGCCGCTCAGCAGCCCCCGGGCCAGGGCCACCCGGGCGCGCTGGCCACCGGAGAGGGTGGCGCCGCGCTCGCCGACCGGGGTGTCAAGACCGCAGGGCAGGGCGCCGGCGACGGTGTCGACACCGCAGATCCGCGTGACCGCGTCCAGCTCGTCCGCCGTGGCGTCCGGAGCGCCGAGGCGGAGGTTCTCGGCGAGCGTGCCGTGGAAGAGCGGGGCCTCCTGTCCCACCACGGACACGGCGGCGCGCAGGTCGTCCTCGGCCAGATCCCTGAGGTCGACGGGGTGGGCCGGGCCGACGGGCACGAGTTCAACGGCCCCTTCGGCCGGGTCCCAGTAGCGGGCCAGGAGGTGGGCGCAGGTCGACTTGCCGGCCCCGGACGCTCCGACGAGGGCCACGGTCTCCCCCGGCCGGACGGTGAGGTCGACGCCCTCCAGCACGGCCTCTCCCCCGTAGCCGAACCGCACACCGCGCAGCCGCAGGCCGAGTGGGCCCGGAGGCACAGGTCGGGGGTCGGTGGCGGCGGGCGCTCCCGCGGGGGCGTGCACGGCGCCCCGGACCCGGGCCGCTGCGGCGCGCAGGCCACCCGCCCGGCCGAGCGCGGCCGCCGATTCCGCGACCGGGGCCAGGGCGCCCAGGGCGAGTGCCATGGCGGCCGGGGCCCACGCCCCGTCGAGGCGTCCGGCGGACGCGGCGTGGGCGGCGGCCGCCACGACCCCGATGACGGCCGCGACGACCAGCAGGTCGCGGGCCGCACCCGCACCGGTCTCCCACGACTGCTCGGCGCGCTGGGCGCGGGCGAGCCGCCGTCCGGATGACCGGAGCCGGGCCCGCCTGCGGTTCAGCGACCCCGTCATCAGGAGCTCGCGCAGTCCGTCGACGCTCTCCACGGTCTCCGACGACAGTTCGGCGAGCGCGCCGCGGGTGCGGTGCCCGCGTTCGGCCCGCCCGCGCGCTTCGACCAGCGGCGACCAGATCAGCAGCAGCGCGGCCGGTACGACGGCGAGCAGCAGCCAGGGCCCGAGAGCGGCCAGCACGGCCGCCGACACGGCGAAGACCACGCCGGAGGCGAGGAGTTGGGCGATGGCGTGGGCGTAGAAGAACTCCAGTGCCTCGACGTCCCCGAGCGCGGTGGCCGCGAGGTCCCCGCTGCGCCGGCCCGCGATCCGGGCGGGGGCGCTGCGGGCCAGCCCGTCGAAGACCCGGACGCGCAGTTCGGCCAGGACCCGGTAGGCGAGGTCGTGCGAGAGGTCCATCTCGCGCCAGGTGGCCAGCGCCCGGAGCAGGACGAGCCCGATCAGGACGGCGACGGCCCCGGGGGCGGGCGGGCGGTGCTCGGTGACGGCGGTGCCCACCGTGTACGCGGCGAGGGTGACCAGGGCCACCAGGGCGGCCTGGTCGACGAGGGCGGCCAGGCAGGTGCGGAGCACGGTGGAGCGGTGCGCGCCGAGGACGGGGAGGAGCGAGCGCAGGGCGCCGGACGGGGCCGAGTCCGGGGACTGGGTCCAGCGTGGGATCGGGGGCGGGGCGTGATCCGGAGACTGGGTCGTGTGCGGGGGCGAGTCCGGGGACTCGGTCGCGCGGGGGTTCGGGGTCATGCGGCGCGCTCCTCCTGTGCGGTGCGTCCGGCCGCGACGAGCGCGGCGTACACGCCGCCGCCCGCGAGCAGGGTGGTGTGGTCGCCCGCCGCGGCCACCCGGCCCGCGTCGAGGACGACGATGTGGTCGGCGTGGCGGACGGCGTCGAGCCGGTGGGCGACGACGATGCAGGTGCGGCCGCGGCCGGCCGCGGCCAGCTCCCGGACGATGCGCGCCTGGCCGCGTTCGTCGACGGCGCTGGTGGCCTCGTCCAGGATCAGGACCGGGGCGTCGGCCAGCAACGCCCGGGCCAGGGCGAGCCGTTGGCGCTGGCCTCCGGAGAGCGTCGCACCGCGTTCGCCGACGAGGGTGGCGTAACCGTCGGGGAGCCGGGCGATCTCCTCGTCGATCCCGGCAGTACGGGCGGCGGTGCGCAGGTCTTCGTCCGTGGCGGTCGGGCGGGCGATGCGCAGGTTCTCCGCGATCGTGGCGTGGAAGAGGTACGTCTCCTGCGAGACCACGGCGACACCCCGCCGCAGCGAGGCGACGGTGTACGCGGCGGTGTCCGTCCCGGATACGGTGACGCGGCCACCGTCCGGGTCCCGTTGCCGCAGCAGGAGGCTCAGCACCGTCGACTTCCCCGCGCCGGACGGGCCGACGACGGCGGTGGTGCGCCCGGCGGCGGCGGTGAAGGACACGCCGTCGAGGGCGGGCCGGGCGCTCCCCGGGTGGGTGAACCGCACGTCGTCGAAACGGATTTCCGGCGCACGCTCCCAGGCGGCGGTCACGGTGCCCCGGTCCGGGACGGCGGCCTCGGCGGTGCGCAGGGCGGCGATTCCGTCGGCCGCCGACACGCCGAGGTAGCCGGCGTGCCACTCGCGGGAGAGGTCGCGGACGGGTCGGAAGCACTCCGAGGCGAGCAGAAGCAGGAGGTAGGTGCCGGTGGCGGCGGTGCGGCCGGTGGCCGCGGACGAGCACGCCACGAGGACGGCGGCGACCGTGCCGCCCTGGACCGCCAGGTCGGTGAGGCCGGTGTCGACGAGCGAGACCCGCAGTTTGGCGACGGTGCTCCGGTGCAGGGCGGCCGACCGCCGCTCCAGCCGTTCCCGTACGCGGCCCACGGCACCGGCGTTGCGCAGCGTCGGCATCCCCTGGAGTGCCTCCAGGTAGTCGGCGGCGAGGGCTTCGTAGGTGTCCCAGTGCTCCTTGCCGCGCCGCGCCAGCAGCCGGTCCCACCAGCGCGGCCCGAAGAGGGCGAGCAGCAGGGCGGGCCCGAGGGCGAGAGCCGCGTACGGCTCGACGAGAGCGACGGCGACGAGCAGCAGCGGTGGTACGGCGGCGGTGATGAGGAGTTGGGGCAGATAGCGCGAGATGTACGCGTCGACGCCCTCGACCCCGTCCACCAGCGTGGCCCGTACGGCTCCGGCCCGCGCACCCGTGATCGCGGTGGGGCCGAGCGCGCCGAGCCGCTCCAGCAGCGTGTCGCGCAGCCTCACCCGTACGGTCGCACCGGCCGTGACGGCGATCAGGCGCTGGGCGCGGCCGAGGGCGGCACGGACCAGGACGACGGCGATCACGGCCGTGAGCAGCGGGGCGATGGCGGCCGTCTCCCCCTGGGCGATCCGGGAGAGCACGAGGGCGAGGAGGACGGCCTGGGCGAGGTGGGTGGCGGTGACCGCCGCGAGCAGGGCGGTGGCGAGGCCGAGCGGGCGCCGCGCGGTGCGCGCTGCGCGCAGGAGTTCGGGGTGGAGCATCATGGGCGTTCTTCCTCGCCGGGCGGGGCCGCGGGGGCGGCGGATGCCGTGGGTGGGGTGGCTGGTGCGGGGGCTGACGTGGCCGCTGTTGTGGCTGGGGTGGCCGCTGTCGTCGGGGGTGCTCCGAGGGCCAGGCCGTGCACGATCCAGTCGCGTCCAGGGGTGTCGCCGAGCGCCCCGCCCAGGTCGGCCTGTTGCCAGGAGCCGACGGGGCGCGAGCGCAGGCCCCGTGCGGTGGCGTGCGCCTGGGCGACGCCCATCGCGTATCCGGCGACGAGGTGGCTGCTGCGGACGGTGGCCCGCGGGGCGTCCTCGGGGCAGCCGTGGGCGAGGAGCAGCGCGCCTACGGAGCCGATCCACTGCTGGCCCGCGGCCCAGTGGGCGAGGGTGGGACGCGCGTCGCCCACGGCGCGGACGTCGAGGCCCGGCCTGCCGGGAGCCGACGTGTACAGGGCCGGGGCGACACCGCCCACGGCCACCGTCCAGTCGGGCCCGTCCGGCCGCACGCTCCGGGCGGTGGCCAGGATCCTGGCGAGCGGCTCCGTGTCGAGCGGGCGGTTCAGGTCCTCGGGCGGGGCGCTCCGGCGGGCCCCCAGGGCCTCGTCGGTCAGTTCTCCGGGGCGGTGGGCCGGGTGCCAGGTGCCGTCAGGTCGCGCAGGCGCTCCGGCTATGTGGTGCAACAGGTGCCGCGCCGCGGCGAGTTCACGGGGTGGGGTGGTGTCGGCCCCGGGTTGCGGCGTCGGGGCCGAGGCGCGGGGCAGAGCGGCCCAGGCGCGCAGCGGCGGTCCGGCCTCGACGGGGATGCCCGGGGGCGTCAACCGTACCGCCGCCAGGGGGAGTTCCGGCTCGGTGCCGGGCCAGACGTCATGCCAGTCCGAGGCCTCGGGCAGTCCGGCGGCGGCGGCGAGGAGGCGGCCGTCCGCGTCGAGGGAGACCAGCACGTCGGCGGTGGTGGCCCCGGCGAGCGCGAGGGCGGCGGCGGCATGCCCCGTGTCGAGGAGCAGCAGCGGCCAGGCCCGGTGGCCGTAGTGGGCGACGGTACGGGACGCGGCCACGGTGAGGACGACGAGGGCGCCCGGGGGTACGCCGTCGGGGGCCGGGCCGCGCCGGTGGGCGCGGTGGGTGCGCGGGTCGTAGGCGTAACGTCCGGGCGGCAGCGAACACCCCGGGCCGAGCAGCAGATGGGCGCGCACCGGGTGCAGGGCACCCGCCGAGGGAACGGGACGGAGCCGGCCCGGCGGGCCGGCGGGCGCGGCCAGGGAGAGCCGCAGCACACGGTCCACGTCGATCGCGGCCCCGGGCTCGCGGGCGTTCGCCGTCGCGGGCGCGTTCCACGGGAACGGGCGCTCCGGAACGTACGGGGAAAGCTCCGGAACACGCGGCGACCGGGCGTCCGCGAGCGCCGCGCGCAGGAGGTCCGGTGCGGCGGGCGGGACGGCGCCCACCCCGCGAACGGTGGCGGCGGCTCGGTCCGTCGTGTCGGGCATGGTGGCGCGCTCCATCACATGTGCGGCGGCGGGGCGAGGGTGAAGTCCTCAGGTAGTGCGGGCGGTCGGGTGCGCCAGCCCCGGGCGAGCGCCGCCTCCGGGAAGCGCGGGCAGCCGAAGTAGCCGAAGGCGGCCGGGGCGTTGGGGATCAGTCCGGAGACCAGGACCCGGGCGACGCGCAGCGTGGTCTCCGCGACGTCCTCCGTGGTGAGGTCCGCGGTGATGACCCGGTGGCCCCCGGCGGCGAGTGCCGCGTCGAGCCCGGTGCGGCTGCCGGGAGTGATCGCGGTGACCGGGACGACGCCCAGGGCGGGCTCGGTGAAGCGGCGGGCGAGCGGGGCCATCCGGTCGTCCAGCCAGACCTGGACGTGAGCGCCCAGGTCCCGGACGGCGGCGAACTCGGGCCCGCAGGCGTCGAGATAGCGCCGGTCGGCCCGGTGGTCGAGGTAGAGGCCGCGGGCGAGCATCCCGGCCTCGACCGCCCGGTACACCCACCCGTCCTCATCCACCGTGCCTTGTGTGAACACCCAGGTGTGCACGGCCTCCAGGACGGCCTTGCGGGCCGCTTCCGCCGGGTCGAACCGGCAGGCGAACCCCGCCGCGTACATACCGCGCCCGGGATCGTGCACGAGGGCCGCGACGCAGGGGGCGAACTCGGAGGGCATCTCGACGATGTGCACGTCCAACGCGCAGCCGGCCAGGTCATCGGTGAGACCGGGGACGCTCGCCGGGTCGATGCCGCGGGTGGGTCCGTCCAGGTGCCACCACAGCTCCAGCGCGTCCCGCTCGACGACTTCGAGGAGCCCGCGCTCGACGGCGTCGTCGAGACCCTGCCCGGTGGCGATGCCCGCGTAGTTGAGGTGGTGGGTGCGGGGCAGCGAACGCAGCTCCCCCTGCCGCCAGTTGAGATGGGTCAGGGCGACGGGGGCCCAGCAGGGTTCCCCGTTCTCGACGGCCCGGGTCCACAGCGCCGGTGTGTCAGCGGTGAGTTCGGCGTAAGGGAAGCCCGGTCGGCCGTACTGCCAGGGTGCGTACGTCGGCAGTGCACCGGGGCCGTAGAGGCGGGCCCCCTCGGCGGTCAGCTCGGCGGCGGTGGCGCGCCGGGGCTCCTGGGGGTGGCCGGGCGGCGGGAGGCGGTTGCCGCAGTAGCGCTCCACGGCTTCGGCCACCGCGGCGATCCAGGCGCCTCGGGGGTCGCCGAAGGTGGTGCCGAGCGAGACCCGGTCGGCGGGCCAGGCGCCGAGGCGGCGGGCGTCGGCGACGTCGGCGGTCATCGCGGTGTAGCGGGGCGGAGCACCGGCGGGGTGCTCGACGGGGGCGACGGCGCGGATGATCCCGCTGACGGGGTCGACGAGGGCTTCGAGGGGCAGGACGCTGGTCAACGGCATATCTCCGGTACGGGCTCGACGTAGCGGCGTCGGGCGACGACGGGCAGGTGGAGGGCGCTGCCCCGGGGGTCCACGGTGCGGCGGGAGGCGACGAGCCGGGTGGCGGTGACCGGGTCGTCGCCGGTGTGCGGGTTGCGGGCGTGGGCGGGGAAGTGGTGTCCGGCGATCTCGGCCCGCAGCCGGGTCCCGGCGGGCAGCCTGCGCCCGAGGGTGCCGAGCGGCACGGTGATGTCGGCGGCTTCGCCGGGCGGGCCGGTGCGCCGGACGATGCCGAAGGCGAGCGGATCGGCTCGGCCGGACGGGTCGAGCGCGGTCAGGCGTACGGCCCAGTCGGCCGAAGGGGTGTCGGCCGTCGCCGTGATCCGGGCGACGGCGGCTCCTGCCAGATCGAGCGGGCGGGGCAGCGGCGGCGAGAGCAGCAGGCAGCGGTCGGCGGGGTCGCCGTCGACCGGGACGGCGAGGTCGTCGGAGCGCACGGGGCGGTCCGGGTCGGCGCTGAACTCGGCTCCGTGGAGCAGCCGTAGACCGGTGGACGAGCCGAAGGACCAGCGGCACTCCGACTCGGGAGTGCTCTCGGGCCGGTGGGTGCCGCGCACCCTGGTGGTGTGCCAACGGCCGCTGTCGCCCAGGGCGATGAGCCCGTGCCGTGTCGGCTCCAGGCGCCCGGCCAGTGCGGCGTGAGCCCACCGTACGTACAGCGCACCGAGGTTGACGCGCGCGCGGGCCGGGACGGTCCGGTCGGCGGTGAGGCGGTGCCCCCAGGGTCCGAGCAGCAGACGCGCCGGTCCGCCCCAGCCTCGCCAGAGGGCCACGGTGTCCTCGGCGAAGGGGTCGCGGGTGCCGCCGACCGCCAGCAGGGGAAGGCGGGCGGTGGCGCCGAGTGAGACGAGGCGGCCGCGTTTCCGGTCGGCCCAGAGCCGGGGCCAGGACGGCAGTTCACGCCCGAGACCCGTGGCCAGCCGCTCCGCCAGGCGGCCGACCGGGAGGTGTTCGAGCAGCCGGGGGTCGTCGGCCAGGGCGCGTTCCAGGGCGTCGGGATCGGAGTCGCGCCGGTCGCCGTGGGCCGCCCACCAGCCGGCCCGGGCCCACAACCGCTCCGGGCCGCCCGGCTCACGCGCGGTCTCGGTGAGCCCGAGCGCGGGAACGGCGGCGATGACGGCGTCGGGGATTCCGTCGCCTCGCACCACGCCAGGGGCCGCGCCGGGGACGTCGAGTGCGGTGGCGAGGGCGCAGTACGCGGCGTAGGAGGCGCCGACCGCGACGACCTCTCCGCTGCTCCACGCCTGGGCGCGCACCCAGGCGACCGAGGCCGCGCCGTCCGCCTTCTCCTGGTCCTGGTACGGGTGCCACTCCCCCGGTGAACCGTGGCGGCCGCGTACGTCCTGGGCGAGGGCGGCGAATCCGTGTGCCGCCCAGCCGCGCAGCTCGGCGCGGTGGGCCTCACGCCCGTACGGGGTGCGGATCAGGACGGCCGGACGCGGGCGGTTCCCGTCCGGGAGGCAGACGTCGGTGGCGAGCGGAGTGCCGTCCGGCGCTGGGAGGGACACGGTACGGGTGTTCACGGGCGGTCCCCGGCGCGCGTCCCCACCGGGGCCGGCGCGGGCAGCGGCGCGACGTCCGGGACGGGAAGCACGGGGTGCTCGGTGAAGGTGAGATCGCGCAGGTCGATCCGGCGCAGCCGACGGCGGGCCGGGAGTCCGGACGGCTGCCGACTCGTCCCACCCGCCCCCGCAGTTTCGGCTTCGGCTTCGGCTTCGGCTTCGGCCCAGGCGATGAGGTCGGCGGTGAGCAGCGCGGCGATCAGGGCGGCGGACGCTTCGGTGGGGTGGGGACCGGTGTCGGGGGTGCGATGCCCGGCCCAGTACGCGGCGAGTTCGCGATGGGCGGGGGTGGCCGCGAGTCTACGGAGGCGGACATGCCGGGAGGTGACGTCCCCCGGGGTCGCGGCAAGAGGCTCGATCCAGCTGTGGGAGCCCTCGCGGTGGCAGCGCAGCCAGGCGATACGCCGGTCCGGCAGCCGGTCCGCCGTGTCCCAGAGTCCTTCGGGCACGGGCGAGTCCAGGCACCACACCACGGCGAAACGCCCTTCGGGGCGGCCGTGGTCCGGGGCCGCTCGGACGAGCTCCACCACCTGGTCGGGCGCGATCGGACGGACCTCGGCCCCTTCCGCCCCGGCGCAGCGCGACACAGGACCGGTGAGCACGGGGTCGCCGAGGACGTGGACCGTGCGGCCGGCGAGCGGGGCCCGGGGCGGGGCGGACACCGCGTGTCCACCGGCCTCGAACGCTTCGACGAGCCGGGCGAGTTCGGCGGTCCGCGGCTCTTCGCCCGACGGCTCCCCGCCCGGTGCCTCCTCGCCCGCAAGCCGGCGCACCAGTGCTTCCCCGGTGACGCCACCGGTGTCGATGCGCAGGAACTCCCCTCCGGAGGTCCGGAGCACGGGGGCGGCGCCGGGAACGGTGACGATCCCGGTGCCGGGAGCGAGTCGACTGCGGGTCACGGAATCCTCCGGGTCGGAGAGGGGGAAGACGGAGAGGGGGAAGACGGGGACGGGATGGTCGGGGCCGAACGGGGCGGGCCCGCCCGGGTGGTCACCGGGCGGGCCCGCCCCCGCTCACGCGGGAGACCTGCCTTCAGCGGCAGGAGTCGCTTACTTCTCGGCCGCGGTGTCGGCCTCGACGGCGTCGTCGAAGGGGTTCTCGACGAGCGCGTTCGAGTGGGTGGCGGAGAGGTGGGCGAGCTGGCCCTGGTCGGCGATCGGGCTGAACACCTTGTTCTGCTCCATGAGTTGAAGCCTCCATTCAGATCGGATGGGTGTGGGTCGCGGCGTTGGTGCGTGCCGCAGCACAGACACTAATGAATATGATTTTCATTCCGCAATAGCCGAAGCGAATCGAGAGGGTGATCTGGGTAACAGACGGGCCAACCGCCCTCCTCGTCGGTCCCCACCCGGCCGTCCACGCCGAGGACTTCGGCCAGCAGGTGCCGGGTGACCACCTCGGCCGGGGGCCCGTCGGCGGCGATGCGGCCGTCCCGGAGCGCGACGATCCGATCGGCGAACCGGGCGGCGTGGTTGAGGTCGTGCAGCACCATCACCACCGTCAGCCGGCGCTCCGCGCGCAGCCGTACGACCGTCTGGAGGACCTCCAGTTGGTGCCGCAGATCGAGGTAGGTGGTCGGCTCGTCCAGGAACAGCACGGGGGCGTCCTGGGCCAGCGCCATGGCGAGCCGGACACGCTGGCGTTCGCCTCCGGAGAGCGCGTCCACGGGCCGGTCGGCCCAGGCGGTCACCCCGACGTCCGCGAGCGCCCGGGATGTCACCTCGTCGTCGCCCTCCCGCAGCATTCCCAGTGGCCCGCGGGCGGCATAGCGGCCTTGGCGGACGAGTTGACGTACGGTCAGTCCCGGTACGGCAGGTGCCGACTGGTGGAGCAGTGCCACGCGCCGGGCGGCGGCGCGGCGGGGCAGTCGCGCCACATCGTCGCCGTCGAGCAGGACGCGTCCGCCGCTCGGGGTGAGCAGTCCGGCGGCGAGTCTGAGGAAGGTGCTCTTGCCGCATCCGTTCAGCCCGATCAGCGCGACCAGTTCACCGGCCCGGATGCTCAGGTCCACCCCGCGCAGCACCGGACGTCCGGGGTAGCCGAAGGCCAGCCCCTCGGCCCGGACGACGGACGGGTTTTTCGATGTCGCACTCGTCATCGCGCTCTTCTCCACTGTTCTCTCCCTTGCTCTCTCCCTCATCTCTCGTCCGCCCGTCGCCGTGCCACGACCATCAGGAGACCCGCTCCCACGCAGGTGGTCAGGGCGCCGACCGGGAGGGTCAGCCGGTCCGCGTCGAGCACCGTGGCCAGCAGCCGGGACAGCAGTTGGGCCGCGGCGTCCGCCCCGCACACCACCGCCGCTCCGAGCAGCGCGGCGCCCGGAAGCGTGACGCGCAGATCGGCTCCGAAGACGGCGAGCGCCAGATGGGGCACCAGCAGCCCGACGAATCCGAGGGCGCCCACCGCCGACACCGCGCCGGCCGTCAGCGCCACCGCGCACACGAGCGCCGCTCCCCGGCCCCGGCCGGTGGCCAGACCTGCGGCGGCGGCCTGTTCGTCGCCGCAGCGCAGCAGGGTCAGGGGCCCGGCGAGCAGCCAGGCCGCCGCGCCCCAGAAGGCGGCCCACGGCCAGAGCAGATTCCAGTGCTGCCAGACCCGGCCTTCGGTGGATCCGATCAACCACTGGACGACGCTGCCGAGTTCACCGGGTGCCACCAGGAGGACGACTGCGGTGAGTCCGGCGAGCACCGCCGACACGAGGACCCCGTAGACGGCGGTCTGCTCCGGGTCTCCCCGGTCCCGCCCGGCGAGCAGCCACAGCAGTCCCGCCCCGGCGAAGCCGCCGATGCAGGCCGCGACGACCACGGCCGTGGGGGACTCCCAGCCCGCGAGGCCGAGGCCGGTCGCGGTCACCGCGCCGAGCACCGCGCCGGGCGTGACGCCGGTGACCTCGGGTCCGGCCAGCGGATTGCGCAGGGCGGACTGGAGCACGAGCCCGGCCACCCCCAGGCAGGCCCCGGCGACCAGGGCCACCAGCGTCCGGGGCAAGCGGAGTTGGAGCACGATGTGTTCGGCGGTGGGATCGCCGTCGGCCCCGAGCAGCACGGCCCGCACACCTTCGGGGGTGACGCCCCGGCCGGCGAAGAGTCCGGCGAAGGCGACGACGGCGACGAGCAGCGCCAGGCCGCCGATCCGGACAGCCGGTGCGCGCAGAGCCCGGCGGGCCCGGCGGGCCGGGCCGGGCGCGGTGTCGACGAAGGTCATCGTTCCGCCTTCCGCAGTACGGGAGCGGGGATGTTTTGCGGCGTCACCGGGGCGGGCAGGGGCACGGGCCCCCGGTCCCGGGCGGGCCGTCTCCCCCGTTTCAGCAGGAGGACCCCGACCGGCACGCCGACCAGGGCCGTCCAGGCGCCGACGGGCGTCTCGACCGGGGCGAGCGCGAGCCGGGCCGGCTGGTCGGCGCAGAGCACGACGATCGCGCCGCACACGGCGGACCGGACGAGCCACCCGGCCGCGCCGCCGTCCGGGCGGAGGCGGCGGGCGAGGTGCGGGGCGAGGAACCCGACCCAGGCCACCGGCCCGCAGACCGCGACGACGGGGGCGATGAGGACGACGGCGATGCCCAGCGCCGCCACCCGCGCCCTCTCCACCCGTACGCCCAGCGCGCGGGCGTCGTCGTCGCCGAGCCGCAGCACACCGAGCACCGGCACGCACAGGACCAGCGCCGGGACGGCCACGGCGAGCCAGGGCAGCAGGCCGGTGACGTCGTCCCGGGTGCGGGCGGACAGACTGCCCAGCAGATAGCGGTAGATGAGCTGGAGGTCGAGCTGGTCGGCCATGACCATGAGCACCAGCAGGGCGGCCTGGAGCGCGGCGGCGACGGCGGCCCCGGTCAGCAGGACCGCCGAGGGGCTTCGCCCGAATCCGGCGGCGACCAGGGTGAGCAGACCGCCGAGCGCCGCCCCGGCCAGGGCGAGGAACGGCTGGAGCCCGAGCGGGACGGCCAGGGACAGGACCAGCGGTGCGGCGACGCCGAGGGCGGCCCCGGAGGAGACCCCCAGCATCTCGGGCACGGCCAGCGGGTTGCGCAGGGCCTCCTGGAGGACGAGGCCCGCGGCGCCCAGGCAGGCGCCCGCGACCAGCGCCAGCACCATGCGGGGCAGCCGCAGTTCGGTGACGACGAGCCCCGCGAGCCCGTCGGACCCCAGCGTGGCCGGGAGCCGGACGGGCGGGACGTAAGGCGTGCCGAGGCTGAGCGCGCAGACCACGCCCGCCAGGGCCGCCGCGCCCAGGCAGAGCAGCGCCACGGGCGGACGCCTCACCGCAGTGCGGCCGTCGCCTCGTCGAGGACGAGACCCAGGGACCGGGTGCCGCGCCCCTTGGCCCACACCTCGGAGTCGACCTCGATGACCTTGCCCTTCTTCACGGCCGGGATACGGGACCAGAGCGGGTTCTTCGCCAGCTTGTCCGACAGCTTCCCGTCGGGCGCGCCGAAGGAGAGGGTCTCCACGAACAGGACGTCGACGTCCCGGGCGAGGATCTCCTCCAGGCTGTAACTGCCGTCGACGCCCCGGCTCTTCCAGGGGTAGTGGGAGATCTTCGGGAACAGTCCGGCCGCCACGTCGGTCTCCGGCGTGGCCACACCGAAGTTCTCGTCGCTGCCGTAGATGACCAGCGCGGTCCTGTCGCTCTTCCGCTGCTCCGCCTCCGCCAGCCGGGTGCGGAAGGTCTTCTCCGCCTTCTCGCCCTGTGCGGTGCGGCCCGTGAGTGCGGCGAGGTCGCGCAGATAGCCGACGCTGTCCTGCCAGGATCCTGGCTGGAGCGGCCAGAACGTCGTGGCGCCCTTCAGCGCGGGCGCCAGCTTGCCGTGCGTGTCCTCCAGGCCGATGACCAGGTCGGGCTGGTGGGCGAGGATCGCCTCGACCTCGGGGCTGAGGAAGCCGCCGGGCACGACCGGTATCTTCGCCGCCCTCTTCTTGCCCAGGAACTCCGGGTGCGCCAGCACCTGGGAGTTGGTGGCGATGGGGGTCATGCCCAGCTCGACGAGGATGTCGTCGCAGAGGGCGACCAGGCAGACGATCTTCTCCGGCGGCTTCGGCAGGGAGACCTGGACGCCCCTGGCGTCGGTGATCCGGGTGGCGGCCTCGATGGGCCGCACCTCCGTACTCGTACGGGCTCCGGCGCCCGCCGCGGCGGCCGGTTTCCCGGTGTCGGCGTTCTCGGTGCCGCAGCCGGCCAGCAGGCCTCCCAGTACGGCGATCGCGGCCCAGCGGCGGACTCTCAGCGCGGTTCGTGGCATCGACGGGTCCCTCAACGTTCCTGTGCGGTCCCGGGGATGCGGCAGAGCGGGCGGCGGAGCCCCGGGAGCGATCCCCGCCACAAGCCGAAACCTTACACATGATTATCATTTCCAATAAAGTGAGCGGGGCTTCCGCCGGGATCCACCGGCCTCCGGAGCGCCCCAGCACCCCCGACGCCCTCACCGGCCCTGCCTGCCACAGGAGTTCGCCATGCCCCACACCTCGCCCCCCGCTCCCGACGCGCCGCCGCGCCTGCTGGTCTCCGACCACGTCGCGGGGCGGGTCAGCCTGCTCGACCTCCCGGACGGCACGGAGCGGGCAGAGGTGAACCACCGGCACCTCGCGGAACACGCGGGCTTTCTCGCGCTGCCCGGTGGGCTCGTCGCCTGTGTCGACGACCGGGCGGGCGAGTTGCTGGTCCTGGATCCGTACGGACCTGACGCCGGGCGGCCGCTGGTCCGGCGGCGGATACCGGTCGCGGTTCCCGCCGAGCACCTGGCGGCGGACCCGGACGGGCGGCGCCTCGCGGTGACCACCGGCCTCGGCCGCAACGACGAGGCGTGGACCGGGCTGCTGACGGCCGTCGACCTCGACGCGCCGGACGGCGCCGTCGCCGTACGCGTACGGGGGCGGACCGGCGAGCCGGGGGTCACGGTCCTCGGCGGCGCGTCCCCGCTGGTGGTGGTGCGCCACCGGGAGCCGGGCGAACTGCTGGTCCACCGGCACCGCGAGCTGATGCGGTCGGCCCCCTCCTGCCCGCCGGCGGCCCCGGTGCGGCGGATCGCCCTGCCGGACGACGACGGGCACGGCGACGCCCACGACCCGCTCACCGGGCGGCTGTTCGCCGCGGCGGGCTCGGGCGTGCACCGCGTACGGCGGGAGGGGGACGACCTGACCCCCGAGACCCCCTTGCCCTGGTACGCCGACGGGCGTTCCGGCGGGCGCGGCTACTACCTGCGGCTCGATCCCGTACGGCGGCTGCTCTGGTCGTGCGTGCGCGGCGGGCCGGGCGACCCCGGGCAGTGGCCGGACTGGTCGAACGACGCCTGGTGGCACCACCTGGACACCGGTGAGACGGGGCGGCTCGGCCTGGGGCCCGGGCTGGTCTTCCGGCTCGCGGTGACCGCCCGCCACATCGCCTTCACCCGGGTCCACCCGGACGGCGACGAGCTGATCCTGCTCACCGCTCCTCCGACTGCCGGATCCCGCCCGGAGGTCGGCGCGCGACTGCCCCTGCCCGCCATGTCCGGTGCGCCCCGGCGCGGCGGAACCCCCTGGGACGGCGTGCAGCGGCGCGCCGTCGCCGCCTCGCCCGGTGGGGGCCTGGTCGCGGTCAGCCGGGGTGGCCATGGCGAGGTCCACGTCTTCGACGCGGACAGGGCGGCGCTGGTCTCGACCCTGACCGTCCCGACACCCCTGGACGACGGGGGCCACCTGGCCCTCGTGACCCCCGGGGACGGGGCGCCCGCGGACCCGGTCGGCCGCTGAGACCGGAGGTCCGGATGGCGGCGCGGCGGAACCTGCCGCGCCCCGCCGAGACCGGCGGCGGGAGCGGCGGCCCGGCGGACCTCGCCGCGCCACCGCCCGTCCCGCCCGGTCCGTTCAGCCCGGTGTCACCAGGAGGACTTGGTCACTCCGGGCAGGAATCCCGCGTGGGCCTGCTCCCGCATCCGGACCCGGGACAGGCCGAACTTGCGCACATACCCCCGCGGCCTGCCATCGACGCTGTCCCGGTTACGGACCCGGGTGGCGCTGGCGTCACGCGGCTGCCGCCGCAGCTCCTCCACGGCGGCGAGACGCTCACGCTCCGGGGTGCCGGGCCGGCGGATGATCTCCTTCAGCTCGGCCCTGCGGGCCGCGTACCGCTCGACGGTCGCCCGTCGGCTGTCGTTCCGCGCGATCTTGCTCTTCTTCGCCATCAGACCTTCTCCCCCGCGCACGGATCCGCGCGACCGCGGCTTCGATACCGATGCTGTCGACGGTCTTGATCGCCCGGGCGCTCAGCGTGAGACGCACAGAGCGCCCCTCACCGGGCAGCCAGTACCGCTTGCACTGGATATTCGGGTCGAACCGCCGGGATGTCCGGTGGTGCGAGTGGGAGATGTTGTTGCCGAATCCCGGCTTCGAGCCGGTCAGTTGGCAGTGGGCGGACATGAAAGTTACCTACCTCTCCTTCGGCGCATCCATTATTGAAAATGGAAACCATTGCCATATAGTAGCGCCCATGGCTCGCAACGAAGTACGCCCGGTCATCAAGCTCCGCTCCACCGCGGGGACCGGCTACACCTACGTCACCCGAAAGAACCGGCGGAACGACCCCGACCGGATGGTGCTGCGCAAGTACGACCCGGTGGCCCGCCGCCATGTCGACTTCCGCGAGGACCGCTGAGGCCCGCCCGGCACCCCGCACACTCCGCACCCCCTGAAGCCCCACCCGAGGACACCGTCATGAAGCCCGGAATCCACCCCGCCTACGGCCCCGTCGTCTTCCGCGACAAGGCCGCCGACTTCGCTTTCCTGACCCGCTCGACCATGACCAGCGATCGCACCGTCACCTGGGAGGACGGCAACACCTACCCGGTGGTCGACGTGGAGATCTCCTCCGCGAGCCACCCCTTCTACACGGGCACCGCCCGCGTGCTGGACACCGCCGGACGCGTCGAGCGCTTCGAGCGCCGCTACGGACGCGGTGAGGCCCGGTGAGCGGGCGCCGCGCGAAACTGCCCGTCGTCATCGTCTGCGGTCTGCACTCCGAGGCGCGCGGCGAGGTCGTGGAAGGGCTGCTGCGGGACGTACCGCACAGCGTCGCGCTGCACCACGACCTGTCGACGGCCACCGGGGGTACGGTCCGGCGCTCCCTGCGGGACGCCGGCGGCGAGCTGGCCTCCGGCGACACCCCGCTGGTGAACGAATGCGCCTGCTGCGCGCTGCGCGAGGACCTCGTCCCGGAACTCGAACGGCTCGCGGGGGACGGGGTGACCCGGCTCGCCGTCCTGGAGCTCTGGGACTCCGTCGAGCCGAAGTCCATGGCCGAGGTGATCGCCGCGCACACCGACGCGGCCGAGGTCACCAACGTGTTCACGGCGATCGACCCCACGCTCGTCCTGCCCTGCCTCTCCAACGGCGACGATCTGGCCGAGGCCGGTCTCGCGGCGGCCCCGGCCGACCGGCGGACCATCGGCGACACCTGGGCCCGGCAGGTGGAGTACGCCCCGTCCTGGCCGTGGCACCGAACCCGGCGGCCGACGACGAGGACCGCGCCCTGATCCGGCAGTTGAACCCGACGGCACGTCAGGCAACGGCAGGATCGGTGGAGTTGGCCCGGCTGGCGTTCGCCGGGTTCGACGTGGAGGCGGCGGCAGCGGGCCAGCACCCGGCCTGCGCGCTGCTGCCGCAGGAGGCGGAGGAGGCAGGGGTGGGCACGCTCGTCTGGCGGCGGCACCGGCCCTTCCACCCCGAGCGCCTGCTCGACGCGCTGGAGGACCTGAGCTGCGCCGCGGCCCGCAGCCGGGGCCGGTTCTGGCTCGCGGACCGGCCCGACACCCTGCTCTCCTGGGATGCGGCGGGCGGCGCGCTCTGCGTGGAGAACACCGGGCCCTGGCTCGCCTCGCTCCCGGACGCGGCCTGGTCCATGGTGCCGCCCTACCGGCAGGCGGCCGCCGCACTGGACTGGCACCCCGAGCACGGCGACTGCTGCCAGCACCTGGTCTTCGTCTCCCCCGGCCTCGACCGCGAGGGGCTGACCGGCCTGCTGGACTCCTGCCTCCTCACCGACGAGGAGTACGGGTCGGGCCGGGAGGCGTGGAAGAGCCTGCCCGCCGCGTTCGACGCGCTTCTCGACCCGGTGCACTGAGACCGGTCCGCCCACCCCCGTAACTCCGCGGCCGCTGGCCCGTATCCACCGGCCGCACACCCAGCCCAACTAGCACGAGGAAGCCTCATGGCACGTCAGCAGAACCCCCGCAAGCCGCTCAAGAACCGGCCGAACCCCCTGGATGCCGCCGGGATCACGTACATCGACTACAAGGACACCGATCTGCTGCGGCGGTTCATCTCCGACCGGGGGAAGATCCGCAGTCGCCGCGTCACCCGGATCAGCGCCCAGCAGCAGCGCCAGATGGCCGCGGCCATCAAGAACGCCCGCGAGATGGCCCTGCTGCCGTACTCCGGAACCGGGGCGGGCAAGTAGCGCGCGACGCCTTTGACCTGCGGCGGGGGCCGCGTCCGCGGCTCGGGATGCACCACGGCCGCCCCCCGGCGACCATGGACGCATGGGCAGAGACATCCCGGAGAAGGGCGCCCCGGGTCCGACGCCGTCGGATCCGGGAACAGCGGGCCGACCGGGCGGTCCGCCGAACCAGGGCCTCACGCTCGCCGCCATGCTGTTCGCGGTGTCGATGACGTTCATCGACCAGACCATCGTCGCGATCGCCGCCCCGGACATCATCGACGAACTCGGGCTCACCTCCTCGCAGATGCAGTGGGTGGTCAACGCCTATCTGCTCACGCTGGCCGCCTTCTTCGCGCTGGGCGGGCGGTTGTCCGACATCTTCGGGCACCGCCGCGTGATGCTCATCGGCACGCTGACCTTCGTCATCGCCTCCGCCCTGTGCGGGGCGGTGCCCGACGGGGACTTCGCGCAGGCCTGGCTGATCGGCTTCCGGGCCGTCCAGGGCATCGGCGCGGCCCTGATGTTCCCCGCCGCGCTCGCCGTCGTCATCGCCGTGTTCCCGGTGGAGCGGCGCGGGCGGGCACTGGCGCTCTTCTTCGGCATCTCCGGGGCGCTCACCGCGATCGGGCCGCTGCTCGGCGGCTGGCTCACCGCGTGGACCTGGCGGGCGATCTTCTGGGTCAACGTCCCCGTCGCCGTCATCGCGATCGTCCTGGCGCTGCTGGCCCGGATCCCGGAGCGGTCCCGCCGCGAACCGCTGGACCTGCCCGGGGCGGCGCTGGTCGCCGTCGGCATGGGGCTGACCGTACTGGGGCTCCAGCAGTCGTCCACCTGGGGCTGGGACTCCGTCGCCACCTGGGCCTGTATCGCGGTCGGACTGGTGGTGCTGGCGGTCTTCTGCCGGTACGAGCTGCGCACCCGCTTCCCGCTGATCAAACTCCAGGTCTTCCGCGACCTGGCGTTCAGCGTCGACAACGCCGTGCTGTTCTTCGCCATGATGGCGTTCGTCCCGGTGTTCTTCTTCGCCTCCGTCTACGCGCAGGTCTCACTGAGCGCGTCGCCGAACCAGGCCGCGCTGTATCTCCTGTACTTCTTCATCGGGTTCGGGCTGGCCTCCCAGTGGGGCGGCCGGATCCTCGACAAGCGGGGCGCCCGTCCCGCGATGAAGCTCGGCACGGCGCTCGGCGCGGTCGGGTTCGCCCTGTGGGCGGGGAAGTTGACGACGCTCTCCATGCACGACCAGTGGCTGTACGCGGCCATGGCGGGCGCGGGCATCGGCCTGCTGCTGGCGCCGGCCTCGACGGACGCGGTGAACCGGGCCATCGACGCCAGTTACGGCGAGGTCACCGGCATCACCCAGACCGTGCGCAACTTCGCGGCGAGTATCGGGCTGGCCGTCTACGGCACCCTGCTGACCCATACGACCATCAGCAAGGTGGACGAGACACTGCGGGACAAGGGCGTGCCGAGCGGTGAGTCGCACGGCATCGCCGAGTCCATCGCCCAGTCGGTGACCGGCCAGGGGGACTCCAGGGGGCCGTCCGGTTCGGGGCCGGTGGCCGAGACGGTACGGGATTCGATGTCGGCGATCCGGATGGACTTCGCCGAGGCGAACCAGTGGGTCTTCTACGGGATGGCCATCGCGCTCGGTGTCGCGTTCCTCATCTCGCTGCGCCATCCGGGGACCCGGGTGACGCAGGAGGAGCCTTCCGGACAGTGAGCGGGCCGAGGGGTACGTGACCCATCGACCGGGGCGGATCGCTGCCGGCCGCGGCGGAAACGGCTGGGGCGACCGCGGGCTCCCGGTCGTCGTGGACGGGGGCGTGTGCGGGGCACGCCGGGCGGGGGCGAGGGCCGGACGCGGTCGGGCGGGACGGTGCGGTGCTCCGTCAGCCCGGCGTCGGCACGCCCCGGTGGATCAGAAGGCGAAGACGGCGTTGTCGTTCATGCTGCCGGCCATCTCGCAGGCGTTGCCGTACGTGGTGCTGAACCGGACCGGCTTGCCCTGCCAGACGCCGTGGGCGGTCACCACGACCGGGTCCCACTGACGGGTACAGGTCCGGTTCGACGGGCCTGCGGCGAGCTCGGCGAACTCGCCCTGGACCGCGGCCAGTTCCTTGCAGGCAGCGGCGGGGGCGGGGTGGGTTCCCTGGGCCCTGGGGGCGCAGGCGAGCGTCACGGCCCGCTCGACGGTGGCGGTCATCGGGTCCTCGCCGCGGGCGACGGTGAGGACGAGCGCCGAGGGCGCGTAGAGACTCTCCGCCTTCGCCGGTGCGGCCTGCGCGGTGGCCGTCGCGAAACCACCGAGCAGAAGGGTGCTCGCCGTGATGGTTGCGAAGATGGCGTGAGGGTTGCGTCGCATGGGTGAAACTCCTTGCTCGGGTGCCTGATTGCGGTCAGGAGTCTTACGCATGCGGAATGTAGGCGCACATCGAAGGCCAGCTTCCAGCCGCAGACGGACACCCGAACCGACCGAATGGTCATTCGGGCAGCTCAGGGGCCTCGCGCGAATCGTCCAGCATATGGACAGTTCCCGGCGGTTCAATCCGAAACAACCGCCCGACCTGCATGTACTCCCCCAGCGGACCGATGGTCCAATCCGACGCTTCGGCCGGAAAGTACCGCCATCCGGGGTCGCGAACGATCCCGGCACCCCCGGCCGCCCCCTGGGCACCCCATCGGCGAACCGTTCGGGGGTCACGCGGAGGACACGATTCCGAATCCCCCTTGACCTGGGCAATTTAGGGTAGGCTAACCTCACGCTCGTGATCGCTCCTGCCCTCGACCGAGAAGACCCGCCGCCGCGGCCCGCCGCGCCCGCTGCCGGTGCCACCGCACTGCCCGCCGACGACGCGGGCCTCGACGCCCGCGACATGACGATCGCGTACGACCGCACCGACGTCGTGCACGGCGCCGACCTCCGGCTGCCGCGCGGCCGTGTCACCGCGCTCATCGGGCCGAACGGCAGTGGGAAGTCCACCCTGTTGCGTGCCGTGGCCCGGCTGCACAAGGCCCGCACCGGCCGTGTGACCGTGGCGGCCGAGGACGGCGCGCCCGTCGACGCCCTCGCCCTGTCGCGCTCCGACTTCGCCCGCCGCGTCACCCTGCTCGCGCAGAGCCGCAACGCACCGGCCGGGCTCAGCGTGCGCGACGTGGTCGGATTCGGCCGGCACCCCTACCGGGGCCGGATCCGGGGAACGGACCCGGACGGCGCCCGGATGGTCGAGCACGCGCTGACCGTCACGAACCTCACCGAGTTCGCCGACCGCGGGGTGGAGAGCCTCTCCGGCGGGCAGTTGCAGCGCGTCTGGTTCGCCTGCTGCTTGGCCCAGGACACCGACGTGCTCCTGCTCGACGAGCCCACCACCTTTCTCGACCTGCGCTACCAGGTGGAGATCCTCGACCTCGTCCGCGATCTCGCCGACACCCACGGCGTCACCGTCGGGGTCGTGCTCCACGACCTGGACCAGGCCGCCGCCGTGGCCGACCAGGTCGTCCTCCTCTCGTCCGGGCGAATCGTCGCCGCGGGAACGCCCGCCGAGGTGTACGCCCCCGAGCGGCTCACCGACGCCTACGGCATCCGTATCGACGTCGAACTCGACTCCCCCACCGGCATTCCGCGCACCCGCGCGGTCGGCCGCCACCACCTTCGTACCGAAAGGCCCTGAACACCCTCATGAAGAACCAGCACCTGACGTGGCCCGTCCTCGCCGCCGCGGCCGCGCTCGCCCTGACGGCGTGCGGCACCACCGAGGCGCCGAAGAAGGAGTCCGCCGGGGACAAGGCCGTGACGGTCACCGACGCGCGCGGCAAGAAGATCACGCTCGACGGCCCGGCCAAGCGGGTCGTCGGCACGGAGTGGAACGTCGTCGAGAGCCTGGTGACCCTCGGCGTGCAGCCGGTCGGCGTCGCCGACGTGAAGGGTTACACCGCCTACGACACGGCCGCCCCGCTCACCAAGGGCGTCAAGGACATAGGCACCCGGGGCGAGCCCAGCGTCGCCACCGTGGCGAGCCTGAAGCCCGACCTCATCGTCGCCACCACCGACCTGTCCGACTCGGCCATCGCGCAGCTCTCGAAGGCCGCACCGGTCGCCGTGGTCCGCTCGGCCGACGCGAGCCGGCAGATCGACCAGATGGTCGACACCGTCAACCTGATCGCCCAGGCCACCGGCACCGAGGACAAGGCCGAGTCCGAGATCGACTCCTTCCGCAAGGCCGTCGCGGACGGCAGGAAGAAGCTGGCGGACGCCGGGCTCGACGGCGAGAAGGTCGCCTTCGCCGACGGCTGGCAGGAGGGCAACCAGGTCTCGGTGCGCCCGTACGTCAAGGGCTCGCTGCTCTCCGACGTGAACACCGAACTCGGTCTCGTCGACCCGTGGAAGCTGGAGGGTGACAAGGCCTACGGCCTGGCCGCGACCGACGTCGAGGGCCTCACGAAGATCGGCGACGCGCAGTTCGCCTACATCGCCAACGACTCCGACGGCGGCGACCCGTTCGCCGACGGCCTCAAGGACAACGCGGTGTGGAAGTCCCTCCCGTTCGTGAAGAACGACGAGGTCCACCGGCTGCCCGACGGCATCTGGATGTTCGGCGGCACCGCGTCGATGCGCGAGTACATCGACGCCCTCGTCGGCGCGCTGACCGCCTGACGATGAGCACCCGCACCACAACCGCCCCGCCCGCCCCCGTGAAGACGGGGGCGGGCGCGGCCGGTCCGGCCGGGGCCGTGTCCCCGGCGGCGGCCGGCCCACCGGCCCGTCGCGGCCGGATGTTCCTCCTCGGGCTCGCGGGGCTCCTCGCCCTGGGCGCCCTGGCGCTGACGCACGTGAGCCAGGGCACCGCCGCCGTCGATCTGCACACGCTCTGGAACCTGGCCACCGGCTCGTCGTCCGACCGGACCGCGCACGAGCAGACGGCCGCCGTGGTCCTGGACTCCCGGCTGCCCCGGCTCGCCGCGGGGCTCCTGGTGGGCTGTGCGCTCGGCGCGGCCGGCGCTGCCCTCCAGTCGGTGTCGCGCAACATGCTGGCGTCCCCCGACACGCTCGCCGTGAACGCGGGCGCGTACTTCGCGGTGGTCACCGTCGCCGCGTTCGGCATCTCCCTGCCCGCGCTGCCCGCCGGGGCCACGGCGTTCCTCGGCGGGCTCATCGCCGCGGCCGTCGTGCTCGGCCTGTCCCGGGCGGGGGCCGGACCCATCCGGCTGGTGCTGGCGGGGTCCGCGCTCACCCTCGCGCTGTCCGGCCTGAGCGGGACGATGCTGCTCCTGCGCTCCCAGCAGACCACCGGCCTGTTCGCCTGGGGCGAGGGATCGCTCGCCCAGATCGGCATGCAGTCCATCGACCGGCTCACCCCGGTCGCGCTCGTGGCGTTCGCCGGGCTCATGCTGATGGGCCGACGGCTCGACATCCTCGCCCTCGGCGACGACGGTGCGGCGGTCGTGGGCGTGAGCCCCCGGCTGACGCGGAGCATCGCGGTCACCCTCGCGGTGCTGCTGGCGGCGGTGTCGGTGGCGGTCGCGGGGCCGGTCGGCTTCGTCGGCCTGTGCGCGCCCGCGGCGGTCCGGCTGCTCAGCACCTGGATCCCGGGCCTGGTCCGGCACCGCGCGTTCATCCCGGCGTCGGCGCTCGCGGGCGTGCTCGTGGTGCTCGGCGCGGATGTGCTGCTGCGCGCGGTGTTCGGCGCCCAGGCGGGGGCGGAGGTGCCGACCGGCATCGTCACGACCTGCTTCGGGGCGCTCGTCCTGATCGTCCTCGCCTACCGGTCGCGCGACATGGGCACGGACAGCGGCTCGACGGCGTTCTCCCGGCTGCGCAGCCGGCGCGCGTTCGTCCTCACCCTGGTGGCGACGGTCGTGGGGCTGGTCGGTGCGGTGGTGGTGGCGACGCTCTTCGGCGACGCGACGCTGCTGCTGGGCGATGTCGGCAACTGGCTCGCGGGCCGTTCGGGGCAGTTCGTCAGCTACGTCCTGGACACCCGGGTCCCCCGGGTCGCCGCCGCTCTGCTGGCCGGTGCGGCGCTGGCGGTCGCGGGGACGGCCGTCCAGGCGGTGTCGCGCAACCCGCTCGCGGAGCCGGGCGTCCTCGGCGTCGTCAGCGGGGCGGGGGTGGGTGCGGTCACCGTGCTCACCGTCGTACCGCTGGCGAGCTTCTGGCTGATCGGCGGCTCCGCGCTGGCCGGTGCGGCGGCGGCCGCGGCGCTGGTGTTCGGTCTGGCCTCACGCCGTGGTCTGGAGCAGAACCGTCTGGTGCTCATCGGCATGGGGGTGCACGCGGGTGCGGGCGCGGTCGTGAGTCTGCTGATCGTGCTCACCGACCCGTACAACGAGACGAAGGCGCTGGCCTGGCTGGGCGGTTCGACGTACGGGCGGACGTTCCCCGAGCTGATTCCGGTGCTGGTGGCGCTGGTCGTCGCGCTGCCCGTCCTGGTGCTGATGCGCCGCGAAC
The DNA here is from genome assembly GCA_040989845.1 of Streptomyces sp. WGS_02. Classification (GTDB taxonomy): domain Bacteria; phylum Actinomycetota; class Actinomycetes; order Streptomycetales; family Streptomycetaceae; genus Streptomyces. Next base: position 406,397 of record JAYMFZ010000004.1, read on the forward strand.
TGGACCTGATCGGGCTGGACAACGAGACGCCCGCCCTGCTTGGCGTGCGGATCGGGGCCACCCGGCTGGGCCTGCTGAGCCTCGCCGTCCTCCTGACGGCGGGAGCCGTGGCGGCGGTCGGCGTGATCGGGTTCGTCGGCCTCGTCGCCCCGCACGCGGCACGCGCCCTGGTCGGCCGACGGCACGCGCGGGTCCTTCCGGTCAGCGCACTGCTCGGCGCGCTGCTGGTGGTCGTGTCCGACACGGTCGGCCGGACGGTCATCGCCCCGGCGCAGATCCCGGTCGGGCTGCTCACGGCCGTGATCGGCGCCCCGTACTTCATCTGGCTGCTCTGGCGGTCGAGGCGCGAGGGCTGACGGACCGGCCCGGGGAGTCCCGGGAGCGCGTGCGCCGTACCGGCGGTTTCTGACCGCCGGTACGGCGCGCGTTGTCCGTCCTGGCCGGCTCAGGCCGTGAAGCGGTACTGCCCCGAGCCGATCGCGAAGACCGCGCAGCCGTCGTCGATGCGCAGGAAGCGGGCGCCGGGGTGGGTGACGTCCTCGGCGCGGGCGGCCGGGATCCAGACCTCGGCGGTGACGTTCACGGGCAGGCCGACGGTCAGGTGGAAGCGGCCCCTCTCCGTCTTCCAGTCGGTGGTGACGGGGCCGTGGAGCGAGGCGAAGCGGCCCCGGGCGCGGGTGATGCCGCCGCCGGGGCGGGGCCGGACGGTGACCTTGCGGAAGCCGGGCGCGGCGGCGGCGATGCCCGCGATGTGGGCGTACATCCACTCCCCGACCGAGCCGTACGCGTAGTGGTTGAAGGAGTTCATCCCGGCGTCCTGGAAGCTTCCGTCCGGCTTGATGGAGTCCCAGCGCTCCCACATGGTCGTGGCCCCGCGGTCGATTTGATACCCCCAGCTGGGGAAGGTCCGCTGGAGCAGCAGACGGTACGCCACGTCCGTGTGCCCGGTGGCGGTGAGGACGGGAAGCAGACGCGGGGTGCCGAGGAAGCCCGTCGACAGGTGCCAGTCCTTCGCCTCGATGAGGGCGACCAGCCGGTCGGCGGCCGCGGTCCGCTCCGGTCCGGTCAGCAGGTCCATGGAGAGCGCCAGGACGTACGCGGTCTGGGTGTCGCCCTTCACCCGGCCGCCGTCGGTGACATAGGCGGTACGGAAGGCGTCGCGGATCTCCGCGAACAGCGCGGTGTACGGGGCCGGGTCCTTGCCCAGGACCCGGGCGGTGCGGGCCGCGAGGTCGGCGCTGTGGGCGTAGTAGGCGGTGGCGATGACGTCCTTGGGGGTGTCGTCGGCGATGTTGAGCCAGTCGCCGTAGCCGGTGGCGGGCCGCAGCCGTCCGGTGCTGTTCTTCTCCAGGTAGTCGAGCCACTTCAGCATCGAGGGCCAGGCCCGCTCCAGCACCTGGGTGTCGCCGTACGCCTGGTGAAGGGCCCAGGGGACGGTGACGCCGGCGTCGCCCCAGCCGGCCGAGCCCGCGCCGAGGCCGTCGACGTGGGGTGCGACGTCCGTGAAGGCCCCGTCGGCGGTCTGGTCGTCCTGGAGGTCGCTCAGCCACTTGGAGAGGAAGCGGGCCGATTCCATGGCGTACGCGGCGGTGGGCGCGAAGACGTTGATGTCGCCGGTCCAGCCGAGGCGTTCGTCGCGGGCGGGGGTGTCGGTGGGGATGGAGAGGAAGTTGCCGCGCAGACCCCAGGTGATGTTGCTGTGGAGCTGGTTGAGCATCGGGACGTTCGTCTCGCACTCCATGGTGAGCGGCGCGTCGGTGTGGATCACCCGCCCGACGATCGCGTCGAGCGGCGGCTTGCCCGGGTAGCCGGTCACCTCGACGTAGCGGAAGCCGTGGAAGGTGAAGCGCGGCTCGTACGTCTCGTGGCCGCCGCCCTTGAGGGTGTAGTGGTTCGGTCGCGGCGGCGGTACGGAGGTTGGTGGTGTAGACGGTGCCATCCGGGTTCAGCACCTCGGCGTGGCGCAGCCGCACGGTGGTGCCGGCGCGGCCGGTGACCCGCAGGCGGGCGGTGCCGACCATGTTCTGGCCGAGGTCGAAGACGAAGACGCCGGGGCGGGGTTCGGTGATCTTCCGTGCCTTCAGCTCCTGGATGACGCGGCAGGGCCCGTCCGGCTCGGCGACGAGTTCGCCGGTGACCTCCTCCTCGGCGGGCACGGCCTTGGCCCAGGCGGAGTCGTCGTAGCCGGTGCGGAGCCAGCCGTCGGTCTCCAGGCGGGCGTCGTAGTTCTCGCCGGTGAGGAGGTCCGCCAGGGTGATGGGTCCGGTGGCGGCCCGCCAGTCGGTCCCGGACAGCACCCGCTCGGTGGTGCCGTCCCGATAGGTCACCTCCAACTGGGCGAGGAAGGACGGGTGTTCGCCGTACTGATGTGGGCCGAACATTCCCACGTTGCCCGCGTACCACCCCGTCGCCAGCTCCACGCCGAGGGTGTTGGCCCCGGGGTTGAGCAACTCGGTGACGTCGTGCGTCTGGTACTGGATCCGCTGGGCGTAGTCCGTCCAGCCGGGGGCGAGGCGGTCCGTCCCGACCCGCTTGCCGTTGAGGTGGGCCTCGTACAGGCCGAGGGCCGTGGAGTAGAGCCGGGCCCGCGCGACGGGCTTGCGGCGCAGCCGGAACTCGTGGCGCAGCTGGGCGACGGGGGCGTAGGCGGCGGCGACCTCGCCCCAGGGGCCCGAGCCCCACGGGGCGAGGACCTTGGCGGCGGGCCAGGATCCGTCGTCGTAGTCCAACGCGCGCCAGTCGCCTGCGGGTTCGGTGTCGGTGGCCTTCCAGCCGTCGCCGGTGGTGACGGTCCGCACGCCGTCGGCGGTCGTCAGCTCCAGGACCCCGAGCAGTCCGGCGGGGCCGGTGACCTCGTTGGTCGCGGCGACGGCGAGGACGTGACGGCCGGGGGCCAGCCGTTCGGTGACGTCGGTGACCGAGGGCCGGCTCCAGGCCCGGGCGACCTCGTCCGGTTCGGCCCGCGCCGCTTCCGTACCGTCGAGGTGGGCGACGTACCCGTCGTCGGCGGTGAGCACGAGACGGGCCCGGGTCACCCCGTCCGGTACGTCGAACGCGCCCCGGAACCAGCGGGTCGCGGCGGGAGCGCTGGTCGCCGGGTCGCCCTCCGGGAACCAGATCCAGGAGGCCTCGTCCAGGGCCGGTGCGCCGACGAGGGTGGCCGGGGCGCCGATCCAGCGGGCGGACCAGTCCGACGCCTCGGTGAGTCCGGTCTCCCACCAGGCGGGCTCGGACCAGCCCGAGACCCGGCCTTCGTCGTCCCAGACCCGCACGGTCCAGTGGTAGCGGGTACGGGGGCGCAGCTCCGGCCCGCCGTAGCTGACCTGCGTCGAGTCGGTGGACTCGACCTTGCCGCTGTCCCATACATCGGGCCGTTCCAGGGCGCGTTCGCTGAGGGCGACGCGGATCTGGTAGGCGCTCTGCGTGCGGCCCGGCGCGGTGGCGGTGAGCGGCCAGCCGAGGCGCGGGCGGGCGGCGCCGAGGCCGAGCGGGTTCTTCACGTACTCGGCGGTCGAGCCGCCCACCCGGAGGCTTTTGGCCCCTGGCGCACCGCGTTCCGCGGCCTGGGCGGGCGGGATGGCTCCGGCGATGAGGGTGGTTCCCAGGGCGGTGGCGGTCGTGCTGAGCAGTCGTCGTCGGCTGATCACACTCGGCTCCGATTCGGCGAGGGGAAGGGGGATGGGGCAGGGAACGCGGTCGGTCAGGCAGGCAGGCGGCGGGCGTCTTCGATGCGGCGCGCCGCCGCCTCCCAGGCCGTCGGGTCACCTGACGGCTCGTAGCGGGTCAAGGGCTGGGTGCGGGCGATGAGTTCGCGGGTGGAGGCCAGATCGCCGGGCAGGCCGTGGGCGCGCGCCTGGACCATGACGTTGCCGAGCGCGGCAGCTTCGGCGGGCCCCGCGACCACGGGCACCCCGCAGGCGTCGGCGGTGAGTTGGCAGAGCAGGGCGTTGCGCGCCCCGCCGCCGACGAGGTGCACGACGTCGGCCTCGCGGTCGGCCAGGTGCTGCGCCTCGCGGATCGCCCGCCGGTGGGCGAGGGCCAGCGAGTCGAGGACGCAGCGGGTGATCTCCCCGGGGGTGCGGGGCACCGGCCCGCCGGTCGCCCGGCAGGCGGCCGCGATCCGCCCGGGCATGTCTCCGGGGGCCAGGAACCCGGGTGCGGCGGCATCCACCACGTACCGCAGGGCGGGCATGCGGGCGGCTTCGGCCAGCAGGGGGGTGACGTCGGTCAGCTCCCAGGTGCGCATGCACTCCTGGAGGAGCCACAGGCCCATGATGTTGCGCAGGAAGCGGACGGTGCCGTCGACGCCCAGTTCGTTGGTGAAGTTCGCGGCGCGGCTCGCCCCGGTGGTGACGGGCGCGTCGAGTTCGAGGCCGGCCAGCGACCAGGTTCCGGTGCAGAGGTAGGCGAACCGCTCCCCCGTCCGGCGGGGACGGCGGCGACGGCGGAGGCGGTGTCGTGCGAGCCGACGGCCGTCACCGGTACGGGCCCGGGTAGCCCGGTCCGTTCCTGCACCTGCGGGAGCAGCGTGCCCGCCGGGTCACCGGGTCGGCGCAGCGGGGCGAAGAGAGCGAGGTCGATGCCGAGGCGGTCGGCCAGGGGGCGGTTCCAGTCGCCGGTGCGCGGGTCGATGAGCTGGGTGGTGGAGGCGTTGGTCAGCTCGGTGCCCCGCACCCCGGTGAGCCAGTACGCGATCAGATCCGGGATCAGCAACAAGGCGCGGGCCGAGCAGAGTTGTGGTGTTCCCCGCGCCGCAACCAGTTGGTAGAGCGTGTTGAAGGGGGCGTGCTGGACTCCGGTCGCCCGGTAGAGGTCGTCGGGTGGGACCGTGGCCCACACCTGCTCCGGGACGCCTTCGGTGCGCCGGTCCCGGTAGTGGACGGGGTTGCCGAGGAGGGATCCGTCGGCGGCGAGGAGCCCGTAGTCCACCGCCCAGCTGTCGATGCCCAGGGAGTCGACCGGGCCCGCCGCGCGCAGCCCGTCGAGCACTCCCCCGTACAGGCCGAGGATGTCCCAGCGCAGGCCCTCCGGCAGGTGCACGGGCCGGTTGGGGAAGCGGTGGGCCTCGGTGAGGTGCAGGGTGTCGGGGCCGACGCGGCCGGTCATGACCCGCCCGCTGGACGCGCCGAGGTCGACGGCCGCGAAGGTCTTCGTACCGGCGGCGCTCATCGCAGGAAGGCCCCGGCGACCCCGGCGTCGACCGGGATGTGCAGGCCGGTGGTATGGGTCAACTCGCCTCCGGTGAGCGCGAAGACGGCGTTGGCGACGTGTTCGGGCAGCACCTCCCGCTTGAGGAGGGTGCGTTGGGCGTAGAACGCGCCGAGCTTCTCCTCCTCGATTCCGTACGTGGCGGCGCGCTGCGCTCCCCACCCACCGGCGAAGATGCCGGATCCGCGCACCACACCGTCCGGGTTGACTCCGTTGACGCGAATACCGTCGCCGCCCAACTCTGCTGCCAGCAGGCGCACTTGGTGGGCCTGGTCGGCCTTGGCGGCGGAGTACGCGACATTGTCGGGACCGGCGAAGACCGCGTTCTTCGAGGCGATGTAGACGAGGTCGCCGCCGAGGCCCTGGGCCCGCATGACGCGCGCGGCCTCGCGGGCGACGAGGAAGGAGCCCCGGGCCATGATGGCGTGCTGGAGGTCCCAGTCCCGGACCGTGGTCTCGGCCAGCGGCTTGGAGATGGAGATGCCGGCGTTGTTGACCACCAGGTCGACGCCGCCGAAGGCGAGGGACGCCGCCGCGAAGGCGCCGGCCACCTGGTCCTCGCTGGTGACGTCGACGGTGACGGCCACCGCCCGGTCGGGGCCGCCCAGTTCCCCGGCGACGGCGGCCCCGCTCGCCGCGTCCAGGTCGGCGACGACCACGCAGGCGCCCTCCGCGACGAGGCGGCGGGCGATGGCCCGGCCGATACCGCTGCCCGCGCCGGTCACCAGGGCGACCCGGGCGGCCAGCGGCTTGGGCGGTGGCATCCGGCGGAGCTTGGCCTCCTCCAGGGCCCAGTACTCGATGCGGAACTTCTCCGACTCCTCGATCGGGGCGTAGGAGGAGACGGCTTCCGCACCGTGCATCACGTTGATCGCGTTGAGGTAGAACTCCCCGCCACGCGGGCGGTCTGCTTGTCCTTGCCGAAGCTGAACATGCCCACCCCGGGGATCAGCACGATCGCCGGGTCCGCGCCCCGCATCGGAGGCGAGCCGGGCTCCGCGTGCCGGGAGTAGTAGGCGGCGTACTCCTTCCGGTAGGCGGTGTGCAGTTCGCCCAAGCGGTGCACGGCTTCGGTGAGTTCGACGGTCGGCGGGAGGTCGAGGACCAGGGGCCTGACCTTCGTCCGGAGGAAGTGGTCCGGGCAGGAGGTGCCCAGGGCGGCGAGCCTCGGGTGTTCGGCGCGGGCGAGGAAGTCCAGCACCGCGTCGGAGTCGTCGAAGTGGCCGACCTGGGCGTGGTCCCGGGAGGCGAGGGCGCGCACGTACGGGGCGAGGGCGGCGGCCCGTGCCCGGCGATCCGCCTCGGGCAGCGCCTCGTGACCCGCGATGACCGGTCCGAACGGCTCGGGCCTGCCGTGCTCGGCCAGGAACGTCTCGGCGGTGCGGATGATCCGGAGCGCGTTGGCCTCGCACTCCTCGGACGTCGCGCCCCAGGCGGTGATGCCGTGGCCGCCGAGGACGCAGCCGATGGCTTCGGGGTTGGCGGCCTTCACCGCGGCGATGTCCAGGCCGAGCTGGAATCCGGGGCGCCGCCAGGGGACCCAGGCGACGGTGTCGCCGAAGCAGTCGGCGGTCAGCTTCTCCCCGTCGGCGGCGCAGGCGAGCGCGATCCCGGAGTCGGGGTGCAGATGGTCGACGTGCGGGGCGTCGACGAGCCCGTGCATGGCGGTGTCGATGGAGGGGGCGGCGCCGCCCTTGCCGTGCAGGCAGTAGTCGAACGCGGCGACCATCTCGTCCTCGCGCTCCTCGCCCGCGTAGACGCCGCGCAGGGCGCGGAGGCGGTCGAGGCGGAGGACGGCGAGCCCTTCGGCGGTGAGGGTGCCGAGGTCGCCGCCGGAGCCCTTGACCCACATCAGCTCGACGTCGTCCCCGGTGGCCGGGTCGGGCGCGACGCCCTTGGCGGAGGCGTTGCCGCCCGCGTAGTTGGTGTTGCGGGGGTCGGAGCCGAGCCGGTGGGAGCGGGCCAGGAGCGCTGCGGCTTCGGGGTGGAGTGCCATGGGGTTCCTCGGTGTCCTTCGCGAAGGGAGGGGCGGGGAGGGGGTTCGGGTGCGGCGGACTTTCGGGGCGGGCCTTCTCGGTGCGGCACGGGGGCGGTGCGGCGGGATGCGGGCGGCGGACGATGAGGTGCGGGACGGCCTACGCCCCCCACCCCGCCTGTTGCCCGCCGACCCGCTCCTCGGCGGTCTTCACCGCCCAGCCGGAGCGCCGGTAGGCGGCCATCGGGTCGCCGTCGAGGCCCTGTTCCTCGCGGACCTCGGCGAGCAGGGGGCGTACGTCGGTGTTGTAGGCGTCCATCAGCACGGCGTTGGCCTCCAGGACGTCGCCCGTGCGCTGGGCGCCGGCCAGGGCCGCGCGGTCCACGAGGAGCGCCTTCGCGGTGGCCTCCTGGACGTTCATCACCGAGCGGATGATCGCGGGGACCTTCTCCTCGATGTTGTGGCACTGGTCGAGCATGAAGGCGACGTCCGCGGTGAGCCCGCCGCCGCGGACGACCTCGTACATGATGCGGAAGAGCTGGAAGGGGTCGGCCGCGCCGACCATCAGGTCGTCGTCGGCGTAGAAGCGGGAGTTGAAGTCGAACCCGCCGAGCCGGCCCTCGCGCAGCAGGGTCGCGACGATGAACTCGATGTTGGTGCCGGGCGCGTGGTGGCCGGTGTCCACGACCACCCGGGCCTTCGGGCCGAGCTTGAGGCAGTGGGCGTAGGCCGTCCCCCAGTCCGGGACGTCGGTCGTGTAGAAGGCGGGCTCGAACAGCTTGTACTCCACGAGCATGCGCTGGTCGTCGCCGAGCCGTTCGTAGACGGCGGCCAGCGCCTCGGCGAGCCGGTCCTGCCGCTCGTGGATGTCGTCCTGGCCGGGGTAGTTCGTGCCGTCCGCGAACCACAGCTTGAGGTCCCGGGACCCCGTCGCGTCCATGATGTCGACGCAGGCCATCAGGTGGTCGAGGGCCTTGCGGCGGACGGCGGCCTCCGGGTGGCAGACGCTGCCGAGCCGGTAGGCGTCGTCCTGGAAGGTGTTGGCGTTGATCGCCCCGACGGCCAGGCCGCGGTCGCGGGCGTGCTCCGCGAGGGCCGCGTAGTCGTCGACCGTGTCCCAGGGAATATGGAGGGCGACGGTGGGTGCGGCTCCGGTCAACTCGTGCACCTTCGCCGCGTCGTCCAGCTTCTCCTGGGGGGTGCGGGGCACGCCGGGCCGGGCGAAGACCTTGAAGCGGGTCCCCGAATTCCCGTACGCCCAGGAGGGCGTCTCGATGGCCTGGGACATGAGGGCGGCCTTCACCGTGGCGTGCTCGGTCACTTCGTCGCTCCTGTGACGTCGGTGTGAACGCGAATGAATCTGAAACGATTCATGCGGGTTGAAGGTAGGAGCGCCCCTGAGGACTGTCAACCCTTCCGGCAGACCCGATGCCGCAGAACCTTATGAATGCAAGGGGCAGTTGAGAATTTCCCCTCCACCCCATTGACGCACCCCGAGGTACCTGCCTAACGTCCCGGCAACTCATTTGAAACCTTTCACGATGCCGTGAGGACGCCCTCCGCATCGTCGAGGAGCCACCGATGACCCACCGGTCCGCCAAGGATCCGGCCCCCGTGCTGGCCCTGAGGGGCATCTCGAAGTCGTTCGGCGCCGTGCGCGCCCTGCGGGACGTGTCCCTCGACCTGTTCCCCGGCGAGGTCCACGCCCTCGCCGGGGAGAACGGCGCGGGCAAGTCGACCCTGATCAAGACGCTCGCCGGAGTGCACCGGCCCGACAGCGGCCAGGTTCTGCTGGACGGCGAGCCGGTCACCTTCCACGGTCCCGCCGACGCCCGCGACGCCGGTATCGCCGTCATCTACCAGGAGCCCACGCTCTTCCCCGACCTGTCGATCGCCGAGAACATCTTCATGGGCCGTCAGCCCCGCCGGGCGTTCGGCCGCATCGACCACCGGGCCACCCGGACCGCCACGGCCGCGCTGATGCACCGGCTCGGCGTCGAGCTCGACCCCGACCGCCCGGCGCGCGGCCTCTCCATCGCGGACCAGCAGATCGTGGAGATCGCCAAGGCCCTCTCCTTCGACGCCCGCGTCCTGATCATGGACGAGCCGACGGCCGCCCTGACCGGCAGCGAGGTGGCGCGCCTGTTCGGCGTGGTCCGGGCGCTGCGTGAGCAGGGGGCGGCCGTACTGTTCATCTCGCACCGGCTGGAGGAGATCTTCCGTATCTGCGAACGCGTCACGACCCTGCGGGACGGGGCGCTGATCGCGGGTGAACCGCTGGCCGGCATGACGGAGGAGGATCTGGTCCGCCGGATGGTCGGCCGGGACCTGGACGAGCTGTATCCGAAGCAGGACGTCGAGGCCGGCGAGGTCGCCCTCAGCGTCCGGCGGCTCACCCGCGAGGGCGTGTTCACCGACGTCTCCTTCGAGGTGCGGTGCGGCGAGATCGTCGGCATGGCGGGGCTGGTCGGCGCCGGGCGTACGGAGGTGGCGCGGGCCGTATTCGGCGTCGACCGGTGGGACGCGGGCGAGGTCGAGGTGGCCGGGCGGGCGCTCGTCAACGGCGCCCCGTCCACCGCCATGGCCGCCGGGCTCGCCCTCGTCCCGGAGGACCGGCGGGCCCAGGGCCTGGTGATGGGCATGTCCATCGAGCGGAACATCGGGCTGACCGGGCTGCGCGCCACCCGGCGGGCGGGGCTGATGGACCGGGGTGCGGAGCGCAGCCGCTCGCTCGACTGGGCGGTCCGGCTCCAGGTGAAGTACGCCCGCATCGCGGACGCCGTCTCCACCCTGTCCGGCGGCAACCAGCAGAAGGTGGTGCTGGCCAAGTGGCTGGCGACCGGGCCTTCCGTGCTGATCGTCGACGAGCCGACGCGCGGGATCGACGTCGGCACCAAGGCGGAGGTGCACCGGCTGCTGAGCGCGCTGGCCGCCGACGGGGTGGCGGTGCTGATGATCTCCTCCGACCTGCCGGAGATCCTGGGCATGGCCGACCGGGTGCTGGTGATGCACGAGGGCCGCCTCACCGCAGAGATCCCCCGTTCCGACGCCACCGAGGAGACCGTGATGGCCGCAGCCACCGGGAGGGCCGCCGCATGACGGTGACGACGACCGAACCGGCGCCCGTCGCGCCGATCCCCGCCTCCAGCAGCACCCGGCTGGTGGACCGCGTCTTCAGGATGCGCGAACTCGCCATCTTCGTGCTCCTGTTGGCGATGCTCGCGCTCACCCAGCTGGGCAACAGCGCGTTCCTCTCCGAGCAGGGCATCAAGGACCTGCTGCTCAACGCCACGATCCTGGTGCTGGTCGCCACCGGCCAGGCGCTGGTGGTCATCACCCGCAACGTCGACCTGTCGGTCGGCTCGACCCTCGGCATCAGCGCCTTCGCCGCCGGTACGTATCTCCACGGCGGCGGGCACCCGGTGGTGGCCGTGGGCCTGGCCGTACTGCTCGGCGTGGGCTTCGGCCTGCTGAACGGCCTGCTCGTGAGCCTCGGCCAGGTGCCGGCCCTGGTCGTGACGCTCGGGACGCTCTACATCATCCGGGGCGTCGACTCGATCTGGGTCGGCTCCCGGCAGATCACGGCGGCCGATCTCCCGGACGGATTCGTGGACTTCGGCTCCGGCGGCATCTCGGCGGTGCCGTGGCTCGCGTTGATCGCCCTGGCGGTGCTGGTGTCGACGGCGTACTACCTCAAGCACTTCGGCAGCGGGCGCGAGCTCTACGCCCTGGGCTCCAACCCGGAGGCGGCGCGGCTGGCCGGGATTCCCGTACGCCGGCGGATCCTGCTCGCCTACACCTTCTGCGGGGCGCTGGCGGGACTCGCGGGCGCGCTGTATCTGGCGCGCTTCGGCAACGTCGACTCCGGTACGGGCAGCGGCTACGAACTCACCGTCGTCAGCGCGGTCGTGGTCGGCGGGGTGGTCTTCACCGGGGGCTCCGGCACGGTGTACGGGGCGGCGCTCGGCGCACTGCTGCTGACCTCGGTGAACAGCGTGCTGCCCGCGCTCGGTGTCAGCTCCGTGTGGGTGCTCGCGATCAACGGAATCCTGCTCATCCTCGCCATCGCGGTCGACCGGGTCGTGGCCCTGCGCGTGGCGTCCGCCCTGAAGAAGAGGAACGCCCGCCATGGCTGACTCCGCACGCGCGCGCGCCGTCCGCTGGGACACGGTCGTCGGCGCGCTCCTGATCGTGGTGCTGCTGCTGTCCTTCGGCTTCGTCGACGGTTTCGGCAACGCCCTCAACCTGTCGTTCCTGATCGGCAACACCCTGCCCATCGCGCTCATCGCGCTGCCGATGACCCTCCTGGTGGTCTCCGGGGAGATCGACCTGTCGGTGGCGTCCACGGCCGGCCTCTCGGGGGCGGTGATGGGGGCGCTGTGGAACCAGGGCCTGCCGATCGAGGCGATCATCCCGATCTGCCTGCTGCTCGGTGTGGTGTGCGGGCTGGTCAACGGGCTGCTGGTGACCCGCCTCGGCCTGCCCTCGCTGGCCGTCACCATCGGGACACTGGCCGCCTACCGGGGCATCGCGCAGATCGTGCTGGGCTCGGACGCCGTCACCGATTTCCCCTCCCCCTACCTGGACTTCGCCGCCGGGCGGATCGGCGACACGTTCGTTCCGTACGCCCTCCTGCCGTTCCTTGCGCTGCTCGCGGTCGCCGTGATCGCCCTGCACGCAACGCCGTTCGGGCGTTCCCTGTTCGCGACGGGCGCCAACGAGGAGGCGGCCAGGTTCGCGGGCGTACGGGTGAAGCGGCAGAAGCTGATCCTGTTCACGGTGACCGGCCTGATGGCCTCGCTCACCGGCGTGTTCTGGGCGTTGCATTACGCGAGCGCCCGCTTCGACAACGCCACCGGTCTCGAACTGTCCGTGGTGGCGGCCGTGTTGCTCGGCGGCATCGACTTCGACGGCGGCAAGGGCACGCTCGGCGGCGCGATCGCGGGCGTGTTCCTGCTCGGGGCGCTGCAGAACGTCATGAGCCTCGGGGACGTCTCCGCGCAGTCGCAGATCGTCGTCACCGGCGTGCTGCTCGTGCTCTCCGTACTCGGTCCGCGCGTCGCGCGCCAGATCTCCGTCGCGAGGGCGGGGCGGCGGGCCGCCTCGGCCCCGACTCCCTGACCCGTGCTCGTAACCCGCCCTTCTTCCGCAAAGGACCCTGCCATGCGCACGTCATCGACTCGCCGCACCTGTGCGGCCCTCGCCGCAGTCACCTCCCTCGCGCTCGCCGCCACCGCCTGCGGAGGCACCACCAAGAGCGATGTGAAGAAGGAGAGCGGTTCGGCCGCCTCGGCCGGTGAGGCGGACCCGAACGCTCCCACCAAGAAGGGGCTGACCGTGGGCTTCCTGCCCAAGCAGGTCAACAACCCCTACTTCACCACCGCCGACAAGGGCGGGCAGAAGGCCGTCGAGGCGCTGGGGTCCACCTTCAAGGAGGTCGGCCCGACCAGCGCCACCGACACCTCCGGCCAGGTCTCCTACGTCAACACCCTCACCCAGCAGCAGGTCGACGCCATCGCCGTGTCCGCCCAGGACCCGGGTGCCCTGTGCACCGCGCTCAAGCAGGCCATGAAGAACGGCGTCAAGGTCGTCACGTACGACTCCGACACCAAGCCCGACTGCCGCAACGTGTTCGTGTCCCAGGCGGGGGCCGAGGACCTGGGCCGCACACAGGTCCAGCTGCTCGCCGAACAGATCGGCTACCAGGGCGAGATCGCGATCCTGTCCGCCGCCCAGACGGCGACGAACCAGAACCTGTGGATCGACTACATGAAGGACGAGCTGAAGGACCCGAAGTACAAGGACGTGAAGCTGGTGAAGGTGGCGTACGGGAACGACGACGCCCAGCAGTCCTTCCAGCAGACCCAGGGGCTGCTCCAGGAGTATCCGAAGCTCGCCGGGATCGTGTCGCCGACCACCGTCGGCATCAAGGCGGCCGCGCAGTACCTGTCCGGCTCGAAGTACCGGGGCAAGGTGAAGCTGTCCGGGCTCGGCACCCCCAACGATCTGCGGTCGTACGTGAAGAACGGCACGGTCGAGGCGTTCGAGCTGTGGGACCCGGCGAAGCTCGGCGAACTGGCCGGCCACGCCTCGGTCGCCCTGGCGTCCGGGCAGATCACCGGCAAGGAGGGCCAGACCTTCGAGGCCGGCGAACTGGGCACGTACACGATCGGCAAGGACGGGGTGGTCGACCTGGGCAAGCCGACGGTGTTCGACCAGGACAACATCGACGACTTCGACTTCTGATGGTCGCCGCTAGGCTGAGGGTCCGTCCCGCGTCCCTCGCCCCTCTGGAGGTCTCCGTCTGATGGCCCAGTCGGTGGGTATCAAGGACGTGGCCCGGGTCGCCGGAGTATCGGTGGGCACGGTCTCCAACGTCATCAACCGCCCGGACACGGTCGGTCCCGACACGCGCGCCCGCGTCCTGTCGGCGATCGACCGGCTCGGCTACGTCCGCAGCGAGTCGGCGCGGCAGTTGCGGGCCGGGCGCAGCCGGATCATGGGGCTGCTGGTCCTCGACATGGGCAACCCCTTCTTCGTGGACGTGGCGCGCGGTGCGGAGCGGGCCGCGCGGGAGGCGGGGCTCGGCGTCATGGTCTGCAACAGTGCGCAGAGCCCCGGCGAGGAGGCGGAGTATCTGTCGCTCTTCGCGGAACAGCGGGTCCGGGGGTGCTGCTCACCCCGGCCGACGCGACCGGGCGCAACATCGCGGCCTTCCGGCGGCACGATATCCCGTTCGTCCTCGTCGACCGGGTCGCGGAGGGGACCACCGAGTGCTCGGTGTCGGTCGACGACGTGGCGGGCGGGACGCTGGCGGTGCGGCATCTGCTGGAGGCCGGACACCGCTCCATCGCGTACGTGAGCGGGCCGCCCGGCTTCAACCAGGTACGGGACCGCCGTACGGGGGCGCTCGCCGCGCTCGCCGAGGCGGGGCTCGGCCCGGAGGCGCTGCGGGAGCTGCCCACGGAACGGCTGGACGTGGCGGCGGGCCGGGACGCGGGGGCCCGCCTGCTGGGGCTCTCCGACCGGCCGACCGCCGTGTTCTGCGCCAACGACCTGCTCGCGCTGGGGGTGTTGCAGTCGCTGTTCGCCGCCGGGGTCTCCGTACCCGGTGACCTGGCCCTGGTGGGGTACGACGACATCGAGTTCGCGGCGGCGGCCGCGGTGCCGCTCACATCGGTGCGGCAGCCGGCGGCGACGATGGGAGCGCTGGCTGCCGGTCTGCTGCTGGAGGAGACCGGGGCGGGGGCCTCGGCGGGGGCGCACGAGCACCGGCGGGTGGTGCTCCAGCCGGAGCTGGTGGTGCGGCGGTCGAGCCTCGCCGCCCCCTGAGTCGAGGGCGCTGGGAACCGACCGGGGCGGTGGCCGGCGGACCGGCGCGCCCGGTGGTCAGAGGTGGGCGAGGAGGCCGTCCAGCGGCCGGGGCAGGCGGCTGGGGTCCAGGGCTTCGGTCAGCGCGCGGGCGTAGTGCTCCTTGCGGCCGCCGATGGTTCCCATGAAGCGCCGCAGCTGCGCCTCGACCGGCCGCTCCCGCTGGGCGGGCTGCCGCTGGAAGAGCCGGAAGGTGCGCAGGTCGCCCTGGTCGTCGATGACCTGCTGGACGCCGTCGGTGCCGAGCGCCCGGATCAGCTCGTCCTCCAGGTCGGCGTGGCAGGTGAAGAAGCCCAGGGTCTCCAGGTCGTCGGGGGCGAGACCGGTGCCGAATCCGGTGCGCTCCAGTCCCTGGAGGAAGAAGCGCTGCTCCGCCGCGTCGCAGAGACCGGCGGGTTGGACATCCAGGCCGTCGGGACCCAGAAGGCGCAGGAAACGGGTGATGCTGGTGGCACCACCGAGCGGCACGACCACGACGCCCTCTGCGGTCAGCGTGCGGCCCTGGCGTTCGGCGAGCGCCTCGACCGCCGCGCGGTCGCTGACGCCCTCGACGAGCACCACCGTGCGCAGGCCCAGTCCGGCGGCCAGTTCGCGGGCGGCCCCGGCCTCGGCGGGCGCCGGCGTGTCGCTGTCGTCCGCGGCCCAGGAGATGACCGTCTGCCTCAAGCGCGTCGCTGTGTCCACCGGGCCAGTCTCGCACCGTGATCGACGGGTACGACAAGGGTTTTCGCGTACGTCGACGAGGACCTGTTTCCCACAGGCGGCGTTACGTCACCGGGGCTCGGGAGGTCTGCGGGCCAGGTACAGGCCGACGCCCAGGGCGAGGGCCAGGACACAGGCGGAGAAGGTCAGTCCGGCGTTGCGCAGTCCGATGCCGAGGGTCAGGGCGCCCACGCCGACGACGGGCAGGGAGATGCCCAGGTAGGCGATGACGAAGAACGCGGACACGGTCGCGGCCCGGTGTTCGGGCGGGGCCGCCGCGCTGATCGCCGCCACCGCGCCCCGGAACGCCAGCCCCTGGCCCAGGCCGCCGCACAGGGCCCCGGCGACCAGCAGGGGCAGTGAGGTGAACAGCAGCGAGGCGCCGACCAGGACGAGGCCCGCGACGAGGACGAAGCAGCCGCCCGGCAGGGCGCGGCGCTCGCCGACCCGCCCCATGAGCGCCTGCCCGGCCGTCGAGGCGAGGAAGACGGAGAAGACGACGAGCCCGGTGAGGGCCAGGTTGTGCACGTCGAGCGTCTCGGCGACGAACGCGGGGGCGACGGCGGTGAACAGGCCGAGCAGGGAGAACCCGGCGAAGGCGGCCACCGCCGACGTGGTGAAGACGCCGCGCATCGTGGGCGGGACGGCCAGGCCCTGGGGCCGCAGCCGCAGTCCCCTCACCCGGGCCGAGGCGACCGTCTCGGGGAGGAACCAGGTCAGCACGGCGGCCACGGCGATCAGTGCCAGGTGCGCGACGAAGGGGAGCCGCAGGGGCCAGGGGGCGTACTCGGCGAGCAGCCCCGACAGGAGCGGCCCGCACCCGAGGCCGCCCATGTTCGCGGCGGTCGCGGCGAGCCCGGCGCGTGCGGCGCGCCCCGGCGGGGCCAGTTCCATCACCGTGACCGTCGCGGCGCCGCTGAGCAGTCCGGCGGCGAATCCGGAGAGGAGCCGGCCGGCGAACAGGGCGGGGAGCCCGCCCTCGAAGAGGAAGCAGAGCGCGCTGGCCGCGGAGAAGCCCAGGGCGGCGAGGAGGACGGGCCGTCGCCCCGCCTCGTCGGACACGTTCCCGGCGAGCAGCAGGGTGGCGATGACTCCGAGGGCGTAGACGGCGAAGACCACCGTCACCATCAGCTCGGAGAAGCCGAGCTGTTCCCGGTAGAGGCCGTAGAGCGGGGTGGGCAGCGTGGTGCCCGCCATGCCGACGGCGAAGACGGCGGCGGCGGCCGGGTAGCCGAGGCGCTTCCCGCTCCGCGGCGGACGGGTCATGAACCGGCGGGCGGGGCCGCGGGGGTGATGTGGCTCAGCACGCACCGCCAGTGCCCGTCGCGCCGTACGAACACATCCGTGGTCCATTCGTCGGCGTCGAAGCGCTGTCCGCCGTAGTGGGCGGTGTTGGTGATCCGGGCGGTGACCGTCGCGGTGTCCCCGTAGACCCTGACTCTCGGCGGGGTGACGGCTTCCATGGCCGTATGGGTCAGGGCGCCGGACCGTACGTAGCCGAGGAACTCCTCCCGGTCCGCGATGCCGGACTCGGAGACGATGACCCACTCGTCGGCCATGAAGGAGCCGATCCGGTCGGCGTCGTTGGCGACGATCGCGGCGGCCCAGTCGTCGACGATCGCGGTGAGCCGGGCGTGGTCGACGTCGGCCGTTCCCCGGTCCGGGGGCGGTCCGGGGGTCTGTTCCTCTCCGCTCTCTGCCATGGTGCGAGCCTAGCCCCGGGCCGCGTGCGTCGCGCGGCATGGCCGAGGGCGGGGCCGTGCGGGCCCCGCCGCCGGCGTCTCAGCGGTGGCGCGGGGCCGGCGTGCTCCGCCCTGGCGACGTTCGGCGGCCCGCGAACAGATCGCGGTGCTGCGCCGGGCGCTGGGCGGGGCTTCTCGGCGGCCCGCATCCGGTTCGGGCGCACCCGCCCCGAGGCCTGAGCGCCGAGCGGCGGCCGATCGGAGGAGTCGCCCGCCAGGCCATGGCCCTCCCCTTCGTACGGAGTCGTGGCTAGGCTCGTCCGCATGCTGAACCGGCTTCCGTTCGACGAGGCGTTGCGCTCGACCGTGGGCATCCCCCGGCGGAGCAAGCTTCTGGACAGCAGTCCGCGGTCACGGGTGTGGCGGGTCCGGCTGGCCGACCGACGTCTGGTGATCGTCAAGCAGATCACCCACGGCGGGGACACGGGCGCCGACGCGGACACGCGCTTCGCGCGGGAGATCGCCGGACTGCGCCTGGCGGGACGGGCGATCGGCCCCGCCGTGGCTCCCGCCGTGCTCGCCACGCACCCGCCCTCGCGGGTGATGGTCCTGGAGCACGTGGACGACCTCGGCAGGACGGACGACTGGATGCCGGGGTACGCCGAGGCGCTCGCCCGACTGCACGCCCTGACCGGACCCGCCGACGAGGGTGCGCTCCCGGCCTGGTCGGGACCGACGGGCGCCGACGCGGAGTCCTTCCTCACCCTGGCCCGGGCGTTCGACGTGCCCGTCCCGTCCGTGGTGCTCGATGAACTCACCGCCCTGCTGGACCGGTTGGACCCCTCTCCGCATCATGCGCTGCTGCACGGCGACCCGTGCCCCGGCAACGATCTGCGCACCACCGAAGGTGTCCGTTTCGTCGACTTCGAACGGGCCTCGCTCGGCAACGGACTGGTCGAACTGGCCTACTTCCGCATCGGCTTCCCCACGTGCTGGTGCGCGATGTCGGTCACCGCGGCCCCGCTCGCCGAGGCCGAGGACGTCTACCGCACCACCTGGCGCGGCCTCACCGGCCGGGATGTGCCGGGCGACCTCGCCGACGCGTGCGCGGGCTGGCTGATCCAGGGAGACGCGCTCGTCGAGCGGGCCCACCGCGGGACGGTCGACCAGTTCGCCCGGGTACCCACCGAGGACTTCGCGTGGGGCGGCGTCTCCGCACGCGAGCGCCTCGTCCACCGCCTCGGCGTGGTCGCCGGCATGACCCGCGACCACGACCGCCTGCACGCCGTCGGCCGCCTCAGCTCCGCCCTGTCCGCACGCCTGTCGGCGCGCCGGCCGGCCTTGCGGCCGCTGCCCGCCCACGACACCCGCCCTTGGTTCCCGGCCTGGTCGTAGAGGCTCCGTCTCCCAGCGGCGACCGAGTCGTTCGCGGACTTCGCGGACCCGTTGGACGGCAAGGAGGACGTACCGCTACGGGCCGCCCTGGCGGACGGGATCGCCTCAACGAACCCGCTACTTGGTGCCGATCTCGGTGCCGAGGAGAGGACAGCGGAGCGACCGCGAGGGTTTCGATGGCGGGCGTGAACGGCTGGTACTCGGCGATCGGCTGGAACCATCCCGGCATGGTCGCAGCCGGGATGGGGGCCTACTTCTCCGTGCTGCCGGATGCCCTGCCGGCGGACTCCTGATAGATGTCCGCGTAGGTACGCGAGTCCTTGATCAGTTCGTCGCAGAAGGCGGCGACATCCGTCCCGGTCAGTTCCAGGACCCCCTTGCCCGCGGCGACGCCCTCCTCGAAGAAATCGACGATTCCGGGGAGCAGAGGTCCGTCGGGCAGGTCGACCGGTCCGACCTTGAAGAAGTACTTCTGCATCTCCTTGTAGACGATCCGGTAGTCGGGCGGGAGCGCCTTGACCCGAGCCGCGTGCGCCCGCCACTGCTTCTTGCCTTCGATGATGTCCTGGATGCCCATATCAGCCTCCCAGCCGGTTCAGTTTCCTTGCGACGTTCCGGTTCAACTGCTCACGCCAGCGGTCGCGGTAGGTTCGCGCCCCTTCGCCACCGGCCAGCGCCGCACAGAAGCCCTGGATATCGTCGCCGAGCACTTCCTTGGCGCCCTGCCCGTCCGCCGCTGTTTCTTCGAGGAGCGCCAGCGCGGCATCCAGGATCGGCATGACATTGCGGCCGGTGAAGTCACCGTGGGGCAGGAGGTGGACCTTGATCTGCCCCCACGCCTCCTGGTGGTCGTCCGGCAGAGCCGCGGCCCTGACTTCGAACGACTTCCACTCCCTCGTGAGATCGCTGCCGGTGATGGTCTCCCAGAAGTTCATCTCCCGCCCTCCTTGAGCTTGTCGATGCGTGTTGAGACGTACTGCCACTTCGTCCAGAACGTCGCGAGTTCCTCGCGACCGGCGTCGTTGAGCGCGTAGAACTTGCGCGGCGGCCCGACCCCGGACGGCCGTTTCGTCACCTGGACGAGCTTGTTCCTCTCCAGCCGCAGCAGGATGGTGTACACCGTCCCCTCGATGACGTCACCGAAGCCGAGTTCGTTCAGTTGGCGAGTGATGGCGTACCCGTAGGTTTCCTCGCGGTCGATGATCTCGAGCACGCAGCCTTCGAGCGTGCCCTTCAACATCTCCGTCAGGCCGTCCATGGCGGAGCCCTCCTCACCCGCTCGGTACTCCGTAGTACCGAGTACCACTACACGGTATCACCGAGTACCGGTGATACCAAGGGCTTGTCAGCAGCCCGGCCCGGTCCCCCGCCGAGGAGTCCCCCGTCGCGAACAGCGAGGGACAGCGAAGGCCCTTCGCTCGCGAGCGGAACGAGAAGCGCAGCGACAGCGGATCCCTAGAGGTCCGGGAGGTCCGCGGGTGCCTTGAGCAGCCGGTCCAGCTCCTGCCCGGCCCCGTCGTACCCGGCATCCGAGATCCGCTGCAGTTCGCGCAGATCACGGCCTGCCACCGCGCGTCGGGTGAGCAGGAGCCCGGCGCGCGGGGACCCCTCGTCCAGAAGTTCGCTCAGCTCATCGAGGTCGTCGGCTGCGTCGGCGAGGTCGGCCAGACGGTCCAGGGCGGTTTCGTTGCCCTCGTCGGCCAGCTCGCGCAGGGTGTCCCGGTCGAAGTTCGTGTTCGGCATGACGCCATGCTGCACCCCTGCCCCAGGGGAGGGGTCAAGTGGGACGATGGGCTGGTGATCACCATTGGACAGCTGGCCAGGTCCGTCGGGGTGTCGGTCAAGACCGTCCGCGTCTATCACGACAAGGGGCTGCTCCCCGAGCCGGAGCGCGACGCGTCCGGCTACCGGCGGTACGGCGCGGACGACGCCATCGACCTGATCAAGATCCGTACGCTTGCCGAGGCCGGTGTCCCGCTGGCCCGCATCCGGGACCTGAGATCAGCGGACGACGCGTCCTTCCAGCAGGCTGTCGGGCAGATCGACGACGAGCTCACCGACCGAATCCGTGACCTGCGGGCCACGCAGGACCGTCTGCGCCGGCTCGCCGACGGACGTCTGGCACCGCTGCCGGAGGATGTCGGCAGCCATCTGGAGCAGCTGGCCCGCTGGGGATTCACCCAGGCTTGGGTAGATCTGCAACGCGATCTGTGGATTCTCGCGTTCGCCACCCATCCGGACCATGCGATCACGCTGTTCCGCGACCAGGCCGAGATGCTGGCGGCCCCCGCGCTGCGGCAGCTCTTCCTCGCCTACGACCAGGCGCGCGGCCTCGACGCCGACAACCCCCGCGTCGACGCCCTCGCCGACCGCATCGTCGAGGCGACCCTGGAGCGCTACGGGCCCGGCCGACTGCCCGAGCTGGACGACGGGACCTCCGAGATCCCCGCCCTCATCCAGGGGACGGTCAACGCTTCGTCCCCGGCGTGGCGGCGACTCGACTCGCTCATCCGGGCAAGGCTGGGCCGATGATTCGACGCGGGCCGCGGAGAACGTCCGGGACAGAGGGCGACACCCGGACGTCGGCGGGATCAGGTCAGACTCCGAGCCGGGCCGCGAGTCAGACTCCGAGCCGGGCCGCGGGTCCGACGAGGACCCGTTCGCGTTCGTACGCGAAGTCGGCGTCGCGGATCTGCCGCGGGTGCGCGTCCGGTCGGGCGGAGCCCGCTTCCCGCAGCGGGGGGTGAGTCCGCGCGGCCTCGTCGAAACCCGGGCGCACCTCCGCCACCCACTCCTGCTCGGTTCTGCCGCTGCGGGCGATGAGGCCGGACAGGACCCTGAGCCGGCACCCACGTCCTGTCCGAGGAGACTGTCGCCTCGATGCGGCGGCGAGTGGTCGACTCCCCCGACAAGTGGACGGTCAGCGCGAACGGTTGGGGGCTGGGCTGGACCCTGTACGACTGGGACGGCGTCCAGGGGTTCGGTCCGGGCGCGGGCTCCAGGGCCCCGGGGCCCTGGGGCCCCTGAGCCCTAGGGCCCCCTACGCGCCCACGTCCCGCCGGCTGAGGTCCTCCTGCGTCTCGCGCCGGATCAGCAGCCGTGCCGTGCCGCGGTGCACCGCGATGACCGGCGGCCTGCCGACGAGGTTGTAGGCGGAGGCCATGGACGCCTGGTAGGCGCCCGCCACCGGCACCGCGATGAGGTCGCCGGGGCGTACGTCACCGGGCAGCGGGACATCGCTCGCGATGACGTCTCCGGCCTCGCAGTGCCGGCCCACCACCGTGGCCGGGACCGGCGCGGCGGTGGTGGGGCGGCCGATCGGGCGTGGTGCGTAGCGGGCTCCGTACAGGGCGGGCCGGGGGTTGTCGCTCATGCCGCCGTCGACGGCGACGAACAGCGTCGGGCCGGTGTGCTTGACGGCGAGGACCCGGTACAGCGCCACCCCGGCCGGGGCCGCGATCGCCCGGCCCGGTTCGATGATCAGCCTCGGGACGGGCAGACCCGCCGCCGCACAGCTCGCGGCGAGTTCCGCGTACAGGCGGCGGGCGAGGGCGGTCGGGTCGAGGGCGCGTTCCCCCGGCCGGTAGGCGACCCCGTGCCCGCCGCCGAGATCGAGTTCGGGGAGGGTGACGCCGTGGATTTCCTTGATCCGGGCCATCAGTCCGACCATGCGCCGCACGGCCACCAGGTACGGCTTGACGTCGGTGATCTGGGAGCCGATGTGGCAGTGCAGTCCGGTCAGTTCGAGCTGCGGCTGGCCGAGCACCCGGGCGATGGCGTGCTGGGCGGACCCGTCGGTGAGGGACAGGCCGAACTTCTGGCCGTCCGTACCGGTACGGATCTTCTCGTGGCCCCCGGCCGACACCCCGGGCACCACCCGCACCATGGTCTTCTGCCGCCCGCCGGGGCCGGTGAGCGCGGCGATCCGGGCGATCTCCGACGGGCTGTCGACGACGATCCGCCCGACCCCGACCCGCAGGGCGAGCTCGATGTCGCGCGGGGACTTCGCGTTGCCGTGCAGCACCATCCGCTCCGGCGGGAACCCGGCGGCGTGGGCGAGTTCGAGTTCCCCGGCGGAGCAGACGTCCAGCCCGAGCCCCTCCTCCTCGATCCACCGCACCATCGCCCGGGACAGGAACGCCTTGGCCGCGTAGACCACGTCGGCCTGCGGGAAGGCCGCCCGGTAGGTCCGGCACCGGGCGCGTATCTCGTCCTCGTCCAGGACGTAGGCGGGGGTGCCGAAGCGGTCGGCCAGTTCGGCGAGGGAGACCCCGCCGACGCTCAGATGTCCCTGCGGCAGACGGGCGGTGGAAGCCGGCCAGACCGTCAGGTCGTCCGGGCCGGCGGGCAGGGCGGTGAGCAGGGGTACGGACATGGGGGCGTCTCCTCGGGAGGCGTGGGCAAGGAGCGCGGTCACAGCGCGCGGGCGGGCGCGTCGGCCGTGTACACCGGCCCGGTGACGACGGGCGGGGCCGTCAGAACCGGGTCGACGACGAGCCGGTCGATGCCGAGGGGTTCGGTGAGCGCGCGCAGCGCCGGTTCGGCGATCGGAATCGCGGGCTGACCGGCGCCCAGCGCCGCGGTCAGCAGATCCCGGCGGCTGAAGCCGACGGCGGTGCGCTCCCCCAGCGGCGTACGGAACACCCGCAGCGCGGGGCCCGCCGCTGCCGTCCGGACGGGCACGAACAGCAGCCCGGCCGGGGCCTGTTCATCGGGGTCGGGGTCCTCGGCGTACGAGAAGAGGCACATCAGATTCCTCCGGGTCGATCGCGGCCGGCCCTCGCCGGGCCGCGTGACCTCGACGCTATGCCCACCGAGGGAGGCACCGCCCTGTCGCCTGACGCGCCCCTGACGGACATCGGCCGTTTCATACGGATCGCTGATGCTCCCGGCCCCCGGCTCCTCGGACACCTGCACCGAACCCGGAAGCGACGGGCTTCTCACGGCATCGGAGGGCCGAGGCAGGAAGTGGCCGGCCTGGTCGGCCGCCGGCAGCATGCCGTCCGGCTCAGCCCCGGGAAACTGCGCGGAGTGAGCGGCAGAAGGCGGGAAGGACCGCCCCGCGCCTGGCTCTCAGGGCCGGTAGACGAGCTCGGTGAGGAACGCGGCGATCATGGCCCAGACACCGACGCCGACAATCCACATGGTGCTCGACAGCGCACCGGCTGTGATGGCTGCCAGGCCGACGAGACCCGACACCCGCACGGCTACGAGCACGCCGCGATCCGGACCCCAGGTATCTCTCATGGGACCACCTTGTCGGCCGCCCACGGCAAACGCCACGGAGCACGCGAATCACTGTCGGAATTCTGACGGCGGTGCCGTGCCCGCCTGCCCGGAGGCACCGCGGCCCCCGTTCGGTCGAGTCTGGGGTGCGTGCTGGGGGTGCTACCGGGGCGATCGTCCCCCTGGACCGGCCAGGCTCGCCGACAGGGCGCGGCGCGTCCGCCGCTCCCTCCCTCCACCGTCAGTCTCACTCGGGAGTCCGCATGAATGATGCGTCACGCCATCGCGGCGCCGGCTCACGCCTCCGCGTCCACCTGGCGGAGCGCCGAACCCGCTACGGCGTCTACCTGGCCGGGTGCTTCTCCTTCTCCCTCGGTGCGGCGTTCTTCATCCACGCGGACCTGGGTACCGACCCCCTGGACGTGTTCGCGCTCGGGCTGCTGGAGCACGTTCCGCTGACCATCGGAATCGCCCAGGCCCTCGTGGCGGTGGTCTGCCTCGTGATCTGGGCCTGCTGGAACCGCCGACGGCCTCCGCTGTCGCCCTTCTTCACCTTCTTCCTCTGCGGCAGCATGATCGACGTGCTGCGCGCCACCGGACTCGCCGGCCACATACCCGTCACGGACGTCGCCCTCATGCTGGCCGGGGTCCTTCTGTGCACCTACGGATCAGCCCTGATCATCATGAGCGGGGTGGGCATCCGCGCGATGGACCTGGTGGCCATCAGCATGGTCCACCGGTGGGGATGGCCCTTCTGGGTGGCCAAGGGAAGCCTGGAGCTGATTCTGCTGGGATCGGGATACCTCATGGGCGGGCCGACCGGGGTGGGCACGGTCTGCTTCCTGGTCCTCGTCGACACCCTCATCCAGCCCTGCATGTGGCTCAACGCCCGGCTGTTCTCGATGCAGAACCACGGGCTCGCCAAGTCCAGCGCGGTTTCCCCGGTCCACGCCTCCACCTAGCGCAAAGGTTCCCGTCATGCTCTTCGACAACCTCTACCTCGCCGGGATGGGCGCCTACCTGCCCGAACGGGTCACCACCGCACAGGCCGTCGCGGACGGCCGGTACGACGCCGATGAGGCGGCCGCCCTGGGCTGGGCCTCCGTCGCGGTCGCCGGCGACGTCCCCGCGCCGGACATGGCCGTCAGGGCGGCCAAGGACGCCTTGGCGGTCTCCGGGCACGGCACGCGGGACGTGGCCGTGCTGATGCACGCCACGTGCAACCACCAGGGCCCGGACATGTGGTCCCCGCAGCACTACATCCTCCGCAACGCCGTGGGCGGCCATGTCCCGGCCGTGGAGATCCGCCAGGGCTGCAACGGGTTCCTGGCGGCCATGGAGCTCGCCGGATGCTGGCTCGGGGCGTCCGGCGACCGCGTCGCGGCGCTGGTCACGTCCGCGGACAACTGGGGCGACCCGCTGGTGGACCGCTGGCGCGCCACTCCGGGAGGGCTGTTCGGCGACGCCGCGACCGCCGTGGTCCTGTCACGGGAGCGGGGGTTCGCCCGGCTGCTGAATGTGCGCGCCACGTCTCTTCCGGACCTGGAGGAGCTGAACCGCGGCGGCGAACCGCTCTTCCCGCCCGGATGTACGACCGGCCGCCGGGTCGATCTGCGGGAGAGGGCTGCCACGTACCAGGGAGGACAGGACGTCGTCCGGGCCGGAGCCCTGATGGGCGAGACGCAGCGGACGCTGATCCTGGAGACGCTGGAGGAAGCGGGGCTGGGAGTCGGGGACATCACCCGGGTCGCCCACCAGTTCGTGGGGGACCGCGGTGTGTTGCAGCGGCTCCTGGAACCGTTCGGCGAGAACGCCGCCGACCTCGGGGTGTGGGACTTCGGGCGGTCCATGGGCCACACCGGGGCCAACGACCAGACGAGCGGGCTCTTCCACCTCCTCACCACCGGCCAGCTGGCGGGGGAGACCGCGTGCTCCTGCTCGGCGCCGGCGCCGGAATCGCCTTCTCCTGTGCGATTGTCGAGATCATCGACATCCCCGCCTGGGCCGGTGGCCCCGAGCCCCACCACGCGGCATGAACGGTCCGGCGGACGGCCTCGCCGTCCGGCCGGACCGGTGGATCGTCCGGCCGGCGGTCCCGCGGAAGAATGACCGGGACCGCCGGACCGGCCCCCTGCTCCGCCTGGTCTGCGTGCCCTACGCGGGTGGTGGCGCGTCGGTCTACCAACGCTGGGGGCATGCCCTGCTCCCGGCGGTCGAGCCCTGGGCGCTGCGTCTGCCCGGCCACGACGCGCGGATGGCGGAACCTCTCGCCACCGACCTGGTGTCCGTGGCGGCCGACGCCGCTGCGGCACTGGTCGCACTCGGTCCGGGCCCGTACGCGCTCTTCGGCCACAGTCTCGGGGCGTTCCTCGCCTTCGAGATCGCCCGGGCGCTCCGGGACCGGTGGGACACGGAGCCCACGTTTCTCGCTGTCGGCGGACGCAACGCTCCACACCTCGGGGCATCCGGCGTGGCGATGAGTCATCTCCCGGACGACGAGTACCTGGACCTGCTGGACCAGAGGTTCGGTGCGATTCCGAAGGTCATCCGCGAGGACGCCCAGATGCGAGACCTGTATCTCCCGATCCTGCGGGCCGACGTCACCATGCTGGAGACGTACGCCCACCGCCCGGGAAGACCGTTGAGCTGCCCGATCCTCGCCCTCGGCGGGGAGGACGACCCCGAGACGTCCGTCGGCTCCCTGGCCGCCTGGGGTGCGCACACCACCGCCGGCTGCACCACCGTGATGCTGCCCGGGGGCCACTTCTTCCTGGAGACCCAGCGTGAACAGCTGCTCCAGCTGCTGTCCGCGGAGCTGCTGGCCACGCTCGTGCCCTGACGGCCCGGACAGCGCTCGTGTGCGGGGTGGCAGTGCCACCCCGCACACGAGCGGAGCCTCAGCGGCGTTCCGCGGTGATCAGGACGTAGCCGAGGCCGGGTGTGTAGAAGGTGTTCACCTCGGGGTCGAGCAGCGCCTCGACCACGCTCTCCCCCGCAATACGCACCCACTCGTCCCGGTGAGCGAGCATTTGCGTGCGGAGCGCCGTCCGGACCTCCTCGGGCACATGGATGTGCTCGGTCACGTCCTGGACGTCCACCACGTCGAACCCCTCCGCCTCCAGGAGAGGCGTGTAGGCGTCGAGTTCGATCGCTGTGACCAGCGGGTGTATGCCGGACCAGTCGTTTCCCGGTTCGTGGAACATGTCGGCGACGGCCAGTCGGCCTCCGGGACGCAGCACCCTGGCGGTCTCCCTCAGCGCACGGGCCTTGTCGGGCATGTGGATCAGTGACTCGAAGAGCCAGGCGCCGTCGAAGGAGGCGTCCTTGTACGGCAGCTTCTGGGCGTCGGCCCGCTCGAACCGGACACGATCGTCCATCTTCCGTTCGCGCGCCGTGGCGTTGGCCCGCTCGATCTGACGGGGACTCACCGTGACACCCAGGATCTCCACGTCGAAGGCCTCGGCGAGGGTGAACGCCGGCTGGCCGATACCGCAGCCGATGTCCAGGATGCGCTGGCCCGGCGCGGGGTCGAGCCGGGTCATCATGAGTTCGGTGAGCCTCGCGGTGGCCTCCTGGAACGAACGGCGGTCGTTCTGGTCCTCCCAGTAGCCGAGGTGCAGGTTGCTGTCATTGATACGGGCGTGGAACTCGCTGAACTCGTCGTAGAGTTCGGCGACACCGTCGATGTTGGACTCGGGGTCGTTCGGCATTCGGCTCTCCGTGGTTCGGTGGTGGCGGCTCTCGCTGTCAGCCTCGGTCGTAGTACCAGCTGACGTCCCGGCCACCGCTGGCCGCCCGAGGGCCGGGGCCGGGGACTGTGGGGCGCACCTCGTGCGCCGTTCTCGCCGAGCAACGCCGGCGAAGTTCGTCCAGAGCGGGCAGGGCGTCGAGCACCGTCGGGAAGGGAAGTCCGAAGTCCACCAGGCAGGCGACCTCGTCGACGCCCGCGGCACCGAGCCGGTCGACAGTGGCGGCGCACTTGTCGACGCCGCCGAGCAGGGACCTCCGGCTGTAGTAGTCCTCGGCCATCAGCTCGGCGAGCTTGTCCTGCTCGGCGGTGTCGGTCCCCCGCGAGGTGCCGCTGACCTTGTCGTCCTGCCTCTGCTGGCTCATGAAAGAGCTGAGGTACTGCTTGACGGGACGGCGGACGAGCTCCCAGACGGCCTCGTCGTCGCTGCCCACGTAGGTGTGCATGCCGACGGTGACGACCCCGGCGGCGGGGTCGTGGCCCGCCTCCGCCCGTGCCGCCCGGTACGCGGTGACGTTCTCTTCGAGCTTCTCCCAACTCGTCAGCAGAGTGAGGATGTTGAGCCCGCGGCGGCCGGCTTCCAGCCAGGTCCTGGGGTTCGACGTGTGGACGAGCCACAGCGGGAGTTCCGGCTGTCGGGGCCGGGGAAAGGTCCGCACCTCCAGCTCCCGGCCGCCCGGCCCGGGGAAGGCCACCGCTTCGCCCCGCCACAACCTCTTGAGGGTGTCGATGCGGCCCAGGGTGTCCTCCCGACGCGTCTCGTAACCGTCGGGGTAGAAGACGAAGTCGCCCTGGTGCCAGCCGGTCGCCACGCAGACGCCGGCCCGGCCACCGGAGAGCTGGTCGACGAGGGACCACTCCTCGACCACGCGCACCGGGTGGTGGTGCGGCAGCACCACGCTGCCCGCTCGGATGTCGATGTTCTCCGTCGCCACGGCCAGGGCCGCGGACAGCACGGCCGGGTTGGGGAAGCTGCCCCCGAACTCCTGGAAGTGCCGCTCGGGCGTCCAGATCGCGGCGAAGCCCCGGGCGTCGATGAATCGGGCGACGTCGAGGATGAAGCGGTAGCGCTCCCCGAAGTCGTAGCGGTCGTTGGCGGAGAAGAAGTAGACGCTCAGATCCATGGGGTCCTCACTTCGTGCCGGGTCGCTGGGCCGGGTACAGCGAGGCCGGAAACATCCCGACCGGAGCGCCGGCCACGTCCAGAAGGGGCGAGAGCGTGCGCGCGATCCGGGCGAGGTTGTCGTTGTGGGCGATGGTGTGGTGGTCGGCCGTCATCTCGTGGATGGTCATGCGGTCGCCCACGAAGGCGGCGAACCCGTTGGACGTGTCCTTGCTCGTCCGGGGCACGGCGGGAAGGTGGTTGTCGTTGCCCGGGGCCAGAAATCCCTCCGTGGCGTGGAAGAGCGTGGTGGGGACCGCGGTGGTCAGCGGCTCGGGCCGGTACTCCTGCAACAGGTCGCCGTTGCGGAGCATCACCTCGTGCCGGACCAGGATCTGGCGTTTGATCAGCTCCTGGTCCGGCCCGGAAGCGGCGCGCAGGTGGATGTGCCGGGCCACGAAGGAGAGCTGGGCGTCCAGGTCGAGGCCGTGGAGATCGGACAGGGTGACCTGCTCCGTGACTCCGTACCTCTGGCACATCGCGTTCCCGAGCATGACCAGGGAGAACGACTCGGCCTCGACCTCGGTGACCGTTCCCCAGTCGACGCTGTCCCACGACTCCGTGCCCGGCATGATCGGGTCGATGACGATCAGGTGCGACACCGCTTCGCCGGCCTTCTGCAACTGGGCGGCCATCTCGTAGGCGAGCACGCCCCCGAACGAGCAGCCTCCCAGCAGATAGGGCTCCCCGGGGAACTGCTCCCGCAGTTCGGAGACGTAGTGGGCGGCCATCTCCTTCACCGAGGAGTAGTTCCCCGACCCCGCGGAGCCGTGGGGGCCGACGCCCAGTTGCTCCAGCCCGATCAAGGGAGTGTGCGAGCCGAGGTGGCGGGAGAGGTAGATGGCGTAGCTCACCTCGCCGTACAGGTTGTGGGCCCAGAAGGAGCGCCTGCCGTTGCCGTAGCGGTTGATGGACACGAGCGGTGACGGCTGTTCGCCGTCACCGGACCGCGGGGCGGGGCGGGTTTCGGCGATCTCACGGGCGGCGTCCTCGGAGACGAGGTCCCAAGGGGCGCGGTCGAGTTCGCGCAGGGCCGGAGGCGGCGCGATCCACCGGTCGAAGTCGCCGAGTTCCCCTTCGACTCCCTGGACACCCCGGATCACCTGCGCCCTGCCGACGCCCGAGAGCGGGCTCGGCCGGTACCGGGCGGCCGTGTCGGCCAGGGCACGGCGCCACCGGACCGCGTTCGGCAGCCGTCGGTGCAACACCTTCGCGGGCATGGGCGCGGACGGCTCCAGCAGCCGTCCCGCCGCCTCCGTGTGGGCGTCGAGGTCCGCGGCGGGGACCGTCGCGTCGAGGGCCGGGCGGGCACCCGCACCCCAGACGGCGGCGAGGGTCTCCGCGACGGCGGTGACGGAGGCGGCGGGCGACTCGGCCGCGGGCACGAGTCCGGGCTCCGGAGTGCCCAGCAGGAAGAGTTCGGCGACGTCCACACCGGCGTCCAGGAGCAGCCTCGCCGTCTCGGCGGCGACGAAGCCGCACAGACCGTGCCCGACCACGCGGCAGGGCCCCTCACCATGGCGCGCCAGAACGGCATCGGCACAGAATCGCGCCAGGTCGGCGATGTCTCCTACCGGTTCGGCATGGTCGCCGAAGCCGGGGGCTTCGAGGCCCAGGACCGGTCCCGCCGCGGCGAGTCCTTCGGACAGGTGGAGCAGCCAGGTCAGTTCTCCGGTGTCGCCGAACAGACAGTAGGCGGGGACGCCCGTCTCCGTCTCCGTGAAGGGGATCCAGACGGGCTGGGCGGTGAGGCGAGGCGCCGCGCCGCTGACCGGGGCGGCCGTGTCCGGCAGCATCGGCGCGGCCGTGTCGGGTATCTCGTCGGGCAGCACATAACTGCGTCCGAGGTGGGCTGCGAGCCGGTCGACGCTGGGGTGTTCGAGGATCGCCGCCATCGGGATGTGATCGCCGTAGCGCGCCTGGATGGTCTGCATGATGCGCATGGCGCCGATCGAATCGACACCGTACGAGGCGAACTCCCGTGCCGGGTCCACGTCGGTGGGGCGTATCCCGATGCCGTCGGCGATGGCCTCGCGGACGTACGCCCACAGCGGAGCGGGCCTGCCGGACGGGTCCGGGGCCGCCGACGGCGGCGAAGGGAGCGGGGCTGCGGCGACGGGTGTGGGGGCCGCGGAGGGTACCGAGACGTCCCGGTATCCGTCCGCCGAGGCGGCAGGCGTGAAGCTGGGCCGGCGGGGGCCCGGTGAGGGCGCGGGCAGCCAGTGGCTGGTGGGCGCGAACGGATAGGCCGGCAGGGTCGCCCGCCCGCGTCCCCCTGCCGGATGCAGTGCGCGCCAGTCGACGGCGGCACCGCCCGCCCACAGGGCGGCAAGCCTCCGCGGGTCGCCCCGGCGGGCTCGGTCGAGTGCCGCGGCGATGTCGTCGGCGTCCCACCCAGGGCCGGACTCCGCCCCGGCGGGGGTGGAGATGTGCAGCCTCTGGTCGGGAGTTCCCGCCACGTGGTTCCGCAGCACGTCCGCCAGCTCGTCGAGTGAGGTGGCCGTCACCGCGAGGCGGGCGGCGAAGGGGCGACGGCCGATCTGCAGGGTGTACGCGACCTCGGCGGCGGTCGGCCTGTGCGGTCCGCCGCTCGTGAGGAGGTGGTCCAGATGTGCCATCAGCCCCCGAGCGTGGGCATCGAGCCGTTCGGGGGTGCGCGCGCTGAGTACGAAGAGGTGCGGCGAGGCGGTGTCCGGGGTGGTGTCCGGCTCGGTCGCGGGAGGCTCCTCGACGACGATGTGCGCGTTCATCCCGCCGAACCCGAACGAGCTGACACCGGCTCGCCGGGGCGCCGGCGATCCGGTGGCCCGGTCGATCGGCCGCTGCCACGGCCGTACGGAAGTGACGAGGTGGAAGGAGGAACCGGACAGCCGCACACCGGGGTTGACCCGCTCCACGTGCAGCGTCGGCGGAAGTACGCCGTGCCGGAGGGCGAGCAGCACCTTGATGAGTCCCGCGATGCCGGCGGCGGTCTCCAGATGCCCCACGTTGGTCTTGACCGTGCCGAGCCCGCAGTGCTGCGGACCAGCGCCCTCCGGAGCTCCCTCGCGCTCGAACGCGGTCCGGAGTCCGGTGACCTCGATCGGATCGCCCAGCGCCGTCCCCGTACCGTGCGCCTCCACGTAGCTGATCTGCTCCGGTCCGACCCCGGCGTCCTCCTGGGCACGGGTGATCACCGCTGCCTGGGCAGCGGGGTTCGGGGCGGTCAGCGAGGCGGCGCGTCCTCCGTGGTTGGTGGCGCTCCCGGTGATGAGGCCGTGGATGTGGTCCCCGTCGGCCCGTGCGCGGCTGAGCGGCTTGAGGAGAACGGCCCCGACGCCCTCGCCCCGTACATATCCGTCCGCCCGGTGGTCGAAGGCCTTGCAGCGGCCGTCGGCGGCGAGCATGCCCGACGTGGTGAAGGCGTCGAATCCGGTGGTGGACAGGATGACGTTGACTCCACCGGCGATCGCGAGGTCGCACTCGCCGCTCCGGATGGCGCTGACGGCCCGGTGGATCGCGACCAGGGAGCTGGAGCAGGCGGTGTCGACGGGCTCGCTGGGACCGCGCAGGTCGAGCAGGAACGAGATCCGGTTGGCCAGCACGCTGTGGTCGTTGCCGGTGATGAGCTGGCCGTCCACGCTCGCGCCGCGTTCGCGGGCCAGTTCTCCGTACTCGGAGGAGGCCACGCCGACGTAGAGCCCGCACCGGGTGCCCGCGAGGTCCGCCGGGTCGTGTCCCGCCTCCTCGATCGCGGCCCACACCGTCTGCAGGAACAGGCGGTGCTGGGGGTCCATCACCCGGGCCTCGCGTGGCGATATCTGGAAGAACTCGGCGTCGAAGCGGTCGACGCCGTCGAGGAATCCGCCCTGGGGGCGCCGGGCCGCGTCGATTCCGGGGAAGCGGTCGGACGGTGCGTCACCGACGAGGTCGCGGCCTGCCGCGAGATGGTTCCAGAAGCTGTCCAGATCCGGTGAGCCCGGGAAGGCGCCCGCCATGCCGACGACGGCGACGGGTTCGTTCACCCACGGGTGGGGGTCGTCAGCGGCCTCGGCCCGGCTCGGCGCCTCCCGTACCGGCGGCTCCGCGGGGCGGCTCGCCGGAGCCGGGCTCCCGGCCGGCGGACCGCCGGGCTCCCGCCGGCCGGCTGCACCGGCGCGCGGGGCGGTCAGGAGATCCACCACCGCGGCGACGTCTCGGCACCCGTAGAGGATCGCGGGGCTGACGTCGAGGGCGAACTCGGCACCCAGCCGGTCGGCCAGTCTCACCATGGTCACCGAGTCGAAGCCGAAGTCGCTGAGGTGGTCGGCCAGGTCGATGTCGGAGCGTGAGACGCCCAGGAGTTCGCAGATCAGCCCGACCAGGGTCTCCTGAGCGGCGTCCGGGCCCGGCCGGTCGGCCGCCCTGGTGGGTTCCTCGGTGTCGGGGGCCGACGGGTACTGGGTCACGGGAAGCTCCTCGGACGGGAACGCGGGCCCGTCGTCGACGGCGGGGCCCCGGTCCGGCAGATCCAGCCAGTACCGGTTGCCCGCGAAGGGATAGGAAGGCAACGAGACGATCCGGCCGCGACCGCCGTCCTCGTTCGGGTGGGCCGCGCCGGCGAGGCCGTCCACCCACGCGCGCGCAGCCGGGTATCCGCCCGCGGGCCACGCGCCCGCTGCGGGACTCCCGGCCGTGTCGGCGGAGCCGCCGCCCGCCCGCGCGTTCGTCAGCAGGTGCGGCGAGGGCCGTCCGTTCGCGTACGCGTCGAGCACGTCCACCGCGTCGGCCAGGCTGCGCACGGGTGCGGCAAGCCGCGCTGGCAGGGGTTCCCGCCCGAGGCGCAGGGTGTGGGCGACATCGGCGAGTCCCAGTTCGGCGCCGGTCTCCCGCAGATGGTCACCGATGCGGATCGCGTGCGCGCGGAGTTGTCCGGCGGTGCGCGCCGACAGGAACAGCACCTCGCCGGCCGGCCCGGCGGGGCCGGGGTCCGGCAGTCGGCGGGGAGGCGCCTCCTCCAGGATGACGTGGGCGTTGGCACCTCCCGCCCCGAAGCTGCTGACGGCGGCCCGGCGGGGGGCGCCGGCCGGCCGGGTCGGCCAGGGCGTGGGTTCCCGGGGCACCCGGAATCCGTCCGCGGTGAGCGGCCCGTCCGCTCCGAGGGTGGGAGCCAGGACTCCGTGGCGGAGCTGCATCAGGGCCTTCGTCAGCTGCGCCATTCCCGATGCCGCTTCCAGATGGCCGATGTTGGGCTTGAGGGAGCCCACGGCCAGGGACGTCCGGCCGCCGGCGGTCAGGTACGTGCGGCGCAGCGCTTCCAGCTCGACCGGATCGCCCACGGGTGATCCGGTGGCCTGGGCCTCCACGTACTGCACGGAGGCGGCGTCGATTCCCGCCGCACGCAGCGCGTCCTCGATCAGCTCGACCTGTGCGTCGGCGCTGGGCACCCCGTAGCGGTCCGCCGTCCCGTCGGAGTTGGCGGCCGAGCCGAGGACGCAGGCGTGGATGCGGTCGCCGTCCCTGACGGCGTCCGACAGTCTCTTCACGACGACGGCTCCGACGCCTTCGCCGGTGACCATGCCGTCGGCCTCGCTGTCGAAGGCCCTGCTCCGGCCGTCGGGGGAGAGCATTCCGGCCGTCGCGAGGTCGAGATGGTGGCTCGGATGCAGGATGAGGTTGACTCCGCCCACCAGCGCGGTGGTGCACTCCCCCGCCCGTACGCTCCCCGACGCCAGGTGCAGGGCGGTCAGGGAGGAGGAGCAGGCGGTGTCGACGGTCATGCTGGGACCGGCGAATCCGAAGGTGTGGGAGACGCGGTTGGCGAGGGACCAGGACGACGCGGGCGCCTGGAGCCGGTTGCCCCGCCCCCATTCCTCGGTGGCGAGGAGCTGGTACTGCCCGTGATGCATCATGCCGACGAAGACGCCGACCCGGGCGCGTCCGGTCTCTCCGGCCCGCGATCGCAGCCGCGAGGGCGGCCACCCGGCGTCCTCCAGCGCCTCCCACGCGGTCTGCAGGAACAGGCGCTCCGCCGGGTCCATCCGCTCCGCCTCCCGCGGCGAGATCCGGAAGAGCAGCGGGTCGAACCGGTCGATGTCCTCCAGGAACGCTCCCCAGCGGTGGTAGGAGCGTCCCGCTGCCCTGCCCGTGGGGTCGTCGTGGTCGGCCAGCGGCCACCGGGTCCCGGGGATCTCCCCGATGGCGTCGTCACCGTGCAGCAGCGAGCTCCAGAGGGCCTCGGGATCGCGGGCTCCGGGGTAACGTCCCGCCAGACCGACGATGGCGACGGGCTCCACGACCTCGTGGCGGGGGGTACGGGCCGAGGCGGCGAAAGGCGGCACGGGAGGGGCCGGATCGCGGTGAGCAGGCGTCGTGGCTCCGTCGTGCCTGTCGGCAGCAGGGGAATCCGGGGAAGGCGCGACGCCGTCCACAGATTCGGGTGCTCCACCGGCCACGGCCGCGGCCAGCCGTGGCCCGCAGGCATCGATGAGCCCTCGGGCGATGTCCGTCACGGACTCCCCCGTGGTAAGGACTTCCCGGGGCAGCGGCCCGAGGCGGCGCTCCAGGATCTCGCGTGCCTCCATGGTGGTCAGCGAGTCCGTCCCATAGGCGATCAGAGGTGTTCCGGCCTCCAGTTCGCCCTTCTCCATGCGCAGCAGTCCGGTGTACGTCTCCGTGAGCAGGGCGACGGTCCGATCGAGGAGCTCGTCGCTCCCGGGCGCATGCGCAGGGGCCTCGCTGTCGGTGACCGTCGGAGGGGGTGTCGTCGCCCGCTCCGCGCGCGGGGAGACGGAGGGGGCCGGGACCCACGGGCCGCGCTCGGCGATGAAGAGCCGCTGACCGCACTGCTCCGGCGTCCAGCCCTCGACGCCGAAATGCCGGACGCCTCTCATCCCCGCCTCGGTCATCAGGCCGCGCCAGGCGCCGGGGGCGAGCAGGGGCGAGTGCGGCAGCCGCAGTTCCTCGTCCCGGGCATGCCACCAGCCGTCCGTGAGGCCGAAGACCGGGGTGACGCTGTCGAGTACGCGGGTCGCCTCGTTCACCACGAGCAGCGCACCCGGCCTCATCAGACGGGCCACATGCCCCAGGGCCGCGCGCACGTCAGGGACCGCGTGCAGGACGTTCGTGGCGACGACGAGGTCGTAGCGGTCCTCGGCGAAACCCTGTCCGGCCGGGTTCGCGGCGATGTCGAGCGGGCGGAACACGGCGTAGGGGCGGCCGGCGCCGAACCTCCGCTCCGCTCCGAGCAGCAGGCTCGGCGCGATGTCGGTGATGTCGTAGCGGACCCGGTCGGCGAACCGGTCGAGGACGTCCAGCACCTGCCGGGTGGTGCCGCCGGTGCCCGCCCCGATCTCCAGGACGCGCAGCGGAGCCGTTGCGGTGGCCGTGTCCAGGAGAGCCGACCGGGTACGGACCGCCTCCGCGACCGCCGCCGCGCACAGAGCGTTGAAGTGCCGGGTACGGGGATCGTCGTGGTACAGGGCGGCCAGGCGGCGGTCGTCGCCTCCGGGAAAGAGCACGTCGAGGCCGCGCCGGGCTCCCGTGAGGATCTCGGGGAGCGCGTCGACGCACTCCTCCATCAGGTCCAGGGTCGGGCCGAGGTGGGGGAACCGCCGCAGGAGGGCTTCCCGCCGGTGGCTGTCGCCGGGCTCCCCCTGGGGACGTCGGAAAGGATGAGCGCTGTCCAGTGCGGCGCGGAGCGCGTCGAAGAGGCGGTGCTGCGCGGGTACGACTCCGAGGGCGGACCTGAGGCCGTCCGAGGACGGGCTGTCTCCGGCCGGGTCCGGCAGCCCCATGGCGGTGAGCTTTTCCCGGAGGAGCTGTCGTACGTACTCGTCCACGGTGTCCAGGTAGTCCGGAGCGAACGGCTCCCCCGCCGCGGCCACCGCCGCACGGGTCGCGGCGAGGACCGGGCCGAGCGTGGCGGGCGCGGCCGACGGTTCCAGGGTGTGGTGCTCGCCCGTGGCGACGGGCGTCACCTCCGCCAGGGCGTCGGAGACCTTGAACGGCACCACGTGGGAGGTGTCCGCGGTCAGTGCCTGCCGGAGGTAGCGCCAGCCTTCGTCGGACGAGATGGGCTGTACGCCCCACTCCGCGAGGCGGCTGCGGTGCTCATCGGTCGCGACGGCCCCCTGGTCCCCCCAGAAGCCCCAGTCGAGGACGGTCACCGGCCAGTGCAGCGCGTTCGCCAGGTGCAGCCCGTAGGCGTCCTGGAACGTGGAGCCGGCGGCGTAGTTGGACTGGCCGGGGTTGCCGGTGTGGGCGATGGCCGAGGAGAAGAAGGCGAGGAAGTCGAGCGGTTCCGCCGCCAGGGCGTCGCACAGGGCGACGGTCCCCCGCACCTTGGGGCCGAGAGCGTCGGTGAAGGAGACGTCGTCGGCACGGGCGATCGTCCGGTCCGACAGGACGAAGGCGGAGTGAATCGCTCCGTCCACGCCGCCGAACCGTTCCCGCATCCGGCTCACGACGTCCCTCATCGCCGACGGATCGGTCACGTCCGCCGCCGCGTAGTCGACCGACGCGGCGCCCGCCAGGCGCAGCCCGGCCAGCAGCCCCTCGGGCAGGTCGGCTTCGGGGCGCCTGCCCACGATCAGCAGTCGGGCCCCGAAATCCCGGGCCAGCCGCTCGCTGATCGCCGCTCCGAGACCACCCGCACCCCCGACGACGAGATACCGGCCGCCCGCCCGGAACGGTGAACGGGTCCTCTCCCCTTCAGGCATCCGGACCGGCATCAGCCGCTTCGTCAGGCGGGCCCCGTCGCGCAGGGCCACTTCCTCGTGGGGGAGCCCACCCGGCTCGGCGTCGATCCGCGCGAGCAGGGTGTCCCAGGTGTCCGCCGCGGAGCAGTCGGCGAGTTCCGCCCCCGCCACGTCCACGCCGACCACCGTCAGGAACGGCATCTCCCGGGCGAGGGTCCGGGTCAGGCCGTGCAGGGAGGCCGCGAACGGATTGGCGGTCGCAAGTGCGTCGTCGGTCTGCTGGCTGTCGTTGGTGACGACGGTCAGACGGGTGCCCCGGGGGCGCAGTTCGGCGATGCTCCGAGCGAGGTGGAAGAGCGCCAGGCAGCCGTGGCGCTGGGAGAGTTCCAGGTGGTCCAGGTCGGTCGGCGAGTAGCGCCGCCGCTCCACACCGCCCAGGAAGTAGACGTGCCCGAGCGTGGGCAGCTCGCGAAGAATCCGGCCGAACGCCTCCGCGGAGCCGAGGGCGGCGATGTCGACCAGCCGGGCGTCCGCACCGGCTCGGCGGACGATCGCGGCGCCGAGTCCGTGGTCCCGTTCCGTGGTGAACACGAGGGTCGTCCCGGAGCGGTCGCCGGGCGTTTGCCGTACGGGCCCGGTCAGCCGCCACACCGGGCGGTAGGCGGGCAGGGAACCGGTCCGGGCCGGCCGGACAGCCGTCAGGCCGGCGAAGCGTACGAGCCGTCGGCCGTCCTCGTCGTACAGGTCCACGTCGCAGCGCACCGTGCCGCGTGCCGGATCGGCCTCCACCAGCCGCGCGTGGGCGTAGCGGGCCTGCCCCGACGGAGCCACGAGGTCCACCCGTGCCACGGAGACCGGAAGGGTCGCCGGTTCGTCCCAGGAGGGCACCGCCCCGTGGAGCGTGTGCAGGGCCGCGTCGGTCGCGCCGGGCTCCAGCCACCAGTCGCTGCCCCCTCGCGGGGTGGCGGACAGCTCGGCAAAGGCTTCTCCGTCCCCGCGGTACATCCGGCGGACGAGGCGGTAGGCGGGCCCGAACGCGAGCCCTTGTTCCGCCGCGCGTCCGTAGAAGGAGTCCGCGGACTCCTCCCGTGTGCAGCGGGAGCGGAGCACCGCCGGGTCGGCGCGTCCGGCCGGCTCCCCCGGTTCTGTCGACGCGGTCATGGTCGCGTGGACGGTGGTGCCGTCCGGGCCGCGCGTGATGACCTGTCCGCGGACGGTGTCGCCCTCGGCGGTCAGCAGGACCGTCGGCGCACCCGTGTCCAGATCGAGAGGGGCACGCCAGCGTACGTCGGTCAGCGCGGCGACGGCGTGGCCGGTCAGCCGGGCAGCGGCGGCCCGGACGAGTTCCAGATGGGCCACGCCGGCCAGGACCGGTCGGCCGTCGACCACATGGTCCGCGACCACCGGATCGGTGGGAGGCAGGTCGAGTGCGAACTCGGCTGCTCCGTCGCTGTTCCCGACCGCCACGAGCGGTGCACCCCCACGGGCGCCGACGGCCTCGTCGGAGACCGACCCCGGCCGGACCGCCGGGCGGACCGCAGGCCAGTGGGACGGCCCGGCGAAGGGGTATCCGGGGAGCGGGACGACGCCCGGCCGCGGGGACGTGCCCGGTGCCGCGGTCCAGTCGATGTCGGCGCCACGGGCCCAGAGGTCGCCCAACTCGCCCCAACGCTGGGCGCGGAGCAGTTCGTCGGTGCTTCGGCGTGAGGTGTCCGCCGGTCCGTCCCCCGGTGCCGTGGCGATGTGCTGCGGCTCGTGCGGCTGCCGAAGACGCTCGACGAGTTCGTCGACCGAGGCGACCACCAGCGCCCGGCGGTACGCGAACGGCTCGCGGCCGACGCGCAGCGTGTGCGCGATGTCGCGAAGCCGCCGGGGAGCGTCGGGCCGGGTGAGCGCCCTCGCCAGGCGTTCGGCCATGGCCGTCAGCCGGTCCGGGGTCCGGGCCGAGAGCAGGATCAGGTGTTCCCCGCCCTCCTCCCCGGCGCCGGGAAGGGACCCCTCGCGGTCCCCGAACTCCTCGACGATCAGGTGTGCGTTCGCACCGCCGGCCCCGAAGGAGCTGACCGCCGCCCGCCGGGGAGTGCCGCTCCGCGTCGCGTGCCAGGGCTCCAGGGATCGCTGGAGCCGGAAGGGCGTCGCGGCGAAGTCGATCCGCGGATTGGGCGGGTCGCTGTGCAGCGTGGGGGCGAGCTTCCGGTGCCGGAGCTGGAGCAGCACCTTGGTCAGACCGGCGATGCCGGCGGCCGCTTCGGCGTGGCCGATGTTCCCCTTGACCGAGCCGATGGAGCAGAACCCGCGGTCGGGTGTGTACTCCCGGAAGGCGCGCTCCAGGCCGTCGATCTCGATGGGGTCGCCCAGTTCGGTCCCGGTGCCGTGCGCCTCGACGTAGCCGATCGTGCGGGGGTCGACCCCGGCCCTGCGCAGTGCCGACCGGATCACGGCGGCGTGCCCCTTCGGAGAGGGCACGGTGTAGCCGTTGGTCCGTCCGCCGTGGCTGATCGAGGTGGAGCGGATGACCGCGTGGACGTGGTCGCCGTCGGCGAGCGCGGCGGACAGGGGCTTGAGCACGACCGCGCCGACGCCCTCGCCCGGGACGAAGCCGTTGCCGCCCTCGCCGAACGGGCGGCACACGCCGTCGGGCGACATCATCCGCTGCTCCGAGAGCATCGCGTACTTGAGGGGGTGCAGGTTGAGGTAGGCGCCCCCGGCGACGGCCATCCGGGATTCGCCGCGCCGCAGGCTCTCGCAGGCCAGGTGCAGGGCCGTCAGGGAGGCCGAGCACGCCGTGTCGACGGACATGCTGGGTCCGTGGGCGTCGAGGAAGTAGGACAGCCGGTTGGCGAGCGAGAACTCCATGGAGTGGGCCGAGACGGGGTTGCCCTTGCCCCATTCCTCGGCGCCGACCAGTCCGTAGGCCAGTCCCGTGGTGCCGACGAACACGCCCAGGGCGTGGCCCTCCTCGGTCCGGGTGGCGCGGTGCAGCCGGGCCCGTGTGTACCCGGCGTCCTCCAGGGCGGACCAGGCGACTTCGAGGAACAGCCGTTCGGCAGGGTCCATCCGCCGGGCCTCACGCGGCGCTATGGAGAAGAACAGGGAGTCGAAGCGGGTGACGCCGGAGAGGAAGCCGCCCCAACGTCCGTAGCTGGAGCCGGGCCTGCGGTCCCCGGTGTCGTGCCACAGGTCCTTGTCCCAGCGGTCCGCGGGGATCTCGCCCGTGCTGTCACGGCCGCCGCTGAGCAGTTCCCACAGGTCGCCGACGTCGTCGGCTCCGGGGTAGCGGCCGGCCAGTCCGACGATGGCGACAGCCTCGTCGGCGCTCGCGCCTTCCGGGGCAGGGGGCGCGGGCGCGGCATCCGGTACGGAGGCCGTCGACGAGCCGGTCGTGACCGGGTCCGGGCGGTGGAGCGCTGCGCGCAGCGGTTCCTCGAAGGCCGTGGCGAGGTGTCGGGCCAGCTCGTTCACGGTGCGGTGCTCGAACAGGAGGGTCACCGGCATCAGGCATCCCAGGAAGTCCTCCAGTGACACGGAGAGACGTTTGATCATGACCGAGTCGATGCCGAGCGCGGAGAACTCCTGGTCGGGAGCGAGTTGTCCCGGACGCATCCGGGTGAGACCCGATACGAGTTCGACCACGTGCGCGCTCGCCGCCTCGACGAGGCCGTCGTCCTCGGACCGCCCTGCCGCAGGGGTGGCGGGCGGCGCGACGGCCCCGGAGGTACGGCCGGAGGCGAGGCGGTCCGCCACGAAGCGGTCGATGCGCCGGCCGTTCCCGTACACCACGACGGTCTCCGGGCGGTCGGCCCGCAGCGCGGCGGACATGACCGCGAGACCGGTCTCGGCGGGCATCGCGGTCATGCCCTGCAGCGTCGCGACGGCCAGTTCGTCGCTCGCGCTCAGCCGCATCCCGCCGCCGTCCCACAGCGGCCAGCCGATGGCGACCGTGGTGCCGGACCGGTGGCCCCCGGCGACCTGGGCGGCCCGGCGCGCGGCGAAGCCGCCGAGCGCTCGTCCGGCCGCGGCGTAGTCGCTCTGCCCGGGATGGCCGAGGTAGGCGGCCATGGAGGAGAAGAGCACGAAGGAGGTGAGAGGTTCGTCGCGGGTCGCCTCGTCGAGGTTTCGCGCCCCTGCCACCTTGGGGTCCAGGACGCCGTGGTACGCCGAGGGCGCCTTGTTGGCGATGTAGGAGTCGGCGTTGACGCCGGCGAGATGCAGCACTCCGGTGAGCGGGCCGAACTCCTCGCGGGCCACCGCGACCGCGGCCCGGACGTCGGCCGGCCTGGTCACGTCCCCGCTGACGTACCGTGCCCGGCCACCGAGCCGCTCGATGCGTGCGAGAGCGGCAGGCGGGATGTCCGCTTCTCCCGTGCGGCCCATGAGGACGCATCGCGCCCGGAAGCGGCTCGCCAGCAGCTCCGCGAGCGCCAGTCCGATTCCGCCCGCGCCTCCCGTGACGAGGTAGACGCCCTCGTCGGCCAGTTCGGCCTCCTGGTGCCAGGCGAGCTCCACCGACGGCATCACCCGGACCCAGCGTCCCCCGCCGTCGTACCGCACCTGCGAGAGGGGCTGGTCCGTGCGTGCCAGCTCTCCCAGGGCCACGGTCGCGAGGTCCGCCGACGGGTCGGCCGACAGGGCGACCATGCGCAGCCGGCGGTCCTCCTGGGCGGCGATACCGCAGAAGCCGCCGAGCGCGTCGGCGGAGAGGTCCCGGTCGTCGCCCACGGCGACGCAGGCCACGGCGAGACGGTCATGGACCCGCTCGCGGACGAGTGTCGCGAGCGCGGGGTACACCGCGTCCAGACAGCGCTCGGGACCGGATGCTGTGATGATCACGATCCGTTCCGGGGCGGGGCCGTTCAGGCCGGTCTCCCGCCACAGGCGTGCCCATGCCGATTCGTCCCGCGCTCCGACCCGGTAGGTGGAGTCGTCCTCGCGGTGGAGGCCGGCGTCGTGCGTCGCGTGGACGAGGACGGCGCCCGTGGGCGGGACGAAGGGGGAAGCCCGCCGCCGGTCCGGTCGAGGACGAACACGGTCCCGGCACTGGTCCCGGCCGCCGGCACCGTGGATCCGTCGCCCTGCTCCCATCCCGGGGCGAAGCACCGCACCGTGGGAAGCGTCCCGTGTCCGGCGTCCTCCCGGGGCGCGCCGGCGGCGATGAGGGCGGCTGCCTCGGCCGCCGGCAGCTCACCGCTCCGGACCAGTTCGAGGATGCGCCGTCTCGACATCTGCTCTTTCACAACACACCTTCCATGAACTGTTCCACGTGCTCGACCGAGACACGGCCCTCGCTGAGTGCTTGCAGGACGTCGGGCAGGGTCTCCTCCCCGCGATCACCCGATGCGGCGGCGGGGGGCGGATTTCCGGGCGCCGCCGTTCCCGTGGGACCGGCCCAGTGGCGTCGCGGCTCGAACGGGTAGGTGGGCAGCGGTGTCCGACGGCCCGGGGACGGCGGCGGGAGCATCCCGCCGGTCACCCAGGTGACCGCGTCCGCGAGGACCGCGGACCGCGGCCCGGAGCCGGGGCTCCTCCCGTCCGCCTCCCCGGTACCGGCGCTCGTCCCGGTGATCACCCGCGGGTCCGGCACGCCGTCCAGGTGCGCCCGGAGCGCGGCGGTCAGCTCCTGCGCGGTGGTCGCGACGACGGCCAGACGCCTGGCCATCGGGTCCCTTCCCACGGTCAGGGTGTAGGCGATGTCCGTCAGGGGCGGCAGGGCCGCTCCGTCCGCACGCAGGTCCTCAAGGAAGTCGTGGAGTTCGCCGGCGTAGGCCGTGAGGCGCTCGTCGGTACGGGCCGACAGCGGGACGACACAGGGGCGTACCGGCGCCGCGTCCACGGCCGGGGAGGATCGCGGGTAGTCCTCCAGCAGCACATGCGCGTTGGTGCCCCCGAGTCCGAAGGCACTCACCCCGGCACGCCGTGGCAGGCCGCTCGGCGGTTGCCACGGGGTGAGCCGGTCCACGACACGGAAGGGGCTGCCTTCCAGGTCGAGCAGCGGGTTGGCCTCGGTGAAGTGGAGCGTCGGCGGAAGCGCGCCGGCCCGCATGGCGAGGACGGTCTTGACCACTCCGGTGAGACCGGCCGCCGCCTCCGTGTGCCCCACGTTGGACTTGACGGTGCCGAGGGCGCACCAGGATTCCGTCCGTTCGTCCTCGGCCGTGCCGGTCCCCGCGGCGAACGCCTTGCGCAGACCGCGTACCTCGATCGGGTCGCCGACCTCGGTACCGGTGCCGTGGGCCTCGATGTAGGTGATGGTGCGCGGGTCCACCGCGGCGTCGCGGTGGACGGAGGCGATCAGCTCCGCCTGTGCCGTGGGGTTGGGCATCATCAGGGAGTCGCGCCGGTCTCCGCCGCCGTGGGAGACCCCGCTGCCCCGGATCAGCGCGTGGACGGTGTCGCCGTCCGCGAGCGCCCGGGAGAGGGGTTTGATCACGACGGCGACCGCGCCTTCGCCGCGCACCATCCCGTTGGCACTGCGGTCGAAGGCGGCGCACCGCCCGTCCGGCGAGATGATGCCCAACTGGCCGAGCGCGACGAAGAGATCGGGGGTGAGGAAGAGGTGCACGCCGCCGACGATCGCGCTGTCGCACTCTCCGCCGCGTACGGCGCGCACCGCGCGGTGGAGGGCGGTGAGGGAGCTGGAGCACGCCGTGTCGACGGCCTCGCTCGGTCCGCGCAGGTCGAGTTGGTGGGACACCCGGTTGGCGATGAGGCAGTGTCCGCTGCCGCTGACGACATGGCCCTCACGGTGACGGCCCGCGCGGTGCAGGAGCCAGTCGTAGTCGCGCGAGGTCGCGCCGACGAACACACCCGTCCGGCTGCCGCGGATCTCCGACGGGCGGTGGCCGGAGTCCTCGACCGCCTTCCACGCCGTCTCCAGCATGATCCGCTGCTGCGGGTCCATGAGCTCCGCCTCCAGCGGGGTCATGGAGAAGAAGTCGGCGTCGAACCGGTCGACCCCTTCGATGAAGGACCCCCAGCGGCTGTTCACCTTCCCCTGGTCGCGGTGCGGATCGCCGAAGAACTCCCGCCAGTCGAAGCGTTCCGCCGGGATTTCCGACACCAGGTGCACGCCGTCCCGGAGATGACGCCACCAGGTCGCCAGGTCGGGCGACCGGGCGAAGCGGCCGGCCATGCCGACGATGGCGAGGGGCTCGGCAGCCGGGCGGTTCTCCGCCCGTGCCCCGGCCCTGGGCGCGGGCTCGGCGGTCAGCTCCTCCTCGGCCGGCCGCTCCGCCGGCTCCCGCGTCTCCTTGTCGGGCGTCGCTTGGGGACCGGTGGCGTGGCGGGCCAGGTGTTCGGCGAGGGAGTCGATCGTCGCGTGCTCGTACAGCAGCACTTTGGGGAGCTTGCCGAAATCGGGCTCCAGGGTGCGGACCAGTTGGATGGCGCTGAGGGAGTCCATGCCGAAGGCGTCGAACGAGGCCGCGGAGTCCACGTCCTCTTCCGCCATTCCGAAGAAGCGGGCGAAGACGGCGCGCAGCAGGGTAC
The DNA here is from genome assembly GCA_040989845.1 of Streptomyces sp. WGS_02. Lineage (GTDB taxonomy): Bacteria > Actinomycetota > Actinomycetes > Streptomycetales > Streptomycetaceae > Streptomyces. The sequence goes on from JAYMFZ010000004.1 coordinate 451,008, forward strand.
GGACCGCGTCGACGTCCCGTTCGGGGGTGGCGGTCACCGCGTTGCCCTGGACGGTGGCGGGGGGCACGGGCTCCGATGCGTGTCGGGGCCTCAACGGATCGGCCTCCGGTCGCGGGCTCTCGGCCACGGTCGGGACGGGGGCGGTGGCCTCGCGCGGATGCCGCTGCTGCGCCGGTACCTCACCGATCATGACCGCGTTGTCGAACTCGGCCTCGGCGAGATCCGGTGCGCCGAGGGCCCAGGTGGCCGAGAACCCCTGCTCCCGCATGGCCCGCCGCCACCCGGCCACATCCAGGAACGGGGAGTGCGGGAGCCGTACGTCCGCGTCGACGCTGGACCAGTAGCCGGGCAGGGCACCGATCATGGCGGTCATGCAGTCCCGGTTGCGGACCAGTTCCTCCAGGACGAGAAGTCCGCCCGGAGCGAGCAGCCGCCGGACGCGCGCCAGGCTGTCGGCGATGCTCCGGGTGGCGTGGACCGAGTTGGCCGCTATCACGATGTCCGCGCCGGCCGGATCGAAGCCCTGTGCCTCCGGTTCGCTGTCGAGGTCCAGGACCCGGCACTCGAAGGCGACCGCCCCGCCGGCGAAGCGTCTGCGGGCAGCGGGCAGGAACCCGGGTGAGACGTCCGTGAAGACGTAGCTGACGTTCGTGGCGACGTCGCCGAGCGCGTCGAGCAGTCGTCGGGTGGTCCCGCCGGTGCCTCCTCCGATCTCCAGAAGGCGCACCGGGCGTCCGGGGCGTCGTGCGAGCAGCGCCCGCACCTGTCCGGCCACGGTCCGGGCCACGATCTCGTTGTGGTGGTCGGCCACCGCGTTGCCGTCGTAGACGCGCAGCAGCAGGTCGGGCTGGGCCTCGGCGAAGTAGACCTCCAAGGGGTCGGCCTTCCCGGCGAGAATCTCCGGGAGCCGGGGCACGCATCCGGTCACCACGTCGACCCAGGGCCGGAGCTCCGGATGGTCGTCGGCGAGCGCGGCCGCCTCGGCGGAGAGCCAGGCGGACTCCTCGGGCGTACCGGGGCGGCTGTGCGGCGTTGCCGGAGCGCGGGCGATCATGAGAGCCAGCGCGTCCGCCAGTCGTCCGTACCGGGTCTCGTCGGCGAGGCGTGCGCGCAGACTCCGCGGCGTGGGCGCGCCAAAGTCGCCCGCGCCGCCGAGCAGATGGCGGCTCCAGCGGCGCAGCAGGGCGTCCAGGCGGTCCATGCCCCGGGACGCCTGTACGCCGGGGAACCCGCTGCGGGAGACGAACGTGTCCACGGCGGCGATGACGGAAGCGGTGGTCGTCTCGTCACGAGGCGGTGTGCGCGGGGCGGCCGGGGCATCCGCCGGGGCCTCGTCGAACCAGTACGTGTCCCCCGCGAAGGGGTAGGTCGGCAGGGAGAGCCGGGGCAGTGCCTCCACCGCGGGCGCCGCCGGCAGCATCGCGTCGCCGCGAGCCCACTCGGCCGCTGCCCGCACGGTCTCCGGGTCGCTCACCCGTGCGCCTTCCTCTCCCAGGACCCGGTCGTGGGGGTGCGTCGCGTCCGCGTAGGCGCCCAGCCGGCGGAGCAGGCCGGACGTCGAGTCCGCGAAGACCGCGAGGCGGCAGGGCAGGTGTTCCCTTCCCTTGCGCAGGGTCGCGGCGACGCGGTCGAGCCGCGTGTCGGGGTGGTCGGCGAGGAAGTCCCGGTGTCTGCGGACCAGTTCGCGCAGGGCGGTCTCGTCCTTCGCCGCGAAGGGCAGGAGGAGCGGGCCGCCCGTGGGCCGGGGCACGGACCGTGCGGGAGCCTCCTCGATCACCGCGTGCGCGTAGGCCCCGCCGAACCCGAAGGAGCTCACCCCGGCACGGCGTGGTGTTCCCGCTGCCTGCTTCCACTCCAGGGGCTCGCGGTTGACGAACAGCGGGCCGGCGTCGACGTGGCAGCCGGGGTTGGGGGTCTCGAAGGCGGGCATGGCGGGGATGAGTTCGTTGCGCAGCGAGAGGATGGTCTTCACCACTCCGACGAGGCCGGCCGCGGCCTCGGTGTGGCCCAGGTGGGCCTTGGCGGAGCCGATCGCGCAGACGGCTCTCTCGTCCGTGTGCCGCCTCAGCGCCGTCGAGGCCGCCTCGAACTCGACCGGGTCGCCGAGGGCGGTGCCGGTGCCGTGGGCCTCCAGGTAGCTCAGGGTGCCGGGGTCGATGCCCGCCTGCTGCCACGCGGCTGCCAGCAGCTCGCTCTGCCGGGCCGGCTGGGGCGCTGTGACGGACGCGGCGTTGCCCCCGTGGCTGACGGCGACGGCCCTGATCACGGCGTGGACGGGGTCGCCGTCCTCGATCGCCAGGTCGAGCGGCTTGAGCAGCAGGGCGGTGACGGCCTCCCCCGGTACGTAGCCGTCGGCACGGGCGTCGAAGGTGTGGCAGCGCCCGGACGGGGACAGGGCGCCCAGCGCCGAACTGCGCAGATAGTGCTGGGGGCTGAGGATCAGGTTCGTCCCGGCCGCGTACGCCATGGCGCACTGACCCGAGCGCAGCGCGTTGACGGCCAGGTGCAGGGCGTACAGCGACGACGAACAGGCGGTGTCGACGACCATGCTGGGACCGGACAGGTCGAAGGCGTAGGACGCGCGGTTGGCCGCCATGGACACGGAGGTGCCGGTGACGTCGAAGGCGCCCGGCGCCCCGCCCCGGCGGGCCATCTCCTCTTCGTAGTCGCTGAAGCACCGGCCGACGAACATGCCGGTCGCCGTGCCTCTCAGCGTTCCGGCGACACCCGCGTCCTCGGCCGCCTCGTAGAGGACCTCCAGCAACAGACGGGACTGCGGGTCCATGCCCCGGGCCTCGGCGTCCCGGACGCCGAAGAAGGCGGCGTCGAACCGGGTGACGTCGTCGAGAAAGGCACCGTGGCCGCAGTCGGTACCGGAGGCGCGTGTCCCGGTGGGGTCGTGGTGCTCCCGGTGGTCCCAGCGGTCGGCGGGGACCTCGCTCACCAGGTCGTGCCCCTGGACGAGCCGGTCCCAGAGCTGGGACGGGTTCGCGGCGCCGGGGAAGCGTCCTGCCATGCCGATGACGGCGATGGGCTGCTCCGTGGGCCGGAGGTCGTCGGATGCGGTGGCGCGGGGCCGGGCCCCGGCTCGCCCGGGTACCGCCGTCGCGCCGCGATCCGCGCCACCGGCCGTCTCCCCCGGGCCGGGCGAAGTTCACGTACCGCGTCGGGGTGCGTGTCGGTCAGGTACCGGGCGAGGCTGGAGACGTTGCTGTGCCGGAACAGCAGGGTCGGCTGGAGGTCGACGCCGAGCCGCTCGGAGAGCCGGCGCACCAGGTCGACGACCTGGACGGAGGACAGGCCCAGTTCCATGAACCCGGTCTCGCCGAGGGACCGGTGCTCGGGACCGGCCCCGGTGGGGACCAGGCCGAGGACCAGTTCCTCCAGGGACGACTCCGCGGTCACCAGCAGTTCCTCCCACGTGGCACCGCGCCCCGGTTCGCTCCTCGGCGCGGTGACGCCGAGCCGGCGCTCCAGCAGTTCCCGGTCGCCGCAGACGACCACGATCCGGCTCTCGTCGGCGGCGAGAGCCCGTTCCAGCGCGACCAGGCCTTCCGACGTCTCCAGGGGACGTGCTCCGATGCGGCCCAGCACCTTGTCCCGCATCGACGGGTCGACGCGCATGCCACCGTCCCGCCAGAGCGGCCAGTTGACCGCCAGCGTCCGGCCCGCGCGCCGGCCGGAGCGCCGTAGGTCCTCGCGCCAGTCCGCGAACGCGTCCAGGTAGCGGTTGGCGGCCGCGTAGTCGCTCGCGCCCGCGTTGCCCACGACCGACGCGACGGACGAGTAGAGGAGGAAGTAGTCGAGGTCCTGGTCCTCGGTGGCGGCGTCGAGCAGGACGGTGCCGGTGATCTTGGGGGCGAGAACTCTGCGGAAGGACTCGGCCGTCTTGTTGACCAGCAGGGCGTCCTCCACGACGCCCGCCGCGTGGATGACCCCGGTGAGCGGTCCGAAGCGTTCGGTGGTCTCACGGACCAGGACCCTCGCCGCGTCCCGGTCCGTCAGGTCGCAGGAGAGATACGCGGCGCGAGCGCCGAGCCCCTCCAGTTCGGCGACCGCCGCCTCGGTTCCCGGGCCGGAGGGCGAGCGTCCCGTCAGAGCGATCGCCACCCCGGGCGTCCGCGCCAGGAACCGCGCGGTGTGCAGGCCGAGCGCGCCCGCCCCGCCGCTGATCAGGTAGGTGCCGCCGGTACGGGCGAGCACCGGGCGGTCCGTGCGCCGGTCGCCGGACGCGGTCGCGCTCACCGGCACGAACCCGGTGACGGTGCGCTCGCCCTCGGCGTACCGGACCTCGGCGTCGCTCTCCGTCTCACGCCCGGTCCGGTCCGCCAGGGCGTCGGCCGCCTCCCTCAGAAGGGTCTCCGTGTCGACCCGTCCGCCGCCGAAGCCGACCGTCCGCAGGGCCAGCTTGGGCTGCTCCAGCCGTACGCTGCGGGCGAATCCGGCGACGGCCGCGTCCGGGGGGTTCTCCTGCGCGCAGGGGTAGGCGTAGATCAGGGCGAGCGGGGCCGTCCGGCCGAGGGCCCAGGCGCGGCACACCGGGAACAGGGAGAGGAGCCCGCCGACGTCCTGGGCGCGGGGTGCCTCGCCCCTTCCCCATGCCCACAGGTGGAGGAGCGCCGAGGGCTCGGCGCCCTCCGCCCTCAGGTCGGCGGCGAGGGCGAAGGCGTGCTCCTCGTCGCCCGGCCGGACCTCGAAGCTGTCCGGTCCCGTGCGCGCGTACGCCATGCCGGGCTGTACCCGCACCACGCGCCGGCATCGGGTGCGCAGTTCCGCCACCCGCGCGTCGTCGGTGTCGAGGGCGATGACGACGGCGTCGGCGAAGGCGCCGGAGCCGGATTCCTCGGGCAGCGGCTCGGGCAGCCGGCGCGGCGCGTACAGCAGGGGGGTGTCGGTGGCCGACGGGACCGGGTCGGCGGAGGGGGCGGGTGCGACAGGGGCCGTCGACGTGTCCCGGTGGTCGAGCCAGTAGCGGCGGAGCGTGAAGGGATAGGTGGGCAGGGGCACGCGGCCGGCTCCTTCGATCACGGGCCACGCTGCGAGCTCTCCGCCGACCCAGAGGCCGGCCAGAGCGGCCTCGTCGGGTGCGGTGACGCCGTGGCCGCTCCGGCCGGGGCGCACCCGGCCGGTGTGGAGCGGTGACCCGGGCGCCCGCCCGTCGGCGAAGTCCTGGAGGCTCGCGGCGAGTTCGTCGAGATCCCGCACCACGACCGCCAGTCGGTGCTCCATCGGCCTGCGGCCGGCCCGGAGGGTGTGCGCCACGTCGTCGAGGCACGGTCCGGCAGCGGCCCGGAGGTGCACCGCCAGTCGGTGTGCCTGTCGACGCAGTTCCTCCTCGGTCCGCGCGGACAGCGGTACGGTGCGGAGTTGACCGGCCCCGTGGGCCGGTGGCAGGGGCGCGGCCGGGGTGAACTCCTCGACGACGAGGTGGACGTTGGCTCCGCCCGCGCCGAAGGTGCTGAGCGCGGCCCGCCTGGGGCCCACGGCGCCGGTCGCCGGGTCGACCGGGGCGGCCCATGGCTCCTCGTGCGCGGGCAGGCGGAACGGAGTCCCGTCGAAGGAGATCCCGGGGTTGGGGCGGCCGATGCCGGGCCCCGCCGGGATCGTCCGGTGCCGCAGGGCCAGGAGTACCTTGGCCAGCGCGGCCATCCCCGAGGCGGCCTCCAGGTGCCCGATGGTGCCTTTGGCCGATCCGATGGCGCAGGCGCCGGGGGTGAGGGCACCGTGCTGCCGGTAGGCGGAGGTGAGCGCCTCCACCTCGATCCGGTCGCCCAGCGCCGTGCTGCTCGCATGCGCCTCCACGTAGCCGACGGTGTCGGCCGTGACGTCCGCGTCGGTGAGGGCAGCGGAGATCACCTTGGCCTGTGCGTCGGGGCTGGGCACGGTGTATCCACCGGTCCGCCCGCTGTGCCGGAGCGCGGAGCCCCGGACGATCCCGAGGACGCGATCCCCGGAGGCGAGTGCGTCGGCGAGCGGCCGGAGCACGACGACGCCGACCCCTTCTCCGGGGACGTAGCCGTCGGCCTCAGCGTCGAAGGGACGGCACCGACCGCTCTCGGAGAGCAGCCCGAGTTCCCCGAGCCGCAGGTACTTGTACGGGTGCAGCGAGAGGTTCACGCCTCCCGCCAAAGCGGCCCGGCACTCGCCGCGCCGGATGCTCTGGACCGCGAGGTGCAGTGCGGCGAGCGACGCGGAGCACGCGGTGTCCACGGTCACGCTGGGGCCTTCGAAGTCGAAGGCGTAGGAGATCCGGTTGGTGAGGGCGGAGGACCACGATCCGACGATCTCGCCCCCTCCGCCACGCCACCGGTCGAGCCCCGTCAGCTGGTAGTCGTTCCACATCGCCCCGGCGAACACCCCGACCGCTCCGCCGGCCTGTTCCGCCAGCGACTCGGGGGTGTGTCCGGCGTTCTCCAGCGCTTCCCACGCGGTCTGGAGGAGCAGGCGTTCGTGCGGATCCATCGTCAGCGCCTGCTCGGCGGACAGATGGAAGAAGGGTGCGTCGAAGTCGGCCACGCCCGCGCAGAAGGCTCCGGTCCGGGCGGTGTCGTCCCAGCGCTCACGGGGGACGCCGGTGATCTGGTCGACGCCGTCGCGCAGCACGTCCCAGAGGTCCTCGGCCGCCGCGGCCCCCGGGTAGCGGCCCGCCATGCCCACGATCGCGACGGGTTCACGGTGCCCTTCCTCCCCGGCCGGCGAAGCCGCCGACGGCCGGCGTGCGGGCGGGGGCGCCGTCACCGGGGCCGTCGGCGCGGTCTCCTCCTGGACCGGCGCTCCGAGGCCGATCCCGCCGAGGTGGTCGACGAGGGAGCGCACGGTCGGGTACTCGAAGAGCAGCGTCGGGTAGAGCTCCGTGCTCAGCCCGGCCTCCAGAGCGTCGGCGATGCCCAGCAGGTCGAGGGAGTTCAGTCCGAGGTCGTAGAAGCCGCGGTCGGGGTCGATCTCGTCCGGGTCGAGCCCGAGCTTCGCCGCCACCAGCGCTTCCACGGTCTCGCGGAGGCCCCCGGCACGGGGGCGGGGCGTGTCGGCGGCGGTGGTCGAGGGAGGGGTCGCCCCATCGCGCTGCTTCCCGGTCTGCGGGGGCCGGTGGGTGATCAGATCCGCGGAGCGTACCCGCTTGGCCCGGAAGCCGCCGAGTCGTGCGACGACGGTTCCGTCGGGTGAGCACACCTCCAGGTCCGCCTCGAACAGTTCGCCGTCCAGCCGCCCTGTCACCGGCCCCGGCACGTGGACGAGGTTCTCCGCCCCGACGCCTCCGGCGGCGTGGAAGGAATCGACGTAGATGGGAATGAAGGCGTGATCGGCGTCGGCGCGCCGGTCCTGTCGGAGGAGCAGCATCGGCACCAGGGTGGCGAAGTCGAGCACCGCCGGGTGGGCGTGGAACCGCTCCAGATAGGGCTCGGCCTCGGCAGCGACACGCATACGGGCCAGGGCGTGGTCCCGGCCCACGTGCACCAGACCGGTCGCCTTCATGAATCCGCGGTGCCGGATCTCGATCCGCCGGGCGAGAGCGTAGAGGTCCTCGACATCGACGACCTCGGTGCCCGCGGCTTCCAGCGCGGCGTGGTCGACGCGCCCCGGCCGGGGTTCGCGGGCCGCGGGGTGGATCTCGGCGCGGCAGTTGGTCTCCCAGGCCCCGTCGGAGCCGGCGGGCCTGCTGCGTACGGTGACGGGCAGCCGCCCCGTGCCGCCGGGACCGATCTCCACGTCTATCCGGCGTCCTTCGGCGGTGCCCAGGACGGGAGCGAGGAAGGTGACGCGCCGCAGTTGCACGGCCGCGGGGTCGACTCCGGCACGGCCCACCAGGCGGAGCACGAGGTCGAGGAGGAAGACGCCGGGCAGCACGGGAACGTCGTGCACCAGGTGATCGCGCACGGCCGCGTCCTCGGCGTCGATCGTCGTCGTCGCGCGTCGGCCCGCCAGGGTGCTCAGGAGGTCCGCGGTGGACTCGGGACTCAGGTTGTCCGCCATGGCTAGATCAGTTCCTCCAGCTGGAGCAAAGGACGGGGGTCGTCCACGGGCAAGGGAGCGGGCGTCGCGGACCGTTCGATCCAGTGCCGCGTCCGGCGGAACACCGGAGTCGGCAGCGGACTGCGCGGGGTGGTGCGGGCGGCGCGTTCGGCATCGGTCAGCCCCCGCAGGACCACATGGCAGTTGGTGCCGCCGAATCCGAAGGCGCTGATGCCCGCCCGCCGGATTCCGTTCCGGGGGTCCACGGCTGCAGCTCGCGCTGGAGCCGGAACGGGGACGCTTCGAAGGCGAACCGCGGATTGGGCTGCTCGCAGTGCAGGGTGGGCGGAAGGGCCTCGTTCCTGAGGGAGAGGAGCACTTTGTGCAGGCCGGCCATTCCGGCCGCCATCAGGAGGTGCCCGACGTTGGACTTCACACTGCCCACGGCGCAGAATCCGCGCTCGGCCGTGGCCTCGTCGAACACCCCGGTCAGCGCCTTCAGCTCGATCGGATCGCCGATCATGGTGCCGGTGCCGTGCGCTTCCACGTACGACAGCGTCGAGGCGTCGGTGCCCGCCTGCCGCAGGGCCTCCCGCACCACAGCCTGCTGTGCTTGCGGGTTCGGCGTGGTCAGACCCATGGTGCGGCCGTCGTTGTTCATGGCCGTGGCCTCGATGACGCCGTGGATCCGGTCGCCGTCGGCCAGAGCCCTGTCGAGGGGCTTGAGGAGGACGGCTCCCACGCCCTCTCCCGGCACGAAGCCGTCCGCTCGGGCGTCGAAGACCCGGCAGACGCCGTTCGGCGACAGGGCGCGTGCCGCGCTGAGCGAGAGGTAGGGACCTTCGTCCAGGATCAGGTCGGCGCCGCCGACCAGAGCCGTCTCGCACTCCCCGAGCTGCAGCGCCTGGCGGGCCAGGTGCAGGCTGGTGAGCGAGGACGAACACGCCGTGTCGACCACCAGGTTGGGGCCGCGCAGATCGCGGAAGTGCGCCAGGTGGGCTCCGATGAAGTTCGGGTTGAGTCCCGTGGCGGTGGCCCGGTGCGGGACGGTGATCCTGCCGCCGTAGCTGCTCGTGCCCGAGCCGACGAAGACGCCGACGCGTCCGGCGGCCGGCTCCTCTCCTCGGTATCCGGCGTCCGCGAACGTCTGCTCGGCGACCTCCAGGAACAGGCGTGTCAGCGGGTCCATGTGGGCGGCGTGCTCCCGGGGCACCCCGAAGTAGTCGGCGTCGAACTCCTCGATCCCGTCGAGGAATCCGCCCCACTTGCTGATGCTCCGGCCTTCGGCGTGCTCCGGGGCGTACAGCGTCGCCACGTCCCAGCGGGACCGGGGCACTTCCGTCACCCCTGAACCGCCTCGGCGCAGCAGGTCCCAGAACCGTTCCGTGTCGGGGGCGCCCGGGAAGCGGCCCGCCATGCCGATGACCGCGAGCGGCATCGCGGTGGCCGTGCTCGGCGGCGTGGCCGGTACGGGCGGGACCGGGTCCGGAGCGGACCGGGTGCGGTCGCGTCCGGCCCAGCGGGCGACTCCCTCGGGGTGGCTGAGGCAGAGGTGTTCGGCGAGCCGGGAAACGCTGGGGTGTTCGAGGACGACCGAGGGTTCCAGGGGAGCGCCCGCCAGCGGTTCGAGGGCCCTCACGATGCCGGCGATCAGGATCGAGTCGACACCCAGGTCCGCGAATCCGCTGTCCGGCCGGACACGGTCCCGGTCGAGGAGCAGCGTCGCGGCGAGGGTCTCGGTGATGTGGGCCGCGCACCGCGCCTTCAGCTCGTCGAAGTCGTCCCGGCCGCTGGTGTCCATCGGCGTGCCCGGCACCGGCAGGTCCGGTTTCTCGGTCGTGGTCGTGGTCGTGATCCCGGGCAACCGGCGCGGGGCGTCGACGGGTTCGGGCCGGTGGAGCGTCCTGGCCGTGTCGGGTTCGGCCACGACCGCCAGCAGTTGGGGATGTCCCGTCACGGACAGCGCGGCGTCGAGCAGCCCGAGCCCCTGTTCCGGTGTCATCGCCGAGAGCCCGAGGCCGCGGTAACGGGGGCCGGTGACCTCGCCCATTCCCCCTCCCGACCAGCTCCCCCAGCCGATGGAGACCCAGTGGGTGCGCGACCCGCGAGCGGCTGCGCGTCGCGCGGCGAACCCGGCGTACGCGTCGAGCGCGGCGTTGGCTCCCGCGTAGTCACTGAGTCCCGCGCCCAGCGCGGGCACGGCGGCGGAGAGCGACGAGTACAGGACGACGAAGTCCGGCTCGTCCTCGGTGAGCGCCCGGTCCAGTTCGGCCAGCCCGCTCCCCTTCGGTTCCCAGCACGACAGGATCTCGTCCAACGGCTTGCGGACGAACGCCGGCGTCGGGGCGACTGATCCGGCGCAGTGGAGCACACCGGCGGGTCGGCCCATCCGCTGTCGTACGTCGGCCAGCAGGCGTGCCGTCTCCGTGCCGTCGCTGAGCGGGCCGCTGTGCAGCAGGATGTCGGCGCCCTCGGCCTCCAGGCGGCGCAGGGCCGCGACCCGGTCCGCCCACCAGGCGTTCTCCGGTGTCTCGGACCAGTGCTGACGCGGAGGCAGTTCCCGGCGTCCGGTGAGGACCAGCTTCCTGGCTCCCCGCGCCACCAGCAGCTCAGCCGCGGCCAGCCCCAGACCGCCGGTACCGCCGGTGATGAGGTAGGGCCTTTCCGCGCTCAGGGTGAACGCGCCGAGGGCACCGGGCCGCGCGGCGGTTTCGGGAGCCACCCGCGAGAACCGGGCCACCTCCCGTACGCCGCCGCGCCGGCGGACCTCGGGCTCCTGCCCCGCGGTGGCCAGCTCCCGCAGCGCTCGGTCCAGTCCGGCGGCCAGGTCGCCCCCGTCGCTCTCGACCGTGACGGCTCGAACGGCGGAGTACTCGGCCCCGACCGCACGCACCAGACCGGCCAGCCTGGCTCCGCCCACCCCGGCGTCCGGCTGCCCCTCGCCCGTCACCGAACCGGCCGTCCGGCGCAGGTGCACCAGGCGCAGCTCAGCCGTGCGACCGTCGTCCAGCAAGCCCTTCAGCAGCCCGAGACGGGCGTTCTCCCGGTCGGGGACCATCCCGCCCGTGGCGTCGACCAGGTCGACCAGACAGAGGGGCCCCGGGTGGGAGGCGAGGATGTCAGCCGCCGCCCGCTGTCCGGCCCCGTGGTCGTCGAACTCCATCTCGTACTGGTCGGCCGAGAGGGCCGGAAGCCTGGACGGTTCGCGGACGACGATCCAGTGCATCGCGTCGTATCCGGCGAGGGTCTCGGCGAAGGACGCCTCCGCTTCCCGGCCGATCACCAGAACACAGGAGGGGCGGCGCGCGTCGGTCTCCGGGTCCGGGGCGGGCTGCGGAATCCAGCGCCGTGCCAGCAACTGCGGTACGGGGGCGGCGAGCGGGTTGTCGGTGTGCTCGCTCGGTGCGGCCGGTCGTCCGTCCGGGTCGGCTTCCGCCATCGGTCCGTGCTCCGTGGTGTGGTCGAAGGGGTAGAGCGGGAACGGCACACGGCGACGGGCCGGATCGGGAGTGCGGTCGATGTCCGCCCCGGTCACCCAGGCGACGGCCTCCCGGCGGACGCCCTGGGACGGTGCTGCCTCCGGCGCGCTGTCACCGGTGAACAGCCCGTCGGCTTCCTCTCCGGCGAGGTAGGCGTCCAGCAGCGTGAGCAGGTGGTCGTGGTCGACGGCCGCGGCCGCCAGCCGTACCGGCAGCGCGTCCCGGGCGACCCGGGAGGTGTAGGCGAGATCCGCCAGCGGGACCGTCGCCCGCGCGACGCTGTCCCGCAGCAGCCGGGCATACTCCCCCAGCCGCACGGTGTCCGTCGCGGAGAGCACCACCAGGTGGCCGTCCCGGTCCCGAGTCGTCGCGGGCCGGTCCGCCTCGGGTGCGTGGCGTGCCGGCGGCTCCTCGACCACCACATGGGCGTTGGCTCCTCCGAACCCGAAGGCGCTCACGCCGGCCCGGAGCGGGAGCGGCGCGCCGGAGTCGTCGGCGGGACGCCAGGCCCGCGGTTCGGTGAGCACCTCGAACGGCCCGTCCGCGAGGCGCAGATGAGGGTTGGGGCGATCGCCGACCGCGTTGGGCGCAAGGGTGCGGTGGCGCAGCGCCAGGAGAACCTTCAGCAGACCGGCCATGCCGGCCGCCGACTCCAGATGGCCGAGGTTTCCCTTCACCGCCCCGAGGTGACACCACGGTGCGGGCGCGGGGCCGCCGAACGCCTTGGTGAGCCCGGCGGCCTCGATCGGATCGCCGAGCTTCGTCCCTGTTCCGTGGGTCTCGACGTACGAGACGGAACGGGGCGCGAGGCCGGCCCGCTTCAGCGCGGTGGCGACGACGTCCGCCTGGGCCTCCGGGTTGGGGGCGGTGAGGGAGTGAGCCCTGCCGCCGTGGTTGACCGCGCTTCCCCTGATGACCGCCCGGATCTCGTCCCCGTCCCTGAGGGCCGCGTCCAGGGGTTTGAGAACGACGACCCCGACGCCTTCGCCCCGGACGAATCCGTCGGCCCGCTCGTCGAAGGCCCAGCACCGTCCGCTGGCCGACAGCATGCCCGCCGCGTCCAGGGAGGTGAACCACTGCGGGGAGAACAGGACGTTGACACCGCCGGCCACGGCCAGGTCGCACTCGCCCGCCGCCAGGGCGCTGAGGGCCCGGTGCAGAGCGGTCAGCGAGCTGGAGCAGGCTGTGTCGACCACCTCGCTCGGGCCACGCAGGTCGAGCAGGTACGACAGCCGGTTGGCGATGATGCTCTGGACGTGTCCGGTGACGCTGTGGGCGGCCACCTCCTCGGCGGACCGGTGGAGAAGCTCGGCGTAGTCGGACAGGGTCGCGCCGACGAACACGCCGGTCCGGCTCCCGGCCAGGGAGCGGGGAGCCGTGCCCGCGTCCTCGATGGCGTGCCAGGCTTCCTCCAGGAACAGCCGCTGCTGGGGGTCCATCAGCCGTGCCTCACGCGGGGAGACCCCGAAGAACCCGGCGTCGAAGGCCAGCACCCGGTCCAGGAATCCGCCGACGGGCCGCAGTTCGCCGAACCGGCCGGCCGCGGCGCGCCCGACGAGGTTCCGGCCCGCCAGGAGATGGGACCAGTACGCGTCCAGGTCCGGCGCGCCCGGAAAGCGTCCGGCCATCCCGATCACCGCGACCGCGGGTGAGGAGGGCCGCTCGTCCTTCAGTGACGGCGTCCGGGAGCCCGTGTGCGGCGAGGCGACGTCGGATGTGGCCCGCGATGCGGGCTGCTCGTGGTCGGCGGTGGACGACGCGCCATGACGGTACGTCAGTTCTCCGGCCAGCGCGTCGATCGTCGGGGCCTCGTAGAACACGACAGGGGTCAGGGCCAGCCGGAACCTTGCGTTGATCCGGTTGGTGAAGTCGGTGAACAGGACGGAGTTGAATCCGTACGCGCCGAAATCGGCTGCCGTGTCGACCTGTTCGGCGGGGACACCGGCCAGAGCCGCGGCCTCGCTCCGGAGCCATCCACGGAGCACGTCCCGGTCCGGCGCGTCGCTCTCTCGCGCCGGGGCCGCCGGACCCACGGCATCGGGCGCCGGCTCCAGGGCGGTGAGGGCCGCGGTGACCCTGTCGGGCGTGCCCCGGCCGATGAGCACCACGGGCGCTCCCAGCGTTACGACGTCTTCGAAGGCGGCCAGCGCCGTGGGGGTGTCGATCGGTTCCAGGCCCACGGTCACGGCGGTCAACTGCCGCACGGCGGGCGGCATCTCCATGCCGCCCTGCTCCCACAGCGGCCAGATCGCCGATATCGACCGGCCGTGCCGCTCGCCTCGGGCCGCCCTGGCCGCACGGTGTTCGGCGAACGCGTCGAGATAGCGGTTGCCCGCGCAGTAGGCGGCCTGTCCCCTGTTGCCGAACGTGCCGACGAACGAGGACATGACGAGGAAGAAGTCGAGCTCGTCGGCGGAGGTCGCCTCGTCGAGCAGCCGTGTGCCCCGGACCTTCGGGGCCAGGACCGCCGATGTCTCCTCGTCGGTGGTGTCCCTCACCGCTCCGTCACGCAGGACACCGGCCGCGTGGATGACGCCCCGGACGGGCCCGTGCTGCTCACGCGCGGCCCGCAGGGCCCGCTCCAGCGAACGGGCGTCACAGACGTCGGCCCGCAGCCGCAGAACGCTGCCTCCTCCGGCCGGCTCCGCGGGGCGGGGCCCGTCGGTACCGGGCCATGTCTCCGTGCGCGCGAGCAGGGTCACCGATGCCCCGAACCGGGTCGTGAGGTGCTCGGTCAGGAGCCGCGCGATACCGCCGTCTCCCCCCGTGATCAGGTAGTGGCCTCCCGCCGCGAAGGGAGCCTCGGCGGTGGCGGCCCGGGCGACCCGCTGCCATCTGCGGACCCGGCGCTCCCCGTCGTACAGCACCTCGGCGGTGCCGCGAGCCACCTCGTCGAGAACGGCCGGGAGAGTCGGCGGCTGCGCTGTCCCGGACACTTCGACGCGCAGGGTCCGCAGGTGCGGACTCTCCTGTGCGAGCGCACGGCCGAAGCCGGGGACCAGCGCGCTGCCGGGGTCACGCCGGCCGGTTCGGTCCACGCAGACGTAGGTCACCTGACGCCCGTCGTCGGCCATCCGGGCCAGGAGCCGGAGGGTCTCGATCTCACGGGGCAGCTCAGCCGGGGTGTCGCCGCCCGCTGCGTCGAGTGCACGTCGGTCGACGACGACCAGGGGGTTCCGGGCTCGGTCGTGTGCCCGAGCAGGTCGGAGGCGTCGGCGACCCGCCCGTCGGCCTCCCGGGTCCAGGGGCCGTCGGCTCCGAGGACGATCACGTGCCGTCCGGTGCGGGCGGGAGTCGGCCCGCCGGACTCGGGGGCCCAGTGCGGGGCGTAGTACGTCACTGCTGCGGCCTCGCCGGAAGGTTCCGCCGGGCGGCGGCCGGTCGCCGGCTCGGCCCGCGGCAGCCAGTGGCGGGTGCGCCGGAACGGGAACCCGGGCAGCGGGACCCGGCGGCGGTCCTCCGCCCCGAGGAGCGCCTGCCAGTCGACAGCCGCCCCCTGGCACCAGAGTCGGCCGAGGGCGGCGAGGTCGCCGCGCTCCGCCAGGCCGCGCAGCACCTCGGTCATGTCGGGGCTGCCGTCGAAGACATCGGCCAGGCTCTGCCCGGGGGTCACCCGGCCGAGGCTTCCGCCGGCCTCGCCCACCGCTTCGGCGAGATCCGCGGCCGGGTCGGCCAGCCGGTCGAGACACTCCACGAACGCCTGGTGACCGCTGACCGGGACGGCCAGACGAGCGTCGAATTCGGCTCGGCCCACCCGCAGTGTGTGCGTGATGTCAGCCAGGGATGTGCGCCGGCCCGCGGCCCGCGCCCAGGAGCCGAGCCGCCCGGCCATCAGCCGCAGCCGCTCCTCGTCCGGTGCGGAGAGGATGAGCAGGTCGCTTCCCGGGTGGGCCGCTGCGTCGGCCCGCCGGGGGCTGGGCGCCTCCTCCAGGATCATGTGGACGTTGACTCCGCCGGCGCCGAAGGAGCTGAGCGCCGCGCGCCGCGGCGCATCGTGCCTGCCGGTGCTCCAGTCGGCGACGGTCTGCTGGACGTGGAAGGGCGTCGCCGCGAAGTCGATGACCGGATTCGGCGCGGCCGCGTGCAGCGAGGGCACCAGGGTGCGGTGCTCGAACTGGAGCAGGGTCTTGGTGAGCCCCGCGACAGCGGCCGTCGCCTCGGTGTGGCCGATGTTCCCCTTGACGCTCCCGATCGGTATGGACGCCCGGGGCAGCTCCGTACCGAAGGCCGTGGTGAGTCCCCGGATCTCGATGGGGTCGCCCAGCGGTGTCCCGGTGCCGTGCGCCTCCACGTAGCCGATCGTCGCGGGGTCGACGTCCGCGCGGCGGAGCGCACTTGCGATGAGCGCCGCCTGCGCGTCGGGGCTGGGTACGGTGAATCCGCCCGTCCGGCCACCGCTGTTGGTCTCCACCGACCTGATGACGCCGTAGATGTGATCGCCGTCGGCCAACGCGGCGCTCAACGGCCGGAGCAGGACGGCGCCGACGCCTTCGCTGGTGACCATGCCGTCGGCGCCCTCGCCGAACGGCCGGCACCGGCCGGTCGGGGAGATCATGCCCAGTTCCGTGTACTGGAGGCGGCGTGCCGGGTGCAGGATGAGGTTGACGCCGCCGGCGATGGCGGCCGACACGCTGCCCGACCGCAGCGTGTCGCAGGCGAGCTTGAGCGCGACGCCGGAGCCGGAGCAGGCGGTGTCGACGGCGATGCTCGGACCGGTGAAGTCGAAGAAGTAGGAGACGCGGTTGGCGAGTTGGTACAGATCGCTGTTCGGGTACCTGCTGTCGCCGTGCAGTGCGGCATCGGCATTGAGCACGGCGTAGTCGGGCCCCATGGAGGCCACATGGACGGAGACGTTCCGCCCCAGGGTGCGTGGGGTGTGCCCGGCGTCCTCCATGGCGTGGTAGGCGGTCTGGAGGAAGAGCCGCTGCTGCGGATCCATGGTCGCCGCTTCGCTCGGTGCGATGGAGAAGAACAGGGAGTCGAACGCGTCGACCCCGTCGATGAGTCCGCCGGACGTGCGGCGGTCGGCGGCGGCGTACGCGGCGGCCGTACCGAGCCGGTCCCAGCGATCGGCGACGTCGCCGAGCGAGTCGGTGCCCCGGACCAGGTTGTCCCAGAGCTGGGTGATGTCCTCGGCTCCCGGATAGCGGCCTGCGATGCCGACGACGGCAATGGCGTCGGTGTCCGGCGGCAGCGTGGTCGCGGCCGGTACGCGGACGCCGGAAGGGCCGGCACCGGCCGGGGTCCGGTGGGCGGCGTGGGCCGGCGCGATGGCATCCGCCAGGGCTCCCAGGGTGCGGTGCTCGAAGAAGAGGGTTCCCGGCAGGCGTCCGAACCGCTTCTCCAGGGCCACGGTGGCATCGACGATCTGGAGGGATTCCAGCCGCAGGGACTCCATCGTGCTGTCCCGGCGCAGCTGGGATCGCGGTATGCGCAGCAACGCGCTGAGGACGTCCCGCACCGCGTCGAGCGCGGCGTGGGCCGACTTCTGGGAACGGAGCGGGGCCGGGCCGGTGATCACGGCCGGGTCGCCCGTCACCGATCGGTGGAGCGCCGCGGAATCCGTGAGGTCGACCCCGAGTGCGGTCAGGGCCGCGATGCGCTGCGCGTCCGCCGTCCCGTGCGGGGCGTCCGCCGGTGCGGCGTCCGGTACGGGAGACGCGGCACCGGTGTCCGCTCCGTCGTCGGGCCGGAAGGTGAGTCCGGTGAGCACGCCGAGGTCCGCCCGGTGGACGATCTCCCCGTCGACGGCCCCAGGCCGGGATGTTCCCGCTCCCATCGCCTGGTCGAAGAACATCCGGGCGGGACGGTTCTTCGCCGTCGGCCGCCGCACGGCCTCCAGCGTGGTCGCCTTCCCCTCCCCCGCTTCCTCGGCGGCGACCGCGGCCAGAAACGCGTGTTCGACGCCGCGTCCCAGGACACGGCAGCTGAGCAGGAAGGTGTCCAGGTTCACCACCTGCGCGCCCGGCCGTGTGATGGCCGCGCCGACGAGCCCGTACTCTCCGAAGCGGTCGCTGACCTCGACCACGCGGCAGCGTGCCCCGGCGTCCAGCAGTTCGCGCAGAGCGGGCTCGGACCGACGCACCGTACTGAGGTTGAACTGGTTCGTGCGCTGGGTGAGCTGGGCGACGCGGGCAAGCTCGTCCGGACGGGCTTCGTGTACGTCGATCCGCAGCTCCAGTCCGGCCACGAACTCCGCGAGGGTCGTGGTGGAGGCGCGCAACGTCTCCCTGGCCCTCCCCTCGCGGTACATCGCGCCGCGCCGGCGGTCCTCGTCGGTGATCCGGCCTCGGTCGAAGGCCCACAGCCGGTCGAGGAAGCCGGGAAGGTCCTCCTCGTCCGCCGGCAGGGTCAGGGCGAGTACGCCGGGGCAGGCCGCCCGGACGGCGGCGGTCTCGACGGGGTTGTCGTCCAGGAAGACCATGCTGTCGAGGCCGAGCCCGAGTTCGCGCGCGAGCTCCCGGAGGTTGTCCGGCTTCGGGTCCCAGTTCACCCGGCGCGCGGTGATGTGTTCCGGCCTCAGGAGCAGGTCGTCACGCTGCCGGAAGACGGCGTCGACGTCCTCCTCCTCGTTCTTGCTGGCCAGGCAGATGAGCACCCCGTTGTCGTGCTGCGTCAGCGCCCATTCCTGGAGCCGTCGTCGTGCGGGCCCGATGGTGATCCCGCGCGCCCCGTCCTCCCCGCAGACTCCGCTCCAGAGGGTGTTGTCGCAGTCCAGGACCAGCACTTTGTACGGCGGGGAGACAAGCGCGTGGACCGTGCGGACGACCGACGTGCCGAGCGCTGTCCAGGCGGCCGGGGTGTAGGGAATGTGGGCGTGCTCCTCCCGTGCGGCGTCGTGGTGGTCCACCACCGGGTAGGCCCCGCTCCACTCGGCACTGGGGATGAGGTGGAGTCCCGCGCGGTCACCCAGCACTGCGGACAGCAGGTCCTCCCACTCCGCCAGTTCGGGACCGCGATGCGCCCGAGCTCCCGGCGAGGGCGGGCACAGGGCGACGACCAGCGGAACGGCCCCCGTGCGGCGGCCTCGGACGCCGCCTCACCGAACTCGTCGACGGTGCGCCGCCCCGCCGCACCCGAAGGCCAGTCCTCCAGTCGGATCAAGGCGACGTTGCAGCCACGACGGTTCGAGGCGAAGGAGCTCCGGGGATCGAGGAGCTCCTGGAAGACCTGGTTGTAGGGCGCGAGGTGCACATCGAGGTCGAGCCCCAGGCGCTCGACCCAGTGGGACAGCACCGGTCGCAGCGGGTCCGTCGTGAACGTCGCGGCCACGGCCAGGAGTCCGTCCGCGCGGGATGCGGCGGAGGCGTCCGGCCCGGGGGCCTCGGCGGGCGACGGGCCGGGGCCGGCGAACTCCTCCAGCACCTCCACGGAGCCCGGTGCGCACCCGGCCACATGACGCAGGATCGCGCCGGCGACGGGTTCGACGGACAGCGCCTCCTCCGCCCCGGTGACGCTGTCGGCGAAGGTGGTGGCCAGTCTGGGCGGCCTGACGATGGAGACCCCGAGGCCGGGGCAGTCCACGGCGCTCGCCCGCACGAGCCCTTCCCAGGCGCTCTTCGCCGCCACGTAGTGACCGAAGCCGCGACGTGGGGAGGTGACGTAGGCCGACGACACGGCGATCACCCGGCCCTGCCGGTGGGCCAGGCCCTCCGCGAAGGCGCTGAGCGGGGCCTGGGCGAGCTGCATGCCGTTGCTGACGTGGTCGCGTGCACGGGCTGCCGTCGCCGGATGGAGGCCGAGCGGGTTCGCCGCCGGTCCCGCGTTCAGGAAGACGTAGTCGAGGGGGCCGTACTCCGACTCGATGGCCCGCCCGGTCCGCAGGCACCAGTCGGCGTCGGCCGCGTCCCCCTGGTGCAGGCGGACCCTCTCACCGTCCCGCCCGAGAGCCGTGACGAGGGCCTGCGCCTCGGTCCTGCTCTCGCGGAACACCGCGTGGACCGTGCAGCCCGCGACGGCCAGAGCCTGGACCAGGGCGGCGCCGAGCCCTCGGCTTCCGCCCGTGACGAGGGCGGACCGGCCCGCCAGCTGCCGCCCGTCGACCAGATCCGCCACCTCTCGGCGTACGTCCTCGGCCGACGGCGCCGCGGCCTCACGCCGCACGACGACACGCACCTCGACCTCGGCCGCGGTCCGTCCGGCGTTCGCCTCCCCGGTCAGCCGGACCGTGCGGAAGCGGTCGTCGAGGTCGGTGACCTCCGCCTGTCCCCTGAACCCCCGTGGTTTCGGGACCTCCAGGAAGACCAGGTCCAGACCGCTGATCATGGCCGCGCGCCCTGGCACCTCCATGCCCGCGACGTGGCTGACCCAGCCCAGGACGGCGGTGTGCTCGACTCCGACACCGTGGTCCGGCAACCGGAGACCGGACACCAACGCCTCCAGCGCCTTCCAGTCCGGGCGGTAGTCACCGCCCGCCAGATCTCCCGGGGAGATGTCCTCGAAAGCGGCCACCGTGGCCCGGGCCGCGGCTCTGGGGCGGGCGGCGCGCGCCGGAGCCGGCCGCACCTCGCCGCCGGTGAAGGTGGCTTCCCCTTCGATGACGGTCCTGTCGCCGTCGAGCACCTGGAAGTCGACTCGCACCTCGCCGTCGTCCGAGACGGTCTCCCGTGCTGTGCACCGGTAGTCCTGCCCGGGGAGCACCGGAGCCGCGAACCGGGAGCGCAGAGCGGCCAGCGTCCGGCCCTGTGGCACGCGAGCGCGCGTCAGCACTTTCAGCAGGCACAGCAGTCCGTGGGCCACGGGCTCACCGAACGGCGTGCGCCGAGCGTATGCGGCGTCCAGGTGCAGCGGGCTGCGGTCGCCGGTGGCCTCGGCGAAGGCCAGGACCTCCTGGGGGGTGACATGCAGACTTCCGGTGGCGGACGTGGAGTCCATGATTCGCCGTTGTTCCTCTCCACGGAGGCGCGGGGCCCTTGCGGCCGGACGCGGCTAAGCGGTGACGACCGATGCGCGCAGTGACGCCTGGACGCGCCGGGTCAACCCGGTGAGCGTGTTGCCGGGCCCGATCTCACAGAACTCCGGGTCGGGCAGCCCGAGCAGGTGGACGACCGTGTCGCTCCAGCGGACAGGCAGGTGGAGCTGGCGGCACAGGGTGCCCGCGATGTCGTCGTCGTAAGGGCGCCCGGTGGTGTTCGCGATGACGGGAATCTTCAGCCGGGCCAGCACGTAGCCGTCGAGGAACGACGCGAACTCACGGGCGGCCGGTGCCATGGAGCGGGAATGGAAAGCGCCGCTCACCCGGAGCGGAACGACGGTCTGGGCGTGCCCGGACATCAGGGCCGGCACCTCGCCCACGGCTTCACGCGGCCCCGAGACCACGATCTGGTCCGGAGCGTTGAGGTTGGCGATGTCGACGGGGAGCCCGGAGGCGTCCAGGAGTTCCCGGACGCGGTCCTCGCCCAGTCCTATGACGGCCGACATGGCGCCGGGGCCCGCGTCCGCCATCAACTCCGCGCGCTTGGCGACGATCTCAAGGCCGGTACGGAAGTCGAAGACGCCGGCGGCGAAGAGTGCCGCGTACTCCCCGAGGCTGTGCCCGGCCATCACCTCCGGGATCCGGCCGCTGGTCCGCACGGAATCGATGTACGCCAAAGCGTCGACGACGTACACCGCGCACTGTGTGTAGCGCGTGTCCGCGAGGCGTTCGGCGGGTCCGTCGAGGCAGAGTTCGGCGACCGAGTACCCCAGGACGGAGTCCGCCTGCCGGACGAGGTTGGGATAGGCGGCGAGCAGTTCCCGTCCCATACCGACGCGTTGGGAGCCCTGACCGGCGAAGAGGTGGATGAGCGTCACGGGCGCCGCCCCCGATGGCTGTTCGCGGACGTCAGAGCTTCGAACCGGTCGCTGAGTATCGAGGCGGCGCCCCGCATGATCATCTCTCCTAGGTCGTCCACGTGCCGGTCACGCCAGTTCTCCCGGTCCGTGCCTCGCACGAACTCGTTGAAGGCTCCGAGCGCCGGTCCGCAGTTGATCTGGTAGTCCACCTGGTGGGCTTCGGAGCCGCTCATGGCCAGCCGGATGGACTGCACGAAGTAGGCCTTGAAGACCAGGAGCATCTTGTGCTTCGGGTCGCTCTCCGCCAGGGCGAGGGCCTTGGGGTTGGCGCGGCGGTAGTAGGTGCGCGTCTCCTCCCAGACCTCGTCGAAACTCCTCCGGAAGTAACGGCGTTGCAGCTGGTCGGCGGTCCGCGGGTCCAGATCTTCGAGGGAGTCGTGGCGCCGGTAGAGCTCGTACAGCTTGTTGGCCCGGGCCGGATAGAACAGACCGCGCCGGAGTACCTGGGCGCGCGCACCGGTCTCCAGCATGTCGCCGGCGGGCACGATCGCCATGTCGTGGGCCTCGGCCCGCTGGAGCATGTCCTTGACGCGATCGCTGGTGCCGCACTCCGCCGTGCACTGGTTGATGCTGCCGGTGAGCACGAAGTCGGCACCGAGCACGAACGCCGCGGCGGCCGCGCGGGGAACCCCGATGCCTCCTGCCGCGCCGACCCGGATCCGGGCGGCGGCGGGAAACCTTCGGGCCGTCCGGTCCCGCAGGGCGATGAGTTCGGGGAGCAGGATGACCAGTTGGCGCTGGTCGGTGTGGCCTCCCGAATCGGCCTCGGCGACGATGTCGTCCGCGAGAGGCACCCGGTCGGCGAGTTCGGCCTCCGCCGCGGTGATGCGCCCTTCCGCCAGGAGCCCGTCGACCAGTTCCCTGGGCGCGGGTCCGAGGAAGCCGTCGGCGACCTCGGGCCTGGACACCTTCGCCATGACCCGGTTGGGGACGCACACCGTGCCGTCGCGCCCCTGGCTCACCCCGGAGAGCCGGTACCGGACCAGATCGGCGGTCGGACGCAGGAAGGAGGCGGCCTCCACCCGGCGAACCCGGTGGCGGAGGAGCAGGTCGACCTGCTCCTCCTCCTTCGCCGGATTCTCCAGGCTGGCGAGCAGGTTCAGCCCCCAGGGGCCGTCGCCCAGTTCCCGCTGGAAGCGCCGTACGGCGGCGGCGGTCCGCTCCTGGTTCAGTCCTCCCGCGCCGAAGTACGACAGGAGTCCGGCCCTTCCCATGCGGACGACCAGGTCCTCCGACGCGACGGCCTTGTACATGGAGCCGGCCACATAGGCGTAGCGCACCTGGTGGTCCGCGCGGAACTCCGCGCTTCCCAGGGCCTCCGGGGGGATGTCCACAGCCGCCCTGCGGCGCTGTCCCACGGATCCGGTCTCCGCCACCGACACCGTCGTCTCCTCTCCTCTTCTCGGCGACCCTCCGCGGCCTGGATCAGGTGTTCCTGGACGACCGGTTCTTCTCGTAGCGTTCGAGGATCGCGGGCATCTCCGAACTGACGAAGCCGAGGAAGCGCTCCATGTTGGCCAGCCGGCGCAGTCGCTCGTCGGACGCGCCCTCGGCGCGCAGCGCCCGCAGGCCGGTGGCCGCGATCCCGTGGAAGTCCGGGAACTCCGAGAAGATGCCGCGCACCTTCGGCGCCCAGCTGTTCTCACGCAGGCGGAGGGTGTAGTTCTCGCTCAGCGCACCGGTGCGCTCGAAGACGCTCACCGGGTCGTTCTCGGGGGTGAGCTGATCGACGATACGGTCGATCGCCGCGCGCTCCACGCCGAGCATCAGGGAGATCTCGTCCGCGGTCTGTGCGGCCGGATCACAGATCATCATGTAGCCGACGACACGGCCTCGTTCGTGGGGCATGCCGTCGTTCTCGTAGTAGTACTGGGCGACCTTCTCCACGAAGGTCTTCTCGCTCTCCGTGAGAGCGGCAGGGGCGGTTTCCGTGGCCATGGCGGGGTCTCCTCGTTGCGCGGGTCGGGGGTCAGACGGAGGCGTTCTCGCGGTGCTGCTCCCAGCGCCGCGACATGTCGGCGAGGTCGCCGACGATGTGCCCGAAGAGCTCCTCGATCTCCGCTATGCGCCTGCGTCGTTCCGCGCTTGCATCCTTCAGCGCCTCCAGTCCGTACTGGAAGATGCCCCGGTACTCCGGCCAGCTCGCGAAGGTGTCGGACACCGCCTTCGGGTATCCGTCGTCGACGAGCCGGTAGCGCGTCTCCGCTCCCTGCGTCTCGATGCGCTGATACAGGCCCGCCAGCACGAGTTGCT
This sequence comes from Streptomyces sp. WGS_02, assembly GCA_040989845.1. Lineage (GTDB taxonomy): Bacteria > Actinomycetota > Actinomycetes > Streptomycetales > Streptomycetaceae > Streptomyces. Next base: position 474,524 of record JAYMFZ010000004.1, read on the forward strand.
CGATGAGCTGCTCGATCTGGTCGGGGGTGGCGTCGACGGCCGCGCAGATCTGGGGCAGGGTCTGCTCGACCGGATCACTGATGATCATCCAGGCCATGACGCGGCCTTTCTCCCACGTCACCCCGTGTGCCTCGTGGTAATGCCGCGCGACCGCGTCGACGAAGGAACGCTCGGCGTCGGACAGTTCCTCGTACCGCTTCTCGCCAGTGCTGCGCACTGATCCCGCCTTTCCGTCGAGGGGAGAGGTTCCGGGGGCGGGCGGTGTTCGCTCGCCCCCGGTGAACTGTCGGCAAGCCTCGCCGAGCAGCGCCGTCTCCGCCCCAGGTACAGCCCCAGCAGAGACCCCAGTCCGCGGAGTCCATGAGAGCCGGGGGACGGAATCAGGCGGACCTGGCGGTGTTCTCGGTGTCGGAGGCCGGGTCCAGCGCGTCCGGCAGCTCGGACCGTCTGCCGATGCCGAGCTTGGCGTAGGTCTGGCTCAGGTGCCATTCGACGGTCTTGACGGTGACGAAGAGCGCCTGGGCGATTTCGCGGTTGCTCAGCCCCTTGGCCGCCTGCCAGGCGACGCGTTCCTCTGCCGGAGTCAGGGGAACGGGGGCGGACGCCTCACCGCGAACGGATCGTGATCCCGCGAGCCGCAGCTCCTGCCGGGCCTCGTTCTCCAGAGCCACGGCTCCGATGCTCCCGGCCAGGTCCATACCCGCGGTGAGCCGTCGGCGGGCCTCGCTGCGCTGTCCGGCGCGGCGCCTCGCGGATCCCAGCGCTATCAGCGTGCGGGCGTGTTCGAGGGTGTCGGGGAGCCCGGCCAGCATGTCCTGGGCCTGTTCGATGAGGGCGATGCCTCCCGCTCCGCCCTTCAGCTCCCCATAGGTGCGCAGGGTCACAGCGAGCGGCCTGGCGGCACCGAACGCCCGCGCTCGGGCCAGTTCGTCGGTGACCAGGACGATCGCCTGCTCCGATCCGTCGGAGCGGGCCACGGCGCGAACGCCGTCAGGCAGGTAGTCGCAGACGGCGGAGGGGTGCCACCACCCATGCCGGGCGACGAGTTCACGACAACTGCGAATGTCGGCGAGACCGTCTTCGAAGCGTTCGAGTCTGATCCGCAACCGGCCTCGGGCGGCGAGCAGAGGGAGGAACATGGCGGCTTCGGGCAGCTCCCCGCTCAGCCCCGTCTTCCCCAGGAAGGCCTCCGCCTCCTCGGGCCGGCAGGTGTCGATCAGGCAGTGCACGAGGACGGCGGCCGCCAGGGGCACGGACAGGGGGCGCAGGGAAGTCGCGCACTGGTGCCGGAGGACGGAACGTGCGGCGGCTTCGGCCTCGGCGAGTCGTCCGCTGCTGTAGAGGACCCGGGCCCGCAGGCTCCGCAGCGTGTCCACGGTCAGGAGCTGCCCTGCGCGGGTCGCCCGGCGCAGCTGATCGTCCAGCGCGCTTTCCGCGCCGGCCAGTTCGTCGCATTCGGAGAGCGCCCACGCTGCGATGGAGGCCGGGGTGAGGCCGGTGTCGTGCACAGTCTCCCGCTCACCGGCCGACAGCGCGGCGGAGGCCAGCCGGCGGACGCGCCGCAGCGGGGCACACCGCAGGAGAGCCTCGACAGCGGCGCGGGACCGCGTTCCCGCGCTGGGCACGAAGGAGGGGTGCGTACGCTCGGACACCGACGGGGCAAGCCGGGACAGCACCGCCGCGAACGCGCGGGTGTCCTCGGGGATCTGCTCCCGGTCCTGGCCGAGAAGGGTCAGAGCCTCCTCGTACCGGGCCGAAGCGGCGAGTGCCACGCCCAGTTCGGTACCGACCGATCTCCGTCTTTCCGGCTCCCCCACGCGTGTCTTCACCTCCCGCAGACGCTCTATGGCCGACGGGTCGTGGGCACGGAGCTCCGCGGCACCGAGCCGCGCCAGCGTGGCCAGTTCACGCTCCTCGGAGAGAGGCTCGGCGAGCGCGTGACGGAGATAGCGGATCGCCGCGTTCGGGTCGCCCTCCTTCATCGCCCCGGAGGAAGCGGAGTGCAGCACGGACACGCTCCACGTGTCACCGACCGGATCGGTGCGGACCAGATGCTCCGCGACCTCTCGCGCCGAGGCTCCTGCGGCTTGGAGCGTTCGAGCCGATCTGCGGTGGGCGCTGCCGCGGTCCCGCGGAGACATCTGCGTGTACGTGACCTGCCTGACCACAGGGCGTCGGAATCTGTACGGTGTTCCCGGTCTGAGCACGTCGGCGTCTCTGAGGCATCCTGCCGCGTCGAGCAGCTCCGCCTCGCCCAGCCCGGTCACGCCGACGCAGTGCCGCGGCTCGGCCTGGTCGTCGAGCACGGCGATGGCCTCCGCCAACGCGGCCGCGTTGGCGGGAAGTTTCCGGAGCCGGCTCCCGACATTCCACGAGACGCGCACGGGAGTGATCAGGGAGATCTCCGCAACCGCGGCCTCATCGGGCTCCAGCCCTTGCCCGATGATCTCGTCGAGCAGCTCGGTCAGGTGGAGCGGGTTGCCCTCCGTGAGATCGAAGCAGGTTCGCAGGACGCTCTCGGGCACCTCGTGGCCGACCCGTTCGACGATCTGTCGCCGTGCGCCTTCCCTGGTCAGCGGCGACAGCCGGTGGTAGGACGCCGACGCCCAGGCGCTCGCCGTCATGAGCAGATCCGAGATCGGTCCGCGTTTCGCGCAGGTCGCCGTGAGAACGATCAGTATGCCGTAGTCCTCGATACGGTTCGCCAGGTAGGTAAGGAAACGCATGGATTCGACGTCACCCCACTGGGCCTCGTCGATGATGAGCAGCAACGGCTCGGCGGCAGCTATTTCGCGACATATGCCGAACATGCTCCGAAAAGCGGGGTGGAGATTTGTCGTGACAGGTCCCGTCACGTCCTCTTCCCCGCAGCCGGAGAGGATCTTCTCGATCGAGGCCGCCCCGGAATTCCGGTATGCCCCTTCCGACCGCTCACCACCAGCCGCATCACAGAAGAGCTGCCTCAGGACAGCCCAGGAAAAATCGCTTTCGAACTCACTTCCGCATGCACGGAGAACGCGAAATTCCCTTTCCTCCGCCGCAGTGCGCAGAGCATGCAGGAGACTGGTCTTGCCAGAACCTTGTTCACCCTCCACAAGAACCAGACGGCCCTTGCCCTCGCGCGCGCGACGCAAGGAGTCATCGAGCAGATCGATCTCGCGTTCGCGCTCCAGAAGCTCACAGTCACGCCACATTCGCCACACCCCCTGAAGAGGAACCCGGTAAGGCTCCAGAACCTGCCGACGAACGAACAGGGGGAAGCTATGGGCGACTGACACCGGAAGAAAAGGAACGCAGCCAAAATTAACGCAGGCTTGTCGCTGCCGGCCGCACCCCGCGCCTCCCCGACTCACCACCCGACAGCACGAGGGCACTTGGAGCCGTCATGACTCCGAGCGCCCCCGTGCGAGCCCGTCAGGCTCTGCGCAGCGTGACCGGCAGCTTCTCGAAACCGACCATCTGCGGCGGGATGGCCCAGACGAGGTCGCCGTCACGTTCGACCGTGATCTCCTTGAAACGGTCGAAGAGCACACCGAGGACCAGCCTCGTCTCAAGCCTGCCCAGAGCATTGCCAATGCAATGGTGCGTCCCGAATCCGAACCCGAAGTGGCGCCCCTCACTGTTCCGGTGGATGTCGTACGCCTCCGGATCGGGGAACTGCCGTTCGTCCCGGTTGGCGGAGCAGAAGCTGGCAGCGACATGCTGATGCGCCGGGATCGTGACGCCGGCAACCTCGACATCCTTGGTCGATGCACGCAGCCCCGTCGTGATCGGAGGCCGATGCCGCAGCACCTCCTCGACCGCCGGGCCTATCAGCTTCCGATCAGCCCGCACGTCGGCCTGTGCCTGCGGGTTCAGATCAAGGAGATCCACCGAGTTGGCGATGGTCATCGTCGTACTGATATGGCCGCCGGCGAACATCACGTTCGCGAAGTTGACCGTTTCGTCCTCAGTGAGTCGATCACCGTCGAGTTCGGCGTTGGCGAGCCGCGTCAGCATGTCGTCGCCGGTCTTGTTCTTGCGCGAGCGGACCTTCTCCCGAAGGTAGGAGATCGCTTCCTGCTGAAGCTCGCCCAGGGCCTCCAGGTATCCCTCCTGGGCCATCTCCTCGGGAGTGACGCTCATGACCTTGCGAGCCCAGTTGTAGAAGAGATGGCGGTCCTCGGCCGGCAGGCCGAGAATCTCCAGAATGACCGCGATGGGCACGGTGTACGCCAGATCAGCGACGAGGTCGATTTCATCCCGGTCGGAGAGGTCGTCGAGTATCTCGTTGGTGATCCGAATGATCTGGGGCTCGTACGCCGCGATGGAGCTGGGCGTGAAAGTGGTACCAAGAATCCTGCGGACGCGCGTGTGCCGGGGCGGATCCATCTGCGGAAGACTTTCCAGCCCCGACTCGGGGAACCCCATGCGATGCATTTCCGACGAGAACGTGCCCGGATTGGTCAGGACATTGCGCGCGTCGGCGTAACGGTAGACCACCCACCATCCGGTGCCCGGATCCTGGTGCACCGGATGGTTGTCCCGCATCATGCGATACCAGTCGTAGATGGCCGGATCGTTCACGTTGGGTTGCGGCGCAATCCCGCTGTCGACGGTGGACACCCCATCACCTTCCCACTCCGATAAGTCGGGCCGTTGCCGTGAAGTCTGGCTTCCACCCATCGATCAGCGCATCGGGGTGCCCCCAGAGTCGACCCCAGCAATGCGAGGAAGGCTCTTGCGGCGGGGCCTCAGTTATTGATGTCGCGGCGGTTGAAGCGCGCGAGACCGGCCGCGACGAAGATCGCCGAGGCGATGACGAGCACCGCGGCATCACCCCACTGGAAACCGTTCCGCAGCGGCTCTCCACCGATGTAGTAGTGGAAGGGCGACAGATGGGCGATCCAGTCGGCGCCGATCTGCGTGGCGAAGGTGCTGGCCGTGTACGAGAGCACCCCCACGACGGCCACGACGACCAGGACCACCGCGCGCCGGCCCACAGCGGCTCCGACCCCGACGGCGAGAGCGCCGAAAGTGATCGCCAGGAGAGCCAGGTTGAAGCACTGGGCCAGGAACTGGAGGGGGCTGACGCTGGTCAGCTCGGCGCTGCCGCGCACGGCGAGGACCGCGAGCCAGACCAGGGCGGAGATGCCGAACGCTCCGGCCACCAGGGCGCCGAATCGCTGAAGGGCCAACTGGGTCCGTGTGATGGGGTGTGCGAGCAGCAGATCCAGCTGCCCTGATTCCTCGTCACCGGCGATGGCCCGCGCTCCCATGGTCACGCCGTAGATCATCGCGAGGAGCGGAACGATGATGCCGAACACGGAGGCCTGCAGATAGCCGGCGGCCGTGCCGTCGACGTTGAGGCTCTGGCGAAGGGCCTCGGGAATGCTGTCCACGTTCTCGCGCTGGGAGGGGTAGGTGCTGGCGTACACCATCCCCACCAGTGCGGTGCCGACAGCCCAGCCGATCAGACCTCGACGGCTGTCCGACAGCGTCTTGGTGAGGATTGCGGCGGCGCTCATGGGGGTGGATCCTTTCGTACCGGTGTGGTGGAGGTGCGGAAGTGCCGGGTCAGGCGAGAGTGGTCGAGTCGGTGCGCGGAGCCGCCTCGGCCCCGTCGTAGTACGCGTGGAAGACCTCGTCGAGAGCGGGCTCGGTGGCACGGAGAGCGGTGACGGAGAAGTGGGCCAGGGCCTTGATGAAGGCGTCCGGCGGCCCCGAGATCTGACCGGTCAGCCGGGTGCCCGTCTCGTCGAGGTGGAGTCGGCCGACACCGGGCAGCCCCTCGAAGGCGCTCACCGGGACGCTCGCCTCGAAGGTGACCTCGACATCGCAGATCGCTCCGGTGCGAAGGTTCGCCACGGTGTCCAGGGCGACCAGGTTCCCGTCGCGGATGATGCCGACCCGGTCGGCGACGGCCTCCACCTCGCTCATGATGTGGCTGGACATGAACACCGTCTGACCGCCGGCGGCGGCCTCCGCCACCATGTCGAGGAACGTCTGCTGGACGAGTGGGTCGAGTCCGGAGCTGGGCTCGTCGAGGACGAGCAGTTCCGGGGTGTGCATGAACGCCTGCACGAGTCCGACCTTCTGCCGGTTGCCCTTCGACAGCTTCTTGATCTTCGTCGACTGGTCCAGGCCGAGCCGGTCGGCCAGGGCGTCGATTCGGGTCTGCGGGACGCCTCCCCGCAACTCGGCCAGGAACCGCAGGTAGGCCCGGACGTTCTGGCGCCCGTCGCACACGAAGTCACCGGCCAGATATCCGACACGCCGGCGCAGCTGGACGCCGTCGCCCCGCGGGTCGAGCCCGAGGACGGTGGCCCGGCCGGCCGTGGGCCGGATGAGGTCCAGCAGCAGCCGGATCGTGGTGGACTTCCCCGCGCCGTTGGGGCCGAGGAAACCGAACACCTCACCCTGGACCACATCGAGGGTGAGGCCGGTGAGGCCGCGCCGCGTGCCGTACGTCTTGGTGAGCTCGCGGAGCTCAATCACGTTTTCCATACGCGGAACATAGCCTAGTTTCAGAGATCTTTGAACGCTCAGAGCGTTAAGGCTTGTATGTATCCTGGGCATCCGGCTCAGGAGGAGGCTCGGCATGCAGGACGCGGTGGACGTGGACCAGGAACTGCGCGAACACGCGGAGAAGCTGGCGCTGACCCTCTCCCAAGGCGGCATGCAGAAGACCACGGCACGGGTGATGACGGCACTGCTGTTCAGCCGGCACGAGACCATGACCGCGGGCGAGCTCTGCGAGTCGCTGCGGATCAGCTCGGGCGCGGTGTCCGGTGCGGTGAACCAGCTGATTCCGACCGGCATGATCGAGCGCGTACCGGCCCCCGGGAGCCGTCGCGACCACTACCGCTTCCGCAAGCACGCCTGGTCCACCCTGATGGGCAACCAGAACACGCTGCTGGCCAGCATGTGGGACGCCGCTGCCGGCGGCATCAAGATCGCGGGCAGGGAAAGCGTCGTGGGTCTGCGCCTGGACGAGATGCAGGACTTCTACGGTTTCATGCAGCGGGAGATGGCGGCGCTGATCGACCGTTGGCGGGAGCAGTACGACGCCGGCCAGGCCTGACCTCCGCCGTCACCCCACCCGCCCGTCTCACCCTCCGCCTGCCGTGGCGCCTTGCGCGAGGAACGCGGTGATCAGCTGTTCGATGCGGTTACGATCGGGGCCGAACCACACGAAATGACCGGCCGCCTCGCTGTCCACCAGCTCGGCCCGGGGCAGGGTCCGCGCGAGTTCGACCGCATGGCCGTAGGGAACGGAACCATCGCGCCTCGACGCGATGACGAGCGCCGGCTGTGCGACGCGCCCTTCCCAGGACCTCCGTCCCCCACCGAGCTGAGCCAGGTCGTTCACGAATCCTCGGCCGGAACGCATCGCCGACAGCAGCGCGATCACTTCGGCCCGGTGCTCCCCGGACAGCTGGTCGAGGACATCCTGGGACCGCCCCGTGGTCAGCTCCGCGAGGAGCATGCGCAGCGCTGCCTCCGGGCGCCGTTCGAGCAACCACCGGGTCAGCTGCCAGACCGCGCCTTCGGACCGGGGCGAGAACACGAGACGTCCGAGCCTCCTCGTTCCCGCTCCCGGCCAGAAGAGCGGTCCGACAGCGGATTCCAGCACCAGCCGGCGGACCAGGCCGGGATGCCGGGCAGCCAGGGCCACGGCGGTCGGACCCCCGCCGAGACCCCGGCGCAGGCCTCGACCTGATCGATCCCCAGCAGCCCGCAGAGGACGGCCACGGCGTCGGCGAAGCCCTCGGGAGCCGCCCCGACCGACAGGTCCGTGGCGCCGTAGCCGGGCCGCGAGGGAACCAGCAGCGAGTATCCCGCCGCACGGTAGACCTTCTCCCCCAGTGACAGCCCGGCCCGCATATGGCCCCCGTGCAGCACGACGATCACCGGACCATCGCGCGGCTCCCACCGGTATTCCAGGGAACCGGATGCGGTCCTGATGACGTTCGTCGGAAGATCCGCAGCCGTGCCGTCGCCTCGTCCAGCCACCGTGAGCCCCTAATCGATCCCGGACGACCGGAAGACCGACCGCGCCGCTTCCTCGTCCATCCGGCGGACGAGCCGGTCGAGACAGGCCGTACCCCGTACGAGGCTGCCACACCGGCGTGACTCGCGGGCATCGGCCTCCAGTTGGAGCCAGAGGGACGGGTTGGCGCGCAGCAGGCAGAAGTCCAGTTGGGCCCGGGTGCCGCGGACATCGGTCAGGACCACGCGCTCGGACACGTCGGCAGGCCATTGGAGAGCGGACAGCCGGTCCGTGTGGACGACTCTCGTGGTGAACAGCCCCCGGACGACCAGTCGTCCGGGGGCCAGACTGATCCTCGGCGGGAAGAGAACCAGGAGCAGCACCGCCGCCAGACAGCCCCAGCCCGCCGTGCGGGCCATGGTCACACCGGGGCCGACCGCGTCGACGAGCAGAGCGGCCGCCAGGAACGCCGTCCCGATGACGACGGCCGCGCGCGCTTGCGGACGCCACAGAACGTCCTCGTGCCCGTCGGCCCCTGCGGGCGCGGGAGTTGGATCGTGCATTCCGGTCACGTTAGGGAACACCGGGAAGGGCGCGGCACCCCCATACGTAAGTCATACGCGCTCACGCCGGGTTCTGACGCATGCCTGATGGCAGGCCCACGCCGTACTCGACGAACTCACGCTCCAGACGGAGTCCCGCGTTCCATGCCAGCAGGCGTCCTGGGCGGTCGTGCGACGCGCAGGACAGGATGGCCCGGTGCCCGCGGGCGCCGACATCAGCCGTGTGGGCGATGAGGCACGCGAGGGTCAGACGCCAGAGCCGCTCGTCACGGAGGGGCGTGACGATCAGGTCCTCGTAGCGGCGTCCGAGGAAGCCGGTGCAGACGAAGGCCTGGACGTGTCCGTGCCGGAACGCACCCCAGCCGAGCCCGGACGCGGCGAGGGCGTGCGCGCCCTCCCACGGTCCGTAAGCGGCCGCACCGTCCGGCCCGCACGCGTCGAGCTGGAGGGCATCGGCGGCGGTGAGGCGCCGGACCACGATCCCGTGCGGTACGTGGGGAGCTCCGGCCGGCGGCGCGGCCTGGAGGTAGAGCATTCTCTCGTCGGCGCGCACGTCGTCGAACGCCTCGGCCAGCAAAGGCAGAAAGCGTTCCGGGGCTTCGACGCGGTGGTTCGCGAGTGGGGCCAGTTCCGCGGGGGAAGTGCCCCGGGGTCACCCGCCAGGGTGGCACGCCCGCCGCAGGCGGCGGCGATGGCACGGGGCCGGGTCGGGTGGTCGCCCCACGACCACCCGGTTCGTGTGGCGAAGACGTGCTCCACCAGCGTGGCGGGCCCTGGGGCGCCGGGCAGGAGCAGCGGTTGACGGGCTGGGGCGAGCGGGACAGTGCGCGAGGTCATGCGAACTCCGGGGATGTACGGGTAAAGCAGGTGCGGCCCCGGGGAGGGGGCCGCACCTGGTGTCAGCGCTGACCGGCCTTCCGGCCGTGGTTCGCCTTCTTCTTCCTGCGGGCCTTCTTCTTACGGGCGCGTCGGGACATGATGGGGCCGCCTTTCAGACGGTCTGGCCGACCAGCGAGTCGGCGAGTTTGGTGAGGCGCTTGACCGAGCGGGGCTCCTCGGCGACGGCGGCCGGCGGGACACGCCGGTCGCGGTCGTAGTAGGCGCCGTTGACGATCTCCACCGCCGGGTCGCAGAGCCGGACCACATGGGCCGCTCCTTCGGCCGGTGCTCCGCCCTCGTGCGCGTACAGCGGCAGCAGGCTGGTGACACAGACCCCGGGGTGCACGGAGACGGCGGTGACCCGGGGGTCCGCGGCGAAGACGGTCAAGGCCAGCTGGGACTGGGCGTAGGCCGCGAGCCGGGAGTAGCGCTTGGTCCTGTTGACGTCGTTCCACTGGATGGAACCCGTGCGGTGGAGCGAGGAGGACACGTTCACGACGCGGCCCCCGGGGTCGGCCGTGAGGGCCGGTTCCAGGAGGTGTGTCAGGAGGTAGTGGGCGAGGAAGTTGACCTGGAACGCGATCTCGTGCCCGTCGCCGGTGGTCGTGTGCCGTTCGGGGGCGGCCATTCCGGCGTTGTTGACGAGCACGTCCAGGCGCGGGTGCTTCGCGAGGATCTGCTGGGCCAGCTGCTCGACCTCCTCCAGTCGGGCGAAGTCGGCCCCGTGGGCACAGAGTCGCTCGGCGGGCACGTCGGAGAGGGTGATCAGGCGGTCGGCGGCGGCGTGCGCCTCCTCGGCGGTTCGCCCGTGCAGGAGCACCGTCGCTCCGCGTTCGGCGAGCAGCCGAGCGGTCTGATGGCCGATACCGGTCGTGGCTCCGGTGACGAGAACGGTGCGTCCGGACAGCGAAGAAGACATGCGTCATCCAAGGTTCTGGGAACGATGAGAACGAAGAGGCCCCGCGGCACGATGCTCGCGGGGCCGGAAGGTCGGGTGGCGGGGCGTCAGCCCTCGACACGCTCACTTTCCGAACAGCAGGCCGCGCGGCCGGACGACGCCTGATGAGGCGGCCGGTCGAGCAGAAGCCAGGTGCTGTTCACATCTCCATGGAATCCCTTGCCGCTGCCGGAGGCAAGCACGGCAGCACTCCTCTTACGCCCCTCTGACGGTGTGGGCCGGCAGCGCGGACCGTGGCCCGGCCCACCAGGCTCTCAGGAGTAACCGGCGTGACGGTCGGCGCCCGGCCCCGCGGTGTTTCCCCGGGGCAGCGTGAGGACCATGGTCAGCCCGCCGCCCGGGGTGTCCTCGGCGGTCAGGGTGGCCTGGATGGCTTCGGTGAAGCCTCGTGCGACGGCCAGGCCGAGTCCGACGCCCGCGCCCCGCGGTGCGTCACCGAGGCGCTGGAAGGGTTCGAAGATGTGCTCCTTGGCCGTGTCGGGGACGCCGGGCCCGCGGTCGACGACGCGAAGTTCGACACGGTCGCGCAGACTGCTGGCGGAGACGAGTACGCGCCGGTCTTCCGGGCTGTACTTGACGGCGTTCTCGACGATGTTGGCGACGATGCGTTCCAGCAGGCCGCGGTCGACGGCGACCATCGGGAGGGTTTCCGGGATGTCCAGTTCCACGCTGCCGTCGGGGACGCCGCGCAGCGCCATGGGAACGACCTCGTCGAGGTCCGTCTCCCGGATCAGCGGGACGACGGTCCCGGTGTTGAGGCGGGACATGTCCAGGAGGTTGCCGATCAGCGCCGAGAGGCGGTCGGCTCCGTCCTCGATGCCTTCGAGGAGCGCCTCGCGATCGGTCTCCGACCAGTCGACGTCGTGGGAGCGCAGTGAGGTGACCGAGGCCTTGATACCGGCCAGGGGGTGCGGAGATCGTGGCTGACGGCCGCGAGCAGTGCGGTGCGGAAGCGGTCGCTCTCGGCGAGCTTGCGCGCCTCCTCGGCCTGTCCGACCAGGCGTTGGCGGTCCAGTGCCACCGCCGCCTGGGCGGCGAAGGCACCCAGGACCCGGCGGTCCTCGGCCGGAAGAGCCCGGCCGCTCAGGACCAGGGCCAGGTTCTCCCCCACCGGTATGTCGACGTCCGCGGCCTCCGGGCGGTCGACCGGAGGCGTGCCGACAGCCGCCGTGCACGTCCAGGCATCGACCTCGCTGGTCCGTTCCAGGAGGGCGACGGAGTCCATGGCGAAGGTTTCCCGGAGTCGTTCCAGCAGGGCGTCGAGGGAATTCTCGCCCCGCAGGATGCTGCCGGCGAGGAAGGAGAGGATCTCCGACTCGGCGCGCAGCCGGGCGGCCTGGTGCGTCCGGCGGGCCGCGAGGTCGACGACCGAGGCTACGGAGACGGCCACGGCGACGAAGATCACGATGGCGACGATGTTCTTGGGGTCGGAGACGGTGAACCGGTGCAGCGGGGTGGTGAAGAAGTAGTTCAGCAGCAGGGATCCGAACGCGGCTGACGCGAGGGCCGGGAGCATGCCGCCGAGGAGGGCGGCCGCGACGGTGGCGGTGAGGAACAGCAGCATGTCGTTGGCGAGCCCGAGGTCCGGCACGACGGTGCTGAGCAGCAGGGTGAGGAGGGCGGGTCCGGCGACCCCGGCCAGCCAGCCCCAGATGATCCGGGCCTTCCCCAGCCTGGCGCCCCGGGCGATGGGCAGACCGCGGCCCTTGGCGACGGAGTCGTGCGTGACGATGTGTACGTCGAGGTCGGGGCCCGACTCCCGGGCCACGGTGGCGCTGACGCCCGGGCCGAGCATGTACTGCCAGGTCCTGCGACGGCTGACGCCGAGGACGATCTGCGTGGCGTTGACGCCCCGGGCGAACTCCAGGAGGGCTGCGGACACGTCGTCGCCGATGACGTGGTGGAAGGTGCCGCCCAGGTCCTCGACCAGGGTCCGCTGAAGGGCCAGCTCCTTGGGGGAGACCGCCTTGAGCCCGTCGCTGGCCGCGATGTAGACGGCCAGCACCTCGCCGCCGGCGCCCTTCTCGGCGAGGCGGGCCGCCCGGCGGATGAGGGTGCGGCCCTCGGGCCCGCCGGTCAGCCCGACGACGATGCGTTCGCGGGCCTGCCAGGTGGTGCGGATGTTGTGCTCGCCCCGGTACTGCTGGAGGTACTCGTCGACCCGGTCCGCGACCCAGAGCAGGGCCAGCTCGCGCAGAGCGGTGAGGTTGCCGGGGCGGAAGTAGTTCGAGAGGGCGGCGTCCATCTTGTCGGGCTGGTAGATGTTGCCGTGCGCCATCCGGCGGCGCAGCGCCTGGGGCGACATGTCGACCAGCTCGATCTGGTCGGCCCGGCGCACCACCTCGTCGGGCACGGTCTCGCGCTGCCGGACACCGGTGATCGACTCGACCACGTCGCCCAGCGACTCCAGATGCTGGATGTTGACCGTCGATATGACATCGATCCCGGCCTTCAGCAGCTCCTCGACGTCCTGCCACCGCTTGGCGTTGCGGGAGCCGGGGACGTTGGTGTGGGCCAGCTCGTCGACCAGCGCCACGGCCGGGGCGCGCTCCAGAACCGCGTCGACGTCCATCTCGGTGAACGTGCTGCCCCGGTACTCCAGCTCATGGCGCGGGAGGAGTTCCAGTCCGTGGAGCATCACTTCGGTGCGCGGCCTGTTGTGGTGCTCCACGAAGGCCACCACGCAGTCGGTGCCGCGCTCGACCCTGCGGTGCGCCTCGGACAGCATCGCGTACGTCTTGCCGACACCTGGTGCGGCTCCGAGGTAGATGCGCAGCTTTCCGCGTCCCATGATGACTTCTCGTTCTTCCGTGGTGGATGGGCCGTCAGGGCTCGAACCGGTAGCCCATACCGGGTTCGGTGATCAGATAGCGGGGATGGGCCGGGTCCGCTTCGAGCTTGCGTCGCAGCTGGGCCATGTAGACCCGCAGATAGTTGGTGTTCTCCGCCTGGGCAGGCCCCCAGACCTCCCGCAGGAGGGCACGCTGGGAGACCAGACGGCCCGGACTGACGACCAGCATTTCGAGGATGTGCCACTCGGTCGGAGTCAGCCGGACGTTGGCGCCGTCCCGGTAGACCTTCTTCGCCACCAGGTCGATGGTGAAGCCGTCCGTCGTGACGACGGGCGGGGTTTCCGTCCCGGTTCCCGTCCGGCGTCGCCGGGTGGCCGCTCGCAGCCGGGCAAGCAACTCGTCCATGCTGAAGGGCTTGGTCACGTAGTCGTCGGCGCCCGCGTCCAGCGCACGCACCTTGTCCTCGGACAGATGCCGGGCGGACAGGACCAGGATGGGCACCTGGCTCCACACCCGGATGGCTTTGATGACCTCGACACCGTCCATGTCCGGCAGCCCGAGGTCCATCAGGATGGCGTCGGGCATGAGGGAGGCGGTCAGCCGCAGCGCCGCATCGCCGTCGAGGGCCTCCTCGACCTCGTACGCACGTGCCTGGAGGTTGATCCTGAGGGCGCGCACCAGTTGTACGTCGTCCTCCACCACGAGCACCCGGGACATGGGCTGTGCACTTTCTCCTTGATCGGGGACAGCTAAGGAGCCGGTGGGATGCGGACTCTCCGTATCCCACCGGCTCCCGTTCTGTCGGCTCGGTTCCATCAGTCCTGAACGAGATTTCGGAGCGCGGTGTTCAGTTCAAGGACGTTCACCCGGGGCTCGCCCATGAAGCCGAGGAGCCGGCCGGTCGTGTGGTCCTTGACGAGGTCCTCGACCTTCTTGACGTCGAGGCCGTTCTTCTCGGCGACCCGGTGGACCTGGAGTTCGGCATACGCCGGTGAGATGTCCGGGTCCAGGCCGGAGCCGGAGGACGTGACGGCGTCGGCCGGCACATCGGCGGGCTTCACCTGGTAGGTGGGGGTGGAGTTGTCCTTCACCACGGCTGCCTTGGCGTCCTTCACCCACTGGATCAGCTCCTCGTTGTCGCCGGAGCGGTTGGTGGCGCCGGAGAGGATCAGGGAGTACTGGGTGTTGACGCTGTTGGTGCCGAGGCCGTTGGACGGGCGGGGCTGGAACCACTTCAGGTCCGGGGCGGGTGACTCCTCCCCCTCCTTCAGCGGGAGGTCATAGCGCTGGCCGATGAGGGAAGAGCCGACGACCTGCCCTTCCTTGTCCTTGATCTCGGAACCGTTGGCCTTGTCGTTGAACAGGGCCTGGGCCACACCGGTCACGGCGAGCGGGTAGATCACCCCGCAGACGAGGGTCAGGACGAGCAGGGCGCGGAGACCCGCACCGAGTACGCGCGCGGTGCTGCTGACGGCGTTGTTGGTCATGGCGGATCAGCCGATTCCGGGGATGAGGGAGAGGAGCAGGTCGATGATCTTGATGCCGATGAACGGGGCGATCAGGCCGCCGAGTCCGTACAGGGCGAGGTTGCGGCGCAGCATCTTGTCCGCACTGGCGGGCCGGTAGCGGACGCCCTTGAGGGCCAGCGGCACCAGGGCGACGATCACCAGGGCGTTGAAGATGACCGCGGACAGGATCGCGGACTCCGGCGAGGCGAGTCCCATGATGTTGAGCTTGTCCAGCGACGGGTACGCCACGGCGAACATGGCGGGGATGATCGCGAAGTACTTCGCGACGTCGTTGGCGATGGAGAAGGTGGTGAGGGCTCCCCGGGTGATGAGGAGTTGTTTGCCGATCTCGACGATCTCGATGAGTTTGGTGGGGTTGGAGTCGAGGTCCACCATGTTCCCGGCCTCCTTGGCGGCCGAGGTTCCGGTGTTCATCGCGACGCCGACGTCGGCCTGGGCCAGGGCGGGGGCGTCGTTCGTGCCGTCGCCGGTCATCGCGACGAGCTTGCCGCCGGCCTGCTCGCGCTTGATGAGGGCCATCTTGTCCTCGGGCGTCGCCTCGGCCAGGAAGTCGTCGACCCCCGCCTCCTCGGCGATCGCCTTCGCGGTCAGCGGGTTGTCACCCGTGATCATGACCGTCTTGATCCCCATCCGGCGCAGCTCGTCGAACCGCTCCCGCATCCCCTCCTTCACCACGTCCTTGAGATGGATGACACCGAGCACGCGTGCCCCGCGGGCGTCCTCCGTCGCCACCAGCAGCGGCGTACCGCCGGCCTGGGAGATCTGTTCGGTGATGGCCTGCGCGTCCTCGGACTCGCTCCCTCCCCGCTCCTTGACCCAGGCCGCGACCGAGCCGGTCGCGCCCTTGCGGACCTTGACCTCGGCCAGGTCGACACCCGACATCCGGGTCTGCGCGGTGAACGCGATCCACTCGGCGTCGGTCAGTTCCCCCTGGTCCCGCTCGCGCAGCCCGTACTTCTCCTTGGCCAGCACGACGATCGACCGGCCTTCCGGCGTCTCGTCGGCGAGGGAGGAGAGCTGCGCGGCATCCGCGAGTTCCGTTTCCTTCACGCCCTGGACCGGGACGAACTCGGCCGCCTGGCGGTTGCCCAGGGTGATGGTGCCGGTCTTGTCGAGGAGCAGGGTCGACACGTCGCCGGCTGCCTCGACCGCGCGGCCGGACATGGCCAGGACGTTGCGCTGGACCAGCCGGTCCATTCCGGCGATCCCGATCGCGGACAGCAGGGCCCCGATCGTGGTGGGGATGAGGCAGACGAGCAGGGCGGCCAGCACGATCAGCGAGGTCTGGTCGTCGGCGCCCGCGTAGATCGCGAACGGCTTCAGGGTGACCACGGCCAGCAGGAAGACGATCGTGAGGGACGCCAGCAGGATGTTCAGGGCGATCTCGTTGGGCGTCTTCTGCCGGGAGGCGCCCTCGACCAGGTTGATCATCCGGTCGATGAAGGTCTCGCCCGGCTTCGTCGTGATCTTGATGACGACGCGGTCGGACAGCACCTTCGTGCCACCGGTCACCGCGCTGCGGTCACCGCCGGACTCCCGGATGACCGGAGCCGATTCACCGGTGATCGCGGACTCGTCGACGGAGGCGACGCCCTCGACCACATCGCCGTCACCGGGGATGACGTCCCCGGCCTCGCAGACCACCAGGTCCCCGATCCGCAGATCGGTCCCCGGGACCTGCTCCTCGTCCGCACCGGCCAGCCGGCGGGCGACGGTGTCGGTCTTGGCCTTGCGCAACGTGTCGGCCTGCGCCTTGCCCCGGCCCTCGGCGACCGCCTCGGCGAGGTTGGCGAAGATCGTGGTCAGCCAGAGCCAGGCGGTGATCGCCCAGCCGAACCAGTCGGTCGGGTCGGTGAGCGCGAGCACGGTGGTGACGACCGAGCCGACCAGGACGACGAACATCACCGGCGACTTGATCATCACGCGCGGGTCGAGCTTGCGCAGTGCGTCCGGGAACGACTTCAGCAACTGCTTCGGGTCGAACAGTCCCCCGCCGACACCGCCCCCGGAAGGCGACAGGTCTCCGTGCGGAGCTCGGGTGGGAGTGGGAGTGACGGTGCTCATGAGGCGAGCCCTTCGGCGAGCGGGCCCAGCGCGAGGGCGGGGAAATAGGTGAGTCCGGTGACGATGAGGATCGTGCCGACGAGGAGCCCCGCGTAGAGCGGCTTGTCGGTACGCAGCGTGCCCGCGGTCTCGGGCACCGGCTTCTGCTCGGCGAGCGAACCGGCGAGGGCCAGGACGAACACGATCGGCAGGAACCGGCCGAGCAGCATCGCGATCCCGATCGTGGTGTTGAACCACTGGGTGTCGGCGTTGAGTCCGGCGAAGGCGGAGCCGTTGTTGTTGGCGCCGGATGTGTAGGCGTACAGGATCTCGGAGAAGCCGTGCGCGCCGGAGTTCGTCATCGAGTCGGCGGGGGTCGGCAGGGCCATGGCGACGGCGGTGAAGCCGAGGACGAGCGCCGGGGTGATGAGAATGTAGCAGGCGGCGAACTTGATCTGCCGGGTGCCGATCTTCTTGCCCAGGTACTCCGGGGTGCGTCCGACCATGAGGCCGGCGATGAACACCGCGATGATCGCCATGATCAGCATGCCGTAGAGGCCGGAGCCGACACCGCCGGGAGCGATCTCGCCGAGCTGCATGCCGAGCATGGTGATGCCGCCGCCGAAGCCGGTGTACGAGGAGTGGAACGAGTTCACCGCACCGGTCGACGTCAGCGTCGTACTCACCGCGAACAACGAGGATCCGGCGATCCCGAAGCGGGTCTCCTTGCCCTCCATGGCCCCGCCCGCGATCTCGAACGCCGGGCCCCGGTGGGCGAACTCCGTCCACATCATCAGCGCGACGAACCCGATCCAGATGACGGCCATCGTGCCGAGGATCGCGTATCCCTGCTTCAGGGAGCCGACCATCCGGCCGAAGGTCCGCGTCAGCGCGAACGGGATCAGCAGGATGAGGAAGATCTCGAAGAGGTTGGAGAGGGGGTTCGGGTTCTCGAAGGGGTGGGCGGAGTTGGCGTTGAAGTAGCCGCCTCCGTTGGTGCCCAGTTCCTTGATGGCCTCCTGGGAGGCGACCGCTCCGCCGTTCCACTCCTGCGTGCCGCCCATGAACTGGCCGACCTGGTGGATGCCGGAGAAGTTCTGGATGGCCCCGCAGGCGACCAGGATGATCGCGCCGACCACCGAGATCGGGATCAGGATGCGGACGGTGCCGCGGACGAGGTCGGCCCAGAAGTTGCCGAGTTCACCGGTGCGGGAGCGGGCGAAGCCCCGTACGAGGGCCACCGCCACGGCCATACCGACCGCCGCGGACACGAAGTTCTGCACCGCGAGGCCACCGGTCTGCACGACGTGGCCCATGGCCTGTTCGCCGTAGTACGACTGCCAGTTGGTGTTGGCGACGAAGGAGGCGGCGGTGTTGAACGCCTGGTCCGGGTCGATCGAGGAAAAGCCGAGCGAGCCCGGCAGCGATCCCTGTACGCGCTGCAACAGATACAGGAAGAGAACGCTCACCGCCGAAAAGGCGAGGACGCCGCGCAGATAGGCGGGCCAGCGCATTTCGGCGGCCGGATTGGCACCGATGGCCTTGTATATCCACTTCTCCGGCTTGTAGTGCTTCTCGGAGGAGTAGACCTTGGCCATGTAGTCGCCCAACGGGCGGTAGGCCAGCGCGAGCGCGGCGATCAGAGCTATGAGCTGGAGCACACCAGCGATCGGGGAACTCATATCAGAACTCAGAACCTCTCCGGGTAGAGGAGAGCCAGCACCAAGTACCCGACCAGGGAGACGGCAACGACGAGGCCGACGAGATTCTCGACACTCACAGCTTGGTCACCCCCCGGGCGATGAGAGCCACCAGTGCGAATACCGCGATCGTGGTGACGACGAAGGCCAGATCGGCCATCGCGAACTCCTGATTGACGTGAGGAATAGAAACCGGCCGTGTGGCCGGATACGAGCAAACCTCGACTTCAGCTCATCGATGCGCCATTTTTACGGTCTCCATACGAACACCGGTCATCCTTTGACGCCAATCTGACAACGCCGAGCAGAGACCGGCTACGGAGCGTGCTCATCGGTGACAGAGGGGCGCACCGCGGCAGCGTGCGGCGGGGCCACCACTCCCCGCGAGAGGAGCCTCTGCGGCTCAGAACCTGTCCGGCTTCACCAGCGCCACGACGAGATACCCGAGCAGGCACACGGCGACGATCAGCCCGACCACGTTCTCCGCATCCATCAGCGTTCCCTTCGTCGTGTGGGCCCGGCGGGATCCACAGGCCCATCGTCGCCCCCCGCCGGGCCGGGCGCGCTCGGGGTAGCGGCTCATTGGCGCAGCCCATACGCCACTCGCGCGGGAACCGCGTATCGAAAGCGTGAAAAGCAGCCGGTCCGCGCGTACGGATCGCGCCAAGCCTCGTCGACGGCGGCGCGGAGAGGTCCGACGCTTTCCTCATCACCCATTCGTCTCTCGTCAGAAGGCACTGCCATGTCCGTACATTCAGGTGACCCGATCGCGGCCGTCCGGCCGGCGCCCAGCTCGAACAAGCCGCCCGACACCCGCTCCGGGGCAGCCGGCGAACGTCACCGGCTGACGGCTCTCCAGGGGCTGTCCGCCCTGTCGCTGGACGCGATGGCGTCGGTCGCCTACGGACCCGAGTCGATCGTGCTCGTCCTGGCCGCGGCCGGCGCGTACGGACTGGGCTTCACCCTTCCCGTCACCCTCGCGATCGCGGTCCTGCTCGCCGTGCTCGTCGCCTCCTACCGGCAGGTGATCGCCGCCTTCCCGGACGGTGGCGGCTCCTACGCGGTCGCCAAGAGGCACCTGGGCCGCCGGACCGGTCTGGTGGCGGCGGCCTCGCTGATCCTGGACTACGTGCTGAACGTGGCCGTTTCCGTAACGGCCGGTGTGGCCGCTCTGACGTCGGCGTTCCCTCAGCTGTACGGGGAGCGGACGTGGATCTGCCTCGGTGTCCTGGTGCTCGTCACAGCGGTCAACCTGTTCGGGGTGGTGAGCTCCGCGAGGGCGTTCATCGTGCCGACCGCCGTCTTCGTCGGTTCGATCCTGGTGATGATCGCGGTCGGTCTCTTCCGGGACGGTCCGGCGAGCACCGCGTCCGCCGCGGGGCACGCCTCGGCTCTCGGGGAGGGCGCCACCACGGTGGGCGCCCTGTTGCTGCTCAAGGCCTTCGCGGCCGGCTGTTCGGCCCTCACCGGCGTCGAGGCCGTGGCCAACGCCGTACCCTCGTTCCGCGCCCCGGCGGCGCGACGGGCGCAGCACACCGAGGTCGCGCTCGGCGCTCTGCTCGGGGTGATGCTGATCGGGCTGTCCGTCCTGATCGGCCGCTTCCACCTCCAGCCGGTCGAGGGCGTCACGGTGCTGGCCCAGCTGGCGGACGCCTCTTTCGGGCACAACGCGGCCTTCTACGTCGTCCAGTTCGCCACCATGGTGTTGCTGGCGCTGGCCGCGAACACCTCGTTCGGCGGACTGCCGGTGCTCATGAGCCTGCTCGCCCGCGACAACTACCTGCCGCACGTCTTCGCGCTGAAGGGCGACCGGCAGGTGCACCGGCACGGCGTGATGTGGCTCGCCGCCGTCTCCGGTGTCCTGCTGATTCTCTCCGGAGGCGACACGAACACCCTTGTTCCGCTCTTCGCCATCGGGGTGTTCGTCGGCTTCACCATCTGCCAGGTCGGCATGGTGCGCCACTGGTACCTGCTGCGGCCCGACGGCTGGCGGGTCAAGGCCGCGCTCAACGCCTTCGGGGCATCGCTCACCGGTGTCTCCGCCGTCGTCGTCACCGCCGTCAAATTCACCGAGGGCGCCTGGCTGATCGTCCTGGCCCTACCGCTGCTGGTGCTCACCTTCGGCAGGATCCACCGCACGTACGAACGGATCGGCGCCCGTCTGGAACTGGGCCGGATACCCGAGCCTCCGCACCGGTCCCCGTCGCTGGTCGTGGTCCCTGTCTCCGGCCTGTCGAAGCTCACCTGCCAGGCGCTGACCGCTGCCCGGTCCCTGGGCGACAGCGTCCTCGCGGTCACCGTCACCCACCCGGGCGACGAGGACCGTCGGTCGGCGGAGGCCCTGCGGCGCGACTGGGAACTGTGGAAACCCGGGGTGAAGCTGGTCGAAGTCCACTCCGAACGCCGGGAGCTGGGCAGTCCCTTCTCCGCGTACATACGCACGCTGGGCGAGTCGCATCCGGGATTCCAGGTCACCGTGCTCATTCCGGAAACGGAACCGGCCCACGTCTGGCAGCGGCTGCTGCAGAATCAGCGAGGCTCCGTCATCGCCCACGCCGTTCGACGGGACACCTCGGCGGTCATCTGCCGACTGCGTTTCCGGGTCACCACCGAATCGTCCTGATGTATTCCTGACGGCATCCTGACGTCATTCCCGTCCAGCCGTCAGAGGAGCGCCAATTCCCTGTCGCGGCAATGAAATTGCCTGGGCGAAGGCGATAGGTTTTCTTCGGCCGCCGGTGACCCGCATCGCAGATGACAGCCCGTGGGGGGCGATGGCGAAAGGTCCCGGCGGCCCTCCTCTTCCCTCGCCCGCGCCGGTTTCGCGGCGGTGGGTGTCCCTCTGATTCTCCCGAGAAGGCGTTCCCATGCCTCGCGCCGTCCTGCACAGCTCTCCTCCGCATACAGGGGAAGCACCGCCGTCTTCGCCCTCCCCGACGTCACGCAGGCGTCCAGGCGCGGTGAGCATTCTCCGCGAAGGGCACTTCGCCCACTGTGTACGGGATGCGCTGCGCAAGCTCAACCCCGGCGAATTGGTGCGGAAACCCGTGCTGTTGGTGGTGGCCGTCGGGTCCACACTGACCACTCTTTCCGCCGTCGCGCATCCTTCCGTGTTCTCCTGGTTCATCAGTTGCTGGCTCTGGCTCACGGTCCTGTTCGCGAATCTGGCCGAGGCGGTCGCCGAAGGCCGGGGCCGCGCCCAGGCGGCGTCGTTGCGCAGGACGCGCACGGAAACGGTCGCGCTGCGGCTGGAGCACTGGACGTACGGTGCGAATCCGCGGCACGCCAGGACCGAGGCCGTCACACCCGCGGAACTCCAGCCCTTCGACTTCGTCCTCGTCCGGGCCGGCGAGACCGTCCCCGCCGACGGCGATGTGGTGGACGGAGCCGCGATGGTGGACGAATCAGCCGTCACCGGGGAATCGGCTCCGGTGCTGAGGGAGTCGGGCGGCGACCGGTCCGGAGTCACCGGCGGCACGACCGTACTGTCCGACGCGATCGTGGTCCGCGTCACCGCTCGGCCGGGCGACAGCTTCATCGACCGGATGATCGCGCTCGTGGAGGGCGCCTCCCGGCAGAAGACCCCCAACGAGATCGCGCTGAACATCCTGCTCGCCGCGCTCACCGCCGTGTTCCTTCTCGTCGTGATCACTGTGCAGCCCATGGCCGGGTACGCCGGGGCCGCACAGTCCACAACCGTGCTCGTGGCCCTGCTGGTCACCCTCATCCCTACCACCATCGGCGCGCTGCTGTCCGCGATCGGCATCGCCGGGATGGACCGTCTGGTCCAGCGCAACGTCCTGGTGATGAGCGGGCGGGCGGTCGAGGCGGCCGGGGACATCAGCACCCTGCTCCTCGACAAGACCGGAACCATCACCTTCGGCAACCGGCAGGCCGTCGCGTTCACGCCGATGCCGGGTGTGGACCACACGAAGCTCGCGGACGCGGCCCAGCTGTCCTCCCTCGCCGACACAACCCCCGAAGGCAGGTCCGTGGTCGCGCTGGCCGCACGCTACGGTCTGGTCGCGCCCCGGGAGGAGGAGCTGAGCAACCCCCGATTCGTCGAGTTCACCGCGCGCACGAGGATGAGCGGCGTGAACCTCAGGTGGCCCAACGGGGCGGGCTGCGCCATTCGGAAGGGTGCGGCGGCACAGATAGCCGAGTGGGTCGAGCAGCGCGGCGGGAGCGTGCCGCCCGAGGCCGCACAGTGGTCGGCGGCCGTCTCCGTATCGGGCGGCACCCCCTTCTGGTGGCCGTTCACGACTGGGAAGGGCCGCGGGTGCTGGGCATCATCCATCTCAAGGACGTGGTGAAGGAGGGTGTACGGGAGAGGTTCGACGAGCTGCGCCGGATGGGAATCAAGACGGTCATGATCACGGGTGACAACCCGCTGACCGCGAAGGCGATCGCCGAGGAGGCGGGGGTCGACGACTTCCTGGCCGAGGCGACGCCCGAGGACAAGATGGCCCTCATCAAGCGCGAGCAGGCCGGCGGCAAGCTCGTCGCGATGACCGGCGACGGCACGAACGACGCCCCCGCCCTGGCCCAGGCCGACGTCGGCGTCGCGATGAACACCGGAACCTCGGCCGCCAAGGAGGCCGGGAACATGGTGGACCTCGACTCCAACCCCACCAAACTCATCGAGATCGTCGAGATCGGCAAACAACTCCTCATCACCCGGGGAGCCCTCACCACCTTCTCCATCACGAACGACGTCGCGAAGTACTTCGCGATCATCCCCGCCATGTTCGCGACCGCCTACCCGGGTCTGGACGAACTCAACATCATGGGCCTGCACAGCCCGCAGTCGGCCATCACCTCGGCCATCGTCTTCAACGCGCTGATCATCATCGCTCTCATCCCGCTCGCCCTGCGCGGCGTGCGGTACAAGCCCGCGTCCGCAGAGGACCTGCTCCGCCGCAACCTCGCCGTCTACGGGCTCGGCGGCCTGGTCCTCCCGTTCGTCGGGATCAAGCTGATCGACCTCGTCGTCTCCGCCCTCCCGGGCTTCGGATGATTTCCGTCAGAGGACCGTCAGGACCGCGTACATGCCCTTGAGTCGCGGGACTCGGGGACTTTGACTGAGGGGGACCGACAGCGGGACCGGCTCCGCCGGGGCGGCTCACGACCCAGGTCCTCACGCCGGTCCTTTCGAGCCCTGCTGCCGGCCGCGCCCGGGCCGGTCGGCAGCAGGCACCACATGACCATGGCCCCGAGGCCGGCCGGCGCTGCCTCCCGAGCCGCTGGTTCTCCCGCGAGGGAGACGGAGGCATCGTGGAGTCAGGCCCCTGTCGCCGAGCCGGGCATCGTGTGATCACCTGCGCCATGCCAGAGGTCCGAGAGAGTGACATCTGACGACACTCCAGCCGAGCGCATCCAGCGTGCTCCGTTCCAGGTGCGGCGGAGCAGAACCTGAGCTCTGTCCGTACCGAGCTGCGAGCAGGGACGCCGATGCACAGAAGAAGCGCCGTTGAACCGTCGCGAGGGCGAGTGTTCCCATCTCGTGATCGTGCGGTGATCGCTGCCGCCGCCCTGGCGATGCTGCTTGTTCAGCTGGACTGGTTTGCCCTCAACCTGATGCTCCCCGTCATCGCGCGGGACTTCGGAGAGCCGACGACGGATCTCCAGTGGCTCGTCAGCGGCTACATGCTTGCCCTCGGCGCTTTGATGATCGTCGGGGGAGAATGGCCGACGTCCATGGCCGACGGACGGTCATCGTCAGCGGCTTGACCAGCTTCGGCATCGCGTCCGCGGTTTGCAGCGCCGCACAGAACGAGGAATGGCTGGTGGCCGGCCGTGTGGTTCAGGGAGCCACAGCCGCGCTCATCTTCCCGGTCGCGGTAGCAGTCGTCACCGCCCACTTCCGAGACGACCGCCAGGGGCGGGCAGTCGGGACCGTTCTTGCCTTCAGCGCCATCGGCACTGCCCTCGGCCCCTTCGTGGGAGGTGTCTTCGCCGAACACGTCAGTTGGCGAGCCGTCTTCCTCCTGAACGTGCCCCTCTGTGCCGCGGCCGTGTTCCTGATGCTGCGGTTCGTGAAGAACAGCCGCGACGAACAAGCAGGCCGGGGGCTCGACCTGCCGGGTGCCATCACGGTCGCCGGCGCTCTGACCGCCGTCATGCTCGCTGTGGACCAGGGCGGCAAGTGGGGCTGGGCCTCTCCCTCACCCTCACCGTACTGGCCGTCGGCATCGCCCTCCTGGCGGTGTTCGTCCTCATGGAACGCAGAACCGCGGAACCTCTCCTGGACCTGTCGCTGCTGCGCAACAGACCCTTCGTGACGGTCACCCTCGCCGGCTCGATGTCCAACATCGTCTACTGCCTGGTGGCCGTGCTGTCCGCCCTCTACCTGCAACAGGCCCGCGGCCTGACACCACTGGACGCGGGTGTCATCTTCCTTGCCCTGTCCGTCGGCGCCGGCGGAGCCAGCTATGGGTCCGGCTACCTCGCGCAGCGCCGAGCGCCCGAAGCAATCATGTGCGCAGGAATGCTGCTGAGCGGCGCAAGCTTGTTCGCCCTCACCTGGATCAAACCGCTCGCCCTCTACACGGCCGTCTTCGCTCTGGTCGGTGTGGGAGTCGGCCTCGGCTGGGCTCTGACCAACACGGCGACACAGTCCTACGTGCCAGCAGGTCGTCTGGCAGCCGCCTCCGGCCTGGTGCTCACCTCTCTCGTGCTCTTCGGCGCAGTGGCCGTCACCGTGGCCACCACGGTCCTCGAAGCGCTGAGCGGCACAGCCGAGCAGGCAGCCGCAGACGGAAACGCCATCGAATGGGTCCTGCGAGCCGCCGCGCTGCTGGCGTTGGCGGGAGCCCTGATCCTCGTCCCCCTCGCCCGCGCACAGCGTCGAGACGCATCGGACTCGGCCCTCGGAGGGCGGCGAGACACGGGCCGCGCCTGACTGCGGAGACGCGATATCGCCTCGACCGAACTGAGTCGCCGTCACCGCGCCGTCTTCCCGAGAAGGCTCGAGGCGGTCTCGTGCGCTGAGCGACGGCCGGAATCGGTCGGACGTCGTACAGACGGCCGGGCGGTAGCTGTTCGCCCGGCAGCTCAAGCGATCACAGTGATAGTCTCTCGACTGTTGAGATAATGAATAGATGAAATAGATTCACGTTCGGCGAAGACGAGAGCGACGGGCGAGCTGCCGGCGGGAGCGGGACCGCGGAGATCCGTTGGCCTGCCGGAGTGACGTTGCCGCAGGAAGAACCCGGCCGCCCCTGTGGCTCCGGCGCAAGCGGCACCCTCCCCGAAGATGATCGACCGAGGTCTCCTGCTCCGCCCGAACGGAGCAGGCCCGGTGCACCGAAGGATGCGTCCGCCAGGCCGATCGAAGCCGAAAGCCAAGGTGAGCAAGAGTTTCCCGATGAGAGGTGCAGCTATGCCCGGCAAGTCCGACGGCCTGTACGGAAGCGGACCTACGGTCAGCGGGTCCCCGCGACCGGCGTCGGCCGGCCCTGACCCGGACACGAGCACGGCAAGAGCTGTGGAGCGCGCTCTGGGCCTGTATCTGGAACAGCGGCTGCGCGAAGCCGAGGCGCTCGACCCTCAGTTCGCCAGAGATGTGGCGGAGAGAGTGCGGTCCCTGGCACTGCGCGGAGGTAAGAGGTTGCGTGCGCAGTTCGCCTGGTGGGGCTGGCGCGCCGGTGGGGGTGACGCGACGGGAACGGGCGTTCAGTCGGCGCTTCGGCTGGGAGCCGCGCTGGAACTGATCCAGACCTGCGCGTTGATTCATGACGATGTGATGGACGGTTCGCCGGTCCGGCGCGGGGCACCGTCGCTGCATGTCGACTTCGCCACGGATCATCTGAGATCCGGCCTGCGGGGAGACCATGTCGCCCACGGGCGGGCTTCTGCGATTCTGGCCGGTGACCTGGCGCTGGCGTGGGCGGACGATCTTGTTGCCGAGATAGAGGCCGGAGCTCCGACACGCAAGCGCATCCTCGCCCTGTGGCGTTCGATGCGAGCCGAGATGGTAGCCGGTCAGTACCTCGACATGTACGCCCAGGCCGATGCCTCTTCTTCGGAGGATCGAGCTCTGCACATCGCGCTGCTGAAGACTTCTCTGTACACGGTCGAGCGACCCCTCGCGCTCGGCGCAGCTCTGGCGGGAGCGGACGGGAGGACGATTTCGGCCCTGCGATCAGCAGGACGCTCGGCAGGTATCGCTTTTCAACTGCGCGACGACCTCCTGGGCGTTTTCGGCGACCCGTCGACGACGGGAAAGCCTTCCGGCGAAGATATTCGCAGCGGAAAGCTCACCTATCTGACGGCAACGGCGCGAAGCCTCTCCGCGCGCGCTGGGGACACTGCCTCCCAACAGGCGTTGAGCGATGCCATCGGCAACCCCGAGCTGTCCGAAGCAGACCTGCACAGGCTGCGCGACATCCTGAAGCGAACAGGAGCACAAGACATGACAGAGGCCGAGATCGACAGGCTTCTGGCACACAGCGAGGAAGTGCTGGTTCGGCTCTCTCTCCCCGGCCCCGTCCGCAGCCGCCTCTCCGATCTCATGGGCATGTCGAAGACAACGGAAGGAAAGCTTCGGTGAAATCGGTCCCCGGACCCACGGATCATGTGGTCGTTGTCGGAGCGGGACTGTCCGGACTGTCTGCCGCACTTCACCTGCTGGGCGCGCAACGACGTGTCACCGTCGTCGAACGTGACGCCCTGCCAGGTGGGCGGGCAGGGCGTTTCGACATGGGCGGCTTCCGTGTCGACAGCGGCCCTACGGTGATGACGATGCCGGAGATCGCCGACGAGGCGTTCGCCGCGGTCGGCGATCGCCTGGCCGACCGGGTGGAGCTCATGGAGTTGCATCCGGCGTACCGGGCGCGGTTCGCCGACGGAACCCAACTGGATGTCCACACCGGCGCGGAGGCCATGGAAGAGGAGATCAGGCTCTTCGCGGGTGCCCGGGAGGCGGCGGGCTACCGGCGGCTGCGCGGCTGGCTCACGGACCTCTACAGCGCCCAGATGCGGCGCTTCATCGACACCAACTTCGATTCCCCGTTGCAGTTGCTTCACCCCGATCTGCTCCGCCTGGCGCGTCTGCGGGCGTTCGGACGGCTGGATCCGCAGATCGGGCGCTTCCTCTCGGACGAACGTCTGCGCCGGGTCTTCTCCTTTCAAGCCCTGTACGCGGGGGTGGCTCCCGAGCGTGCCCTGGCCGCCTACGCGGTGATCGCCTACATGGACACCGTGGCGGGCGTGTACTTCCCGCGCGGGGGTATGCACGCCCTCCCGCGAGCCATGGCGGATTCGGCCGCGGAAGCCGGTGCGACGTTCCACTGGAACACCGAGGTCACCGGAGTCGAGCGCGGAGGAGACCGGATCACCGCCGTCCGGACGTCTCAAGGAGAGCGCATCGCCTGTGACGCCGTGGTGCTCACTCCGGATCTGCCGACGGTCTACCGCATGCTCGGCCGGTCTCCTCGACGGCCGGTCGGCCTGCGGCATTCTCCCTCCGCTGTGATCCTGCACGCCGGCACGGATCGGACCTGGCCTCAGCTCGCCCACCACACGATCTCCTTCGGAGCTGCCTGGAGGAGCACCTTCAGGGAGCTCACGGTCGAGGGTGCGGTGATGAGTGATCCATCGCTCCTCATCACGCGGCCGACAACCCACGACCCCTCGTTGGCTCCCGAGGGCAAGCACCTCCACTACATCCTCGCGCCCTGCCCCAATACGGACATCGGCCCCGGCGTGAACGAGTGGCGGGACCTGTCCCCTCGGTACCGCGACGGCCTGGTGGCCGAGTTGGAGCGGCGGGGCCTGGAGGGACTCGGTGCGTCGATCGAGCAGGAGGCACTGATCACTCCGGTCGACTGGACGGCGCAGGGTCATGCGGCCGGTACGCCGTTCTCGGCATCCCACACGTTCGCGCAGACAGGGCCCTTCCGGCCGCAGAACCTGGTGCGCGGAACCGAGAACGCGGTCATCGCGGGCTGCGGTACCACCCCGGGTGTCGGAGTGCCCACCGTGCTGATCTCGGGGAAGCTCGCCGCAGCCCGTATCGTCGGTAGCACCGCTCCGGCACGCAAGACGCTCTCCGGGCGCAGCACGCGCGTCACTCCTCGTTCCACCCGGACGAAGGGCGCGACCCGGTGACCCGACGAGAACTCGATGCCGCTGGTATCGAGGAACCAGGTCTGCGCGCGGCCTACAGCCACTGCCGTCAGCTGAACGCGCGTCATGGCAAGACCTACTTCCTCGCGGCCCGGCTGCTGCCCATCGATCGCCGGCCTGCCGTCCACGCTCTGTACGGGTTCGCCCGGTGGGCCGACGACATCGTCGACGATCTGACCGGCGAGACGACGCCGGCAGAGCGCGACAGGGCCCTGCACGCGCTTCGCGACCGCATGGCCGCGGGCCTGCGCACCGGCAGGAGCGAGGAGCCGGTGGTCCGAGCGCTGGTCGACACGGCGCTGCGATACGACATCGACCACGACCACTTCGTCGACTTCATGGCCGCGATGCTGAGCGATCTCGAAGTCACCGACTATCCCACCTACGAAGCTCTCGCCCGGTACATGCACGGCTCGGCAGCCGTGATCGGCCTGCAGATGCTGCCGGTCCTCGGCACCGTGACGGCGCGCGAGGAGGCCGCGCCGCACGCGGCAGCTCTGGGGATCGCGTTCCAGCTCACCAACTTCCTCAGGGACGTGGGTGAGGACCTCGACCGGGGGCGGGTCTATCTGCCCGCCGACCTTCTCGCGGCCCATGGAGCGGATCGTGAGCTGCTCGCATGGAGCCGCAGGACCGGCAGGGACGATCCGCGGATCAGAGCCGCTCTGCGGGCCGGTGTGGCCCTCACCCGGGATGTCTACCACCAGGCCGAACCGGGGCTGAACATGCTCGATCCAGTGGCGCGTCCCTGCATGCGCACGGCTTTCACGCTCTACCGCGACATTCTGAAAGCGATCGAGACCGACGACTTCCAGGTGCTGCACCGCCGGGCCGTGGTGCCACGGCGACGCAGGGCCGCGGTCGCGCTTGCCGGAGCGGTGCGTCTGTCCGTGGCCCGGCGCCCGCGGCGGAAGCAGAGCAAGGACACGTCCGCACGCTCGGGAGCAGACGAACCGCATGGCACCGAGGCGTCGGCGGAGGCCGTGAGAGGGGAGATCGCGACATGACGGGGCGAGACGAACGGCGCCCGCGCAGCCGCAGCCTGAGGGACCGCGTTCCGCTGCGTCTGAGGAAGGCTGTGCCGTGGCATCGGCAGGGATCCACGTGGCGCGAGGCGAAACCTGCCGTGATCGCGCAGGCACTCAAGCGGGCCACCGCGCTGCCCTCCGGCAACTGGTACGCGGTGTCGGCAAGCCGGGAGATCTCGGGCCGTAGGCCCTTCGGCATCAACGTGGCGGGCACCGAAGTGGTCGTGTGGAGGGATCAGAACGGCCGCCTCAGGGCGGGCCCCGGCAGCTGCCCCCATCTGGGCGCTCCGCTCCGCAACAGCCCCGTGGTGTGCGGGACTCTGGTGTGCCACTGGCACGGGCTCGCGCTGGAGGGCGGCCCGTTCGCCGGCTGGGTCCCCTATCCCGTACATGACGATGGTGTGCTGGTCTGGGTTCGTCTGGACACGCTGAGCGGTGAGCAGCCTCTGGATGAACCCGTACTGCCCGAACGGCCCCGCCTCACGGACTCCGTTGCCGCCGTGTACACGGCCGTAGGAACATGCGAACCGGAGGACATCGTCGCCAACCGCCTCGACCCGTGGCACGGAGCCTGGTTCCACCCCTACTCGTTCGTCGACCTGACGGTCGACGACGCGTCAGGGCAGGAGGACGGCTTCGCGGTCGATGTGTCCTTCAAGGTGGCGGGCCGGGCGGTCGTGCCCGTACGCGCGGTCTTCACCACTCCCGAACCCCGTACCGTAGTCATGCACATCACCGAAGGTGAGGGGGCCACGTCGGTGGTCGAGACCCATGCCACTCCGCTGGAACCCGACGCGGCGGGCAGACCTCGAACGGCCGTCATCGAGGCGGTCATCGCGACGTCCGAGCGTCCCGGCTTCGCTGTCGCCCGTGCCGCGGCGCCGCTGCTTCGGCCGCTGATGCGACGGACTGCCGGACGGCTGTGGCGCGACGACCTCGCCTACGCGGAGCGACGCTGGGCGTTGCGCAGCAACGGCACGTTCCCGGGCTGAGCGCGGCCCGGTGCTCCCGGCCCTCCGTCGGAGGGCCGGGAGCACCGGCGTGCCCGCCGTCCGGCTCTCCTTACGATGCGAGTCCCGCGAGCAGACGCATCAGCCGGGACCTTCCGCTCCGCGGCACCGTCCACAGCACCTGGCCACGCACGCCCCAGTGTTCGAGCAGCGCGTTCGCCGCGAGGAATCCGCTCGTCGCGGCCCGCTCCATCAGTGCCACGGGCAGATCGGTACGCACCAGATCTCCAGCCATCACCAGGGTGGGATCCCCCGTGCGGACGGCGGGACGGTCCTCGTAACCTCCCACGGGGAAGAGCGGGCAGTCCGCTCGCCATTCGTGTCGCGCGTCCACGATTCTCGCGTCGCGGGTCTCGGGGTACACGCGGTGGAGCTGGGCCAGCAACCGCTCCTCTTCGGCCTTCCGGTCGGCGGCCGGGTCAACGGCGTAGGCGTGCAGTTCCACCACCGAGCCTCCCGTTCGGGCGGCCCAGCGTGCGGCTTCCCCCTCCCAGCGTTCCAGGACGCTGACGTTGTCCAGGGACGCGTATCCGCTCGTTCCGAGGAAGCCCGCTCGGTCCGCCCTCACCGGTCGGTCGAGCCACAGACGCGAGACAAGGAAGGGTGGCGCGGTGCGCAACTGCGCGATCCTGTCCCGCCAGGAGGCGTCGGCGAGGTGAGGAGACGAAGCGACGACTCTCCGCAGGCCCGGGGTGTCGAGGGCAAGGACCGTTGCGTCGACGTGCTCGGCCCGCCGGCCGGCCGTGATCCGATAGCCGCCGGACGGATCGGGCTCGACCGTGTCGACGGACGTGCCGACGCGCATCGTGACGTGGTGGCCTTCCAGGTACGCGGACAACGGCTCCCACAGGGCCTGCGAGAACGGTTCGTCGGGAACGTCGAACAGAAGTCCTTCGCTGGAGCCCAGGAAGTAGATGTGAAACATGAGCACCAGCTCTGCGGCGGACAGTTCACGGGGGTCGGCGAAGAAGCTGCGGGAGAAGACTTCGAAAGCCAGATGGTGGGCTGCCTCGGGGAAGCGGATGCCGGCGAGAAAGTCGTAGGCGCTCACCGAGTCGAGCCGGTCGTAGACCTCGGGAACCCGAACGTCCAGCAGCGGAAGGGCGGCCCGCGCGTCCATCCGCGTCATGTCACGCCACCCGAAGGTGGGGCTCAGTGCCGCGAAGCCCGCAGCGCTCCACGGCGGGGTGCGAGGTACTTTCGCGAAACTGTCGTAGAGGCCCCCGCTGTGCTGCAGCGGGTAGTCCGGCACGGCGGTGAGCATGCCGAGCCCGCCGTCGGCCCGCCGCAGGAGGCCCCGCAGGTTGTAGTACTGGCGGAAGAAGGCATGGAACCCCCGGCTCATCGTCACGGGGGAACCGTCGGACAGCTCTGTAGGCCATGCCGCCAGGCGCCCTCCGAGCGTCTTCTCACGCTCGTACAAGGTGACGCGAGCACCGCGCTCGGCCAGGCCCGTGGCGGCGGCCAGGCCGGCGATACCGCCGCCCACCACCGCTACCCGAGGGGCATCCCGAGGGAACCGGGCGCGGCCGGGCGCCGGGTGGAGGACCTCCGCCTGCCTGTCTCGGCCCCGTCGGGGGGCACTGCGAGGCGGGGTCGATGGAGAGGGCATTCAACTGCTCCTTCGTGGTGGACGGGGAGGACTGTGGGGTCTGAACATGCAGGAGGAAACGGCGTACGCCGAGCGGGCGCGGAAGCACGATGCTCCAGGGAGGAATCCGCGCAGCGGCGAACCGGGGGTCAGCGCCAGGTGTCCCGGCGCGGCAGCACGGGCAGGCCGGCGGCCGTGCGCAGCATGGGAAGAACGGGCGTCGCGAAGCCGAGCAGCAGATCTTCCCGGACACTCGTCCTCCCGTCGAGGAAGCGGAGCATCCGCTCCATGGGCATGCGCTCGAACAGACCGGTGAAGAAGTCCGCGCCTCTCACCCGCCCCGTGTCGAGGGCACGCAGCATGACGGCGTCCATGGCGAGCGATCGCCGGGCGTGCGGCGGTGGCGGAGCCGGCACGGCTCCGGAACGGTAGGAGTCGGCGATGGCCCGGCTCTGCCGTTGGACGGCTGCGAAGGTGTACCCGGTCGCCGGTCTCGTGGCTCCGCCGCTGGTGCCGATACGGAAGACGCGGCGCCCGACCTGGCGCCGGAAGCGCGCGTCCGTCATCGGAATGATCCCTTGCTCCGTGTCATGGACGTCGAAGGGACCGAGCTTCAGGATCTCGCTCGTATAGTGCCGCAGCGCGGCGTCGTATGCCTCCGTGGGAAGGGGGGCCGCGGAGAACTCGGTGTACTCGACCAGCGCGCGGTCCGGTCCGAGCGGGAGCACATAGCCGAACGAGAGACCGTGTTCGGGCTGGGGTGTACGGAAGTCCATCAGGCAGGCGGAATCCACGTCGAACGACGAGGCGGCACCGGCCTTCCCGGTATCCAACTGCACGAACCAGCCACGGAAGTGCTGCAGCAACGTGGTTCGTGCGGGTGGCAGTTTCGGCAGAGGGCGTGAGTCGTACACCCAGCCCGCCCGCAGCCTCAGCTGTCGCCCCCCTGGCAAGGTGCCCGACACCAGCACACCGTCCGCTGTCTCCGTCAGCCGGTGCACGGTGGCGGTCACCCTCTCCGCGAGGGGGAGCGTGCGAGCCGTGCGTCGACGAACGCGTCGAAAGCGCTCGAACGGATCATCTTGTACCGCCACGGGTCAGGCCGGCTCTCCCATACCTGTCCGCTCGG
Source organism: Streptomyces sp. WGS_02 (assembly GCA_040989845.1). Taxonomy (GTDB): domain Bacteria; phylum Actinomycetota; class Actinomycetes; order Streptomycetales; family Streptomycetaceae; genus Streptomyces. The sequence goes on from JAYMFZ010000004.1 coordinate 507,846, forward strand.
CCCGCGCACACAGAGCCGTTCCCAGGACGTGGCCACGACCTCCTCGAAGTCTCCGTCCCCCTGCTCCCAGAAGCACCAGGTGCGTTCGGGGGGCGCAGAAGTCCCGCCGGGGCGTCGATCAGGACCACGCGCGGGGCGGGTCGTACGCTCCGCGCCGTTCGCGTCCGCTCCCCCGCGGCGCACTGGCCCGTCAATCGGTACGCGAGCGACAGTCCCGCCGCCCCGGCACCGACGATGACGACATCGGCGTCCATCCGGCCACCCGTTCCTTCTCACCCGTAGGTAGTTCGGCAGAGTCGTGACGACACTCTCACGCGCGCGTCTCGTGCGCCGCGGCCAACTCGGCGTTGAGGGCCCGCAGGAAGGCCGCGATGGTCGTCAGCTGTTCCGGAGTGAACTGGCTTCGCGCGGTCTCGGTGGCTCGCGCGAGGGGACTGAAGTACTCGCGAGCGAGCGCGCGGGCCTCAGGTCGGTAGACGAGGTGGACGACTCTGCGGTCCGCGGTGTCGCGCACGCGGCTGACATGCCCGGATCTCTGGAGCCGGTCGAGGCAGGCGGTGATCGCTCCGGAGGTGAGACCGAGCTCTTCCCTGAGGTGTGAGGGAGTCACCGGGCCGTCGGAGGACGGCGAGGGATCCATGATCAGGGCGAGGGCGTGGACGTCGGTCGAGTGCAGCCCGTGCTGATGGGCGAAGTCCTGAGTGCTCCGGTTCAGCTCACGGTTCAGCGTACGCAGCTGCACAGCGTAGGCGAACAGGTCGCTGGCCCGGTCAGGGGTTTCCGATGAGCTTGGCTGCATGCCTCCAGTCTAATCTCACTCAACCATTGAGATAGTTTATCTTTGAGATACCTTTACTCGCTCGTCCCGACGCGAACGCGAAGGTGAAGGCCGACAGCTGAGGAGGGGGCGGGCAGGGCCGCCGTGGCCGCCGGACCTGGGGCCACGCAGTCCCTCTGCGACGCCGCAGGGACCGCGCTGCCGACGGAGCAGCTTTACTCGATCGCACTGCGCAGACGATGCATGCCGCGACGGCAGTGACTCTTGACGGTTCCGAGGGGCATTCCGGTCCGCACCGCGATCTCGGCCTGTGTCAGACCCTCGTAAAAGATCATGCTCAGCACCGTCTGCTGGTGTAAGGACAAGCGTGACAAGGCGTCCAGCACGAGAACTCGATCCACGACGGCATCCGCTTCCGCCGGACCGTGCCGGACGCCGCCCGCATCGCGCACCGCGCTCTCGATCAGCCGCGTTCGGCTGGTCCGTGCCGCGAGCGCGTCGGCGATCTTCCTGCGAGTGATGCCGACCAGCCATGCGCCGAGGGGTCCTCGGTCACGACGGTATCCGGCCCGCCCCCGCCACGCTCCGACGAAGACCAGCTGGGTGATGTCCTCCGCCTCGTGAGCATCGCCCAGTGCGCGCCACGCCATGGTGTGGACGAGCGCGCCCCATCGCCGGTAGATCGCGGCAAAGGCCGCTTCGTCGCCGTCCAGAAACCCTTGGACCAGGTGGTCGTCGTACGGCGTACCGGGCGCCGGAGAGTCCTCCGGCGGCACGGAACGGATAGGTGTACTCATAGGCCGATGTCTCCTGACGTTCGCCCGGCGCAAGGGCGTGAGGCCGCCTGGCTGCGCAGACCGATGGGCAGAGGATGTCGGCGCTGAATCAGCTTTGGACGCACAAACGACGCAGGCAACATGCGTCGTTTGTGCGTCGTAGACTCGGTTGATGGACGCGCCCGGAGAAGTCTCTGACGAGGGGGAACCGCGGGGTGGCGGGCTGACCACCGGAGAGGTGGCCAGACGGCTGGGCGTGGCGCCCACCACGATCCGGACCTGGGACCGCCGTTACGGGATCGGGCCGGCCAGGCATGTTGGTGGCAGGCACCGCCGCTGGGCCGCGTCGGACGTGAGACTCCTTGAGCGGATGTGCGCTCTGACCGCGACGGGTATGCCACCGGCCGAGGCAGCGCTTCAGGTGCGCACCGAGCTCAGGTCGCCGGACGTCACGAAGCGGGATCCCGGCGAGCTGCCCCCGAGCGTCGGAGTGCCGAGTCGAGCCGGCAGCGGTCTGCGGCTGGGCGCGGTTCGCCAGGAGTGCAAAGGCGTCGCTCGCGCGGCCATGCGCCTTGACGCGGCCGCCCTCGATCACCTGTTGGACGCTGCCATCGCGCAGCACGGCATCGTCCCCGCCTGGGTGGAGGTGATGATGCCGACGCTGCGGGCGGTGGGCCGCAAGTGGGAGTCCTCGGGCGAGCGATACATCGAGGTGGAGCACTTCCTGTCCTGGCATGTGTCGGGCGCCCTGCGGCGCTGCACGCCGCCCGCGGAAGTGCGCCCCGGTGGCGTCACGGTGATTGCCTGCGTGCCCGGGGACAGCCACACGCTGCCGTCGGAGGCGCTCGCCGCAGCGCTGACCGAACGCGGCCTTCAGGTCCGTATGTTCGGGCCCTCGCTTCCCGCGCAACCGCTCCTTGCGGCGGTTCGTCGGACCGGACCGGCGGCCGTGGCTCTGTGGGCCCAGTCCCGCACAACAGCGAGCCCGACCCTGGCGCGGCACGTGTCGGAGATGGAATGGGGAGTGCGCGGCGCCCGGAGAAGACCGACGGTCCTCACGCTCGGTCCTGGTTGGATGGGGCAGAAGGTACCCGGTTTGCTGCACCCACCGGGACTCAGGGAAGCTGTCGCTGCCACGGAGGCCATCATGCGGAGGCAGGCGGTAGCCGATCGAGCGGACCGGGATCTCCGATGAGCCCCTGCGCACCACCTACTCGGCAACCCCCGAATGATGTGCACCGGTGTCCCTGGCGGCGGCCTTGGTGATGTTGCGTGCCATGCCGCCGAAGACGATGGCGTGAAACGGAGACACGCCCAGCCAGTAGGCGTGCCCCAGCAGTCCGCGAGGGTGGAACAGCGCACGCTGGCGATAGACGGTACCTCCGTCATCGTCCTTCTCCGCGTGCATCTCCAGCCACGCGAGTCCCGGGATCCTCATTTCCGCCCGCAGCCGTAGAAGCCGGCCCGGGACGATTTCCTCGACGCGCCAGAAATCAAGAGAATCGCCTACCCGCAGTCGCGCGGCGTCGCGTCTGCCGCGGCGGAGGCCCACACCGCCCACGAAACGGTCGAGCCACCCTCGAACGGCCCAGGCGAGCGGGAAGGAGTACCACCCGTTGTCGCCGCCGATACCCTCGATCACTTTCCAGAGAGATTCCGCTGACGCACCGACAGGCAGTTGGCGCTCATCTCGATAGAGACTGCCACCGGCCCAGTTCGGATCCGTGGGAAGAGGGTCACTGGGAGCCCCGGCCAGCGCAGCGGATGACCATCTCGTGGCGACCTGCGCCTCTCTCACTCTCTGTAGCGCCAGAGCCAGCGTTTCATCGAAAGGCATGGGGCGACCGGGAAGATCGGGAACGTAGTGGCGGATGTCCCGCTCGTGACGGACGACTTCGTGGCGCAGGGACTCGGTGAGCGGCCGGGCCAAGGCGGCGGGGACCGGGGTGACCAGCCCCACCCAGTGGCTGGAAAGCCGGGGAGTGAGAACCGGGACCGGCACGATGATGCGCCGCCGCAGACCGGCAACAGCCGCGTAGCGTCTCATCATCTCCCTGTAGGTCAGAACATCAGGCCCGCCGATGTCGAAGGCCCGGTTGACGTCCGGTGGCATCGCGGCGGAACCCACGAGGTAGCGCAGCACATCCCGGACACCGATGGGCTGCGTTCGGGTGTTGACCCAGCTGGGGGTCACCATGATGGGCAGCCGCTCGGTCAAGTAGCGCAGCATCTCGAACGACGCCGAACCCGAGCCGATGACGACGGCGGCCCGTAGGACGGTGGCGGGTACCGCCCCCCGAAGGAAGATCTCCCCGACTTCAGCACGGGAACGCAGATGTGCGGAGAGGCTTCGCTCGGGCACGTTCGCCGGTGTCAGACCGCCGAGGTAGACGATCCGGCGTACGCCGGCCTCGCGAGCCTGCTCGGCGAAGATCTGGGCGGCGATGCGATCGGTTCTCTCGAAACCGGAGCCGGAGTCCAGATAATGCACCAAGTAGTAGGCGACATCGACATTCCGCATGGCCGCGGCGACCGAGTCGGCGTCGCTGACGTCACCGTGGACGGCTTCGACGTTGTCCGCCCAGGGATGGTCCCGGAGCTTCTCCCGGGAGCGAGCCATGCACCGGACTCGATGACCTGCCCGCAGGAGTCTCGGCACGAGGCGACCGCCGATGTATCCGGATGCCCCTGTCACCAGACAGAACAGCCGTTCTCCGTCCTGCTGTGAATCCCTGTCCATCTTCTTTTCTCCATGAGCTGGTCAGAACGGTTCTCGGCAGTCGTCTATGGCCGCAGCAACATGACTGAGCCTTCCGCGGCGAGGTTCCCGGCGGACGTGAGGAAGAACCGGATGCTGTCCGACTCCACCTCCGTCTCGACAAGAGCACCGCACGGGGGCACCGGACCGTGCAGATCCACACGCAGTCCGGCAACGGCAGCCGGGGTCATGCCGGATGTCAGCAGGACCGCCTGGCGCCCCGCTTCCAGCACTCCGAGGGCGGGGAGCCGACCGGATCGGCCGCCGAGGAGAACCGGATGCCCGGGATCCCGCGGCATCACGAGGATCCTCCCCTGAGGAGCTCGCGCGAGCATCACATCCAGATCGGTCGCCGCTCCCACCGCGGCGGCCGGCGGATGAAGCAACGCCGAGGAATTCGTGGTGCCGACGGTCGGCGCCCCTGGGGCCGCAGGACGGGCGAGCCGCATGCTGCACGTTCCGAAGGGGATTCCGGCGTATCGGTACTCGGCTGTGAGGCGGAAGGCCATGAGCCCGCCGCGGCTCCTCGCGAGGTCGCTCACGGACAGGGCCACGGCCACTGTTGTGGCGCTGCCACGCTCCACAGGCTGTGCCCGCAAACGCCGTCCCATCCTCACCGAGACGGCTTCGAGAGGCTCGTTCCCCGCGATCGGCAGATGACTTCTCTGAAGGGCCGAGGCGAGATGACGGGTGGACTCCGCCATGAGCATCGGATGATGGCGGACAGCGATCACGCGTTCGTTCAGCGGGTGGAGCCGCGGCCACTGACAGGAGGCCTCGAAGTAACTGCTTCCCCGACGCCGCAGGGTCAGGACAAGCATCGACGCCATCGATTCGAGGCCCAGTTGCCGCCAGTCGGGCGATACGCCCGAGGCCGCTGCCCGGGGGGCTTCAGAGGCGAGGGCTCCTTTGCCCTTACGGCTTCCGGGCATACGCGCCAAGTCGTCCGAGGCAACACCGTGCATACGCGTCTCCTGAATGGGGCGGGGCGGGAACGTCAACGGCAATTCGCCTCCCGCCATCGCGTTGGATGCAGAAGCGCTCGGCCGAGGACACATCCCTCCGTCGAGATGCACCGGGGACCTCGCCGACAACTTTTCCTTCGCTGCATCCGTCTGCACCGGAGGCGGCGAAGGAACAGGAAGAGGAGCAAGAAGAGAATCGGTCTCTTCTCCCAGCGTCGGCGAATCTTCGGAAGGACGTGTCATGAAGCTGAGGGACGAGCTTCCCACCGACCACCATCTTGCCCTGGTGTACCGCTACGGAGCGGGCTTGTGCGGTGTCGTACTTCTCGTCTTCGGGTGCCTGGGGTTCGCTGATCAGCTCAGCCCGTTCAACACGAGCGGGAGCGAGATCGCAGGGTTGTCCACCAACGGTGCTCTCAGCCTGATCTCCGTCGTGGTGGGGGCAGCTCTCGTCGGCGGTGCGATCGTAGGAGGCAACTTCGCGTCCACGCTGAACATGGTCGTCGGGTCGCTGTTCCTGCTCAGCGGGTTCGCCCATCTCTTCATCCTCGACCGCCCCGCCAACGTCCTCGATTTCGGCATGACCAATGTGATTTTCACCTTCGTCATGGCTCTGCTCATCCTGACCTTCGGGATGTACGGCCGTGTATCCAGCAAGTTGTCTCACGACAATCCCTACTGGCGGCGCCGGCACCCCCGCCAAGCTGCCGAGGAGTCCCTCCGTGCGCGCCACCGGAGAGAGTCGGCGAGCCTCGGCAACGAGCAGGCGGACGCCGCTCACGAGCTTTCGCGGGGCAATCCGCGAGCCCAGTAGTCTCCGCGGTGCGCTCCTCCAGCCCGTGCCGCGAGGACGGTTAGTCACAACCCGGGCGAAGAAGTCTCAGGAAAGTGCATCCGGCCGGCGGGTCGGATCAGAAGCAGAACGCACTGTCCTGAACCGACCCGAGGAGCACGCATGCCCCTGTCTCTTCCCCTTCGCCGTTCCGCTCTCGGCGTCGCCTGCGCCGTGCTTGCTGTCGCCGGAGCTTCGGCGACCGGGTCTGCCGCCGCGGCGTCCGGCACGGCACAGGATCAGCCCGCCAAGGTCGATCTCGGTCGGTACGCGGGTGCCTGGTATCAACTTGCGGCGGTGCCCCAGCTCTTCGAGATCCAGTGCGCGAAGAACGTCCGCGCTCAGTACACGCCCCATGCCGACGGGACCGTGGGTGTCCGCAACACCTGCACCACGTGGTGGGGATCCACCAGTGCGGTCAACGGCGCCGCGCGCCCCCTCGACTCCTCGGGCACCAGGCTCAACGTCTCCTTCCAGCCCAAGCCGGACGGCGGTTACACGCACTCCCAGGAGGCCAACTACGTCATCGCCGGGCTTGACGAGAGCTACACCTGGGCAGCGGTGACCAACGAGGACCGGACTTCTGGATTCCTCCTCTCGAGGACGCCGACCATCGACGACGCCGACCTCGCCGCGGCCGTTCAATCGTTCGTCGCAGCGGGCGTGGACCCTTGCGCGCTGCGTCCGACACGCCAGGACGGCGGTGCGCAGCACCCCGCTGAGCTCTGTTAGCCCGGCCTGCTGACCTGCCCGCCTGGCCTCGGCCCGACAGCCCGCGGCCTGCCTCAGGGCCGTTCACCGATCCGCAGCGTGAGGGTGGTGAAGGGAGCGAGGGGCCAGACACTCGCCGTCGCGCCGTGGCGCACAGCCTCCTGCCCGGTGGGTTCCTCGTCCAGCCGGACAGGAGTGAGGAGGGTGCCCGCGGGGGCGTGAACCCGTGCCTCGCACGCTTCGGTCGTCGGGTTGGCGAGGCGGAGAATGAGGCCGTCGCGGTTCTCGGCGGGCTTGAGTGCGGCCAGGAGCCCACCGTCCACGCGGATCGCGCCGGGCGCCGGCTCGGCCGTGGTACCTGGCCTCAGCTGCCAGGCGCGCATCGGTGTACGGAAGGCCGCCGCCCAGCGGGCGAGACCGGTATCGGTCGCTACGGATTCGCCGAGTGCGAGTGCGAGGCCGAAGGTCTGCGCGCCCTGACACTGCGCCTCTGGGGTTTCGAGCATCGGCCCGGCGCCGGTGGTACGGCTGCGCAGGTCGAAACGGGAGAGCCAGCCCACGGAGCGAAGCAGGGTGACCACGATCTCCTGGTCGGCGCCGGTGGCCGTCTCCGCGGCGGCGAGCGCGCGCATCTCGGGCAGGCCGGGCGCGATGATCGCCGTACGCTCCGTTCCGCGCCCCACCGCGCCGATGCCCTGGACGGGGGCTGATCCGCAGACGGCCTCGTGGCCGCGGTCGAGGGGCAGCGGACCGAGGTCGGGGCGTACGGGACGCTCGATCAGGCTCCACTGGCCGTCGCCGGTCCAGGTGTCCTCACCGCGCAGTGTCGGAGCGTGGAAGCGCAGCCGGTGGTCCCGGGCGGTGTTGTCGAGTGAGATGTGCCAGCGCAGCAGTGGGTCACCGTGCCAGTGCGCGACCTCGATGCGGACCGGTACCGCGGTGCTCTGCTCGCTTCGGCTCTTCCGGTCGGGGGCGATCTCGACCGGGAGGTCGAGTACGGCATCGAGTTCCAGGACGGTACGCACCGCCGACGTACGGCTGCGGGAGGCGACCAGCCGGGGGGTGATCACGGTGTCGTTCAGGGGCGGGTCGTAGTTGTAGGTGTCGCCGCTGTCGCCTCCGTCGGTGAGCAGACCGAGGCCCGGCAGTACGGTGCCGTCGGCTCGGGTCAGGGTCAGTGAGGCATCGTCGGCCGCGCTGAGGTGACCGCCGCCGGGGGCGGGGATCGTGGTCGCGCGGTCGTCGGTGCGGGCCGTGGTGTCGTCGGCCGGGGTGTCGCCGAGCTGTACGCGCAGTACGGTCCGGCCGAGGCCGGGCACGGGCGGGGCGTTCAGGAACAGGCGGTGGCGCAGCGCCGGGCGGGAGTCGGGCAGCAGATCGAGGTCGGCCTCGAAGGCGGTCTCGATGCCGAGGGTCTCGGTCTCGAACGGGACGGGTGTGCCGTCCGGGCCCGTGATCGCGACCGGGTGGCGGCCGGGTGCGGTGAGGATCTCGGTCTCGACGGGGCCGCCGGCGCTGTCCGGGCGGGGGTTGAGGACGGCGAGGTCGGTGTGGTCGTGGGCCGGGTCGCCGTAGGCGCGGACGTCGAGTCCGGCGGCCAGCAGTGCGCGGCTGACGACGTGTTCGCCCAGTTGGTGGACGCGCTCGTAGCGGACGGCGTTCTCGCGGTGCACCTCGTCCACGCTGCATCCGCACAGGGAGTCGTGCGGGGCGTTGCGCAGCAGCAGTTCCCAGGCGTGGTCGAGGTCGGCGCGCAGGGTGGGATCGTGTGGGGCGTGGAGGGCGAGGGCGGGCTCGGCCCAGCGCTCCAGGAGGTTCTGGGCGGAGGCGTTGGCCTGCTTGAGGTAGGTGCGGGCGGAGAGGGTGCCGGGGAGGATGAACGTCAGGTACCCCGCCGGTTCGCGGAGTTCGCCCTCGACGACGGGCAGCGGTTCGCCGTGTGCCGCGCGGGCGTCCGCCGCCGCGCGGGCCGCCCTGAAGAACTGCTCCAGGGTGCTCTGCCGGAGCGCGGCGCCGGTGGCCGCCGCGCCGTCCGCCGCCTCGCGGATGCGCGCGCCGGGTCCGGAGGGCGCGAGGTGGTCGCCGCCGTTCATCAGCAGCCACGGGCCCTCGGGCAGGCGGGCGTGCTCGGTGGCGAGGAAGGCCTTCAGACGTTCGGCGGCGGTCGGGGCGCCGGATTCGTCGGCCCAGAGGACCTCCGCTCCGTGGTAGCCCTGATTGACGGCGAAGACCTCGGAGCCGTCGGGGGAACGCCAGCGGAAGCGCGCGACACCGTCGGGGGCGCCGCGCCAGACCAGGGCGGTGTCCATGCCGAAGCCGCGCAGCAGCCGGGGCAGGTCGGCGGGGTGCCCGAAGGCGTCCGGGGAGTAGCCGACGCCTGCCAGGGTGCCGGCCCCGGGGGCCCAGCGGCGGGCGGTCAGCAGGTTACGGATCAGGTTCTCGCCGGACACCAGCTGGTTGTCGGCCAGTACGTGCCACGGGCCGAGGGTCAGCCGTCCGGCGCGCGCGTGCTCGCGCAGCCGCTGGGCGAGGTCGGGGCGGAGGGCTTCGACGTCGGCGAGGACGATCGTCTGGCCGTCCAGGTGGAAGGACGTCATCCGGCCGTCGTCGAGCTCGGCGCAGACACGGCTCGCGAGCTCGACGAGTCGGGCACGGAAGGCTTCGAAGGGGCGGTACCACTCACGGTCCCAGTGGACGTGGGTGACGACGTGGCACTCGGGGGCCGTGCCGGTCCTCGGCGCGGGGCCTTCCGGGTCGCGCGCGGGGGCGGGCCCGCTGGGGATGGTGGTGCTCATGCGGTGGGCTCCTCTGCGGTCCGGCGGATCACCGGGGACGGTACGGACGGGGTCGGCACGGCGGACTCGGAGTCCAGGGCGGCGGCGAAACGTTCGGTGATGGCCGTCGGGCGGGTGATCGCCCCGCCGACCACCACGGCGTGCGCGCCGAGCGTGAGAGCGCGGGCGGCTTCCGCCGGGGTGGCGATGCGGCCCTCGGCGATGAGCGGTACGTCGAGGACGGCGGCGAGCGAGGCGACGAGCACGAAGTCGGGCCCGTCCGGCGGAGCGCTGTCCGGGGTGTACCCGGAGAGGGTGGTGGCGACCGCGTCGGCGCCGGCCGCCGCGGCGGCCAGTCCCTCCTCGTGGGTGGAGACGTCGGCGAGCACGCCGATCCCGAGCCGGTGCAACGCCTCGATCGTGTCCGGGAGGCTCAGGCCGTCCCGACGCGGCCGGCCTGTGGCATCGATGGCCACGAGGTCCGCACCGGCCTCGGCCGCCCGCCGGGCGTGGCCGAGCGTCGGGGTGATGTAGACACCCTCGTCGCCGTCCTTCCAGAGCCCGATCAGCGGCACGGTGACGGCCTGCCGAACGGCCGCGACGTCCTCGGGGCCGTTGACCCGGACGGCCGCGGCCCCGCCGGCCACGGCGGCCCGGGCCATGCGGGCCATGATGTCCGGTCCGTGCAGGGGCTCCCCGGGCAGCGCCTGGCAGGAGACGATCAGCGATCCGGCCAGGCCGCGCAGGACTGCTGCGGCCCGGGCGGGGCGAGGGGCGCGGGAGGTACGGGTGGGGGGCACCAGGTCCCTTTCGGTGGTGGCGGTCGCGGGTCCGGCGGGGGTCACGGTCGTCGTCCCGCTCGCGGTGTCAGGCATGCGGGGCAGGGGAGACGGGGGCATGCGGACCAAGCGCGTCCTGGACCCGGCCGACCAGACCGACGGCCAGATCGCCCCAGCCCAGCGCCGGGTCCGCCGGTGGAAGACCGGTGACAGCGGTGCCGTCAGGATCGCCGGACAGGCGGGCGGCGGCCCTGTGCAGTGCCCTTCGCTCCGCCTCGTCCGCCGGGTCCTGAGGACGGACGTTCAGTTCGGCGGCCCGGCGCCCGGTGAGCGCCCCGGCCGCCGCGAGCAGTTGGACCGCCACGAACCTCCGATCGCCGGGCGGCACATCGAGCGTCCAGGCGAGCGGGACGCCGTCAGCGGCCAAGCGGGTCTGGAGCAGGGTGAGTTCCCGGCGGTCGTCCACGAGCCTGCCAGGGGCGAGGGAGCGCAGACAGGACTGGGCGGCCAGCGCCCCGGCGGCCTCGCCGACAGCCCATTCGCCGTGGTGCACGCGGTAGGCGGATGCGGCGACCTGAGTGGCCGCCAGGTTCTTCGCGGCGGCCAGGAGGTTGTCGGGTTCGGTGGCGATCAGCGATGCGAGCGGCACCTGGAAGGGTGCGGTGGGGGCGTAGGCACTGGCGGGGTGACCGACCCTGCTGTGGAGGTCCATGTGGTACATCGCGAGACCGCCGGAGTCCGGGCGGTTCGCGGCGCGTGCCCGGCCGGGGAGCGGTTCCAGGTCCTGCTGGCGGACGGGAAGCGGGGTCCGCAGCCGGCGCGACTCCCTGAGGTAGGGCTCCTCGGCGTAACCGTCGGGGGTGCCCGCGATGCCGGGCGCGAGGGTCAGGCCGGGGTAGCCGTGGCCGCCGTCATCGCGGGGGCACTCGGTGCGCAGCCAGTGCAGGAAGGCGGCGGAGAGGCGCTTCGCCTCGGTGTAGGCCTGCCCGGGGTGGTCGATGGAGGAGAGGTCGGCGTAGTCGTTGCCGGCCCAGTTGATGAGGGCGGCGTCCGGGCCGCCCAGGGCCGCGCCGTCGCGCAGCCGCCGGTAGGTCCAGAACGGCGGGTGTCCGTCGGGCCCGTCCTCGAACATGCGGTAGCGGTGGGTGCGGTCGTCCCAGCCGGCGATCTCCAGGGTGAACGGCTGGCGCTCACGCCACCGCTCGTACCCGTCAGGTGCGGGCCCTTCGTACGGGGCCGCCGCCGCGGTGTGCTCGACGACGAAGCCGACGGTGCAGGACTGCACCGCACCGGGGTGCGGACCACCGGGCAGGGCCAGCGATTCGCCGTGAGCCTCGCGGCCCTCGGAGCCGGCCACCCACGGGGTTCCGGCCAGGGGCAGCAGGTCACCGGACTCGGTGGCGTCGCAGAACACTTCCGCGGACAGCTCCGTGACGGGGGCTCCGTCATGGGCGGCGCTCAACCGCACGGAGGTCAGCCGCGCGCCCTCGCGCCGGACCGAACGCGGAGTGAGGCCGGTCAGGATCTCCAGACGGCCGGATGCGACGTGCGGTGCGAGGAGGGCACTGAGCGCGTGCTCGGCGACGGCCGGTTCGAAGCAGAGCCTGCTGACCCAGCCGCCGCCGGGGTTGGCCAGCCCGTCGTAGCGGGCGCGCACCAGGTCGCGGAAGGCCCGGTAGGAGGCGGAGACCCCGCCGGTCTCGACGTGGGGGTGCTCGTCGAGTGCGGGGACGAGCTGGGTGGTGGCCTGGCCGCCGAGGCGGTGGGGGCGGGCCGCGAGAACGACACTGCGGCCTGCGCGGGCGGCGGCCAGGGCCGCGGCGACGGCGCCGAGGCCGGACCCGATGACGGCGACATCGGCAGTGAGTGAGCGGACGGCGGGGGCGGGATGGATCACCGGGTCTCCTCGGCGGTCGTGGAGGTCGGGGCGGTGCCCGCCGGGACGGGCCCGGTGCTGACGTCGAAGTCCGCCTCGAAGGTGCGCCGCCACGGCAGGCGCACCGATCCGGGAAGGATCCGGGCCCGGAAACCGGGCAGTTCCTCGGCACACCGCGCGAGTCCGGCCGCGAGCAGGTCGAGAACAGGACTGCCGTCGGGAACGTGGTCGTGTCGCCCGGGCACACTGCCCAGGACGGCGCGGAGATCGGGGCGGACCCGCGTCATGTATCCGACGTCCTCGATGAACCGGTGCGCGAGCAGGTCGAGATGGGCGCGCTCGTCGAAGCGGTCGCACCGGCGCGCGGCGACGGCGGTCACCGCGTGGGCGACGGCGGTGCCGAGGGTGTTCCCGGCGGTGTTCCAGCCGGCGTAGGACGTCAGCAGGTGGGCGAGACCGGTGCGGAGCAGGGCGTCCGCCAGGAGTGGGTCGGCCCCGTTGGGCTGCGCGCAGTCCGCGACCGCGACGGCACGCCCGGCACGCAGGAGCTCGGCAGCACGGTCGGCCAGTGACTGGGCGGTGCGCGCGGCTTCTTCGGAGCGATGGGTGAGCGGGCCGACCGCCCAGTCGCCGGCCCCGTCCGGGGTGTGCACCAGCAGGTGCAGGTCGGGGTCGGGGCCCTCGTGGACGGTGGCCCCGCACGCCATGATCTGACCGGCGGCGGTCCTGCCGACGGGGATGTTCTCGTACGGGGCGGTCCGGGAAAGCCCGTTGGGGTCGACGGCTTCGATCCGTACGGTGACGGGCCGGCTGCCCAGCAGGCCCAGCACGGTGCGGGCCACGAGCGTGGCGGTGGCCTCGTCGGCGCCGGGGCGCACGGATACCCGGTCCTCGACTTCGAGGCGGCTGCGCCAGAGCTGGAGCTGCTGGAGTTCCGCGGTGGCGACCGCCCGGGGAGCGGTGTCGTCGGCGCCGACGACCAGGCTGTCCAGGACACCGGAGGCGGCGAGTTCGAGTGCGGTGAGGTTGAGGGCGTGGTGGCGTACCCGCCGGCGGAGGAAGTCGGAGCGGACGGCCGGGGGCACTGCGCGGCGGGCGTCGGCCAGGTGTTCCGCGCGCCGCGTCCGCGGCTGTTCGCCGCGGTGCAGCTCGGCGGAGAGGTGGTGGAGGGCGGGCCCGTGGGGGTCCCAGTACTCCGGCTCCTCCATCGCGTCGTCGGAGTCGGGGGTGCGGGTGATCAGCGTGACGGCGTGCACGGGGGTGCCGGTTGCGGCGATCCGGTCCAGGGTCTGCCAGCGGGCGGCGACCTCGGCGACCGGGAACGGCTGGGTGCGCGACGCGATGAGACCGCCGTGGCCCAGCGTCTCCAGACTGACGACGGCGGCGTCGGCGTCCCGCGCCGCGCCCGCCAGCCAGGTTCCGAGCGCGTCGGCGTCACCCGGCTCACGCAGCCGCGGCATGAGCTCGGGGGGCGGCAGCAGCGTCCCGGCACCGGCCACGGCGGCGATCTGGGCGGGCAGCCGGGAGCAGGCAGGCCTCTCGTCGAGCGGCAGCAGGGCGATGCGCAGGGGCAGGCGCGCGGGGGCGGCGCTCACGGTTGTTCCCTCACCTTTCGGGTCGTACGGGTTTTTCCGGGGTCGTACGTCGGACGGTGCGGGCCCGGTCGGATCGGTGCGCCGCGGACCTGGAGGCGGACGCCGCTCACTCGACGGCCGCCCGGCTCACCGCGCCCAGCAGCACGGCGTCGGCGCCGAGGGCGGCTCGTACGACGCGGGTGCCGCGCAGCAACGGCAGGGCCCGGGACGCGAGTTCGGCGCGCAGGGCGTCCTCGTACCACGGTCCGGCGTCCAGGACGCCTCCGGAGAGCACCACCACGTCCGGATCGAGGGTGTTGACGACCCCGGCCAGCGCCGCTCCGAGTGCGCCGCCTCCGCGCCGCAGGACCGTACGGGCCGCCGGGTCCCCGTCGGCCGCGGCGGCGGAGACCGCGCGCAGGTCGCGGGCCGCGGCGTGGGCGGGATCGCGGCGCAGGAGTGCGGTCATGGCGGGACCGGATGCGACGGCTTCGACGTGGCCCCATGCTCCGCACGGGCAACGACGGCCCTCGGCGGCGGCGACCGGGACGTGGCCGATGTGCCCGGCGGCTCCGTGGCCGCCGCGCACGACGGCCCCCTCGACGGCGATCGCGCCGCCGATACCGGTTCCCGCCATCACGGCCACGGCACTCCGTGCGCCGAGGGCGGCACCGGCCGCCAGTTCCCCGGCCAAAAAGGCCTGGACGTCTCCGAGGAGCGTGGTGGGAGAGCCGAGTGCGTCCTCCAGGAGCGCGGCCAGCGGAGTTCCGGCCCAGCCGGGCAGTGCCTCGGTGGCGGCGGCGATCGTGCGGCCGTCCGGTGCAACGACCCCGGCCGTGCCGACCCCGATCGCGCTCAGCCGGGTGCCGGCGGCGGCCGGTTCGGCGAGGACCCGCGCGGCCAGTTCGAGGACTCCGGCGACGACGGCCGCCGCGCCCTCCGCGGCCGGGGTGGCGGCCGTGGCGCGGGCGAGGGTGGCGTCCCGCTCGTCGAAGAGCGCGACGGCGGTCTTGGTACCGCCGATGTCGACCCCCAGTCGGACCGCGGGTCCTGCTGTGCCGCCCTCGGATGAGGTGTTCGTGCGGGTCGTCATCTGCGGCGCTCCCGGCTGATGGTGAGGCGGTAGTCGTAGCGGTCCGCGCGGTAGAGGCTGATGGCCCGCTCGACGGCTCGGCCTCTGATGTCCCGGGTGACCCGTTCCACCAGCAGGGCGGGGAACTGCGGCGGGACCTCCAGCAGACCCGCCTCGCGCGGTCCCACCACGGTGGCCCGGATGGTCTGGTCGGCGGTCTCGGGCGCGGCGCCCGCCCGCTCCAGCCAGCCGTACAGACTGTGCGGTTCCCCTTGTTCGACCAGGCCGGGGACCAGTGTTTCGGGCAGCCAGACGTTCTCCAGGCACATCGGCTCGCCGTCCGCCGTGCGCAGCCGCTCCAGGTGGACCACCGGTGAGCCGGGGGCCAGGAAGAGGTCGCGGGCGCAGTCGAGGTCCGCTTCGGTGCGCTCCAGGAGCAGCAGCCGGCTGTCGGGGACCATGCGCCGGCTGCGGATGTCCTCGGAGAACGAGGTGAGGTGGAGCGACTTGCTGATGGTGGCGGGGTCCGCGACGAACGTGCCCGCGCCCTGCACGCGGTAGACGCGGCCCTCCTGGGTGAGCCGTTCGACCGCGCGCCGCACCGTCATCCGGCTGACCGAGTAACGCTGCATCAGGTCGCGTTCGCTGGGGAGCGCCTCGTGCGGGGCGAGGCCCTCGTCTATCAGCGCGGTCAGGGCGGTGCGCAGCGCCTCGTGCTTCGGTTCGCGCTCGACGGGTACGCCGCTGCCGGACCCGTTCCCGTTGCTCGTCTCCGTACCGCTGTTCATCCCTTGACCGCCCCTTCGCCCACGCCTCGGAAGAAGAACCGCTGCAGGGTGAAGAAGAGAACCAGCAGCGGGACCACAGCAATCATGGTGCCCGCGGCGACGACCCGCTGGTCGTTGGTGAACGTGCCGGACAGGTACTGGATTCCCACGGTCAGCGTGTAGTTGGCCGGGTCGTTCAGCACGATCAGGGGCCACAGGAAGTCGTCCCAGGCGAAGACGAAGCTGAAGATGGCGACGACGGCGATCGTGCCCCGCACGGAGGGCAGGGCGATGCGCGCGTAACGCTGCCACTCCGATGCCCCGTCCAGGACGGCCGCCTCCTCGACCTCACGCGGCAGCCCGAGGAAGGCGTTGCGGAAGAGGAGGATCGACAGGCCGGTGACGGCCAGCGGCAGCATGACGCCGAGGAGGGTGTCGTTGAGACGCAAGGAGCGCATCATCAGGAACTCGGAGACCATGATGCTCTCGAAGGGGATGATCATCGTGGCGAGGAAGATCCCGAAGGCGATACGGCGGCCCCGGAACTCCATGCGGGCCAGGGCGTACCCGGCCAGCGACCCGAACAGACAGTTGGTGGTCGCGCAGCCGACCGCCACCAGCAGGGAGTTGAGTGCGTACCTGAAGACGGGGACGGTCTCCGCCGCAGAGGCGTAGTGGTCCAGGGTGGGGTCGCTCGGCAGCAGTTGGGGCGGGTAGCCGAAGACGCTCTCACCGGCCCCCTTGAGCGAGGTGGACAGCTGCCAGAGGAACGGGCCGACCGTGATGACCAGGACCACAAGGAGCAGCAGATAGCGGACGCCGGTGCCTGACGCGTCCCGCAGCCGTAGCGAGCGCGGCCGTGGAGTGACCGGCGCGGGCGGCCGGTGCGGGGCCGGTGCGGCCCGGCGGGCGGTGTCCGTCGGCGGAGTCGTGGTGGGGGCGCTCATACCTGGTGCTCCCGGGAGTTGAGGCGGGTGACGAAGACGGACAGGCCGAGGGTGCCGAGGAACAGCGCCAGGCTCATGGCGGAGGCGTATCCGGCCTCGCCGCTCAGTCCGAGCCCTGCTTCACGAATGGTGTAGACGAGGGTGCGGGCTTCGCCGCCGGGACCGGCGCTGCCGTCGCTGAGGGTGTAGACCTCCGCGAAGACCTTGGCGGAGGCGATCGCGGAGAGGGTCGCGACGAGGACCATGGTCGGGCGCAGCAGGGGCACGGTGACGCTCATGAACCGGCGTACGGGTCCGGCCCCGTCGACCTCCGCGGCCTCCAGGAGGGAGCGCGGCACGTTGGCGAGGGCGGCGAGGTAGACCACCATGTAGTAGCCCAGGCCCTTCCACACCGTCATCGCCATGGCGCTGAACAGCAGCAGTGTGGAGTCGGTGAGGAACGGCAGGGGCTCGGCGACCAGGTGAAGGCCGCGCAGGAGGGAGTTGACCAGGCCGTCGCTGGAGAGCAGCCAGGACCAGATGAGTCCCGCCACCACCATCGAGGCGACGACCGGCGAGTAGAACACCGCGCGGAAGAAGCCGACGCCGGCGATCCTGCGCTGCACCAGGACGGCCACCAGGAGCGGCAGCACCACCATCAGCGGCACCACGACCACGACGTACAGGGCGGTGTTGCGCAGGGAGAGCCAGAACTCGGAATCTCCGAGCAGCCGTTGGTAGTTGGCGAGTCCGGTGAAGTGTCCGCCGCCGAGCGTGCTGGCGTCGGTGAAGGACAGGACGACCGTGTTGCCGAAGGGGATGATGAAGAACGTCACCGCGACGATGAGTGCGGGGGCGAGGAACAGCCAGGGGGCGTACCAGCGTCGGCCGGTCACGGGTCCTCCACGATGTGCGGTGGTGCGGGGGCGGCGGCAGGGGGCCGGGGCTCCCCTGCCGCCGGAGCGGGCTCAGCTGCTGCGGGCGGATGGCAGGTCGCGGTCCGGCCCGGCAGGGCGGTGATCCGGAGACTGCCCGCCTCGGTCAGCCGGTGATGGTGTTCGCCGCCTCGACGGCCTCGTCCAGCGCCTTCTGCGGGCTGAGCTTGCCCTGGAGGGCGAGCTGGACCTTGCCGATGACGGCCTTGGTGACGCGCTCGTCGTACTGGACGGGCACCAGGTTCTGGCCCTTGGCGATCTGCTCGGCGGAGATCTTCCGTGCCTGGGCTTCGGCGGATCCGTCTCCGGCCGCGGTGAAGTAGGGGTCCTTCAGCGCCTCCGAGACGCTCGGCAGCACCGTGACGATCTTGCTGAAGGCGAGCTGGTTCTCGGCGTTGGCCACGTAGGAGGCGAAGGAGATCGCGGCGGCCTGGTTCTTGCTGGACCTGGGCACGAGCAGGCCCATGACCGACATGTTCGTCGCCCCGGACGCCCCGGTGATCTGCGGTCCGACGCCTGTCTGCTCCGCGACCTTCGGCGCGTTCTCCTTGATGATGGTCAGGAAGTTCGGGCCCGACGGCAGGACACCGATCCGGCCGGCCTGGTACGCCTCGGTCGACTTGGTGTGGTCCTGAGTGATCGAGTCCTTGGGGAAGACGCCCTTCTTGTAGGCATCGGCCAGTTCGCCGAGGTAGGCGGCCGCCTCAGGCGTGTTGAAGGTCCACTTCTCGCCCGACGCGTCGAGCAGCGGCACCCCCTGCTTGGCGAGGTCCGTGATGAACCGGTTCTCCAGCGCCGGGTGCAGGCCGTAGGAGGCGCCCTTGCCCTGCGCGGACAGCTCGGCTCCGGACGAGAGGAGTTCGTCGAAAGTGGCCGGGGGCTTCGCCGGGTCCAGTCCGGCCTTCTCGAAGAGGTCCTTGTTGTACATGGTGACCTCGGAGGTGAGGTACCAGGGGATCCCGAAGGAGCCCTTCATACCCGGGACCGTGAAGGCGTCCCACGCGCCGGGAACGTAGTCGCCCTTGATGTCCTTCGCCGCGCTGTCCATGTCGACGAACAGGCCCTTGGCCTCCAGGGCCTGGGCGAACTGGGGGTTGAGGTTGACCACGTCGGGGAGGGTGCCGGCGACCGCGTTGGCCGTCATCTTCTCCTGGGCCCCCGCGAAGGGGACATCGACCCACTTGACGTCGACGTCCGGGTGCTTCTTCTCGTACGAGGCGATGACGCCCTCGATGTACTTCGTGAAGGTCGGCTTCAGCTGGAGCGTCTCGAAGGTGACCGTCCCCTTGAGGGGGCCACCGGACCCGTTCGCCTGCTGGGCGCCGGAGTTGCCGTCCGTGGAGCCGCCGAGGCCGCAGGCGGTGGTGAGGACTCCGAGGGCGATGGCGACGGATGCGAGACGGGTGCCGCTGCTGGAGGGCATGACGCTCCTAGGGACGATCCGGACACCGGCCGGAAGGGGGAGGGCCACGGCGTCGGCCGCAGCACAGCAAGTGGTCCGTACCACTTGCGAGCTAGAGTTTGCTGAGCCGTCGCCTCCACGTCAACAGGTGCGCCACACCTTTCTTCACGGGCTCGTACGGACCGGGCCGCGCGGCACGCCGGCGCCCGGGGAAATCCATGCCGCGGGTCTTGCCCTTCCCTTGCTGCTCATGGGTTGATGTGCGCCGTCACCCAACGAAGGGAACACTGCGCGATGACTCTTCCCCCCGGCCGACGAAGCCTCCTGCTCGCCGTTCCGGCGGCTTTCGCCGCCACGCTCATGGCCCGTACCACTGCACAGGCCATGACCACTTCCGGTACGAACCACTTGACGCAGGCCTCTGCTGCGGGAACCACCATCGGGGAAAGCCAGTGGACCGCGGGCACTCCGACGGCCCCCGGGCCCACGGTCGCGAAGGAGCTGTTGCGGCAACTGCCCGGCTCGATGGCGGGCCCTGAACTCGTCGTGTCCAACAACCCGGAGACCGTCACCGGACCGGGCTGGCTCATGCAGCACGCCCGCACCACCGCGAACCGCGGTGGCAGGGCCCGCGCCCTCTCCGGAACGTTCCCGCTGTACCTGTACCACCAGAACAGCACGGGCGGCACGGCGTACCTGCATGTCCTGGCCTCCAACCCCGGCAGCTCCGCCGTCACGGTGAGCGCACGGGGCTCGGCCTGGACGAACGCCGACAAACCGCTGGTCCAGGACCCCGCACAGCGCGCCGGAACCGGCCCCTGCCACGCCGTGTCGGCCGACTGGGCGGCGGGCAACCTGCGTACCTATCTCTCGCCGACCTCCGTCGCCCCGAAGAAGGCCGTGCAGGTCGCGCGCATCCCGATGACCGGATCGATCCTGGACGGGCTTTTCGAGATCACCGCGAGCGGCGGGGTCCACACGTACACCGTGATCACCACCGACGGAAGCCTGACGACGGCGGTCAACCTCTCCCAGACCGACAGCGCCGCCGCCCCCGGCAACATCATCGGGCAGACGGAGACCACGTACGGCCGTGAGGCGGGGGTCTACGGCGGTTCCCGCTGGACCACGGGCCGCACGACGATCGACGTCCCCGCGGCCGGCAAGCACCTGGGCCTGGCGCTGAACACCACCGTCCGCCAGGTCGCCGCCCTCGACCAGACGGCGCCGGCCACCGCGGCGCTCAGCGACTCCTCCCAGCGGAGCTGGGGCAACTACGGCGCACGCTACTCCATCGAGCTGGCCCTGCGTAACCCGGGAACGCAGCCGCGCACCGCGCGCCTCGTCTTCGGCTCCAACGTCACCGGCTCGACCGACGTGCCCGGAAACACGTGGAACGGGGCGATCGCCGTCTCCGTCGACGGCGCCGCGCCGCAGATACAGACCGCCTACGTACGCCCCACCGCCCCGCGCGACACCATCGGGACGTACACACTGCCCGCCGGCGCCACCCGGACGGTGACCCTCGACTTCGTCGTGCCCGGCCTGATCACGGCGGGCTCGCAGTTGCTGCTGGAGAGCGTGGCCGGTTAGGGAGTCACCGGCGCAACCAGCCGTGTGACCTGGGCTGTCGACGCGTGAAGTAGGGTGGCGAGCCCTACGGAGGGGGCGTGTGCGTTGGCGGTTCGGGTCACCATGGCCGATGTGGCCCGTGCGGCCGGCGTGTCGTCGGCGACGGTCTCCTACGTCCTGTCCGGAAAGCGGCCCGTCGCACAGGAGACGCGACAGGTGGTCGAAGCGGCCATCGCCGATCTGGGCTTCACCGTCAACACGGTTGCGCGCAGCCTGCGTACCGGGCGCTCCAGCATCGTCGCGCTGGTCGTGCCCGATCTGTCGAACCCCTTCTACGCCCAGCTCGCGGCTTCCCTCCAGAAGGAGCTGCGGCCGCTCGGGCTGCACGTCATGGTCTGCGACACCCAGGCCGTCCGGGAGGAGGAGCGGGCGTTCCTGCGGGAGGCCGTGCAGCAGCGGTTCGCGGGGGTGGTGATCACTCCGTTCCGGCTGGTGGCGAAGGACTTCGAGACGCTGTCGGCGGCCGGTATTCCGGTGGTGGTGAGCGCCGACCTGCCGTTCGGGGAGGCGGATCTGGTGACGCCGGACGCGCGGGCCGCCATGCGCCAGGCGCTGACGGAGGTGACGGACGCCGGACGCCGGCGCATCGCGATGATCGCCGGCCCCCGGGACGCCACCGGCGGCGACCCGCGGTTGGAGCTGTTGCGAGGACTGGCCGTCCAGCTCGGCACCGCGCTCCCCGGCCGCCTGGTCGTCCGCGGCGAGCACACCAGGGAGGCCGGTGCGGCGGGCTTCGAGCGGCTGATGCGGATGAAGTACTGCCCGGACGCGGTCTTCTGCGCGAACGACGTCGTCGCGATCGGCGCGATGGACAAGGCGGAGGAACTGGGAATCGGCATCCCGGGCGACGTCGCGCTGATCGGCCATGACGACGCCTCGTTCGCCTCGCTCGTCCGGCCGCGGCTGACGACGGTCAGATACCCGGCCCCGGAGGTGGGCAGGGCGGCGGCGCGGCTGCTCATCGAGCGGCTCGACGGGCGCGTCGCGAGGAAGACCGTAACGGTCAGAGCGCAGTTCGTCCCACGCGGAACGGTCTGACGGACTCGAGTTGTCCCTGGCGTTCACGAGGCGTTGATACGTAATCGATTACGTCTCTTTCATCGCCACGCGACCCGCGAAGGCAATCTCACTGTTCGCGCAGGTCACAGCAGCTTTCACCCCTTCGCACTCTCGCCTGATCGCATCACGAAACGGTCGCGGCGAGCAGGCAAGTTCGCCAGATCTGTTGACTTCTGTTGAACCTTGTTGTGAAGGTAGCCGCCGTCGCCTCACTCCGACGTGACGGCCCCGGCTCAAGGGAGAGCACCCTCATGGCACTTCGCACGCGCGGCTCGATCACCCTCCGCCCCGCGCCCGTCCGGCGCGGTTCCCTCGCGCGGCGCGGCCTGGTCGGGGGCCTGGTCCTCACCCTCACCGCGCTGACCGGGTGCGGTGGCGGTTCGGACGGCACGACGGATTCGGCGGCGGGCTCGGCCTGCGAGAAGTCCTCCGGCAAGGTCACGCTGGACTACTGGTCCTGGGTGCCGGGCATGCAGAAGGCCGTCGACGTCTGGAACAGCGAGAACCCCGACGTCCAGGTGAAACTCCGCACGACGCCGGCCGGCAACGCCGGCACGTACCAGAACATGTCCAACGCGCTGAAGGCCGGGAAGGCACCCGACCTCGGGCAGATCGAGTACGACTCGCTCGCCAGCTTCCGCCTCAAGGGCGGGCTGAAGGACATCGCGAAGTGCGACGGAGTCAGCGACGCCCGGGCGAAGTTCGTCGACTGGACCTGGGCGCA
The DNA here is from genome assembly GCA_040989845.1 of Streptomyces sp. WGS_02. Classification (GTDB taxonomy): domain Bacteria; phylum Actinomycetota; class Actinomycetes; order Streptomycetales; family Streptomycetaceae; genus Streptomyces. The sequence goes on from JAYMFZ010000004.1 coordinate 530,186, forward strand.
GGTCGACTTCGGCGCCGGAGGCGAGGACGGGGTGTGGGCGGTGCCGCAGGACACCGGGCCGATGGCGCTCTTCTACCGCAAGGACATCTTCGACCAGCTCGGTCTGGCAGCGCCCACGACCTGGGAGGAGTACGAGGCAGCCGCCCGGAAGATCAAGGCGGCGAAGAAGGGGCAGTACATCACCCACTTCTCCCAGACCGACCCGAACTGGTTCACCGGACTGCTGTGGCAGAACAAGGCTCCCATGTTCGAGCGCTCGGGCGACAGCTGGAAGGTGACCGTGGACCGGCCGGAGAGCCGCCAGGTAGCGGACTACTGGCAGCGCCTCATCGATGACAAGCTGGTCGCCACGGACCTCCAGGGCTTCTCGCCCGCCCTGTACAAGTCCTGGAGCGACGGCGAGGTCGTCAGCTGGATCAGCGCGGCCTGGGGGTACAGCACCATCCGCGACAACGCCAAGTCCACCTCCGGCAAGTGGGCCGTCGCCCCCATGCCCCAGTGGGAGAAGGGCCGGCAGCAGGCGGGTAACTGGGGCGGCTCGACCACCGCCGTCCTCGCCGGAAGCGAGCACCCGGCCGAGGCGGCGAAGTTCGCACTCTGGCTGAACACCGACGCCAAGGCGCTGGAGATCCTCAACCGGGAGGGCGGCCTCTACCCCGCCGCCAAGGCCGGTCTGGAACTGCCCGCCCTGCAGCAGCCCGTCGACTTCTACGGGAAGCAGAAGGTCTTCGACGTCTTCGCCGACGCGTCGGCGAACGTGGACACCGACTTCACGTGGGGACCGACCATGACCGACACCTACCGCTTCCTCAGCGACGGCACGGCGAAGGCCACCGGCGGCGGCAGCACGCTGGGCGAGGTGCTGAAGGAGACCGGCTCGCAGAGCACCGAGTCGCTGCGCGAGCAGTCGCTCGACGTGACGGACTGACCCCTCCGCCCGGTCTTCCCCCGCCCCTGCCACGCCGGTTGGGCTCGACCCGAAAGTCACCCGTGACGACCACTCGCACCCCGGTGACGGCGCCCACCCGCCGCCACCGCACTCTCGCCCCCTTCGCGTTCCTCGCCCCTTTCCTCATCCCCTTCGTGCTGTTCACCCTCGTGCCCGTCGGCTACGCCTTCTGGCAGAGCCTGCACCGGACCGAACGCACGGGCGGTACCTTCGGCCGCACCGAAACCGTCTTCGCCGGATTCCAGCAGTACGCGGACGTCATGTCCGAGCCGTTCTTCGCGGACAGCCTGCTGCGCGTGGCGCTCTTCGCCCTGGTGCAGATCCCCGTGATGCTCGCGCTCGCCCTGGCGCTCGCGCTCCTGCTCGACTCGGCGGTGGCGCGCCTCAAGCGGTTCTTCCGGCTCGTCTACTTCGTGCCGTACGGCATCCCCGGTGTCGTGGCAGCCCTGATGTGGGCGTTCCTCTACGACCCGCGGCTCTCCCCCGTCGTCGACCTCCTCCGCTCGGTGAACGTGGACGTCGATCTGCTCGGCCCCGACGCCATCCTGTGGTCGATCGGCAACGTCGTCACCTGGACGTACACCGGCTACAACATGCTGATCATGTACGCGGCGCTCCAGGCCGTGCCCTCCGACCTCGGCGAGGCGGCCCGCGTGGACGGCGCCGGGCCGTGGACGATCGCCCTGCGCGTCAAGGTGCCGGTGATCCGGCCGGCGATCGTGCTGACCGGCGTCTTCTCCCTCATCGGCACCTTCCAGCTCTTCACCGAACCCCAGGTGTTCCGCGCCATCTCCACCAGCGTCACCAGCACTTACACCCCGAACCTCGCCGCCTACTCGCTCGCCGCCGGCGACCGCTACAGCGAGGCCGCCGCCCTGTCGGTGCTGCTCGCGGTCGCGACGTTCGTGCTGTCCTTCCTGTTCCTCCGCCTCACTGCCAGGAGGCAGGGATGACCCTCCTCACCCGCACCGAGGGCGCACACGCCCCCTCGCCGGGCCTTCCCCGGCGCGGCCCCGGTCTGTCGGCCGTGCCGGTGTTCGTGTTCATGGCGCTGGTCGCCGGCTACATGCTGCTGCCCGTCTACTGGCTGCTCGTCTCGGCGACCAAGAGCCAGGGCGACCTGGTCGGCACACCCGGCCTGCTTCCCGCCGACTGGCACCTGGGCGAGAACCTCGCCGCGCTCTTCAGCCGGCAGGACGGCGTCTACCTCCGCTGGCTCGGCAACAGCCTGGCGTACGCCGGAATCGGCGCGGCGGTGGGAACGCTGCTCGCCGCCATGGCCGGATACGCCCTGACCGTCTACACCTTCAAGGGCCGGGAGGCGGTGTTCTCGGTGATCCTCGGCGGCGTCCTGGTGCCCGCGACCGCCCTCGCTCTGCCCCTGTTCCTGCTGTTCGCCGAGGTGGACGCCGCCAACTCCTTCTGGTCGGTGTTCCTTCCCAGCATCGTCAGCCCCTTCGGCGTCTACCTGTCCCGCATCTTCGCCGCCGCCTCCATACCCGTGGAGGTCATCGAGGCGGCCCGCATCGACGGGGCGGGTGAGTGGACCATCTTCCGCACCGTCGCCCTGCGGATGATGTCCCCGGCCCTGGTGACCGTCTTCCTCTTCCAGTTCGTGGTCATCTGGAACAACTTCCTCCTCCCGCTGATCATGCTTCAGGACGAACGGCTCTACCCCGTCACCCTGGGCCTGTTCACCTGGCAGTCGCAGACCAGCCGGGCGCCGGAGCTCCAGACCCTGACGCTGGTCGGCGCGCTCGTCTCGGTGGTGCCCATCGTGATCACTTTCCTCATGCTCCAGCGCTACTGGCGGGCCGGCCTGGCCGCCGGGGCGGTGAAGTCGTGACGGACGCTCTGCACACGCTGACCCAACGGCTCGGCGGAATCGCCTACGGCGGCGACTACAACCCGGAGCAGTGGCCGGCCGACGTCTGGCCGGATGACGTGCGCCTCATGCGCGAAGCGGGGGTCAACCTCGTCACCGTAGGGGTGTTCTCCTGGTCCCGCCTCGAACCCCGTCCGGGCACGTACGACTGGACGCTCCTCGACACGGTCCTCGACCTGCTGTACGCAGCCGGTATCGCCGTCGACCTGGCCACCCCCACCGCGGCTCCCCCGCCCTGGTTCAGCCGGGCCCACCCCGCTTCGCTCCCGCAGAACGCGTCCGGCACCCGGCTCACCCACGGCAGCCGGCAGGCGTTCTGCCCGAGCAGCCCCGACTACGCGCGAGCCGCCGATGCCCTGGTGACCGCACTGGCACACCGGTACGCCGCCCACCCGGCGGTCGTCATGTGGCACGTGCACAACGAGTGGGGCAACCACAACGCCCTCTGCTACTGCGACACCAGCGGTGCCGCCTTCCGTACCTGGCTGCGCGACCGGTACGTCGAACTCGGCCGGCTCAACGACGCCTGGGGCACCGACTTCTGGGGACAGCGGTACGGCGACTGGGCGGAGATCGACCCGCCCCGTGAGACCACGGCCTTCCGCAACCCCGGCCAGGAACTCGACTACCGGCGTTTCTCCTCCGACGCCCTGCTCGCCCGGCACCACGCGGAAAGCGCGCTGCTGCGCGACCTCGCCCCCGGCACGCCGATCACGACGAACCTCCTGGGCACCCTGGAGAAGAAGGTCGACGGGCACGCCTTCGCGCGGCACTGCGACATCGTCTCCGTCGACCACTATCTCGTCGCGTCCGACCCGGGCAACCACGTCGACCTGGCGCTCAACGCCGACCTGGCCCGTGGCATGGCCGGCGGCCGCCCCTGGCTGCTGATGGAGCACTCGACGTCGGCGGTCAACTGGCAGCCCGTCAACGTACCGAAGGCGCCGGGCGAGATGCGTCGCAACAGCCTCACCCACCTGGCCCGCGGGGCCGACGGCATCCTCTTCTTCCAATGGCGCCAGTCCCGGGCCGGTGCCGAGAAGTGGCACTCCGCGATGCTTCCGCACGGCGGCACCGGCACGCGCACCTGGGGCGAGGTCACCGCGCTGGGCGCCGAACTCGCCGCACTCTCCGAAGTGCGCGGCACCGAGGTGCGCGCCGAGGTGGCGCTCCTCTTCGACTGGCCCGCCTGGTGGGCCCTGGAGATGGAGGCCCGCCCCTCGGAGGGCCTGCGCCACCTGGACCTGGTCAGGCAGTGGTACGGGGCCCTGTGGGACCTCGGCATCACCTGCGACCTCGTCGCGCCCGACGCGGACCTGACTCGGTACAAGGTCGTCCTCGCACCCAGCCTCTACCTGGTCACCGACCCGGACGCCGAGGCCCTGCACGCCTATGTGCGGGGCGGCGGCCACGCCGTGCTGGGTCCCTTCAGCGGAGCGGTCGACGCCCACGACCGGGTGCGGAGCGGCGGGTATCCCGGTGCGTTCCGCGACCTCCTCGGGCTCGTCGTCGACGAGTATCTCCCCCTGCGGGAGGGTGAAGCGGCACTGCTGTCCGACGGATCCCACGCGCCGCTGTGGACCGAGCGGGTCGAGGCGCGCGGCTGCACCGCCTGGCTGCGCTTCGCGGACGGCCCCGAAGGCGGCCCCGCCCGCGGCGGCCCGGCCGTGACGCGGCACGCCCACGGCGACGGCACCGGCTGGTACGTGGCGGCGGCCCTGCCCCCCGGCTCCCTGCTCGACCTGCTCGGCGCCGTCTGCGCGCAGGCCGGGGCCGCCCCGGCGGCGGCCGTCCCGCCGGGGGTCGAGGCCGTACGCCGCGGCGCGGGCGACCGCTCGTACCTCTTCCTCGTCAACCACACGGACGGGGAAGTGACCGTCGCCGTCGACGGGCACACGCTGCTCGACGGTTCGGCGCTGCCGGGGTCCGTGAGCGTCCCGGCGGGGGACGTCGTCGTCGTGCGAGAAGATCCGCGGACCCCACACCAGGAGACACACCGCTGATGCCCCTGATCGAGGTCGACCGCCCGTCCGGAACGGTGCTCCTTCACGCCGCTGGAACCTGCTATGCCATCCGGGTCGACGAGGCCGCCGGCACCGTGCGCTCGGTGCACTGGGGTGGGCCCCTCACTCTGGAGGACGTCCGGGAGGCCCAGGAGCCGGACGCCCGGACGGACAGCTTCTCGGCGCCGTTGGACGGTACGGAGGAACTGGCCGTCGACGGCCAGGTGCGGTTCGCCCCGCCCGCCCTGGAGGTGCGGTACGCGGACAGGACGAGCGCCGTCGAGCCCGTCGTCGACGGCTACGACCTCCGCGAGGACGTGGACAGCGCGGAACTGTTCATCAGCCTCCGCGACACCGGGCGCCCGCTCGGGTGGCGGCTGCACTACCGGGTCCGCCGGGACTCCCCGGTGATCGAGCGCTGGACGGTGCTCCGGCACACCGGAGAAGAGAGACAGCCGCCGCTCACGCTGCTGCGGCACTCGGCGGCCCAGTGGAACCTGCCCGTGCTGCCGGCTACCGGATGAGCTCGGTGCACGGCCGGTGGGCGGGCGAGTTCCAGTTGCGGCGGACCCCGCTCGCCGTCGGCGAGACCACCCTCACCAGCAGACGCGGCCACACCGGCCACCAGAGCAACCCCTGGATCGTGCTCGACGCCTCGGACGCGACCGAGGAGGCCGGCGAGGTGTGGACGGTCGCCCTCGCCACGTCGGGCAGTTGGCGTATGACGGCGGTGCGTTCCGCGGAGGGCCGGTGCAGCGTGCTGGGCGGCAGTGGCCACGAGGGGGTGGAGATCACCCTCGCGTCGGGCGAGAGCTGGACGACCCCGGTGAGCACGGGCCTGTACACGCCCGACGGATTCGGCGACGCGTCCCGGGCCCACCACTCCTACGTGCGGGACCACGTTCTGCCCTCCCCGAGCGAGCCGAGGCCGGTCCTCTACAACTCCTGGGAGGCGACCGCCTTCGACGTGACCTTCGACGGACAGCGGGAACTGGCCGACCTGGCCGCGCGGATCGGTGCCGAGCTGTTCGTCGTGGACGACGGCTGGTTCGGGGGCCGGGCGAGCGACCGCTCCGGACTCGGCGACTGGACACCTCGGCCGGCCGCCTTCCCCGCGGGGCTGCGCCCGCTCGCCGACCACGTCCACGGACTCGGCATGCGGTTCGGGCTGTGGGTGGAACCGGAGATGGTCAACCCGGACAGCGAGCTGTTCCGCGAACGGCCCGCATGGGTGCTGCACCTGCCCGACCGCACCGCCCATCCTCTGCGCAACCAACTGGTGCTCGACTTCTCGCGGCCCGAGGTCACCGAATGGGCCCTCGACTGGCTGCTGCGTACGGTCGACGAGTTCGCCGTCGACTTCCTCAAGTGGGACTTCAACCGGTCGTTCACGGAGGCGGGTTCCTCCGGCCATCGCCCCGACGCACGCCGGGTCTTCATCGAGCACGCCTCGGGCGCTCACCGCGTCCTGGACGAGCTGCGTGCCGCCCGGCCCGCCCTGCGCATCGAGGCCTGCTCGGGCGGCGGCGGGCGCGTCGACCTGGCGAGCCTGGCCCGTACCGACCAGGCATGGACGTCGGACAACACCGACGCCGTGGACCGCCTCGTCATCCAGCACGGCTTCTCCCAGCTCTATCCAGCCCAGGTGATGGGCGCCTGGGTGACCGACAGCCCGAACCCCTTCACCGGCCGGGCGGTACCCCTGCGCTTCCGCTTCCACAGTGCGATGGCCGGGGCCCTCGGCGTCGGCGGCGACCTGACCCGCTGGTCGGAGGCGGAACTGGACGAGGCAGCCGCGTACGTGGCGCGGTACAAAGGAGTGCGGACCACGATCCAGACGGGAGAGCAGTACCGCCTGGGCTCCCCGGCTGACGGCGCCCACGCCGTGCAGTACGTGGCCCGCGACCGCGGCGAGTCGGTGGTCCTCCAGTGGCGGGCGGGACCGGCTGACCGCGCGCAGGCCCCCCGGCTCCGGCTGCGCGGCCTCGATCCGCACGCGATGTACCGGGTGGAGGACGACGGCGGAAGGCTGTTCGCCTGGACGGTACGCAGCGGTGCCGCGCTCACCGCGCACGGCATCCCCGCCGAGCTGCCGCCCGGCGACTGCGCCAGCCGGATGCTGACGCTGCGCCGGGCGGGATGAGGGGGCAGCGTGGACCTCAGCCGCAGTTCGTGACCGGCGTCCCGCTGTACAGGTTCCGGTCGGGGACTCCGTCGACGATGCTGCGCAGGTAGTAGCCGCAGGTGGGACGGTTCTTGAAGTCGAAGGTCCGGCCGGGGCGCAGCCGCCAGATCTTGTAGTCGTCGTAGCTGAGGTAGCGGTCGGGGTCGGCCTGCTCGGGTCGGTGGTCGCCCAGGACGACGAAGGTGTCGGCTCCGGCGGCGGTGGCCTGGCCGTTCTTGTCGATGAAGAGGGAGCCGCCGTCGTCCACGCCGACACCCCACGCGGCTCCGCCCGTGGTGAGACCGTCCTCGATGGCCCGGGCGACGAAGGCCATGGTGCGGCCCATGCGGTCACGGGTGACGAAGTGTGAGTCATTGATGGTGCCCGCGTAGTTCGGCCAGGCGAACATGCCGGTGGTGAAGGTGATCGCCGGATCGTAGGGGTCGTAGAGCGCCTCGTCGGAGGTGACGCTGCCGTCACAGGCGTCGTAGACGACGGCGCTGTTGATGTGGTGACCCGCGCTGCCGCCGCCCGAGCCGCCGCCCTTGGCGACGACGGACTTCACGGAGCTCTGGAGGGCGGTGCCCTTCCACTCGGCGTAGTCGCACTGGTCGCCACCGGCGAAGTAGACGAACTCGGCGTTGCGGATGTCGGTGTTGGCCGCGCTGTTGTCACCGTCGCCGCGGCTGGTGAGGGTCCAGGTGGTACAGGAGTTGACGCCGGCCAGGCTCATCACCGTGTCGCACTCGGGCGTCGCGCTGCCGGAGGCGGCCGCGGAACCGGCGAGGACGACGACGTCGAGCGTGCCCGTGCCGCCGCGGATCGCGTCGATGGCCCGGGTCATGGTCGCGGCGACGACGCCGCCGGAACCGTTCATGGTGTACGCGGGACCGGACCAGCTTCCGCGGCTGACGTCGGCGGAGTTGCCCAGCCGGACACGCTTGGCGGCGGCGTGGGCGGGTTCGGCGGTGATGAGGGCCGGCGCCAGCAGGGCCAGAGAGGCGGCGAGGCTGGTCGCGAGACGCAGAGGAACTCGGAACACGGAGCTCTCCCGGGGGACGGAGGAGTGGGGACCGACGCGGAGTCGATGGTGATGGAAAGTACAGAAGCTTGGACTGGTGCACCAGATGTAACGCAGCAGCGATCTCATGGACCAGGCCAACCAGACGAGAACTCCCGCTCCGACCGCTCGGGACAGCATGCGTGGCGCGTGTTTCGCGCAGCGCCGTGGCGCATCACGAGGAAGTAACGCTCATTACATCTATGCAGATCGAGTGGCGATGTGTAATTTCTGGAGCGGGCCGGGCGAGGAAGTCACCGCCGGCCGGGAATCCTCCGGGAGGGGAATGACATGAAGTACGTCCACGTCTCCGGTCGCGCCGTGACCGCCGCCGCACTGACCACCACCGTCCTGCTGGCGCTCGCGGGCTGCGGAGAAGGCGGCGACAGCGCCGCCGAGGCCAAGGCTCCCGCGTCGCTCGAGATCGCGGGGGTGATGGTGAAGAAGGATGCGAAGCTGCACGCATCACTGCCCGACACGGTCAAGAAGTCCGGCACCGTACGCGTGGCCACCGATGTGCCCTACGCGCCCTTCGAGATGTTCGTGACCGAGGGGGGAAGGAGCTCACCGGTCTCGACTACGACCTCGGGCAGGCGCTCGGCGCCCGGCTCGGCGTGAAGTTCGCCTTCACCCCGCAGAAGTTCGACGGCATCGTGCCCGCCATCCAGGCCGGGAAGTTCGATGTGGCGATGTCCGCGATGACGGACAACAAGGAACGGCAGGCGGTCGTCGACTTCGTCGACTACTCCGTCTCGGGCTCCGGGATCATGGTCGCCAAGGGGAACCCCGAGAAGATCAGCACGCTCGACGACCTGTGCGGCAAGAAGGTGGCCGTCCAGGCCGCCACCAACCAGTTCGACCTCCTCAAGACGCACCAGAAGGAGTGCGAGAAGGCGGGTGGAGGCGAGATCGGCATACAGACCTTCCCCAAGGACTCCGATGCCCAGCTCGCCCTGCGCGCCGACAAGGTCGCCGCCCAGGTGCTGACCAAGCCGGCGGCCGGCTGGACCGCCAAGACCGCCGACGGGGGCCAGGCCTTCGAGGTCGTCGACGACCCGGCCGCGACCGGGGGCTACAACGCCTCCCCCAACGGCATCGCGGTCTCCAAGAAGCTGCCGGAGCTGACGGACGCGATCCAGAAGGCGCTCCAGTCGCTGATCGACGACGGCACCGCTGCCAGAATCTTCGAGAAGTACGGCGTCGCCTCGATCGCGGTCGAGGAAGCCACCCGGAACGCTGCGGTCGACTGATATGACCACGACACTCGACACCCGGCCCGCCCCGGCCGAGGCGGACCTGACCGTCGTCCCCGTACGCCACTACGGCCGCTGGGTCGCCGCCCTCGCCGCGGTACTCGCCCTGGCAGGGCTGGTCGGCTCGCTGGCCACCAACGCCAATCTCCGCTGGGACATCATCGGCGACTACCTCTTCGCCGGACTGATCTTCGACGGACTGGTCACCACCCTCTGGCTGACCGTCGCGGCGATGGCCCTCGGGCTCACGCTGGGCACCGTGATCGCGGTCATGCGCCTGTCGTCCAACCCGGTCCTGTACGGTCTCTCCTCCCTGTTCGTCTGGGCCTTCCGCGGGACCCCGCTCCTCGTCCAGATCATCTTCTGGGGCTACGCGGGAGCCCTCTACAAGAACGTGCTCATCGGGATCCCCTTCACCGACATCACCTTCTTCCAGGCCGACACCAACTCCCTGCTCACCCCGGCCGTCGCGGCTCTGCTCGCGCTGGGGCTGAACGAGGCGGCGTACGCCTCGGAGATCGTCCGGGCCGGGATCCAGTCCGTGGACGGCGGGCAGGCCGAGGCCGCGCACTCGCTCGGCATGCGGCCCGCCCTGACGATGCGCAGGATCGTTCTCCCCCAGGCCATGCGGGTGATCATTCCCCCGATGGGCAACGAGACGATCAACATGCTCAAGATGACCGCCCTGGTCTCCGTCATCGCCGCGCACGACCTGATGTCGAACATCCAGGAGGTGTACGCGCAGAACTACCAGGTCATCCCCATGCTCGTCGTCGCCTCGCTCTGGTACCTGGCACTGGTGAGCCTGCTGAGCATTCCGCAGGCCTGGCTGGAGCGCCGCTACGGCCGGGGCACCGCGCACGGAGGCCACATCTCCCCTGCGGCGGATGTTCACCGGCCTCACCCGCGCGACCGCACCGACGACCGGAAAGGAAGAGGGCCGTTGACCACGCCCATGGTGCACGCCCAGGGTGTGCGCAAACACTTCGGGAAGCTCGAGGTCCTCCGGGGCATCGACCTCACCGTCGAACGCGGACAGGTGTGCTGCCTGCTCGGCCCTTCGGGCTCCGGCAAGTCGACCTTCCTGCGGTGCATCAACCACCTGGAGAAGATCGACGGTGGCACGCTGGCGGTCGAGGGGGAACTCGTCGGCTACCAGCGGCGCGGCTCCCGGCTGCACGAGCTGCGGGAGAAGGAGATCGCCGCGCACCGCCGGGACATCGGCATGGTCTTCCAGCGGTTCAACCTCTTCCCCCACCTGACCGCCGAACAGAACATCATGGAGGCCCCCGTCCGCGTCAGCGGCACGAGCACCGCCGAGGCCCGCGCCGACGCCCGGCGGCTGCTGGAGCAGGTCGGGCTGGCGGACCGGGCCGGCCACTACCCGGCCCAGCTCTCCGGCGGGCAGCAGCAGCGGGTCGCCATCGCCCGCGCGCTGGCCATGAAACCGAAGCTGATGCTCTTCGATGAGCCCACCTCGGCACTGGACCCCGAGCTCGTCGGTGACGTCCTGGACGTCATGCGGCAACTCGCCGCCGACGGCATGACCATGGTCGTCGTCACGCACGAGATCGGCTTCGCCCGCGAGGTCGGCGACACGGCGGTCTTCATGGACGACGGCGTGGTCGTCGAGGCGGGCGATCCCCGGCACGTGCTGGTCGATCCGGAGCAGGAGCGCACCCGTGCCTTCCTGTCCAAGGTCCTGTGACCGCGCCCACCCGACAGCGTCCGCGGGCCCGGGATCTGCTGCCGTACGCCGAGGCCCGCCTGCACGGGTTCCTCTCCGACCTGGCCGGCCTGGTCGCGATCGACTCCGGTTCCTACAGTCCCGCCGGGGTGAACCAGGTCGCCGACTGGACCGCGGCCCGCCTGTCCACGCTCGGCTTCGCGGTCGAGCGGGTGACTCCGGGCGGGGAGCGCGGAGAGACCACCGGGGATGTCCTGATCGGCCGCAGGACCGGCCGGCTGGCGGCCCGGGACGGTGGGCGGCGCGTTCTCCTCGCCGCCCATATGGACACCGTCTTCGCCGACGGCACCGCGGCCGCCCGCCCCTTCACCCTGCGGGGGCGACGCGCACACGGCCCAGGCGTCAGCGACGACAAGGGCGGCCTGCTCGCCGGACTCACCGCCCTGGACATCCTCTCCGAGGCGGGAGTCGAGGAGTACGCCGAGATCGTCTTCCTCGCCACCCCCGACGAGGAGATCGGTTCCCCGGCCAGCCGCCCCGTCACCGAACGGGCCGCCAGGGGAGCGCATTTCGGGCTCGCGCTGGAGTGCGCTCGGGAGAACGGCGACCTGGTCATCGCCCGCAAGGGAGTCTCCGACTTCCTTCTCACGGTCACGGGACGCGCCGCCCACTCCGGTATCGAACCCGAGCGCGGCGCGAACGCCGCCCTCACCGCAGCCCACCTCGTCGTCGCCCTCCAGGCGCTGAACGGCCGGTGGGAGGACGTGACCGTCAACGTGGGCGTGGTGCGGGCGGGCACCCGCACCAACATCGTCTGCCCGGAGGCGGAGATGCGCGTCGAGATCCGCTCGGCCACCACGGCCGGGATGGAACGGGCGCGGGCCGCCATCGAGGAGGCGGCAGCCCGCCCCTCCGTGCCCGGCACCTCCGTGGCGGTGGAACAGCTCGACCTGTGCCCGCCGATGGAGGACACCGACCTCACGCACCGCATGATGGCCCGGGCCCGCTCCCTGGGCGAGGAGCTCGGCCTCAGCCTGGGGGCCGCCGCGACCGGCGGGGTGGGAGACGCCAACATCATCGCGGGCGTGGGCGTGCCCGTCCTGGACGGCCTCGGGCCGGTCGGCGGGGCTGACCACAGCCCCGAGGAATGGCTCGACACGGCGACCGTGCCCGAGCGGGTCGCCCTGCTCGCCGCGCTCATCGCCACGTTGGGCGACGCCCGCCACGCGTGATGCTCCGGCGGCCGTACCCCTGGCGGCGCGGCCGCCGGCGGTAGGGCACGCGCGCCCCGCTGCCGACCCGCTCAGCACCGCCCGTCCCGCCGCTCGCCCTCATTTCCCTTGGCCAGCTCTCCCCCTCAGGAGGTTTCCATGCGCACCCCGTTCCGCTCCCGACGTACCGTTCTGACCGGCGGCGCAGCCGCGCTCGTGCTCACCCTGACCATCAGCCCGGCCGCCGACGCGGACACCCACCATGCCTCGCGGCCCAGCGGTTCACTCGTACTCGTCGGCGGCGGCCTCAAGGACGACAACACCCAGGTCTACGGCGAGATCATCGAGCGGGCGGGCGGCGCCGGAGCCCGCATCGGCGTGATCACGGCCTCCTCGGTCCCCGCCGGCCAGGACCCGTACGCCGACGATCCCGACAAGTGCAGCAACTCCGAGTGCAACGGGGCGTACTACTCCGCCGTGTTCAAGCGGCATGGCGCGGCAGATGCCCAATGGATCCCCATCGACCTCGACCACATCTCGAACGCCGACGCGGACGCCGTCGTCCGCCAGGTCAACTCCATGAGCGGCTTCTTCTTCGGCGGCGGGGACCAGTCCCGCTACCTCACCACTCTCCTGAACGGGGCCGCGCACACCGACTCCAAGGTGCTGGCGGCCATCCGGGCCAAGCTGGCGGCCGGAGCCGTCGTGGCAGGCTCCAGCGCGGGCGCACAGATCACCGCGGGCGCCGACATGGTGACGGGCGGCGAATCGTACGAGGGACTACGGGACGGCAGCAGCCCGGGCTACTTCGAGGACGCGACGCGCCTCGGATACGAGCCGGAGGGCGGATTCGGCTTCCTCCGTTCCGGGCTGATCGACACCCACACCGGGGCGTACGGGCGCGAGGGCCGGGTGATGCGGCTGGCCGCCGACACGGGGCATGACCGGGTGTACGCCCTGGAGGAGAACACCGCCCTCGTGGTGGAGCACCCCGGCGGCCCGCGCGAACGCATGCGGGTGCTGGGGCCGCGGGGAGTCGCCGTGTTCGACCTGCGGCGGGCTCGCGTGAACAAGGAGCCCGCGCCGGCCGGACGCGGCACCGAGAAGACGCACGGAACCTGGTCCCTGACCGGCGTGCGCTACGACTATCTGACCGATGGCGACCGCTACGACCCGCGGCTCCGCCTCACCCTCCCGGCCGCCGGGAAGCGGCCCCTCGCCCCGCTCTCGACCACACCAGTGCCTGCCAACACCGATGTCTTCTTCTCCGTGGCCAACCCCGCAGGCGTCCCCTACTCCTTCCTGACCACCGCCCGCGACCTGGCGACCACCCGCTCCCAGCGCACGGCCGAGGCGACGACCTACGAGGACGGACCGCGCTTCGCCGTCACCTTCGCCAAGACACCGGGGTTCACCACGTGGAGCGGTGACGGCGCGACCCCTCAGACCCTGACCGGGATGAGCATCCACGTGACCGGCCGTTAACAGGCGTACGCCGTCGCGGCGGGACCGGTCGGGAGCGCCGGCCGGTCCCGCCAGTAGGCTCCCGGAGAGCCCGCACACCTCAGAAGGGAGCCGGACACCCATGGCCTCGACCACGCTGGCCGACGACATCCGACAGAAGCTGGGCGAGCTCAGCCCGGCCGAGCGCAAGGTCGCCCGGGTCATCCTGGCCGGATATCCGGCGGCAGGATTCGAGACCATCGCCGTACTGGCCGAGCGGGCCTCCGTGAGCGCGCCCACGGTGATCCGCTTCGTCAACCGGCTCGGGTACCAGGGCTTCCCCGACTTCCAGGCCGCCCTGCGCGAAGAACTCGACGCACGCAACGCCTCGCCGCTCTCCCTCTACGATGCGGCCGGCTTCGGCCGGAGCGAAACGGACCGGAGCGGTGACACGGACACGCCGGACGACGGAACGCGCCGAAGGACAGGTGCGGACGCCGCACCGGACTCGGAGCTCCTGCGGCACGGCAGCGAGGTGTTCACCGGAGCTGTCACCGCCACCCTCGCCGAGCTTCCCCCGCACGACTTCGAACACGCGGTACGGCTCCTCGCGGACCGCAAGCGCCGCATCACCCTGGCAGGCGGCCGCTTCACCCACCTGCTCGCCCAGTACCTCGGACTGCACCTGATGCAACTGCGGGACGATGTACGTTTCCTGCCCGACCGCGATGTCGAACGCACCGCGGTCCTCGCCGCGCTCACCCGACGCGACGTGCTGGTCGTCTTCGACTACCGCCGCTACGAGAGCGACAAGACCACCATGGCGGCCCTCGTCCAGGAGCAGGGCGGCAAGGTGGTCCTGTTCACCGACACCTGGCTCTCCCCGCCGCCCCGCACGCCGAGGTCGTGCTGCCCAGCCGGGTCACGGCGCCCTCCCCGTACGACAGCCTCGTGCCGACCCTGGCCGTACTGGAGGCCGTGGTGGCGGGCGTCATCACGACGCTGGGCGACGAGGCCCGCAGGCGCATGCAGCACGGCGAGGACATCGCACGGCGGGCAGGGCTCTACTGACGCGCCCTAAAACCGCGCGCCCGAGGAGACCTACGACGAAACCCACGCCTCGGTGAGCATCTGTACAGCAGAACCGTCCAGGTCCACGAGCTTCGTGGCGGCGAAGGCGCGCGCGGCGTTCGAGGTCAGCACCCGGAAGGCGGGCTGCTCGGCGGCGAGCAGGTCGACCAGCCGCTCAGCCACGTCGTCGGGCGTCTGGGCGTTGGCGAAGGCGTTCCGGGTGCGTTCGAGGTAGGCGGCCAGCGCCGGGGCATACGGTCCGGCGCTGGCCTGCGCGTTGTCGGCGATACCCGCGTTGCTGACGAACTCACTGGATACCGCACCCGGCTCGACGACGCTCACCGATACGCCGGTCGTGGCCGCGACCGGTGCGAGAGATTCCATGAACCCCTCGACGGCGAACTTCGCCGCGCAGTAGGCCTCGTTGAAGGGCTGTCCGACCACTCCGCCGACACTGGTCACCGTGACCAAGCGGCCTCTGCTCGCGCGCAGGAGCGGCAGGGCCGCCCTGGTGACGTGCAGGACCCCGAAGAAGTTGACCTCCATCACCGCCCGTACGTCGTCGACGCTCTCCTGTTCAAGGGTGCCGACATGGCCGGCCCCGGCGTTGTTGACCAGGGCGTCCAGTTGGTCGAGGTCGGCCAGGCACGCCTCGACGGAGGCGGGGTCGGTCACATCCAGGACCCGAAGGTCCAGGGAGACCCCGGCATCGTCCGCCGCGGCAGCCAGTGGGCCGGCTTTGGTCGTGTCGCGCATGGTGGCGACGACATGCCAACCACTGCGTGCGGCGGCGACGGCGGTTGCCAGGCCGATTCCCGAGGAAGTTCCTGTGATCAGAACCGTTCTGACGCTCATCTCGGTGACACCCCTTCAGCAAGAGTCGAACGGAGGAGACGCATGGGCGTGCCGGAGGGATTCGCCTGCGTGGACCTGAGTCGGCGAAGGAAAGCGCGGGCGGTGTCGGGCGGCCCCCATAAGGTTGACGTCCGCAACCGGTGAGGACCGCGACCCGCCCGCGCAGAGGCTCTCCAGGAGCGTGGTGGGTTCGGGCGCCAGAGGAACCGCGCGTCGCTTCTCCGCACCCCGGAACGACGCGGGCCCGGGCCGCGCTGGGCGGCCCGGGCTCCGGTCAGCTCTGGTTCAAGGGCAGAGCCACATCGGTGACCTGGTGGTTCTTGGGGAAGGCGCCGAGGCTCTCGGCGCGGCCGGTCAGCACGTCGACCTGGTAGAACCGGTAGGCGCCACCGACGCTCAGCGCCGCGAAGCCGTGATTGGACTGGGCCCGGTGCGAGAAGTAGATGTCGAATCCGGCGTTCGGTCCCGCGTCGACGCCGAGGTTTCCGGTCGGGGCGAGGGTGCCGGAGTTGGCGGGCGACTGGAGCGAGACGCGGTTGTTCGTCGTGTCGATGTCGAACAGGGACGTCGCGGTCTCCGCGTTCAGGTCGTTGTTCGTGTACGCGGCTCCCGTCACGCCCTTCGCCGTGGACGGCGGCATGGTCGGGTTGGTCAGCGGCGTGTCAGCGGTCGTGGTGCGCGGAGCCGCCGGGTCGTCGATGTTGTGACGCAGGTTCTGGCCGGTGTCGCTGATGACCCGAAGCCGGTTCGCCGCCGGGTTGAAGTCGACCCCGAAGAACTTGCCGGCCAGCGCGACGGTCAGCTGGGACACCTTGACCGCCTTGGCGTTGCGGGTGTTCAGCGTGTAGATGCCCCCTTGTCGCCGACGCCGTACAGCTTCGTGTTCTGCACCCGGAAGTCGATGCCGACCAGTCTGGTGTCCTTCTTGAGGCCGCTCACTTTGCCCAGCTGCCAGGGCTTGGAGGGCGATCCGGTGCGGAACTCCACCAGCCGCTGGTCGGCGGTCAGGCCGATCACCGCCAGCCCGTCGTCCTTGGCCTTCTTCTCCCACTGGTCTCCCGGACCGGGCCCGCCCTGGACAGCTCCGGCCGGCATCGGTCCGGCGGCCCAGGCGCCGGCCGATACGGTCAGGACCGCGGACATCGCGGCCGTCAGGGCTGCGGTGAGAACTGCTTTGCGCATCTGTCTCTCCTGCGAGTTGAGGCCCCGCCGATCGGAGCCAGGACCAACGAGAACATGGGTGCCGCGATGTCGCTCGTTGCACAGGACCGTCCGGCCCAGCCTTCCGAGGAGGGAACATTGCCCCTGGGCATGGGGCCCTGGCAGCAAGAACCTCTGGATGGTGGGCGCGCGATCCGCCGGAAAGTCCGGATGGCAGTCCGTGCCCGCATGCGCTGGACCGGATCATTGGCCGGGCAGCGCATGAGACCCGTCCCGAGGCTCCCGGGCAGGCGACGTGACGGCGTTGCCCGGGAGCTGCGGGGGACGGCCTGTGCCGAAGACCGACCTCGACTCGGCCTCCGTCAGGTTCACACGGAGAAGCCCACGTGCGGGTGGGACATACGGCTGATCGCCGCGATTCACCTCTTCGGCAGCGCACACCGACCCGCTCGTGGGAGCGTCGCCCGGCTACCGCCGACCCGAGGGGCTCCCCGTCGGCTGAGCTCAGCCGGCCGAGGGCCGCCAACATCCCGCGTGGTCCGGTCCCGCAGGATGAGTACGACGCTCCCGGAGGGGCCGATCAGGTGCCGCCGGTTGCCTCGGACTTCGGTACGGTGCCCAAGATCGCGGCGAGGAGCAGTCCGAGTTCGCTCTCGGCGATGTGGGACGCGTCAGTCGGCGCGCTGCCGGGGCTGCCGGTGCGTGGAATACCCAACGGGACCGCCTGGCCGCCGGACTCGGCCCCCGGGTGCGCACCGGGCAGCAGTTCACCGCGATCACCCGCGACACCACGGGTGCCACAGTACGGACCGAGTCCGGTGCCTTCCGGGCGGCGAAGGTCATCGTCACTGCGTCACCACCGGTCGCCGCCCGCATCCAGCACACCCCGCCCCTGCCGCTGCGCAGCAGGGGGCGTCACGACCGCTGCGGTGCCCCTGCGGCGGCACGGCCGACGAAGGTATGCGTGATCCCGGTTTGCCAGCCGGGCAGGGGCAGGACGCGCACATCGGCAAAGCCGGCCCGGCGCAACCGCTGGGCGAAGGCGGGCGCCGTGTCGAACCGGACGACGCTCTCCCGGAGATGACGGTAGAGGTCCGCGTCCCCGGCGAGGCGTCCGGCGGGCTGGATGATCACGGAGCAGACCGCGTTCCAGACGGCACGGTGGACGGGTGATCCGCCTAGCGCGTACTCGTGGACAGCGAGGCGGCCGTCCGGGACGAGCAGGCCACGTACCAGGTCGAGCGTCCTGTCGGGGTCGTCGAGGTTGCGGAAGAGGTACCCCGCGAACACGGCGTCGAAGGAGGCCGGTCGCAGCCGGTCGGCCAGCTCCTCGACCGGTGCGTGCACGAAGTCGACTCCGGCCAGCCCGCTCTTGGCGACCGCGCGGTCCAGCATGCCCGCGGACGCGTCGACGCCGGTGATCCGTGCGTGCGGGGCCGCGGCGAGGAGCGCGGCCGTGGAGGCGCCGGTGCCGCACCCCAGGTCGAGCACACGCAGCCCGCGCCCCCCATCCGCCAGCCCCAGTCGGCGTGCTGATCGGCGCAGGTGGGCGTGGTAGCCGGGGCTGGCCGCGACGAGACGGTCATAGGTGGTGGAGCCGTGGTCGAAGGCCGCAGACAGTGCGTCACCGCGCAACAGCGTCATGGGGGCTCTCTTCGTGATCGGTCCGAGAACCGGTGAGGGACTGACAAGACTTCAACTGCGAACTGCCGTCAATGTCGATGTGGCTGTCCATCGTCTCTTGGCGCGGATCCATCGAGGCCGAACCAGCCGACACAGCTCGGGCAGACCGCTGGGGCATCTCCACATTGGCGCGTGGGCACCCCTTGGCTCCGCAACGCCGGGGCGGCAGCGAAGAACGTGCCGCCACTTTCACCCTGCCGGCAGCCGAACGTTTGAGGAATGACATCAGGGTCGGGCGGGTCGGAGAAGCACCACTCAGGTCGCCACCCTTGTCACGCCTTGCCCTGTCCGCCGGCAAATTCACCGCGGACAATGCTTTTACCTGAATGTTCCGGGCTGCCGTTGTAGGCCTGGTCCGAAACGTCGACGTACGGATAGTCCTTGAGGTCGAGATTATCCGGAACGGGCAACACGGCGTGGCCTTCCGGGCCCAGTACGCCCATGGATATGAGTTTGGTGTGGCTGCGGTCCATGAGCCAGACCTCGAAGTATCCGGAGGTCTTCGGCAGTCCCTCGACCTTGATGTCGAGTTTCCGCTGGCCGGAGGCGTCACCGACCCGCGCGGAGCCGAGCGCGCTGGGCACCAGCGGGGTGAGAGCCCGGCTGTTTCCGGCGACGGCAGGCTGTGCGTCCTGGTCAACAGCCCACCAGGTGATGCCGCTTCCGGCGGCTGCCCCCAGCAGGGCCGCCGCCGCGGCGATGGCGAAGGCGGTTCGGCGGCGTCCGCGCTTCGCGCGGGGCTCGTTCACGGCACGGAGCCGCGAGTCCGGGCCGTCGAATTCCGTCCCCAGGGTGTCGGCGGCGCCCTTCCGTTCCGGGGAGTCGACCGCCCGGCGGTCCTCCGGAGGAGGTTGGGCCGACACTTCCTCGGCGGTGTCCGCGGAGTCCAGATTCAGCTCGGCGCATATACCGGACCAGACGTCCGGGGGCGGCTCCACCAGCCCCTGTTGTTCAGGGGCACGGCCGGCGTCGACCACCCGCACCAGGTCGGCCAAGTCCTGCGCGCACCGAGAGCACGCGTTCAGGTGCTCGGATCCGACCGATGACGGCGCATCACCCAAGGCGATCAGCACCAGATCATTCGGGTCACTGTGCTGCACCGTCCACCTCCTTCAACCTGCGCTTGAGCGCGACGAGCCCGCGCCGCACGTGGGTCTTCACCGTTCCCAGTGGCCACCCCGTCCGCTCGGCGATCTGCGTCTGGGTGAGGTCGTCGAAGAAGGCAAGCTCGAGCACACGCCGCTGCGCGGGAGTGAGATCAGCGAGACAGTCCCGGACCAAGAGCTGATCGACGATCACCTGCGGCACGGCATCGTCGATCCGGGGGATCTCCACCGCGGTGGCCGCAGCCGCCTCCAGGCGGCGTATCCGGCGGGACCGCTGCTCCAGGGCATCAGCGATCTTGTAACGCGTAATGCCCATGAGCCACGCCTGAAGAGTCCCCTTGGAGGGCTCGAATCCCGCACGACCACGCCAGGCGCCGATGAAGACCTGCTGCGCGATGTCCTTCGCTTCCTCGGTGTCGCCCAGTGCACGACCGGCTACGGTGTAGACGAGTGAGCCCCACCTCCGGTAGGCCGCCGCCAGACATGACTCATCGCCCAGAGCAAAGCCCTTGGCGATGTCCTCATCCGTCGTCGGCACATCCGACAGGATAGTCGTAAGAACGTGCGGGCCGCCCCAGGACATCGTCAACTCGTTTCCGGCACCGCGGTGATCACCAGATTCTCCTGGTATCCGCCACGGTCCTCGAGAAACGGCCCGGTGCAGGTGATCAGCGTCAGAACGGGTTCCCCGTCCCGGCGGAACACCCCTGAATCCGCCAGCTCGTCTTTCGGTACGGCGCGGCGCGACACGATCCGGTACTCCGTCGAGGAACCGTCCGAACCGCGCACGGCCACCCGGTCGTCCGCCCGTACGTCATCGAGCTTGGCCAGCACGCCGAGCCCCTGGGTCCGGGAATCGACATGGCCGACGATCACGGCCGAGCCCTTCGAAGAGCCGGGTGCGGGGCCGAAGCGGTACCAGCCGACGCGCCGTGCGTCCTCGGGAACTTCGGTCTCTCCGTCCGGCGCCACACCGACCGGGTCAATCGGGGCTCTGACCCGCAACCGGGGTATCGCCAGAAGTCTCGGCTGCGTCTCCGCGGTCCGTGAGGCCTCCGGAGAGGGTGCGGTCGAGCCGGCGGAGGAGCCACTGGCTGCCGGCGCCTCCTGCGCCCGAGGGGGAGCACCGAAATCCGCCGGCCCGGCGTCCCGGTCCAGCCGGCCCACGACCAGGACGGCAAGGACCGACAGACCGAGAATCACCCCGGTGGCCACCAGCCAACGGCCTCGCACGGAACGACGGTGCTTCATCGACAGATGCCTTCCTTCTGTGGAGAGTGCTCGCCGACGGGCCGGAGAAGCGGGCGGTCGGGGACATCGCCCGCTCCTCCGGATGCCGCATGCTCAGCGCCGGGAGGCGAGGAGCCGGCGGCCTCCGACCGCCGCCCCGGCGACGGCGATCCCCGCGATGGCGAGGGACCAGCCGGACACTCCGGCAGAGTTCGTGGCGTTCTGGCCGGTCTCACCGGCCGGCACCCCGTGCGGGGCCGAGTGCAGGTCCTTGAAGGTCTGCGTCTTGAGAGCGAGGTTCTTCTCGTCCGCGCTGCCCCAGGCGTACACGACCGTGTTGACGCCCTCGGCGAGATCGAGTTCGGCCGGCCCGATCGCGACCGTGTCCGTACCGGCCAGCGTCACATCGGCCTTGACGGTGCCCGCGTCGACCTCTCCCTTGACCTCCTTGGGGTTCTCCAGGCCCTTGAAGACAGGCGTGCCTCCGGCCCGGACGTCGACCGCCGGCGCGGCGGCGACATGGCGGACCGTCAGCCGGGATTTACCGGCCGGCACCTTGGACAGGTCGTTCACGAAGGCGTTGAGGGCCGGCTTGCCGTCGGCCGTCAGGTGGGCCACCAGTGTCGCGTTGGCTCCCGCGGGAACGTCGACCTTCTTCTCGATGGCGGGCGTGCCGCCGGGGCCCTCGCCGTCCTTGAAGACCTTGATGTCGTAGCTTCCGGCCTTGAGTTCGAGGGGGTCGGTCAGAGTGCCGGGCTCGAAGTCCGGCAGCAGTTCTTTACCGTTGGCGTACACATCGACCTTCAGGCCGGGCACGGCGTGAAAGACCGAAACGACTGCCTTGTCATCCGAGGTGGCGGACGGTGCGGCAAGAGCGGGTGCCGAGGCGACGAGACCGATCGCCGTGGCGGAAGCCAGAGCGAGAGTCGCCGCTATAGGGCGAGGGGACATGGGGGTTTCCCTTCAACGGGACTCCTGGAAGGGAGTCTGTGCAGAGCCTTTCCGTCTCTTCGGGCTGTTCGGTTTCACATAGATCAGAAAATCTTTCCCGCCCGTGTCGGACTGCCCAATCGACGCTCCGGCCACCTCGGGACGAAGCCTCGACGCCCGGTTGACAGCCGGGCGCGCGCGGAGACGCCACTTCCGGGGGCTGCGGTGCGGCCCCCGGAAGTGGCGTGATCGCGGGTCACGGTGTTCGTCGCACGGTGCCCGTCAGTGGTTCAGGGAATGCGAGGGCTGGTGGTCCCGCTCGTAGTTCGCCAGGGCCAGGCCGAGGGCCAGGAACGTGGGGGCCCACTCGCCGACGAAGATGCCCCAGCGATCCGCCCGGTCCGTGCCCGACGATTCCCCCTTCATCGAGCCGCACCACGTCACGACGGACAGGCCGATGGACACGAAGGCGGCAGTGTAGGCGTGCTCGGAGCGAAGCCCCTTTTCATGCAGCGTCTGGACAATCATGGCTCTCCTGCTGGTAGAGGTGATCGAGCTGGACCAATCCTCACTTCCGGCATGATTCCGCGCATCTCATGCTGGAGCGGTCACTGAGGTCGAAGGTGGACGGCGGCGTATTCCTTGGCGAGCACGTCGGCCATTTCCGCGACCGAGAAGCGTTCAAGGACGGTCCGGCGCCCCGCTTGCGCCATGCGGCGCCGTTCGGGTCCGGCCAGGTCGGTCAGGCGCTGCAGGCCCTGTGTCAGCGTGCGCCGGGAGGAGGTGTCCAGAAGGACGCCGTTCACTCCGTCGCGCAGGTAGTGGGGGATGCCTCCCCGCCGTGTGGCGGCCACGGGCAGGCCCGCCTCCATGGCTTCCAGCACGGCGAGCCCGAACTCCTCCTTGAGGCTGGGACATACGTACCAGGAGCTGAGTTCGTCGGACTCGGCCAGGGCATGCTCCAGACGGCGTACCTCGTCGTTGGGCAGCGCGGGCAGAAGCGCCAGGCGGCGCGCCGCGTGCGGGCGCGCCCGCACCGAGTCGTGAAGAAGGCGTCGCATCGTCCGCTCCTCCTCCGTGGGGTGCTCCGTGGACCCGCCCACCAGGACGAGTGTCGTGGTGCGCCAGAGGCCGCCGTTCAGCCAGGCGTCGACGAGCAGGTGTTGCTGCTTGACCGGATGGAGGCGGCCCACACACAGCAGAAGAGCGAGGTCCCGATCCGCGGGGGCGAGTGTTCCGGTGTCGTCGCCTCCGGAGAACAGGGCATCCAGAAGAGATCTTCTGCGTTCTTCCTCGTCCGGAGCCGCCACGTAGGCCGGCACGCCTTCCGGCGGGGCTGCGGGGCCTCTGCCGTCGTTGCGACGGATGAGGTCGGGGAAGAACCTGAGCAGCTCGGCGGTTCCTCCGGGACCGGGGATGCCCACGACGGCGTGGGCGCGGTGCACGAGTCTGTCGGCGAGGAAGACTCTGTGCAGGTCGTGCCGGAGGTTCTCCGCGGACTGCCGGTTGCCGGAGTCGGTGCGTGCGTGGCGTCGCGCCAGATGGCGGTGCGGATCCGGGGTGGCGGTGAACACCAGACGGCACCCGAGGATTCTGGCCGCCTCGGCCAGCGCGAGGCTGGCGTCATCGGCGTAGCGCACGTGCATCACGTCCACGGGCCGGGGCAGAAGGCCCAGGAGGCGCACCGCCCACCAGGTCAGCCCCGCACGGTGTGAGGCCATGTACTGCTGCTGCGGACCGGTCGGCGCGTCGAGAGGCAGGCGTACGACCCAGTGCCCGGGGGCTCGTGCGCGCACCAGCCGCAGGTCTTCGGCGAGATCACGGTGACCTGCCGTCACGATCGTCACCACCCCGGCAGTCGCGCTCGTCGAGGCCAGGCTGTCTCCCAGCCCCGCGAGCAGCACGGAAAGTCCTCCACTCTGGCCGTGGCCAGGGCGGTCCAGGCCTCCGAGCAGCATGGACTGGGCGATCAGCAGGCCGCCGGGCCTCATGCTGACGCCGGCGAGATCGACCGGAGGGCTGAGCAGGAGCCGCTCGTAGTCGTCGCGTGCCGTCGCCGTGCCGGGGAGTCGGCTCCTGCCGTCGGGAAGCATATGGAGATAGCGCCACAGGGCATGGCGAGCCTCCCGGGTCGGTGATGCCGCGGCCGCGACCGCCGCTTCGTCGGCCGTCAGAGGGCGCAGTCCCGTGCTCATCGCGAGTTCGAGCAGTACGCTCATGTGCCCGTGGTGAACACGGCGGCCGACGAGGTGGTGTCGCAGCACGTCCCGGGCTCCGCTGGGGCCGTAGTGGCTCACCGACGCGGGCCACAGCTCCAGCACGGGACCTGCGTGGCGCGGGTGTCCCAGGGCTCGGTGCAGCAGGACACGTGGAGGGAGGGACGTGCCGAGGCGGCAGGCTCTGCGGAGCGCCGCTGTCGCCAGATCGTCGGATGTGGACCCACCGCCCCCGGGGCGGGCCCTCTGAGGGCGGTGCCCGTACTCGGCGGCAAGCAGCTGCGCGAGCAGTCCGCCGGGGGGCGGATCGACTGCGGGACGGAAGGCATGGAGGCCGTGCTCTCCGGCCGGTATGCCGTAGAACGTGGTACGCGCGGCGAGCAACTCGTCGAATTCGGATCCGCCGGGCGCGTACCTTTCGGGAGAACGAGGCGCGGAAGCGTCGGTGGACAAGGAGAGCCTCCAGTGGGATGCGGAGCCGAGTAACAGTTCGGCGCTCACCCGTCCGACGGATGCACGTGAAGCGGCCGATCTCTTGCCCCCTCAGCGCACGGGAGCTCTCTCGGCCATGACACACAACAGCTGTGCGGCCGCCCAGCCCGGGCCGCGAGACCTCAGCTGCGAGGAGCCACTCAGTGCCCTGTCCCTCACCGGGCCCGCCAGACCATCCAGCGCTGCCCGGACTTCTGCACGCTTCACGGCGTTGGGGTCGGCCACGATCCCGGCTCCCAGACGCTCCACATCGCGCGCCACGGCGAACTGATCGCTGGAAAAAGGCAGTACCAGAGCGGGAACACCCGCGCGCAGGCATTCGGTGAAGGAGTTGCCCCCGCCGTGGTGGACCATGGCGTCCACGTGGTTCAGAAGACTCTGCTGCGGTACCGTCGCGGCGACCACCGCCCGGTCGCCGGCCAGGTCCGCCAGAGCCTGCGTCCGTCGGCCCGCGGCGGCGATCACTCCCGCCCCCGGCAGCCCCTCGAGCACGCCTTCGATCACGGTGCGCAGCACGTCGTCGCGAGCCGACAGAAACGTGCCGAACGCCACGAGGACGATCCTCTCCGTGCGGCGTCGCAGGCGCTCCAGGCGCAGGGACCAGACGGCGTCGAGCGGTGGGGAGTGCGGCGGAACCATGTGACCGGCCAGCAGACGGGCCGGGCCGCCGGTGGGCCTGGGCAGCCACGGCAGATCGGGGTAGCCGTGGACGACGGCATGAGGAGAGGCGAGCGCGAAGGCGCGCGCGGGGAGAGGGACTGTGGGGGCGTGACGCCGGGCGAACGCGCGGAACATGCTGGTGAACGCGAGATCGTTCTCCCGTGCCGCCGCCAGCAGCCGGTCGGCGTCCGCCTTGGCGGGTCGCAGCGTCCGGGGCCAGTCGTAGGGCACTCCGAAGTACGCCTCCGGGCTCGCCGGGAGATAAGTGGGATGTCCCGGACAGAATGTTGCATAGGGTGCGCCCATGCAGTGCAGTGCGAGCGTGACGGCAAAGCTGAGCTGGTCGGTGACGTACCAGTCGGGCCGCAGCCGCTCGTCGAGAGCGCGCAGCTTCCGCAGTACGTCCTCGGGGTCGGCGAGCATGTCCGCCCTCCGGTGCCGCGCCTGGGTGAGCAGGGTCGGCACGGCGCCGACGCGGGTGGCGTCGAGGAACTCCCCCAGTCTGGCCGCCTCGTCCAGCGGCTGCCGGGTCGCCTCCGCGACTCCGGTGTTGGCGTTCCGCGTCACGGTCAGCGGGATGAATCCCGCCCCGTCGCCCTGAGCGAGGTGGGCGAATTCCTCGGCGCAGGCGAAGAACACGTCGGCACCTCGCGCACCGAGCGATTCCGCCAGCGTGGCCAGAGGGACAGCGTGCGAGGCGAACGGCGGGCTGACGACGACGATACGCGGCATGGGGTCCTCTCGGGCGTGCGGGATGGCCGTAGGCCCGATTCTGTGTGCTGCATCCGCCCGTCGCACTCGGCCGGAAGTCTTCTCACGGGAACAACAGACGGGAGAGCCGGAGTGAAGATCGAAGGCGCACGCATCCTCGTCCCGGGGGCCACCGGCGCCATCGGCAGCGGCCTGGCTGAGCGGCTGCACCGGCGGGGAGCGCACATCGCGATCGCCGGACGCGACGGAGAAGCCCTGGCACGGCTCGCCGGCGTCCTGGGCGAGGTGCCGGCCCGGCGCTTCGACGCCTACGACCTCAACGCCTGCGCGGATACGGTCCTGTGGGCCCACGAAGCACTGAACGGCCTCGACGCCGTCGTCGTCTGCGTGGGGGTCGCCGGTTTCGGACCGGCCGAGACCGTCGGTGACGTGGTCGCAGAGCACTTGGTCACGGTGAACGCGCTGGCACCCATGGCGTTTCTGCGCGCCGCGCTGCCTCTGGTGCCGCGAGGCGGTGCCGTGGCCGCGGTCACCGGGATCGTCGTCGACGCGGCCCCGGCCGGCATGGCGGACTACACCGCGTCCAAGGCGGCGCTCGCTTTCTGGCTGTCGTCCGTCCGTCGCGAGCAGCGCCGCAAAGGTGTGGACGTACTGGACCTGCGGCTCGACCATGTCGAGTCAGGATTCGCCCAGCGAGCCGTCGTCGGAAGCCCACCGGCTCTGCCACGCGGGCAGACGGTGCAGCAGGCCGTGGACAAGGTGATGGAAGCACTGCAAAGCGCAGCCGGGGACGGAGCGGTTCCCCGTTGACGACCAACCTCTGACCAGCACCTGGGGCCATGCGCACCAAGATCGCGCCAGTACGGTCCGCACCATCAGGATGCGGCACCACCTCGGCGAACCGGTGCCCCTGGAACAGCCCGCATGATCAAATTCCGGGTCTCTTGACGTGTCATGCACTGACAACGACACGAGGCCCAGGCGCACATGCCTGACCCGCGGGCAGGCGTCCCTGCCAGAAGGGAGGCCGCGAGGTCCGGTGGGCCGCGGCTCCTATATCGTCTGCCGATGTCGGATGCCGTGACATGCGGACGACTCTGCCGCCGAGGGAGTGGGCCATGAGCGAGCAGCCGTCAGGCGCAGCGGTGCCGGAGGAGTTGCGGCGGCGGCTCGGGTTGGCCGACGCCGTGGTGATCGGCCTGGGGGCGATGGTCGGTGCGGGTATCTTCGCCGCGCTCGCTCCGGCGGCGGAAGCGGCCGGGTCGGGGCTGCTGATCGGCCTGGCTCTGGCCGCGGTGGTCGCCTACTGCAACGCGACCTCCTCGGCTCGGCTGGCGGCGCGCTATCCGGCCTCGGGAGGCACGTACGTCTACGGCCGCGAGCGGCTGGGCGACTTCTGGGGGTACCTCGCGGGCTGGAGTTTCGTGGTCGGCAAGACCGCGTCCTGTGCGGCGATGGCCCTCACGGTCGGCTCCTATCTGTGGCCCGGGCAGGCCCACGCGGTCGCGGTCGCCGCGGTGGTGGCGCTGACCGCGGTGAACTACGCCGGCGTGCGGAAGTCGGCCTGGGTGACCCGCGTGATCGTCGCCGTCGTCCTGGCCGTGCTGGCCGCCGTGGTCGTCGCCCTGCTGACCTCCGCCGAGGCGGACACCGTACGTCTGCACGTCGGTTCGGACGTCAGCTTCGGCGGCGTGCTCCAGGCGGCAGGGCTGCTGTTCTTCGCGTTCGCCGGATACGCGCGGATCGCGACGCTCGGCGAAGAGGTCCGTAACCCGTCGCTCACCATCCCCCGGGCGATCCCCGTCGCGCTCGGCATCACGCTGGTCGTCTACGCGGTGGTCGCCGTCGCCGTGCTGATGGTGCTGGGCCCCGGTGAGCTTGCGGTCGCCACCGCTCCGCTGTCGGACGCGGCTCGCGCGGCGGGCGCGGACTGGTTGGTCCCGGTCGTTCGGGGCGGAGCCGCTGTCGGCGCGCTCGGCTCGCTGCTGGCCCTGATCCTCGGCATTTCCCGCACGACCCTCGCCATGGCCCGCGACCGGCATCTGCCGAACGCCCTGGCGGCCGTTCACCCGCGGTTCCGGGTGCCGCACCGCGCGGAACTCGCGGTCGGCGCTGTTGTGGCGGTTCTCGCGGCGACCGTGGACGTGCGCGAGGCGATCGGCTTCTCATCTTTCGGGGTGCTCGCGTACTACGCCGTCGCCAACGCCTCGGCATGGACGCTCACCCCTGCCGAGGGCCGCCCGGCACGAATCGTTCCCGTGGTCGGATGGGGCGGCTGCCTGGTGCTGGCCTTCGCGCTGCCCGCGTCCTCCGTGATCTCTGGTGCAGCGGTGCTGACCGCAGGCGTAGCCGCCTACGGCATCCGCCGCACGGTCACCTCACGCCGCGCTTCATAGGACCGTGTGAAGCGCGGCGTGGCTGCGCTGGGCAGGAGGCCCACGCCTCGAACGCCCGCGGTCAGCGCACCCGCCCGCGCGGTTTCAGCGGGGTGGCAGGCAGCTCCGGGGCGGGCAGGCGGGCGCCGTCGTAGCCCTGTACCTCGCCGAAACGGGTGCTCTTCATCCAGTCCTCGCGGGCCTGTGTGATGTCCTCCTGAGACCGTCCGATCCAGTTCCAGAACAACATCGATTTACCGTTTCACCCCAGCTCAGGGGCTTGATCGCGACCACCCGGGGTCAGCAAAAGGTCAGCAAGACGCCCGGGAGTCGACAAGCATGGCCACCATCAAACTCGTCCGCGGCATGGGATGTACAGCCCGATGCGGGTCGAGCAGTACGCCACCGAGTGGACGGCCAGCCAGCGCGACCTCAGCCCCAGCTCGCTGCGACACCTCGACTCACTGCTCGTCCATCACCTTTACCCTGCATTCCAGAGTCGCCGGATGGGCACCTTCGACCACAAGGTCGTCGAAGCCTTCATCCAGTCCATGGAACGCAAATGCGTCGGCCTGGCCACCCAGTCCAACGCCTTCGACAAGCTCAAATCGATCCTGCTGGACGCCCACCGGCTCGGCCTCTACGACGACAACCCGCTCGACGGCGTCAAGCCCCCGCAGTACGACCCCAAGCGCGCCGTCATCCCCTCCCCCGCACAGCTCCACGGCATACGTGCCTCAGGGCGTCGTTCGGGCCATCGGGAGCGACGGCCCACCGGCGTTTCTCGGAGTGGACGAAGGCCAGGGTGCGGGCCAAGCTCTACCGCCTGGTCCTCGACGAGCTCGGACCCCGAGGCGAGCTGGACTGGTCCCGCTGCGTGATCGACTCGGTGAACATGCGGGCCTTGGAAAGGGGGACCTGACAGGTCCGAATCCTGTCGACCGGGGCAAGTACCGCTCGAAGATTCACTTGATCACTGAGCGGACTGGCCTGCCCATCTCTGCCGGGATCTCGGCGGCCAACCTGCACGACAGCCAGGCCCTGATCCCACTGGTGAAGGGCATTCCGCCGATCCGGTCCCGCCGCGGGCCCCGGCGGCGCAAGCCGGGCAAGCTTCACGGCGACAAGGGCTACGACTACTCCCACCTGCGGCGATGGCTACGCAAGCACGGCATCACCCACCGCATCGCCCGCAAGGGCGTCGAATCCTCACAGCGGCTGGGCCGCCACCGCTGGACCATCGAACGCACCATGGCCTGGCTCGCCGGCTGCCGGCGACTCCACCGACGCTACGAACGCAAAGCCGACCACTTCCTCGCCTTCACCAGCATCGCCTGCACCCTCATCTGCTACCGCAGACTCACATCCTGATTCGCCGGCGTGTCATCCGACGAACAGATTCGCGTTACGCACCCTCGACAGGCAGTCCAGCAATGAACTCTGACAGAGCGGATCCTCGGGGCGGCGTCTGCCCTTGCAGGAACCGCTGGTAGTGGTCGGCGACGAGACGACGCAGGTCGGCCTCGGCCGGTTCATCACCGCTGAGTTCAAGGGTGACCTGATGCGGCTCACCCGTCATGCGCAACGGTCTGGCGAGGGCGTCGAACCCACAGGCGTACTCGTCGGGCATCTCCCACCAGGCCTCGGCGGACGCTCGGTCCTGGAGGACGTACATGTAGTAGTCGTCATCGAAGAGGACCACGGGGCCTATCGGTGCAGTCACTCGTGGAGTATGGCGCAGCCTGCAGGTCAGATGCGCACCACAGCAAGCCTGAGCCCTACGTTTACACGCCAATTGAGATGACGTCTTAGTAGTGATCACGGGAGGGGGCGCTGGTGGGCGAGCTGATGTTGTTCCGGCGAGACGCGGGCGGGCAGGATGTCGAGCTGACCGGTTCGACGGTGGCGCTGGAGGTGGAGCTGCAGCGGCGGGTTGAGGCCGGTCTGGAGCAGATGCTCGGCATCCGGTTCCTGGCGTCGGAGTACCCGACCGGTCCGTGGCACCGAGGGCGGATCGACACCCTGGGCCGATCCCCCTTACACCTCTTGTCCCGGGGGGTGCCGCTCTGGCTCCGATCCGGTTCTGGGTGGCAATCGCCGCCTGGGCCGAAGGATGGCCCTCCCGCCGCACAGACGAACGGCCCCGGGCGGCTCGGGCCCGGGGCGGTCTCCTGTGTCCAGGGAGAGCGACGGAGACCCCACGACGGGCCTACGCGGCTATGGGCGGCTCCTGTTCGTCCGCCCGGGGCGGCTGCTCAGGCTTCTTGAAGCGCTGCCACGCGTCGCGGGCTCGCCCCGCGGAGTCGATCACGTCCGGAACCTGGTCCAGCAGCCCCTTGAGTGCGAAGAGCAGCACTGAGGCCACGCCAGCGATGGCGAGAATGATGATGATGGCGGTGCCGTCCACCGATCCTTACCTTCCCTGTCATGGGTCGGAATCGGTGGCGTAGGCAGCCTCGATCCGTCCCTTTCGGTCGGGACCGAGACACCTACGCTGATGCGGCGCGTAAATGTTCTCGGGCGGGCCGACGTGCGGCCCAGGTTGTGCAGTCGTGCGGTCTTGCCCTACCCACCAACCCGGAGTCATGACTGGCATCGTCGGCCCGGCGAGACTATTAGCACCGGCGCCCAGTCACTTAGGCTGGTCAGTCCTGCCCTCCCGTTATCAACCCGGGGCGCACAGGCGCGCGGAGCAATTAGCTCACTGCTGTTGATAGTAGCGCACAGCGCAGGACAGCGCCCCAATGTCAACGAGGCTGCATCAGGGCGCTGTTGGAGGTGAATCCTCTGACCACATCCGCAGCTTGCTGTCCAACTGCCCACCGAGCGATCCCTCTTGTCTCAGGAACTGCCCAACAATCCGGCCCTGGCGGTGTCCGCCTGACCGACAGGGCGAAAATCCTAGCCTCCGGCCACCACCGCCTCGTGGATAGCCCATCCGAGGTCCCCGGCGGACCAGCTGACGTTGCCCAGTACGGCGATGTCCACATCACCTTCGGGATAGTGGTACAACCGGGCGCTCGCCCCGTCCTCCTCACCTGTGTGTCCCCATCGCACGACGCTGTCGTTGTCGTCGAGGAGGAAGGTAAGCCCGAAGCCGTACATCCAGCGGTAGCCGCGAACCTTCTCCTCTCGTTCCCGGACCTGCGGGGTGAGGGCGAGCCGCGTCGCCGTCCCGTCCAGAAGCGCGCCTGACCGCAGGGCGCGGGCGAAGGCGACGAGGTCGTCGGCGCTGCAGGTGGCTCCTCCGTCCGCCGCGCCCCGGGGCGTTGTCGTGTAGTGGTTGGTGCGCAGGGCAGCGGGGCTGTCGGCGTATGCGAGGTAGCCCTCGGCGAGGCCGGGCCCTGGTGCGTCGAGTGCCATGAACCCTGCGTCGGCCATTGCGGCGGGGGCGAAGACATGGCGCTGAATCGCTTCGGTGAATTCCAGGCCCGTGAGCTTCTCGATCATCAGGCCGAGCAGCAGGTATCCGGCACCGTTGTACTTGTACCGCTCCCCGGGCGTGAAGTGGCCCGGCTTGCCGGCGAACAGCGGCAGGTAGTCCGCATTGTCGCGCAGCAGGTAGAGCGGGTGTGCGGCACAAAGTGCGGCCCAGTCGGCCTCCCAGGTCTGCCCGTCTTCCTCGAACCAGTCAGCTATGCCCGACGTCATGGTCAGTGCATGACGCACGGTCACACGTGCGTCGAGTGAGGGGTGCACCTGGCGCACATGCGGCAGGAGTGGCTCGTCGAGGTCCACCGCACCATCCTGGGCCAGGCGCAGGACGGTGACCGCCGTGAACGCCTTGGAGACGGAGGCGATCCGGAACCGTGTATCCATCGTGTTGTCGATGTCCCATCGACGGCTGGCCTTGCCATAGGCGCCGCGCAGCACTGGCCGGCCTTCGGCCATCACACTCACCGCCCCGGAGAACCCCTCCGCCACCGCGTGTTCGACGGCCGACCGCACCCCCGCACCGAATCCCACGCTAGCTCCGAACATGATGCCTCCCTCGTACGACAACGGTGATCTCCGCGCGGCAGAGGATCAGGACGGGCCCTGGTGGCGCAACCGAATTTCGCACAGCAGTCTGGTGCGACGGGGCCCAGGCAGGCAGCCATCGGGGGGCGGCCGAGCAGTTGATCGAGTCCTGCGGCTCCGAGACCGGCTGCTGGCGCGGCACCGTCTGACCCGCACTCCGGCCGGTCCCGCGCCGCGCGGTCGTGTCGCGGATGGGAGATGTGGCTGTGCGGTGCCCGGTGGGCGCGCCGGTCGGGCATCCGGCCCCCGAGGAGGATGAGGCGGGCGGCGCGGTGGCGCTGTCCGGCGTACGGCTCCAGGAGCTGAAGCATCTGCTCGTCGGTGCCGCCCCGGGCACCGGTGAGGGCGTAGACGATCTGTACGGGCAGGTGGAGATCGCCCAGGGTCAGGGCGTCGGGGGCGCCGAGGGCGCGTTGCAGCGTCTCGGCGGCAGCCCAAGGGGCTCTGCATCTGGCCGAGCGGATGACGATCGCGGACCTGTCCGGTTTCCGCGACGAGTACCGCGAGGCTCTGGGGGACATCATCGCCGCGAAGGTGGAGGGCAAGCCCCTCCCTGCCCCGGCCGAGGGCGGGGGGAAGGAGAAGGGTGAG
Organism: Streptomyces sp. WGS_02; assembly: GCA_040989845.1. Lineage (GTDB taxonomy): Bacteria > Actinomycetota > Actinomycetes > Streptomycetales > Streptomycetaceae > Streptomyces. The sequence goes on from JAYMFZ010000004.1 coordinate 562,942, forward strand.
GTCGTGGACCTGGTGGCCGCCCTGAACGCCTCAGTCAAGGCCGCGAAGAACCGCAGTGCCTCCTTACCCTCCCCGTGCTGCTGGTGCCGTGTTGCCGAGGATCGAGCCCATGCTCGCAACACCCGACCCGCTGCCGTCCGCGGCTGTGGAGGACCGATGGGCGTTCGAGGTGAAGACCGTGTCCCTAGGCGCTGGCCGGGCGTTGAACTCCTCGACACGTGCGCTGGTCCGGACGCCCCACGTCGGGCCGGTGCAGTCCGCGGCCCCTGATTCCGCGCTCTGGCGTCGGGGCCGCGTCAGCTTCTCCCGAAAGGCGACGGCCCTGCCCTGCCCCGAGCGGTCAGGGCCGTCGTGCCGTGGGGCGCCGCCTTGCGCGACCCCGGCCCGGGCGGTGGGTTCGTGAGGCTGCCGGACCGGGCCATACCACGGTGTCGGTCCGGCAGCCCGTCGAGCACGGCGCCGTGCGGCGCCGGCGGGCCCTTTGGGGGTGCGGTGCGGTGGATGGTGGGCTGCCCGCACCGCGCACATCAGCGCCCGGGCCACGGGTAGCGGCGGGCGAGGACCGTCCACTCCTCATCAGCCCGGCCGGGCACGAGACGGCCGTCCGTCTCCCACTGCGCAGCGAGCTCAGTGAAGATCGGCTCCAGCTCGGGGCGGCGAACTGCTTCGCTGCCGCTTCGTTGCACGCCGACGTGTGGCGTGGGCCGCATCGTGCTCACGCCCCTTCAACGGCGCCTGAGCCGTCCGGGTCACCCCCAAACGCGGTCTTCGCGCAGCGCGGTGCGGGCCTGGTCGGCAGTGAGTGTGCGACATCCCGTGGGTTGCTCTGAGGGCTGCTGAGTCCACGACCTCGCGGCCAGGGGGATCGTCTTCTCCCTGGCAGTTGTTCGCGGGCTGACGCAACTTCGGGATTCCTGAAGCGTTCTCACCATGTCCGATCCTACCCGCCCACCGGAAGCAGCCCCCAGCAGCGCGTCCCGCTCGCCTACCTCAACGGTGGCCCGGTGCGCGGCATCTCGGTGCTCGACCACCGCTTCCTGCAGCGACTCGCGGGACAGGGCTACGACGTGTACGCCTACGAACAGGCCGGTGGTGGACGCAGCCACCTGCTGCCCATGGTCCGGTACTCGATCACCCGGTCCGTCCATGACCTCGGCGCCTTCTTCAGCAAACTCGGCAAGGGCCGCGCCGACGTACTGGGATTCTCCTCAGGTGCGGTCGTGCTCACCCGCGCGCTGGCCGACCCGGCCATCGCCGACCACCTGCGCCGAGCGGTCATCGCCGAGCCGGGCCGATGGACGGCCCCACCGCCCGGATTGCCGAGCAGAAGGGTCGGCCGTCGGCCCGCGACATCGCGCCGGCCATGACCGGACCGCGCTCCACGCACGTTTCGCGGTACGCGGTCGCGTTCGGCCTCATGCGGCTCGGACTGCTCAGCCCGGACAACGGGCTGGCAGGGCAGACGGAGGGCGCCAATGCCTTCACCGCTGCCGATCTCGGCAGCGATACCGCGTCCGCCTACTGCGCGCGGGAATCGCACCGCATCCCAGTCGAGGACACTGCGGAGAACTTCTCCTTCAGCGCCGCCGCCAGCCTCCGCATCCAGCAAACGATCAAAGACTCCCCCTCCATGGTCCCGCAGCTCAGGCGCTCCCGGACATCCGCGATGCTGATGATCGCCGAGTGCTCCTCCCAGGTCCGGCAGTGGCAAACAACCATCCTCGCGAACACCGCGCCATCCAGCGCACCCCGTACATGCCCGGCGTCGGCCACCACATGTGGAACGGCCTGGGTGACAACGACCAACGAGCAGCCGCCGCCATCACCGCGTTCCTCCAAGACAAGCCCGCACCGCTGCCCGACCCGAGCCGACGTCCCGGCCTTCCTCCGGGGCCACAAGTAGGCGAGCAGACCCATGGCATCGCATCCAAGGTGCGGGGAGAATTTTGCGGTTTCCGCAGCTACGTTGCGTTTATCTCACGAACTACCTGTTTCTGACAGTGACGCGGCGTGCAGCTACGGCCTCCGCGTCGGCTCTCGCGGGTCATGAGTGCGGCTCTTGACCCTCACGTGACGTCAGGCTGCATAGTCGGTGCCGTGGAAGATCACTGGACCGTGGGGCGCGTGGCCGAGCTGGCCGGCGTGAGCGTCCGCACGCTGCATCACTATGACGAGATCGGGCTCGTGCGTTCGTCGGCGCGGACCCCAGGTGGGTACCGGGCCTACTCGGCGGGTGACGTCGAGCGGCTGAGGGAAGTGCTGGCCTACCGGCGGCTGGGCTTTGGGTTGCGGGAGGTTGCGGAACTGGTCGGCGACTCGTCCACCGACGCGGTCGCGCATCTGCGCCGACTGCGTGGCCTGCTGCTGGAGCGGCGTGATCGTGCTGACGCCATGGCGGCGGCCATTGACAGGGAACTTGAGGCACGGGCGAGGGGACTGAAGGTGACACCGGAGGAGCAACTGGGGATGCTCGGTGTACGGCTGTACGACGCGATCGGCGGCGCCTACACGGCGACGCGACGTACCGAGCCGCGGATCGCGGCGCAGATCTTGGACGCGCTCGAGGACGCGCGGACGGTGCTGAATGTCGGTGCCGGCACCGGTTCCTACGAGCCGGCTGATCGCGAGGTGATCGCGGTGGAGCCGTCGGAGGTCATGCGGCGTCAGCGGCCTGCCGGCTCGGCGCCGTGCGTGGCTGCCGCCGCGGAGAGCCTGCCGTTCGAGGCCCACTCCTTCGACGTCGCGATGGCCGTCTCGACTGTTCACCACTGGGGGGACCCGATAGCGGGGCTGCGCGAGATGCGGCGCGTGGCCCGCCGCGTGGTGGTTCTGACGTTCGACACCGACGAGCGCGGATGGCAGGACCGGTTCTGGCTTACCCGCGACTACCTGCCCGAGTTCGCCACCGTCCTGGCAGGATTTCCCTCACTTGCGGGGATGGCCGATGCGATCGGCGCCCGCGTTGAGCCGGTGCCTATCCCGTGGGACTGCGCTGACGGCCTGTTCGAGGCGTACTGGCGCAGACCGGAGGCGTATCTGGAGGAGCACGTCCGCCGTGCGATGTCGGTGTGGACGAGGGTCGGGCCGGATGCCGAGCAGCGGGCGGTGCGAAGCCTCCGCGACGACCTCGACTCCGGCCGGTGGGCTGAGCGCAACAGCGACCTCACCCACCTCGACACGGCAGACCTCGGCCTCCGCCTGCTCATAGCTTGAATGGGCACCGGTCTGGACTGACTCGGGTTACTCCTCCTCGTCACCGTCCTCGGGCGCGTCTGGGGCGCGGAAGGGACGCAGGCCCTGGCCGGGGCCGCTGGCGGTGATGTTCAACATGCGGCCCAGGATCTCCCTATCTGGACGATTTCTGGTGTGTTGATGGCTTACTCGTAGAAGCAGGCCGCCCTCAACATGTCGGCGATCAAGCTCCACTCGGGTCGGTCGGGAACGGGCTCTCCTCGGTTGATGAAGTAGCCGTCCATGTCGTTGGTCCAGGCACTGAGCGCTTCGAGGTAGTGATGCAGCGACGGGTTCTCCCAGCCGTCTGAAGGGGCCTCGGCTTCTTGGCTGAGCTGCCTGATGTAGGAGACGAGGTCCGCCCGTGTTCTCACCCAGGTGGTGTCGTTCAGCGAGTCCATAGCGAAGATCTTGCACGGTGCGCGGCGCTGATCTCTCGTTGAGGGCCGATTGCCTGCCCTCTGTTGAGAGTGGGGCCGTCAGCAGTGGTCGTCAGGGCCGGGTTCGGTGCTCTCGCCGAGATCTGCGACAAGGCCGCGGATCCGTTCAGCGATGGCGTTATGGCGCTCGACCTCGCGGGGCCAGCTGCGTTCGACTGCGTCCTGGGCAAGCTGCTGTTCACGGGCAAGCCGGGACCGCAGGCGCGGTGCGTACTCGCTCGTGGTGAGGAACTTCGAGCAGCGGAGGTAGAGGTCGCCCTCGCAGGGCCCCTCCGCAGGCGCCCGCAGGCAGTGGCCGAGTTCGAGTTCGGTCTTGAAGAAGTTGGTCCTGAGCCAGTTCAGGGTGTCCTCCCCGATCCGACTCGTCAGCAGTTCCTCCGCGGCCGGCCGCCATGATCGTCTGGATCTGGGCACTCTGGACGATGCCGTTAGATGATCGATTCCACGGGGTCAAGTGGGTGTGGGCGATTGGGGCGTACATGGCCGACGGGTGGTGAGATCACACTTGGTCACCGCACCTGTGTCACCGCCCGATCGAGCCGTCGATCTGCTCGCGCAGGATGTCCGCGTGACCGGCGTGCCGGGCCGTTTCCTCGATCATGTGGACCAGCACCCAGCGCATCGACGGCGGCGGGGTCTCACGCAGGGAGCGGGCCCCGGGGCGGTCCAGGTCGGTGCAGGCGAGGGCGACCTCGTTGGCCTGGGTGATCGCCTGGCGATAGGCGTCCGCCAAGCTTGAGGCGGTGTCGTCGGCGGTCACCGTGCCCTCATCCTCCCCGTGCTCGCGGCCGATACCGGCGTAGGCCCAGATGAACCAGTTGAGCTCGACGGCCGTCAGGTGCTTGAGCAGCTGGAGGAGGCTGGTCCCGGAGGGAACACCGGCCGTGCGGACCGCCGGCTCCGGGACGCCGGCCGTTTTCGCGAGGACGGACTCACGAAGGTAGTCCAAGAAGGTCAGCAGGGTGGTCTTTTCGTCGGCGTTCAAGCCCGGGGGCCGAACATCGGGGCGGGGCTCCGTGGTCGTCATGACGAAACCGTAGATGATCGGTTCAAGCCGTCAAGGATTTGCGGGGAGCGCGAACGCGATGGGCAGCCCCCCCAGCAGGCACCCGCATCGCTTCGCTCGCCACCCCGGATGTGGCCTGACCCGTCCGTATTCCGCATGAACCCGTCACCAGCGGGTTTCTCAACACCCGCTCAGGGCCGCCAGGACGTCTTCCTCGACCGCGCGGGCGTCCAGCAGGCGGGCGCTCGGGGTGGATCAGCGGTGCGAGCGGACCCTAGCCGACCCAAGCACCCGCCCGGCGATCTTTCCGCGAACCCCAGCGGAGCCACCGGCCAGCGTGCTAGGAGCGTGGGTCGGTAACGAAGACTGGTTGTGCCGCGGTGGGATGTGGGTAGCGGTAGCCCCGGTCCGGAGGGCTGGTGCTCACTTGACCGGGGTCTGCGTCTCGACGGCCAGACCGAGGCGGTCCCTGAGCGCGCGCTTGCCGGCCTCGGTGAGCGCGACGGCGCGGCTTGTGCCGATCTGAGTGATCCAGCCGGCGTCGAAGGCGTGACGGCATAGGGCGGCACCGACGGCGCCGGCCAGGTGGGGACGGCGTTCGGTCCAGTCCAGGCACGAGCGAACCAGCGGACGCCTTGTGGCGGGCGGCAGCGCGATGCCGAGTTCAGCGAGCCAGGCAATCCCGTCGCCGGTGAGAGTCAGCCCCAGCTCCCAGTCAAGCATCCCCCGATCGGTCATCGCTTCGGTGATCGCGACCCCGAGAGCGCCAGCGAGATGGTCGTAGCACGTGCGGGCGCGGGCCAACGCCCGGCTGCGGTTGGCAGCGGGCAGAGAGCGGGGCGGATCGGCGCGTCGAGGCGCCATCGAGGCGAGCTTCTCGATCAGCTCGGCCGTGTCGGGGTCGGCCAGGCGAACATAGCGATGGCGACCCTGGCGCTCCTGCGTGAGCAGCCCTCTGCTGACCAGGAGGTTCAAATGCCCGGTCGCCGTCGAAGCGGCCACTCCGGCATGGCGCGCCAGCTCGATCGCGGTCCATGCTCGGCCGTCCAGAAGGGCCAGGCAGAAGTCGGCCCGGGTGCCGTCGGCCAGCAAAGCGGCCAGGGCGGCCAGGTCAGGGCCCCCAACGTGAGTGTCATGGCTGTTCATCGCTGTCCATTGTCTCCCTGCGATCCTTCGGCCGCCCCCGAAGAGTCCGCGCTCTACGGTCGGCCCCATGAACACCGCGACGCCAAGCAGCGTGCCCACCGACCTGTCGTCCGAACACGTGACTGTCACGCCGAGCATCCTGTACTTCGGGACGCCGGTCGTGCTGCTCTCCACGGAGAACGAGAACGGCTTCTTCAACCTTGCGCCGATGTCCTCAGCCTGGGCACTGGGCCACGTGATCGTCCTCGGTCTGGGCGCCGAGGGACAGACCGCGCACAATCTCCGCAGCCGCCGTGATCTGGTGGTCAACCTCCCCGGGCCCGCGCAGTGGCCGGCGGTGGAGCGATTGGCGCCGCTGACCGGGCGCACCCCGGTACCGGCGGGCAAGCGCGGTTCCTTCCGTTTCGAACCGGACAAGTTCGCCGCCGCCGGTTTGCGACCTCAGCCCTCCGAACTGGTTCGGCCGCCCCGCGTCGCCGAATGCCCGATGCAGTTGGAAGCCCGCGTTGCCCGGGCCCAACCCGATTCCTCCGGAGACTTCCTCATCGTCGAAGCCCAGGTGCTCAGGGTGCACGCCGATCCCCGGATCGTCGTTTCCGGTTCTCAGCACATCGACCCGGCCGCGTGGAGCCCGCTGATCTACAACTTTCGCCACTACTACGGACTCGGCCCCGAACTCGGCCACAGCTTCCGCTCCCAGACAGCCTGACCAAGCCAGTGGTCCACCGCAAAGAGCCAGGGGATACGCGAGGAGAAGGAGCACGGGCCATAACCGGCAGTCCACCCCAGTTCACGGCCATTCATACGGAATGATTCGGTGTGGATGGTCGGGACGGGCTGTTTGAGGTCGCGCCGGTCGAGAAGCACTGCTCGAACTGACGGAAGAACCCCAACCGCCATGGCGGAGTCACACCGAGCGCCCCGAAGACCGGGACACGCGGCCGTCCACCCCTGTGCCCGGCAGCCCTCGACGCCCCGTATTGCCTGACGTCAGAACACCTACGACAAGACCGTGAACGCGGCGTACATATACTTCACCGACCCGCAGGTCAGGGTGAGATCAGCACATACCTACCCCTGCGATCCGATCGATGTCGACGGCATGATCAACCTCGACTTCGACGAGCAGGGCCGCCTCATCGGTATCGAGGTCCTAGCCGCCACGTCGAAGCTCCCCGAGTACGTGCTCCAAACCGCCGAGCGGCTGGACTCCGTGAACAGTTGAGCCCGGGAGCAGCCCGGCGGTTGTTACCCTGCACAGCCCCCAGCACAAGTCGGAAGAGGATCAGGGACGTTGACCTCGTCTTCGGCTGACCACCAGGGCGTCAGCCCTTGTGGAGACTTCCCGGATGGGGAACGATGCGTCAATCCACCCGGCGTGAACCAATTCACGACTGGGCAGCCGCACACGGACCGGTAACAACACAGGGCGACGTCATGCTGATCGAGGCACGTACACAGGCGGCCAGGTGAATGGCACGCTGGCGCTCGCCAACAACGACGCCGTGCTCGCGATCCGCTTCCTGCTTGAGCTGGTCTCGCTGCTCTGCCTGGCCGTCTGGAGCTGGCGCAAAGTCCCCTCTCCATGGCGCTGGCTGCTGGTCGTCGCACTGCCCGTTGCCGTGGGCTGGGCGTGGGGTTCCTTCACTGTGCCGGATGACCCGTCCCGTTCGGGCGAGAGCGATATCCACACCCCGGGCCATTGCGCCTACTCCTCGAACTCACCGTTTTCTTTGGCGCGGTAGCTGCCCTCTACCTGGCCGACCTGCGCCGCGCGGCCCGCTGGCTCCTTGTGATCATGGTCAGCTACCAGGTCCTCGCCTACGACAGAATCGGCTGGCTGCTCAGCCACTGAGCTGCCACCGCCTCCGGATACCATCCCGCCGTTGGCCAGATATGCGCCGGTGAGGCCACCCCTTCAACCGAACCACACCCAAGTGAGGTTGGAAAGCGCTCAGTGAGTCCAGCGCTACTCCGCCGCCCGCCGATTCCCGCAAACGGATCAAAGCAGCCGACAGGCCCGAGATCCTCCGGTCGCTGATGATCGCCGTGCGCGTCACGTTCCCTACCGCGCAGACATGATCTTTTGTAGAGGTCGGCGTCGTGGGAGATGGGCCGTCCGCTCCTGTGGCCCTGGACGGCAGGACCTCGGGCGAGAGCGCGCCCGCGCGGGCGGTCTCCGCGGTCGTGCGGCGGCGGCGGTTCGTAGACCCACATTCCCGCGGCGCCGTGATATGTACGGGCGACCGTGGAGTCGACGCTGACCGGGGACAAGTCCGTCCGCCCGCGGCGGGCCGCCTCGGTGATCATCCCTTCCATCAGCGCATGCAAGACGCCTGCGTCACGCTTCAGGACGAAACGGTCGCGGGCGGTCTGCCAGACCCCAAACTCCGACCGCATCTCCCGCCACCACCCGAGCGGAACTTCCAGATCAACCCCTCGAACCTCTCCCGCAGATGCTCCGGATGCGGGCTGGACTTCCTTCAGACAGGAACTGCTCGATCAACTCCCCTTCATCGTCCGTGAGTTGCCTTCGTTCCATCACTAAGATCCTTCTGCCGTCGAACGATCACCGGAAGAGGCATGCCACCCCTTGATCACATCTTCAGACAGGCCCTAGGGTGAGGACCGACTTGTGCAGCACGGTGCCCGGAGAGTCTGCTATGTCCTTTGTCCAGTATCTGTCCGGGTCCCCCGGCATGGCGGAGGGTGGAAGGGAACGGTGTACGAGGATCCTGCCGCCAATCAGGCCTGCATGCTGCTGGGCACGATCGGCAAGGAGCATGACGGTGAGTTCGAGGCCGCCCACAGCGGCCACACCCTGAACGATCGGCTGCCGCCGTGCGAGCTGGAACGTGGCGCTTCCCTGAGCGAGCGCGATCAAGTGGCCACGAGGACGCACCCCTACCCCTGGAACCTGAAAGAGCTCGAACCCGCCCGTCGCGCGTTGCCTGCCCACTCTTGGTCCGTCGACTGTTTCCCGAGGTCCGCTTCCTCGTACTCGTGCGCCACCCATTGACTGTCACGTCGAGCCTGCTTCCGGCGGACCGGCGACCATCCGTGAAACCCGGAGACACGCGATGCGGCTCTCGAGAAGTGGCGTGTTGGGAACAACGGTTGGCCGGCCACTACTCAAAGCGTTCTTGTACCTCGTTGTGGAGCATGAGGCCGTGTGCCGCGGAGCACACGGAAGGCCTGGAGGACTTCGTAGGTCTTCCGCTCCGGGCCGTTCTCTCAGTGATGCACCCGCGGACGGCCGCGGCGGCCGCAGTAGAGCTGCCCGGCGCGATGCCGCAAACCAGGAACGCGCTGCGCGAGGAGACAAGGGGGCTCGTTGATCGAGCCCTGCACCCGCCCGGCAGTCGCTCACAGGTCTCAGCGTTTCCCAGGATGCTCGACGAAGCGTCACGATCTCTGTTTGTTTGGAGCCGAAGATGCATAACGCCGAACACGAGGCCGCCCGCGCGAGCGCGTGCGCCCCGGACCGCAGGGACGCGCGCGCACCCGCTGCGGGCGGCGGTACGGACGAGACCGTCTGGGGGCTGTTCGAGGCCCGGGCGGCGCGCCAGGGGAGTCGGATCGCCGTCGTGGACGGGGCGGTTGACATCGACTACGAGCGGCTGCGGGCCCGGGCGGAGGCGATCGCCGGGGAGCTGGCAGCCCGGGGCGTGGCTCCGGGGGCGCTCGTCGGCGTGTGCCTTGGTCGGACGTGGGAGTTGGTCGCAACCCTGCTGGGAGTACTGCGGGCAGGCTGCGCCTATGTGCCCATGGACCCCGCCTACCCGGCCGAACGGGTGCGCTACATGATCGAGCATTCCCGGGCGGCGTCGGTGGTCGTCGACGCCGGTACGGCGGCGCTGTGCTCGGCGGCCCCCGATCGCGTGCGTCTCGACGCGGTGCCGGACCGCCCGGCGGCATCACCGACAGTTTCGACGCCGGCCTGCTCGGCCGGTGATCTCGCGTACGTCATCTACACCTCCGGCTCGACCGGGAATCCCAAGGGCGTGGCGGTCGAGCACCGCAGCGTGGTGGCGATGGCCGCCTCGATGCGCCGGCTCCTGGACGACGAGGACCTGACGGGCGTCCTGGCCGCGGCCTCGGTCTGCTTCGACCCCTCGGTGATGGAGATTCTGGGGACGCTCGCCCTCGGCGGCACGGTCGTCCTGTCCGAGAACGCGCTCGCCCTGCGCGAACTGCCCGGAGCGCACCGCGTGCGCACGGCCATCATGGTGCCATCCGCGATGAAGGCGCTGCTCGCGGCCGGACCGCTGCCCGATGGGTTGCGATGTGTGGTGCTGGGTGGAGAGGTCCTGTCCCGTTCTCTGGTGAAGCGGGTCCACGCTGACCCCTGTGCGCCGCGGGTCGTGAACGTCTACGGCCCGACCGAGGCCACCGTGTTCATCACCGCCGTCGAAGCGGGAAGCGGGCCGATCACCATCGGCAGCCCGGTCCTGGACGCGCGGGCGTATGTGCTGGACGAGTCCCTGCAACCGGTACCGGTCGGCACGGCGGGAGAGCTGGCTCTCGCCGGCGACCAGCTGGCCAGGGGTACCTCCATGACGACGAGCGCACCCGGCAGAGCTTCCCGGCCCTCGCGCCCAACGGCCCGGTCCCGGAGCAGCGGATCTACCGGACCGGCGACCTGTGCCGGTGGACGGAAACAGGGGAACTCGAGTTCCTCGGCCGCGCCGACCGGCAGGTCAAGATCCGGGGTCACCGCATCGAACTCGACGAGATCGAGACCGTACTGGCCTCGATGCCCGGAGTGGACGAGGCTGCAGTCGTTGCCACCACAGGCGAAGGCAAGAGCCTTCTGACGGCGTACGCGGTGAGCCGGCAGGAGTCGGTGACCGCATCGACCGTGCGCTCCCGGCTGGCCGACCGCCTGCCGAAGTACATGATCCCGCACCACGTCATGCTGCCGGCCGAGCTGCCGAAACTGCCCAACGGCAAGGTCGACCGGCTTCGGCTCCCAGCCCCCGCGCACCACGTCGACGAGGCGGCTCCCGACGAGAAGGCGGGCGGCGACGGCCCGGCCGCCTCGCGGACCGGACCCGGTGCGCTGCCCTCACCGCACGCACAGCGGCGCTCGGTCCTGCTCGCCAAGGTGATGGAGGAGGCGGCAATGCTCCTCGGCGCCCCTGGCCCCGATGCGGTCCGGCCTGACGAGCCGCTGGCCGCGCTGGGCTTCGATTCTCTGGACATCGCGGAGCTCACGGCGCGCCTGTCACGGGGGCTGGCCACTGACCTGCCTTCATCCACCCTTGTGGAGCAGATGACTCCCCAGGAGGCCGTCGATGAGCTGCTGGCGGTGCTGGGCCGCGCTTCCGGCGGCGGCGAGTTGCGCGGGCGCCCGCAGGGCGTCAAGGCCGCGGATCGGCTTGATGTGTTCCAGGACCAGGTCCGGTCCGGGTACGCGCCGGCCTTCGCCGCCAAGGCGCCGGCCTGGTCGGCGACCGACCGGGGCGCACTCGTACAGCATTTCCGGGGCATCCTGGCACGCTCGGGACTGGATCCGTACGGAAAGGTCGTCCGCACCGGAAGCGCCGCACGGGGCCTCGTCGCCGACCCGGTGACGGGCGAGGAGCACGAGGCGCTCATCTGGACCACCAACCTCTACCTCGGACTCAACCGCGACGAAGAGGTCATCGAGGAGGCACGCGGGGCGCTGAGCCGGTTCGGTACCGGGATGGGAATATCAGCTGCGGGCTCGGGACAGACCGGCCTCCACACGGACTTCGAGCAGGAATTCGCCGCCATGGTGGGCAAGCCGGCCGCCTGCCTGTTCCCCACCGGGTTCACCGCGAGCCTCGGAGCCGTCGCCGGAATCGTGGGCGATCAGGACGTCGTGGTCATGGACCAGCTCTGCCACGCCTCGCTGGTGGACGGGGCCCGCCTGAGCGGCGCGAGGGTGCGGACCTTCCGGCACAACGACGCGGCCGACCTGCGGGCGGTCCTCAAAGCGGAGTCCTCGCCCTACCGCACGACGCTGGTGGTGCTTGAAAGCGTGTACAGCATGGGCGAGGGTGCGGCGCCGCTGCGGGAGATCGTGTCCGCCGCGAAGGAGTCCGGCGCGCTCGTCCTGGTGGACGAGGCCCACTCGTTCGGGCTCTACGGAGCGCGGGGCGCCGGACTGTGCGCCGCCGAAGGAGTCGCCGAGCAGGTCGACTTCATCCTCACGACCTTGAGCAAGGCCCTCGGGAGCATCGGCGGTGTGGTCGCCGGCCGGGAGCAGCACATTGCCTTGCTGAGGGCGTCGGCGAGGTCGTATGTCTTCCAGGCGAACGTCTCACCGGCCGACGTGGCGGCGGCCTTGGCCGCCCTGCGCAGGGTCGCTGCGGGCGACGCGCTGCGGGCGAGGCTGTGGGATACCGCGTACTACATGCGGAAGCGCTTCTCGCACGCCGGCTACGAACTCGGCACGGGGGACGGGCTCATCGTCACCCCCTACTTCTCCGACGGCGCGAAGCTGCACGCGATAGCCCGAGCGCTTTTCCGGCGGGGCGTCCATGCCGCTGCCGTGACCTACCCGATTGTCGAGCGCGGGCGAGGCCGCCTGAGGTTCATCTGCTCGGCGTCCCATACTCGAGCGGACGTCGACGAGACGCTGCAGGCCCTGACCGAAGCCGAGGCGGAAGCCGCGACAGTTCCCACGTCGCACGGTTCCATGGAGCGGCGAGAGGAGAGGGACGAGGGTTCCACACGATTCGACGTGGCGAGCTGGGCTGACGCGTTCACCACCTACCTGGAATCCGTCTTTGTCGAGCTTCCCGCACCGGCACCACATCTCGTGGTCACGATCGTACTGCCAGGAGAGGAAGAGGATCTTGTACTCCGGATCAACGAACACGGGGTCACCCGAGAACCCGACAGCACCGCCGCGACGCCTGCTTGTTCGCTTCGCTTGGTCCACGATGAGGCAACAGCCGCACTGTGCTCACGGAACGTGGAAAGCCTGCTGGAGAGCGTGATCGCGGGCACCTGCGTGCTCGCCGGCCATACACAGCCATTCGTCTGGCTCATCGGACGACTCAGTGACTGGCAGAGTTCAACGGGTGGCGCGTGAGCAAGAGGTTTGAAGCTGCCCCCCGGCTGAGTCCAGTTGAGGAAGGAACGGCGCACCGCTGCCTGGGCGGATGCGCACCTTGATCGGAGACTTCCACCGAGAGCTGTTCCGCCTGGCGCCGTCCACGACGTACGCGCGGGACTGGGCAGACCGTATGCGAGACGAATGGAGCCGAGGGTGACCCAGGTGATCGGCCTTCAGCACTTCCATTACGGAGCGTTGCCCGAAGGCTTCCGGCAGATGCTGATCGACGTGCACGCCGACAGCTGCGCCGACGTCATGGACAACGAGTTCAACCAGAAGTTCCCGTGGTTCGTCGACCACTGGTCGGAGATGGCCGGCTTCACCTGTGTCATCGCCTTCGACGGGAAGCAGCCCACCGGCTTCGCCTACGGCGCTCCGCTGCCGCCGGGCCGCGAATGGTGGCGCAACACCGACTACGTCCCGACCTTCGCCGTCAGCGAGGTCATGGTCCGCCCGCAGTGGCGGAAGCAGGGCATCGCCGACCAACTGCACTCGGCGCTCTTCCAGGAGCGGTCCGAGGACCTCGCCGTGCTCCTGGTCGACGTGACGCACCCGAAGGTCTTGGGCCTGTACGAGTCGTGGGGATACGACAAGGCCGGCGAGCAGCGGCCGTTCGCCGACTCCCCGCTCTACGCGGTCATGGTCAAGAGCCTGCGGTCCTGAGTTGAGCAGCTGAGGCCGGAGACTCGCCCGGCTACCCGTGAGTGAAACAGGTGCCCGCCCCGCACACCACACGGCCGCTCCTGCGGCGCCCGGCTCTTCTCTAGCAGTGGCAACAGGACCGGTCGGTCAGCGTTTCACGCGGTTGCGGACGGCGAGGACGGCCAGGCCCAGCAGGACGGGTTCGGTCAGGCGTGAGGTCATCTCGATGTAGGTGCCGGCGGTGGTCAGGTCCTGGCCGGAGGAGCGGAACACCACCGAGTTGAGGGTGACGTTCAGGGCCTTCTCGAAGCGCTCGCCGGTGAAGCGGTCGCCGGTGGGGTTCTGGGGGTCGTCCTTGTCGATCTCGAAGGTGACCTTGCCCCCGCCGGCCGGGACGGTGCCGGTCGCGGTCTGATTCGGGGTGTCCTGGGCCAGGCCGAAGGCCATCAACAGAACGATGGTGACGAGCATGCCTGCGCCGAGCCAGGCCAGGGCCCGGGATGCGCGCAGGCCGTACCCGGACAGTGCCCAGTACGCGGTCAGCAGTCCCCGTTCGCCGCAGGGGATGTCGCCAGCGTGGCGTCGCATCTCCATCTCCCCGTAGTAGAAGTCCGCAGCCCCCGGTTCGTGCTTCCCGTCCTCGAACGCCTTGCGCAGCGCCCGGTACACCGGAGCCAGCTGCGACGGCCCGGCCCGCCCGGCACCGAGCACCGCCACATTCCAGCCCTGCACAGCCCCAGGTTGGCTGGCGCGCCAGTGGTGTTCCTCGGCCAGGACGCGGCGCTCGGTGAACCGCACGGGCGGCCAGCGCCGCCAGCGAACGGAGGACGGGGCGGTGTCGAAGGTGCAGGCCCCTTCCAGGCGCAGCTGGTCCAGGTGCACAGTGCCGGTGAACAGGCAGACCGACAGATCGACGTCTGCCAGGACCAGGTGGGCCGCGTCCACTCCGCGCAGCGACGCCACCCTCACATCCGGGCCAGGCGCGTCCGCGAGGGTAGTCTCCGCGAGTTCTGAGCCGTTGGTGAGCACGAACGGATCCGGCTCGGCGGCGATAGTGAGGGGGTACTCGAACACGGCGTGGGCGAAGTCGACCGTGGCGTAGCGCAGGCGTATCTCGGCCGTGGCCGACCAGCGAGTTCGGCGACACTCCAGACGGCGCGCGGCGAACAACAGGGTCACCGGACCGCCGAACGCCGACCCGGACAGCACAATTCGCCCAGCACACACCAAAGGTCCGAAACTGTCAGCTGTCGCGAAGTTCGTCGACTTGAACCAGGCATCGTCCTCGAAGGTCGCCGACTCGAACGCGGCCCTACCTTCGAAGGTCGCCGACCCGAACGCTGCGGTGCCCTTGAAGGTCGCCGAGACGAACCCGGCGGTGCCCTCGAAGGTCGCCGAGACGAACTGAGCCCTGCCCTCGAAGGTCGCCTTCTGGAACCCGGCGGATCTCTTGAAGGTCGCACTCCCGAACCAGGCGGTGCTCTTGAAGGTCGCCGGCCCGAACCGGGTACCCCTCTCAAAGGTCGCTGACCCGAACCAGGCACCGCTCTCAAAAGTCGCCGAGCCGAACTGAGCCCTGCCCTTGAAGGTCGCCGACCCGAACCGGGCGTCGCCCTCGAAGATCGCTGACTCGAACCATGCGTCGCTCTTAAAGGTCGCTGACCCGAACCAGACACGGCTCTCGAAAGTCGTTGACCCGAACCAGGCACCGCTCTCAAAAGTCGCCGACCCGAACCGGGCGTCGCCCTTGAAGGTCGCCGACCCGAACCGGGCGTCGCCCTCGAAGGTCGCCGACCCGAACCGGGCGTCGCCCTCGAAGGTCACCGACCCGAACCGGGCGTCGCCCTCGAAGGTCGCCCAGTTACAGACGGCGTTACCCAAGCGGACTATTCCGCTTGCAGGGTCACGGAGGGCGTTGAGAAGGGCGAGGAGGAGTGGCTCGGTGAAGGTGGTGCCTCGGTGGTCGATGCTGTCGCCGGGCGTCAGGCCCGTCAGGTATGCGTCACGATCGGCACCGGTGAGGTGGGCGAGGCACGCGGTGTGGCCGGGGACGTGGATGCCGCGACAACCGACAGAGTCGGCAGCGGGGTCTGCGCCATGTGCGCAGTGCGGCCAGTGGGGTGGTTCGGATGTGCTCATGGTTCGGCGGCTCCGTGGTGTCGAGTATGCACGCATGGACGCCCCGGGGACCGGATCGGTTCAGGTCCGACGACTGCACCGCCTGAAGGTGCGGGCGGATCTCGGACGTGGTCAGACGCACGTGGATCTGTCCGCCTCCCCTTTTGAGAAGTGCGCCCCTGCGTTGGTGGCTGGGGTGCGGTGACCCTCGGGGGCACCACACCCCGATGTCACGGACCGTGTCGGGTGGTGCGTCGCCGTCCGCGTGCGGCTGGGAAACGAACGTGACAGCGGCCATGCCGGTCTCGGCCGCGAACTCCGAGACCCGCTGTTCCACCCGCATCATCTGCCCGACCAGGAACGCGGAGCTCTCATCGCCCGGGTCCGGCTCCGTGCGGTCCAGTGAGCGCAGATAGGCACCCCACGTCATGTCATGCGCGGCCGTCCCCAGCCACACGGCCTCCTTGAGACACACGATCACCCACAAGGCCCAGCCCACTCCGGCCGAGAACGCGAGCACCACCAGGGCAGGCGCATCCACCGTTCCGCGCGCTCGGACGCCCGCCATCCAGCACAGCACCAGCACCAGCACCAACACCAACACCAGGATGACCGGGCTCCCGCGGCGAATCTGCTTCCTCAGCCGGAGCGCGAACTCGGGGCACGCCCAGGAGCGCTCTCGCCGGGTCACCGCCCGCTCCGTGGTTGGGGGATTCTCGGCAGGAGTTCCCAGAGCGGGCGGTTGCCGCTCGCCCAGGTGGCGAGGACCCCGCGAGCGCGAGGAGCGGCGGCGCGGGGCTGGGCGGCGGGGGCTCCGCCGCGGTGCGGGGCGGCGGCGGGCTGGGCGGCGGCGGGCTGGGCGGCGGGTGGCCCTCGGGGGCTCCGGGGTTCAACGGGTGGAGTCGGTGATTCCGGAGGCGAGCTGCCCGACGAAGTCGAGAATTCCTCCGCCCACCCGCAGAACCAGTCAGCGCCGGCGGGGAGCTTGCTCGGACCCGGCCGCTAACCCCTGCACCAAGCGTGGCTCGCCCTCGGCATGCGTCCGCTCGCCGACTCAGCGGAAGACCTGCGCCTCGACTTCGGCGGATGTGTCCGATGCGGGGTCCTGGCGGGCCAGCTGGAGCGGTCATGCAAGCTCTCGGCGAGGCGGCTGGGCGATCAGCCGGACGAACTAGGCACCCCGGCACCCTCAGCAACTCCGCCTGGACCGGTGTCCGGCATCCAGGCGACAGACAGCCATCATCACCTGACTGCCCATCAGGAAAGACAGCAAATGGTCAGCACCGATCCGATGAACCCTGACACACAAGCTCGAACCCGAGACTCGATACACCACCTCTCAAATTCACTAGCCCCCCCGAGCCCCGAGCACAAGACAGGTACGAACAGGGCAGTCGGCGTAGCGGCCGCCCGTGGAAGCGCGGTCAGCCCGGCTTTAGGTTTCCCCAGGTCAGCGCACCCGCCCGCGCGGTTTCAGCGGGGTCGTGGGCAGTTCCGGGGCGGGCAGGCGGGCGCCGTCGTAGCCCTGCACCTCACCGAACCGCGAGCCCTCCTCCCAGTCCTTTCGCGCCTGTACGATCTCCTCACCGGATCGGGCGACGAAGTTCCAGAACATCACGAGCTCCTCCTCGAACGGCTCGCCGCCCAGGAGCATCAGACCGGCGTCGGAGACGGCGCGCAGCGGCAGTTCGGTGCGGCCGCAGCCGAGGTAGAGCATCGAGCCGGGCAGCACGGGGACGCCGTCGACCTCGGCCTCGCCCGACATGGACAGCACCGCGTACTCGAAGTCGGGGTCGAGGGGCAGGCGGGTTTCGGCACCCGCGGTCAGGGAGAGGTCGGCGCCGACGATCGGTGTGTACGCCGTACCGGGCGAGGCCGCCCCGTCCAGTTCTCCGAGGATGACGGTGGCGGACAGGCCGGGGGCGGTGACGACGGGCAGGTCCACATGGTGCTGGAAGTGCGGCTCGACGTGGCGGTGCTCGTCCGGAAGGGCCACCCAGAGCTGCGCTCCGTGCAGAAGCCGGGCGTGTTCCTTCGGGCTCTCCTCGGAGTGGCTGATGGCGCGGCCCGAGGTCATCAGGCCCAGTTCGCGGGGGCGTACCGTCTGCAGGCTGCCCAGACTGTCCCGGTGGAGCACCTCCCCCTCGTGGAGCCAGCTGACGGTCTGGAGGCCCATGTGCGGATGCGGCGGGACCTGCATGCCCGGCTCGTCGGCGATGTCGTCAGGACCGTAGTGGTCCACGAAGGCCCATGCGCCCACCATCCGCCGGCCGAGGTTGGGCAGCAGACGGCGGACCTCGGTGGACTCGCCCAGCGGAACGCGGCGGGGAGCCAGCAGTTCACGGACGGGCTCGGCGACGACGAAACCCCGCCCGCCGCAGACGGAGGGCGTGGCCTGGCGATCGAGATTGCTCATGGCGCTCAACCTATTCCCGTAGCGGCGCGGAGCACCGGGTCCCACGCCAGAATTTTAGTGGAATGTTCAACCAGTGCGCTGCGTTGTCATGGCTGAACGTACGGCGGGGCGGTCCGGAGAGGGGCGCTCCACACGAAGGAGGACACGTGAGCGAGACCGAGACCTACTACGAGTTCGGCACCGCCGCCGACCGGTGGGACCGGGCGCAGATGTTCTTCGAGGCGAAGGAGTACCTGACGGCCGCGCGGATCCTGGGCGGCCTCGTCGAGGAGGTGCCGGAGCAGGTCGCGCCCCGGCTGCTGCTGGCCCGCTCCTACTACCACTCCGCCCGGCTGGGAAAGGCGGAGGAGGAGCTGCGGCGGATCCTGGAGCTGGACCCGGTGGAGACGTACGCGCATCTCCTGCTGGGGCGGACGCTGGAGCGCCAGGGGCGCAGCTCCGACGCCGCGCCGCACCTGCGGACGGCCGCGGCCCTCGCCGGCGATTTCGGCCCCGGAGCCGAACGATCCTGAGCCGCCGCCCCCGCCATCTGCCGGGCCCGGACCTTTCGGTGCGGGCCCGGTCTCCTTTACCCGCCGGTACGGGCATCGGACAATGGGATCTCCAGGACGAAAGGGGTGGGGGATGAAGGGGTCAGGGAGCGCCGCGTTACGCCGGGCGCGGTCGGCCGCGCTCATCGGGCTGGCGGTGGTGGTCTCGGCGGGCTGCTCCGGCGGTGACGACGGCGGGACGAAGGGAGAGGCGGCGGAGCTGCGCGTTCGCCCGCCAGGGGTCCACAGCTGGACCGCCGAGCCGTGCGGCCTCCTCTCGGGCGCACCGCCCGCGGAAGGCTTCAGCCTCGGCAGCACCACCGACTCCGCCTCCCCCGAAGCCCGGGAGGACATCGGCGAGGACGGTGTCCGGCCGCTCTACCGGCGGACCGGCTGTCTCGCGGATCTCAAGGGCCCGGACGGCGCGTTCTGGAAGCTCAGCGCGACGGCGTCGGTGTACGAGGACTCCGGGCCCGCCCGTCACGCGTACCGCGTCAAGGTGGATCTCGACCGCGCTCACGGGCGCGGGCTCCAGAGGGTGCACGACACCGCCTACGCGCTACCGGCAGACGACCGGGGCCGTCCCGGCCGCTCCCTCCTGCTGTGGAACGGCGACCTGCTGCTCACGGTGTCCGCGTACGCACCGCACGGCAGCACGGAACGCGAGGTACGCCAGGAACTCGAACAGATCCTCGGGAACGCGGCCCGCCGCATCGAGGGCGGCCTGCGCGAGCACGACGCCCCCTCCCCCACCCCCTGATGCCGGGGCGCCTGACGCCTCGACTCCCTTCGCGGCCCTCCCGGCGCTCCGGATCAGGCGTTCGCTACCCGGTCGAGCCACTCCTTCATCAGCGCCGCCTCGGCGGTGCTCAGGCCCGCGCCGTGCTCCTTTCGCAGGAGGGCGCTCAACCGGGCCGCCGCCGTGGGGACTTCGGCGGCCGCGGGTGCGCTCGGCGGCTGTTCCCGCGGTGGTTGCGGCGTAAGCACCGTCGCGTACAGCGCGTCCCGCACCCGGTGGGACACCTCGATGTCGTCGAACGTCGCCGGGCGGGACACCAGCATCAGCGCCACGCCCACGTTGGCCGACATGATCATCTGGGCGGCCAGCTCGGGCGCGACGCGTATCCGGCCCTGGGCGGCGGCCCGTTCGAGGTCCCCCGTCAGGATCCGGTGGGACTCCAGCGCCGCGGCGGGCGGCGTGCGCATCGCCGGCGAGTTCATCAGCCGGTAGAGATTGCGGTTGTCGAGGGCGAAGGCGACATGGCTGTCCCACCCCCGCCGCAGGTCCTCGACGGCGTCCGTCGTCTCGCCGCGCTCCCTCTTCGTCGCCAGGTACCTCTCGAAGCCGTGGTCGACGACGGCCGACAGCAGTCCTTCCTTGTCGCCGAAGTGGCGATAGAGGGCCGGGGCGCCCACCTTCGCGGCCTCGCACACGGCGCGCGTGGAGATGTCGCCGTCGGGCGACTCCCTGACCAGCGTGGCGGCCACTTCCAGAATGCGTGTCCGGGTACTCGTGCTCACCGGAGGGACGCTATCAAGCGGCACGGCGGCCCTCAGACGATGCCGCCGTTGGCCCGCAGCACCTGCCCGTTGACCCAGCGGGCCGGGCCGGCGAGGAAGGAGACCACCTCGGCTATGTCCTGCGGGGTCCCCAGCCGTTCCAGCGGCGGCTGGGCGGCCATCCGGGCGACGGTCTCCTCGTCCTTGCCGTCCAGGAAGAGAGCGGTGGCGGTCGGCCCCGGAGCCACGGCGTTGACCGTGATGTCCCGGCCGCGCAGCTCCCGGGCGAGGATCAGGGTCATGGCCTCGACGGCGCCCTTGGTCGCGGCGTACGCGGTGTAGCCGGGCAGGGCCAGCGACAGCACCGAGCTGGAGAAGTTGATGATGGCCCCGCCCGCCCGCAGCCGCCGCGCAGCCTGCTGGTCGACGACGAACGTGCCCCGGATGTTGGTGCGGTGCATCCGGTCGAGGGTGTCGAGTTCGAGCTCGGCCAGCGGCGCGAGTGCCATGACCCCCGCCGCGTGCACCACCACGTCGATGCCGCCGAACGCCTCCTCGGCGGCATCGAAGAGAGCGGCGACCGCCACCTCGTCGGCCACGTCCGCCTGCTGGGCGATGGCTTGGCCGCCCGCGGCGGTGATCGCCGCGACGGCGGCTTCGGCCTCGGTCCGGTTGCCCGCGTAGTTGACGACGACCGCGAAGCCGTCGGCGGCGAGCCGTTCGGCGCTCTCGCGGCCGATGCCCCGGGACCCTCCGGTGACCACGGCCACCCGGCGAGGGGCGGATGTCGATGCGGTTGCGGACTGCTCGGTCATGGCGATGCTCCTGCCGACTGGGGTCGCGGCCGTTCCGTCCAACCCGATGGAATCAACGCTAACACTCATACGGTAGCGACGCTACCCCTGATCGTAGCGATGCTAATAACATCGCTACCCGCCTCCGCGACCGCCCGCACATGACAGAACCCGCCGGATGCTCCCCGGCGGGTTCTGTCACGTGCGTCTGTCCTGTGGGTCTGTCACTCCGTGCGCGCGTCGGGGCGCACGGGCTCAGCCCACCGCACTCGCGGTGCGCGGCGCCGCCGCACGGGCGGCGGGCGTCAGAAGCCGCTCGGTGAGATAGCCGAAGACGATGCCGAAGGTGCTCCACAGCGTCGCCTGGACCGCCAGCGTCGAGAGCCGGAACTCCCACAGCAGGGTCGCCGGGAAGTCCTTGCCCACCTCGTCGAAGGAGGGCAGGAAGGCGTAGGCGAGGCCGATCAGCAGGACGAACCCGGCGACGACCGCGATGCTCGCGTTCCAGTTGCCCAGGCGGGGTGCGAGCCGCTTGCCGATGATGACGGCGGCGACGGCCAGCAGCACGCTGAGGGCGACCATCAGGAAGAACAGGGTGGTGCGCTTGCCGATGGTGTCGGGGTTGCCGACGGCCGGCGGGTTCGCCGGGTACTTGAGGAACGGCACGACGTAGACCGTGAGCAGGGCGGCGCCCGCGATCAGCGCCGCCGTGGCCCGGGGGCCGAAGTCGCCGATGCGGCCCAGGGCGTAACAGAACACGAGGGCGGCGATTCCGCCCACCGCGACGCCGAAGACCAGGACGCCGGTGGCGAGTCCGCCGGTGGCCTGCATGGTGCGGCTGACCAACTCCTCGCCGCCGCCGTGGTCATGGCTGTGGGCCTCTTCGAGGGCGATGGCCGCGTCCACCTGGGACTCGCCGAGGAAATAGGCCACGGCGAGCGCGAGCGCGCCCGCGATCAGGCCCGCGAGCATGCCGCGCACGAGCAGGGCTCTGACAGATATGGGGTTCACGATGGTTTCCTGATTTCTCTTGCTTGCCGCTGCCGGGCGCATCCGCTGACGCCCCGGCGGATGTCTTCTCCGGCGGGGCCTGGTTCCTCAGGTGTCTCAGTGGCAGGGGAAACCGAGCAGGTGGCGGCCGTCGTGAACCCACTCGTGGACACCTTCGCCCGAGATGAGTGCCGTGGCGCCCTGTTCGGCGCCGACGAAGTACAGCAGGACGAGCATGAGAACGCCGAAGAAGACCGCCCACGGGGCAAGGGCCTTCGCCGAGATCGGGGTGATCCCGGATGTCCCCGTCGCGGAAACGGCGGACTGTGCCATGGCAGAACCTCCTGTGGGAACACGCGTCCCTGTTGTGGTGCCTCGGACGAGGGTGCCGGGTCTGACTTCCCGCCCGAAGGCGGGTTCACAGTGGCGCGACCGTGCCGGATTCTCACCGGACTTCCGTCCCACCCTCGTCATGGTCGACGAGACCATACCGCCTGTACGCAGGCGCCGCCATGGTCGAATGTGCAGCGTCTCGGAGGGCTGAATCCTTGGGGCGACAGGGCTGTGGGGCCACTGATGCGGGATGGAAAGCAGGGACATGACAGTACGGGTGATGTTGATCTCACCGGCGATGAACGCGGCGCTGCGGGAGGCGCGTTTCGACGGCGACTCCCCCTGGACCGGTCCGGCCGGGAGAGTGCGCGGGCCGCCGCCGGTACGGTGCCGGAGACCGGGCTCGTCCTCAGCGGCCCCTCCGGCAGGTGCCGCGAAACGGCCGAGGCCCTCGGCCTGACGGCCCGGACCGAACCGGCCCTGGGCGGCTGGGACCTGGCGGACTGGGCCGGCCACCGCCTCGACGAGGTGGCCGCCGCCGAACCCGCGGGGGTGGCGGCCTGGCTCGGCGACCCGTCGGCGGCTCCGCACGGCGGCGAGTCGCTGTGCGATCTGGTGACCAGGACCGGGGCGTGGCTGGACT
Organism: Streptomyces sp. WGS_02; assembly: GCA_040989845.1. Taxonomy (GTDB): domain Bacteria; phylum Actinomycetota; class Actinomycetes; order Streptomycetales; family Streptomycetaceae; genus Streptomyces. The sequence goes on from JAYMFZ010000004.1 coordinate 585,821, forward strand.
CGCTCGGCGGACCGGACGCACCCGGCGCGAGCTTCCTGGCGGTGGCGGAGGCCGCGGTCGTCCGGGCGGCGGTCGTCCACGGCCTGCGCCTGCCGGCGGAGGCGTTCTGGCGGCTGGACGTCGCCCCGCTGACGCTGACCGAACTCAGCGGGCGCTCCGGCCGGTGGAACGTGGGGCTCGGGCGCCCGCTCACCGCTCCCCCGGCCGGCTGACCGGCACGGCCCGGCGCGCTCAACCGCCGCCCAGCGCAGCCCGCACCCCTCACCGCTGCTCATCAACCGTCACATCCCGTCGTTCTCCCGCCAGTCGGGGCGGACCAGCACCGCCGTGGCGACGATGTCGTCCTCGACCCGCCAACGCCCGTGCAGTGTCGTGGGCAGGGCCGGATCGGTGAGCAGCAGACGGGCGGCGAACGTGCCCTCGGCGGCGGTGGGGCCCAGGGGCCCGTCGCCGCTTCCGGCACTGTCAGTGCGATGGAACGTCAGATCCGCCTGGACGAAGTCGAGTTCGACACCGGTGACCGGATACCAGGTCTTGAAGACGCTCTCCTTGGCGCTGAACAGGATGCGGTCCCAGTGGATCTCGCCCGTCCCCTCCGGCGCGGGCGGACCGATCCGCTCGCGCTCGGCGGGCAGAGTCACCAACCCCCGTACGCCGGTGGGGAGCGGGGCGTGCGGCTCGGCGTCGATGCCCAGCGACAGCACGTCCGTCGCACGGGCCAGCGCGGCCGCCCGGTATCCGGCGCAGTGGGTGAGCGTACCGACGATTCCCTCCGGCCACAGCGGTCTCCCGCGGTGGCCGTGGAGTACGGCCACGGGTGGCAGGCCGAGTCCGGCCATGGCGCGCCGGGCGCAGGCGCGGGCCGTCGCGAAATCGTTCCTGCGTTTGGCCACGCTCTTGGCGATCAGCGCCTCCTCCTCGGGGAAGAGGGCTCCGTCCGGGACGGTGTCCGCACGGGTGGCGGCCGAGGAGACGTCGGCGGGCAGCAACAGCTCGATCACGAAGTGCCTCCGGGGGTGCGCGGCTGTGCGGAGGGTCCGGCCCCGGCCTGTTCCGGCGGGGCGGGCTCACCCTCGTACGGGAGGATCTGCCGCAGCAGGCCGCGCGGGTGGCCCCGCTTGCGCCACTCCCGGGGGTAACCGATGGAGACCTCCTCGAAGCGCACCCCGTCGTACCAGGTCGTACGGGGGATGTGGAGGTGGCCGTAGACAACTGCGGCGACATTGAAGCGGCGGTGCCAGTCGGCGGTCAGTTCGGTGCCGCACCACTGGGCGAACTCCGGGTACCACATCACCGACGTGGGTTCACGGACGAGCGGCCAGTGCCCGGCGAGGACGAGGGGTATCTGCGGGTCGTGCTCCGCGAGCCGGCGGCCCGTCTCGGCGACCCGGGCGCGGCACCAGTCCTCCCGGGCCGGATAGGGGTCGGGGTGCAGGAGGTACTCGTCGTTGCAGACGATGCCGCTCCGGTGCGCGACGGCGAGCGACTCCTCCTTCGTGTGCGTTCCCGGGGCGCGGAAGGTGTAGTCGTACAGGAGGAAGAGCGGCGCGATCGCCACCGGCCCTTCGGGGCCCGGCCAGAGCGGGAAGGGGTCTTCCGGGGTCGTCACCCCGAGCTCCCGGCACAGCTCGACGAGGTGGTCGTAACGGGCCTGGCCGCGCAGTTGGACCGGGTCCTTGGGCACGGTCCACAGCTCGTGGTTTCCAGGGGTCCAGATCACGTGGGCGAAACGTTCCGCGAGGAGTCCGAGCGCCCATCGGATGTCCTCGGGCCGCTCCGCCACATCGCCCGCGACGATCAGCCAGTCCGCGTCGGACGTCGGCCACAGGGACTCGACGATCGGCCGGTTGTCGCTCACCGCCGCGTGCAGGTCGCTCACGGCCAGCAGACGGCCCCGGTCTCGCGGTGGGGATCCGTCACCGGGGGCCGGTGCACCGTGCGGTGCCGGGTCGCTCGGAGGAGTCATGGGCGCTGGGTTCCTGATCTGTCGACGGTCGTCCGGCTCCGTCCGCACGGTGGGGAGCCCCTGAGGACGTAGCCTCTCACGCTCCCCTCCTGGAACTCCCGGGGTTTCGGGCGCGGCCGCGTCGGCTGCCGGGGAGTGCTGTCGTACGGGCGCCGTGCCGTCAGTCGTCCTGAGTGCGGCGGGAGTTGAGTTCGTTCACCGCTCCGAGCGCGTCGCCGATCGTCGTGTAGTCGACGGCGATGAAGGTGACCGGGCTGCCACGCTCCGCCTCGCAGGCGCTGGTCCGCTCCAGGACCCAGTCGCGGGCATTGACGCGACCGGCGTCCAGGCGGCTGCCACCGGCGTTCGTGATGAAGTGGTTGAGCAGGAAGAGCTGCTTTCCCGTGCCGCCCCGGTAAGGGGCACAGGTCATCTCGGAGGGGCTGCGGAAGGCGAACGGGGTCTCCATGCCGTACCGGTAGAAGTTGCGGTACCAGGGGGCCGGGCCGTCGGCCTTCTCGGCGAACACCACCAGCCTGCGGCCGCTGTCGATCATCTCCCCCAGAGTGGGCCACGGGGCGTCCGGGTCCGCGTCGGGGGTGTGGAGGAGATCGTCCAGGCCGGCCGCGTGGAACGCCTTGGCGGTGTCCTCGGGGCTGATGTCGTCCTGGACGATGAGCGTCACGATCTCGGTGGGGTGGGCGCGCAGCCACTCGCCGATGTCCTCCAGGGCCGGGACCAGTTCGATGGCTCCGGCGCGGCAGACGCCGTGACAGAGCCACAGGCCCTCGCGCGGCGGGTTGGCCTTGTCGATGGCGCCGGTGATCAGGCGCCGCTGTTCGGGGGTGAACTCGGGGGAGTCGAGCCGTGCGGCGATGTCCTGAGGGCTTTCCCATCGGTACGTGTCGAGCTGGAGGGCCCGGACGCCCGTGTTGAGCTGGGTGGTGATGTCGGGGTCCTGCAGCGGGCCGATGAAGCGGTCGGCGGTGGTGGACATGGCGTTGTGCGAGGTGAGGTACGCGGCTTCGTCGTAGCGCAGGTCGCACAGGCGGCTGCTGCCCAGGCACTGGCGGGGCGCGGACGGGCCGAACACGGGTGGCACGACCAGGACGCCGGCCAGTGCGGCGCAGGCCACGCCCGCCGCCGTCGTCCGCACGGCCGTCGGGGTCGGCGTCGGCATCCGGTCGGGGCGCACCAGCAGCACCCAGCCCGCGCCCGTGAGGAGTACGCCGCCGACGAGGGCCGCGAGCGCGGCGCCGAGACCGGTGGTCACCGCCTGGTTCACGGCGTTGCGCTGGAGGTCGTCGACGAGCGAGGTGACGCTCGGGGCCCACGAGGACGGTGGGACGAACAGGCGCCCGCCGGTGATCAGCCGGGCCAGGAGCACGACCGCGCCGGTCAGGACGCCCGCGCAGGCGAGCGCCTGACCTAGCCGCATCAGCCTGCGGGCCGGGGTGGCGGGACCGGTGAACCAGAGGGTCACGAGGGCGGCGAGCGCGAGGGCGAGGGCGAGGACCTGGACCTGGGTCAGGAGCCTGATGGTGTCGCGGGCCTCTTCCAGGGCGCCGAGGTCCGCCCCGGCGGCGGTCAGGGTACCGGTGAGGTCCCACGTACCGTCCTGGAGAGTGGTACGGAGGTCCGCGGCCGCGCTGCGGGAACCGTCGGAGAGCGCGGCGGCGGCAGTGGCGGCGAGCGCCGTCGACACGTCTCCTTCGCCCAGTGCCACCTCGATCTCGGGGCGCAGCGCGGTCCGCTGCTGCTCCGGTACGGCCGTGAGGAGGGCGTCGGCGGCGCGGTCGGCCTGGTCCTCGGTGAGCGGCAGCCTGGGCAGCTCGGGGGCCCGGCCCGCCTTGAGGTCGTCGAGCCCCGAGGCCAGGTCGGCGGTGAACCGTTCGAAGTCGGGCTGGTCCCGGCCCTGGACATGGGCCACCAGGTCGCCGAAGTAGACGCGGGCGAGATCGGCGAGGTTCTCCAGTACCGGGGCCAGGTCGACGGTCAGCCGGAGCTCGTCGCGGTCTCCGCGCAGATAGCCGGTCACCGCCTCGATCTGCTGGTCGGTCAGGGCCCGGACCGTGGCGGGCGGCAGCACGACCTTGATGTTCGACGTCACCAGCGCCTCGGGCACGGGCAGCTGGGCGAGCAGATCGCGGGTGACGGGCGAAATCTCCGGGTCGACGAGCACCTCGCCGTAGAGGCGGTCGTAGGCCGACTCCTCGTCCAGCACCGCCTGGTAGAAGCCGGGTGAGGCGACCGTGGAGCGGACGGTCGCGGTCAGCGCGACCGTGCTCACGCACAGGACGGCGAGGAGGAAGGCGAGCACCGGCACGAGGCGGCCGGACCGGCGCGGAGGCGCGGGGCCCCGTACGGGCCCGAGGGGGTTCGCGATCGGTTCGGCACTCACCCAGCCAGCCTATGCGGAATATCAGCTTTTATGCATGAATGATGAGAATCATGAGCTGAGGAGCCCGCTGTGCACCCCGTCCACCTGGCCGTGCTGATGACGAGTCACGACCGCCGCGCGCGGACGCTGTCCGCGCTGCGCGCCCTGGAGGAGCAGCGCGGGCTCCCCGCCTGGACGACGCTGGGTGTGCATCTCGTGGACACCGGCAGCACCGACGGTACGCCGGAGGCGGTCCGGCTGCGCCATCCGGCGGTGGAGGTCATGTCGGTGGGCGCGGACGTTTCCCGCAATCAGGCGCTGCGCATCGCGAGCCGGAACAGCCGCAGCGGCGGCGGGGGCGGCGGCCCGCTCGGCGGCACCCCGGGCGGGCCGAGCCACGCGTGGACCCATCAGCTGTGGCTCGACGACGGCGTGGAGTTGTTCCGGGACGCCCTCGCGACGCTGTTGCGCACCTCGGAAGCGGCCGGTTCCGACGCGGTCGTCGTCGGCGCGGTGCGCAACGCGTACGGGGACACGGTGTACTCCGGCCGGCGGGGCCGGACCCTGACGCTCGTCGAGCCCGGCGTGCACCGGCCCGAGCGCTGCGACACGTACGACGGGCGAGTGCTCCTGGTGCCCCGTGCCGTGTACGACCTCGTCGGCGACCCGGACAAGATCTTCCGCCACCGGATGGGCGACTACGACCACGGCCGGCGCGCGCGGCGGGCCGGGGTGGCCGCGTTCGTCGCACCGGGCCATGCCGGTGCGTGTGTGGACGGACCGGCTGCTCCCGGCAGCAGGGAGCCGGGGATCGGCGTCCGGGAGGCGCTGCGCCGGGTGACCTCCGTGCGGGAGCTGCCGCCCCGCCAGTGGTGGGTGTACTGCCTGCGGCACACCTGGCCGTGGGCGCCGTATCTGATGGTCTCCCCGTACGCGCGCACCGCGGCCCGCGCGACGGTCGGGCGATTGCGGGGGTGATCGGGCCGGCCGGTGTCAGCCCCGATCGGCCGCGGCCGCGGCGGCTTCGGCCGCGGGGCGGCCGGTGGGCGGAGGCGGGACGGTGGGGCGCCCCGCGGCGGCCTTGGCGGCGGAGGCGCCCCGGCCGGGAGCCGAGCCCTTGAGGCCCGGTGCGGAGGCCGCGGCGGGGATCGTGGCGCCGGTGCCGGACGCCTCGGTGCGCCGGACGGCGGCCGTACGGGACCGGGCCGCGCCGGGCGAGGCCGTACGGGCTCCGCCCGTACGGGGCGGGGTCGTGCGGGGCGGGGTCGTGCGGGGCGGGCCGTACGCCGGGATCCTGAGCAGCGCGAACACGGCCGCCGCCGTCCCCGCGAGGGGCAGGAGGAGGAACGCGGGGTGCAGCAGCTCCGCGTACACCAGGGTCCCGGTCGCCACGGGCACCGCCGCCCACAGCGCGGTCAGGACCGCGGCGCCCGGCACGGTGATCCGGACCCGGCGCAGGCGGTGCGCGATGTGGTCGTCCGTGTCACGCAGCGGGGAACGTGCCGCGCGGCGGCGGGAGATCAGGACCAGGGCGCTGTCGGCGATGGCCACCGTGGCCAGGGACGGGAGCGCGGCCCACGCGGCGCGGCCCGACGGGGCGGCCGCAAGGATCAGCGCGCCGGAGGCGGCCAGGGCGAATCCGGTGAACTGCGCACCGGCCGCGCCGAGCCGGAGGCGTGCGGGGTGCCAGGTGTGGAGCAGGAAGCCGGCGAGACCCGCCACCAGGGTCGTCGGCAGCAGCGCGAGAGCGGGGTCACCGCCGAGGAGGCCGCACGCGAGCAGTCCGGCGGCGGTGACCAGTCCGACGGCGGTGAGCAGCCCGTCGGCGTGGTCGAGCAGGGCGAAGGCACGGGTGACGAGGACGATCCAGAGCGCGGCCAGGACGCCCGCCGCCGGCGAGAGTCCGGCCAGGCAGACGACGAGGATCGCGGCGGCGATCTGGGCGCCGAGGCGCAGGGCGGGCCACAGCGGCTTCAGATCGTGGACGAGGCCGAGGGCCGCCACGATCCCGGCCCCGGCGAGCAGCCCTCCGACGGAGCCCGCGGCGTCGTCCGCCGCACCGAGCCACAGGGCCACGCCGGTCGCCGTGCCGACACCGAGCACGGCCGTCGCACCCCCGGTCCTGCGCAGTGCCTCGGCCCGTGGCGCGCGCCCTCCCGGTTCGTCCGGGACGTGGGGGCGGAGCGCCACGCGGCGGGCACTCTTGGCGAGTGCGACCGTGATGAACAGCGCGGCCACACCGGAGGCGATGATCCCCAGCACGTTCACCTGCCCTGCCTTTCCTCGTTCCTGACCTGCCGCCCGGTCCCCCGCCGGTGGTGGGCCGGGGACACAGGACGCCACCCGGGTGGCGTTTCTCCCCAACCTACGGGCCAATGCCCCGATTCGCCCTAAATAACACGAAAAGGGCAAGGTATTGTTCTGCCGCCCACTCGCGGGGCGACACGATTCGACCGACCGCTGGGCCTCAATGGACCTCGGTGCGAGCCGAGTTGGGGGGCCCTGCGGGCGGAAGGGCCGTCAGCCCCCGGTTCGCCGCTCGGCGTTGCGCTCGGCGGCGGCGTGCCACCAGGGCGGCGGGGCGGGCGCGGTGATCACCGAGGTGGGCTGATCCGGGTGCAGACCCAGGGTGCGCAGCGCGTCGGCGTCGACCCGGACGGTGCACCAGTCGCGCCTGCGCATGGCGTCGAGCGTAGCCGTCAGCCCTCGGCGCGGGCGTCCCGGCCGTCCACGAAGGTCCGGACGATCTCGATGTCCCCGATCCGGGAGGGGTCCACGCGGTGCGGGTCGTCGCCCAGCACCACCAGGTCGGCACGCATCCCCGGTGCGAGGGCGCCCGCCGTGTCCTCCCAGCGGCAGGCGTGGGCTCCGGCGACCGTGTAGGCCCGCAGCGCCTCGTCGACGGTGACGGCCTCGTCCGGGCCGACGAGACGGCCCGAGGTGGAGGCGCGTTCGACCATGAACTGGATCGCGCGCAGGGGTGCGCCGTCCGTGACGGGGCGGTCCGAGCTGCCGACGAGTGGGACGCCGTGGTCCAGGAAGCCCCTCCCCCGGTACATCCAGCCGGCCCGCTCCGGTCCCATCACGGTCGCGTAGTCGTCGCCGAAGTAGCGCAGGAAGTTGGGCTGGACCACCGCGCTCACACCCAGCGCGGCGAACCGGGGCAGCTGGTCGGGGCGGATCAGGCCGGCGTGTTCGATGCGGTGGCGCGCGTCCGGGCGGGGCCTCAGCTTCTGGGCCCGTTCCAGGGCGTCCAGGGCGAGGTCGGCGGCGCGGTCGCCGATGGCGTGGACGGCGAGCTGCCAGCCGGCGAGGTGGCCGTCGACGATGAGGGCGGTGAGACGTTCCGGGTCGTCCTGGAAGCGGCCGACGTTGTCGCTCGTCCCCTCGTACGGGGAGGTGAGCGCCGCCGTACGGGCCATCATCCCGCCGTCGGTGTAGATCTTGAGCGCGCCGAGCGACAGCCAGTCGTCGCCGAGTCCGGTGCGCAGGCCGAGGTCCAGCGCCTGGGTGAACCCGTCGTCGGGGTGTGCTGCGCGGGGGCGCAGGGTGTCGCCGGAGGCCATGAGCTGGATCCGCAGAGGCAGTCGGCCGCGGTCCCGGAGCAGTTGGTAGGCGCCCAGTTCGACGGGACTGTGGCCGAGAAGTCCGCCGCCGATGCCCGCCTCCGCGCAGGCGGTGATCCCTTCGTCCAGGCAGGCGCGGGCGGCCAGCTCGATCGCGTCGGCCAGCTCCTCCTGGGAGTACGGGAGGCGCAGCCGGCGGGCGGTGGTCATGGCGCTCTCGGCGAGGAAGCCGTCCTCGTGCGGGGTCCCGTCGGGCAGCAGGTCCAGCACCGCGGTGTTGACCACACAGGCGTGCCCGGAGTCGTGCATCAGGAGGATTCTGCGGCCGTGGCTGACGCGGTCCAGTTCGGCGGCGGTCAGGTGCCGGCCCAGGGCCCGCTGGTCATATCCGGCCACGTCCACCCAGGCGCCGGGAGGGGCGGGGCGGCGGGCCGCCGCGTCCACCACGGCGAGGATGTCCTCGGCCCGTTCGCACGGGGCGACGCTCGGGGTGCCGGCCTTCAACCCGGCCCAGGCGAGGTGGACATGACTGTCGATGAAGCCGGGCAGTACGGTCGCCCCGCCCAGGTCGACGGTCTCGCGGGCGGGCAGGGAGGCCACGGCGTCGTCCACGCCGACGATCCGGCCATGCCAGATCCCCAGGTCGTGGGCGACGGGGTGGCGGGGGTCCATCGTGAGGAAGCGCGCGTTCGTCAGCCTCGTACAGAGCATGGGAGGTCCCTCCCCGTCGCGTTCGGACCCACGGCGCGCGGCCGGAGAGCGGGCCGGGTCAAGTTAACCCGGCCGCCTCTCCCTGTCGACGACAGGGTGTGTTTCCAGCCGTCATCGGCTGTCAACCTTCCTGTGAATCATGGGCCGTTGTGATCTTAGGTAAGCCTTGCTTTACTGAAGCGCCGGTCACCGCTTTCCAAGGAGGCACCTTCATGCGGGTCGTCATGTTCGGATACCAGACCTGGGGCCATCGCACCCTGCAAGCCCTGCTGGACTCCGAGCACGACGTGGTGACCGTCGTGACTCATCCCAAGAGCGAGCACGCCTACGAGAAGATCTGGAGCGACTCGGTCGCCGACCTCGCGGAGAAGCACGGCGTCCCCGTGATCATCCGCAACCGGCCGGACGGCGAACTCGTGGACCAGCTGCGGGAAGTGGCCCCGGACATCATCGTGGCCAACAACTGGCGGACGTGGATGCCGCCGGAGATCTTCACCCTGCCGGTCCACGGCACGCTCAACATCCATGACTCGCTGCTGCCCGCCTACGCGGGCTTCTCGCCGCTGATCTGGGCACTCATCAACGGCGAGCCGGAGGTCGGCGTCACGGCCCACCTGATGGACGAGGAGCTGGACGCCGGTGACATCGTCGTCCAGCGGGCGGTGCCCGTGGGACCGACGGACACCGCGACCGATCTCTTCCACCGCACGGTCGATCTGATCGCGCCGGTCACGGTCGAGGCCCTCGGGCTGATCGCCTCCGGGCAGCAGGAGTTCACCCCCAGGACCGGTCGAAGGCGAGCTTCTTCCACAAGCGCGCCGAGGAGGACATCCGCATCGACTGGAACTGGCCGGCCGAGGACCTGGAGCGCCTGGTCCGCGCCCAGTCGGCCCCGTACCCGGCCGCCTTCACGTACCACCGGGGGCGGCGGATCGAGGTCGTCTCGGCCGTCGTGTCCGAGGGCCGCTACGGCGGCACCCCGGGCCGCGTGTTCTACCGCGAGGGCGACGGTGTCGTGATCGTCGCCGGAGCCGACGCCCGCACCGGCCGCAACCACGGCCTGGCGATCACCCGCGTACGGACCGAAGACGGCCGCGAGCTGCCCGCGACCGAGTACTTCACCTCGATGGGCGGATATCTCACCGGCCGCCCCTGACGATCGGGACCTACCCCATATGCGTACCGCACGTGCCCGGCACTACCTCATGTGCCGGCCCACCTACTTCGACGTGGTCTACTCCATCAACCCGTGGATGGACCCGGCGAAGCCCGTCGACACTCCGCTGGCCATCGCCCAGTGGGAGCGGCTGCGCGAGGTCTACCTGAGCCTCGGGCACACCGTCGACACGATCGAGCCCGTCCCCTCCCTTCCCGACATGGTCTTCGCGGCCAACGGCGCCACGGTCGTCGACGGGCGGGCCCTGGTAGCCCGGTTCCGCGACGCCGAGCGGATCGCCGAGGGCCCCGCCTACCACAACTGGCTGCGCGACAACGGCTTTCCGGAGCTGCGCACGGCCGCCTTCGTCAACGAGGGGGAGGGCGACTATCTCCTGGCGGGCGACTGGCTGCTGGCGGGCACCGGCTTCCGCAGCGACCCCCGCTCGCACGACGAGGCACAGGAGTACTTCGGACGCCCGGTGATCGGGCTGACCCTGGTCGATCCCGACTACTACCATCTGGACACCGCCCTGACCGTGCTCGACGACAAGACGGTCGCCTACTACCCGGCGGCCTTCTCCCCCGGCAGCCGGGCCGTACTGGAGCGGCTGTTCCCCGACGCCCTCCTCGCCACTCCCGCCGACGCCGAGGTGTTCGGGCTGAACGCGACGTCGGACGGGTACAACGTGGTCCTGCCGCAGAACGCCACGGAGCTGGCGGCACAGTTGCGTGAGCGCGGGTTCCACCCGATCGGGGTGGACCTGTCGGAGCTGCTCAAGGCGGGCGGCAGTGTCAAGTGCTGCACGCTGGAGCTGCGCCGGGACGCCTGACACACGAACGGACGGCCTCCCCGCGGAAATTCCGCGGGGAGGCCGTCGGCGCGCCGTTAGCGTGGACGTATGACCACCGAGCCGAGGACCTTCCCTCCCCGACCCCTGCGCGGTGTCCGGGCCGCGTACGTCCGGCAGGCGGGCTGCCCGTCGTCCGTCGCCATCACCGTGTCGGACTTCGAACCCCGGGAGCAGGGCGTGGAGTTCGAGGTGGCGGACACGCGCGCGGTGCCGGGCTGGTCGGCCGATGAGGTCTTTGAACTGCACGAGGCGTTCGGCTCCGGCGTCCGCGAGGAGCTGGCGGCCCTGGAGCCCCGAACGACCGTGGCCGTCACGGTCGTCCTGCGGTCCATCAAGGTGCACGAGGTGGACTCCCACCCCCTGGCGTTCCGCCACGCGGGGCGGCTCGCCGTGCGCAACGCGCTGGTCGAGGCATACGGTCCGCCGCCGCGTCCCCGACGGGACCGGGCCTGACGCTCAGCGGCGGCCCGGCGCAGGGTTCGGATCGGGCGGCCGGCAAGGCGGTGGCGTGCCGCCCGTGCCCGTGGCGGTGGCGGTGAGGCGCGGGACGGGCGGGCGGCGGCGCAGCACCCGCAGCTGGGCCTCGCTGACGGCCCGGGACCCGCTCGACGGCGGCAGATCGACAACCCGGGGGCGACTTGGTGTTGACTATCGTTTTCATATAGCGTTCTTCGAGGTCAACGACAAAGGTGGTCCCTCATGGCAGTCCCCAAGCGCAAGATGTCCCGCAGCAACACCCGTCACCGTCGCGCCCAGTGGAAGGCGACGACACCTCAGCTCGTCCCCGTCACGATCGACGGGACCGTCCACCAGGTGCCGCAGCGGCTGGTGAAGGCCTACGAGCGCGGTCTCCTGCGTCCGGAGGGCTGACCGGCCTCCTGGCACGCCGCGTTCGGCGCACGCGGGACAATGGGGCGTACAGCCGCCGGCACACCGCCGGCCGTCCCGCACGCCCCAGGAGTCACGTCTTGTCCGAGCGCACCTCGTACGCCGCCCAGCCCGGCCTGCAGGCCGATTGCGGGAACTGCTTCGGGCTGTGCTGCGTGGCGCTGCCCTTCTCGCGCTCGTCGGACTTCCCGGTGGACAAGTCCGCCGGCACGCCCTGCGGGAACCTCCAGGAGGACTTCCGCTGCGGCATCCACCAGCGGCTGCGTGACCAGGGGTACAACGGCTGCACGGTGTTCGACTGCTTCGGGGCGGGCCAGAAGGTCTCCCAGGTCACCTTCAAGGGCGTCAGCTGGCGCGAGGAGCCGGATTCGGCCCGCGCTATGTACGAGGTGTTCCCCGTCGTGCGGCAGCTCCATGAGCTTCTGAAGTACGTCGCGCAGGCCTTGGACCTGCCCGCGGCCGGCCCCGTGCACGGCGATCTGCGCCGCGCGTACGAGCGGCTGAACGCCCTCACGGGCGACACGGCCGAGACGCTGCTCGCCGTCGACACGGACGCGCTCCGCGGTGAGGTGAACCCGCTGCTCCTGCGGGCCAGCGAGCTGGCCCGGGCGGCGGTCCCGGGGCGCAAGAAGAACCACCGGGGCGCCCATCTCATGGGCTCCCGGCTGCGCGGTGCGAAGCTGCGCGGCGCCAGCCTGCGCGGTGCCCTCCTCATCGCGGCCGACCTGTCCGGCTCCGATCTGCGCGACGCCGATCTGATCGGCGCGGACCTGAGGGACACCAACCTGTGCGGAGCGGACCTGCGTGGCGCGCTGTTTCTCACCCAGCCCCAGCTGAACGCCGCGCGGGGCGACGCCCGCACGAAGGTCCCCGGGACCCTGGAGCGCCCGCCCCACTGGGCGGGCTAGGGTCTCGCCGCGCCGCCGTCTCAGCGCGGCGGGGACGTACCCATGGAGCGCGGCGGCCCCAGACGCAGGCGGGCGAAGACCTCCGGACGGGCGATGCCGGGCATGACGAGGGACCACATGGCGCTGACCTGCTGGTGCAGTGCGTCCCGCTCGGCCAGGGCGAGGGACAGCATCTGTACGCCGCTGTAGCAGCCGACGAGTGTCCGCGCGGTCTCCACGGGCTCGACGTGATCCTGGAGCTCCTCGGCTTCGCGCGCGGATTCGAGAGCGGCGGTGACGGCTCCGAGCGAACCCGCGTAGCTCTCGGCGGTCTGGTAAGGGCCCGGCTCGATCGACAGGCGCACGGCGGCCCGCAGAACGGGGTCCTCCAGGAGGCCTGCGGTGTAGTGGTGGCTGATGTCCACCAGGGCCTGGAGCCAGAGCTCGGGGGCCGGGCCCGCCGCCATCTGCTCGGAGACCTGCTGGAAGTACGTGTGCTGGCGGGCCAGGATCTCGTCGCCGAGGTCCTGCTTCGACGCGAAATGGTGGTAGAAGCCGCTGCGGGAGACGTTGGCCAGCCGGAGGATCGCCGGGGTCGAGGCACCGCCGTAGCCGTCCCGGTCGATCACGATTCCGGCGGCCTGGACGATCCGCTGAAACGTCTGCTCCCCGCGATCCTGCGTCATGGCCACACCTTCCTCAGCCGCGTCCGACGTTACCCGGGGTCCCTGCGGTGCGCTCCCGGGACGCGGCCGGATGTCGGACGTCGGTTGCTTCCGGGGCGGGCGAGCCCGGCCCGGACGTTCCGAGGGGTGGCAGGCGGGCGCGATCCGGCTCGCCCGGACGTCGCCGCCCAGGCTTCCGACGTGTCAGTCGATGCCGATGCATGATGGACAGGCTGTCCGGGAGGGGTGAAGCGATGACCTTGCATGCCGACGTGGCCGAGCTGCTCGCGGCGGCCGGCATCCTCGGCGTGGACGTCGACGACGCGATCGCGGACGAACACGTTCGATGGTCCGCCTACCGACGCATCGTGTCGGTGACCGCTTCCTCGCCGAGCCGTGACCGGGACCGGGCGATCGTGGCCACCCTTCTTCGCGACCCCGTCGAGATGGTCGCCAAGTCGGCGGTGGTCGCCCTCGTGGACGAGATCGCGATGAGGACGGACGGACCTGCCGAGTTCCGGGAGTGGGCATCCGGAATCCTGCCGGAGATCGACGGGCTCGCAGGGGAAGGGCACCGCGAGTTCATCCGCCGCCGTATCCGCGACTGGCTGTTCTACCTGTCCCTCCAGGACGGTCACGTGCCGACGACGGCCGAGTTGGCGGAGGTCACCGACTGGATGCAGCGCACCCTCGCCGAGGGGTCGAGGTCGCCGGCGGTACTCGCCCTGCTCGCCGAGGCGGGCCGCCGGAAGAAGACGCGCAACGTCGCGGAGAACCGGGCCCGAAGTCGCGAGCTGAGACCGCGGTGAACCGATGCACGCGTGGGGCGGGTGCGCCGCGCCCGACCGAAGCCGATCGGCGGGGTGCACCGCCCGCTCTCGGGCGGTCCACGCCTCACCCTGCCACGTCGTGGGCCGGGACGGGCGGAGCTACGGCCGGGTCCTCGTCCGTCGGGTTCCAGGCTGCCGCGCACAGCGATTCGGACACGGCGGCCGTGTAGCGGGCGGCCGCCAGCCAGTACCCGGCGAAGCCGTCGGTGTCGGCGGGGAGCAGACGGCCGAAGAGATCGCGATCACGCCGGCCGGCCGAGGCGCACAGGGCGGTGAGCAGTGCGGCGGCCGTGGGGAGACCCCCGCGGCGGATCCGGCGGGTCTCGGCGGTGACGTCGCCCAGCAGGCCGAGGGCGGCACGGCCCGCCGGAACCGTCTGTTCCACCCGGCGCTCCAGGAGGTACAGCGGCGAAGGCCCGCCGGGGCCCGCGGGCTGCGGCGGGGCGAAGTGCGCGGGGGCGGACGGGTCCGGGAGGTCGGCGCGGCGCAGCCGGTCGAGGCCGAGGTCGACCGTGCCCGCGCCGGTGGGGTGCGAGCACGCGAGGAGGGTGAGCCGGGGGTGGGTGGCGGGAACCAGGCGGCCGATGATCCTCAGCCGGGTCCCCGGCGCGGCGGCCAGCAGGGCCAGGTTGTCGCGGTGGGCCAGCGCGGGGTCGTCGTCGGCGACGGTGAGCCGGACCCGAACGCCTCCCTCGCACTGCGCGAGCAGGCACACGCCGCCCGGTTCCCTCACCGCGCCGAGAAGTTCGATGTCCAGGAAGAGCAGATCGCTGCCGTCGCCGTCCGGGTCCGCGTAGCGGGAGGTGGACCGCAGGGCGCGGGCGGCCTGTTCGGCCGGTGGTGTCTCCCACAGGGCGGCGAGCGGCGGCTCCGTCCACGCCGCACCCCGGGCGGTGACGGCCTTGACGGCCTTGCCCGCGCCCAGTCTGCCGTCCGGCGAGACCGTCGCGCCCGAGACGGCGAGACCGGCGCGGCCCAGCTCCCGGTGGGTGAGGGCGCTGTCCCCCAGGCGCACGGCCCGGTCGGCCACGCCGAGGGCCCGCCCCACGCCGCCGGGCGCCACATCACCGACGGTGAAGAGGCGGCCGTCGGCTCCGGCGACCCAGGTGCGGACGCCGCCGTGCCCCGAGTCGGTGACCACGGGTTCGGTGAACAGGCCGTACAGGCGCAGCGAGCCGTCCGGGCTGTACGGCCGGCGCACCCGGCCTCTGACGGCGGCCAGCTCCGCCCCGGACGCCGTCCCCACACGGTGGGCGGTGCCGAGGAGTTCGGCCAGGGCGGTGACGAGGTCGGCGGTGCGGTACGACGGGACCCCGGTGCGGGCCGCGCGCAGCAGCGTGACGACGGAGAGCGCGGCGCCGGCGGCACGGGGCAGGTGCCGGAGCCGGGCGGTGTGCGCGGCGCGCAGGAGGGCCGACTGGGTGACGGCCCCGGCCCCGTCGACCCCGGCCTCCAGCACGGCGGCGCCCGCCGACCAGAGGACGTCGGCGGCGGCACGCTGGTCCGGGCTCGCCGTCTCCGGCGCGGAGACCACGTCAGGTACGAGGTCGGGGGCTGCGTTGGCGGGCCCGGGAGCGGGTGCGGTGCCGGGGCCGGAGGCTGCGTTGGCGGCCACGCCGGGGCCGGAGGCTGCGTTGGCGACCACGCCGGTGCCGGGGTCGGGGCCGGAGGCGGGGGCGACGTTGAGGCCGAGGGCACGGGCGGCGTCGGGGCCGAGCGCGGCGGCCGGGGCCGCCGCCGAGCCCGGTCCCGGGGCTTGCGGGGAGGTCTGTTCTGCGGGCTCCGGCGCCAGGTCGGCGGCGGGGGCGGCGCAGGCCGCCGCGGCCCGGTGGACGCAGGCCGGGGCCAGGAGGCAGCCGCAGGTGATGTCCTCCACCTTCGCCACCACCCCGCCCGGGGCGTGCAGGCGCAGCTCGGTCTCGTCGTCGACCTCGATCGTCGTGGTGTCCCCGTCGCGGTGCGTCGGGCGGGCGGCGAGCTTGGTGACCGCCGCATCCAGCCGCTTGCGCAGCCGGGGCGAGAGGCCTTCTACGAGCGTGGCCGTGACCTCAGGTGCGACGGACGGCAACTGAGCGACGTTCATGCGGTCTTCTCCCCTATCCAGCGGGCCAGTTCGAGTGGGCTGAGGGCCGCCACGGGCAGCCCGGCGGCCACGAGCTGCCCGGCGACGCCCGTCGAGTACCGGGGCCGGCCGGCGTCGTCGAGGCTCGCGCACCCGAGGACGTGGCAGCCGGTGTTCACCAGCGCCCGCACCTCGGCCAGCAGTCCGGCGAGCGGCCCTCCCTCCTCGAAGTCGCTGATGACGACGACGAGGGTGCGCGAGGGCACCTCGATCAGGCCGCGGGCGTGCCGGAGTCCGGCGGCGATGTGCGTTCCGCCGCCCACGCTCACTTCCAGCAGGAGGGAGAGGGGATCGCGTACATGGCCGGTGAGGTCGACGACTTCGGTGGAGAACGCCAGGAAGTGGGTGCTCAGGGTCGGCACCCCGGCGAGCACGGAGGCAGTCAGCGCGGACCAGATCGTGGAGGCCTCCATGGATCCGGAGACGTCGGTGACCAGGATCAGCCGCCAGTCGGCCGACCGGCGGGCACGGCTGCGGAAGACGGGCTTCTCGGGGATCACCTGGATCGTGCCGTCGGCCGTCCGGCGGGCGGTGGCCAGATTGGCGTGCAGGGTGCGCGGCAGGTCGAGCCGGCCGCCGGGGCGGCGGGTGGGCCGGGCCGTCACCGCGCCGGTCAGCGCGGGGCGCAGCCGGGTGGCGAGCTGCCGGGTCAGTTCCTCGACCAGGCGACGCACCAGCGGTCGGAGCGCCGCGAGGCGGGCCTCGGGAAGGCCGCCGGCGTACTGCAGGATCGTCCGGAGCAGCTCCACGGAGGGGTGGCGGCCGCCGGGTCGAGTTCGGCCAGGACGTCCTGCCGCCCCGTCACGGCCGCGGCGGCGAGGACCTCTTCGCGGACACCGGGGCCGAACAGCGCGGCCAATTCCTCGGACCACTCGCGGACACCGGGGAACGACGGCTCCCGGCCGCCGCCCGCCCCGGAGCCGCCGCGGCCGGGGAGGCCGCCACGGGAACCCTCGCCGTATCCCGCGCCGTAGAGCTCGTCCAGCGCGGTCGCCAGACGCGCGGCGCCGGACGGCAGCCGGTCGGAGCTCCGGCCGAGCATGAGCCGCCATCGGTCGGCGGGTGCGAGGGTACGGGCGGGAGCCTGAAGGGTCGCCTCGGTGGAGGGCGCCGTGGAAGGGGTCGCCTCGGTGATAGGTGCCGTGGCAGGGGGCGCCTCGGCGATGGGCGCCGTGGAAGGTGGCCCCTCGGTGATAGGTGCCGTTACGGGAGCCGTCCCGGTCGAGGTCGCCTCGGCCCGGGGTGCGCCTGCGGGGGTGACGGCCGTGAGAGGCGCGGTCGCGGGGGCTGCGGCGGAGTCGTCCGACGGCGGTGGCACACGGCCGTCGTGCGGCGACGGCCGGACGGGTAGGCCGAGTCCGATCAGCAGCTCCCGGGCAGCGAGGTCGGCGGCCGTACGGCGGGCCAGTTCCGCCGGATCGTCGGCGTCGAGGCCGTCCACCCGTTCGCCCAGCCGCTCCTCGACGGTGCCCAGCAGACGGTCCCGGGCGGCCGGGCTCAGGGTGTCGAAGCCACCGCGAAGGGCCGGCAGGCGGGACAGGAACGCGGAGTCGTCCAGCTCGACGACCCGGTCCAGCAACGGGTCCAGGGCGCCGGCACCGACGGTCAGGAGCGGGCCCGCGACCGTCAGCACGCCGGAGAGCCGGGCGGTGAGCGTGGCCCGGGAGGCGCTGTCCACGGCTCCGTCCACCCAGGAGGCGACGCGTTCCCCGAAGGCCTCGGCCTCCTCGTGGCCGGTGAGCACCCTGACCGCTCCGGCCGCCGCGGCGATCAGCGGGGCGCCGTCGGCGGCCAGCCGGGTGAGGGCGTCGGTGAGCCGGATGCCGCCCAGCCGGTCGGCCCGCTGGGCCAGTTCGAGCAGGGCGCGGGCGTCTTCGGGCTTCTCGGAGCCGGTCAGTCCCTCGACCTGGCGCACCGCGGCAGCGGTCAGCAGTTCCGCCGCGTGCGCGGTGCGGGCGCCCCTGGTGGTGTCGGCTTCGGGGCCGCCTGACGGCTCGCCGGAAGCCTCGGACGGCACTTCGGGGCCGTCGGGCCGGACTTCGGGGCCGTCCGGCTCGGTCAGGCCCGGCAGATGGCCCGCGTCGATGCGGTCCAGCAGGTCGAGCCCGGCGAGGAGTTCGGGAAGAGTGCCGCTCGCGGGGAGCACGGCCGCCAGTTCGGTCAGCCGTTCGTCGGCCGGTGCGGGCAGCCCGCACGCGGCGGCCTCCGCGAGGCCGCGGACAACCTGGGCGGCCGTCGGACCGCCCGCCGCACGCTCGGCCGCGTGGCGCTGCCGCAACACGCCCTCGGCAGCCTGGGCCGGGGTGACGCCACGGGCCCCGGCCACCGTGAGCATCGCTGCCGTCGCCGGGGTCCACCGCACCCGCCAGCGTGTCGTCAGTCCTTCAGCACCCGCCGCGCCCGTCACCTCCTGCTCCTGCGCGTAGGGGATGCCGCACACCGTCAGCCTGCGCAGCAGGAGTTCGCGGCGGCGGTCCAGGGCGGAGCGCGCCGGGTCGAGCCGGAGGTCGCGCGGTGCCTTCTCGTGCGCGTCCCGCGGCCCGGGGAGCGCGAGCGCCGCGGTCTCGGCCTCGACGGCGGGGCTCAGTCCGCTGCGCGGAGCGGCGGGTGCGGGCCGTCCGGTGCGGGCCCCGACGAGCACGCGTTCGAGGGCCTGGGCGACGGCGCGGCCCGTGCCGTAGGTCTCGCCGCGACCCAGCACCGTCTGGACGGCTTCCAGGAGTTCACCGCGGCCCGGCGCCGGCAGATCGCGCAGCCGGGCCAAGTCACCGGCGACCCGGACGATCTCCCGGCCGTCCGCCGGGCCGTAGGGGTGGCCCTGCTCCCGCAGGGTGGCGCAGAGACGTACGGCGGTGCGGACCAGCGCTTCGTACACCGCCGCCGGGTCCCCGGCGGCCTCCAGGACGGTGTGCTGCCACTCCGGGTCCCGGATGCCGGCCGGGTAGCCGGAGCGGGAGTCGAGCAGCGGGTACGTGTACGGGATCAGGGAGACCGTGCACGCTGCCGCCCCGGGAGTGCCGTCGGCATGCCCGACCGCGCTCGGCCCCGGCGCGGAGGACGGGCCCGACGATCCCGCCTCCTCGGCGGCGGCAACGGCAGTGCGGGCGGACCCGTCCGCCCCCGTCGCCGACCGCAGCAGCGCCGGCGTGTGGAAGGCGCCCACCACCACGGCGGGCCGCCGTCCGTTCGCCAGTGCCTCCGCGACATGTCCGCGCATGCAGGCCTCGCGCACCAGGTCCGTGCCGTGCACCCCGCCCCGCGCCTCGGCCTCGTGACGCAGCGCCCAGCCGGTGAGCAGGGCGGCACGGCGGAGCGCCTCGGGTGTCGAGCCGGGCGCCTGGGCCTCCACCAGGCGGTCCCACAGGTCGTCGCCCTCCCGGCCGGTGAGCCGGGACCGGAGCGCGGCGGACAGCCCGTGCCCCTCCCCCGGCACGGGTGCCGAGGCGGCGCCGGGAACGGGGGCGGGGGCTCCGTCGCGGCCCTCCGCCCACGCCCGGTCGGCCAGCGGCAGATCGCAGGCCACGGCCGGGACACCGTTCCTCGCCGCCCAGCGCAGTGCGACCAGTTCGGGCGAGAAGTCCGCGAACGGGTAGAAGGCCGGGCCCCGTTCACCTTCCGGGCCGGCTCCCGGCCCGGGGGTGGGCACGGCGGCGAGCGCCACCGGGGCCGCGGTCTCCTCGTGGGCGAGCCAGCCCAGCCAGGGCTGGAACTCGGCGGGCAGTTCGACGAGGAGGACGTCGGGGTCCGCCGCGTCCAGCAGGGCGGGCAGGGCGGCCGCCAGCGAGGGCGCGTGGTGACGCACCCCGATCAGGAACGGCGCCCCGGGGCCGGCCGCCGCGAGGGCCGCCACCGCTGCTTCCGCGGTGGCCGGTCCGCCCGCCGGATCCCGCCCGGGGGCCACGGCGGGCGGGGAAGCACCGGCGGGCACGCCGTCGGCGGGGGCCGGCGCCTCGGCGGAGGCGCCGGCCCCCGCCGTCGTCCCCGTCCCCGTCTCCGTCCCGCGCATGGTCGACTCGTTCATCCGTCAGCTCTCCAGCACCGAGCGCAGGTCCCACAGCGCACGCCAGGTGGCCGAACCCTGCTCCGCGCGCCTGCGCACCGGCCCGTCCCAGTACCCCAGCAGGCGTGCCGCGTCGGCGGGGTCGTCCTTGCGGACGACGCCGAGCAGATGCCCGGGCAGCAGGGAGAGCACGTCCCGGTCGCCGGGGAAGTAGGCGGCGGCCAGGCCCAGGGAGCCCGCGACGGAGACGGCCTCCGCCGTACTCATCACCGTGGAGGGGCGTTCGACCTCCCAGCCCTCCACCGAGCGGCCGTCGCGCAGGTCGCGGAAGGCGGTGACG
This sequence comes from Streptomyces sp. WGS_02, assembly GCA_040989845.1. GTDB lineage: Bacteria > Actinomycetota > Actinomycetes > Streptomycetales > Streptomycetaceae > Streptomyces. The sequence continues at coordinate 606,164 of JAYMFZ010000004.1, forward strand.
AGGGCTTCGAGGACCGCGTCGTCCACCTGGTAGGCGGCGCCCACGCGTTCGACGGCAGCCCGTGACTGGCGCCGGACGAGCGCGGTCTCGGCGTCCACGTCACCGATGGGGCCCACGGTCTCGAAGTTGAAGCGCCGCTTCAGCGCCGCGGACATCTCCGAGACTCCCTTGTCCCGGAGGTTGGCGGTGGCGATGAGGGTGAAGCCGGGGGCCGCGTGCACCTGGGCGCCGTCGCCGCCCGCCAGTTCGGGCACCGCGATCCGTCGCTCGGAGAGCAGGGACACGAGGGCGTCCTGGACCTCCGGCAGACAGCGGGTGACCTCCTCGACGCGGGCGACGGCGCCCCGGGTCATGGCCGCGAGGACCGGGGACGGCACCAGGGCCTGCTCGGTGGGTCCCTGGGCGAGCAGCAGCGCGTAGTTCCAGCCGTACTTGAGCTGGTCCTCGGTGGTGCCCGCGGTGCCCTGCACGGTGAGCGCGCTGGTCCCGCAGACGGCCGCAGACAGCAGCTCGGAGAGCATGGACTTGGCGGTGCCCGGTTCGCCGACGAGGAGGAGGCCGCGTTCCCCGGCGAGGGTGACCACACATCGTTCCACCAGGGCGCGTTCGCCGACGAACTTCTGCTCGATCACCAGACGACGCGGCACTCCGGGGCCGGGCCGGGCTCCCTTCGGGAGGCTCAGGGCGTCGCCCGCGCTGCCCATCACGAAGGTGACCACGGCGCGGGGGTGAGCAGCCAGCCGGGCGGGCGCGGGCCGGAGTCGTGCGCGGCGAGGAAGGCCAGCTCGGTGGCGTACCGGTCCTCGGGCAGGGTGATCTGCCGCGGTCCGTGGCCGGGCGTCGCCGCCTGCCCCGGGACGCCTCCCGCGAGGGTGCTGTCCGGCGTGGTGCTGTCGGGGGTGGTCGTGGTGTCGTTCGTCATCGGCGGCGGCCCTTCCGGGTGGCGCGGGTGTTCAGTTCTTCGAAGGCGGGGGCGTCGCCGCCCCGGACCCGTGCCCAGGCGGCTTCGTACAGCGCGGGGACGGGGATGTGGGGCAGGGTCCGGGCGGACCCCGCCACGGCGTACAGGCCTTCCTTCCAGGTCTCCAGCGGCAGCCCGGGGGTGCCGCGTTCGAGCCAGCCGCAGGGAAGGAACAGGGTGCGGCCGGCGCGGGAGCGCTTCGCCTCCACGACAAGGTCGGTGGCGGCGAGTTCCGCGCGGGCCTTCTTGATCCGGGCCGGCTTCCACTCGGTCCAGCGGACGCAGTTGCGGTCCGTGGGGTCGGGCAGGGCGAGAAGCATCAGATAGAGGGCGGCGGCGTCCGCGCTCAGGGCGAGGGCGTCGGCCGCCTCGGCCACCAGTTCCGGCACCGTACGCGTCGGGTCCTGGGCCGGGTGGTGCGCGGAGCCCTCGGGGGCGCCCGCCGAGGCCAGGGCGTCGGTCTCCGGGCCCAGCAGGGCGCGCAGGGCGAGGAGGTCGCCGGTGCGGTGGGGGCCCACGGTGCCCTCGACCAGGCCGAACACCGGATCGTCGGAGCCCTCCAGTCCCGCCGGGCGGATCAGCAGCCTCTCGCTGTCACCGTATCCGGGAGCGAGGAGCAGCGCTGTGCCGGCCCGGACCAGTCCGTCGGCCTCGGCGCCGCCGGATTCGGGGAGTGCGTGGGCGGCGCGGATCGCGGTGCCGAGCGAGGTCCCCGACTCGGTCCAGTCCAGACCGAGGTCCAGCACCAGCCCGGGATCGGCGAGACGGCTGCGCAGGGCCGCGAGGCCGACGGGCAGATGGGCCCGCAGGGGGTGCCCGTGCGGCAGGGTGTACGCGAGGGTCCGCAGGGCGGTCAGGGCGTTCGCGACAGCACCGCGCGCGCTGACCCGGTGGAGGGCCGGGCGGGCGCTGCCGTTCGGTACGGGGGTGCCGTGGGCGAGCCAGCTGCGGGTGCCCGCGTTGAGGATCAGGTCGACGGAGGCGGCCGTGGCGCCGCTGAGGTCGAGGTCCAGTTCCTCGGGGACGCGGACGAGGGAGCCCAGGAGTTCCTTCCACGTCTCGGCGGCGCCACGAACGTCGGGTCCCGCCGACCACAGTTCGGCGGGGTCCGCCGGCAGCAGTGCGCGGAGCACGGTGTGCCGTTCGTCGCGGGGCAGGGCGTCCAGCCGGGCCTGGGCGGTCTCGAAGGCGCGGGTCTTCGCGCCGAGGAGGGTCAGCGCGTCCGTGCCGGGTTCCTCGACGGCCGCCGACAGCAGCGCGGTGGCCTGGAGGGGGCCGATGCCGGTGGCCGCGTGGAACGCCTCGGCGGCTTCCGGGCGCCAGGGCGCCGGGCCCTTGTCCCGAACCAGGGCGGTGAGCCGGGTGAGCCGTTCACGGGCGATGCCCTGCCGGTAGACGTGTTCGCGGTCGAGGGTGAAGCCGGGGACCGGTCCGAAGGCTCCGGTCGGATCGTGGTCCAGGGCGAGCCAGCGGGCTGCGTCGTCCCGGGAGTTGCGGCCGTGGTTGGCCAGGACCACGACGGTGCGGGAGCCCTTGCGGAGCACCTGGCCGAGGCGGTGCACGGCCTCGGGGCGTCCCGTCCGCCCGGGGGTCGCCGCGTCGAGCGGCTCGACGAGCTCCACCCGCCGGACCGTGCCCGCCGGGTCGGCCAGCGGGCCCGCGGCGATCGCGTCCAGCAGGACGAGGAGCCCGGCGCGGTGCTCGGCGGAGGTGACCTCCGAGGCGGCCCGATAGGCCAGTTCGGGCAGCTTGTCGAGGAGGGAGGTCCAGGTGAGGGATTCGCCGGGCACCGTGAACTCGTCGCGCTGCCAGCCGTCCACGGGAGTGAAGGGGACCTTCGACGGCGTGGCCGGGCCGAACGCCGGCTCACCGCCGAGGACGTGGTTGACGGCGAGGATCTGCCGGATCGCCGTCCACCGGCTTCCGCCTCCGTACCAGGAACCGCGCACCTTCTCGGCACCCCAGGCGGTGGCGGCCCGCAGCGTCGTGTCGTCGCCGTGTTCGGGCTCGTGGTCGAAGAACATGCCCTGGGTGCGTGCGGTGTTCCGGGGCGTGACCTGCTGCGCGGGGGCGGGCGGTTCCAGATACCGGGCGACCGAGACGGCCCGGTCCACGGCGTTGCGCACGATCGCGGTGACACCCGCGAGGAGGCGTACGTCGGACACCTCGGGCAGCAGCCGGGCGACGGCCTCCTGGCTCATCTCCTGCGACGAGGGCCCGGTGTACTCCTCGACCGCCCGGAACGCCGTCACATGCCGGACGACCGCGGCGGCGACCTCGTCGAAGAGCTCGTGGGCCCGGGCCTCCGTCAGCTTCCGCAGGGTGGCCGATCCTTGCTCGTCCCTCGGGCGCAGTGCGTGCCAGTAGACGGCGGGAGGCACGTAGGGGGTGCCCGCCGCGTCGTTCCCTCCGGAGGAGTCGGTGCCGACGGACCACAGGCCGCCGCCGGTGCCGTCGGTGTCCGCAGGGTGCGCCTCGACGGACCGGTGGCGCAGGACCACGGCGGGCCGCGACCCGCCGGGCAGGGTGAGGGCGCCGAGCGGCACGGCGGTGGTGCCGTCGGGCAGCGGATGCGGCAGGGCGACCGTGTGGCCGTCGGGGGTGCCGGCGACGGTCCGGCCCCCGTCGGCGGGGGCGGTCGTGCCGGGCTCGGTGGCGGTGCGGCGGACCCAGCGGCCGAGGACCGTGCCGTCCGTGCCGAACGGGGTGGTCTCCAGGCCGGGCTGGAGGGGCAGCACCTGGCAGTGCTCGGCGAGCAGCCGGGTGCCGTCCTGCACCCCGGAGCGGAGGAAGGCGGGGAGGGAGGCGCGGCCGTGGGTGCCGCTGACCGGGTCGTACTCCAGCCACACCCGCTGGGTGCCCTGGTGGCCCTCCCGCCAGTGTCCGGTGCCGTCGGCGAGGACGGCACGCTGGGGCGGGAGGGTGGTGTCGCCCGCGTGCAGGGCCTTGCCGCCGGTGGCGGTGCCCCCGCCGGGCAGCGGTACGGAGACCTCGTCGGTGAGACCGGGGCGGCCCCAGCGGGGGATCTGCTCCCCGCCGACGGTGAAGACCTCGGCGGGGCGGTGCGACCAGTAGCCGTGCTGCTTGCCGTCCTCCCACCAGATCACCAGCAACTCGCCGTCGACGAAGCGGAATGCGGGTGTCCGCCACTGGTCGGTGGAGGGGGGCAGCCGCAGGGTGTGCCGCAGCAGAACGCCTTCCGGGCCGACGACGACGGCGCGCTCCTGCGTGCTCAGGATCAGCGCGGGCCAGGCGCCGGTGACGCCGACGTTCTGCGACCGGTTGTTCGCCCGCCGCGATGCGGTGGCGGCCTCCGCGGCCAGTTCGGTGTAGGTCTCGTCGAGCGCGGGCCAGCCCAGTTCGTCGAAGACGCCCGTGCGCAGGGTGGAGACGAGCAGGGGGACGACGTCGTGCTCTTCGAGCAGACGCGCGGCCTTTGGGGCGACGTCCGCGACGACGGCGCGGAACGGCGAGAGTTTGTTGAGGGCGATGCGCAGCCCGGGCAGTCCTCGCGCGGCGGTGTACTCCTCGGCGCAGCGGGTCAGCCACTCGCGCAGGAGGACGGAGAGCACCGGGTGCACGGCCACCTTCGCCATCCCGGCGTCGCTCAGCCGCTGGCCGCGCCCGTCGCCGAGGCCGCCGACGTTCCGGCGCAGGAGGTCGCGGAAGCCCGGGTGTCCGGCGACGGCGGCGAGATCCCGCTGTCCGGGCTCGTCGTCGGCGAGCCACTGTCCCAGCGCGAAGCCGTTCGACCGCCCGTGGCCACGGCCCGTGTCCGCGTCGTCCGGCTCGGCCACGGGGACTCCGGAGGCCAGGCAGAGGTCGAGAAGGTCCAGGTCGGCGGTGGGCTGCCAGCGGCCCTGGAACAGTTCGACGGGGCGTCCGTCGGCGCGGAGCCGGTCCGTCATCCGGGCGGTGAGGTCCAGGGTGCGGGGGCTGCGGCCCGAGGTGGCCCGGTTGCGGCGTCGGTACGCCTCCCAGCGGGCGAGCCAGTCCGCCGGGGAGACGGCCACGTCCGCGGAGTCGGAGGAAGCCGGGAGCGCGGTCAGCAGTTCCTCGGCGCCGGACTCGGCCAGCAGGGCGAGCCAGCCGGATTCGCCGTCCGTGTCGCGGCCGTTCTCGCTGAAGGTCTCGGGGAAGAACCCGAGGAGCCGGGCCCGTACGGACGCGTCCTTCCGGGCGAGGGCGGTGAGCGCGGAGCCGTAGGTCTCCCAGAAGGAGGCGGGAGCGCGGACGACTCCGGGAGAGCCGATCAGGTCGGCCACCAGCTCGCGTTCGGCGCTCTCGCGGTCCAGTCCGGCGGCCTTGACCAGGGTGCGTACGTCTTGCGGCAGCGCCGCGTACGGCGGCATACCGGCGGCGCAGCGCTCCACCAGCAGGCGGCGGAACTGCGCCCAGGCGTCGGCCGGTGCGAGCCGGGCCACCAGGTCGCGCACGTACTGGCGCAGGGCCTTGACGGTCAGTGCGCCGGCGAGGGCGAACTCCAGGAAGACGGCGCGCTGCCGGTCCTCGTCCACGACCAGGCCGTGGACCCGCTCGGCCTCGCGGGCCTTGCCGAAGAAGGAGGCGGCGTAGGTGGCGTTCTCGGCCTGGAGGAAGAGGCGGGCCACCTGCTCGTAGTAGGTGGGGAGGAAGTGCGGCACGGCCCGGCCGAGGCGGGTGCCGAGTTCGTCGAAGCCCTCCTTGGCCGCGCCGGCGCGGGTCTTGGCCTGCCGGCCGAGCCGCTCGATGTCCTTGACCAGGGCGAGGGCGTGGTGTCCGTTGGCCGGGTCGTTGACCAGGGCCCAGGCGGGGAAGCCCAGCGTCTCCCGGCGGACCTGCCCGACGACGGGGGCCTCGGCGGTCCTGGCCAGCCCCAGGAACTCCAGGGCCAGGTCCTCGGCCTCACCGAGCGTGCCCGGGACGAGCCGGACCACCTCGCGGTCCCCGAGGGCGGTGTGCATGTAGGTGCGGGCGGTCAGGGTGTCGGCGTCGTCCCGGTCGGTGGTCCCGGCCGGGAGGATCGCGCCCGCGTCCAGCAGGCTCGCCGCCCGGGCCTCCGCGGCGAGGGCGGCGGAGCTGCGGCCCCGGTTCTGGGCGGGAAGGGTCGTCGAGCCCGTGGCCGCCGTGTTCGCTTCGGTGTTCGTCGTGTTGCTCATGCCGCCCGCTCCTCGTCCGCCACGTCGCGTCCGGCGTAGAGCGCCGCCGCCATGCGCATGCCCTCGGACCACGCGACGCGGCCGACCTCGGCCGCCGTCAGCGCGCGCCCCGAGGCGTCGGTCCAGCCCAGCGGGCCCGTCTCGGTGCCGTACGCGTCGTATCCGTCGTGCTCGCCGATCCAGATGCGCGCCTCGACTCCGACGCCGTCCTCGACGACCGGGCAGACCGCGTATCCGCCGCGCGACCGGTATCCGAGCTGAGTGACGCGGCCGTGCAGGAAGCGCAGTTCCTTGAAGACGCCGCCGGCGTAGGTGTCCACGGAGGTGGTGTCCGGGGCGAGGCCGGCCGGGCGGTGCCACACCTCGCGGAACAGCTGCTCGACGTTCTGGCGGACTTCCAGTTCGACCGCGAACTCCCGCAGTTCGTCGAGGTCCGCCAGCAGGACGGGGTGGGGCACATGGACGATGTCCGGGGTGATGCGGACCGTGTCGCCGTCCAGGTCGACGAGGCCGAGACCGCGCTCGGTGTCGACGTCGCGCAGGAACCCGGCGACCCCGCCGTCCGCGCCGGTGACCACGACGTCCCGCAGGGCGGCCTGCCACGCCGGGTCGGGCCAGACCCGGGCGAGCACGGCGGTGGGGACGGGCAGCGAACGCACCATCCACTGCTCGACGTCGCTCAGGCACCGCTTCTCGTGCCGGTCCAGCCACTCGGTCAGCTGCCGGAGGCCGACGACCGCCGGATCGTCCTTCAGTTTCGCCGGAACGGACTTGAGCCGTCGGCCCTTCCCGTTGCGGCAGACCATTTTGCCCGCCTCCAGGGCGACTTCGTAGTCGCCCGCCGGAACCCACCCCATGCGCTGTTCTCCCCGTCGTGCCGGACAGCCGCCGCCCTGGCGGCATGCTGATGAATCCCGTCGACGGCAACGCACCGTGACGATTGGGAGAGACTCTAGGCGGCCCCAGTGACAACGCGTCCGGAGCCCTGGGATCAGGGGGCCGTCCGGGGAGACGGGTCCGGGGGGCGCCCGTCCGTACGGGCACCCCCCGGGGTGGTTCAGCCGTGATCACCCGAGGGCGATCGAGCGGTGGTGGTGCGCGGCGTCAGAGCGTGCGAGCCGCGGAGGCGATGGCGGAGGCGAAGGTCGAGACCTCGGTGTAGACGCCGGGGTAGCCGGGCCGGGCGCAGCCGTAGCCCCAGCTGACGATGCCGACCTGGACCCACTCGTTGGCGTTGTCCCGGCGGAACATCGGGCCGCCGGAGTCGCCCTGGCAGGTGTCGACGCCACCGGTGTCGGGGTATCCGGCGCAGATCTCCTCGTTGGCCACGAGTTCGTTGCCGTAGGCGGAGCGGCAGGTGGCGTCGGAGACGAACGGGACGTTGGCCTTGAGCAGGTAGCGCTGCTGGCTGCCGCCCTCGCGGTTGGCGCCCCAGCCGGCGACGGTGAACGTGCCCTGGTTGTACGCGGTGGTGGTGGCGATCTTCAGCGTGGGCTGGTTGATGGGCTGGGCGAGCTTGATGAGCGCCCAGTCCTTGCCGGTGCCGTTGTAGCCGGGGGCCTGGAGGACCTTGGTGGAGCGGACCTTGATGGCGCTGGACGACTGGAGGTCGACGACGCCGGCGGTGGCGGTGATCGAGGTGTTGTTGCCCGATCCGCTCACGCAGTGGGCGGCGGTGAGGACGATGTCCTTGGCGTACAGGGCGCCGCCGCAGCCCATGGAGAGCCGGACCATGAAGGGGAACTCGCCCTGGGCGGCGCGGGTTCCGCCGACGACGGGGTTGGGGGCTGCCGAGGCCGTGACGGGCTGGAGGCCGACGACGGCGATGGCGGCGGTGGCGACGACGACGGAACATCTCTTGAGGGCACGCAGGAGTTGCTTCACGGAGCGCCTTCTTTCGTGGGGGGCTGCTGGGGGAACCACGACACGGGCGCGATGACACTATGGTCATGCACCCGTCAAAGCGATCCGATTGTCAGGAACGGGCAAGCATCGCCGCAAGGCACACTTTTCGGCCAGGCGGCTGCGTGAGCGACCTGTTCAGCCGCCGGCCTGGAGGCGCAGCCCCGCCAGGGTCAGATCCAGCGCGGCCCGGAACTGCTCGATGTCGTCGTGCCCGTCGAACTCGTCGACGATCTCGTGCACGAAGGGGAACTCCTGGGCGTCGAGCTCCCGCCAGGTCGCGGCGAAACGGCCGAGGAACTCGTCGCGGCCGAGGGCGCCGTCGAGAACCTCCTGAGGCGGCTCCTGCCCCAGGTCGACCGCGGAGCCGACGACGACCGTCGTGATCGCCGAGACGGCGTGGAACCGCTGGCGCGCGGTGAGCTTCAGCCGCAGGGTCGGCTCCCCGAGCTTCTCGTACAGGCGCAGGGCGTTGCCCTGGACGTCGGTGTTGCGCATGAAGTAGTTCCCGAGCCAGGGCCGTACCAGGATCGCGTCGAACAAGGTCAGCGCCATCGCCCGCAGGTCGTCGACCGGGTCGTCACCGGGTTCGATCGCCTCGATCCCGGCGAGGACGCCGCCGATCACGTGATCGGTGGCACGGTCGAGCAGTTCGTCCTTGCTCGCGACGTACCAGTAGATGCTGGCCACGCCGCCCCCGAGGCGCTGCGCGAGCGCCCGGAACGTCAGGGCCGAGGGGCCCGCCTCGTCGAGCAGCGCCACCGCCTCGGTGAGCACGGACTCCATCGAGTGCGAAGCCCGGCGGCGGCCGCCCGCGGCGGCCCGGTTCTGGTGGCGCGGCATGACCTCTGCCCTTCGTTTGCATCTTTATCGAACGCTGTTCTATCGTACCTCATGGAACACCGTTCGATAACCGATCGGCGTTCGATCGAAAGGAGCGCCGCCATGACGACCTCGATACGGAAACCCCCGCTTCCCGCACCTATCCCTCCCTGCGCGCCGCCTGGATCCCGCTGGCCGCGCTCTGCCTGGCCTTCTTCGTGGAGATGGTCGACAACACCTTGCTGTCGATCGCGCTGCCCACCATCGGGCGCGATCTCGGCGGTGGGACCACCGCGCTGCAGTGGGTCACCGGCGCGTACTCACTGACCTTCGGCGGTCTGCTGCTCACCGCGGGCTCCATGGCCGACCGGCTCGGCCGCCGCCGCGTCCTGCTCGTCGGTCTCGCCGTGTTCGGCGCGCTGAGCCTGTGCGCCGTCTGGGTCACCACCGCGGGTGAGCTGATCGCCCTGCGCGCCCTGCTCGGCATCGCCGCCGCGGCGATGGCCCCGATCACCAACTCGCTGGTGTTCCGCCTCTTCGACGACAAGGCGCTGCGGATGCGCGCCATGACCGTGATGATCGTCGTCGGCATGTCCGGCTTCATCCTCGGGCCGCTGATCGGCGGCACGGCCCTGGCCCATGTGCGCTGGGAGTGGCTGCTCGTCGTCAACGCCCCGATCGCGGTGATCGCCTGGATCGGAGTCCGCCTGGGCGTCCCGGCCGACCGGCCCGAGGACCTGACCCGCGACCGGCTGGACGTGCCGGGCGCCGCGCTCAGCGTCGCCACCATCGGGCTCGCCTGCTACGCGCTCACCAGCGGCGTCGAGAACGGCTGGCTCTCGGCCCTCACCCTCGGCTCGGTCGTGGGCGCGGCCGTCGCCGCGATCGCCTTCGTCCGCCACGAGCGCCGCAGCCCGGCCCCCATGCTGGACCTGCGCCTCTTCTCCAACGGCACGGTCCGCGGAGCCGCCGTGGCACAGATCGGTACGTCCATCGCCATGGCCGGCGTGATGTTCGGACTCATCCTCCACTTCCAGTACGCGTACGGCTGGAGCCCTGTCCGGGCCGGCCTCGCCAACCTGCCCCTGATCGTGACCATGCTGCTCGCGACGCCCCTCTCCGAGGGACTGGCCCGCCGCTACGGCCACCGCGTCGCCTGCCTGGTGGGCGCGGCCTGCCTGGCCGCGGCGCTGGCGGGACTGTCCTGGGGCGTCGAGCACGGCTATCTCGTCATCGCGCTCTGCATGGTGCTCATGACGATCGGGCTGCGGACCGTCATGACGATCTGCGCGGTCGCGCTCGTCGACGCGATGCCGGCCAACCGCACGTCGATGGGCACCGCGCTCAACGACACCGCGCAGGAAGTCGGCACCAGCGTCGGCACCGCCGCGGTCGGCACGCTGATCGCGGCACTGGTCACCACCCAGCTTCCGGCCGGTGTGTGGAGCAGCGGCCTCGTCGCCTCCTTCTTCCACGGCGAGCGGATCGCCTACGCCGTACTCGCCGTCGCCGTCGGTGTGATCGCGACGGTCGGCGCGCTGAGCCTCACGGACTCCCGCAGTGTGGAGGAAGCGGCACCTGCCGAAGCCACCCCCTAGGACACCACCCGGCCCTTGCCGAGGGCGATCACGCCGTTGCGCGAGACGGTGTAGAGCTCGCGGTCCCGTTCGGGGTTGACGCCTATCGTCGCCCCGGGCGGGACGTCGACGTTCTTGTCGAGAATCGCGTTGCGCACCACCGCTCCCCTGCCGACGCACACACCGTGGTGCAGCACGGAGCCCTGGACCACCGCGCCCTGCTCGACGATCACACCGGGCGAGAGCACCGACCCGGTGACCTGGCCACGGATCACACAGCCCGGGCTGACGATCGACTCGCCGGCGATGCCTCCGGAGACGAAGCGGGCCGGGGCCTGGTGGCTCGCGTGGGTGTACATGGGCCAGCGCTGGTTGTAGAGGCTGAACAGCGGCTGCTCGGAGATGAGGTCCATGTGGGCCTCGTAGTAGCTGTCCAGAGAACCCACGTCCCGCCAGTACCCGCGCTCGCGCTGGGTCTCGCCCGGTACGTGGTTGTCGTCGAAGTCGTAGACGTGCGCGGCCCCGCGCTCGGTGAGCATGGGCAGGATGGATCCGCCCATGTCGTGGACGGAGTCCTCGTCCTCGGCGTCCTGGTGGAGGGCGTCGACGAGAACCTTCGTGGAGAAGAGGTAGTTGCCCATCGACGCGAAGACCTTGGTCGGGTCGTCGGGCAGGCCGGGTGGGTCGGAGGGCTTCTCCAGGAAGCGTTTCACACGTGAGCCGTCGGAGGCCGGGGTGATGACGCCGAAGGCGGAGGCTTCCGCACGGGGCACCTTGATACCGGCGACGGTGACGCCGGCGCCACTCTCGATGTGCCGCTCCAGCATCTGGCGTGCGTCCATGCGATAGACGTGGTCGGCCCCGAACACGGCTATGTAGTCCGGCTGTTCGTCGTGGACGAGGTTGAGCGACTGGAGGATGGCGTCCGCGCTGCCGAGGTACCAGCGCGGGCCGAGGCGCTGCTGGGCCGGGACCGGTGTGACGTAGTTGCCGAGCAGGCTGGACATCCGCCAGGTGGTGGTCACATGGCGGTCGAGCGAGTGGGACTTGTACTGGGTGAGGACGCAGATCCTCATGATGTCGGCGTTGACGAGGTTCGACAGGACGAAGTCGACCAGCCGGTAGGTTCCGCCGAAGGTCACCGCGGGCTTCGCCCGGTCGGCCGTCAGCGGCATCAGCCGTTTCCCCTCGCCTCCCGCAAGGACGATCCCGAGCACCGAAGGTCCAGCGCGCATGGCCACTCCCCCTCCTGAAACACCGAACCGTTTCCGGCTACACCTTTTTGACGATCTCCTCGTACACCTCGAGAGTCCGCCGGGCGACCATGTCCCAGCCGAACTCGCGCACCGCGCGTTCACGGCCCGCTTCGCCCATCCGCCGGGCCGCCGAAGGATCGGCCAGCACCTGGTTGATCGCTTCGGCGAGATCCGTCTCGAACCGGACCGGCTCGTCGGCCTCGTACGGTACGAGCAGTCCCGTGCCGCCGTCGGAGACGACCTCGGGGATGCCGCCGACCGCGGAGGCGACCACCGGGGTGCCGCAGGCCATCGCTTCGAGGTTGACGATGCCCAGCGGCTCGTACACGGAAGGACAGACGAACACGGCCGCTCTGCTCAGGAGTTGGATGACGTCGGGCCGCGGCAGCATGTCCGGGATCCAGTGGACCCCGTCGCGCGAGCGCTGCAGTTCGCCGACGAGTTCGCGGAACTCGGCTTCGATCTCCGGAGTGTCGGGAGCGCCCGCGCAGAGCACCAGCTGCGCCGAGGTGTCGAGCCCGTGGGCGGCGCGCAGCAGGTGCGGGACGCCCTTCTGGCGCGTGATGCGCCCGACGAACAGAACGAAGGGGCGGTCCGGGTCGACACCCAGCCGGCGCAGTACGTCCACTCCGGGAACGGGCTGGTACAGGCGGGTGTCGATGCCGTTGTGGACGACCCTGACCCGGTCGGGGTCCAACTGCGGGTAGCAGCCGAGAATATCGGCACGCATGCCGTGCGAGACGGCGATCACCGCGTCGGCGGACTCCACGGCGGTGCGCTCGGCCCAGCTGGACAACGCATAGCCGCCGCCGAGCTGTTCGGCCTTCCAGGGCCGCAGAGGCTCCAGCGAGTGGGCGGTCATCACATGCGGGATGCCGTGCAGCAGTCCGGCGAGGTGGCCCGCGAGGTTGGCGTACCAGGTGTGCGAGTGCACGAGGTCGCGGCCTTCGAGCGCGGCGGCGATGGACAGGTCCACGGAGAAGGCGCGCAGCGCGTCGTTGGCACCGTCCAGCTCCCGGCCCGGCCGGTGCCTCACCACCCCGTTCGAAGCCCCTTCACCCCAGGAGTGGACGTGCAGGTCGGTGAGTGCGCGTAACTCCTTTGCCAGGAACTCGACATGGACACCGGCGCCGCCGTAGACGTCCGGCGGGTACTCCCGGCTCAGCAGTCCCACCTTCACGTCTGTCCCCCCTCATGTCGTCGATATCTTCCTGCCCTTGATGGTCACTCGCATGCCTCCGCGGGGGAAGAACACGGCGGCACGCGGTCCCCTCCCCGGGCGGAACCGGCCGCAACGCCGTCAGTCACCCGGCCAACCCGCGGGAGAGGCAGGAGCCTGGACGTGCTCGGTGACCACCGGTCCGGCGTAGGTCCCGCGGCCACCCCCGCCGTGTACGCGGCGGGGGTGGCTTCACCCTCGCAACGTCTCCAGCAGCCGCAGCCACACCTCGCTGATCGTCGGGTACGCCGGGACCGCGTGCCACAGGCGGGCGATGGGGACCTCTCCCGCGACCGCGACCGTCGCCGAATGGAGGAGTTCGCCGATGCCCGGGCCGACGAAGGTGACGCCGAGCAGGATCTCGCGGTCCAGGTCCACGATCATCCGGGCGCGGCCCCGGTAGCCGTCGGCGTAGAGGCCGGAGCCGGCGACGGAGGCGAGGTCGTAGTCGACGGCGCGGACCCGGTGGCCGGCGCGTTCGGCCTCGGCGAGGGTGAGGCCGACGGAGGCGGCCTCGGGGTCGGTGAAGACGACCTGGGGGACGGCCGCGTGGTCGGCGGTGGCGGCGTGGGCGCCCCAGGGGGCGCTGTCCACCGGGTCCTTCGCGGCGCGGGCGGCGATCGCCGCGCCCGCGATCCGGGCCTGGTACTTGCCCTGGTGGGTCAGCAGGGCACGGTGGTTGACGTCCCCGACCGCGTACAGCCAGTCCGTGCCCTCGACGAGGCAGCTGTCGTCCACGGTGAGCCAGGAACCGGGTTCGAGGCCGACGGTCTCCAGGCCCAGGTCGTCCGTGCGCGGGGCCCTGCCGGTGGCGAAGAGGATCTCGTCGGCCTCCACGCGGCCGCCGTCGTCCAGCTCGACAATGACCGGGCCGTCGGGTGCGGGGCGGTGCACGGCAGTGACGGAGACGCCCGTACGGATCGTGGCCCCGGCCTCCGTGAGCGCGTCGGCCACCAGTTCGCCCGCGAAGGGCTCCATCTTCGGCAGCAGGCCGCCGCCCCGGATCAGCAGGGTCACCTCGGAGCCCAGCGCCTGCCAGGCGGTGGCCATCTCCACGCCCACGACTCCCCCGCCGACGACCGCGAGCCGGCCGGGGGCCTTCTTGGCGCTGGTGGCCTCGCGGCTGGTCCAGGGGCGCACCTCCTCGATGCCGGGGAGGGCGGGTACGACGGCCCGGGTGCCGGTACTGACGGCGACGGCGTGCCGGGCGGTGAGCCGGTGCTCCGTGCCGTCGGGGGCGGTGACGGTGACCTCCCGGGGGCCGGTGAGCCGGCCGGTACCGCGGTACACGTCCGCTCCGACGCTCTCCAGCCAGGCGACCTGGCCGTCGTCCTTCCAGTGGCTCGTCTCCTCGTCCCGTTTGGCGAGGACGGCTCCCACGTCCAGGGGGCCCCGCACGGCGGCGCTCAGTCCCGGCACCCGGCGGGCGTCGGCGCGGGCGACGACGGGGCGCAGCAGCGCCTTGCTCGGCATGCAGGCCCAGTAGGAGCATTCACCGCCGACCAGTTCGGACTCCACCACCGCCGTGGTGAGCCCGGCGGCGCGGGCCCGGTCCGCCACGTTCTCGCCCACGGGTCCCGCGCCGATGACCACTACGTCGTAGGACGAGCCTTCGGAGATCTTGCCTGCGTCAGTCATGGAAACAGTCTCCTCGTGGGTGTGCGCACCGGCCACATGGGCAGGCGGAATAGCGCAAGTGCAGTCACCGTTGTGCCCGACAGGACCCGACAGGACCCCACGGGCACAGGAAGAGGTATCCCCAGCATGAGCACCGTCGAGCTCACCAAGGAAAACTTCGATCAGGTCGTCAGCGACAACGATTTCGTCCTGATCGACTTCTGGGCTTCCTGGTGTGGCCCCTGCCGGCAGTTCGCGCCGGTCTACGACTCGGCCTCCGAGCGCCACCCGGACCTGGTCTTCGCCAAGGTCGACACCGAGGCGCAGCAGGAGCTGGCGGCGGCCTTCGATATCCGGTCCATCCCGACGCTGATGATCGTCCGGGACAACGTCGCGGTGTTCGCGCAGCCCGGCGCGCTGCCCGAGGCGGCCCTGGAGGACGTCATCGGACAGGCCCGGAATCTGGACATGGACGAGGTCCGCAAGTCGGTCGAGGAGCAGAAGCGGGCGGCCGAGGCGGGGCAGGGCCAGCCTGAGGCTCAGTAGCCGACCGGCCGGGCGGCTGCCTCAAGCGCCCGGCCGGCGCTCGCCCTCGGACCCCGCGACATGGACCGACATGCCGTAGTCGAGTTCCTCGCCGTCGATGAGCACGGCCTCCACGGTCCGGGTCTCCGGATCGACGTCGGCCTCCATGCCCTCGCCGGCGTACCGGGGATAGCCCGAGGCCCCCGTCTCGCCGGTGGCGGCGACGACCGCGGACCGGATCGGCCGTCCGGGGGCTCCGGACCGCGTCCGGCTGTGGTCGGGGATCAGGAGCAGCTCGTAACTCTGCGGATGGCTCATGCCTCCGACGCTAGACATGCGCGGTGCGCGGCGCATGCCCAGCGCCGGAGGCGGTCAGCTGGATTCCCGGTGGACGGCGCTGGTGCGGAGCAGGTCGTGGTGGACCGGTGGCCCGCCCGGGTGCTGGACCATGCGGTCGATCGTCTCCGCCAGCGGCTGGGGCATGGCCAGCTCCATCCGGACGGTGCTCAGCCGGGGGCGCAGCAGCCTGCCGATGAGGGAGTCGTCCGCGCCGATCACCGCCGTGTCGGCGGGCACGTCCACTCCGGCGTCCTGGAGGGCCCGCATCATCAGCATGGCGTACTCGTCGTTGTACGCGAACACCGCGTCCAGTCCCAGTTCCGGCCAGCGGGCGGCCAGTTGCTGTGCGGACTCCTCCTCGTACCGCAGCGGCAGCGGGCAGATGCGGGCCGCCGCGGCTTCGGCGGCGCGCCGGGCTCCGGCGAGGCGGGTTTCGGAGAAGGACTCCCGGCTCGGTTCCTGGGGCATGACCACGCCGATGTGGCGGCGGCCGCGGGCCAGCAGGTGTTCCACGGCGCTTTGTCCGACCCGGCGTTGGTCCATGACCAGGCCGTGCGCCCCCGGCACCGGGTCGGGCCCCAGGGTGATCACCGCCTTGGCCCCGGAGCGGGTCAGGATGCCCGTGCCGTGCGGGGTGAGGGTGATGCCCGGCGGTACGACGACGGCGACGGGCCGCAGTTCGGCCCAGGCCGTGGCCGCCTCGTCGGCGGTGAGGCCGACGCTGCCGTACTGCACGACGGTGTAGTCCAGTCGGCGCAACCCGGACTGGAGTTCTTCGAAGAAGTACTGGTGCGGCGGCCCCCCCGGTATGTGTCCGGAGGGCAGCAGGACCATGCGGCTGTGTCCGGCTCGCAGACTGCGGGCGGCCGCATGCGGCACGTAACCGAGTTGGAGGGCGGCCTCCCTGACCCGGCGTCGGGTGGGATCGCTGATCCGGACGGTGGCGTTGTTGTTCAGCACGTACGACACGGTGGCCCGGGAAACTCCGGCGAGGCGGGCCACATCGGCGCTGGTCGGGACGGAGACTTCGGCGGGCTGCTTGGGTAACTGGCTCATGGCGTCGGGCAGTCTTCCAGACCCCCGGGAGCGGGTTTCGGCCCGGGGCCCGCAGGTCCGGTCACGGTGGCCGGAACACCGCCCCGCCGTTTCCGTCCGCCGACCCCCTCCCGGGATCCGGGGTGGGGGGTTCTACGGTGTGGTGATGACGTTCCACGACAGCGCCTACCGTTCCGACAACCCCTTTGACGTGCCCGGCAGCAGCGGGCCGACCGCCACCGCGCAGGCCGATCCGGCAGAGGTGGGTTCCGTGCGCACCTCCTACGCGCCCGATCGCGACGGCGATCCCGATCCCGGCGAGATCGTCTGGACCTGGGTGCCCTTCGAGGAGAACGACGGGCGCGGGAAGGACCGGCCGGTGCTCGTCGTGGCCCGTGAGGAGGCGGGCACGCTGCTCGCCGTCCAGCTCTCCAGCAAGCAGCACGACCGGGACCACGAGTGGGTGTCTCTGGGCGCGGGCCCGTGGGACAGCTCGGGGCGGCCGTCCTGGGCCGATCTGGACCGGGTGCTGCGGGTCCACGAGGACGGGATGCGCCGGGAGGCGTGTGCGCTGGACCTGGAGCGTTTCGACCGGGTCGTCGGGCGGCTGCGCGAGCGGTACGGCTGGAGCTGAGCCCCTGGGGCGTGTCAGGTGGAGCTGAGCGCCCCCGGGGTGTGTCCGGCCGGTCGGGCCCGGGGCACGACGCGTGAACGGCACCCCCGAGCGCGGGCCCGGCGGGCTCCGCGTCAGGCGAAGGTCCGGGTGAAGGCGGCCCGGACGGCGGAGTCGGGGTTCCGGTCCAGGATCCCGAAGACGATCTGCTCGAAGTGGCCGCCGAACCGGCCCCCTCGCCGATCAGCGCCCGGAACGCCTCCGCGACCTGCCCCGGGGCGTTCTGGAAGACTCCGCAGCCCCAGGCGCCCAGGACGAGCCTGCGGTAGCCCCGTACGGCCGCGACCTCCAGGACCCGTTCGGCGCGTGAGGCCAGGGCGGCCGGGACGCGGTGGGCGTCCTCGGGGGTCTGCCGTCGGATCACTCCGGCGTTCGGCGCGGGCGAGGTGAGGAAGCCCGCCGTGTACGGGGCGTCCAGGAAGTGGCCGCGGTCGTCGCGGAAGACCGGCACGCCGGGCGAGTGGATCACCCGGTCGGTGTAGAAGGCGCTGCGTTCCGCGCGGTGGTGCGCGTAGTACTCGGGGGCGCGCAGAAGGGTCGTGTGGAGGGCCGATCCACGGCACAGGGCCTCCTCCTGGGCCTGGGCGCCGTTGAGATAGCCGCCGCCGGGGTTGCGGGCGGAGGCGTAGTTCAGGACGGCGACCCGGCCGGAGGCCTCGCCGGTCATCCTGCGGGCCGCGGCGAGGCTGCTCTCGGCGGTGACCTCGATGTGCGGGGTGCGGTCGGTGTCCAGGGCGGCGACGGGCACCGGTTCGGGGCCGTAGAGCCGGGTTCCGGAGCGTGCCGCGGCCACCGCTCGTTCGATGGACACGTCCTGACCTGCCGCGTTGCGGTATCGCCCGGCCTCGACGACCGCTTCCGTCTCGCGCGCGATCCCGCGCAGCCGCGCGCTCACCGGCGCTCCCCCGTGTGGTGCATACGGGGCATGCTGACGGGGAACCCGGCCTGGGCGCAATCGGATTTTCCTGGCTCAGGGGCACCCTTGTGCGATCTCCGGGTACGGGTTTGGCTGGTAGGCAGGCAGCTCAGAAGGAGGCCCACATGGCCTTGGACATTCCCGGCGCGACCGGCTCGCGCCCGGACGCCACCCCGCTCGACGAGAGCGGGGCGGAGGATTTACTGCGCGGCATATGTTTCAAGACGGGTCCGCCCCGGACCGTGGGCGTGGAACTCGAATGGCTCATCCATGACCGGGAACGTCCGCACGTCCCGGTCGGCCAGGAGCGGCTGGACAGCGCCGTCGAGGCGGTCCGCGCGCTGCCCCTGAGCGCCGCGCTGACGTTCGAACCGGGCGGGCAGCTGGAACTCAGTTCGCAGCCGGCCGGTTCGCTGATGGAGTGCGTCGCGACGACCGCGGCCGATCTGGCGGCGGTCCGTGGCTCCCTCGGCGCGGCGGGGCTCGCGCCCGTGGGGCTCGGCGTCGACCCGTGGCAGACCCCGCACCGCAGGCTGCGGGAGCCGCGTTACGAGGCGATGGAGGCCGCACTGGACCGGTCGGGGCCGTCCGGGCGGGCGATGATGTGCACCTCCGCGTCGGTCCAGGTCTGTCTGGACGCGGGCGAGGAGGAGCCGGGGCCGCTCGGTTACGGGCGGCGCTGGCAGCTCGCGCATCTGCTGGGCGCGGTGCTGGTGGCGGCGTTCGCGAATTCGCCGTTCCAGCGGGGCCGCCGGACCGGCTGGGCCTCCACCCGGCAGGCGCTGTGGGCCGACCTCGACCCGGGCCGGACCCTCGCCCCGGGGACCGGGCGCGCGCCCCGCGAGGCCTGGGCCGCCCATGTCCTGGACACGACCGTGCTGTGCATCCGGTGCGAGAGCGGCCCGTGGGACGTCCCCGAGGGGCTCACCTTCCGCGAGTGGATCCGCACCGGTTCGCCCCGGCCGCCGGTGCGGGCCGATCTCGACTACCACCTCACCACGCTGTTCCCGCCGGTCCGGCCGCGCGGCCATCTCGAACTGCGCATGATCGACGCGCAGAGCGGGCCCGACGGGTGGCTGGTGCCGCTCGCCGTCGCCACGGCCCTGTTCGACGACCCGGAGGCCGCCGAGACGGTGTACCGGGCCGTGAAGCCGCTGGCCGAGACCGCGGGCGCTTCGGCGGCTCCGCGCAATCCGCTCTGGACGGCCGCCGCCCGCGAGGGTCTGGCCGATCCGGAGTTGCGGGCGGCGGCCGTCACCTGCTTCGGAGCCGCGCTTCCGGCGCTGGAGCGGATGGGGGCAAGCGACGCGGTGCGCGACACGGTGGCCGCCTTCACCGACCGCTACGTCGCCCGGGGCCGATGTCCGGCCGACGATCTGCCGGAGCCGGGCGACCTCATCGATCTCAGCCTGCTGACCGACCGGAAGGCGGCCTCCGCATGACCGAGCACCGTGGAAACGAAGAGCACCGCGAAGGCGTCGAGCCCCGTGAGCTGTCCGACGCGTTCGATCCCACCCAGGTCTCCGGTACCGCCGCCGGATTCCCCTTCGCCTCCGGCGTCGATCCGGAGGTCCTGCGGCGGCGCGCCCTGGATGCGCTGCTGGCCGCGCGCGACCGCACCACGCTGCTCACCGACAGCGTGGACGACGGTGAACTGACCGCCCAGCACTCCCCGTTGATGTCACCACTGGTCTGGGACCTGGCCCACATCGGTAACCAGGAGGAGCAGTGGCTGCTGCGCGCCGTCGGCGGCCGGGAGGCGATCCGCCCGGAGATCGACGGGCTGTACAACGCCTTCGAGCACGCGCGTGCCTCGCGCCCCTCGCTGCCGCTGCTGGCCCCCGCCGAGGCCCGGAGTTACGCCTCCGACGTGCGGGGGCGGGCGCTGGAGCTGCTGGAGGGCACGCCACTGCACGAGGGCGGAGGGCCGCTGGAACGGGCCGGGTTCGCCTTCGGGATGATCGCTCAGCACGAACAGCAGCACGACGAGACCATGCTGATTACCCATCAGCTGCGTGCCGGACCGGCGGCGCTCACCGCGCCCGCTCCTCCCGCCCCTCCCGAGCCCGTCGGCAACGAGGTCATTCCGAGCGAAGTCCTTGTCCCCGGTGGCCCGTTCACGATGGGGACCTCCGCCGAGCCGTGGGCGCTGGACAACGAACGACCCGCGCACCGGCGCGACGTGGCGGCGTTCCACCTGGACGCCTCACCGGTCACCTGCGGCGCGTACCTCCGTTTCATCGAGGACGACGGGTACGGGGACGAGCGCTGGTGGGCGCCCGACGGCTGGGCCATGGTCCGTGAACACGGCTTGTCGGCCCCGCTGTTCTGGCGGCGGGAGGCGGGCCAGTGGCTGCGCCGCCGGTTCGGGGTGACCGAGCCGGTGCCGTACGACGAGCCGGTGCTGCACGTCAGCTGGTACGAGGCGGACGCGTACGCCCGCTGGGCGGGGCGGCGGCTTCCCACGGAGGCCGAGTGGGAGAAGGCCGCCCGGCACGACCCCGTGTCCGGCCGCTCGCGGCGCTATCCGTGGGGCGACGGGGATCCGACACCGGAGCGGGCCAATCTGGGGCAGCGCCATCTCCGTCCGGCGCGGTCCGGAGCGTATCCGCTGGGCCGGTCGCCCTCCGGGGCCGGGCAGTTGATCGGCGATGTGTGGGAGTGGACAGCCAGCGACTTCCTGCCCTATCCGGGGTTCGTGGCGTTTCCCTACCGCGAGTATTCGGAAGTCTTCTTCGGTCCGGGGCACAAGGTGCTGCGCGGCGGGTCGTTCGCCGTGGACCAGGTCGCCTGCCGGGGCACCTTCCGCAACTGGGACCTTCCGGTGCGGCGGCAGATCTTCGCCGGCTTCCGTACGGCGAGGGATGCCTGATGTGCCGCCACATCGCCTATGTGGGCGATCCGGTGGCGCTGGGCGAGGTGCTTGTGCGGCCCGCGCACTCCTTGGTGCGGCAGTCCTGGGAGCCGCGCCGGCAGCGTTACGGCACGGTCAACGCGGACGGTTTCGGCGTCGGCTGGTACGCCGAGGGTGATCCGGCACCCGGACGCTACCGCCGTCAGGGCCCCATATGGGGCGACGAGACCTTCACCGATCTGGCCCGGGTGGTCCGCAGCACCGCGCTGCTCGCCGCCGTACGGGATGCCACCGAGGCGGGTGCGGACGGGGAGGCCGCAGCCGCGCCGTACGCTGCCGGGCGGCTGCTGTTCAGCCACAACGGGGCGGTGCAGGGCTGGCCCGCTTCGCTCGCCGGCGCGGCCGCCGCCCTGCCCGCCGAAAAGCTCCTGTCGCTGGCCGCCCGGAACGACTCGGCGCTGGTCTGGGCGCTGATCCGGCACCGTGCCGACGCCGGGGACGATGTGCCGCGCGCCGTCGCGGAGACGGTCCGCGAGGTCGCGGCCGCCGCGCCCGGCTCCCGGCTGAATCTGCTGCTCACCGACGGCGCCACCATCACGGCGACCGCCTGGGGCGACACCCTCTGGTACCTCACGGAGCCGGGCCGCCGTACCGCGGTCGCCTCGGAGCCGTACGACGACGACCCGCTCTGGCGCGAGGTCCCCGACCGCACCCTGCTGGTCGCGACCGCATCGGACGTCCTGCTCACCCCGCTCAAGGAGCCCCCGCGTGAGTCCTTATTCGCTGACCCGCACTCTGCCGGTGGACGCGACGGACGCGGCGCTGCGCGCCGACGTCCTCAGCGGCCTGACCCGGCATCCCAAGACGCTGCCGCCGAAGTGGTTCTACGACGCCCGCGGCAGCGAGCTGTTCGAGGAGATCACCCGGCTGCCGGAGTACTACCCGACCCGCGCGGAGCGGGAGATCCTGCAGACCCGGGCCGAGGAGATCGCCGCCGCCTCGGGGGCCCGGACCGTGATCGAGCTGGGCTCGGGGTCGTCCGAGAAGACCCGCCATCTCCTGGAGGTCCTCCCCGAGTTGCACTCCTACGTCCCGGTGGACGTGAGCGAGAGCGCGCTGACGGGGGCGGCCGAGTCGCTGCTCGCCGAGCACCCCGGTCTGTCCGTCCACGCGCTGATCGCGGACTTCACCACCGGCCTGGTCCTGCCGGGGACACCGGGCCCCCGGCTGGTGGTGTTCCTGGGCGGCACGATCGGCAATCTGCTGCCGGAGGAGCGGGCGACGTTCCTGCGGTCGGTGCGTTCGCTCCTCTCCCCCGGTGACGCGCTGCTGCTGGGCACGGACCTGGTGAAGGAGGAGGAGACGCTGGTGGCCGCGTACGACGACGCGGCCGGGGTGACGGCGGCCTTCAACAAGAACGTCCTGAGCGTGGTCAACCGTGAGCTGGGGGCCGATTTCCCGCTCGACGGCTTCGATCATCGCGCGGTGTGGAATCCGGAACAGCGGTGGATCGAGATGCGGCTGCGGGCCCGGCGGGCGCTGAGCGTCAAGATCCGGGAGCTGGATCTCGTGGTGCCGTTCGAGGCCGGTGAGGAGCTGCGTACGGAGGTGTCGGCGAAGTTCCGGCAGGAGGACGTCCGCGAGGAGCTGGCCGCCGCCGGGATGCGGCTGGCTCAGTGGTGGACGGACTCCGCGGGACGGTTCGCCCTGTCGCTGGCCACGGCGGTCTGACCGGGCCGGCCGGACGAGCCGGACAGGCCTGTTCGGCGGGGCTCCTCGGGGTCGAGGACGGCCGTTCGCGCTCTGCGGGCCAGGGCGCGGCGGCCGTCCTCGCCGTCCGCGGGGATCGGCGCGAGCACGTCGACGTGGGCGGTGAGGCCGGCCGCCCGCACCACCCGCCACAGGGAGGCGGCGAGCGGGTCGGCCCCGACGAACGCGACGGCGCCCGCGGCGGGACCTGTGGGGTGTTCCGCGCTGCTGTGCGCCGCCGCGCGATAGGTGATGCGGACCGGCCGGACCGCCGCTCCGGCGTCGATCGCCGCCTGGAACACGGCGGGGCGGAACGTGCCGCCGGATCCCCGTCCGCACCAGGTGCTGCCTTCGGGGAACACCACGACCCGGGAGCCGGAACGCAGGGCCGTCGCGATGGTCCGTACGGCGGCGGGCAGCGCGCGCAGCCGGTCACGGTCGATGAACAGGGTGCCGCCGAGCGCGGCGAGGGACCCCAGGAGCGGCCAGCACCGGATCTCGCGCTTGGCGACCATCCGGCCGGGCAGTACGGACGCGACCAGCGGTATGTCGAGCCAGGAGATGTGGTTGGCGACGACCAGTTCGCCGCCGCCCGGGGCCCGGTCCGGCGCGTGCGCCCGGACCCTGACGCGTACGCCGAAGGCCTGCGGAACGGCGCGCGCCCAGCGCCGGGTCAGCCGGCTCCGCGGACCGTCCCCGAGCAGCCGGACCAGCGGGACGCAGACCACCCCCAGCAGGACCAGGGCGCAGCCGGACAGCAGGAGGAGCGCGGCGGGCAGCGGAGCGCGTACGGCTCCGGTGTGCCGGGCGCAGCCGTCCGGGGTGCACGGGGCGACGGGCAGCCAGCCGGTCATCGCAGCGGGGCCAGGGAGAGGAAGTGGCGCAGGTAGCGCGGGTCGGTCCGGCGCAGCGAGAGCAGGACGTACAGGTCGGCGACGTTGAAGTCGGGGTCGTACGCCGGAGCCCCGCAGACCTGGGCGCCGAGCCGGAGGTAGCCGCGCAGCAGGGGCGGGAGATCGGCCCGGGAGCCGGCTTCCGGGCCGTGCGCGGACGAGTCCCAGAGGCGGTGCGGGGTGACCCAGTACTCCTGGGGTGCGAGGTGTGCCGCGCGTACGGTGTTCCAGCTGCGGGCGGCCGACGTGCCGCCGTCGGCCAGCGGGAGGGAGCAGCAGCCCGCGATCCAGGTGTGGCCGGTGCGCTCCATGTAGCGGGCGAGTCCGGCCCAGACGAGGGCGATGACCGCGCCGTCGCGGTGGGCGGGGTGGACGCAGGAGCGGCCGACCTCGACGAGGTCGTCGCGGATCGGGTCGAGGTTGCCGAGGTCGAACTCGCCCTCCGCGTAGAGGCGTCCGGCTATGCGGGCCCGGTCCGGCGGCAGCAGCCGGTAGGTGGCGACGACGTCCCCGGTGGCGGTCTCCCGGACCAGCAGGTGGTCGCAGTACGCGTCGAAGGCGTCGCTGTCCAGGCCGGGTTCGGGTCCCTCCAGCCGGGCTCCGAGCTCGCCGGCGAACACCAGGTGGCGCAGTCGCTGCGCCGCGCGTACGTCTTCCTGGCAGGTGGCGAGGGAGACCCGGTAGGCCGGCTCCGGTGCGTTGGCGGGCTCGGGGGCGGGGTTCGGGGCGGGGGCGGCGGTGTGGTGCGGGGCGACGGGCAGTACGGTCATGGCGGTCTCCGGGGACGGGAGCGGTCAGGGGCCGGGCCGTCGCGGGTGCGACGCACCGACCCCTTACTTTTTCCGTCACCGGCTGGATTCGACGTGACCGCCGTGGGGAGCGCGGATGTGCGACGGCTGAATCCCCGGGACGCGGCGTCCCCCGGGCCGCCGTTCGGCGGGCGATCGGGCCGACGCCCGGATGCTCCTCCGGCCGCTGTCCGCCGCCCCGGGGCCCGGAATCAGCCGGTGCCGGTACCGGTGAGCAGGGCGGTGATGCGCTCCGATGCGGCCTTGGCCTCGCGTGCCGGGTCGCCGCCCTGGAGCACGGCCGTCATGTAGGGCTTGATCGGGTTCTCCGCCTCGACCCGGGCCCACTGGGAGGAGTTGGGGGTGGCGCGGCCTCGCGCGGCGCCTTCCGCCATCGCCGCGGTGCCCTCGTCGCCCTCGATGACGTGGGCGAGGCTCGGCTTGTTGGGGACGTAGCTCATACCGCGGGCGAGCTCCGTCTGCCACTTCTCGCTCGCCAGCGCCTTGACGACGGCGATGCCCGCGCTGCGCTCGTCGGCGTTCTTGGGGACGATGAGGTCGGAGCCGCCGGTGAATACCGAACCGGGCTCTTTCGCGGTCTTGCCGGGAATGGGGAAGTAGCCGAGCTTTCCCTTGAGTTCGGGATTCTTCTGCTCGATGAGCGCGGCACTGCCCGGCACCGAGATGATCTGGGCGACGTCCCCCTTGGCGAATACGTCGGTCTGCGGGGGCTTCTCCTCGTCGGCGTCCTTGGGGCCGTCGCCGAGCGCCTGGAGTTTCTGGTAGAACTCCATGCCCGCCAGGGCCTCAGGGGTGTCCAGGGCGCCCTGCCAGTCGCCGCCGTTCTCGTCGGCGAGCTCGCCGCCCTCGTCCCAGATGAATCCGGCGAGCACGTACCAGTTCTGGCCGGCCAGGTAAATGCCTTGGTTTCCGCTGTTGTTGAGCTTCTCGGTGGCGGCGATCCATTCAGCGCGGGTCTTCGGGACGGCGTCGATGCCCGCCTCCTGGAAGATGTCCTTGTTGTAGATCACCACGCGGTTGGCCGCGTACCAGGGGATGCCGTACTGCACGCCGTTGATGCTGCCGGGCTGGGCCAGGCCGGGCAGCCAGTCCTCGCTGCCGAGGTCGCGCATCGATTCGAGGGTCAGATCCCGCAGGCCTCCGCTTTCCGCGTACTGCGCGACCTGCGTGTTCCCCACCTCGATCACGTCCGGGGCGTCATCGCCCTCCAGCGCGGAGATGACCTTGGGGCCGATGCCGCTCCACTCCTGGATCTGGAAGTCCAGCTCGATCGAGGGGTTCTCCTCCTCGTACGAGCGGGTGAACTTGTCCAGGAAGCCGGGCGAGACGCTGTCCTTCATCAGCCAGACCGTCACTGTGCGGTCACCGCCGCCCGAGCCCGATATGTAGCCGCATCCACCGAGTGCGACGGTCGAGACAAGCGCGATGGCTCCAGCCAGTATGCGGTTCTTCACGTGGTCACCTTCTGCGAAACGGCACAACGAAATCGGACCCGGTGTGGGGGGATTGCGGGCGGCGCTCGCACGGGTGGTTGGCTGAATTTTGGTATGGACCAATGGGTAGGTCAAGGCGGATGCCCGCCCCGATTCGCCCCACCCTCCCCCTCGCGGGACGACCCGGATTGGGGTCCACTGGTCACAGGAGAGGAGACAAACAATGGCGAATCACACCTATCGGGTCACCGAGATCGTAGGAACCTCCGACGAGGGCGTCGACGCCGCGATCCGGAACGGCATCGCAAGAGCGGCGGAAACGTTGCACAATCTCGATTGGTTCGAGATTGATCAAGTTCGCGGCCATATCGAAGATGGCCGAATCGCGCACTATCAGGTCGGCCTGAAGGTGGGCTTTCGGCTCGACGAAAACAGCTGATCAGGTACGCCCCTCGCGCTCCTGGGCGTCCTTCAGCGCGTCCGACGGATCGGCCCAACGGGCCCGCACCACGGTAAATCCGGCCACCTCGGCCGCATCGCAGACCAGTTCGTCGTCGTCCACGAGCATGCGTACCTGCCCTGCCCGCCCCAGCTGCCGGAGGATGTCCAGCTTCGTCCGGCGGGCGGGGCGCCGGTCGTCGTTGCGCCGCATGAACAGCGTGCCCTCGGGCAGCCCCTGACGGCTCAGCCAGCGCACGGTGTCGCGGCGGCACCGCTCGGGGCGTCCGGTCAGATAGACGATCCGGCACTCCCCGGCGCTCGCGTGCACCATCCGGACGCCCTCCGGAAGCGGGGGGTCGTCCACGGCCGCGTCGAAGAAGCCGGCCCAGTCGCGCTTGGCGCCCTCCAGGAAGTGCTGCCGGTGAGCGGTGCCCGCGAGCGTGTTGTCCAGGTCGAAAACGGCCAGCGGCCGTGCGTCGTTGTCCACTCCCCCAGCTTAGGAAGCACCTCGGGAATCCCTGGGGAACGAGCGCGTTGAACAGAGCGTGAGCTCTGTGATCGCGTCGACCCGCTTCTCCGTCCTGGACCGTTCCCGCACCCGGGAGGGACACGGGACCGCCGGGGCGCTGCGCGACACCGTGCGGCTGGCCCGGGAGGCGGAGGCACTCGGCTTCCATCGCTTCTGGGTCTCCGAGCACCATGGTGTGCCGGGGGTCGCCGGGTCCGCGCCGACGGTGCTGGCCGCCGCCGTCGCCGCCGCGACCTCCACCATCAGGGTCGGCACCGGCGGCGTGATGCTGCCCAACCACCGGCCGCTCGTCGTCGCCGAGGAGTTCGGAGTGCTCGCCTCCCTGTTTCCCGGCCGCATCGACATGGGGCTCGGCCGCTCCGTGGGCTTCACCGACGGCGTGCGCCGGGCGCTGGGCCACGGCAAGGAGGACGCCGAGGACTTTCCCGGACGGCTGGCCGAACTGCTCGGCTGGATCGACGGCACCCAGCAGGCCCACCCCGGGGTGCACGCCCATCCGGCGGAGGGCCTGCGGATCCCCGCGTACGTGCTCGCGATCGGCGAGGGCGCGGCGGTCGCCGCGGCCGCCGGGCTCCCCCTCGTCATCGGTGATCTGCGCGGCCGGGACAAGGTGCTGCGCGCCATCGAGGTCTACCGCCGCGGCTTCCGCCCGTCGGCCCGGGCCGAGCACCCCGAGGTGATCGTCGCGGGCACGGTGGCCGTCGCCGGCACCGAGGAGGCGGCCCGGCGGCTGCTCGTACCGGAGGCGTGGGCCATGGCGTACTCCCGTACGCACGGAGACTTCCCGCCGCTGGCCCCCGCCGAGGAGATCGGGCGCCGCGCGATGACGGCGAAGGAGCGGGAGCTGTACGAACGCGGGCTCGACGGTCACATCCACGGCACGGAGGAGCAGGTCACCGAGCAACTGGAGCGGGCGATCAAGGAGACCGGGGCGGACGAGGTGCTCGTGACGACGAGTACGTACGACCGTGGGGCGCTGGTCGATTCCCTGCGACGGCTCGCCCGGATCACCCGCCCGCAGGCCCGGGGCGACGAGCGGACGCCGCAGCGAGGCCTCGACGTCCGATAACCGCCGGACCCAACGACGAGAAGCGGCAACGCTGGGAGGCATGCCCCACTCTTCGACGACGGATTCCCGGGCGGTCCTCACCGCCATGTACACAGCCGAAGCCCGCTATCTGGCGGCCGGCGGGCCGGGCACCGCCTCCTTCGACCTGCTGGCCCCCTGCTTCGCACCCGATGTGGTCCTGCATCAGGCGGCCGCGCTCCCGTACGGCGGGGTCTGGCGCGGACACCGGGGCATGGAGCGGTTCTTCCGGGCGATGAGCGACACCTGGGCCGAGTTCGAGCTGGTGGCCCAGGACTTCCTGGCCACCGGGGAGACCTCGGTGGTGCGCACGATCGTCCGCGCCAGGTCCCGGGCGACCGGGCGGGAGCTGACGTTCCCCATCCTCCAGACCCTCACCGTCCGGGACGGCCGGATCACCGAGGTGCGGCCGTTCTACTGGGACACCGACGCGGTCGTCCGCGCCTGCACCCCGTGAGGCACGGCCGCCGGATCCCGGGCGGCCGCCGTCGGCGCCGACGCCTAGAATCGAACTGTTTGTCCGAAGGCGTCAGAATCCCACCCGTACGGAGCCGAGCCTCATGCACTCCCCCCACGATCCGTACGTCCGGGTGCGCGGCGCGCGCGAGCACAACCTCCAGGACGTGAACGTCGACATCCCGCGAGACACCCTGACCGTCTTCACGGGCGTGTCGGGATCGGGGAAGTCCTCACTGGCGTTCGGCACGATCTACGCCGAGGCGCAGCGCCGCTACTTCGAGTCCGTGGCCCCCTACGCCCGGCGGCTGATCCACCAGGTGGGTGCGCCCGCCGTCGGGGAGATCACCGGGCTGCCGCCGGCCGTCTCGCTGGAGCAGCGGCGCTCCGCCCCGGGGGCCCGGTCGTCCGTCGGCACGGTGACGACGCTCTCCAACTCGCTGCGCATGCTCTTCTCCCGCGCGGGCGACTACCCGCCGGGGGCCGAGCGGCTGGACTCCGACTCCTTCTCCCCCAACACCGCCGTCGGGGCGTGCCCGGAGTGCCACGGTCTGGGGCGGATCCACCGGACGGACGAGGAGCTGCTGGTCCCGGACCCGTCGCTGTCGATCCGGGACGGAGCGATCGCCGCGTGGCCGGGGGCATGGCAGGGCAAGAACCTCCGCGATGTACTGGACGCGCTGGGCTACGACGTCGACCGGCCGTGGCGGGAGCTGGATCCCAAGGACCGTGAGTGGATCCTGTTCACCGACGAGCAGCCGGTGGTGACGGTGCATCCGGTGCGGGACGCGGGCCGGATCCAACGCCCTTACCAGGGAACGTACATGAGCGCGCGGCGCTATGTGCTGCACACCTTCGCCGACACCAGGAGCCGGTCGCTGCGGGCGAAGGCGGAGCGCTTCCTGACCAGTGCGCCGTGCCCGGTGTGCGGCGGGAGCAGGCTGCGGCCGGAGGCGATGGCGGTGACGTTCGCCGGGCGGACCATCGCGGAGCTGGCCGGGCTGCCGCTGTCCGTGCTGGCGGAAGTGCTGGCCGGGGCGGGCGCGGGCGGCGAGGAGACGGCCCGGGTGCTGACGGCCGATCTGCTGGCGCGGATCGGAACGGTGACGGAGCTCGGGCTCGGCTATCTGAGCCTGGGCCGGACGGCCCCGACGCTGTCCTCGGGCGAGCTGCAACGGCTGCGGCTGGCCACGCAGTTGCGGTCGGGGCTCTTCGGTGTCGTGTACGTCCTGGACGAGCCGTCGGCCGGGCTGCATCCGGCGGACACCGAGGCGCTGCTCGGGGTGCTGGGGCGGCTGAAGGAGGCCGGGAACTCGGTCTTCGTGGTGGAGCACCAGATGGACGTGGTGCGGCGGGCGGACTGGCTGGTGGACGTGGGCCCCCTGGCCGGGGAGCACGGCGGGCGGGTGCTGCACAGCGGGCCGCCGGAGCGGCTCGCCCAGGTCCCGGAGTCGGCGACCCGCCGCTTCCTGTTCCCCGAGGACGGCCGGGATGCCGCACCGGTGCGCGAGCCGCGCACCCCGTCCGGCTGGATCCGGCTCACCGGCGTGGAGCGGCACAATGTGCGCGGCGTCGACGCGGCGTTCCCGCTCGGGGTGTTCACGGCGGTGACCGGGGTGTCCGGCTCGGGCAAGTCGACCCTGGTCGGCCAGGTGCTCGCCGGGGTGCTGGCCGACCGGCGGGCGGGTGAGGAGGCGACCGGAGCGGGCGAGCGGTTCTGCGCTTCCGTCACCGGTCTCGAGGCGGTGGACCGGCTCGTCCAGGTCGACCAGAAGCCCATCGGGCGTACGCCCCGGTCCAATCTGGCCACGTACACCGGCCTGTTCGACGCCGTACGGAAGCTGTTCGCCAGGACGGAGACGGCCCGGGAGCGTGGCTACGGCGCGGGGCGGTTCTCGTTCAACGTGAGCGGCGGGCGGTGCGAGACCTGCCAGGGCGAGGGCTTCGTCTCGGTGGAGCTGCTGTTCCTGCCCAGCACCTACGCGCCCTGCCCTGACTGCCACGGTGCGCGCTACAACCCGGAGACCCTGGACGTCACCCTGGATGGTCTGACGATCGCTCAGGTCCTTGATCTGACCGTGGAGTCGGCGGCGGCGTTCTTCGCCGGGACGCCCGCCGCCGAGCGCGCGCTGAGGACACTGCTGGACGTGGGGCTCGGCTATCTGCGGCTCGGCCAGCCCGCCACGGAGCTGTCCGGCGGCGAGGCGCAGCGCATCAAGCTGGCGACGGAGCTCCAGCGCACCCGGCGCGGGCACACGCTGTATCTGCTGGACGAGCCGACGACGGGGCTGCATCCGGCCGATGTGGAGGTGCTGATGCGGCAGTTGCACGCGCTGGTCGACGGCGGGAGCACGGTGGTGGTCGTGGAGCACGACATGGCCGTGGTGGCGGGCGCGGACCAGGTCATCGACCTGGGCCCGGAGGGCGGGGACCGCGGCGGCCGGATCGTCGCGGCCGGCACCCCGGCGGAGGTGGCGCGCAGCGCCGCTAGCCGTACGGCGCCGTATCTGGCGAAGGCGCTGGGCGACTGACATGGCCGATCCCGTACGGCTCCGGACGCGATCGGAGCCGTACGGGATCAACACCGTTGTCAGCGGCGGACTTTACGGGTCGCCCGCAGCCACTCCTTGTTCATCGCGGCGATCGACGGCAGCGGGATGCCCTTCGGGCAGGCCGTGGCGCATTCGCCGGTCAGGGTGCAGCCGCCGAAGCCCTCCTCGTCCATCTGGGCCACCATGTCCAGGACGCGGGTCTCGCGTTCGGGGGCGCCCTGCGGCAGGACGTTGAGGTGGTTGACCTTCGCCGAGGTGAAGAGCATCGCCGAGCCGTTGGGGCAGGCGGCGACGCAGGCTCCGCAGCCGATGCACTCGGCGTGCTCGAAGGCGAAGTCGGCGTCCGGCTTGGGCACCGGGGTGGCGTGGGCGTCCGGCGCGGTGCCGGTGGGGGCGGAGATGTAGCCGCCGGACTGGATGATCCGGTCGAACGAGGAGCGGTCCACGACCAGGTCCTTGATGACCGGGAAGGCGGAGGCGCGCCAGGGCTCGATGTCGATCGTGTCGCCGTCGGCGAACGACCGCATGTGGAGCTGGCAGGTGGTCGTGCGCTCCGGGCCGTGGGCGTCGCCGTTGATGACGAGGCTGCACGCGCCGCAGATGCCTTCGCGGCAGTCGTGGTCGAAGGCGACGGGCTCGTCCCCGGCGAGGGTGAGTTCCTCGTTGAGGGTGTCGAGCATCTCCAGGAACGACATGTCGGCGGAGATGTTGTCGACTTCGTAGGTGGCCATGGCGCCGGGCTCTTCGGCGTTGCGCTGACGCCAGACGCGCAGGGTGAGCTTCATGCGTAGCTCCGCTGGGTGGGGTGGACGTACTCGAAGACGAGGTCTTCCTTGTGCAGGACGGGGGCGCCGCCGGTGACGGTGAACTCCCAGGCGGCGGCGTAGGAGAACTCCTCGTCGCGCCGTTCGGCCTCGCCGTCCGGGGTCTGGGACTCCTCGCGGAAGTGGCCGCCGCAGGACTCGGCGCGGTGCAGGGCGTCGAGGCACATGAGCTCGGCGAGCTCCAGGTAGTCGACGATGCGGTTCGCCTTCTCCAGCGACTGGTTGAACTGTTCGCCGGTACCGGGGACCTTGATGCGCCGCCAGAACTCCTCGCGGATCTCGGGGATCTTGGCGAGCGCCTTGCGCAGGCCGTCCTCGGTGCGGGCCATCCCGCAGTACTCCCACATGAGTTCACCGATCTCGCGGTGGAAGGAGTCGGGGGTGCGGTCGCCGTCGACGGAGAGCAGCAGGTTGATGCGGTCCTCAGTCTCCGCCACCACCTCGGCGACGGCGGGGTGTTCGGCGTCGACGTTCTCGGTGTGCGGGTTGCGGGCGAGGTAGTCGTTGATGGTGGAGGGCAGGACGAAGTAGCCGTCGGCGAGCCCCTGCATCAGGGCGGAGGCGCCGAGCCGGTTGGCCCCGTGGTCGGAGAAGTTGGCCTCGCCGATGGCGAAGAGGCCGGGGATGGTGGTCTGGAGGTCGTAGTCGACCCAGAGGCCGCCCATCGTGTAGTGCACGGCGGGGTAGATCCGCATGGGGACCGTGTAGGGGTCCTCGTCGGTGATCCGCTGGTACATGTCGAAGAGATTGCCGTACTTGGCCTCGACGGCCTTGCGGCCCATGCGCTGGATGGCCTCGGCGAAGTCCAGGTAGACCCCTTGCCCGCCGGGGCCGACGCCGCGCCCCTCGTCGCAGACGTTCTTGGCGGCGCGGGAGGCGATGTCGCGGGGCACCAGGTTCCCGAAGGCCGGGTAGATGCGCTCCAGGTAGTAGTCGCGCTCGTCCTCGGGGATCTGGTTGGCCGGGCGGGTGTCGCCCTCGGCCTTGGGGACCCAGATACGGCCGTCGTTGCGCAGCGACTCGCTCATCAGGGTCAGCTTGGACTGGTGGTCGCCGGTGCGCGGGATGCAGGTGGGGTGGATCTGGGTGAAGCAGGGGTTGGCCATGTAGGCGCCGCGCCGGTGGGCCCGCCAGATCGCGGTGGCGTTGGAGTTCATGGCGTTGGTCGACAGGTAGAAGACGTTGCCGTAGCCGCCGGTGGCCAGGACGACCGCGTCGGCGAAGTAGGTGTCGATCTTCCCGGTGACGAGGTCGCGGGCGACGATGCCGCGCGCTTTTCCGTCGACCACGATCAGGTCCAGCATCTCGGTGCGGGCGTGGAGTTCGACGCCGCCGGTGGCGATCTGCCGGGACAGCGCCTGGTAGGCGCCGAGGAGCAGCTGCTGTCCGGTCTGGCCGCGCGCGTAGAACGTACGGGAGACCTGGACCCCGCCGAAGGACCTGTTGTCGAGGAGACCGCCGTACTCGCGGGCGAAGGGGACGCCCTGGGCGACGCACTGGTCGATGATCTCGACGGAGATCTGGGCGAGCCGGTGGACGTTGGACTCCCGGGCCCGGAAGTCGCCGCCCTTGACGGTGTCGTAGAACAGCCGGTGGATGGAGTCGCCGTCGTTGCGGTAGTTCTTCGCCGCGTTGATGCCGCCCTGGGCGGCGACCGAGTGGGCGCGCCGGGGCGAGTCCTGGAAGCAGAACTGGACGACGTGGTAGCCCTGTTCGGCGAGGGTGGCGCCGGCCGCGCCGCCGGCCAGACCGGTGCCGACGACGATGACCGTGTGTTTGCGCCGGTTGGCGGGGTTCACGAGTTTGGCCTGGAAGCGGCGGGTGTCCCAGCGTTCGTTGACGGGGCCTTCGGGGGCCTTCGTGTCGACGGCGGGCTCGCCCGTGCGGTACTGCGTGTAGTCGGGCATGTCAGCTCACCACTCCGGTCATGACGGCGACGGGTACGGAGACGAAGCCCAGGGTCAGCACCGCCGCGAGGGTGTTGGCGAGGGTCTTCAGGATGCGGTCGCGGGTCGCGTTGCCGACGCCGAGGGTCTGTGCGGCGCTCCAGAATCCGTGCTGGACGTGGAGGCCCATGGCGAGGACCGCGACGATGTAGATGACGTTGCCGTACCAGGTCGAGAAGGTGTCGATGACGTTCTGGTAGGGGTGCCCGGCCTCGAAGCTCGTGTGCACGGTGCCGGTCGTCAGGTCGAGGATGTGCCAGACGATGAAGAGCGCGAGGATGATGCCGCCCCAGCGCATGGTCCGGGTGGCGTAGCTCGCGCGGGGCTTCTTGTGGACGTACTTGGCCGGGCGCGCCTTGATGTCGCGGCGGCTCAGCTGGTACGCCGAGACGCCGTGCAGCACGACGGCGGCGACGAGCCCCACACGGACGATCCAGAGCGCCCACTCGTAGTGGAGGATCGGCTCGCCCATGGTGCGCAGCCAGTGGGCGTACCCGTCGAACTCGCCGGGTCCGAAGAAGATCTTCAGGTTGCCCACCATGTGGGCGACGAGATATCCGAGCATGACCAGACCGGTCACGGCCATGATCGTCTTCTTGCCGACGGTCGAGTCCCAGAGCGTACGCGTCATCGACGGCCGTCGGTCCGTCCGCGTTGCCAATGCCATGGACACGACGGTAAGGGCGAAGGGCCCGATCAGTCCAAGACATGGTCCGGCTGATCTCCATAGGCAGAGCCTATCGGCGAGGTCTATCGTCGGCGTATGCACTTCCAGCAGCTCACCTACTTCGTGGCCGTCGCCGAGACCCGGCACTTCACCCGGGCCGCCGAGGCGGTGCATGTGTCGCAGCCCTCGCTCTCCCAGCAGATCCGGGCGCTGGAGGCGGAACTGGGCGCGGACCTGTTCAGCCGGGCCCGGGGCAACATCACCCTCACCGACGCGGGCGAGGCGCTGCTGCCGCTGGCCCGGCGGATCCTCGCCGACGCGGAGACCGCGCGCCACGAGGTCCAGGAGCTGGTCTCGCTGCGCAGCGGCCGGGTGCGTCTGGGAGCGACGCCCAGCCTGTGCACCGGGCTGCTGCCGGACCTGCTGCGCGCCTTCCACGACCGGCATCCGGGGGTGCGGCTGCTGCTGGAGGAGGGCGGCTCGCACGACCTCGTACGTCAGCTGGCGCGCGGGGCGCTCGATCTGGCGCTGGTGGTGCTCCCGCTGCCGGCCGCCTCCCCCGCGCTGACCACGGTGGAGCTGCTGCGGGAGGACCTGGTGGTGGTCTCCGCGGCGACGGAGCCGCCACCGGGACGGGACGGCTCGATCCGGATCGCGGATCTGGAGGGGGCGCCGCTGGTGATGTTCCGGCACGGGTACAACCTGCGGGAGCTGACGCTCGCCGCGTGCCGCGCGGAGGGCTTCGAGCCGACGTTCACCGTCGAGGGCGGCGAGATGGACGCGGTGCTCGGTTTCGTACGGGCGGGGCTCGGCATCGCGGTGGTGCCGAGCATGGTCGCCGCCCGGGCGGGCCACGACCTGCGCAGGACCGCCCTGGCCGGGGGCGGGCTGCGGCGCACGATCGCGCTGGCGCACCGCAGCGATGTGGACCCGCCCCGGGCCGCGCGCGAGCTCCAGCGGATGCTGCTGGAGCACCGGCCGGTGCCCGGCTGACGTGGGCCCGGCCGCCGGGCGGGGTCCCCGCCCGGCGACCGCTCAGACCGCGTCCGCCAGCAGCAGGGAGTGGATGCGGTCCGGGGCTCCGGGGCGGGCGTAGTACCAGCCCTGGGCGGTGTCGCAGCCGATCCGGCGCAGCTGTTCGGCCTGTGCGCCCGTCTCCACGCCCTCCACCGTGACGGCCAGCTCCAGACTGTGGGCCAGCGACACGATGCCCTCGACGATCTTCAGATCGACCGGGTCCGCCGGATGCTGCTGCATGCCCCGGGTGAAGGAACGGTCCAGCTTGAGCACGCTCACCGGCAGCCGGCGCAGGTTGGCCAGATTCGAGTAGCCGGTTCCGAAGTCGTCGAGCGCGATGTCGACGCCCATCTCCGCGAGCTGCCGCAGCGGCTTGAGGAGATCGTCGTCGGCCCCGATCAGGGCGGACTCGGTCACCTCCAGGCAGAGCGCTCCCGGCTCCAGACCGGAACGTTCCAGCACGTCGACCGTCTCCGCGACCAGCCGCGGGTGGTGCAGCTGGGTCGGCGACAGGTTGACGTTGATCCGCAGCGGGCCGCCGTCGCTGTGCCGCTCCTGCCAGAAGTTCGCCTGCCGTACGGACTCCTCCAGCACCCAGCGGCCGAGCGGCACGATGAGGCCGGTGTGCTCGGCGAGCGGGATGAACCGGTCGGGCCCGAGCACCCCGTGCTGCGGATGGCACCACCGTACGAGCGCCTCCGCGCCGTGCACCGTGCCGTCGCCCAGGTGCACGAGCGGCTGGTACTCGATGAAGAACTCGCCCCGGTCCAGGGCGGCCGGGAGCGCGGTGGTCAGCCCGTGCCGGGTGATGGCGCGCTCGTCCGCCTCCGCGTCGGCGAGCTGGAAACGGTTGCCGCCCGCCGCCTTGGCCCGGTACATCGTGATGTCGGCGCTGCGCAGCACCTCGGCGGCGCTGCGCTCCCCGGACGGCCCTTCGACGATGCCGATCGAGCCCCGGACGGAGAGCTCACGCCCGTCGAGGCGGATCGGGGTGGCGAGCGCGCCCAGGATGCGGCCGGCCAGTTCGTGCACCTCCTCGGCCGTGTCCGGTCCCGTGGTCAGCGCGACGAACTCGTCGCCGCCGAGCCGGGCGACCATCTCGCCGGGCGCGGTGGCGCAGCTCTGGAGCCGGTCGGCGACCTCGACCAGCAGGCGGTCGCCCGCCGCGTGACCGAGGCTGTCGTTGATGGCCTTGAAGCCGTCGAGGTCGAGGTAGCAGAGACCGAAGCGGACACCCTCCTGGGCGGCGAGGGCCTTCTCCAGGCGCTCGAAGAACAGGGTCCGGTTCGGCAGACCGGTGAGCGCGTCGTGGGTGGCCTCGTACCGCAGCCGCAGGTTGAGCAGCCGGCGCTCGGTGGTGTCCTCCATCAGCGCGAGCTGGTACTCGGGGCGGCCCTCGGAGTCGCGCAGCAGCGAGACCGTGAGGTTGGTCCACAGGACGGTGCCGTCGTTGCGGTAGTACGCCTTCTCGACCCGGTAGTGCTCGCGTTCGCCGCGTACCAGCTCGTCGTAGAACTTCCACACCTGCGGCGAGTCCTCGGGGTGGACCCACTCGTTCACCCGGTGGCTGCGGACGTGGTGCTCGAGGCCGCCGAACATCTTGGTGAGGGTGTCGTTGATCTCCAGGATGTTGCCGTCCAGGTCGGCGATCCCGATGCCGATGGCAGCGTCCTTGAAGACCGCGCGGAACCGGGCCTCGGTGGCGTGCAGGGCCTCTTCGGCATGCGAACGGGCCGTCAGCGCCGAGCGGGCGATGGCCTCCTGCTCGGCGAGCGTGCGCTCGCGCAGGGCCCCGGTGAACCCGGCGGCCAGCGTGTGCTGGATCCGGGCGCAGCGGGCCCGGCCGTCCTCGGTGGACAGCGGGCCGGGTCCGTTGCCGCCGCAGTAGAGGACGAGGTAGGAGTCGACGACGCCGAGCGTGGAGCTGAGGGCGTCCGGATCGGTGCAGTGCGCGTCGATCAGGGCCGCGCCGATCCGCTGGGCGGGCGAGGCGTCGAAGGGGTGGGCGTGCAGGATGCCGTTCAGTTCGCGTGCCAGGGGCAGCAGATGCTCTTCGAACTCCGGCCGGGTGAGAGAGGTGGCCGTCAGGGGGAAGATGGCGCGGCTCCAGATTCTGGCGAATCTCCGGAGCCGGCCCTCGGGGCCGTCGGGTTCCGCGTCCGGCTCTCCGGACGCCTGGGCGGGAATGCTCACGCCTTGCGCCCGACCCCGCCGAAGCCCGAGAAGGCGTACGGGTCTTCCTGCTCCGGCGACTGCGGGGTGTCGGGCCGCCATTCGGGCATCGACACGAGTCCCGGTTCGACCATCTCGTAGCCCTCGAAGAACCGGCCGATCTCCTCGTGCGAGCGCATGATCAGCGGGTTGCGGATGTTCTTGTAGACGCCGACCGTGCCGGCCGCCTCCTCCTTGGGCAGCGGGATGCCCTCGTACGAGGCGTGGGTGAGCACGAGGAGACTGCCGGGGGCCAGTGCCTCGCGCAGTTCGGCGACCGCGGTGTACGGCTCGTCGGCGTCCTCGATGAAGTGGAGCACCGCGACGAGCAGCAGGGCCACCGGCCGGTCCAGGTCGAGCAGTCCGGTGATCTCCGGGTTCGCCAGGATCTCCTTGGGGCGGCGCAGGTCGGCGGCGGCGATGACCGCGCGGTCGTTGCCCTCCAGGACGGCCTGGCTGTGGGCGACGGCGACCGGGTCGTGGTCGACGTAGGCCACCTTGGCGCCGGGGTCTGCTGCCTGGGCGACCTCGTGGACGTTGCCGAACGTCGGGATGCCGGAGCCGATGTCCAGGAACTGGTCGATGCCCGAGTCGACGGCGTGGCGGACGGCCCGGCGCATAAAGGCGCGATTGGCCTGCATGATCTTGGGAAGGCCCGGCAGGAACTCCATGGCCTTGCGCGCGGCTTCCCGGTCCACCTCGAAATTGTGCGATCCGCCCAGATAGAAGTCGTACATGCGGGACACGCTCGGCACCGAAATGTCTATGCCCTGCGGTGCCCAGGCGGGACGCTCCATCGATGTCTCCAACAAGTTCGCCACGGCGGTCCGGCCATGTTCATGGTCAGTGTTGACCAGAGGCTACTGATCGGCCGCCAAGAGAGCGAGTGGAAACGGAAATCAGCGATCCGTTATTGGTCACACTCAGGTGGCATACGCGGCCGGTCCGTCGCTCCGCGTGTGCGGACAGCGACGGACCGGCACTCCGGGCACCGTTTCCCGGTGGTTCGGGGCCACTTGGGGCTCCTGGGCGATTGTTCTGCGGAGTCCGTGATTACTTGGTGGCGCCGACGAGTTCGGAATCCGGGGAAACGGCGTACCAGGTTCCGCCGACACCCTGCCCGTTGGTGTCTCCGGGCTTCTTGTCGCCCGCGAAGGTGTAGATCGGCCAGCAGTCGATGGTCTGCTGCTCGATGCCGTCGGGGCGGTCGAAGGTGACGAATCCCTTCGTCGTGACACCGTCCACCGCATTCTTGGCCACGGGTTCGACCACCGGCCACTTCTTCAGGCACTCGCCGGTGCAGGCCGTCTTCATCGGCCAGGCGGAGTCCTTGGTGAAGCGGTAAACCGTCATGCCCCGGCCGTCCACCACGATGTCGCCGAGTTCCGGGTCCTTGCGGACGGAAAGTCCGGCGGGGTCGGCCGGTTCGGCGACCCCCTCACTGTCGGCGTTCTTCGCCGCCTTCTTCCCGTCCGGGGCAGCGGCGAACCAGGTGCCGCCGACTCCCTGTCCGTTGACCTGGCCGGGAGCGGTGTCCTTGGCGTACCGGTACATCGGCCAGCCGTCGACGGTGAGTTGGCTGGTGCCGTCGGGGCGGGTGACCTCGCCGAGCAGTTCCTCGTCGGTGCCGGCGGCGGCGACGGCGTTGCCCGATGCCACCACCGGCCAGGCGGTGGCGCAGTCGCCGTCGCAGTTCGACTTCGGCGGGTTCGCGGTGTCCTTGTCGAAGCGGTAGAGCGTGAAGCCCTCGCTGTCGGTGAGCACCTTTCCGAGCTCCTTGCTCTCCTGCACGGCGAGTTGACCGGCCTCCTTCGGTTCCGCCGCCTCCGCGTCGGCCCCGGAGCCGTATCCCCCGCCCGCCGATCCGTACCCGCTCTCGGCGGGCTGCTGGGCCGGGGCGGCGTTGCCCACCGCCTGGCCGTTCGGCGAGGTGCCCTGCTCCTGACCGCACGCCGTCGTGAGCGTCAACAGAGCCGCCGCGGTGACCGCGAGCGAGGCGTTGCGCCAGGTGTTCATGTCGACTCCCGTGGTGCTTCGTCGTAGCGCTGGTGATTCCGGCGCGGGACCGCGCCGTTCGTGGCCCTAGGTACGGGACGCCGACGGGGTCGCGTTCAAAGGAAGTCCGAGAAGAATTCGGCGGGTCGGGCCCGGCCGGGCAAACACGAATGGCCCATTAACCGCACGATCAGGCGAATCGACTGCGGCGACCGCGTGTTCCCCGGTGGCGTGGATCATGCTCCCCGTCGTGTACGGATCACGCATCGCGCGGCTCACGGCGGCCGCCGCACTTCTCTGGCTGACAGCCGTACCGCTGCCCGCGACCGCCGACAACTGCGCGGTGGCCTCGATCGGGCAGGACGGGAGCGGTTCCTCGGTCGCCGTGGCGGGCGACGGGGGCTGCGTCGCGGTCTCCGAGCCGGAGCCGCCTCCGCCGCCACCCCGGCCGAAACCGGCTCCTCCGCCGCCCTCGCCTCCGCCTCCGCCACCCCCGCCCCCGCCGCCTCCGCCCCCTCCTCCGCCTCCGCCCGTGGTGGCGGAACCGCCGCCTCCGCCGCCTCCTGCGCCACCACCCCCTCCGCCTCCGGCCCCGAAGCCCTCGCCCACGCCGAAACCCCCGGTGCGGACCGAGCCGCCCGAACCCCGGCCCGTCGCACTGCCGACGTACCGCAAACCGACCCGCAAAGAGCCGCGGAGCGGACCGTCACTGGTGTCGCTGACGCTGCTCATCGCCGCCCCGGCGGTGTTCGCCGTTGCCGTCCTGCGGCCACGGTCATCCCGCTGACCAGGAGAGATGCATGTCCGAATGGCTCGTACTGAGCATTGCCATGGCGTCCGCCTGCGCGGTCGTCCTCATGATCGTGGTCCTGAACAACCGGCGGGTCGGGGATGACGACGATCCCTCCGAGACCCCCGACGTCATCGAGTACATGACGATGATGATCGGGGTGGTCTACGCGATCGTCCTGGGGCTCGCCATCGCCGGGGTCTGGGAGGGGCGCAGCGCGGCCCAGGAGTCCGTACGCATCGAGGCGCAGGCGCTGCACGAGGTGAAGGCACGGGCGTCCGTCTACCCGGCGGGGGTCCGCGACCGAATCCGGGCGGACGTCGATGCCTATGTCCGCCATGTCGTCGACGACGAGTGGAAGGTGATGTCGGAGCGGAACACGCTCACCGAGCGCGGCACCGAACTGCTGGACCAGGTGCGGGCGGACGTCACCGACTACGAGCCGAAGACCGATCACGAGGGGCAGGCCTACCAGCCCCTGGTCGACCAGGTGGCGGCGGCGGACGACGCCCGCAGCACACGGGGGCAGAACGCCGGGGCGACGATGCCCGGGGTGGTCTGGTTCGGGCTGATCATCGGGGCGCTGGTGACCGTGGGGCTGATCTTCACGCTCCAGATCCGCAGAACGTTCCGCGAACTGCTCCTGGCGGGCCTGTTCAGCGCGCTGATCGCCTTCCTGCTCTTCCTGATCTGGGACTTCGACGCGCCCTTCGGCCGGGGCATCTCGGCCACCGCCGACCCCTTCATCGACATGTTCCCGGGCATCACCGGCTGACCGCCGCTCCCCCGGCCGACGAGCCGGCCGGTGCGCCGGTCGGGGGACAGCGTGACCCATTCGCCGGACCCCGATCGCGGGTCGGGGGGACCCCTCCTAGCGTGTCGGGCATCGAGGTGCATTTTTCCTGCTATGTGGAAATTGGTTCCGCAGCTGCCCCTCGGGGAACCCGGAGGATCCACCATGCGCGCGATACGTGTCGCACCGCTCGCCCTGCTCGGCGCCGGTGCCCTGACGCTCCTCGCCCCTTCCGCCGCCTTCGCCGCGCCGGACGGGGCCTCCAGCACGTTCAACCCGACGATCACCCCCTCGGTCATCGCACCGGGCGGCCGGGTCACCCTCGGCGCCGGTGGCTGCACGGGCGAGACGACCGTCAGCTCGGGCATCTTCGACACCACCACCATCCCGAGCGGCAGCACGACGGCCACCGCCACCGTCGACTCCGACGCGCGGCGGGGCGCCGTCTACGCGGTGACGTTCACCTGCGGCTCCACCGGCACCTCCCGGAACGTCAACCTGACGATCACCGGCGGGGCGACGAGCAGCCCCACACCCACCCGGACCCCGACGCCCACCACGGTCCCGACCGCCAGCTCGACGGCGCTCGTGCCGGGCGGGGTGCGTGGTGGCCTCGGCGGCAGCTCCGGCACCACCGACACGGTGGAGGTCGCCGCCGGCGGGGCCCTGGTGGTCGCGGCGGCCTCGGGCGCCCTCTACTTCGCGCGTCGCCGTAACGCCGACCGCCGCCACTGACCGCCGGCATGTGGCGCACGGCAGTCGCCCCGGGTCCTGGTCCAGGACTCGGGGCGACGGGCGTATCGGGCCGGGCGGGAGGTTCGACGCCTCAGAACGCCGCATGGCCGGTCCGCCGACGCCGGACGACGAAGACCGCGCCGCCGACGGCCGCGGCCGCCACGAGACCGCCGCCGACCTGCATCTCGACGGAGCTCGGGCCCATCGAGCCGCCGAGCCCGCCCTGCGCGCCGTTGCCGGCGAGCACGGTGAACTGCCGCGTGGCGATCCGGTTGATGTCGTTGCACTTCACGGACAGGTGGTACTGCCCCGGGGTCGCGTTGTCCCGGAC
The DNA here is from genome assembly GCA_040989845.1 of Streptomyces sp. WGS_02. Taxonomy (GTDB): domain Bacteria; phylum Actinomycetota; class Actinomycetes; order Streptomycetales; family Streptomycetaceae; genus Streptomyces. The sequence goes on from JAYMFZ010000004.1 coordinate 648,256, forward strand.
CCGGGCGTGGGCGAAGTTGGTGCCGTCACCCGCGGAGAGGGTGGTCGTCGGGAACGCGTTCGACCAGACCTTGCCGCCGTGGCCGCAGCCCTGCGCGGTGATCTTCAGCGTGCCACCCTGGTGGACGGACTGAGGGTTGACGGCGACGTTGACCGGGCCGTTGGTGGCGGCGGCCATGGGGGCCGCGAGCCCGACGGCCGCGAAAGCGGTCGCGGTGACCGCGAGAGCGCGTGAAGCACGCATCGTGTGAACCTCCAGCGGGAAACGCCCCCGGGGGCTGGTCCCCCGGTGGATCGACGAGAACGTCTCCCATGACGAACACTCACCAGTTGACGCGCGCCTCGCACTTTGGCATTGCTCCACCCTGATGATGCGACACGCCGCGCAAGGGCCCCTGAATCTGACGGAGTCGCAGGTCACGGGCCATCAGAAGTTTTATCTGCTCATTACTCCGATGGGCAGTCAGCCATCAGGGGCGCCCCGCGGGGACCGGCCCGCCGCCACCCGTTCGCCTCTCCCTGATCGCCGTCCCGACGCGTCGCCCTTAACGTTCACAGCGTCGCGACGAAGGGAGAGCCATGGGCCGGGACCACACCGGGGGCGAGCGGACCAGACGGGTGCCATGGGGTGCGATCGCTCTGGTGATGCTCAGCGGCCTCGCCCTCATGCGCAACGGCACGGAGTTCTCGGAGGCGGGCCCGCCGCAGCCCGCGGCCGCCGCCTCGCTGGATCTGAGCAAGGACGCCCCGGGCCCGCCGGTGGAGGGCGAGCCGGTGCAGCCGCTGCCCTACGCCCCCGCCTCCCGGGTGAAGATCGGCTCCATCGACGTGGACGCGCCGATCATCGACGTCAACCTGGACGCCAACGGGTGGATCGACGCCCCGCCGGCCGAGGACCCCAATCTCGCCGGCTGGTACCAGAACGGCATCGCCCCCGGCCAGCGGGGCACCGCCGTGGTCGTCGGCCATGTCGACAACACGTCCGGGCCCGCGGTCTTCTACGGCCTCGGCTCGCTCCAGAAGGGGCACCGCGTCGAGGTCTCCCGCTACGACGGCCGGGTCGGGATCTTCGAGGTGTACGGGGTGGAGGTCTTCGCCAAGAACGACTTCCCCGGCCCCCGCGTCTACGGCGACACCGGCTACGCGGAGCTGCGCGTGATCACCTGCGGCGGGGGCTACTCCAAGGCGGGCGGCTACGACGGCAACGTGGTGGTCTTCGCCCGGCTCGTGGACACCCGCTGACCGAAGGCGTCCCCCTTGGCTGTGTCCCCGGTGGATCGCCGGGGACACAGCCGTACACGTGCGCGCTCAGACGCGTCGCGGCACCGTGATGCGGTAGCCCGCCTCCAGCAGCCGGGGGAGATAGCGGCGCAGGGCGGCGACGCTCTGCGAGCGGTCGCCTCCCGCGTCGTGCGAGAGGACGACGACACCGGGCGCCGCCCCGTCCAGCACCCTCCGGACGATGGCGCCGGTTCCGGGCTCCTTCCAGTCGAGGGTGTCCACCGTCCAGGCCATCGGCTCCATGCCCAACTCGGCCCCGATCTCGAAGGAGTTGCGGTTCCACGCCCCGTAGGGGGCGCGGTACCACAGCGGCGGGGCGCCGAGCACCCGCTCCACCACGTCGCTGGTACGGCCCAGCTCGTCGCGGATCGCGGGGCGGGAGAGCTCCGGGATCAGCGGGTGGGACCAGGAGTGGTTGCCCACCACATGCCCGTCGTCGGCCATCTCGCGCAGCAGGTCCGGGTTGCCGTCGGCCATCTCGCCGCAGACGAAGAACATCGCGCGGACCCGGTGTTCGCGCAGGGTGGCCAGGATGTCCGGGGTGTACTTCGGGTCGGGGCCGTCGTCGAAGCTGAGGACCATCGAGTGCCCGAGGTCGGGAAGGTGCTCGAAGGGCCGGGTGCGCACGGGCGGCCTGGCCGGCCTGAACCTGGCCGGGGTGCCCGCGGTCATGGGGTCGAGCCGGTACGGGGAGGGCCGGCCCCGCACGTTCGCCGGAGGCCCGGCGGCCCCCGAGGGCGGAGTGCCCGCGGTCCGGGCGGGGCGGCTGGGCGTCGACGCCGGATCGGCGACGGCCAGGTGCACGGCGGCGGCGGTTCCGAGGCCGAGGGCGATCCTCAGCAGGGTCCGTCGCTCGGGTCCGGTGTGATCACGTGTCATGGCCAACTGCTCGCACGGCCGGACGCCCGTTCAGGCCGTCGACACGGAGGCCGACACGGACGCCGACCGTTTTCTACCCGATCGACGCAGTATGTTCATATTCGCCAAGGTGCTCCGACGGCCCGGCGACCGCCTCTTCGGACGAGCCGATAGCCTCGGAGCCGTGACAGAGCAGCAGCCTCATCAGTTCGAACGCGGTACGGACGGCCCCAAGGTGATCGTCGCGGGGCTCGACGGCTCCGATTCGTCGATGCGCGCGGCGGCCTATGCCGCCGGACTGGCCCGTCGGCAGCACGCCATGCTCGCCCTGGTGTACGTCCAGCCGGTCATGACGGCCGGCGCCGCTCTGGGCGTACCGGTCGGCGATGCGACGGGGGAGGTCGCGGACTCCCTGGTCTCCGAGATCCGGGAGGCTACGGAGCGCTTCAGGGACGCGTGGGACGTGCGCTGGGAGTTCCACACCTTCCGGGGCGACCCCTACAACGGGCTGGTGACGGCGGCCGACGAGCTGAAGGCGGACGCGGTGGTGGTCGGGGCGTCGGAGTCGGCCGGGCACCGCTTCATCGGTTCGGTGGCCGTACGCCTGGTGAAGGCGGGGCGCTGGCCGGTCACCGTGGTGCCGTAGGACCCCGCCGACGACCGCTACTCCCCCATGATGAGCCCGTCCTCGTCCGCGCCCCGGCCGAGGACGACGGTGCGGATACGGTCGCGGACCTCGCGCAGATGCTCGGCCCCCTCGTCGAGGGAGGTGTTGAGGTTGACGGCGCGTCCGGTGACGGTGTCGTACCACTGCGGGACGAACTCCGCCTTCTTCACCTTCCAGCGCTCACCCGGTTTCGCGGGCGGCACGAAGGTGAAGCGGCCCATCGAGCTCTGGTTGCCGCGCGGGTCCTGGGCGCCTTCGTAGTTGATCATCGCTCCGGCGATCTGGTCGCCCATGCCGTAGACCACCCAGGTGCCGTTGACCTTCTCGTACGCCTGGGGCACATGGGCGTGGGTGCCGATGATGAGGTCGATGTCGGGGCGGCCCCGGTCCGTGGAGGCGGTGAGCCGCTCGGCGAGCTCCCGTTGCCGCGCGTCGGGCTCGTCCTGCCATTCGGTGCCCCAGTGGGCGGAGAGGACGACGACGTCGGCGCCGGCCCGGCGGGCCGCCCTGGCCTCCTCGACGATCTTCCGCTCGTCGGTGACGTTCACCGTCCAGGGCCGGCCGGCGGGCAGCGGGATGTCGTTGGTTCCGTAGGTGTACGCGAGGTGGGCGACCTTGGCCGCACCCTTCCCCGGTCCGGCGGGCAGGATCGTGGGCCGGGCGGCCTCGGCGGCGGTGCGGGCGGAACCGGCGTGCCGGACGCCCGCCTCGTCCAGGGCGTCGAGGGTGCGCCGTACCCCTTCGGCCCCGTCGTCCAGGGTGTGGTTGGAGGCGGTGGAGCAGGAGTCGAACCCGGTGGTGCGCAGGGCGGTGGCGATCTCGGGGGGCGATGTGAAGCTCGGATAGCCGGTGTAGGGGCCGCCCTTCTTCCCGTACACCGTCTCCATATGACAGAACGCCAGGTCCGCGCCGGAGACGACCGGGGCGACACCGGCCAGCATCGGGGCGAAGTCGTAGCCGGTGCCGCCCGCGTCGGCGGCGGCCTGGTCGATGACGGAGGAGTGCGGCAGGACGTCGCCCGCGGCGAGGAGCGTGAAGGGGCGGGGACCGTCGGCGCCCTGGCCGCCCGCGCCCCGGGCCGCGGGCGGTCCGCTCGGCGCGGGCGTCGTGGGGTGCTGCCCGGTGCAGCCGGTGGCCGCGGCGAGCAGCAGGGCGATGGCGGCGACGGTGCCCGGTCGGATGCGCTGCGTCATCTGCTCGACTCCATGTTCGGATGATTACGACCATCCGACTAAACAGATCTTCATATCGCACAAGCAAGGAGCATTGCCGCATACCTAGCTGAACTGGTCGTACCGGCCGACCCCGACGGCCCCTCGACCGTTCACCGCACCATTCGCCGCACTGAGCGACCGCTCGTCGCACGCCTCGGCGCACCGCCTGTTCCCGCGCCGTCGAATGCGTTCGTATACGCCAGTCGGCAACGCGGCCGTCAGGGGCCTCGGCGGGAGAGGACGTTCATGAAGACCACCACGACGACCGACGAACGGACCCTGGCGGAGTTGCAGCGCGAGCACGGCCCCGCCCTGTTCCGCTTCCTCCTCGGCCTCACCTTCGGGGACCGGCAGCGGGCCGAGGACCTGATGCAGGAGACCCTCGTACGGGCCTGGCAGCACCCGGAGGCGTTCGACGCGCCCTACGACTCGATGCGGCCGTGGCTGTTCACCGTCGGCCGCCGCCTCGCCATCGACGCGCGGCGCTCCCGCCAGGCCCGCCCCGTCGAGGTCAGCGACACGGTGCTGGAGACCACCCCGGACGCCCTGGACACCGCGGACCGCGCGGTGCGCACCCTGGACGTCCGGGAGGCGGTCCGCACGCTGAGCCCCGAACACCGCGCGGTGCTGGTGCAGATCTACTTCCGCGGGCTGAGCGTCGGCGAGACGGCGGAGGCGCTCGGGATTCCGGCGGGGACCGTCAAGTCCCGTTCGTACTACGCCCTGCGGGTCCTCGCGAGCACCCTGCCCGGCTACTCCCGCAGGTCCTCCGCCCGGAGCAGCGCCAGCAGGGCGGAGGCCTCGGCCACCTCCACATAGACCCGGGCGCAGCCGTCGCAGCCCTGGAGGTGACGGGCGACCCGGCAGGTCTCCTCGGCGTCCAGAGCGTCCAGGACGTACGCCCCCAGCAGCAGGCGCACATGCGGGTCGTCGCCGGGGTCGGCACTCATTCGCAGCCTCGCATCTCCTGGGCGATCCTCCCCTTCTGCCCACGCGGGGCGTCCGCCCCCGGTTCAATGCTGCGTGAAGCCCGGTACCGAGCAAGGAAAGAGGCGAGACGGGATGCGTCCCGAGGATACGGATGAGGCCGGTGGGAACGGGCTCCGGGTGCCGATGACCTGGCTGACCACCGAATATCTGGCAGACGAGCTGTTACGGACCGGCGATCTGATGGAGCCGACGACGCTGGAGTTCCGGGCGGGGCGTGACGCCCTCGCGCTGACGATGTTCCTGTGTGAGTTTCCCCGGGACGCGCCCGCCCCGCGGGCCCTGCCCGAGCCGCGGGTCGACGAACTGCGCGTGCTCACGGCGTACGAGGGCACCTGGCGGAGCTGGATCTGCGAGCGTCTTGCGGAGTCGGAGCGGTGCGCCGAGCCCGGCGACCCCGATCTGGCGCTGGCCCGGGCCGCCTGGCGCTGGCTGGAGGAGACCGAACTCCTCGCGGCGGACCTGGACGCGATCGGCCCCGCCCCCTGGGAGGCCGCGGCCGACGCGGCGGACGACGACCAGGAGGTCCGGATCTGGACGCCCGCCTGGCAGCTGGGCCTGCCGCTGGGGCATCTGGCCGTCCATCTGTGCTGACGGCCCGCTTCAGGAACCGTGCACGCCCGCACGGTACTTGGGCAGCCGCAGCGTGATCTTCATGCCCGCCCCGACCCCGGTCTCGATGACGAGCCCGTAGTCGTCCCCGTAGACCTGGCGCAGCCGCTCGTCCACATTGAGCAGGCCGATGCCGGTGGACGTGCCGCCCTCGCCGCGCAGGATCTGCCGCAGCCGCTCGGGGTCCATCCCGGTCCCGTCGTCCTCGATGACCACCTCGGCCTCCGAGCCGGCGTCCAGGGCGCTGATGGTGATCCGGCTGCGGGTGACGGCCCCTTCGAGGCCGTGCTTGACGGCGTTCTCCACCAGTGGCTGGAGGCACAGGAACGGCAGCGCGACCGGCAGCACCTCGGGGGCGACCTGGAGGGTCACGGCGAGGCGTTCACCGAAGCGGGCGCGGACGAGAGCCAAGTACTGGTCGATGGAGTGCAGTTCGTCCGCCAGGGTGGTGAACTCCCCGTGCCGGCGGAACGAGTAGCGGGTGAAGTCGGCGAACTCCAGGAGCAGTTCACGGGCCTGCTCGGGGTCGGTGCGGACGAACGAGGCGATGGCGGCGAGCGAGTTGAAGATGAAGTGCGGGGAGATCTGCGCCCGCAGGGCCTTGATCTCGGCCTCGATCAGCTGCGTACGGGAGCGGTCCAGCTCGGCCAGTTCCAGCTGGACGCAGACCCAGCGCGCCACCTCCCCCGCCGCCCGGGCCAGCACCGCCGACTCGCGTGGAGCGTAGGCGACGAGCGCGCCCAGGACGCGGTTCTCGACGGTGAGCGGGACGGCGACGGCCCAGCGGAGCGGGCAGTCGAGGTCGCCGCAGCCGCTGTCGAAGGCGGTGTCGCGCCCGTTGTCGAGGAGCGCCTTCAGATGCTCCATCACGTCCTTGCCGTGGTGGTGCCCGGCCCCATCCCAGACCAGCACCCGCTCCCGGTCGGTGAGGCAGAGGGCGTCGGTGCCGAGGAGGGAGCGCAGCCGGCGGGCGGCCCGCCGGGCACTCTCCTCGGTGAGCCCGGCCCGCAGCGGCGGGGCGGCCAGCGACGCGGTGTGCAGGGTCTCGAAGGTGGCGTGTTCGACGGGCGTGCCGACGTCGCTGGGGCGCACGGGGCGGGCGGTGCGGCGCCCCAGCAGGTAACCGGCGCCGAGCAGCAGCACGGCGAGGACGACGACCACGGCGACGGCGGCCCCGGTCATCGTTCCCTCCCCGCGGCGGCCCGCGCCGAGGAGAAGGCTTCGGGGAGGTGGAAGCGGGTCATGGCGGCGTTGGTGCCCGGGGGGATGCGCCCTGGGGTGGCGAGCGAGACGAGGATCATCGCGAGGAAGCCGACGGGGACGGACCAGACGGCGGGCCAGGCGAGCAGGGCGTGCGGCCAGCCCGGTGGGCGTACGGCGCCGCTGACGGTGATGGCCACGGCGAGGAGCGCGGACCCGCCGCCGAGCAGGAGCCCCGCGACGGCCCCGGGCGGGGTGAGCCGCCGCCACCAGATGCCGAGGACGAGCAGCGGGCAGAAGGAGGAGGCGGAGACGGCGAAGGCCATGCCGACCGCGTCGGCCACCGGCACCCGGCTCACCAGCAGGGAGCCGGCGAGCGGCACGGCGATGGCGAGGACGGTGGCGAGCCGGAAGTGGCGTACCCCGCGTGAGGGCAGGACGTCCTGGGTGATGACCCCGGCGACGGCCATGGTGAGCCCGGAGGCGGTGGACAGGAACGCGGCGAACGCCCCGCCGGCGATCAGCGCCCCCAGGAAGTCGCCGCCGAGGCCGCCGATGACCCGGGCGGGCAGCAGCAGGACGGCGGCGTCCGCGTCTCCCCCGTACCGCAGTTCGGGGGTGTAGAGCCGGCCGAGCGCCCCGTAGACCGGCGGCAGCAGGTAGAAGAGGCCGACCAGGGCGAGGACGGCGACGGTGGTGCGGCGGGCGTCGCGGCCGTTGGGGCTGGTGTAGAAGCGGACGACGACATGCGGCAGGCCCATGGTGCCGAGGAAGGTCGCCACGATCAGCCCGTACGTCGCGTACAGCGGGTGGTCGGCGCGGAAGACGGCGAGCTGGTCGTCGAAGCTGACCCGGGGCCGGCCGTCGCCCTGCCAGGCGAGGACCAGGAAGAGAGCGGGGACGAGGAGGGCGGTGAGCTTCAGCCAGTACTGGAAGACCTGGACGAAGGTGATGGAACGCATGCCGCCCGCGGCCACGGCGGCCGCCACGACGGTGGCGACGAGGACGTCGCCGAGCCAGCCCGGAGCGCCGGTGAGGATCTTCAGCGTCAGCCCGGCGCCCTGGAGCTGCGGCACGAGGTAGAGCCAGCCCGCTCCGACGACCAGCGCGCTGACGAGGCGGCGGACCTGCCGCGATTCGAGCCGGCCCTCGGCGAAGTCCGGCAGGGTGTACGCCCCGGAGCGGCGCAGCGGTGCGGCGACGAAGACCAGGAGCACCAGATATCCGGCGGTGTAGCCGACCGGGTACCAGAGCATGTCGGGGCCGTGGACGAGAACGAGTCCGGCGACGCCGAGGAAGGAGGCGGCCGAGAGGTATTCGCCGCTGATCGCGGCGGCGTTGAGGCGGGGCCGCACGGTGCGGGAGGCGACGTAGAAGTCGGAGGTCGTACGGGAGATGCGCAGCCCGAAGCCGCCGACGAGGACGGTGGCGAGGACGACGAGGGCGACCGCCACCCAGGACGCCATGTGGTCGGGGGCGCTCACGGGGCGGGGCGGCCCTCCACCAGCCGGGCGAAGTCGCGTTCGTTGCGCTCGGCCCGGCGGACGTACCACCAGGCGGCGAGAGTGAGCGGCGGGTAGGTGGCGAAGCCGAGGACCGCCCAGACCAGGGCGGAGCTGTTCAGCGCGGCGAACAGGAGTGGCAGGGTGCCCGTGACGAGGGCGAGGACGCCGAAGACGGTGAGCCCGGCGCGGAGCTGGCCGCGCATCAGCGAGCGTACGTAGGCGCCGCCGAGGGCGGTCTGCTCGTCGATCTCCGACTGGGTGCGGTAGCGGGGCAGCGGGCGTACCCGCCGCGGCTCTCCCGTGACCACTTCGCGCCGGGGGTTGGCTCTGCGGACATGGGCTCGGAGTGTAGGCGTCGCCGGGTGGTGCTGGGAAGGGCTGCCGGAAGGTCTCCCCAGGTCAGCGGTGGCCTCGCGGCGTCGGTCAGCGGCCGCCCTGGCGCATCAGGAGGTCGCGCAGGGCGCGGGTGTGGCGGCGGCTGACGGCGAGCTCGGCCTCCCCGATACGCACGCTCATGCTGCCCGCGTCCAGGCGCAGCTCGTCGATCCGGCCCAGCGCCACGAGGTGGCGGCGGTGGATCCGGACGAAGCCGCGGGAGCGCCAGCGCTCCTCCAGGGTGGTGAGCGGGATGCGGACGAGATGGCTGCCGCCGGCGGTGTGCAGGCGGGCGTAGTCGCCCTGGGCCTCGGCGTAGGCGATCTCGTCGATGGGGATGAAGCGGATGACGCCGCCGAGCTCGACCGGGATCTGGTCGCCCGCGGTGTCGTGGACGGGCGCGGACCGGTCCCCCACCTGTTCGGCGACCCGGCGGACGGCTTCGGCCAGGCGTTCACGGCGGACCGGTTTGAGGACGTAGTCGACGGCCTTGAGGTCGAAGGCGTGGACGGCGAAGCCCTCGTGCGCGGTGACGAAGACGATGAGCGGGGGCGCGGCGAATCCGGCGAGGAGCTGGGCGACGTCGAGCCCGGTGAGGCCGGCCATGTGGATGTCGAGGAACACCACGTCGATGGCGGACGGGTCGTCGGGTCCCGCGTCCACGGCGCCGCCGATGCGGCGCAGGGCCTCGGTCGCACCGGTGGCGCCTTCGGCGCTGCGGACGCGGGGGTCGGCGCGCAGGAGGTAGAGGAGCTCCTCCAGGGCGGGTTGTTCGTCGTCGACGGCGAGTACGCGCAGCATGGGCCGGAGTTTAGGACCTGTGGCCGCCGATGGCGTGAGTGATGCGCGGCTTGTTCCCGTACCGCAGTACATGCAGACGACCGAACCCCACGTCCGGGTGGGAGCCTATGCGCTGGGTGTGCTCGGGAGCGCCGACGCCTTCCGCTTCGAGGAGCATCTGGCGGACTGCCCCGGGTGCCGGGTGCGGGCCGGTGAGTTCGCCGGGGTACGGGACGGTCTGGCGGTGGTGGGGCCGCCGGTGGCCCCGGGGCCGGGGCTCGCGGAACGTCTGACGGCCGCGGTGGCGGCGGGGCGGCGCAGGGCCGGCAGGCGGCGGCTCGCACTGGTGGCGGCCGCGGTGGTGCTGGCGGTGGGCGGCCCGGTGGCGGTGGCCGGGCTGTCGGGCGGTCCGGCGGAGGGGGCGGGCACGCAACGGTGGTCCGGGACGGACGGGGCGTCGGGCGTGGCCGCGGTGGTGACGGCGGCGGGGCGCGAGTGGGGGACGGCGGTCGCGCTGGAGGTGGCGCGGGTTCCGGTGGTGGGGGTGTGCGCGCTGGTAGCGGTGGGCCGGGACGGCAGCGAGGAGACGGTGGGCAGCTGGTCGGCCGGGGGCGCGGAGGAGGGTCCGGTGGAGGTGTCGGGCGGGGCGGCGCTGCGGCCGGAGGGCATCGATCACTTCGAGGTGCGCACGGCGGACGGGCGGCGGCTGGTGACGGTGACGCGGTGAGCCGGCGATCACGCGGGAATGCGGGTCGGCCGCTACTTGAGGAACTTGGAGAGCCTGCGGTCGGCCAGCGGTTTCCCGCCCGTCTGGCAGGTGGGGCAGTACTGGAGCGACGAGTCGCTGAAGGAGACCTCCAGGATGGTGTCCCCGCAGACCGGGCAGGCCTCGCCGGTCCGCCCGTGGACCCGCATCCCGGTCTTCTTCTCCGCCTTGAGCTTTCCCGCCTCCACCCCGCTGGAGCGGTCCACGGCGTCCCGCAGAGTGGTGCGCAGCGCCGTGTACAGCCGGGTGACGTCGTCCTCGCCGAGGTCGGCGGTCCGTTTGAACGGGGACATCTTCGCGACGTGCAGGATCTCGTCGCTGTAGGCGTTGCCGATGCCCGCGATCAGTGACTGGTCGCGCAGCGCGCCCTTGATCTGGCGGCGCTCCCCGGCGAGCAGCACGGCGAACGTGGCGCGGTCGAAGGAGTCGGCGAGGGGGTCCGGGCCGAGAGTCGCGATACGGGGGACGTCCAGGGGGTCGTGGACGAGGTGGACCGAGAGGCTTTTCTTGGTGCCCATCTCGGTCAGGTCGAAGCCGTCGCCTTCCGTGGTCACCAGGCGCAGGGCGAGCGGGCCCTTGCCGGGGCGGGGCGGGGCGGCGGGGAAGGAGTCCTTCCAGCGGAGCCAGCCGGCCCGGGCGAGGTGGGTGCACAGGTGGAGTCCGCCCGCCTCGATGTCGAGGAACTTGCCGTGCCGGGCGACCGAGGTCACCCTCGTGCCCTCCAGGGCGGTCAGCGGCGGGTCGTACGTCTTCAGGACGCTGATCGCCAGGGGCAGCACACGGGCGATCTCCTTGCCGACCAGGTGGTCGTCGAGGAAGACCCGCAGGGCTTCGACTTCGGGCAGTTCGGGCATGGCTCAAGCCTGCCGCAGCCGGTGCGCCGCTGCCTGTCAGGACACCGGTGCGCGGTCCGGTCCCGCGAGAAGGGCGTACAGCTCCGTGAACTCGTCCTCGACCGCGGCGGCGAGCCGGTCCAGGTCGGGCAGGGCCTTGCCGTCGGCCACCAGACCCACGTGCACCCGCCCGCCGTAGGTGGACAGGGCGACCGCGAGGGACTGGCCCCGGGCCAGCGGCGCCATGGGGTAGAGGGCGGTCAGCGGGCAGCCGCCCAGCGAGAGCGCGGAGCGGGGCAGCGGCACGCTGGTGACCAGCACGTCGAAGAGCATACGGGCGGCGTTGGCCGCCAGCGGTGCCCCGAATCGGTGTGCCAGCGGCGGCAGTTGGTCGGCGAGTACGGCGACGGCTCCGGCGCCCTTCAGGGGGCCCGCCGCCTTGTTGCGGTCCATCGCGGTCCGGACCGCCCGGAGCCGTTCGCGCGGGTCGGCCGAGGTCACCGGCAGGCCCAGCAGATAGGCGGAGAGCCGGTTGCCGGAGGCGGCGGCCCCGCCGGGCCTGCGCCGGGACACGGGCACCAGGGCACGCGGGTCGGCGGCGGGCAGGGACTCGCCGCGCTCGGCCAGCCAGCGGCGCAGCGCCCCGGCGACGACGGCCAGGAGGACGTCGTTGGCCGTTCCGCCCTCGGTGCGGCGGATCCGCTGGAGTTCCCCGGCGTCGAGGTCGGCGGTGGCCAGGCGCCGGGTGCCGCTGGAGGGTGCGGTGAGGGCGGACGGGCCCCACAGGTCGAGGCGGCCGGCGCGGACGACGGAGGCCCCCACCCCGAGCGCCCGGCCGACCTCGCCGATCCGCCCGAGCGCCATGCCCGCCATCTCGCGGGGGTCGGGCAGCCAGGAGCGGGGCGGGACGGCGGTGCGGCCCCGGGCGGTGGTGCGGGCGCTGGTGACGGCGGCGATCTCGTCGAAGATCCCGGCCCCGATGGCGACCGCCCGCATCCCGTCGGCCAGGGCGTGGTGCAGCTTGACGAGGACGGCGAAGGACCCGCCGTCCGCACCGCGGATGAGGTACATCCGCCAGGGCGGCAGCCCGCGCCCGAGCGGCCGCTCCATCAGTTCGCCGGCCAGCCGGGTGGCCCCGGTCATGAAGTCGTCGTCGGCCACGACGACCCGCTCCACGTGCCGGTGCACGTCGAAGTCCTTGTCCACCGTCCAGGCCTTGCCGCCGACCGGCAGCAGCACGTCCCGTACGCCCATGCGCAGCCGGGGGATCGCGGCGGCGCGGGTCCCGAGCAGGTCGAGGATCCGCTCGGGGCCGACGCCGGGGGCCGGGGCGAAGACGGCGAGCGCGCCCAGGTGCATCGGATGGGCGTCCGATTCGAGGTGCCAGAAAGCAAGGTCGAGCGGGGCGAGAAGCTCGGTACTCAACGGGGGCCTCATGTCGTCGAAGCGGCGGGGCCGGGTGCGTGGGCCCCTCGCAGTCAATCGTTTGCGGTCGGTCACGGTCAAGCACAGACATATTACGCACTGTTACATCGGTGCGTCGGTCACCCGCGGACGGGACCGCCCCGGCCCGGCCTTCAGCGGGTCGGGATGAGGAATTCGCACCACACGCATTTGCCGCTGCCCCGGGACTCCACGCCCCAGACGTCGGCCAGCCGGTCGACCAGCATCAGACCGCGTCCCGACACCCCGTCCTCCCCCGCGTCGCGGCGCCTGGGCAGGGCGCTGGAGCGGTCCTCGACGTCGACGCGCAGCCGTCGCTCGGTCCCGGCGAGCACCCGGATCGTCACGACGGCCCCGCCGTCGGTGTGCATCAGCGCGTTGGTGATCAGCTCGTCGGCCGCGAGCTCGATCTCGTCGGCCCGGTCCTTCGCGCCCCAGGCCCGGACCGCGGCCCGGATCATGTGCCGGGACGAGCTCAGCGCCTCGGGGTCGTTCTGGGCGACGTGCTGCTGGAGCCGGCCGCCGGGCTGCGGGGCGTGTGCGGCCCGGCGGCGCAGCAGCAGGACCGCGACATCGTCCTGGCCGCCGCGCCCGTCGACCGCGTCGCAGAGCTGGTCGGCCAGTTTCTGCAGGTCCTGGGGGCCGTTGGCGACGAGGGAGGTGAGCCGCTGCATGCCTTCGTCGAGGTCGGAGCCCGGCAGTTCGACGAGGCCGTCGGTGAACAGGATCATCGTCTGGCCGGGGTCCAGTTCGACCGTGGAGACCGGATACTCCAGCCGGCCGAACTCGGCCGAGAGGCCGAGCGGCAGACCGCCCTCGGAGACCACGCGCCGGCAGCTCCCGTCCACGTCCCGCACCACCGGGTCCACATGCCCGGCGCGGACCACCTGCACGACCCCGGTGGTGAGGTCGGCCTCGGCATAGGTGCAGGTGGCGAAGCGGTCGGTGTCCAGTTCGTGCAGGAAGACGGAGGCGCGCGCCATGACCGTGGCGGGGCTGTGGCCCTCGGCGGCATACGCGCGCAGGACGATCCTGAGCTGCCCCATGACGGCGGCGGCGTGGGTGTCGTGCCCCTGGACGTCCCCGATGACGGCGCCGACCCGGCCGCCGGGCAGCGGGATCAGGTCGTACCAGTCGCCGCCGATGTCCCGGCCGAGGCGGGCCGAGCGGTAGCGCACGGCGACCTGGGCCCCCGGCACGGACGGGATCCGGCGGGGCAGCATCGCCTGCTGGAGGCCCTCGGCGAGGTCGTGCTCCTGTTCGTAGAGCATCGCGCGCTGGAGGCTCTGGGCGATCGAGGTGCCGAGCGCCATCAGCAGATTGCGTTCGTCGGCGGTGAAGCCGCCCTTGTCCCGGTAGAGGAGGCCGAGCGCGCCGATCGGGCGGGCCTGGGCGATCAGCGGCATATAGGCGGCGGAGGTGATCCCGAGGGGGCTGATGTTGGGCCACAGGATCGGGTAGGAGGCGGCGAAGTCCTCGGCGGACTCGATGAAGCGCGGGGACAGCGTGCGGACCACTTCGCTCATCGGGTACTGCTCGTCCACCCGGGTGTACCGGGTGCCGGGAACGTAAGCGCCCTCGGGGCCGTCGGCCACCAGGTGGATGCGGCCGGATTCCAGCAGGCCCATGACGAGGCTGGTGGCTCCGAGGTGGGCGAGGCCCTGGGAGTTCTTGAGGACGGCGATGACGTCCTTGACCGTACGGGCGTGGGCCAGGGCGGCGGTGGTGCCCTCGACGAGGCTGGTGCGCCGGCGGCGCTCCACGTCCAGTTCGCGGCGGGCGGTGGAGTCGGCCAGTTCCTGGGTGGCGTCGCGGACGATCCCGATGATGCGGCGGGGGCGTCCGGTCCCGTCCCGGCGGACGAAGCCCTGGGTGTGCGTCCAGCGCAGGGTGCCGTCGCGCCGCTGGATGCGGAAGTACGCACCGTAGCTGGTGCGCCCGCTCTTCAGGGCGTGGGAGACCAGCCCGTCCAGGCGCTGGGCCTCGTCCGTCGGCACACGCGGTGCCAGCGAGGCCGGCCGGTCGTCGTATTCGTCCGGGGTCAGGTCGAACACGTCCAGGGCGGTCCGGTCCATGTGCATGAGGCCGGTGTCGAGGTCCCAGTCGAAGCTGCCCATACGGTTCAGGGCGAGGCTGAGGTCCGGGTGGGCGGGCCAGTCTTCGGGGAGCGACGGGGCACCCGCTACCCGATCATCCATATGGGCCACTCTGCCACCATTTTCCCTATTCCTCTTGTCCGATTCCGCCGCTCGGGCCCCGGACACGCCCTGGACCGTCAGCCGGCGAACACGTCGCCGAGATCCGCTTCCATGGGCACGTCCGGCTCCCCGGGCGCGTCCGGCCCGTCCGGCTGCGCCGGTTCGGCGGGAAAGACCTGGGTCGGCTCCGGCGCCACCTCCTCCGGGACGCCCTCTTCGTACTCCCACGGCTCCTCGGGCGGCGGGTCGCCGAAGTCGTCGGACGACTCGTCGGGTCCGGGGTCCGTCGGCGCTTGCGGCTCGGAGGGGGCCGGGCCGGACGGGGTGGCGTCCGGGGACGGGGGCTCGGAGGGGCGGCCCGGGGACGGGAACAGCAGGTCGGCGTCGGGCTCGAAGGGCGGCGGGTCGTCCGGGACCCGGTCACGGCCGCCGCTGTCGCCCATCGCCCGCTCGATCCAGCTGTTGTCGTCGGTGTTCACGATGATCAGGCTCGTGGCCGCCTTGACGCCCGGCTCGACGGCCATGATGCGCGCGGGATCGTAGCCGGGCCAGCGCTCGCCCCGGTGGGCGACCTTCCCGTCGGCGACCACGGGCGGGCCCAGCGGGTTGCCGCAGGCACAGCGGACCCGGGGCATGCCACGACTGTCGACGAGGACGGCGGTGCCCGCCTGGAGGACGGCCTGGAAGGCGGCGGCCGATCCGGCGCTGTAGCCGTGGTTGGTGACCTGGGCGTCGGCGCGCAGGACGACCGGGGTGAGGGACTTCAGGTAGCCCGGGATCTGTACGGCCTCGACGCCGGCCGCCTCGGCGAAGGCGCTCGCCTTCTTCTTGTCGTCCGTCAGGAGGGTGGTCTGCTTCTCGGCATCGCAGGCGGCGACCGATCGGGTGCCCCCGTAGAGCCCCGGGACAGCGCCGGAGACCGGATGGACCGTACGGGTGCCGGAGTCCGGTCCGCCGTCCGGTGCGCCGGTGGGGGACGGGGAGTCCGCCGCCCGCGCCGTGGAGGCGGTGAACGGTCCGGGGCCGGGGGAAGCGATCGGCTGGAGGAGGACGTCCTTGGCCTCCGCGGTGCCCGTGGTGCCCTTCGCCGTGCGGTCGCCGCCCTCGCCGCAGCCGGCGACGGCGAACAGCACCCCGGCGGACAGCGCGGCGAGCGCGGTACGCCGGAAACGTCCTTGTGAGCGCACAGAGCTCTCCTGCCTGTCCCGGGGGAACGGTTCGGTGTCACCATCTGTGCCGCACCGAGCACGGACCCGCAAGCGGACAGCCGCCGCACGCCCGTCTTGAACGCGTTCAATTGATCCTCTACGCTCACACCAGCGAGTTGAACACGTTCAAACGAAGGGGGAAGTCATGTCCGCACTGGTCAACGTCATCGTCATGCTGGGCATGCTCGTCGTCGTGCCGGCGGGTCTGCGGCTGACCGAACAGCCGGAACTGGAGCGGATACGCCGGCTCTGGCCCCTCTTCGCCGCGCCGGGCGCGCTCGCCCTCTGGCTGCCGCGCGGCGCCACGGCCACGGCGCTCGCCTGCGTCTACGCGGCGGGAACCGTCCTGCTCGCCCTGCACGCCCCGCGCCGGGCGGCCCGGGGCCGGAACCTCGACCCGGCCGGGATCGCCCTGCTCACCGCGCTGGTCACCCCGGCCGTCGCCTCGACCGCCCTGGTCGCCGAGCGTTCGGGGCACGAACTGTTCGGGTTCGATCTCGGCATCCTGGCGCTGACCGTGCCGCACTTCCACTTCGCCGGATTCGCCGCCGCCCTGATCGCCGGGCTGGTCTGCCGGGTCTCCGACGGTCCTGCGGGCCGCTTCGCCGCGCTGAGCGTGCCGCTGGGCACCCTGCTCGTCCTCGTCGGGTATTTCATCGGCGACTGGGCCGAACTCGCCGGGGCCGTCGTCCTGACAGCCGGAATGTGGACCGTGGGCCTGCTGACCTGGCGGATGGGGCACGAGGAGGGGCGTGACCGGACGACACGGCTCCTGCTGCTCTCCGCCGCCGCCGTCCTGGTGGCGACGATGCTGCTCGCACTGAGCTGGGCGCTCGGCGAGGCGACGGGGCTCCCCCACCCCACCCTGACCTGGATGGCCGCCACCCACGGCCTCGGCAACGCGCTGGGATTCGCGCTCTGCTCGCTGCTGGCCTGGCGGCGCATCCACACCGACGATGCCTCCCGCACCGCCGTCCGCACCCACACCGAAGGCAGGACCGCATGAGCACCCTCACCTACCCGGAGGTCGGCGCGACCCGGCTCGGCCCACTCCCCCGGGGCTACCACCACCTCCACCACCGCAGCGCGGTCGGCCGGGGCCCGGCCGACTTCGCGGCCGCCGGCGCGGCGATCACCGAGTGGCGGATGCACCGTGCGTCGGGCGCCCGGGTGGAGGCTTCGGCGCGGCGCGCGGAGCCCGGCGGGGACGTCCGGGTCTCCCTGGGCCTGGGCCCGCTGCGCTTCACCGCCCCGTGCGAGGTGATCTGGACGGCGTACGGGGAGGACGGCCGCACCGGCTTCGGCTACGGCACGCTGGCCGGGCATCCGGAGCGCGGTGAGGAGTGCTTCGTGGTGGACCTCGCGGAGGACGGCACGGTGTGGTTCACCGTCCTGGCGTTCTCGCGCCCCGCCTCCTGGTACACCCGGCTGGCCGGGCCGCTGGTGCCGGTCGTGCAGCACTGGTACGCGCGCAGGCTCGGCCGTACGCTCCGCCGGATCGTCGCCGCGGGCTGACCCGCCCGGGCGCGCGAGCGAGGGCCCGTCGGCCGCCCGGCCGCCACGGCGGGGCGCCCCCGGCCGCCCGTCGGCCGATACTGGCAGGGATGGAATGGTTCACCGCGGACGGCTACTGGCTGAGCCGGCTGATCTTCCAGCGGGCCCTGGCCATGGTCTATCTGGTCGCCTTCCTCTCCGCCGCCCTCCAGTTCCGGGCGCTGATCGGCGAGCGCGGCATGCTGCCCGCCCCCGACCTGCTGCGGCGCACCCCGTGGCGAGCCGCTCCGGGGCTCTTCCGGCTGCACTACTCGGACGGCTTCTTCGCCGCCGTCGCCTGGAGCGGCTGCGCCGTCTCGGTGGCGCTGCTCGCCGGTCTCGACGGATCGCTGCCGCTGTGGGGCGGGATGCTGCTCTGGGCGCTGCCGTGGGTGCTGTATCTGTCGATCGTCCAGGTGGGGCAGGTCTGGTACGGGTTCGGCTGGGAGTCGCTGCTGCTGGAGACGGGGTTCCTCGCGATCTTCCTCGGTACCGGGGACACCGCCGCGCCGGTCCTGGTGCTGTGGTCTGCTGCGCTGGCTGCTGTTCCGGGTGGAGTTCGGCGCGGGGCTGATCAAGATGCGGGGCGACGCGTGCTGGCGGGAGCTGACCTGCCTGGACTTCCACCACGAGACCCAGCCGATGCCAGGGCCGCTGAGCTGGTTCTTCCATCATCTGCCCCGGCCGGTGCACCGCGTGGAGGTGGCGGCCAACCATGTCACCCAGCTGCTGGTGCCCTTCCTGCTGTTCACCCCGCAGCCGGTGGCGAGCGCGGCGGCCGGGCTGATGGTCCTCACCCAGCTCTGGCTGGTCCTGTCGGGGAACTTCGCCTGGCTGAACTGGCTCACGATCGCGGTGGCGCTCTCCGTGATCGACTGGACTCCCTGGCCGGACCGCCGCCGGCCCAGGTCGCGCCGCCCCTCTGGTACGAGGTGGTCGTCATCGCCGTGACCGCCCTGGTGCTGGTGCTCAGCTACCGCCCGGCCCGCAATCTGGTCTCGCGACGGCAGGCGATGAACCGCTCCTACGATCCCCTGCACCTGGTCAACACCTATGGCGCGTTCGGTTCGATCAGCCGGATGCGGCTGGAGGTCGTGGTGGAGGGCTGCGCCGATCCGGTGGGGCGCGAGGGCGCCGAGTGGCGGGAGTACGGCTTCCGCGGCAAGCCGGGCGATCCGCGCAGGCTGCCGCGGCTGTTCGCCCCGTACCACCTGCGGCTCGACTGGATGATGTGGTTCGCGGCGCTCTCCCCCGCGTACGCGCGCTCCTGGTTCGGGCCCTTCGTCGACCGGCTGCTGGAGGGCGACCGGGACACGCTCCGGCTGCTCGGCCACAACCCGTTCCCCGACGGGCCGCCCCGGCAGGTGCGCGCCCGGGTGTTCCACTACCGGTTCACCGGGGTCCGGGAGCTGCGGGCGACCGGATGCTGGTGGCGCCGCACCTACGTGAGGGAATTCCTGCGGCCCGTCTCCCGGCCGCTGCCGCCGGAGCGGAAGAGCGGGGGGACGGGCCGCGGATCGCGTCAGTAGGTCCTCGGGGGTCAGTCGATGCCGGGCAGGATGTGCGGCTCGGCGAGGTCGTCCTCGTATCCGGCGAGCCGGATGGGGGCCGACCTGGCCCAGACCTCGATGTTCCGCAGCTTCTCGGGTCGGCCGGGCCGCCCCGGGGTCCGTTCGGCGGGGCGCATTTCGCGTTCGGTCAGTTCCGGTGTCGTCACCGCGCACTCCTCTGTGTCGCGTCACCCAGGGCGTCGCCGACGCTCCGGCACCGATGCCGGAGCGCGACCGCCCCGAGCGGGGCAGGGATGGTGATATGTCGGTCGCGGTGGCGCCGGTTCGGGGCGGAACAGCGGACGGGTTACCGACCGTGTTCCAGGACGGTCGAGGAACCTTCGTGGGCTCCTCGATGGCGTCCGTTCGCATCAGCGTAACCAAATGAGCGCCGCCGCGCTCGATAGAACGTGTGCGGTAGGTCACTTTCGGCCACCGGGAAAGCGAAAACCCGGCCCAGGAATCATCCTGGGCCGGGTTCCCGGCCGCCGCGCGGAGACCGTCGGGCCGGTTGGGCCGTTGGGATTACCAGTTCGCCGGGGCGTAGTCCTTGAGGAAGCAGCCGTAGAGGGCCTCTCCGCCCTCACCGCGCACGATCGGGTCGTAGACCCGGGCCGCCCCGTCGACCAGGTCGAGGGGGGCGTGGAAGCCCTCCTCGGCAAGGCGCATCTTGTCCGGGTGCGGACGCTCGTCGGTGATCCAGCCGGTGTCCACGGCCGTCATCAGGATGCCGTCCTTCTCGAACATCTCCTGGGCGCTGGTGCGCGTCAGCATGTTGAGCGCGGCCTTGGCCATGTTGGTGTGCGGGTGGCCCGCACCCTTGTAGCCACGGCTGAAGACGCCCTCCATCGCCGAGACGTTGACGACGTACGCGTGCTTCGCGGCGGTCGCCGCCATCGCCGGGCGCAGCCGGCTGATCAGGATGAACGGCGCGGTGGAGTTGCAGAGCTGGACTTCGAGGAGCTCGATCGGCTCGACCTCGTCGACCGTCTGGATCCAGCTGTTGGTGTCGTGCAGGTCGGGGACGAGACCGCCCGCGTCGATCGCGGTGCCCGCGGCGATCCGGGCCGGCGATGCGGAGCCGGTGACCAGGGCGAGGCCGGTGACGTCCTGGGCGCTCAGGCCCTCCTCGCGGGCGCGGGGAAGCGCGGCGACCCGGTCGACCGAACCGCTGTTGAAGGTGCCGATGACCTCAGCCGCGGGCAGCTCGCCCGCGGGCAGCGGCGCCGACTCCGCGCCCACCAGCTCGCTGTAGGCCCCCGGGGAGCGGCGCACGGTCTGGGCGGCGTTGTTGATCAGGATGTCCAGCGGCCCCTCGGCGGCGACGGAGTCGGCCAGCGCGACGACCTGGGCCGGGTCGCGGAGGTCGATGCCGACGATCTTCAGCCGGTGGATCCACTCGTCGCTGTCCTCCATCGCCTTGAAGCGGCGGATCGCGTCGTTGGGGAAGCGGGTGGTGATGGTGGTGTGCGCGCCGTCGCGCAGCAGCCGCAGCGCGATGTACATGCCGATCTTCGCCCGGCCGCCGGTGAGGAGCGCCCGGCGTCCGGTCAGGTCGGTACGGGCGTCGCGGCGGTCGCGGTTCTCCTTGGCGCAGGGCTGGCAGAGCTGGTGGTAGAACGCGTCGACCTCGACGTACCGCGTCTTGCAGATGTAGCAGGACCTGGGCCGCTGGAGGATGCCCGCGATCTCGGCCCGGGCGGAGGAGGAGGGCAGCACGCCCTGCGTCTCGTCGTCGATACGGTCGGCCGAGCCGGTCGCCGTGGCCTCGGTGACGGCCCGGTCGTGGGCGGTCTTCGCGGCGCGGCGCTCCTGGCGGCGGCGCTGCTTCACGGTGCGGTAGATCCCGGCGGTGGCACGGCGGACGAGGATGGCGTCCGGGTGGTCCACCTCGATCGTGTCGAGCTCGTCGAGCACGCTCAGGCAGACGGCCAGCCGCTCCGGGTCGATTCCGGGACCGAAATCCTCGATTCCGGGAGCGAACTCCGGGCTGTCCTCTGTCACCGTCATTGCCGTTCCTCTGTCATCTTCTCGCCGCGGGTCGTGGATCACCGCAGGCCGAAACACCCCGCTCAAGTTTGCCATGCGCGGGCCACTGCTCCGTTCGGGCGAACGGGCTCCGCGGGAGGGGCGCCGGAAGACGATCGAAGAAATCCGAAAAAGATGTGCATGACTTCGCGAAGGCGGGGCAGGCGCTGGTCCGACACACATGCATTGGTCAACAGGGAGGGCGTCATCATGACGACGATGTCGGCGCGAGCCACCGGAACCACGGCGCCGTTGAGCGACGGCCGGATGGGCACGCAGGCAGCGGACGTCACGGGGGAGCTGCCCTGGATCGAGGACGCCGGAAAGGTCGCCCCGCAGGACGCCCGCGCCCTCTCCAAGATCTTCTTCGACCGCCTCCAGACGCTGGAGGAGGGCACGCACGAGCACCAGTACGCGCGCAACACCCTCATCGAGATGAACCTCTCCCTGGTGCGCTTCGCCGCGTCCCGGTTCCGCAACCGCGGCGGCGACGACACCGAGGACATCATCCAGGTCGGCACGATCGGCCTGATCAAGGCGATCGACCGGTTCGACCTCTCCCGCGAGGTCGAGTTCGCCACCTTCGCCGTGCCCTACATCGTCGGGGAGATCAAGCGGTTCTTCCGCGACACCACCTGGTCGGTGCATGTGCCGCGGCGGCTCCAGGAGCTGCGCGTGGACCTGGCCAAGGCGAAGGAGCAGCTCTCCGCCCGGCTCGACCGCGACCCCACCGTCAAGGAGCTCGCCGCCCACCTCGACCTCCCCGAGGAGGAGATCATCGAGGGGCTCGTGGCCGCCAACGGCTACTCGGCCGGCTCGCTCGACACCCCGTCCGCGGACAGCGACTCCGGCCAGGAGCAGCGGGCGTACGCCGACGTCCTCGGCGAGGCGGATCCGGGCATGGAGACCGTCGAGAACCTGCACACCCTGGCCCCGCTGCTGGAGCAGCTCGACGACCGGGAGCGCCGGATCGTGCAGATGCGCTTCGGGGCGGAGATGACGCAGTCGCAGATCGGCGCGGAGCTGGGCGTGTCCCAGATGCATGTGTCGCGGCTGCTCAGCCGGATCGTGCAGCAGTTGCGCAAGGGTATGAGCGTCGAGGCGTGAGACCCCGCGAACCCTTCGGGTCCCGTCCCGAGTCCGAAGCCGTCCGCCCCTCCGGGCGGGCGGCTTCGTGCCGTCCGCTCTTCCGGGCGGGGGCCGGCGGGGTATTTCCCTCGCATATGCTGGGCGATGATCAGGCCGGACGCACCGTGCCGTCGCGCGAGAGGGTGAAGGCTTGACCGAGTCACCCGTGGGCACATCGCAGATTCCTGCGGGCGCCCCTGGCATCCCCACCCAGCAGGTCGGCATCCCTCACCGCCCCGAGCCTCCGCTGTGGAACCTCGACGCGACGATCCTCCTGGTGGAGGACGACGCGGGTGACGCGCTGCTCGTCGAGGAGATGCTCGCGGACAGCGAGCTGGACTCCGCTCTCACCTGGTGCAAGACACTGGGTGAAGCCCGCACGTTCCTGCGCGCCTCGACCGCAGCGGTGTGCGTGCTTCTCGATCTCCATCTCCCCGACGTCCACGGCCTGGACGCCGTGCGCCAGATCCTGGAGACCGACAGCGAGGCCGCGATCGTCGTCCTCACCGGTTTGGAGGACTCGGGGACCGGGCTCCGCGCGGTCGCCGGAGGCGCCCAGGACTACCTGGTGAAAGGCCGTCTGGGCCCCGAGATCCTCTCGCGCGCGATCCGCTACGCCCTGCAGCGCAAGGAGGTCGAGCGGGCCGCCGCGGCGTTGCGGGCCAACCAGCTGATGGCCCAGGAGAACGCCCGGCTGGAGCGCGGTCTGCTGCCCGTACCGCTGCTGCGGGACGACTTGTTCCGGGCCCTCGCCCGTTACGAGCCGGGGCGTGTCCACGGACTGCTGAGCGGCGACTTCTACGACGTCGTCCAGACCGCGGACGGCACGGTGCACGCGGTGATCGGCGATGTCTCCGGGCACGGCGCGGCCGAGGCCGCGCTCGGGGTGTGTCTGCGGGTGGCCTGGCGTACCGCCGTGCTGTGCGGCACCTCCCACGTCGAGCAGATCGCCCTGCTGGAGGAGATCCTGGTCGCCGAGCGCTCGGACGCGCATGTGTTCGCCACGGTCACCTCCCTGGTGTTCCCGCCGGACCGGCGAAGCGTCCAGATCCTGCGGGCCGGTCACCCCGGCCTGCTGCTGCGCGAGGGCACCGGTGTGACGTGGGTCGAGCCCGAAGGCGGCATGGCGCTCGGGCTGCTGCCCGGAATGGGCCGATGGCCGACGGTGGACATCCCGCTGTCGCCCGGGGCGGGCCTGGTGCTCTTCACCGACGGCCTCTTCGAGGGGCGCGACGGACCGGAAAGCCGCCTGGGCGAAGAGGGGCTGCTGGCGATGGCGCAGGACAACGGGCATCTGCCGGCCTCCGCGTTCGTCGACGCCCTGGTGGCGGGAGCCGCCGAGGGGGCCGCGCCGTACGGCGGGCTCGCGGACGATGTGGCCGTACTGCACCTGGCCTGGGGATCGGAACACGATGAGCACTGACAGCACCAAGGGGATACCGGGAACGAGCCTCGCCGCTCGACTGCCGGTGCAGTCCTGGGTCCATCTGATACTCGGCGGTTTCGTCGTGGTCGTCTGCGGCTGCCTGGTGGTCGGCGGACTGGTGCTGTCCCGGATGTCGGAGCGCACCGACGAGCTGGTGGACCGTATCCAGCCGGCGCGCTCGGTCTCCTTCCAGCTGCAGAACGCCGTGCTCGACCAGGAGACAGGGGTCCGGGGGTTCGCCCTGACCGGTGACCGCTCCTTCCTGGAGCCGTACGAGGCCGGGAAGACCGCCGAGCGGGAGCGGCTCGCCCGCGCGCGGGAGCTGGTCGGCGACGACGAGCGGCTCCTGAAGGACCTGGACGCCGTCGAAGCCGCCGCCGGCCGATGGCGGCGGGACAAGGCCGAGCCGTTGATCGCGGCGGTCCGGGAGGGCGGTCCCAGTCGCTCCGGCGCCACCGCGCAGCTCCAGAGCAGCAAGACGGAGTTCGACAGCCTGCGGCGCGCGTACACCGTCCAGCAGGGACATCTGGCCGAGGCCCGTGACCGGGCGAGGGACGGACTGGACGCCGCCCGCACCACCCGCGACTGGGTGGTGGGCATCCTGCTCGGCGTTCTCGTGCTGACCATCGTGGCGCTGAGCGTGCTGCTCCACCGGGTGGTCGGCGTGCCGCTGAACCGGCTGCGCGCGGCATCCGAGGCGGTGCGCTCGGGATCCTTCGACAACCGGATCGAGATCAGGGGGCCCTCGGACGTCCAGGACGTGGCCGGGGCGGTCGAGGACATGCGCCAACGGCTCTCGGACGAGCTGGCGGAAGCCCAGGTACGCGAAGATCTGCTCGCCGGCCAGACGCAGGAGCTGCGCCGCTCCAACTCCGAGCTGGAGCAGTTCGCGTACGTCGCGTCGCACGACCTCCAGGAGCCGCTGCGCAAGGTCGCCTCGTTCTGCCAGCTGCTGGAGAAGCGGTACGGGACGGAGCTGGACGACCGGGGCAAGCAGTACATCGCCTTCGCGGTGGACGGCGCCAAGCGCATGCAGGTACTCATCAACGACCTACTGACGTTCTCGCGGGTGGGCCGGGTCCACGAGAGCTGGAAGCCCGTCGACCTGGGGCGGTCGCTCGACCGTGCCCTGGGCAATCTGGCAGCGGCGGTCGAGGAGTCGGGGGCGGTGCTCGAGCGGCCCGAGGAACTGCCGGAGCTCGTCGGGGACGCCACCGCCCTCACCATGGTCTGGCAGAACCTCATCGGCAACGCGGTGAAGTTCCGCCACCCCGACCGCCCGCCCCGGATCACCGTCGACTGCGTGCGCGAGGACGGGAACTGGCACCTGACCGTGTCGGACAACGGGATCGGGATCGCGCCCGAGTTCGCGGACAAGGTGTTCGTCATCTTCCAGCGGCTGCACGCCCGGGACGAGTACGACGGCACGGGCATCGGTCTGGCACTCTGCCGGAAGATCATCGAGTTCCACGGTGGCCGGATCTGGCTGGAGCCCGAACCGGGCGAAGGCACCCGGATCCACTTCACCCTGCCCGTCGCGCCCGAGGCGCCCACCCACACCACGGCGGAGCTGCTTGCTCACGCCCAGCTCACCAGCCAGTCGGGAGACGCGTCGTGAACACCCCTGTGCAGCCCATCGAGGTCCTGCTCGTCGAGGACGACCCCGGCGACGAGCTGATGACCCGTGAGGCCTTCGAGGACAACAAGATCCGCAACACCCTGCACGTCGTGCGCGACGGGCAGGAGGCGCTGGACTTCCTCTACCGACGCGGCGAGCACACCGAGGCCCCCGCCCCGACCTGGTGCTGCTGGACCTGAACCTGCCCAAGTACGACGGCCGGCAGGTGCTGGAGCAGATCAAGGGCGACCCCGAACTCGCCCTCATCCCCGTGGTCGTCCTCACCACCTCCTCGGCCGAGGAGGACATCCTGCGCAGTTACAAACTGCACGCAAACGCCTACGTGACGAAGCCGGTGGACCTCGACCAGTTCATCGCGGCGGTCCGCCAGATCGACGAGTTCTTCGTGACCGTGGTGCGGCTGCCCGGGCGTGCGTAGGATCGGTCAGGATCTCCTGGAGTGGGATCGTTCGCCACGGGTAGACGATTGGCGGAAAAGGTCTCCGACCTCACTGCGGCGCCCTGGCTGGAGCACATGAACGAACAGGTCACCTCCCCACCGGAAGAACCGGGTCAGGGGCCGGCTTCCGTCGAGGTACCGCCCTCCGCCGAGGTACTGCTCAGCGCCGAGGTCTTCGACGGCGAGCCGGGCTGCATCGCGCTGGCCCGTGCGCTCGCCGACCGCTTCCTGACGAGGCTCGCGGTGGAGTGCCTCGCCCGGATCGGCGAACACACACGCAGCGACCTGATGCTGGCCGTCAGCGAGCTGGTCACCAACGCCGACCGCTACAGCCACGGCCCCTACATGCTGGAACTGGAGGGCAACGCGGAGCGCATCAGCGTCACGGTGTACGACAGCAGCACCGCGATGCCCGTGCTGTACGCCCCCGACCCGTCCCGCCTCGGCGGCCACGGCATGGAGATCGTCGTGGCGCTCTGTGACCGGCTCACGGCCGAGCGGGTGCCGGTGGGCAAGCGGATCCGCGCGGAGTTCCAGCTCAGCATCTGAGCCCGCCGGGCTCCCCTCTCACGGCCGTAGCTCCCCTCAGGAGTCGAGCACGGCGGTTGCCTCCACCTCGACCAGGTGGTCCGGGACGTCCAGAGCCGCGACGCCCACCAGCGTGCCGGGCGGTACGGGAGTGGTCCCCAGTCGCGCGGCGGCCCGGGCCACGCCCTCCAGGAACAGCGGCAGCTTCTCGGGCGTCCAGTCCACGACGTAGACGGTCAGTTTCGCCACGTCCTCGAAGGTGCCGCCGACCGCGGTGAGGGCCGTGCCGATGTTGACGTAACACTGCTCGACCTGCGCGGCGAGATCGCCCGCACCGACGGTGGCGCCGTCCGCGTCCCAGGCGACCTGCCCGGCGATGAAGACCAGCTTCGATCCGGTCGCGACCGACACCTGCCGGTAGGCGCCGATCTCCGGCAGTCCGTTCGGGTTCACCAGGGTGATGGCCATACCACTCGCCTCCTCGTCCCGGGGGCCGTGCCCCCAGGGTCCTCCGGACCGGACGATCGCCGGTCACTTGTGGTTACTCAGGAACCGTAGGAGAGTGAGCGACGACAAGGAAGAACGCACTTTTCGGTGACAGGGGAACCTCATGGTGACCAAGCAGTTCAGCGGCTCGCCCGAGGACGCGGATCTGCGGCGCGCGGACTCGCTGGCGCGCGAGATCTTCTCCGACGTCGCCAACAAGTGGGCGCTCCTGATCATCGAGGCCCTGGGCGAGGGCACGCTCCGCTTCAGCGAGCTGCGGGGCGAGGTCGAGGGCATCAGCCACAAGATGCTCACCCAGAACCTGCGGATGCTGGAGCGGTACGGACTCGTCGAGCGGTGCGTCCACCCCACCGTGCCCCCGCGGGTCGACTACACGCTCACCGGGCCGGGGCAGGGCCTGCGCCGGACGGTCCATGTGATGTGCGACTGGACCCATGAGCACATCGGCCACATCGAGGCCTCCCGCCGCGCCTTCGACACGCCCTGACCGTCCGGCCGGTCGGCCCTGCCTCCCGGTCGGCCCTTCCGGTCAGTCCTTCTGCCGGCCGAACCAGTCCAGGCACAGGACCAGCGCGTCGTCGAGCGTCTCCGTGATCCGGTACTCCGCCAGCTCCGCGAGGATCGCGCGCGGGACGGTGGCGGCGGGCAGGAGCCGGGTCGACTGGATGGCGCGGGCCAGCATGCGGTCCCCGTACGCCTCGCCGAGCGGGGACACCGCGTCGTACACGCCGTCACTGAACAGCAACAGCCGGTCTCCGGGCTCGACCTGGAACTCCTGGACCGTGTACTGCGACTCCTCGAACATGCCGAGCGGCAGCTGCGCCTCCAGCTCCATCCGGTGGACCGAGCGGCCGCGCTGCATCCACAGCTGGGGCGACCCCGCGTCGACGACGCCGACCCGCCCGGTCGCGAGCTCGAAGCGGAGCAGCAGGGTGGAGACATGAGAGGCGCCGCGGTGCTGGTCGTAGATGGCCTGGTCGGCGAGGGCCGCCTGGTCCGCGATGCCGATACCGGCCCGGCGGGCGTTGCGCAGGGCGTTGACGGCGAGGTTGGTGAGGAGGGAGGCCTGTATGCCCTCGCCCATGCCGTTGGTCACCGCGAGGGTCAGCTCGTCGCCGTCGGCGGCCCAGTCGAAGTTGTCGCCGTGTATGGCGTACGCGGGCTCCAGCTGGGCGCCGATGGCGAACTCGGCGGCGGTGCAGGCGCGGGCGGGCAGCAGCTGCCACTGCATCTCGGCGGCGAGGGTGAGACGGCTGGTGCGCCGGGCGCGCTGATACAGGTCGGTGTCCCGCTCGGCGACCAGGATCTCGTGTCCCAGCAGGTCGGCGACGTGGGTCAGTTCGCCGACCAGCTCCGGGGTGGACAGCGACTGGGGCAGCCGGACGGTGAGGATGCCGAGCCGTTCGCCCCGGACGGTCACGGGCAGGTGGTGATCGACGGCGTCGTCGTGCCGGACCTGCTGTTCGCGGGGTTCCTGGTTGCCGAACGCCCGGCCCTCGGGGGTGTTGTGGAGGGACAGCGGCTCGCTCTCGCCGTCGGGCCCGTCCAGCGACGTGAGGACCCGCAGACCGTAGTCGGCGAGGTGCAGCTCCACCGCGAGGGCCCCGTAGGCGCTGATGAGCTCGGTGCGCAGGGCGGCCAGCAGGGCGTGCGGCGCGGCGGCCCGCACTGCGGCCTCGATGTGGGTTCGTCTGTTCACGGTCTCTCGCGCAATCTTCGTCCTGTGACGTGGTAAGGGCCGGGCCCGGGCTGACAAGGAGGGCTGACGGGTGACAGAGTGGCTGAATGCCCCACCGAGGATTCCGCCCCCGCTCCAGCGAACAGGCGTCCGTCTACGCCGTCGCCGCCTCGGAGCTGCTGGAGGTGCTGTGGGGCCGGGGCCAGGAATCCGCCGCTTCGGGAACCGTATCGCCCTCCCAGCTCCGCGCCCTGCTCGTGATCGAGAAGCAGGAGGGCACCAACCTGCGGGCCCTGGGTGAAGCCCTGGGTTCGCGCGCCCCCTCCGTCAGCCGGCTCTGCGACCGGATGGAGGCGATGGGGCTCGTCGTGCGGGCACCCAGTCCGACCAGCCGACGCGAAGTGGAACTGCGTCTGAGTATGCGCGGCCGCGCCCTTCTCGAAGAGTACCGGGCCCTGCGCGCCGCCGAGCTGAACGCCGTGCTGGAGCGGATGGCTCCCGCCGACCTCGCCGCGCTCACGGACGGACTCGCGGCCTTCCATGCCGCGGCTTCGGAGCACCTTTCCCCGGAACGGGATACGGACGCCTCCCCGCTCCGCGATGATGTCGCCGACAGCGCCTAGCCTCATCCAGCCCCTGCTTCCGCATCCACCGGCACGCCGCCGTCGACAGCCGGACGATCAACCGTCGGGGATCAGATTGTTACCCGATGGAGAATGTTGTCAAATGGCAACTGTTACTTCTATCGTTATCCCGTAATCCCGCCGCGACCAGGGACGGAGCGCTGCCGGCCCCTCCGGCGGCACGGCTCTCCGCTCCCTTCCGATCCCGCCCGAGGTGCCTTCCGTGCTTTCATCGCCCAACGAGGACAGAGCCGTCAGAATCACCACCCGGCGGGAGCGGGGCGCTCTGGTCCTCACCGTCTCGGGTGACCTCGACATCGACAGCGTGTCCCCCTGGGCAGGGCTCTGGCCTCGGCGGCCGGCGACGGCTCGGGCCCGGTCGTCGTGGATCTCTCCGGGGTCGGATTCGCGGACTCCACGACGGTGAACGTGCTCCTCCAGGGGCACACCGCGCTCGGCGACCGACTGCGGCTTGCGGCCCCGTCCCCGTTCATGCGGCGCCTGATCGGCATGATCGGCCTCGACAGCGCCCTGCCCGTCCTGCCGTCCGTGGACGACGCCATAGACGCCGTCCTGCCTTCCTGACCTTCTTCCCGCTTCCCGCCGGTCTTCCTGACGTCACGCCCCGGCCCGAGCGGAGCCGGGCGCCCGGTCGAACACGCAGTCGCCGCACAGCCCGCCGCCGGGACAGCGCCAGTACAGACAGCAACTGCGCCGCCGGAACCCCGGACCGTGCGGGGATCCGGTGTCGCGCAACGTCTCGTCGTCGAAGAGCTCAGCCGCCAGCGCGCGGGCCCGTGCGGCCACGTCCGGCCGGTCGTGGGCGCGTGCGAAGGCGACGAGTTCGCGTACGGCCCCGGCGAGCGCGGATCCCGCGTTACCCCGCAGCAGTTGCGGGGAGATGTTCCCGTCGCGCCTGAACGCGTCGGCCAGCGGGACCAGATGGCCGTGCTGGACCTCCTCGCGGATCCGGGCCGCCGTGCCGGGCAGCTCGGCCGACCCCGCGAGCCACAGGTCGTCCGGCGAGGTGGACGACGGGTCCCAGTGCAGATCGCCGGGGGCCAGAGCGGGGATCCGCCCGAACAGCGCGGCCGGGCCCAGGGCGATGGACCAGAGCCGCGCGGCGAGACCGAGATGGGCGATGGAGGCGGCGACCCGGCGCTCGGGGGCCCGAAGCCGCTGCGCGACCCGGTCGACACGCGCGGTGAGCGGAGCGTTCTCGCCCGCGTACAACCGCTCCAGCGGCCGGTGGCCGCCGTCCGGCACCGGGGTGGTCCGCAGGGCGAAGAATCCCCCGACCGATGCCAGTAGTGCCAGGTCCATGGCCCGCTCCCCCTCCGTCTCCGGTCCGTCCGCGGTCCCGCTCCCGTGACCGGTCCGTCGGCCACCGGCTGTGCCGCCCCGGCGCCTCACCGTATCCGCCGGGCGCCAACTTCTGACGGCCGGGGGCGGCAGGACTACCGTCAGGAGGAGGACGTCGGTCCGACGGGCGTACTACTGGGGCAGTACGCCGAAGTGGAGACTCAAGGACGACGACGTGGGGCCCCGGACGGGACATCGTGGTGTACATGAGCTCCCTTGCGTTGTCCGTGCTGCTGTCACTGGTCTCCGCGGTCGCCTACGCGGCCGGGGCGATCATCCAGGAGCGCGTCGCCGCGACCGATGACAACGCCTGGTACGCCCTGCTGCGCAACGGCGTGTGGTGGGTCGCGGTCGTCCTCAACGGGGTCGGCGCGGTCCTGCATGTGGTGGCGCTCGCCTACGGTCCGCTCAGCCTGGTCCAGCCTCTCGGGGCGCTGACGATCGTCTTCGCCCTGCCGATGGCGGCCCTGTTCGTCGGGCGGCGGGCCGGGGCGACGGCGTGGCGCGGGGCGCTGATGGCGACGGCCGGGCTCGGCGGCCTGCTGGCGCTCACGGGGAACGCCGAGCCGCACACCCTGACCGGCCCGGAGCAGGCGCTGCTGGCCGCGGTGACGTTCGGGGCCGTGGGCGCGCTCGTCGTCCTCTCCCGTACGCTGCGGCGGCCGGTCCTGCGCAGCATCGTGCTGGCCACGGGCGCGGGCGCGGCGTTCGGGATGGCCTCGGTGTTCACCAAGACCGTGGCCGTGGAGTGGACGTCCGGTTCGGTGCGCTCGGGCGCGTTGCCGCTGCTGGTGATCGCCGGACTCGCCGCGGCGGGCCTGTTCCTGTCCCAGGCCGCGTACCGGGGCGCCGGGCTCACGGCTCCGCTGGCCACGGTGACGGTGGTCAACCCGGTGGTGGCCGCCGCCATCGGCCTCACCCTGTTCGGCGAGCACTTCCGTCTCGGCGTCCCCGGCACCGTGCTCGCCCTCTCCTGCGGGGCGTTGGCCGCCGCCGGCCTCATCATGCTGACGCGGGAGCGGATGAATCGGGAGCACGCCGAGGAGCCGTCGGCGAACCCGGAGCAGGGCAGGCCCGGAGTCCGGCGCCCGGTCCCGGGCGAGAAAGACGGGGCCGGCGGCGCGGAGGGGCAGGAGGACGGTCGGCCCTCGTCGTCGCCGGACGTACCCGATGTGCCTGCCGTGCCGGGGCCGGCGTCGGGTCGGCCGAGCGCGGCCGGCAAGTCGTCGCCCCTGCCGCCGGGACGTGCCGTGCCGCAGGTGGAGTTCGGCACGCCGAGGGCGCCCGCGGAGCAGCAGCGGCGCGGCGGAGCCACCCTGCGGCGGCCCCGCTCCGAGCGGAGGGTCCGGACCCTGATGCCGCCCGCCCACAGGTAGGCAACCAGTTCGGCCTCCGACGCCACGCGCCCGCGCGCAGGGGGACGGTCAGACCCTGACGCCGCCTGCGCGCAGGTAGGCGAGCGGGTCGACGTCCGAGCCGTAGCCGGGGCCCGTGCGGATCTCGAAGTGCAGGTGGGGCCCTGTGCTGTTGCCCGTGGAGCCGGAGCGGGCGATGCGCTGCCCGCCGGAGACCGACTGCCCGGCGCGCACGTGGAGCGCGGAGAGATGGGCGTACTGGCTGTATTTGCCGTCGCTGTGCCGGATGACGACCTCGTAGCCGTACGCTCCGGCCCAGCCGGCCGAGACGACGCGGCCCG
This sequence comes from Streptomyces sp. WGS_02, assembly GCA_040989845.1. Lineage (GTDB taxonomy): Bacteria > Actinomycetota > Actinomycetes > Streptomycetales > Streptomycetaceae > Streptomyces. Next base: position 680,319 of record JAYMFZ010000004.1, read on the forward strand.
GGGCCACCGACTTGACCGACGTCCCGGTGGGCACGGGGAAGTCCACACCGGTGTGGTAGCCGCTGGACCAGGAGCCGGCCTGGCGGTACGGAGTGCCGGTGCCGGCGGCGACCGGGGCGCTGAAACCGGAGTGCCGCGCGGCCCGTTCCGGAGCGGGCTGCTCCTTCTTGGGGGCGGCCTTCTCGGGCGCCTGCTGCTTGGGCGCTTCCTTCCTGGGCGCCTGCTCCTTCGATGCTTCCTTCTTGGGCGCGGCCTGGCGCTGTTCCGCCTTCTTCGGCCCGGGCGCGGTGGCCGAGGGCTTCGGAGCGGTCTGCCGTGCGGGCTTCCCGGTGCTCGTTCCCTCCCCCGTCTTCGACGCCCGGCTCCCGTCCAGGCTCAGCCGCTGTCCGGGGAAGATGAGGTCCGGGTCGTCCCCGACGACGGTGCGGTTGGCGGCGTAGAGGCCCTGCCAGCCGCCGGCCACCCGCTGGGCGGACGCGATCCCGGAGAGGGAGTCGCCGCTAGCCACGGTGTACGCGTCGCGCTTGCCCGGCACATGGGTGGGCGTCGCCTCGGCGGGACGGGCCTGCCGGGGCGGTGCGCTCTGCGACGCCGCCGCTGCCTGGGCGGTCCGGCTGCCCGCACTCTGCGGGGCGGTCCCGGTCTCCGGGGTGGTCCCTGGTGCGTCGCCGCCGCGCGTCAGACCCGCCCGTACCGAACAGGTGGGCCAGGCCCCGGGCCCCTGGCCGTCCAGCACCCTTTCGGCGATGGCGATCTGCTGCTCACGGGTGGCGAGGTCGGCGCGTGGCGCGTACTGCGTACCGCCGAACGCGGCCCAGGTGGAGCCGCTGAACTGTAGCCCGCCGTAGTAGCCGTTGCCGGTGTTGATGGCCCAATTGCCGCTGGACTCACAGGCGGCGACCTTCTCCCAGACCTCGCCCGAGGCGGCCCCGGCCGAGGCCGCGGTGATGAGCGGGAGCGCGATGCCCGCGCCGCCCGCCGTCACCGTGAGCGAGGCACGGTTGATCCGACTGGGCTGATATCTGCGGTGCCGTCCGGTCGCGGCCATACGTGGCTCCCCCACTGGCTTCGGTACATCTCGCAAGGGGCAACGTAGGTCCGCACAGTGACTGATCACAAGCGAAACGTGATACTCGGCCGCCCCCGGCCCGTCCGTGGCCTGATACCGCCGCCCTGAACTTCCCTCCCGCCCGGCCGCGTTCGGCCCTCCAGGGACTCCTCGGGCCAGGCACGCAGGGCCGCCTCCGCATCGGTACCGGCGGGAAGGGCGTCCGTGGAGAGCGCTCTCCGCTAGTGCTATAAAGGCGCTCATGACGGATGATCTGCGGTCGGCCGGAGCACCCACCCTGGAGGACGTGGCCCGGGCGGCCGGCGTCTCGCGCGCCACCGTTTCCCGGGTCGTCAACGGGGTGCGCAATGTCGACCCGGCGATCCAGGAGGCGGTGCGCCGGGCGGTCTCCGTGACGGGCTACACCCCCAACCGGGCGGCCAGGTCCCTGGTCACCCGGCGGGCCGACGCCATCGCGCTGGTGGTCTCCGGCGCGGGCGTCGAGCCGGAGCCGGCACAGGAGGCCCCCGGCAGCGGGCCGTCCGGGACGTCCGGGGCCGAGGTGTCCGGCGACGCGCCGGAGGCGGGGGCGTCCGGGGACGGGAGCTCCTTCACCGCGCAGGTCTTCGCCGACCCGTTCTTCGGCCGGGTGGTGACCGGGGTGGTCGACTACCTTCGGCCGCGCGGCATGCACCCGGTGCTGATGTTCGCGGAGTCGTCGCGGGCGCGCCAAGAGGTGGTGGCGTACCTCCGGCAGGGCCGCGCCGACGGCGCCCTGGTCGTCTCGACGCACGCCGAGGACCCGCTGCCCGCCCTGATCGGCGAAGCCGGCCTGGCGGCCGTCCTGTTCGCCCGTCCGGCACGACCGGTCCCGGTCAGCTACGTCGATCTCGCGCACCAGGACGGTGCGCGGCTGGCGGCAGAGCATCTGCTCGGCCGGGGCTGCCGCCGGATAACGACGATCAGCGGCCCGCTGGACGTACAGGCGGGGCAGGCGCGTCTGACAGGGTTCCGGGACACCATGGCGCGCCACGGGCACCCGTACATCCCCATCGTCGAGGGGCAGTTCACCCAGGAGAGCGGCGAGGCCGCGATGGAACGGCTGCTGGCGGAACACCCCGATCTGGACGGAGTCTTCGCCGCCAACGACCTGATGGCGCTGGGGGCCTGCCACGTGCTGCGGGAGCGCGGCCGGTCGGTACCGGGGGACGTGGCGGTGGTCGGCTTCGACGACAGCAGCGCGGCCCTGGCCTGCCGCCCGCCGCTGACCACGGTCCGCCAGCCGGTGGAGGGGATGGCCGCGGAGATGACGCGCCTGCTCCTGGACCGGCTGTCCCGGCCGGACTCCCCGGTGACCTCGGTGATCTTCGAACCGGAACTGGTGGTACGGGGGTCGGCCTGAGCGCGCGAGGGCGGCCCGGGCTCTGCCGGACAAAGGCTCATCGGCGTGCGCGGCCCAGGCTCTGCCGGACGGGATCTCATCGGCGTACGCGAGGATACCGTTCATGCCCTCTCCCCCGCCCCGCGTCCGGGTCGCCGCCTATGTGATCCGGCGTCACCCCTCCCCCGCCCTACTGGTGTTCGACCAGCCGGCCTTCCCCGAGGCCGGCACCCAGGTGCCCGCGGGCGGTGTCGCGCCCGGCGAGGACCCGGAGCGGGCCGTCCTGCGCGAGGTCGCCGAGGAGACCGGGCTGCGGGGAGCCCGCGTCGTCCGGCGGATCGCGGTGGACGGACGGCCGCACCCCGAGACCGGGCAGCCACGGCTGACCACCTATCTCCTGCTCGACGCCCCGCCGGACGGCCCCGCGGAGTGGGAGCACCGGGTCCGCGGCGACGGGGGCGACACGGGCATGCGGTTCGTCTGCCGGTTCGTGCCGCTCCCCCTGGCGTACCGGCTCGCCGACGCCCAGGACGCGCACCTGCGCCGGGTGGACCCGCGCTGGGCCGCGCCGGGCCGCGCCGGGCGAGACGGCAGGCCGACCCGACGGGGCGCGTCCTCTCAGGTGACGGAGGTCCGGTGCCGCTCCCGTACCGCGTGGACGGCCGTACGCGGTGGGGTGCCCGTTCCGCCCGGCTCGGGTCGGCTGCCGCCCCGGGTCAGGAAGTCCGCGAGCGGGAGCGTCGCCGCGCCCACGGTGACCGCGTCCGGGCCGAGGCGGCCCATCTCGATGGTGGTGCGGGCCGCCGCGTGGCTCAGGGCGTACTCGTTCGCGTACCGGCGGATCTCCGGCAGCAGGCGGGGGCCGAGGAGCAGGCCCGCCCAGCCGCCGATCAGGATCCGCTCGGGCAGGAAGAGGTTCACCAGGTCGGCGAGGGCCGCGCCGAGGCATTCGGCCGTCTCGTCGAGGAGCGCGAGGGCCACCGGGTCCGGGGTGCCGCGGCGCCCCGGGTAGGCGGCGGCGAGCAGGGCGGCGAGCGCGGTCTCGTCGTCGGCGTCCTCGGGCAGCGGGCCGCCCGCCTCCCGCCAGCGCTCGCGGAGGGCTTCCGCGCCCGCGTACGCCTCCAGGCAGCCGATGGAGCCGCAGCGGCACCGGCGGCCGCGGAGCTGGACGGTGGTGTGGCCCCATTCGAGGGCGAGGCTGGTGCGGTCCTCGTCGAGGATGTCGCCGTGGTCGACGCAGGCGCCCACACCCGAGCCGATCAGGGCGATGGCGGCGGCGCCCGCGCCCCGGCCGCCGCCGAACCACATCTCGGCCTGGCCGAGCGTCTTGGCGCCGTTGTCGATGAAGAGCGGCACCTCGGGTGGCACGTCGACCGCCTCGCGCAGCAACTGCTCGAAGGGGACCGCGCGCCAGCCGATCGTCTGGCCGTGCACCACCGCGCCGCGGGTGCCGTCGGGGCCTTCGGGACCGTCGCGCTCGATGATGCCGGGGACCCCGATCCCGATGCCGAGGAGCCGACGCGGATCGGCGCCCGCATCGCGCAGCACGTCCGCGACGCCGGTGCGGACATGGGCGACGATGCGCTCGACGTCGTAACCGTGCTGCGCCAACAGCCGCTCCGTGCGGGCCAGTTCGGTGAGGGAGAGGTCGAACAGCTCGACCCGGACCCGGGTCTCGCCGATGTCGATGCCGACGAGGAGGCCGCCGTCCGGAGCGACGCGCAACAGCGTACGGGGGCGGCCGCCGTCGGAGTCGACGACACCGGCCTCCTCCAGCAGGCCCTCGGCGGAGAGTTCCGTGACGACGTTGCTGATGGAGCCTGAACTCAGCCCCGTGACCGGGCCGAGCTCCTGACGGCTCAGCGGGCCGTCGAAATACAACCGTTGCAATACCCGTGCCCGGTTGCCCCGCCGCAGGTCACGCACGGTTCGTCTGTTGCGCTCGGCCATGGTGCTCCTTCCCGTCCAGGAACATACCCCGGCCCAAGGCCTTGACGCGACCTTCTCTCACCTCTTAAATCACGGCATAAATTAAGTCATGGAGGCCGTTCGGTTCCCGAACGCAGCCATCCCCGGAAAGGGGCCACCTCTCATGCGTCACCTCAGAGCCGCAAGCGCCGTCACCCTCGCCCTCTCCATCGCCGTGGCCGCCACCGGCTGTGGTGGGGGAACCACGTCGGGCGGCAGCAACGAGTCGCCGAAGACCCTCACCTACTGGGCGTCCAACCAGGGCCCCAGCATCGAGGCCGACAAGAAGATCCTCACTCCCGAGCTGAAGAAGTTCGAGAAGGAGACCGGGATCAAGGTGAAGCTGGAGGTCGTGCCGTGGGCCGACCTGCTGAACCGGATCCTCGCCGCCACCACCTCCGGTCAGGGCCCGGACGTGCTGAACATCGGCAACACCTGGTCGGCCTCGCTCCAGGCGACCGGCGCGCTCCTGCCGTGGGACGACAAGAACTTCGAGGCGATCGGCGGCCGGGACCGCTTCGTCGACTCGGCGGTCGCCTCGGCCGGCAAGGAGGGCGAACCGCCCGCCGCCGTGCCGCTGTACTCGCTGGCGTACGCCCTCTACTACAACAAGAAGATGTTCGCCGAGGCGGGCGTCGAGAAGCCGCCGGCCACCTGGGACGAGCTGGTCGCGACCGGCAAGAAGATATCCAAGGACGGCAAGTGGGGTCTTGGCGCCGAGGGCGGCAACCTCTCCAACAACATCCACCAGACCTTCGTCCTGGGCCAGCAGCACGGCGCCGACTTCTTCGACAAGGACGGCAAGGCGACGTTCACCTCGGACGGTGCGGTCGCGGCGGTGAAGCAGTACGTCGACTTCATGGCCAAGGACAAGATCATCGCGCCGGGCAACGCCGAGTACGCCCAGAACCAGTCGCTCACCGACTTCGCCCAGGGGAAGACGGCGATGGTGCTGTGGCAGGCGGCCGCCTCCACCTTCGCCGCGCAGGGCATGAAGCCGGAGGACTGGGGCGCGGCCCCGGTGCCGGTCCCCTCGGGCGCCCCGGGCACCGGCGAGCAGGTCAACTCGATGGTCGCGGGCATCAACATGGCGGTGTTCAAGAACAGCAAGAACATCGACGGCGCGAAGAAGTTCGTGAAGTTCATGACGAGCGACGCCGAGCAGAAGCTGCTCAACAAGACCTACGGCTCCATCCCGCCGGTCAAGGCCGCCCAGGCCGACGCCGCGTTCGGGGCCCCCGACCTCAAGGTCCTGCGCGACACCCTCGCCACCAGCGCCGCCCCGCTCCCCCAGGTCCCCAACGAGTCGCAGTTCGAGACGGCCGTGGGCACGGCCGTCAAGGAACTGTGGGCGGACGCGGCGGCCGGACGCCCCGTGACCGAGGCGTCGGTCAAGGAGCGCCTGGAAAAGGCCCAGCAGACGATGCAGCAGTGAGGCCCTGATCCATGACCGCCACCGTCATCACGGACCCCGAGGTCGACAAGTCGACCGGCAGGGGGACGAGCCGGGGCACCGGGGGTGCGCGCAGGAGACTGCCGCGCATCCCCGACCGGATCCGCCAAGGCGGACTGCCCTATCTCCTGCTTCTGCCCGCCGTCCTGCTGGAACTCCTCATCCACATCATCCCGATGGTCATCGGGATCGTGATGAGCTTCCGGCAGCTCACGCAGTTCTTCATCAACAACTGGGGTGCGGCGCCCTGGTCCGGCCTCGACAACTACAAGATCGCCGTCGACATCGACGCGCCGATCGGTGAGGCCCTGCTCCACTCGTTCTTCGTCACCTGCGTCTTCACGTTCTTCTCCGTCGGGCTGGCCTGGCTGCTCGGCACAGCAGCAGCGATCCTGCTCCAGGAGAGCTTCCGGGGGCGGGGCGTCCTGCGGACGATCTTCCTGGTCCCGTACGCCCTGCCGGTCTACGCGGCCGTCATCACCTGGGCGTTCATGTTCCAGCGGGACAACGGGATGATCAACCACGTCCTGCACGACCAGCTCGGCATCACGGACGAGCCGTCGTTCTGGCTGATCGGCGACAACAGTCTCTACACGCTGATCATCGTCTCGGTGTGGAAGGGCTGGCCGTTCGCCTTCCTCATGCTGATGGCCGGGCTCCAGAACATCCCGCGCGAACTGTACGAGGCCGCCTCGATCGACGGCGCGGGCGTCTGGCAGCAGATCCGCCGCATCATACTCCCCTCGCTGCGTCCGGTCAACCAGGTGCTGGTCCTGGTGCTCTTCCTGTGGACGTTCAACGACTTCAACACCCCGTTCGTGCTGTTCGGGAAATCGGCGCCGGAGAACGCGGACCTGATCTCGATCCACATCTACCAGTCGTCGTTCGTCACCTGGAACTTCGGCACCGGGTCGGCGATGTCCGTCCTGCTGCTGCTCTTCCTGCTGATCGTGACGGCCGTCTATCTGTTCCTCACCTCGCGCGGAAGGAAGGGCGCCGATGTCTAGCCTCACGCGGCCGACCCGCACCGCCCGGTCGCGGGCCCGCTCGCCGATGGCGGCCCCGCAGTCCTTCCTGTGGACCCGGCGCATCATCCTGACCCTGCTCGCCGGCTTCGTCCTGCTGCCGGTCTACGTCATGGTCAGCAGCTCGCTGAAGCCGCTCCAGGACGTGTCGGGGAAGTTCCAGTGGCTCCCGTCCACACTGACGGTCCAGCCGTACTTCGACATCTGGGAGACCGTCCCGCTCGCCAAGTACTTCGTCAACTCGCTGATCGTGGCGGGCTCGGCGACCGTGCTGTCGGTGACCATCGCGGTGTTCTCGGCGTACGCGGTGAGCCGCTACCGGTTCCGGGGGAAGCGGGTCTTCACCGTCACGGTGCTCTCCACGCAGATGTTCCCGGGAATCCTCTTCCTGCTCCCGCTGTTCCTCATCTTCGTCAACATCGGCAACAGCACCGGCGTCGCCCTGTACGGCTCGCGCGGCGGGCTCATCCTCACCTACCTCACGTTCTCGCTGCCGTTCTCCATCTGGATGCTGATCGGCTACTTCGACTCCATCCCCCGCGACCTCGACGAAGCGGCCCTGGTCGACGGCTGCGGTCCCGTCCGCGCCCTCTTCCAGGTGGTCGTGCCGGCCGCCGTGCCGGGGATCGTCGCGGTGTCCGTCTACTCCTTCATGACGGCCTGGGGCGAGGTCCTCTTCGCCTCCGTCATGACGAACGACGCCACCCGGACCCTCTCCGTCGGCCTCCAGGGCTACGCGACGCAGAACGACGTGTACTGGAACCAGGTCATGGCCGCGTCCCTCGTCGTCAGCGTCCCGATCGTCGTGGGCTTCCTGCTCCTCCAGCGCTACCTGGTGGCAGGGCTCACCGCCGGAGCCGTCAAGTGACCTCCACAGAAAGGCAGTACGTGTCCGACCTCACCGCACTCCCGGCCGACTTCACCTGGGGGGTCGCCACCGCCGCGTACCAGATCGAGGGAGCCGTGGCCGAGGACGGCCGCTCCCCCTCCATCTGGGACACGTTCTCGCACACCCCGGGCAAGGTCGACGGCGGCGACACCGGCGACATCGCCTGCGACCACTACCACCGGGTCCCTGAGGACATCGGCCTGATCAAGCACCTGGGCGCGGACGCCTACCGCTTCTCCGTCGCCTGGCCGCGCGTCGTGCCCGGCGGCGACGGGCCGGTCAACAAGGCGGGCCTGGACTTCTACGACCGGCTCGTGGACGGCCTGCTGGAGGCGGGCGTCACCCCGTTCGCCACGCTCTACCACTGGGACCTGCCGCAGGTGCTCCAGGACCGGGGCGGCTGGACCGTACGGGAGACCTCGGAGCACTTCGCGTCCTACGCCTCCCAGGTGGTGGAGCGCCTGGGCGACCGGGTCAAGGACTGGGCGACGCTCAACGAGCCGCTGTGCTCGGCCTGGATCGGGCACCTGGAGGGCCGGATGGCGCCGGGCCTCACCGACCTGACCGCCGCCGTGCGCGCCTCCTACCACCTGCACCTGGGCCACGGTCTCGCCGTCCAGGCGATCCGGGCGGCCTCCTCGGACGCCCGGGTCGGCATCGTCAACAACCTCAGCCCGATCGAGCCGGCGAGCGCGAGCGAGGCCGACCTCGCCGCAGCCCGCCGCGCCGACGGCCACATCAACCGCTGGTGGCTGGACCCGATCCTGGGGCGCGGCTACCCGCAGGACATGGTGGAGGAGTACGGCGTCGAACTCCCGGTACTGCCGGGTGACTTGGAGACGATCGCGGCCCCGCTGGACTGGCTGGGGCTCAACTACTACTTCCGGCAGATCGTCACCGCCGACCCCGACGGGACCGCACCGCACGCCCGGCAGGTCTCCGTCCCCGGCGCCCGGCTCACCCACATGGACTGGGAGGTCCACGCGGAGGGCCTGGAGCAGCTGCTGCTGCGGCTGACCGAGGAGTACGGCGTGCAGCGGATCTACGTCACCGAGAACGGTTCCGCGTACGAGGACGTCGTCGCAGCGGACGGTTCGGTGCACGACCCCGAGCGCGTCCGCTATCTGGAGGAGCACCTCGCCGCCTGCGCCCGCGCGGTCGCCAAGGGCGCCCCGCTGGCCGGGTATTTCGCCTGGTCCCTGATGGACAACTTCGAGTGGGCGTACGGCTACGACAAGCGGTTCGGCCTGGTCCACGTGGACTACGCGACCCAGCGCCGTACGGTCAAGAGCAGCGGGCTCCGGTACGCGGAGCTGGTCCGGGAACACGCGGGACGCCGGGAGGGCCGGACGGCCGCCTGACCCCGCTTCTCCCCCGTTCCTCCCCGGCAGCCCTCCGGCCGCGGCGCATCGCTCGCCGCGGCCGGAGGGCATTCGCGTCGCCGGGCAGCCTCTAGGAGGAGGGCGCCCACGGCTTCAGCATGTCCGTCATCGCATCCGTCAGCGCGAGCTGCAGCAGCGGACCGTAGGTGATGCGGCCGACGCCGAGGCGGCGGAAGCGTTCCAGGTCGTGCTTCACCGGGTGTGCCGTGGTGTTCACCGGAACGGCGACGGCCGCGGTCACCGCCGCGAGCAGTTCGTCGTTGTCCTGGATCTTCACCGGGTAGACGCTGTCGGCTCCGGCCTGTTCCAGGGCCCGCAGTCGCTCGATCACCTCGTCGAGGACGGCGGAGGGATTCTCCGCGTGCGCGAAGAGGTCGGTACGCCCGTTGACCCAGACCGGGACCCCCGCGCCGTCGGCCGCCGCGCGCAGGCCCTCGACATAGCTCGCGTGCTCCTGCGTGCTGCGCACGCGTCCGCCCTCCGAGTGGACGGTGTCCTCGATGTTGAGACCGACACCGCCGGCTTCGATCAGACCGGCGACGAGGTCCGCGGGCTTCTGGCCGTAGCCGGACTCCAGGTCCACGGAGACAGGGACGTCGACCGCCGCGATGATCGGCCTGACGGCGGCGAGCACCTCCTCGAAGGTCTGGCCCTCCTGGTCGGTGGCTCCTCGGGAGTCGGCGAGCGGATGGCTGCCGATGGTCAGCGCGGGGAAGCCCGCGGCGGCCGCGGTCCGCGCGGACCAGACGTCCCAGACGGTGGGCAGCACGAGCGGCTTGTGGTCGGCGTGCAGTTGCTTGAGGCGCTCAGCGCGCTCGACAGTGGTTCGAAAGTCCATGACGAGGACGCTACCCCGCATCTCCCGCCGGCGACGTGACGAGCCCGCGGCGGCCACGGGTGTTCCGTGGCCGCCGCGGGCTCCCGCCGCGCCGACAGCGGGGATGGGACGGCGCGGCGGGCTTGCGGGCCCCGCCGGATCAGCGCCGGTAGACGCCGAACTCGTAGAGCGAGTAGCCCCAGGGGGTGCCGCGCTCGGAGGTGCTCACGCGGACGTAGCGCGCGCTGCCGGTGACCGGGATGTCATCGATGCCGCCGTTGCCCGCCGTCTCGGTGTGGACGGTGTTCCAGTCCTGGCCGTTGTCCGAGGTCTGGACCGTGTACGCCTTGGCGTAGGCGGCCTCCCAGGCCAGCTGGACATGGTCGAAGGAGGTGGCCGCGCCCAGGTCGACCTGGATCCACTGCTGGTCGGCCCACTCGCTGGCCCAGCGGGTGTCGAAGGAGCCGTCGACGGCGTTGGCCGCCGGGCAGGGGCAGCCGACGCTGTCCGGCTGGAACGACGAGGCCTCGGCGGGCTTGCCGGAGGCGAGGTTCACCCCGTCGACCTTCGGCGGGACCACCGTGAAGGACTTCGTCTCGATGCCGACGTTGCCCTTCCCGTCGGTCGACTTGAGGTAGACCTTCCAGACGCCGAGCTTGTCCGGCGCGGTGACCTCGAAGGTGCCGTCACCGCGGTCGGTGAAGTCGGCGTCCGTCAACTGGCCGCTGTCGTCGATGTACTTGGAGTTGACCAGCACCTGGTGGGTGAGCGCGTCGCCGTCCGGGTCGGAGACGGACGCCCTGAACGTGAACGGCTTGCCCGCCTCGACGGCGGAGGCGTTGTCGACGGTCATGCCGCTGATGACCGGCGGGGTGTTGTCGCCGGAGGTGTCCGCCCCGTAGGCCTCCTTCACCGCGTAGTACGAGAGCCGCTTCTGGCCCGCCGGAAGCAGGTTGAACCAGACGCCGCCGAAGTCGTACTCGGTGCCGTAGTGGAACAACGTGGCCCCGAGCGACACCCCCTGATGCCCGTTCACACAGTCCCAGGCCCGCTGGTAGCCCTCCGCCTTCGCCACGTCGGTGGGTTCGTCCGGGATGCCGTTGGCGTCGTCCGGGACCTCCCACTCGCCTGCGGGCCCGCCCTCGGTGACGATGTAGGGCTTGTCGTAGCCCCCGCTCTCCCAGGTGGCGCGGATGTCGCAGACGGCGTCGTAGGAGTTGACGGCGTACAGGTCGAGGTCGGGCGCGTTCTTCTTGTAGTACGGCCAGGCCCCGGTCCAGGCGTCGGTGGAGGTGACCGGGTGGTTCGGGTCGACCGCGTGGATCTTCTTGGCGATCTCGTTGACGAACGTGGTGTACGCGTCGCGCTGCCGCTCCAGCTCGTCGCCGCTGTAGCAGTTCTGCAGACCGAGCACCGACTCGTTGCCGACGTTCCACATGAGGACGCCCTCATGGTCCTTGTAGGCCTCCACCCACTTCGGGAACTCGGCGAGCATGTCGTTCTTGTACGCGGTGTCCGTCAGGTAGTTGACACAGCCGCCGCTGCCGGGGCCGCCGCCCGGCTGCAGCCAGAACCCGGCGATCACCTTGATGCCGTTCTCGGCCGCGCTGTCCAGCAGGGGCTTCGTGGTGGCGTCGGTGCCCCACGTGCGGATCGTGTTGACGCCCATCGACTTCACGTCGGGCATGTACCGCCCGGCGTCCGCGACGGACGGACCCCAGGTCAGACCCTTCACGGTGTACGGTGCGCCGTCCACGGTCAGCTGCCAGGCGCCCTGGGAGCCGGTCACCTTCACCACACTTCCGGCGGCCTGGGCGGTCGGGACCGGAAGGGCGGCCGCCGCGGCGGCCAGGACTCCGGCGACAGCCAGGCGGGCGGTGGTACGGCCACGGGGGCGGGCCGGTCGTCGAGTACGGGACGTGATCATGGGGGGAGATGCTCCTCACGGGAGTCGGGGTGCGGGTGGGGGTGCCGTGATGCGGGAGAACGTGGAGAGCGCTCTCCCCCATGGGCGTGGTGCACCCATGAGGGAGAGGCGGCGGGGAGGGGTCAGGGTCGGGGCAGTTCGTAGTTCTCGTCGAGGGCCGCGCCCTCGCCCGGGTTGTTCTCGTCGTAGCCACGGGCGTTGCACTGGAGAGCGCCGACGATGCAGTGGTCGACGAGGGCGTCGAGTGTGGCGTCGTCCCAGGCGTTGAAGAAGTCGTAGTGGAAGGAGTGGCCGGTGCCGCTGGCCAGTCTCACCTGAGACATGTCACCGTTGACCGGCCACGCCATCTTGAACTCGATCATCGGCAGGGCGACCGGGTGACTCGGCGGGCAGACGTCCTGGTTCGCCCCCATCACGATCGGGTAGGCCATGTGGGCCTTGTGGTCGGGGGTGTCCAGATACTTGCCGTCCCAGCAACTGGGCGCCTGCATGCGCAGGTTGGGCTGGGTGTCCTGACTGGTCGGGCAGGCGGCCGGGAAGTCGTAGTTGTGGTAGCTCTCGCCGCACTCGTAGCCCTCGACCATGCCGGGGTGGTTGCGGAACTCCTCGGCGGTCTGCGTGGGGCTGCCGACGACGAACCGCAGCCCCTTGGGGAAGGGCCGCACCGTGCGGTAGTCGGTGACGCCGGCCTTGTAGTAGATGGTCTGGGGGCCGATCGGGCGGACCTCCTCGTTCCCGTTGTAGAGGGTCGGCATCCAGTAGGCGGACCGGTCGCCGGGCGCCAGGCACGTGGTGCCGCCCGCGCTCAGGGACGCGGTGGTGCTGTTCGCGTTCGTGGTGTCGTTGCCCATGAACGTGTGGTCGTGCGAGGCGCCGGCCTGGCCCGGATAGACGATCGGGTCGTCCGGGGCGGTGTGGTTGACCGAGCAGTTCGCCTGGAACTCGTGGAAGTAGCGGTGCGGCGGGATCTCGTCGGACGGCTCCACGCCCGTGACCGGCGGCTGCGCGGGTATGTAGCCGTCGCCGTCGGGGTCGTCCCCGAAGGCCACGGGCTTCGCCGGGGCCATCCGGTGCCCCTGCACGGCGTGCGAGGCCGCGGCGGGCTTGCCGGCCGCCTCCGGGGCCGCACCGGCGACGGCCGGACCGGCGTTCGCGATCGCGGTCAGCCCGAGCGCGACCAGCGCCAGAGCAGTGGCAACGACCAGTAGGGACACCAGAGTTGATCGGTTGATTCTTGTCACCATAGGGACCTCCATGCCGCTCTTCATCCCTGCACTTCGGGTGCACGGTGGGGGAAAGGGTGAGCTGGACGGTGCAGCCGGGAAGAGACTCCACCCTGCGCGTCACGAGGCCGGCGGACCGCGGGATCCCTCTGGGAGAGCGCTCTCCAAAGCGGTGCCAGTGTTGCGCCGAGGCTGAGAGGGTGTCAATAGCTTGTGAACGATGCGCCGCCCAACGGCTGTTGGCGCAAGGAAGCGGCCCCGCACACCGGCGGGGCCGCTCCATGTCCTACGTCGCACTGCCGGGAGCCGCTCCACCGGGGAGGACGGCGGGACGGCTCCCCGGATCACGCGGTGTGGAGCCTCAGCCCGTACCGGTTGAGGATCTCGTTGATCGGCTGGTACCAGGTCTCGCCGCCGCTGGTGCAGTTGCCCCAGCCGCCAGAAGTGACGCCCTGGGCCTGGTCGCCGCTGATGAACGAGCCGCCGGAGTCGCCGCCCTGGGCGCAGACGCTCGTCTTGGTCATCTGGTGGACGGCGCCCTGGCTGTAGTTGACGGTCTCGTTCTTGGCGAGGACGCGGCCGCAGTGCCAGCGCGTGGTGGAGCCGGAGCGGCAGATCGAGGCGCCGATCGGGGCCTCGTTCGAGCCACGGACGAGCTGGTCCGGAACGGTGCCCCAGCCGAGCACGACCGGGACGGTCCACCAGCCGCTGCCGACGTTCACCCAGGCGTAGTCGTCACCGGGGAAGGACGAGCCCTGGAAGTTGCCGATGTAGGAGTTGTCCCAGCCGCGGACCTGCTGACCGGTACCGCCGCAGTGCCCGGCGGTGACGAAGCCGCCGTGCACGGAGAAGCCGATGGAACAGCGGACGTTGCCCGTGTAGTACGGGTCGCCGCCGACCGTTCCGGCGGCGAAGGTCTGCGGAGCCTCGGCGGTCGTCTTCACGCTGACGGGACCGGCCTTGCGGGCCTGGGCGACAAAGGCGCGGACATCGTTGTCAGTCCGCTCGGCGGCGACCACGTTCACGACGACGCGGCTGGTGGCCGGGTCGACGTGCCAGCTGCTCACCCCGGACGGAGCTTTCAGGGCGTCGATCCGCGCCTTGGCGGCGTCGAGGCTCTTGGCCGAGTGCTCGACGAGCCGGGTGTCGGCACCGGTCGCCCGTACGGCTTCGGCCTTCTCGGCGGTGGTGACCGCGATGGTCAGCTTGCCGGTCTTCGCGTCGAGCCAGGAGCCCCCGAAGGCGGAGCCGGCGGCGCGCTGCGCCTTCTTCTCCAGGGCGGTGGCGGCCTTCTCGTCCGCGAGCCGGGTGAGGGCCTGCTTCTCGGTGAGGCCGAGGTCGCGCTGCATCGCGGAGAGCAGGGCGGCGGAGGCGGCGGGTTCGGCGGGGGCGGGCGCGGCGGAGGCGGACACCGGACCGGCGGCGGTCCAGGCTCCGATGACCAGGAGCGCGGACAGACCGGTCCGCAGCAGGGTTGCGTGTCTCAAGGGAGTGACCCTTCCTGTTGTTCCAACGACGTGGGGGTGGAACGGGAGGCGTCCGGGAGCGCGATCCGATCGTGCTTTTGAGAGCGCTCTCAGATGTGCCGTTCCCGGACTGTAGCGGAGTTCAAGAGTCAGGTCCATGCCAATGGCAGGAGGTGCGCGGGAGAGGTTCGGGGCGCTGTGCGCACCGGGGTTGAGTAGGCGTACTCATCCGCCCCGCGGAGACTGGTCCTACGGTCGCAGGAACGCGGGGCGAGACCCGACGGCGGGACCAGGTGGAGGAGCAGATCATGGCCGGATCACGCCGCAGAGGCTGGAGAGCCGGGCTCACCGGCGCACTGGCGGGTTCGCTGGTCGTCCTGCTGGGCGCGTGCGGCGTGGTGGACACGAAGGACGACCGCCGGGCGGCGGAGGAACTGGCCGAGAAGCACTTCCCCGGGCAGCTCAAGGCGATCGGCGCACGCACGCTCTTCCCGGGTTCCGGCGGCTCGGAGGTCACGTTCGCGGTGACCGACGACCGCGACGCCGTGGTCCGGCTCCGCATCGACACGGACGAGGCGGACCGGGGCATGTGCGACCGGGAGGAGTGCGCGGGCCTGCTGGCCGAGGCCGTGCGGCGCGGGCGGCAGCAGGCCGAGGACTTCCGTACACTCCGGGACGCCTTCGACGCCTGCGGTTACGAGGTCGTCGCCCTGGGCCCGACCGGCACCCCGCCCTATGTGGTGGCCGAGCTGACGAACGCCGGCGTGACGAGGGTGCTCGGCGAGATCGGGGAGTGCGTCCAGCGGTGGGTCACGGCGAGCGGGGCCGACAGCGCGTTGGCGAAGGCTCAGGCCTCGTACGTGAACGTGGTCTCCCCGTCGGTCGCCGACCGGCGCGACCAGGCCAAGGGCTCCTGGCCGACGGTCATGCGGCTGACCCGGTCGGACCTGCTGGCCTCGCTCACCAAGCACGCGTATTTCTCGGCGAGTTACGAGATCGAGGCGGGCCGGGTCGACACGACGGGCAGCGCCAGGGTCGTCCGCCCGTTCCGGGCGCGGCAGGAGTTCGGCGACACCGTGCAGAACGCCGTGAAGGAGCAGTTGCGCGCCACCTACCCCCGGGTGGTCGTGAGCGACTACCAGTGGATCTGGCGGCTGGAGCCGGGCCGGGTGGACCGGCAGACCGGTTACGTGCTGTTCTGCCCCGAGCCGGGGGCGCGCGGGCGGTGCGTCAACGCCGATGACGCGGCCCTGGTGACGACGGACGAGCGGGGCAATCCGGTGGGGAAGATCCGGCTCGTCCATGACGTCCGCGAGGGCACGGGGGCGCTGCGGCTGCCGCCGTACTGACCGGCCGGCCGTGCCCCACCGGCCCCGATCGACACCCCCTATTAGGGTCACAGGCATGACGACAAGCCTTACAGGCAGCGCTTTCGACTCGCTCCGGCTCGACGCCGTGGCCGACCGGGAGGCGCTGCGCCGCGCCTACGAACTTCCCGGGGCCGCGGCCATCCGCAAGCAGATGACCGAACTCACCGAGCAGACACAGCGGTTGATCGGGTGCTCGTCACTGGTCCTGGTCGCCAGCGCGGACGCCGAGGGCAACTGCGACGTCTCGCCGCGTGGCGGCCCGGCCGGATTCGTCTCCGTCCTGGACGCACGGACGGTGGCGATACCGGACGCGACCGGCAACAAGCGGCTGGACACGCTGCAGAACGTCATCGCCACCGGACGGGCGGGTCTGCTGTTCTTCGTTCCGGGGCGCACCACGACGCTCCGGGTGAACGGCCGGGCCTGTGTCTCCACCCGCCCGGAGCTGCTGTCGCAGCTCACCGCCGTGGGCAAGCCGCCGGCGAGCGCACTGGTGGTCGGGATCGAGGAGGTCTACCCGCACTGCCCGAAGTCGCTCCTGCGCAGCGGGGCCTGGAAGCCGGAGCAGTGGCTGCCGGCGGACGCCCAGCCGACCTCGGCCGAGGTGACCCTGGCGCAGCTGCGGATGCCGGAGCTGACGATCGCCGACGTCGAGCAGCGAGAGGCGGAATCGCTGAAGTACCGGTACGAGTAGGAGGGCCTTCGCCGCCGGACGCACCCTAGGCCGTGTCATCTCGGCCCCACGGGCGCAGCTTCTCCGGGTTGCGGACCGCCCAGATCCGGGTGACGCGGCCGTCGGTGACGTCGAACGAGGCCACGGTCATGACGACGCCGTCGCGCCGGGCCACCAGGCCCGGCGCGCCGTTGACCGACCGCTCCAGGAGTTCGAGCCCGGGGGCCTTGTCGGCGATGGCGACCATGTACCGGGCGATGCGCGCGCCGCCCTCGATCGGCCGCAGGACGGCTCCGACCAGGCCGCCACCGTCGGCGGTCATCACCGCGGCCGGGTCGAGGAGGTCGACGAGCGCGGCGATGTCCTTGTTCTCCCACGCCTCTTTGACCCGCCGCACCGCGTCGGCCCGCCCGGCCTCCCCACCGACACCGGAGCCCGCGCGGCGCGCACCCGCCGCCGGGCGGACGCGGCCAGTTGCTTGCAGGCCGCGGGGGTGCGGCCGAGGGCGGCGGCGATCTCGGTGAAGGGGTAGCGGAAGACGTCGTGCAGCACGAACGCGACGCGCTCGGCGGGTGTCATCGACTCCAGCACGACGAGGAAGGCCATGGTCACCGACTCGTCCAGGACCATCTGGTCGGCGGGGTCGGCGAGGCCCGTGCCCGGGCCGAGGCCCCACTCCGCGCGGTCGGGCAGCGGATCGGGCAGCCACGCGCCGACATAGCGTTCCCGCCGGGCCCGCGCCGAGCCGAGCACGTCCAGGCAGATGCGGCCGGTGACCGTCGTCAGCCAGGCGCCGGGGGAGGTGATCTCGTCCCGCCGGCCGCGCGGCAGCGCGTACCAGCGTGTGTAGGCCTCCTGCACGGCGTCCTCGGACTCGGCGACCGAGCCGAGCAACCGGTAGGCCACATTCATCAGTTGGCGCCGCTCACCGGCTATCCCGTCAGCACTCGTCCCAGCCGTCCCCCAGTTCACCGCCGCCCCCTCGCCTTACCTTTCGCGGGCCCGTCTCGTCGGGCTGGTGAGACCTTATCGATCTACCGCCCGACGGGCGGGAAAGGGGGCCCGGCATGACCACCCACGAGACGACGGAGCGGAGCGGCTTCTCGTTCCTGCGGTGCGCGATCGCCCTGCAGACCCTGACCATCTTCCTTCAGGCGGTCTCCTCCGGACTGCTGATGACCTCGGCCTACGGCGAGGTCCTGCACAGCGTCGGGGCGCGCGTGATGTACGGGGCGTCGATGCTGTACGTGCTCGCCGCCGTGCTGGCGTGGAAGCCGGGCGGCGGCTCGCCCCGGCCCATCGGGCACGCGGTCGGATTCCTGGTCCTCGCCTCCGTCCAGGTGGTGGTCGGCATCGCCCACCTCCCGTCGGTGCATCTCCCCCTGGGCGTCCTGATGTTCGGGCTGAGCGTGCTGGCGCTGGCGCGGCGCTGAAGCCCGCGGTGCCGCGGCACCCGTGCGCCGCGTGCCGGGTCCCGATTCCACGATGCAGACACGCACACCACGTAGGTGCCGTCTACAGCTACCCTTCGTGCGGTGAACACCGACGCGAAGGGGCTGACCGACGTGGTGGACGGGAACACCGGCATCCGTCACGGGCGTGTGGTCGCCGCCCTCGACGGCGTGAGCATGCGCCGCCACACCAGCGGCCAGGTCATCCTCGACGCCGTCGACTGGACTGTCCGGGCCGGCGAGCACTGGGCGCTGCTCGGACCCAACGGGGCGGGGAAGACCAGCGTCCTGCGTCTTGTCGGCGCCACCGCTTTCCCGACGGCCGGCACGGTCGAGGTCCTCGGCCACCGGCTCGGCCGGGTCGACGTGCGGGATCTGCGCGCCCTGATCGGCCACGTCTCCACCTCCCAGCGCGTCCCGGGCGACCTGACGGGCCACGGCGTCGTCCTCACCGGCCACACCGGCACGGTCCAGCCGCTGTGGCGGAAGTACGACGGGGAGGTGCGTGACCGGGCCCACGCTCTGCTCGCCGAACTCCAGATCAAGGACCTCGCCGACCGTGAGTACGGCGTCTGCTCGGGCGGCCAGCGCGCCCGGATCCTCATCGCCCGCGCCCTGATGGCGGACCCGGCGCTGCTGCTGCTCGACGAACCGTTCAACGCGCTCGACCTGCCCTCGCGCGAGGATCTCATCGACACGATGCGCCATCTCGCCGCGGCCCGGCCCGAGTTGTCGACGGTGACCGTCACCCACCACGTGGAGGAGCTCTCGCCCGCGATCGGCCACGCCCTGCTCCTGCGCGAGGGGCGCCTTCTGGCGCGCGGGGCGATCGAGGACGTTCTCACGGCCGAGCGCATGACCGCCTGCTTCGGACGCCCCATCCAGGTGACCCGGCACGCCGGCCGCTGGCTGGCACGCGCCGACGGGCACGCGTAGGCCACGGGACGGCCTGCCCGGACGAGCCACGGCCCCACATGGCCGGGCCGCGCGTGGGCCCGACCACGCGCGGGCCGGCGTGGGGGCACGCCCCCGCCCGGTCGGCCGGCTCAGGGAGCCAGCAGGGGCAGGCCGGCGGTACGCCACAGGTCACGGAAGCCGTCCTGCGCCCCGGAGGTCCCCCCGGCCGGTCCTTCGGCCTCCGTACGCCAGACCCGTACCGCCGCCCCGCTCCCGGCCGGTCCGTCGAGGGGCTCCCAGCCGGGGTCCCCCTGAGCGGCGAACGCGGCCCAGGCGCCGGTCATCCGCCGGGAGAGCTCTTCGTCGGCCTCGCCGGGCGGGCCGCCGACGAGGAAGTGGACGCTCTCCTCGTGGAGGTTGCCGAAGGCGAACGGGATGTCCGCGCAGTGCCAGGCGCGGACCCGCCGCCCCGCCTGGTCCCGGCGGCGGTCGAAACGGGCGAGGAAGGCCCGGCCGCCCGCCCGGGCGTGGGCCTCGGCGAGGCGGGAGCTGTACTCGGCGAAGAGGAGGCCGGAGTGGAGGGAGAGGTGGACGTCGAGCACCGGGGCGTCCGGCAGACGTTCGCGGTGCCCTTCGACGAGCGAGTCCGGGAGCCCGAAGTCGGCGGCGAAGACGGCCAGTTGCTCCTCTGTCGTGATCTTCGCGCTGCTGCCGACCGCGTCGAGGAGCCAGTACTCCTCCGTGGTGTGGCAGACCAGCAGCTCCACCGCCCCGCCCGCTCCGGCCGCCAGCGCCTCCAGCGGGTCGGCGGTCAGGAGCACACCGTCGGCGACCGGACCGTAGATCGCCGGGTCGTAGTGGCGCTGCCCCGAGGCCGAGTCCTGTGCGTACCGCGCGCACACCCGGTCCGTGGCGGCCACAAGGGCCTCGGGCGGTGCGGCGAGCAGCCCGGCGCGGGTGGCCGGCACTCCGGCCTCCGCGGCGACCTCGGCGGTGGTGCGGGCCGCCTGCTCCACCGACGCGAAGGCGTTGACGGCGCTGTGCAGGACGGCTCGGCGGAACAGGCCCCGCGCCCGGTCGGCGACCGTCAGGCAGGCCACTCCGGTCGCGCCCGACGACTGCCCGGCCAGGGTGACCCGGTCGGGCGAGCCGCCGAACGCGGCGATGTTGTCGCGGACCCATTCCAGGGCGGCGATCTGGTCGAGGAGGCCCCGGTTGTCGGGGAAGGCCGCACCGCGATCGGGGCACGGCACGTGACCGAACCCCTCGAAGCCGAGACGGCTGTTGAGGGTGACGACGACAAGTCCTTCGCCCGCGAGCGCGGTGCCGTCGAAGTCGGGCTGGGCCGAGGAGCCGAAGACGTACGCGCCGCCGTGGATCCAGACCAGCACGGGCAGGTCGCCCGGTCCGTCGGCGGGTGTCCAGATGTTCAGTGTGAGGATGTCCTCGTCACCGGGTGACCAGACGGGCGCGCCCGGCAGTTCTGCCGACTGCGGGGCCACCGGACCGAAGGCGGTGCAGTCGCGGACGCCGTCCCAGGGGTCCGGCGGCTGCGGCTCCCGAAACCGCAGGGCGCCGAACGGGGGTGCCGCGTACGGGAGTCCGCGTACGACGACGATGCCGCGATCCCGCTCGGCGCGCCGCCCACGTACCGTTCCCGACTTCGTCGTGAAGACGTCCACCGCTACCGGTCCCCCCGCTCCTGCCCCGTCCGGCCTTCGGCGCGGCCGGGCCAGCATCGCAGGTCACCGGTGCCGCCGCCAGAGGGTTGATCTTGTGAGCGGTCAGGGTGATCCGTCGACGAGCCGGGCCGTGCCGAGGATCTTCCGTACGGTCGGCTCGGGCGCCTCGTCGTCGACGCCTCTGACACCGACGAAGGTCCAGGAGAGGGTCTCCCCCGCCGGGTGCTCGAAGGCGAACGCGGTCGCCCTGCCGTCCCCAGGCGCAGCGGCCCGGCCCGTCGACGCCGGTCGACGTTGCCGTCGCCACGCTCCCGGTGGGGCCGGGCTTCGTGTGAACCGCTTCGCGGCCCCGGCGTCGGCCGTTTCCTCCGCCGGCTGGGCGTAGCTGCCGTAGACCCACAGGCGGGCGTTCTCCCGGGGCGCTTCAGCAGTGTCGCGGGCGTCGGGCTCGGCCCGGGAGCCCACGGAGGCCGGCGGGGTGTCCTGCTGGGTGCCGTTGCCGCCGCCGTCGTCGTCGTCGTCGGACCAGCACCCCTGCTCCTTGAGGATCGCCGGGCGGCGAACCCGACGAGCGGGGTCTCCTCGGGGTCGCCGTTCTCCACGACGTACGTCACCCGTCCGGACGACGTGACCGCCAGTACGCTGGTACGTCGCAGGCGATGCGGCGCTGGGGGTTGGTCACCGTCTTCCGGCCTGGCACGAGGGGCGTGGCGCCGTCCTCGGCTCCACCTCGGGGCTCCTCCGGGGACGCGGACGGCGAGACGGCGTCTCCGGTGGGTCCCGCGTCCGGCTTCCCGTCGTCCCCGTCGCCGCCGAGCACCAGAAATCCCGTGATCCCGGCCGCCGGCACGCCGGCTGCTGGTGTTCGCCCCCGGGCGACCGCTGTCCCTACCCCGTGGAGGGTCACCCTGTGCCGGACCGTTCGATGATTCGAACAGTCCGGCGTCCAAGAGTCTCCGCGCGCGGGGGAACGGGGCGCGACCTGCGTACGGACCGTTTCACGCCACCCGCGCGGGGCACCCGAATCCGATCTTCCCTTTGCGGCCGGAGCAGGACCGGAGTGGAATTGCGTACAGGGGACAGTGGTATTCGGTACTCCCGGAGACTCCCGGAGGAAAGGACGCGCCATGAGCGACAGCGACTGGGGGGACGACGTCTACCAGCCCCAGCAACCCGAGGCTTCCGACCCCGCCGAGCAGCTCGGCGCGGAGGACACGCTCATGGACCCGTCCGGTACCGGCGATCCGCTGGACGAGGGCTACGCGCCGCCGGACCGCCCGTGGGTGGTCGAGGGGCTCGGCACCACGGCCAACGAGCGGCACACCGGCGAATCCCTGGAGAGGCGGCTGACGAGGGAGGTTCCCGAGCCGGACGGCTCTCTCGGCGACGGTGTGGGCGATCTGGTGGACGGCGACGGCGAGCCCTGGGACAACGAGGTGGGCGTCGCCCGCGCCGGGCGGCTGACCCAGCAGGCGGAAGGGACCGTACCGGCCACCCTGACCGCCAGCGACGTGGGCATCGACGGGGCGGCGGCATCGGCCGAGGAGGCCGCGATGCACGTGATCCCCGAGCCGGGGGACGACGACGCGCTCCTGGAGCCCTCGCCGGTCGCGGGCCGTCCCGGGACCGGCACCGCCCCCGGTGGCACGACCGACTCGCCCTCGCCCTGAGCGGTCCCGCCGGCGAGCGCGCCCCTGAACGCGGCTGTCCCCGCGCCCGTACCCCCTGACCGAAGCACCGCACCCGCAGAGCGGTACGTACCGCACCCCAGGAGCACACAGATGAGCGGCACTGCTCAGATCGGCGTCACCGGACTCGCGGTCATGGGCCGCAACCTCGCCCGGAACTTCGCCCGCAACGGCTTCACCGTCGCCCTGCACAACCGCACCACGTCCCGGACCGACGCCCTGGTCGAGGAGTTCGGCGACGAGGGCGCCTTCGTCGCCGCGCACACGCCGGAGGAGTTCGTCGCCGCGCTGGAGCGTCCCCGGCGCCTGGTGATCATGGTGAAGGCGGGGGATCCCACCGACGCGGTGATCCAGGAGTTCGCGCCGCTGCTGGAGGAGGGCGACGTCATCATCGACGGTGGGAACGCCCACTTCGAGGACACCCGCCGCCGCGAGAAGGAGTTGCGCGAGCGCGGGATCCACTTCGTCGGGGTGGGGATCTCCGGCGGCGAGGAGGGCGCGCTGAACGGGCCCAGCATCATGCCGGGCGGTTCGGCGGAGTCCTACGCGTCGCTGGGCCCGATGCTGGAGAGGATCGCCGCGCAGGCGCAGGACGGCACGCCGTGCACCGCCCACATCGGTCCGGACGGCGCGGGTCACTTCGTGAAGATGGTCCACAACGGCATCGAGTACGCGGACATGCAGCTCATCGCCGAGGCGTACGACCTGCTGCGCTCCGTCGCCGGGTACTCCCCGCGCAGATCGCCGACGTCTTCCGTACGTGGAACACCGGCCGGCTCGATTCGTACCTGATCGAGATCACGGCGGAGGTCCTCGCCCACACCGACGCGGCGACCGGGAAGCCGTTCGTCGACATCGTGCAGGACCGGGCCGAGCAGAAGGGCACCGGACGCTGGACCGTACAGATCGCGCTGGATCTCGGGGTCCCGGTGTCGGGGATCGCCGAGGCGGTCTTCGCCCGGTCGCTCTCCGGCCACGCCGATCTGCGGGAGGCGGCGCGCGGCCTGCCGGGGCCCACACCCGAGCCGCTCGACGAGGCGGGGGCGGCGGCGTTCGCGGACCGGGTGGAGCAGGCCCTGTACGCCTCCAAGATCGTCTCGTACACGCAGGGCTTCCACCAGATCAGGGCGGGCAGCGAGGCCTACGACTGGGACATCGACCTGGGCTCCGTGGCGGCGATCTGGCGGGCGGGCTGCATCATCCGGGCGGCGTTCCTCGACCGTATCCGCGCCGCCTACGACAGCCGGCCCGACCTGGTCAGCCTGCTCTCCGACAAGGAGTTCGGGCAGGAGATCGGCGCGGCGCAGGAGGACTGGCGGGCGGTGGTGGCCGAGGCCGTGCGCCAGGGCGTGCCGACGCCCGGATTCGCCGCCGCGCTCGCGTACTACGACGGGCTGCGCGCGGACCGGCTGCCCGCCGCGCTCACCCAGGGCCAGCGGGACTTCTTCGGTGCGCACACCTACCGGCGTACGGACCGGGAGGGCTCGTTCCACACGCTCTGGGGCGGCGACCGATCCGAGGCCGGGGCGGGCTGACCAGGCCGGGCTCTCCCGGCGTGCGGGCGGGGGCGCGGCGAAGCGGGCTGACCCGGCCGGTCCACCCCGGGTGCGGGGGCCGCGGGACGTGGCTTAGTGGCTGCGAGTCCTGTTCTCCTGTCACCTTCGTCCTGGAGTGCGCGCATGCCCGATGCCGTCCCCGACCCCGTCTCCGTCCAGCCCGTCGTGGCGCCGTTGACCAACGCGGCGCTGATCCTGGTCGGCACGATCGAGCCGGGCGGCGAGGGCACGGTACGGGACGTGCTGCCGGATCTCGCGGCCGTGGCACGGTCGCTCGGCTTCCGGTTCCCGGACGCCGATCTCGCCTGTGTGGCGGGGTTCGGCTCCAGCGCCTGGGACCGGCTGTTCGCCGGGCCGCGCCCCGCTCACCTGCACCCGTTCCCGGAGCTGCGGGGGCGGTTGCACCACGCGCCCGCGACGCCGGGGGACGTGCTGCTGCACATCCGGGCCGAGCGGATGGACGTCTGCTACGCGTGGGCGGCCCAGTTGCTCGACAAGCTCGGCGGAGCCCTGCGGATCGTGGACGAGACGCACGGCTTCCGCTACTTCGACCACCGGGACCTGCTCGGCTTCGTGGACGGTACGGAGAACCCGGTGGGCGACGCGGCCCGTGCGGCGGCGCTGGTCGGCGCGGACGACGACCCGGACTTCGAGGGCGGCAGCTACGTCGTCGTCCAGAAATACCTGCACGACCTGACGTCCTGGAACGCGCTCACCGTCGAGGAGCAGGAACGCGTCATCGGCCGCACCAAGCTCGACGACGTGGAGTTCTCGGACGAGGACAAGCCCGCCGACTCCCACCTCGCGCTCAACACCATCACCGATCCGGACGGCACCGAACGCGACATCCTGCGGGCGAACATGCCGTTCGGGAGCTTCGGGAAGGGCGAGTTCGGTACGTACTTCATCGGGTACGCCGCCGATCCCGACGTGACCGAACGCATGCTCCGCAACATGTTCCTCGGCGATCCTCCCGGGACGCACGACCGCATCCTCGACTTCTCCACCGCGGTCACCGGCTCCCTCTTCTTCGCCCCCCGCGCCGGCTTCCTGGACGACCCGCCGCCCCCGCCCTCCCTGACCCGCCCCGGGGACCGGCCGGAACCGGCAGCCGCACCGGTCGGACAGGAACCGGCGTCCGCCCCCGTACGGCGGGAGCCGGTCCCGACCGGTTCCGACCACGGATCGCTGCGCATCGGCAGCCTGCAAGAAAGTGCCCAGTGATGAACAATCTGCACCGCGAACTCGCACCGGTCACCCCGTCCGCCTGGGACGAGATCGAGGAGGAGGCCCGGCGCACCTTCCGCCGTCATGTGGCCGGCCGCCGCGTCGTCGACGTGTCCGACCCGGACGGTCCGACGCTGGCCGCCGTGGGCGACGGCCATCTGCGCGACATCGATCCGCCCACCCCGGACGTGCTGGCCCGGGCCCGCACGTCGATGCCGGTCATCGAGTGGCGGGTGCCGTTCACGGTGAGCCGCCAGGCCGTGGACGACGTGGAGCGCGGCTCCGCGGACAGCGACTGGCAGCCGGTCAAGGACGCGGCTCGCACCTGTGCCTTCGCCGAGGACATGGCGATCATCGACGGGTACGGGGCGGCCGGGATCACCGGTCTGCGGGACGGCTCCTCGCACGAACCGCTGCCGCTGCCCGCCGACGCGCGGGACTATCCGGTGGCGGTCAGCCAGGCCGTGACGCGGCTGCGCCTGGCGGGTGTCGACGGACCGTACCGGCTGCTGCTCGGCGCGGACGCGTTCACCGAGGCGGCCGAGACCTCGGACCACGGGTATCCGGTCAAGACCCACCTGAGCCGGCTGGTGGACGACGAGATCCTGTGGGCGCCCGCGGTCAAGGGCGGGGTGCTGCTGTCGACCCGGGGCGGGGACTTCGAACTCTGCCTGGGCCAGGACCTGTCGATCGGCTACGCGGACCACGACGCCACCAGCATCCACCTCTACTTCCATCAGGCCTTCACCTTCCGGATGCTGACGCCGGAGGCCGTGGTCGGCCTGATCGCCTGACTCCGGGGGCAGCCATCAGGGACGCTGGCCGTATGACGCAGACGACTTCCGCACCCCACCACGAGGACGGCACGGCGCCGCCCGCCGCCCGCTTCGACGCCGTCGTCGAAGCGGCCGTCCAGCAGGGGCTGCTGGGCGAGGGCGGCCCGGTCGCCGGATTCATCGACACGGCGGGGGTACGCGCCTCCGTCGGGGCCCTGCGGGACGCCTTCGCCGCCACGCCCGTGGTGCTGCACACCTTCGCGGCCAAGGCCTGCTCCCTCATCCCGGTGCTGAGGCTGCTGGCCGACTGCGGCATGGGGTGCGAGGTGGCGAGCCCCGGTGAACTGCGCCTCGCCCTGGAGGCCGGGTTCCCCGCCTCCCGTATCGTCCTGGACTCCCCCGCCAAGACCCGCGAGGAGATCCGGCTGGCGCTCGCCCTCGGCGTGGCCGTCAACGCCGACAGCCTCGGTGAACTGCGCCGCATCGACGCCCTCCGCAACCCGAGCACCTCCTCGGTGCTCGGGCTGCGGGTCAATCCCCAGGTGGGCGGCGGGTCGATCGGGCCGATGAGCACGGCGACGGACACGTCGAAGTTCGGGGTGGCCCTGCGCGACCCGGGGGCCCGCGAGGCGATCGTGGCGGCCTTCCGGGAGCGGCCGTGGCTGACCCGGCTGCACGCCCATGTGGGCTCCCAGGGCTGCCCGTTGGAGCTGATCGCGGCCGGGGTGGCCCGGACGTACGAGCTGGCCGAGGAGATCAACGCCACGCTGGGCGTCCGGCAGATCACGAGCCTGGACATCGGCGGCGGGCTCCCCGTCAACTTCGCCGACGAGACCGTGCGGCCCACCTACGCGGACTACGTGGCGGCACTGGCGGCCGCCGCTCCCGGCCTCTTCTCCGGACGCTATGCGCTGGTCACGGAGTTCGGACGGTCGCTGCTGGCGAAGAACGGGTTCATCGGGGCCCGGGTGGAGTACACGAAGGACGCCGGAGGCCGCCGGATCGCGCTCACCCACGCGGGAGCGCAGACCGCCACCCGTACCGTCCTGATGCCCGACGCCTGGCCGCTGCGCATCGGCGCGTTCGGCCCGGACGGCGTCCCCAAGGGCGGCCCGGTGCTGGCGCAGGACATCGCGGGTCCCTGCTGCTTCGCGGGGGACGTGGTGGCGTACGGCAGGGAGCTGCCGGAGCTGGCCGAGGACGATGTGGTGGTCCTGTACGACACGGGGGCGTACTACTTCTCCACCCCGTGGGCGTACAACAGCCTGCCCCGTCCGGCGGTGTACGGATTCCGGGTGGCGGCGGGGCGGGAGGGACCGGGGCGCGCGGGGACGGTGACGTTCGCGACCGTGCGGGGACCGCAGTCGCTGGACTCCCTCGCGGCGGAGAGCGGCCTGGCGCACGTGGACGCCCTGATCGCGCGGGACGACTGAGCGGTCGGGCGGGACGGCTCGGTGGGCAGCACGGTCCGGGCCCAGGAGCCCCTGGACGCCGCCCTCACCGAGGAGCCCCCGGGCGACGCTCGTCGTCGCCCGGGGGCTCCCCCGGTCACGTCCCGGCCGGCTGCGGCTCCGGTTCCGGATCCGGTACGGGGTCCGGGCTGGGCCCCGGCGGCTGCGGGATCGGGTCCGGTGCGGGGCCGGGCGGCATCGGCCCGGGCCCCGGCGGGACGGGCGGCGGGCTGGGCACCGGTGTGGGCGGGCCCGGCACGGGCGGAGGGGTCGGCGAGGGCGGTACGGGGTCGGGGTACGGGTGGGTCATCGCGATCCTCCACAACGGCACGAAAAGGACAGATGGAGCTTTCCTCCACCGTCTCCCGGTGCGGCTGCCCGCGCCTGCCGAGTCCACACATGCGCCCGGTGGCCGAGCAGCGGACGGGCACAGGTGCAGGGCGGTCCGGAGGGGGCAGGACTCCGGGCACGACGCCCGAAGCCGCCCGGTTCCGCGCACGTCGCGACCGAAGCGAAAGGTGTCCCGTGCCCCTGCCGAGCGTTCTCGCCGTCCACGCCCATCCGGACGACGAGGCCCTGTTCTGGGGAGGCGTCCCCTCCCGGCACCCGGCGGCGGGGGCCCGTACGGCGGTGATCACGGCGACCTGGGCCGGATCGCCGCCCTGACTCCGGCCGTCCGGCGCGAGGTGCTGGGCACCGAGTGGTACATCCGCGAGGACCTAGGGCACCGGGGTGGGTCGGCCACGGAACCGAGCGCGTGATCCGCCCCGGGCCGAGCCCGTGATGCACCCCGGTCCGGGCTCCCCTCGGGCAGGTCAGAACAGCTCGGGGTGGTTCCTGAGCTGCCGCTTCGCCTCCTGGACGAGCTCGGCCGACGCCTCGGGAACCTCGTCGGGGTGGCGCTCGGCCCACTTCGCCGCGTACGGGCACAGCGGAACGACGGCGACGCCCTCACGGGCCGCCATCGCAGAGAACTCCCGTACGAGCGCACCCGCGATGCCCTTGCCCTCGTGCTCGGGCCGGACGACGGTGTGGACGGCCACGAGCGCGCCGGGAGCCGGATCCATGACGAAGTACGCGATGGTCCCGGCCGACTCACCGCCCTCGTACGCCACGAGGTTGCCGTGCTCCCGGTCGTCCCTGATCTCCACGGCTGCGTTCTCCGCCATCGCCTTCCGCCCTCTCCTGGTTCCTGGACGGCGCCGGCGCTCTCAGCCGCCCGCGACGACGGCCTGCGGGCTCCGCTCCGTACGACTCCCGGGAACCGGCGCCGACGCGTCGGTGCCGAGCGCCACGATCCGGTTGTCCGCGTCCACATGCACGACCCGCGGCACGAGGGCACGGGCCTCCGCGTCGTCGACCTGCGCGTAGCTGATCAGGATGACCAGGTCACCGGGGTGCACGAGGTGTGCGGCCGCGCCGTTGATCCCGATGACACCGGAGCCGCGCTCGCCCTCGATGACGTACGTCTCCAGGCGGGCGCCGTTGTCGATGTCAACGATATGGACCAGCTCGCCGGGCAGCAGGTCGGCGGCCTCCATCAGAGCGGCGTCGATCGTCACGGAACCGACGTAGTGCAGGTCGGCCTGGGTGACGGTGGCGCGGTGGATCTTGGACTTGAACAGAGTGCGCAGCACTGGGGACTCCTCGAGGACGGCTCCCTGCCTGCTTTATGCAGGTCAAGGGCGGTCTCGACTGTACACCGGGACACGCCGAACGATGTTAGTGAAGAACATCGCTCCGATCAGTCGAAATAGCTTCCCACCTGGGCTTCCCCTTCGCTCAGACGTCTGTTGGGACAATCGCCCCGGAACGCGCGGGGGCTTGTGCTGACCGGTTGCTGACTTACCTGACGAGTCATCATGCAGGAAAAAGACACCTCAGCACACGGACGAAGAACGCCCACACACCGACCTGCCGGGCCGCGCCACGGCTCCGGCTCACGGAACACGGCCCCTCTTAACCGCCAGCCGATCGATGCTCGACCGCCCGGAAACCGGATCGCTGCCTGCCGCCCGTCCGAAACTCCTCGGCAGTGTGGTCCTCGTGGGCGAGGCATGCTGAGGCGCCGACGCCGATCCCAACGAGCCGAGGTCCATGTCATGCGCCCCTGCGCACTTGTGTGCGCCGTTCCTTCCCTCCGTAAGGTCCAGCCGATAGTGAACCGGCCTCGCACACGGTGAAGGAGAGCTGTTGAAGCCGACCGAAGAAGTGCTCCAGGACCTGACCCAGCCGTCGAACGTCTCCGTCCACTCCGACGTGGTACTCGTCGGGAAGGTGGAAGCCGCCATCGCAGCGGACGACAAGAAGCGGAAGGAGAACGAGGACGAGCCGCTCCGCCGGAAGCCCGCCCTCGCTCCGATCCCGCAGACGGAGCTGCCCCGGCAGTTCCAAGTGACCCTCTGGGACGTGCTCCACACCCTCGCCCGGGCCACAGCCCTGTCATGGCGCGGGGCGGGCCGGGGGCTGGCGGAGCACTGGGGTGCACTCAAGTAAACCCAGGCCCTGGTCGGCGGTCGCAACTCCTTCCTCCGCCTCACCGACGAAGGCCACCGCATCGCGGACCACTACAAGTCGCTGCAGTCCGGCGAGCTTGGCATCGGCTTCGCGCTCACCCTCGCCGAACACACGCTGCGCAGCCGCTTCCCCGACCACACGGTGACGATCGTCCCTGCCGAAACGGCGTTACGCGCGGGCTGGGCCCTCACCAGCAGGGACAAAGGCGAGAAAGTGAGATATCGCTACCGCCCACAGTACTTCGCAGAGGTCTGGCGTCCGGGCGAGCCGTCCCTCGTCATCCCCCTCGCCTGCAAGGGCAACCACAGCGACTCTGCCACCTCTGCCGAGCAGCTGGCCTCGGCCTCCGCTCACGCCGAAGCGGTGCACATCGGGCCGTGGAACGAGACCCCCGGTCTGCTGTTCAGCACACAGCTCCCGACAGACGGCGGCACGATGACCGTCCACGCCCTCCAGGCACCCGGCAGCGGCGGCCGGCTGTTCCCGGCGGAGGTCCGTGAGCCGAACCTCAACGCCCCACCGTTCCAAGCAAACGTGATGCCGGACATCCACCCGCCTACCGAGGGTCTGGTCGCACCGGAGCCCGTACGGGGCTGCCACGTGCAGGCGAAGGACTACGCCTGGTTCCAGGAGTCATTGGCCCACACCACTGCGGCAGGCCTGATGGCCTTCACGGGATCCGGCCACGCCACCGCCCGGCACCTGACCGATCGGCAGGGCCGCAAACGATTCACGGGCCTTGAGCACGCGGCCAGCATGAGCGTCCAGGACGCCACCCACGTCCTCTTCGGCAACAAGTACGTCGGCACTGACCACGTCTTCCGCCTCAACGGCCCTCGAGTCGAAGCGTTCTCCGGTGCGGACGAGGAGGTCTTCCGACTTCTTGCCAGGGGCGACGTCGAGGAGTATCGCGCCCTCGTCCACGCGAGCCGCCACGTCCGCTCCCGCCTCGCCTTCGACAAGGATTGGGGCGGCCCCGTCTCCGTACACGCCGACGGATCGGTCCTCGCCCTGCGACTGCTGCCGGGGCAGGACGAGGAGCCGCGTCTGGGCTCCCCGCGCTGACCTCGGAAGGTCGCCGGGACCGGCTCATCTCAGAGCCGGTCCCGGCGACAGGACGATGTACGTGCAGGCTCAGAGCGATGCCTCGGCTCCGAGGCTTCTAGCTCCGACGGCTCCCCTCAGCACGTGGGCGATCTCCTCGGGCTTGAGATCGATGCTGTCGAGCCCCTCCAAGGTCAGCGGAATCTCCTCCAGCGCATACTCGCCGCGCCCTTCCACACTGAACTCGGGACCGGTGCGGTCATCGAAGGACCAGGTCGCGATGCGGGCGAGGTAGAAGAACTGGCGCTCGTCGTAGGTCTCCATCGTATGGAAGAGGCGGACGATATTGGCCTTTCCGCGAACTCCTCGTGGATCTCCCGGTTGAGGGCGGCCTCCTGGGACTCGTCACCGGGCTCGACGCCGCCGCCAGGCAGGACCCAGTACTCGGGGATGCCGGGCCTGGTACGGCGAATGACCAGCATCGTGCCGTCGGCAGTGACGAGGGCGGCGCGGACTCGTTCGATCATCTCAGTTCGTCTCTTTGCTTGTTGACCGACTCAGTGGAACAGCTGGCCGCCGTCGATGTGGACGGACTGCCACGTGATGAACGAGGCAGAGGGGCCCACAAGGGCGCCACCAGGGGCCGCAACGTCCTCGGGCCGGCCACGGCGCGGGACGCCCTGGCGCTTGATCCGAGCCTCCGGCCGCGTACAGTGCCGGGCGGGGAGAGCGTTCTCTGCCTCGACCTGGATGGGTCCGGGTACGACCGTGTTGACGCAGATCCCGTACGGGCCCAGTTCCCGGGCAAGAGAGAGCGAATCAGGCTCAGCGAACCGGCCTTCGCAGCGCTATACGCGCCGAGGTCGCCCTCTGGCTGGAGGGCCGCTTCACCGACGCCACCGGCCGTGACCTGTTCGCCGCCAGGTCGCCACCGGCTTGTGGAAGGCGCCTGCTGTCGTCGGAACGGAGGCGGAGTCGCCGAGGGCCTTGACGGGGCGTACGGCCGCGATCACCGTCCGAATCCCGCGCCAATACAGATGGGTTCGGAGTGCGCACGACGAGTAACGCCTTGTCGGCCAGGACCACATCCGGGGTGATCCTGGGCCAGCCGATCGGCCGCGGCAGCCCTAAGCGGGCCCTAGCCTGAGGCCGCGGCCGCGTCACCGGCCCGTGCCCGTGCCGCCATGGGCGCAGCGAGGTACTGGAGGCCAAGCAGACAAGGCCGACTACTCCTGGCGGCGCGGGTTCATCACAGTCTCCAGGTCGGGCCAGATGCCTCCAAGTACCCACGGCTGGACGATCTCTTCGAGTGCGTCAGCGAACGGATCCTCCTGCCCCGTCGCGTTCCGTGTGGCCCACTGACGGACGGCGCCTGCTACCCAGTCGGCGAGCTGGAGCTCAGGTGCAGACGTGCTGTCCGAGAACGTGATCCCGGTCAGCGGCAGACGAGGCAGGTTCTGGCCCGGCCGCGCGGGATCCGGAAGTTCGTGCGTGGTGAGCAGCTGCGGCGCCTGGCGCTCGATCGTCTTCGATGCATCGTGGACGAGGGCGAAGTCCCCAAGCTCGGCGCCGAGTCCGTGGCAGAGCTCGACCAGACACGGCACGGCCGGGTCCAGATTGTCCAAGAGCTTTCCAGACGCGATCGTGGCGAAGATGTCGTCTGCCTGGGCGCGCGTGATCAGCAAGACCCCGGATATGCCGGAGAACGATTCGTCTGTGGTGGCCTGGTAGGCGGCCATCGCCGCGAATAGCTCGTCGGCGCTGGCCTTCGAGCGCTTGCGGGCCGCGCGGACGAAGGTGTGAAGCAGGTGGTCGAAGGCATCCTTGTCCCCGCAGACGCCCCCGAAATGGTGAAGCATGTTCGCCAGAGCAGGCGCCGCCCCGTCGGCGTACATGTTGTAGCCCGTCTCGAAGGCCAGCTGCTCGACGAGCATGTCGACCATTTTGGCCGTCACCATGAACTGTTTGTGTGTGAGGTACGCGCGGATCGTCTGATCGGTGAGCGAGCTCAGCGCCTTCAGGAGGACCGACTGGCCGTTGGGGGTCTTGGATAGGGTCGTGTACTTCGGCTCGCCGAGGGACGCAGGCATCTGTGCCACGGCGTCGTCCACGATGCCTCGGGCGAGGTCAGCGTCCACGTAGACGCCTGCTGCGCAGAAGATAGCTTGGGCCGGATCGAGCAGGTTCTCGCCGGTGGAGTTGGATTCGTCCGCGTACACGGTGGGTGTGGCTGGCATGGGGTGCAGCATCCCTGCACACGGCGCCGATGTCGATGCGTTTCCCCGCCTCCCTCACTACTCCCGGTAGCTCCCTCGCGGAGAGCACGGAGGCAGTTCTTGGCACCGCGCTCGCCGCCCGCCCTGTCGCGCTTCCCTGCCCAGTCTTCAGGTGGAGCGTGTCCGCACCGCGGTGGCCGCGCTCTAGCCAGCCGTTACCACCCAGGCGAGTTGACCCTCAGCGTTGTTGGCACCGGTGATGGGCGGGTGTCCGTCGAGTGCAGTGTGTTCTCGGTGGTGAGCTGGTGAACGGTGACGGTGCGGGTCTGGCCGAAGCGGGGCGCTCGAACGATGGCCTGGCTTTCCTTGCCCGGGTTCCAGCGGCGGTTGAAGAGGACGACGTGGCTGGCCTGGGTGAGCGTGAGATCAGCTCGCCTTACTTCAGCGGCGACATCTCTGCTGGCCGCGACCAACAGCGGATTATCGGCACGCTCCAAAGACGCCCCGGTCAAACCATGGTCATGACCGTCGAGTCCGGTAGCACCAGCCGTCCGGGTTGCGAAAGATGGGCAGGAGGTCTCTACATGATTGCGCAAACGGTGACCTCACGCGTCTGCTACCGACGCCTCAGGTCCAGGACGGCTCCTGATCCGTACACCAGGAGCAGCACGCCCACCGCCGTGGCTGAGATGACGTAGCCCTCGATCGCCTGCGGCAACTCGAGCGACGCCGTGAAAAATACGGCGCCGACGGTCAGCACCACCGCCAGGACATCCCGGAGCCGATCGCGAACCAGTGACCGAGCTGGCTCGACCTCGGACAAATCGTCGTCGAGCAACGCGCCGACGCGCCCCTCGGCGTATCGCTCGGCGATCGTCAGCCACTTGCCTGCCAACTCCCGGAGGATGGGGTCGGGGTCACGGTAGAGGCCGTGTTCCAGTTCGTGGATTCTCGCTACGACCTTGCGGGCGTGTTTCTGTAGGTGACCCCAGCGCATGGTCAGGAGTGGCACTGTGCCGCGCATGTAGTAGGCCCGGCGGATGCTCTTGAGGGCTGGGTTTGCTTGGGCGGGGATGTCGCCTGTCTTGTAGATCTTTTGCTCTCCGGTAGCTGTGGCCGCTTCGGCGCAGTGCTTGATGAGCTCAGCGATCTGGTAGACCGGCGTGTACACCTGGACGGGTGCCCGGTCTCCCGTGGGCGCGATGTGGCGGTGGGCCAGCGGGCTGCCGGTAAACAGCTTCGGGGCACCGATCATCGCCGGGATCATGACGAACGCCGTACTCGCGACGGCGAAGACCATCACCCCACCAGTGATGTACAGCCAGAACACGACCGGCTCCGTGTGCCCGTACAAGTCGATGAGCTTTGCGATCACTATGTCTGCCTTGTCCGGCCCCTTGGTGATCATTCCCTGTATGGCGACTGTCGCCATCCCGAGGATCCACGAAGCCCAGAACCACACCCAGATGATCGCCACGAAGCCGCGCACGGTAAACCAGAACCCGGTATGCCGGTTATATCGGCGGAGTGCGCTCTCCACGCCGGCGGAGATGGGACGGTCGATGCCGAGGTCCTCCAAGGCCGAGCCTAGTTCGGCTATCACCTTGTCGTCCGACACTTGCAGACGTCGGCGCCACCACCTCCAGGGGCGGGCAAAGCGTGACCGCAGCGAGGTCGGCAAGGCCGGGTTCGGAGTGGGCCCGGGGGCAAAGTTGTTGTCCGTCCCGGGCTCGGTGATGGTGGGTGCGGTCACCTGATTCTCCTCATGCTGCGGGGCCCGTGCGCCATACCGTACGCCGCCCTGCTGACATCCTTCGCGGTGCTACGAAAGGTCAAGGGCCAGCGGCTTCAGTGGTCCGGTCCCGTGGCGCAGCAGCCATCGCAGGAGGCGCTTTGCCCCACCGGCATGTCGCCAATGGCCCCTTCAATGCGTCTGATGCGAAGAGACCCCGGCAGATTCGTCGGGGCCTCGTCACGTTCCGAGGATCGGTTCCCTACAAGGTGTTCGCCCTATTGACGCTTGTGTTGCCGATGGGCACGTCGATCCGGTCCCGAGCGACGACGACCCCGTCCTTGACTACGTAGCACTCGACGACGTGCTCGCCTTTGAAGTCCGAGTGCTCGATGCGGGCTCCCCGCTTGCTCGAGTCGACGATCTGGCCGCGAATCGCGTTCCGCCGCTCGGCTTCCGGACCACGATTGAGCACCTTCCACTTCAGCGTGTAAGGCTCCTCGACCGAGCAACTGGTGAGCACGAACCTCAAGCTCTTGTCGGCCTTGAGGAGGATCCCGCCGTGACGCATCGCGCGAAGCCAGGTCGGACGCCATCCGGCCTGCGTGACCTCGCAGTCGATGGACACAGTCTCGGACACGTCGACCGGGAACGCATCCTCGATGAACTCCTCAGTGTCCCTGAACGGCCGAGACGACTCGCTCGCGCTCTGCGCCAGCGGAACCGACGTGCCGAAGACCTCGCGCCACCTCTTGTTGGCGGACGTCTTGTCTTCGTCGGCGATCGCCTCGAGGCATCGGTTGTACGCCTTCTTGGCCTTCGGCTGGAACTTCGCCTTGACGTGGACCCGCTGTCGGCTGCCCAGCGCCAGGTAGTACTCCTGCTCTGGCTGATCTTTGAGGTACTGGAAGAAGTCGCGGGCCATGAGGTCGAACGAGCCTGTGCCCGCTGCGTCGTAGTCGTCGGTCTGGTCGAAGAAGTTGTAGACGAGGGTGTCGATGAGCAGGCCACCCATGTTCGCCCCGTTCGCGTTCTTCCATGCCCGTGCCATCCGGGCGAGGTGGCGCATGTTCTTCGAGGTGCGGTCGTTGCACTCCTTGGTCGCGGCCATCTCCTTGCGCGGCTTGGTGACCTTCCAGCTCTCAGCCTTCGTGTCTGGGTAGTCAAAGTTGCCGTCGACGTTCTCGAATGCCGGCTGGACCTCGAACGTGAAGGCGTTGGACGTGAATCGCACTCGGACGACACACTGGTCGACGCGTATCTCCGTGTTCTTGTACCGCGCCTTGAGGTCGTCCCGAACCCTCTCGAGAATTCTCCGCGGGCCGGTGTCACCCTCGTAGCTTGACCGGATCCCGGGCGGGAGGATGAAGATCATGTCGAGGTCGGACACTCCCTTGATCGCGGTGTGCCGGCCGAACGATCCGACCATCAGCTTGTAGTCGGTGCATTCGTCCTTGTCGCGGAAGTCCTTGTTGAGCGCCTTCGTGATCTCGTCCCGCCGTGAGGCGACCGTCGTGGCCGTCTCCCCGACCTTCAGGTTCTTGAGCAGTGTTTCGAAGATCTCTGAGGTCTTCATCGTCATGCCTCGCCTTCGCCGAGCCGGAGCGCCTCAGGGAGGAGGAGGTCGATCTCGCGCGAGGTGAACGTCATCTCCTCGTTGTTCTGTAGCCCGCCCTGGGCGCGCGCGAACGCCCTGCTGCTCGTCCTGGGCGCGTCGGCGTAGGCGTCGCGCGCGGCCTGCTGCAGCTCGTCCCGCCGCTCTCGGCCCTCCGCGTTGGAGACGGTGCCGGACATCAGGTCGGCGATGAGAGAGATGTAGGACTCTCGGACGTCCCACAGCCGAGAGGCGATGCCTCGGTGGGCCTCGGACTCCTCCTCGAACTTGAAGGTCGTCGTCGCAAGGCTCATCCAGCTGACCAGGAGCGCGATCGAAGAGGTCGCGAGGCTCGTCAGCACTGCGTTGCCGAGCAGGCCGACCACCGCAGCCAGGAAGGTGCCCGAGCTGATCGCGGTGAGAGCAATGAGGACGCCCTGCTGCCACCGGTGCTTGGTGAAGCAGATGTCCGCCTGTTTCTCATGGGTCTTGTGGCTGTAGCCCACACGCCCGAAGGCCTCTCTCATCTGCGCCAGAAGGTACGGGTCGCGGTCAGGCACCGCGTTGCTCTCGGGTGTCAATTCGTTCCTACTCGGTCGAGGACTGCTGGACATGCGCCTGAAATTCAGCTGCACATCTTCTGAGTATGGCGGCGACCAATGACACGCCGACCAACTTGAGCTACTTCTCGTTCAGGCCGCCCTCGATCCGGCCTGCCCTGCGGACCTCTCCTGCTTCGCGCAGGTAGAGGGAAGAGGTGGACACAATGCCGCGGAGCCGCTCGCTTTCCTTCTCCGCGGCGGCCCCGCGAAGCTCCTGGCTCCAGGTCCGGGCGAGAGCGAGGCTCAGAGCAACTGGTACCGATCCGGGAAAACTGGGGCTGCACCTGGCAGCTCGCCGCCGCCTGTGCCGCGTACGCGGTCGCGATTCCGCCGCCGGCGCCTCCTATGTGCTGGAAGAGCCCAGCGAGTGGATCGAACACTATAAGCAGGGTCGTATCGCGGCCGCGGTAGGAAGCCGGAGAACCGGCCAGAGGTTCGATGCGCCCAATATCTGCTGTGGCGGTCGGATCCCGTGGTCTCAGTGCGGGCGGTGCGGACGGCCCTGCGAGACGACGGGGAAGTCGGCCGGAAGGAAAGTGGTCTCGTCACGCGTAATCTCACTGCCGCCTACCTGCCGAGGCAGTACCGCAGCCGTTGCTGTAAGCGCCCGGCGTCCACGATCTCCCTCCAGCGGCCTAGACGTGGCCGTGACAGTCGAGCCAGGTGTACATGGTCCCGGTCAGCACCCCCACGTCTCGCGCGATCAGCGCAGGACACCCATGTTGTCAGTGGGGCTACTTAGTCTTGAACTACCACCAAAAGCTTAATCGGTAGGGAAGGAAGTGGCCGGCATGGCAGAGCGTGGGGGGCAGGCTGCTGCATTCGGATTGCAGTACCAATATCTGGTCACGCTTGAGGAGTTACTGGCCGCTGCCGAAGGGCTGCACCCAGGGGTAAGTGCGGCGCTAATCGAACCAACGTGCACCAGAGAGGCAGTCCATGACCCGGATGCCATCGACTTCGATTTGGTGGGTGCAGGCCGCACCCCCGTGCTCGCGGCACAAGTGAAATCAGGAGGTCCAGGCACCGAGCTGTCCGCCCCGGCCGCCTTCGCCGTACTCGTACGGATGATCAAAGCAAGGCCGAGCGCCAAGACCTACAGCTTGATCACGAATATGAGACTGCACGTCAAGGCCGTTCGCTTGAACCGTGTGCTGAGCCTCACCGATCCTGACGAGTTGCGACTGGAGCTGGCCAAGCTCTTGGAGCGAAGCCCGAAACAGGAAGAGAACGTGCACAGCCTTGGCCACGACGAGTTGTTGCGGTTGAGCCGCG
The DNA here is from genome assembly GCA_040989845.1 of Streptomyces sp. WGS_02. GTDB lineage: Bacteria > Actinomycetota > Actinomycetes > Streptomycetales > Streptomycetaceae > Streptomyces. Next base: position 718,649 of record JAYMFZ010000004.1, read on the forward strand.
CCCGCATCGTGCCGGATTCCCGCGAGCCTCATGAGCTGCGCGAACACCTACGGGAGCGCATCAGGAGGTTCCGTTCGCAGCAGCGCAGCGGCCTCGGCCTGCGCTCAGCGGGGCGCATGACCAATCACCTGGTGTCGGAGATCTTCCGAAGGGCCTGCGGCGAATTCGCCGGTGTGCTGACCCTGGACGAATTCCGTTCCGAACTGCTGACAGAGTCCACTCATCTCGCCCACGACCTCGGGACCTTCGACTGGGGCATCATGGTGGGGCCCGTCCCTTTGCAACCGGATCTACCCAGGCCTGAACTGCTGGAGCGCATACACCGGGCGCTCACTGAATCACCCGAGGACAGAGTGGTACGAACCTGTGCCGTGCTGGGCCTGTCCGGGATCGGGAAGACCAGTGCCGCTGCCGCGTATGCCCACGACGTCGCGGACTCGTACGACCAGGTCTTTTGGCTCGACGCGGAAAGCGATGCCGCTCTGGTTGCCTCCTACCGCATCTTGCACGATTGGCTCGCGCCGCGGCACGAGCAGGCGAGCATGGACTCCGGGGTCCTGCGGAACAGGGTGCGCGCCCTCCTGAGCGCACTCCCAGGCCGATGGCTCATGGTCGTCGACAACGCATCGGACCGCCGCGGGCTCCTTCCGTGGTTGCCCACCGGTGGACGAGGTCACGTGATCATCACTTCCACCAACCAGAGCAGCTGGGCAACCCACCCCCGGCGGGTGAACGTCGCTCAGCTCACCACCGAAGAGGCCGTGTCATTGGTCCGACTGCGCCTGTCCGCGAACGACGCCTTCTGGAGCAAGACGCATGAGCAGGCGGCAACTGAGCTGGTGCGGAACCTGGAGCACTGGCCTCTGGCCATCGAGCTGTCCTGTGGGTACCTGGCTGGCTGCGGGCTCGGTCTCGCGGAGGTACCGCGCTATCTGGAGAGCATCCGGGATCGAGCACTGGACGACGAACAGTCGGTACCGCCTGATTACCCACGCACGTTGGTCGCGGCCATCCTCGTGGCACTGCAGCGGATCGGCCGCGCCGCGAAGGACAGGCGGCAGCAGGACACTTCGAGTGCCGCGCTCGCGTCGATCACCACCGCCTCCTACATGGCCTCCCGCCAAATCCCGCTCCAGCTCATGGTCGCCGCGGCTGTGCTACCGAAGGAGTCCGTCCTACGCAGTGGCCTGAAAGGGCCGATGGTGATGGTCGAGTCGCCTGGGAACTCTCTCAGCGTATTGGAGATCCACCGCGCCCTGCGGACCGAGTCCCTCGTACAACGAGGTGAACCACTCAGTGCAGGTGCCCCGAATCGGCAGGACGGGCCGAAGCACACCGACGAGCTCGACGAGACGATCAGCATTAATGAGATCGTGCAGCATGTCGTACGAGGACGGCTGGAAGGGGCCTGCGACTTGGAGCCGATCCTGAGCCGCGCCGCCTTTCACACCCAAGGCTGGCTCGCGGAATTCATCGACGACGAGGACGAACACCGCATGCACCAGCTCGTCCCCCACGCACAAAGCCTCGCCGACCACGCTCTTCGGCTCGGGATCAGTTCTGACGATCTTGCCGTCCTGTACGGCAACCTCGGCGGGGCCTACTTCCGAACGGATGGACGTATAAACGAAGCCCGAACCTGCCTTGAGTCGGAGTTGGCCATCCTCACGGCCCGCGCAGCGCCAGCACCGGTACTCGAACTCAAGACACGGGTGCCGCTCGTCGATCTGATGAGGAGACAGGGTGCACGACTGGACGAATTGGTCCCGCACCTGAGGCGCATCTCCGAACTTGCCTTGCAGGTCGCGGAATCCCGTCCGGACGACGCAGCCAACTTGGTAGCCAACGTTCTGGTCACACTCCGCACAGCAACACATCGCGAGATGCCGGGCGAGCTGGTTGCCCGTCTGATCGCCGATCTGCGAGCGCTTGCCGCGCGGCTGCCCACGACTGAGGTCTCCGAGTGCCTAGCCGAGATCGGGCGGATCTCACAGGCCTTGAGCGACAAGAACTTGACCGACAACGAGATCGAGCAACGCTGTCGTGCACTGCTGGACGACCCTCGGCTACCCGTGGCACTGCGGATCAATGTCATCGCCCTGTTGGCGGAGGCTCTAGCATTCCAGAAGTGCTGGGCCGGGACTGAGGTCGAGTTCGCGAAGCTCGCCAGCTACGCGACGACTTCGCAACTGGACCCTATGCCCATCGCGACGGCCGTGCACAACGTCGGCTTGCAAGTCGGCATGGCCTTTATCCAGAACGACACCGCTGCCCTCCCTGTGCTCAGCAAGCTGGTGGAGATCATCAAGCACCTCGATGAGGACCGTCTGGCCAGAGAGCCCGACCAGCCGTTGAAGCTACTGGTTCTCCGCCTCCTGGGCGCCGTTGATCGCGGCGACAGGACCGAGACGAAGTCGCTCCTTGCAGCGCTCGAAACGGCGGACACGTCCGTGCTCGACGCAGCGCACGAAATCGGATGGCGGGTGATCACCCTCATGACGACCAAGATGGCCACTGCGGCCCTATCGGATTGAACTGCTGAAATGATCTGAGAAGCCGCTACCCGGCAGCCCCATCCGAGCCACAGATGTCCTCCCAAGCAGCGCGTCACACCTCTTCCCGAATACGACGAGAGACGCCCAGCTAAGGTCTGGCATCGATCTCGAGGAGCCCGTCTCGACAATGTGTGAGATGCCGCGATCCTCACGTGTCGATGCCCGGGTGGTGACAGACTCCCCGAAGCAGAAGAGGGAGGCTTCATGGGCTTCGGTTTCCGCGTTGGTATACCCGGACTGAGTGTGCGTGTCTCGACGCGGGGCGTACGGACGTCTGTCGGGCCGCGGATGGCACGCGTGAGCGTGGGCGGCGGGCGGACGACGCTCTCGTCGGGGATGGGGCCCCTTTATGCCTCTACTGGACTGGGCGGTGGGCGCCGCCGGACCAGTACGAGTCGGACGACCCGCTCCGGCTCGCGTCCGCGGACGGCCGACCCTTCGAGCGCGCAGCTCGAACGGGTGCGCCGTCAGGCCGAGCGGGCCCAGCAGGAGGCGGAACGGGACGCGGCCATCGCACACTTACGAGAGCTGCGGCAGCAGATGACCAGCGTTCACCTGCAGTCCTTCCCGCCCGTGCACCCGCTGGTGATACCCGGGCCCCCGCAGCTCGGGCTGCCCTGGGCGCTGGCCGAGGCCAAGACCTTCCACCTGACGGGGCTCGGCGTGTTCGCCCGTGCCGAACGCGCGGAGGCGAAGCTGCGGGCCGAGCACGACGCTCCGGAGTACCTGGCTGCCGAGCAGGCGAGATTGCACGGCGTCCACGAGGAGCTGAACGCCCAGGCGCAGCAGTGGTGGCGGGCCCTCGTAGCGAACGACGAGGCGACCGTGTGCGAGACGGTCAACTACGCCTTCTCCGACAACCCCGCCGCTGGCTGTGCTGTCGGGGTCGACGGTTCCGTGATGTCCGTGGTGATGCGGCAGCACGATATCGACTCACTGCCCGACCAGACTCCTGGCGTCACCTCCAGCGGGCGCCCCACGCTGAAGACGCTGACCAAGCGGGACCGGATTCTGTGGTGGCTCACGGCCATGGGGTCCAACGTCGTCGCCACCCTCAAGGAGGGCTTCGCCGTAGCGCCGGGGATCACCGCGATCGACCTCGCGGTGATCACGCGGATGCCGGACACCCAGCGGCTGGGGTTCGTGGCGTACGGCCGGTGGACCCGCCAGGCCATCGAGTCAGTCCCCTGGCGGCAGCCGGAGGACGCGCTGCGGTTCCTCGACATCGGCCAGGACATCGCCTGTGCCGTCGGCACGACCGCCTCCGGAAATCTTGCGAGCGCCATCAAGCCGCTGGACACCAGTCGACTGCCCGGCCTGCAAAGCTTGCTCGACCATGCCCGGGACGACGCCGCCTCCGTTGACGCCACGCTCGCCGACCTGGATGGCGACCTCCTCGCCAACGCTCCGGCCACTCACGGTGCCCCGGACCACTACCGGATCCACACGTTCGCCGAGTGGAGGACCCAGACACCGTTGGCGGCCCAGTCGCCCGCCATGGGCCAGCCCGTGCTCGCTGCCGCGACGGTGCTCATGCCAGGGCAGAACCTCACACTGCCCGACGAGGCATGGGAGGGGCTGACCGTCGCGTTCAGCTTCGCCGGCGCTGACGCCGACCTCACGCTCTTCCTCACCGACGCACAAAGCCGGGTCTGCTCTGACGAGGACTTCGTCTTCTACAACCAGCCGTCGGCCGCCCAGGGGGCTGCTCGTCTCCTGGGCAAGCAGAACGATGGCACCCAAGCCGTAGAGCGCGCCGCCATCCACCTCGCAGCCCTGCCGGAGCACGTCCAGCGCATGACGATCGCGATCAACATGGACGTCGACACCGGACTGACGTGCGGCACCCTCACCCACGCGGAGCTGTCCATGGGATGCGCCACGGCTTCCTGGACCTTCCAGCCACGCGCCGACCCGGCCATCCGCGCGATGGTCGTCGCGGAGCTGTACCGGCACAGGTCCGCCGAGGGTCGGCTGGTGTGGAAGCTCCGAGCAGTCGGGCAGGGTTGGGCCGACGGGCTCGATGGCTTGGCCAGAGCACACGGAGTAGATGTGGGGTAGCCCATCGTGTCGATGTTCGCCAATTGTGGAAGCCGTCAGCGACTTCACCCCCTAAGGATTGTCCCGTAAATGATCTTGTGGTCGCCTCGGGCAGGGTGGGCCGTCGCGCCCGCTACCCTATCCGGCGAGGGCGAGGTTGTGCATCCGGGCGATGCCGAGCATGGCGTGGTGGACGCCGTCGCCTTTGAGGCGGCAGTCGCGGAGGATCTTCCAGGTCTTCATGCGGGCGAAGACGTGCTCGACGCGGGCTCGGACGTGCTTGTGGGACTTGTTGTGTTCCTCTTTCCAGGCCGGCAGTTCGCTCTGGCCGCGCTTTCTGCGGTGTGGAATGACGAGTCCGGTGCCGGGGTAGCCGCCGTCGGCGACCGTGAGGGTGTTGCCGACGGCTGTCTTGGCGCCCGACTCCTCCCACGCCTTGCAATCGTTGCGGTTCCCGGCGAGCGGCCGGCCGACCACGACGACCAGGCGGGTGTCGGCGTCGATGACCACCTGGTGGTTGGTGGAGTACCGATAGTTCTTCGACCGCTCGGCCACAGTGTGGTCTCGGGTGGGGACCAGGGTGCCGTCCACGATGAGCACGGTGTCCCTCGCGAAGCGCTTGCGGGGCTGGAGAGCAAGCATCGGCCCGAGGTGGTCGATGATCCGGTCTGCCGCTGACTTGGGCACCCCGAACAGAGGGGCGAGTTGCCGCATGGTCAGGTTCGTGCGCCAGTAGGTCGCGACCAGCAGTGCCCTCCTCCAGCGGAAGACTCCACGGCCGGCCCCTGCGGAGGGCGTCTGCCCCCTCGCGCCGCAGCACCGTCACCAGCTTCCCGAACTGCCGCGGGCTCAGCCCGGTGAACGGGAATATCCAGGACGGCTCCGACGCCGTGATCACACCAGCCACAGCAAGATCATCCCAGTTGTCCGCCTGCCCGCCAGGTCCTGCCCACAGCACGGAAATCAGGCGACCGGTCCTGGCCCATCGTCCAGAATGACCCCATGAGCCTAGACCTTGTGACGTTCCTCCACGCACGGCTGGACGAGGAGGCCGACCTGGCCCGACGCTGCGACGGGGACGGCTGCGGGGAGTGGAGCGCTCAGGGGCACACCGTCGACTTCTGCCAAGTAGAACTCTCCGGCTTCCATCCCACGATCGCCCTGCACGTCGCGCTGCACGACCCGGCTCGCGTCCTGCGGGAGGTCGAAGCCAAGCGACGCGTGCTCGCCCGCCATGCACTCAGTCCCGCCACGGGCGACCCCGAACTGCCGTGGGCCAACCGCGATGACTGCCAGTACGACGGCGAGACCTGGCCATGCGAAGACCTGCTCGACCTCGTGTCACCTTACGGCGATCACCCTGACTACCCCCGACGCCCCTGAGACCGAGATCGTTTACGGGACAGCCCTTAGGGGCGCGGGCCGACGATGTACTGCGCGGCTTCCCCGCTCATCGCGCGAGCGTGAGTTGCGATCCCCGCACGTCGCTTCGTCGCCCAGATCTTGGGGCGCAGGATCTGCCACAATGCTGAACATTCACCTGTCGAACCTCGTGTGTCGCACAATGAGGGCTCGGTCGGCGGGCGTCAGGGGGCGCGGTGGCACTGGTTCACGTTCATGGCATCGGTAACCGGAAGGCAGAGGTGGCCGGAGGACGCTCCGCGGCTCTGCGCGACGAACTGTTGCGGTGTCATCTTCTGCCGGCTACCGGTCACTCACTCGGTGCTCTACTTTCCAGTCCCTGGTGGGGTGAGCTCGTCGCGGAACCCGCATGGGGATGGGCTTCGCTGGCTCCGGACGAGGTGGAGTCCCTGGGCGGCGAAGGCGAAGACTCTCTTGAGACGGCCATGGCGGACGTTCTGGCGGACGTCTTCGGGGGCTCGAACCAGATTGAGGCTGAGCACGTCCTGATGTCCACAGCCCGCGTCTCCCTCCAACGGGCCATCGATCTTCTCGCGCTGGCAGGTGAGGGGGACGACGAGGCCGAGCCGGGTGCACTCGCGGATTTGGTAGCTTTCTGCGCCCGGGCCAACGCGTACTGGGCCGACCAAACGGCAGAGGGATCCCTCGGTGATGGAACGGAGTTCTTCGCCTGGCTCCGGGATATCGAAGAGGACGAGGAATTCCTCGACCACCTTCACGAGGAGGTTGCCGACTGGGAGCAGCGCACGCACACGGGGTCGGTCCAGGTGGCTCCCGAAGCGTGGGAGAGCTTCGGCGTCGCCGGCGGCCTGCCCGGCCGTGCTGTCCGCGCGGTGTACCGGCTGCGCGCCCTGAACGTCGCTGGCCGGACCCGCCCGGCGGTCGCAGGCATCCGGCGCTGGGGTGCCCGCCCGGCGGCCCGCCTGATGGGCGATGTCATGGGTTACTTCGCCGAACGCGGCACCTTGGTGACACCCGGACCGATCGTCGAACGGATCACCGCCTCTCTCGACGAGGCGGCACGGGACGCTGCCGTGCGGGGAGAGCCGTTGGTGGTCCTCGCGCACAGCATGGGCGGGAACATTGTTTACGACGTGCTGTCGCATTTCCGTCAAGATATACGGGTGGATCTGCTCGTGACGGTCGGCACCCAGGTGGGCCTCTTCGAAGAGCTGAAACTCTTCGCTTCCAGCGACTCCAAGCTGCCCAACCAGCGGCAGCTCAAGGTGCCGGCCTTGCCCAATGTGGGCCGCTGGCTCAATGTCCTGGACCGGTCTGACCCGTTGGCGTTCGCCGCCGGGCCTGTCTTCGAGGGCGCGGAAGACCTTGTCTTCCGTACCGGTGCCTGGTGGGCGCACGGGGCCTATCTGACTTCCTGCGACTTCCACGCACGGCTGGCAGGCCGGGTGAGGATGCCTGCATGACCACGGTTTGGGAGAGCGGCCTAGAAGGACCCGCGGCGCACGCGTTGGTGATCGGCGTAGGTCGATACGACTGGTTTCCGCAAGGACAGCGGCATGCGCGACGCAAGGGCGACCGGATCTCCAAGGAGTTCACCCAACTGAGCTCGCCCCCGCGTCTGCCCGTGCGTTGTGCGAAGGACTACTCGATCGGTTTCGCGGTCTACCTGGCGAGATGTCTCTCGGTAGCCTTGAGGCGGCGGTGTCAGCCGAGGAGGAGATCGTCCTTAAAGGCGACGACGGCACTGGGATCACGCTCGGACCGGCCACTCTCGATGGAGTCGAGGAAGCATTCGAGGCCTGGTACGAGCGGTGTGACAGCCACCCGGACAACGTGGCCATGCTCTTCTTCTGCGGCCATGGGGTTCAGGTCGGTCGCGGCCCCCAAGCCCTGCTTCTCCAGGACACCGGAGAGAACGTACGCGACTACTTCCGCAACGCGGTGGATCTCCACTCGCTAGTCGAGGGCATGGAGCAGAATCGCGCCCGGATCCAGTGCTTCTTCATCGACGCATGTCGCTTCGCCCCAGAAGAGCTGTTTGAGAAGGCGGACCTTCGCGCCGCGCAGCTTCTGGTACCTCCGCGCCGCCCACGCGCCCGAGACCGGATCGTCATCCACTCAACCCGCGCCGGCGCCCGGGCACACGGCCCGATGGGCGGAGTCACCCGTTTCACCGATGCCGTGTTGCGTGCGCTGATGACCCCGGAGTCCGGTTCCGACGGTGAATCCTGGGTGGTCACGACGGAGACGATCGGGAAATTCGTGCGCGAACTCATGGACTGGCCCGGCCTGCGGGCGGACACCGGTACCACGCCCGACCAGCACTGTGACTTCTCCTCGCTGAGCACCAGCCAGGGCGGGGTCCTGTTCTCATTCGACACCGCTCCTCCAGTCCCCTTCCACTTCAAGACAGCACCAGGGGAGTCGCTCCCCCACGCACACTGGGCTCTCCTGGGCCGGGACCACCAGCCGTACGCTTCCCGCCCGCCGATGCCGGAAGCCTGGACCGGGCACGGCCCCGTCGGCCTGGCCCGCCTCGAGGTGTCGTTCGGCGACGGCCGCTTCCTGGGACGCGGCGACGACGTGTGGATGCAGGCACCTTGCCGTGCCCGGATCGTGGAGGTGCAGGAGTTGTGAGCGTCACGACGGCACACATCGACATCGTGTCCCCCGTGCTTCCCGATGCCCTCAAAGGCACCCTCATCGGAGCCGCCGAAGTACTTGATCACGGCAATCGCCTGCTCGCTCGTGTCGCATTGCGCGCCGGGATGTCCGCTCCTGTCGACATCCCCCGCGACGAGCGCTGCCTGGTGCACGGCTGGTCGCCGTACCTGTCACTCCAGTCCCTCATGGTGACCGGCGGTAGCAGTCGGCGGGCCGTGCTCTCCGCACGCCGCGCGAACCCGGGCACGGCAGATCGAGAGCAGCAGCGCCGCGGAGCGAGCGGATGGGTCCAGTTGTGGGGCCAGGACACGGACAACCGGTGGACCGTGCGAGACCCGACGGACATGGCAACCGGCGTGGGAACCTCCATCGTGGCCAGCCCGCCGGGCGGCCCGGCCATCCTGCAGGTCGGTGGCAGCAGACGGCGCCCCGTGTGCACGCTGGTACCGGAGCACTCACTGTTCACCCTGCAACCCACCGACCGGCCGCAGGACCAGGTGAATGTCCGCCCCGTCGCCGACTCGGGCTTCACTCTGCTAGAGGCGCTGCGACTTGGAGAACGGACGTGGGCGGGTCTGACAGAGCAGGTCTGGTGGGATGACCCCGGCGTCCGTGGCGCACCGCTCTTCGATCTCGCCGTCGCCTACGCCGCCTGCCGGCGCGGCGACCTGGAACAGGCCGAGCGATGGTGGCAGGAGACGCACAACCGCCACACCACCGGAACCGCGGCGGTTGACGTCCTAGTGGTCGACGCATGGCTCGCCCGGCGCCGTGGCGAGTGGCGCCATCTCGCCACCGTGCTGGAACGCCTCATCGATACACGAGGTGCTCCGCTGGCAGCGGAAGGGCTGGACGTGCTCGCTGCCGAGCTGGCTCGCCCCACCGGTGACTCGCTCACGAGAGAGCGGACGGAAGCCCTGCGCCGGAGGTTGGGCCCCTACCTAGGGGCAGCACTGCCGTCATCGCTGACTTCGTTCACCGCAGTCCACCCGGAAGAGCCGAAGGCCCGGTCCGCGAAGGGGGCCGGGGTCGACAGACCGCTGCCGTTCCGGGTGGACGAAGACGCCCATGATCTGCGGATCCAGTGGCGTGCGCTGGGCCGTGCGCGCTCAGCCCCAGGGAAGTACGACCTCGTTTCCGAAGCCGTGTTGCAGCCGAGGTCAGCGGAGCCGGGCATGCTGATCGCCTCGCCAGACGATGTGCGCCAGCCATTGATCATCGAGGACGCGGCCCCGATCGTCCTCTGGCGGCTGTCCCGCATGCTGCTCGACGAGGGCGTCGCCACGACGGTTTCCTTCGTTCCGAACCGCGACGCCATCGCCGTGGTACTCCCCGAGGACCGGGTACGACACGTTGCGGATCTCCTGGCCCGTCTGCTGAGGAAGGGCAACGTCGAGCGCCTGAATCTGAGTTCGGGCGGAGCCCGCCGTGAGCTGAACGTCGCTGACGCCACCGAAGCGATGCAGATCCTCAGGGCTCTGTTGCAGGAGGGACATCGGTCACTGCCGTAATGACTGCTCCTTCCCGCCCCCATATGCGGGGGCGAGGATCCGTACCCGCGATGAGTCGGCTCGGCCTGAGGAGAAGGGAACCCGAGTGTGGCGGACAACGATCGTGCCCCGCTTGGGTGGCGGGGAACGCAACCTCGGGTGTCGACGGAGACGTGGTCGAGGTCTGGTGTGCTTCCTCCGACTCTGTGACGGCCCCGGATGCGACTGCCCCGCTGGTTGTTGAGGCCCTTCAGGTAACGAGACGACCGCCACCGCGGCATTTCCGGCTGCGGTCGCCGCGAACTCGATGTTGCGATCCTCGGTCGCCCTAGAGGACGACCGCCACTAACCACCCGCCCGCATAGCCGCCGATCGTCTTCGTGTTGCGATCCTCAATCGTCTCGGAAGGACGATCGCCACAGGAGCTGTCCGCAATGTTGGCCTCGGAGGCCGGATTGTTGCGATCTCGATCGCCTCGGAGGACGACCGCAACTCGGTGGCCCGGTCGGCCTCATCGCTCGTGATGCGGGCGTTGCGATCCTCGGTTGCCCCAGAGCGACCGCCACTGATGTACGAGCCGACGCGGGTCATGCGCGGCTGCTGGTTGCGATTCTTGGTCGCCCCATAGGACGACCTCCACTCGCGCCCAGCGCTGCCACGCTTCAGTGGTGCCAGCGTTGCGATCCTAGGCCGTCTCGAAGGACGACCAGCAGGCGGCAGTCCGAGCATACGGGCGATCTCGGCAACTTGGTTGCGATCACCAGTCGTCCGGAAGGACCCTCGCCATGATCAAGCCCACCAGCGTTAACAACGCTCGTGATCAATACATCTAGCGCCTCCCAAAACAACTCCCGTGTGTGCAGCAGCAAGGGCGCCGTAGCAGTCATCGGCGACGACACAGGGGGTGCCACCCCCGCCCATACAACTCAGGAGACCTGAGCTCTACCAGGCATGGCGCGGGGGGATGCAGCAGAGTACTCCTGGCGGCTCACGTCAAGGAACACGGTCGTCGCTTCGCGAAGTTCCCGTTCCCAACGTGATTCACGCATCGTGAAGTCGCCCCAGTCACAACCCCAGTTCAACACGTCCCTTAGGTTGACGAGTTGCTCCTCCGTCAGGGTGCGGCTCGCGGCGAGCACGTCCTCCAGCTCCTCCCGGATTTCGAACCTCGCCCACTCGTCCATGCCGCCCCATGTCTCCAGCAACTCGCACGCCCGAAAAGCTGACCAGTGGCGGGACACATCGCAGAATTCGGCATTCCCGTCGCAGGCAGCATCAAGACCTGGACACCAGTACCGCTCAAGAGCTGAAAGCGTCGAGCGCACGACAGCCCTGTGCGGCGCCCTTCTTTCTATCTGCTCAGCGCACTGAAACACTCGGGCTCCCGCGACCGCGGCGGCTGGTGAGCACCAAAACTGTACTGTGTCGGATGCTCTGCGTACGAGCGTGAAGGCGCCGTCCAGGACGGCTTCACGTGCCCCCGCTTCAGTCGAAGGAAGTTTCCTGACTACGCCAAGGAACGCGTGAGAGGCCGTCACCAACTCGTGGCAAGCAGTTTCGGCACGCGCCCCGCGGTCGAGTGAGGCCTGCGCTCGCCTTGCCTCGCGTGCAGCACGCTCGCCGCGGATCGCAATGTACACAAGTACAGGAAATGATGCGTACGTGGCGATACTGCCTAACAGAGTGCCGATCCTTCCTACGTCCACACCAGTCATTTTGCCCTATAGGACCGGCCGAGAGATGCGATCCCGCGGTTTCCTCTGATCCGTCCGATGCCATCATGAGTCACGTACAGCGGTTGTTGATGTGGCGGATGGTGTCTGCGGCTGTGCTGCCAAGAGTTGGGTGGTTGCGGTAGCTCGCGAGTAGAGGGAGGGAGGAGCGGTCGCCTACGCGGGCGAGCAGGCGCATCACGATGGCGGCGCGGTCGTCGGGTTGGCCGTGAGGGAGGAGCGAGGTCAGCTGCTGGGGAACGTGCAGACCGTGGTGCAGCACGGTGCGTACCTGGGCGGGGAATGCGTCGATTATGCGGCCGAGCGCGCTGGTACGGATTTCCGGCGTACCCATGGCGGCGTACTGGAACTGGCGTAGGGGGTCAACTGCGGCGTCCAAGAGAGGCCCGGTCAGCTGCTCCCACGGGAAAGCGCAGCACATGTCCCGTTCGTGTGGGTCGAGGCCTGGGCGGTTCAGCCAAAAGAGTATGTGGCCGTAGCAGCGCCAAGCGTCGGAGTCGGTGCTCTGATGGCCGTCCAGGAGCGAAGGAGGAGCGGGCAGATATGCGGCGCAGCCTTCGATGCCGAGCAGGTGGCAGCTCACTGCATCTCGCCAAAAAGGGTCGGGAACTCTCAGATGGGAGGCCCAGTGCCTCAGGGCCGGCAGCACGTCCGGGTGCGGATCACGGATCAGTTCTTTGAGGAAGACGTCCGTGAACAGGGTGACGTCCCCCTCGCGCACTGCAAGGACCAGCAGAGCGCGATAAGCGTCCGGGGCCAAGTCGTCGATCGCTTCAACGTATGGTGCGGCAATGACTTCTTCGAACTGGCTCTCCAGGATCCTCTGCGCTCGGGTGTGCGCGTCGGGCTGGGCGGCGTCGGCGAGGAGTGAAGTGATCTCTTCAGTGATCTCGCTGACGGCGTAGGGCGAGGTGATCTGGCCGTTGCGGTGCAGTGCCTCGACAAGCATGGTGGAGACAAACACTTCGTCGGGGTGCAGGTCGTGCAGCAGCTCTATGATCTGGGCGGTGGTGGCTTCGTCCGCAGTAGTGCGGATGCTGGTGAGTAGATCGAGTCCGGAGAACCGCAGATGGTTGGCTCCACTGTTCCAAGCTCGGGTGAACAGTGTTGGTGCCAGCGCGGCAGCTGTGGGGTCATCTGTCCTTTGCAGGACGTAACACAGCAAGACAATCAGTCCGACGTCGCTATCGTCCAGGGAAGTAATCAATCGCTGCAGTACAGGCGTACCCGCGGGCGGGTGACGGCTTGCATTTCCCAGTCCCGGCCAGGCCAGACGAGCCGCATCCGTGATCACCGCAGCCGGAAGGCGAACGTCCCCGGCGGATGGCATTGGCCCGCCCAAGACAGCGGCGATCAGCCGTGCCACCGTGTTCCGCGGGTGCCTTGCAGCCTGCACCGTGCCCCGCAGAAATGCCTGGTCAGTCTCCCGCAGAAGCCGGGCCAGCAGCTGCAGCAGACGTCCGTCGCGGGCGGTCGTGCCAACAGCGTGGAACACCGCGTGCTCGTATACGCTCCAGGACTGAGTCGGCTTCACGGTGTAGGTACTGTCGGTGCACACGACCTGGTTGGTGGCCGCCGCCTCGGCAGCGACCTGGAGACAGTGCCGGGCTTCAGCCAGCGCCACCTCATCGGCCACCTGCCCCAAGCGCCCGCGCAGCGCCTCGGTGAGCACTTCGGTCTCAGGCAGCTTGCGCAGCAGACCACGTACCGCCTCCGGATCGCTGGACAGCGCCACCGCCCAAGCAGTTAGCTCACGACGGTGCGGTCGGCCCAGTTCAACCGCCAGCTCCGGCATGTCCGCGCAGCACCACATCAATGCCTCGGCGGCCAGCAACTGGGCGTACCACTCGTGCCGGAACTCCACCCGCTGGTGCCGCACCAGCACTACAGACGCTTCCAGCACCTCATCCACCGTGCTCACGGCCGCCTTCTGCGCAGTTAGCAACTGTGCTGCGCTGCGCCTGGCTTCGGCGATCGGCAGCCACCCGGTCAGCCGCTCGTCCATCAACAGCGCCCAGCGGTGCAGCACCTGCCGCGCGACCGTCGGCTGGGAGACGCGCTGCAGTTGTATATCGACATGGGCCTCCAACAAAGCGGCCCGACCCGCTCCGCGAGGCAGACGCTGTGCAAGCTGCGCAGCCAAGGACAACTCGAAGGCGGTATCGAATGCCATGCAGTCCTCCTCGTCAGGCCCACCCGTCCCATGGCCAGCTCTGTGGGAGTGCAGTAGTGCCGTTCGCTGCTGCGGGTCCGGTTCGGCTGTTTTCAACCGGGCACCGCTCAGTGCTGCGGGCACGTGCACGAACTCCTGGCTGCTGAGGATCACGGTCGCCCCGACACGAGCGCACCAGGAAGTGATCTGCTGTATCAGCCGTTCCTGCAACTGGGAGGGGCATTCGTTGACCGCGTCCACAAGCAGCACGATCGGCAGCTGCTGCTGCCGGGCGGTCTCCACTAGGACCTGCGCGTCATGCTGACTGAAAGGGGACACGCACTCATCAAGGCTGTCACCCAGCTGCCCCTCGTAGACGCTCGCCCGCAGAAGGATCGCCAGCCAGCCCGCCTGCAACAGCCCGAGAACCGTGTGCGTCAGCGTATGGCTCTTGCCCGTCCCCGAAGCGCCGACGACTTGAACGTGAAGCCCGGGCCTCAGCCACGCCGCCAGCTCCGCCGACGACAGCCGCTCGTCACTGTCCTGGTCCGTCAAAGTCAGCGGGACCAGCTCATGTAGGTTGCCCCTCAGATATATGTCTAACTGGGCCAAATAGTCTTCCAGCTCTTGACGATCAGCCGCACGAGCGTTGACGGCCTCCTTCTGCGCGGACACAGGCAGGCAGAAGACACGCATTGTGTGCTCTCCGAAGAAGCGCCGCACCTGATCCGGCAGGGCGAAGAGCATGTCAGACAGTTGCTGCCGACCCCACAGATCGATCACCAGATCCTGATGCTGGCTACGCAGCCGCGCCAACTCCAGATCGACCTTAGTGTCACGGACGTCCGCCGTAGTCACGATCACCAGCCGCCGGGCCCCGAAAGGCCGGCCCCCATTGACGTACATGAGCACCGCCTTGCGCAGATCCAAAGCGGCGAACCTCTTATACTTCTTCGCTTGGTACACTGCGGCAGAGCCCGAGGCGAAGTACGCGACGATGTCGACTCCGTACTGCGCCTGCCCGTTCCGCCCGAAGGGCCGGGCCTCCACGGCGTGATCAACCTGAACCGCCAGCGCAACCACCAGATGCTCCAGCGCCTCCGGGGACAACTCCTGTGTGTGCAACAGCAAGGGCGCTGTAGCCGTCAACGGCGACGACACAGCGGGTGCCGCCCCCGCCAATACGTCACCAGAACCGAGCCCAACGTGATCCTTTTCATCGCTGGCCACCACGCCTCCTCTCTAGGCACATGCGATCTTGAAGAGCACATCCACATCCCTTCCGAGGCCGCCGACTCAAACGGTGCAAGCTTCCACGCGACAGGGATCACGTCAAGGTCCGCTGCCTGCGCCAGCAGGCCCACGGCGGTTCTGAAGATCTGACAGCTCTTCCGGCAGCTCCGCCGTGGCACCCAACCGCACCATCACGGTCGTGGCAGTCCAGCGCCGCGCGGAGGAGCTCGAGGCGTCAAGGAACGGGCTGCCCCACCGCGCTACGGCGTGCTGGCGGATCCAGTCGGTGTTGCTGGCACCTTCAACTTCTGTTAGTACGCCAAGCTGCCCGCAGCGACCGCCTATACGCCGCGGCCCATCCCTCCGTTTGTGCGCCCGTACTTGCTGGCTGCCGCCCCGCTGTCCGTGCCGGCCTTGGCCGTGTCCTGCACGAACAGCTCGGCATACGGGCCCATCACGACGGCGTCGCCGGCTGCGCGTCAGTCCCCGCACCGGACTCAGGAGTTTCTACGCTGCTCTCGGGCGTCGGAGCAGAGTTGGCGCCGGTTCTGCGGGTGCGCAGCGAGTTGTAGAGCAGGGTCCCGCCTACGCCTACGCCAGCGCCGATGATGGCGCCCTGTTGGCGGCCCACCGTCTGACCGATCTTGATGCCCTGTTGGCAGCCCGCCAACCGGTAGGCGGCTCGCAGGGCTGCGGGACCGCCCCGCTTCGCGGCTTCTGCGGAGAGTTTTGCGTAGTCCCACATCTTGGGGTACCTCGGTTCGTGTCACTGGTCGGGACGGATCAATGATCTCAAGGCGGCGTGACACGGGTGAGCAAGTTCGCAACTTCGCGTCGTCGGCAGCTGCCCCCTACCGATGGTGATGTCGAGGTCGCGTGTGCTCCGCAAGCTGCACAGCCCGCCCCGAACGAAGACCACCACGCTCAACGCCCCTGCGATGAGTGGATGCGCAAGAGCGTCCAAAAGAACTGTGCCCTGCGCTGAGATGTGGACCGCGGGGGGCGTGCACCAGGTGCGCCGCCGCGTCACGTCCAGGGCAAGCAAGAGCCTGCCACTCCGGCCTCGCCGATGCAGGCGGTGTCTCCTGGCAGACCGGGCACGGCAGGGACAGCGGGGACGTCATGCGATGTGGCGGGTTGTGGACGGAGCGCGAAGCTCCATCGACGGCCGTGGGACCGCGCCAGGACGCTCTCTCAGGAAACTGCCGTAAAAGGCCAGGTCAAACGCGTCCAAGGTACGCTGACACGCTGCGACAGCGGGCCTGTACCGCACGGCTAGTACCGCACGGAAAAGGCTGCAAAATCCACGTTTTCCCAAGTCAGGACGATTCTGCCTGGGGACGCTCGGTGGGGCGGGTGGGACTCGAACCCACGGCCGACGGATTATGAGTCCGCTGCTCAACGGTGCGCTTCCTCAATGCTCGTAAGCCGCCGACGACGTCCGGAGGCCCGCTACTGGACCGAACGAGGTCTTTGGTTACGCCCGTCGAAGCCTGGCGACCAGCGGCAGGTGTGCCGGTGAACGCCCTTGCGGAGAAGGCCGGACCGCTCATCCGAGACCAAGATCCGGTCCATCCCCGGACCACGTTCTCACCTGCCCACCGGCATCACACCCTCACGGCCGGTCAGCTGAGGTAATGTCCGTGTACCACCAAGCGACGAAGATCCTGCTGCACTCCAAAGCAGGAAGTCATGCTGCTTGCCAGAGGCCGGCGTCGAGGATCCGGGCGGCTTTGGTGATGCTGCCCGGCATCAGGTGCCGGTAGGTGCGGTAGGTCTCCTCGATGGACTTATGACCCATCCGTTCCGCGACATCGGTGATGGGGATCCCGTTGCCGAGGGCGTTCGAGGCGAAGTAGTGGCGGAACCCATACATCCCGACACCCTCCACGGGCGGGAGGTCTTTGAAGAGCCTCTTCACCCGGCGCCGCTCCATGCCTTCCGTGAAGTAGCCACCCGGGCCGCGTAGGAGATATCCGTCCTTCGTGGTGCCGTGCTTTCCCTCGTACCGCTCGATCGCCTCCCGCACCGACCGCGGCAGCGGCACCTCGCGGAACTCCCCCGTCTTGCGGTGCTTCAGCTTCGCCGGCTTCAGCGTGTTGGAGTGGATCTGCTCGCGCACCCGGTACACGTCCTGCGCCACCACATTGCTGACGTTCACCGCCCGCGCCTCACCATTCCTCAGGCCGCATCCCGTCATCATGACGATCTCGAGCGCGAGATCTTCGTCAGCGACAGCCAGCGCCTGCTTTACGTAAACGAGAGACGGAATAGCGACCGTTGCCCGCACATATTCCGGTTCCTGGACCCCCTTAACCGGATCGTCCGCCATGGCCCCCTTGGCGTACGCATCCCGCAGGACGGTCTTGAGAACCCGGAATATGTTCACCTGGTTCCCCCGACCGACTCCGTCGCCCTCCATCTCGTCCAGGAACCGCTCGACCACGATCGGCGTGACCGAGTTCAGCTTCCGCGATCCCAGGCGCGGGACAATGTGCACGTTGATCGAACTGTCGACGTGCTCCCCCGTAGAGTAATCCGTCATCTTCCGCTGTCGGGGACGCCACTGCTTCGCGTACTCCCCGACCGTCAGCTGACCCAGTTCACGGCGGGCCGCCGCCACGGTCGGCGCCGTGGTCTTCTTCTCCGCATACACCTGCGTCAGGCGCTCGATCGCGTCGTCCTGCGTGGCGTATCCGGACTCCTCGCGCTGCTTGCCCAGCGCGTCCCGGAAACGGATCGAGTACGGGTGAGGGCAACGGGTCGGCTTCGCGCAGCCGCAGTCCTTGAAGAAGGACCCCATGCCGCGGGCGAGCTGTCGGGCCATGTGTCGTGCACCATCCGTTCCGGCCCAAGAATCATGCTCAGGCGCCGCACTGCAGGTCGCAGGTCAGCAAGCGGGGACACGTCCGGGACGCATGCTGACCGTTTGCTGACCTGAGGGGGGCACATGATGCCCCTGACCTGCGGCAACGCCAAATAGTCAGATCTTGGACTTGAACATGGTACGCAGCATGGAGAATCTCCCGGATCGTCTGCTCCCTGCCTGCTTTTCGCAGGTCAAGGGCTATCGCCGGAGCGTACAACGATTCGCGCGTTCGGTCAGCTGCCCCCAGGTGTTGCCGGGCACACGCTGACCGGCGCTGAACTTCACAAGGCACCGTCAAACGGGTACGGGGCGCTTTGATCCGGTGGTGCTCACCGAGGCCAGTGCGCCGTCTCTCTGTGCGCCAAGACCTCCTCGAATTCTCGCGTCGCCCGGTTCATCGCCATGCGCGGTCACGTTTCGTCGGCCGGCAGATCGTCGTCCTCGTCGGTCGCCAGTGCAGCCGGCAGCGGCAGCCCGTACTTGTCGCACAGGAATCGGGTCTGGCAGTAGCGTTGGGCGTCGGCGGCCACCCTGCCGAGGACCGCGGCGTTCATGCCGGCCCCGACGAGGACGCCCACGAACGGCACGACCTTCGCGACGTTCTTGACCGACACCCTGGAGCCGGCCGGGCCCATCTGCTGCATCAGCTTCTCAAGAGCAGCGAGGAGGCGGTGGTTCTGGCGGAGATTCTGCGACCAGTTGACGCGTCCCTTGACCGCACTCGCCGCCCGTGCGGTCTCTTGCAAGGGCTTGGCCTTGGCCGCCTGCGCCATGAAAGACCGCTGGACCAGGCGCTGGATGAATTCCTGTTCCTTGGGGTCTTTGGCGTCGTAGCCGTAGGAGTACGCGATGCGCGCCGCTATCGATGTGCTCAGGACCTGCACGACCAGGATGTCTGCAGTCATCGCGGCGGGGATCCCGGCGACGGGGACCATGGCCAGCAGGCCCATCGCACCACCTTCGAATGCGCCGGTCGTCCGCCACTTGAGGGTGTTGCGGCTGAGCAGGCGGTCGCAGACCTTGAGGTCCTGTTGTCGCAGTTCGGTGAACGTGTCGATGTCGAAGCCTCGCTTGCGGGCGAGGTTCTCGACGTTCTTCGGGTCGTTGAGCTCCATGGCCCAGTCGTTGACCAGTTCGAGCAACGCGGCCGCCCCTGCGAGGGCCGGTCGCATGGCCTTGTCGGCCACCGCGTCGCCCGCGCGGCGGATCGGTTTCGTGACAGCCTCCGGCACGGCGTCCGACACCCGTCTCGCGGCGTTTCCCGCGGCCTCTCCTGTGCGGCCGAGGGCGGTGCTCGCCCAGTTCGGCAGACCACGGCGGTTGTTGCGGCGCTGCCAGTGCTCGTTGAGCGTGTCCCACACATGGCCCTCGTACTCGCTCATCGGGGGTGCATCGTCGACGAGAGGGGCGGCGTACGCGCTCATTGAGGTTCTCCGTTTCGACGGTGATCGCCGGGTCCGGTCCCGCCGGTCATCACACACTGATCCGCATATTCCAGGAACGCGGACGTATCTCGCAGCGGAACGGCCACATAAGACAGGAGCGCGACTGGGACGACGAGCCAGACAGAGTGAACCGGCCGACGCCGCCCGCGCCGCCGTTCTTCGATGAACAGGCTGACGGTCACCGGAAGGCACGGCTGGAATCACTCTCCGTACGTGCGCAGGATCCTGTTGCTGGACGGGCAGCAGCGCCTCAGCTCCCTCTTCCAAGCACTGTGGCTGGCCGCCCCGATGGAGACGTCGGACTCCCGCGGCAAGCCCGTCGAGCGCTGGTACTACGTCGACATCGAAAAGGCGATAGGACCGTCCGCCGACCGCGACGAGGCGATCCTGTCCGTCCCGGCCGACAAGGTGCTCCGCACCGACTTCAACCTCACAGTGGTGCGGGATCTGAGCACCGAGGAGGCCGAGTGCGCGGCGGGCCTCTTCCCCTACACCTGGTCTTCGACGCCCCGTGCGTCAACCAGTGGAAGAAGGGCTGCATCAAGGCGGACGAGGAGCGGAACTGGGGACCGTTGGGGCCAGTTCGACGATCTGGTTGGTGGGTGATCTCCGCCCACACGGTCTTCGTGTGGGCACCTCACGCCAGGCGCCCCGGTCGAAGGGCGGAGCTGTCGGGCATTCCGCTTCAAGGAGTCGGATGCCCGCACCGATCTCCGGTCACGCCCCAGAAGCGGCTCTGTCAACAGCGCACAGGGGCAGAACGACCTTCACAGACGGAAGTTGATCACGCCCAGGAGCCGGCTTCCGCAACGAAGTCGATGAACTGCTGCGCAACGGGGTTGAAGGCGAGCTGTGCCTTCACCGTCCCCTGCCCTTCGTCCGCCACCCCCGGGATGTCACCCTTGACGCGCCATCCGAAGCCCATGGCGTCATCGCTGTCGGGGTCGGCGACCACGCGAGGCATCCAGCGCGGGGTATTCAGATCGGAGCTTCGGCCGTGAACCTCATGACCAGGCCCGGCCTCCCCGCCCCGGAACTGGGCCCGGCTCAGTCCCGCGTGCTCACGCAGCGGCGCCTTCCGGCCGGCCGGGGAGGCGCCCTGTCGCCGGTGAAGCGCTCCTGGAGATGCTCCAGCGCCGCTCAGCGGCCCGGCCCCACCGGGTGACTGTCCTGCGTGCCGTCAGGGGTGGTGACTTCCCACTGCAGATGTACGGCATCGGGCGGGATGAGCGGGTCGATCCACTCGACGACGGCTGCGAAGAGAATGTCCTCGAACCGCGCGGCGGACCAGGCTCCGGGCCGCTCAGGAACTGCCGGTTCCCAGCCGTGCTCGGCCCAGACGACCGTGAAGAGCTGGCGCTCGTCGCCGATCAGCCGGTCGAGGGCGAAGGAGTCCGCGCCCCTGAACCGTGCCCAGAGGGCGAACGTGCCGTCGCCCTCCTGGTCCGGGAACACGTCGATGGTCACACCGTCCGTCCGCACCGTCGCGGCGTCCCGGACCGCCTCCAGCCGACGCACCACCGACGGCGAGGCCGCATCGAGGACCCGCCGGAGTTCGGAACGGTACGTGGCGCTGTCCGCATCCCGGTATCCGTCGCGTTGCACGGTCACAGGGTAGCGGCTGTACGGAGGACTTCCGCCCTCTCACGCGATGCCCTTCACCGAGGAGCCGGTCCAGGCGTGCTCGCGGAGCAGTCGCAGTCCGTTGAGGCCGACGATGACGGTGGACCCCTCGTGGCCGGCGACGCCGAGCGGCAGCGGGAGGGTGCCGATGAGGTCCCAGGCGGCCAGGGCGGTGATGAACACCCCGGCGATGGTGAGGTTCTGGACGACGAGGCGGCGGGCGGTGCGGGAGAGGGCGACGACGGCGGGGACGGTGGCGAGTTCATCGCGGACGACGACGGCGTCGGCGGTCTCCAGTGCGAGGTCGGACCCGGCCTTGCCCATGGCAATCCCGGTGTGCGCGGTGGCCAGCGCGGGGGCGTCGTTGACGCCGTCGCCGACGACCAGGACCCGGCGGCCCTCGGCCTCCCACTCGCGTACAGCGGCGACCTTGTCCTGCGGGAGCAGCCCGGCCCGGACATCGGTGATGCCTACCTCGGCGGCGAGGTGACGGGCGGCGCGCTCGTTGTCGCCGGTCAGGAGGGTCGGTGGGCGGCCGGTCAGTTCGGTGAGCGCGGCGATCGTCGCCTTGGCGTCCGTACGGAGCCGGTCCGCGATGCCCAGAACACCGACCGGTACGTCGTCGCGGAGGACGAGGACAGCCGTACGGCCCCTTTCCTCCAGCGACCTGACCACGCGGTCGAGGCCGCCGCCGGCGGAGGCGAGGTGGGCCGGGGAGCCGACCCGGATAGTGCGGCCGCCGACGGTGGCGGTGACACCGGAACCCGGGGCCGAGATGAATCCGCTCGCCTCGGCCAGTGCGAGCCCCCGCTCGCGGGCGGCCCGCACGATCGCGCGGGCGAGCGGGTGTTCGCTGGCTTGCTCGGCGGAGGCCGCCAGCCGGAGGAGGGCGTTCTCGTCCAGTGAGCCGCCGGGCACCGAGGTGATGTCGGTGACGTGCGGGGTGCCCTCGGTGAGCGTTCCCGTCTTGTCCAGCGCGACGGTGTCAATCTGGCCGAGGCGTTCCATGACGACGGCGGACTTCGCGAGGACACCGTGGCGGCCCGCGTTGGCGATGGCGGACAGGAGCGGCGGCATGGTGGAGAGAACCACGGCGCAGGGTGATGCGACGATCATGAACGTCATCGCGCGCAGCAGCGCCGCCTGAAGGGTGTCACCGAAAGCGAGCGGGACGCCGAGAACGGCCAGGGTCGCGACGACCATGCCGATCGAGTACCGCTGCTCGATCTTCTCGATGAACAGCTGGGTCGGCGCCTTGGTCTCGGAGGCCTCCTCGACCATCCTCACGATCCGGGCGATCACCGAGTCGGCCGGATCCCGCTCCACGCGTACCCGCAGGGCGCCGATGCCGTTGACCGTACCGGCGAACACCTCGTCACCCGCCTGCTTTGCCACCGGCGAGGGTTCGCCGGTGATGGTGGCCTGGTCGACATCGCTGGCCCCGTCGAGGACCCGCCCGTCGGCGCCGACCCGCTCCCCGGGGCGCACCAGGATCGTGTCCCCGACCGTAAGACACCCGGTGACGACGCTCTCCTCCGTGCCGTCGGCCAGGAGCCGGGTGGCCGTGGTGGGGGCGAGGTCGAGCAGGCCGCGTACCGAGTCCGCGGTACGGGCGGTGGCGACGGCCTCCAGGGCGCCGGAGGTGGCGAAGATGACGATCAACAGCGCCCCGTCCAGGACCTGCCCGATCGCGGCGGCCCCGAGCGCCGCCACGACCATCAGCAGGTCCACGTCCAGCGTCCGGCCCCTGAGCGCTTTCAGCCCCTCCCACCCCGGCTCCCACCCGCCGGTGACGTACGTCGCGGCGAACAGCGGCCCCCACAACCAGGCCGGACCGCCCAGCAGGTGGACCGGCACGGCGAGGACGAACAGCACCAGGGCCGCGAGCGCCCAGCGGGCCTCTGGAAGAGCCAGGACGCGAGTACGGCGTCGGGGTGGGGCCGGGCGCGGTCCGCTGACAGGCGGCGCGGAGAGCTGGTCCAGAGCTGAAGGCATGACGAAGAGACCCTTCACGGGCGGAGGCGGGGCAACATCTCCACCATACAGGAACATATGAACAGGTCTTCATGTGTTGTCGTTAAGATGGACCCATGGGCCACGGAAGCGACACCACCAGCAGTGCCACCACCCGCGAACGCCTCGACGCGGTCGGCACCGCCGATGTCGCCGCCACCCTCCAGGCACTCGCCACCCCTTCGAGGCTGCACATCCTGGCCCGCCTCCAGGAAGGCCCCTGCTCCGTCGGCGACCTCGCCGAGGCAGTCGGCATGGAACCGTCCGCCTGCTCGCATCAGTTGCGACTCCTGCGCAACCTGGGCCTGGTCACCGGCGAGCGTCACGGACGGTCGATCATCTACGCGCTCTACGACAACCACGTCGCCGAACTCCTCGACCAAGCCCTGTACCACGTCGAGCACTTGCGGCTCGGCGTCCGCGACACGCCGGCCGAGGCCCACGAACACGCCGTCGCCGACTGACCGCACGAAGGGTCGGGCGCCGCTCACGGGCAGGGGCGCTGTTCACCGACTTCGGCGTCTCCCCCGCCGGGCGCGGAGGCAGCACGCCACCGGGCAACCCGACGCCGACGCCGGCCGCATTTCCCTCACTCACCCATTGGTCTATACCTTGACTGGATCATGTCAAGGCGCTTGAGTGTGGTCACACCCCCTTCACGGTCGTGACCGGACGCCGCGCACCCCGGTCCGGGCGGCCGTCATGCGTAAAGGAGTGATCGAGTGCTCAGACATCGCATCGCGAGAACGCTCATGACCCTGCTGCTGGTGACCGGGCTCGCGGCGGCGTTCGCCCCCGCCGCCTCGGCGGCCCCCTCAAAGCCGCCGCCAGTCTGTGTGACACGGCGCCCAACTGGCAGGCGGGTTCCTGGTACACGGCGGGCACCGTCGTCCGTTTCAACGGGGCCTACTACATCGCCGAGCACGACAACCCGGCCTACGATCCGACCATCAGCACGTGGTACTGGGACCCCTACACCTGTGGCGGCGGCAACCCGCCCACCACCGGCTTCCCGGTCAGCCAGGCGCAGTTCGACCAGATGTTCCCGAACAGGAACTCCTTCTACACCTACAGCGGGCTCGTCTCCGCGCTGAGCGCGTACCCGGCGTTCGCCAACACGGGCAGCACCGAGGTCAAGCGTCGCGAGGCGGCGGCCTTCCTGGCCAACGTCAGCCACGAGACCGGCGGCCTCGTCCACATCGTGGAGCAGAACACCGCCAACTACCCGCACTACTGCGACTGGAGCCAGCCCTACGGCTGCCCGGCCGGACAGGCCGCGTACTACGGCAAGGGGCCCATCCAGCTCTCCTGGAACTTCAACTATAAGGCCGCGGGTGACGCACTCGGCATCGACCTGCTGAACAACCCCTGGCTCGTCCAGAACAACGCGTCCGTCTCCTGGAAGACCGCCCTCTGGTACTGGAACACCCAGAACGGCCCGGGGTGGATGACCGCGCACAACGCGATCGTGAACAACCAGGGTTTCGGTCACACGATCCGCGCCATCAACGGCAGCATCGAGTGCAACGGCGGCAATCCCGCCCAGGTGCAGAGCCGCATCAACAAGTTCCAGCAGTTCACCCAGATCCTGGGCACCACACCCGGTTCCAACCTGAGCTGCTGACATCCTTCACAGCGATCGCGGGCCGGGGCCGACGCCCCCGGCCCGCGATCCCCCGGTACGGCCGCGTCGCGGTGTCCCCGGTCGCGTGTCCGCGTACGGTCGGGGGCGGCCCGGACCCAGCAGCTCCGGAACACCGGATCAGGAGCAGCGCCATGCAGCCGACCTCAGGTGGAGAACCCTTCGGTGGAGAGCCGGAACAGCAGGTCCTCTTCGGCTGGGCCGACACAGCGCCCGCGGCGCCCCCGGAGGGCGACGGGGCCTTCCGGAACAGCGCGACGGCCCGGCGCATGCTGGACATCCGGGAGGTGTACGGAGAGCCGGCCGCGCTCGCGTCCCCCCGCGGGCAGCAGATCCTGGCACGCCTGCCGGAAGTGCCCGTCACCGAGGTGGCGGGCCACTGGCGCATTCCCTCCCTCCACGGGAACGCCGGCAGTGTCGCCCGCTGGACCCGGATCAAGCGCGAGACGCTGGTCCTCGGCGTCCGGCAGAGCCTGACCACCCGCCCCAACGGAAGGTCCGCCGACTTCATCGCCCCCGGTGCCTCCAACGGCTGCGCGATGGCCTGCGCGTACTGCTATGTGCCGCGCCGCAAGGGTTACGCCAACCCGATCACCCTGTTCACCAACATCGAGGCGATCATCGCCCACATCCAGCGGCATGTCCGGGCCCAGGGGGCCAAACCGGAGCCCAACCAGTGCGACCGGGACGCCTGGGTGTACGACATCGGTGAGAACGGCGACTGCTCGGTCGACGCCTTGATCTGCGACAACACCGCGGATCTGATCGCCGCGTTCCGCGCGCTGCCCACCGCGAAGGCATCGTTCGCGACGAAGTTCGTCAATCCCGACCTGCTCGGTCTGGACCCGGGGGCCGTACCCGGGTGCGGTTCTCGCTGATGCCGCAGGACGACTCCCGTCTGCTGGACATCCGCACCAGCCCCGTGGCCCGGCGCATCGCGGCCGCCGCCGACTTCCTGGACGCGGGCTACGAGGTCCACTTCAACCTCTCCCCGGTGGTGCTGCGGCCGGGCTGGCAGCGTGACTGGGCGGAGCTGCTCACCCAGCTCGACGACGTGGTACCGGACCGGGTGAAGGAGCAGGCGGCCGCCGAGGTCATTCTGCTGACCCACAACGAGCAACTCCACGAGGTCAATCTGGGCTGGCACCCCCGGGCCGAGGACGTCCTGTGGCAGCCCGCCGCCCAGGAGACCAAGCGCTCGCAGAACGGTGCGATCAACGTCCGTTACGAGCTTCAGGTCAAGCAGCGGGCCATCGGGCGGCTCCGTGAGCTGATCGCGTCCCACGCCCCTTGGCTCCGCATCAGATACGCGTTCTGACGCCGCCTGCCGCCGCGACCCGGCCCACGGCCCACGGCCTGCCTTCCGGGCGAACGGCGAGCCCGCGGCCGAGAGGGGCGTCGGCGGCTGCCGCCCGTCGGCAGATCATTCACGCCGTCGTCCCGTCGGACACCGTGACACCGCACACCACGCGACGCGCGATCACCACGATTGTTCGGCCGCGGTACGGGTATGCGGCGTGTTGTCCCCCCGTGCGTGCCGACCGCGGGACAGAAATCGTCCACACATCGCGAAGGCCGGGGAGCGCCATGTCCGACATCATCTCTGCATACGGGGACGGGCGGAGCGAGTCCGTCGGATCCACCGCGACGGACCGGAGAGTGCCGACGTGCGCGGCGGCGCGGGACCTCATCACCTCGCTCCTCCAGTGCTGCGCGGCCGACACGTCGGCGGCCAGGGGGACGCGCATCTGGCCGTCACCGAGCTGATCAGCAACGCGATCCGCCACGGCGGCGGCCTCACGGGGTTCTCCGCCGATCTGAGCCCCGACTCCTCCCGGCTGCGCCTCGCGGTCGAGGACGCCGACTCACGTCTGCCCCGCAGCCCGTCCGGGACCGACCGGTTCCAACCGGGCGGGCGGGGGTGGGCCCTGGTGAGGCGGCTGGCCGACACCTGCTCCGTGACCCGGCTGCCGGGCGCGGGAAAACGGATCACGGTCACCTTCGCCCTCTGACGACCACGGGCAGGGCCCCCGCCGGTCACGGCCCGTTCTCCTCCCGCCGGGCGCACTCCCGCAGGCCCGTCGCGACGTCGGGATGGAGGTGGAACGCCTCCTCCGTTCCCGTGACCTTCAAAAGCGAGGCCAGCATGCCGCAGACGCCCGCGAGATGGACGGGCACGAAACGGATCGCCTGGAGGGCCGCGTTCAGGAAGGACGAGTCGGCGAAGGTGGTGCCCGAGCAGTCGAGAAGGACGGCCGTGCGGGTACGGGTCGCCTCGGACAGCGCCGTGCGGAGCGGCTCGATGCAGTCGATGTCGACGTCGCCGACGATCCGCACCAGCCACACAGCAGGCGTCCGGCGGAGTTCCGCCGTGATCGACGCGCCCGCAGGGAAGTCTCCAATAGTTTCCACACGGCAATACTTACAGAGCCAAATGAATGTTCTGCAAGTCGATCGCAGACGAGCGGTTTCCTCCAGAAAACACACTTTCCGCTCGCCCGATTCGGCGTGATCACCGGCGGAGCCCCACCCGGCCGGGTCCGGCCCCGGAGCCTCCATCCGCCTCCGACCCGGCCTGTACGCTGCGATCATGCAGCCGTCCGCCCCCTCCTCCTCCCCGTCGGGGTCAGCCCGGCGCGGGCTCCTGACCGAGCGCATCGCCCGTGAGCTGGAGCACGACATCCGCTCCGGCGAGATCGCCGTCGGGACGAAGCTCCCCTCCGAGCGGGAGCTCGCAACCCAGTTCGGCGCCAGCAGGAACGTTGTGCGCGAGGTGCTGCGGCGGCTGGAGGCCCAGCACCTGATCGAGGTGGCTCCCGGCCGTGGCTCCTTCGTCCGCGAGCAGTCCTCGGGGCAGGCCCGGGGGTACGACGCGCTGTACCGGGCGGGGCGGCCCACCGTCCGGCAGTTGATCGAGGCGCGGATCCCGCTGGAGGTCGAGATGGTCCGGCTGGCGACCGAGCGGGCCACGGAGGAGGACATCGCGGCGATGCGGGCCGCCCGGGACGGGCTGGAGTCGGCGACCGACGTCGTGGTCAAGGCCCAGGCGGACATGGAGTTCCACGACGCCATCGCGGTGGCCAGCAAGAATCCGGTTCTGAGGATCATGCTGTCGTCGATCGGCGGGATGATGTTCGAGATGATGCTCCGCTCGAACTCCGACCCGTCGATCGGGGAGCCGGGCGTGCCGCACCACCCGGAGATCTTCGAGGCGATCGAGGCGCGGGACGTGGACCTCGCGTGCGCACGGATGCGGGAGCACCTGATGCTCGGTCTGCGGACGTACGGGGCCGATCTCGACGTACAGGTCGACACCATGGCGCGCAACCACATCGAGACGCTGCTGGGGCAGTCCGAGGGCCGCCGGACCTCCTCGGGGCGGTAGCCCCGTCTCATCGACCGGGGGCGGAATTCGTCCGTCCGGTCCGTGGGATCTTGGCTCCAGGGTCTGGTCGCGGAGGTTTCCCTGCTGTTACGGTCCCGCCTAGACCAACTGGTCCTACCAGTTGGACCAGGTCGGACCAGTCCGGTTCCCGAGGGGACCGGCATGCGACACGTACGCAGAGAAACGAGGACGAGGATGTCCACGAGCAGCCAGCTCCTGAGCCGGCGCGCCTTCGGCAGGCTCGCCGCGGGGGTCGCGGCGACCGCCGGGGCGGGCGCGCTGAGCGCCTGTGCGGGCGGGGGCGGCAAGCCCTCGGCCGACGCACCGTTGCGGATCATGGCGATCAACCATGTCTGGTCCCAGGCCGTGAAGGGCCGTATCGCGGAGTTCGAGGAGCACGTCGGGCGGCGGGTCTCGATGACGCTGCTCACCGCCGACCAGCTCGCCGGCAGCTACAACGTCAAGCTCAACGCGTCGGGGACGGACGTGGACGTGATGATGGTCCGCGCGCTCCAGGAGCAGTTGCTGTTCGGCCACAACGGCTGGCTCGCCGATCTCAGCGACCGGGTCGCGGACGACCGGTTCGCCTGGGACGACTTCCAGGACGCACCGCGCGAGGCGTCGGTCACGGCCGGAAAGGTGCTGAGCGTCCCGGTGGTGACCGAGCGCCCCGCCCTCTACTACCGCAAGGACCTGGTGGCGGATCTGGGCGGGCCGCCGCGCACCCTGGAGGCGCTGATGGAGGGCGCGCGGGAACTGACCCGTCGGAAGGACGGCTTCTACGGGTACGTCGGACGGGGGCAGCGCAGTGGCGCCGTCTCCCAGTGGTCGAGCTTCCTCTACTCGTACGGCGGGGACTTCGTCGTGGACGGGAAGTCCGGGATCGGCAGCGCCGAGGCCGTCGCCGCGTACGAGTACTACGGCCGCCTGCTGGCCGGGTCGGGACCGCCCGGGGCCACCAACATGAGCCTCGAACAGGCCATGCCGATTTTCGCGCAGGGCAAGGCCGCCTTCTTCGTCGACGCCGACGCGATCTACAGCAGCTTCCTCGATCCGAAGGTGTCGCGGGTGCGCGAGACCGTGGGCTTCGCGCCCTTCCCGGCCGGGCCGGCCGGGGCGAAGCCGCACAACATCCCGTCCTGGAGCCTCGGCATCAACACCTTCTCCCGACTGCGGGACGAAGCCTGGGAGTTCATCCGGTGGGCAGCCGGCCCCGAGATGTCGGCCGCGCTCCAGAAGGAGGGCATACCCGGCGCCCGCACGTCCGTGTGGTCGGACCCCAAGACGCTGTCCGCCTTCCCGCCGGAGCTGGCCGAGGCCATGCGGATCAACGCGGAGCGCGGTGTCGGCTCCGACCGGCCGCGTGTCCTCCAGGTCGGCCGGGCCCGGGACATCGTCGGCCGTCCGCTGGTCGCGGGCATCCTCGGCCAGTCCGTGCGGCCCGTCGTGCGCGACGCGGACGCGGAGTTCGCCGATTTCCTCGTACGCGACAACCGCCACAAGGAGTCCTGATGCCCGCCACGGAGACCACCGAGACCCGAGGAGTGGCAGCGGCCGACCGGACTGCCGCCGACCGCACCCGCCGCCCGGCGCCTTCCCGGGCCGGGCGGCGGCAGCGGACCTTCGAGCAGGCCAACCGGCGGCTCAAGTGGGCGATGCTGGCCCCGGCCGTGCTGTTCGTGGGCCTGATGATCATCTTTCCGCTGGTCTTCACGCTGAACCTCAGCCTCACCGACGCCTTCGGGGCGGTGAACGCCGACAGCGCCCACATCGGGCTGCGCAACTTCGGCGACGCCCTGGGCGACACCCGCCGGTTCTGGCCCGCGGCCCGCCGCACCCTGGTCTTCACGGTCGGCGCGGTGGCGCTGGAGACGGTGCTCGGGCTCGCCCTGGCGATGCTGATGCGCAGGCCGTTCAAGGGGATGCGGTGGGTACGGACCGTGCTCATCATCCCGCTGCTCGCCACCCCGGTCGCGATCGGCATCCTGTGGCTGCTGATCCTGGACCCCACCAACGGCATCGCCAACCACCTGCTGGAGGCGGTCGGTCTGCCCCGGCAGGAGTTCCTCGGCTCGGTCGGGCAGTCGCTGCCGACGCTGATGCTCATCGACGTGTGGCAGTGGACCCCCATGATGACGCTGCTGCTGCTCGCGGGCCTGACCACGCTCCCCGAGGAGCCGGAGGAGGCCGCCCTGATGGACGGGGCGAATGCCTGGCAGCGCTTCCGCCACGTCATCCTGCCGATGCTCGGGCCGGCCCTCGCCACCGCCCTGGTGCTGCGCGCCGTCGACGCGCTGAAGACCTTCGACCTCCTCTACGCCACGAAGGGCGCGGGCGGCGGTTCGGACTTCGAGGTGGAGACCCTCAACGTCTACGCCTACGGGCTCACCTTCGACTACCAGGAGTACGGTCTCGCCGCCGCCGTCCTGGTCCTGTTCACGCTGTTCATCATCGGTGTCGTGGTGCTGCTGCGCCGCCGGGGCGGAAGGAAGAACGCATGAGTGCCACCCTCTCCCCCGCGCGGGCCCGGCGCGGCCGGCGGCTCGGTTCCTGGCTGCGGGGCATCGCCATCACCGTCGTGACGCTCGTCTTCGCCCTGCCGCTGGTGTGGATGTTCGCCGCCGCCTTCAAGACCAACGTGCAGGTCACCGATCCGTCGGTGGGGTTGTGGTTCACGCCCACGCTGGACAACTTCCGTGCCGTCGTCGAGGCCGGGCAGATCGTGCGCTCGATGGGCAACTCCCTTCTGGTCGGGGTGGTTTCGACCGTACTCTCCGCGGTGATCGCGGTGCCGGCCGCCTGGGCGGTCGGCCGGTTCTCCATGCACCGCACCGGTTCGGTGATCCTCGTGGCGCGGATCGTCCCGGCGATCTCGCTGCTGGTGCCGTGGTACTACCTGTTCGCGCGGATGGGCCTGGTCGGCTCCTACACGGTGCTCGTCCTCAGCCATATGTTCGTCTCGGTCCCGCTGATCATGTGGATCATGATCAGCTTCTTCGCCGGGCTGCCGGTCGAGCTGGAGGAGGCCGCCCGCACCGACGGGCTGAGCGCCTTCGGCGCGTTCTGGCGGATCTCGCTGCCGCTCGCCGCGCCCGGCACCGCGACCGCGTCCCTGCTCGCCTTCGTCTTCAGCTGGAACAACTTCATGTTCGCGCTGGTCTTCTCCGACGACCGGACCCAGACCGTGCCGGTCACCCTGTTCAACTTCATCTCCTACGCGAGCACGGACTGGGGCGGTCTGATGGCCGCCGCGGCCCTCATCACCGTGCCCGTGGTCCTGGCCGCCCTCCTCGGACAGAAGTACCTGGTGGCCGGGCTGACGTCCGGCGCCTCCAAGGGCTGACCCCTTCAACTCCCCCACCTGCGGAAAGAGCACACACGCATGAAGATCGTCGACGCGAAGGTCGTCGTCACCAGCCCCGGCCGCAACTTCGTCACCCTGAAGCTGACGACCGACGAAGGGCTCACCGGCCTCGGCGACGCGACCCTCAACGGGCGGGAGCTGGCCGTCGTCAGCTACCTCACCGACCATGTCGCCCCGCTGCTCATCGGGCTCGACCCGCATCGCGTCGAGGACACCTGGCAGTCGCTGTACCGGGGTGCGTACTGGCGGCGCGGCCCGGTGACCATGGCCGCCATCGCCGCCGTCGACGTGGCGCTGTGGGACATCAAGGCGAAGGCCGCCGGGCTGCCGCTGTACCAACTGCTGGGCGGCGCGAGCCGGGAGCGCATCGGGACGTACGGTCATGCGAACGGGCGGGACATACCCGAGCTGCTCGACTCCGTACGGACCCGGCTCGCCGAGGGCTATCCGGCCGTCCGCATCCAGTCCGGCATCCCTGGCCTCAAGGCCGTGTACGGGGTGTCGGACACCGACGACACCGGTGCGCCGGTCCTCCACCAGCAGGCCCGCCCCCTGGTGGAGGACTGGGACACGGCGGCGTACCTGCGCCATGTGCCGACCGTGTTCGAGGCGGTACGCGCGGAGTTCGGAGCCGAGCTGCCGTTGCTGCACGACTCCCACCACCGGCTCACCCCGGTCCAGGCCGCCCGGCTCGGCAGGGATCTGGAGCCCTACCGGCCGTTCTGGCTGGAGGACTGCACCCCGGCCGAGAACCAGGAGGCGCTGCGTCTGGTCCGCCGGTCCACGACGACTCCGCTGGCCGTGGGCGAGGTCTTCAACACGGTGTACGACTACCAGACCCTGGTCACCGAGCAGTTGATCGACTACGTCCGCTCGGCGGTGACCCACTTCGGCGGCGTCACCCCGCTGCGCAAGCTCTTCGACTTCGCCGCGCAGTACCAGATCAAGAGCGCGATCCACGGCCCGGAGGACATCTCCCCGGTCGGGATGGCCGCAGCCGTCCATCTCGACCTGGCCGTGCACAACTTCGGCATCCAGGAGTACTCCGGCCACACCCCGCTCACCGACGAGGTGTTCCGGCACGCCTACACCTTCTCCGACGGCCACCTGCACCCGGGCGAGGCGCCCGGCATCGGGGTGGAACTGGACGAGGAACTGGCCGCCGCCCACCCGTACGCGGCCGCGTACCTGCCGGTCAACCGGCTCCACGACGGGACCGTGCACGACTGGTGACGCCCCCTGCGCCACGGACGCACCTACCATCTGACGCGGAGGGACCGGGGGCTGCGCGAGGTCGTCCCGGTCCGCCACACGACCGTGTCCGTCGGGTCGGCCAGGTGCAGGCCCGGGAAGCGGGCGGCCAGGCGGTGCAGGGCGAGCTGAAGTTCCGTACGGGCCAGCCAGGCGCCCAGGCAGTAGTGGGGCCCGGCGCCGAAGGAGAGGGTGGGGGCCTCCAGCGGGGCGAACAGGTCGTGGAGCGTGGCGGGCGGGAAGACCTCCGGGTCGCGGTTGGCCATGCCGCAGTCGGCGAGCACGATCGACCCGGCCGGGATCGTCACCCCGCCGACCTCGACATCCGTGGCGGTGTGCCGGGTACTGCCCCGGTCGTCGCCCAGCGGTACGAGGTGGACGAGCCGGTCCGCGACGCGTCCCGCGGCCTCCTCGTCGGCCCCGAGGCGGGGCCAGGTCTCGCGGCGCTCGCCCAGGAGGTAGAACAGCGCGTTGCCGAGCATGGTCATCGTGCTGTCGTGCCCGCCGACGACAAGACCGCACACCAGGCTGACCAACTGTGCCTCGGGAACCCTCCCTTCCTCGTCGGCCGCCGCGACGACACCGCTGACCAGGTCCTCGCCCGGAGCCCGGCGCCGCTCCGCGAGGAGATCGGCACCGAACGCGCTGAACTCCTTGAGTGCCGTTGCCACTTGTTCGCTCTCGTGGGTGCCGTCGGAGAAGGCGTATGCGCTCCAGTGCCGCAGCCGGCCCCACGTGGTCTCGTCCAGTCCCATCAGCCTGCTGATCACCGCGACCGGCAGAGGGAGAGCGAACTCCGCGACTGCGTCCGCCGGTTGCGGTCGCGCCTCCAGCCGGTCGAGGAGTTCCTCGACGATCGCGGCGATCCACGGCCGCCAGCGGGCGACGGCCCTCGGGGTGAACGCACGCCGCAGGGTGCGGCGCAGCCGCAGATGGCCGGGGCCGTCCTGGTTGAACATCAGGTCGGGGTCGTTCACCAGGTCGGGTACGTCGGAGAGGGCCGGGGCGTCGGCGGCGTACAGCCGGGCCCGGCCGAAGCGCGGGTCGGAGAGCACCTGGCGGACGTCGGCGTACCGGCTGACCAGCCAGGCGGGTGTGCCGCCCGGGAGTTCGGTGCGGCAGGGCGGCCCGGGTTCCTCGAAACGCAGGCGGTGCATCGGCTCCGGTGGCGGGGCCCGGTGTGTGGGGTCGATGGTGGTCAACGTGCCTCCTGAAAAGGGGCGTTGCAGCGAGAAGGGGTCGAGGAGCCGCGCTCAGAGTTCGACGAGCACCTTGCCGCGGTTGGCCGCCCGGTCGCCGTAGAGGCTGCCGTAGGCGGCGGGGATGGCGTCGAAGCCGTGGTGCAGGGTGTGGTCGCAGACGACCTCGCCGCGCCGGACCCGGCCGCCCAGCTCGGTGTGGAGGTCCTGCCAGTTGCGTTCGGTGAACCATTCCAGCGAGAAGATGCCGCGGACCGTGGCGCGCGGGAACATCAGGTAGGGCAGGAGCCGGGGGCCGGTGTCCTCGTTGCCGACCTGGGTCGCCCACTGCCAGCACACCGCCACCTGGCTGCCGACGTTGAGCAGGGAGAACACCGCGTCGGTGACCGTGCCGCCGAGGTTGTCGAAGTACCGGTCGACACCGTCGGGTGCCGCCCGGGCCAGCGCCTCGCGCACGGTGTCCGCGCCGTCCCCGTGGCGGTAGACGATCACCGCGTCGAACCCGAGTCCGGTGAGGTAGTCCGCCTTCTCCGGGGACGAGGTGGTGCCGATGACCCGGGCTCCGGCGCGTGCCGCGAGCTGGCCGACGAGGGCTCCCACGGCGCCTGAGGCCCCGCTGACGACCAGTGTCTCGCCGGGGCTGATCGTCATGTACTTGGAGAGGGTTCCCCACGCGGTCATCCCCGGGCCGCCCATCACGCTGAGGGCGGTCGACAGCGGCAGGGCGTCGTCGTACCACCGCGGGTCGAGCCTCCGGTACTCCGGAAAAACCATGGGAAACGTGCCGGTCTGCCAGAGCTCGGGGACGCCGGTCGAGATCACATGCGTACGCCAGCCGCCGAAGCCCTGGACGAGGTCGCCGACGCGGTGGGCGGCGCGCGGCCCGGCTTCCACCACCTCCATGATCGAGTCGGCGCCCATGTGCCGGCCGATGGGCGTGTCGAGGGTGATGCCCTGGAGGTAGGGGTCCACGGAGACGTACAGCGTGCGCAGCAGCATCTCGTCGGGGGCCAGCGTGACGTTAACGTGCTCCACGACCTTCTCGTAGACCCGGTCCACGTCGGGTACGCCCTCCATGTGCTCGCGGACCACCCATTTCGCGATCTTCATGATTTCCTCTCGGTCGGTACGGTGGGGCGGACGGGCACGGGGATCACCCGGTGCGTCGGCGGGGGTGCGGTGCGGTCGATCGACGCGGTGAAGGGCTTGTTGTCGTCGCGGCAGACGAACTGCATGACGTGACGTCCGGCGGCGGCGGCCCGGATGAGGCCGCCGGTCGTGGCCCAGACGCCGGACTGGTAGAAGTCGCGCAGTCCGGGGAGGCCGGGGCCGTGCTTCTTGATCAGCTCTTCGAGCTTCTCGCCGCTCTCCACGAAGGGCTGCCAGCCGAGCACGGTCCCGTCGTAGTTGCCGGTGTAGCGGACCTGGGTGAGGGGGCTGGAGACGTCCCGGACGACTATCGCGTCCCGCAGGCCGGGGTGGCGCTGCTCCAGGAAGCCGACGAGCGCCTCGCGGGCCCGCCGTTTCGCCGCGTAGTAGCCGCGCCCGTGGCGCACGGGCAGGGTGTGCAGTTCCTGGCCGCCGCGGGTGCGGGTGACCTGTTCGGGACCCTCGTCCAGGGCGCGCCAGGGGGCGATGTCGCAGAAGTAGGTGGCGTAGACGACGGTGGTGCCGTCCGGGGACAGCTCGGGGTAATGGCGGCTGCGGAACTGGACGTTGATGCTGGGATGCCGGATCCCGGTGAGCTCGGCCGCCAGATGCTCGTCGATCAGGTGCGTCGTGCAGGGGTCGCCCTCGGGGAAGGGACGGGAGAGGCCGAGGAAGAGGGTGAAGTAGCCGGGGAAGACCATGCCGGGCTCGTGGATGGTCTCGGTGTAGAGCTTGCGGTAGTCCTCGCCCAGGTAGGCGCCCTTCAGGAACTTCATCGTGGTGGTGTAGCCGTCGCAGGCCGAGACGACGATGTCGGCGCGGAGTTCGCCGCCGTCACTGAGCCGGACACCGACCGCCCGGTCGTCCTCGACGATCACCGACTCGACCTTCGTGTTGTACGAGATCTCGCCGCCGAGCCGCCGGTAGCGGGCCTCGATCGACTCGGCGAGACCGAGGGAGCCGCCCTCGGGGACGCCGGCGGAGAGGTTGGCGTGCGAGGCGAGCTGGAAGTGGAACGGGAGGACGGGGAAGGCCGGGTGCTTCTCGTACAGGATGAAGTTGAAGGCCTCCCGCAGGAGAGGGTCCTGGAAACGCGCCGAGAAGTCGGTCATCAGGACGGTGATCGTGGTCCGTACGGCGTTGAAGTACGGGAGGAACGAGGCGAGCATCCGCCAGCGCTCCCGGCGCCCCATCAGCCCGACGGGCTTCAGGAAGGGGTAGACCGCCAACGCCGCGCGGAAGCTGCGCAGTTGCCCGCAGAACTTCCGTACGAGGCGGGCGTCGGCCGGTGAGATGGAGAGGAGGTGGGCTTCGAGACGGTCCGGGTCGGAGTAGAAGTGGACGGCCCGGCCGTCGGCGCCGCGCACGATGTTGAAGACGTCGAAGTGGCGGATCTCCTTGCCCTGGAGGGCGCCGAGCTCCAGCCAGATCCGGTGCATCTCGTTGCCGGGGCCGCTGCCGAGGAGCCAGCTGACGCAGGCGTCCAGGGTGAAGCCGCCGCGCTCCCAGGCGGTGCAGCAGCCGCCGGGGATCTCGTGCATCTCCAGGATGCGGGTGCGGTAGCCGTTCATCCGGGCGTAGCAGCCGGTGGAGAGGCCGCCCAGCCCGGCCCCGATGATGATCATCGTCTCGCGGGGACCGCGTTCGCCGCCGTCACGGCGGGACCGGTTCCTGTCACCGTTCATGAGTCCTCGCTCTCCCGAGCCGACCACCGGTCGAGCTGCGGCAGGTGCCCCAGCTTCCCGGGGTGCCACGGTTCGTCGCCCTTGCTCTCCCAGGCCCGGAATTCCAGGCCCAGTTCGCGGCAGAGGTACTGGACGGCGAAGCGGCCGGTGGAGGCGGCGCGGATCAGGCCGCCCATGCCGACCCACTGGCCGGCCATGGAGAAGCCGCTCAGTCCGGGCAGCCGCATCCGGTCCTTGCCGACCAGGCGCGCGGCGACGTCGTCGGCGTCGGAGAAGGCCTTCCAGGCGAGGATGGAGCCGCCCAGGTTGCCGGTGTAGCGGTGGGTCGTGGCGGGTGTGGCGACCTCGACCATCTCGATGCGGTCGGCGATACCGGGGGTGCGGCGCTCCAGGAAGTCCCGGACGAAGTCGGCGACTTCGCGTTTGCGGCGGCGGTATTCCTTGCGGTTCCTGGTGCGCAGATCCTTCCAGTGGGCGTAGTCGCTGAAGTAGGTGCAGTGCAGTACGGAGCAGCCGGGTGGTGCGAAGCCTCCCGAGTACCGGGAGCGGGCCTGGACGACCAGGCTGTCCTGCAGTGCGCCGGGGAGGTGGCCCGCGTCGTCCGCGCGGAGGAGGTGGGTGGTGCTGTGCGCCTCGTCGGGGTCCAGGTCGCCGCGCAGGCCGACGAAGGCGGAGACGACGGCGGGGAAGAGGGTGCCGGGCCGGTGGAGGAGGTCGGTGTAGAGCTGGTCGATGCGGGGTCCGGTGTAGCGGCCGCCCAGGAGTCCGTAGACGGTGGTGTGCCCGTCGCAGGCGGAGACCACGTGTTCGGCGAAGTACCGCCTTCCGCCGCGTAGTTCGATGCCGATCGCCCGGTCGTTCTCGACCAGGATCCGTTCGGTGCGGGCCCGGTAGGTGATCGTGCCGCCCAGACTCCGGTAACGCTCCTCGATCGACCGGGCGAGGCCGAGCGAACCACCTTGCGGGAAGCCCGCGTTGCCGTGGTGGGCGGCGGCCATGTTGAAGAGGTACGGCAGCAGGGGGAAGCCTCCCGGGTCCTGGAAGAAGATGTTGCGGAACGCCTTGCGGAGCAACGGGTCCTGGAACCGGTCGGCGAAGGCGTGCATCGGGGTCGCCGCGGTCCGCCAGAACAGCCGGAAGGCGGGGAGCACGGTGCGCAGGGTCTCGGCCCGTTCCCGTACGGTCCGCAGGGCGGGCGCGGTCAGGAACGGGTACAGCTCGATGTCGATGAAGCGCCGCAGATCCCGGGTGAAGGCGCGGATGAGCGGGGCGTCGACGGGCGAGATGCCGAGGAGGTGGGCCTCCAGGCGGTCGGGGTCGTTGTAGAACGTGACCGACCGGCCGTGTTCGTCCTCGACCTTGTTGAACAGCTCGAAGTTGGTCACGGATTTACCGTCCAGCGCGCCCAGTTCGGCCCACACCTGGTGAGCGTCGTTGCCCGGGGCGGTACCGATGAGCCATTCGATGCAGTAGTCGAAGAGGTAACCGTCCCGCGACCAGGCGGTGCAGCAGCCGCCCGGAAGGACGTGCTTCTCGAAGACGCGGGTCCTGGCGCCGCTCATCTGCGCGTAGCAGCCGGTGGAGAGGCCGGCCACGCCCGCGCCGACGACGATGACGCGGGGCGGGGTGCCGGGGGTGCGTTCCCTGACCGTCCAGTCGGAGAGGTCGGAGAGGTCGGGGAGGTCGGGGAGGTCGGGGAGGTCGGAGCACTCCGTGGGATCGGTGCTGCTGTCATCCGTCATGGGACGCCTCCCCCGCGATGACGGAGCGCACCAGCCGGGCGTTGCGGACCAGATGTTTGGCGTCGAGCATGTCTGCGTGGACGCCGGAGCCGCGCAGGACGGCGGTGGCGCCGGTGGAGCTGCCGTGCCAGGTGCCGTGCTCCCCGGCAGCGTAGAGGGCCGCCTTCTCCTCGTCGGTGATGACGGTGACCGTCGCGGCGACCGTCCCGGTGTTGGGGGTGCGCCCGCAGAACGCGAGGTATTCGGCGGCGTGGGCAAGAGTCTCGTGGGTGACGGCGTCGGAGCCGGTGTGTTTGCGTACGTGGTCGGCGAGTTCGGCCTCGAAGGCGGCGATGCCGGAGGCGTCCGGTGCGTAGGCGGTGAGGATACGGCGGGAGTCGAGGATGACGACGTGGGCGACGCGGCGACCACGCCGCTCCAGCTCCTTGGCCGTTTCGAAGGCGAGGTTGCCGCCGAGGGAGTAGCCGAGGAGCAGGCGGGGGCCTTCGGGCTGTTCGGCCTCGATCAGGTCGGCGTACCGGGCGACCTTGTCGTCGCCGGGGAGGTAGTTGAAGCCGATGACGCGGTGGTCGGGGAGCTGGGCGGCCAGACCCCGGTAGACGAGCCCGTGGCCGCCGGCAGGCGGGAAGCAGAAGAGAACGGGGTGTTGTCCGGCGTTGAAGGTCAGGCTGGGCAGTTCCTCGGCGCTCGCACCGAGCAGGACGTCCTGCACCGTGGCGGCCATACCGTGCAGGGTGGTGACCTGGTAGAGCCTGCTGACGGGGACGCCGATGCCGAACTCGGTGCGCAGGTGGTGAAGGAGCTCGATGAGCTTGATCGAGCTGCCGCCGAGTTCGAAGAAGTCGTCTTCCAGGCCGACCTGTTCGCGCCCCAGGAGCGCCTTCCAGTGCCGGGCGACGCTCACCTCGTACAGTGTCACGGGCTCCTCGTAGGGCCGGTCGCCCGCTTCGGCCCGCGGGGCGGGCAGGGCGGCCGTGTCGACCTTGCCGTTGGCGGTGAGCGGCAGGCCGGGAAGCTCGGTGAAGTGGGACGGGATCATGTACGAGGGCAGCGAGCGGGCCAGATGGCGGCGCAGCGCGCGGACGTCCAGGACCGCGCCGGCCTTCGGTACGCAGTAGGCGCAGAGGGCCGCGTCTCCCCCGGTGTCGGTGCGGACGGTGACGACGGCCCGCGCGACCGGGGGCCACTGGGCCAGCTGCGCCTCGATCTCGCCGATCTCGATGCGGTGGCCGCGCAGTTTGATCTGTCCGTCGCTCCGGCCGATCAGATGGACCCGGCCGTGCGCGTCCCAGCGGGCGATGTCGCCGGTGCGGTAGAGCCGTTCGGCGCGGGCGTCGGCGGCCCCGGAGAGTGTACGGGTGACGAAGCGCTCGCCGGTCTGCTCGGGGTCCCCGGCGTAGCCGAGGGCGACGCCTTCGCCGCCGATCCAGAGTTCGCCGGGCACACCGGGCGGGACGGGTTCGCCGTGGGCGTCGAGGATGTGGAGGGTGCTGTTGGGCAGGGGGCGGCCGATCGGGACCATCGCTCCGGGCTCCAGGTCGTCGACGGGTCCCTCGAAGTACGCGCTGTCGATGGTGGCCTCGGTGAGACCGTAGGAGTTGACGAGGCGGGTGCCGGGTCCGCACAGCTCGGCCAGCCTGCGGTACTCCCCCACGCTCCAGGCGTCCGAACCGACGACCAGCAGCCGCAGGAAGTCCAGCCGCAGCCCTTCCCGCGCGCAGTGGTCCATCAGTCCGCGGATCACGGCCGGGACGAACTCGGCGCATTCGACGCGCTCCTGACGCATCGTGCGGTAGAGCCGGGTGGTGTCGAAGAGGAGGTCGCGGTCGGCCAGGACGAGCGTGCCGCCCGAGCAGAGGGCGCGCACCAGGTCGCCGGTGAACACGTCGAAGGAGGGTTCGGCCATCTGGAGGTGCGTGGTCACGTCGGTGTCCAGCCGGTACGCCTGCCGCCAGGCGGCCTGGGCGGAGGCGAGGTTGCGGTGGCTGACCCGTACGGCCTTGGGGCGGCCGGTGGAGCCGGAGGTGGTGATGACGTACGCCGGCGAGTCCGGGGCGCTCCGGGCCGCCGCCCCTTCCCGGTGGGGTTCGGTGCGGGCGAGGGCGGCCAGGGTGAGTGTCGGTACGGTCAGCGCCCCGTTCACACCGTTCGCCCCGGGTCCGGCATCGTCGGCGACGAGGACGAGCTCCGCTCCCGCGGCCGCTACGAGGTGCGCGAGGCGGTCCGCCGGCTGATCGGGCCGGAGCGGAAGGTAGGCGGCACCGGCCTTGAGCACGGCGAGCAGGGCGACGATCAGCTCGGGCGACTTCTCCAGGCACAGCACGACCACGGAGCCTTCGCCGACCCCGAGCGTCCGCAGGCGGGCCGCGGTGCAGCCGGCCCGCCGTTCCAGTTCCGCGTAGGTCAGCCGGTGTGCCTCGCCGGTCGGGGAGGGGGTGGTGACGGCGACGGCCGCGGGGTGTTCGGCGGCGGCGCGGGCGATCAGCTCGTGGACCGCGGTGAACGGCTTGTCGTCCCGGTGGCCGGTGGACGGCAGGGCCGGGCGGCTCCACTCCCCCGCGAGCCGCTCCCGCTCCCGGTCGCCGAGCATCGCCAGCCGAGAGGCGGGCTGTTCGCCCGGGACGCGGGTCATCCGGTCGAGGAGCCGGGTGTAGTGGCCGGCCATGCGGCGCATGGTCTCGGGGAGGAAGAGGTCGGTGTTGTACTTGAACACGCAGTGGAACCGGCCCTCCGCCTCGTCCTCGTAGGCCGACAGTGTTATGTCGAACTGCCCTTCCTCCTCAGGCAGTTCGATGTACTTCAGGCGGTAGCCGTACTGCTCGGTGGCCACCTTGTGGGTGAGGAGGATGAACATCGCCTGGAAGACGGCCGAGCGGCTGGGGTCGTGCTGGAGGCCCAGTTCCTCGACGAGGAGGACGAAGGGGTACTCCTGGTTGTCCAGGCCGCCGAGCACGGTCCGGCGTACCTGCTGCAGCAGCTCGGCGACGGTCGGGTCCTCGGACAGGTCGGCGTGCAGGGGAAGCGGGTTGACGAAGTAGCCGTAGACGGAGGCGAAGTCCTGCCGGGTGCGGCCGGTCACCGGGCTGCCGACGACGATGTGGTCCTGCCCGGAGTAGCGGTGCAGCAGGAGGTAGTAGGCGCTGAGCAGCACCATGAACGGGGTGACGCCGTGGGTCCGGGCCAGGGCGTGGACGCGGGTGCTCAGCTCGTCGTCGAGGACGAAGAACTCCGAGGCACCGTTGTGGGTCTGGACCGCCGGGCGCGGTTTGTCGACGGGGAGGTCCAGGAGCGGGACCTCGGCCGGCAGGTGGGACCGCCAGTAGTCGAGCATGCCCGCGGCCTCGGGGCCGGCCAGGAAGGCGTTCTGCTGGTTGAGGAAGTCGAGGTAGCGGGCCTCGACCGGCGGGAGCTGTGGTTCCTGGTTGCGGCGTAACGCCTCGTAGATGGAGAGAAGTTCCTCGATGAAGGTGAAGGTGGAGATGGCGTCGGAGACGATGTGGTGGACGGCCTTCATGATGATCCAGCGGTCCGGCCCCCGCTGGAAGAGGCGGAAGCGGATCAGCGGGTCGTGGGCGAGGTCGTAGGGCTTGCGGTACTCCTCGACGATCGTGGCGTGGATGGTGTCCCAGTCCTCGCCCCGGACGTCGAAGAGGGCGAGGTCGGTCCTGGGGTCCTCGGAGACCCGTTGCACGGCCTGCCCGTCCGTCAGAAGGAAGTTGGTGCGCAGCGCGGGGTGGCGGGCGATGAGCCGGCGGACGGCCTCGAACATCAGGTCCGGTTCGAGGGCGACGTTCACCTCGACGGCCCCGCCGATGTTGTACGCGTACCCGTCGGGGTTGAGGTGCTTGAGGAACCAGAGCGCCTTCTGGTTCTGGGTCAGGGGGTACTGCCGCTCATCGCTGTGGAGTTGGACCGCACCCGCCGCCCTTCCCGGGTCTTCCTCGGAGGCCAGGGCGGTGAGGCCGTCGTGGAGTCGGGCGGCGAGTTCTCCGGCCGGGGTGCCGCTGAGCAGGGCGACCACGGGCAGGGCGACGCCGAGTTCGGCGTGGATGCGGGCCCGTAGCTCCATGGCGAGGAGCGAGTCGAGGCCGAGTTCGCCGAGGCCGGTGGCCGGGTCGATGCGGTCGGCGCCGGTGCGCAGCACGGTGGCGGCCAGGGCGGCGAACCGCTCGGCGACCAGGGCGCGCCGCGCTTCCTCCCCGGCGGTGCGGAAGGTGTCGAGGAACCCGTTGCCGGAGGTGGTCTCCGCGGGCGGGACGGCGGCTGCCGCGAGGTCGGCGACGAGCGGCGGCGGGGACGGGTACCAGGCGAGGAAGACCGGCCAGTCGACGACGGTGGCGACCACGAGCTGGGCGTGGTCCTGGCCGATGACGCGTTCCAGGACGGCCATGCCCGTGTCCGGGGAGAGCGAACTCATGCCCCGGCTGTGCACGTAGTGCTCGACCAGGCCGAGTTCCTCGATCATGCCGGTGGCCCAGGGACCCCAGTCCAGGCTGAGCGCGGGCAGGCCCTGGGCGCGGCGGTGGTGGGCGAGGGCGTCCAGGAAGGCGTTCCCGGCGGCGTAGTTGGTCTGGCCCGCCGTGGTCAGCAGGGAGGCGATCGAGGCGAACAGGACGAAGTGTTCGAGGGGTTCGTCCCGCAGGTGCCGGTGCAGGAGGTGGGCGCCGACGGTCTTGGGGTCGTGGACGGCGTCGAAGGCCGCCCGGTCGAGATCGGCGACGAGTGTGTCGCGGACCTGACCGGCGAGATGGAACACTCCGCGTACGGGCGGCGCTCCGCTGCGCCGGTGGGCGTCGAGCCAGCCGGTCAGGGCGTCCTCGTCGGTGATGTCGAACGTCACCGGAACCGGGTGCGCGCCGAGTTCCTCCAGCTCGCGGAGCAGGCCCACGGCCCGGCCCTCGGCGGTGGCGGGGTCCGTTCCGGCCCACTTCTCCCGGGGCGGTACGGGGGTCCGCCCGACCAGGACGATCCGGCGGGCTCCCCGGCGTACGAGCGTGCGGCACAGCAGTCGGCCGAGCGCGCCGAACGCACCGGTGACCAGGTAACTGCCGTCGGCCCGCAGGCGCAGCGGCAGCGGCCGGGTCAGGCTTTCGGCGGGGCGGAGGCGGCCGGTGCGGCGAACGCCGTCGCGCAGCGCGATCTCCGCTTCGTCGTCGCTGAGCGCTTCGGCCAGGAGTGCCGCGGCCTCGGCCCGGTCGCCGTCCGGGCCGGGCTGTCGCCGGGGGTCGAGGT
Source organism: Streptomyces sp. WGS_02 (assembly GCA_040989845.1). GTDB lineage: Bacteria > Actinomycetota > Actinomycetes > Streptomycetales > Streptomycetaceae > Streptomyces. The sequence continues at coordinate 762,498 of JAYMFZ010000004.1, forward strand.
CGATGAGTTTGCCGGGGTGCTCGGTCAGTTCCTGGTGGCGCAGGACGCGGCCGATGCCCCAGGCGGGCGCTCCGAGGGGTTCGGGTGCTTCGCCGTGCCGTGCGGACTGGGCGCCCCGGGTGACGATGTGCAGGCGGTCTCCCTCGCCCCGGGCGGACAGCAGCCGGGCCAGCGCGATCAGGGAGTAGGCGCCCGCGCCCGTGTGGTCACGGAGGGCGGTGCGGTCGCAGCCGGCGAGGGTGGGGGCGTCGAGGTTCCACAGGTGCAGGACGGTTCCCCGGATGGGCCCGCCGTCGCGGTCGAGGTCGGCGAAGAGGCGCCGCAGGTCGGCGTCGGACGCGGGGTCGACGGTGTAGGTGCGGCCGTCGGCGGAGGCGGTGTAGGCCGCGCCCCGGCGCACCAGGCGGCAGCGTTCGCCCCGGGCGTCGGCCAGGGCGGCGAAGGCGTCCGCGAGGCCTTGGGTGTCGGCGAGGAGCAGCCAGCTCACGTCCCCGGGCGGGGCTCCGGCGTCCTCGGCCGGCAGCGGCGGGCAGTCGGTCCAGACGGGTTCGGCGAGCCAGGAGTCGATCGTGGTGCGGGCGACGGCGGTGGCGGCCTTCTCGACGTCGGCGGCGCGGAAGCCCTCGATACGGCCGAGGGGTGTGCCGTCGTCGGCGTACAGGGCGATGTTGCCGAGGGTGGTGTCCGCGTCGCCCGGCAGCAGGGTGGCGTGGGCCCAGAACGGCTGGTCGCCGATGGGTTCGAGGGCGACCTCGTCCAGCGAGAGCGGCAGCCTGATCCCGGTGGCCGGGGCGGTGTCCTCGGGGGCCGTGAGGATCATCGGGGTCAGGAGCGTCTGGAAGCAGGCGTCGAGCAGGACCGGGTGGAGGTGGTGGCCGGAGGCGTCGTCGCCGATCGCCCGCGGCGGGCGGATCCGGGCGAGGACCTCGTCGGCCCCGATCCAGACCTCCTCGACGGCCTGGAAGGCGGGGCCGTAGTGGTAGCCGAGGGCGGCCAGCGCGGTGTAGCAGTCGGGCCCTTCGAGGTGGCGGCGGGATCCGGCCCGGATCGCCGGGGCGTCGAGCGGCGGTGCGGTGCGGCGGCGCTGGCCGGTGCGGACGATGCCGCTCGCGTGGACGGCTCGTTCGCCGTCCTCCCCGGTCGGGGAGGCGATGGTGAAGGCGGCGTTCTCCAGGGAGAGCGACACTTCCACGGTGCGGTCCTCGCCGTCGGGCAGGAAGAGCGCCTTGCGCAGGTCGATGTCGGCGAGGACGGCGGTCGTGCCGCCGGTGAGGCGCAGGACGGCCTGGGCAGCCATCTCCAGGTAGCCGGCGGCGGGGAAGACCACGGTGTCCTGGATGCGGTGGTCGGCGAGGTAGGGCAGGGCCTCGGTGTCCAGGCGCGCCTGCCAGGTGGGTTCGGTGGCGTCGGTGCGGCGGCCGAGGAGCGGGTGGTCGCGGTGGCCGAGCCGGACCTGGGCGACCGGGCGGGGCTCGGTCCAGTGGCGGTCGCGCCGGAAGGGGTGGCGGGGCAGGGTGACGGGCCGCCCGGTGGGCTGGAGCAGGTCCCAGTCGATGGGGACGCCGAGGGTGTGGAGCGTACCGAGGGAGGCGGCGAAGCGCTCGGTCTCGTCCTCCCGGCGGCGGATCGAGGGCAGGGTGAGCGCGGACCTGCCGCCCGCGTCGAGGCATTCGCGGATCGCGTGTCCGAGGACCGGGTGCGGGCCGATCTCCAGGAAGACGCGGTGGCCGTCGTCGGCGATACGGTCGATGGCCGAGCGGAAGCGGACCCGGTCGCGGACGTTCTTCCACCAGTAGGCGGCGTCGAGTTCCTCGCCCCGGGCGGTTCCTTCGACGCCCGTGAGGTACAGCGGCACCTCTGCCGGCTGAGGCTCCAACAGGGCCAGCTCTGCCAGCAGTTCGTCCTTGACGCGTTCCATGCCGACGCTGTGGTAGGGCACTTCGACGGTGAGGAACTTCGCGAACTGCTGCTCGGCCCGCAACTCTTCGGCCAGCAGGGTGAGCGCCGCCTCGTCCCCGGCCAGGGTGATCGCGGTGGGGCTGTTGACGGCGGCGATGGAGACCCGGTCGCGGTAGGGCCGCACCCGGCGCTCCGCCTCGTCCTCGGACAGGCTCACGGCGAGCATGGCGCCCGTGCCGGCCAGGGTCTGCTGGAGGCGGCTGCGGTGCACGACGATCCTGGCCGCGTCCCGCAGGGAGTAGACGCCGGCCGTGTGGAAAGCGGCGATCTCGCCGGTGCTGTGGCCGACCACGGCGTCGGGGCGCACTCCGTGGGACCGCCACAGGGCGGCCAGGCCGACCTGTACGGCGAAGTTCGCGGGCTGGGCGAGCCAGGTCTCAGTCATCCGGGAGACGGATTCCTCGGCGGTCAGCTCCTCGACGAGGGACCAGTCGGCGAACTCCCGCAGCGCTCGGTCGCAGGCGGCGACCGCGTCGCGGAAGACCGGTTCCTCTTCGAGGAGTTGGCGGCCCATGCCCCACCACTGGGGGCCCATGCCGGTGAAGACCCAGACCAGCCCCCGGTCGGCGGCGTCGCGGGCCCGGCCGTGGACGACCCGGGGTGCGGCTCGCCGCGCTCGTGGGCGGCCAGGGCCTCGTCGAGGGAGGCGCGGGAGGTGTGGACGACGGCCAGCCGTTCGGGCAGGTGCTGGCGGCGGTGGGCCAGGGTGTGGCCGAGGTCGTCGAGGGCCACGGCCGGGCCGTTGTCGCCCGCCAGTTCGGCCCGGATCCCGGCCGCCAGCTCCGGCAGGGCGTCCGGGCGGCGGGCGCTGAGCGGCAGAATGCTCCAGCGCCGCTCGGCGGCTGCGGCGTTCCGGGAGGCCGGCGGAAGCGGCGGCGGGGCCTCCTCCAGGACGACATGGGCGTTGGTGCCGCCGAAGCCGAAGGAGTTCACCCCGGCACGGGCGGGCCCTTCGTGGGCGGGCCAGGCGGTGGGGCGGGTGGGGATCTCGTACGGCAGGGTCGCCGGGTCGATGGCGGGGTTGAGGGTCTCCAGGTTGATGTGGGGCGGGATCGTGCGGTGCCCGATGCTCAGCACGGTCTTGATCAGCCCGGCGATTCCGGCGGCGGATTCGGTGTGTCCGATGTTCGTCTTGACCGAGCCGACGTAGGCGCGGGCGCCCGGGGCCCGTCCGACGGCCAGCGCCCGGGCCAGGGCGTTCGCCTCGATCGGGTCGCCGACGGGGGTCGAGGTGCCGTGCGCCTCCATGTACTGGAGGTCGCCGGGGGTGACGCCCGCCTCGGCGCAGACCCGGCGGATGAGGTCGACCTGGGCGTCGGGGTTGGGCACGGTGATGCCGTTGGTGTGGCCGTCCTGGTTGACGCCGCTGGCCACGATCACCGCGTGGATCCGGTCCCCGTCCCGTACGGCGTCCTCCAGCCGCTTCAGCGCGACCAGGCCGACACCTTCGGCCCGTACGTAGCCGTCGGCGGCGGCGTCGAACGTACGGGAGCGGCCCTCGGGCGACAGGAAGCCGCCCTTCGTCTCGGCGACGGTGTACTGCGGGGCCATGTGCAGCAGGGTGCCGCCGGCCAGCGCGAGGCCGGTCTCTCCGTTGTGCAGCGCCTGGCACGCGAGGTGGACGGCGACCAGGGAGGAGCTGCACGCGGTGTCGACGGACAGGCTCGGGCCGCGGAAGTCGAAGCAGTACGAGATGCGGTTCGAGACCATCGTCATCATGGTCCCGGTCGCGGTGTGGGCGGCCAGCGAGGTGAAGCCCAGGTCGGCGAATTGCAGGATCTTGTAGTCGAGGGTGAACGCGCCGACGTAGACGGCGACGTCGCTCCCGGCGAGGTCCGCGGGGCGCTGGCCGCCGTCCTCCAGCGTCTCCCAGGCCACTTCGAGCAGCTTGCGCTGCTGCGGGTCCATGTGGTCGGCCTCGCGGGGGCTGATGCCGAAGAACGCCGGGTCGAACTCGTCGAAGCCGTCGATGTATCCGCCGCGGCCGCCGACGAGACGCCCGGGCTTGTCGCGGAACCGGCTGCCGAGCGTGCGCACGTCGTACCGGTCGGGCGGGGTGGGGGTGATGCAGTCCTTGCCCGCCACCAGGTTCCGCCAGAACGTGCGGTGGTCCGAGGCGCCGCCGGGCAGGCGGCAGCCCATCCCGATGATCGCCACCTTGTTCCGTAACGCCCGGCTGTTCGCGTCGGCCATTCGAACTCCTCGAAGTCGTGGTGCGTCAAGTCGTGATGAAGCGCGCGGTGGGGGCCGCGGTCACTCCGCGCCGGGGCGCGGGGCCGGTCTGCGCCGCCAGGGGTGCAGAAGGGCGGCGAGGATCTCGCCGGTGCCGGGGAAGGAGGCGGGATCGTGCAGGCCGACGGCGGTGGGTTCGCGGCCGGGGCGCCAGGTGAAGCTGCCGAAGAGGTGGTCCCAGCACGACAGGTCGGAGCCGTAGTGGCCGGCTTCGGACAGATCGGTGCTGTGGTGCAGGCGGTGCTGCTCGGGGCTGGCCAGCAGATGGTTGAGCGGGCCGATGCGGACGTCGATGTTGGCGTGGACGAAGTAGCCCTGTGCGGCGACGAAGAGTCCGGCCACCAGGACGGCGGGGCGCGAGAAGCCGACGAGGGCCAGGGCCAGTTGCACGAGGCTCTGCGCGAGGACGATGTCCAGCACATGGTTGACCCCGTTGTTGGCGACGTTGACCTTCTCCGGCACGTGATGCACCCCGTGCAGTCGCCAGAGCAGGGCGTTGTGATGGCCAAGCCGGTGCACCGCGTAGCTCACCAGCGATCCGGTCAGGAGGGCGCCCGGGATCTCGGCCCAGAGGTGGCGGGCCGGCTCCTCCGGCGCGATCAGGCCGACGGCCAGGGCGACCAGCAGCTGCGCCAGTCCGCTTCCGGCCATGGTGAGCAGGAAGTAGATGCCGTACCAGCGCCATTCGTCCTTGCCGGGGTGCCAGTTCCGGTCGTAGGGAATCAGCCGCTCAAGAAGCGCCAGATAGCCGATCACCCCGATCAGGAAAAGGGGGCTGACCCACGCCGGATCCCATCGCAGAAACAATGCGCACGCCGCAACGCCCACGACCGCGAGGAGGAGAACGGGGTAGGCGACGGCACGGAGAATACGGGAAGCCGAATTCTTCACCGCCCCCTTCCCGGAAACCGAATAGTCGGCCGAATGAATTTCGCCATCGGCGGCGCGCTCGCGCTCGTCCATACGTGACCCCCACAAGGGAACGCAACGGGGAGAGACCAGTTTTTCCGCATCAGCGCAGGTCGCAACGGACCTGCGAGTCTCGATGAACTCCGGGGCGACCGTGGCCCGCGCTGACACCCTTGAGACACCCGGCTGCGATGGAATTCGGCCGTGGCGTGAACTGATGCCCCCGACCCCATCAGCCCAGATCATCTATTTCCCGATCCCGCGGCTTTAATCACGCCCTACGCAGAGAAATCGACCGGCGCTTTTGTTCACGGAAGCCGAACGGAAAGCCCTGCGGAAAGGATCGCACAACCGAGCGAGGTCGCGTTTCGGAGAAATTAATTCGTAGGATCATCGCGATGCCGGGGGACGGCGCATTCCGGTGCGCCGGGAGGCGAATTCCCGCTCTCGGGCGTGCGTCGGTGCGGGGAGCCGCGCGCCCGCGCGCCGGCGGTGTCGACGCGTGCTCCTCACCGGCGCGTGCGCGGAGGGCGGGCCCCGGGCTCCTTCCGTCGGAGGACACCGCCCTGCGATGATCGCGGCGAGATCCGGCAGCCATCAGCGACCCGAGGAGCCTCCTTGTCGTACGACGTCGGCGCGGTGCGCGCCCAGTTCCCCGCCCTGCGCTCCGGCACGGCGCACTTCGACGGCCCCGGCGGCACCCAGACCCCGGCCTCCGTCGTCGCCGCGATCGGTGAGGCGATGAGCCGTCCGCTGTCCAACCGCGGCTCCACGCTGCCCGGAGAGGTCAACGCGGAGGAGATCGTCCGGGAGTTCCGGCAGGCGATGGCGGACCTGCTGGGCGCGGATCCGGGCGGGATCGTGTTCGGCCGGAGCGCCACCCAGCTCACCTACGACTTCTCGCGCACCCTGGCCCGGACGTGGCAGCCGGGGGACGAGGTGGTGGTCAGCCGGCTGGACCACGATGCCAACATCCGCCCGTGGGTGCAGGCGGCCGAGCGGGCCGGGGCGGTGGTGCGGTGGGCCGAGTTCGACCCGGCGACCGGAGAACTGTCCCCGGAGGCCGTCGGCGCGCGGATCACCGGGCGGACCCGGCTGGTCGCGGTGACCGGCGCCTCCAATCTGATCGGCACCCGGCCCGACATCCCGGCCGTCGCCCGACTCGCCCACGGAGCGGGGGCGTTGCTGTACGTGGACGGGGTCCATCTCACGGCGCACGCCGCGGTGGACCTGGAGCGGCTCGGGGCGGACTTCCTCGTCTGTTCCCCGTACAAGTTCTTCGGCCCTCACCACGGGGTGCTCGCCGCCCGGCCGGACCTGCTCGGCACCCTCCGCCCGGACAAGCTGGCGCCGTCCACCGACGCCGTGCCCGAGCGCTTCGAACTCGGCACGCTCCCCTACGAGTTGATGGCGGGGACCCGCGCTGCGGTGGACTTCGTCGCGGAGCTGGGGACCGGAACGGCCGGCGGGCTCGCGGGGCGCCGTGAACGGCTGCTGTCGGCGTACGCGGCGATCGCGTCCCACGAGACCGCGCTGCGGGAGAGCATCGAAAAGGGGGTACGCGATCTGCGCGGGGTGACGGTGCACTCGCGGGCCGCCGAGCGCACCCCCACCCTGCTGCTCACCTTCGAGGGCCGGGACGCGACGGACGCCTACCGTGCCCTCGCCCGCTCGGGTGTGCACGCGCCCGCCGGGTCGTTCTACGCCCTGGAGGCCTCCCGGCACCTGGGGCTCGGCGAGAGCGGCGGCCTGCGCGTCGGGCTGTCCGCGTACAACGACGCGGACGATGTGGAGCGGCTCCTGGCGGGGCTGTCGGACTTCCTGGGCTGACGGCGGGGCCAGGGAGGGGCGGGCGGATCAGGTCCGGGTCCGCCGGACGCCCCTGGAGCGTCGATCCGGGTCCACCGGACACCCTCGGAGCGTTGACCGGACATCCCTAGAGCGTGGCCAGGGTGTCCACCGCGTCGGAAAGTCCGGACAGGTGCCGGGCCCCCGGCGGCTGCCGCCCCGCCCAGCCGGGTCCGGCCACGCAGACGAGGGGACGCCCGCGCGCGCCCCGTACGCCCCACTCGAGCGCGTCCAGCCGGGCCACGAGCGCGGGGCTCGCCGTCTTCCGGGACTGCGCCCAGAGCACCACCGCGGCGGGGCCGGTGCGCCGGACAGCGTCCTCCAGCGCCCCGGCGGGCACGGCGGCGCCGAACATCCTTACCGGCAGGCCCTGCTGGGCGAGGGTCGCGGCGAGCGCCTCCAAGGCGAGCGTATGGGTCTCGCCGGGTACACAGGCCAGCAGGGCGAGGCCCGCCCCGGGGGAAGGCGTCCGCCCGGCCGTGACCCCGCGCAGTGCGCCGGAGACGTGCCACGACAACAGATGCTCGACCTCGATGTACCGCTCGCCCGCCGTCTCCCATTTACGGCCCACCGCGTGCAGCACCGGCATCATCACCTCGTCCCAGGCGGCCGGGAGTCCGTAGCGGTCGAGCACCGCCGTGAGCAGCTCGTCCAGGGCCGGCGCGTCCAGCCGGACCGCCGCCCGGGCCAGGCCGCGGCACTCCTGGCGGGCCCGGCCGACCGGAAGCGGCCCGGGAGCCCGGGAAGCGCGCGCCGACCGGGGCTCGGCGTGGACGCCGGACACCCCGGCGCCCGGCCTCTCCGCGCGCGACGGTCCCGTGCCCGAAGCTCCCGCACCGGACGTTCCGGCCAGGACCGTGCGAGCGGCCTCGGCCGGGGGCAGGCCCGCGCTCGTCAGCGCGCACATCTGCCGGAGGGCCGCGATGTCCGCCCCGGTCCAGCGGCGGTGCCGGCCGTCCTGCCGTGCGGCCGGGCCGATGCCGTAGCGGCGGTCCCACGAGCGCAGCGTCGTCGGGGCGACCCCCAGGAGGCGGGCCACCGCACCGGTGGTCAGACCTCCGTCGGCCGGGGCTTCCAGGAGCAGATCACCTGTCGGGTCCATAGATCCACCATACGACGCAAAAGCGACGCATGTTGTCCGGCGCATCCCCGCGCGGTTCGCTGAGACCCTGGAACAGGAGCGTCGGGAGAAGCGACAGGAGACGGGAGACGGTCATGAAACTGAGCGACGAATTGCCCACCGACCACCGGCTCGCGACGGTGTACCGCATCGGCGCGGGGCTCTGCGGAGCGATCCTGATGGTGTTCGGCTCTCTCGGCTTCGCGAATCAGCTGAGCTTCTTCAACACCGACGGCAGCCAGATCGCCGGACTCACGTCCAACGGACTCCTCAGTCTGATCTCGCTGCTCGTCGGGGCGGTCCTCATCGCCGGGGCGGCGGTGGGCGGCAACGTGGCCTCCACGGTGAACATGACCGTCGGAACGCTCTTCCTGCTCGCCGGCTTCGTCCACCTGTTCATCCTGGACCGCTCCGCGAACATCCTGGACTTCAGCATGGCGAACGTCATCTTCAGCTTCGCGATGGGGCTGCTGATCCTCACGTTCGGGATGTACGGGCGGGTGACCGGCGGCCTGCCGCACGACAACCCGTACTGGCGTCACCGCCACCCCGAGCAGGCAGCGGCCGAAGCCGCCGCCCACAGGAGGGCGACGGCCGGCGGCCCGCTGCGGGGCGGATCCGCTCAGACCTTGCGGTAGCGGGCGTTGAACCAGGAGAACACGCCGAAGGCGACCAGTCCGAGGGCGATGAGGACCAGCAGCCACGGGCCGGCCGGAGTGTCGGCGAACGAGCGCAGGGTGTCGTCCATCCCCTTGGACTTGTCGGGCTCGTGCTCGATGGCGGCGGTGATGGCGAACGCGCCCGCCGCGGCGAAGACGCTGCCGCGCGCCGCTCCGCCGAACATCCCCGTGAAGTCCACGGCCTGGCGGACCCGGCGGGACATCTGCGACAGCTTCAGGTGCTTGTGGTACCTGCGCATGAGGGCCCGGACCGCGATCCAGAGGCCCGCACCGGCCACCACGGCGCCGCCGATCCCGACGATCCACTGACCGCCCGGCCAGCCGAGGGCCTTCGCGGTGATGTCCTGTGACTGCTGGTCGGAGGAACCGCCGCCGCTGCCGGAGTCCCCGGCGGCGAAGGACAGCACGGAGTAGGCGACGAAGGCGTAGAAGACCGCACGGCCCGCCGCCATGGCCCGCTTGCCCGGCTTGTGCTCATCGGGTCCGGCGCCGCCGAACAGCGCTTCGGACAGGCGCCACAGCGCCATGCCCGCCACGGCTATGCCCAGCACCCACAGCAGAACCGTCCCGAAGGGCTTCTCGGCTATCTCCGCGACCGCGCCGCCCCGGTCGGCCTGCTTCTTGTCGCCTCCGGGAAACGCGATCCGCAGGGCGAGGAGGCCCACGAGAACGTAGATCACCCCGCGGGCGACGAACCCGGCGCGGCCCGCCGCCTCCATGGCGTTGCTGTTCGCGGCACGCCGTGCCTGGCCACGTCCCTGCGCTGTTACTGAACGGCTATTCATGTCACCCGGTTGCCCCGATGCGGCGGATCAATGCGATGAGGGTTCGACGTAGTGAAGGTCTGGGACCGACGCCGTGACGATTCCGGGCCGATCCGGTGAGACCCGAGAGGCGGTTTCGACGCAGAATCGACGCGGCGGGCGGAGCCGACGGAGTCGCGTCAGCGTGGGGATGACGGAGAAGACCCGTGTGGGGGCGACGGTGAAGCCCCCCTCGATCGCCGGAGGAGACATCATGACGATCACCCGTCTGCAGCGCACCGCGGCGGCCGCCGCGGCCCTCGCCTTTCCCGCCTCTCTGGCGTTCTTCGCTCCGCAGGCACAGGCCGAGGCCCCCGCCGACCCGTACGGCCCCGCCTGCGCCTCCGTACCGAAGGAGGGCGCGGGCAGCCTGGAAGGCATGGCGAAGGACCCGGTCGCCACCGCCGCGTCCAACAACCCCGAACTCTCCACGCTCGTCGACGCCGTGACGAAGGCCGGCCTGGTCGACACCCTCAACAACGCGAAGAACATCACGGTGTTCGCGCCGACCAACGCCGCGTTCGAGAAGATTCCGCAGGCCGATCTGGAGGCCCTCCTCAACGACAAGGCCCAGCTCACCAAGGTGCTGACGTACCACGTGGTGGGCGAGAAGATCACGACGCAGCAGATGGAGAACGGCACCTTCAAGACGCTGGAGGGCAGCGACCTCACCACGAAGGGCTCGGGCACCGAGTTCACGGTGAACGACTCCTCGAAGATCGTCTGTGGCGACGTGCCGACGGCCAACGCCACGGTGAACCTCGTCGACACGGTCCTCATGCCGCCGTCCTAGGGACACCGCGTGGCCCCTGAGCGGGGGTTCTATACGCTGAGGGCGTGAGACACGCCGACGACCGACCGACCCGGAGCGGCGCCTCGGATTCCGAGGCGCCGCTCGCAGACCTCCAGGCCTTCGCGGTCGAGCTGCGCCGGATGAACGGCGAGATCAACCGGATGGCGCACGGTTTCGCCGCGAACCAGCACCTGCACCCCACGGACGTGAGCGCGCTCGGGGCCATCCTCGACGCCCCGTCGCCCCTGACACCGGGGGCACTGCGGGAGCATCTGGGGCTCACTTCCGGTGCGGTGACCGCCTGCCTGGACCGGCTGGAGCGGGCCGGGCACATCCGCCGGGCCCGGGAGAGCGCCGACCGCCGGGTCGTGCACGTCCACTACGAGCCGAGCGCCCGGACCGTCGCCCGCGACTACTTCATGCCGCTCGCCGAGGCCACGGCGCGGGCCAGGGCACGCTTCAGCGAAAACGAACTGACGACCGTGCTGCGCTTCCTCGCCGCGATGAACGAGGAACTGGCCGAGGTCCCCCCGGCGCGTCGCTGAACTTCCCCGCCTCTTTCGAGCCACCCTCCTCACGGCACTGCCCACCCCCGTACGAACTCCCCGGGGACCCATCGCGTAATGTATTTCAACAATTGAGATTGTTCACCGATGAGAAATCTCCACCCCTCGGGAGAGACATGTCCACCCCTGCACGATCGGCCCGCTGGCTGGTCCCCGTCGTCCTGCTGATCGCCTGGCTCGGCATCGGCGGCGGGCTCGGACCGTACGCCGGCAAGCTCGGCGAGGTCGCCACCAACGACCAGGCCGCCTTCCTGCCCCAGAACGCCGAGTCCACACAAGTCATCGACGCCCAGAAGGCGTTCCAGCAGAACGAGACCCTGCCGGCCATCCTCGTCTGGACCTCGGCGGAGAAGGACGCCCCGGTGAACGACGAGCAGCGCGAGGCCGCCACCGGCGCCCTCGCCTCGCTCGCCGGGAGCGACGGCGTCGTCGGAACCCCTCCCCCGCGCTGCCCTCGAAGGACGGCCTCGCGCTCCAGGGCATCGTGCAGCTGAGCCCGAACCTCGGGGACGAGCTGCCGACGGTGCTGGAGAAGGTCGACGAGGCCGGCGCGTCGGTGTCCGGTACGACGGTCCGGCTCGCGGGGCCGGCCGCCAGCCAGGCGGACCTCTCCGACGCCTTCGCGGGCATCGACGGTCTGCTGCTCGGGGTCGCCCTGATCACGGTGCTGGTCATCCTGCTGCTGGTCTACCGCAGTGTGCTGCTGCCCTTCATCATCATCCTCGGCGCGGTCTTCGCCCTCGGTCTGTCCTGCGCGATCGTCTACGTCCTCGCCGACCACGACATCGTGCGGGTGGACGGTCAGGTGCAGGGCATCCTGTCGATCCTGGTGATCGGTGCGGCGACGGACTACGCGCTGCTGCTCACCGCCCGGTTCCGGGAGGAACTCGCCGTCCACGGCGACCGGTTCGCCGCGATGCGCGTGGCGCTGCGGGAGTCCTTCGGTCCGATCACGGCGAGCGCCGCGACCGTCGCGGCCGGTCTGCTCGCGCTGCTGCTGAGCGACCTCACCAACAACCGGGCCCTCGGTCCGGTGGGAGCGATCGGTATCGTCTGCTCGGTCCTGAGCGCTCTGACCTTCCTGCCCGCCGCGCTGGTGCTGCTGGGCCGGTCCGCGTACTGGCCGGCGAAGCCCAAGCCCGCCGACGACAAGGTGTCCGGGGGCCATGGCATCTGGCACAAGGTCGCGGCCCTCGTCGACCGCGCGCCCCGCAAGGTCTGGGCGATCACCCTGGCCGCGCTGATCGCCTGTGCCGCGTTCGCCCCGACGCTCACCTCCAAGGGTGTGCCGCTGGACGAGATCTTCGTCAACGACGCTCCGTCCGTGGCCGCCCAGGAGACGCTGAGCGAGCACTTCCCCGGCGGCTCGGGCAATCCGGCGGTGATCATCGCCGCGGCGGACCGTCTGCCCGAGGTGACCGAGGCCGCCGAGCGTACCGACGGGGTGGACTCGGCCGTGCCGGTGAGCGCGAGCGGGCGGCCTGGCGGCGAACCCCTCGTCGTCGACGGCAAGGTCCGTATCGACGCGACCCTCGACGACGCGGCGGACAGCGACGGGGCCAAGGAGGCGGTGGCCGCGCTGCGCACCTCGGTCCACGCGGTGCCGGGCTCGGACGCCCTGGTCGGCGGCTACACCGCGCAGCAGTACGACACCCAGCGCACGGCCGAGGACGACCGCATGCTGATCGTGCCGGTGGTGCTGGCGATCATCCTGGTGATCCTGGTCTTCCTGCTGCGGTCGCTGCTGATGCCGGTGCTGCTCGTGGCGACGGTGGCGCTGAACTTCCTGGCCACGCTGGGCATCTCCTCGCTGGTCTTCACCCATGTGTTCGGCTTCAGCGGCACGGATTCGTCGGTTCCGCTGTACGGGTTCGTGTTCCTGGTCGCCCTGGGCGTCGACTACAACATCTTCCTGATGTCCCGGGTCCGGGAGGAGTCGCTGCGCCACGGCACCCGGGAGGGCATCCTGCGCGGGCTGACCACGACCGGCGGGGTCATCACCTCGGCGGGCGTCGTCCTGGCGGCCACCTTCGCGGCGCTGGGCGTGATCCCGCTTGCGTTCCTGGTCCAGATCGCGTTCATCGTGGCCTTCGGCGTTCTGCTGGACACGCTGGTCGTCCGGTCTCTCCTCGTCCCGGCGCTGGTCCGGGACATCGGGCCGAAGGCGTGGTGGCCGGGGGCGCTGAGCCGCGAGAGGTCCTGAGAGAAGGGCTCAAGGCCGCCGCAGCGCGTCCCCGGGCACCCAGCCCGGGTCGCGGTAGGCGGCGAGCGCCCAGATCACGAAGATGTCCAGGGCGATGACGATCACCGACCACAGGGGCGCGTACGGCAGGAAGAGGAAGTGGGCGAAGAGGTTCAGGGAGGCGAAGACGATGCCGGTCACCCGGGCCCATCGCGCCCCCTTGAGCAGCCCCGCCCCGGTGACGGCGACGCAGACGCCGAGCACCAGGTGGATCCAGCCCCAGCCGGTGAGGCTGATGCGGTAGACGTACGCGCCGACGTCGCCGTAGACGTCTCCGTCGGCCAGGGCCGCGATGCCCTCCAGGGCCGCGACGACGCCCTGGCAGAGCATCAGCACCCCGGCGAAGAGCACGCCGCCGGTCACCCAGAGGCTGTCCGGGTCGGGCGCGGGAGCGCGCCCGGCCGGACCGTCGCCGCGCTGCCAGGGCGTATCGCCCTGACCGGGCCCCGTGCGGGGCCCCTGCCCGATGGCGGACGGATCAGCGCCTCGGGAGAGCTCAGCAGCGTGGGAGGGGTCGGCGGCGCGGGAGGGATCGGCGGCGTTGGAGGGGGCCGCGGCGCCGGACGAATCAGCGGCTCCCGACGGGTCAGCAGCGCGGGAGGGATCGGCGGCGCTGGAGGGGGCCGCGGCGCCGGACGAATCAGCGACTCCCGACGGGTCAGCAGCGCGGGAGGGATCGGCGGCCGTCGACGGATCGGCGGACCGGGACGGGTCCTCGCTCATCAGGACGCCTCCTCCTTCTGCGCCGCCTGCCCCTTCGCCCGCCTGCCGACCACCGCCGCGGCCGCGGCCGCGCTGCCCGCGAAGGCCAGCACGACCATCCAGGGCCGGTCGAAGACATGGCAGGTGACGTGGTCCACGGAGTAGCGCCCGGGGCCGGCCAGACCGATGGCCGCGGCGGTGAACCCGAGAAACGCCGGGTACTCGTAGCCGCCGCCCTGGGCGAAGAAGCCCGCGGGGGCGTGGACGGCCACCGCACCGGCCATCGCCCCGGCCGCCGCCGCGCCCGCCGCCGGAGTGGCGAGCCCCAGCGCGAGCAGCGCACCGCCGGCCGCCTCGCCGAGTCCGGCGGCCACGGCGCTGTGCTTGGGCGGATGGAACCCCATCGCCTCCATCGCCGCCGTGGTGCCCTGAATGCCCCCGCCGCCGAACCAGCCGGCCAGCTTCTGGCTGCCGTGGGCGGCGAGCACCGCGCCGGTGCCGACGCGTAGGGCGAGCAGACCGAGATCACGCCGGCTGAAGCAGACCATGAGGACTCCCGGGGCGAGGGGTTGGCGAGGGTTTCGGATACGGATCCCACTCTCGTCGGCGCGTGGTCGGCGGGCGCGGCCGATTGCGCCGTACGGGGCACGGGCCGGACGCCGCACGGCCCGTCGTGCGACGCAGATCATTGTGCAACTTGTTGCATAAGCGGTTCGGGGTGGTCTACAACTGACGCGACGCCCCCTGCGGAGGAGATCCCGGATGAGCCCGTACCCGACCCTGCTGAGCCCGCTGGACCTCGGGTTCACCACCCTGCCCAACCGGGTGCTCATGGGATCGATGCACATCGGTCTGGAGGAGGCCGAGCGCGGCTTCGAGCGGATGGCCGCCTTCTACGCCGAGCGCGCCCGGGGCGGCGTCGGTCTGATGGTCACCGGCGGCATCGCCCCCAGCGAGCGGGCCTGCTCGTTCCCCGGCGGGGCGAAGATGACGACCGAGGCGGAGGCGGAACAGCACCGGGAGATCACCTCGGCGGTGCACGCGGCGGGCGGCCGGATCGCGATGCAGATCCTGCACTTCGGCCGCTACGCGCACCACCCGGACCTGGTGGCCCCGAGCGCGATCCAGGCCCCGATCAGCGGGTTCGTCCCGAACGCGCTCACCGGTGAGCAGGTCGAGGAGACCATCGAGGAGTTCGTCCGGGCGGCGGAGCTGGCGCGGTTCGCCGGGTACGACGGCGTCGAGATCATGGGCTCCGAGGGCTATCTGATCAACGAGTTCATCGTCTCGGCGACCAACCACCGCACCGACCGCTGGGGCGGCAGTTACGAGAACCGCATCCGGCTCCCCATCGAGATCGTGCGCCGGGTCCGTGAGCGGGTCGGCGACGACTTCATCCTGATCTACCGGCTCTCCATGCTGGACCTGGTGCCGGGCGGCTCGACGCTGGAGGAGGTCGTGACGCTGGCGCGGGAGATCGAGGCGGCGGGCGCGACGATCATCAACACCGGCATCGGCTGGCACGAGGCGCGGATCCCCACGATCGCCACCTCCGTGCCGCGCGGCGCGTTCAGCTGGGTCACCGAGAGGGTGCGCGGCTCGGTCTCCGTACCGCTGGTGACGAGCAACCGCATCAACACCCCCGAGGTCGCCGAGGAGATCCTCGCCTCCGGCCGGGCGGACATGGTCTCGATGGCGCGGCCGTTCCTCGCCGACCCGGAGTTCGTCGCGAAGGCGGCGGCGGACCGGGCCGACGCGATCAACACGTGCATCGGCTGCAACCAGGCCTGCCTGGACCACATCTTCAGCCTCAAGATCACCTCCTGCCTGGTCAATCCGCGCGCCTGCCACGAGACCGAGCTGGTCCTCGGCCCGACCCGGAGCCGTAAACGCGTCGCCGTGGTCGGTGCGGGTCCGGCGGGCCTCGCGTGCTCGGTGACGGCGGCCGAGCGGGGGCACGCGGTGACCCTGTTCGACACGGCGGACGAGATCGGCGGGCAGCTGAACGTGGCCCGCCGGGTACCGGGCAAGGAGGAGTTCGACGAGACGTTGCGCTACTTCCGTACGCGGCTGGCGGAGCTGGACGTCGACGTGCGGCTGTCCACCCGGGCCAACACCGGGACCCTGGACGGTTTCGACGAGATCGTGCTGGCCACCGGCGTCGAGCCGCGCACCCCGGCGATCCCCGGTACGGACCACCCGAACGTCGTGAGCTACCTGGACGTGCTGCGCGACGGGGCGCCGGTGGGTGACCGGGTCGCGATCGTCGGCGCGGGCGGCATCGGTTTCGATGTCGCGGAGTTCCTGACCGACGGCGGCGACGCGGCGAGCCAGGACGCGGACGCCTTCTTCCGGCAGTGGGGCGTGGACACGGCGTACGAGGGCCGGGGCGGGTTGCGCGCCCCCGAGCGCCCCAAGTCGCCGCGCACGGTCCATCTGGTCCAGCGCAGGACGACCAAGGTCGGCGCGGGGCTCGGCAGGACGACCGGCTGGATCCACCGCACCGAACTGCGCCACCGGGGCGTGGAGATGATCGCGGGAGCCTCCTACGACCTCATCGACGACGAGGGCCTCCACCTCACCGTCGACGGTGAGCGGCGGGTGCTGCCGGTCGACACGGTCGTGCTGTGCGCGGGCCAGGAGCCGCGCCGCGAGCTGTACGAGGAGCTGAGCGCGGGGGCCGTCCCGGTCCATCTGATCGGCGGCGCGGACGTGGCGGCGGAGCTGGACGCGAAGCGGGCCATCCGCCAGGGCACGGAGCTGGCCGCCACGCTCTGAACCCGCCCCGCCCGGGGGCCCGTACCACCGCGGCCCCGTCCTTAGGATGCACGTCATGTCACTGCCGCACGCGATTCTCACCGCCCTGCTGGAGAAGCCGTCCTCGGGTCTGGAACTGACCCGCAGGTTCGACCGGTCGATCGGCTACTTCTGGTCGTCGACCCACCAGCAGATCTATCGCGAGCTGGGGAAACTGGAGCAGGCCGGACGGATCAGGGCGCTGCCCACGGCGGTGCCGGCCCGGGGGCAGAAGAAGGAGTACGAGGTGCTGCCCGCGGGCCGCGAGGAGCTGGCGGCCTGGGTGGCGCTCCCCGAGGACCCCCGGCCGGTCCGCGATCCGCTGCTGCTGCGGATGCGGGCGGCGGCGGTCGTCGGAACGCGCGGGATGGGCCCGGAGCTGCGCCGCCACCTCGCGCTCCACGAGCGGCAATGGGTGGAGTACCAGGAGATCGAGGAGCGGGACTTCACCCCGCCGCCGACGACCGACGAGGGGCGGCTGCGGCATCTGGTGCTGCGGGGCGGCATCGACCTGGAGACGTTCTGGATCGGCTGGCTGACCCGGGCGATCGCGGATCTGGACGCCTGACCGCGGGACCGTTACGGGTGCGGTACGCCGCCCGCCCGTACGGCCACGGGTTCCGGGGCAGCCGCCGGACGAGGGCTGCCGATGACGACCCGCGAGGGCACCGGATCCACGGGCGCGGGCCCCTCGGACACCTCACCCGGGTCCGCGTTCCGCGCTTGGGCCCGGCTGAGGAGGAACACCCCGCGCACGGCCGCCACCGTACCGAGGAGAGCGAGCGCCAGGCTGACCGGCCCGCCCTGGAGCCGCTCACCGAGCAGGGCCAGGCCGATCGCGGCGGCGGCGACCGGGTTGGCGAGGGTGACCACGGCGAGCGGTGCGCCGAGCCCGCCCCGATAGGCGGTCTGGGACAGCAGCAGGCCGCCCATCGCGAAGGCGGAGACGAGCAGCGCCACCGTCAGCAGCCGCCAGCTGAACAGCGGGCCGCCGGAGTGGTCGGTGACGGCGACCGTGAGGGTCTGGGTGAGCGCGGAGGCGACCCCGGAGGTGATCCCGGACGCCGCCGCGTGCCGCAGGCCCGGCCGGGCCCCGGGCCGGCTGAGCCCGGCGACGACCGCCATGGTGGCCGCGCCCACACCGAGGGCCTCGGGAAGGGTGAGGGTCTCGTGCGGGGCGGAGCCGCCCGCGGTCAGCAGCAGCGCGCCGAGGCCGAGCAGGGTCAGGGCGGTGCCCCGCCACTCGGCGCGGCCGACCCGGCGTCCGGCGGCGCGCGCCCCGAGCGGGACGGCGACGACGAGGGTGAGCGCCCCGAGGGGCTGGACCAGGGTGAGCGGGCCGTAGTTGAGCGCGGCGACGTGCAGCAGCGCGCCCGCCGCGTTGAGGCCGACCGCCGACCACCAGGCGCCCCGGCCCAGCATCCGCAGGACTCCGGTGCCGGGTTCGGTACGCCCGGCGAGCCGGGACTGAGCTACGGCGGCGGCCGCGTAGGCGCCGGCGGAGACGAGGGAGAGCGCGACGGCGAGCAGGGTGGCGTTCATCGGGCGGCCCCCACGGATGTCCCGGAGGTCACAGGCGTCTCGGAGGCGGCAGGCCGCACGCCGCCCTCGTACGTACCGGAGGCCGCAAGGCGCGCGGCCCCCGCGTACGCCGGGACCGGAGTCCCCTCGCCGCTCCCCCACGCGCCGGGCCCCGGCAGCCGCGCCGGGACCGTCCGGGCGGACAGCGGCAGCCGGAACGCGGCGAGGGCGACGGCGAGCAGCGCCACGACGACGATCGCGTCGAGCCAGTAGTGGTTCGCGGTGCCCACGACGACGAACAGGGTGATCGCCGGGTGCAGCAGCCACAGCAGGCGCCAACGGGAGCGGGTGGCGGCGATCAGTCCGAGGGCGACCATCACGGCCCAGCCGACGTGCAGCGAGGGCATCGCGGCGAACTGGTTCGCCATCGTGTCGGTCGCGGGCGTCTGCCCGTACACCGTCGGCCCGTAGACCTGACCAGTGTCGACGAGGCCGGCGGCCGGGAGCATCCGGGGTGGGGCCAGCGGGAACAGCAGATGCAGCACCAGGGCCGCGCCCGTGAGCGCGGCGAGCACCCGGCGCGACCTGACGTAGTGGGCGGGGCGGCGCCAGTAGAGCCAGACCAGGAAGAGGGCCGTGGCCGGGAAGTGCACGGCGGCGTAGTAGGTGTTCGCCGCGTGGATCAGGGGCTGGCTGTGCAGCAGCAGCCCCTGGACGGCGCCCTCGCCGGGGAGGTGCAGGGCGCGTTCGAGGTCCCAGACGCTCCCCGCGTTGCGGAACGCCTCCTCGACATGGCCGTTGGCGGCCTGGCGGCCGAATTTGTAGGCCAGGAAGAGTCCGGCCACGAGAAGGAACTCGCGGACGAGGGGCGGTCGGGCACGTATGTCCGGCTCCTGGTCCGTGGGCTCGGTGCGGGCGAGTCTCACCCGTGCCCCCTTGGATGCGAAGCGGTAGCGGGACGGCCCGGTTCCATCGATCCACGCCGTATCGATACGCCAGTGTACCGATACGTCGGCGTATCGGTACACGCGCGTATCGGTACACTGGCGTACCGAGAGCCTCACCGCACCGCCGCTGGAGGTACAGCCCATGCCGTCGCCCGATTCCGTACCGGAGTCAGCCCTCTCGTCCCCCCGGTCGAAGATCACACCGGAGCGGGCACAGGAGCTGTACGCGGCGGTGCTGGAATTGTTGCGGGAGAGCGGTTACGAGTCGCTGACGATGGAGGGCGTCGCCTCCCGCACCCGGTGCGGGAAGTCGACGCTCTACCGGCAGTGGGGGTCCAAGCCGGAGCTGGTGGTGGCCGCGCTGCACGGCACCCGGCGGATGCGGCTCCCGAAGATCGACACCGGGACGCTGGCGGGGGACCTGCTGGAGGCGGCGCGAGTGATCGGCGAGGCCTCGGGGAGCGACACCCCGCTGATGCACGCCCTCAGCCATGCCGCGCTGCAGAGTCCGGAGCTGCTGTGCGCACTGCGTGAGGCGCTGATCCTCCCGGAGGTCGCGGCGATCGACGCGATGGTCCGGCGGGGCCAGGAGCGTGGCGAGATCGCGGCGGACCTCCCGGCGGCCGAGTTCGTGGCGGCCCAGTTGCTCGGCGTGCTGCGCGCCCGGCCGCTGCTGGAGGGGCGTTACGCGGACGCCGCCTATCTGACCGGGTTCGTGGAGCTGGCGATTCTCCCGGGCCTCGGACTCACGGCGGGGGCGCCGGAGTCCTGACAGACGTGGACCGCCCGTCCCGGCAGATGGGGACGGTCCACCCGCGCCGCACCGTGGGGACGGGGGCGGCGCACCGCCCGGCCGGCCGGTGACCTCTGCGGAGGTCACCGGCCGCCCGTGTATCCGCACCCCGCCCTCCCTCTATTGAACCTAACAAGCGCTTGGTAGATTTGACGCGGGAGGCCGACCATGAACGATCAGTCCCACGCGATGGACTTCACCGGACGGGCCGTGCTCGTCACCGGCGGCACCAGGGGTCTGGGCGCCGCGATCGCGAGAGCCTTCCTGGCGAGCGGTGCGGACGTCCTGGTCTGCGGGCGCTCGACTCCGGCCACCCTGCCGTCGACGGGCGGGCGCGAGGCCGCGTTCCGGGTGGCGGACCTGCGGGATCCGGTGGCGGCGGCGGATACCGTCGCGGGCACCGCCGAGCGGTTCGGGCGGCTCGACGTACTGGTGAACAACGCCGGCGGCTCCCCGGACGCGGACGCGGCGACGGTCTCGCCGCGCTTCGTGGAGAAGGTGGTCGCGCTCAACCTCCTCGCCCCCTTCTACACGGCGCAGGCGGCGAACCTGGTGATGCGGGAGCAGCCGGGCGGCGGGAGCGTGATCAACATCGGCAGCGTCTCCGCCCACGACCCGCAGCCGGGCACCGCCGCCTACTCCGCCGCCAAGGCGGGCCTGCTCGGGCTGACCCGGGCGCTCGCACTCGAATGGGCACCTCGGGTCAGGGTCAACCACATCACGGCGGGCCTCATCCGGACCGGGAACGCCGCAGCACTGTACGGGGAGGACGGCGGGGACGCGGTGGCGGGCGTCGTCCCGATGCGGCGTCTGGCGGAACCGGACGATGTGGCACGAGCCTGCCTCTGGCTGGCCTGCGAGCTCTCCTCGTACGTCAACGGCGCCGACCTCGCCGTACACGGAGGCGGCGAGATCCCGGCCAGGTACAAGGCCGCCCGCCACCCCGGACTCCTTTAATAGTCACCTTGACTCTAATGGCACTCACCTCTTATCGTCGTCATGACGAAATCGAGGGGGTCTCCATCATGGCCGACATCACCCGGCGCTTCGGCTGGCGTCACCTGCGCTCCGCACCCACCGCCCACATCCGCCACCACAAGCGCGGCAAGCTCGCCCACGACGGCCAGGGGCTCAGCTTCTGGTACCGGTCGCTGTCGGCGGCGCTCTCCGAGGTGCCGGTCGACGACCGGGAGCTGGCGATGGCGTTCCACGCCCGTACGGCCGACTTCCAGGACGTCACCGTGCAGGCCACCGTCACCTACCGGATCAGCGACCCGGCCGAGGCGGCGAACCGGCTCGACTTCTCCGTCGACCCGGACACCGGCAGCTGGCGCGGCGCACCGCTGGAGCAGATCGCCACCCTCCTCACCGAGACAGCGCAGCAGCACACGCTGGACGTCCTGGCCCGCACCCCGCTGGCCGCCGCCCTGGTCGACGGCGTCGCCGCCGTACGCGACCGGGTCGCCACCGGTCTCGCCGCCGAGCCCCGGCTCCCGGCCACCGGCATCGACGTGGTGGCCGTGCGCGTCGTCGCGATCCGCCCCGAGGCCGAGGTCGAGCGCGCCCTGCGTACCCCGGCCCGCGAGCAGATCCAGCAGGAGGCGGACCGGGCCACCTACGAACGGCGGGCCGTGGCCGTCGAGCGCGAACGCGCCATCGCCGAGAACGAGTTGGCCAGCCAGATCGAACTGGCCCGGCGCGAGGAGCAGTTGGTCGACCAGCGCGGCACGAACGCCCGCCGCGAGGCCGAGGAGAAGGCCGCCGCCGACGGCGTACGGACCGAGGCGGAGGCGGCCCGGAAGGTGCGCCTGGCCCGGGCGGAGGCCGAGGCGGCGCGCGCGACGGGCGGGGCCCGGGCCGAGGCGCAGGCCGCCTGGCTGCGGGTGCACGGCGAGGTCGACCCGGCCACGCTGCACGCCCTGGCGGCGACCCGGCTCGCGGAGAACCTGCCGCGCGTCGAGAGCCTCACCCTCTCCCCCGACGTCCTCACCGGGCTGCTCGCCAAGCTCGGCCGTCCGGAAGGCGGGGCGGGAGCGTGAGCCTGGCGCCCCGGGCGGTGCTCGTCCACCGGCGGACGGAGTACGAGGAGCTGCTCGCCCGGCACGGGACCCACGGGCAGGCCGCGTTCTTCCTGTCCAGCCGGGGCCGCTCGATCGACGAGGTGGCCCGCCGCCACGAGGACACCCGGCAGGCGCTGCGCGAGGTGGCGGCGGCGGTACCGCTCACCTGGCGCTCGACCCGGGTCGAGCGGGCGGACCTGGACCGCTTCCTGTTCGCCCCGGAGGACGTGGTGGTCGTGGTCGGGCAGGACGGTCTGGTCGCCAACACCGCGAAGTACCTGGCCGGACAGCCGGTGGTGGGCATCGACTCCGCCCCGGGGCGCAATCCCGGGGTCCTGGTGCGCCATCGCCATGCCGACACGGCGGCCCTGCTGCGCACCGCGACGGCGGCCGGCGGCAAAGCCGAGGAACTGACCATGGTCGAGGCCGTCGCCGACGACACGCAGCGCCTCATCGCCCTCAACGAGATCTACCTCGGGCCGCCCGGTCACCAGACGGCCCGTTACCGCCTGGGAGGCGACGGCGAGAACGCCCCCGGCGAGGCCCAGGCGTCCTCCGGGGTGCTGGTCGGCACCGGCACGGGCGCGACCGGCTGGCTCCGCTCGCTGTGGCTGGAGCGCGGCAGCGCGCTGCCGCTGCCCGCGCCGTGCGACGCGCGCCTCCTGTGGTTCGTGCGCGAGGCCTGGCCGTCCCCGGCGACCGGGACGTCGCGGGTGGCGGGCGAGCTGGCGCACGGGCAGGGACTGCGGCTGACCGTCGAGTCGGACCGGCTCGTGGTCTTCGGCGACGGGATGGAGTCCGACGCGCTGGAGCTGACCTGGGGCCAGAGCGTTCGGCTCGGCATCGCGGAGAGATCGCTGCGCCTGGTGATCTGAGCGTGCCCGGCGCGACGGTTTCGCTACGGTGGTCCGCACGCGTCCCCGTACGCGTACCCCCCACGCCCGAGCACGCACCGGAGAGCGGAGAACCAGCACCATGTCGGCCGATCCCGTCACCGAGCCCGCCCGCAACACCCGCCCGCCCGTGGCCCAGGCGGCCCTCGGAGTCGGGGTGATCGTCGAGGACGGCCGGGGGCGCGTGCTGCTGGGCCGGCATCACAGCGGTACGTGGGAGCTGCCGGGCGGGAAGGTCGACGCGACGCACGAGTCGATCGCCGCGGCGGCCGTCCGGGAACTGCGCGAGGAGACGGGCCTGGTGGTCGACGAGGCGTCCGTGGACGTCGTCGCGATGGTCCACGACGTGATCGGCGGGATCAACCGGATCAGCATGGCGGCCCTCGTACGGCTCGCCTCCGGCGACCCCGAGGTGACCGAGCCGCACCTGATCAGCGCCTGGCGCTGGACCGCGCCCGAGGAGCTGCCGGCCCCGCTGTTCGATCCTTCGGCACAGATCCTGGCGGCCTGGCGGCCGGAGCTGGGCATCAGTCACCCGCCCGCGCACGTTCTGCGGATCGCCGGATGCGGACCAATCGGACCAGCTGTATGAATAAGGGACCATCCGTGCGATCGGAGTAGGCCCCCATGGACGATTACCCGCTGCTGAACCTCTTCCTGACCATGCTGTACCTGTTCCTGTGGGTCATGTGGTTCTTCCTGCTGTTCAAGGTGATCACGGACCTCTTCCGGGACCACTCACTGAACGGCTGGGCCAAGGCGGGCTGGCTGGTCCTCGTCATCCTGCTGCCCTATGTGGGCGTGCTGATCTACCTCATCGTCCGCGGACGCAGCATGCACGAGCGCGACGAGAAGCTGGCCAAGGACTCCGAGGCCGCGTTCCGCGACTACGTACGCCGGGCCGCCGGGCCGGAGGGCGGCTCGGGCGGCAGCGGCCACGTGAACGACCTGGCGAAACTCGCCGAGCTCAAGGACAAGGGCGCGATCAACGCCGAGGAGTACGAACAGGCGAAGGCGAAGCTGCTGGCCTGAGACCGGGCTCCCCCTCCCCTCCCCCTCCCCGAGACACAAGGCCGGGGTGTCGGCGCATGCAGCCGACACCCCGGCCCTTCGCGTTGTGCGCCGCATCGAGTGGCTCGACGATCCGTCCGGCCATCGGCGCGGGCGCCGGCGGAATCATCCGGTCCGCAGAGCGAGCAGATTCCTCTGAACCCTTGACGTTGCTCTTTGGCGAAAACTACGTTTCCTCTCGCGGAAATCAACTTCCACTTTGTGGAATCAGCCAAACGTCCGGTCGCCCGGCTCTCCGTCGCCCGCCTCCCCCGGCGCAGCACGACGGGCTCCGTCGCGACCCCTGACGAGGATGCAGAGGGGCCGATCGATGACAGCAGTGGAGGAGCGTCCGTCCGAGCAGAGCGACGGTGCGACCAGTTCGACGCTCTACACCTACGATCTCGCCCCGACGAAACGCGAGGGGCGCCGCTGGGGCGCGTACAACGTCTTCACTCTCTGGGCCAATGACGTGCACAGCCTCGGCAACTACGCGTTCGCCATCGGTCTCTTCGCGCTCGGGCTGAACGTGTGGGGGATCCTCGCGGCGTTCCTGCTGGCGTCGGTGCTGCTCTTCCTCCTGCTGACGCTCTCCGGCTTCATGGGCCACAAGACAGGCGTCCCGTTCCCGGTCATGAGCCGGATCGCCTTCGGGATCAGGGGCGCGAAGATACCGGCCGCGGTGCGCGGCCTCGTCGCCATCGCCTGGTTCGGCATCCAGACCTACCTGGCTTCCGCGGTGCTGAGCGCCCTGCTCATCGCGATGTTCCCCGGACTGCGCGATCTCGACGCGAACGCGGTGCTCGGGCAGTCGACCCTCGGCTGGATCACCTTCCTCGCCCTGTGGGCCCTCCAACTCCTCATCGTCAGCTACGGCATGCAGATGATCCGGCGGTACATGGCGTTCGCCGCCCCCACCACTCTCATCACCATGTGCGCCCTCGCCGTCTGGATGTTCGTACGGGCGGACTGGTCGATCTCCGTCTCCGTCGACGCTCCGCTGGTGGGCGGCGAGATGTGGCTGCAGATCTTGCAGGCAGCCGCGTTGTGGGTGGTGATCTACGGGACGTTCGTGCTGAACTTCTGTGACTTCACCCGCTCCGCCAAGAGCCGTGGCTCCATCATCTGGGGCAACGTGATCGGCATCCCGGTCAACATGATCTTCTTCGCGATGATCGTGATCGTCCTCAGCGGGGCGCAGTTCAAGCTCGACGGACACGTCATCACCAGCCCCACGGACATCGTCCGGACCATCCCGAACATGTTCCTCCTGGCGACGGCCTCCCTGGCGCTGATCGCCCTGACGGTCGCCGTGAACCTGCTGGCCAATTTCGTGGCGCCGATCTACGCCCTCATCGACCTCTTCCCGCGCCGGCTGAACTTCCGCCGGGCGGGCGTCGTGAGCGCCGTCGCGGGCCTGGTCATCCTGCCGTGGAACCTCTACAACAGCCCGGTCGTCGTGAACTACTTCCTCGGCGGACTCGGGGCGCTCCTCGGCCCGCTCTTCGGTGTGATCATGGCCGACTACTGGCTCCTGCGCAGGTCCCGGGTGAACGTGCCCGCGCTCTACTCCGAGGACCCGGCGGGCGACTACCACTACCGCCGCGGGGTCAACCCCCGCGCGATCGGGGCCTTCGTCCCCAGTGCGACCGTCGCCGTCGTCATCGCGCTGGTCCCGTTCTTCCACCCGGCCGCCGGATTCTCCTGGTTCATCGGAGCCGTCCTCGCCGCCGCGCTGTACGCCCTCATCGCGGACCGCACGTCCGCGATGAGCGATGTCGACGGTGAAGCCATCGCCGTCGCGGCCGAATAGACCCCCGAGCGGAGAGACCGGATCATGCGCATCCTTGTCGTCAACGTCAACACCACCGAGTCGATCACCGCGTCGATCGGTGAGCAGGCGGCGTCCGCCGCCTCGCCCGGCACGGAGATCGTCCCCCTCACCCCGCTCTTCGGGGCCGAGTCCGTCGAAGGGAACTACGAGAGCTACCTCGCGGCCATCGCCGTGATGGAGACCGTACGGGCGCACCGCGAACCGTTCGACGCCGTCATCCAGGCCGGCTACGGCGAGCACGGCCGCGAGGGACTCCAGGAGCTTCTCGACGTCCCGGTCGTCGACATCACCGAGGCCGCCGCGAGCACGGCGCAGTACCTCGGCCGCACCTACTCCGTTGTCACCAGCCTCGACCGCACCGTCCCGCTGATCGAGGAACGGCTCCACGCGGCGGGGTTGAGCGAGCGCTGCGCCTCGGTGCGCGCCAGCGGCCTCGCCGTGCTGGATCTCGAACGGGACGAGCAGGCCGCCGTCGCGGCCATCGCCGACGAGGCGGGCCGAGCGGTCGAGGAGGACCGGGCGGAAGTGATCTGTCTGGGCTGCGGAGGCATGTCCGGGCTCGCCGAACGCGTCGCCGAACGGACCGGGGCCCCCGTCGTCGACGGCGTCACCGCCGCGGTCACCGTCGCCGAGTCCCTCGTACGCCTCGGCCTGTCCACGTCGAAGGTGCGCACCTACGCTCCGCCCCGGCCCAAGAAGATCGTCAACTGGCCGCCCTCCGCCCGCTGACACCGTCCGTACCCGCCCCGGACCACCGCAGAGACATCACGACTGAGAAAGAGAGAGGGCTGCCATGCCCGACGTACACCTGGTTCTGCGTTCGACCCGCGTCGTCACCCCCGAGGGCACCCGCCCGGCGGCGGTCGCCGTCGCGGGAGGAAGCATCGACGCGGTCCTCCCCTACGACGCCCAAGTGCCGTCCTCGGCAATCCTGGAGGACGTCGGCGACCATGTCGTCCTCCCGGGTCTCGTCGACACCCACGTCCATGTGAACGATCCCGGCCGCACGGAGTGGGAGGGCTTCTGGACCGCCACCCGGGCCGCTGCGGCCGGGGGGATCACGACGATCGTCGACATGCCGCTCAACTCGCTCCCTCCGACGACGACGGTGGGGAACCTGCGGGTCAAGCAGGAGGTCGCCCGAACGAAAGCCCATGTGGACGTCGGCTTCTGGGGCGGCGCCCTGCCCGACAACGTCAAGGACCTGCACCCCCTCCACGACGCCGGCGTGTTCGGCTTCAAGTGCTTTCTGTCGCCCTCAGGGGTGGACGAGTTTCCCGAACTCGACCAGCGGCAGCTCGCGAACTCCCTCGGCGAGATCACCGACTTCGGCGGCCTGCTCATCGTGCACGCCGAGGACCCGCACCACTTGACCGCGGCCCCGCAGAGGAACGGGCGGAAATACGCCGACTTCCTGGCCTCCCGCCCCCGCGACGCCGAGAACACCGCGATCGAGAACCTCATCACCCAGGCCCGCCGCCTGGGAGCGCGCGTTCACGTCCTGCACCTGTCGTCCTCCGACGCGCTGCCGCTGATCGCCGCCGCGAAGCGCGAGGGCGTCCGTATCAGCGTCGAGTCCTGCCCGCACTTCCTCACCCTCACCGCCGAGGAAGTCCCGGACGGGGCCACCGAGTTCAAGTGCTGCCCGCCGATCCGCGAGGCCGCCAACCAGGACATCCTGTGGGCCGGGCTCGCCGACGGCACGATCGACTGCATCGTCAGCGACCACTCCCCCTCGACCGCCGACCTCAAGACGCCGGACTTCGGCACCGCCTGGGGCGGCATCTCCTCCCTCCAGCTCGGCCTGCCCGCCATCTGGACCGAGGCCCGCGGGCGCGGCCACACGCTCGACGACGTCGCCCGCTGGATGTCCACGGCCCCCGCCGAACTCGCGCGCCTCAGCAAGAAGGGCGCGATCGAAGCGGGTCGCGATGCCGACTTCGCCGTCCTGGACCCCGAAGCCGCCTTCACCGTCGACCCCGCCCGGCTGGAACACCGCAACCGCGTCACCGCCTACGCCGGGAAGACCCTGCACGGAGTCGTGACGTCCACGTGGCTGCGTGGTCGGCGCATCGCCGGCCGAGGCGTCATCGGCGAACCCTCCGGACGGCTCCTCCAGCGCGACGGATGACGGGCGGGCGGGGCGCGCCCGACGCGCCCCGCGAGCAGCGAAAAGGTCGAAGGCGGGTGCCGTTCGGCCCGCGCGGCCGGCGGTGAGGAGACTACGGCTCGTCGGGCCGCGTGAGGTCCGGCGGCCAGCTCTGCAGAACGGCGTCGACGATCCGTTCGAGGTCGGCTCGCTCGGCACCGCCGGCAGCCTGAATCGCGACGCCGTTGCCGATCGTCATGAGGTACCTGGCCAGCAGGTCCGGGGAGGTTCCCGCGGCCAGGTCACCCTCGTCGACCGCACGCCGGAAGCGCTCGCTCAACAGGGAGCTGGTCTCATCGCGCCACGCCGCCAGCAGGTCGCGGATCGCCTGACCGCCTTCGCCCCCGATCAACGAGGCCCGCAGGCTGAGGCACCCCGTCGGGTAGCCCGGCAGGGTGCTGCTCCGGACCGCACCCCGGAGGAAGACCGCGGCCACTCCGCGGGCGGTCCGCTCGGCGACCGAGTCGGCACCGTACGAGGCCGGGCCATCGGCGTAGCGCGCCAGAGCCCTGCGGAACAGCTCTTCCTTGTTGCCGAAGGCCGCGTACATGCTGGTGCGGCTGATCCCCATGGCCTCCGTGAGGTCGGGCAGGCTCGCACCCTCGTAGCCGTTCTGCCAGAAGACCCGCATCGCCTTCTCAAGAGCCTCGTCGGCGTCGAAGCCCCTGGGCCGTCCGACCGGCGCGCGGCGTTGGGTGTCCATGCCCTCGAGCATATCAATTCCGTACCGACCGGTCCGCAAGTGTTACGGTAATTCTGCACCGATCGGTTGGTACGGAATTTTTGGCTGGTCGAAGCAGTTACGAGGACACCTTCCCGAGAAAGAGAGCGCGACATGAGTGAGCTGACCGGCAGGACTGCCCTGATCACCGGTTCCACCTCCGGCATCGGCCGCGCGACGGCCCGGTCCTTGGCCGCGCGGGGTGCGAGCGTCGTGGTGACCGGCCGCAACGCCGCGCGCGGCGCCGAGGTGGTCGCCGGGATCGAGGCCGACGGCGGTACGGCACGGTTCATCGCCGCCGACCTGACCGACCAGGAGGACGTGGCCCGGCTGGTCCGGGAAGCCGGAGACGTGGACATACTGGTGAACAACGCCGCGGGGGCCAGCTTCGGCCTCAGCGCCGACATCACCACCGAGCAGTACGACGCCATGCTCGACGGCAACGTACGGGCGGTCTACGCGCTGACCGCCGCCCTGGCTCCGAGGATGGCCGAGCGGGGCAGCGGCAGCGTGATCAACGTCAGCAGCGGGGCAGCCGTGATGGGGGATGCCTACAACGCGGTTTACGCCGCCACCAAGGGAGCGGTGAACGCCCTGACCCGTTCCTGGGCCGCCGAGTACGGGCCGTCCGGGGTGCGCGTCAACTCGGTCGCGCCCGGCCCGGTCCACACCAGCGCTCCGGTCGAATATCTCGACATGTACATCCCCCTGATCCCGCTGCGCCGGGTCGCCCGGCCGGAGGATGTCAGCGAGGTGATCGCTTTCCTCGCCGGTCCCGGCGGCTCGTACATCAACGGGGCCGTCATCCCTGTCGACGGCGGTCTCACCGCGGTCGAACCACCGAAGTCCCCCGCGGCGGCAGCCTGACCCGAGCCGGCACTGCCGGACGGGCGCCGTCCTGGCCAACCGGACCGTCACCCGCGGGCGTTCAGCTGACCCGTCAAGGACGCCCGCGCTCCCACTGGCCCCGAGCGGTCCCCAAAAATGATCAGGGGCCGGTTTCGGATTGCTCCGAAACCGGCCCCTGATCGACGACTGTCTCCAGTCGGGACGACAGGATTTGAACCTGCGACCCCTTGACCCCCAGTCAAGTGCGCTACCAAGCTGCGCCACGTCCCGCTGCGTTTCCTCCCGGTTGCTCCGGGTGGCCGCGCAGAACAAACATTACCTCACTCCGAGGACCGTATCGACGCGCGTGCCTGTTGGGCGCGGGCGGCCAGCCCTTCGGCCCCGCAGGCCATGGCCTGCTTCTGGGCGCGGGCCAGCTCCCGGTGCGATCCGATCGCGATGCCGTAGTCGACCCGGGCGAGGGCGTGCTCGTAGGCGGAGGAGGACTTCTCCAGGTGGCCCACCGCCTCGGCGAGCAGCTGCGCGGAGCGCTCCGGGGGTGCGAAGAGGGCCACGCAGCGCAGGGCCTCGCCCAGGGCGGTGGGCGTGCCGAAGCGTTCGGCGTGGACCCGGTTGCGGGCGGCGAGATGCGCCGCGCGGGCCGGGTCGTCCTCGGCCAGGGCGCGTGCCAGGTCACCGGCCCAGGGAGCCCAGATGCCGTTGAAGCGTTCGCGCGGCTCCAGTGCGGCGCCCGCCGCTTCGAGCTCGGCGATCGCTTCCTCCTTGCGGCCCTCGGCCAGGAGGAGGCGGCCCCGCACGCACGGTCCGTCGGGCAGCACCATGGCGCTGGGGTAGGGCGGGCCGAAGTCGTACCGGTCGGCGATCCTGCGGGCCTCGTCGGTGCGGCCGCGGGCCAGCAGGGTGTCGATGAGCAGGCAGGCCGCGTCCCAGTGCACGGGCAGCCCGGAGCCGACACGGTCGGCGAGCCGGAGCCCTTCACGGAGAAAGCCCTCGGCCTCGGCGAGACGGCCGCGACGCCGGTGGACCATGCCGAGCAGGGTGTGGGCGAACGCCAGGTGGGCGCCGCTCCAGCCGGAGATCTCGAAAGCCCGGACCGCTTCGCCGAAGAGGCTCTCGGCGCGGTCCAGCTGGTCGACGAAGGTGTAGGTGATACCGACCATGGTGGGCAGTTCGAAACCCCACTCGGAGTCGGTCCAGCCGAGGCCCCGGGCGGGGCTGCCGTCGACCAGGGCGCGTTCGCAGAGGTCGACGATGAGCTGGGCGTTCTCGCCTCGCAGCATGGCGTCGAAGGCGCGCAGCGTGAGCAGCGCCCGCTCCCCGTTGTCGCGGCCCTTGAGGTGGTCGGCGTTGCGGGTGAGCCGCCGGGAGCGGGCCGGTCCGTCGTCCTCGGCGGCCTGCATGCCCTCCCACATGAAGTGCGCCGCCTGGAGCCGCATCAGCCCGGGGCCCGGGCCGGTGCGGGCGGCTTCGGCCGCCAGCGACAGGGCCGCGTCCTTGAGCTGGTTGTTGTGGGCGAGCGCGGCGGCGAGCCGGAAGGTGGCGTCGACCCGCAGCCCGTCGTCGAGCCCCGGCATGTCGAGGGCGGCGCGCAGGTGCTGGACCGTCGTGGGCGGGGAGCTCAGCAGCGTCGCACAGCCCAGTTCGTAGAGGAGGACCGCCCTGTCCTTGGGGCGCGGCGGCTCCTCCAGGGCCCGCTCCAGGCAGCGTCGAGCCGCTTCGGGCGCGCCGACGGCGAGATGCTGGCCGGCGGCTTCCCGTAGCTGGGCGACCAGTTCCTGATCGTCGTCCGGGTGGACCTCCAGCAGGTGCCGGGAGGCCGCGGCCGCGCCGAGACCGGCGCGGGTGATCGCCCAGGCGGCGCGCCCGTGCATGGCGGTGCGGGTGGCCGGCGGGATCGAGCGGTAGACGGCGGACGCGATCAGCGGATGGACGAACTCCAGCGGGTCGAAGCCGCTGACGATGCGGGCGTCGCGCAGCCGGGCCGTGCAGTCGGCGGCCTCCGCCGAGCTCATTCCGGCGAGGGTGGCGGCCAGTTCCTGGGAGATGTCGGTACCGAGGACGGCCGCGGCCCAGGCGAACCGGTTGGCGTTCGTGCCCAGCCGCTCCAGCCGGGCGACGAGCCCGCTGCCCCGAGCGGACGCGCCGAGTTCGCGCAGTTCGCCCGCCGATTCCTCCACCGGCGGCAGTTCGCGGTCCTGGACCTTGGCGACCAGCTCGACCGCCTCGTACGGATTGCCTCCGGTGACGGCCCACACCTCGCGGCAGAACGGGTCGTCGGCGTGATCGCCGAGACCCGCGCGGACCAGTACGGCGGTGGCGTCCGGGGTCAGGGCCCGCAGGGCGACGCGGGTCACCGTGCCCTGGCTGCCGCCTCGTTCGGCCTCCCGGTCGGCGATGTAGTTGGCGTCGCGTTCGGCCAGCTCCTGCGGGCGGTGGGCCTGCACCACCAGGACGGGCAGTTCGCCGAGGCGGGCGGTGAAGGAGGCCAGCCAGGCGAGCGACTCGCCGTCCGCCCAGTGGGCGTCGTCCACGATGAGGAGCAACGGCCGGTGGCTGAGCCGGGACGCGAGCCGGCCGACCACGAAGTCCAGGCCGTCGCGTACACCCTGCGGGTCGGGCTGCGGACCGCTCGGCTCGGCGAGACCCAGGGCCGGGGCGGTGATCTCGTACCAGTCGCCGAACAGGGCCCGGGTCTCGTCGGGCGGGAACCGGTCGAGGGCGGGCTGCAGCAACTGCCGTACGACATGGAACGGTACGGAGGTGACGGTCTCGCCGCCCCGGGCGGACCACACGGTGCACCGGTCGGCGGCCATCGCCTGGATCTCGGCGAGCAGCGCCGTCTTGCCGAGCCCCGCCTCTCCGCTGAAGACCAGGAGCCCGCCGACGGCCTGCGCCCCGCACAGGGCGTCCACCGCCTCGGCAGCGGCGGCGAGTTCCGGTTCACGTTCGTACAACGGCCGGGACGGCTTCATGCCCACCCTTCCCACAGAGGCAGTCTTCTCGACGGTCGAGCCTAGTCGTGCGCGGGTGCTCGTCGACAGGGTTCGCACGATTCCTTGCAGGTGCGGGGCACAATCGAGTAGTGAACGAGACGCGCAGAGACCGTGATGCCGAGGGCCGGGCGCGCAATGCGCGCCCCCGTGACGGCCTTGGCCGTCCCCTGCCTTACGGGGCACCTGGCGTCGAACGGCAGCCGGAGGGGATCGTCCGCACGCCTCCGGAGACGCTGGCGGAGGCGCAGCGGCTGCTGGACGCGGGGATGCCGTTCCATGCGCACGAGGTCTTCGAGGACGCCTGGAAGTCAGGGCCGGAGGACGAACGCGAGCTCTGGCGGGGGCTGGCCCAGCTCGCGGTGGGGCTGACCCATTCCGCACGGGGCAACACCGCGGGCGGGGCGCGGCTGCTGCGCAGGGGCGCGGGGGCGCTCGCGCCCTTCGCCGGGACCGCGCCGTACGGGATCGAGGTCACCGGACTGTTCGACTGGGCCCGGGAGTTGGCGGCCAGAGTGGAGGCAGGTCCGACGGTGGACGCGGTGGCCGAGGCACCCCGCCTGCGGAGATAGCCCGACGGCCGGCGCCGGGGCGGGGCAAGCGAACGGCCAGGCGACCGGAAGATCCGGGTCTGCGAACCCGGGGTCCGTACAGCTACTACGATCCGGCTCCATGAGCACTTCTGACCAGGATCAGGACCAGGACCAGCGCCGGGACGCCGACGTGCCGATAGCCGACACCGACACCGACACCGACACCGCAGCGGAGGCCGAAGCCAAGTCCGAAGCGGAGGGGGAGGCGGCGGACGGGGAGACGGATGCGGATGCGGATGCGGATGGCGACGCGCTCGACGCACCGGACGGTCAGGAGGGTCAGGGCGGTCAGGGCGGTCAGGGCGGTCAGGGCGGTCAGGGCGGTCAGGGCGGTCAGGGCGGGACGAGACTCACCCCGCGTCAGGCCCGGCGCCTGCGGATCGTGCTCTCCGCGCTGGGCATGGCCGCGATGGCCGTCGTGCTCGCGCTGCGCATCGCGAGCCGTTCGTCGGTGCTCGTCGTGGGCGTCTACGGGCTCGCGCTCATCCTGTGCGGCGTGATG
This sequence comes from Streptomyces sp. WGS_02, assembly GCA_040989845.1. Lineage (GTDB taxonomy): Bacteria > Actinomycetota > Actinomycetes > Streptomycetales > Streptomycetaceae > Streptomyces. Next base: position 796,050 of record JAYMFZ010000004.1, read on the forward strand.
ATCGAGCTGAGCAGGAACGGCCGCACCAGACTGGCCAGCTGGCTCCTGGGAGCGGGACTGCTGGCCGCCGTGGGAACGGACTGGCTGCTGCTTCCCTGATCCTGGCTCCTGTCCCGCTCCTTGCCCCGATCCTGATCGTTTGATCGATTGAGGCCAGCCCTGATCGATCCATTGACCCTCCTTGATCGGTCGATCAGGATTCACGCATGAACGCCTCAGCTGCTGAACTTTTCGGACTCCCTCCGGAAGACCGCACGTCGAGCCCGTACACCGGATACACCCGCGCCCACTGGGAGGCGGCCGCCGACGGCATGCTGAAGGCCGCCTGGAAGTGGGCGACGCCGGGCGGCGCCCGGCTCGACCTGCCCGGGCCCCCGTCACACTCGGGGGTCCGCTCCGACGGCCTGGAGGGATACGCGCGGACGTTCCTGGCGGCCGGTTTCCGGGTCGCGGGGGCGGGCGGCGAGGACCCGAACGGTCTGCTGGGGCGGTACGCGGACGGGCTCGACGCCGGTACGCGGACGCCGGGCCGGGACGACGCGGAGTCCTGGCCGCTGATCCTCGACCACCATGTGCAGGGACAGCCCATGGTGGAGTCGGCCTCGGTGGCCCTCGGCCTGCGGCTCACCCGGCCCTGGCTGTGGGACCGGCTGACATCCGGCGTACAGGACCGGGCGGAGCAGTGGCTGCGGGGCGCTCTGCGGCATGTTCCGGCGGGCAACAACTGGTACCTCTTCCCCTACACCGTCGCCGGGTTCCTGGAGTCGGTGGGCCGGGCCGACGCGGAGACGGTCCGGGCCCGGGAGCGGGCGTCGGAGCTGCTGGAGCAGTGGTACCGGGGCGACGGGTGGTACGCCGACGGGGACGGGCGCGCCTTCGACCACTACAACGGCTGGGCGCTGCACCTGTATCCGCTGCTGGACGCCCATCTGGCCGGCGACGAAAAGGAGTCGGCGCTCCACGGGGCGCGGTTGCGGGAGCATCTGGAGACCTTCTCGCTGATGTTCGGCGGCGACGGGGCCCCGCTGCACTTCGGGCGCTCGCTGACCTACCGCTTCGCGGCGAGCGCGGGGGTGGGGCTGGGCGCGGTGACCGGGCACACCCCGCTCACCCCGGGGGCTTCCCGGCGCGTCGTCAGCGGGTCTCTGCGGTACTTCCTGGAGCGCGGCGCGGTCGGGAACGACGGGTTGCTGAGCCTCGGATGGCACGGTCCGCACGCGGCGACGCTGCAGACCTATTCCGGTCCCGCTTCTCCCTACTGGGCGTCGAAGGCTTTCGTGGCTCTCCTGGCCCCGGACCGGCATCCTTTGTGGGCGTCGCCGGAGGAGCCGGCTCCGAGCGAGGGCCCCGACCGGGTGCTGTCCGTTCCGGCGGCGGGCTTTCTGGTGCAGTCGACAGGGGCGGACAGCGTGGTGCGGCTGCACAACCACGGCAGCGACCATGTCCGCCCGGACGAGGGCGAGTCGGCGGCCGACGAGGACCCGCACTACGCGCGCCTCGCTTACTCCACCGTGACCGGGCCGACCTCGGCGGACAACACGGCGGACAACCATCTGTCGGTGACGGTCGGCGGGGCGCGCAGCGCCCGGCGGCGTATCCGTCCGCTGGGGTCCGGGCACGGTGACGGCTGGGGCTGGGCGGCCTCCTGGCATCTGCCGGTGTTCCCGGCGGGCCCGACCACCGTCCCGGGGCTGCGGGTGGAGAGCGTGACCGTGGCGCGGGGCCGCCACGAACTGCGGGTGCACCGGGTGCTGGGCGCGCCGGACGGGGCACGGGCCGAGCTGACGGGCTGGGCGACCGACCCGGACGGCCCGGTGCGTTCGCTGTTGCGGGGACTGCACGGGTGGGAAGCGCCCGAGGACGTACGGGCGCCGCAGGGAACGGCGTTCGCGCGCTGGGTGACTGTGCCCCGGCTCGGCGCCGAGGTGACCGGCACGGCGGTTCTGGTGGCCCTTGCCTCCCTCACCGCCGATCCGGAGGCCGCCCTGCCGGACGAGGCCGTGGACAGGGCGTGGGATGAGGCGTCGGACGCGGTGGGGGACCGGGTGGAGGTCGCCGGTGACACGGTCACCGTGCGCTGGGCGCGGGACGGGGCGCGCACGCGTATCGCCTTCGGCCGGGACACGGTGACGGTCGATCACGGGTAGGGGCTCTCCCGGGGCCCTACGCGTCCGTGCGGATCACCACCACCAGCGTGCGGGGGCCGTGGACGCCCTCCACCCGCTCCAGCTCGATGTCGGAGGTGGCGGACGGCCCGCTGATGAGCGTCGTCGGCCGCTCCGGCGTGAGGCGTGCCACCGCCTCGGGTACGCCTGCCTCGACGGTGGTGAGGTCGACGACGCACACGTGCAGATCGGGGACGAGGGACAGCGCCCGGCGGCCCTGGCCGGGCGAACCGTCCAGAAAGATCGTGCCGGTCTCGGCGCAGCCGGCGGCCGATGCCGTGACCACCGCGTCCAGGGTGTCGAGTCGGGCGGCAGAGACGCCTGCGTGGTCCTCCAGCACCTCGCCGTCGTACGCGGTGAGCCAGCGCGCGTCCAGGCCGGCCGGCACGCCGACGCGGTGCGCGCCGTGCTCCCGGAGGGCCTCGCCGATGACCTCGGCGGTGCGGTCCGCCGGACAGGGGTGCACGCGCGCCTTGTAGTCGAGGAGCCGGTCGGTGAAGAGGGCCAGGCGTTCGTCGTCGGGCAGGGTGCGGCCGGTCCGGTAGGCGCGCGGGACGACGACGGCGGCGGGTGCCGGGGCCAGGGCGAGGGCGTCGCGGATCCGGCCCAGGACGGTGTCGCGGGCGCTGCTCATGTCGCGTCCTCCTCGTTGTGGTCGCTGTTCCGTTCGGCCGGCTTGCCGTTCTCCCCGGTCCGGTCGCTGTTCCGTTCGCTCGCCGCGGCCCGCAGGGTGGCCCGGCCCTCGTCTGAGGCGAACCAGGAGCGGAAGGTCTCCCGGGGCGGGGCCGCGGTGTCGCGGCTGTCGCTCCACCCGTTCAGCGGTGGCGGCAGCCGGGAGATGGTCCCGTCGCGCCCCGCGGCGACCCGGCCGAGGGCGGACGCCTTCTGTGCGGCGGTGTACAGGCCCGGGCGGCGCATCACGGCGGCGGCCGCCTTCATCGCCAGCTTCTCCGGGGTGACGCCGGTCTGTTCGGTGTACTGATGGCGCAGTTCCACCAGCAGCGAGGGGATGTCGATCTTGACCGGGCAGGCGTCGAAACAGGCTCCGCAGAGGCTGGAGGCGTACGGCAGGGAGCTGTTGGGGTCGTCCTTCGCCGCGTGCATGCCGGCCAGCTGCGGGGTGAGAACGGCGCCGATGGGCCCGGGGTAGGTCGATCCGTAGGCGTGGCCGCCGGTCCGCTCGTACACCGGGCAGACGTTCAGGCAGGCGGAGCAGCGGATGCAGTTGAGGGCCGCCCGTCCGATCGCGTCGGCGAGGGCGGCGGTGCGCCCGTTGTCGAGGAGGACCAGATGGAAGTCCTGTGGTCCGTCGCCGGGCGTCACTCCGGTCCACAGCGAGGTGTAGGGGTTCATCCGCTCCCCCGTCGAGGAGCGGGGCAGGAGCTGGAGGAAGACTTCCAGGTCCTGGTAGCGCGGGAGGACCTTCTCGATGCCCATGACGGTGATGAGGGTGTCGGGCAGGGTCAGGCACATGCGGCCGTTGCCCTCGGACTCGACGACGGCCAGGGTGCCGGTCTCGGCGATGCCGAAGTTGGCGCCGGAGACGGCGACCTTCGTGGTCAGGAACTTCTCGCGGAGGTAGCCGCGCGCGGCGGCGGCGAGGTGGGCGGGGACGTTGTCCAGGTCCGGGTCGATGCCGGGGATGTGGTCGAGGAAGATCTGCCGGATCTCGTCCCGGTTGCGGTGGATGGCGGGCACCAGGATGTGCGAGGGCTTGTCGTCGGCGAGTTGGACGATGAGTTCGGCGAGATCGGTCTCGAACGGAGTGATCCCGACGGACTCCAGATGCTCGTTGAGTCCGGTCTCCTGGGTGGCCATCGACTTGACCTTGATGACCTCGTCGCTGCCTGTGGCCCGCACGAGACGGGCGACGGTCGCGTTGGCCTCGGCGGCGTCGCGCGCCCAGTGGACGGTGCCGCCGCGCTCGGTGACCTTGCGCTCCAGTTGTTCGAGCAGTTCGGGGAGCCGGTTCATGGTGTCGGTCTTGATGGCGGAGCCGGCGTCGCGCAGGGCCTCCCAGTCGGGGAGTTCGCCGGTGACGTTCAGGCGTTTGGCGCGGATCGTGCCGGTGGCCCGTCCGAGGTTGCGGCGGAGCTGTTCGTTGCCCAGTTCGTCGTGGGCCGCTCGGGGGAAGGCCCGGTCGCCGCGGAGGTTTCCGGTGCCGTACGGGGAGCGGGGCGGCGGTGCGGGCATGCCGAGGAACGTGCTCATACGGAGGCCTCCGTCAGGACGTCGGGCGTGGTGCGGGTCGCGGCGAGAATCCGGGCGAGGTGCAGGGTGCGGGTCCCGGACCGGATCCGGGAGAGCCCGCCACCGATGTGCATCAGGCAGGAGGAGTCCCCGGCGGTGCACACCTCCGCCCCGGTGGCCGTGATGTTGTCCGTCTTGTCGTGGAGCATCGCGGTGGACGTCCCGGCGTTCTTGAGCGCGAAGGTGCCGCCGAAGCCGCAGCAGGAGTCGGCGCCCGGCAGCTCGACGAGGTCGATGCCCTCGACCGCGCGCAGGAGTCGGAGCGGTTTGTCGCCGACACGGAGCATCCGCAGGGAGTGGCAGGTGGGGTGGTACGTCACCCGGTGCGGGAAGTACGCGCCGACCCCGGTGACGCCGAGGACGTCCACGAGGAGTTCGGAGAGCTCGTACGTCTTCGCGGCGACGGCGTCCACTCCGGCCCGGAGCGCGGCGTCCCCGTAGCGGTCGGCGACGATCCGGTGCTGGTGCCGGACGGAACCGGCGCACGACCCCGACGGCATCACCACCGCCTCGATCGAGGCGTCACCGAACCCGTCCGCGAAGTTGCGTACCAGGGGCACGGGTTCACGCTGGTAGCCGGTGTTGATGTGCATCTGCCCGCAGCAGGTCTGCCCCGGCGGAAACACCACCTCGTGGCCCAGGCGCGTGAGCAGGATCGCGGTTGCCTTCACCGCGTCGGGGAAGAGCGTGTCTCCCAGACAGGTGGCGAAGAGTCCGATGCGCATGGGGCCTCCCCGGTCGGGTGCGCCGCGGCGGTCGAGGTGAGTGAGATGTGCGTGATCGCCGCGTTTCACCATGAGGTTTCTATGGTCGGACCATACTAGGCCCAGGCCGCTGAGGGGAACGTCCAGCGACGCGTGGCAGGGGCAGGAGTCGTCCGGAGCCGGGGCCGGGCGGCCCCGGGCCCTCCGAGCGGCTTGGGGCCCGCTAAGGGGCGGTGGGGCCCGTGGGGCCGGTGGGGTCTTCCACCAACGTTCCGTGCAGCCCTCGGATATGCCACTCCACCAGGTCGGCGGCCTCCGGGCCGCTCCCCTCCCGTACGAGGGTGAGAAGCGTCCGGTGTTCGGCGTTGAGGGCACGTGCGGTGGCCGGCCAGTCCTCGGCCGCCTCCAGAGCACGCAGGATCAGCGGCCGCACGGACTCGCGTACGGCAGAGGTCAGGGTGGACGTCAGGGCATTGCCGGAGCTGCGGGCGATGAGCACATGGAAGCGGGTGTCCAGATCGTTGAAGGCGCTCACGCCGATCCCCGGTTCCGCCATGCCCGCCACCAACTCCTCGGCATCGTCGAGGTCCTCGTCCGGCGCGTGGCAGGCGGCGCCCTCGAAGCTGGACCGCTCCAGGACCACCCGGGCCTCCAGAACGTCGTGGAGGCTGTAGCTGCCGAGGGCGAAGTGCAGGCGGAGCAGCCGGCCCAGGGCGTCGTCCGGGTTGCGCACGATCCGGGCCCCCGCGTCGGGGCCCCGGCCGGGCTGGGCCACCAGGACGCCGATGGTCTCCAGCACCCGCAGCGCCTCGCGCAGGGCCGAGCGGCTGACGCCGAGAACCGGGGCCAGTTCCCGTTCGGGCGGCAGCCGGTCACCGGCCCGGAGCTCTCCGGCGAAGACCCGTTCCTCGATGCTGCGGAGCACGAGCTCATGGGTGCGGGACTGCTGCACGGGCTGCCATTCGACGGGCATCCGTCACTCCCTGCCTCGGCCGGATCCGGACATGCAGCCTATGTCACACGGAGCATGTGGTCGGACCACAGAGCCGGGAGCCAAGGCCCCGGGGGCTGAGGGCAGAGGGCTCGCTATCGCGTACCGGGGATGTCCCGCCCGTGCAGGCGCCCGCGCTGCGGGTCGAAGAGGTGGGCCGCCGCTCCGGACACGACCAGGCCCGCGGCGATGAGGAGACCGTGGCCCATGGCGATGCCCATGCCCAGGGCGGCGAGCCCGACGGCGAGCCACAGCCAGGCGTTGCGGCGGCGGTACTCACGCGGGGAGCGCGGGGTCCCGCCGGACATCGCCTCGGCGAACCCGGGATCGTCGTGCCGCAGCCGCTCCTCCAGATCGCGCAGCCGCTCGTCGTACGTGGGCATGGTGTCTCCCTCCCGGTACGGAAACCTCTCGGCTCCTCACGGACCCGGTCCCCGCGGTGCGGCACGGGGCAGGGCCCCCGGGGCCCTGGACGTCATGGTCGTCGGGAAGGGCCTCCGAGGGCCATCAGGGACAGCACCCATATCCGGGGGTGCGCACCATGCAGACGGGGACGGATGCCCGGCCGAGGGCGACCGACGGCCTACCCGTCCGCCGGCATCGCCGGGTCACGGCAGGCACCGTGGCCGGGCCGCCGCATCCGCCCCCGCCGCAACGGCGATAGTGGAGGCTGTCGGCGCGACCGTACGACCCGACCCTTTGAAGGAGCCGTTCGACCTTGTCCCTGTTCTGGCGGATCTTCCTGCTCAACGCCGCCGTGCTGGTGGCGGCCGGCGCCCTGCTGCTGCTCGGGCCGATCACCGTCTCGACCCCGGTCCTGCTGACCGAGGCCATGATCCTGACCGGCGGCATCGCGTTCATGCTCGCGGCGAACGCGGCCCTGCTCCGGCTCGGCCTCTTCCCGCTCCAACGGGTCACCCGTGCGATGACGACCACCGATCTGCTGCGCCCGAGCCCACGCCCCGAGGTCGCGGGGCACGGGGAGATCGCCGCGCTGATCGAGACGTTCAACACGATGCTGGACCGGCTGGAGGCCGAGCGCGCCACCAGCAGTGCCCGTGCTCTCTCCGCCCAGGAGGCCGAGCGCCGCCGCGTGGCGCAGGAGCTGCACGACGAGGTCGGGCAGACGCTGACCGCCGTCCTGCTGGAGCTGAAGCGGGTCGCCGACCACGCCCCGGAGCCGCTGCGCGGGGAGTTGCGGCAGGTCCAGGAGATCACCCGGGGATCGCTCGACGAGATCCGCCGGATCGCGCGCCGGCTGCGGCCGGGAGTGCTGGAGGAGCTGGGCCTGGTGAGCGCGCTGACGGCGCTGATCACCGAGACCCCGACGCCGGACGGGCTGACGATCCGCCGTCGGACGGGAAAAGACCTGCCGGAGTTGGGTGCGGAGGCCGAGCTGGTCGTCTACCGGATCGCGCAGGAAGCCGTCACCAACACGGTCCGGCACGCCCGCGCCACTCACCTCGAACTCTCGCTGCGGCGCGGCCCGGGCGGGGTGGAACTGCTCATCCGCGACGACGGCCGCGGTCTCGGTGACGCCCCCGAGGGGGCCGGCCTGCGCGGTATGCGCGAACGCGCCCTGCTGATCGGCGCCGAGGTCTCCCTCGGTCCCGGGCCGCAGGGCGGCACCGAAGTACGCCTCGATGTGCCCGTCCCGAACGGAAGCAACGGAAGCAAGTGACCATGCCCACCTCACCGTCCATCGCCACGCCCGTCGGCGGCTCGCCCGCCCCGGCCCGCATCCTGCTGGCGGACGATCACGCCCTCGTACGCCGCGGAGTCCGGCTGATCCTCGACGGTGAACCGGACCTGACGGTCGTCGCCGAGGCGGGCGACGGGGCCGAGGCCATCGAGATGGCCCGCAGCGAACAGCCCGACCTGGTCGTCCTGGACATCGCGATGCCCCGCCTCACCGGCCTCCAGGCGGCGCGCGAACTCTCCCGGGTCATGCCGGGTCTGCGCATCCTGATGCTGACGATGTACGACAACGAGCAGTATTTCTTCGAGGCGTTGAAGGCGGGAGCCGCCGGGTACGTCCTCAAGTCGGTCGCGGACCGGGACCTGGTGGAGGCCTGCCGGGCGGCGATGCGCGACGAGCCGTTCCTCTACCCGGGTGCGGTGACGGCGCTCATCCGCAACTTCCTCGACCGGGCGAAGGACGGCGAGGACCTGCCGGCACGGGCCATCACGGAACGCGAGGAGGAGATCCTCAAGCTGGTCGCCGAGGGGCACTCCTCGAAGGAGATCGCCGAGCTGCTCGTCATCAGCGCCAAGACGGTGGAGCGGCATCGCGCCAATCTGCTCCAGAAGCTCGGTCTCAGGGACCGGCTGGAACTCACCCGCTACGCGATCAGGGCCGGACTGATCGAGCCCTGACCGGGCCGACGGTCGGGCGGGCGTGCGGTATTCGAGTGGGTGCGCACATGCGGGCCCCGGGCGAGCGCGCGCGGTCGGTTCATGTGATTCTCACCCGATCCGCATAAGGTGCCCCCGTGACCCAGATGACCCCGCCCGGCTGGTATCCAGACCCCGGGCACTCAGGCAAAGGCCCCGCCCAGGAACGCTGGTGGGACGGAGCGCAGTGGACCGGCCATGTCCGCGCGTCGCCCGGTGCGGCACGCCGTCGCGGGATGCGCATCGGCGTCGGTGTGACGGTCGGCGTGGTGGTGCTCGCCGCCATCGGGGGCGGTGTGTACCTGCTGGGAGAGGACCGCGGCGGCGGCCGGCCGGACACCGCGGCCTCCTCGCCGTCCACCGCCCCCGAACTGCCGGGCGCACCGGACGGCGGGAACAAGGACGGTGGCCAGGGCGGCGAGGGGAACGGCGGAGGTCAGGGGCCGGAGCAGCAGCTCCCGCCGACCGAGCCGGGCTTCGCCACGGACCTGGCCGGCGGAATCAGCCTCCCGGTGCCCCAGGGGTGGAAGGGAACGTCCGGGGCGGTCGGCGCCGGACTGACGACGGGTGAGCACGCGTGCCCCGGCGACACCGCCGAGACCTGTGTGCGCGGCGGTGTGTTCTCCGCCCCGGCGGCCGCCATGAAGCTCACCGCGGGGACCCCGGAGGAGGCGGCGAAGAAGGACATCACCGTCAACGCCACGGAGTCCTACGGCGGCAAGAGCTACGGGAAGATCACCTCGCACGAGGAGCTGAAGTCCGAGGCCGTCACGGTGGCGGGCGGCAAGGGGTACGTCGTGCGCTGGAAGGTGGTGACGGAGAAGGGCGACGACGGTTACGTGGAATCGCTGGTGTTCCCCTCCCCCGTCTCGAAGAACATGCTCGTCGTGGTCCGGTCCGGGTTCGACATCAACAAGGACGCGCCGAAGCTGTCCGTCCTGGACGAGATCACGGGCGGGATCAAGGCCGCGTCCGTCGGCGAAGGCGGCACCGGCGGCGAGGTCTGACCCGGACACCGCACCACCCCCGCACGGAACGGACGACGGCGGGGCCCGGACCGCTCCCCGGTCCGGGCCCCGCCGTTCCCGTCCTCAGCCGGTGACCGTGGCGGGGTCGCTGACCCCGGTGGCCCCCGTCTCGACATGGCCGGCGAAGCGGCGCAGGAAGACGGGGTCGCCCTCGGCCGTGACGGACACGTCGTACCAGCGCCGGCCGGCCCGCAGGTCGATCGTGCGCGACACCGTGGCGCCGGGACGGACGGTGACCGTCTGCTGCGCTCCCCCGTAGGCGGCGGCGTTGGCGAGCGTGAGCCGGACCTCGGTTCTGCCGGGGTTGGAGAGGGTCAGGTCGAGGTTGCCGCTCCCGTCGTTGTGCCGGGCGGTGACCTCGGGGCCGGCGGTCGCACCCGGGCTCCTGAACGTACGGAGGAAACCGTTCGGGCCGTGGACGGTGAGGTCGTGGGTGCCGCCGGAGTACGCGGAGTTCCAGGCGTCCGCGATCGTCCTGCCCGCCTCGGCGGTGTACGTCCACGGGGCGTCGGTGCGGTTGCCGGAGGTGACGTAGAACTGCGCGCCGGCCGCCGTCCCCGGGCTGAAGGTGAGCGCGATCTTTCCGGTGCCCGTGTCGACGGCCCCGTCGACGTACGGGGCGTACGGAAGCGGCCGGGTGGGGCGGCTGCCCGGCTCCTGCTTCGGCATCGAGCCGACGGCGGGCGGGGTGGGCCGGTAGTCCGGGTGCCGTTCGCGGTCCGGCGGCTCGTAGGCGTCGGTGTCCGGCAGGTCGCCGGGGGCGGGCTCCGTGGACGCGAAGTCGAAGGCGGAGGTCAGATCACCGCAGACGGCCCGCCGCCACGGTGAGATGTTCGGCTCGCGCACCCCGAAGCGCTGCTCCATGAAGCGGAGCACCGAGGTGTGGTCGAAGGTCTCGGAGCAGACGTAACCGCCGGTGCTCCAGGGCGAGACGACCAGCATCGGGACGCGCGGCCCGAGCCCGTAGACGCCGGGGCCGTACGAGGAGCCGCCCGCGTACACCTCGGTGGAGGTGTCGGCCGTGGACAGGCCCTGGTTCGCGGAGGTCGGCGGGTAGGGCGGTACGACGTGGTCGAAGAAGCCGTCGTTCTCGTCGTAGGTGATGAACAGGGCGGTACGGCTCCACACCTCGGGGTCGGACGTCAGAGCGTCCAGGAGGCGGGCGATGTACCAGGCACCGTAGTTCGACGGGAAGTTGGAGTGCTCGGTGAAGGCCTCCGGGGCGGCGACCCAGGAGATCTGCGGCAGCTTCCCGTTCTTGACGTCGGCGGCGATCCCGTCGAAGTAGTCGTCGCCGGCGGCCACGTTCGTCCCCGTGCGCGCCTTGTCGTACAGCGGGTTGCCGGGCTGGGCGTTGCGGTACTCGTTGAAGTACAGCAGCGAGTTGTCGCCGTAGTTGCCCCGGTAGGCGTCGTCGATCCAGCCCCAGCCGCCGGGGCCGTCCAGTCCGTCGCCGATGTCCTGGTAGATCTTCCAGGAGATCCCGGCCTCCTCCAGCCGCTCGGGGTAAGTGGTCCAGCCGTACCCCTTCTCCTCGTTGCCGAGAACGGGCCCGCCGCCGGTGCCGTCGTTGCCGGTGTGACCGGACCAGAGGTAGTAGCGGTTGGGGTCGGTGGCCCCGATGAACGAGCAGTGGTAGGCGTCGCAGACGGTGAAGCGGTCGGCGAGCGCGTAGTGGAAGGGGATGTCGTCCCGGGTCAGGTACGCCATCGTCGTCGGCGTCTTGGCCGGGATCCAACGGTCGTAACGCCCGTCGTTGTACGCCTGGTGGCCGCCCGCCCAGTCGTGGTTGAGGCCTTGGAGGAACTGCATCCCGAGGTCGTCGGCGGTCGGGTGGAACGGCAGGGTCTCCTTGCCCGCCCGATCGGCCTGGTGCCAGACGGACTTGCCGCTCGGCAGCGTCACGGGCCGCGGGTCACCGAACCCCCGGACGCCTTTCAGCGCGCCGAAGTAGTGGTCGAAGGAACGGTTCTCCTGCATCAGGACGACGATGTGCTCGACATCCTTGATCGTCCCGGAGGCACGGTGGGCGGGGATGGCGGCGGCGCGGTTGATGCTGCTGGAAAGGGCGGCGAATCCCGCTGACGCACCGGCTATCTGGAAGAAGCGGCGCCGATTCATATCTGCCATGAGTGAGGGGCCTCTTGGAGTGTGAGGAACAGTTGGATGCGTGGGGAACAGAAGCGAACAGGATGCTCCAAGAGAATCGGACAGAACGGAAGGGGCCGTGACGCATCGGTAAACGCCGGGGGTACGCCCGGCGTGTGCGACGTCGCCTCACGGCAACGGCCTTGTGAGCCAAGCCACTTCCCCGTTCTCCTCCGTGGAGACGCGATCCCGCTGGAATCCGAGCTTCTCCAGCACCCGGAGCGACGGGGTGTTCCAGGTGCCGACGGTCGACCAGAGCCGCGTGCGCCCGGTCGCCGCAGCGGCTTCGAGTACGGCACGGGCCGCCTCGGTGGCGTAACCGCGCCCGTGCGCGTGCCGGAACAGCTCGTACGCGATCTCGGGCTCCTCCAGGGTGGTGCGGCCGATGATCAGCCCGCAGTAGCCGATGAAGTCGCCCTCCTCGCGGCGCTGGATGGGCAGCAGGGCGATCCCGGTGGTCTCCGTCGCGGCGAGAAACTCCACGATGGACGTCCGGACGCGCTCCACCGGAGGCTTCCCGTCGCCGCGTTCGGCGAGGAGGTCACCGAACGCGGCGGCGTCGGATTCGGCCCACGGCCGGAGTATCAGACGCTCGGTCTCCAGGTGGAACGGCATGGTCGTGTAGGTGGTGGACATGGGCCCCACTCTGACCGATGCTTCCTCGCGCACCACGGCCGGTGCCCCGGGACGAGCAGTTCCCGCAGCAGCCCCACGAGGAGGCCGGGCTGCCCGGCGAACGGGGAGTGGCCGGCACCCCACCGGCGTACCTCGTCCGCGACAGGCACCGCGTTCTGCGCCTCGGCGTCTGTCCCAGGGGAAGGGCGCCGGGTGATCACCGTTGCGCATCGGCCTTCAGGGCAGGTCCGGTGCGCCCGTCGGTTCCGATCGGGCCCGGTCACGGCGGGCGCGCACGGCACGGGTGAGGCGTGCGCCGCCATGGCCGAGCAGCCACGGCAGCACGGTCAGGCCGCCGACGTACGCCAGGAGGTAGTGGACGACGTCACGTGTATGGCCGGGCCGGCCCCAGCTGTCCGTGGGCAGGGTCACCAGGATCGCGGAGACCGCCACGGGCAGGAGCGGCAGCAGGACCGACCACAGCCGCGGCCATAGACCGGGCCGCAGTGCGCACCACACTCCCATGCCTGCCATGACGAGCGGCCCGAAGGGGACCCACAGGAACACCGGGACGACCAGCAGCGCCCACCACTCGTCCCCGTAACCGAACATCATCGGCACCCGCCCCCTGATCAGCCGCCCAACCGGTCCCCAAAACGATCAAGGGCCGGTTTCGGATTGCTCCGAAACCGGCCCTTGATCCACGACTGTCTCCAGTCGGGACGACAGGATTTGAACCTGCGACCCCTTGACCCCCAGTCAAGTGCGCTACCAAGCTGCGCCACGTCCCGTTGCCCGTCTGACCTGGGGTTTCCCCCGGCCGAACGCGCATGAGAACAATACCGCACTCCGGCAGGTGGTCACCAACACCATTCTCCTCTTGACCTCAACCATGGTTAATGTTGAACGCTCGGGGTCATGACGAACACGACAGCCGCACCGGCCCCCGACCGCCACGCCGCACCCGCGCCCGACTTCCGGGATCTGCCCCGTCTCATCGCCCTGATGACCGGTGCGGAGAAGCACGCCCCCGCCGCCCACTCCACGCTCGACGCCCTGTGGGTCCTCTACGACCGGGTGCTCCGGGTCGCCCCGGACACGGTCGACGATCCCGGGCGGGACCGCTTCCTGCTGTCCAAGGGGCACGGGCCGATGGCCTACTACGCCGTCCTCGCCGCGCACGGCTTCTTCGACCAGGCCTTGCTTCCCGGCTTCGGGTCGTACGAGTCACCGCTCGGCCACCACCCCGACCGGCTGCTGGTGCCGGGGGCGGAGATCGGCAGCGGGTCCCTGGGGCACGGGCTGCCGCTCGCCGTCGGAACGGTGCTGGGACTGCGCGCCCAGGGCCTCACCGATCCCCGGGTCTGGGTCCTGATCGGCGACGCCGAGCTGGACGAGGGCAGCAACCACGAGGCCATCGCCCACGCGGGCCCCGCCGGACTCGAACAGCTGCACACCCTCGTGATCGACAACGCGTCCGCCACCCACGGCTGGCCCGGCGGGATCGCCTCCCGCTTCGCGTCCGCCGGATGGGACGCGGTGACCGTGGACGGCCGCGACCACGAAGCCCTGTACGAGGCGTTCACCACGCCCCATCCGGGCAGACCGCTGGCCGTCGTCGCCCGCGTCGAACCCAAGAACTGACCGCAGCGGACCGAGAACCCGGGAGGGACCCTTCATGGACACCATGCGTGACCGATTCATCAGCACCGCATCGCGGCTCCTGGACGAGGAGCCACGGCTGGCCGTCGTGCTCGCCGACATCAGCGCCGACGGCTTCGCCCCCGCCCGGCGCACCCACCCGGACCGGGTGATCAACGTGGGCATCCGGGAACAACTGCTGGTCGGAGCCGGTGCCGGCATGGCGCTGACGGGCATGCGGCCGATCGTGCACACCTTCGCCAGCTTCCTGGTCGAGCGACCGTTCGAGCAGGTCAAGCTGGACTTCGGGCACCAGGACGTCGGCGGCATCCTGGTGAGCGCCGCCGGCTCGTACGACTGGCCGGCCGGAGGCTTCACCCATATGGCACCCGGCGATGTCGCCCTGCTCGACACGCTGGACGGCTGGACGGTGCACGTGCCGGGCCATCCGGACGAGGCCGAGGCCCTGCTGCGGGAGGCGGTCACCGGCGACGACCGGGTGTACGTACGCCTTTCGCTCCAGGAGAACCGCGAGGCGCGGCCGGTGAGCGGTGGTTCCGGGTTCTCCGTGGTGCGCGAGGGGCGGCGCGGGACCGTGATCGCCGTCGGCCCCATGCTCGACAACGTCCTCGCCGCCACCGAAGGGCTGGACGTCACCGTGCTGTACGCGACGACGGTGCGGCCCTTCGACGCGGAAGGGGTGCGGCGGGCCGCCGGAGCGGCCACGACCGCGGACGTGGTGATCGTGGAGCCGTATCTCGCGGGCACCTCCTCCGCCACCGCGGGCGAGGCGCTCATGGATCTCCCCCACCGGGTGCTCGGACTGGGCGTGGGCCGCGCCGAGCTGCGGCGGTACGGGCACATGGAGGAGCACCTCACGGCCCACGGACTGGACCCGCAGGGCCTGAGGGAGCGGATCAGCGGATTCCTGCGCCCCTGACCGGCCGCATGTCCCCGGGGGAGACTTCGACGGCCTGCCGCCGCGATCGGCCGCCTCACTCCCCCGGCGCGTCCGACCCCGGGGCGGCCAGCTCCGGATGCGCCGCCGCCAGCCGGCGCGGGGCGACCTGCCGCCAGGAGTCGGCGAGGATGGCGGCCAGCTCGCCCCTGTCCTCCAGCGCCGCCAGCCGGACGCGCATCCACGCGTAGTGGTCGTCGTGCCCCACACGGATGAAGAACTTCTCCGGCTCCGCGGCGATCAGCTCGGCACGGTCCTCCCGGGGGCACTTCACGCCCATCGACGTCTCGTCGTCGCCGAGCGAGGCGAAGATCTTGCCCGCCACCCGGAAGGTGGGCTGCCCCCAGGCGAGCTTCTCGGTGGTGTCGGGCAGGGAGAGCGCGGCCGAGCGGACGTCGGCGGCGGTGATCGTGGCGTCGGCGGTCATCCCGGACTCCGTTTCGAGGGCCCGGCCGTGGGCTGCCGGGATTCGACCGTAACGCCCGGGACCGACATCCACCCGCGGCCGGCGTCGCGTCCAACGCCCCGCGCCGGACCCCATGACCGCGACCCCACGCCCCGAGCCTCGCCCGGCGCAGTGGGCCCTGCAGACCCATTGACCGCGTCCGAGAGCTGAACCTACTCTGAACGGCGTACTTCAGAAAGCGCTTTCTATACACCCCACAGTCGGCTTCTACCGCACAGGGAGCGCCCCATGAGACGCCGTTCGTTACGCCGGGCCGGCCACGTCGGCCGATCCCCCGGCGGCCCGTCCCCCTCATCGCCGTCACCTCGCTCCTGGCGCTGGTCCTCGCCCTGCTGGTCGCGTCGCCGACCGGCGCGCAGGCAGCCGACGCGTACCGGGTGCTCGTCTACTCCGAGGTCACCAACTCCGACCACCCCTCGATCCCGGCGGGCGTCGAGGCCGTCGAGAAGCTCGGGGCCGAGCACGGTTTCGCGGTGGAAGCCACCGCCGACTCCTCGGTCTTCAACGACGCGGACCTCGGCCGCTTCCAGGCGGTCGTCTTCAACAACACCAACTCCACACCGGAGACGGGTGACTTGCTGAACGCGGAGGAGCGGGCCGCGCTCCAGCGGTACATCCGGGCGGGCGGCGGCTGGGTCGGGCTGCACTCCGCGTCCGCCAGTGAACGGGACTGGGAGTGGTACGAAGGCCTGGTCGGCGCGATCTTCGACAAGCACCCCACCCCGCAGACCGGCCGGATCAAGGTCCTCGACCACGCGCACCCTTCGACTCAGCACCTTCCCGACCTCTGGGAGCGCCAGGAGGAGTGGTACAACTGGCGCACCAATCCCACGTCCAAGGTGCACACGCTCGCGCAGATCAAGGTGCGCGACGGCATCGACGGTCTCGACGAGGGGGTCGACCACCCGTTCTCCTGGTGCCAGAACTACGACGGGGGCCGGTCCTGGTTCACGGCGGGCGGGCACGACAAGGCGGCCTTCCAGGAGGAGGCGTTCGTCCAGCACCTGCTCGGCGGCATCCAGTGGGCGGCCGGCGCGGCGGAGGGCGACTGCACCGCGACGCGCACCGGATCGTTCCAGCGGACCCCGCTGGCCACGAGCGATCTGGCCGACCCGTTCGAGCTGGCCGTCGCCCCCGACCGCCGGGTGTTCTTCGCCCAGCGGACCGGGAAGCTGAAGGTGATCGACCAGGAGACGATGAAGGTCTCCACCGCGCTGGACTTCGCGTACACCCCGGAGATGACCAGCCAGTCGGACGGACTGCTGGGCCTCACCCTCGATCCCGGCTTCGCCGAGAACAACTGGCTGTATCTGCTCTACTCCGACAAGGTCGAGAAGCGGCTGAACCTGTCCCGCTTCACCGCCGACGGCAACACCGTCGACCCGGCCTCCGAGAAGCGGCTGCTGACCGTGCCGACGCTGCGCGGCGAGGGACGGGCCAACTCGCACATGGCCGGGTCGCTCACCTTCGACAAGGACGGCAACCTCTACGCGGCGACCGGCGACAACACCGACCCGTTCGCCTCGGACGGCTTCACGCCGATCGACGAGGTCGAGGGCCGGCGCGCCTGGGACGCGCAGATGACCGCCGGCAACACCGACGACCTGCGGGGCAAGGTCCTGCGGATCACCCCCGAGGACGACGGGACGTACTCCGTCCCCGAGGGGAACCTCTTCGCCCCGGGTACGGAGAAGACCCGGCCCGAGATCTACGCGATGGGGATGCGCAACCCGTTCCGGATCACCACCGATCCGATCAGCGGGGCCCTGATGGTCGCGGACTACGGCCCCGACGCCCGAGAGGCGAGGGCGGACCGGGGGCCGGAGGGCACGGTCGAGTACACCCGTATCACGAAGGCGGGCAACTTCGGCTGGCCGTACTGCATCGGCGACAACACCCCGTTCAACGACTACGACTTCGCGACGAAGACGTCCGGCCCGAAGTTCGACTGCGGGGCGCTCGTCAACGACTCGCCGAACAACACCGGGCTGCGGGAGCTGCCGCCGGCCCAGCCCGCCACGGTCTGGTACGCGTACTCCGCGTCGGCCGAGTTCCCCGAGGTGGGCACCGGGGGCGGGGGTCCGATGGGCGGTCCGGTGTACGACTACGACCCGGACAACACCTACCGCACCAAGTTCCCCGAGTACTTCGAGGGGAAGGCGTTCAACTACGAGCTGACCCGCCGCTGGTTCAAGACGTTCTCGTACCAGAGCGAGGACCAGACGTTCACCGACCCCCGGTTCGGCCCGGTGAAGGCGGGCGACCTCCAGTCGGTCAACGGCATCTTCGAGGACATGGAGTGGAACCAGCCCTTCGACGCCGACTTCGGTCCCGACGGGGCGCTGTACGTCATCGACTTCGGTCTCGGCAGTGGTACCGGCCGGGGCGGGAGCAACGAGGGCGCGGGGATCTACCGGATCGACTACGTGGGCGACGGCCGGCTGCCCGACGCCAAGATCTCCGTCGACCGGGACAGCGGGCCCGACCCGCTGACGGTGGAGTTCTCCAGCGAGGGTTCCGGACTGCCCGGCGATCAACCGGTCGCCTACGCGTGGGACTTCGACGGCGACGGCACCACGGACTCGACCGAGGCAGCCCCCTCGCACACGTACACCGCGAAGGGGCTGCACACCGCGCGGCTCACCGTGACCGGCCCCGACGAGCTGACGGCGCTCGCGGTGCAGGACATCACGGTGGGCAACACCCGGCCCGAGGTGACGATCCAACAGCCGCCGGAGGGCGGGATGTTCAGCTTCGGGGACACGATCCCCTTCACGGTGAAGGTGACCGACGCGGAGGACGACGAAGCCGGTGCGATCGACTGTTCGCGGGTCGTGGTGCAGTCGCAGCTCGGTCATGACACCCATCTGCATCCGCTGGACAACTACACCGGCTGCACCGGGGAGATCGTCACGGACGCCGGGGACAGCCACGGCCCGGGGCAGAACCTCTACTACGGGATCACCGCCCAGTACGAGGACCAGGGAGCCCCGGACGCCCCGGCGCTGACCGGCTCCACCTCGCTGACGCTGCGCACCTCCTTCCGTGAGGCCGAGCACCGCACGGCGAGCGGTGGTGCCAACGGCGGTGCGGACATCGGGAGTCGGGCCGACGCGTCCGGCGGGAAGCGGCTGATCGAGATCGAGGACGGCGACTGGGTCGCCTTTGAACCGGTGAACCTCGCAGGCGTCGCGTCGGTGACGGTCGGCGCGTCCTCCGGCGGGCTCGGCGGGATGGTCGAGTTCCGGGCCGGTTCCCCCACCGGCGAGCTGGTCGGCTCGGTGAAGATCCCGAACACCGGCGGCTACGAGAAGCTGGTCTCTCCGACGACGAAGCTCAAGAACCCAGGCTCCACGACCACGTTGTACGCCGTCTTCACCAATCCGGACTGGGCTCCCGGCAAGGCCGATCTGCTCTCGGTCGACTGGCTGCACTTCAACGGACCGGGCGTGGAGAAGAAGGCCGGGACCAAGGTGACGGTGAAGGCCGGGCCCGCGTCCGGCACCGCGCCCCTCGCCGTGTCGCTGAGCAGCACGGTCAAGCCCACCCAGGGCCGCACGATCGCCTCGTACCACTGGGACTTCGGCGACAACGTGAAGCCGACCGGGACCGAGGGCCCGACGGCGACGCACACCTACGACCGCAAGGGCGCATACACCGCGCGCCTGACGGTCACCGACGACAAGGGCGACACGACCACCGGCGCCGTCCGCATCGATGTGAAGTGAGGAGTCCCGTGGGAACGAAGCACGCGAACGGAGCCCGAAGAGCCTTTCTCGGTACGGCGTTGGGGGCGGCGGCAGCCGTCGGGCTGGGCTCGGTCCCGGCCGCCGCGGCCGGACGGCGGGGCTGCCGCCGGATCCCGCCGTCGGGAATCGGCATGCACCTGTACACGATGCGGACGCCGCTGGCGGCGGACTTCGCGGGGACGCTGGAGCAGCTCGCGGAGATCGGGTACGCGACGGTCGGCGTGAGCGGCCGGCATGGCAACTCCCCCGCCGCGATCCGGCAGATGCTGGACCGGACCCGGCTCAAGGCGGTGCTGGAGCATGTCGGCTACGACGTCGTGACCGGCTCCGGCCTGGCGCAGGCGCTGGAGGACGTTCACACACTCGGCGGTCAGTGGATCGTGGTGCCGAGCCTGCCCGGTTCGCTGCACTCGCCGGACGGATACCGGGAGGTGGCACGGCAGTTCAACCGGGTGGGCCTGGCCGCCCGGGAATCGGGGCTCAAGCTGCTCTACCACAATCACGGCAGCGACCATGAGGTGGTGGACGGTGTCAGCCTGTACGACATCCTGCTGAACGAGACCGATCCGGAGCTGGTCGGCTTCGAGCTGGATCTGTACTGGGCGGCCGACGGCGGCTCCTCCGACCCGGGCGAACTGTTCGTCCGGCACCGGGGGCGCTTCCCCGCACTCCATGTGAAGGACATGGCGCCCAACGGGGACTTCGCGGACGTCGGGTCGGGGATCCTCGACTTCCCGGCGATGTTCGACACAGCACGGCAGGGCGGGGTGAAGCAGTGGCTGGTGGAGCACGACGCCCCGGCTGATCCGTTCGCCTCGGCGCGGGCCGGTTACCGGTATCTGTCCCGGCTGCGCTACTGAGCTGCTCCAGCGGTGGTCCGGCCCCGGCTGTGCGGTACGGCGCCCGGGGCCGTACCGCGTCTCAGCTGTGGGCGGCGAGGAACTCCCCGTACCAGGCGAGGGTGGCGTCCAGTGCCGTCTCCAGCGGGGTGGGGGTGAGTCCGTAGGCCTTCTCGACGGCGGAGGAGTCGAGGATCTGCGGTTCGGTGTGCTGGTAGAACATCTCGGCGTACTCCGCCATGAAGGTCTCGTCGAACGGGCCGAAGGGGCGGGGTTCAGCGACGACGGTCACGTCGACGGGCCGGCCGGTGCGTTGCTCGATGAGCGACAGGATCTCCCGGGTGGTGCGGGCCGGCGCGGTGGGCAGGTGCCAGACGCGGCCGTCGGCGTCCGGATTCTCGCCGAGGGTGGCGAGGCCGGCCGCGACGTCCTCGATGTACGTGTAGCTGTGCGGCAGGTCGATGTCGCCGAGCGCGGGCACGGGCTGCCCGGTGAGCGCGGCCGGGAAGACCGCCCCGCCCAGGGTGGAGTTGAGGACCCCGGGCCCGACGAAGTCGGCGGAGCGCCCGAGGACGACGGGGAGCCGGCCCTCGCGGTGGGCGGCGAGATAGCGGGCGTCCAGCTCGGCCCGCATCCGGCCCTTGCGGGTGGTGGCGTTCCACGGGGAGTCCTCGGTCATCACCGCGCCGTGCGTCTCCCCGTACGGGTAGAGCGTGTCGAGGACGACGAGCCGTGCGCCCCTTGCCTCGGCGGCTTCGAGGACCGCCTCCTGGATCTTCGGCATCACCTCCACCTGGAGGTGGTAGCCGACATTGACGCAGTGGTACACGACGGCGGCCCCGGCCACGGCGTCGCGGGCGCCGTCGGCGGTGGCGACATCGGCGGCGTACCGCTCGACGCCTTCGAGCCCGGGGCCATTCCCCGAACGGTCGACCAGCCGTACGGGGTGGCCCCGGCGGACCAGCTCGCGGGCGAGGGCGGTACCGGCGGGTCCGGAGCCGAGGACGGTGTGGAGGGGCTGGAGGGCGGTCATGGCAGGTCCCTTCGGGCGGAGGCAGCGAGGGAAGCGGGAGCACGCAGGTTTTATGTGCTCGCTTCTGTTAGAGACCATAACTATCGAGAGCGCTGATCGCAACAGCTTTCGTTAGACCCCTTAACGCGAAGGTCCCGGGCAGGAAACCCTGCCCGGGACCGGCGCCCCTTTCCCCATCGCCCTCAGTCGTGCGCGGACACGGCCCCCAGCAGATCGCGGATGTGCGCCGCCGCCGCCCGGAACTCCGGGCGGCCCAGCGTCTCGCTGTAGTCGCGATCGGCGGGCAGGCCCACCTCGATGATCTCCGTGACGGTGCCGGGGCGCGGGCTCATCACCACCACCCGGTCGGCCAGGTAGACGGCCTCGGAGATGGAGTGGGTGACCAGCAGGACCGTGGTGCCGGTGGTGCGCCAGATGCGGTTCAGCTCGGTGTTCATCTGCTCGCGGGTGAGGGCGTCCAGCGCGCCGAAGGGCTCGTCCATCAGGAGGACCGGCGGTTCGTGCAGCAACGCCCGGCAGAGCGCGACGCGTTGCTGCATACCACCGGAGAGCTCGTGCGGGTAGGCGTCCTCGAACCCGCCCAGTCCGGTCATCCGGATCAGCTCGTCGGCCCGGGCGCGCGCCACGGCCGGTTCCATGCGGCGGATCTCGGCCTGGAGCAGGATGTTGCGCAGCGCCGAGCGCCACTCCAGCAGGGCCGCGCGCTGGAAGACGTATCCGATGTCGTGCCGGGGGCCGGTGACGCGCTCGCCACCGAGCAGGACATCCCCCGAGGAGGCGGTGAGCAGGCCGGCCACCAGCTTGAGGAGGGTGGACTTGCCGCATCCGGACGGCCCGACGATGGCGACGAACTCCCCCGGCGCGACGTCCAGCGAGACATCGCTGAGCGCGGTGACATCGCGCTTCTTGCTGCGGAAGCGGACCGCCACGTCCGCGAGCCGGACTCCGGCCGCCGGCCCCGCGCCCGCGGCGGCCGGGGTGCGCGGGGTCGTCTGCTGCTTCGGCATCGTCATCCCTTCAGCGCCGTCTTCGTGTCCCAGTACTCACCGACGGCCTTCGGCTCGGTGACCATGCCGGCCTCGGCGAACACGTCGATGGTCTGCTGCCAGTCCGCCTCGGTGTTGACGCCGGGCGCCTTGCCCTCGGTCGACGCCGTGTGGAGCAGGGTCAGCGTCGTCGCGAACTGCTCGGACAGCACGGTCTTCGGCGGCAGTTGCTCCGAGGCTCCCTCCATGGCCGCCACCGCCGGCTCGGGTGCCTTCGCGGCAGCCGCCCAGGCCTCGCTGACCGCCTTCACCATGCGCTCCGCCACCGCCGGCTTCGAGGCGAGGATCCGCTGTCCGGCGAGCAGCCCGTTGGAGTAGAAGTTCAGGCCGTGCTCGGAGAAGCGGAGGTAGGAGACCGGCTTCTTGGCCTTGTCCTGCATGGTCGGGCCCTGGTCGCTCGCATAGCCGAGGAGGCCGTCGGTCTTTCCGGAGATCACCGCGGCGATCTTGCCCGCCGGGTCGGTGTTCTGGACGGTGACATCGGACTCCCCGATGCCGTTCTTCTTCAGGAAGATCGGGAAGGTCTTGGACAGCGCGTCCCCGGCCGTCCCGGCGATCGTCCGCCCCTTCAGGTCACCGGGCCCCTCGATGCCCTTCGCGTCGAAGGACTGCACGGAGGCCGGGGTCGTCTGGAGGAAGACGCCGAGGCTCTTCACCTTCACCCCCTGGTCGACGCCCGCGAGCAGGGCCGGGGTGTCCGCCCAGCCGAAGTCGCTCTGCCCGGCGGCCGTCGCCTGGACCGTCTTCTGGGAACCCTGGCCCGCCCGGATGTCCAGGTCGATGCCGTGCTTCTCGAAGATCTTCTGCTGCTTGCCGTAGTAGAACGGCGCGTGTTCGCCGTACGGATACCAGTTGAGCGTCAGCGTGACCTTGTCCAGCTTCTTGCCGGAGTCACTGGTGCTGGTCGACGCGTCCTCGCCGCCGCAGGCGGTGGCCACCAGGACGAGGGGGACGACACCGATCAGGAGTCTGCGCGCATGCATGGGCTGGCCCTTCTCACGAGGAGGTCGGTGCGTGGTTCAGAACGTGGTGGTGGCCGAGGTGTCCCGGCGGCTGGCGTGCCACGGCAGGAGCAGCTTCTCGGCGATCTCGACGACGACGAACAGCACGACGCCGATCAGCGACATCACCAGCAGCCCCGCGAAGAGCATCGGTGTGTCGAGGTTCCCGTTGGCCTGGAGGATGACGTAGCCGAGCCCTTCGTTCGCTCCGACGAACTCGCCGACGACCGCACCGGTCACCGCGAGGGTGACAGCCACCTTGAGTCCGGAGAACAGATGCGGCAGGGACGCCGGGAAGCGGATCTTCACGAAGGTCTGCCAGGGCTTCGCCCCCATCGTGGCGGACAGTTGGAGCATCTCCGGGTCGACGGCCTTGAGCCCGGTGACCATCGAGATCACCACGGGGAAGAAGGCGATGAGCACGGCGATGAGGATCTTGGGCGCGATGCCGAACCCGAGCCACACCACGAAAAGCGGGGCGATGGCGATCTTCGGCACGACCTGGGCGAAGAGCAGGATCGGGTAGAGCGTGCGCTCGACCGTCGAGGAGTAGACCATCACGACCGCGGCCAGCACCCCGACGACGACCGCGATGGCGAAGCCGAGAAGCGTCTCGTACGTCGTCACCCAGGTGTGCTGCCAGAGGTAACCGGCCTTCGAGGTCAGGACGTCGAGCGTCGCACCGGGCGACGGCACGAGGTAGGCCTCGATGAGCTCGGCGGCCGCGATCGCCCACCAGGCCACCAGGGCGGCCAGCAGCAGGGCGAGGGGCCGCCAGCTCTGTTCCGCCGCGCGGGCGAGTCGCTCCCCGGTCGTGGGACCGGCCCTGCGGGCGACCCCCGCCACATCGGCGGGGCGCTTGCTGAGCGCGCTCTGGCTCACGGTGAACTCCCTGAACTTCGGGGGCAGTTGTGGAGAGCTGGGCAATGCTGCGATGCTGCGGACCGGTCCGTGAAGGCGCTTTCAGAAAGCGCTTTCTGGTAAGGTGCCGCCACGCTAATGACTGCTCCCGCGCACGGTCAAGAGGTCGTCCCGAAGTTTCGGGGCCCTGCCACCACCGCACCCCTGGGGGTCGAGTTGAGTGAACGGGAAACACCGGTCCACCCCGAGACACGACGACGGGCGCCCGCCGCCCATGTGACGCTCGACGCGGTGGCGCGCGAGGCCGGCGTGTCGCTCGCCACCGCGTCCCGGGCCCTCAACGGCACCACCCGGGTCCGCGACGATCTGCGCGGCCGGGTGCGCGCGGCGGCCGATCTCCTCGGCTACATCCCCAACGCCCATGCCCAGGCCCTCGCCAGCGCCGAGGGCAACCGTACGGTGGGGCTGATCTGCCACGACGTGGGCGACCCGTACTTCGCGGGCATCGCGAGCGGGGTGATGCGGGCGGCCGCCGAGCAGGATCTGCTGGTGATGCTCGCCTCCACCTTCCGGGAGCCGGCACGGGAGATCGCGTACGTCTCGATGCTGCGGGCCCAGCGGGCGCGGGCCATCCTGCTGATCGGCTCCGGCTTCCAGGACCGGGCCTGGGAGCGGGCGATGGACGCCGAGCTGGAGCCGTACGTCCGGGCGGGAGGCCGGGTCGCGGTGGTCAGCCGGCACCGGTCGATGCGGGTCGACACCGTCCAGCCGGAGAACCGGGCCGGGGCGGCGGCGCTCGCGGCCTCGCTGGTGGAGCTGGGGCACCGGGACTTCGCCGTGCTCAGCGGTCCGCCCGAACTGACCACGGTGGCCGACCGGTTGGCGGGTTTCCGCGAGGGGCTGGCAGCGGCGGGCATCACCCTTCGGCGCGTGGTGCGGGGCGCGTTCACCCGGGAGGGCGGGCACGCGGCGGCCTGTCAGTTGCTGGCCGCCGGGGGCGCACGGCCGACCTGTGTGTTCGCGGTGACCGATGTGATGGCGGTCGGCGCGCTGGCCGCGCTGCGCGAGGCCGGTGTGCGCGTCCCCGAGGACATGTCGCTCGCGGGGTTCGACGACATCCCCGTCGTACGGGAGGTGTCGCCGCCGCTGACCACGGTGGCGCTGCCCCTCACGGAGATGGGTGAGCAGGTGATCGCCCTCGCACTGCGGAAGCCGTCGGGGGCGGGGCGTTCCCGGGTGCTGCGGATCGAGGGGAACGTGGTCCTGCGGGGCAGTACGGGTGCGCCGCCCGGGAGTTGACCGGCCGGGCCACACCGCCGGGGCGGCGGTGTCAGACGGTGCGGTGGCCCTCCCGGTCGTCGATCTGGCGGACGAGTTCATGGGCGAGTGACTTGATGGTGTCGAGGCCGGCCCGCCCCCAGGGGCGTGGCACGGTGTCGACGGCACAGACGGTGCCCAGCGCGATGCCGGTGCGGTCGATCAGCGGCGCCCCGAGGTAGGAGCGGATGCCTATGTCGTCCACCACCGGATTGCCCGCGAAGCGCGGGTAGTCGCAGACGTCGTCGAGGACGAGGGCCTTGCGCCGGACGAGGACGTGCGGGCAGTAGCCGTGGTCGCGGGCCAGGTAGCGGCTGCTGCGGTTGCTGCGCGCCGCGGCCGAACCGAGGTCCTGGCCACCGCGGTTGCCCGCCGGGGTGTGCAGTCCCGCGAAGAACTGCCGGTTCTCGTCGATGAAGTTGACCATCGAGAAGGGCGTGGCGGTGACTTCGGCCACCTTGTCGGCGAAGGCGTCGAAGTTGTCGTAGGAGGCGTCGGGGCGTTCGCCGAGGTCCAGTTTGCGCAGCCGCTTGGCGCGGGCCGGGCCGTGCCGGTCGGTGGGCGTGAGGAGCATCCGGCCGGTGGCGAAGGATGTCACGGGTGGGCTCCGAAGGTCTGGAGTGGGGCGGGCGCCGAGGTGGCGTTGATGAGGTGCTGGACCAGGGTGACGAGGGCGCCCGTGCCGGAGCTGGCGATCCGGGCGTCGCACAGGACGACGGGCACCTCGGGTCCGAGGTCGAGCGCGGCGCGGATCTCGTCCGGCTCGTAGCGGTAGGCACCGTCGAACTCGTTGACGGCGACGATGAATCCGATGCCGCGCCGTTCGAAGAAGTCGATCGCGCCGAAGCATTCGGCGAGGCGCCGGGTGTCGGCCAGCACGACCGCTCCGAGCGCGCCCTGGGAGAGCTCGTCCCACATGAACCAGAAGCGCTCCTGGCCCGGCGTGCCGAACAGGTAGAGCACGTGCTGCTCGGAGAGGGTGATCCGGCCGAAGTCCATGGCGACGGTGGTGGCCGTCTTGGACTCGACGCCGTCCAGGCTGTCCGTGCCCACACTGCTCTGGGTCAGCAACTCCTCCGTGGACAGCGGGGCGATCTCACTGACCGCGCCCACGAACGTCGTCTTGCCGACGCCGAATCCTCCGGCGACCAGAACCTTGAGGGCCACGGGAAAGAACTCGGCGGTTCCGGTGCGGTCAGAGCTGTCGTCGTAAACCATCGAGCACTGCCTCCAGCAGGGATCGGTCGGTGGGCATGTCGTGGAAAGCGGGGGCGTGCGCGGTGACCGCGCCGCAGGCGACCAGGTCGGAGAGGATGACCTTGGCGACGACCGCGGGCAGCCGGAGGTGTGCGGCGATCTCGGCGACGGACATCGGCCCTTCGCACATGCCGAGGGCGACGGTGTGCTCCGGGCCGAGCGGGATGTCCGGCTCGATGCCCGTGGCCATGATCAGGGACAGCAGGTCGAACGCGGTGGACGGCCGGGTCCGGCCGTTGCTGATCGTGTACGGGCGGATCAGCCGGCCGGCCGCGTCGTCGAGCAGGGGCCCGTCCTGCGGGGCCGGCATCCTCAGATCCCCGGGGTGAACGGCGCGCCGGCCGGCTGCCGCAGCGGAGTCGTCAGGTAGGGGCGGACGCTCTTGACCAGCATCGCCATCTCGTAGCCGAGCACCGCGGCGTCCGCCTCACGCCCGGCGAGGACGGCGAGACAGGTACCGGATCCGGCGGTGGAGACGAACAGAAGCGTGGAATCCAGCTCGACGACCACCTGCCGGACATCGCCGTTGTCCCCGAACCGGGCCCCGGCGCTGCGGCCCAGCGAGTACAGACCGGCGGCCAGGGCCGCCATGTGGTCGGCGCTGTCGGGGTCCATGCCGTGCACGGACTTCACCAGCCCGTCGGCGGAGAGCAGCACCGCGCTGCGCGTGTAGGGCACGCGCTGGACCAGCCCGCTCAGCAGCCAGTCCAGGTCCGAGGCCTGACCGGACGGCATATCGCTCGTCATGGTGTCTACTCCTTGAAGGTGGTGTCTTTGCGGGGTTCCGGGACGGCCTGGCCCGGCAGGAAGGGCTCACCCGTCCCCCGGTCGTGGGCGCCTTCGGCGTAGCTGCGGCGCGCGTACGCGGCGGTGTCGTGCGGGTACGCGTCGGGCGGGTAGCTGTCCGGTACGGGCAGACCGCCCGCGGGCAGCGCGTGGTCCAGCTGCGAGGTCCGGGCCGGTCCCGGACGGTCGTGCGGTGCGGTGGCTCCGCGTACGGGCAGGGGCGAGAGGGATTCCAGGGGGCGTCGAGCGCGGTCTGCCCCCCGGTTCGGGCGCCGCCGGCGGCGTTCCCGTATCCGCTCTCGGGGCCCTCCTCCTCGGCGGTCTGGGCCTCGGCGAGGTCGACGCCGCGCCGGAAGGCCGCCATGAGACCCGGGTCGTGCAGGGCGTGCTCGTCCTCGACGCGCGGGGCGGGCGCCTCGCGCAACTGCGGGACGAGGCTTTCCTGGTTGGTCCGCTTGGGCAGTTCCGGCCGGGCGGGAGAGGGCGCGGCGTGGTCGCGCTCGGCTACGGCCGCCGGGGCCGGCCGGTCGTCGCGCTCGTGGCCGGCCGCCGCGGACAGGCCGCCGCGCTCGGCGGGCGAGGCGGGCGGTGTCGGCCGGTCGATGCGCTCGGCGCGCAGTGGGAGGGGCGGGGCCTCGCCCGCGGGCGGCCCGGGACGAGCGTTCCGCGTGGGGCCGGGCGTGTCCCCGTTCGGCGTGGGGCCGGGCGCCTGGTGCGGGACGCCTGTGGATGCCTGGGGCGACGACTGGACCGTGGATGCCTGGTCACTGCCGGTCGGGGCCGTAACGCGAGGTGCGCCGTTCTGCGGTGGAGCGGCGGGGGGCCCGGCCTCGACGAGCGGCCGGTGGACCGCGCCGGGGGGCGGTACGGGCACGGCGTCGGCGGACGGCGGAGCGTCGGGATCGGCTCCGAGCAGCGACTGCGGAAGGACCAGCACCGCTTGCGTACCGCCGTAGATGTTGCTCTGGAGGCGGACGGCGATGCCGTGGCGGCGGGCGAGGGCGGAGACGACGAACAGGCCGATCCGGCCGTCCTGGAGCAGATGGGCGACGTTGACCTGGTCGGGGTCGGAGAGCAGGGTGTTCATCCGCTTCTGCTCGTGGTCCGGCATCCCGAGACCGCGGTCCTCCACCTCCAGGGCGAGCCCGGCGGTGACCTGCTGGACGCGCAGCAGAACCTGGGTGTGGGGGGCGGAGAACACCGTGGCGTTCTCGACCAGCTCGGCCAGCAGGTGGATGACGTCGGCGACGGCGTGGCCGCGCAGGGTGCCGTCCATCGGCGGGACCAGCTTGACCCGGGGGTACTGCTCGACCTCGGCGATGGCCGAGCGGAGCACCTCGGTCATCGTGACGGGGTTGCTCCACTGCCGCCGGGAGACGGCCCCGCCGAGGACGGCGAGGTTCTCCGCGTGGCGCCGGATCCGGGTGGCGAGGTGGTCGACCTGGAAGAGGCCCTTGAGGAGGTCGGGGTCCTCGACCTCGTGCTCCAGCTCGTCGAGGATCTGGATCTCGCGGTGGACGAGGGATTGCAGCCGTCGTGCGAGGTTGACGAAGACCTCGACCTTCTGTTCGTTGCCGGCGCTGCTGAAGAGCTGGGAGGCCTGGACGACGGCGGCGACGGAGGCTTCCTGGGCCCGGGCCATCTCCTGTCCGAGCAGGTCGAAGGCGTCGGCCCCGGGCGTGGGGGGTGGCGAGGGCCGCCGCGCGGCGACGGGTTCCCCGCCTCGGAGCTGTTCCACCACGCGTTGCAGCTCGGCCTGGCCCTGGGCGCTGGCCCTCCGGAGGGCGAGGGCCCGGTCGAGCACCTGGCCCGCCACGCGGTTGGCGCCGAGGTAGGCGGCCGCGACGGCGGCGACCGCCAGGGCGCCCGATCCGCCGAGCGCCGCCCAGAGGCTCGGCGAGGTGCCGACGCCGCCGGCGCGGACGGTGAAGATGACGGCCGCGGCGCCGCTGAGCACCGCGGCGACGGCCGGGAGCAGCGCGGTCCGCAGCAGCTGGGGGCGGATGCGGGCGTCGGGGGAAGGCCCTGCGGCGCGCGGCCTGCTCGGGGCCGAGTGGCCGCGCGTGCCGGGGCGGCCGTGCCGCCCGCCCTCACGGCGGTCCGGTCGCGCGTCGGGTGCGCGAAGTTGAGACATCAGCGTCCTCGGTACAGGGGGCACCGGGGATCGGCGGTCGTGCCGGCGTCCATGCGGTGGCCCCTACGGTGGTCGGTCAGGCGCGGGTCATCGGTCGGGCAGGCCCGAACGTTATGAGCCCACCGTTGATCACCGGGCACACACGGTAGTCGTCAATGACGTATGCGCGACGGGCAGTTGTCGAACTTCCCCGCCATCCGTCCCACTCTGGTATGAGCCCTCGCACGCGCGCCCGATTGCCCAGCGTTGGCCCGAGGTTTACCCGCAGGTAGGGCACCCCCCGAAGGGACGGGAGGGCGGCCGGTTACCATATGAGCGCCGCCTAGCTCGAAAGATAAACTTGTGACTGTCAATGACGACTCGTTCACCAACTGGATGCACCGCGAGGAGATCGCGGAGTCGATGATCCCGATCATCGGGAAGCTGCACCGCGAGCAGGACGTGAACGTCCTGCTGCACAGCCGCTCCCTGGTGAACAAGTCGGTGGTCAGCATCCTCAAGACCCACCGCTTCGCCCGGCAGATCGCGGGCGAGGAGCTCTCGGTCACCGAGACGATGCCCTTCCTCAAGGCTCTGACGACGCTCGATCTCGGCCCGTCCCAGATCGACATAGGCATGCTGGCCGCCACCCACCGGGCCGACGGCCGCGGGCTCTCCGTCGAGGAGTTCACCGCCGAGGCTGTCGCCGGGGCGACGGGCGACAACAAGATCGAGCGCCGCGCCTCGCGTGACGTGGTGCTCTACGGCTTCGGCCGCATCGGCCGGCTCATCGCCCGCCTGCTCATCGAGAAGGCCGGTTCGGGCAACGGCCTGCGCCTGCGGGCCATCGTCGTCCGCAAGGGCTCCGGCCAGGACATCGTCAAGCGCGCCTCGCTGCTGCGGCGCGACTCGATCCACGGCCAGTTCCAGGGCACGATCACCGTGGACGAGGCGAACAACAAGATCATCGCCAATGGCAACGAGATCCAGATGATCTACTCGGACGACCCGACGACGGTCGACTACACGGCGTACGGCATCAAGGACGCCATCCTGATCGACAACACCGGCCGGTGGCGGGACCGCGAAGGCCTCTCCAAGCACCTCCGGCCGGGCATCGCCAAGGTCGTGCTGACCGCGCCGGGCAAGGGCGACGTCCCGAACATCGTGCACGGCGTCAACCACGACACGGTCAAGCCGGACGAGCAGATCCTGTCCTGCGCGTCCTGCACGACCAACGCGATCGTCCCGCCGCTGAAGGCGATGGCGGACGAGTACGGGGTGCTGCGCGGGCACGTGGAGACCGTCCACTCGTACACCAACGACCAGAACCTGCTGGACAATTACCACGGTTCCGACCGTCGTGGCCGTTCGGCGGCGCTCAACATGGTCATCACCGAGACCGGGGCCGCGTCGGCCGTGGCCAAGGCGCTGCCCGAGCTGAAGGCGCCCATCACCGGCAGCTCGATCCGCGTCCCCGTGCCGGACGTCTCGATCGCCATCCTCAGCCTGCGGCTGGAGCGCGAGACCACCCGCGAGGAGGTCCTCGACTACCTCCGCAACGTGTCGCTGGCCTCGCCGCTCAAGCGCCAGATCGACTTCATCAGCGCCCCGGACGCGGTCTCCAGCGACTTCATCGGCTCGCGCCACGCCTCGATCGTCGACGCGGGCGCGACCAAGGTCGACGGCGACAACGCGATCCTCTACCTCTGGTACGACAACGAGTTCGGCTACTCGTGCCAGGTCATCCGGGTCGTCCAGCACGTCTCCGGCGTGGAGTACCCGACGTACCCGGCCCCGGCGGTCTGACGCCCCGGTACGCCCTTCCGTACGACACCCGGTGCCCGGCAGGTCCGCCTGCCGGGCACCGGCGTGAATCCCTCCCGGGGAGGGGGCGGGCGTCAGGTTGTTCCGATCCCGGGGCGCGTCAGACGGCGTCGGCGTCCAGCCCGGTCAGACGGGCCGACTCGTCCCACAACGCCCTTGCCATGAGGGGGTCCTGGGCGCGGTGAGACGTCCGGGCGGGTGCGGGAGCTCCCCGGGTCTCGCCGAGACGGGAGGGGCCGTAGTAGGAGCCGCCCGGGGCGTCCGGCAGGGTCGCCGCGTACAGGACGGGGAGGGCGCCCGCCGAGGCCGGCTGGGTGTACAGCCGAGAGGCCCGCTCCAGCTTCGCGGCCCAGTTCCGCCCGGCCAGCCGGGGACCGGCCTGCCCCAACTCCGTTGCGGAGAGCCCGGGATGAGCCGCCAGCGCGACCAGGTCCCGGCCCGCGGCACGGGCCCGCCGGTCCAGCTCGGCCGTGAACAGCAGATTGGCGAGCTTGGACTGGCCGTAGGCCCGCCACTTGCCGTACGAGCGCTCGGCGTTGAGGTCGTCGAGGTCGATGCGGCCGATGCGGTGGCCGAGCGAGGAGAGCGTCACCACGCGCGCCGGCCCCTGGACTCCGAGGACCGGGAGCAGCCGGAGCGTCAGGGCGAAGTGCCCGAGGTGGTTGGTGCCGAACTGCATCTCGAAACCGTCCGCCGTCCGGAGGGGTGGCAGGGCCATCACCCCGGCGTTGTTCACCAGCAGGTCGAGCCGCCCGTCGGTCTCCTTCCCGATGGCCTCCGCGGCCTCGGCCACGCTGCTCAGATCGGCGAGGTCGAGGCGGACGAGCCGCACGTCCGCCGCGGGAGCGGCCCGGCGGACGGCGTCCACGGCGCGTCGGCCACGCTCGGGATCGCGGCACGCGAGAAGGGTGCGGGCGCCCGAGCGGGCCAGTACGAGAGCGGTGACCGCGCCGATGCCGCTGTTGGCACCGGTGACCACGGCGGTGGTGCCGCCGAGATCGGGCATGTCGTCAAGAGTCCAGGAGTGCATGGGGCACCCCTCCCCCGTGTCGGCGTCGCCACACCTGGGCCCCCGCCGGGCCGGGCCTGAGGCGGCCCCTTCGCGCGGCCGGCCTCAGACCTGGCCGAGATCCGAACTGACCCAGCGCTCGGGGCGCAGGGTGATCACCACCTGCTCGCCGTGGTTCTCCCAGGAGAAGTCCACGTAACCCGCGACCTTCTCGGCCGGAAGGTAGCGCGCCGACACATGCTCCAGGTCGGCGCGCGTCGCGGGGCGGGTGTCGACGACGGGGCCCTCGACCGAGACGTACCGCACGGTAGGCTCCAGCCGGTCGACGAGGAGCGTGAACCGGCCCGCCGCGGCGATCAGTTCGGCCTTGCGCGAGGTGCGGCCGGTGAGGATCCGGACATCGCCGCCCGCCTCGTACTCGTACCAGATCGGCACGCTGAGCGGGGCCCGGTCGCCGTTCCCCGATGCGACGGCCAGTGCGGCGACATGGGGTTCGGCGAGGAACTGTTCGCGCTCTTCACGGGTGAGTGCCACGGGAGGCTCCTTCTCGTACGCGGATGCGGGGCTGCCCCAGTGTGCCCCGCGCGCCGGGCCCGGCCCCCCGGTCCCCGCCGTCGGCGTGTCCTACGCGGTTCCCCGGGCGCGGGAGACCTCTTCGGTTCGCCGTACGACGGCCGCCCCCGCAGGGCGACAGCACACCAGACAGCCACGAGCAGCAGTCCGGCGGCCGCGATACCGGCGACTTCGAGCGGCTCCGGCCGCCAGCCGAGGGACAGCCGCGTGCCGATCATGACGACGCCGATGGCGGCCGTCTCCGGTTCGTAGACGGGCACCCTCGCGGCGACAACGCGCAGGACGGCGGCCAGGGCTAGGCCGATCGCCGCCCAGGCGAGCAGATAGGGCCAGAGCGCTCCCGGTGCGGCGGGCGGCAGGCCGAACTCCTCAGGCCCGATGCGGAAGAGCGCCCCCACCCATCCCAGCGCCACACCGGCGGCGGTGACGGCCACGACCCACACGGCATGGCGCCAGAGGGGGCCGGGACGCACCTCCGCGTCCTCGGAGTCGTCGGAGCCGACGGCGACAACGGGGTTCTCAGGAAGATCGTTCATACTCGATGAGACGCGTAGGGAGCGACGTTCGTTGCGCGTTCGGGCCACAACCAGGGTCCGGGCATGAGCAAGGGCCACGACGACGAGCCGATGTTCATCCGCTGCTGAGCACCCGGCCGGCGCGGATCAGGGCCTGACGCCGGGCGGGACGCGATCGAGGACTGCGCGGTGTCGCGGCTCGGCCGAACCGGCGAAGGGCCGCCGCCGGGCGATCCCGGCGGCGGCCCCGAGCCGTACGTCCCGCGCGGTCAGCGCTCCCCCGCGAGGTCGAGATCGCCCCGCGCCGCCGGTGCGGGGCCGCGGCCGGAACCGCTCTGCTCCCCGGAGAGGCGCCACGGGCGGGCGAGCACGGGCGACAGGGCCCGCCACCAGGGCTCCACGGGAAGGATCCCGGCCAGCTCGAACGGCTCGCCCGGGCGGGGGAACGCCACCGGCTGGTCCGCCTCCTCGCCGGCGTCCTTCGTCCACTCGCCCGGCTCCGCCCAGGCGTGCGGCGCCAGGTTGAACGTGCCCCAGTGGATCGGGAGCAGCACACCGTGCGGCCGGCCGCCCTGGAGGTCCAGGTGGGCGCGCATGCCTTCGGCGGGGGTCATGTGGATGTCCGGCCAGTACTCCGAGTACGCGCCGATCTGGATCATGGTCGCGTCGAAGGGACCGTGCTCGGCGCCGATGTCCCGGAAACCGGGGAAGTAGCCGGTGTCCCCGCTGTGGTAGATCCGGTGTTCCGGGCCCGCGACGACCCAGGACGCCCAGAGGGTGTGCTGCTGGTTGCGCAGCCCGCGACCGCAGAAGTGGCGTGCCGGGGTGGCGGTGAGGCTGATGCCGGCGACCGTCGCGGTCTCGTTCCAGTCGAGCTCGTGCATCCGGGCGGCGGGCACGCCCCAGCGCTCCAGATGGGCTCCGACACCGAGCGGCACGGCGAAGACCGTGTCGGTGCCGGCCAGGGCGCGGATCGTCGGCAGGTCGAGATGGTCGTAGTGGTCGTGGGAGATCACGACGACGTCGACGGGTCCCAGCGCGGCCAGCGACAACGGAGTGGGGTGCAGCCGCTTGGGTCCGGCGAACGGGAACGGGGAACAGCGCTCGCCCCAGACCGGGTCGAACAGGATCCGTCGGCCGTCGATCTCCGCCAGCACGCTGGAATGGCCCATCCAGGTCAGCCGGAGCCCGCTGACGGGCCGCACGGCCAGATCGGCGAGCGTCGTGGGGTGGACGGGTACGGCGCCGTTCGGCGTCCTGAGGACCCGCTGTTCTTTCTGGAAATAGGTCTTGGCGAATTCGACGGTGGAGCCGGAGGGCCTGATCCGGGCCCCCACCGGGTTCTGGAACGCCCCGTCGACGAATTGAGGCGAGCGGCGGATGCGCTCCATCCGCGCTCCGGCCGGATCGGCCCCGAAGGATTCGGTCCGCATCGAGCGCAGTTTCGTGCGGAGCGGAAGCAGGTAGTCAGCGCCGGTCACAACATCTCCTGAGGGAGTCGGTGTCGTTTCATTATGGTCGGCCCGTACGACAGTGCGACCAGAAGATGCTGAACGGGGCAGCCGGTCCGGCCGGCGGGGGCGTCAGCCACGCGGCTGCCCGTAGACGTGGTCGATGCGCAGGGTGAGCAGCACCCTGCGGTCCTCGACCATGGCCCGCCGGTAGTCGTCCCAGTCGGGGTGCTCGCCCCTGACGTCCCGGTAGAGCGTGATCAGGGCCTCCACGGTGGCGTCGTCGGGGGCCTCGGCGGGCGGGGTCAGCTCGGCGGTGCCGTCGGCGACGGTCCACGCCCAGCGGTCGTCGCTCGTGACGTGATAGCTCGCCCGGGGGTCGCGCCGCAGGTTACGGGTCTTGGCCCGGCCCTCGGTGACCGAGACGCGGACCACCTGCTCCTCGGGGTAGTAGGCGTGATTGACGTTGGACAGCTGGGGACGTCCGTCCTGCTTCAGGGTCACCAGGACACCGCCGTCCTGCTCGCCGAGGAGACGGAGCAGCGCTTCCCGGTCCGGTTCGATTCGCGTCATGCAGACTGCAACGTCCGGGTCGGCCGGAGGATTCCGTTCCCCACCCGGTCCTGTCACATCCGCGGCCTCCCGTTACGTCCTCCTGGTGAACGTCCGTTTCCCAGGTCGCCGCCGGTCACCGGCCCTCGTCCGTGCCGCCGCTGACCTGGCCGATTCGTTAGGGTGTCCCGGTGGCAAGAGTCCGGTTGAACGTGGCGGAGCGCCGTGAGGAGCTGCTGCGCGCCGCGGTCGAGCAGATCGAGGTCCGGGGGTCTCGTCCGTGCGGATCGCCGATGTGGCCTCGGTGCTCGGTGTGAGCAACGCGCTCGTCCTCTACCACTTCTCGACCAAGGAGAAGCTGGTCGCGGCGGCGTTCGCGTACGCGGCGGAGGCCGATCTCGCCCACCTCCGCAAGCTGCTGGCCCGCCGCACCACCGCCGTACGCCGGCTGCGCGCCGCCGTGCGGTGGTACGCGCCGACGGGAACGGCCAAGGGCTGGCGGCTGTGGATCGAGGGCTGGGCCGCCTCGCTGCGCGACCCCGCCCTCCGTGAGGTGGCGGGCGACCTCGACCAGCAGTGGAAGACGGAGCTGGCCCAGGTCATCGAGGAAGGCGCCGCCGCCGGCGAGTTCCGGTGCGAGGATCCCCGGTCGGCGGCCTGGCGGCTGACCGCGCTGCTGGACGGGATGGCGGTGCAGACGACCTCGTACGCGGGCCCGCTCTCCCGGGCCACGATGCTGCGGTGGACCGACGAGGCACTCGCCCGCGAACTGGGCATCGGCCTCGCAGACCTGTCCGGTGCGCCGGTCTCGGACACACCGGCCGACGGCTGACCGCCCGGTCCCTCGTCGCCCCTCGCCCCGGCCGACGGCTGACCGCCCGGTCCCTTCGCCGCCCCTTTGATCGACTCCGGCCCCCGGGGCGAGGGCGGCCGGCCTCCTGGTCAGGTCTGGCGCACCGGTGCGTAGGCCGCCCCCTCCAGCCCGAACGTCCAGGCCACCCCGTCCTTCGCCGTCCGGGTGGTGGGCGGCACGCGCAGCCAGTAGGTGCGGTACGTGCCGTCCGGCTCGGGGGTGGAGTTGACCACCTCGACCATCACCACGTCCTCGTCGCCGTCGAGGGCGATGCGCCAGAGGATGCCCGTCTCGTCGCGGTGGACGGGCTCCGCGCCGGACTCGGTGAGATACCGGTCGTAGCCGTAGTACTCCAGCATCACCCGGCGCAGCTCCGCGTTCTCCTCGGCGCGGATCCGCTCGGGGGTGAGGGAGGACAGCTCGTCCAGGAACGCGGCGGGCACGGGCATGCCGCGCCAGGCGTGCAGGGCGAACCCGTCCCCGTACGCGAGCGCCGGACCCTCCCCGTGGTCGAGCCGGCCCGCCTCGTCGCGGTGGAGGACGTCGGGCCGCTCGGTGATGACCACGGCGTTCTCGTAAGGCCACCACCAGCCGGCGTTGCGGGCGACCTCCGCGAGGCCCGCGAGCCGGTCGCCGTGCCCGTCGAAGGCGGCGAGCCAGGCGGCGTCGTGCTGGCCGAGCACCGCGTCCAGGAGCACCAGCCGGACGGCCCCCTCGTCCTGGGGCCGGGGTGCCAGGTCGGCGACGACACCGGTCCGTATCCGCTCGGCGAGCGCGGCCGTGGTCTCCCACAGCTGGGCCCCGGTGGCGGACCAGAGCGCCGACCAGCCCGCCGGGCCCAGCTCGTCGTACATCCGGCGGCGTTCGTCCGCCCAGGGGCGGGTGCGGACCTCCTCGCGCACCGACCGTCCGGCGTCGGTCAGCTTCTCGACCGTCTCGACGGCGGCCCGGGGCGATGCGGCCCAGATGATCCGGTCCGGCTCGGCCAGTCCGGCGGTGCGGTAGGCGCGCCGCACCCCGGCCTCGGCCGCCGCCCGGTCCGCCCGGCCGGTCGCCGCCGCCACGCTCCGCCAGGAATTCACGTTCTGCATCGGTTGTCCCCGTCCCCTGCTGTGCTCGGTCTGTTCTGGAAGGCTGTGTTGGCCCGTTAGCCGTTGGATCCTTGGCCGTGTTGGCCGTGTTGGCCGTCTTGGCCGTGTTGGCTCTGTTCGCCCTGGCCGGCCGTGCGTGCTCCGGCACGGCGGAGCGGTCAGTCCGCCACGATGCGGACCGCGCCCGGTGCGTACTCCCGCTGGCGCACGACGCGGAACCAGCCCTTGGGCAGCGGGATCACCGCGTGCTCCTCGTGCACCACCCGGCCGCCCTCGGGGAGATGGAGCAGCATCGGGCCGAACGGGCCCGCTTCCCGGATCAGCCGGCCGGGGCCCTGCACGGCGTGCGCGTGTCCGGTGACCTCCCCCAGCGCGAGCACCAGCCGGCCCCGGCCGTCGCGCAGTTCGCCCGGAGCCTCCAGATAGGGCGCGGGCACCGCCGACTCGTCCAGCTCCATGATCAGTACATCGCCCTGCCGGTACACAGACGTCTCCCCTCGTCGCGGCACCCGCTGTGCCGACCACGGGAAAAACGCTACGGGCAGGGTCTGACAACGGCTCCCGGCTACGCCGTGCACGGGTCCCGGTCGCGGCGTTGTCAGAGCGGCTTGATAGACCTTGCGGCAACAGCCGTCCCCAGGATCAGGAGCTCAGGGCCATGTACGGTGCGCAGCATCTGCACGAGTTCGGCGGCCTTCCGGCCGTCGACTTCCAGCACACGACCGACGGGGGCTCCCGGCCCGCCGCGGATGCCGCGGCCTGGCGCGTCTCCGTCGACCCGTACGACGACGACCGTGCGTGGGAGGAGGAGTTCGCCGACTTCCTGGACACCGTCGATCCGGCCGGGGTCCGGGCCCTGATCATCGGTCAGTGGGGCGAGGCGTACGAGGAGAACTCCTCCGTCCCGATAGATCTGGTGATCGCCGCCGCCGACCGGCTGACCTCGCTGGAGGCGGTGTTCGTCGGTGATCTGGAGGCGGAGGAGGCCGAGATCACCTGGATCCAGCAGTCGGATGTCACGGCACTGGCGGCCGCTTTCCCGGCGCTGACGGAGCTCGGGGTGCGCGGCGGCTCGGATCTGGTGTTCCCGCCGACGAAGCACGAGCGGCTGCGGTCGCTGACGATCCAGGCGGGCGGGCTGCCGGTCCAGGTGGTGCGCGGGGTGCTGGACAGCGAACTGCCCGCGCTGGAGCGGCTGGACCTCTGGCTCGGGGTCTCCGCCTACGAGGGCGACACCGATGTGACCGACCTGGCGCCGCTGCTCTCCGGCACCCGGTTCCCCCGGCTGCACCACCTGGGCGTGCGCAACAGCGAGATCCAGAACGAGATCGCAGCCGCCGTCGCCTCTGCTCCGGTCGTCGCCCAGCTGCGGGTGCTCGACCTGTCGAACGGGACGCTGGGCGACGAGGGAGCGGCCGCCCTGCTCGAAGGGCAGCCGCTGACCCACCTGGAAGTCCTCGATCTCCACCACCACTTCCTCAGCGATGCGATGGAGGTGCGGGTCCGCTCGGCCCTGGAGCCGCACGGGGTCCGGATCGACCTCTCGGAGAAGTGCGAGCCGTGGGGCGACCGGGGCGTCGAGGGCCGCTACACCGCCGTATCGGAGTGAGCGACATGACCTCTCTCGGCATTGAGCATCTGGAGCGCTTCCACGGGCTGCCGGTCCACACCCCGGAGCCGTCGTCCGGCGCCCTGCCCGCCGCCGACGCGGTGGCCTGGCGGCTGGTGTGCGACTACGACGAGGAGGCCGGTTTCGCCGCTCTGTGGGAGCAGTTCCTGGAGACGGTGGACACGACCCGGGTCCGGGCTCTCGTCATCGGCGCCTGGTGGCACGACGAGTACACGCCGTTCGATCCGGTGGCGGAGCTGATCGTCGCCCACGCCGAGCGCTTCCCGGCCCTGCGCGCGCTCTTCCTCGCCGATGTGGTGGGCGAGGAGTGCGAGGTGTCCTGGCTGAAGATGTGCGACATCACTCCGGTGCTCGAAGCGCTGCCTTCGCTGGAGGAGTTCGGTGTGCGCGGCTGCGGCCAGGAGGGGCTCGCGCTACGGCCGCTGCGCCATGCCGCGCTGAAGTCGCTGCGCTTCGAGTCCGGTGGTCTGCCCGGCGAGCTGGTCCGGGCGGTCGCCGCGAGCGAGCTGCCCGCCCTGGAGCGTCTGGAGCTGTGGTTCGGCAGTACGTGGTACGGCGGCGACGCGACGATCGAGGACGTCCGGCCGGTCCTGGCGGGCGGCCTGTTTCCCCGGCTGCGCCACCTGGGGCTGCAGAACAGCGAGTTCCAGGACGAGATCGCCGCCGCCGTGGGATCGGCTCCGGTCGTCGCCCAGTTGGAGTCCCTGGCGTTGTCCCTGGGCACGCTGAGCGACACCGGCGGCGCGGCGCTGCTCAACGGTCAGCCCTTGAGCCATCTGTCCCTGCTCGACCTGCGCCATCACTACCTCACCGATCCGATGGTCGACCGCATCAGGACCGCGTGCGCGCCCGCCGTCGTCGAGGCCGGCGAGGCCGAGGACGACTACGCGGACCCGGACGACGAGGACGACGAACCGGAACGCTATGTCGCGGTCAGCGAGTAGCGGCGGGGGCGGCCCGGAGCCGCGCTTCGCGGTCGTCGGCAACCCGGACAACCGACGGGTCTCCTTCTTCGAGGAGGCCGTCCGGGCCGCCGGTCTGCCGGCGGCCCGGGTCGTGCCCTGGCTCCAGGTGCTCAGCGGGGATGCGGCGTTCGCCCCCGGCGAGAGCGTGCGGATCGATTCGCCCGGTGAGGACGCCGAGGTGGACCGGCTGCTCCGCGGAGTCGACGACCCGACCCGGGTGGAGGGCACGGCCCGGTGGTACGCCCGCTTCACCGCGGCGGCGGAGGCCGTGGCCGGTGCGGCGTCCGCCGCCGGTGCCGAGGTGCTGGGCTCCCCGCCGATATCGCCGTTCTCTTCGACAAGCGGCTGTGCCACGGGCTGCTCGACCGGGCGGGGGTCCCCGTGCCCGCTTCGCCGACCTCCGGACCGGCGGCGGCCCCGGTGCGCGGCTGGTCCGACGTACGGGAGTTGCTGCGTGAGCACCGGATGCCGCGGGCGTTCGTGAAGCTCGCGCACGGCTCCTCCGCCTCCGGGGTGCTGGCGGTGGAGACGGCCGGGCCCGGCCGGGTCCGGGCGAGCACATCGGTGGAACGGGACGCGTCGGGGCGGCTGTTCAATTCGCTGCGGGTCAGGCGCTACACCTCGGAACGGGAGGTCGGCGCGGTCGTGGACGCGCTGGCCCCGGACGGGCTGCACATCGAGCGCTGGCTCCCGAAGGCGTCCCAGCGGGGCCGGGCCGCGGACCTGCGGATCGTGGTGGTCGGCGGACGGGCGACGCACGCCGTGGTGCGGACGAGCACGAGCCCCATGACCAATCTGCATCTCGGCGGCGCGCGTGGGGACCTCGACGAGGTCCGGGTCGCGGTGGCGGCGGCGGGCGGCTGCTGGCGTGAGGCGCTGGCGATGTGCGAGCGGGCGGCGGCCTGCTTCCCCGGGACGCCCTGTGTGGGCGTCGACCTCCTGCCCACGGCCGGCTGGCGGCGCTTCGCCGTCGGCGAGGTCAACGCCTTCGGCGATCTGCTGCCCGGACTGACCGGACTGCCGGGCAGCGGCGCCGAGGGCCTGGACACCTATGCGGCGCAGGTCGCCGCCGTACTGGACCGAACAAGGAACCACCGTGCCGTCACCGCTTCCTGACCCCGCCCTCTCCCCCGCCCCCGCCGGGCTCGACCGGCCCGATATGAGCGAGGTCGTGGGCAGCCACGATCTGCTGCTGGTCACCCTGGACACCCTGCGCCACGATGTCGCCGTCGAGCTGGCGGCCGCCGGGCGCATACCCCACCTCGCCCGGCATCTGCCCGGCGGCGGCTGGGAGGAGCGGCACGCCCCGGGCAGCTTCACCTACGCATCGCACCAGGCGATGTTCGCCGGGTTCCTGCCGACCCCCGCCTCCCCCGGGCCGCACCCGCGGCTGTTCGCGGCCCGGTTCGCGGGCAGTGAGACGACGGCGGACGGCACGTTCGTGTTCGAGACGCCGGATCTGGTGTCGGGGCTGGCCGCCGAGGGATATCGCACGGTGTGCATCGGCGGGGTCGGCTTCTTCAACCGTCAGGGGCCGCTCGGTTCGGTGCTGCCCGGAATGTTCGAGGAGAGCCACTGGGAGCCCGGCTTCGGCGTCGCCTCGGCCACCTCGTTCGAGGAGCAGGTGGCGCGGGCGGAGAAGGTCGTCGCGGCGCTCCCCCGGGAGCAGCGGCTGTTCCTCTTCGTCAACGTGTCCGCCCTGCACCAGCCGAACTGGTTCCATCTGCCCGGCGCGACCCGCGAGGCGGGTGACTCCCGCGCCACGCACGCGGCTGCCCTGGAGTACGTGGACCGGCACATCGGCCGGCTCTTCGCCGCCGCGAGCAGCCGCCGCCGGTGCTTCGCCATCGTCTGCTCCGACCACGGCACCGCCTACGGCGACGACGGCTACACCGGTCACCGGCTCGGCCACCCGGCCGTCTGGACCGTCCCGTACGCCCACTTCTTCCTCGAACCACCCACGGCGCCGAAGGCGGAGGCCGCCCGATGACGATCACCACCGGCACTCCCGCAGCGCCCGCCGTCCGGCCGTACGAGAGTTACGTCTACGCCTATCCGCACAAGACGGCCTACCGGCCGCTGGCGGACCGCCCGGCCCTGCGGTCGCTCTGGGCGGCTGAGCCGAAGGACGCGCTTTCGCTCTACCTCCACATACCGTTCTGCGAAGTCCGCTGCGGTTTCTGCAATCTCTTCACCCGGATCGGCGCGCCGGAGGAGCTGACGACGCGCTATCTGGACGCGCTGGACCGGCAGGCCCTGGCGGTGCGGGAGGCGCTGGGCGACGAGGAGCCGGTGCGGTTCGCGGCGGCGGCGTTCGGCGGCGGGACGCCCACGTTTCTCACCGCAGGGGAGCTGGAGCGGCTCTGCGACATCGCCGAGCAGCAAATGGGCGCCGACCTGAGCGCGGTCCCGCTGTCCGTGGAGACATC
This sequence comes from Streptomyces sp. WGS_02, assembly GCA_040989845.1. GTDB lineage: Bacteria > Actinomycetota > Actinomycetes > Streptomycetales > Streptomycetaceae > Streptomyces. Next base: position 838,307 of record JAYMFZ010000004.1, read on the forward strand.
GCCGTCCACCGCCACCGCCGACCGGCTGGCGGTGCTGGCCGGCCGGGGCACGACGCGGATCAGCATCGGTGTGCAGAGCTTCGTGGACGAGGAGGCCCGGGCGGCCGTCCGTCCGCAGCGCCGCGCCGACGTGGAGGCGGCGCTCGGCCGGATCCGTGACGCCCGGATCCCCGTGCTGAACATCGACCTGATCTACGGCATCGACGGGCAGACCGAGCGCAGCTGGCTCGCCTCGCTGGACGCCGCGCTGGCCTGGCGGCCGGAGGAGCTGTATCTCTATCCGCTGTACGTGCGCCCGCTCACCGGTCTGCACCGCCTCGGTCCGGCCGTGACCGGACCACAGGCGCAGGCTCTGGAGGACGCCGTCTGGGACGAGCAGCGGCTGCGGCTGTACGCGGTGGGCCGGGATCATCTGCTGGCGCACGGCTACGAGCAGGTGTCGATGCGGATGTTCCGGCGGGCCGACGCCCCGCGTGAGCAGGAGGGCCCGGAGGACTATGCCTGCCAGACCGACGGCATGATCGGCCTGGGCTGCGGGGCCCGTTCGTACACCTCCGCCCTCCACTACTCCTTCGACTACGCGGTGGACATGCGGGAGATCCGGTCGATCATCGACGACTTCACCGCCACCGAGGACTTCTCCCGGGCCGAGGTCGGCCGGTACGTCGACGCGGACGAGGCGCGCCGGCGGCATCTGCTGCAGTCGCTGCTTCAGGCCGCGGGACTGCCGGTGGCGGATTACCGGGCCCGGTTCGGTACGGATCCGGGCGTGGACTTCCCGGCCGAGCTGGCGGGGTTCGCGCGGCGGGGCTGGCTCGACGCGTCGGCGCCGGACGGTCTGCTGAGGCTGTCCCCCTCGGGCCTCTCCCACTCCGACGCGCTGGGTCCCGCGTTGTTCTCCCCCGGGGTGCGGGCGGCGATGGCCGCGTACGAGAGGAAGTGACCGGGCCGTGGACCTGACCATCCTCTACCGGGGGCCGCTCGCCTCCTGCGACTACGACTGCCCCTACTGCCCGTTCGCCAAGCGGCGGGACAGCCGGGCTCAGCTCACGGCGGACCGGGAGGCGCTGGAGCGGTTCACCGGCTGGGCCGCGGCGCAGCCGGCCGACCGGCTGTCGGTGCTGTTCACGCCGTGGGGCGAGGGTCTGGTGCGCTCCTGGTACCGGCGGGCGCTGACCGAGCTGTCGCGCCTGCCGCACATCAAGCGGGTCGCGATCCAGACGAACCTCAGCGGCCGCACCGACTGGCTGGCGGACGCCGATCCGGAGCGGATCGCGCTCTGGTGCACGTACCACCCGGGCCAGACCCCGTACGACCGTTTTCTGGGCAAATGCCGGGATCTGTCGGCGAAGGGCATCCGCTACAGCGTGGGGGTGGTGGGGTTCGACGAGCATCTCGACGAGGCGCGGCGGCTGCGGGCGGACCTGCCGGAGGCGGTCTATCTCTGGGTGAACGCCGCCGAGGGGCATGCGTACACCGACGAGGAGGCGGCGCGGTGGACGGAGCTGGATCCGCTGTTCCTCTACAGCCGTGATCCGCACCGATCGGCGGGACTGCCCTGCCGGACGGGCGAGTCGGTGATCTCGGTGGACGGGGACGGCACGGTGCGGCGCTGTCACTTCGTCAAGGCGGAGCTGGGCAACCTCTACGACGGCAGTTACCGGCGGGCGCTCGGCCCGCGGGCCTGTCCGCTGGCCGTGTGCGACTGCCACATCGGCTATGTGCATCTGGAGTCGCTGCCGCTGTACGACGTGTTCGCCGGCGGTGTCCTGGAGCGGATACCGGCCGCCTACGGCACGGGCACGCCGCCGGACGGGCTCGTCGTGCCGAACCCGCCCCGGCGTGCGCTTCCCCTGCGGGAGCCTGGGCCGGATTCCCCGGATTCCTGAGGGGCCTGCTACAGCGGCAGCAGGTCCGGGCGCTTGGCCTCGACGTGGTCGCCGGAGGACTCGCCGCGCAGGCGTCGGCCGATCCAGGGCACCAGGTACTCGCGGGCCCACTGGATGTTGTCGCGCCGCTCGTCGAAGGGGCTGCGCTGGGCCTGCGGCGGCCAGGGCTGGTCGGGGTCGGCAGGCACCTCGTGGCCGAGGACCTGGGCGGCGCGGAGCGCGACGCGGGTGTGCCCTTCGGGCGACAGGTGCAGCCGGTCGGCGTCCCACGCGCGGCGGTCCTGGACGGAGCGCAGCGACCAGAGGTCCAGTACGGGGCACTGGTAGCGGTCGGCGATGGCCCGCAGGTGGACGTTGTACGTGGCGATCTTGCCGCGCATGTGGCGGAGCACCGGGACGCCCCGGGTGTCGAAGCCGGTGGTGACCATGACCGTGCCGACGGCGTTGCTCAGATCGGCGACGGCCCGCTCGAAGCGCTCGGCGAGATCGTCGGGGTCGGCGCCGGGCCGGATGATGTCGTTGCCGCCCGCGCAGAAGGTGACCAGGTCGGGGGCCAGTTCCTTGGCGCGCGGGACCTGTTCCTCGACGATCTGGTCGAGGAGGCGTCCTCGTACGGCGAGATTGGCGTAACGGAAGTCCCCGTGCGGGGAGTCCTCGTACGGGGCGTCCTCGGGGCCGGCCGGGTCGGGGGCCGGGAGCCGGTCGGCGAGGAGCACCGCGAAGCGGTCCGCCCAGCCGACCAAGGCCCCGTCGGGGCCGGGGTCGCCGACGCCCTCGGTGAAACTGTCGCCGATCGCCGCGTACGACCCGATGGTGTGCTGCTGGTTGTTTCTCGAATCGTCTGCCACAAGGACTTATCCTGCATCGTCCGATGTGACCTACGCGACCGTAATACGGGGTTGACGGGTGGTGAGATAGACCACCCGGTCAGTTTTCGGTAAACCCGGAATAAAGCGAGGGGCGGTGCGCCGCCGCGCACCGCCCCTCGGACACTTCTCGTCGCCGCTCGGTCAGAGGGAGACGCCGTGCTGACGCAGGTAGGCGATCGGGTCGACGTCCGAGCCGTAGCTCGGGCCGGTGCGGACCTCGAAGTGCAGGTGCGGGCCGGTGGAGTTGCCGGTGGAGCCGGAGAGGCCGATCTGCTGGCCGCCGGTGACGGTCTGGCCGACCGAGACGTTCAGCGAGGACTGGTGGGCGTACTGGGAGTACATGCCGTCCTCGTGCTTGATGACGACCTCGTTGCCGTACGAGCCGCTGTTGCCGGCCGAGACGACGGTGCCCGGGCCGATGGCGAGGACGGGGGTGCCGGAGGCGGCCTGGAAGTCCGAGCCGGTGTGGTAGCCGCTGGACCAGCTGGCGCCGGAAGCGCGGTACTGGGTGGTGACGTTGGCGTTGGCCAGCGGGGCGGACCAGCCGGAGCCGGTGGCCTCGGAGGAGCCGGTCTGCGCCGAGGCGCCGGAGCCCTCGGAGTCGTCGGCGGAGATGGTGTCGCCCTTCGGGGCCTCTTCCTTCGGCGCGGCCTTCGGGGCCGGTTCGGCCTTCTTCGGGGCGGCCTTGGGGGCGGCGGACTTCTCGGCCGGGGCGGAGCCCTTGGCGCCGAGGGTCAGCTTCATGCCCGGGTGGATCAGGCTGGGGTTGTCGCCGACGGTGGAGCGGTTGTCCTGGTAGAGCTTCTCCCACCCGCCCTTGAGCTGGTGCTCGGAGGCGATCTTCGACAGGTAGTCGCCGGCGACCACGGCATACGTCTTCGGGGCGGCCTTCGACGCGGCGGGGGCGGCGGCCGGAGCGGTGTGCGCGGCGGCGACCGAGACGGCGGCCGGCTTGGCGGCCGGGGCGGTCTGGCCCGCGGCGTTCGCGGCGGTGGCGCCGATGAGCGGGAGGGCGAGTGCGGCGCCGCCGGTCCCTGCGGCGAGGACGCCGCGGGAGATCGGGCCGGACTTCGGACGACGGTGCTTACCCTGTGCGGGCATGGGGAAGTTCCTCTCCGGCGCCTGCGAGGTGAGCTGTCGGGTTCGGGCTGGAGATGCCCGGTCGCGTTGCGGCGACTTCACCCCTAGCCGGTCCGGATCTCTCCGGATCGGCGGCTTACCTGGTTCCCCCGCTCCTGCCACACGTGAGTGGGTGGGTGCGAATTCCGGGCGGCGGCAGGATTAGGCGATCCGTCCGGATTGACGGTGACCGTAAACCGGTCAGGACGGGCGGAACAAGCCATCGGTTGCGCGGCGGAATCATCGATTCGATATCGCTCCGGATTTCCCGTCACACTCCGTGGATTACGGATCTTGTATTTCCGTACGGGCAACGGGAATGCTCGACGGCGCGCTCACCACGGACCGTCACGGATATGATCCCGCTCACCTCTCCAATCCCATCTCACCCATTAGCGGGGCATGTTCTGCGAAATGCACCAATACGGACATGCCGGGAGAGGTGCCCCTGACGCCGCATCAGCCCGGCCTCCCGGCACCCGGAGCCAGGGAGGCAACCGTGATGATTTTCCGCCGAATCGATGTCGTATCGTCACGGGAGCGCCCTCGCCGGAGAGCCGCGCCGACGCCCGAGATCCCAGGAGCCCCCGTGACGCAGCAGGTGCCGCAGGTCCCGCCGACAGAGACCGTGCTGACCGGAGTCCGCAACTTCCGCGATGTGGGCGGGCTCCCCACGACGGACGGGCGGCGCACCGCCTTCGGCCGGCTCTACCGCAGCGGCCATCTGGCGCATGCCACCGCCGAGGACGCGGCCTTCCTCGGCGGCCTCGGACTGCACACGATCTTCGACTTCCGCCACTCCGCCGACCACCGGCTCGACGGGTACGACATCGAGCTGGCCGGTGTCCGCAATGTCAGCATTCCGCTCTCGGACCCGGCCGACGGCGCTGAGTTCTGGCGGCTCGTGGGCAGCGGGAACATCGAGCAGCTGCGTTCGGTCCTCTCGGGCGGCAAGGGCGTCGACCGCATGATCCGGATGTACCGCGCGACGATCGAGGACCGCACCGCCGAGCACAGCCGGGTCCTGAACGCCCTGGCCGAGGACAGCGTCCCGGCGCTGATGCACTGCGCGGCGGGCAAGGACCGGGCCGGTCTCTCGATCGCGGTCGCCCTGCTCGCGGTCGGCGTCCGGCCGGAGGCGATCGAGGAGGACTACCTCAAGTCCAACGATCTCCACCGCCGGTACAAGGTGAAGCGCTCCGACCCGTCCGGGGCCGGTATGTCGCCGGAGGTGCTGGAGCTGCTGGACCCCCTGTTCGGGGCGCGGCCCGCCTATCTCGCGGCGGCCTTCGCGGCCATCGAGGAGAACTGGGGAACGACGGACCGCTATCTGTCCGAGGGGCTGAAGATCTCCCCCGAGACCCGGGAGCGGCTGCGCGAGCGGCTGCTCGACGAGGGCTGACCCCTCCGGCGACCGCTCGCCCCGGGTCGGCCCGTCACTGGTTCCCGGCCACCACGAAGAGCAGGTAGAGGAAGGCCGCGACGAGGTGACCCGCCACCAGATAGGCGAAGAGCCGGATGATGACGCCGCGCGGCATCCGCTTCTCCTGCGGGTCCTCGTTCACGCGGCGTCCGGGGCCCAGCGGGTCGTAGTGCTCGGAATCGGACATGACGGTCCTCTCTGTCGGCCTCACGGCCGGTGGAGTGAAGGGTGGGGCCGGCGGGAACGGCCGGTCAGCGCGGGTGCAGTCCGCTGCCGAGACAGAGCTCGGCGGCGGGAGTCTGCAGCAGGGAGTGGACGAAGAGCAGTTCCGCGCCGCAGCGGTCGACGGCCGCGATCCGGTGCGGGGTGAGCGAGTCGAAGTGGGCGCTGTCGCCGGGTTCGAGGTCGTGGACGCTGTCGCCGAGCCCGACCCGCAGCCGGCCCTCCAGGACGTACAGCCACTCCTCACCGGGGTGGACCCGGACCAGGTCGCCCTGGGCGCCGTACGGGACACGCACCCGCAGCGCCTGCATGGCGCGGCCGGAGCCGCCCGCCTGCCGGTACATCCAGCCGTCGGCCTCCGCCCCCTCGAAGCCGCCGCCGCGGATGACCGCGTCCCGTTCGGGCGGCTGCTCGCCGAGCAGCTCGGAGACCGTCGTACCGTAGATACGGGCGAGCCCCAGCAGCATCGGCAGCGAGGGCTGCCTGCGGCCGGTCTCCAGCCGGGAGAGATGAGCCGGGGAGAGCCCGGCCCGCTGGGCCGCGGTCTCCAGGGTGAGGCCGCGGGCACGGCGCAGATCGCGCAGGCGGGGTGCGACGCCGGGGAGCTCGTCCGGCACCCCTTCGTCCGAAGGGTTCATGCCTCTATTGGGCCAGGACCTTTCCTCTGAGGCAAGTAACTTGCCTCAGAGGCAAATCAGGTCAGCGGTTGGCCACGGCCTGCTTGACGAGCGTCCGGCCGAAGTCCCACATCAGCCCGCCGCCGCTGTGCGCGTCCTCCATGACGGAAGTGAACGCGTCCACGAACCGGTCCACCTCCGCGTCCCCGATGACCAGCGGCGGGATCAGCTTGATCACTTCCAGGTGGTCGCCGGAGACCTGGGTGAGGATCCGGTGCTTCTGGAGCAGCGGCACCACGACCATCTGGGCGAAGAGACCCTTGCGGGCCGCCTGGAGCATGGTCCAGCGGCTGCGGAGTTTCAGGGAGGAGGGCCGGCCGAACTCGATGCCGATCATCAGCCCGCGGCCGCGCACCTCGTGCAGCAGTTCGTAGCGGTCCACCAGGGCTGCCAGCCGCTCACGCAGCAGATCACCGGTGCGCCGGGCGTTCGCGACGGTCTCCTCGTCCTCCATCACCGTCAGCACGGCGAGCCCGGCCGCCATCGCCTGGGCGTTGGAACCGAAGCTCGCGGAGTGGACGAGGACCCGGTCCATCGAGGAGTAGACCTTGCGGAAGATCCAGTCCTTGCCGAGGGTCGCGCCGACCGGCACGTAGCCGCCGGAGAGGGCCTTGGCCACGCACACGAGGTCGGGCTCCACCCCCTCCTCGTGCTGGTAGGCGTAGAAGTCCCCGGTCCGGCCGAGGCCCGTCTGGACCTCGTCGGCGATCAGGAGCGCCTTGTGCCGGTGCAGCAGCTCCTGGGCCTCGCGCAGATAGCCGGGCGGCGCGGCGTGCACCCCCTTGCCCTGGATCGGCTCGACGACCAGGGCCGCGACGTCGCCCCGCCTCAGCTCGCGGCGCAGCGCGCCGAGGTCGCCGAGCGGGACGGCGGTGTCGGGGAGCAGCGGGGCGAAGCCGTCGCGGAAGCCGCTCTCCCCGTTGACGGACAGCGAGCCCGTGGTGAGCCCGTGGAAGGCGTGGTCGCAGTAGAGGACCCTGGGTTTCCCAGTGGCGTACCGGGCGAACTTGAGCGCCGTCTCGACCGCCTCCGTGCCGCTGTTGCCGAAGAAGACGCGGTCGAGGTGCGGGCTGTGGGCCAGCAGTTTCTCGGCGAGCAGGCCGGGCAGCGGCTGGCAGTCGAAGCGGGTGAGGTCGGCGAGCTGGGCGTCGAGCACATCATGGAGGGCCTTGCGGACGACCGGGTGGTGCCGGCCGATCCCCATGACGCCGAACCCGGCGAGCATGTCGAGGTAGTCGTTGCCCTCCGCGTCCCAGAAATACGCGCCCTCGGCCCTCTCGTAGACCTTGTCGAAGCCGATGGTGCGCAGCATCCGCGGCAGCTGGTGGTTCAGATGGCGCGCATGCAGCTCGTACCGTTCGGCCCCGCGCTCGGCCAGGAGCCGTCCCAGGTCGAAGCCGCCCGGCCCGCCGTCCGTCACCGGTTGCCGCCCACGCTCTCCCGTGCCGCGCGCAGGGATTCCTTGAGCGACCCCATGGTGGCGAGCACGGCGGTGGGTTCGTAGCCGCAGTGCGCCATGCAGTTGGCGCAGCGCGGGTCCTTGCCCCGGCCGTACTTCTCCCAGTCGGTCTCCTCGATGAGCTGACGGTACGTCGGCACATAGCCGTCGCTCATCAGGTAGCAGGGGCGCTGCCAGCCGAAGAGGGAGTAGTTCGGGATCGCCCAGGCGGTGCAGGGGAAGTCCGCCTTGCCCTCCAGGAAGTCCAGGAAGAGCGGCGAGTGGTTGAGCCGCCAGCGGGCCCGGTTGCCGCCCGCGAAGGCCTTCTTGAACAGTTCGCGGGTCTGCTCGACGCCGAGGAAGTGCTCCTGGTCGGGGGCCTTCTCGTAGGCGTAGGCGGGCGAGATCATCATCTCGTCGACGTGCAGGTCGTCGTTGAGGTAGTTGAGGACCTCGATGATGGTCTGCGGGGTGTCGGTGTTGAAGAAGGTGGAGTTGGTGGTGACGCGGAAGCCGCGCCGCTTGGCCTCCTTCATCGCGGCGACGGCCTCGTCGAAGACGCCTTCCTTGGCGACCGACTCGTCGTGCCGCTCGCGCAGTCCGTCGATGTGCACGGCGAAGGCGAAGTACGGGGACGGGGTGAACTTGTCGAGCTTCTTCCGCATCAGCATCGCGTTGGTGCAGAGGAAGACGTATTTCTTCCGGGCGACGAGCTGGCGCACGATCTCGTCGATCTGCGGATGCATCAGCGGCTCGCCACCGGCGATGGACACCATGGGGGCCCCGGATTCGAGCACCGCGCCCACCGCCTGGGCGACCGGCATGCGCTGCTTCAGGACACCGGCCGGGTGCTGGATCTTGCCGCATCCCTCGCAGGCGAGGTTGCAGGCGAACAACGGCTCCAGCTCGACGATCAGCGGGAACTTCTCACGCCTGCGGAGCTTCTGTTCGAAGAGATACGTCGCAACCTTGATGGTCTGGCGGAGCGGCATGGCCATCTAGCTCACCTCCTGGGGAGCAGTAAAGATCGGTGCCATTCGTAGAAAGCCGGAAGGACGGCACGAAGTACGCGGAACGCCGATATTCCACCGCGGACCGTGCCGATACGGACGAGCTCATGCTCAGGAGCGTCCACGACCACCCGGACGGCCGCAACCGGGCGCGGTCCGTGACACAGGGCGGTACGCAGTGTCGCTGCGGACTCCATGTCGACCGCGATGGCCCCGCTCGCCCGCAGTGCGGCCCGCTCGGTCCCCCGTACGACGTGGTCGGAGCCGGTCAGCGGGCCGGTGTGGACCCTGCGGCCGGGCAGGGTGCGGGTGAGGGCGGCGACCAGGACGCCGGTGCCGGTGCAGGGAGTGGTGCCGTCCGCGTCCCGGGTCTCCTCCGCGACGACGAGGTCGCCGGGGTGCATCCCCGGGGCGAGCCCGGCGCAGAAGCCGGAGGCGATCACGGCGGCGTCCGGGACCCCGCCGGGGCCCAGGAGGCGCGCCACGGCCGCCTCCGCCGCCCGGGGGCCCATTCCGGTGCGCAGGACCCGGACCGGGCCCGGGGCGCCCCTGCCGCTGCGCAGGGCCATCTGCTCGATGCCGAGGGCGCAGGCGACCAGCAGGGGCGTCACGGGGCTCCCGGATCCTCGCGGATCGCCCATCAGGCCCCCTCGGCGGCGTCCGGGCGGTCCGCGAACGGGTCGCCGTGCACATAGCGCCCGAGGGCGGTGAGGGGGAAGACCTGGCGGTAGAGGTGGTAGTTGATGGAGAAGTCCCAGGGGAACCCGGTGCCGGTGAAGTACGGCTCGTCCCAGGAGCCGTCGGCCTGCTGCGACTCGGTCAGCCAGGTGACGCCCCGGGTGACGGAGGCGGTGTCCCGGCGTCCCGCGGCGAGGAGGGCGAGCAGTGCCCAGGCGGTCTGGGAGGCGGTGGACTCACCGTGCCCGATCCACTTCTCCTCCTGGTACGAGCGCAGGTCCTCGCCCCAGCCGCCGTCGTCGTTCTGGACGGACTCCAGCCAGTCGACGGCCCGGCGGATCGCGGGGTGTCCCGCGGGCAGCCCGGCGGCGATCAGGGCGGGCACCACGGACCCGGTGCCGTAGACGTAGTTGACGCCCCAGCGGCCGAACCAGGCTCCGCACGCCTCCTGTTCGGCGAGCAGCCACTCGATGCCCTCGCGGGTACGGGGGTGGCTCGCGAGCCCTTCGACGGCGAGCATCTCCACGACATGGCCGGTGACGTCGGCCGACGGGGGGTCGATGACCTCGCCGAAGTCGCAGAAGGGCAGCCGGTTGGGGAAGGCGCTGGTGTTGTCGGCGTCGAACGCGCCCCAGGCCCCGTTGCGGGACTGCATCCCGAGGTTCCAGCGGACCCCGCGGGCGATGGCCGCCTCCAGCCGGGCGGGGTCGGGGTGGCGCACCCGGCGCAGCGCCAGGACGACCTCGGCCGTGTCGTCGATGTCCGGGTAGTTGTCGTTGTGGAACTCGAACGCCCAGCCGCCCGGGGCCAGTTCGGGTTTACGGACCGACCAGTCGCCGGGTCTGGTGATCTCCTCGGCCAGCATCCAGTCGGCTGCCTTCACCAGGGCTGGGTGGTCGGGTCTCAGCCCGGCGTCGGCGAGTGCGATGGTGGCCAGGCAGGTGTCCCAGACGGGCGACTGGCAGGCCTCGATCATGCGGGCGCCGTCCTCGCGGTGGACGGCGAACCGGTCGAGCGAGGCCAGGCCGGCCTTCATCACCGGGTGGTCGAGGTCGTAGCCGAGGAGGTGCAGGGCGATGACCGAGTAGACGGCCGGCGGCTGGATTCCGCCCCAGCAGCCGTCGTTCTCCTGGCGTTCGATGATCCAGCGGGCGGCCACGTTCATCGCGATACGGCGCAGCGGGCGCGGGGCGACCTTGTGGTAGAGGTGCAGCCCCTTGTCGAGGCGCTGGAAGAGACCGTCCCAACTGGTGGGCGGGGCAAGCTTCCTGGGCGGGTTGGGACGGTCCGGGTCGGTGTGCAGCTCGTGAAGGGCGAAGGGTGCGGGGCGTACGGGGCGCTTCGCGGAGACGATGGTGAGCGGCACGATGGTCTGCCGGGCCCAGCAGCCGAAGTCGTAGATGTTGAGCGGGACCCACTTGGGGAAGAACATCAGCTCGGGCGGGAGTTCGGGGAGGTCGTCCCATTTCCACCAGCCGAACAGGGCCAGCCAGATGCGGGTGAAGACACGGGCGGCGGCGATGCCGCCCTGGTCCCGGATCCAGCCGGAGGCGCGGGCCATGTGCGGTTCGTCGGGGCGGTCCCCGGCCAGCCGCAGGGCGACGTACGCCTCGATGGTGGCGGAGAGGTCGCCGGGCCCGCCGTAGAAGGTGTTCCAGGTGCCGTCGCCGAGCTGTTCGCCCCGGATGAAGAGGGCTGCGGCCCGGGTCGTCTCCGGGTCCCGGATACCGAGGAACTGGCGCAGGAGCAGGTCCTCGGCGTCCATCGTGACGTTGGTGGCGAGGTCGCCCTTCCACCAGCCCTGCTCGTCCTGTCTGCCGAGGAGGTGCTCCACGGAGCGTTCGGCGGCCAGCCGCGCGATATCGGTGACATCGTCGGCGGCGGTTCTCGTGTCGGTCGGATCGTCGGCGGGGGCCCCGGTGATGTTCGCGGCCCCGGTCGATCCGTCGGTCGTCGCTGTCATGAGCTTCCCCTTACGTGCAGTCGGTTCTCTGCTGTGCTGGGGTCTCCGTCGGCCGGCGCCCCGGTGAGGGCGCCGGCCGGCGACTGCGAGTCATATGGAGAAAGTGATCATCTCTTTCGTACCACCACGAAGTCGGCGAGCTCGGTGAGCTGCTCCCGCACCCGGTGGGGCATGTCGACGGCGTGCAGCGCCTCGATGGCGATCGCGTGCTGGCGACGGGCTTCCTGGGCGGTCCACTCGCGGCCGCCCGCCTCCTCGATGAGCGCCGCGCGGGCGGCGAACTCCTCTTCGGAGAAGCTGTCGAAGTCATTGCTCTTGGCGTCGGCGGCGAGCAGTTCGCCGAGGCGCTCGGAGGCCTCGCCGCCCGCGGCGAGCGCGGCGACGACCGGCAGGGACTTCTTGCGCTGGCGCAGGTCGCTCCAGGTCTGCTTGCCGGTGGACTCAGGGTCGCCCCAGATGCCGAGCAGGTCGTCGACGGCCTGGAAGGCGAGGCCGAGGTGGTAGCCGTACGCCTCCAGGGTGTCGGCGGTGCGGTCGTCGGCGCCACCGAGCACCGCGCCGATGGAGACGGCGCAGGCCAGCAGGGCGCCGGTCTTGTTGCCCTCCATCTCCAGGCACTCCTCGACGGTGACCCGCTCGCGGTGCTCGTAGGAGATGTCCTGGGCCTGCCCGTCGATGAGCTTGCGGGTGGCGGTGGTCAGCCGGCGGGCGGCGCGGCCCGCCTCGACCGTGCCGAGCTCCAGCAGCAGGTCGTAGGCGAGGGCGAAGAGCGCGTCGCCGACCAGGATCGCCTGGGCGGGGCCGTGCACCTTCCATACGGTGTCGCGGTGGCGGCGCTGTTCGTCGCCGTCCATCAGGTCGTCGTGCAGCAGCGAGAAGTTGTGCACGAGTTCGACGGCCACGGCGCCGGGGATGCCGGCCTCGGCCGGGGCGCCCGCCGCCTCGGCGGACAGCAGGGCGAGCGCGGGGCGTACGGCCTTGCCGCCGTCGCCGTCCGAGGGCCGGCCCTCGGCGTCGATCCAGCCGAAGTGGTACGCGGCGACGGTGTCCATGGGCGGCGCGAGCCGGTCCACGGCAGCCCGCAGGACCGGCGCTGACAGGGCTCGTCCGCGCTCCAGAAGCGCGGTGACGTCCGCGGTGTCAGCCACGGTGTCGAAAGCCGGATTCGCCGGGGTCACAGACTCTCCTCTTGTTCCGGTGGTACTGCTCATGCCGCCTCCTGCAGCGGATGTCCTGGGGGGCGGCCGAGGTCGTGGAGGGCCGCGTCGGCGGCGGCGGCGCCGCTGCGCACGGCACCCTCCATCGTCGCGGGCCACCCGGTGTCGGTCCAGGCCCCGGCCAGCTGGAGGCCGGGCAGCCGGGTGCGGGGGCCGGGGCGCAGCCGCCCGACGCCCGGGGCGGGCGCGAAGGTGGCGGTGCGCTCCCGGGTGACGAAGAAGTCGCGGATGCCCGCGCCGCGGGCGGCGGGCAGAAGGCGCTCCAGCTCAGGCAGGTAGCGGGAGCGCAGTTCGGCGACGGGAAGGTCGATCTCGGCCTGGGCGGCCGACTGCGAGACGGCCAGATACTGCCCGGGGCCTTTCAGGCCCGAGGAGTGGGTGCGGTCGAAGACCCACTGGACCGGGGAGCCGATCGCGGCGAAGAACGGCCTGCGCAGCACCTTGCGGTCGTAGATGACGTGCACGTTGAGGATGGGGGCGCATGCGATGTCGAGCAGCAGCTCCGGCTCGTCGAGCGCACCCGCGGGCAGCAGGTCGTGGGTCTCGGTCTGCGGCACGGCCAGCACGACGGTGTCGGCGGTGATCCGCTGCCCCGCGCTCTCGACGCTCCAGCGGCGGTCCTCGGTGCGGGTGAGGGAGCCGACCTTGGCACGCAGCTCCGTGCGGACGCCGGCGGTGTCCAGGGCCTTGCGGGCGAGGGTGTCGTGCAGGTCGCCGAGGGGGACGGCGGCCCAGCCGATGTCCGCGGCGCCGGGGTCGGAGAGCAGGCCGGTCTTGAAGACCTTCGCCGCGAGCGCCATGGAGGCGTCCGGGGCGGTGGCGTTGAGGGTGGCGACGCCGACGAGGTCCCAGAGCGCCTCGATGGCGCGCTCGGACTGGCCGTGCCGGCGCAGCCAGGTGGCGAAGTCGATCCGGTCCAGCTCGGGATCGGCGGGGTCGAGGCGGCCGAGCGCGAGGGCGGCCCGGCCCACGGCCGCCTTCTCGGCGAGCGAGAGGTGCGGATAGGCGGCGAGGCCGCCCGCCAGGTGCAGCGGTACGGGCAGGGCGGTGCGGCGGATCCGGCCCAGGCGCGGCCCGGCGGCCCGGCCGACGTCCAGCACGGGCACGTCGAGGCGGTCCTGGAGCGGGGCCAGGTGCGCGGCGTCGACGCGGTCGAGGAACCAGCGGTAGCCGGTGCAGCAGCGCAGGTAGACGTGCTGTCCGTTGTCGACGGTGAGGTCGCCGCGCTGGAAGGAGAAGGCGAGGCCGCCGAGGCGGGGCCGGCCTTCCAGGAGGGTCACGTCGAGTCCGGCGTCGGCGAGGCGGAGCGCCGCCGTCACCCCGGCGAGGCCACCGCCGACGACGACGCCGACGGGGCGCGGGCTCGTCTCGCTCATGCCTGCCCCTCCCGCCGGGTCGTGGCCGTCTGCCGGGTCCTCACCCTGCAGATCGTCGCAGTCAGTGACGCGTCGGGCCACCGGAGGGTTGCGCCGGGGCCGGAGCCGCGCAGCCGCATCAGGCTCGCCCCCTGGCGGTGAGCCGGGAGATGTGGCGGGCGTCGAGCCCGGACAGGCCGCGCACCGCGACGTAGGCCTTCTCGTGGCCGGGCAGGGAGACCCGGCCGCGCAGGACGGCTTCGGGGTCGCGCTCGATCCGGTCGAGGAGGCGGCGGTAGATCCCGGCCATCGCGGCGACGCAGGCGCCGCTGCGGCGGTCGAGCATCGGCAGCAGCCGGTAGCCCTCGGCGAACAGGGCGCGGGCGCGGCGGACCTCGAAGTGGATGAGGCCGGCGAAGTCGGACCCGGGGGGCGGGGTGGTGCGGTGGAATCCGGCCGAGCAGCCGAATTTGGCCAGGTCGTCGGCGGGCAGGTAGGTGCGCCCGTTGCCCGCGTCCTCACGGACGTCGCGCAGGATGTTGGTGAGCTGGAGGGCGAGGCCGAGAGTGTCGGCGTACTCCGCGGCGCGCTCGGCCCCGCGGGCGCCCGGCGCCGTGCCGAAGACGCCGAGGCTGAGGCGTCCGATGGCTCCGGCGACGCACCGGCAGTAGGTCTTCAGGTCGTCCCAGGTCTCGTAGGTCGCACCCCGGACGTCCATCAGGACGCCGTCGATCAGCTCGTCGAGTCCGCCGAGCGGGAGCGGGAAGCGGCGGGCGGCGTCGGCGAGCGCGACGGCCACCGGGTCGGTGTCGTCCTCCTCGACCTTGCCGTGCCGCACCCGGTCGAGCAGCTCGCGGGTGCTCTCCAGCCGGGTCCGCTTGGTCCCGGCGTCCAGCTCCCCGTCGCCGATGTCGTCGACCCGACGGGAGAAGGCGTACAGCGCCGACATGGCCTGCCGCTTCTCGTTCGGCAGCAGCCGGATGCCGTAGGCGAAGTTACGGGCCTGCTGTCCGGTGACGGCTTCGCAGTAACTGTATGCGGCCTGCACCGGCGGCGACATGTACGTCGTCTGTCCCTCCACGGTCCGGCTCACCTCTCTCCACGCGCTCTTCGCAAGACGGTTCCCACTTCACGCAGCAGGCTGGGCTTGGTGGCCTTGGGCGGTCCGGGCAGGACGTCGAACCCGGCGGCCGAGATCGCCGTGAGCGCGCTGCGGCCGCCCCCGACGAATCCGGCGAGGAGCAGTTTCAGTCTGCCGTCGACGCTGCCCACCAGCGGAGGGCCCTCGTCCAGCAGGTCGCTCGCGCGCTGGGCCTCGTACGCGATGAGGGCGCGGACGGAGGCTCCGGCGGAGGGCGCGGCCAGGTCGGCTTCGGTGACCCGGAAGCGCTCCATGTCCTCGGCGGGCAGGTAGATCCGGTCGCGTTCCAGGTCCTCGGCGACGTCCTGGAGGTGCTCGACGATCTGGAGTGCGGTGCAGACCGCGTCGGAGCGGCGGACGCGCTCGGGGCTGGTGGTGCCGGTGAGGGCGAGGACCAGGCGGCCGACGGGGTTCGCGGAGAGTTCGCAGTAGGCGGCGAGCTCGGCGTAGGTGCCGTAGCGGCGGACCTTCTGGTCCTGGCGGTTCGCCTCGATCAGGCCGAGGAAGGGTTCGGGGGTGAGCGCGCGGCTTCGCGCGGTGGGGCGCAGGTTGCGCAGCAGGGGTGGTGCGGCTCCTCGCCGGTGGTGGCGAAGACCCTGCGGAGGTCGGTCTCCAGGGCGTCGAGCATGGCGAGGCGGTCGTCGCTCTGCCCCGCCTCCAGGCCGAGGTGGCGGGCGTCCGCGCCGCCGGGGGCGAGGTCGCCGTCGCCGATGTCGTCGACGAGCCGGGCGAATCCGTAGACCGCCATCAGGTCGCCGCGCCAGGCCCGGGGCAGGAAGAAGGGCGCCACGGGGAAGTTCTCGTCCGCGGCCTTGCCGAGGGTGGTGTCGCCGGTGCGCGCCGCGGGGGTCGAGGTCACTGCGGACCACCCGGCGCGGGGACGGCGAGACCACGTCGGAGCTGGAGATCTTCCGTCATTGCCGTCACATCTCCCGTTCTACACTGCTGACCCAAAACAACCCTTTTCGGACACGCCGCTCAGTCTTCCGAGTGCACTGCGGCAGAGCGTCGGTGCCGCGGCGTATCGCCCTACTTGCCATGAATCAGCACCGCTCCAGCTTACGTTGTACAGCTCACAGGGGGTCGGCGGGGTGGAGCGCCCGCCACCGCGTCCCGGCCGTACCTGTCAACCTTCCCCTCGCACGGCTGACTTGACGTCATCCGCCGGGAGGAAATCGCCCCCGGGCCCCTACTGCGGGGGCTGCCCGGCATCGGGCACCGCACGGCCCCCGCCGGACGGATCCGGCGGGGGCCGCGGGACGGGCCGGAGGGCTACTTGCCCGTCTCGCGCTCGTACGCCTTGAGGACTTCCTCGGTGGGGCCGTCCATCAGCAGCTCGCCCTTCTCCAGCCAGAGCGCACGGTCGCAGGTGTCCCTGATCGACTTGTTGTTGTGGCTGACCAGGAAGACCGTGCCCGCCTCCTTGCGCAGCTCGCGGATCCGCTCCTCGGAGCGGATGCGGAACTTGCGGTCACCGGTGGCCAGCGCCTCGTCGATCATGAGGACGTCGTGGTTCTTGGCCGCGGCGATCGAGAAGCGCAGCCGCGCCGCCATGCCGGAGGAGTACGTCCGCATCGGCAGGGTGATGAAGTCGCCCTTCTCGTTGATGCCGGAGAAGTCGACGATCTCCTGGTAGCGGGAGCGGATCTCGGCCTGGGTCATTCCCATGGCCAGACCGCCGAGCACGACGTTGCGCTCGCCGGTGAGGTCGCTCATCAGGGCCGCGTTCACGCCGAGCAGCGAGGGCTGGCCGTCGGTGTAGACATGGCCGGATTCGGTCGGCAGCAGACCGGCGATGGCGCGCAGCAGCGTCGACTTGCCGGAGCCGTTGGTGCCGATGAGGCCGATGGCCTCGCCGCGGTAGGCGGTGAAGGAGACACCGCGTACGGCGTGCACCTTCCGGACGCCGCGCGGTTCACCCTTGCCGCGCCGCACCATGCGGCTCAGCGCGGCTGTGGCGCTGCCCCGGCCGCCGCCCGCGCCGTTGACCCGGTACACGATGTGCACGTCGTCGGCGATCACCGTGGGGATGCGCCCCTGCGCGTTGTCGTCAGCCACGGCCGTACCGCTCCTCCGCCTTCCAGAAGTACACGAATCCCACGACGCCCAGCAGCACGGCCCAGCCCAGCCCGGCGGCCCAGACGTGGTCCGGCAGGTTCTCGGAGCCGTACCCGTCGATCATGGCGAAGCGGACCAGGTCCATGTAGATCGCCGCCGGGTTGTACTGGAGCACGTCCGCGATCCAGGCCGGCTTGTCCTTCAGCATCACCGGGATGGAGAACATGACGCCCGAGGCGTACATCCAGGTGCGCATGATGAAGGGCATCAGCTGGGCGAGGTCGGGGGTCTTGGAGCCGAGCCGCGCCATGACGAGGGCCAGGCCGGTGTTGAAGACGAACTGAAGGAGCAGGGCGGGGATCACCAGGAGCCACGACAGCGAGGGGTAGCTGCCGAAGATCACGGCGACCGCGACCAGCACGATCATCGAGAAGAGCAGCTGCTGGAGCTGCTGGAGCGAGAAGGAGATGGGCAGCGAGGCCCGGGGGAAGTGGAGGGCCCGGACCAGGCCGAGGTTGCCGGAGATCGACCGGACACCCGCCATCACCGAGCTCTGGGTGAAGGTGAAGACGAAGACGCCGGTGACCAGGAACGGCACGAAGACGTCGTGGGGGATCCCCTCCCTGGTCCCCAGGATCAGGCCGAAGATCAGGTAATAGACACAGGCGTTCAGCAGGGGTGTGACCACTTGCCACAGCTGGCCCAGTTTGGCCTGGCTGTACTGGGCGGTCAGCTTCGCCCGGGAGAAGGCCAGGATGAAGTGGCGTCGGCCCCAGAGCTGTCGCATGTACGCGAACAGCCCCGGCCGGGCGCCGCTCACGGTCAGGCCGTACTTGGCGGCCAGCTGGGCCGCGTCGAGGCCTTCGTCGGCGGACGGCGGGGTCCCGAGGGCCACCCCACCGTCGTGGGTCGTCTCACTCACAAGTTGAAACTCTCGTCTTCACGCGCAGCCAGTCGCGGGCGCGGCTCAGGCGGACAGGTTCCGGAAAGAAAATACGCCTCATGCTCTCAGAGGAAAGCGTCTCAGATGACCGGAGGTCGGCCCAGCCTCGTCAGCCGCCACACCGTACGCCACTTCATCGGGCGCCGGGTTCCGCAAGGGGCCGTCCAGCCTTCCCGGAATCCGCCGAACCATGCCTTCAGCGCCGGCCGGGACGGGCGCCTGACCAGGGTCAGCAGCAGCCAGACCCCCGTGTAGAGGGGGACCAGCGGGGCGGGCAGGTTCCGGCGGGCGAGCCAGACCCGGTTGCGGGCGACCATGCGGTGGTAGACCGCGTGCCGGGACGGGGCGGTGGTGGGGTGGTTCAGCACCATGTCGGCGCGGTAGTCGATCAGCCAGCCCGCGTCCAGCGCCCGCCAGGCGAGGTCCGTCTCCTCGTGGGCGTAGAAGAAGTCCTCGGGCAGCGGTCCGACCTCGGCGATGACCTTGGTGCGTACGGCGTTGGCGCCGCCGAGGAACGTCGTGACGCGCGAGGAGCGCATCGGGTCGGCGGCCCGCAGCCGGGGCACGTGCCGCCGCTGGGTGGCGCCGGTGTCCGGGTCGGCGATGCGGAAGGTGACGATCCCGAGCTTCGGGTCCGCCTCGAAGGCCTGCCGGCACAGCTCGGCGGTGTCCCGGTTCGGGAGCAGCCCGTCGTCGTCCAGGAAGAGCAGCGCGTCCACGTCCGCCCCGCAGGGGCCGAACGCCTCGATGCCGACGTTGCGGCCGCCGGGGATGCCCAGGTTCTCGGGCAGCTCCACCGTGCGCACCCCGGCGGGCACGTCCGGGACCGGGGCGCCGTTGCCGACCACCACGACCTCGATCCGGTCACCGTGCTGGGCGGTGACCGAATCGAGGAGGGCGCGGAGCTCGTCCGGGCGGTTGCCCATGGTGATGATCACCGCGCCCAGTTTCATGGGAAGGGTCACTTCAGCCTGCTGGACGCCAGGACGGACACCAGGTGCAGCAGGGTCTGCAGCAGCGCGATGCCGGCCATGACCGCCACGGTCAGGCGGGTGTAGAAGAGGCCGCCCGCGATCGCGTCCACCACGGCCACCACGAGGATCACGAAAGATGCCTCGATACCGAGGATCAGCCGGTGGAACTTGAGCGCGGCGGCGGCCTTGCGGGCCAGCGCCATACCGGAGGAGCGCGGCTCGGAGGCCGCTTCCTTCACCGGCGGCAGCCCGCCCTGATGACGGGCCACGCCCACCAGGTCCGTCTCGGCCTTGATCAGGATCGCGCCGAGCGCGGCGAGGGTCCCGAGGAACGCCCACAGCCAGTCGATCCGGCCCTCACCCCAGATGTCGGCGGCCCGCAGGCCGAGGCCCACCAGCACCGCCGCGTCGCACAGATAGGCGGCGACGCGGTCGAGGTAGACCCCGCTGAGCGAGTACTGCTTCTTCCAGCGGGCCAGCTCGCCGTCCACGCAGTCGAAGAGCAGATAGAGCTGGACCATCACCACGCCGAGCACGGCGCCCCAGACGCCCGGCACCAGCAGCGCCGGGGCGGCCAGCGCGCCGGCCAGCGTCATGACGTACGTGACCTGGTTCGGCGTGACGCGGGTGTTGACCAGGTAGCGGTCCACGCGCAGCGAGACCTCGCGCATGTACATGCGCCCGGCCCAGTGCTCGCCGCTGCGCCGGTCCTTCACGCCCGGAGGGTGAACGACCGGACGGAGTTCAGCTGCTGATGGTCGTGGCATAGTCGGCGTACGCGTTCCTGATCTGGTCGGTGGACAGGTTGAGGTGCTCCAGGACCGTGAAGCGTCCCGGACGCGTCTGCGGCGCGTAGTCGACGGCCTTGACGAACTCGTCGACGCTGAACCCGATCTCCTCCGGCAGGACCGGCAGACCGTGGCGGCGCAGTATCGATGCCATCAGGAGCGACTCCTGGCGGGCACCGCGCAGATGCATGGCGAAGCAGGCGCCGAGGCCGACCTGTTCGCCGTGGCTGGCCGCGCGCTGGGGGTAGAGCAGGTCGAAGGCGTGATTGATCTCGTGGCAGGCGCCGGACGCCGGACGCGAGTCGCCCGCGACCGACATCGAGATGCCCGTCAGCACGAGCCCTTCGGCCAGCACCTTCAGGAAGGCGTCGTCGCCGACGCCGCCCGGGTGGCGCAGCACGGCCTCGC
Organism: Streptomyces sp. WGS_02; assembly: GCA_040989845.1. GTDB lineage: Bacteria > Actinomycetota > Actinomycetes > Streptomycetales > Streptomycetaceae > Streptomyces. Next base: position 858,479 of record JAYMFZ010000004.1, read on the forward strand.
CGGCCTGGCGGGCCATCGCGGCCGCGAGCCCGTCGATCTCCTCGCCGTTGACCTCGTGGGCCAGCTCCCAGTCGGCGACGCAGGAGATGTTCGAGATCGCGTCGCCGATGCCGGAGCGGACGTAACGGGCGGGCGCCTCACGGATCACGTCGAGGTCGATGACCACGGCGATCGGAGTGGGGACCCCGTAGGAGCCGCGCCCGTTGTCGTTGTCCAGCGTGGCGACCGGCGAGCACAGGCCGTCGTGCGAGAGGTTCGTCGCGACGGCGACCATGGGCAGCCCGACCCGCGCCGCGGCGTACTTCGCCACGTCGATGATCTTGCCGCCGCCGAGGCCCACCACCGCGTCGTACCGGTTGCCCTTGATGCCGTCGGCGAGCTTCACCGCGGAGTCGATCGTGCCGTCGGCGACCGGGTACCAGTCGGCACCGGGCAGGACCGGGGCGAGCCTCTCCTTCAGGGCGCGCCCCGAGCCGTCGCTGATCGCGATGGCGAGCTTGCCCGAGGAGGAGATCCGCTGATCGGCCAGGAGACCCGCCAGATCGTCCATGGCGCCGCGTCGGATGTCGACGACGACCGGGGACGGAATGAGCCGGGTCAGTACTGGCACGCGATCTCCCGGCCCTTCTTCAGGTCGTCGTGGTTGTCGATCTCGACCCAGGTCACGGTGCCGATGGGGGCCACGTCGACGGTGAAGCCGCGGTTCACGAGCTCCTGGTAGCCGTCCTCGTAGTAGAGGTCGGGGTCGCGCTCGAAGGTGGTCTTCAGCGCGTCCGCCAGCTCCTCGGCGGCCTCGGCCTCGATGAGGGTGACGCCGATGTACTCACCGGTGGCGGTGGCCGGGTCCATCAGCTTGGTGATGCGCTGAACGCCCTTGCCCTCCTCGGTGATGACCTTCATCTCCTCGTCGGCGAGCACCTTCTCGGTGTCCAGGGCGAGGATGATCTTCTGGCCCTTTCCGCGGGCGTCCAGGAGGGTCTTCTCGACCGACACCGGGTGCACGGTGTCGCCGTTGGCGAGGATGACGCCGCGCTTGATGACGTCACGCGCGCACCACAGGGAGTAGGCGTTGTTCCACTCCTCGGCCTTGTCGTTGTCGATCAGCGTGAGGCTGAGGCCGTAGGTGGCCTCCAGCTCTGCCTTGCGGGCGTAGACGGCCTCCTTGCGGTAGCCGACGACGATCGCGACCTCGGTGAGTCCGACCTCGGCGAAGTTGGCCAGCGTGAGGTCGAGGACCGTCTTGTCGCCGTCGACAGGGACGAGCGCCTTGGGGAGCGTGTCCGTGTAGGGGCGCAGACGTCGTCCTGCACCGGCTGCCAGTACGAGGCCGATCATGCGAGTTCTCCTTCGTCGTGTACGGCGGGCGCCGAGGAGGACACCCAGAAGCGGATGGACTCCACGAGCACCACCAGAGCCACGGCGACCGCGAGCGCGGTCAGGGCCGTGGTGAAACCTGCGGTGTGGGTGAGTACGGCGGCGAGGACGGCCACCAGCGCGGTACGGCCCTCGTGTCCACCGATCGTCCGCACCAGCCACTGGGGCGGCGCGCCGGTGCCTCCGCGGATGCGGTACACCGTGTCGTAGTGATGGTAGGCGAGGGCCGAGATCAGCCCGAAGGCCGCCGGAACGGCGTGCGGGGCGTCGCTGCGGGCCGCCAGCACGAGGATCGTGACGTACTCCGCCGCCCGGAAGAACGGCGGCACCAGCCAGTCGAGCGCGCCCTTGAGCGGGCGGGCGACGGCGAGGCCGGAGAGGACCACGTACACCGCGGCGGCGGCGACGGTGAGCCCGCTGCCGTAGGGGAGGAAGAGGGCCCCGCCGATCATGACGAGGGTGCCGAGCAGGGCGACGGCCGGGGCCGTGAAAGGGCCCCGGAGTCCGGGGGCGACTGCCGCCACACCCTGGGCGAGCGGCCCGGAGTCGGCGAGGTCCGCGAGGGCCCGCGCGGCGCGGTCGGTGCGGCTGGCCCGGCGGGTCAGCGAGCGCAGCAGGCGGCCCGCGGTGGTGTAGCAGGCGGCCAGCGCGCAGCCGACGAGCAGGGCGTAGAAGACGATGCGCGGCGTGGTGAGCGCGGTGAGCACCGCGATCATGGCCCAGCGCTCGCCGATCGGCAGCACGATCATCCGGCGCGCCCAGACCGTCCAGCCGACGCTGTCGAGCTTGTCGGAGAGGGCGGCGGTGGGGCTGGTGTTGGCGACCGCGTCGTGGTTGGCCTCGTTGAACGAGAAGTCCACGACATGGCGGCAGGCCTGGAGGACCATCGCGCCGAGCGCCAGGGCCCAGACGTCATCGCCGCCGCGCACGGCGCCGATGGCGAGCCCCGCGTAGTACGCGTACTCCTTGGCCCGGTCGAAGGTGGCGTCCAGCCAGGCGCCCATCGTGGAGTACTGGAGCGAGTAGCGGGCGAGCTGCCCGTCGGTGCAGTCCAGGACGAAGGAGACCAGGAGCAGGATCCCGGCGGCGACGTAGCCGCCGCGGGTGCCGGTGGCCGCCGCGCCCGCCGCGATGAGCGCGGTGATCAGGGACGCGGTGGTGACCTGGTTCGGGGTGAGGCCCCGGCGGGCGCACCAGCGGGCGATGTAGCGGGAGTACGGGCTGATGGCGAAGGTGGTGAAGAAGCCGTCGTGGGCCTTCACCGCGCTGCGCAGCCGGACCGCCTCGTCGTCGACCTCGTCGCGGGCGCTCTCGGCGGTCGCCCGAGCTCCGGCGTCGGTGGGGACGGTGGCGGTGAGCGATCCCAGCTCGGGGCGCTTGACGGCGGTGCCCTCGGCCTCCAGCGCCACGGCGATCCGGCCGGGGACGGTGCGGTCCTCGGGAGCCGGGTCGGTGTCCGGGGCGACGACGGGGGCGCCCGCGCCGACGGCGGCCGTGGTGCGCCGCAGCGCGCGCAGCAGGGCGCCGCGCGCCTCGGGCTGGGCGGTGAGCGCACCGGGCACGGTGGCGGCGGCGAAGCGCGGGTCGGTCAGCCCGAGCCGCAGCGCGTGGACGTGGCCGACGAAACGCGGATCGACGAGGGCGACCCGCCGGCCGGCGGGGACGGCGGCGAGGAGGGTCGCGGCGTCACCGGCGTCGGCGGCGGTCTGCACGTCGAAGCCCAGGGACCGCAGATCGTCCGCGAGCGACGACCCGGGTACCGGCGTACCGGTGAGAATGGCGGTCGACAGACGAACTCACTCCTTGGCACTGACGTGGACGACACGCGGCGGCACGGCCACATGGCGGGCCGGCGGCGTGTCGGCTGAGGCTATCGGATGAACGGAAGACCGAGTTCACCACCCGTTTGTGCGCCGTTCGGGTGGACCTGCGCAGTCGGGCGCCGTTCGCGATCATCATCATCGATCGGGGGCCCGGCCCACAAACCCGCGGGGCGGGCGGCCGGAGCGAGGCCTTTAGGCTGGCGGTCATGACATGGCTGATCACAGGCGGAGCGGGTTACATCGGGGCACACGTGGCGCGGGCCATGGTCGCGGCGGGCGAGCGGGTCGTGGTGCTCGACGACCGCTCCAGCGGCATCGCCGAGCGGCTGCCGGACGCCGTCACGCTGGTGGAGGGCGCCGCCTCCGACCGGGCCCTGCTGGACCGGGTGCTGGCCGATCACGCGGTGAGCGGTGTGGTGCATCTCGCGGCGAAGAAGCAGGTCGGCGAGTCCGTGGCGAAGCCGCTGCTGTACTACCGGGAGAACGTCGCGGGACTGGCCGTCCTGCTGGAGGCCGTGGTCGCGGCGGGGGTGCGGCGCTTCCTCTTCTCGTCCTCGGCGGCCGTGTACGGCGTACCGGATGTGGACCTCATCACGGAGGAGACGCCCTGCCTCCCCATCAACCCGTACGGCGAGACGAAGCTCACCGGTGAGTGGCTGGTGCGGGCCACCGGCAAGGCGCACGGGCTCTCGACGGCCTGTCTGCGGTACTTCAACGTGGCGGGGGCGGCCGCGCCCGAGCTCGCGGACACCGGGGTCTTCAACATCGTGCCGATGATGTTCGAGCGGCTGACGCGCGGCGAGGCCCCCCGGATCTTCGGCGACGACTACCCGACACCGGACGGCACCTGCGTCCGCGACTACATCCACGTCGCCGATCTGGCGGAGGCGCACCTCGCGGTCGCGCGCCGGCTGGACGAGACGGGCGCGGGCGATCTGACGCTGAACGTGGGCCGGGGCGAGGGCGTCTCGGTACGGGAGCTGGCGGACGTGATCGGCGAGGTGACGGGAAGCGATCTGAAGCCGGTGGTCGAGCCGCGCCGGGCCGGTGACGCGCCGAAGGCGGTGGCGTCGGCCGCGCGGATCACCGCGGAGCTGGGCTGGACGGCCCGGCGTAGTGTGCGCGAGATGGTCGAGTCGGCCTGGGAGGGCTGGTGTCTGAACCACCCCGAGGCCCGCGCGCAGGGGCGCCCCTGACCGTCTCCGCGAGGCAGGTCATCGATCGTGTCAACGCTCTGACCTGCGGAACGTTTCCGCAGGTCAGAGCACATGACAACGGTGTTCAGTCCCGTGTTGCCCGATACCCCCCACCCGTAGTTCACTGGGCCTGAACGGGGCGGTTGTGCCCCGGCACGTCCTACGGACCTGGAGGCGTTTCGCATGGGGGCTGGCCACGATCACGGGCATACGCACGGCGGGCCGCCCCCGACGGGAACGGCGGCCGCCGCGCACCGGGGAAGGCTCCGGATCGCTCTGGGGATCACCCTGAGCGTGATGGTCATGGAGATCGTCGGCGGGATCCTCTCGGACTCGCTCGCGCTGATCGCGGACGCCGCCCATATGGCCACCGACGCCCTGGGGCTCGGGATGGCGCTGCTCGCCATCCACTTCGCCAACCGCCCGGCCGCCGCGAACCGCACCTTCGGCTTCGCCCGCGCGGAGATCCTGGCCGCGCTCGCCAACTGTCTGCTGCTGCTCGGCGTGGGCGCCTACCTGATCTTCGAGGCGGTGGAGCGGTTCATCACCCCCGCCGAGACGAAGGGCGGGCTCGCCATCGCGTTCGCCGCGGTCGGCCTGGTGGCCAACGTCGTCTCCCTCTCGCTGCTGATGCGCGGGCAGAAGGAGAGCCTGAACGTGCGGGGCGCCTATCTGGAGGTGATGGCCGACACGCTGGGCTCGATCGCCGTGATCGTCTCGGCCGGGATCATCATGGCGACCGGCTGGCAGGCCGCCGACCCGATCGCCTCGCTGGTGATCGGCCTGATGATCGTCCCCCGGACCGTGAAGCTGCTGCGGGAGACCCTGAACGTGCTGCTGGAGGCCGCGCCCAAGGGGGTGGACATGGCGGAGGTACGGGCCCACATCACGGCCCTGCCCGGGGTGCTGGACGTCCACGACCTGCACGCCTGGACGATCACCTCGGGGATGCCGGTGCTCTCCGCCCATGTGGTGGTGCGCCAGGAGATGCTCGACTCGATAGGGCACGAGAAGGTGCTGCACGAGCTGCAGGGCTGCCTCGGGGACCACTTCGACGTGGAACACTGCACTTTCCAGCTGGAGCCGAGCGGTCATGCGGAGCACGAGGCCCGTCTCTGCCACTGAGCGAGCGGGCGGGGGCGCCGCACCCACCGGCTCCTTCCCCACCTCCCGGGCCTCCGGGCCAGGTCCGCTTCTCGCCGGATCACGCTCGGAGCCCGCTCACGCAAGGGTTCTCACGTTGACCGACCACACCGACCCCCGGTGGACCACCCGTCCGGAGACGCCGGCGGACCGTGCGGCCGTGCACGGCGTCAACACGGCCGCGTTCCCCACCCGGGACGAGGCGGACCTCGTGGACGCCCTGCGCGCCGACCCCGAGGCGTGGCAGCCGGAGCTGAGCTTCGTCGCCGAGGCCCCGGACGGGTCCCTCGCGGCGTACGCGCTGCTGACCCGCTGCCGGGTCGACGACGCTCCGGCGCTCGCCCTGGCCCCGGTCGCCACGGTCCCCGCGCACCAGCGGCAGGGTGCGGGGCTGGCCGTGGTGCGGGCGGTGCTGGACGCCGCCCGGGCGCGTGGTGAGGCACTGGTGCTGGTGCTCGGTCATCCCGAGTACTACCCGCGCTTCGGTTTCGGTCCGGCCTCGCGCTACGGGATCCGGCCAGGTTTCGAGGTGCCGGACGAGGCGATGATGGCCCTGGTACTGGACGATTCGGTTCCTGTTCCGGCGGGTCTGATCCGCTATCCGGCGGCCTTCGGCGTCTGACGGCCCGTCCGTCCCGTCGCGTTCGCGGGGCGTGGCGGGCCGGACATGCCCGGCCCCGGAGTGCGGACAAGCGGCTTTTGTACGGCAGACTTGACCGGACTCCAGGGGCCCGGCGCACGAGGCCGGGGACCAAAGCGAAGGATGGGTATGCCGACCACACCAGCCACCGCGACGCACAGCTCGTCGAACGGCACCGCAGAAGCGATCATGCTCGAACTGGTCGACGAGAACGGCACCACCATCGGCACCGCGGAGAAGCTGGCGGCCCACCAGGCCCCCGGGCAGCTGCACCGCGCGTTCTCCGTGTTCCTCTTCGACGAGCAGGGGCGGCTGCTGCTCCAGCGCCGCGCACTCGGCAAGTACCACTCCCCCGGCGTCTGGTCGAACACCTGCTGCGGGCACCCCTACCCGGGCGAGTCCCCGTTCGCGGCCGCCGCCCGTCGTACGTACGAGGAGCTGGGCATCTCGCCGTCGCTCCTGGCCGAGGCGGGCACCGTGCGCTACAACCACCCGGACCCGGCGTCGGGCCTGGTGGAGCAGGAGTTCAACCACCTGTTCGTGGGAATGGCGCAGGCGGCGCTGAAGCCGGACCCCGAGGAGGTCGGCGAGACCGCCTTCGTGACGGCGGCCGAGCTGGAGAAGCGGCACGCCGAGGGGCCGTTCTCGGCGTGGTTCATGACGGTGCTGGACGCGGCACGGCCGGCGATCCGTGAGCTGACGGGGCCCTCGGCGGGCTGGTGATCCTTCGCCCGGTCGCGTACGGGGGCGGCCGGACAGCCGTGTACGGGGCGGTCAGAGCTGCGTCTTCAACGGCAGCGCCGCCCAGATGATCTTCCCGCCGCTCGCGGTGTGCTCGACGTCGCAGGTACCGCCCGCCTCCGCGGTGACCACCTTGACCAGCAGCAGGCCCCGGCCGCCGGTCTGCGCGTAGTCCGTCTCCAGGGCGGTGGGGCGGTAGGGGTGGTTGTCCTCGACCGAGACTCTGACCCAGTCGGCGCCGATGGCCACCTCGACGGCCAGCTCGGGCGAGAGCAGCGCCGCGTGCTTGACGGCGTTGGTCACCAGCTCCGAGACGATCAGCAGAAGCCCCTGAAGGATGTCGTCCTCGATCGGCACGCCCTGCCGGCCGAGCAGATCGCGTACGGCGTGCCGGGCGCTGGGCACGGACGCCTCCACGGCGGGGGCGGTGAAGCGCCACACCCCCTCGTACGACACGGGGTCGGCGGGGGCACTCCCGAGGCTCTCCATCGTCCGGCACCAGCTCTCACTCGCACTGCACTGACCGTCGAGTAAAGAGTGTGGGAATGGCTTGGTCCGGACCGTGCCACTGACCGGAAGTAGCCAGGTATCGGCGCTATTTGACCAAACCTGTTGGACACCGGCGGCCGGGTGACTACTTCCGCTCGTCTTCTGTTGCGGTGATCGGCTCATCCGCGGTCGGGACCGTTTCATCGAGCCGCTCGGAAACCATGCTGACGATACGGCGGCCGCCGATGCCGATGGCGATCAGGCCGAGTCCGTCGAACAGCAGGGCCAGCGAGAAGAAGCAGCCGAGCACGTACAGGCTGCTGTGCGGCCAGTCGAACAGCACCAGCAGTCCCAGCAGCAGGCCGAAGGCCCCCTGCAGCAGCGTCCACCCCATCTGCGGGCCGCGCACCACGACGCTGCCGACGAGCCGGAAGACCCCGCCGGTCAGGAAGAGCAGGGCCGCAAACATGGTCAGCGCCTCGGCCGTGCCCTCCGGGTGCTTGATGACGACGACGCCCGCGGCGATGTTCAGGGCCGCGACCACCACCCCCAGCCAGAAGTAGCTCGTGCCGCGCGACTCGATCGCGTGCAGCAGCCCGACCAGACCGCCGACGAGCAGCAGCCAGCCGAAGAGCAGCATCGAGGTGAGGGTGGCCACGCCGGTGTAGATGAGCCCGATGACGCCCGCGATCACCAGCAGCGTGCCGAGCAGCACCAGCCAGCCGAAACTGCGGCTGAGCTTCCTGCCCTCGGCGGTGGGTCCGTTCATCGACAGCTCCTCACGGTGCGTGCCTGCCTGGCGACCCCTTCTTGATCATAGGTTCGAACCGTGGGGATAGCATCCGGCGCATGGACCGTACGGAACCCCGTCTGATCACGTCCGTCGAGCGCGGCGTGGCCACCGTCGCGATCGCCAACCCCGCCAAGCGGAACGCGATGACCACCGCGATGTGGCGGAGCCTGCCGGAGCTGCTGGAGCGGCTGGCGGCCGATCCGGAGGTCCGGGTGCTGGTGCTGACGGGGGCCGGGGACACCTTCTGCGCCGGGGCCGACATCTCCACGCTGCGGGAGAGCGCGTCCACCGCCCAGGGCCTCGCGGTGGAGGCCGAGGAGGCACTCGCCGCGTTTCCCCGGCCGACGCTGGCAGCGGTGCGCGGCTACTGCGTGGGCGGCGGCGGTCAGCTCGCGGCCGCCTGCGATCTGCGGTTCGCGGAGGAGGGGGCCTCCTTCGGCGTCACCCCGGCCAAGCTCGGCATCGTCTACCCGGCGTCCTCGACCCGGCGTCTTGTCGCCCTCGTCGGCCCGGGCACGGCGAAGCATCTGCTGTTCTCCGGCGAGCTGATCGACACGGAACGGGCGCTGCGCACGGGCCTGGTCGACGAGGTGCTGCCGCCCGGCGGCCTGGACAAGCGGGTGGAGGAGTACGCACGGGTGCTGGCGTCCCGGTCGCAGCTGACCCAGGCGTCGGCGAAGGAGTTCGCCGCGGGCCGGACGGACCGGGACGCCCACTGGGCCGCCGAGGCGCGCGGCAGTACGGACACGGCGGAGGGCGTCGCCGCCTTCCTGGAGCGGCGCGCACCCCGCTTCACCTACACCACGGCGCCCACGCGCTGAGGCCTCCAGGGCCTGTGGCGGCTCCTGGTCCGCCACTCCTCGGCGCGCGCGGCGGGGGCCTTCTCCGGCGAGCCGCCGTCGCAGGGCGATGGTCCTCCCCCGGGGTTCCACGTCGTACCGACCAGTCGGTAACGTGCAGGCATGAGTACTCTCCCGGCCCGCGCGGAGCGCCGCTGCCACAACGCCGTCAACCCGTTGCACTCCTGCCTCTTCTTCTCCCCCGACCTGGGTGCGGAAATGGCGAAGATCGGCATCGAGGACCCTTCCGCCGCCTACTTCGCGACCCGCGCCGCCGCCTTCGGCGCCGTGGGCGCGGGCACCGTCAGCGCCACCTTCTACAACTTCAACCCCGTGCTGGTGGCCCGCCATGTGCCGGCCGTCTGGGAGACCGCCTCCCCCGAGGTGGTCCTCGAAGCCCGGCTGCGGGCGGCCGACTCGACGCTGCGGCGGCTGCTCGGCGAGGAGATCATCGCCTCCGACGAGCTGGCGGAGGCGGCCCGGCTCGCGCTGCGCGCCACCGAGGCCTGCACCCCGCACGCCCGCCCGCTGTACGCCGCGCACGCGGACCTGCCGGTGCCCGAGGAGCCGCACCTTGCGTTCTGGCACGCCGCGACCCTGCTCCGCGAGCACCGGGGCGACGCCCATCTCGCCGCCCTGCTCGCGGCCGGCCTCGACCCGCTGGAGTCGCTCGTCAGCCATACAGCCACCGGCAAGGGCATGGCGATCCGCTGGATCCTGTCCTCCCGGGGCTGGCGCCGCACCGACTGGGAGGCGGCGTCCGAGCGACTGCGGGAGCGCGGGCTGCTGGCGGCGGGCGAGGAACTGGCGCTGACCGAGGCCGGCACCGCGTTGCGCGCCGAGGTCGAGGAGGCGACGGACCGGATGGACATCGCCCCGTACGCACATCTGGGCGCGGAAGGCGTGGAGCGGCTCACCGAACTCGCCCGCGGCTTCCTCTTCACGGCCGCGGCGGCGGGCGCGTTCCCGGCCTCGGCGACCGGCCGGGGCTGACCCGGGCCGGCCCCCGCACCGCCCGGGGCCCCGTCCATCGCGTCGGGGCTCCCGGGCGTGTTGCCCGAGGTCACGCGACACGGCCCCCGGCCACGCGGCACAATGCAGGCCGGGGCATGCCCCCGGCAAGCAACAACGTGCTCATCACGACCCGGGCACGGCCAGCACAGCCAGTACGAGAAGGCGAGTCGGGAAAACCGTGACGACGTCCATCGAAGGCAGGATCGCCGAGGAGCTCGGCGTACGGGAGCGACAGGTCAGGGCGGCGGTCGAGCTGCTCGACGGCGGATCGACCGTGCCGTTCATCGCGCGCTACCGCAAGGAGGCGACCGAATCCCTCGACGATGCGCAGCTGCGCACGCTGGAGGAACGGCTGCGCTATCTGCGGGAGCTGGAGGAGCGGCGTACGGCGATCCTCGATTCCGTACGGGAACAGGGCAAGCTCGACGCGGCGCTGGAGGCGAGCATCCGGGCCGCCGAGACCAAGGCGCGCCTGGAGGACATCTACCTGCCGTTCAAGCCCAAGCGGCGCACCAAGGCGCAGATCGCCCGGGAGGCCGGGCTCGAACCGCTGGCGGACGGTCTCCTCGGCGACCCGTCGGCCGATCCGCTCGCCGCCGCCGCCGCGTTCGTGGACGGTGACAAGGGGGTGGCGGACGCGGCTGCCGCCCTGGAGGGCGCGCGGGCGATCCTCACCGAGCGGTTCTCCGAGGACGCCGACCTGACCGGCGAGCTGCGGGAGCGCATGTGGACGCGCGGCCGGCTGGCGGCGAAGGTGCGCGACGGCCAGGAGGAGGGGGCGCGAAGTTCGCCGACTACTTCGACTTCGCGGAGCCGTTCACCGCGCTGCCCTCGCACCGGGTGCTCGCGATGCTGCGCGGCGAGAAGGAGAACGTCCTCGACCTGGTCCTGGAGCCGGAGGAGCCGGAGGCCGCCGAGCGGCCGGGCCCGTCCGCCTACGAGAACATGATCGCCCGCCGTTTCGAGATCGCCGACCGGGGCCGCCCGGGCGACAAGTGGCTGGGCGACACGGTGCGTTGGGCCTGGCGGACCCGGATCCAGGTGCACCTGGGGATCGACCTGCGGCTCCGGCTGCGTACGGCGGCCGAGGACGAGGCGGTGCGGGTCTTCGCCTCGAACCTGCGTGATCTGCTGCTCGCCGCCCCGGCCGGGACACGGGCCACACTGGGCCTGGACCCCGGTTTCCGTACGGGGGTGAAGGTCGCGGTCGTCGACGCCACCGGCAAGGTGGTGGCCACCGATGTGATCCACCCGCACGTGCCCGCCAACAAGTGGGACCAGGCGCTGGCGAAGCTCGCGCACCTCGCGCAGGAGCACGCGGTCGACCTGATCGCGATCGGCAACGGCACGGCGTCCCGCGAGACCGACAAGCTCGCCGGTGAACTGATCGACAAGCACCCGGAGTTGAAGCTCACCAAGGTGATGGTCTCGGAGGCGGGCGCCTCGGTGTACTCCGCCTCCGCGTTCGCCTCGCAGGAACTGCCCGACATGGACGTGTCGTTGCGCGGTGCGGTGTCCATCGCGCGGCGGCTCCAGGACCCGCTGGCGGAGCTGGTGAAGATCGATCCGAAGTCGATCGGCGTCGGCCAGTACCAGCACGACCTGTCCGAGGTGAAGCTCTCGCGATCCCTGGACGCGGTCGTCGAGGACTGTGTGAACGGTGTCGGTGTGGACGTCAACACCGCCTCCGCACCGCTGCTTTCGCGGGTCTCGGGGATCAGCTCGGGGCTCGCCGAGAACATCGTGACGCACCGGGACGCCAACGGCCCCTTCCGCTCCCGCAAGGCGCTCAAGGACGTGGCGCGGCTCGGCCCGAAGGCGTACGAGCAGTGCGCGGGCTTCCTGCGGATCCGGGGTGGCGACGACCCGCTGGACGCCTCCAGCGTGCACCCGGAGGCGTACCCCGTGGTGCGACGGATGGGGAAGACGGCCGGCGGCGAGGTCGCTTCGCTGATCGGCAACACGGAGGCGCTGCGGCGCTGCGCGCGGCGGACTTCGTGGACGAGATGTTCGGGCTGCCGACCGTGACCGACATTCTCAAGGAGCTGGAGAAGCCGGGGCGCGACCCCCGGCCCGCTTTCCGCACGGCGACCTTCAAGGACGGCGTCGAGAAGCTCGGCGACCTGGAGCCGGGCATGGTGCTGGAGGGCGTCGTGACGAACGTGGCGGCGTTCGGTGCGTTCGTCGACGTCGGCGTCCACCAGGACGGTCTTGTCCACGTGTCGGCGCTGTCGAAGACGTTCGTGAAGGACCCGCGCGACGTGGTGAAGCCGGGGGACATCGTGAAGGTCAAGGTCATGGACGTCGATGTGCCGCGCAAGCGGATCTCGCTGACGCTGCGCCTCGACGACGAGCCGGGCGCGGGCGGCGGCTCCGGCGGCGGGCAGCAGGGCCGCGGCGAGCGGGGCGGCCGTCCCCCGAAGCAGCGCCAGGGCCAGGGCTCCGGTGGCGGCCAGGGCCGTCAGGGCGGCGGTGGCCGGGACCGGCGCGGTGGAGGTGGCGGGTCGCGGCAGGGCGGCCAGGGCGCTCCGGCTCCGGCCAACAGCGCGATGGCGGACGCGCTGCGGCGGGCCGGGCTGGCGGACCCGCAGCAGGGCGGCGGCCGGGGCCGCTGAGCCCGATGGCCTCCGCCCACGGATACCACCGGCAGGGCTGTCGGCGCCGGGACGGGCCGTGATCGGTCATGGTCCGGTCGTGGGCCCGGTGTGACGCGGTGCCCGTAATCGCGGCGGTTCTTGTCCTCGGCAAGGGCCGCCGCGACACCGTGGCTGCTGTCTGCCGGCGACACGGGCAGCTGACGGTGCGCGGCGGGCGGCAGTTTGACGACAGGCCCTAGGGCTCGTGGCGCCGGCGCGCGAGGTGGAGCGTGATGTCGGCTTCCATCTCGACCACCTCGGGCAGCACCCGCCCCATCCGCCTGAACAGCTCGTCGCGTTGCGCGGGGGCAAGCACGAGATAGGCCGAGATCGTGGAGAGGTGACCGAGGTAGTCGCTCGCGCTCAGCGCATAGCGCCGTTCGACGACCGACTGTCGCACGTCGGCGAACCACGGGGACTGCTGGAGTTCGGTCCCCGGCCACTGCAGGGCGTGTTCCGGGGGCGTTCCGTCGGGGGACGGGATCTCGTCGGTGTCGAGGAACGGCGCCCGCACCGTGCGTACGGCTTCCTCGACAGCCGGGTCGGCCGGCCGCAGAGGCCCGCCGAACGAGGCGAAGACCCCGCCGGGCCGCACCAGTTCGGCCATGCGCGGCCACCTGCCCTCCGGCATGGTCCAGTGCAGCGAGGCCGCCGCGTAGACGAGCCCGTACGTCTCCTCCAGCCGCAGCGCCTCGAACGCGGCCCGCTCCGTGCGGACGCCCGGCGGCACGTGCTTGCGCAGCTCGGCGAGCATGGCGGCGTCGGGGTCGGTGGCGGTGACCGCGGCCACCCGCCGGGCGAACAGGCGCGTCGCCTTGCCCGTTCCCGCGCCGATCTCCAGGGCGGTGTCGACCGGGTGACCCGCGTAGGCCATCACGCGGTCGAGGAGTACCGGAGGATACCCCGGCCGAAACCGCTCGTACGCTTGCGCTGTTGCTCCGAAACTCACTGCGCGACGGGACATACCGGCCAGCCTGGCATCAGCGCCCCGATCCCGCTCAGACTTCCTTGATCTGGCCGTCCGCGACTTCGATACGGCGCGTGGTGTGGACCGCATCCAGCATCCGGCGGTCGTGCGTGACCAGCAGCAGGGTGCCGGTGTACGTCTCCAGGGCCGCCTCCAACTGCTCGATGGCGGGCAGGTCGAGGTGGTTCGTCGGCTCGTCGAGCACCAGGAGGTTCACACCCCGGCCCTGCAGCAGGGCGAGAGCGGCGCGGGTGCGCTCCCCGGGGGACAGGCTGGTGGCCGGGCGCATCACATGGTCGGCGCGCAGGCCGAACTTGGCGAGCAGGGTGCGGACTTCGGCCGGTTCCGTGTCCGGCACGGCCGCGCAGAACGCGTCCAGCAGTGACTGCGTCCCGAGGAACAGTCTGCGGGCCTGGTCGACCTCACCGACCACGACCCCCGAACCGAGCGTCGCGTTCCCGGAGTCCAGCGGCAGCCGCTCCAACAGGGCGGCCAGCAAAGTGGACTTGCCCGCACCGTTGGTCCCGGTGATGGCGACCCGGTCGGCCCAGTCGATCTGGAGCGAAGCGGGGCCGAAGGTGAAGTCGCCGCGCGCGACGCGGGCTTCGCGCAGGGTGGCGACGACGGATCCGGAGCGGGGCGCGGAGGCGATCTCCATTCGCAGCTCCCACTCCTTGCGGGGCTCCTCGACCACGTCGAGGCGTTCGATCATGCGCTGGGTCTGGCGGGCCTTCGCGGCCTGCTTCTCGCTGGCCTCGCTGCGGGCGTTGCGGCCGAGCTTGTCGCCGTCGGTGGCCTTGCGGCGGGCGTTCTTGACGCCCTTGTCCATCCAGGAGCGCTGCATGTGGCCGCGCGCTTCGAGGGAGGCCTTCTTGTCGGCGTACTCCTCGTAGTCCTCGCGGGCGTGCCGGCGGGCGGTCTCACGCTCCTCCAGGTAAGCGGCGTAGCCACCGCCGTACAGGTTGATCTGCTGCTGGGCGAGGTCCAGCTCCAGCACCTTGGTGACCGTGCGCATCAGGAACTCACGGTCGTGGCTGATGACGACGGTGCCCGCGCGCAGGCCGGAGACGAAGCGCTCCAGGCGCTCCAGGCCGTCCAGGTCGAGGTCGTTGGTGGGCTCGTCGAGCAGGAACACGTCGTAGCGGGAGAGAAGAAGCGACGCGAGTCCGGCGCGGGCCGCCTGTCCGCCGGAGAGCGCGGTCATGGGCCGGTCGAGGCCCACGGTCAGGCCCAGCTCGGCGGCGACCTGCTCGGCCCGCTCCTCCAGGTCCGCGCCGCCGAGGGCGAGCCAGCGCTCCAGGGCGTCGGAGTACGCGTCGTCCGCGCCCGGGGCGCCCGCGACCAGGGCCTCCGTCGCCTCGTCCATGACGCGCTGGGCGTCGGCGACACCGGTGCGGCGGGCCAGGAAGGCGGCCACGGTCTCGCCGTCGCGGCGCTCGGGCTCCTGCGGGAGGTGGCCGACGGTGGCGGTGGGCGGGGAGAGCCGCAGCTCCCCTCCTCCGGCCGGTCGAGCCCGGCGAGCAGACGGAGCAGGGAGGACTTGCCCGCCCCGTTGACTCCGACGAGACCGATCACGTCACCGGGGGCGACGACGAGGTCGAGCCCGGCGAAGAGCGTGCGGTCGCCGTGTCCGGCGGCGAGGTCCTTGGCGACGAGGGTGGCAGTCATCAGGGTGACGATCCTAGTCGCCGGTGCGCGATGCCCCGGCCGGGCGCTGCCCACGGTGGCCGATGCCCACGGAGGCCGGCCCCGTCAGGTCGGCGCGGAGCCCGGGGCCCGGGGGCGGGGGGCGGGGGCCCGGGAGCCCTGGCCCCGGCGTCAGCCCACCCGGTGGATCAGCTGGGTGCTCAGTTCGTACCGCGCCCCCACGATCGCCAGCTCCCCGGCGGCCACCCTCGCCGCGAGATCGGTCTCGCGCGCCAGCCGGGTGCGGACCAGCCCGACCTGAGCGCTGACCGTGGCGTCCACCTTGGCGTCGCCGTGCTGACCGTGCACGATCGCGGGCCTGATCTGGTCGGCCACGTACTGGATGTGCGCGGGCAGGCTCTCCCCGGTCTCCTCCGCGTGGACCGCGGCGGCGACCGCCCCGCACGACTGGTGTCCCAGGACCACGACCAGCGGGATACCGAGTTCGAGGACGCCGTAGGCGATGCTGCCGAGGACCGCCTCGTCCAGCACCTCACCGGCCGAGCGGACGGTCATCAGGTCGCCGAGTCCCTGGTCGAAGACCAGCTCCGGGGGACACGGGAGTCGATGCAGCCGAGTATCAGCGCGAACGGCGACTGGCCGGAGACGAGGGCGCTGCGCACCCCGGCGGTTTCGTGGGGATGCCGTTGGTGGAGCGTGCGCCAGCGGCGGTTCCCGGCGGCGAGTTCCTTCAGCGCCGCGGCCGGGGTGGCGGGCCTCGCCGTGGCCACGGACCGGGTGCGCGGGGCGGCGCCCACGGGCGAGGAGCCCGCGGCGAGCACGCCCGCCGCCGCGGTGGCGGCGGAGGCGCGGAGCAGGGTGCGGCGCGTGGTCGGCGCCGTGCGGGGGGTTCGGGTGATTCTCACGCGCGGACGTTAACCCCCGGTCAGAGAAAGGGAGTTGATGCGGGACAAGCCTTGGCCGGACCTTGACCATCTCTTGGGCGGGTGAGGACGGAGAAGGGCACACCCGGGGGCCAGAGGCCCGGTGAGCACGTCCCACCGGGCCGGGAAGCGGGACGGTCAGCTGAAGCCGTCGAGCGTGATCAGCGCCTCCTGCGGATTGCCGTCGTGGACGAGCGACTCATGGGCGCCCACGTCGTCGAAGGCGAAGCCGTACGCCTTGCCGTCGGCCATCTGCGCGTGGATGAGGCGGGAGTAGTGGTTGGTCACGGAGTCCTTGTAGAAGTTGGCCGCGTTGTTGTCGGGGTGGTTCGTACCGTTCAGCAGGGTGGAACGGTTGAAGCCCGCGCACAGCGTGCGGGAGATCGGGCCGCGCACCAGGTCGTTGGGGGCGTCCAGGTGCTTGTAGCAGCCGAAGACACTGTCCGAGTCCGGCTTCTGGAACGAGGTCACGACGGCGCCCGAGCCGTTGGTGAAGTTCATGACGTTGCCGGAGACCCGGCCGTAGTACTTGGTGTTCGGCTCGTGCGCGAACGGCGTCACCGTCAAGGCGGAGCTGCTGTAGCGGCTCCAGACCCGGTTGATGTAGTCGTTCATGATCCCGGACGGCAGGCTGCCGTTCCCGACGCCGTGCCCCGGGGACAGGGCGCGCAGCACCGTGCCGTCGGACCGGGTCTGGATGAGGCCGGACCAGCCGCCGGACTGGTTCCTGAGGTTGTTGAACACCGCGTTGTAGCCACCCGGCTTGAGCTTGCCGGTGCTCTTCACGGCGCCGCCGGTCGCCCTGACGCCGACGGAGTAGGGGGCGGAGAACATGTCGACCTGGGTGCTGTTGATCCACAGACCCGCGTCGTTGAGCGTGTACTCGGTCCAGTTGAACAGGATGTTCCTGTTCGGGTCGCTGGGGTTCTGCACGGCGGGCTGCACGAGACCGCCGGTGGTGACCTTGAAGACGAGCTTCTGACCGTACGAGAAGTAGACGCGGCCGGAGAACTTCGGCATCCGGATCGTCACCGACTGTCCGTTCCGCGGACCGGCGATCGACGCGTCCGGGGCCGGGGTGGGCGGGTTGCCTCCGGCCGGCCAGGGGTGGAAGGTGCCGTTCGCGTCCGCCCAGCCCTGGCGGCCGGTGGAGAGCTGCGTTCCGAGGTTGTAGACGTAGATCTGGTCGGCGCGTCCGGAGTCGTTCTTGATGGTCAGCGGGATGGTGGCGGGTACCGCCGCCTCGGCCGGCGTCTGGCCGATGCCGGTGGTCAGACCCAAGGCGAGGGCCAGGGCGGCGGTCAGCGCGCCGAGACTTCTTCGTAAAGCGGGCATGCTCGTTCTCCTCATCGGGCGGATGCGTGGTGGAACGCGGGGGGCACATCACCTGAGCGTGAGAGCGCTCTCAGAATCCTGCCGGGGGCGACCGCTGTCAACGAGCCTGTCTCAACTTGTCGAACCCGAGCGGCACTGTGCCTTGCGGCGCGGTCCGCGTCTCGCCTCCTGGCCCGGGATTCCGGTTCCCCTGGCCCCGGGATTCCGGTTTCGGTTAGCGTCCGGGCAGCGAGAGTCGAGGGGATGGGAGTCGCCGTGGTGGCGGATGTGATCGTGGTGGGTGGCGGGGTCGTCGGGCTCACCACCGCCGTGACGCTGGCGGAGCGCGGGCTGCGGGTGCGGGTCTGGTCGCGCGACCCGGCCGGGGCCACCACGTCGGCGGTGGCGGGGGCCCTGTGGTGGCCGTACCGGATCGAGCCGGCCGAGCGGGTGGGCGACTGGTCGCTGGAGACGCTGGCGGTGTACGAGGAGCTGGCCGGTGCCCCGGAGGAAACCGGCGTACGGCAGGTGGCGGGGCTGCACCGCGGGGAGCGGTTCGCGGCGCTGGGCGAGTGGGCGGCCGGGCTGAAGGACGCCGTGGAGGTGCCGGAAGGGCTGCGGGTGACGCTGCCGTTGCTGGACATGCCGGTCCATCTGGAGTGGCTGGAGCGGCGGCTCGTGGCGGCGGGCGGTGCGGTGGAGCGACGGGGCGTGCGGGGGTTCGGCGAGGCGGCGGCGGTGAGCCCGGTGGTGGTGAACTGCACGGGGCTCGGGGCGCGTGAGCTGGTGCCCGACGCCGGGGTGCGTCCGGTGCGGGGGCAGTTGGTCGCGGTGGAGAACCCGGGGATCGAGGAGTGGTACACGGAGGCGGATCCGGCGTCGGCCGCGACGACGTACTTCTTCCCGCAGCCGGGGCGGCTGGTGCTGGGCGGTACGGCGGAGGCGGACGACCCGCGCACGGAGCCCGATCCGGACACGGCACGGGAGATCGTGGCGCGGTGCGCGCGCATCCGCCCGGAGATCGCCGGCGCCCGGGTGCTCGGGCACCGGGCGGGGCTGCGCCCGGCGCGGGAGGCGGGGGTCCGGATCGAGGCGGAGCCCTTGCCGGGCGGCGCCCTCCTGGTGCACAACTACGGGCACGGCGGCGCGGGCGTGACGGTGGCCTGGGGCTGTGCGCGGGAGGCGGCGGCGCTGGTGGGGTGAGGGGGCGCGGGGACGCCCCTGGGGCCGGCCGGCGCACGGGCCGGCCCGACCGGCACGCCGAGTCACGGACGCGGCCGGGCTCTGAGCACGGGGCGGCCGAACCCCAGCCCGGGGACGGCCGGACCCCAAGCCCGCGCCCGCCGTCGCGCAAGCAGCCCCGGCACGGGCACGGCCCGCCCCGGCTCGGGATGCACCGGGCCCGCGGCCGGCCCGCCCCGTCACCACGCAGGCCACACGGTCCAGGGCGGGGCCCGGCCCACCGGCATACGGGCATACGGGCATACGGGCACCACCGGAACCCGAGCCCGGCCTGCCCCGGGCCCGGGGCAGCCGGACGCGGCCCGCCCGCCGGTGCACGGCCCCCGCTCGACCGGGCTCGGCACGCACACGTCAGGAAGCCCGCGACCGGCATCCGGTCGCGGGCTTCCTGGGCGGCTGTGCGGTCACGCGGCGCTGCGCCGCGCCGCCGGCGGTCAGTCGGAGGGGCGGTCCTCCGTGGTGTCCGAGGGCCGCTTCTCGGTGGAGACCGACGTGGCCGTCGAGCCCGATCCGCCGGACTCGTGCAGGTGGCGCTCGTCCGTGACCGGCGTGGTCCCGGGGCCGATCCGGATCTCGAAGTCGCCGTCGTACTTGGCGTGCCCCTCGATCACCGCCGACTCGACCGCTTCCACGCCGAACTCCTGGCGGACGATCTGCGGGTCCTTGCGCAGGTCCCGCATCAGGGCCACGCACATGCCGATCATCACGATGGTGAAGGGCGCCGCCACCAGGATGGTGAGGTTCTGGAGACCTTGGAGGGCGTTCTCCTTGCCCTCACCGATGAGCAGCATGATCGCGGCCACGGCCCCCGTCACGACACCCCAGAAGATGACGACCCACTTGCCGGGTTCGAGAACGCCCTTCTGCGAGAGGGTGCCCATGACGATCGACGCGGCGTCGGCTCCGGAGACGAAGAAGATGCCGACGAGGACCATCACGAGGATGCAGGTGAACGTGGCGATCGGGAACTCCTGGAGGACGCCGAACAGCTGCGCCTCGGGAGTGTCGGCGCCCTGGAGCTTGCCGGCCTCGTCCAGCTTCATGGCCGAGCCGCCGAAGACGGCGAACCAGATCAGGCTGACGGTGCTGGGCACCAGGATGACGCCGCCGACGAACTGACGGATCGTACGGCCGCGGCTGATGCGGGCGATGAACATGCCGACGAAGGGCGTCCAGGAGATCCACCAGGCCCAGTAGAAGACCGTCCAGCTGCCGAGCCAGTCCGCGACGCCCTCGCCGCTGGACGCCTCGGTGCGCCCGACGAGCTGTCCGAGGTCGCTGAGGTAGGCGCCGAGGGAGGTGGGCAGCAGGTCGAGCACGATGATCGTGGGGCCGGCGATGAAGACGAACACCACCAGGACCAGGGCCAGCACCATGTTGGTGTTGGACAGCCACTGGATGCCCTTCTCGACACCGGAGACGGCGGAGAGGACGAAGCAGACGGTCAGCACGGCGATGATGGCGACGAGCAGCCCGGTGCCGGTCTTCTCCATCCAGTTCAGTTCCTCGAAGCCGCTGCCGATCTGGAGCGCGCCGAGGCCCAGCGAGGCGGCCGAGCCGAACAGGGTGGCGAAGATGGCCAGGATGTCGATGAAGCGGCCGAAACCGCCGTAGGCGTGCCGCTTGCCGATCAGCGGCTCGAAGACCGCGCTGATCGTCTGCCGCCTGCGCATCCGGTACGCGCTGTAGGCGATGGCGAGGCCGACCACCGCGTAGATCGCCCAGGGGTGCAGGGTCCAGTGGAAGAGGGTCGTGGCCATCGCCGTTCCCATGGCGTCGGCCGCGTCCGCGGGGTCGGTGCCGGGCGGCGGGGTACGGAAGTGGGCGAGGGGTTCGCTCACGCCGTAGAACATCAGCCCGATGCCCATACCGGCGCTGAACATCATGGCGACCCAGGAGACGGTCCGGAACTCCGGCTCCTCCCCCTCCTGGCCGAGGCAGATCTTGCCGTACCGGCTGATGGCCAGCCACAGCGCGAAGACGACGAAGCCGGAGGCGGCCAGCATGAAGGCCCAGCCGCCGTTGTGGATCAGTCCTTCGAGCAGCGTGCTGGAAACGCTCTCCAGGGAGTCGGTCGCGGTCGCTCCCCACACGACGAAGGCGAGGGTGAGCACCGCCGTGACACCGAACACCACTCGGTCGGTGGTGGGAGTCCTGGTACTGACCGGTTCGGGGGGAAGGTCGGCCGTGACCGCCAGCCCCTCCCGCCCCTCCGCTGTCTGGTCGTCCTGGGACACAAGTGGCACCTTTCACCGAGTCTGAAAAACGCTCTCCGTAGGCAGTACCACACCTGCCCCGGATCTCGAAGGATCAACAAGCGGTTCCGGCTTGACCGTTTGTGATGTGATATGTCGCTCGCTGATCGAGGAGCAGGGGAATCAGGCTCCGAGCCGACTGTCGCAAGGGCACAAATGCGCCATCCCGCTCCGGCCGGGCCCTGACCCCGTGCAGGGCCAGTTCGTCCCTCACCGCCGCGTACTGGGCGGCGTCCAGCCGGTAGCCGCACGGCGGGTCGACCAGGATCTCGGACGGCTCGGCCGGGTCGTTGTCGGCGCCGCCCAGATAGACGGGCCCCCGGTCGGCGAGACCGGCCAGACGGGAGAGGGCGGTGGCCGTGCGAAGCCGGGCGCGCTGCTCGTCGGTGAAGTCGAAGAGGCCGCCGAGCGCGGTCTTCTGGGAGTCGACCCTGCGCCGGTGGTTGAGCGCCGGATCGGCCTTCTCCGCGTCGCTCAGCGCGTCGACCCGGGACTCGATGAGCAGGCCGACCGCGTGCTTGAGCCCGGAGGTGTTGCGCAGGATGCGCTCCTGGCCGTCCCCGGCGACCTGCTTGATCGGCTCCCCGGTGGCCGGGTCGGTCCAGATGCCGTAGTGCCCGCTGCTGTAGCCGTCGGCCGTCGCGGCGGGGCGGACATAGCGCTCGGAGAGGGCGCGTGAGGCGTCGTGGACCCCGTCGTGGACGTTCAGGTTCCGCGGCCAGAGGGTGAACAGGTCCTTGTCGTAGTACGGCGGGGTCGCGCCGTACTCGTGCAAGTCGTAGATCACCTCGGGCCGTTCGTCGCGGACCACGGCGGCGACCGTCCTCGCCTCGGCGGTCTCCAGGGCGATGTGGTCACGGTTGATGTCGACCCCGTCGGCGTTGCCGCGGGTGTCGGCGGCGCGCCCGTCGGGGTTGGCCGTCGGCAGCACCAGCAGGGTCGTACGGGCCAGGAACGCGCGGGTCGCCCGGTCCTCGGCGAACGCCAGGTCCCGGATGGTGGTCAGACAGGCCTCGCGCCCGGCGGGTTCGTCCCCGTGCTGGCTGCAGATCAGCAGGACGGTCGTGGCTCCGGGCCGCTCCTGGCCGACGCGTACGAGCCGCAGGGCGCGGCCCTGGCCGGTCGTACCGACGCGGTCCACGGAGACCCGGTCGCTCCCCCGGTCCACCGCGGCGAGGAAGTCCCGCTCCTCCGCCTCGCCGGTCCAGCGGGCCCCCTCGCTCGTCTCGAACCCGGTGCGGGGCGGGCGGTGCGCGGCCTCGGCCGGTGCGATGGCGAACGGCAGGGCGAGTGCGGCGAGCGTCGCCGCGACGGCCGCCCGGCGCATCGTCCGCGCCGCGCGGCGCGGGGCGGCGGACTCCGGCCGGGCGGGTCCCGCGACCGGTGCGAGCCACGGGTGCGGACTGAGCAGGTGGAGTGCGCGAGCGACACGACGGGTCATCAGCGGCTGCCTCCGGAACGGGTGGGGGCGGGCGCCGTGACGCCCGTCGGTCTGTCGGCGATGTGCGGACGTTACCCCGGTCAACTCCCGTGCAACAGGGGGCGATCACCGCCATCCGCAGGTTCGCGCGTCCTGCCGTCCGTGTCGACGGAATGGCGATCGTGTGACAGAAGCACCCGGAATGCCCCGTCCCGCCCCGGCGGCTGCATAGCCTCGTGACGACCGGTCGGAAGATCATCCGTCCCGACTATTTGGAGCTTGTTGTGCACCGCAGATTCATCGTCCCCAGCGCACTGGCGGCCACCCTTCTG
Source organism: Streptomyces sp. WGS_02 (assembly GCA_040989845.1). Lineage (GTDB taxonomy): Bacteria > Actinomycetota > Actinomycetes > Streptomycetales > Streptomycetaceae > Streptomyces. Next base: position 881,267 of record JAYMFZ010000004.1, read on the forward strand.
CTGGCGATCCCGGCAGCGGCCACACCGGGCACCGTGGGCGCCCCGGGTATCGGCGACCCCTACTACCCGGCCGGCGGAAACGGTGGCTACGACGTCTCCCACTACGACCTGCGGCTGAAGTACCAGCCCGGGACGGACCTGCTGGAGGGCACGGCGACGATCCTCGCCACCACCACGCAGGAGCTGTCCCGCTTCAACCTCGACTTCGGGCTCGACGTATCCGAGGTGCGGGTGAACGGCAGGAAGGCCCGCTTCGCCACGAGCGGCGACCACGAGCTGGAGGTCACCCCGGCGGAGAAGCTGGCGAAGGGCAGGTCCGTCTCCGTCGTCGTCCGGTACGCCGGGAAGCCCTCGGAGCTGAAGATCAACGGCTGGACCGCCTGGGCGCGGACCCCGGACGGCGGTGTCGCCGCGCAGGAGCCGGACTCGGCGGTGTGGTGGTACCCGAGCAACGACCACCCGCTGGACAAGGCCACGTACGACATCTCGGTCTCGGTGCCCGACGGCACCCAGGCGATCAGCAACGGGGTGCTGCGGTCGCAGAGCTCGAAGCTCGGCTGGACGCGCTTCAACTGGCGCTCCGACAAGCCGCAGGCGACCTATCTGACGACGCTCGCCGTCGGCAAGTTCGACATCACGACCGACAGGACCGCCGACGGCCTGCCGGTGCTGAACGCCTACAGCAAGGACCTGGGCGCCAACGCCGGTGCGGCCCGCGCGAGCATCGAGCGGACCACCGAGGTCGCCGAGTGGCTGACCGAGGTGTTCGGCCCGTACCCGTACAACGCGCTCGGCGGATACGTGCCCAACGTGACGAGCGGCTTCGCCCTGGAGACCCAGACCCGGCCGTTCTACAGCCCGAAGCAGTTCGCGAACGGTGCGAACGTGTCGGTCGTCGTCCATGAGATCGCGCACCAGTGGTACGGCAACAGCGTGTCGGTCGACGGCTGGAAGGACATCTGGATCAACGAGGGCTTCGCCCGCTACAGCCAGTGGCTGTGGTCGGAGAGGGAGGGCGAGGGCACCGCGCAGGAGCTGGCGGACCACACGTACGCCCAGCACCCGGCCGACGACCCGTTCTGGCAGGTGAAGCCGGGCGATCCGGGTCCGGACAACCAGTTCGACATCGCCGTCTACGACCGGGGCGCGCTGGCCCTCCAGGCGCTGCGCAACGAGGTCGGCGACGACACCTTCTTCGAGCTGCTGAAGGGCTGGCCGGCCGAGCACGCCCACGCCAACGCCAACGTGGGCGACTTCGTCCGGTACGCGGAGCGGGTCTCGGGCAAGCCGCTGGCGGCGCTGTTCGACACCTGGCTGTACCAGCCGTCGCGGCCGTCGGCCCCGGCCGCGGCCGACGCGGGTCTCGCCGAGGCGGCCCTGTCGGCACGGTCGGCGGCGCGGGTCGAGCGGCCCGCGTCCTGGAAGAAGATCGCGGCGACCAATTCCGTGCACGACCACGGCGACCACGGGCACGGCGAGCGCCCGGAGCGGGGTCACGCGGGTCACGAGCACCGCTGACGGTCGTACGTCCAGGAGCCGAGTGATCGGGGCCGTCGCAGCGGCGGGAGTTCAGCCGCTGCGACGGCCCCTCGGCCTCCGCGCACGGCCGTACGCCGGCGGCGCGGGCCCGCTCAGCCGTGGGGCGCCGCCGTACGGTGGGCCGCGCGGGCCGCCCGCGCCCGGGGCAGATAGCGCAGCCGCTCCGGCAGGACGGGGACGACGCCCCGCAGGACCGCGCACATCCGGCGCAGCCGCCTCTCCTGCTCAGCGCTCCACGGCAGGCCGACGGCCGCGCGGGCGTCGGGCGGCATGAGCCCGATGGTGACGAACCGCCGGAAGCGGGCCAGCGGCGGCAGCAGCACCGGCCACAGCGCGCGCAGGACCGTCCGCAGCGGCCACGGTCCCCGGTCCGGCGGGGGCACGGGCTGGCCGACGTCGATCAGTTCCCGCACGACGGTGGTCGCCTCGATCTCCTCCGCGAGCATCTTCTTCCAGTACGGCCAGAACTCCTCGATGGTCTGCGGCATGTCCCGGTCGTGGATGCCGAGGATCCGGCCGACCTGGAGCCACTCCGCGTACAGGGCGCGCTCCTGGGCCGGGGTCATGGGCCGGATCAGATAGCGGGCCGCGTGCTGGTAGACGGGGAAGCCGGTGGCGTGCACCCAGGCGTAGTTGGCGGGCGTGAGGGCGTGGTAGCGGCGGCCACGGGTGTCGGTGCCCTGGATGGTGCGGTGCAGCACCCTCAGCCTGCGGCCCTCTTCGGCCGCCTCCGCACCGCCGTACACCCAGAGCTGGAGCGAGCGCAGCGAGCGTTCGCCGCGCCCCCAGGGGTCCGTACGGAAGACGGAGTGCTCGTCGACTCCTGCGCCGACGGCCGGGTGGGCGACCTGGAGGGTGAGGGCGGCGGGCAGCATCAGCAGGGCGCGGATGTCACCGGACAGGCTCCAGAGCACCCCGCCGGGCGGAGGCGGCTCGGGGTCGGCACCGCGGCCGCGCGCGGGCGGCTCCGGATCCGAGCCCCGGCCCGAGGCCGGCTCGGGATCCGCACCCCGGGCGCGCGCGGGCGGCTCCGGATCCGAGCCCCGGCCCGAGGCCGGCTGGGGGTTCACGCCCACGCCCGGCGCTGCCTCCGGTTCGCGGGCCCAGGGGCCCTTCACGTCCTTCGCGCTGCTCATCCGGTGCTCCCGCGATCCCGGCGGGCCTGCCGTGCGCTGCCCGTCCCCTACCCCTCCATGATCCCTCGCGGCCGGAGAGCCGTGGTGGCGGGGCCCGGTCCCCCGTGTGCGCCTCAGTCGTGGTCGTACACCGTCACCGGCACGCCGGCGGCTATGAGACGTCGCTCGATCAGCGGCTCGATCCGGGACCACCTGCCGCCCGCGAGCCCGCAGCCGATCCGGGGCATGTGCACGGAGGCCCCCAGCTCGCGCGCCTCGGCGGCCACCACGCCGAGCGCCGTGTCGATGGCCTCGTACCGCACGGGCACTCCCTTGCTGCCGGTGCGCATACCGCGCTGGCCGATCATGTTGGCCACCCACAGAAAGGCGCCCACCTGCACGAACTGCGCCGCGCCCAGGGCGAAGTCGTTGCCCGCGCGCTCCCGGTGCCAGCGCCGGTAGGCGGCCTCGGGCTCGGGCCAGCGGCGGGAGAGGGCGAGGACGAAGCCCTTGCCCCAGCCACCGAGGTCGTTGCAGACGTGGACGATCAGCTTGACGCCCTTGCCCCGCGGGGCCGTGGCGTCCCCCGTACGTAAGTGATCTCCGACATGACCTCACCGTACGGGTCGGCACTGACAACGGGCCCGGGGTGGACGGCGGCGCGATGGTGGCGGAGACTTTCACAGTAGTGGTGAGACAGCGGAACTGTCCGATACCGGGGATCGACTGCGGGGAGCAGAGATGGCGACGGGGAGCGACGAGCCGACGCTCACGGTGGACGAGCTGGCGGCCCGCGCCGGGGTCACCGTCCGTACCGTGCGGTTCTACAGCACCCGGGGCCTGTTGCCGCCCCCGGTGATCGGTCCGCGCCGGGTCGGACACTACGGGCCCGACCATCTCTCGCGGCTCGCGCTGATCGAGGAGCTCCAGCAGCAGGGCATGACGCTCGCCGCGATCGAACGCTATCTGGAGCAGCTGCCGCCCGACCTCAGCGCCCACGATCTGGCCATCCACCGTGCGCTGGTGGCGTCCTGGGCGCCGGACACGGCCGAGGACATGACGCGGGCGGAGCTGGAGAAGCGGGCGGGGCGGGCGCTCACCGAGCCGGACGTGGACCGGCTGGCGGCGATGGGGGTGCTGGTCCGGCCCGAGGGGGACGGCACGGCGTACCGGGTGGATCTCGGGCTGCTGCGGCTCGGGGTGGAGCTGCTGGACGTGCCGATCGCCCACGAGACGATCCTCGCCGCGCGGACCGTCCTGCTGGCGCACACCCGGTCGGCGGCGCAGGAGATGACCCGGCTCTTCCGGGACGAGGTGTGGAATCCGTACCGGGAGCGCGAGGGCGATCCGGAGCATGTGGCCGCGATGAAGTCGCTGTCGGCCCATATGCAACCGATCGTCGTCCAGGCCTTGGTGACGGCCTTTCAGAGGTCTCTCAGGGAAGAGCTCCGGGCCGCGTTCACCACCGAGTGACGGTGAACGCGGCCCGAAACAGGCTCAGTCGTGGAAGGTCTCGCCCTTCTCCGCCTTCTCCACGAGCAGCGCGGGCGGCAGGAACCGGTCGCCGTAGCGGTCGGCCAGCTCCCGGGCGCGGGCGACGAATCCGGGCAGGCCGCCTTCGTACCCGTTGATGTACTGGAGGACGCCGCCGGTCCACGGCGGGAAGCCGATGCCCATGATGGAGCCGATGTTGGCGTCCGCGACGGAGATGAGGACGTTCTCCTCCAGACAGCGGACGCTGTCCAGCGCCTCGGAGAAGAGCATCCGCTCCTTCATGTCCTCGAAGGGGACGTCCCCGTCGGCCTTGCTGGTGAAGTGCTCGCGCAGGCCCGGCCAGAGACCGGTGCGCTTGCCCTCCTCGTCGTAGTCGTAGAAGCCCGCTCCCCCGCTGCGCCCCGGACGGCCGAACTCGTCGACCATGCGGTCGATGACTTCGTCGGAGGGGTGGCCGGGCCAGGTGCCGCCGGCCTCCTCGACCGCGCGCTTGGTCTCGTTGCGGATCTTGCGGGGCAGGGTCAGGGTCAGCTCGTCCATCAGGGAGAGGACCTTGGCCGGGTAGCCGGACTGGGCGGCGGCCTGCTCGATCGAGGCGGGCTCGACGCCCTCGCCGACCATCGCCACGCCCTCGTTGATGAACTGTCCGATGACGCGCGAGGTGAAGAAGCCGCGCGAGTCGTTGACGACGATCGGTGTCTTCTTGATCCGCCGTACGAGGTCGAAGGCGCGGGCCAGCGCCTCGTCACCGGTGCGCTCACCCTTGATGATCTCGACCAGCGGCATCTTGTCGACCGGTGAGAAGAAGTGCAGGCCGATGAAGTCGACGGGGCGCGAGACGCCCTCGGCGAGGACCGTGATGGGGAGGGTGGAGGTGTTGGAGCAGAGCAGGGCGTGCGGCTCGATGACGTCCTGGATCTCCTGGAACACCTTGTGCTTGAGGGCGGTGTCCTCGAAGACCGCCTCGATGACCGCGTCGCAGCCCGCGAGGTCGGCCACGTCTCCGGTGGGCGTGATCCGGGCCAGCAGTTCGTCGCGCTCGGCCTCCGTCGTACGGCCCCGGGAGAGCGCCTTGGCGAGCAGCTTCTCGCTGTACGCCTTGCCCCTGGCGGCCGCCTCGGTGGAGACGTCCTTGAGGACGACGTCGATCCCGGCCTTGGCGCAGGAGTAGGCGATGCCCGCGCCCATCATCCCGGCGCCGAGCACGGCGACCTTGCGGACCGGGCGCTCGGGGATGTCCCCCGGCCGGTTGGCACCGGAGTTGACGGCCTGGAGGTCGAAGAAGAACGCCTGGATCATGTTCTTGGATACCTGGCCGGTGACCAGCTCGGTGAAGTACCGGGCCTCGATGGTCAGCGCGGTCTCGAAGTCGACCTGGGCGCCCTCGACGGCCGCCGCGAGGATGTTGCGCGGTGCGGGCATCGGCGCGCCCGCGAGCTGCTTCTTCAGGTTGGCCGGGAAGGCGGGGAGGTTGGCCGCGAACTTCGGGTTGGACGGGGTGCCGCCGGGGATCCGGTAGCCCTTGACGTCCCAGGGCTGCTGGGACTCGGGGTTGGCGTCGATGAAGGCGCGGGCCTTCTGGATCATCTCCTCGCGGGTGGCGGCGACTTCGTGGACGAGGCCGTTCTCCAGCGCCCGCCGCGGCGGGTACTGGGTGCCCTGGAGCAGCACCTTGAGCAGGGCGTCGGCGATGCCCATGAGGCGTACGGCACGGGTGACGCCGCCGCCCGCCGGGAGCAGCCCGAGGGTGACCTCGGGGAGGCCGATGCGGGAGCCGGGGGCGTCGAGCGCCACGCGGTGGTGGGAGGCGAGCGCGATCTCGTAACCACCGCCGAGGGCAGCGCCGTTGATGGCGGCGACGACGGGCTTGCCGAGAGTCTCGATGCGGCGCAGCGAGTTCTTGATGGCCGTGCCGGTCTCGAAGGCGGCCTGGGCGTTCTCCGGGCCGACCTTGATCATGTCCTTGAGGTCGCCGCCCGCGAAGAAGGTCTTCTTGGCGGAGGTGTAGATGATGCCGCGGATGGAGTCCTTCTCGGCCTCGGCGCGGTCGGCGATGGCCGCGATGGAGTCCTTGAAGGCCTGGTTCATCGTGTTGGCCGACTGGTTGGGGTCGTCGAGGACGAGGGTGACGACGCCGGTCTCGTCCTGTTCCCAGCGGATGGTGGTGCTCTCGGTCATGTCGGTGTCTTCTCCGTAAGCAGGTGGGGCCGGGAACAGGTCAGATGCGTTCGACGATGGTCGCGACGCCCATGCCGCCGCCGACGCAGAGCGTGACCAGACCGAACCGCTGGTCGCGGCGCTCCAGTTCGTCGATGACGGTGCCGAGGATCATCGCGCCGGTCGCGCCGAGCGGGTGGCCGAGAGCGATGGCGCCGCCGTTGACGTTGACCTTGTCCAGGGAGAGGCCCATGTCCTTGACGAAGCGCAGGACGACTCCGGCGAAGGCCTCGTTGATCTCGACGAGGTCGATGTCGTCGATGGTCAGCCCGGCCTTGGCGAGCGCCTTGCGGGTGGCGGGGGCGGGGCCGGTGAGCATGATGGTGGGCTCGGAGCCGGAGACGGCGGCGGAGACGATCCGGGCGCGCGGGGTGAGGCCGTAGCGCTCGCCGACCTCCTGGGAGCCGATGGCGACGAGGGCGGCGCCGTCGACGATGCCGGAGGAGTTGCCCGCGTGGTGGACGTGGTCGATCTTCTCGACCCAGTGGTACTTCTGGAGCGCCACCGCGTCGAAGCCGCCCATGTCGCCGATGGCGGCGAAGGAGGGCTTGAGGGCGGCGAGGGAGTCGGCTGTGGTGCCGGGCCGCATGTGCTCGTCGTGGTCGAGGACGAGGAGGCCGTTGCGGTCCTTGACGGGGACGACGGAGCGGGCGAAGCGGCCGTCCTTCCAGGCCGCGGCGGCGCGTTCCTGGGAGAGGGCGGCGTACTCGTCGACGTCGCGGCGGCTGAAGCCCTCGACGGTGGCGATGAGGTCGGCGCCGATGCCCTGCGGGGCGAAGCCGGTCTCGAAGCTGGTCATCGGGTCCATCGCCCAGGCCCCGCCGTCGGAGCCCATCGGCACCCGGGACATCGACTCGACGCCCCCGGCCAGGACAAGGTCCTCCCAGCCCGAACGGACCTTGGCGGCGGCCAGGTTGACCGCTTCCAGGCCCGAGGCACAGAAGCGGTTCTCCTGGACGCCCGCGACGGAGTCCGGCAGGCCGGCCGCGATGGCGGCGATCCGGGCGATGTCGGAGCCCTGGTCCCCGAGAGGGCTGACCACGCCGAGGACGATGTCGTCGATGGCGGCCGGGTCCAGGGCCGGGAAGCGGGCCTGGATCTCGTGGATGAGGCCGACGACCAAGTCGATCGGCTTGGTGCCGTGCAGGGCGCCGTTGGCCTTGCCGCGGCCGCGCGGGGTGCGGATCGCGTCGTAGACGAATGCTTCGGTACTCAAGACAGCTGCCTTTCGGGGGTGGTTGAGGAGAGATCGAGGGGTCGTCAGGCGAGCAGCGAGCGGCCGATGATCTCCTTCATGATCTCGGTCGTGCCGCCGTAGATGGTCTGGATGCGGCCGTCGGTGAACGCCTTGGCGACCTTGTACTCGCTCATGTAGCCGTATCCGCCGTGGAGTTGGAGGCAGCGGTCGGCGACGCGCTTCTGCAGTTCGGTGGCCCACCACTTGGCCATGGAGGCGTGGACGGCGTCGAGGACGCCGTCGGAGTGGTCGACGATGCACCGGTCGAGGAAGGTCCGGGTGACGGCGCACTCGGTGGCCATCTCGGCGATCTCGAAGCGGATGTGCTGGAGCTTGGAGAGCGGCCGTCCGAAGGCTTCGCGCTCCTTGACGTACTGGGTGGTGATCTCCAGCAGGTGTTCGGCGGCGGCGATCCCGGCGACCGCTATGCCCATGCGCTCCTGGGCCAGGTTGGTCATCAGGTGGATGAACGCGCCGTCGAGCTCTCCGAGGAGGTTCTCCTTGGGGACGCGGACGTCGTTGAAGAACAACTCGGCCGTGTCCTGGGACTTCTGGCCGATCTTGTCGAGGTTGCGCCCGCGCTCGAAGCCCTCGGCGCCGCGCTCGACGACGATGAGGGAGAGCCCCTTGGCCCCGCCCTCGGGGGTGGTCTTCGCGACGACGATGACGAGGTCGGCGAGGATGCCGTTGGAGATGAAGGTCTTCGAGCCGTTGAGCAGCCAGTGGTCGCCCTTGTCCTCGGCGGTGGTGCGGATGCCCTGGAGGTCGGAACCCGCGCCCGGCTCGGTCATGGCGATGGCGGTGATGGTCTCGCCGGAGCAGAAGCCGGGGAGCCAGCGGCGCTTCTGCTCGTCGGTGGCGAGACCGGTGAGGTAGGGGCCGATGATGTCGTTGTGCAGGCCGATGGCGAGACCGGCGGCCCCGGCGCGGGTGAACTCCTCGGCGAGGACCGCGCTGTAGCGGAAGTCGTCGCTGCCGCCGCCCCCGTACTCCTCCGGGACGGCCAGGCCCAGCAGCCCCGCCCGCCCGGCGGCGAGCCACGCCTCGCGGGAGACGATGCCGTCCCGCTCCCACTGCTCGTAGTACGGGAGGACCTCCTTGGCCAGGAAGGCCCGGACGGTCTCGCGGAACGCGTCGTGCTCCTCGGTGAAGATCTGCCGTTGCACGGGGTCTCCTAGTCTCGGGGGGTGGGCCGGAGCCCCGGTACGTCCCAGTCGGCCGCCACGGCCTCCGTGTCCGCGCCGGGCAGCGCGGGCCCGGTGCGCACGGAGACGGGGGTGGCCGAGAAGCGCGGGGCGGGGGCGGGCTGGGTCCGGCCGCCGTGCTCGACGAAGGTGGAGCGGGCGGCGAGGTGGGGGTGGTGCGGGGCCTCGGTGAGCGAGAGGACGGGGGCCACGCAGGCGTCGGTGCCGGCGAAGACCTCGGTCCACTCGGCGCGCGTACGGGTCAGGAAGCGTTCGGTGACGGTGGCGCGCAGTTCGTCCCAGCGGGTGAGGTCCCACCGGTCGGGGAAGGCGTCCGCGATCCCGAGGAGCCGGGCGAACTCCGCGTAGAACTGGCCTTCCAGCGGGCCGACCGCCATGTGGCCGCCGTCGGACGTGGCGTAGGTGCCGTAGAACGGGCAGCCGCCGTCGAGGAGGTTCGCGCCGCGCCGGTCCTGCCAGCTTCCGGCGGCGAGCATCCCGTGGATCATCGTGGCGAGGTGGGCGGCGCCGTCCACGATGGCGGCGTCGACGACCTGCCCCTCGCCGTGGGCGCGGGCGTGCTGGAGAGCGGCGAGGACGCCGATCACGAGGTAGAGCGAGCCGCCCGCGTAGTCGCCGACCAGGTTGGCGGGGACGATGGGCGGTTCGTCCGGCCTGCCGATCATGGACAGGGTGCCGGTGAGCGCGATGTAGGCGATGTCGTGGCCCGCGCGGTCGGCGAGCGGCCCGTCCTGGCCCCAGCCGGTCATCCGCCCGTAGACGAGCTGCGGGTTGCGGGCGAGACAGGCGTCGGGTCCGACGCCGAGGCGTTCGGCGACGCCGGGGCGGTAGCCCTCGACGAGGATGTCGGCGCGTTCGACGAGGTCCAGGACGCGGGCCGGCCCCTCGTCGCTCTTGAGGTCCAGGACGACGGAGCGCTTGTTGCGGTTGGTGAGGTCGTGCGCGGGATCGATGCCGAGCCCCGCGCCGCCCGGCCGGTCCACGCGGACGACGTCGGCCCCGAGGTCCGCCAGCAGCATCGCGGCGAACGGTCCGGGGCCGATGCCCGCCAGCTCGACCACCCGGACACCGGTCAGCGGACCGTGCGCGGGTGTTGGGCCTTTCGCCATCCGTGAGCCCCCAGGGGTGTGACACAACCGATGTAACACCTGTGATGCTAAGAACGTCCCCGGCTCCGCACAACCCCTCGGGCCGAGCAAGCGCTTAGCTCTTTCCCCCGATCCTCTCGCACGCGGCCCGCCCGGCCGCACGGCGCCACGGCGCTCTCCGCTACCCTCTGCCTGCCACGTCGGCACCCGTCTCCCAGCCGGAGGTACTCGTGAACAGGCAGAACGACGCGACACGCCCCTTGGACGTGGTCCTCTTCGGCGCCACCGGCTTCGTGGGGGCGCTCACGGCCGAGTACCTGGCGGCCCACGCCCCCGCCGGTCTGCGCTGGGCCCTGGCCGGGCGCAGCCGGACCAAGCTGGAGAAACTGCGCGAGCGGCTGACGGCGATCGCCCCGGCCTGCGCGGAGCTGCCGCTGCTGGAGACCGACGCGGACGACGCGGAGGCGCTGGCCGGACTGGCCGCCTCCACCCGGGTGGTGGCCACGACCGTGGGGCCGTATCTGCGGTACGGCGAGAAGCTCGTCGCCGCCTGCGCGGAGGCCGGGACGGACTACGCGGACCTCACGGGCGAGGCGGAGTTCATCGACCGGATGTATCTGGAGCACGACGCCCGGGCCCGTGAGACGGGGGCGCGCATCGTGCACGCCTGCGGCTTCGACTCCGTACCGCACGACCTCGGGGCGTACTTCACCGTCAAGCAGCTGCCCGAGGACGTCCCCCTGGCGGTCGACGGCTTCGTCCGCACCAACGCGGTGTTCTCCGGCGGGACGTTCGCCTCGGCGCTGACCGCGATGGGCCGGGGCCCGCAGATGCTGGCCGCCGCCCGGGAGCGCCGGCTGCACGAGCCGCGCCTGGTGGGCCGGCGGGTCAGCACCCCGGCGGGCTCCCCGCACTTCAGCGGGGAGACCGGCACCTGGGCGCTGCCGCTGCCGACGGTCGACCCGACGATCGTGGGCCGCTCGGCGCGGGCCCTGGAGCGGTACGGCCCCGACTTCCGCTACCGCCACTTCGCCTCGGTCAAGACGCTGCCCATGGCCCTCGGCGCCCCGGTGGCGATCGGCGGGCTGGTCGCAGCCGCGCAGGTGGAAGGCGTACGGGAGTGGCTGATGAGCCGTTACGAGCCGGGGCAGGGGCCGGACGAGGAGCGCCGCGGGCGGAGCTGGTTCACCGTCCGCTTCGTCGGCGGGGGCGGCGGGCGACGCGTCTTCACCGAGGTGTCCGGCGGCGACCCGGGCTACGGCGAGACGGCGAAGATCCTCGCCGAGTCGGCGGTGTGCCTGGCCCTGGACGAACTGCCGGAGACCTCCGGCCAGGTCACCACGGCGGTGGCGATGGGCGACGCGCTCCTGGACCGGCTGACGGCGGCGGGGCTGCGGTTCCGGGTGGCGGCGGTGCGGTAGCCGTGCGGCCGGGCTAGAAGATCCAGCCGGCCAGCGTGTAGAGCATCGCGCCCAGCCAGACCAGGCCGACGGCAGTGCCGAGGAGCATGCCGAGGGCCATGCGGCGCTGGGCCGGGTCGAAGGGCGCGGGGCGGACGGCTGTACGAGAGGCGTTCATGCGTTCAGCCTGCCCAGCTGTACGGATCTATGCCATCCGTACGGGTACTCAGTTGCAGGACTGTTCCACGCTGTTCCACGCCCGGGACGATCATGCCCCGGTGGATCAGGCGGTCGCTTCCCGCAGGGTCTGCCGGCACAGGGCGTCCGCCCGGCGGGTGCTCTCGGGCTGGCGGTAGCGGCCGGCGAGGCGGAGGGTGTGGGCGCAGGCGTTGTCGAGGCTGATGCGGTGGCCCACCGAGACGAACACCGGGCTGGTGCTCTCCCGGGTGCGCAGCGCGCGGCCGACCACCTCGTCGCCGTCCAGCAGCGGGGAGGAGTCACCGCGCAGCGGACCGGGGGCCTCGTAGGTGAACGTGAAGGGGTTCTTGCCGACGCCGATCACCGGCAGTCCGGTGAGCACGCCCAGGTGGCTGGCGAGGCCGAAGCGGCGCGGGTGCGCGAGGCCGTAGCCGTCGCAGACGACGAGACCGGGGCCGACGCTCAGCTCCTCCAGTGCTTGGAGGACCGTCGGGATCTCGCGGAAGGCCAGCAGCCCGGGGACGTACGGGAAGGCGATCGTGCCGACGGCGGTGGCCTCCTCGACCGTCTCCAGGGTCGCGGCGTCCAGCACCACGGCCGCCGCGACGACGACGTCCTTCTCGTCGTCGTAGGCCACGTCCACCCCGGTGACCAGGCCGGTTCCGGGCTCCGGCCCCGCCTCGTCCAGGATCACCCGGTCGCGCAGCCGGTCCTGGATCGCCCGGCCCTCGGCTTCGTCGGCGGGGGTCTCGTGGGCGGGGGCGGGGGAGCTCGTCATATCGGGAAGCTTATGCGGTGACGAGGCATGTCCCGTTCCCGGTGGGCCGCGGGGCGCGGTTGCCGGTGGCGCGGGATCCGGACGCCCCGGCGGAGCTGATCGAGCGGCTGAGCCACGACCCGTCGGCCGGTGTCCGCTGCGTCATGGCCCGGGACGCCGGCTGCCGGTGGACCGGCTGCTCGAACTGCTCGACGAGCCGGAGACCGTGGGGGCCGCGGCGGAGGGTCCCGCCCTTCCGCTCACGGTCATGGAGGCCGTCCTCGCGGCGGCCGGGATCCCGTAGCCTGACGATCATGTTCGTACTCGAATTGACCTACACGGCCCCGGTCGAGCGCGTCGACGCGCTGATGGCGGAGCACATCACCTGGCTCGACGAGCAGTACGCGGCGGGTGTCTTCATCGCCTCGGGACGCAAGAACCCCCGGGACGGCGGGGTGATCCTGGCCGTCGGGGAGGACCGGGCGGCGATCGAGAGGATCGCGGCGGCCGACCCGTTCGCCGCGCACGGCGTGTGCGCGTACCGGATCACCGAGTTCATCGCCACCAAGACGGCGCCCGCGCTCGCGCCGTACCGGCAGCAACTGCCGTAACGGCGGAGGCTCATGGTGGCCGCCACCGATGACTTTCCGGGGCGGGGCCGGTCTGTACGGGTATGGAGACCTACACCCTGACCACTGCGGGCGCCGACCTCGTGTACGACGTCCGCGGACCGCTGCCCACCGCCGACGGCCGCCCGCCCTTGTTCCTGATCGGGCACCCCATGGACGCGAGCGGCTTCGCCGCGCTCGCGGCCCGCTTCCCCGACCGGACCGTCGTCACCTACGACCCGCGGGGGCTCGGCCGCTCCACCCGTACGGACGGGCGGGTGGACTACACGCCCGAGACCCTGGCCGAGGATGTGCACGCCGTCGTCACGAAGCTCGGGGCCGGGCCGGTCGAGATGTTCGCCAGCAGCGGCGGGGCGGTCACCGCCCTCGCTCTGGTGGCGCGCCACCCCGACGACGTGACCACCCTCGTCGCGCACGAACCGCCGCTCGTCACGATCACCCCGGACGGCCCGGCGGCCGTCCGGGCCCGGGCCGGGGTCCGGGACGCGTACGAGAAGCGGGGGTGGGGCGCCGGGATGGCCGCGTTCGTGGCCATGACCTCGTGGGAGGGCGAGTTCACCGACGCCTACTTCGCGCAGCCCGCTCCCGAACCCGCCGCGTTCGGGATGCCGGCCGAGGACGACGGCTCCCGTGACGACCCGCTGCTGTCCGACCGGTCCTGGGCGGTCAGCGACCACCGGCCGGACGCCGACGCCATCAACGCGGCCCCCACGCGTGTCGTGATCGCCGTGGGCGTGGAGTCCCGGGCGGTGCAGACCGGGCGGACTGCCGAGGCGGCCGCCGAACTGCTCGGGCAGCGGGTGACCGTCTTCCCGAGCCATCACGGCGGCTTCCTCGACGGGGAGTTCGGCTACCCCGGGAAACCCGACGCGTTCGCGGCGCGGCTGCGGGAGGTGCTGGACCCCTCGTAAGGCCTCCCCGGCGTCAGAACCCCAGCCGGGCGACCCGTCCCTTCTCGCCCGCCGCCCAGCAGCCGAGGTCGGGGGTGCAGTCGACGGTGTCGTACGAGCCGGGGTCGACCGTCCGCCAGGTCCGCCCGCTGTCCAGGGTGAGGTCGGTGCCCGTGGGGCCGACGGCCAGGGCGGCGGTGCGGCTGTACGGGAGCCAGGTGACGCCGGAGCGGTAGGCGGGCGGCGGGGTGGCGGACTGCCGCCAGCTCCGTCCGCCGTCCCCGGTGACGGCGGACGCCTGCGCGGACGCCTGGTCGGGGCGGTAGTCGCCACCGACGGCGATGCCGTGGGCCCGGTCGCGGAAGGCCACGGCGAAGACGCCCCGGGCCGGGTCGCCCGCCGGGAGGGTCGAGGCGCTCGCCGTCCAGGTCAGGCCCCGGTCCCGGGAGTGCAGGACCCGGGCGGTCCTTGCTCCCCCGGTGGTCAGCCAGACGTCCTTGGCGCCGGAGCTCACCAGGCACTGGCCGCTCGCCGCGAACCCCGCCTCGCCGGGCAGGGCGGCGGGCATCCCGGCATCGGGCAGGACCCGCCAGGAGCGACCGCCGTCCGCCGTGGACAGGACCCGGAACTTCCCGTCGACCGGGTCGCCCGCCGCGAGGCCGTGCCGGCTGTCGAAGAACGTCAGGCAGTTGAAGAAGGCGCGGGGATCGGTGTTGCGGAAGGACTCGCTCCAGGTCGCTCCGCCGTCCTCGGTGCGCAGGACCCGCGATGCCTCGCCCTCGCCGATGGCCAGGGCGACGGCCCGGCGGCCGTCGAACGCCTCGATGTCCCGCAGCTCCAGTTCGGCGGCGTCCGGCGGTGACACGTCACGCCAGGTGCGGCCGCCGTCCGCGGTGCGCAGGACCGTGCCCTTCGACCCGGCGACCCAGGCCGTGGTGCGGCTGACCGCGGCGAGCCCCCGGAAACGGACGTCGGTGCCGGTGTCGGTGAGCTTCCAGCCGGGCAGGAGCCCGCGCACGGCGGCCTCCTGAGAGGCCGGGTTCGTCTCCGTGCTCTGCGCCGCGTGTGCGCCCGGTGCGACCAGTGCGGCCGCCAGGGCCGCCCCTCCGGTCACCAGTGCCGTCAGCCGTCTCGTCTTCCCCATGGCCTTCATGGCGCTGGAAGCTAGCCCACGGGTCGGAACCCGTCCAGGGTGCGTCGCCGTCGAACGGGCAGGAGAGCGGGGGTGCGCGGGGACACGGGCCGGAGCCGGACGGAACCGGTGACGCAGCTCACGCCGCGCGCCGGTGCACGAAACGAGGAGTTCCATCGTCTACTCCAGTGCCGGGAACCGTTCACCCAGCCGCGAGAGGGAGCAGGTCTTGTCCAGCGTTATCGAGCAGTCCGTGCAGGCTCGCATGGTCGCGTCCGCACCGCGGATGGAGACCCTGCCCGCCATGCTCAGTTACGACCGCCAGTACCCCTTCGCCGTCCGCATGGCGTTCCCGGCCCCGGCGACCCTGGAAGGCACCGAGGTGTCCTGGGAGTTCTCCCGCGAGCTGCTGACCACCGGGGTGGACGCCCCCGCCGGGCAGGGCGACGTACGCGTCCGGCCGTTCGGGTACGAGCGGACCGTCCTGGAGTTCCACGCCCCCGAGGGCATCGCGATGGTCCATGTGCGCACCGAGGAACTGCGGCTCTTCCTCCAGCGGGCGCAGGAGCTGGTTCCGGTGGGCGACGAGCACCGGTATCTCGACCTGGACCGGGGTCTGACCGATCTGCTGGGCGGACCCTGCTGACGCCCCGGCCGTAAATCCGGTTGCCGGGCCCGCGCCCCGGCCCTACCTTCACAGACGTCCCTGTTGTCGTCGATCGGAGTAGGACGTTGCTGATCTGAGGTCCTGTGCACACCGTGCAGCGCCCGCCGCGCCCTGTCGTGGCCCGGAGCGCCCGTGTGCGATCTCAGCTTCCTTCAGCCGTCCTCGCTCTTCCCCGACGTACAACGGGAGTTCCGTATGTCATCCACCGACACCCATATCAGCTGTTCCTCCCTCTCCTTCTCCTGGCCCGACGGCACCGAGGTCCTCACCGGCTTCGATCTGGCCGTGGGCCCCGGCCGCACCGGGCTCATCGGGCTCAACGGCTGCGGCAAGTCCACCCTGTTGCGGCTGATCGCCGGTGAACTGACCCCGGCCTCCGGAACGGTCAGGATCCGCGGCGAGCTCGGCCATCTCCCGCAGTCCGTGGTCCTGGACACCGCGCTGCGGGTCGACGACGTGCTCGGGGTGGCGGAGCGGCGCGCGGCGCTCGACGCCGTGGAGTCGGGCGATGTCCGGGCGGAGCACTTCGCGGTGATCGGCGACGACTGGGACATCGAGGAGAGGTCCCTCGCCACGCTGGACGGGCTGGGCCTCGGGCACATCGGGCTCGACCGCACGGTCGGGGAGATGTCCGGCGGCGAGTGCGTCCTGCTGCGGCTGGCCGCGCTGCTGCTGGAGCGGCCCGGGGTGCTGCTGCTGGACGAGCCGACGAACAACCTGGACGCGTACGCCCGCCGGCGGCTGTACGACGCGGTCGACGCCTGGACGGGGGCGCTGCTCGTCGTCAGTCACGACCGGGAGCTGCTGGAGCGGGTGGACCGGATCGCGGATCTGCGCGAGGGGTCGGTCACCTGGTACGGCGGGAACCTGTCGGCGTACGAGGAGGCGCTCGCCGTCGAGCAGGAGGCGGCGCGGCGCATGGTGCGGGCCGCCGAGTCCGACGTACAGCGGCAGAAGCGCGAACTGTCGGCCGCGCATGTCACGTTGGCCCGTCGCAAGCGGTACGGGCAGAAGATGTGGGACACCAAGCGGGAGCCCAAGGTCGTGATGGGGCAGCGCAAGCGCGCCGCCCAGGTGTCCGCGGGCAAGCACCGCATCCTGCACACCGAGCGGCTGGCGGCGGCCGAAGAGCGCCTGGACGAGGCGGAGTCGGCGGTCAGGGAGGACGAGGAGATCCGGATCGAGCTGCCGGACACCCGGGTCCACCCGGGCAGCGAGGTGCTGCTCCTGCGCGATCCGGTGCCGCCGTACGGGCCTCCGCTGCGCGGTGAGTTCATGGTGCGGGGCCCCGAACGGATCGCGCTGACCGGGCGCAACGGGGCGGGCAAGACGGCGCTGCTGCGGACGATCGCGGGCGAGCTGAAGCCCCTGTCCGGGGAGGCGAGCCCGCTGGTCGCGACGGGGTTCCTGCCGCAGCGGCTGGACGTGCTGGACGAGGAGTCGTCGGTCGCGCGGAACGTGGCGCGGGCGGCGCCCGACCGTACGGACAACGCGGTGCGGGCCCGGCTGGCGCGCTTCCTGTTCAAGGGGGCGGCGGCGGACCGCCCGGCCTCGACCCTGTCGGGCGGGGAGCGGTTCCGGGCGACACTGGCGATGCTGCTGCTGGCCGATCCGGCGCCCCGGCTGCTGCTGCTCGACGAACCGACGAACAGCCTCGACCTGGCGAGCGTACGACGGCTGACCGAGGCGCTGGAGGCGTACGAGGGGGCGCTGATCGTGGCCAGTCACGATGTGCCGTTCCTGGAGTCGATCGGGATCACCCGGTGGCTCCGGCTCGACGGCGGGCTGCGGGACACGACGGCGGAGGCGGTGCGCGAGGGTCGCTGACGCGGTGCGCGAGGGCCGCTCAGGCGGTGCGCGTACGCCTACGACGGCGTGGCCGGGGCCGTCGGCCAGGCCATGTCGTCGATGGCGAGCCACGGGGCGGCGGCCACGGCCGTGGGCGTCGCCCCGGTGAACGCCTTGACCTCACGGTGGAGATGGGCCTGGTCGGCGTAGCCGCTCACGGCCGCCACCTCGGCGGCGGGCCGGCCGGCCGCGAGGAGATGGGCGGCGTGGTCGAACCGGACCAGCCGGGCGGCGTGTTTCGGGGCAAGGCCGATCTGGGACCGGAAGCGGGACCAGAGACGCTTGCGGCTCCAGCCGACCTCGTTCGCCAGGCTGTCGACGCCCACCCGGCCCCGGCCGGTGAGGATCAGCTCCCAGGCGGCGGCCACCTCCGGGTCCGGCGACCGGCGGGCGTCCAGCCGCCGGCCGAGGGCGTCCGTCGCGATCGCGAACCGCTCGTCCCACGTCCCGGCCGCCCGCAGCCTGCCCTCGGTCCGCTCGGCGTCGCGGCCCCAGATGTCCTCCAGGGAGACGACCGTCCCGCTGAGATCGGCCGACGCGCCGAGCACCGCGACCGCCAGGGGCGGCGACAGCCGGATCTGCAGGCACTCGATCCGCCCGGCCGCCCGGCCGCCGAGCCGCAGGTCTCCCGGTACCAGCCCCGCGACCGTGCTGCCGCGTGCGCGCCCGCCGTCGCAGTCGTGGACGATGCCGCTCCCCTCGCTCAGGTCCACGAAGAGGGTGACCGAGGGGTGCGCGACCATCGCGATGTCCACGTGGACCGGGGCGAGTTGACGGAAGCCGGCCATGACGGCCCCCGGGAGCCGACCCGAGCGCCGGGGCACCGCGACGCCCACCGCCGACCAGTCGGGAGGTGATTCGGTGAGCCTCACGAAGCCAGGCTAGAGGGTCAGCGGCCCGCCGTCGCCATGAAGCGCAGCAGCAACTCACCTGTTTCCCCGGGCGCTTCGAGCATGGGGAAGTGCCCGACATCGGTCAGTCGCTCGACGCGCGTGTTCGGTGTCGCGTCGTAGACGCGCACCGCATCCGGATCCCAGCGGGGGTCGGCGGTACCGAAGATCACGAGAGCCGGGACGTCGAGTGCGCCGAGCCGCGCGGGAACGCTCCGCTCGGCGATGTACTCGGTGTTGCGCCGCAGCACCGCCCTGAAGGTGCGGTAACTGATGCCCCGTGCGTCGTCGACCACATCGTCCGGGACGGCCACCGGGCGGCTGCACACCGCGGTCACCCCCGGCGGAGCATCGCGTCGGACCGGACGCGCCACATCAGCGGGCCGAGCGGTGGGGCGATGAGCGCCCGGAGGACGGCGGGCTGCGGACGGAGCGCGTCGGGACTCGGGCCGCTGCTGATCAGCGCGAGGGCTCCCACCAGGTCCGGGCGCTGCTCCGCGAGAGCGGTGGCGATGTATCCGCCGCTGGAGTGCCCGGCCACGGTCACGGAGCTCAGGGCGAGCTCGTCGAGCGCCGCGGCCAGGACCGCTGCCTGCCCGGGCACGTCGTACGACGCGGCGGGCGGGGACTGGCCGTGCCCCGGCAGGTCGACCCGGATGACATGGTGGCGTCGGGCCAGGGCCGGCACCACCGGGCCCCAGGAGCTGCCCGAGGCGCCCGACCCGTGGACGAGCACGAGCGGCGCCTCCCGGGGGCCGTCGTGGACCACGTGTATTCCGTGCGCGTACGTGCTGTCATCGATACCCATGCAGGCGAGGATGGCCGAGGCGGCGCTCCACGGTCTTGTACGAATGTCGCCCGCGAATCTCCCGGAAAAGCAGACAGAAGTTGTCCGGTATCCCGCCTAGCGTCGCGCTCATGGATCGCATCCCCGACCGCGACGCGGAGCCGTACACCCCCGGCGCCGCCCACCGCGACATCGTCATCACCGGCGCGCGCGAGAACAATCTGCGCGACGTCTCCCTCCGGATTCCCAAGGGCCGGATCACGGTCTTCACCGGTGTGTCAGGTTCGGGCAAGTCGTCGGTCGTCTTCGACACGATCGCCGTGGAGTCGCAGCGGCAGCTGAACGAGACGTTCACCTCGTTCCTGCGCAACCGGCTGCCGAAGTACGAGCGGCCGCACGTCGAGTCCGTCGAGGACCTGTCGGTGGCCATCGTGATCGACCAGAAGCCGCTGGGCGGGAACGTCCGCTCGACGGTGGGGACGGCGACCGACATCTGGTCGGTGCTCCGCGTGCTGTTCTCCCGGCGGGGGACCCCGAGCGCGGGCGGGGCGACCGCGTACTCGTTCAACGATCCCGCCGGGATGTGCCCGGAGTGCGACGGGGTGGGGCGCACGGTCCAGTTGGATCTGGACCGTGCGGTCGACTGGTCGAAGTCGCTGAACGAGGGGGCGCTGCTGCTGCCCGGTCTGTCGGTGGGCAGCTGGGAGTGGACCCTGTACGGCGGGTCGGGGCGGTTCGACAACGACCTGCCGCTGGCCGAGTTCGGCGAGGAGGAACGCCGGCTCCTGCTGTACGGTTCGGGGTTCACCGTCCGCCTCGACCTGCGGACCGGGTCGGCCGACATGAAGTTCGAGGGGGTCGTGTCCCGCTTCGAGCGCCTGTATCTCAAGCGCGACACCGCCTCTCTCTCCGAGAAGCGCCGTGAGGCCGCCGCGCGGTTCACGGTGGAGCGGGTCTGCGGGGCCTGCGGCGGGGCACGGCTGAACGCGGCGGCGCTCGCCACCCGGATCGACGGGCTCTCGCCCGCCGACTACGGGCGGATGGAGGTCGCCGACCTCGTGGGCGTACTGGCGCGGATCGACGATCCGGTGGGCGGGCCGATCGCCGCCGCGGCCCGGGAGCGGCTGGAGCGGCTGGTCGGCATCGGGCTCGGCTATCTGAGCCTGGACCGGGAGACCACGACCCTGTCGGGAGGCGAGGGCCAGCGCCTCAAGATGGTGCGGCACCTGGGCAGTTCGCTCACCGGGCTGAC
This sequence comes from Streptomyces sp. WGS_02, assembly GCA_040989845.1. Classification (GTDB taxonomy): domain Bacteria; phylum Actinomycetota; class Actinomycetes; order Streptomycetales; family Streptomycetaceae; genus Streptomyces. The sequence goes on from JAYMFZ010000004.1 coordinate 901,612, forward strand.
GTTCGTCTTCGACGAGCCCAGCGTCGGCCTGCATCCGCGCGACGTGGGCCGGCTGGGCGATCTGCTGGTGCGGCTGCGCGACAAGGGCAACACGGTGCTGGTCGTCGAGCACGACCCGGATGTGATGGCGGTCGCCGACCATGTCGTCGACATGGGGCCGCGGGCCGGCGCCGACGGCGGCCACATCGTCTTCGAGGGGCCGTTCGCGCGGCTGCGCGAGGCCGATACGCTCACCGGCCGGTCGCTGCGCCGCCGGACCCCGGTGAAGCGGACCGTCCGCTCCCCCGCCGGTCAGCTCCCGGTGTACGGGGCGGATCTGCACAACCTCAAGGACCTGGACGTGTCGTTCCCCGCCGGGGTGCTGACCGCGGTGACGGGGGTGGCGGGGTCCGGGAAGTCGACCCTGGTGTCACGGGTGTTCACGGCGGCGTACCCGGACGCGGTGGTGATCGACCAGAGCGCGATCACGGCTTCGTCCCGCTCCACCCCCGCTTCGTACATCGGCGCGCTGGACGCCATCCGCAAGGTGTTCGCCCGGGAGAACGGCGTGGACGTGGGGCTGTTCAGCTTCAACTCCGCCGGTGCCTGCGCGGGTTGCTCGGGCCGCGGGGAGATCTCGACGGATCTGGCGTTCATGGATCCGGTCACCACGACCTGCCCGGAGTGCGAGGGCCGCCGGTTCCACGACGACGTGCTGAAGCACCGGGTCGGCGGCCGGTCGATCGTGGACGTACTGAACATGACGGCCGCGCGGGCGGCCGGCCTCTTCGACGATCCGGCGCTCCTGCGGAAGCTGCGGACGCTCGACGCGGTCGGGCTCACCTACCTCACCCTGGGCCAGCCGCTCTCCTCGCTGTCGGGCGGTGAGCGTCAGCGGATCAAGCTCGCCACCCAGCTGCACCGCACCTCCAGCGTGTACGTGCTGGACGAGCCGACGACCGGACTGCACCTGGCGGACACGGGGACGCTGGTGGAGCTGCTGGACCGGCTGGTCGACGCGGGGAACACCGTGATCTGCGTGGAGCACAACCTGGAGGTGGTCAAGCGGGCGGACTGGGTGATCGACCTCGGTCCGGACGGCGGCAAGGGCGGCGGGGAGCTGGTCTTCGCGGGGACGCCCGCCGAGCTGCTCGCGCATCCGACATCCGTCACGGGCCGGTATCTGCGCCGGGATCCAGGGGTGGAATCACCGAATCCGGAAAGCTGAAAGCCGCGGGAGCAGGGGCCCGAGAAGGTTCCGGAGCGGTCCTCGTGCCCCCTTTCACCTGGGGGCATGACGCTGCGTGGCCCACCCCTGCCGGTGGCGGGCTTGGCTTTGCCCTTACGGTCGCCTTAACCTACGGTCTCGTAACCTACGAAGCCGTAGGTAATTCTCCCGTCCCCAGGAGCTTCCCGTGACGATCGCCTCTCCCCACCTCGGCAGTTCCAAGGCGTGGACCGACGCCCAGCTGCTGTACGCGCTGGAAGAGGTGGTGGAGAAGGAACTCAACCGCCATCTCAAGGTGGCCAAGGACTGGATGCCGCACGAGTACGTCCCGTTCTCCGACGGCCGGAACTTCCCCGGCGTCTTCGAGGACGGCGAGGCCTGGACGGCGGACCAGTCCAAGGTCACCGACATCGGCAAGATCGCTCTCGTGGTGAACCTCCTCACCGAGGACAACCTCCCCAGCTACCACCACGAGATCGCCTCCCTCTTCGGCCGCGACGGCGCGTGGGGAACCTGGGTGCACCGCTGGACCGCCGAGGAGGGCCGCCACGGCATCGTGATGCGCGACTATCTGCTCACCTCGCGCGCCGTGGACCCGGACAAGCTGGAGCAGTTCCGCATGGCGCACATGGCGGAGGGCTTCGAGTCGGACAACCGGCACTCGATGCTGCACTCCGTCGCGTACGTCGCCTTCCAGGAGCTGGCCACCCGCGTCTCGCACCGCAACACCGGCCACCAGTCCGGCGACCCGGTCTGCGACCGGATGCTGGCCCGGATCGCGACCGACGAGAACCTCCACATGGTCTTCTACCGCAACCTCCTGGGCGCCGCCTTCGAGCTGGCCCCGGACCTGACCATGCAGGCCGTGCGGGACGTCGTCGTCAACTTCCGGATGCCCGGACACGGCATGCCCGGCTTCGAGCGGGCCGCCGCGCAGATGGCGATCGGCGAGATCTACAACATGCGCATCCACCACGACGACGTGATCCAGCCCGTGCTGCGCTTCCTGAAGGTCATGAGCATCGACGGGCTCGGCCCGGAGGGTGCGAAGGCGCAGGAGGAGCTCGGTCTCTACATGGGCGGTCTGGACAGCGAGGCGTCGAAGTTCGACGAGAAGCTCGCCGCCCGCAAGGCCCGGATGGCGGCGCGCGGTCGCGCCTGATCCCACCCCCTCCCCCGTCCCGGGCGCTTCGGACCGCACCCGGGGGCGGGAGTCTCAGCCCCGGTCGCGTCCTTCTCGGCGCAGCCGCTCGCGCTCCTTCTCCGAGAGCCCGCCCCAGACGCCGAACCGCTCGTCGTTGGTGAGTGCGTACTCCAGGCAGGCCAGCCGCCCTTCGCAGGCGTTGCAGAGCTGCTTGGCCTCGCGGGTCGAACTGCCCGGGGCCGGGAAGAAGAACTCGGGCCCGGCCTGCGCGCACAACGCGGTCTCCTGCCAGGCGAGTGCGTCGTCGGTCACGGTGTTGATCAGCATGGAGCACACGCTGCCGGGTGGCGATAAACAACCGATCAACGATCCATCAATCGGCGAGGACGCCCCGCTCACCCGGAGGGGCGCCCCGCCGTCACCGCCTCGGCGCTACTGCCTCGGCTCGGGCTTCATGACCGCGAAGACCGCCCCGTACGGATCGGCGATGTTGGCCATCTTGCCGACGCCGGGCACGTCCATGGCGGCCAGCGTCTCCCTGCCGCCGAGCCGCTTCGCCTCGGCCACGGCGGCGTCGACGTCGGCCACGGCGAAATACGGCAGCCAGTGGGGGCCGCGGGCGGCCTCGGAGGGGACGTCGCCCTGCCGGACCAGACCGCCGAAGGAGGCGTCCGGCCCCGCGCCCGCCGGGTGGACCGTGGTGTAGGTGTAGTCGGAGCCCTCCACCTTCATCTCGTCGGTCCCCCAGCCGAAGGCGCTGTCGTAGAACGCGGCGGCCGCCGGGACGTCGGGGGTGTAGAGCTCGGCCCAGAGAAACGCGTTCGGCTCCTGGATCACGCCGAAGCCGGGGTGCTCCTTCGGCTGCCACACCCCGAAGTACGCGCCGGCCGGGTCGGTGAAGCCGCCCATGCGGCCGAAGTCGAGGACGTCCATCGCCTCGAACGCGGCGCTGCCGCCCGCCTCGGTGATCGCCCGGGCGGTGGCGTCGACGTCGGGCGACTGGAAGGACACCGACCAGGCGCTCGGCGATTCCTCCTCGGACACCGTCATCACCCCGCCGACGTACCGCCCGTCGAGGGTGAGCATCCCGTAGCCCCCCACCTCGGGGCCGCCGGGGATCAGGTCCCAGCCGAACAGCCCCCGGTAGAAGGCGGTGGCCCCGTCGAGATCGGGGGTGCCGAGATCGACCCAGTTGGGTGCTCCGTCGAGGAAGGTGGGGCTGATCATGGCGTGCTCCTCAGTCGATCCGGGTGGTCCTGCTCGTCGGGTCCTGTCGGGTGGTTCCTTCCGTTCCGAGTCTGGCACCGGGCACTGACAGCCGCAGTCCGTGCGGGGCCGACCGGGGCGCGGTCCACCGGCCGGCCGCGTCCGCCGTGCGGCTCAGGGTAGGCAGCGCGTGGCCGCCCGGACGAAGCGTTGGACCGGCGCGTCGCCCGGCGGTCGGGGCGGACGGGGCCGGAGTGCCGGCGGGGCGTGGCACGATGGCGGGGAGGTCGGGAGAGCGGGGCCCCGGGGCGGGTGAGACTCCCCCGGGAACAGAAGGACGTACATGAACCAGAGCGGGGCGGCGGGCGGCTCGGCCGGCGGGACACTCGCGCGCGGGGACGCCGGGAGCCCGGTGCCCGCCGGCGGCGCGGCCCGTGAGCTGCTCGCGCGGGCGGAGCGGCTGTTGGAGAGCGCCCGGGCCGTGCCGGCGGACCGGGCGAACGCCGTGGCCGCCGTACGTTCCGTTCTCGATCCGCTCCTCGACACCCTGGTGGAGGGGGAGTTGGCCCACATCCCCGCCTCCCGGCTCAAGGACGTCACGGAGGGGCGGCTGCGTCTCGGGGCGCTGGAACAGGCCGGGTTCGGCACGGTCGGGCAGGTCCACGGCGCGGACCGCTACGCGCTGCGGCAGATCCCCGGGGTCGGGGCGCACACCGCCGACCAGGCGCTGGCCGCCGCCGGGCAGATCGCCCACGCGGTGCGCGACACCGTCTCGGTGCGGATCGACGTGGACGCGCCGGACGACACGAGCACCGCGCTGGTGATCGCCCTGCACCGGCTGGTCGTGGCCGGTGCGGACGTGCGCCGCGCGGTGGACGCGGCCCGGCGGCTGGCGGAGCTGCTGGGCCCCCGGGTCGAGACGGCCGCACCGGGCGGGAGCCGGCTGCGGATGCTGTTCGCCGGGCGGCGCTCCCGGGCGCGGGTGCGGGAGGCGCTCGACGCGGTGCGGTCGGCGGTGGCGGACGCGGTGGAGCGGGAGCTGCCGGTGCTCTTCGCGCAGGCGTCGGCCGACCTGCTGCGCTCCGCGGCGTCGCCCGCCGAGGCCTGGGTGGACTTCGAGCTGCGGTCCGCCGAGTACTACAGCCTCCTCGCCGAGCTGTCCGGCAGCGGCCCCGACCGGGATGCCGCCGAGGGGTTCCTGCCCGCCGGGATCGCGGACCGGGTGCGGGCGCTGCGGCTCGACGACACGCGTCTACGGGTGTCCCTGCGCGGCTACCAGGCGTTCGGGGCGCGCTTCGCGCTGGCGCAGCAGCGGGTGATCATCGGGGACGAGATGGGCCTCGGCAAGACCGTCCAGGCCGTCGCGGCTCTCGCCCATCTCGCCGCCCGGGGCGAGACCCACTTCCTCGTGGTGTGCCCGGCGAGCGTGCTGATCAACTGGACCCGGGAGATCCGGGCCCGCTCCACCCTGCGCGCCGTTCCGGTGCACGGGGGTGAGCGCGTGGCGGCGTTCGCGGACTGGCGTGAGGCGGGCGGGGTGGCGGTGACCACCTTCGACGCGCTGCATCTGCTGCCCCAGGGGGCGGCGGCCCGCGTGCGGCCCGGGATGCTCGTGGTGGACGAGGCCCATTTCGTGAAGAACCCCGAGGCCCGCAGGTCCCGGGCGGTCGCGGGGTGGGCGGAGCAGGTGGAGCGGGTGCTGTTCCTGACCGGCACGCCGATGGAGAACCGGGTGGAGGAGTTCCGCAGTCTGGTGCGCCAACTGCGCCCGGAACTCGCGCCGTCGGTGAGCACGACCCACGGGGCGGCGGGTTCGCGGGCCTTCCGCCGGGCCGTCGCCCCCGCCTATCTGCGCCGCAACCAGGTCGACGTGCTGGCGGAACTCCCGGCCCTGGTCCAGGTGGACGAATGGGAGGAGTTCGGGGCCGAGGACCGGGAGGCGTATCGCGAGGCGGTCGCCTCCGGGCGGTTCATGCGGATGCGCCGGGCCGCCTACGCCGTGCCCGGATCCTCCGCCAAGCTGGAGCGGCTGCGCGAACTCGTCGACGAGGCACGGGACAACGGCCTGAAGGTGGTCGTCTTCTCCTACTTCCGCGAGGTCCTCGCGGCGGTCGGCGACGCCCTGGGGCCTGACGTCTTCGGACCGCTCTCCGGGAGCGTCCCGCCGGCCCGGCGGCAGGAGCTGGTGGACTCCTTCTCCTCGGTGGCGGGGCACGCGGTGCTGCTGAGCCAGATCCAGGCGGGCGGTACCGGGCTGAACATGCAGGCCGCCTCCGTGGTCATCCTGTGCGAGCCGCAGATCAAGCCGACGCTGGAACACCAGGCCGTCGCCCGTGCGCACCGGATGGGGCAGGTGCGCACGGTCCAGGTGCACCGGCTGCTGGCCACCGACAGTGTGGACCAGCGCCTGGTGGAGCTGCTGGCCCGCAAGGACCGGCTCTTCGACGCGTACGCCCGGCGCAGCGATCTCGCGGAGAGCACTCCGGACGCGGTGGACGTCTCCGACGCCGAGCTGGCCCGGCGCATCGTCGAGGAGGAGCAGCGGCGGCTGGCGGGCGACTCCGGCCGGCCGTGACCGGGCCCGCCCTCCGCGGGTCCCGTCACGGCGAGCGTCAGTGCTGGTGCTCCCCCGCACCCGCCGCGGTGTCCTTCGCAGCGTCGTTCTGCGCGCTCTTCTTCGCGGTCTTGTCGCCGGTCTTCTTCTCCGCGCCGCCCGCCACATGATGGGGTTCGTAGCCCGGGATCGTGCCGTCCGGCTTCTTGATCAGCAGGAGTCCGGCCATCCCCATGTCGGAGTGGCTCTGGACGTGGCAGTGGTACATCCACGCGCCCGCGCCCACGCGTTCGCCCGCGATGATCTGGAGGCCGAAGGAGTCGGCGGGCCCGCAGATCTTGTTGTCGATGACCCGGCTGGGGTCGTCGGGGCCGGTGAGGATGCCGGTCCGGTTGTCGGCCCAGCGGTGACCGTGGATGTGGAAGGTGTGGTAGTACTCGCCGTGCGTGATCATCACGAACTCGAGCCGGTCACCCACCGTGGCCTCGAAGTTGACGCTGTTGTGGGCCGTCTTGTTGTTGATCATCATGTCGTTGAAGACGACCGTGCACGTCTGGTCGGGCAGGATGTCGCCCTTGCGGCGCACGACGACGGGGCCGTACAGCCCCTTGCGGATGCCGCCGGTGCCGTGGTCCGTGCCGACGACATGGTCGTGGTAGTGCCAGTAGCCCGCGCTGCCCGGCTCGTAGGTGCCGTCCTTGCGGCGGCCCGGGGCGTGGGTGCGCCAGGTGTAGGTCCGGGTGCCGCCGGGTTCGACGTGGCTCTTGTTCATCCGGGTGCCGTCGTTGGCGATGTCGTAGTCCACGCCGTGCACATGGAGGCTGGCGTCGACATCGGTGAGGTTCTCGAACTCGATGTGGACCGTGTCGCCCTCGTTCAGCTCGATGAGGGGGCCGGGGATCGACGCCTTGCCCTTCTCGAAGCCGTAGCCCAGTTCGCCGTTCGGCAGCTTCTCGGCGTACATCTTCAGCCGGCGGGTGACGCCGCCCGCCGGTGCCGTACGCGGTGGGTTCTCGGCCGAGCTTGCCTCCACCGCCCCGAGCGACAACGATGTCACTCCCGTCGCGGCGGCCGCCGCGCCACCGACCAGCATCCGCCGGCTGAAGGTCCTGCGGTCCATGTCGAACTCCCCACTGCGATAAGGAAACTGGCGAAGCCGCCGGTACGGAACACAGCTCCCGGGATCCCCGGAACGGGCCACACCGTAGCCGGGGCCACTCCGTTTATCCACACTCAGGACAAAGTTCGTGCGATTGCTGCCGTAGCTATTGGCGGACCGCGAAAAGAGGTCTAGCTTCGTGCGCTGTCGCAGTGAATCAAGAGTTGCTGAAGCGTTCTGACGCAGAGTGAACAAGCCACAGTCACCGAGAGGTGCAGTGACCACAGAGGGGTGGGTGACCACATGCAGCGCGCATCACATCACCGGTCCAGATCACGACGCGGCCTCGCGGCGGCCGTGGCGGCCGGCGCACTGACCGTGTCCATGCTGGGCGGCGGCGGCCCGGCCAGCGCGGACCAGTCGCCGGACCGGGCCCTGGTCGAGAAGATGGCGACAACGTTGTCCCTGCCATCGCCGCCGGGTGCGAGGAACCAGGTGAAGGTGCTGGTGTTCCACGCGTCGGCGGGTGACGAGGCCCCGTACACCGACGCCGGGATCGCGGCGATCGAGAAGATCGGGCTGTCCGGTCCGGAGGCCCAGCGGTTCACCACCGTGGCCACCGCCGACCCGAAGGTCTTCACCAACGGCAAGCGGCTCGGCTCCTTCCACGCCGTCGTCTTCCTGACCGGCGGGGGCGACGTCCTCGACCCGGAGCAGGAGGCGGGCCTGGAGGCGTACATGGAGGCGGGCGGCGGTTTCCTCGGCCTTCATGACGCGGCGCGCACCGAGCCGTACTCCGACTGGTTCACCGGTCTGGTCGGGGCCCGTCCGGCGGCGAAGAGCCCGGCGTCCGTGCAGCGGGCCACCGTCGAGATCGGGGACCGGGTCCACCCGGCCACCAAGAGCCTGCCGTTGGAGTGGAAGCGGCCCGACAAGTGGCTGAACTGGACGAAGAACCCGTCCGGTGACGTCCACACCGTGGCGCGCGTGAGGGAGTTGACGTACAAGCCGGGCGAGGGCGCCAACGGCTGGGACCACCCGGTGTCCTGGTGCCGCGACTACGACGGCGGCCGGTCCTTCTACACGGCGATGGGCGGTACGGCGGACAGCTTCGCGGAGACCGACTTCCTCGACCATCTGCGCGGTGCGCTCTCCTGGACGAACCGGACCTCGCAGGCCGACTGCAAGGCGACGATCACCTCGAACTACACCGCCGAGCGGGTCACCCAGCCCAACCAGCCGGGCCAGAACGACCAGATCGGCGAACCGCACGGCATGGTCACCGCGCCGGACGGGCGGGTCTTCTACATCGGGCGCGGCGGGGCCGACAGCTCCCAGCCGGTCGTCATCGACTGGGCCGACCCGAACATCGGCAAGGGCAAGGGCGAGATCCACGTCTACGACCCGAAGACCAAGAAGGTCACCCTGGCCGGTGCGCTGGACGTCTTCGGCAACAAGGGCGGCGGTGACGAACTGGTCAAGAACGAGGAGGGGTTGCTCGGCATCGAGCTGGACCCCGACTTCGCGTCCAACGGCTGGGTCTACCTGCACTACACGCCGCACGCGAAGATCGACCGTGACAAGCGCATGGCGACCCGTCAGGTCTCACGCTTCACCTTCGACTCCGCGACCGGCAAGCTGGATCTGGCGTCGGAGAAGGTGCTGCTGGGCTGGCCGGTGCAGATCAACAGCTGCTGCCACGCGGGCGGCGGCATGGCGTGGGACTCGAAGGACAACCTGTACATCGCGACCGGTGACAACAACTCCTCCGGCTTCAGCGACGGTTACTCCGGCAACAACCCGCAGCCGAACTACAAGGGCGTCTCCTTCGCCGACGCGCGGCGCACCGCGGGCAACACCAACAACCTCAACGGGAAGATCCTGCGGATCCACCCCGAGGACGACGGCACGTACACCCTGCCCTCCGGCAACCTCTTCACCGGCAAGGAGCCGGACGAGGGCGGCGGCAAGACGCGCGGCGAGATCTACGTGATGGGCGTGCGCAACCCGGCCCGGATCTCGATCGACCCGTCGACGGACACGCTGTACGCGGGCTGGGTCGGACCCGACGCGGGATCCCCGTCGACCACCTGGGGTCCGGCGAAGTACGACACGTTCGCCGCGATCACCAAGGCGGGCAACCACGGCTGGCCGTACTGCATGGGCAACAACCAGCCCTACCGCGACCGCAATCTGCCGGACCCGACGAAGCCGCTGGGCTGGTACGACTGCAAGGCCCCGAAGAACGAGTCGCCGAACAACGACGGCCTGGTCAAGCTGCCGCCGGTGACCCCGAACACCATCTGGTACTCGCCGCAGGGCGGCGGGGTCGACTACCCGCGCGACGCCAACGGCGTACCGAGCTACAAGCCGGAGGAGGGCAAGCAGTTGCTGCCCTGGCTCAAGGGCGGTGGTCAGGCCACGATGAACGGCCCGGTCTACCGGTACGACGCCCAGAGCGAGTCCACCGCCAAGTGGCCGGCCTACTGGGACGGCAAGTGGTTCGTCGGTGACTTCTACGACGACACGCAGCCCCGGCACGCCGTGATCACCGACCCGAAGACGGTCGGCAAGGGCGGACTGCCCACGCACGCCGAGTCGTTGAAGAAGATCATCCCGGTCGGGGCCGACGGCATCCGCAATCTGATGGACTGGAAGTTCGCGCCCGACGGTTCGCTGTACGTCCTGGACTACGGACGCGGCTTCTTCACCTCCGACTCCAAGTCCGCGCTGTGGCGCGTGTCCTACAAGGGCGGCGGCGCGACGCCGGCCGCCGCGGATCTCGTCGGGAAGGCGGCGGCGAAGTGAGACACCATCCCTACCTTGCACGCAGGCGGCATCGTCCGCGGAGTTTCTGGGTGGCCCTGCTGGCCTCCCTCCTGATGGTCCTCGGGCTGACCTCGACGGCCGCGTACGGCAAGGGCGGCGACGGTCCCGGGGCCAAGGCCGCCGACCAAGTGCTGACCTGGACCGCGGGCGACCCGATCGACCGCTATCTGTCCGCGCCGAAGACGGCGGTGGCCGGCAAGGCGACGATCGTCTTCGAGAACAGCACGGCGACCGGCAACACGACGAGCATGCCGCACACGCTGACGTTCAGCGTGTCGGACCCGGAGTTCAACAACGACGTCCAGCTGAACATCCTGGCCAACCCGGGCGACTCCGAGGGCGGCAAGCACAGCGTGGAGGTCACGCTGTCGCCCGGCCGGTACTTCTACCACTGCACGATCCCCGGCCACGGCATGATGCAGGGCATCCTGACCGTCACCGAGGGCGGCGGCGAGGACACCGAGGCCCCCGCGACCTCGGCGAAGGTCGACGGCGACCAGAACGGCGACGGCGCGTACATCGGCCAGGCCACGGTGACCGTCGAGGCCACCGACGCGGGCTCCGGCGTCGACACCGTCGAGTACGCGCTCGGGGCCGACGGCGAGTGGCAGCCCTACACCGCGCCGGTCGTGGTGAACGAGGTCGGCGATCACACGGTCCGCTACCGGGCCACCGACAAGGCGGGCAACGCCGCCGAGGAGAAATCCGTCGACTTCGCGGTGGCGGCCCCGCCGACCGACGACGAGACCCCGCCGGAGACCTCGGCGACCGTCACCGGGGAGAAGGACGACGCGGGCGCGTACCTGGGCATGGCCACGGTCACCGTGACCGCGTCCGACACCGGGTCCGGCGTCAACACCATCGAGTACGCACTCGGCGCGGCCGGTGAGTGGAAGCCGTACACCGCACCGGTGATGGTCCACGAGCTGGGCGAGCACACCGTCCGCTACCGGGCCACCGACCGGTCGGGCAACGTCGCGGACGAGAAGTCCGTCGCGTTCACCGTGGTCGAGCCGCCGTCGCAGGACCAGACGGCTCCGGAGACCTCGGTGAAGGTCGAGGGCGACAAGAACAGCGACGGCGCGTTCATCACCAGCGCCAAGGCGACCGTCACCGCGACCGACGACGACTCGGGCGTGGACAAGGTCGAGTACAGCCTCGACGGCGGACCGTACCTCGCGTACACCACCCCGGTGATCGTCGACCGGGTCGGCCACCACACCATCGCCCACCGGGCGACGGACAAGGCGGGCAACACCTCCGAGGCGAAGAAGGCGTCGTTCACCATCGCCCAGGGCGGCGGGGTTCCCGCGCCGAACTGCGCGGAGTTCGACGAGCGGCACACCGTCTTCGTGGGCACGGTCGACACGGGCGTACCGAACCGGATCACCCGGAACCGCTGCACGATCAACGAGCTGATCGAGGACGAGAAGGACTGGTCCTCCCACGCCCTGTTCCTCAAGCACGTGACAGCGGTCCTCGACAAGCTGAAGACCGACGGCGTCATCGACCAGCGCGAACGCAAGGCGATCAACCAGGCCGCCAAGCAGTCGGGCATCGGCAAGCCGGGCCAGTCCGAGGGCTACACCAAGCTCTTCGACGGCACGGCGGCCTCGCTCGCCAAGTGGGAGCAGGTCGGCGGCGGCAAGTTCGAGCTGAACGAGGAGGAGGGCTCGATCACCAGCTCCACCGAGGTGGAGGGGATGGGCATGCTGTGGCTGCCGAACCGGGCCTACGGCGACTACTCGCTCAAGCTCCAGTGGCGGGACGACGCCCCAGGCTCGGGCAACGCCAACGGCGGGGTCTTCGTCCGCTTCCCGAAGGTCCACGACCACCCGGAGGAATCGCGTCCGGAGTGGGTCGCCATCAAGTACGGCCATGAGATCCAGGTCAACGACCGGCCCGACGGCGACATGTACAAGACCGGTTCGGTGTACGGCTTCGACCGGGTGGGTCTCGGCGGCGCCGGGGTCACGCCCAAGGGCACCTGGAACGACTACGAGATCAAGGTGGTCGGCCAGCACCACGAGATCTACCGCAACGGTGTCCTGATCAACGAGTTCGACAACACCGGCGGTCAGCTCTTCGAGCCGCCGCGGGGCGACGACCCGGGCACCGACGGCCGGCGGTTCGCCTCCGGGTACATCGGGCTCCAGGTCCACGGCGTCACCGACGTCATCTCGTACCGCGACATCCGGATCAAGGAGCTGTAACCCGCGAGGAGAGGGTCTCAGGTGGCCGCGGCCGCATGCTCGGGCGTGCGGGCGCGGCCACCTGGGTGTCGGTGCCGCCACACCCAGAAGACCGTGCAGGAGACCAGCGCCCAGGCGGCGAGGACCAGGTACGGGAAGACGAACTGGTGGCCCTGGTAGTAGACGGCGGTGTGCTGGGCGTTGACGGAGGCCCCCGGCGGCAGCCAGCGGCCGATGTGGCCGAGCGCGGAGGGCAGCAGCGGCCAGGACACCGCGCCGCCGGACGACGGGTTGCCGAGCAGCACCATGACGCCCCAGGTGGGGATCATCGCCCAGCGGCCCATCAGGGTGTTGAACATGGTGAAGACCATGCCGGAGGTGAACATCGTGAACGCCAGGATCAGCCAGGACTGGACGAACGGCAGGTCCACCGCACCGAGCCACCAGTCCACGGCCGCCGCGATGGCGAAGCCGCCGAGCAGGGCGTAGGCGACGGTGAAGGCGATGCGCTCGGCCGGGTTCAGACCGTGGGCGTGCACGCTGAGCTGGATCGCGCCGAGGAAGCCCATGATGACGGCGGCCAGCGAGATGTAGAACAGGGCGAGGCCGCGCGGGTCGCCCCGCTGGAGCGGCTTGACGTCCCGGACGGTGACCTCGACGCCGGTGGCGTCCCCGACCTCGATCCCCGCCTTGCCGAGCAGTTCGGCCACGGAGGCGCCCGAGGCCCCGGCCACGTCGAGCGCCACGCCGCCGTCGGACGCGCGGACGATCGCGAAGACCTTCTGTTCGTCCAGGGCGCGGCGGGCGTCGGCGACGGCCGGGTAGTCGTGGAGTTCGAGCGAGGCGTCGAGGGCCTTCTCCATCCCCGCGACGAAGGCCTCGCCGCGCGCCACCTCCGGCTGGGTGACCAGGGCCGCGGGGATCCGGTGCGGGGTGGGGTTCGCCATCGCGTACGTGTAGGAGCCTGCGAAGAGACCGGCCGCCGCGGCGACGATGAGGACGAGGACGGTCGCGGGGAGGAACGGGCTGTTCTTGTACGCCTCCCAGCGCTCGCGGAGGGTGAGCGGCCGCCCGTGCGCGCCGTGCCTCTCGCTGCTTCCGCTCACGCGGGGTCCTCGTCGTCGTGGCGGGCGCGGCTGGGCTGGACGCGCTTGGGCTCGCCGGGCATCTTCGGGTACTCCGGCGGGTAGGGCATGTCGCCGAGCCCGCGTTCCTTCTCGTCCCGGTCGGCCAGCTCCAGCAGCCCGTCGAGCCGGAACGCCTCCTGGTCCATGTCGGCGTGGACGTCGCCGAGTTCGGCGTAACGCACCGGGAGGGTCCGGATGTCGAAATCGCGGGGTTCGGCGTCGTCGATCTCGTCCCAGCGCAGCGGCGCGGAGACCGGGGCGTGCGGGAAGGGGCGTACGGAGTAGGCGGAGGCGATGGTGCGGTCGCGGGCGGTCTGGTTGAAGTCGACGAAGATCCGCTCGCCGCGCTCCTCCTTCCACCAGGCGGTGGTCACCCGCTCGGGCATCCGCCGCTCCAGCTCGCGCCCCGCGGCGATGGCGGCGCGGCGCACCTCGACGAAGGTCCAGGCGGGCTCGATGGGCACGAAGACGTGCATCCCGCGTCCGCCGGAGGTCTTGGGCCAGCCGCGTACGCCGTGGTCCTCCAGTACGGAGCGCAGCTCGTGGGCGGCGGTGACGGCGTCGGCGTAGTCGGTGCCGGGCTGCGGGTCGAGGTCGATGCGCAGTTCGTCCGGGTGGTCGGTGTCCCCGGCCCGCACCGGCCAGGGGTGGAAGGTGAGGGTGCCGAGGTTGGCGGCCCAGATCACCGCGGCGAGCTCGGTCGGGCAGATCTCGTCGGCCGGACGGCCGCTGGGAAAGGCGATCCGGGCGGTGGGGATCCACTCGGGAAGGTTCTTCGGGGCACGCTTCTGGTAGAAGAAGTCGCCCTCGACCCCGTCCACGAAGCGCTGGAGCGTGGTCGGCCGGTGGTTCAGGGCACGGGTGATCCCGGGGCCGACGGCCAGGAAGTACTCGGCCACGTCCCGCTTCGTGTAGCCCTTCTCCGGGAAGTACACCTTGTCCGGGTTGGACAGCCTCACGGCCCGTCCGCCCGCGTCCAGCTCCACCGCTGCTCCCATGACGGCCACCGTAGGCCCGTCGCACATATGCCGCACATCGGGCGACATGGGTGGGTGCGGGGTCCAGAATCGGGCCATGGACCTGCCGGTGATGCCGCCCGTGAAACCGATGCTCGCCAAGTCCGTGGCCAAGATCCCGCCGGGCATGGCGTACGAGGCGAAGTGGGACGGTTTCCGGGCGATCGTCTACCGGGACGGCGACGAGGTCGAGATCGGCAGCCGTACGGGCAAGTCCCTGACCCGCTACTTCCCCGATCTGGTCGACGCCGTGCGGGACAACCTGCCGCCGCGCTGTGTGATCGACGGGGAGATCGTGATCGCCCACGAGGGGCGGCTCGACTTCGAGCGGCTCAGCGAGCGCATCCATCCGGCGGACTCCCGGGTGCGGATGCTCGCCGAGCAGACCCCGGCGAGCCTCATCGCCTTCGACGTCCTCGCGGTCGACGACACCTCTCTGCTGAGCACCCCGCAGGCGGACCGGCGAGCCCTGCTGACGGCCGCTCTCTCCGGCGCCTCCGCGCCGGTGCTCCTCGCCCCGTCCACCACCGACATCGAGGTCGCCCGGGAGTGGTTCGACCGGTACGAGGGCGCCGGTCTCGACGGGGTCGTCGCCAAGCCGCTCGACCTGCCCTACCGGCCGGACACCCGCGCGATGTACAAGATCAAGCACGAGCGGACCGCCGACGTCGTGGTCGCCGGCTACCGCGAGCACAAGAGCGGCCCGGTCGTCGGCTCGCTCCTGCTCGGCCTGTACGACACCGGCGGGATGCTCCAGCACGTCGGGGTCTGCGCGGCCTTCCCGATGAAGCGGCGCGCCGAGCTGGCCGAGGAACTCGCCCCGCTGCGCTGCGAGTTCGCCGAACACCCGTGGGGCGCCTGGGCGGACGCGGCGGCGCACGAGCAGTCCCGGCTGCCGGGAACCCAGAACCGCTGGACGGGCAAGAAGGACCAGTCCTGGGTGCCGCTGCGCCCGGAGCGGGTCTGCGAAGTGGCCTACGACCACATGGAGGGCGACCGGTTCCGGCACACCACCCAGTTCCGCCGGTGGCGGCCGGACCGGTCCCCCGCGAGCTGTACGTACACGCAGTTGGAGGAGGTCGTCTCCTACGACCTGTCCGAGGTGCTGTCAGGAGGCTGAATTCCCGGCCGCGGGCATGGACGGCGGCCCCGGGGGCACGTTCCGACGAGGCGAGCGGGGAGACCAGGGCGATGACCGAAGGGCCGGGGACCGATCCGGCGGAGCTGCTGAAGGGGCTGACCGTGGACGGCAGCCGCCCCGAGCAGCCCGTCCTGCTGGACGAGCGGGGCCGTCCGATCGACACGTGGCGGGAGAACTACCCCTACGACCGACGGATGCGGCGCAAGGAGTACGAGCCGGCCAAGCGCGTCCTGCAGATCGAACTGCTCAAGCTCCAGCGCTGGGTCCGTGAGAGCGGGCAGCGGCTGGTGGTCCTGTGCGAGGGGCGGGACGCGGCGGGCAAGGGCGGCACCATCCAGCGCTTCACCGAGCGGCTGAACCCGCGTGGTGCACGCGTGGTCGCCCTGGAGAAGCCGACCGGGCGCGAGAGCGGCCAGTGGTACTTCCAGCGCTACGTGGCCCAGCTCCCGACCGCCGGGGAGATCGTCTTCTTCGACCGGTCCTGGTACAACCGGGCCGGTGTGGAGCGGGTGATGGATTTCTGCACCACGGAGCAGTACGAGCACTTCCTGCGCCAGGCACCGCAGTTCGAGCGGATGCTCGTCGAGGACGGCGTGCTGCTGGTGAAGTTCTGGTTCTCGGTCTCCCGCAGCGAGCAGCGGACCCGGTTCGCGATCCGGCAGGTGGACCCGGTCCGCCAGTGGAAGCTGTCGCCGACCGACCTGGCGTCGCTCGACCTGTGGGACGAGTACACGGCCGCGAAGGTCGAGATGTTCCGGGCCACGGACACCGATGACGCACCGTGGACCGTCGTGAAGAGCAACGACAAGAAGCGCGGCCGGCTGGAGGCGATGCGCAGCCTCCTGTCGCGGTTCGACTACGACAGCAAGGACGAGAAGGCCGTCGGCAACCCGGACCCGCTGATCGTCGGACCGGCGGACACCTTGCTGGAGCCGGGCGAGGAGCGGGCGGACCTCTCGCCCACGCCGCTGACCGGCCGTGCGCACGGGCCGGGCGACCATCCCGGCCAGGATTGAGCCGGGCCTTCCGTCACGGAGCCGAGAAAAAGGGGCTCCTCCACCTGCTGGTGGAGGAGCCCCTTTCTCTTACCGTTCTTCTCAGCGCCCGAAAATCGGAATGCCTCAGGCGTTGATCTTCTTCAGATCCACCACGTCATCGGCTGCGGGCTTCTGGGCGTCGACCTTCTTGTTGTAATCGCTCAGCACCGTCTCGCTCGGCGCCTCGCCGCCTTCGGAAACCGCCTTGAGAACATAGGGCTCGCCCTCGGTGGCCACGTACATGGTGATTTTCTCGCCGTTCTCCTGCTTCTTCTCCAGGATCAGCGCCGGTGTGCCGTCGACCTCTGTGGTCTCGCCCTTCTTCATTCCCTTGCGCTCGGACTTGTCGCTGTCCAGCATGGCGAGGGCGGCCTGCTTGTCGCACATCCCCTCCGTGCCGGACTGCGCCGGATCGGAGACCACCCACTTGCCCTGCACCTGCTTGACCACCTCTTCGGTGCCGGGCTTCCCCTTCAGCGTGTTCTGCCAGAACTTCTCGTCGCCCCGTACGTAGACGCTCTGCCCGACCTGGAGGACATCGGCCTTGGCCCCCTGTCCGGTCATGGTGCCCGCGCAGTGGTCCTGGTCGTCGACATGGAAGTCGATGCCGATCTCGTTGCCGCCGGGCTGCTTCGCCTTTCCGACGATCCGCAGGGATTTCGCGTCACGCGTCGCCTTGACCGCGTCCGCAGCGATGGTGTCCGCACTCTTTCCGTCGAAGGCTTCTCCGGATCCCTCGCCGCCGCACCCCACCAGTGCCGCAGCCCCCAGAGAGACCGAAACCGCAGCCAGGATGACCTTCTTCATCGCATTCCCTCCCAGAAAAGGCGAGGGCCTCCCCGGGCCCTCATGAGCCCGGGTACCCAGCGGATGCGGAAAGTCACTCACCTTTTTCCGCCGCCTTTTCCGGCGGCTCCGGGAGCGAAGCGGAATTCGGCATTCCCGGCTGACGGGAGGGAATGGGCGTGATTCAGACCGCGGCTTCCTCTCCCGGTACGCACGGGTCGTCGGGCTCTTCCTGGCCGCCCGGGGCCGTGTCGGACGGCGAGGGGTCCGCCGGGGACGGGGGCGGCGTTTCGCCCGGGCAGCCCGGGTCGGTCTCGCCGGGATCGGGCGGTGCGGTGGGCCCGGTCGGGTCGGGACTGGGGCCGGGGCCGGTCGGATCAGGGCTGGGGCCCGGGTCGGTCGGGTCGGGGCTGGGACTCGGACCGGGGTCGGTGGGTCCGGGGCCCGGGTCCGTCGGGTCGGGGCTGGGGCTCGGGGAGCCGGGGCCCGTCGGGCGGGGCGTGGGGGTCGGGCTCGGCGGCCTGGTCGGCTGCGGCCCGACGACGACGCCTCCGTCGTCCTTGCCGGGACGCTCCGGAGTACCGGGACGGCCGACCGGGGAGCTGGGACGGGTCTTCCCGCCCGCGCCGGGGCTGACCGGGAGGACGCCCTCACCGTCGGCGACCGGATGGCTGCCGTTGCGGTAGAACGCCAGCCAGGACAGCACCGTCCGCAGGTAGGTGTCGGAGCGGTTGTAGCTGAGGATCGCCCGGTCCAGGTCGGCGCTGCGGGTCAGGTCGCGCGGCCCGGCGCAGAGGTAGTGCCCGGCGGCGAGCGCCGCGTCGTAGATGTTGTCCGGGTCCTTCCGGCCGTCGCCGTTGCCGTCCGCGCCCCAGGCCGCCCAGGTGGAGGGGATGAACTGCATGGGCCCCACGGCCCGGTCGTAGGTGCCGTCGCCGTCGTACGCCCCGTCGTCGGTGTCCCGGATCAGGGCGAAGCCGTTGCCGTCGAGCGCGGGGCCGAGGATCGGGCTGAGGGTCGTCCCGCGCGCGTCGACCCGCCCGCCGGACGCCTGGCCGGACTCGACCTTGCCGATCGCCGCGAGCAGCTGCCACGGCAGACCGCACCCCGGGTCGCTGCGGCCCACCGCGCTCTCGGTCCTGCGGTAGGCGGCCAGGACCGTGGCCGGGATGCCCGCCTCGGACCATGCGCGGGCCACGAGGGGGTTCGGCTTCTTCCCGGGCTTCAGGGGTGCGGGCGGCTTCGGGGACCGCAGCGGCGGTAACTCGGTGTGGTAGACGTCGTCGCCCGGCACCTCGGTCCACACCACGTCGTCGGGGGCGGCCGCCTTCTCCTTCCGCTCCTCGGGCAGGGCGAGCCCCGGGGCCTGGGACGCGGTGAGCGCGGTCATCGCGGCGACGGCGGTGGCCGTGGTGCCGAGCCGGCGGCGCACCGTGCGGTGGAAGCTCATGCGGATTCCCTTCGCTCAGCGGGTGAACGTGTCGATGGCGGCGATCAGCCAGGTGTCGCCGCGGCGGACGGCGTCCACGGCGAACATGGCCGCCGCGTACGTCGTCTCCTCGTCCTTGCCCGTACGGGTGTTGCTCTGGTCGGCGAAGACCAGCAGCCGGGCGCGGTCGCCGTCGAGGAACTCGACCCCGCTCTCGGTGACGGTGGTGGTCAGGACGAGCTTCTGTTCGGGGGCCTGCTCCCGTACGTCGGCGAGCATGTCCCTGTGCTGCTGCACGGCCCGGCCGGTCAGATAGGTGCTCGCCGCACGGTCGGACCGGGCGGGCGAGGCGTAGTCGTAACTGAACACCGCGCCGACCGCCTCGCTGATCCGGCCCTTCACCTCGCTGGTGCCACCGATGTCGGTGAGCGCGGCGTTCTGCCGGGCGGGCTCGTCGCGGAGGCTGCCCGCCGAGGAGAACGCCCAGACGGCGACGGCCCCGAGGAGCACGGTGAGCGCGCAGAGCACGGCGGGCAGGGTGATGCGGAGGCGGGAGGCCCGGGAGTGGGTACGGGGAACGTCGTCCGTGGGGCTGTCGTCAGCGGCGTCGGGCTCGGCGTCGGGCGCGGCATCCACGGCGTCAGGGGCGTCGGGGGCACTGTCGTCAGCGGTGTCGGGCTCGGCTTCGACGGCCTCGGGCTCTCCGTAGGCCGGTTCCGTCCCGGCTCCCGCCGTACGGGAAGGGGTCGTGGCCAGCCGGCGGCGGCGGTTGACCAGGTGACGGGTCGTCGACATGGGTGGGTCCTCTCCGGGGCGTACGAGGTGGGCGGGGTGCGGCGGCGGAGGTCAGCCGGCCGTGGAGCCGACGGGCGCCTGGCCCAGGGCGCTGAGCTTCCACCCCCCGGCGGTCCGGGTGAGGGTGCCGAGCAACCGGCTCTCCTTCACCGCCGGTTCGCCCTCGGGCGCGGTCACGGTGACCCGTAGGGCGACCATCACCCCCGCCCGTCCCGCCCGCTGGTCCAGTTCGGTGACCGCGCCGGAGAGGACCTTCGCGGTGCTCACCGTCTTCGCCTCGGCGATCTGGCGGGCGAAATCGTCCCGTCCGTCGACGAGTTGGCGGTGGAGGTCGCCGGTGGTGGACTGCTCCCAGCTGTCGAGCCCCTGCTCCAGCGCCTTGTGGTCCAGGGTGTTCATGTTCTGCACCGCCTGCTCCCCCGCCGCCAGCGCGTCGTCCCGCGCCTGCGCGAAGGACGCCGCCTCGTCGTGCGAGGCCTCGTACCGCTGCCAGCCGCCCCAGCCCGCCGCACCGGCCGCGCAGACCACCAGGGCCAGGGCGGCGAGCAGGACGGGGTTCCTCTTCCCGTTGCTCCCACTCGTCTCGGTGTTCACTGTCGTCGTCCGCCGCGCCGCCATGTGCTGCCTCTCCCCTGCCTGCCGAACCGGACCCGTCCGCCATCGCCTCCGGGCCGCCGTCATGTGGAGCCGATCTCGACGATCCACCAGCGTCCGTCGCGCAGTTCGGCGGTCACCGTGAGCTGCGCGGAGGCGGTGGTGGGGGTCCGGCCCCGGCGTTCGTAGACCTGGTCGAGGAAGACCAGGAGGTGGGCGCTGTCGTCGGACAGCCGGGTCACACCGGCCCGGACGACCTCGGTGGTGAGCGTCAGCTTCTGGTCGGCGGACTGCCGCTCGACCTGGCCGAACAGCGCCGCGTACTGCTGGAGCGCCTTGCCCGCCAGGACCTCTTTCGCTGCCGCCCTGGTGGTGGCGGTGGCCCCGGGGGCGTACGAGAAGACCTTGCTGAGCGCACTGCTCATATCGCCGGTGACGCGGGTCGTCGCCTCCGCGTCGGCGAGCGCGAGGTTCGCCGTGGCCGGGGTGTCGCGCAGCTGGTGCCCTTCGGCGTACAGGACGCCGCCCGTGGCGATCAGGGCGACCGCCAGCAGGGCGCCGAGGACGCGCGGCCACCGGCGGCGGGACACGTCCGTACCGTCCTCCGGGTCCGGCCTGCCCGTTCGGGCCTCCGCGGCCTCGGGGTCGAGGGCGGCATCGCTGCTCACCGTCACCGTTCCTCCGCTCGCTCTCATGCCCACGCTCATCGGCCGCCGCCCGTCCCGATCGCCGTGAGCGCCTTGACCTTCCAGCCGTCGGCCGTACGGGCAAGGGTCGCCCCGAACCGCTTGCGCTGGGTGCCTGCCGCGCCGGAACGCGGGGTGACCTCGACCTCCACGGTGGCGATCAGCTCCGCCGTACCGGTGCGCTCGTCCAGTGCGGTGAGGGCCGCCGACGTGACCTTGCCCCGGGCCGTGTCGCCCGCAGCCGTGAGGGACTTCGCGTCGGCCTTCCGGGTCCGTGCCAGCTCGTCGTGGAGCGGACCGGTGGAGGAGCCCAGCCAGGCGCGTAACCCGTCGTCGACGCGCTGCGCGTTCTCACCGTCCAGGCTGTTCAGCGTCGCCAGGTGCCGTCTGCCCTCGGCCAGGGCCGTGTCGCGGGCCTTCGCGTAGGACAGGGAGCGGTCGCCGCGCGCCTGCCCGTACGACCAGGCCCCCAGGCCGCAGACCAGGGCGGCGACGAGGAGGACGGCCCAGCCTCCCAGGTGACGGATGCGGGGGGTCATGAGCCGCCTCCCAGGCCCAGCAGCCCGGCCATGTCCTCGGCCGGCGGCTGGGAGGCCGCGGGCGCGCCGTCCACGGCTCCGGGCAGCTTCATCGAGCCCGGGACGGCCGGTTTCGGGACCGGGCCGCCCTCAGGGGCGTTGGCACTGCCCCGGACGTTGATGCCGGTGCCGGGCGAGGACGTGCAGCGGGCGGCGGTGTTCACGGCGGGTCCGGCCGAGGTGTCGAGCCCGTTGCGGTAGACGGTGCCGCCGTAGCCGGCGGTGCAGGGCAGCGGTTCGAAGAAGGTGACGGACATGCCGAACCGGGCGCCGTCGTCGTCGACCGCACTCGCCCCGGCGGCGGCGACGGCGGGGAGTTTCACGAGGAGTTCCTCCAGGCCTCGTTGGCGGGTGACGGCCACCTCCGATGTGGTGAGGAGGTTGGCGACGACGACGCCGAAGGCCGGGTCGACGTCGCGCAGCAGTCCGCTGATCTGGACGGCGGCGTCCGGGGTGGTCGCGATGAGGCGGCGCAGGTCGCCGTCGGAGCCCTTGAGTTCGGCGGCCAGTTCCCTCGCGCCCCGGGCAAATCCCTTGAGCGCCTTGCCCTGTTCGGCCTGGGTGCGCAGGACCTGTTCGCCGTCGGCCATCAGCCGGGTGGTGACCGGCAGGGCCCGGTCCGCGGTCTCGATGAAGTCGCCGCTGGTGTCCAGGAGGACCTGGAGGTCGTCGCCGCGCCCTTCGAAGGCGGCCCCGAACTCCTCGACGACGGTGCGCAGGCTCTCCAGGTTCACCGAGCTCGCCAGGTCGTCGACGCTGGTGAGGACGTCGGTGGGGGTGCGGGGATGGTGGTGTCGGCTTCGTCGATGACCGAGCCGTTGCCCAGGAAGGGGCCCTCCGTGCGGGTGGGCCGCAGGTCGACGTACTGCTCGCCGACCGCAGAGAGGTTCGCGACGACGGCGGTGAGACTGTCCGGGATGCGCGGGGCGTCCTTCTCGATCCGCAGTTCGGCCTCGACACCGTTCTCGGTCAGCTCGATGGGGCCGACCCGGCCCACGGACACGCCCCGGTAGGTGACGTTGGAGTGGGTGTAGAGGCCGCCCGTCTGCGGGAGTTGGACCGTGACGGTGTAGTAGCTGCGCAGTCCGACGTAGTGGCCGAGATCGGCGTAGCGGACGCCCAGGTAGCCGAGGACGAGGACGGCGATGACGAGGAAGGCGAGGTTCTTCAGCCGGACGGCGAGGGTGATCACGGTGTCGCCTCCTTCATGGTCTTCGGCGTGCCCGGGACAGCGGGCAGCGGGAGCGGGAGGGGCAGCGCGCCCTTGGCCGACGCGGCCGGTTCCTCTCCCTCGGCCGGGGGCTCGGGAATCCCCGGCGGGTCGGGGGTGAGGGCCGGGATGATCTGCGTGCCGGGCATGGCCGTCACGTCCAGGTAGACGTTGAGGTAGTCGCCCTTGACGCCGCGCAGCACCTCGTCCGTGAAGGGGTAGGTCAGCAGCACCTGGAGCGAGTTCGGGAGGTCCTGGCCGGAGTCGGCGAGCGCCTTGAGGGTCGGGGCGAGCGCCTTGAGGTCGGCGATCATGTCGGCCTTGCTCCGGTTGATGGTGTCGACGGCGACCGTGGACAGGGTGTCGAGGGAGCGCAGCATGGTCAGCAGGGAGCCGCGCTGCTTCTCCAGGACCTTGAGCCCGGGGCTGAGCCCCGTGAGGACGGTGCCGACGTCCTGTTTGCGGGTGGCGAGGGTGGTGGCGAGCCGGTTGACTCCGTCGAGGGCCTGGGTGATGTCGCCCTTGTTCTCGTCCAGGTTGGTCACGAGGGTGTCGACCCGGTTGAGCACGGAGCGGATCTGGGGTTCCTGCCCGGCGAGCGCCTTGTTCAGCTCGGTGGTGATCGTCCTGAGCTGGTTGACACCGCCCCCGTTGAGGAGCATGGACAGGGCTCCGAAGACCTCTTCGACCTCCGGGTTCCGGTTGGTGCGGGAGACGGGGATGCGGCCGCCGGTCGCGAGCGATCCGTGGGCGGTGCCCTCGGGGGGCGGGGCGAGCTGGATGAACTTCTCGCCGAGCAGGCTGGACTGTTCGAGCCGGGCGTAGGCGTTGGCGGGAAGCTCGACCTCGCCGTTGACCTGCATGGTGACCCGGGCCCGCCAGCCGTCCGGGGCGAGCGTGATCTTCGTGACCCGCCCCACGGAGACGTCGTTGACCTTGACCGAGGACTGCGGGGCGAGGCTGAGGACGTCGCCGAACTCGGCGGTGACCTTGTACGGCCGGTCGCCGAGGTCCGCGCCGCCGGGCAACGGGATCTGCTCGATGCCGGTGAAGGAGGGGGCGTCGGGGCGGACCACGACCAGGGCGATCAGCGCGCCGGTGGCGAGCAGCGCGACCGCGCCGACGGCCGCCCGTGCGGCGGGTCTGCGCCGGATCTCGTCGTTCATCGCTCGGCCGCCTTCTTCTCGCCGGTCCCGCCGGACGTGCCAGTCCTTCCGGCCTCGTCGGGCTTGCCGGGCTGCTTCTCGGGGGTGCCGTAGACCGTGCCGACCTCGGGCAGCGGCAGGACGGGCAGCGCCTTGCGGCGGGTCGCGTCGACGGGGGCGAGGCCGGTGAGCCGGCCCGCCGCGGCGGCGGCCCCGGGCTCCACGAGCGGTCCGCCCATGGACAGTTCGTTGAGGTTGGTCCGCCCGTTGAGGGTGCGGTGGGCCGGGTCGTAGGCGTTGAGGACGTTGCCCGCGGCGAGCGGCAGGGTGTCCATCGCCTCGGCGAGCGAGGCGCGCTGGTCGACGAGTGTCCGGGTGATCGGCACGAGGGCCTCGACGTTCTTCCTGAGCGAGCCGCGGTTCTTGGCGATGAACGTCTTGACCTGGCCGAGGGCGGTGCCGAGCTCCTTGAGTGCGGCGCTGAGGTTCTTCTTGTCGTCGGCGAGGAAAGTGGTGACCGTGTTCAGCTGCTGCTCGGCGCTGCGGACGTTGCCGTCGTTCTCCTTGAGCATCGTGGTGAAGCTCTGGAGGTATTTCAGGGTGTCGAACAGGTCGCCGCTGCTCTTGTCGAGCGTCTTGGTGGCCTTGCCGAACTGCTCGATGGAGTCCCCGATGGCCCGCCCGTTGCCGTCGAGGTTCTTCGCCCCGGTGTCCAGGAGCCGGGCCAACGCCCCGTTGGCGTTGGCCCCGTCGGGGCCGAGCGCGGTGGACAGCTCGGTGATGGAGGCGTACAGCTCGTCGACCTCGACGGGGGTGGCGTTGCGGGCGGCGGGCAGTACCGCGCCGGGGGCGAGCCGGGGGCCGCCGTCGTAGGCCGGGGCGAGCTGGATGTAGCGGTCGGCGACGAGGCTGGGGGCGACGACGACGGCGTGGGCGTCCCGGGGCACGTCGATGCCCCGGTCGAGGCGCAGCACGACCTTCACCTCCTTGCCGCGCGGCTCGACGGAGTCGACGGTGCCGACCTTCACGCCGAGGATCCGCAGGTCGGATCCGGCGTAGACGCCGGTGGCCCGGTCGAAGTAGGCGGTGACGGTGGTCTTGCCGTCCTCCTCCAGGGCGCTCACGCCGGTGGCGGCCACGACCGCGACGAGGGCGAGTCCGGCGCCGATGCCGGTGATGCGGGTGCGTCTCATGTCAGCGGCCCCCTTGCTGCCGGGGTGGCAGGCATCCGTTGGCCGGGGGTGTGCCGGCGGGGAGGTAGTTCTTGGGCACGACGCCGCAGACGTAGTTGTCGAACCAGCGCCCGCTGCCGAGGGTGTTGCCGACGAGCCGGCTGTAGGAGCCGGTCGTGGCGAGGACCTTGTCCAGGCTCTTGCGGTTCTTCACCAGAACGGCGGTGACGCGGCTGAGGGAGGTGAGGGTCGGTCCGAGCTGCTTGTCGTTGTCCTTGACGAGTCCGGTGAGCTGGGTGCCGAGGTCGCGGGTGCCGGTGAGCAGCAGATGGATGGAGTCGCGGCGGGCCCGGATCTCGCCGAGCAGGAGGTTTCCGTCCTCCAGGAGCGTTTCGAAGCTGCTCTTCCTGCCGTCGAGGGTCTTGGTGAGCTTCTTGCTGCTGCTGAGCAGGGTGGCGAGCTGGGCGTCGCGCTCGGAGACCGTACGGGAGAGGGCGGAGAGCCCGTCGGCGGCGCTGCGGACGTGGGGCGGGGAGTCCTTGAAGGTGGCGGAGATCGTCTCGAAGCTCTTCGCGAGCTGGTCGGTGTCGATCTCGCCGATGGTCTCGCCGAGTCCGTTGAACGCCTGGGTGACGTCGTACGGGGAGGTCGTGCGGCTCGCGGTGATCCGGGAGCCGGGGTCCTGCGGGGCGTCGCCGAGGGGGTCGACGGCGAGGTATTTCTCGCCGAGCAGGGTCTTGATGGCGATGCCCACCGTGGAGGAGTCGCCGATCCAGGCGTCCTTCACCCGGAAGTCGACGCGGACCTTCGCGCCGTCGAGGGAGACGCCGGTGACCTCGCCGACCTTGACTCCGGCGATGCGCACCTCGTCGCCGTCGTCGAGTCCGGCGGATTCGGTGAAGTCGGCGCTGTAGGAGGTGCCGTTGTCGACGAAGGGCAGGGAGTCGGCGCGCCAGGCGGTGAGGCCGACGAGGGCCAGGACGAGGAGGCCGACGACGGCGACCGCGACCGGGTTGCGTTCCCGGATGGGGGTGATGCTCATGCCAGGCACCTCGGTTGGGTGATCGCGATGCCGGTGGGCGGCTTGCTGCCGTCGTCGTGGGTGACGCCGCTGACCTTCGCTTCGCAGAGGTAGAGGTTGAGCCACGATCCGTAGGACGTCAGCCGGCTGATGGCCGCCATCTTGGCCGGGGTCTTCTGGAGGAAGTTCTCGATCTGCGGGGTGCCCTTCTCCAACTGTCCGCTGAGCCGTCCGAGTTGGCGGATGTCGTCCTTGAGGGGCTTCCGGCCGTCCTGGAAGAGGTCGGCGGTGACGGTGGTGAGCGCGCCCATCGCGGTGATGGCCTCGCCGAGCGGTTTGCGGTCGCCGGAGAAACCGGTGACGAGCTTCTGGAGGGTGACGACGAGGTCGTCGAAGCCCTCCTCGCGGTCGTTGACCGTCGTGAGGACCGTGTTGAGGTTCGTGATCACCTCGCCGATCACCTGGTCCTTCGCGGCGACGGTCGTGGTGAGCGAGCCGACGTGCCGCAGGATGCTGTCGACGGTGCCGCCCTCGCCCTGGAGGACCTGGACGATGGAGCCGGCGAGCTGGTTGACGTCGGGCGGCGACAGCCCTTCGAAGAGGGGCTGGAAGCCGTTGAAGAGCTGGGTGAGGTCGAGGGCCGGGGTGGTGCGGGAGAGCGGGATGGTGTCCCCGGGCGCGAAGGTCCTGCCGACGGGTCCGGGGCCCCGGTCGAGGTCGACGTACCGCTGGCCGACCATGTTGAGGTACTTGATGGACGCCGTCACCGAGGCGGGGAGGTCCCTGCCCTTGCGTACGGCGAAGGCGACCTCGGCCACGCGCCGGTCGGCGACCCGTACGGATTCGACCTGGCCGACCTTGACCCCGGCGATCCGGACGCTGTCGCCGGGGATCAGGCCGGTGGCGTCGGTGAACCGCGCCTTGTACGTGGTGGTGTCGCCGACTCCCGTGTTGGCGATGGAGAGCCCGAGGACGGTGGTGGCCAGAGCGGTGACGACGATGAAGACGAGGGACTTGGTGATCGGTCCCGCGAGCGAGCGGCGTTTCACTTGAGCTTCACCTCCGCACCGCGGAAGGCCGGGCCGATGAGCACGCTGCTCCAGTCGGGCAGGTCCCCCGGCCGGACCTTCAGCGAGGGGGCGACCAGTTCGTTCACGAGCTGGGACTCCTGGGGCGAGTTGGGCAGTCCGAGCGCGGTGTCGGTGCCGTCGTCGGCATCGCCCCGGGTGGCCGGGGGTGCGGTGACATCGTTCGCCCGGCGGGTATCGGCGGTCGGGGCGTGCCGGCCGACGTACGGCACCGAGTAGCACGTCGGGCCGCCCGTGGCGTTGTAGACCGGGGCGTCCCGGCCGGGGACGTATTTCCCCTTCGAGGGAACGGACTTGACCGACACGTGCAGCCCCGGCTCGTCGGTTCCCTTGCCGAGCGCCTTGTCCATGGCGGGCACGAAGCCGGCCATGGTGCGCAGCGTGCAGGGGAACGACTCGGCGTATTCGGCGAGGAGTTCGAGGGAGGGCCGGCTCGCGGCGGAGAGCCGGATGAGGTTGTCCTTGTTCTCCCGCAGGAAGGAGGTGACGTCCTGCGCGGCGGCCGTGGTCGTGCCGTGGAGAGCGGCGAGCCGCGCCTCCTCGTCGGCGAGGGTGGAGCTGGTGACCGTGGCGTCCCGCAGCGCGTCGAGGACGTCCGGCGCGGCGTCCGCGTACAGCGTGCTCACCTTGACGAGTTCCTTGATGTCGGCGTTGAGGGTGGGGAGTTGGGGGTTGAACTTCTTCAGGTGGTGATCCAGCGTGGTCAGCGTCTCGCCGAGGCGTTCACCACGCCCCTCCAGCGCCCGGGAGACGGCGCCCAGGGTGGCGGAGAGCTTCTCGGGCTTCACGGCGGTCAGCAGCGGCAGGACGTTGTCGAGGACCTGTTCCAGCTCGATGGCGTTGCTGGAGCGGTCCTGCGGGATGACGGCCCCGGCCCGCAGCGTGGTGGCCGTGGGGATACGGGGCGGGACCAGCGCGACGAACCGTGCGCCGAAGAGGGTGGTCGGCAGCATCTGGGCGGTGACGTCGGCGGGGACCTGGCCGAGCTTGTCGCGGTCGATGGCCAGGGTGAGCCGGGCGCCGTCGCCGTCGGTGGCGATGGAGCGGACCTGCCCGATGACGACGCCGCGGAGCTTCACATCGGCGCCTGTGTGCATCTCGTTGCCGACCGATCCGGTGCGGACGGTGACCGTGGCGTCGTCGGTGAAGTCCTTCTCGTACACGGAGACCGAGACCCACACCAGGACGGCGGGAACCAGCAGGAAGGCGACTCCGGCCAGGCGGCGGCGGATGGTGCGGGTGCTGGTTGTGCGCATCAGCCGGCCACCTTCACCGTCGTCGTGGCGCCCCAGATGGCGAGCGAGAGGAAGAAGTCGGTGACGCTGATGAGCACGATGGCGTTGCGCACCGAGCGGCCGACCGCGACCCCCACGCCGGCCGGGCCGCCGGTGGCGTGGAAGCCGTAGTAGCAGTGGGCGAGGATCACCAGCACGCTGAAGATCAGCACCTTGAGCACCGAGAGCAGGACGTCCTGCGGCGAGAGGAAGAGGTTGAAGTAGTGGTCGTAGGTGCCCGCCGACTGGCCGTTGAAGAAGATGGTGATCCAGCGGGAGGCGACGTACGAGGAGAGCAGCCCGATCGCGTACAGCGGGATGATCGCGACGACTCCGGCGATGATGCGGGTGGTGACGAGGTAGGGCATGGAGCGGACGCCCATCGCCTCCAGGGCGTCGACCTCCTCGTTGATCCGCATCGCGCCGAGCTGGGCGGTGAAGCCCGCGCCGACGGTGGCGGAGAGGGCGAGTCCGGCGACCAGGGGGGCGATCTCGCGGGTGTTGAAGTAGGCGGAGACGAACCCGGTGAAGGCCGAGGTGCCGATCTGGTTGAGGGCGGCGTACCCCTGGAGTCCGACGACCGTGCCGGTGAACAGGGTCATGGCGATCATCACGCCGATGGTGCCGCCGATGACGCCGAGTCCGCCGCTGCCGAAGGCGACCTCGGCCAGGAGTCGCTGGACCTCGCGCAGATAGCGGCGCAGCGTGCGCGGGATCCAGACGAGTGCCTTCACGTAGAAGGTGAGTTGATCGCCCGACCGGTCGAGCCAGTTCAGCATGGCCATCGGTCAGCTCCCCTTCGCGGGGACGATCTGGAGGTAGATCGCCGTGAGGACCATGTTCACGAAGAACAGCAGCATGAAGGTGATGACGACGGACTGGTTGACCGCGTCGCCGACGCCCTTGGGGCCGCCGCGGGGGTTGAGGCCGCGGTAGGCGGCGACGATGCCGGCGATGAAGCCGAAGATCAGGGCCTTGAACTCGCTGATGTAGAGATCGGGCAGCTGGGCGAGGGCGGAGAAGCTCGCGAGATAGGCGCCCGGGGTGCCGTCCTGCATGATCACGTTGAAGAAGTAGCCGCCGAGCGTGCCGACCACCGAGATCAGCCCGTTGAGCAGGACGGCGACGAGCATGGTGGCGAGCACCCGGGGGACGACGAGGCGCTGGATGGGCGAGACGCCCATGACCTCCATCGCGTCGAGTTCCTCGCGGATCTTGCGGGAGCCGAGGTCGGCGCAGATCGCGGAGCCGGCGGCACCGGAGATCAGCAGCGCCACGATGAGCGGGCTCGCCTGCTGGATCACCGCGAGGACACTGGCGCCGCCGGTGAAGGACTGGGCGCCGAGCTGCTGGGTGAGGGAGCCGACCTGGAGGGCGATGACCGCGCCGAACGGGATGGAGACGAGGGCGGCGGGCAGGATGGTGACGCTCGCGACGAACCAGAACTGCTCGATGAACTCCCGCACCTGGAAGGGCCTGCGGAAGATGGCCCGGGCCACGGCGACGGCAAGCGCGAACAGCTTCCCGGTCTCGCGGAGCGGGGCGAGCAGCCGGGACGGGCGGGCCTGGACGGGAGCCTTCCCGGAGGTGGCCGGCGGGGGGTTCTCGGGCGGCTCGGGCGGCCGCACCGGCATCGGGGCGGTCACGCGCGCGCACCTCCCGCGGCGGGGGCGTAGCTGTCGAGGATCGCCGTACGGGCGGCCTCCGGCAGCCGGCCCATCATCGACATGACCCGCTCCCGGCGGCGCAGCGCTCCCTGGCGTACGGGCATCCCCGGCGAGGGCTCCAGCTGCGGGACGACGGTGCGGGGGCCGGTGGGCAGCGGGGCGGTGTCGGCCAGCTGTTCGGCGGCGAGGGTGGCGGCGTCCTTCTCCTCCGACATGCCGATGGGGCCTTCGCGGCGTCCGGCGAGGAACTGGGAGACGACCGGGGTGTCGCTGGTGAGCAGCACCTCGCGCGGGCCGAAGGTGACGAGGTTGCGGCAGAACAGCATGCCCATGTTGTCGGGGACGGTCGCCGCGATGTCGAGGTTGTGGGTGACGATGAGCATCGTCGCGTCGATCTGCGCATTGAGGTCGATGAGGAGCTGCGAGAGGTAGGCCGTGCGGACCGGGTCGAGGCCGGAGTCCGGTTCGTCGCAGAGGATGATCTGGGGGTCCAGGACGAGGGCGCGGGCGAGGCCGGCCCGCTTGCGCATACCTCCGGATATCTCGCCCGGCAGCTTTCCCTCCGCGCCGAGGAGCCCGACGATGTCGATGCGTTCCATCACGATGCGACGAATCTCGGATTCCTTCTTGCGGGTGTGCTCGCGCAGCGGGAAGGCGATGTTGTCGAAGAGCGACATCGAGCCGAAAAGGGCCCCGTCCTGGAACATGAGGCCGAAGAGTTTCCGGGTCTCCATGATCTCGCGTTCCGGGCTGTTCACCATGTCGACGCCGTTGATGAGGACGCGTCCCTGTTCGGGTTTCAGAAGCCCGATGATGGATTTCAGGAAAACGGTCTTTCCGGTTCCGGAAGGACCGAGCATGACGCTCACTTCACCGGCGGGCAGGGTGAGGCTGACGTCCTGCCAGATGTTCTGCTTGCCGAAGGATTTCGTCAGGCCCTCGACGACTACTTCGATTCCCATCGGCCCTCCCTCGAAGTGGCGGTGAACGTTTTCATCGGTTGACACTCCGGCTCTGGCAAGGGCGATGGCGGCTCGTCACACGTGCACCGGGGGGCGCACGCTATGTCCGCCGAAACCGCCAGGGCAAGTCGTTGAACAGCGGATTTCCACGAACCGGGGGTGGCGACCGGATCACTTGTCATTCGGTGACAAAGCCGGTCTCCGACCTTGTCGAAATCTGCGCATGCGGCCGGGTGTTCCCGATCGGCACGTCTGGGACGCTACGGGCCGGTAACCTGACTTCGCAATACTGGGTACAGATTTTCCTCGGCGAGAATTCAGGTGCCGCGAAGGATTGTTGCCGGGTGAGCAATCCGCCCGTCAAACCTGTCGGATGGTGAGGAAGCGCACGGCCGGCGGGTCGGCCCCGGCGGGCATGAGAAGAGCCCTTCCGGTCCCGTGGAACCGGAAGGGCTCGGAGGCATTTCGGCTCAGCGCTCGGGCTTCGGCTTCCTCGGCGGGCAGTCGGGCCCCTCCGGGTTCGTGGCCACACACAGGGGCGCCTGGGTCATCTTGGTGTAGTTGTCGGCCTTCTTGCCCGGGCTGGAGATGGCCGAGGTGAAGATCGGGTCCAGGTCCTCGGTGGCGCCGCATCCCTCGAACGGCGGGATGTGGGCGTACCCCGTGAGGGTGCCGCCGTACGCCACCAGATAGCCGGCCGGCGGATAGCTCTGGCCGTACCCCTTCAGCACCTGCTCGAAGGGGCGTTCGGTGCGGCAGTCGGGCCCCACGTCCAGGGGCACGCCGTTCACCTCGACGTCGGAGAGCCGCATCACGAGCTGGGCCGTGACCGTGGTCTCCTCCGGGTAGGTCGGCGTGTTGGTGACCGTGTGGGTGTGGATCGCGGCCGGCGGGCCCACCTGCTCCAGCGTCATGGTGGCGGTGGTCGGCATGAACCCGTAGCTGAGGAACGTGGCCTTCGTCGGCGGGAGCTGGCGCTTCCCCTCGTAGTCGAAGTTCACCTCGGAGCTGACGTCGACGGTCGAGGCGCACGAGTCGTTGATGTAGCGCTTGTTGAGCACCACCTTCATGAACGCGGGCCCCAGCGCCGCCGCGCCGTCCAGCTTGGCGGCGTTCGCGTAGCCGGCCGCGTAGGTCTCGGCGGTGGTCATCACCCACTCGGGCGGGATCTCGATCGGGCAGCTGCCCGGGTCGTCCTCCAGGGTTTCGCGCCGCTTCTCGGTGAGGGCGTCGATCTTCTCCCCTGCGGTGGGCGGCAGCCCTTCGTCCGGGCGGGTGGGGGTCGGCTCGGGTGCGGGGTCGCTCTCCCCCGGGCGGGGTGCGGGGGTGGTGGGGTCCTGGTCGCCGCGGATCGCGATGGCGGCGAGTTCCGGTTTCCGGCCGGGGGACGGGGTGCAGGCGACGTCCAGTCCCGGGGGTGTGGTCGGCTCGCCGGCCTCCGTGAGCGAGGTCAGCGCGAGGTCGAGCACGTCGGGGGCGAGCGTCGCGCGTCCTGGGCTGCCGAAGGTGACCGTCGGCACATCTCCGGTCGCGATGAGGGTCAGCGCGCCCGGGTCTTGGCCCTCGCCTTCGTCCGGTGTGGGCAGGTCCGCCGGCGGGGCGGTCAGGTCCTGCCAGGAGGCGTCGGCGGACCTGTCGCCGACGCTGTTGCGGACGGTGAGGCGTGCGACGGCCGACAGGGTGGCGGCGTCCAGGCCGGCGAACCGGGCGAGCGCCGTCGGTGGCAGGGTCACCTCGACCGCCACCTGACCGGGCCGGATCTCCTCGCCCGTACGGGCCTCGGTGGGGAGCACCGCCGAGACGACGACGTCCACCTCCTCGGGCCCGGAGGGGAAGGGGCAGGTGTAGCGGAGGGCGACCTCCGATCTCTGTTCCGCGGCGGCCGATTCGGCGCTGGGAACGAGTGCGGTGGCGACGACGAGTGCCCCGCCCACGGCCCAGTGGATCGGTCGTCTCGCTGCGGCGCGTGCATCGACGGTCATACGGATGTGTCCTTCCGGCGCGCGTGGGCCCAGAGGGCGGGCGGCTGCGGAGCGGGTACGGTACGCACACCTGCGCCCCTCTGGGAAGGGCCGGGTTCCCGATCGGATCACCGGCGCGCGGACTTTGGCAGCGGGTGACAATCCGCCGCCGCGCCCCTTGTCAGCGGGTGCGCGACACCGTGCCCGGCCGTCGGGTGCGCACGGCCGGGCACGACGTTCGGACGCGGTACGTCAGCGGTACGTCATCGGGACGGGATCAGCCGCTGATGACCGGGGACTTGTTGGTCGCGGTGCTGATGATGGTGTACAGCCCCTGGAAGCTGGCGGTGGTGCCGACGATGCCGCAGCCGCCGCCGACCTTGTTGGCGATGGACAGGGTGAGCCCGCCGCCCGCGGTGTTCAGCGTGCCGTTGCTGCCGCCCGCGGTCGGGTTGTTGTACTTGGCCGCGACCTTGCCGGTCACGTCGAAGGTGCAGGGGCCGAGGATGCTGCTTCCGGACACCTTCGCCTTGATCGCTCTGATCTCACCGGTCACCTGGCCCGTGGAGTTGGTCCCGGCGCCCGCCGCGTAGTCCAGGCCCCAGATCTCCCACGGCGGCGTGGTGGTCACCGTCCAGGTGGAGCTGAACGGCCCGGTGCACGGCGAGTTGAACGAGATCGCCGAGATGGAGGCCAGCTTGGCCGGGCTGCCGGCGACCGGAGAGGTCGGCGCGGAGCCCGAGGCCGCGGAGGTCGCGCACTGGATCTTGTTGCCGTTGTTGTCGGTCAGGACGGTCACTCCGGCGGTGCCCTTGAAGGCGCCGGTCGGGCTGATCGTCCAGCTGGTCGGCGCGGCGACGGCCGACGGTGCGGCCAGCACGAGGGATGCCGCGGCGGCACCGATCGCGGTCAGGACACCGGTTCGCTTGAACATGGGGGTACTCCCTTTTCT
The DNA here is from genome assembly GCA_040989845.1 of Streptomyces sp. WGS_02. GTDB lineage: Bacteria > Actinomycetota > Actinomycetes > Streptomycetales > Streptomycetaceae > Streptomyces. Next base: position 935,484 of record JAYMFZ010000004.1, read on the forward strand.
CGTCCCGTTGGGGATTGGGCTGAACGTGACTGGAGAGGTTCGTGCGCTGTGTCCGCCGGGCCGGACGGTTCGGCGTTCGGCGGATCCAAGGACGGTTGCCGCATCACCTCCTCGTACGGGTGAAGGGGACGGCCTACCGCTTGGCGGAGTGCCAGAATTCGGACAGCTTCCGGCCCTCGTTCGGCGCGAGGCCGGCGGGGTCGTAGGGGCTGCCGAAGTACGTGGTGGTGGCGTCGAGCGTCACGCTGTTCTTCCCGGCGGCGGACGGGAGACCGGTCTTGAGGTTCACCGCCCAGTCCAGGAGCCCGGCTCCGCAACCGCTTGCGCCCGGGACGGCGAACGTGGCGTCACCCTGGTCGGCGCCGTCGAAGGTGTAGCGCCCCATCTCGCCCTCGTCGTCGTTCGGCGTCCCGTCGGCTCCGAACCGCTGGAGCGAGAGGGTGGGCGCCGACACGTTCTGCGGCTTCAGGAGCACCGGGTTCGCGGTGGTCCCGATGTAGCACTTGTCACCCAGGAACGGATTCTTGAGGTGGATGCGCACCGGAATGGTGAGAATGGGCTCACCGGTGGAGAAAGCCGCGCTCATATTGAAGTCGCGCGGCGCTCCGGCCGGTTCGATGGTGGCCGTCACCCGGTTGAGATTGTTGTCCGTCAACTGACGGCAGATTCCCGAGATGAGGGGAATTCCGCTGGGGCACATCAGCCCGAGCAGCCCGCCGGGGATCTCGGCCGGGTCCGCCGTCAGGGCCCCTTCGGGCGGGGCCACCAGCGAGGCGGTGCCGTCGGCGCGCTGGACGACGCCGAGCTGCAGATCGGTGTGGCCGGTGGAGACCACGCTCTTGCCCAGCGTGATGGAGCCGGTGGCCGAACTCGACGCGATGCAGGCGGCGATGGTGTTCACACCGTCGGCGGCCAGCATGGCGGGCGCGTCGACCGGACAGCGGTCGAAGGGCGCCCAGTCGCCGTTGAGCTGGGTGGCGGCGGTGGCCGAGCCGGTGGAAAGCACAGCGCTGAATGCCGTGAAGGCCGCGAGCAGCCCTACGCGGGTTCGATTGGAAACGGATCTCATGTCGTCCCCTCTGTCGGCCGCCGTGGCGCGGCCTCGTGCACGAAGTTGACCGGTTCTCCAACGCACGCCCGCACCGCGACGACCGTCGGCGGCGTCGGGGCCTCGGGTGGCCCGGGGGCGGAGGATCGGAGCATCAAATTTCGGGCAGATTTCATGACCGAATTGACCGAGGCGTGATGTTACTCGCGGGAAACAGGGCGACACAATCCGTCCGGCTAAGATTCTTTGCGCCGCACTCTTTTTGATCCGTAAATGAGCATCGAAGCATGCTCGCCTTATCAAGGAATGCGTACCGGTGGGCTGCGAATTACGTACCGTCGGCCGGAACCCCGCGCGCGGCGCGCAGGCGGGGCCGACGCGCCGGGAGACACGGAAGTCCGGCTTCCGCTCCCCGGCGGACCTCATGGAAATCGGCCAGGCGGCCGGAAATCCTTCTCCGGGGGAGTCGTTCACCCGCGTTCGCCGTGGTGAGCCGCCCGTACACCGGCCCGCCCTCCGGCTCGGCCGACTCCGGCCGGACCACGCCGGGAACAACTCGACCGCAGCGGAACCGCTTTGTTGTCACCGCCTGAGCGGGCGGCCGAAATTCATTGTCCGAAAGCGCGCAGGAGCGCCCGACCTGCACGGGAGTCGCACAGTGCGGCCGAGATGTGTGCCCCCTGCACGCCGATCTTGTCCAAGTGGTGTGCAGTACCTGTTCCTTGGTCTATCTTCGTCGCGGACTTGGTACGCACCTGTCGGTTCGTGGGAGCGCTTTCCCCCACCGTCTCACCCCACCACCGGGCGCCGGGAGCAAGGGGATCTGTCATGCCACATCTCATACAGCCGTTGGATACCGAAGACCCGCTCGGGCCGCTCCCGCAGGAATTCGCAGCGATCATGCGGCCCGAACTGCCCAGCCTCATCAAGGAAATCGGCGTCGAGGTCACCCGGGCCTATCCGGAATACGCCCGGCTGCTCGACGGACCGAACGGGCAGGCCATCAGGGTGGGTGTGGAGCAGAGCCTCGCCTCTTTCGTCGACCTGGTGGCCGAGCCCTCCTCCCCGACCACGCTCCGGGACGACATGTGCCGGCGCTTCGGACGGTTCGAGGCGTACGAGGGCCGGAGCATGGACACCCTTCAGGGGGCCTACCGGCTGGGTGCGCGGGTGGCGCTGCGCCGGGCGAAGAAGGTCGGGCAGAGCTACCACCTCTCCCCCACGTTGATGCTGAGCTTCGCGGACGCGCTCTTCGCCTATGTCGACGAACTGGAATCGCTTTCCCGGGAAGGCTTCCTGGAGGCGCAGTCCCAGTCGGGCGAGCACAGCGAGGCGCTGCGCCGCCGGCTGCTCCATCTGATCCTCGCCGGACGCCCGGCCCCCGGGAGCGCCATCGCCGATCTGTGCGAGCAGACCGGGTGGGCGCTGCCCGACGAGGTGACGCTGATCGCCGTGCGCGCCCCGGCGGAGCTGGACCGGCTCAACGCGGACCGCGACCTTCTCGTCGATCTCAGCGCCCCGCAGCCGCACCTGCTCGTCCCCGGGGCGCTGGACGACGCGCGAAGATCCATGCTCGCCCAGGCGCTGCCGGCCGGGCGCATGGCGATCGGGCTGACCGTCCCCACGGGGCTGGCCTGCGAATCGCTGCGCTGGGCCCGCCGGGTTCTGGAGCTCGTCGACTCCGGCGTGATCGACGACGCTCCGCTGATCCGCTGCGAGGACCACCTCCTCACCCTGTGGCTGCTCGCCGACCCCGCCCTGCTCGACCAGCTCGCCCAGCGGGAGCTGGCCGCCGTCGCGGGGATCAGCGCGACCCGCCGGGAACGGCTGGTCGAGACGCTGCGGATCTGGCTCGACACCCGGGGCACCGCGGCGCAGATGGGTGCGCTGCTGGATGTCCACCCGCAGACCGTGCGCTACCGCATGCGCAGCCTGGAGACCATCTTCGGTGACCAACTCGTCGATCCCGAGAGCCGCTTCGCCACCGAGGCGGTCCTGCGCGCGCTGCGGCTGCGTTCCCGCGTCACCGGCACATCCCCCTGATCCGGATCACGTTGGGCGCGACGGGTCAACTTACCGGTGCGTAAGGCGAAAGAGACGGTCAGTCCCAAACGGTTGCGACACGGAGACGTACCCGGCGAGAAACCCGGAACCGTGTCGCGTACACAGGAGGGAGTCCGCCGCCCGTCAGGCGACGGATCCCGCGCACCGCCTCCTGGCCGACCATCGAAAAGGGAACGCCCCATGACCGCCTCGCACCTCCTCGTCCCCGTGCCGATCCCGGACCGGGTCGCCGCGCTGATCGGTTCGTGCATTCCGCCGCGCATCCTCCAGGCGGAGTTCGACGCCGACTGCGCGGCCCGCGAGGTCCGCAGGTTCCGCGGGCCACGGCTGGGCGTCGAGGACCAGGCCGACCGCGAACAGGCCCTGTCCGAACTGGCCCGCGCCAACAAGGTGCTCGCCGCGCACCACCCCCACCTCGCCGTGCTGCCCGGATCGCCCTTCTGACCGGCCTTGCGGGACGCCACCGCTCGCCTTACCTTACTCCCAAGTAAGTTTACTTCGGAGTAAGGAATTGGCGTGGACGGAACCAGCAGCGGCAACCTCACCGACGACCTGTCCGCGCTCGACTTCGCCGCGGTCGCCCCGGAGGAGTTCGCACGGATCGTCAAGGGCCTCTCCGCCAGGCAACTCACCGAGGTCATGCGGGGCGAGCTGCGCACCCGGATCCTCGGCGAGGTCTTCGGCCGGATGAAGCAGCAGTTCCGCCCCGAGGCGGCCGGCGGCCTCACCGCGCTGATCCGCTGGAAGATCACCGGGGAGAGCGACGCGGTCTACGAGACGGCGATAGCCGACGGCGCCTGCCGGGTCACCGCGGATCGCTCCGACGCCGAGCCCCGCACCACGCTGGTGATGGGCGACGCGGAGTTCCTCAAGCTCGTCTCCGGCAACGGCAATCCGGTCACGATGTTCATGACGCGCAAGCTCAAGGTCGCCGGTGACGTCGGTCTGGCGTCCGGCCTCACCCGCTACTTCGACATCCCGAAGGCGTGAGGGCATGAGCTTCTTCTCCCTGGCCCTGACCGAGGAACAGCGGGACCTGCGCGACTGGGTGCACGGCTTCGCCGCCCAGGTGGTCCGCCCGGCCGCCGCCGAGTGGGACGCCCGGGAGGAAACCCCTGGCCGGTGATCCAGGAGGCCGCCCGGATCGGCCTGTACGGCTTCGAATCGCTCGCCGACCTGTACGGGGACCCCACGGGGCTCTCCCTCCAGATCGCCAACGAGGAGCTGTTCTGGGGTGACGCGGGCATCGGCATGGCCCTGTTCGGCACCTCGCTCGCGGTCGCAGGAATCTTCGCCTCCGGCACTCCGGACCAGCTCGCCGAGTGGGTTCCGCAGTGCTACGGCGACGAGGACGACCCGAAGGTCGCCGCGTTCTGCGTCTCCGAGCCGGGGGCCGGGTCCGACGTCTCCGCGATGACCACGAGGGCCCGTTACGACGAGGCGGCCGACGAGTGGGTGATCTCCGGCCAGAAGGCGTGGATCACCAACGGCGGCATCGCCGAGGTCCATGTCGTCGTCGCCTCGGTCGACCCGTCGCTCGGCTCCCGGGGACAGGCCGCGTTCATCGTGCCACCGGGGACGCGGGGCCTGACGGCGGGCCGTACGGTCAAGAAGCTCGGCCTGCGCGCCTCGCACACCGCTGACCTCTTCCTCGACGACGTCCGCGTCCCCGGCCACTGCCTGCTCGGCGGAAAGGAGAAGCTGGACGCCCGCCTCGCCAGGGCCCGCGAGGGCGGCCCCGCCAAGGGCCAGGCGGCCATGGCCACGTTCGAGGTAAGCCGCCCGACGGTGGCCGCGCAGGCGCTGGGCATCGCACGGGCCGCCTACGAATACGCCCTGGAATACGCCGGTGAGCGCGAGGCGTTCGGCAGGCCGATCATCGAGAACCAGTCGATCGCCTTCGCCCTGGCGGACATCCGTACCGAGATCGAAGCCGTACGCCTGCTGATCTGGCAGGCCGCCTGGATGGCCCGCAACGACCGCACCTTCGACGCGGGCCAGGGCTCCATGTCGAAACTGCGGGCGGGCGAACTGGCGGTCGCGGCGACGGAGAAGGCGGTCCAGATCCTCGGCGGCGCGGGCTACAGCCGGGAGCACCCGGTCGAGCGGATGTACCGCGACGCCAAGATCTACACGATTTTCGAGGGGACCAGCGAGATCCAGCGCCTGGTCATCGCGCGGGCGATCTCGGGGCGGCAGATCCGCTGACCGGGCTCAGCACCTTTCCCCCACCCTTTGGTCACAACTCCATCACCACCGGAACAAGTCGCTCCCCCGGGCCCCGTCGGGTCGCTACGGTCGGGCCTCCGCACAGCACTTGGGGGAACCATGGACTGGAACAGTTCGCAGCACCCGTCGCGTCAGCCCGGCTGGGGCCAGGGCGGCAACTTCACACCGCAGCCGCCTTCGACGGGTGGACCGCGGTGGGCGCGGAAGCGGATCGTGCTCCCGGCGGCCGGCGTGCTGCTCCTGCTCGGTGTGGGGATCGGCGCCACCGGTGAACAGCCGCAGGAAGTGCGTACGGTCGCGGCGAAGGCGAAGCCCGGTCCGACGGTCACCGTCACGGAGACGGCGAAGGTCACGGTGACCGCGACCCCGGAGCCGGCCCCGACCGTCACGAAGGTCAAGAAGGTGCGGGTCACGGTCACCGCCGCTCCCCCGGAACCGAAGCCCGCGAAGAAGCCCGTCGCGCGGGACGACTCCTCCGGCAGCAGCGGGGGCTCCGGCTCGGGCGGCACGTCGACGTACTACCAGAACTGCGATGCGGTTCGTGCTGCCGGTGCCTCACCCATCCGGTCCGGCCAGCCCGGGTACGGACCGCATCTGGACCGTGACGGCGACGGGGTGGGCTGCGAATAGGGTCCGCAACGGTTCTCCGGGGCCTCGAAGCATGTGATTCTCGTCGCGCCGGACGGGTGCGCCGCCGCCGGACCGAAAGCCCGCGCATCGCGTTTCCGGCCGGGCGCGCCGAGCCCCTCAGCGAGCCCGTCGGGACGTGCGCGGCCGGCCCCGGTGTCCCGTCACACCCCGTCTACGTGCGGCAACGGGGGTTCGGGCCGCTCGATCGCGGCGGGACGTGGCGACGAGGTGAAGAGGTCCACCGGGCGGCCGGGCAGCGCCCCGGCGCCACAGCTGCGCCGGGGCGAAGGCTTGGCCGTGGCGGGACCCACACGTTGGACCGGACGCCGGACGGCCTCCGTGCCACTAGCCTCTTCACATGACCTCCACTTCGACCCAGCCGACGCCTGCCCGCCCGATGGTTGAACTGAACGCGGAGATCCGCGCTCTGGTCGCCGACGGCGGTGTGGTGTCGCCGGAGGGCCGCCGGGAGTACGAGCGGCTGCTCGTCGAGTGGGTGGCGGCCGTACGGGGCAGCTCCACGGAAGCCGTCTGACGGTACGGCGACGGGCGCCCGCCGAGAGCTGGGCAGGTCACCCCCTCCGGAAAGCCCGGTCCGGGTGTCGGCGATAGTGATCGTCCGTCCGCGACCTCACCCCGGGAGCACCTCATGACCGCCGCGTCCCCCGCCGGCGCACGCCGCCCGTCCCTCCTGCTCGTCACCGATCTCGCGTACGAGGCGCGCGGCCGCCGCTACTGCGACGAGGACATCTATCTCTCCTCCCGGCTCCGCGAGGCTTTCGACGTGGCGCTCTGTCACCCCCGGGACGCGGCCGCGCTGCTGGGCGGGTTCGACACGGTGCTGGTCCGCAACAGCGGGCCCGTGCTGCACTACCGGGAGGCCTACGACGCCTTCCTCGTGAGGGCCCGGCAGCTGGGGACGGCCGTCTACAACCCGTTGGACGGGCGCGGCGACATGGCGGGCAAGGAGTATCTGGTCGAGATGTCGGCGGCGGGACTTCCGGTCATCCCGACCGTCGACCGGGCGGCGGACCTGGCCGGGCTGCCCGACGTCGCCCGGTATGCGGTGAAGCCGAAGCTCGGGGCGGACTCGGTCGGCCTGCGCTTCGTCACGGCGGCGGAGGCCCGCGCCGAGCTTGAGGCGGCGGCCGAGGGCTCCCTCCTCGTCCAGCCGAGGATCGACTTCCGGCACGAGGTGTCGTTCTACTTCGTCGACCACGACTTCCAGTACGCGCTGTACGCCCCCGACCCGGAGCGGCGCTGGGTGCTGGAGCCGTACGCGGCGAGCGCGGAGGACCTGGAGTTCGCCCGGCGGTTCATCGACTGGAACACCCTCGACCACGGAATCCAGCGGGTCGACGCCTGCCGGACGGCGGACGGCGCGCTGCTGCTCGTCGAGTTGGAGGACCTCAATCCGTATCTCTCGCTCGACCGGGTCGGCAAGGACGTCCGGGAGGCTTTCGTGGCCCGGCTGAAGGCGTCGATCGCCTCGCTGCCCCGCTAGGGCGTGCCGCCCCCGTCCGGCCCGCCCCCGCATGCGGGGGCGGTGCGCGGGTGTGAGGGTGCAGGGGTGACGACTGCCAGCGAGCAAGCCCCCGCCACGCAGAGTGCCGCCGCGCCGCCGCCCGTCCTCGACCGGCGGCGGCGCAACATCGTCTTCGCGACGATCGTGCTCGGCATGCTGCTCGCGGCACTCGACCAGACGATCGTGGGCACGGCCCTGCCGACGATCGTCTCGGACCTGGGCGGCGCCTCACACATGTCGTGGGTGGTCACCGCGTATCTGCTGGCCGAGACGGTGGCCACCGTGCTGGTCGGCAAGTTCGGCGACCTGTTCGGACGGAAGCTGGTCTTCCAGGTCTCGGCGGTCATCTTCATCACGGGATCGTTCCTGTGCGGCCTCGCCTCGGACATGCTGCTGCTGATCATCTGGCGCGGTATGCAGGGCATCGGCGCGGGCGGACTCATGGTCACGTCGATGGCGCTGATCGCCGATGTGATCCCGCTGCGCGAACGGGGCAAGTACCAGGGCGCGATCGGGGCGGTCTTCGGTATCTCCACCGTGATCGGGCCGCTGCTCGGCGGGCTGTTCACCGACCATCTCACCTGGCGCTGGGCGTTCTACGTCAATGTGCCGATCGCCATCGTGGTGGTCATCGCCGCCGCCCGGAACATCCCGTCGGTGAAGGCGGCGGGGCGGCCGGTCATCGACTACCGGGGCATCGCGCTCGTCACCGTCGGTGCGAGCGCGCTGATCCTGGCGACGAGCTGGGGCGGCAACGAGTACGCCTGGGGCTCGGCGGTGATCATCGGTCTCTTCGTCGGCGGTCTGATCGCGCTGGCCCTGTTCTGCCTGGTGGAGACACGGGCGCAGGAACCGATGCTGCCGATGCGGCTGTTCCGGAACCCGGTTTTCACCGTCTGCTCGATCCTCAGCTTCATCGTGGGCTTCGCGATGCTCGGCTCGATGATCTTTCTGCCGACCTATCTGCAGTACGTGGACGGGGACTCGGCGACGCTGTCGGGGGTGCGGACGCTGCCGCTGGTCGCCGGTCTGCTGGCCGCCTCGATCTTCAGCGGCAACGTGGTGAGCAAGACGGGCCGCTACCGCGTCTTCCCGATCGTGGGGACGCTGGTGATGGCGGCCGGGCTGTTCCTGCTGTCCCGGATGGGGCCGGGGACCGGCGTCTGGCTGGAGTCCCTGTACATGGTGGTGCTGGGGCTCGGCATCGGCCTGGCCATGCAGGTGCTGACCATCGCCGTGCAGAACACCGTCGACTACGAGGACCTGGGCACGGCCACCTCGGGCGTGACGTTCTTCCGTACGCTGGGCAGCGCCTTCGGCACGGCGGTGTTCGGCACCATCTACGCCAACGCGCTGAAGCCGAACCTCAGCGACGGCGTCGCGCGGGCGGTCGCCGCGGGCGGCGACCCGGCGGTCCTGGCCAGAGCTTCGGAGAGCCCGCAGGCCGTGCACGCGCTGCCCGCCGCCCAGTCGGAGCCGCTGGCCCAGGCCTACGCGGACACCCTGCACACGGTGTTCCTGTGGACGGTGCCGGTGGCCCTGATCGGCTTCGTCATCGCGCTGTTCCTCAAGGAGGTGAAGCTGCGGGACTCGGCCCGGCTCGGGTCGACGGACATGGGCGAGGGCTTCGCCCAGCCGGGCAGCGGGGACTCGGCGAAGGTGCTGGAGTTCTCCGTGGCGACGATCCTGCACAGCGCGGGTCCGGAGACCGCCCGGCGGATCACCGCCGAGTCCGACACCCGGCTCGACATGGCGGGCGCCTGGGCGGTGATGCAGGTGGACCTGTTCACCCGGATGGTCGGCCACGCGGGCCTCGGGCTGATCGCGGCCCGGCACCGTATCCCGCCGGAGGTTCTGGTGCCCGTCTTCGACCGGATGATCGAGGAGGGCTATCTGACGGGCGACGGCCGGATCTTCTCGCACACGGCGGCGGGCCGGCGGGAGGCGGCGGTGATCTCCGACGCCTGGGGCCGCTGGCTCAACGACCGCCTGGCCGAGGACGGCGCACGCCCCGACGACCGTCAGCTCCGGGCCACCGTCGACGTGATCGCCAAGCGGCTGCTGGCGGAGGACCTGGCCCAGGAGCTGTCCCCCGCGACCGGCTCCGGCGGATCGTCGCGCGTGGGGGCCCCGGTCTGAACGGCCTCGGCGACGGTCGCCGCTCTCAGTGCTCCCAGGACCGGGGGCGCTCCAGCGCCTCCCACTCCGAGCGGAGCAGGCCGAGGATCGCGTTGTCGTAGCGGCGGCCGCGGTGCAGGCAGGAGGACCGGCGTACGCCTTCGTGGACGAAACCGGCTCCGCGCAGGGTGGCGAGGGCCGCCGTGTTGTCGGTGTGGGTGATCGCCTCGACCCGGTGCAGGCCCAGTTCGCCGAAGGCCAGGTCGGTGAGGGCGGCGAGCGCGTCACCGCCGAGACCCCGGCGGCGGTGCCCGCCTGCGAGCAGAAGGTAGGCCTCGGCGGTGCCGTCGACCAGGTCCTCCTCGAAGAGGGCGATGTGCCCCACGGGCGTGCCGTCCGGCAGGAGGACGAGGAAGTCGTCGCGGTCACGGTCCTCGACGTGGGCCTCGATCCGCTCGCGGAACTCATGGAGGGAGCCGGGCCAGACGCCCATCTCGTGGGCGGCCACCGGGTCGGCGCGCCAGTGGTGGATCAGTTCGGCGTCGTCGGGTTCCAGCGGGGTGAAGGCGACGTCGCGGCCCCGCCAGAATCGTTCCCTCGCGGCGTACGGCGTCGCTGCTTCGTCCTCGTCCATGCGCGGATCGTACGGTCGGGCGCGGTGGGCCGGGAAACGGATTTCGGGTGCCAGGACGCGGGTCAGTCGACGAAGACCGCCGTCGTGTAGACCCAGGCGCCCTCGTGCCGGGCGAAGCGGCTCTTCTCGTGGAGGGAGTCGGGGCGCCCGTCGTCGGTGTAGTGGGCGCGGAAGGTGACCGTTCCGGTGGAGTGGAAGGCGCTGCCTTCGGCGGTCTCCAGGATGTCCAGGCCCACCCAGCGCATCGAGGGGTCGAAGTCGACGCCGGGCGGCCGGGTCCCGGGGTGCCAGGTGCGCAGCAGGTACGCCGCGTCCTGGACGACGAAGGCCGTGTACCGGGAGCGCATCAGGGCCTCGCAGGTCGGCGCGGCGGCGCTGCCGGAGTGGAACCGCCCGCAGCACTCCCCGTAGGCGGCGGGCAGGCCGCAGGGACACGGGGAGGCGGGGGTGACCCGCGGGGCGGCGGTCCCCCGGGGCCGGGAGGTGCGTCGTGACATGGGTCCATTGTGACGCGTGGCGGCCGGAACCCGCGTACGAGCCGTGCCGCAGCGCCGTCGGCCCGCCCGTCCCCGTGCCGCAGCGCCGTCGGCCCGCCCGTCCCCGGGCCGACGGCGACAGGGGCGGACGTCAGGGCTTGCGCGCCACTCCCGCGTATCCGGGGATCGGCTCGTCGCCGGGTACGTCGATGACCTCGCCGAGTTCGGGGTGCCAGTCGGCCGAGAGCGAGACCCCCGGTTCGACCAGTTCGAGGCCGTCGAAGAACGCCGTGAGTTCGGCGCGGCTGCGGGGGCGCAGCGTCATCCCGCGCGCCTTGTACATGGCCCGGGCCTGCGCCGCGCCCTCCGGGTCGAAGTCGCCGGTGGTGTGCGACAGCACCAGATAGCTGCCGGAGGGCAACTGTTCGACCAGCTTGTCGACCAGTGCCGCCGCGCCGTCCTCGTCGTCGATGAAGTGCAGCAGGGCCAGCAGGGAGAGGGCGATCGGCTGCTCGAAGTCCAGCACCTTGCCGGCCTCGGCCAGGATCGTCTCCGGTCTGCGGGCGTCCGCCTGGATGTACTCGGTGGCCCCCTCGGGCGTCGAGCGGAGCAGGGCCGCCGCGTGGGCCAGCACGATCGGGTCGTTGTCGCAGTAGACGACGCGTGCGTCGGGGGCGGCCTGCTGGGCGATCTGGTGGAGGTTCGGCTCGGTGGGTATGCCGGTGCCGATGTCCAGGAACTGGCGCACGCCGTGCTCGGCGAGCCAGCGGGTCGCCCGGTGCATGAACGCCCGGTTGACCCGCGCCATGTCACGGCCCCGCGCGTCCAGGGAGAGCAACTGGCGCGCCATCTGTTCGTCGACCGGGTAGTTGTCCTTGCCGCCGAGGAACCAGTCGTACATGCGGGCCGGATGCGGCTTGCTGGTGTCGATCTCGATGGAGTGGGGTTCTTGCCCGGTCATGGCGCGCTCCGTGGTCGGTGGTCCGTACAGGAGGAGGGATGCGGTGTCAGGTGAGCAGGAAGTCGGCCTGGCCGGCCTTGGCGCCCTGGATGAACGCGGCGATCTCGCCGTTGGAGTAGATGAGAGCCGGGCCGTCGGGATCGGCGGACTGGCGTACGGCGACCCGCCCGTCGGCGAGCTTCATCGCCTCGACGCAGTTCCCGCCGTTCCCGCCGCTCCACGGCTTGTACCAGCCTTCGGAGCCGAGGTCACCGGCCGGCATGCCGTTGTATATGGGGTTCATCACAGCTCCTTGCGGAAGTCCCGGAGGATTTCCTTCGTGCGTTGTGCAGTCGCGGCCTGAGCCGCCATGCGGTCCATGACTTCGAGGTAGGAGGCCACCTCGGGTCGGGCGTCGAAGTAGACGGCACCGGTCAGGTACTCGCTGTAGACCATGTCGGGGAGTTCGGGAACGGCGAACCGGAAGAGGACGAAGGGACCGTAGGTTCCCGGGTGGTGGCCCGAGGCGAACTCCGCGATCTGCAGGGTGACATGCGGGAGCTCCGTGGCTTCGAGGAGCTTGTCAATCTGCCCGCGCATCACCTGCGCGCTCCCGACGGGCCGCCGCAGCACGGTCTCGTCCATGATCACCCAGAGTCGGGGGGCGTCTTCCTTGGCCAGCAGGGACTGCCGCTCCATCCGCAGCGCCACATGGCGCTCGATGTCCTCGGGCCGCGTCTGGCCGACCGCACCGGTCCGCATCACGGAGCGGGCGTAGTCCTCGGTCTGGAGCAGTCCGGGCACGAAGTGCGGCTCGTACATGCGCAGCAGGCTCGCGGCGCCCTCCAGGCTGACGTACATGCTGAACCAGTCGGGCAGCACGTCATGGAAACGCTGCCACCAGCCCGGCCTGTTCGCCTCCTCCGCCAGGTCGACGAAGGCCTCGGCCTCCTGGTCGGCGACGCCGTACGCCTTCAGCAGCAGCTGGACGTAGGGGATCTTGAGCCCGACCTCGGCCGTCTCCATTCTGCGTATCGTCGCGGGGGCGACCCGGAGGACCTTCGCCGCCTGGTCACGGGTCAGCCCGACACGCTCGCGCAGATCCTGCAGGCGCTTGCCGAGAACGACCTGGCCCACGGTCGGGGCGGACCGCGGTTCGCTCACTTCAGACCTCCCCATGCGCTGTTTTGCGAGCAGTGTGCCATGCGTGCGCCCCCAACGACACAGTCACTCTGGAAATTTCAGAGTGCCCCTTGCCAAGTGTCATCGTCAGAGGGAGAGTTGACTTCCGAACCCGTTCGCTCAGTCATGCCCGCCCCCGAGCACCCGGGGAACGAAGCGTGACGCGGCCCCCACTGTGAGGAATCGGTCGTGGCACCTGGCAGTGCGCTCATCCCCCGGCTCGCGGACCTCAGCCCCGGGACGGAGGCGCTCCGATACTGCTTCGCGCTGCCGGCGCATCCCGAGTCGGTGGCCGGTGCGCGGGAGCTGACGCGAACGCGGCTGGACGCCTGGCGGCTGGGCCGGGACATCGGTGACGCGGCGGTCCTCATCGTCTCCGAGCTGGTGACCAACGCGGTCGTGCACACCGCGAGCACCCGAGTGGTCTGCGAGCTGAGCCGGTTCGGCAGGCGACTGCGGATAGCCGTGCAGGACCAGGGGCACCAGCCCTGCGGCCCGCGGCTGCGCCCCTCGTCCGACGACGAACACGGCCGTGGTCTGCTCCTCGTCGAGGCGATGAGCAGCGCCTGGGGGTCGCACGACGCCCAGGACGCCTCCGGGCGCATCGTCTGGGCGGAGCTGGCGCACGGCGCCGAGCAGCTGTCCGGCACGGACCGGCCGTGTTGAGGAACGCGCTGTCCCGGCTGCGCGCGGCGCACCGGGGCGGGACCCCCGAAGAGTCCCGGGGCGGCCGGGTGCGGCTGGCGCTGCCCGCCTCGATGTCGGCGACCCTGGGCTGCGACGCGGTCGGGGTGCCCGCCCGGCACGGCTTCCGCCTGATGTCCCATCTGCCGCGCACCGGCTGTGTCTTCGCCGACGCGGACCGCTGGTGGTGGATCGTCCCGGCCGGCTCCGACCTGGATCTGGACTGGCCCGAGCAGGTGACGTACGCACACGACGCGGCCGTGCCCGGCGGACGCCCCCGGTTGATCCACTTGCCGGACGCCCTCACCCCGTACACCCCGCCCATCCCGCTGTTCCTGATGGTCTGCCAGGTGACGGGGGTGACCCCTAGCTGGGCCGCCCCCGGGAGGCGGAGCGTCGTGGCGTCCGGCTGACCGGGCGCAGAGCCCACGACCGAACGAGCCGGGCCCGGTCAGGTCGGGCCCGTCTCGTTCGGTCGTGTTCCCGGCCGGGTCAGGCCCGGCGGAGGTACGCGAGCCCGGGGTGAACCTCGGTGTAGCGGTCGAGCAGCCGTCGGGCCACCGTCACGGAGTCCACCAGCGGATGCAGGGCGAAGGCCTGGACGGCCGCCGCGCGGGACCCGCTCTCCGCCGCCTCCAGCACGGCCCGCTCCACGGCCTTCACCGCGGTGACGAGGCCGACCGCGTGGTACGGCAGCGGCGAGACGGTCACCGGGTGCGCCCCGTTGGCGTCGACGAGGCAGGGCACCTCGACGACGGCGTCCGCGTCCAGGACCGACAGGGTGGTGCGGTTGCGGACGTTGAGGATCAGCGAGGCGCGTTCGTTGCGGGCGACGGCCCGCATGAGGGCGAGCGCGACCTGTTCGTAGCCGCCGGAGTCCAGGTCGCTCTCCTCCCGCTCCCCCGCCCCGGCGACCTCGCGGTTCTCCGCCATGTACGTCGCCTCGCGTTCGGCACGGGTGCGGTCCCAGGTGTCCCAGGCGGGCGTGCCGGGTTCGCGCATCCGGGCGTAGAAGCCCTCCTGCTGGTCCTGGAGGAACGCGCCCCGGGTCCGCTCCGCCTCCTGGTAGGCGCGTACGGCCTCGCGGTTGACGTAGTAGTAGTGCAGGTACTCGTTGGGGACCGCGCCCAGCGACCGGATCAGTTCCGCGCCGAAGAGCCGCCCCTCCTCGAAGGATGCGAGCAGCTTCGGGTCGGTGAGCAGCCGGGGCAGTTGGTCGCGCCCGTCGACGTACAGTCCCCGCACCCACCCGAGGTGGTTGAGCCCGGCGTAGTCGATCCAGGCCCGGTCCGGGTCGGCGCCCAGGACACGGGCGATACGGCGCCCGAGCCCGACCGGCGAGTCGCAGATCCCGATGACCCGGTCGCCCAGGTGCCGGGACATGGCCTCGGTGACCAGGCCCGCCGGGTTGGTGAAGTTGATGACCCAGGCCCGCGGTGCGAGGCGGGCGATACGCCGGGCGAGGTCGAGGGCGACGGGCACGGTGCGCAGCCCGTACGCGATGCCTCCGGCGCCGACGGTCTCCTGGCCGAGCACGCCCGCGTCGAGCGCCACGCGTTCGTCGGCGGCACGGCCGGCGAGTCCGCCGACGCGGATGGCGGAGAAGACGAAGTCGGCGCCGCGCAGCGCCTCGTCGAGTTCCGTGGTGGCGACGACGGCCGGGGCGTCCGGGACGCCCCGGCCCTGTTCCGCGAGGACCCGGGCGACGGCGGTGAGCCGGTCGGCGTCGGTGTCGTACAGCGTGACCCGGGAGACGCGGCCCTCGGCGTGATCGCCGAGGAGGGCCCCGTACACCAGAGGCACCCGGAATCCGCCACCGCCAAGAATTGTCAGCTTCACGCTGCTCGATGGTACGGGCAGGCCGCGGCCGTTCCGGGTGGGCCGCGCCCGGCCCGGTGCACGGCGCGGCGGCCCCGGGCCCGAGGGCGTGATCCGGGGCCGCGCGGCCGGAGCGTGGACGGCGGGTCAGTAGCCGTTCCACCAGCGGGTGACCGCCTGCCAGAGCCGGGCGGGGGCGGCGGGGCGGCGCTGACGCGGGATCGTCGCGACCGGCGCGGGAACGGGGTTGGCGGCCGCATTCGGTTCGGCTGCGGGCGGGGTGGGCCGGGGAGCCGTGCCCGGGCCGTGGGAGGGCTCGGCTCCCGGGATCTCGTCCCGGGGCTCGGGGACGGTGCCGGCCGGGGAGGAGATCTCCCAGGCGTCGGCGGGGCGGGGGGTGCGGGCCATCACGGAGAGCGGGTCGGCGTCCAGCTTCTGCTGGGGGCTGGGGGCGAACTTCACCGGCAGCTCCACCAGGTGCCGGGACATGATGTTGCCGACCCAGCGCAGCTCGCTCTCGCCGACGCCGAGCTCCAGGTCCGGCAGGCGCATCAGGAGCGCGTCGACGCCGACATCGGCGATCGCCCGGCCGATGTCCTGTCCCGGGCACTCGTGGGGGCCGCCGCTGAAGGCGAGGTGAGCGCGGTTGCCGCCCATGTCGGCGCCCAGGTCGGGGCGGACGGTGGGGTCGGTGTTGGCCGGGGCGATCCCCACGAGGAGGGCGTCGCCCGCCTTGATCTGCTGGCCGCCCAGCTCGGTGTCGCCGACGGCCCAGCGGCCGAAGACGGCGGTGAAGGGCGGTTCGTCCCAGAGGGTCTGCTCGACCGCCTCGGGGACGGTCATGTGGCCGCCGCTGAGCCGGGCGCGGAAGCGCGGGTCGATGAGGACCATGCGCAGCACGTTGGCGATGAGGTTGGCGGTGGACTCGTACGCGGCGATCAGGATGAGGCGCAGGTGTTCGACGACCTCGATGTCGGTCATCGTCGCGGGGTGCTCGACCAGCCAGCTGGTGAAGTCGTGGGCCGGTTCGGCGCGGCGGCGCTCGACCAGTCGGGTCAGCACGGCCACGATGTGGGCGTTGGAGGCCACGGCGGTCTCGGTGCCGCGGGTCATGTCGCGGGCGGCCTGGACGAGTCGCTCGTCGTACTCCTCGGGCATGCCGAAGATCGCGCACATCACCATCATCGGCAGGTGCTCCGCGAACTGGCTGACCAGGTCCGCGGTGCCCTTCTCGCAGAAGTCGTTGACCAGACGGTTACTGAAGCGGTTGATGTGGCGGCGCACGCCGCGGGTGTCGATGCGCTCCATGCTGTCGGTGACCGCGCCGCGCTGGCGCTCGTGCTTGGCGCCGTCGGCGAAGACGCAGACGGGCTGCCAGGTGAAGATCGGGGCGAGCGGGTGGTCGGGGGCGACGCTGCCGTCCTGGAGGGCCCGCCAGCGCCGCGAGTCCCGGGAGAACTGGGACGGCGTACGGGTCAGGTGGAGGTTCTCGCTGTGGCCGAGGACGAGCCAGGCGGGGACGTCGCCGTGGAGCAGGACCGGGGCGACCGTTCCGTGTTCGGCGCGGAGCTTGTCGTAGAGGCCCGCGGGGTTGTTCTCCGCCTCGGGGCCATGAAGCCGGCGCAGTCCGCCGGGGCCGATGTCGAGGTTGTGCGCCGGGCACTGGGGCGGGGGCACGGCGCCGGGTTCGTGGTGGAAGGGGGTTGTCACAGGGGCTCCAGGGATCAGGATTCCAGGGCTGGTGCGCAGGCGGGCGGGTGCGACGGGGGTTCGGGCGCGGACGTGCCGGGGGCGTACGCCGGGGGATGGCGCGCGCCCCCGGGCGGTCCTGTCGCCGGGCCCCGGGGGTCAGGCGAGGGGGACGGCCAGGCTGTGCAGGTAGCGCATCAGGGTCATCAGCACATCGCGGCTGGAGGCCCGCAGCCGGGCGTCGCAGTCGATCATCGGGACCTCGTCCGGCAGGTCGAGGGCTCTGCGCAGGGCCTCGACCGGGTGGTGCGGTGCGTCGGGGAAGGTGTTCACGGCGACCACGAACGGCACGCCGCGCTCCTCCAGCCGGCCGATGACGTCGAAGCTGACTTCGAGGCGTCTGGTGTCGATGAGGACGACCGCTCCGAGGGCGCCCTCGAAGAGGCCGTTCCACAGGAACCAGAAGCGTTCCTGGCCGGGGGTGCCGAACAGATAGAGGATCAGTTCCTCGCTGAGGCTGATCCGTCCGAAGTCCATGGCGACGGTGGTGGCGGTCTTCGTCTCCACCCCGGCGTTGTCGTCCACGCCGACGCCGGCCTGGGTCATGGTCTCTTCGGTCGTCAGCGGCCGGATCTCGCTCACCGAGCCGACCATGGTCGTCTTGCCGACGCCGAACCCTCCGACGATCACGACCTTCACCGCGGCGGTGGCCGTGGTGGGGAGGACGTCCTCGGTGCGGGGTCCGGTGATCGTGTCAGAGCTTCTGAAGTCCATGCATCACCGCTTCGAGAAGGGACCTGTCGGGGAGAGTGGCGCGGACGATCGGCGCGCGCGACTCGATGAGTTCGGTGGCGAGGAGATCGCTCAGGAGAGAGGTGACCACGCTGAACGGCAGGCCGAGGTAGGCCGAGATCTCGGCGACGGACAACGGGGCCTGGCAGAGCCGGAGGATCGCCGCCTGTTCGGGCTGGAACGTCGGCGAGGGCTCCGCCTGCGCGACGACCATCGTGACCAGGTCGAGCGCGGCCCGTTCGCTGTCGTCGAGATCGCCGGTGATCACGTACAGCCGTTCCGGATCGAGGAGATCCGGGTCGGCCTTGCGGCGTTCTCGTCGAGGTCCACTCATCCGGACTGCCCGCCGTGGCGGGGCGGGCTGGTCAGATGGGCACCGATCCGCACGACCATGTCCCGCATCCGGGCCCCGACGAGCCCGGCGTCGACGGTCTCGCCGGCCAGGACCGCGAGATACGCGCCGGTGCCGGCCGCCATCAGGTAGAAGAAACCGCCGGTGACCTCGATGACCACGAGCTTCATCAGTCCGTCGCTGTACGGGATCTCGGTGGCCACCGCGGCGGCCAGGCTCTGCAGCCCGGCGCAGGCCGCCGCGAGCCGGTCGGCCACGTCGGGGTCGCCGCCGTGCATCGCGATGCGCAGGCCGTCCGACGAGAGCACCACGATCTGGTGGATGCTCGGAACGTCGTCGGCCAGCTCCTTGAGCATCCAGTCCATGTTTCCCCGCTGCTGGATCACTTCAGGTCTCCCTTGTCCCACGCGTCATCGGAGTCTTCGCCGTGCTTTCGTTCCTGCGGTACGCCGTTGACGGCCTTGGTGAAGGCCTCCAGCCACAGGCCGGGGGCTTCTCCTCGCCGCGTCCGCCGTCCGCGCCCTCGCCCGGGCCGGGCTGGAACCCGTTGGCTGCGGCCGGGGGCGGGGTGGGCTGCTGCGGCAGGTTGTGCGAGCCGAGCGGGGCGCGGCCCCGGCTGCGGCGCTGCGGCAGCCCGTTCTCGGTCCACTCGGTGACCACGGGAACGTCGTCCTCCATGGCGGCAGCGGGAGGGGCCGGGCGCGCGGCGGCCGCGGGGGCGCCGGTGGGGACCGGTGCGGCCACGGAGGGCACGGGGCCGGTGGCGGCGGGCTTGGGCTTGCGCTTGCCGGGCGGCGGCACCACGTGCTGGAGCTGCGACATGTCCAGGGAGCTGGTGGGCCGGGAGGTGGCGCCGATGCCGTGGGCGATGCCCGGGGCGGGCCCGGTGGTGATCATCTCGCGCGGCACGATGAGGACGGCGCGGACGCCGCCGTACGCCGACTGACGCAGCGACACCTGGAGCTGGTACATCCGGGAGAGCCGGCCGACGACGGCCATGCCGAGGCGGGGGGACTCCCCGAGGTCGTTCATGTTGATGCCGGCCTGGGCCTGGGCGAGCATGTTCTCGGCCCGGGCGCGGGCCTCCTCGCTGAGGCTGACGCCGCCGTCCTCGATCTCGATGGCGATGCCGGTCTGCACCTCGACCGCGGTGACGTGCACCCGGGTCTGGGGCGGCGAGTAGCGGGTCGCGTTGTCGAGGAGTTCGGCGCAGGCGTGGATGAGCGGTTCGACCGAGGTGCCGACGATGGCGACCTTGGCGATCGAGTGCAGATCGACGCGCTGGTACTCCAGGATGCGGGACATCGCACCGCGCAGCACACTGAACAGCGGTACGGGCTTGGGCCACTGACGGCTGGGCCGGGCGCCGCCGAGCACCGCGATGGAGTCGGCGAGCCGGCCGATCAGCGCGGTGCCGTGGTCGATGCGCAGCAGGTCGTCGAAGACCTCGGGGTTGCGCCCGTAGTGGTCCTCCATCTCCCGCAGTTCACTGGCCTGGCGGTGCACGATCGCCTGGACGCGGCGGGCGACGCTGACGAAGGCGCGCTGGGCGGAGTCACGCCGGGCCTCCTCGTTGTCGATGACTTCGAGGACCTGGTGGATCTGCTCGCGCAGCGCCTTGGGCAGATGGCGGTTGGCCGCGTCCGCGTCGACGATGTCGCGCATCACCTCGTCGGGTGAATTACCCACGCGCAGCCGCCGGATGGCGGCGGGCATGACTTCCTTGGTGAGCCGTACCGTCTCGGCGTCGTGCGAGAGGATGCGGTGTTCCAGGTAGGCGATGCGCTGTTCGCACTCGGCGCGCTGGACGCGCGTGGCGCGTCGAGCCCGGTGGAGCGCCACGGTGAGTACGGCGACCACGAGCGTGGTGATCGCGCCGCACACGGCGACTGGTATCCGCGCGGCCGGTGCGACCAGGGCCGACCCGGCGGCGGTCGCGCCGAGGAGCAGGACCACGGGCAGCAGGACTACGCGGACGACGGGTACTTCTCTGTCGGTCGGCGGTGATTCAACACGGACCATCTAAACCCTCTGGCGGTTGATTCCGGGATGTATGCGCACATGAGCGGAGACTGAGGAACAAGTGCTCGAATTCATCTCAACTCGACTTCACTGCGCGTGAGCTTAGCCAGATCAGAACAGTGCTTCGGCATATTCACCCAACCCCCTGCGGAAGCCCGTCGAGAGGAATACACTCACCAGTTTTTGCACTGAGCGCTGCGGAGCGTGTGCGGGGAGTAGCGACGGCTGGAAACAGCCCTTCCCTGGCCCGCTCACGCGCACAAGAGGCGAATCTCCGGCACCGAACAAGCCATTTACGGGATGAAAGACCCATCGCCCACCCCTGTCACCGCACAGAATCAGTCAGAGGCACAGGTGACCGAACCGGATCGAAAGGAACAGATTCCCGGCCGGCGGAGGGGTGATGGGAGAAATGGGCACGCTGACGCGTATGCGGACCCCCGCCGCCGAGGGGGCACCGGGGTCAGCGGCGGGCGCCCCCGAGACGCCCTTCCAGCTGGACGAGCAACTCGCTCAGCCGGGAGGCGAGTTCATCGTGGCCGGGCTGGTCGAGACCGGCCAGCACCGAGCGCTCGTACGCCAGTTGCTCGGGCAGCAGCCGGTCGACCAGGGCCCGCCCCTCGCCGGTGAGCCGGACGTGGGCCACCCGCCGGTCGCGGTCGTCGCCCCGGCGCTCGACCAGGGCGCGGTCCTGGAGGGCGCGCAGCCGTTTGGTGACGGCGGCTCCGGAGGAGAAGGTCTCGCGGGCCAGCTCGCCGGGGGTCAGCTCCCGGTCCGTCCGGCGTACGGCGCCGAGGAGGTCGAATTCGGCGCGGGTCAGCCCGGCGGAGCGCAGCGGGGCGTCCTCCGCCTGCTGGAGCAGGGCGGCGCAGCGGTTGATCCGGCCGATGATCTCCATCGGCCCGGTGTCGAGCTCGGGGTTGACGGTCTGCCACTGCCGGACCACCGAGGCAACGATGTCGTCGGTCACTCCGCTCCGATCGAAGGGGCGTGGGCCGTGGGCCCGCGCCGTGGTGCTGTCGCGGCGAGCGTACGGTGTCCGGCCTGCTCGGCCGCGAGAAGACGCTGCTCGGGCAGGGCGCGCTGCCACCATTCGCCCGCGGCGGTGTCACCCGCCTCGCGCAGTTCGACGAGGCTCGCGGTGAGTGCCCGGCGGGCCCGGTCCCGCTCGGTGGGCGCGACAGCGGGGTCGGCGACGGTCCGTTCCGCGGCGGCGCGGGCCCGGTCGATGGCGTCCAGGGCCTGCTCGACCCGGCCCGTCGCGCGGCGGTTGGTGACGAGCGTCGCCGCGAGGAAGCCGGTGGCCGCGCCGAGGACGGTGTCGACGACCCGGTCGCCGATCAGCTCCCCGGCCGGGTGGGCGCCGCCGAACTCCAGGACCAGCAGGGCCATCGGGGTCACCGCGACGGAGCCGAGCCAGTAGTTGCGGGTGATGAGGGCCTCGGCGGCGAAGCCGAAGAAGAGGCAGCAGCAGACGAGGGCGAGCGGGCTGATCCGCGAGACCGGCAGGACGGCGGCGAAGACGAGCACGCCCAGGAGGTTGCCGAGGGTGCGCTGGAGGGTGCGGTTCCACGACAGGGTGAGGTTGGCCTGGTAGAGGGAGGCGGCGGTGACGATCGCCCAGTAGGGGCGGCCGACGCCGAGCGCGGCGCAGAGGTACCCGGCGAGCGCGCAGCCGGTCAGGGTGCGGACGGCGACCGGCAGCAGCGGGGATCCGGGGCCGAGGCGGCGCAGCAGGGCGCGGCGGGCCGCGCGGCGGCCTTCGCGGGCCCGCAGGACGGCGCGTTCGGCGTCGATCCCGTACAGCTCGTCGGCGGTTCCGGGTGCCGGCGGCGGGGTGGGCACGGGCCCCCGCCCCCGGGTCCGGGCGGCCCAGGCGCGCAGCCGCTCCGGATCGGCCGCCCCGGTGCCGGGCCCCGGGGCCACGAAGGCCGCTTCGGCGTGCACCACCAGGCGTTCCAGCGACCGGCGTACGGGGGTGGGGCGCCCGGAGGCGAGCAGACACTGCCAGGCGGCGTGCACGGCGGCGGCCGCGGCGTTGCGGTGACGCGAGCCGGGGTCGACGGCGCTCCGGCCACCCGGGTCCGGTTTCGCGGCGCTGCGGTCTCGGGGGTCCCGGGCGGCGGCGCAGACCGCCGCGGCCTCCAGGGCGCGGGCGACGGCCCGGCGTTCGGGCCCCTCCCGGCGGACCAGGGCGGGCGCGAGGGCGACCAGCCAGGCGAACGCGCCCGCGCCGAGGGTCAGGGCGAGGTGGCCGGGGATCTGGCCGAGGCGTTGCGGGGCGAAGAGGGCGGCGGAGCTGACGAAGGTGAAGATGACATGGGCGGGCGGTCCGATCCGGGTGGCGTCGCACAGCACCTTCTGTACGGCGGCGAGCAGCGCACCGACCGCGATGAGCACGGCGGTCGAGCCGGTGAGCGACGCGGTGACGAGGGAGACGGCGAGCCCGGCTGCCATGCCGAGCACCACGCCCGCGACGGCCCGCGCTCGCCGGGCGTACGGCAGGCCGTGGCCGTAGAGCGCGCACAGCGACCCGGCCATGGTGGAGACGATCAGGTCCGGCCGGCCGACGGCGAGGAGCGTCAGATGGGGTACGGCGGAGGCGACGACCACGCTGAGGGCGGGCTTGAACCAGGTGTCCGAGGGCCGGGAGAGCCGGAGGGCCGAGGCCGGCGCGAGACCGCGGACGGCCGAGGGAAGCCGCGGGAGCTTGCGGACGGAGGGGCGCCCCGGGCGGACAGGTGTATCACTCACCCATATACGTTAACAGGTATTACACCTGTAAATTATTTGACCTCTGTTCGAGCGGCGGCGACTCGGGCACACTGTCCCGCGGACAGCGCGACCCATATTCTTTGAATCTTCATGCACCCACTACGATGACGGGCGATGACCAGGGTGAGCACGCGGACCGACCGGCAGCGGTACCGCTCCCGCGCGCCTTACGCCCTGGGCTGGGTCCTCTTCCTGCTGGCCATGCTCTTCTGCTGCTCGGCCACCGCGTCGTCCGCCGCCGTACCGGTCGCGGCGGGCCAGGCCGAAGCGGTCGCCGTCCGCGCGTTCACCCCGACTCCCGACGCGGCCTTCGAACCGGTCGTGCTGGCGTCGCCGTCGGACCGCGGTCTCGGGACGTCGTGCCACGGGGGCTCGACGCACACGGTGGCCGTGGTGCTTCCGGTGCCGTCCGCCCCCGCGGCCGTTCCCTCGCCCGTGGCCTTCGCTCCGGCCGCCCCGCTCAGGGGGGCCGCGGCCATCAGGGGTCCCGCGCACGACGGTGCGCCTTCCGTCGATCAGCTGCGCCTCCAGATCCAGCGGATCTAGAGGCCGGGTCCGCTCCCCCGTCGCGCCCCGGCGCCGGTTCACCGGGAGCGGCTTCTCGTACGCACCGCATCCCCTACCCCCTCATGCGCAGACCTCTTGTGCATCGGTTGAACGACGAGGACTTCTCATGGCTTCCGCCAAGAACCAGAACAACCCGGCAGCAGCGCGTCGCGCCAAGCTCGAGGAGGCGCGCCGCAAGGAGCGCGCCCGTGAGCGCCGGGTCCGCATGATCACCATCGGGGCCGCGGTGGCCGTGGTCGCCTCCCTGGTCGCCGGAGGCGGCTACCTGATGGTGCAGGCCAACGAGAAGGAGAAGAAGGACGAGCAGGCCAAGACGTCGCCCGTCACCGGTGAGCGCAGCTGGGACAAGCTGACGCAGGAGCACGTGGCGAACAAGGTCGACTACCCGATGAACCCGCCCGTCGGGGGTGACCACAACCAGGTCTGGATGAACTGCAACGCGGACGTCTACACCCAGGAGATACCGAAGGAGAACGCCGTGCACTCGCTGGAGCACGGCGCGGTCTGGGTGACGTACAACGACAAGGCGTCGGACGCAGACATCGAGGCGCTGACCAAGAAGGTCAAGTCGACCCCGTACTCCCTGATGAGCCCGGTCAAGGACCAGAAGGACCCGCTGATGCTCAGCGCCTGGGGCAAGCAGGTCACGGTCAAGAACGCCTCGGACGACCGGGTCGACCAGTTCTTCACCAAGTACGTGCAGGGCCCGCAGACTCCTGAGCCGGGGGCCGCCTGCACCGGCGGGCTGGACAAGTGACCGCCTTCGCACCCGCCCGCTCCACCCGCCGGCTGGTCCTCGCCGGAGCCTCGGTGCTGCTCGTCGCGCTGGGGCTGGTGGCGCTGATGGTCGTCCGCCCCTCCGCGGCCTCCCCGTCGGGGACGGCGGCGCAGTCCGCTCCGGCGGAGGACTCCGTGGACGCGGGCTTCGCCCGGGACATGGCGATCCACCACCAGCAGGCGGTCGAGATGTCGTTCATCGTGCGGGACCGCACCGACGACGAGGACGTGCGGCGGCTCGCCTACGACATCATCAACACCCAGGCCAATCAGCGCGGCATGATGCTGGGCTGGCTGGAGATGTGGGGGCTGCCGAAGAGCGCGGCCGGGCCGCCGATGAAGTGGATGGGACACACCTTCACCCCGACCGACGACGGTTCGCTGATGCCGGGCATGGCGACCGACGCGGAACTGGCGGCGCTCACGGCCGCGCAGGACGAGAAGGCCGAGGTCCTGTTCCTGCGGCTGATGACCGTGCACCATCGCGCGGGCGCCGACATGGCGCAGGCCGCCGCCGGTTCGGCGAGGACGGACGCCATCCGGAACCTGGCGGAGGGCATGGTCCGGGGCCAGCAGTCGGAGATCGGACTGATGGCGGACATGCTGAAGGACCGGGGCGCCAAGCCCTGATGACGAGAGGCGGTTCCGGCCGGAGGGCCGGGGCCGCCCCTCTCTACCGCTCGCGCGGAGCCCCGCATCACATAGGCTCGGCGACGATATGAAGAGCATCCTCACTCCGCTGGGGCCCAAGGCCGACAAGGACACCGTGCGACGGCACAATCTGAGCCTGGTACTGCGCGCCGTGCGGGACGAGGGCGAGCGCGGCGACGCCACGCGCGCCGGAGTGGCGGCCCGGGTCGGGCTGACCCGGGCCGCGGTGTCCTCGCTCGTCGAGCAGCTGATGGACAGCGGGTTCCTCACCGAGTCGGGCAAGACGTTCAGCGGCCAGGCCGGCCGCCCCGGCACCGCGCTCAAGGTGGCCCGCACCGGTCCGGCCGGGCTCGGCGTGGAGATCAACATCGATTACGTCTCGGTGTGCGTGGTGGATCTGGCGGGCACCGGCCGGGTCCGGCAGACCGAACACCTCGACAACCGGGGCGCGCCCGCCGCGGAGGCGCTGGCGCGGGCGGCCCGGCTCGCGGCGCGGACCCTGGAGTCGGCGTACGAGCAGGAGTTGCGCCCGGTGGGCGCGGCGCTGGCGCTGCCGGGTCTCGTCTCCGGCGGGTCGGTGCGACAGGCCCCCAACCTCGGCTGGAACGAGGTCCCGGCGCAGGAGCTGTTCGCCGACGCGCTGGCCGCCCTGCGCCCCGGCCGTCCGGCGCTGCCGGTCGCCTCGGAGAACGAGGCGAATCTCGCGGCGCTGGCCGAGCTGTGGTTCGGCGGGCTCGGGGACGTCCGCAGCTTCCTCTATCTGACCGGGGAGATCGGGGTCGGCGGGGCACTCGTCCTGAACGGCGAACTGCTGCGCGGGGCGCACGGTTTCGCCGGGGAGATCGGCCATGTGGTGGTGGATCCGGCGGGTCCGGAGTGCCGGTGCGGTTCGCGGGGGTGCCTGGAGCAGTACGCCGGACAGGCGGCGCTGCTGCGGGCGGCCGGGATCGCGGGGATCGGCGGGGCCTCCGGGGTGCTGGAGCTGGAGCGGCGCGCGGCGGCGGAGGACCCGCGTGCGGTGGCGGCGATCGGTGAGGCGGGCCGGATGCTGGGACGGGTGCTGTCGGGGGCGGTGAATCTGGTCGACCCGGACGCGGTGGTGCTCGGCGGCATCTACCGGGGCCTGATGCCGTGGCTGGCGACGCCCGCCGACGAGGAGCTGACGGGCCGGGTGGTGTCGGGCCTCTGGTCGCCCGGCAGCGGCCGGCTGCGGGCGTCCTCGGTGGCGGGCGACGCGGCGCGGGGCGCGGCGGCGCTCGTGGTGCAGGACGTGCTGGACGATCCGGTGGCGTACGCGGAGCCGGCGGGCGGGTGAGCGAGCGGGGGCGGGGCCAGGCATTCCTGGCCCCGCCCCCGCTCAGCCGGTACGTCAGCGGCCCGGGGCCGGCCGGAGTGGCATCCTCGTACGTCAGCCGCCCCGGCCCACCCGATGGATCACCCGGTACGTCAGCGGACGGCGAGCAGGTGGTCCATGGCGAGCTGGTCCAGCGCCTCGAAGGCCATGCCGCGTTCCGCCGCCGCGTCCACGTCGAACTCCTCGTACGCCGTGCGGTCGGCGAGCAGCTCGGCCAGGCCGTCCGCCGCGGTCGGGCGCGCCAGTTCGTCCAGGCGGGAGGCCCGCAGCGCGGCCCGCACCTCGGGGTCGGAGCGGAAGGCCGCGGCGCGCTCCTTGAGGATGAGGTAGTTGCGCATGCAGCCCGCGGCCGAGGCCCAGACGCCGTCGTAGTCCTCGGTGCGCGGGGGCTTGAAGTCGAAGTGGCGCGGGCCTTCGTATCCGCTCTCCAGCAGGTCGACGAGCCAGAACGCCTGGCGCAGGTCTCCGGCGCCGAAGCGCAGGTCCTGGTCGTACTTGATGCCGGACTGGCCGTTCAGGTCGATGTGGAAGAGCTTGTCCGCCCACATGGCCTGGGCGATGCCGTGCGGGAAGTTGAGCCCGGCCATCTGCTCGTGCCCGGTCTCCGGGTTGACGCCGACCAGCTCCGGGCGCTCCAGGCGCTCGATGAAGGCCAGGGCGTGACCGATGGTGGGCAGCAGGATGTCGCCGCGCGGCTCGTTGGGCTTGGGCTCGACGGCGAAGCGGAGGTCGTAGCCCTGCTCGGTGACATAAGCGCCGAGCAGGTCGAAGGCCTCCTTCATCCGGTGCAGGGCGAGACGGACGTCCTTCGCCCCGCCGGACTCGGAGCCTTCGCGCCCGCCCCACGCCACGAACGTCTTCGCGCCCAGCTCGACGGCGAGGTCGATGTTGCGCAGGGTCTTGCGGAGCGCATACCGCCGTACGTCACGGTCGTTGGCGGTGAACCCGCCGTCCTTGAAGACGGGGTGCGTGAAGAGGTTCGTCGTCACCATGGGCACGACGAGTCCGCTGCTGTCGACCGCCTGCCGGAAGCGCTTGACGATCCTCTCGCGCTCGGTCTCCGGCGCGCCGAAGGGGATCAGGTCGTCGTCGTGGAAGGTCACGCCCCAGGCGCCCAGCTCCGCGAGCCGCTGGACCGACTCGACGGGGTCGATGGCCGCGCGGGTCGCGTCGCCGAAGGGGTCCCGGCCCTGCCAGCCCACGGTCCACAGGCCGAAACTGAACTTGTCCTCGGGGGTGGGGGTGAAGCGTTCCGTCATCGTCGTCCGACCGCCTTCGCCTGCCGTCGGGACACCTGGCGGCGAGCCCGGCACCCCTATTTGTTCAGTGTCATGACTAATCAAGCACACCGCGCCCCGGCACGGAACCCCTGGCCGCCCGGAACGTCGGCACCCCCTGTGCAGCGGGCCACGCATCCCGTAATTTGTTCCTGCCGCAGCCGAATGATCAGTGCGTGCCGAGCACCGCGAACCGACCCGCGCCCCGACCGTGACCCGCCCCCTGACCAGACCCGCAGCGCGAAAGAGGCCCCCATGCCGTCACCCGCCGTCGTCATCGGCGTGGACAGTTCGACCCAGTCCACCAAGGCAGCCTTCATCGACGCCGTGACCGGCGAGCAGCTCGCCGTGGGGCGCGCCGCGCATGAGGTCACCGGCGAGGCGGGGGCCCGGGAGAGCGATCCGGAGATCTGGTGGCGGGCGCTGTGCGAGGCGGTGGCCGCCGGGCTGAAGGAGTCAGGCCTGCCCGCCCGCGCGGTCACCGGGATCGCGGTGGCCGGGCAGCAGCACGGCCTGGTCGTGCTGGACCGGGCGGGCCGGCCGCTGCGCCCCGCGCTGCTGTGGAACGACACCCGCTCCGCACCGCAGGCCGCCGCTCTCACCGAGGCGCTCGGCGGGCCGGGGGCCTGGACGGCGCGGACCGGGTCCGTGCCGGTGGCGTCCATCACCGCCTCCAAGTGGCAGTGGCTGCGGGAGAACGACCCGGCGAGCGCGGCGGACGCGGCGGCGGTCCGGCTCCCCCACGACTTCCTGACCGAGCGCCTCGCGGGTGTCGCCGCCACCGACCCCGGGGACGCCTCGGGCAGCGGCTGGTACTCCACCGCGACCGGTGCGTACGACCCCGAACTTCTGGATCTCCTCGGCCTCGACGCGGCCCTGCTCCCGGAGGTGGCACCCACCGGGGCGGCCCGGATCGGTTCGCTCACCGAAACGGCGGCCGAGGCGCTCGGCCTGCCCGCGGGCATCGCGGTGGCGGCCGGCACCGGCGACAACATGAGTGCCGCCGTGGGCCTCGGTCTCGGCGGCGCGGGGCTGCTGGACCACCCGGCCCTCAGCCTCGGCACGTCCGGCACGGTGTTCGCCGCCTCCCGCACCCGGCCCGCCTCCCCCGCGCTCAACGGGTTCGCCGCCGCCGACGGCACGTACCTGCCGCTGGCCTGCACCCTCAACTGCACACTCGCCGTGGACAAGGTGGCGGCTCTGCTGGGTCTGGACCGCGAGGACGCGGCACCCGGCGGCGAGGCGGTCCTGCTCCCGTACCTCGACGGTGAACGGACCCCCGACCTGCCGACCGCCTCCGGCCTGCTCACCGGGCTGCGCCACGACACGACCCGGCAGCAGCTGCTGGGCGCCGCCTACGAGGGCGCGGCCGTCACCGTGCTGCGCGCCACGGACGAACTGCTGTCGGCATGCGGCCTCGACCCGGCCGCCCCCGAGGTCGCGGCCCGCCCGCTGCGCCTGATCGGCGGCGGCGCGCAGGGCCGGATGTGGGTGGAGACGGTGCGCCGCCTCTCCGGCCGCCCGCTGGTCATCCCGGGCAGCGGAGAGCTGGTCGCCCTCGGCGCGGCGGCACTGGCCGCATCGGCGGCGGGCGGGGGTGATCCGGTGGCGCTGGCGACCGCCTGGCAGAAGTCCGGGACGGACCGTCAACTGCCGCCGCTGGAGATGGATGTGGAGACCTGGCAGCGGGTCACCTCGGTGCTGGGTCGGGCCTCTCAACCGCTGCTGGGCGGCTGAGGGGCCGGACCTCCCAGGA
This sequence comes from Streptomyces sp. WGS_02, assembly GCA_040989845.1. Classification (GTDB taxonomy): domain Bacteria; phylum Actinomycetota; class Actinomycetes; order Streptomycetales; family Streptomycetaceae; genus Streptomyces. The sequence goes on from JAYMFZ010000004.1 coordinate 964,844, forward strand.
CCCCCGAGGACCCGGTTGGGAATACGAACTGATTTTCCATAAGATCCGGCGATGATCACTAGAAAACGGCTGACGACCGGGGTGGGCATCACGCTCGCCACCCTGGCCGCCGGGCTCGGCACCGCGATCCCCGCCGCCGCCGACGAAGCCCCCGCCGCCCCCTCCCCCAAGGTCGAGCTGGTGCTCGACGTCAGCGGTTCCATGCGCACCCGGGACATCGACGGGCAGTCCCGGATGACCGCTGCCAAGCAGGCGTTCAACGATGTTCTGGACGCGGTGCCCGAGCAGGTTCGGCTCGGGATCCGGACGCTCGGTGCGGACTACCCGGGTGAGGACCGCAAGGTCGGGTGCAAGGACACCCGGCAGCTCTACCCGGTCGGCCCGCTCGACCGTACGGAGGCCAAGACCGCGGTCGCGACCCTCGCCCCCACGGGGTTCACGCCGATCGGTCCTGCCCTGCTCGGCGCTGCCGACGATCTGGAGGGCGGGGACGGTTCGCGGCGGATCGTGCTCATCACGGACGGCGAGGACACCTGCGGGCCGCTCGACCCGTGCGAGGTGGCCCGGGAGATCGCGGCCCGGGGCACCCATCTGGTCGTGGACACGCTGGGGCTGGTGCCCAACGCCAGGATCCGGCAGCAGCTGACCTGCATCGCGGAGGCCACCGGCGGCACGTACACCGCCGTCCAGCACACGGAAGAACTCTCCGGCCGCGTCAAGCAGCTGGTGGACCGGGCCGCCGAGCCCGTCGTCACTCCGGTGGCGACCGAGGGGGCCGGGAGCTGTTCCGGCGCGCCCCAGCTGAAGCCGGGTCTCTTCACCGACCGCTCGGAGATCGGCCGGCACCGCTGGTACCGCGTCGATGTGCTGCCCGGTCAGGAGCTCCGCGCCTCGGCGAGCGTCGCGGCCGACCGCGCCGTGGACAACGACTACGGGGTCCTGCTGCGCGCGGTGACCGTGCACGGGCGCGAGATCGTCCGGGGTTCCGAGGCCGGCACCGGCCGTACGGACGTGATCTCGTCCGGCCTGCGCTACCCGAGGCCCGAGGCGGCGGACGGTGACGACGGCGACGGCAAGCCCGCCGCCGAGACCGTCTGCCTCCAGCTCGCGCACTCCTTCTCGGCGCCCGCTTCGGTGAAGCGGTCCCCGGCCTGCCGGTCGAGCTGACCGTGGATCTGGTGGACGGCCCGGACAACGCCTCGGACGTGGCGGCCTTCGGGCTCGGCCGCGGCTGGTGGCTGCTCGGCGTGCTCGTCCTGACCGGACTGGTCGCGGGCCTGCTGACCGGCTGGCTCTCGCGCTGGCGTGTCGCCGTCTGGAGGACGAACTGATGACCAGGACCCCTCGCCGCGCCCGCGGCAGACGGCTCGCGCTCACCGGGGCGCTGCTCGCCGGGCTGACCCTGCTCACCACGGCCGGCCCGGCGCTCGCGGACGACCCGTCGGCGAGCGCGAGCCCCAGCGCGGACGCGGCCGGACCCACCGAGGCCGGCACCACGTTCCGTACGGCGACCGCCCTGAAACAGGGCCAGTCCGGCACCGCCCAGGCCTCGGCCGGTGACTACCTGTACTGGGTGTTCCCGGCCGACGCCGGTCAGCGGCCCACCGTCGAGGCCACGGTCAAGCTGCCCGAGAGCGCCGCCCGGCGCGGCACGTCCACCTGGCAGGTCGACGTGTACGACGGGCTGCGCCGCCGCCAGGCCTGCATGTACGGGCATCAGACCCGTAGGGCCGCGGCGGACGCGGCCACCGTCGAGCTGTCCTGCGTCCTGCGCCCCGTGCGGTCCTGGTCCGAGCCGTGGGCGAACGACCCGCTGCCCGGCAGCTACTACATCCGCCTCACGGTGGTGGACCTGCCCGCCGCCGACCTGGGGCTGCCGGTCGACGTGGAAGTGAGGACGAGCATCAAGGAACTCGGCGGGGGCCGTGACGGGGGCGGCGCCCTCTCCGAGCCGCTCGTCCCGGGCGTCTCGGTCGCCTCCGCGGGTGAGAGCGACGAACGGGCTGCGGACACGCCTCGGACCGTCGCCACCGGTGAGCCCGAGGACGGCTGGGCCTCGGGCTGGTGGACCGACCGCTGGCTGTGGACCGTGGGCGGTGGCGTACTCGCCGCGCTGGCAGCCGTGTTCGGCTACTCGCTGACGCGGGGCCGGGGCCGCCCGGCCCACGTACCGCCCGGCGTCTGACGGGCTCGCCGGCCACCGCGCCCGCACGGCGGCTGTGGCGGCCCTCCCCCGGTCTCGGCGATCCTGGCTCCCGAAAGGGCGGGATCGCCCGGGCCGGGGCAGCCGCCATGGCGGAGGGGAACAGGATGAGCGGGACGACGACGTACGTACGGTTCCAGAGCACCGAGCGCAGCCCCCGGGGTCATTTCCCGGGCATCTTCGCCCTGGCCAACGGGCTGGCGAGGCAAGGCCGTCTCAGCGAGGAGCAGCATCGCTTCTGGCGGGCGGGAAACGACTGGTACGACGCCGCGTACGCCGACCCCTCGCGGGTCGACCCGGCGGTGTACGACCCGGACGTGAACCCCGGGGCCGTGGCCTGGTTCAAGGGGACGGCGACGCATCTGATGGACCGGATCCCGGGCTATCTCGCGTTGTTGGCCGCGCACGGGGTGCGGTGCGAGCGGCTGGAGTCGGCGGATCCCGGCAGGGTCGTGTACGAGGACGACGTCCAGGTCGTCGTGGTGCCCCGGCCCGGCAGCGGGCACGGAGCGGGAGCGGCCGGTCCCGGGGACGGCTCCGGGCCCGCTCAGGCCGGCCGTACGCTCAACTGACGGCCCACTTCCCGGTAGCCCAGCGCCCGTGCGACCCGGCGGGACGCGGGCGGCCGGGCCCGCCACTGCGGCAGCAGGCCGGCGGCGAGGGCGTGCGCGGTCGCCGCGTGCGCCGCCTGCCGGGCGAGGCCTCGGCCCCGCGCGTCCGGCGCGGTGAGGACGCAGAGGTGCGCGGTGTCGCGCGGCCAGTGCTCGTACCCGGCGGCGGCGAGCACATCCGTGCCCCGGCGGACGACGAACACCGGTGAGGTGACGTCCGCCAGCCCGCTCTCGCCCGCGTCCGACGGGCCCGACTCCGCCAACAGCGCGCGTAGCGCCGCATGTTCAGGGGGAAGGGCCGTGGTCAGGGCTGCGGTTAGCCCGACCGGGCGGAGGGCGTCCGGGGCGAGGTAGCCCAGGGCCGCCGGGCCGAGCGTGTCGGCCACCGGCAGCAGTCGGGCCACGGCGGCGGGGTCGGTGAGCGCCGCGGTGGTCCGGCCGGTCAGTGCGGAACGTACGAAATCCGCGGCGCGGTCGGTCGGCGCGGTGATCAGCGCGGCGTCCCCGACGGCCACCACTCCCACCCAGGACGGCGGGGCCAGAGCCGAGTCCGGGGCGACAAGGACCGCCGGGCGGCCGGGAGTTCCGAAGGCGGCGCCCGGTTCGGCCGCCAGTTCCTGCCACAGCGCACGGGCCCGGGCGACGAGCGGATCCTTCGGCATGGCGGGATTCTCGCACGGGGGCGCAACTCCGCCCGCAATCCCTGTTGGAATGTGCGGGCCGCTGCGGCTGTCCTCGACAACTCGCTTACCGCTTAGGGCGTCTGATGGATTTCGGCCACGCCCTGCCGACGGCCTGGTGGAGTGCCGCCCCCATCCTGTTCGATGGGGTTCGAACGTTTGCGCGTCGGCAGTGGCGCGCCCCAGGGAGCGGAGTTCTTCGATGTCCACGCAGACCGGTCCGGCGCTCGGCACCCCGCCTCGCGGCCACGCGTTCACGCCGGGACCCAAGGGGCTGCCGCTGGTGGGAAACCTGCCGCAGTTCGGGAAGAACCCGCTGGCCTTCTTCGAACTCCTGCGTGGGCACGGGGACATGGTGCGCTGGCGGTTCGGCCGCAACCGGTGCGTCTTCCTCTCCGACCCCGACTGCATAGGCGAGTTGCTCACCGAGACGGAGCACACTTTCGACCAGCCGAAGCTCGGGATCGCCTTCCGTACGGTGCTGGGCAACGGCATGCTCGTGGCGCGGGGCAGGGACTGGCGGCGCAAACGCTCGCTGGTGCAGCCCTCGGTGCGGCCCAAGCAGGTCACGTCGTACGCGGCCACGATGGCGGACTCGGCGGTGGAGCTGGCCGACCGCTGGTCCGACGGCCAACGGATCGACGTCAAGCAGGAGATGGCTGCGCTGACGCAGAAGATCGCCGTGCGCACGATCTTCGGGGTGGACACCCCGGCGGACTCCGAGGCGATGGGCCGGGCGATGGACGTCGCCCAGATGGAGATCGGCAAGGAGTTCGCCGGGATCGGCGCGCTGCTCCCCGACTGGGTGCCGACGCCGGGCCGGGTGCGCATCAAGAAGGCCGCCGCCGTCATCGACGCCGAGGTGGGCCGGGTCGTCGCCCGGCACCGGGACGGCGAGGAGGAACGCCCCGACCTGCTCAGCCGGTTGCTCACCGCCGTCGACGAGAGCGGAACGCACCTCACCGACGACGACATCCGCGACGAGACGGTCACGCTGTACATCGGCGGTCACGAGACGACGAGTACGACGCTGGTGTGGGCGTGGTATCTGCTCGGCCGCAACCCCCGGGTGCGCGACGCGCTCGCCGAGGAGCTGGACCGGGTGCTCGGCGACCGGGAGCCCGGCTTCGAGGACTACGCCCGGCTGACGTACACCCAGGCCGTGGTGAAGGAGACCCTGCGGCTGTACCCGGCGGTGTGGCTGATCACCGGGATCGCGAAGGAAGGGGCCACGATCGGGGGCCTGCCGATCGAGGAGGGCACCCGGGTGTGGACGAGCCAGTGGTCCGCACAGCGCGACGCGCGGTGGTTCCCGGAGCCGGAGGAGTTCCGGCCCGAGCGCTGGGACGCGGAGCACGGCGCCGAGATAGCGGAATACGCGTGGTTCCCGTTCGGCGGTGGCCCCCGGGTCTGCATCGGTACGCGCTTCGCGATGGTGGAGGCCGTCCTCGTGCTGGCCGTGCTGGCCCGCCGCTTCACCCTGGACGTCGACCAGAGCGAGATCACGCCGGTGACGGGCCTGACGCTCCAGCCGGACCGGGACGTCACGGCGACGGTCCGGGCGCGGTGACGGGACGGCGCCCGGCCCCTCGGGAAAGGGCCGGGCGCCGGGGCGCGGCAGTCGGCGCCCGGTTCCCTTCGAGGGGCCGGGCTCCGGGGCGTGTCAGCCCTTGGGCAGCCACTTCTTCCAGACGTCCGGGTGGCGCTCGATCCAGCGCTTCGCCGCCTCCTGGGGAGTGAGCTTCTGCGAGGCGATCATCTCGGACACCTCGTTCTGGTCCTTCTCCGACCAGTGGAACTTCTTCAGGAACGCGGACGCGTCACCGCCGCGCTGGGCGAAGTCCGCGTTGAGGAACTTCTGCAGCGGCGTCGTCGGGTACGCGCAGTCGATGTCCTTCGGGTCCTTGGCCGCGCACTCGTCCGTGTACTCGGGGAGCTTCACCTCGACCATCGGCACCTCGTTGAACAGCCACTGCGGCTGGTACCAGTAGCTGAGGAAGGGCTTCTTCTCCTTGGCGAACTGCTGGATCTGGGTGATCTGGGCCGCCTCGGAGCCGGCGAAGACCACCTTGTAGTCCAGGTCCAGGTTCTTCACCAGGGCCACGTCGTTGGTGACGTAGGACGGCGAGCCGTCCATCAGCTGGCCCTTGCCGCCGCTCTCGGCGGTCTTCAGCTCGTCGGCGTACTTGTTGAGGTTCTTCCAGTCGGTGACGTCCGGGTTCTCGTCGGCCCAGTACTTCGGGACGTACCAGCCGATGTGGCCGGTGACGCCGAGGTCCCCGCCCCGGACGATGGTCTTCTTCTCGTCGATGTACAGCTTCTCCTGGTCCGGGTGGCCCCAGTCCTCCAGGATCGCGTCGACGCGGCCCTGGCTGAGGGCGTCCCAGGCGGGCACCTCGTCGGTCTGGACGAGGTCGACGCGGTAGCCGAGCTCCTCCTTGAGGAGCTGTTCGGCGACGGCGACGTTCGCCTGGGCGCCGACCCAGGACTGGACGGAGAGCGTCACCGTCTTGACCCCGGCGGGGGCGGCGAACGGGGAGGCCTGCTTGGTCATGTCGGCGGCGCCGCAGCCCGCCGTGGCGAGCAGGGCGGCGGCCGACGACAGCGCCGTGATCAGGCGCGTACGGGAGCGGTTCATCTCAGCTCTCCTGTCGCTGGCGGCGGGTGGTGGGCTGGGTGACCCGGTCGAGCATCAGGCCCAGGCAGACGATCGCCGCTCCGGCGACGAGACCGGTGGCCAGGTCGCCCTGGGCGAGGCCGAGGACGACCTCGTAACCGAGGGCGCCGGAGCCGACGAGTCCGCCGATGATGACGACGGCGAGGACCAGCACGACCGCCTGGTTGACGGCGAGCAGCAGGGAGGGCCTGGCCAGCGGAATCTGCACCTGGCGCAGTTGCTGGCCCGGGGTCGCTCCGAGGGAGCGTGCTCCTTCCATCGCCGCCGGGTCGACGCCCCGCAGCCCCTGGGTGGTGATGCGGATGACGGCGGGCAGCGCGTAGACGACCGCGGCAGCGGCGGCGGGGGCGCGGCCGACGCCGAAGAGGGCGACGACGGGGATCAGGTAGACGAACTGCGGCATGGTCTGGAAGACGTCCAGGACCGGGCGCAGCAGCCGCTCCAGGCGTTCGCTGCGGGCCGCGCCGACGGCGACGCCGAAGCCGATGACCAGGGTGACGGCGACGGCGGCGAGCACCTGGCTGAGGGTGTCCATCGAGGGCTCCCAGACACCGAGTACGCCGATCGCGGCCATGGCGAGGACGGCGGTGGCGGCGGTGCGCCAGGTGCCGATGGTCCAGGCGAGGGCGGCGACGATCAGCAGCACCGACCACCAGGGCAGACCGGTGAGGCCGCTGCGCAGGGGGTTGAGGACGCCGCTGGTGAAGTGGGAGGCGAGGTCGGCGGTGCCGCCGACGACGGGCACGCCGGTGTAGAGGTGGTCGACCATCCAGTCCTTGGCGGTGTTGACCGGTCCGGCGATGGCCACGGTCAGCCGGTCGGGCCACACCTGGCCGTCGGTGGCCCGTCCGACGACGGCGACGGCCGCGGTGACGGCGGCTGTCAGGGACCAGCCGCGCCGGCCGCGCAGCAGGGCCGGGCCGGTGGGCTCGGCGCCGATACGGCGTCCCGCCGCCTCGGTCGTACGGTCGAGCACGACGGCCAGCAGCACGATCGGGATGCCCGCGGCGAGGGCGGCGCCGACGTCCACGGAGGAAAGTGCCTGGTAGACGCGGTCGCCGAGGCCGCCCGCACCGATCACGGAGGCGATGACGGCCATGGAGAGCGCCATCATGATGGTCTGGTTGAGGCCGAGGAGGAGTTCCTTGCGGGCCAGCGGGAGCCGGGCACTCAGCAGCCGCTGGCGTCCGGTCGCGCCGAGCGAGGTGACGGCCTCCATGACTCCGCTGTCCGCGCCGCGCAGGCCGAGCGCCGTGAGCCGGGCCATCGGCGGAGCCGCGTACACGACGGTGGCGAGGACGGCACCGGGCACGCCGATGCCGAACACCAGCACCACCGGCAGCAGATAGGCGAAGGCGGGCAGGACCTGCATGGTGTCCAGCACCGGGCGCAGGACGCGGAACACCCGGTCGGAGAGACCGGCGGCGAGGCCGAGGAGCAGACCCAGCACGACGGAGGCGAGGACGGCGACGACCATCAGCGCGAGCGTCTGCATGGTCGGCACCCACATGCCGAGCAGCCCGCAGAGCAGGAACGACACGCCCGCGGTGAGCGCGAGGCGGATCCCGGCGACGCGCCAGGCGACGGCGGCGGCGAACACGGTGACACCGGCCCAGCCGAGCGCCAGGAGGACCAGATAGACGCCGCGTACGGAGAGGACGACGGCGTTGCTGATGTGGCCGAAGAAGTAGAGGAACAGCGGGTGGCTGTCGCGGTTGGAGACGATCCAGTCCGTGACCTCGCCGAGCGGGGCGGAAAGGTCGGCGGTCAGGGCCTCGGGCCAGATCCCGCCGCCCCAGCGGTCGTGCACGACGGGCACGACGACGGCGGCGACGAGCGCGAGCAGCAGGAGCTTCGCGGCGGCGGGGCGGTCGCGGAGGGCGGCCAGCGGCCCCCGGCGCGCGCCCGCTGCGGCGGGGCGGGCCGGGGTGGCCTGTGCGGTGGCCATCAGAGGGTCACCTCGCGGGAGCCGTCCGGTGCGTCGGGGGCTTCGGTGGCCCCGGACGCGGAGGAGGCCGGCGCGGGCGTGGCCGCCGCGCCGGGGTCGGACGTTCCGGCGACGACGTCGAGCAGGCAGGCGTGGTCGACGACGCCGACGAGGCGGCCGCCGTCCATCACCCGGGCGGCGGGGTCGCCGGAGCGGGCGACCGCTTCGATGGCCTCGGAGACGGTGGCTTCGGGGCGTACGGCCGGGCCGCGCTCGCTCTCCCCGGCGAGCGCGGGCCGCATGGCGGTGGCGACGGTGAGGACCTGCTCGCGCGGGACGTCGCGGACGAACTCGCGGACGTAGTCGTCGGCGGGCGAGCCCACGATCTCCTCGGGGGTGCCGAGCTGGACGATGCCGCCGTCGCGCATGAGCGCGATCCGGGTGCCCAGGCGCAGGGCCTCGCTGAGGTCGTGGGTGATGAAGACCATGGTGCGGCCCTCCTCGCGGTGCAGCCGGACCACCTCGTCCTGCATCTCGCGGCGGATCAGCGGGTCCAGCGCGCTGAACGGCTCGTCGAAGAGGAGGACGGACGGGTCGACGGCGAGCGCGCGGGCGAGCCCGACGCGCTGCTGCTGGCCGCCGGAGAGCTGCGAGGGGCGGCGGTCCTCCAGACCGTCGAGACCGACCTTCGCCACCAACTCGGCTGCCTTGGAGCGGCGTTCGGCCTTGCTCAGGCCCTGGATCTCCAGGCCGTAGGCGACGTTGTCCAACACCGTGCGGTGCGGCAGCAGTCCGAAGTGCTGGAAGACCATCGCGGCGCGGTGGCGGCGCAGTTCGCGCAGCCGGGAGCGGTCCATCGCGAGAACGTCCTCGCCGTCGATGGCGAGGGTCCCGCTGGTGGGCTCGATCAGCCGGGTCAGACAGCGTACGAGGGTCGACTTGCCGGAGCCCGACAGGCCCATGACGACGAACACCTCGCCCTTGCGGACGTCGAAGGAGACGTCACGGACGGCGGCGGTGCAGCCGGTGGCCTCGCGCAGTTCGGCGGGCGGGAGCGCGGCGTGCTCGCTGCCGGGGATCCGGTCGCCCTTCGGCCCGAAGACCTTCCAGAGGTTGCGTACGGAGAACACCGGGGTCTCGTCGGTTCCGGTGGCTCCGGTGTTGCCGGTGGGCTCGGTGGCCTTGAGGGTCTCGGTTCCGGTCATCGGGCATCGCCTCCGGTGCTGGTGCTGGTTCCGGCGGCCGGCGCGGTCCCGCGCGCCTGGTCCGCGAGGAGTTCGGCGCACTTCTCGCCGACCATCAGGACGCCGATCATCGGGTTGACGGCCGGCATGGTCGGGAAGACGGACGCGTCGGCGATCCGGATGCCCTGAAGGCCGCGGATGCGCAACTGCGGGTCCACGACGGCCTCGTGGTCGTCGGTGGAGCCCATCCGGCAGGTGCCCGCCGGGTGGTAGACGGTGTGGGCGACCTTGCGGGCGTACTCGCTGATGTCCTCGTCCGATGTGACCTCGGGGCCGGGGCAGACCTCGCGCTTGAGCCAGTGGGCCAGCGGCTCGGTGCGGGCGATCTCCCGTGCGAGCTTGATGCCGTCGACCAGGGTGCGGCCGTCGTAGTCGTCCTCGTCGGTGAAGTAGCGGAAGTCCAGGGCCGGCTTGACCTCGGGGTCGGCGCTCGTGAGGTAGAGGCGGCCCCGGCTGCGCGGCTTGGGGATGTTCGGGGTCATCGACACGCCGTGCTCGGGCTTCTCGTAGCCGAGCCGCTCCGGGTTGTCGGTGAAGGGGATCTGGTAGAAGTGGAACATCAGGTCCGGGCCCCGGGATCCGGGGTCGCGGCGGACGAAGAGTCCCGCGTCGGAGTCCATCGCGGAGTTCTCCGGGATGGGCCCGTCGGTCTCCCAGACGATGACGGACTCGGGGTGGTCGAGCAGGTTCTCGCCGACGCCCGGGAGGTCGTGGCGGACGTCGATACCGAGGGCGGTCAGGTCCTCGCGCGGACCGATCCCGGAGTGCATCAGCAGCCGGGGCGTGTCGACCGCGCCCGCGCAGACGATGACCTCGCGGGCGGCGCGCAGCAGGATCTCCTCGCCGCCCTTGGCGCGGACGTGGACGCCGGTGGCGCGGGTGCCGTCGAACTCCAGGCGGTAGGCCCAGGTCTCCAGCAGGATGCGGAGGTTGGGGCGGTCGCCGGCTTCGATGTGCGGGTGGAGGTAGGCCACCGACGCGGAGGAGCGCTTGTTGTTCTCGGGGTGGTAGGCGAGGTCGAAGAAGCCGGCGCCCTCGTGGAACGGCTTGCTGTTGAAGCTGTCCACGCGCGGGACTCCGGCCGCCTCCTGGGCGGCGTCGACGAAGTCGCGGGCGATGGCGTTGCGGTCCTTCTCGTCGACCGGGACGATGTTGTTGCGCAGCTTGGCGAAGTAGGGGTCCATCGCGGCGGCGTCCCAGCCCTCGGCGCCCGCCTCGGCCCACTCGTCCCAGTCGCCGGGCAGCGGCTTGAAGCTGATGAGCGTGTTGTGCGAGGAGCAGCCGCCCAGCACCCGGGCGCGGCTGTGCCGGATGTGGCTGTTGCCGCGCGGCTGTTCGGTGGTCGGGTAGTCGTAGTCGAGGTCGCCGCCGAGGAGGCCGAGCCAGCGGCGCAGGGTGAGCACGTCGTCGCGGTCGATGTCGGTGGGGCCGCCCTCGATGACCGTGACGGTGACGTCCGGGTCCTCGGTGAGCCGGGAGGCGATGACCGATCCGGCGGTGCCGCCGCCGACGATCACGTAGTCGGCCACGGGGCCTTCGGGGTCGGGGACTGCGGTGCTGCGGGGGTGGAAGGCATCGGTCACTGCTCCTTCTGCAAGGTTCGTGCGTGTGCGTGGTGCTGCGAACAGCCGGGCGGGGCCGGGCGGTTACGGCTCGGCCCCCGCAGGCGTCAGCCGGCGAACCAGCGCTGGGGGCGCGGGTTGAGGTTCTGGTAGATGTGCTTGGACTCGCGGTACTCGGCGAGGCCGGTCGGGCCGAGCTCCCGTCCGGTGCCGGACTTCCCGAAGCCGCCCCACTCGGCCTGCGGGAGGTAGGGGTGGTAGTCGTTGATCCAGACGGTGCCGTGGCGCAGCCGTCCGGCGACCCGGCGGGCGCGGCCGGCGTCGGTCGTCCAGACGGCGCCGGCCAGCCCGTAGTCGGTGTCGTTGGCCAGCGTGATGGCCTCTTCCTCGGTACGGAAGGTCTCGACGGTGAGAATCGGGCCGAAGGTCTCCTCGCGGACCACCGTCATCTCGCGGTGGCAGCCGTCGAGGACGGTCGGCCGGTAGAAGTAGCCGCCCTCGGGAAGTACGTCGCTGGGCTTGGGCCGTTCGCCGCCGGCCCGGACGACGGCGCCCTCCTCGCGGGCGGAGGCGACGTACGCCTCGACCTTGGCGAGCTGCTGGGCGGAGACGAGGGGGCCGCACTCGACGCCGTCCAGGGTGCCCCGGCCGAGGCGGACGGCGTCGGCGCGGCGGGCCAGCTCGGTCACGAAGCGCTCGCTGATGGAGTCCTGGACGATCAGGCGGGCGCCGGCGGAGCAGACCTGTCCGCTGTGGAAGAACGCGGCGTTCAGGGCCTGGTCGACGGCGGTGTCGAAGCCCTCGTCGGTGGCGCAGGCGTCGGCGAAGACCACGTTGGGGTTCTTGCCGCCGAGCTCCAGAGCCACCTTCTTCACGGTCGGCGCGGCGGCCTGGGCCACCTTCGTACCGCTGGCGAGGCCGCCGGTGAAGGAGACCAGGTCGACGTCCGGGTGCTCGGAGAGCCGGGCGCCCACCGGGTCGCCCGCGCCGGTGACGAGGTTGGCGGCCCCGTCGGGGAGCCCGGCCTCGGCGAGCAGCTTGAGCAGGTGGACGGTGGAGAGCGGGGTGACCTCGCTGGGCTTGAGCACGAAGGTGTTGCCCGCGGCGAGGGCCGGGGCGATCTTCCAGCTGGCCTGGAGGAGGGGGTAGTTCCACGGCGCGATGAGGGCGCAGACGCCGACGGGCTCGTGGACGACGATGCTGTGGACGTCGGGGTCGCCCGCGTCGACGACCCGGCCGCCGCTCTCGTTCATCACGAGGTCGGCGAAGTAGCGGAAGGCATTGGTGACATCGTCGACGTCGACCCGGCCCTCCTCCAGGGTCTTGCCGGTGTCGCGGCTCTCGGTGATCGCGATCTCCTCGCGGTCCCGCTGGAGGAGCTCGGCGACCCGGCGCAGCAGCGCGGCCCGCTCGGCGACGGGCCGGTGCGGCCAGGGGCCGTCGTCGAAGGCGCGCCGTGCCGCCGCGATCGCCGCGTCGGTGTCCGCCACGCCGCCCTCCGCGACGACGGCCAGGACCGTGGCGTCGGCAGGATCGAGGACCTCGCGGGTCGCGCCGGATTCGGCGGCCCGCCAGACGCCGTCGATGTGGATGGTGCTGAGCGCCGACATGTCGTTTTTCGCCTTCCGTGCCTGAAATGCCCCCTCCGGTTTCGGCCGGGGCGTACGCATGGCGGGCCGACATCCGGCGCACCAGCGGCCTGGACCCCTCCCCAGTCCGGCGCAATGTATGCCGAGAATTTCACGCAGAGTGACGCGCCTCACGCGTGACGGCCTCGGCGGGGCACGTCCCCGACCCCCTCCCCAACGGCCCGGTGCTGGTCAGACGGGTGATCCCGGGGACGCGAGCCGGTGCGCCGCGCGCTCCCACATCTCCGGCCCGTCCTTCTCGACGGCGGCGGCGAACCGCTCCGGACGGGCGAGGAGCCTCCGGTGCCCTGGGTGGAGCGCCGTGTGCGCGAGCAGCCAGCCGGCCAGCAGATGCGGGTCCCCCGGGGTGGCCGCCGCCTGCTCCCGGTACGCCTCCCGTGCCGACGCGGCCTCACCGTGGACCAGCAGGATGTCGGCCCGGCCCGGTGCGGTGTCCGGCGCCGGGTCCGTCGCGGTGTCCGGGCGGAGGTAGAGCGCGCCCCGTACGTCACGCCAGTGGGTGCGCTCCGCGGCCGGGACGAGCCGGGGCTGCCGGGGAGGCGGGAGCGGCGTCCCGGAGCGCACCGCCGCCGCGAGACCGGCGCGCTCCTCGTCCGCGCACCGCAGATGGCGCAGCCGCCACTCGGCCCGGTGACCGGCCGCCGCCGCACGGGCCCGCGCCACCGCCTGCCCGTCCACCGGCTCGCGCAGCCACGTGTCGACGGTGCGGGTGAGGCCGGCGACCAGCCGGCGGCCGGGTCCGGTGAGCGTCGCGCGGGTCGCGAGGGTCCGCAGGACCGTACGGGTCTGGAGGCGGCGGAGCGCGAACCGGAAGGGAGCCAGGTCCAGCGGATCGGCGGCCCGGTCCCCGATCCGGTCCCGCCAGAATCCGGCGACGCCGACGAAGGCGTACGCCCCGTGGAGGAGGCCCGGCAGATGGCGCGGGTCCGGGCGCCACGGGGCGTAGTGCTCCTCGGTGCGGTCGTCGTCCAGCATCGCGAAGAGGTGGAGCAGCGCGCCGAGTTTGCTGTGCTGGAACTCGTGGACCATCGCCTCGGCGAGGGCCGCCCCGTCCGGCGGCTCGGCCACCACCATGGAACCGAAAGCGTCCGCGGTGGAGGCGCTGATCCCCTCGACGGGGCCGGTCGGCAACCGCCCGGGCCAGGGCACGATGCGCCTGATCTCCTCGGGGCGGAGCGTGCCGGGGCCGCCGGAATCAGGCCTGGCATCGGAGCCGGGCGCAGGGGCCGGGCCGGGGCCGAGCAGCGCGACCGCTTCGGCGAACAGCCGCTGCCAGGTCGTGAGTTCACGCGAGGTGAGCCGGCGGGGCGGGATCGGGCGGTCGAGGTCGCGGTAGGGGTCGGTGTCGTCGAGGGCGACCTCGGGGCCGCCCTGCCGGACCGGCAGCCGGTGCGTCGGCCACCATACGGCGCTCTGCGGTGCGGTGAGCGGGCGCAGGGTCAGGGCGGTCGCCCCGGTGCCCGGCACGGCCGCGGTGAGCAGCAACTCCCCTTTCCTCACCCGCGCGTGGACCGGCTGGAAGCCCAGCAGCGGGATGCCCGGCAGCCGGGCGAGGCCGAGCGTCGGCAGGGGGACCGCGCCTTCCCTGGCGGGCACGACGAGATCGGCGTCCGTACCGGCGCGCAGCGCGGCCACCAGAGCGACGGCGGCCAGGTGCCCGGCGTCCACCCAGAGCGGCGAGCCGACGGAGGTGCCGTGCAGGCGGCGCAGCGTGTGAGCGAGCCAGCTGCCCACCTGCGGGCTGAGCAGCAACTCCTCGACGCAGCCGGGCTGCCGCGCCTCGGCCTGCTCCACGGCCCCCCAGACGGCACCGAGGTCGGCGGGGCCGAGCAGGAAGGGCCGCTCCTCCAGTCGGCTCAGCAACTCGCTGATCAGAAGGAGGCGTCGGGACCGCTCGCCCCGCGCGAGGAAGCCGATGGCCTCCACCGACCCGCCACCGGAGGCGAGTTCGTCGAACCATCGGCCGGGCATCCGCGTCGGTCGGTACACCCGCGCTCCTCTGTCGTGGTTCTGACGTAACCCCGCGAGGTCTCTCCCGGGCGGGCCGCGCGGGCGGCGCTCAGTCGGCGCGCGCGGTGGGAGGTTCGGACAGCGTGCTGGTGCGCGCTCTTCGGATCTCCTCCAGCAGACGCTGTCCGGGCGCGGGAGCGAGATCGCGCACGGCGGCGACGCCCACCTCCGCGAGGTCCGCGACATCGGACTCCAGGTAGTCGGCCGGATCCCCGACCGATGGCGTCTGCTGCAAGGCCTGTTCCCCCTTCGATCCGGCGGCACACGATGCCACCCGTCCCTTCCCATCATGACGAATGGGCTGCCTTCCGGAAACCCGTGCGATCACGCCGTGCGATCAGGGAGCCGGTCGGTTCTCGGCCAGGAACTCCCTCAGAGCTTCCTCCAGTTCGTCGGCCCGGTCCGGGTCGTCGTCGAGCAGGGTGACGGCCCGGTAGAGGTCCCAGGGGCCTTCCGGGTGCCTTCGCAGCGTCCGCAGGATGCCCAGGACGTCCGTACGGGGCACCGCGTGCCGCGGCATCCGGGCCACCAGGACGGGGTCCAGCTCCGCGACCATCGTCTGGCGTTCGTCACGGTCGCTCATCAGCGGATAGGCGAGGAGCGCGTCGAGCACCCGGGCAAGTCCGCCGCCCGCCACGCCCCGCCCGGGGCCGCCCGCGTTCCGTGGCGCGGCCGGCGCAGGAGGGGCGGGCCGGTGTTCCGCGTGTCCGGGACGGTACAGGTGGAGTGTGGGCAGCTGGGTGGGACTTCCGTCGGCGCCCAGCCGGTCGAACCGGCCCCGGACTGCGGCGAAGAGTGCTTCCGGGTCGGGGGCCGGGCCGCCGGGCAGGGCGGCCAGCTCGTGCAGGAGGATGTCCGAGAAGACACCATGGCCGCCCACGGGGTCGTTGGCCGCGCGCTGCCCCCGGTCGGCGGCCAGCAGGACGTTCTGCCGGTGGACCCGCAGGCGTTGCCCGGCGGGGAGACTGCCGTCCGGGATCGTGACGGCCTGGCGGTGGCGTTCCTCGAAGGTCTGGCAGGCGTCGACGACCCAGTGCTGCTCCGTGAAGCCGGGCAGGACGTCACTGCTCAGCCTGCGGCGGGCCGACTCCAGGTCGATGTTGCGCCGGTCGACGTCCGTGGCGTCGGCGCAGTAGAGCCGCAAGTGTTCGTCCCGGTCCAGGACGCCGTGCCCGCCCCACCAGATCCAGAGCACGTCCCCCTGCCGGGCGGGCAGTTCCTGGACGAGGACCCGCCGCAGGGTCTCGTGGTCGGCGTCGCGGTGTCCGGCGACCGCGTCCTGGCCCGGCGCGGGGGCGAGATGCAGCAGGATGTTGGCGTCCGGCACGCCCGTGGACCGCAGCCAGTCCCGGAAGCGCAGGGCGTCGCGGACCGGACCCGGAAGCGTCCAGCGGGGCCCCGCGGCATAGCGCTCGACGCCGACGACGAGCGCCACCACCCGTGCCGGGTCGACGGTGCCCGCGCCCGCGGCAGCCGCGGGGACGGCATCGGCGCTCACGGCAGCCGTTCCGCGATGGCGCGGTAGACGGCCGGGTCGCTCCAGTAGGCGCTGTGGGCGACGGGGAACGGCTGCCGGTTGTCCGTCGCGATGTCCTCGGCCCGGCCGGGGAACACCGGTGCGGCGGCGAAGCCGAGCAGATCGCGGCGGTCGTGGATGTTCAGCCAGCCGGGGACATGGGCGGGCAGCGGTTCCGGGTGGTCGAGGTGGGGCAGCGCCCCCGTCTCGTACAGGAACGGCCCCTGCGAGCCCACCGTGACCAGCAGCCGGACGCCGGGCAGCGGGGACTCGATCAGGGTGTCGAGGGCGATGATCCCGCCGAGGCTGTGGCCGAGGAGGACGACGGGCGGCTCCACGGCGGCGACCAGCTCGCGCAGGGCGGTGCGCAGGGGCCCACCGCGTACGAGGAACGTGAGCACGTCGCCCGCCGCCGGGTGGGCGGCCTCGGTAAGGGCTCGTCGGCGGCGGACCGCGTAGCGGGAGCCCAGCCGCAGCACGGGGCGGCCGATCAGCCGGCCCACCGGCCCCCGGGTGGAGCCGGGCGCGGTGGCGCCGAGCTCCCGGGCGATCCGGTCCACGGCCGCGTCGCGGGTCGCGCCGTCGCAGAGGACGGGCGCGTCCTCCGCCAGGGCCGCCCCGATCACGGCGGCGGCCAGCGCACGGGCCAGCAGCGGCGCCAGCTCCTCGCGGTCCAGGGCTTCGGCGGCCGGAGTGAGCAGCGGACTGCGGGCAAGGGCGGCGGCCCGCCCTCCGAGGCCGGGGCCCAGCTCCGGGGCGACGCTCTCGCCCCGGGCGGCCAAGGCCACGAGCCGTTCCCGGAACTCCTCGTCCGGGAAGGCGGCACCCGGGGGTATCGCCCCGGAGGTGCCGCGCGTGGCGGCGAGGACGAGCTCCGCCTCCGGGTCCCGGTACAGGCGTTCCCAGGCGGCGGTCTCGTCGTCCTCCTCGCTCTCCGCGTCCCGTTCGGTGGCTGCGGCCCGGTCCGGCGGAATGCTGGCCCCGCCCGCGGCGAGCCGGGCACCGTACGGCTCGCCCCAGTCGAGCGGCACGACCCGCACGCCCGGGGCGACCTCGGCCAGAGAGGCCGTGATCCGTGCGTTCAGGGCCCCGGTGTGCGGTGGCCGCACCCCCGTGCCGTGAATGAATATGACCGTCGTCATGCGTCGCCCCCCCGTCCGTGACATTCCCGCCGGCCGCACCCGTCACACGTTTCCCGTCAGCGGTCCCCCGGCACCGCTCCCGTACCGCTCCGTCGTCTCACAACGGGATCACCGTCGGGTCGTACTCGATGCGCTGGTGCAGCCGGGCCGAGGTCCGCCACGGGTGCTCCTCCCCCAGAACCCGCGTCAGACCTTCCACCGCCTGGGTGTTGAGCCGGTCCGCCTCCGCCGAGCGGCCGAGTCCGCGATGGTCCAGGGAGAGGTTCGCGACGCAGACGAGGGTGAAGGGGTGGTCCTCTCCGACCGCCTCGGTGAGCAGGGGCAGCGTGGCGCTGTCGACCTCCAGGGCGCCGGCGAAGTCGAGCCGGGCGTAATGGTCGTTGGCCCGGCCCAGTGCGGCGGCCAGCGAGTAGACGTGCCGCGCCCCCAGATCCGCCCGGAGGCGCTCCCCCGCGACCGTGTCCAGCTGCTCGGCCTCCTCCACCTCGCCGAGGGCCCGCAGCGTGGCGGCCACGTTGACCATGGCGCACAGGGTGTACGGGTGGTGCTCGCCGAAGATGTCCCGGTAGTGGTCGAGGATCTGCCGGCCGAGGCGCCGGGAGTCCTCCAGCCTGCCCGCGATCCTGCGGTCGACGACCGCCGCCAGAGCCGCGCCCAGGGTCTCCGGGTACTCCGCGCCGTACCGGGTGGTGAAGCGCTCCAGGATCTCCTCGACCAGCTCCTCCGCCTCCTCCAGGTGTCCGGCCCGGCGTCGGCAGATCGCGAGATTCAGGGCGGCCCGGATCGTCGCCGCGTTGGTGGGGCCGAAGTGGGTCCGGTAGGTCTGGTACGTCGTCTCCTGCAGGGCCCGGGCCCTGGGGAAGTCACCCGCCTCGCGTGTGTCCGCCGCGAGGGCGCTCAGGGTGTTGAGGGTGAGGCCGCTGGTCGGACCGTAGAGCAACTGGCGTTGCCTGGACGTCTCTTCGTCGATCTCCAGCGCCCGACGGAAGTCGCCGTTGACCCGCAGCGAGACGCCGTAGCTGTGGGCCGCGTTCAGCGTCGTCGGGTCCTCCGGACCGTAGAGGTCGCTCGCCCGCTCGAAGGCCTCGGCACTCACCTCCCGGGCAGCGTGGAAGTCGCCCCGGTAGCGCAGCGAACCGGCCATCTGCAGCATGGAGTCGATGAGCTCCTCCTCCGGGATCGGCGCGGTGCGCGAGACCTCCATGGCCTGCTCGCTCAGGGCCGCGGCCTCGGGGATCCGGCCGAGGTGCTGGAGGTAGAAGCCGAGCATCTTGGTGATCCGGATGACATGCAGGTCCTCCCCGGCCGACTGCGCGCTCCAGGCCTCCCACGCCTGCCGGGTCAGGTCCTCGCCCGCCTCGTGGGCGCCCCAGTAGTAGAGGAAGGTGACCATGTCGAACACCAGGTCCCGCACCCAGCCGTCGGAACTGGCGACAGCCTCCGAGGCGATCACGTGGGGCAGCAGTCCGAGGTAGGCGGACCACTGCTCCGGCGAGGCGGGCAGCCCGGGTTTGGCCGTGGTGAGGAGCAGGTGGGCAGCGTTGCGCATCGCCTCCCGCTCCTCCGGATCCAGCCGGGAGACGATCACGTTCTGCATGAGCCGGTGCATCTGGAGCGTGCCGGCCTTGTGGTCGAGCCGGACCAGCGAGAGCTTGCTCAGGTCGCGGGTGGCGCGGGCGAGCAGCAGCGGATCGCGGAGCACGGGGTCCAGCTCAGGGGTGATCTGGACGTTGCGGCCGCCGCGGAGCATGTTCAGCGGAATGGGCTCGGGTGCCATACAGGCACAGATCTGCAGGAGTTGACGGGCGGCCGGGTTCTCGGCGGAGAGCCTGCCGAGCGAGATGTCCCAGACCGCGGCGACGGGCACGGGGTAGTCCGGGGACGGGGCCAGTTCGAGGATCTCGGGGCGCCGCTCGTCCAGCAGCTGGAGGTACTCCTCGACCGGCATGCCGGTGGCCGCGTGCCAGGCTCCTGCCTGCTCGACGGCCAGCGGCAGATCGCCGAGCGCCTCGGCGAGCCGGCCCGCGTCCTCGGTGCTCAGGCCCCGGGCGCGGCGCTGGAGCAGGGCGATGCTCTCCTCGCGGTCGAAGACGTCGACGCTGAGGGGTGTCGCGACCCGTTCCCACTCCCGGTTGCGCGAGGTGACGATGATCTTCCCCGGGCCGCCGTTGGGGAAGTACGAGCGCACCGCGTCGATGTCCTCGGCGTTGTCGAAGACGAGCAGCCAGTTGTCGAAGGGCTTGCCGGTGCGCAGGGCCTCGCGGACGGCGGGCACGGCGGTGTTCGCCTGCGGGCCGACCTCCAGGCCGAGGCCCGCCGCCAGTTCGGCGAGCGCGGCCAGGATCAGGCTCTCCTGTTCGGCGGGGATCCACCAGATGACGTTGTAGTCGCCGCTGTGGCGGTAGACGTACTCCACCGCGATCTGCGATTTGCCCACGCCGCCGAGGCCGTGCAGAGCGTGCGGGAGGACCGCCGTCGTCTCGTCCTCGGCCAGTTGCCGCTCCACGGCGGCGAGAAGGGACTCGCGGCCGGTGAAGTTGGGGTTCTTGGGCGGCACGTTGCCCATGATCTTCGGCTGGCCCGAACGGACGAAGGGTGCTTCCGGCGCGGTGGCTTTCATCTCCTCGCGAGCCCTCCGGGCTGGGTCGTCAGCTGGTACCGAGGTGTCAGCTGCTGTGGGTGTCGTGGGCGGCACGGATCCTCCTGGTGAAACGACGCTGTCCGGTAGCAGCTTTTCCCAATTCGGGATGTCTTTCATCGGTTTCGCACGCGTCTCACCCGGCCGGGCAGGGGGGTCGCCCGAAGGGCCCGTCAGACGGGTGGCCACCCGGGCGGCCCGTCCGGCGTACGGGCCTGCCAGCGCCCGGAGGACCGCCAGTTCGATCCTGAGCCAGGGGCGGGCGCCGGGCTCCGTGCCGGGCAGGGCGGTGCGTACCGGGTCGTGGAGCGCGGCGCGGAGCCGCGCGCCGTGGCCCTGCCCCGTCCGCAGCTCCGCCAGCAGGTTGACCGTACGGGCGAGTTGGGTCCGGGTGCTGACGGCCAGGAGTGCTTCGCGTACGCCGTCGGCGAAGTCCGGACCGTCCTGTGTACCGGTGTCCCAGTCGATCAGCCCGCCCATCATGACCTCGGCGAGGTGCTCCGGACCGGCCTCCGGCAGCGCCAGGTCGCGCAGCTCCTCGATGACGGCGAAGTCCATCGGGGCGAGGGCCAGCAGCCCGGCGAGCTGCCGGGCCAACGGGCTGGCCAGTGATCGGAACCTGCGTACGGCGGCGGCCGCCGCACGGGGGCCGTCGACGACCGGGCGTCGCAGCCCGGGGGCGGAGGCTCCCTTGGCCATGGCGCCCGCCAGGACGACCGGCAGCATCCGTCGCACCCCGCGTTCGCCGGTCACCAGGTCCGCCCAGGCGCGGAAGGAGCCGGGGCGCACGCTGAGCACCGGTACGGGCACGGTCTCGTCGTCCGGTTCGGGCAGCGGCCGGACGGGGTCGTGGGCGCCGAGGGGCGGGCGGCACTGGAAACGCCGGTTCGGCGCGCCGAACCCCCGGCGTCCAGTTGGGCGCGGAAGGGGAACAGCGAGGACCGGTGGCGCAGATAGGGCGGCAGGAGGTGGACGAGCGCGGTGGGCCCGCCCGAGGCGAGCCGTTCCAGTAACCGGTCGGCTCCGGCGCCCGCCCAGCCGTGGGCGAGTCCGTCCGTGACGACGAGGAAGAGCCTGGAGCTGCGGCCGTCGATCAGTTCGGCGGGGTCGCCGTCGCGCCCGCCGGGCCAGCGCAGCGCGGGTTCGCCGGCTCCTGCCGGGAGCGTCACCCCGACCGTGCGGACATCCCGGAAGGCCCCGCTGTGGGCGGCCTCGTCGGCGATCTGCCGGACGGTGCCCCGCCACGGCGGCATGGTGGGGGCGCGGTCGACGAGGAGCACCAGGTCGAAGGCGCGCTCGCGGTCGGGGAGGAAGTAGGGAACCCACAGCCCGTCGGTGAGCCCGTGCTCGGCGGTGCTCTCCTCGTCGAGCGCGCTCCGGCCACCGGTGGGCACCCTGCGGCCCAGCCCGCGCAGGGACCGGGCCAGCAGTGCGGGGCCCCTGCGCACGGTGCGGGGACCGCGCCCGGGGAGCCGGGCGGGGCCGGTTCGGGTGCGCTCCACAGAGGTCAGGATCTCCCTTTCGTACGCCGGTGCCCCCGGCAGCCCGGTGACCCCGGGCACGATGTCGGGCTCGGGCCGGGTGGGCGGGTCGGGAACCGCTTCGAGCAGGGGTCCGGGCGTGTCGGGGTGCTCTTCGGCGTGGGCCTGCTCGTCCGGCTCGGGCCCGGTGGCGCGGTCGGCGCCGATCCGGGCGGCGGCGAGCCAGGCGGCGTCGGCGAGCCCCGTCCAGTCGGCCCCGCTCGGGTCGTACGGGCTGTCGTCCTCGGACCGGTCGGCGGTGGCACGGTCGGGGAGGCGGCCGACCCGGACGCGGCGTCCGGAGCACGCTCCCTGGGCAAGCCGTTCATCAGCGGCCCTTCGAGAGGTCTCGGAGGAGCATCTCGAGGAGTTTACGCCCGTCGGCATCCGCTTGAAAACCGCCCGCGGTGGTCAGCTGGACGGCGTTGAGCAACTGGTCGATCGACTGGGTGCCGCCGCCGCGCAGCCGGTTCTCGAACTCGTCCACCAGCGCCTCGACGCCCTCCGGGCGCTGTCGCAGATGGCTGACCACGATCCCGATCAGCTGCTCGCGGCCCGGCGGCTCCATCTCCAGCGGCAGGCAGCGGCGACGGAACGCTGCGGGGAACTCCCGTTCGCCGTTGCTCGTGATGATCACGACGGGGAACTGCGCGCACTCGACCCGGCCGCCCTCGACGCCCGCCGTGCCGCGTGGGTCGTCGGTGAACACGGTCGCCGACTCCTCGTTGCCGCGGACGAGTTCGGGGATCTCGTAGCTGCCGTTCTCCAGGACGTGCAGGAGGTCGTTGGGCAGGTCGATGTCGCTCTTGTCCAACTCGTCGACGAGGAGCACCCGGGGGCGCTCGTAGGGGAGCAGCGCGGTGCCGAGCGGGCCGAGGGTGACGAAGTCGCCGAGCGCGGGCGGCCTTTCGCCGGACACCGGGTCGGTGTCCGGCCGGGTTCCGTTGTCGGGCCGGGTTCCGTTGTCGGGCCGGGTTCCGGTGTCGGGCCGGGTTCCGGTGTCGGGCCGGGTTCCGGTGTCGGGCCGGGTTCCGGTGTCGCCGGCCCGCCAGGCCGCGATGGCCTGGGCACGGCCGATCGCGTCGTACGCGTAGAGGCCGTCCTTGAGCGTACTGCGGCTGACGACGCTCCACGCCAGGACCCGGCCGAGCCCCAGCTCACGGGCGATCAGATAGGCGAGGGTGGACTTGCCGACGCCCGGTGGGCCGGTGATGAGCAGCGGGCGGCGCAGCAGCAGGGCCGCGTTGACCGCGTCGATCTCCTCACGGCGCAGTTGCGGGCCGTCCTGGACCCGGCCGAGGCGGCGTTCGGCGGCTCGGTCGTCGTCGGGCGGGGGCGGTTGGAGGGGCCCGCCGGGGAAGGTGCGCCAGGGCGGCGGCGCGGGCAGCTCCGGCGGCTCGCCTCCGGGCGCCTTGCCGGTCGCGTGGAAGACCCACCACGGGGGCGGCGGCGACGGTGGGGCGGCAGAGGTCTCTCCGGTCATGCCGACAGCAACTCCTCACGATCGACCAGTCGGTGAGGATCGTCCCAGAGAAAGGCGATGTGCCGGCCCAGCCACAGCGGACCGTCCTCCTCGATCTCCGCTCCGACCCTCAACCTGTTCACCGTTTCGGGCAGTTGTGCGTACGAGTGGCCCAGGAGCAGCGTGAGGAGCTCGCTGGACTGTGACGTGCTCTTCAGCCTGCGGTCCCAGGCGGCGAGGCCGATGCCCTCGACGACGGCGGTCTGGAGTGCCTCCAGGCCGTGCCCCTGGACGGGGGGCTCGTCGAGGATGACCGCGGTGAGCGACTCGTCGCCCGCGAGCTGCGCCCGCCAGCGTTCGAATCCGCCCCGGTCGGCCGCCTTCCACCGGTGGGCGGCCGGGGCGGGCGCGGTCCGCAGCCGGTCCCAGCGGGCCTGCCAGCGGCGCAGTTGCCCGGCGTCTCCGCGCATCCGGTCCAGGCTGCGCAGATGGACCCGGTAGCGCATCCCGATCGGCCACGACCTCGGGGTCCGGGTACCCAGCTCCAGGCGGGCCATGTCGTGGTTGAGCAGGTCGAAGGGCAGGAGGAACTCGATGTGGACGGGGCCCGCGCCGGCCGCGGTGCGCTCGGCCCACAGCGACTCGCCCCGGTCGACGGCGCGTTCGACCGCTGTGGCCAGGGTCTCCAGAGTGGCGGTCTCCACGGAGCCCGGCTCCGGCCGCCAGTAGCCGGGGACCTTGTTGATCCAGTGCCGGACGAAGACGTCCGGTGAACCGTCCCGGGCCGGGTCGACCATCACGACGAGGCAGCGGGGCACGGTCGGGTCGGGGGCGGCGGGGTGGTTCAGGCGCTCCCGGCAGCCGGCGAGCGCCTCGGCCGCCCCGGGGACGGGCGCGCGGGCGTCGCCGGCCAGCGCCGTGGGGTCTCCCGCGGCCCACCGGTCCGACCACACCCGCAACGGTGCGCCGTGCTTCGCCGAGAGGGCCGCGGCCACCTCGACCAGCACGACAGCGGCCGGAAGACCGTCGGCGCATGCGGTCATGTCCAGTGCGTGGTCGAAGAGTTCGGCCGGTGCCCCGTGGCCGGGCAGCTCCCCGGGCAGCTCCTCGGCGAGGAGGGCGCGCAGCCGTCCGGGGTCGATGTCCGTCGTCTCCCCGAGCAGCCGGCGCGCCTGGCGGGCGATGTCGTCGGCGAAGACGGGCGCGGGCCAGACGCCCGGCCGCTCGCCGTCGGTCCGGATGCCCGCCTCGGCGGCGATCCGGTCGGCGTCGTCCTTGCCGGAGACGGCGCGGACCGCGTAGATCAGCGCCTCGGGGCCGCCGGGGCGGTGGATCACCTTGCGGACCACATGCGTCATGTCGATGCGGGGAGTGGTGTCCGGGTAGGTCAGTTCGATGTCGAGCCGGTACGCCACGACGTCCACGAACTCGTAGCGCTGACCGCGGTCCTTGACGCAGTCGAGCAGAGTGAGCGCATCGACCAGGATCTGCACCAGGTCCGGTCCCGGGCGCCCGTGCGGGACAGCGTTCATCGCCGACCATCCCCCCGCCGAGTCGGTCCAACTCACATGGCTGAACGCGAAGTTACCACGGTTGAATCTTCGGCAACCAGGATCTTGCCGGGCCCCGCCCCTCGCGGCGTCAGCCCAGGAGGACGGGGAAGGCGGCCAGGTCGTTCTGCGTCATCACGGGAAGCTTGGTGATCTCCTCGTCCGGGACGGCGAGGCGGAGTCCGGGGAAGCGCGCGAACAGGGCGGGCAGCGCGATACCCGCCTCGACGCGCGAGAGGGCCGCGCCGGGGCAGATGTGCGGGCCGTGGCCGAAGGTCATGTGGCGGTTGCGGGTGGGCCGGGTGATGTCGAAGGCGTCGGCGTCGGGGCCGTGCTGCTCGAAGTCCCGGCCGATGGCCCGGTAGGAGATGACGACGCCCTCGCCCTTGCGGATCACTTCGTCGCCGACGGCTATGTCCTCGGTGGCGAACCGCATCAGGAGGTGGGTGGTGGGGGTGTCCCAGCGCAGCGTCTCCTCGACCACCGCGTCCCAGCCGACCTCCCCGTCCAGCACCAGGCGCAGCTGGTCGGGGTGGGCGAGGAGGGCGCGGACGGCGTTGAGGACGAGTCCGATGGTGGTCTCGTGTCCGGCGGCGACCATGGCCTTCAGGTTGCCCACCACCTCCTCCTCGGTGAGCGGTTCGCCGCCCTCCTCGGCCAGGATCAGCGCGCTGGTGAGGTCGTCCGCGGGCCGGGCGGCCCTCTCCCGTACGAGGTCGGTGTAGAAGACGTCCAAATCGGCCAGCAGGGCGAGGCGTTCGTCCTGCGGGGTGAGCATGGAGAAGAACGCCTTGTACTGCCGGGTGAGCATGGGGTGCTGGGACTCGTCGACGCCCATCAGCATGCCGACGACCTTCATCGGCAGCGGCTGGGCGAAGACGGCCTTCAGGTCGACGACCCCGTCCTCGTCGCGTGCGGCGTCGAGGGCGTCCAGCAGTTCGTCGGTGAACTTCTCGATGTCCGGACGGATCGCCTCCAGGCGGCGGGGGTCAGCGCCTGCGAGGTCTTGGTGCGCAGCCGCCGGTGCTCGGCCCCGTCGACGGTGAACATGGAGCGCCCGGCGTCGATCATGCCGATCAGCGGCCAGGCACGTGTCACCACTCCGCTCTGCCACAGGCCCCAGGCGTCGATGTCCTTCACCAGCCGCGGATCGACGAGGAGTTGGCGTGCCTCGGCGTGCCGGGTGACCGTCCAGGCCGGGACGCCGAGCAGGTCGATCCGGGCGAGGACCCCGGCGTCGCGCAGCCGTACGGTCTCACCGTCCAGGTCCTGGACCATGGGGTCGATCGTGATGACCCCGGCGTTCCGGCCGGCTTCGGCGTGCGGGCAGTTCACAACGCGTCTCCTGTCGTGCGTACGGGGGTGAAGCGAACGGGCAGCGCGGTCGTGCCGCGCAGGAAGGCGGACGGCCGGCGGACCAGGTCGGTGGCGGGGACGGCCAGTTCGAGATCGGGCAGCCGGTCGAGCAGCACTTCGATGCCGGTACGGGCGATGATCTCGGCGATCTCCTGGGCGGGGAAGGGGCAGCGGTACTCGCCGTGGCTGAACGCCAGGTGGGCGCTGTTGCCGCCCTGACCGGAGCGGACGGCGGAGGCGGTGACCTGCTGCCGGATGTGGGGGTCGGCGTTGGCGGCGCCCAGGCCGAGCAGGAGCATGTCGCCGCGGGCGATGCTCCGGCCGCCGAGCCGGGTGTCACGCGCGGCCCAGCGACCGGCCAGGATCTGGGTGGGGCCGTCCTCCCAGAGCACTTCGTTCATGGCCTCGGCGACGCTGTGCCGGCCGCCGGACAGCGCGTCGGCGAACTGGTCCTCGGTGAGCATCAGCCGGGTGGAGTTGCTGATCCAGTCGGCGGTGGTCAGGTGTCCTGCGGCCGTGACGGCCATCAGGTCGAGCGCGTACTCCTCGTCGGTGAACGGCCCCGGGTGGGCCAGCATCCGCGAGGTCACGTCGCCGCCGGGCCGGGCCCGTTTGTCCGCGACGAGCCGCCGCATGTGCTCGCCGAACCGCTGGTGCGCCTTCTGTGCGTCGGGGCCGCCGTCGGCGAGGTCCTTGAGCACGCGCGCGATGTCGGCGCCCTCGTCGTCGGGGAAGCCGACGAGCCGGGCGAGCACCAGGACGGGCAGCGGCTCGGCGTACTCGGCGACGAGGTCGGCGGTTCCCCGGCTGCACACGGCGTCGATGAGCCGGTCGGCCAACTGCTCGCAGTGCTGCCTGATTTCGAAGGGGTCCGCCCCTTCGAGGGCGGGGACGACCATGTCGACATGGCGGCGGTGCTCGGCCCCGGCGGTGAAGTAGATGGACGGCATCGGGGTCCCCACCATGGGCAGCAGCGGCCAGTCGGCGGGGATGTTGCCCCACTGGTTCCAGAGGGAGACGTCCCGGGGGTACAACTCCCCTTCGCTGGTGACCTGGTGGAGTTCCCGGTAACCGATCACCAGCCAGGCGGGAAAGCCGCCGGGCAGCTCGACCGGGACGACGGGGCCGTGCTCGCGCCGCATGGAGCGGTAGAGCTCCTGGGGTTCGGCGTCGAAGCCGGGGCCCCCGAGCGCGACGGCGCCCGTGCCTGCGCCCACGGGACAGCCACCGCCGGTACCGGTCGGGGACGCGGGCGTGGCGGACGAGGGGTTCGTCATCGTACGGACTCCAGTGGCGGCGACTTCGCGCGTTGCGACCATACGATCAACGCGGCACCACTATAAGGAGGTTCGGTGAACGCGTGGGCCCTGTTCGCGCTCATTTTCGTCCGAACCGGGAACGACGAGGGCCCACCTTCCGCGGGGCCGGAACCCGCCCCGCCCTCGCACCGCGGTACCGCCGCTCTACGATCGGGGGTGTGTGCGCAGACGTCATGGTCGCCGAGGACGACGAGAAGCAGGCCGAGCTCGTACGCCGCTATCTGGAACGGGAAGGGCACGCCGTACGGATCGTGGGCGACGGCCTCGCCGTGCTCGACGCCGTCCGGCACCGGGAACCCGACCTGCTGGTTCTCGATGTGATGATGCCCCGGGCCGACGGCCTGGACGTGGTGCGGGTGCTGCGGTCCGAGGACCGCGAACTGCCCGTGCTGATGCTGACCGCGCGGTCGACCGAGGACGATCTCCTCCTCGGTCTCGACCTCGGCGCCGACGACTACATGACCAAGCCCTACAGCCCGCGCGAGCTGATGGCCCGGGTCCGCACCCTGCTGCGGCGCACCAGGCGGTCCGGCGCACCCGAACCGGTTGCCGCGGACCCGGCGCTGCGCGTCGGCACCCTCGTGGTCGACCCGGACCGGCACGAGGTGTCGGTGGGTGAGCGGACGGTGGAGTGCACTCCGGGCGAGTTCCGGATCCTGGCGGCCCTGGCCGCGGAACCGGACCGGGTGTTCAGCCGTCAGCGGCTCCTGGAGGAACTCCACGGGTTCGACCGCTACATCAGCGCCCGGACCGTCGACGTACACGTCATGAACCTGCGCAAGAAGATCGAACGGGCCCCGCGGCGGCCGGAGCGGCTGCTCACCGTCTTCGGCGTCGGCTACAAACTGACCGACCCGGCGAAGGCCGCGGCCCGGCGTGCGTAGGACACGCGGGCACGGCGCCCGGGAGCGGGAGCCGGGCCGGCGGGATCGGGCCCGGCTGCCGCTGCGGCGGAGCCTTCTGGGGCGGCTGCTCGCCGTCTCGGCGCTGGTGGCCGCGTGTTCGGTGGCGGCCACCGCCTGGATCGCCGTACAGACCACCTCGGGCGCGATCAAACAGGAGCAGGGGCAGAACCTCACCGCGGACGCCCGGATCTACGACACCCTGCTGGAGTACGCGGCCCGCAACCCGACCTGGGACGGGGTCGGGGCGACGGTCCGCAAGCTGGCCCGGGAGTCGGGCCGCCGGGTCGCCCTGACCACGCAGGGCCGGCAGCCGCTCGCGGACTCCGCCACCGGGGAGGCTGCCCCGGCACTGCCTCCGCAGGCGTCGGCGGTGGTCGACCCGTTGTCCGTGGACACCGTTCTGGCGGCGCGCGGCACCGACGGGCAGGGGACGGGCGCCGACCGGATCGACCCCCGGGCGGTGGGTCCGTTCCGGCTCTCGGCGGCCGACAGCCGGGCGTTGCGGCGGACGGCCGACGACCAGGTGGCGTGCCTGAACCGGGCGGGGATCGCCTCGGACGTGGTGGTCGGCGCGAGCGGCCGCCCCCGGGTGCAGATCGTGGGCAACGACCCCGAACGCGCCCTCGGCACCCGCTGCGATCTCGCCGCCCTGGACACGCCCACCCGTTCGGAACGCCAGGCGCTCGACGCGCTCACCGATCTGGCCGACGCCTGCCTGAAGCGCCAGGGCCGCGAGGGCGTACGGCTGAACAACGATCTGTCCTGGGGCGATCCGGCCGCGGTGGCCGTGCCGGGCGAACCCGCGGCGGTCGTGCCGCGGCCGGTGCCCGCGCCGCGCGACGCCCCGGCGGAGCAGGCCGCGCCCTCGGTCGAGATGCCGGAACTGACCGGGGAGAACGACCGGGCCATCGCGTCCTGTGTGGGCACGGCCCGCAGCGAGCAGCTCAGTTCGTACGTGGCCTCCCCCGCCCTCCTCTTCATCGGCGACGAGGGCGGCGCGACGCTGCCCGGCTTCGACCTCTCCCCGGCGAACACCGCCAGGATCGCCGGAGCGGCGGCACTCGTGCTGGCCCTCACGGTGGGCGCTTCGGTGTTCGCGGGAGCCCGGCTGGTACGCCCGCTGCACGCGCTGACCGGCGCCGCGCAGCGGATGCGGGACGGGGAGCAGCCGGCGTCGGTGCCCGTGTCGGGGGACGACGAGGTCGGGCGGCTGGCCGCGGCGTTCAACGACATGTCGGCCCATCGGGCGCGGCTGGAGGAGCAGCGCAAGGCGATGGTGAGCGATGTCGCCCATGAGCTGCGCACCCCGCTGAGCAACATCCGGGGCTGGCTGGAGGCCGCCCAGGACGGACTGGCCGACCCCGACCCGGCGTTCGTCTCCTCGCTGCTGGAGGAGGCGGTGCTGCTCCAGCACATCATCGACGACCTCCAGGACCTGGCGGCTGCCGACGCGGGGGCGCTGCGCCTGCACCCGGAACCCGTCGAGGTCCGGGAGCTGCTGGGCCAGGTCGCCGCCGCGCACCAGGCGCGGGCGGAGACCGCGGGCGTCACGCTCGCCGTCACGACACCCGCTCCGGGCCCGGCGCTGAGCGCGGACCCGGTCCGGCTGCGGCAGGCGGTGGGCAACCTGGTGTCCAACGCCGTACGGCACACGCCGGAGGGCGGGCGGGTGACGCTGCGTGCGTACGTCGCGGGGCGGGACGCTTCCGGGCCGTGCGCCTCCGAGGAGGTCTGCGGGAGCGTCGTGACCGGCGGCGGGACGGTGGTGATCGAGGTGACCGACACCGGATCCGGTATCCCCGCGGACGACCTTCCCCATGTCTTCGACCGGTTCTGGCGCGCCGAGAAGTCCCGCAGCCGCCGCACGGGCGGCAGCGGCCTGGGCCTGGCCATCGTCCGCAAACTTCTCGAGGCGCACGGCGGCACGGTGGAGGCGACGAGCACCGAGGGCGAGGGGTCGACGTTCGCCCTCCGGCTGCCCGGCGCCTCGGAGCAAGGCGGCCGTCCGGCCCCTGATGGGATGACCACAGCGTTCTGACAGCTTCTTCATATCTCCACGCCAGCCTGGCGGCATGCCCCGTCCCCGGTGCGAACCGGCATCCGGGACCGTCACGGGGCCGAGTATGGAATGGAGCCATCCGTATGACCGCTTTCCCCTCGCGCACCACCCTGCGCGCCGCCGTCCTCGCCGCTGTCGCGGCCGGCGCGGTGCTGGTCCCGTCCACCGCCGCCTTCGCCGACGCCTCCCCGAAGCCGTCGGCGCCCGTCGAGGCCGCACCGTCCCCGGACCGGAGCGAGGCCGCCGCGGCGGTCCCCCAGGACGCCGCCCCGGCAGTGACCCCGCGCGGCGGCGTGGCGGCGGGCGACCGCCCGGCACCGGCGCCGAAGCAGGCCGCGCCCTCGGAGGCGGCCCCGGCGGTCACCCCGCGCGGCGGTGTCGCCGCCGGTGAACGCCCGGCCGGCAGCGACAACAGCACCGCGCTGCTCGCCGGTTCGGCGGCCGGGGCCGCGCTGCTCGCGGGAGCGGGCACGCTCGTGCTGCGCCGCCGCTCGGCGGTCGGCCGCAACGGCTGACCCGACCGCTGACTGTGGCGCCGCCCCGCACCGGGGCGGCGCCACACCCACGCCCCCGTCCCGCCCTCACTCCGGAGTCTGCCGTGCCCTCGCCCCGTACGCCCCACCCCTTCCGGCGGACCGCCGCCCTGCTGACCGCAGTCGCGGCCTGCGTCGCCCTGGCCGGATGCTCGTCCGCCGAGCCCTCCGCGGCCACGGCCGCCGGGCCCTCCGCGTCTGCACAGGCCACGGCGGACTCCGGATCGACCACGCCACCCCGGGCGGGCGGGACGGAACGGTCGGCCCCCACGGAGGTCACCATCCCTTCCCTCGGCGTCCGGAGCACCCTCATGGAGCTGGGCCTCAACGCGGACGGCACGGTCGAGGTCCCGCCGGCGGAGAAGGGCATGACGGCGGGCTGGTACCGCGGCGGGTCCGTACCCGGCGCACCGGGCCCGGCCGTACTGATCGGCCACAACGACACCCGCTTCGGCCGGGCCGTCTTCCACGACCTCAAGAACATCCGCGAGGGCGCCGAGGTGCTGGTCCGTGACGGCGCGGGGACGACTCTGCGCTTCACGGTCACGGCGAAGGAGACGGTCAGCAAGAAGGCGTTTCCCACCGAGAAGGTCTACGGCCCGACGGAGGGCAGCACGCTGCGGCTCATCACCTGCGACGGGGAGTTCGACGCGGAGGGCCACCCGGTGGACAACCTGATCGTGTACGGCGCCCTCGCCTGAGCGGCGGCGCACCGGAGTCGGCCGGACCCGGCCGGCTCCGGCCGGGATCCGGATGGCAGCCGACCGGACAGACTCGTGCCACCCGATGTCTACCCGTGGGTAACTGCCGCTGCTTGGATGGGGGTCGCCCGGTACACCCCCCACTCGACCACAGGAGACCTCGTGCCGAACACCGCGTTCCGCCGCCTGACCGGCGTCACCCTGTCCGCCGCGCTCGCCACCGCCACCCTCGCCGCGAACGCTCCCCAGGCGGCGGCCGCCGAGACCCCGTCGCTGCGGGTGCTCTCGTACAACGCGTTCCTCTTCAGCAAGACGCTCTACCCCAACTGGGGCCAGGACCACCGGGCGGCCGAGATCCCGAAGACGTCGTTCTTCCAGGGCAACGACGTCGTGGTGATCCAGGAGGCCTTCGACAACGGCGCCTCCGACGCACTGCTGCGCAACTCGGCGGCCCAGTACCCGCACCAGACCCCGGTGGTCGGCCGGAGCAAGAGCGGCTGGGACGCCACGGGCGGCTCCTACTCGGCGACGACGCCGGAGGACGGCGGCGTCACCATCCTCAGCAAGTGGCCGATCGTGCGCAAGGAGCAGTTCGTCTTCAAGGACGCGTGCGGTGCCGACTGGTTCTCGAACAAGGGCTTCGCCTACGCGGTGCTGAACGTGAACGGCGCCCGGGTCCACGTCGTCGGCACCCACGCCCAGTCGACCGACCCCGGCTGCTCGGCGGGCGAGGCGGCGCAGATGCGCAGCCGGCAGTTCCAGCAGATGGACGCGTTCCTCGACGCGAAGAACATCCCGGCCTCCGAACAGGTCGTCGTGGCGGGCGACTTCAACGTCGACGGACACTCGGCGGAGTACGCGTCGTTCCTCTCCGACGCCGGCCTGACCACCCCGGAATCCCGGACGGGCCACACGTACTCCTTCGACACCCGCGACAACTCCATCGCCTCCGAGCGCTACCCCGACGACCCCCGCGAGGACCTGGACCACGTCCTGCACCGCACGGGCCACGCGAAGCCGTCGGGCTGGAAGAACGATGTGATCAAGGAGCAGAGCGCCCCGTGGACGGTGTCCAGCTGGGGCAAGAAGTACACGTACACGAACCTCTCCGACCACTACCCGGTGATCGGTTCGGGCCAGTGACCGCGCCCTGACCTCGCTGTCCCCTCCCGCCGGCAGCCGGAGGGGACAGCGCCGGTGCGGGAACGACCGAACCACCCCGAAGGAGTACCGTGAGCGACCCCCGACCGCCCTTCACCCTCACCCCGGGCGCCCCCGACTCCCCGGTCCTGCTCCACGTACCGCACGGCTCCCGGCGCATCCCCCACCACGTACGCGAGGGCATCACGTTGGACGACGCCGCCCTGGAGCGCGAGCTCGATCACCTCACCGACGCCCACACCGCTGAACTGGCCGCGGCTGCGGCGCGGATCGCCCCGGCCACCCCGTGGCGCTTCGTCAACAACCTGTCCCGGCTGGTCGTCGATCCCGAGCGCTTCCCGGACGAGCGGGAGGAGATGCTGGCCGTCGGCATGGGGGCCGTCTACAGCCGCACCACCCACCGCGAACCGCTGCGCCCGCCGGAAGGCGACCCCACCTCCCTGCTGGAGGCGTACTTCCACCCGTACGCCGACGCGATGACCGAGGCGGTCGGGGCGCGCATCGCCGCCGCCGGCCACGCGGTGATCATCGACGTCCACTCGTACCCGACCGAACCGCTCCCCTACGAACTCCACGGCGCCGGCCCCCGCCCGCCGGTCTGCCTGGGCACCGATCCGTTCCACACCCCGCCGGAACTCCTCGCGGCGGCGGAGGCGGCGTTCGGGGGCCGCGTCGGCCGTGACGGCATCGGGCACGACACCCCGTTCGCCGGTACGTACGTTCCTCTCCGGCACTACGGAACGGACCACCGGGTCACCGCGCTGATGATCGAGATCCGCCGCGACACGTACATGAGCGAGCCGGGCGGTCCGGCGGGACCGGGCCTCGGCACGCTGGCCGAGGCGCTGGCGGAGCTGGTGGGGAGCGTCACCGCCCGGTGACCACCCCCTGCGGCGAGTCCGGCTCGGCCACGGGGGCTCTCAACCGATCTCCACCACTCGCGCCCATGCCGGCGGCCGTCGAGGGACGTAGTCGGGGTTGTCCTCGCTCCAGGAACCGCGCCGGTGGTTCCTCGGGAACAGGCCGATGACCGTGCGGCACGCGGGTTGCGTTGTGGGCCACGGTGTCTGCCCGTCCGTCAGTACGACGATGGCGTCGGGGCGGGGATGGGACCGGAGCGCCTTGGCGAAGCCCGTACGCAGGTCCGTTCCGCCGCCGCCCACCAGCGGGATGCCCTCGGCCTGGCACAGCGGGTGGACGACCCGGGTCGCCGCGTCGCACGCCAGAACGGTGACCAGGTCGCGCCGGCCGCCCACCGCGCGGGAGATGGCGGCGACTTCGAGGAGGGCGCTGCCCAGTTCGGCGTCGCTGACCGAGCCGGAGGTGTCGATGACGACGGACACCCGGGGCGGTCTGCGGCGGAGGCTCGGCAGGACGACGCCGGGCAGGCCGGTGGAGCGGCGCGAGGGGCGCCCGTAGCTGTAGTCCTCCCCCGCGCCGGGGCCCGAGGCGGCCGAGCGGACGGCGGCGCCCAGCAGCTCCCGCCAGGGCTGCGGAGGGTGGAACGCCTCCTCCGCCCACCGCTTCCACCCTTTCGAGGCGTTTCCCGGGCGGCCGGTGATGCCTTGTGCGACGCGGAAGCGGACGGCGTCCTGTTCGTGGGCGCTGAGCCCGTGCGCGCCGTCGGGGCCCAGCTCCCATTCCCTCTCCAGTCCGTCGGCGCCGCTGCCGCAGTCCAGCCAGGCGAGGTTCTGGGTGCGCGGGCCGAGGCGGAACTGGTACAGGTAGTCCTCCATGAGCTCCCCGGGCTGGAGGTGCAGCGTCGACGGGTGGACGGCGCCCTTCGGCCGGGCCAGGCCGTCGCCGTACACGTCGTCGTTGATCTCGCAGTCGGCGGCGATGTTCATCCGCAGCCGGTCCCCCGGGCCGGTCAGCCCGCGCTGGCGGGCGACCCGGTCGCTGCGCCCGTGGTGGTCGCGCAGCAGGTGCGACACCTCGTGGACCCAGACCCCGGCCAGCTCCTCCACCGGGGTACGGGCCACGAAGCCCGGTGAGACGTAGCACCGCCAGTACCGGTCGACGGCCATGGTCGGCACCTCCCGCGACTCCACGGTGTGCAGGGCGAACAGGGCCGTGGCCAGATAGGGACGGGCCCGGGCGGCCTGGAGGCGGGCGGCGAAGAGTTTGTCCAGGTCGAGCGCGCCCGGCGCGTCCGTCGTCATCGGCCCGCCTTCGCCCCGACGCGGGCCACCCGGTCCGCGGCCCGGTCCGCCCGCTGGGACAGGGAGACCACTCCGGCGAGGTGCTCGATGGCCGCCGGTACGTCCCAGTCCTCCTGACGCGCCGAGGCGAGGGTGGTGGCGGGGACGACCACCAGGTCGGGGGCTCCGGTCTCCAGCGCCCGGACGAGCAGCGCCCACGCCGCGTCCCAGCGGGCCCGGTCCGGACGGGTGCGGACCGCGGCGACGACTCCGTCCAGCGCGGCCTGCCGGAGATCCCCGCGCTCGGGCAGCACCGCGTTCGCCGGGTCGGCGAGGAGGTCCTCGGGGTCGGGCAGGTCCATCCGGTCCAGGCTCGCCAGCAGTTCAAGGCCCGGGCCGTCCCCCACCGTTCCCCTGACCAGCAGGGACAGTACCTCCCTGGAGGATCCGGCGGCGGTCGCGAAGGCGACCAGGTTCAGCGCCATGTCCCAGCTGCGCGGCGACGGCCACGGGCCGCCCCGGCGGGTCTCCGTGGTGGGCAGCCGGTGGACGAGCGTGGGGCGGGCGGAGAGCAGCCCGCACACCGCGCGCCGGGCGAAGTCCACCGCCTCGGGCAGCTTTTCGGGGTCGAGGCGGGGCAGCGTCGCGCGGGGCCAGGTGCCGGCGAGCCCGCGGACGACGACCTCGTGGTCGTGGGTCCACTGGAGGTGGACGAACCGGTTGGCGAGGGGCGGGCTCAGCTCCCAGCCGTCGGCCGCCGACGAACGCGGGTTGGCCGCCGCCACGATCCGTACACCGGGCGGGAGTTGCAGCGCACCGATCCGCCGCTCCAGGACGAGGCGCAGGAGCGCGGCCTGGACGGCGGGCGGTGCGGTGGAGAGTTCGTCGAGGAACAGCAGGCCCTTGCCCGCCCGTACGAGGCGAACGGCCCAGTCCGGCGGGGCCATCGGCACGCCCTGTTCGGCCGGGTCGTCGCCGACGATGGGCAGCCCGGAGAAGTCGGACGGCTCGTGCACGCTGGCGATGACGGTGGTGAGCGGCAGGTCCAGGGAGGCGGCGAGCTGGGTCAGAGCCGCGGTCTTGCCGATGCCCGGCTCACCCCACAGCAGGACGGGCAGATCGGCGGAGACCGCCAGGGTCAGCGCCTCCAGCTGGATGTCGGGGCGTGGCTCGGTGGTGGTGTCGCGAAGCAGGCTCATCAGCGCTTCGGCGACGGCGAGTTGGGAGCCGTGAGCGGAGTTCGTGGGTGCGGAGGGCGGGGTGTTCGTGAGCATGAGTGACCACCTGAGGGTGTGCGGGATGACGGATGGGCGGGCGGGAGCGCAGGGCGGCCCGTGGGCTCGTGGGCCCCGGATCAGCTGACGGTTGTGGTGTGGCGCGGTCGTCGGGCCCGGCGCGGGCGGGGGTCGACGAGGTGGCGGGGGTCCGAGCGGCGGCGGATCGGGCCGGGGCCGAGCAGGTCGGCCCGGAACAGTCCGTAGGTGATCCGGCGTCGGGCCGCGGCTTCCAGTTCGTCCCGCAGGGGGCCGTCGCGGAGCACCGCCTCGGGGCCGAGCAGCCCCTCGACGACGGCCAGCGCACCGGCGATGTCCCCGTGGTCGAGGCGTTCGCGCACACCGGTGAGGCAGTCGGGCCGCCGGTGTGCCTCGTCGATGGCCCGGAGGCAGGGCAGTGGCGTACCGGTGAGGGAGACCAGCAGTTCTTCGCGGCGGATCTCGGCCGGGTCGTGGTCCAGCGGCGCGAGGGCCCCGTCGACCAGGCCGATCCGGTGGCGAGCTCCCCGGCAGTCCACCAGGCGCGTCGCTCCGGCCCCCTCGGCGGTACGTGAACGGGCCGGGGCGGAAGCCGATGCCGGGAGGTCCGGTACGAGCACCCGCGCGACCAGTGGGTGCAGTTGCCGGGCCTCGACCGCTCCGGTACGGAGCAGGTCGAGGTCGGGCAGTACCCAGGTGGCCGCGTCCGGCAGCACCGGTGCCGTGGACGAACCCGAATCCGGCAGCACCGCCGCGATCCGCGCGGCAGGTGTGCCCGGGCCGTCCCCGTCGGCCTCCACGCGGAGAAGCAGTCGGCGTCGGCCGCCGAGCCGCACGCTCACCGTGCCGCCCGGCCCCCGCCCATCGGCTCGGAGCAGGGTCGCCGCCTCCACCCCCCACCGGTCGACGGCGCAGCGGAGGTCCGGTGGCACGGCGCTCCACAGATCCGGGTCAACGGGCTGATCGCCGTGCCCGGTTGACCGGTCGTCGGCCCCGGAGCGGTGCCGCAGCTCTTCGACCCTGCGCGCATCCCAGAGGTGGCGGTGCAGGTCGAGGCGGAAGCGGCGGTTCGGATGCGGGTGGGGGTGGCGGCGGGCGGTGGGCTCGGTGTGCGAGCCGTCCCACAGCGCGAGGCTGATCCGCTGCCCGGCGTCCGCCCAGGCGGGCGGGGTCCGGACGACCAGGTGCAGCGGGCCCGGCCCGTCGCGCTCCGGTGGGTCGTAGCGGGCCAGGTCGATCGTCAGCCCCGGGCGCAGCAGCCCGTGCGGGGCGATTCTCGGCATGTGCCAGCGCAGCAGGTCGGGAGCCAGGTGGCGCAGGTCGGCCCGGATGCGGGCGGCGAGGGCCCGGCCGTGGCTGCGTGCCACGGACCGGAGTCGGAGATCGACGTCGACGCCTGCCGCGGCGCACGCTGCCGCCCAGTCCCCGGCCTCGCGGCGGGCGGTAGCCGTCTCGATCATCGGGGCCGGCACGGCGAACTCGCGCACGCGCGGCCAGAAAGAGGGGGAAGGAGAAAGGGACGGGTGGGAATCCCGGTTCGCGGTCGAAGGGAGCATCAGCACTCACCTTGCGCGGACGGGTCCCCCAATCTGTTCATGGAGTGAGTCATCGCGGGGAGCTTAGCTCCGGTCACCGAGATCTGCCAGAGCTTTCTTCAGCACCCTGGACGACCCGCTCCGCCGAACGGTCTCAGCGCAACGCGCTCATCTCCTGCCACGCGGTCCATGAAAGGTTCCACGCGCCGAAGCCGTTCCCGGGCGCGACCACGCCCTTGGTGTCCTTGCCGGTGATCTCGAACGGATCGCCCGGCCGCACCTGCCCGTAGAACCAGGCCGCGTCCGCGTCGCTCATGCCGATGCACCCGGAACTCCGGTTGGCCCTGCCGAGATGGCGGGCGTTCCACGGGGCGGCGTGCGCGTACATGCCCGACCAGGTCAGCCGCATGGAATGGTCGACCATC
This sequence comes from Streptomyces sp. WGS_02, assembly GCA_040989845.1. Taxonomy (GTDB): domain Bacteria; phylum Actinomycetota; class Actinomycetes; order Streptomycetales; family Streptomycetaceae; genus Streptomyces. The sequence continues at coordinate 1,002,623 of JAYMFZ010000004.1, forward strand.
TTGTCGTAGGCGTCGGCGAGGCCCACGGTCTCGGAGTTCATGTTGATCGTGCCCTCTTTGGACATGAGGACGGCGGTTCCGCGCCAGGACCTCTTGTCGCCACCGGGCGTACCGCCGGAGACCGGGATCCGGCGGATTGTCTCGCCGTTGCGGACGAGGGCGAGCCGGTGGCGGTCGAGGTCGACCTCGACGACCTGCCGGTCACCGATGGTGAACGCCGTCGTGTAGTCGCGGACGAACCAGCCGCCGTCCGCGCCCGAGTCGGTGCCGTTCAGCTCGGCCTTCAGCGTGACCTCGGTTCCCGGCTTCCAGTACGTCCTGGGCCGCCAGTCCACCCGGTCCCGGCCCGACCAGTCGCGCATCCAGCCCCAGGAGCCCTCGGTGGCGTTCGAGGTGGTGACCTTGAGCTGCTTCTCGACCTCGGCCCGGTTCTCGACCGGGTGGTCGAAGACCAGGGAGATGGGCTGGGCGACGCCGACGGTGGTGCCGGTGCCCGGCCGCCAGTCGACCTTGTTGACCTTGTCGGCCCGCGCTGTGGTGAACCCGGAACGGACGCTCCGGGCGGTTCCGCCCGCGCTCCGGGTCGCGGCCGTCACCTCGTACGCCGTACCGGGTACGGCCTTGCGGTCGGAGACCCAGGAACGGCCGTCGGCGGCGGCCTTTCCGGCGAGCCGGCGGCCCTCGGCGTCGGTGACGGTCACCGAGGTGAGACGGCCGCCCGCGACCGTGACCCGTACGGGCTCACCGGCCGGGATCTGCCGGCCCGTCGGCGTGACGGAGACCGTGACGGGCCGGTCGTCGGGGCTCGGTGTCGCCTCGGCGGCCGGGGCGCCGGACGAGGCGCCCGACGAGCAGGCGGCGAGCGGTGCCACGAGGGCGGCGACCACGGCGGCGCGGACGCGGGCGTGAAGGTGTACGGGTATGTGTGACGAGCGGGACAACAGAGCCTCCGGGAGAGCCGCGAGAGAGCCGGACGAGTCGGCGTTGCTGCGACTGTAGAGGCGGAAAACCCCAGTTCAGACGCCGTGGGGCGATGTGACGGCGACTGGTGAGGAACGGTCATGGTCCGGTCACATTCGCCGCTCGGAGCGGTCATGAAGCGCTGTGAGCATCCTCGGTGTCCCCGCGGCCGGTCCCGGGCCCCGTGCGCCGCGCACGGAACCAGGGCCTGGCCCTGGGCACCATCACCCCGGAGACCTACCGCGCCTTCCTCGCGTCCCCCGAAGGCCGGGCCCTCGGCCCCGGCTTCCTCCAGTGCCCGTCGTGGGCCGACGTCAAGGAGGGCTGGCAGTCCCTGCTGATCGGCTGGGGGCCCGATCCGGAGGATGGCGCGCTGACGGGGGCGGCCTTGGTGCTGCTCCGTCAGTTCCCCGGTACGCGCAAGTACTTCGCCTACCTGCCCGAGGGGCCCGTCGCGGACTGGAGCGACCCCGATGTCGACGCATGGCTCGATCCGCTGCTGGACCACCTGCGCCGTGCGGGGGCCTTCGCCGTGCGCATCGGCCCGTCGCCCGCCTACCGGCGCTGGGACGCCGCCCGGCTCAAGCCGCTCGCCGGCCCCGGCCGCCGCGTCGGCGACATCCTGGCGAGCGAGGTCGACCCCCTGGGCTCCGCCGTCGCCGACCGGCTGCGGGTCAGGGGCTGGCGGCGCTGCGGCGGCGACGGGACGGGCGAGGGCGGGGACGCCCAGCCGCGCCACGTCTTTCAGGTACCGCTCGCCGGACGCACCCCGGACGACCTGTGGGCCGGGCTCAACCAGGAGTGGCGCCGGAATGTGCGCCGGGCCCGGAAGGAGGGTGTGGAGGTGGTGGTCGGCAGTGCGGCGGACCTGCCCGAGTTCAGCCGTCTGCTCACCCTCACCGAGCGTCGCGACGGATTCCGTCTCGGCCGCTCACTCGCGTACTACGAGCGTCAGTACGCCGCTCTCAACGCCGAGGAACCGGGCCGCATGAAAGTGTACCTCGCCCGGCACCGGGGCGAGATCCTGGCCGCTCATACGATGATCACCGTGGGCCGCCGGACCTGGTACCAGACCGGCGCGTCGGCCGACCACCGCCGCGAGGTCCGGCCCTCCAACGCCCTGCAGTGGCGGATGCTGCTGGACGCCCACGCCACCGGGGCGGACGTCTACGACATGCGCGGGGTACCCTCCACTCTCGATCCGGAAGAACGTGCGTACGGATTGCTGCGGTGGAAGCTCGGCACCGGTGGTCAGGTCGTCGAGACCTTGGGGGAATGGGAGAGGCCAGTGGGCGGCAGCGCCAACCATGCGCTTCACCGTGCCTTCCAGGCGTACCTGAACCGCCGATGAAGCACACGTCACCGACGACGCGCACCAGCCGCACCGCCGCGGTCCCGCCGGATGCGAAGGCGGCGGTCAGCGCTCCGCGCGGGGCTGCGGTCATGGCCGCCGGATCCGTCGTCGCCCGCGCCACCGGGTTCGCCCGGTCCGCCGTGGTCGCGGCGGCGCTGGGCACCGTCGGGCCGGCCGCCGACGGTTACGCGGTCGGCAACGCCCTGCCCACCATCGTCTACATGCTGCTGCTCGGCGGCGCGCTGAACGCCGTCTTCGTCCCGGAGCTGGTGCGGGCCGCGAAGGAACATCCCGACAAGGGAGTCGCGTACACCGACCGGCTCGTCACCGTCTGCGTCCTCGCGCTGCTGGTCATCACCGCGGCCGCGGTGTGGGCGGCCCCCACCATCGTCGACATGTACACCGGCTACACCGGCCGGCAGGCGGCCATGACGGTGGCACTGGCACGCTACTGCCTGCCCCAGATCCTCTTCCTGGGACTCTTCACGCTGCTCGGCCAAGTCCTCAACGCCCGGGGCCGGTTCGGCGCGATGATGTGGGCGCCGGTCCTGAACAACGTCGTCGTCATCGCCGTCTTCGGCCTCTACCTCACCCTGTCGCTGGGGGGCGGGGACACCCTCACACCGACCGGGACCGCCCTGCTCGGCTGGGGTACGACCGCCGGTATCGCCGTCCAGACGCTCGCCCTCGTCCCGGCCCTGCGCGCCACCCGCTTCCGCTGGCGGCCCCGCTTCGACTGGCGCGGCAGCGGCCTGACCCGGCCCCTGCGGGCGGCCGGCTGGCTGGTGCTGCTGGTCCTCGCCAACCAGGCCGCCTACTGGGTCACCACCCGGCTCGCCACGAGCGCCGGTCTCGACGGCGGACCGGGGTTCGGCGCCTACAACAACGCCTACGTCCTGTGGGTCGTACCGCACGGCATCATCACCGTGTCCGTGGTGACGGCGCTCCTGCCGCGGATGAGCGCGGCGGCGGCCGACGGGGACCTCGCCGGTGTGCGGCGCGATGTCTCCCACGCCCTGCGGGTCTGCGCCGCCGCCGTCGTACCCGCCGCCTGCGCGCTGCTCGCCCTCGCCGGGCCGGTGACGGCTCTCGTCTTCGGGTACGGCAGGACCAGTGCCGCCGACACGGCCGCCCTGGCGGGAATCCTGATGGCCTTCGCGCCGGGGCTGATCGCCCTGTCCGGCCAGTACGTCCTGTCGCGCGCCTTCTACGCGCTCTCCGACACCCGTACGCCGTTCCTGCTCAACCTGGTGATCGTCGCGCTCAACGCGGGTCTGTCGCTGGTCGCCGCGCACCTGCTGCCGGCCCGCTGGGCCGTCACGGGCATGGCAGCGGCCTACTCGCTGGCCCTGTGCGCGGGCTGGGCGCTGACCGGCAGGGTGCTGTGCCGGCGGCTCGGCGTCGTGCGGCCCTTCCGGTCGTCCCCCGTGGCCGCCCACGCACGCCTGCTGCTCGCCGCCGTTCCCGCCGTCGTGTCCGGCCACCTCGCGTCCGCCGGCGCGGCACGGGCCGGAGCCCTGGCCGCCGCCGTCGCGGGGGCGGCCGCCCTCGGCCTCACCTTCGCCCTGCTCGCCCGTCCGCTGCGACTCACCGAACTGAACGCGCTGCTCCTGCGTGTACGCAGTCGGCGGGTGCGGACCTGACCCGCCCACCAGCAAGGGAGAACAGCCGATGTCCCGCGTGCTCCTCGTCGAGGACGACCCCTTCGTACGTGAGGGGGTCCAACTCGGTCTGCGCCGGCGCGGCCACGACGTACGAGCAGCCGGAACCGGCGAGGACGGACTCGCCGCGCTGGCCGAGTTCCGCCCCGATCTGCTGCTGCTGGACCTGATGCTGCCCGGCATGACCGGTGTACAGGTCTGCCGGCGGATCCGGGAGCACAGCCAGTTGCCGATCATCATGCTCACCGCGCGCGGCGACGACTTCGACGTGGTCATCGGCCTGGAGGCCGGCGCCGACGACTACATCGTCAAGCCCGCCCGGCCCGAGGTGATCGACGCCCGGATCCGGGCGGTGCTGCGCCGCATGGACGACGGCTCGACGGGCCGCCCGGCCATCGAGGTCTACGGCGACCTCACCATCGACCGGGTCGGGCTGACGGTGTCCAAGGCCGGCCGGCCACTGACGCTCGCCCCCTCGGAGCTCCGACTGCTGCTGCACCTGTCCGCCGCTCCCGAACAGGTGTTCAGCAGGCAGCAGCTCCTGGAGAACGTCTGGGAACACACCTTCCACGCCGACGGCCGGCTGGTCGACGCCTGCGTCGCCCGGCTGCGCGGCAAGATCGAGGACGAGGTCGGCAACCCGCGTTACGTCCAGACCCTGCGGGGCTTCGGCTACCGCTTCGGCCCGCTGTGATCGCCCTCCCCCGTCCCCGCCGTGCGCGCGGCGGCGGAAGCGGGCGACCGGACGGCGCGGAGCCGGCCGCACCCACCCGCAGACGTTCGCGGGTCAGGGCGTTCGGTCTGCGCACCCGGCTGCTGGCCGCCTTCCTTCTGGTGGCCGCGGTCAGCGCCGGCACGACGTCCGCCCTCACCTACCGCGAGGCCCGCAACGCGCTGCTGAAGACCGCCCAGGACACGGCCGTCTCGACCTTCCGCGACCAGGTCGAGCGGACGGGCTGGCGGCTGCCCGTCGAGGAGGAGGGGATCGAGGAGATCCTGCGCGACCTCGCCCGCACGGGCAAGCCGCGCCCCTGGGTGGTGTTCGCCGAGTACGGTTCGGTCCGCGCGTCCTCCGGCGAGAACCCGGTCTCCTCCGTCATCACCCCCGAACTGCGCCGGGCGGCGACGGCCGACCGGTACGGCAGCTTCGAGCGGGTGGTCAAGGACGGCGTCCCCTATCTGACCATCGGCATGCCCACGGTCTTCAGGACCGGCCCCGACAGCACGCTTCCCACCGGGCTCGTCCTGTACGCCGTCATGCGGATGACCGACGAGCAGATCAACGTGGACGCCCTCCTCGTCGCCGCCCGGAACGGCGCCCTGCCCGGCCTCGCGGTCGCGCTCGTCCCCGCCCTGCTCGCGGCGCGCAGCGTGCTGCGTCCGGTGCGGGAGCTGAGCCGTGCGGCCCGGAGCATGGGCAGCGGCAGACTCGACACCCGTATACCGGTACGCGGCAGGGACGAACTGGCCGATCTGGCCGACACGTTCAACGAGTCGGCGGGCCAACTGGAGCACTCCGTGGGTGAACTGCGCGATGCCGAGGCGCGGGCGCGCCGCTTCGCCTCCGACGTCTCGCACGAACTGCGCACTCCGCTCGCCGGGATGCTCGCCGTCACCGAGGTTCTCGACGAGGACGCGGACCGGCTGGACCCCGACACCGCCCAGGCGGTCCGGCTGGTCAGCGCGGAGACCGGAAAGCTCGCCGTGCTCGTCGAGGACCTGATGGAGATCTCCCGCTTCGACGCCCGCGCGGCCGAGCTGAACGCCGACGAGATCGATGTCGCCGAGGCCATCCGCAAGACCCTCCAGACCCGGCACTGGGCGGACGACGACCGGATCCGCACCGAACTCCCGCCGGACATCCGGGCCCGGCTCGACCCGCGCCGCTTCGACGTCGTGATCGCCAACCTCGTCGGGAACGCGCTGCGGCACGGCGGCGCTCCCGTCACCGTGCGTCTGCGCACCGAGGCGAGCTCCTCGGGCACGCTCGTGCTCGTCGTCGAGGTCGCGGACCGCGGCCCCGGTATCCCCGCCGCCGCGCTCCCGCACATCTTCGACCGCTTCTACAAGGCCGACGCGGCCCGTACCCGCTCGCCCGGCAGTGGCCTGGGCCTGGCGATCACCCTGGAGAACGTGAATCTGCACGGCGGCACGATCCGGGCGGGGAACCTCCCCGGCGGCGGTGCCGTCTTCACCGTCGGGATACCGCTCCGGGCCGAGGAGGCCGGCAGATGAGGCGCGGGGGGTGGCGCGGTGTCGCGAGGAGCGCGTGGTGGCGCGGTGTCGCGAGGAGGCGTGTGTGGCGGCGTGGCCTCGCGACGGCCTTCGTCGCCGCGGCCGGGGTACCGCTGGTGGGCGGCTGCGGCATCCAGGACTCCGACGTCATCGAGGCGGGCGGCCCCGCGACGGTCGAGGCCTTCCTCAACCGTGACGCCGACATGCTGCTCTTCTTCCGTTCCCCGGACGGCGGGTTGAGTCCCGTGATCCGGGAGGTCAGGCCCTCGGCCGGGTTCGGCGACGCGTACATCGAGCCGGGCGCCGTCGACCGGGGGCCCTCCGGGCCGGCGGGTCCCGCACCCACGGAGAAGGTCGTTCTGGCGCTGCTCTCGGGCCCGGGCGAGGCGGACCGGGCCGCCGGCCTGACCACGGCGCTTCCCGCTGTCCGCCAGAAGGAAGCCGTGCGGGTGGAGGTCTCGTCGGACGGTGGGGTCACCGCCCGCCTGCCCCTCGCCGTACAGGACCTGGACGCCACGGCCGTACGCCAGTTGACCTGCACGATCGCCTACAACCAGGCCAAGGACGGCCGGGGGGTCGTGACGCTGAGGGGACAGGACGGGGCGGAGAGGTCCAGTTCCTGCGGACTCGCCCCGGGGGCGTCCGGCTGAGGAACAGCTCCTCGGCCGGACGCACTGCCCCCAGACGATCCGGTTCCCGGGTGTCAGAAGAACTCCTGGTTCCCGGGTGTCAGAAGAACACCCCGCACCGCAGCAGGACGTTCGCGTACGGCCGCGCCTCCCCCGTACGGACCACCAGGCGGGCCGTCGCCGTCAGCGCCTTCAGGTCGTCGTGCGGGACCGACTCCAGCCAGGGGAAGTGGGTGTCGAGGAGCGCCGCGGCCGCCGGGTTGGCGTCGCGGATCTCCTCGGCGGCCGTCGCGCCCTCGACGACCAGTTCGTCGAGCAGGCCGTCCAGTACCTCGGCGAACGACGGGGTACCGGCGCGGAAGGCCAGGTCGACAACGCGGGGGCCGGAGGGTATCGGCATGCCGGCGTCGCAGACCAGGACGGCGTCGCCGTGGCCGAGTTCGGCGATCGCGCCCGCCAGGTGGCGGTTGAGGATGCCCGACTTCTTCACAGCGCGTCGACCTCCTCCAGCGTCGGGAACGACTCCTGCGCCCCACGTGCCGTGACCGCCGCAGCGCCCACCCGCACGGCGAAGGCCGCCGCCTCCCGCAGATCGTCGCCCCGGCCGAGACGCCAGGCCAGGGCCGCGGTGAACGCGTCCCCGGCGCCGGTCGTGTCGACGGCCTCGACCTTCGGGCTGACCAGGTGGTCCAGGGAGCCCGTACGGCTGTCCGCGACCAGGGCCCCGGCGGCGCCCAGGGTGATGACGACCGAACGCGGGCCGAGCGCGAGGAGCGCCGGGGCCCAGTCGTGCGGCCCCTCCCCCGCCTCCCCGCCCAGGATGTACCGCGCCTCGTGCTCGTTGACCACCAGCGGATCGCAGGCGGCGAGCACCTCCCCGGGGAGCGGGGCGGGCGGCGACGGGTTGAGGACGAGCCGGGTGTCCGGCCCCCGGCCCCGTACCGTCTCGGCCACCGTGTCGAGCGGGATCTCCAGCTGTACGGAGATCACCCGGGCGGCGGCCAGCAGCGGGGCCGCCGCCCTGACGTCCTCGGGCGTGAGGCGTCCGTTGGCCCCCGGGGAGACCACGATGCTGTTGTCGCCCGAGGGGTCGACGGTGATCAGCGCGACACCGGTGGGGGCCCCGCCGACCAGGACGCCGTCCGTGTCCACGCCCGCCGCCCGCTGGGATTCCAGCAGGAGGCGTCCGTGGTCGTCGTCGCCGACCCGGGCGAGCAGGGCTGTTCCGGCGCCGAGGCGGGCGGCTGCCAGCGACTGGTTGGCGCCCTTGCCGCCGGGGTGGACGGCCAGGTCGGAGCCGAGGACCGTCTCGCCGGGGGCGGGGCGGCGCTCGACGCCGATCACCAGGTCGGCGTTGGCCGACCCGACGACCAGCAGGTCGTACCGGTCGTCGGGGGCGTTGTCGTGCATGGGCGTGCTTCCTGCTTTCGTCGGTCCGGGTTCGACAGTCCGGTGCGCGGGTCGGGTTCAGGAGAAGTCGGCGACATTCTCCCGGGTGACCACCTTGACCGGCACCTTCACCGTGCTCGCGACCTTCTCGTCCTTCGCGGCCTTGACAGCGTTCTGCACCGCGATCTTCCCGAGTTCGGCGGGCTGTTGGGCGACCGACGCGTAGAGTGTGCCGGCCTCCACCGCCTTCAGGCCGTCGGGGGTGCCGTCGAAGCCGACGACGGAGACGGACTTTCCGGCCTTGCTGCCGAGCGCCTTGGCCGCGCCGAGCGCCATCTCGTCGTTCTCGGCGAAGACACCGGTGACGCCGGGGTGCGACTGGATCAGGTTCGTCATGACGTCCAGGCCCTTGGTGCGGTCGAAGTCCGCGGGCTGCCTGGCGACCACCTTGATGTCCGGGTACGCCTTGAGCCCCTCGGCGAAGCCGGCCCCGCGCTCACGGCTGGCGGAGGTGCCCGCCGTGCCCTGGAGGATGACGATGCTGCCCTTGCCGCCGAGCTTGTCGGCCAGCGCGTCGGCGGCGAGCTTGCCGCCCGCCACGTTGTCGGAGGCGACGAGGGTCGCGGTGTCGGCCTTGTTGACGCCCCGGTCTGCGGCGATCACGGGGATGTCCGCCTTGTTGGCGCTGCGGACGCCCGGTCCGACGGCGTCTGAGTCCACCGGGTTCACGATGATCGAGGAGACTCCCGAACTGGTGAAGTTCTGGAGTTGGTTGGCCTGCTGGGAGGCGTCGTTCTGGGCGTCGGTGACGGTGAGGTCGATGCCCGCCTTCTCCGCTTCCGCCTGCGCGCCTTCCTTCATCTGGACGAAGAAGGGGTTGTTGAGCGTGGAGAGCGACATGCCGACCTTCTTCGTGCCCCCGGACGAACCGGAGTTGAGGTAGGAGACGGCGCCGACGACGAGGGCCACGGCGAGCGCCGCCCCGGCGAACTTGAGCGCTCCCCTGCGCCCCGAGCCCGGTGCGCCGGGTGCCGTACCGGCCGAGGAGGCCGCCCCCGAACCGGCCTTGCGGCGCAGTGTGTCGAGCAGGACGGCGAGGGCGATGACGACGCCGATGACGACCTGCTGCCAGAACGCCGAGACGGAGAGGAGGTTGAGGCCGTTGCGGAGAACGGCGAGGATCAGCGCGCCGATCAGGGTGCCGGACGCCTTGCCGACACCGCCGGCCAGGCTCGCCCCGCCGATGACGACGGCGGCGATGGCGTCGAGTTCGTACCCCTGGGCGGCCTGCGGCTGCGCGGAGACGAGGCGCGAGGCGAGGACGATGCCCGCGACGGCGGCGAAGAGGCCGGACAGCGCGTAGATGACGATCTTCTGGCGCTTGACGCGGAGACCGGAGAGCCGGGCCGCCTCCTCGTTGCCGCCGATGGCGTACATCGAGCGGCCGATGAAGGTGCGGCCGAGGATCAGTGCGGTGATCAGGCCCATCGCGATCATCACGAGGACCGGGACGGGGAGCCGGCCGCCGAGCGTGTCACCGAGCCATGAGACGGAGTCGGGGAAGGCGATCGGGCTGCCCTGCGAGATGACGAGCGAGAGACCGCGGGCGATCGAGAGCATGGCCAACGTCGCGATGAACGGCGGGAGTTTGCCGTACGAGATCAGGGCGCCGTTCACGAAGCCGCAGGCGATGCCGGTGACGATCGCGAGGACGACGGCCAGGACGACGGGTACGCCCGCCGAGGTCGCCGACCAGGCGAGGACCGTCGCGGACAGGGCGGCCACCGAGCCGACGGACAGGTCGATGCCCGCCGAGACGATGACGAAGGTGACGCCGAACGCGAGGATGGCGGTGACGGCCGCCTGGACGCCGACGTTCAGCAGGTTCTGGGTGGTGAGGAAGTCGCCGGAGAGCAGCGACATCGCCACCACCAGGACGACCAGGGCGCTCAGGGCTCCGTTGTCGAGCAGGACGCGGCGTATCACGGAGGTGCCCCCTGCGCCCGTGTCGCTCTTGAGTGTCTCAGTGGCCACGGGGGCCCTCCTCTTCGTTCTTCGGTGCGGGGTGTTCGTGGGGCGGCGGCGTGGAGACCGCGAGGGCCATCACGGCGTCCTGGGTGGCTTCTTCGGCGGGGAGTTCCCCGGCGATCCGGCCCTGGGCCATGACGAGGACGCGGTCGCTCATGCCGAGCACCTCGGGCAGATCGCTGGAGATCATCAGGACGGCGTGGCCGGAAGCGGTCAGTTCGTTGATGAGCTGGTAGATCTCGACCTTGGCGCCGACGTCGATGCCCCGGGTGGGCTCGTCGAGGATGAGGACGCGGGTGTCGGCCAGCAGCCACTTGCCGATGACGACCTTCTGCTGGTTGCCGCCGGACAGGGTGCGCACGTGCTGGCCGATGCCGGACATGCGGACGCCGAGCTGCTGCGCGATGCGGGCGGCGGCGGTGCGCTGGCCCTTGAGGTCGACGAGCCCGGAGCGGGTGGCGGACCGCAGGGTGACCAGGCCCAGGTTCTCCTGCACGGAGGCGTCGAGCACCAGCCCCTGACCCTTGCGGTCCTCCGGTACGAGGCCTATCCCGGCGCCCATCGCGGCGGGGACGTCGTGCCGGGCGAGGCGTTCGCCGCGTACGTCGACGGTGCCCGCGTCGTACGGGTCCGCGCCGAAGACCGCGCGCGCCACCTCGGTACGCCCGGCGCCGACGAGGCCGGCGAGGCCGACGACCTCGCCCGCGTGCACGTCGAAGCTGATGTCGTGGAAGACGCCGTCACGGGTCAGCCCCCGCACCGACAGCAACGCGTCGCCCGTGTCGGGGCGTTCGCGCGGGTACTGCTGCTCGATGCTGCGGCCGACCATGAGCTGGACGAGTTCGTCCTCGGGGGTGGAGGCCGGGACCTGGTCGATACTGCGGCCGTCGCGGAGGACGGTGACGCGGTCGCCGAGTGCGGCGATCTCTTCCAGGTGGTGGGTGATAAAAACAATCCCGACGCCGTCCGCGCGCAGTTGGCGGACGATCGCGAAGAGCTTGTCGACCTCCTCGGAGGTGAGCACGGCGGTCGGCTCGTCCATGATCAGGACGCGGGCGTCCAGGCTGAGGGCCTTGGCGATCTCCACCATCTGGAGCCGGGCGATGCCCAGTTCACGCACCTTGGCGCCGGGGCGCACGTCGACGCCGACCCGGCGCAGCAGCTCCGCCGCGTCCTGGCGCATCCGGCGGTGGTCGACGAGCCCGTAGCGGCGGGGCTGACGGCCGAGGAAGATGTTCTCGGCCACCGTCAGATCGGGGACGAGGTTGAACTCCTGGTAGATGGTGGCGATCCCGAGCCGTTCGGCGTCCTGGGCGCCGTCGATGCGCACCTCGCGGCCGTCGGCCAGGATGCGGCCGTGGTCGGGGCGGTAGGCGCCGGAGAGCATCTTGATGAGGGTGCTCTTCCCCGCGCCGTTCTCACCGAGCAGGACGTGTACTTCACCTCTGCGGAGGTCGAAGTCGACGTTGTCGAGTGCCACCACGCCGGGGAAGGTCTTGCGCAGACCCTCGATGCGCAGCAACTCGTCGGGCGCGGTGGTCGGTTGCTCCTCCGGTGCGGTCACCGGTCGCTCCTCTGGTTCGTTGCGGCCCCGCCGCACGAGCGGCGTACGACGAGGCGGGCGGGCAGGGTGACGGACTGCGGGGTCCGTCCTTCGATCAGGTCGGCCAGCGCGCGCACGGCGGCCCGTGCCAGGTCGGCGGTGGGCTGGGCGATGGCGGTGATCGGCGGATCGGTGTGGACGAACCACGGGATGTCGTCGAAGGCGGCGAGCGCGATGTCGTCGGGGACCCGCAGGCCGCGCGCCCGGATCGCGTCGAGCGCGCCGAGGGCCATCAGGTTGTCGGCGGCGAACACGACCTCGGGCGGCTCGGCCAGGGCGAGGAACCGCTCGGTGGCCCGCCGTCCGCTGGCGGCCTGGAAGTCGCCCTGCCCGATGTAGGCGTCGGGCAGGGCGAGCCCCAGCGCCCGCATGGCCTCCCGGAACGCCCCGACACGCTCGTTGCCGGTGGTGGTGGCGGCTGGCCCGGCGATGATGGCGAGCCTGCGGTGACCGAGTCCGTGCAGATGGGCGACGAGATCCTTGACCGCGCCCGTACCGTCGGCCCGGACGACGGGCACGTCGATGCCGGGGATCCAGCGGTCGACGAAGACCATCGGCGTACCGCCCAGGGCGACGTCCCGCATCAGCGGGGAGCCGCCGTCGGCGGGCGAGACGAGGAGCCCGTCGATCCTGCGGTCGATGAGCGTGCGGATGTGGTGGTCCTGGAGCTCGGGCCGCTCGTCGGCGTTGCCGATGATCACGCTGTAGCCGAGCGCGCGGGCCTCCTCCTCGACGAAGCGGGCCAGCTCGGTGAAGTACGGGTTGAGCACATCACTGATGACCAGGCCGAGGGTGCGGGTCTGGGCGGTGCGCAACGACCGGGCCACCGCGTTGGGCCGGTAGCCGAGCGACTCGACGGCGGCGAGGACACGGGTGCGCGCCTCTTCGCTGACGGACGGATGGCTGTTCAGCACCCGCGAGACCGTGGCGACGGACACCCCCGCCTCGGCCGCGACATCCTTGATGCTCGCCATGTCCGGACCACCTCCTTGTGGTTTCCGTACACCTCGAAACCCGGTGACCGACCGGTGGTGGACCGGCCCACGACGCCGTGGAATCGATTACACGGACGATTGGAATCGATTACATGGCCGAAAGCAAGACCCCCTCCTGTGGCCGAGACCGGATCGTGACGAGAGGGACGAGGAACGTGGGCCGTGCGCGGGCCGGGCTGATCATGCTGTTCCGCGCGTGGCGTCATCGCTGACGGGTGCGCCGGTCGGCGGGTTCCTGCCGGGAGCTCCCCCTGCCCACCGGATCACTCCGTCGGCTCGGCCAGGCAAAGCAAAAGACCCCACGCGGGGTGGGGTCTTCACTGGTGTCCGAGGGGGACTTGAACCCCCACGCCCGATAAAGGGCACTAGCACCTCAAGCTAGCGCGTCTGCCATTCCGCCACCCGGACAAGGTGTCTGTCGTTCGCGGTGTGTTCCCCGCGGCGACATGGAAAACAATACCAGGGGTTCGGCGTGCCCTTCACCCGCATATCCGGTGGTCAGTGCGGTGCGGCGGGCCGGTGGGCGGTCGGCCTCCCCGGTCCGTGGGGGTCGCGAGGCTACCTTCGCGTTCATGAGTGATCGCGGCTACCGCCGGCCCCGCCCGCTGTCCCCTCTGCGCGAGCATCTGCGCGAGACGTTCTGGTTCGCCCCGACCATGGGGTTCGTCTGCGTGTTCGTGCTGTGGTTCGTCGCCACCGAACTCGACGACGCGATCGTCCGGCTGCTCCAGCGGGAGGAGGCGTACGACGAGCTGGGGGATCTCATCGGGTTCTCCCAGGACACGAAGACCGTGGTGACCACGGTCAGCTCGGCGATGATGACGTTCATCGGTGTCGTGTTCAGCATCTCGCTGGTCGCGGTGCAGATGGCCAGCGGTCAGCTCACCCCTCGCGTGGTGCGGATCTTCGTCAGGAGCCGGATCAGCAAGCTCACGATGACGGTGTTCCTGGCGACGTTCCTCGTGTCGCTGCTGGTGCTCTCCTCGTACGAGAGCGAGACGGACCCGCACCGGGTGGTGTCGGTCCCGCTGGTGCAGAGCCTGCTGATCCTGGTGCTCGTCGGGATGAGCCTGCTGCTCTTCGTCGTCTACGTGAGCGCGACACTCCGGCTGATGCAGGTGGGGCCGGTCGTCGACCGGATCGGGCGGGACTCGTTCCGGGTTCTCGCCAGGATGCCGCGGGGGCCTCAGGGGGACGACGAGGTGGGGCCCGAGACGGCGCGCGTCGTGTACGAGGGGCGGGCCGGGGTGCTGCGGGACGTGAACACGGCACGGCTGGTCCGGGCCGCGCGGCGGCAGGGCGTGGTGTTGCGGGTGATCCCCCGGATCGGGGACTTCGTCGTGCCGGGGACGCCGATGCTCGCCGTTCACGGCGGGGCTGTGCCGCCCCGGCTCCGGCTGCGGTACGCCGTCTCCGTATCGGTGGAGCGCACGCTGCACCAGGATCTGGCGTTCGGGCTGCGTCAGCTGGCGGACATCGCGCTGCGGGCGCTCTCCACGTCCGTGAACGATCCGACCACCGCTGTGCAGTGCCTGGACCGGATCGTGCAGTTCCTCGCGGCCGTGGCGCGTCTGCCGCTCGGCACCGTGTATCACCGGGACCGGGCCGGACGGGTGCGGCTCGTGCAGGACGGTCCGGGCTGGGACGACCTGGTGGATCTCGCCTTCGAGGAGATCCGCTGGTTTCTCGCCGGCAGCCCTCAGGTCTCGCGGCGGCTCATGGCGGGGCTCGAAGATCTCCTCCTGATCGTTCCCGAGGACCGGAAGAAGTCCCTGGCCCGCCATCGTGAGCTGCTCGTGCAGACCATGGAGCGGGGCGTTCCCGTGGCCGCGGACCGCGCGTTCGCCCTGCGTCCGGACCGGCAGGGCATCGGGTAGGGGCGGTGCGGCACGGGGGCGGTGCGGCACGGGGGCGGTGCGGCACGGGGGCGGTGCGGCACGGCCCGCCGGGATCCCTCCGGCGGGCCGGGCCTCATGCGTCAGTCGCCGCAGCGGCCCTCGCGCAGCGAGTGCAGGTGCTCGCTGGACTTACGGGCGAAGGCGAGCGAATCCACCGGGTTGTCGTGCTCGGCCTGCCAGTGGTGGTAGCTCCGGCCGTGGTGGGTGCGCTTGGTGACCTTGGACAGGAACGTCTTGTAGTCGATGTCCCCGTCGCCCACGTCCGACATGCGGTAGCCGTCGCGGGTCGTCTCGTCGCGGACCCCGTCCTTGACATGGAAGAGGGGGTAGCGGCTGGGGTACTTCAGGACGTACTTCAGCGGGTCGAGCGGGGCCGGGGTGCCGTCCACGCGCTTGCTGAAGCGGAACTGGGCGCAGTACGCCCAGTAGATGTCCATCTCCAGGTAGACGAGGTCCGGGTCGGTCTCGGCGAGCAGGACGTCGTAGAGGCGCACGTTCGGCTTGTCGGTCGCGAAGGAGAACTCCTCGGCGTGGTTGTGCTGGTAGAACTTCATGCCCCGCTTGCGGGCGGCGGCGCCGTACGTGTTGAAGTCGTCTGCAGCGCGCTTCCAGCCGTCCACCGTGGAGCCGTAGCGGAACGGTCCTGAGGCCGTGCCGATGTGCTTGAGGCCGAGCGCCTGGGCGTCGTCGAGGACCTTCTCCAGGTTCTGGGCGAAGGTGTACGCGCCGGGGTTGTTGTCGTCGTAGTAGCCGACGTGGCTGCCGATCGGGTTGAGGCCGTGGTCCCGGGCCAGCCGCTTGAGCTGGGCCAGGGTGATGGGGCCGGCCGAGCCCTGGGTGTAGCCCGCGAGTTCGATCTCGTCGTAGCCGTACTTCTCCAGTTCGGCGAAGACCGGTGCGAAGCCCAGCGTGGAGATCTGGTCGCGGAGGCTGTAGAGCTGGATGCCGAGGCGGCCGGGGGGCAGGACGGGCTTGCCCTTGCCGTGGCCGTGCCCATGGCCGTGGTCGTGGCCATGACCGTGGCCGTTCCCGTGGCCCTGGCCCCGGTCGGCTGCCTGGGCGCTCGCGGTGCCGATGATCGTGGCGGCGGTGGCTCCGGCGGCGACACCGAGGATGTTGCGGCGGCTCAGTCTGCGGGCGAGTTCGGTGTCCTTGGAGGTGCGGCTCATGTTCGGGTGTCTCCCTTGCTGGCCTGACGGGGTGAGTGGTGCGGTGCCGGGTGCATGACGGGATTGTCAGTGCAGTCCGGCAAGCTGGAGGAGCAGGGACTTCACTTCGGTGGCCCTGACCCGGTCGGTGAACGCGTGGGGGGTGGAGCAGAGGATGAGCGGACCTTCGTCGTCGCTCTCGGGGAGGCGGCCGTGGCTGCCGCGAATAGGTGCGGGGTCCAGGGGGACGACCGCCATGCGGTAGCGCATGCCGAGCTTCTTGCGGGCGACCGCCGAGACGGCCTTGACCCGGACGTAGGGGTCCTCGGGGTCCATGAAGAGCTCGACGGGGTCGTAGCCGGGCTTGCGGTGGATCTCGACGAGCTGGGCGAAGTCGGGGGCGCGCGCGTCGTCGAGCCAGTAGTAGTACGTGAACCACGCGTCCTTCTCCGCGACGGCGACCAGTTCGCCGGAGCGGGAGTGGTCCAGGTGGTGCGCCTTCTTGCCCTCGTCGTCGAGGAGCTGCTCGATGCCGGGCAGGTCCGCGAGGGCGGCCCGGGTCGCTTCCAGGTCCTCGGGACGGCGTACGTAGATGTGGGCGAGCTGGTGGTCGGCGACGGCGAAGGCGCGGGAGGCCATCGGGTCCAGGTATTCCATGCCGTCCTGGGTGTGGACCTCCAGCAGGCCCGCCCGGCGCAGGGCGCGGTTGATGTCGACGGGGCGGTCGACGCGGGTGATGCCGTATTCGGAGAGAGCGACGACCGTACGGCCTTCGGCGCGGGCGTCGGCCAGCAGCGGGGCGATCGCCCGGTCGAGATCGGCGGCGGCCCGGTGGGAGCGGGGGTCGTCGGGGCCGAAGCGCTGGAGGTCGTAGTCGAGGTGCGGCAGATAGCAGAGGGCGAGGTCGGGGGTGCGGGTGGCGATGATGTGCCGCGTGGCGTCGATGATCCACTGGGAGGAGACCAGGTCGGCACCGGGTCCCCAGAAGTGGAAGAGGGGGAACGTGCCGATTTTGTCGGTCAGTTCGTCGTGCAGGGCGGGCGGCCGGGTGTAGCAGTCGGGTTCCTTGCGGCCGTCGGCGTAGTAGACGGGGCGCGGGGTGACGGTCCAGTCGGTGTCGGCGCCCATCGCGTACCACCAGCAGATGTTGGCGACCGTGTAGCCGGGGTGGGCGCGGCGGGCGGCGTCCCAGAGCTTGTCGCCCTCGACGAGTCCGTTGTGCTGGCGCCAGAGAAGGACGTCGCCGAGTTCGCGGAAGTACCAGCCGTTGGCGACGATGCCGTGTTCGGCGGGCATCGTGCCGGTGAGGAAGGTGGACTGGGCGGCGCAGGTGACGGCCGGCAGCACCGTGGACAGCGGTGCCTGTGCGCCCTGCTCCCCCAGGGCCCGGAGGTTCGGCATGTGGGCCAGCAGCTGCGGGGTGAGGCCGACGACGTCGAGGACGAGGAGGGGGTGGGACCCCCGGTCCCCGGTGCGGTTTCCGTGCCGGGTTCGGGCGCGCTCATGGCAGTTCCTTGAGGCCGAGGTCGACCAGGAGGTCGCGGGCGAGGGTGAGTTCGGCGGCGATGCCGTCGGCGAGCTGGGTGCGGGTGCGGGGCCGCAGCTCCGCGGGCAGCGCCTGCCAGGTGTACGTCTCCACCTCCAGGTGCCGGGTCAGGGGCGCGGGTCCGCCGACGAGCCGGGCGAGCGTGTCCCGGAGTACGGGCAGCGTCGAGGTGAGCGGGGGCGCCGGGGGTGCGTGCAGCGGTACGTGGAAGTGCGCGCGCCAGGGGGTGGAGTCCGGGAGCGCCCGGCCGGCGACGGCCTCGTCGAGGTCGTCGGTGCCGCGCAGCCCGGCGGCGGTGCTGGTGCGGGTCTGGTGCAGGAAGCGGGGTTCGGCGAACGCGGCGAGCGCGGTGCGGACCTCGGGCAGATGCGGGTCCTCGGCGTGCAGGGCGGCGGAGAGCTGGGACTTGACGATGCGGACACCGGCGGCGGCCAGGGCGTCGAGCGCGGTCGCGGGGTCCTCGAAGGAGGTGGCGAGGTGGCAGGTGTCGACGCAGATCCCGATCCGGTCGTGGCCGACGTCGGTGAGCGGGGCGATGGCGTCGCCGGTCGTCTCGACCGTGCAGCCCGGTTCCGGTTCGAGGCCGATGCGGATGGACTTGCCGGTCATCTCGGCCAGGGCGTCGAGGCGCTGGGCGAGGGTGGTGAGGGCGGCGCGTGCGGTGCGGGCCGCTTCGGGGTCGCCGTCGTAGGGGGTGCGCCAGGCGAGGGGCAGGGTGGAGATGGTGCCCTCGGTGGCGTCGTCGGGGAGCAGGGCGGCCAGGAGGCGGGCGAGGTCGGTGGTGTGGGCGAGGCGGTCGGGTTCGGTCCAGTCCGGCCGGTAGACCCGGTATTTGACCTCGTCGGCGCCGAACCCTTCGTACGGGAAGCCGTTGAGGGTGACCACTTCCAGGCCGCGGCTGTCGAGTTCGGAGCGCAGGGCGCGCAGTTCGGCGGGGTCGTTGATCAGGGTGCGGGCGGCGTCCCGGGCGAGCCAGAGGCCGATGCCGAGCCGGTCCCGGCCGAGTCGGCGGCGGACGGGTTCGCAGTGGTCGCGGAGCTGGGCGCGGACGCCGTCGAGGGTTTCGGCGGGGTGGACGTTGGTGCAGTAGGCGAGGTGGACGGTCGAGCCGTCCGGGTGGCGGAAGCGCATGGCCGCCTCACTCCCCGCCGCGCAGGATGGAGTTGCCCTCGTGGAGCGGGTCGGGGGTGAGGACGTCCAGCTGGAGGCGGCCGCTCTGGCCGTAGAAGGCGACCGGGTTGCGCCACAGGACCTGGTCGACGTCGTCCTCGGTGAAGCCGGCCTTCAGCATGGCGTCGGCGACCTTGCGGGTCTTGAGAGGGTCGCTCTTGCCCCAGTCGGCGGCCGAGTTGACGAGGATCTTCTCGGTGCCGTGGTTCTGCAGGATCGTGACCATGCGGTCCTCGTCCATCTTGGTGTCCGGGTAGATGGAGAACCCGGCCCAGCAGCCGCTGTCGGTGGCGGCCTTTACGGTTGTCTCATTGAGGTGGTCGAGCAGGACGAACTCCGGGGGAGGTTCGATTCGCGGATGACGTCGATGGTGCGGTGGAGACCGGCGAGCTTGTCGCGGTGCGGGGTGTGGACGAGGGCGGGCAGGCCGTGGTCGGCGGCGAGCTGGAGCTGGGCGGCGAGCGCGTGGTCCTCGGCCGGGGTCATGGAGTCGTAGCCGATCTCGCCGACGGCGACGACGGAGTCCTTCACGAGATAGCGGGGCAGCGCGTCCAGGACGGGGGTGCAGCGGGGGTCGTTCGCCTCCTTGGGGTTGAGGGCGAGCGTGCAGTGGTGGGCTATGCCGTATTGGGAGGCCCGGAAGGGCTCCCAGCCGAGCAGCGCGTCGAAGTAGTCGAAGAAGCTGGCGGGCGAGGTGCGGGGCTGGCCGAGCCAGAAGGAGGGCTCGACGAGCGCGCGGACACCCGCGTCGTACATCGCCTGGTAGTCGTCGGTGGTGCGGGAGGTCATGTGGATGTGGGGGTCGAAGATGCGCATCAGGACTCCTCCGTGGGGGCGGGGGCTGCGGGAGCTGCGGTCGGGTCGGCCGGGTGGCCGCCCTCGCCGGTCGGGGCGGTGAGGGCGTACCCCAGGACCGTGCGCAGGTCTTCGGGGACGGCGCGGCCCGCCGCGGTGCGTTCGGCGGCGAAGTCCTGGAGCATGCGGGCGAGTTCGGCGTCGCCCCGGGCCCGGCTGTCCAGCTGGGCGACGGCCGCGACCGGCACCTCGGTGAACAGGCACTTCAGCACGGCGTGCCGCCAGGCGTGCGGGTCCAGGTGGTCGGCGGCGTAGGGGCCGACAGCCGCGGCGACCAGGCGGGTGTCGTTGGCGCGCAGGGCGTCCTCGACGAGCGGGAGGGCGGTGTCGCCGAGGTCGAGGAGATGCAGGGTGAGCAGGGCGGCGCGGCGTTCGGCGGCGGTGCCCTGTTCGTAGAGCCGGGTGACGGAGGACAGGGAGGCGCGGGCCTCGACGAGCAGGAGGGAGCGTACGGAGTCGGCGTTCTCCCGGCCGCAGTGCCGGCCGGCGGCGGCGAAGCGCAGTTCCCAGGGCGGGGAGGCGTACGGGCTCGCCTCGGGGCGGGGGTGCGGGAGGCGGCTGCCGCGTCGTGGGCGGCTTCGGCGAGTGCCTCGTCGAGCCAGGCGCGGGCGGCTCCGCCGAGTTCGGCGTCGAGTTCCTTGCGGGACTGGAGCGACGTCAGCACGGGGCGGCTCCCTTCGACGGGGCGGTCGTGGCCGCCGTGGCGGCCGCCGCGGTGCGCGGGCCCGCGTCCCCGGTCATGGCGTCGCGCAGGAAGTCGATGGAGGTGCGGGCCAGTTCGGGTCCTGCGTGGGAGTGGCGGGGCAGTTCGACGACGGTGAGGCCCCGGTAGTCCGAGGCGGCCAGGGCCGCGAGCACGGGCGGGAAGTCGATCTCCCCGTCACCGAACGGCAGGTGCTCGTGGACTCCGCGCCGCATGTCCTCGATCTGTACGTGCCGGAGCCAGGGGGCGGAGTCCCTGATGCACTCCACGGGCGAGGCGTCCTCCAGGCACTGGCAGTGGCCGATGTCGAGGGTGAGGCCGAGCGGTCCCGGGTCGCCCAGGAGACCGCGCAGGTGGTGGAAGTCGGCGAGGGTGGCGAGGAGGTGACCGGGTTCGGGTTCGATCGCGAGGGGGATGCCGGACCGGTCGGCGGCTTCGAGGACGGGCGTGAGCGCTTCGGTGAGCCGTTTCCACGCGGTGTCCGCCGAGGTGCCGGGCGGGGTGATGCCGCTGAAGCAGTGGACGGCGTGCGAGCCGAGTTCGGCCGCCACGTCGACGGCGCGGACCAGCAGCGCGGTGCGGGCGGCCCGGGCGTCGGGGTCCGGGTCGAGGAGGGAGGGGCCGTGCTTGCGGCGCGGGTCGAGGACATAGCGGGCGCCGGTCTCCACGGTGACCCGGAGCCCGAGGGAGGTGAGCCTGCGGCGGACCTGGCGGGTGCGCTCGGTGAGGTCCGGGGCCATCGGGTCCAGGTGCATGTGGTCGAGGGTCAGGCCGACGCCCTCGTAGCCGAGGTCGGCGAGCAGACCGAGGGCGTCGTCGAGGCGGAGGTCGGTGAGCCCGTTGGTGCCGTATCCGAGGTGGAGGGTCATGTGAGGCTCACCTTCCGGGCGAGGCTGCGGGCGAGGGGGACGAGCCCCATGACGGCGAGACCGGTGACGGGCGACCCGGCGCGGGCGGCGAGGGCGGCCTGGAGCGGGATCATGGCCCGGATGCCCCCGCCGACCGCCCGCTGGGTCAGGGACGGCGACGGGTTCAGCGCGGCGTGCAGGAGGGGTGGCCCGGCGGTACGGAGGTAGGCGCCGGTGAGCACGAGGGTCAGGAGACGGGTGGGGTCGGCGACGATCCGGCCGCGCAGGCTTTCGGCGCGTGTCAAGGGATGCGGTCCTGCGCCGGGGGCGGGCTGTGTCCAGCCGGGGAGGCCGCTCCCGAGCGTGCCCCCGGGCCGCGAGGCCGAACCGGGAGCCGTGGACGGTCCGGGGAGACCGCCCCCCGACGGCGGGGCCGCGCCCAGGGCGGCGGCCACCCCGGGGAGGCCCCGGAGGGGCGCCGCTCGTCCCGGGCCTGCGCAGGAGTCTGCGGCCCGGGTGAGGCGGGCCTCCGGGTGCGGGGCCGCCCCGGCGAGAGCGGGGCCCGTCGCGGTGAAGCCGACCAGGCTCTGCCCCCA
The DNA here is from genome assembly GCA_040989845.1 of Streptomyces sp. WGS_02. Lineage (GTDB taxonomy): Bacteria > Actinomycetota > Actinomycetes > Streptomycetales > Streptomycetaceae > Streptomyces. The sequence goes on from JAYMFZ010000004.1 coordinate 1,024,241, forward strand.
GCGCCCCCACCCCTCCCCCAGCACCGCAGCCGCGAGTGCCGTCGTCGTGGCGAGCACCGCCAGCGGCGTGCCCGTGGAGCCGCCCTGCGTCTCGTGGCGCGATACGGCGGTGACGCCGTAGGTGTGCGCCCCGAGCACCAGAGCGGCGGGCAGCGCGGGCAGCGCCCCGGTCAGGCCGCCGCGCTCCGGGGGCGGCAGGACGGCCGCCGCAGGTCCGGGGGTGCGTGGCGCACCCGCCGTCGCTCTCGGACCGGCAACGTTGTCGGGGCGAAGGCGACCACCCGACGCACCGGCGGCCCTGGCCGTGCCCGCCGCCGTCACAGCAGCCGTCGCTCCCAGCAGCAGGTCCAGCGAGCGGGCCGCCGCCATGGCCGCCGGACCCGCCTTCGTGTGCTTCAGGTGCAGGTCGTAGGCCCAGACCGTGGCGGCCAGACCCGTGGCGACCGTCAGTGCGGGGCGGCCGGCGCGGGCCGCCAGGGCGAGGCCCGCGGCGGTCAGCACCCCGGCCGCGCCCAGGGCCGCCGCCGGGCTGATGCGGCCCGAGGGGATCGGACGGTGCGGGCGGTCGACGGCGTCCTCGTCGCGGTCGGCCCAGTCGTTGAGGGCCATCCCGGCCTCGTACAGGCAGAGCGACGCGCCGATCGCCAGTGCGGTGCCCCGGCCGGGCCGGCGGCCCACCGCCGCGGCGCCCGCGAGGGCGTCCCCGGGCACGGAGAACAGGGCGGAGACGCGCAGCAGTTCCGCCCAGGCCCGCAGGCGCTCCCGGGGCGCGCCCGGGGCGGTGCCCACGCCGGCGGCGGGTCCGGCGGCCGAGCCACTGCCGGGTCCGACGCCCGCTCCGGTGCCCGCTCCCGTGCCGGGGCCGGCGACAGAGCCGACGCCCGACCCGGCGCCCGGCCCGAAAGCCGCGTCCGTCAGGCCCGGTCCCGCGTCCGCGCCCTGTTCCCCGTTCCGGCCCGTGGGGGGCGGTCCGGGCCTGTCCGGTGCGGGCGCAGTCCCACCCGCGCCGGACAGGCTGTCATGGGTCACGGCGTCCGTCCGCACGCCGTGAGAAAAACCGTTCCGCCGTCCGGGCCCCGCAGGCAGGGCCGCCAGGGCCGCGAACAGCGCGGCCGGAAGGGCTCGCCCCCGCCGCCTCACGCCTGGTCCCGCAGCCGCTCGGCGAAGGTGAGCAAGGTGGCGTACTGCTCGGCGAGTGCCGCCGATGTGCCGCCGTCCGGGTCCTTGAAGTAGAAGCCCAGCTCCGGCAGGGGTCCGCTGATCCCGGTCTCGTGGGCGCGGGCGAGGAGCCGTGCCAGGTCCAGGACCAGCGGGGCGGCGAGAGCTGAGTCGCAGCCCTGCCAGATGGTCTGGAGGATCATCCGGGAGCCGAGGAAGCCGTCGAAGGCGATGTGGTCCCAGGCGGTCTTCCAGTCGCCCATGGCGGGCACGTCGTCGATGTGCACCTCGCCCTCGGGGGCGGTGCCGAAGGTGTCGGCGAGGACGCGTTCCTTGCCCGCGTTCTTGGCGGCGGCTGCCGCCGGATCGGCCAGCGCCGCTCCGTCCCCGCCGCCCAGGAGGTTCGACCCGGACCACGCCCGTACGGCGAGGGCGCGCTGGAGGAACATCGGGGCGAGCACGGAGCGGAGCAGCGTCTGGCCGGTCTTGCCGTCGCGTCCGGCGTGGGGAAGTCCGCTGGAGGCGACGGTGTCGGTGAGCGCGGGGGTGCGCAGCCCGGTGGACGGGGTGAAGTTGGCATAGGAACAGCCCGCGCGCAGGGCGGCGGCAGCGTAGAGGGAGCTGGCGGGCAGCCGGGTGTCGCCGGGGCCTGGGGCGGGTTCGGTGGAGGCCACGTTGATCACGACGGTGCGCGCCAGGTCGTGGCGGTGGCCGAAGTCGGTGAGGTCGGCGGCGAACGCGGCGATGAGTTCCTGGTCGGTGCGGGTGTCGCCGGGGAGGGGTCCGCCGGGGCGGATCTCGGCGTCGGCGGCGTCGAGTTCGGCGCGTACGGCGGAGGGCAGCCCGTGCGGGAGGACGCCGCCGTCGGCCAGCGCCTCGGCCCGCTTCGAGAGCGGGCAGTCCAGGGTGTCGTGGCCGCCGAAGACCAGGTCGGACAGGGCGGGCAGCCCGCTGCCGGCGAAGGGGGCGTCTCGGTGACCATGCCGGTCGGCGGGTGGAGGCCCGCGGCGATGGCGGCGCAGCCGGCGGTGGCGGTGGTCGCCACGGAGCCGCGTGCTCCGATGAACCAGACGCCGGTGCGGCCCGCGACCTGCGCACGGTCCTCGGCACCGGCCGGGCCCATGGCCTCCGGGCGGCCCGCGGTCCCCGCGAGGCCGGGAGCCTCGGAGGTGAGCGGCGCGTCGGTGCGGCCTGGGGTGTCGGTCCGGCCTTCACGATCGGCGTGTGCGGTCACGGGCTGCCTCCTGGGGGGATGGGTCGGGGTGGAGGACGACGGGCGGGGGAAGGCGCGTGCTTCCCCCGCCCGTCGCCGGCAGAGGCGGCTGCCCTACTTCGAGGGCAGCTCCTTCAGTTGGATGTTGCGGAAGGACACCTGGTCGTCGGCTCCGTGGTTCTGGAGGCCGATGTAGCCGTCCTTCAGACTGCGGGCGGGGTCGGTGTTGGTGAAGTCGTTGATCTTCGCTCCGTTGAGGAAGATCTGCAGACGTTCACCCTGGACCTTGATCTCGTAGCTGTTCCACTGTCCCGGCGGCCGCAGGACGCGGTCGCGGGCCTTGATGTCGGCGGACTTGAAGGTGTAGACGGCGCCGGTGGTGCGGTCGGCGGCGTCGGTGGCGTCGATCTGGATCTCGTACCCCTTGTTGACCGCCGACCACGGGTCGTCGGACTCCGGGAAGCCCACGAAGATGCCGGAGTTGTCGTCGCCGGCCATCTTCCAGTCGAGCTTCAGCGAGTACGACTTCAGCTCCTTGGCCTGGTAGGTGAGGAGGCCCATGCCGCCCTCGGAGTGCAGGGCGCCGTCACTGACGGAGAACTTCCCCGGGCCCGCCTGCTTCCACCCCTCCAGCGTCTTGCCGTTGAAGATCGGCCGGTAGTCGGTGTCCGGCTTGCAGTCGGCCTTGACCTGGCCGGTGGCGTACCGCAGGCCGCCCAGGACGTGGCTGCGGAAGGCCGGTTCGGCGTAGGACTCCTTGGTGTGGCCGAGTCCGGTGTAGAAGGAGCGGCCGCCCTGGTAGGTCTGGCACCAGGAGATCGGGTGGTCGCCCTTCATGTTCCCGCCGGTGTAGGTGGTCTCGTCGAGTGTGGCGAGGACCTTGGCCTTGTCCCGGGGGTTGGTGCGGTAGTTGTACCACTCGTCGGTGCGCTCCCACTCCTCGTCCAGGTGCGCGGTGGCGGGGTGGTCGTGGTCCTCGACCCGGACGGTGGCGGGCTGGATCTGCGGGTGCGAGTCGAAGTAGGCGCCGACGAGGCCGCCGTAGAACTCCCAGTCGTACTCGGTGTCGGCGGCCGCGTGGATGCCGACGTAACCGCCCCCGGTGGCGACGTAGTTCTCGAACGCCTTCTGCTGTTCGGCGTTGAGCACGTCACCGGTGGTGGAGAGGAACGCGACGGCGTCGTAGCGGGCCAGGTTGCTGGTGGTGAACTGGGCGGCGGACTCGGTGGAGTCGACCGTGATGTTGGTGTCCTTGCCGATCTCCTTCAGGGCCTCGATGCCCGTGGGGATCGAGTCGTGGCGGAAGCCGGCGGTCTTGGAGAAGACCAGGACACGCTTGGCGGTCTTGTCGACCGGGGTGTTGGACAGTTCGAAGTCGTCGACGTCGTAGAGCGCGCCGTCGCCGCCCTTGAAGACGAGGAAGAGCTCGGTCTGCTTCTTGGGCGCCCCGCGCAGCGGGATGTCCACGTCCTGGAAGGTGTCCCAGCTGCCGGTCACCGGGACGGGTCCGGAGCCGAGGATCTTGCCGGTGGGCGAGCCCGCGCGGACTTCGAGGAAGCCGCCGGAGCCGGCCGAGGAGATCCGGGCGGTGAGCTTGGTGGTGTTGCCGAGGACGTAGGTCTTGAAGGAGATCCAGTCGTCGTTGTGGATGTCGCCGACGGTCTTTCCGCCGTGCGCGCTGGACTTGCTCGGCGTGGTGACACCGGAGGAGTCGTCGAAGTGCTCGGCCTGGCGGTGCTTGGGCTGGAGCCGGGAGGCGTCCTTGCCGGTCAGCTTGGCCTGGCCGCCACCGCCGTTGTCGGTGTACGAGGCCGAAATACCGCCGTAGATATTGGCGTTGGGGTCGTGGCCGCCTTCCATGGCGGTCTTGATGGTGCCTTCACAGCCGTGCTCGGTGGTGATGTCGTGGCCGTGGCTGTCGTGGCCCAGGGTGAACTTGACCTCGACCTTGGTGCAGTCGATGGTCCCGTCCTCCGGGTCGCTGACGTTCACCTTGAACGGCACGGAGTCGCCGAACTCGAAGAGCTGCCCGTCCTCGGGGAGCACCAGCTCCACGATCGGGGCGGTGTTTCCGACGGTGACGTGGACGCTGGCGGAGCCGGTGCGGCCCGTCGGGTCCTCGGCGGTCAGAGTCGCGACGTAGGTGCCGTTCTTCTTGTACGTGTACGTCGGGTTGGCGGCGGTGGAGGTGCCGCCGTCACCGAAGTCCCAGGAGTAGGTCAGCGGGTCGTCGTCGCCGTCCGCCGTACCGGCCGAGGAGAACTTCACCTTCAGCGGCGCGGTGCCCGAGGTCTTGTTCGCCGAGGCCTCGGCGATGGGCGAGCGGCCTCCGGTGGCGTTCTCGATGCGGTAGAGCGCGGAGTTCTCGTCGCCGCCGAACCAGGCGAGGCCGTAGTCGAGGACGTACAGCGCCCCGTCCGGACCGAAGGCCATGTCCATGATCTGGGTGCCGGACCACGGGACGTCGTTGATGGACTGGACGGCTCCGTCGGCGTCCTGCTCGATGCGCTTGATCCACTGGCGGCCGAACTCACCGGCGAAGAAGTCGCCGTCGTAGGCCTCGGGGAACTTGACCGGGGAGTCGAGGTCCGCGTCGTAGCGGTAGACGGGTCCGCCCATCGGGGACTCGGAGCCGGAGCCGAACTCGGGCACCGATCCGCCGTCGTACGGGATCCACGCGGCCTCGGCCGGCGGCAGGTCGACGAGTCCGGTGTTGTGCGGCGACTCGTTCTTCGGGGCGGCACAGTCGAAGGCGGCGCCGGAGGTCTTGGAGGCGAAGTCGTAGTCGATGTACGGCTCGTTGTCGCCGACGCAGAAGGGCCAGCCGAAGTTGGCGGCCTTCGTCACCCGGGCGAACTCGACCTTGCCCGCCGGCCCGCGCTTGGGGTCGGCAGCGCCCGCGTCCGGGCCGTAGTCACCGACGTACACGGTGCCGGTGGCCTGGTCGACGGAGAAGCGGAAGGGGTTGCGGAAGCCCATCGCGTAGATCTCGGGGCGGGTCTTGTCCGTGCCCGGCTCGAAGAGGTTGCCGTCGGGGACCGTGTAGGACCCGTCGTCGGCGACCTTGATGCGCAGGATCTTGCCACGCAGGTCGTTGGTGTTGCCCGAGGTACGGCGGGCGTCGAACGCCGGGTTGCGGTCGGGGCGTTCGTCGATCGGGGTGAAGCCGTCGGAGGCGAAGGGGTTGGTGTCGTCGCCGGTCGAGAGGTAGAGGTTGCCGTCCTTGTCGAAGTCGATGTCACCGCCGACGTGGCAGCAGATGCCGCGCGAGGTGGGGACGTCCAGGACCTTCTTCTCACTGGCGGTGTCGAGGGTGCCGTCCTCCTTGAGGACGAAGCGGGAGAGCCGGTTGACGCCGTCGAACTTCGCGAAGTCGGCGGCGGTTCCGGTCTCGGGGGCGTCGCCCGCCGGGGTGTCCATCGGGGGCGCGTAGAAGAGGTAGATCGCCCGGTTCTCGGCGAAGTCCGGGTCGACGCCGACGCCTTGGAGGCCTTCCTCGTCGTGCGTGTACACGGGGAGGGTGCCGGAGATCCTGGTGTTGCCGGCGCTGTCGGTGATCCGCAGCTCGCCGCCGCGCGAGGTGTGCAGCACGCTGCGGTCGGGGAGGACGGCGAGCGACATGGGCTCGCCGGTCTCCTCGGCGCCCTTGGCGAGGGTGACTTGCTGGAAGTCCTCCGCCACGGGCTCCTCGTGCCCCGGGTGGCCCGGGTGGGCGGTGGCGCCGGGGGCGGAGCCGAGGGTCAGGGTGGCGGCGGCGAGCAGGCCGCCGGTGAACAGCGCGAGGGTTTTGCGGACGCGGGTCCGGGCCAGGAGCCGCTTTCTGGTTCTGTGCACGTAGGTCCTCCGGAGAGTGCCGGTTGTACGGGCGGGTGTAGCCGTGCCGTGCCGCACGGGGACTGCCGCGCGTGTGTCACCGGAGACGGGAGCGACCCCGGTGACGCGAGTCATGTCGTGTACACGTGGTGGACGGTAGACCTGTTCGTCCTCGACGGAAAGCCCTTGTGCAACAGGTAAGTCGAACTTCTGCTTCCGGCAGGACAAAGCGATTTCCGGGCAGGGCGAGGCAGCCCCGGGGGCGGGGCCGGTGCGGTGCACCACGCCCCCGGGGCTTCGTCGTCCGTGCTACTCGCCGCCGCCGAAGGCCGCGTCGAAGGAGGCGGACGGCGGGTCGAAGTCGTACCGCTTGAGGTCGGCAAGCGCTTCCGGGGCACCGGTGAGCCGGTCCATCCCGGCGTCCTCCCACTCGACCGAGACCGGTCCTTCGTAGCCGATGGACCGGAGCATCCGGAAGACGTCCTCCCAGGGGACGTCGCCGTGGCCGGCGGAGACGAAGTCCCAGCCGCGCCGGGGGTCGCCCCACGGCAGATGCGAGCCCAGGCGCCCGTTGCGGCCGTCGAGGCGCTTGCGGGCCTCCTTGCAGTCGACGTGGTAGATCCGGTCCCGGAAGTCGTAGAGGAAGCCGACCGGGTCCAGGTCCTGCCAGACGAAGTGGCTCGGGTCGAAGTTCAGCCCGAACGCGGGCCGGTGGTCCACCGCTTCGAGCGCGCGCTTGGTGGTCCAGTAGTCGTACGCGATCTCGCTCGGGTGCACCTCGTGGGCGAAGCGCACCCCCTCGGCGTCGAAGACGTCCAGGATCGGGTTCCAGCGCTCGGCGAAGTCCTCGTAGCCGCGTTCGATCATGTGCGGCGGGACGGGCGGGAACATCGCGACGAGGTGCCAGATCGAGGAGCCGGTGAACCCGATGACCGTGTCGACCCCGAAGGCGGCGGCGGCCCGCGCGGTGTCGGCGATCTCGGCGGCGGCCCGCTGCCGTACGCCTTCGGGCTCCCCGTCGCCCCAGATGCGGGCGGGCAGGATGCCCTGGTGGCGTTCGTCGATCGGGTGGTCGCAGACGGCCTGCCCGACGAGGTGGTTGGAGATCGCGAAGCACTTCAGCCCGTACTTGTCGAGCAGTTGGTGCCGGGTGTCCAGGTAGCCGGGGTCGGCCAGCGCCTTGTCGACCTCGAAGTGGTCTCCCCAGCAGGCGAGTTCGAGTCCGTCGTAGCCGAAGTCCCGGGCGTGCTTGCAGACCTCCTCCAGCGGGAGGTCGGCCCACTGGCCGGTGAAGAGGGTGAAGGGGCGGGGCATGGGCGGCAGCCTCCTAGGACGAGGACGGGACCGGGGTGTGGACGGAGTTCTTGGCGGCGCTCTCCTCGACGGCGGCGAGCACCCGCTGCACCTGGAGGCCGTCCGCGAACGACGGGACGGGCGTGGCCCCTTCGGCGATGGTGCGGACCACGTCGCGGGCCTGGTGGACGAAGGTGTGCTCGTAGCCGAGGCCGTGGCCCGGCGGCCACCAGGCCTCCAGGTAGGGGTGCTCGGGTTCGGTGACGAGGATCCGGCGGAAGCCCGCGGTGGCGGCGGGTTCGGTGTGGTCGTGGAAGGACAGCTCGTTGAGCCGCTCCAGGTCGAAGGCGAGGGAGCCCAGCTCCCCGTTGATCTCCAGGCGCAGGGCGTTCTTGCGCCCGGCGGCCATCCGGGTCGCCTCGAAGGAGGCCAGCGCGCCGGAGGCGAGGCGGCCGGTGAAGATCGCCGCGTCGTCGACGGTCACCTCGCCCCGCTCCACCGTGTCGGCGCTGCCGGAGAGCCCGGCCGACGCCCCGGCGAGCAGGGGCCTCTCGCGTACGAAGGTCTCGCTGACGGCGGAGACCCCGGTCAGCAGCTCGCCCGCGAGGTACTGGGCGAGGTCGACGATGTGCGCCCCGAGGTCGCCGAGCGCGCCGGATCCGGCGTGCTCGCGCTTGAGCCGCCAGGTGAGCGGGGAGGCCGGGTCGACCAGCCAGTCCTGGAGGTAGGTGGCCCGCACATGGCGCAGCGGGCCGAGCCGGCCCGCGGCGATGAGCTGCCGGGCGTAGGAGATCGCGGGCACCTTGCGGTAGTTGAAGCCCACCATCGCCACCTGGCCGCGGGCTGCGGCGGCCTCGGCGGCGCGGACCATGGCCTCGGCCTCGGCGACGTTGTTGGCGAGCGGCTTCTCGCACAGGACGTGCTTGCCGGCCTCCAGGGCGGCGATGGCGATCTCCGCGTGGCTGTCGCCGGGGGTGCAGATGTCGATCAGCTGGACGTCGTCCCGGGCGATCAGGGCCCGCCAGTCGGTCTCCGCCGCCGCCCAGCCGTGCCGGGCGGCGGCGGCGTCGACCGCCGCACGGTCGCGTCCGCAGATCGCGGCGAGAGCGGGTCGCAGCGGCAGGTCGAAGACGGGTCCGGCGGTGCGCCACCCCTGGGAGTGGGCGGCGCCCATGAACGCGTATCCGACCATGCCGACCCCGAGCGTTCCCGGCGCCTGCCGCGGCGGTGGTGCTGGGGCCTGCGTTTCCGTCTCTTGACTACGGGCCATGCGGACTTCCTCCTCATCGGTGTGCGGTAACGGGCCGGGGGACGCGCTCTCCGCCTCCCCGGAGTCCCGGTCAGTTGAAGCCCGTCGGCAGGTACTGGTCGATGTTGTCCTTCGTCACGACCGCGGAGTACAGGGTCAGGGAGGTCGGGATCTCCATCTCGGAGAGCCCGCTGACGCCCTTGGACTGGCCGAGCGCCCGGGCCAGGTCGATGGCGGAAGCGGCCATCGTCGGCGGGTAGAGGACGGTCGCCTTGATGACCGAGTTGTCGGCCTTGATGGCGTCCATCGCGGACTTGGCGCCGGCGCCGCCGACCATGATGAACTCGTCGCGGCCCGCCTGCTTGATGGCCCGGAGCGCACCGACGCCCTGGTCGTCGTCGTGGTTCCACAGGGCGTCGAACTGCTTCTGCGCCTGGAGGAGTTGGGCCATCTTGGCCTGCCCCGACTCGACGGTGAAGTCGGCCGCCTGACGGGCCACCAGCTTGATGTTGGAGTAGTTCTTGAGGGCGTCGGCGAAGCCCTGGCTGCGCTGCTTGGTCAGCTCCAGGTTGTCGATCCCGGCGAGCTCGACGACCTTGGCGTTCGGCTTGTCCTTGAGCTGTTCGCCGATGTAGTGCCCGGCGTTGAGGCCCATGCCGTAGTTGTCGCCGCCGACCCAGCAGCGGTACGCCTGCGGGGAGGCGAAGATGCGGTCCAGGTTGACGACGGGGATGCCCGCCTTCATCGCTTCCAGACCGACCTGGGTAAGCGCCTTGCCGTCCGCGGGGAGGATGACGAGGACGTCGACCTTCTTGTTGATGAGGGTCTTGACCTGGCCGATCTGGGCGGCGGTGTCGTTGGAGCCCTCGGTGATCTCCAGCGTGACGTCGGAGTACGTCTCGGCCCGGGACTTGGCGTTCACGTTGATCGCGTTCAGCCAGCCGTGGTCGGCCTGCGGTCCGGCGAAGCCGATGGTGACGGCCTTGCCGGGCTTGTCGTCGGCGGGGGCGCTGTTGGCCGCGGACTCGGTCTTCTTCGGCTCGTTGCTGGTGCAGGCGGTGAGGAGCGCGCCCGCGGAGACGGCGGCGGTTCCGAACAGCAGCCCTCTGCGGCTGGTTTCTGGCATGACGGTCTGACCCTTCATCCGGTGGGTGCGTACGAGGTGCGGGTGCGGGGGGTTCGTATCGGTGCCGGGGGTGTCCGGTCGGTCGGGGCCGCTCAGGTCTCCCGGCCGCGCATGGTGCGGCCCTGGACGAGGACGGCGGCGACGATGATGGCGCCCTTGGCGATCTGCTGGACGTCGCTCTGGAGGTTGTTGAGCGCGAAGATGTTGGTGATCGTGGTGAAGATCAGGACGCCGAGGACGGAGCCGACGATGGTGCCCCGGCCGCCGCTGAGCAGGGTTCCGCCGATGATCGCGGCGGCGATGGCGTCGAGCTCGTACAGGTTGCCGTTGGTGTTCTGGCCGGAGCCGGCCAGCACGATCAGCATGAACGCGGCGATGCCGCAGCAGAGCCCGGACAGCAGGTAGAGGTACAGGCGCTGGCGGCGGACGTCGATCCCGGCGAGCCGGGCGGCCTCCGCGTTGCCGCCGACGGCGACCGTGCGGCGGCCGAAGGTGGTCCGGTTGAGGATCAGCCAGCCGACGATGACGACCACCGCGAACATGATGACCAGCGGCGGAATGCCGAGGATGTAGGAGTCGGGCAGGCCGAGGTCGAGGACCGAGTCGACGGTGACGATCTGGGTCTTGCCGTCGGTGATCTGGAGGGCGAGTCCGCGGGCCGACGCGAGCATGGCCAGCGTCGCGATGAACGGGACCATGTTCCCGTACGCGATGAGGACGCCGTTCACGAGTCCCGCGGCGAGGCCGACGATCACCGCGGTGAACGCGATGCCCGCGAAGCCGTACTCCTGGGTGGCCAGGGTCGTCGCCCACACCGAGGCGAGGGCGACCATCGCGCCGACGGAGAGGTCGATGCCGCCGCTGATGATGACGAAGGTCATGCCGACGGTGACGACGCCGATGACGGACGCCTGGGTCAGGATCAGCTGGAGGTTCCCGGTGTCCAGGAAGGCGTCCGGTTCGGTGATGCCGCCGACCAGGACCAGCGCGGCGAGGACGCCGAGCAGGGACAGGATCCGGACGTCGAGCCGCAGACCGAGGGCCGGCATGCCCCCGCCCGACTTCGAGGGCGGCGTGTCGGAGGGGGCCGCGACGGCCCCCTTGTCCGGCCCGTTGTGCTGCGCCGACGGGGCGGGCTGTGTCATGGCGTCGGGCTCCCTTCCATCACGAGGTCGAGTACGCGGTGCTCGTCGAGCTCCTGGGCGGGGGCCGTGTGGACCACTTCGCCCTCGCGGAGGACCAGCACCCGGTCGGCGAGGCCCAGGACTTCGGGCACTTCGCTGGAGACGAGCAGGACGGCGAGGCCTTCGTCGGCCAGCCGGCGGATCACGGCGTAGAGCTCGGCGCGGGCGCCGACGTCGACGCCACGGGTGGGTTCGTCCAGCAGCAGGACCCGGCAGCCGCGCAGCAGCCAGCGGGCGAGGACGGCTTTCTGCTGGTTGCCGCCGGAGAGGGTGCGGACGGCGGCGTCCGGGTTGTCGGGCCGCATCTGCAGTTCGCGGGTGGCGCTCCGTGCGGCCTTCCGCTCCCCCGCCCGGTCGATCCAGCCGATCCGGGCGAAGCGCGAGAGGGAGGAGACGGAGACGTTACGGGTGACCGACTCGGTCATCAGCAGGGCCTGCGCCTTGCGTTCCTCGGGGGCGAGGCCGATCCCGGCGGCGACGGCGGCGCGGACGCTGCCGGGGCGGAGCTGCTTGCCCGCGACGGTGACGGTTCCGGTGCTCGCCTTGCGGGCCCCGTAGATCGTCTCCAGGATCTCGGAGCGGCCCGAGCCGACGAGTCCGGCCAGACCGACGATCTCGCCGGGCCGCAGTTCGAGGTCGACGGGGGCGAACTCGCTCTTGCGGGAGAGGCCTTGGACCCGGAGCACCGGTTCGCCGGTGGCGGCGACCGGCTCATCGGGGCGGGGCGGGAAGACATAGGCGACGTCGCGGCCGGTCATCATGGCAACGATGTCGCGCGTGGGCGTGTCCGCCGCGGGCAGTCCGACTGCCACGGTCCGGCCGTCCTTGATGACGGTGACCCGGTCGCCGATGCGGCGGATCTCCTCGAGACGGTGCGAGATGTAGACGACGGCCACCCCGTCGGCGGTAAGGCCCTCGACGATGCGGAAGAGGTTGTCGACCTCGTCGGGGTCGAGGGCGGCGGAGGGCTCGTCCATCACGATGAGCCGGACCTCGTGGGAGAGGGCCCGCGCCATGGAGACGATCTGCTGCTGGGCGGCGGAGAGGTCCCCGACATGCCGGGCGGGGTCGATCTCCGGGTGCCCGAGGCGGGCCAGCAGCGCCTTGGCGGCGGCGCGCCCCTCGCCCGTACGGACGATGAAGCCGGCGCTGGTCGGCTCGTGGCCGAGGAAGACGTTCTCGGCGACCGACAGGTCCTCGACGAGGTCGAGTTCCTGGTAGATGGTGGCGATGCCCAGGCGCATGGCGGCGATCGGCGACTTGAGCTGGACTTTCTCGCCGCGCCAGGTGATCTCGCCGTCGTTGGGCTGGTGGGCTCCGGCGAGCACCTTGATCAGGGTGGACTTGCCCGCACCGTTCTGGCCGAGGAGGCAGTGGACCTCGCCGGCCTGGACCTCCAGGTCGACGCCGTCCAGGGCGCGGACGCCCGGGAAGAGCTTGGTGATGCCGGACATGGTGAGCAGGGGTGGTTCTGGTGCCATGACGAATCCCCTCGGCGAATGGGGTCTCCCCTGCTCGGGCGGGTGCCGAGGGCCGGGGAGGGCCGGTGAGCGGACAGGGCGCAGGGCTGGAGGTGCCGTGGAGCCGGCGGCACCGCGAACGGCTGCTGACAGGAGGTGCTTGCGAGACGCGTGGAGCGAAGGGCTGCTGACGGGGTGGGTTCCGTGGTGCGTGGAGCGGGGTGCGTACGGCCTGGGGTCAGGCCGGGGAGAAGAGGTGGTCGCTGATGAGCCGGGCCGCGCCGATCACTCCGGCGGTGGGCCCCAACTCGCCCAGGACGATGGGGAGGTTGCCGGTGGCCAGGGGCAGGGACTGCTTGTAGACCTGCGTGCGGACACTGGCGAGGAGGTTGTGACCGAGGCCGGTGACCCCGCCGCCGATCACCACCAGACCGGGATTGAAGAAGCTGACCAGGCTCGCGATCACCTGGCCGAGCCGGTTGCCGCCTTCGCGGATGAGGTCGAGCGCCGCCGCGTCGCCGGCAGCGGCGGCGGCCGCCACGTCGGCCGCGGTGAGGCGGCCCGCCGTCTCCAGCCGGACGGTGAGCTCGGGTGAGCGGCCCTCCCGGGCGGCGTCCTCCGCGTCGCGGGCGAGCGCCGCGCCGCTGAAGTGGGCTTCCAGGCAGCCCTTGTTGCCGCAGGCGCAGGGCCGGCCGTCGGGGTCGACCTGGATGTGCCCGATGTCCCCGGCGCTGCCGGTCGTACCGCGGTAGACCTCACCGCCGACGACGATGCCGCAGCCGATACCCGTGCCGATCTTGACGCAGAGGAAGTCGCCCACGGATCGGGCCACACCCGCGTGCTGCTCCCCCATCGCCATGAGGTTCACGTCGTTGTCGACCATGACGGGGCAGCCCAGCTCCTGGCTGAGCGCCTCGCGGACCGGGAACCCGTCCCAGCCGGGCATGATCGGCGGCGCGACCGGCACGCCCTCGGGGAAGCGGACGGGGCCGGGGACCCCGATGCCCGCGCCGTCGAAGCCTTCGGCGAGCCCGGAGGCGCGCAGTTTGGCGGCGAGGAGAAGGACCTGCTCGAAGACGGCGACGGGCCCTTCGCGCACGTCCATGGGGTGGTTGAGGTGTCCCAGTACCTCCAGCTCCGCGTTGGTGACGGCCACATCGACCGAGGTGGCACCGATGTCGACGCCGAGGAAGCGCAGTTCGGGGGCGAGCCGGATGTTGTGCGATCGGCGCCCGCCGCGCGATGCGGCGAGTCCGTCGGCCACCACCAGACCGGTCTCCAGGAGCCGGTCCACCTCGACGGCGAGCTTCGAGCGCGACAGATCGACCTGATCGCCCAGCTGCGCACGGGAGTTGGGACCCCCGTCACGCAACAGCCGGAGCAGCCGCGCCTGATGCGCGTTCGCGGGTCGTGCCGTCATACGTCTCACGCGTCCCTCCCCGCCACATCGGCCAGTCCGTCGGGCTTTCGAGGGGAACGTAGCAGCGCTTTCCCGGAGTGGGAAGAAGTTGCGCGGGAATCCGCCCCAACTTTTTCCACACTCAGGACAAAGGTCGGCGCGGAGGGGTCACGGGGACCGGCGGGAGGGAGTGACGGGGGCCGTCGGGAAGAGGTCACGGAGATCCGCGGAGGGCGGTCAGGGGCAGCGGATGACCTGGCCCGCGTAGGAGAGGTTTCCGCCGAATCCGAAGAGCAGGACGGGCGCGCCGGAGGCGACCTCGCCGCGCTCGACCAGCTTGGAGAGGGCCATCGGGATGGAAGCGGCGGAGGTGTTGCCGGAGTCCACGACGTCCCGGGCGATGACGGCGTTGACCGCGCCGATCTTGCGGGCGACCGGCTCGATGATTCGCAGGTTGGCCTGGTGCAGGACGACCGCGCCCAGGTCCTCCGGGGCGATGCCCGCCTTCTCGCAGACCCGGCGGGCGATCGGGGGAGCTGGGTGGTGGCCCAGCGGTAGACGGACTGCCCCTCCTGCGCGAAGCGCGGCGGCGTCCCCTCGATCCGGACCGCGTTGCCCATCTCCGGCACGGAACCCCACAGCACCGGTCCGATGCCGGGCCCGCCCGGGGCGTCGGCGGCGGACGGGTCGGCGGTGACGACCGCGGCGCCCGCACCGTCGCCGAGCAGGACGCAGGTGGAGCGGTCGGTCCAGTCCGCGATGTCGGCCATCTTGTCGGCGCCGATGACCAGCGCCCGGGTCGCCGCACCGGCCCGGATCGCGTGGTCGGCGGTGGCCAGCGCGTGCGTGAAGCCGGAGCAGACGACGTTGATGTCCATGACGGCGGGCGAGCCCATGCCGAGCCGGGCCGCGACCCGGGCCGCCATGCTCGGGGACCGGTCGATGGCGGTGGAGGTGGCCACGAGGACCAGATCGATGTCCGAGGCCCCGAGACCGGCCGTGGCCAGCGCCTTGGCTCCCGCGTGCGCGGCCATCTCGTCCACCGGCTCGTCGGGTCCACCCACGTGGCGGGTCTTGATGCCGACCCGGCTGGTGATCCACTCGTCGCTGGTGTCGACCATCGCCGCGAGATCGTCGTTGGTGAGCACCTTGGCGGGCTGGTAGTGGCCGAGCGCCACGACACGTGAGCCGGTCATACGGGTTCCCATCGTCGGGTGGGGGCAGGAAACAAACACAGTCTTGGTCGCTACCGCCGGGTACGAGGGCACGTGATCCCACAGGAATCGGGCCCACACGTTGGAGCATTGACAACAGCCTGGTCAGCGTGCTGAACGGCTCGCTGCGACACGCCGGTGCGCGTGCCGGACAATGACCCGGGGAAACGAACAGCCGCACACGGACAGAATCGGGTTCAGCTCTATGGGACGGGTCACCGAACGCCGCCGCACCCTCCGCATCCGGGACGGTGCCGTCTCCTCCCGGCCGGACACCCTGGTGGCGGAGGAGCCCCTGGAGATCCGGCTGAACGGCAAGCCGCTGGCCATCACCATGCGGACGCCGGGCGACGACTTCGCGCTGGCCGCGGGCTTCCTGGTCAGCGAGGGGGTGATCGCCGAAGGGGACGAGGTCCAGTCGATCGTCTACTGCGCCGGGGCCACGGCGGACGGCGTCAACACCTACAACGTGGTGGACGTGAAGCTCGCGCCCGGGGTCGAGGTCCCCGACATCACGCTGGAGCGGAACGTCTACACGACCTCCTCGTGCGGCCTGTGCGGCAAGGCCAGCCTGGACGCGGTGCGCACCACGACCCGGCACCCGGTGGCCGACGCTCCCCCGGTACGGATCACGCCGGAGCTGCTCTCCGCCCTCCCGGACCGGTTGCGGGCCTCCCAGCGAATCTTCGACCGTACGGGCGGCCTGCACGCCGCAGCGCTGTTCTCCGAGGAGGGCGAGCTGCTGGACGTACGGGAGGACGTCGGCCGGCACAACGCGGTCGACAAGCTGGTGGGCCGGGCGCTGACGGACGGGCGGCTGCCGCTGTCCCGGGCGGTGCTGCTGGTGTCGGGGCGGGCCTCGTTCGAGCTCGCGCAGAAGGCCGTGATGGCGGGGATCCCGGTGCTCGCGGCGGTCTCCGCACCGTCGTCGCTGGCCGTGGACCTGGCGGCGGAGAGCGGACTGACGCTGGTGGGCTTCCTGCGCGGACCGTCGATGAACGTGTACGCCGGTGAGCACCGGATCGCGCTGGAGGCGGCGGCCCCGCGGGGCTGAGCCCGGAGCCTGCCGCACGACGGGCGCCGCACGGGTCCTTCGCTCACTCCCCCGCGAAGGCCAGGCCCTCGGCGGCCAGCGCCTCGCGGAGCACCCGGATCGCCTTCGGGCCGACCCCGTGGAGGGCGAGCACCTCGGCCGCGGTCACGGTGGTGAGCTGGTCGAGGCGCGTGTAGCCCGCCGCGCGCAAAGCGCCGCGGGCCGGGTTGCCCGCCCCGTGCGGAAAGTCATCGGCAGGCGTCCCGCCGTGGTCACTCATGGCACGTCCTCGCTGTGGGTCCACCTGGGCTACCGGCTACCGGCTACCGGCTACCGGCTACCGGCTACCGGCTACCGGCTACCGGCTACCGGCTACCGGCTACCGGCTACCGGCCCACCGTAACGGCCGGGTCGGACAGCGGGCCGGATGCGGCGGCCCCTGCCGGGTCGTCCCGGGTCGGCGGCTCCTCGGGGTCACGCGCACGGCGCTTGGCGATCACCGCGCAGACCATCAGCTGCATCTGGTGGAACAGCATGAGCGGCAGCACGGCCAGGCTCGCGTGCGCCCCGAAGATCACGCTCGCCATCGGCAGCCCGGCCGCCAGGCTCTTCTTCGACCCGGCGAACTGGATGGCGATCCGGTCCGCCCGGCCGAATCCGAGCCTCCGTGCTCCGTACCAGCTCAGGGCGAGCATCAGCGCCAGCAGAACCGCTTCGGCGGCGAGCAGCGCGCCGAGCCGGGCGGGGGTGACCTGGTGCCAGACGCCGGCGGCCATCCCCTCGCTGAAGGCGGTGTAGACGACGAGCAGGATCGACCCCCGGTCGACCAGACCGAGCACCTTCTTGTGCCGGGTAAGGAAACCGCCGACCCAGCGGCGCAGGAGCTGTCCGGCCAGGAACGGGACGAGCAGCTGGAACACGATCTTGAGCAGGGAGTCCACGGAGAACCCGCCCCCGGTGGACCCGAGGAGCAGGGCGGCGAGCAGCGGGGTCAGCAGGATCCCGGCGAGGCTGGAGAAGGACCCGGCGCAGATCGCGGCGGGCACGTTGCCCCGGGCGATCGAGGTGAAGGCGATGGAGGACTGGATCGTGGACGGGACCAGGCACAGGAAGAGAAAGCCCGCCTGGAGCTCGGGCGTCAGCACGTACGGCACCAGCCCGCCGCTCGCCAGCCCCAGCAGCGGGAAGGCGACGAAGGTGCAGGCCAGGACGGTGAGGTGGAGGCGCCAGTGCCTGAGCCCGTCGAGCGCCTCGGCGGTGGAGAGCCGCGCCCCGTAGAGGAAGAACAACAGGGCGACCGCGCCGGTGGAGGCCCCGCCCGCCACGTCGGCGGCGGCGCCGCGGGCGGGCAGCAGCGCCGCGAGGGCCACGGTGGCGGCCAGCGCCAGAAGATGGGCGTCGAACGGCAGCCAGGACGGCGGACGCGGGATACGGCGGGACATGTGCGGGGGTGCTCCGGCGGTCGGGGATCCGTTTCGGCGTCCATCCTGCTCCCGTACGACGCCATCGGGAATCCCGTACACCGCTCTGACTGTCATCATGAATTCCGATAACGTGTGGCCATGACCAACCCGGACAGGGCGAGCACG
This sequence comes from Streptomyces sp. WGS_02, assembly GCA_040989845.1. GTDB lineage: Bacteria > Actinomycetota > Actinomycetes > Streptomycetales > Streptomycetaceae > Streptomyces. Next base: position 1,041,972 of record JAYMFZ010000004.1, read on the forward strand.
GACCGGATGAACGTGCACCGGACGGACGCCACGTACGACCCCGCCCAGCTGCGGACCTTCCTCGCCGTCGCCCAGACGCTCAGCTTCACGCAGGCGGCACGCAGGCTCGGGATCCGTCAGTCCACGGTCAGCCAGCATGTGCGCCGGCTGGAGGAGGCGACCGGGCGGCAGCTGTTCGCCCGGGACACCCATCGCGTCGATCTCACGGACGACGGCGAGGCGATGCTCGGCTTCGCGGGGTCGATCCTGTCGGCCCACGAGCGGGCCGCGGCGTTCTTCGCGGGCACCCGGCTGCGCGGGCGGCTGCGGTTCGGGGCTTCGGAGGACTTCGTGCTGACCCGGCTCCCCGAGATCCTGGAGTCCTTCCGCCGCGACCACCCCGAGGTCGAGCTCCAGCTCACCGTGGAGCTGTCGGGGACGCTGCACCGGCAGCTCGCCGCGGGCCGGCTGGACCTGGTGCTGGCCAAGCGGCGGACCGGGGACACCCACGGCGAACTGATCTGGCAGGACGCCCTGGAGTGGATCGGCGCGCCGCAGCTGCGCGTCGATCCGGAGCGCCCCGTACCGCTGGTCGTCTTTCCGCCACCGGCCATCACCCGGGCCCGCGCCCTGGAGGTGCTGGGGGAGCACGGGCGGGCCTGGCGAATCGCCTGCACGAGTACGAGCCTGAGCGGCCTGGTCGCGGCGGCGCGGGCGGGCCTGGGGGTGATGGCGCACTCCCGGGGGATGATCCCGCCGGGCCTGGTGCCGGTTCCGGCCAGGGCGGGACTGCCGGAGCTCGGCGGGGTCGACTTCGTCCTGCTGCACGGGAACCGGCGGGGCGCGGCCCAGGAGGCGGCGGACGCCCTGGCCTCGGCGATCCTGGCGGGCGGCGACCGGCTGCACCGCGGAACGGGCGGCGCGGAGGGGCCGTAGCGGGTCGCCGGACCGCTGGTGGCCGCCGTGGCGGGACCGGCGGTACACAGCCCGGCGCTGCCGGGCCACCGGGCCGCTCCCCGGGCCGGCACCGGCCCCGGTGCTCGCGGCGGTCGGATTCGGTGGAGATTCCGGCGCGAGCCGCTTACCCCTCCGGCAGAACTGGGCCCCCGTACGCCCGAGCCTTGCCCATCTGGCCGGATTTCGACGGTTGACCTGGGGGCTCGTCCTGGTGTGCGGAGGTTCCGCACCTCTCCCGCCGGGCCCCCGCTTGGGGTAGCGTCGCGGCGCTGTGCGGAGCGCCACGAGGAGCATGTCATTGCGCGAATTCACTGTCCCACCCCTGACGGCGCCGCCTCAGGTCGGCGGTCTGGCCGATGTGGTCTTCGACCACGCGGAGGATGATCTGCACCGCGTCGCGCTCGGCCGCAAGGACGCCGGGGGCCAGTGGCGCGATGTGACCTCAGGGGAGTTCCGCGATGCCGTGCTGGCCCTGGCCAAGGGGCTGATCGCGCACGGCGTGCGCTTCGGCGACCGGGTCGCGCTGATGTCCCGTACGCGCTACGAGTGGACGCTCTTCGACTTCGCGCTCTGGACCGTCGGGGCCCAGTCGGTGCCGATCTACCCGACCTCCTCCGCCGAGCAGGTCCTGTGGATGCTGCACGACGCCGAGGCGGTGGCGGTGATGGTCGAGCACGAGGACCACGCGATGACGGTCGGCTCGGTGATCGACCGGCTGCCGCATCTGAAGCGGCTGTGGCAGCTGGACGCCGGGGCGGTGGACGAGCTGCTCGGGGCGGGCGTGGACATCGACGACGAGGTGGTGCAGCGGCACCGGCGCGCGGTGACGCCCGACTCCGTGGCGACCGTCATCTACACCTCGGGGACGACGGGACGCCCCAAGGGGTGTGTGATCACCCACGCGAGCTTCATGTTCGAGAGCGACACGATGGTGGGCCGCTGGGAGCCGGTGTTCCACTCCAAACCGGGCGACGAGGCTGCCACCCTCCTCTTCCTGCCGCTGGCCCATGTCTTCGGGCGGATGGTGGAGATCGCCGCGATCCGTGGCCGGGTCAAGCTCGGCCATCAGCCGGAGCTGTCGGCGAACGCGCTGATGCCGGACCTGCTGTCGTTCCGGCCGACGTTCATCCTGGCGGTGCCGTACATCTTCGAGAAGGTGTTCAACGGGGCCCGGCGCAAGGCCGAGACGGAAGGGCGGGCCGGCCCGTTCGACAAGGCCGTCGACATCGCGGTGAAGTACGCCGAGGCCATGGAGCTCAAGGCGTTCGGGGACGGTCCCGGCCCGTCGGCCGGGCTGCGGATGCAGCACCAGTTCTTCGACAAGGTCGTGTACAAGAAGGTCCGCGACGCGATGGGCGGCCGGGTGCGGCACGCGATGTCGGGCGGCTCCGGGATGGACCGCCGGCTCGGGCTGTTCTTCGCGGGCGCCGGGGTGACGGTGTTCGAGGGGTACGGGCTGACCGAGTCGACCGCCGCGGCGACGGCGAACCCGCCCGAGCGAACCCGGTACGGAACGGTCGGGCAGCCGATTCCGGGGACGTCCGTGCACATCGCGGACGACGGCGAGGTGTGGGTGCACGGGCCGAACGTGTTCTCCGGCTACCTCGGCAACCCCGAGGCCACCCGGGCGGTGCTCCAGGACGGCTGGCTGGCGACCGGGGATCTCGGTTCGCTGGACGAGGACGGTTATCTGACGATCACCGGCCGGAAGAAGGAGATCCTGGTGACGTCCGGCGGCAAGAGCGTCTCCCCGGCCGGTCTGGAGGAGCGCGTACGGGCGCATCCGCTGGTGGCGCAGTGCATCGTCGTCGGCAACGACCGCCCGTACATCGCGGCGCTCGTCACCGTGGACCAGGAGTCCGTGGACCACTGGCTGTCGATGCAGGGCCGCTCCCCGCTCGGCCCGGCCGAGCTGGTGCGGGACCCGGACCTGGAGATGGAGGTCCGCCGCGCGGTGGTGGCCGCCAACACGGCCGTGTCCCAGGCGGAGTCCATCCGTACGTTCCGGATCCTGGCCCATCCCTTCACCGAGGACCTGGGGCTGCTGACGCCCTCGCTGAAGCTCAAGCGGAAGGCGATCGAGACGGCGTACGCGGTCGAGGTCGACGCGCTCTACCACTGATCGGCGACCACGGGAATGCCTGGACCCGCCCGGTCGTTGTCGTGGGGAGTCACCCACCGACGACGTTAGGATCGACCGCTCGTGAGCAAGGTCCCCTCCCTCACCCTCAACAACGGCCTCGACATGCCGCAGCTCGGTTTCGGCGTCTGGCAGGTGCCGGACGACGAGGCGGAGAAGGCGGTCGCCACGGCCATCGAGACCGGGTACCGGAGCATCGACACCGCCGCGATCTACGAGAACGAGACGGGCACCGGCAAGGCCATCGCCGCGTCCGGCGTCGCGCGCGACGAGCTTTTCGTCACCACGAAGCTGTGGAACAGCGAGCAGGGCCACGACAGCACGCTGCGCGCCTTCGACGCCTCGCTCGACAAGCTCGGCCTGGACTACGTCGACCTGTACCTGATCCACTGGCCGGTCCCGGCGAAGGACGCGTACACCGACACCTACAAGGCGTTCGAGAGGATCCTCGCCGACGGCCGTGCGAAGGCCATCGGTGTGTCGAACTTCCACCCCGAGCACCTGAAGCGGCTGCTCGCCGAGACCTCCGTGGTCCCCGCCGTCAACCAGATCGAGCTGCACCCGCAGCTCCAGCAGGCCGAGGCCCGTGCTTTCCACGCCGATCACGGCATCGCCACCGAGGCCTGGTCGCCGCTCGGCCAGGGCAAGGGTCTGCTGGAGGTGCCGACGGTCGTCGCCGTCTCCCAGAAGCACGGCCGCACCCCGGCCCAGGTGGTGCTGCGCTGGCACCTGCAGACCGGCAACATCGTCATCCCGAAGTCCGTGACCCCGTCCCGGATCCAGGAGAACCTGGACGTGTTCGACTTCGAGCTGGACGCCGACGACCTCGCCGCCTTCGCGGCCCTGGACGAGGGCAAGCGCCTCGGCCCGGACCCGGCGGAGTTCAACGTCGGCGCCTGAGCGCGCCCGGCCGACGACGGCGCCCCCACCGTGTTCGCGGTGGGGGCGCCGTCGTCGGCATCCGGACGGGCGGCAGCCCGCATCACGCAACCATCGGGGAGACCGGGAACATGAGCGGCGAACTCGCGCCCGTCGTCGAGGCGGGCCCGTACCGCCTGCGCAACGTCGGCAGCAAGCTGGTGCTGGAGGTGTACGGCGCGGCGAAGGGCAGCGGGGCCCGGGTCCAGCAGGGCGCGGACGACGGGACGGCCGCGCAGGTGTGGCGGCTGTCCCCGGTGCACGAGGGCGCGGCCCTCTTCCACCTGGTCAACGAGCACAGCGGGAAACGGCTGGACGTGGCGAACGCCGACACGTCGAACGGCACCCGGATCCAGCAGTGGAAGGCCAACAACTTCGGCGCCCAGGAGTGGCTGATCGAGCGGCATCCGGAGGCGCCCGGGACGGTGACGCTGGTGAGTTTCATCAGCGGGCTGGTCATGGAGGTCGCGGACAGGTCCACCGAGGCCGGGGGCACGGTTCAGCAGTGGGAGGACACCGACTCCCCCTTCCAGTGGTGGCAGTTGGAGCCGGTGACGTAGGCCCGCGGAGGCCGCTGACGTGGGTCCGGCGGAGCGGCCCGGGTTAGTGGCGCCGACTCAGCCGCGGCGGCCCAGATGCACCGTGCGGGCCGCGAGCAGGTGGACGTCGGGGCGGTGGTGCAGCCCTTCGGGGTCCTCGGGGTCCAGCAGCCGGTCCAGTACGGCGCTGTCCTCTGCCGTCAGCAGGTCCCCCAGCACCTCGCGCTCCCGGGTGATGCTCGCGACGACGTGCTCGCGGACCGGGCGGGAGACGGGGGCGGGCAGGTCGAGGAGAAAGCTCCGAGTGCCCTGCGGGACGAGCCCGACCGCGGTGAAGAGCGCGGCCCAGTCCTCGGTCTCCCGCTTGGCGCCCGGGATTTCGGAGCGCATGTGCTCGAAGCGGGTGGCAGCGGCCGCGCCCATACGGGCCTCCAGGCCGGGCTCTCCGATACCGATGTCGCGGGGCAGTCGCCGGGTGGGCAGGCCGCCTTCGACGAGCGCGACCGTGCCACCGGGCCGCAGGAGCCCGGCGAAGCCGGCCAGAGCGGCGCGCTGGTCGCCCAGATGGTGCAGGGAGTTGCCCGCCCAGATCAGATCGGCTTCGCCCAACCGGCCCAAATCTTCCGGAAGTTCGGCCTCCAGGGTCTGGAAGCGGTCGATCACTCCGAGACGCCGCGCGCGGTTCTTCGCACGCTCCAGAAGTGCGGGAGTGGCGTCCACCGCCACCACCTCGGCCTCCGGAAAGACCTCGGCCAGCAGGCAGGAGACGACGCCGGGGCCGCTGCCGACGTCCAGGACCCGACGGACCTTCGGCGCGGTGGGCAGGGTGGCGATCCAGCGGGCCGCCTCCTCGTACTGCGTACCGTTGAGTTCGGCTTCCTGCTCCAAGAGGGGACCCAGGACGTCCCAGTCGATGTCGGCGGTGTGCGTGTCGTGGTGGCCGTGACCGGCGTGGCTGCTCATGGGGCCAGCTTCCTCATCGGCCGGTCACGTGGCAACGTTCGTTGCCGATCCGGCAAATTGAGGGCATCTTCCGGCGTACTGGCGCGGTACTCCCGCGGGCTGACGCCCCGCACCCTCTTGAACGCGGCGCTGAAGGCGAAGGGGGTGCTGTAGCCGGCCTTCCGGGCCACGGCCTCCACCGTGGCGTCGCTCTCGCGCGGCAGGTCGGCCGCGACGGCGAGCCGCCAGCCGGTGAGGTACGCCATCGGCGGCTCCCCCGCCCCGTTCAAGGACGTCGCCGATTTCGCCCGCGAGGCCGCCCGGGACGGGGCCTGGCACGGCTGAAACGGAACGTCGCGCCGGGCCGGTCGGGACCGGCGGCGTACGGACCGTGTACACCGACCGAACGGTTGGCGGAGCACGCATATTGCCGGGGTGCGCCGGGGGCCATAACTTGCCCTTATGGAGCTGGAGTTGCGCCATCTGCGAACGGTCCGTGCGATAGCCGACACGGGCAGCCTCACCAAGGCCGCCGCCGCGCTGGGGCTTGCCCAGCCCGCTCTCAGCGCTCAGCTGCGGCGGATCGAGAAGGCCCTGGGCGGCGCTCTCTTCGACCGTGACCACACCGGAGCCCGTGCCACGCCGCTCGGCGAACTGGTGCTGGAACGGGCCCGGGTGGTGCTGCCCGCGGTCAGTGAACTGCAGGCCGAGGCCGTGCGGTTCGCCAATGCCCGGGGGGCGCTGGACCGGTTCCGGCTGGGCGGCACGCACGGTCCGCTGCTCGGCGGTCTGGTGGACCGGATGGCGGCGGCGCATCCGGCGGCGGCGGTGTCGACGTACACCTCGTGGTCGGTGGACGAGATCGCCTCCCTGGTGATCGACGGGCGGCTGGACTTCGCGCTGATCGGGACGTGCGGCGAGAGCGCGCCGCCGCTGGCGGACCGGCTGGTCTGGGAGGTCGTCGGGGTGGACCCGGTCTTCGTGATGCTGCCGGAGAACCACCCCCTGGCCGCCGAAGCGGAATTGGATCTGGCCGCCCTCGCGGACGAGAGCTGGGCGGATGTGCCGGGCGACGGCTGCTTCGCGGACTGCTTCACCGCGGCCTGCGCGCGCTCGGGCTTCACCCCGGTGTCGGTGTTCGAGACGGACACCTCGTCCGTCGTCCATCTGGTGCAGGTGGGGCGGGCGATCGGGCTGTGCCGGGCGACGTTCCCGCCGACGCCGGGCGTGCTGACCCGGCCGCTGGCGGGCGCCCCGCTCAGCTGGCGTCATCTGGTGGGCTGGCATCCGCACTCCCCGCCGCCGACGCGGCGGCGGGGACGGTGGCGGGGGCGACCCGCGAGGCGTACGCGGAGGCGGTGTCGCGCAGTCCGAGCTATGCGCGGTGGCTCGGCGCGCACCCGCGGTTCGGCACGGTGGCCTGAGCGGGAAGGGACGGGTGGGCTGTTCCGCCGGCCGGTGACTGTTCGGCTCCGTGGCCGGTGGCTGTTCGGCCTCGTGGGCCGGTGGCTGTTCAGCCCCGTGGCCGGTGGCTGTTCAGCCTCGTAGGTCGGTGGCTATTCGGCCCCGTGGGCCGGGGCGGCGGCTGCCACCCGGGCGGCGAGTGTCAGGTCCTTCTCGGTGATCGCGCCGCCCGCGGAGTGGGTGTGGACGGCGAGGGCCACCGTGTTGTAGCCGAGCGTCAGATCGGAGTGGTGGTTCAGCTCGTCCTGGATCTGCGCGATGTGGACGGTCAGCGCTGCCGCGGCGAAGTGGGAGGGCAGCCGGAAGGTCCGGGTGATCCGGTCCCCTTCCAGCGCCCAGCCGGGCAGGCTCTCCAGCCGGATCTCGGTCTCGGACGGCGACAGCGGTTCGGCGCTCATGGGACGGCTCCCGTGGGTCTCGGTGGATCGGCGTGGGCGTCACGAAGGCCGGGCGGCCCGTACCTGCACCGTGACCGGCCCGCCGGTGACGTTACGGTCTGGGTATGACGACTGTCTTGCCCGACACGGAAGTGGGGCCGCTGCTGCGGGACTGGCGGGAACAGCGCCGCATCAGCCAGCTGGAGCTGGCCCTGCGCGCGGACTCCTCGGCCCGCCACATCTCGTTCATCGAGACGGGCCGCTCGCGGCCCAGCGAGGACATGGTGCTGCGCCTGGCCGAACAGCTGGACATCCCGGTCCGGGAACGCAACGCCCTCCTCGTGATCGCCGGTTACGCACCCCGCTACCCGCAGACCTCCCTCGACGACCCCGCGATGGCCTCCCTGCGCGAGAGTCTGGAGCGCCTGCTCGCGGCGTACGAGCCGTATCCGGCGCTCGTGGTGGACGGCACCTACGGGGTGGTGGCGGCCAACCGCGGGGTAGCGCTGCTGCTGGAAGGCGTACCGGAGAAGCTGCTGACCCCGCCGCTGAACGCCATGCGGCTCACCCTCCACCCGGAGGGGCTCGCCCCGCGCATCGTGAACCTCCCCGAGTGGCGGGCGGACCTCCTGGCGCAGATGGACCGTCAGATCGCCCTCGTACGCTCGCCGGCCCTGCGCGAGCTGTACGACGAGGTGGCCGCCTATCCGGCCCCCGCCCGGGCCGGCGGCACGGACCGCACCGCCGGGGGGACGGGCGGTGCGGCCCCGTCCGCCGACCGGGCGCACGGTGCGGGGCGGGGGCGGGACCGGGCCGCCGCGTTCGCGCTGCCGATGCTGCTCGAACACGGGGGCCGGGTCCTGTCGTTCGTGTCGTCGATCGCGACGTTCAACACGCCGATGGACGTGACGGTGGCCGAACTGGCCATCGAGACGTTCCTCCCGGCGGACCGGGAGACCGCCGCCTATCTGCACGCCCGCGTCCCGTCCTGACCCGGTCCCTTCGCGCTCCCCTCAGACGCGGGCCCCGTTGTCGAGCGGGTCGCGGCGTGCCGCACGGGCCTTCCCGCGCGGTGTGCCCTTCCCCTTCCCCGGTGCGGGCGGCGGGGCCTTGGCGCTGCGCTCCAGGGCGAGGGCCCCGGGCACGGCGGTGAACACCGACGACCAGGTACCGGCGACGATGCCGATGAGCAGGGCGAGCGCGAAGTCGGCCAGCGAATCGCCGCCCAGCACCGCGAGGGCCGCCAGGATGAACAGGGCGCCCATCCCGGTGTTCACCGTACGGGGAACGGTCTGCAGGACGGCCCGGCGGGCGATGGTGTCCAGCGGGGCCCGCCGGTTCGCCCCCCACAGCTCCCGGACCCGGTCGAAGACCACCACCGAGTCGTTGACCGAGTAGCCGATCACGGTGAGCAAGGCGGCCAGGAAGATGCCGTCGACCGGTCGCCCCAGCCAGGCGAAGGCCCCCACCACCAGGATCACGTCGTGCACCATCGCCACCACGGACGCCACCGCGAACGTCCAGCGGAACCGGACCGCCAAGTAGGCCAGTTGCACGGCCACCGCGACGCCCAGGGCGATCAGCGCGTTGCGGCGCAGTTCGTCGCCGAGGCTCGGGCCGATCAGCTCGTCCCGTACCTTCGTCGTCTCACCGCCCTCCTCGGCGAGGGAGGCGCGCAGGGCGTGTTCGCCGTCGTTGTCGAGCTTGCCCGTGCGGACGGACAGGTCGCCGTCGCCCGCCGTGGTGACCTCGGCGTCCCCGAACCCGGCGGCGGCGATGCTGTCCCGGGCCGTCTCCACGTCGACCGGGCGGCTGGTGGAGTACTCGACCAGCCGGCCCCCGGTGAACTCGACGCCCAGATCGACCCCGCGCACCACGATCCCGGCCACCGCGACGACGACCAGCGCCGCCGAGACGACGAGCCACCGGGCCGATCTCCGGAAGAGCCATGGGTCCCTGCGGACCAGCCACGTGCGTACGGCACCGGGGCGCGCGATGCCGTTGACGCCCCGGTAGTCGCTGACGAAGCGGGAGTTCGCCGCGATCTCGGTGAGCAGGCGGGCGATGACCAGGGCGGAGAACATCGAGGCGACGACCCCGATGGCGAGCGTGACACCGAAGCCCTTGACCGGGCCCGAGCCCAGGAAGAAGAGCAGTCCGGCCGCGATCAGCGTGGTCGCGTTGGAGTCCGCGACGGCGCTCCACGCCTTCGTGAACCCGGTGGTCAGCGCGGAGCGCAGGGACCGTGCCGGCCGGTCGGCGCACTCCTCCCTGGCCCGTTCGAAGACCAGAACGTTGGCGTCGACCGCCATCCCGATCGCCAGGACGAACCCGGCGAGCCCGGGCAGGGTCAGGGTGACGCCGAGGGCGACGAGCGCGGCGTACGAGATCACTCCGTACGCGCCCAGCGCCACGGCGGCCAGCGCGCCGAAGAGGCGGTAGACGACGGTGATGAAGAGCGCGGTGGCGGCTGCTCCGATGAGGGCGGCCTGGGCGCTCGCGTCGATGGCCGCCGCGCCGAGCGTCGGGCCGACGGTCCGCTGCTCCACGATCTCGACGGGCACGGGCAGGGCCCCGCCCTTGATGAGCAGCGCCAGGTCACGAGCCTCGTCCGCGCTGAACGATCCGGTGATCTGGGTGGCCCCGGACGGCAGTCCGGCCCGGCAGCCGACCGAGGGGTCGACCTGCGGCGAGGAGATGACCTTCTCGTCGAGGACAATGGCGACCCTCCGCCGGTCGTCCCCGGCGGGATGGCAGGCGGCCTCGCCGGTCAGCTTCTTCCAGTCCTGCCCGGCGCCCTTGCGGAACTCCAGCGAGACGGTCCAGCCCGCTCCGCCCTGCGCGTCGAACGCGGCCTTCGCGTCCTCGACGCCCGCGCCGGAGAGCCGGGGTTCGCCGAGGGCGAGGAGACGGCCCTGCTCATCGGGGAGCGTCAGCCGGTCCGGGTCGCGGGCGGGGTTCGAGTCGGGGTCGGGGTCCGGGGCGGGGTCGGGGGTGGAGTCGGGGGCCGGGGTCTGCCCGTCCGGGGCCTCCTCCCCCGGCTGGTCCGTCCCCTGGCCCTCGACCGCGTGAAAGGTGAGCTGGGCGGTCCGGCCGATCACCTCGGCGGCCTGGCGCGGATCCTGCACGTCGGGCAGTTCGACGATGATCCGGTCCTCGCCGGAACGGGTCAGGGTCGGTTCGGAGACGCCCAGCGAGTCGATCCGCTGCCGCAACACTTCCAGGGTGCGGTCGGTGGTCTCCCGGTCCGCCTGGACGCTGGCGGTGTCCCGGGCCTGGAGCACGATGCGGGTGCCGCCCTGGAGATCGAGGCCGAGTCTGGGCGACATGGTCAGAGTGATGAAGACGGAGGCGAGCAGCACGGCGACAGCCAGAACCGCTCGCACCGCGGTGGCGCGAGTCATGGAAATCCTCCGGTGGGGCGTCGAGCGCCCTCACCTCAGCGAGGACGCGACGCCGGAACGGCAGAACAGGACGGCGGATGACCGGTCGTGGGACCGGTGGTCCTGCCCGGAGGCCCCCGGACACCGGGAAGCGCGCCCCGGCGGCCGCCCGGTGCGTCGAAGGAGTCCGCGGCGACGCACCGGACGCCGCCGCGCGGCTCGGCCGTCCCCGGTGGAACGGGGGCCAGCGCGTCGTGCGGCGGCGGTGGAGCGTGGAGGAGCAGGTAGGCCCGGCCGGTGCCCGCCCGAGGGGCCTGCGCCGGATCGGCCGCCGCCGTGGGCTGCTCGTGCGTGGCCTGCGCGACGAGGTGCCGCACGTCGTGCGCGGTGCCGCGCCCCGCCTGATGGGGGACGTCGTGCGCGATGCCGTGCCCGGCCCGGTGCCGGAAGTCGCGTGCGCCGTCGGGGCAGGTGCGGTGCCGGGACGCCGGTGCGCTGTCGTGCCCGGCGCGATGCGCGGTCCGGTGGATCTGGGGTGCGGCGGGCGGCGGAGCCTCGGCGACAACGGAGGGCGCGAGGCTTCGGGCGGCCGGGGCTGCGGGCGCCGCTCCGTTCGCCGTGGCGGCACCGCCGACCAGGGTGAGGACGGCGAGGAGCAGTGTGGCGAGCACACTCCGCACCCGGGGCCGTCCCCGGTACGGCGTCACCTCGGGTGGCCGGATCGCTCGGGCGGCGCCGGCCGGTGGCGGAGCACGGAGCTGAGGATCTGTCCGGCGCCCCGGACCACCGTGGTCGACGGGTCGTCGGCCGGCCGCACCCGGGTGCCGAGGCAGCGGGCGAGGTGATCGGTGACGTCGGACCGCAGCGCGCCGCCGCCCGCGAGCACGGGGCCCTTGCGCAGGGCTCCCCGGATCGCGCCGTGCCGGTCGTGCCGCCACATGGACGTGATCATGTCGAGCACCGAGCGGCCGAGGACGGTGGGGAGCGTCGCCGGAGCGAGACCGTGGAGGTCGTCGAGTCCGCTTTCGGCCTGCCGGGCGTCGGCGACCAGGCCGCCCACGAGGAGCGTGACCTCGGTCAGTTCGGCTCCCATGTCGACGACGAGAAGGGGACCCGTCTCCCTGGGCCCCGCGTGCGCGGCGGCGGCCCGGGCGCTGCTGACGACCAGGACGCGCGTCGTCCCGAGGCCGGCGAGCAGAGCGCGCACGGTGGTGCGGTGTTCGGCGCCGGCGAGCACGGGGTGGCTGAGCACGATCACGCTGTCGCCGCGGTCGGGGCCCAGGGCCGCGTCGGCGATCGCGCCGAGCAGCCGGCGGCAGGACTCGGGGTCGGCGATGCGACCGCGCCGGACCGGCCGCTCGGCGCCCCTGTGGGGGCCGGAGCCGGGGAACGGGTCGAGGAGCAGCCCCCGGCCGGGCACCCAGGCCCGGGTGCGGGAGCTGCCGAGGTCCAGGGCCAGTCCTCGCGCGACCGGGGCGCCGTTCCACGCGCCCTGGTGCTGGTTCTGGTGACGCGCTCGAAGGCCCCCTCGCGCATCTCCGGAGCGTCCCGCCCCGAACGCCCCGGCACCGCTTCCGTCACGAAGCGGTCCGGGGCCCTTCCCCCATGGGCCCGCCCCCGGGTGAAACGGCCCTCGCCGCTCGCCGGTTGCGGAAGTGATCGGGACGGCCGGAGCGGGAGTCGGAGCAGGCTCACGGTGGGGCGAGGTGAGGACGGCGGCACTCAGGGCCGGAGCGTTCCGGGCGGGGCCGGACCACAGGGAGACGGCGCGACCCGGTCGCTGTCCGTCGTGCACAGAACGCATCGTCCCTCACCCCCGGCCGGCCGTCTCCGCCGCCCACGCACCCGTCGGCCCACTGATAGTGAGGCACGACCGAGCCCTCACTATGCAATACGGGGTGGTGGAACGCCACTTCCTCGCTGATTCACAGGCGCGCCGACCCGCCCTGCACGGCGGTCAACGGCTCAGGCGTCCTCGCCCGCCGCCAGGAACGCGCCGACCAGCTCCGCGAACTCCTCCGGCACCGCGATCCGGACCCCCAGATCCTCCGCCTTGGTGCGCTTGGACCCGGCCTTGTCCCCGGCGACCAACAGGCTCGTGCGCTTCGAGACGCTGGAGGACGACTTGCCGCCCGCCCGCTCGATCAGCTCGTTCATCTGGTTGCGCGACAGCTTCTCCAGCGCTCCGGACATCGCGCCCGTCACCACCACGGTCATCCCCGCCAGCGGCAGCGCGGAACCTGTCCCATCGTCACCGACAGCCTCTACGCCCGCCCCCGCCCCCGCCGCCGCATCTTCCTCCGTCCCGGGCTCCGGGGGCGGGGTGGCGCCCGGTTCGGTCATCGACACCCCGGCCGCGACGAGCTTGTCGATCAGCGGCGCCAGCTCCACCAGCTCGGCGACCACCGCCGCGGCCTTCTCCTTGCCTATGCCGTCCACCCGTTGGAGCGTCTCCACGTCGGCGGCGACGATCCGGTCCATCGTGGCGAAATACCGGGCGATCCGGCGTGACATGGAGCGCCCCGTTCCCCGTACGCCCAGGGCGCAGAAGACCCGGGACAGCGGCCGGGTGCGGGCGGTGTCGATGGCCGCCAGGAGATTGTCCGTGGAGGTCTCGCCCATCCGGTCGAGGGCGAGCAACTGCTCGCGCTCCAGGGTGAAGAGATCGGCGAAGTCCGCGACGAGACCCGCGTCGACGAGCTGGACGACCCGGGTGGCGCCGAGGCCCTCGATGTCGAGCTGATCGCGGCCCGCCGCATACGAGACGGAGGCGACGAGGCGGCAGTCGCGGCCCCGGGTGCAGCGCCAGCGCTGTTCGCTCGTGTCGATAACGGAGCCGCACTGCGGGCAGCTCTCGGGGAAGTCGATGGGCGTCTCGTCGCCGGTGCGCAGGTGGACGACGGGGGCCTCGATGCGCGGGATGATGTCGCCGGCCTTGTAGACCATGACCTGGTCCCCCAGCCGCAGGTCGCGCCGGGTGATGTCGGCCGGGTTGTGCAGGGTGGCGTAACCGACGGTGGAGCCGTCGATCACCACGGGCTCCAGGACGGCACGCGGCGCGATGATGCCCGTACGCCCGACGTTCCACTCGACGGACAGCAGGCGGGTGATCTTCTCCACGGCGGGCAGCTTGTAGGCGATGGCCCAGCGGGGCGCGCGGGTGCCGGAGCCCGCCTCGCGCTGGTCGGCCGCCAGGTCGGCCTTGATCACGATCCCGTCGATGCCGAACGGCAGCGCGGCACGCAGGGAACCTATGGCGTCCACCCGCGTCTGGACCTCCTCGACCGTGGCGGCCAGGACCGGCGCGACGTCGGTGCCCGCGGCGGTGTGCACGCCGAGGCCGGCGACGTACGACAGGACCTCGCTGTGGGGCAGTTCGGCGAGGGTCTCCCCCAGCTCCCCGGAATCGGGCAGCGGCAGCGCGCCGTAGGCGAAGAAGGTCGTCTCCACCCGGTAGGCGCGGTCCTTGGCGCGCAGGGTGCCGGCCGCGCCGTTGCGCGGGTTGGCGAAGGGGCGCCGCCGTGTTCCGTACGGGTCGCGTTGCCCTGGTCGAACTGGTCGTTCGTCATGAGGATCTCGCCGCGCACCTCAAGGGTGACCGGTTCGGCCAGCCGCTCCGGCAGTCCGACGACGGCGCCCGCCGCATGCGAGACGTCCTCGCCTGCCGTGCCGTCGCCCCGGGTGATGAGGCGCTCGAACCGGCCGTCGCGATAGCGCGCGGCGACCGCAAGGCCGTCGAGCTTCGGCTCGACGCTCCACGCGGTCACCGGTCTGCCGATGCGCCGCTCCAGCGAGGCGGTCCAGGTCGCGAACTGCTCGGCCGAGAAGACGTTGTCCAGCGAGAGCATGGGAACCGTGTGCGGCACGTCGCCGACGGCGGCCCCGCCCGCGACCTTGCCGGTCGGTGAGGCGGCGAGCACCTCCTCCGGATGGTCCGCCTCGTACACGGCTATGCCGCGCGCCAGCCGGTCGTAGGCGTCGTCGTCCAACGCGCTCTCGCCCGTGGCGTAGTACGCGGCGGCGGCGACGGAGGCCTGTTCCACGGCGGCGGCATAGGCGGCGGTATCGGCGAGCACAGCGGCTGAGTTCGTCATGGCCACCATTCTTCCGCCCACCACTGACAACGGCCCCGAACGCCTTCCCACCCCCCATGCAGGAGAGCGCTCTCCCTCATGACGGAATACAACTCACCCTTCATCATGCGGATTTGCCAAGCCTGCTCGATCTCTTGACACGCACAGGAGGCACTTCTACGTTCCTTCGAGAGAGCGCTCTCTGACTGACCCAGGAATCCCCCACTTCCCCGAACAGGAGTGCCGTGCTCTTCCGTCATCGACGCAACCCCGACCACCGCCGCCAACCATCCCTGCCGTCCTGGCGGTACAGAATCGCCGGGCTCGCCGCGGCCGCCCTCGCCCTCTCCTTCCTCCAGACCAACGTCGGCAACGCCGCGGGCGAGCGGGCCGCCGCAGACGCCGCGCCGCAGGCCGCCGCGGATGTGGTGCGGGTGGCCGAGTTCCTCGCCGAGTGCCCGTACACCCATCGGCTCCCCGACGACCCGATCGTCTTCCCCGGGCTGCCGGGCGCCTCCCACATGCACAGCTTCTTCGGCAACGACACCACGCACGCCGGCTCCGACCTGGCCTCCCTGGAGAAGGGCCGTACGTCGTGCTCACCCGACACCGACCTGTCGTCGTACTGGGTGCCCACCCTCTACGACGGCGACAGGGAGGTGGAGCCCACCGGGACCACCTTCTACTACCTGGGCGAGGGCGTGAGCGACGACGTCATCCGGCAGATCAAGCCCTTCCCCCGGGGCCTGCGCATCGTGGCGGGCAACGCCAAGGCGACCGGTCCGCAGGACAACACGATCGCCCGCTGGTCGTGCCTGCACGCCGGTGAGGTGAACCCCTCGCAGAACTTCGTTAACTGTCCGCCCGGCACGATGATGGAGTCCTACCTGGACTTCCCGCAGTGCTGGAACGGTACGGACCTCGACTCACCCGACCACAAGAGCCACATGGCCTACCCGGTGAACGGCGGCTGCCCGTCCACCCACCCGGTGCCGGTGCCCAAGCTCCGGCAGGTGCTGCGCTACCCGGTGAACGGTGACCCGGCCCGCTTCCGGCTGGCGTCCGGGCCCGGCTACACGATGCACGGCGACTTCTTCAACGTATGGCCGGAGGAGGAGATGGCGCAGCGCGTCCGCGACTGCATCAACGCGATCATCAAGTGCGGCTTCGACGGCAAGCCCTGATTACCCGTCACCACCGCGCTCGACCCACCCCCCACGCACCACCGTGTCCGCCCCGGGGCGCCGGCTCCGGGGCGGACACCCTCCCCCTCCCCGTACGAGGACACCCATGAACCCCATCGAGCACCTGCCCACGCCGCTCCGCCGGGCCGCCGTCCTCGCCCTGCTCGGCGCGCTGGCTCTCGGCGGCACGGCCGGCTGTTCTCCGGCGGCGGATTCCGCGCCCCGTACGGCACAGGCGCGCGAGTCCCCACCGACCGGAACTCCCACGGCCACCTCGACCGCCACCGATGTCGGCTGGGTTCAGCTGATGACCCCCATGAACCAGCAGGCCGTGAAGCTTCTGACCCTGGCCGCCGAGCGGGCGGCCGCACCGCGTGTGCGCGACTTCGCGGTGCGGCTGCGCGCCGGACAGCAGGCCGAACTCGTGCGCCTACGCTCCCTGTTGACCCGCATGGGGCTGCCCGGGACCGATGTGCACGCGGGGCACGACATGCCCGGCATGGTGACGGTACGGGACCTGGAGGCGGCCCGCGCCGCCGAGGGGTCCGCGTTCGACCGGCTCGTCCTCGCGCAGGTCCGGGACCATCTGCGGCAGTCCGCGCGGGTGTCGCGTTCCGAGATCACCTCGGGGGACCGGGCGGACGCCCGCGAGCTGGCCGCCGCCCTCGTGACGGCGCGCGAGACGTCCCTCGCCGAGCTGGAACGGCTGCCGGGCGCGGTGCGGGCCCTCGGCTGAACAGGGCGGCCTGCCTGCGGGTATAAAGGGCTGCATGACAGCCGAAGTGCCGCAGCCCGTACGCCCCGCGACCCTGGAGGACGTGGCGGCCGTGGCCGGTGTGTCACGGGCGACCGTGTCCCGGGTGATCAACGGGGCGACCACGGTGGACCCGGCGCTGCGCACCGTCGTCGAGCAGGCAGTGGCGACCACCGGCTATGTGCCCAACCGGGCCGCGCGTTCACTGGTGACGCGGCGGACCGACTCGGTGGCCCTGGTGGTCTCCGAGCGGGAACGGCGGCCGATGTCCGAGCCGTTCGTCGGCCGGATGTTCTCCGACCCGTACTTCGGGCGGGTCGTCAGCGGGCTGCTGGAGGTGCTGCGCCCGGCGGGGATCCAGATGGTCGTCATGCTGGCCGACGACGAGGCGTCCCGCGGTCAGTTGCTCTCCTATCTGCGGCACGGCCATGTCGACGGGGTCGTGCTGATCACGACGCACGCCGACGATCCGCTGCCCGGGCTGCTCCAGGAGACCCGGATGCCCGCCGTCCTCGCGGGCCGTCCGCACAAGCCGTCGCCGCTGGCCTATGTGGAGGTGGACCAGCACGCCGGGGCGCGGCTGGCGGCCGATCACCTGGCCGCGCAGGGGCGGCGGCGCATCGGCACGATCACCGGACCGCAGGACATGCCCGCGGGCCAGGTCCGGCTGACCGGGTTCCTGGAGGCCTGCGCCGCCCATGGCATCGAGGACGTGGCCTGCGCCGAGGGGGACTTCACGCATCTGGGCGGCGCCGCGGCGATGCGCCGGCTGCTGGCGGACCGCCCGGATCTGGACGGGGTGTTCATCGCCTCCGACCTGATGGCTCTGGGGGCCCTGCCGGTGCTGCTCCGGGCCGGACGCGACGTGCCGTCCGACGTCGCGGTGGTCGGCTTCGACGACAGCAGCGCCGCCGCCGCCTGCGACCCGCCGCTGACCACGGTCCGGCAGCCGGTGGAGGAGATGGCGGCGGAGATGGCCCGGTTGCTGCTGAAGCAGATCGGCGAGCCGGGCGGCCCGTCGCCCTCGGTGCTCTTCCCGGCGGCGCTGGTACGGCGGCAGTCGGCCTGAGCCACGGTGGCCTCCCGGAGGGGCCGGTGGGGGCGCAAGCGCTCGGTCAGGCTGTCGTGTCCGGCCTGCCGGGCACAGGGGCCTCCGTCGGCGCTGGAGTCTCCGTCGGCGCGGGAGTGGTCTCCGTCGGCGCGGGAGTGGTCTCCGTCGGCGCGGGAGTCTCCGTCGGCGCGGGAGTCTCCGTCGGCGCGGAAGTGGTCTCCGTCGGCGCGGGAGTCTCCGTCGGCGCGGAAGTGGTCTCCTTCGGCGCGGGAGTCTCCGTCGGCGCGGGAGTGGTCTCCGTCGGCGCGGGAGTCTCCGTCGGCGTCGAGGTCTTCTCCAGGACCGGCGTGTCCGCCGGGAACGGCTCGTCCGCCAGGTCCGCCCCGGCGAAACCCTCGGCGCGCACCGGGACCTGGGGGCCCGAGGACTCCTGGAGCCAGCGGGTGAGCACCCGGTGGACCGTTTCGGCACCCACCAGACCGCCGCCCGGCGGCGGCGGCGCGCCCTCCGCGGTCTCGGCGGCCACGATGTCGAGGGGGTCCGTGAGTCCGCGCGGCCACAGCAGGAACGGCCGGGACTGTTCGCCGCCGAGGCCGCCGTGCGAGCCGATCTGCTCCTCGAAGGCGTGCACGGTGCCGGTGCCGGGGTCGTACATGGAGTTGACCATGACGTCGGCGACGTGCGGGAAGGTGTCCGTACGGCGTACGGCGTCGGCCGCCCCGGTGTCGAAGCCCGCGAGCGGGCCCTCGCCGTCCGTCAGTTCGGCGACCGGGACCTCGGCGCCACCGCGCCCGAGGACCACCGGGCCGTCCTCACCGCCGACGAGGAGAAAGCCGATCCCCGGGTGGTTGGCGAGCGTGGAGAGCAGCGCCGGGTGGCGGCGCTCGATCTGTTCCCGGGAGGCGCGGCCCTCGATGTCGGGGAAGGAGATGAGCCCCAGGTTGCCGGAGGCCAGCACGACCGGGTCGGAGAGTTTGGCCGGGTGTTCGTCCTGCTGCCCCTCGACGGGGCGGTGCAGCGCGATGCGCACCGCGTCACGGGCCTCGGAGGCGCTGCGGGTGCGCTGGGCGCGGCGGGGCACGGGCAGCCCGCAGCCCGCCCGGACGAGGTCCTTGAGCGTGAGCCCGTACTTCCCCGCGAAGGTCTCCCCGGGGCTCTGGCCGTGGTCGGAGAGGAGCACGATCCGGTAGGCGCGCGGGGTGTGGTCGGCGATCTTGGCGATCAGGGCGAGGGAGCGGTCGAGGCGTACGAGGACCTTCTCGGCGTCGCGGCTGTGGGGTCCCGAGTGGTGGGCGACCTCGTCGTAGGCGACGAGGTCGGCGTAGACGGCGGTGCGTCCGGCGAACATGTCACCGAGGACGGCCGCGACGACCACATCGCGCTCCACGACGGTGGCGAAGGCGCGGATGAAGGGGTAGAGCCCGCCGCGCTTGATCCGGGGAGTGACCTTCCGGGCGCGGGCCCGGGTCGACTGGCCGATCTCGCGGAGGACCTCGGCGGCGAAGGAGAGGGCGGTGCGGGTGGCGTTGGCCGGGTCGGAGAAGTAGGCGAAGTATCCGGCACGCGAGCGGCGGCCCTTGCCGCGCCGGGCGGCCATGGAGAGCACGAGGGCGAGCTGGCCCGCGCCCCCGCTGAAGAGGTTGCCGCGGCTCGCCCCGTCGACGGTGAGGAGGCCTCCGTCGTGCGTGCGCCGGATGGCCCGCCGTTGCATTTCGAGGGCGCTCGCGGGGCGGCTGGAGACCATGACGGTGCGGGTCTCCTTCTCGTACCAGCGGAACGCGGGCACGTCGTGGTTGCTGCCGTGCAGGATGGCGAGCTGGCTGGCGCCGGTCTGGCTGGACCAGTCGGTACGCCACGGGGTGAGGCGGTGTCCGGAGGAGTCGGCGAGCCATCCGGCGACGGTCGGCATGAGACCGGCGGCCGCCGCCTTGACCAGGACGTCGTGGCCGACG
Source organism: Streptomyces sp. WGS_02 (assembly GCA_040989845.1). GTDB lineage: Bacteria > Actinomycetota > Actinomycetes > Streptomycetales > Streptomycetaceae > Streptomyces. The sequence goes on from JAYMFZ010000004.1 coordinate 1,061,685, forward strand.
CCGTCGAGCTGGAGGAAGACCGTGCCGGGCGGTCCCTCGCGGCCGGGTTCGGCCGGGTCCGGCGATCTGCCGCGTCTGCGCCGCCGGTCGGCGAGGCGGGACAGCCGGCGGCGGTAGGCCTCGTCGTCGCGGACGGCGAGGGCGGTGGAGGTGGCGGAGGCGACGGCGGACATCACGGCGGCGACGACGACCGCGGTCTCCGGCGCGGCGTCGCCGCGCCCGTCCGGGATCAGACGCAGCGCTATCAGCAGCAGCGAACCGTTGAGGAAGAAGACCAGCGCGCCGAGAACGAGCGCGGGCACGATGAGCAGGGCCCGGACGAGGACGGGCCACACCAGGGCGGAGAGCAGGCCGAACGCGCCCGCGCCCCAGGCCGCGGTGAACGCCGTCCTGGTGATGGTGTCGCCGTCGTCGGACTGGAGCTGGAAGTCGGGCAGGGCGCCGGCCAGTGCGAGCAGGGTGACGGTCGACACGGCCCAGACCGCGATCACGCGCATCAGGGTCCTGCCCGCCGTGCGCCACTTCCCGTCACCCACGCCGGTCCACCTCACGTCCTCTCCGCCCCCGGGCCCGGTGCGTCCGGGGCCCGCCCTTCAGCTTTTCACAGCGTCGCTCCCGGTCAGCGGCTTCGGCGACAGGCCGAAGGCCCCGCGCGAGGGTACGGGGGGCGCATAGGCTCGTACCGGCAGCGCACCCGGTCGCGGGCCACGCGGGCGGTACACCGGGGCGCGGAGATCGGACGAGGACCGGACGGGGGCAGGATGAGGACCGATCGGAGCCGGGCAGGAACCGGACGGGGATCGAGCGAGGAGGCGGACGGGCCGGTGGAGGTCACCTGGTGGGGTCATGCCACCTGCACGATCGAGGACTCGGGGGTGCGGGTGCTGACCGACCCCCTGTTCGTACGCCGCTTCGCGCATCTGCGCCGCCGCCGGGGCGAGGTGCCGCCGCCGGAGGCCGCGGTCGCCGAGGTGGTGCTGGTCTCCCATCTGCACGCGGATCATCTGCATCTGCCGTCGCTGGCCCGGCTGGCCCCCGGCAGCCGGCTGATCGTGCCGAGCGGCGCGGTGGCGGCCGTCCCGGGGCTGCGGATGCTGCGGCGGGTGCGGCAGCTGCATGTCACCGAGGTGCGGCCGGGTGACACGGTGCGGATCGGCGAGGTGCGGGTACGGGCGGTCCCCGCTCTGCACGACGGGCGGCGGCTGCCGGTCGGACCGCACCGGTCGCCCGCGCTCGGCTACGTCGTCGAGGGCGAGGCCCGGACGTACTTCGCCGGGGACACCGGGCTCTTCGACGCGATGGCCGACGAGGTCGGTCCGGTGGACGTGGCGCTGCTGCCGGTCGGCGGGTGGGGGCCCTTTCTGGGGCACAGCCATCTGGACCCGGTCCGGGCCGCCGAGGCGCTGGCGAGGCTCGCGCCCCGGTCGGCGGTGCCGGTGCACTACGGGACGTACTGGCCGATCGGCCTGGACGCGGTGCGGCCGCACGAGTTCCACGCGCCGGGCGACGAGTTCGTCCGGCATGCGGCGAAGCGGGCGCCGAAGACTGCGGTGCATCTGCTGGGGCACGGTGAGCGGGTCAGACCGGAGGCCGGCCGGTGATCCAGGAGATCCAGCAGGTGGTGCGGGAGCTGCCCACCGAGTCGACCCAGCAGGCGGTCGGCTATCCGACGCTGTTCGCCCTGGTGTCGCTGGGGTCTCTGGTGCCCGTGGTGCCGACGGGGGCGCTGGTGAGTTCGGCGGCGGTGGTGGCCTTCCACCAGACGTCACCGCTCGCGCTGCTCTTCGTGTTCCTGGTGGCGTCGTCCGCCGCGTTCCTCGGGGACATCTGCCTGTACTGGCTGGGGCAGCGCGGGGTGCGGTCGAATCACGGCTCGAAGTGGCTGGCGGCGATAACCCGCCGGGCCGCGCCGGAGCGGCTGGCCCAGGCCCAGGAGAAGCTGGCGGAGCACGGCGGGACGGTGCTGGTGCTCTCCCGGCTGGTGCCGGCCGGGCGGATCCCGGTGATGCTGGCGTGTCTGCTGGGCCGGATGCCGCTGCGGCAGTTCGCCCGGGGCGATGTTCCGGCGTGCCTGGCGTGGGCGGCGACGTACCAGCTGATCGGGATCCTGGGCGGTTCGCTGTTCCCGGAGCCGTGGCAGGGGGTGGTCGCGGCGGTCGCCCTGACGCTGCTGATCAGCGGGGCGCCGGCGGTGTGGCGGAGGCTGCGGGCGCGGTTCGGCCCCGCGTCCTCGTAGCCGTCCTCGGCAGCCGTGGTCCATGGCCGTCACTCGGCGCAGCCGTACTCAGCACAGCCGTACTCAGCGCAGTTCGGCGAAGACCGCCGCGAAGCCGTCCAGGGCCCGCGCCACGTGCGGGAGCTCCAGGGGCTTCGCCGCGGCGAGGGACTCCGTCTGCTGCTGCGGCGTGGCCCCCAGCAGCGGCCCCGTGCCCAGGCGTACGCGCAGGGCGCCGAGCTCGTCCCCGAAGCGGTGTCCGCCCGGGGCCGGTGCGCCGAGCCGGTCCGTGAGGTACTCCTCCAGCTCCATGGAGTCCGTGACGCCCAGGTCCGCCAGCCGGGAGCGGAGCGGGCCGAGGTCGGCGTAGAGGTGGCGGCCCGCCTGCGGGGGCGGGCCAGCGCGCCGGAGCCGAGGACCGCGCGGTGGGCGGCCGCGGCGACCTCGGTCTGGAGGGCCGCCGCCCGCCGGATCCGGTCGCGTACGGAGTCGGGCTCGACCAGGGCGTGGGCGGCGGCGTGGGCGACCGGACCGGCGACGAAGGCGCCGAGTGCGGTGAGGATGTCCAGGGTGCGGGCGTGCCGTACGGCGGCGCGGGGGGTGTCGGGGAAGCGGGCGACGGCGACGGGCCAGGCGGCGGGCAGGAGGGCTCCGGACAGGTCGGCGATCACCGTGACGTCGTCCGGGCACATCTCGGCCGGGCTGAGCAGGACGGTGTCGCGCGGGCGGTGCACGGTGTCGCGCCAGGTCTCGTCGCTGATGATGTGCAGCCCCTCGTCGACGGCCGCCTCGCAGGCCTCGCGGACCAGCTCGGGCGGGGCGACGGTGGCGGTGGGGTCGTCCACGACGGACAGCAGCAGCAGTTTCGGCCGCCCGCCCTCCGCACGGACCCGCCGGACGGTCTCCAGCAGCGCGTACGGGTCGGGGATGCCGCCGCATTCGGCCGGGGTGGGCACGTGGTAGGCGGGTCGGCCCAGCAGCCGGGCCTGCGGCATCCAGGCGGCGGGGCAGGGGCGCGGCATGAGGACGTCGCCGCCGTGTGCGCCGATGAGGGCCAGCAGGAGCGGCTGAGCCCCGGGCGCGGCGGCGATCCCGCCCGCCGCACCGTGCAGCCCCCGCCGGTCCCAGTAACCGCGGGCCGCCTCACGCAGGACCGGCCCGCCGCCGGGAGGCTCGGGCCGGGTCCGGGCGGAGGCGGCGGCGAGCACGGCCGCCAGCTCGGGGAGGACCGGCAGCCCGGGGTCGGGGGCGGGCGGCCCGTACCGGACAGGGCCGTGGTCCTCGTGCGGGGGGGCGGCCGGGTGACCGGGCCGCCGGGCCTGGACGTCCGGCACGCGGCCCGCAGCGCCGCCCGGCTCGTGTGCCTGGTCACGCCGGGCACCGGCGTCCCCATCGCCCACCCGCCGGGCCTGGACGTCCGGCACGCGGCCCGCCGCGCCGCCCGGCTCATGTGCCCGGTCCCGCCGGGCACCGGCGTCCCCATCGCCCACCCGCCGAGCCTGGACGTCCGGCACGCGGCCCGCAGCGTCGCCCGGCTCGTGTGCCCGGTCCCGCCGGGCACCGGCGTCCCCATCGCCCGCCCGCCGGGCCTGGACGTCCTGGACGCGGCCCGCAGCGTCGCCCGGCTCGTGTGCCCGGTCCCGCTGGACACCGGCGTCCCCATCGCCCACCCGCCGGGCCTGGACGTCCGGCACGCGGCCCGCAGCGTCGCCCGGCCCGTCTGCCCGGTCCCGCTGGACACCGGCGTCCCCATCGCCCGCCCGCCGAGCCTGGACGTCCGGCACGCGGGCCGCGTCCGGCCCGTCGGCCGGATCCTGCCCAGGCGCAACGCTTTCCGGCCCCCGAGCTGCGCCCGGCCCGCCGGCCCGCTCGCCTGCCGGGCCGGTGCCCTCGGTCCCCTGCATCCGGGCCTCCTTCGCCGCTCGCCGCTCCGCGTCTTCGCCTGTTCGCCCCGCCGACTCGCCCCACGCCCGGGGTCCGGGCGCCCGGACAGACGCCCTCTGGCTTCTTTATACGGAGGTTCCGGGCGACCCGCCCGCCCAATCGCGCGCCCGCGCCCGCGGGCGTCACCGCGTCGGCCGTTCCGCCGGTCGGTGATGGCGCGTGGCCGGAGTCTCAGCGCTCCTGCTGGTTCAGCAGGGCCCCGGCGGGTATTCGCTGATCCATGGCCACACCGAGAACCTCACCCACCGCTTCCTCCGCCCCCGCCGTCGCCCGGATGCGCGGCTGGCTGCAGGGGCGCGACCTGGCCGTCTTCCGGAGCGTCGCGGACCGGCACTGGCCGGGGGCGGATCCACTGCTGCCCCGGCTGAGCCGGAGCGCCAACCACGGGCTGCTCTGGTTCGGGACAGCGGCCGGGATCGCCGTCCTCGGCAGCAGCGCGCGTTCGCGCCGGGCCGCGCTGCGCGGGGTGGCGTCCCTCGCCGTGGCCTCGGCTGCCATCAATACCGTCGGCAAGGGCGCGGTGCGCCGTGACCGGCCGATCCTGGACACGGTGCCGGTGATGCGGCAGCTCAAGCGGCAGCCGGTCACCACCTCCTTCCCCTCCGGCCACGCGGCGTCGGCGGCGGCCTTCGCCACCGGGGTGGCCCTGGAGTCCAAGGGCTGGGGCGCGGTCGTGGCCCCGGTCGCGGCGGCCGTGGCGGCCTCCCGCGTCTATACCGGGGTCCACTATCCGAGCGATGTGCTCGCGGGCGCGGCGCTGGGCATAGGAGCCGCGTTCGCCCTGCGCGGGGTCGTCCCCACCCGGGGCCAGCTGCCCGCTCCCGGCCGACCGCCCGGCGAGGCCCCGGCGCTGCCCGCCGGCCAGGGCCTCGTCGTCGTCGTGAACCGGGAGTCGGGCACGGCCACCGGGACCGCCTCGCTGGTGCGCGACATGCTGCCGATGGCCACCGTCATGGAGGTCGCGCCCTCCGATCTGCCGACCGCCTTCGCCGACGCGGCGGCCCAGGGCCGGGCCCTGGGCGTCTGCGGCGGCGACGGCACGGTGAACCTGGCGGCTTCCGTGGCCGCGACGCACGGGATGCCCCTGGCGGTCTTCCCCGGTGGCACCCTCAACCACTTCGCCTACGACCTGGGCATCGAGACCGTCCACGACACCGCCGCCGCGCTCACGGCGGGCGACGCGATCCGGGTGGACCTCGGCCGCTTCCGGCCGGGACCCAAGGGCGCGGACGGAGCCGACGGCTACTTCCTCAACGCCTTCTCGCTGGGCGTCTACCCGGAACTGGTGAACACCAGGGAACACTGGTCGCCGCGGATCGGCGGCTGGCCCGCGGGCGTGCTCGCCGCGTTCCACGTGCTGCGCGGCCAGCGCCCGCTGGAAGCCGAGTTCCAGGGCCGCAGGCGTCCGTTGTGGCTGGTCTTCGTCGGCAACGGGCTCTTCCGGCGCGTGGGTCCCAACCCGGGCCGTCGCCACAACCTGGCCGACGGGCTGCTGGACGTCCGGGTGATCCACGGCGGCCGGGGACCCGCGCTGCGCCTGCTGGCGGCGGCGGTGGCGGGACCGCTGACCCGCTCCCCGTCCACGCCGCGGTGCGGCGGCGCCGGGTGCGGATCGGCGGACTGGCCCCGGGCACTCCGTACGCCTACGACGGCGAAGTGGCCCACTCCGGAACGGAGCTGATGATCGACAAGCTGCCGGAAGCGCTGACGGTCTACTGCCCGATGCCCGTCTGACGCACGACCGGCGCTCGTCCGCATAGCAAGACGCCTATCTCACCATCCGACATCGCGGCGTACGGTGGCTCCGTCGCCGCGCCCCTCGGCGCGGGGTTTCCGGGAGAGGGAGAGGGCGTCACGTCATGCCGAAGGACACCGCCGTGTACACGCACGGCCACCACGAGTCCGTCCTGCGCTCGCACCGCTGGCGGACCGCAGCCAACTCGGCCGCCTATCTCCTCGACGAACTCCGCCCCGGTCTGGCCGTGCTGGACGTCGGCTGCGGCCCCGGGACCATCACCGCCGATCTGGCCGCGCTGGTCGCGCCGGGCCGGGTCACCGCGGTGGACGCCGCCACCGACATCCTGGGCCAGGCCGCCGCGGTGGCGGACGAACGGGGCCTGGAGAACGTCGAGTTCGCCGTCGCCGATGTGCACGCCCTGGAGTTCCCCGACGACTCCTTCGACGTGGTCCACGCCCACCAGGTGCTCCAGCACGTGGGCGACCCGGTCCAGGCGCTGCGCGAGATGCGGCGGGTCTGCCGGCCCGGCGGTGTGGTCGCGGCCCGGGACAGCGACTACGCCGCGATGACCTGGTATCCGGAGACCCCCGGCCTCGACACATGGCTGGACGTGTACGGGCGGGTGGCCCGCGGCAACGGCGGCGAGCCCGACGCCGGCCGCCGCCTCCTCTCCTGGGCGCGGCAGGCCGGGTTCACCGACATCACCCCGACCGCGGCCGCCTGGTGCTTCGCCACTCCGGAGAGCCGCGCCTGGTGGAGCGGCCTGTGGGCGGACCGTACGACGGACTCGGTCTACGCCGAGCTGGCGGTGGCGGGCGGCCATGCGAGCGCCGAGCAGCTCACGGAGATCTCCGGGGCGTGGCGCTCCTGGGGCGGGGAGGGCGACGGCTGGTTCATGGTCCCGCACGGTGAGGTGCTGTGCCGGGTGTGAGGTGGAGCGGGGCTCCGGCCCGCCCGGAATCGATCACACCGGTCCCGGCGGCCAACTACCCTCGTACGCATGGAGATCCTCGGAACCACGCTGCGTATCTGCGTCGACGACCTGGGGGCCGCGGTGGCCTTCTACGAGGGGCTGACGGGCACGTCGGCCCTGCGCTTCGAGCGCGGTGGGGTGTCGGTGGCCGCGATCGGCTGCTTCCTGCTGATGAGCGGGCCGGAGTCGGAGCTGGAGGTGTTGCGGAAGGTGGGGGCGACCATCGCCGTCAAGGACGTCGACGAGGCGAACGAGGCCCTGACCCGGGCGGGCGCGCGGGTCATCGCGGGGCCGGTGCCGACCCCGGCGGGCCGCAACCTCATCGCGCTGCACCCGGACGGCTCGGTCTTCGAGTACGTGGACCGCAACGTCACCGTCTGAACGGTCCCACCGTCCGACCGGCCGCCCGGGGCGCGTTGTTCACCTCTGCGGCGGGCTCATGCGGAAGTCGTAGGCGTCCGGCAGCGGTTCGTCGCTGACCCGTGCCCACAGCTCACCGAGGATGCCGGCCCCCTCACGCAGGTCGGCGACCTCGAACCCGGCGTCGAAGACCGCCCGGGCCGCCTCGGTGTCGCCCTCGGCGACCAGAGCCTGAGCCAGGAGCAGCCGGAAGCGTCCGCGCTCACGGACCGCTTCCGGCAGTCCCGCGAGCAGCGCCCGGGCCTCCCCGGGCCGGCCGGCGGCCAGGTGCGCCTCGACGGTCTCGCGGGCCAGGGCGACGAGGAGCGCGCCGCCCTCCGCCGACGCCGTGAGGTCCGTCGCGCCCAGGGCGCCGAGGTCCGCGAAGGCCTCGGTGTACAGCTCGGCGGCGTGGTCCGGCCTGTCGCTCTCCTCGGCGGCGACGGCGAGGCAGCGCAGCAGGGGCCAGCGCGGTACGGGGTCCTTCTCCAGCCCGCGTTCCCAGCTGCGGACCGCCTGGGCCCGGTCGTCGGCGTGCCACTGCGCGATGCCGAGGTGGTACTCGGTGTGCGGGTCGGCGTCGGCGGTCTCCAGCATGTCGCGCCAGGGCCGTGACACCAGCGTCGGGCCGGGACTACCGCCCGGGGCCGCCTTCGGCAGCGTTCCGTGCTCCAGCAACTCCTTCCAGGGCTTCTCCTGTTCACCGAGAGTGGTCGCGGGGAACGGGGTTCCGGGCAGTCGGAATCCACCCCGCAGCACCTCCAGCGCGCCCCAGCCGGAGCCGGTGGCGAGCACCTCGCCCGGTTCGGCGTCGGCGTACGGCAGCCAGGCCGCGTACGCCTCCTCCACCGCCGTACGCGGCAGGGCCTCCGCCAGCCGGGCGGCGGTCTCCCCGTGGCGGTGGCCCAGTCGCCGCCGTGTACGGCGGCCGGGTCGGCGGAGAGCGGTCCGTAGGACTCCAGCCAGCTGAACGCGGCGCCCGGTTCGAGGGGGACGTGTTCCAGCTGGGTGCGGGCGAGACCGGCCTGGATCTCCGCGTAGCCGCCGCCCTCGGGCCCGTTCAGCCACTCCTGCCAGCGGCGGCCGCCCTTCCCGTGGCCCCAGCGGAAGAGCTTGCGGCCGCGCAGCAGGTCCGTGGAGGTCTGGGCGAGCCCGTGGCCGTCCGCGTCCAGCGCGGCGATCCAGCGCCGGGCGTCGTCGGGCAGCTCGTAGAAGTGGTCGGCGGGGTACTCGGAGCGCAGCGGACAGGTGTGGTCGAGGCCGCCCGACTCCGGGACGGCGACCCGGGTGAGGACGTGGTCGTAGCCGAAGTGCCAGGCCTCGTCGGCCGGGACCAGGACCCGGGTGCCGGGCGTTTCGGGGACGGCGATGTTGGACCACCAGTAGACGGGCGCGCTCTGTTCGTGCGGGTTGCGTATCCGTACGCCGACGTGCAGGAAGTCGGAGTCGTCGGGGAGCCAGAGGTCCACCTGGAAGGGCAGGTCGCGCAGCCGCTCCCATTCCCAGAGCCGCACCATCGTCCCGCCGTCGGGGGCGGGCACCAGCGCGGCGTGCAGGGGTGCGCAGGTCAGGGTGGTGTGGCCGGTGGCCCCGATGTTCCACTCGATCCCGCCGGAGAACCAGGCCCCGTTGAGGGCGAAGGCGGCGGGCTGGAGGACCGGGTTGCGGTGGAGCAGTTCGCGGCCGGTGGGCTTGTGGTGCAGGGAGTGGATCCGGCCGCCGAGTCCGGGGAGCACGGTGACGCGCAGCCGGTCGTTCTCGATGACGACGGCGTCGAGATCGGTGGGGGTGCGCTCGCGCCCGTAGCCGTCGAGCAGCCGGGTGGGCAGGACGGTGCGCAGCGGCCGGTTGCCCAGTTGCCGTGCCATGTCGCGGGGCAGGCCCGCGCGTTCGCGGGGGTCGAGCACGGGTGGCGGGGACGGCGTCCGCAGGGGCGGGAGCGGGTTCTCCGGCCCGAGCGGCGCTGCGGGCAGGTTCAGTACGGTACGTCGTACGGTCGTGGCCAAGGCACCCTCGTTCCCTCGCGGCGGGCCGCCGCAGGTCCGGGCGCCCCCGGTGACCATGGAACACGCAGGTGGCCGGGTGGGCCAGAGTCCCGTCGGTCAGACTTGCGTACGCGCGGAGGCCGCCCGCATCCGGTGACCGGCTCCTCACGCCTCCTTGAGCGCCCCGACGACGAGGTCGGCGAGCAGCGCGCCCGCCGTGCCGTCCGGGTCGAGATCGGGGTCGTAGATGGTGACGTTGAGACCGACGCAGCGCGGGGAGGAGACCAGCGTCCGCAGCAGCGGGGCGAGTTCGTCCGGGAGGAGGCCGCCGTCGTCCGGACTGTCGACGGCCGGCATGACGCTCGGGTCCAGGACGTCGGCGTCCAGGTGGACCCAGAAGCCGTCGAGTGCGGGCGTCTCCAGGCTCTCCACGGTGGCCCGTGCGAGGTCGACCGCTCCCCACGCGCGGATCTGGCCGACGGTGGCGTTGGGGATCTTCAGTGCGGCCAGTTCGGCCTGGTCCTCGTCCTCGTCGCGCATGCCGAAGAGGCGGACGTCCTCGTCCTTGAGGTAGGGGCCGAGCCCTTCGATGTCGCTGAGGTCCGCCTGCCCCCGGCCGGTGGCGATGGCCAGTTCCTCGCCGCCCGCCGCACCGATCCGGTCGCTGTTGCCGGGGTGCCGGAAGTCGGCGGATCCGTCGACGGCGGCGAGACCGTACCGGCCGATGCGGCGCAGGGCGAGAGCCGCGCCGAGCTGGATCGAGCAGTCGCCGCCGAGGACGAGGGCGAACTCACCGGCCCGTACGTGCCCTTCGATGCGGTCGGCGAGGGTACGGGTGTAGCGGGCGATGGCGGCGGCGTTGAACACGCCGTCGCCCTCCTGCCAGTCGCCGATGTCGTAGCGCGGCGGCACCGCGACGCCGCCTTCGCGTGCGCCGAGGCGGGCCACGATCCGTTGCTCGCGCAGCGCGCCGGCCAGCTTGTAGCAGCCCGGGACGGTGCCGGGAGCCGGAGGCCGCAGGCCGAGGTTGGACGGGGCGTCGAGGACCACGATCGTACGCATGCGGATCATCCTCGTCGCGGCTGCGCACACCCCTCAAGCGGTTTCGCCGACAGCGTGCGGAGCCTGGAGCGGTCGTGAGCCCGTCGTCACTTCCCCCGGCGGCGGAAGAGGTAGCCGCCGCAGCCGAGTCCGATCAGGAACATCGCGGCCAGCGCGGACCACAGCGGCATCGTCACCTCGGGGATCAGCACCCGGATGGTGACGTCCTTGGTGTTCACGCAGATGAACACGATGACGAGCACGACCACCACGCCGACCGCGATGCGCCCCGGAGTGAGCCATCCCCGGGCGCGCCCGCTGTCGCTCGATACGTCCTTGGGGCTCATGGTCCGGCCCTTCCGCTCGTTCCTCGCCCGTCCGGCCCGCCGTCGTGCACGCGACCGCCCCCCGGGGTCCCAGCATGAGCGGATGCCGGGTCCGGGGGGCGGTGCTGTTGGGCCGTTCGGGTGAACGGGAGGGGTGGGGGCGTCAGCCCGCCGGGACGACCGGGAGTTCCAGTACGCCGGTGTCCTCGGGGGCGTGGAGGACGGTCACGGGCTTGATGCCCCGGTTGCCGAAGTACGCCGTGTCGCTCGCGGCGATCACGAACTCCAGACGGTGCCCCTTCTCGTACCGGTGGACGATGCCGGGCAGCTCGACCGTGAAGGGCCGGGTGACGTCGGGGACCCGGACCGGGGAGACGAGCCGGTTCACCAGCTTCCGGCTGCCGTCGGGGGCGACGTCGTAGACCTTGGCGAACAGGACGAGCTTGTCGGAGGCGTCGCCGCTGTTCTGGACCCGCTCCGCCTTCGGCGAGAGGACCTTCAGGGTGGCCTTCGGCGCGCCGACGACGTCGAGGGGTGCGGTGAGGGGTTCGCTGCGCCAGCCGAGGTAGGTGCCCTTCGTGTCGTACGGCTTCGGATCCGGCAGTCCGATCAGCGGGGCGATGGAGCTCTCGGAGTGGCTGGTGGGCACGAGCCAGTTGGTGTACTGGCGGCTGCCGAGCGCGACCTTGGAGCGGTTGTCGACGAGCTTTCCGTCGCCGGAGAGGTAGAGCGACTGCGAGAGGGCGGGGACGTCGGCGGCGGTTCCGTAGCCGCTCTGCCAGTCGCGGTAGTAGGAGAGGGCGGGGCCGGTGTCGGTGGCCGTGTTCTGGTGGAGGTAGCGGTCGAACCAGGCCAGCACCCGCTGTCCGACGTGGCTGGTCTCCAGGTTGCCCTGGCTCAGGTCGAGTTCGCCGGGTACCTGGCCGCCGCTGTGGCCCCAGGACTGCCAGATCATCTTGGTCTCGGTGCCCTGCGCCTTGAGCGTCCGGTAGGTGGCGGTGGCTTCGTTGAGGTTGAACAGGCTGTCGGCCTGGCCCTGGACGATGAGGGTGGGGGCCTTGACCCGGTCGAGGTAGGAGACGGGCGAGACGCTGCGCGCGTACGCGAGCATCTCGTTCGCCTTGTCGGCCGGGTAGCGGCCGGAGTTGAGCAGCCGGATGGTCTCGCAGGCGCGGGTGGCGAAGTGCAGGCAGTCGAGGCGGTTGATCCGGGAGGGGTCCAGGCTCGGATTGAGGAGCGGCTGCCCTTCACCGATCAGGTAGAAGCCGTTGGCCCACTGCCACTTGAAGACGCCGGGGGTGTCGGAGGTGACGCCGCTGCGCGCCCCGGTGTTGTTGGGGGCGAGTGCGTAGCCGAGGTCGTTCCAGGTGATCAGGGGGACGAGTGCGTCGACGCGGGGGTCGACGGCGGCGGTCGCCAGCTGGATCGCGCCGCCGTAGGAGCCGCCGATCATGCCGACGCGCGGGTCGCCTTCGGCGTCCTGGGTGACGTAGTCGGCTTTCGTCCCGTCGTCGGCCGCGCGAACTCCCCCGAGGAAGTCGAGGAGTTCGCTCGCGGCCTGCCCGTCGACGGCGGGGTCGTCGAGACTGATCAGGCAGCCGGACTTGCCGAAGCCGAGGCCCGAGTAGACGAGCCCGACATAGCCGCGTTCGGCGAAGGCCTTGCCGATGGCGTCGGTGGAGCCGTCGGACTTGCTGCCGCCGAAGCCGTTGGTGGCGAGGACGGCGGGGGCCGGGTTCGCGGCGTCGGCCCCGGCGGGCCGGTAGAGATCGGCGTCCACCGCGCAGGTGCGGTCGCCCGCCTCGACGGTGAACGTCAGCGGGGTGACGGTGTACGTCGCGGCGTCGGCCCGGGCCGGGCCGGCGAGGACGAGGGGGCGACGAGGGCCGCCCCGGCGACCGCGATGAGCGGGCCGCGCACTCTGGAAACAGCACCTGACACGAAGACCTCCACACCGAGGGCACCTTACCGACCGGTAAGTATTGGGTCGCGCTCATGCTGTGACACAGGTCATATCCGTGTCAACGCATCGGACAGCGGTTCTTGACGGATGTTCACGTTCCCTGCGCGAAAACACACAGGCCCGTGCCCGGGCACCGGTGGCGGTGCGGGCGCTGGTCGCGGGAGAGGCCGAGGAGGCTCAGAGCAGGGCGGGCACCTCGACGGTGAGCGTGCAACGCCCGCCGTCCGCCGGTGCGTCGAGCACCGCGGGCAGACCCAGGGGAATCGTCAGCGCGGTCGTCCCGTGGCCGAACCCCAGCTCCTCGACCACGGGTATGCCCAGCGGGCCGAGCCGGTCGGCGAGCACGGCGCGGATCTTCTCGTAGGGTCCGCACTCCTGCCAGGAGCCGCAGGCCACTCCGGCGACCCCGGCCAGGGCCCCGGAGCGCAGGAGCCGGGTGAGGATGCCGTCGAGCCGGTAGGGCTCCTCCCCGGTGTCCTCGATCACCAGGAGGGTGCCCCGGGCGTGGGACCGGCCGCCCGGGGTACCGGCGTCGGCGGCGAGCAGGCTGACGCACCCGCCGTACAGGACGCCTTCGGCCCGGCCGGGGACCAGGGCCGCGGCCGATGCGAGGCCGAGGGTGCGCACGGTTTCCGGCTCGAAGAGGGTGGCGCGCAGATGCTCGCGGGTCGGCGCGTCCTTGAGGAACGTCTCGGTGGCGACCATCGGTCCGTGCAGGGTGGCGAACCCGGCCCGCAGGGCGAACGCCTCGTGCAGCACGGTGATGTCGCTGTAGCCGACGAACGCCTTGGGCCCGGCGGCCCGGATCGCCGCCCAGTCGACCAGGTCGACCATCCGGTGTGCGCCGAAGCCGCCCCGGGCGCAGAGCACCGCCTCCACGGACGGGTCGCACCACGCTGCCTGAAGGTCCGCCGCACGGTCCGCGTCCGCCCCCGCGAGGTAGTCCAACTCCGCGTGCGTGGAGCGGACATGTGGCCCGACGACGGGTTCGAGACCCCAGTCGCGCAGGGCGGCGAGGCCTTCCTCCAGCCGGTCTGCGGGGACCGGCCCGCTGGGCGCGACGACGGCGACCCGGGAGCCGGGGCGCAGCCGGGCCGGCCGGACGAGTGGGGTGGCGGGGCCGGCGTCCTGGCGGGTCACGTGGTCAGCTCCAGGGGCGGTACGTCGGACCGGTCGATGCCGAACGTCTGCGCGTAGAGGGAGAGTTCGGCCTCCAAGGCGCGGATCAGCGTCTCCACGCGCCGGAATCCGTGGCTCTCCCCCGCGAAGGCGAGGTAGGCGTGGGCGATGCCCCGGCCGGACACGGCGGCGAGGAACCGCTCGCTCTGGGCGGGCGGGCAGATCACGTCGTCGAGGCCCTGAAGCAGCAGGAACGGGGTGTTCAGCCGGTCCGTGCGGTTCATCGGGGAGCGTTCCCGGTAGCGCTCGGGCACCTCGGCGAACGGGCCGACGAGGGACTCCAGATACCGCGATTCAAAGTCGTGGGTCTCGTCGGTGGCCCACCCTTCGAGGTCCAGGATCGGGTAGAGGATCGTCCCGCAGGCATAGAGGTCGGTGCCGGTCAGCGAGGCGGCGGTGGTCCAGCCGCCCGCGCTGCCGCCCCGGATCGCGAGCCGGTCCGGGTCGGCCGCGCCCTCCTCGACCAGGGCCGAGGCGACGGCCGCACAGTCCGCCACGTCGACCAGGCCCCACGCGCCGCGCAGCCGTTCGCGGTAGGCGCGTCCGTAGCCGGTGGAGCCGCCGTAGTTCACCTCGGCGACGCCGATGCCACGCGAGGTGAAGTAGGCGATCTCCAGGTCGAGGACGAGCGGGGAGCGGCCGGTGGGGCCGCCGTGCGCCCAGACGACGTACGGGGGCTTCTCGCCCTCGGGTCCGGTGTGTCCGGGGTGGTGCGGCGGGTGGACGTGCGCGTGGATCTCGCGGCCGTCGGGGCCGGTGAAGGTCCGCTGCTCGGGCGCCGGGTAGTACGCCGGGTCGACGGCGTCCTGGTGGGGTGCGCCGATGGTGCGGGTGCGTCCGGTCGTGGTGTCCAGCTCGACGACCTCGGGGGCGCTGCGGGGGCTCGCCGCGACGCCGACGACCCGGCTGCCGTGCACGGCGAGCGTGTCGGACCAGGCGGTCCAGGGACCCGGGGCATCGGCGAGTTCCCCGGTCTCCGGGTCGAGGATGCCGAGGCGGTGGTCGCCCTTGCCGTGCAGGACGGCGATCAGCCCGTTGTCCAGCGGGTGGAACCAGCGCAGCCCGATCTTCCAGAGCGGTCCGCCGAACTCCTCGCCCCGGGGCGGCAGGAGGCGGCTGCTGGGGACCGCACCGCCCGCCACGGCGTCGGGGCGGATGCGCTGGAGCTCCCACCAGCCGGAGAGGTCGGAGACGAACAGGAGGCTGCCGTCGCGGTCCCACTCCAGCTGGCAGACCGATTCGTCGACGTCCCCGACGAGTGGCCGGACGCCGGTGAACGCGCCCGCCTCGGTGATGTCGGCCAGCATGACCACCGTGCCGTCCCAGGGCATCGCCGGGTGGTCCCAGGCGATCCAGGCGGCCCGCCGCCCGTCGTGGGAGACCCTGGGTCCGGTGACGAACCGGTGCCGATCGTCGGAGAGTTCACGGATCGCCGTCCGGTCGTCGGCCGCCGAGCCGTCCAGCGGTACGGCGGCGACGACCCGCCGTACGTCGGTGGGGGCGGGTCCGGTGAACTCCTCCAGCACACACCAGACTTCGCCCGCCTCCCCCACCTCCGGGCGCACCTGCGGGTCCACCCAGCGCAGCCCGCCGCCGACCTCGGAGAGGGGAGTGAGCGGCCAGGGCTCGTCCGGCCCGTCGGGGGCGTAGGCGTACAGCCGCTGGTCGGTGAAGTGGACGAAGACCACGAGGAGTTCGCCGTCCGCGCGCACCGTGCCGGCCCAGGGCTGTCCGCCGTACTCGATCACCCGGCTCCGGGCGTTCCAGGGGGCGGGCAGCGCGGGTGCGGTGGTGCCGTCCGCGCGGCGGCGGATCAGCGCGCGGCGGCCGCCCTCGGCAGGGCGCGGCTCGGTCCACCAGACCTCGTCGCCGACGGTCCCGAGATGGTCGGGCCGGCCGTCGTGCGAGGCGGCGAGCGCCGCGTCGATCGGCGACGGCCAGGTGCCGTACGGCGCTGCTGCTGCGGGCACGGTGTTCACGTAGGTCGTTCCCCCCGGGGACAGGTCGGTCAGGCCGTGCGCAGGTAGTGGTCGAGGACGCGGACGCCGAAGTGGAGGGCGTCGACGGGGACGCGCTCGTCGACGCCGTGGAAGAGCCGCTGGTAGTCGAAGCCGACGGGCAGCTTCAGCGGGGTGAAGCCGTAGCCGGTGATGCCGAGGCGGGAGAACTGCTTGGCGTCGGTGCCGCCCGACATGCAGTACGGGACGGTGTGCGCGCCCGGGTCGAACCGCTCGACGGCGGCGCGCAGCTTGGCGTACGTCGGTGAGTCGACCGGGGCCGTCAGGGCCTTCTCACGGTGGTGGAACTCCCAGTCGACGAGCGGACCGGTGAGCCGGTCCAGGGTGGCG
The DNA here is from genome assembly GCA_040989845.1 of Streptomyces sp. WGS_02. GTDB lineage: Bacteria > Actinomycetota > Actinomycetes > Streptomycetales > Streptomycetaceae > Streptomyces. The sequence continues at coordinate 1,077,796 of JAYMFZ010000004.1, forward strand.
TGGAACTCCTCGTCACCGCCGGGCACCATGCGTCCGTCGATGTAGGCGGTGGCGTGGCCGGGGATGACGTTGACCTTGTAACCGGCGTCCAGCATCGTCGGGTTGCTGCTGTTGCGGACGGTGTTCTCGACGAGGGAGGCGGCCGGGCCGAGCTTGCCGAGAAGCTGGGCCACGTCGAAGCCGGGGTCGTCCAGGTCGGCGGTGATGCCGTGCAGGGCGGCGATCTCGGTGATCGCGGCCCGGACGGTCGGGGTGAGGCGGATGGGCCATTCGTGCTCGCCGATCCGGGCGACGGCGGCGGCCAGCGCGCTCACCGCGTTCTCCCGGTTGACCTTGGAGCCGTGCCCGGCCCGGCCCTCGGCGGTCAGCTTCAGCCAGCCGGTGCCGCGCTCGCCCGCCGCGATCGGGTACAGCGAGAGGCCGTCGCCCGCGTGGAAGGTGAAGGCCCCGGACTCGCTGATCCCCTCCGTACAGCCCTCGAACAGGTCGGCGTGCCGCTCGGCGAGGAAGCCGGACCCGTCGGCTGCGCTGTCCTCCTCGTCGGCGGTGTAGGCGATGACGATGTCGCGCGCCGGGCGGAAGCCCTCGCGGGCCCAGCCCCGTACGACGGAGAGGACCATCGCGTCCATGTTCTTCATGTCGACGGCGCCCCTCCCCCAGACGACGCCGTCGCGCACCTCACCGGAGAACGGGTGCACGGTCCAGTCGGCGGGTTCGGCGGGCACCACGTCGAGGTGGCCGTGGACGAGCAGCGCGTCGGCCGAGGGGTCGGTGCCGGGGATCCGGGCGACCACGTTGGTCCGACCGGGGGTGCGCTCCAGCAGCGTCGGCTCGATCCCGGCGTCGGCGAGGCGTTCGGCGACGTACTCGGCGGCCGGGCGCTCCCGGCAGTCGCCGCCGCCCCGGTTGGTGGTGTCGATCCGGATCAGCCCGGAGGTGAACGCCACCACTTCGTCGAGCGCCTGCCCATCCACGGGTCCGAGCAGGTCGGGGGCCTCAGCCATACTGTTCCTCCACAGCGGCCGACACGATCGTCGTCACCGCCTTGAACGTGCGAATTCCTTCGTACATCGTCGCGCTGGTGTACGCGACGCGCCTCTCGCCGCTCGGCGCGACCCCGGGGACGACGGTCGCCGCCGCCGCCAGATGCTCGGCGTCGAACTCCAGCTCCACGGTGAACGCGGAGCCGGTCACGGGGTCCCGGCGGCCCGCGAGCGCGGTGGCCGCTTTCGCCGCCGCCCTGATGTCGGCGGCGGTACGGGCCGGGGTGCGGCAGACCGCCGCGTACCGGGAGACGTAGTCCTTCACGGCGACCTTCCGGGCACCTGGGGCGTACCCCTCGGCGTCCACGCAGGTCAGGTCGTCGCCGGTGACGAGGACGATGGGCACCCCGTACTCGGCGGCGACATGCGCGTTGAGCAGGCCCTCGCTGGCCCGGACGCCGTCGAGCCAGACCCCGGTGATGGAGTTGGCGAGGTAGGTGTGGGCGAGGACGCCCTCCGTACCGGCCCCCGTGTGGTAGCCGACGAAAGCCACCGCGTCCACGTCGCCGTGCTGGATGCCCTCCACCATGGACAGCGACTTGTGCTTGCCGGTCAGCATCTGGACCCGTTCGTCCAGGTGCTCCAGCAGCAGATTCCGCATCGACCAGTGGGCCTCGTTCACCAGGACCTCGTCGGCGCCGCCGTCGTAGAAGCCGAGCGCGGCGGCGTTCACGTCCGAGGTGAACATCGACCGGCAGCGCTCCCACTGCGGGGTCCCCGGCAGCACGTCGGCCGGCCAGGTGACTCCGGTGGCGCCTTCCATGTCGGCGCTGATGAGGATCTTCATGCAGCCACACCGTACGCCCCGTGAGCGACGCGGGCCAGGGAGGGGCGGGCGCGCCAGAGGTCCAGTCCGGTGAAGGGGCGAGCCCCGTCCGCGCGGTGCCCTATGGCATCTCCTCCGGTCGTGCCGCGATACTGCGGGGCCCCACCCGGTGAAACGAAAGGGACCCGTGTGACCCACCAACTCCCCGCAACGGCCCGGATCGGTCTCGGCGGTATGGCGCTCCTGCTCGTCCTCGCGGGCTCCGCCCTGCCCGCCGCCGCCTCCCCCGCGGACACCTCCCGCACCCCCGCGGAGGCGACCGTCGAGGAGCAGCGCCTCGACCGGGCCGCCCCGCAGGAGATCCTGCGGCGCAGCGGATTCGACGCCTTCGCCCCGCGCTTCGAGCGGGCCCTGCGGCACGCGAGCAGCTATGCGCAGGCCGAGCGCACCGTGACCCGCCACGCCTCGGCGCTGTGGCAGCGCGCCGTGGACCGGGCCCAGGGGCGCGGCCCGGCCACGGGCGACCTGAGCCGGGGCGACGACCGCCCGCTGTACTGGGCGCGGCTCGCGCTCAGCCGCGAACTGCGCGCCTGGACGCCCCGGTTCGACCTCGACGACCGGCGGCGCACAGCCCTGCACTCCGCCCTGGAGACCGCGTCGCGCGGCCAGGGCGACATCCACTACCCGGACCACCGCACGAAGCGGGTCCTGGTCACCGGATTCGACCCGTTCACGCTGGACCGGGACGTGCGGATCGGCAACCCCTCGGGCGCGAGCGCGCTCGCCCTGGACGGCACCCTGGTGCGGACTCCGGACGGGCCGGCCCGGATCGAGACCGTCGTCTTCCCGGTGCGCTGGGCGGACTTCGCCGAGGGCGTCGTCGAGCGGGCCCTCGCCCGGCAGCTGCCGCATCTGGACCTGTTCACCACGGTCAGCCAGGGCCGTCAGGGCCGCTTCGACGTGGAACGCACCAACGGGGCGTGGCGCGGCGGCTTCGCCGACAACGAGAACGCCTCCAGCACCGGGCTCGTCCCCGTCGCCGATCCGGCCACGCAGCCGCAGTGGACGTCCACGACCCTCCCGTACCGGCAGCTCACCGAGGCGGACACGGGCCGGTTCCCGGTGTACGACAACACCGAGGTCACCGAGATCCCGGCGGGCGGCACCCAGCCCGTGACCCGGCCGGAGGGCCCCACCCCGGGCTCGGCGGCGCGAGCCGGGGCGGCGGCGACTACCTCTCCAACGAGATCGCCTACCGGGTCACCCTGCTGCGTGACCGGCTCCGCCTGCCGGATCTGCCGGGCGGCCATCTGCACACCCCGGTCCTGCGGTTCGGCGCGGCGAACACGAACCCGCAGACGGGCACGGTCACCGACCCGGACTTCGAGCGCAACCGCGCCGACATCGTGGGCCAGGTGAGGGAGCTGGTGCGGACGGCGGTGACGGCCACCGGCTGAGCAGCGCCGGCTGAGCGAGGCTGCGAGCCGCGCTTCGGCATCCCACCTCGGGACCTGAGGCGCGGCGGCCTGGAGGCGCCCAACGCGGCGGGTCGCGGGCGTGTGCTGCGGCCCGCCGGGGCGAACACTATGAACGCAATGCGCGCGGGGCTTCTCCCCCGGGTGCGGCGCTTCCTAGCATCCCGGCATCCCGGCGCACCCCCGTGCCGGGGCAGCCGCACAGACCGTTCCGGCGGCAGCGCTCGCGGGCGCTGCCGCCTGCACAGAACCGCCAGGAGCCGCCCCCGTGAACTCCCCCCATACCCCCGTCCGCGCCCTGCCGCTGTACCGCCGCCACCGGCTGCGCTCCGCCGCGCTGGCCGCAACGGTCGCGGCCCTGCTCCTCGGGACGGCGGGCCGGGCCCCGGCGGCGCCCGCCCCGACCGGAAGCCCGACCGGGAGCCCGGCCGCCGCCCCGGTCGCCGCCGACTGCCCGGAGGCGCTGGCCGGAAAGGCGCGGTGTTACACGGGCCAGGACGGGAACGGGGCGCACTACGCCCTCGCCGTTCCCGTCCGCTGGAACGGCTCCCTGGTGGTGCACGCCCACGGCGGGCCCGACCTGGGCGACGTGTCGGACCCGGCCCGCTCGACCGAGGACCTGGAGCGCTGGTCCGTCATGGTCGAGGAGGGGTACGCGTGGGCGGGCTCCTCCTACCGGCGCGGCGGCTACGGGACGCGGATGGCGGCGGCCGACACCGAGAGCGTGCGCCGGGTCTTCACCGACCGGTTCGGGAAGCCGGGGCGGACCTATCTGCACGGCCAGTCCTGGGGCGGGAACGTCGCCGCCAAGGTCGCGGAGACGTACGGCACGAAGCCCGGGGCCTACGACGGGGTGCTGCTGACCAACGGCGTCCTGGGCGGCGGTTCGCGGGGCTACGACTACCGGGTGGACCTGCGCGTGGTCTACCAGTACTACTGCGGCAACCACCCGCGTCCCACCGAGCCGCAGTACCCGCTGTGGCAGGGGCTGCGCCCGGACTCCACGATGACGTCCGCCGGGCTGAGCGCCCGGCTGCGGGAGTGCACGGGGTTCGACGCCGACCCGGCCGCCCGGACCGCGCTCCAGCAGCAGAACCTGGACGACATCCTGGCCGTCACGGGGATCCCGGAGCGGTCCCTGGAGTCGCATCTGCGGTTCGCGACGTTCACCTTCCGCGACATCGTCGCGACCCGGCTGGAGGGACGTAACCCCTTCTCCAACCGGGGCGTGCGGTATACCGGCTCGCACGACGACCGGGCGCTGAACGCGGGCGTGGAGCGGTTCTCGACGGATCCGGCCGCGCGCCGGGACCTCTCGTGGGACAGCGACCTGACCGGGCGGGTGTCCCTGCCCGTCCTGACCCTGCACGCGATCGACGACCCCACGGCGTTCGTGGAGCACGAGGCCGCCTACCGGGCGACGCTGCGGGGCGCAGGCCGGGAGCACCGGCTCGTGCAGTCCTTCACCCGGGAGAGCGAGCACAGCGGGCTGAGCAGCGCGGAGTACGCCAACTCCATTGCCGCTCTTGACCGTTGGGTCCGTAGCGGCCGCAAGCCCACCGCGCGTTCGCTGGCCGACTCGTGTGCCGCCTTCGACCGGGCGTACGGCACCGGGTGCTTCTACGATCCGGCGTTCCGGCCCTCGTCGTACGCCTCCCGGGTGCTGCCCCGGCCGGGCGGGCTCGGCTGGCCCGCCATGACCGCGGGTCAGGAGCGGGCCTGGAGCCGGATCGACGGGGTGGGCATCGCCCCCTGAGGCGAGGGGACGCAACCGCGGCCCTCCCGCACCCCTGACGGCTGTTGGTATACCGTAACGCCGCCTTCACACCGGCCGTACGCGCGGGAAACGGCGGCTGCCTAGCGTCCCCCGCCATGGATACCCGCACGCAACTCGCCGAACCGTCCCCGCCGGACCCCGCACCGCCCGCCGCCCCGGATGAACCCCAGGCGGTGCGGGAGACGCTGGAGGACTACACCCTCCGCTTCGCGCCCCGCAGTTACCGCCGCTGGACCCCGATGGTCGTCGCGACCACCGCGCTCGGCGGCATCGCCTACATGGCCGACTTCTCCATCGGCGCCGGGATCGCCATGGCCCACGGCACCGGCAACGCCCTGGTCGCGATCACCGTCGCGGCGGCCCTCATCTTCATCACCGGCTTCCCGCTCGCCTACTACGCGGCCCGCTACAACATCGACCTGGACCTGATCACCCGGGGCTCCGGCTTCGGCTACTACGGGTCGGTCCTCACCGGCGTCATCTTCGCCAGCTTCACCGTCATCTTCTTCGCCCTCGAAGGCGCGATCATGGCCCAGGGCCTCAAGCTGGGCTTCGGGCTGCCGCTGTGGCTCGGCTACGCCGTCTCCACCCTGATGGTCATCCCGCTCGTCATCTACGGGATGAAGGCGCTCAGCAAGCTCCAGGTGTGGACCACCCCCATCTGGCTGCTGCTGATGGTCGGCCCGCTGGTCTATCTGGTCGCCACCGACCCCGGCACGGTCGACAGCTTCCTCGCCTACGCGGGCACCGACGGCGAGGGCAGCCTGAACACGGCCTCCGTGCTGCTCGGCGCGGGCGTCTGCCTCTCGCTCATCGCGCAGATCGGTGAGCAGATCGACTACCTGCGCTTCATGCCGCCGAAGACCGAGGCGAACCGGCGCAGTTGGTGGACGGCGATGGTCATGGCCGGGCCCGGCTGGGTGGTGCTCGGGGCGATCAAGCAGGCCATCGGGGTCTTCCTCGCCGTCTACATCCTCTCCGAGGTGGGACCGGCCGCGGCGACCGAGCCGATCCAGCAGTTCCGCGGGGCGTTCGACGCGATGATGCCGTCCTGGCTGGTGGTGCCGCTCGCCGTGGTCCTGGTCGTGATCAGCCAGATCAAGATCAACGTGACGAACGCCTACTCCGGCTCGCTGGCCTGGACGAACTCCTTCACCCGCGTCACCAGGCACTACCCCGGCCGCATGATCTTCGTCCTGGTCAACCTGGCCTTCGCGCTGATCCTGATGGAGGCCGACATGTTCAGCTTCCTCAACAGCGTCCTGGGCTTCTACTCCAACTGCGCCATCGCCTGGGTGGTCACCGTCGCCACCGACATCGGGGTCAACAAGTACCTGCTGAAGCTCTCCCCGCACGCGCCGGAGTTCCGCCGGGGCATGCTCTACGCGGTCAACCCGGTCGGCGTGACCGCGTTCACCGCCGCCTCCGGGCTGTCCATCGCCATGTACTTCCACGCGTTCGGCGACACGGTCCAGCCCTACTCCCCCGTGGCCGCCGTGGTGATCGCGTCTCTCCTCACCCCGGTCATGGCGATCGTCACCCGGGGCCGGTACTACCTGCGGCGCGGCGACGACGGCATCCCGGTGCCGCTGCTGGACGCCGACGGCAACCCGAGCGCGGTCACCTACGACTGCCATGTCTGCCGGCAGACCTTCGAGCGCCCGGACCTGGCCGCCTGCCCGGCCCATGACGCCATGGTCTGCTCGCTGTGCCTGAGCACGGACAAGGCGGGCGACCATGTGCTGCCGGCCGCACCGCCCGTCCCGCTCTCCGGCACCTGACCCGCTGTCCGTACGTGACCGGCGTCAGCCCGTCTTCGCGTCCCGCAGCAGCTCCTCGATCCGGGACAGCTCGTCCTCGGTGAAGTCCAGGTTCCGGGCGGCCTCGACGCTGTTCTCCAGTTGCGCGACGCTGCTCGCGCCGACGACGGCGGAGGTGAGCCGGCCGCCGCGCAGCACCCACGCCAGGGCCAGCTGCGCGAGCGACTGGCCACGCTCCTTCGCCAGCGCGTCCAGGGCGCGCAACCGCTCCACCAGCTGCGGGGTGACGGCGTCGGCGGACAGGAAGGGGCTGTCCCCGGCCGCCCGGGACCCGGCCGGAATGCCGTCGAGGTAGCGGTCGGTGAGGATGCCCTGCTCCAGCGGGGAGTAGGCGATGGACCCGGCGCCCAGCTCGTCCAGGACGTCCGGCAGCCCGTCGGCCTCGATGCGGCGGTCGAGCATCGAGTAGCGGGGCTGGTGGATGAGGAGCGGGGTGCCGAGGTCCTTCAGGATCGCGGCGGCCTCACGGGTCTGGGCGGCGGAGTAGTTGGAGAGGCCGACGTAGAGGGCCTTGCCCTGCCGGACGGCGGAGTCGAGCGCGCCCATGGTCTCTTCGAGCGGGGTGTCCGGGTCGGGGCGGTGGGAGTAGAAGATGTCGACGTACTCGACGCCGAGGCGCTTGAGGCTCTGGTCGAGCGAGGAGCGCAGGTACTTCCGCGAGCCCCACTCCCCGTACGGCCCCTCCCACATGTGGTAGCCGGCCTTGGTGGAGATGACGAGTTCGTCGCGCAGCCGGGCGAAGTCGGTCGCCAGGGCCCGGCCCAGGGTCTCTTCGGCGGAGCCGGGCGGCGGGCCGTAGTTGTTGGCCAGGTCGAAGTGGGTGATGCCGAGGTCGAAGGCGCGGCGCAGGATGGCGCGCTGCGTCTCGGGCGTCCGGTCTCCCCGAAGTTGTGCCAGAGGCCGAGGGAGAGCGCGGGCAGCAGCAGACCGCTGCGGCCGGTGCGCCGGTAGGGCATGGCGGAGTAGCGGTCGGGGGACGGCAGGTACATGGGCAGGCTCCGCTGGAGAGTTTCGGGGCGTACAAGGCACCCCCTGAGGGGCGGCTCCAGGCTTCCGCAGATCGATCCAGCAGTCCAACAGGAGATTCCGCTCGGATTCATCGCCTACATTGCTCAATCATGGAATTGCGTCAGCTGGAGCACTTCGTCGCCGTGGCGGAGGAGCAGCACTTCACCCGCGCCGCCGAGCGCCTCGCCGTCTCGCAGTCCGGGCTCTCCGCCTCCGTACGGGCCCTGGAGCAGGAGCTGCGGACCCCGCTGTTCAGCCGCACCACGCGCACGGTCCGGCTCACCGAGGCGGGGCGGGCGCTGCTGGTGGAGGCGGAGCGCACGCTGGCCGGGGCGCGGGCGGCGCGGGACGCGGTCGATGCCGTACGGGGGCTGCTGCGCGGGACGCTGACGGTGGGGGTCGAGCAGTGCGTGGCGGGGGTGAGTCCGGCGCGGCTGCTGGCGGCGTTCCACCGGGAGCATCCGCAGATGGAACTGCGGCTGCGTCAGGAGGGCACCAGCAGTCTCCTGGACGGGGTGGCGGGCGGACGCCTGGACCTGGCGTTCGCGGCGACGGTCAGCCCGGCGGAGTGGCGCGGGGAGCTGGTGCCGCTGGCCCGGGAGCCGATGGTGCTGCTGTGTGCGGCGGGGCACCCGTTCGCCGGGCGGGGCCAGGTGGCGTGGGAGGAGCTGGCGGGGGCGTCGTTCATCGACTTCCACCCGGACTGGGGGCCGCGCCGGGCCGCCGACGAGGCGTTCGCCGCGGCGGGGGCGCGCCGGACGGTGGGCCTGGAGGTCAACGATGTGCACAGCCTGCTGGAGCTGGTGCAGGAGGGGCTGGGGATCGCGGTGGTGCCGCACCACTTCTCGCGTAAGCCGGAGGCGGCGCGGCTGGTCGCGGTGGAGCTGGCGGGTCCGCACCGGCCGGTGTACGAGAGTGTGGTGGTGCTGCCGGGGGCACGGAGCCTGAGCCCGGGGGCGCGGTCGCTGATGCGGCTGGTGCGGGAGGACCCGGTACGGGAGCCGGCCGGGGTCGGCGAGGGGCGGGCGTGGCTCCGGGGCTGAGCCCTGAGGCCCCGCCGGCCCCCGTCGCGTACGGCTCAGTCCTCGTGGCCCAGCTGGAGGTCGCGCTCGGTGCGGCCACCGCCCGCGACCTGGAGGACCGTGGCGACCGGCGGGTATCCGGCGGCGATCACGGTGTACTCGCCGGACGACAGGTCGACGAACCGGAACGACCCGTCGGACCCGGTCGTGAGGGTGTCCACCACATTGCCCGCCGCGTCGAGCAGGGTGACCCGGGCGTCCTCGACGGGCCGCCCGCCGGTGGCCCGGACCACGCCGCGCAGGACGGCCCCGCCCGCCAGCTCGATGTCCTGGCGGGTCTCACGGGCGGCCTGCACGCTGACCGGGAGGGCGGCGGGGCGGAAAGCGGGGGCGCCGGCGGCGAGGGTGTACTCGCCCGCGATCAGCTCACCGATGACATAGCCGCCCTCGCGGCCGGTACGGGTCGAGGCGACGACCTCGCCCCGTACGTCGGTGAGGGTGACGGCCGCGTCGCGTACGGGGGCCCCGTCGGGGGTGAGGACGGATCCGGCGAGGCGTCCGGCGCCGCCGAGCACCACGTCCAGCTCGACGGGGCGTTCGCCCACGGTGACGCTGACGGCCTGCGGCTGGTGGCCGCCCGCCGCGGCGATCAGGACGTAGGAACCGGCGCCGGGGACGCTGAGCGCGTACCGCCCGTCCTCGCCGCTGGCCCCGCGCCCGATCTGCTGCCCCTGGACGTCGATGAGGGTGAGGGCGGCCCGGGGGACGGTGGTGCCGTCGGGGTGCTGGACGCTGCCGTGCACCGGCACCCCGGCGAGGTGACCGGAGTCGGCGCGGGCGGCGGGGATCTGCGTGGTGGTGGTCTCGGCGGCTTCGGGGCTGTGGTGGGACACCAGCGGTTTCTCCTTGAGGAAGAAGGCGAGGATCAGGCCGAGCACGAGCACCGGCACGAGGTAGAGGAAGATGCGCGGCATCGCGTCGACGTACGCCTGGATGTAGGCGTCGCGCAGCGCGGGTTCCATCGCGTGGACGATCTGCGGGGTGATCGACTCGGGGTCGGGCAGCTCCGCCCCGGTGGGCAGCCGGACACCGAGCGCGTCGGAGAGCCGCCCGGCGAGCAGCGTGCCGAAGATCGCCGCGCCGACGCTGCCGCCGATCTGCCGGAAGTAGTTGTTGGCGCTGGTGGCGGTGCCGAGGTCGGACGGGCGTACGGAGTTCTGCACGGCGAGCACGAGGACGGACATGACCAGTCCGATCCCGAGGCCGAGGACGGCCTGGTAGAGGCTGTACACCAGTGGAGAGGTGTCCGCCTCCAGCAGGGACAGCAGGCCCATGCCGACCACGGAGACGGCGCTGCCGACGATCGGGTAGATCCGGTAGCGGCCGGTGCGGGTGACGAGCTGGCCCGAGACGATGGAGCCGCCGACGATGCCCATCATCATCGGGAGCATCAGCAGCCCGGATTCGGTGGCGCTGACCCCGTCGACCATCTGGAGATAGGTCGGGAGGTAGCTGGCGGCCCCGAAGAGCGCGATGCCGACGACCGCGCCGACGAGGCCGGTGACGTTGAAGACGGAGTCACGGAAGAGCCGGAGCGGAATGATCGGTTCTGCGGCCCGGTGTTCCACGGCGACGAAGAGCACCGTCGTGACGACCGCGCCCGCCGTCAGGCCCAGGATGGTGCGCGAGCCCCAGGCGTACTCGGTGCCGCCCCAACTGGTCACCAGCACCAGGCAGGTGGAGGCGGCGGCGAGGAGCGCCGCGCCCAGGACGTCGAGCCGGGGGCGTACGGCGGGCCGGGGCAGCTTGAGGACGACCGCGATGACGGCCAGGGTGACCAGGCCGAAGGGGACGTTGATGTAGAAGCACCAGCGCCAGGAGGCGTGGTCGGTGAAGAAGCCGCCGAGCAGGGGTCCGGCGACCGAGGCGAGGCCGAAGACCGCGCCGATGAGGCCCATGTAGCGGCCGCGTTCCCGGGCGGGGACGATGTCCGCGATGATCGCCTGGACGCCGATCATGAGACCGCCGCCGCCGATGCCCTGGAGGGCGCGGAAGGCGATCAGTTCGTCCATGGTGCGCGACCAGCCCGCGAGGGCGGAGCCGATGATGAAGACGACGATGGCGAACTGGAAGACGCCCTTGCGCCCGAAGAGGTCGCCGAGCTTGCCGTAGAGCGGCAGGACGATGGTGGAGGCGAGGAGATAGGCGGTGACCGCCCAGGACATCTTCTCCAGGCCGTGCAGTTCACCGACGATCCTGGGCAGCGCGGTGGCGACGATCATCTGGTCGAGCGCCGCGAGCAGCAGGGTGAGCATCAGCCCGAGGAAGACCATGCGGACCTTGCGGGGGCTGATCTCCACGGCCGCCTGCCCGGTGCCGGGTCCGGCCGGGGGTGGCGGCAGGGGCGGTGCGGCGGTTTCGACGGCCGCCGTCGTTCCGTCCGGATCCGGGCCGTCGGGTCCGGTGCCGTCCGGCTCGTCCTTCACCAGCGTGATTCCGCCCACCACGTAACGCTCCCCTCGTCGCACCTGCGCCGCCCATTTGTTGCATCGCGCGGCAAGGCGGGGCAAACGTGACGAGGGGCGTACGCGGCGCGCACGGAGGGCTTATGCGCCGGTGGGAGCCACTACGGCGCACAACCGGTCGTCCCGGAAAACCACCCGTTCCGGTGAGGCCGGTCGTCGTGCGGGGGCCGGACGGACCGGCCCCCGCACATCGGCCGGTCCTACTTCTCGACCTCGGTGGCGAGGTTCTGGAGCAGCTCGTCGTAGATACGGGCGAGGCCCTTGGGGGCGAAGGTCCGCTCGAAGAATCCGCCGATGCCGCCCGCGCCGTCCCAGACCGTGACGACGACGGCCTTGGACTTACCCTCACCGGCCGGGGTGACGGTCCAGGTGGTGACCATGGAGGAGTTGCGGTCCTTCTCGACGAGCTGCCCGTCGGTCGGCTCGCTGACCTCCAGCAGGCAGTCGCGGACGCGCTTGCTGGTCGCCTGGAGCTTCCAGTGCACGAGGGTGCCCTCGCCGTCGCCGCCCTCCCGGACCTCGTACTCGCTGAAGTGCCCGGTCAGCACCTTGCCGCGGACGTCCTTGTAGTCGGCCAGCGCGTCGAACACCGTGTCCGCGTCCGCCGCGATGATCCGCTCCGTCGTCGCCTCGACCTGCGCCATGGCTGTTCCTCCAGCAATCCGTGGTTCGGGGGGTGTGCTGAGCCAACCATCTCGGGTACGGCGGCTCAAAATCGGGGCCGGACGGGGTCAGGGACAGCGGGTCGCGAGGACGCAGAACTCGTTGCCCTCCGGGTCGGTGAGGACGACCCAGCTCGCCCCGCCCTGTCCGACGTCGGCGCGCCGGGCACCGAGCGCGAGCAGCCGCTCGACCTCCTCGTTCTGTTCCCGGTCGGTGGGGTTGACGTCGATGTGGAGCCGGTTCTTGACGGTCTTGCCCTCCGGGACGCGCGCGAAGGTCAGCGCCGGAGGCACCGGGCCGGGGCGGTCCTTCCCCTCGGGCACCGAGGGCGGGCCGATGGTGACGACCTCCTCCCCTCCTCCACGCCCTGCACCGCGTAATCGAGGACCGAGCACCAGAAGCGGGCCAGTGCCAGGGGTTCGGCGCAGTCGATCGCGAGCTCGGTGAACTTGCCGGCCATGGTCGGGACCTCCCGGTCCGGTAGGGGCTCGTGGGTGGGCCACAGGCTAGTCGTGGGGCTGCCTCGCACGATCAAGGGAACAAGTGTTCTATTCTGCGAGGAGTGCTACCGAGGAGGCGTCCATGCGCTGGGACAATTTGGTCGAGAACGGCTCGACGACCGGGAACAGCGCGCTCTTCGCCGCGGACGCGGTGACCACGCGCACGTTCGACACCCCGGAGTTCCGGGGCATCACCTTCCACGAGATCCGGGCCCGTTCGATCCTGAACCGGGTGCCCGGCGCCTCGCGGATGCCGTTCGAATGGACGGTGAACCCCTACCGGGGCTGCTCGCACGCCTGTGTGTACTGCTTCGCCCGCAAGACCCACAGCTATCTGGACCTGGACACCGGGATCGGCTTCGACTCCCAGATCGTCGTCAAGGTCAACGCCGCCGAGCTGCTCCAGCGGGAGCTGGCCTCCCGGCACTGGCGGGGCGAACACATCGCCATGGGCACGAACGTGGACTGCTACCAGCGGGCCGAGGGCCGGTACCGGCTCATGCCCGGCATCATCACCGCCCTGCGCGACCGGGCCAACCCGTTCTCCATCCTGACCAAGGGCACGCTGATCCTGCGGGACCTGGAGCTGCTGCGGCAGGCCGCCGAGGTCACCGAGATCGGCGTCTCGGTCTCCGTGGGCTTCACCGACCGGGAGCTGTGGCGGACGGTGGAGCCGGGCACCCCTCCCCCGGCCGCCGCCTCGACGCCGTCCACACGCTGACGCAGGCCGGGATCGGCTGCTCGGTCCTGATGGCGCCCGTCATCCCCTTCCTCGGCGACAGCCCGGAGCAGCTGCGCGCCACGGTCTCCGCGATCGCGGCGGCCGGGGCCGTCTCGGTGACCCCGCTCGTCCTGCATCTGCGCCCCGGCGCCCGCGAGTGGTATCTGCGCTGGCTGGGCCTGCACCACCCGCACCTGGTGGAGCGCTACGAGCGGATGTACGGGGACGGGGCGTACGCCCCCACCTGGTACCAGCGCCGGATCACCCGTCAGGTGCACGAGCTGGCGGACGAGTTCGGGATCGGCCCGGCGCACCGGGGTGAAGCCCGCCGGATCGCCCCGGCGGCCCCACCCGCCCCGGCCGCCGCAGCGGAGCCCGGACCGACCCAGCTGACCCTGCTCTGAGAGCCACCGGCGGGGCCTGAAGGCCGCCGGTGGGACTCGTGGGGCCGATGGCGTGACCGTACGGGTCGACTCCGCGCGGAACGGGCCCTTCCGCGGGGAATTCGGGAAGCATGCGGCGGGGACCGGTGATCCGGCGCCGCGTCCCGCCACTCCGGGAGGCCCCATGACGAAACGTGCAGGAATTCTGGTCGCCGTCGGCGCGACCGTCGCCGGTCTGCTGACCGCCGCGCCCGGTCCGGCCGCCGCCACCGCGGCGAGCACGCCGCCCGCCCCGAAGCTGAAGTGGACCGCCTGTCCGACCGAGAGCTACCCGACGCTCCAGTGCGCGAAGGTCCGCGCCCCGCTGGACCACCGCCGCCCGTCGGGCCGTCAGGTCACGCTCGCCCTGTCCCGCGTTCCCCACACCGCGAAGACCTTCCAGGGCCCGCTGCTGGTCAACCCCGGCGGCCCGGGCGGCAGCGGTCTGTCGATGGCCGGGTTCGTGGCGTCCTCGCTGCCGAAGAAGGTGGCCGCGCAGTACGACGTGATCGGCTTCGACCCGCGCGGCGTCGGCAAGAGCACGCCCGCCCTGAACTGCCTGCCCGGTCACTTCGATCCGGTGCGCCCGGACTCGGTCCCGACGTCCTACCGGGCGGAGCGGGTCAACCGCGACCGGGCCGAGTCCTTCGCCCGGGCCTGCGGCGAGAAGCACGGCGACGTGCTGCCGTACATGGACACGGTCAGCGCGGCCAAGGACCTCGACGTGATCCGCCGGGCGCTGGGCTCGCGGCAGCTCAGCTACTTCGGCTACTCCTACGGCACCTACCTCGGCGCGGTCTACGCCAAGCTGTACCCGGAGCGCGTGCGCCGGCTGGTACTGGACTCGGTCGTCGACCCGGACGACGTCTGGTACGAGGGCAACCTCGGCCAGGACTACGCGTTCGACGACCGGCACAAGGCCTTCGCCGCCTGGGTCGCGAAGAACGACGCGGCGTACGGCCTGGGCACCGATCCCGCACGGGTCGAGGCCGCCTGGTACCGGATGCGGGCGGACGTGGCACGCAATCCCGCGGGCGGCACGGTCGGCGGGAGCGAGCTGGAGGACACCTTCCTGCCCGGCGGCTACTACAACGGCTACTGGCCCTACCTCGCCGAGGCGTTCGCCGCGTACGTGAAGGACCGGGACGCCGAGGCGCTGGTCGAGGTGTACGAGAACTTCGGCGCGGTCGACGCGAGCGGCGACAACGGCTACTCGGTCTACACGGCCGTCCAGTGCCGCGACGCCGGCTGGCCCGAGCACTGGAGCACGTGGCGCAACGACAGCCGGCGCATTCACAAGAAGGCGCCGTTCATGACCTGGAACAACACCTGGTACAACGCGCCGTGCGCGAACTGGCCGGTGCCTCCGCTGCGGCCCCTCCCGGTGAACAACCGGCAGCTGCCCCCGGCGCTGATCCTCCAGGCCACCGACGACGCGGCGACCCCGTACGGCGGCGCGGTCAGCATGCACCGCAAGCTCAAGGGCTCCAGCCTGGTCGTGGAGGAGGGCGGCGGCAACCACGGCATCACGCTGAGCGGCAACGACTGCCTTGACCAGCATCTGACGGCCTATCTGACCGACGGCACGGTGCCGCGCGGCCGGGGCGAGGCGGACGCGGTCTGCGCCGCCCTGCCGGAGCCGAAGCCGCTGCCCGCCGAGAAGGCGGCGGCCCAGTCGGTGGACAACAGCAAGGGCAGCCGTCTGCACGGGCTGCTGGGCTTCCGCCGCTGAGCCGGACGGGCCGCCCGCGCTCCCCGCGACACGGGGTGCGCGGGCGGCCCGTCGTGAAACAGGGGCGCGGTGCGAGGGAGCACGCGAGGATGGATGCGCATGAGGCACTCCACGACTCCCCCGGACCCGTCCCCGCCCTCGCCCTCGCCCGGCATCACGGTCCGCGACATGCGGATCGAGGACTGCGAGGCGGTCGCCGCGATCCGGGTGCGCGGCTGGCAGCACGCCTACCGGGGCCTGCTGCCGCAGCCGTATCTGGACCGGATGGACATCGCCGAGGAGACCGGGCAGCGGCGCCGGTACTTCGAGGAACGCGGCGAGGCCGTGAACGTGGTCGCCGAACGGCCCGACGGGACGGTCGCCGGCTGGGCCTGCGTCGGCCCGCACCGCGCCGAGGGCCACGGGCTCCCGGGCTGCGAGCTGTACGCGATCTACGTCCTGCCCGAGCACATCGGGACCGGGACCGGGCGCGCCCTGCTGGCCGAGCTGACGAACCGGGCCGCCGACGCGGGTCACGCGGACATGGCGCTGTGGGTGCTCCGGGACAACGGCCCGGCACGCCGGTTCTACGAGCGGGCCGGGTTCCGGCCGGACGGCGGCGAGGACACGTTCCTGGCGGGCGGGACCCTGGTGACCGAGGTGCGCTACGTCCGCCCGATCGCTCCCCGGGACTTCCGCCCGCTCATTCCCCCGGCAGTCGGCTGAGCGCCGCCGCGGCGGCCGCGGCCAGTCGCGGGTGCGGCAGGGCCGCCGTGAGGACCGGGCGGGCCTGTTCGTCGGCGAGCCGGCCGAGGCCCTCGACGCAGGCCAGGGCGACGCGCCAGTGGGGTTCGCCCGGGGCCAGCAGGCGTTGCAGGGTGGCGACCAGGGCGGGCACCGACTCGGGGGCCCGCAGGTCGGTCAGCAGGCGCACCGGGTGCAGGGCGTAGGCGGTGCGCAGGGCATTGGTGGCGAGCGCGGCGGCGGCCCGGGGCGTGCGGGGGTCGTCCAGGCGGGCCAGGGCGTGCGCGGCGGAGACGCAGCGTTCGGGGTCGCGGTGGTTGAGCAGGAGCACCAGCGCCTCGAAGGCCCGCCGGTCGCCCGCGCAGCCGAGCCGGAAGGCGGCCAGCTCCCGGGCCCACAGCGGCTGGTGCGGCTCCACCAGGACCCGGGCCAGCTCCTCGGGGTCCTCGGCGGCGACGAGCAGGGGGTACCGCGGCGATCCGGCCGCCTCGGGCTCCAGCCGGTCCATGAGCGAACGGAACTCCTCATCCATGACGCTCAGCGTATCGACGGACACCCTCCGTACGGGGCGGGACGGCCGAGCCCGTGTGGCCCAGGGCACACGAACCCAGGGGTGGCGCGCTCGTTACCCGCCGGTTAATCTCATCTGAGCGGGGCACACTCCCCGCAGGCTCCGGTGGCCTGGTGACGCAGCCACCCGGAGTGCTTGTCGGTTCGGCTTTACGTGCGACGGCTCCGGGACAGAGTCCGTCACCCTTCACTGCCGGGCGCGCGCTCTTCGCGCCTCGGCCCCGTGCTCCACGACACGCAGCTCCCGTACGCCGCGCGCCGCTCCCTCATCGCCGCGCGCGCTGTGCTCCCACAGTCGTCACTCACCCTGGAGTCCCGTGATGGACACCCCTCTCTCCACCATCGCCGTCGTCGGCCTCGGCACCATGGGCACCGGCATCGCCGAGGTCCTGGCCCTGGCGGGCCGTGAGGTCATCGGCATCGACATCAGCGAGGCGGCCGCCCTCGGGGCCGTCGCCTCCCTCGAAGCGTCCACCGCACGGGCCGTGGGCCGCGGGCGGATCACCGAGGAGGCGCGGGCCGCCGCGCTCGCCCGGTTCCGTACCGCGGACACGCTCCAGGCCGCCGCCGATGCCGAGCTGGTCATCGAGGTGGTGCCGGAGTCGTACGAGATCAAGCAGCAGGTGTTCCGGGAGCTGGACGCGGTCGTCTCCCCCACCACGATCCTGGCCACCGGTACCAACGCCCTGTCGGTGACCCGGCTGGCCGCCGAGTCGCAGCGCCCCGAGCGCGTGCTCGGCCTGCACTTCTTCAACCCGGCGCCCGCGATGAAGCTGGTCGAGGTGGTCTCCTCGGTGCTGACCGCGCCGCCCGCCGTCGAGGCCGTCACCGCGCTGGCCCGGGAGCTGGGCAAGGAGCCCGTCGCGGTCGGCGACCGGCCGGGGTTCGTCGCGGACGGGCTGCTCTTCGGCTACCTCAACCAGGCCGCCGCGATGTACGAGGCGAACTACGCGTCCCGCGAGGACATCGACGCGGCGATGAAGCTGGGCTGCGGGCTGCCGATGGGCCCGCTCGCCCTGCTGGACCTGATCGGCATCGACACCGCGCGCACCGTCCTGGAGGCCATGTACGCCGAGTCCCACGACCGGCTGCACGCCCCGGCCCCGGTCCTCGGGCAGCTCAGCAGCGCGGGCCTGACCGGCAGGAAGGCCGGGCGCGGCTTCTACACGTACGACGCCCCGGGCGGCCAGGACGTGGTGCCCGACGCACTGACCCCGGCGGCCGGCGCCGAGGCGGGCGCGGGGCGCGCGGTGGCGTCGGTGGGCGTCGCGGGCTCGGGCACCATGGCGTCCGGGATCGCCGAGGTCTTCGCGAAGGCCGGTTACGGCGTGGTGCTGGCGGCCAGGACCCAGGAGAAGGCGGACCTCGCCAAGGGGCGGATCGCGAAGTCCCTGGAGCGCTCGGTGTCCAAGGGCGGCTGAGCGCCGAGGCCCGGGACGAGACGCTGGCGCGGATCACGGCGGCGGGGTCGCTGGACGCGTTCGCCGAGGTCGATCTCGCCGTGGAGGCGGTCGCCGAGGACCTGGAGGTCAAGCAGCAGCTGTTCGCCGCCCTGGACAAGGTCTGCCGTCCCGGCGCGGTGCTCGCGACCACCACCTCCTCGCTGCCGGTCGTCGCGATCGCCCGGGCGACCGCGCGCCCCGAGGACGTCATCGGGATGCACTTCTTCAACCCGGCGCCCGCGATGAAGCTGGTCGAGGTGGTCCGTACGGTCCTGACCGCGGACGATGCGCACGCCACGGTCCGCGCGGTCTGCGCGAAGATCCGCAAGCACCCGGTGGACTGCGGGGACCGGGCCGGGTTCATCGTGAACGCGCTGCTGTTCCCGTACCTCAACAACGCGATCAAGATGGTCGAGCAGCACTACGCCTCGCTGGACGACATCGACGCGGCGATGAAGCTGGGCGGCGGCTACCCGATGGGCCCGTTCGAACTGCTCGACGTGGTCGGCCTGGACGTCTCGCTGGCCATCGAGAAGGTGCTGCACAAGGAGTTCCGCGACCCGGGCCTGGCGCCCGCGCCGCTGCTGGAGCACCTGGTCGCCGCGGGCTGCCTCGGGCGCAAGACGGGGCGCGGCTTCCGCGAATATGCCCGTCGCTGACCCGGGAGCCGGGTGGGGCGGGCTGCTGGGACCCTCCGGCGGCCCGCCCCCGCAGGCGCGCTCTCCTGCACCGATGGGTTACGTTCATGCCATGTCCCAGCCCGCCAAGTCACCCCGTGCCACCGCCGCGACCGACGCCCCGGAGACCACCGCGGGAACGCGGGCGGCCGCCCAACGGCTCAAGATGCGCCGCGAACTGGCCGCCGCCGCGATGGAGCTCTTCGCCACGAAGGGCTACGAGGCGACGACCGTCGACGAGATCGCGGGCGCCGCGGGCGTGGCCCGCCGGACCTTCTTCCGCCACTTCCGCTCCAAGGAAGAGGCCATCTTCCCGGACCACGACGACACCCTCGTCAGGGCCGAGGCCGTCCTGAACGCGGCCCCCGCGCACGAGCACCCGCTCGACACCGTCTGCCGCGGCATCAAGGAAGTCATGAAGATGTACGCGGCCAAGCCCGCCGTCTCCGTGGCCCGTTACAAGCTCACCCGCGAAGTGCCGACCCTCCGGGAGGCCGAGATCGCGTCGGTGGCCCGCTACGAGCGGCTGTTCACCCGCTATCTCCTGGGCCACTTCGACGAGCGCGACCACCATGTGGGCAACGACGACCCGCTGCTCGCGGAGGTCGCCGCGTCCGCCGTCGTCACCGCGCACAACCATGTGCTACGCCGCTGGCTGCGGGCGGGCGGCCAGGGCGATGTGGAGGCCCAGCTCGACCGGGCCTTCGCCATCGTGCGCGACACCTTCGGCACGGGCATCGGGGCCGGGCGGACCGCCCAGGCCGAGCCCGAGCGCGCCCCGGCGGCATCGGTGACCACGGACGGCGAGGTGCTCGTCGCGGTGGCGCGGACGGACGCTCCGCTGGACGAGGTCATGCGGACGATCCAGCAGGCGCTGAAGGACCGCTGAGACCGGGCGGGGACCCGCGGCGCACGGGGCGTAATCCGTTCGCGGACGCCACGGCCCCGTGGTGGGGTTCCGCCATGCGAACCGACGACGTACGTGCCCTGTACGACCGCACGATGCGCGAGCACGCCCGTCCCGACGGCCCCGGTGTCCGGGTCGAGCGGGACGGGCCCCTCGTGCGCCTGGTGGGCGGCCCCGACGACTGGAACGGGGTCGTCTGGTCGTCCCCGGACCTGGACACGGAGGGGGCCGACGCGGCGATCGCGGCCCAGATCGGGCACTGCGCGGCGCTCGGCCTGCCGGAGTTCGAGTGGAAGCTGTACGGGCACGACCGGCCGGCCGATCTGGGCGACCGGCTGCGGGCCGCCGGGTTCGTCCCGGAGCCGCCGGAAACCCTGCTGGTGGCCCCGGCGGAGCTGCTGACCGGGCCGGTCGCCCTGCCCGACGGCGTCACCCTGCACCCGGTGACGGACGCGGCAGGGGCGGAGCTGATGGCGCTGGCCCATGAGCGGGCGTTCGGCACGGACGGCACCCGGCTGCTGCACCAGGTCGTGAAGCGGCTCGCGGAGGCACCCGAGGACTGCGTGGCGCTCGTCGTCCTGGCGGACGGGGAGCCGGTCAGTTCGGCCCGTATGGAGCTGTATCCGGGAACGGACTTCGCGGGGCTCTGGGGCGGCGGAACGGTCGCCGAGTGGCGCGGCAGGGGCATCTACCGGGCCCTGGTGGCGTACCGGGCGCGGATCGCCGCCGAGCGCGGCTACCGCTACCTCCAGGTCGACGCAAGCGCCATGTCCGCCCCGATCCTGGCCCGGCTCGGCTTCACGGCGCTCGGGACGACGACGCCGTATGTGTACCGCCGGGGCCGCTGACCGCCTGCCAGCAGGACAGACCGTCTCGTAACGCCCATCGTGTTGCTCATGCGTGCCCACGAGATGACAAGTGAGAGAAATTGTTGGCACTGGGTGCCTTGTCAGGTGTCACGGAGTGCCATACGTTGAAGGTGTCCGGGCGGCCGGCGTGCTGCGAACTCACACGTACGCCGGCTGTCCCCGCAACCACCGTGCTGCGCGCCCGGACGCCTGCGTCACAGGCACCTTCTGCTCCACCGAGCAAAGCCAGCTCCACCTGCCGAACCGACGGCAACACCTCCACACCGCACCGCTCCCCCTGCCAGCAGGGCCCCTCAAGCGTTCCCTCGACGCCGCATCACCGGAGGCAACACCGTGAAGGAAATCCTGGACGCCATTCAGTCGCAGGACAGCACGGCCGCGGACTTCGCGGCCCTGTCCCTCCCCGAGTCCTACCGCGCGATCACCGTGCACAAGGACGAGGCGGAGATGTTCGCGGGTCTGGAGACCCGCGACAAGGACCCTCGTAAGTCGATCCACCTCGACGACGTCCCGGTCCCCGAACTCGGCCCCGGCGAGGCCCTCGTCGCCGTGATGGCCAGCTCGGTGAACTACAACTCCGTCTGGACGTCGATCTTCGAGCCGGTCTCGACGTTCAGCTTCCTGGAGCGGTACGGGAAGCTCAGCGAGCTCACCAAGCGCCACGACCTGCCGTACCACGTCATCGGCTCCGACCTGGCGGGCGTCGTCCTGCGCACCGGCCCCGGCGTGAACGCCTGGAACCCGGGCGACGAGGTCGTCGCGCACTGCCTCTCGGTCGAGCTGGAGTCCTCCGACGGCCACAACGACACGATGCTCGACCCCGAGCAGCGGATCTGGGGCTTCGAGACGAACTTCGGCGGCCTGGCGGAGATCGCACTGGTCAAGTCCAACCAGCTGATGCCGAAGCCGAAGCACCTCAGCTGGGAGGAGGCCGCCGCCCCGGGCCTGGTCAACTCCACCGCCTACCGCCAGCTCGTCTCGCGCAACGGCGCGGGCATGAAGCAGGGCGACAACGTGCTGATCTGGGGCGCCAGCGGCGGGCTCGGCTCCTACGCCACCCAGTTCGCGCTGGCCGGCGGCGCCAACCCGATCTGTGTCGTCTCCTCCCCCGAGAAGGCCGAGATCTGCCGGTCGATGGGCGCCGAGGCGGTCATCGACCGCAACGCCGAGGGCTACAGGTTCTGGAAGGACGAGCGCACCCAGGACCCGAAGGAGTGGAAGCGCTTCGGCAAGCGCATCCGCGAGTTCACCGGCGGCGAGGACATCGACATCGTCTTCGAGCACCCGGGCCGCGAGACCTTCGGCGCCTCCGTCTACGTCACCCGCAAGGGCGGCACGATCACCACCTGCGCCTCCACCTCGGGCTACATGCACGAGTACGACAACCGCTACCTGTGGATGTCCCTCAAGCGCATCATCGGCTCCCACTTCGCCAACTACCGCGAGGCCTGGGAGGCCAACCGCCTCATCGCCAAGGGCAAGATCCACCCGACGCTCTCCAAGACGTACTCCCTGGAGGACACCGGGCAGGCGGCGTACGACGTCCACCGCAACCTCCACCAGGGCAAGGTCGGCGTCCTCGCCCTGGCCCCCCGCGAGGGCCTGGGCGTCCGCGACCAGGAAATGCGCGAGCAGCACATCGACGCCATCAACCGCTTCCGCAACGTCTGAGGTTCCCCGATGAACGAACGTCAGAAGGACCGGCCCTGGCTCATGCGGACGTACGCCGGTCACTCGACCGCCGAGGCGTCCAACGAGCTGTACCGCCGCAACCTCGCCAAGGGCCAGACGGGTCTCTCGGTCGCCTTCGATCTGCCGACGCAGACCGGATACGACCCGGACCACATTCTCGCCCGCGGCGAGGTGGGCCGTGTCGGTGTTCCCGTCTCGCACCTCGGTGACATGCGGCGGCTGTTCCAGGACATCCCCCTGGAGCAGATGAACACCTCGATGACGATCAACGCGACCGCCATGTGGCTGCTGGCGCTCTACCAGGTGGTCGCGGAGGAGCAGGGAGCCGACACCTCCAAGCTCCAGGGGACGACGCAGAACGACATCGTGAAGGAGTACCTCTCGCGCGGGACGCACGTCTTCCCGCCGGTGCCCTCACTGCGGCTGACCACGGACATGATCACGTACACGGTCAACCGCATCCCCAAGTGGAACCCGATCAACATCTGCAGCTACCACCTCCAGGAGGCGGGGGCCACCCCGGTCCAGGAGATCGCGTACGCCATGTCGACGGCCATCGCGGTGCTCGACGCGGTCCGCGACTCGGGCCAGGTTCCCGAGGAGAAGTTCGGTGACGTGGTCGCCCGCATCTCGTTCTTCGTGAACGCGGGCGTCCGCTTCGTCGAGGAGATGTGCAAGATGCGCGCCTTCGGCCGGATCTGGGACCGCGTCACCCGGGAGCGGTACGGCATCGCCAACGCCAAGCAGCGCCGCTTCCGCTACGGCGTCCAGGTCAACTCCCTCGGCCTGACCGAGGCGCAGCCGGAGAACAACGTCCAGCGCATCGTGCTGGAGATGCTGGCCGTCACCCTCTCCAAGGACGCCCGGGCGCGCGCCGTGCAGCTGCCGGCCTGGAACGAGGCGCTGGGGCTGCCCCGGCCCTGGGACCAGCAGTGGTCGCTGCGGATCCAGCAGGTGCTGGCGCACGAGAGCGATCTGCTGGAGTACGAGGACATCTTCGCCGGTTCCCATGTCATCGAGGCCAAGGTGGACGCCCTGGTCGAGGAGTCGCTGGCGGAGATCGACCGGATCCAGCAGATGGGCGGCGCGATGGCGGCCGTCGAGTCCGGCTATCTCAAGTCCGAGCTGGTCTCCTCGCACGCGGCCCGGCGGGCCCGGATCGAGGCGGGCGACGAGAAGATCGTCGGCGTCAACATCTACGAGTCCACCGAGCCCAACCCCCTCACCTCCGACCTCGACGGCGCGATCATGACGGTCGACCCCGAGAACGAGGCCCGGGTCGTGGCGGCCCTGCACGAGTGGCGGGACAACCGCGACGAGGCGCGGGCGTCGGAGGCGCTGGCCGCGCTGAAGAAGGCCGCCGCGGGCACCGAGAACATGATGGAAGCCACCGTCGAGTGCGCCCGCGCGGGCGTCACCACCGGCGAGTGGTCCTGGGCGCTGCGGGACGTCTTCGGCGAGTTCCGCGCGCCCACCGGGGTCTCATCGGCCCCGGTCGCGGTCACCGCGGAGCCGGGCAGCACGCTCGCCCTGGTCCGCGAGAAGGTCACCCGGACCGCCGCCGACCTGGGGGTCGGGCGACTGCGTCTGCTGGTCGGCAAGCCGGGTCTTGACGGGCACTCCAACGGGGCCGAGCAGATCGCCGTGCGGGCCAGGGACGCCGGGTTCGAGGTGATCTACCAGGGGATCCGGCTCACCCCCGAGCAGATCACCGACGCGGCGCTCGCCGAGGACGTGCACTGCGTGGGGCTCTCCATCCTGTCCGGCTCGCACGCGGAGCTGGTCCCCGACGTGCTGCACCGGCTGCGCGAGGCCGGGGCGCCGGACATCCCGGTGATCGCGGGGGCATCATCCCGCCGGCCGACGCCGCCGCGCTCATCGAAGCCGGAGTGGCCGCCGTCTTCACCCCGAAGGACTTCGGCATCACCGAGATCATCGGCCGTATCGTCGACGAGATCCGGAAAGCGAACAAGCTCGACCCTCTGGAGGTCCCCGCATGACCACGCCCACCCCCTCGGTCAACCGTCTGCGCCCGCGCCGCTCGTGCCTGGCCGTGCCGGGCTCCAACCCGCGCTTCCTGGAGAAGGCCCAGGGCCTCCCGGCCGACCAGGTCTTCCTGGACCTGGAGGACGCCTGCGCGCCGCTTGCCAAGGAGGGCGCCCGCCACACCATCGTGGACGCGCTCAACAACGGTGACTGGAGCGGCAAGACCCGGGTCGTGCGGGTCAACGACTGGACGACGCACTGGACGTACCGGGACGTCGTCACGGTCGTCGAGGGCGCGGGCCCCAACCTCGACTGCATCATGCTGCCGAAGGTCCAGGACGCGCAGCAGGTCGTGGCGCTGGACCTGCTGCTGACCCAGATCGAGAAGACGATGGGCTTTGAAGTCGGGAAGATCGGCATCGAGGCGCAGATCGAGAACGCCAAGGGTCTGGTGAACATCGACGAGATCGCCGCCGCCTCGCCGCGCCTGGAGACGCTGATCTTCGGCCCGGCCGACTTCATGGCGTCGATCAACATGAAGACCCTGGTCGTCGGCCAGCAGCCGCCCGGCTACCCGGCGGACGCCTACCACTACATCCTGATGCGCATCCTGATGGCGGCCCGTACGCACGACCTCCAGGCGATCGACGGCCCGTTCCTCCAGATCCGTGACGTGGACGCCTACCGCGAGGTGGCCGGCCGCGCCGCCGCCCTCGGCTTCGACGGCAAGTGGGTGCTGCACCCGGGCCAGGTCGACGCGGCGAACGAGGTGTTCTCGCCGTCGCAGGAGGACTACGACCACGCCGAGCTGATCCTCGACGCCTACGACTGGTGCACCTCCGAGGAGGGCGGCAAGAAGGGCTCCGCGATGCTCGGCGACGAGATGATCGACGAGGCCAGCCGCAAGATGGCCCTGGTCATCGCGGGCAAGGGCCGGGCCGCCGGAATGCAGCGCACGTCGAAGTTCGAAGCCCCGGAGGCCTGATCATGCAGTTCGGACGCACGTATGAGGAGTTCGAGGTCGGTGCGGTCTACAAGCACTGGCCCGGAAAGACGGTCACGGAGTACGACGACCACCTCTTCTGTCTGCTGACCATGAATCACCATCCGCTGCACATGGACAGCAACTACGCGGAGAAGACCACCGACTTCGGCAAGAACGTCGTCGTCGGCAACTACATCTACTCGCTGCTGCTCGGCATGTCGGTGCCGGACGTCTCCGGAAAGGCCATCGCCAATCTGGAGGTCGAATCGCTCAAGCACATCGCGCCGACCTTCCACGGCGACACTATCTACGGCGAGACGACCGTGCTGGACAAGACCCCGTCGAAGTCCAAGAACGACCGCGGCATCGTGTACGTGGAGACCAAGGGCTACAAGCAGGACGGCACGGTCGTGTGCGTGTTCCGCCGCAAGGTGATGGTTCCCACCGAGACGTACATCAAGGAGCGCGGCGGGGAGCAGCCCGGCCGCCCGACGCCCGCCAAGTAACCGTGTGAAGCCTTAAGGCCATCCGCGTGAAGCCACAGGAGAAGCAGCCATGACGCGACTCGCCCAGACCGCCGGTCTGAACGACATCCAGCGGGAAATCCTTTCCACGGTCCGGGATTTCGTCGACAAGGAGATCATTCCGGTCGCGACCCAGCTGGAGCACCGCGACGAGTACCCCACGGAAATCGTCGAGGGGCTCAAGGAACTCGGCCTGTTCGGGCTGATGATCCCCGAGGAGTACGGGGGCTGGGCGAGTCGCTGCTCACCTACGCGCTGTGCGTGGAGGAGATCGCACGCGGCTGGATGAGTGTGTCGGGCATCATCAACACGCATTTCATCGTGGCCTACATGCTCAAGCAGCACGGCACGCAGGAGCAGAAGGACACGTTCCTGCCGCGGATGGCCCTCGGCGAGGTTCGCGGGGCCTTCTCGATGTCCGAGCCGGCGCTCGGCTCGGACGTCTCGGCGATCTCGTCCAAGGGTGTGAAGGACGGCGACGAGTACGTTCTCAACGGCCAGAAGATGTGGCTGACGAACGGCGGAACGTCTACTTTGGTGGCTGTTCTGGCCCGAAGTGACGAAGGCCACCCCGAGGGCACCGCGCCGCACAAGTCGATGACGACCTTCCTGGTGGAGAAGGAGCCCGGCTTCGGAGAGGTCCGGCCCGGCCTGACCATCCCCGGGAAGATCGACAAGATGGGCTACAAGGGCGTCGACACGACCGAGCTCATCATGGACGACCTGCGCATTCCGGCCAATCGTGTTCTCGGGGGCGCGACCGGCCGAGGGTTTTACCAAATGATGGACGGCGTCGAAGTCGGCCGGGTGAATGTCGCCGCGCGTGGCTGCGGTGTCGCGCAGCGTGCGTTCGAACTGGGCGTTTCGTACGCCCAGCAGCGTCACACGTTCGGCAAACCGATCGCCCAGCACCAGGCGATCCAGTTCAAACTGGCCGAAATGGCCACCAAGGTCGAAGCCGCTCATGCGATGATGGTCAATGCAGCACGCAAAAAGGACTCCGGGGAGCGTAACGACCTGGAGGCAGGGATGGCGAAGTACCTCGCCTCCGAGTACTGCAAGGAAGTCGTCGAGGACGCCTTCCGCATCCACGGCGGCTACGGCTTCTCCAAGGAGTACGAGATCGAGCGCCTCTACCGTGAGGCGCCGATGCTGCTGATCGGTGAAGGTACCGCCGAGATCCAGAAAATGATCATTGGCCGGCGACTCCTGGAGGAGTACCGATTCCAGGGCTGATTGTCCGTTTCAGGGTGATTTGGTGGCGAAGAACGTCACACCGGGTCACCCTCAACGGGCGGCGTTCGACAGTCCGACTCGGCTGCTGGCTTGCCCAGTTGCGCCCGGCAACCGATAGCATCTTCGGAAAGCCGCCGTCCCCCGTTGCCAGCGCGGCATCATCCGCTACGAAGGTCATTCATGCCCGACAGCACTTCCACCGCATCCCGCGGCGGGGTCCGCATCGCCCGCGGAGCATCGCCGTGGCTCCTGCCGACCGTCGCCACCGCAGCCCTCAGCCTGGCCCGCGCCCGCAAGTCGGGGCGCTGGGCAGCAGCGGCCGTGCCCACCACCGCGCTCGCGGCGGGCATGCTGTGGTTCTTCCGTGACCCCGAGCGCGAGATCACCGAAGGCCGGGTCATCTCCCCGGCCGACGGCGTGGTGCAGAGCATCATGCCGTGGAAGGACGGGCGCACCCGCGTCGCGATCTTCATGAGCCCGCTCAACGTCCACGTCAACCGCGCGCCGCTGGCGGGCACCGTGACGTCGGTCGAGCACATCCCGGGCGGGTTCGTTCCGGCGTTCAACAAGGAGAGCGAGAACAACGAGCGCGTTGTCTGGCACTTCGACACCGAGCTCGGCGACATCGAGATGGTGCAGATCGCGGGAGCGGTCGCCCGTCGGATCGTGCCGTACCTCCCCGAGGGCACGAAGGTGGAGCAGGGCGAGCGCATCGGCCTGATCCGCTTCGGCTCGCGCGTGGACATCTACCTCCCGGAAGGGATCGATGTCGCGGTCGAGGTCGGCCAGGCCACCACCGCGGGGGTGACTCGAATTGACCGTGATTGATCCTGATACCAAGGCCGGCTGGGTGCCGGAGGCCGAAGACGAGAACGACGTCGACGGCACGGAGGACATGCCGCTGTCGATGCGTCTGTCGATAGCGGACACGCTCACGCTCGGTAACGCGACGTGCGGGTTCATGGCGGTGTACTTCACCACCACGGGCATTCTGATTCCGCACCTCACGGGCAGCGACGAGACGGGCATGGCCCGGCACTCGGCCGCCACCGCCGTGATCCTCATGCTGATGGCCGCGATCTTCGACCTGTTCGACGGACTCGTGGCACGCAAGCTGCGTTCCTCGCCGATGGGCGCCGAGCTGGACAACCTCTCGGACCTCATCAGCTTCGGGCTCGCGCCGGCCTACTTCGTGCTCGTGTACGGCATGGTCGCCGACGACGCCCATCAGCGGGTGTCGGCACTGGCGGCGATCGTCGTGTTGCTGGCGGTGGTGCTCAGGCTGGCCAGATTCTCCTGCGTGACACTGAAGGACGGCATGTTCCAGGGCATGCCGAGCCCCTTCGGAGCGCTGACGGTCGTCTCGATCGTGCTCCTGGAGCTGCCCTTCGTGCCGACGCTGCTCGCGATCGTCGGCGTGGCCTGGCTGATGGTGAGCCGGGTGGAGTACCCCAAGCCGCGGGGCGTCCTCGCGGTGGCGATGCTCGGCTGGATCGTGGCCGCGATGGGGCTGCTCGCCGCCTGGGCGTTCGACGCGCCCGGCGGTCAGCTGCTGCTCCAGACGGGCTGCGCGCTCCAGGTGGTGCTCGGCGCGGTGATCCCGCTGTTCGCCACGGCACGACGGGTGAACACGTTCCGTGACAACCGGCGCGAGGCGCGGGCGGCGCAGCTGCCGTAGCGGTACGTGATGTGACGGCAGGTCCTCAGGGCCCGGATGCTCCCCGGCATCCGGGCCCTCGTGCGTTTCCGCCGCGCAGGGCGGCCCTACCACCGCGCGCGTCCGGCCGCCAGAGGCGAAGCCCTCCCCATGGCTGAGAATTTTCGGTATCGGGGTGAGTACCAGGTTCCCGTCCCTCCGCCGGACCCGGCTTCTAGAATCTCCTCGCAACCGACACCCGGGCCATTTCGGCCAGGGGGCGGTCCGGGGGACCGGGGGGTCCGAGATGAAGCTGATGCTGGTGGGGACGCGCGTGGCGGCGGTCGCGGCTGCGGGGGTGCTGTTGGCCGGATGCGGCGGGTCGGCGTCGAAGGACAAGCACGGGTCCGACCCGAAGCCGAGCGGGTCGGCGAAGCAGGGCGGCCCGGCGACCGGCGGGGAGAAGACGGGGGCGTCGAAGAAGCCCGACCCGAAGCAGTCCACGCTGCCGGGCGCGCTGCCCAGCGCCTACGACTTCACGCCGGACCCGGACCGGGTCCCGAAGAACGCGGCCCAGGCGCGGAAGCTGACCCGTGACGCCGCGCTCGGGGAGAACGACTGGACGGCGGGAATGGTCCGGCACACCCCGTACGAGAGCGGCGGCAGCTGGCCCGTGCTCCCGGACTCCTGCGTCTGGACCCGCTCCGCGCTGCCCTCGGGCGTCCTGGACAGCCTCACGCGGCGGCTCGACATCCCGGCGCAGGGCGGCAAGGGCCGGGTGCAGGGCGCGGTGACCGTGACCGTGCACCGGACGGAGGCGGGGGCCGACCGGGAGATCAAGGACACCGTGCAGGAGAGCTTCCGGTGCCCGGACCAGGAACTGGGCGGCGGGCAGCGCCTCAGCGGTCTGATGTCCCTCCAGTTCGACCAGAAGGACGTGCGCAACGCGGACGCCTCGCTGTTCGAGGCGGGGAAGTACACCGGGCCGGAGTCAGGCGGGGTCCAGGACTACGTCTGGTCCAAGTCCCGGATCGGCCCGGTGACGACGGCCGTGTCGGTCAAGGGCGCCAAGGGCTACACCAACACCGATCTGCTGCGGATCGCCGCCGAGGGCGGCGCCAAGGTGCTCTACCGCGTCGAGCTGGAACTGAAGTGACCGCGGGCCCGGAAACGACGTGACCGCGCGCCCCCACGAAAGGCACTGACCCCTGATGGAACCGCTCCGTTCCACCGACCCGGCACGGATCGCCGGGTATCGCGTCCTCGGCCGGCTCGGCGCCGGGGGCATGGGCGTGGTGCTGCTGGGGCGGTCGCCCGGCGGCGCGCTGGTGGCGATCAAGCTGATCCGCGCGGAGTACGCCGACGACGCGGGCTTCCGGGCCCGCTTCCGGCGGGAGGTGGCGATCGCCCGGCAGGTCCGCAACCGGTGGGCGGTTCCGGTGGTCGACGCCGACACCGAGGCGCCGGCCCCGTGGCTGGCCACCGAGTTCGTGCCGGGGCCCGCCCTGAGCGAGGCGGTCGGCACCGGAGGGCCGCTGCCGGAGCGCGGGGTGCGGGCGCTGGGCTCGATGCTCGCGGAGGCGCTGGAGGCCGTCCACGCGGCGGGCCTGGTGCACCGGGACGTCAAGCCCGGCAACGTCCTGCTGGGTCTGGACGGCCCCCGGCTGATCGACTTCGGGATCGCCCGGGCCCTGGACGACACCGTCCTCACGGCGACCGACGTGATCGTCGGCTCCCCCGGCTTCCTCTCCCCGAGCAGGCGCAGGGACGGCGGATCGGCCCGGCGAGCGACGTGTTCTCGCTGGGCTGCGTCCTGGTGTACGCGGCGACCGGCGGGCGGCCGTTCGGTACCGGACCGGTCGAGGCGATGCTGTTCCGCACCGTGCACGACACGGCGGACCTGAGCACGCTGCCGCCCGGGCTGCTCCCGGTCGTCGAGGCGTGCCTGGCCAAGGAGCCCGAGGACCGTCCGACGGCGGCGGACATCCGGCAGGCGTTCGCCGAGGATCTGTCGGGCGGCAGCTGGCTGCCCGGCCCGGTCACCCATCTGATCGCCGAGCGCTCGGCGCGGATGCTCGCCCTGCCCGACATCGACGCGACGAGTCTGGACGCGGGCGGGGACGGCGGTCCGGGCAGCAGCGCGGACGGCGGCCCGTTCGGCGGCCCTGACACGGGTGCCGGGAGCGGCAGCCGGGAGACGACGGCCGTGGCCCCCTCCCCCGGCCGCCGTCGCTTCCTCGCGTACGTCGCCGGGGGCGCGGCCCTCGCCGCGACGGGCGGCACCGCCGCGTGGCTGGTCTCCTCCGGCGACGGCAAGGACCCGGGCGGCGAGGATGACGGCGACGGGAAGACGGCCCGCCCCGAGCTGCACATCGGGCTCCAGGCCGACCTCAGCGGCCCCTCCGCGGCCGTCGGCAAGGGCCAGGACCGGGCGGCCCGGCTCGCGGTGGCCGAGCACAACGCGCGAGGGGACGCGCCGTTCACGCTGCGGCTGACCACGGTCGACGACGGGGGCGACGAGGAGCGGGCGAAGGCGGCGGTGCGCCGGTTCGCCGAGGACCCGCTCCTGGTGGCGGCGATCGGGGCGACCGGCACGGACGCGGCACGGGAGGCGCTGGTCGCGTACGACGAGGCGGCGCTCCCGCTGCTCAGTGTGGTCGACGGGGACATCCGCCATCTGAACCGGATCTTCCTGTGCGCCCGACCGCGCAACGACATGCAGATGCTGCCGGTGGCCGAGTTCCTCGGGGCGTACGAGATCGACAAGGTCGCGCTGGTCGACGACGGTACCGAGTACGGCCGGCAGACCACCCGCTTCCTCGACGCGGGGCTGCGGGGCAACGGCCGCACGGTGCTGGCGGAGACCGTCCGCGAAGGTACGCGCGACCTGGACGCGGAGGCCGGGCGGATCGCCGCGAAGCAGCCGGGGGCGGTGGTGTACGGGGGCGGGTGGCGGGACGCCGGACGGTTCGCGAAGGCGCTGAACAGGGCCGGTTTCCTCGGGCCGAAGATCGGCACCCAGGCCGTGCACGATCCTCGGTTCCTGGCGGAGGCGGGCGAGGACGCGGCGAGCTGGCTGGTCGTCTCGACGGCCGCCGACCCCGCCTCCGTACCCTCGGTGCACCCGTTCGCCGCCGCCTACCGCAAGCGCTTCGACGGCGCGCCGCCGCTGTTCGCGGCCGAGGCGTACGACGCGGTGGGGCTGATCGCCGCCTGCGCCCAGGGGCTCGGCCGGGAGAAGCTGACGCGCCAGGACCTGCTGCCCGCGCTGCGGACGACCTCGTACAAGGGCGTGTCCAAGAGCTACGCCTTCGAGTCCGCCAACGGGATGTACACCGGGACCGGGGTCTTCATCTACCGGGTGGAGCGGGGCCGCTTCCGGTACATCGGGATGGACGGCCGGGAGGTCTGACCGGGCTGCCCCGGCCAGACCTCCGTCAGCCTCGCTCAGCCCTCCGGGCGCGAGGCTCAGTCGCCGATGGTGAAGGACTCGGCCGCCGGGGCGACCTGGGCCGGCCGGACCACCTTCAGCCCGCCGGCGGCACCGGCGTCGGGCTTCATGATGACGCTCTCCCGGGTGGACGGCGCCTTCGGGTCCGAGAAGTCGTGCGTCACCCCGAACTCGGTCCCGTACCCCTTGATCGTGAGGAGCGCCTTGTCGATGCCCTCGCGGGTGAGGTCCTTGTCGTCGCAGGCCTTGGTCAGGGCCTCGCCGAAGAGGGAGGCCGCCGTGTAGCCGGCGACGACGCCGTTGTCGAGGACGTCCTTCGGGTACTGGGCGGCGTACTCCTTGGCGAGCTTGGCCGGTCCGTCGCCCGGGTCGCCGATGGGCAGTGTGGAGGAGGCGACGTAGTAGTTCTTGAGCAGGGCCGGGCCCGCCTGGGTCTTCAACAGCTGAGGGGCGAAGGCCGAGTTGTTGCCGACGACCGGGACATTGAAGCCGGTGGCCGCGGCGACGCCGACGAGCGAGGCGGCCTGGCGGGGTCCCGCGCTGACGACCACGGCCTTGACCCCGGCCTGCTTGAGGGCGGCGACCTGGGCGGTCATGTCGTTGTCGGTCGGCTTGATCTTCTGCTCGACGACGGTGAGCCCGGCCTCCTTCGCCGCGTGCTTCGAGCCGACGAGCGCGTTCTCGCCGTAGTCGCCCTCGAAGTAGACGTGACCGATCTTGTCGCCCTTGGCGATGCGCTTCTCGGCGAGGAGGTAGTCGATCAGGTTGATCGTCTCGACGTCGTAGGTGGCGCCGATGACCCGGATGTACGGGGAGCCGAGCAGGTTCGCCGACCAGGCCTGCGGCAGCACCAGGCCCTTGTCCTGGCCGTCGATGCGCTGTTCGACGGCGGCGACGAACGGGGAGCCGATGAACTGGGCGAAGCCCGCCACGTCCGGCACCAGTTCGGTGTATGCGGCGATCGCCTTCTGCGGATCGTATCCGTGGTCGCGGACCGTCAGTTCGATCTTCCGGTCGCAGATGCCGCCCGCGTCGTTGGTCTGCTTCACCCACAGCTGCTGGGCCTGGGTGACGCTCTTGCCCAGCGAGGCGTAGACGCCGGTCATGTCGGTCAGCACCCCGAGAGAGATCGTCGAGGAGGAGACCCCGGGACCTGTCTTGATCCCGCCCTTGCCCTCCTCGTCCGCCTTTCCTTCGGTCGCCTTGCCGCTGCACCCGACGAGGGTGACGGCGAGGGCCGCGACGACGGCCGTGAGCACTCTCAGTTTCATGACTTCTCCCCTGGATTCTTCGGAGCCGCTGGTTGCTTCGGAACAGCCGGATTCTTCGGAGCCTGCGGCTTCTTCGTGCGGGCGAGGCCGAGGCGGGCGAGGCCGCCGGGCAGGAACAGGACCACCGCGACCACCGCGGCGCCGTACAGATAGCGGGACGCCTCACCGGGCGCGAGACCGCCTGTGCCGGGGGCGGAGACCAGCGGCAGGGAGTCGCTGTAGTGCGTGAACACCTGCGGGAGGAGGGAGACGAAGGCGGCGCCGATCACGGCTCCCGCGACGCTGCCGAGCCCGCCGATGACGATCATGGCGAGGTATTCGAGGGACAGGATCATGCCGAAGTACTCGGGGACGGTCCGCTGGAAGACCAGCGCGAGCAGGACGCCCGCGAGGCCCGCGTACATCGAGGACAGGACGAAGACGCCGGCCCGGTAGCGGGCCACCGGCACGCCCATCACCCCGGCCGCGATCCGGTGGTCGCGGATGGCGTTCATGGCGCGTCCGGGCCGGCCGCGCAGCACGCCCCGGGCGAACAGGGCGCTCAGCAGGAGCGCGAGCAGACCCGCGTACCAGAGCTTCTCCGATGAACCGAACGGGACGGCGGCGACGACGAGTTCGGAGTCGTCGAAGGTGAACCCGAAGACGGACAGCGGCGGTACGGCCCGGCCGTTGTAACCGCCGGTCAGCGAGCCCGCGTTGAACAGGACGTGCTGCCCGATGAAGATCAGCGCGAGGGTCGCGATGCCGAGGTAGGCGCCGCGCAGCCGCCCGGCGATGGGGCTGAAGATGCCGCCCGCCGCCCCGGCGAGCAGCACCGCGAGGATCGCGGCCAGCCAGGTGGGCAGCCCGAGCCCGGTCAGTGTGTGGCCGTTCTCGGTGCTGCTCTCGCCCGCGAGGACGCAGTAGCCGTACGCGCCGACGGCGAGGAAGAACGCGTGGCCCATGGAGAGCTGGCCGGTGGCGCCGGTGAGCATGTTGAGCCCGATGGCGCCGATCGCCGCCGCCATCGCGAACAGTCCGGCCTGGAGCCAGAAGCGGTCCAGGTAGAACGGGAGGACGAGGAGCAGCAGGGAGCCGATGAGGACGGCGTACGTACGGGGGCTGCGCAGCCGGTCCGTGATGCTCTCCGGTCCGCCGCCGCGTACGGGAGCGGTCACGGCAGGGGCGGCGGGGGCTTCGGCGGTGGTGTCAGACACGGGCCGGCTCCTTCGTGCCGAAGAGTCCAGCGGGGCGGATCAGCAGGACGGCCACCATCACCAGGTAGGGCGCCAGATCGCCGATGCCCCGGCCGAGGAAGGACAGATCGCTCTGGTAGCCGGTGGCGAGCGATTCGGTGACGCCGACGATGAGTCCGCCGGCCAGCGCCCCGGTGGTGGAGTCGAGCCCGCCGAGGATGGCGGCGGGGAACGCCTTGAGTGCGGCAAGAGAGGTGGCGCGCTCCAGGCCCGGGGTCGGGAACACGGTGAGGAAGAGTGCGGCGACGGCGGCCAGCGCCCCGGCGACCGCCCAGGCGGCGAGCGAGACCCGCCCCAGCCTGATGCCCATGAGCGCCGCCGTCTGCGGGTTCTCGGCGGCGGCCCGCATCGACACACCCCACGAGGTGTAGCGGAAGGCGAGCAGGAACACCGTGATCAGCAGCCCGGCGGCGAGGAACGCGGCGATGCGGGTCTGGGCGAGGGTGATGCCGCCGATGTTCACGACCTCGTTGCCCCAGGGGTCGCCGAGGGCGAGGACGTCCGTGCCCATGCGGCGGGTGAGTTCGGTGATGAGGAGGATGTCGACGCCGATGGTGACGATGGCGAGGACGCTGTGGTCGCTGCCCCGGTAGCGGCGCATCACGAAGAACTCGATGGCCGCCCCGACGGTCGCGGCGCCGGCGATCCCGACGAGCAGGGCGGGCCAGAACCCGATGTCGTCGTGGAGTACGGCGGTGACGTAGCCGCCCGCCAGCAGCAGGGACGCGTGGGCGAAGTTGACGACCTCGGTGGCCTTGAAGATGACGACGAACCCGAGCGCGATGAGTGCGTAGACCGAGCCGATCGAGAGGCCGCCGAGGAGGAGTTCGACGAACGTGGTCATTGAGGTGCTCCCAAGTAGGCCTGGACGACGGCCGGATCGTTCTGGACCTCGGCGGGGGTGCCCCCGGCGATCCGTCGTCCGAAGTCGAGTACGGTCACCGCGTCCGCGAGCCGCATCACCACCCCCATGTCGTGCTCGACCAGCACGATGGAGATGCCGAGGCTGTCGCGTACGTCGGCCACGACGGCGGCGGTGCGGCGGCGTTCGTCCGCCGTCATCCCGGCGATCGGCTCGTCGAGCAGCAGGACCTTCGGCTCCATGCAGAGGGCGCGGCCGAGCTCGACGAGCTTCTGCTGCCCGTACGGAAGCGATCCGGCGGGCCGCTCCAACTCCCCTCCAGCCCGATGAACTCGGCTATCTCGTGGACCCGCTCGCGGTGGCGCCGCTCCTCGCGGACGGCGGAGGGCAGCCGCAGGCCGGTGGCGAGGAACCCGGAGCGGGTCAGGCTGTGGCGGCCGAGCAGGAGGCTGTCGGCGACGGTGGCGTGCGGGGGCAGTGCCAGGTTCTGGAAGGTGCGGGCGATCCCGAGGTCCGCGACGGCGTGCGGCGGGAGTCCGGTGAGCTCGGTGTCGCCGAGCCGGACGTGCCCGGA
Source organism: Streptomyces sp. WGS_02 (assembly GCA_040989845.1). Lineage (GTDB taxonomy): Bacteria > Actinomycetota > Actinomycetes > Streptomycetales > Streptomycetaceae > Streptomyces. The sequence continues at coordinate 1,113,910 of JAYMFZ010000004.1, forward strand.
GGAGGCGCGGTAGACGCCGGACAGGACGTTGAAGCAGGTGGACTTGCCGGCGCCGTTGGGCCCGATGACGGCGTGCACGCTGCCGGGTTCGACAGTGAAGGAGACGGCGTCGAGGGCGGTGAGTCCGGCGAAGCGGACGGTGACGTCCTGGACGGCGAGGGCGGCCGTGGTGCTGGGCGCGGCGGTCGTCACGCGGACCACCTGCTCAGGGTGCGCCGGGTGCGGGCGGCCGGGTCGGCGTCCGCCGCCGCGTCCTCGTCGACGACGCCGAGATAGCGGCGGCGCACCTCGTCGGAGGCGGCGAGTTCGTCGGCGGGCCCGGACAGGGCGACCTCGCCGACGTCGAGGACGTACGCCGTGGAGGCGAGGCGCAGGGCGATCGCGGCGTTCTGCTCGACGAGCATGACGGAGGTGCCGCCCTCGTTGATCTCCTGGACGGTCTCGGCGATCCTGGCCGCCATCAGCGGGGCGAGGCCGAGCGAGGGTTCGTCCAGCAGGAGCAGCCGGGGTCCCGCCATCAGGGCGCGGCCCATGGCCAGCATCTGCTGCTCGCCTCCGGACAGCAGCCCGGCCCGCTGGTGCGCGCGGTCGGCGAGCACCGGGAAGAGTTCGTGCACCCGGGCGAGCGCAGCGCCGGTCTCCTTGCGCCCGCCGCGTGCCCCGAGGGCGCCCGCCCGCAGGTTGTCGGCCACCGTCATCCGGGCGAAGACCTGCCGGCCCTCCGGTACCTGGACCACTCCCGCGGCCACCACCTGGGCGGGCCGCAGCCCTTCCAGGGCCCGGCCGTCGAACCGGATGGTCCCGGTGCCCGTCCCGCGGTGGAAGCCGAGGGTCCGCGACACGGCCCGCAGCAGCGTGGTCTTGCCCGCGCCGTTGCCGCCGAGCACGGCGGTGATCCCGCCGTCCGGTACGTCGACCGAGATGTCGCGCAGGGCCCGGACCGGGCCGTAGCCGACGGACAGCGAGCGGATCTCCAGCGTTGCCATGCGTCCTCCTCCTTCCGCCATGTGTGTGTCGTGCTGGTCTGTGGGGGTGGTGCCACAGACCAGCACCGGGCGGGACGTGCGTCCACGGGGCGGGGCGGACTCGATGCGGGTGACCAGCGAACGAAGGGCCTCGTTGTGCACGCGCACAGACGCCGTGACGGGCGGGCGCCCGCGGCCGGGGCCGGTGGCATCCTCATCGGTCATCAGGAGCGCCCGGACCCGGGGACGGAGCGGCGGATGCGGCGTGGAACGCGGTACGGGGCGCTGCTCGGCGCACTGCTGGCGGGCGGGGCCACGCCGGCCCTGGTGACCCGTGCGGCGCGCGGCCTCGGGCTGCCGGAGCGGGGCCGTTACGCCGTGGTGGTGCTGGGCACACCGGTGCCGGACGCGGCGGTGGCCGAGGGCCCGGACGCGGACGGGTCGCGCTGGTGGTGGGGCGCGGCGGAGGGGTCCCCGGGCGAGGCGGAGGGCCGGGAGGTGGCGGTGGTGCTGCTGGGCCCGGCGGGCCCGGCCCGGGCGGCGGCGCGGCTCAGGGAGCTGGGTGCCGGGCCGGGAGGTGTGAGCCCGGTGGTGGGCTCCCTGGCGGAGGTGGGCGCCGCGCGCCGGCTGGCGGGTACGGCGCTGCTGACGTGCGAGCCGGGCAGCCGGGAGATCGTCCGGCTGGACGAGCGGCTTCCGGCGGCCCTGCTGGTGAGCCGCCCCGAGCTGTCCATCCGGCTGCTGGCGGAGGTGTTCGGCCCGCTGCTGACGCTCCCACCGGCGGAGCGGTCACTGCTGGTGGAGACGCTGGAGACCTGGCTGGAATGCGGGGGTTCGGTGGGCCGGGCGGCGGCCCGGCTGGGATGCCACCGCAATACGGTGTTCAACCGCCTGCGGCGACTGGAACGCCTGACCGCACGCTCACTGTCCCGGCCGCGCGAACTGGTGGACCTGGTGCTGGCGCTGGACGTACTGCGGCTGTCGTCGGCCCCGCCGTGAGGGGAGGCCGCCACGGGGCGGGGCCGACGACAGCCGGTCGTGCGGTGGTCAGCCGGCCAGGAAGTCCCGGGCGATCGACTCCGCCGCCCGCTCCAGCAGCGGTCCCGCCTGGGCCATGGACACCGCCGGGTCCGGTTCCAGCTCGGCCAGGGCGTAGGCGCGGCGGATGCCCGCCTTCTCCAGGGCCTCCGGGGGCAGGGCGAGGCGGCCGCAGACGGCGACGACCTCGATCCCGGCCGCGCGGGCGGCGGCGGCGACCCCGGCCGGGGCCTTGCCGTGGAGGGTCTGCTCGTCGAGGGACCCCTCGCCCGTGATCACCAGCGTGGCGCGGGCGAGCGCGGGGGCGAAGCCGAGGACGTCGAGCATGACCTCGATGCCGGGGCGGAAGCGGGCGCCGAGGGCGACGAGCGCCCCGTAACCGATGCCGCCGGCCGCGCCCGCGCCGGGCAGGGCCGCCGTTTCGGGGCCGAGGACCGAGGCGTAGTGCGTGAGGGCTGCGTCGAGGACCGCGATGTCCTCCTCGCTCGCGCCCTTCTGCCGCCCGTACACCTCGGGCGCGCCCTTGGGCCCGGTCAGCGGGTTGTCCACGTCGCTGGCCAGGATCAGGTCGACGTCCCTCAGGCGCGGGTCGAGCCCGGAGAGGTCCGCCTCGGCCAGCGTCGCGAGCGGTCCGCCGCCCGGGCCGACGGGCTTGCCGTCCGCGTCCAGGAACCGGGCGCCGAGTGCGGCGAGCATGCCCGCGCCGCCGTCGGTGGTGGCGCTGCCGCCGACCCCGAACACGATCGTCCTCGCCCCCGCCTCCAGGGCGGCCTTCAGCAGCTCACCCGAGCCGTACGTGGTGGCCGTGAGCGGGGCGAACACCCCGTCGGGCAGGTGCTGGAGGCCCGAGGCCTCGGCCATCTCCACCACGGCGGTGTCCCCGCGCAGCGCGTACGCCGCGGTCACCGGGTCGCCGAGGGGGCCGGTCACCCGCGCCTCGCGGCGCTCGAATCCGGCGGCCACCGCCGCCGCGACCGTACCGTCGCCGCCGTCCGCGACCGGCAGGGTCTCCACCGCCAGGCCGGGCACGACGCGCCGGAGCCCGGCCGTCACCCGCTCCGCGACCTGTACGGCCGTGAGCGAGCCTTTGAACTTGTCCGCCGCCACGAGCACGCGGGCGGTCTCCACATCTGCTCCGTCCGTCACCTTGCATCCCTTGCTTTCGAACAGGCAGTCGCGCCGACCCGACCCTATCCGCACGACCCCTGATCTGCCCATGGCCGTCCACGGCCGTGCGGTCAGGTCCCGGACCACTACGCTGTCGGCCGTGACGACTCCCGATGCCGACTACGCCGCGTACATCGCCGGGCTCCCCCGGGTCCTCGCCGGTGCCGCCTCGATCTTCCGCGACGCGGACGGGCGGATCCTGCTCGTCGAGCCGAACTACCGCAAGGGCTGGGCGCTGCCCGGCGGGACCGTCGAGTCGGAGACGGGCGAAGGCCCCCGGCAGGGCGCCCGCCGCGAGACGGCGGAGGAGATCGGCCTCGACGTGGCCCCGGGACGGCTGCTCGCCGTGGACTGGGTGCGGGGCGCGGGCCGGCCGCCGATCGTGGCGTACGTGTACGACGGCGGGGCGCTCACCGCCGAGCAGCTGGCGGCGATCCGGCTCCAGGAGGAGGAGCTGCTGTCCTGGCGGCTGGTGGACGCCGCCGACCTGGACGCCTACCTGCTGGGCACGCTCTGCGGCCGGGTCCGGGCAGCGCTGGAAGCCCTGGCGTCGGGCGGCGGTCCGGTGGAGCTGGAGGACGGCGAGCCGGTCGCGTAAGGGCGCCGGCCGCTCACCGGTGGCCGGGCTGGGCGGTCAGCCCTGCTGTGCCTCGGGTTTGATCTCCACCTCGCGTGCCGCGCCCTCCCGCTCGGCGACGAGGGCCTCGGTGCGGTGGCCGCGCGCGATGTAGTCGCGCACCACGAGTTCGACGGCGTCCTGCGGGTTACCCACCCCCGCGAGGACCATCGCTTCGACGACGAGTTCGGCATCCAGACTGACGGTCACCTTGGCCATGCGCGGACCCTACCCCGGCGTGTTCCGACCGGGGCCCGGTTCCCCGAAGAGCGCCGCGTCCCACCGGGTGCGGGATCGCTGCTGCCACCATCCTGGCGGGCCCCGGTGTGTGTCCGTCCACCATCGCCGGGGGCCGTCCCGGATTCCTAGTCTCGTGCGCAGTCGATGCGGCGAGAGGTGGACGGATGAGCAGGGACAAGGTGGTCGCCGACCCGGCGGACGCGGTCGCGGACGTGGGGCGCGGGGCGTCGCTGGCCGTGGGCGGTTTCGGCCTGTGCGGCATACCCGGAGTGCTGATCCACGCTCTGCTGGAGCGGGGAGCCGGCGAGCTCAGGGTGGTGTCCAACAACTGCGGGGTGGACGACTGGGGCCTGGGGCTTCTGCTGCGGGCGGGGCTGATCGCGCGGATGACCAGCTCGTACGTCGGGGAGAACAAGGAGTTCGCGCGCCAGTACCTGCAAGGGGAGCTGGAGGTGGAGCTCGTCCCCCAGGGCACCCTGGCGGAACGGCTGCGGGCGGGCGGTTCGGGCATCCCGGCGTTCTACACACCGGCCGGAGCGGGCACCGTGATCGCCGCGGGCGGTCTGGCCTGGCGGCACCGCGCGGACGGCTCCGTCGCGGTCGCCTCGCCGCCGAGGGAGACCCGGGTCTTCGGCGGGCGGGAGCATCTGCTGGAGGAGGGCATCACCACCGATTTCGCGCTGGTGCGCGCCGCCGTCGGCGACCGGCACGGAAACCTCCGCTTCGACTCCTCCGCCCGCAACTTCAACCCGCTCGCCGCGATGGCCGGGCGCATCACCGTGGCGGAGGTCGAGGAACTCGTCGAGCCGGGCGAACTCGCCCCCGACGACGTGCATCTGCCCGGGATCTTCGTCCAGCGGGTCGTCCCGATCGGGACGGACGATCCGCGCGCCGAGAAGCGCGTCGAGCGCCTGACCGTCCGCCCCACCTCCGCTGTTCATGAAGGGACCGGCTGACATGCCACTCACGCGCACGCAGATGGCGGCCCGCGCCGCACGGGAGCTGCCCGACGGCTCCTACGTCAACCTCGGCATCGGTCTGCCGACGCTCGTCCCCGACCATCTGCCGGACGGGGTGGAGGTGGTGTTCCAGTCGGAGAACGGCCTCCTCGGCGTCGGCCCCTACCCCGTCGCCTCCGAGGTCAGGGCCGACCTGATCAACGCGGGCAAGGAGACGGTGACCCTGCTGCCCGGGGCGTCCTGTGTCGACTCCGCGCTGTCCTTCGCGATGATCCGGGGCGGGCACATCGACCTGGCGGTCCTGGGGGCGATGCAGGTGTCCGCCTCCGGCGATCTGGCGAACTGGGTGATCCCCGGCAGGATGGTGAAGGGGATGGGTGGTGCCATGGATCTCGTCCACGGGGCCCGGCACGTCATCGTGTTGACGGAGCACACCGCACGCGACGGCTCCCCCAAGCTCCTCGCGGAGTGCGCCCTGCCGCTGACCGGCCGGGGCGTGGTGCACCGGATCATCACCGATCTCGCGGTGCTGGACGTCACCCCCGGCGGCTTCCTGCTGCGGGAGGTGGCGCCCGGGGTGACGGTCGATCAGGTGCGGGCCGCGACCGGGGCGGAGCTGACCGTGGCGCACGACCTGGCATCGGCGCCCCAAGTGGTCTGATCGGTGGGCGTGTTGACCCGTAGGCCCGCGACGTCTTCCCCGTAGCAGCCGGGCGTGCTCCCGGCAACAGGTCGTGGCCCCCGGCTCCCGGGCCGGTTGTGGAGGGCATCGCCATTACCCCGCCTCCGGCCCGCTTCCTACGGTGACCGCACCTCGGCCGCACCCATCGCCCCAGGGCGAGCCCCGGCCGGGTCACGGGATCACGGGCGATCCCGTGCACCGTCCCACGGGAGGTCACCATGTCGCACGTCGTAGCGTCGCATCCCGCTCCGCCCGGCTCCCCGCCACCCGGACCGGGGCGCGGCGGGCGGTGGAGCCGTACCGTCCGCCGGTTCGCCGCCGTCGTCGCCCTGGCCACCGGCGCGGCGCTGGCCGGACCGGGGGCGGCCGGGGCGAGTGCCGCGGCACCCGCGGAGGCGCGGGCGGCCGCCGCCCTGGAGCGGGTCACCTCGTTCGGGGCGAACCCCGGCGGCCTGAACATGTACGTGTACCGGCCCGCGGCACTTCCGGCGAACGCGCCCGTGGTCGTCGCCCTGCACGGCTGCACCCAGAGCGCGCAGGTCTACTCCGACAACGCCGGTCTGAACACCTTCGCCGACCGCCACGGCTTCCTGGTCCTCTACGCCGAGACCACCACCGCCAACAACGCCAACAAGTGCTTCAACTGGTTCCAGCCGGGCGACACCCGGCGGGGCCAGGGCGAGGCCGCGTCGATCCGGCAGATGGTCGCGCACGCCGCGACCGCCTACGGCGCGGACCCCGGCCGGGTGCAGGTCACGGGCCTCTCCGCGGGCGGCGCGATGACCTCCGTCATGCTGGCCGCCTACCCGGACGTGTTCGCCGCGGGCGCGGTCGTCGCCGGAATCCCGTACGGCTGCGGGACCGACGTCGTCTCGGCGTTCGGCTGCATGAGCCCTGGCGTGGACCGCACCCCGGCGGCGTGGGCGCAGGCCGTCCGGGACGCGCACCCCGGCTACGCCGGCCCCTGGCCCCGGGTGGCGATCTGGCACGGGGACAACGACGCGACCGTCGTCCCGAGGAACGCCGACGAACTGCGGGACCAGTGGACCGCGGTGCACGGGCTCGGCCAGACCCCGGACCGCACCTCCACGATCGGCCCCAACAGCACCCGCAGGAGCGAGTATCTCGCGGCGGACGGCGGCGCGAGCGTCGTCGAGGTGAACCGGGTGCCCGGCATCGGGCACGGCACCCCGGTCGATCCGGGCAGCGGTGCCGAGCAGTGCGGATCGGCCGGCACCCAGCACTTCATCGACTCGGTCTGCTCCTCCTACTGGATCACCCGGTTCTTCGGTCTTGACGGCACCACCACCCCCGAGCCGCCCGTGGACCCGCCCACCGAGCCCGCCGCCTGCTGGAGAGCGAACAACTACGAGCACGTACGCGCCGGCCGGGCCACCACCACCGGCGGCCAGGTGTACGCCAAGGGCTCCGGCCAGCATCTGGGGCTCTACAACACCTTCGTGACCCACACCCTCAAGGAGTCACCGGCGGGCCATTACGTCCTCGCCGACGCCTCCTGCCCCTGATACCGGCCACCCGCACAGCGCCCACCCGACGGAGGCACCTCTCATGCTGACCCCATCCCCGGCACCACCGGCACCCCGGCGCGCCGGACCACGCCACGAGGCCACCCGCCGCCCGCCCCGGGGCCGGTGGCTGCGCGGGGCCGCCGTCGCGGCGGCCGTGCTGACGGCCTGGACGGCGGCCCCGTCCGCCGCGGCCCCGCCGGACCGGGACTCCGGCAGGCACGGGCACTGCGCCCGCCAGGACATCCTCCGTGTGCCGGGGGCGGACCGCCAACAGGCCGACTGCCTGACTGAGTTGACGACGGCGGGGACGGTGGCCTCCGGGCATACCGACCCGGCGGACTGGGCGGGGCTCACCCCGGAGGACCTGGCCACCCCCAGGGGCGTACCGGGCATCCAGATCGACGGCCACTTTCCCGACACATCGACCGGCAACACCAACCACGGGTGGAACCACGACTCCCAGTTCGTGATCCGGCTCCCCGACCGCTGGAACGGCGGCCTGGTGGTGGCCGGTTCGCCGGGGTGCGCGAGCAGTACGCCAACGACCGGGCCTTCGGGGACTGGGCGCTCGCCCGGGGTTACGCGTTCGCCGCCACCGACAAGGGCAACACGTCGGCCGCGTTCCACCGGGACGGCCGGGCGCCCGGTGACGCCATCGCCGAATGGAACACCCGCTTCACCCAGCTCACCCGCGCGGCCCGCCGGGTGGTCGCCCAGCGCTATCTGCGGCCCCCTTCCCGCACCTTGGCGATGGGCATGTCCAACGGCGGCTATCTGGTGCGCTGGCAGTTGGAGAACCATCCCGGTCTCTACGACGGCGGGGTGGACTGGGAAGGGGCACTCTGGCGCTCGGACGGGCCGAACCTGCTCACCTTCCTGCCGCCCGCCCTGCGCGCCTACCCGCGCTACGCGGCCGGGGGCGCGGACGCCGAGGACGCCCACCGGACCCTGACGGCGGCCGGATACCCGGCCGGTTCGGAGTTCCTGTGGCCCTACCACCACCAGTACTACTGGGACCTGACCCAACGCATCTACCGCGAGGAACTCGACCCCGGTTTCGACGGCGCGACCGAGGCCGGCACGCCCTTCTGCGCACCCGGGACCCCCGCCTGCGACGCCGACTACGCGTACGCCGAGCGGCCGGACGAGGTCCGCGACGCGGTCGCGAAGATCGCTCTGACCGGCCGGATCGGGAAACCGCTGATCAGCTTCCACGGCACCCTGGACGTGCTGCTCCCGATCTCCCGGACCTCGGACACGTACGCGCGGATGGTGCGGCAGCAGGGGCGGGGTGCGCTCCACCGGTACTACCGCGTCGAGGGCGGCACCCATGTGGACTCGCTCGTCGACGCCTTCCCCGACCGGCTGCGTCCGCTCGTGCCGTGCCACCGTTCGGCGGCCGTGGCGCTGGAACGCTGGCTGGACGACGGCCGGCGTCCCCCGTCGAGCCGCACCCTGAAGCTGCCCACGGCGGCCACACCCGCCGAGCGGCTCACCCGCTGCCCGCTCGACGGATAGCAGGGCGGGTGGCGAAGTCCACCACCTCCTTCCCGCCCACTGTGGAGCTTCACGCCATGGGATGTCCGGCCCGGTGTCTCTAGCGTTCCCGCCATGACGAGCCAATTTCACGCAGCCTCCGCCTCCCCGGCGCCGGGGGCCGGGGACGTGGACCTCAGGGGGCGTACCGCCCTGGTCACCGGCGGCGGCAGCGGCATCGGGCGGGCCACCGCCGAGGCGCTCGCCGCCGCCGGGGCACTGGTGCACGTGGTCGACCGGGATGCGGAGAGCGCCAAGTCCGTCGCCGCCGCGATCGGCGGGGTGGCCCACGTCGTGGACCTGGCCGACGCGGAGGCGGTCGGCACGCTGCCGGCCGGGGTGGACGTCCTGGTCAACAACGCCGGACTGCAGCACGTGTCCCCCATCGAGGAGTTCCCGCCGGCCCGGTTCGCGCTGATCCAGCAGGTGATGGTGACCGCACCGTTCCTGCTGATGCGGCAGTGCCTTCCGCACATGTACGCCGGTGGGTGGGGCCGGATCGTCAACGTCTCCAGCATGCACGGGCTGCGGGCCAGCGCCTTCAAGTCCGCCTACGTCGCCGCCAAGCACGGCCTGGAGGGGCTGAGCAAGGTGGCCGCCCTGGAGGGCGCCCCGCACGGGGTGACCAGCAACTGCGTCAACCCCGGCTATGTGCGCACCCCCTGGTGGAAGGACAGATCGCGGGCCAGGCCGCCGCGCACGGGATCCCCCGGAGGAGGTCGTCACCGACGTCCTCCTGGAGCGCTCCGCGATCAAGCGGCTGATCGAGCCCGACGAGGTCGCCGCGGTCTGCCTCTGGCTCTGCGGTCCCCACACCGGATACATCACCGGCGCCTCGCTCCCCGTGGACGGGGGCTGGGGCGCCCGCTGACGAGGCCGGGCGGGGGGCGGTTCGGCCGGGAGCGCCGGACCGGGTGCTTCCTGCGGCGTACAGGGGTGCCGGGGTCCCCGAAGCGGGGGATCATCGGAGTATGAGTGGCGATGATCCACTGGTCCCGGCGGCGGAGGGCCCGGCCCCGAACGAGGAGCGTCTCCTCAGGCGGTACCAGGCGCTCATGGGCGCCGTGCCGCAGTCGGTGTGGGTGATGTCGCCCGGCGGCGAGGTCACCCTGTTGGCGGGAGGCGGCATCGCCCAGAAGCTCTGGCACCCCGACGCCGACACCTCGTGGATGGACGCCGTGCACCCCAAGGACCGGGACTGGTTCCAGCGGGCCTGGCGCGGGGCCACGCGGAAGCGTTCTCCCCTCGACACGATCGTGCGGGTGCGGCTCGACGGTGTGCTCGACCGGTTCCGCCACATCAAGATCGTCGCCGCGCCCGTCGCCGACGGGGACGGCGAGGTGGAGTGGGTCGGCACCGCCACCGACGCGGAGGAGCACTGGCGCAGCCGTATGCGGGAGAAACTGCTGGCCAGGATGGCTGCGGTACCCGCGGCCCATGATCTCTCGGAGGCCTTTCTGACGACGGCGGCGGCCGTGGTGCCGGAACTCGCCGACGCCGTGGCCATCTTCCGCGTACGGGACGGTGTCCAGGCCGTCGGGGGCCCTTCCGGCGCATCGGCCGCGGCGCTGCCGGAGCGGGTGGGGCTGGCTCCCGGACTGCCCGCCCTTCCCCCGCTGGACGCCGGTTTCCTGCTGGGGCCGGTCGCCCGGCGGGCCATCGAGGGCCAGGAGGCGCGGCTGCTGGTCTTCCCGCCCGGTGGGCCCACCGGTCAGGGCCTCTCGGACGTCTCCGTCCGCTGGCTGCGCGAGGCCGGGGCGACCGGCGTCGCCCTGCTGCCCGTGGTCGTGGACGGCCGGACCGTCGCGCTGGCGACCATCGCGACGTGCCGGGGCAACCCGCCGCCGGACGATGCCGACCTCTCGCTGCTGCGGGACGTCTTCCAGCAGATGAGCGGGCCGCTGCGCCGGACGATGGAGTTGCAGAGCATCCGCGGCACGACGCTCGCGCTCCAGCAGTCCTTCCTGGCGCCCCCGCCGTCCGTCGAAGGTCTCGCCATCGCCGCGCTCTACCACCCGGCGGACTCGGCGGCGGAGGTCGGCGGGGACTGGTACGACGCCGTCCGGCTCTCGGCCGACTCGCTCGCCCTGTCCATCGGCGACATCGCGGGCCACGACCTCGACGCGGCCACGGCGATGGGGCGGGTCAACAGCATGCTGAGGGGACTCGCGTACGACAGTGGCCCGGCAGCCAGCCCGGCCCGGACGCTGAGCCGGCTCGACCGGATCGTCCAGGCGCTCGACCGTCCTTCCCTGGTGACGGTGGTGCACGCGATTCTGCACCGGAGGGAGCACGGCGGCTGGCACATGGCCCTGTCCAACGCCGGCCATCCGCCGCCCCTGCTGATCCCGGCCGACGCGCCGGCCCGGTTCCTGCACGGCCTCACGGCCCCGGACCCGCCGCTGTGCGTCGCCGACCGCCTGTCCCGCACCACGCTCCACGCGGTCCTGCGGAAGGGCGACATCCTGGTGTGCTACACCGACGGTCTGGTGGAGACGCCGGACTCGGACATCGCCGACAATCTCCGGCGCCTGCGCGAACGCTCCGACGCACTGGCCCGCCGGGGCCTGGCGCTGCCGTCCCTGATCCGTGGCCTGCTGCCCTCGCCGCACCACCGCCGGGACGACATCGCCGTCATCGCCCTGGAGGCGGAGCCGGAAGGATGAGCGCCTCGGACGACGGCAGCACCGTTTGCGGCCGGAAGGGCGTCTCCCTACCCTCGATGAAGCCGTCCTCGGACGAAAGAAGCCCCGCATGAACGCGCCGAACGACCCCACGGCCGGAATGGTGACCTCCCGCGCCCACTCCGCCCGGGTGTACGACTACATCCTGGGCGGCAAGGACCACTACCCCGCGGACATCGAGGCGGGCGACGCCATGTGCCGGCACTGGCCCGCCCTTCCCGTCCACATGATGGAGAACCGCCGGTTCATGCACCGCGCCGCCCGCTTCCTCGCGGAGGAACGCGGCATCCGGCAGTTCCTGGACATCGGGACCGGTCTGCCCACCTCCCCGAACCTGCACGAGATCGTGCAGGAGGTGGCGCCGGAGTCGCACGTGGTCTACGTCGACAACGACCCCATCGTCCTCGCCCACGCCCGTGCGCTCCTGCAGAGTTCCCCCGAAGGCGCCACCGCCTACGTGGACGCGAACATGCACGACCCGGACACCATCCTGAACAGCCCGGAGTTCCGCGAACTCATCGATCTGAACCGTCCCGTCGGTCTCACGGTCATCGGCATCATGCACTTCATCGAGCCGCCGGACGACCGGCGGCTGGTCCAGCACCTGCTGGACCCGCTGCCGTCGGGCAGTCATCTCGCGATGACCATCGGCACGGCGGACTTCGCGCCCGATGAGGTCAACCGGGTGGCCGAGGAGTACCGCCGGCAGGGCATGCCCTTCGTCCTGCGCGACCTGCCCACCGCCGCCTCGTTCTTCGACGGCCTGGAGTTGGCGGAACCGGGGATCGCCCAGGTGCACCGGTGGCTCCCCGGCCCGCAACAGGACGGCATCGACGGCCGGGACATCGCCATGTACGGGGCGGTCGCCCGGAAGCCCTGACGCCTGCGGCCACCGGGGCGCCGGGCCGGATCAGACGGCCGACCAGCCGTCGTCCACGGGCAGCACCGCGCCGTTGACGAAGGACGCCGCGTCGGAGGCGAGCCAGACGATGGCGGCGGCCTGCTCCTCCGCCGAACCGAGCCGGCCCATGCCGGCGCCGATGAGGCCCTGGACGACGGCGGGGCCGTGTGCGTCGGGGCGGGCGTCGACGCCGATGCCGGTCGCGGTGGGGCCCGGCGCGACGACGTTGGCCCGGATGCCCTGCCCCCGGTACATCACCGCCAGGTTCTTCACGAGGCCGGTGACCCCGTGCTTGGCGGCGGTGTACGCGGCTCCGGCGGCACCGCCGCGCAGGCCGGCCTCGGAGCCGGTGAAGACCAGGGACCCGCCGCCGGCGGCAAGCATGGGGGAAGGACGGCACGGGTGAGGAGGAAGGGGGCCGTGAGGTCGACCCGCAGCACCCGTTCCCACTCGGCGTCGTCGGTCTCGTGGGCGGCCGACATCCGGTCCATGACACCCGCGTTGTTGACCAGGACGTCGATCCCGCCGAACTCCGCCACCGCCTGCTCCACCAGGAAGTCCACCGTCCGCTGCTCGGCCAGATCGCCGACCGCCGTCAGGGCGGTGCCTCCGGCGGCGGTGATCTGCCGTACGGTCTCCTCCACCCCGCTCGCGTCCAGGTCGGCGGCCAGGACGTGGTCCCCCTGGGCCGCGAAGGCCAGGGCGGCGGCGCGGCCGATGCCGGAGGCGGCCCCGGTGACGATCACACCGCGGTACGGGCGGGCGGTGGCGTCCTTGCCGGATGCGACTGCGTTCATGGTGAAGTCCTCTCGATGGAAGGGGAGTCGGTCGGGCGTGGGGGAACAGGGTGGGTCAGGCGCGCGGGGCGGTGCGGGAACGCAGGACCTCTGTCAGGGACTTCTCCCGCCATTCCTCCAGGAGTTGGTGGAAGGCGACGGCGCCGTGCGGATAGGCGATCGGGCCGTTGGGCCTGCCCCGGCCCTCCCGGTTGTAGTAGCCGGGGGTGCACTCGGCGTGGAACCACTCGTGGTCGGGAGCGCCTTCGGCCAGGACGGCGAGCCAGGCGTCCTCGGACGCGGGAGAGGGCTCGATGAGGGCGTCGTCCGCCTCGGCCGCCGCGACGAGGGCGGCGGCGTGGACGGCCTGCTCGTCCAGGATGTGGGTGAAGTTGACGCTGCTGGCGTTCTGGAGGGTCCCCAGCTGGATGAGGTTGGGAAAGCCGTTGCTCGTGAACCCGTGCAGCGTACGGGGGCCCTGCCGCCGCCACCGGTCGAGCAGGGGGACGCCGCCCCGGCCGCGCACCGGCAGCCGGCCCGAGTGGATGCCGGAGGTACCGACGTTGAAGCCGGTGGCGAAGATCAGGCAGTCCAGTGGGTACGCGGTGCCGCCGACGACGACTCCGTCCGCGGTGACCCGCTCGATGCCGTGGGTGTCGGCGGTGTCGACCAGGGTGACGTTGTCGCGGTTGAACGCCGGGTAGTACAGGTCGGAGAAGGTGGGCCGCTTGCAGGCGTAGCGGTACCAGGGCTTGAGCTTCTCCGCCGTCTCCGGGTCGGCGACGCACTGGTCGACCCTGGAGCGCAGCTCGTTCATCCTGGCGGCGTCGGCCGCCTCGTAGGCCGCTTCGAAGGTCTGCCGGTCGCCGTGGCGGCGGAAGCTCGGCAGGAGCTTCTCCAGCAGCCCCGCCGAGGTGGTCCAGCGGTCCGCCACGAGGTCCCGGTCGGCGCTCTCCCCTGAGACGATGCGCAGGAAGTTGTCCCGCCGTTCACGGGCCCAGCCCGCCCGGCCGGCGCCCACGTCCCCGGGGGCGGTACGGCGGTTGGCGCGCTCGTCCACGGTGGAGGGGGTGCGCTGGAAGACGTAGAGGTGTCCGGCGTCCTCGGCCAGCATCGGGATGGCCTGGATGCCGGTGGCGCCGGTTCCCACGATCCCCACCCGCTTGTCCGCGAGACGGGTCATGCCGCCCTCCGGGGTGCCGCCGGTGTAGGCGTAGTCCCACCGCGAGGTGTGGAACGTGTGGCCCGCGAAGTCCCCGATACCGGGGATGCCGGGAAGCTTCGGGTCGGTGAGGGTGCCGGTGGCGCTGACGACGTAGGCCGCCCGGAAAGCGTCTCCGCGATCCGTGGAGACGAGCCAGGTCTCCGCCATCTCGTCCCAGGTCAGAGCGGTGACTCCGGTGGAGAACAGGGCGTCGGCGTAGAGGTCGAACCGGCGCGCGATCCGTACCGCGTGGCGGCGGATCTCGTCCCCGGGGGCGTACTTCCACTCGGGGACGTACCCGGTCTCGTCGAGGAGCGGCAGATACACATGGGACTCGACGTCGCAGTGGACGCCCGGGTAGCGGTTCCAGTACCAGGTGCCCCCGAAGTCGCCGCCCTTCTCGACGATCCGGACCCGGGCCGGCCCCTGCTGCCGCAGGCGGGCCCCGGTGAGGATGCCGCCGAACCCGCCGCCGATGACGGCGACGTCGACGAGGTCGTGGAGGGGGGCGCGTTCCGCCGGTCCCTCCGTGTACGGATCGGCCGCGTAGTAGCCGAACTCGGCTTCGGCGTCCCGGTACTGGGCGGCGCCGTCGGGACGGACGCGCCGTTCCCGTTCGAGGCGGTAGCGCTCGCGCAGGGCGGCGAGCTCGTGGGGGTCCGGGGTGTGAGGAGTCGTCATGGGGGGTCCTCGTTCCGTGCGGTGGAGCAGTCCGGGGCGGGCCGCCGTCCGCTACGGTAGCAACTACCGGACAATGCTGTCCGGTTGATGTCCGGCAGTCCGGCGCTGCCCGGCCGGGGGTGCTCCCCCGGCCCCGTACTCCGCGCTCCGGCCCCACCCCCGCCCCGTGGACAGGAAGAGCGATCCCCTCATGCGGCTCACGCAGCGACGACCGGCCCGGTCCCTTTCCGTGCTCGCCACCATCGGCGCCTTGTTCCTCACCGGCTGCGGCACCCAGAGCGGCACGCCCGGAGGGGAGACGGATTCCGCCTCCGGGAGCCGGACGATCCGGGCGCAGCAGTTCATGCGACTGACCGGGGTGCACGACGAGACGGGGATGACCCTGCTGGAGGGGCCGGTGTTCGGCGAGGACGGCGGCCTGTACGTCGTCGACGTCACCGCACCCGAGGGCAAGCCCAAGGTCCTGCGCGTCGACGTCCGGCGGAAGACCTCCCGGGCAGTCCACACCGACGGCCGGGGGGCCTACACCTCGGCCCAGTTCAGCCCGTACGACGGACGGCTCCACCTGAGCGACTTCGCGCACGGCGAGATCGTGAGCCTGGCCCCCGGCGGCGGCGACCCGCGGACCGTCTTCTCCGGCGATGTCGACGGAGAGCCGATGAACCCCGACGACATCGCCTTCGACCCCAGCGGCAATCTGTACGTCAGCGACTCACGCGGCCTGTCCGAGGGCACGGCGCGCGGGCGGGTGGTCCGGATCGACCGGAAGAGCGGCGAGGCCACCGTGCTGGCCGACGACCTGGCCGCGCCGAACGGGATCAGCTTCGACGCCGGCTACCGGGGGCTCTGGTTCAGCGAGCTCATTGAGAACCGGATCTCCTACCTGCGCCTCGACGAGGAGGGCGCGGTGACGTCCCGGCACACCGCCATCCGCGTCGACGGAGGGATCGCCCAGACCGACTCCATCGCCGTGGACGCGGACGGCAATCTCTACCAGGGCCTGCACGGCCGGGCGGCCATGGCCGTCTTCAGCCCGCACGGTGAGCGGCTGGCGACGGTCGAACTGCCCGCGCGGGCCAAAGGCCTGGAGTCGGCGACGAACATGGCCATCACGCCCGGCGGGACGAAGGCGTACCTCACGGTGAGCGGCCCCGCCGGGGCTACCTCTACACCTTCGACGCGCTCGCCGAGGGCACCCGCCAGTCGAACGGCGGCTGAGCGCGTCCGCCGGTGCGGCCCCTCGTCACTCGCCGACGGCGCGTACCGGTCCCACTTCGACGCCGAGCAGCCGCCACGCGGCCAGCGCTCGGAGTTCGCGCTCCGCGCGGGTCGGGCCGATCACCGCTGCGGAGACCATGGCGACGGCGAGCGCGAGATCGTCCCCGCCGCTCAGCCGGTGCTCGGCGGGGAGATGCCGCCGCAGGGCGCTCTCCACCCGGTCGGACAGTCCGAGGACGTGAGCGCGGATGCCCGAGCGGCTGCCCACCCGTTCGGCGTGGAGGAGGCCGATGAAGGCCGCCGAGTCCGCGAGATGCCACGTCAGCACCCCGAGCACCCCGGCGAAGGTCGCGTCCCGGCCCGCCGCCTCCTGCTCGATCTGCCGGACGTTCTCCTCCAGGACCGCCGCGACCGCGGCGGCCCGGTCGGGGAAGTGCCGGTAGAGGACGCCCTGCCCGACCCCGGCCCGGCGCGCTATCGCCGAGAGCGGGGCTTCCAGGCCGTGTTCCGCGAAGATCTCCCGGGCGGCGGTGACGAGAGCGGACCGGTTGCGGGCGGCGGCCTTCGGCCCGTCGTTCGCGGGACGTCGCCCGTGCTGCTCGCTGCGCTCCACCACCCCGGCAGCCTACCGGCGGGCCCCGTCCGGCCTCCCCCGCGGCCTCGCCGACGGCGTCGGGGCGGCATCGCCATAGTGGAGGCACTCACTCTCGCGCCTATAACTATGGTGTTCCGCCATATACGCCTCTGAACTGCGTGTTTCTACGGTATGGCGACACCGAATCGTCCCCGCACACGCCTGGAAGTGGTGCACATGGTCGCCGCAACTCCCTCCCCGAAGTCATCAGGATCCATCAGGCGCATCGTCGCGGCCAGCCTCGTCGGCACCACCATCGAGTGGTACGACTTCTTCCTCTACGGCTCGGCCGCCGCCCTCGTGTTCAACTCGCTCTTCTTCCCCAGCAGCGATCCGCTGGTCGGCACGCTCCTCGCGTTCCTGACGTACGCGGTCGGCTTCGCCGCCCGTCCCCTCGGCGGCGTCGTCTTCGGCCACTACGGCGACAAGATCGGCCGCAAGAAGCTGCTCGTGCTCAGCTTGCTCATGATGGGCGGCGCGACCTTCGCCATGGGTCTGCTGCCCACCCACGCGAGCATCGGGGTGTGGGCACCGATCCTGCTGACCGTCCTGCGCCTGGTGCAGGGCTTCGCGCTCGGCGGCGAGTGGGGCGGCGCGGTGCTGCTCGTCTCCGAGCACGGCGGCGACGAACGGCGTGGCTTCTGGGCCTCCTGGCCGCAGTCCGGTGCGCCTGGCGGCAATCTGCTGGCGACCGGCGTCCTGGCGCTCCTCGCGGCCGTCCAGTCCGACGAGGCGTTCCTCGCCTGGGGCTGGCGCATCCCGTTCCTGCTGTCCGGCATCCTCGTCATGATCGGCCTCTGGATCCGGATCTCGGTCGAGGAGTCCCCGGTCTTCCTGGAGGCGCAGCGCAAGTCGGCCGAGGCGGCCGACCGGGGCGAGAAGGAACAGCCCCCGGTCGTCGAGGTGTTCCGCAAGAGCTGGCGCGAGGTGCTCCTCGCGATCGGCACGCGCTTCGGCGAGAACATCTCGTACTACATCCTCACCGCCTTCCTGCTCGTCTACGTGACCGTGCACCTGGAGATGTCCAAGAGCGACGCCCTGAACGCCGTCCTGATCGGCTCCGCGGTGCACTTCGTCACCATCCCGCTGTGGGGTGCGCTGTCGGACCGGCTGGGCCGCCGCCCGGTCACCCTGATCGGCGCGGTGGGCATGGCGGGGTGGGCGTTCGGGTTCTTCGCGCTCCTGGACACCAAGTCGTTCCCCGTCATCGTTCTCGCGGTCACCCTCGGCCTGCTGCTGCACGGCGCGATGTACGGTCCGCAGGCGGCGTTCATCTCGGAGATGTTCGACACGAAGGTCCGCTATTCCGGCGCCTCGATGGGCTCCCAGCTGGCCTCGATCATCGGCGGCGCGCTCGCCCCGCTGATCGCGGTCGAGCTGCTCAAGGACTACGAGTCGTCCGTCCCGATCTCCGTCTACCTGTGCTTCGCCTCCCTGGTCACCGCGGTGACGGTCTGGGTGGCCAAGGAGACCCGGGGCCGCGACCTGACCGAGGACGGCCCGGACCGTTCCGTCCCGGCCGCGCCGGCCGCGGCCGTGAAGGACTCGGTCCCCCTCGGCCGCTGATCCCCCGCCCTCCCGCGCGCCGGACCGCTTCGTACGCGGTGCGCGGGAGGGCTGTCCCCGTTTGCCCGCTCGGCCCCTCCCGGGAGGCGATCACCGTATGCTCACCGGCGTGACACGCCCCGCCCAGCACTCCGCGCCCGCCCTGCGGCGGCTCCTCGACCTGCTGGCGCAGGGTGCGGCGGCCGAGGAGTTCGACCGGCCGGCCGCCGACGCCCGGCAGGCCGGCGCCTCCGCCGCCGAGCTGGCCGAGATCGCCGAGGCCGCCGCCGTGGCGCTGCGCATCCGGCGCACGCTCGGCCAGCACCGGGTGCGCGAGGCGCAGCTCACCGCCCTGTTCGACACGGCCAGCGACCTGGCGGCCCTGCGGGACCTGGACGCCGTGCTGCGGGCCATCGTCCACCGGGCGAAGCTGCTGCTCGGCACCGACATCACCTATCTCTCGCTCAACGACGACGCCGCGGGCGACACGTACATGCGGGTCACCGACGGTTCGGTGGCCGAGGCCTTCCAGCGGGTGCGCCTCGGCATGGGCGAGGGCCTGGGCGGCCTGGTGGCGCAGACCGCCCGCCCGTACGCGACCGGGGACTACCAGGCCGACACCCGGTTCCACCACACCACCACCATCGACAGCGCGGTCCTGGACGAGGGCCTGCGGGCGATCCTCGGCGTACCGCTGCGCCTCGGCGCCCGCATCATCGGCGTGCTGTACGCGGCCGACCGGTCGCCCCGCGAGTTCACCGCCACCGAGGTGGCGCTGCTGTCCTCCCTGGCCGACCACGCCGCGATCGCCATCGACGGGGCCCGGCTGCTGGAGGAGACCCGGGCCGCGCTGGTCGACCTGAACGCCGCGTCGGAGACCATCCGGACCCACAGCGAGGCCATGCGCCGCGCCGAGGAGGCCCACGACCAGCTCACCGACCTCGTGCTCCAGGGCGGCGGGGCCGACGACGTGGCGGCGGCACTCGCCGACATCCTGGACGGCGGGATCCTCATCCACGACGCGGACGGCGCCGAGCTGGCCCGGGCCCGGGCCGAACCGCTGCCGCAGCCGATCCCGGCGGTGTCGGCCTCCCGGGCCCGGGGCCGGGCGGTGCCGCTGGACGGCACCTGGGTCTGCGCCGTCCTCGCCGGGCCCGAACTCCTCGGCTCCATCGCCCTGACCGGCCGGGCCGGGCTCGCGGACGCCGACCGGCTGCTGTTCGAGCGGGCCAGCGTCGTCACCGCGCTGCTCATGCTGCTGCGCCGCTCGGTCGCCGAGACGGAGGACCGGGTACGCGGAGAGCTGCTGGGCGATCTGCTCGCGCGCACCGGCGACCCGGGCACCCTCGCGGCGCGCGCCCGCCGCCTCGGCGTCAACCTGAACCGTCGCCACAGCGTGTTCGTCGCCCACAGCGAGGTGGCTCCCCGTCACCGGCTGCTGGCCGCGTCCGCGCGCAGCGCGCAGGCCCTCAACGGTCTGGCCGGGCTCCACCACGACCATGTCGTGCTGGTCGCACCGTCCGACGCACCGGGCCCGTCCGCGCAGGCGCTCGCCGCCGAACTGGGCCAGGCGGTCGGCTTCCCCGTCACGGTGGGCGCGGCGGGCCCGGCGACGGGTCCGGCCGAGCTGCCCGACGCGCACCGCGAGGCCGACCGCTGCCTCTCCGCGCTGCGCGCCCTCGGCCGCACCGGGAGCGGCGGGGCCGTCGCGGACCTGGGCTTCATCGGCGTACTGCTGGGCGACCAGGCGGACCTGGGAGGCTATGTCCAACGGACGCTGGGGCCCGTGCTCGACTACGACAGCCGGCGCGGCACCGACCTGGTCACGACGCTGGACGCCTACTTCGCCGAGGGCGCGAGCCTGACCCGGACCAAGACGCTGCTCCATGTGCATGTGAACACGGTGGTGCAGCGGCTGGAGCGCATCGGCCGGCTCCTGGGCCCGGACTGGAACGCGCCCGCCCGCACGCTGGAGATCCAGCTCGCTCTGCGGCTCCACCGGCTGACGCAGGGCCCGCGCCCCTAAGAGCCTCCGGGCGGGAAGGGTCTCAGCCGTCCAGGCCCGCCGAGACCCGGCGCGAGGGCTTGAAGACGTACAGGTCGAGGATGTCCGGCGCGTCCGCGAGCCCCGGGCCGCCCGCCGCCGCCCAGGTCACGATGTCCTGCTCGGCGTGCTCGTCGTTGACCAGGCCCAGCCAGACCGGCCGGCCCCCTGCCCTGCGCCCCTCGGCGGAGGGCTGCACGACGATCACGTTGCCCTGCTCGCAGGCGTCCAGGCACTCGACCGCCCGTACGGTGGCGGCACCTTCCAGGCCGGAGCGCAGCCGGGCCAGTTGGGCCGCGTGGTCGACGCCCGGGATCTTCTCGGTGCCGCAGCAGCAGCCCCGGCAGACGCTGACGGTGGGGCGGCCGGCGCCCTGGGCGGGCACGTCCTTGCGGGGGCGGCGGCTCATCGGGGCACTTCCCGTCGCGGAGAGAGGGGTGAGGGGTGATGTCAGCTGAGAACCACCGCCGGTCCCGGTGATCACGACGACTCTACCGAGGCGTCCGCGGTTCGAACACCAGCACCCTCGCCGGGCCGGGTGGGGTATCGTTGACGGCTGCGAAGGGGAGTAGCCCCGCAAACCGGTCGTCGACACACTGGAGCCCTCGGGTTCCCGGTGGCCGGGCTCGTGGATCCTGAGAGGGATTCCCGGGCGGGCGAGACCTTCGGTCCTGTATGACACGCCCACGCCCTGTGGGCGCTGCCGTCATGCCGGGCCGAGTGGTCCTCCGAAAAGCCCGTGCGGCGCTTCGCGAAGATCCGGGGCCCGGCTCGCACAGAAAGCCACCCGGAATGCATCTCGACCTCCTGGCGATCCTCACCGCCTTCGGGCTGATCTTCCTCGCGGAGCTCCCCGACAAGACGATGTTCGCCTCGCTGGCCATGGGCACGCGGATGCGCCCGCTCTATGTGTGGTTCGGCACGTCGTCCGCGTTCATCGTGCACGTCGCCATCGCCGTGGGTGCGGGCAGCCTCATCGGACTGCTGCCCGACTGGATCGTCAAGCTCGTCTCGGCCTCGCTCTTCGCGCTCGGCGCGTTCCTCCTGCTGCGCGGCAGCGGCGGGGACGACGACGAGACCGAGGTGAAGACGGTGACCGGTTTCTGGCCGGTCTACTCGACCGCGTTCATGGCGGTCTTCATCAGCGAGTGGGGCGATCTGACGCAGATCACCACCGCCAACCTCGCGGCAAGCAACGGCACCTGGTCCACGGCGATCGGTTCGGCCGCCGCCCTGATGTCGGTGTCGGCCCTGGCGCTGCTGGCGGGGAAGTTCATCGCGAAGCGCGTACCGCTGAAGACCGTGCAGCGCATCGGCGGCCTCTGCATGCTGGGCCTCGCCATCTGGACGACCGTGGAGATCTTCACCGGCTGACCGGCTCGGGTCACCGGCCGGGACAGCGCGGGCGGGCCGGTTTCGGCACTCCCCCGGCCCGCGCTGTCTCAGAAGAGAACCTGAACGCCGTCCTCCCCGCTCCCGCCGCTCTCGAAGGCGAGCAGCCGCTGCTTGCGGTCCAGGCCGCCGCCGTATCCGGTGAGGCTCCCGGAGGCGCCGATCACCCGGTGGCACGGGACGATGATCCCGACCGGGTTCTTGCCGTTGGCCAGGCCGACGGCCCGCGAGGCGCCCGGCTTGCCGAGTTCTTCGGCCAGTTCGCCGTACGTCCGGGTCTCGCCGTACGGGATCTTCAGCAACTCCGCCCAGACGCTCCGCTGGAACGGGGTGCCCGCGAGGTTCAGCGGGAGGTCGAAGGCGGTGCGGTCGCCGGCGAAGTACTCGCCGAGCTGTCGGATCACCTCGCCGAAGGGCTCCGGGTCCGATAGGCCGAAGTTCTCCTCGGGCGGGCGGTGGCGCTGGTCGGTCATGTAGAGGGCCGAGAGGACGCCGTCGGTGGCGACGAGCGTCAGCGGTCCGTAGGGGCTGTCGACGACCGTGTGCAGCTTGGCGGCGGTGGTGGCGGGTGTGGCGGTCATTGCGGTGCTCCTTCAGGCGGGCAGGTGGTTGATGGGGTGGTCGTCCACCGTCCAGAGGTACTGCACGGCGTACGCCCGCCAGGGGCGCCAGTCGGCGGCCCGTGCGGTGAGGGCGGCGGGGGTGGCCCGCAGGCCGAGCCGTTCGGCGGCGCGGCGGATGCCGAGGTCGGTGGGGAGGAAGGCGTCGGGGTCGCCGAGGGACCGCATGGCGATGGACTCGACGGTCCACGGGCCGAAGCCGGGCAGCGCGGCCAGTTCGGCGCGGGCCCGCTCCCAGTCGCTGTCGGTGTCGAGCCGCAGCCGGTCCTCCGCGAGGGCGGCGACGAGCGTGGTGAGGGTGGTGCGGCGGGTCCGCGGCAGGGCGAGGGTCTCCGGGTCGAGCTCCGCCAGCGCCCGGGGGGTCGGGAAGAGGTGGGTGAGCCCGCCCTCGGGGTCGTCGACCGGGACACCGTGGGCGGTGACCAGCCGGGCCGCGTGGGTGCGGGCGGCGGCGGTGGAAACCTGCTGGCCGAGCACCGCGCGTACGGCGAACTCCGCGCCGTCCACGGTGCGCGGCACCCGGCGGCCGGGTCCCGCGTCGACCAGCGGTGCCAGCAGCGGGTCGGTGCGCAGCTGGGCGTCGACGGCGACCGGGTCCGCGTCCAGGTCGAGGAGCCAGCGGCAGCGGCTGATGGCCCGGGTGAGGTCGCGGGGGTCGGTGAGGGAGAGCCGGCAGGCGATGTGGTCGGGTTTCGGGGTCAGGGCGACCACGCCGTGCCCGTACGGGAGGGTGAGCGTGCGCCGGTACGCGCCGTCGCGCCATTCCTCGACGCCGGGCACCGCGGTCGCGGCGAGATGGCCGAAGAGGTTGCTGGGGTTGAGCGGGGCCCGGTACGGCAGGCGCAGCGCGATGACGCCCGGTACGGCGGTGGTCCGCGGGCCCCGGGCGGCCCGGGTGCGCAGATCGCCGGGGGCCAGGGCGAAGACCTCGCGAACCGTCTCGTTGAAGGTGCGGATCGAGGAGAAGCCGGCGGCGAACGCCACCTGGGCCATGGGAAGTTCGGTGGTCTCGATGAGGAGGCGGGCGGTCTGCGCCCGCTGCGCGCGGGCCAGGGCCAGCGGTCCGGCGCCCAGTTCGGCCAGCAGCTGGCGTTCGATCTGGCGGGCGGAGTAGCCGAGCCGGGCGGCGAGACCGGGCACGCCCTCGCGGTCGACGACCCCGTCCCGGATGAGGCGCATGGCGCGGGCGACCGAGTCGGCGCGGGCGTTCCACTCCGGGGACCCGGGGCTGGTGTCGGGGCGGCACCGCTTGCAGGCCCGGAATCCGGCCTGCTGGCAGGCGGCGGCGCTCGGGTAGAAGGTCATGTTGCGGGTCTTGGGGGGCACGACGGGGCAGCTGGGGCGGCAGTAGATCCGGGTGGTCAGGACCGCGGTGAAGAACCAGCCGTCGAAGCGGGCGTCCTTCGACTGGACGGCCCGCACGCAGCGCTCGGTGTCGGTGTGCATGGTTCCAGGATGGTGCACCGGTCAGGGGCTTGGCTGGCGGAAATCCGACACGGAGGTCGCGCGGAAATCCGACAGCCGTTCGCACCTTCGTGGCAGCCGCCGGGCGCGGTGTCAGCGCATCGCGAGGACTTCCTCGAACTCCACGTACGCGTGCGCGTCGAAGAGCACGAAGCGCACCTCCTCGACCGGCTCCACGGTCTCCGCCAGGACCGTGCGCACCGCGATCCGGGCCCCGTCGTCCATCGGCCAGCCGTAGATACCGGTGGAGATCGCCGGGAACGCGATGGACTTGGCCCCCAACTCGGCTGCCAGGCGCAGGGATGCGCGGTAGCAGGAGGCGAGCAGGGCGGAGCGGTCCTGGGCTCCGGAGAAGACCGGGCCGACCGTGTGCACGATCCACTGCGCGTCGAGGCGGCCGGCGGTGGTGGCGACGGCCTGCCCGGTGGGCAGTCCCTTTCCGTACTGCGAGGCGCGCAGTTCACGGCAGGCGGCGAGGATGTCGGGGCCGCCGCGCCGGTGGATGGCGCCGTCGACTCCGCCGCCGCCGAGCAGCGAGGAGTTCGCCGCGTTGACGATGACGTCGACGGACTGGTCGGTGATGTCGCCGCGGACCAGACGTACGGCGGGAGAGACAGAGGTGCTCATGCGGACATCATGCCGCGCGCGGGAGGCCTTCGCCGCCCGGTCGGGGCGACCCGCCGGGCGGACCCGCGGCGCGCTCCGGGGCGAACGCCGGACGGCCGCTTCAGGAGGCGGCCCGCAGCCGCCGCCATACCGCCTTGGCGGCGTGGTGACCGGGCATGCCGTGCACCCCCGGTCCGGGCGGGGTGGCCGAGGAGCAGAGGAACACCGCGGGGTGCGCGGTGGCGTACGGGACGCGGGCGAGCTTGGGGCGGATCAGCGTCTGGAGCCCGGCGAAGGCTCCGCAGGCGATGTCGCCGCCGATGTAATTGGCGTTGCGCGCGGCGAGTTCGGGCGGTCCGGCGATCGCGCGGGCGAGGACCAGATCGCGGAACCCGGGGGCGAAGCGCTCCAGTTGGCGTTCGATGACGTCGGTGGCGTCGCCCTCCCAGCCCGCCGGGACATGCCCGTACACCCAGAAGACATGGCGCCCTTCGGGAGCCCGGGAGGGGTCGGTCAGGGTGGGCTGGGCGGTGATGAGGAAGGGCACGCTGGGGTCGCGGCCGTCGACTGCGGCCCGCAGCGCCGCGTCGATGGCGGTGGCGGTGGGACCGATGTGGACGGTGCCCGCGCGGCGGGCCTCGGGCGCGGTCCAGGGGACGGGGCCGGACAGCGCGTAGTCGATCTTGAAGGCGGAGGCGCCGTAGCGGTAGCGGTGATAGGCGCCGCCCAGTCCGGCGATGCGGGCCAGGGCCGAGGGTGAGGTGTCGAAGATATAGGCGCGCGCGGGCGGCAGTTCGTCCAGGCGCTTGACCTCGCTGCCGGTGCGGATCGTGCCGCCGTGTTCCCGGAGCAGGGAGGCGAGGGCGTCGGAGATGGCCTGGGAGCCGCCGCGCGGCACCGGCCAGCCGTTCTCGTGGGCGGCGAGCGCGAAGACGAGGGCGATGGCCGAGGTGGCGAAGCCGCTGGTGGGCGCTATGGCGTGGGCGGCGAGTCCGGCGAAGAGGCCGCGGGCCTTCTCGCCCTGGAAGCGTCGGGAGACCCAGGTGGCGGGCTGAAGGCCGAGCAGACCGAAGCGGGCCAGCCGGTACGGGTCGCGGGGCAGGCTCTCCCAGGGGGTGCGCAGGAAGTCGGCGGCCAGGGTGTCCCAGCGGCCGAGGAAGGGGGCCATGAGGCGGCGGTAGGCGCCGGCGTCGGCGGCCCCCAGCGTCATGGCGCTCTCGCCGACGGAGCGGGTGAGGGCGGCGGCCGTGCCGTCGGGGAAGGGGTGGGCGAGGTCGACCTCGGGGTGCAGCCATTCCAGGCCGTGCCGGGCCAGGGGCATCGCCCGGAACGCGGGCGAGCCGATCCCGAGGGGGTGCACGGCGGAACACGGGTCGTGCCGGAACCCCGGAAGAGTCAGCTCCTCGGTGCGGGCGCCTCCGCCGATGGTGTCGTGCGCCTCGTGGACCTCCACGGAGAAGCCCCGGCGGGCCAGTTCGGCCGCGGCGGTCAGTCCGTTGGGCCCCGCGCCCACCACGACCGCATCGAGCATCGACGGCACCTTGGGACTCCTTCGTCGGCAGGCAGTCGGACTCCCAGGGTATGCGGCCCCACCGACAGCGCGGACGCGCACCCCCGCCGATCCGCGTGCCGGTCGGCCCGGAGCCGTGTGCCGGTCGGCCCGGGTCCTCGGTGACGGCCCGGGCGTCGTTCGGCGGCCCGGGCGTCGTTCGGCGGCCCGGGGGTCGTTCGACGGCCAGGCCCCGACGCGGACCTGGCGCCCGTCTCCGTCAGCCGCCCGCGCGCAACGCCGTCAGGATCCGTTGCGCGGTGGCCTCGTCGCGGGCCGCCGTGAACGGCAGGTCGTTGCCGCCGGCGATCCGGAACGGAACGCCCGCCATGGTCGACTGCGCGCCGCCCGCCTCGGTGACCAGGAGCAGTCCGGCCGCGTGGTCCCAGGCGTACTCCCAGTTGAACGCGGTGGCGTCCAGCTCCCCGCGCGCCACCGCGAGGTACTCCAGGCCCGCCGAGCCGCAGGGCCTGGCCGCGATGCCGTCGGTGCGCAGGCCGAGCAGGGCCCGCTTCTGGGCGTCGGTGGTGTAGTCGGGGTGCGACATCGCCACGTTCAGCACGGCGCCGTGGGCGGGGGCACCGGCGCGTATCGGGGTGCCGTTCAGCGTGGCGCCCCGGCCCCGCACGGCGACGGCCATCTCGCCCAGGACCGGTGCGTACGTCCAGGAGGCGTGCACCTCGCCGTGCTGGGCGAGGGCGACCAGGGTGCAGAAACCGGCCTCCCCGCGGACGAACTGGCGGGTGCCGTCGACCGGGTCGACGATCCAGACGGGGGCATCGCCGCTGAGGGCGTCGTAGACCGCCGGGTCGGCGTGGACGGACTCCTCGCCGACGACGACCGAGCCGGGCAGCAGCTTGGTGAGGGCGGCCGTGAGGTGTTCCTCGGCCAGCCGGTCGGCGGCGGTGACCAGATCGTGCGGGCCGCTCTTCTCGATGATCTCGTGGGCGGCGAGCTTCCGGTGGCGGGGCACGATCTCGGCCGCGGCGGCGGCGCGCACGGCGGCCTCGACCTCGGCCAGCGGTCCGGTGTCCCCGGCGGTCCCGTACAGGAAGTCATCGATCATGGCTCCACCCAATCACGGTCGCCCGGCGGGGCTGCCGTCGGGCGTTCGAAGGTCCTGGTCAGCGCGGTGCGGGGGGGGGGGCGGCCGGCAGCGTCGCGCACAGCCGGCCGGCACGGTCACCCCGTGCCGGTCAGCGGCCGACGGCGTACCCCTGCATGCCGCGCGGGTTGGCGGCGGCGGACAGGATGCCGGTCGCGGGGTCCCGGGCCACGGCGCACAGACGCCCCTCCGACCAGGGCGCGCCGACCGTGACGTCGTGACCCCGGCGGCGCAGTTCCGCGATCACCCCGAGGTCCGTGCGCCCTTCCACGGTGACGCTGCCGGGGCGCATGGCGCGCGGGTGGAACGAGCCGGGGAAGCTGTCGTTGTGCCAGTTCGGTTCGTCGATCGCGCCCTGGAGGTCGAGCCCGCCGCGGACCCGGGCGCGCCGGGCGACGGCGAGGAAGAAGTGCACCTGCCACTGGTCCTGCTGGTCGCCGCCGGGGGTGCCGAACGCCATCACGGGGACGCCGTCGC
This sequence comes from Streptomyces sp. WGS_02, assembly GCA_040989845.1. Taxonomy (GTDB): domain Bacteria; phylum Actinomycetota; class Actinomycetes; order Streptomycetales; family Streptomycetaceae; genus Streptomyces. The sequence goes on from JAYMFZ010000004.1 coordinate 1,141,542, forward strand.
GCAGGGCGAGGGAGGGCGTGAGGGTGGTGCGGGGGCGGCGGCCGGGCGTGAGGGAATTGGGCAGCCCCTCGTCCAGCCAGGCCATCTGAAGCCGGGTGCCGAGCGGGAAGCCCAGCTCGGGGACGACCGGGTTGGACTGGAGCCAGCCGCCACTGGGCGTGGCGGAGACCATGTTGCCCCAGCGGTCGACGACGTCCAGGTGGCAGGTGTCGCCCCTGGTGGCCCCGTCGGGACCGACCGGTTCGTCGGGGCCGTGGCGGGTGCCGCGCGCCATGGTGGGCTCACCGGCGCCGGGCGCGGGAACGAGGCAGGGCCCGGCCGCCCCGGGCTTCCCGGCGGCGACGGCGCGGACGTGGGCGGACAGGAGCGGGGCACGGCCGCCGGGGCTGCCGGGGCGCAGTTCCGTGGACGCGGTGTCCGTGATGAGCGCGCGCCGTCCGGTGTTGTACGGGTTGGAGAGCAGCTCGTCCAGGGGTACGTCGGCGGCGTCCCCGTACCAGGCCTCGCGGTCGGCCATGGCGAGCTTGCAGCCCTCGACGAGCAGGTGGACGTAGTCGGCGGAGCCGGGCGGCGGCAGCTCGTCGGGAAGGAGCGCGAGCTGTTGGAGGAAGGCGGGCCCCTGGCTCCAGCCGCCGGCCTTGGCCAGCGTCCAGCCGTTCCAGTCGTACGTGAGGGGGCTTCGTACGACGCGGACCAGCCGGCCAGGTCGGCGGCGGTGAGCGTGCCGGTGTGCCGGGCGCCGCTGGTGTCCCGGGTGGGCACCGCAGCCTGCCGTACGAGGGCCTCGGCCACGAACCCTTCGCGCCAGATGGTGCGGGCGGCCTCGATCCGGGCGTCGCGGTCCGCTCCCCCGGCCGCCGACGCCTCGGCGATGAGGCGTCGCCAGGTGGCGGCCAGGGCGGGGTTGCGGAACAGCTCGCCGGGGCGCGGGGAGCGGCCGCCGGGAAGATAGACGGCGGCGGAGGTGGTCCACTCGGTCTCGAAGAGCCCGCGCACGGCCTCCACGGTCTCGCCGACCCGCTCGACGGGGGCGTGGCCGTGCTCGGCGTATCCGATCGCGTAGCGCAGCACCTCGGTCAGGTCCTTGGTGCCGTGGTCGCGCAGGAGCAGCATCCAGGCGTCGAAGGCGCCGGGGACGGCGGCGGCGAGCGGCCCGGTGCCGGGGACGAGCCCGAGGCCGAGGGAGCGGTAGTGGGCGACAGTGGCGCCGGCCGGTGCGGTCCCCTGACCGCACAGCACCCGTACCTCACCGTCCCCGCTCGCCAGGATCATCGGTACCTCGCCGGCCGGGCCGTTGAGGTGCGGCTCGACGACGTGGAGGACGAACCCGGCGGCGACGGCGGCGTCATAGGCGTTGCCGCCGTCCTCCAGGACCGCCATCGCGGACTGGGAGGCCAGCCAGTGGGTGGAGGACACCATGCCGAAGGTGCCCTGGAGGGTGGGCCGGGTGGTGAACACAGGGGCTCTCATCTCGCTGTTCAAGCGATCTGTCAGCTCTTCAGGGGCTTCCTTCCGACCCTGCGTATCACCATTCCTATGCCAAGAAAGGCGAGAGGAGCGGCCATGATCGGAACGAACTCCGCTCCAGCGGCGAGCATCACAGCTACCGATATGAGCATGATCACAGTCAGAGCGATAATCATCACCCCGAGGATCTCAATAATTTTCGCCGTACTGCGATCCATTTACCGCTCCCACCGTTTCACGGTTCACCACCAAGGAATATTACCTTTGGCGCCACTTGACAAAAGCGATGACCGCCGCGACGAAAAGGAGGCCGATCAAGGCTACCGGGAGTTCCATTCCTTCGGGAATCCAGGAACCTTTTCCCTGATTTTCTGCGATGTGAATCACTGAACCTCCGATGTTTGAGCTGCTGGGGCCGGTGAAGAATCCTCGTGTTCTTCACCGGCCCCGAACGGAATCCTATGTCCAGGCCCGCGTAGTCGTATCCTCGGCGAAGTTTCCTACGGCATCACCAACGAGGGCGCACCCTGGAGCAGCGGCTGCTCCGGCGGGCCCAACTGCCATCATCGCCCCCGCCGTACAGGCTCCGGCCACTGCTCCGCCCATCGCCCACCCGAAGCCGATGGACGCGGCCAGCGCATACTCGCCGTCGCCTATCGCACTTCCGAATTCGAGGGCGGTCTTGAAGTCTCCCAGAGGCGTTACCGCTTCCACAATGCCGCCCAGGCTCAGGAGGCCAGTGGGGTCGATGCGATTGACGGGGTCGCCTGCGGCGTAGAGGTAGGGGTTCTGTTCCTGGCCGGAGGGGTCGGGGGAGGTGAAGCGGCCGATGTTGGGGTCGTAGTACCGGGCGGCGAAGTGGTAGAGGCCGGTGGGGTCCTGGTAGCCGCCGGCGAAGCGGTAGGGCTGGGGGACCTGTTCGGCGGTGGCGGCTCGCTGGACGCCGCGGGGGCTGTAGGCGTACGTGTTGACCTTCGTGCCGGCTTCGTCCGTCAGGGCGACGACGCTGCCGAGTGCGTCGGTCAGGTAGTAGTGGTTCTTCCCCCCACGGGTCATGGAGTTCAGCGTGCCCCCGGGTTCGCGGTTGAATCCGGTGTCCACTCCGGCCGTTGAGGTGGCGGACAGGCCGAGGGGGCCGTTGTGGAAGAAGGTGTCGCCGAGCTTGATGCGCTCGGACTGGTCGGTGGAGCCGTACTGACCCGCGTACGTCTTGCCGCCGGTCGTGATCGACGTCATCTGGGAGTAGTCCGTCCACTTCATCGCGGTGCGGACGGACTCGGGGGTGGAGGCGGCGGCGGTCTCGTTGCCGATCTTGTCGTAGGACCAGTCCGTGGCCGAGCCGTTCTTCGCGGTGATCTGCTGGGCGTCGTTGATCGTGTAGGTGGTGCCGCGCGGGCAGCCCTTGTCGACGCCCTGCGAGGTCAGGTTCCCGGCGAGGTCGTAGCAGTACTGCCAGGAGGAGGTGAGGGTGCTGCCCTTCTTCTCCGCCGCGTAGGAGAAGCGGCCGGACGTGTCGTACGCGTAGCTCGTCTTCGTCCCCGCCACCGCGTCCGTCGTGGTGCCGATCTTTCCGCCGTCCTTGCCGTCCGGGCGGGCGTAGGTGTAGGCCAGGTCGACCAGGGTGCCCTTCGGGCCGGTGGCCTTGATCTTCTCCGGACGGCCGGACTTGTCCGGGGTGACCGTGTGCACCGTGTTGCCCGGGTAGGTCGTCGCGGTGCGGACGTCGTTCCGGTTGTACGCGTACGTGGTGATCTTTCCCTTGGGGTCCTTCAGCTCCTTGAGCTTGTTGACCTCGTTCCAGGTGTAGTCGGTCAGGCCTGCGGGGTCCTTGTAGGTGTCGACGTTGCCCGCGGGGGTGTACGCCAGGACCGTCTGCGCCCCGTTCTGGAGGGTGCGGACCGTCTCGCGGGAGAGGGGGTCGAAGTCGTAGGTGATCACGCCGGTGCCGTCGGAGCGCTGGGTGAGGTTGCCGTCGCCGTCGTACTCGTAGGTGACGGCCTGGTAGTTGGAGGAGTCGACCTTCTTCACCCGGTCACGGTGGTCATAGGTGTAGACGATCGTGACCCCGCGGGCGTCCTTCACCGTCTCCGGGCGGCCCAGGGTGTCGTAGGTGTACGTGGTCGTGCCCAATGGGGCGGGGGCCTTGGCCGTCTTCAGGTTGCCCTGGGCGTCGTAGGTGAACGTCGTGGAGACCGACGTGGACTCGGTCATCTTCGTGGTGACCTTGCAGATCTGGCCCTCGAAGCCGCCGCAGGTGGGGGTGGCGGGGTTGTAGTCGAAGGACTGGTTGCCGCCGCCCGTTCCCTGGACGGCGACGGACTTGGTGTTGCCCGCCGTGTCGTAGGTGTACTTCGTCTTCTCGTCGTCGGCCGTGGTCATCGTTTCGGGCAGGTCCGACCCGGCGATCGTCTGGTAGCCGCTCATCGTGGCGGTCGCGCCGGTCGGAAGCGCGGCCGATGTGGGGTTGTTCCGGGAGTCCCACCCGTACTTGGTGACGTTTCCGGATGCCCCGCCCACGCCCATGGCGTCCGCGGCTTCCTCGACGTTGCGGTTCGCGTCGTACTTCTTGGAACGCGACCGCTCCAGCGCGTCGGTGACCTTCTCGACCTGGCCGTCCGCGTCGTGCTCGTACGTCGTCGCGTGGTTCTCCGGGTCCGTGACCGTCGTCCTGCCGGCCGCCGACGGGGTATCGGCGGAGTAGGCGTAGGTCCAGGTCGGGCCGGTGTGGCCGGAGCCGTTGAACTCGGTGGCCCGGAGCATCGAGGTGACGCGGTTCCGGCCGTCGTAGGTGAAGACCGTCACCCGGCCCTCCGGGGTGGTGATCTTCGTCAGCCGGCGCGAGGAGTCGTAGCCGAAGACCGTGGGCTTGCCCTCGGTGTCCGTCGTGCTCGCCAGATCGCCGGCCGCGTTCAGGTCGAAGACGGCCGTGCGGCCGGTGTGATCCTTGGCCTGCCACTGGTTCGGGTACGTCTTGACCAGGTCCACCCAGCGCCCGGAACGGGTCTCGGTCAGCTTGAAGCCCTTGTGCTCGCCGCCCTCGTTGTGCTGGGTGACCGTGATGGCCCCCTTGTTCTTGTCGGTCACCTTGGTCAGCGTGCCGTCGGCGTTGTAGGTGTCCTTCGAGCCGGACTTGCGGTCGGTCAGGGTGTACGTGCCGTCCGCGTTCTTCTTCAGGTCCTTGGAGTAGCCCTTCGGAGTGGTGAGCGACCCGTCCGACTCCTTCGCGAAGCGGACCGCCGCCCCGGTGGCGTCGTACAGGACCACCTCGCCGCCGTCCGCGAGGTTCAGATAGCGCTCGTACTCCTGCCACCACCGCTGGGACACCTTGCCCCAGGGAGCGTCCAGCGAGTTGTATGTCCGGGCCAGACGCAGCCTCTGCCCCACCCCGGCGATCTCGAAGTCCGTGCCCGCCAGCATCAGGTTGCCGGTGGAGTAGTTCACCCGGGCCACCAGCGAATCGGTGATCCGGAAGTCGGATATCCGGTGCCAGGGCACCGAACCCTGACCCTCCGGAACGTACGAAGCCGCGGCCGCCGCTGCCCGGGCCGCCTTCCGGGCAGCCGGTGTACCGGTTGTCGCGCGCTCCTCCTCAGCCTCCAGCCAGGCCGCCTTATTGGCCGAGGGCGCCGCCTCGGCCTCATTGCCGACCGGCTTGTTGGAGCCGACCTTCACCGGCGGGATCTCCGCCTTCGGCCCGCCCGGGCCCCAGGCGGACGTCGCCGCTCCGTCAGCGGCCGGGCCTGCGCCCGGTGCTGCCAGCGACGGCAGGGCCGAGGCCCCGAGAGCCGCCACCACCACGGCGGCGGTCAGAGCGCTTCTGCGCTGCATACGGGCACGCCGAGACGGCGTGCCGAAAGCACGCGAAACCATGCGATCCCCCCACGGGACACGTAGACGCGGCGACCGCAGAGACGATCGCCGGAAGCCCACACGCTGCCACGGTTCCTTCACGCGACACGAACAAGTTATCGATCAAAAATGCACAAACGAGCGAGAACAAGCCGACTTTCCTGCCCGATTCACCCCAGGAAGCGGCCTACTGGAACCTCTCTTGCCTTGCGGCAACTGTTTCAGCCTGAACGAAAGCGAGGCTGAAAATCAGCCCCCGGAGGCCACCGTTCCGCGCATCGAAACGCGACGGCGTCGGGCTCTGCGCCGCGGCAGCCGGTCGCCGGCGACGTCCTCGTCCACGCCTTTCTCACCGACAGCCGCCATGTCGGGGAAACGGCCGATCTGTTGTGGGGCGCCCAGGAGAGTGGCGCCCCACAACAGCCGCCCTCCACGGGCCTTCCACCGCGGGGAGCGAGGTGAGGATCCCCGCAGCCGCCGGGGAACCTCGTCGTGCGCGGCGCCTCCTCCTGACAGCCGCTCACATCGGGTATTCGCCACCGCCAGGACGCCGGATTGGTCGGCCCCGGGACCGCACCCGGTCGGGCTAATCCTCGGGCGGATCACCGGACCCGGTGCGCGACCGGATGAAATTTCTTCCCCGCCGACCAATCCGTCTTCGCGGCGGCTCCGGATAGCAGACATGACGATCAGAGCGGCCCAACCGATCCGCCCCACAGCGGACGTCGCCCCCGACCCGCTTCGCGGACGAGCGCTCTGACCCGAGTCTCCCCGCACCGGGGCGACACCTGACCTGACGTCAGCACTGCGGAACACAGCGCCGATTCCTACCCGCCGGCGAACACGCAGCGCTACCAACCGAACACGCAGGAGATACTTCGTGACTGCCTTCCGCTACCGCCGCGCCGCCCTCGCCCTCACCGCCGCCGCCGTCCTCCCGCTGACGCTGACCGCCTGCGGCGGAGACGACAGCTCCTCCGACGCCGCCGCCGACAAGGCCTCGTCCTCCGCCCCCGCCGAGGAGAAGTCGAGCGCACCGGCCGAAGGCACCCCCACGGACGGCCCGTTCGGCCCGGCCTGCGCCACCGTCCCCAAGGACGGCGCCGGCTCCTTCGACGGCATGGCCCAGGACCCCGTCGCCACCGCCGCCTCCAACAACCCCGCCCTGTCCACCCTGGTCACGGCCGTGAAGAAGGCCGGCCTCGTCGACACCCTCAACAACGCCCAGAACATCACCGTGTTCGCGCCGACCAACGACGCCTTCGCCAAGATCCCCAAGGCCGACCTCGACAAGGTCCTGGCCGACAAGGACATGCTCACCAACATCCTCACCTACCACGTCGTCGGCGAGAAGCTCACCCCCACCCAGCTGGAGAACGGCACCTACGACACCCTCCAGAAGTCCACCCTCACCACCAAGGGCTCCGGCGAGAACTACACCGTCAACGACACCTCCAAGGTCGTCTGCGGCAACGTCCCCACCGCCAACGCCACCGTCTACATCGTCGACACCGTCCTCATGCCCAAGAGCTGACACCCACCCCCGCGCACACCGCGCGAGACCCCGAACACACCGGGCCCCGAGTCATCCTCACCGACTCGGGGCCCTGCAGTTGGTGGGCACCGCGTCAGCGCCCACGAGTTGTCCGCCGGTCGGGCGAGACCCTGGAGGCCGCACCCGAACTCCTCACGATCCCCACCCGTGCCGCCGGTCCTCAGCTTCCGGGGCCGTGGCCGGAGACCGACACCAGGAGGACGCGGGTCTCGGGGCCGAGCGCACGCCAGCGGTGCCGCACTCCGCCGGTGAGATAGAGCGTGTCGCCGCGCTCCAGCCGGAAGGTGCGACCGTCCGCCTCGACCTCGGCGGCGCCGTCCGCGACGTACATCAACTCATCGTTTCCGTGCAGGAATTCGCGGTCCGCGTGGTGGGCCCCGGTGAACTCCAGCGCATGCATCTGGTGGCTGCCCCGGACCAGCGGGCGCACCCCCGTATCGGTGGCGAGACCCGAGTCGTCCTTGGCGCGGACGACGTCGACGGATCGGTCCGCGGCGCTGGAGGCGGCGAGGAGTTCGACCGCGGTGGTCCGCAGACCGTCGGCGATGCGCTGGAGGGACCGCATGCTGGGCCGGGCCCGCTCGTTCTCGATCTGGCTGAGGAAGGGGACCGAGAGGCCGCTGCGCTCGGCGACCGCGGCCAGCGTCAGATCGAGGGCGCGCCGCCGCCGGCGCACGGCGTTCCCGAGTCCGGCGCCCGGCTCGCCGGACCCCGCCCGCCCGTCGCCGTCCGGCCGCGTGTCGCTCATGATCGTGTCTCCTCCCCGGGGGCAGCCACCTTACGCAGGGGCGCGGGAGGTTTCGTACGCCCGTCACACCGCTGACACACTCCGGCTCTAGCTTCAAAGGAGTTCGACTCCATCAAAGAAACTTTGATCCTCTGAAGCGAGGTTGTTGTGTCCACCGTCGACCAGAATCAGCGCCGCCGCCGCGGCACCGGTCTCATCGCTCTCGACGCCGAAAGGGCCTTCGCGGGCTACACGCTCTTCGCCCCGCTCACCGGCGGCGGCGCGGTCCATCTGATCGATCTGCGCGGCCAGGACGTGCACACCTGGCGGCTGCCCCACCGCCCGGGCCGGCACGCCCGGATCCTGCCCGGCGGGGATCTCGCGTACAACGGGGTCCTGCCCGGCGAGAAGGCGCTCTTCCCGATGTGGCACAAGTACCGCGGCGGGGTCCTCGGCGTGTACGCCCCCGACGGCACGGTTCTGCGCGAGCACCGCGACCCGCTCCAGCACCACGACGCGCACCACCTGGACGACGGCGGAATCCTGTACACCGCGCTGGAACCCCTCACCGGCGCGGAGGCGGCCGGGGTACGCGGCGGGGTGCCCGGCTCGGAGGCGGCGGGCGGGACCGTCTGGGCGGACACCATCAAGGAGGTGGACGCCGAGGGGAACGAGGTGTGGTCGTGGCGCGCGGCCGGCCACCTCGACCGGGAGGCGTTCGCCCTGCACCCGGACTACGCGCGGGAGCACTGGCCGCTGATCAACTCGGTCACGCCCCTGGCGGACGGCAACATCCTGGCGAGTCTGCGCAGCGTCTCGGCGGTCGTCGTGATCAGCCGCGCCACGGGCGAGATCCTGTGGCGCACGGCGCCCGGCACCGTCTCGCAGCAACACCATCCCACCGAGCTGCCGAACGGGAATCTCCTCGTCTTCGACAACGGAGTCTTCCGCCCGGGGCACGACGTGCCGTACTCGCGCGTGATCGAGATCGACCGGGCCGGGACCATCGCGTGGGAGTACCACGATCCCGCCCGGGAGTCCTTCTTCGCGGCGTTCATGGGGTCGGCCCAACGCCTCCCGAACGGCAACACGCTGGTCACCGACTCCCCCGCCGGACGGCTCTTCGAGGTCACCGCCGACGGGCTCCTGGTGTGGGAGTACGTCGTCCCGTACTTCGGCGGCTACGAAGAGGCCGAGGTGCGCGGTCTGTTCCCGGCCGAGCCGAACGCGGTGTTCCGGGCCTACCGTTACGCCGCCGACGAGCTGCCCTGGCTGGAGGCCGGACGGTGACGGAGACGATCGCGCCCGTCGACGAACGGGTCCCCGTCCGGCGGCTGGTTCCGCTGGCGCTCCAGCACGTCCTGGCGATGGCCGCCGCTCCCGTGTCGACCGTCTTCCTCACGGCCACCGCGCTGCGTCTGAGCCCGGCGGAGACGGCTTCGGTGCTCAGCGCGGTGCTCGTGCTGTGCGGGGCCGGGTCGCTGCTTCAGTCGCTCGGCGTCGGGAACGTCGGGGCGCGGCTGCCGTTCGTGATGCTGCCGGGCGGGGCAGCCACCGCGCTGTTCATCCAGATCTCCGCCGATCACGGCCCGGCGGTGGCGAGCGGCTCGGTGCTCCTGGCAGCCGCCCTGCTGCTGGCCGTGGTTCCGCTGTACGGCCGGATCGTGCGGCTCTTTCCGCCGCTGGTGATGGGGGTGACGGTCCTGCTGATCGGGATCGCCATGGTCCGGGTGGCCGCGCAGCTGATCACCGGTCCGACCGGGGAGACGGCGCGGGGTCCGGTCGTCCTGGCGGGGGCCACGGTGGCGGTCACGCTGGCCGCGTATCTCTTCCTGCGCGGGGTGTGGCGGCAGAGCGCGGTGCTCATCGGGATGGTGGCGGGCACGGCGATCGCGGTCGTCAGCGGGCTCGGCACCTTCAGCCCGGCCCCGGGCAGCGGCTTCTCGCTCCCGGCGCTCTTCCCGTACGGGGCACCGCGCTTCGACGTCCTCGCCGCGCTGCCCCTGCTGGTCTTCAGCCTCAGCACGCTCGCCGAGATCACCGGCCAGACCGTCCTGAACAGCGAGACCTCGGGGCGGAAGCCCGATCCCGGGCGTGACGTGCCGAGGGTCGCCCGCGCCGACGCGCTGATGTCGCTCTTCGCCGGAACGCTGGGAGCGTCGCTGATGGTGACCAGCTCCGAGAACATCGGGATCAGCCGGCTGACCGGGGTCCGCAGCCGCTTCGTGACGGCGGCGGCCGGTGGCCTGCTCGTCGCCGTGGGTCTCCTCTCCCCGCTCTCCCGTGCGGTCGCCGGCCTGCCGCCCGCCGTGGTCGGGGGGTCCGCGCTGGTCGTGTACGCGGTCATCGCCGTCATGGGCGTCCAGATGCTCGCCCGGTCCGAACTGGCCGAACGGGGCCAGTCGATGATCGCGGCGCTGGCGCTGGCCGTGGGGCTCCTGCCGATCGTCGCCCCGACGCTCTACGACGGTTTCCCCGGCTGGATCCGTACGCTGCTGGGGTCCGGGGTCGTCGCGGGAACCCTGGCGGCCGTCCTGCTGCACGCCCTCTTCGCCGTCGCCGACCGACCGCCGCGCACCGGGCACGGGGAGCGCCAGTCCGGGGAGCAGCCTCCGCTCACCAGGCGCGGGCGGCCTCGACCAGCAGATCGCGCACCCGCGCCACCTGAGGGTTGACGGCCGAACCGGGGCGCTGCACGAGGTACGCGGTGTTGATCGGCGGGTCCTCGGGGGCGTACAGCTCGACGAGGGCGCCCGAGGCCAGTTCGGCCGCGCAGAGATAGCGCGGCAGCACCGAGAAGCCCGCCCCGGCCACCACGGCGGCGAGCACCCCGCGCAGATCGGGCACGGTGACGGCGGCCCGGCAGTCGAGGCGGCGGCCGAAGACATGGCGCCAGTAGCGGCGGGCGATGGGCAGGTCCTCGGCGTACGTCACCAGAGGCAGGCCGTGCAGCACGCCCGGCCCCCGGGCCGCGAGGTTGTCCGGTCCCCCGGTCCGGGCGGCCCAGTACGGGGCGGCCGTCAGCACGAACTCCTCATCCATCAACGGCACCGCGGACAGCGCCCGGCCGCGCGGCCGGGCGGTCGCGACGACCAGGTCGTGGCGGCCCGCCCGCAGCTCGTCCAGGAGCGGATCGGTGAGCCCGGTCGCGGCGCGCAGCAGCAGCCCCTCCGCGACGAGCGGGGCCAGCGCGGGCAGCACCCGCAGGCACATCAGCTCGGCGGGGCCGGCCAGGTGGACGGGGTCGGCCGGGCGCTGACCGGCCGGGACCGTATCGCCCGTGACCTCGGCGAGGGCGTCCAGCAGGGTGACGACGCGGGCCGCCAGCTCGTCCGCGTACGGCGAGGGGGCGACCCCGCGCGGCAGCCGCTCGAACAGTTCCCGGCCCACCTGCCGCTCCAGGGAGCGCATCTGGGCGGTGACGGTCGGCTGGGAGAGGCCGAGCAGCCGGGCGGCGGCGGTGAAGGACCCCGACCGGTGTACGGCGAGAAAGGTCCGCAGCAGGTTCAGATCGGCCGGACCCGGGGGCGCGTCCGCCGGACGGCCCAGCCCGGCGAACCCATCAGGATCCTTATTTCTCATAGCTGCCAGCCTATTGGAAACCTATGGACGATCCGGCCTACCGTCGCACAGGTCAGCACTTCACGATCCCCCGAGAACCCTCTCGATCTACGGAGATGTACGACATGGCAAAGATCCTTTTCGTGGTGACCGGCGCGGACCACTGGACCCTGGCGGACGGCACCGAGCACCCCACGGGTTTCTGGGCCGAGGAGGCCGTGACCCCGTACGAGACCCTCACCGCCGCCGGTCACGAGGTGGTCGTCGCCACCCCGGGCGGCGTCGTCCCGACCGTGGACCGCGGCAGCCTGGCGCCCGAGTTCAACGGCGGCCGGGAAGGGGCCGACCGGGTCGCGGCCGCGCTGGACGCGTTCGAGGAGCTGCGGCGGCCCGTCGCGCTGGAGGACGTGGACCTGGACGGGTACGACGCGGTGTTCTACCCCGGCGGCCACGGCCCGATGGAGGACCTCGCGGTGAACGAGGCCTCCGGCCGGCTGCTCACCGCCGCCCTGGCATCGGGCAAGCCGCTGGGCGTGGTCTGCCACGGTCCGGCGGCGCTGCTGGCCGCGACCGGCCCCGACGGTTCCAACGCGTTCGCCGGGTACCGGCTGACCGGCTTCACCAACACCGAGGAGACCCAGGCGGGCCTCGCGGAGAAGGCCAAGTGGCTGCTCCAGGACCGGCTGGTGGCGGCGGGCGCGGACTTCCAGGAGGGTGAGCCGTGGGCGCCGTTCATCATCACCGACCGGAACCTGATCACCGGTCAGAACCCCGCCTCGTCGGCGCCGTTGGCCGCCGAACTCGTCAACCGGCTCGGCTGACGGCCCGCTCGGCGGCCGGGTCCGTTCAGATCCAGTCCTGCCGCACGGGCGGCTCGCAGAGCTCCAGCACCACCTCGCCCGTCTCCGGCTCGTCCCCGGAGACGGGCCGCACGCGCGCCCCGACCGTCACCAGATGCGGGGCAGCCCCCACGATCCGGCAGCGGAAGACGAACCCCTCGGAGAACCGGACGAGCGACTCGTTGCGGGCCGCCTCGGTGTAGCGGTGGATCACGGCGGTCCGGACGATCACGCCGTCGCCGGTGGTGCGTTCGGGCTCCAGTTCGCTGGACGCGCACACCGGGCACAGCAGCCGCCGGAAAGAGGCGGTGCCGCACCAGCGGCAGCGGTGGTAGGCAAGGCCGCACTCCTCGTGCGCCTTCTGGACGGTACCCATTCCTGTCTGGGACACGGCTCGACCCCCTGCGCTCGACTCGGACGCGCCGCACCTGCACTGCCGGCGCGTCCGCACCATATGGCACTCAGTGCCGGAGAGTAAAGGCACTGAGTGCCCATTGGTACTCAGTTCTCGCCGACGGCCGCCTCGATCTGCTGCACGACACGCCACATCGGGGTGCCCTTCCGCGCGACCATCACGACCACCTCGCCGTCGCCGCCGCCACCACCGGAGACAGCGAGGGGGACGACCGGGGCCTCAGGGGCAGCGGAGGCTCCGGAGTCAGCCGGGATGACGGCGGGCCGCCCCCACACCTCGCGCACCAGGGCGAGCGCATGGTCGACCGCCACCTCGGGGTCACCCTCCCCGCCCGAACGCAGCCACAGCCGCAGCCCGTTGTTGTGCGCGGCGACCACGGACGCGGCGATCACCTCGGCCCGCAACGCCCCGTCACCGTCCTCCCCGAACCGGCTCCGCAGATGACCGGCGAGGGTCTGCTCGTAGCGGCGCACCACGGACAGCTCGTACGTCCGCAGTCCGGGCACCTCCCGGGTGAGCCGGTAGCGCTGCACGGAGAACTCGGGGTTGGCCGCGTACATCCGCAGCACGATGCGCGCGGCGTCGGACACCGCACCGACCGGATCGCTGTCGTCGGCGGCCGCCAGGAATTCGGTCATCTCGGCGAGGCAGCGCTCGTGGTCCGGGAAGACCGCGTCCTCCTTCGACGGGAAATAGCGGAAGAACGAACGCCGGCCCACACCGGCCCGCGCCACGATGTCGTCCACGGTCGTCCGCTCGAACCCCCGCTCCAGGAAGAGCTGGAAGGCGGCCTGCGCCAGCACCTCCCGCATGGGTGCCTTCTTCTCGGGTCCTCGCGCCTCGCTCATGCGGCGAAACGTAGCACCGGAAGAGGCATTTTGGCACTGGGTACCTTTACAGAGGGTACTGAGTGCCATAGTCTCTTCATCAGTACGAATGACACCCAGGTGGGACCACACCCAGGTAGGCAGGAGAGCCGGCGTGAGCTTGAGGATCGTTGTCTGTGTGAAGTACGTGCCCGACGCGACCGGTGACCGGCGTTTCGCCGATGACCTGACGCTGGACCGTGAGGATGTCGACGGTCTGTTGTCGGAGCTGGACGAGTACGCGGTCGAGCAGGCGTTGCAGATCGCGGACGAGGCGGACGATGCGGAGATCACCGTGGTGACGGTGGGTCCGGAGGATGCCAAGGACGCGTTGCGCAAGGCGTTGTCGATGGGTGCGGACAAGGCGGTTCACGTCGAGGACGACGATCTGCACGGCACGGATGTGATGGGCACGTCGCTGGTGCTGGCGAAGGCGGTCGAGAAGACCGGTTACGACCTGGTGATCTGCGGGATGGCCTCGACGGACGGGGTGATGGGTGTGCTGCCGGCGCTGCTGGCGGAGCGGTTGGGTGTGCCGCAGGTGACGCTGCTGTCCGAGGTGTCGGTGAACGGCGGTGTGGTGACCGGGCGCCGTGACGGTGACACCGCGACCGAGCAGCTTGAGGCGTCGCTGCCGGCGGTGGTGTCGGTGACCGACCAGTCCGGTGAGGCGCGCTACCCCTCGTTCAAGGGGATCATGGCGGCGAAGAAGAAGCCGGTTCAGTCGCTGGATCTGGAGGATCTGGAGCTGGACGCGGACGAGGTGGGTCTGGCGGGTGCGTGGACGGCGGTCGACTCGGCGACCGAGCGTCCGGCGCGTACGGCGGGCACGATCGTGAAGGACGAGGGTGAGGGCGGCAAGCAGCTCGCCGAGTTCCTCGCGGGCCAGAAGTTCATCTAGGCCCCACCGTTCCCCCGGGGGGTGTGTTTCCCCCTCCCTCCCTTCTCTTTTCTCTCGTCTGTCTGGAGTGCGTTGTCATGGCTGAAGTTCTGGTTCTGGTCGACCATGTGGATGGTGCGGTCCGCAAGCCCACCCTGGAGCTGCTGACGCTGGCGCGTCGGATCGGTGACCCGGTCGCCGTCGCGCTGGGCGCGGGTGCCGAGGCGACCGCGGGTGTGCTGGGTGAGCACGGTGCGGTGAAGGTCCTGACCTCCGACGCCGAGGAATTCGCGGACTACCTCGTGGTGCCGAAGGTGGACGCGTTGCAGGCCGCGTTCGATGCGGTCTCCCCGGCGGCGGTGCTGGTGGTGTCCTCGGCCGAGGGCAAGGAGATCGCCGCCAGGCTGGCGCTGCGGATCGGGTCCGGCATCATCACCGACGCCACCGACCTGGAAGCCGGTGCCGAGGGCCCCGTCGCGACGCAGGCGGTGTTCGCCGCTTCGTTCACCACCAAGTCCCGGGTCTCCCAGGGTGTTCCGGTGATCACGGTCAAGCCGAACTCGGCCCCGGTCGAGGCGGCCGCCGCCGCCGGTACGGTCGAAGCCCTCTCCGTCTCGTTCGGCGAGAGCGCGACGGGCACGAAGGTGACCTCGCGGACACCGCGTGAGTCGACCGGCCGCCCCGAGCTGACCGAGGCCGCGATCGTCGTCTCCGGCGGCCGTGGCGTCAACGGCGCGGAGAACTTCCCGCTGATCGAAGCCCTCGCCGACTCGCTGGGCGCCGCGGTCGGCGCGTCGCGTGCGGCGGTGGACGCCGGCTGGTACCCGCACACCTCGCAGGTCGGGCAGACCGGCAAGTCCGTCTCCCCGCAGCTGTACATCGCCTCGGGTATCTCCGGCGCGATCCAGCACCGGGCGGGGATGCAGACCTCGAAGACGATCGTCGCGATCAACAAGGACGCCGAGGCCCCGATCTTCGAACTCGTCGACTACGGCGTGATCGGCGACCTCTTCACCGTCGTTCCCCAGCTCACCGAGGAGATCACCACCCGCAAGGGCTGACCTCCTGGTACCCGGACGCGGCGGGGCCCACGGTGAACTTCACACCGTGGGCCCCGCCGCGTTCTGTCAGTGTCGTTCTTCGGCCGTACGTGCCGACGGGTCCCGGTCGCCCGGGTCCCGGCCGTACCGGTCCTGCGTGCCGAGGCCGAAGGTGGTGAAGGCCGTGCGCTCCGGCAGCGGGTAGAACTCCTTGCCCGTCAGCGCGTTGACGATGACGGCGGACCGCCAGGCGGCCAGGCCCAGGTCCGGTGTGCCGACGCCGTGCGTGTGCCGTTCGGCGTTCTGCACGAAGACGGAACCGGCGATCTCCGGTGCGAGCACGAGCCGTTGGGCCGCGTCGACCTGCGGACGCCCGGCCTCGTCACGGACGACGTACGGGTCGAGGGCCGCGAGCAGCTGGTCGACCGGCCGCTCCCGGTAGCCGGTGGCGAGCACGACGGCGTCCGTGACGAGTCGGCCCCGCGTCTCCTGCTGGCCGTGCTCGACGCTCAGTTCGATCCTCCCCGCGCCCGTGGTGGCGGCTCCGGTGACCTCGATGCCGGGCGTGAGCGTGACGTCGGGCCAGTCGCCGCCGAGGCTGCGCCGGTACAGCTCGTCGTGGATGTCCCCGAGCGTGTCCCCGCTGACGCCCTTGTACAGCTGCCACTGGCGGGGCAGCAGCCGGTCCCGGGTGGCCTGCGGAAGGCCGTGGAAGTAGCGGGTGTAGTCGGGGGTGAACTGCTCCAGGCCGATCTTGCTGTACTCCATGGGAGCGAAGGCCGGCGTACGGGCCAGCCAGGTCAGCCCCTCCGCTCCCTCGGGCCGGAAGCGCAGCAGGTCCAGCAGGACTTCGGCGCCCGACTGGCCCGAGCCGACGACGGTGATGTGGCGGGCGGCCAGCAGCCGGTCCCGCTGGGCGAGGTAGTCCGCCGAATGCAGCGCGACGGCGGCAGGGTCCCGGACCAGCTCCCGCAGAGGTTCGGGGACATGGGGTGCCGTGCCGACGCCGAGGGCGAGGTTACGGGCGTGGGCCAGCCCGCTGGTGAGCGTCTCCCCGTCGGGGCCGAGCCGGGTGAACTCCACGGCGAACGCGCCCTGTCCGGGGTCCCAGGCGACCGTGTCGACGCGGTGGCCGAAACGGGTGGAGGGCAGTTCGGTGCTCACCCAGCGCAGATAGTTGTCGAACTCGGAGCGGTGGATGTGGAAGCGCTCGGCGAAGTAGAACGGGAAGAGCCTGCGACGGATCTTGATGTAATTGAGGTACGACCAGGGGCTGGTGGGCTCGACGAGGCTCACGAGGTCGGCCAGGAAGGGCACTTGCAGGGTCGCGCCCTCGATGAGCAGCCCGGGGTGCCAGTGGAACGCGGCACGCTGCTCGTGAAAGGCGGTGCGCAACCCGGGAACGCCGTCGGCCAGTGCGGCGAGGGAGAGATTGAAGGGCCCTGCCCCCACCCCCAGCAGATCGAGGGGCGGCGTGCGCGGTCCGGGTGTCATCGGGTTCCTCCGGCGGGGGTCGCGGGTGCGGCGGGGGTCGGTCCCGGGCGAGTCGTGCGCATCGTCGACGTCATGGCGACAGCCTTTCCGTCTCGGGGGCCTCGGTATCGTCGGCCGCCGGTGCTTCGCTCACGCCATGGTCCGCGGCCGGTTCCCTGACGGCCCGGTCCGCCGCCGCCGTGACGAGGTCGAGCAGCGGGAGCAGATCGGACGCCGCGGCGTCCGGGTGCAGCAGGGTGGCCTTCAGCCAGAGGCGGCTGCGGCCGTCGGCGTCCTCCGCCACCGCCCTGCCCAGGACGGCGCGCCCCTCGGCGAGCAGTGTGCGGCGGACCGCTGCGACCACGGCGTCGCCCGCTTCGTCGGGCAGCGCGTCGGCCGCGGCGGGGCGGAACAGCACGGTGCTGATCCCGATTCCGCCGGGACGCAGGCGGAGCCGGGGGTGCGCGTGGACGGCCCGGCCGAATTCCTCAGCCGTGCCTACACAGTGCTCGACCAGTGTCCCCAGTCCCCGCCGTCCGAGGGCCCGGAAGGTGACCGCCATCTTCAGGGCGTCGGGGCGTCGGGTGGTGCGGATCGAGCGGCCCAGCAGGTCCGGGAGCCCGGCCTCGGTGTCGTCGTCGGCGTTGAGGTAGTCGGCGCGCAGGGACAGCGGGGCGAGCATCGCGGCGTCGGCGACGGCCAGCACCCCGGCAGCGACCGGCTGCCAGCCGAGCTTGTGCAGGTCGAACGTGACGGTGGCGGCGTGCTCCAGACCCGCGAGCCGAGGAGCCAGACGCTCGCTGAACAGCAGCGGACCACCGTACGCGGCATCGACATGGAGCTGGGCGGTGTGCCGTTCGGCGATGCGGGCGATCTCCGGGAGCGGGTCGATGCGCCCCTCGTCGGTGGTCCCGGCGGTGGCGACGACCAGGAGCGGCGATCCGGCGAGCCCGGTCAGGGCACGGTCGAGGGCGGCCGGGTCGATCCGGCCCTTGTCGCAGGCGACGACCGTCGGGGCGGGCAGGCCGAGCATCCAGGCGGCGCGGTGAACGCTGTGGTGGGCGTTGGCACCGGTCACCACGCGCAGTGGCCCGCCCGCCGCATGTTCCCGGGCGAGGAGCAGGGCGACCAGGTTGGACTCGGTGCCGCCGCTGGTGATGAGCGCGTCGGGGGCGGGAGCCGTCGGGTGGACGAGCCGGGCCAGGGCGGCCGTGGTCAGATCCTCGATCACCCCGGCGGCGGGCGCCTGGTCCCAGGAGTCCATGGAGGGGTTGAGGGCGGCCCCCGCCAGCTCCGCCGCGACGGCCACGGCGAGCGGCGGGCAGTGCAGATGGGCGACGCAGCCGGGGTCGGCCGGGTCCGCCGCCCCTTCCGCCACCGCGCGCACGACGTCCCCGAGCGCGGCCTCGGGGCCGACGCCCTCCTCCGGCAGGACCGGGGAGCAGAGGGCGCGCGTGTTCTGCTCCACGGCCTCGGGCCCTCCGGCGGGCAGCGGCCCGCCCCGGGCCGGGGCGGCGTCCGCCAGGGCGTCCAGGACGAGGGTGGTGAGCGGCCGCAGACGCTCCGGCCCCTGCGCACCGCCCGCGACGAGCCCACCCCGTACGCCTTCGGCGCCGGGACTCGACGGCATACCGACGCTCGGCCCCAACCCCTCGCGTTCCACGGAGGGTTCACCGGAGGTCGGGAGCGGAGCAGGCGGCATGGCGAGGACCTTCGGTCGTGGTGCGGACAGGTCGTACGGAAGCGGGGGCCGCGCGGGGCCGAGTCCGGAGGTGGGAAGATCCACCACGGGGCTCGGTGGTTAGGCTAACCTAACTTCGCGGGTGCGGATGACGCGCGATCCACCTGCCCAGGGAGGCTACTTCGCGTACCAGGAGCCCAAGTTGTCCGGCTCCGGCTCCGCCGCCCGGCGCAGTGTGTCCGGGGAGCCCAGCAGCTCGGCCGGCAGATAACCGGAGCGGACGCCCAGTTCCCATCCGTGCACCTGAACGGCGAGCGCGGCCAGGGCGAGGGTGTCGAGCGGCAGCAGGCTGCGGGGCGCGGGAGCGGGTCCCACGCTCTCCCGGTAGGCATCGAGCCGGTCCGCCAACGCTTCCTCGAACGCGCCCTGTCGGTCGTCCAGGAGCACGCGCAGCAGGCGATGATCGGAGGTGGGCGCGTCTGCGGCGTCCAGTGCGGCGGCCGCCTGTGCCCGCTCGGCGTCATCGGGCTTGCGCAGGGTCACCATGGGCCAGTGGCGGGGCTGGTGCCCGGCCGCCTCGGTCAGATACAGGCACAGGGCGTCCATCGCGGCGAGGTCCGCCGGGGCCGATGCCGAGGTGAGCGAGGAGTACGGCACTCCTTGGCGGATCGCGGGCGCGTAGTCGCTCCGCAGCAGCAGTCCGATCACCCTCCCCCGTCCAACACGAGACCGCTCACCAGACAGGCAGCGAAGAGGTCGAGCCAGGTGCGGGCCGACGGGGCCTGCTCCCGCGAGGAAGCGACGACATCGCCGAAGGATATGTCCTCGGTGCTGAGGCTCTCCCCGATCAGCGGGAAGAGGATCTCCTGGTCACCGCCGGGGAAGCAGCCGACGCTCATCTCCCCCAGGCGGGACTCCGCCGCCGTGCGCAGCGCGGAGCGCGCGACGTCGTCGAGCGCGGCCCCCTGCGCGATGCGTGCGGCGACATGGTCGAACAGCTCCTCGGCGAGTTCGCGCATGCGCCGCGGGGCCGGGTCGTCGTAGCGCATCCGGTGCCACCGCCCCGCCGTCCGCCCCACGATGCCTTCCGACGCCTCGTCCAGGCGCCGGGGGTCCACCTCATGACATGTCACTTCCCGCACGCGTCCCGCCCTTTCGTGATCTTCGATCCGGAAGCGGCACGCTATCAGCGGGCTCGGACACGCACCGGGACGGACGGTGCGGCCCGGTGCGGGAGCGGCGGTCGCCGCTCCCGCACCGGGCCCGGATCACGCCGCTTCGGTGGGCAGCTCCGCGCGGATCTCCCGCGCGGCGGCGACCAGGTTCTCCAGGGAGGCCCGGGTCTCGGGCCAGCCGCGGGTCTTCAGGCCGCAGTCGGGGTTCACCCACAGGCGGGTCGCCGGGATGGCCTCAAGTCCCTTGCGCAGCAGGGTCGCTGCCTCCTCGGTGCTGGGGATGCGGGGCGAGTGGATGTCGTAGACGCCGGGGCCGGCCTCGCGCGGGTAGCCGTGGGCGGCCAGTTCGCGGGCGACCTGCATGTGGGAGCGGGCGGCTTCCAGGCTGATCACGTCGGCGTCGAGGTCGTCGATGGCCTGGACGATGTCACCGAACTCGGCGTAGCACATGTGGGTGTGGATCTGGGTCTCCGGCCGCACCCCGCTGGTGCTCAGCCGGAAGGACTCCGTCGCCCACTGAAGGTAGGCGGCGTGGTCGGCGGCGCGCAGCGGGAGCGTTTCGCGCAGCGCGGGTTCGTCGACCTGGATCACCGACGTGCCGTTCGCCTCCAGGTCGCCCACCTCGTCGCGCAGGGCGAGGGCGACCTGGCGGGCGGTCTCGCCGAGCGGCTGGTCGTCGCGGACGAAGGACCAGGCGAGCATGGTGACCGGCCCGGTGAGCATCCCCTTGACCGGGCGGTCGGTGAGCGACTGCGCGTACGCGGTCCACCGCACCGTCATCGGCTCGGGGCGCGAGATGTCCCCGGCCAGGACCGGCGGGCGGACGTAGCGGGTGCCGTAGGACTGGACCCAGCCGTGCTGGGTGGCGAGGTAGCCCGTGAGCTGTTCGGCGAAGTACTGCACCATGTCGTTGCGTTCGGGCTCGCCGTGCACGAGGACGTCGATCCCGGCCTTCTCCTGGAAGGAGAGGACCTCGCGGATCTCGTCCTTGATGCGCTCCTCGTACCCGGCTTCGTCGATCCGCCCCGCACGCAGGTCGGCCCGCGCGGTGCGCAGTTCGGTGGTCTGCGGGAACGAGCCGATGGTGGTGGTCGGCAGCGGCGGCAGCCCGAGGTGCGCCCGCTGGGCGAGCGTCCGCTCGGCGTACGGCTGGGAGCGGCGGCCGTCCGCGTCGGTGATGGCCGCCGTACGGGCGCGTACGGCCGGGTCACGGGTGATCGCGGCATCGGTGCGGGAGGCCAGGTCGGCCCGGTTGGCGGCGAGTTCGGCCGCGATGGCGTCCGTGCCGGAGGCCAGACCGCGGGCCAGGACGACGATCTCCTCGGTCTTCTGCTTCGCGAAGGCGAGCCAGCGGGCGATCTGCGGGTCGATGTCGTGCTCGGCCCTCGCGTCCAGCGGGACGTGCAGCAGGGAGCAGGAGGCGGAGACATCGACCCGGTCGGCGAGGCCGAGCAGCGTGCCGAGGGTGGCGAGGGACTTCTCGTAATCGTTGATCCAGATGTTGCGGCCGTTGACGACACCGGCGACCAGCCGCTTGCCGGGCAGCCCACCGGCGGCCGCGAGGTCGTCGAGGTTGCCCGCGCCGGTCTCGGTGAAGTCGAGCGCGAGCCCGTCGACGGGGGCCTTGGCCAGGACCGGCAGCGCCTCGCCGAGCCGCCCGAAGTAGGAGGCGACCAGCAGCTTGGGCCGGTCGGTGAGGCCGCCGAGGTCGCGGTAGGCACGGGCGGCGGCGTTCAGCTCGGCCGGCGTGCGGTCCTGCACGAGAGCGGGCTCGTCCAGCTGCACCCACTCCGCCCCCGCCGCACGCAGGTCGGCGAGGACTTCGACGTACACCGGCAGCAGCCGGTCCAGCAGGGTCAGCGGCTCGAAGTCGGCGGCCACATCGGGGGCCGCCTTCGCGAGCAGGAGGTAGGTGACGGGGCCGACGAGGACCGGGCGCGGGGTGTGACCGAGCGCGAGGGCCTCCCTGAACTCGGCGACCTGCTTGGCGGAGTCGGCGGTGAACACCGCGTCCGGGCCCAACTCGGGTACCAGGTAGTGGTAGTTGGTGTCGAACCACTTGGTCATCTCCAGCGGCGCGACGTCCTGCGTGCCGCGGGCCATGGCGAAGTAGCCGTCGAGGGCGTCGGCGCGGACCGCGTCACGGTGCCGCTCGGGGACAGCGCCGACCATGACGCTGGTGTCCAGGACATGGTCGTAGTACGAGAAATCACCGGTCGGCACTTCGTGGACGCCGGCCTCGGCGAGCTGCTGCCACGTTGCGCGGCGCAGGTCCGCGGCGGTCTGCCGGAGGGCGTCGGCGGTGACGCGGCCCTTCCAGTAGCCCTCGATGGCCTTCTTCAGTTCACGGTTCTGACCCTGGCGGGGGTAGCCGTACACGGTGGCCCGTGCTGCCGCGGCTGCGGGCTTCGCTGTCACGTGACTCTCCTTCGCGAGCGTGTCTGCGGTGCAGATCCCGGGACGGGACGCGGACGCGAAGGGATGACGCATCGGGCGGACTCCGGGCCACGTCGAACCGTGCCCGTCCACCTGATGGTTCCGCCGACCCGCCCACGAGGTCACCGAGATCTCCGCACGCGAACGGTCGCGTGCGGGCAACGGGCAGGTCTTCGGACTCGCGGGCACGCCTGCCGGGGCAGACACCTAATGGCCGTCGCTTCCCAGACCCGGTCGGGCCCAGTGCGTATGACGGCGGTCGTTCCCACTCACCGCTGCGGGGCAGTCCCGGATTCCCACCGGGTTCCCTCTTACGACACCCTGTCTGGCGGACAGGGCGAACCAGCTGCACCGGTCAGACTAAGCGGACGGCCGCCGGGCGCACACCGTTGTTCACACTTCGGACGGTGATGTGAGACACGGAGCGGCCCTTTCCGGCCGTCCGTGGCCCGTATCGCCCGGAGGCGGTCCGCTGCGCCGGTGCGCGCCCGGCAGCGAAGCGGCGGGGACGAGGGCGAGCGCGGCCGTCCCGGCGAGCACGGTGGCATGAATCAGGGGTTCCCCGACCGTTCCGCTGTTCGCCATCCGCTCCCTGACCGTCGGTCAGGTCGCTCGTCTCGACTGTGCGGAGGCAGTGACCCAGATGTAACCGAATGGCGTAGGGGAATGCGGAACCACGGAGCGTCACAAGCCGTTCTTCTTCCCACTACACGGCCCTGCCGATCCCCGGCAGGGCCGATCGAGGAACGGAAAACGTCATATGAAGAAGACAGTTGGGTGGGCCCAGGACGGCGACGACTGGACGATCACCGTGAACGGCACGCAGTACCGCGCGGTCGAGCGGCCGACGGACGGCCGGGTCGACAACTACCTGGTGCGGGGTGACGACCTGAGCGCCGAGTGCCCGAGCCTCGGCCATGGACTGGGCGTCATCCGGGAACACGAGTCCCGGCGCTGACCCCGGCCGGTCAGCCGAGCGGGCCGCCCACCGAACCGTCCGCGCCGTCCGCCGGGCGGCCCGCCGCCGCCCCGCCGCCCGCCGCCGCCTCGCCGCGCGGCGCCTGCCGCAGCAGATAGGTGTCCATGATCCAGCCGTGCCGTTCGCGGGCTTCCGCGCGCAGGCGGCTGATCTCGTCCGCCACCTCGTCGAGCGGGCCGGAGACCAGGATCTCGTCGGGGGTGCCGATGTACGCGCCCCAGTGGATCCACAGGCCCCGGCCCGTCAGACGGGTGAAGGTCTCGTGGCCGTCGAGCATCACGACGATGTCGCCGTCGTCCTCGGGGAAGCCCTGGGCCAGCCGTCTGCCGGGGGTGATGTGGATGGGGCGGCCCACCTGGTTCAGGGTGACGCGGTGCCGGGCGGCGAGGGCGGAGACGCTGCTGATGCCGGGGATCACCGCGTGGCCGAATTCCACCGTGCCGCGCCCCCGGATGTCGTCGAGGATCGCGAGCGTGCTGTCGTACAGGGCCGGGTCGCCCCACACCAGGAAGGCACCGCACTGCCCCGGCGCGAGCTCCTCGATGATCAGGCGTTCGCAGATGTCGGCGCGGCGGTGGCGCCAGTCGTGCACGGCCGAGGTGTAGCGCGCGGCATCGTCCTGGGTGCGGTCGCGCCACGGGTCACCGGCCTCCACCACGCGGTAGGGGCCGGTGAGGTGTTCGTCGAGGATGTCGCGGCGCAGCCGGGTCAGGGACTCCTTCTCCTTGCCCTTGCCGAGCACGAAGAAGACGTCGGCCCGGCGCATGGCCTTCACCGCGGCGAGGGTCAGGTGGTCGGGGTCGCCGGCGCCCATGCCGATGACGAGGATGTGCCGGGGGGCCTCGCCGGCATCTGCCATGCCTGTCTTGTCTGCCATGTCGGCCGATCATGCCAGGGGCGAGGGCCTGTCTGTCAGACATGCCCTGGGTGGGGTGGACTTACTAGGACGTCCAACTATATGTTCGTGAGCAGCGGGGTGGTCGGTGTGCAGCTGATCGCCCTCAAGGCCCGTGGTGTCAGGGAAGCCGGTGTGATTCCGGCGCGGTCCCGCCACTGTGACCGGGGAGTCCGTCCTCGCAGGACACGCCACTGACGGTGCAGCAGCCGTCGGGAAGGCAGGGGGACGGGCGTCGATCCGGGAGTCAGGATACCGGCCGCGGGTTGTTCCGTGTTTCCACGAGGATGGAGCAGACACGCATGGCACCGGTCCGCACCCACGGCCCCGCAGGCACGTCCCGGCGAGCGGTTCTCCCCGCCCCCTGACGGCCTCCGCCCTTCGCGTCCCCTCTCGGCGGCAGCCCTTCCGCGCCCCCGTGCACCCGACCGGTGCGTGGGCCGGTGGCAGCCGTGCGCCATTCCCGGATCTCTCCTGACGATCTCACCGACGAGAGCAGGTCTCCATGGTCCGCGAGCTCACCCATTTCATCGGCGGCAAGCACACGTCCGGCACCTCGGGCGGCTTCGGCGATGTCTTCGATCCCAACACCGGCCGGGTGCAGGCCCGGGTTCCGCTGGCCGACCGGGCCGAGACCGAGGCGGCGATCGCCGACGCCGTCGAGGCGCAGCGCGCGTGGGGCGAGTGGAATCCGCAGCGGCGCGCCCGCGTGCTGCTGCGCTTCCTCCAGCTGGTGGAGAAGGAGAAGGACTCCCTGGCCCGGCTGCTCTCCTCCGAGCACGGCAAGACCGTCGCCGACGCGCACGGCGACATCGCGCGCGGACTGGACGTGGTGGAGTTCGCCGCGGGCGTCCCCCATCTGCTGAAGGGCGAGTTCAGCGACAACGCGGGCGCCGGGATCGACGTCCACTCGCTGCGCCGGCCGCTCGGCGTGGTGGCGGGCATCACCCCGTTCAACTTCCCGGCGATGATCCCGCTGTGGAAGGCAGCACCGGCTCTGGCCTGCGGTAACGCCTTCATTCTCAAGCCGTCCGAGCGCGACCCGTCGGTGCCGCTGCGGCTGGCCGAACTGTTCCTGGAAGCGGGTCTTCCGCCCGGCGTCCTCAATGTCGTCAACGGCGGCAAGGAGGCCGTGGACACCCTGCTGGAGGACCCGCGCGTCAAGGCGCTCGGCTTCGTCGGCTCGACGCCGATCGCCGCGCACATCTACGCCACCGCCGCCGCCCACGGCAAGCGGGCGCAGTGTTTCGGCGGGGCGAAGAACCACATGATCGTGATGCCGGACGCCGACCTGGACCAGGCGGTGGACGCGCTGATCGGCGCCGGGTACGGCTCGGCGGGCGAGCGGTGCATGGCGATCTCGGTGGCCGTGCCGGTCGGCGAGGCCACCGCCGACGCGCTGGTCGCCAAGCTCACCGAGCGGATCGCCGAGCTGCGGATCGGCCGCTCGGACGACCCGGACGCCGACTTCGGGCCGCTGGTGGGCCGGGACGCGGTGGACCGGGTCCGCGGGTATGTCGGCCTCGGCGTCGAGGAGGGCGCCGAACTGGTCTTGGACGGGCGGGACTTCTCCCTGGAGGGCCATGAGGACGGCTACTTCACGGGCGCTTCCCTCTTCGACCGGGTCACTCCGGACATGCGGATCTACCAGGAGGAGATCTTCGGCCCGGTGGTGTGCGTGGTCCGTGCGGCGGACTACGAGGAGGCGCTGCGGCTGCCCTCGGAGCATCCGTACGGCAACGGCGTCGCGCTCTTCACCCGCGACGGCGACACCGCCCGCGACTTCACGCGCCGCGTCGACACCGGCATGGTCGGCGTCAACGTGCCGATCCCGGTGCCGGTGGCGTACCACACGTTCGGCGGGTGGAAGCGGTCCGGCTTCGGCGACCTGAACCAGCACGGCCCGGACGCCATCCGCTTCTACACCCGTACCAAGACCGTCACTTCGCGCTGGCCCGCCTCGGGAATCCGGGACGGCGCGAGCTTCACGATTCCGACCATGGGATGAGCACCGTGACCACGCTCCTCACCGACGACCAGTTCGCGGTCGTCGAGACGACCCTCGACTTCGCCCAGGAACACCTGTCCCCGCACGCCGTGGCCTGGGACCAGGACAAGCACTTCCCCGTCGACGTCCTGCGCAAGGCGGCGGGCCTCGGCCTCGGCGGTGTCTACGTACGGGAAGACCTCGGCGGGTCCGGGCTCTCCCGCTCCGACGGGGTCCTCGTCTTCGAGGCCCTGGCCACCGGATGTCCGTCCATCGCGGGCTACCTGTCCATCCACAACATGGTCGGCTGGATGATCGACCGTTACGGGACCGAGGACCAGCGGGCCCGCTATCTGCCGGGGCTCTGCACCATGGAACGGCTCGGCAGCTACTGCCTGACCGAGCCGGGCGCCGGGTCGGACGCGGCGGCGCTGCGCACCCGCGCGGTGCGCGACGGCGACCACTACGTGCTGACGGGGACGAAGCAGTTCATCTCGGGGGCGGGCGCCTCGCACGTCTACATCGTGCTGGCCCGCACCGGCGAGGACGGACCGCGCGGCATCTCCGCGTTCGTCGTCGAGCGGGACGATCCCGGGCTGTCGTTCGGGGCCAACGAGAAGAAGATGGGGTGGAACGCGCAGCCCACCCGGCAGGTCCTGCTGGACGGGGTGCGCATCCCGGCCGACCGGCTGCTCGGCGAGGAGGGCGGCGGCTTCCGCATCGCGATGAACGGGCTGAACGGCGGCCGGCTCGGCATCGCCGCCTGCTCGTTGGGCGGTGCGCAGAACGCCCTGGACCGCAGCCTGGCCCACCTCGCGGACCGGGAGGCGTTCGGCGGCCGGCTGCTGGACGCGCAGGCGCTGCAGTTCCGGCTGGCCGACATGGCGACCGAACTGGCCGCCGCCCGGGCCCTGGTGCGGCAGGCCGCCGAGGCGCTCGACCGGAACACCGCCGGCGCCCCGCAGTTGTGCGCGATGGCCAAGCACTTCGCGACGGACACCGGCTACTCGGTGGCCGATCGGGCGCTCCAACTCCACGGCGGCTACGGCTATCTGGCCGAGTACGGCATCGAGAAGATCGTCCGGGACCTGCGGGTCCACCAGATCCTGGAAGGGACCAACGAGATCATGCGCGTCATGGTGGCCCGGAGCCTGACGGGAGCCCTGCGATGACCGAGGAGCACGTGCTCGTGCACACCGAGGGGCGTACGGGGGTGGTGACCCTGAACCGCCCGAAGGCGCTGAATGCCCTCACCCACCCGATGGTGGAGACGATCACGGCGGCGCTCGACCGGTGGGAGCACGACCCCGAGGTGGCGGCGGTCGTCATCACCGGGGCTGGTGAGCGCGGCCTGTGCGCGGGCGGCGACATCCGGTCCATCCACGAGGACGCCCGCGTGGGCGGGAAGGCGTCGGTGGCGTTCTGGCGCGACGAGTACCGGCTCAACGCCCGGATCGCCCGCTACCCGAAGCCGTACGTGGCGGTCATGGACGGCATCGTGATGGGCGGCGGGGTCGGCGTCTCGGCGCACGGCAGCGTCCGGATCGTCACCGAGCGGTCCAAGGTGGCCATGCCGGAGACCGGGATCGGCTTCGTGCCGGATGTCGGCGGGACGTATCTGCTGGCGCTGGCCCCCGGGGAGCTGGGCACCCATCTCGCCCTGACGGGCGCGGTGGTGGGGGCCCGGGACGCGCTGCTGTGCGGGCTCGCCGACCACTTCGTCCCGGCGGACGAGCTGCCCGCGTTCCTCGCCGCGCTGCGGACGGAGGCGGTCCCCCAGGTGCTGCACCGCCATGTCCGGGAAGCACCGCCTGGGCTGCTGGAGGACAACCGGCCCTGGATCGAACACTGTTACGCCGCCGACACGGTCGAGGAGGTCGTGGAGCGGCTGCTCGCCTCCGGCGTCCCGGCGGCCCAGGAGGCGGCCGCCACGGTCCTCGGCCGCTCCCCCACCGCGCTGAAGGTCACCCTCGCCGCGCTGCGCCGGGCCCGCGAACTCGGCCCGCTGGAAGAGGTTCTGGAGCAGGAGTACCGCGTCTCCAGCGCCGCCCTCTCCTCCCCCGACCTGGTGGAGGGCATCCGGGCCCAGGTGATCGACAAGGACCGGACGCCCCGGTGGTCGCCCGGCACGCTCGTGGAGGTCACGGACGCGGACGTGGCCCGGTACTTCGCACCGACCGGCGACGAGGGGCTGTCCCTCGCCGTACCCGACTCACCGCAGGAGGTGCCCTGGTGACCACGACCGTCGCCTTCATCGGACTGGGCCACATGGGCGGCCCGATGGCCGCCAACCTCGTCCGCGCCGGACACCGGGTGCTCGGCCACGATCTCGTCGAGTCCGCCCTGGCGGATGCCGCGGCGAGGGGGTGGAGCGGGCGGCGAGCGCCGCCGAGGCCGCCGCGGTCGCCGATGTGGTGATCACGATGCTGCCCGCGGGCCACCACGTCCTCTCCCTGTACGGACCGGAGGGGCTGCTCGCCGCCGCCCGGCCGGACACGTTGTTCGTCGACTGCTCGACCATCGATGTGGCGGACTCCCGGGCCGCCCACGCGGCGGCCTCGGCGGCGGGTCACCGCTCCCTGGACGCCCCGGTCTCCGGCGGGGTGGTCGGGGCCGAGGCAGGCACGCTCACCTTCATGGCCGGGGGCGAGCAGGCCGCTTTCGCGGAGGCCGAACCGCTGCTGTCGGTGATGGGGAAGAAGGCGGTGCACTGCGGGGCGGCGGGCGCCGGGCAGGCCGCGAAGATCTGCAACAACATGATCCTCGGCGTCTCGATGATCGCCGTGAGCGAGGCGTTCGTCCTCGCCGAGAGCCTCGGCCTCTCCGACCAGGCGCTGTTCGACGTGGCGTCGGCGGCGTCGGGCCAGTGCTGGGCGCTGACCGTCAACTGCCCGGTCCCGGGCCCGGTCCCGGGCAGCCCCGCCAACCGCGACTACCGCCCGGGGTTCGCCGCCCCGCTCATGGCGAAGGATCTCGGGCTGGCCGCCAACGCGGTGCGCGCGGGCGGGGTCGATGCCGAACTGGGGCTTCGAGCAGCTGAGTTGTACGCCAGGTTCGCGGAGGGCGGCGGGGCGGACCAGGACTTCTCCGGGATCGTCCGGGCCATCCGGGCCGCTTCCGCCACCACCGCCGGCACAGAGAAGGGCGCCACCCCGTGAGCGACAACAAGGACCACGCGTCCACCCCGGGCCCGTACAGCACCATCCTCGTCGAGCGTCGGGGCCGTACCGCCCTGCTCACCCTGAACCGCCCCAAGGCGCTCAACGCGCTGAGCCTGGACGTCATGCGGGAGACCGTCGAGGCCACGGAGGCGCTCGACCGCGACCCGGACGTCGGCTGCATCGTCATCACCGGCAGCGGGGAGAAGGCGTTCGCGGCCGGGGCGGACATCAAGGAGATGCAGCCGCAGAGCTACATGGACATGTACCTCAGCGACTGGTTCACCGCCTGGGACCGGCTCGGTCAGCTCCGCACCCCGACGATCGCCGCCGTACGGGGCTACGCCCTGGGAGGAGGCTGTGAGTTGGCCATGCTGTGCGACCTGGTGATCGCCTCGGAGTCGGCGGTCTTCGGGCAGCCGGAGATCCGGCTCGGGGTGATCCCGGGCATCGGCGGCTCCCAGCGACTGACCCGGGCGGTCGGCAAGGCCAAGGCGATGGACCTCTGCCTGACCGGCCGGAACATGGACGCCGAGGAGGCGGAGCGGGCCGGGCTCGTCTCCCGGATCGTGCCGGACGCGGATCTGCTGGAGGAGGCGCTCGCGGTCGCGGGAACGGTCTCGGGCATGTCTGCGCCGGTGGCGATGATGGCGAAGGAGGCGGTGAACCGGGCCTTCGAGACGACGCTCGCGGAGGGGTGCGCTTCGAACGCCGCCTGTTCCACGCGGTGTTCGCGACGGCCGACCAGAAGGAGGGCATGAAGGCGTTCACCGAGAAGCGCCCTGCGGAGTTCACGCACCGCTGAGCCCGCCCTCGGTGCGCGGCGACACGGAACCGCCACGCCGCTGAGCCCGCCCTCGGTACGCGGCGACACCGACCCGCCACGCCGGTGAATCCACCGCCGACCCGCGCCGCCGCGAAGACCGGCGCGGGTCGGGTACCGGGATGATTCACTCCGCGATGAGCGTTGTATCCGGTTGTGTCCGGCTCCATGCGGCGAGCCGGGTCATCGGAGAGAGCTGGAGGCGGCGCTGTGCACGGTGAGTACAAGGTTCCCGGCGGCAAGCTGGTCGTGGTGGACCTGGAGGTGGCGGGCGGGGCGCTGCGGAACGTCCGGGTCGCCGGGGACTTCTTCCTCGAACCGGACGAGGCGATCCTCGCGATCGACGCGGCGCTGGAGGGCGCCCCCACCCACACGGACACCGCCGGGCTCGCGGCCCGGATCGAGGCGGCGCTGCCCGACTCCACGGTGATGCTGGGACTGAGCGCGGAGGGCGTCGCCGTCGCCGTACGCCGGGCGCTGGCGCAGGCCACGGAGTGGAGCGACTACGACTGGCAGCTGATCCACGACGCGCCCCAGTCTCCCGCGCTGCACATGGCGCTGGACGAGGTGATCACCGCCGAGGTGGCGGCGGGGCTGCGGCCTCCGACCCTGCGGGTCTGGGAGTGGGACTCCCCGCCGTGATCATCGGCAGCTTCCAGTCGCTGCGCAACGAGGTGGACCCGGCGGGCGTGGAGCGGCACGGTGTCGACGTCGTACGCCGGATCTCGGGCGGCGGCGCGATGTTCGCCGAGCCCAGCTCGACCATCACGTACTCGCTCGCCGTGCCGCAGGCGCTCGTGTCGGGGCTGTCCTTCGCCGACAGTTACGCCTATCTGGACGACTGGGTCCTGGAAGCCCTCGCGGACATGGGCATCAAGGCCTGGTACCAGCCGCTGAACGACATCGCCACCGAGGTCGGCAAGATCGCGGGGGCCGCGCAGAAGCGGGTGGTCGGGCCGGACGGCGGACCGGGGGCCGTGCTGCACCACGTGACCATGGCGTACGACATCGACGCCGACAAGATGCTGGAGGTGCTCCGCATCGGCAAGGAGAAGATGTCGGACAAGGGCACCCGGTCGGCGAAGAAGCGCGTGGACCCGCTGCGGCGGCAGACCGGACTGCCGCGCCAGGTGGTGATCGAGCGGATGATCGACTCGTTCCGCAAACGCCACGGCCTGACCACCGGACGCGTGACCGACGCCGAGCTGGCCCGCGCCGAGGAACTCGTACGGACCAAGTTCGCCACGCCGGAGTGGACGGCACGGGTGCCGTAAGGCTCCCTGGGCGGGCGGGCGTCACCGCATACTGGGTCGTATGGACAAGGCGGCGTCCGGCTCCGGAGTACGGGAACGACTCGGCAGGAGTCTGTTCGCCCGGGTGGCGGGGCCTTCCGGGCCGGAGAACCGCGCCCGGATCCACCAGACCCCCGGCCCCCGCTGGTTCGGCCCGGACCGGCCGGTGCGCCGGGTGCACGGGGACGCGTCCATGTTCATCGGCGGGCTGCGCGCCCTGCTCCTCCAGTCGCTGCACCCCCTCGCCATGGCCGCCGTCGCGGGCCACTCGGGCTTCAAGGGCGACCCCTGGGGGCGGCTCCAGCGGACCAGCACGTTTCTCGCGGTGACCACGTTCGGGACGGCCGAGCACGCCCAGGAGGCGGTGGACCGCGTGCGGTCCGTGCACGAGCGGGTGCGCGGGACCGCGTCCTCCGGGGAGCCCTACCACGCGGCCGATCCGCATCTCCTGGGCTGGGTGCACGTCGCCGAGGTGGACAGCTTCCTCCGCGCCCATCAGCGGTACGGGGCACGGCCGCTGGACGGTGCCGGGTGCGACGGGTACATCCACGACATGGCGACGGTGGCCCACGCCCTCGGCATCCCCGACCCGCCGCACGACCGGGCGGAGCTGGCGGAGCGCATCGCCGCCTACCGCCCGGAGCTGCGCGCCACCCGGGAGGCCCTGGACGCGGCCCGCTTCATCCTTCTGCACCCGCCGCTGCCCTGGCCGGTCCGTCCCCCGTACGCCGTACTCGCCGCGAACGCCGTGGCCTCGCTCCCGCCGTGGGCCCGGGAGCCGTTGCGGCTGCCCCGGGTGCCGGGCGTCGAGGAAATCTGCGTTCGGCCCGCCGGGAAGGCCCTGACCAGGACCATCCGGTGGGCGATGACCCCGCCTGCGGGAGGCTGAGCGCCGCCCGGGTGCCGGGTGCCGCCGATGGCAGGACGATGGAGGGGACCGTACACGGGGGGCCCACGACGGGAGACCCCGGTGGCACGCAGTGAATCGACCGACGTCCTCGTGGTGGGCGCGGGCCCGGTCGGCCTGACGCTCGCCGCCGAGCTGCGGCGGGCGGGGACGGCCTGCCGGATCGTCGACCGGCTGCCCGCCCGGCTGCCGTACGCCAAGGCGGTGGGCATCCAGCCGCGCACCCTGGAGCTCTTCGACCGGATGGGCCTGGTGCGGGAGGTGCTGGACGCGGCGGTCCCGATGCGCGGGCAGCTGACGTATCTGAACGGAGCCGAGCAGGGCCGGGTCGAGCTGGTCCTGCCGCCCGAGGTGCCGTACGGCTTCGCCGCGCTGCCGCAGTGCGACACGGAACGCCTGCTGGAGGAGTTCCTCGGGCGGTACGGCACCGGGATCGAGCGGTCGACCGCGCTGGTGGGGTTCGCCCAGGATCAGGCCGGGGTGACCAGCCGGCTGACGACGACGTCCGGGGACGAGGTGGAGGTCCGCTCGCGGTTCCTGGTGGGCTGCGACGGGGCGCACTCGGCGGTCCGCAAGGGGCTCGGGCTCACCTTCGAGGGCGGCGCGTTCCCCGAGGAGTACATGCTCGCCGATGTGGAGGTGGGGTGGGATCTGCCGGCCGGGTACGGGGTGCGCTCGATGCACCGCGGCGAGGACGGGGCGATCGACGATCTGCTGGTCTGCATTCCGCTGCCGGGGAACGGCCGCTACCGGATGTCGATGCTGGTGCCGCCGGAGCTGTCCGCCGCACGGCAGGCGGAGGCGGCCGGGGCGGCGGGCGGCGGTGACGGGGTGACGCACGGCCTGGAAGGCGGCACGGCCCCCGCGCTCCCGGACATCCAGAAGGTCCTGGACCGGCTGGCGCCGGAGCCGGTCACCGCGTCCGCGCTGCGCTGGTCGTCGGTGTTCCGGATCAGCCACCGGCTGGTGGACCGGTACGGGGAGGGCCGGGTGTTCGTCGCCGGGGACGCGGCGCACATCCATCCCCCGACCGGTGCCCAGGGCATGAACACCGGGATCCAGGACGCCTGCAACCTGGCGTGGAAGCTGGCGCTCGCCGTCGAGGGCGCGGCGGGGCCGCACGTTCTGGCCGGGTACGACGCGGAGCGGCATCCGGTCGGCGAGGAGGTGGTGGGCCGGACCGTCCGGCATGCCGCCGAGGGGGTGCAGGCGGACCCGACGGACCGGGAGACGCTGCTGCTGCGCGAGGCCCAGCTCCTGGTCAACTACCGGGACAGCCCGCTGGTGACGCCCCTGGCCCCGGACGACCCGGCCCCGCTGCGGCCGGGCGACCGGGCTCCGGACTGCGGTGGTCTCACGGGGGACATCGCCGCCCACCCGGTGCGCCTCTTCGACGTACTGCGTGGGCGCGGGCACGTGCTGCTGGTGTACGGGGACCACCCGGCCGGCGACACGCCCGTCGATCTCGCCTCCGCCGCTCGGGAGTTGACCGGCAGCCGGATGGAAACGCACCGGATCCTGCCCGCCGGCGCCCCGGACCGGTGGACGGGCGTCCCGCATCACCACGACAGCCGGGGCGAGTTCGCGCTCCAGTACGGGGCGGGCGAGGGAGCGGCCTTCGCCGTACGCCCGGACGGGTATCTGACGGCCTGTCTCCGACCGCCGACGGTAAGCGGGTTGACGAAGGCCCTGGGGAAGGTGCTCCTCCCGTGAGGGCCGTCACGGTCAGTCGACGCTGACGACCACCGAGTGCCACCCGCTCGCCCCGTCCGGGACGGTCTTCGTGCGCTTCTCGGTCTGCGTCTCGCCCGTCCCGTCCGTGGCGCGGACGGTGAGGGTGTGGCTGCCGGGGGTCGCCTTCCAGGGGTAGGTCCACTGGCGCCAGGTGTCGACGGTGGCCTGGTCGGCGAGCTGTGCGGGCTTCCAAGGGCCGTCGTCGACCCGGATCTCGACCTTCTCGATGCCCCGGTGCTGGGCCCACGCCACCCCGGCGACCATGACCGTGCCCGCCTCGGGGCGCCCGAAGGGCTTGGGGGTGTCGATGCGGGACTGGGTCTTGATCGGGGCCTCCCGGGCCCAGTCGCGCTTCACCCAGTACGCGTCGTAGTCGTCGAACGTGGTGAGCTCGATGTCCTCGATCCACTTGCAGGCCGAAACGTACCCGTACAGTCCGGGCACGAGCATCCGGACGGGGAACCCGTTGACGAACGGCAGCGGTTCGCCGTTCATGCCGACGGCGAGCATCGCGTCCCGGCCGTCCATGACGTCCTCGACGGGGGTGCCGAGCGTCATGCCGTCCACCGAGCGGGCGATGATCTGGTCCGCCTCGCCGCCCCGGGACGGCGGTTTCACCCCGGCCTCCTTGAGCAGATCGGCCAGGCGGACGCCGATCCACCGGGCGTGCCCGATGTAGGGGCCGCCGACCTCGTTGGAGACGCAGCACAGGGTGATCTCGCGCTCGATCAGCGGCCGGTTCAGCAGGTCCTGGTAGCTGAACTCCAGATCCCGGCGTACGCCCTTTCCGTGGATGCGCAGCCGCCAGCTGTTCGCGTCGACCTTGGGGATCACGAGGGCGGTGTCGACCCGGTAGAACTTGTCGTTGGGCGTGGTGAACGAGCTGATGCCGCGCACCCTCGGCTGTGCTCCCGCCGGGATCGGCTGTGCGGCCGAGGCCGGGGCGGGCAGCCGGACCGCGTCCCGGGAGGCGACCGCGTCCTTTGCGCTGCGGCTGTTGAGCGCCCGTCCGACGGCTCCGGCGGCGGTGGAGGCGGCGGCAGCGGCCGTGGCGGCGATCAGGAAGCCCCGGCGGTCCCAGCCGCTCTCGCCCTCCTCCCCGGCGACCGCGCGCGGCCGGGTGAGCCTGCCGACGAGGACGTACAGCAGGATCGCCCCGGCCACCGCGCCGACCAGGGACGGCAGCCCGTCGGTGAACCCGGTGGAGTCAGGCCTGCTGACGGCGGCGGCCGTGCCGACCGCGCCGAAGACCAGGACGGCGGCGGAGCCCGTACGCCGGTGGCGCAGCGCAAGGAGGCCGACGGCGACGGCGAAGAGGGCGAGCGTGGCGACGATGCCGAGCTGGAGGACGATCTTGTCGTTCTCGCCGAAGGTCCGGATCGCCCAGTCCTTCACCCCTGTGGGCGTCCGGTCGATGGCGGCTCCACCGACCGCCGTGACGGGGCTCGCCTCGGGTCTGACGGCGGCCGAGACGAGTTCGGCGACGGTCAGCGCGGCGAAGCCGGCGAGCAGTCCGCTCAGGGCGGCGAGGGTGTTGCGGGTCAGGGCGGTGCGGTTGATCCTCACGGTCCTCATTCGGAACCGGAAGGCCGCCGGATTGCTCCGAACCCCCGCACGGCTCCGCGATCCCATCCGTTCGGGGCGCGCACACGCGAACCGCCCCGGCCGGCACCAGGGCCGGCCGGGGCGGTCGCGGACGGGGGCGGCGTGGCCGCCCCCGGCTCACGTCAGCTCAGGCGAGGGACGCGATCGCGTTGTTGAACGTGGCGGACGGGCGCATGACCGCCGCGGCCTTGGCCGGGTCGGGCTGGAAGTAGCCGCCGATCTCGGCCGGGGAGCCCTGCACCGCGATGAGCTCGGCGACGATGGTCTCCTCCTGCTCGGACAGGGTCTTGGCGAGCGGCGCGAACGCCTCGGCGAGCTTGGCGTCGTCGGTCTGCTGCGCCAGCTCCTGCGCCCAGTAGAGGGCCAGGTAGAAGTGGCTGCCGCGGTTGTCGATGCCGCCGAGGCGACGGCTCGGGGACTTGTCCTCGTTGAGGAAGGTGCCCGTGGCCCGGTCCAGGGTGTCGGCGAGGACCTGGGCCCGCGCGTTGTCCGTGGTGGTGGCCAGGTGCTCGAAGCTGACCGCGAGAGCCAGGAACTCGCCCAGGCTGTCCCAGCGGAGGTAGTTCTCCTTGACGAGCTGCTGGACGTGCTTGGGGGCCGAGCCGCCCGCGCCGGTCTCGAAGAGGCCGCCGCCGTTCATCAGCGGGACCACGGAGAGCATCTTGGCGCTGGTGCCCAGCTCCAGGATCGGGAAGAGGTCCGTGAGGTAGTCACGGAGCACGTTGCCGGTGACGGAGATGGTGTCCTCGCCGCGGCGGATGCGCTCCAGGGAGAAGGCGGTGGCCTCGACCGGGGACTTGATGGAGATGTCCAGGCCGTCCGTGTCGTGGTCGGCGAGGTACGTCTTCACCTTGGCGATCAGGTTGGCGTCATGCGCGCGGGTCTCGTCCAGCCAGAACACGGCCGGGTTGCCGGTGGCACGGGCGCGGGTGACGGCGAGCTTGACCCAGTCCTGGATCGGCAGATCCTTGGTCTGGCACATGCGGAAGATGTCGCCGGCGCCGACGACCTGCTCCAGCACGACCGCGCCGCTCGCGTCGACGACGCGCACGGTGCCGGTGGCGGGGATCTCGAAGGTCTTGTCGTGGCTGCCGTACTCCTCGGCCTTCTGCGCCATCAGACCGACGTTGGGCACCGAGCCCATGGTGGCGGGGTCGAAGGCGCCGTTGGCACGGCAGTCGTCGATGACGACCTGGTAGACACCGGCGTAGCTGCTGTCCGGGAGGACGGCGATGGTGTCGGCCTCGTTGCCGTCCGGGCCCCACATGTGACCGGAGGTGCGGATCATGGCAGGCATGGAGGCGTCGACGATGACGTCGCTGGGGACGTGCAGGTTGGTGATGCCCTTGTCGGAGTCGACCATCGCGAGGGCGGGGCCCTCGGCGAGCTCGGCCTCGAAGGACGCCTGGATCTCGGCGCCGACGTCCGGCAGCGAGCCGAGGCCCTTGAGGATGCCGCCCAGACCGTCGTTGGGGGTGAGGCCGGCGGCGGCGAGCTGGTCGCCGTACTTGGCGAAGGTGTTCGGGAAGAAGGCGCGGACCGCGTGGCCGAAGATGATCGGGTCGGAGACCTTCATCATGGTGGCCTTGAGGTGCAGGGAGAACAGCACGCCCTCGGCCTTGGCGCGGGCGACCTGCGCGGTGAAGAACTCGCGCAGCGCGGCGACGCGCATGACGGCCGCGTCGACGACCTCGCCCTTCAGGACGGGTACGGAGTCGCGGAGCACGGTGGTGGTGCCGTCGTCGCCGTGCAGTTCGATGCGGAGCGTGCCGTCCTCGGCGAGCACCGCGGACTTCTCGGTGGAGCGGAAGTCGTCGACGCCCATGGTGGCGACGTTCGTCTTCGAGTCGGCCGTCCAGGCGCCCATGCGGTGCGGGTGGGCCTTGGCGTAGTTCTTGACGGATGCGGGGGCACGGCGGTCGGAGTTGCCCTCGCGCAGCACCGGGTTCACGGCGCTGCCCTTGACCTTGTCGTACCGGGCGCGGACGTCCTTGTCGGCGTCGGTCCGCGGGTCGTCCGGGTAGTCCGGAAGCGCGTAGCCCTGCTCCTGGAGCTCGGCGATGGCGGCCTTGAGCTGCGGGATCGACGCCGAGATGTTCGGCAGCTTGATGATGTTCGCGCCGGGCGTCCTGGCCAGCTCGCCCAGCTCGGCGAGTGCGTCATCGATACGCTGCTCGGCCTTGAGGTGCTCCGGGAAACTGGCGATGATCCGGCCCGCGAGGGAGATGTCACGGCGCTCGACCGTGACACCCGCGGTCGAGGCGTAGGCCTCGACGACGGGCAGGAACGAGTAGGTCGCCAGGGCAGGGGCCTCGTCGGTGTGCGTATAGATGATGGTCGAGTCAGTCACCGGGTGCTCCGCTCCACGTCTGCAACATTGCTTGACATCAAGATATCTCTTCGGCGTGCCGGGCTCCACAAGGCCCCCGCACGGCTTCATGGCCGGGACGCCGGGCGGGCGAGCGGGGCCGTGACCGTGCGCTCACGGCGCGTGAGAACCGCCCGGCGGGCCCTGGGCGCCGAACGTCAGCGTGAACAGCGCCCCGCCGCCCGGCGCCGCCCCCGCCGTCAGCTCCGCCCCGTGCGCGCGGGCGATCTGCCGGGCCATCGCCAGACCGAGACCCGAGCCGGGCAGGGCGCGTGCCGCCTCGGCCCGGTAGAAGCGGTCGAAGACGTACGGGAGGTCCTCGGCGGGAATCCCCGGACCGTGGTCCCGGACGGTCAGCCGGGGGCCGTCGTCGTGGGCGCTCAGGCCGACCTCCACCGGAGTGCCCGGCGGGCTGAACTTGGCCGCGTTGTCCAGCAGGTTCGTCAGCAGCCGGGCCAGCCGCGCCGGAACCCCCGGCCGGACCGCCTCCGCCGCGCCCGCCCCCACCTCCAGCGGGAACGGGGTCTGCGGCCAGTGCGTCCGGGCCACGGCCACCGCGTGCTCCACCACCTCCGCGATCCGCACGTCCTCCAGGAGCGGCAGCGGCTCCTCGTCCCGGGCCAGCTCGATCAGATCGTTGACCAGCCCGGTCACCTCCCGGATGCCCCGCTCCAGCGCCCCCGACGCCCGCTCGCGCTGCGCGGGTGTCAGCCGGTCACCGCGCGCCAGCAGCTCCGCGTTGGCGCGCAGCGCGGTCAGCGGGGTCCGCAGCTCGTGCGAGGCGTCCGCGACCAGCCGGCGCTGGGAACTCACCGACTGCTCCAGCTCCCCGAGCATCGTGTTGAAGCTGGCCGCCAGCCGGGTCACCTCGTCCTGGCGTCCCGGCGGGCCCGGCGGCAGCTCGATGCGGTGGCGCGGGTCCCGGGTCGCCGCGATCCGCTCGGCGGTCGAGGTCAGCCGGGCCACCGGGGCCAGGCCCGTACGCGAGACGGCGTACCCGAGCAGGCCCGCCAGCAGCACCCCCGCCCCGCCGACCGCCGCCAGCAGCACGGCCGCCTGCCGCACGCCCTTCTCCACCGGGTCCGCCCGCAGCGCCACCTGGAGCGCCCGCCCGTCCCCGAACGGGGTCGTCAGCATCCGCAGCGGCTGCCCGAAGCGGCTGACGTTGCTGTAGTAGGGGGCTCGCTTCCCGGCCGCGACCTCGCGTACGGGGGTGGCGACGGGCAGCGGATACGCCGCGTCCGGATCCGCCGCCGGGTCGGCCGGGACGATCTGCGCGCAGGCGGGCGCGGAGAGGTAGCGGCACTCTCCCGCCACGGTCTGCGGCCCCTCGCCCCGGTTCTCCTGGATCACCCGGGTCGCGGACTGGGTGAGGGACAGGTCGAGCTGGTGCAGCAGCTCGTAGCGGATGACGAAGAACGCCGCCGCGCACACCCCGACCGCGACCAGCGCCACCGCCGCCGATGCCGCCACCGCGAGCCGCGTCCGCAGGGGCCGCCTGCGCCGCCATCGGGCGCCCAGGCGGCGCACCCCGCTCACGCCACGTCCAGCCGGTAGCCGAGGCCGTGCACGGTGTGGACGAGGCGCGCCTCGCCGCCCGCCTCCAGTTTCCGCCGCAGATAGCCCACGTACACCGCCAGCGAGTTGGAGTCGGGCCCGAAGTCCTGGCCCCAGACCCGCTCCAGGATCACCTCGCGCGGCAGCGCCTGCCCCGGGTGGCGCAGCAGCAGCTCCAGCAGAGCGGCCTCGGTGCGGGAGAACTCGACCGGGCGGCCGCCGCGCCGCCCGGTCCGCGTGACCGGGTCCAGCGTCAGATCCGCGAAGGCCAGGTCCCGGTCCGGGGCGGGCGGCGCGGCCCGCCGCAGCAACGCCCTGACCCGCGCGACCAGTTCGTCCAGGGCGAAGGGTTTCACCAGATAGTCGTCGGCCCCGGCCTCAAGACCGTCCACCCGCTCGCTCACCGACGACAGCGCGGTCAGTACCAGCACCGGTGTCCGGTCCCCCATCGCCCGCAGCCTCCGGCAGACCGCGAGACCG
Source organism: Streptomyces sp. WGS_02 (assembly GCA_040989845.1). Taxonomy (GTDB): domain Bacteria; phylum Actinomycetota; class Actinomycetes; order Streptomycetales; family Streptomycetaceae; genus Streptomyces. The sequence goes on from JAYMFZ010000004.1 coordinate 1,181,291, forward strand.
TCGAGCACCGGCATCATCACGTCCAGCACCAGCGCGTCCGGCTCCCAGGCGGCCACCGCCGACAGGGCCGCCAGGCCGTCGCCGACGCCGCGGACCTCGTACCCCTCGACGCTCAGCCCGTCCTCGACGGCGGCCCGTACGTCCGGCTCGTCCTCGGCCACCAGAATCCTGCCCGCTCCGCGCATGCCACTCGTGCCACTACTCCTGCCGCTCATGCCTGAAGCCTGCCAAACCGGACTCTTAGAACCCTCTTAAGCCGCTTCCCGAGAGTGGCGGCCATGCGCACTCCACTCTCCGTCGTGATCGGTGCGGGCGGCACCGGCGGCCACATCTACCCGGGCCTCGCCCTCGCCGAGGCCCTGCGCCGCGCCGACCCGGACGCGGTCATCTCCTTCATCGGCACCGAGCGCGGTCTGGAGACGACCCTGATCCCGGCGGCCGGATACCGGCTGCACACCGTCGACATGATCCCCTTCGACCCCGCGCTCGGCGCGAAGCGCTTCCTCCTCCCGGCCGCCCTGCTGCGCTCCGGGGCCCAGGCCCGTTCGGTCCTGCGCACCCAGAAGGCGCAGGTCGTCGTCGGGATGGGCGGCTACCCGAGCGCCCCGGCGATCGTCGGGGCGAAGATGGCCGGGCTGCCCAGCGTGATCCACGAGTCCAACGCGGTACCGGGCCGGGCCAACCAGTTCGCCGCCCGGCTCACCGAACACCTCACCGTCGCCTTCGACGGCAGCCGCGCCCATCTGTCGGGCGGCGAGCGGGCGCGGACCGTCGGCATGCCGATCGCCGCGTCCCTGGCCGCCCTCGACCGGCCGGCCCTGCGCGAGGAGGCCCGGCGCGCCTTCGGGATACCCGACGGGGCGCGGGTCGTCCTCTTCAACGGCGGCAGCCTGGGCGCGGCCCGGCTCACCGCCGCCGCCGTGGGCCTCGCCGCCCGCTGGCGGGGCCGCGGAGACGTCCACCTCCTGATCAAGACGGGCCCGGCCGCGCTCGCGGAGACCCGGCGGAAGCTCACGCAGGCGGGGGCCGCGGCAGCCGGGCACCCGCACGGGCCCGACGCGGGCGTGGGGCCCGTCGCGCAGGCGGTGCCCTACCTCGACCGGATGGACCTCGCCTACGCGGTCGCCGACCTGGTGGTCTGCCGGGCGGGCTCGGCCACGATCGCCGAGCTCGCCACGACCGGGGTGCCCGCCGTCCTCGTGCCGTACCCGCACGCCCCGGGCGACCACCAGACGCACAACGCCCGGGTCCTCTCCGACGCGGGCGCGGCCCACCTCCTCCCCGACGCCGAGACCACCGCCGACCGCCTCGCCGACATCGTCGACCCCCTGCTCGCCGACCCCGCACGGCTCGCCGTGATGGGGCGCGCCGCCGATCCCGGCCACCACGCCCGCGCCGCCGACCTGCTCGCCGAAACCGTCATCCGCCTCGCCGGACACCCCACCACCGCAAGGGAGTTCACCTCATGAACAGCACCGCCGCCGACATGCACGGCACCGCCGTCGACTGGACCGGCCGAACCGTCCTCGTCACCGGGGCCGAAGGCTTCATCGGCTCCACCCTCGTGGACCTGCTCGTCGAACGCGGCGCGCGCGTCCGGGCGTTCGTCCACTACAAGCCGTACGCCGACAAGGGCCACCTCGCCCGCTACCTCGACGACCCGCACGGCCCGGTCGAGTTCATCGCCGGGGACGTCGGCGACGCGGGCCGTGTGATGGACGCGGTCGAGGGCTGCGACACGGTCTTCCACCTCGCCGCGCTCATCGGCATCCCCTACAGCTACGACTCCCCCGGCGCCTACGTCCGGACCAACGTCGTCGGTACCGAGAACATCGCCGAGGCCTGCCGCCGCCACTCCGTCCGACGCCTCCTGCACACCTCCACCAGCGAGGTGTACGGGACCGCCCTGACGGCGCCGATCAGCGAGGACCACCCCCTCCAGCCGCAGTCGCCCTACTCCGCATCGAAGATCGGCGCGGACATGATGGCCCTGTCCCACTGGCATGCCTTCGAGCTGCCGGTGACGGTCGTACGGCCGTTCAACACCTACGGGCCCCGCCAGTCGGCCCGGGCCGTGATCCCGGCCATCCTCGCCCAACTGCATTCCGGTGCACGGGAGATCCGGCTCGGTTCACTGACCCCGACCCGCGACTTCACCTACGTCACCGACACCGCCGCCGGATTCCTGGCCCTGGCCGGCTGCGACCGGGCGCTGGGAGAGAGCGTCAACCTCGGTACCGGCAGGGAGATCTCGGTCGGGGACCTCGCGAAGGCCCTCGTCACCGCCTCCGGCCGGGACGCCGAGATCGTCGTGGACCCGGCGCGGCTGCGGCCCTCCGGCAGCGAGGTCCACCGCCTGCTCTCCGACAACACCCGCGCCCGCACCTGGGCGGGCTGGGAACCCGAGGTCGGCCTGGAGGAGGGCCTGGAACGGACGTCCGCCTGGGTGGCGGAGCATCTGCACCTCTTCGCACCGGGGCGCTACCAGGTCTGAGGCCCTCAGTTGGACCCGACCAGGATCCGTCGGGCCCAACAGGGAACAGGGAAACGGCTGTGTTTGAGAGCACCGATCGGGGACAGAAGCGGAACCAGCGTGCTTAGGCAGATAGGCACACACTCATGGGAGCGGCATCGGCCGCCGTGAGGTGTTCCCTGTCGGTGCCCTCCCGTGTTGTCCACACACATCAGTAACCGGGAGACTCTCGTGCCGACCACTACGCAGCATCCTCGGCTCTCCACCGCTCCGGAACACGACATGCCCGCCGCTCCCACGGCCCTTCCGCAAATCGATGACCCCGGGAAGATCGCACCGAAGGACGCACGGAAGCTGGCCGTTCTGTTCTTCGACCAGCTACAGGTGCTGGAGGAGGGCACACACGAGTACCAGTACGCGCGGAACACCCTGATCGAGATGAACCTCTCGCTGGTGCACTTCGCGGCGAAGCGCTTCCGCAACCGCGGCAGCGGTGAGATGGAGGACATCATCCAGGTCGGCACGATCGGGCTGATCAAGGCGATCGACCGGTTCGAGCTCAGCCGGGAGGTCGAGTTCACCTCGTTCGCCATCCCGTACATCGTCGGCGAGATCAAGCGGTTCTTCCGCGACTCGACCTGGGCCGTCCACGTGCCGCGCCGTCTGCAGGAACTGCGCGTGACCCTGGCCAAGACGCGCGAGGCGCTCTCCACCCGTCTCGACCGCGAGCCCACGGTCGCCGAACTCGCCCAGCATCTGGAACTCACCGAGGAAGAGGTCATCGAGGGTCTCATAGCCGCCAACGGCTACACGGCCGGCTCCCTCGACCTGCCCATCGGCGGCGACCAGAACAGCGCCGAGACGGTCACCTACGGCGACATCAAGGGGGACGTCGACCCGGCCATGGAACTGGTCGAGGACCTGCACACCCTGGCTCCGCTGCTGGAGCGGCTGGACGAACGGGAGCGGGAGATCGTCGCGATGCGGTTCGGCCAGGAGATGACACAGGCCCAGATCGGCGAGCACCTCGGCATCTCCCAGATGCATGTCTCCCGGCTGCTGTCCCGGCTGCTCACTAAGCTCCGCACGGACATGCTCACCGAGAAGTGACCAGCAAGAGGGAGACGTGACACCGGGCGACGGGCCGGCGGCCCGGGCGTGAGCGCCATCTGTCAGACCGGCGGCCGGTGCTCGAACCAGCGCCGGTCGTCCTCCAGTTGGGCGGCGAGCGCGATCAGCCGCTCCTCGCTGCGGGAGGGGCCGAGCAGCTGGGCCCCGACCGGGAGGCCGGAGCGGGTGAAGCCGGCCGGAACGTTCACCCCGGGCCAGCCGAGGACGTTCCACGGCCAGGCGTAGGGGCAGGCGGCGGCCATCGCGACGTCGGTACGCCAGGCGCTCAGGTCGTCGAACCTGCCGATCCGGGGCGGCGGCGCGGCCGTGGTCGGGGTGAGGAGCACGTCGAACCCGGAGGTGTCGAAGAGGGCGCCGATCCTGCGGTGCTGGCGCACTTCGCGGGCGCGGGCGGCCCGCACCACCCGGCCGCCCAGCCGCGTCCCGGTGCGCAGGGCGCTGCGGGTGCGCGGGTCGAGCAGAGCCGGTTCGGGGTGCCGGGCGGCGAATTCGGCGATGCCCACGGTGGCGCGGGGCACGAAGGCGAGGCCGATCAGCCCGTACCGGGGGCGGGCCTCCTCGACGTGGTGGCCGAGCCGGGCGAGGGTGTCGGCGAGCGCGGTGACGGCCCGGCGCACCTCCGGGTCCGGTCCGGCGCCGGTGAGGGTGAGCGGGGGACGCCAGGCGAGGGCGATGCGCAGGCGGCCCGGGTCGCGGCGGGCGGCGTCGGCGGCGCGCACGGCGGGCGGGCGGTGGAGGTCCTCGGGGTGGGATCCGGCGACGGCGTCCAGGAGCAGTGCGGCGTCGGCGACCGTACGGGCGAGGGGGCCGTTGACCGTGAGCCCCTGGAAGGAGTCGCTGTGCGGGTGGACGGATATGCGCCCGCGCTGCGGTTTGATGCCGACGAGGTGCGTCCACGCGGCGGGGATGCGCACGGAGCCGGCGCCGTCCGAGCCGAGGGCGGCGGGGACGAGCCCGGCGGCGACGGCGGCGGCCGAACCGCCGGACGAGCCGCCCGGGGTGTGCGCGGTGTTCCACGGGTTGCGGGTGGCGCCGAAGGCGGTTCCCTCGGTGAAGGGCCACTGGCCCAGTTCGCAGGAGTTGGTCTTGCCGACGACGACGGCTCCGGCGGCGCGCAGCCGGCGGACCGCCTCGCTGTCGGACGCGGCCGGGGGCCGCTCGCCGTCGCAGCCGAAGTGCGTGGGCAGGCCCTCCACATCGGTGTCGTCCTTGACGGCGACCGGCACGCCCAGGAGGGGCAGCCGCTCCCCCGCCGCGAGCCTCCGGTCGGCCTCCGCCGCCTCGGCGAGTGCCGCTCGGGCCCGCAGGTGCCGGAAGGCGTTGAGGGTGGGCTGGGTGGCCTCGATCCGGGCGAGGGCGTCGGCCACGAGTGCGGTGGAGGTGGTGGTGGCGTCGGCGAGCAGGCGGGCGCTCTCCGCGAGTCCGGGGAGCGGCGACGGGACGGGGGCCGCCGGGCGGGGGCGCGACCGGGCTCCCGTACGGCCGGGCCGGTCTGCTCGGTGCGTCCCGCTTCGGTCGGCTCCGCTTCGGTGGGCTCCGCTGAGGACATGGGCGTGCCGCCTCCCTCGTGTCGCGGGGCCGGCCGGTCGTCCCGGCTGCGCCCCCACGTACTTACTGGAGGGTAACGAGAGGAGGCGGCACGCTCAACCGTTCGGGCCGCTCCAGCCGCGGCGGATACGACCCGTGCGGCAGGTGGTGCCGGTTCTCACAGCGCCGGCATCACGGGCGGACGTGGATCTCGCCGATTCCGGTGCCGATCTTCCCGCAGTGGGCGGTGGACTGGCCGGACTCGCCGGGCCTGAGAGTGACGTGGTTGCCGTCGACGTCCGGGGCCCAGCCGCAGACCAGATGGACCCAGAAGGTCTGCGTCTGGCTGCCGTTGTTCCGACAGAGCGCGAAGCCCGTGTACTCGTCGATGGCGTGCTTGCCGGTGTCGCAGGACAGGCCGGGCGGGATCGCGGCCGGGGCCGCGGTCGCGGCCGCCGACGTGACCGAGACCGCCAGCGCGGACACCGTCGCCGTGGCGGCGAGCGCCCGCAGGACGGACCGGGAACGCTTCCCCATGGCCTTACCGCCCTTGCTCCTCGTCCCCGTGAACAGGTTCATCGATGGCCTCCTCCATGCTGCGTGCGGACGTGATCCCGGGCGGGATCACCGCAGCTCTGCCCACGCTCCGTGGCCGAAAACACCGTGGCGCTTCACTCTCCGTACGCGCGCCGGGCGGCGCCCCTCTCCCGGCGTACGCTCGAATGTGCCGGTCATCCTGGTTCGTACGCCCTGACCGGGGCCTTTCCGAGGAGGCGACGTGAGCGGACACCGATGGGCCGCCCGGGCGGCCGCGGGTGCGGCGGCCGTCGCTCTCACCGCGACGGGTGGCACCCTCGCGCAGGCTGACGACGACATCGACACGCTCCCCGCCGAGGAGATCGCCGAACGCGCCCGCGACGCCCTGGTCGACGTCCGGTCCCTGCATCTGAGCGCGCGCGGCAGCGTCGACGGGACCGGGGAGGACATGAGCATCGACCTCACGCTGGACCGCGAGGGGAACTGCGCCGGCGGGGTGGACATGGGCGACGACGGTTCGGTGGAGATCGTGAAACGCGGCGACGACGTCTGGCTGAAGCCGGACGCCGCCTTCTGGAACACCCATGTGCCGATCGGCGGTTCCACCTTCGACGCGATCCTGGACGGCCGCTACATGAAGGCCTCGGCCGACGACCCCCGGCTGCTGGAGGTGACCGAGGTCTGCGACCTCGACACGTTCCGCGAGCTGGTCACCGACAACGTCGGCACCGCCGACCTCGACACGCTGACGAAGGGCGCGAAGACCGACGTGAAAGGCGCCCCGACCGTCCCGGTGACCCGGGCCGAGGGCGGTGAGCGCCTGACGGCCTACGTGGCCGCCGAGGGCACGCCGTACCCGGTGCGGATCACCGTGCGGAACGCCGACGGGGAAGGGACCGTGGACTTCTCCGGCTTCGACCGGCCGGTGCCCGCGGCCACTCCCTCGGCGGACGAGACGGTGGACGTCACGGCTCTGCTGGGCCGCAGCGTCAAACCGGTGTGACCGGCCGGGTCGTCGACCGCCGCGTCAGCGCCACGTACAGCAGCAGCGAGGAGGCGAGCCCGACCGCCCAGCCGTAGTCGGCCAGCGGCTTCAGGAACGGGATCAGGCCGTCGGCGGGGAACGGGCCCTTCCCGGGGGCCGAGTGCGAACCGCCCACCGCGAGGACGCCGCCGGCCACGAAGGCCACCACCGCCCGCCAGTTCCAGCCGTTCCGGTACCAGTACCGGCCGCCCGGCCGGTAGAGGTCGGGCAGATCGAGGACGGTGCGGCGGACGATCCAGTAGTCGGCGATCAGGATGCCCGCCACCGTACCGAGCAGGCCGCCGACCAGACCCAGCCAGGTGAAGATGTACAGCTCGGGCGTCTCGGTGAGCTTCCACGGCATGATGACGACCCCGATCACCCCCGTGATCAGCGCCCCGGTCCGGAAGCTGATGAGCTTCGGCGCGAGGTTCGCCAGGTCGTACGCGGGTGAGACCACGTTCGCCGCGATGTTCACCGAGACCGTCGCGATCAGCACGGTGACCAGGCCGAAGACCAGACCGAAGACGTTGTCGGTCCGGGCGACGAGCTGGACCGGGTCCCAGAGGGCCACCCCGTACACCGCCTGCGACCCGGAGGTGACGAAGACGGAGAGCAGGGCGAAGAAGGTCATCGTGGTCGGAAGACCCAGCGACTGGCCCCAGATCTGGGCGCGTTGGCCCGCGCCGAAGCGGGTGAAGTCGGGGATGTTGAGGGAGAGCGTCGACCAGAAGGCGATCATGCCCATCAGCGAGGGGAAGAAGACCGGCCAGAAGTCGGCGCCCCACCCGAGCGCGGACGGCTGGTCCAGCAGCGGACCGAAACCGCCCGCCTTGGCCGCGACCCAGATGAGCAGCACGACCGCGCCGACCAGGACGAAGGGCGCCGCCCAGTTCTCGAAGCGGCGCAGGGTGTCCATCCCCCGGTGGATGATGGCCAGTTCGAGGGCCCAGAAGAGGACGAAGCACAGCCAGAGCGTCCAGGGCTGCCCGCCGATCTCCGCCGCGCCGGCCCAGCCGCCGAAGATCTTGCCGAGCAGCGTGAAGATGCCGACGCCGCCGATCCAGGTCTGGATGCCGAACCACGCGCAGGCGACGGCGGCCCGGATCAGGGCGGGCAGATTGGCGCCGCGCATGCCGAAGGAGGCGCGGGCCAGCACGGGGAAGGGGATGCCGTACTTGGGTCCGGCGTGTCCGGTCAGCAGCATCGGGGCCAGCACGATCACATTGGCGAGCGCGATGGTGAACACGGCCTGTTTCCAGTCCATGCCGAGCGCCACCAGACCGGAGGCGAGCAGCCAGGACGGGATGTTGTGGGCCATCCCGATCCACAGGGCCGCGAAGTTGTACGTCGTCCAGGTGCGCCGCTCCACGGGGACGGGCAGCAGGTCGTCGTTGGCGAAGCGGGGGTCGTCGGGGAGCTGTCCGGGGGCGAGTTCGACGCGGCCGGACGTGGGGGCGGGCGCGGGTATCGCGTCCGGGGGCGGTGGGGTGGGCGGGACGGTGGCGGTCATGGCGGTGGAGCCCTTCGCTCGGGAGCGGTGCCGTGCGGGGCGATACGGGCGGGGCGCGTGCGGACGGGCAGCGGGGGGGCGAGGCTCAGTCGGTCAGGGCGGGGATGATCTCGGCCCCGTAGGCGTCGATGGTCGCCTCGCGGGCGTCGTGCATGTTGTAGACGGCGAACTGGTCGACGCCGAGGTCCTTCAGATGGCGCAGCTTCTCGATGTGCGCCTCGGCGGGCCCGAGGAGGCAGAACCGGTCGACGATCTCGTCGGGGACGAAGGCGGTGTCCGGGTTTCCGGTGCGGCCGTGGTGGCTGTAGTCGTAGCCGGAGCGTCCTGCGATGTACGCGGTCAGCTCGTCCGGCACCATCCCGGAGTGTTCGCCGTAGCGGGCGACCAGGTCGGCGACGTGGTTGCCGACCATCCCGCCGAACCAGCGGCACTGCTCCCGGGCGTGGTCGAGGTCGTCGCCGACGTAGGCGGGGGCGGCGACGCAGATGGTGACGGAGTCGGGGTCGCGTCCGGCGTCGGCCGCCGCGTCCCGTACCGCCTTGATCATCCACTCGGTGAGGAAGGGGTCGGCGAGCTGGAGGATGAAGCCGTCGGCCTTCTGCCCGGCCAGGGCCAGGGCCTTGGGCCCGTACGCCGCCATCCACACGGGCAGCCGCCCGTCCTTCACCCAGGGGATCTGCACGAGCTGCCCGTCGACCGTCGCCTCCCGGCCCTCGGCGAGGTCCCGGATGACGTCGATGGCCTCGCCGAGGCGGGCCAGGGTGTTGGGCCGGCGGCCCGCGACGCGCATCGCGGAGTCGCCGCGCCCGATGCCGCAGACGGTGCGGTTGCCGTACATGTCGTTGAGGGTGGCGAAGGTGGAGGCGGTGACCTCCCAGGTGCGGGTGCCCGGGTTGGTGACCATCGGGCCCACGGTCAGTTTCTCCGTGTGCTCCAGGATGCGGCTGTAGATGACGAACGGCTCCTGCCAGAGCACCGCCGAGTCGAAGGTCCAGCCGTAGCGGAACCCGTTGCGCTCGGCGCGCCGCATCAGGCCGACGACGGCGGAGGCGGGCGGGTCCGTCTGGAGGACGAGGCCGAAGTCCATGGCGGGATCTCCTAGTCGAGGTACTGACAGGTGGCGCGGGGGTGTAGCTGCCGTGGCCGGCGCGGCCCGTGAACTTCCGTCCGTCGATGACGACTTCGCCGCGCGAGAGCACGGTCTCGACCTGGCCGGTGATGCGTTTGCCCTCGTACGCCGAGTAGTCGACGTTCATGTGGTGGGTCTCGGCGGAAAGGGTCTGCTCGGCTTCCGGGTCGTAGATGACGATGTCGGCGTCGGCGCCCGGCGCGATGGTGCCCTTGGGGTAGAGGCCGAACATCCGGGCCGGGGAGGCGCAGGCGATCTCGATCCAGCGGCGGCGGGTGATGTGCCCGTCCACGACGGCCTGGTGCAGCAGGTCCATGCGGTGCTCGACGCCCGGCATCCCGTTGGGGATCTTGGAGAAGTCGCCGCGGCCCATCTCCTTCTGCCCGGAGAAGCAGAACGGGCAGTGGTCGGTGGAGACGACCTGGAGTTCGTTGTTGCGCAGGCCCCGCCACAGGGTCTCCTGGTGTTCCTTGGGGCGCAGCGGGGTGGAGCAGACGTATTTGGCGCCCTCGAAGTCGGGCTCGGCGAGGTTGTCGGTGGAGAGGAACAGGTACTGCGGGCAGGTCTCGCCGAAGACGGGGAGGCCCTTGTGGCGGGCGGCGGCGATCTCCTCGACGGCCTCGTCGGCGGAGACGTGGACGACGTAGAGGGGGATCCGGCGACCCGGGCGAGCTGGACGGCGCGGTGGGTGGCCTCGGCCTCCAGGGCGACCTTGCGGACGTCGCCGTGGTAGCGGGGGTCGGTGTGCCCGGCGGCGAGGGCCTGTTCGACCAGGACGTCGATGGCGATGCCGTTCTCGGCGTGCATCATGATCAACCCGCCGTTGCCGGAGGCCTGTTGCATGGCGCGCAGGATCTGGCCGTCGTCGCTGTAGAAGACCCCGGGGTAGGCCATGAACAGCTTGAAGGACGTCACGCCTTCGGCGACGAGGCGGTCCATCTCCTTGAGCGAGGACGGGTTGACGTCCGCGAGGATCATGTGGAAGGCGTAGTCGATGGCGCAGTTGCCGTCGGCCTTGGCGTACCAGGTGTCGAGCCCTTCGCGCAGGGACTTGCCCACGCTCTGGATGGCGAAGTCGACGATGGTGGTCGTGCCGCCCCAGGCGGCGGCGCGGGTGCCGGTCTCGAAGGTGTCGGCGGCGTACGTTCCGCCGAACGGCATCTCCATGTGGGTGTGCCCGTCGACGCCGCCCGGGATGACGTACTTGCCCGTCGCGTCGATCCGCCGGTCGGCGCTCCAGCTCTCGGCGGCGTCGGTCCCGTGGGCGGCGAGCGCGACGATACGGCCGCCCTCGACGAGCACGTCGGCGTGGATCTCGTCGGACGCGGTGATGACCAGGCCACCGTGGATGACGGTGCGACTCATGGGATCTCCTCAACTCGGGGCGCCCCCGCGCCGGCCCGGGTGGGCGCGGCGCCGGGGGCCGCCCCGCGCGGTTCGAGTACGTACGGGCCGGTGGAGGCGGGGGTCAGCCCGCCGCGTGCAGGGCGTCCGCGAGGATCGCCGCGCCTTCCTCGGCCTCGGCGACGGTCAGGGTCAGCGGCGGGGCGATGCGGAGCACGCTGGTGTTGTGGCCGCCGCCCTTGCCGATGAGGAGCCCGCCCGCGCGGGCCGCTTCCAGGACGGCCGCGGCGGCCTCCGGGTCGGCCTCGTCGGTGCCGGGCTTCGCCAGCTCGATGCCGATCATCAGTCCCCGGCCGCGCACTTCGCGTACGGCGGGGGATGCGGCGGCGACGGAACGCAGCCGTTCGATGAGGAGTCCGCCGACGCGCCGGGCGTTTCCCTGGAGGTCGTGTTCCAGGAGGTACGAGAGGTTGGCGAACGAGGCCGCCATGGTGATCGGTGAGCCGCCGAACGTGGAGATGGAGTTGGCGTCGAGGCAGTTCATCACCTCGGCGCGGGCCACCACTCCTCCGACCGACATGCCGTTGCCGATGCCCTTGGCGAAGGTGAGGATGTCCGGCGGCCCGTTCTCCGCGTGCGCCTGCCAGCCCCAGAAGTGCTCGCCGGTCCGGCCCCAGCCCGTCTGCACCTCGTCGGAGATCCACAACACCCCGTGCCGGTCCAGGACTTCGCGGAACGCGGCGAACAGCCCGTCGGGCGGAGAGGTGAACCCGCCGACGCCCTGGATGGGTTCGGCGATCAGGGCCGCCGGGTTGCGGGTGTGCCCGAGGAGGTCCTCCAGATCGGCGACGCAGGCCCGGATGAAGGCCTCGTCGCTCAACTCGGCGTACGGGCCACGGGTGCGGACGCCGCCGTGGACGTACAGCGTCTGGAGCGGCGACAGAGAGGTGGGTGACCAGGCCTGGTTGCCGGTGATCGAGACGGTGGAAAACGACCGGCCGTGGTAGCTGTTGCGCATCGCGAGGATCTGGTTGGACCCGCGGTACGCGGTGGCGAGCAGGAGGGCCGTGTCGTTGGCCTCGGTGCCGGAGGTGGTGAAGAAGACCCGGGCGTCGGGGATGCCGGAGAGGGTGGCGACCCGCTCGGCCATCTCCACCATGGGACGGTTGAGGTAGAGCGTGGAGGAGTGGATGATCCGCCCGGCCTGCTCGGCGACCGCCTTGGTCACCTCGGGCAGGGCGTGGGCGGTCATGGTGGTGAGGATGCCGCCGAAGAAGTCGAGGTAGCGGTTGCCGTCGGCGTCCCAGACGTGGCGGCCCTCGCCGTGGGTGAGTTCGATGGGGTGGCGGTAGTAGAGGGCCAGCCACTCGGGGCTGACGGCGAGATGGCGCTCGTACAGTCCGCTCACGGCTCCACCAGCCCGTCGTAGGCGTCGGGCCGTCGGTCCCGGTAGAAGGCCCACTGGGTGCGGACCTCCTCGATCAGGTCGAAGTCCAGGTCGCGTACGAGGAGTTCCTCCTCCTTGTCGCTGGCGACCTCCCCGACGAACTGGCCGCGCGGATCGACGAAGTAGCTCGTGCCGTAGAAGTCGTTGTCGCCGTACTCCTCGCGGCCGACACGGTTGATGGCGGCGACGAAGTACTCGTTGGCGACGGCGGAGGCGGGCTGCTCCAACTGCCAGAGGTGGCTGGAGAGTCCGCGTGAGGTGGCCGACGGGTTGTACACCAACTGGGCTCCGCCGAGTCCGAGTTGCCGCCAGCCCTCGGGGAAGTGCCGGTCGTAGCAGATGTAGACGCCGACCTTGCCGACGGCGGTGTCGAACACCGGCCAGCCGGCGTTGCCGGGCTTGAAGTAGTACTTCTCCCAGAATCCCTTGACCTGCGGGATGTGGTGCTTGCGGTACTTGCCGAGGTAGGAGCCGTCGGCGTCGATCACGGCCGCGGTGTTGTAGTAGAAGCCGGACTGCTCGATCTCGAAGACCGGGACGACGATGACCATGCCGGTCTCCCGGGCCAGGTCCTGCATACGCTTCACGGTCGGCCCGTCGGGGACCGGCTCGGCCCAGCGGTAGTGCTCGGGCTCCTGGACCTGGCAGAAGTAGGGGGCGTTGAACACCTCCTGGAATCCGATGATCTTCGCCCCCTGCCGGGCGGCCTCGCGCGCGTGCTCCTCGTGCTTGGCAATCATCGATTCGGTGTCGCCGGTCCAGGTCGCCTGGACGAGTGCGGCGCGTACGACGTGGGACATGAGCTGCTCCTTCGACGCGGCGTCAGAGAGCCTGCACGCGTTCTCTACGCACGTAGATCGGTGCATGGATGGAGAACGTAAGCCCCTCCGTCCGGCGGGGCAAGACCATCGCCGTGAACCGGCGGAGTCGATCATGTTTCGCACCCGACCGGTCCACAACGGACACGCCGGCGATCCTCGACGGTGTTCCGGGGGCTCAGACCCCCGGAACACCCGCCACCCGCAGCGCGTGGACCAGGTCCCACTCCGCCTCCCCCGACACCTCACGGGCCGCCGCCAGGAGCAGCGGGAGCAACCGGGTCCCGCCGGACAGGGCAAGCTCGGCGGCTTCCCGCGGAGTGCGAACGCGGACGAAGGCGCCGAGCAGGTCCCGTGCCCGGTCGTCACGGCCCGCGCCGTCCAGGGCGAGCGCCGCGTCGGCCACCTCGGCGGCGGGCCTGGCCACCCCCTGACGCAGGAGCAGCCCGCAGTCCGCCTCCCGCCCGGCGGCGGCCAGCGCACCCGCCGCGGCGGCGAACCCGGCGGGCGGGAGCGAGGACGCCTCCCAGAGCAGGGTCGTCCAGTCGGCGGCGAGGCCGGCGCGATGCAGGGCGAGGGCGAGCAGGGGCAGCCGGGGCGCGGGCCAGGCCGCGACCTCGCAGAGCACGACGTGCGCCTCGCCGCTGCGGCCCTCGGCGCGCAGCCGGACCAGCTGGGCCACGGCCCCGGCGACGGCCTGGCCGGCGGCCGGATCCGGGGCGACCGGATCCGCCGCCCCGTCCGCCGGCCGGTCCCGCCCGGCGCGTCCCCTGCCTCGGCCCGGATGACCCCCCTGGCCTTCTCGGCCCCCGTGGTCCTCCGCCTCCGCAGCCGCGCCGCCGAAGCGGGCGCCGCGTGGGGCGGGTGCGCCGGAGCGGTCGGGTTCGGGCCGGCCGGGCAGCGGCGAGGGGGCGTATCCGGCTGCCTCTTCGTCGTCGATCTCCAGCCCGGCGAACCGGGCGCCGCGGGGTTTCCTGCGGCGGGGGGTGGGGGTGGAGGGCTCCGGGTCGCCGGAGGGCTCGGGCGCCCTGCGGGGCTCGGCGGCCGATGAGGGCTCGGCGGGCCCGTAGGACCCACCGGCCCTGTGAGGCTTGGCGATCCCGGAGGGCTCGGAGTCCCCGGCAACCCCGAAGGCCCCGGCGACCCCGTAGGACTCGGCGGGCCCATAGGACCCACCGGCCCTGTGAGGCCCGGCGATCCCGGAGGGCTCGGAGTCCCCGGCAACCCCGAAGGCCCCGGCGACCCCGTAGGACTCGGCGGGCCCGGAGGACTCACCGACCCTGTGAGGCCCGGCGATCCCGGAGGGCTCGGAGTCCCCGGCAACCCCGAAGGCCCCGGCGACCCCGTAGGACTCGGCGGGCCCATAGGACCCGGTGGCCTCAGCGGCTCCCGAGAGCTCGGCGCCCCCGTAGGGCTGGGCGGGCCCGTGGGTCTCGGCAGCCCATGAAGGCTCGGCAGGCCCGGACGGCTCAGTGCCCGCGTCGGGCCGGGCGGCGAGGCGGTCCGGGGCTTCGGAAGCCTCGTGGGCCCGGCTCCCGGGGGTCTTGGGGGCGAAAGCCCCTGGGTGGCCCTCCCGGGTGGGGTCATCGGCCCACGCCGGTTCACCACCCCGGCGGTGCGGGCGCCCGGCCACCGCGCCCCCGGCCTCGGACCGCGGCCGCGGAACCCTGCCCGCTCCGGCGGGCCCGGTGGCCCCCAGGACCGCAGCCCGGGCGGCCCCTGCCGCCCCGTCCGCCCCCGCGTGCCCCTCGCCGTCCTCCGACCGCAACCAGCCCTCGGGGGCCGCCACCGCAGCCAGCCGCTTGCGGAGCTCCGTGCAGCGGGCGGAGGCCCGTTCGTGGTCGTCGCGGGCCCAGGCCAGGGCGTCCGGTTCGGCCGGGTCCGGGCCGCCGGGTGCCGCCCCGCGCAGGCGCTCGGCCGCGCGGTGCTGCTCGCGGACCATCAACTCCAGCCGGTGGACGAGCTCCTGGCGCCCGCCGGGCCGCCGGTCGTGGGCGGCGGCGGACGCGGAGTAGAGCGCGGCGGCGCGGACCGAGACCTGCTCGGCGAACCGGGCGCCGTGCAGGGCCGCTAGGTCCGCGAGCAGCGACTCCACGACGTCCCAGGGCGGGATCTCCACCCCGTCGAGGCAGGACCGCATACCCGCCGGGTCGCGCCGGGCGAAGACCCCGTACCACCCCCGACCGGGATCCAGGCGCGCCACCAGATCCCGCAGGTACTGCGCGAACGCCCCTACTTCGTAAGCCTGCTGATGCACCGTCATCGTCGCCCTCGCCGACCGTCGACTGGAGCCTCCAGTCCGGAGGCATTCGACCGCAGTCGTGTTACAGGGCTGCTACGCGCGGCTTTCGGGCGCGCTGCGGCGGGAGCACGGCCGCCGGGCCGCGCCCCCGGCGCTCAGAAGGTGATGGCGATCCCGGTGTGCGGCCGCTTGCCGAGCCGGGCGACGGTGGCCGGCCAGTCGACGAGCCAGAACTTCCAGGTGTACTTGCGGGCCAGGAGCTTGCGCGCCGCACGGGTGCCGTCCTCGTCGAGGAGCCGGGCCTCGCCCTCGGCGCTGGGGGCTCCTTCGGCGACTCTGCCGCGTACGTCGCAGACGGTGACGAGGACCTTGCCGTTGTTGCGGAGCCGCTTCACCTTCCACGAGTCGGAGCGGGTCCAGACGTACAGCACATCCCCCTCGGCGGCGGCCCAGACGGGCGTGGCGACGGGTGTGCCGTTCTTCCGGTACGTGGTCAGGCTGACGTACTCGCTGTGCGCGAAGTCCTGGAGAGTCACGGGCGTGACCCTACGCCCTGCCCGTTCGGGCCGCCGAGCCGCTACGCGATCAGCGGCACCGCGGCAGGGACCGGAGCCGGCGCCCCGGCCGGTTCCGCCGCGCAGCTGCCGAGGATCTCGTCCAGCGAGAGACCCAGCGCACCGGCGAGGGCCGCCACGGTGAAGAAGGCGGGCGTTGGGGCGCGGCCGGTCTCGATCTTCCGGAGGGTCTCCGCGGAGATTCCGGCGCTCGCGGCCACGGCGGCCATGCTGCGCTCCCCGCGCGCCGCGCGGAGCAGTGCGCCGAGCCGTTCGCCGCGCAGGCGCTCTTCGGGGGTGAGAGGGGTGCGGACCATGGACCCATCCTACTACGGGATGCCATTTCAATACCGTCATTACTATACCGCTCCGACCGGTATAGTAATGGGCATGGTGCACATCAAGACAGACCCACAGATCGAAGCGATGCGCGAGGCCGGCCGGGTCGTCGCGCAGATCCTGACCCGGGCGCAGGAGGTGGCGGCGGTCGGCGTGAGCCCCCGCCAACTGGACGAGGCGGCCCGCGAGGTGCTGAGCAAGGCCAAAGCCGCCTCGCCCTTCCTGAACTACAAGCCGCACTTCGCGCCCACCCCGTTCCCGGCCGTCATCTGTGTCTCGGTCAACGACGCGGTCGTGCACGGCATCCCGTCCGCCGAGCCGCTGCGGGACGGGGATCTGGTCAGCGTGGACGCGGGCGCCCTCCTCGGCGGCTGGGCCGGCGACTCGGCGATCAGCTTCACGGTGGGCGAGGCCCGCCCGGAGGACACCCGGCTCATCGCCACCGCGAACGAGGCCCTGGCCGCCGGGATCGCCGCGGCCGTGGCCGGCAACCGGATCGGCGACATCGCCCACGCCATCGGCACGGTCTGCCGCGACGCGGGCTACGGCATCCTGGAGGGCTACGGCGGCCACGGCATCGGCCGGTCCATGCACGAGGACCCCTCCGTGCCGAACGAGGGACGGCCGGGGCGCGGCATGGTGCTGCGGCACGGCATGGTCCTGGCGATCGAGCCCATGCTGCTCGCCGGGGGCCACGACGAGTTCCGCCACGACCGGGACGGCTGGACGCTGCGGACGACGGACGGCAGCCGGGCCTCGCACGCCGAGCACACGGTGGCGGTCACGAACGACGGCCCGCGCGTGCTGACCGCACTCTGAGCTCCCCGTACGGCCGACCCTCGCACGGCCGGGGCTGCCCGCCCTTCCGGCACCCGGCCGTACGGGCGGCCCCGGGCTACGAGCGCCCGACGAACTCCCTGGCCAGGGCCGCTCCGCGGCTCTGCGCCCGCGCGCGGCTCTCGATCGGGGAGATGCGGGAGTTCTTGAACGCGATGTAGGTGACGCCGGACTCGGCGCCTCCGGTCGACGGGTCGGGGTCGATGCCCAGCGTCTTCGCCATGGCGTATGACGCCTCCCCGATGATGCCCGTGGGGCCGGTGTCGCCGATCACGCCGTACCGCACCCGGTCCCGGTACACGACCGCCACGACGCTGCCGCCGGTGAGCCCCGACTTCCGGTAGTCCCACACCTTGCTCGGGCCCGGTACGACCACATGGGGCAGTGCGGCGGAGTCGAGGGGTTC
The DNA here is from genome assembly GCA_040989845.1 of Streptomyces sp. WGS_02. Lineage (GTDB taxonomy): Bacteria > Actinomycetota > Actinomycetes > Streptomycetales > Streptomycetaceae > Streptomyces. The sequence continues at coordinate 1,198,612 of JAYMFZ010000004.1, forward strand.
GCCGCGGGAGCTCTGGAACGCGGTCTCCGGCAGGAAGTACGGATCGGTCTTCCGGTTGCAGGCCCTGGTCCTCCGGCCGTCGCAGTCGATGTCCATGTCCGCCTTCCAGAACACGGCCTCCCGCGTGCCGCAGACCGGGACCGCGGCCTTCGCGCTGCCGCTGTCGGTGCGGTATCCGCCTTTCGAGATCCGGGAACAGGCGCGGACCTCGGCAAGCAGTTGGGCGGCGGTCACGACGCCTGCGTCCGCCTCCGCTTCCGGCTCCCGCGCGGAGCCGGAAGCGGAGGCGGGCAGCGCCGCCGCTCCGAGGAGCGCGGCGCCGCAGGCGGCGGATGTCAGGGTGAGCATGCGGGTGCGCATGGTGCGGCAGGACCCTTCCGTAGGCGAGGGCCTGTCCGGGCCCCTTGGCAGCGTCCGGAGGCGCGCCCCTCCCGCCTCAGTGCCCGCGGCCCGGATGCACCACCATGGCCGAGCCGCCGCCCCGGCGCACCTTTTCCGCCGCCGCCAGCCAGCGGCCGTCGGGCAGCCGCTGCACCCCGGTGGCGGCGCCGATCTCCGGGTTCTGCTTGAAGGCGTGACCGAGCTTCTCCAGCTCCGCGCGGACCGGGCTGTTCCACAGGTCCGGCTCGATCTCGGTCGTCGGCGCGTTGCGCTGGCTGGCGCGGGGCGCGGCGATCGCGTCGACCAGCGGGAGCCCCCGGTCCAGGTGCCCGGTGAGCGACTGGAGCACGGTCGTGATGATCGTGGCCCCGCCCGGCGAGCCGAGCGCGAGCACCGGCTTGCCGTGCTGCAGCACGATGGTCGGGGAGATCGACGAGCGCGGCCGCTTGCCCGGTCCCGGCAGGTTCGGGTCGTGGACCGCCGGGTTGGCGGGGGCGAAGGAGAAGTCGGTCAGCTCGTTGTTGAGCAGGAAGCCGCGCCCGGGCACGGTGATGGCGCTGCCGCCGGTGGACTCGATCGTCAGGGTGTAGGCGACGACGTTGCCCCACTTGTCGGCCGCCGTCAGGTGGGTGGTGTTCTCGCCCTCGTACGTCGTCGGCGCGGCCGTGCCACCGCTGCCGCACCGCTCCGGGTTGCGCGGGTCACCCGGTGCCAGCGGGCTGGTCAGTGCCCTGTCGTCGCGGATCAGGCACTCCCGGGAATCCGCGAACCGCTGACTCAGCAGTTCCTTCGTCGGTACGTCCTCGAAGGCGGGATCGCCGACCCAGCGGCCCCGGTCGGCGAACGCGATCCGGCTCGCCTCGATGAGCCGGTGGAGGTACTGGGTCCGGTCGGCCCGGGAGAGGTCCGTGGACTCCAGGATGTTGAGGGCCTCACCGACACTCGTGCCGCCGGACGAGGAGGGGGCCATGCCGTAGACGTCCAGGCCCCGGTAGTCCACCTTGGTCGGATCCTTGCGCAGGGTGCGGTAGGAGGCCAGGTCCTTGCGGGTCAGATCGCCGGGGCGGACGACCCGGGTGGCGTCCGGGTCGACGGGCGGCTTGCGCACCGTACGGACGATGTCGTCGGCCAGCGCGCCCCGGTACAGCGCACCGACGCCCTCGCGGCCGAGCTTCTCGTACGTACGCGCCAGGTCCGGGTTCTTGAACACCGAACCGACGACGGGGAGTTCACCGCCCGGCAGGAAGAGCTTCGCGGAGGCCGGGAAGTCGGCGAACCGGGCCTGGTTGGAGGCCGTCTGCGAGCGGAAGGTGCCATCGACGACGAAGCCGTCCCGGGCCAGGCGTTCGGCCGGTTTCAACAGCGTACGCAGGGACTTGGAGCCCCAGGCGTCCAGCGCCCGCTCCCAGGTGGCCGGGGTGCCGGGTGTGCCGACCCCGAGGCCGCTGGTCACGCCCTCCTCGAACGGGATCGGCTTGCCGTTCTCCAGGAACAGGGAGGCGTCCGCGCTGCGCGGGGCGGTCTCGCGGCCGTCGATGGTCCGCACCTGGCGCGTCTTGGCGTCGTAGTGGACGAAGTAGCCCCCGCCGCCGATGCCCGCCGAATAGGGCTCGGTCACGCCGAGCGCCGCCGCGGTGGCCACGGCCGCGTCGACCGCGTTGCCGCCCTTGCGCAGTACCTCGATCCCGGCGGCCGAAGCGTCCGGGTCGACGCTGGCGACCGCTCCCCCATGCCCCACCGCCACCGGGGACTTGGGCGGCGCGGGGCGCGGCGTGGCGGTCGCCGCCGAGGTCACCGGGGCGGCGGCCCCCACCGAGGCGACCACGGCGAGTACGGCCAGCAGGGACGTGTTCCGACCGACGGAACGGCGCATACGTACCTCCAGTCAACGGATCTCCGCCGCAGGGTAGCCCCGGGAAACCCGGATCGTCAGGACCGCCTCGAACGGTTACCCGAATGACCGATACCATGCGCGCCCATGACGGACGACGTGCGCAACATCGTGCTGGGCGTGATAGCCGCCGGGATCAGTGCCTCGCTGGGCTGGATCGCCCGAACGTACCTCTGGCGGCGGGGACTCCGCCGCAGACAGGCCTTCTTCGGGCTGCCGACGAACTCCGAATGCCTGCTGGTCGTCAACCGCTACGCGGGCGCCGAGGGTGCGGTGCACCGGCACGACGCCTTCGCCCTGCTCGAACTCTCCGCGCTCATCAAGGACTGCGGGGCCCATGCGCAGATCGTCACCCACGACACGGCCCAGCAGGGGTTCGGGGAGCGTACGGAGTACTGCGTCGGCGGCCCGACGTCCAACCAGCGGATGGCGGCCCATCTGCGGACCCTGCTGCCCGGGATACGGATCAACGTCGAGCAGGACCCGGGGCCGGACCGGGTGGCGTTCCAGGTCGGCTCCGAGCGCTACCGGATGGAGCCGGGCACCGCGGAGTACGTGCTGCTCGCCCGCCTGACGGGCGGTCAGGAGTCGCGCCCGGTCTTCCTGTTCTGCGGCCAGCGGGCCATCACCAATCAGGCGGCCACCCGTTACGTCGCCCGCAACTACGACAAGCTGCGCCGCAAGCACGGCAACAAGTCGTTCTGCCTGCTGCTGAAGGTCGTCAACTCCCAGGCCTACGGCCCTGATGTGGTCGAGCTGGTCGGCGACGTGACCCGCGAGGCCCAGGCCCCCGCCCCCAGCTCGCCCGCCTCGCACCGGGCGGTCGGCTGACCGGAACGCCGCAGCGGCGCAGCCGTGCCCGGCCGGCGGCGCCCGCGGTTTCGCCGACGGTCGCGCTCACGGGTGGTCCCCCGCGTTCCTCGTGTCGGCCGACGGGCGATCGTCACGCCCGGGCAGAGGCCGGATTTTCCGGTGCGCGGAAGGAACCCGACCTGGGGGAAATCACCTCTCCCCTGCTGAGCACCCAGCCCTGGAGGTCTTTCCGTGAGTTCCGCACGCCCGCGCATCCGTCGTTCCGCCCCGGCCGGCCGGAGGACCCGGCTCGCCCTGACCGGGCCCGCGGCGCTGCTCGCCGCCGCGCTCACCGCGTGCTCGGGCGGCGCTTCGGGCTCCGCCGAGGTGGGCGGGGACGGCAAGGCCCCCGACACCAGCATCACGGTGAACCTCCGGGGGAGGCGGCGGCGCCCGGCGGGCCGGTGAAGGTGACGCTGGCGCACGGCAAGCTCAAGGCCGTGTCGGTGAAGCCGGGCGAGGGCGGCCCGCTGGCCGGGAAGATATCCGCCGACGGCAGGACCTGGACGTCCGACCGGGTCGCCGCGCCGGGCACCGCGTACTCGGTCGAGGCGACGGACGCGGACGGCGGCAGCGACCGGGCGACGTTCGCCACCGCGGAGGCCGAGAAGGTGAACAAGTTGTCGCTGGCGCCGGGCAAGAACACGACCGTGGGCATCGCGCAGCCGCTGTCCGTCGTCTTCGACCACCCGGTGAAGGACAAGGCGGCCGTGGAGAGGGCTCTGAAGGTCTCCACCTCCAACGACACCGAGGGTTCGTGGGGCTGGCTCCAGGACTACTCGGGCAAGGACCGTGTCGACTGGCGGCCCGAGGAGTACTGGAAGCCCGGCACGAAGGTCACCCTGGACGCGCAGCTGAACGGCGTCGACACGGGGGCGGACGGCGGCTGGTTCGTCCGCGACTACACGACGACGTTCACGATCGGCGCGGCCCAGGTGGTCAAGGTCGACCTCGACGGGCACCGGCTCGCCCTGCACCGGGACGGCAAGCAGGTCATGGACCTGCCGATGTCGGCGGGCACCCCGGGCGGCGAGAAGGCTTCCTGGCGGGGCACGGCGGTCCTGATGTCGAAGGAGGGCACCATCAACATGCGCTCCGAGACGGTGGGCCTCGGCGACGCCTACGACAAGATGGTCGACTACTCGATGCGGCTGACCTGGTCGGGGATGTACGCCCACGCGGCCCCCTGGAACGCGAACTACTTCGGCCAGGCGAACCGGAGTTCCGGCTGCCTCGGGATGAGCGACGCCAACGCCTCCGCGCTGTACGGGCAGGTACGGGTGGGCGACCCGTTCGAGATCACCGGAGCGGAGTCCAAGGGCACGGTCGCCGAGGGCAACGGCTACGGCGCGTGGAACGTCTCCTGGGCGGACTGGCAGGCCAAGAGCGCCCTGAAGTGACCCGGTAGCGCCTGTTCCGTACCGGACACTACTGACGCCACGTCCAACAATCGTTACCTTCGCGCAACACGACGAGTAGTTACCAGGGGTAAACAACCGGGGTTACCGTCGGGTCACTTTGCACTGACACGCGTGAGGAGTGACCCGTGGTACGTCCGAAACCGGCACTGCGCACCACCGCTTCGATCACCACCGCCGTCGCCCTGCTCGCCGGGGGCGCGCTCGCCGCCGCGCCCTCGGCCACCGCCGCCCCTCTCACCGCGCCCGCGAGTGCGACGGGCGGGGACCTGACGTTCCACGACATCCCCGGGTCCGGGGGCATCACGCTCAAGGGCAACGTGTTCACCCCGGCAGGAGCCTCCTCCGGGTCCTCCGCCGGGGCGAAGCACCCCCTCATCGTCTTCCCGACGAGCTGGGCCATGCCCCAGATCGAGTATCTGGCGCAGGCCCAGAAGCTCGCCGACTCCGGCTATGTCGTGGTGAGTTACACCTCGCGCGGCTTCTGGCGCTCCGGCGGGAAGATCGAGGTGGCGGGTCCGCCGGACATCGCGGACGCCTCCGCCGTCATCGACTGGGCGCTGGAGCACACCTCAGCCGACCCGGACCGCATCGGCATGGGCGGCGTCTCCTACGGCGCGGGCATCAGCCTGCTGGCGGCCGGGCACGACCCGCGGATCAAGGCGGTCGCCGCGCTGAGCGGCTGGGCCGATCTGATCGATTCGATCTACAGCGGGCGCACCCAGCATCTCCAGGCCGCCGCCCTGCTCGGCGGCGCGGGCGTCCTCACCGGGCGGCCCGGCGACGAACTGACGCAGACCCTGAAGGACTTCCTCGGCTCCAAGCTGGACAAGGAGCCGGAGATGATCGCCTGGGGGAAGAAGCGCTCCCCTCTGACGTATCTGGACCGGATCAACGCCAACGGTGCGGCGATCATGATGGGCAACGCGTGGGGCGACACCATCTTCCCGCCCAACCAGTACGCCTCGTTCTACGACAAGCTCACCGGCCCCAAGCGCCTGGAGTTCCGCCCCGGCGACCACGCCACCGCCGAGGCCACCGGACTGCTCGGGCTGCCCAACGACACCTGGACGAGCACCCGCCGCTGGTTCGACCGCTATCTCAAGGGCGAGCGCAACGGCATCGACACCGAGCAGCCCGTCCAGCTCAAGTCCCGCACGGACCAGGGGTACGAGGGCTACCCGGACTGGAAGTCGGTCGGCGCGCTGAAGAACCGGATCCCGCTGGACGGCACCAAGAAGGTGTGGGCCAACGTCGACTCCGGTGCGAACGGGGGCATCTCGATCCTGTCCAACGCGCTGGACCAGTTCCTGAAACTGCCGCCGACGGTCTCCGTACCGCTCCTGCCGCGGACGTTCGCGAGCGTGTGGCAGTCGGAGCGGTACGCCACCGAGCAGCGGATCCGAGGGACCTCCGCGCTGCACACCACGGTCACCAGCACGAAGCCGAGCGGCACCCTCGTCGCGTATCTCTACGACGTGGGGCCGCTCGGCCTCGGCAAACTGGTCAGCAATGCTCCGTACACCTTCCACGGACAGACGCCGGGCCGGCCGTTCCCCGTCGACCTGGAGCTGTACTCCACGGCCTACGACGTCCCGGCCGGTCACCGGCTCGCCCTGGTGATCGACACCGTCGATCCGCTGTACATCGAGCACAACCCGACCGGCGCGCAGCTGACCTTCTCCTCGCCCGGCACGGACCCGAGTCATCTCTCGGTCCCGCTGCGCGAGAAGTGATCACCGACTGCTGCCGGGCGGGCACTGCCCGGCTACTGCCCTCCCGGCAGCAGCGTCCCCGGTTCGGCCGGGGCCACCCCGACCGCTCTGGTTTTCAGGTTGCGCCGCTGCCTCCTGGCCACCCAGGTGGCGAACCAGGAAAGCAGCATGCACATCCCGATGTAGATCGGCGAGATCACCATCACGACGGGGATGAAGGGAAGATCGTAGTCGAGATTCGACGCGATCAGCTTTCCGGCGTGGAGGAATTCCTCGTAAGTGATCAGATAGCCCAGTGAGGTGTCCTTCAGCGCGACCACCAGCTGGCTGATGATGGTCGGCAGCATCGCGCGTACCGCCTGGGGCGCCAGGACGTACGTGGTGACCTGGGTCTTGCGCATACCGAGCGCGTACGCCGCCTCGCGCTGGCCCCGGTCCACGGCGTTGATCCCGGTGCGGAACACCTCCGCGAGGACCGAGCCGTTGTAGAGGGTCAGCCCGGCGACGAGGGCGGGCAGCGGCTGGACCTTCAGCGCCACGAAGATGAAGAAGATCATCACGAGCACGGGCATGGCCCGGAAGAACTCGACCAGCAGGGTGGAGATCCAGCGCAGCACCCGGTGTTCGGAGAGCCGGCCGACGGCGAGGACGGCACCGAGCGCGAGCGAGAGGACCGCCGCGTACGCGAACGCCTTGAGGGTGTTGCCGAGCCCGCGGAGCAGCAGTTCCTGAATGCCCTTGTACTCGAAGGGCGTCCACTTCTGCGCGGTGAACTGGTCGGTGTCGAAGAGCAGATAGACGATCCAGCCGAACAGCGCCACGATCAGGACCGTGGAGGCGATCCCGTACATCAGGTGCCGTCTGCGGGTCACCGGTCCCGGGATGTCGTAGAGCGCGGTGGCCTCCGGCGCCGCGGTCCGGGACGTCCTACGGGTGAGGGTCTTGGTCATCGTGCCACTCCCCAGCGCTTCTCCATCACGTTGAACACGGCGCTGATGGTCAGGGTGATGATCAGGTAGCCGACGGCGATCCAGACGAAGGACCAGATGATGCTGTAGCCCAGTTCGTTGAGCGTCTTGTAGGTGCCGAGGAGCTCGGTGACGCTGAACGCTCCGGCGATGGCGGAGTTCTTCGCCAGCGCGATCAGGGTCGAGCCGACCGGCGGGATCACCGACCGGAACGCCTGCGGCAGGACCACGGTGCTCAGGGTCTGGCCGAAGTTCATGCCGAGGCTGCGGGCGGCCTCGCCCTGGCCCCTGGGCACGGTGTTGATGCCGGAGCGCAGCACCTCGCAGATGAACGCGGAGGTGTAGCAGCCGAGTGCGATGACGGCGAAGAGCTGGAACGGCAGGACGAGCCCGAAGCGGGGCAGGCCGAGCAGGACCGCGAAGAACAGCAGCGTCAACGGGGTGTTGCGGAGCACCGTGACCCAGACCGTGCCCAGCACCCGGAAGGAGCCGACGGGCGCGACCCGGAAGGACGCCATCAGGAAGCCGAGGACGAGCGCCAGCGCCGAGGCGTAGACGGTCAGTTCGACGGTGCCGAGGAAGCCCTTGCCGTAGAGGGAGAAGTTCTCTGTCAGTACATCCATGGGTGGGGCCGTCCCCTCAGGTCGCCGGGTAGCGGTCGATGGGCGGCGGGGTCGGCGCGGGTGCTCCGGAGAGGCCGAGCGTCGCGTCGTACGCCTTCTTCCAGTTGCCGTCTCTCTCGTTGGCCTCCAGGGCGTCGTTGAGGGCATTGCGCAGGGCGTTGTCGCTGCGCGGTACGCCGATGCCGTACGGCTCCTCGGAGAAGGGTTTGCCGACGACCTTCATCTCGTCGGGCGCCTTGGCCGCGAAGCCGAGCAGGATCGCGTCGTCGGTGGTGACGGCGTCGACCTGGTAGGTGAGGAGGTTGTCGACGCAGATGGAGTACGTGTCGTACGCGACGAGGGTCGCCTTGGGGTAGTCGGCGGCGATCCGCTGGTAGGGCGTGGAGCCGGCCGCCGAGCAGACGGTCTTGCCCGCCAGGTCCTGGGGCCCGTTGATGTCGTCCTCGTCGGTGCGCACCAGCAGCCCCTGGCCCGCCATGTAGTACGGGCCGGCGAAGCCCACGAGCTTCTTGCGCATGTCGTTGATGGTGTAGGTGCCGACGTAGTAGTCGATCTGGCCGTTCTGCAGAGCGGTCTCGCGGTTGGCGGAGGCGATCGTGCGGAAGCGGATCGTGTCCGGTTCGAAGCCGAGCGAGGCCGCCACCATGCGGGCGATCTCGATGTCGAACCCGGAGTAGATCCCGCTCGCCGGGTCCTTCTCCCCCAGGTAGGGCTGGTCCTCCTTGGCACCGACGATCAGATAGCCGCGCCGCTTCGCCTTGGTCCAGGTGCGGGAGTCGGGCAGTTCGAAGCCGGTGTCGACCTGGTACACCGGCAGGGCCTCGGCCTTGGGCCCCTTGACCGGCGGGCTGCCGTCCTTGCCGCAGCCCGCGGCGAGTGCGGCGAGCAGGAGACCGGCCACGAGGGCGGCGGCCCTGCCCGTACGCGTGTTCCTCGTACGCAACATGGAATCCCCCCTCAGTGCTTGAGGATCTTGGACAGGAAGTCCTTGGCGCGGTCGCTCGACGGGGACGTGAAGAAGTCCTCCGGGACGCGGTCCTCGACGACACAGCCGTCGGCCATGAACACCACGCGGTTGGCGGCGGACCTGGCGAAGCCCATCTCGTGGGTGACGACGATCATCGTCATGCCGTCCCTGGCCAGCTGCTGCATGACCTCCAGCACCTCGTTGATCATCTCCGGGTCGAGCGCCGAGGTCGGCTCGTCGAACAGGAGCGCCTTGGGGTCCATGGCCAAGGCGCGGGCGATGGCCACGCGCTGCTGCTGGCCCCCGGAGAGCTGGGCGGGGAACTTCTCGGCGTGGGCGGCCAGACCGACCCGCTCCAGCAGTTCCCTCGAACGCCTGTCGGCCTCGTCCTTCTTGCGCTTGCGGACCTTGAGCTGCGCCAGCGAGACGTTGTCCAGCACGGTCTTGTGGGCGAAGAGGTTGAACGACTGGAAGACCATGCCGACTTCGGCGCGGAGCTGGGCCAGGCCCTTGCCCTCCTCGGGAAGGGGTCTGCCGTCGATCGTGATGCTGCCGGACTCGATGGTCTCCAGCCGGTTGATCGCCCGGCACAGGGTGGATTTCCCTGAGCCGGAGGGGCCGATGACCACCACCACCTCCCCGCGGCCGACGGTGAGGTTGATGTCCTGAAGTACGTGCAACTCTCCGAAGTGTTTGTTGACGTCCCTCAGTTCGATCAAAGGATCGACGGCCATGCGCTGCCCTACCCACTTGTCGCTGTGTCGAGGTCAGCGCAAACTATCCATCGCAAAAAGGGACTTCGCACCCGACACGCGTCAATGGCGCAAAAGGCTTTTTAACTGGATTAGACGAGAAGAGCGGGGTGATCGCGCGACGGGGACGGGGGTCCGGCGGCTCCCCGCTCAGTTCTCGGCGGACTCCGCGTACACCTGGGAGAGCTCCGGGCTGCCCGCCATCGCCCAGTCGAGTCCGGCCGCGACGACGTCGATCTCCCGCCCGGACTCCAGCCGCACCACGGGCTGGCCGCTCGGCCAGATGTCCCACGCGGCGCCCGGCACCGTCCGCACGATCACCGTGCCGAGATAGAGGCCGGCGTCGTTGCCGAGCCAGGGCAGTTCCTCGGGGTCGTCGCGCCAGCGGGGCGGCAGCTGGTCGAGCGCGGCCAACGAGGCTGGGGTGTCGTCGAGTTCGAGTCCTTGCTGCCCCGCCCGGACGCGCAGCAGTTCGCATTCGGCGAGCAGCTCGGCCACACCGTCGGGGTCCGACTCGACGGCGGCGGCGAGCGTGCCCGGCTGCGTACCACCCTGACGCTTACGCCAGTTGTCCAGGAAAGGGATGTTCATACCACTAGGGTCCCACCCCGGCCAGGTTCCGCACCACAGGGCGCGCGGCGTTCTCCGGTCCCCCACCCCGGTCCGGGCGGAGATCCGAGCGCATATCTAAGGTGCGTACATGAGTGCACAGGCGTACCTCTCGGAACTGTTCTCGCTGGAAGGCAGGGTGGCGGTGGTCACCGGAGGCAGCTCCGGCATCGGCCGGGCGATCACCGGCGCCCTGGCCCGGGCCGGCGCAAGCGTCGTCGTGGTGGCCCGCCGGGAGACGGAGCTGCGGGAGACCGTGGACGAACTGACCGGGGAGGGCTGCCGGGCGGCCTGGGTGAGCGCGGACCTGAGCACCGCCGAGGGGGTGCGCGTGGGAGCGGAGGAGGCCGCGGCGGCGTTCGGGGAGCCGGACATCCTGGTGAACTGCGCCGGGATCAATCTGCGCCCGGCGATGACCGAGCTCGGCGAGGACGTCTGGGACACCACGATGGCGGTGAACCTCAAGGCGCCGTTCCTGCTCGGGCAGCGGTTCGGGCCGGGCATGGCCGAGCGGGGGTACGGGCGGATCATCCACATCACGTCGCAGCAGGCGCACCGGGCCTTCGTGAGCAGTGGCGCCTACGGGGTGTCCAAGGGCGGCTTGGAGTCGCTGACCCGGTCGCAGGCCGAGGCGTGGTCGCCGTACGGCGTCACCGTGAACAGCCTGGTGCCCGGGTTCGTGCTGACCCCGCTGAACGCCCGCCTCCAGTCGGATCCGGAGAAGGTGGCGTCGCTGGCCGCCCGGACGATGGTCGGCCGCAACGGCCTCGCGGAGGACTTCGCCGGGGCCGCGGTGTTCCTGGCGGGGCGATCGTCGGCGTACGTCACCGGGCAGTCGTTGTTCGTGGACGGCGGGTTCTCGGTGCACTGAGCCCGCCGTCCACGCGGCGCGGGGTCGCCCGGAAGCTCAGGGCTTCTGCTGCCGGAGGGCCGCAGCCGCCTCGCTCACCGCCCGCTCCACCGCGGCGGACACGGCCCCCTTGTCCAGGCCGAGGCCGGTCAGCGCGCCGGAGCCGTCCTCGAACTCCAGCAGGGCCAGCAGGATGTGCTCGGTGCCCACGTAGTTGTGGCCGAGCCGCAGCGCCTCGCGGAAGGTCAGCTCCAGGACCTTGCGGGAGTCGGGGTCGTACGGGACGAGCTCGGGCACCTCGTCCACCGGGGCGGGCAGCGCCGCGGTCGCCGCCGCCCGCAGCGCGTCCGGCTCCACGCCCTGTCCGACGAGCACACGGGCGGCGATGGCCTCGGGCTCGGCGAGCAGGCCGAGGGCCAGGTGGGCGGGGACGATCTCGGCGTGCCGGGCGGCCTGGGCCTCGTTGTGGGAGGCGACCACGACGTTACGGGCGCGTGGGGTGAAGCGGTTGAAGCCCTCGTTCGGATCCAGGTCCGATGAGCCCTCGCCCTTCTTGGGCACGAAGCGCTTCTGGGCGGCCTGGCGGGTGACCCCCATGCTGCGGCCGATGTCGGTCCAGGAGGCGCCGGAGCGGCGGGCCTGGTCCACGAAGTGGCCGATGAGATGGTCGGCCACGTCTCCGAGGTGGTCGGCGGCCAGGACGGCGCCGGAGAGCTGATCCAGGGCGTCGTCGTTGGTCTTCTTGATGGCCTCGATCAGATCGTCGAGGCGTACGGAAGGGGTGACGGGAAGAGGCTGCGTCATGCGACAACCGTAGGTTGACACCCAGAGGGTGTCAACCGTGGGTTGTCACGTACTGCGCGGCCCCTCGCGCGTCTCCGCCCGACCCTGCTCAGAGGTCCAGGTCGACGACGACCGGGGCGTGGTCGGACGCGCCCTTGCCCTTGCGCTCCTCACGGTCGACGTAACTGTCCTTGACGGCGGCGGTGAACGGGGCGTTGCCGAAGGTCAGGTCGATCCGCATGCCCTTGTTCTTGGGGAACCGCAGCTCGCGGTAGTCCCAGAAGGTGTAGGCGCGGTCGTACTTGAGGGGGCGGGGGTGGACCTCGCTCAGGCCCTCCGCCTCCAGGGCCGCGAGGGCGGCGCGCTCGGCGGGCGTCACATGCGTGGCGCCCTCGAACAGCGCCGGGTCCCAGACGTCCTCGTCGGTCGGGGCCACATTGAAGTCACCCAGGACCGCGAAGGGCAGGGACCCCGCGGCGTCCGCCGCCACGGCCTTCCGCAGGGCCTCCAGCCAGCGCAGCTTGTACGCGTAGTGCTCGTGCTCGACCTCGCGGCCGTTGGGCACGTACACCGACCAGAGGCGCAGGGGGCCGCAGGTCGCCGAGATCGCGCGGGGCTCCTGCGCGCCGTCGTACTCCGGGCCGCCGGGCAGCCCGGTGACGACGTCGGTGAGGCCGACGCGGGAGAGCAGCGCGACCCCGTTCCACCGGCCCGTGGCGTTGACGGCGGATGCGTACCCCGCCTCGCGCAGGGCTTCGGCGGGGAACTGCTCCGCCGTGCACTTGGTCTCCTGGATGCACAGCACATCGGTGCCGCTGCTCTCCAGCCAGGCCAGAAGCCTCGGCAGCCGGGCGGTGATCGAATTGACGTTATAGGTGGCGATGCGCATGGCAGCCAACCTAGCCGCTCCCACTGACAGCGGGCGCCGGGCTCACAGCTCGGTGGTGCCGCCCGGGGCCAGCCGGCCGTGGTCCGCGCCGCCCAGGGCCCCGATCTGGTTGTCGTAGACGGGGCGGGCCAGATCGGTCAGCAGGGCGTCGTGGACGTCGATGGCGCGCCGCGGCTTCACCTCGCGTACGTAGTCGATGACCTCGGAGATCTTGCTCCAGGGGGCCATCACCGGCAGCAGCAGCGTGTCCACGGGGCGCTCGGGGACGGTGAGCGCGTCGCCGGGGTGGAAGACCGAACCGTCCACGAGGAAGCCGACGTTGGTGATCCTCGGGATGTCCGGGTGGATCACGGCGTGCAGCTCCCCGTGCACGGTGACGTCGAATCCGGCGGCGGAGAACGCGTCCCCGTCGCCCACGGTGTGCACCCGGCCCGGGAAGGCGGCCGAGAGCTGCTCGGCGACGCTGCGCAGCGTCCAGATCTCGGCCGCCGGGTTCGCCTCCAGGCCCGCGCGCAGCCGCGCCTCGTTGAAGTGGTCCGGGTGCTCGTGCGTCACCAGCACGACGTCCGCGCCGAGCGCCGCGTCGTCCTCGGAGAAGCCTCCCGGGTCGATGACCAGGACGCGTCCCTCCTTCGCGATCCGGACGCAGGAGTGGGTCTTCTTGGTGAGGGTGAGTGCCCCGGGCGATGCGTTCATGGCCCCATCCTGCTACGCGGGCGGCGTGGTTTCCTCCTGGATCACCTTCTGCGCCACGGCGAAGGCGGCTCCGGCCGCCGGGATGCCGCAGTAGACGGCGGTCTGGAGGAGAACTTCCTTGATCTCGGCGGGCGTCAGACCGTTGCGCAGAGCGGCCCGGGTGTGCCCGGCCAGGCCCTCCAGGTGGCCGGAGGTGACGAGCGCGGTGAGCGTGATGACGCTGCGGGTGCGGCGGTCGAGGCCGTCGCGGCTCCAGACCTCGCCCCAGGCGTACCGGGTGACCAGCTCCTGGAAGTCCTCGGTGAAGGCGTCGGCCGTGGCGTTCACCGCGTCGACGTGGGCGTCCCCCAGCACTTCGCGGCGCACCTTCGTGCCCTGCTCGTACCGGTCGTCCGGGGTCGGCGCGACGGCGTCGGGCGCAGCGACGGCCGGGGCGATCTCGGCCACCGGGACGAACGGCGTGCTGGGGGCGGCGGGCGCGGTGACGTGGGGCAGTACGGGGATGGCGGCCGAGGTGTCCTGCTGCCAGGCGGTGGAGAAGTGCATCAGCAGCAGGTCGCTGACGGCGGCGGGCTGCTCGACGGGCGCGAGGTGGGAGGCGCCGGGGACGAGCGCGAGGCGGGCGTCCGGTATCCCGGCGACCAGCGTGCGGGCCTCGGCGGGGCCGGTGACCTGGTCCTCCGCCCCGACCAGCACCAGAGTGGGGACGCCGATCCGGCCGAGGGCGGCGCGGATGTCGAACGCCGCGAGGGCCTCGCAGGCGGCGATGTAGCAGCCGGGGTCGGTGGTGCGGACCATCTGCACGGCCCACTCGACGATGGCGGGCTGGGCCGCGGCGAAGCCGGGCGTGAACCAGCGCTCGGGCGCGGTGCGGGCCATCGGCTCCAGGCCGTTGGTGCGGACGATCACGCCGCGCTGGCGGAACTCGTCGGCCGTGCCGAACCGGGGCGAGGAGGCGACGAGCGCCAGCGAGGCGACCCGGTGCGGGTGCCGCAGGGCCAGGTCCGCGCCGATCGCCCCGCCGATGGAGCAGCCCGCGTATCCGAAGCGCTGGACGCCGAGACCGTCCAGCGTCGCGAGGAGCCGGTCGCCGAGTTCGGCTACGGAGGTGGCGGCGTGGGCGGGCGCGCCGCCATGGCCGGGCAGGTCGTAGCGGAAGACCCGCCAGTGCTGGGACAGCTCGGGTATCTGGCGATCCCACATGTGCCACGTCGTGCCCAGGGACGGCCCGATGACCAGGACCGGGGCGTCCTCGGGCCCGTCGAAGCGGTACTGAAGGGTCCGCGGGGCGGCTGGCGGCGCCTGCGCCCCGTGCGGGGCGGACGGCGCGGACGGCCCCTGGATGCCGCCCTGCGTTCCCTGCGGACCGGGGCCGGGGCCGGGGACGGCGTGCGGGGCGTGGGGTACGGGGGTGGTGTGCAGGCCCGGGGCGTCCGGAGCTGCCTGCGGGCCGGGGGTGACCAGGGGGCCCGGAGCTGCCTGCGGGCCGGGGGCAGCCTGGGGGCCCGGAGCTGTCTGCGGGCCGGGGGCGGCCTGGGGGCCCGGGGCGTTCCGCGGGCCGGGACCCGGCTGACCGGCCTCGGGGGCCGCCGGAGCGGAGGCGATCTGCGGCGGCTGCGGCGCGAACGGCCCCTGCGGGGCCGGCGGCGCGAACGGGGCCCGGTCCGGCTGCGCGGCCTCCGGAAAGCCCGGGGCTACGGCGGCCTCCGGGAAGCCGGGGGCTCCGCCGCCGAAGGGCGGGTGGGGCGCCGGGAAGGTTCCCGGGGCGCCCGGCGCGGGCACGGCGTCCGGTCCCTGGTGCGGGGCCGGAACCGCCTGGTGAGGCGCTCCGGGATGCGGGGCGGGTCCACCGGGGTGGGGGGCCTGCACGGGCTGCGGGGTCGTCTCGCTCACTTCGCTCACTCGCTCCAGGTTACTGAGCGCCCCTCCGGTCCCCGGTCAGGGGGTCGCCGCCGATACGACATACACGACGGGACTGGCCGGATCGGTCATGTTGACCGTGATGTTCTGGGTGGGGCGCGGCTTCTTGTTGCTGTGCGTGGTGCCGGCCCAGTGCTCGCCCGGGCCGAAGGACCAGCCGGTGATCTTGATGTCCCGCGGGCTGATCGTGATCCTGTCCGGCTCCAGCGCCGCACGTCCCGTGCCCACCCCGGTCAGGAAGCGGTCGAGACCGGCGGAGGTGGTCCGGAACTTCGCGTACATCCGGCTGGCTTTCCAGTTGTTCGTCTCGTAGTACTGGACGCCCTGCCCGTTGCCCGGGATCGGGATCTCGAAGATCCGGCGCTGCATCTTGGAGGGCCAGCCCTCGCGCAGCCCCTCGGCGGCCGCCTCGGTCTCCTTGTCCATGCCCGAGCGGCGGCTCTGGCCGGCCGAGATCAGCAGATAGCCGGCCGGGATGCCGATCAGCAGCACGATGATCGTGGCGGTGATGAAGCGCCGCTTGAACACGCGCCGGCGGTCCTCGGGCGGTTTGCCCTCGCCGTCGCCCGGAGACTCCGACTGGTGCGGCACCACGGGGTGCTCGGCTGCGATCATGATCAGGTGGTCCCTAGGTGCTGCGGCGGCGTGACGAGGCGTACGGAGGGGTGGACGCCGGAATGGGCGGTCGCGGTTCAGTCGGCGGTGCGGGTGGACCGCGTGTTGCGGATGGTGCTCGCCGCCTGGTCGTAGATCTGGGCGTACCGCTCGTACCGCTCGACGCGCCGCCGGTTGGCCCGGCGGAAGCGGCGGGCGACCAGCCGCGCCAGGTCCGCGGCGCCGACCATACCCGCCTCGGGGCCGAGCTGCGCCTTGGCGATCCTGGCCTCGGGGCGGTAGCCGCGGCCGGTGAGGTGGCGCTTGAAGGCGTCCCGGGCGGGGGTGATCAGGAGGTCGTCGGCGGCGCTGACACCGCCTCCGATCACGAAGCAGGAGGGGTCGAGCGCGGCGGCCAGATTGGCGATGCCGATGCCGAGCCACTGGCCGATGTCCTGGAGGAGTTCGATGCACATCGCATCGCCCTCGCGGGCCAGTTCGGTGATGAGCGGTCCGGTGATGTCGGAGACGTTCCCCTTCACCCGGTCCAGCAGGTAGTGGGCCACCGGGGAGTCGGCGGCGGCCAGCTCCCTGGCCTCGCGGACGAGGGCGTTGCCCGAGCTGTACTGCTCCCAGCAGCCCCGGTTGCCGCAGGGGCAGCGGTGGCCCGAGGGCACGACCTGCATGTGGCCGAACTCACCGGCGACCCCGTACTTGCCGCGCTTGACCTGGCCGTCCTCCAGGATCGCGCCGCCGATGCCCGTACCGAGGGTGATCATGACGAGGTGGTCCTCGCCGCGGCCCGCGCCGAAGCGCCATTCCGCCCAGGCGGCGGTGTTGGCGTCGTTGTCGACCATGACGGGGACGACGAGGCGTGAGGCGATGGCGTCGCGCAGGGGTTCGTCGCGCCAGGCGAGGTGCGGGGCGAAGAGGACCTTGGAGCGGTCGGCGTCGACCCAGCCGGCCGCGCCGATGCCCACCGCGTGGACGTCGTGCCGGTCGGAGAGGTCCAGGACGAGCTCGACGATGGTGTCCTCGACGACCTTGGGGCTCTTGGACTTGTCGGGCGTCTCGGTGCGGACCTTCTCCAGGATGTTGCCGTCGGCGTCGACGACGCCCGCCATCACCTTCGTACCGCCGATGTCGATCCCGACCGTGGGGACGCGGGGCGCGGACAGGTGCGAGCGGCGTTCCTTGGTGCCGACCGTCTTGAGGACGGTGGCGCGGGCGGAGCCGCGGTGGGCGAAGTCGCGGTACGTGCTCATCGTCCCTGCGGGGTCTGGGGGCCGGGCCGCTGTCGCGGCCGGCGGCGGACGGCGCCCGCCGCGCTCGATTCTGCCACTGCCCGGCCCCGGCGGGCCGATGGGCGGGGTCGGCCGCGCCGGGGCGGTCGGGGCTCAGGAAGTCGCGCCCTTCGCGCCGTGGCTGCCCGGGAGGGTGGGGGTCGGGGTGCGTTCCAGCTCGTGGCTGAGCTCCTCCAGCTCGCTGCCGCCCGCCATCTGCCGGGTCAGTTCGTCGAGCGTGATGTCGTCCTTGGTGTGGCTGCCGGACATCACTCCGCGCTTGAGGAGGACGAACCGGTCGCCGACGAGGTGGGCGTGGTGCGGGTTGTGCGTGATGAGGACCACGCCGAGGCCGGCGTCGCGGGCCGCCGCCACGTACTTGAGCACCACACCGGACTGCTTGACGCCGAGCGCGGCGGTCGGCTCGTCCAGGACGAGGACCTTGGCGCCGAAGTAGACGGCGCGGGCGATGGCCACGCACTGGCGCTCGCCGCCGGACAGGGTGCCGATGGGCTGGTCGACGTCGCGCAGGTCGATGCCCATGCGGAGCAGTTCGGTACGGGTCGTCTCGCGCATCTTCCGGACGTCGAGGCGCTTGAAGGGGCCGACGCCCGTCGTGGGCTCGGAGCCGAGGAAGAAGTTCCGCCACACCGGCATCAGCGGGACGACGGCGAGGTCCTGGTAGACGGTGGCGATACCCCGGTCCAGAGCGTCGCGCGGGTTGGCGAGGGTGGTCTCCTCGCCCTCGATCAGGAAGCGTCCGGCGTCGTGCCCGTGCAGCCCTGCGATGATCTTGATGAGGGTGGACTTGCCGGCGCCGTTGTCACCGAGGACACAGGTGATCTCGCCCGCGTGGACCTCCAGCGAGACATGTTCCAGGGCCTTGATGTTGCCGTAGAACTTGGACACGTCATCCAGCTCGACGAGCGGGCCCGTGCTCTTCTGGGACGTGGCCGTCATGTCGTCGCCTCCGCGCGCTTGCGCACCCACGCGTTGAGCAGGGTGGCCAGGAGCAGCATCGCTCCCAGGAAGAATTTGAACCAGTCCGGGTTCCACTCGGCGTAGACGATGCCCTTGCTGGTCATGCCGAAGATGAAGGCGCCGACCGCCGAGCCGATCGCGGAGCCGTAGCCGCCGGTGATCAGGCAGCCGCCGATGACGGCGGCGATGATGTACGTCAGCTCGTTGCCGACGCCCTCGCCGGACTGGACGACGTCGTAGCTGAACAGCAGGTGCTGTCCGGAGACCCAGGCGGCGAAGGCGACGCCGAGGTAGAGCCCGATCTTGGTGCGGACGACCGGGACTCCGACCGCGCGGGCCGCGTCGGCCTCGCCGCCGACGGCGAAGATCCAGTTGCCGAAGCGGGTACGGAGCAGGATCCAGGTGGCGAGGGCGACGAGGGCGATCCACCACAGGATGGTCACCTTGAACTCGACGCTGCCGACGGTCAGCGTGGAGGCGAACAGGGCGTGGGCCGAGTCGAAGCCCTCCATGTCGCCGATCGCCTTGGTGGAGACGGTGCCGCTGATGAGCTTGGTGAAGCCGAGGTTCAGACCGGTCAGCATCAGGAACGTGCCGAGCGTGATGATGAAGCTCGGCAGTTTGGTGCGGGTCAGCATGAAGCCGTTGAACGCGCCGATGGCGAGCGTGACCAGCAGGGACACCAGGACGCCGACCCAGACGTTGGCCGTCATCTGGTAGCTGAACATCGAGGAGATCAGCGCGGAGCTGGTCACCAGGACGCCCGCGGAGAGGTCGAACTCGCCGCCGATCATCAGCAGGGCGACGGGGGCGGCCATGATGCCGAGGACCGAGGCCGCGTACAGGACGGTGCCGAAGCTGGAGGCCTGGAGGAAGCTGTCGGCGACGATCGCGAAGAACAGGAAGACGGCTGCCGCGCCGACGACCGAGCCCAGCTCGGGGCGGCCGAGCAGCTTGCGCAGCGGCGAGGTGTGGACGAGGCGCTCATCCAGCTGCGCGGGCTTCTCCGGGGCGGCGGTGGAGCCGCTCATCGGGTGCCCCGCTTGGTGTAGTCGGCCAGGGCGTCGGCGTCGTCCTTGGTGATGACCTGCGGGCCGGTCAGCACGGGCTGGCCGCCCCCGAGCACGTTGCGGTTGTAGCGGTAGAGCCAGAGCAGGTCGACGGCCTGGTAGCCCTGGAGGTAGGGCTGCTGGTCGACGGCGAAGCCGAGCTTGTCGCTCTGGAGGCCGGTGGCGACCTTGGCGTTGAGGTCGAAGGTGTCGATCTCGGCCTTGCTGCCCGCCGTCTGCTTGGCCTGGACGGCGGCGTCGGCGAAGGGGGCGCCGAGGGTGACGACCGCGTCGATGCTCTGGTCGGACTGGAGCTTGGCCTCGATGGACGCGGTGACGTCGGGCATGTTGGTACCGTCGACGTACAGGTTCTGCATGGTGCCGTCGAAGGTCTTCTTCGCCCCGGCGCAGCGCTGCTCGTGGCCCACGTTGCCCTGCTCGTGCAGGACGCACAGGGCCTTCTTGCGGTCGCGGCCGTTCAGCTCGTCGCCGACGGCCTCGCCGGCGATGGTCTCGTCCTGGCCGATGTGGGTGAGCGCCCCGAACTCCTTCGACTCGGCGGAGCCGGAGTTCACGGTGACGACCGGGATGCCCGCCTTGACGGCCTTGGCGACCACGGCCTTCATCGCGTCCGGCTTGGCCAGCGAGACGATCAGCCCGTCGACCTTCTTGTCGATCGCGGTCTGGACGAGCTGGGCCTGCTGGTTGGCCTCGTCGTTGTGCGAGTACAGGAAGTTGATGTTGTCCTTGACGGCCGCCTGCTCGGCGCCCTTCTGGACGATGTCCCAGAAGGTGTCGCCGTCTCCCGAGTGGGTGACCATGGCGAAGGTCCAGCGCGGGGTGTTCACCGCGGCCCGCCCCTCGGCGGCCTCGGCCGCGCGTTCTTCCGCCCGCTTGCCGCCGGTGCTGCTGCATCCCGCGGCTGCCAGCATCACTGCCAGCACGGCGCCCATCGCGCGTACCCCTGTCCGAACCCTTGCCACGACACCGTGCCCTTCTTCTCCTGCTGTGCGCTTCGCCCGGCCGGGCCGGGTGTACGGTCCGGGGCCGACTGCCCAGTATCCCCGAGCCCTGCCGAGGGGCCTTGCGCGGGTGGCCGACGGTCACAGGAGCCTGGGGCACGGGGCGGCCGAGCGCAACCCGTGTGCCCGGACCTGTATCAAGCCCGTCCGGCGTTTGAGGACGGAACCGTTGCGGTGGTGTCGGGCGCGCCCATGAGGTTCCTGTGCCCGGGGCCACTGTGGTCTGCAGGCCCACCAGCCTGAGGGTTCCGTCCTCAAACGCCGGACGGGCTGGGGTGGGCAACCGGGAACGGACCGGAGGGGGCGCCGGACGGGCTGGCATGCGCGGCTACGGGCGGACCAGGAGTTGGAACTCGAACGCGTAGCGCGCGGCCCGGTAGACGTGGGAGCCGAACTCCACCACCCGCCCCGTGTCGTCGTACGTCACCCGCTCCATCGTCAGCAGCGGTGCCCCCGGCTCCTCGTCCAGGGCATCCGCCTCCCCGGCCGTCGCGGCGCGCGCCCCCACCGACTGGCGGGCGCTGTGCAGCGTGATGCCACCGGCGCGCATCAGCCGGTAGAGGCCGGTGGCCTCCAGTTCCTCCGTGCTCAGGGGCACCAGCCCCGGCGGCAGGTGGTTGCGCAGGAGCGCCACCGGTTCGCCGTGCGCGCTGCGCAGCCGCTCCACCAGCTGGACCTCGCCGCCCTCGGCGACCCCGAGCGCGGCGGCGACCTCGGCGGTGGCCGGTTCCGTCGTGTTGCGCAGGACCTCGGTGGCGGGGCGCTGACCGGCCGCCTCCAGGTCGTCGTAGAGCGAGCTGAGCTCCAGCGGGCGGCGGACCTGGCTGTGGACGACCTGGGTGCCGACCCCTCTCCGGCGCACCATCAGGCCCTTGTCGACGAGCGTCTGGATGGCCTGGCGGACGGTCGGCCGGGACAGGCCGAGCCGGGCCGCGAGGTCGATCTCGTTCCCGAGCAGGGCGCCGGGGGCCAGCCGGCCCTGTTCCACGGCCGCCTCCAGCTGCTGCGCCAGCTGGAAGTAGAGCGGCACCGGGCTGGTGCGGTCCACGCTCAGCGGCAGCGGCCGGCCGGTTCCATGTGCGGTCACGGGGCGAGCGTAGTTCGCTTGTCCGGACATGGCCATGGCATGGCGTTTGTCAGGACAAACGCTTGACATGACGACCGGGCGAACGCCACCTTGGGGCCCATGCGCATCGGACTGATCGGAACGGGACGGATCGGCACATTCCATGCGGAGGTGCTGAGCCGTCACCCCGCCGTGGACACCCTGCTGCTGGCAGACGCGGACCCCGAGCGGGCGGCCGCCGCTGCCGGGCGGACCGGGTCCGCGGCCGTCTCCGTGGACGATCTGTTCACGGGAGCGGGCGAGGGCCGGGGCCTGCCCGACGCCGTCGTGATCTGTTCGGCGACCGCCGCCCACGCCGGGCTCATCGCGCGGGCCGCCCGCGCCGGGCTGCCGGTCTTCTGCGAGAAGCCGATCGCCCTGGACCTGCCCGGCACGCTCGCCGCGCTGGCGGAGGTCGAGGCGGCGGGGAGCCTGCTCCAGCTCGGCTTCATGCGGCGCTTCGACGCCGGATACGGCGAGGCCAGAGCCGCCGTGCGGGACGGGCGGCTGGGCCGGCTGCACACCGTGCGGGCGGTCACCTCCGATCCGACGCCACCGCCCGCCGCCTACCTCCCGCTCTCCGGCGGGCTGTACCGCGACTGCCTGGTCCACGACTTCGACATCCTGCGCTGGGTGACGGGCCGCGAGGTGAGCGAGGTGTACGCCACCGGTTCGGACACCGGACCCGCGATGTTCCGGGAGGCCGGGGACGTGGACACGGCCGCCGCCCTGCTCACCCTCGACGACGGCACGCTCGCCACCGCCACCGCGACCCGGTGCAACGGCGCCGGGTACGACGTACGGATGGAGCTGGCCGGCGAGCTGGACCAGATCGCCGTCGGCCTGGACGACCGTACGCCGCTGACCTCTGCCGAGCCGGGCGGCCCCGGCGCCCCGGCGAAGCCCTGGCCGGGCTTCCTGGAACGGTTCGCCCCGGCGTACGAGGCGGAGCTGGACGCGTTCCTGCGCGTGGTCCGCGGCGAGCTGGCCAATCCGTGCGACGGGCGGGAGGCCCTGCACGCCCTGCGGATCGCCGAGGCGTGCGAGGTCTCCCGCCGTGAGCGCCGGCCGGTGGCGATGACCGAGATCCCCGGCGGCTGAGCCTCCCGGGGACCACCCGCTACCAGGCGACCGGCAGGCTCAGCGGGCCCCGCATCAGCATCCCGGCGCGCCAGGTCAGCGTCGCCGGGTCGGCGGTCAGCCGCAGGTCCGGGCAGCGCTCCAGCAGCGACCGGATGGCGGTCCGGGCCTCGATGCGGGCCAGCGGCGCGCCCAGGCAGTAGTGGATGCCGTGCCCGAAGGCGATGTGGCCCCGGGCGTCCCGGGTGATGTCGAAGCGGTCCCCGCCGGGGTAGCGGTCGGGGTCCCGGTTGGCGTCCGACATCGCGACCAGGACCAGCTCGCCGCCGCCGGGGATCACCGTGCCGCCCACCTCGATCGGTTCGGTGGTGAAGCGGTACGTGGGGGTCTCCACCGGCCCCTCGAAGCGCAGGATCTCCTCGACGGCATTGTCGATCAGGGAGAAGTCCGCGCGCAGGGCGGCCAGTTGATCCGGGTGGGCGAGGAGGTTGTGCACCCCGTTGGTGATGAGGTTGACGGTGGTCTCGTGCCCGGCGACGAGCAACAGCCAGGCCATGCCGATCAGTTCCTCGCCGGACAGCCGGTCGCCGTCCTCGTCGGCGGTGTGGATCAGCGCGCTCAGCAGGTCGTCGCCGGGCTTCTCGCGCTTGCCGGCCAGCAGACCGGCGATGTACGCGGTCATCGCCTGGGTCGAGGAGGCGCGCACGGACGGGTCGATGGAGGAGACCGCCTGGCCCGACCAGGTTCGAAAGTCCTCGCGGTCCAGGAACGGCACGCCGAGCAGCTCGCAGATCACCGACATGGGCAGCGGGAAGGACAGCGCCTCGACGAGATCGGCCGAGCGGTCCGGAGCCGCGAGCATCGCGTCCAGCAGCTCGTCGGTCATCTCCTGTATCCGCGGAGCCAGTTGCTCCATGCGGCGCGGGGTGAACTCACGGGCGACCAGCTTGCGCAGCCGGGTGTGGTCGGGGGCGTCGGAGCCGAGCATCGAGGAGCCCGCGGACACCTTGCTGACCCCGAGCGTGGGCGAGGCACGGCTCCAGTGTTTGGAGAGCCGCTGGTCGGCCAGGAGGGCGCGGCCCGCCTCGTACCCGACGACGAGCCAGGCGTCCGCGCCCTCGGGGATCCGGACCCGGTGGACCGGGCCCTTGGCGCGCAGGGCGGCGTAGGCGGGGTAGGGATCGCGGGTGAACTGCTCGCCGAGCGCGGCGAGATCGACCAGGGGTTCGGTGGTCAACACGGTTCCCTTCAGGAGGAGTTACGGTGACTCTTCACGGCGTTGCCGCACCCACAGCGTTACGGCGCCGACGGGGTCGCGGCGCCCCTCACCAGCGCACCGGCAGGCCCCGGGTGCCGCGCATCAGCAACCCCGGGAGCCAGTCCAGCTCGCCGCCGGACTCGTCGCGGGCGAGGCCGGGGCAGCGTTCCAGCAGGGCGCCGATCGCGATACGGGCCTCCATCCGGGCGAGCGGTGCGCCCAGGCAGTAGTGGGCGCCGTGGCCGAAGGCCAGGTGCCCCTGGGGCTCGCGGCGGATGTCGAAGGTGTCCGGGGCCGGGAAGCGGTCGGGGTCGCGGTCGGCGGAGGCCAGGCCGACCAGCACGACGGCGTCGCGCGGGATCACGGTGGAGCCGATGGTGACCGGCTCCCGGGCGAAGCGGAAGGTGGCGTTCTCCACGGGCCCGTCGTAGCGCAGCATCTCCTCCACCGCGCCGTCGATGAGCCCCGAGTCGGCGCGCAGCAGGGCGAGTTGCCCGGGATGGTCGAGCAGGGCCCGGACCCCGTTGGCGATCAGATTGACGGTGGTCTCGTGGCCCGCGACGAGCAGCAGGAAGGCCATGCCGACCAGTTCGGCGGAGGAGAGGCTGTCGCCGTCCTCGTCCGTGGTCCGGATCAGCGCGCTCAGCAGGTCCTCGCCGGGCGAACGGCGTTTGTCCGCGATGAGGTCGACGAGGTAGGCGCTCATCGCGCCGACCGGGTCGGCGTCCCGCTGCTCCGGGGTGGGCGTGACGATGCCGTTCGACAGCACCCGGAAGGCGTCCCGGTCGATGTCCGGGACGCCGAGGAGTTCGCAGATCACGGTCATCGGCAGCGGGAAGGCGAGGGCGTCGACCAGGTCGGCGGAGCCCTGCGGCACCATCGCGTCGAGGAGTCTGCCGGTGATCTCGGTGACGCGCGGGCGCAGCGCCTCGATGCGCCGGGCGGTGAACTCGCGGACGACGAGCCGGCGCAACCGGGTGTGGTGCGGGGCGTCCAGCTCCAGCATGTTGGCGTTGAGCGGGGCCTCGGAGGCCTTCCAGTCCCCTCTGGGCCGCCAGTCCTTGCCGAGCCGCTGGTCGGCGAGGGCGGCGCGGCCCTCCTCGTGTCCGACGATCAGCCAGAGCCGCTCCAGGTGCTCGGTGCGCACGGTGTGCACCGGCCCGTCGGCGCGGAGCTTGGCGTAGTACGGGTAGGGGTCGGCGGTGAAGTCCGGCAGGTCGCGCAGATCGAGCTCGGCCATGGTGAGCGGCCCCTCTCCCGTCGCGGCCCGCTCCGTTCCGGGCCGTTTCCCTTCAGCCTAGATCGCCGCTGCCCTCGTCATCGGTGTCGAGGAGCCCCGCATCGTGGACCAACAGGGCGATCTGGACACGGTTGTTGAGTTCGAGTTTGGCGAGAATCCGTGAGACGTGGGTCTTGACGGTGGCGACGCTGAGGTAGAGCGAGGCCGCGATCTCCGCGTTGGAGCCGCCGCGCCCGACCGCGACCGCGACCTCCTGCTCCCGCTCGGCGAGTTGGCCGAAACGTCGGCGTGCGCGGTGGGCGCGGCCGGCCCGGTCGTCGCGCCCGCCCCCGGCGGCGCGGGCCATCAACTGGCGGGTGACGGCGGGCGAGAGGACCGGGTCCCCGGCGGCGACCCGGCGGACCGAGTCGACGATCCGGGCGGGCGGGGTGTCTTTCAGGACGAATCCCGCCGCCCCGGCCCGGATGGCCCGGAGCACCTGTTCATCGGCGTGGAAGGTGGTCAGGACGACGACCTCGGGGGCGTCGGGCCGGCGGCGCAGCCGCTCGGTCGCGGTGAGTCCGTCCATGACCGGCATCCGGATGTCCATCAGGACGACATCGGGGCGCAGCCGCTCGACCAGTTCCTCGGCCTCGGCGCCGTCCGCGCCCTCCCCGACGATGTCGATGTCCTGGTCGCCGCCGAGCATCAGGGTCAGTCCGGCCCGGACCAGCGGGTCGTCGTCGACGATCAGCAGACGGACGGGCGTGGAGGAGGCCGGGGGTGTCGGGGACGCCGGGGTGTTCATGACGGCCACCGTAGCCAGCCGGTGCGCGGCGCCGGTACGGCGGGCGTCGCTCCTTCCCGGACGGCGGGCGTCACTCGTCCCCGTACGGCGGCGCTCACGCGGCGGGCCAGGGCAGGCGGGCCCGGACCGCGAAGCCGCCGTCCTTCGTCGGGCCGTGCTCCAGCTCTCCCCCGGCGAGGGTGGCGCGTTCGGTGAGGCCGATGAGCCCCTGGCCGGAGCCGGGGACCCGTTCGAAGGGTTCGGTGGGGGCCGGGTTCACCACCTCGACGGTCAGGTCATCGCCGGGGCCGCCGGTCACGGTGAGGGAGACCTCGGTGCCGGGCGCGTGCTTACGGGCGTTGGTCAGGGCCTCCTGCGCGATGCGGTAGACCGTGCGGCCGGTGGCCGCTGGGGCGTCCTGGGGTTCGGCGACCCGGTTGTCGACGGCGACCTTCATGCCCGCGAGCCGGGATTCGGCGACGAGGGCGTCCAGCGTGGCGAGGGTGGGCTGCGGCCGGTGGGCCTCGTCGGTGTCGCCGGGTCCGCGCAGGACGCCGATGATCTCGCGGAGGTCCTGGAGGGCTTCGTGGGCACTGTCCCGGATGACGCCGGCCGCCCGGCCGACCTCGGCGGCGGGGGCGTCGGGCCGGAACTCCAGGGCCCCCGCGTGCACGCTGAGCAGGGTCAGCCGGTGGGCCAGGACGTCGTGCATCTCGCGGGCGATCGCCTCCCGGGCGAGGCGCTGGGCCTGTTCCGCGCGCAGCTCCGCCTCGGCCTCCGCGCGGCGGGCCCGTTCGCGGAGGCTGACGACGAGCTGGCGCCGGGACCGTACGGCCATGCCCCAGCTGATCACCAGGAGGATCAGCAGGGCGCCGAAGAGGACCGAGGCGAGGAAGGACGTCGCCGGGTCGGGGCGCAGAAACGGTTGCACGGGCACCAGGGCCAGCGCGAGCGCCCCGACGATCGCGACCGGCTTGAACGGGCGGTGGACGGCCAGGCTGAAGAGGGCGATCAGCAGGGCCCCGGCGGCCACCGGCTCCACGACGGACACGAGGGTCAGGGCGACGGCGAGCGCGACGGGCCAGCGGCGCCGGAGCCAGAGGGCGCAGCAGGCCAGCGCGCCGACGATCGAGTCCACGAAGACGACGAAGCCGGCCGTGGTGTCGTCGGCCTCGATCGCGCCGAGAGCGAGCAGGCCGATGCCCGCGGCGATGAGGAAGGCCGTGATGTCGACGGCCCAGTCCCGCACGGTCCGCCGCGTCCGGACCCGGTCGTCCGGCAGCTCGGGGCCGGCCATCGCCGACGGGAGCAGCCAGCGGTACTCGGTGCGCGTCATGTCGACAAAGTTACGCAGCCGGACGGCCCGAAAGGGGGCCGGGCGGCACGGGAGCTACCAAAGTCGCACCCTGCGCTACTTTCGGCGCGGCGGACGGGACCGCCGGCCGACGCGGCGGGCGCGGGCCGGGCGGGAGGCTCGGCCCATGAAGAAAATCGTCGAGACGATCGGGTTCCTCGTCTTCATCCAGGGCGTGGGCGGGCTGCTGTACGAGTGGACGGGCTGGTTCCGTTTCTGGACGCTGGTGCGGCACGTCGACTTCCTCGGCGACCGCACGCTGTTCGTCAACATCGTGCTGATCGTGGCGGGGGCCGCCGTGATGATCGCGGCGGATTCGATCAAGTCCTGATCCGCCGGACGCCCCCGAGGGCGGCGCGCCGCCCCCACGCGGTGCCCGCCAGGACGAGCACGGCCCCGGCGACCCCCAGGGCGCCGAGCTGTTCCCCGCCGAGGCCGATGGCGACCGCGGCGGCCCAGAGCGGTTCCGTTCCGAGCAGCAGGCTGACCCGGGACGGTGAGGTACGGCGTACGGACCACATCTGCACGAAGAACGCGAACAGCGTGCAGAACACCGAGAGGAAGACGAGGCCCGCCCACTCCCGGGCGCCGAAGCCCACGGCCGTGCTCCACGGCGAGGCCCCGGTGCCGGGGAGGGCGGCGAGGACCGCGAAGACGGCGACCGCGCCGCCGAGCTGGACGGTGGTCAGGGAGAGCGAGTCGGCATCCCGTACCGCCTTGATCCGGGCCATGGCCAGGACGTGGACCGTACGGGCGAGGGCGGCGAGGAGCATCAGGAGATCGCCGGCCGAGGGGCTGGTGAACCCGCCGCCCTGGGTCAGCAGGACGACCCCGGTGACGGAGAGCCCGGCCGCGGCGACGAATCCGGCCGACGGGCGGACACGGGTCACGGCGGCCTCGGCCAGCGGCGTGAAGATCATGGTGAGGCTGATGATCAGCCCGGCGTTGGTGGCGGAGGTGTGCACCACCCCGTACGTCTCCAGCAGGAAGATCCCGCTCAGCACCAGACCCAGCACTCCGGCGCCGCGCCATTGCGCACCGGTCAGCGCCCGCAGCTTGCGCCATCCGACCGCGACGAGCACCGGCAGCACGATCGCGAAGCGCAGGACGAGGACGGCGACGACGGTGTGCGGGGTGGTGATGCCCTTGGCGGCGAGATAGCTCGCGCCCCAGACGGCGGCGACCGCCAGCACGGGCAGGTCGGTGACCCAGGCGCGGCGCGGGGAGACGCCTCCCACGGCGGGCACGGCGGCAGCGGACATCTGGTTCTCCCGGATTCTCCACGGAACGTGTTGTGGAGACCGCACCGGCTCGCACGCGAAGTGATCACGCTACCCGCAGCCCTCCCGGGAAGGGAACACCTGTCCAGGCGGCCGGATCGTTCCCGGGCATCTCCCGCCGCTCCCTAGACTGACGCATCGGTAACGCTGAGGCACGGAGTGGTGACATGGCGTCGGTAAGAGCGGACGGGCGGGTCGAGCGGGGGAACCAGACCCGGCAGTTGGTCCTGGGGCGGGCGGTGCAGATCGCCTCGGTCGAAGGTCTTGAGGGCCTGTCGCTGGGACGGCTGGCCACCGAGCTGGGGCTGAGCAAGAGCGGGGTGTTCGCACTGTTCGGCTCGAAGGAGGGGCTCCAGCTGGCCACCGTGCGGGGAGCGGTGGCCGTCTATGTCGACCATGTGCTGCGCCCCACCCGGTCGGTGCCGCCGGGGCTGGGCCGGGTCTGGCGGATGTGCGAGGCGTGGATCGCGTACTCCCGCGAGCGGGTGTTCCGGGGCGGCTGCTTCTTCTACGCCGCCACCGCCGAGTTCGACGCCCGCAGCGGCCGGGTGCACGACGCCCTGGCATCCGCGCAGACGGGCTGGGTCACCTTCGTGGAGGAGACGATCGAGGAGGCCAGGGCCGCCGGGGAGCTGGCCGGGGACACCGACGTGTGCCAGTTGGCGTTCGAGGTGATCGCCCTGCTGGAGCTGGCCAACGCCGAGTCGGTGCTCCAGAACAACAACCTCGGCTACGACAAGGCGGCCCGCGCCATCCTGGCCCGCCTGCGGACGGCGGCGACGGACCCCGCGCGGCTGCCGTTACGGTGAGCGGCCCCGGACCGCGGTAGGCGTCCGATACCCGCCGGTGCGCGGGCTCCGGCGCGCGTTTGCTGGGGGATGCCGTCGGAGCGACGGCATCCCCCAAAGCGAGGAACAGCCATGTCCAGCAACGCTTCCAGCACCCCTTCCGGAACCCTGTCCGCCGCCGCTTCCGCCGCCGTTCCCACCGGTCTTCCGCACCGGGCCGCGCTGGTCACCGGGGGCAGCCGGGGCATCGGCGCCGCGATCGCCCTGCGGCTCGCCCAGGACGGCGCGGACGTCGCCGTCACCTACGCACAGGACGAGGCGGCGGCCCACGCGGTCGTCGCGAAGATCGAGGGCTTCGGCCGCCGGGGCGTCGCCCTGCGCTGCGACGCGGCGGACGCCGACGCGGCTGCCGACGCCGTGCACCGGGCGGCGGACGCGCTCGGCCGGCTGGACATCCTGGTCAACAACGCGGGCATCGGCGTCCTCGGCCCGATCGCCGCACTCACCGGGCCTGACGTGGACCGGACGCTGGCGGTGAACGTACGAGCGGTCTTCCTCGCCTGCCGGGCGGCGGCGGAGCGGCTGGCCGACGGTGGCCGCGTCATCTCCGTGGGTTCCGCCCTCAGCCGGTACGCGGGCGGGCCCGGCTCCACCCTCTACGGGCTCAGCAAGTCCGCCCTGACCGGGCTGACCAAGCCGCTCGCCCGGGAGCTGGGGCCGCGCGGCATCACCGTGAACGTGATCCAGCCGGGGGCCGTGGACACCGATCTCAACCCGGCGGACGGGCCGCTGGCCGAGGGCCAGCGCGCGGCGAACGCGCTGGGCCGCTTCGGCACGACGGAGGAGATCGCCTCGCTCGTCGCCTACCTGGTGAGCGCCGAGGCGGGCTTCATCACCGGCACGGAGCTCGTCGCGGACGGCGGCCACGCGGCCTGAGCACCGCTGCCGCCCGGGCCTGCTCTCGGCTCACCCCTGGTGCACCGCCCGGGCGCGGTCCTCGGCGGCCGCGTCCGGCTGCCCCGTCCCGGCCACGCCTCTACGCTGGCCGGGACGGGGCAGCGACGGGAAGGACAGGACCAGCACATGTCCGGCACACCGGTTCACACGCTCAACGACGGCACACGGCTCCCCGCGGTGGGGCTCGGCACCTACCCGCTGGACGACGCGGCGGCCGAGGAGGCCGTCGCCGGGGCCCTGGAGCTGGGCTACCGGCTGGTCGACACGGCCCTCAACTACGGCAACGAGACCGGTACCGGCCGGGGTATCGCCCGCAGCGGCGTCCCCCGCGAGGAGGTCGTCGTCACCACGAAGGTGCCCGGCCGGCATCAGGGGTACCAGGAGACGCTCGCCTCGTTCGAGGAGTCACGGGCCCGCCTGGGCGTCGAGTACGTCGACCTGTATCTGATCCACTGGCCGCTCCCCCGCGTCGACATGTACGTGGACACCTGGAAGGCGATGATCCGGCTCCGCGAGGACGGTCTCGTCCGCTCGATCGGCGTCTCCAACTTCACCGCGGCGCATCTGGAGCGGCTGGAGCGGGAGACGGGGGTGCTGCCCTCGGTGAACCAGATCGAGATGCATCCGCTGCTTCCGCAGGAGGAGCTGCGGGCGGTGCACGCGGCGAAGGGCATCGTCACGGAGAGCTGGAGCCCGCTGGCCCGGGGCCGGGAGGTGCTGGAGGACCCCTCGATCGTGGCGATCGCGGACGACCACGGGGTGACGCCCGGCCAGGTGGTGCTGCGCTGGCACACCCAGGTGGGCGCGGTGCCGATCCCGAAGTCGGCGGATCCGGAGCGGCAGCGCGAGAACCTGGATCTGTTCGGGTTCGAGCTGACGGCGCAGGAGTTGACGACGATCGCGTCCGGGCGGCAGCGGCGGTTCGGCGGCGACCCGGAGTCCCACGAGGAGTTCTGAGCCGTTTCGGGACCTGTCCTCGCCCGACGGAAACGGCCGGGCGGACCGCGATCCCCCTGCGATCGCGGTGCGCCCGGCCCTGTGCCCTGCTCGGGTCAGCCGCCGAGCTCCCGGTGACGGGCCGCCAGGGCGGCCGCGCCCTCATCGGTGAGCGACCCGTACAGCCGGAGCCGGGAGATGCCGCCGTCCGGGAAGATGTCGATCCGTACGTGGGTGGCGCGGACGGTCCCGTCGAGCACGAAGCGGTGGTTGGTGTCGGGCTGGAGGCGCGTCCGGGGCAGGACCTCGGTCCAGTCGCCGTCCTCGCCGTCCCGTACCGAAAGGCTCGCCCAGCCCGCCGAGTTGCCCTTGAGGTAGGCGGTGTCGATCTCGACGGCCCGGATCCCTGACCGGGCGGCGAGCCGGTAACTGATCCAGTCGTTTCCCCTGTCACGGCGGCGGCGGGTCTCCCAGCCGTCGTCCATCTTGCGGGAGCGGCCGGGCTGGATGGTGTTGGTGGCCGGGGAGTAGAAGCGGTCGGACGCGTCCTCGACCTGGCCGCCGTTCTCCAGGGCCGCGAGGTCGAACGTACCGAGGGCGGCGAGCCACGCGGGGTCCGGGGCGACCTCTCCGTACACGCGCAGCCGGGCGATCCCGCCGTCCGGGTGCTGGTTGACCCGCAGATGGGTGAAGCGCTGCTCGGCGTCGACGGCGAACCCGTTGGCCGCGTGGCCGCCGACCGCCGTACGGGGGACGAGCGTCGTCCACTTCACGTCGGGGGCGAGGAGGTCCTCGGGGGACGGGGAGCCGGGCAGGGCGACGGCCTCGACGGAGACCGCCTGCGGGTAGTTGCCCCGGAAGTGGGCGGTGTCCAGGACGATGCCCCGGATGACGCCGGGGGCGCCGAGCCGGACGAGGGCCCAGTCGTGGTCGTCGGCGGTGGGGTGGGGTTCGGCGGCGCTGACGCCCCGGCGGCGGCGGGTCTCCCAGCCGTCCATGATCTTGCCCTTGTGGCCGAAGTGCTCCGGGTCGAAGACGGCGGGCCCGGGCTTGAGGAGGTTCTCCCGCTCGGCGAAGAACTCGTCGTTGGCCGCGATGACTCCCGCGCCGAGGCGGCGGTCCGCGAGGTCGACGAGGTGGGTGAAGGGGAAGTCGGCGGTGCGGTGGTCGGCGTACGGGTCGCCGCCCGCATACGGGCTGGCGTCGCCGGTGAAGCGGGGTATCGAGGCGTCCGTCATGGTCGGGGGGTCCTTTCGGGCACGGTCGGGGGTCGCGTTCCGCGTTCGCGGAGGGGCCGGTTGGGCCGGTCAGCGGTACCGGCCGAGCGGAGGCCGGTGGGGCCGGTTCAGCGGTCCCGTTCCAGGAGGCGGCCGGTGGGCTCGGCGAGGACGCCGTCGGACACGATGCGGACGCCGCGCAGCCAGCTGGAGCGGACCACGCCGTGCAGGGTCTTCCCCGCGTAGGCGGTGACCTGGTTGCGGTGGAAGAGCTCGGCGGGGTCGACGGTGAAGGTCGCCTCGGGGGCGAGGACCGCGAAGTCGGCGTCGCGGCCGGCCTCGATGGCGCCCTTGCGGGTCAGCCCCGCGAGTTCGGCGGGGGCTGCGGACATCCAGCGGGCAACGTCGTCGAGGGAGTGGCCGCGCCTGCGGGCCTCGGTCCAGATGGCGGGCAGGCCGAGCTGGAGGGAGGAGATGCCGCCCCAGGCGGAGGCGAAGTCCGGGGTCTTGAGGTCCGTGGTGCACGGGGAGTGGTCGCTGACGATGCAGTCGATCGTGCCGTCGGCGAGCCCGGCCCACAGGATGTCCTGGTTGGCGGCCTCGCGGATCGGCGGGCAGCACTTGAACTCGGTGGCCCCGTCCGGGACTTCCTCGGCGGTGAGGGTGAGGAAGTGCGGGCAGGACTCGACGCTGATACGGACGCCCTCGCGCTTCGCGGCGGCGATCAGCGGCAGCGCGTCGCTGGAGGAGAGGTGCAGGACGTGGACGCGGGCGTTCAGCCGCTTGGCGTGGGCGATGAGCCCTTCGATCGCCGTGTTCTCCGCGTCGCGCGGGCGGGAGGCCAGGAAGTCGGCGTAGGCGGGGCCGGGGCGCTGCGGGGCGTCGGCCAGGTGGTGCGGGTCCTCGGCGTGGACGATGAGCAGGCCGCCGAATCCGGCGATCTCCGCCATGGAGCGGGCCAGTTGCTCCTGGTCCAGCTCCGGGAACTCCTCCACCCCGGAGGGCGACAGGAAGCACTTGAAGCCGAAGACCCCGGCCTCGTACAGCGGGCGCAGGTCCTTGACGTTGGACGGGATCGCACCGCCCCAGAAGCCGGTGTCGACGTGCGCCTTGGGGGCGGCGACCTGCTGCTTGGTCCGCAGGTGGTCGACGGTGGTGGTCGGCGGGAGGGAGTTGAGCGGCATGTCCAGGAGCGTGGTGATGCCGCCGGCGGCAGCCGCGCGGGTGGCGGTCCAGAAGCCCTCCCACTCGGTGCGGCCGGGGTCGTTCACATGGACGTGGGTATCGACCAGGCCGGGCAGCAGGACGTCGTCGCCGAAGTCCTCCAGACGGGCGCCCGCGGGCACGTCGGCGTCGTACGGCAGGACCGCGTCGATCGTCCCGCCCGCGACGGCGACCGCCGCCGGGCGGGTGCCCTCGGGGGTGACGACGCGCGTCGAGCGCAGTACCAGGTTCACGTCCACACCGGACACCTGTGCTCCTTCACTCCAGGATGATCACCACAGCAATTCAACGAACTGTTGAAGCTCTGATGGAGTCTTCACTCGGGAAACCCCCTCGTCAAGACCCACCTTCCGGCACGGGGGCCGGACGGGCCAGCCCTGCCGCCGTGACTGGAGGTTTCCACAAAGTAAAAGTCGGATTTCGAACTGCGGAACGTAGCATGGGCCAGGAGGGGCGGCGCCGAGCCGTCCGAACCGACCGGCGGCACCCGGACAAAACATGCCCTGACCGGCACGGACGCCGACCGGGGAGCTGTGGGCCGTATCGGAACCGCCCGGTAGGCTGCTGCCTTGCCTTCCGCTTCGAAAGGACCGTTGACGTGCCGCCGTCCCACGCCAGCACAGCCGACTCCAAGCCCTCCGGTACCAGCGGTGGGGTGCAGTCCCTTGAGCGCGCCTTCGATCTGCTGGAGCGGATGGCCGACGCCGGGGGCGAGGTCGGGCTGAGCGAGCTGTCCGCGAGCAGCGGTCTGCCCCTGCCGACCATCCACCGGCTGATGCGCACCCTGGTCGTCTGCGGATACGTACGCCAGCAGCCCAACCGCCGGTACGCGCTGGGCCCCCGGCTGATCCGGCTCGGCGAGTCCGCCTCCCGGCTGCTGGGCACCTGGGCGAGGCCCTACCTCAGCCGGCTGGTCGAGGAGACCGGCGAGACGGCGAACATGGCGCTGCTGGACGGGGACGAGATCGTGTACGTCGCCCAGGTGCCGTCCAAGCACTCGATGCGGATGTTCACCGAGGTCGGCCGACGCGTCCTGCCCCACTCCACCGGCGTGGGCAAGGCGCTCCTCGCGCACACCCCCGCCGACGAGGTCCGCGCGCTCCTGGCCCGTACGGGCATGCCCGCCGCCACGGAGAAGACGATCACCACGCCGGAGGGCTTCCTCGACGCCCTGGAGCAGGTGCGGCGCGCCGGATACGCGGTGGACGACAACGAGCAGGAGATCGGGGTGCGGTGCCTCGCGGTCTCCGTGCC
Source organism: Streptomyces sp. WGS_02 (assembly GCA_040989845.1). GTDB lineage: Bacteria > Actinomycetota > Actinomycetes > Streptomycetales > Streptomycetaceae > Streptomyces. The sequence goes on from JAYMFZ010000004.1 coordinate 1,233,314, forward strand.
GAACTCCCCCACCTCGGCCGCGATCTCCATCTCGGGCCCGGCGGGACGGGTGACGGAGGCGGCCACGGAGCGGATCGTGCCGATCCTCCAGCAGGTCGCGGGCGAGCTGTCCGAGGCCCTGGCGAGCAGCGGGACGAACGGGGGCTGACCCCCGGGCGTCTCACGCCCCGGCGGCCGGGACCGTCAGCCGTCCGTCGTCCATGTCGAGCGCGCTGGTCGGCTCGTCGACGAGCAGGACCGCCGGTTCGTTCATCAGGGCACGCCCGATGTTGACGCGCCGGCGCCGACCCGGCGGGATCTGGAGGTGCTGCGGCTGGTCGGGGGACACTCCCGGCGGGTCACCCGGCCGGAGGCTCCACGGGGGCGGTCAGCCGCGCGGGGGCTCGCCGAAGAGGTCGACCGCGTTGCGCACCTCGCGCAGGGCAGCCGCCACCGCGCTCACCGAGCCGATCGCCCCCGCGATCAGCAGCAGGGAACGGCGCATCCGGGGGATCTCCGGGACACCGCTGACGGCCATGGCGTCCAGGGCCGCCAGCTCGTCCTCGGCGATCGGCCGGTCGGGGAAGTCGATCCGGAGACCGGCCAGCTCCCGGCGCAGCCGCGAGACGGCCATCCGCAGCTCGGCCACCCTCGGGTCCTCGCCGCTGCCGGTCAGCGGCTTCTGTCCCACGCTTCGCAACACAGCACTCCCCCTCGCACGTCCTTGTGCCGGCGTCTCCCCCGAATCCGGGGTGGTGGCCAAGTCCCCGGGTTCGCCCGCAAGTTAACGCCATAACAGGCAGTGCGCGCCAGCCCACGGAAAGAAATCGGGGTTACCCCTGAGGGTGACATGCGTGTCGCGTGTGCGAAGGACTCAGTGGTATCCAGACCTCATGGTTGAGGACATGACGACGGACAGGCCGCACAGGGCGGAGAACCCCGAGGTCGCAGGGGTGCTGCTGGCCGCCGGAGGGGGCCGTCGGCTCGGCGGCCGCCCGAAGGCGCTGCTGGAGCACCGGGGCCGCCCGCTGATCGAGCACGCGGTGCGCTCCCTGCGCAACGGCGGCTGCGGCCCGCTGCACGTGGTGCTGGGCGCGGCGGCCGAGGAGGTGCGGGCCCGGGCGGATCTCACGGGCTGCGCGGTGAGCGTGAACGCGGGCTGGGAGGAGGGCATGGGCTCCTCGCTCCGGCTGGGTCTGGCGGCGCTGGCGGCGACGGAGGCGGATGCGGCGCTCGTCCTCCTGGTCGATCAGCCGGGGATCGGTGCGGAGGCGGTGGCGCGGGTACGGCTCGCGTACCGCTCGCGCACCAGCCTGGCGGCGGCCGCGTACGGCGGGGAGCGGAGCCATCCGGTGCTGTTCGGGGCGGACCGGTGGCCGGACATCGCGGCGGCGGCCGTCGGCGACCAGGGGGCGCGCGCCTATCTGCGGGAGCACCGCGATGCGATCACGCTCGTGGAGTGTTCGGATGTGGCCGAGGCGTACGACATCGACACCTCGCGGGACCTCAAGCACCTGGAGTGACGCCGAGCCGCCGCCCCGGCGGGGCGGCCCGCCGGGAGCGGTCAACAGTCCGTGGCCGCACTGGCACGCTGCGCCGCCGTCGGCCCGTTTCTGTCGACCCGGAGAATCTCGACATCAACAAACCATTGAACTTCCACCATGAGGAAACTACTATCCACTGGTCAGAAGCCCTCTGAACCTCAGACGGCACCCACGGCCGTATCTCGGAGCCATGGCACGCCGTGCCGTCTCAGGCGACCCGGCGGCCGTCGAGACGCCGCCGCCCGCTGAAGGAGTGACAGCTCATGTCCGCACCAGCGCCGTCCACGCTGGCCATCGTCGATGCCGAGCCCCTGCCCCGGCAGGAGGAGGTCCTGACCGACGCGGCCCTCGCGTTCGTGGCCGAGCTGCACCGGCAGTTCACGCCGCGCCGCAATGAGCTGCTCGCCCGGCGCGGTAAGCGCCGCGCCGAGATCGCCCGCACCTCCACGCTGGACTTCCTGCCGGAGACGGCGGCGGTCCGCGCGGACGACTCCTGGAAGGTCGCGCCCGCCCCGGCGGCGCTGAACGACCGCCGGGTGGAGATCACCGGTCCGACCGACCGCAAGATGACCATCAACGCCCTGAACTCGGGCGCGAAGGTCTGGCTCGCCGACTTCGAGGACGCGTCCGCCCCCACCTGGGAGAACGTCGTCCTCGGCCAGCTCAACCTCACCGACGCCTACGAGCGCCGGATCGACTTCACCGACCCGAAGTCCGGCAAGTCGTACGCGCTGAAGTCCGCCGACGAGCTGGCCACCGTGGTCATGCGCCCGCGCGGCTGGCACCTGGAGGAGCGCCACCTCCAGCTGGACGGCGTCTCCGTGCCCGGCGCTCTGGTCGACTTCGGCCTCTACTTCTTCCACAACGCGCAGCGCCTGATCGACCTCGGCAAGGGCCCGTACTTCTACCTGCCCAAGACGGAGTCGCACCTGGAGGCCCGCCTCTGGAACGACATCTTCGTCTTCGCCCAGGACTACGTCGGCATCCCGCAGGGCACGGTCCGCGCGACCGTCCTGATCGAGACGATCACCGCCGCGTACGAGATGGAGGAGATCCTCTACGAGCTGCGCGACCACGCGGCCGGGCTCAACGCGGGCCGCTGGGACTACCTCTTCTCCATCGTCAAGAATTTCCGTGACGGCGGCGCCAAGTTCGTGCTGCCGGACCGCAACGCGGTGACGATGACCGCCCCGTTCATGCGGGCGTACACCGAACTCCTGGTCCGCACCTGCCACAAGCGCGGTGCGCACGCGATCGGCGGCATGGCGGCCTTCATCCCCTCGCGCCGCGACGCCGAGGTCAACAAGGTGGCCTTCGAGAAGGTCAAGGCCGACAAGGACCGCGAGGCGAACGACGGCTTCGACGGCTCCTGGGTCGCCCACCCCGACCTGGTCCCGATCGCGCTGGCCTCCTTCGACGCGGTCCTCGGCGAGAAGCCCAACCAGAAGGACCGGCTGCGCGAGGACGTCTCGGTGGCCCCGGGCGATCTGATCGCCATCGACTCGCTCGACGCGAGCCCCACGTACGACGGCCTGCGCAACGCCGTCGCGGTCGGCATCCGCTACATCGAGGCCTGGCTGCGCGGCCTGGGCGCGGTCGCCATCTTCAACCTGATGGAGGACGCGGCCACCGCCGAGATCTCCCGCTCCCAGATCTGGCAGTGGATCAACGCGGACGTGGTCTTCGAGAACGGCGAGCACGCCACCGCGGACCTGGCCCGCAAGGTCGCCGCCGAGGAACTGGCCGCGATCCGCGAGGAGATCGGCGAGGAGACCTTCACCGCCGGCAAGTGGCAGCAGGCCCACGATCTCCTGCTCCAGGTCTCCCTGGACCAGGACTACGCGGACTTCCTGACCCTGCCCGCGTACGAGCAGCTGCGCTGATCCGAATCGCGTGAACGAAGCACGGCCCCGTCCCCGGCACCGCACAGCGCCGGGGACGGGGCTGTCGCCTGGCCCCTTGGAGGATGACCTGGTGAGGCCTGCCCCCTGGATCGTCAGTCCGCCAGGACCACCGTCCGCTGGGCCGAGAAGTCGCCCCACGTGCCGTCCGGGAGTTTGGCCCTGAGCTTCACCGAGTAGCGGGTGCCCGCCGGGTCGGGGAGGTCGAGCCGGTAGGTGGCGCGGCCCTTGGGGGGCGTACCGCCCCAGACGATGGTGGTGGTCAGCTTGCCGTTCATGTACAGCTCGTAGGCGGGGATGGTGCCGCCCGTGTCGGGCTGGTCCCAGGACACATCCAGGGTGAACAGGTCGCCCGCCTCGGCGACTTCGGTCCGCAGGCCGGTGGGGGCGGTGCTCGCGGGGGCGCCGGGGGCCGAGGCGGTGGTGAGGTCGAGGGTGTTGCTGTCGGCCGAGGACTTGTCGGAGGCGTCCCGGGCCCGGACGGTGAACGTGTAGACGGTCCCCGGGCGCAGCCCCGTGAGCTTCGCCGTGGTCGCGGAGGCGGGGACGCTGTGGATCCGGGAGTCCTCCTGGTAGATGTCGTACGAGGTGACGCCGACGTCGTCCTTGGCCGCACCCCAGGTGAGGGTGGCTCCACGGCTGCCGTCGGCGCGGCCGGTCAGCTTCGCCGGGGCGGTGGGGGGCTCGTCGTCCTGGGGCGGGGTGGCCTGGGTGGTGACGGGGACGGCCTTGCTGGGCGCGGAGAGGTTCCCGGCCTTGTCCTTGGCCCGGACGCTGAAGGTGTAGTCCGTCGAGGCGGTGAGACCGTCGACGTCGATCATGGTCTTCGTCACCGGGACGCTCTTGACCTTGCTCTTTCCCCGGTAGACCTCGTACCCGGCGACCTTCTCGTCGTCGGGGGCGGCCTTCCACATGACGTGCACCGAGGTGGAGCTGCTGGCCTGGGCGGTCACGTTCTCCGGCGTGCCGGGAGGCTTGGTGTCGGCTTCGGCGGAACCCCCGCAGGCGGCGAGGAGGGGGTGAGAAGCAGGGCGGAACAGGCCAACGCGGCAGATATGTGGGGGCGTTGCACGGTGGTGCCTTCCATCCGGACAGCAATGGTCCAGACCTGTATGACATGACGTGGGGCCCTCCGACAAGAGTCCGGCCGGGAACCTTCCGCTATATGCCGGGTTGCGTCGCCCGCCGCGCCGCTCCGGACAGTCCGTCGACCGATGAGTTTCCGGTGGTGGAGGTGTCTTCTCTGTATGGATACGCATGAGACCCCCGCGCCTGTCGCGCCCGAGCACGTCGGCCTTCCTGACCTGGAGCCGGCCGCCCGGCGGATCGCCGAGCTGCTCGGTCCGGTCGACGACGGCGCGCTGGACGGACCCACTCCCTGCCCCGACTACGCCGTACGGGAACTGCTCGGCCATCTCACCGGGCTGGCCACCGCCTTCCGCGACGCCGCCCGCAAGGACCTCGGGCCGAGCACGGCCACCTCCCCCGACGCGGCCCTCCCCGTCCTCGACGACGACTGGCGCGAGGTGCTGCCCCGGCGGCTGGAGGAGGTGGCGGCGGCCTGGCGCGCGCCCGACGCCTGGACGGGCATGACCCGGGCGGGCGGGGTCGAGCTGCCCGGCGAGGTTGCGGGGGCCGTCGCGCTCAACGAACTCGTGATCCACGGCTGGGACCTGGCCCGCTCGACCGGGCAGCCGTACACGGCGGGCGAGGCCGAGCTGCGGTCCTGCGAGGCGCTGCTCGCCCCGGACGAGGACGACCCGGACCGCGGGGGCATCTTCGCGCCGCCCGTCCCGGTGCGTGCCGACGCCCCGCTGCTGGACCGAGTGATCGCGCTCAGCGGCCGGCGTCCGGACTGGCGGCCGCCGGTGGTCTGAGCGAGGAGGCCCACCGCACTTCGGATGCGCGAGGCACCACGCGGTTTCGTCCAGGTGACTCACTCACCGAAAAGTGCCTTCTTCCCGGTGGTGGACCTGCCCGCCTACGGTTTCCAGGACACGGGAACAGACCGCTGGGAGCACCCCCTCATGACCATCCTCAAGACCTACGCACGCCTCTGGGCCGACGACCTCGACCAGGCGCTGCCACTGCTGGAGGAGCTGACCGGCGAGCAGCCCCACCTGCGTACGGCCTTCGAGGAGATCGACCTCGCCGCCATCGGGAACTTCCTGGTCATCGCGGGTCCGGCCGGGGAACGCGCGCGGTACGCCCACGCATCCGCGACGGTCGTCGTCGACGACCTGAGCGCTCTGCGGGCCACGCTGAGGTCCGCCGGCGCCACGGTCACCACTCCGGAGACCGCCGGGCCGACAGGACGGTTCCTCTACGCCCGGCACGCCGACGGAGCGGAGATCGAGTACGTCGAGTGGACGCCGGAACTGGTCCGACGGGTCATCCGCCCCTGACCGCCGCGCACCCGGGCGCCGCAGCCTGTCAGCTGGTGAAGAACTCCGTGATGTGCGCCGCCACCTGGTCCGCCCGGGTCTCGTGCAGACGATGGCCGCCCGGGACCGTGATCAGGCGGCAGTCCGGGACGAGGGCGGCCACGTCCGGCTGGCGGTGCTGTTCCATCTCGCTCTCCGGGCCCCCGGTGATGATCAGGGTCGGGGAGACGATGTCGCCGAGGTGGCCGGCCGCGTCCGGGCCGGGGTCGGCGAGCTGGTCGTAGACGGCGGGCACCGCGTTCTCGTCGTAGTCCACCGGGCCCTCGGCGCGGCCGGCCGGGCCCGGGTCCCCGGGGAACGGGGCCGGGGTCTCCACCAGCACCAGCCGCTCCACCCGGTCGGAGTGCTCCTGGGCCACCAGCCGGGCGACGACGCCGCCCATGCCGTGGCCGACGAGGCCGACCCGGTCCAGCTCCAGCTCGTCGAGGAAGCCCACGACGTCCTCGGCCATCAGCTCCAGGTCGTAGTCGTCTGGCCAGTCGCTCTCGCCGTGGCCCCGCAGGTCCAGGGCGTAGACCCGCCACTCCTGGCCCAGCAGGGTGCCGGCCGCCTCCCAGTGCGCGGCCGAACCGCCGAGGCCGTGCAACAGCACGACGGGCGAGCCGAACGCGTCGCCCCAGGCCCGGTACGCGAGGCGCACATCGCCGACATCCACAACAGACTGATCTTCCATGCCCCCGACGCTACCGCCGGCGGACGGCGGCCCGCGCCACGGCCCCCGGACGCGCGCCGGCCCGGCGGGACCGTGCGGGGTCCCACCGGGCCGCTGTCACGAGGCGGACATCCCCCTGGGATCAGTGGACGCCCACGCCGGCGGCCGCCGGCACCACGTGTTCGCCGGGCTGCTGCTCCTCGTCCGCCGCGTCCGGCGTGCGGCCGAAGTGGTTGAAGGCGAGGTTCAGCACGATCGCCACCACGCAGCCGGTGGAGATGCCCGAGTCGAGGACGACCAGCAGGTCCTCGGGGAAGGCGTGGTAGAAGTTCGGCGCGGCGATCGGGATCAGGCCGATACCGAGGGCCGCCGCCACGATCAGCGCGTTCTCGCCCTTCTCCATGGCAGCGGTCGCCAGGGTCTGGATGCCGCTGGCCGCGACCGTGCCGAAGAGCACGATGCCCGCGCCGCCGAGCACCGGCAGCGGTACGAGGGCGATGACGGAGGCCGCGACGGGGACCAGGCCGAGGACGATGAGGATGCCGCCGCCCGCCGCGACGACGAAGCGGCTGCGGATCTTGGTCATGGCGACGAGGCCGACGTTCTGGGCGAAGGCGCTGCACATGAAGCCGTTGAAGAGCGGGCTGATGGCGCTGCCGAGGGTGTCGGCGCGCAGCCCGCCCTCGATGATCTTCTCGTCCGCCGGGCGGCCGACGATCTTGCCGAGGGCCAGCATGTCGGCCGTGGACTCGGTCATGCAGACGAGCATCACGATGCACATGGAGATGATGGCCGCGATCTCGAACTGCGGGGCGCCGAAGGCGAAGGGCGTCGGGAAGCCGACCACGTCGGCTTCCTTGATGGCGCCGAAGTCGGTGATACCGGCCGGGATGGCGATGAGCGTGCCGATGACCAGGCCGAGCAGGATCGCGATCTGCTGAAGGAAGCCGCGCAGCAGCTTGCGCAGGGCCAGCACGACGACCAGGGTCACGGCGGCCATGGTGATGTTGGTCATCGAACCGTAGTCGTCGGCCGTGGCGTTGCCGCCCTGGGACCAGTTGAAGGCGACCGGCAGGAGCGAGACGCCGATCAGGGTGATCACGGTGCCGGTGACGACGGGCGGGAAGAAGCGGACCAGTTTGCAGAAGTACGGGGCGAGGACGAAGCCCAGAAGACTCGCGACGATGATCGCGCCGAAGATCACGGCTATCCCGTCGTGGCCCCGGTCCTTGCCTATCGCGATCATCGGGGCGACCCCGGCGAACGAGACGCCGTTGACGAAGGGCAGCCGGGCGCCGACCTTCCAGAAGCCGATGGTCTGGAGCAGGGTGGCGATCCCCGCGGTGAAGAGGCTCGCCCCCATCAGGAAGGCGGTCTCCTTGGCGGTGAGGCCGACGGCCGGCCCCACGATGAGCGGCGGGGCCACCACGCCCGCGTACATGGCGGCCACGTGCTGGAGGCCGCTGGTGAACATCTTCAGTGGGGGGAGGGTTTCGTCGACCGGATGTTTCCGGCCGTCACCCGCTTCTGCTTCCGTGACGGCGTCGTCCGTCACGTCGGGGGAGGCTGCGTCTGCGTCTTTGCGAAACCTGGGCTTAGCGGCCACGGCGGTTCCTCCGGTCGGTTACACGTCGTCGGCGACGTGGGGGTCAAGGAGGTGGTGCGTAAGTGGTGCAGCGGTGCTTGCGGCTCTCTCAGGTGGTGCAGGTAGTGCAGAGGGGGTGCGGAAGGGGCGCGCACGGGGGTGTGTGCGGGCAGCGTTCATCACCGGTCCGGCGGGCGCGCACCATGGGGCGCGCGTCCGCCGGACCGGCTGCCGTGGACCCCGCTCGGGTCCACGGCGGCCGGTCTCGGGCCGTCCCCCCAGACCGGCCGGTCGGGGATACCGCCGGGGGTCAGGCCCCGGCGGCGATCTGCGCGAGGCGGCGGGCCTCGTCGCGGGTGACGCGGGCGATGGCGTCCTCGTCCACCGTGGTGAGGTGGTTGCCCTCGACGACCGGCTTGCCGTCGACGAGGGAGAGGGTCACCGGGGCGGCCGCGCCGAAGATGAGCGCGGTCACCGGGTCGGCGATCGAGGAGTGGGCCAGGGTGTCCAGCTTCCACAGGACGAGGTCGGCGAGCTTGCCGGCCTCCAGGGAGCCGATCTGGTCGGCGCGGCCCAGGACCTGGGCCCCGCCGAAGGTCCCGAGGCGCAGGGCCTGTCGGGCGTTCAGGGCGGCCTCGCGGTGGGCGCCGAGGCGGTTGATGAGCAGCGCGTTGCGCAGCTCGGTGTGGAGTTCGCCGGACTCGTTGGAGGCGGTGCCGTCCACGCCGAGGCCGACCGGCACGCCTGCGGCGAGCAGGTCGGGGACCCGCGCGATGCCGGCGGCGAGGCGGGCGTTGGAGGACGGGCAGTGGGCGACGCCGGTTCCCGTACGGGCGAAGGCGGCGATGTCCGAGTCGTTCATGTGGACGCAGTGGGCCATCCACACGTCGTTGCCGAGCCAGCCGGTCGACTCGAAGTACTCGGTCGGGCCCATCCCGAACAGCTCCTTGCAGAACTGCTCCTCCTCGACGGTCTCCGAGCCGTGGGTGTGCAGCCGCACACCCTTGCGGCGGGCCAGCTCGGCGCCCTGGCGCATCAGGTCGGTGGAGACCGAGAACGGCGAGCAGGGCGCGACGGCGACCTGGGTCATGGCGTCGAAGGAGGCGTCGTGGTGGGCGTCGATCGTCGCCTCGGTGGCGGCGAGCGCGCCCTCCAGGGTCTCGACGGCGAAGTCCGGGGGCAGGCCGCCGTCCTTCTCGCTGCGGTCCATGGAGCCCCGGGCGAGGGTGAACCGTACGCCCATCTCGCGGGCGGCCCCGATGATGGCGCCGGACAGGTCGCCGGAGCCCTTCGGGAAGACGTAGTGGTGGTCCATGGCGGTGGTGACACCGCCGCGGGCCATCATGGCGAGCGAGCCCTGCGCGGCGGCCCGGGCCATCGGCTCGTCGATGCGCGCCCAGGTCGGGTAGAGGGCGACCAGCCAGTTGAAGAGGTTGTGGTCGGTGGCCAGGCCCCGGGTGATCCACTGGTAGAAGTGGTGGTGGGTGTTGACCAGGCCGGGGGTGGCGAGGTGCCCGGTGCCGTCGATGCGCCGGACGACACCGGTGAGGCCCTCCGGGGCCTGGCCCGCGCCGACGGACTCGATGCGGTTGTCCGCCACGACGATGTACCCGGACGCGTACTCCGTGTCGTGGGCGTCGACGGTGGCGATCGAACAGTTCTCGATGACGATGCGCTGAGGGTCTGCCGAAGCTGCCATGGCGCTTCCTTCTTCTCTCTGTGGCGATGTGGGCACGGCAGGACCCTAGGAGGATTTGAGTGCCACAGCGTTACGGCTGTGGGTGCCGAGATGGTGGAAGAACAGGTTGAGCACGACCGCGACCAGTGCTCCCGCGCTGATCCCGGAGCCGAGGACGGTCTGCGCCCAGGCGGGGAATCCGGCGTAGAAGGTGGGCGCGGCGAGCGGGATGATGCCCGCGCCGAGCGCGACGGCCACCAGGATGATGTTGGAGCTGTCGTCGAGGCCCGCCTCGGAGAGCGTACGGATGCCGCTGACCGCGATGGAGCCGAAGAGGACGATGCCGGCGCCGCCGAGGACGGGCATCGGCACGAGCGAGACGACCGCGCCGAGCACCGGGAAGGCGCCGAGGATCAGCAGGGCTCCGCCCGCCGCCGCGACGACGTACCGGCTGCGGACGCGGGTCAGTGAGACGACGCCGACGTTCTGGGCGAAGGCGCTGGTGGGAAAGCCGCCGAAGACCGGGCCGAGGAGGGTGGCGATGCCGTCGGTGCGCAGGCCGCGGGTGATCGTCCGCCCGTCGGTGCGGCGCTCGCAGATCTCGCCGAGGGCGAGCATCCCGGCGGAGGACTCCGTCATCAGGACGAGCATGACGATGCAGAGCGAGAGGATCGCGGCAGGCTGGAACTCCGGCGCTCCGAAGGCGAAGGGGGTCGGCAGGGCGGCGAGCGGGGCGGACTTCAGCGCGGAGAAGTCGGCGAGTCCGAACGGAATCGCGGCCAGCGTGCCGACGAACATACCGACCAGCAGGGCGACTTGCTTGAGGAAGCCGCGCCCGAAGCGCTGGACGAGCAGGATGACGACCAGGGTGAAGGCGGCCAGCGCCAGGTACTTCATGGCGCCGAAGTCGTCGGCGGTGGCGTCGCCGCCCTGGGCCCAGGCGACGGGCACGGGCATGAGGGTGACGCCGATGAGGGTGATGACCACGCCGGTGACGAGCGGCGGGAAGAAGCGCAGCAGCCGGCCGAAGAAGGGGCCGACGGCCAGACAGAACACTCCGGCGACGAGCACCGCCCCGTAGATCGCGGGGAGTTGGCGGCCCGGTGCGCTGGTCTCGGCGATGGCGAGCATCGGCGCGATACCGGCGGAGGAGGCGGCGTTGACGAAGGGGAGCCGGTTGCCGGCGAAGGGGCCGAGACCGATCGTCTGGAGGATGGTGGCGAGTCCGGCGATCAGGAGGCTCGCCGCGATGAGCCGGGTCATACCGGCGGTGTCCAGGCCGACGGCCTGGCCGATGATGAGCGGAGGGGTGACGACGCCCGCGTACATGGCGGCGATGTGCTGGAGCGCGGCGGGGACGAGCCGCGCGGCGGGAAGCTTTTCGTCGACCGGGTGAACTGCCGGGTCGGCGAGGGTTTTCGAGGGGGCTTTGCCTGGGCTTTCGGCCGGCCCCGTTGCAGGCTGTGCCATGGGTGTTCCCTCCGGGATGACCGGCCGCCGCCCGTCTGCGGGCGGACGGCGGCCGGTTCAGTGCCGCGTCAGAGGTTGGTCATGTCGACCGGGATCTTCGGCTCGACGCCGTCCCGGAGCACGGTGGCCTCGATCAGACCGTAGGGACGGTCCGCCGCGAAGTAGACCTCGTTGTCGTTCTTGAGGCCGAACGGTTCGAGGTCCACCAGGAAGTGGTGGTTGTTCGGCAGCGAGAAGCGGATCTCGTCGATCTCGCTGCGGCTGTTGATGATGCGCGAACCCATTTGGTACAGGGTCTGCTGGAGCGAGAGGGAGTACGTCTCGGCGAAGGCGTGGAGCATGTGCTTGCGCGCCTGCTCGTAGGACTTCTCCCAGTTCGGCATGCGCTGCTCGTCGCTGGTCCAGTTGTAGCGCCAGCGGGCCGAGACGTCCGTCGCCAGGATGCGGTCGTACGCCTCCTTGAGCGTCGTGTACTTGTCCTTGACGTAGCCCCAGAACTCGGAGTTGGTCGAGTTCATCACGGTCAGGTCCTTGAGGCCCGAGATGACCTCCCAGCTCTCACCGTCGTAGGTGATCTGGGAGACGCGGGTCTCCATGCCCTTGCGGGCGAAGGAGTGCCTGACCTCGTCGGCGCCGATGAACTTGGAGTTGCCGTCGGAGGTCGCGATGCGCTCCCAGGCGTACTCCTCGATCCGGATCCGGGCGCGGTGGATCGGCTCCTGCGAGGAGACGAAGTGCCGGGCGAGGTGGATGCCGAACTGCTCGGCGGACTCGATCCCGTGCTCCTTGGCGAACGCGAACACCGTGTTCTTGGTGGTGTCGGTCGGCAGGACGTTGGCGTTGGAGCCGGAGTAGTGCACGTCGTCCATGTCGCCGGAGAGGGCGACCGAGACGTTCAGGTCCTTGATGTGGTGGGTGTCGCCGTCCCGCGTGATCTTGACGACGCGGTTCTCTGCTTTGCCGTACTGGTTCTGGCCGAGAATCGTGGGCATGTCGGTGCTAGCTCCCTCGGTAAACGGAGTAGCCGAACGGGTTGAGCAGCAGCGGTACGTGATAGTGCTCGCCCGGGGAGACCGCGAACGCGATCGTCACCTCGGGGAAAAACGCACCGCTGTCCCTTACGCGGGGGGCGTCCTGCTGCGCCTCGGCTTGCTTCTTGGAAAAGTACGTCTCGGTGTCGAAGTCGAGACGCACGTGGGTCGTTCCTTCCGGCAGCGCCGGCAGGTCCTTGCAACGCCCGTCCGCATCGGTCGCGGACGCTCCGAGCGTCACGTACGGCGCGTCGCTTCCGCTGCGGGCGGCGAGCGAGACGGCGACGGACGCGGCGGGGCGGCCGATGCTGGTGTCCAGGATGTGCGTGGACACCGATGCGGTCGTGTCGGTACTCAAGACCGTCACTCTCCTAGATCTCAAGAGTCCTGTGCGGGGGCGTCCTCTGCGAGGGCCTCCGTCACGAGACGGGTCAGCCGGATGCGGTTGATCTTGCCCAGTTCGGTGCGCACGATCTCCTGCTCCTGCTCGGGCGAGTTCCCGATCCGGGACTTCACCGCGTCGCGCATCTGCTCACCGGTGGCGCCGGTGGCGCAGATCAGGAAGACATGTCCGAACCGCTCCTGGTAGGCCAGGTTCAGTTCGAGCATCTCGGTCTTGAGCTCCTCGGAGGCGCCGGCCATCCCCCGCTGCTCACGGGAGGAGGTCGGGTCGCCGGGCTTCGGGCGGCCGATCGGCGGGTGGCCGGCCATCGCGTCGGCCAGGTCCGCCGCGGTGAGCTGCGCCGTGGCGGCGTCGCTCGCGGCGAGCAGGGCTTCTTCGGTGGTGTACGGACGCCCGGCGAGGATGCTGTTTCCCCAGGTCGCACTGGCACACACCTCGTGCAGTGCGGGGGTGGCCTCGCCGTCCGCCAGGGTGTTGAACCGGGTGAGGCCCGGTGTGGAGCTCGAAGTCACGGGAGCCTCCGTGGCTGTTTTTCGCTGTGCGTTGTTCGGGCTGCGGATAGCTAACGCCCTCCGCAACACGACGTCAACACTTTGTTGAAATCTCGCGAACGAAGAAAGCCGCCGTCCCGGCATGCGGACGGCGGCTTTCCTGTGCGTTCGGCGGGTTCGGCCAACTACTCACCCTTGGCCGTATGTTCCCGGTTCAGGTAGTTGTACACGGTGAACCGGGATACGCCCAGGGCGCCGGCCACGGTCTCCACTCCGTGCCGTACGGAGAAGGCACCGCGTGCCTCCAGCGTCCGGACGACGCTCTGCTTGGCCTTCCGGTCCAGGTCGGAGAGCGGCATCCCGTGCCGTCGTTCCATCGCGGCGAGGATGTGGTCCAGCGAGTCGGAGAGCTGGGGCAGGCGTACGGCTATGACGTCCTGGCCCTCCCAGGCGAGCACCACATCGTCCGGCTCGGCCTGCTCGGGGCCCAGCAGCTCGGCGCCCATCGCGTCGACGAGCGGCTTGACGGCCGATACGAAGGGGTGGTCGACGGTGACCGGAACGTTATCGGCGGATTCGGTCACCGGATCTCCTCCTCGATCACGTTCACCTGGAGCGAGACCCGGGTGGCGCCCGAGGCCAAGGCCTGGCGCAGCAGGGAGTCCACGGCGGTGAGCACCTCGTCCGCGCCCCCTTCCGCGGTGTTGCCGAAGGGGCCGACGTCGACGGCGTCCAGCTCGGCGCCCTGGATCACCTCCCGGGCCACCACCGCGTGGGTGGGCGCCTCGTCGAGATCGAAGGGCTCGGTGGTGAATTCCACCCTCAAGCGCACTGTGCCTCCCTGATGTCCTCGCCGCGGGTGCGGGCGCGCGGCTCGGCCCCGACTGTATCCGCTGTCCGGGGCCCCGCCCCCGGTGTGCGCGGGGCCCCGTACGGCGGTGGTCACGGGAGCGGCAGGACGCAGACCGCGACGGGCGCCGGGAAGGGGTCGCCGACGGCGGCGAGGGAGCCGTCGGGGCCGACACCGAAGACGGTGACGGTGGAGGAGCGCTGGTTGGCGGCGAAGAGGAGCGAGCTGTCCGGGGACAGGGCGAGCTGCCGGGGCCAGTCGCCGCCGACGGGCACGGTGTCCAGCAGCCGGAGGGCCGCCCCGCCGTCCTCCACGGCGTACCGGGTGATGCTGTTGGGGCCCCGGTTGGCGAGGTAGACGTACGCCCCGTCGCCGGTGACGACCGGCTGAGCGGGGTAGCCGGTGCCGGCTCCCGTGCCGGTGGACTGCCCGGGCCCCGGGGTGAGGGCGCCGGTGGCGGGGTCGTACGCGCAGACGACCAGGGTGTTGTCCAGCTCGCAGGCCAGGTAGGCGAAGCGCCCGCCGGGGTGGAAGGCCAGGTGGCGGGGGCCGGAGCCGGGTGCCAGGGCGGCGCGGGAGACCTCGGTGAGCGTCCCGGCGGACTCGTCGAGCGCGTACGAGTACACGGTGTCGGTGCCCAGGTCGACGGCGAGGACATGGCCGCCGTCGGGGGCGGTGACGATCTGGTGGGCGTGCGGGCCGCCCTGGCCGGGTCCGGGCGGCGGCGAGCTGTGGGTGACCAGGTCGGTGCGCTCGCCCAGTGAACCGTCCTCGGCGACGGGGTGCACGGCGACGCTGCCGGAGCCGTAGTTCGCGCTCAGCAGCCAGCGCCCGGACGGATGGACGGAGAGGTGGGTGGTCCCGGAGCCGCCGGTGGGACGGCTCCCCAGCATCTCGTACGTCCCGTCCGGCACGAGTCGCACGGCGGTGACCGCGCCCGCGTCCTGCTCGGCGACCGCGTAGACGGTGGAGCCGGAGGGGTGAAGGGCCAGGTAGGAGGGGTTGTCGACGCCGGTGATCACGGGGCCCGGAGTGATCGCGCCGGTGGCCGTGTCGTACGCGGCGGTGCCGATGCCGGTGCCGCCCCCCGCCTCGGAGGTGTACGTGCCGAGGAGCAGCCGGCGGGTGGCGCGCGGGGCGGGCGGACGGGCCGCGGCGTGGGCGGGGGCGGCGAGGGCGGGCCCCGCGGCCGCCAGGGCGGCGGTGGCCAGCAGGCCGCCGAGGAAGCCCCGGCGGCCGGGGAGGGCGGGGAGGCCGGGCGCGGGGCGTTCGGGGCCGGAGTACGGGTGGGGGGACGGCTTCATGCGAGGCACCTCGGGTGGGGGTCGGCTGCTTCGGATGCGTCCGCCACCCTGGCCCGCAGACGCCCGCTCGGCAAGAGGCGCAACAAGAGTTGCATGCTCCGCAACGCCGGCCGACGACGGGTGATCAGCCGCCCGCCTGGATGTCCCCCCTGGTCGACGAGGCGATGGCGTCACCGTGGGCGAAGTCGCCGGGCGGGATGCCCGGGTGGTGCCCCTCCCGGTCGGGGGCGACCTCGGCCGCCGGGCCGAGCGCGAGCCGGGAGACGATCCGGTAGCGGTCGCCCCGGTAGAGCGAGTGGACGTACTCCACCGGACGGCCCGTGGTGTCGGACGTCAGCCGCTCGAAGAGCAGCGCGGGGGACAGCTCCGGGACGTCGAGCAGCCCGGCCTCGGCGCGGGTGACGACGGTGGGCTCGATCGCCTGGACCGCCTCGTGGACGTGCACGCCGTGGGTGGCGCGCAGATGCTCGTAGAGATCGCCGCTCTCCAGCTCCTGCGCGCTGAGCCCCGGCACCAGCTCCGCCCGGATGTGCAGATGCTCGATGGCCATCGGAGCCCCGTCGACCAGCCGCAGCCGCGCCACGTAGACGATCTCGGCAGCGGGTGACATGCGCAGCTTGCGGCCGACGCGGGCCCCCGCCTGGAGCGTGGTGAACTCCAGCAGCCGGCTCGACCAGGCGCCCGCCGCCTGCGGCACGCTGAGCGCGCGGTCCCCGGCGACCAGCTCCTGGGTGATCTTGGCGGGGGCGACGAACATGCCCCGGCCGTGCTCGCGCACCAGGAGCCCGGCGGCGACCAGCTCGTCGACCGCCGCGCGCACCGTGGGCCGGGAGACGCCGAGCAGGGCGCACAGGGCGCGCTCCGAGGGGATGGCGTCCCCGGGGCTGCGCGACTCGATCAGCTCCAGCACGGCATCGCGGGTCCGCTCCCGTTTGAGCACCGTCCCCGGCACGTCCGCGTTCATGGTCTCCCCTCCCGACGACCGGCACTTTCCTTACCAGTTGACCATCCCGCCACCCCAACTGGCCTGCTGGTCAGGTGAAGTGTAGCGCCTACCGCATCAGGATCAGACGTCTGCGTGACGGAGAGATCACCAATTTCCCGTTGTACGCGGGGGGTTGACGACCTCATTGGTCTATGCCACCTTCATCCACCATCGACAGGCGAGCTGTCCAGTAAGTCTCACTGGTCAGGTGGTCAGGCCTCGTCAGGTCCGTCCGATCCATTCTGCTTCCGAGGTGAACCGTGAAGTACCGCTTGCTCGCCGGTGGGTCCGTGCTCGTCCTGACCGCCGCGCTCAGTGCCTGTAGTTCGTCGTCCGGACCGGACTCCGGGAACGGGGACGGCCGGACGACGGTGGATGTGTGGCTGATGCGCGACAGCGTCTCGGCACAGTTCCAGAAGGAGTTCACCGCGGACTTCGAGAGACGCCACCCGGCGATCGACGTGAAGATCCAGATCCAGGAGTGGGACGGGATCGGCCAGAAGATCACCGCCGCCCTGGCCAGCAACGACGCCCCGGACGTCATCGAGGCGGGCAACACCCAGGTGGCCCAGTTCGCGGAGAGCGGGGGACTGCTCGACCTCAGCGACCGCACGGACGAGCTGAACGGCGAGGACTGGCTGAGCGGCCTCGCCGAGCCGGGCTCGTACGAGGGCAAGCAGTACGGCATCCCGTACTACGCGGCGAACCGAGTGGTCATCTACCGCACCGACCTCTTCGAGAAGGCGGGCGTCGACGCTGCGGGCATCAAGACCCGTGAGCAGTGGATCGACGCCACGACGAAGCTCAACAAGGGCGGCACGCAGGGCATCTACCTGCCGGGACAGATGTGGTACGCGCTGGCCGGGTTCGTCTGGGACGAGGGCGGCGACCTCGCCGCCGAGTCCGGGGGAAGTGGTCCGGCGCGCTCGACACCCCCGAGGCGCTGCGCGGCATGGCGTTCTACGAGGAGCTCCAGGCGCTGGGGAAGGGCCCCAAGGACTCCGACGAGGACGATCCGCCGCAGGCCGAGGTGATGGCCCAGGGCCAGGTGGCCCAGATCATCTCCACCCCGGGCGGGGCCAACGTCATCGCGGAGAACAACCCCGAGCTCAAGGGCAAGCTCGCCTTCTTCCCGATCCCGGGCAAGACGGCGGACACCCCGGGCGCGGTCTTCACCGGCGGCTCCGACCTGGTCGTGCCGGCCGCCGCGGCCCACCCCGACGAGGCGGTCGCCTTCATCAAGGAGCTGACCGGGGACTCCTGGCAGAAGAAGCTCGCGGTCGCCATGAGCTACGTACCGAACCGGACCTCGCTGGCCTCCGCCGTGGCCGACGACCCGGGGGCCGCCGCGATGGCGGTCGGCGCGGCCAACGGGCACGCCACACCCAACACCCCGGGCTGGGCGGCGGTCGAGGCGGAGAACCCGATCAAGGACTACATGACGGCGGTGCTCACCGGGGGCGATCCCGCGAAGGAGGCGGCGAAGGCCTCGCAGGACATCACCCGGGCCATGAACGCCGGTTCCTGACCCGTCCCATTCCCGGAACAGCAGGAAGGAGGCGTGCCGTGCCGGTCGTCGGCCAACGGACCGCACCCAGCACCCCCGGCGACGCCCGGCCCCGCGCCTCGCCGTACGCAAGTCCCCGCCCCGGCGCCGGGGAACGGGCAGGGCCCGGCACCTCTGGCCGTACGCCCTGGTCGCCCCCGCCGTCGGAGGCATGCTCTATCTGCTGGTCTACCCGCTGGTGCGGGCCGTCCTGATCTCGTTCCAGGACTTCCGGCTGCGCCAACTGATCGCCGGGGACGCGGACTTCGTCGGACTGCGGAACTACCGCACGCTGCTGACGGACCCCCGCTTCTGGGAGGTGGTCCGCCGCACCTTCCTCTTCATGGCGGTCAACGTCGCCCTGATCATGGTGATCGCCACCCTGGTCGCCCTGATGGTGGAGCGGCTGGGCCGGATCGGGCGGACGGTGGTGCTGTGCTCGCTGGTGCTGGCCTGGGCGATGCCGGTGGTCGCTGCGACCACCGTCTTCCAGTGGCTGTTCCACTCGGAGTTCGGCATCGTCAACTGGTCGCTGACCTCGCTCGGCCTCGACTCCTTCGACCGCTATCCGTGGTTCGCCAACGGCACCGCGGCCTTCGCGATCCTGGTGACGCTGATCGTCTGGCAGTCGGTGCCGTTCGCCGCGATCACCCTGTACTCGGCGCTGACCACCGTCTCCCCCGAGCTGTACGAGTCGGCGCGGCTGGACGGGGCGGGCGCGGGGCGGATCTTCCGCTCGGTCACCTTCCCTATCCTGCGGCCGATCTTCCTGCTGGTGGTGTCGCTGGAGGTGATCTGGACGTTCAAGGCGTTCGTCCAGATCTGGGTGATGACCCGGGGCGGGCCGGGCGACGCCACGACGATCCTGCCGGTCTACGCCGTGCAGACCGCGCTCTCCGGTCAGCGGTACGACCTCGGTTCCGCCGCCTCGATGGTCACCGTGGTCCTGATGTCCGGGGTGCTCGTCCTCTACTTCCGCCAGATGCTCCGCCAGGAGGACGAGACCCGATGAAGTCACCTGTCACGCGCCTTCGGCTCCGGCGCCTTCCGCTGCACCTGGCGGCCACCGTGACCGTCGTGGTCTGCCTCTTCCCCGTGTACTGGATGATCTCCACGGCCTTCAAGCCGTCGAAGGACATCCAGTCCACCGACCCGCAGCTCTTCCCGCACACCTGGACCCTCGACCACTTCCAACGGGCCGTGGACGCCGACGGGTTCGCCCTGTTCTGGCGCAACAGCATCCTCGTGACACTGGGGGCGGTCCTGCTGGCGCTGCTGGTGGCGCTGGGCGCGGCGTACGCCGTGGCGCGGCTGCGGTGGCGGGGCCGGCGGCAGTTCATGCTGATGATCTTCATCGCGCAGATGGCGCCCTGGGAGTCGCTGATCATCCCGATCTACATCATCTCCCGGGACACGAACATGCTGGACCGGCTGCCGACGCTGACGCTGATCTACTTCATGATCACGCTGCCGTTCACCGTCGTGGTGCTGCGCGGCTTCATCGGGACGATCCCGCCGGAGCTGGAGGAAGCGGCGCAGGTCGACGGCTGCACCCGGACCGGGGCGTTCTGGCGGGTGGCGATGCCGCTGCTGGCGCCGGGGCTGATGGCGACCTCGCTGTTCGGCTTCATCACCGCCTGGAACGAGTTCGCCTACGCCAACTTCCTGATCATCAAGCAGCAGGACAACCGGACGCTGCCGGTCTGGCTGTCGTCCTTCCAGAACACCTTCGGCACCGACTGGGGCGCCACGATGGCCGCCTCCACCCTCTTCGCGCTGCCCGCCCTGGTGATCTTCCTGCTGCTCCAGCGCCATGTCACGTCCGGCTTCGCCGCCGGCGCCGTGAAGGGCTGAGCGGCGGAGAACGCCGATCGGCCCCCTGCGCCACCCCGCCCCTCCGCCAGTCCGCCTGCCCGCGAACCGAATCCGGAGTCCCCGTGCCCGCATCGCACCCTGCCCCCTCCCTCCTCCCCCACCCCGGCAAGGTCTCCTCGCTCGGCGGCCGGCTCACCCTGGACCGGGACACCACCGTCCGCGCGCTGCCGGGCGCGGAACCTGCGGCGGACCTGCTGCGCACCCTGGTCGGCCGCCCCGCGGGCCTGCCGCTCACACCGTCGCCCGACGGCCGGGTGGTCCTCGCCCTGGACGACCGGCTCGGCGGCCTCGGCGAGGAGGGGTACGGGCTGACGGTCGCCCCGCAGGCGCTCCAGTTGCGCGCCGCCCACCGCACCGGGCTGCTCCGGGGCATCCAGACGATCCGCCAGCTCCTGCCCGCCGAGGCCCTGTCGGGCGGGGCGACGGGCACCGGCTCCTGGGAGCTGCCCTGCGTCGAGATCACCGACGTACCGGACCGGCCGTGGCGCGGGGCGATGCTGGACGTGGCGCGCCGCTTCCAGCCGATCGGCTATCTGCACCGGTACGTGGACCTGCTGGCGCTGCACAAGCTGAACGTCCTGCACCTCCACCTCACCGACGACCAGGGCTGGCGGATGCCGGTCGACGCCTGTCCCCGGCTGATCTCGGTCGGCTCGCGGCGGGTCCGGTCGCAGAAGGGCCCGACCGGCCCGGACGGGGCGTACTTCGACGCGGTGCCGCACGAAGGGCACTACACCAAGCCGGAGTTGAGGGGTCTGGTGCGATACGCGGCGGAGCGCGGGATCACCGTCGTGCCGGAGATCGAGATGCCCGGCCATGCGCGGGCGGCGCTCGCCGCCTACCCGGAGCTGGGCAACCACCCGGGCCGGCGGCTGGATGTGTGGACCCGGTGGGGGGTGTGCGACACGATCCTCGGCGTGCACGAGGGGGTCTTCGACTTCTGCCGGGCCGTGCTGGAGGAGGTGATGGACGTCTTCCCGTCGCCGTACATCCACATCGGCGGCGAGGAGTGCCCGACCACCGAGTGGGAGGACAGCCCGGCCGCCCGGGAGCGCGCGGCCTCCCTCGGGCTCGCGGGCCCGGCCGAGCTGCACGGCTGGTTCATGGGCCGCATCGGGGCGTTCCTCGTCGAGCGCGGCCGGATCCCGCTCGGCTGGGTCGAGAACGGCGCCGAACTCCCCCGGAGTTCACGGTGATGACCTGGCGGGACTCCTCGCACGCCCGGGCCGCCGCCCGCCGGGGCCATCACGTGATCGCCGCGCACCACCGGGCGACCTATCTCGACTACGCCCAGTCCACGGACCCGTCCGAGCCGGTCGCCCAGCCCGGCGCGCCGGTCCCCCTGCACACGGTCCACGGCTACGAACCGGCTCCGCTCGACTGGCCGGAGGCGGAGCGGGCCAGGGTGCTCGGCACCCAGGTCCAGCTGTGGACCGAGTACGCCCGCACCCCCGAGGAGATCGAGTACCTCAGCTTTCCCCGGCTCTGCGCGCTGGCCGACCGCTCCTGGTCCGGCGGGCGCGGCGACTGGCCGGGGTTCGTCGAGCGGCTGCGCCATCACACCGCCCGGCTGGACGCCCTGGGCGTCCGCTACCGCCCCCTGGACGCGCGGTCGCTCGCGACGGCCGTGTCCGCGTCCCCTTCCGCAGGAACAGCGCGACTCCACCCGTAACCCGTCCCCCACCACCGTTCCGGAGAGGAACACGCCTGTGAACACCTCACGCAGGAATCCGCGCAGGTCGAGGCTGCGCACCGCCGCCGCATCGGCCGCCGCCGTGGCCCTGGCCGCCACCGGTCTGGCCACCCTGCCGTCCTCGGCGTCCGCCGCGGCCGACGGGATCGTGGTCCAGTACCGTACGAGCGCGTCCGGAGCCAGCGCCGACCAGAGCGAACCGTGGCTGAAGGTCCGCAACGCCGGCTCCAGCTCCGTACCGCTGAGCAGCGTCAAGGTCCGCTACTACTTCAAGGCCGACGCGCCTTCCGCCGCCTACCGGTTCGCCTGCTCCTGGGCGGTGAAGGGGTGCGCGAACATCACCGGCACGTTCGGGACGCTCGCGAACCCGACCGCCACCGCCGACCGCTACCTGGAGATCGGCTTCACCGCCGGGGCGGGCTCGCTCGCCCCGGGCGCGGACACCGGGGACATGCAACTCCGGTTCCACCAGAGCTCCTGGGCCTCGCTCGTCCAGTCCGACGACTACTCCTTCGGCCCGGACCGTGCGGCCTACGGCGACTGGTCCAAGGTGACGGCCCACGTGAACGGGGCCACCGTATGGGGCGAGGCGCCCGGGGGCAACGGCCCGACCGACCCGCCGGACCCGACGGACCCGCCGGCCGACGGCCCCCGGCTCTTCGACGACTTCACCTACAGCTCCCACACCGACCCGAAGATCGGAGCCAACGGCTGGAGCGTACGGTCCAACTCGGGCGGCCCCGGCGTACCGGGCGCGACCTGGGCCCCCGAGAACGTCACCTTCGCCTCGCAGAGCGGGAACTCGGTGATGAACCTGGAGACGTCGACGGCGGGCACGGGCGCTTCGACGAAGCACACCGAGATCCTGACCAAGTCGATGAAGTTCAAGAACGGGACGTACGCGTCGCGGGTGAAGTTCAGCGACGCCCCGCGCTCGGGCCCGGACGGCGACCGGATCGTGCAGACGTTCTTCACGATCAACGACCTCAAGGCGCCGATGGCGGACGACTACGCGGAGTACGACTTCGAGTATCTGCCGAACGGCGGCTGGGGCGAACCGGCCAACATCCTCTACACGACCTCGTGGGAGACCTACCGGCCCGACCCGTGGGAGGCCGTCAACGCGCACAGCGAGGTCCGGGCGTCGTACGCGGGCTGGCACGACCTGGTGGTGACGATCGACGACAACCAGATCACGTACTACGTCGACGGTCAGCACTTCGGCACGCACGGGGCCGGGTATCTGCCCGAGCGGCCGATGTCGATCAACTTCAACCAGTGGCTGATCGACCTGCAGGGGCAGCCGAGCACGACACCCCGCGCCTACGACCAGCAGGTGGACTACGTCCTGCATGTGAAGGACCAGGTGCTCACCCCCTCCCAGGTGAACGCGATGGTCGGGGCGTACCGCAGTGCGGGGACGAGCTTCGAGGACACGGTTCCGGGCAGCTAGGAGTGGCACGTACGGCGTGAGAGCCGGGCGGGGCGGGGGCCGAAGGCGGCCCCCGCCCCGCTTTCGTATGCCCGGAACGGCTCCTGCCACCGATTCCGTGCGCCGCCGACCGGGGCGAATTTTGCGGCACCCCCTTGACAGTCCTGCCCTCCTCCGGGCAATCTTCCGTTAAGCAGAAACTAACTTCCGCAATACGGAAGGAGCGCCGAAACCCTCATGGGATACCCGGACCAGCGCTTCGATGTGAACCTCTCGATCCTCTTCACGGAACTCCCGCTCCTGGAGCGTCCCGCGGCAGCCGCCGCGGCGGGCTTCACCGCGGTCGAGCTGTGGTGGCCCTGGATCGAAACCCCCACCCCCATCAGGGCGGAGCTCGACGCCCTCAAGAAGGCGCTCGACGACGCCGGCACCCAGCTCGTGGGACTGAACTTCTACGCCGGACAGCTGCCCGGCCCCGACCGCGGCGCGCTCTCCGTGCCCGGCGCGGAGTCGGACCGCTTCCGGGAGAACATCGAGGTGGCGGCCGACTTCGCCGCCTCGGTCGGCTGCACGGCGCTCAACGCGCTGTACGGCAACCGCGTCGAGGGCGTGGACCCGCAGGTCCAGGACGCGCTCGCGCTGGAGAACCTGGTGCTGGCCGCCCGCGCGGCGGACCGCGTCGGGGCGATCCTCCTGATCGAGACCCTGAACAAGCCGGAGTCGCCGCTCTATCCGCTGGTCAGCGCACCGGCCGCGATCGAGGTCGTCGACAAGGTCAACGCGGCGACGGGCCTCGGGAACGCGAAGTTCCTGCTGGACCTGTACCACCTCTCGATGAACGGCGAGGACCTCAGCCAGGTCATCAAGGCGTATGCCGCGAAGACCGGCCACGTCCAGATCGCCGACAACCCGGGACGCGGCGCGCCGGGCACCGGCTCGCTCCCGCTGGAGCGGCTCCTGGACGAGCTGAAGGACGCCGGTTACGCGGGCTGGGTCGGCCTGGAGTACAAGCCGGGCGACCGGCCGAGCGCGGAGGCCTTCGACTGGCTTCCGGCATCGGCCCGAGCCGCCGGCTGACCGGCCGGGTCCACCACGGGGTGAGTCCAACCCCCTTACGTACACACGTTTTTCAGGAAGGCACCCTCATGAGCAACAACCTCCCCAAGGTCGCCTGGATCGGTCTCGGCATCATGGGCTCCCCCATGTCGGAGAACCTGATCAAGGCCGGTTACTCCGTCACCGGATACACCCTGGAGCAGGACAAGATCGACCGGCTGGTCGCGGCCGGCGGCACCGGCGCCTCCTCGATCGCGGACGCGGTCAGGGACGCGGATGTCGTCATCACGATGGTGCCCGCTTCGCCGCAGGTCGAGGCCATCGCGTACGGCCCGGACGGCATCCTGGAGAACGCGAAGCGCGGCGCGCTGCTGGTGGACATGTCCTCCATCACCCCGCAGACCTCGGTCGACCTCGCCAAGAACGCGGCCGAGAAGGGCATCCGGGTCCTGGACGCGCCGGTCTCCGGCGGCGAGGCCGGCGCCATCGAGGCGGTCCTGTCCATCATGGTCGGCGGCGAGCAGGCGGACTTCGACACCGCGAAGCCGCTCCTGGAGGCGCTGGGCAAGACCATCGTGCTCTGCGGCCCGCACGGCTCCGGCCAGACGGTGAAGGCCGCCAACCAGCTGATCGTCGCGGTCAACATCCAGGCCTGCGCCGAGGCCGTCGTCTTCCTGGAGAAGTCCGGGGTCGACCTCACCGCCGCGCTCGACGTCCTCAACGGGGGCCTCGCCGGCTCGACCGTGCTGACCCGCAAGAAGGACAACTTCCTGAAGCGGGACTTCGCCCCCGGCTTCCGGATCGACCTGCACCACAAGGACATGGGCATCGTCACGGACGCCGCCCGCAACGTCGGCGCGGCCCTGCCCGTCGGCGGCGTGGTCGCCCAGCTGGTCGCCTCCCTGCGCGCCCAGGGCGACGGCGGCCTCGACCACTCGGCGCTGCTGCGCTCGGTCGAGCGGCTCTCCGGCTCCCAGGTCTGACCCCTCCGGCTCCGCGAGGAGCCCCTGGCCTCGTACGGGGCCACGGCCCGCACGGCGGGCCCCCTGATCTCCGGGCCGCGGTGGCGCTGACACCTGTCCTGTCGCGCCCAGGCGCTGCCGCGGCCCGGAACCACACACTTCGTTTTCAACAAACTGTTGACGTTCTCTCCGCGGCGAATCTACGCTCCTCAAGCCGTCAGCAGCTCGTACGAAAGGTCATCCCGCCACATGGCTAAGCGTGTGCTCACGACCGAGTCAGGCGCCCCGGTCGCCGACAACCAGAACTCCGCCACCGCCGGTGTCGGTGGACCGATCCTCCTCCAGGACCAGCACCTCCTGGAGAAGCTCGCCCGCTTCAACCGTGAGCGCATCCCGGAGCGCGTGGTGCACGCCCGTGGTTCCGGTGCGTACGGCTACTTCGAGGTGACCGACGACGTCACCGGCTTCACCAGCGCCGACTTCCTCTCCTCGGTCGGGAAACGCACGGAGACCTTCCTCCGCTTCTCCACCGTCGCCGACTCGCTCGGCGGCGCGGACGCGGTCCGCGACCCGCGCGGCTTCGCCCTCAAGTTCTACACGGACGAGGGCAATTACGACCTGGTCGGCAACAACACCCCGGTGTTCTTCATCAAGGACCCGATCAAGTTCCCCGACTTCATCCACTCGCAGAAGCGCGACCCGTTCACGGGCAAGCAGGAGCCGGACAACGTCTGGGACTTCTGGGCGCACGCCCCCGAGGCGACGCACCAGGTCACCTGGCTGATGGGCGACCGCGGCATCCCCGCCTCGTACCGCCACATGAACGGCTACGGCTCGCACACCTACCAGTGGACGAACGCCGAGGGCGAGGCCTTCTTCGTCAAGTACCACTTCAAGACGAACCAGGGCGTGCGGTCCCTCTCCGCCGACCAGGCCGCCGAGCTCGTCGGCAAGGACGCCAACTCGCACCAGACGGACCTGCTCCAGGCCATCGAGCGCGGCGTCAACCCGTCCTGGACGCTGTACGTCCAGGTGATGCCGGCCGCCGAGGCGGCGGACTACCGGTTCAACCCGTTCGACCTCACCAAGGTGTGGCCGCACAGCGACTACCCGCTCCAGCGGGTCGGCCGTCTGGTCCTCGACCGGAACCCGGACAACGTCTTCGCCGAGGTCGAGCAGGCCGCGTTCTCCCCGAACAACTTCGTGCCCGGCATCGGTCCCTCCCCGGACAAGATGCTCCAGGGCCGGCTGTTCGCCTACGCGGACGCGCACCGCTACCGCCTGGGCGTCAACCACACCCACCTGCCGGTGAACGCGCCGCGCACCGCCGTCGTCGACAACTACGGCCGCGACGGCCTGCACGCGACCCGCAACGGCTCGCGCCACGACAAGAACTACGAGCCCAACTCGTACGCCGGTCCGGCGCAGACCGACGCGGCGCTCTCCGCGCCGCTCGCGATCCACGGCTGGACGGGCACGCACGAGGCGCCCGCCCACACCAAGGACGACGACTTCTTCCAGGCGGGCGAACTCTTCCGGCTCATGTCGGAGGACGAGAAGGGCCGCCTGGTCGCGAACATCGCCGGAGGCCTGTCTCAGGTCACCCGCGACGACGTGATCGAGAAGAACCTCGCCCACTTCCACGCCGCCGACGCCGACTACGGCAAGCGTGTGGAGGAGGCCGTCCGCGCCCTGCGCGAGGACTGAGCCTCCCTCAGATCCCTGCCCGTACCGCGTACCCGGATGAGGGGTGTCGCGCGGTGGGGGCAGGACGACGAGGCCGCGGCGGCTGTGCGATGCCAGTGCGGTGGTGAAGGCCCGGGGACCGTCTCCTGACCTGAAGGAGACGCCCTCGCCCGGGCCGATCGCCGCCGCCGCGGTCCCTGTCACCCCCTGAACGAGGGCGTGGAGTACGGAGACGGTCCCGTACTCCACGCCCTTCTGCGTGCCCGCCCCCTCATTTTTAGCCCGTGAGCCCGCCCCGCCCCAGCCCGTGAGCCCGCACCACCCCAGCCCGTCCGGCGTTTGAGGACGGAACCCTTGCGGTGGTTGGGCCGCGCCATTCCAGCCCGTCCGGCGTTTGAGGACGGAACCCTCGCGGCGGTGGGCCCGCACCCTCCACGCAGGGACAGGGGCGATTCGCTGCCCGAAGGGTTTCAGGCCCACCAAGCCCAGGGTTCCGCCCTCAAACGCCGGGCAGGCTGGGATTGGCGCGGGCCCACGCTGTGGCCGCCCGCCTCGGAGCGCGGACGTAGGAACGGGACGGACTCACCCACTACCGGATGCTCCAGGACCCCGACCGGGGAGCGGAGGCGCTGCAGCGCTTCTGGGCGGCGTGCGGCGCCCGCTGAACGCGAACGCACGAAAGGGCCCTTGCCCCGGAGGTGTGCTCCGGGGCAAGGGCCCTCGTGGGTGACGGGTCCGTCAGGAAGCCGTCAGGGGACGGATCGCCGTCGGGGCGTGGGACGGGTCCGTCGCCAGGTCCTCGAACTCGTTCACCGACGCGATGTCACTCCCGCTCATCGCGATGTTCGTGACCCGCTCCAGGATCGCCTCGACGACGACCGGGACGCGGAACTCCGCCGCCAGCTTCTTCGCCTCCTCGAAGGCCGGCAGCAGCTGGTCCGGCTCGGTGACCCGGATCGCCTTGCAGCCGAGGCCCTCGACGACCTTGACGTGGTCGACGCCGTAGACGCCCAGCTCCGGGGAGTTGAGGTTCTCGAACTCCAGGTTGACCTGGAAGTCGATGTCGAAGTTGCGCTGCGCCTGGCGGATGAGCCCCAGGTAGGAGTTGTTCACCAGGACGTGGACGTACGGGATGCGGTGCTGCGCGCCCACGGCCAGCTCCTCCAGCATGAACTGGAAGTCGTAGTCGCCGGAGAGGGCGACGACGGTGCCCTCCGGGTCCGCGGTGGCGACACCCAGCGCGGCCGGGATCGTCCAGCCCAGCGGACCCGCCTGGCCGCAGTTGATCCAGTGGCGGGGCTTGTAGACGTGCAGCATCTGCGCGCCCGCGATCTGGGAGAGCCCGATCGTGGTGACGTAACGGGTCTCCGGGCCGAACGCCCGGTTCATCTCCTCGTACACGCGCTGCGGCTTGAGCGGCACGTTGTCGAAGTGCGTCTTGCGCTGGAGGGTCGCCTTGCGCTCCTGCGTGGAGGCGGCCCAGGCCGAGCGGTCCTTCAGCTCGCCCGCCGCCTTCAGCTCGCGCGCCACCTCGACGAAGAGCTCCAGCGCGGCCTTGGCGTCGGAGGCGATGCCGAGGTCCGGGGCGAAGATCTTGCCGATCTGGGTGGGCTCGATGTCGACGTGGACGAAGGTGCGGCCCTGGGTGTAGACGTCCAGCTTGCCGGTGTGGCGGTTGGCCCACCGGTTGCCGATGCCGAGGACGAAGTCGGACTCCAGGAAGTTCGCGTTGCCGTAGCGGTGCGAGGTCTGGAGGCCCACCATGCCGGCGTTCAGCTCGTGGTCGTCGGGGAGGATGCCCCAGCCCATCAGGGTCGGGATGACCGGGACGCCGGTCAGCTCGGCGAACTCCACCAGCAGCTCGGAGGCGTCGGCGTTGATGATGCCGCCGCCCGCGACGAGCACCGGGCGCTCCGAGGCGTTCAGCATCTGCACGGCCCGCTCGATCTGCTTGCGGGAGGCCGCGGGCTTGTGCACCGGGATGGGCTCGTACAGCTCGGGGTCGAACTCGATCTCGGTGAGCTGGACGTCGATCGGCAGGTCGATGAGGACCGGGCCCGGCCGGCCGGTACGCATGAGGTGGAAGGCCTGCTGGAAGACGCCGGGGACCTGCGCGGCCTCCAGGACCGTGGTCGCGGCCTTGGTGACCGGCTTGGCGATCGAGGAGATGTCGACGGCCTGGAAGTCCTCCTTGTGCAGGACCGCCGTCGGCGCCTGGCCGGTGATGCAGAGGATCGGGATGGAGTCGGCGATGGCCGAGTACAGCCCGGTGATCATGTCGGTGCCCGCGGGGCCCGACGTACCGATGCAGACGCCGATGTTGCCGGCCTTGGCCCGGGTGTAGCCCTCCGCCATGTGGGAGGCGCCCTCGACGTGGCGGGCCAGCGTGTGGTGGACCCCGCCGGAGGCCCCGAGGGCCGCGTAGAAGGGGTTGATCGCCGCGCCCGGAACGCCGAACGCGTTGCTGACGCCTTCGCGCTTCAGGATCTCAACTGCCGCTCGGGCAGCGGTCATACGAGGCATGGAAGCTCCTGCTCGGGATTGGTGGAGTCGGGCTCTGTCGCGCCACCTGAGAGCACCAATTCCGTATTACGGAAACTTAGTTCTGCTATATGGAAGCAATCTAGAAGCTGGGGCGGTCGCAGTCAAGGGCGCGTACCGCCCCACGCATCGCACGGAGTACGTCGATCCCCTCCCCAGAGCCTCGCTCCTGGTGGACGATGGGGTGACGAGTCAGGCACGGAGCGGAGTCGGTCGCGCGGCCGTGCCGGAGGGAGAGATACGTGGAGTCCGTGCCGGTCCGGTGCCCCGTCTGCAACCGGGACCACGCCTACAGCACCCCGGCCTACCCCTGCCCGTGCGGTATGCCCACCGCACCGCCGCTGCTGGTCGGCGCCCCGGCGGTCCGGGTCGGCCACCGCAGCTGGAACGACGTCTGGGTCACCGTCCGCTGCTCGTCCTGCGCGCGGGAGGACCAGTGGCCGCAGCCCGAGCTGTGCTGCCCGTGCGGCACCGTCCTGCGGATACCGGTACGCCCCGTGGCCACCGCCGAGGCCCCCGCCGCACCGGTCGCGCCGGCCCACATCCCCCTGCCGCGCACCGCCGCGCACCCGCGCCCCGCGTTCAGCCCGATGACGATCCGTACGGGCCACGACGCGGTGAGCGCGGCCGGTCTGTATCTGACCTGGCTCGGCTACCGGGACGTCGGCCGGCCCGGCGCGGGCCCGGCCTCCGGCATCGATCTGCGGGGCGACGGCGTCGTCGCCCGGGTCGACTCCAGCACCCGCCCGGCCACGCTGCGCGCGATCGAGACCCTCTGGCTCAACGCGCTGGGCGCCTCGGCGACCGGGGTGTTCTTCTCCCTCGCCGGGTACGCCCCCGACGCCCGGGCCCGCGCGGACGGCGTCGGTCTTCCGCTCTTCGTGCTGGACCTGACCGGGACCCCGCAGCCGGTGAACAGCCCGGCCGACGAGCTGGTCAGCACGGGCGCCTGAACCGACGACCCGGGCACCGTCCGGGGAGGCGGATCCGGCCACCCGCGTACCGGTCCGGCCTCCGGCGCGGCACACTGAGTACATGCGTATCCGCTCCGCCAGACGCTCGGATCTCCCGCTGCTGCAGGACATCGAGCGCGCCGCAGGGGAACCGTTCCGCGCCCTGGGCATGGCCTTCGTGGCCGACGACGATCCGCCCCCGCTCGACCTGCTGGAGAGCTACCGGCAGGCAGGCCGTTGCTGGGTGGCCACCGACCCCCTCTCCGCCACCGGCGACCGGCCGCTCGGCTATGTGCTCGCCGATCCCGTCGACGACGCCCTGCACATCGAGCAGGTCTCGGTCGACCCCACCGCCGCCCGCCGGGGTATCGGCCGGGACCTCATCGCCCATCTCGCCGCCCTGGCCGCGCGGCGGGGCATGACGGCGCTCACCCTGACCACCTTCACCGACGTGCCGTGGAACGCCCCGTACTACGCCCGGATCGGCTTCCGGGTCCTGGCCGAGGGCGAACTCACCGACGGGCTCCGCGCGATCCGCGCCGAGGAGGCCCAGCACGGCCTCGACCGCTGGCCCCGGGTCTGCATGCGACGCGAACTGTCGCCCATGCCCCGGCCGTCGCCGGCTCCGAAGCCCGCAAGGACCCCACCGGTTCCGGACACTTCGGGGGCCTCGGACGCTTCGGGAGCCCTCGCTGTCAGTGGCGGCCCCTAAACTGTGCGCATGGCTTTACTCCCTGACAGCTCCCACCTCGCGGACCGCCCCGCGCCCGCCGCCGAGCAGGCCAACGAGGCCATCCGCGCGCTCGTCGACGCCACCGGACCGGACTGGTCCGCCGTGGAGGCGGCGACGTACGAGGTGCTGCTCATCGAGTGGGCGGCGGCGACCCGGGGCGACCCCGACATCATCGAAGCCGCCTGACCGGGACCGGCTCCCGCCCCGCTCTCAGTCCGCGTGCGTCTCGCGCAGTTCGATCTTGCGGACCTTCCCGCTGACCGTCATCGGGAAGGTCTCCAGGATCCGCAGCCTGCGCGGGATCTTGTAGTGCGCGAGCCGCTCCCGGCAGTGCTCGGTGAGCTCCTCCAGCGTGGGCGGGTCGGCCGGGTCCCGGGGGATGACGCAGGCCAGGATCTCCTCGCCGTAGCGCTCGTCCGGGACCCCGACCACCTGCACGTCGGCGATCTTCGGGTGGCCGTGCAGGAACTCCTCGATCTCCCTCGGGTACACGTTCTCGCCACCCCGGATGATCATGTCCTTGATCCGGCCCACGACCTGGACGTACCCGTCCTCGCCCATCACCGCGAGGTCGCCCGTGTGCATCCACCGCCCCGCGTCGATCACCTCGGCGGTGCGGTCGGGCTGGTCCCAGTAGCCGAGCATCACGCTGTAGCCCCGGGTGCGCAGTTCGCCCGAGCTGCCGCGCGGCAGGGTGACGCCGGTGACCGGGTCGACGACCTTGACCTCGATGTGCGGCAGTACCCGGCCCACCGTGCCGGTGCGGCGCTCCAGGTCGTCGTCGCGGCGGGTCTGGGTGGAGACGGGTGAGGTCTCCGTCATCCCGTAGCAGATGGACACCTCGGCCATGTGCATCTCGGCGACGACCCGCTTCATCACCTCGGCCGGGCAGGGGGAACCGGCCATGATCCCGGTGCGCAGCGAGGAGAGGTCGTACGCGGCGAAGTCCGGCAGGTTGAGTTCGGCGATGAACATGGTGGGCACCCCGTACAGCGAGGTGCAGCGCTCCTGCTGGACGGCGGCGAGCACGGTGGCGGGTTCGAAGGACGGGCCGGGGATGACGATGCAGGCGCCGTGCGAGGTGGCGGCGAGGTTGCCCATCACCATGCCGAAGCAGTGGTAGAAGGGCACCGGGAGGCAGACCCGGTCCGCCTCGGTGTAGGCGATCGTCTCCCCCACGAAGTATCCGTTGTTGAGGATGTTGTGGTGGGAGAGAGTCGCGCCCTTGGGGAAGCCGGTGGTGCCCGAGGTGTACTGGATGTTGATCGGGTCGTCGCAGGACAGCTCCGCCTCGCGGGCGGCAAGTTGTCCGCGTGTGACGGCGGGGGCGGCGGCGGTCAGATCCGCCCAGGACGGGTCGCCGATGTAGTGGACGGCCCGCAGGCCGGGGCAGTTGCCGCGGACCTCGTCGACGAGGGCGCGGTAGTCGCTGGTGCGGTGCGCGAGCGAGGCGATCAGCAGGGAGATGCCCGCCTGCTTCAGGACGAACTCCACCTCGTGGGCGCGGTAGGCCGGGTTGACGGTGACCATGACGGCCCCGATCCGGGCCGTGGCGTACTGGACGAGCACCCACTCGGGGCAGTTGACCGCCCAGATGCCGACCCGGTCGCCCTTCGCCACCCCCGACGCCATGAGGGCCCGGGCCAGTTCGTCGACGTCCGCGACGAATTCCGTATACGTCCAGCGCCGGCCCGAGGCCACGTCGACCAGGGCCTCGCGGTCGCCGTGCTCGGCCGCCGTCCGGTCGAGGTTGCGGCCGATGGTGTCACCGAGCAGCGCGGTGTCGCCGGTGCCGTGCGCGTACGAGAGCAGGCTCACTTCAGGTCCCCTTCGTCGTACTCGGCGACGGTGCCGAGAGCAGTGCGTTCGCGGAGTTCGATCCGGCGGATCTTGCCCGAGACGGTCTTGGGCAGTTCCGCGAACTCCAGCCTGCGGATGCGTTTGTACGGGGCGAGGACCGCCCGGGAGTGCTCGAAGAGGATCTTCGCGGTGTCCGGTCCGGGCTCCCAGCCCTCCGCGAGCACGACGTACGCCTTCGGGACGGCGAGGCGGAGGGGGTCGGGGGCGGGTACGACGGCGGCCTCGGCGACCGCCTCGTGTTCCAGCAGGGCGCTCTCCAGCTCGAACGGCGAGATCTTGTAGTCGGAGGCCTTGAACACGTCGTCGGCGCGGCCGACATAGGTGATGTAGCCGTCCTCGTCACGGGCGCCGATGTCCCCGGTGCGGTAGTAGCCGCCGGCCATCGCCTCGGCCGTGCGGTCGGGGTCGCCGTGGTAGCCGGTCATCAGGCCGACGGGGCGGTCGGACAGGTCGAGGGCGATCTCCCCCTCGGCCGCCCCGGGCTGCCCGGTCACCGGGTCGAGGAGTTCGACGGTGAAACCGGGGCTCGGGCGTCCCATGGAGCCGGTCTTCAGGGGCTGGCCGGGGCTGTTGGCGACCTGGACGGCGGTCTCGGTCTGCCCGAAACCGTCCCGGATGGTGACGCCCCATTCCCGCCGGACCGTCTCGATGACCTCCGGGTTCAGCGGCTCTCCGGCCGCGACGACCTCGCGGGGCGGGGTGGCCAACTGGCTCAGGTCCGCCTGGATGAGCATCCGCCAGACCGTGGGCGGGGCACAGAAGCTGGTGACGCACGAGCGGTCCATCTCGGCCATCAGCCGGCCCGCGTCGAAGCGGGTGTAGTTGAAGATGAAGACGGTGGCCTCGGCGGTCCACGGGGCGAAGAGGTTGGACCAGGCGTGCTTGGCCCAGCCGGGCGACGAGATGTTCAGATGGACGTCGCCGGGCTTGAGGCCGATCCAGTACATCGTCGCCAAGTGGCCCACGGGATAGGACACATGGGTGTGCTCGACGAGCTTCGGGCTGGCGGTGGTTCCCGAGGTGAAGTAGAGCATCAGCGGTTCGTCCGCGTCCGTCTCCCGGCCGGGCGTGAATACGGCGGGCGCCTCGGCCGCCTCGGCGTACGACCGCCAGCCCGCCACCTCCTCGCCGACCGCGATCCGGGTGTAGCGGCCGGGAACCTCGTCGAACTTCGCGGTGTCCGCGTCCCGCACCAGCACATGGCGCACCCGGCCGCGCTCCACCCGGTCGCGCAGGTCGGCGGGGCCGAGCAGCGGGGTGGCGGGGATGACGACGGCCCGCAGCTTCATCGCGGCGAGCGCCGTCTCCCACAGCTCGACCTGGTTGCCGAGCATCACCAGGATGCGGTCGCCCTCCCGTACGCCCTGCGCCTTCAGCCAGTTGGCGGTCCGGT
Organism: Streptomyces sp. WGS_02; assembly: GCA_040989845.1. Taxonomy (GTDB): domain Bacteria; phylum Actinomycetota; class Actinomycetes; order Streptomycetales; family Streptomycetaceae; genus Streptomyces. The sequence continues at coordinate 1,267,361 of JAYMFZ010000004.1, forward strand.
CGGAGCGCGTCGACATCGAGGCGAAGGACACCTCGGTGCGCCGGCCGTCCTCCTCCACGATGTGCAGGGCGGTGCGGTCGTTGTTCTCGGCGATGACGTCGAACCAGTCCAGCGCCCAGTTGAAGTGGTCCGCCCGGGGCCAGCGGAAGCCGGCGTACGCCCGCTCGTAGTCCTCGCGGTGCTCCAGCAGGAAGTCCCGGGCGGCCCGGAACGTCTCGGTCGCGCTGGTTGCCGACATGTGCCCTCCTCATTACGGACCGGTCGCCTAACATCATGTAAACAGTGACCCAGGTCTCACCACCCCCGGACGGGGGTGGTCCGCTCCCCGTCCGGGGGGTGGGTCGCGCGGGCCGGGTGGAGGGGCGTCGGAGTGCCGGAAGCGGTCGATGCGGTGGAGATGCAGGCGGCGCTGCTGAGGCTGCGCCGCACGAGCGGGCTCCCCGTGGTGTTCGGCGGGCTGCTGTCGGACGCGCGCCACGCACGGATCGCCGAGCTGAACGGGGCGCAGACCAGCGCCCTGCGGGGTCTCGTCATCTCCGCCGGGAGCGGCCTCGGCGGCAAGGCCATCGCCCTGTCCCGGCCCTGCGCGGTGACGGACTACGCCGTCTCCCGCCACATCAGCCATGAGTACGACGCGGCCGTGGCGGCGGAGGGCCTGCGTTCGGTCGTCGCGGTCCCCGTCGTCGTCCGGCGTGCGGTGCGGGGCGTGCTGTACGGGGCGCTGCGTACGCCGGTGACGCTCGGCGACCGGACGTTCGACGCGGTGGTGGCGGCGGCCCGTGATGTGGAGCAGTCGCTCGCGGTACGGGACTCGGCGCGGCAGTTGCTGGCGGCGGGCCGGGAACGGGTGAGCGATCCGGACGCGGTTCCGGGCGCGTGGGAGGACGTGCGCGAGGCCCACCGCGACCTGCGTGCCCTGGTTCCCAAGGTCGTGGACCCGGCCCTGCGCGACGAGCTGCTGGAGGTCTGCGGGCGGCTCGCATCGGCGTCGGGGGCCAAGGTCTCCCCGGCCCGGGAGGTCCGCCTCGCCCCGCGCGAGGTGGACGTGGTGGCGTGTGTGGCGGCGGGCGCGACGAACGCGGCGGCGGCCGAGCGGCTGGGGCTGCGGCCGGAGACGGTGAAGGGGTATCTGCGGTCCGCGATGCGGAAGCTGGGGGCGCACACCCGGCTGGAGGCGGTGGTGGCGGCCCGCCGGGCGGGGCTGCTGCCCTGACCTCGGACCACCGGTCGCGCGGGCTCAGTCCCGGAAGTCCAGGAACGTGCCGAACCGGACGTCGTGGTCCGTCGCGTCCGTCATCACCGTCAGCATCCGCGCCGCCTCCTCGGTGATCTCCGTACGCTGCGCGCGGGTCGGTCTCCGCAGTGCCTGCACGGTCAGGGTCGCGGTCCCGCCCTCGCGGTCGACGCGCCAGAGGGCGTCGAGGAAGCCGTCGACGAGGACACTCCCGTACGTCTGGTTGCCCTTCCCGTTGCGTCCCTTGTTGACCTCGGGGATGACCCGGGTGCGGTCGGCGTGGCCGAGCAGGACGTTGTCGAACTCGGGCAGGAAACGCGGTGGGGCCGGGGTGTCCGGGTCGGGGCGCGGGGCGTCCGGGAGGTCGAACAGCTCGACGCCCCGCTCGTCCCGGAAGGTGAGCAGGCCGGGCCGGAGCCGTTCGAAGACCTCCTTGGTGCGGGTGAGGCCCGCCCACGCCTGGAAGTCCATCACCGAGGCGGGACCGAAGGCGCCCAGGTAGCGCAGCACGGTGGCGTCGAGCGTGAGCGCGGGCGCGGATCCGGCGGACCGGCCGAGCCACTGCTCGACGGTGGTCAGGGCGACCTGTCCGCTGCGGCCCCACAGCCCGCGCGGGGTGACCTGGACCAGGGGCAGCAGACAGCGGGCGGCGACGGACAGTGCGAGGGGGTCGGCGCCCGGCCAGTGGGTGAGGAGTTCCTCGCGCAACTCCCGCAGCGGGCGCGGGCGCTCCTCGACGAACTCCTCGGTCACCGCCGCCAGCCGGTCCAGATCCACTCCTTCAAGCCCGCGCCCGAAGCTCTTCAGCTCCCGGTCGCGCGGCGCCCGCACCAGCGGGACCAGGGTGAGCGCGTCGTCCGCCGTATGGGTGTGGAGGGTGGAGCGCAGGGAGACGGTCCGGACGGCCTCCCGGGACTCCATCAGCCCGGACAGCTCCTCGGGGTCGAAGTCCGCGAGCCGGGAGTACAGCTGGAAGTACGGGGGCGCGGTGTTCTGGGCCTGGAGTCCGACGAGATGGGTGACCGCGTCCTTCGCCGACATCGGTGACCGGCGCAGCAGGAGCTGCCGGTCCAGGGTCGCGCGGTTCAGCGCCCGGGGGGTGAGGACGGCGGGCGGTGCGGCGGTGCGGTGCGTCTTCGCGGCCATGGTCGGCACGCTACCGGGCCGTGCGGCCGGATACGGTCCGCATGTCGCGGGGTACGTGCGTTACGCCCACCGGACCTGTGCGCCGCGCGCGGTGGGCGGGCCGCCGCCATGATGGGCCGGGTGATCAGTGTCCTGTTCGCCGTCCTGACCGCCCTCAGCAACGGTTCCGCCTCGGTGCTCCAGCGCCGGGCGGCGATGGAGGTGCCCGACAGCGAGGCGATGCGGCTGTCGCTGATGACCCGTCTGGTGCGGCAGAAGGTGTGGCTGGCGGGCATCGGGCTGGTGATCGTGGCGGCGGTCTGCCAGGCGATCGCGCTGGCCACCGGGCCGATCGCGGTGGTCCAGCCGATCTTCGTCATCGAGCTGCCGCTGACGCTGCTGGTCGCCGGTCTGGTGATGCGGGTGCGGGCGGACGCGGTCGTCTGGTCCGGGGTCGCGGCGGTCACGGCGGGCCTGGCGCTCGGCATGGCGGCGGCCGCCCCGGTCGAGGGGCGCGACACGGTGGAGGACTTCGCGTGGATTCCGGCGCTGCTGGTGACCGGGGTGTTCGAGGCGGGACTGATCGTCGCCGCGCTCCGTACCCGGGGCAACGCCCGGGCGGCGCTGCTGGGTCTGGCCGCCGCCTGCGGGTACGCGCTGACGGCCGCGCTGATGAAGGACGCGATGGCGAACCTGGACGACGGCGGGGTGGTCGCGCTGCTGGCGTCCTGGCAGCTGTACGCCACGGCGGCGGCCGGGGTGGGTGCGCTGTTCCTGCTCCAGAACGCCTTGCAGGCGGGCAGTCTGGTGGCCGTTCAGCCGATGCTGACGCTGGGGGACGCGCTGATCAGCATCCTGTACGGGGTGACGCTGTTCGACGAGGAGCTGCGGACCGGGTGGTGGCTGCTGCCCGAGCTGGTCGCGCTGGCCCTGATCGCCGCGGGCTGCGTGCGCCTGGCCCGTACGCCACTGGCCAGGGGCACGCTCGCGCCTCGGTGAACGCCTCGGTGAACGCCCGGGTCAGACGGCGTCCGGCGGGGTGACCCGCTCGCCCTGCGGTACCGGGCAAGGGGTGTGCCGTCGCCGAAGGGGCGGCCGCCGAGCTGTTCGCGGTGGTGCGGGGTGGTCCAGCCGGAGAGGTCGGGTCCCGCGGGGACGATGCCGGTCGGGTTGATGCCCGTGTGCACCTGGTAGTAGTGCCGCTTGATGTGGTCGAAGTCGACCGTGTCCCCGAATCCGGGCGTCTGGTACAGGTCGCGGGCGTACGCCCACAGGACGGGGTCCTCGGTCAGCTTGTTCCGGTTGCACTTGAAGTGGCCGTGGTAGACGGGGTCGAAGCGCACCAGGGTGGTGAAGAGGCGGATGTCGGCCTCGGTGATGGTGTCGCCGACCAGGTAGCGGCGGTCGGCGAGCCGGGCGGAGACCTGGTCCAGCCGGGCGAAGAGCGCGGCGTACGCCTCCTCGTACTCCTGCTGCGAGCTGGCGAAACCGCACCGGTAGACGCCGTTGTTGATGTCCCGGTAGATGCCCTCCATCACCTCGTCGATCTCCGCGCGCAGCGGTTCGGGGTAGAGGTCGGGGGCGCCGGGGCGGTGCAGGGCGGTCCACTCGGTGGCGAGGTCGAGGGTGATCTGCTGGTAGTCGTTGGTGACGAGCCGCCCGCTCGGTACGTCCACGATCGCGGGCACGCTGACGCCGCCGGGGTAGTCGCGCTCCCGGGCGTCGTAGGCCTCGCTGAGGTGGCGGATGCCGAGGACGGGGTCCTTGCCGTCCGGGTCGAGGGTGAAGCGCCAGCTGCGGTCGTCCTGGATCGGGTCGGCGACGGCGAGGGAGAGGGCGTCCTCCAGGCCGAGGAGCCGCCGGGAGACCAGGGCGCGGCTCGCCCAGGGGCAGGCCCGGCTGACGGCGAGCCGGTAGCGGCCGGGTTCGACGGGCCATCCGTCGCGGCCGTCCGCGGTGATCCGGTCGGGGAAGTGGCTCTTGGACCGCTTGAACGGCTTGTGGCCGTAGGAGTCGTTGCCGCTGGTCCCGGCGCTGTCGCCGGTGGTCGTGTCGCTCATGCCGTGCTCCTCGTTGCGTCGGTGTCCTGTCGCTCGTCACGTCGTCTGCCCCGTCTGCCGGCCCCGACATCGGCCACCGCCACGATCAGGGCGGCCAGCACGAAGGCGACGGAGACGATGAGGCCGTGGTCGTAGGCGTCGGCCCAGCCGTCCGGGCCGACCTGGGCGAAGAACACAGCGCCGACGGCGGCGATGCCGATCGCCGAGCCGACGCGCTGGCCGGTCTGGAGGGTGCCCCCGGCGCTGCCCGCCTGGTGGACGGGGACCTCCGCCAGCGTCAGGGTCTGGTTCGGGGCGATGACCAGACCGCTGCCGAGGCCGGCGAACAGCAGCGGGGCGGCCATCGCCCAGCCCGCACCGCGGCCGGGGACCAGGTGGACGGCGAGGGCGGTGCCCGCGAGGCCGAGCGCGACCATGGCCAGGCCCGCCACCACCAGCGGGCGGCCGAAGCGGCCGACGAGCCGCCCGCCGATGGACGCGGCGACGCCGGAGCCGAGGGCGAAGGGGGTGATGGCGAGTCCGGCCAGGAGGGCGGAGTAGCCGAGGCCGGACTGGAGGTAGAGGGTCGTGACGAAGAAGATCGAGGTGAACCCGGCGAAGTAGAGCAGGATCAGCAGGCAGCCCAGCCAGTAGGAGCGCAGCCGGAACAGCGAGAGGTCCAGGACCGGCTGGACGCGTCCGCGCGTGCACCGCGACTCCCAGGCGACGAACGCGGTGAGCAGGGCGGCGGCCAGGACGAGCAGCAGCCATTTCGTGTTGCCGGGCCACTGCTGGGCCTGGACGAACGGCAGCAGCAGGGCCAGTACCCCGGCGCCCAGGAGCAGCACGCCGAACGGGTCCAGGTCGCGGGGGCGGACCCGGGTCGCGGAGGGGTGTCGGGCAGCAGCCGGCGGGCGAGGAGGAGGCAGACGACGCCGAGAGGGAGGTTGACGTAGAAGACCCAGCGCCAGCCGTGCTCGGGTCCGGCGGCCTGGATGAGCAGCCCGCCGAGCAGCGGGCCGACGGCCGTGGAGATGCCGACGACCGTGCCGAACATGCCGAAGGCCCGGCCGCGTTCGCGCCCGGAGAACATCTGCTGGATCAGGGCGGAGATCTGCGGGGAGATCAGACCGCCCGCGACGCCCTGCACCAGACGGGCGATCACCAGCCACAGGCTGGACTGGGCGGCTCCGCAGGCGGCGGAGGCCAGGGTGAAGAGGGCGAGTCCGGCCATGAAGACCGCCCGACGGCCCCGCGCGTCGCCGAGGCGTCCGGCCGGGATGAGGAAGAGGCCGAAGGCGAGGGCGTACCCGGAGAGCACCCATTGGAGGTCGGACTCGGGGGTGTTCAGGCCCTCCCGGATGGAGGGAAGGGCGACGTTGACGATGGAGACGTCCAGCAGGGTCATGAAGCCCGCGACCAGGCAGACGGCGAGTGCCTGCCAACGCCGGGGGTCGGGGCCGACCGGGGCGGCGTCGCCCCCGGTCGGCCCGGGCTGCGCCGCGCTCCGTGCCATGGTTCGCACCTTAGGTGGCCCGGGGTGTTTCCTCATCCGGGACGCGGCCGCAGCGGTGGCCCGGATTCCGGTTTTCCGGGGCGGGTCCGGCACGGCGTGCCGTCGTCCGCCGGGGGTAGAGGTTCCCCCATGACTGTGGAGAAGACGAGCGTCCTCGTCCTTGACTGTGCCGAGCCCATGGAGCTGGCCGAGTTCTACGCCGGTCTCTTCGGCGCCGAGACCCGGATCGGCACCGACCCCGATTTCGTCGAGATCGTCGGCAACGCCGGCGTCCGGCTGGCGATCCGCCGCGACCACGGCTACGCCCCGCCGAGCTGGCCGCGCCCGGAGGACTCGCAGCAGGCGCATCTGCGGATCCTGGTGGCGCGGGAGGACATCGACGAGGCCGAGCGGGAGGCGATATCGCTCGGCGCCCGGCCCGTCGACACCGGTGAGAGCAACAGCGGACCCCGGGACGTGCGGGTGTACGGGGATCCGGCGGGGCACTCGTTCTCGCTGGCGGTCTACCCGCTGCGGGAGGACTGAGCGGCACACCGGCACATCCAGGACGGACACTTGGCGGAAGAGCCCCCAACGGGCCCTTCCGCCAAGCGCGTCAACAGGAAGGAAAGTTTCCCACCACCGTTGACGCCAATTGGAAGGAAGCTTTACTTTCAGTTCTGCCGACATGGCGCCTCCCACCCCCTCCGAAGGGAGCACCACCATGCACCAGCGCCCCACTCCCCCACCGGCCCCACCGTCACGACCGGCCGCCGCAGAATGGCCCGCAAGGCCCTGCTCGCCGCGTCCGCGCTCGGTGTCGTCACCGCGCTGATGGCTCCCGTCCGCGCCGGAGCCGCCCCGGCGCCCGCCGCTCCCACCGCCGCCACCCCGCTCGCCGCCAACGGGCAGCTCTCGGTCTGCGGTCGCCAGCTCTGCAACGCCTCCGGCCAGGCGGTCGCGCTGAACGGCATGAGCACGCACGGCACCCAGTGGTACGCCCAGTGCGTCACCGACGGCTCGCTCGACGCGCTCGCCCAGGACTGGCGCTCCGACGTGCTGCGCGTCTCCACCTACGTACAGGAGGGCGGCTACGAGACGGACCCGGCCGGATTCACCGCCCGCGCGCAGAAGTTCGTCGACGCGGCGCACGCGCGCGGCATGTACGCGGTGATCGACTGGCACATGCTGACCCCGGGCGATCCGAACGCGAATCTGGCGCGGGCGAAGACCTTCTTCACGGCGATGGCGAAGAAGTACAAGAACCACCCGGGTGTGCTCTACGAGATCGCCAACGAGCCCTCGGGGGTGAGCTGGTCGGCCATCAAGTCGTACGCCGAGCAGATCATCCCGGTGATCCGGGCCGAGGACCCCGACGCGGTGGTGCTGGTCGGCACGCGCGCCTGGTCGTCCTTCGGGGTGTCCGAGGGCTCCGACGAGTCCGAGGTGGTGAACAACCCCGTCAACGCCTCGAACATCATGTACACCTTCCACTTCTACGCGGCCTCGCACCGCGAGGAGTACCTGAACACCCTCGACCGGGCCTCCGACCGACTGCCCGTCTTCGTCACGGAGTTCGGGACGCAGAACTACGCGGGCGAGGGCGCGAACGACTTCACCATGTCGCAGCGCTACCTCGACCTGATGAAGCGCAAGAAGATCTCCTGGACCAACTGGAACTACTCCGACGACCACCGCTCCGGCGCCGTCTTCAAGACCGGCACCTGCAACGGCTCCTCCTGGGCGGGCACCGGAGTCCTGAAGGAGGCCGGGGTCTGGATCCGCGACCGCATCCGCCAGTGACCGACTTCCGCCCCGGTCGCCGACGACCGGCCGGGGCGGAGACCGTCGCAACCCGCCCGGTCACGGTCCTCTCCAGGACCGCGACCGGGCGTGTTGTTGTCACGATCACCATGGATACGCGCGGAATTAACCTCCAGCGCCTTGTCATGCCCCGTTCTACGCGCATAGCTTTTGCCCCTACTACTCAGTTCAGTTGGGGGCTCCTCCCGTGCAGATATACAGATCCGGCTCCGTCCTGCTGACCGGCGCCGTCGCCGTCGCGCTCGCGGTGACCGCGCTGCCCGCCGCCCAGGCGGCGCCGTCGGCCACCGCCGTCATCTCCGAGGTGTACGGCGGCGGGGGCAACTCCGGCGCGACGCTGACCCGGGACTTCGTCGAGCTGGCCAACGCCGGCTCGGCGCCGTTCGAGGTCGGCGGCCTCAGCGTCCAGTACCTGCCGGGCAGCCCGTCGGCCGGATCGCAGTGGCAGGTCTCCGAGCTGTCCGGGTCGATCGCGCCCGGCGGCCGCTATCTGGTCGCGCAGGCCGCGGGCACCGGCGGTACGGTCGCGCTGCCCACCGCGGACGCCACCGGCACCGTCGCCATGGCGGCGGGCAGCGGCACCGTCGCGCTGGTCTCCGGGACGGCCCCGCTGACCTGCAAGTCGGCGGCGGACTGCGCGGCGGACACCCGGATCGTCGATCTGGTCGGTTACGGCTCCGCGGTCGTCCGGGAGGGCAGCGGCCCGGTCCCCGGCGCCTCGGCCACCGCCTCCGTCGCGCGGGCCGCCTCGCTCGCCGACACCGACGACAACGCCGCCGACCTCGCCGCGGGCGCGCCCACCCCGGTCAACAGCAAGGGCGAGACGTCCGGCGGCGGGCAGCCGCCCCAGGAGCCCGGCCCGACCGAGCCCGGCGACGTCCGGATCCACGACATCCAGGGCACCACCCGCGTCTCCCCGCTGGAGGGCACGGCGGTCACCGGTGTCCCGGGCCTCGTCACCGGCGTCCGGACCAGCGGCTCGCGCGGCTTCTGGATCCAGGACACGGCACCCGACAACGACCCGCGCACCGGCGAGGGCCTGTTCGTCTACACGGGCTCCACCGCACCGACGGTGAAGGCCGGGGACTCCGTCCTGGTCAGCGGCAAGGTCGCGGAGTACTACCCGGGCACCGGCACCCAGTCGCTCACCCAGATCACCGCGCCCCGCGTCACCGTGCTCTCCTCCGGCAACGCGCTGCCCGCCCCGGTCGTCCTCGACGCCCGCTCGGTGCCCGGCCGTTACGTGCCCTCGGCGGACGGCGGGGCGATCGACGCGCTCCCGCTGGACCCGGCCACGTACGCCCTGGACCTGTACGAGGCGCTGGAGGGCTCCCGGATCCAGATCGCCGACACCCGGGTGACCGGGGCGACGACCGCCTACGACGAGATCTGGGTGACGGTCAAGCCGAAGGAGAACCCGACCCGGCGCGGCGGCACGCTCTACGCCTCCTACGAGGACCAGAACACCGGCCGCCTCAAGGTGATGTCGCTGGACCCGGCCCAGCCGGTTCCGACGGCCAACGTGGGCGACGTGCTCGAGGGCCGCACCACCGGCGTGCTCGACTACGCGAGCTACGGCGGCTACAACGTGCAGGCCACCGAACTGGGCACGGTCGTCGACAACAAGCTGCGGCGCGAGGTGACCCGCCGGCAGGGGAAGGACGAGCTGGCGGTCGCCACGTACAACGTGGAGAACCTCGACGCGGGCGACGACCAGGTCAAGTTCGACACCCTGGCCGAGGGCGTCGCGGTCAACCTGTCCTCCCCCGACATCGTCTCGCTGGAGGAGATCCAGGACGACAACGGTGCGGTGAACGACGGTACGACGGGCTCCGAGGCGACGCTGAAGCGGTTCACGGACGCGGTCGTCGCGAAGGGCGGGCCACGGTACGCCTGGCGCTACATCGCTCCCGAGAACAACAAGGACGGCGGCGAGCCGGGCGGCAACATCCGCAACGTCTTCCTCTACAACCCGAAGCGGGTCTCCTTCACCGACCGGCCGGGAGGCGACGCCACCACGCCCGTGCGGGCCGTCGACACCTGGCTGGGCGTCAAGCTGTCCGCGTCCCCGGGCCGGATCAACCCGGCGAGCCCGGCGTGGGCGGACAGCCGCAAGCCGCTGGTGGGCGAGTTCGTCTTCCGGGGCAAGCCGGTCTTCGTCATCGGCAACCACTTCGCGTCCAAGGGCGGCGACCAGCCGCTGCACGGCCGCTACCAGGAGCCGACGCGGTCCTCGGAGACGAAGCGGATCCAGCAGGCCGCCGAGGTCAACGCCTTCGTCACCTCGCTGCTGAAGGCGGACCGGTCGGCGCGGGTCGTCGCGCTCGGGGACTTCAACGACTTCGAGTTCTCCCCGACGATGAAGGCGCTGAGCAAGGGGAAGGTGCTGAAGCCGCTGATCAGCACGCTGCCCGTCGGCGAGCGGTACAGCTATGTCTTCGACGGCAACTCGCAGACGCTGGACCACATCCTGACGAGCCCCGGCGTCCGCCGCCTGGACTACGACGTGGTGCACATCAACGCCGAGTTCGCGGACCAGGCGAGCGACCACGACCCGCAGGTGGTGCGGATCAAGGTCGGCGGCCTCTGGCCCTGGTAGGACGCGGGCGGCGCGGCCCCGGCCGCGGCGGACCGGAACTCAGGTCCGCCCGACCGGGGCCGTGGCCTGACGTGGAAGCACAACAGCGCCGGTCGCACGAGAAGTTGCGGCCATCGGCTGGTCACGCCCGGTGAAGAACCCGGTGACCAGCGAGGCCACCTCCTCGGCCCGCTCCAGGACGACCCAGTGGTCGGACTCCCCGATCGTCAGGAACCGGCTCCCCTCGATCGTCGCGGCGAACTCCCGCTGCCGCGCGGGCGAGGTGACCGTGTCGTGCTCCCCGGCGAAGACCAGCGCCGGTACGCCGGTGAGTCCGCCCGTGAAGTCCGGCCGGTCGGCCAGCGCCCGGTGGAGCGAGTCCGCCGCGTGGGGCGAGTGGGTGAGCGCGTGGAGGAAGGAACGTCGCACATAGCGCCGGGCCAACTCTCGTCGGTGCACGGGGCGTTCGGGGTCGAGGCACATCAGCGCGTCGGCCGCCGTGGCGGCGAATCCTTCCCGGTCCCCGGCCGCCAGTTGCCGTCGGGCCCGCTCCCAGCAGGCGACCTGGGCGGCGTCGATGTGGACCGGCACCCCGCCGAGGGCGAGCCGGGCCACCCGCTCCGGATGGTGCTGGGCGAAGCCGAAGGCGATGGCGGTGCCGTAGGAGAAGCCGAAGACGTTGAGCCGGGGGGCGCCGAGGTCGTCGGCGATGCCGAGGACGGCGCGGCGCAGCAGATCGGCGCTGGGCCCCGGCGGGAGCGGGTCGGCGCCGCCCATGCCGGGCAGGTCGGCGGTGACCACATCGGCGGCCGGGCCCAGGTGGTCGTCCATCTGGGGCCAGCCGAACATGCCCTGGAGCGCGCCGCCGAGAATGAGCGACGGTTCGGTACGGGGGACGGCCCCGCCGCTCCGGTCGTACGGCAGGACGCGGTAGCCGTAACGCACTCCGCCGGCCGACAGGGTCCGGATGATCTCCTCGGGCATGGGGTGCTGCGTTCCCTTCCGCTCAGGGCCTGGTGAGGACGAGTGCCGCGTTGTGCCCGCCGAAGCCGAGCGAGGTCTTGACGGCGCAGTCGAACGAGGCGGCGCGGGCCTCCTTGGCGACCACGTCGATCGGGATCCGCGGGTCGGGCGCGTCCAGGTTGACGGTCGGCGGGACCAGTTGGCGCTGGAGGGCGAGCACGGTGAGCGCGGTCTCGATGCCGCCCGCCGCGCCGAGAGTGTGGCCGGTCATCGCCTTGGTGGAGGTCACCAGGGGGCTGTCGCCGAGGACCCGGCGCAGCATCGTCGCCTCGATCAGGTCGTTGGAGAGCGTCGAGGTGCCGTGGGCGTTGACGTGCCCGACGTCGGCCGGGGAGAGGCCGGCGTCGGCGAGCGCGGTGCGCAGGGCGCGCTCGATGCCGAGTCCTTCCGGGTCCGGGGCGACGGCGGAGTGGGCGTCGCTGGAGGCCCCGTAACCGTTCACGTGGGCGCGGACGGCGGCGCCCCGGGCGCGGGCGTGGTCCGGGTGTTCCAGGACGAGCAGGCCCGCGCCCTCGCCGACGACGAAGCCGTCGCGGTGGGTGTCGAAGGGGCGGCAGGCGGCCGCGGGGTCCTCGCGGCGGGTGGAGACGGCCTTGAGGCTGCAGGCGCTGGCGATCAGGAGGCGGGCGCAGGTGGATTCCGCGCCGCCCGTGATGACGATGTCGCAGGCCCCGGAGCGGAGCATCTGGTGGGCGGTGCCGATGGCGACGGTGCCGGAGGAGCAGGCGGTGGAGACGGCCTGGCTGGGTCCGTGGACGCCGAGGTCCAGGCTGACGCTGCTGGCCGCGCCGTTGACGACGCTGAGCGGGGCGAGCTTCGGGGAGACGCGGCGGGGGCCGCGAGCGGCGAGAGCCGCGGCCTGTTCGTCGTAGAAGGGCAGTCCGCCGTGGGCGGAGCCGATGACCACACCGACGCGGCCGCTGTCCCAGACGGCCGGGTCGAGCCCGGCGTCGGCGACGGCCTCCCGGGCGGCGATGACGGCGAGCTGGGCGAAACGGTCCATCAGCCGCTGCGTGGCCACGCCGAGGACGGCACCCGGGTCGCAGTCGGTGACGGAGTAGAAGAAGTCGCAGGGCAGACCGTCGAGTTCGGGCCGGGGCGCGGCGGACGGCGCGAGGCCCTCGGTGACGCCGTGCCACGCGGCGTCCACGCCCGTACCGGCCGAGGTGACCAGGCCGACGCCGGTGACGGCGGCGGCGAACGGGGTGAGCGGGGTCCGGCGGTACGGGGCTGCGGCGGCCGCGCTCATGCGGTGACCTTCCCCTGCACGGCCTCGACGAGGCGGCCGACGGTGTCGCGCGAGGTGAGCGCGACGTCCTCCAGGTCCACGTCCAGCCGGTCCTCGATGTGCAGCCGCAGCTCCTCCAGGGCGAGGGAGTCCAGCCGCAGCCGGTGCAGCGGAACATCGGGGCGGATGGCCTCGGGGTCGGTTCCGAACTTCGTCACCAGCAGCGCGCTGATCTCTTCCGACGTGCTCATTCGGCTCTCCTGGGCTCGGTGACGCGGTGACGCCGGCCGCGTGGTGAGGGGAGGTGGGGGAGGTGCCATCGGGGGACGCCGGCTGCTCCGGAAGGAACCTTTATACGCCTTCGCGGGCGGATCCCCGGCCCGCGTTCCCCCGTGCGGTGGGCGGGCTGTCCAGGTGTACGAATCCGGGGTGCGGTGACGAGGGAGGGCAGGGGACGGGGATGCCAGGATGGAGGCGCAGCCCGTACGGGGCGCCACGAGAGAAGGAGAAACCCATGACGGCCGAGCAGGACGACAATGCGGAGGTCGCGCTGAGCCCCGCCGACTGGGTCGCCCGGCAGGCCGAGCTGTACGAGTCCTCCGGCGGGACGAAGGGCACGACCCAGCTCGGTGTCCCCTGTCTGCTGATGGACTACGTCGGCCGGCGCAGCGGGACGGTGCGGCGCACGGTGCTGATGTACGGGCGGGACGGCGAGGACTATCTGATCGTGGCGTCCAACGGCGGCTCGGACCGCCCGCCGCTGTGGTATCTGAACCTCCAGGCGAATCCGGAGGTCGAACTCCGGGTGAAGACCGAGCGGTTCGGGGCGGTCGCGGCGACGCTGCCGGCCGAGGAGAAGGCACGGGTCTGGCCTGGCCTGGTGGAGCTGTTCCCGCGCTACGGGGAGTATCAGGCGGGCACCGAACGGGACATCCCGGTGGTGCGGCTGACGCGGACCTGAGCGGACGGGGCGGCGGAGCCGGGACGGCGGGTGCGGAGATCGCGAAGTCCGGCTGCCGGTAGCCCTTATGGCGCGCCGGTCGGAACCGTAAACTCCGCGATCATGACCATGGAAACGGTTCAGGCCGACCCGTCCGCCCTCGGCGGCCCCGCTCTCTTCGACACGATGTCCACGATGCGCGCCATGCGCCGGCTCAAGCCGGAACCGGTGCCGGAGGAGCTGGTCGAGCAGCTGATACAGGCGGCCGTCTGGGGGCCCAGCGGCGGCAACATGCAGTGTTACGAGTACGTGGTGGTGACCGACCGCCAGGTGATGGCGCGGCTCGCCCCGCTGTGGAAGCGGTGCGTGGACGCCTATCTGGCGACGACCGGGAAGTACGCCCCCGAGGGCATGGACGAGGCGGCGTACGGCCGGATGGTCGCGGCGATCGCGTATCAGCGCGACCACTTCGCCGACACCCCGGTGCTGATCGTGCCGTGCTACCGGTTCCCGGAGCCGCGCCTGGACGAGGAGGGTCTCGCCGCGTCGGCGCGGGCGCTGGGTCCGGCGGGCACGGAGCACATGATGAACACGCAGACCCGCTTCCAGGCGCTGGCGGAGGGCTCCTGCGTCTATCCGGGGGTGCAGAACCTGCTGCTGGCGGCCCGGGGGCTGGGGCTGGCGGCGAACATCACCATCTGGCATCTGATGCTGGAGCAGGAGTGGAAGAAGGAACTGGGCATCCCGGAGGACATGGCGACGTTCGCCGCCGTTCCGGTGGGGTGGCCCGCGGGTAACTTCGGGCCCGTCCGGCGGCGTCCGGTGGCGGACGTCATCCACCGCGACCGCTGGTAGCGGCCGGCCCGCGTCAACCGGCGCCCGCACCCCTGTCGGGTGACGCTCGATGTCACCCGACAGGCTCAGCGGCCCAAGCAACTCCCCTCACTTTGCAGGATGTTGCCAGCGGGATCGACGGCCCACCCCTTTGTCATGCTCCACTCAAGTCGCTAGCCTGGCCGGGTTCGGCATTCCCTCTGGCCCACCCGGGCCCGAGGGCTTTTTCTTCCTCCCACAGAGCAGGAGCCCTCATGCGCCTACGCACCGCAGCCCGGACCCGGGCCCGCGCCTGTGCCGTGGCGGCCCTCACCGCCGCGGCTCTTCTCGCCACCGGGCAGCCGGCGAACGCCGCCCCGCTCGCGGACACGGCCGACCCGATGAACCGCGCCTTCGCCGAGGCGTCCCAGGAGTACGGAGTACCGCGCGATCTGCTGGCCGCCGTGGGCTACGGCGAATCCCGGCTGAACGGACACGCGGGCAAGCCGAGCCAGGCGAACGGCTACGGAGTGATGCACCTGGCGAGCAACCCCACGAACCGTTCCCTGGAGAAGGCCGCCGAGCTGACCGGCGAGAGCGCGGCCCGGCTGCGCCGGGACACCACGGCCAACATCCTCGGCGGCGCGGCCGTCCTGCGTGACCACGCCGACGCGCTGGGCCTGGACGCCGCCGAGCGCCGGGACGTGAACGCCTGGTATCCGGCGGTGGCCCGCTACAGCGCCGCCGACGGGCCGGCGTCCGCGCTCTACGCGGACGCGGTCTTCACCTTCCTCGCCGAGGGGGTGTCCGCGACGGTGACCGGCGGCGAAAGGGTGCTCGTACCGTCCCGGCCGGTCGCCCCGGAGAAGGGCGAGGTGTCGGCGTCCGACGTCTACGCGCAGAGCGCGGACTACCCCTCGGCGCGCTGGGTGCCCGCCCACGCCGAGAACTTCGCCGTAGGCCGCGCCGCGACCGTCGACAAGGTCGTCGTCCATGTCACCCAGGGCTCGTACGCGGGTTCCATCAGCTGGTTCCAGAACCCGGCGTCCCAGGTCAGCGCCCACTATGTGATCCGGTCGTCGGACGGGGAGGTCACCCAGACGGTCCGGGACAAGGACACCGCGTGGCACGCGCGCAGCGCCAACGCCTCGTCCGTCGGCATCGAGCACGAGGGGTGGGTCGACGAACCGGCCTGGTTCACCGACGCGATGTACCGCTCGTCGGCCGCGCTGACCTCGCACCTCAGCGCCAAGTTCGGCATCCCGAAGGACCGGGCGCACATCGTGGGCCACAGCGAGGTGCCCGGCAACGACCACACCGACCCCGGCCCCCACTGGGACTGGAACTACTACATGCAGCTGATCGGCGGTGACCCGGGCAACGGCGGAGACGGTCTGACGTTCCCCCTCTACACCACGCAGCAGTCCGGCGCATCGGGCCCGCAGGTGACCGCCGTCCAGACGCTGCTCACCGCGCAGAAGTACAACCCGGGCACGGTGGACGGCCGCTTCGGCGCCACCACGAAGAGCGCTGTCCAGGCGTTCCAGCGGGCCCGCTCCCTCGACGCGGACGGCACGGTCGGGCCGAAGACCTGGACGGCCCTGCTGTCCGCGGGCACGACCCCCTGCTGAAGCAGGGCGGTTCGGGCGATGCGGTGAAGCGCCTCCAGCGCGCCCTGACGGCGGCGCTCGGCAAGACCGTGGGCGTGGACGGCAGCTTCGGCCCGACCACGGACACGGCGGTCCGCGGCTACCAGACCAGCCGCAAGCTGGGCGTCGACGGACAGGTGGGCCCGGCCACCTGGACGGCCCTGCAGAACGGCAAGTGAGCACGGGGCCGGGCGGGCCCCTCCTGAGCACGGAGGGACCCGCCCGGGCCTGTACGCGGGCAAGATGCCGTCCCGGGGGTGCCCGCCCGGGCCTGTCGGGTACCCGCCCGGCCGGGTAGCGTCGCCGTGTGTGCTTCTACGCGATGGTCCACTACAAGCTGCACTACGCCTGTGTCCCCTGCCGCGTCAGCTTCAAGCGGTTCCCCCTGGACAGCGGCGCCCCGCCCTGCCCGAACTGCGGACGTGCGCTCGTCTGCGCGGGCCACGACTTCGCTCCCCCGCCGCGCCGTGACACCGACGCCTGGAGCGCGGTGGCGGCGGTGCTGGGGGCGGGCCTGCGCTACGAGGGCCTGGAGCCGTGCGGCTGCGGCAAGCGGCCCCGCTTCCGCCCGCGCACCGGCGCGGAGGTCCGGGCCCGCCTGGCCGTGGCGGCCCGGACGGGGGTGCCGGTGGCAAAGGCGCTGGCCCGGCGGGATCCGGGGGTCCCGGAGGAGGACGACTGACCCCGGGACCGCGGGCGTGCCGCCCCCGAAGGGCTCACCGGCTCACTCGCCCGCGTCGGCCGGATACCCGATCTCCTTGATGTCCTTGGCCAGTTCTGCGGGTACCCGCTCCGGATTGATCGCGGCGACGACCTCGTCCGTCAGCGGCCGCAGCGCGTAGACGTGGCGTACGGCCGCGAGGTCGATGTCCCTCTCGAAGTAGTCCTCGGCCCACTCCTGGTACGACTCGGGGGTCCCGGTGACGAGGAGCTGGAAGAGCCAGTCGGCCCCGTCGGAGTCCTCCCCGTCCTCCGGGAACTCCACGGCCCCCGCCCGCCAGCGGTCGTCCCCGCTCTCGCGCCAGAGACAGGCGGTGACGACGGGCATGCCGAACTCGTCGCTGAACGACGGCTCGTCCACGTAACGACGGAACACCTCGGGCACCTCGTCGAGCACCCCGGGCCAGGGGGCGTCGTCGACGTACGGACTCATCGGCGACTCGTGGTCGAAGCCGCGCGCGTAGGCGCCGTCGGCGGAGAAGACG
This sequence comes from Streptomyces sp. WGS_02, assembly GCA_040989845.1. GTDB lineage: Bacteria > Actinomycetota > Actinomycetes > Streptomycetales > Streptomycetaceae > Streptomyces. The sequence continues at coordinate 1,284,514 of JAYMFZ010000004.1, forward strand.
ATGGAGTACTCCCCGCCCTGCCCGTCCTGCATCGAGGCCATCGCCTCGGCCGGCGACCACTGCGCGTCGAAGCTGTGCCAGCGGTGGTCCCACTCCGGGGACAGGATCGCGTCGAGCATCGCCAGGGAACGGCAGAGATCGGTGAGGGCGGATATGCCAGGCAGCCGACGGGCCACGTCATGAACGCTCATGGGGCCATCCAACCGCACCCGCCACGGGTTGGCGCACCTGGTCCCGCCCTCCCGTCGCAGGAGTGCGGGACCAGGTCAGGGGGTCACTTCAGGCCGAAGGCCCGGATGATCTCCTGGTCGACGACGAGGCCGCCGGGGCCCTTGGCGTGGGCCTTGAGGGAGACCGATGTCGCGCCCTTCGACGGGGTGCGGAGTTTCGCGGTCCACTCGCCGGTCTTCTTCTTCCGGAGGTCCACCTTCGTCCAGTGCCTGCCGTCGTCGTAACTGACCGACAGCGAAGCCTTGTTCGCCTTCACCGCGCCCGGCAGCCATTCCTGGGTGCCGGAGGTGAGGCCGATCTCCGTCGTGCGGCCGGCGCGGACGTCGCCCGCCAGGTCGGTGCGTACGGCGTAGTCCAGCTGGAGCAGCGGGATGTCGGCCTGGTAGGGGCCGGCCTCGTCCAGGGCGCCGGAGACGAAGCCCCACTCGGAGTGCGTACGGGTCGACGTCTTCCAGGTCTTCGCGTCGCGTGCCGAGTCGATGACCAGGCGGTAGGGGCGCTTCTCGGCGGAGAGGTCACCGATGGAGCCTGCTCTGCCCTCGCCCTTCTTCAGCTGCGTGTCGCCCTGGTAGAAGGCGTACGAGGTGGTGTCGTACTCGTTCGCGGGCATCGAGCCGGAGTGGCCCGCACCCGCGTCCGTCCACGGGGTGATGTTGAACTGGAGGTCGTTGTTGACCGTGCGGAACGGGCCCCAGTAGCCGGTGCCCAGGCGGGGGCGGGTCACCGGGGCGAACCACTCGGCGCGGTAGTTCCGGCCCGCCCGGTAGTCCAGTTCGGCGCTGCGCATCTCGTGGGCCCGGTCGGACTCGTGTGCGCTCAGGACCGAGTGGTTCTCGTACCAGAACGAGTCGCCCGGCAGCGGGTTGACCCACTCGGTGCGGACGTCCGGGAACTGCTCGTACTCCTCGAAGCCGAGGCCGGGACCGTAGTCCGGGATGTCGTAGCGGTAGCCGCCGCCGAGCGTCTTCCTGTGGCCGTAGAAGGTGTTCTCCACCTCCGCCAGCTGACGGGTGGAGGGCGCGAAGGCCAGCGAACGGTCCGGGATCGTGCCGTCGTGGCGGTCCACGAGGTCGTAGAGGTAGTCGGCGAACCTCTTCTGGTCGATCTCGACCTTCTTGCCGCGCTGTGCGGCGCGGATCAGGTCCTGGCCGGCGGACCTCTGGACCGAGGCGACGGGGATCGTGGTCTGTTCGCCGTAGGGGGTGTAGCTCTCCATCGCCACGCCGCGCTCGTCGTTGACGACGAACAGGGCCTTCGCCCCGGCGGCCAGCGCGGCCGCGAGACGTTCGGCGGGGGTGATGTCCGCGCTGCGGGTGATGACGACGGCCTTGCCGCGGGCGTTCAGGCCCTGGTAGTCCGCCGGTGCGCCCTTGCCCGCGTACACCGCGCTCAGCTTCTGCTCGCTGTCCTCGGCGATCGCCGCGCCGCCCTGGACGTGGACCGGTACGTCACGGCCGTCGGCCTCGACGTCGATCAGTTCCTCGCCCTGCCGCCAGCGGGTCAGGAAGCTGAAGTCGCCCTCCTTCACCTTCTTGGTGGGGCTCGCCCACAACTGGTCGTAGGTGAGCGGTATCTGGTACGCGTCACGCTGGACCGTGCCGTCCGGTGCGGTGCGCGCCATGTCGTAGCGGAGCTGGCGGGTCTCGGTCTCCTTCGGGGTGCGCACACTGACCTTGCGGGCCTTGGACGCGTCGAGGGTGACCGTGGTGGAGCCGGTGAGGATCGTCTCGGGGGCCGCGAGGAACGCCACGGCCTTCGCGTCGGGGCGGTCGCCGTCGACGTCCACGGAGGCCCAGGCGGTGTAGTTGCCGGGCGGCAGGCGCAGCGTGGTCTCGCCGCCGCTGATCTGGACGAGGCCGAGCTGCGGGTCGCCCAGCTCACCGAGGACGACCAGGCCGTCCATCGGCCGGCCCGCCCGGTCGCGGAGCTTCAGCGTCAGATCGTGCAGCTCCTTCTCCTTGGTGAGCGCGAACCCGGTGTGCGCGACCGTCGTACCCGCCGCGTCGGTGGCGACGACCTGGCCGGAGAAGGTCGTGTCGACAGCGGCCTTCGCCGGGTCCAGGGACAGGACCGCGTCGGCGGTACCGCCCGCCGGAACGGTCAGCGTGTCGGTGGAGAGCGTGTAGGCCGACTCGTCCGTGTCGGTGGCCAGGTTCAGCGTGACGTCCGCGTCACCCGTGTTGCGGTAGGTGATCGTGCGCTCGGCGACCTCGTCGGAGGGGCTGTGCGGCCAGGCGTAGGCGGCGACCTCGACCGAGCCGGTGGCCTCGATCGTGGTGTCGATCGCCGCCTTCACATCGAGCCGGCCGGTGCCCTGCTCGTACGGGGTGTACGCGTCGAGCTTCCGGGACGAGGTCATCAGCGCGTCCTTGATGCGCTGACCGCTCCAGTCCGGGTGACGCTGCTTCAGAATGGCCGCCGCGCCCGCGACATGGGGCGTGGCCATCGACGTACCGGACATCGACCGGTACATGCCCTCGGCGCCGGGGACGGACTGCGAGGCCGCGGCGTTGATGTCGACGCCGGGGGCCGACAGGTCGGGCTTCAGTCCGTGCGAGCGGACCAGCGGGCCCATCGAGGAGAAGTCGGCGCGGCCGTCCTGCTTGTCGACGGCGGCAATGGTGAGCGCCTGCTCCGCCGAGCCGGGCGAGCCGATCGTGCCCGCCCCGTACGCGTTGCCCGCCGCGATCACGAAGAGCGGACCGCCGTTCGCGGAGAGGGAGTTCACCGCCTGGGACATCGGGTCGGTGCCGTCGTCGGGCACCGGGGAGCCGAGGCTCATGGAGACGATGTCGGCGCCTTCGGCCTTCGCCCACTCCATGGCCTCGATGATCCCGGAGTCGGCGCCGGAGCCCTCGTCGCTGAGGACTTTGCCGACGAGCAGGTCGGCGGCCGGGGCGACGCCCTTGTTCGCGCCCTCGGACGCCGCGCCGGATCCGGCGATGGTGGAGGCTACGTGCGTGCCGTGGCCGTTCTTGTCGTCGACCTCCTCGCCAGGGACGAAGCTGCGGGTGCCGACGAGGCGGTCCTTGACGTCCGGGTGGCCGGCGTCGATGCCGGTGTCCAGGACGGCGACCTTGATGCCCTTGCCGTCGAAGCCCGCGGCCCACGCCTCGGGGGCCTTCACCTGGGGCACGGACTCGGCGAGCAGCGCCTCCGAGCGGCCGTCCAGCCAGAGCTTCGCGATCCCGCCGTCGAGCGAACGGGCGCTGGGGGTACGGGTGATGGCGTCCCAGAAGGTGCGCGCCCCGTCCTTGTCGGCGCTGAGCGCGGCCCCGTGGATGGAGGCGAGGGTGCGGACCTTCTTCGCGCCGCGCGGGGCGGCGGGCAGGGCCTCGGCGCGCGCGGGCGGGTAGGTGGCGATGACCGGGACGGCCCCGGTGCCCTCGTCGTCGTAGCCCATCCGGACCAGGGCCGAGACGTTGAACAGCCGCCGGTCCAGGGTGCCCGCCGCGATCAGCTTGGTGGCCTCGTCGGGCAGCACGTACACGTCCTCGCCCGCCTGCTGGATGCGGACGCCGCCGCTCGCGCCGTCGGGGCGGTCCACGGTGACGGTGTCCCGGTCGCCGGGGCCGTCCACGTACCGCACGACATCGCCGGTGACCAGGGTGACGGTGTGGCTCTCGGTGGCGACCTCGGAGCCCGGGGCATCGGGGCGCGGTGCGGGGGCGGCGCCGGCGGTGCCCGCACCGGCGAAGGGGACCAGCATGCCGCCCAGGAGGGCCGCCGAGGTCGCCAGGAGCAGGGCTCTGCGTCCTGGGCGGGCGGATCTCGCCCGGCCGGGAACGGAGGAGGGGAAGAAGTCATGCAGCTGATCTACCGGTTGATCCGGGGTGACCGCTGCGTTCCGGGCGGGCGGGAAACCGCCGTGGCGGTAACCCGCCCGGGATGGACGGGGTGTTGACGGGCGTTTCAGGCCACCGAGGCGAGCGGCTGCCCGCTGCTGTCGTGGTGGATGGGGGTGTGGGCCCCGGTGAGCGGTACGCCGCTGCCGCCGCGCCGGACCGCGACGATCTCGGCCGCGATGGACAGGGCCGTCTCCTCCGGCGTACGGGCGCCGAGGTCGAGGCCGATCGGCGAGTGCAGCCGGGCCAGTTCGCGGTCGGTGAGGCCGACCTCGCGCAGCCGGTCGTTGCGCTCCAGGTGGGTGCGGCGCGAGCCCATCGCGCCGACGTAGGCGACCGGGAGCTGGAGGGCCGCCTCCAGCAGAGGTACGTCGAACTTGGCGTCGTGGGTGAGGACGCAGAGCACGGTGCGGGCGTCGGTCTCGGTCCCGGCGAGGTAGCGGTGGGGCCATTCGACGACGATCTCGTCGGCCTCGGGGAAACGGGCCGCGGTGGCGAAGACCGGCCGGGCGTCGCAGACGGTGACCCGGTAGCCGAGGAACTTCCCGGCCCGCACCAGGGCCGCCGCGAAGTCGATGGCGCCGAAGACGATCATGCGGGGCGGCGGCACGCTGGACTCGACCAGCAGCTCGATGGGCCGGCCGCAGCGGGAACCCTCCGCGCCGATGGCGAGCGGTCCGGTGCGGCCCGCGTCCAGCAGGGCCCGGGTCTCGGCGGCGGCGGTCCGGTCGAGCGCCGGGTGGCCGCCGAGCCCGCCCTCGTAACTCCCGTCGGGGCGGACCAGGAGCGGCAGGCCGAGCAGTTCCTCGGGGCCGTCCGTGACCCGGGCCAGTGCGGCCGCCGTCCCCTCGGCGGCGGCCGCGAGCGCGGCGGCGAACACCGGCCGGGCGGGGTCGTCCGCCCGGACCGGGGTCACCAGGATGTCGATGATGCCGCCGCAGGTCAGGCCGACCGCGAAGGCGTCCTCGTCGCTGTAGCCGAAGCGCTCACGGACGGGCCGGCCGTCCTCCATGGCCTGTTGGCACAGTTCGTACACGGCCCCCTCCACGCAGCCGCCGGAGACCGACCCGACGGCCGTGCCGTCGCGGTCGACGGCGAGGGCCGCGCCGGGCTGCCGGGGCGCGCTGCCGCCGACCGCCACCACGGTGGCGACGGCGAACTCGCGTCCCTGCGAGACCCACCGGTGCAGCTCTTCGGCGATGTCCAGCATGGCGTTCTCTCCTTTAGCGGGAAGGGGGCCCGGGCGTCAGTGGACGCCCAGCCAGCTCTCGATCGGGTTGAGGGCGAAGAAGACGATGAAGATCACCGTCAGCCCCCACATGAAGGCCCCGACCTCGCGGGCCCGGCCCTGGGCGAGCTTGATGGCGGAGTACGAGATGACACCCGCGGCGACACCGGTGGTGATGGTGTAGGTGAAGGGCATCAGGACCACGGTCAGGAAGACCGGGATGGCGACCGAGCGGTCGCCCCAGTCCACGTGCCGGGCGTTCTGCATCATCATCGCGCCGATGACGACGAGGGCGGCGGAGGCCACCTCGGTCGGCACGATCGCGGTGAGCGGGGTGAAGAAGAGGCAGGCGGCGAAGAAGAGGCCGGTGACGGCGGAGGCGAGCCCGGTCCGGGCCCCTTCGCCGACGCCGGTGGCCGATTCGACGAAGACCGTCTGGCCGGAGCCCGAGGCGACACCGCCGATGACGCCACCGGCGCCGTCGATGAACAGCGCCTTGGACAGGCCCGGCATCCGGCCCTTGTCGTCGGCGAGCTTGGCCTCGGTGCCGACGCCGATGATGGTGGCCATCGCGTCGAAGAAGCCGGCCAGCACCAGGGTGAAGACGATCATGCCGACGGTCATCACACCGACGTCGCCCCAGCCGCCGAACTCGACGTTCCCGAAGAGTGAGAAGTCCGGGGTGGAGACCGCGCTGCCGTCCAGCTCGGGCGGGCCGCTGCTCCACGACTTGGGGTCGATGTCGACGATCGCGTTGATGACGATCGCGACCAGGGTGCCGACGACGATGCCGATCAGGATCGCGCCGGGGATGTTGCGCGCCTGGAGCATGAAGATGAGCAGCAGGGTCACGCAGAAGATCAGGACGGGCCAGCCGGCCAGTTCACCGGCCGGGCCGAGGGTGACGGGGGTCGCCTCGCCCTGGTGGACGAATCCGGCCTTGTAGAGACCGATGAGGGCGATGAAGAGCCCGATGCCCATGGTGATGCCGTGCTTGAGCGCGAGCGGGATCGCGTTCATGATCATCTCGCGGAGGCCGGTGACCACCAGGAGACAGATCACCGCACCGTAGATCACACACATGCCCATGGCCTGCGGCCAGGTCATGTTGGGCGCGACCTGCGAGGCGAGCACACCGGAGACGCTGAGCCCGGCGGCGAGCGCCAGGGGCACCTTGCCGACGAAGCCCATGAGCAGGGTCGTCGCGGCCGCCGCCAGGGCGGTCGCGGTGATCAGGCCGGGCTGGCTGAGGAGGTTGCCGTTGACGTCCTCCCCGCCCAGGATCAGCGGGTTGAGCAGGAGGATGTACGCCATGGCCATGAAGGTCGTGACGCCGCCGCGCACCTCGCGCGCGACCGTGGATCCTCGGTCGGATATGTGGAAGTACCGGTCGAGCCAAGATCTTCCGGCGGGGACGCGTGAGCCGGGGCCCGCGCTTTCCGGACTGGTTTTCGGTTCCACTGACTGCTGGGTCATGATGCCTGACTCCCAAGGTTCACAGGGGCACCCGCTTGGAGATTCCTGAATGCGGGATTTGGGATGACTGCGTCGGCTGCACGACCCGGGGACGGCCGGGACGAACTGTTGAAGCAGAACGGATGTGCCGGCGGCACGGATGATCCGTGAGGCGCCGCCGTGCTCTCGGGCACGGCGGGGAAGAACCGCGAGCGGTGCGGTACTTGGGCCTCCGGGCGGTGCGGGGTGCGGAAAAGTGTGACGTTCTCGGCTGCGCACCGCCCGGAGAGTTGGGGGGAACCGCTCGGAGGCTGCCGGGTGACGACGGGTGAGAGGTCACCCGGCAGGCTCTCAGGTGGTGGTGAGGTGTTCGGGCCGCACCGGTGTCCTGTTGAGCTCAAGGCCCGTCGCGTTCCGGATCGCCGCGAGGACGGCCGGGGTGGACGACAGGGTGGGGGCCTCGCCGATGCCGCGCAGCCCGTAGGGGGCGTGCTCGTCGGCGAGTTCGAGCACGTCGACCGGGATCGTCGGCGTGTCGAGGATCGTGGGGAGGAGGTAGTCCGTGAAGGAGGGGTTGCGCACCTTCGCGGTCTTCGGGTCGACGATGATCTCCTCCATCACCGCGACGCCCATGCCCTGGAGCGTGCCGCCCTGGATCTGGCCGAGCACGGAGAGCGGGTTGAGCGCCTTCCCGACGTCCTGGGCGCAGGCCAGTTCGATGACCTTGACCAGGCCGAGCTCGGTGTCGACCTCGACGACCGCGCGGTGGGCGGCGAACGAGTACTGGACGTGGCCGTTGCCCTGTCCGGTGCGGAGGTCGAAGGCTTCGGTGGGCCGGTGGCGCCACTCCAGCTCGATGTCGATGGCCTCGTCCTCCAGCACGTCGGCCAGGTCCGCGAGGACCTCGCCGCCGTCGGTGACGACCTTGCCGCCCTCCAGGAGGAGTTCGGCGGTGGCCCAGGCCGGGTGGTAGGTGCCGAACTTGCGCCGGCCGATCTCCAGGACCTGTTCCCGTACGGCTTCGCAGGAGTTCTTGACCGCGCCGCCGGTGACGTACGTCTGGCGGGAGGCGGAGGTGGAACCGGCGGAGCCGACCCGGGTGTCGGCGGGGTGGATGGTGACCTGGTTGACACCGAGTTCGGTACGGGCGATCTGGGCGTGCACGGTGACACCGCCCTGGCCGACCTCGGCCATCGCGGTGTGCACGGTCGCCACCGGTTCGCCGTTGATGACCTCCATCCGCACGCGGGCGGTGGAGTAGTCGTCGAAGCCCTCGGAGAAGCCGACGTTCTTCAGGCCGACGGCGTAGCCGACGCCACGGACGACGCCCTCGCCGTGGGTGGTGTTGGAGAGTCCGCCGGGCAGGGCGCGTACGTCGACGGAGGTGCCGTCGGCGCCGGCGGTCAGCCATTCCTGCTCGGGCGGCAGCGGGCGGGCCTTGACCCGGCGCAGCAGCTCGGCGACCGGGGCCGGCGAGTCGCAGGCCTGTCCGGTGGGCAGCAGGGTGCCCTGCTCCATGGCGTTGAGCTGCCGGAACTCCACCGGGTCCATGTCGAGCTTCGCGGCGAGCTTGTCCATCTGCGCCTCGTAGGCGAAGCACGCCTGGACCGCGCCGAAGCCGCGCATAGCGCCGCAGGGCGGGTTGTTGGTGTAGAGGGCGATCGCCTCGATGTCGACGTCCTCGATCTTGTACGGGCCGACCGAGAGCGAGGAGGCGTTGCCGACGACCGCCGGGGAGGCGGAGGCGTAGGCCCCGCCGTCCAGGACGATGCGGCACTTCATGTGTGTGAGCTTGCCGTCCTTGGTGGCGCCGTGCTCGTAGTGGAGCTTCGCCGGGTGCCGGTGGACGTGGCCGAAGAAGGACTCGAACCGGTTGTAGACGATCTTGACCGGCTTGCCCGTGCGGAGCGCCAGCAGGCAGGCGTGGATCTGCATCGAGATGTCCTCGCGGCCGCCGAAGGCCCCGCCGACGCCGGAGAGCGTCATGCGGACCTTCTCCTCGGGCAGGCCGAGGACGGGGGCGATCTGGCCGAGGTCCGAGTGCAGCCACTGGGTGGCGACGTACAGCTCGACGCCGCCGTCCTCGGACGGCACGGCGAGCCCGGACTCGGGGCCGAGGAAGGCCTGGTCCTGCATGCCGAAGACGTACTCGCCCGTGACGATGACGTCGGCGCGCTGGGCGGCCTCGTCGGCGTCACCGCGGATGATCGGCTGGCGGTGGACGATGTTGGGGTGCGGGACGTGGCCGATGTGGTGGTCGTCCCGGCCCTCGTGGACGAGCACCGCGTCGGGGGCGGTCGCGGACGCCTCGTCGGTGATGAGCGGCAGCTCGCGGTACTCGATCTTGATCTTGGCGGCGGCGCGGCGGGCCGTCTCCGGGTGGTCGGCGGCCACGATGGCGACCGGCTCACCGTGGTGGCGGACCTTGCCGTTGGCGAGAACCGGGGTGTCCTGGATCTCCAGGCCGTAGTTCTTCATCGCGGCGGGCAGGTCGTCATACGTCATCACCGCGTAGACGCCGGAGGTGGCCAGCGCCTCGGAGGTGTCGATGGAGACGATCTCCGCGTGGGCGACGGTGGAGCGCAGGGTCTGGCCCCACAGCATGTCCTCGTGCCACATGTCGGAGGAGTACGCGAACTCGCCGGTGACCTTGAGGGTGCCGTCGGGGCGGAGCGTGGACTCGCCGATGCCGCCCTTGGTGGGCGAACCCTGGGTGATCTTGGTCGGGGTGCCGGACGGTGTGCTCTGGGCCTTCGGCATCGTGGCCGCGGGCCGCGTGGTGGCTTCGGGGCGCGTCGTCATGACTGGACCGCCTCTCCCTGGCGGGCGGCCGCGAGGCGGACCGCGTCGAGGATCTTCTCGTAACCGGTGCAGCGGCAGAGGTTGCCGGAGAGCGCCTCGCGGATGTCCTGGTCGGACGGGGAGGGGTGTTCTCCAGCAGCTCGTCGGCGGCGACCAGCAGACCGGGGGTGCAGAAGCCGCACTGGACGGCTCCGGCGTCGATGAACGCCTGCTGGATCGGGGCCAGTTCGACGGCCTCGCCGGTCTGGCCGTCGGTGGGCCGGGCCTGCCAGCGCTTGGCGGAGTCCAGGGTGGTGCCGCACGCGCCGGAGGCGCAGCCGCCGCCGGGGTGGGCGTCCTCGCGGTGCTTGGCGTAGTCGGCGAGGCCCTCGACGGTGACGACCTCGCGGCCCTCGACCTGTCCGGCGGCCACCAGGCACGCGCAGACCGGGACGCCGTCCAGGCGGACGGTGCAGGAACCGCACTCGCCCTGCTCGCAGGCGTTCTTGGAGCCGGGCAGGCCCATGCGCTCACGCAGGACGTAGAGGAGGGACTCACCCTCCCAGACGTCGTCGGCTTCCTGCTGACGGCCGTTGACCGTGAAATTGACTCGCATGGTTACGCAGCTCCTTCCAGCGTGCGGCCCGCGCCGCGGTACTGCTCCCAGGTCCAGCCGAGCGTGCGGCGGGCCATGATGCCGACCGCGTGCCTGCGGTACTTCGCCGTGCCGCGCACGTCGTCGATCGGGTTGCAGGCGCCGGACGCGAGGGCGGCGAACTGCTTGGCGATCGCGGGGGTGATGATCTTCCCGCTCTCCCAGAACCCGCCCTCTTCCAGCGCGGCGTTCAGGAAGTCCTCGGCCTCCTTGGCCCGGATGGGCGTCGGGGCGGCGGAGCCGATGCCTGTGCGCACGGTGCGGGTCTCGGGGTGCAGGGCGATCCCGAACGCGCAGACCGCGATGACCATGGCGTTACGGGTGCCGACCTTGGAGTACTGCTGCGGTCCGTCGGCCTTCTTGATGTGCACGGCGCGGATCAGCTCGTCCGGCTCCAGGGCGTTGCGCTTGACGCCTGTGTAGAAAGCGTCGATGGGAATCAGCCGCGTGCCGCGGACGGATTCGGCCTCGACCTCGCAGTCGGCGGCGAGCAGGGCGGGGTGCGCGTCACCGGCCGGCGAGGCCGTGCCGAGGTTGCCGCCGACGCCGCCCCGGTTACGGATCTGCGGTGAGGCGACCGTGTGCGAGGCGAGCGCCAGGCCGGGCAGCTCGGCGCGCAGGTGGTCCATGATGCTGCTGTACGGCACGGAGGCGCCGAGCCGCACCTTCTCCTGGCCCACCTCCCACTCGGACAGCTCACCGATGCGGTTCAGGTCCAGGAGGTACTCGGGCCGCCGGTGGTCGAAGTTGATCTCGACCATCACATCGGTGCCGCCCGCGATGGGCACAGCCGTGGGGTGCTCGGCCTTGGCGGCGAGCGCCTCCTCCCAGCTGGCGGGGCGAAGGAAGTCCATGAGTGGCTCTCTTCTTCTCAATCGGTCGTTCGCCGGGGCCGGGGACGGCCTGCCTCGACTGGCTCGTTCATGTGGTGTTCACGTGGTGTGTGGCCCAGTACACAAGCCCGGCCCCGGCCGGTGCAGTCACCGAAACACTGAAGGAGTTGGCTGGTCTCCGTCCTCGTCTTGTAGATTCGAACGAATGACGGGGATCGGTAACCTCACCGCAATTCACAGATACCCCGTTCACCCCACCGCTCCCCCCACCCCACGAACTCCTTCACCCACTTCCCCCTCACCTGTCCCTCGGCGAACTTCACCTGTTCCCTCTACGAAAGATCGGCGGCGACGAGATGCGGCTGCGCGCACTGCTGGAGACCGATGCGCTGGGCCTGCGGCTGCTCGGCGGCGAGGACGAGCTGGACCGCACGGTCCGGGGCGTCATGACGACCGACCTGCGCGACCCCAGCCGCTACCTCTCCGGCGGCGAGTTGGTGCTCACGGGCCTCGCCTGGCGCCGGGACGCGGCGGACTCCGAGCCGTTCGTCCGGATCCTGGCGGGCGCCGGGGTGGCCGGTCTCGCGGCCGGCGAGGCAGAGCTCGGTGACATCCCCGCCGATCTCGTCGAGGCGTGCCTGCACCACCGGCTGCCTCTCTTCGCCGTGCACGAGACCGTCGCGTTCGCAACGATCACGGAGTACGTCGTACGTCAGGTCTCCGGCGAGCGGGCGGGCGATCTGGCGGCCGTGGTGGACCGGCACCGGCGGCTGATGACCTCGGGCCCGGCGGGCGGCGGCCCCGAGGTGGTCCTGGACCTCCTCACCTCGGACCTGGACCTGCGGGCCTGGGTCCTGTCCCCCACCGGCCGGCAGATCGCCGGTGCGGGCGCCCCGCTGCCCGGCCCGCTGGGCGCCACGCTGGCCGGGCACCACCTGGCCGCGACCCGGACCGGCCGCCGGGCCCCGCACCGGGCGGCGGTCGCCGGTACGACGTATTCGCTCTTCCCGATCCGGAACACCGGCCGAGGTGCCGTGCCGGCCGCCCGTGACGTACGGGAGTCGGTGCTCTCCGACTGGCTGCTGGCGGTCGAGGCGGACGCCTCGGACTGGCCCGCAGCGCGGCTGGACCTGCTCCAGGGCGTCACCCAGCTGATCGCGGTCGAACGCGACCGCCGCGACGCGGCCCGTACGGTACGCCGCAGGCTCGCCCAGGAAGTGCTGGAGCTGGTCCAGGCTGGCGCCGCCCCCGCCGAGATCGCGGCCCGGCTGCGGGTCGCCGCACCGGTCCTGCTGCCCGGCCTGGGCGTGGCCCCGCAGTGGCAGGTCGTGGTGGCCCGGGTCGACTGGAGCGCCTCGGGACAGGCCGCCGCGGCGGGCGAGATCGCGAGCGGTCCGGTGGCCCAGGCCCTGCTGGAGGAGATCCTCGTCGACCCGGCGGTCAGCGGCCCCGACTCCGCCGACCGCATCGCCGTCGCCCACACGGGCGAGGAGGCCATCGCCCTGGTGCCGCTGCCCGCGCTGATCACCGCGCCACTGGAGCACGGCGGTGCCGGCGCTTCGGCGGAGTCGGACGGAAAGGACGCCGACGCCCTCGCCGGTGAGCCCGGACTCCACGCCGACGCGCTGCTCGCCTCCGTACGCGAACCCCTCGCGGCGGGGCTCGCCGACGACGGCCGGCTGACACTGGGTGTCAGCGCGGCTGTGCATTCCGCCGAAGGACTGCGCGGCGCCCTGGAGGAGGCCCGGCACGCCCGCCGGGTGGCCGCCGCCCGGCCGGGGCGCGTGTGCGCCGCCGGTCACCACGAGCTGGCCTCGCACGTGCTGCTGCTGCCGTTCGTCCCCGATGACGTCCGGCGCGCCTTCACCGCCCGGCTGCTCGACCCGCTGCGCGACTACGACCGGCGCCACCGGGCGGAGCTGATCGAGACGCTGGAAGCCTTCCTGGACTGCGACGGATCCTGGACCCGCTGCGCGGCCCGGCTGCACCTGCACGTCAACACACTGCGCTATCGCGTCGGCCGCATCGAGCAGTTGACGGGGCGTGACCTTTCGCGCCTGGAGGACAAGCTCGACTTCTTCCTCGCCCTGCGCATGAGCTGACCCTCCGGCGGCGCACGGGGTCCGCCGGGACCCCGTCGCCCTTCGAGCGATTGTGAAATCTTTCACCTGACATTGCCCGGACCTCTTGGCCCGGAGTGCCGATCCATGCTGAGATGCGGCATCACTCAAGCACTCAACAGCACAATGGCGCGCTCGGGGAGGGCAATGTGGCGCATACCGCCATGTCTGGTTCCGGAACGACAGCAGATGACGATCCGCCGCTCCAGACCGCGGTATGGCGGCTGCGGTCTCGCGCCTGCTGGACGGATGCGGCCGCCCTGCTGGAGCACGAGGCGGGCACCGTTCCGGCCGCGGCGCTTCAGCGCACCGCGCTGCTCACCGAGCGGTGTCTCTACACCGGGCAGGGGTGGACCGAGGCCGAGGACGCCCTGCGCACGGCGGAGGCCATCGCCCGCAGCGACGACGAACGGGGTGCCGCCGCCTCCGAGCGGGGCCATCTGGCGTACGCCTCCACCCTCCTGGCAGTACGGGACCGGGCCGACGAGGCGAGCGTGGCGCTGAGCCGGTCGGCGGCCCTGCTGGCCCCCGCGTCGCATGCCCGGCCGCTGCTGGACTTCCGGCGCGGGCTGATCGCCCAGAACATCGCGGAGTCGCCGCAGGCGGCGCGCGCCGCCTTCCGCCGGGCGCACGCCGGCGCGGCGACCCTCGGCGACGAGCTGCTGCTGTCGTCCACCTGGCGGCATCTGGCCGCGCTCGCGCTGCGCGAGGGAGAGCTGGCCGAGGCCCGGCACGGCTTCGCCGAGTCGCTGCGGATCCGGGAGGAGCTGGGGTTCCTGGTCGGTACGGCCCCGGCGCTGATCTCGCTGGCGGAGGCGGAGGACGAACCGGAGGCGGCCCGGCTGCGGGCCGAGGCCGGCCGGCTGTTCCGGCTCCTGGGTGGCGTGCCCACCTGGCTGGCCCCCTATCTGGGGCCCCCGGCGCAGCGCACCGCGGAGGCGAGCTGAACGCGGGCGGAGGGTGACCGGTGGTGGGGCCGCCGCCCCGCCCGGTCAGCCGTCGGCACCGTTGAAGTGTTCGCGGACCAGGGCCTGGACGACGGTGAGGTCCTGGGCGATCAGAGCGTCGAGCAGGGCGGTGTGCTCGGCGGCGTCGGCCAGCAGCTCGGCCCGGCGGGTGGCGGGGCCCGCGACCAGGGGCCACTGGGAGCGCCGGTGCAGTTCGTCGGCGATGGTCACGAGCTGCTCGTTGCCCGACAGCGTGAGGACCGCGCGATGGAAGGCCCGGTCCGATTCGGCGTAGGCGGCCCGGTCGCCCACGGCAGCCGCGGCGACCGTGGCCTCCGCCAGCGGGCGCAGGACGCTCCAGCGGTGCGCCGGGACCGTCCTGGCCAGGCTCAGCATCACCGGGACCTCGATCAGGGCCCGTACCTCGGCCAGCTCGGCCAGTTCGCGGGGGCCGCGCTCGGTGACCCGGAAGCCGCGGTTCGGCACGACCTCGACGGCGCCCTCGACGGCCAGCCGCTGCATGGCCTCGCGCACCGGCGTGGCGGAGACCCCGAAGCGGGCGCCGAGCGCGGGGGCGGAGTACACCTGGCCGGGCGCCAGCTCCCCGTCGACGAGGGCGGCGCGCAGGGCGTCCAGGATCTGGCCGCGGACGGAGTGGCGCCGCACGGGACGCGGCGCGGGGGGCTCACTGTGGGTGTGCTCGCCCCGGGCCCGCTCTTCCTCACCTTGCCGGCCCCGGGCCTGCTCCGGCACACGGTCCTGAGGAACGCGGGCGGCGCTCCCCGGGGCGTACGAGGACGCTTCGGGGGCGTACGCCGGACGTGCGCCCTCGCGCGCGCTGCCCTGCTCCACCCGGTCCTCCTCCATCTGCCGCGGGCCGACTCGCGTGCGCCGGACCTCCTGTGCACGATAGAAGACCGAGGCTGCAGTTCAAACATCGATGGCGTCGGGTAAGGTAAGCCTTACCTGCAAACGATCCCCCGATTCGGTGGTCCCCTGCATGACCCTCTCCCCGCCGTTCACCGGTGCCGCGACGTCCCCCGTGACCGCCGCGTACACCCGCCTGACCGAGGTGTTCCCCGGTCTGCGGGCCGATGTGCTCGACGGCGACGCCGTCGCCCCTCCGGTGCGGGCTGGGTCGGCGCGGCGGAGTTGGCGGCCGGCGGGGCCGCCGTGGACACCTTCCTGGCCTGGGACAACGCCCAGGTGCTGCGCGACTACGGCCAGCAGGCCCGCCCGGACGTGGTGGCGAGCTTCGGTCTGCACCGGTACGCGTGGCCCGCCTGTCTGCTGGTCACCGTGCCGTGGTTCCTGCAGCGCCGGGTGCCCCGGATCCCGGTGGAGGACGTGGCCTTCCAGCGGGCGCTGGGGCACCTGACCGTGCGGGTGAGGGAATTCACCTGCCTGCCGGACGACCCGGCGGCCACGCTGCCGGGGGCCCGGGTCGTGCCGGACGAGGCGGCGCTGCGGGCCGAGGTCCTCGCCTCGCTGACCGAGCACCTGGGTCCGGTGCTGGCGGGCTTCGGCCCGCGCATGCGGCGCGGGAAGCGGGCCCTGTGGGGGATGGCGACGGACGAGATCGTCGAGGGCCTCTGGTACGTGGCGCATCTGATGGGCGAGGAGCGCCGCGCGATGGCCGAGCTGGAGCTGCTGCTCCCCGGCACGACGAAGCCGTACGTCGGCACGGCGGGCTTCCGCGAGCTGACCGGGCCCGACGGGCAGTCGCTGCCGACCCGGGACCGGGCGAGCTGCTGCCTCTTCTACACGCTGCGTCCCGAGGACACCTGTGTGACCTGCCCGCGCACCTGCGACGCCGACCGGGTGCGGAAGCTCGCCGCGGCTTCCTGATCCACACCGCCCTTCCGGGGGACGTGGAATCGAACGCAACTCGGCCTGACCGGGCGGGAGTTCGAGAAGATTCCACCCATCGATAGCCTCTCCTTCCCCCATGGCGTGCTCTTGTCCCGAAACCACCGGAGCGGGACGGGAATTCCGTCACGATGGCGT
The DNA here is from genome assembly GCA_040989845.1 of Streptomyces sp. WGS_02. Taxonomy (GTDB): domain Bacteria; phylum Actinomycetota; class Actinomycetes; order Streptomycetales; family Streptomycetaceae; genus Streptomyces. The sequence continues at coordinate 1,300,616 of JAYMFZ010000004.1, forward strand.
ACGAAACGCCCTACGTGACGCAAGGGACCGCGCATGAGACTGACCGACATATCGCTTGACTGGCTGCTTCCGGGCGCCGTACTGCTCGTGGGGGTCATGGCGGCGGTGACGGTGGTCGCACGCGGTAAGCGTGCCAAGGCCGCGGCCGACGACTCCTGGGAACGCAGCGAGGAACGGCGCAGACGCAAGGAAGCGCTGTACGCCACCGCCAGTTACGTCCTGCTGTTCTGCTGCGCGGCGGTCGCCGCCGCGCTCTCCTTCCACGGGCTCGTCGGCTTCGGCCGGCAGAACCTGAACCTGAGCGGCGGCTGGGAGTATCTGGTCCCGTTCGGGCTGGACGGAGCCGCCATGTTCTGTTCCGTGCTGGCCGTACGGGAGGCGAGCCACGGAGACGCGGCGCTCGGCTCCCGGCTGCTGGTGTGGACGTTCGCCGGGGCCGCCGCCTGGTTCAACTGGGTGCACGCCCCCCGGGGCATGGACCACGCGGGCGCTCCGCACTTCTTCGCGGGGATGTCCCTCTCGGCCGCGGTTCTCTTCGACCGTGCGCTGAAGCAGACCCGCCGCGCGGCGCTGCGTGAACAGGGCCTGGTGCCCCGTCCGTTGCCGCAGATCCGGATCGTCCGCTGGCTGCGGGCCCCCCGGGAGACCTTCGGCGCCTGGTCGCTGATGCTCCTGGAGGGCGTCCGCACCCTGGACGAGGCGGTGGACGAGGTGCGGGAGGACCGGAAGGAGCAGGAGCAGGACCGGCTGCGCCGCAGGGACCAGGCAAAGCTGGACCGGGCCCGTATCAAGGCCCTGAACCGGCAGAACCGGGTCTGGGGACGCGGGCGGAGCGGGCAGCAGGTCGATGTGCCCGCCCTCGCCCCGGCCTCGGGAGGCGCGGCCCCGGCCGTCGCGGAGCCTGCCATAGCAGAGCCGGGTCAGCTGCCTCTGCGACCCCGGCCATCCCTGCAAGCCGTCGGCCCGAAGCCGACGGCCGATGGTTCGAGCCCGAAGGGCCTGGACGCGCCGAACCAGGGAAGTGATCCGCGGACCGTCGACCTCACCGCCGAGGACGACACCCAGACACTCCCCCGGCTCGACTCGCTGGAACAGAAACTGAAGGATCTGGAGCAGCAGTTCGGCTGATCCTCCCGCGCGGTGGAGGGCCCCTCAGGGCCTTCCACCGTGCAGCTCGAACCAGACGGTCTTGCCCAGCGCCTGTGTCTCCACGCCCCAGGCGTCGGCCAGGCTCCGGACCAGGATCAGGCCCCTGCCGTGCGTACCGTCGTCGGCGTTCGGTACGTACGGCGCGGGCAGATCCTCGGACGCGAAGTCCTGTACCTCCACCCGCAGTCGGGCCGCTGTCGCCGTGGCGGTGACCACGGCCCCGTGCCGGGTGTGGATGAGCGCGTTGGTCACCAGCTCGCTCACCAGCAGCTCGGCCGCGTCGGTCTGTTCCTCGCCGGAGCGGTGCCGGAGGAACTCCCGCAGCTCACGGCGGACCTCCCCCACCGCCGACCGTTCGGTGTGCCCCACTCTGCGGCGCATCCGGGCCGGCTGCGACGCCTCACCCGGTCTCCGGCCCCGGGGGCCACGCCCCTCGACGACCGCGGTCCTCTTCTGACGCTTCGCCATTTCCCCCGCCCGCACAGTGAACCGACCTCCTTCGAACCGGCTGCCCGTCGAACAGCCTCACGGGATGCATGCCCCTGTACGCACACGGTCACGCTTGCGGGTCCATCAATAAGTGAAGGGGCGGGAGCGGCGAGGGGCGCACGGAACATCCCACCCGCGCACGCCATCACCACATAGGCGCAGCTCCGGTTAACGTCCGGCGAATACAGCCGAGTTGACGTTGACGACCCAACTTCTACGCGCGTCATCATGATGACATGCGCATCCCCCCACGCATCACCCGGCTCGGCGGCTCGGCCGCCCTCCTGTCCCTTCTCCTCGCCTCGGGCCCGGTCACGGCCCAGGCCGCCACCCCGGCGGCGGCCTCCACCACCGCCTACTCCGCGACCGCGTTCCGGGCGGCGGCGGTCGGCAGCGTCTGCTACTCCGCCCTGCCGTCCCAGGCGCACGACACCCTGGATCTGATCGAGCAGGGCGGGCCGTTCCCGTACGAGCAGGACGGCACCGTCTTCCAGAACCGCGAGGGCCTGCTGCCGGATCAGTCCACCGGCTACTACCACGAGTACACGGTCATCACGCCCGGTTCCGACGACCGGGGCGCCCGCCGGATCGTCACCGGCGAGCGACACGAAGAGGACTACTACACCGCCGACCACTACGCCTCCTTCGACCTGGTCGACCACGACTGCTGACCCCCGCTTCCGAGGGGTGCTCCGCGCGCTCCCGGGGAAGGAACCTGAGCCCCACCCCTTCCCGAGGAGCTGTGATGCACGACGACCGCACCCTGGTGGAGGGCCGCCTGGAGAGGGCCCTCCACCAGTTCGTCCGCCCGGCCCAGTACGCCGCCCGCACCCCGCTCACCGTGTCCGTGTGGCACGTCCCGGGTGAGCCGGTGCCGGTGGCGGAGGCCCTCGGGGCGGACTTCGCGCCGTTCACGGCCGGTACGGAGTGGGGGAAGCCCTGGTCCACCAGCTGGTTCCGGCTGCGGGGAGCGGTGCCCGGGGAGTGGTCGGGGCGCCGGGTGGAGGTGGTCGTCGACCCGGGGTTCACGGGCCAGGGTCCGGGATTCCAGGCCGAGGGGATGCTGTACGACCATCTGGGCGTCCCCCTGAAGGGTGTTCATCCCCACAACCGGCATCTGACGCTCGCGCACCCGGCGGCGGGCGGGGAGCCGGTCGATCTGCTGCTGGAGGCGGCCGCCAATCCGGCGATCCTGGAGCACGGGTTCGCCCCGACCCCGCTCGGTGATGTGCTGACGTCCGGCGACCGCCCCCTGTACCGCTTCGCCTCCGCCGATATCGCGGTCCTCGACGAGGAGGTCTGGCATCTGGTCCTGGACATCGAGGTGCTGTCGGAGCTGATGCACGAGCTGCCCGACGACCGGTCGCGGCGGCACGAGATCCTGCGGGCGCTGGAGTCGATGCTCGACGCGCTGGATCTGCACGACGTCTCCGGTACCGCTGCGGCGGGCCGGGCGGCGCTGGCCGAGGTGCTGGCGCGGCCCGCATCCGCGAGCGCGCACCGGATCTCGGCGGCCGGGCACGCGCACATCGACTCGGCGTGGCTGTGGCCGCTGCGGGAGACCGTCCGCAAGGCGTCCCGTACGTTCGCCAACGTCACCGCCCTCGCGCGGGACTACCCGGAGCTGGTCTTCGCCTGTTCGCAGGCCCAGCAGTACGCCTGGGTGAAGGAGCACCAGCCGCACATCTGGACGCGGATCAAGGAGGCGGTGGCGGCGGGTCAGTGGTCGCCGGTCGGCTCGATGTGGGTGGAGTCGGACGCCAACATGCCGGGCGGCGAGGCGCTGGCCCGCCAACTCGTGCACGGAAAGCGGTTCTTCGAGGAGGAGCTGGGCGTCGAGACGGAGGAGATCTGGCTGCCGGACTCCTTCGGCTACACCGCCGCCTTCCCTCAGCTGGCGAAGCTGGCGGGGGTGAAGTGGTTCCTCACCCAGAAGCTGTCCTGGAACCAGCACAACAGGATGCCGCACCACACCTTCTGGTGGGAGGGTATCGACGGCACCCGGGTCTTCACCCACTTCCCGCCCGTCGACACCTACAACGCCCAGCTCCACGCCCGCCAACTGGCGCACGCGGAGCAGAACTTCGCCGACAAGGGCCGGGCGACGCGTTCCCTGGTGCCGTTCGGCTGGGGTGACGGCGGGGGCGGTCCGACCCGCGAGATGCTGGAGCGGGCCCGCCGGCTGCGGGATCTGGAGGGCTCGCCCCGCGTGACGGTCGAGAAGCCATCGGCGTTCTTCGCGGCGGCCGAGGAGGAGTACGGGGAGCGGGCGCCTGTCTGGTCGGGCGAGCTGTATCTGGAGCTGCACCGGGCGACGTACACCACGCAGGCGAAGACCAAGCAGGGCAACCGGCGCAGCGAACATCTGCTGCGAGAAGCCGAGTTGTGGGCGACGGTGGCCGCCCTGCGCTCCCCTTCCTACCGCTATCCGTACGAGCGTCTTGACCGGGCGTGGAAGACGGTGCTGCTGCACCAGTTCCACGACATCCTGCCCGGTTCGTCGATCGCCTGGGTGCACCGTGAGGCCCGGGACACCTACGAGGAGGTCCGCACCGAGCTGGCGGACCTGGTGGCCGACGCGGTGACCTCACTGGGCACGGCCCGGGGCCTGGTGGCGCTCAACTCATCGCCGTACGAACGGGTTCAGGTGATCGAGCTGGACGCGGAGGCGGCCGGGGTACTGCCCTCGGGAGCGCACCTCCAGGAACTGGGCGAGGGCAGGGCGGCGGTGCTGGCGCGGAGTCCGGGGCTCGGGGCGGGCCCGCTGGACGGGGCGCTGGTTCCGGAGCACGTGGTGACGGCGGAACCCTCCGACGCGGGTGCCGTCGTCCTGGACAACGGGCTGTTGCGGGTGACGGTGGACGGCGACGGGCTGGTCTCCTCGGTCCACGACCTCGTCGCCGGGCGCGAGGTGCTGGTGCCCGGCGCCCGCGCCAACCTCCTCCAGCTGCATCCGGACCACCCCAACCACTGGGACGCGTGGGACATCGACCGGCACTACCGGAACACCCGCACCGACCTCACCGACGCCGACTCCGTGACCCTGGTGGAGGAGGGCCGCTGCGGGCGGCCGTGCGGGTGGTGCGTTCGTTCGGGAAGTCGACCGTCGTGCAGGAAGTGCGGCTCGCGGCGGGGGCCCGGCAGCTCGACATCGAGACCGAGGTGGACTGGCAGGAGTCGGAGAAGGTCCTGAAGGCGGCCTTCCCGCTCGACGTCCACGCCGAACGGTCCACCGCGGAGATCCAGTTCGGCCATGTTCACCGGGCGACCCACGACAACACGTCGTGGGACGCGGCCCGTTTCGAGATCTGCGCCCACCGCTGGCTCCGGGTCGCCGAGCCGGGCTACGGGGTCGCGCTGCTCAACGACTCGACGTACGGCCACGATGTGACCCGCACCGCGCACCCGGACGGGCTGGGCACGACCGTCCGGCTCACGCTGCTGCGCGCCCCGCACAGCCCGGACCCGCACACCGATCTGGGCGTTCACCGCTTCCGCTACGCGCTCGCGCCCGGCGCGGAGGTGACGGACGCCGTACGGGAGGGCCTGGCGCTGAACCTCCCGCTGCGGGCCGCGGTGGCCCCGGCGGTGCCCGCGCTGGTGTCGACGGGCCGTCCGGCGGTGACGGTCGAGTCGGTCAAGCTCGCCGAGGACCGGAGCGGGGACGTGATCGTACGGCTCTACGAGTCGGCGGGCGGCCGGGCGCGGACCCGGCTGAAGGTGGCGTTCCCGGTCACGCAGGCCCTGATCACCGATCTGCTGGAGCGGCCGCTGCACCCGGCGGAGACCGACGAGGACGGACTGGTCCTCGACCTGCGGCCGTTCCAGATCCTGACGGTGCGCCTGACCCCGGCCTGAAAGGCCTCAGGGACGCGGCACGTTACGGAGGTTGGAGCGGGCCATCTGGAGCATCCGGCCCACTCCGCCGTCCAGCACGATCTTGCTGGCGGAGAGCGCGAAGCCGGTGACCATCTCGGCGCTGATCTTCGGCGGGATGGAGAGCGCGTTCGGGTCGGTGACGACGTCGACGAGCGCCGGCCCCTTGTGCTTGAACGCGTCCTTGAGCGCGGACTGCAACTGCTTGGGCTTCTCCACCCGTACGCCGTAGGCGCCGGCCGCACGGGCGATGGCGGCGTAGTCCGTGTTCGCGTTGGTCGTCCCGTAGGACGGCAGGCCCGCCACCAGCATCTCCAACTCGACCATGCCGAGCGAGGAGTTGTTGAACAGGACGACCTTCACCGGGAGGTCGTACTGGACCAGGGTGAGGAAGTCGCCCATCAGCATGGAGAATCCGCCGTCGCCGGCCATCGCGACGACCTGCCGGTTCAGATCGGTGAACTGGGCGCCGATCGCCTGCGGGAGGGCGTTGGCCATGGAGCCGTGGCTGAACGAACCGATCACCCGGCGCTTTCCGTTGGGTGTCAGATAGCGGGCGGCCCACACATTGTTCATTCCGGTGTCGACGGTGAACACGGCGTCGTCGTCGGCCATGTCGTCCAGCACGGAGGCGACGTACTCGGGGTGGATCGGGACGTGCTTCTCGACCTTGCGGGTGTAGGCCTTGACCACGCCCTCCAGGGCGTTGGCGTGCTTCTTCAGCATCCGGTCGAGGAACTTGCGGTCGGACTTGGGCTTCACCCGGGGGTGAGACAGCGCAGGGTCTCGCGCACATCGCCCCACACCGCGAGGTCGAGCTTGGAGCGGCGGCCCAGGTGTTCGGGGCGCACATCGACCTGGACGATCTTCACGTCGTCCGGGAGGAAAGCGTTGTAGGGGAAGTCGGTGCCGAGCAGGATGAGGAGGTCGCACTCGTGGGTCGCCTCGTACGCGGCGCCGTAGCCGAGCAGCCCGCTCATCCCGACGTCGTACGGATTGTCGTACTGGATCCATTCCTTGCCGCGGAGCGCGTGCCCGACCGGGGACTTGATCTTCTCGGCGAACTCCATGACCTCGGCGTGTGCCCCGGCCGTGCCGCTGCCGCAGAACAGTGTCACCCGTCTGGCCTCGTCCACCATGCGGCAGAGCTTGTCGATCTCGTCGTCGCCGGGCCGGACGCTGGGTCGTTCGGTGACGAGGGCGTGCTCGATGGACTTCTCGGGGGCCGGCTTGGACGCGACGTCGCCGGGCATCGTGACGACACTGACGCCGCCGCGCCCGATGGCGTGCTGGATCGCCGTCTGGAGCAGCCTCGGCATCTGCTCCGGGTGGGAGATCATCTCGTTGTAGTGGCTGCACTCCTGGAACAGCAGCTCGGGATGGGTCTCCTGGAAGTAGCCGAGGCCGATCTCGCTGGAGGGGATGTGCGAGGCGAGGGCCAGCACCGGGGCCATGGAGCGGTGCGCGTCGTACAGGCCGTTGATCAGGTGCAGATTTCCCGGCCCGCAGGAGCCCGCGCAGGCCGCGAGCGAGCCGGTGACCTGTGCTTCGGCTCCGGCGGCGAAGGCGGCGGTCTCCTCGTGCCGGACATGGACCCAGTCGACGGACGGATTACGCCGGATGGCGTCCACAACGGGGTTCAGGCTGTCGCCGACGACACCGTACAGACGTTTCACACCCGCCCTGGCGAGGATGTCGACGAACTGCTCCGCCACGTTCTGCTTGGCCATGGGTGCGCGCCCTTCCTTGCCCGTGCTCCGTGCACGTCGGTTGTCCGGAGACCGGAGCGGCGAAACGGCGTTCCGCCGGGCTCCGGAATCCATCAACCCACGGGGCGCGCGGTTACGCCTCCCAGACGGCGGCGCAGGTGCGGTCGTCGGCATACCCCTTGATCCGGAGCTGGGTGTCGGCGAGGAAGGCGGGCAGTCCGGGCGGTCCGGCGCTCCAGCGCTCGGCGAGCTCGCCGGGGAGGGCGGGCTCGCCGCGCATGGGCTCGGCGAGCCCGTTGCTGCACAGCATCAGCGTGTCGCCGGGCCGCGCCACGGAGGCCCGGAACCGGAAGGGCCGGCCGGGGGGCTGCGGGGGTCCCTCGACGTTCGGGGACGCCGCTCCGGTGATCTGGAGGTCCATGGTCAGCCGGTCGCCGTCCGGTCCCGCCTCCGGCTCGTCGCCGGGCCGCGCGGCCGGGCTCTCCGGGATGAAGGGCTCCAGGTCCTGCCAGAGCCCGTCGCGGAGCCGGAAGAGGCCGCCGCTGCCGACGCCGAAGAAGACCCGGGTGCGGCAGTCGGGGTCGGCGGACAGCAGGAGGCAGCGGAGGCTCGCGGTGTACGCGTCGGGGTCGACGCCCAGTTCGCCGGCGCGGGCCCGCAGCTTGCCGTACGTACGGTCGGTGAGCCGGTGGAGCCCCGATTTCAGGTCGCCCCGGCGCCCCGCTCTTATGTCCTCGGACAGCCGGAGGTGGCTGCGGGCGACGGCCCCGCCGATCCAGCGGCAGGCGTCGGCGGCGGCGAGGTGGGCCGCCTCGCCGTCCCGCCTGCCGCCCGCCACGGCGACGAGGACGAGGGCGCTCTCGGCGGCCCCGAAGCGGGCGGTGAGCAGCCCGTCGCGCCGGGGTTCGCCGCGGAAGCGGGCGGAGTCGCCGCGCACGGAGGCGGTGCGCAGGGTGTACGTCCCGTAGCGCGCGCCGTCCGACACGGTGTCGGGGACGAGGCCTTCCAGATTCTCCGAGGTGGCGGAGGGCAGGGCGGCGGGTTCGGCGTCGTAGGTGGGCGGCCGGTCCCCCAGATGTCCGACGGCGGGCCGTACATCGGCGGCGGCCGTGGGATCGGGCGGCAGTTCGTGCGGCGCGCCGGGGTCGGGGGCGAGCCCGGCTTCGGGCTGCCCGGCGGGCGCGGCCGGCACCCTCGGCGCGGCGAAGGTCCGGGGTCCGGCCTGCCCGCCGGGCGCTTCCCAGGGAGCGGGGAAGCTGGTGGCGGGAGGCGCGGTGGGCGGGGGCGGGATACGGGGGTCCGGCACGAGGCCGGGCGGCGGGGCGGAGGGCTGGGCGGGCACGGCTGCCGGGATCGAAGCCGTTGCCGGAACCGGCGCCGGCGGTGGGCCCGGAACGGCTGCCGAGGGCGCTGCCGAGGACGAGGACACGGGCGGGTCCGGCTCGAGGTCCGGAGCCGGTCCGGCCGCGGACGCCGGCGTACGGCCCGGGGCCACTGCCGGGTCCGGGGCCGGGTCCGGCACCGCTGCCCGGCCCGGTCTCCGCTCCACGGCCGGCCCCGATGCCACTGCCGGATCCGGGATCACCACCGGGGGCGGCCCCGGTGGAGGCGGAGCCGGGACCACCGGCGGGTCCGGAAACGGGCCCGAGGCCACCGGGTCATTGACCGGGTTCGGGTCCTCGTGGCCGTCGGTGTCCGGGGACTCGTAGCGGTCGGCGAACGGGTCGTCGTAGGCGTCCCCGTACGGGTCCCGGACCGTTTCGCGTGCGGCGGCCCGGCCGGTGTCCGCCGGGCCGCTCACCGTGTCCGACACGGAGTCGAAGCGGTCGTCGAGGCTGTCGGCCGCGCGGCCGGGACCGGTGTCCGGCGCGGACTCGTCGTACAGCTTGCGCCACCAGTCGTCCTCGTGGGCGGCGGGCTTCTCCCCCTGCTGACTCATGCCCCTATTGTCGACCGCGAAGGCGGCCCGAAAACGGGGCATCGGGAAAAAGTGGCCCGTAAACGGGCCCGCCGGGCGGCCCCACCCCCACGGGAAGGACGCCCGGCGGACCGGTCGGAACGATCGGCATCCCGGCGTTTCAGCCGGTCATATGCTCAGCCGATCCTCGGTTCAGCGGCTCGCTGGGACAGGGCGAAACGCGGGTCGCGGTCGGTGTCGAGCGCGACCCGGTCGCCGGTGCGGACGATCCGCATCGGGTCGCGGGGGACGACGAACGCGGTGTCGGCGCACAGCTCCTCGTCCACGGTGCCGGCGGCGAGCGCGATCACGGTGACGGCGAGCACGGCGGCGGTCGCCGTTCCGCGTGCCGTACGCGCTATCGGGCGCATCACTGTCCCCAGGTCATTCCGGAACGAAACAGCCCAAGAGGCTCTGTCCCGATGGTTGTTGGTGCTGCGGTGACGCCACACTGGCAGAGGGGCCAGGGGTACGGGGGATGATGTGGGCGGCGGGTTTGCGCCGTGGCCCTTTCCCGCCACGCGGAGCCGGCCGCAGGGGCGCCGCGATGCGCGATCAGCCACGTCCGGGGAGGTCGGAGAATGCTGGGGGCCATTGGTCTCGACGAGAGACAGGAGACCGCGTACCGCGCGCTCGTCGCGGCGGGGGCAGCGGAGCTCACCGATCTCGCGCACCGGCTGGCGCTTCCGGAGGCGGACGCCGAACGCGTGCTGCGGCGGCTGGAGCAGCGGGGTCTCGCCGCCCAGTCGTCCGCCCGCCCAGGACGCTGGGTGGCGGCGCCGCCCGGAGTGGCGCTCGGCGCGCTGCTGATCCAGCAGCGGCACGAGCTGGAGCAGGCGGAGCTGGCGTCCGCCCTGCTCGCCGAGGAGTACCGGGCCGAGGCCGGCGAACCGGCGGTGCACGATCTGGTGGAGGTGGTGACGGGAGCGAGCGCCGTCACCCAGCGTTTCCACCAGCTGCAGCTGGGCGCGGTGTCCGAGGTGTGCGCGCTGGTGACGGGGAAGCCGATCGCGGTGACCGGGATGGAGAACGAGTCCGAGGAGCGGGCCGCCTCACGCGGGGTGAGCTACCGGGTGGTGGTCGAGCGCGAGGTGCTGTCGACGCCGTACGGGATCCTGGAGCTCTCGGCGGCGCTGAGCCGGGACGAGCGGTGCCGGGTGGTGGACCGGGTGCCGACGAAGCTGGTGGTGGCCGACGGGAGCCTCGCGATGGTCCCGCTGACCGCGCGGGGCGCGGAGCCCGCGGCGCTGGTGGTGCACGCCAGCGGTCTGCTGGAGTCGCTGATGGGCCTGTTCGAGGCGGTGTGGCGCGATGCCATGCCGTTGCGCCTCGGCGAGGGCGGCGGGGTGCGCGAGGACGGCATCGGACCGGATCCGACGGACCTGGAGATCCTGTCCCTGCTGCTGGCGGGGCTGACCGACGCCAGTGTGGCCAAGCAGCTGGATCTGGGGCTGCGGACCGTGCAGCGCAGGGTCAAGGGCCTGATGGAGCTGACCGGCGTCTCGACCCGGCTCCAGCTGGGCTGGCACGCGTACGAACGTGGCTGGGTGGCCCGTACCGGGTCGGGGGCCTGAGGGCCGCGAGTCGGGCCCGGCCGCCTCATCGCCGCAGGTGGCCGGGGTGCGCTGACGGGCGGAGCCGGGCACTCTCCGGCACGCTGGTCAGATGAGTGTGTGGCAGCTCGTCGCCGTCGGCCTGGTCATGCTGCTGGGTCTGGTCGGTGTACTGCTGCCGGGTGTGCCGGGGCAGGCGATCGTCTGGGCGGCGGTGCTGTGGTGGGCGCTGACGGACATGACGCCGGCCGCCTGGGGCGTCCTGATCGGCGCGACCGGGCTGATGCTGCTGAACCAGGCTCTCAAACCACTGCTGCCTCCGCGCCGCCCGGGCGAGTCGGGGGCGCCCCGCCGGACGCTGATGATCGGCGGGGTCGCGGGGATCGTCGGCTTCTTCGTGCTGCCCGTGGTGGGCGGGGTCCTCGGGTACGTGGGGGCCATCTTCGGGGCGGAGCGGCTGCGCCTGGGCAGCCGGGGCGCGGCCTGGACCTCGGTGCGCTCGGTGATGCGGGCGACGGGCTACGCGGTGCTGGTGGAGCTGTTCTGCTGCCTGCTGGTCGCGGGCGCCTGGCTGGGCGCGGTGCTCTGGGGCTGAACCGGTGGCGTCCGGTCGGCCGGGTGGGCCGGTCGCGGCCCGGGTCAGCCCAGTGCCGCCGCCTCCGCCGCCCCCGCCGTCTCCAGATGGCGTACGGCGTAGGAGCGCCAGGGCCGCCACCGCTCCGCGCCCGGTGTGCCGTACGGGTCCACGTCGGGGTCGCCGAGCGACCGTATCCGGATCAGGGCGGCGGTGGACCGGTCGATCCCGGGCAGTGTCAGCAGCGTCTTCTCCGCCTCGTCCCGGTCGGCCCCGGCGTCCAGCCGCAGCCGGCCGTCGGCGAGCGCGGTGGCGAGGGCCCGCAGGGCCGGGTCCTCGGCGGAACCGGCGAGCGCGTCCGGCTCCGGGAACAGGTGCGTGAGCCCGCCGCAGGGCACGTCCAGCACCTTCCCGTACCGCTCGACCAGCTCCCCGGCCGCCGCGCGCCCCACCAGGGCCCGCACCGCTGCCTCCTCCGGGTCGGCCGCGCCCGGCGAGCGCAGCCCGGGGCGGGCGGCGGCCAGCGGGGCGAGCCGGGGGTCGGCGGCCAGCGCCTCGTCCACCGCGTACGGGTCGGCGTCCAGGTCGAACAGGCGGCGCACCCGCTGGACGGCGGTGGTCAGGTCGCGCAGGTCGGTGAGCTGGATCCGGGCCTCCAGCCAGGGGCCGCCGGGCGACGCCTCGTCGACCGCGACGAGCCCGGAGCCGTACGGCAGCCGCAGGGTGCGCCGGTAGGTGCGGGAGCCGGGTGTGCCCGCCACCTCCTCGATCCGGTCGACCGCCTCGGCGGCCAGCAGGTCGAACAGGGCGGCGGTGGCGTACGGGCCCCGGTGGGCGAGCCGCAGCGGGATGCCGGCCCGCAGCCCCTCGCGGCGGCCGCCGCCGAGCCCCGTACCCGCTTCGGCGCGCAGGGCGCTGGGGGTGCGGGCGTAGATCTGCCGGATGGTGTCGTTGAACTGCCGCACGCTGGCGAACCCGGCGGCGAAGGCGATCTCGGTGACCGGCAGCGGGGTGGTCTGGAGGAGCAACCGGGCGGTGTGGGAGCGCTGGGCGCGGGCGAGCGCGACCGGCCCGGCGCCCAGCTCGGCGTTGAGCTGGCGCTGGACCTGCCGGGCGCTGTAGCCGAGCCGCCCGGCCAGTCCGGGGACGCCTTCGCGGTCGACGACGCCGTCGCCGATCAGGCGCATGGCCCGGCCGACGACGTCCGCGCGGACGTTCCACTCGGCGGAGCCGGGCACGGCGTCCGGGCGGCAGCGGCGGCAGGCCCGGAAGCCGCCGGCCTGGGCCGCCGCCGCGGTGGGGTAGAAGCGCACGTTGGCGCGTTTGGGGGTGACGGCGGGGCAGCTGGGCCGGCAGTAGATGCCGGTGGTCACGACGGCGAAGAAGAAGGCGCCGTCGAACCGTGCGTCGCGGCTGCTCACCGCCTCGTACCGGGTCCGATCGTCCATCACACCGTCCAGTGTGCGGCAGCCGGGGCCGCCGCACTCGCGGTTTTCGGACGTCGAACCCGGTGGTGGCGGCTACCGGACCCGGCCGCGCTTGGCCTGCATGGCAGCGCGCCCCTCCGCGCCCTTGCGCTTCCAGTCCCGCAGGATCTCGGAACGGACCCGGGCGTCGGTCTTGGCGACGATCCGCTGGTTCTCGCGGATCAGCTTGCGGTAGCTCTCCAGCCGCCGCTGGGGCAGGGTCCCGTCCTCCAGGGCGCCGAGGACGGCACACCCCGGCTCGGCCTCGTGGGCGCAGTCGTGGAACCGGCACTGTTCGGCCAGCTCCTCGATCTCGGAGAACACCTCCCCCACCCCGGTTTCGGCGTCGAAGAGGCCGACGCCGCGCAGCCCGGGGGTGTCGATGAGGACGCCTCCCCGCGGCAGGAGCAGGAGGTTGCGGGTCGTGGTGGTGTGCCGGCCCTTGCCGTCGACGTCACGGGCCGCCTGTACGTCCATCACGTCCTGGCCGAGCAGGGTGTTGGCCAGGGTGGACTTGCCGGCGCCGGAGATGCCGAGCAGCACGCTCGTGCCGCCGGCGACGATGGCGCCGAAGACGTCGAGCCCCTCGCCGGTGGTGGAGCTGACCGGCAGCACCTGGACTCCGGGCGCGATGGCCTCGATGTCCTGGACGAGGTGGGACAGGGTGACCGCGTCGGGCACCAGGTCGGCCTTGGTCAGGACCACGATCGGCTGGGGCTGCCGCTCCCCGCCGGAGCGGTCGCCCAGCAGCGCGGCGCCCTCGGAGCTGGACAGGGCAAGCGCGAGGAACCGTTCGACCCGCCCGAGGTCCAGCTCGACGGCGAGCGAGACACAGATGGCGATGTGGTCGATGTTGGTGGCGAGCACCTGGCCCTCGGACCGCTGCGAGGACGTCGAGCGGACGAAGGCGGTACGGCGCGGCAGCAGCGTACGGACGAAACGCGGGTCGCCGTCGGCGTCGAGCGCCACCCAGTCGCCGGTGCAGACGATCCGCATCGGGTCGCGGGGGACGACGAACGCGGTGTCGGCGCGGACCGTGCCGTCGGCGGTGATCACATCGCACCGGCCGCGGTCCACCCGAACGACCCGGCCGGGCACGAGCCCCTGCGCGGCGTACGGGGAGAAGGCCGCCGCCCAGTCCTCGTCCCAGCCGTACGGAGTCAGCGGGTGTGAGGAGGCGTCAGCGGAGGAGGAGAGGGAGGAAAGCGGGAAAGACAAGGGAAACCCTTCACAGGGTGGCCCCGGCGCGCGCGCTCGGCGCGGAAAGGAGAGAAGAGGTCAGCCGGTGGCCACGGGGATGAGGACGATGCTCTTCCGGTTGTGGGCAGTGCCCACCGCAACGACAGTCATCAATGTCCTCACCTCCTGATTCCTCTGGTTCTCGGGTTCCCGGAACTGACTTCCACGGAACGGTGATCACCCTAGCCCGGCCCCCGGGAGCACCGTCAACCGATTTATGGCGGACCACGGTCGAGGGATGCTCCAGCAGGCGTATACGCGAGAGATGGCCGTAATCTCCCTCGATCGGGTGATACGTATGCATGAGCCCCGGTCCGGGGCCGTTAGGGTGCCGAGCATGACCACACCCCAGGCCTCCACCGGCATGTTCACCCCGGCCCAGTTGGGCACCCAGATCCTGATCGGCTGGAGCGGCCGGCAGCCCGACGCGGACCAGGACACCGCCTATCTCCTCGCGTACTCGCTGGGCGACGGGCAGGACGGTCCGGTGGTCGGCCGCGAGGCCATGCGCGCCGCGCTGGAGCGTGCGGGCCTCCATGTCGGCGGCTCGATCCAGGACGCCGCCGAGAGCCCGGGCATCCAGGCGAAGCTCCTCGTCCAGGCGGGCCAGGCCGTCCTGACCCTGCCTCACCTCAGCGCGCAGTACCCGGCCCCCGCGGAGTGGCTGGCCGCAGCCCAGACGCAGGGCCAGGTGTACGGGATGTTCGCCACGACCCCGTGGCCGGAGGCCGTTCCCGGGCAGCCGGTCAGCGAGGACCAGTTGCGGGCCTTCGCCGCCGACGAGGAGGTCGTCCGCACCGCCGCCCACTGCCTGCTCCCGGTCCGCTCCCTGGGCTGAGGAGTTCTGCCGTCCCGCACAGGGCGAGGCCCACCACCCCCGTGGGGTGGTGGGCCTCGCCCTGTGCCCGATGCCGCGCCGAACGGGAACGGGCGGCCCGAGGGGTGGACCCTCGGACCGCCCGCGCCGACTGCGTCAGGCTGTGGTGCGTCAGTTGTTGCCGACGCCGTTGCCCGAGAGGACCGGGATGTCGTCCAGGATGTGCGACAGCGGCTCGTCGCCCTTGGCCTGGGTGGAGTTGTCGGCGCACTGCTGGTTCTGCGGGTTGGACAGGACGTTGATGTCCTGGACCGCGACCGGCACGACACCGACGAGCGAACCGACGTTCGCCTTGAGGGGCAGGCCGACGCAGAGCTTGTTCAGGGTGCCCTGAACGAGCTGGTTCTGCGGGCTCCAGTCGCCCTTCGTCTCCGCGTTGCCGATCTCCGACTCGGCACCGTTCCCGTTGACCGTGGTGGTGCCGCCGTCGTTGCCGATCGCCATGGCCGTGGGAGCCGCGACTGCGGACAGACCGAGCAGGGACACGGCCACTGCAGCGCCGGCCATCATCTTCTTCATCAACTTCACCTTTCGGAGCGTCCCGTTGTGGAACGTACTGATCAACTGGCGCTGCCCCCGATCGGTTGCGCAGTACCACTCATATGGGTTCGTTCCGGCGCAAGGTCGACGCTTACGGTCAGTTTCCGGGCGTCTCGGGCTCGGGGGCCTGGTCCGCGGTGCGCGCCGCCGGCACGAATCCACCGCGGCGGGGGGCGGGGCCGGGCTGCGGTTCCGCCAGGGGGTGGTCGCCTCCGGCCGCCTGCCATTCGGCGACCAGCCGGTCGTAGATCGGTGTGCCGCCGCCCGGCGCGGGCCACCGTTCGGCGCTCTGCGACGTCTGACTGTCGTACGGATCCATGCCGATGCCCTACCCGGTCCGGCCCGGACCGTCAGCCGGGGTTACGGCATCCGGCCCAAGCGGTTGACCCGAGGGGAGACACCGGCGCATGAGTCGGCACACGGCTGGACACACCTAGGGGCCGGCCTGTCCGGTCCGGCGAAGAACGGTCGCCGTTCGGACGGGCCGGCCCGAGGTGGTCACCGGGAGCGGACCGGGGTCACGCGGTCTCAGTTGTTGCCGGCGCCGTTGCCCGAGAGGATCGGGATGTCGTTCAGGAGGTGCGACAGAGCCTCGTCACCCTTGGCCTGGGTGGAGTTCTCGGTGCACTGCTGGTTCTGCGGGGACGACAGGACGTTGATGTCCTGGACGGAGATCGGCACGACGCCCAGCAGCGAGCCGACGTTCGCCTTGGCCGGGAGGGCGATGCAGGGCTTGTTCAGCGAGCCCTGGATGAGCGCGAACTGCGGGCTCCAGTCACCGTGGGTCTCGGAGTTGCCGTACGCCTGCGAGGCGCCGTTGCCGTTGACCGAGGTGGTGCCGCCGTCGTTGGCGATGGCCATGGCGGACGGCGCGGCCGCGGCGGAGACGCCGACGATGGAGACGGCGACGGCCGCCGAGGACATGAACTTCTTGAACATGGAAGAGCCCTTCTGGAAAGTGGTGCGTATCAGGCGGAGAAGCCCGGAGGTTGGTCGTGGTGCGGCGGTCAGCCGCCGAGGGGAACACCGCCGAGCAGCGGGGCGGCGCCCTCGACCGCACCGGTTGCCTGGCCCGCCAGCTTGCCGACCGTGCCGTCCTCCGCGAGCGTCTCGGTGGTCTCGGCGGCCGTGTCCACCAGCGGGTCGACGACCTGCGGGGCACTGGCCATCACCTGGTTGAGGCCGCTGTCGAGGCTGAAGTTGGGGGCCGTGGGCGTGGGAGCCGCGAAGGCGGGAGCGGCCGATCCGAGGGCAGCCACGGAACCGACTACGAGGGCGGCGGTCTTCGCGTACTTCACTTTTCTGGTTCCCTTCTGCGCGGCGTCTGCTTCGGTCACGTCTCCGTGCCGCACACAAGCTTTCTTTACCTGTGACTTCTGCCGCTTTCTTCCTGATCAACGATCAGGCCGCTTCCGGGAAACTGTGGGGCGCGGAGTTTCTCCGGCCCCCTCACGAATCACTCGTGGAGTGAAAAGGCCCCGGACGGCACATGCCGTCCGGGGCCTACCGAACTGCGGGCCGGAAGCCCGGCAGATCGGGGGAGTTACTTGTTGATGCAGGTGTTGCCGAACGCCGGGTTCAGCGCGCCGATCACGTTGACGGTGTTACCGCAGAGGTTGACCGGAATGTGGATCGGGACCTGCAGGATGTTGCCCGACAGCACACCCGGCGAACCCGCGGCGATGGCCTCGGCGCCCGAGTCGGCCATGGCCGGCGCGGCGACGCCCATCGCCAGGAACGTACCGGCGGCGACGGCGGCAACCTTGGTGAACTTCACGTTTCTTCCCTTTCCTCGGCGGAGTCCGGTGCGGTCACGACTGTCGTGCCCCGCCCGAGCCGGATACTGCATCGCTCACGACTCCTGCGCTGTCCTACGTAACGATGAACAACCGGAATCGGAACTGTTCGTCGGGGGAATTCCGGATATCCGCCCGAATGCAGCAGTCTTGTCCCGGGAAAGCAACGGGCCCGGGCCGCTCGGTGGAGGAACGCCGAGAGCCCGGGCCCGAGTAGGGCGGCTGCGGGTCAGTTGTTGCCGACGCCGTTGCCGGAGAGGATCGGGATGTCCTCCAGGATGTGCGACAGCGCCTCGTCACCCTTGGCCTGGGTGGAGTTCTCGGTGCACTGCTGGTTCTGCGGGGACGACAGGACGTTGATGTCCTGGACCGCGACCGGCACGAGGCCGATGAGCGAGCCGACGTTCGCCTTGGCCGGGAGGGCGATGCAGGGCTTGTTCAGCGAGCCCTGGACGAGCGCGAACTGCGGGCTCCAGTCACCGTGGGTCTCGGAGTTGCCGTACGACTGCGAGGCACCGTTGCCGTTGACCGTGGTGGTGCCGCCGTCGTTGGCGATGGCCATGGCCTGCGTCGCGCCGAGACCGAGGATGGAGGCGGCGACAGCGCCCGTAGCCAGAACCTTCTTGATCACGATTAACCCTTCTCGTACTGGTTGCCCCGTGGCGGAGCCCCCTGGTCAACTCACCACGCGACGTTAGGTTCCGCCCATTCACCCGAATGCCGGACGCGACGGGATCCTCCGCCTCTTCTTCGTACGGCCTCGCACGGCTTCGTACGGCGAATTCGTACGACTTCTGTTCGTGAAGAAATTGCACAGGCCCCCGCAGGCTCATTTCGCCCGAACGAGTGAGCGAGCATCGATACCCCCGACGTCGCGCCACGGCCGGGCTGGATTCCTGGACGCCGTCAACACCGGCGGAGAGCAGCGCAGTTGAGGGCGAATCGTTTTTCTTGTTCCGCGAACCGGGATGGACGGGATACGGCGACACCACCCGTTCGGGTGATTACACAATTTCCACGCACCTCCAAGTTTCCCGCGTGACGTCTGGGTCGTTATGGCAGTCGTCCAGCGCGCACGTCTTCACCACTTTCACCATGGCTTCCCGCCGGATCCGGCTGTGCAGCGGCTCCGCCCGATGGCTGCCCGTTGTCCGCGCGCGAAGCACCCACGCGATGTCCTCGCGAATGTCCTCAGAAAGGGCAAGTAATGCGACAGGTCTTGAACAAGAGCATGATCGTCATGGCGGCCGCCTCGGGCCTCCTGGCGGCGGTGGGCGGCACCGCGCACGCCGATGCGTCGGCCGAGGGCGCGGCCGTCGGTTCGCCGGGGGTCGGTTCGGGCAACACCGTGCAGGCGCCGGTGCACGTCCCGGTCAATGTGTGCGGCAACACCGTCAACGTGATCGCTCTGCTCAACCCGGCTTTCGGCAACAAGTGTGTGAACGCCGACGGCCCGAAGCACCCGCCGGTCAAGCCGCCGGTGGACGAGCCCCCGGTGGACGAGCCCCCGGTCGACGAGCCGCCCGTGGACGAACCGCCGGTCGACGAGCCCCCGGTCGACGAGCCGCCCGTGGACGAACCGCCGGTCGACGAGCCCCCGGTGGACGAGCCCCCGGTCGACGAGCCGCCGGTCGACGAGCCGCCCGTGGACGAGCCGCCGGTCGACGAGCCGCCCGTGGACCAGCCGCCCGTCGACGAGCCGCCGACCGACACGCCCGGTACCGACACGCCCGGCTCGGGCACTCCCGGGTCCGGCACGCCGGGGTCCAACACCCCGGGCGCGCACCTGGCTGACACCGGCGCCGCCGACCTCGGCCTGGCCGCCGGGGCGAGTGCCGCGCTGCTGCTCGGCGGTGCGGTGCTGATGCGCCGCACCCGCAACGCGCGGGACTGATCAGAGCTCCTGCGGGAGAACGAGGTCCGGCCGGACAGCGGGGACTGTCCGGCCGGGCCTTCCGCGTGTTCCGCGGTCCGTTCGCCGGGAAGGCCGGGCCGGGCGATGGAACGATGACCACGGCACCGCGCACCACGCGGAACGCCGGGGCGACGAACGGGAAGGGCCGGGGACGTGGCGGCAGCGTTACGCATCGGGGTGGTCGGCGGCAGCATCGCGGGGTGCGCGGCGGCCGTCGCGGCCTCGCGGGCCGGGGCCGACGTCACCGTGTACGAACGGAGCGGCGCCGAACTCCAGGACCGGGGGTTCGGCATCGTGATCCCGCCGCCGCTCCACGTGGAACTGGTCGGGTCCGGTTATCTGGACCCGGCCATGCCGACGGCTCCCGTGGGAACGCGGGTCTGGCTCACGCGGGAGCCGGGCGGGCGGTCCGCACGCGAACTGGCCCGCCAGCCCTCCCCCGTGACCCCGTGCAACTGGGGTCTGCTGTGGCGGTCGTTGCGCGCGAGCGCCGGGGCCGTGCGCTACCTCCGGGGACAGCCAGTGACCTCGGTGCGGGCGGACGCGGCCGGGCGGGCGGTGATCACCTCCGCGCGGGGCGAGGAGCCGTACGACGTGGTCGTGGGCGCCGACGGACACGCCTCGGCCACCCGGCAGCTGCTCGCACCCGGGCTTCGGCCGGAGCCCGCCCCGTACAGGGTCTGGCGTGGCGCGATCCCGCTCGGCGCACTCGCCGGGCACCCCCGGGAGCTGGACCTCCTGCGCGGCGCGTGGGTGACCCTGGGCTTCCCCGGCGGGCACGGCATCTTCTATCTGATCCCCGGTGGCCCCCAGGACGGCGACGGCGGCACCGGAGCGGGCAACCGGCTGCTCGCGTACGCCATCTACGGCCGGCCGCCCGAGGGTGCCGAGCCCGGACCGTACGTCCAGGAGCTGGCGAAGGAGCACTTTCCGGCGGCCTGGGCGGACATCGTCGCGCGGGGCGGACGCCGGGCGACGGCCTGCCACCCGGTCGCCGATGTGCGGGCCCCCGGGTCGCCCGCCCGCCCCTGCTGCTGGCCGGGGACGCGGCGGGGGTGACCAGGCCGCACACCGCCACCGGTGCGGTCAAGGCGCTGCAGGACGCCCTGTGCCTGGAGCGGGTCCTGCGCGAGGGGCCGGATCCCGCCACGGCGCTGGAGCGGTATGCGGACGAACGCACCGCGGCCGGAGCCCGGTTGGTGGAGCTGGGCCGCCGGATGGGGCGCGCCCTGGTCGAGGAGGTCCCCGACTGGCCGGCGATGGGGCAGGACGAGGTGGACGCGTGGTTCCGCGGGGTGCTGGCCGGGACGTGGCACTACCTCTACGAGGAGCCCGGGCGGGCCGCCGAACCGGATGCGGGCCCGGAGGCGACCGTCGCCCGGTGAGGCAGCTCCGCGCGAACGAACCTCAGTCCGCGATGCGTTCGAAGACCGCGGCGAGGCCCTGGCCGCCGCCGATGCACATCGTCTCCAGGCCGTACCGGGCCTCGCGGCGGTGGAGTTCGCGGGTGAGGGTGGCGAGGATGCGGGCTCCGGTGGCGCCGACCGGATGACCCAGGGAGATGCCGGAGCCGTTGACGTTGATCCGCTGCTCGTGGTCCTTCTCGCCGAGGCCCAACTCCCTGGTGCAGGCGAGAACCTGGGCGGCGAACGCCTCGTTCAGCTCGATCAGGTCGATGTCGGCGAGCGTGAGGCCCGCCCGGTCGAGGGCCGTGCGGGTGGCGGCGACGGGGGCGATGCCCATCGTCGCGGCGGGCACACCGGCACGGGCGAAGGAGACGAGGCGGACCAGCGGGGTGAGGCCGAGGCGTTCGGCGGTCTCGGCGCTGGTGACCAGGCAGGCGGCGGCCGCGTCGTTCTGGCCGCTGGCGTTTCCCGCGGTGACGGTGGCGTCCGGGTCGGACTTCGCCATCACGGGGCGGAGGGCGGCGAGTTGATCGGCGGTCGTGTCGGGGCGGGGGTGTTCGTCGGCGGTGACCGCCGTCTCGCCCTTGCGGGTGCGTACGGTGACGGGGACGGTCTCCGCGTCGTAGCGGCCCTCGGCGGCGGCGCGGGCGGCCCGCTGCTGGGAACGCAGTGCCAGGGCGTCCTGGTCGGCGCGGCTGATGGCGTACTCCCGGCGCAGGTTCTCCGCCGTCTCGATCATCCCGCCGGGGACCGGGTGGTTGACGCCTCCGGCGGTCACTCGGCCGCGGGCGAGGGCGTCGTGGAGCTGGAGTCCGGGGCCCTTGATGCCCCAGCGTCCGTCGTGGGTGTAGTAGGGGCGGCGCTCATCACGTCGATGCCGCCCGCGATCACGACATCGCTGAACCCGGCCCGGATCTGCATCGCCGCGTCCAGCACCGCCTGGAGCCCGGAGCCGCAGCGGCGGTCGATCTGGGAGCCGGTGACCGTGGTGGGCAGTCCGGCGTCCAGGGCGGCGACCCGGCCGATGGCGGGTGCCTCGCTGGTCGGGTAGGCGTGTCCGAGGATCACCTCGTCGACCCGGTCGGGGTCGACGCCGGTGCGGGTGACGATCTCCGCGATGACGCGTGCGGCCAGCGCGGCCGGGGTCTGCTGGGCGAAGGCCCCGCCGAACCGGCCGATGGGGGTGCGCAGGGGTTCGCAGATGACGACGTCGAGCGGCACGGAAAGCCTTCCCTGGGGTCGGGGGCGGGGAACAGGGGCCCGTCGAGGTGGACGAGTGGTGCGGTGGGACGACCTTCGCACCCGGGACTGAGTCGGTCCAATATGGAGTCCGCACCGGATTGAGAGGCGTCGCGTCTCAATCGAGCCTGCGCACGGGTGTCGGCAGCGCTTCCTCTGCCACGGCGAGCACCGCGCGCAGGGCGGCGGAGGGGTTGTCGGCGCGCCAGGCCAGGGCGGCGCGGAGGCGGACGGCCGGTCCGGCGAGGGGACGGTAGACCAGGCCGTTCTGCTGGATGTGCTGGACGGAGGTGACCGTGAGGGTGACGCCGACCCCGGCGGCGACCAGGGCGAGGATCGTGTAGGAGTCGGGGGCCTCCTGGACGATGCGCGGGGTGAACCCGGCGTTCTCGCAGGCCTCGGTCGTGGCGTCGCGCACGGTGGAGCCGGAGTTGGCGGGGAAGGAGACGAACGGTTCGCCGGCGAGGACGTCGAGCGGGACGGTCTCCCGCCGGGCGAGCGGGTGGTCGGAGGGGAGGGCGCAGACCAGTTCTTCCTCGTCGATCACCCGGTGGGCGACGCCGGGCCGGGCCACCGGGAGCCGGACGAAGCCGAGGTCGAGCGAGCCGTCGGCGACCCGGGACAGGGCGGTGTTGGCGTACGTCTGGCCGGTCATGACGAGTTCGAGCCCGGGGTGGGCGGCGCGCACGGCGCGGGTGAGCCGGGGCAGCGTCTCGTGGCTGGAGGCGCCGGCGAAGCCGATGGTGACCCGGCCGTACTCGCCGATGCCCGCCGATCTGGCCGCGCGGACGGCGGTGTCCAGGTCGTCCAGGACGGTCCGTGCCGGTTCGAGGAAGGTCTCCCCCGCGCTGGTGAGCCGGACCGAGCGGGTGTTGCGGTGGAAGAGCTGGACGCCGAGCTCCTTCTCCAGCTGGCGGATCCGCTGGCTCAGCGGGGGCTGGGCCATCTGGAGCCGCTTGGCGGCCCGGCCGAAGTGCAGCTCCTCGGCGACGGCGAGGAAGGCGTTGAGGTGGCCTAGTTCCATTGATACTCCTGGCGTCTCGATCCGACCTTAATTCGGTATTGGACAGCCATCAATGGTGCTGACACCGTGGGGTGGGCGCATACGGAGGGTGAGGGGCACGGTGGAGCGGACGGCCGGGGCGGGCGGAGGGGCCGGCAAGGTCCTGTCGATGCGGGAGGCGGTCGCCGCCTTCGTCCACGACGGGGACACCGTGAGCCTCGAAGGGTTCACCCATCTCATCCCGACCGCCGCCGGGCACGAGATCATCCGGCAGGGCCGCCGGGATCTGACGGTCGTCCGGATGACGGCGGACATCGTGGTGGACCAGATGCTGGCCGCCGGGTGCGTGACGCGGCTGGTCTCCTCGTTCGTGGGCAACTCCTCCGCCGGTTCGCTCGGTGAGCTGCGGCGGCGGATCGAGCACGGCGATCCCGCGCCGCTGGCGTTCGAGGAGTACAGCCACTACGGGATGGTGTGCCGGTATCTCGCCGGTGCGCAGCGGCTGCCGTTCCACCCGCTGCGCAGTTACGCGGGCAGCGACCTGCCCTCGGTCAACCCCGGCATCCGTAAAGTCACTTCGCCCTATCCGGCCGCCGACGGATCCACCGAGGACATCTACGTCGTACCGCCCGTCCATCCGGACGTGACGTTCATCCACGCCCAGCGTGCCGACCGCCGGGGCAACACCCAGATCTGGGGGCTGACCGGGGTCCAGGCCGAGGCGGTGTACGCGGCGGAGAAGGCGGTCGTGGTGGTGGAGGAACTGGTGGCGGACGAGGTCATCCGCGCGGACCCGAACCGCACCCTCGTCCCGGCCCACGCGGTGGACGCGGTGGTCCTCTGCCCACGCGGGGCGCATCCGTCGTTCGCGCAGGGCTACTACGACCGGGACAACGCCTTCTACCGGGCCTGGTCCGCGATCAGCAGGGACCCGGTACGGCTGCGGGGATGGCTGGAGGAGTGGGTGTACGGCACCGCCGACCATGCCGCGTACGTGGCGAAGCTGGGCGAGGAGTTCTGGGCGGGCCTGGCGGTCGGCGGGGCGCCGAGCGGGTCGGTGGACTACGGGAGGCGGCTGTGAGCGGGCAGCGCGGGCAGGAGGAGCGGCCCGTCACCCCGTCCGAGCTGCTCTCGGTCGTCGCCGCGCGTGAACTGGCCGGGCGGCGCACGGTGTTCGCGGGGATCGGGCTGCCGACGCTCGCCACCGAGCTGGCGCGGCTGACCGTCGCCCCGGGCATCGAGGTGGTGTACGAGTCCGGGGTCTGCGGGGCGCACCCCTCCCATCTGCCGGAGACCATCGCGGACGCCGTCCTGATCACGGGGGCCGAGGCGGTGGTGTCCATGGCCACGCTGTTCGGGTCGGTGCTCCAGGGCGGGCACATCGACGTCGGCTTCCTGGGGGCGGCGCAGATCGACCGGTGGGGCAGCCTCAACACCTCGGTGATCGGGGAGTGGGAGAGTCCGTCGGTGCGGCTGCCGGGTTCCGGGGGTGCGGTCGAGGTGATGGCGAACGCCCGGGAGGTGTTCGTGGTGATGCGCCGCCACACCCCGCGCTCCTTCGCCCGCGTGCTCGACTTCTGTACGACGCCGGGTCCCGACCGGGCGCTCGCGGACGGCATCCGCCCGCTCGGCGCCGGGGTCACCCGGGTCATCACCGAGCTGGGCGTCCTCGCCCGGGCCGGCGTCGGGGACGAGCTGCGGCTGGTCGCCGTGCATCCCGGGGTGAGCGTCGAGCAGGTGCGGGCCGCGACCGGCTGGGAGCTGAAGACGGCCGACCGGCTCGCGACGACGGCCCCGCCCACCTCCGCGGAGCTGCGGCTGCTGCGCGACGATGTCGACCCGAACCGTGTCTACCTCCGCTGAAAGGGCCGTAACTGCCATGCGTATCAGGATCGTCGGAGCCGGGGCCATGGGCCGGGGCATCGCCCAGTGGGCGGCGAGCGCGGGACACACCGTGGAGCTGGGTGACGTGCGGCCCGAGGCGGTGAAGGAGGCCCTGGACTTCGTCGCGTCGATGCTGGACCGGGCGGTCGCGAAGGGCCGGGCGACCGCCGCCGACCGGGACGCGGCGGTGGCCCGGCTGGTGCCGCTCGCCGAGCCGTGGGCGGCGGGCCCGGACGTGGAGCTGGTGATCGAGGCGGTCCGGGAGGACCTGGAGACGAAGGCCGAGGTGTTCGGGGAGCTGGAGCGGGCGCTGCCCGCCTCCGCGGTCTTCGCGACGAACACCTCCTCCCTGTCGGTGACCCGGATCGCGGCGACGCTCCGGGACCCCTCGCGCCTGGCCGGGCTGCACTTCTTCAACCCGGTGCCGCTGATGCGGATCGTCGAGGTGGTGCCGGGCGCGGCCACCCGCCCGGAGATCCCGGTCCTGCTCACCGAGCTGGTCGAGGGCTGCGGGCACCGGGCGGTGACCGTCGCCGACACCCCCGGTTTCCTGGTCAACCACGCCGGCCGGGGGCTGGTGACCGAGGCGCTCGCGCTGCTGGAGGAGTCGGTGGCGGACCCGGCGGAGATCGACCGGATCGCCCGGGACGTGCTGGGGCTGCGCATGGGCCCCTTCGAACTGATGGACCTGACCGGGCTCGACGTGACGGCCGCGGTGATCGACTCGATCTGGCAGGGCTTCCGGTACGAGGACCGGCTGCGCCCGTCCTTCCTGACCCCGAACCGGGTGGTGGCCGGGCTGCACGGCCGTAAGACGGGCCGGGGCTGGTACGCGTACGGCGACGGGCCCTCCGGCCCCGCACCGGAGAGCCCGGTCACCGGGGACGCGGACCGCCCGGTGTTCCTGGCCTCGGCCGGGCGGCCGGAGACGGCGTCGTACGAGGAGGAGCTGACCGCGTCGCTGGAGGCGGCGGGGGTCCGCGTCGAGCGGGGCGCGGGACCGTCGGCGGAGGCCGTGGTGCTGGTGCCCGTCTGGGGGACGCCGGTGTCGGCGGCGGTCGCGGAGGGCGGGCTGCCCCGGGAGCGTACGTTCGGCGTGGAGGTGCTGCCCCCGGCGGGGCGGCGGAGAGTGCTGGCGGTGACGGCTGCCGGTGATCCGGCGGCCGCCCGGGACGCGCGGGCGGTGCTGGCCCGGGCGGCCGAAGGCGAGGAGCAGTACGGGGTGTCGGTGGTGCGGGACACCGCGGGCTCGGTCGCGCAGCGGCTGCTGTCCTCGGTCGTCGCGGTCGGCTGCTCGATCGCGGAACGCTCGCTGGCCGCGCCCGCCGACATCGATCTCGCGGTGACCACGGGCCTCGGCTATCCGGCCGGGCCGCTGGCGTGGGGCGAGCGGATCGGGGCCGTACGGATACTGGCGCTGCAGCGGGCGCTGCACGCGTCGACCGGCGACCCGCGTCACCGCCCGACGCGGTGGGTCACGGAGCGGGCCGCCCTGGGTCTCGCGCTGACCGATCCGGGGACGTCGCCGGCGGACTGCCTGGGGTGAACCCGGGAGGGAACCCGCGGACGACCGATTCGTACAAGACGGCCGCGGCGCCGCGTGCCTACGGTCGGGGCATGACTCCACGACTCGACGCCATCAGCATCATCACCTCCGACCTCACGGCCTCGCTCGCCTTCTACCGGCGGCTCGGTCTCGACATCCCCGAGGGGGCGGAGTCCGCGCCCCATGTCGAAGTGACCCTGCCGGGCGGGCAGCGGCTGCTGTGGGACACGGAGGAGGTCATCGCCTCGTTCGACCCGGACTGGCAGCGCCCGGCGGGCGGGGGTGAGCGGGTCGCCCTGGCGTTCGTCTGCGACAGCCCGGCGGAGGTGGACGCGTTGTACGCGGAGCTGGTCGGCGCCGGGTACACCGGGCATCTGAAGCCGTGGGACGCGGTGTGGGGGCAGCGCTACGCGGTGGTGCTGGACCCGGACGGGTGCGGGGTGTCGTTGTTCGCCGCCGCCGACGCGACGTAGGCCCCCAGGGTCGTCCCGGCCAGGTCGCGCATCTCCCGGGCCAGGTGCGCCTGGTCGGTGCAGCCCGCCGCGCAGGCCGCCTCGGCGTAGGGCAGGCCGGTGCGGACCAGGGCCAGGGCGCGTTGCAGGCGGAGGATCCGGGCCAGCGTCTTCGGGCCGTAGCCGAAGGCGGTCAGGGAGCGGCGGTGCAGCTGGCGGGCGCCGAGGCCGACCTCGGACGCCGTCGACGCGACGCTCCTGCCGCGCCGCAGCCCGGCGGCGACGGCCGCCGTGAGCGGGTCCGGCGGTCCGGTGTCGGCGGACCGGGCGAGCGCGAACTCCTCCAGGGCGGCGGCGGGGTCGGCGGACCGGGCGAGCCGGCCGGTGAGCGCGGCGACGGTCCTCCGGGGCCAGAGCTCGGTCAGGCCGACCCGGTGGTCACGCAGTTCGTGCGCCGGTACGCCGAGGAGGACGGGGGCGGTGCCGGGCGCGAACCGGATCGCGGCGCAGGAGCCCCGGTTGCGCGGGTCGACCTCGAAGGCGTGGGTGTCGGGCCCGGCGACGACCAGGCGGCCGGCGGTCCAGATCAGGTCCATGCAGCCGTCGGGGAGCACGGACCGGGCGGGCCGCTCGGGGCCCGGCGGGACGTCCAGGGTCCAGAGGACGGCCCCGTCCAGCCGGGAGGGCCGTTCCTGGTACCGCTGGTGTCGCCGGGGCATGTCTCCACGCTAGCGCGGTCAGCGGGCGGGCGGTTCCTCGACCTCGGCGGGCTCCCTCGACTCCCTGGCTTCCCTGGGCTCCTTCGCGTCCTTGGGCTCCTTCTCCCAGGTCGCGTGCAGCCGGGACTTCACGTCGTCGGGCGGCAGGAAGCGCGACCAGCGCTCGGGGAACTCGGAGGGCATGTACGCGGGGCCGTCGTCCTCGTCATCGTCGTCGTCCGTGCCGTCGTAGGCCGCCGAGCGGGTGCGGGCGACGAACTCCGCGGCCTGCGCGGCCCTGACGCGTTCGGTGGCCTCGCGGGCGGCGGCCGTGGCGAGCGAGGGCCACACCCGGTCGATGGCCGCGTTGACCGCGGCACCGACCAGGACCGCGAAGGCGGAGATGCCGATCCACAGCAGCACGGCGATCGGCGCCGCCAGGGAGCCGTAGATGGTCGGGCCCTCGACCGTGCTGGTCAGGTAGATCCGGAGCAGGAAGCTGCCGAGGACCCACATGCCGAGCGCCACCAGCGCCCCGGGAACGTCCTCGATCCAGGGCGAACGGACGGGCACGGACACGTGGTAGAGCGTCGTGAGGAACGCGATGGTCAGCAGTATGACGAGCGGCCAGTACAGGACGGCTATGACCTCGGTCCCCCAGGGCACGAACTCGACCACCCGGTCCGGGCCGACGACCAGCAGCGGCAGCACCACCGCGCCGAGCAGCAGGGCGACGACGTACAGCAGGAAGGCGAGCAGCCGGGTCTTGACGATGCCGCGGTGGCCGTCGAGGCCGTACATCACGGTGATGGTGTCGATGAAGACGTTGACCGCGCGGGAGCCCGACCACAGGGCGATGGCGAAGCCGAGGAGATGACGTCGGGGCGGGCCCCGGTCGTGACGTCGGCGAGCAGCGGTTTGGCGAAGTCGTTGACCCCGCGCTCGGACAGCACCGTCTGGGAGGCGGAGAGGATGTTGCGCTCGATGGAGGCGACCGTGGTGGTGGTCGTCCACTCGTCGACGTAACCGAGCAGTCCGATCATGCCGAGCAGCAGCGGGGGCAGCGAGAGCAGGGTGAAGAACGCCGCCTCGGCCGCGAGGCCCAGAATGCGGTACTCGATGCACGAGTTGACGGTGTCCTTGAGCAAGTGCCACGCCATGCGCCGTTTGGAGACGTTGCGGTAGAGCACTCGCGCCCGGTGGAGCCGGCCCGACGGCCGCTCGGGTGTTTCATTTGCTGCCTGCACCTCCTTACCGTATCCGTATGGCAGCCACCACCCACACCGTGACCAATCAGGTTCCGCCGCTGGTCGGCCATGACCTCTTCGCCACCGACCGGGTCCTGTCCGAGGCCGTCGAGCGGCACGTCGAGCCCGGGATCCTGCCCGTGGCGCTGGAGGAGCTCGGCGAGCTCGGCCGGGCCGCGGGCTCCGCCCAGGCCCAGGAGTGGGGTGCGCAGGCGAACGCGCACCCGCCCGTTCTGCGGACGCATGACCGCTACGGGCATCGCGTCGACGAGGTGGAGTTCCATCCGTCCTGGCACCGGCTGCTGGGCCATGCCGTGTCCGCCGGGCTGACGGACGCCTGGGGGCGGCCGGCCGGTCATGTCCGGCGTGCGGCGGGGTTCCTGGTCTGGACGCAGGCGGAGGCGGGGCACGGCTGCCCGCTGTCGATGACGCATGCCGCGGTGCCCGCGCTGCGCGCCGATCCGGCGCTGGCCGCCATGTGGGAGCCGCTGCTGACCTCGCACACGTACGTGGAGGGGCTGCGGGATCCGCGCGAGAAGGCCGGGGTGCTCTTCGGGATGGGCATGACGGAGAAGCAGGGCGGCACCGACGTGCGGTCGAACACGACCCGGGCCGAGCCGCTGTCCGGCGCGGGCGAGTATCTGCTCACCGGGCACAAGTGGTTCTGTTCGGCGCCGATGTCGGACGGTTTCCTGGTGCTGGCGCGGGCGCCGGGCGGGCTGAGCTGCTTCCTGGTGCCGCGGGTGCTGCCGGACAGCACGCGCAACGTGTTCCTGATCCAGCGGCTGAAGGACAAGCTGGGCAACCGGTCCAACGCGTCCGCCGAGGTCGAGTTCGACGGGACCTGGGCCCGTCTCGTCGGTGATGAGGGGCGCGGGGTGCGCACCATCATCGAGATGGTGGCGGCCACCCGTCTCGACTGTGTGGTGGGTTCAGCGGGGCTGATGCGGCAGGCGGTGGCGCAGGCGGTCCATCACAGCGCGTACCGCGACGTGTTCGGCGGGCCGCTGATCGACAAGCCCCTGATGCGCAACGTCCTGGCCGACCTGGCCCTGGAGTCGGAGGCGGCGACGGTGCTGGCGATGCGGCTGGCGGCGGCGTACGACGCGGACACCGAGGAGGAGCGGGCGTTCCTGCGGCTCGCGCTCCCCACCGCGAAGTTCTGGGTCACCAAGCGCTGCACCGCCGTGGTGGGCGAAGCGTTGGAGTGCCTGGGCGGCAACGGGTACGTCGAGGAGTCGGGGATGCCCCGGCTGCTGCGCGAGGCGCCGCTCAACTCGATCTGGGAGGGGTCGGGGAACGTCCAGGCGCTGGATGTGCTGCGGGCGCTCCAGCGGGAGCCGCGGGCGCTGGACGCCTTCCTGCGGGAGGTCGGGCAGGCGCGGGGGCGGATCACCGGCTGGACGCGGCGATCAAGGGGCTGCTGACGGAGCTGGCCGATCTGGACGGCATCGAGGCGCGGGCGCGACGGCTGGTGGAGCGGTTCGCGCTGGTGCTCCAGGGTTCGCTGCTGGTGCGCTGGGCTCCGCCGGAGGTGGCCGACGCGTTCTGCGCGTCGCGGCTCGGCGGGGACGGGGGCGCGGTGTTCGGGACGCTGCCGCACAGCCTGGATCTGGCTTCGGTGGTGGCACGGGCCCGGCCGTCCGTGGGCTAGGGCCGCCGGCCGCGCGTGAGGGGACCCGCCCGGAGGCCGGGCGGGTCCTCGCACGTACGGGCTCAGGAGAGGCGCTTGCGGGCGGCCTCGACGGAGTGCGTGACGCCGTCGACGGTCGCGCCCGCCGCGTTGCCCACCTGGTGGGAGACGGCATGGGCTCGGTGGCTGACCGCGTCGGACGCGTGGGCCGCCGTCCGACGGGTCCGGTACGCGAGCGAGGGCTTGCCGTGGGTGTCGGCCGCGGCGATCAGGAGCCCGCCGAGCAGGGACAGGTCGGTGAGGAGATCCACACGCCGCGCCCCGAAACCGTCCTCCGGCCCGCGGCCGCCGGCCGTGAGGGCGGAGGACACCAGGGTCGCCGCGAGGGCCGCGGACGCCAGCCGTGGCGCGCGCCCGAGGGCGAGCAGCACACCGGCGCCGAGCTGCACCGCGCCCTGGATGCGGGCGAGCTGCTCGGGATCCTCGGGCAGGAACGGGAGGCGCGTGGCGAGTGCGGGGGCCTCCCGCTCACCCCGGGCGTCCTCGGGCGGGTCGGGGAGGGCGGGGTCGCGGACCGACGCGATCCCGTCACGGATGAATTTCGCGGCCAGCAGGGGCCGGGCGACTCTGCGCAGAACAGCCATGACCGTCCGTTGCCCCGTCCGGCCCGGACCACACCCCTCGCCGTACCGGCGTACTCCGGGATGGGGACGGCCGATCGGCGGTCGGCAGGTGTCGTACGGACAGGGCGCGGGAACCCGTGACCCGTCGCGACGCCTACGCGTCGGCGGCTGGATACCGATGGACGCAGGTCGGTGGATACCTGAGGAGGACGCGGTGGGAGCTTGGCCGGTGCGGTGGGCGGGTGCGGCGACCGCCGCCTATGGGGTGGGCATTCTGGTACGCCCGGCGCTGATGGCCCGCCCGTGCGGGCTGGACGACGAGGACGGGTCCGTGCCGGCGGCGACCGCGCTGCTGATCCGGGCCGTGGGGGCCAGGGACCTCGCGAGCGGGCTCGCCATGCTGGCCGCGAAGGAGGGCCCCGCGCTGCGGGCGGCGACCGTGTGCAGGGTCGCGTCCGACCTCGGTGACGCGGTGCTCTTCGGTACGCGGCTCCCCGATCCGGCCGCTCGGCGGAAGGCCGCCGCGGTGGCGGGAGGCTGGGGCGCGCTGTGCGCGGTGGCGGGCCTGGCGTCGCGGAGCGTGCGGACGTAGGGGGAGGGCCGAAGAAAGCAGGGGTGCCCGCTCAACCGGAGCGGGCACCCCGCATGCTTGTGCTCATCACGCCTTTCCGTATGACCGCGCGGGGAATGGCGATTCCGCGAGGCACCGCGCTCAACACTCCTCCAGGCCATGTAGGTTCACGGTGAAAATGTTCGCGACGCCGCCCGGAAAGGTGCCATGAGGGCTCTTATCGGAATCTCTGCGACAGCTCCGACAGCAGGGAATGATGTTCCGACCGGCCAGGAACGGATGGACCGCCCGTCGGCAGACGCGCGGGACATCAGCCGACTGCTCTTCGAGCAGCTCGCCGACCTGGAGGAGGGAACTGCCGCATTCCAGTACGCCCGCAACACGCTCGTCGAGGCACACATGCACGTGGTGCGCTACGCGGCCAGGCGATATCGCACGCTGCGGAACGGGCAGTTCGAAGATGTCCTGCAAGTGGGCACCATCGGTCTCATCAAAGCCATCGAACGTTTCGAGCTCGCGCGCGAAGTGGAATTCCCCGCCTTCGCTCTCCCCTATATCAGCGGCGAGATCAAGCGACTCTTCCGGGACACCACCTGGTCCGTACAGGTTCCCCGGCGGCTCAAGGAACTGAGGTCCGCGGTCGAGGCCGGCCACGAGGATCTGGCGGCGCGTCTCGACCGCTCCCCCACGCGTGCGGAACTGGCCCGTCATCTCGGCCTGCCCAGGGAGGAGGTGGCGGAGGCCGAGATCGCCGCGAACGGCTACCACGCCGGCTCCCTCGACGCCCCCCTGCGCAACGCCTCTGATTCCGGGGGGCCCGCGCCGGCCTGGTCCGACATCCTGAGAGACGAGGACGGCCGACTGGAGCACGTGGAGGATCTGCACGTCCTGGCGCCCTTGCTGGCCGCGCTCGACGACCGCCGGCGCAGGGTGCTGGAACTCCGCTACGGCCAGGAGCTGACCCAGGCGCAGATCGGCGCACGGCTCGGCGTCTCGCAGATGCACGTCTCCCGCATGCTCAGGAGCACCCTCGCGGAACTGCGGGCCGGAATGCTCTGCTGAGCCGTCCCGGAGCCCCCGGCGGAAGCGAAGGAGGGTGGTGCTGCGCCGACACGGCACCACCCTCCATGCTTCTTCACACCGTGCGGCCGGATCAGGTCCGGCACCCAGTGTCCTCCCACTCTCGTACGGGCCCGGTGCGCGTCGCCAGAGTTGCAAAGGGTTGCAACCATTGTGTGGACTGCTCCGCAACCGGCCCTGGTGACCGGCAGGATGGGCGGGGAAGCGTTCAGGGGGAACGGGAACCATGACGGAGACAGGTTCGGCGGGGGTGCTGCGGGTGACGGGCCAGGGGCGGGCCGCCAGGCCACCCGGTTGCTCCATCGGGCGCGGGAGGCCCGGCTGGCGGGCGAGGCGTCCGGTGTCGTGCCCCGGGCGGAGATCGACGCCTCCTGGGACCGGGTGGTGCGCAGCGGTATCGACCCCGACCAGTCGCCGGAGAGCGAGCTGCTGGAGGCGGACGAGATCGAGCACCGGCGGCGCAGTACGGCGCTCGGCGAACTGATGCCGTTGCTGCGGGCGGGACTGGCCTCGATCGCGGACGCCGCGCAGCAGATCATGGTGGTGACCGACACCGAGGGCCGGGTGCTGTGGCGGCAGGGCAACACGGGGGTGCTGCGCCGGGCCCACGACATCTGCCTGGAGGAAGGCGCGGCCTGGGCCGAGGCGGCGACCGGGACCAACGCCATCGGGACGGCGCTGGCCGCCCGGGTCCCCATCCAGGTGCACTCCGCCGAGCACTTCATCCGGGCGCTGCACGGCTGGACCTGTGCGGCGGCCCCGGTGCGGGATCCGCGCGACGGGCGACTGATCGGGATCGTCGACATCAGCGGGCCCGCGTCCAGCTTCCATCCGGCGACGCTGGCCCTGGTCGACTCGGTGGCCCGGCTCGCCGAGGGTGAGATCCGCACCCGGCACCTGGCGGAGATCGAGCGGCTGCGCGCGGTGGCCGCGCCGATCCTGTGCCGGATCGGCGGGCGGGCGCTGGCGGTGGACGTGCACGGGCGGCTGGCGGCGGTGACCGGGATGCCTCCGGTGGACCGGCTGCCGTTGCCGAAGTCGCTGCGGCCGGGTCCGGTGTGGCTGCCCTCGCTGGGCATGTGCCAGGTCGAGCCGCTGCCGGGCGGCTGGCTGGTGCAGGTGGACGACGTCGGGACGGCGCGGGGGCGCCGCGCCGGGTGGTGCTGGACCTGAGCCGGCCCCGGGCGCTCGCCGTGCATCTGACGGGGCCGCTGGGCAGCGTGAGGCAGCGGCTCTCGCCGCGCCACGCGGAGCTGCTGTACGCGCTGGCGGTGCACCGGCAGGGGCGGACGGCCTCGGAGCTGGCGCGGGACATCTTCGGGGACGCGACCCGGACGGTGACGGTCCGGGCCGAGATCTCCCGGCTGCGGCGTCATCTGGCGGAGGTCCTGGCCCACCGCCCGTACCGCTTCGGGGACGGGGTCGAGGTGGAGGTGATCCACCCGGAGCACGGCGCGGATCTGCTGCCGCACTCCCTGGCACCGGTGGTGGCGGAGGCCCGCAGGGCGGCGCGGGCCACCTGAGAGGGGCCGCTGCGGCGCGTGGGCGGTCCGGGGCGGGGCCGCTGTGCGCCGGTGTCCGGCTCCATGGTTTTCTGGCCGTCATGAGCGACATCCCGCAGCCCGCAGCGCCGACCACCGAGGTGACCGTCTGGTCCCTGGAGCAGACATCGCCCGCCGACCTCCGCCCGGCGCGCGCGCCCGAAGGGGATGTCCGCATCGTCCGGTCCGAGGTTCCGCTGCCGGAGTTCAGCCGCTTCCTCTACTCCGCGGTGGGCGGGGACATCCGGTGGACCGACCGGCTGGGCCTGACGTACGCCCAATGGCAGGAGGTCCTGGAGCGGCCCGGCGCGGAGACGTGGGTGGCGTACGAGAACGGGACTCCGGCGGGGTACGTCGAGCTGGACCCGCAGGACGACGGCGTGGTCGAGATCATGTACTTCGGGCTGATCCCCGCGTTCCGGGGGCGGCGGATCGGCGGCCATCTCCTGGCGTACGGCGTGGCGCGCGCCTGGGATCTGGCGGAGCGCTGGCCGGAGCGGCCGGCGACGAAGCGGGTGTGGCTGCACACCTGCTCCAAGGACGGGCCGCACGCCATGGACAACTACCTGCGGCGCGGCTTCCGGCTCTTCGACACGAAGACCGAGGTGGAGCCGGAGGTGGCGACGCCCGGTCCGTGGCCCGGGGCGTACTCCTCCTGACCGTCCGGAGGCCCGGAGGGGCGGTGGCATCACCGCCCCGTCTTCGCGTCCCCGCCTGCCGGTACTCCGGGGCCTGTGCAGGCGATTTGTCGGGAATGCCGATGAAGCGTTCCGTGACCGGCACCACAACGTCCCACTCTTCGAGACCCAGCCGTCCACATAGCGGATAGTGGTGGACTGTCCCGAGATGCGCGTGACACGCTTCCGTCATGTCTGGAACTGGAATTGCCTTGGTGAGTCGACGCCACGTCGACCTCGGCCGCATGTCCAGCGCCATCTGTCCGGCGAGCTGAGAGACCCAGCGCCGCCGCACTTCTCTTACCTCTGAACCGCCTGCGCACCGCCGCGCCTCAGCGCGAGTGTGCCGCTCAGAGCCGCCCTCCCGCAGTCCCGAAGGACGTATTGCCATGGCCGCTACCCCGGAACAGCCTGCGACCGCCACGCCCCGCCGCAAGGCCGGACGCCACCGTGGTGAAGGTCAGTGGGCCGTGGGCCACCACACGCCCCTCAATGGGAACGAGCAGTTCAAGAAGGACGACGACGGTCTCAACGTACGGACACGTATTGAGACGATCTACTCCAAGCGCGGCTTCGACTCGATCGACCCGAACGACCTGCGCGGACGCATGCGCTGGTGGGGTCTGTACACCCAGCGCAAGCCCGGCATCGACGGCGGCAAGACCGCCGTGCTGGAGCCGGAGGAGCTGGACGACAAGTACTTCATGCTGCGGGTCCGGATCGACGGCGGCCGCCTGACCACGCGGCAGCTGCGGGTGGTCGGGGAGATCTCGCAGGAGTTCGCGCGCGGGACCGCCGACCTCACCGACCGGCAGAACGTGCAGTACCACTGGATCCGCATCGAGGACGTGCCGGAGATCTGGCGGCGGCTCGAAGAGGTGGGCCTGTCCACCACCGAGGCCTGCGGTGACACGCCCCGCGTGATCCTCGGCTCCCCCGTCGCGGGCATCGCCGAGAACGAGATCATCGACGGCACGCCCGCGATCGACGAGATCCAGCGCCGGTTCATCGGCAACCCGGACTTCTCCAACCTGCCCCGCAAGTTCAAGTCCGCCGTGTCCGGCTCCCCGCACCTGGACGTGGCGCACGAGATCAACGACATCGCCTTCGTCGGCGTGAACCACCCGGAGCACGGCCCCGGCTTCGACCTCTGGGTCGGCGGCGGCCTCTCCACCAACCCCAAGCTCGGGGTGCGGCTCGGCGCCTGGGTGCCGCTGGACGAGGTGCCCGACGTGTACGGCGGGGTCATCGGGATCTTCCGCGACTACGGCTACCGGCGACTGCGCACCCGCGCCCGGCTGAAGTTCCTGGTCGCGGACTGGGGCGCGGAGAAGTTCCGCCAGATCCTGGAGGACGAGTACCTGAAGCGGAAGCTGGTCGACGGGCCCGCGCCCGAGCAGCCCGCCCAGACCTGGCGCGACCACCTCGGGGTGCACCGGCAGAAGGACGGCCGTTTCTACGTCGGCTTCGCCGCGCGGGTGGGCCGGGTCGACGGCTCCACGCTCACCAAGATCGCCGACCTGGCGGACGCGCACGGCTCCGGCCGGGTGCGGACCACCGCCGAGCAGAAGATGATCGTGCTGGACGTGGCCGAGGAGCAGGTCGATTCCCTGGTCGCCGGCCTGGAGGCGCTCGACCTGCGGGTCACGCCGTCCCCGTTCCGGCGCGGCACGATGGCCTGCACCGGCATCGAGTTCTGCAAGCTGGCGATCGTCGAGACGAAGGCGCGCGGCGCGTCCCTCATCGACGAACTGGAGCGCCGCGTCCCGGAGTTCGACCAGCCCATCACCATCAACATCAACGGCTGCCCGAACGCCTGCGCCCGTATCCAGGTCGCGGACATCGGCCTCAAGGGCCAGTTGATGCTGGATGAGAACGGCGAGCAGGTCGAGGGCTACCAGGTGCACCTCGGCGGCGCGCTCGGCCTGGAGGCCGGGTTCGGCCGCAAGGTCCGCGGCCTGAAGGTCACCTCGGCCGAACTGCCGGACTACGTCGAGCGGGTGCTCGGCCGGTTCCAGGAGGAGCGCGAGGACGGCGAGCGCTTCGCGACCTGGGCGGCGCGCGCCAGTGCGGAGTCGCTGTCATGAGCGAACGAGCCGCCCCGTTCTACTGCCCGTACTGCGGGGACGAGGACCTGCGCCCCAACGAGACCGGCCACGGCGCCTGGGAATGTGCCTCCTGCAACCGCGCGTTCCAGCTGAAGTTCCTGGGTCTGCTGACCCGGGGCGTTCAGCGCAACGACGGTGAAGGGGACACGATATGACGGACACTCTGCTGAGCGGAGAGCTGACCGACGAGGAGCTCCGGGAGCTGGCCGAGCGGGCCGGACGGGAGCTAGAGGACGCCTCCGCCATCGAGATCCTCAAGTGGGCGACCGACACCTTCGGGCCCCGCTTCTGCGTCACCTCCTCGATGGAGGACGCGGTGGTCGCGCACCTGGCGTCGCGGGTGCTGCCGGGCGTGGACGTGGTCTTCCTGGACACCGGCTACCACTTCCCGGAGACCATCGGCACCCGGGACGCGGTGGACGCCGTGATGGACGTCAACGTCATCACGATCACCCCGCGCAGGACCGTCGCCGAACAGGACGCGGAGTACGGCGAGAAGCTGCACGACCGGGACCCCGACCTGTGCTGCGCGCTGCGCAAGGTCAAGCCGTTGGAGGACGGTCTGACCGCGTACGCCGCGTGGGCGACGGGGCTGCGCCGTGACGAGTCGCCGACCCGGGCGAACACCCCGGTCGTCGGCTGGGACGCCAAGCGCCGCAAGGTGAAGGTCTCCCCCATCGCCCGCTGGACCCAGGACGACGTGGACGCCTACGTCGCCGAGCACGGGGTGCTCACCAACCCGCTGCTGATGGACGGTTACGCCTCCGTCGGCTGCGCACCCTGCACCCGCCGGGTGCTGGAGGGCGAGGACGCCCGGGCAGGCCGCTGGGCCGGGCGCGGCAAGACCGAATGCGGGCTGCACGGCTGATGACGACTGATCAGGAGACTTCGATGAGCGTGACGGAGACGGGGGCCACGATCTGGCTCACCGGTCTGCCGAGCGCGGGCAAGACCACCATCGCGTACGAGCTGGCGGGCCGGCTGCGGACCGAGGGCCACAAGGTGGAGGTGCTCGACGGCGACGAGATCCGCGAGTTCCTCTCCGCGGGCCTCGGCTTCTCCCGCGAGGACCGGCACACCAACGTGGCCCGGATCGGCTTCGTCGCCGAACTCCTCGCGGCCAACGGCGTGAAGGTGCTGGTCCCCGTCATCGCCCCGTTCGCCGACAGCCGCGAGGCCGTCCGCAAGCGGCACGCCACCGAGTCCACCACCTACCTGGAGGTGCACGTCGCGACCCCCGTCGAGGTGTGCTCCGTACGCGATGTGAAGGGCCTTTACGCCAAGCAGGCGGCGGGCGA
Organism: Streptomyces sp. WGS_02; assembly: GCA_040989845.1. Lineage (GTDB taxonomy): Bacteria > Actinomycetota > Actinomycetes > Streptomycetales > Streptomycetaceae > Streptomyces. The sequence continues at coordinate 1,338,762 of JAYMFZ010000004.1, forward strand.
GATCAGCGGGCTCACCGGGGTCGACGACCCCTACGAGGCCCCCGAAGCGCCCGACCTGCGGATCGAGTCGCACCAGCAGACCGTGCAGGAGTCAGCGGCGGCGCTCCACGCGCTGCTCACCGAGAGGGGCCTGGCGTGAGTGCCGTCACCACCACCGTGTCCGAGGGCACAGCGAACCCGTACGCGCTCAGCCACCTGGACTCCCTGGAGTCCGAGGCGGTCCACATCTTCCGCGAGGTGGCGGGGGAGTTCGAGCGGCCGGTGATCCTGTTCTCCGGCGGCAAGGACTCCATCGTGATGCTCCACCTGGCGCTCAAGGCGTTCGCGCCCGCGCCGGTGCCGTTCACGCTGTTGCACGTGGACACCGGGCACAACTTCCCCGAGGTCCTCGACTACCGCGACCGTACGGTCGAGAAGCACGGGCTGCGGCTGCACGTCGCCTCCGTGCAGGAGTACATCGACGCCGGGAAGCTCCGCGAGCGCCCCGACGGCACCCGCAACCCGCTCCAGACCGTGCCGCTGACCGAGGCGATCCAGCAGCACCGCTTCGACGCGGTGTTCGGCGGCGGGCGGCGCGACGAGGAGAAGGCGCGCGCCAAGGAGCGGGTCTTCTCGCTGCGCGACGAGTTCTCCCAGTGGGACCCGCGCCGCCAGCGGCCCGAGCTGTGGCAGCTGTACAACGGCCGGCACGCCCCCGGCGAGCACGTCCGGGTCTTCCCGATCTCCAACTGGACCGAGCTGGACGTCTGGCAGTACATCGAGCGCGAGGGCATCGAGCTGCCGGAGATCTACTTCGCCCACGAGCGCGAGGTGTTCAACCGCAACGGCATGTGGCTGACGGCCGGTCACTGGGGCGGGCCGAAGGAGCACGAGGCCACCGAGACCCGGCTCGTGCGCTACCGCACGGTCGGCGACATGTCCTGCACCGGGGCCGTCGACTCCGACGCCACCACGCTGGACGCCGTGATCACCGAGATCGCCGCCTCCCGGCTCACCGAGCGGGGCGCGACCCGCGCCGACGACAAGATGTCCGAGGCCGCGATGGAAGACCGCAAGCGCGAGGGGTACTTCTAACCATGACCACCACAGCCGAGCAGTTGTCGGCCACCACCCTGTTGCGGTTCGCCACGGCCGGTTCGGTGGACGACGGCAAGTCCACCCTCGTGGGACGTCTGCTGCACGACTCCAAGTCGGTTCTCACCGACCAGTTGGAGGCCGTCGAGCAGGCTTCCATCAACCGCGGGCAGGAGGCGCCGGACCTGGCGCTGCTGACCGACGGGCTGCGCGCCGAGCGCGAGCAGGGCATCACCATCGACGTCGCCTACCGCTACTTCGCCACGACCCGGCGGCGGTTCATCCTCGCCGACACCCCGGGCCATGTGCAGTACACCCGGAACATGGTGACCGGCGCCTCCACCGCCGAGCTGGCCGTGGTGCTGGTCGACGCCCGCAACGGGGTCGTCGAGCAGACCCGCCGGCACGCCGCCGTCGCCGCGCTGCTGCGCGTCCCGCACGTGGTGCTGGCGGTCAACAAGATGGACCTGGTCGACTACGCGGAGCCCGTGTTCGCCGCGATAGCCGAGGAGTTCACCGCGTACGCCGCGTCCCTCGGCGTCCCGGAGATCACCGCGATCCCGATCTCGGCGCTGGCCGGGGACAACGTGGTCGAGCCGTCCGCGCACATGGACTGGTACGGCGGGCCGACCGTCCTGGAGCACCTGGAGACGGTCCCGGTCAGCCACGATCTCACCGCCTGCCACGCGCGCTTCCCCGTGCAGTACGTGATCCGCCCGCAGTCCGCCGAGCACCCCGACTACCGGGGGTACGCCGGTCAGATCGCGGCGGGGGTGTTCCGGGTCGGCGAGTCCGTCTCGGTCCTCCCCTCGGGGCGTACGACCACGATCACCGGCATCGACGCGCTCGGCGAGAGCGTGGACATCGCCTGGGCCCCGCAGTCGGTGACGCTCCGGCTAGCCGACGACATCGACATCTCGCGCGGCGACCTGATCGCCCCCGCCGACGACGCCCCGCCGGTCACCCAGGACGTCGAGGCGACCGTCTGCCATGTGGCCGACCAGCCGCTCGCGGTGGGGCAGCGGGTGCTGCTCAAGCACACCACCCGCACGGTCAAGGCGATCGTCAAGGACATCCCGTCCCGGCTCACCCTGGACGACCTCTCCCAGCACCCGGCCCCCGGGCAGCTGGTCGCCAACGACATCGGGCAGGTCGTCGTGCGGACCGCCGAGCCGCTCGCGCTCGACGCGTACGAGGACTCCCGTCGCACCGGCTCGTTCCTGCTGATCGACCCGGCGGACGGGACGACGCTGAGCGCCGGAATGGCGGGCGCCGCGTTCGCCGCAGCCGCCGAGGCCGTCGTGGCGGCCGACGACGACGCCGCGTGGGACTTCTGATGGCCACCGACTTCTTCTCCTCCTTCGCGAAGGAGGGCGGCCGGGTGGGCAGCGGCGCCCTCGGCAGCGGCCAGGGCGGGGTCGGGCGATGTGCGTGATGACGTACGCGCACCGCTCGCGCGCCCTGAACCCCCCGCACCCGTACCGCCGAAGACCTGCCGACCTCCCGGCCACGCCCCCTGAACAGACAGCGGGACGTGAGACCGGGCCAACGAGAGGAAAGCCTCCCGTGCCTGCCCCCCGTTCCACCGTTCGCCGCGGCCTCGCCGCCGTCGCCGCCCTGCCGCTGCTCGCCCTGGCGGCCACCGCCTGCGGATACGGCTCCGAGGCGAAGGACGACGACGCCAAGACGAACGTCTCCGCCGGAGGGAAGAAGCTCTCCTCCGACACCGTGAAGATCGGATACTTCCCGAACCTCACGCACGCCACCGCCCTGGTCGGTATCCAGGAAGGAACCATCCAGAAGGAACTGGGCGGCACCAAGGTCGAGTCGACGACCTTCAACGCGGGCCCGTCCGAGATCGAGGCACTGAACGCCGGCTCCATCGACATCGGCTTCATCGGCCCCTCCCCTCCATCAACGGGTACAGCAAGTCCCAGGGCAAGGGACTGCGGATCATCTCCGGTTCGGCCTCCGGCGGGGTGAAGCTGGTCGTCAACCCGGACAAGATCAAGACCCTGGACGACCTCAAGGGCAAGAAGATCGCCACCCCGCAGCTCGGCAACACCCAGGACGTGGCCTTCCTCAACTGGATCTCCGAGAAGGGCTGGAAGGTCGACCCCCAGAGCGGCAAGGGCGATGTCTCCGTGGTCCGCTCGGACAACAAGGTGACCCCGGACGCCTACAAGTCCGGTGACCTGGACGGCGCGTGGGTGCCCGAGCCGACGGCGTCCAAGCTGGTCTCCGAGGGCGCGAAGGTGCTCCTCGACGAGAAGGACCTGTGGCCGGACAAGAAGTTCGTGATCACGAACATCATCGTGTCGCAGAAGTTCCTCGACGAGCACCCGGACGTGGTCGAGGCGGTGCTGAAGGGTTCGGTGTCCACCAATAAGTGGATCAACGCCAACCCGGATGAGGCCAAGGCGTCCGCCAACAAGGCGCTGGAGAAGCTGAGCGGCAAGCCGCTGCCGAAGGAGATCCTCGACCCGGCGTGGGAGTCCATCGAGATCACCGACGACCCGCTCGCCGAGACGCTCAAGACGCAGGCCGGGTACTCGGTCAAGTCCGGTCTGATCAAGGAGCCGACCCTCCAGGGCATCTACGACCTGGGCCCGCTGAACAAGATCCTCAAGGCCGAGGGCCTGCCCGAGGTCGCCGACGCCGGTCTCGGCGTCAAGTAGCCCGCCCGATCCGCAGCAGGACGTAAGGAATCCCAGGAGGTGACGACCATGGCGACCCCTACCCTCACCAAGGCCGAGGACCGTACGACGGTCGAGCACGCGGCCCGTCTCGCCCACGTCTCGAAGTCCTTCGCCGGACCCACGGGGCAGCAGCTCGTGCTGGACGACATCACCCTCGATGTCGCTCCGGGTGAGTTCGTCACCCTCCTGGGAGCGTCCGGGTGCGGAAAGTCGACGCTGCTCAATCTGGTGGCCGGACTCGACCGCCCGTCGAAGGGGTCCATCGAGACCCCCGGCGGGCGGCCGGCCCTGATGTTCCAGGAGCACGCCCTCTTCCCGTGGCTGACCGCGGGCAAGAACATCGAGCTGGCCCTGCGGCTGCGCGGGGTGCCGAAGTCGGAGCGCCGCACCGAGGCGGAGCGGCTGCTCGAACTGGTCCGGCTCGGCGGGGCGTACGGCAAGCGGGTGCACGAGCTGTCCGGCGGTATGCGCCAGCGGGTGGCGATGGCCCGGGCGCTCGCGCAGGACAGCCAACTACTGCTGATGGACGAGCCGTTCGCGGCACTGGATGCCATCACCCGCGATGTGCTGCACGACGAGCTGACCCGGATCTGGGCGGAGACGAACGCCTCGGTCCTGTTCGTCACCCACAACGTGCGTGAGGCCGTACGGCTCGCCCAGCGCGTCGTCCTGCTCTCGTCGCGGCCGGGCCGGATCGCCCGGGAGTGGACGGTCGACATCGAGCAGCCGCGCCGCATCGAGGACACCGCCGTGGCGGAGCTGTCCGTCGAGATCACCGAAGAACTGCGTGGGGAGATCCGCCGACATGGCCAGCACTGACATCACGTCCGACCGGAAGCGGCCGGACGGGGAGGCCGGACCGGTCGACAAGAAGCCCGACGACCTGGCGGGCCTGGAGGCCGGCCTCGACGCGCTCGACGCCGTGCAGATCCGCCGCACCCCGGTGCGCGAGGTGCTCCTGCAGAAGGTGCTGCCGCCGGTCGTGGCGGTGGCGCTGGTCCTGGTGGTCTGGGAACTGCTGGTCCGCGCCCAGGTCACCGAGGTGTACAAGCTGCCGCCGCCGTCCGCGGTGTGGGACAGCGCGCGGGAGATGTGGCTGGCGGGCACGCTGCTGGAGGTCGTCTGGACCAGCGTGTCGCGCGGTCTGTTCGGCTTCCTGCTCGCGGTCGCGATCGGTACGCCGCTGGGGCTGCTGGTCGCCCGGGTGAAGCTGGTGCGGGCCGCGATCGGCCCGATCCTGTCCGGGCTCCAGTCGCTGCCATCGGTGGCGTGGGTGGCCCCGGCGGTGATCTGGCTCGGGCTGAACGACCAGATGATGTTCGCGGTGATCCTGCTGGGCGCGGTGCCCTCGATCGCCAACGGTCTGGTCTCCGGCGTCGACCAGGTGCCGCCGCTGTTCCTCCGCGCGGGCCGCACGCTCGGCGCGACCGGGCTGCGCGGGACCTGGCACATCGTGCTCCCGGCGGCGCTGCCCGGCTATCTGGCGGGCCTCAAGCAGGGCTGGGCGTTCTCCTGGCGCTCCCTGATGGCCGCCGAGATCATCGCCTCGTCACCCGAACTGGGCCTGGGTCTTGGTCAGTTGCTGGAGAACGGCCGCAGCAACTTCGACATGCCCGGGATCTTCCTGTCGATCCTGCTCATCCTGTTCGTCGGCATCGCCATCGATCTGCTCATCTTCAGTCCGCTGGAGCGGTGGGTGCTGCGCAGCCGCGGTCTCCTCGTCAAGAACTGAGCCCTCCCATGACGCATCCCACTCTCCTCGTCATCGCCCACGGCAGCCGCGACCCGCGGCACGCCGCGACCGTGCACGCGCTCACCGAGCGGGTCCGCGCCGAGCGGCCGGGACTGCGGGTGGAGACGGCGTTCCTGGAGTTCAACGCCCCGTCCGTGCCCCGGGTGCTGGAGCGCCTGGCGGGTGAGGGGGCGGACGAGGTCGTCGCCCTCCCCCTCCTGCTGACCCGGGCGTTCCATGCCAAGACCGACATTCCCTCGGTCCTGCGCGAGGCCCGCGCCCGGCTGCCTCGCCTGCACATCCGGCAGGCCGACGTCCTCGGCCCCTCCCCCTGCTCAACGCCACCCTGGAGCGGCGGCTGCGGGAGGCCGGGGTCCGTCCCGGCGACCTTCCCCGGACCGGGCTCGTCCTGGCCTCGGCGGGATCCTCAGACCCGGAGGCGATCGCAGTGATCGCTGAAATCGCGCGGGAGCTGCGGCACACCGGTTGGTGCGCCGTGCGGCCTGCGTTCGCCTCCGCACTCCTTCCCCGTACCGAGGACGCGGTACGGGAACTGCGCGCCGAGGGCGTGGAGCGGGTGGCGGTGGCCCCGTACGTCATCGCGCCCGGCCGGCTCCCCGACCGCATCGCGGCGGGCGCCGAGGCGGCCGGTGCGGATGTCCTGGCCGATGTGCTCGGCCCCGCACCGGAGTTGGCACGGCTGCTGCTGAACCGGTTCGACGAGGCGCGGGTGCCGGTGGGGGCCTCGCTGTCGGCGTGAGCGGTCGGGCGTGCCGCCGGACACGCCCCGGCCGCTCGGGCCGTGGCACCACGGCGTGCCCGGGAAACCGGAGGCGCCCTGCCCGTGCGTTTCGTACCATCGGGCCGAACCGTCCCGTCGCGTACACCCTTCGTGCCATCGGGCCGCACCCTCCCGTCGCGTACACCCAAGGACTCTGTGAAGCCCTCCGATCTCCCCGCCAAGGCTCCCTCGCTCGCGGCCGGCATGGCCGCCGCCGATCACAGCCCGGACGGCCAGCTCGTCCAGACCCGCCACCGCGCCGCGCTCGTGGCGGGCTGGGACATCGCGCCCGGCTCGGCTGTCCTGGAACTGGGCTGCGGTCAGGGGGACATGACCGCCGTCCTCGCGGAGGCGGTCGGGCCTGAAGGGCGCGTGGTGGCCATCGATGTGGCCGACCCCTCCTACGGCTCACCGGTCACGCTCGGGGAATCGGCGGACCGGCTCGCGGCGGGCCCTCTCGGCCCCCGCATCGACTTCCGTTTCGGCACCGACGTCCTCGACCCGTCCGTCGACTTCCCCGTCGGCTCTTTCGACCATGTGGTGCTCGCGCACTGTTCCTGGTACTTCGCCTCGCTCGGGCAGCTGCGGGACACGCTGGCCCGGGTACGCCGGTGGGCGGGCCGGCTGTGGTTCACCGAGTGGGACGTGACGCCCACGTCCGGCGACCAGTTGGCCCACCTCCTCGCCGTGCTGATCCAGGGGCAGATCGAGGCCGCCGGATCGCGTGGCCGGGGCAATGTGCGCACGCCCTTCTCCCGTGAGGAACTGCTGCGGCTCCTGCCCGAGGCCGGCTGGGCGGCCGAGGGAACCAAGCCGGTCGACACCGAAGGTCTTCAGGACGGCGACTGGGAGGTCGCCGCCTGTCTCGACCTGGTCGGAACGGAGGAGCATCTGGCGTCGCTGCCCGAGCCGGTGCGCCGGCTCGTCCTCAGCCAGGCCGACATCCTGCGGGCCGTCGCCGTGGAGCGCGGCAACCGTCCGCTCGCCGCGTACTCGGTCACCGCGCGCTGACTTACCTCTCAGCGGCGGCTCAGTCGTAGGACAGCCCGCCGGACCGGGGACGCTTGAGTTCGAAGAACCCCGGGTGGTTCGCCAGGACCCGGAAGCTGTCGAAGAGTTCGGCCGCCTCCTCGCCGCGCGGGATCGCGTTGAGGACCGGGCCGAACCAGACCGTGCCGTCGACGTGGATCGTCGGCGTTCCGACGTACGCGTCCTGCTCCGGGTCCTTGCCCGCGTCGTGGTGGCGGGCGACCTCGGTGTCGTACGCCGTGGAGTGGGCCGCTTCCGCCAGGGCTGCCGGCAGGTCGAGTTCGGCAAGGGAGGCGGCGGTCACCGCGTCGAAGTCCTCCTCCTTGTGCTCGTGGATGCGGGTGCCGAGCGCGGTGTAGAGGTCGCGCAGGACTCCGTCGCCGTGGGCGGCCGCGGCGGCGACGGCCACCCGGACTGGGCCGATCGACTTGTCGACGAGCTCGCGGTACCAGCCGGGCAGTTCGTTGCCCTCGTTGTGCAGGTAGAGGCTCATGGGGCGGAAGCGCAGCTCGATGTCCCGGTGCCGCTCCACCTCCAGCATCCAGCGGGAGGTGATCCACGCGAACGGGCAGGCGGGGTCGAAGAAGAAGTCGACGGTGGTGCGGGCGGCGGGCCCGGTGGCGGAGTGCTGGGTGCTCATGCGTCTCAGCCTAGGCAGCGAGTGGCGTGGACTCCCGGGCCAATCCGACGCTGACGCGGTGGGCCACTCGCGGGGTCCCGGCCCGTCAGCCGAGGGTCTTGGCCGGCTCATCGGACTCCGGCTCCGGGGCGTGGTGACGGCCGACGGGGATCACCAGCGGGGTGCGGCTGACCGGGTCCGTGGTCACCTGGCAGCGCAGGTCGAAGACGTCCTCGACCGTCTCGGCGGTGATCACGTCGGCGGGGGCGCCCTCGGCGACGATGTCGCCCTTCTTCATCGCGATGACGTGGTCCGCGTACCGGCAGGCCTGGTTGAGGTCGTGCAGGACCATGACGATCGTGCGTCCCTCGCGCCGGTTCAGGTCGACGACCAGGTCCAGCACGTCGATCTGGTGGGCGAGGTCGAGATACGTCGTCGGCTCGTCGAGGAGGAGGACCGGGGTGCCCTGGGCGACGGCCATGGCGATCCAGGCGCGCTGGCGCTGACCGCCGGAGAGTTCGTCGACCGCCCGGTCCGCGAGGTCGGTGGTGCCGGTGGCGGCGAGCGCGTCGTGCACCGCCTGCTCGTCCGCCTTGGTCCACTGCCGCCACCACGTCTGGTGCGGGGAACGGCCCCGGTTGACCAGGTCGATGACGGTGAGGCCGTCGGGGGCGACCGGCGACTGCGGGAGGATGCCGAGTTGCTGGGCCAGCTCACGGGTGGGGATGGAGTGCAGGGCCCGTCCGTCCAGGCTGACCGCGCCGTCGCGCGGGGCGAGCAGCCGGGCCAGGGCGCGCAGCAGGGTCGACTTGCCGCAGGCGTTGGCGCCGACGATGGCGGTGATCCGGCCCGGCGGCACGGCCAGGTCGAGGCCGCTGACGACGGCTCGGTCGTCGTAGCCCAGGTGCAGGCCCTCGGCCCGCAGGTCGGGTTCGGCGGTGGACATCGGTCAGCCTCCTGAGCCCGCGCGGTTGACGCGGATGAGCAGCCAGAGCAGGACCGGGGCGCCGAGCACTCCGGTGACGATCCCGACGGGCAGTTCGGTGCCGGGGATCAGTTCGCGTGCGACGACGTCGGACGCGAGGACGACGAGGGCGCCGGTGAGTCCGGCGGCGAGCGGCGGCGGCCAGGCGGTGCGGCACAGCCGCTGGGCGATCTGCGGGGCGGCGAGCGCCACGAACGCCACGGGTCCGGCCGCCGCGGTGGCGAAGGCGACCAGACCGACACCGGTGAGCAGAACGGTGAGCCGGACGGTCTGGACGCGGGTGCCGAGCCCCTTGGCCACGTCGTCGCCGAGTTGCAGCGTCCGCATGAGGCGGCCGATGAGCAGGGCGGTGGGGACCAGGACGACGAGGGCGTACGCGAGGGGCTCGGCCTGTTGCCAGTCACGGCCGTTGAGGTTGCCGACGAGCCAGCCGAGGGCGGCCTGGGCCTGGAAGCGGCCGCCCCGGGCGAGCAGGTAGTCGGTGGCGCTGAGGCAGATCCACGAGACACCGATGCCGACGAGGATGATGCGGTAGCCGGTGGTGCCGCGCCGCCAGGCGAGCCCGTAGACGATCAGGGCGCTGGCGAGGGCGCCGAAGAGGCCGAGCGCCTGGGTACCGAGGCCGAAGTCCCAGCCGAGCACGATGCCCGCGACGACCGCCGTTCCGGCTCCCTGGGTGAGGCCGATCATGTCCGGGCTGGCCAGGGGGTTGCGGGTCATCGTCTGGAGGAGCGCGCCGGACATGCCGAACGCGATGCCCGCGAGAAGGCCCGTCATGGCGCGGGGCAGCCGCAGTTCCTGGACGACGAGGAGGGTGCCCGCGTCCCCGGAGCCGGTCAGCGCGCGGGCGACGTCGGCGAGCGGGATCCCGTACTCGCCGATGGAGACGTGCCAGCACAGCGCCGCGAACACGGCGACGGCGAGCCCCGCGCTGACGGCGAGCTGACGGGGGCGCAGGGTGCCGGAGAGCGGCGGGAAGGCGAGGCGGAAGGGGCGGGCGGCGGCTTTCGGGAGCGGTACGCGGGTCCCGGTGGCCGCCGTGGTCCCGGTGCTCGCCGCGGTCCCGGTGGACTCGGCGGGCCCGGTGGTCTTCTCGGGCACGGTGTCGATGGGCCCGTCGGGCCCGGTGGTCTTCGAGAGCGGGGTGTCCGGTGTCATGGTCAGATCTCCGCGAGGCGACGTCGGCGGACCAGGGCGATGAAGAACGGTCCGCCGATGAAGGCGACGATGATCCCGGCCTGTACCTCGACGGGCCGGGCGATCACCCGGCCGAGGATGTCCGCGCCGAGCAGCAGCCCCGAAGCGAGCGCGGCCGAGAGCGGCAGCAGCCAGCGGTGGTCGGGGCCGAGTCCGGCGTACTGGGCGAGGACCCGGGCGACGTGCGGGACGACCAGGCCGATGAAGACGACGGGCCCGATCACCGCGACCGCCGCGCCGGTGAGCAGCGTGACGGCGACGACGCCCTGGAGGCGGACGAGGCCGAGCTTGCGGCCGAGGGACGCGGCCACGTCGTCGCCGAGGGCGAGGCTGTTGAGCGCGGGGGCGCTCGCCAGGGCGAGGAGGGCGCCGAGCCCGAGGAAGGGCAGGATCCGCAGCACGGTGGAGGCGTCCTGGTCGGCGAGCGAGCCGGCCGACCAGAACCGGAAGCGGTCCAGCGCGGCCGGGTCGGTGAGGACGACGGCGCTGGTCAGCGAGGACAGCACGGCGGTGACGGCGACTCCGGCGAGGGCCAGCTTCACCGGGGTCGACCCCGAACGCCCCATCCGGCCCAGCAGATAGACGACGATGCTGGCCGCCATGGCCCCGGCGAAGGCGAACCAGATGTAGCCGAACAGCGAGCCGATCCCGGCGACCCCGGCGGCGATGACGATGGCGAACGCCGCCCCTGCGCTGACGCCGAGGATGCCGGGGTCGGCCAGCGGGTTGCGGGTCAGCGCCTGCATCACGCAGCCGGAGAGGCCGAGCGCCGCTCCGGCGGCCAGGCCCAGCGCCGTACGCGGGATGCGCACGGACCAGATGACGTCCTCGATCCGGGGGCCGGTCGGCTGTCCCGTCAGTGCCTTGATCACATCGCCGGGCGGGATGCTGAGCGCCCCGAGCCCGATCGAGAGCAGGCAGAGCACGGCCAGCAGCGCGGCGAGCGCGGCCACGAGCAGGGTGGGACGCCATCGGGCGGGGCGGGTCACGGGGCTGGCTCCACGGTCCGGTTCCTCACGGGAGGGTGGGCGGGCCGCCCCGCGTCGGCGGGGCGGCCCGGAAGGGGAAGGCGTCAGGACGCGGGGTGCTCGACCTTCGTGTCGGTCTTGCCGTCGACGGCGGCCGACAGCATGGGGACCAGGCGGTCGACGGTGTACGGGATGCTCAGCGGGGTCACGAAGGAGATGGCGCTGCCGAAGTGGCTGCTCTCCTTGATCATGACCTCGCGGCCCTCCTTGACCGCGTCGAGCTTGCCGTACAGCGGGTCGGCGTGGAGCTTCTTGGCGTCCTTGGCCGGGTCGGTGACGATCCAGGCGACGGCGTCCGTGTCGAGGAGGTCGGTGCGCTCCTTGCTGATGTTGGCGCCGAACGCCTCACCGACGACCTTGTCGAGGCCCGTCGGGAGCTGGAAGCCGAGGCCGGTCAGCACGCGCGAGCGGTTGTCCTGCGGGCCGTAGACGTACATGCCCTCGTACGGCGTCGCCATGACGGCGGTCTTTCCCTTGAACTCGGGGTGCGCGGCCGCGGCGTCGGCGATGTGCTTCTCGGTCGTGGCGACCAGATCCTTCGCTTCGTCGCTCTTGCCGAGGGCCTTGCCGACCTGGGTGGTCTGGTCCTGCCAGGAGATGCCCCAGTCCGCGCCCTCCTTCGGCTGGGCGACGACCGGCGCGATCTTGGAGAGGGTGCGGTACTGGTCCTTGGTGAGGCCCGAGTACAGCGCGAGGATCAGGTCGGGGCGCAGCGAGGCGATCTTCTCGACCTGCGGGCCGGTGCCGTCGTCGTGCAGGACGGTGGGGCGCGCCTTGTCGCCGAGCGCCTTCTCGGCCCACGGGCCGATGGCGCCCTTGAACTCGCCGAACCACTCGGTCGTGCCGACGGGCACCTTGCCGAGGGCGAGGACGGCGTCCTGGTCGGAGAGGCCGACGGTGACGATGCGCTGCGGGTCCTTCTTGACGGTGGTGGTGCCGTACTTGTGGTCCAGGGTGACCGGGAAGGCCCCCTTCGGCGCGCTGTCGCCGGACGGCGCGGCCTGGTCGTCGCTCTCGCCGGAGCCGCAGGCGGCGGCGCCGAACAGCAGCAGGGCGGACGCGGCCACGGCGGTGAGCCGGGTGCGCTGGATCATGCGGAACATGACGGATTCCTTCGGGAGCGTCGGCATTCGCCGGGGACGGAGCGGGGGGGCGGGCGGTGCGTGGGGTCAGGGGTGCGGTGCGGTGGTGCGGCTGCCGGACCAGGCGCGCCACAGCGCGGCGTACGGGCCGTCCGCGTCGCGCAGTTCGTCGTGCGGGCCGCTCTCGACGACGCGGCCGGCCTCCAGCACGACGACCCGGTCGGCGACGACGGCCTGGGTGAGGCGGTGGGCGACGACCAGGGCGGTCCGGCCGGCGAGGGCGGCCTCGGCGGAGCGTTCCAGGACCCGGGCCCCGGCGCTGCCCGCCTCGGCGGTCGCCTCGTCGAGGACGGCGAGGGCGGGGTCGGCCAGGACGAGCCGGGCGAGGGCGAGTTGCTGGGCGCGGGCGGGGTCGAGGCGGTGGCCGCCCTCGCCGACGACGGTGCCGAGCCCGTCCGGGAGCGCTTCGGCCCAGTCGAGGGCGTGCACCGCGGCGAGGGCCGTGCGCAGGTCGGCGTCGGTGGCTTCGGGGCGGGCGAGCCGGAGGTCCTCGGCGAGGGTGCCGGTGAAGACGTGGACCTCCTGGGTGACCAGGACGACCGGGTGTTCGCCCGCGCCGGCAGCTGCGGAGACAGCGCCCGCCGGTGCGGTGACCGTGCCCGAGGTGGGCTGTTGGACGCCCGCGACGATCCGGGCGAGGGTCGATTTGCCGGCCCCGCTGGTCCCGACGAGCGCGACGTGTTCGCCGGGCTCCAGGGTGAGGGAGACCTCGTGCAGGACCGGGCGGCCGGGTCCGTAGGCGTGGCTGACGGCATGCACGGTCACGGCGGCTTCCGACGGAGCGATGCGCTGACGCGGTACGGAGGCGGGCGCGGCCTTTCCGGCCTTCGCCTTTCCGGCCTCCGCCTTTCCGGCCTCCGGCTCCGGCTCCGGCTCCGGCTGCTCCGCGAGGTCGGTCACGCCGACCAGCCGGGCCAGTCCGGCCGCCGCCGACTGGGCGTCGTCGAGCAGGACGAGGGCGGCGTTGACGGGTCCGAAGAGGCTGTGGAAGTAGAGGGCGGCGGCCGTGGCCGTACCGATCGACACCGCGCCGTCGCGGACCAGCCAGAATCCGGCGATCAGCACGGCGGCCAGGCCGATGTACTCGGCGATGTGCAGCCGCCCGTAGAAGCCCAGCACCAGGTTGACGCTGCGCATGGTGAGGTCGACGGCCTTGCGCGAGCGTCCGGCGCTGCGCTCGGTGTGCTGCTCCTCCAGCCGGTGGCCGCGGACGGTCACGGCGCCGCCGATGGTCTCCAGGAGCTGTTGCTGCTGGGCCCCGTTGGCGACCCGCTGGTCGGCGTAGAGGGTGAGGGCGCGGCGTACGTACCAGCGGGCGGTGAGCAGTTGGACCGGGACGGCGAGGAGCGCGGCGAGCAGGAACCGTACGTCGAGCAGAGCCAGCGCGCCGAGGGTGAGGACGATCGCGAGGACGGAGCGGGCCATCTCGGGGAGCGCGGAGCGGACCGCTTCGGCGACCCGGGCGACGTCGCCGGTCATGCGGGCGGTGAGGTCGCCTGCCCCGGCGCGTTCCAGCCGGTCGGCGGGGAGGCTCAGGGCGCGTTCGACGAACCGCTCGCGCAGCCGGGCCAGTACGGTCTCGCCGAGCCGGGCGATCCGGGTGAGCCCGAGCGTCGTGGTGAGGCCCTGGACGACGGCGACCGCGACGAGGAGGACGACCGGGAGGGTCAGGTCCCCGGCGGGGCGGCCGTCGGCGACGATGTCGACGATCCGGCCCAGCAGCGGCTGGACGAGGAGGCCGACCGCGGTGGCCGCGACCAGGATGCCGATGCCGGTCAGGGCGAGCCCCCGCTCGGGGCGGATCAGCGTACGCAGGGCGGCCCGGGTGCGGGCGGGGGTGGCGATGGGGAGCAGTTCGGCGCCGGTGTCCGGCGTGGGCGGGTCCGTGGTCATGTGAGCACCGCCGTGCGGTAGACGGGATGGTCGCGTACGAGGTCCTCGTGCGGGGCCTCGGCGGTGATCGTGCCGCCGTCGACGAGGACGACGCGGTCGGTGGCGGCGAGCAGGGCGGGGCTGCTGGTGACCAGGACGGTGGTGCGGCCTGTGCGGGCGCGCCGGATGCCGGCGGCGATCCGGGCCTCGGTGGCGGCGTCGACCGCGGTGGTCGGGTCGTGGACGACGAGGACGCCGCGGTCGGCCGCGAGTGCGCGGGCCAGGGCGACGCGCTGGCGCTGGCCGCCGGAGAGCGAACTGCCGCGCTCGCCGATCCGGCCGCCGGTGCCGCCGGACAGGGCGGAGGCCACCTCGTCGACGGCGGCGGCGTCCATCGCGGCGCGCGGGTCGCTCCCGGCGGGGGCGGCGGCGGTGACGTTCTCCAGGAGGGTGCCGTCGAAGAGCTGGGCGTCGTGCTCGGCGACGAGCAGCGCGGAGCGCAGGGCGGCGGGGGCCAGTTCGGTCAGGGGGACGCCGTCGAGCTCGACGCTCCCCCGCTCCGGGTCGCAGCGGCGGGCCAGGCAGTGCAGCAGGGTGGCGGCGTCGGCCGGGTCGGTGACGACGACGCCGAGGTGTTCGCCGGGGCGGACGGTCAGGTCGAGGGCGTCGAGTCCGGCGTGGCCGAGGCCGTTCAGGCGCAGTTCGCCGAGGGCGGGGGCGGCCGGTTCGGCGGTGCCGCCCGTCGTCTCGCCCGGGGCGGCCAGCACGTCGGCGATCCGGGCGGCGGAGGCCCGGCCCTTGGCCAGTTCGGCGCCGACCCAGGCCAGCACGCTGATCGGTCCCGGCAGGAAGAGGGCGAGGCCGACGGCGGAGACGAGGGCGCCGAGGCCGATGGAGTCACTGAGGACCAGGCGGCCGCCGACGAGGGCGACGAGCGCGATGAACGAGCCGGTCAGCGTGAGCATCAGGCCGGTCTGCAGGGCGGCGGCGCGGGCGGCGCGCACATGGGCGTCACGGGAGGCCTGGCTGGTGGCGCGGTAGCGCTCGACAGCGGCGCGCTCGGCGCGCAGGCCCTTGAGCACCCGGACCCCGGCGACCAGGTCGGCGGCCACCCCGGAGGCGTGGGCGGCCTGTTCCTGTTCGGCCGCGCTGCGGTGTTCCAGGGGCCGGGCCAGGAAGTGGCCGAGCGCCATCAGGACCGGGGCGCCGATGAGGACGAGGAGCCCGAGGGGCAGGGACGCGCGGAGCAGGAGCACCGCGCCGGCGACGACGCCGACGACCGCGGCGATGCCGAGGGTCAGGGCCATGTTGACGGCTCCGACCCGGCGGGCGTCCTCGGTAGCCACGTTCACCAGCGCCCCGGGCGGACGGCCCGCCTCCGCGCCGCCGTGCGGGGCGAGGACCCGGCGTACGACGTCGAGGCGCAGCTGGTGGGCGGCCTGTTCGGCGGCGCGTTCACCGGCGCGGGCGCCGAAGCGGAAGCCGAAGGAGAGCAGGGTGTAGACGACGGCGAGGACCACCAGCCAGATCGCCAGCGCTCCCCCGTCGGGGCGCACGACGGCGCGGTCGACGATCAGCCCGATGAGTACGGGGACGAGCGCCTCGCCGATCTGATGGCAGGCGCCCAGGACCGATCCGACGGTCACGTCCCGGCGCTGTCCCGCGACAGCACGGCGTATGACGCCGCGCCCGGCGCTGTCAGCCCCCACTCACCTGCTCCTCAGCCATGTCCACGAACAGCGGAGGGGGATTTCAGGCCACCTGCCTCCAGCCAAACGAAGGCAAGGCTAACCTGTCGTGCCGGGGGCGGCTCGATGCGGGTCGGGATCGCCGCTGTGATCCTGCTCGCCTTTCCCGTCCTGGCCGTCCCCCGTCCGCCTCCTCCTGGAGGGGCCGCGCAACATCCTGCTCGTCCAGAATCTGCGCGACGTGCCGACCCCGCACGCCGGCGGGAAGCTGCTGCGGAAGAAGTTCGCGGACCGGTCCCGGCTGGTCGGCGTGGACGACAGCGGTCCGGGGTCTCTGTGTACGGCGACCATCCCTGCGCGCTGAAGCCCACCACGCGCTACCTCGCCGACGGGACGATGCCCCGGAAGGACACGTTCTCCCGGGCGGGCCGAGCGGGGAGTTCAGTCCCGGGTCAGCTCGACCAGTTTCGCCACGGTGTTCCAGTTGCGGGTGGTGGCGACGATGCCTTTCACATGACGGGGGCGGCCCAGCTCGACGGCCAGCTTGGAGCGGCCGAGGCCGTCGGGGGCGTACAGGTACACGCAGCGGTCGCCGAGCCGGAACTCCTCCGGCAGAAACGCCTCCGCGTCCAGGTCCGCGAAGCGTTCGGGGTCCAGGGGCCGGTCGACGTAGGTGACGTGGAGCTGCTTGCCCTCCAGCTCGGCGGCGGGGAAGGGGCAGGCGTCGGCGACGGCCGCGAGATACGCGGCGTCGCGGACGAGGCAGTCGACGGCGAACCCGAACCGCTCCCGCAGGGCCTGCTCCAGGGCCGCGGCGAGGACGTCGCTGTCCTCGTCGTCGCTGCGGAAGACGGCGTTGCCGCTCTGCAGGTGGGTGGCGATGCCGGTGTGCCCCAGTCCGGCGAGCACATCGCGCAGTTCGGGCATCGGGACCTTCTTGCTGCCGCCCACGTTGATCCCGCGCAGCAGCGCCGCATACGTCGTCATGGCGACCCACCCTAGAACGCTTCCCCGGACACGCCGCAGCCGCCGCGCCCCGTGGGGGCGAGCGCGGCGGCTGCTGGATGCGGCGGTGGCCGGGCGGCGGGGTGTGGGGCCACCGCCGCCCGGCATCCGGTCGGAACCGGGTACTTACCGGGGTGTCACTCGACGACCTTGAGGAGCTTGTTGGCCGTGCCCTCGGTGGCGTTGCTGATGGCGTCCGGGGTGGCTCCCTCGGTGAGCGCCGTGGCGACGGCCTCCGGGGTGGCGTCCGGGTGGCCCGCCAGGTAGACGGCGGCCGCGCCGACGACGTGCGGGGTGGCCATGGACGTACCGGAGATGGTGTTGGTGCCGCTGTCGCTGTCGTTCCAGGTGGACGTGATGTCCGAGCCCGGGGCGTAGATGTCGACGACGGAGCCGAAGTTGGAGAAGTCGGACTGCTCGTCGGCCTCCGTGGACGAGGCGACGGTGATCGCCTCGGGGACACGGGAGGGCGAGCCCTGGCCGGCGTCGCTGGACTCGTTGCCGGCGGCCACACCGAAGGTGATGCCCGCGGCGATGGCCTTCTGGACCGCCTCGTCGAGGGCCGGGTCGGCCCCGCCGCCGAGGCTCATGTTGGCGACGGACGGGCCCTTGGCGTTGGCGGCGACCCAGTCGATCCCGGCGACGACCTGCTCGGTGGTGCCCGAGCCGTTGTCGTCCAGGACGCGGACGCCGACGATCTTCGCCTTCTTGGCGACGCCGTGCGCGGCCCCGGCTATGGTGCCCGCCACGTGGGTGCCGTGCCCGTTGCCGTCGTCGGCGTCGTCGTCGTTGTCGATGGCGTCGAAGCCGGAGGTGGCGCGGCCCTCGAAGTCCTCGTGGGTGACGCGGACACCGGTGTCGATGACGTACGCGGTGACGCCCTCGCCCGCGGCGTCGGGGTAGTTGTACGCCTTGTCACCGGCGGTCTCGGCCTGGTCGATGCGGTCCAGACCCCACGACGGCGGGTTCTCCTGGGTGGCGTTGATGCTGAACTTCTTGTTCTGCACCACCTTGGCGACGGCCGGGTCGGCGGCGAGGCGCTTGGCCTCGGTCTCCGAAAGACCGCTGGCGGAGAAGCCGTTGATGCTGGACTTGTAGTCGCGCTTGAGCTTGCCGCCGTACTCCTTGGCCAGCTCGGACTTGTCGGCCTTCTTCTCGTCCAGCATCACGATGTAGCTGCCGGAGACGGCGGTCGCGGCGTCCGCGCCGTAGACCGTGCCCATGGGGGCGGGTGCGGCCCCGGCGAACGAGGTACCGAGAAGAGTGACTCCTGCGGCGGCCGCCACGGCGGTGATCGCGGCAGTGAGCTTGATGCGACGGGTGCGCTGGTGCTTGGCCATGAAGAGGGTTCTCCTCGTCAGTCTTTGTGGGGGATTGGCCCTCGGCCGGAAGATCTCCGGGGGCTGGCTCGAAACCTTGACCGATTGACGAGCGCAGATCAAGACCTTCATGGAGGCGTGACTTGCTCAACAAGGTTTCGTAATAAGAAATCGGCCATGGCTGGTCACCACGGCCGTGGCGGCCGGTCGAGCAGTTACCTCGCCGGAATCGACGGTTCCGTGACCACCCCGTGAAGGCCCTCCCACCCTGCATTACGCCTGTTCAGCGCGGCACTTCACGCATCGGACGCGCCCCGCCCGACCGCCGCACCCGGCCGCCCCGTGCCCTCTGGGGCAGGAGTGACCATGCGTGAAGACATGTGAAGAGCCGTGAAGGTGTGCGCAAGAGGGGTGAACGCCCGGTCCCGGGTGTGAAATCGCGAGGGCGTGCGTGCAGATGCGCCGACCGGCCCCGCCGCGCCATCGGGTTCACGGAGCCGTAACAGAAGCGTCCCGCCCCGGGTAACCGCAGGTCGCGGCGGCCGGGGCGGGACGGAGAACGTCCGGATATCAGTCAGGCGGATCCGCTCAGCGCGACAGCTCCGCCTCGATGAGGTCGGCGGCCCTCGTGGTGCCGCCCTCCCGCGCCATCCGCTCGCTCAGGCGTGCGCACCGGGCGGCCACTTCGGGATCGTCCACCAGGGCGAGCACCGCCTCGCGCAGACTCGCGGCGTTCGCCTCCTCCATCGGCAGATGCCGGGCCACCCCCAGGGACTGGAGCATGTCCGCGTTGCCGAACTGGTCGACGGCCTGCGGCACGGCGACCATCGGGGTGCCCGTGGCGAGCCCCTCCTGACTGCCGCCCGCACCGGCGTGGGTGATGAAGGCGTCGGCTTGCTGGAGGACGGCCAGCTGTGGGACCCAGGTACGTACCTCCACATTCCCCGGTACGTCACCGAGTTCGGCGGGGTCGACGTGCGCGCCGATCTGGAGCACCACATGCCAGCCGGGCAGATCGCCGAAGGCCGCCACGCACGCGCGGTAGAAGGCGGGCTGTTTGGTGAACGAGGAGCCGAGCGAGACCAGCAGCACCTTCTCGGCGCCGGCGGGCCGCTGCCACTCCCCCTGGTCGGCGCGGTCACCCTGGCAGGCGCCGACGAAGGTGTACATCTCGCGGTTCACCCGGTCCGCGTTCGGCTGGAGCGCCTCGGGGATCAGGACGAGGCCGCGGCGCGGGCGGGCCACGAAGTCGTCGCTGGGGACATGGCCGAGGCCGTTCTCGGCGAGCCAGCCCTCGAAGCGCGCGTAGTACGCCCGGCCGCGCTCGGTCTGCTTCAGCTCGGCGGTCATCGGCTCGCCGACCTCCTTCTCGTACCCCTCCCAGGGGACGAGGTTGGGCCAGAGGGAGACGGCGGGGACGCCCCAGCGGTGGGCGAGGACGCGGGCGGGATAGGAGGTGATGTCGTGCAGGACGAGGTCGGGCTCGTCGCCCGCGAAGGCCTCCGCGAGCTGCGGAAGGGCCTGGATGGCGTCGGCGAGGAAGGGTTCGATGTTGTCGATCAGCTCCGTGCCCCAGGCGTCGGGGTCGTCGTCGGTCGGCAGGGTCGAGGTCCAGATCACCGGCTCGGCGCCGGTGGCGGCGACCTTCTCCGCGAAGGAGGCGGGGATGGCGTAGCTGACACGGTGTCCACGGTCGACGAGCTCGCGGATCACGTCGAGGCTCGGGTTCACATGTCCGTGGGCGGCGATGGAGAACATGGCGATGTGGGCACGCGGGGATTCCGTCATGCCGGCGACTCTAAACGAGACGAGACGTCTCGTGCAACCTCTTCCCGTGGGCAGATCCGCTCGGGATCAGCGCTGGTAGCGGGCCAGCACCCGATTCCCGTCCTCCACCAGCCTCTTGCTCAGCTCGTCGGTGCCGATCGCGCCGCTGTAGAACTCCTGGTACGCGGGGGTCGCCACCTTGTCCTTCCACTCGGGATAGCCGCGCACCGACTGGGCGGGCGCCGGCCGCAGGCCCCGGGCGAGCGCGGTGCCGACGGCCCACCCGTGCTCGGACTCCCGCAGCGACGGATCGGCCAGCGCCTCGGTCCCGGTGGGCAGCATCCAGTCGCCCCGGGCCAGGCGCACCATGTTCGCGGGGCGCAGCAGGAAGTCGATGAACGCGACGGCCTCCTTCTGGTGCGGGCTCTCCTCGGCGACCGACAGCGTCTGCGGGCTCACGCCCTGGACCGCGCCGCCCGCGCCCGCGGGCATCGGCAGGACCGTCCAGTCGAATCCCTCGGGGGCCTGCTGGATGATCTGCTGGCGGTAGGAGAAGCCGAGCGGCAGCATCGCGTACTTGCCGCCGAAGAACCCGGGCAGCGCGTCCGACCCACCCATGCCCAGCGCGCTGCGGGCCGCGCTGTTGTCGGTGTTGACCTGGTCGTGGATGGTGCCGGTGACCACGCCGTCGCCCGGTTCGAAGCGCAGGACCGCCTTGCCGTCACCGTCGCGGTGGAAGAGCTGCCCGCCGCCGGACAGACCCAGGTTGAGGGTGACGGAGACCGGCTCCTTGAGCGGCCAGGCGATCCCGTACCGCCCCTTGCCCGTCAGCTCCTTCGTCACCTGCCGGAACTCCTCCCAGCTCCAGGGGCTTTCCGGGGTCGGGATACGCGCGCCCGAGGCCTTCAGCAGCTTCGTGTTGGCGATCAGGACCCGGGGCTCCTGGAGGAAGGGCACCCCGTGGACGCCCTCGCCGAACGTGGTGGTGCGCCAGGACTGTTCGGGGATGTCGGCCTTGAGCCGCTCGGGCAGGAGGGGGCGCAGGTCGGCGAGGTAGCCCCCGTACGCGAAGTCGGCCAGGTCGTCGGAGGCGTCGTGGATGATGTCGGGGGCCTCGCCGCCCTCGAAGGAGGTGAGGAGCTGGTCGTGGACGCTGTCCCAGCTGCCCTGGACGTACTCCACCTGAACCTCGGGGTGGGCGGCGTTCCACTCCTTCACC
Source organism: Streptomyces sp. WGS_02 (assembly GCA_040989845.1). Classification (GTDB taxonomy): domain Bacteria; phylum Actinomycetota; class Actinomycetes; order Streptomycetales; family Streptomycetaceae; genus Streptomyces. The sequence continues at coordinate 1,359,918 of JAYMFZ010000004.1, forward strand.
AGCTGCTTGTTGGCGTCGACGGACTCCTTCTGCCAGGCCAGCGACTGGAAGCGGAGCCGGATCGCGCCGTCCGCGTCCCGTCCGTCGCCGCCGCCGGAGCAGCCGGTCATCAGCAGGGCCAGGACCGCGACGGCGGTGGCCGCCCGCCGGAGAGTGGCGCGCATCAGTGCTTCACCGCCCCGGCCGTCATCCCGCCGGTGATCCGCCGCTGGATGAAGGCGAAGAGCACCAGGGAGGGGAGGGTGGCGAGGAACGCGGCGGCGGCGAGCGGCCCGAGGTCGGCCACGCCCTCCGCGCCGAGGAAGTGGGTGAGGACGACCGGCAAGGTCTGCTTCTCCGGGGTCTTGAGCAGGACGAGCGCGAAGAAGAACTCGTTCCATGCGGTGATGAACGCGAACAGCGCGGTGGCGACGATGCCGGGGGCGAGCAGCGGGGCGACGACCGAGACGAGGGTACGGACACGGCCCGCGCCGTCCACGGCGGCGGCCTCCTCCAGCTCGGTGGGTACGGCACGCACGTACCCGGCGAGCATCCACAGCGCGAAGGGCAGCGACCAGACGACGTAGACGAGGATCAGCCCCCACAGGGTGTTGATCAGATGCAGGTTCTTCAGGATCAGGAACAGCGGGATGATCACCAGGACGAACGGGAACGCCTGGCTGACCACGACCCAGCCGGTCGCCGCGGTGGCGAGGCGGCCCCGGTGGCGGGCCATCACATAGGCCATCGGGGTGGCGATCACGACGGCGATCAGCGCGGCGGAGACGGCGGCCACCAGCGAGTTGCCCGCGGCCTGGAGCAGCGGCTGCTCGTCGAAGGCCTGCCGGAAGTTGTCCAGGGTGGGGTGCTCGGGGATCCAGGTGGGATGCAGCGAGCCCAGTTCACGGGCGGGTTTGAAGGCGGTCGAGATCAGCCACACGAACGGGAACGCGAGGAAGACCAGATACGCCAGGAGGGCCAGGTACTGCCCGGTGCGTGCGGCCCGGCCGGTACGCAGCCCGGTGGACTCACGGGCGACGGCTCCGCGCCTCATCGCTCCTCACCTCCCCTGAGTCGGCCGACGAGGTAGAGGGCGAGGAGCACGGAGATCACCGCGACCATCACACAGCCCATCGCCGCGGCGTAGCCGAACTGCCCGTAACGGAAGGCCTCCTCGTAGGCGAAGAGCATCGGCAGCCGGGTCCGGCCGCCGGGTCCGCCGCTGGTCAGGACGTAGACCAGGGCGAAGGAGTTGAAGTTCCAGATCAGGTTGAGCGCGGAGATCGCGAGCGCGATGGGTTTGATCGCGGGCCAGGTGACCGTACGGAACCGGCGCCAGGCGCCCGCGCCGTCCAGGGCGGCCGCCTCGTGGAGTTCGCGCGGGGTGTTCTGGAGTCCGGCGAGCAGGGCCACGGTGGTCTGGGGCATGCCCGCCCAGATGCCGACGAGGATCACGGCGGGCAGCGCGGTGGCGAGGCCGGTCAGCCAGTCCCGCCCGTCGCCGAGTCCGAGATCGCGGATGGTCTCGTTGAGGATGCCGGCGTCCGGGTTGTAGACGAGCCGCCACATGATGCCGACGACGACCTCCGGCATCGCCCACGGGACGATCGCCAGCGCCCGGGCCAGCCAGCGCAGCCGCAGGTTCTGGTTGAGCAGCAGGGCGAGGCCGAGGGCCAGGAGGAACTGCGGGACGGTGACGCCGACGGCCCAGACCAGGCCGATCCGGAACGAGTCCCAGAACAGGGTGTCGTGCAGCAGGTCCTGGAAGTTGAGGGTGCCGATCCACTGGGTGGAGCGGGTCCGGCCGGACTGGGCGTCGGTGAAGGCGAGCGCGATGCCGTAGAGGAGCGGTCCGACACTCAGGATCAGGATCGGGATGAGCGCGGGCAGGACCAGGAACCAGGCGGCCCGGTCCCCGAACGCCTTGCCCCGGGGTGGTGGCCCCGAGGGGCCCGGCCGCCAGGACCCGCGCGGCCGTCCTCCCTGTCCGCCCCGTCCGTCCCGTCCGCTGCGCCCGCTGTGCGGGTCGTCCGGTCCGGACCGCTTCGTCGCGGTCACCGATGTCACGAGAAGACCCCTCTGTCCCGTATCTACCTGATGTGTGCCTGAGGCGGACTTCATCCCGATCCGGCTGCCCGGGAGGCCTCCGTCATCGTGCTGACGGGCCGTCGGTTCGTCAAGGTGGCCTGCGAGGATGCGAAAATCGCACCCATGGACGAGATGCGTGCGCGCGAGGTGCTGACGGCCGCCGGGTTCTCCGCCGCGGCGGAGCTGCTCGCGCTGGGCGAGAACGCGGTGTTCGCCGCCGGCGACCTGGTGGTCAAGGTCGGCCGGGACGCCACCGGCCACCCCGAGCTGCGCGCGCGGGCGGAGCGGGAGGTGGCGCTCGCCGGCTGGCTCGCCGCGTCCGGCGTCCCGGCCGCCCGCGCGGCGGAGCGTGAGCCGCGCCTGGTCGAGGGCCATCCGGTGACGCTGTGGCACCGGCTCCCGGACGCCGTACGCCCCGCCGAACCGCGCGACCTGGCTCCGCTGCTGACCCTGGTGCACGCGCTGCCCGCACCGACGGCCTTCACGCTGCCGCGCCGCGAGCTGCTCGGCGGGGTCGAACGCTGGCTGACCCTGGCGGGCGACGCGATCGACCCGGCGGACGCCGACTACCTCCGCGAGCGCCGCGACGGCTTCGCGGATGCGGCTGCCGCGCTGGTCCCCCACCTCCCCCGGGCCCGATCCACGGCGACGCGCTCCCGCGCAACGTCCATGTCGGCCCGGACGGCCCGGTCCTGGTCGACCTGGAGACGTTCTCCGCCGACCTGCGGGAACACGACCTGGTCGTCCTCGCCCTCTCCCGCGACCGCTACGGCCTCGACCCGGCGGCCTACGACGCCTTCACCGCCGCGTACGGCTGGGACGTCCGGGAGTGGGAGGGATGCGCGGTCCTGCGCGGCGCCCGCGAGACGGCGAGCTGCGCCTGGGTCTCCCAGCACGCCCCGGCCAACCCGAAGGCACTCGCCGAGTTCCGCCGTCGGGTGGCGTCACTGCGCGAGGGCGACTCCGAGGTCCGCTGGTACCCGTTCTGAACGAGCCGGGGGCGGCGATCGGTATCTGATGATCCTTCCGTACTATGCGTCGTGGCCGTCAGGCCGAACAGATCCGATTGCAACGGGGGTTGCCCATGGGTACCGGCGAAGGCGGCGAGCCGAAGCTCGCGAGCTCGGCGAGCGACAAGCAGCGCGCGGCGAAGTACATGAAAGAGCACATGATGCCCGACTCCCGGTCGGCCGGCGGCATGGCGGCCGGCGGCGGATCGGTGCGGGTTCCCTTTCTCGCCCCGTCGGCGGCTCCCCCGAGCCCGCTGATCAAGCAGGACACCGGGCTGAAGGGACTCTCCGCCTGGGCCTCGGACCAGGGCGTCTCCGACGCACTGGGCGCTTGGCAGGCGCAGGTCAACCGGCTGATGGGGCGGTTGCAGCGGGAGCTGAACGGGCTGGAGGGCGCGAAGACGATCCTCAGCAACCAGGACCTCGCCACCGGCACTCAGGTCAACTCCATACGTGTCCCCAGCAGCCTCGACGGGATGTGACGGGCACACCATGCCGCTCAACTATCAGGACGTGGTGACGGCCGACCTGTCTTCCTTCGCGGACGTGGCCGGGGCGTGGAAGAAGATGGGCGAACGCTTCGGCGAGCTGAAGACCAACTATGCGCAGCACGTACAAGGCGTGCTGACCAACGGGAACTGGCAGGGCGAGGCCTTCAACGCCCAGCAGAACAACGCCGCGGCCACCGCCTTCGAGTTCGGGGCGGCCAAGGCCGAGGCGCTGGCCATCGCCAGCCTTCTCACCGATGCGCAGACCGAGCTGACCCGCCTGCAGAAGGCGGTCAAGGAACTGGTCGCGGACGCCGAGAAGAAGGACTACAAGGTCGACAGCGACGGCAAGGCGACCTACGTCGGGTACGACAACCTCTCCGCACAGGAGAAGTACGCCTTCCAGCACGACCCCGACCACACCCGTCTGCTGGCCGACGCCCGGGAGAAGGCGCAGGGCTGGACCGACCAGATAGCCAAGGCGGTCAAGGCCGTCGACGACGCCGATCAGAGCGTGAAGCGGGCGTTGTCCCGCGCGACGAGCGATGTCTCGACGGACGGTATCGGCATCGGCGGGTTCAACACCCGGGCCGAGGGCGATCTCGCGAAGGCCGGCAAGCCGGACCCCAAGCCGGGAAAGAAGGACGGGTGGGTCGCCGAGACCGATTCCGAGGCCTCGGGGCCGGGGGTCGGGACGGACGCCAGCGGTCCGAACATCGGAAAGGGCAAGCTGGCCGAAGCCGAAGCACACGCCGACCTCGGCCGCGCCAAGGGGGAGGGCACGCTCACCAACGGTCCGATGAAGCTGGCCGGAGAAGCGGAAGCCTATGCGGGCGCCAAGGCCTCAGCAGCCGCGGGCATCACCCAGGAGGGCGCCCAGGCCGAGGCCAAGGGTTTCGCGGGCGGCGAGGCTTCGGCCAGCGGTACCGCCGACGCGGGCCCCGTCGGCGTGTACGGCCGGGCTGAGGCCATGGTAGGCGCGGAGGCCGGGGTCAACGCGCAAGCAGGTCTGGACGGGGTGGCTGTGGGCGCCGAGGCCTTCGCCGGGGCCAAGGCCAGCGCGGGCGCGGGCGCGGACGTCGGCGGAATCGGTGCGGGTGTCACGGTCGAGGGCTGGGCCGGTCCCGGCGCCGAGGCGAGCCTCAACGCCAGCAAGGATCCCAACGGCGTATGGCACTTCGGCCCGAAGGTGGGCCTTTCCCCCGGCCTCGGCGGCGCCGTGGGCTTCGAGTTCACTGTCGACCCGGGGAAGGTCGTCGATACGGTGGGCGATGCGGCCGGGGCCGTGGGCGATGCGGCGAACTGGGTAGGAGACGGCATCGGCAGCCTGTTCTGACGTACGCCGGCGCGGACCCGCTGCCGTGAGCACACCGTTACCGTAAGGAGAGACCGGGATGACCACCACCCTGCCCGTACCGATCGCGTTCGAGCTGCCGGACGGCTGGCGCGCCACGCCGCCGGACGGGGTGGGTGCGCCGGGTGCGGCGTTCGTCGCCCTGTATGCGCACCCGGATGCGGGGTTCACCGCGAACATCACGGTCGACGGCGCGTTCCGCCCGGACCCGGCGTCGCTCCCCGAGATCGCCGACGAATCGGTGGCGAACCTGCGCGGGTCCGCCGCCTCGGTCGACATCACGGAACGCCGTGAAGTCGGTTCCGAGGAGGCTCCGGGACTCACCCAGACCCTGGCGATCTCGACGGTCGCCGGGGGCACGCTCCGCGACCTCGTCCAGTCGCAGGTCTACCTGGCCCTGCTGGACGTCGACGATCCGAGCAAGCGAGCGGTGATCCGGCTGATCCTGACGGCGACCGCGGCCCAGCACGGCGATGTCGTCGAGGACTTCCGGGACTTCGTACGGACGGTCCGCCCGGACACCGACGCGACGTCGTAGGGCGTCCGCCGGGGTGACCGGCCTTCTCCGCACCGACCATCCGACCCGATCATAGGTTGACCTCATGGGATTCTTCGACAAGCTGACCGGAACCAAGTACCCCGAGGCCGGGCTGGCGCCCTGCTCGGCCGAGGAGTTGCGGGCGGCCCTGCTCGGTCTCAACCGGCCGGATGTCCCCTACATCATCAGCGACGGCTCGACGCAGGGCGCCGACCTGGTCGCGGAGTGGCGGCTCGCCGAGCCCACCTGGCAGAACTTCTTCATCGGGTCCCAACTGACGCATGCCGTCCGGATCCGGATGCGGCTGGCGGAGGACGTCCCCGAGGTGCGTGCCGTCGAGGAGAGCTGGGAAGTCACCCGCGTCGGAAACCCTCCCCGGCTCCAGACCTCGGCGGAGTACGGACGCGGCGGCGGGAGGACCATCTCGCGACGGTACACGCTGCAACGGGGGAGAACGGCCGCCTGGAGACGACCGAGTCCTTCAGCTTCGACAGCGCACAGCTGACGGGCCCCCTGCGGGACACCACCCTCAAGTCGGGCTGGACGTGGCGCGGAGTGATCTTCGGCAAGCTCTGAGTGGCCCGGCGGCACCCTCCGCCGACCTGTCGGCGGCACGGCGCCACGTATGCTTCCGGCGACCGTCTCGCATGACTCGAAAGGGAGCCCCCATGCCCATAGCCCGTTCGACCACAGTGACGTGGAGCCTCTGCGCCGTGGCCGCCGGCGCGCTGCTCGTCGGCTGTTCGGGGTCGGTCAGCGTCGGAGACTCGGAGCCGAAGCTCTCTTCGGACAAGCTCGCCACGACCGTCTCCGAAAAGCTCGCGGCCACCACGAACCAGCCCGAGCCGGACATCACCTGCCCCGAGGACCTCGCCGGGAAGGTCGGTACGACGACCCGCTGCACGCTCACGGCGAAGGACGGCAGCACGCTGGGCGTGTCGGTCAAGGTGACCTCGGTCGAGGGGGATCAGATCAACTTCGACATCAAGGCCGACGACACGGCTTCCCCGGCCTCCAACTGACCTGGGACCGACTGAGCCACGGCGTCGGACCTCTCCGCGGAAAGCGCTGGCCGGAAACGGTCAGCGCATCCGGGGAATGACCGGCCACGCCGACTCGACGACCGCCGCCGGATCCGTGGTGCGCCGCAGATAGGCCTGGAGCGAGGCCGACTGTTCGGCCGCCGCCCGTATCTGAAGGGCGTGCAGTTCGTCGGGCGGCAGGGTGGCGACGGGCCGGTGGCGCTCTCCCATCCGGCGTACCACGCGCACCGCGGCGACCGCGTCGGCGGTCGCGTCGTGGGCGCCGTCGAGCGTGACCCCGTAGTGGTCGCACAGTGCCTGGAGGGCCCGCTTGCCCTTGCGGTACTTGTCGACGTGCTTGTCGATGACCAGCGGGTCGATGACGGGTGACGGCGCTCCGCCGACGCGCTCCTCGACCGACGGCAGTCCGTACCTGCGGCATTCGCGGTCCAGCAGCGAGAGGTCGTAGCGGGCGTTCATCACCACCAGCGGGACGTCCGAGCGCAGCACTTCGGCGACCGCGTGGGCGATCTCCTCGACCGCGGAGGCGGCCCGCGCCCCGTGCTTGCGGGCGTGCTCCGTGCCGATGCCGTGGATCGCGGACGCCTGCTCCGGTATCACCACGCCCGGATCGAGCAGCCAGGTCCGCTGCCCGGCAACCGTGCCGTCCGGGTCCAGCCGGACGAGTGCGGCGGTGACGATCCGGTCGCTCTCGACGTCGGTCCCCGTCGTCTCCAGGTCGAAGCCGACCAGTGTGCCCCGGTGCCAGCTCATCCCGATACCTCCTTCGTGGTGCTCCCCCGTGGTGCTCCCCCCGAGTGATGACCACCTTCGCACGGGCCACTGACAACGCCGGTGGAGGGTCAGGAGACCGGCCGGGAGTCCGTCCAGACCGATTCGAACTCCTCGCGGTAGGTCTCGAAGAGCCCGTGCTCGTTGTCCTGGCCCTCCCGCACCACCGTGCGTCTGCCCCCGCCGCGCAGCACCAGGACCGGCGCCTCCATGCCCCGGGCCCGCCGCAGATAGGGCTGGACGACGCCCACCGCGTCCGGGCCGTCGCCGTCCACCAGGTAGGCGGTGAAGCGCGGGGTCTCGTCGAAGACCTGGATCTGGAACGCGCCGGGGTCGCGGAGCTTGGAGCGGACGCGGCGCATGTGCAGGATGTTCATCTCCACCGAACGGCTCAGCTCGCCCTTCTTGAGGCCGAGTTCCCGTTCCCTGCGGCGCACCGCGCTGCTGGCCGGGTTGATGAACAGCAGCCGGACCCGGCAGCCCGACTCCGCGAGCCGGACGAGCCGGCGGCCGGAGAAGTTCTGCACGAGCAGGTTGAGGCCTATGCCGATGGCGTCGAGCCGCCGCGCACCGCCGAAGAGATCCTCGGCGGGCAGCTGGCGCTGGAGCCGGACCCGGTCGGGGTGGACGGAGACCACGTCCGCGTACCGGTCGCCGACCAGTTCCTCCACCGCGTCCACCGGCAGCCGGTCGGCCGACGGCACCCCGGCCCCGCTGCCGAGGATGTCGAGCAGGCGGGCGGAGGCCCGTTCCGCCTGGGCGAGGACCGCCTCGTTCAGCGCGCGGTTGCGGGAGACGACGTTGCGCGCGACCTCCAGCTCGTCCAGGGCCAGCTCGACATCGCGCCGGTCGTCGAAGTAGGGCTCGAAGCACGGCCAGTGCTGGACCATCAGCTCGCGCAGCTGCGGCAGCGTCAGGAAGCTGAGGACGTTGTCGTCGGCCGGGTCGAGGAGATAGCCCTTGCGGCGCGAGACCTCGCGTACGGCGACGGCGCGCTGCACCCACTCCTGCCCGGCCGGTCCGGCCGCGGCCACCACCCACTCCTCGCCGTGCACCGGCTCGTAGATGGGCCGGAGCACCGCGGCGACCACGGCCCGTAGGCGTTGTTCGACCAGATTCAGCCAGATATAGGCCCGCCCGGCGCGCTGGGCGCGCGTGCGCACCTCGCTCCAGGCCTCCGATCCCCAGTCCAGCTCGGCGCCTATCTCCATGGGCTGCGCGAGGGACACCGCCCCGGGCGGGGCATCGGTCGATTCCCCCTCGTGACCTGCGTCACCTGGGGGCAGCTCGAACCCTCCCGAGCTCACCCGCGTACCGCCTTCCACTCCCCCACCCAACGATCAAGGAAGGGTACTCCGGGAGCGTGATCCGACGCAGCCCGATGCGCAGGCGACTTTCTCAACTCCCCTGACCGTAAGGCTTGTTCCTTGCGGCGAGATCGGGTGGAGTGAGCGGATTCATAGTGATTGGGACCCTGTCGCGGAGCGGAATCCGGACGCTCCCCGGAAGCCGGTGTCCGCAAGCACGTCCGGGGCGGCACGGGGGTGTCCGAAGTTGACCGGTCGGCCGGACAGGGGCGACGGGGGCCCGACGTACCGCGTGACGTCCTAGGTGGGCATCGCGTTTTCGGGGAACATGCGGGAAGTGAAGGACTGCGGAAAGCCTCCGAACCCGGATCAGGAATGGAAGAGTTCTCATCATGCAGGTCTGGCCGGGACACGCTTATCCCCTCGGCGCCACATATGACGGCGCCGGAACCAACTTCGCGGTCTTCTCCGAGGCCGCCCACCGGATCGAGTTGTGCCTGTTGCACGACGACGGTTCAGAAACGGCGGTGGAACTCCGCGAGTCGGACGCGTTCGTGCGCCACGCCTACCTCCCCGGGATCATGCCGGGGCAGCGGTACGGCTTCCGGGTGCACGGCCCCTACGAACCGCAGAACGGGACGCGCTGCAACTCCGCGAAGCTGCTGCTCGACCCGTACGCCCGTGCGATCGCCGGGAAGATCGACTGGGGTGAGGCGGTGTACGGCTACCCCTTCGGCAAGCCGGACGCCCGCAACGACCTCGACTCCGCGCCGCACACCATGAGCTCGGTGGTGGTCAACCCGTACTTCGACTGGGGCGACGACCGCCTCCCCCGTACGGACTACCACCGGACCGTCATCTACGAGGCCCATGTGAAGGGCCTGACCATGCTCCATCCGGCGCTCCCGCCCGAGCTGCGCGGCACCTACGCGGGGCTCGCGCACCCGGAGGTGATCGCCCATCTCACCGAACTGGGCGTCACCGCGATCGAGCTGATGCCGGTCCACCAGTTCGTCCAGGACCACCGCCTCGCGGACATGGGACTGGCCAACTACTGGGGCTACAACACGATCGGCTTCTTCGCCCCGCACAACACCTACGCCTCCTGGGGCGACCGCGGCGAACAGGTGCTGGAGTTCAAGCAGGCCGTGAAGGCGCTGCACCAGGCGGGCATCGAGGTCATCCTCGACGTGGTCTACAACCACACCGCCGAGGGGAACCACCTCGGGCCCACGCTCTCCTTCCGCGGTCTCGACAACGCCTCCTACTACCGGCTCACCGACGACCAGCGCTACTACATGGACACCACGGGCACGGGAAACTCCCTGCTCATGCGGTCCCCGCACGTCCTCCAGATGATCATGGACTCGCTGCGGTACTGGGTGACCGAGATGCATGTGGACGGCTTCCGCTTCGATCTGGCGGCCACGCTCGCCCGCCAGTTCCACGAGGTGGACCGGCTGTCCTCGTTCTTCGACCTGGTGCAGCAGGACCCGGTGGTCAGCCAGGTGAAGCTGATCGCGGAGCCCTGGGACGTCGGCGAGGGCGGCTATCAGGTGGGCAACTTCCCGCCGCTGTGGACCGAGTGGAACGGCAAGTACCGCGACACGGTCCGCGATCTGTGGCGGGGCGAGCCGCGCACGCTCGCGGAGTTCGCGGGCCGGCTCACCGGCTCCTCCGACCTCTACCAGGACGACGGCCGCCGCCCGCTCGCCTCGATCAACTTCACCACCTGCCACGACGGCTTCACGTTGCACGACATGGTCTCGTACAACGAGAAGCGCAACGACGCCAACGGCGAGGACAACCGCGACGGCGAGAGCCACAACCGCTCCTGGAACTGCGGCGCCGAGGGCGAGACCGACGATCCGGAGATCCTGGAGCTGCGGGCCCGCCAGATGCGGAACTTCATCGCCACGCTGATGCTGTCGCAGGGCGTGCCGATGCTGAGCCACGGCGACGAGTTCGCCCGTACGCAGCAGGGCAACAACAACGCCTACTGCCAGGACAACGAGCTGGCCTGGGTGCACTGGCCCGATCCCAACGAGCCGGCCGACGCCCCGGCGTCCACCCTGCTGGAGTTCACCCGGGCCATGGTGTGGCTGCGCCGCGACCACCCGGTCTTCCGCCGTCGCCGGTTCTTCCACGGGCGACCGGTCGAGGGTACGCACGACGACCTGTCCGACATCGCGTGGTTCACGCCCGACGGTGAGGAGATGACCCAGCAGGACTGGCAGGCGGCCCACGCCAAGGCGCTGACCGTGTTCCTGAACGGCCGCGCGATCTCCGAGCCCGGGCCGCGCGGGGAGCGGATCTCCGACGACTCGTTCCTGCTGATGTTCAACGCGAGCGCCGAGACGCTGGACTTCGCCGTCCCGGTCGCCCACGGAGAGCAGTGGCAGGTCGTGGTGGACACGGCGCGCCCCGACGGGGTGCCGCCCGGCACGGGGCCGAAGGTGGCCGAGGGCGAGCAGGTGACCCTGATCGGGCGCAGCCTGACCGTGCTGAAGCGTCCCGCCTGAGGGCGGCGAGGGTGAGCGTCCCGCCCGGGGTGACACAGATCGCCCCGGGCGGGGTACGTAGAAGTCCATGACGCCCTCCGCCACGTACCGGCTTCAGCTCCAGCCCGATTTCCCGTTCGCCGCCGCCGAGAAGGCCGTTCCGTATCTCGCCGCACTCGGCGTCTCGCATCTGCACCTCTCCCCCGTCCTGGAGGCGGTCCCCGGCTCCACCCACGGTTACGACGTGGTCGACCACAGCCGGGTCCGGGCGGAGCTGGGCGGTGAGGAGGGGCTGCGGTCGCTGGCCTCGGCCGCCCGGGAGCACGGGCTCGGGCTGATCCTGGACATCGTGCCCAACCACATGGCCGCCTCGCCCCGGCACAACCGCCGGCTGTGGGAGGTGCTGCGCGAGGGCGCGGCCTCCCCGTACGCCCGCTGGTTCGACATCGACTGGGCGGCGGGCGGCGGCCAGGTGCTGCTGCCGGTGCTCGCCGGTCCGCTCGGCCAGGAGCTGGAGCACCTGGCCGTGGACGGGGAGGTGCTGCGCTACCACGACCTGGAGTTCCCGCTCCGGGCCGGTACGGCGGACCTCCCGCTGCCTCGGCTGCTGGAGGAGCAGCACTACCGGCTCGGCTGGTGGCGACTGGCCCGCACCGAGCTGAACTACCGGCGGTTCTTCACCGTGCCGGAGCTGATCGGGGTCCGCGTCGAGCACCCGGAGGTCTTCGAGGACACCCACGCCAAGGTCCTCGAACTGCTCCGCGACGGCGTCCTCGACGGGCTGCGCATCGACCACCCCGACGGCCTCGCCGCCCCCGCCGCCTATCTGGAGCGGCTGAACGAGGCCACCGGCGGGCGCTGGACGGTGGTGGAGAAGATCCTCACCGGCGACGAGCACCTCCCGGCGGAGTGGGCGGTCGCGGGCACCACCGGGTACGACGCCCTGCGCCGGATCGACGGCCTGTTCACCGACCCGTCCGGAGCGGAAGAACTGGTCGGCCGCTACCGGGAGTTCGCGGGCCCGCCCGGCGACCGGGGCGGCGACTGGACGGCGACGGTGCGCCGGGCCGCGTACCGGGTGGTGACGCACGAACTGGCCGCCGAGACCGCGTGGCTGACCCGGCTGGCGGCCGCGGTCTGCGACCGGGACCCGGCGCTGCGGGACCACGCCCCCTGGGCGCTGCGGACCGCGATCCGGGAGCTGCTGGTGCGCATCCCGGTCTACCGGCCGTACGTCACGGCGGGCGAGCCGCCGACCCGGATCGCCGAGGAGACGCTGACCGAGACGGCGGTACGGGAGGCGAAGACGGTGTTCTCCGTGCCGGAGGAGGCGGCGGCCGTCGACGTCGTACGGGATCTGGCGCTCGGGCGGCTCGGCGGCGGGGAGGAACAGGCGGCGTTCTGCGCCCGGTTCGCCCAGACGGCGTCCGCGCTGCACGCCAAGTCGGAGGAGGACACGGCGTTCTACCGGTACGTGTCGCTGCTCTCGGCCACCGAAGTGGGCGGCGACCCGGGGCAACCCGCCGTATCGCCGGAGGAGTTCCACTCCTTCGCCGCCCGGATCGCCCGCGACTGGCCCGCCACCGGCACGGTCCTGACCACGCACGACACGAAGCGCAGCGCCGACGTCCGGGCCCGGATCGCGGTGCTGTCGCAGTGCCCGGAGCGGTGGGCGGCGCTGGTGACGGAGCTGACGGCGGCGACACCGGTCGCCGCCCCGGACTCCCAACTGGCCTGGTCTGCCTGGCAGTCGGCGTACGGCTGCGCGGAGATTCCGCCCGACGAGCTGGGCGGGCGCCTGGAGCCCGCGCTGCTGAAGGCGGTGCGCGAGGCGGGGCTCTTCACCAGTTGGACGGAGTCCGACCCGGCCTACGAGCGCGCGGTGTCGGACTTCGTCGCGGCCGGGCCGGGGCGCGGGGAGGGCGTGCCCCGCAGGCTGATCGTGGAATTCGCGGACGCGCTCGCCCCGCATGTCCGGGCCCAGGTGCTGGGGGCGGCGCTGGTGCATCTGACGATGCCGGGGGTGCCGGATCTCTACCAGGGCACGGAGAGCGAGTACCTGGCGCTGGTCGACCCGGACAACCGGCGGCCGTTCCGGCGGCCGGACGTTCCGGACGAGAAGCAGGCACTGACCGCGACCGCGCTGGGGCTGCGCCGCGAACTGCCGGGCGTGTTCGGCGATTCGGGGACGTACGCGCCTGTGACGGCGACGGGTCGGGCGGCTCCGCATCTGCTGGCGTTCTGTCGCTCGGGCGAGGTGGTCACGGCGGTGACCCGTCTGTCGCTCCGGCTGGCCGAGGGCGGGGGCTGGCGGGACACGGTGCTGGAACTGCCGGACGGGGGTCCGTGGCGGGATGTGCTGTCGGCGTCGCCAGGCCGGGAGTTCACCGAGGGCGCGGTGGCGGCGGGCGAACTGTTCGCGGAACGGCCGGTGGCGCTGCTGCGGCGGTTGGGCGGCTGAGGAGGCGGCCCGGGGCGCGGTGGCGCGTCGCCGGGGAGGGGCCCGCCCGGGACACGCACGGCCGGCCCGCGCTCCGGGCGCGTCACCGGGGCATGCGCGAGCGTCCCGCGCTCCCGCTCTCAGGACGGGCGTACGAGCAGGGCGCGCGGCCCACGGGTGAGCAGCCCGCCCGCCACCGGGCGGAAGCCGTCGGCCCAGCGGAGGCCGGGCATCGCCGTCAGCAGGGCGCGCAGGCCGTGTTCGGCCTCCAGCCTGCCGAGGAGGGCGGCCGGGCAGCCGGCCGGACCGATGAGCAGCGGGTCGGCGTCGGCGCGCAGGGGGTCGAACCGGTCGGGTGCGGCGAACCGGGCCGGGTCACGGCCCGCCGCGCCGATGAGGCAGGCGACGGGTGCGTCGGCGGGGAGCGTGCCGCCGCTGACGGCGACCTCGGTGCGGGTGCGGCGCAGCACGATCTGGACCGGCGGATCGCGCCGCAGCGTCTCGGCCCAGGCCCGTCCGAGCAGCGACCCGGAGCCATCGCCGCGCGCTTCTCCGGCGGTCGCGGCGCCCAGCAGGTCGGGGTCGTCGAGCATGTTCGCGAGGAACGAGGCGAGGGCGTGCTCGCGCAGCGCGGTGGACCCGGTGCAGTCACCTGCTCCCCCGGAGGCACGCCGATGGCGGGCCCCCCGGGGCAGGGTGCTCAGGTCCTGGTGGGCGAGCCCGGCCGCGGCGGCGGCGGCCCCGGCGGGCAGCCACCGGCAGAAGTCGGCGACCAGGTCCGCCCGGTCGCGCCCGGCGATGCGGCGGGCCAGGACGTACGCCGTCCGCTCGACCGCGGGGGCGGCGGTGCTCCACGGCACCGTGAGCGGGCCGCAGACCAGGCTGCCCCGGCAGAGGCCGAGCGGGACGGGGGCCCGGCCGCGCGGGGCCCCGTCGTGCGGGTAGCCGGTGAACCGGGGGTCCGTGAGGGCCAGGGCCACATCCGTGTACCGGCTCAGCAGCCAGGCGCCGAGCGCCGGGTCGTAGCCGAGGGGGTAGTCGGTGCGCAGCAGGCGGTAGAGGCGCAGCCGGTAGGGATCCGTCGTGGCCCCCGGCGCCAGCAGGCCCGGCAGGCCGCCCGGGAGCCGGTGCGGACGCCGGGCGGCGGGCAGGGCGTCGGGGCGTTCGACCGACATCCCGCACCCCCTGGATTTCGGTGCGCCGGCGGTCGGCGCGCGTCCTCTCAGCGGACCACCGACGGGGGCGCGCCGCAGTCGGCGTACGGCCGTTCGGGTGAGGGTTCGCCGCGCTGAAGGCCGGCACCCGGACGGACGGGACGCCCGGACCCTGTGGCGGAAGGCCTGGATCATGAATCAGGCAGGCGGCAGGCCGGGCCCCGGCTGCGGACGGTCGGAGCCGGGCTCCGGACGGGCGGGCCCGCTCGACGGGGGTTCCGGGACGGGCGGCGGGAGCTGGGGCGGAGCGGCGGCGGGCGGCCGGGGTGCGTGCGGCGGCGGTTCGGGCAGGCGGTCCTGCGGCCGGGACGGCTGCGCCGGAAGGCGGTCCGGGGCGGTCAGGCGGAAGCTCATCCGGCCGAAGCTCACCTGGTCGCCGTCGCGCACCGGGATGGAACCGACGAGCCGTTGTCCGTTGACGCAGGTGCCGTTGGTGGAGCCGAGGTCGCGCAGCACCCAGCGGCCGTTCTGCGCGGAGAGTTCGGCGTGCAGCCGGGAGACCGTCTCGTGGTTGAGGCGCAGCCCGTTCCCCGGGTCGCGGCCGATCAGCAGCGGATACGGGCCGGGGGCGGGGAGCAGCAGTTTGGGGAGCCGCTCGGTCTGCCAGGCGCGGCGCAGCCGCCCGGGGAACGCGGAGATTCCGCCCACCGCGCGGACCAGCCCCGTCGACCAGCGGCCGCCGCTCTCCAGATCGGCCGTGAGGGCGGACAGTTCCTCCGGGCGGCGGGCGACGAGGGCGAGTTCCATGCGCCGCATGAAGGTGTCGTGCGACAGCTTGCCCTGTGCGGCACCTTCTCTGAGCACGCCGACGACACGGTCGCGCTGGGCGTCCGACAGCCGCGCGGCACTCGTGTGGAACTCGAAGGAGGATGTCACGTCGACGATTGTCGGGCCGAAGGGCCCGGAGTGTCCAGACGAGGCCGTGTTTCCTCCCGCGCTGACCTGCGCCGCTTTCTCACGCGACGGCCGGCGGGACCCTTGCTAGGGTCTGCCGCTCACCCACCACGAGGAGACCGTGTGCCCCCTGCGCCATCCCGCCTGACGTTCCGTCCGCTGTCCGGACCCGGCGAACTCGGCCTGTTCCGCCGTCTTTCGTACGTACTCGACCATGAGCTGGCCGACGACCTCGCCACCGGGCTCCGCCGCCCGGAGTGGATGTGGGTCGCCCTGGACGGCGAGCGGGTCGTCGCCAGAGCCGCCTGGTGGACGAACGCGCCGGGCGGCGAGCCGCTGGCGCTGGACTTCTTCGACCTGGACGACACGCTGCCCGCCCCGGAGCGGGTCGGGATCGGCGTCCGGCTGCTGGAGACGGCGACGGAGGCCGTGGTTCCGGCCGGTGCGCAGCGGCCGGAGTACGGGCGGTTCGTCCCGCCGGACTGGCGCGAGGACCCGGTGGTCCGGGAGGCCGTCGGGGCCCGGATCGCGGCGGCGGAGGCGACCGGGGCGCGGATGCTGGTGGAGCGGCTGCGGCTGGAGTGGCGGGCCGGTACGCCGGTGCCCGGGGACTCCGGCCGGCTGGTGTTCCGCCCGGTCACCGGCCGGGAGGATCTGCTGGCGTTGATGACGCCGGTGATGGAGGGCACCCTCGACGCCCACGGGCAGGAGGACCTGGCGTCCGGGCTCGACGCCCGCGCGGCGGCCGAGAAGCACTACGACGAGGAGCTGGCGGGGTATGCGACCCCGACGGCCTGGTGGCGGATCGCCGAACTGCCCACCGGCGAACCGGTCGGCTTCGTGATCCCGGCCCGCAACAACTACCACCCGATCATCGCGTACATCGGGGTGCTGCCCGGCCGGCGGGGCCAGGGGTACATCGACGATCTCCTCGGCGAGGGCACCCGGGTGCTGGCGGCCGAGGGCGTGGAGCGGATCCGGGCGGCGACCGACCTCGGCAACGTGCCGATGGCCAGGTCCTTCGAGCGGCTCGGATACGTCAACTTCCAGCGGGCGTTCAGCATGGTGTGGGACGCGGAGAAGGGTCAGGCCGAGGGCTAGGACCAGGGCTGGGCGGGTCCGGAACGGCTTCCCCGATATTCGGTGGACGGCGGGCGTCGGCGGCGGCTACGGTCTGCTTCGACATCCGACGCCCATCGTGGAAGGAGGCGAGAGTCATGCGCGCGAACAGCCGCACCAGCAACCGCAGTACATCATTCTCGCGCTCCCGTCCCGCCCGCCGGGCGGTGTCGGACCTCGTCTGACCGGGAGCGCGGCATTCCGTCCCGGAGGACACCTTCATGACCGAGCTGGTCATCCGCGCGCTCACGCCGAGCGACGCCGCACTCTTCACCACGTTCCACGACAGCCCCTTCGTCGGCCGGGCCGCCTTCGGCCACCACTACACCTCGGCCGCCGACGGTGGCGAGTACCGCCCCGAGTGGTCGTGGGTCGCCCTGCGCGACGGCAAGGTGGTCGCCAGGGCCGCCTGGTGGGGCGGGCCCGAGGACACCGAGCCCGTCGTCCTCAACTGGTTCGACTTCGCGGACGGGGAGGCGGAGGCGGGCGCCGAACTCCTGCGCCGCGCCCCGTTCGACAAGGAGTACGAGCTGATCGCGCCCGCCGGATGGCGGGACGACCCCGCGGTGCGGGCCGCCGTCGAGGAGCGGGTCGCCGCCGCGACGGCGGCCGGGATGAAGCCGCTGGTCGAGCGCTACCGCTACCGCTGGACCCCCGGATGCCCGCTGCCCGAGCGGACGGGCCGGCTGACCTACCGCCCGGAGCCGGACGACGAGGTGATCCTCGGTGTGCTGCGCCGGGTGCACTCGGCCACGCTGGACGCCCATGCCCGCAAGGCCATCGAAGGTCCCGGCGGTCTGGACGCGGCGGCGCGCGAGGAGTTGGAGTTCTTCCACTGGTGCCCCTCGCCGAGGGAGTGGTGGCGGCTCGCGTACACCCCGGACGGGGAGGTGGCGGGCATCCAGGTGCCCGCGCACAACCCGTCGGGACCCTGCGTCGGTTTCATCGGGGTCGTGCCCGAGGCACGCGGGCACGGGTACGGCTACGACCTGCTGGTGGAGTGCACGCGCTTCCTGGTCGAGCAGGGCGCCGAGTTCGTCGCGGGGGCGACGGACCAGGGGAACGCGCCGATGGCCGCCGCGTTCGCCCGGGCCGGATACCCGGTCATCCAGGAGTGGGTCCATCTGGCGTGAGGGCCCCGGCCTCCTCGGCCAGCCACTCCAGGCGGAGCTGCTGCTCGGCGGGGATCGTCGCGTCCTCGCCGCGCGGCCCCACGTTGAGGAGCACGTTTCCGCCGTCGGCCGCCGTGTCGCGGACCAGTGAGGTCAGCGTCGCGCGGTCGATGAAGGCGTCCGGGCCGGAGTTGCGGTTGTAGCCGAAGCTGTGGTCGACGCCCCGGGTGATCTCGTACGGGTCGGAGCCCTCGTAGCGGGCGTACTCCGGCGTACGGAAGTCGAAGACGGGCGGTGTGCGCGGGACGAACCCCTCGCCCTGCGCCACCGTCCGGCGGTCCCACCAGTTGTACAGAGCCTTCGCGCCCGGCAGGCCCAGCCCTCGCCAGTGCGGTGCGTAGGGCAGCAGGCGGTCGTTGACGACGCCGTGCGGGACGGTGAAGCGGTAGAAGTCGACGAGTGAGCGGATCTCGTCGGCGGAGGCGGGCCAGGCGATGTCGTTCCAGAGGATGTCGGGCCGGTAGCGGCGGATCAGCTCCCGCAGCTGCGCGTCGGCGTAGGCGGGGTAGCGTCCGCGCGGGACGGCGGAGAACATGTCGGCCGCCGTGCCGATGGGCCGGTCGTCGAAGGTCCAGTCGAGCCCGCCGGAGTAGTAGACGCCGAAGCGCAGTCCCTCGGCCCGCACGGCTTCGGCGAACTCGCCGACGACGTCCCGGGTGGTGTGCCAGCCGGAGCGGTGCGGGTTCTCCGTCTCGGAGGGCCAGAGGCAGAACCCGTCGTGGTGCTTGGTGACCAGGACCGCGTATCCGGCCCCCGCCTCGCGGAAGGAGCGGGCCCAGGCGGCCGGGTCCCAGCCGGCGAGCCCGTCCTCGAAGTCGCGGCCGAAGTCCGTGTAGGGGCGGTCCCCGTAGGTGGCGCGGTGGTGGGCGGCGACCGGGGAGCCGGGGAAGCGGAGCGCGTTCTCGTACCACTCCGCGTACGAGGTCCAGCCCAGCGGCGCACGCCGGCCCGCCGCCGGGAGTTCGGCGGCGGGGACGTAGGGCGGGGCCCAGCCGGGGACGGATGCGGGTGTCCAGTGGACGAAGATCCCCAGCCGGGCCCGGGACCACCATGAAGCGACCATGGCGGGAAGTATTGATCACTCGGGGGGTGCCGCGTAAGCCCCCTCGACCGCCGGGTTCCGCTTCTGTGCCTGCTGTTTCCGGGTCTTCTGTGCGCGGATCAGGTCGCGGTACCAGGCGTACGAGGCCTTCGGCGTACGGGTCAGGGTCTCGTAGTCGATGTGGACCAGGCCGAACCGTTGCGAGGCCCCTTCCGTCCACTCCACGTTGTCGGTCAGCGACCAGGTGAAGTAGCCGCGTACGTCCGCCCCGGCGTCCATCGCCGCGCGCAGGGCGGTGAGGTGGCTCTCCAGGTAGGCGATGCGGCGGTCGTCGGCGTGCGGTTCCTCCAGGGCGCAGCCGTTCTCCGTGATGTAGAGCGGCGGGAGGCGGTCGCCGTAGCGGGTGTGCAGCGTGGTGACGATCTCGGTGAGGCCCTCGGGGACGACGGGCCAGCCGAAGCCGGTCTTCTCGTACCCCTCGATCTCCCGTATCCCGAAGGGGAGTTCGGCGGGCATGGTGAAGCCGGAGAAGGTCTCCAGGGCTTCGGGGCGGGGTGCGCCGACGAGGGTCGGGTTGTAGTAGTTGATCCCGTACCAGTCGAGCGGGGTGGAGATGATCTTCAGGTCGTCGGCGACCGGGCCCGGCATCAGGGCGGCGAGGCCGTCGTCCGGGTAGCGGCCGGTGAGGACGGGGTCGGCGAAGAGCCAGTTGGTGAGCGTGTCGTACAGCTCCGCGCCGAAGCGGTCCTCGTCGCTGTCCCCGGCCGTCCAGACCGGGGCGTGCGAGAAGGCGGCCCCGATGTTGTCGGCGCCCGCCGCGCGCAGGGCACGGACGGCGAGGCCGTGGGCGAGGAGCTGGTGGTGCGCGGCGGGCAGGGCGTCGAAGAGGAGGGTGCGGCCGGGGGCGTGCTCGCCCAGGGCGTAGCCGAGGAGGGTGACCTCGGCGGGTTCGTTGATCGTGATCCACATGGGGACCCGGTCGGCGAGGCGTTCGGCGACGATGCCCGCGTACTCGGCGAAGCGGTAGGCGGTGTCCCGGTCGAGCCAGCCGCCCGCCTCCTCCAGCGGGAGCGGGGTGTCCCAGTGGTAGAGGGTCGGGGCGGGGGTGATGCCGTGGGCGCACAGCTCGTCGACGAGCCGGTCGTAGAAGTCGAGCCCGTCGGCGTTGACGGCCCCGCTGCCGCCGGGCACCACGCGGGGCCAGCTGACGGAGAACCGGAAGGCGTCGGCGCCGAGTCCGGCCAGCAGGGCGACGTCCTCGCGGTAGCGGGCGTGGAAGCCGGTGCCCCGGGTGGTGTCGGTGCCGTCCTTGATCCGGCCGGGCAGCGCGGCGAAGGCGTCCCAGCCCGAGGGACCCTTGCCGTCCGCGTCCACCGCCCCCTCGGTCTGGAACGCGGAGGCGGAGGCTCCCCAGAGGAAGCCGGGCGGGAAGATCGGCAGGGTCATCGCGGCCTCCAGCAGCCGTACGTGGGAATCCGTATGAGCGGGCGCCTCGCCGGGCAATGATCAGGACCAGACCTTAATCGCCGGTGGCGGGCGGCAACAGAGCCTGTCGCGAGGATCGTGGAGCCCGTCCCCGGGCGACCGCGCGCCCCGCCCAGGGACGAGGAGTGGTGGATGCAGTTCGAGGTGTGGGCCCCCGACGCGGACTCGGTCCTGCTGGAGGCGGCGGACGTCCGGTCCCCGATGGAGCGTGACGCGGAGCGCGAGGGGTGGTGGACGGCTCGGGCGGAGGCCTCGGACGGGGACCGGTACGGCTTCCGGGTGGACGACGGGCCCCTCCTGCCGGACCCCCGTTCGCGGCGGCAGCCGGACGGGCCCGACGGCCCGAGCGCGGTCGTCGACCAGGAGGCGTACGCCTGGCGCAACGGGTGGGCGGGGCGCCGGCTGAACCGGGCGGTACTGTACGAGCTGCACGTGGGGACGTACACCCCGGAGGGTACGTTCGACGCGGCGGCGGCCCGGCTGGGCCATCTGGCGGAGCTGGGGGTCACCCATGTGTCGCTGATGCCGGTCTGCCCGTTCCCGGGGGTCAACGGCTGGGGGTACGAGGGCGTCTCGCTGTGGGCGGTGCACGAGCCGTACGGCGGGCCGGAGGGGCTGAAACGCTTCGTCGACACGGCGCACGAACGGGGGCTCGGGGTGGTCCTGGACGTCGTCCACAACCACCTGGGCCCCTCCGGCAACCACCTCCCGGCCTTCGGCCCGTACTTCACGGACACCCACCACACCCCGTGGGGAGCGGCGGTCAATCTGGACGCGCCGGGCTCGGACGAGGTGCGGGCGTTCCTGCTCGGCAGCGCGCTGGCCTGGCTGCGCGACTACCGGCTGGACGGGCTGCGCCTCGACGCGGTGCACGCACTGGCCGACACCCGGGCGCTGACGTTCCTGGAGGAGCTGTCGGCGGCGGTCGACGCGCTGGCGGTGGAACTGGGGCGGCCGCTCGGGCTGATCGCCGAGTCCGACCTCTGCGACCCGCGCACCACGACCCCGCGCCCGGCGGGCGGCCTCGGGCTGCACGCCCAGTGGAACGACGACTTCCACCACGCCCTGCACACCGCGCTCACCGGCGAGTCCCAGGGCTACTACGCCGACTTCGCCCGCGCCCCGCTGGCCGCCCTCGCCAAGACGGTGACGTCGGCGTTCTTCCACAACGGGACATGGTCCAGCTTCCGGGGCCGCACCCACGGTCGCCCGGTCGACGTGTCCCGAACCCCGGCGCACCGGTTCGTCGGGTACGCGCAGACGCACGACCAGATCGGCAACCGGGCGCTGGGCGACCGGCTGGCCTCCTCCCTGTCCCCCGGTCTCCAGGCGTGCGCCGCCGCGCTCGTGCTGACGGGTCCCTTCACCCCGATGCTGTTCATGGGCGAGGAGTGGGGGCGCGCACCCCGTGGCAGTTCTTCACCGACCACACGGATCCGGAGCTGGCCGAGGCCGTCCGCAACGGCAGGCGGCGGGAGTTCGGGGCGCACGGCTGGGCGGAGGAGGAGATCCCCGACCCGCAGGACCCGGCGACCCGGGGCCGGTCCTGCCTCGACTGGTCCGAGCCGGAGCGTGAACCGCACGCACGGCTGCTCGCCTGGTACCGCGAACTGATCGCGCTGCGGCGGACCTTGCCCGATCTGCACGATCCCGATCTGGCGGCGGTGAAGACCGCGTTCGACGAGGACGCGCGGTGGTTCGCGTACCGCAGGGGGACCTGCGGGTCGTGGTGAACCTGGCGGACAAGCCCGCGGCGATCCCGCTCGGCCTCGGACGCCACCGCCGTTCCGGCGGCAGGGTTCTGGCGGCCTGGGAGCCGGTCGACGCTCCGGGGCCGGACGGGGTGCTGCACCTGCCGCCGGAGTCGTGCGTGGTGCTCGCGGACGACTGAACGCCCTTGAACTCCTTGGCAGGCGGGCCTACTCGACGACGGCGAGTTCGCGGGCGGTGGCGTTGAGCCGCCGTCCGCCGTCCTCGGTCACCGCCACGATGTCCTCGATCCGAACGCCGAAGCGGCCGGGGAGGTAGATACCCGGCTCCACGGAGAAGCACATGCCCGGGACGAGCGGCTGCTCCTCGCCCTCGATCATGTAGGGCGGCTCGTGGGTGGTGACGCCGATGCCGTGGCCGGTGCGGTGGATGAACCGGTCGCCGTAGCCGAACTCGGTGATCACCGCGCGGGCGGCCCGGTCGATCTCCTGGCAGGCGACGCCGGGCCGGACAGCGGCGCAGCCCGCCTGCTGGGCCTCGCGGACGATGTCGTGGACCCGCTGCTCCTCGGCGGTGGGCTCGCCGACATGGACCGTACGGGAGGTGTCGGAGCCGTAGCCGTGCTTCAGGCCGCCGAAGTCGAGGACGACCATGTCGCCGCGCTCGATGGTGCGTTCGCCCGCCTCGTGGTGCGGGTTGGCTCCGTTGGGGCCGGATCCGACGACGGTGAAGTCCACCTGGGAGTGCCCGAACTCCCGCAGCAGCGCGGCGAGATCCATGGCCACGTCGACCTCCCGGCGGCCGGAGAAGCGCACCTTGAGGATTTCCTCGTACGTGGCGTCGGCGGCGGCCCCGGCGGCGGCGAGCCGTTGCAGCTCGGCGGCGTCCTTCACCGCGCGGAGCATCGGCAGGGCCTCGGTGAGCGCGGTGTAGGAGGTATGGGGCAACTGCCTCTGGAGGCCGAGCAGATGCATGGCCCAGGCGTTGTCGCTGACACCGAAGCGGCCCTCGGCCGCCAGCAGCGGGGCGGTCACCTCGTACGGGTCCTTGCCGTCGGTCCAGTCCCGCAGGGTCAGCGCGGGCGCTCCGGTGGCGGAGGCCGCGTCGGGGGCCTCCAGGGTCGGGACCACCAGCACCGGGTCGTGGCCGGCCCGCAGCACGAGGAGGGTGAGGCGCTCGGTGCTCACGGGGCTGTAGCCGGTGAGGTGGACGAGGTCGGGGCCCGGCGCGACGATCACCCCGGCGAGCCCGGCCTCGGCGGCGGACTCGGCGGCCCGTGCCATCCGGGCCCGGTAGTCGTCGACGGTGAAGGGCGAGGGCGGAGCGGACGGCTGGGCGAAGGGGCTCGGGCTCGACATCAGGACCTCCTGGCGGTGCGACACGGCACACAGCATCCTGCCCGCCGGGCAGGGCGTACGCGACCGACTTCGGGCCGCGTGTCAGGGCTCGACGCGTCGCGACCGGCTTCCGGCCGCGCGTGTCTGCCGGGGCATCGGCCGTCGTCAGACATCGGCCGCCGTCAGCCGCCAGTCCCGTCGGCCGTCGTCAGGCATCGGCCGCCGTCAGCCGCCAGCCCCGTCGGCCGGCCTCAGACATCGGCCGCCGTCAGCCGCCGCCCGTCGGGCAGCCGCACGATCAGATCCGCCCGGTCGCGGCCCCGCTCCACCAGCCGGGCGTTCGCCTCGTCGGACCGGGCCACCCACTCCTCCGCGTCGCGCCGGAGCCTGCCGTGGTGCACATGCCGGTCGACCAGTCGACGTAGCCGGACCTCGGGATCGAGATCCAGGAACCACACCTCGTCCAGCAGTCCGCGCACCGGGGCCCACGGCCCGTCGTCGCACAGCAGGTAGTTGCCCTCGGTGACGACGAGGCGGACCTCCGGCGGGACGGGCAGCGAGCCGGCGACCGGCTCCTCCAGGGACCGGTCGAAGGCCGGGGCGTAGACCGCGTGCACCGGGTCCGGTGTCCGCAGCCGCCGCAGCAGGGCCGCGTACCCGGCCGCGTCGAAGGTGTCCGGCGCGCCCTTGCGGTCGGCGCGGCCGAGGCGGTCCAGCTCGGCGGCGGCGAGATGGAAGCCGTCCATCGGGACGAGGGCGGCGCGTCCGTCCAGGGCCGCGACGAGCCGGTCCGCCAGAGTGGACTTCCCGGCTCCGGGCGGGCCCGCGATCCCGAGGATGCGCCGCTGTCCGGTGTCCGCGAGGGCGCGGGCCCGGTCGTTCAGCGCGGCCCGGCCGACGGTGCTCGTAGCGTCCACGAAGTCCATGCGGCGCATTGTGCCCGGCGACCGGGGACCGAAGCGCTAGTGTTACGTATAACCTCTTCGCCGCGCAGCCCCGCCGTCGGCAGAACCTCCGGAAGGCAGCCCCCATGTCCCACATCGCCCTGGTCACCCTGGTCGTCCACGACTACGACGAGGCGCTCGCGTTCTACCGCGACGCGCTCGGCTTCGAGCTGGTGGAGGACACCGACCGGGGCGACGGCACCCGCTGGGTGGTGGTGCGCCCGCGCGGGGCGGCGGACGGCACGGGGCTGCTGCTGGCCCGGGCGAAGGACGAGGCGCAGGCCGGGGCCGTGGGGGCGCAGACCGGCGGCCGGGTCGGCTTCTTCCTGCACACCGAGGACTTCGCGGCCGACCACGCGCGGATGCGCGCGGCCGGGGTGCGCTTCCTGGAGGAGCCGCGCCACGAGACCTACGGCTCGGTCGCGGTATTCGAGGACCTGTACGGCAACCGGTGGGATCTGCTCCAGCCGGCCGGCTGACTCCGTGGCGGCCACGCCGTGACGGTCATCGGCTCCCGGACCGCTCGATGAGTGAGGCGACCCCGTCCAGCAGCCGGGCGAGCCCGAACTCGAAGAGCGTGTCGAGTTCGAGGTCGAATTCCTCCTCGCCGAAGAGCGTGGACAGGTTCGGATAGGAACCGGCGGCCTGGATCTCCGCCAGCCGCAGTTCGTTGGAGGCCATCCACTCCTCGGGAGTCATGCCGGTGTCCTGCCGGGCCTGCGCCTCCAGCTCGACGGCCGCCGCGACGCCCTGGGCGTATCCGTGAAGGGCGAGGTGGACGTGGATGATCTGGTTCGGGGTCAGGCCCAGGCCCTTCAGGGCGGCGAGGACCCGCTCGGTGTAGCGCATCGCATGGGGCGAGGCCATCGGCCGGGTGAGGGCGGCCATGGCTCGCGCCAGCCAGGGGTGGCGCTGATAGCGGGTCCACAACCACCGCGCTTCCCGCTCCAGTTGGGCGCGCCAGCCGGAGGGCCGGGGCCCCGGCGGCTCGCCGTCGAACACCGCCTCCGACATGAGCCGTACCAGCTCGCCCTTGCTCGGGACGTGACGGTAGAGCGCCATGGTGGAGACGCCGAAGTCGGTGGCGACCCGGCGCATGGAGAGCGCCGCGAGTCCTTCGGCGTCGACGAGGGCGATCGCCGCGCGGATGACGCGGTCGCGGGAGAGTCGGCTGTGGGGAGCCGCGTCCCGTTCCCTCCCCGACGCGGCGACCACGGTGCCGACGCCGGGCACGGCCCGCACCAGACCGTCCTGTTGCAGCGTGGCGAGCGCCTTCGTCGCGGTCGCCATGGCGACGCCCCAGTCCTGGGTGATACGCCGGGTGGAGGGGACGCGGGCGCCGGGCGCGAGCTCGCCCGAGGCGATCCGCCGGCGGATATCACCGGCGATGCGGAGGTAGGGCGGTTCCATGACCATACCCGCACTGTACTAGTGCACTCGACTGGTGTTCGTGCCACTGGGGGCCAGGTCATGGGGCAGTGCACTAGGTATCCGTTTGCCGCGTACACCTTCCTGCCGGTTCCCTGCTGTGCATGGAGAACAACACACCCGGCCGCCTCGCGGGGCGCAAGGAATGGACCGCCCTCGGCGTCCTGATGCTGCCCCTGCTTCTGGTCTCGATGGACATCTCGGTCCTGTACTTCGCGATTCCCTACGTCAGCCAGGACCTGGAACCCAGCGCGACGCAGCAGCTGTGGATCCTCGACATGTACGGCTTCGTCCTCGCCGGGCTGCTCATCACGATGGGCGCGCTCGGCGACCGGATCGGCCGGCGCGCGTCGGTGCTCGCGGGAGCGGTGCTGTTCGGGGCGGCCTCGGTCCTCGCCGCTTACGCGCACACGGCTGAACTCCTCATCCTGGCCAGGGCGTTGCTGGGTCTCGGCGGCGCCGCCCTGATGCCCTCGACACTTGCCCTGATCCGCAACCTCTTCCACGACGCGAAACAGCGCGGCAAGGCGGTGACCCTGTGGACCGCCGTGATGACGGCGGGCATCTCCCTGGGGCCCGTGGTCAGCGGTCTGCTGCTCGAACACTTCTGGTGGGGCTCGGTCTTCCTGATCAACCTGCCCGCGATGGTGCTGCTGCTCGTACTGGTGCCCTTCCTGGTGCCGGAGTTCCGGTCCGCGCAGCGTGAGCGTTTCGACCTGCTGAGCTCGGTGCTGTCCCTGGCCGCCGTGCTCCTGGTGATCTACGGCGTCAAGGAATGGGCCCGGCACGGGTACGAGCCGCTGCCCGCCGCCACGATGGGCGTGGGGCTCGTGCTCGGCTTCGCCTTCGTACGCCGTCAGAAGCACCTCGCGCATCCGATGATCGACCTGGGGCTGCTCGGCCGACGCACCTTCGGCGGCCCGGTGTTCGCCAATCTCCTGGCGATGTTCGCCACCGTCGGGATGGCCGTCTTCCTCACCCAGTATCTGCAGTCCGTCCTCGGCCTGAACCCGTTCCGGGCCGCCCTGTGGAGTCTGGTGCCGGCCGTCGGCGCGGCCGTCGCGGCACCGGTGGCGGCAGCGCTCGCCCAGCGCGTCGACCGCGCGTACGTCATGGGCGGCGGGTTCCTCGTCTCCGCCTGCGGATTCCTGTGGATGACCCAGGTGCGGTCCGACTCGGCGCTCTGGTTCACCCTGGTCGGCGCCACTCTCTACGCGGGAGGCCTGGTCGCCGCGATGGCCCTCGCCACCGAACTCGCCCTCGGCGCGGCGCCACCGGAGCGTGCGGGATCGGCGGCGGCCGTGCTGGAGTCGGGCCAGGAGCTCGGCGGAGCGCTGGGGATGGCCGTCCTCGGATCCATCGGCGCGGCGGTCTACAGCCGGGAGATGGCCGACGCCCTGCCCGCGGGGATGCCGTACGCCGAAGCCGCACGCGAGACGCTGGGCGGCGCGACGGCCACCGCGGCCCGGCTGCCCGACGAGATGGCCGATGCCGTCCTGGCGGCGGCGCGCGACGCCTTCACGCACGGGATGAACTTCGCGGCGGTCGGCGCGGCCGTCGTCATGGCCGCGGCCGGTGTCTTCTCCCTCGCCTGGCTGCGGGGTGCGGGCCGGGCGAAGCCCCCGGCGGAATCGGCCGAGCCCCGGCCCGCCGTACTCCCGTCGTGAGGGCGGACGCCCCCGGCCGGTCAACCGGGGGTGTCCGGTCCGGACACCCGGGCCTCGGCATTCGGCCCACAGCCGGGGCGCGACCGGCCACCGTCCGATGACCATGGGTCCATGGAGGCCAAGGAGTCCACGGGGAGCGCCGTACCGGCCGAGCGGCACGCGGGCTGGAACGAGCTGTTCTTCGACCTCGTCGTCGTCGCCGGGGCGGGGCAACTGGCCCGGCTGCTGCACGACGGCCCCCGGACGGCGGACCTCGCCCTGTACGCGGTGGTCTACCTGGCCTTCTGGACCACCTGGGCCGGGTTCGCCGTCTACGGGGACATCGCGGCCTCCGAGACCCGGGTCCGTACGCTGCTGATCGCGATGTTCGGCATGGCCGTGATGGCCGCCTCCGTGCACACGGTCCAGTCGAGCCACGCGACCGCCTTCGTCATCGCCTATGTGGCGCTGCGGTGGCAGGCGGGCCAGGTCTGGCGGCGGGGCAGCATCGTGGTGGACTGGCCGCTGGCCCAGTTCGGCGCGGGCGCGGTGCCGTGGCTCGTCTCGCTCTTCGTGGACACCCCGCTGCGCTACTGGCTCTGGGCGCTCGGCATCGCCCTGGACATCGCCACCCTGCTGGTCTCCACCCGGGAGCGCACCCTGCGGCGGGCGGGCGAGCGGGCCGCGCGCCGCCGCGACGGCCGCCCGCCGCCGGGTCCCGCGCACGGTCCGGTCGCCGAACCGCCCCGGCTCGGCGAGTCACGGATCGACACCGCGCACATGGGCGAGCGCCTCGGGCTGTACGTGATCATCGTGCTGGGCGAGGGTGTCATCCAGATCATCGACGCGGCGTCCGAGCGCGACGACTGGGACGGGCCGCTCGCCGCCACCGGCCTCGGGGCGTTCGGGCTGCTGGCCGCGATCTGCGCGCTGAGCCTGCTCTACGGCACCAACGGCATCCCCCATCTGCGCAAGGGAGCGCTCGCGCCGAGGCTGGCGATGCTGCTGCACGCGGTGATGACCGGCTTCCTGGTCGCGCTGGCGACGGCGCTGGGCTCGGCCGTCGCACATGTCGACGATGTGCTGCCGAAGGGGCAGCACTGGCTGCTGTGCGGGGCGATGGCCGGGTACTTCGCGGCCGGTTCGGTGGCGGCGCTGCCGCTCGCGGACCGGTCCGACCGGGTCTGGCTCCTGGGGTGGGCGCTGCCGTGCGCGGCGGTGTCGATCGCGCTGGCCCCGCTCGGGGTGGCGTTGCCGGCCTGGGCGACGATCTGGATCCTGGTGGCGCTGGTCTGCTGGCAGATCGCCTACGATCCGGGGCAGCCCGGAGCGGGTCCGTCGGGGCGGCGGCGGAGGTTCCGGCGCACGGTGCCACGGGTTGCCTGAGCGGGTTCCGGCGGTCCGGGGGCGTCCGCCCTCAGCCGGGGCGGGACCCTCCGGGCCTGAGCCCGGGAGTCTGCGGGGCCCTGCGGCCCCGGGGTCACGACCGGGCGCGGCCGTGAGGTCACGACCGGGCGGCCAGCCCCGCCTCGCGTACGGCCACCGCCTCCATCGCGTCCAGCACCGGCCGGATCAGCGGATGGCCTTCGGCCCCCTGGCGTACGGCGGCGAAGACCCGGCGGGTGGGGGCGCTGCCCTCGACCGGGCGGACCACGACGCCGGTCAGCTCCATCCCGCGCAGCGCCGAACGGGGCACCAGCGCCACCCCGGCGTCCGCCCCGGCCAGGGCGACCACCGCGTGGAAGTCGTCCGAGGAGTGATCGAGGCGCGGGGCGAAACCGGCGTACTCGCAGGCCAGGACCACCACGTCATGGCAGGGGTTGCCCGGGTAGGGGCCGATCCACGGGTCCTTCGCCAGGTCCGCGACGGCCACCTGGGCCTGGTCCGCGAGGCGGTGGCCCACGGGGAGCACGGCGTCGAACGGCTCCGAGTACAGCGGGACGCGGGTGAGCCGGCGGTCGTCCTCGGCGGGCGCGCCCCGGTATTCGACGGCCACCGCCACATCGACCTGCCGGTCCAGGACCATCGGCACGCTGGCGTCGCCCTCCGCGTCCTGGACCTTGACCCGGATGCCGGGCGCGGTGCGGGCCAGCTCGGTGAGGGCGGGGGCGAGGACGAGGCCGATGCCGGTGGCGAACGCGGCGACCGTGACCGTACCGGCGACGCCCGCGCTGTAGTCGGCCAGCTCCGCCTCGGCCCGCTCCAGCTGGGCGAGGACCAGGTTGGTGTGGCTGAGCAGGATCTCCCCGGCGGCGGTGAGCCGGGCGCCGCGCGCCCCGCGTTCGACGAGGCGGTGGCCGGTCTCCTGCTCCAGGGCGGCGAGCTGCTGGGAGACGGCGGAAGGGGTCAGGTACAACGCGGCGGCGGCCGCGGTCACCGTGCGGTGGTCGGCCACCGCACGGAGGATTCGCAGCCGCCGCGCATCGATCATGTGCCCATTGTCCCAGGTGGTGGCGGAACCACCGACCCGGTCGGCGGGTCAGGCGGACTCCGCCTCCAGCGCGGCCCGGGCGTCGACGAACGCGTCCACGGCGCGGTTCACATCGGCGGTGGAGTGCGCGGCCGAGAGCTGGACGCGGATACGGGCCGCGCCCTGCGGGACCACGGGGTACGAGAAGCCGATCACGTACACACCGCGCTCCAGGAGCAGTTCCGCCATCCGGCCCGCCTTGCCCGCGTCGCCGATCATGACGGGGGCGATGGCGTGGTCGCCGGGCAGGATGTCGAAGCCCTCGGCGGTCATCCGGCTGCGGAACAGCTCGGTGTTGGCGGCGAGCTGCTCGCGCAGGTCCCCGGCGGACTCCAGCAGGTCGATGACCTTGAGGGAGGCGGCGGCGATGACCGGGGCGAGGGTGTTGGAGAAGAGGTACGGGCGCGAGCGCTGGCGCAGCAGGGCGACGATCTCCGCGCGGGCCGCGACGTAACCGCCGGAGGCTCCGCCGAGCGCCTTGCCGAGGGTGCCGGTGATGATGTCGACCCGGTCCATCACGCCGTGCAGCTCGGGCGTGCCGCGACCGCCGGGGCCGACGAAGCCCACGGCGTGCGAGTCGTCGACCATGACCATGGCGTCGTAGCGGTCGGCCAGGTCGCAGATCTCCTGGAGCGGGGCGACGTACCCGTCCATGGAGAAGACGCCGTCGGTGACGATGAGGCGGCGGCGCGCGCCGGACGCCTCCTTGAGCTGCGTCTCCAGTTCGGCCATGTCGCGGTTGGCGTAACGGTGGCGCTTGGCCTTGGAGAGCCGGATGCCGTCGATGATGGAGGCGTGGTTGAGGGCGTCGGAGATGACCGCGTCCTCGGGGCCGAGCAGGGTCTCGAAGACTCCGCCGTTGGCGTCGAAGCAGGAGGAGTAGAGGATCGTGTCCTCCTGGCCGAGGAAGGCCGAGAGCCGCTGCTCCAGCTCCTTGTGGACCTCCTGGGTGCCGCAGATGAAGCGGACCGAGGCCATCCCGTAGCCCCAGCGGTCCAGCGCCGCGTGGGCGGCGGCGATGACCTCGGGGTGGTCGGCGAGGCCGAGGTAGTTGTTGGCGCAGAAGTTGAGGACCTCGCCGGGGCGGCCGCCGGAGGTGACCTCGACGGTCGCGGACTGCGGGGTGCCGATCACGCGCTCGGGCTTGTGCAGCCCGGCGGCGCGGATCTCGTCGAGGGTGGTGCGCAGATCGTCGCGTACGGAGTCGAACATGCGGATTCCTTAGGAGATCAGGTAACGGGCCAGGTGGGAGGCGGTCAGGCGGTCCAGTCGAGGATGACCTTGCCGCCGAGGCCGCTCGCCGCGTCGTCGAAGGCGGCCTCGAAGTCGCGGAAGCCGTACCGGCCGGTGATCACGGGGGCCAGGTCGAGGCCGCCCTCCAGCAGGACGGACATGGCGTACCAGGTCTCGAACATCTCGCGGCCGTAGATGCCCTTGATGGTGATCATCGAGGTGACGATGCGGGCCCAGTCGACGGCGAACTCCTCGGCGGGCAGGCCGAGCATGGCGATCCGGCCGCCGTGCGTCATGTTCGCGACCATCTCGCGCATCGCCTCGGGGCGGCCGGACATCTCCAGGCCGATGTCGAAGCCCTCGCGCAGGCCGAGTTCGCGCTGCCCGTCCGCGATGGTGCGGTCGGCGACGTTCAGGGCGAGGCTGACGCCGACCTTGCGGGCCAGGGCGAGGCGGGCCTCGCTGACGTCGGTGATGACGACGTTGCGGGCGCCCGCGTGCTGGGCGACGGCGGCGGCCATGATGCCGATCGGGCCCGCGCCGGTGATCAGGACGTCCTCGCCGACCAGCGGGAAGGAGAGCGCGGTGTGCACGGCGTTGCCGAACGGGTCGAAGATCGCCGCGATGTCGAGGTCGACGGGGACCCGGTGCACCCACACGTTGGAGGCGGGCAGGACGACGTACTCCGCGAACGCCCCGTCGCGGCCGACCCCGAGGCCGATCGTGGAGCGGCAGAGGTGGCGGCGGCCGGCGAGACAGTTGCGGCACTTGCCGCAGACGAGGTGGCCCTCGCCGCTGACCAGGTCGCCGGTGGCGATGTCCGCGACGTCGGAGCCGGTCGCGGCGACCTCGCCGACGAACTCGTGGCCGAGGATCAGCGGGGTGGTGACCGCCTGCTGGGCCCAGCCGTCATAGGCGCGGATGTGCAGGTCGGTGCCGCAGATGCCGGTGCGCAGGACCTTGATCAGGACGTCGGTGGGGCCGTACTCCGGCTCCGGCACGTCCATCAGCCACAGTCCGGGCTCGGCCTTCTGCTTGACGAGTGCCTTCACGGCTGTGGCTCCCTGACGTCGGTACGCGAGTGAATACCCCGGGCCGCGGGGCATGTCGGAGGACCCTGTGGCCCGGGGTGGTCCTGGGTGTCACCCCCCATGGTGGGGGTTCGGCGGGACGGGACGGAGCATCTCGGAAAGCTCCACGCGGCGTCCCCGGCCGTCACCGAGAAGGCTGCCGTACGGCGGGGTCCCCGGTCCATCGAGGATTTCTTAAGCGCCGCCGCAGGAGATCTTCACACCTGGCCGGGGCTTCACCGCCCGCTGCCGCCGGACGCCTCCCGGACCTCCCCGTGGGGCCCGGGAAGCGGGGCGGCCGGGCTCGGCCCTCTTCACCTCGACGGCGGTGAGCGACCCGCGCCTCAGCTCTTCGGCTCCGGAGCGGGGCCGAGGCAGCGGAGGCTGTGCTCCTCCACCCGGTACATGTGGGCGTCCCGGCCGACGAGCTGCCGGCGCTCGTCGTCGAAGGCGTAGGAGCGCGAGACCCCCTCGTACCGGGCGGCGGCGCTCGCGGCGGTGAGAGCCGACCGGTCGGGCGGGCCGTCGCCGGAGGACGTGACGCACCCGGAGCCGTCTCGGCTCCTGCTCAGCCGGTCTCCGCCAGAAAGCCACGGAGGTGCTCGACGAGCGCGTCCGGCCGGTCCTGGGGAATGAGCGTGCAGCTGTCGGCCACCTCCACCAGCCGTCCCTGCGGGAGGATGTCGGCGAGGCGTCGCCCGTGGTCCGGCGGCATGACCCGGTCCTCGGCCGCCCAGACCACCAGCGCGGGCCGGCCGAAGGTGCGCAGTTCCTCGGTCCAGCGCAGGAGTTCGGCCTTCTCCGGTACGCCGAGGACATAGGCGCGCAGATCGCACCGGATCTCGGCCGAGGTCAGCAGCGGCCGGAACCAGTCGTCCATCGTGGCGTGCGGGACGGGCCGTTTGCTCATCCACCCCCAGGTCATGGGCAGCCGCCGGGCGGGCTTCAGCCGGAGCGGGGAGAAGACTGCCCGGAGCCCTCCGGGCAGCCTGGCGAAGGCGGCGAGGTTCCGCCCGGGCAGTCCGGGCGGATAGTTGTCGAACGCCTCGCAGGAGGTGATGACGAGCCGGCCGATCCGGTCGGCCCGCCCGTCCGCGACCAAGGCCTGGGCGCCGCCCCAGTCGTTCATCACCAGCGTCACGTCCTCCAGCCGGAGGGCCTCCAGGAGTTCGGCGACCAGCCGCGCGACCCCGAGGACGGACAGGTCGGCCCCGGCGTCCATGGGCCTGCGGTGCCCGCCGAGCGGCAGGGTCGGCACGATGCACCGCACCCCGTCGCCGAGCCCGGCGACGACCTCGTCCCACAGCGAACCGTTCATGGCCACGCCGTGCAGGAGGACCACGACGGGCCCGTCACCACCGGTGTCGCGGTAGTCGATGACGCCCGCCGAAAGCCTCACATCGTCCATGCGGTCAACCTGGTCCGGCCGCCCTCGGGCCAGCACCTGACGCAGCGTAGGGATTACCTCCCCGTCCTTGATAACGTCGCCCCCGCGGCTGCGGACTTCTCCCCCGACCCAGCCGTACGGGGTGGGCACGGGGACCGGGCGCGGCAGGACGAAGAGGGCCGACAGATGAGCCTTGCACAGGTGCACTACACCTCCGCCGCGCCGGGGGACGAGGGAGCGGCGGGCCGGTTCACGGCGGTCGGCCCCGGGGTGTCCGGGGCCCTGCTGGCGGAGATCGAGCCCCTGCTGCGCCACGAGCTTCCCGACGGCGTTCCCGACCACCCGTCCGACAGCGAACTACGCTCGCTCCCGCAGTCGTTCACGTACGCCGCCCTCTCCGACGGCAGCCGTCTGGTGTCCCGTTCGGCCCCGGTACGGGACTCGGCCGGCGGTGCGGGGCAGGGGGTACGGTTCCACGCGCACGCGGTGCATCTGCCGCCAGGGGTGCCGCTGCCGGGCGACCGGCTGCCGGTCGAGGCGTGGCGGTCGCCGCACTGGGTGGCGGTGACGCCCGGGGGCGCGATACCGGACCCGCTGACGCTGCCGCCGGGACCGACGGCGGTCTCGGAGGGTCTGGACGACTTCGCCGTGTCGCGCGGGCCCTGGCTCGCTGCCGTACTGGCGGATCTGCGCCGGGCGAGCGAGCCGACGGAGTCCGGCGGGCGGCCGGTGGTCCTGGTGGAGCGGCAGTGCGCGGACGTGGCCCGGTGGCTGGGGCTGGCGTCCGTGACCCTGCCGAGGGAGAGCGCGGAGCGGCTGACGTTCACCACGTACACCCGGCGGCCGGGGAGTTCGGCGGCGCGGGTGGTGGGGGTGCTGCCCGAGGACGCGGAGGCGGCCCGCGCGGCGGGCCTGCGGGTGCATGTCTGCGCGGGGCAGCCCCCGTCGGCCGGCGGTACGGACGACGCGTGGGCGGCGACGGCGGCACGGGTCTGGCGGAGCCGGTCGCCGGAGCTGTTCCGGGAGGCCCGGGAACTGCCCGGGGAGCCCTTCGCGGCAGGCCCGTTGGCCGTGACGGCCCTGTGCGCGGGGATCACGCTCGGGCCGGACGAGCGTACGGCGGCGGCCGGTTGGGCGGCGGACCGTCCGTACGCCCTGGACGCCAAACGGACGGGCCAGCTGGTGGAGGCTCTCACCTCCCCCGGCATCGACGACCGTACGGGACCCGAATTCGACGCGGCGGGACGGCTGTTCGGCGCACTGGAGGGCCGCTGCCCCGCAGCCGTGACCGCTCCGCTCGCGGCGATGCTGGTGACGGAGGCGGTACGGGGCGGGAACGGCTCACTGGAGCTGCCGCGCCGGGACGCGTTCGCGGGGCCGGAGGGCGCGGCGGTCGCGGAGCGGCTCGCCCCGGAGATCCTGACCGAGCTGGGCGATACGGCCGGGACCCGTTCGGTGGCACGAACCGTACAACTGCTGCGGGTGGCCAAGCTGCTGGGCGTGGACGGCACGGATGCGCTGCCGGGGATCGTGGACCGCCTGGCACCGGCTCTGCTCACGGAGGCGGCGGCAGAGGGAGGAACGGACACGCCGGACTTCGCCCCCGCCCTGCTGGAGCTGCTGGACGAGCAGTTCGAGGTGCGGACCGCGTTGCTGGGCGCGCTGGACCGGATCGCCCCGCAGGACCCCGGAGGGGTGGCCCGATTCCTGGAGCGGGTGGCGCTGCCGTTCACGGGGACGCAGGCGTTGCCGCACCTGCGGATGTGCGCCGAGGTGCCGGGGGCGATGGCGACGCTGGGCGGGGACCGGGCGGCGGTGTGGCACCGGGTGCTGCGGGCGGCCGGCCTCTCCCCCTTCGCCGAGCCGCTGGTGCTGCGGACGGCGGTGGGCCTGGTGTGGGAGGACCGGGCCCCGACGGTCGAGGAGGCCCGCCTCCTGCTGGACGCGGCCACCTCGGACTCGCACCGCGTGGCCGGTACGTGGGCCCGCCTGGTCGACGCGGCACTGGGCGCGCCCGCCGCAGAGCCGCCCGCCACCGGCCCGTCCCCCGCGAGAACCGACGAGGCTGCGGCCCTCGCCCACGACCTGCTGCGCGGCTTCCCCGGGGAGATCGGCGGCCGGGAGCGGGCGGGCCTCCTGCTGCTGGACCTGGTCCGCGAACTGCGCACGGGCGCACCGGAACCCGGCTGGGCGGAGACGGTCCGCACCCTGTGCGCCCAGGCGGAACCGGTCGAACCGGCACTGCGGGAGCGGGCCCACGCGGCCCTGGTCGAACGGCTGCTGGCCCCGGACCGCCCGGGGGCCGAGCTGTACGACTTCGTCCACGGCGACGACACGGAGCTGATCGCCGCGTACGACCGCACCGCCCGGTCGGAGACGGTACGGACCCGGCTGCGCACCCAGCCCGCCTACGCGGCGGACTGCTTCACCGTCTGGACGGCCCACCCGCACGCGGGCAGGACCTGGCCCCCGGTGGCCGCCGCCCTCCTGGACGAGGTCCTGCGCCCGGCCGTCCGCGCCATGTCGGCCGAGGACGTCGCGGAGGTCGAGGCGACGGTGGGCCGCACGGGCAGCAGCGGCCGGGCCGAGGCCTTCCGCACCTGGAACCGTTCGAGCACGCTGGGCCGTCTGGGCCGCCGGATCGCGGGGCGGGTGCGGCGGGGGTGAGCCCGGGGGCAAGCGGGTTGCCCCCGGACGGACTCCCGAGTCCGCCGAAAGTCGCACCGCCGGACACCGCTCGTGCGTTTCGGTCAGCCGCCCGCGTCAGGTGCGGTCGTGCAGCGTGACGTGGTAGCCGTCCGGGTCCGCGAAGGTGAATGTCCGGCCGAAGGGGCCGTCGATCGGCGCCGAGACGATGGAGTGGCCGTCGGCGGCGAGCGCGTCGTGGATGGCCTGGACGTCCGTGGCGTGGAGCCAGATCGCGGCGCCGATACCGGGCTGGGCGACCGACGCGAGATCCGTCCCGGGAATGACCTCGCGCAGGGCGAACGTGATCGGCTTCGTCTCGAAGACGACGGCGTGCGGAGGTCCGGCCGGTGAGCGGACGAGGCCGAGGTACTGCTCGTAGAACGCCTGCGAGGCGGCCAGGTCGCGCGCCTGGAACGAGATGAAGTCGGGACCGGTGGCGGGCATGGTGACACTCCTTCGCTTCGTGTCAGATTCCTGACACGAACCACTGTATGTCAGACTCCTGACATGAGCAAAAGAGACGCCGGCGTCGACCTGGACACCTCACTGGGCTACCTGCTGAAAGAGGCCTCGACCGCCCTGCGGGTAGCCATGGAGGAGGTCCTGCGCCCCCTCGGGATGACCGTGACGCACTACTCCTGCCTCGAACTGCTGGCGCAACGGCCGGGCATGTCGAACTCCGAGCTCGCGCGCGGCGCGTTCGTGACACGGCAGTCGATGAACGTGCTGCTCCAGGCCCTGGAGCGGGACGGCTACGTGACCAGGCCCGCCGAGGCGGCAGTGGGGAAGGTTCTTCCCGCACAGCTCACACCCCGTGGACGACAGAGCCTGGAAAAGGCGTCCGCGGCGGTCAGGGCCGTCGAGGTCAGAATGCTGGCCGGCATGACCGAGAACGAGCGGGAAAGCGCGTTCCGGGCCCTCCGGCGCATGATCCATTCGCTGCGCGGCCCCGCATAGCCCACCAGCCCCTGGGTCACGCCCCCGGCTCGTCCGCCACCGGCACGCACTCGGCGAGCAGGTCGACGACGTCGCGCCAGGCGCGTCGCGCGTGCCGGGGGTGGTGGCCGACGCCGGGGACCGTGGCGTGGTCGACCGTCGGGTGGTGGAAGGCGTGCAAGGCTCCGCCGTAGACCGTGAGGCGCCAGTCGACGCCCGCGGCCTGCATCTCGGCGGTGAACGCGTTCCGTTGCTCGGGCGACATGATCGGATCCTCCGACCCGACCCCGGCCCACACCGGGCAGCGGATGTTCGCCGCCTCGCCCGGTCGGCCCGTGGTCGTCGCGTTGACTGTCCCGATCGCACGCAGGTCGACACCGTCGCGCCCGAGTTCCAGCCCGATGGCTCCCCCGGTGCCGTAGCCGACGGCGGCGATCCGGTCGGGGTCGGTCCGCGGTTCGGCGCGCAACACGTCGAGCGCCGCGTGGCCGATGCCCCGCATCCGGTCCGGGTCAGCCAGGAGCGGCAGGCAACGGGCCAGCATCTCCTCCGGATCACCCAGGTAGCGCCCGCCGTGCAGGTCGAAGGCCAGCGTGACGTAGCCCAGCTCGGCCAGCGCGTCGGCGCGGCGGCGCTCGACGTCACTGAGCCCCATGCCCTCCGGCCCGATCAGCACCGCCGGCCGGCGGCCGGCACCGGCCGGGAGCGCGAGGTACCCGACCATCGTCAAACCGTCGGCCGGATACTCGACCGTACGCGTCGTCACCGCTGTCATCGCTGTCTTCGCCGTCATAAGACGGGACCGTACCGACCGTCGAGCCCGGTCCGGCCGCTGTTCTGCCAGTGGCAGAACAGCGCGGGAGCGCATCGGCCGCACGTCCGGCTCCGCTCCTCAATACAGCAGGTCCAGTTCCGCCCGGACCGTCTTGCCCGGGCTCCGGTCGAGCACCGCCCAGCGGTCCGCCAGGGCCTCCACGATCAGCAGCCCGCGCCCGCTGTCGGAGCCGTCCGCCGGGGCCGTGACCTCGCCGGGCCCCGGCGGTCGGCGCTCGCCCCGGGTGTCGGAGACCTCGATCCGCAGGAGGCCCGGCGTTTCCGGGTCGCCGGGCATGTGCGACAGGCGCAGTTCGAAGTTGCGGCCGGCGACGCGGCCGTGCGTCACCGCGTTGGCCGTCAGCTCCCCGATGATCAGGGCCGCCGACTCCGAGGCGTCACTGAGATACGGGATGCCCCAGGTGTGCAGCTTGTGCAGACCGACGCGGCGGGCGAGCCGGGCGCCGCGTGGTTCCGACACGAATTGCCGGTTGAACACACGTACGGTTACGGGAGGTTGGGTCGTCGTAGGCGCTTCCATGCCCCCAGATTCCGAGGCGCGGGCCTCACTCACCAGGTCAGCAACCCGTACGCTGCGTCAGCGTACGGGCGCGAAGGGTAGACGGTACGGGTCACGTTCCGTGAGCATGGACGGGTCGCGAACCAGGACAGGCGCACGGGGAGGTGGCCGTTTACATGACGCACGGCACGGACAGCATGGACAGCCCGATCCACGGGACCTTCGGCAACGGCAGCGGGCGCAGCGCCGAGCCCGAACCGCAGTACAGCCTCAAGATGTTCGGAGAGGTCGTCAAGACCTTCCGCAAGCGGGCACGCCTGACGCAGGAACAGTTCGCCCCGCTCGTCGGGTACTCCGCCGAGACCGTCGCCTCCATCGAGCAGGGCCGCCGCCTGCCGCCACCGGACTTCGCGGAGCGGGCGGACAGCATCCTGGACGCGTTCGGGGTGATCCTGGCGGCGGCGAAGCATCTGACGCGGCGGAAGGGGCTGGCGAGTTGGTTCCGGCAATGGGCGGAGCTGGAGCTGTCGGCGCTGAGCCTGTACACGTACGAGTGCCGGTTGATTCCGGGGCTGTTGCAGACGGCCGCGTACGCCCGGACGTTGTTCGC
Source organism: Streptomyces sp. WGS_02 (assembly GCA_040989845.1). Classification (GTDB taxonomy): domain Bacteria; phylum Actinomycetota; class Actinomycetes; order Streptomycetales; family Streptomycetaceae; genus Streptomyces. The sequence continues at coordinate 1,399,155 of JAYMFZ010000004.1, forward strand.
GGACCGGTTGCCGCCACTCACTGACGAGCAGGTCGAGGCACAGCTCGCAGCCCGGTTGGAGCGTCAGCAACTGCTGCACGACCGACCCAACACCGCCTTCACTTTCATCCTCGAAGAACACCTGCTGCTGCGGGACTTGGGAGGTGAGGAGGTCACACGCGAGTTGATCGACCACATCCTCGCCCTGTCAGAGCTACGCAACGTCGAGATTCAGATCATGCCGCTGGTACGGCATCACCACGCTGGACTGGACGGACCGATGCGGCTGTTGGAGACACCAGATCACCAGTGGTACGCCTACTCCGAAGGACAGATGTACGGCCAGTTCATCGCCGACCCCAAAGTGATCAGCGTGATCCAGATGCGGTGTGCCAGTATGCGTTCACAGGCTCTCTCGTTGGACGACTCCCAGAGCCTGCTGCGGCGGATGCGAGGAGCGAGATGAGCACCACACCCCTGGCCTGGTTCAAGAGCAGCTACAGCAGCGGTTCCGGCGACTCCTGCGTGGAGGTCGCCCTGGAGTGGCACAAGTCGAGCTACAGCGGCAGCTCAGGTGACGACTGCGTCGAGGTCGCCACTTGCCCCTCGACCGTCCACGTCCGCGACTCCAAGCTCGACGAGAGCCCCCAGCTCGCCCTCACCCCCGCCTCCTGGACCCGCTTCCTCTCGTACGCCGTCCAGAGCTGAGCAGCAGTCAACGCCGGGTCGGCCGCAAGCGCTCGATCCGGTCCGGGTCGCCGCCGAGCAGGTCACCATGGCTGATGGTGAAGTCCCCGTTCGGCAGCGTCTGCCCGTCTCCGTACTGCCGCCCGATGACCGCTGCGGGAAGGAACTCGCGCAGGCTGTGGCGCATGCCCCCGGAGTACGCGACGGGCGCGCCCCAGTCGGCGGGGCCCTCGTCCGTGGAGAACAGCACCCAGTGGTCCACCGGCACGGCGGCGTCGAGGTCCGGTGCCTTGCCGGTGTGGCTGTCCAGGGCCGGCACGGTCAGCCGGTCGGGGTCCAGGGGCTGGTACCAGAGCAGCAGGGGCTTGGCCCTTCGCGCCTCCGCGTTGTCGAAGCAGCACACGACGATGGTGTGGTCCGGGAAGTGCTCCGCGTAGAAGTGCAGGAGCTCCGGGTCGAGATCGGGCCGCCGCTGCGGCGGCACCTGCCACAGTGCGGCCGGGATCGCGGTGGGGTCGTCCGCCAGGAGCACCGTGTAGACGTCATGGTCGAAGACCTGGACGGCCGCCCGCGGTTCCGCGCCCATCCACGCGATGCCGTCGGCCGCCGCTGCGGCGTCCTCCACGGCGGAGACCATGCGGCGCAGGACATCGCCGGAGCGCCCCGCCGAGAGGAAGTGGTCCGGTGTGAGCTGCCTGGTGGGCACGTGCAGCAGCATGGCGTTGGGGCCGTCCGCCAGGTTGACCGCCGTGTTCTGGTAGCCCAGGACGTGGATGAGGCCGTGCTCGCCGTGGTGGTGGCGCCCGCAGTACAGGATCGTGCCGGAGAACGCCGCCTCACCTGTCGATATGCACATGCGGGCACGGTACCCGCGCCGGTCCGGGCCCGGTCACGCCCCCGCCCGTACCCGGTGGCGTCGGCGGTACGACCAGGTCACCGCCGCCAGCAGCGGCCCCAGAGCAGGAGCGGGGCGTACGAGGCGACGAAGAGGATCTCCCCCGCCGATATGCCGGGGTCCGGGCTGGGGGCGGTCAGCAGGCCGCCGACCATCGCGACCAGCGGCGAGTGGCCGGGGAACCCGGCGAGGAACTCCTCCCGCTCCATCACTCCCACCGGCACCCCCAGCACGAGCGCGATCCGCCACACCCCGGAGGGGACGGTCGACCAGGCCACGACATGCGCGGCTCGTACCGCCCACCGCGGAGGCGGCAGCTCCCCTGGGGCGGGCGGGGTGGAGTTCGTCGTCATGACCCGAACCTCCCGCACCGCCCGGCCCGGCACGTCCCGCCGCGTGATGATCCGCCTCCGCCGCACGGGGGAGGCGGGAGCGTCCGGGCCGGGCCGGTACCGTAAAGGGAGATCCGTACGACTCGTGAGCCTCCTGACGGGCTGCGTGCACCCAGACCCAGGAGGACCCGCCCCACCATGACGACCAACCGTGGACGCAAGGACGTCATCCGCGACCGGATGGCCGCCACCGGCGAGTCGTACAACGTCGCCGCCCGCAATCTCAAGGCCATGAAGGACACCGCCGCCACCCGCGACGCCGTCCTAGTACAGCGCTGGACGCCCGCCGATTCGCTCGACGTGCCCTGTCCCTGCGGCGGGACCTGCGAGCCGGGCGAGACCTGCGGCCACTGCCACGCCCGCCACCGCCACGTGAAGCGCTACCCGGGCTCCACCACCGAGGTCGAGATCTGGGCCGACCGCTACGAGTGCACCGGCTGCTCCTCCTCGTACACGATCACCGTCCACCTGGCCGGGCGGCCCTGGGGCGTCGCCGAGACCGTCGTCAAGGGCGGGGCGGCCGAGGAGGTCGTGCAGGCGACCGTCTTCCCGGGGGTCATCCACCCGCTGCTGCGGTCGGAGGCGGCCGAGGACCACGGCCAGGAGTGAGGTGCGCGTCGGTGAAGGCACCGGGAGCGTGCGACCGGGCGTTTACGGGGTAGGCGAGAGGCAGACGCCACCGAGGAGGAACCATGTCCCGCCTGATCGCCCGCATCACCCAGTTCACCCGCAGCCCCCAGGGCCGGCGGACCATCGCGTCGGCCCGGCGCGCCGCGGCCGACCCCCGCAAGCGCGCCCAGGCTCGCGGCCTGCTCGGACGGCTGCGCGGACGGCGGTGACCCCGGCGCTCCGGCGGACGGCCGGAGCGGCGCCGGGAAGCGAACGCGGAAGATGCCCGCACAGGTCTCCCTGTGCGGGCATCTTCGCGTTCCGTGCTGTAGGCGTAGGCTCCGTCGGCGTACGGCTCAGCTCTCGTCCGGCGCCAGGGTCAGCGAGATCGAGTTGATGCAGTAACGCTGGTCCGTCGGAGTGGGGTAGCCCTCGCCCTCGAAGACGTGGCCCAGGTGCGAGCCGCAGCGGGCGCAGCGCACCTCGGTGCGGACCATGCCGTGGCTGCGGTCCTGGATGAGCTCGACCGCGTCGGTGTCCTTCGGGTCGTAGAAGGACGGCCAGCCGCAGTGCGACTCGAACTTGGTGTCGGAGCGGAACAGCTCCGCCCCACAGGCCCGGCAGGAGTAGACGCCCGCCGTCTTGGTGTCCGTGTACTCACCACGGAAGGCGGGCTCGGTGCCGGCCTGGCGCAGCACCGCGTACTCGGCGGGGCTCAGCTCTTCCCGCCACTGCTCGTCCGGCTTCTCGACGTCGTACGGCACGGCTCGCTCCTCAGCTCGACAGGTGGTCGGTCGCTCCGGTCGCCTCTCGGCTACCGGGCGCTCGACAGGTGGTCCAGGATGCGCGGGCCGAGGTCGGTGACGTCGCCCGCTCCCATGGTGAGAACGAGATCGCCGGGCTTCGCCATTCCCGCGATCGCCGCGGGTACGTCGGCCTGGTCGTGGACGGCGGTGACCTCGGCGCCCGCCGCCTTCGCCGCGTCGATGATCAGGGCGCTGGTGATGCCGGGGATCGGGTCTTCTCGGGCCGGGTAGATGTCCAGGACCACGGAGGCGTCGGCCAGCGCGAGGGCCTGGCCCATCTCGGTGCCCAGCTCCTGTGTACGGGAGAACAGGTGCGGCTGGAAGACGACCAGGATGCGGGCGTCGGCGGCCGCGCCGCGCATGGCCTCCAGGTCGGCGGTCATCTCGGTGGGGTGGTGCGCGTACGAGTCGATGACCTGCACGCCCGCCGCCTCGCCCTTGAGCTGGAGGCGGCGCTTGACCCCGGTGTAGCTGCCGAGGGCGGAGGCCAGGTTGTGCGCCGGGATGCCGAGGGCGACCCCGGCGGCGAGCGCGGCGACCGCGTTGTGGGCGTAGTGGGCGCCGGGGACCGAGACCGTGAAGGTGAGGAACTTCCCGTTGAGGAGGACGGTGACCTCGCTGGTCAGGCCGCGCGGGGTGACCTTGTGGACGCGTACGTCGGCGTCCTCGGCGGAGCCGTAGGTGACGACCTTGAGGTCGGCGAGGTCACGGACCCGGCGGGTGAGCTCGACCGCGCCGGGCTGGTCGGCGGAGATGACCAGCGTGCCGCCGGGGACGATCTTGCCGACGAAGGTCTCGAACGAGTCGTAGATCTCGTCCATCGAGGCGTAGTTCGCGTGGTGGTCCAGCTCGACGTTGAGGACGATCGCGACCTCGGGGTCGTACTTCTGGAAGCTGCGGTCGCTCTCGTCCGCCTCCGCGACGAAGATGTCCCCCTCGCCGTGCGTGGCGTTGGTGCCGGGGCCCTCCAGGTCGCCGCCGATGGCGTACGAGGGGGCCAGGCTCAGCGAGGAGAGGGCGACGGCCAGCATGGAGGTGGTGGTCGTCTTGCCGTGCGTGCCGGCCACCGCGATGGCCCGCAGGCCGTTCATCAGGGAGGCCAGGGCGTCCGAGCGGTGGACGACCGGGACGGCCAGCTCGTTCGCCCGGAGCAGCTCGGGGTTGTCGGCGCGGATGGCGCTGGAGACGACCACGCAGGACGCGTCCTCGGCCAGGTGCCCGGCCTCGTGCCCGATGTGCACGGTCGCCCCCAGCGCCCGCAGCGACTCGGCGGTGGCGGACTCCTTGGCGTCGCTGCCCGCCACCTTCGCGCCCCGCTGGGCGAGGATCTTCGCGATGCCCGACATTCCGGCGCCGCCGATGCCGATGAAGTGGGGTCGTTCCATGGCGGCGGGAATGCCGGGTGCCATCTGTGCTCCTCTGGGGTGTGCGCTGCGTCCGCGGGCCCGGTGCCACTCCGGGCCGCGAGCCCAGCCTATTCGCTGTGTGCGAAGAGCTTGAGCACCGGGACGCCCACCTTGTGGCGGGCCCGGGAGGCCCAGTCGCGGTGGAAGAACTCCTCCACGTAGTGCGGGGCCGTCAGGACGATGACCTCGTCCGCGCCCGCCTCCTCGACGACGGTCGTCAGTTTGTCCAGAGGGTGATCCTCGACCACCTGTCCGACGGCTTCGGAGCCCGCCTGGCGCAGAGCCCGTAGGGAGTACTCCAGGCCGATCTCGGCGGGTTCACGGGCCTCGCTGCCCTCCGGCTCCTCCCCTTCGCGCACCGCTTCCTTCAGCTCTCCCATCGCCACGTCGTCGATCGCGCGCAGCAGAACATCGGCCTGGTCACCGCGCGGCTGCAACAGAACGACGAACGAGATCCGCTCCTCGCCGTGAAGCGTGGTGACGAAGTCCACGTCCTCGGGAGTGAGCGGCTTCTCGATCATCAAAACGCTTGTGAACACGACAGGCGCCCTTCCGCTTCTTCGTCTCGTCGACCGCCGGCTCGACCGTCGACGGTCGTTTGCTGAAACCATCCTTCCCCGCGCTTCCACGGGGTTGCAGGGGTAAGTGTGCCCAGCCGAAGCTAAGCGGAACGGTAAATTCCGCTAACTGTCGGTCCGACGGTACCGAGAGAAGAGGAAACCGGCCTCTTCCAGCAGCGATGCCAGGAAAAAACGTTCCGGCACGGCAACCCCGGGACCCCCGGCGATGCGCTGAGCGTCACCCGCAGTGAGCATCGGGGAGAGCGTCAGGCAGAGCTCGTCCAGCGCGCCGGCCGCCACGAACTGGCCGAGCAGCCGGGGCCCGCCCTCGGTGAGCTGGCGGCGCAGCCCCGGGCGGTCAGTTCCCGGACGGCCCGCTCGGGGTCCACCCGGGTCCCGTCGCCCGCGATCACCACCTCGGCGCCCGCCTTCCGGGCCGCCTCGATCCGGTCGGCGGGGGCTCCGGCGGCGGTCACGACGAGGGTCGGGACGAGCGGCTCGGTGAACAGCGGCAGCGAGAAGTCCAGGTCCAGGGAGCCGGTCACCACCGCGACGGCGGGCGCGGGGCCCTGCCCGGCGGCCGCCCGGCGCGCGGCGAACGCCTCCCGGGCGCGGGCCGGACGGTATCCCTCCTGCCGTACGGTCTCGGCCCCGGCGATCACCACGTCGGCCAGGCCCCGCAGGGTGCCGAAGATCCGCATGTCGGCGGCGCAGGAGATGGGCTGCGAGCGGCCGTCGTGCTGGGCGGCCCCGTCGAGGGTGGAGACCATGTTGGCGCGCAGCCAGGAGGTGCCGTCGGGGAGGGCGGTGGGATAGGCGTACGCCTCCGCCAGCTCGTCGAGGCTCCACTCGCGGTCGGGGGCGGCGGCGCCCGTCGTTGTCAGGTCCGTCACAGGGAACAGGCTTCGCATGGGTTGCAGTCTGGCACGGGCCTTAGGGTGGAGAGTTGTGTCGTCATCCACCGCGTTTCCGGGGCAGAGCCCCCTTGCCGAAACGGCCCCGCTGTCCCTGTGCGCCCGCGAGCCGCACGTCCCCGCCGACCGTCTGGTCGCCGAGATGGTGCCCCCGCCGCGCTTCGATTCGGTGCGCTTCGACACGTACGTACCCGACCCGAACCAGCCCAGCCAGAGCGAGGCGGTCACGGTCCTCGCGGAGTTCGCCGCCGGGCTCGGCGGGGCGCACGCGACGGGTTCCGGCCGCCGCAAGTGGTTCGGGAGCAAGAAGCCTGCCGCGCCGGCCGGGCCGCGCGGGGTGTATCTCGACGGCGGCTACGGCGTCGGCAAGACCCACCTGCTGGCCTCCCTCTGGCACGCCACGCCCGCCGAGCCGTCGCTGAAGGCGTTCGGCACGTTCGTGGAGCTGACCAACCTGGTGGGCGCGCTGGGATTCCAGCAGACCGTGCGGACGCTCAGCGGTCACCGGCTGCTGTGCATCGACGAGTTCGAGCTGGACGACCCGGGTGACACCGTGCTGGTGTCCTCGCTGCTCAGCAGGCTGGTGGAGTCGGGGGTGGCGCTGGCCGCGACCTCGAACACGCTGCCGGGCAAGCTCGGCGAGGGCCGGTTCGCCGCGGCCGACTTCCTGCGCGAGATCCAGGGCCTGTCCGCGCACTTCCGCCCGCTGCGCATCGACGGCGAGGACTACCGGCACCGCGGTCTGCCCGAGGCCCCGCCGCCGTACAGCGACGAGCAGGTGACCCGGGCCGCGTACGCCACGGCGGGCGCGTCGCTGGACGACTTCCCGGGGCTGCTGGACCACCTGGCGAAGGTGCACCCGAGCCGGTACGGCGCGCTCACCGACGAGCTGGGCGCGGTCTGCCTGACCGGGGTGACGGCCGTGCCCGACCAGTCGACGGCGTTGCGCCTGGTGGTGCTGGCCGACCGGCTGTACGACCGGGAGGTTCCGGTGCTCGCCTCCGGGCTGCCGTTCGACCGGCTGTTCAGCGACGAGATGCTGAACGGCGGGTACCGGAAGAAGTACTTCCGGGCGATCTCCCGGCTGACGGCGCTGGCGCGTGACGCGAAGGGACTGGTGGCGCAGTAGGTTCGGGGGCGTAACGCAACGGGACACCGCGAGGTGCCCGTGTTATCCCGTACAACCACGCACACCGTTCGAAGGGATCCAGCATGGCTACCACGCGTGTGGCGCACACGAACTGGGAAGGCAACCTGATCGAGGGCAAGGGGGTCGTCACCTTCGACTCCTCCGGCATCGGTGAGTACGACGTCTCCTGGCCGTCCCGCTCCGAGGCGGCGAACGGCAAGACCAGCCCGGAGGAGCTGATCGCCGCCGCGCACTCCAGCTGCTTCTCGATGGCGCTCTCGCACGGTCTTGCCGGGGCCGGTACCCCGCCCACCAAGGTGGACACGAAGGCCGAGGTCACCTTCCAGCCCGGCACCGGGATCACCGGAATCCACCTCACCGTCGTGGGCGAGGTCCCCGGGATCGACGAGGCGGCCTTCGTGAAGGCGGCCGAGGACGCCAAGGCGAACTGCCCGGTCAGCCAGGCGCTGACGGGCACGACGATCACGCTGACGGCTTCGCTGGCCTGACCGGCCGGCCTCGCCGGACCGGCCCGTCGGCCGACGCCGGACCGACGGTCCACGGACGGCCGTTCCTCTCTGGGCCGTCCCAGCAGCAACACGGGGCGCGGGGGCGCGCATGGTTCCCCCGCGCCTCTGTGCGTGCTACACACGTGCGGGTCACTTCACCTGTCCGCCAACAGGGAGTCACCTCATGTCAACCGCACCCCGCTCCACCGCAACCCGACGTCAGGTCCTGGCAGGCAGCGGCGCAGCCGCGGCGATCGCCTTCACGGGGGCCTTCTCCGAACTCTTCGCGGGCACGGCAGCCGCGCGCGGCCACGACGGCTACGGCCCCCTCGTCCCCGATCCGGACGGTCTGCTCGACCTGCCGAAAGGATTCCGCTACCGGGTGCTGTCCCGGGAGGGCGAGCCGCTGCGCTCCGGCGAGGGCCCGGTGCCGAGCAACCACGACGGCATGGCGGCCCTGCGGGGCCGCAACGGGCGGATCCACCTGGTCCGCAATCACGAGAACCGGCACACGGCCGAGATCGGCGTGCCGACGATCCCGGGGCTGACGTACGACCCGGCAGCCAAGGGCGGCTGTACGTCGCTGGAGCTGGACGGCCGCAACAAGGTGCTCGGCGAGCGGGTCGCCATCGCGGGTACGGCGGTCAACTGCGCGGGCGGGCCCACCCCGTGGCGCACCTGGCTGACCTGCGAGGAGAACGAGGACAAGGCCGGGACCAACGGGTACACCAAGGACCACGGCTTCATCTTCGAGGTGGACGGCGCCGATCCGCGCCGCACCGGGGCCGTCCCGCTGACCGCGATGGGCCGTTTCCAGCACGAGGCGATCGCCGTCGACCCGAAGTCGGGGATCGTGTACGAGACGGAGGACGCGTTCGAGAGGCCGTTCGGGCTCTTCTACCGCTTCCTCCCCGAGAAGCCGCTCGGCGGCACCGGTTCGCTCCGGGCGGGCGGAGAGCTGGAGGCGATGCGGGTCCCGGGCGTGCCCGACCTCTCCGTCGTCCAGGAGACCGGCACGAGCTTCGACCGGATCGAGTGGGTCCCCGTACCGGACCCGCTGGCGAAGGAGACGGCGATCCGCTTCCAGGACTTCGGGCCGAAGGGGATCACGCACGCTCAGAAGCTGGAGGGCTGCTACTGGGGCGGCTCTTCGGTCTACTTCGTCTCCAGCTTCGCCCATCGCGACGAGGGCTCGGCGGCCGACCACTACGGGCAGGTGTGGCGCTACGAGCCGAAGAAGCGACGGCTGACCCTGGTGGTGATCTTCGGCCCGGACACCGACATCCAGCTGCCCGGCGAGTCCCCCGACAACATCTGCCTGGCGGCCGACGGCGGGCTGATGGTCTGCGAGGACGGCGGCGGCGCGCAGCATGTGCTCGGGGTGACCCGGCGCGGCGAGGTGTACGCGATGGCGCGCGGGCGGCAGAACATCGGGACGCCCGAGGAACCCGAGTGGGGCGAGTTCGCGGGGGTCACGTTCTCACCGGACGGCTCGACGATGTACGTGAACTGCTACACGCCGGGGACGACGTTCGCGGTGACGGGGCCGTGGTGCTGAGGTAGCCACTTCCCGGCGCCCACCTCCGGAGCGCCATCGACCGATATAACCATATTGTCGGATATTTTCCGTGAGTGATCACTGCTGCACGGAAGACGTGGAAGACCCGGCAGGCACGGCAGACGACGGTTCTGGCGGTCGCGGCGGTGCTGACCGGCACCGCCCTGACCGGGTGCGGGGGCGAGCCCCCGCACCCGCTCCCCCGCCCCCGCCCGCTTCGGCCTCCCCCGCCCCGAAGAAGCCGCCGACGATGGCCCCCGGCCCGGCGGGCCGCACCCCGGTCTTCGAACGGAGAGTGGCGGCCGGGGGCAGTGGCGCGGGCGGCTCGGCGGAGAAGGTCGTGGCGCTCACGTTCGACGCGGACATGACGGCCGATCAGGGCCCCCGGGCCGCCTCGGGCGAGCGGTTCGACAATCCGGAGCTGGTCGCGCTGCTGCGCCGGCTGAAGGTGCCTTCCACGGTCTTCATGACCGGCCGCTGGGCCGAGGAGTACCCGGCCCAGGCGAAGGCCATCGGCGCCGACCCCCTGTTCGAGGTGGCCAACCACTCCTACAGCCACCACGCGTTCAGCTCCCCCTGCTACGGGCTGCCGGTGGTCGCCAAGAACGCGATGACCCACGACGTCGAACGCGCCTTCACCGCGTTCCGGAAGGCGGGAGTACGGAACGTGGTGCCGTACTTCCGCTTCCCCGGCGGCTGTTACGACGACACGGCCCTGCGCGCCCTGGCCCCGGCGAACGTGACGGCCGTCCAGTGGGACGTGGTCAGCGGCGACGCCTTCGCCACGGACGCGGACGCGGTGGCCGAGCAGGTGCTGGACGGGGTCCGGCCGGGCTCGCTCGTGGTGATGCACTGCACCCGCAGCGCGGCCCCGGCCACCGAGGCGGCGGTACGCCGGATCGTGCCGGAGCTGCGGGAGCGCGGGTACCGCTTCGTGAAGGTGTCGGAGCTGATGGAGGACCGCGGCTGAGCCGGGGCCGGGACGTCGGTCAACCGGAACAGGCCGTGCGGCCGGCCTCCTGCCAGGTGCAGACCGGGCAGAGCGTGGCGCCCTTCGTCGACTCCGGGTACTCGGTCGGCTCGCGGCAGAGCACGCACGCGGCGTACGGAGGGCCCTCGGCGGTTCCGGCGGGCGGGGCGGTCGCGCTCGGATCCGGGGAGTCGCCGTACGTGCCCGTGTCGTACGGGGCGTCCGTTTCCCGGCTCAATTGGCGGTCTTCTCGGGCCGGGCCTCGCTCGGGCGGACGATGACGAAGCCCTCGCCCTGGAGCATCAGCTGGACGGCCTCGCCGGAGCCGCCGCGGACCATCGAGCCGACGCTCTGGGAGCGGTTCAGGCTGGTCGTGAGCTGCTGGCTCCAGCCGACGACCGCGTCCGTGTCCACGTACACCGGCTGGGCGGCCGTCACGGGGATCACGATCGGGGTGCCCTCGCACATCAGGCCGAGCTTGCCGTAGCCCGTGAAGACGCTGTTGAAAAGGCCGCCGCCGACCATTCCGGCGCCCTTCACGGTCTTGATCTCGTAGGAGAGCGTGGGGTCGAAGCAGAGGACGTTGCGGCCGTTGATGGTGATCGAGTCGCCCTGGTCCAGCTCCACGATGAAGCAGTTCGCCGCCTCGTGCGCGAACCACGCCTCGCCCTGGCCCCGGACCGCCATGAGGGCCAGCCCCTCGCCGGTGACGGCGCGCTTGAGCATGCCGCCGAGGCCCTGGCCCTTGCGCTCGAACTGGAGGTTGCCGCGGAAGGCGATCATCGAGCCCTGCCGGGCGTGCATCTCCCCGTTGACGGCGTACTTGATGGATTTCGCGTTCTGCAGGGTCATCCCCGGGGCGGTGGCCGGCTGGGCCATGTGCTCGCTGGAAAAGAGATCGCTCTTCATGCGGAGCATCCTCACCCGGACCCGGTCGTTCCGCCAAGCAGGTGACCGCCTCCGCCTGGCAGACTGGGACGGTGACCAGCCATGACACCCCCTCCCCCGCCTCCGGGAGCCCGTTCCGCGGCGGCCCGACCGCCCGCGATCAGGCGCCGCAGTTCGTGCTGCCTCTGGTGCTGCACCTGGAGAAGACGGACCCGCCCGCCCGCACCGACGCGCTGCGGGCCGCCGCCCGGGCGGTGCTGACGATCCTCTCCGACGAGCGGTCCCTCGGCGACGGCGAGTGGGCGGCGGCGATGCGGGACTGGCAGGACGCCCGGATCCGCAAGGTCGTGCGCCGGGCGCGCGGTGCGGAGTGGCGCAAGGCCGCCGCGCTGGACGGCATCACGGTGACGGGCGAGGACGGTGCGGAGGTACGGGTGTTCCCGCCGATCCCGCTGGACGGCTGGCCCAAGGAGCTGGCCAAGCTCCAGGTGTCGGGCACCGACCTGGACGACCCCGGGCCGCCCGCCGCCCCCGACCTCTCGGGCCCGGTGCTGTGGCTGAACCCCGATGTCGACATGTCGGCCGGCAAGACGATGGCCCAGGCCGGGCACGGGGCTCAGCTCGCCTGGTGGGAGCTGTCCGAGACCGAGCGCAAGGCCTGGCGCGAGGCCGGGTTCCCGCTCTCCGTGGCCACCCCCGGCCCGGAGCGCTGGCGGGAGCTGACGGCGAGCGGGCTTCCGGTGGTGCGCGACGCGGGCTTCACCGAGATCGCCCCGGGCTCCTGCACGGTGATCGCCGACCACCCGGCGCTGCGCCGCTGAACGGGGCGGCGACCCCAGCGGGTCCCCCGTGGCGGAGCCGCGACCACATCGCCCGCGCGCTGAACGTTTCTCGTTCCTCTCCCGTATCTCCCGGTACTGCCCTGTCGGCAGTACCGCCAAGTAGCCCGCGCAGCCGGTCGATTGGCGGTTGATTGACGCCTGTTCCATCGACGCTGTCACGCCTCGGCCCGGGAGACACCTTGTTGCGACGGATCAACGGCACGGCCCTCATCATCGCGGCACTGGTCGCCACACTCGGTGCGATCGCGTTCCCCGTCTGGTCCTACACGGACCGTTCGGGCACCGGCGAGGCGAATCTCAACGCGTCCAGTGTCGCCACCCAGTGGGGGCCGCTCTCCGCGACGGACCGGGACTTCCTGGTCAAGGTGCGACTCGCCGGGCTGTGGGAGCTGCCGGCCGGGCAGCAGGCGATCGAACGGGCGCCCAGCGAGGCGACGAAGGCCGCCGGGGACCATCTCGTCGTCGGGCACACGGACCTGGACCGGCGGGCCCGGGACGTCGCGGCGAAGCTCGGGGTGGAGCTGCCCAACCAGCCCACCGCCCAGCAGCAGGAGTGGCTGCGGGAGCTGACGGCGGCGAGCGGGGACGCGTACGAGCGGAAGTTCGCCAACATCCTGCGCGCCGCCCACGGCAAGGTCTTCGGCCTGATCGGCCAGGTCCGCCACACCACCCGGAACACGCTCATCCGGCAGCTGGCGAGCGACGCCAACCAGACCGTGCTGGACCACATCACCATGCTGGAGGCGACCGGGTTCGTCGACTTCGACGCCCTGGCGCGCGAAGCGGTGAGCGGGTCGACGTCCAGCCCTTCCGGCCCGTCGATGCCCCGGGACGGCCAGGCCCCGCTGGCCCCGGTGCCGGTGACGCCGACCGGCGACCAGTCCTTCACCTCGCGCCCGGTGCCGCCCACGATGATGCCGATGCCGTAACGACGGCGGCGGGTCCGGAACCTCAAATGAAGCTCTGAACGTCCCCCCGGTCGGGTTCATCGCCGCGCGACGGGGCCATGACCCCTGGACAGAACGAGGTGAGCAGGGGGACGGGGGCGTCATGGAACTGGGGATCGGTATCGGCTGGCGGCCGGAGATCGCGGCCGAGGTGGAGTCGCTGAGCGGGATCGACTGGGTGGAGGCGGTCGCGGAGAACCTCTGCGCCGACCACCTCCCGGACTCGCTGGTACGGCTGCGGGGGCGCGGGGTGACCGTCGTGCCGCACGGGGTGGCGCTCGGCCTCGGCGGCGCGGACCGCCCCGACCCCGACCGGCTCGCCGGTCTCGCGGCGCGCGCCGAACTGCTGGGGGCGCCCCTGGTGACCGAGCACATCGCGTTCGTCCGGGCCGGGGGACCGCTGACCGCGTCGCCGAGACTGGAAGCGGGGCACCTGCTGCCGGTGCCCCGCACCTGGGACGCGCTGGACGTGCTGTGCGAGAACGTGCGGATCGCGCAGGACTCGCTGCCGGTGCCGCTCGCCCTGGAGAACATCGCCGCGCTGATCACCTGGCCGGACGAGGAGCTCACCGAGGGGCAGTTCCTGGCGGAGCTGGTCGAGCGGACCGGGGTGCGGCTGCTGATCGACGTGGCCAATCTGCACACCAACCACGTCAACCTCGGCCAGGACCCGGCGAAGGCGCTGGACGAGCTGCCGGTGGAGGCCATCGCGTACGTCCATGTGGCGGGCGGGGTCGAGAAGAACGGCGTCTGGCACGACACACACGCCCACCCGGTGACCGCACCCGTCCTGGAGGTGCTGGCCGAGCTGCGCTCCCGGGTCGATCCGCCCGGCGTGCTGCTGGAGCGGGACGACGCGTTCCCGCCGGGCGCGGAGCTGGCGGGCGAACTCGACGCGATCCGGGCGACGCTGCGGAAGGCGGCACCCCCGGCGGACGCGGGGCCGGCCCGGGCGGCGGCGCGGAAGGCCGCCCCCGCGGCGGACCGGGGGCGGGCCGAGAGCCCGGACCCTGCTCGCGCCGGGGCCCGTACGGCCGCACCCGCCCCCGTGCCCGCCGGCACCCGCGACCGTACCGCCGTCGCGCAGACCGCCCTGCTCTCCGCCCTGGTCGCCGGAACGCCCGCGCCCGAAGGCTTCGACCACCGGCGGCTGCGGGTGCAGAGCCGGGCGCTGGCGGCGAAGCGCGCCGACGTCGTCGCCAAGGTGGCCCCCGAACTGCCGGAGATCCTCGGCGACGGCTACCGCGCCGCGTTCCTCGCGTACGCCGGGAGCCGCCCGATGTCCGGCGGCTACCGCCGTGACGCCCTGGACTTCGCGGAGCACGTGCTCATCGCGGGCGGTCCGGCCGATCCGGCGGTGCGGCGCCGGCTGACGTACTGGTGGCAGGACCGGTCGGGCGCCCGGCCCCCGCGCCGTACGACCCGTCTGGTCCGGGCGGCCCGGGCCGTCCTCGTGGGGAAGTGACCGCCATGAACGCGCTCGCCCTGACGGCCACCCTCGCGATCGTCGTCTCGTCGGTACTGCTCGTCGTCAAGGCGGTGGCCGAGCGGTCCCGCCGCCCCTCTCCGGGCCCCGGCGTCGCCCTGCACGACCTGTACGAGGCCGCGTTCCTGAACGGCGGCCCGGCCAGGGTCGTGGACACCGCCCTGACCGCCCTGCACGCGGACGGCCGGCTGGCCGTGGGCGGGCCCGGCATCGTCGCCGTACGGCGGGCACAGGCGAACGACCCGGTGGAGCGTGCGGTGTTCCAGGAGCTGGCCGCCGCCCCGAACGGCGCCCTGCACGTCCTGCGGGAAGCCGTGATGCGGCACCCGGCGGTCCAGGAGGTCGGCGACGGGCTCGCGGCGCGCGGGCTGCTCGTGCCGCCCCACCGGCTCCGCCCGCTGCGGCGGTGGGGGCTGACCCAGGGGATCGTGTGCCTGATCGCCCTTCCGCTGAGCCTGCTGCTCACGTTCGTCCAGTTCGCCACGGACGACTCCCTCGACTTCTCGGTCCCGTTCATCATGAAGATGCTGCCCGCGATCGTGATCGGCTCGTTCACCGGGCTGATCGTCGCCAACACCTCGGCGGGCCGCCTCACGGCGTCGGGGCGGCACGCCGCCCAGTCGTTCCGGGCCGCCTACGCCCATGTGGTGACCCCCGCCCATCTCGTCGCCACCCTGGGCCTGCGCGCCCTGCCGGACCCGGTGTTCCAGGCGCAGTTGATGGCGGCGGCACGGCTGAGCGCGCCGCGTCGGCGGCCCTCCGGGCGCGTCGGC
Source organism: Streptomyces sp. WGS_02 (assembly GCA_040989845.1). Lineage (GTDB taxonomy): Bacteria > Actinomycetota > Actinomycetes > Streptomycetales > Streptomycetaceae > Streptomyces. The sequence goes on from JAYMFZ010000004.1 coordinate 1,414,505, forward strand.
GGAGCCACGGCGACGGGTGTCACCGCCGTCGGCGTGGCGACGGTCTGGTGCGCCGCGTCCGGTCCGGGCGGCTCCAGTTGCGGCGGGTCGACCGGGGGTGGATCCGGGTCGAGCTGCGGCGGCGGCTCCGGGTGCTCCTCGGGGTCCGGGTGCGGAGGCGGCGGCGGGTCGAGCTGCGGCAGCTCCGGTGGTTCCAGTTGCGGAGGCGGGGGCGGCTGTGGGGGCGGGGGCTCCTGAGCGGTCCCCGTGGGCCTGAATCAGTCGCGTAGTCAAGGACTTTGATCGGCCATCAGGGTGCATTCCGGTGACATTCCGGGGTGGTGCTGGACATATCCGCCTCACCGCCCGACCATCCCTCTCCGCATCCGCAGAGAGGCCCCCGCGCGTGAGAACTGCTGCGCTCTACACATCGATCGGCTCCCTGGTCCTGTCCGCCCTCGCCGCCGCTCCGGCGGCGGCCTGGGAACGCCCCGGTTCCGCCGAGGCCCGGGGCACCGCGATCGCCGCCACCCGGGCCACCGCCGCCGGGATCGACTTCGCCGCCTGCCCCGAGGAGGAGATGCTCCCGGACTCCCTGAAGTGCGGCACGGTGAAGGTGCCCCTCGACTACGCGGAGCCGGACGGGCGGCAGCTCGAACTGACCGTCAGCCGGACGCCCGCCACCGGCCCGGCGCAGGAGCGGCAGGGCGCCCTCGTCTACAATCCGGGCGGCCCCGGCGCGTCCAGCATCACCTTCCCGCTGGCCGGGGAGCTGCCGGAGTGGAAGGAGATCGCCGAGGCGTACGACCTGGTCGGCTACGCTCCGCGCGGGGTGAACGGCTCGTCCGCGCCGCTGAGTTGCCAGGACCCCGCCGCGTACACGAAGGGCCCGACCGACGCCCCGACGCATCCGACCGCCGAGTACAAGGAGCGGCGCGTCGCACGGGCGCAGGCGTACGCGCGGGGCTGCGCGGAGCACGCGGGCGAGGCGCTGCGGCACTACACCTCGCTGAACAACGCCCGGGACCTGGACGTGCTGCGGGCCGCGCTCGGCGAGAGCCGGCTGACGTTCATGGGGGCGTCGTACGGCACGTACTTCGGGGCGCTGTACGCGACGCTGTTCCCCTCCCACGTACGCCGCATGGTCTTCGACTCGGCGGTCGACCCGGACCCGGAGCAGATCTGGTACCGCTCCAACATGGGCCAGTCGCTGGCCTTCGAGGCGCGCTGGGAGGACTTCCGCCGCTGGGTCGCCAAGCACGACGACGTTTATCACCTGGGGACCACCCCTGAGGCGGTGCAACGGCGCTACGACGAGGTGCGCGCCGAGCTGGCGGTGAAGCCGGCCGGCGGCAAGGTCGGACCGGGGCAGCTGCACTCGGCGTTCCTGGGGGCCGGTTACTACGACGACTACTGGGCGATGCGGGCGACGGCCCTGTCGGAGTACGTCCGGGGCAACCCGGAGCCGCTGGTCGCCCAGGCGTCCCCGCGCGCGGTGGCCGCGAAGGACAACGAGAACGCGCAGGCGGTGTACACGGCCGTCGAGTGCAACGACGCGCCCTGGCCGGAGGACTTCGGGGTCTGGGACCGCGACCACACGGAGCTGGCGCGCGTCGCGCCCTTCGAGACCTGGGACAACGCCTTCTCGAACCTGCCGTGCGCCTTCTGGCCGGCTCCCCGGCAGCGGCCGCTGGATGTCCGCGTGGGGTGGGGCGAGCTGCCGCCGGTGCTGATCCTGGCGGCGGAGCGGGACGCGGCGACTCCGTACCAGGGGGCATTGGAGCTGCGGAGGCGGCTGCCCGGTTCGTCGCTGGTGACCGAGCGGGACGCGGGGACGCATGGCATCGGCGGGGCGGGGAACGCCTGCGTCGACGATCATCTGCGCCGGTATCTGCTGACCGGCGAGGTGCCGGGGCGGGGTGCGGACTGTGCCGCGCATCCGGAGCCCAACCCGGTGTCGCTGGACTGACGTCGGAGAGTACGGAGCGGGGGCCGCCGCACCTGCGTGGTGCGACGGCCCCCGAAGCCGAACCCGGTGTCGCTGGAGAGGCGGACGGCACGATCGGTGCCCGGTGCCCGACTCTCTGATCTTCCGGGTTGGGGTGGTGCGGGACTCGCTGGTTATGCGAGCCCGGCCACCAGGTCTGCGACGCTCTTCCTGCGGCCCGTGTAGAACGGGACCTCCTCGCGCACGTGGAGCCGTGCCTCGGAGGCGCGCAGGTGACGCATCAGGTCGACGATGCGGTACAGCTCGTCCGCCTCGAAGGCGAGGATCCACTCGTAGTCGCCGAGCGAGAACGAGGCGACGGTGTTGGCGCGGACGTCCGGGTAGCCCCGGGCCATCTTGCCGTGGTCCGCGAGCATGCGGCGGCGGTCCTCGTCGGGCAGCAGGTACCAGTCGTAGGACCGGACGAAGGGGTAGACGCTGATGTAGTCGCGGGGCGTCTCGTCGGCGAGGAAAGCCGGAATGTGCGACTTGTTGAACTCGGCGGGGCGGTGCAGCGCCATGTTCGACCAGACCGGGTCGAGCGCGCGGCCGAGCTTGGTGCGCCTGAAGAGGTTGTACGCGTCCTGGAGCTGGTCCGAGGTCTCGGCGTGCCACCAGATCATGATGTCCGCGTCGGCCCGCAGCCCGGACAGGTCGTAGGTGCCCCGGACGGTGATGTCCTTGGCGGCGAGCTGGTCGAACAGCTCCTGGACCTCGTCGGCGTGGCCCGCGCGGTCCAGCGGGAGCACATCGCGCAGTTTGAAGACCGACCACAGGGTGTAGCGGATGACCTCGTTGAGGTCCTTGGCCTTCTTGCCGGCGTTCGGACTCTTGCTTGATGTCACAGTCTCAGGAGCACTCATACGGCTATTGTCCCGCCTCGCTCCCCGTGCCCCGAACCAGGGTCGGCGTGGCGATGATCTCGCTCGCGATCTCTTCGGCGGCGCGGCGGGCGCTCGCGATGCAGGCGGGGATGCCCACCCCGTCGTAGACCGCGCCGCAGACCCGCAGGGCGGGCAGCTTGGCGACCTCGTCGCGGATGCGGGCGACCCGGGTCAGATGGCCGACCGGGTACTGCGGCAGGCCGCCGATCCAGCGGGTGACCTCGGTGTCGACGGGCCGGGCGGTGAGGCCGGTGGCGGCGGCGAGGTCGCGCAGGGAGACGGCGACGAGTTCCTCGTCCTCCCGGTGGAGGTGGTCCTCCTCGCCGTAGCGGCCGACGGACGTACGGAGCACGAACAGGTCAGGGGCGGCGTCGGCGACCCACTGCCACTTGTTGCTGGAGAACGTGGACGCCTTGATCGTGTGCCCGTCGACCGGCGGCACCAGGAAGCCGGAGCGGCCGCGCAGGGCTTCGTACGCCTCGATGTCGGTGCGCCGGAAGGCCAGGGTGACCAGCGCCATCGACGCGTACTCGACACCGGACAGCTCGGCGGAGGCGGCCGGGGACTCGGCGGCCAGCAGGGTGCCCGCCGACCAGGCGGGGGTGGCCAGGACGATGCCGTCGGCGGCGATGGTCCGGGTGTCGGTGCGGACGGCCCAGCCCGTTTCCGTACGGGTCAGACCGAGGACGGGGGTCTCGGTGAGAATGTCGCCGCCCTGGGCCCGTACGGCGTCGCCGACGGCGGCCGGGAGGGTGCCGATGCCGCCCGCGATGCCCTGGAAGACCGGGCCGGTCTGCTGCCGGGCGGCGGCCCGCTCCTGGATGCGGCGGACCCCGTCGAGCAGGGGGCCGCCCTCCTTCACGGCCTCGAAGAGCTGGGGTACGGCGGCGCGCATCGAGATCCGGTAGGCGTCTCCGGCGTAGACCCCGCCGAGGAGGGGCTCCACCAGCCGGTCCACGACCTCGCGGCCGAGCCGGTCGGCGACGTACGCGCCGACCGCGACGTCGTCGCCGACGGAGGTCGGGGTGAGGTCGCGCTCTTCGGCGATCCGGGCCAGGCCCTCGGGGGACAGCACCTCCCCGAGGGCCGCCGGGTCACCGGGGACGCCCATGACGTGGCCCTTGGGCATGGGGCGCAGCGCGTCGCGCGTCCAGAGCGACGCGGTGGCGGTGGCGGGCGGCTGGAGCCGGTCGGCGAGGCCCACCGCCTCGGCCAGCGCGACCGCCTCGGGGCGCCGGGCGAGCATCGACTCGGCCCCCAGGTCGACCTGGACGCCCGCGATCTCGCCGGTCATGAGCTTGCCGCCGAGCCGGTCCGTGGCCTCCAGGAGGGTGACCCGCAGACCGGTGGCGACCAGGTGGTGGGCGGCCGCCAGACCGGCGATGCCGCCGCCGATGACGACGACGTGCCCCGGGGGCGTTTCCGCACGCTGTTGAGAACGCTGCATGGGTCCACTCTCTCAAACCCGTACCGAGTCCTGACCGTGACCGCTTCGAAACCGCCCTCCGGCAACCGGTGCCGGAGCCGCCGCGTCGAACGGACACCATCAACGAACGTCCTGGGGGGACCAGTTATGCGGAGTGCGAACAAGAGCGGGCGGTCGTTCGTCCGCGCACGTGCGGTGCTCGTGGCCGGGTCGGCCGGCCTGCTGCTCGCCGTCGGCGGCTGCGGGGCGTCGGGCGACTCGTCGGACGGCGCGAAGGCGGACGTGACGTCCGCGCCGCGCGAGGGGTTCGCGGACGAGGGCGGAGGGGCTGCCGCCTCCGCGCCCGAGGAGCAGGCGGACGGGAAGGCGGCCGGGAAGCAGGCGGCGCCCAAGGCGGGGGGCACCCATGTGATCCGGACGGCCACGCTCTCCGTCGAGGTGAAGAGCGTGCCGAAGGCCGCGGCCGCCGCGCGCGGTGCGGCGGAGGGCGCGGGGGGCCTGGTCGCGTCGGAGAACACCGAGCGGCTCGACGACACCTATGAGACCTCGCACCTGGTGCTGCGGGTGCCGCAGGAGCGGTTCCAGGAGGTGCTGCGGGAGCTGGCGGGTTCCGGGAAGCTGCTGTCGCGCACCTCGAACGCCAAGGACGTCACCGATCAGGTGGTCGACGTGGAGAGCCGGATCGCCACCCAGCGCGCGAGCGTGGCACGGGTGCGGGAGCTGATGGACCAGGCGGAGAAGATCAGCGACGTGGTGGCCCTGGAGGGCGAGCTGAGCAGCCGTCAGTCCGATCTGGAGTCGCTGCTGGCCCAGCAGGCGAGCCTGAAGGACCGGACCTCGCTGGCGACCATCACGCTGGACCTGACGCCGCCGGACGCCCCGGGCGACGACGGGTCGAAGGACGAGGACCCCGGGTTCCTGGACGCGCTGGGCGGCGGCTGGGACGCGTTCGTGACGATGCTGCGGTGGATCGCGGTGGCGTTCGGGGCCGCGTTCCCGTTCCTGCTCACGGCGGCTCTGGCGGTCGTGGTGTGGCGGGTGCTGCGGAAGCGTAGGGCCGCGCGCCGTGCGGCTCCGGTGGTGACGACGGCCCCGGCCGGGAAGGACGCTGCCTCGGCCTCCTGAAGCGCTCCGGCGTCGTAGCGTGGGGTCCTGATTCGCCGATGCGGCGAACCGGCGGAAGGGACCCGGCATGGCAGCGGAGCGACTGGTGGTCATCGGCGGTGACGCGGCGGGCATGTCCGCCGCGTCTCAGGCCCGCAGGCTGAAGGGGCCGGACGCGCTGGAGATCGTCGCGTTCGAGCGCGGCCACTTCACCTCGTACTCCGCCTGCGGCATCCCGTACTGGGTGGGCGGCGACGTGGAGGAGCGCGACGACCTGATCGCCCGCACCCCCGAGGAGCACCGGGAGCGGGACATCGATCTGCGGATGCGGACCGAGGTGACCGAGCTGGACGTGGCCGGGCAGCGGGTGAAGGCGCTGGACCGGGAGAGCGGGAAGACGTACTGGACGGGCTTCGACAAGCTGGTGATCGCCACCGGGGCCCGTCCGGTGCGCCCGGCGCTGCCGGGGATGGACGCGGCCGGGGTGCACGGGGTGCAGACCCTGGACGACGGGCAGGCGCTCCTGGACTCGCTGGACGCGCTGCGTTCCGAGGGGCCACGGCGGGCGGTCGTGGTGGGCGCGGGGTACATCGGCGTGGAGATGGCCGAGGCGATGCTCAAGCGCGGCTTCGAGGTGACCGTCCTCAACCGGGGCGAGCAGCCGATGGCGACGCTCGACGCGGACATGGGGCGGCTCGTCCACGAGGCGATGGACGGTCTCGGCATCACCACGGTCAACGGGGCGGCCGTGACGAAGATCCTCACCGGTCCCGACGGCCGGGTCACCGAAGTGGCGACGGACGCGGGGACGTATCCGGCGGACGTGGTGGTCCTCGGCATCGGCGTGGAGCCGGAGACGGGGCTCGCGCGCGACGCGGGCCTGCCGGTGGGGCCGCACGGCGGGCTGCTCACGGACCTGGCGATGCGGGTCGTGGGCCACGACAACATCTGGGCGGGCGGCGACTGCGTGGAGGTCCTGGACCTGGTGGCGGGCCGCACCCGGCACGTGGCGCTGGGCACCCACGCCAACAAGCACGGCCAGGTGATCGGTTCCAACATCGGGGGCGGCTACGGCACGTTCCCCGGTGTGGTCGGTACGGCGGTGAGCAAGGTCTGCGATCTGGAGATCGCCCGGACCGGGCTGCGGGAGAAGGACGCCCGCGCGGTGGGGCTGCGTTATGTCACGGCGACGATCGAGTCGACGGGGCGGGCGGGGTACTACCCGGGGGCTAAGCCGATGACGGTGAAGATGATCGCGGAGCTGCGGACGGGCCGGCTGCTCGGGGTGCAGATCGTCGGCCGGGACGGGGCGGCGAAGCGGGTGGACGTGGCGGCGGTGGCGCTGACGGCCGGGATGACCGTGGAGCAGATGACGGCGCTCGACCTCGGCTACGCCCCGCCGTTCTCGCCGGTCTGGGACCCGGTGCTGGTCGCCGCCCGCAAGACGGTGGCGGCGGTGCGGGGCGCGGGGAGCTGAACGCCCAGGGGCCGGCCTTCCGGCCGGCCCCCTGGTGTGTGCTTCAGCTTCAGCGCGCGGTCTGCTCGTGGACGTACCCCACGAGGCGGGTGAGCGCGTCCGGGTCCATGTTCGGCATGACGCCGTGGCCCAGGTTGAAGATGTGGCCCTCCAGACCGGCGGCGGCGGCCAGCACCTCGCGGGTCTTGGTCTCGACGGCCGGGGTCGGCGCGAAGAGCACCGCCGGGTCGAGGTTGCCCTGGAGCGCCTTGCCGGGGCCGACGCGGCGGGCGGCCTCGTCCAGCGGGACCCGCCAGTCGACGCCCACGACGTCCGCGCCGGCCTCGCCCATCAGACCCAGCAGCTCGCCGGTGCCGACGCCGAAGTGGATGCGGGGGACGCCGTAGGGGGCGACGGCGTCGAAGACCTTCGCGGAGGCGGGGAGCACCGCGCGGCGGTAGTCGGCGGGGGCGAGCGCGCCGACCCAGGAGTCGAAGAGCTGGACGGCGGAGGCCCCGGCCTCGATCTGCACCTTGAGGAAGGCGCCGGTGATCTCCGCGAGCCGGTCCACGAGGTCGGCCCAGAGCTGCGGGTCGCCGTACATCATGGCCTTGGTGCGCTCGTGGTTGCGCGAGGGGCCGCCCTCGACGAGGTAGCTGGCGAGCGTGAACGGGGCCCCGGCGAAGCCGATGAGCGGCGTGGCGCCCAGCTCGGCGGTGAGGATCCCGATGGCCTCGGTGACGTACGGGACGTCCTCGGGGGTCAGGTCGCGCAGCCGGGCCAGGTCGGCGCGGGTGCGGATCGGCTCGGCGATGACGGGGCCGACGCCGGGCTTGATGTCGAGGTCGATGCCGATGGCCTTCAGAGGCACGACGATGTCGCTGAAGTAGATCGCGGCGTCGACCTTGTGGCGGCGTACGGGCTGCAGGGTGATCTCGGCGACCAGCTCCGGCATCATGCAGGAGTCGAGCATCGCGATGCCCTCGCGGACCTTCAGGTACTCGGGCAGCGAGCGTCCCGCCTGGCGCATGAACCAGACCGGTGTGTGCGGTACGGGTTCGCGGCGGCAGGCCTTCAGGAACGCCGAGTCGTGGGTGGCGTTGCGGACCGCGTCGAGGCTGGCGGAGGTCGTCGTCTGCTGGCCCGAAGGGCTGTCGTTGGCACTCACGCACAGAATCTTCGCACGCGTGGCGAAGGAGCCCGGCCCCGCACGGGTGTCTCTCCCTGCGCGCGGCCCGCCTTCCGCCTACTCTTCCCCGCATGGCTCCGGCTCAGGGACAGTTTTCCGATCATTCCGACGGCGTTGAGGACAAGGACCGCGGGGAGGAGGGCCCTCCCGTGCCGCCCGCGTTCCTGGCGGCGGTGGACGGGCTGCGCTCGGCGCGGCTGCGACCGGAGCTGGAGGTGGAGGCGACCAGGCCGCCCCAGCGCCTCGCGCCGCACGCGTACGCCCTGGAGGCGGCGGTGGTGGACGGCGAGGACGATCTCGCGGACGGCAGACTGGTCCTGCTGCACGACCCGGCGGGGCACGACGCCTGGAAGGGCACGTTCCGGCTGGTGACCCTGGTCCGCGCGGAGCTGGAGCCGGAGATGGCGGCGGACCCGCTGCTGCCGGAGGTGTGCTGGACCTGGCTGACGGGTGCGCTGGACGCGCGGGGCCTGTCGTACGGGGAGGCCGGCGGGACGGTGACACGCGCCGGATCGCACTACTTCGGTGCGCTCTCCGCGCGCCGTCCTGCGACACAGATCGAGATCCGCGCCTCGTGGACGCCCAAGGAGTGGCGCGGCGGGGTCCCGGACACCGCGTCACACCTGATGGCCTGGGGCGATCTGCTGTGCCAGATCGCGGGGCTGCCGCCGTCCGATCTGTCCGACGCGGCGGTGGTGACGCTGCCGCAGCGGCGCGGGCCGCAGGTTACGTAACACTCCGTCACCCGTATCGCACATACGCCGGATCTCTTTTCGTACAATCGATCGCGCGTCCTATTTGCCCGAATTGTTACTCACCAAATCGTGATCTTCCCCTAAAGGAGGACGGGTCCGCTGCCGAAGAGGTCAATGACCCTTCAAGCACGGTTCGCCCCCGGCTTCACTCCCCGAGCCGGCCCGTCCCGCCACTCCCCCAGGAGGCCTGGTGTCCGTTCTCCTTGAGCAGCCCGCAAGCCTGGTCGCCTACCGCCCGAACAAGCCGACGGCCATGGTCGTCGTGGCCGACCCGCGCGTCCGTTCCACCGTCACCCGCCATCTGTGGGCCCTCGGAGTACGTGACGTCATCGAGGCGTCGTCCATCGCGGAGGCACGTCCCCGCGTCGGCAACCCGCGCGACATCTGCATTGCCGACGTCCACCTGCCCGACGGTTCCGGGCTGACCCTGCTGTCCGAGACCCGTGCCGCAGGCTGGCCCAACGGTCTCGCCCTCTCCGCCGCCGACGACATCGGCGCCGTTCGCAACGCCCTCGCGGGCGGCGTGAAGGGCTACGTCGTCACCGGCACCCGAACCAACATCGGCCACCCCACCCGCCCCGGCGTCGCCCCCATCGGCGCCAACGCGGCCCGGATGCACCGCAGGCCTCCCGGTTCCCCGAGCCACCCGGGCGGCTACCGCGAACTGTCCGGACGCGAGGTGGAGGTGCTGCGCCTGGTCGCCGAAGGCCAGTCCAACAAGGCCATCGGCGTCTCGATGGGCCTCTCCGCCCTGACCGTCAAGTCCCACCTCGCCCGCATCGCCCGCAAGCTCGGCACCGGAGACCGTGCCGGAATGGTCGCCGTCGCCCTGCGGACGGGCATCATCCACTGACGCCGCCCCCGCCGGGACGTGCACCGATGCGTCTCCGGCTGGATTGTGTGCACGGAGCCCGTCGACGGAACGTTCCGTCGACGGGCTCCGTGCATACACAGATACCCTTGACACGTGACCGACGCCCAAGAGACCGCAGCAGACACTTCACTGCGAACCACCGGGGGCGCTCCCCGGACGACGTCGCCCCGGCGCCGATCCCCTTGCTGGAGCCGCGCGAGGGCATTCCCCCGGTGGTGACGTCCGACGACGCCCTCGCCCGGGTGATCGCCTCCTTCGCCGCGGGCACCGGCCCCGTGGCCGTCGACGCGGAGCGCGCCTCGGGGTATCGCTACGGCCAGCGCGCCTACCTCGTGCAGCTGCGCCGCGAGGGAGCGGGCAGCGCCCTCATCGACCCGGTCGGCTGCCCCGACCTCTCCGGTCTCGGCACCGCGCTGGACGGCGCCGAGTGGATCCTGCACGCCGCGACCCAGGACCTGCCGTGCCTGCGGGACATAGGCATGACCCCCACCTCGCTGTTCGACACGGAGCTGGCGGGGCGGCTCGCGGGCTTCCCGCGTGTCGGCCTCGGCGCGATGGTGGAGAACGTCCTCGGATACGCCCTGGAGAAGGGCCACTCCGCGGTCGACTGGTCCACCCGCCCGCTGCCCGAGCCCTGGCTGCGCTACGCCGCCCTCGACGTGGAGCTCCTGATCGACCTGCGCGACGCGCTGGAGGAGGAGCTGGAGCGGCAGGGCAAGCTGGAGTGGGCCCGCGAGGAGTTCGACGCCATCGCCGCCGCGCCGCCGGCCCCGCCCCGCAAGGACCCCTGGCGCCGCACCTCGGGCATGCACAAGGTGCGCCGCCGCCGTCAGATGGCCGTCGTCCGGGAGCTGTGGACCACCCGCGACCAGGTCGCCCAGCGCCGGGACGTCTCGCCGGGCAAGGTGCTCGGCGACGCCGCGATCATCGAGGCCGCGCTCTCGCTGCCGGTGGACGTGCAGGCCCTGACCGCGCTGCCGGGATTCGGCCACCGCATGGGACGCCGTCAGCTGGAGCAGTGGCAGGCGGCCGTGGACCGGGCCAAGGCGCTGCCGGAGTCGGCGCTGCCGCAGCCGGGTCAGCAGCCGGCCGGGCCGCCCCCGCCGCGCTCCTGGGCCGACAAGGACCCGGCCGCCGCCGCCCGGCTCTCGGCCGCCCGCACCGCGGTCTCCGAGCTGGCGGAGCGCCTGCACATGCCCCAGGAGAACCTGATCACCCCGGACACCGTGCGCCGGCTCTGCTGGGAGCCGCCGAAGAACCCGGGCCCGGGCGCCGTCGAGGACACCCTCGCCGGGTACGGGGCGCGGAACTGGCAGATCCAGCAGGTCGCCCCGCTCCTGGTCCGGGCTCTGGACGCCACCGCCTGACACCCACCAGGAGCTGACCCGGGGGGCGGGCATGGGGACCACGACGGCGTACGGGGACTGGATGCACGACGTCGCGACGGCGCGCGACGAGCGGGCCTGGCGGGGCGATCCGGAAGGGCGGACCGGGGCCCCCTGGACCCCGCGGTCCGACGGAGCGTGCGGCGTTCCAGATCGGCGAGGACGGCGACGGAGCCGAGCTGATCACCCATGCGGAGGCGGCCGGTGACGCGGAGTACGCGTCGGCGGTGCGGATGTTCGTCGCGGAGGAGCGAAATCACGCCAGGTTGCCGGCGCTTCTGCCGGCCTCCGGCGGCGCGCCGGTGATCGCCTCGCCGACGAGGAGCGGCACGTGCCCTTCCACTGCCACCGCCTGCGCCGCCCGCTGCCGCCGCCGGTGCGGTGTGACCTTCGACGCTCCGGCCGTGGGGGGTGGGCAGTCTGGTTACCCGCAAGTAGCATGATGGCAGGCGGTGCGTCCCCGTGGCGCGCCCCGCAGCAGTGCCATCCCGCACCCTGGAGGAGAGCCACCGTGCCTCGTACCATCCGGGACGTCGTCTTCGTCGACGGCGTCCGCACCCCGTTCGGCAAAGCGGGCCCGAAGGGCATCTACCACGAGACCCGCGCCGACGACCTCGTCGTGAAGGCCATCCGGGAGCTGCTGCGCCGCAACCCGGACCTGGACCCCAAGAAGATCGACGAGGTCGCCATCGCCGCGACCACGCAGATCGGGGACCAGGGCCTGACGCTGGGCCGCACCGCCGGAATCCTGGCCGGTCTGCCGCAGTCCGTCCCCGGCTACTCGATCGACCGCATGTGCGCGGGCGCGCTGACCGCCGTCACCTCGACGGCCGGTTCCATCGCCTTCGGCGCGTACGACGTCGTCGTGGCCGGTGGCGTCGAGCACATGGGCCGCCACCCGATGGGCGAGGGCGTCGACCCGAACCCGCGCTTCGTGTCGGAGAAGCTGGTCGACGAGTCCGCCCTGTTCATGGGCATGACGGCGGAGAACCTGCACGACCGCTACCCCACGATCACCAAGCAGCGCGCCGACGCGTACGCGGTGCGTTCGCAGGAGAAGGCCGCCAAGGCGTACGCCAACGGCAAGATCCAGCAGGACCTGGTACCGGTCTCGGTGCGCCGCACCAACGCCGAGGCGGGCGAGACGGGCTGGGGCCTGGTCACCGCCGACGAGCCGATGCGCCCGGGCACCACGCTGGAGTCGCTGGCGGGTCTCAAGACCCCCTTCCGCGCCCACGGCCGCGTGACGGCCGGTAACGCCGCGGGTCTCAACGACGGCGCCACCGCCTCGCTGCTCGCCGCCGAGGACGTCGCCCGCGAGCTGGGCCTCCCGGTCAAGATGCGCCTCGTGTCGTACGCCTTCGCGGGCGTCGAGCCGGAGGTCATGGGGTACGGCCCGATCCCGGCGACCGAGAAGGCGCTGGCCCAGGCCGGTCTGACCATCGACGACATCGGTCTCTTCGAGATCAACGAGGCGTTCGCCGTGCAGGTGCTCGCCTTCCTGGAGCACTACGGCATCGCGGACGACGACGCACGCGTCAACCAGTACGGCGGCGCCATCGCGTACGGGCACCCGCTCGCCTCCTCCGGTGTCCGGCTCATGACGCAGCTGGCCCGGCAGTTCGAGGAGCAGCCCGAGGTCCGCTACGGCCTGACGACGATGTGCGTCGGCTTCGGCATGGGCGCCACGGTCGTCTGGGAGAACCCGCACTTCAACGCTGACGGAGGCAACAAGTGAGCTCCACCACTGAGCTTCTGAAGGGTGCGGCCGAGCTGTTCCCCGGCGAGGTCGTCACGCAGGCGCACGTACGCCACCTGGACCTGCCGTTCGGCGCCGGGCGGTTCGCGCTCATCACGCTGGACAACGGCCTGGACCACACCAAGCCGACCACCTTCGGACCGCAGTCGCTGGCGAACCTGAACGCCGCGATCGACCAGGTCGAGAAGGAGGCCGCCGAGGGCACCATCACCGGCATCGGCCTCACCGGCAAGCCGTTCATCTTCGCGGTCGGCGCCGACCTCAAGGGCGTCGAGCTGCTGAGCCGCCACGAGGACGCGCTGGCCATCGGCAAGGGCGGCCACGACGTCTTCCGCCGGCTCTCCGGCCTCGCGGTCCCCACCTTCGCGTACTACAACGGCGCGGCGATGGGCGGCGGTGTCGAGGTCGGTCTGCACTGCACCTACCGCACCGTCTCCAAGGCGCTCCCGGCGTTCTCGCTGCCCGAGGTCTTCCTCGGTCTGGTCCCCGGCTGGGGCGGCTGCGCGCTGCTCCCGAACCTGATCGGCGCGGACCGCGCGGTCTCGGTGATCATCGAGAACTCGCTGAACCAGAACCGTCAGCTCAAGGGCAAGCAGGTCTTCGAGCTCGGCATCGCGGACGCGATCTTCGAGGGCGCGGACTTCCTGGAGCAGTCGCTCGTGTGGACCGCGGCCGTCCTCAAGGGCGAACTCGCCGTCGAGCGGCCCGAGGTCGACCGCGGTGACGCCTGGGACGCGGCTGTCGCCCGCGGCCGGGCCATCGCCGACTCCAAGGTGCACGGCGCGGCCCCGGCGGCGTACCGCGCGCTGGACATCATCGCGGCGGCGAAGGACGGCGACCTGTCCGCCGGCTTCGACGCCGAGGACCAGGCGCTCGCGGACCTGATCATGGGCGGCGAGCTGCGCAGCGGCATCTACGCCTTCAACCTGGTCCAGAAGCGCGCCAAGCGCCCGGCCGGCGCCCCGGACAAGAACCTGGCCCGCCCGGTCACCAAGGTCGGTGTCGTCGGCGCCGGTCTGATGGCCTCGCAGCTGGCGCTGCTGTTCCTGCGCCGCCTGGAGGTCCCGGTCGTCCTCACGGACATCGACCAGGAGCGCGTGACCAAGGGTGTGGGCTACGTCCACGCCGAGATCGAGAAGCTGCTCGGCAAGGGCCGCATCAACCAGGACAAGGCCAACCGCCTCAAGGGCCTGGTCTCCGGTGTCCTCGACAAGGCCGAGGGCTTCGCGGACGCGGACTTCATCATCGAGGCCGTCTTCGAGGAGATCGGCGTCAAGCAGCAGGTGTTCGCGGAGGTCGAGGCGGTCGCCCCGGCGCACGCGATCCTCGCCACCAACACCTCCTCGCTGTCGGTGACCGAGATGGCGTCGAAGCTGAAGAACCCCGAGCGGGTCGTCGGCTTCCACTTCTTCAACCCGGTCGCGATCCTCCCGCTGCTGGAGATCGTCCGGGGCGAGCAGACGGACGACGCTTCGCTCGCCACCGCGTTCGGCGTGGCCCGGAAGCTGAAGAAGACCGCGGTCCTGGTGAAGGACGCCCCGGCGTTCGTCGTCAACCGCATCCTCACCCGCTTCATGGGCGAGATCCAGAACGTCATCGACGAGGGCACCCCGGTCGAGGTCGCGGAAAAGGCCGTCGAGCCGCTCGGCCTGCCGATGTCCCCGCTGGTGCTCCTGGAGCTGGTCGGCCCGGCCATCGGCCTGCACGTCTCCGAGACCCTGAACCGCTCCTTCCCGGAGCGCTTCACCGTCTCGCAGAACCTCGCGGCGGTCGTGAAGGCGGGCAAGCGCGGCTTCTACGTCTACGACTCCGGCGCGCCGGTCCTCGACCCCGAGGTCGCGGCGCTCCTCAAGCAGGGCGACACCGTCCTCACCGAGGAGCAGACCCGCGACCGCGTGCTCGACGCGGTGGCGCAGGAGATCGGCCTGATGCTGGATGAGGGCGTCGTCGCCGAGGCCCAGGACATCGACCTGTGCCTGATCACCGGTGCGGGCTGGCCCTTCCACCTGGGCGGCATCACGCCGTACCTGGACCGTGAGGGCGTCTCGCAGCGGGTGAACGGCAAGCCGTTCCTCGCGCAGGGTGTGGCGAGCGTTCCGGCGTAGCGCCCAGTTGCACGACGAACGGGCCGTACGGGATCATCCCGTACGGCCCGTTCCGCGTCACCGTGTCACCAAGTGCCGCTGAAGGGGCGGTGGTTGCACACCTCACCGCACTCCTCACGGGAGCTGCCGGCCGCGCGGATGCCGCTGTTCTCCGGGATGCCGACGACCTTGAACCGGACGGCGGTGGGGGCCGATTCCTGGGCGCCGAACAGCGCGATGGCCTCGACGGCGTGGTGTCCGGCCCGCCAGCGGTGGGCGTGGGTGTAGTGCCACTCCCCTTCTCGTCCACGGCGGTCGCGCCGATCAGCCGTCCGGCCTCCATCAGGACGACCTTGGTGGCGCCGGGCCGGGTGCGTCCGGCGAAGCGGACCTTCGGCCCCGAGAACCTGCCCTCCTTCGGGGCGGTGATGACGGGCGGCTCCACCCCGGCGAGCACCTGGAAGTGCTGCTCCACCGGGGGTGAGCAGCCGTCCGCCCGCAGCGCGACGCACTGGACGACGTGCTCGCCCGGGGTCCACTCGACGGCGCGCCGCCACAGCCACTGGCCGGCCGCGCCCACGCCCGTTCCCCCGATGTACCGGCCCTGCTCGAAGAAGAGCAGGTAGTCCGTGCCCGGCGCGGCCGTTCCCGAGAACTTCGTCATCGGGCCCACGGTGGCACCGGCGGCCGGGCGCGCGAGGGTCGGGGCGCCACCCGTGCGCGACCCGTAGTTCAGCGCCGACTCGGGGGACTGGACCGTGAACTCCTGGGAGACCGCGGGCAGTCCCTCGGGCTCCATGAGGGCCGCGACGTCCACGTCGGCGCGGCCGAGGACGGACTGCTCGACCAGGGCGGTGACGACGAGGCGGGCCACCTCGTAGGCGCCCGGGTGGTTCAGGTGGCTGGAGTCGATGTTCCCGTCCGGGTGGAGGGGGTGCTCGCCCGCGTCGACCCAGCAGAAGTACTGGCGCAGCCGGGTCGGCCCGATCCTGGACCACAGGCTCATCGTCATGCCGGTGAGGTCGATCAGCGGCACCCCGCGCTCGGCGGCGGTCTCCGCCATGGCCCGGGGGTAGTCCCCGCGGGTGTTCTTCACCTCGCCGGTCGCGGAGAAGGCGTAGCGCGCGGTGGGGGTCACCATCACCGGTACTCCCCCTCGCTGCGGATGTAGTCGGTGAAGAGCGCGAGGAGTTCCTGGTACTCCGGCACGGGCACGTACCGCATACCGTTGTGGATCATGTGGTCCACGCCGCCGAATCCGAGCAGGACGATGTCCCCGGGGCGCATCCGGTTGAGCAGGCCGGCGAAGCGTTCGGTGTAGTACTTGCGCGTGGTCATGGCGCTGCGCGCGTAGTTGGCGACCTCGATCGGGCCGACGAGCAGTTCCTGGATCTTCTGCCCCCAGCCGGCCATGGGGGCTTCCTCCTCCGTGCGTGGCGCCGGAACGGAATCCCCGAGGACAAATATCGTGCGGTTCATTTCATCCCCATTCAAGGATCTCTAGCGGTCGACCACGTTCATGGCCATGGCTCCCGACGCGGAGCAGTAGGGGCGCACCCGGACCGGTCTGGCCGGGTGGACCCGGGCGAAGTCGGAGGGCTCGTCCCCCACCACGGGTACGGCGGGGTAGACGAACACGCTCTTGACGTCCGGGAAGTCCTCCAGGAGGTGGCAGACCCGGAGCTTGCGCCAGTTGTCCGGTTCCGGCTGGAGCCACCAGTCCCAGTCCTCCCACCGGTCGAGCCGGTGGTCGACCACCTTGCGGACCGGTACCTCGACGCGGAAGGCGTTGCCCGGGAGCACCCGGACCGGAACGGTGAAGTTGGCCGCGTGCGGGCCGCGGCGGCTGACGACGAAGAGGGCGCCGGGCTCGATCCGGCCGGCCCCGCAGAGGACGCCCTCCACCGTGATCCCGTGGTCGTCGACGGCGACCGAGGTCGACTCGACGTGGTCCTGGCGCAGCACCGTACGGAGCATCAGCTTGCCGTTCGGCTGGGCGTAGGGGAGGTTCCAGCCGACGGGCCCGGCCCCCGAACCGGCGAGGACGGCGGCGCGTGCGCCGATCAGCTTCCGGGTGTCCCGGATGCCGGCCTTCATATGGACACCGGCCGCCCTGGCCGAGGTCATGGTGACCCGCCACCTGCCGTCCCCGAGGTCGTCGAGGGCCGAGGGGGTGAGGGCGGCCGTGTAGCGGGTTCCGCCGTTGGGGAGCGCCTTGCGGGTGGTACGCAGCGGCATGTCCGGGCGGCGTTTCCCGTCGGACGGGTTGTGCCGGAGGGTGAACTGCCAGCGGTACCTGCCGTCCTGCGGGCCACTGGCGGCGAACCTGAGCCAGCCCGCGTCGTCGGCCGTGACGTCGACCGGTGCGGCGGTGAGCGGGACGGGAGGCGAGACGATGGGCTGCCCGGCGGATGCCGTGGAGCCGGAGGGGCGCGGTAGCCGCGGTCGGCGGTGGACCGTCGGCGTACGGCGTCGTCGAAGAGCTCCTCGTAACGCGCCGCGACCGCGTCGGGGTCGTAGCGGGTGGAGTTGCGCAGGGCGGCCAGGCCCATGTCGCGGCGGAGCCGGTCGTCGGACATCAGCAGGCGCAGGCCCTGGGCGACCGCGTCCGCGTCCTCCGTCCGCACGAGCAGGCCGTCCTCGCCGTGGCGCAGGATCTCGCGCGGGCCGACGGGGCAGTCGGTGGAGACGACGGGCAGTCCGCAGCGCATGGCCTCCACCAGGGTCATGCCGAAGGACTCGGCGCTGGAGGTGACGGCGGCGATCGAGCCCTTGGCCCACTCGGACTCGATCGGGGAGAACCCGCCCATGAGCAGGGCCCGGCCCGCGAGGCCGAGTTCGGTGACGAGAGCCCGCAGCTTGGCGGCCTCGCCGCCGTCGCCGTAGATCCTCAGCTGCCAGTCCGGGAACTCGTCGGCGAGCGCGCCGAACGCGCGGATGAGCAGGTCGTAGCGTTTGACGTGGTGCATGCGGCCGGCGCTGACGATGACCTTGCTGGAGCCGTCCGACGGCTCCACGGCGGGCCGGGGCACGCTGTTGGGGATGCCGACGACGGGGATGCCGGGGACCGGGGTGTTCTCCAGGAAGGAGCGGGCGTCGGCCTCGGTGACCGTCGTGACGGCGTCGAGCCGGGGGTAGACGCGCGCCATCTCGGCCCGGACCGCCGGCGGGATCGCGAGATGCGTCATGTGCTCCTGCGCGACGCGCAGGGCCGCGTCACGGGTGTGCTGGGCGACGAAGAGGTTGAGGCTGGGCCGGGTGCCCACCACCACGTCGGCGGAGGTCCGGCTCAGCTCCTGGATGATCCGCGTGTCGGTGAACCTGCTGTACTGGGCGGAGAACTCCTCCTGGCGGGGAACGACGCCGCTCGGCTCGTCGCGGCCGCTCGCCTTGAGGTCCGGCGAACCGGGGCGCAGGTCCACCAGCGCCCGCACGGTGATCCGCGGTGAGATCTCGAACTTCGTCGCGGTGGCCCGGCGGAACACCGAGACGATCTCGATCTCGTGGCGCGCGGCCAGCGCCTCGGCCAGGTTGATCACCGTGCGGTTGGTTCCGCCGATGCCGTAGATGTTGTTGATCAGGAACGAGATCTTCACCGGGCTTCGCCTTCCTTGAGCTCGAAGGGGCTGGGCACCGGGAAGTAGGAGTCGAGGAAGGCTCTCAGCATGAGGGTCTGCTTGTTCACGTCGAAGGTCTCGGAGACCGTGTCGTTGATGCAGAAGGCCTGGCGGTCACGCCGGGCCAGCAGGATGCCCAGCCTTCTGGAGATCTCGGGCTTCGCCAGGTCGAGGTAGGCGAAGCTGATGTCGGAGGGCACGGCGCGTCCGGTGAAGTACGCGTAGTAGTGGTAGAGCGAGGACGGGATGGAGATGTCGGTCGCGCTGCGGAATCTGCTGTGCGAGGTGCTGTGGTACGCCTCGGCGAACTCCCTCTCCATCTCGTGCAGCACGCTGCGCCGCAGGGCGTAGGGCGCGTGCCGGAGCTTCTGCACGATGGCGGAGCCGAAGTTGTCGAAAATGATCTTCCGGTTGTTCTTCCCCGCGGCGTCGACGGGCCGGTCCCCGTCGCCGAGGTCCCGTCTGGGCACCTGCGAGGGGGAGAAGAAGGTGCGGGTCATGCCGTTCGACAGGAAGAAGTCGCCGGCCGTGGTCGGGCAGCCCAGGAACATGTCGTCGTTGAAGTAGAGGAAGTGCTCGGACAGGCCGTCTATGTGGTGCAGTTGGCTCTCGATGGCGTGGGAGTTGTACGTCGGCAGCGCGACCGGGTCGTGGAAGATCTCGGTGTGGTCGACCACGGTGAGGCGGGGGCTGCGCAGGTTGAGCCACTTCGGGGTCTGCCGGTCGGTGACCAGGTAGACATGCCGGACCCAGGGCGCGTTCTGCTCCAACGCCCTGAGGGAGTAGCGGAGTTCGTCACGGCTGATGTAGCGGGCGGCGTTCGCCGACTCGGCGTGGTAGCCGCCCCCGCCGTACTGGGCCCGCCGCTGCTGCCACTCCGGGGAGGAGCCGTCCACCCAGGTGTAGACGACGTCCACGGGGAACCGCACGTCCTCCGGCAGTGCGTCCGCGCACGCCTCGATCGTGCGCACCGACCGGGTCCGGCGGGTGTGCAGGGCGGCGAACCCGGTCAGCCGGCTGACCGGCACGCTGACCCGCGGCTCGTCCGGCGCCACGTCCTCGGTGACCCGGTTGGGCCGGGGCGCGACCAGGCGGCCGTCCTCGGCCCGCCAGAACTCGATGTCGCAGCCGTAACGCAGCCCGAGCACCAGGGAGTTGCCCGGGTCAGCCCAGACCATGCCGGTGCGGAGCACCCGGGCCTGCCGGCCGGTCCGGGTGGCCCGCGAGGAGCCGCAGAGGGCCGATCGGCCCACGAGCCGCTCGCCGGAGCAGGCGGAGACGTAGACGGGTGCGGTGCCGCGGGTGGTCGCCAGGGCGGCGACCACCCGCTCGCGGTCGGCCTCCGCGACCGCGAGGACCGACCGGAAGTCGGAGGTGCCCCGGACGGCGAAGTAGTCGATCCCGGCGTCCTCCAGGAGGGAGACGATCAGTTCCAGGTTGGCTTCGCGCAGGCCCAGCGGGGAGGCGGTGGAGCGCACGAGGGCGATCATTCCGCCCCGGCCGGAGAGTACGGCGAGGCGTTCCGAGGCCCCGAAGAGATGGGGCCAGCGGCGTCGCGCCCGGCGGCCCCGGACGAACCGCGCGACCAGGGTGAGGATGTGCAGGCGGCGCAGGAGTCCTTTGACCCCGCTGCGCAGGCGCATGGGGACGCGGCGGGCGACCCGGCGTCTGAGGGAGCGTGGAACGAAAGTGCGGTACACCCCGACGACAGCGGATGCCTCCGGATTGCTTGTGCTCACGTGTACGTTTCCGGGTCCTCTGGGGGGCGTGCTCGAACGGGCTCGCCACGGGGAAGTAGCGGCGCAGGAATTCGACGACCTTCGTGCCGCCGCCGCGCAGGAGAGCCTCGTCGCTCCCGAGCCCGAAGAACTGGAGCTGCTGCAGATCGCGGCGTACGAGCAGGCGCTGGAGCCGCAGGGAGATGTCGGGGAGTGCCGCGTGCAGCACGGCGGTCGGCTCGCCCGACGGGTCCGCCTGCCCGGCGGCGTACGCGAAGTGGTGGAAGAGCCCGTCGGCCGGGTGGCACTCGGGGAGCCTCGGATACGTCTGCCCGTCCGGCGCGGGCGTCCCCATGGCCCCGGTGTTCGCGAGCCGGCCGAGCACGGAGCAGCTGTAGGGCTGCGGGCCCGGGGCGTAGGACTGCGTGACGGCGCGGCCGGTCGTGGCGTACGCCTGGGCGGTCCAGGGGGCGAAGGACTCCTCGGCCGTCCACCGCGCCTGGCGGGGACGGGTCGTGCCGTCGGGCATGAAGTAGTCGAACGGGCGGGTGGGGCGTCCGAGGAGCGCGCCGGGGCGGAACAGCAGGAAGTGCTCCGCAATGTCGGGGATGAGGTGGAAGAGGCCGTCGGCCGGGTGGCGGTGCACCACGGCGAGCCTGCCGTCGAAGCCGGCCAGCCACGGGGGCACGGGTGCGTGGGCCACGACGTGGATGACGTCGGTCCAGGGGGCGTACTGGTGGAGGGAGCGCAGGGTGGCCCGCAGCAGTTCCTCGCCCCAGGGGCCCGGGTGCTCCCACAGCAGTACGGCGTCGACCGGGAAGGAGATCTCTTCGAGACGGGGGATGTCGAAGGCTTCGAGGGTGACCGAGGGGTTCAGATCGCCGTCGATGTCGCTGTAGCCCGAGAGGCGGTCGAAGGCGATCTCGATGCCCACGGCGTCCCGGGGGACGACGCGCTGGACCCGGTTGGGGCGCGGTCCGACCAGCCGCTCGTGCGACAGGTCGGTGTTGACCGTCCAGAACTCGATCTCGATGCCCTGGTCCTCGCCGACCCAGAGGTTCTCGGTGGGCTCGGTGCGCAGCCAGACCACCCGGATCGCTTTGGCCCGGCCGTAGTTCTTCCAGGCCTTGAGGTGGCTCCCGGGCGTCATGCGGGTGTCGTCGTTGACCGGCGAGGCCGACACGACGTAACCGGTGTGCTCTTCGAGCAGCGCGCGCAGGACCCGGCGCACCTGCCCCTTGTCCTGCTGTTCCACGGCGATGCAGATGCGCCGGTCGTCGAGGGCCGGCACCGCGAACCAGGGGATCTCCGCGGTGTCCAGGGCGGAGGTCACCAGGTCGTGGTCGAGGCGGCGGGCCAGGTCGACGGTGAGTCCCTGGTGGACATGGCCGACGCGGCCGTCGGGGGTGCGCGTGCGGCGTTCGGAGGCGCTCGCGAAGGCCCCCTTCCGGACGAGCCGCAGGGCGCGCTGGTGCAGGCGCGCCTCGCGGCGGTTCAGGGTGCGGACCAGTCCGCCCTTGACCTTGCGCCGGACCCGGGGCGGCACCCGGCTGCCCGCTACGGCCCGCACGGGGCGGGGGACGATGCGCTGGTAGACCCGGGCGGCGGAGTTCGCGTCGGTCATGTCAGGAACTCCGTTTCATCGCTCGTAGGGGCTGGGCACGGGGAAGTAGGCGTTGAGGAATCCGTCGAGAAGCTCCTGCTGGGCCTCGATGTCCTCCGGGGTGGAGAAGGCGTCGTTGAGACAGAAGGAGTCCTGGCTCCGGCCGTCGAGGAGCCGTTGCAGCCGGTCCGCGAGATCGGGGACCGCCAGCTGGAGATAGGTGAACGGCATGGTCGCCGGTTGCGCCCGGCCGGTCAGCGCCGCGTAGTAGAGACCGAGGGACGACGTCGTGGACAGGTCCGTCATCGCCCGGAAGCGGCTGGCCGCCGTCCGTGCCCAGGACTGCGGGAACGCCTGTTCCGCTTCCTCCATCACACTGCGGCGCAGGGCGTAGGGGATGTGCTCCATGGGCTGGGTGATCACCCGGCCGAAACGTTCCCTCAGAAGCGCGCGGTTGTTCTTGCAGGCCGCGTCGACCGGGGTGTCGGTGTCGGCGACCGGGCCCTGGGGGATGCGGTTGCGCGAGGGGAAGTACCGCGCTTTCCCGCTCGGGGTGAAGAAGGCGTGGGGTGTCACGGGGCGGCCGATGAACATGTCGTCGTTGAAGTACAGGAAGTGCTCGGACAGGCCCCCGATGTGGTGCAGCTGGCTCTCGATCGAGTGCGAGTTGAAGGTCGGCAGGTCGGCGGCGTCACGGAAGATCTCCCGGTGGCTCACCACCTGGATCCCGGGCACGTCCTCGCGCAGCCACGCCGGCACCTGGTCGTCGGTGACGATGTGGATGGTGCGGATCCACGGGGCGAACAGGTGGAGCGACCGCACCGAGTAGCGCAGTTCGTCACGGCTGATGAAGCGGGCGTCGCTCGCGGACTCCGCGTGGTAGACCTCACCCTTCGCGGTGGCCTTGCGCTGCTGCCAGGCCGGGTCGTTCCCGTCCACCCAGGTGTAGACGGCGTCGACAGGGAAGGCGATGTCCTCCACGCAGTCGGCCAGGAACTCCGGCCGGGTGGGCAGCGCGGGCGCCTCGTGCTCCGGGGTGTGATCCGACACCAGACGGCTGAACAGCCGGGCGGCCCCCAGGACATTGGGGCCCTCGCCCGAGACAGCCCAGGTGACCCGGTTGGCCCGGGGGGCGACGAGATGCGTGCCGCGCCACGCCCAGAACTCCACCGCGCAGCCGTACTCGTGCCCCATCACCAAATGCCGGCCGGCGTCCGTCCGGTACCAGCTGGCCTGCACGGCGGCTGCCGTACGGACCCCGCGCCAGGCTTTGGGGTCACGGGAGGAGCGGGGTGCCGCGGCCGTCACGGCCGGCTCGTCGATCACGCTCAGGTGCCCCGGGTACTGCCCCATGCCGTGGAAGAGGGCGCCGAGGACGGCCTCCCGGTCCTCCTCGGCGACGGCCAGGACGGTGCCGTGGTCCGAGGTGCCCCGGACGGTGAAGAAGGACACTCCGGCGGAGCGCAGGAGACCGGCGACGGCGGAGCGGTTCGCCTCCCGTGCGCCGAGCGGGGTGAGGCCTGGTTCGACGTAGATGTCGTCGGCCGTCGGGGCGCTCGGGGCGGCCGGCTGCGGACGGGGCCGGGGAGCCGCCGCCGTGACGGGCTCCCGTGAAGGGCCGGGTACGAATTCCCTGAAGGGCTTCACCGTCGGCTCGGGAATGATCGTCAAGACCGTCGCCCCGAACGCGGGTCGCACAGAAGCCGCCGCACGTCATCCACCCCTCGATCCGCCGCCGGTCGATGACCGGCAGAACTTCCAGCGGATCCCCCCGTGGGCCGCCACTCCGTGCTTTTTTCGCCACAAGTCGTCATCAAGGACAGATGAAAGAACTTCAAGTTTCACAGAGTGAGCACATCTTCACCACATGGACGCCTCATGTCAATGTGAGACCCGCCGGGCGGGCTCCATGGCGAGACCCGGCTCGGGGCTCTGCCGCGCGACGTACAGGGCCCCGTCGAGACCGATCGACGCCAGCACCACCCGTCCTGTGTGATCGGTCACCAGCGCCGGCGCCATGGCAGTCCGTTCGCCCGCGGGCGACCACCAGAGACCGCCCTCCTCTCCCTCGGTGCCACAGGCCGCCAGCATGACGTGGCCTTCGGTGTCGCGGTGGGCGAGGACCGTGCAGTCGTAGCCGTCGAGCACCGTCCTGAGGACCGAGACCGGCCCCTCGGCGGGGGCGCCGCCCAGCGGGATCAGCCAGCCTCCGACGCGATGGGCCACCACTCCCCCGGTGACCGGGTCGGTCCAGTAGTACGTGCACCGGTCCGGGGCGGTCGCCAGCGCGGTCACACTGCCCGGCACCATCTGGACCGGGATGTCGCGCTCCCGGGAGAAGCCGCCGTTCGGCGCCGACTGACGCCAGTGCATCGCGCCGCCCGGGCCCGGCACGAGGAGGTCGACGGTCCCGGCCGGGCCGAGGGCGACCGCCAGGCCCTCCTCGGCGCC
This sequence comes from Streptomyces sp. WGS_02, assembly GCA_040989845.1. GTDB lineage: Bacteria > Actinomycetota > Actinomycetes > Streptomycetales > Streptomycetaceae > Streptomyces. Next base: position 1,438,776 of record JAYMFZ010000004.1, read on the forward strand.
CCGGGCGTTCATGTTGTGCCACGACCCCCACACGCCGGCCTTGTCGTCGCGCCGCAGCATCACGCCGCCGGCCCCCGTACGCACGAAGAAGTGCACCAGGCCGGTCGCGCCCACCACGCCCACCGGCGCCCCGAGGCCCGAGGCCTGGTCGGAGTTCTTGCGCGGGTTGCCCAGGGAGTGCCAGCTCGTGAGCCCGCGGCCGCTCTGGTACTGGATGGCGTGCACCACGTCGACGACGGGCGGCCCGTCTCCCCGGGGTACGGCCCGGCGCCCGAGGAAGTGCACATAGCCGTCGGCCCCCTGGGCCAGGGAGAGATGCGTCAGGTGCGGAACCTCGAAGAGGTCCGGCCCGGACCACTCCGGCCCGCCGGGCCGCGTCTCCGTCCAGCGGAGCACGCCGTCGGCGTGGCGCGCGTAGGCGGCCAGGCGTCCGTCCTTGCCGCGCACCAGCCACTGTCCGGAGACCGCCGCCACAGCGGAGGGCCGGGCGCCCTCCGCGTACCCCTCGGCCGTCCGCCCCCGTACGCTCCCCCGGTCGGCACGCCCTGACTTGACCCGCATGATGTGACGTCGTCCTTCCCTTGATCCCCCGCCCCGGGCCCGGGCCGCTGCTCGCCCCTCCGGATGAGGAGCCCGCGACGGGCGCGAAGCTGGACCATCATAGAATCTCCGTTCGATCGTCATGGTGCCGCCACATCAGGTTCACCTGCCGGGGAAGCGGGTGGCGAGGGCACGAAATCGCTCACGATTCGAAAGTTTGTCTATACTGCTCTGCCAACCCCCACTGGCCGGACCGGCCCCACCCGAGTCCCACGTACTCCCCTGCCTTCGCGGGCAATGAGATTTGAGGACTCGCGCACGATGAGCAACGACGAGACGACCCCGGGCCCCCGCGCCTCCCGACGCGCGGCGAAGCCCCGCAAGCGCCGCCGCGGCCTCAAGATCACGCTCGGTGTCCTGCTCGTCCTGCTGCTCGCCACCGGTGGCACCCTCTACTGGCTCTACAGTCAGCTCGACGGGAACATCAGGGGCGTCGACATCGACAAGGCGCTCGGTGAGGACCGTCCGGAGAAGCTCCCCACCAGCGGGCAGAACCTGCTGGTCCTCGGCTCGGACTCCCGTGCCGGGGCGGAGAACAAGGAGCTGGGCGGCGGAGGCTCCGTCAGTGGCGCGCGCTCCGACACCGCGATGGTGGTGCACATACCCGAGGGCCGGTCGAAGGCCGTCGCCGTCTCCATTCCGCGCGACACGCTGGTGACCCGGCCCGAGTGCGTCAAGGACGACGGCTCGACGGTGGCGGGCAAGGAGCGCGTCATGTTCAACTCCGTCTACGCGCAGGTCGGTCCGGCCTGTGTGGTGAAGACGGTGGAGAAGATGTCCGGCGTCCGCGTCGACCACTATCTGGAGATCAACTTCGCCGGGTTCAAGGACCTGGTCGACGCGATCGGCGGGGTCACCGTCGACGTACCGCAGGACATCGACGACAAGGCGTCCGGGCTGCACCTCACCGCGGGCCCGCAGAAGCTCGACGGCACCGAGTCCCTGGCGTACGTCCGGACCCGGCACGGCATCGGCGACGGCAGCGACCTCGGCCGGATCGGGCTCCAGCAGCAGTTCCTGATGGCCCTGCTGAGCGAGGTCAAGTCGCAGGACCTGCTGGGCAGCCCGGCGAACTCGTACAAGATCGCCAAGTCCGCCACCAAGTCCCTCACCACGGACTCCTCCCTCGCCTCGCTCACCTCGCTGGCGGAGTTCGCCCGCTCCATGAACGGCGTCGACCCGGCCTCCATGGAGACGATCATGCTCCCGGTGGCGTACGACAAGATCGACCCGAACCGGGTGATCGCCTCCGAACCGCAGTCCGGTCAGCTGTGGAAGGCGATCCGCGAGGACACCGCGATCCCCGAGGAAGCGAAGAAGTCCCCCGCCACCGGGGGCTGACGGGCCGTCGTACCGCTCCCCCGTGACACCCTGCCGGGATGAGCGAGGACGAAGCGGTGCTGGTGATCGTGGACGGCGCCAATGTGGTCGGGTCCGTGCCCGACGGCTGGTGGCGGGACCGGCGCGGGGCGGCGGTCCGGCTCCGCGACTCGCTGGTCCCGTACGCCGCGGCCGGGCTGCCGGGGCTGCCGGGACCGGTCGAGATCGTGCTCGTGGTCGAGGGAGCCGCCCGGGGCGTCGACTCCGTGGCCGGGGTCGGGGTCGCTTCGGCCCCCGGCAGCGGTGACGATCTGATCGCCGGTCTGGCGGCCGCCGCGGGCCCGGACCGCGAGTGCGTCGTCGTCACCGCGGACCGCGGACTGCGACAGCGGGTCGAGGTGTACGGGGCCCGGTGCGTGGGGCCTCGTACGGTGCGGCCTCCCTCGAACCCGGAGAGCTAGCGTCCTTCCCTGGCCATCCGGCTGTGGGAACGTCCGTACGCGAAGTAGACGATGACGCCGAGGACCATCCAGGCGCCGAAGCGCACCCAGGTCTCCACCGGCAGGTTGAGCATCAGCCAGACCGAGGCGGCCACCGAGAGGATCGGGAGCAGCGGGACGAACGGCGTGCGGAACGCGCGGGGCAGGTCGGGCTGGGTGCGGCGCAGGACCAGGACGCCGAGGGCGACGACGACGAACGCGAAGAGCGTGCCGATGTTCACCAGGGTGGCCAGCTCCTCGATGCTGGTGAACCCGGCGATGATCGCGATCAGCACGCCGAGCAGGATCGTCGGCCGGTACGGGGTGCGGAAGCGCGGGTGGGTCTTGGAGAAGAAGCGCGGGAGCAGGCCGTCCCGGCTCATCGCGAAGAAGACACGGGTCTGGCCGAGCAGCAGGATCATGCAGACCGTGGTGAGCCCGACCGCCGCGCCGAAGCTGATCAGACCGGCGTAGAACGGATGCCCCGTGGCCTTGAAGGCGTCGGCGAGCGGGGCACTGACGGACAGTTCGGTGTATTTCTGCATGCCGGTGACCACGAGGGAGACCGCCACGTAGAGCACCGTGCAGATCAGGAGCGAGCCGAGGATGCCGCGCGGCATGTCGCGCTGGGGCAGCTTGGTCTCCTCGGCGGCGGTGGCGACCACGTCGAAGCCGATGAAGGCGAAGAAGACGATGGAGGCGGCGGTGAAGATGCCCATCACGCCGAAGTTGGTGGGTTCGTAACCGAACATCAGCTGAACCAGCGGGGCGTCCCAGCCGCCGCCCGCCTCCTGCTTCTCGGCCGGCGGGATGAAGGGGTTGTAGTTCTCGGCCTTGATGAAGAACAGGCCCGCGATGATCACCATGAGGACCACGGCGACCTTGATCGCCACCACGACCGAGGTGACCCGGGCGGAGAGCTTCATGCCGATGACCAGGATGACGGTCAGCACCAGCACCAGGGCGAAGGCCAGGATGTCGAAGCCGAAACCTTCCGCCACGTCCGGTCCCGAGAGCACCTCGGGCATCGTCCAGTCGACGTTGTCCATCAGCGAGCGGACGTAGCCGGACCAGCCGACCGCGACCACCGCGGTGCCCAGGGCGAACTCCAGTACCAGGTCCCAGCCGATGATCCAGGCGACCAGTTCGCCCAGGGAGGCGTACGCGAAGGTATAGGCGGAACCGGCCACCGGGACGGTGGAGGCGAACTCGGCGTAGCAGAGCGCGGCCAGGGCGCACACGACACCCGCCGCGACGAACGCGATGGCGGTGGCGGGGCCCGCCGTCTCCTTGGCGACCTGGCCGGTGAGGACGAAGATGCCGGTGCCGATGATGACGCCGACGCCGAAGACCGTGAGGTCCAGGGCGGAGAGGGACTTCCTGAGCCCGTGTTCCGGCTCCTCGGTGTCGCGGATCGACTGTTCGACGGACTTGGTGCGGAACATTCCGTTTCCGCGGGGTGGTGTGACCTGCGCGCTCACCTGCGTACCTCCACGCATTGGTTGTGAACGCCATGATTCGGACCGGTCAGGCACGGGAACGCGCCATCCGGCCCGTTTCACGCGAATGGGCCGGGAGAACCACCCGTACAGGGGCGGTTCTCCCGGCCCGTCGGCCGTACGGAGGGCGGTGGATCAGTCGCGGGCAGGCTCCACGGCGCGGCTCTCGAACCGGCCGTCGAGCTTGGCGACCAGGCCCGTGACCTGCCGGGCGATGTCCGGCGCGGTCAGCCCGATGTCGGCCATGACCTCGCCGCGCGAGGCGTGGTCGAGGAAGACCGGCGGGATGCCGAAGTCGCGCAGCGGTACGTCGACACCGGCGTCGCGCAGGGCCTGGGCGACGGCGGAGCCGACGCCTCCGGCGCGGCTGTTGTCCTCGACGGTGACGACGACGCGGTGGCGCTCGGCGAGCGGGGCGAGCGCCTCGTCGACGGGCTTGACCCAGCGGGGGTCGACGACGGTGCTGGAGATGCCCTGGGCGTCCAGCAGGTCCGCGATCTCCAGGCACATCGGGGCGAGCGCGCCGACGGAGACGACCAGGACGTCCGGGCGGTCAGCCTTGGGCCGGCGCAGGATGTCCATGCCGCCGGCCTTGCCGACCGCCTGGACGGCGGGACCGACCGCGCCCTTGGAGAAGCGGACCACGGTGGGCGCGTCGTCGACCGCGACGGCCTCGCGCAGCTGGGCGCGGACCTGGTCGGCGTCGCGCGGGGCGGCGATCCGGAGCGTGGGCACGCACTGGAGGATCGACATGTCCCACATGCCGTTGTGCGAGGCGCCGTCCGTGCCGGTGATACCGGCCCGGTCCAGGACGAAGGTGACGCCGCACTTGTGCAGAGCGACGTCCATCAGGACCTGGTCGAAGGCGCGGTTGAGGAAGGTGGCGTAGACCGCGAAGACCGGGTGGAGGCCGCCGGTGGCGAGGCCGGCCGCGGAGACCGCGCCGTGCTGCTCGGCGATGCCGACGTCGTAGATCCGGTCCGGGAAGGCCTCCTCGAACTTGCCGAGGCCGACCGGCTGGAGCATGGCGGCCGTGATCGCGACGATGTCCTCGCGCTCCTGGCCGAGCTTGACCATCTCCTCGCCGAAGACGGAGGTCCAGTCGAGGCCGGAGGTGGAGATCGGCAGGCCGGTGTCCGGGTGGATCTTGCCGACCGCGTGGAAGCGGTCCGCCTCGTCCTCCAGGGCCGGGGTGTAGCCGCGGCCCTTCTCGGTGAGGCAGTGCACGATGACCGGGCCGCCGAAGCGTTTGGCGCGCTGGAGAGCGGATTCCAGGGCCTCGATGTCGTGGCCGTCGATCGGGCCGACGTACTTCAGGCCGAGGTCCTCGAACATGCCCTGCGGGGCGATGAAGTCCTTGAGGCCCTTCTTGGCGCCGTGCAGGGTGTCGTACAGCGGGCGGCCGACGACGGGCGTGCGCTCCAGGAAGTCCTTGCCGCGGGCCAGGAACCGTTCGTAACCGTCGGTCGTACGGAGCGTGGCGAGGTGGTTGGCCAGGCCGCCGATGGTCGGGGCGTAGGAGCGCTCGTTGTCGTTGACGACGATGACGAGCGGGCGGTCCTTTGCGGCGGCGATGTTGTTCAGCGCCTCCCAGGCCATACCGCCCGTGAGCGCGCCGTCACCGATGACCGCGACGACGTGGTCGTCCTTCTTCAGGACCTCGTTCGCCTTGGCCATGCCGTCGGCCCAGCCGAGGACCCCGGAGGCGTGGCTGTTCTCGATGATGTCGTGGTCGGACTCGGCGCGGGAGGGGTAGCCGGAGAGGCCGCCCTTGCTCTTGAGCCGGGAGAAGTCCTGGCGGCCGGTGAGCAGCTTGTGGACGTAGGCCTGGTGGCCGGTGTCCCACAGCACCTTGTCCTTGGGGGACTCGAAGACCCGGTGCAGGGCGATGGTGAGCTCGACGACGCCCAGGTTGGGTCCGAGGTGGCCGCCGGTCTTGGACACCGCGTCCACCAGGAAGGTGCGGATCTCCTCCGCGAGCTGGTCCAGCTCACCGAGGCTGAGCCGGTCCAGGTCGCGCGGTCCCTTGATGCGGGTCAGCAGATCCACCCGTGCCTCCTTGCGTTTGAGCTGATCGAGCGTGCCGATCCGATGAGTCTAATGTTCCGCTACCGGACGTGAGCAGCGGGCGGGCCTGTTCGTAGCGATACCCGGACACGCGCAGGTGCCCGGCAGCCCCTCTCGGGACGCCGGGCACCTGCGCGAACGTGCGGTCAGGCGCGACCCGCGGTCTTCTGGGTCTTACGGGTGACGGAGTCGATGACGACCGTGGCGAGGAGCACGGCGCCGGTGACCATGTACTGGATCGGCGTGGCGATGCCCTCCAGCGAGAGGCCGTACTGGATCGAGACGATCACCATGACGCCGAGCAGGGCGTTCCAGGTGCGGCCGCGGCCGCCGAAGAGGCTGGTGCCGCCGATGACGGCCGCCGCGATGACGTTCATCAGGAGGTCGCCGGTGCCGGATCCCTGGTTGGCCGCCGCGATCTTGGAGGCCCAGAACAGGCCGCCGATCGCCGCGAAGGTGCCGGCGATGGAGAAGACGGAGATCCGGATCGCGGTGACGTTGATACCGGCACGCCGGGAGGCCTCGACGCTGCCGCCGAGCGCGAAGATCTTCCGCCCGTAGGCCGTCCGGCGGAGCAGGAAGTCCGTGCCGACCAGGACGATCAGGAAGAGGACCAGCGCGAGCGGCAGGCCGCGGTACTGGTTGAACATGTACGCGGCGGCGAAGGCGAACACCGCGAGGACCGCGGTGCGCACGGCGATGTCGGCGATCGGCCGCGACGGGATGCCCGCGGCCTCGCGGCGGCGGGTGTCCAGGAAGGCGGCGGCGAAGTAGCCGACGACCGCGATGGCGGCGAGCCCGTAGGCGGCGGCGACGTCGGTGAAGTAGTACGTGGTCAGCTGGCCGACCACCCCTTCGCCGTCCAGGTTGATCGTGCCGGAGTCGCCGAGCAGCTGGAGCATGAAGCCGAGCCAGAACAGCAGGCCGGCCAGGGTGACGGCGAAGGCCGGGGCCCCGATCCGGGCGAAGAAGAAGCCGTGGATCGCGCCCATCACCGCGCCGCTGACGATGGCGACGAGGATCGCCAGCCATTCGTTCATGCCCTGGGTGACGCTGAGCACCGCGATCAGGGCGCCGGAGACACCGGAGACGGAGCCGACCGAGAGGTCGATCTCGCCGAGCAGCAGGACGAAGATGATGCCCACGGCCATCATGCCCGTGGCGACCATGGTGACCGCGATGTCGCTGATGTTCTTCGCGGAGAGGAACTCGGAGTTCAGGCTCTGGAAGACGATGGCGATGATCGCGAGGCCGATGATCACCGGGATCGAGCCGAGGTCACCGCCGCTGATCTTGCGCTTGAACTCGGTGAGGTAGCCGGCGAAGCCCTGCTCGCGGATGAGCAGCCGGGGGTCGACGACCGTGGCGGCGCCCTCGGCGGCGTCGGGGTTGCCGACCGGCGGCGCGTCCACCGGGTCGGCGCCCTTGTCGAGCGAGGTGCTGCTCTTGTCCACCGTGTTGGTGGTCTCGTCGGTGGTCACTGGGAAACCTCCGCGTTGCGGGCCGCACGTCGGGTCACGGCGTTGTCCGTGGCGCCCGTGATGGCGGAGATGATCTCTTCCTGGGAGGTGGTCTTCACATCGAAGACACCGTTGTTCCGGCCCAGCCGGAGCACGGCGACCTTGTCGGCCACGGCCTTCACGTCGGCCATGTTGTGGCTGATGAGGATGACCGCGTGACCGCGCTCGCGCAGCCGCTCGACGAGGTCGAGGACCTGGGCGGTCTGCTCGACGCCGAGGGCGGCGGTCGGCTCGTCGAGGATGACGAGCTTGGGCTCACCGAGCATCGACCGGGCGATGGCCACGGTCTGGCGCTGGCCGCCGGAGAGCGAGGCGATCGGGATGCGGACGCTCGGGATCCGGATGGAGAGCGTGGAGAGCAGCTCGCGGGAGCGGCGCTCCATCTCCACCTCGTCCAGGATGCCGAACTTGCGCAGCTCCCGGCCCAGGTAGAGGTTGCCGACGACATCGATGTTGTCGCACAGCGCGAGGTCCTGATAGACGGTCGCGACGCCCAGGTTCTGGGAGTCGTGCGGCTTGTTGATCTGCACCGCCCGGCCCTCCCACTCGATGACGCCGTCATCGATGGGGTGCACTCCGGCGATCGTCTTGACCAGCGTTGATTTACCGGCGCCGTTGTCGCCGACCAGGGCGACCACCTCGCCGGCGTGGACCTCAAGCTCTACATCGGTGAGTACCTGGACGGCACCGAAGCGCTTGGAGACCCCTCGCAACGCCAACACGGGCGTAGCGGACACATGAACCATCTCCTTCGCCGCCTGACCGGCGGGGATGCCGCGCCCGGGGGAAGGCGCGGCGGTGTCGAGCAGAAGAGATACGGGAAAACGGTGAAGCGTTCCGTCCGGCGCCCCGCCCGGTAGCGGGACGGTTGGTGTGCGGGACGCCGGACAGGCTTCGTGACGCGGGCGGGCCGGGGGCCCGCGCCCGCGCGGGCGGTGGGCCGCCCGGCCCTCGCGCGGGCGCGCGGCGGACCGGGTGGCGGTGGTGCGGGCGGGACCCGGCGGCTCGGGGGCGGGCCGGGTTCCTGGGGCCGGAGCCCCGGGGGACTACTTCAGGCCGATCTTGTCGCAGGCGGCCTTGTACTTGGCCGAGCAGATCTCGTCCAGCGTCCAGATGCCGTCCTTGATGACGGTGTCCTTGATGTTGTCCTTGGTCAGCGAGACGACCGGGACGAGGACCGTCGGGATGCCCTTGGTGGTGGCGCTGTCGACCTTGGAGGTGGCGATGGAGTCGAGCTTCTCGCCCTTGGCGAGGGCGACGGCCATCTCCGCGGCGACGATGCCCTCGGCCGGGTAGGACTTGTAGACGCTCATGAACTGCTCGCCGGAGACGATGCGCTGCACACCCGCGAGCTCGGCGTCCTGGCCGGTGACGGGCGGGAGCGGGTCGAGACCGGCGCCCTTGAGGGCGGTGATGATGCCGCCCGCCATGCCGTCGTTGGCGGAGTAGACGCCGTCGATCTTGTCCTTGCCGAGCGCGGTGATCGCCGCTTCCATGTTGGCGTTGGCGTTCTCCGGCTTCCACTCCTTGGTGTCGTACTCCTTGCCGTACTTCACCTTGCCGTCGAGCACCGACTTGGCGCCCTTCTTGAACAGGGCGGCGTTCGGGTCGGTGATCGCACCGTTCATCATCACGATGGTGCCGCCGTCGGCCTTGTCGCCCAGGGCCTCCAGCAGGGCGGTGCCCTGGGCCCGGCCGACCTCTTCGTTGTCGAAGGAGGTGTAGGCGTCGATGGGGCCCTCGGCGAGGCGGTCGAAGGCGACGACCGGGATGCCGGCGTCCTTGGCCTTCTTGACGCTGTTGGCGATCGCCTTGGAGTCGACCGAGCCCAGGATCAGGGCGTCGACCTTGTTGGTGATCATGGTGTCGACCTGCTGGGCCTGCGTGTTCGCATCCTGCTTGGCGTTGGCGTAGGTGACCTTCGCCTTGCCGTCGGTGAGCTCGCTGATCTTCTTCTCGATGATCGGCCGGTCGAACTTCTCGTAACGGGCCGTCTGGTTCTCGGGAAGGAGCAGACCTATCTTGAGGTCGTCGCCCTTCTTCTCCGAGCTCCCTTCGGCCTTGTCGCCGGACTCCTTGGCGCTCCCGCAAGCGGCCAGCGAGATCGCCATCGTGGTGGCGGCAACGGCAACGGCGGCACGACGCATACGCGTGTTCATTCTCGAACCTCCCTGACGAGGCCGCGTCGTTGCGGCCGAGGTGGCTGGAAGTCAACTCGGCCCCAGCGCCAGCGTCAAGGAGTAAATCCTTAACGAGATGACAACGGTGCCATTCGTTATCTAAGTGAAGGCAGGAGTGGCCACGGGGAGGGTGCTCTCCAAAAGGGTGGAATCCCCCATCTCGCTGAGCACCAGGGCGAGTGCGCCCAGCACCTCGGCACGGCCGCCGAGCGCCCCGGGAAGGACCGAGAGCTGCCGGGCGGCGCTGGGGATCGCGTACCGCGACACGGAGTCCCGTATGGGCCCCAGAACCAGCTCCCCGGCCTCCGCCAGCGAGCCGCCGAGCACGACACGGCTGGGGTTGAGCAGATTGCACAGGTTGGCCACGCCACTGCCTATGTGGCGGCCCACGTCCCCGATGACCCGGCGGCACCCCGGGTCGCCCTCGCGGGCCAGCTGGACCACCCGCTCCATGGTCAGCCCGGGGCCGTGGCTGGGCTGGAGCAGCGGCAGGACGTAACGGGCGGCGGTGAAGGTCTCCAGGCAGCCGCGGTTGCCGCAGCGGCAGACCGGACCCGACTCGTCGAGCGTGATGTGCCCGATCTCGCCGGCGGTGCCGCCGGGACCCCGGTAGATGGTCCCGTCGATCACCAGACCGGCGCCGACGCCGCTGGCCACCTTGATGTACGCGAGGTCCTTGACGCCCCGGCCGCTGCCCCAGACCAGCTCGCCGAGCGCCCCGAGGTTGGCGTCGTTGTCGACGTACACGGGCACGCCGAGGCGGCCGGAGAGCTCCTCGCTGGGGTTGATGCCCGTCCAGCCCGGCAGGATCGAGGTGGAGCCCAGCGTGCCGGACTCGACGTCGATGGGGCCGGGCACGCCGAGGCCGACGCCGATCACCTTGTCCGGGCCTATCCCGGTGGCCTCGATCAGCCGCTTGACCAGCACCTCGGCCCGGTCGAAGCCCTCGGCGGATGAGGCGTCGACGTCCAGCGGCTCGGACTCCTCGGCGAGCACCTGGTGGGCGAGGTTGCCGACGGCGACGCGCAGATGCGTATGGCCGAAGTCGACGCCGATGACGATGCCCGCGTCGCCGCTGAGCGAGACGCTGCGGGCCCGCCGGCCGCCCGCCGAGGTCGGGGTGACCTCGACCGTTCCGCCGTCCTTCAGCTCCCGGACGATATTGGAGACCGTGGCCGCGGACAGCCCGGTGCTCCGGGCGATCTCCGCCTGGGTGAGCGATCCCGCCATCCGTACGGCGCGGACGACCCGCTCCAGATTGGCCCTGTGCAGCGATGTCTGCGACCCGGGAGTCTCCATCGACTCATCCACTCCTGCCCTTGGCGGGCGGTCCCTGAGGACCGCCCCGGCCGGGGCCGCAGCGATGAGACCCCGGCTTCCTCCAACATGTGAACTCTAAGCTGACCGTTCGGGGGTGCCTCCCGTCAAGACCTGAGCACCGGCGCACCCGGCAACGGCCCGGTGCCCCGGCGGATCGAGTCCGCCGGGGCACCGGGCCGTTGTGGATACGTGACCTCCGCGTGGCCTACTTCAGCGCGCCCGCCGTCAGTCCGGAGACGACCTGGCGCTGGAAGATGATGTACGCCGCCAGCACGGGCAGCATCGCGATCACCAGTCCGGCGAAGAGACCGGAGTAGTCGCCCTTGTACCCCTGGCTGGCGGCCAGCTCCACCAGGCCCTGGGCCAGCACCCGCTTCTCGGGGTCGGTGTTCAGCACCGTCGGCAGCATGTACTGGTTCCACTGCCCCAGGAAGTTGAAGATCCCGACGCTGATCAGGCCGGGCTTGGCCATCGGCAGCATGACCTGGAAGAACGTGCGGGTGTGCGAGGCCCCGTCGATGATCGACGCCTCCGCCACCGAGGTCGGCAGCGTGCGGAAGAACGAGGTCAGGAAGAACACGGTGAACGGCAGCGAGTACGCGATGTACACGGCGATCAGGCCGTGGATCGTGTTCAGCAGCCCCATGTTGTCCATGACGTAGAACAGCGGGACCAGCGCCAGCATGATCGGGAAGCTCATGCCGCCGACGAACAAGAAGTAAATGAAGCGGTTCCCGGGGAACTCGAAGCGGGCCAGCACATAGGCGGCCATGGACCCGAGGACCAGGGTGCCGACGAGCGACCCGCCCACCACCAGGATGGTGTTCAGGAAGTACTCGCTCATATGGGCCTGGCTCCAGGCACGTCCCCAGCTGTCGAAGTTCAGCGAACCGGGCAGCGACCATGGAGTGTTGAAGATGTCCGAGTCGGTCTTGAACGAGGACATCACCGCCCAGAACAGCGGCAGGACGACCATGATCGCCCACAGGATCAGCATCCCGTGCGAGAAGACGTTGAGGACGTGGCCCTCGCTGCTCTTCGCGGGGGCCGCCGAGCCCTTGGAGACCGTGCCGGTGCGCTGGGCCGGGACCTTGGCCGCGTCGGCGTCGGACGGGGTTCCGGAGGGCCCGGACGGAGGGGTGTCAGTGGTCTTCATCAGAACTCCAGCCGCTCGCGCCGGCCCACCCGCATGACGATGGCGGCGAACGCCAGCGTCACGATGAGCAGGGCGACACCGATCGTGGTCGCGTAGCCCGCCTGTCCGTCACGGAACGCCGACTGGTAGACGTACAGCGGCAGGACGGTGGTCGAGTAGTCGGGCCCGCCGGGACCGACGCTCATGATGTGGACGATGGCGAAGCCCTCGGCGCCGAGCGCCAGGATGCCCATGTAGACCCAGCCGGACTGGACCGTGTCCCACAGCAGGGGCAGCGTGATCCGGAAGAAGGTCGTGAAGCGGCTCGCCCCGTCCAGCAGGGCGGCCTCGTAGAAGTCCTTGGGGATGGAGGCCATGCCCGCGGAGAACAGCACCACGAAGAAGCCGGTGGTGCACCAGACGAGGACCGCCATGATGACCCACAGGGCCAGGTTCGGGTCGCCCAGCCAGTCCGGTACGTCCTTGAAGCCGACGGCCTTCAGCGTGCCGTTGATCATGCCCTGGGCCGGGTCGAAGGCGAACTGGAACAGGATGGCCACGATCGCGATCGAGAGCACCTGCGGGAAGAAGTACGCGATCTTGTAGAACCCCGAGCCCCGTACGCCGGTGACGGCGGCGCCCTTGCGGCGCCGCCCGCCCACGTTGAGCATGAAGGCGAAGAAGAGCGCGAGGCCCAGCGTCACCAGCGGGAGCAGCACCGCCAGCAGCACACTGTGCTGCAACGATTTCCAGAAGACGTCGTCGTCCAGCATCTTGGTGTAGTTGTCGAACCCGACCATCTTGAAGTCGGGGCTCAGACCCGTCCAGTCCGTGAACGAGTAGTAGATGGACTGGATGAAGGGCCAGATGACGAAGATGACGTACAACGCCATCGGGACCACCAAGAACCCGACTATGAACCGGTATTTACCGTGTTGCATCGTTACCGACTCCGACCTTCCCGTGCTGCCCGCCGCTGGTGACGCGTGGTCACTGGTGCTTGAAGTGCTTGATGGACTGGTCCTTGGCGGTCGCGTCGGCGAAGGCCTGGATCTTCTTGATGGTCTCGGCCGGCTTGGCGCGGCCCGCCATCATCTCGCCGAGCGCGGCGACACCGATCTGCTCCTTCTGGAGCTTCACGTACCAGTCCTGCAGGCGCGGGTTGACCACGTTGGTGCCGGCCTTCTCCAGCGCGGCGACACCGGACTTGAGGCCGTCGGACAGCTCGATGCCGTCCGTGCCGCCGTTGAAGGCGGACAGCGACTTCGTGCTGGCGGTGAAGGACTTGGAGGAGGCCTCGCTGAGCATGATGCGCAGCTGCTCCATACCGCCCTCGACGTTCTTCGCCTTGCTCGGGACGATGAACGGCTCGCCGCCGGACGCCCAGATGGTGCCGAAGGGCATCTTGTCGGAGGAGTCGAGGCTGGAGGGGGCGCCCACGGACAGCTTGAAGTCCTTGGGGATGATCGCCGCCTCCTCGTTCTCCACCCAGGAGCCGTTCGGGATGAACAGCGCCTTGCCGCGGGCCCAGGCGCCCTGCGAACCGCGGTGGTCCAGGCCGGGGGTGCCCTTGAGGATGTAGTCCTTGGCGACGAGCTCGTAGTACGCCTCGAAGGCCGCCTTGACCGCGGGGTGCTCCCAGGCCTTCGGCTCCAGGTTGTCGATCGCGTCGAGGACCTCGTTGCCGCCGATCTTGGCGATGAACGGGTACAGCGAGAAGGGGAGGTAGTACGGGTGCTTGCCGGGGTACGTCCAGCCGGCGATGCCCTGCTTCTTCGCCTTCGCGCAGAGCGCGAGCATGTCGTCCCAGTTCTCCGGGTACGTGGCGTCGAGCTTCTCCAGCGCGGTCTGGGAGTACCAGACGCCGTAGACCGTGTACGCGTAGTACATGATCCAGACCGGGTCGCCGTCGAACTGGCCCATCTCGACGATGCCGGGCCGCAGGGTGTCGCGGACCTTCTTGGCGGGGTCGTCGATGGAGGGGGCGTCGAGGAGCGGGGTCAGGTCGGTGAGCTGCTTCTTGCCGACCAGGACGCCCATGTCCATCTGCTGGGCGCCGGAGTTGTCGATCAGGTCCGGCGGGGTGCCACCGTTGAACCGCGGCTGAAGAACCGACTGGATCTTCTGCGTCGCCGAGAACTTGACCTTCGCCTCGGGGTAGGTCTTCTCGTAGACGGCCTTGGCGTCCTCGGCGTACTTGGTACCGAAGCCGCCGTCGAAGATGACGATCTCCAGCGGGGCGCTGCCGTTGACGGCCAGCGGGTTCTTGTCGCTCTTTTCGCCCTTTTCGACCTTGTCGTCGCTGCTGCTGTCGCCGCTCGCGCAGGCGGACAGGAAGCTCATCGTCGGAACAGCGATCAGGCCGAGTGCGGCAGAACGCTTGATCAGATCGCGACGGCCAAGGCCCTCATTGTTGTGGGCGGAGGTGGATCCCATGCTCAAGTCCTCGCCTTCTCCAGGACTCAGGCGGTGTGCCGGTCACCCGTCGAGAATTCGCCTCAGGCGAAGGGCCCCGCCACCGCGGTCAGTTGCGCTTGGGTCATGCGGATATGCAGATGTACCGGACGGGCCGGTGCCGTGGGGATGCCGGGAGACCGTACAGCGAGGACGCCCTCGGCGTCCTCGCGACGTTCCTGTTTCCCCCGCGCACATCCGTGTGAAACGGCTGTGCAGATGCCGACAGGTATAGTCCACTTGTCGCCAACTGAGCAAGATCGAAAGCAGGTTTGGGCGGCAGTCTTTCCCGAGTTGAGACCTCACGGACACCTCGGCGTCCTGCCCCCTCCTCCTGCGGCGGCTATTTCACCATTCCGGCTGATTCGCCGACGGGCCGCGCGACAACACCCTTGACACGTCCTGTCACTTGGCTCCCTACTGGACCTTGCATCCCGCTATGACAACGTTGTCCAGGCATTTTCCCGGGGAGGAACGGCTCGGCATGCAGCCACCACGCGGCCTCAACCACGGCTCCGACACAGCCCCTCACGCGGTCCCCCGCCCGGCGCCCCGCCGGAGACGGACCCCCACAGCAGCCGCCCTCGCGGCTTCCCTCGCCCTGGTGGTGATCGCCCCCGCGGTCGCCACCGCACAGCCCTCCTCGCCGGACCGCAAGCCCTCCGGCGACCGGACGTTCACCACCTCCTTCGAGGCGGACGAGAAGCAGCCGGACTGGCGCAACACCGTCGAGGAGGGCCCCGACGGCAAGAAGCGGTCCTCCGGTGTCGACGGGGGCTTCTCCTCCGGTATACCGGGCAATGTCACCGACCGGGTGACGGAGGTGCGCGCGAGCGCCGAGAACACCGCGGGCGGCGAGGTCAAGGAGAACCTCGTCGACGTCGAGCCAGGTTCCAAGTGGCTGACGTTCGCGAAGACCGGCTGGGTCGAGTTCGACCTGGACGAACCGGTCAAGGTCGTGACGTACGCGCTCACTTCGGCCAACGACCACGCCGAACGCGACCCGAAGGACTGGACGCTCAAGGGCTCGGCGGACGGCAAGGAGTGGACCGACCTCGACACCCGCAGCGGCGAGTCCTTCGCCAAGCGGCACGAGACGAAGACGTACGACTTCGCGGGCGACACCGCCTACAAGCACTTCCGGCTGGACATCACGGCGAACGGCGGCGCGGACGCGCTCCAGCTCGCCGACGTTCAGTTCTCGAACGGTGACACCTCCACCCCGGTGCCCGACGAGATGCGCAGCCAGCCCGACCGCGGCCCCTCCGGCTCCCCCACCGCGAAGTCGGGCGCGGGATTCACCGGAAAGAAGGCACTGCGTTACGCGGGCACGCACACGCCCGACGGACGCGCGTACTCGTACAACAAGATCTTCGACGTGAACACGGCCGTCACCAAGGACACCGAGCTGTCGTACCTCGTCTACCCGCAGATGGGCGAGACGGACCTGAACTATCCGGCCACGCACGTCGCGGTGGACCTCGCCTTCACCGACGGCACGTACCTGAGCGACCTGAAGGCCACCGACAGCCACGGCGGGCTGCTGACCCCGCAGGGCCAGGCGGACGCCAAGCGCCTCTACGTCAACCAGTGGAACAAGGTCGCCGCCCGCCTCGGCACGGTCGCCGCAGGCAAGACGGTCGACCGGATCCTGGTGGCGTACGACTCCCCCAAGGGGAAGGCGAAGTTCCAGGGCTGGATCGACGACATCTCGATCGCCCCGAAGAAGCCGGAGAAGCGCAAGGCGCATCTGTCGGACTACGCGCTGACGACCCGCGGCACCAACTCCAGCGGCGGCTTCTCGCGCGGCAACAACATTCCGGCCACGGCGGTCCCGCACGGCTTCAACTTCTGGACGCCGGTGACGAACGCCGGCTCGCTGAGCTGGCTGTACGACTACCACCGGGGCAACAACGCGGACAACCTCCCCACGCTCCAGGCCTTCGGCGCGAGCCATGAGCCGAGCCCGTGGATGGGCGACCGGCAGACCTTCCAGCTGATGCCCTCGGCCGCGAGCGGCACCCCGGACGCCTCCCGGACCGCCCGCGCGCTGCCCTTCCGGCACGAGAACGAGACGGCGAAGCCGCACTACTACGGGGTCACGTTCGAGAACGGCCTCAAGGCCGAGATGACGCCGACCGACCACGCGGCCCGGATGCGGTTCACCTATCCGGGCAAGGACGCCAGCCTGATCTTCGACAACGTCTCGAACGCCGGCGGCATCACGCTGGACCCGAAGACCAGCTCGTTCTCCGGCTTCACGGACGTCAAGAGCGGCCTGTCCACGGGCGCGACCCGGATGTTCGTTTACGGCGTCTTCGACGCGCCGGTCACCGACAGCGGCAAGCTGAAGGGCGGCGGGGGCGACGACGTCACCGGGTTCTTCCGCTTCGACGCCGGCAAGGACCGCACGGTCAACCTCCGCCTGGCCACCTCGCTGATCGGCGTCGACCAGGCGAAGCAGAACCTGGCCATGGAGATCCCGGAGTCCACCTCCTTCGACCGGGTGCAGCGCAAGGCGCAGGGCGCCTGGGACGACGTCCTCGGGACGGTCGAGGTCGAGGGCGCGAACGCCGACCAGCTGACGACGCTCTACTCCAGCCTCTACCGGCTCTACCTCTACCCGAACTCCGGCCACGAGAAGGTGAAGGGCAAGAACAAGTACGCCAGCCCCTTCTCCAAGGCGACCGGCGAGAACACCCCGACGCAGACCGGCGCGAAGATCGTCGACGGCGAGGTGTACGTCAACAACGGCTTCTGGGACACCTACCGCACGACCTGGCCCGCCTACTCCTTCTTCTCCCCGAAGAAGGCCGGCGAGCTGGTGGACGGCTTCGTCCAGCACTACAAGGACGGCGGCTGGACCTCGCGCTGGTCCTCCCCCGGTTACGCGGACCTGATGACCGGCACCAGCTCGGACGTGGCGTTCGCCGACGCGTACGTCAAGGGCGTGAAGTTCGACGCCGAGGCGGCCTACGACGCTGCGCTCAAGAACGCCACCGTGGCCCCGCCGTCCTCCGGCGTCGGCCGCAAGGGCCTGGAGACCTCGGTCTTCAAGGGGTACGCCAACACCGCCACCCACGAGGGCCTGTCCTGGTCCCTGGAGGGCTACGTCAACGACTACGGCATCGCCCGCATGGGCCAGGAGCTGTACAAGAAGACGAAGAAGGCGCGGTACAAGGAAGAGTCCGAGTACTTCATGAACCGGGCGCAGAAGTACGTCAAGCTCTTCGACGACAAGGCCGGGTTCTTCCAGGGCAAGAAGCCGAACGGCGACTGGCGCCTGCCCTCGGACCAGTACGACCCGCGCGTCTGGGGCTACGACTACACCGAGACCAACGGCTGGGGCTACGCCTTCACCGCCCCGCAGGACAGCCGGGGCCTGGCCAACCTGTACGGCGGCCGCGCCGGTCTGGGCAAGAAGCTGGACACGTACTTCTCGACGCCGGAGACGGCGGGCCCGGAGTTCGTCGGCAGCTACGGCGGGGTCATCCACGAGATGACCGAGGCGCGTGACGTGCGGATGGGCCAGTACGGCCACAGCAACCAGGTCGCCCACCACGCCACGTACATGTACAACGCGGCCTCGCAGCCGTACAAGACGCAGGAGAAGGTCCGCGAGGTGCTGGGCCGGCTGTACATCGGCAGCGAGATCGGGCAGGGCATCCACGGCGACGAGGACAACGGCGAGCAGTCGGCCTGGTTCCTCTTCTCCTCGCTCGGCTTCTACCCGCTGGTGATGGGCAGCGGGGAGTACGCGATCGGCTCGCCGCTCTTCAAAGAGGTCACCGTCCGCATGGACAACGGCCGCAAGCTGGTCGTGAAGGCCCCGAAGAACAGCGACAAGAACATCTACGTGCAGGGCGTGAAGGTCAACGGCAAGAAGTGGACCTCCACGGCGCTCCCCCACGACGTCCTGGCCAAGGGCGGCACCCTGGAGTTCGACATGGGCCCGAAGCCGTCGGCCTGGGGCACGGGCAAGGACGCGGCCCCGGTCTCGGTGCAGAAGGACGACAAGGTCCCGACGCCCAAGGGCGACGCGCTGAAGGGTGACGGCGCGCTGTTCGACGACACCTCGGCCACCTCGGCGACGGTGGAGTCGGTGGAGCTGCCGGTGTCCTCGGCCACGAAGGGCGTCCAGTACACGCTGACCTCTGCGGCGGCGGACAAGGCCCCGAAGGGGTGGACGCTCCAGGGTTCGACGGACGGCAAGGAGTGGAAGGACGTCGACCGCCGCTCGGACCAGTCCTTCGCCTGGGACAAGCAGACCCGGGTGTTCTCCGTGGCTAAGCCCGGCTCGTACACGCAGTACCGGCTGGTGCTGACGGGTTCGGCGACGCTCGCGGAGGTGGAGCTGCTGTCCTGAACGTGACGCGGTGAGCGCGGGCGGCCGGCACCCCGGAAGGACGGGGTGCCGGCCGTCGGCGTGTCAGCGGTTCTCGCCGAGGCTGTCCAGCAGGCTCTCGGGCAGGGCGACGTTGAGCGCGGCGACGACCGGACGGCCGTGTTCGGTGCCGAGGCGGGAGACGGCGCCGGTGGCGAGCTGGAAGAGCCGCCCCTCGGCCGGGGTCAGGCCGAGGTAGCGGGCGGTGAGGACGCGCAGGAAGTGCGAGTGCGCGACGAGCGCGATGTCCTCCTCTTCCGGAACCTCCTCGGCGGCCGACCGGACGCCCGCGAGCACCTGGTCGGCCCGCTGGCCGATCTGGGCGGGGCTCTCGCCGGGGTGCTCGTCGGAGCCGGGGTCGACGCCGTCGGTCCACAGGTTCCAGAAGGGGCGGGTGCGGCGGATCTCCCGGGTGGTGATGCCCTCGTACCCGCCGTAGTCCCACTCCCGCAGCTCGGGGGTGACCCGGGGGGCGGGGAGCCCGGCCAGTTCGGCGGTGCGGCGGGCCCGGACCGACGGGCTGACGAGGGTGAGGCCGATGGTGCGGTCGGCCAGCAGCGGGACGAGGGCGCGGGCCTGGCGCTCCCCGAGGTCGGTGAGGGGGAGGTCGGTCCAGCTCGTGTGCTGCCCGGAACGGGACCATTCGGTCTCGCCGTGCCGGATGAGGATCAGCTCGCCCATGGTGGTCCGTTCGCTTTCTGTACAGGTGATGCGGGTGGGGCCGATGGGGCCACGTACGGTAAGCCTCTCAGCTGATGACTTTCCCGTGGGGGGACCGCATGTCCGACAACTTTCCGCCTCCGCCGCCCGAACAGCCGCAGCCGGATCCGGAGCACCGGGCTCCGGTGGGAGCGCCTCCGGCGCAGCCTTCGCCGTGGGCCGCTCCCCCGGGACCGCCGCAGAAGCAGCGTACGGGGTTGATCGTGACGCTCGCCGTGGGCGGTGGGCTCATCGTCGCGGGAGCGGTGGTGGCGCTCGTCCACACGGCGATGTCATCCGTCCAGGATTCCATCGCGCTGCCGCCGCGGTCGGAGGCGCCCTACTCGGAGCCGTACGAGGAGGAACCGTACGAGGAGGAGCCCAGCGCGACCGAACCCGACGCGAAGGAGGACGTCACGATCACCGCGTGCACCCGCGATCCGCAGATCGGCTGGCAGTCGGCGAAGGTGAAGGTCGTGAACGGTTCGTCCACGACGGCGAGCTACACCATCATGATGGAGTTTCTCGACGAGGACGGCGTCAAGGTCGCGGAAGGCGGGGCGGGTGCGGTCGACCTGGAGCCCGGCGGGAGCGCCGTGAAGAAGGCGCAGGGCCTCGGTGAGGTGCCGCCCGGCACGACCTGCCGGATCAGCGACGTCTGGCGCACCCCGTCGGAATGACGCGAGGCTTGAGGCCGCGGCAGCGGAAACGGCGCGAGGGCCGCGCCCCGGGATTCCCGGGGCGCGGCCCTCGCGTTGTACCGCTCGCCGATCAGCTGCGGATCAGGCTGCGGAGCACGTACTGCAGGATGCCGCCGTTGCGGTAGTAGTCGGCCTCGCCCGGGGTGTCGATGCGGACGACCGCGTCGAACTCCACACCGGTGTCGGTGGTGACCTTGACCGTACGGGGGGTGGTGCCGTTGTTCAGCTCGGTGACGCCGGTGAAGGAGAAGGCCTCCTCGCCGGTGAGACCGAGGGTCTCGGCGTTCTGGCCCTCGGGGAACTGGAGCGGGAGGACGCCCATGCCGATGAGGTTCGAGCGGTGGATGCGCTCGTAGGACTCGGCGATGACGGCCTTGACGCCGAGGAGCGCGGTGCCCTTGGCGGCCCAGTCGCGGGACGAGCCGGAGCCGTACTCCTTGCCCGCGAGGATCGCGAGCGGGGTGCCGGCGGCCTGGTAGTTCTGCGAGGCGTCGTAGATGAACGACACCGGTCCGTCGGCCTGGGTGAAGTCGCGGGTGTAGCCGCCCTCGGTGCCCGGCGCGATCTGGTTGCGCAGGCGGATGTTGGCGAACGTGCCGCGGATCATGACCTCGTGGTTACCACGGCGCGAGCCGTAGGAGTTGAAGTCACGGCGCTCGATGCCGTGCTCCGTGAGGTACTTGCCGGCCGGGGTGTCGGCCTTGATGGCGCCGGCCGGGGAGATGTGGTCGGTGGTGACCGAGTCGCCGAGCTTGGCGAGGACGCGGGCGCCGGTGATGTCCTCGACCGGGGTCGTCTCCATCGTCATGCCCTCGAAGTACGGGGGCTTGCGCACGTAGGTGGACTCGGAGTCCCACTCGAAGGTGTTGCCGGTCGGGATAGACAGCGCCTGCCACTGGGCGTCGCCCGCGAAGACGTCCTGGTAGGACTTGTTGAACATGTCCTCGCCGATGGCGTTCGCCACGACGTCGTTGACCTCGGCCTCGGAGGGCCAGATGTCGGCCAGGAAGACCGGCTTGCCGTCCTGGTCGGTGCCGAGCGCGTCCTTGGTGATGTCGACCTTCATCGAACCGGCGATGGAGTACGCGACGACCAGCGGCGGGGACGCCAGGTAGTTCATCTTGACGTCGGGGTTGATGCGGCCCTCGAAGTTACGGTTGCCGGAGAGGACCGACGTGACCGCGAGGTCGTTGTCGTTGACGGCCTTGGAGACCTCCTCCGGCAGCGGGCCGGAGTTGCCGATGCAGGTGGTGCAGCCGTAGCCGACGAGGTTGAAGCCGACCTTGTCGAGGTACGGGGTCAGGCCCGCCTTGTCGAAGTAGTCGGTGACGACCTTCGAGCCCGGGGCAAGGGTGGTCTTGACCCACGGCTTGCGGGTCAGGCCCTTCTCGACCGCCTTCTTCGCCACGAGCGCGGCGGCGACCATGACGTAGGGGTTCGAGGTGTTGGTGCAGGACGTGATCGCGGCGACGGTGACGGCGCCGTGGTCGATCTCGTACGTCGAGCCGTCGGGGGCCGTCACGGTGGTCGGCTTCGACGGGACGCCGTTGGAGGCGGCCGGGGAGTCGGAGGCCGGGAAGGACTCCTTGCCCGCCTCCTCGTCGTCCGAGACGTAGTTGCGGACGTCCTGGGCGAACTGCTGCGCGGCGTTGGCGAGGACGATGCGGTCCTGCGGGCGCTTCGGGCCGGCGATGGAGGGGACGACCGTGGCGAGGTCGAGCTCCAGCTTCTCGGAGAAGTCGGGCTCGGCCTTCGGGTCCAGCCAGAGGCCCTGCTCCTTGGCGTACGCCTCGACGAGGGCGACCTGCTGGGCGTCACGGCCGGTCAGGCGCAGGTAGTTCAGGGTCTCGTCGTCGATCGGGAAGATCGCGGCGGTGGAGCCGAACTCCGGCGACATGTTGCCGATGGTGGCGCGGTTGGCGAGCGAGGTGGCGGCGACGCCCTCACCGTAGAACTCGACGAACTTGCCGACGACGCCGTGCTTGCGGAGCATCTCGGTGATGGTCAGCACGAGGTCGGTGGCGGTGGTGCCGGGCTTCAGCTCGCCGGTCAGCTTGAAGCCGACGACGCGCGGGATGAGCATGGAGACCGGCTGGCCGAGCATCGCGGCCTCGGCCTCGATGCCGCCGACGCCCCAGCCGAGCACACCGAGGCCGTTGACCATGGTGGTGTGCGAGTCGGTGCCGACGAGGGTGTCGGGGTAGGCCTGGCCGTTGCGGACCATGACCGTGCGCGCCAGGTGCTCGATGTTCACCTGGTGGACGATGCCGGTGCCCGGGGGGACGACCTTGAACTCGTCGAAGGCGGTCTGGCCCCAGCGCAGGAACTGGTAGCGCTCCTTGTTGCGGCCGTACTCCAGCTCGACGTTCTGGCCGAAGGCGTCCTTCGTGCCGAACTTGTCCGCGATGACGGAGTGGTCGATGACCAGCTCGGCCGGGGCCAGCGGGTTGATCTTCGCCGGGTCGCCGCCGAGCTCCTTGACGGCCTCACGCATGGTGGCGAGGTCCACGACACACGGGACGCCGGTGAAGTCCTGCATGATCACGCGGGCCGGCGTGAACTGGATCTCCTGGCTGGGCTGCGCCTGGGAGTCCCAGCCTCCGATGGCCCGGATGTGGTCGGCGGTGATGTTCGCGCCGTCCTCGGTACGGAGCAGGTTCTCCAGCAGGACCTTCAGGCTGTACGGGAGGCGCGCGGAGCCCTCTACCTTGTCCAGCTTGAAGATCTCGTACGACTCGTCGCCCACGCGCAGCGTGCTGCGGGCGTCGAAGCTGTTCGCCGACACGACAGTCTCCTTCTTCAATGTGCGCGTCTACCGCGCCGCGCCTCATTGGCAGCCGGCGCCGCGTTTTGCCACCTACGGCTCCGGCCATCCGCTAAGGTAAGGCTTAGTTAGGTAACCCTTACCGGGCGGCGGCTGTGGTGCGCCTCGGCAGATATCTCGATGTCGAGATAACTCTAGTACATAGCCGCCGCTCGGTCATGCCCAGGTGCCCTGTGACCGCGCCGACACACGGACCACGTGACGCGGAGCGCTCGACCCGGGTGACGGCGCGGAGCGGCGGAGCAGGCGACGGAGCCTTGACCTTCCAGTGGGGTGGAAGGTTTACGGTCGATGGCATGACCTCCATGCGGATCTCCCAGCTCGCCGAGCGCAGCGGGGTGCCGGCCACGACCCTGCGGTTCTACGAGAGCGCCGGGCTGCTGTCCGCCGAGCGGACCCCCGCCGGGTACCGGATGTACGGCGAGGACGCGGTCGACCGGCTGGCGTTCATCGGCGCGGCCAAGCATATGGGGCTTGCGCTGGAGGAGATCGGCGAGCTGGTCGGGGTGTGGGAGGCCGGCGCCTGCCGCGATGTGAAAGCCGGCCTGCGGCCCCGGATCTCCGCCCGGCTCGCCGAGGCCGAGGTCCGCGCCGCCGAGCTGGCGGCGTTCACCGCTTCCCTGCGCGGTGCCCTGGCCCACCTGGACGCGCTGCCGGACCGGGCGGGGCGGTGCGATCCGGAGTGCGGCTTTCTGGCGCCGGGGGTGGGGGCGAGGTCGGAGTCGGGCTCGGTGTCCGGCCGGACCGCCGCCCCGGGTGCGGCCACCGTCTCCGGCGGGGCCCGTCGTGCGCAGCCCGTCGATGTCGACCTGTCGCCAGGGCGACGGGCCGCCGGGGAGGAGGCGGAGCGGTGGCGCGCCGCGCCGGTGGCGTGCTCGCTGAGCGGCGGCGGGCTGGGCGAGCGCATCGCCCGGTGGCGCGAGGCCGTCTCCGGCGCGAACCGGGCCGCCGTGCCCGAGGGCATGCGGCTGACCCTCCCCGTCGACCGGGTCGCGCGCATCGCCGAGCTGGCAGCGGCGGAGCAGGCGTGCTGCCCGTTCTTCGACTTCCGCCTCCACCTCGACGGCCCGCATCTGCACCTGGAGGTCCGCGCGCCCGCCGACGGGGGCGCGCTGCTCACCGATCTCTTCGGCACCACCGACTGACGCCCCCGGCCCTCCCCGTCCCGTCCCGCTCAGCCACCCTCACCAGGAAGTCCTCCACCGTGCTCGTCGCCCGTTCCATCGCCCTGTTCGTCGTCGCCGCGCTGTTCGAGATCGGGGGAGCCTGGCTGGTCTGGCAGGGCCTGCGGGAGCACAGGGGCTGGGTGTGGGTCGGGGCCGGCGTCATCGCGCTCGGGCTGTACGGCGTGGTCGCCACCTTCCAGAGCGACGACAACTTCGGCCGCATCCTCGCCGCGTACGGCGGCATCTTCGTCGCCGGGTCGATCGCCTGGGGCATGGTCGCGGACGGCTACCGCCCGGACCGCTTCGACATCATCGGGGCCCTGGTCTGTCTGGCCGGCATGGCCGTGATCATGTACGCGCCGCGCGGCCACTGAACCTCGTCCGGGGCCCGGGGCAACGTCCTACCGGCCGTCGGTGCCCAGGACGCGGTCGAGCGCCGCCCGGCCCGCCGGTCCCCACTGCGGCTTGCCGCCCGGCAGGCCGCGGTCCCCGTTGTGGCCCATGAGCATGAGGAAGAGGCTCTTCAGCGCGGCCAGTCCACGGGCGCGCCGGATCGCCGCCCCGTCCGCGTGCGCGTACGCGTACGCGTCGAAGAAGCGGGCGGCGGCGCCCTCGGGGAGGACGACCCAGGCGGCCGCGAGGTCCCACGCCGGATCGCCGGCGAACAGGTCGCCGAAGTCGATCACGCCCGAGAGCGTCCCGTCCGACACGACGACGTTCGCGGGGTGGAGGTCACCGTGCACCCAGACCGGTGGGCCCTCCCACGCGGGGGCGGCGACCGCGTCGTCCCAGACGGCCCGGACCTCGTCGGCCCTGCCGCCGAGGTCGACGGACCGGAAGAGGTGGTCGAAGCCCTCGGTGTACGTGCCCGGGTGAGCGCCCCGGTCCACAACTCCCGGCGCCTCTGCGGGCGCCGGCGCGTGGAGCGCCCTCAGGAAGTCCGCCAGGGTGTCCGCCGCGTGGTCGCCGCGGCTGATCGAGGTGCGGTCCAACGGCTCGCCGGGAACCCACGTCATGACCGTCCACCGCTTCGGGAATCGTACGGACGGCTCCCCCACCCGCACCGGGCGCGGGACGGGGAGCGGCAGACGCGGAGCCAGGAGGGGAAGCCACCGGGCCTCCTTGCGCTGGAGTTCCGGGGCGCGTTCCGTACGCGGCATGCGTACGGCCAACTCGTCCCCGAGGCGCCACTGCTGGTTGTCCCAGCCGCCCGCGACCTCGCGGACGGCCAGCCCCGCGAGGTCCGGATGCTGCTCCCGGAGCAGGGCACGGACCAGGTCCGCCGTGATCTCGATCTCGGCGGCGGAGTCTGAGTCGGAGTCGGTCATGCCGAGCCACGGTACCGGCGCGTGCGCGGCCCGTCAGTCGAGGCAGAACTCGTTGCCCTCGATGTCCTGCATCACGAGGCAGGACTCGTTCTCCTCGTCGGCGAGGAGCAGGCGTACGCGCTGCGCGCCGAGCGGCAGCAGTCGCGCGCACTCGGCCTCCAGCGCGGCGAGTCGCTCCTCCCCGACGAGCCCGGTGCCGACCCGTACGCAGAGGTGCACCCGGTTCTTGACGACCTTCGCCTCGGGAACGCGCTGGAAGTAGATCCGAGGGCCCACCCCCGTGGGGTCCTGGCAGACGAACCCCGCGTCCCGCTTCTCCGGCGGCAGGGAACGTTCGTAATCGTCCCACCCTGCGAACCCTTCCGGCGGCGGCGGTACGACGTACCCCAACACCTCGCACCAGAAGTGCGCGACGCGCGTGGGCGATGCGCAGTCGAAGGTGATCTGAACCTGCCTGATCGACGTCATCGGGCCACCGTAGGGGGCGCCCCGCGACGAGCATCCGAATTTCCCCGTCGGACGGGTCACCGCACGAGTCGCCACGCGAGCCGCCGTGCGGGGCGCGACGCGAGCCGCCGTGCGAGCCGCCGTGCAAAAGGAGGGGCGGAATCCGGAGCGCGCTGCAAGGATCACCCGCGTACGCGCCCGGCACACGATGCCCTACCCCGCAGGAGACGCACCCACCGTGACCCGCACCAGCGCCGTTTCGCTGATCCGTTCCCGTACCCTCTCCGGCGTTGCCGAGTACGCCTACGCGGCCACGGCGCCCGCCGGGTCCCGGCTGATCTTCCTCGCCGGTGCGTGCCCGCTCGACGAGCACGGCGAGACCGTGGCCGTCGGGGACTACGCCGGCCAGGCGGCGCGGGCCATCGCGAACCTGCGGACCGCGCTCGCCGACGCCGGCGCCTCGGCCGAGGACGTCATCAGCACCCGGGTCCTCGTGGCGTCGGCGCGGCAGGAGGATCTCGGGGCCGCCTGGCAGGTGGTCCGGGACGCCTTCGGCGACCACGACGCGCCCAGCACCCTGATGGGCGTCACCGTGCTCGGCTACGCCGATCAGCTCGTCGAGATCGAAGCCGTGGCCGCCGTCCTCGACGAGCCGGAGTCCGAAGGACCGGCTTGCCCGCCGTCGGCGTAATGACGGGGTGAGCCCCCTCGCCCCCGCACCCTGAGGCGGGTGAGCGATGCCCGAGCCGCCGCCGAGAAGGCCGACGAGAAGAGTGCGGACCGTCTGACGACCCTGTCCGACGGGATCTTCGCCATCGCGATGACCCTGCTGGTCCTGGACCTCCAGGTCGAACCGGGCCTGGACAAGGACGCGTTCACCGACGCCGTACGCCAGGCGCTGCCGGACCTCGGCGCGTACGCCCTGAGTTTCACGATCCTGGCCGGGTTCTGGCGCGACCACCGGCTGATCGTGCGTCTCGTCCCGCGCTTCGAGGGGGTGGCGCTGCGGTTCGCGCTGATGTGGCTGGGCGCCATCGCTCTCGTCCCGTTCCCGACCGCTCTGCTGTCCGAGTACGCCGCGCGCCCGCTGGCCGTAGCCGTCTACGCGGGCATGGTCGCCGTCACGAACCTGCTGGAGCTGGCGATGTTCCTCGCGGGCCGACGGCAGACGGAGCATGCGACGGAGGCCTCCCGCAGCGAAGTGGGCCGGGCGGTCACCGCCGATCTGGCCTCGACCGCCGCGCTCTTCGCCACGACGGTGCCGGTGGCCTTTCTCGTCTCGCCTCCCGCGGCCATGTGGTGCTGGCTGGCCCTGGTCCCCATCAAGCTCATCCACCGCAAGCGCGCCACCGCCCGCCGGCACGGCCGGGCGAGCTGAACACCGGCAGGGCGGGCCCGGCCCCGTCCCCGTACGGACGCACCGATCGCGCCGTCTCCGCCCGCACGGGCGACGATGGGGAGACCCGGCCGCGCGGAGCCGGTACACCCCCGTCACTCGAACGGCACACCCCCACAGCATCCTCATCTCATATCTGAGATAGCCTGCCGACATGTCAGACGACTACCTCGTACGTATCGGCAAGCTCATCCGTGACGCCCGTCAGCATCGGGGCTGGACACAGACGCAGTTGGCCGAGGCTCTCGGTACCAGCCAGAGCGCCGTCAACCGCATCGAGCGCGGCAACCAGAACATCAGCCTTGAGATGATCGCCCGCATCGGTGAAGCCCTCGACAGCGAGATCGTGTCGCTCGGGTACGCCGGGCCCATGCATCTGCGGGTCGTCGGCGGCCGGCGGCTCTCCGGGGCCATCGACGTCAAGACCAGCAAGAACGCCTGTGTGGCGCTGCTGTGCGCCTCGCTCCTGAACAAGGGGCGTACGGTCCTGCGCCGGGTGGCCCGGATCGAGGAGGTGTTCCGGCTCCTGGAGGTGCTGAACTCCATCGGTGTCCGCACCCGCTGGGTCAACGACGGTGTGGACCTGGAGATCGTGCCGCCCGCGCAGCTGGACCTGGCGGCGATCGACGCCGACGCCGCGCGCCGCACCCGCTCGATCATCATGTTCCTCGGGCCGCTGCTGCACCGGACGGAGCAGTTCACCCTGCCGTACGCGGGCGGCTGCGACCTGGGCACCCGCACGATCGAACCGCACATGATCGCGCTGCGCCGCTTCGGCCTGGAGATCGCCGCGACGGAGGGCCTCTACCACGCGCAGGTCGACCGCACGGTGGCCCCGGACCGCCCCATCGTGCTGACCGAGCGCGGCGACACGGTGACCGAGAACGCCCTGCTGGCCGCCGCCCGCCACGACGGCACGACGGTCATCCGCAACGCCTCGTCCAACTACATGGTCCAGGACCTGTGCTTCTTCCTGGAGGCCTTGGGCGTACGGGTCGACGGGGTCGGCACGACGACGCTCACCGTCCACGGGGTCCCGCAGATCGATGTGGACGTGGACTACTCCCCTCCGAGGACCCGGTCGAGGCGATGAGCCTGCTGGCCGCCGCCGTGGTGACCGAGTCCGAACTCACCATCCGCCGGGTGCCGATCGAGTTCCTGGAGATCGAGCTCGCCGTCCTGGAGGAGATGGGCGTCGACTGCGACCGCACCCCGGAGTACGCGGCCGACAACGCGCGCACCCGCCTGGTGGACCTCACCGTCCGGCCCTCCAAGCTGGAGGCCCCGATCGACAAGATCCACCCGATGCCGTTCCCCGGCCTCAACATCGACAACGTCCCGTTCTTCGCGGCGATCGCCGCCGCGGCGCACGGCCAGACCCTGATCCACGACTGGGTCTACGACAACCGCGCGATCTACCTCACCGACCTCAACCGCCTCGGCGGACGCCTCCAACTCCTCGACCCCCACCGGGTCCTGGTCGAGGGCCCCACCCGCTGGCGCGCCGCCGAAATGATGTGCCCGCCCGCCCTGCGGCCCGCCGTGGTGGTGCTGCTGGCGATGATGGCGGCCGAAGGCACCTCCGTACTCCGCAACGTCTATGTGATCAACCGCGGTTACGAGGAGCTGGCGGAGCGGCTCAACTCGGTGGGGGCGCAGATCGAGATCTTCCGGGACATCTGACGGGCGGGGTGTTGTGCCCCTTGAAGGCAAGGGGCACGCCCCCTCAATCTGGCCACTGACCTGCGGATACCTACCTTCACAACCCCCCACTGATCACTGTTGCTTTTCAGCACCTTGTGCAATGCATGTGCAAGATGATCTTGAATGGCTGATGATACGTCAGAGATGCCTGAGTACCCGTCAGCCATCACGGAGGATTCTCGCCGAAGTGGCCTCGCAACGTCCGATGTCGGTCGTGCCACGCCGACCTCGTGTGATCGACGAGGTGAACAGTCATCTGCCCGACGTCTCCGGCCTCGCGACGCAGCCCGGGGTCCGGCCGCGCATCCGAGTCCCCCGGCTGACCACTTCGCCACGCAGAAGAGGACCCGCACCACGTGGGCGCGGGTCCTCTGTCGTAGACGGGGGCCGTGTCACGGGCTCAGCCTGCGCCCACCTCGTGGGAGCACCCGCCATGAAGTCCGGGCCGGCGGGGTGTCGGGCCGCCCTACGATGAGCAGCGTGACAAGCCTCCGCCCCCCAGGCTCTGGCCCTCAGCACATAGCCGTGGGGACCGCCGAGACCGACCGACAGCTGACCGACTCCACCCGCCTGATGTGCTCCTCCGACATGGCCGCCTTCACTGCCTGGTGCGCGGGCGTCGGTCGGCTGCCGCTGCCTGCTACCCCGGAGACTGTCCCTGAGTACGTGGCGTACTTGACCGTAACCCCGTCACCGCCGGACGAGGGTGACGGCCTGGGCGGTGTGCTTCTCGCGGGCCATGACGTGGGCCTGTACGCGGACGCTTGAGGCGAGGACCACGGGGCCACTGGAGCGTTCGGCCTCAGCCATCGCTCGGCCGACCGCGAGCCAGGCCTTGCCCTGGTCGTGCTGTTTGAGCGGCAGGCTGGTCGAGTTCTGGTAAGGCCGTGGCCAGCAACGCGGCGCGGGCGTCTCCGTCGTCCCCTTCGTTGGCGGCCGGCCGGAGCTCGGCGATCAGGCCGGGCAGGATGCGTGTTCGGTCACGGTCGCACCATGCTCACGGTCAAAGCACTCACCGCGCTGAGAAGTACCGACGGGGCCTGGCCGAGATCGAGAGCGTGCTGGTGCAGCACGATGCCGGAATGGCGAACCATGTGGCTGGCGTGCGGTGCGTTGCCTTTCGCGTACACGAGGTGCCCGTTCTTCAGCCCGAGGGAGGTGCAGTACGCCAGCATCTGGTAGAGGTCGGCATCGGGATAGCCCTGCGGTCTGCCCGCCTTGTACTTCGCGTCGGCCACAACCAGCGGAACTCCGGACTCCCCGTACCAGACGAGGTCCGGTCGCATCCGGATGGCGCCGCCTTCATCCAGGTGGATGTTCCTGGCCTGCAGTGTGGCGTGCCCGCCGTATGCAGTCAGGGCCTCGCGGAGCGCAACGCAGACGAAGTCCTCGAAGACCTTGTTCATGTCGAAGAGGAAGCCGTTCATCCGCAGCCCGCCCGGCAGATGCTCAGCCGACGCCCCGTCCAGCACCAGGCCTGCCAGATGGAGGGCGTGGTGATACCGGGCGTTGAGACGGTTCGGCTGCCATCCCGGGACCGCCTGCCCCCTCACGAGTGGGGTGGCGTCCGCAAGTCTTGCCCGCTGGTGCATCAGACGCGTGCGTACGGCTCGGGGCACGCCGGGTAGGCGCAGCAGTCGTTCAACTCCGGCCCTCAGGATGCGATTCTCAGCGATGTCCGTGGTGAACTCGTCGTACGCGATCTCCACCGGTAGCGGGGCACCGAATCGGCGCCGGATCTGCTCGGCTTCGCGGACCCGGCCTCGTACGACGAACGCCGTGGCTTCGGTGGGCCGGTAGCCCTGCAGCAGCCCCTGCCGTAGTGCATGGTCCGTCTGCCGCTCCACTGCGTGGGCAAAGGCGGGCAGCAGTTCGTCGTGTCCGGCGGCGTCAACCGCTCCGTCCCGCCAGCCGCGCGGGTCGAGGCTGTAGCCAAGAAGGAAGAACAGGCGCTCGATGGGCACTTTGGGCGTGATCCGCAGCCGGACGGTCTCGCCTCCGGGGACGTCGAGCGCCACGGCCCCGACCTTGCTTCCTGCCCGCAGCCGCCACAGCGCCGGCTCGTACGGATCGGGTACGGCGTCCACGATCTTCGAAGCGGCCAGGGCCCGCCCTGCCGCGTCTGGGAGGGACACGACTTTCGCCGGGGCGTGTTCGACGAGGTGAACTTCGGTCACGGCGTACCGGGGCCTTCGACGGAGTCATCCGCTTCCGGTGCCCTGCGCGCGGCCACGGCGGCCTGTAGCGCCGCCAGCCCGTACCGTTTCTCGATGTCCACGCCTTCCCCGTAATGGTGTTCTTCCAGCAGGGGCAGGATCTTTGTCCGCCAGGTGCGTTCCAGTCCGCCTTCGCGATAGACGCCAGGTTTCATCAGGTACGACGGCCCGAGCCAGAAGTCGGCGTCGTCGATACGGGCGTTGAGGGCGTCGAGCAGGTCGGCCGGTTCGGCGTCCTTTCCCTCGCCCTCCAGCCAGCGCCTCAGAAGCCCGCTGGTGGGCTCGGTTCTCGGCGAGAGCTCCACGAAGGCGAACCGCCGTCGCATCGCCGCGTCCACCAGCGCGATGGACCGGTCGGCGGTGTTCATCGTGCCGATCACGAACAGGTTCCGAGGTAGGGCGAAGTCCTCGCCCGAGTAGGTGAGCCGCACCGACTTCTTGCGGTACTCCAGCAGGAAGTACAACTCACCGAAGACCTTGGCCAGATTGGCGCGGTTGATCTCGTCGATGATCAGGAAGTGCGGGATGTGCCGGTTGCCCTCCAGGCGGGCGAGGTCGGCCAGTTCGCGCAGCGGGCCGGGGGTCAGCCGGAACGCGACCTCGTGTGTGTCCGGGTCTTCCCGGGGCCGGAACCCTTCGAAGAAGTCCTCGTAGGCGTAACTGGGGTGGAACTGGACCAGCTTGACCTGCTCCGGGCCGCCGCCGAGGAACTCGGCGAGCTCCTGCGCGAGGTAGGTCTTGCCCGTTCCGGGCGGCCCGTAGAAGATCAGCTGACGTTCGTCCCAGAGCAGGTCCCGTACCTCGCTCAGCCACTCGAGCTTGTCGACGTTGAGCTTCCTGCGCAGCGCCTCATCGGGGTGGGGGAAGTCCAGTTCACGGCGGGCGGCGATGGCCTGAATCGCGACGCCGGAGGTGTCGGCGGATTCCTCGGCCGCCTTCTTCAGTTCCTCGTCAGAGAACCAGAGCCCGTCGAGGATGCCCTTGACTGCCGTCAGATCGACCAGTTCGTGTCCGGCGTTCAATTTCTGCTGGAGCTCCTCCGGGAGCTCTTCGTACGGATAGCCCTCGCTCCACTCCACCGGGCGCCGCAGAACGCTCCGTCCGTCTTCTGCGGCGACCTGCTCCGCGTTCCCGGTGATCTCACCCACGTACAACTTGTCGCCGGGGAACACGCAGACGGTGTCACCCGGTCTCATCCGGGAGAGGAACGCATGAAATTCGTCGACGAACCGGGCCTTCTGGCTGTAGGCGACCGCGGATTCGTAGTCCTCGTCCACGATCGCGCGCAAGTGCTCCTTGCTGACGCCCGGGGCAACCCCTGGCCTCAGCCGGTCTGCGGCAAGCGTCACCCGTCCCTCGGTCAGCCACTCCTGGTCGGCCGAAGCGATGTCGGTGACGTTGGGGTCGCGGACCAGCCAGGCGCGGCTGGGGCCGGCCGATGCCTGTTCCAGGAAGTCAGCGAGCGGCCGACCGTCGGTTGTCTTCCACTCCAGCCAGCCGTTGGCGCTGCGGCCGAGGAGGATCTCCGCCGCGGCGGACGGTGAGTTGCACTCGACCTCGCTGACCACCTCGAGCCACCCGGGCCAGGTCGTCGTCTCCTTGATCGTGCCCTCTTCCCTCAGTTGCTCCCGCAGCCGGTGGGAGGACGGCATCCGCAAGGGGAAGGAGGGTACGACCTCGGGGCGGGCCGGCGAACCGGCCAGGACCACCATCTTCTGGCTGCCGTTGGTCCCCTTCTCAGTGAGCAGCCGCCCGCGCGCCGACGGCCCGCCGTGCGGCAGGCGCAGCAGGAACTCCGGGTACTCCTCGGTCATCCGTCTCCTCAGTCGCTC
This sequence comes from Streptomyces sp. WGS_02, assembly GCA_040989845.1. Taxonomy (GTDB): domain Bacteria; phylum Actinomycetota; class Actinomycetes; order Streptomycetales; family Streptomycetaceae; genus Streptomyces. The sequence continues at coordinate 1,472,047 of JAYMFZ010000004.1, forward strand.
AGGTCAGGTTCAGGAACTTACGCGAGACAAGGTCCTGGCCGCTCAGAATGTAGTTCGGTCGGTCCCGGCAAACCGGCCCTCGGGCGCAGCTGCGGAAGCCGTCATCTGGCCCGGACGGCTGCAAGGCGGTCTCCTGACAAGGCATTCGGGCATTCTCCGGGCGGTGCGTGCCCGGATCACAGCCGTAGGAGCGTTTCCGGCCAGCGATCGGAGCCCGGATTGCCTTCCGAAGCGGGCTGCGCCCATGATCTGTTCCGATGGGGCACGTTCATGAGGGGGAACAGTGAGAAGCGGAACGACAGCGGCGACGGGGAAGCCGCAGGCGGAGCCTCTGCCCGTAGCACTGGGCATGTCAGTGACGGAGCTCGTACAGGCGGTGGGCGGCTTCGAGTGTGACCCGGCCGAGATGGTTCGGGCCTCGGTGCGGACGGCTGAGCGTGCGTTCGCCGAACTCGACGCGTGTGACGACGTGATCGACAAGGCCTCGGAGGCCGGTGGGAAGGTTGCGGGCCGCCTGCGTGTCCATCTCTCGGCGGAGGCCGCTGCGGACATCCCCGCCGAGTTGGAGGAGCTGGAGACTGTCGCTGCCGGGGTGCGGAGCACCGATGAAACCCGTCGGCTGCTGAACCGTGTACTGGGCAGGGAAAACCGGGATGCGTTCACGCCTGTTGCTGTCGTCCGCCTCACCGCTGACGGCCTCCCCAAGCTCCCGTCTGCCTACGCCGAGCCCGACGACTATTCGGATCTGCTCGCGGTGGCCGGCCGCGAAGAGCAACTGAGGCCCCTGCTGAAACTCGTGCACGCGGAACGGATCGTTCGGGTGGCCTCACATCTGGTGACCGTGGTGGACCAGGTCGCTTCGGTCGGCTTCGCCGACAAGCGATTCGCCGGTGAGTCACTTCGCGAGGCATGGCACTCGTACGAGTTGTGGCAGAGGTGCTTGGCAGAGCGCCGACGGGATCTGAGCTAGGAGTATCGACAGGCCAAAGCCTTCCGCTTCCGTGACAGACGCGCTCACTCAGTTCCGGTAATCTTGAATGCCGCCCAGAACAGCGGGTTCTCGGCGACTTGTTGGTCCAGGTAGCTTCGCCAGTCCGGATGCACCGAGTCGATGGCCGATTCGGCGGAGAGCGCGGGCCTTGTTCGAGAGGGCGCTCGCCACTGATGTCCACGGAGGTAGCGGACGGTTTCGGCGTGAGCGGTGTGGGGGTCCGCGCCGGCACCGAGATGCGCATGGAGCAAAGCAGAGAAGGCGATACCTTGCAGGTCAGTGATGCCCCATAGGGTGGAGATGACCGCTTTTGCGCCGCGGGCAAGGAACGCGGACTCGATGCTGCGCAGGGTCTGCACGGTACGACCGGTGCCTTCATGCGTGCCAGTTCTGCAGGCGTTGAGGATGACCAGGTCGACGCTGGAGAAGGCGCCATCGGCGAGGATCCCGCCCCGGGTGAGTGCGGCTTCTCCGAGTGAACTGCCTTGCAACGCAAGTCCGGCAGCCCAACGATCCGGGTGCGTAAGGCCATGTGATGCGACATGGACGATTCGCGCCCTGGACATCGCGCGCAGAGCACGGGCCGGGGTCGCCTCCTCTTGCGTGAGTACTTCCACGCTGTCGTGAAGGCCGACGATCAGGTCAGCTTCGTACAGCGGCCCGCCGATCGGGGCCAGGTCGGGAATGTGGCCACCGCCGTGCGCCACCACCAGCACCTCAACCGCGGCTACATTCCGCTGGGACCATTGGATCGCGGACACAAGACGGGCTGTAGGCGCGTAGGAGACGTGATCAAAGGCATCATTCAATGTCAAAGTGCGCGCGCTGTCGAGTGGAGCGGCATGCAGCGGCAGTAGCTCCAGCGGAGCCGTGGGGCTGAGCAGCAGCCGACGGAATTCATGGGGCGCGGTCATCTCGATGATGGTCTGCGCCAGCTCACCGCACACGGTGACCAGCTGTTCCAGATAGTCGTGCCAGATACGCCCGGGGTGATCCAGTGAATGTCGTGCCCATTCGCTCACCGCGTCAGCGAGATACGTGAGGGGGAACTCCTCGCACGAAACCAGATCGAAGCGCGAGCGGCCCGCACGAGTCCGGCATGCCGCGAGCTGCAGTCTGCCATGCCGGTTGATCAGGTGGACGAACACCGTTTGTTCGTCGAGCAGAGGATTGTCAGGGCGGTCACTTGATCTCGCCTTGCCGTTCCGTCGGTCCATAGCCGCCCGGAGGAGTTCCAGAGTGCGCTGCCTGTCCTCGACAGCGGCCTTCAACTCCGCTTTCACCTCATGTGCATTTTCCCCGTCGAGCAATCGGGTGGCATGTCGAGCACGCACTCGAGCGAGGTGACGTGCGGATCTCATGAAATACCGGTACTCAGCAGCGTCGGACACCAGGGCGAGCTCGTCGTGAATATCCTCGCCCTTCGCGTTTTCGCAACTCCGGAAAGCCACCTCTGCGGCCTGATCGTTGCCTTCGAGGGCAATCCTCTGCTTCATCGTCTGCGTCTCATCGCCGACAAGTCGACGAAGTGCTGTGATCGCGGCCTCTTTACTCCGGGCGCGCACCCCTTCCGGCATCGCGAGCCAGATGCTGCCCACGGCCTGGAGTTCGCCGTCGCCGACAAGCCGGACGACGCTGAGGCGGGCATATCCGACTGTCGCGAGATGCAGAAGCTCCCAGGCGTGTTCCACCCAGGACAGGGAGTAGGTGTACGGGGCTCTGAGCGGAGGGCCCGGGTCATCCAGGGACGTGGGATATACGAACCACAACCTCAGGCCGTCGTCGTAGTCCTCGACTTCGAAGGCGTACTGGGCGCCCGGCTCCATCAACGCCTGTGTGGCGGCGAGATGCGTGTCTGTCTCGACTGTAGCCAGCCAGACAGGGTGAGGACCTGCCTGTGCATGGAAGAAGCGGGTACCGCAGGTGACGATTTCCTCGACCATCCAGTCGGGCACTGAAGAATTCGAGGCAAGGTAATTCGATTCCCATAACAGAGCGTCGTCCACCATCAGTTGGGCTTGATGCAAGCCCCTACCCTCAACCAAGCACTCTTCTCCGTACCGATCATCGCTCGTCGTGGGCATCATGAGCGTGAACTCATGTCCCGTCAGATGAGATCTCAGCTGATCCATCTGAGCATCCCACGCATCGAGATCCTTGCGTAGACCCGCCGAGATCTCTGCTGAAAGATTCCTGACGCGACGCACCGTCTCTTCCAGATCGATGCGGCGGTGCAGGCGTTTCGCGACCTCCGTGAGGTCCGGTCTGTCAGCCAGCCCCGGCCTGGCTCGCAGGAAATCCTCAGCGATGGTGATATTCATCCAGCCTCCGGCGACGAGGGCGTGCATACATGCCTTCGCCGTTCCGGTGGCGGACTCCTGAAAGAAGTCCGGAGGCAAGGATGCAAATGGATCCACCGCGTTGAGGAGGACGACTTCGACATGCCCGTCCGGAACGCGCCACACCCTCGTGAGCTCATCGTGGACCGTGTCCACCGGATGAGTCGACAGCCGGCGCCCTGCCCACAACTCGACGAGCAGTTCATGGAGGCCGACCACGTCCCACCACCGCTCCCACGGCGCCCCACGCCTGCGAACCGTGCGCAGGACAGGCATGACGAGGGCGCCTACCACGACAGATTCGGGCATCCCGGGGACGACGAGGCCGGTCGATCGCAAGTGATCGCTGATGGTCTGCGGAGAACTGCCTCTGATGTCCTCCACAGCGATGCGGAGCATCACGGCAGCAAGCGCCAGTTGATCATCCGCGATCCACGAGGGGAACATGTCGGAACGGCATGCTTCGGGCCGGAGCTTGCGATAGACCTGAGCTGCCAGGCCGTCGACCCAAGCGGTTCGCATCCGTAACAGGTTGTCTCGCATCGGTCGACCCCCGGCATCCCCAACGACGAGCAATTACCACGGCAGTATGTCTGTGGCACCTGCAAGTCACCGCGAGATCGCGGGAAATCAGGCCGTCAGGGTGCGAAGCTCCCGCACCCGCTGTCCGGAAGGATCCACGGCGATGCCGCATGCGCCCACAACGGTCACCCAGGTCGTGATCGTTCTTCTCCTGGTACTACCCGGCGTGACCTACCAGTTCGTCCGCGAACGCGCCCGTGGTCTGACGCCAGGTCACAGAGATCTCGGAGAGCGCATACTCCGAGCGGTGACGGCAGGTATCGCTCTCGACGCCTTCTACTTCCTGCTCGCCGGCCCATGGTTGCTGCGCCTCGTCTATGACCGTCGCCGGGGCTGGCTCACCGGCGCGGCCGACAGCCCTCGCGTCGCCGCGCTGACCGCGACAACCCTGTTGATCGTGTTGCCGGCCGTTGCCGCGTGGCTCACCTCCCGGCTGCGCTCGCGAGGAAGCCGATCCACCTATGATCCGGTCCCCACGGCATGGGACAAGGTCTTCCAGCGTCGGAGCCACTGTCTGGTACGTGCCCGCCTGAAGAGCGGCTCCTGGATGGGCGGGTATTACGGGGAGAGGTCCTACACCTCGGGCTACCCGGAAGCCGCAGACCTGTATCTGCAGACCACCTGGGCCGTGTCCGAGACCGGACTGTTCGAACGCCCACTGGAACATTCCGGCGGGATCTATATTCGGATGGATGATGTGGAGTTCCTCGACTTCGTCGAAGTACCTCCCGTGACCGAAGACGGAGACACGACAGGTGACCGAAACGCGACCGCAGTTCGACCCCAACGACAAGAGGGGGTACCGGCCCGTCGGCAGCCGACCCGAGCCGACGCAGGCTCCGCCCACGCCTCCTCCAATCGCTGAGCCGGACACCGGCACAGCTGGCGAAGAGTGACGCGACAGGCGTCCGCCGTACAGAGCCACCGCGCGTTTCGCCGTGACCAAGGTCCGCGCTCACCAAGGAGCGGGACGCCGACGAGGACCTGGCCATTCCGCACGAACAGATCGCGATCTGCGTGCCGACCAATCAGATGGCGGCCGAGATGGCATACACGCTCAAGCTGCACGGCATCGACTCGGTGGAAATCCGCTCCGACGGCCCGCACGGCTCCTCAGGTGTGCACATCGGCACCATGTTCCGGTTCAAGGGGCTGGAGTACCAGCGAATGATCATCGCAGGCGTGTCGGACGGGCTTGTGCCACGCGAGGCCGTCAACAGACTTCGCGACAGGGACCCGGTCCGCCACCGGCACGAGATCCAGCGCGCTCGGTCCCTGCTGTTCGTGGCAGCGACACGGGCGCGCGACAGTGTGAACGTGTTCTGGCACGGAAAGCCCAGCCCGTTCCTCGACGACGCATGGGTGACGCGGAACCCGGTGTGTACTGACGGTCCCGGTGGCCCGGCTCGGCACTCCGTCGGCCATCCCGGCCTGCTTGGCTTGCCCTCTCGTTTCCGCCGTCTCCCTGGTCCCTGTCGGGCAGTCCCCAATCGTTGGGCCGACGCCGCTCGGCGGCCGCGCCCGCGGTGTCCGGAGTTCCTGTGCAATTTTCTCACAGTACGGACCAATGATGAGAAGGGCCCCAGCGCATTCAGCCGAGGCCCAGGATCCGGGTTCCTCAGGCCGCGAGCCGTTCGAGAATCACGCGTTGCCGTTCGTTCAGGGCGGACCACACCGATGCTTAGCGCCGCGGGCTGTGGGAGCGCCTTGGGACTTTCCTAAGACTTCCGGCTCCATCAACGGAACGAGCGTGAAACGGCCGAAAGGCCATATGTGCAGGTCAGCGACGCGCAGTCAGCCAGCGTGGCAGGTCACAGAGCTGGCCGGTCTCTTCCGGGACATCTGATGTGCCGATGCCGCCGCACCCCGCCTGGCCTGCCACTTGGCGGGTCAGGGTGGGGTGCGGCGGCATGTCTGGAACTTCTTCCGCAGCGTGAACCCTGGAAAGGCCCGTAAACGAGGCCGCTCTGTGGCTGTTCGGCGGCCCACCAGTCCAAGATCGCGAAGCACTGCTGATCGACAAGAAGCGACGTTTCCTGGCTGCGGGAGCACGCGGCATGAGGATGACGCCGCGTCTGCTTGTGTGTCACTCTGACGGCCATGATCATCAGAGTGAGTGAGGCACATGTGCGTCCTGAGCGCTTCCAAGCGTTCCACGACATGATCGTCTCCGCGGTGCGCGAGTTCCCCGGCCGCTACCCAGGACTGGTGGACCATGAGGTACTGCTCGCGCCGCCCGACTCCCTGCTGTATGTCAGTCGCTGGCGCAGCGAGGAGGACTTGGTCGGCTACGCCGGCGAGCACTGGCGTGACCAGCCTGTGGTTCTGCCGGGCGAGGACGAGTACCTCGTTGCGCCACTTCAGGTGCGGCACTTCACGCTCGCATCTCTGCGCTGACTCCAGCCGCGAGGTCTTCGGCCGGCATCACCTGCGCACCGTTGCCGGCTCGACGCTGTCGCGCTGACGCGGCCCGCAGGAGCCGGACGATTTCGGGGCAGTTCAGCGGAGCGCGGGCGCTCCTCGATCCGTCATCTGCGGCAGACCACTGGCCGCGTTGAGGAGTTGATCAGAGCCGCAATGGCTTGCTCGCCCAGGCAACGGATCCTGGCGTGGGTGCTGTTGTGCCGACGTTGCCGCAGCTTGATACGGAGGCCGCGGAAAGGCGTCCGGGTGGTGTCGGCGGTGCCTTGATACGCCTGGTTGGCCCAGCACTTCACCTCCGCGTCGCGGGGGCGAAGTCACCGGCAGCTACAGGGAAGCTGTGCACCGACCGGTGACCTGTCGGTGCGGGCTCGGACTACCGGTTCGCGGCTTCGCGAGAGGCGATCCGGTTCGTGCGACCGGCCGCGCGGCCCACCGCGTTGCGCACCGCGAGGCCCGGCCGGGTGCGGGGCACCATGAGCCTGGAGAGCAGACCGACGCGTCGCTGCCGCGGACCTACCTCACGGCGGAGCCGCGACTCGTAGGCGGCAAAGGCGCGGGCGTGATCACCGGGATGGGCGGCGAGCTCTTCCGCGAGGGCGTACGCACCCGTCATCGCCACGCTGGACCCGTCACCCAGCAGGGCTGTCGCCGCCGCCGCGTCCCCGAGCAGGACGACCCGCCCGCGGGACCACGAGGGCACCCGGACGGTGGTCAGGGGGTCGAAGAACGGAGCCGGGTGGTCGACGAACGCCGCCACGAGTTCCGGTGCCCGCCACCGCACGTCGGCGTAGGCGTCGGCCACGGTCTGCTTGTGAAGGGCGATGTTCTTGCGGTCGTGGGGCGCCGGCCGTGCGGCCCGGAAGGTGAAGATCGCGAGCGGGGTGGTCCGCGAGGGGTGGAGGACCAGCATCCGGTTCGGCACGGTCAGCATCGTCATCTCGCTCGGGTCCTCGATGGCGTCGGGTTCCAGCGGGACGGTCGCGCCGTACAGGCCCAGGTCGCTCGCGAACTGCCGCTCGGGGCCGAACACCAGGCGCCGTACGGTGGAGTGCGTCCCGTCGGCACCGACCACCAAGTCGAAGCGCCGTGGCGCGGACCGCCGGAAGGTGACGTCCACCCCGCCTGCATCCTGGTCGAGAGCGGTGACCGTGTCGTCGAACAAGAACGCGGCCTCGGTCTGCGCCGCCCCGTGGAGCACCTCGGACAGGTCGGCCCGGGTCACCTCGACCGTCGGCGCCCTGTCCGAGGTGAGCGGGAGGTGCAGGATGCGCCTGCCGCCGGGGTCGAGCAGGGTCAGCGACCGGTTGCGGGTGGCGAGCTCGCGGAGCTGCGGGAGGATGCCCATGCGCTCGGCGACCGGGATCGCGGGCCCCTTCACGATGATCGCGCTGCCACCGGAGCGGAGCTGCCGGGCGTGTTCGACGACCGTCGGCCGGTAGCCCTTCCGGGAGAGCCAGTAGGCGAGTGCGGGCCCTGCGATTCCGGCACCGACAATCAGCACCTCGGGCTTCTTCATGACGATGACCTCTCGGAGTGTCGATGACCAAGTCCCCGGTGGGTGCCGGGGCTCAGGGCGCGGCGGCACGGGGCAGCACAGCCCGGGGCGAGGTACGAAAGATTTCGTACCTCAGTGGAGCACGCCCTTCAGGTACGATGCAAGTCGTACTTGAAGGAGGTGTGGCGTGGCCAGGAGGAACCCGGTCGGCCCGGAGGCCGACGCGCTCGATCTGGGTGCGGTGTTTCGTGCCCTCGCCGACGAGCACCGTCGTTCGGTGATGACGGAGTTGGCCGCCGACCGCAGCGACAGCGAGCGGGGCTGCAACTCGTTCGGTCTTCCGATCTCGAAGCAGACCCAGACCCACCACTTCCGGGTCCTGCGCGAGGCAGGTCTCATTGACGAGATCGACTACGGCAACCGCAAAGGCATCCGACTACGACGCGCGGACATCGAGAGAAGATTCCCCGGGCTGCTCACGCTCCTGAGCGCAGAGCCCCCGGGCGGTACTGCTCCTCGCTGAACACAGCTGAGCCCACCGGAGGGGAGTCCGAGTCGGCCCCGCGCGGCGAGCTCGGCCGCATCCAGCTCGCGCCCGGCTTGCCATGAGCCGAGCAGGCGCGCGTGAAGAAGCTCCTGGTAGACGGGTGCGTGTCGGGTTCAAGCACTGCTCGTGGCGGCTCATCCACGATGCGGCCATTTCGAGCCCGTGGTCCAACTGTTGGCTATATCTTCGTACTGCCCGGTCACGTCGCCGGGCCGTACATCGCACGGTGACGCCATGGGACGAGGGGCCGGGGGAACGGATGAGCGCAACACAGCCCGGAGGGGGACCGAACCCGAGGTGGAGGGTCCTCAGAGGGACCACGTTCCGGCTGCTGGGCGCCGCTGTCATCGGGGCGCTCACCGGGCTGGCGGTCTTCAGTCTGACGCAGGTGACGAACCGCAGTCTGTTCGCGATCACCGGGGGCGTGGCGGGCGCGGCGGCGGTGCTGGCCGTCCAGTGGTACCAGCGCACCGCCCGTCTCACCGAGGTGAAGGTGACGGTCCCGCAGCTGAGCGAGCTCACCTTCGCGGTGAACAACGACGCGCGACAGGTGGCCTGGCAGATGTTCGTGGAGACGGTGACGCGGGTGTCCACCCAGCCGCTCGCCAGCGACCAGGGGGTGGTTCGCGAGGCGCTCAGCTCGATGTACGGGCTGTTCGCGACGACGCGCGAGACGCTCAAGGCCAGCCGCCCCACCGCCACCGTGCCGGGCGGGCAGACCGTGGAGTACCTGGCCATCACGATGCTCAACCAGGCACTGAGGCCCTTCCTGTCCCAATGGCACCCCCTTCTGCAGGAGTTCGAGCGGACACACCCCGACGGGCAGGAATCGGCGTGGCCGGAGAACGCGGCATGCCGGGCCGCGTTACGGGAGGTCCAGCGGGACATCTACGACTACGCGATCGGCTTCGCCCGGCTCGCCGGTGTGCGTGAGGCCGAGGCGCTGATCGGAGTCGTCCCCGCTCCCCGCTCGCCCGGGGCCGCTGACGGCGACGACAGGTCCTCGACGGGCGGCCTCCCCGTACCCGGAGCTGAGGGGGCGGGATGGGTGCGGAGGGGGCGCAGAACGACGGCTACGACGTCTTCATCTCGTACAGCCAGAACCTGGACCGTGATGTCGCGGCCGTCTTCCAGCGGGGGATGGAGAACTTCGGGCGACCCTGGTACCGCCCCGTGCGACTACGGGTGTTCCGGGACACGACGCATCTGAGCGCCGGACCCGATCTGCAGGGCGGTATCGAGAAAGCCCTGTCGTGCTCCGCCTGGCTCATCGTGATGGCGTCGCCCCAGGCCGCCGCCTCGCCCTGGGTGCGCGCCGAGATCGACTGGTGGGTGGCGCACAAGGACAGCAGGCGCATCCTCCTCGCCTGGACCGACGGTGATCTGGAGTGGGATCCGGCGGCGCAGGACTTCGACTGGTCCCGTACGGACGCGCTGCCCCGGGAGCAGATGGACAGGGTGCTGGCCGCCGCACCCGGATGCCCACGCTGGGTGGACCTGAGGTGGTTGCGCGCGCAGATCGACGAGCGGGGTTCCGTCCCGGTCAACGACCCACGGCTGGTGGCCGATGTCGCGGAGTTCGCCGCACCCGTCCAGGGCAGGTCGAAGTCCGATCTCATCGGCCATCACCTCCGGTTGAGGAAGCGGCGTAACCGGACGGCGGGCGCGACGATCCTGGTGCTCGCCCTGCTGCTGACCACCGCAACCTGGTTCGGGCTCGCGGCCGACCGGCAGGCGGACATCGCGGCGACCCGGCAACTGGTTGCCACGTCGCGGCAGTTGGTGGCCGAGGCCGCCACCGTCCAGTACGACCGACCCGGGCTGGCCCGCCAACTCCTCGTCGAGGCCTACCGTCTGTCGCACACCGAGCAGGCCGTCGGCGCCCTGCTGACCAGCTCAAACATTCCCCGGGTGGTGCCTGCGCGCGACTCCTCCGGCGCCCTCGCCTTCGTCTCGCGGTCGCTGCTCGTCGTCTCCTCCGGCAACGGGCTGGCCCTCTTCGACGTCCGCACGGGCGCACCGGTGAGCGAGCTCCCACCGGGCGGCAGCCGCCCCCTGGCCGTCGCCGTCTCCGCGGACGGCCGTCTGCTGGCCGAGGGCGGCAACACGGGTGAAGTGCGGATCTGGGATCTGTCGGACCGGCGGAAGCCGAGGCTGCTCAGCTCCGCGTGGGCGCTGAGCACCGTCCGGGACCTCTCCTTCGACGCGTCGGCGTCCGTGCTGGCCGTGGGCTCCGGAACGCGGGTGGCCGCGGTCGACGTCCGCGACCCGGCCCGCCCCCGCGTGACCGGGGTGTCCTCGGGTGCCGCGGTGTCCCTCGGCTCGGGTACCGCGATCAGCCCGGACGGCACCCTGATCGCCACCGGTGCGGCGGACGACAAGGTGTGCGTCCTGCGGGTGTCCGGCTCCGGGGAGCTGTCGGCCATCGCCACCATCGAGGCACCGTCCGCCGCGGTGGCCTTCAGCCCCTCGGGCCATCTGCTCGCCACGGCCGGGGAGGACCGCACCGTACGACTGTGGGACATGGCGAGTCCGCGACGGCCGGAACCGCGCACCGCGCTGCACAGCCCGAGCGAGAGCGTCCGCGCGGTGGCTTTCTCCACCGACGGCAGGACGCTGGCGACCGGGGACACCGAGGGGGCCGTCCATCTGTGGGACGTCTCCGACCCGTTCCGGCCCCGGCAGGGTGAGACGCTCAGCGGGCACACGTTCGTGGTCAACTCCCTTGTGTTCTCCCCGGACGGACGGACCCTCGCCTCCGCCGCCTGGGACACCGTCAGCGATGGACTCGGCGACAACTCCGTACGGCTGTGGAGCGTCCACGGTGCGCGGCGCTCGTCGGCGCACGTTCTTCTGCCCGGTGACGGGCTGTCCCCGCAGCCGTTCGCGCCCACGGGCGGGGTCGTCGCCCTGGGCCGGCCCGGAGCCCTCTGGAAGGTGGACGGAGTCCCCGAACCCCGGCGTCTCGCCACGCTCCCGTCCTTCCGGGGCGGCGGCCAGGACTACGCGTTCAGCCCGGACGGCCGAACTCTCGCCGCCGGCCACCCACTCTCCCTCTGGGATGTGAGATCGCCCGCGCGCACACGCGAACACGCCCGGTTCCGCGAGGTGGAGGATCCGCAGACCGTGGTGTTCGGGGTCGACGGTCGGCTCCTCGCCGCCCGCGAACCGCTCGGCGCCGTACGTCTGTGGGACGTGGGCGATCCCGACCGGCCCCGCTCGACGGCCGTGCTGCCGGCCGCGAAGGCCGAGGCCGTGATCGGCGCCGAGGGCGCCTCCTCGTTCGTCTTCGCCGGAGACCGGGCACTGATCGCCTCCGTGCGCGACCTCAGGGCCGTCCAGTTGTGGGACGTCAGCCGTCCGGACCGGCCCGCGCGGAGGGGGACGGTCCCGGTCGGACCGTCGCGCACCGGATCCCTCGCCACGACGGCGGACGGCGGCACGCTCTTCGTCGGCGACGCGCGGGGCGGTGTGACGGTCTGGGACATCACCGATGCCCGTCGGCCGAAGCGGCTCGGCGCGTCACAGCGGCACTCGGGCGGGGTCACCCATCTCGCGGCGGACCCGGTGCGGGACATGCTCGCGGGAGTGGACGAGAACAGCGGTGCCATCCGGCTGTGGGACGTGAGCGACCCCGCCGTCCCCAGGGAGATCGCTCTGCTAGCCGAGAACGGCACGCGCCCCACAGGGTTGGCCTTCAGCCCTGACGGAGGCCTGCTCGCCGCGTCGTCGGACGACGGCACCCAGCTGTGGCGTACCGATATCGGCCCCATACTCCAGCAGTTGTGCGCCCAGTCCGATCCGATCACCGAGGCCCAGTGGAAGGAGTACCTCCCCGACCGGCCCTACGACCCCCCGTGCGCCTGACACGCCCCCACATCCCAGGAGGATCCCATCATGCGCCGTCCTTCCGTGCTGACCTGTGCGGCAGCACTCGTCGCCGCCCTCGCCGCGGGCTGTTCGTCCCCCACACCCGACCCCAAGGTGCCCCGGGCTTCCCCGTCCTCCTACGACGGGGCATCCGAGTCACCCGAGCCCTCGCCCGCCTCCTCGGACACCGGCTCCCTGGGCGCCGCCACGAAGGACCTCCGTCACATGGACTGGGCGCGCACAGCCGTGCCGGGCGACTTCTGCGACGTGCCGGGCCTCGTCTCGTTCACGTCGGGCGAGGCCACCGTACGGTCGGACACCCATGGCACGGTCCACGCCGAGCAGTACGTCGAGGACGTCGCGTACGGCGATGTCCTCGGGGACGACGGGGTCGAAGCGGCCCTGCGCGTGGGCTGCGACACGGGCGGCGAGACAGGGGGCGGCCGACTCGCCTGGGCCTTCGTGGTGTTCGCCGGCGAGCAGGGGCGACTGCGGCTCGTGGGCACGATCACGCCCCAGCAGTACGAGGGTGGCCACGCCAGCGGCTTCGACGGCATCGAGCTGGCCTCCGGCCGGGTCACCGCCGAGGAGACCTGGCACCGGGAAATGGATCCCACCTGCTGCCCGTCGGGCAAGGCCGTCACCGTGTGGCGGGTGGGAGCGGACGGCCTGCTCACCGCGGGGGAACCACGCGTCACCGGCTAGGACGGCCCTCACGGCCGGCAGGGAGCCTCGACCGTCAGATCGCTCAGGTACCGGTCGTGGTCCGCCTTGCTCAGCGGGTCGTCCACGATCCGGCACAGCCTCGCGCGCCAGTCGGCGATGTCGAGGGAGCGGCGGAGAAGGGTCCCGCCGGAGTCCAGGGTGAGGACATCGCTGCCGGAGCCGGAGGCGAGTCGGAGGGCGGGTTCGTCCGCGTCGGCGGGCGGGGTGGAGGTTTCCAGCGCCCACTGCCCCAGGTATTCGCCGTTTCTCGCGTCCCAGAGCTCCAGCCCGCTCCGGCTGCCGGTGGCGAAGGCGTGGGCCAGGGTGCGGGCGTCACGGCTGAAGACGAGGCTCTCGAGCCCCGGTTCCCGGACCACGGAACTGAGGACGACCCGGCCCGTACGGATGTCGAGGAGTGAGATGCGGCCGTCGGCGTCCACCGAGGCCAGTCTCTCGCCTCCATGGCTGACCACGGCGTTCGAGATCCCGATGGCCGAGGCGAGCCCCCTGCCCGTCATGACCTCCTCGAAGTCGCCCTGGTCCGTCCACCGCCACAGGTGCACGTCCCCCTCGACCCAGTCGACGGCCGCCAGGCTCTTCCGGTCGCCGCTCATGGCCAGCAGCGGCTGCAGCACGCCGTCCTCGGTGAGAACTTGCTTCACGCTCCAGGTCCGGGTGTCGATCAGGAGAACATCGCTGTCCCAGGCGGTCACCACATGTACGTCGTCCGGCAGATAGAACAGACGCAGCCCCTGGCCCGACTCGGGCTCATAGTCCTCGAATGCCTTCTCCTTGCCCACCTGCGCCCCGGTGCGGGGATCCCAGGAGGAGAACACGCCCCGGTCGACCACGGTGACCCGGCTGCCGTCACTCGTGGCGGCGATCGCCGTGTCCTGTTCACGGACCGGCCGGGGGATCCGGCCCAGTCTCCGGAATCCGCTTGCTCCTTCGGAGACGGCCCAGAGCTCCGTGCCCTTCGGTCCGGACCGGTGGGCGACCCCTCCATCGGCATCGAATTCACCGGCCTTCAGGCGCTCCTCGTTCGGCAGGGACCGGTGGAAGCCCGTTCCGTCCGTGGAGAAGAGCGAGACGGCCCCGTCACCGGACCCGGCCGCCACCCAGCGTCCGTCGGCCGAGGCCGCGACGCTCCTGACGGGCCAGCCGAACGAGCCCAGGGTGCGCAGCCGGCGCAGCTTCGAGTCGAAGAGGGAGACCTGCCTTCCCTGGGCGGCCACCACCGAACCGGAGCCGCCCGCCACGAGGACGGCCTGTTCCAGCGGACCCGAGGCCGAGGCGAGCCGCTTGCCGGAGGACAGATTCCACAGCTCCGCCCTCTCCTGGGCCGTCGAGCCGAGCAGGGCCGTGTCGCCGCTGCCCGCGAACGTGATGGGACGGGTCCCGGTCGGGATGTCCGGCAGCCTGCCGCCGCTCTTGCGTTGCCGGGTCTTCGGATTCCATGTGCTGAGGTCGCCCCGGGAGGTGTCCCAGACCCTCAGGAGACGGGAGTCCGTGGAGAAGGAGAGCCGAAGGTTCGCCGGAGCCTGTCGGTGATCGACACGTTCGCCGGTGCGTACGTTCCAGACGCTGAGGTGCTGGGTCTCCTCTTCGCCGGGCGTGTGGTAGGTGGCCGCGACCCATCGGCCGTCGGCGGAGAACGCGTGGGCGTGCAGGCGCAGGTACACCTGTGCGAGGTCTTCGCCCGCACTCGCGGTGATCGTACGGAGCAGCTTCCCGCCCCGGACGTCCCAGATCTGGATCCGGTTGTAGGCGGTTTCCAGCATCAGAATCCGGCCGTCGGCGCTCAGCTCCAACGCTCCTCCACCCTGGGCCCATTGGGCCTTGAGCGTCTTCATCGCTCTGCCTTCGCGGATGTCGTAGAGGTGTACGCCCCGCCCCCGTTCCAGCCCACCGCCGAGATCGGAGAAGTACGCCAGCGTGCTGCCGTCGCCGCTGACGGCGACCTCGGTGGCGGCCGCGCCTCCCGATCCCATGTAGTCGGCGGCGGCGCCCAGACCGCCCAGCAGATGGCGGGCGACGCTGCTGTTGGCGTCCACCGCCCGGGCCAGCGCCCGTGCCGACTCGCTCGTCGGCTCGGCCTCCTCCGCGTACAGGGCGAACTGGGCGGCCTTCCGGGGGTCCGCGTCCGCCAGTTCCATGGAGTGGGCCGCGAGTGCCTGCGATGCGGAGACGCGGGCCCGGTCCAGGGCCTCGCCGCGCTTCTGCCAGGCGTAGCCGCCCGCGGCGAGGGAGGTGACGAGGAGCAGCGAGAGGACGGCGACGGCGCCCCGGAGGAGGCGGAGGGCGATACGACGCTGCTGGAGGTCCTCGCTGTCCAGTTCGTCCTTGCCGCGGCCGTGCAGGGGAGCGGCGAGGGCGGCGACCGCGCTTCTGAACTCCGCCTGGCGCAACGAGTACTTCCGGCTCCGGCGGACCTCGGCCAGATCCACCCAGAGGGGCTCGGCCCGGAAGGCCCCTTCGAGCATGCGCGGCAGGGCCGTCGTCCGGGACCAGTCGAAGTCACCCGCCGCAGGATCCCAGTGGACCGTTCCGGAGCCGACCGCGATGAGGATGCGGTCAGGCGACCGGTTGTCCAGCCAGAACCGCAGCTCCTTCTGGACCCAGCGCGAGGCCGCCGCCTCGGGTGAGGCGAGGTAGATGAAGTACCGGGACCGCTCAAGCTCGCCGAGGATGGAGGACCATAAGTCGTGGTTGGCGGAGAGGCTCGTGGTGTCCCGGAAGACGTTGATCACCTGACGCCGTGTCCAGGGCCGGGCGAGTCTGTGCAGGCCGCGTTGCAGGGCCTGCGCCAGCTCCCTGTCGCGCGCATGGCTGTACGAGATGAACCCGTCCCGTTCCACGGTACTTCTCCCCACGTGCCCGGCGCCCCGGTACTTCCGGGCGCTCCCCCGTCCGACAACTCGCAGGATGACACGCGAGGTTCGGTGCTACGGCGGATTTTTGCGTGCGGGGCGGGGGTGCCACGGATGGGGCCGCGCACCGTCGACCCGCGCCGGATCGACCGCAGGCATGCACGTCATCGCGGGGCACCGGACCGGCAGCGAACCAGTCGCCGATCCTCAAAATGCTTTGTTCTACGCCCACTTGTGAGTGAAGCAGACTCACTGCTGTGCGATCGGTGTGCATCTTTTTTCGATGATTCACCCATCCGAAGGTGCGCCTTACGGCGTAGGATCATGCCGCGCGCGCCTCGGGGGCCCCATCCGTACCACCAGCCTCACTCCCCCCAACGGCACGCCGTCACCGACACCCCCACCGGACCCCCCACAACTCGTTAACAGGTATCCGCGTGTCACCGATACTCAAGCCCGGTTCCGACCATGGAGCCGCGCAGTGAAAATCAATCGTCGCCTCGTCCTCCTCGTCACCGCACCGCTCACCGTGGCCGTCGCCTTCTCCGTACTGGCCCTCGCCCCCGCGACCCATCAGGCGCTCCAGGCAGGGCGGTTGACCTCGATGGTGGAAGTCGCCGACCGGGCTGGTGAGTTGACCTACCGGCTGCAGCGTGAGCGGGCCGCCGCCACCGCCCTGGTCTCCGAACAGGGAGACGCGGAGGAGTTCCGGTTACGCACGGAGGAGACCGACCGGAGCATCGCCGGATTCCGCGGCCGGGCCGATGGGCTCGCCGCCGTACCGGGCAGCGCCAGGGGTGCTCTGGACCGTATCGAGCGTTTCGCGGAGGAAATGCCCGGGCTGCGTGCCCAGGTCCGCTCGGGAAGCAGCACCGTCTCCGCCCTCGCCTTCGGCTATCGGATCGTGATAGCCGACCTCATCAGCTACCGCGACGGCATCGCGCAGGCCGACGGCGTCGACGCCGACATCGCGGACCGGATCCGTGCCGCGGCCGCCCTGTCCGAGGCCGCCGAGCACACCGCCCAGCAGCAGGTCACGGTGGCGAGGGCGCAGGCCGCGGGCGGGTTCACGACCGCCTCCCAGCGGACCTTCGACGCCGGCCGGATGGGCTACACCGAGTCGATCGGCGTGATGTTCGACCTCGGCCCGGGCGCCTGGCGGACCTGGCTGGAACGCACCCTGTCCGGGGCGCGGGCCCTGGAGGCCCGGCGCCTTGAGGACGAGATCGGGCGCACGGGCACCGGCCAGGACATCACGGTCACCCCGAAGGAATGGCAGAAGGCCGCCAACGCCCGCCAGGAGCTGCTGCGTTCGGTGGAGAGGCGGGTGGACGAGGCCGTCCTCGCCCAGGTCTCCGACGTCCGCACGACCCTCGTCTGGACAGCCGCGGCGGAGGTCGCCCTGGTGGTGCTGACCCTGGTCGGCGTCGTCGTGGTCGCCATCCGCCTGGGGCGCGTCATGATCCGGCGGCTGCGCGATCTGCGCAACGCCGCGCACGAGGTCGCCCATTCCGGGCTGCCCACCGTGATGAGCGAGCTGTCCCAGCCCGGCGCGCTGCGCGGCGCGACGCCCGAGGAAGTGGCCCGGCGCACCGGCGCCCCGGTCAGGACCACGGGTCAGGACGAGATCGGCGAGGTCGGTGAGGCGTTCAACGCCGTCCACCACGAAGCCGTCCGCCTCGCGGCACAACAGGCGCATGCACACGAGCAGTTGGCCGAGACACTTGTCGGTGTCGCGCGCCGCGGCGCCCGGCTGACCGCGGTCATGGTCTCCGAGCTGGACACCGTGCAGCGGGACGAGGCCGACCCCGTACGGATGAAGACCCTCTTCGCTCTCGACCATCTCGCGGTGCGCATGGAGCGGAACACCAACAACCTGCTGGTGCTGGGCGGTTACGGGAACGCCCGGGTCCGGTCGGCCGATGTCGGGTGCTCCACCGTCATCGTGGCCGCCGCGCAGCAGATCGAGCGGTTCGACCGGGTTTCGCTCGGCGTGATCGAGTCGGGGATCGGCATCACTGCCCGCGCCGTCCACGACGTGGCGCACATCCTGGCGGAACTGCTCGACAACGCGACCCGGTACTCGCCTCCGGACAAGCAGGTCGGGGTCGCCGTCTGGCGGCTGTGGGACCGGGCGGTCGTGCAGATCGTCGACGAGGGAGTGGGCATGACGGCGGAGCGCCGCGCCGTCCACAACACCGCGCTGCTCGAACCGCAGGCGGGCATCGGCGACGTTCGGTCCATGGGTCTGCATGTGGTGGCGCGGCTCGCCGCGCGCCACGGCATCGTTGTCGAACTGCGCGACTCCTCGGGGCCCGGCACCATCGCCGAGGTCACGCTGCCCGCGAAGGTGCTGGCCCTGGACTTCACGGAGGACCGGGGGCCGTCGCAGGGCGCCCTCGGCAACGATGTCGGCTACGAGACGCCCCGGCCCATCACACCCCCGGGGCCGCAGGGCCGCAGGCAGCCGGCCCGCCCGGGGGAACGGCCCGACCACCACGGCACCCCGGTCGGCGCGGGCCTCGGCCCGAGAACCGGTACGGGCGTGGGGACGGGGATCAGTACGGGCGTGGGCGCGGCCATCGGTACGGGCGTGGGCACGGGTTTCGGTTCGGGCCTGGGTACGGCCATCGGTACAGGCATGGGTGCGGGCGACAGTACCGCCGGGGCCGACGCACCGGTGGACGGCGGCGACCGGGAAGCCCCGCCCGGCCACGAGCGGCCCCGCGACGACGGGCCGGGCGGCGGCGCGCGGGATCGGGGACACGGCACGCCGCCCGTGCCGCGCCCCGCGCACGACGAGCCGGGGTCGCGGGTAGCGGGTGTCAGTTCCTCGGGGCTGCCCCTGCGCCAGCGCCGAGCGCCCCAGCAGTGGCCCGCCGCGGGCCGACGGGACGGCGCCGAACAGCGCCCCGGCGCCGGCGCCCCGCGGCCGTCGCCCCGCCGCCGGGACTCCCGGCAGGTCTCCGACGTACTGGCGGCCTATGCCCAGGGGATCAACAGAAGCACGAACCACCGGGGGCGTTCCACCCCGGACGACCACACCGAACGGACCGAGAAATGACCACCTCCTCCGACCTGAGCTGGATCCTGAGCGATTTCGCCGGGCGCCTCCCGGAAGTCACCCAGGCGATAGCCGTGTCCGTGGACGGACTCGCGCTGGCGTACACCGGCGTGGAACGCGACGACGCGGAGCGGCTGGCCGCCATCGCGTCCGGCGTCGTCAACCTGCTCTCCGCGGCTGCCCAGTTGACCGCTACCGACCCGGTCGAGCACAGCCTCACCGCGATGGAGGGCGGCTACATGTTCTCGATGGCGGTCTCCAGCGGCGCCTCGCTGCTCGTCACCACCACCAGGGACGCGGACATCGGCGAGGTCAGCTACATGATGTCCGAACTGATCAACCAGGTCGGCGATTCACTGTCGCCGGAGGTCCGCGACCCGAGCCTGCCCCCCGCGCGCTGAACACCCGCTTGCTGAACACCCGCTTGCTGAACACCCGCTTCCTGAACTCCCTTCCCACCTCCCCCCACTGAGAGCCCCCATGTTTCCCTTCGCCCCCTCCACCCCCCGCCGTCGCAGAGTCCGCCTCCGCCCGGCCGGCGCCGCCGCCCTCGCCCTCGGGCTCGCTGCCGTCACCGGCTGCAGCGGTGGCGGCAGCGGGTCCGCCGACGACACCGTGAAGATCGGCCTGGTGGCCTCCCTGTCGGGCACCTACGAACCGGTCGGCACAGAGCTGCGGGACGGCTTCAAGCTGTATCTCGACACCCACGGCAACAAGCTGGGCGGCCGAAAGGTCGAGCTGATCGTGGCGGACGAGGGCGACGGCCCGCCGACCGCCGTGCCCGCGGCCACCAAGCTGGTCAAGAAGGACAAGGTCGACGTGTTGACGGGCCTCGTGGGCGGTGGCTCGGTCAACGGCGTGCTGCCGCTGATCCAGCAGGCCAGGATCCCCTTCCTGGGGTCGAACGCCCGGCCGCCGGTCAAGGACATCGAGTACGTGTGGACCACGAGCTTCCTGTCCGACGAACCGGGAAAGGCCATCGCCCCGTACATCAAGGAGAAGGTCGACGGCCCGGTCTACGCGATCGGCCCCGACTACCAGGGCGGTCACGACGAACTCCGGGGCTTCACCGAGGAGTTCAAGCGGGTGAAGGGCAAGCTCGCCAATCCGGACGGCAAGACCACCTGGACGCCGTTCCCGAAGACGACCAACTTCATGCCGTACTTCGCGGAGATAGCCAAGACGGACGCGAAGGCGGTGTACTGCTTCTACGCCGGCAAGGCCGCCATCGACTTCGCCAAGCAGTACGCCCAGTCGGACATCGCCGATCTGCCGCTGTACACGGCGTTCGTCACCGAGGGCAGCGTGCTCCAGGCGCAGGGCCCCGCCGCGAAGGACATCTACTCCGTCCTGAACTACGCGGCCGACCTGGACAACGAGGCCAACCGGACGTTCGCCGCCGACTGGACGGCCGAGCACGACACGCAGCCCACCACCTACGCCATGGCGTCGTACGACGCGGCGGCCGTGCTGGACAAGGCGATCGCCGACGCGGCCAAGGACGGCGACGTGACCCCGCAGACCATCAACAAGGCCATCGCGGGTCTCGGCCAGATCGACAGCCCGCGCGGCGCCTGGGAGTTCGGCGACAAGGCCCACTCGCCGGTGCAGACCTGGTACCTGCGCCAAGTGCGTCCGGACGGGTCGAAGTTGGCCAACGTCATGGTCCAGGATCTGGCGACGCTCGGCAGCTGACATGGAGCTCCTGGATGCCCACCTCGTACCGGCGGTGGACGGAGTGGCCTTCGGGCTGCTGCTGTTCGTGGTCGCCGCCGGTCTGAGTCTCGCCTTCGGCACGGCGGGGGTGCTGAATCTGTCGCACGGCACGCTGTACGCGATCGGCGCGTACACGGGGGCCGAGCTGAGCGACGGGACCTGGGGCGGGCTCGCCCTCGGTCTGGCCGCCGGGACGGCGGCGGCGTGCGTGGCGGGGGCGGGGCTGTCCGCGGCGACGGCTCCGCTCGCCCGGCGTGGGCATCTCGCGCAGGCGCTGCTGACGTTCGGTCTTGCCCTGATCGGCGGTGATCTGCTCATCCAGTTCTTCGGTGCGGACGAACTCCCCGTCCGCGTACCGGAAGTGCTCGACTCCTCGGTGACGCTGCTGGGGCACCGCTACCCGGCGTACCGGCTCTGCTTCATCGTGATGGCCGTGCTGCTCGCGGCGTTCGGGACGTGGGTGCTGACCCGGACCCGGATGGGTGCGGCGGTACGGGCCGCCGCCGACGATCCGCAGATGCTCGCGGCCACCGGCCACAGCCCGCGGGCCGTGCACACCGGTGTCCTCGCGGCGGCGGGTGCGCTCGCCGGGGCGGCGGGTGTGCTCGGGGCTCCGATCATCGGCCCCGGCCCCGGCACGTCCGAGAACGTGCTGATGCTGTCCCTCGTGGTGGTCGTGCTCGGCGGGCTGCGCTCGCTGTGGGCGACGTTCGCGGCGGCGGTCGCCGTGGGCGAGGTGCAGACGCTGGGCGTCTCGGTGGCGCCGGAGCTGGCCCCGTATCTGCTGTTCGCGGCGATGGCGGCGGTGCTGGTGCTGCGGTCCCGCTTCGCGGAGCCGGCGGGGACGGGGCACGGCTCCGAGGCATCCGGGCCGGACCCGGTCGCCCGGCTCCGGGGTCGGCTGGCGGGCCGCCTGCGGCAACGGCGGGGAAAGGCGACGGTGGCGGCCTCGGGCGCAGTGGCGGCGGCCTCGGGCACTCCGGGCTTGCCCGGGACGGCCGGCACGCCGGAGGTGCCGGGCACGGCGGGGACGCCGGGGGCGGCTTCAAACCCGGCGATGATGGCCTCAGGCACTCCGAAGGCACCCGGGACGCCGTCAGAGCCCGGGACGCCGGGGGCGGCTTCGAACCCGGCGATCATGGCCTCAGGCACTCCGAAGGCACCCGGGACGGCCGGCACGCCGGAGGTGCCGGCCACGACGGGCACACCGGAGGTGCCAAGCGCGTCAGGCTCGGCGGGCACGCCGGGGACACCGTCCGGCGCGGGAGCGGGCCAGGCCTCCGGCGGGCCCGTACCGGGCGGGAACCGCGCACCGGCATGGCTGGCCCGGCTGCCCGGCAGGGCCGCGTGGTGGCAGGCGGCCCCGCTGCTCGTCCTGCTCGGGGTGCTGATCGCCCTGCCCGCCCTGCTCGACGCGTACAGCATCTCGCTGGCCGGCTCCGCCCTGGCCCTGGGGCTGCTCGCGGTCAGCGTCACCGTTCTCACCGGGTACGCCGGGCTGCCCACCCTCGGGCAGACCGCGCCGTTCGCCGTGGGCGCGTACGCCACCGCGAATCTCGCGGACGCCGGGTGGACCGTGGGCCCCGTCCAGATCGTCCTCTCTGCGCTCGCCGCCGCCGTCTTCGCGGCGGTGGTGGGGCCCGCGGTGATCCGGGCCCGCGGCACGACCGTCCTGATGATCACGCTCGCGATCGGCGAGCTGACCGGCGCGGTCGTCAACCAGCTCAAGTCCGTCACCGGCGGCGCCGACGGCCTCGTCGGTTTCCCGGCCACCCAGGCACTGTGGGGCGGGGAGGGGATGCTGGAGGAGAGCGAGCTGTACAACTACGCGCTCGTCGTGGCCGTCGTCGCCGTCGCTCTCACCCTGCTCGTCCTGCGCTCCCCGGCGGGAAAGCTGCTGACCGGCACCCGGGGCGCCGAGGCCCGGATGCGCGCCTCCGGGCACCCGGTGGGGCGGTACCTGCTGGTGGCCCACATCTGCGCGGGCGCGCTGGCCGGTGTGGGCGGTTCGCTGATGGTGACGGTCCAGCAGTACCTCTCCCCCGCCGACGTCGGGTTCGAGATCGCCGCGTTCGCCCTGCTGGCGGTGGTCATCGGCGGGACGACGTCGGTGATCGGCGCGCTGCTGGGCGCCGGGCTCATCGTCGCCACCCGGGACTGGGTCGCCGGTTCCTGGCCGGGCCACGGGCCGCTGCTGCTGGGCGTGCTGTTCGTCGCCACGGTGTACGTGCTGCCGCGCGGGCTGGCGGGTCTGCGGGGTGGTGGATCCGGCGGCGGCGGGCGGAGCGGACCGCCGTCCGATACGACCGGCGCTCCCGGGACGCCGGAGGCGCCCGGGACCTCGGGGGAGCCCAAGACCTCCGACGCCCCCGAAACCTCCGGGGCCGGACACCAGCCGCCGTCCGTGCCCGCCCCGCCCCCCGCCGGGAAGGCCTCCCCATGACATCGACACCCGCGCCCGTACCCGACCCGACCCCCACGCCCCCTCCCGTCCTGGCCCTCGACCGGCTCACCCGCAGGTACGGGACGCTCACCGCCGTCGACGACGTGAGCCTGCGCCTGCCGGCCGGGGCCCGGCACGCCGTCATCGGCCCCAACGGGGCGGGCAAGACCACCCTGCTCAACCTCATCGCTGGCACCGACCGGCCCGACCACGGCACGATCGCTCTCGACGGCGTCGACATCACCCGCACACCCACGGCGAAGCGGAGCCGTCTCGGCATTGCCCGAAGCTTCCAACAGCCATCGGTGATAGCGGAGTTGTCGGTGCTGGACAATGTGGTGCTGGCGGGCTGGCCGCACCATCCCCAGCTTCGCGGAGCATGGCGCAGACCCTCCCGCCACCGGCTGCACAAGGAGTCCGCGGGCGGCCACCTGGAAACGGTCGGCCTCGCGGACCTCGCCCACCGGCCGGCCGCCACGCTCTCGCACGGGCAGCGTCGCATGCTCGACCTCGCCGCCGCGCTGGCGGGCGACCCCCGGCTGCTGCTCCTGGACGAGCCGGCGGCCGGGCTGACCGACGGCGACATCGGCCGGCTGCTCGGCATCATCGGCGCGCTGCCGTCGAGCGTCGCGGTCGTCCTGGTGGAGCACCATGTCGAGGTGGTAGCCGAACTCGCCACGTCCGTGACCGTGTTGGCGGCCGGGAAGGTGCTGGTCGACGGACCGACCCAGGAGGTGCTGGCGCATCCGGAGGTCCGGGAGGCATACCACGGCACCGCCCCGTCGACGGGTCAGGACGACGCCCGGGCCGCGGCGATCCCGACCGTCTGCCCGTCCCCCACCGACGCGAGAGGATGACCGACACCCGATGCTCGAACTCACCGGCCTGACCGCGGGCTACCACGGCGGCACCGTCCTGCACGGCCTCGACCTGTCGGTGCCCGCCGGTACGGTCCATGCCGTCGTCGGACACAACGGCGCGGGCAAGACGACGCTCGTCCACACGGTCGCCGGGCTGATGCGGCCGAGCGCCGGAACCGTACGCCTGGACGGCCGGGACGTGACCGGGCAGCCGGCCCACCGGACCGCCCGGGCGGGGATCGGTCTCGTACCGCAGGGCCGCCGGGTGTTCGCCGGGCTCACGGTCGAGGAGCACCTGCGGTTGTCCTACCGTCCGCCGCGCCGGGGAGACACGACCCGCCCCAGCGTGTGGACCCCCGCGCGGGTCCTGGAGCTGCTGCCCCGGCTGGGCGAGCGCCGGGGCAACCGGGGTGCGGACCTGTCCGGCGGCGAACAGCAGATGCTGGCGCTGGCCCGCGCCCTGCTCGGCTCCCCGCGGGTGCTGCTGCTCGACGAGCCGACGGAGGGGCTCGCGCCCGTACTGGTGCGGCAGATCGACGCGTTGGTGACCACGCTGGCGGCCGAGGGCATCGCCGTCCTGCTGGTGTCCCCCAGCCCCGCCCAGGCCGTCGCGTGCGCCCGTACGCTCACGGTCCTCACCTCGGGGCGGATGGCGTTGCGCCTGGCCGGGGAGGACGCCCGCGCCGACGCGACGGCGCTGCACGCGGCGCTGGAACTGACGGCGGCGGGCGCCTGAGGAGCGTCTGTCGCCCTATCCGGCCTTCATGCTGTGCCCGCCGAAGCCGCTGCGCCGGTCGGAGCCGCTGTTCTGCGCCTGCCACCACGCGTCGAACCCGGCCTGGTCCATGGCGGTCCAGTCCGGGGTGTTCTCGACCTGCGCGTCGCCCATACGGCGGGCGAGCGCGACCATGGCGGCCCCGACGGTCCCGCGCCTTTCGTCGTAGCCGTCCAGGACCTCCTTCCAGCTCTCCCCCGCCACCCACGCGGCCTCCAGCGCCGTGGCGTCCTGGAGCGCCTTCACGCTGCCGCCGCCGATGTGCGGCCGGGCGACGCTGGCGGCGTCGCCGACGAGCACCAGGCGGCCCGAGGTGTAGTGCGGCACCTCCAGGTCGTAGATGGGCTGGATGAAGGTGGTCTCGGCGGGGGTGCGGAGCACGCGGGCCGCCCAGTACGGCGGGAAGGTGTCGGCGACCAAGGCACGCAGGTACGCGGTGAGTTCGGAGTTGAGGCGGCCGGGCGGCAGGGAGGTGGGGGTCCGCAGGTCCGGGTGGAGGCCGTCGGTCTGCGGGGGTGCGGTGTAGAGCACCCAGTTGAGCCGGTGCCCGCCGACGCCGTCCGGGATGCGGTAGATCATGCAATGGCCGCCGGGGAAGACGATGTTGTACGCGTCGTCGCCGTCCGACGGGAGGTCGGCGACGTCCGGCGAGGTGCCGCGCCAGCCGATGTATCCGGCGTACGTGGCGTCCGCGCCGGGGAACATGGCCTCGCGGACGACGGAGCGGTATCCGTCGGCGCCGATCACCAGGTCGAAGTGCTCCTCGTACCCGTCCGCGAGCCGCAACGTCGCGCCGTCGGCGTCCGGTTCGACAGCGGTGACGACGGCCCCGGACCGGTAGGAGACCGCGTCGGGCACCCGGCGCCGCAGCTCGCTCCACAACGAGCCCCAGCTGTAGGCCCGGAAGGGGAACGGCTGCTCGCCGACGACCCGCCCGCGGTCGGCCTCCCCGTCGCGCACGCTCCACACCCGCCGGGTCAGCGGCGCCCAGGGCATCTCCGGGGCCACGTACCCGGCCTCCCGCAGTTCGTCGTACCGGTCGCTGTGGAGGGCGATTCCGACGCCTCTGTCACGGAGCCGGTCATCGGCGCGCTCCAGTACGGTGACCCGCTCGGCCCCGCCGCGCGACGCGGCGAGAGCCGCCGCACACCCCGCTATGCTGCCGCCGACCACGGCGACGCTGCCTCCACGCATGACTGGCACTCCACTCACTCGGTGTTCGGGGCGTTGCGGCCGCCGGTCGCGACACCGTTGTCGTGGCGGCGCCGCGACGGGCCGTAAGTCACCCTGCATCAACGGATGTTGCCCTCAAACCCTGCGGTCAGAACCCGGGCTTGATCCTATCGGGGCGTGCTCACCGACCCGAGCCCTCGGGAGCACCGGCCACCGACGAGCACGCTCCTCAGCCGCCCAGGACCGATCTGGTCGCCGCGATCGCAGCAGGGATCAGCGACGCGCCGTCCGCCGGGGCCATCGCGCGCCGGACCGCGTGGGCCATGGCCCCCTACGCGTCCCTGCCCCGATCGGCCGCGCCCGCCGTGCGCGCCCGCCCCTCCGCTCCTACCGTCTGTGCTGACGTCGTCGCGCAGGGAGCCGGTCGGCGTCGGGACCCGCGCCCGGCGGGGCGCCCGTCCCGGCCCCGTACAGGAGGAGCCCATGCCGGAGCTGTTCATCGATGGCCAGTGGACCGCTGCCGCCGAGGGGCGGAAGCGGGAGATCCGCTGTCCGGCCGACGGCACACTGGTGGCCGCCGTCGACGAGGGCGGGCCACAGGACGCCGAAGCCGCTGTCGCGGCCGCCCGGGCCGCCTTCGACCGGGGGCCCTGGCCGGGGACGCCCGCCGCCGAGCGGGGGCGGCTGCTGCTGCGGGTGGCGGAGCTGCTGGAGCGGGACAAGGACGCCTTCGCGCGGGCCGAGTCGCTGGACACGGGCAAGCGGCTCGTCGAGAGCGCCTACGACATGGACGACATCGCGAACTGCTTCCGGTACTTCGGCAACCTCGTCGCGGCTGGGGACGCGGGGCGGGTCGTCGACACCGGGCTCGCGGACGTCGACAGCCGGATCGTGTACGAGCCCGTCGGGGTGTGCGCGCTCATCACCCCGTGGAACTATCCGCTGCTCCAGACCGCCTGGAAGGTCGCCCCGGCGCTCGGGGCCGGCAACACGTTCGTCCTCAAGCCGAGCGAGCTGACCCCGCACACCGCCGTCCTGCTCATGCGGCTGCTGGCCGAGGCGGGGCTGCCGGACGGGGTCGCCAATCTGGTGCTCGGGGCAGGGGGTGTGGTGGGGGCGCCGCTGACCGAGGATCCGCGGGTCGATCTGGTGTCGTTCACCGGGGGGCTGGTGACCGGGCGGCGCATCATGGCGGCCGCCGCGCCCACCGTGAAGAAGGTCGCCCTGGAGCTGGGCGGCAAGAATCCCAACATCGTGTTTGCCGACGCCGACTTCGAGACCGCCGTCGACTACGCGCTGATGGCGGTGTTCCTGCACTCGGGGCAGGTCTGCTCCGCCGGGGCGCGGCTCCTCGTGCAGGACGAGCTGCACGACCGGTTCGTGGACGAGCTGGTGGCGCGGGCGGGCCGGATCAAGCTCGGCGGGCCGTTCGACGAGGACGCGCGCAGCGGGCCGCTGATCTCCGCCGCGCACCGCGACAAGGTCGAGGCGTACGTGGCGGAGGGCATCGCCGAGGGCGCGGTGCTGCGCTGCGGCGGGGCGCGGCCCGACGATCCGGCGCTGGCGGACGGCTTCTACTACCCGCCCACCGTGCTGGACGAGTGCGCCACCTCGATGTCCGTGGTGCGGGACGAGTCGTTCGGCCCGGTGCTCACCGTGGAGCGGTTCCGGGACGAGGACGACGCGGTCCGGCTGGCCAACGACACCGTGTACGGGCTGGCGGGCGCGGTCTGGACGCAGGACGGCGGGCGGGCCCACCGGGTGGCGTCGCGGCTGCGGGCCGGCACCGTGTGGATCAACGACTTCCACCCCTACGTACCGCAGGCGGAGTGGGGCGGCATGAAACAGTCCGGTTTCGGCCGTGAGCTGGGGCCGGCGGGGCTCGCCGAGTACCAGGAGGCCAAGCACATCTGGCGCAATGCCGCCGCGACCCCGCAGCGGTGGTTCGAATGAGCCGCGCCAAGGGGCCCGAGGGGCAGGACAGCGGCCACGACGACGCCGCGCTCGGCGAGCTGGGCTACAAGCCCGAGCTGAAGCGCACGCTCGGCAACTTCCACACCTTCGCCGCCGGGATCAGCTACATCTCGATCCTGACCGGCACCTTCCAGCTGTTCTACTTCGGCGTCAGCTTCGGCGGTCCCGCCTACTGGTGGTCCTGGCCGATGGTCTTCTGCGGGCAGCTGATGGTGGCCCTGTGCTTCTGCGAGCTGGCCGCCCGCTATCCGGTGGCCGGTTCGGTCTACAACTGGGCCAAGAAGATGGGCGGTCCGCACGTCGGCTGGCTCGGCGGCTGGATGATGATGACGGCCACCATGGTCACCCTGTCGGCCGTGGCGCTGGCCTACCAGATCACGCTGCCGCAGATCGACGACTGGTTCCAGTTCGTGGGCGACGGGAGCGGCAAGAACGACCAGGCGGCCAACGCCGTGCTCCTGGGCAGTGTGCTGATCCTGTTCTCCACGCTGGTCAACGCGTTCGGCGTCAAGCTGATGGCCCGGATCAACTCCGCGGGCGTCTTCATCGAGCTGATCGCCGCCGTCGCCCTGATCATCTTCCTGGCCGCGCACATCACCCGGGGTCCCAGCACCGCGCTGACGGAGACGTACGGTCTGGGCAGCGGCCAGTCGCTCGGCTACTTCGGCGCGTTCCTCACCGCGTCGCTGGCCTCCGCCTATGTGATGTACGGCTTCGACACCGCGTCCTCGCTCGGTGAGGAGTCGCACAACCCGGGCCGCAACGCGCCCCGTGCCATCCTGCGGGCGCTCATCGCGTCCTTCCTGATCGGCGCGTTCATCCTGCTCTTCGCGCTTCTCTCGGTGCCGGACCTCAAGGCCGAGGAGCTGTCCACCGGCGGACTCCAGTACGTGGTGCTGGCGACGCTCGGCGACACGATCGGGGAGATCTTCCTCTGGGCCGTGGTCGTCGCGATCACGGTGTGCGTGCTGGCCGTGCAGGCGGCCGGGATCCGGCTGATGTTCGCCATGGCGCGGGACAACAACCTGCCCGCCGGATCGGTGCTGGCCCGGGTCTCTCCCCGGTTCAAGACGCCCGTGGTGCCCGCCGTGCTGATCGGGGTGGTGGGCGTCGTCATCCTGGTCGTCAACATCAACCAGCCGCAGATCTTCTCGGTGATCACCAGCATCGCGATCATCATGATCTACGTGGCGTATCTGCTGGTCACCGTGCCGATGCTGGTGCGCCGGCTGCGTGGCGACTGGCAGCCGCGCCAGGGCGCGTTCTCGCTGGGCCGCTGGGGGCTGCCCATCAACATCGCTGCCGTGCTCTGGGGCACGGCCATGTCGCTCAACCTGGCCTGGCCGCGCGCCGAGGTGTACAACGCGACCGGCCCGCAGCACTGGTATCTGCGCTGGGGCGCGTTCCTGTTCATCGGCGTCGTCGCGCTCGGCGGCTTCGCCTACTACTGGTTCGTCCAGCGGCACCGGACCGGCGTACTGGCCGAGCACCGCGTCGAGGCCCAGGGCGACCCCACCGCGCCCCCGCCGGCCGGCTGAACCCCGAAGACCCGCCGGCCGCCCGGAACCCCGTCGGCTGCCCGAACCCTGGAGACCCCGATGCCCGAAGAGAGCTCCGCACCCACGTTCGACTACGTCGTGGTCGGCGGCGGTACGGCCGGTGCCGTCATCGCCGCCCGGCTCACCGAGGACCCCGACGTCACCGTCTGCGTAGTGGAGGCGGGCCCCTCGGACGTCGGGGACGACAGCATCCTGCGGCTGGACCGGTGGATGGCGCTGCTGGAGTCCGGTTACGACTGGGACTACCCGGTGGAGCCGCAGGAGCGGGGCAACAGCTTCATGCGGCACGCCCGCGCCAAGGTGCTCGGCGGCTGCTCCTCGCACAACTCCTGCATCGCCTTCTGGGCCCCGGCCGAGGACCTCGACGAGTGGGCGGCGCTCGGCTGCACCGGGTGGAGCGCGGCGGACTGCTACCCGCTCTACCAGCGCCTGGAGAGCAACGACGCGCCCGGTGACCACCACGGCCGCTCCGGTCCGGTCACCATCCGGACGGTGCCGCCCCGCGACCCGTGCGGTACGGCCCTGCTGGAGGCCTGCGCGACGGCGGGCATCCCCACCGTCCCGTTCAACACGGGCTCCACCGTGATCCGGGGCGCGCACTGGTTCCAGATCAACGCCCGCGAGGACGGCACCCGTTCCTCGGCCTCGGTGTCGTATCTGCACCCGGTGCTGGGGAAGCGGCCGAACCTGGAGGTACGGACCGGGCTTCAGGCGAAACGGCTGCTGTTCGACGGCGAGCGGTGCACGGGGGTGGAGTACCTGGAGCCCGACACCGTGCACAGCGGGACGGTGCACGCGCGGCGCGAGGTGATCGTCTCCTGCGGGGCGATCGACTCCCCGAAGCTGCTGATGCTGTCCGGAATCGGGCCGGCCGGGCATCTGCGGGAGACCGGGGTGGACGTGCGGGTGGACTCCCCCGGCGTCGGCTCGCACCTCCAGGACCACCCGGAGGGGGTGATCATGTGGGAGGCGAAGCAGCCCATGGTCACCGCGTCCACCCAGTGGTGGGAGATCGGGATCTTCGCGGATACCGAGCCGGGGCTCGACCGGCCGGACCTGATGTTCCACTACGGCTCGGTGCCGTTCGACATGAACACCTACCGGCGCGGCTACCCGACCTCCGACAACGCGTTCTGCCTGACCCCGAACGTCACCCGCGCCCGCTCCCTGGGCACGGTGCGGCTGCGGACCCGGGACTTCCGGGACAAGCCCCGGGTCGATCCGCGCTACTTCACCGACGAGCACGACGTACGGGTGATGACGTACGGGCTGCGGCTGGCGCGGGAGATCGTGGCGCAGCCGGAGATGGCCGCATGGGCGGGGGCCGAGCTGGCTCCGGGACCCGGCGCGACCACGGACGCGGAGCTGTTCGACTACATCCGCGAGACGCACAACACCGTCTACCACCCGGCCGGAACCGTACGGATGGGCCCGGCGGAGGACCCGGACTCGCCGCTCGACCCCCAGTTGCGGGTGAAGGGCGTCACCGGGTTGCGGGTTGCCGACGCGTCGGTCATGCCGTTCCTTCCCGCGGTCAATCCGTGCATCACCACGATGATGATCGGCGAGAAGTGCGCCGATCTGATCAAGGACGGCCCCACCCCTGTCACCCGATAGGAATTCGCACACATGCTCGAATAGCGTTACGCTCTCCTCATGGCCGTCCACCTGCAGAGCTCGCTTTTCGACCAGGAGGCCGAGGTCGGCACCCGCCCCCTGAGCGGGCTGCGGCGTACCGATCTCGGCCATGGCGCCTGGATCGACGTCCTGCCGCAGTGGCTCCGGGGAGCGGACACGCTGTTCGAGACGCTGGTGCGCGACGTCGCCTGGCGGGCCGAGCAGCGCGTGATGTACGAGCGTGTGGTGGCGGTCCCCCGGCTGCTGGCGTTCTTCGGCCGCCACGACCCCCTGCCCCATCCGGCCCTGGAGGCCGCCCGCACCGAGCTCGGCCAGCATTACGCCGCCGAGCTGGGCGAACCGTTCACCACGGCGGGCCTGTGCTTCTACCGCGACGGGCGGGACGGGGTCGCCTGGCACGGGGACACCATCGGGCGGGGAAGCAGCGAGGACACGATGGTCGCGATCCTCTCGCTGGGAGCGCCCCGGCATCTGGCGCTGCGGCCGCGCCGCCCGGGCCCCGCCCCCGTCCGCAGGCCCCTCGGCCACGGCGACCTGATCGTCATGGGCGGCAGTTGCCAGCGCACCTGGGAGCACGCGATCCCCAAGACCGCGCGGGCCGTCGGGCCGCGCGTCAGCGTGCAGTTCCGCCCCGACGGGGTGCGCTGACCCCGGCTCCACGGGGCCGCAGCCCGGGGCACCGCGGTTGTGCGGGTCCCGGGCAGGGCCGATTCTGAGAGTAATGAACCGAGCCGGGGTCGCGCCGTGAGCGCGGCGAACACGGCGGAGAGCGCCGATTTCCGTGGACCCCTGGACATCACCAGGGCGGCCACGGTGGTTCTGGACGCCGACAGCACCGTCATCGGCTGGAGTCCCGCAGCGGCCGGGCTCCTCGGCTACGAGCCCGCCGAGGCCCTGGGGCGGCCGCTGAGCGCGTTCCTCTCGGTGCACCCGGTCGGCGGCACTCCCCCGGCCGCAGCAGCCGGGGCATCCGGAGTTCCCGAGTCCCCCGACGTGTCCGCAGCGGCCGCCACCGGCATCGGCCCGCCCTCCCTCGTCGGCAACGAGATCCACGTGGCCCACGCCCGGGACGGCCGGGAGCTGCTGGTGGCGACGGCGATGTGCCCGCTGCCGGGCGGCGCGGCGGACCGTGGCCCCGGCGCGCCGGACCGGATCCTGGTGGCGGCCGAGGTGGGGGAACTGCGGCACTGGGAGTCCCGGCTCGCCCTGCTCCAGGGGCTGGCCACCCAGTCGCCCGTCGGGCTGGCGATCTACGACACCGATCTGCGGCTGACCTGGTGCAACACCGCCTACGAACGGGAGATCGGGCAGCCGCTGGCCGCTTTCCGGGGCATGCGGGCCGACGAACTGTACGGCGGCGGCTCGTTCGTGACCCCGGGCTATCCGCAGACGCTCGACGGCGTCATGCACCAGGTGCTCGACACGGGCGAGCCGGTCCTCGACCTGAACTTCAGGGCGCAGCAGCCGAGCGACCCGGGGCGGGACCATCTGTGGTCCTGCGCCTACTACCGGCTGGAGGACGCCCACGGGCACGTGTTCGGCGTGTGCGAAGACGCGTTCGACGTCACCGACCGCTACCGGGTCCAGGAGCGGCTGGCCCTCCTCGTCGAGGCCGGCCGCAGGATCGGCACCGTCCTGGACGTGGTCACCACCGCCGAGGAGATCGCCGAGGTGGCCGTGCCGGACTTCGCCGCGAGCGTACGGGTCGATGTCACGCGGGCCGCGATGACCGGAGAGACCGCGGCGGTGGGCAGCACGGCGGACATGTCACTGCTCCGGGTCGCGGACCGCTCGGAGCCGGGCACCGCCACCCCGGACCCGGGCCTCCCGGACCCTGGCGCTCCGGACCCGGCCCTCCGGGACCCTGACGCCCCGGACCCGCCCCTCCCGGACCCGGGCCAACCGGACGCGGAAGGGCCGGATGCCGGCCTGACCGACGATCCCGGCCGGCCCGGCCCGGCAGCCCCGGACCCGCCTCTCCCGGACCCGGGCCACCCGGACGCGGAAGGGCCCCACCTCGGCCTGCCCGGCCCGGACCGGCCGGACCAGGGAGGGCCCGACCCCGGCCTGCCCGAAGAGCCCGGCCCGGGCGTCGCGGATCCCGGACCGCTGGATTCCGCAGACACGGAGACCGGCCCGCGCGGCGCGCCCGGTGCCGCAGCTTCCCGCGACGACGACCGGCACCCGTATCCCCCGGTCGTCTATCCGCCCGGATCCCCCCAGCACCGCAGCCTCTCCTCCGGCGGGCTCGTGCTCGACGAGGGCACCCTCGTCGTCCCGCTGAGGGCCGGGGGCGGCATCCTCGGGCTCGTCACCTTCGACCGGGGCGTGGGGCCCGACGCCTCGGGCCGGCCGCCCGCACCCGACCGGGCGACCACGTTCGACAACGGCGAGGTCGCCCTCGCCGACGAGCTGTCGGCCCGGGCCGCGGTCTGCATCGACAACGCGCGCCGCTACACCCGCGAGCGCACCGCCTCCCTAGCCCTCCAGCGGCAGTTGCTGCCGCACCACCTGCCGCCGCAGTCCGCGGTCCGGACCGCCTACCGCTATCTGCCCGCCGACGATGTGACCGGCGTCGGCGGGGACTGGTTCGACGTGATCCCGCTGTCCGGGACCCGGGTCGGCCTGGTGGTGGGGGACGTCGTCGGGCACGGCCTCCAGGCCGCCGCCACCATGGGACGGCTCCGCACGTCCGTACGGGCGTTCGCGCAGCTGGACATGGCTCCCGACGAGCTGCTGACCCGGCTGGACGACCTGGTGGGGCAGCCCGCGGAGGAGCCGCCGGACGCGCACGGCGGTGCCGTCGAGACGTACGACGTGACCACCGGGGCCACCTGCCTGTACGCGGTCTACGACCCGGTCTCCCGCCGGTGCGTCATGGCTCGGGCCGGGCATCTGCCGCCGGCGATCGTCGACCCCGACGGCGGGGTGTCCTTCCCGGACCTGCCCGCCGGGCCGCCGCTCGGCCTCGGCGGTCTGCCGTTCGAGTCGATGGAGTTCGAGCTGCCGGTGGGCAGCCTGCTGGCCCTGTTCACCGACGGCCTGGTCGAGGCCCGGGACCACGACATCGGCCACGGCCTCGACACGCTGGGGAGGGTGCTCGCCGACCGCTCGGCGTCGCTGGAGGAGCTGTGCGACCGGGCGGTGTCCGAGCTGGTGCCCGGCGGTACCAGCGCCGACGACACGGCCCTGCTCCTCGTCCGCACCCGTGAGCTCGACGCGGAGCGGGTCGCCCACTGGGAGCTGAGCGCGGAGGCGGTCTCGGTGGGCCGCGCCCGCGAGCTGGCCACCGGCCAACTGGAAGCGTGGGGCCTGGAGGAGCTGGTCTTCGCGACCCAGCTCGTCGTCAGCGAGCTGGTCACCAACGCGGTCCGGTACGCGGGCGGGCCGCTGGGGCTCCGCCTCATCCGGGACCGCACCCTGGTGTGCGAGGTCGCGGACACCGGGCACACCTCCCCCCACCTGCGGCACAGCGCGGAGGACGACGAGGGCGGGCGCGGCCTGTTCATCGTGGCGCAGCTCGTCCAGCGGTGGGGCACCCGCTACACCCCGACCGGGAAGACCATCTGGACCGAGCAGGCGCTGCCGCCGGCCGACGGAGGCTGACCCCTCTCCGTACGGGCCGAGTCTCCGTACGGGCCGAGTGAGCCACTTTGTTGACAACCCAACAGACTTCGACTTAGGTGTGCCTTACCTAAGTCGACTGGGTGTCCGTGGTTCTGGTTACCGATGCCGAGAAAGGTGCTCATCCCGTGAGTGCTGTTCCCTCCACCCGTACCGTCGCCCGTACGAGCCTCGCCGCCTTCGCCGCCGCCGCGCTGGCCGTGACCTTCGCCTCCCCCGCCGCCGCCGCGACCGGCACCCGTACCGTCACCGAAGGCGGTACCACCTACAACCTGTCACTGACGGCCCCCGACAGCGCGGCCGCCTCGGGCGCCAACATCACTGTCACCGGCAGCGGTTACAACACCGCCCAGGGCGTCTACGTGAGCCTGTGCGTCGTGGACGGCGCCCAGGGCGCCAACAAGCCGTCGCCGTGTCTCGGCGGCCAGGACCAGTCCGGCACCACCGGCGCCTCGCACTGGGTGTCCGGCCTGGGCGGCGGCCTCCCCAACACCTCGCCGTTCGGCGCGGGCGGCACCTTCAGCGTCCGGATACACGTCAAGGCCGACCTCGGCGGCGGCAACGTCTGCGGCGACACCGTCGAGTGCGCCATCGTGACCCGCGCCGACCACACCGACACCAACGACCGCAAGTACGACGTCCACGCTCCGATCAACTTCGTGTAGCACCGGACGAGTTCACCAGCCCCTCTGCCCGGTCCCGGCCGTACGTGCCGGGGCCGGGCTCCCACGCGTCCTGACGAGGAATGACATGACATCCACTCCGGGCACCGCTCCCGGCACCCCGCCCGGCGGCCAGAGCAGGCTGAGACGCCGCGCGGGCACGGCCGCCGTCGCCGCCCTGCTGCTCGCGGGGATCCCCGTCGGCGCGGCGGTCAGCGCCGACGCCGGCACCCCGAAGACCGCCACCGGCCCCCAGGGACAGAAGCTCACCGTCTCGGCCACCACCGGCCTCGACCCGGCCCGGCAGAAGGTCCGGGTCCAGGGCGAGGGGTACGGCCTCACCACCGGCATCTACGTCGCCCTGTGCAAGGACAACGGGGACAACCGCGTGCCCTCCCCTGCCTCGGCGGCGCGGACATGAGCGGCGGTTCGAAGACCTCACAGTGGATCGTGCCCCCGGGCGACCCGTACGAGGGCGATCTCGCGCAGTCCTTCGGGCCCGGCGGGACCTTCGACGTGGAGATCGAGATCGCGCAGAAGGGCGACGGCCTCGACTGCGCCGAGGTGGCCTGCTCCGTCGTCACCCGCGCCGACCACCGCTCCGCCGGCGACCGTACGCAGGACGTGCGCATACCCGTCGCCTTCACCGGCCAGGACCCCGGCGACGGGGGCGGCGAGGGTGTCGACGTCCCCGCGGGGACCGTCTCGTACACGTCCGCCGCCGAGTTCACCACCGCGGGCAAGCCGCTGGACCTGCTGCTGCACCCCGACTCGAAGAAGCTGTACGTCGGTGCGGACAACCTCCCCGACACGGCCGACGTCGACGAGCGCGGGCTCCATGTGCTGAACCCCGGGGACGGGACTTCCGAGAGCTGGATCAGCCAGGCCCCCGGCTCCACCGGTGCGCTGCGGGCCTCGGCCGCCGCGCGCATCGCGGGACCGCTGCCGGGCGACGGCGTCGTCTACAACTACCCGCTGCGGGGCGTCGGCAGCGCCAAGTCGGGCGACGAGGCCGCCACGGGCGTCTGGCTCGCCGGGTCCACGATCACCGACATCGCCCCCGGTACCACCCCGGACACGGTCCTGGTCGCCCAGGGCGCGACGCTCTCCGAGATCGAGCGGGCCACCGGCACGGCGACCCGCACCCTCACCCTGCCGGGCGGCACCCAGTTCGCCGCCGACCCCGGACGGAAGGCGCTCTGGTACACCGACTTCGCGGCCGGGAAACTGCACCGCGTCGACCTCACGTCGTTCACCGTCAGCGGCTCCTCCAACCTGCCCGGCGGGCCGGGGGCATGGCCGGATTCACCGAGACGGACCCGGCCACCGGTGCGGTGTGGGTCGGGGTCGACCGGTCGGTGCTGGTCTTCGACGCCGCGGGCACCCTGGTCAAGACGCTCGCCGGAAAGGACCTGGCCCGTGACGCCGCCTTCGACACGGCGTCGGGCCGCGCCTATGTCGTCTGGCAGGACGGCGGGGACCTCTCCGACCCGGCCAACGACAACAACGGCACGCTCACCGTGTACGGCACCGAGGACTTCGCCGTGGCCGCGAAGGACCTGTCGCTGCCCGGCAACCACTCCCAGGCCGGCGCGGCCTCGCTCGCCGTCGAACCGGGCGGCGCCACCGTCTTCGTGACCAGCCCCGCCGAGGGGAAGATCACCAAGCTGGTCCGGCAGGTCTCGCCCCTGGTGACCCGCGCGCCCGCCGACCTCACGGCCAAGGAGGGCGAGGAGGTCGCTCTCGGCGCCGAGGCGGAGGGCACCCCGGAGCCCACGGTCCGCTGGCAGGTCAGCACCGACGGCGCGCAGACCTGGAAGGACGTCGAGGGCGCGACGGAGTCCGCCCTCACGTTCACCGCGCGCACCGCGCAGGACGGCTACCGCTACCGCGCCGAATTCCGCAACGACGTCGGCACCACCCGCACCGCCGCCGTGACACTCACCGTCACCCCGGCCACCGGCGGGGACTCGGGCGGCGACACCGGCGGCAACGGTGATGCGTCAAATGGCTCTGGCAGTGCGGGGGTGACGGATCGACGGGTGGTGACGGCGGTACGCAGACGAGTGGCGGCTCCACCGCGGGCGGTTCCGACTCCACCGGAGGCTCCACGGGTACGTCCGGAGGCTCCAGCGGAACGGTCGGCGGCTCCGGTTCCACGGTCGGCGGGGGTGTCGCGGGCGGCACCGGAACCGCCACCACGTCCGGCGGCGGCAGCCTGGCAGCCACCGGGGCCACTGTGATGTCGCTAACTCTCGCGGCAGCGGGGCTTGTTGGCGCCGGCGTGCTGGTCCACCGGCGCGCCAGGAGGCGCACGGAGGGCGCACTCTGACGTCGTAGCAGCCCCGCACCCCGCGGGGCCCCGGAGGGGGACGCGTGAACCCCCTGGCCGGGCACACCGCCCGCCAGGGGGTTCACGCATCTCCCGCCCGCGAGCGGGCCCGTCCGGCCCTCCGCGAGCCCCTCCCCCGCCACCACCGGACACAAGCGCTTACCCGGCTGTCACTCCATCAGATTCCCTGCCCACCAGGCGACATCGGCCGGTTCCGGTCGTTCGGAGATGTCCGAACCGAGCCGTCTGAACTTCACGAGAACTCCAGCGAAATGGCACGTGTGTGGATATCGTGCACCGAGCGAGGGCGCATCCGTCAGTCCATGGGATCGGCGGATGCGTCCCGTTTGTGGGGGTGCAACTGTGGCTGGGGGGCTCATGGGGCATGTCGAAATACCTGATACCGACCTATCCGGACCGGTGGGGCTCAGGGGCGCACCGCGCCCTCGCACCGCCGCCTCCCGGAATCGCACGGCGGCCCTGGAGCAACTCTGGAGGGCCCCGACGGCTCAGCGCGACCCGGCCGGGCCGGCGCCGGCCCGGCGGCTGCCCGCGCGCGGTCCGGTCCTCGCCGCACTGGCCGACCTGCTGGGTCTGGCCGGTCCGGCCTGGCTGCTGCTGCACGCGGGGGACCAGCCCCGCCCGCTGGCGGCGGCCGGGGTCGCGGGGGTGCTGTGGGCCGGACTGCGCGGCGCGCGGGGGAGGTACCCGGACCGGCTGCGGGCCGAGCCCGGTGGTGCGGCCCGCGCGGTCGGGGCGGTCGGCGACTGGCTCGTGCTCCTCGGCCTGCTGGCCGTGCTGCACACGGCGGCGGGCAGCCCGGTGGACCCGGCCACGGCCGTCGTGGCGGTCACGCCGGGGCTGCTGACCGCCGCCGCGGTGGCGGGGCTGCGGCGGTGGCCGCGCTCCGCACGGCGGACCGGCCGGGTCCGCCGGGTGCTGCTGGTCGGTGAGGCGGCGGGCGTGGACCGGGCGGCCGGGCTGCTCACCTCCCGTACGGACCACGACTACACCCTGGTCGCCGCCATTCCGGTGGGGGCCGCCCGGCTGGAGCTGGAGGGGGTGCAGGTGCCGGGGCACCTCGCCTCCTGCCCGGCCGACGACGATGTGTCGACGGTGCTCGGCGGGGTCTACGCCCATGCGGCGGACCTGGTGCTGGTGGCTCCCGGGCCCCAGTTGACCGGCGACCGGCTGCGGCGTCTCGGCTGGGGGCTGCACGACCGGGGTGTCGCCCTGTCCGTGCTCTCCGAGCTGTCCGGCGTGGCGGCCGATCGGGTGCGTCCCGTCACCGCGGCCGGGCTCACCCTGCTGCACATCGCGCCGCCGCTCCGCGGGGGCCGCAGGCGATGGTCAAGAACGTGCTGGACCGTACGGGCGCCCTGTTCGGACTGCTGGCCCTGGCACCGCTGCTGCTGGCGGTGGCGTTGAGCGTCCGGCTGTCCTCGCGCGGGCCGGTCTTCCACCGGCAGGTGCGGCAGGGGCAGCACAACCGGCCGTTCACCATGTGGAAGTTCCGCACGATGGTGGCGGACGCGGAGCAGCTCAAGGCGCAGCTCGCCGTGGTCAACGAAGTCGACGGGCCACTGTTCAAGATGCGCAGCGACCCCCGGGTGACTCCGGTCGGCAGGATGCTGCGGCGTACGTCGATCGACGAACTCCCGCAACTGGTCAATGTGTTGCTGGGCCACATGTCCTTGGTGGGGCCGAGGCCGCCGCTGCCGGAGGAGGCGTCCCGCTACGACGAGCGGGAGCACCGCCGGCTCACCGTGAAGCCGGGGCTCACCGGTCTGTGGCAGGTGAGCGGGCGCTCCGACCTGAGCTGGCAGGAAACCGTCTCGCTCGACCTCTGGTACGTGGACAACTGGTCGGTCGCCGCCGACATGGGACTCCTCGCCCGCACCGTGCGCGCCGTCACCGACGGCCGCGGGGCGTACTGAATGGCGGCGGGCGGACGGATGCGAGGAGCACCACCGGTGCGCCGCCGGGAGGCTTCTCCCGGCGGCGGCCGAGCGTCACTGTCCGGGCGGGAGCTGCCCGAGCCACCAGGCGTAGGTGCGGGCGATGCCGTCGCGCAGCGGGATCTTCGGCGTGAAGCCGAGGGCGTTCAGCCGGGTGACGTCGAGCAGCTTGCGGGGGTGCCGTCCGGCTTCGAGACGTCCCAGGCGATGCGCCCCTCGTAGCCCGTCACATCCCTGACGGTCTCCGCCAGTTCACGGATGGTGAGGTCCTCGCCGCAGCCGATGTTGACGGGCTCGTCACCGTCGTAGGCCTCCAGCAGGCTCACACAGGCGGCGGCGAGGTCGTCGACGTGGAGGAATTCCCGGCGCGGCGAGCCGGAGCCCCACAGGGCGACCTCGGGGGCCCCGTCCCTGCGCGCCTCGTGGAAGCGGCGGATCAGCGCGGGCAGGACGTGCGAGGTCTCCAGGTCGAAGTTGTCGCCGGGCCCGTAGAGATTGGTGGGCATGGCGCTGATGTAGGAGGCGCCGTACTGCCGCCGGTAGGACTGGGTCTGGACGATTCCGGCGATCTTGGCGAGGGCGTACGCCTCGTTGGTGGGCTCCAGCTCCCCGGTGAGCAGCGACTCCTCGCGGATCGGCTGGGGCGCGAGCCGGGGGTAGATGCACGACGAGCCGAGGAAGAGCAGCCGCTGTGTCCCGGCCGCGTGCGCCCCCGCGATCACGCTGAGCTGGATGCGCAGGTTGTCCTCCAGGAACTGCACCGGGTACGTGCTGTTGGCCATGATCCCGCCCACTTTGGCGGCGGCCAGCACCACGGCGTCCGGGCGGACCTCCTTCAGATACGTCTCGGTCCGCGCGGCGTCGCGCAGGTCGAGGAGGTCGCGGCCGCGGGTGAGCACCTCGTGGCCGTCGTCGGCGAGGCGGCGGGCCACCGCCGAGCCGACCAGGCCGCGGTGTCCCGCGACGAATATGCGGGAGCCGGGCCGCAGTAGGGAACGGGCGGATTCCTGGGACGGGACGGGGAGTTCGGTCGTCATGGCTCGGATTGTGCCAGCAGAAAGGGACTGCGGTGACGCTTTGCCGCAGAACGCTCCAATTCCGGAATATCGGTGAACATCGCCGCCGAGGCGATCAGCAGAGAAGGGGGAATCGTGGCGAAGACCGCGCTCATCACCGGGGTGACAGGCCAGGACGGTTCGTATCTGGCGGAGTTGTTGCTCGACAAGGGATACACGGTGCACGGGCTCATACGCCGTTCCTCAAGCTTCAACACCGAGCGGATAGACCACATCTACCAGGGTCCCGAGGAGCCGGAGCGCTCCTTCGTCCTGCATCACGCGGACCTGTCCGACGGTGTGGCGCTGGTGAACCTGCTGCGTGACATCCAGCCCGACGAGGTCTACAACCTGGGCGCGCAGTCGCATGTGCGGGTGTCCTTCGACGCCCCGCTGTACACCGGTGACGTCACCGGGCTCGGCACCATCCGGCTCCTGGAGGCGGTCCGGGCCAGCGGTATCCAGACCCGGATCTACCAGGCCTCGTCCTCAGAGATGTTCGGGGCGAGCCCGCCCCCGCAGAACGAGAAGACCCCGTTCCACCCGCGCAGCCCGTACAGCGTGGCGAAGGTCTACTCCTACTGGGCCACGGTCAACTACCGCGAGGCGTACGACATGTTCGCGGTGAACGGGATCCTCTTCAACCATGAGTCGCCGCGCCGGGGCGAGACCTTCGTGACCAGGAAGATCACCCGGGGCGTCGCCCGGATCAAGGCAGGGCTCCAGGACCGGCTGCACCTGGGCAACCTGGACGCGGTCCGGGACTGGGGGTACGCGCCGGAGTACGTGGACGCCATGTGGCGGATGCTCCAGTGCGACACCCCCGACGACTTCGTGATCGCCACCGGCGAGGGCGTCAGCGTCCGGGACTTCCTGGAGTACGCCTTCGAGCACGCGGGCCTCGACTGGCGCGAGCACGTGCGCTACGACCCGAAGTACGAACGCCCCAGCGAGGTCGACGCGTTGATCGGCGACGCCTCGAAGGCCGAGGAGCTGCTGGGGTGGAAGCCCGAGGTGAAGTCCCGGGAGCTGGCCCGGATCATGGTCGACGCCGATATCCGCAAGC
This sequence comes from Streptomyces sp. WGS_02, assembly GCA_040989845.1. Classification (GTDB taxonomy): domain Bacteria; phylum Actinomycetota; class Actinomycetes; order Streptomycetales; family Streptomycetaceae; genus Streptomyces. The sequence goes on from JAYMFZ010000004.1 coordinate 1,513,769, forward strand.
TGGCCGACCAGTTGTCCGGGGCCGCCGTCCGGGTGGACCGGTGACGGGGCACGGTCGCCGTGCGCGCGGGCCGGCGAACGGACCCGCCGGCGGTCCGGGTCGGGCGGACCGGCGTCGCCGGGACGGGCGCCGCTCCCCCGGCGGCCGGGCCGGCCTGCTCCGCCGCCGGCCCGCCGTCCCCTTACCGGACCGACAGGACCGTGTGACCGCCGACGCCCGCACCGGGCCGGCGGCCACCCAGGACTCCCGGCCGGCGCTCGTCGCGCCCGTGCCCGGGAAGATCACCGGCGCCACCGCCGATCTCCACCGACCGCTCGGTGGAGCTCAACGCGCCGGCCACGGGCGGGGCCCCGGCCCCGCCTCCCCACTCGCCCCGGCCCCCGGGGGACGCACCGTCCCCGCGGCCGGTCGGACGAGGCAGCATCCGCGGCCTCCGGGCCGCAGCGCGAATCTCACCTTCGGAGCTGAATGATGAACGGAAGTACGGGGCGCGGAAGCGGGGGCGCGGCCGTGTGCGGGCCGCCTCCGCCGCTCTCGGTCTGCTCGCCGGAGTCCTGACCGCGACCACGGTCGGGGTCTCTCCGGCAGCGGCGCTGACACCACCGGTCGCCCTCACCGCGGACGACCTCACCACCTGGCAGACCAACGGCATCGTCTGGTCGATGGCCGCCGGCGACGGCGTCGTCTACGCGGGCGGCACCTTCTCCACCCTGCGGCCCCCCACCGCCGAACCCGGCACGGACGAGCAGCCCGCGGTGAACTTCGCCGCGTTCGACGCGGCGACCGGGGCGCCCACCGACTGCTCGCTGTCCTTCACCATCTCCTCGGGGACCGCCACCGTGCGGGCCCTCGCTCTCTCACCGGACGGCGAAACCCTGTACGCGGGCGGCCAGTTCGGCGGGGTGAACGGTGTCGGCGTGAGCAACATCGCGGCGATCGACACCGAGACCTGCACCGTCAGCAACACCTTCAAGATCGGGGTGTCGGCGACCGTGCGGGGGCTCGCCGTCACCGACGACACCGTCTATCTGGCGGGCGACTTCACCACGGTCGGCGGCCAGACCAGGAGCCACTTCGCCGCCGTCACGACCGGAGCCTCACTGCTGCCCTTCACGGCCAACGCCGACGAGGTCGCACGGGCCGTCGAGGTGACTCCGGACGGGCAGAACGTGCTGCTCGGCGGGGACTTCTTCCGGATCAACGGCACGAACACCCACGCCCTGGCCGTCGTCAACGCGACGACGGGCCAGCTCACCAAGTCCTACCCGGGGTTCATCCACAACAACTCCACGGTCCAGGACATCACCACGGACGCGGGCGGCTTCTACACGGGCAACGAGGGTACCGGCGGCGGCGTGTTCGACGGACGCATCGCGCTGAACCTCAGCAACTTCGAGCAGCGCTGGCGGGACACCTGCCTGGGCGCCACCCAGTCCGTGCTGGTGCACTCCGGGGTGCTGTACAGCGGCAGCCACGCCCACGACTGCGCCAGCATGGGCGCGTTCCCGGACCAGCCGCGCAAGCACCTGCTGGCCCAGTCGGTCGACGACCCGAAGCTGCTGCCCTGGTTCCCGGACACCAACGACGGGATCGGGGAGCCGGTCGGGCCGCGGGTGATGGCCCAGACGAGCAGCGGCGGGCGCCACTACATGTGGGTGGGCGGCGAGTTCACCACCGTCAACACCAGGCCGCAACAGGGTCTGACCCGGTTCGCGGACGGCCCGGACACGGGCGCGCCCTGGGTGCCCAACGTCAGCCTCTCCACGCTGACCCCCGGGCAGATCGACGTGAACTGGCAGACCAGCTTCGACACCGACGACGGTGAGCTGACCTACCGGATCTACAAGGACGGCTCCAACACCCCGATCCACACCACGACCGGCTCTTCGGTCTTCTGGGACCGTCCGCAGCTGACCTGGACGGACACCGACGTCGCCCCGGGCGAGACCCACTCGTACCGGATCACCGCGAGCGACGGCACCAACACCAGCACCAAGTCCCCGGCCCAGTCCGCCACTGTGGCGAGCGCGACGGAGGCGTACCCGGCGCGGGTCAGGTCCGACGGGGCGAGCCTCTACTGGCGCTGGGACGAGGGCACGTCGACGTTCGCGCACGACAGCAGCGGCAATCTGAACAACGGCTTCCTGCGCAACGGACCCGCCTACCGGCAGACCCCGGCGGCGGTCGCCGGGCCCTCGACGGCGATCGGGTTCAACGGCGCCGACGAGTACGCGTACAGCAACCGGCTGCACAACCAGCCCGCCCGCTTCACCATCGAGACCTGGATCAAGACGACCACGACCCGGGGCGGGAAGATCGTCGGCTTCGGCAACATGACCCAGCAGAACAGCACCCGCCACGACAAGCACATCTACATGCGCAACGACGGACGCCTCGTGTTCGGCGTCCAGAGCGGCGGGACGCGCACCGTCGCCACCTCGGGGGCGTACAACGACGGCCAGTGGCACCACGTCGTCGCCACCCAGGGCCCGCTGGGTCAGGGCATGTCGCTGTACGTCGACGGGCAGCTGCGCGCGTCGAACATCCTGGTCTCCGGCAACGAGAGCCAGCCGGGCTACTGGCGGGTCGGCGGGGACAATCTGTCCGGCTGGCCCAACCGCCCCACCAGCAACTTCTTCGAGGGGCAGATCGACGAGACCGCCATCTACCCGACCGCGCTGAGCGGATCCACCATCAGCGCGCACTACGCCCTGAGGAACGGCTGAGCGATGAGAAACCCGTTCCTGGCCTGCGCCGCCGTCGTCCTGACGGCGGCGGCGCTGGCCGCCTGCGGCGCGTCCGCGGACGGGACTGACCCGGAGGCCGCGGGCGCCCAGCGCCCCGCGGCCTCCGGCCCCGCCGCCCCCGGCCCGTCCGCCACCCCGGCCACCGGCCCCGCCACGCCGCCCACCGAGGAGCCGACGGCCCCGGGGGCGTCCGCTCCGGCCGCCACGGCCGAGGGCCCGAAGACGCCCGTCGACGAGATCACCCCGGCCACGGGGACGTTCACCAAGAAGCAGAAGGAATATCTGAAGGACCGGGTGCCGAAGGGGATGGACCCGGCGGCCGTGCTCCAGACCGGCCAGGAGACCTGCGACAAGCTGCGCTACCTCGTCAAGGCCGACCGGGACACGGCGGTCGGCGCGATCGTGACGGGCGAGATCCCCGACGCGAAGGACGCGGTCGCCGGGCTCTGCACCCAGCACCAGTCCCTGGTCGACGAGGCGGCGTACGGCTACCCGGACGGCAAGCACGCCGGGAAGAAGCTCCGTCCGGGCGTGTACCGCTCGGCCTCCCCCACCGCGGACTGCTCCTGGCAGATCGAAGGGGCGGGCGGCAAGGAGCTGGCCTCCGGCGCCTCCGACACCGGGAAGTCCCGGAAGATCACCATCCCCGATTCCGCCGTTACGTTCACGTCCACAGGCTGCTATGCCTGGCTGCCCGAAGGAGCCGCGGGATGACCGCAGGTACGCCGAAACTCCCGATAGCCGTGGCGATTCCCACGAAGAACGAGGGGCTGAACATCGCCGAGGCGGTGAGATCGGTCCTCGGCCACTTCGAGGCGGTCGTCGTGGTGGACTCCCACAGCACCGACGACACCGTGAAGATCGCCGAGGAGTGCGGGGCCGAGGTGGTCACGTACACCTGGGACGGCGGGCATCCGCGGAAGAAGCAGTGGTGCCTGGAGAACGTCCGCACCGACCTGGACTGGATCCTGCTGCTCGACGGCGACGAGCGGCTCAGCCCCGGGCTGCTGGCCGAGCTGCGGGAGACCTTCCGGAACCCGGACGCGCCGAAGCCGGCGGCGTACGACATACCGCTCGGCTACTGGTTCTCCGGGAAGCGGCTGCGGCACGGATACACCATCCGCAAGCGGTCGTTGACCGACCGGACCCGCTGCCACTACCCGGAGGTCGGAGACCTGGACGCGCCGGGGATCGGGGAGGTGGAGGGCCACTACCAGCCGGTAGCGGCGAGCGTGGGCACCCTCACCCACCCGATCGAGCACCAGGACCTCGACCCGGTGACCGCGTGGTTCGAGCGGCACAACCGCTACTCGGACTGGGAGGCCTGGCTGGAGCACCACCCCCGGGTGAAGGAGCAGGTGCGCCAGGTCAAGTCGCGTCAGGGGCAGTTGTTCCACAAGGCGCCGTTCAAGCCGGTGGTGTCCTTCGGCTACATGTATCTCTACAAGCGGGGTTTCCTGGACGGCCGGGCGGGCTTCGACTTCGCGCTGGCGATGAGCTTCTACCGCTGGCAGATCGCGCTCAAGTCCCGCGAGAAGCCCGTACGGTGACATGTCGGCCGCTCATCCCCGCCTCCGGCGGACCACGTCCTCGTAGGTCCGCCGGAGGGTGGCGGTGACGGCCTCGATGGTGAACTGCTCGTTCACCAGCTCCCAGGCCGCCTTGCCCGCCTGCTCGGCGGCCTCCGGCTCCAGCAGTTCCAGGATCGCGTCGGCGACCTTGCGGGCGTTGGCCGCGTCCTCGCCGACCCGGCTGTCGATGACCCGTCCCGACCCCGCCCCGGCCACATCGGGGGCCTGCCCGCAGGTGCGGGTGATCACGACCGGGGTGCCGACGGACATCGCCTCCAGCACCGAGACCGGGAACGGCTCCTCGATCGCGGGCAGCACATACACATCGGCCTCGCGGTCGGCGGCCAGCACCTCGTCGTGCTCCAACGGGCCGACATGGTGCAGGGATTCGGCCACCCCGAGCTGACGGGCGAGCCCGAGGGTGCCGGCCAGCGCGCCGGTGTCGGGACCGGCCAGCACGAAACGGGCGTCCGGGTGGCGGGCGAGAACGTGCGGCATCGCGGCGACGAAGTCCTCGGGCCGCTTGCGCTCCTGGATCCGGGCCAGATACAGCACGGTCGGCGGGCGGCCGGGCTCGCGGGCGGGCTTGCGCTCCTGCGGACGCACGCCGTTGACCAGCCGCACGGTGCGGGTGAGCGGGACGGGCGCGGCGACCGCGTTCACGTCGACGCGTTCCATCTCGGTGAGGTGCAGCACGGCGTCCGCCTCGCGCAGCACCTTGCGGACCCCGAGGAGGTCGGTGAGCTGGGCGACCTTCTTCTCGGTGGGGTCGATCATGCCGTGGGTCTGGACGACCAGGGGCGTACGGGTCGCGAGCGCGAGGAGCGCCGCGGGCAGGGTCACCAGGTCCCGCATCAGATGCACGTGGACGAGGTCGGCGCCGCGCATCATGCGGCGGGCGGTGTTCAGCAGCCCGGCGGAGGTGATGCCGCTGACCTCGAACATCGGGAGGATGTGCCGGGCCTGGAAGAGGTGGACCGGAACTCCTTCCACTTCGCTGGGCAGTTCGCCATCGGGGAAGCCGTCACCGAGGGCCATGACACGTGCGTCGTCACCGTGCGCACGCTGGACCTTGGAGAGGTTGAACGCCACTCGCGTCGGACCGCCGAAGGCGTGGTCCGGGGTGTGGAGCGTGACAACGTGCAGGATTTTCACCAGAGTTCCCCTCGACTATGGCCACGTATTCACAGCGTAGTCATCGGCCCCCCTCAAGTGGGCTGATTCGTTAGAGTGTTCAGCGGTTCGCTGATCCCGGGGGGGCGCATGACGTCGGTGCACACGTCGGCGCGGGAGCAGGTCGCTCCCACGGTCGCGGGTCCGCAGGGGCCCGGGGGTCCCGGTGGCCCTCCGGAGCGGCCGATCGCCTGGTCGATGCTGTCGCGGGCGCTGTCCGTGCCGCTCATCCTGGGCCTGGTCTGCTTCCTGCCCGCGGTGATCGCCGCCCAGCCCGGCAGCGGGGTCCGGGACACGGCGTACTGGCTCCAGCTGGTGCTGACCTGCTACGCGGGGGCCCGTCTCGCGACGATGATCCTGTCGACCCGGCGGCGGCTGCTCCAGGGTGTCTTCTGGATGTTCGTGTACATCGCGATGGGCGTGGCGCCGTTCGCCCAGGTGGTGATCGGACAGACGCCGACGCCGATGGTGGGGCCACGCCAGGACCTGGTCACGGCCATCGCGATGGTTCTGGTGGGGTGCGCCGCCTACGACCTGGGGGCACTGCTGGCCTCCCGGCGGCCGCTGCGCCGCCGGGCGCCCTCCGCGCGGGGAGCGGTCAGCGGGCCGGCCATCGCCCATCCGCTGCGACTGCGGCTGCTGGTGCTGCTGGCGTTCACGGCGAGCGCCTTCTACGTGCTGAAGCTGGGCGGCCCCTCGGTCTTCTTCGCCAGCCGGCAGGAGATCAACGAGACCGTCGCGGCGAGCGGGGTGGTCACGGAGGGGTCCCATGTGGGCTCGGCGTTCCTCAAGGGCTTCGGGCAGGTCCCGGCGCTGCTGGCGCTGCTCTTCTACACCCGCCGCCTGGCGACCTCCTACCGGGCCCGGCGCAGACCGTCGACCGTGCTGGTGTGGGTGGCGCTGGCGGCACTGAACCTGCTGGTGAACAACCCGGTCTCCAACGCCCGTTACTGGTTCCTGACGGTGGTGGTGGCGTTCGTGTTCGCCGCGTTCCCGAGCAGTGCGGCGGTCTACCGGACGGTCCTGACGGCGGGCGTGGTGGGAGCGCTGGTGCTGTTCCCGTACGCGGACAGGTTCCGGTACGAGGAGGGGGCCAGCGGTCCGTGCAGTCGGCCTCGGTCTTCGATCCGCTGGTGACCAAGGACTACGACCAGATGGTGATGTTCGCCAACACCATCTCCTGGGTCGACACCCGGGGTCACACCTACGGCCGCCAACTGGCGGGTTCCGGCCTGTTCTTCGTGCCGCGCGCGGTATGGAGCGGGAAGCCGGAGGACACCGGGGTCCGGGTCGGGCAGTGGATGGGGCTGCGGATGACCAACCTGTCGGCCCCGCTGTGGACCGAGTTCTGGGTCGATCTCGGTGCGGCCGGCATGATCGGCGGGATGGCCCTGATCGGCTACGCGTCGGCCCGCACCGACCGCCGCTACGCCCTGGCCGTCACCCGGGCGGGGCCCGGCCCGGGGAGTGTGCTGGCCATCGCCGCGCCGTTGATCGCCGGATACACCTTCATCCTGCTGCGCGGCCCGCTCCTCCAGGCGGCGGGGAAGCTGGCCATCGCCGCGCTGTGTCTGGCCGCGATCAGTACGTACCGGGAGCGGCGGCCGGCGCGCCGGCGGTGACGTCCTCGTCACGCGCCGGGCTGCGCCGACGCAGCCGCGCCACCCTGATCCAGGTGGCGGTGGCCTTGCAGAGCGAGCCCAGGAACAGCCCCCAGGCGGCGCCCGGGACGCCCCCGACGACGTAACCGCCCGCGAGGAACGCCACGGCGGTGAGCGAGAAGACGACCTGGATGGCGAGCGTGGTGCGCGGGTCGAGCATGCGCAGGGCGAGCAGTCCGCAGGTGCCGACGGCCATCGCCGCGTACTGGCTGCCCGTCGCCGGGAGCAGGTCGGCGGCCACCGGCCAGGTGTCACCGAGGAGTTGGCGTCCGGCGGTCTCGGGCAGCAGGGCGAGCACCGTGGCCCAGAGCGCGGCGGTTCCCGCGAGGGCGGCGGCGAGCGCGGCGGTGGCCCGGATCCGGCGGCGCTCGTCGCCGATGCGGCCGAGGATCGGCGGGCCGAAGGACGTGGCCGAGGTGAACAGCACGTTGAGCGGCCCGAACAGGGTGGTCGCCCCGCGCAGCGCCCCGACCAGGAGAGGGTTGCCCACCGCGCCGAGGCCGAGGACGGACAGCTGGCCGGTCGCGTTGCCGACGCCGAACTCGACGGTGAAGCGCTGCCCGAGGTGGCCGCGCCGCAGCAGCGGGCGCAACCGCAGCGGGGATCCGGCGGTGGCGCGGTGGAGGAGGGCGGCGGAGAGCAGCAGCGCGGGGAGGGCGGACAGGCCCCAGACGGCGATCAGCCGGGCCGGGGACGCCCCGTAGTCCTGTACGGAGAGGGCCCCGAGCACACAGCCCAGCCGCAACAGGTCCGAGACCAGGGCGAGATGGGGCTGCTGGAGGGTGGAGAAGGCGTACCGTACGGCGTCCTGTCCCAGCACCACGGGCAGGACGAGGCCGAGCGTCAGCAGGGCGCGGGCCGTGTCGCCGGGGACGAGCGCGCAGACGGCCGCGAGCAGCGCGCCGAGCGCAGTGGCGGCGAGCACCGTGAACGTCACGGCGGACCGGCAGGCGCCCCGGGTCTCCTCCCCGCGCCGCGCTTGAGGACCAGCGGCTGTCCGGTGTACGCCCCCGAGACGCCGAGCAGCACCGTGAAGACCAGGTAGACCGCGGAGAAGCGGGCGAAGTCGGCCAGGGTGGAGAGCCGGGCGGCGGCCACCAGCACCAGGATGTTGGTGAGCGCCGCCACCCCCTGGTCCGCGACCGAGCAGAGGACGGCGGTGCGGGCTCTCACCGGCGGGATGCCGGGAGGGTCAGGGAGCGCAGGCCGAGGGTCTCGGTGGGGTCTCCGGTGGTCTCGGGGCTGTCCGGCTCGGCGGCGGGGCCGGTGGGGCCGCCGCCTGTGGAGCGGCGGCGGGCGGACTTCGGGCGGCGCTCGGCGCGGCGCAGCCGGCCCCGGGACGGGTGGAGCAGGGCGCCGAGCACGGAGCCGCCGGAGGCGCTGATGATCTCGCGGATGCGCTCCAGGTCGCTGCGGTGCACCTCGCGTGGGTCGCACACGATCATGACGCCGGTGACCCGGTCGACGAGGGCGACCGCGTCGGCGTAGGCGAGGACGGGCGGGGCGAGCACGATGACGACGGTGCCCGGGCTGTCGGCCTCGCCGACGATCCGGCCGACGGGCGGGGAGGTGAGGGCGCGCGGGACGTTGTCGACGGTGGCGCCGGGGATCAGGGTGAAGGCCCCGGAGCCGGGGACGTCCACGCCCGAGCGGGTGCCGGTGGGCCAGCTGCCGTCGCCCTCCTCGGCGGCCCAGCGCGGCGAACGCGTCTCGTGGGCGGCGGAGCCCAGCTCCCGGGCGAGGGCCGGGGTGCGCAGGTCGGCCTCGACGAGCAGCACGTCCCGGCCCATCTCGGCGAAGGCGGCGGCGAGGTTGGCGGCAGCGGCGGCGGCCGCCGCGTTGTCCCCGCGCGGGGCGGTGACCAGCAGGCGCCGGTTCTCGGCGAACGACGGGTCGTAGGCGAGCCGGAAGGCGACCGCGCGGTACTCCTCGGCGAGCCGGGAGCCGCCGCGGCCGATGGCGAGCAGCCCTGCCGCGGCGGCGCGCTCCCGGGGCAGGGTGCCCAGCAGGGGGCGCCGAGCGAGCGGACCAGCTCGCGGTCGGAGCGTACGGCGGGGTCGAAGACGAGCCGCACCCAGGACAGCAGCAGCCCGAGCGCCAGGCCGACGACACCGCCGAGGCCGAGGAGCAGGGGCAGGCCCGCGCCGGTGGGCGAGGTCGGCGCGACCGGCTTCTTGTTGAGGTAGCCGGGGGTGGTGTCCAGCGCCTTCAGCTCGGAGATCTTCCGGCTCAGCTCGGAGATGGAGACGATGATGTTGGCGCGGGCGCTGGTGACGTCGTCGGCCGCTCCGAATCCGGCCTGTTCCTCCAACTGGTCGCGCTTCTCCTCCAGCGGCTTCAGCTGGGCGCGGTAGCCGCCCGCCATGTTCTCGATGCTCTCCTCGGTGCGCGCCTTGCGGTGGGCGAGATAGGCGTTGGCGAGGGCCTCGGCGCGGGCGCGGGACTGTTCGGGGGTGGCGCCGGTGTAGGAGAAGCGGAGGGTGAGGGTGTTGGGCGGGTTGGTGACCTGGAGTCCGGCGAGCAGTTTGCGGGCGGTGACGTCGTCGCCCGCCTTGAGGAGGGTGCCCGCGGCCAGGGTGCCGACGGTGTCGCTCACGGCGGTCTGCCGCTCGGAGCCGATGTTGATGCCCTTGTCGGCGGTGGCTCCGGCGGCGAAGGGGTCGGCGATGGCGGACCGGACCTGGACCTCACCGGTCGCGGTGTACGTCTTCTCGCCGCCGAGGGCGAGATAGCCGCCGCCGAGCAGTCCGACGACCACGCCGACGGCCAGCAGGGCGCGGTAGCGCAGGAGTTGGCGGAACTGGTCGCGCAGGAGCGCCGGCTCGTCGTGGTCGTCCGGGACCCGGTTCACAGATGTCATCGGCGGCCACTGTCCTGTCCGTCCCGCAGGACCTCGGCGAGCAGGTCGTCGAAGCGGGCGAGTCCCGCCTCCCGGCTCAGATGGCGTGCGACGTACCGCGGCCCCTCGGCCCCGAGGGTGTCGGCGGCGGCCGGGTCGGCGGCGAGCTTCTGCACGGCTTCCAACAGGGCGGCCGGGTCCTCGGGGGCGACGAGGACTCCGGCCCCGGAACGGCGGACCTCGTCGGCGGTACCGCCCTCGTCGGCGACGGAGGCGATCACGGGGCGGCCGGAGGTGAAGTAGGAGGTGAGCTTGGAGGGGACGCTCATATCGAGGACCGAGGCGCGCTGGGTGACCGCGAGGACGTCGGCGGCGGCGAGTACGTCGGTGAACTCGCCCTCCCCCGCGGGCTCCAGGAACTCCACGTTGGCGAGCCCCTCGGCGCGGGCGCGCAGGGCGTCGCGCTGGTTGCCGTCGCCCATCAGGACGACGCGGACGCCGGGGGCGAGGCGGGCGGCCTCCACCAGGACCTCCAGGCCCTGCTTGAGGCCCATGTTGCCGGAGTGCAGGATCACCGGGACGCCGTCGGGCCAGCCGAGCCGGGCCCGGGTCGCGGCCCGCTCGGCGGTGGGGCCCTGCACATGCGTCCAGTTGGGGACGAGGCGGATGCGGCCGGGGTCGACGCCGAGCGCCCGGACGCCGGGGACGAAGCTCTCGTGGATGACGCCGACGAGGGCGGCCCCGCGCAGCGCGTACCGCTCGGCGGTCGCGGCGACGGCTGCGGCGCGGCCCCCGCCCCGGATGCCGCTCTGCGCGGCGGCGGCGCCCATCAGGTCCTGGACGACGGGGATAAACGGCACGCGGTGGTGCCGGGCGAGGCGGGCGCCGATGACCCCGCCGGCGAGGCTGGGCATCTGGGAGATCACGACGTCGGGACGGCCGGGCGGTGGCGCGATCAGCCCGGTGGCGAGGATGCTCGCCTCGAAAGCGGCACGTTTCAGAGCGGTCTGACGGGGCGGCACATAGTGGCGGCGGCGGTGGACACCGACGCCGCCGCGTATCTCCACCGTCCGCCACACGCGCCGGTAGCTCTCCTCCAGCCGCCAGGAGGGGTAGTGCGGCATACCGGTGAGCGCCCGGACGCGGGCGCCGGACGCGGCCCAGTGCTCGGCCAGTTGGGTGGCGTACGGGCCTATGCCGGTGAGCTCCGGCGCATAGTTGGTCGAGACCAGCAGAAGTCGGCGGCCCCGGAACGGACCCGGCCTTGCAGCATCGGACATCGGACGATCGCCTTCCCCCACGACAGCCGCTGTTCCCGGCGAGGAACAGCCCCCGTCGAGCTTATCCGTTCACGGCTTGCACAAGTGTTCTTCACAGTAAGGTCGTTGGAACATCACCGGATCACGTTCACCGTGGGGGAGAGATACGGATGGTGCAGCACAGGGTGGGTTACGCACCCGGGGTGTACGACCTGTTCCACGTCGGGCACCTCAACATCCTGCGTCATGCCCGCAGTCAGTGCGACTACCTGGTCGCGGGGGTCGTGTCGGACGAGATGGCCGCGCTCGCCAAGGGCCATACGCCGATGATCCCGCTCCGCGAACGACTGGAGATCGTCCGCAGCGTGCGCTTCGTGGACGCCGCGTTCGTGGAGACCGTGCCGGACAAGGTCGAGACCTGGCAGCAGGTCCGGTTCGACGTGATCTTCAAGGGCGACGACTGGCGGGGCACGGAGAAGGGGATGAAGCTGGAGCGCGACTTCGCCGAGGTGGGTGTGGAGGTCGTCTACTTCCCGTACACCGTGCATACGTCCAGCACCCAGTTGCGGCGGGCGCTGGACGTCCTCGTCAGCCGGCCCGGAGCGCTTTCAGCTCCCTGAACCACTTGGCGAGGAAGGCCGCCAGGAACAGCGTGTGCACGACCGCGAGCACGGCGTACCCGGCGCGGAAGGCCCCGGGTGCGCCGAGCAGCAGGAACACCAGGCAGAACACCCCGTAGTCGGCGGGCAGCAGGGCCACGGCCCGTACCCGCGAGACGGGCGCCGCCCGCGCCGCCGCCCAGGACGGGCCCCGGGCACTGACCGCCGCCTTGCCGAGGTGTTCGCGCAGGAGCCCCGCGCAGAAGGTGACCACGGCGGCCAGCTGGAAGCCCAGCGGCAGCAACAGCCATGCATCCGACGGAAGTTCTCCGAAGCGGTAGAACGAGATCAGGACCGCGGTATGGACGAGCAGCAGCTTCCCGCAGTCCACGACATGGTCCAGCCATTCCCCGTCGGGCCCGCCCCGGCCGGTGAGCCGGGCGAGCTGCCCGTCGGCGGAGTCGAAGGCGAAACCGACCGCCAGGGCCGCGTAGACCAGGACGGCGAGCGTCCAGGACGGCTCGACGAGCGCGACCGCCGCCAGTGCGCAGTAGGTGAACAGGGCACTGACCAGCGTGACTTGATTGGGCGTCAGTCCCGCCCGGTAGGCCCCGGCCGCGAGCACGCGGCCGGCGGGCCGGTTCACGTACCGCGAGTAGAGCGAGACGCCCTTGGCGCTCTTCTGTGCGCCGCGCAATTCGCGCAGCACGGTGCCCGTGCTTCCCATACGCCCCCCAGCGTCCGGCATTGCCCGCATCATGGCACGCGGACACCGGACCTGTGGGGTCTTTGGATCTCCTTACCTCCGGGGTAATCGACGCCGCCGGGGCCCCGGGGCCAAGGTGGGTGCACCGCCCCGAACTGCCGGGGCGCCCACGGAGAGGACCTGCCATGACCGCGTACGACGAGACCGTCCAGCGCTACTTCGCCGCCTGGAACACCACCGGGGCCGAGGAGCGGGCGAAGGCGGTGGCCGCCGCGTTCACCGACGACGCCCGCTATACCGACCCGCTGGCCGACGTGCGGGGGTACGAGGGGCTCGCGGCCCTGATCGGCGGCGTGCACGAGCAGTTCCCCGGCTTCCGCTTCACGCTGACCGGCACACCGGACGGGCACCACGACCTCGTCCGGTTCTCCTGGGAGCTGGTCTCCTCGGCGGACGGCTCCGCCCCGGTGGCCGGGTTCGACGTGGCCCGGCTGGCCGAGGACGGCCGGATCAGCTCGGTGAGCGGATTCCTGGACCGCGTACCGGCGGCGTGAACCCGCCCCGCACCACGGTCACTTCCCGTCGGTGAGCTGCTCGTCGAGCTCGTCGAAGAGCAGCTCGCTGTGGTCGATCTGGCCGGTGCGGTACGCGGAGCGGGCCACCAGGTGCGAGGCGACCGGCCCGGTGAGCATCTGGAAGAAGGCGATGAGGGCGAGGGTGGCCAGGTCCATGCCGCTGCGCAGCCGTAGTGCGACCCCGGCCAGCACCAGGATCATGCCGAGGGTCTGCGGTTTGGTGGCGGCGTGACTGCGGGAGAGGACGTCGGGCAGCCGGAGCATGCCGATCACCCCGAGCAGACAGATCGCGGCGCCGATCAGGAGCAGGACGGCGCCGGCCGTGTCGACGATCTGGAGCCAGGGGTTCACCGCGGGCCCTCCTGGGCGTCGTCGGAGTGCGGAGGCGAGCCGGTCGGGTTGCGGGGCCGGTCGCGTACGGCGATGAAGCGGGCGATGCCCACCGAGCCGGTGAAGCCGAGGAACGCCAGCACCAGCATGATCGGGAAGTAGAACGGGTCCCGGGCGAAGGCGGATTTGGCGGCGAGACCGGCGATGATCAGGGCGGCGCAGACGTCCAGCGAGATCGCCCGGTCCAGCATGGAGGGGCCCCGCCAGATCCGGGCGAGCAGCAGCGCCCCGGCGATGAGGACCAGGACGACGGCGCAGGTCAGCAGGGCCTGGTCGACGCGTTCGGGTGCGGTCACGGTGCGGGCCTCCCGGCGGCGAGCTGGGGCGGTGGCGGGGGTTCGGCGACCCGGGCGATCTCGTCACGGGTGCCGAAGGCCCGTACGGTCAGTTCTTCCACGCGCCAGACCTGACGCCGGGCGGCTTCGAGTTCCTCGGGCCGGTCGGCGTCCAGGACGTGCACGAAGACGGTGGCCGTCGCCCGGCGCACCTCGATGATCGATCCGCCGGGGACGTTGGAGACCGCGACGGCGGTGGCGGCGAGCATCAGATCGCTGCGGCAGCGCAGGGGGACGCCGATCACGGCGGCCCGGTGCGGCAGGCCGAAGAAGATCTGCCGGGTGACCTTCACGGCCGAGGTGTACATGTCGTAGAAGAGATAGCCGGCCAGGCACAGGATCCCCCACGGGTGGAGCCGCAGTCCGAGGTCGACCCGGGGCAGCGGGAAGGCGAGGCAGACGGCGACCGACACGACCAGGCCGGTCAGGACGTTGGCCCAGGTGAGGGTGGACCAGAGCAGCACCCAGATGACGGTGAGCCAGGCGATCAGCGGCAGGTCCAGCACCCGCCGCCGGCGGGTGCCGAACTCGAAGCTCAGGGGTGGCAGATCGGCGTTGCGGAAGGAGAAGCCCAGAACGCGTTTCACCGGCCCAGCACCTCCTGGATGTAGGGCGCCCGCTGGAGGAGTTCGGCGGCCGTGCGGTCGGTGTAGGCGGTGAGCGGATCGGCGAACACGGTGAAGGCGAGGCCGATCGCGATGGTGGCGGCGGTGGCCGCGACCATGGGGTGGGGCAGTCGGCTGGTGGTGGTGACGGCCCGTCCGTGCAGGGTCGCCGCGGAGGCCTGGCCGGCGGGCGGGGGCGTGGTCCCGATGCCTTCGTCACCGGTGCCGAACATGCCGTCCGGGCCCGCGTCGCTGTCGTCGTCGCTGTCGTCGCCGGCCTCCAGGACGGTGCCCGCGGCGGCCTGACCGGGCGGGGCGGCGCGCCAGAAGGCGAGGTTCCAGACCTTGGCGACCACGTACAGCGTGAGCAGGCTGGTGGCCGCCGATCCGGCGACCAGGACCCAGGCCCAGCCCCCGCCGTCGGCGACACCCGCGCGCATCAGCCCGAGCTTGCCGATGAAGCCGGAGAGCGGGGGATACCGGCGAGGTTCATCGCGGGGACGAAGAACAGGGCGGCGAGCATCGGCGCGGCCCTGGCCAGGCCGCCGAGCCGGGTCAGCTCGGTGGTGCCGCCGCGGCGTTCGATGAGCCCGGCGACGAGGAACAGCGTCGTCTGGACGGTGATGTGGTGGGCGACGTACACGATGGCCCCGCCGTACGCCTCGCGGGTGGCGAGGCCGATCCCGAAGACCATGTAGCCGATGTGGCTGATCAGGGTGAAGGAGAGCAGTCGCTTGAGGTCGGTCTGGGCGACCGCGCCGAGGATGCCGATGACCATGGAGGCCAGGGCGGTGGCCATCAGGAGGTCGCCGATGCGGTTGCCGGGGAAGAGCAGGGTCTCGGTGCGCAGCATGCAGTAGACGCCGACCTTGGTGAGCAGTCCGGCGAAGACGGCGGTCACGGGGGCCGGGGCGGTGGGGTAGGAGTCGGGGAGCCAGGCGGCGAGCGGGAAGACGGCGGCCTTGATGGCGAAGACGGTGAGCAGCAGCGCCTGGATCAGGGTCTGTACGCCGATGGGGAGGTCGGCCAGACGCACGGCGAGCTGGCCGAAGTTCGCGGTGCCCGTGGCCGCGTACGTCATGGCGATGGCGGTCAGGAAGAGCATCGAGGAGAACAGCGAGATGATCACGTAGGTGGAGCCCGCCCGCATGCGGGGTCCGGTGCCGCCGAGGGTGAGCAGGACGAAGCTGGCGACCAGCATGATCTCGAAGCCGACGTAGAGGTTGACGAGGTCGCCCGCGAGGAAGGTGCAGGAGACCCCGGCGACCAGAATCAGATAGGCGGGGTGGAAGACGGCGAGCGGGGTCTCTTTGTCCCGGTCGGTCATGCCCTGGCCGAGGGAGTAGACGAGCACGCAGAGCGTGACGGCCGAGGAGACCGTGAGCATCAGCCCGGAGAGCCGGTCGGCGACCAGGGTGACGCCGAGCGGCGGGGCGAAGTCGCCGAGGTGGACGGAGAGCGGGCCCTGCCGGTCGGCGGCGATCATGAGGATCACCGAGAGCGCGGTGACGGCCGTGAGCACGGCGACGCTGATGAAGCGCTGGAAGCGCCCCAGCCGGGTGCCGAAGGCGAGGCTGAGTCCGGTGGCGCACAGGGGCAGCAGCACCGGCAGCGGGACGAGCGCGTTCATCCGTCGGCTCCTCGGTCACGGGGGTAGCGGTCGTCCGCCTTGGCGTCGCCGTCGCGGGCGTAGTCCTCCGGGTCCGCGCCGAGCACGTCGTTCCAGAGGTTGCCGGAGGCGTCGCGGCCCCGGGCCTGGCGGGCCCGGTCGGCGCGCAGGCGGTCACGGAGCCGGCGGCGCTCCTCGCGGTAGCGTTCGCGCTCCTCGGCGGTGGGTTCGGCTCCCGACCGGAACTGCTCACGCAACTGGGCCCGTTCGCCGAGGACTTCGGCGCGCAGCACGATGCGCCGGTCCTCCAGGTCGTCGTGGACCTCGTCGGTGCCGGTGATCTGGTGGCTGCGGTAGGCCATGGCCAGCAGGAACGCGGTGGTGGCCAGGGTGATGACGATGGCGGTCAGCGCGATGGCCTGGGGCAGCGGGTCGGTGACCCGGCTCAGGGACACCCCGTACAACAGGGGTGCGGCGCCCGCGCGGCCGGTCGAGGAGAGCACCAGCAGGTTGATGCCGTTGCCGAGGATGACGGCGCCGAGCAGGATGCGGGTCAGCGGGCGGGTCAGCATGAGGATGCCGCCGACGGCGCAGAGGACGACGGCCGTGGCGATGAGCGAGGCGCTGACGATCATCGCAGGGGGCCTCCCGCCTCGGGCCCGCCGTCGGGGGTGAGCACGCCCGCGGCCCGTTCGATCTGCCGGTCGACCTTCGCTCCGAGAGCCCGCACGATGTCCAGGACGACGCCGAGGACCAGCAGGTAGACGCCGAAGTCGAAGAGGACCGAGGTGCTCAGGTGGTACGCGCCGAAGACCGGCAGATGCCCGTAGTACGTGAAGGCGTGCAGGACGGTGCCCTCGCCGAGTCCGAGGAGGCCCACCCCGGTGGAGATGAAGAGCCCCAGTCCGGTGAAGAGACCGGGCTGCAGGGGGCCGCCTCGGCGAGTTCGAAGCGGCCGCCCGCCAGGTAGCGGGTGATCAGGGCGACCCCGGCGACGAGCCCGGCGACGAAGCCGCCGCCGGGCAGGGACTCGGCGCAGAACAGCAGATAGACCGAGAGCACCAGGATCGGGTGGAACAGCAGCCGGGCCACCACTTCGAAGACGATCGAGCGGTGTTCGGGGGCGAGGGTGGCCCCGGCGGCCAGCCAGCCGCGTTCGGGGGCCGCGTCGTCGCCCTGCGGCAGCCGGGAGGAGTGGTGGGCGGAGAGGGACCAGGCGGTGCGGCCCTGCAACTCCTCCTGGGCCATGGCGCCCTCGCTGCGGCGGTGCAGGTAGATGAGGCTGGTGACGCCGATCGCGGCGGCGGCGAGCACGGCGGACTCCCCCATCGTGTCCCAGGCGCGCAGGTCGACCAGGATCGTCGCCACGACGTCCTTGAGCCCGTGGTCGGCGACCTCCTGGACCATGGCGGTGCCGGCCGGTTCGGCGGTGCGCGCGGCGGCGGCGACCCACAGGCCGACGCCGACGGTCGCGGCCGCGGCGAGCGCCACGGGGATGCGGGCGGCCCGCCGCCAGGTGCTCACGGTCTCCTGGAAGTGGACGGGCATCCGGCGCAGCACCAGCACGAAGACGATCATCGCGACGGTCTCCATGCAGAACTGGGTGAGCGCCAGGTCGGGCGCGCCCTGGACGACGAAGAGCAGTGCGGTGCCGTAGCCGGTGAGGCCGGCCAGGACGACGCCCTTCATGCGCCGCCGGACCGTCAGGCAGAGGAGGGCGGCGGCGCAGGTCAGGGCGGCGACGGCGCCCTGGAGCGGGTTGTCCCAGAGCCGGGGGCGTACGGCTCCGACCCAGGGGGTGTCGATCACGAGGACGGCGAACTGCCCGCCGAGCATGACCAGCAGCGTGGTGGCGAGGTAGACGGAGAGGGAACCGCGCTGGATGAAGCCGGTGACCTGGAGGGCGAGACGTTCCTGCCCGAGCAACAGATGGCCGAAGACGCTGTCGGCGGTGGGCCAGGCGATCCGCCGGGAGAGCCGGGTGACCTGGGTCCGGCCGAGGAAGAGCACGGCGCCCGCCGCCCACGCGACGGCCGACAGGAGCAGGGCGAGGCCGAATCCGTGCCAGAGGGCGAGGTGGTACGGGTCCGGCTCGGCCGGGAACGTGTCGGCGTACGCGTTCGGCAGCCGGTCGGTCCAGCTGACGGCCGGTCCGAGGACCAGGCCGAGCACGGCGAGGAGCGCGGGCGGGGCGAGGAAGGCCGGGCCCACCCGGTGGACGGGGGTGTCGGGGACGCCGGGCTTGCGGAGGAACGCGCCCCAGAAGAATCGCAGGGTGTACGCGGTCGTCAGCGCGGAGCCCGCGACCACGACGACCAGCGCCCACCGGTCGGCGGTGGATCCGTGGAGCAGCGCCGCGAACGCGGCCTCCTTCGCGGCGAAGCCGAGCAGCGGCGGCAGGGCGGCCATGGAGGCGGCGGACAGCGCCGCGACCCCGGCGACGTACGGCAGGGAACGCCCGACTCCGGAGAGTTTACGCAGGTCACGCGTGCCGGCCGCATGGTCGACGATCCCGGTGACGAGGAACAGCGGGGCCTTGAAGAGGGCATGGGCGAGGATCATGGCGAAGGCGGCGAGCGCGGCGTCGTGGTTGCCGGTCCCGGCGAGCAGGGTGAGGAAGCCGAGCTGGCTGACGGTCCCGTAGGCGAGGACCAGCTTGAGGTCGTTCAAGCGCAGCGCCCGCCAGCCGCCCAGCAGCATGGTCGCGCCGCCGAGGACGAGGACGACGGGTTTCCAGACGGGGACGTCGGCGAAGGCGGGGGCGAGCCGGGCGACCAGGTAGACACCGGCCTTGACCATCGCGGCGGCGTGCAGATAGGCGCTGACGGGGGTCGGCGCGGCCATGGCGTTCGGCAGCCACATGGAGAACGGCCAGATGGCGGACTTCGACAGGGCGCCGCAGAGCACCAGGGCCACGGCGACGGAGACGGCGAGGGTCGTCTCGGGCGGATCGGCGAGGATCGCGGAGATCCGGTAGGTGCCCGCGGCCTGACCGAGGATCAGGAAGCCGACGAGCATGGCGAGGCCGCCGAACGTGGTGACGACGAGCGCCTGGAGGGCGGAGCGGCGGCTGTGCCGGTGTTCGCTGCCGTGGCCGATGAGCAGGTAGGAGAAGACCGTGGTCAGCTCCCAGAACACATAGAGCGTGATCAGGTCGTCGGCGAGGACGAGGGCGAGCATCGCGCCCGCGAAGGCGAGGAGGTTCCCGGCGAACCGGCCCAGTTGCGGGGTGTCGTCGGTGAAGTAGGAGGCGCAGTAGAGCAGGACGAGCGCCCCGACTCCGGCGGCGAGCAGGACCATCAGCTCCGCCAGCGCGTCCAGCCGCAGATCGAGGGTGACCCCGTAGTCCGGGATCCACTCCCAGGCCCAGGTGTCCGCGCCGCCCGACGCGGTGGTGTTCCAGCGGGTGAGGGCCCAGACGGTGGCGGCGGCCGGGGGCAGCGCCAGCACGACGAAACCCCGCCGGCCGAGCCGGTGCACCAGCGGGCCCGCGCAGGCCGCCAGCGCGAAGTGGGCGACGATGAGCGCGATCACAGCGGGGGGTCCGGGGCGGGCGGCGGGGCATCCGGAATATAGGGCACTAAATACAGATATATCCCCGGGGGCGATTCACCCGACCGGCGCGCCGCGCGCCTCCCGGCCTGTGGTGGTTCGCCCTCCTCGGGGTCCGGCCGTCTCAGCCGTGCCCGGCGCAGGACCCGCTGTGGTCGCAGTACGGCGTGTTGGCCGTGGCGCCGCAGCCGCAGAGCATCACCCGGGTCTCGTGGCGCGGGCCGTACGGGGTGGCGACTTCGAGGTCCCCGCGCACGTGCAGCACGCCGTCGGCGTGGAGCGACACATGGGTGGGGACGTCGGGGACCTCGTCGGGCATGCCGTCGGTGCGGTGGTACTGGAGTGCGCCGCTCGGGCAGCGGTGGATGACCTCGGCGACCTCGTCGGCGGGGGCGTTGTCGGGCTGGACCCACGGGCGGCGGTCGACGTCGAAGACTGCGGGGAGCCCGCGGACGCACTCGGCGGCCTGGAGGCAGCGGTGCGCGTCGAAGCCGACGACGATGCCCTCACCGTCGTACGACTTGGCGGCGGGGCGCGGGGGCGGCTGGCTGGTCACCGCTGACTCTCCCGGGTCGGCTCGGCATCCGGACCCCTTCAGCCTCGCCCCGGCGCGCCGCCGCCGCTACTCGGGGCCGGGGCTCTCACGGGAGAACCGCGACCCCGTCGATCTCGACCATCGCCTGTTCGTCCCAGAGCCGGGCGACCCCGATGACGGCCATCGCCGGGTAGTCCCGCCCCGCGAGCCTGCGCCAGATCCGGCCCAGTTCGGCGGAGTGGGAGCGGTAGTCGTCCACGTCGGTGGCGTAGACGGTGACCCGGGCGAGGTCGGCGGGGCGCCGCCGGCCGCGTGGAGAGCGGTGAGCAGATTGCCGAGCGCGAGCGCGAACTGCTCGGGCAGGGTGGCCCCGACGACCTTGCCCTCCGGGTCGAGCGCGGTCTGCCCGGCGAGGAAGACCAGGTGCCCGCCGGTGGCGACGACGGCGTGGCTGAAGCCGGTGGGCGGGGAGAGTTCGGCCGGATTGATCCGGTGGGACGGGCTCATGCGGGCGGCTCCTGGGTCGGGGAGGTTTGGACGGCTGCTGCCCGGGGGGCTTACGGGGCGGCGGGCGGTGGGGCCGGGGACGCGTCGGGGCGCTGGGCGGCGTTCGCGTACAGCTCCTTGGCGATGATGGTGCGCTGAACCTCGCTCGCGCCTTCGTAGATGCGCGGGGCGCGGACCTCGCGGTAGAGGTGTTCGAGCAGATGTCCCCGGCGCAGGGCGCGGGCGCCGTGCAGCTGGACGGCGGCGTCGACGACGTACTGCGCGGTCTCGGTGGCGTACAGCTTGGCCATCGCCGCGCGGCGCGGCACCCCGCTCTCCCCCGCGTCGTGCGCCGCTGCCGCCGCGTACACCAGCAGGCGGGCGGCCTCGGTGCGGGTGGCCATCTCGGCGACCTGGTGCGAGACGGCCTGGAGGTCGCTCAGCGGGCCGCCGAACGCGGTGCGGTGGGCGGTGTGGTCCAGGGTCGCGTCGAGGGCGGCCCGGGCCATCCCCACGGCGAAGGCCCCGACGCTGGGGCGGAAGAGGTTGAGGGTGTTCATGGCGACCCGGAAGCCCCGGTCGGGTTCGCCGAGGACGTCGTCGGCGGTGACCGGTACGCCGTCGAACTCCAGGGTGCCGATGGGGTGCGGGGAGAGCATGTCGAGGGCGGAGCCGGTGAGTCCGGGGCGGTCGGACGGGACGAGGAACGCGGTGATGCCCCGGGATCCGGCGCCGGGGGTGGTGCGGGCGAAGACCACGGCGAAGTCGGCCTCGGGGGCGTTGGAGATCCAGCACTTCTCGCCGCTCAGCGCCCAGCCCGCCGGGGTGGGCTCGGCGGTCAGGCTCAGGGCCGCCGCGTCGGAGCCGGCGCCCGGCTCGCTCAGCGCGAACGCGGCGACGGCCCGCCCGGCCCGGACCCCGGGGAGCCAGCGTTCGCGGTGGGCGGGGGTGCCCGCCTGGACGATCGGGGTGGTGCCGAGGCCCTGGAGGGCGAGCGCGGTCTCGGCCTCCGTGCAGCCCCGGGCCAGCGACTCCCGCAGCAGGCACAGGTCCAGCGCGCCGGAGCCCAGCATGCGGCCGAGGAGGCCCTGCTCGCCGAGTGCGGCCAGCAGGGGACGGTTGACCCGCCCGGGCTCCCCCTTCTCCGCCAGCGGGCGCAGTTCCCGCACGGCGAGCGTGCGGAGCTCCTCGCACCAGGCGGTTTGTTCCGGTTCGAGGGAGAATGCCGTCATGGCGGCGCCTCTCTTGTCGCGTCGTGTCGCGTGCCCCGTCGCGTCGGGTGGCATCTCGTCGCATCGCTTCGCACGCCATGGCTTATCGCGGACCGTTGACTACCGTCACCCAAACGATACGCTCCAGAGGCGACAAGGGGGCGATCCTTCATGGAGCCGAATTCCTCGCCGAACACGCCCACAGCCGCCGCCGACGCGTCCGTACGCGTCCCCGGCGCGCCTCACGAGCCGACCGGGCGCGCCATCGGCGCCCACACCGACACCTTCGCGCGCGACCATCTCCCACCGCCGGAGCAGTGGCCGGAACTCCTCCTGGACGATCCGGCGCCGCGTTACCCCGACCGGCTGAACTGCGGACACGAGCTGCTGGACCGCACCGTCGAGGAGTACGGCCCCGACCGCCCCGCGCTGCGCTCCGGCGACGGGAGCGTCTGGAGCTACGGCGAGCTGCGGGAGACGGTGGACCGCATCGCCCATGTGCTGACGGAGGATCTGGGCGTGGTGCCGGGCAACCGGGTGCTGCTGCGCGGGCCGACCACGCCCTGGCTGGCCGCCTGCTGGCTGGCCGTCATGAAGGCGGGCGCGGTCGCCGTCACCGTACTGGCGCAGGCGCGCGCCACGGAGCTGGCCACCATCTGCTCGCTGGCGCGCATCGGCCACGCGCTGTGCGACGCGCGGTCCGCGGAGGATCTGGCGAAGGCGGACGTGGACGGGCTGCGGATCACCCTGTTCGGCGGGGTCGGGCCCGACGACCTCACCCGGCTGACGGAGGGCAGGACCGGTCCGTACCGGGCGGTGGACACGGCCGCCGACGAGGTCGCCCTCATCGCTTTCACCTCGGGGACCACCGGGCGCCCCAAGGGCTGCATGCATCTGCACCGGGACCTCCTCGCCATCGCCGACACCTTCTCCCGCCATGTGCTGCGCCCCTCGGCCGAGGACGTGTTCGCGGGCAGCCCGCCGCTGGGCTTCACGTTCGGCCTGGGCGGGCTGCTGGTCTTCCCGCTGCGGGCCGGGGCCTCGACACTGCTGCTGGAGCAGGCCGGTCCGCAGCATCTGCTGCCCGCGCTGGTCCGGCACCGGGTCTCGGTGCTGTTCACCGCGCCGACGGCCTACCGCACGATGCTCGGCCAGCTGAACGGCCACGACCTGTCGGCGCTGCGGCGCTGCGTGTCGGCCGGCGAGAACCTGCCGGAGGCGACCTGGCGGGCCTGGTACGACGCCACGGGGCTGCGCATCATCAACGGCATCGGGGCCACCGAACTCCTGCACATCTTCATCTCGGCGGCCGACGACGCGATCCGGCCGGGCATGACCGGGGTGCCCGTGCCGGGCTGGCAGGCCCGGGTGGTGGACGAGCACGGCGATGAGCTGCCGGACGGCGAGCCGGGCCTGCTCGCCGTGCGCGGCCCGGTCGGCTGCCGCTACCTCGCCGACCCGCGCCAGACGGATTACGTCCGGCACGGCTGGAATCTCACCGGCGACACCTTCGTCCGCGAACCGGACGGCTACTTCCGCTACGTGGCCCGCGCCGACGACATGATCATCTCCTCCGGGTACAACATCGCGGGCCCCGAGGTGGAGGACGCCCTGCTGCGCCATCCGGAGGTCGCGGAGGCGGCCGTGGTGGGCCGGGCGGACGAGCTGCGCGGCGAGATCGTGGTGGCGCACGTGGTGCTGACCGAGAGATCGGAGCAGACGGCGGACGCGCTGCGCGCCCATATGAAGGCCAACCTCGCCCCGCACAAGTGCCCGCGCGTCTTCGTGTTCGAGGACTCCCTGCCGCGCACCGCGACCGGCAAGCTCAAGCGGTTCCTGCTCCGGGAAGACCTCCGGGAAGACCTCGGGAAGGACAGAGCCTAGAGTGATCACGTGGCCGAGTTGCGCACCCCCCGCTCCCTGATCATCACGCTCTACGGCGCTTACGGCCGTCCGGCGGACGGTGCCCCGTTCGCGGTGTCGGAGCTGATCCGCCTGCTGCACGCCGTGGGCGTCGACGCCCCGTCCGTACGCTCGTGCGTCTCGCGGCTGAAACGGCGCGGGCTGCTGGTGGCCGCCCGGGCCGGGGACGGCTCGGCGGGATACGCCCTGTCGCCCGACGCCCGGCAACTGCTGGACGACGGGGACCGGCGGATCTACCGGCACCCCGCACCGAGCCTCGCCGACGGCTGGGTGCTCGCGGTGTTCTCCGTGCCGGAGGCGGAGCGCAGCAGGCGCCATGTGCTGCGCTCCCGGCTGGCCCGGCTGGGTTTCGGCACAGCCGCGCCCGGGGTGTGGATCGCGCCGGGCGGGCTGTACGAGGAGACCCGGCACACCCTGGAACGGCTCGAACTCGACCCGTACGTCGACCTGTTCCGGGGCGAGCACCTCGGTTTCGCCGCCACCCGCGAGGCGGTCGCCCGCTGGTGGGACCTGGATACGGTGGCGCGGCTGCACCACGACTTCCTGGAGCTGCACGAGCCGGTGCTGCGGGACTGGGAGGCGTCCGGTGCCGACGGCCCGCCCCGCCCGCAGACCGCCTACCGGGACTATCTGCTGGCGCTGGACTCCTGGCGGCAACTCCCGTACGCGGACCCGGGCCTGCCGACCGAGCTGCTGCCCGCGGACTGGCCGGGCGGCCGGTCGGCGGAGGTGTTCGGCCGGCTGCACGAGCGGCTGCGGGACGCCGGGGAGCTGTTCGTACGGGAGTGAGGCGGCGGCCCGTCGCACAGAAGGGACGGACACGTCGGCTGTCAGACGCGGCCCAGCTCGGCAGCGCCGAAGGAGACGTCGAACCGGTCGCACCAGATGCTGATGCTCGTGAAGGCCGCCGGGTCGAGGCCCGCGGGCAGCCGGTAGTTGTGGGACCCCTTGTTGCCCTTCAGCCGGCCGAGGCTCTCGTGGCGACCGTCGTCGAAGACGAACCAGCCCGCCCGGCCCTCCTTCACCGGTGCGTCGGTCAGCCAGACCCTGAGATCCGGGCCGTTGCTGGTGTCGAGGTCCTCCAGCCTCACGATGTGCGAGCCGTCGGCGAGCCGCAACAGCTTCACCGTGCCGGACGTCGCGTGCTCGTGGCTGATGAGGTCGCCGGAGGCCACGGTCACCGGCGCCGCCCGGTCGGGGCCGGGAGCCTGTTGCGGCGTCGCCGCCCGGCCCGCAGAGGTGTCGGCGGACTCAGCGGCCGCCGCCTCGGGCAGGGCCTCCCGCACGGTCTCGTCCTGCCACAGCTTCCACGGCTGGAACCAGGAGAGCCCCACGCCCACGAGCACCACGGCCACCGCCAGGGCCACCGCCACCATCGGCCGCGTCAGAGTCCCGCGCACCCGTCCCATTCCGGTTCCTCCACTACATCGGCTCGCCGGATACACTCCCTCCGGTCCGGAGCACCATCCAATCCGACCGACCCCACCCGCGGCGATCGCTCCCGGATGACGAGAGTCTTACGGCATCAC
This sequence comes from Streptomyces sp. WGS_02, assembly GCA_040989845.1. Classification (GTDB taxonomy): domain Bacteria; phylum Actinomycetota; class Actinomycetes; order Streptomycetales; family Streptomycetaceae; genus Streptomyces. The sequence goes on from JAYMFZ010000004.1 coordinate 1,539,074, forward strand.
CGCCACCGGACGCCGGGGAGCTGGTTCTTCGTGCGCGGGACGGCCCTTGGGGCGCGGGGGGCTACGGAGGGACACATGACTGCGGAGTCCGTGACGCCGCGGCCCGTGACACCCGAGCCGCTGTGGCTCGTCGCCGCGAACGTGGTGCGGTGGCGGCGGTACGGGGACGGCGGGCAGGAGGTGCGGCCGGGGACGACGTCGTACCGGGGAGGGGCGAAGGTGTACGTCGTCGACACCTACCCGGGTATGGCCCACGAGCAGGTGACCACCATCGGGCGGGCCCGCACCGGCCGTTGGATCACCGTCGACACGGGCTCGCGCCATCTGCACACCTTCCGGGCCAAGCAGGCGTTCGCGCCGGCCGTGCTGCGGCGGGCCGACGCGATCGGGGTGCGCCCGCGGCCCCGGGAGGAGGCCGAGGAGCTGGCCGCCCTGCTGGAGCGGCTCGCCGCCGAGTACCGCGACAGCCACTACCGCACACCCCACCCCACGCCCTGCCTCTGCCACACCTGCCTGACGGCCGCCGGGCCCGAGGACGTCACCCCAGGGTGAGCCGGGGCTTCGGTCCGTCGGTGCGGCCGGTGGGCGGGGGGCGGCTGCCCGCGCCGTACGGGAGGGGCCAGGGCGCGCCCGGTCCCGTGTAGCCCTGTTCGGCGGCCGCGTGGAGGGTCCAGTGCGGGTCGTACAGGTGGGGGCGGGCCAGGGCGCAGAGGTCGGCGCGGCCTGCCAGGAGCAGGGAGTTGACGTCGTCCCACGAGGAGATCGCGCCGACCGCGATGACGGGGACGTCCACGGTGTTGCGGATCCGGTCGGCGTACGGGGTCTGGTAGGAGCGGCCGAACTCGGGGCGCTCGTCGGGGACGACCTGGCCGGTGGAGACGTCGATGGCGTCGGCCCCGTGCTCGGCGAAGGCGCGGGCGATCGTGACGGCGTCCTCGGCGTCGGTGCCGCCCTCGGCCCAGTCGGTGGCGGAGATCCGCACGGTCATCGGCCTTTCCGGCGGCCAGACTTCGCGCACGGCGTCGAAGACTTCGAGGGGGTAGCGGAGGCGTCCGGCCAGGGATCCGCCGTAGGCGTCGGTGCGGTGGTTGGTGAGCGGGGAGAGGAAGCCGGAGAGCAGATAGCCGTGGGCGCAGTGCAGTTCGAGGAGGTCGAAGCCACTGTTCGCGGCGCGCCGGGCGGCCGCCACGAACTGCTCGCGCACGGCGTCGAGTCCCGCCCGGTCCAGTTCGTCCGGGACCTGGCTGACGCCGGGGGCGTACGGGAGCGGGGAGGCGGCCGTCAGGGGCCAGTTGCCGCTGTCCAGGGGCTGGTCGATGCCCTCCCACATGAGCTTGGTGGAGCCCTTGCGGCCGGAGTGGCCGAGCTGGACGCCGATGGCCGCGCCAGGGGCAGAGGTGTGCACGAAGTCGGTGATCCGCCGCCAGGCCGCCGCCTGTTCGTCGTTCCACAGGCCCGTGCAGCCGGGGGTGATGCGGCCCTCCGGGCTGACGCAGACCATCTCGGTCATGGTGAGTCCGGCGCCGCCGAGCGCGCGGGCGCCTAGGTGGACGAGGTGGAAGTCGCCGGGCAGCCCGTCGGTGGCGGAGTACATGTCCATGGGCGAGACGACGACGCGGTTGCGCAGTTCCAGACCGCGCAGCCGGAACGGGGTGAACATCGGCGGGGTGCCGGGCGGGCAGCCGAACTCCTCCTCGACGGCGGCGGTGAACGAGGCGTCGCGCAGCCGGAGGTTGTCGTGGGTGACCCGGCGGCTGCGGGTGAGCAGGTTGAACGCGAAGCGCCGGGGCGGCTGGTCGACGTAGTGGGCCAGCTCCTCGAACCAGCGCAGACTGGCCGCGGCCGCGCGCTGGGTCGAGGCCACGACCGGGCGGCGCTCGGCCTCGTACGCCGTCAACGCGGACGGCAGGTCGGGCTGTTCCTCGATGCAGGCGGTCAGGGCGAGGGCGTCCTCGACGGCGAGCTTGGTGCCGGAGCCGATGGAGAAGTGGGCGGTGTGGGCCGCGTCGCCGATGAGCACGGTGTTGCCGTGGGACCAGCGGGAGTTGGCGACCGTGCGGAAGGCGAGCCAGGAGGACCGGTTGCCGCGCAGGGGGCGGCCGTCCAGGGCCTCGGTGAAGAACTTGGCGCAGCGGGTGGCGGATTCGGCCGGGTCGCAGGTGTCGAGTCCGGCGGCGCGCCACACCTCCTCGCGCATCTCGACGATGACGGTGGAGGCGTCGGCGGCGTACGGGTAGCCGTGCAACTGCATGACGCCGTAGGGCGTTTCGGCGATCTCGAAGCGGAAGGCGTCGAGGGCGAAGCCGGCGGCGAGCCAGATGTAGCGGTTGCGGTGTTCGGTGACGCTCGGGCCGAAGGCGTCGGCGTGCGCCGTACGGGTGGCACTGTGCACCCCGTCGGCGGCGATGACCAGGTCGTGGTGGGCGGCCAGTTCGGCGGCGGGCGGGGCCGGGGTGCGGAAGCGGAGGTCGACGCCGAGGCCGGCGCAGCGCTCGTGCAGGATCTCCAGGAGCCGACGGCGGCCGAGGGCGGCGAAGCCGTGTCCGCCGGAGGTGTGGGTCCGGCCGCGGTGGGCGATGCCGATGGTGTCCCAGCGGACGAACTCGCGGCCGAGGGCGCGGTACACCTCGGGGTCGGCGTGCTCGATGCCGCCGAGGGTCTCGTCGGAGAGGACGACGCCGAAGCCGAAGGTGTCGTCGGGGGCGTTGCGCTCGAAGACGGTGATCTCGCGGTCCGGGTCGAGCCGCTTGAGCAGGGACGCGGCGTAGAGCCCGCCGGGGCCGCCGCCGATGACCGCGATGCGCCGGACGGACGTGCCGCTGCCCGCCACGGCTACCGCCCCTGCCACTTCGGGGGCCGCTTCTCGGTGAAGGCGGCGTGGAACTCGGCGTAGTCCTCGCCGTGCATCAGGAGGGCCTGGGTGTTGGCGTCCAGCTCGACGGAGGCGGCGAGCGGCATGTCCAGCTCGGCGGTGAGCAGGGCCTTGGTCTGGGCGAGCGCGAGGGCGGGTCCGTCGGCCAGGCGACGGGCCAGCTCGGCGGCGCGTTCGTCGGCCTTCCCTCCTCGGCCAGCTCGCTGATCAGGCCGATCCGCTCCGCCTCGGGGGCGCGGACGGCGTCGCCGAGCATCAGGAGCCGGGTGGCGTGGCCGAGGCCGACGACCCGGGGCAGCAGGTAGGCCGCGCCCATGTCGCCGCCGGAGAGGCCGACCCGGGTGAAGAGGAACGCGAAGCGGGCCGAGGGATCGGCGACCCGGAAGTCGGCGGCGAGGGCCAGGACGGCCCCTGCTCCGGCGGCGACCCCGTGGATGGCGGCGACGACGGGGAAGGGGCACTCCCGCAGGGCCCGGACGACCTGTCCGGTCATCCGGTTGAAGTCGAGGAGCTGCGCGGTGTCCATGGCCAGGGTGGCGCCGATGATCTCGTCGACGTCACCGCCGGAGCAGAAGCCACGCCCCTCCCCGGCGAGGACGAGGGCGCGGACGGAGCGTTCCCGGGACAGCTCGGCGAGGAGGTCGCGCAGATCGGCGTAGGCGCCGAAGGTGAGCGCGTTGAGTTTTTCGGGGCGGGAGAATGTGACGGTTGCCACACCGTCGTCCCGGGTCAGCCGGAGATGACGCCATTCCTCGGTGCTCGGGGCCGAGCTGGGAAACGGGCTCATGGAGGGGTCCCCTTCAGCGATCGGGCGGGTGCCGGCCGTGCGCGGGTCGCGTTCCGCCTCCGAAGTTATCACTCAAGCGTGACTGCCGTCACGAGGTCGCAATACGGCATCCATGAGACCGTTGTGGCGAAAGTCCCCTTTGCTCCGGCCGACCGCCCCTATGGCTGGGCCGGAGCGGTTCGTAAGGTTGAAACCAGGAAGTCTCGACACGAGTACGACGTGAACCCGAAAAGACGACTGCCCGAGAGCCGAGACCTCCCGCTTCAGGTAGACCCGCTCCCGAACGGAAACCCTGCCGTGCCGCCCGATGTCCCCGTCCCCGCTTCCTGGCGCATCGCTCTGCCGCACTCCACCGCGGCCGTGCCGATCGCCCGGGCTCTCATCCGTACGGCCCTGTCGGACATCGACGCCCCGGCCGACAGCGACACCGCCGAACTGCTGACCGCCGAGCTGGTGGCCAACGCGGTCGAGCACACCCTGGGCGGCGAGCCCATCGAGCTGGTCGTGGAGCTGCTGCCCACCGGCTGCCAGGTCGAGGTGCACGACCGCGACCCCGCCCCGCCGGGCGACCTGTCCCGGCCGCAGCCGGGCTTCGAGGTCGATCCCTGGCAGGAGCACGGCCGCGGCCTGCTGCTGATCCGGACCCTCAGCTCCGCGTGCGGTCACCGCACCACGGAGCACGGCAAGGCCGTCTGGTTCACGCTTCCGGCGATACCGGCGCAGCCGGGTCCGTCGCCGGGGAGCTGACCAGCCGGGAGCGCTTGCGGCCGTAACCGGCGTAGAGGAGCGAGCCGACGGCCAGGAAGACCGCGAACTGGACCCAGGTCGTCCAGCCGGTCCCGTACATCAGATACAGGCAGAAGACGACGCCCAGCAGCGGGCTGACCGGGTAGAGCGGCACCCGGAAGGTCCGCTTCAGCTCGGGGTTGCGGCGACGGAGCACCACCACCGCGACATTGACGGCGACCATCGTGGCGAGCGTGCCGATGGTCGTCAGGTTCACGACGACGTCGAGCGAGACGAAAGCGGCCGGGACCGCGAAGACGCAGGCGACGATCCAGGTGTTGGCGACCGGGGTGTGGGTCCGGGGAGAGACCCGCTCGAAGACGCGCGGGATGAGTCCGTCGCGGGACATCGACATCAGGATGCGCGTCTGCCCGTACATCACGGCGAGCACCACCGAGGCGATGGCGACGACCGCGCCGAAGGCGACGATGCCGCCGCCCACCGAGGAGTCGGTGACCTCGTTGACGGCGATCGAGAGAGCGGCGCTCTTGTTCGCGACGGCGTCCGAGCCGATCGCGCCGATGGCGGAGAGCGCCACGGCGCAGTAGAGCAGGGTGACGACGCCGATGCAGATCAGGATGGCGAGAGGGATGTTCCGCCGGGGGTTCTTGACCTCTTCACCGGCGGTGGTGATGGCGTCGAAGCCGATGTAGGAGAAGAACGCGAGCGACGCGCCGGCGGTGATCCCGCCGAGCCCGTGGGTGGCGAACGGCATGAGGTTGTCGTCCTGGAACGCGCTGAACGCCACCGCGCAGAACGCGACCAGGATGCCGATCTTGAGGACCGCCATGGCGGCGGTGGCCGTGGCGCTCTCCCGGACGCCGCGCACCAGCAGAGTGGCGGCCATGGCGATCACGACGACGGCGGGCAGGTTGACCACACCGCCGTCACCGGGCCCGGAGGACAGGGCGGCGGGCAGTTCCCAGCCGAACAGGCTGTTCAGCAGCTCGTTGACGTACTGGCTCCAGCCCACCGCGACGGCGGAGACCGAGACGCCGTACTCCAGCAGCAGACACCAGCCGACGAGGAAAGCGGTGCGCTCGCCGAGCGCCGCGTACGCGAAGGAGTACGAGCTTCCGGAGACCGGAATGGCGCTGCCCAGCTCCGCGAAGGACAGGGCGGTGAAGATGCAGGTGATCGCCGCGAGGACGAACGAGATCACGACGGCGGGGCCGGCCTCGGCGACGCTGTCGGAGAGCCCGACGAAGATGCCGGTGCCGACGATCGCGCCGACCCCGAAGCAGACGAGCTGGAAGAGGCCCATCGTGCGCTTGAGGCCGTGGCCCTCCAGGTCGCCGCCGGATTCGGCGATGAGCTGCTCGGGGCTCTTGCGGCGCAGGCCCGACAGGTGGGGGCCGGAGGGCTTCGGGGTGCCGGTTCGCGGCAGACCGGTGCTCATGCGGGACGTTCTCATCTCTGGTGGTGCAGTGGGGGGACGGCCCGTGCGCCGGCAGACGGCGGCACAGGTATGGGGTTCGACCCTGCGGGGGTCTCCCCGGGTCCGAACCCCACCAAGAGCCGACATCGTAGCCACCAGCACGCATGTTCACCCAATCGGGTGTATGAGCATGCGAACCCCTGCCCGGTATCCGTACCGGATCCTCACCGGGTGTCCGCGCGGGGCGTCCGTGCGGGCCGGGGCTACTTCCCGGCGAGCGTCGCCACCAGGACGGCCTTGATCGTGTGCATCCGGTTCTCCGCCTGGTCGAAGACGACGGAGTGCGGCGACTCGAAGACCTCGTCGCTGACCTCCAGCTCGGTCAGCCCGTACCGGGCATGGATGTCCCGGCCGACCTGGGTGCCGAGGTCGTGGAAGGCCGGCAGGCAGTGCAGGAACTTCACGTCCGGGTTGCCGGTGGCCCGCAGGACGTCCATCGTCACGGCGTAGGGCCCGAGGGCGGCGATGCGCTCGGCCCAGACCTCCTTGGGCTCCCCCATGGAGACCCAGACGTCGGTGGCGACGAAGTCGGCGCCCGCGACGCCCTGGGCCACGTCGCCGGTGAGGGTGATCGTCGCGCCGCTGACCTCGGCGAGCTTCCGGGCCCGCGCGACGACCGCCTCGTCCGGCCAGTACGCCTCGGGGGCGACGATCCGGACGTCCAGGCCGAGCAGGGCGCCGGTGATCAGGTAGGAGTTGCCCATATTGAAGCGGGCGTCGCCGAGGTAGGCGAAGGCCGTCCCCGCGAGGGGCCCTCGCGGCACTCGGTCATGGTGAGGACGTCGGCGAGCATCTGGGTGGGGTGCCAGTCGTCGGTGAGCCCGTTGAAGACCGGCACGCCGCCGTGTGCGGCCAGCTCCTCGACGGCCTGCTGGCTGTCGCCCCGGTACTCGATCCCGTCGAACATCCGGCCCAGCACCCGGGCGGTGTCCTTCACGGACTCCTTGTGGCCCATCTGGGAGCCCGCGGGGTCGAGGTAGGTGGTGAAGGCACCCTGGTCGGCGGCGGCGACCTCGAACGCGCAGCGCGTGCGGGTGGAGGTCTTCTCGAAGATCAGCGCGATGTTCTTCCCACGCAGCCGCTGGACCTCGACCCCCGCCTTCTTGGCCGCCTTGAGCTCGGCCGCCAGCGCGACCAGGCCGAGAAACTCCTCGGAGGTGAAGTCCAGCTCCTTGAGGAAGTGGCGGCCGGTGAGGTCTATGGCCATGATGACTGCTCCTGGGTCGGGCGGGTTCGGCGCACTGCGGGCGACAGGACTGGAAGTCTATACGATGCCTCGCATCTCTATACAGGTCCGTGGGTCCGCCTTCCGTCGGCCGCTCACGCCACGGGGTCCCGCTCCACCGGGCAGCTCATACAGCGCGGCCCGCCCCGCCCCCGGCCCAGCTCGCTGCCCCGGATCTCGATCACCTCGATGCCCTGCTTGCGGAGATAGGTGTTGGTGGTCGCGTTCCGCTCGTACGCGACGACGACGCCGGGCTCGACCGCGAGCACGTTGCAGCCGTCGTCCCACTGCTCGCGCTCGGCGGCGTGCACGTCCTGGGTGGCGGTGAGCACCCGGATCGCGTCGAGGCCGAGGGCGGCGGCGATGGCGCGGTGCATGTGCTCGGGCGGATGGTCGGTGACCTTCAGCTCGCGGGGACCGCTGCCGGGCTCGATGGTGTACGAGCGGAGCATGCCGAGACCGGCGTACTGGGTGAACGTGTCGCCGTCGACCATCGTCATCACCGTGTCCAGGTGCATGAACGCGCGGGCCTTGGGCATGTCGAGCGCCACGATCGTGCGCGCCGAACCGGCGTCGAAGAGCCCGCGGGCCAGCATCTCCACCGCCTGCGGGGTGGTGCGCTCGCTCATCCCGATCAGGACCGCGCCCTGCCCGATGACCAGGACGTCGCCGCCCTCGATGGTGGAGGGGTAGTCGTCCTGCCCCTCCGACCAGTGGTGGAAGGCGCCCGCCTCCGGGCCGGTGAAGAGCGGGTGGTGGCGGTAGATCGCCTCGAAGTGGACGGTCTCGCGCTGCCGGGCGGGCCAGCGCATGGCGTTGATGGAGACCCCGTCGTAGATCCACGCCGAGGTGTCCCGGGTGAAGAGGTGGTTGGGCAGCGGACCGAGGAGGAAGTCGTCCAGGTCCATGACGTGGAAGCGGACCGAGGTCGGCTCGCTGTAGCGCTCCAGGAACTCCCGTTTGGTCATGCCGCCGACCAGCGCCTCCGCCAGCTCCGCCGCCGGCAGCTGCTCGAAGGCGGCCCGCAGGTGCTCGGTGGCGAGCGGGCCGTACTCCTTCTCGTCGAAGACCCGGTCGAGCACGAGCCGCCGCGCGACCGGGATGTCGAGCGACTCGCGCAGCAGATCGCCGAAGAGGTGCACGGCGACCCCCCGGTCGCGCAGGACGTCGGCGAACCCGTCGTGCTCCTCCCGGGCCCGGCGCACCCACAGGACGTCGTCGAACAGGAGCGCGTCCTTGTTCCTGGGGGTGAGCCGCTTCAGCTCCAGATCGGGGCGGTGGAGTATGACGCGGCGCAGCCGCCCGGCTTCGGAGTCGACATGGAATCCCATGCCTTCATCCTCACCGCGCGGAGCACCGTTCACCCGGCGAATCGCCTACCGGTTGGATCCGCCGGACACCCCCGGGTCAGAGCCGGGGGTCCACCGGTTCCGACTCCAGGGCCAGGACGGCGAACACCGCCTCGTGGATCCGCCACAGCGGTTCGCCCTCCGCCAGCCGGTCCAGCGCCTCCAGACCGAGTGCGTACTCCCGCAGCGCGAGCGAGCGCTTGTGGCCGAGGAACCGGGAGCGCAGGCGCTCCAGATTCTCCGGGCGGGTGTACTCCGGGCCGTAGATGATGCGGAGATACTCCCGGCCCCGCACCTTGATGCCGGGCTGGACGAGACGGCCCCCGGCGTCCCGGACGAGGGCGCCGAGCGGCTTGACGACCATGCCCTCGCCGCCGCGCCCGGTCATCTCCAGCCACCAGTCCACTCCCGCCCGGACCGAGGCCTCGTCGCCGGTGTCGACGACGAGCCGGCGGGTGACCTGGAGCAGCCCGGTCGGGTCGTGCTCCACCAGCCGGTCCAGCCAGGCGAGCTGCTCGTCGTGCGGGACGGCGGCCAGGGAACGGCCCTGGACGGCGAGGATCTGGAAGGGGGCCAGGCGCGCCCCCTCAAGCCCTTCGGTGGGCCAGCAGTAGCGCCGGTACGCCTCGGTGAACGCGGCGGCGTCCTGCGCGCGGGCCCGCTGGTGTCCGGCGAGGCCCGCCACCTCGACGCCGCGGGCGGCCGCCTGCTCCAGGGCGGCGACGGCCGGCGGGAAGACCGCGCCGGACGCGGCGCCGACGGCGGCGTACTGCGAGCGCAGCAGCCCGCCCGCCTTGAGCGACCACGGCATCAGCTCGGCGTCCAGGAGCACCCAGTCGGTGTCCCACTCCGCCCAGAGCCCGGCTGCGGTGACGGCGGTGCGGAGCCGGTCCAGGACCTCCTCGGTCAGGGCCGGGTCGTCCAGGAAGGGGCGGCCGGTGCGGGTGTACAGCGCGCCGGTGGGGCCCGCCGTACCGAACCGCCCGGTCGCCGCCTCCGCGTCCTTGCAGACCAGGGCGACGGCCCGGGAGCCCATGTGCTTCTCCTCGCACACGACCCGCGCGACGCCGTCCGCCGCGTACTGCGCGAAGGCCTCGGCCGGGTGCTCCAGGAAGCCGTCCTCGCGGGAGGTGGCGGTGGGGGCCATGGTGGGCGGCAGGTAGGCGAGAAGCTGCGGGTCGACCGCGAACCGGCTCATGACTTCGAGCGCGGCGGCGGCGTTCTCCTCGCGCACGGCGACGCGCCCCATGTGCCGGGTCTCCACGACGCGGCGGCCCTGGACGTCGGCGATGTCCAGCGGCCGGCCCTCCCGGCCTCCGGGCGCCTCGGTCACCAGCGGCTTGACGGGCTCGTACCAGACCTTTTCGGCGGGTACGTCGACGAGTTCGCGCTCCGGCCAGCGCAGCGCGGTCATCTTCCCGCCGAAGACGGCACCGGTGTCCAGGCAGATGGTGTTGTTGATCCAGGAGGTGGTGGGAACGGGGGTGTGGCCGTAGACCACGGTGGCGCGGCCCCGGTACTCCTCGGCCCACGGGTAGCGCACGGGCAGGCCGAACTCGTCGGTCTCGCCGGTGGTGTCCCCGTAGAGCGCGTGCGAGCGGACCCGGCCGGAGGTGCGGCCGTGGTACTTCTCGGGCAGCCCGGCGTGACAGACCACCAGCTTGCCCTCGTCCAGGACGTAGTGGCTGACGAGGGAGTCGATGAACTCCCGTACCTGGCCCCGGAACTCGGGGTGCTCGGCGTCCTCGCGCTCCAGCTGCTCGACGGTCTCGGCGAGCCCGTGGGTGAGCTGGACCTTGCGGCCCGCGAGATAGCGGCCGAGCTTGTTCTCGTGGTTGCCGGGGACGCACAGGGCGTCGCCCGACGCCACCATGGACATCACGCGGCGCAGCACGCCCGGGCTGTCGGGGCCCCGGTCGACGAGGTCGCCGACGAACACGGCGGTGCGCCCCTCGGGGTGGGCACCGTCCACGTAACCGAGCGTGCCGAGCAGGGTCTCCAGCTCGGAGCTGCAGCCGTGGATGTCGCCGATGATGTCGAACGGTCCGGTGAGGTGGCGCAGGTCGTTGTAGCGACGCTCCAGGACCACCTCGGCGCTTTGGGCCTCCTCCTCGGTGCGCAGGATGTGCACCTTGCGGAAGCCCTCGCGCTCCAGGCCGCGCAGTGAGCGCCGCAGCTCGCGGCGGTGCCGCTGGATGACGTGGCGCGGCATGGACGCGCGGTCCGGGCGGGCCGCGTTGCGGGCGGCGCAGACCTCTTCGGGGAGGTCGAGGACGATGGCGATGGGCAGGACGTCGTACTTCCTGGCCAGCTGGACGAGCTGCTTGCGGCTCTCGGACTGGACGCTGGTGGCGTCGATGACGGTGAGCCGCCCGGCCTCCAGGCGCTTGCCCGCGATGTAGTGCAGCACGTCGAAGGCGTCGCGGCTGGCGCTCTGGTCGTTCTCGTCGTCGGCGACCAGGCCCCGGCAGACGTCCGAGGAGAGGATCTCGGTCGGCTTGAAGTGCTTGCGGGCGAAGGTGGACTTGCCCGATCCGCTGGCACCGATGAGGACGACGAGGGAGAGGTCGGTCACCGGCAGGGTGCGTACGGGGGGCGGGGCGGCGGCGGTCTCCGCGCCGGTCGTGCTGTGGTCTCCGTTCATGCGGCTTCCGCCTCCTTCTTCTTCTCGACGGTCGAGGTGGTCGTGGTGGTCGTGGTGATGTCGGTCCGGGTGAACACGGCCATCTGGGTCGGCGGCCCCACCTCGGGGTCGTCCGGCCCGACCGGCACGTACCGGACGGTGTATCCGTGCCGTTCGGCGACCTGGGCGGCCCAGTCCCGGAACTCGGCCCGGGTCCACTCGAAGCGGTGGTCCCCGTGCCGGACGTGGCCGGCCGGGAGGGTCTCCCAGCGGACGTTGTACTCGACGTTCGGCGTGGTCACGAGCACCGTCCCGGGGCGCGCGGCGCCGAACACCGCGTACTCCAGGGCGGGCAGCCGGGGCAGGTCCAGGTGCTCGATGACCTCGCTCAGCACAGCGGCGTCATACCCCGTCAGCCGCTTGTCGGTGTAGGTCAGCGAGCCCTGCCGCAGGGTGAGCCGGTCGGCCTGGCGCTCCCCCATCCGGTCCAGCTTGAGCCGCCGCGAGGCGATGGTGAGGGCGCGCATCGAGACATCGACGCCCACGATCTCGGTGAAGCGCACGTCCTTGAGGAGCGCCTGCACCAACTGCCCCTGACCACAGCCCAGGTCGAGCACCCGGCTCGCCCCGGCGGCGCGCAGCGCGTCGAGGATCGCGGTCCGCCGGTGCTCGGCGAGCGGGACCGGCTTCTCCTCGGTGTCGGTGCTCTCGTCCACCGCGTTGTCGACACTGTCCACGTCGAGGTCGTCCGACTCGGCGAGGCGGACCAGCTCCAGGGCCTGGTCGGCCTGGCGGGTGAGCCCCCAGCGGTGGGACAGGTAGCGCCGGGTGATCAGCGGCCGCTCGGGGTGGTCGGCCAGCCAGCCCTCCCCGGCCCGCAGCAGCTTGTCGACCTCGTCGGGCGCGACCCAGTAGTGCTTGGCGTCGTCGAGGACCGGCAGCAGGACATAGAGCTGCCGCAGCGCGTCGGCGAGCCGCAACTCGCCTTCCAGCACCAGCCGCACATAGCGCGAGTCGCCCCACGCGGGGAACTGCTCGTCCAGCGGTACGGCCGTGGCCTCGACCCGCTCCCAGCCGAGCGGCGCGAACAGCTTGTGCACCAGCTCGGCGCCGCCCCTTGCGGGCAGGGCCGGCACCTCGATCCGCAGCGGCAGCGGGCTCTCGGCCCGCTCGGGCATGGCCCGGCAGACCCCGCCGAGCGCGGACTTGAACACGGCGGCGAGGGCCACCGACAGCAGCGAGGACGCCGCGTAGGGGCGGTCGTTGACGTACTGCGCGAGCGCCGCGTCGGGCGCGCCTCCCCGGCCCTTGCCCTTGCCGCGCCGCACGAGCGCCACCGGATCCACCTCCAGCAGGAGTGCGGCCGTGCAGCGCTCGGCGGACGCCTCGGGGTAGAAGACGTGCGCGGAGCCGTGCGAGGTGGAGAACGCCTGCGCCTTGTCGGGATGCTTGTGCAGCAGGAAGCCCAGATCAGTGGCGGGACGCTCTTGGGTGCCGGTCGTACCGATGGTCAGGAACACCTGTCCGAGTATGATCCTCACCCCCCGCCCCCACCAGGCATTTTCGCCCCGCTCGTCTACTCCTCCGGCTTCTTCGGCTTCTCCGGCTCTGTCGGCTCCCCCAGCTCCCCCAGCTCCCCCTGCTCCCCCGGCGACTCCAGTCGACCGGCCAGCTCGGCTATGAGGTCAGGCCCCACCCGGCAGCACCCCCCGACGAGCCGGGCCCCGGCCCGCGTCCAGGCCCGCACCCTGCCCGGATCGAAGGTGCCGGCCCCGGTCCACTCCCGCGCCGCGGGGTCCCAGCCCTCGCCGCTGTTCGGATAGACCACGGCGGGCCTGCCCGTGACCGCCACCGCCAGCTCCACCGCCTCCTGCGCCTCGTCCGCATCGCAGCAGTTGACCCCGACCGCGACGACGGACGCCCGCCCGGCCGCCACCGCGAACGCCTCCTCCAACGGCTGCCCGGCCCGGGTCCGGCCACCGGCCACGCTGTAGGAGAGCCAGTACGGCAGTCCGGTCTCCTCGGCCACCCGGACCAGGGCCTCCGCCTCGTCCAGATCCGGCACGGTCTCCAGCGCCAGGACGTCGGGCCCGGCCGCCGCGAGTGCCGCCACCCGGGGGCGGTGGAAACGCTCCAGCTCACCGACGCTCAGCCCGTAACGCCCCCGGTACTCGCTGCCGTCCGCGAGCATCGCCCCGTACGGACCGACCGACGCGGCGACCCAGGTCTCCCGCCCGGGGCCGGCCCGGCGCGCCGCGTCGGCGGCGCCCCGGGCCAGCTCCACGCTGCGGGCGAGCAGGGCCTCGGTCCCGGCCCGGTCGAGCCCGTACCTCCCGAACCCTTCGAACGTGGCCTGATAGCTGGCCGTGATGAGCACCCGCGCCCCGGCCCGGAGATAGGCGAGGTGAGCGGCCTCGATCTGTTCGGGCGCGTCGGCCAGCAGCCGGGCCGACCACAGCGCGTCGGTCAGGTCGCAGCCCTGCGACTCCAGTTGGTTGGACAGCCCGCCGTCCAGCAGGACGGGCCCGGCGTCCAGCGCGTCGGCGAGCGTGCTGCCCGTGCTCGCGGCCACCTCTGCCTCCTCAGTCAGGTCAGGTCAGGTCAGGTCAGGTCAGGTCAGGTCAGGTCAGCTGGGACTGGATCTGCGCGGAGATCAGTTCCAGATGGTCCAGGTCGTCCAGGTCGAGGATCTGGAGGTAGATCCTCTGCGAGCCGATCGCCCCGTAGCGGCCGATCTTGTCGACCACCTCGGCGGGCGATCCGGCCAGGCCGTTCGCCTTGAGCTCCTCCACGTCCCGGCCGATGGCCGCCGCGCGCCGGGCGACCTCGGCGTCGTCCCTGCCCGTGCAGACGATCAGCGCGTTGGAGTACACGAGGTCGTCCGGCGAGCGCCCGTGCGCCTGTGCGGCGGCCCGGACCCGGCCGAACTGCTTCTCGCTGTCCTCCAGCGAGGCGAACGGGATGTTGAACTCGTCCGCGTACTGCGCGGCGAGGCGGGGTGCGCGTCGCCCCGTGGCCGCCGATCAGGACGGGCACCTTGGCCTGGGCGGGCTTGGGCAGCGCGGGCGAGTCGGTGAGCTGGTAGTAGGTCCCGTCATAGCTGAAGGTCTTGCCGACCTCCGTGGCCCACAGGCCGGTGACGATCGCGAGCTGCTCCTCCAGGCGGCCGAACTTCTCCTTCGGGAACGGGATGCCGTACGCCTTGTGCTCCTCCTCGAACCAGCCGGCGCCCAGGCCCAGTTCGATCCGGCCGCCGGACATCTGGTCCACCTGGGCCACCTGGATGGCCAGCACTCCCGGAAGCCGGAACGTGCCCGCGGTCATCAGCGTGCCGAGGCGGATCCGCCGGGTCTCGCGCGCCAGTCCGGCCAGGGTGATCCAGGCGTCCGTCGGTCCGGGCAGACCGTCACCGGAGCCCATGCGGAGATAGTGGTCGGAGCGGTAGAAGGCGTCGAAGCCCAGGTCCTCCGTGGCCTTGGCGACGGTGAGCAAGGTGTCGTAGTCGGCCCCCTGCTGGGGCTCGGTGAAGATGCGAAGATCCATGCCTCCATCCTGCCTCCCCCGAGACCGTCGCCCGTCCCTCCCCTCCCCCGGACCACCCCGCGCCTTCCCTCGTCGGAGCCGGTGTCGCCCCCTCAGAGCGCCTCGGAAGAGCCCGCGCCTTCGCTCAGGGGCCTGCGGCCGATGGCGCGGGGCCGCGTATGCCGTACGGGCCGTCGCGCTCCCTCGCCCGCTCCGGCTCCCGCTCCCTCTCCGCCAGGCGTCTCAGCATCCCGTGCACCCGGTCCAGCGATTCGTCCGCCGCGTCCATGGCCTCGATGCACTGCCAGTACAGCCCGTCCTCCCCCGTGTCGCAGGCCACCCCGACCAACGCGATCCCGGCCTCGCCGAGCAGCAGGGCGAGCCCGGCCAGGGTCGGCCGGACCTCGCCGATCCCCGACAACTGGGCGGCCCGGGCACCGCCGGAGATCACCGTCGGATGGTCCAGCGCCGAGCATCCGGCGCCGATCTCCCCCAGCGCCCGCGCCTCGCTCCGTAATTCCATCGGCCCGCACAGCGCCAGCCGACTGCCGACCGCCCGGGCGAGCGCCTGCGCCTGCCAGGCCTCCGCCATGACGTCCAGCGCGCCCCGGCTGTCGGCCAGAGCCCGCCGGCTCGTCTCGATGAGTCGCTCCGCTTCCATCTGTCTCCCCCGTCCGTACGAAAACCCGCTCACCTCATTCATTACCCACAGTGAGGTAGACAGCACCGTAAGGCCAGAGGAAATCGGAAATCTGTGGACACGAAGTCGAATGTGGATAACTCGATCACTCCGAAGAGTGACGATCGGGCGGTTCGGCAGCGCTCGGCAGCGGGAAGCGCTTCTCGTTCCGCTCCAGCTTGGCCACCAGTGCCGCCGTCGGGTCGATGCCCAACACCTCGCAGAACTGCAGGAGATAGGCGAGCACGTCCGCCACCTCGTCGGCGACCCGGTGGGCTGATGCGGGGTCCTCCATGATCCCGGCCGACTGTTCGGGCGTCAGCCACTGGAAGATCTCCAGCAGTTCGGAGGCCTCGACGCTGAGCGCGGCCGCCAGATTCTTCGGGGTGTGGTACTGCCCCCAGTCCCGGGCCGTCGCGAACGCGGCCAGCCGGCGCTGGAGTTCTGCCACATCGATGTCCGTCACAGCACCAGGTCTATCACCGGCCACCGACAGCGCCTCCCGCACGTTCGAGGCACGCCTCCCGCACGTACGAGGCGGGCGTCCCGCACACCGGGGCTCCTGGCGGAGGCCGGGGCGGCGGTCCCCACCGGCTGCCGCCGCTCCCGGCCGCCGTCCCGACCACCGCTTCCTACGACTGGGCGAGGCCCGCGGGCGTGACGCCCTCGACCTCCATGCCGACCGGGGCGAGCAGGAAGACGTTGCGGTCGACGCGGTGCATTCCGCTGCCGAGGCCGAAGACCACACCGCTGCTGAAGTCGAGAATCCGCTTCGCCACGTCCGTCTCCGCCGCCGTCAGGTCGAGCAGCACCGGAACCTGGGCGACGAGATACTCGGCGACCTCCCGGGCGTCCGCGAAGACCTGGACCCGCAGGACGACCAGGCGGCGCTGTTCGACGACGCGCTCGTCGGGGACGGTGCGGTGGTCGATCCGGGACGGCCATTCGTCGCGGCCGCGCAGGGGTACGACCTGGGCGAGCCCCTCCCACTGTTCGTCGGTGGCGTCGTATCTGTCATACCTGTCGTACCTGCTCACCGGTTCACCCCGTCGTCGAGCCGGTCGGATGGGCACCGGCTGCACTCACTGTTCATCGGGCAATCCTCTCGCCCCTCACCCGTTCGGCGTACCAGCGACACGGCGAAGTCCGCCTCCGTGTCGCATCCGATACCCGGCGGGCGTCGGTTCATGACGAACGGGCCCGGTCAGACCGTGATGACCTGGACCCCCGCCTCGCCGAACCGGTCCCGCGCCTCCGCCCCGATGTGCGAGTCGGTGACCAGGACGTCGACGAGGCCCAGGTCGCAGACGCGGGCGAAGGCCCGCTTGCCGATCTTCGACGAGTCGGCCGCCACCACCACCCGCTGGGCCCGTTCCGCGAGCAGCCGGTTGACGCTGGCCTCGCCCTCGTGGTGGACGTACGCGCCGCGTTCGATGTCGATGGCGTTCACCCCGAGGACGGCGACGTCGAGGGTGATCTCGTTCATCACGCCGACCGCGAGCGGTCCCGTCAGTTCGTACGACTGGGGGCGTGCGACGCCGCCCGTCACGACCATTTTGATCTGCGGGCGGATCGCCAGCTCGCTCGCGATGTTGAGGGCGTTGGTCACCACGGTCAGCGTCGGCTGCCCGCCCGCAACCGCCGTCTCGCCCACGATGTCCGGGCGTACCGCCAGCGCCCTGGCCACCTCGGTCACGGTCGTCCCGCCGGTCAGACCGACGACCTGGCCGACGGCCACGAGGCCGGACACCGCACGGCCGATGGCCTGCTTCTCCGGTGCGTGGCGGCCCGTCTTGTAGCGGAGCGCCAGTTCGTAGGAGACGCCGTGCGCGACCGCGCCGCCCCTGGTGCGGGTGAGCAGGTGCTGCTCGGCCAGCTGGTCCAGGTCGCGGCGGATGGTGGCGGCCGAGACGTCGAGCGCCGTCGCCGCTTCCTCGACGTCCACCCTGCCGTGCTTGCCGACCAGTTCCAGCAGCGCGTCCCACCGGGCGTCCCTGGACAAGAGCGTCTCCTCACCGTCCGGCGCGGGCACCGCGTTTCGCGGGAACGCGGTCGCCGGGGGCCGGACCGCCGCAAGCGTCGCACAGGGCGTGCCGGGAGCCCTCCACCCACCTGCATCTTGCTTGTTTTTGCTCGATAACTGCATGTAACGTGCAGAATTCTACACGCGGGGTGATCGACCCCCTCAGCCCCGTTCCCGTGGTCCACCTCGTTCCCGTGGAGTGCAGAGTGTCGTATGCCGAGACCGAGACAGCCAGTCAGCCCGCCTGCTGGCGGCGCGCCGCCGACCTGGCCGGCGGCCCCGAGGCCGTCGCCCTGCCCGTCGCGGGCGAGCGCGTCGCGGTCGTCGGCTGCGGCACCTCCTTCTACATGGCGCAGGCCTACGCCGGGCTGCGCGAGGGCTCAGGGCAGGGCGAGTCGGACGCCTTCGCCGCCTCCGAGTTCCCCTTCGGGCGCGGCTACGACCGGGTCGTCGCGCTGACCCGCTCGGGGACCACGACCGAGGTGCTGGAGCTGCTGAACCGGCTGCGCGGCACGACGCGCACGGTGGCCGTCACGGCGGATCCGCGGACTCCGGTCAGGGCGGCGGCCGACGATCTCGTCGTCCTGGACTTCGCCGACGAGCGGTCCGTCGTCCAGACCCGCTTCGCCACGACCGCCCTCACCCTGCTGCGGGCCCGCCTCGGGCTGCACTCCGACGCGGTCGTCGCGGACGCGGAGGCCGCGCTCGCCGAGCCGCTCCCCGACGAGCTGCTGCGGAGCACCCAGTTCTCGTTCCTCGGCCGGGGGTGGACGGTCGGTCTGGCCCACGAGGCGGCGCTGAAGATGAAGGAGGCGTCGCTGTCCTGGACGGAGTCGTACCCCGCGATGGAGTACCGCCACGGCCCGATCAGCATCTCCACCACCGGCACCACGACCTGGATGTTCGGCGAGGCCCCCGAGGGCTTGCCGGAACAGGTGCGCGGCACTGGCGCCCGGTGGGTGAACGGCTCCCTCGACCCCCTGGCCGATCTCGTACGCGTCCAGCGCCTCGCCCTCGCCCGGGCGGCCGCCCGGGGGCTCGACCCCGACCTGCCGCGCCATCTGAGCCGCTCGGTGGTTCTCGACGGGGCCTGAGGCGGGGGCTGCGAGACCATGGAGGCATGCACCTGACCCTGTCCGCGGCGGCCCACCGGCTGTCGGCGGCCTCGGAGCCGCAGGGGGTATCGCCGGCTGGGCCGCCGGTCTGGTCGAGACGTTCGGCGGGCCCGGCGCGGGTGCGGCCATCGCGCTGGAGAACGTGTTCCCGCCGCTGCCGAGCGAGGTCATCCTCCCGCTGACCGGGTTCGCCGCATCGCAGGGCGTGCTCAGCATCGCCTCGGCACTGTTCTGGACGACGCTGGGCTCGGTCGTGGGCGCGGTGGTCCTGTACGGCGTCGGCGCCGTCTTCGGCCGCGAACGGATGCACGCCTGGTGGGCGAAGCTGCCGCTGGTCAAGGCCTCGGACCTGGTACGGACGGAGGCGTGGTTCGCCCGGCACGGCACGAAGGCGGTACTGCTGGGGCGGATGGTGCCGGTGTTCCGGAGCCTGATCTCGGTGCCCGCGGGTGTGGAGCGCATGCCGCTGCCGGTGTTCGTCGTGCTGACGACGGCGGGCAGCCTGGTGTGGAACACGGTGCTCGTGATGGCCGGATACCTGCTCGGCGACCAGTGGGACGTCGTCGGGGCGTACGTCGGCGTCGTGTCGAAGGTCGTCCTGGGCCTGGCCGTCGTCGCCCTGGCCGTCTACGTCACGATGCGGATCCGGGGCCGGAGACGCGAGGAGCCCTGACGGCACGGGGCGGTCGACGGGACACCCCTTCGGGGGTGTCCCGCGCACGACTGCTCGGAGTGCGAGAGAGGCGTCACTCCTCGAAGTAGGCGTCCAGGGCCTTGTCCAGCTCGGCCGGCCAGCTCTTGAGCTCGCCGCGGCTGGCCGCCTCGACCTCGGCGTTGAACCAGCGGCGGCTCGACAGGTGGACGGTGACCGTGAACCTGCGGCCGAAGCGGGCCGGGGTGGTCTCCACCGCGCCGATCTCGTCCCAGCCGAACTCGGCCTCCTGGTCGTCCAGCCGGAACCGGACGCCTTCCCGGGCCACCCGGATCGAACCGCGCCGGTCGCTGACCTCGAAAACGGGACCGTCCTCGGCATCGGCATCGGCCTGAGCTTCAGCCTCGCCGTCGGCCGCCGTGGCGTCGTCCGCCGCTTCCGGTTCCCGGTCGGCGCCGCCCTCCGCGGCCTCCGTTCCGGCCTCGTCGTCACGGATCTCCGCCGCCTCCGGGCCGGCCTCCGGCTCCGCTTCCGGTTCCGGCTTGCGGGTTCCGGCGGGCGCCGCCAGTCCGGGCAGGGGGATGAACGCCGGGTCGGTGCCTGCGGCGAACTCGGGCTTCTTGTTCGAATCTATGCTCTGCTCCACGGCGGGCAGTATGGTCGACGAACCTGTACGTGACCAGTCGCCACTGCTCCGGTCGGCCGAGCGGCACCGGAAATCACCCGGCGGCCACGGAGGTTGACCCCTTCATGACGCAACGCCCAGGACCTCGCGCCCTGTCCGACGAAGCCCTCTCCGGACTGCTCGGCCGGCAGCGGTTCGGCACGCTCGCCACGAACAAGCGCAGCGGCCACCCCCATCTGACGACCATGGTCTACAGCTGGGACCCCGCGGCCCGCATCGTACGGTTCTCGACCACGGCCGACCGGGTCAAGATCAAGCATCTGCGGCGCGATCCCCGTGCGGCGCTGCATGTGCCGGGCGGCGACGTGTGGTCGTTCGCCGTCGCCGAGGGCGAGGCCGAGGTCTCCGGGACCACGACGGAGCCCGGGGACGCGGTCGGGCGGGAACTGCTCGGGATGATCCCGGAGGCCGGGAGGCCCGAGGACGAAACGGCGTTCTTCGAGGAACTGGTCGCCGAGCGCCGGGTGGTCATCCGGCTGACGGTGGAACGGCTGTACGGCACGGCGCTCGACGTCTGACGGCAAGAGGAGCGGCAAGAAGGGGGCGGGGCCGCACGGCAGCCCGAGCCTGCCTGCCCCCTCGCCGCACCCTCTCCTCAGAGCACGCCCTTGCGCCACTCCCGTACCAGCAGATAGCCCAGATACGCCCCGCCGATCGCCATCGTGTAGATCCCGACCGGCAGGTCGTCGAAGAGCGGCAGCTGCTGGGAGCACAGGTCCGCGAGGACCAGCAGCAGACCGCCGGTGAGGGCGGAGAGCAGCAGGTGCGGGCCGGAGCCGCGGGTGAGGCGCCGGGCGATCTGGGGGGCGGTCAGGGCGATGAAGGCGATGGGGCCCGAGACGCTGACCGCGGCGGCCGAGAGGGCGATGGCCAGGAGCACGGCGAGGGTCTTGGCCTTCTTCGGCTCGGAGCCGAGCCCCTCGGCGATGTCGTCGCCCATCTCGCCGATGTCGAGCCGCCGGGAGATCAGGGCGGCCAGCGGGGCTGCGGCCGCCAGAACCAGCCAGACGGTCGTGGCGTCGGTCCAGGAGCGTGCGGTCAGGCTGCCGTTGACGTAGGCGGTGAGAACGGAGGCCTTGTCGCGTTCCAGGGCGTAGACGACGTACTGGGTGACGGCCGCGCCCATCGCGGCGACCCCGATGCCCGCGATGACGAGCCGGGCGGGGTTGCGGAAGCCGGTGCCGGTCGAGACGTACACGAGGGCCATCGCGAGGATGGCGCCGATGAGCGCGCCGACGGGCACCGGGACCGTGTCGGGGAACATCAGCGCGCAGAACGCGGCACCCGCGCCGGCCCCGGCGGAGAGCCCGATGACGTCCGGGCTGCCGAGCGGGTTGCGGGTGACGGACTGGAACAGCGCACCGGACAGGCCGAGCGCCGCGCCGACTCCGATGGCGACGGTGAGCCGGGGCCCGCGCAGCCGGTTGAAGACGAACCGGTCCTTGCCCTCGGCGCCCCCGACGAGGGCGGCGGGCAGATCGGCGAGGTCGATGCCGAGGCGTCCCCAGGCCAGCGTCGCGACGGCGGCCGCGAGGAGGAGGACGAAGAGCCCGGCGCCCGCGAACACGGAGGCCCGGCGCAGGGGTATCGCCACGGTGCTGCCGACGGTCAGATAGCCCCGGGGCGCCTTGCGGACGGGGGCGGTGCGGTCGGTGACGGTCACGAGGTGCCCCGCATCCTGCGTACGGCGATGAGCAGCGCGGGTGCGCCGATGAAGGCGGTGACGACGCCGACCATGAGTTCGGTGGGCCGCATGACGACCCGGCCCACCACGTCCGCGAGGAGCAGGAGGGTGGGGCCCATCAGGGCGGAGAAGAGGATCTGGGCGCGGAAGTCGACGCCGGCCAGGGCCCGTACGACGTGCGGGACGGCGAGGCCGACGAAGGCGATCGGGCCGACGGCGGCGGTCGCGGCGGCGCTGAGCAGGGTGGCGGCGAGCAGTCCCGCGCCCCTCGTGCGCCCGGGGTGCGAGCCGATGGCGACGGCGGTCGCGTCGCCGAGGGCCAGGGCGTTGAGGCCGGGGCCGAGGGCGAGGGCGATCAGGAAGCCGACGGCCGCGAACGGCAGGACGGACCAGAAGACCTCGAAGTCCCGGCCGCCGAGCGCTCCGACGACCCAGTAGCGGTAGCTGTCGAAGACCTGCGGTTTGCTGAGGGTCACCGCCTGGATGAACGCCATCAGGACGGCGGTGAGCACCGCTCCGGCGAGTACCAGGCGCACCACGCTCGTTCCCGTACCGGCGGAGCCGATGACATGGACGAGGACGCCCGCGACCAGCGCTCCGGGCAGCGCCCACCACATGGTGTCGGTGGCGCCGGAGGCCCCGAGCCAGGCGGTCGCGGCGACGATGCTCGCGGAGGCGCCGGCGTTGATGCCGAGGAGGCCCGGTTCGGCCAGCGGGTTGCGCGAGACGCCCTGCATGAGGGTGCCCGCGACCGCGAGGCAGACCCCGGCGAGGACGCCGAGGACGGTGCGGGGGTAGCGGCTCTCGATGATGGTCGTGACGGTGGGGTCGGCGGTGCCGCGCAGGACGTCGAGGACATCGCCGAACGACGTGGAGCGGCTGCCGAACATGACGCTGGCGCAGAGCGCGAGTGCCAGCGCGGCCAGGCCGAGGAGCAGGAGGAACGCCGACCGAGCGGCGCCGGTACGCGAGGTACCGGCGCCGCTCGGGGGTGCGACCGTGGTGGTTGCCATGGGAGTGGAGTGTGCCTTGTGGGCTCGGCGGTCCGGATACCCGGCCGGGGTTACTTGCCGGCGGTCTTGACGGCCTTGTCGATGAGCGGCAGGTAGCGCTCGATCGTCCACGGCACGGTCAGCGGGTTGATGATCGAGGAGGCGGTGACGAAGGAGTTGTCGTTGCTCGCGACGACGGCGCCCTTCTTGATCGCGGGGATCTCGCCGTACAGCTTCTGGCCCTCGATCTCCTTGCGGTTCTTCGCGTCCGTGTAGAACGTGAAGACGACGTCGCTGTCCTTGAGCTTCTCGGCGTTCTCCAGGCCGATGAGGGCCGAGTCGGTGCCGGGGGTCTCCTTGAAGCCGTTGACGACCGGGTCGACCTTCAGGCCGAGCGAGGAGACCATCTTGACGCGCTGCTCCTCGGGCTTGAAGACGCCGAGGGTGCCGGGGCCGGAGTTGTAGATGTACGAGAAGGTGACGTCCTGGTAGTTCGGCCGGGTGGCCGCGGCGTCGGCGAGCTGCTTCTCGATCTTCGTCTTGAGACCGTTGGTGTCCTCGGTGCGGCCGAGCGCCTTGCCGATGATGTCGATCTGCTGGTCCCAGTCGGTGCTCCACGCCTGGTCGGGGTAGGCGACCGTGGGGGCGATGTCCTTGAGGACGTCGTACTGCTTCTGCGTGATGCCCGACCAGGGGGCGAGGATGACGTCCGGCTCCAGCTCGGTGATCGCCTCGAAGTCGATCTCCTCGCCGCCCGTGAACTGCTTCGGGAGCTTGTCGCCGGACTTCTTGACGGCTTCGTTGATCCACGGCAGGTAGCCGGACTTGTCGCTGCCCCACGGGTAGCTCTCGATGCCGACCGGGGTCTCGCCGAGGGCTATCGCGGTCTCGGCGGAGCCCTGGCCGAGGGTGACGATGCGTTCGGGCTTCTCCTCGATCTTCGCGGTGCCGAGCGAGCTCTTGATCGAGACGGGGAAGGCGCCGCCGCTCTTCGCCGAGTCCTTCGCCCCGTCCTTCTTGTCGCCGTCGCCGTCCGAGGAGCAGCCGACCAGGGCGACGGCGAGAGCGACGGTGGTGGCCGTGGCGGCGAGAGTGTGGCGGCGCACGCGGGTGAAGCCGAGCATGGAGGGTCCTCAGGTTGGCCGAGCAATGAAGGTTAGGCAAGCCTAAGCCAGGGGGGTCGGTGGCTCAAACACGCCCCCTCCCTCACGCCCGGTCACGGACACCGCACTCGGGGACCGCCGGTCCGGCAGCGGCCCCGGACCGGGAAGGGCGACAACGGGAGCGCGACATAATCCCGCAACATTTAATCTTGCTCAAGACAATTGACCAGCAGACGAAAAACTCATACCGTCCAGCAGGGGGCGGCACCTCGGCGCAGGCCCGACGGAGCGGAGTTCGCTCCGCGTCATTCCCTACGGGGCAACGTCGTTGCTCACCGACGGCCGCACTGGTCGACGCGGCCGTACAGCGGAACGCATGACACCCGTGCGCGGATCGTTATGGTCGGCGCCCCGAACGGACGGACTTCCCATGCCGGCTCTCGGCCTCACCGCCGATGAAGTGCTCACCACGACCCGGGCGGTGCGCAGACGCCTCGATCTGAACCGGCCGGTGGAACGCGAACTGATCGAGGAGTGCCTCGAAATCGCCACCCAGGCTCCCTCCGGCCGCAACCGGCAGCGCTGGGACTTCGTCCTGGTCACGGACCCCGGCACGCGGGGTGAGCTGGCGGACCTGTACCGGCTGGGGCTCACCCGGCCTCGTCGGCAGGTCGTCCGGGACGGCGTGAACCGGGGCGACCTGGTACGCGGCCGGCGGATCGCCGACAGTGCCCAGTACCTCTACGACCATCTGCACGAGGTGCCGGTGCTGCTCGTCCCGTGCATCCGGGTCCAGGGCCGACACGAGAACGGTTCACACGTCGGGCAGGCCAACACCTGGGGGTCGGTCCTGCCCGCCGTCTGGCAGTTCATGCTGGCCGCCCGCTCGCGGGGGCTCGGCACCGCCTGGACCACCCCGCACCTGCACTACGAGAGGGAAGCCGCGGAGCTGCTCGGCATCCCGTACGAGACGGTGCTCCAGACGGCGCTGATCCCGCTCGCGCACACGATCGGCACGGATTTCCGGCCCGGGCCCCGGGTCGCGGCGGAGGAGATCGCGCACTGGGACACCTGGTAGCGGGCGGGCCCGCACCCCGCGCCCGCCCGACGGCCGCCGGGCGGTCTCCGCGTGGGCTGGTGACGCTTGATCAGGCGGACGGGATCCCAGCGAGGTGCGCGCCGATCCTCTCCGCCAGCACATGTTCCCCTTCGGCCGTGGGGTGGAGACCGTCGGCGTACAGCCTTGCGGCGTCCGCGACGGGCGCGACGGCCGGCCCGTCCAGCAGGTGCAGGGCGCGATCGCCCAGGCGCTGCAGGACCCGTACCGCGTCGGCGGTCAGAGTCCGTGCGCCCTCCAACGTCAACCCGGCCGCGTTGACGGCCCGTTCGCGTTCGGGCGCGGCAAGCGGGGTGAGCACCACGACGGGTGTGCGCGGGTGGCCGTCGCGGACGGTGTCCAGGAACCCACAGACGGCCGGGCCCCAGCTGCGGGCGGTGAACGCGCCCCGGAGGTAGGCGTTGATGCCGAGCTCCAGGACGATCAGGTCCGCCGGGGTGTCCCGGATCGTGCGGGCCACCAGCTGGTCGAGGTACGCCTCCCCCGCGAGCCCGAGGTTGCGCAGTCGCCAGCCGTGCCTCATCGCGACCAGGGCGGGCCAGGCCTCGGAAGGGCCGGCGGCATACACGCAGTGGGTCAACGAGCTTCCGTGGACCAGCAGACGACGACCCGTACGTTCCGCCGCGGTCACGTGCCGGTGGCCGCGCAGGGTCACGGCCGCGATCCGGGTCACGCTCAGATGCGGGAGCCAGACCTCCACCTCGGCGGGGCCTCCGGCTGCGCCGGGGAGCGGGAGAGCGACGCGGTGAGGGCCGGGATCGCAGGTCCGTCGGTGGACCAGGGCGCCGTCGACCCGGACGTCCAGCGGTGAGCCGCCGGGGTCCGCCTCCACCTCCACTTCCAGCTCCAGGGAGCGGGCGTCCGTGCGCACCGCGAAGCGGACGCCGGCAGTGGTACGGGCCAGCCGGGAGAAGTTGGCCGACATCACGGTGTCGAGCCGGTCCACCGGCATCCGCAGCGGCAGCCTCGCACCATCGCCCCGGTCCCAGCCGGCGATTCCGTCGAAGGACAGCCGTGGGTCGCCAGGGACGAGCCGCTCTTCCGCCGAGCCCGGGGGGCAGTGGGTGCCGGAATCGGGGCCGGTGGCGGCGGTCATACGTCTCACGCTCCGGGGCGGCGGGGCCCGGAGCCGTCGCCGCCCGTCATGGACGACAGCCCGCGAGGCCGACGATCCAATAAACGTAGCAGCGAAATCATCTTCCAGTAAACAATCTGGAGCGGCAAGAAGCTCGGGACGGCAGACCCTAGGCTGGGGGCGGGAAATCGTTTGGGGACGGACGGTCTCGACACACCGGATGGCTCGCAGTCCCGGACCGCAGGAGGATCAGCCTTGACCGCCACACAGCCTTCCCGCCCCGCCTCCCCCGCAGGGAGCCGGCGGTCGGCGACCGCGACCGGTACTTCTCCCGGCTGGCGCAGGAGCGCCCCGACATCGCGATGTGCCGGGCGACGGCTCTGGTGGCCCGCTCCATCGACGAGGAGCTGTCCGGGCACGGGCTGACCGTGGCCCAGCACCTCGTGCTGAAGATGCTGAATGACGTGGGCCCCTGTTCCCAGCAGGAGTTGAGCACGCAGTTGCGCATCGACCGGAGCGTGATGGTCGGTTGTATCGACGGCCTGGAGGACTCCGGTCTGGTACGGCGTGAGCGCCACCCCCGGGATCGCCGGGCCTACGCGGTGACGCTGACCCCGGAGGCGGGGCCCGCGCTGGCGGAGGCGGAGGGCGGGGTGCCGCGGCTGCTGGACCGGGCCTTCGGTGCGCTGACGGCCGCCGAGCGGCGGACCCTGACCCGGCTCGTGGGCAAGATCCTCGACGTGAGCTGAGCCCGATCGGCCTCGGCGGAGTGCGTCGAGGCAGCCCGGCCGAGCGGGGCGGGGCGGGGCGAGCGGAGGTCAGTGGCCGTGCTCGGCGGACTCGTCACCCTCGGGCGCGGGCTTCTCGGGTGCCGCGCCCCCGGCGTGCACGGTGAAGGCGGCCGTACGGACCTTCCCCTCGTGCCGGAAGTCGAGGAAGAGGCGGTAGGCCCCCTTGCTCGGGACCGTCGCGGTGAAGGAGACCTCGGGTCCGGGCTCCGTACGCCCGTCGCCCGGTTCGCCGTTCGGGTGGACGTGCAGGTACGCAAGATCCCCGGCGCGCAGCGCGACGAGGTGGCCGTACGCGCCGAGGTAGGGCTGGAGGTCGGTGACCGGCTTGCCGTCCTTCTCGACCGCCAGCTTCAGTTGGCCGCCCGCCCCGGGACGCAGCGCCCCGTCGAGGGTGACCTCGTACCCGTCGACGGTCACCGTCCGCCCGGCTTCCGGGAGCGGCTCGGGGCGCGCGTCGCCGGAGACGGCGAGGTCGGCGCCCAGAGTGACGCCCTCGGCGTTCTTCTCGTCGGGGGTGAAGTCGGCGAAGACCCGGTAGCCGCCGGCCTCGGGAAGCTCGACGGGGTGGACCAGGTACCGTCGGCGGCCCGTTCGGGGTGCAGGTGCCGGTAGGTGGTGAGGTCGCTCGACGCCACGATCAGATGCAGCTCCTTGCCGTGCTCGCGGCGGAACGCGGTCACGTTGCGGGAGGTGTCGTCGTCCACGACGGCGAAGCGCAGCTCGGCGGGCTCGCCCGCCTCGACGCGCGGGGTGTCGAGGTCGAGGGTGAAGCCTCCCTGCGAGACCTGGAGGCCACCGGGAAGGCCGGCCGCCTCCCCCGCGCCCTCATCGGCCGCAGGGCGCTCCTTCTCGCCGTGGCCCTCCCCGGACTCCTGGTGGGACGGCTCCTTCGGCGCGGCCACGGGGTCCAGCGCGCCACCCGCCGCGTACGCCGTCCCGAAGGTCGCCGCGAGCCCCGCGGCGAAGGCCGTGATCTTGAGACCGGTCTGCATGGCCCACTCCCTCGTCAAGGCCGCCGGATCGCGACCACTCGCCATCCAAGATACCCCCCAGGGGTATGAAGTCAACCCGGGGAGGCGATCTTGCGGGGCGATGCGGGTGGCACGGAGATTGAGACCGCCGGTCCGAGGCAGCACCCGCCGCGACGGCCTGAGCGGGCGTCGCCGAACGCACCGCCGACCGCACGTGCCTTTGCCCGTGTGCGCGGCGTGGCGTCGCGGGAGCCGTCCCCGCCGTCCCTAGCGTGGCGGGGGCGGGACCTCCGACGGCAGGACAGACGCACCTCATGGCACCACGCACTCACTGGCTCTTCGGCGACCAGCTCGGCCCCCACTTCCTGGACCCGCGTCACGGCGGCCCGGACGCCCACGCCCCCCTCCTGATGATCGAGGCGCGGTCCGTCCTGCGCCGGCGCCGCTTCCACCGGGCCAAGGCCCATCTCGTTCTCTCCGCGATGCGGCACCGGGCGGCCGAACTGGGCGACCGGGTCCGCTACGTCAAGGCCCGGACCTATACGGAAGGGCTGGCGGAGGCGGGTTTCGGCGGTGGGGGCGACCCTCTGACGGTCTGTCACCCGACCTCCCGGGCCGCGCTGGACTTCGTGACCGCCCGGGACGGCATCGACGTACTTCCGGCCCGGGGCTTTCTGCTGGCGCGGGAGGAGTTCGGGGCGTGGGCGAAGGAGCACGGGGGCGACCGGCTGCGGATGGAGGGCTTCTACCGGTGGATGCGCCGGGAGCACGAGCTGCTCATGGACGGCGACGAACCGGCCGGCGGAACGTGGAACCTCGACCACGACAACCGCGAGCCGCCGCCCAAGGGCGCGAGGACTCTGGACGTCCCCGCGCCCTACCGCCCGCACGAGGACGGGATCGACGACGAGGTGCGCCACGACCTCGACCGCTGGGAACGGGCCGGCGAGGTCACATTCGTCGGCCGCGACGGCCCCCGCCGCTTCCCCGTCACCCGGCGGGAGGCGCTGGCCGCGCTACGGCGCTTCATCGCCCAGCGACTCGGTGACTTCGGCCGGTACGAGGACGCGATGCTCGCGGCCGACCCCGTGATGAGCCACAGCCTGCTGTCCGTCCCGCTCAACCTGGGGCTCCTGGACCCCGCCGAGTGCGTGGAGCGGGCCGAGCAGGCGTGGCGCACGGGCGAGGCGCCGCTCAACAGCGTCGAGGGTTTCGTCCGGCAGATCGCGGGCTGGCGGGAGTACGTGTGGCAGCTGTACTGGCACTTCGGCGAGGAGTACCGGGGCCGCAACGCGCTGCGCCACCGGGCTCCGCTGCCCGACTGGTTCCTCGACCTGGACGCCGACGCGGTCACCGCGAACTGCCTCTCCACCGTACTGGCCCAGGTCCGCGACACCGGCTGGACGCACCACATCCCGCGGCTGATGGTGCTGGGCAGCCGGGCCCTCCAGGACGGCTGGGACCCGGCCGCCGTGACCGACTGGTTCCACCGGTGCTTCGTCGACGGCTACGACTGGGTGATGCTGCCCAATGTCGTCGGCATGTCGCAGTACGCGGACGGCGGCCGGATGACGACCAAGCCGTACACCTCCGGTGGCGCCTACATCAACAAGATGAGCGACCTGTGCAAGCCCTGCGCCTACCGCCCCACCGACCGCACCGGCGAGCACGCCTGCCCCTACACGGCGGGCTATTGGGCCTTCCTCCACCGCCACCGCGAGTCCTTGAGTTCCAACCACCGGATGGCCAGAGCGGTGAAGGGCCTGGAGCGGCTGAAGGATCTCGACGGGCTCCTGGAGGAGGTCGCGGAGCGCGGCGACGGGGCGCCCTGAGGCCCGGGCCCCGCCGTCAGTCCCCGGCGAAGTCGTCCGGAGCGGACCGGGCGAGGCCGGCCAGGGCCGCGAGGGTCCGGGAGAGCACCTCCCTGGTGGGGGACGCCAGGCCGAGGCGGATCGCGTGCGGGCCACGGGGGCGGCCGGCGGCGAACGCCGCGGCCGGGGTCACCGCGATGGAGTGCCGCGCGGCGGCGGCGACGAAGGTGTCGGAGCGCCAGGGGGCGGGCAGCTCCCACCAGAGGTGGTACGAGGACGGGTCGCTGCGGGTGCGGAAG
Organism: Streptomyces sp. WGS_02; assembly: GCA_040989845.1. Taxonomy (GTDB): domain Bacteria; phylum Actinomycetota; class Actinomycetes; order Streptomycetales; family Streptomycetaceae; genus Streptomyces. The sequence continues at coordinate 1,568,673 of JAYMFZ010000004.1, forward strand.
GTCCCGAGGTGGCGGTGCGCGATCTCCTGACGCGCCCCGGCCTCTCGCTGTTTGGCCCGTACGAGCGTGGCGACGGCGCCGTCCTCCTGCCACCGCACCATCGCCTCCAGGGGGAACCGCATGGGGGTCCACCCGCCGGAGCGCACGGCCGCCGTGACCCGGCTCTCCAGCGCCGCGGGGGCCACGGCGAACCCGAGGGACAGTCCCGGGGAGAGCCGTTTGGAGAGGCTGTCGACGAGGACGGTGTGCTCGGGGGCCCGCGCGGCGAGGGACGGCAGGTCGTTCCGGAGGAAGGCCCAGACGGCGTCCTCGATCGCGTGGATCCCCGATGCCAGCAGCACGTCGGCCAGCTGGTCGAGCCGCCGGGCGGGCATGGTGAGCGACAGCGGGTTGTGCAGGACCGGCTGTACGTAGACGGCGTGCAGCGGTTCGACGCGGTGCGCCTCCTCCACCGCCTCGGGGATCAGCCCGTCCTCGTCCATGGCCAGCGGTACGAGGGTGACGCCGAGCCGGGCGGCGATGGTATTCAGCACCGGATAGGTGAACTCCTCGACGCCCAGCCGGGCCCCCGGCCGGGTCAGTGCGGCGACAACGGCGGAGATGGCCTGCCGGCCGTTTCCGGCGAACAGGACACGTTCCGGGTCGGGCCGCCGGCCGCCCCGCGCCAGGAGGCCGGCGGCCGCCTCACGGGCTGCGGGCGTACCGGCGGGCCCGACCGGGCGGAGCACCGACTCCAGGTCGTCGGAGCGCACCAGCTTCTCCAGGCCCGCGGCGAGCAGCCCGGCCTGTTCGGGGACGACGGGGTGGTTGAGCTCCAGGTCGACGCGGTGGGCGGCGGGCTCGGAGAGGGCGGGGGCCGGGGCGGGAGCGCCGGGCGCGGCCGCGACGAACGTGCCCCTGCCGACGTGGCCGACGGTGAGGCCCCGGCGGGCCAGCTCCTGGTAGACGCGGGACGCGGTGGAGTCGGCGATGGCGTGGAGCCGGGCGAACTCCCGCTGCGGCGGCAGGCGTTCCCCCGGTCCGAGCCGGCCGGACGCGATCTCCGCCGCGACGGCGTCCGCGACGGACCGGAAGTCCTTCACGGGCTTCACCTCCTTGGTCGGCCGCATCGAAGCACATGATTGCACCGAGTGCAATGTCCGCTATTGAACCGAGCCGAAAGACGAACCTAGACTCCGATTGCACCGAGCAACGGGGCGGGACCGGGCGATGCGGTCGGGACCGAGACATGAACAGGGCGGCGGACAAGCATGGTTGAACTGAGCGGAGTGCTGGGCGTCTCGATGATCGCCCTCGGCATGGTGCTCACGCCGGGGCCGAACATGATCTATCTCGTCTCCCGGAGCATCACCCAGGGGCGACGCGCCGGGGTGGTCTCCCTCGGCGGTGTGGCCGTGGGTTTCCTCGTCTATCTGGTGGCCACGAATCTCGGTCTGTCGGTGGTCTTCCTCGCGGTGCCCGAGCTGTACGTGGCGGTGAAACTGGCCGGGGCCGGCTACCTGGCCTATCTGGCCTGGACGGCTCTGAGGCCCGGGGGCGTCTCCGTCTTCGCGCCCAAGGAGATGCCGCACGACTCCGCGCGCAGGCTGTTCACGATGGGGCTGATGACGAATCTGCTCAACCCGAAGATCGCCATCATGTATCTCTCCCTCATCCCGCAGTTCATCAGCCTGGAGGCGGGAAACGTCCTCCTCCAGGGCTTCGTGCTGGGCTCCGTCCAGATCGTGGTGGCCCTCACCGTCAATCTGGGCATCGTCCTCGCGGCGGGAGCGATCGCCGTCTTCCTCGCCCGGCGCCCTTCCTGGCTACGCGCCCAGCGCTATCTGATGGGCACCGCGCTGGGCCTCCTCGCGGTGTCGGTCGCGACGGACACCTCGGCCCCGGCGGCCTCGGGCTGAACGCCCGTCCGTGGTCAGAGCATGATGAGCAGACGCGTATCGGCTTTGAGCTTCCTGTTCACCGAACGGCTCTGGACGTAGACCTCCAGCTTGGGGTTGTTGCCCGCCTTCACCGAGACGGTCCCGCGCACTCCGGCGCCGAACAGGAGGTTGCGCGCCGCCTCGCCCGTGTAGGCGCGGTCGGTGGCCTTCTCGACGACGATGACCTCCTTGTCGGGCTGTACCTGGACACGGGAGCCCAACTGGTAGTAGCAGGAGCCGCGTTCGTAACTGACGCCCGGGTGCGAGTCGACGAAGGCGCGGATCTCCATCTCCTTGTCGACCTTCAGCAGCCGGTACTTGTCGGCCGCGACCGGTTCGAGGGTGGCCCGCACGTCGTCCACGGATATGTCCTGGCCGACGGCGAACAGGTTCTTCGTGCCGCGCACGCCCTGCTCCCGGCCGCGCAGGAAGCTGGTGGCGGCGGCGCGCACGGTGCCGATCGCGTCCTCGACGCCCTTCTGCGAGTCCGCGTCCCAGATCGCGATGTTGCCGGCCGGGAAGCCGTAGTTCTGGGCGGTGCGCTTGGCCAGGGAGTTCGGCACGAGGATCGCGGAGGTCCAGTGTCCCGGGAGCCCGTTCATCTTCGCGGTGATCCGGTCGAGCCAGGGGCCGAGGATGGTCATGTCGCCGTCGTGGCGCCGGTCGCCGCCGGAGGCGTTCTCCTCGCCGTCCGTCACGACGATCTGGAGGAAGCTGTGCTCGCCGTACTCCTCCCAGATGTGGCCCAGGTCGTCCAGGGACTTCAGCGAGGCCTCGATCAGCGCCGTCGCGCCGTTGTTGACCTTGTACAGCCCGCGCATCGACGGCAGGTGCTTCACATCCATGTCCCAGACCAGGTTCTCCACCCGGTGGTCGAAGGAGTAGAGGCTGATCCGGGTCTCGTGGCCGAGGCTGTCCGACTCGGCCTTCAGTCCTGCCACGAACTCGTCGACGACGCGGATCAGCTGACCCTGGTGCTGGTACATCGAACCGGAGGCGTCCACGACCAGAGCGACGTGATTCACCTTGTGCTGGATCCTGTTGGCGGACATGGCAGTGCTCCTTCTCCGGTGTTCCCCGAACCCCCCGGGGGTTCCCCGGGCGATGTCTTCGACTTTATGGGGAGGCACTGACAGCGAGGCCGGGCGCGCGTGGCGCCCGGCCCCGGCCGGAGGTGCGGCGGGTGGATCAGTAGGCGGTCGTGACGGTGGTTCCGGCGAAGGTGCTCACCGCGTGCAGGCTGATGTAGTGGGCGCCGGCGGGCGGGTCGGTGACGGTCAGGGTGTGGGTGTTGCCGGGACCGGTGGCGCGGCTGGTGTGGGAGGCGGTGGTGGCCCAGCCGGTGCCGCTGTAGTAGAGGTCCGCGTCGCCGGTGCCGCCGCTGACGGTGATCTTCAGCTGCTCGGTGCCGGCCGGGATGTACAGGTAGTGGTAGGCGTAGTCGCCGGTGGTGGCGGAGAGGTTGCCGCGACGGCAGTTCTCGCCCAGGGCGCGGGGGTCGGGGTCGGTGCACTCGGTGACCGGGGTGGTGGAGCCGTCACCGCAGTCACCGGCCGCACACCCCGCCAGCCAGGTCCGGAAGTCGCTGTCGTAGCGGGTGCCGATGGTGCTGGTGAGGTGAGTACGGGCGGCCGCCCACTGTCCGGTGCGGTAGTGGCCGAGCACCGTGTCCATGTCGGCGGGGTGCTTCTCCAGCATGTACCGCACGGCGAGGTAGCCCCAGCGGTACACGCGGGTGGTGTCGTGGCTGTAGTCCGTGCCGAAGAGCGTGCTCAGGGCGTAGGTGCCTCGGCCCGCCTCGGTCATCGCCGCGGTGTAGGGCTCGCCCCGGTAGTGGTAGGAGATGTACTCCGCGAAGCCCTCCACCCACCAGACGGTGGGGGTGCTCATGCCCGCGGCGAAGTCGCCGTACAGGGTGAAGCGGCCGTCGAGGTAGTGCGTGTACTCGTGGTTGAGGTTCCAGATGTGGAAGTCCGGCCGCAGCCACTCCGCCTCGTAGGCGATGAAGCGCGGCTGGTTGCCCTCGACGGAGGGGTCGCCCTCCAGGTACATGCCGCCGTTGTTGGTGTCGATCCCGTACATCGCGCCGGCGTACGTCTGGTAGTCCGCGCTGGAGTCGTAGGCGATCACCTCGATGCTGGTGTTGTGGTCGTCGGCGACCGGTCCGTCGTCCTTGGCGATCCGGTGGAAGTAGGCGTCCTGCCCGATGAGGCTGGTGCAGGACGCGCTCAGCTCGGCGGACGTCATCTGCTGGGCGAGGATGCGGATACCCGGGCCGCAGGTATGACGAACCGGCAGGACCTCCCGCTTGAGGCGTTCCTGAAGGTCGCAGACGCCGTACGCGGAGCAGTTCGCGCGGTCGTAGTAGTCGGCCATCTCCGCTGTTCCCACCCAGAGCGGGGCGGTGGGGCCGGTGATGGAGCTGCGGCCGAGCAGGTCGGCGGCCAGGGGCCGGGCCTTGCCCCGCAGGCTCGGGTACTGGAGGAAACGGCCCAGCTCCCGACCCGCGTTGGAGGTGAGGTAAGCGTGGTCGCCGTCGAGCAGGGAGAGGTGGTCGGCGGCGAAGCGGTGCAGCGAGTCGAGGAGGCTCGGGTCCGCCTCGACGGCATTGACGAACGCGGGCACCTGATGGCCCCGGAAGGTCACCGTGTACACGCCGTTGACCGCGGCGAGCATCCGCGAGAGGCCGTTCCAGGAGGAGTCGTAGTCCGCGAGCATCCGCTTGACGACGTTCAGATAGCGGGCGTTCTCCTGGGCGCTGTCGATCAGGACGACCGCCTCGGACAGCGTCTCGCCGTTCTCGTCGGTGACGTCACGCGAGCGGGGGCTCGCGAAGAAGCTGTCGAGACCCGAGCGGATGGCGGTCCGCAGGGCGCTGCCGTACGGGCCGACGACATCGGGGTTGTACCACTGCACGTAGTACCCGGCCCGGAGGTAGAGCACGAGCTGCGGAGTGCCGGTGCTCCCGTCACCCGGGTAGTAGGCGGCGTTGTCGCGCAGCGCGAACGCCACCGAGGTCATCTGGGCTTCACGGAAGGCGAGTCGGGCGTTGTTGCCCGTCAGGCCGAACAGCGTGTTCACGCAGTCGGTGGTGGACGCCTTGATCTGGCGCACCAGTTCGGCCCCGGTGCGGCCGGTGAAGTCGGCCGGGTCGCAGGCGGCGGCCTTCGCCGATGACGGGGCGCCGTGGTCGCCGTACGCCTCCCTGAGGGCGGACTTGTCGGCGCTCAGCGGGGGAGCTGGGACACCGGTCGCCGGTCCTCGGTCCGGTGACCGGTGTCCGGCGCGGAGGACTGCCGCGCCTGCGGCGCGGGGTCGGCCGGGCCGACGGTGCGGGTCGGTTGCGATGCGTTCGATGCCGTGGCGGCCGAGGGGGAGTTCGGCTGCGCCTGGGCCGGCTGCGCGAGCAGCGCGACGCCCATCGCCCCGGCCAGAGCCAGCGGCAGAACGGCACCCACACCTCGGCGGACGAGTGTGGTTCTCACGTCGTGTTTCCTCCCATGCGGGATCGGGCCACGCGCTCGCGTGACCGATGGGACGGACAGGGCGCGGCTCGGGGATGTCGTCATGCCGTGCTGCCGGCCGGACGGGATGGGGTCGACGCCCGGACTTGGCATGTCCACGCTCTGTGACATGTACAATGGCACAGGTCACACTTCACCGGGAAGGCCCCTGACCGAACTCCGCCCCGGGACTGCCCGTTCCGGGAAAGTCGCAGGCGGCAGAAAGAGGAGGGAAGGAGGCGGACTCACCGCGCAACGTGACATTGTATGGTGCGGTGACATATCTGAAGGGGAACGCATGAGTGAGCTGAAGTCCCGCAAACTCATCTCGGTGCAGGAGCATTTGCGCGACCAGGTGGCCAACGCCCTGCGGGCCGGACTGATAGCGGGGGAACTCCAGCCCGGCGTGATCTACTCCGCGCCCACCCTGGCCGCCGAGTACGGCGTCTCCGCCACACCCGTGCGCGAGGCCATGCTGGACCTGGCCCGGGAGGGCCTGGTCGAGGCGGTGCGCAACAAGGGTTTCCGGGTCACCGAGCTCTCCGAGCGCGATTTGGACGAGTACACCGAGATCCGCTCGCTCATCGAGATCCCCACCATCGGCCACGTGACCCGCACCGCCTCCCGCGAGCAGTTGGAGGCGCTGCGCCCGGTGGCCGAGGAGATCGTGGCCGCCGCCCAGCGGGGCGACCTGATCGGCTACCTGGAGTCGGACCGCCGCTTCCACCTCGACCTGCTCGCCCTCGCGGGGAACGCGCGTCTCGTCGAGACGGTGGCCGACCTGCGCAAGCGCTCCCGGCTGTACGGGCTCACCGACCTGTCCCAGAAAGGGTCGTTGGTCGGTTCCGCACAGGAGCACACCGCGCTCCTGGACATCATGATCGAGGGCGACGCGGAAGCGGCCGAGGAGCACATGCGCCGCCATCTCGCGCATGTGCGGACCCTGTGGGCGGCCCGGAAGCGGGATGCCGAACGCGCGGCCCCGTCCAGCAGGCTCGGTGCGCGCTGACGCCGAAGTCGTCGCGGAACACCGGGAGTTGAATAACGCCACCGGGTGTGCGGACCGGCGGTCACATGGTGAATCCCTCCGGGTAGGGGTCGGTCGGGTCGAGCAGATACTGCGCGGTCCCGGTGATCCAGGCGCGGCCGGTGACGGAGGGCAGGACGGCGGGCAGACCGCCGACCGTGCTCTCGCCCAGGATCCGGCCGGTGAATCGGGAGCCGATGAAGGACTCGTTGACGAAGTCCTGCTCCGTCTTCAGTAGTCCCCGCGCGTGCAGTTGGGCCATCCGGGCACTGGTTCCCGTCCCGCAGGGCGAGCGGTCGAACCAGCCGGGATGGATCGCCATGGCGTGCCGGGAGTGCTCGGCGGAGGAGCCGGGGGCCTCCAGATAGACGTGGTGGCAGACGTCGATCGCGGGGTTCTCCCGGTGGACCACCGGGTTCTGCTCGTTGACCGCCCGCATGACGGCGAGGCCCGCCCTGAGCAGCCGGCCCTTCTCCGCCCGTTCGAAAGGGATGCCGAGGTCCTCGGTGCGCACGATCGCGTAGAAGTTACCGCCGTACGCCATGTCGTAACGGACCGGACCGAACCCCGCCACCTCCACGACCTGGTCCAGCGCGTGGCTGTAGGAGGCGACGTTCTCCAGGGTGACGGACTCCGCGCGGCCGTCGCGCACGGCGACCCGTGCCGTGACGAGGCCGGCGGGGGTGTCGAGGCGGATCAGGGTCTCCGGCTCGACCGCCTCGACCATGCCCGTCTCCACCAGGACCGTCGCCACGCCGATGGTGCCGTGGCCGCACATGGGCAGACAGCCGGAGACCTCGATGAACAGCACGCCGAAGTCCGCGTCCGGCCGGGTCGGGGGCTGGAGGATCGCGCCGGACATGGCTCCGTGCCCGCGCGGCTCGCACATCAACAGGGTGCGCAGCCCGTCCCGTTCGGCCATGAACCGCTCACGCCGCTCGGCCATGGTCGCACCCGGAAGAACGCCCACCCCGCCGGTGATCACCCGGGTCGGCATGCCCTCGGTGTGCGAGTCGACGGCGTGGTAACAGACCGTGGAGCGCATGTCAGTTCACCCCCGCGTCGATGAGGGCCTGAGTGGCGGAACGTACGACGGCCTCGGTCTCCGGGTCCAAGGGCTGCCGGGGTGGCCGGCAGAGGCCGCCGGTCCGGCCGGTCATGTCCTGGCCGAGCTTGATCGCCTGGACGAACTCGGTCCTGCTGTCCCAGCGCAGTACGGAGTGGAGCCGGCGGTAGAGCGGGAGCGCGGTGGTGAGATCGCCGGCCAGTGCGGCGTCGTAGAGGTCGAGGCAGGCGCGCGGGAAGACCTGGGGGTATCCGGCGACCCAGCCCTTGGCCCCGGCGACGGCGACTTCGAGGAGGGTGTCGTCGGTGCCGATGATCAGGTCGAGCCCGGGGGCGAGTTCGTTGATGGCGTAGCACCTGCGGACGTCCCCGGAGAATTCCTTCACGCCCACGATGAACCCCTCGGCGTACAGCTTGGCCAGCAGCTCGGGACGCAGGTCGACCTTGGTGTCGATGGGGTTGTTGTAGGCGGTGACGGGGAGTCCGGCGGAGGCGACCATCGCGTAGTGCTCCAGGACGGCGCGGTCGTCGGCCCGGTAGGCGTTGGGCGGCAGGCACATGACGGCCTGGCAGCCCGCGTCCCTGGCGAAGAGCGCGTGCCGCCTCGCCTCGATCGCGCCGTACGCGCCGACGCCCGGCATCACGGTGAAGCCCTCGGGGGCGTGGGCGACGGCGGTCTCGACGACCCGGTCGCGTTCCTCGTACGTCAGGGTCTGGTACTCGCCCAGCGACCCGTTCGGGGCGACGCCGTGCAGGCCCTGTTCGGCGAGCCGGGCGACGTTGTCCCCGTACGCGCCGTGGTCGACGGCGAGGTCCCGGCCGAACGGGAGGCTCGTCGCGACGATGACACCGTGCCAGGGCGTGCGGGCGGGGGCCGTGCGGTCCACGCGGTTCATGGGGACTCCTCAGGTGGGTTCGGACGGGGTGTCGCCGGTGGAGGGCTGGGCCGAATCGGCGAGCGCGCCGAGGGTGACCGGGGTCGCGATCAGCCGTTCGGCGGGGGTGTAGGGCTCGGCACGGGCGGCGACGAGGCCGTGCACGGCGGGCCCGCACATCCGGCCCTGGCACCAGCCCATGCCCGCCCTGGTCAGCTGTTTGACCTGCCGGTGGTCGGCTGCCGAGCCGTCGGCGCGGGCGGCGCGGACCGCCCCGGCGGTGACCTCCTCGCACCGGCAGACCGTGGTGTCGTCGGTCAGCCAGGCGGGCCAGTTCCGCGGCACGGGGTGGGCCAGAGCGCGGGCGAAGGCGCGGTGCCGGGCCACCGCCCGGCGCTCCGCGGCCAGGGCGCGGAGGCCCGGCCGGCCCGGCGCGGCGAGGTCGGTGAGCACCGAGACGGCCGCCACGCGTCCTTCGCTCAGCGCGAGCGCCGCTCCGCCGACCCCGCAGGTCTCGCCCGCCGCGTAGAGGCGCGGAACGGTGGTGCGCTGTCCGGTGTCGACGGCGGCGGCCATGGTGCCGTCGCCCGCGTCGGCGAGGTCGCAGCCGAGCGGGAGCAGCAGATCGAGCTGGGGGACGAAGCCCCAGCCGACGCCCACGGTGTCGGCCTCGATGCGCCGCTCGGTACCCGGGAGCGGTGCCCCGTCGGCGTCCAGGGAGGCGGTGCGTACGACGGCGACCCGCTCCTCCCCTTCGGCGCCGACGATGCCGGTGCGGGTGCGGACCCGGATCCGGTGCCGGGCCAGCGTGCCCGCGTAGCCGGCGGCTTCGGCCCACTTGGCGGGGTTACGCAGCAGGGGTGCGGGGTGGCGCAGCCAGGCCGCGGGGGCCGCCGCCTCGCACACCGCGACGACCTCCGCCCCGCGTGCGGCGAGGGCGGCGGCGACGGGCAGCAGGAAGGGGCCCGTGCCGCCGAGGACCACACGCCGGCCCGCCACCACTCCCCCGCCCTTGAGCAGCGACTGGAGTCCGCCGGCGGTGAGGACGCCGGGCAGATCCCAGCCGGGGAAGGGGAGTTGACGGTCGTAGGCACCCGTCGCGACGAGCAGGGCCGGTGCGCGCAGCACGACGGTCCGCTCCTCGGGCGGCCTGCTTCGGTCCACGGCGTGGACGGTGAAACAGTCCGCCGTGCGGGCCGTGGTCCAGACGGGGTGGTCGAGCAGGAGCGTGAGCCGTCCGGTGCGCTCGTGGAGGGCCAGGGCGGCGCGCAGCGCCCGGTAGGTGCGCAGGTCGTGGTGCAGATCATCGGTGGGAAGGCCCTCGCGGGCGTGGTCCGGGGGTGGCGCCAGAACTGGCCGCCCGGCGCGGGGCCCGCGTCGACGAGGGCGACCCGCAGCCCGCCGTCCAGGGCGGTGACCGCGGCCGCCATACCGGCGGGTCCGGCGCCCACCACCACGAGATCGACGGGCTTTCGGGGCTCAGACATCGTCGCCCTCCCCCGTCGCGACGGCCATGCCCGCGCGGGCCTGCACCAGGCAGGCGCGCTGCCCGCGCTTTCCGTCGACGGTGACCAGGCAGTCGTAACAGACGCCGATCCCGCAGAAGACGCCCCGGGGCCGCTGCCCGCCCCGGGTGGTCCGCCAGGCGACCCGGCCCGAGGCGACGAGCGCGGCGGCCAGGGTCTGCCCGGGGACGAACGCCAGGGGTTCGCCGTCCACGGTCAGTCCGGGTGCGGTGGGTATGTCGGTCTCCGCGGCCGCTCGGGTCACTTCGGCACACCTCCGGTCGTGAGGAATCGGTCGGGCAGGAGGCCGGTGTGGGCGGCCGGATCGGCTCCGCGCCACGGACGGCCGAGCAACTGGGCGGTGATCAGGGCGCCGGTCCCGGGGGCGAGACCGATGCCCGCGCCCTCGTGGCCGCATGCGTGGAGGACGCCGGGGACCCGGGGGTCCGGGCCGACGACCGGCAGGTGGTCGGGGCAGTACGGCCTGAACCCCCGGTAGGCGCGGATCAGATGGACGTCGCGAAGGAACGGGAAGAGGCGGCACGCCTGCGCGGCGAGCCGGGCCACCACGGCCGGGTTCATCGCGGTGTCGAAGCCGACGCGCTCGCGGCTGGCTCCGATCAGGACGGTGCCGGCGCGGGTGCCCTCGACGACGCACGAGGTCTCCAGGCCCTCGTCGCTGGAGGCGACATGGGCGACGTAGTCGGCGGAGTAGACCTTGTGCCGGATCATCGGCGGCAGCGGTTCGGTGACCAGGACGAAGCCCCGGCGCGGCAGGATCTCGACGGGGGCACCGAGGCGGCGGCCGACCTCGCCGCCCCACGTTCCGGCCGCGTTGACCACGGCGTCGGCGGTCAGCACCGCGCCGTCGGCCGTACGGACTCCGTCGATCCGACCGTCGGCTCCGGTGACGGCGGCGACGGCCTCGCCGGTACGCACCCGGGCTCCGCGCCGGACGGCGGCCCGCAGCAGACCGGCCGCCGCGAGGACGGGCTGCACCTGGGCGTCCTGCGGGTAGTGGACGCCGCCGGGGAGGCCGGGTGCGATGTGCGGTTCGAACTCGTGGAGGCTGTCGACCAGTTCGGTCTGGATTCCGGCCGCCGACTGGCGTGCGGCGAACGCGTGCAGGGCGGCGAGGCCGTCAGGGGTGCTCGCGACGACCAGCCCGCCTTTGTTCTCGAACTCGACTTCCCCCGGGCTGAGTTCCTTGCCCGCCTCGTCCCAGAGGTCACGGCTGAGCCGGGCCAGCTCCAGCTCCGGGCCGGGCTCCTTGTCGGAGAGCAGGATGTTGCCCTCCCCCGGCTGGTGGTGCCCGCGCCGACCGGGCCCCGGTCGAGCACCGTGACACCGAGGCCGGCGGAGGCGGCGTGGAACGCGCAGGCTGCGCCCACGATGCCCGCGCCGATGATCACGACGTCCACCGCCACCTCCAGGTGCAATGTCACATGCCATTGCCCAGGCTATACATCGGTCCGGCCCGAGGACAATGCCGCCGTCGGCGTGAACTCGGGCAGGGCCAGGGCCGCGTGGGCCGGCCGCCCCTCCGTCGCCGGGGGCGTGGCGGCGAGACCGCGCAGCAGGGCGTTGCGCTCCTCAAGGGCCTCGGCGGTGGTGGGGAACAGCAGGGCGTCGCCCGTGCCGACCAGGTCCTGGTTGAGGGTCACGAACGGACGGCTGTCGCGTTCGTAGGCGGTGAACGCCGCCCTGTGGTCCCGTTCGGCCGCCAGGGAACCTGCGAGCATGTACGCGCCGACGAGCGCGAGGCTGGAGCCCTGGCCGGTCAGGAACGAGGGCGCGTACGCGGCGTCGCCCACCAGCGCGACCCGGCCGTCGGACCAGCGGGGCATGCGGATCTGGCTGACCACGTCGAAGAACAGGTCGTCCGCCGTGCGCATCGCGGCGAGCATGCCCGGGACTTCCCACCCCGCGTCGGCGAAGACCGCCTCCACCAGGTCCCGTTGGGCCTCCGGGTCGCCGAAGGCGGCCAAGGGGGTTGTGGACGGGCGAAGTTGAGGAAGCCGTGCACGTCGTCGCCGTCCCCCACGGCGTACAACACCGCTGCCCGGCCGGGGGCACTCCACATCGTGGTCTCGCGGACGAGCCCGAAGGTGTTGGGCAGGGTGAATCCGGCGAAGCTGTAGCCGAGGTACCGGTGGAACCGCTCCTCGGGGCCGAACACCAGCCCTCGGGTGCGGGAGTGCAGTCCGTCCGCGCCGACCACCAGGTCGAACGTCCGGCCGCCGCCCCGGCGGAAGGTGACGTCGACCCCGTGTCGGTGCTGGTCGAGCGTGTCGATGGAGTCGTCGAAGAGGAGTTCCACGTCGTCCCGGACCGCCGAGTGAAGGGCGTCGGCCAGGGCTCCGCGCCGTACCTCCAGGTCCGCCCCTGCGACACCACCGGTGACGGTGTGCGGGGCGATCGAGGCCACCTCGGCGCCGCCCTCGTCCAGGAAGGTCAGCCGGCGCAGATCAATGTGCGCGTCCCGCAGTCGGGGCAGGATCCCCATCCTCCGGACGACGTCGAGCGCGGTGCCGCGTACGTCGATGGGGTAGCCGCCGTCGCGGAGCGCCCGCGCCTTCTCGACCACCGTGACGGCGAACCCGTAGCGGTTCAGCCAGAACGCGAGGGCGGGCCCCGCGATACTGGCCCCGGATATCAGGACCGTACGCCTCCGGCCGCCGGGGACGTCCCTCAACTCATCGGTGCGGATCATTCCTTGGCTCCTTCGCTCATGGTGCGGACGACCAGCAGGGACAGCGCCGTGACGGCGGCGGCCAGGACGAAGCCGGCGACGAAGGCCGACTCGGCCGGGATCTTCGACCCGGCGGGCGTTCCGGCGGTGAGGATCGCCCCGGTGACCTGCACCCCCACGGCGAAACCGATCACGCGGGTCACCAGGACGAGACCGGTGGCGATGCCGGTGTCCCCGAGGTCGACGGAGGTGGCGGTCCTGGTCACCATTGCCGTGACGCAGAGCCCGTTGGCGAGCGCGACCAGCGCCTTGCCGACGACGAGGTGCCAGATCTCGGTGTGGGCTGCCGCCAGGCCGAGCAGGCCGGTGGTCATGAGCAGCACCCCGGCGGTGACCACGGCCCGCGAGCCGAGCCGCCGCACGCCGATACCGCTGATCGGGCCGGCCAGCGACGCGGCCAGGGCGCCGGGCAGCAGGAAGAAGCCGATCGCGGTGGCGCTCGCCCCGAATCCGTAGGCGCCGACGGGGACCGCGAAGAGTTGCGGGACGAGATAGGTCGCCGCCGAAGTGCCCACGCAGATCAGGAACGTCAGCACACACGACTTCCCCACCGCGGGCCGGGTCAGCATGCGCAGATCGACCATCGGCGAGGCCGCACGGCGCTCGACGGCCACCCAGCCGGCCCCGAAGGCGGCCAGCAGCACGACGAGCCCGAGGAGCACGAGGGGTTGAGCAACGAGGTCGGCCCCCAGGCCGAGGACGAGCATCAGCGTGACGAGCGTGCCGCTCAGGAGGACCAGGCCGGGCCAGTCGATCCCGGCGCCGTCCGAGCGGCGCGGCGGATCGTTCGGCATCAGCCGGTGCACCAGCACCGTGGCGCCGACGACGGCGAACGTCGGCAGCGCGAACATCCAGTGCCGGGACAGCCCTTCGGCGACAGGCCCGGCCGCCAGCGTTCCCGCCATCGCGCCGCCCACGAACAGCCCGCTGACCACTCCGATGGCGACCTTGGACTCCCCGGCGGGCAGGTGTGCGCGCACGAGGATGAACGACAGGGGCAGCGCCCCCACCATCGCCCCCTGCAGCACCTGGCCGAGCAGCAGTACCGGCAGATTCGGCGCCAGAGCGGAGACCAGACCGCCGGCGCAGACCACCGCCATCAGCCGGACGACGACCCGTTTCCCGCCGTAGCGGTCGCCTAAGGTGCCCGCGATCGGCGTGATGAGCGCACCGGTGACCAGGAGCACGATGCTGAGCAACGCCCCTTCGGCGGGGCTCATGTCCAGCTCGCGCTGGAGGAGCGGGAGCGTCGGCGTCACCACCGATTCCAGAGCCCCGGTGGCGACCGCCAGGGCGCCGAGGGCTCCGACGGCGGCCTTCCCGATGGGGCGCGCGGGAGCGTGGGTCGTGGTCATGGACGTCCTTTCCGTCGCGGCCCGGCCATCAGGGCCATCAGGGCCGACAGGAGCTGGCCGACAGGAGCTGGCCGACAGGACGGAGTGGCCGCACACGGCTGTACGGGTACGGCACGCACCGAACCCGAACTACACTACACCGTGCAGTGTAGTTCCGTTAGGATGAGCCCATGCCGACCACCAAGACCCTGCGCGAGGGGTCCGCTCAGAAGCGGGCCGCGATCCTCACCGCGGCCCGGGAACTGTTCCTCGCCGACGGCTTCGACCGGTCCAGCGTCGACGCGGTCGCCGCCCGGGCCGAGGTGTCCAAGCGGACGGTCTACGACTACTTCGGCGACAAGCGCACCCTGCTGCGGGCGGTCGTCGACTCCGTCGGCGACGCGCTGGTCACGACGGTCCGGCGCACGCTCGACGAGACCCTGACGGACCGGACGGAGGCTGCCGGACTGGAGGACGCCCTGGTCGCGTTCTCGATGTGCATCGCGACGGAGATGCTCGGCTCGGCGGAGTACACGACCCTCCAGCGCCTGCTGCGGTCCGACTCCGGCCACCTGGCGCAGCAGGACTACAACCCCATGGCGAACACTCCTGACGAGGCGATCGCGGAGCGGTTCGCCGCCTTCGCCGACGCCGGACTGCTCGATGTCCCCGACCCGCGTCTGGCGGCCGACCAGTTCCTGGCGCTGACCTTCGGCGTCGCGCTGGACCGGCTCGGCTCCGCGAACGCCGCGCGGGACACCCGCGTACGGCCGCTCGTCGTCGAGGGTGTACGGACCTTCCTGCGGGCCTACCGGGCCGGTCGGGGGACGGGCGGCGCGGCCTGACGCCGAGCGGCCGGGACCCCGGCGGAGCTGCCCGCCGATGTCCCGGCCGCCGCCGTCAGGTCATGCCTCAGGCCACGGGCTGCTGCTGGGTGACGCAGTGGATGCCGCCGCCGCCCGTGCCGAGACGGTCGATGTTCAGCTGCTCGATCGTACGGTCGGGGTAGAGGCGGGCCAGCGTGGCCTTCGCCGCCGCGTCCGCGCGGGAGTCGCCGAAGTGGGCGCAGATGACGGCGCCGTTGCACAGGTAGTAGTTGGCGTACGAGGCGAGGAAGTCGGGATTGCTGGAGCGGATCTTGTCGTAGTCCGGTCCCTGGAGCTGCATCACGTCCATCGGGTCGCCTTCGGCGGTCGTCGACCCGGTGAGGATGCGGTGCTGCTGCCGGGCGTCCTTGGCGTAGGCGTCGTTGTCCGTCGCGAGGGGCATCTGGACGAGGGCCTCGCCCGGGGCGAGAAAGCGGGATGTGGCGTCGACGTGGTTGTCGGTGATGTCCTGCCCGTAGACCCCGTCGAACCAGATGACCTTCGAGGCGCCGTACGCCTCGCACATCTCGGCCGTGAGCGTCCGCTCGGACATCCCGGGGTTGCGGTTGCGGTTGAGCAGACTGCTGCGGGTCGCCATCAGGGTGCCCGCGCCGTCCTGTTCGATGGCGCCGCCCTCGCCGACGAAGTCGGCGGAGGTGAACGGGACGCCGACGTACGAGGCGATCCGCTCCGCGACGCGCGCGTCCTGGCGGTGGGTCTGCTTGTTGCCCCAGCCGTTGAAGTTGAGGCCCACCGCGTCGAGGCCGCCGGCCCCGTCGGTGCGGAACACCGGGCCGCTGTCCCGCATCCAGCAGTCGTCGACGGGGATGGAGGTGATGACCGTCACCGATGTGCCGCACAGGGAGCGCGCCTTGGCCGCGCTCGCGGAGTTGGCGCACATGACGACCGGCTCGTACCGGGCGATGGTGCGGGCGATCAGCGCGATGTCGGCCTGGATGCCCGCGAGACCTCCCCGGCCCCAGATCGCGGTGCTGTCGGGCCAGGCCATCCACGTACGGGTGTGGCGGACGTCCTCGACGGGGACGCGGAAGGCGCCGGCGGCGGGCCGTGCGGCCGGTGCCGCGCCCGCCCGGCTCTGGACGGCGGCCAGGGCCGCGCCCGCCGCTGCCAGCCCGGCGGCGGCGAGGAATCTGCGCCGGTTCGGTCCGGATGTAGATGAGTTGCGGGGGAGTTGGTGCTCACGTGATGCCTCCTGTGGTCGGCCCGCAGGGATGGCGGGCGGTGGGACGGAAGGCTCGGTGACGAGCTGTCACAGAGCCCTTCGGGCGGCGGCGATCCGTTCCGGGTCCCAGCCGGGGTGCGGCACGGAATCCAGGAGCAGTCGGGTGTAGGGGTGTTGGGGCGCGGCGAGCACGTCGGCGGTGACGCCCGCCTCGACGACCCGCCCGTGGCGCATCACGATGACGTCGTCGGTGACGCACCGGACCACGCCCAGGTCATGGGTGATGAACAGATAGGCGACAGCGGTCTGTTCGCGGATGTCGGCGAGGAGGTTGAGGATCTGCGCCTGGACGGAGACGTCGAGGGCCGCGACGGCCTCGTCCAGGACCAGGACGGCGGGCTCCACCGCGAGGGCGCGTGCGATCGCGACCCGCTGGCGCTGACCGCCGGACAGCTGCCCGGGCCGCGCGTCGGCCGCCCGCGCGGGAAGGCCGACATGGTCGAGGAGTTCGCGGACGCGGGGCGCGGGGTCCCGGTCGGGGAAGTGCAGGCGCAGGGTCTCGCGCAGGACCGTTTCCACGGACGTTCTCGGGTCGAGGGAGAGGTAGGGGTCCTGGAAGACCATCTGTACCTCACGGGCGCGGGCCAGGCGTCCGGCCCGTCCGCGTACCGTCGCCGGCCGGCGCCTGCCGCCCACCACGACCTCGCCGGAGTCGGCCTGTTCGAGGCCCACGACGATCCGGGCGGTGGTGGTCTTGCCGGAGCCGGACTCCCCCACGATGCCGAGGGAACCGCCCCGGGGCAGGGTGAAGGACACGCCGTCCACGGCGCGTACGGCTCCGTAGGCGCGGGTGAGGTCCACGACCTGGAGCGCGGGCTCAGACATCGGCGGCACTCCCTTCGAGGTGGTCGCTGTGGTGGCAGGCGGCCCGGTGTCCGGGCCGGTCCGCGGCCGACCGGAGATCCGGCTCCTCCCGGTCGCAGGCTTCCGTGGCCAGCCGGCAGCGCGGGGCGAAGGGACAGCCGGTCAGGGGCGTCCGCAGATCGGGCGGGCGGCCGTCGATGGCGGCGAGCCGGCCGGCGGGCGCGTCGAGGCGGGGTGTGGAGGCGACCAGGGCCGCCGTGTAGGGATGGCGGGGATGGGCGAACAGCTCCTGTGCGGGGCCGCTTTCGACGATCCGCCCGGCGTACATGACGTAGACGCGGTCGCTGAAGGTGGCGGCCAGGTCGAGGTCGTGGGTGACGAACAGCAGTCCCGTTCCGAAGCGCTGCTGGAGCCGGGCGACGACCTCGGCCTGGGTGGTCACGTCGAGGGCCGTGGTCGGCTCGTCCGCGAGCAGCAGGGAGGGGTCGCCCATGAGGGCCCCGGCGATCATGACGCGCTGGAGCATGCCGCCGGACACCTGGCCGGGGTACTTGACCAGGACGGAGTCGTCGACGCCCACGGCGTGGAGGAGTTCGGTGGCGCGGGCGGTCGCGTCGGCCCGGCTCATCACCTTGGGCAGGACGACGCCCTCGGTGAGGAAGTCGCCGATGCGGCGCAGCGGGTTGATGGCCGCTCGCGGGTCCTGGAAGATCATGGCGGCCTTCCCCGTGCGCAGCGCGCGTACCCGCCCGTCGGTCATGGTGAGGACGTCCTCCCCGGCGACGGCGACGGTCCCTTCGACGAGCGCGCCGGGCGGGAGCAGGCGCAGGGCGCTGCGGGAGGTGAGGGTCTTCCCGGAGCCCGACTCGCCGACGAGGGCCACGGTCTCGCCCGCCGCGACGGTCAGGTCCACACCGTCGAGCACGGGCCGTGCGGTGCCGGGGAGGGTGATGCGCAGCCCGCGGATGTCGAGGGTGTACGTCGTGGTCATGGGGTTCTCCTGGCGACACGGTCGGCCCAGTGCTCGCCGACCACGTTGAACGCGACGACGGTGAGCACGATCAGGACGCACGGCAGGACCGCGGACAGGGGGTATCCGTGCTGGATGGCCGTCTGCCCGTCGAAGACCATGCGGCCCCAGTCGGGGGTGAGCGGGGGTACGCCGAGCCCGAGGAAGGAGAGACCGGCGAGGTCCATCAGCGCGTAGCCGAAGTTGATGGTGGCCTGGGCGAGGACGACCGGGGCGATGTTGGGCAGGATGTGGCGGACGCAGATGGAGAGAGGGGCGTGGCCCTGGACCTGGTAGGCGCTGATGTAGGGGCGCATCCGTTCGGCGAGGACGAGGGAGCGGGTGAGCCGGCTGACGTAGGGCAGGTAGGCCACGGCCAGGGCGATGACGGGGGCGAGCAGGCCCTCCCCGTACACGGAGATGATGAGGATCGCCAGCAGCAGCCCGGGGAAGGCGAAGACGAGTTCCGTGCTGCGGGAGAGTACGGAGTCGAGCCAGCCGCCCCGCCAGGCGGCGGCCATGCCGACGGCGACGCCGACGACGGTGGAGAAGGCGACGACTCCGAGCGGGCCCAGCAGCGAGGCGCGGGCGCCGACGAGGAGCCGGGACAGGGTGTCCCGGCCGGCGGTGTCGGCGCCCAGGAGGTGGTCGCCGCCGGTGCCGGCGAGGGCGTCGCCGAGGTCGACCTCGTTGGGGTCGTAGGGGGCCAGCCAGGGGGCGAACAGCGCGGCGAGCACGACGAGGGCGACGACGCCCAGGCAGAGCGCGTGGAGCGGTGAACGGGCCGACGCGGAGCGGAGCTTGGCCAGTCCGGGCCTGCGCGTGAGGGTGACGGTCATGCCGGTGCCCCCTTCGTACCGAGGGTGATCCGCGGGTCGACGACCGGGAGCAGCAGGTCGACGACGAGGTTCACCGTCATGAACAGGGCCACGATGATCAGGGAGATGGCCTGCACGGTGGGGAAGTCCTTCGTGCTGGTGGCGAGTTCGAGGAGCTGGCCGATACCGCCGATACTGAACGCGGTCTCCACGAGGATCGTGCAGACGAGCAGCGTCGACACGATCAGGCCGCCGGTGGTCAGCACGGTGCCGAGCGCGTTGCGCAGCACATGGCGGCGGATCACGTGCCGTTCGGGCACCCCGCGGCTGCGGGCGACGGTGACGTGCTCGGCTCCGAGGGCGTCGAGCATGGCGGAGCGGGTGACCCGGGCGAGCATGCCGATGAGGTAGAGGGCGAGGGCCACGGCGGGCAGGGTGAGATGCCACAGGGTGTCGAGGAAGCCGTCGCCGGCCCCGCTGCTGGGGAACCAGCCGAGCTTGACGGCGAACAGCCCTTGCAGCAGGACGGCCGCGACGAACGACGGGGTGCCGACGGCGATCGCGGTGCTGATCAGGACGGCCGCGTCGGTGGCGCCGCCGCGTACGGCCGCGATCCGGCCGAGGAGCAGCCCGACGGCCACGACGACGGTCAGGGCCATGGCGATCAGCAGCAGGGTGGTGGGGAGGCGGTCGGCGATCAGACGGGAGACGTCGGTGCGGTAGGTGAGGGAGCGCCCGAAGTCGCCCTGCGCCATGTCGCCGAGCCAGCGGAGGTAGCGGACGGCGAACGGGTCGTCGAGGTGGTACTGCGCGTTGATCGCGGCGACGGCTTCGGGCGAGGCCGATCTGCCCGTGAGCAGAAAGCTCGCCGGGCTGCCGGGAGCCAGGTACATCGCGCCGAACACGACGAACGAGGCGGCGAGGAGGGTGGCGGCCATCTCCGCCACCCGTCGTGCGGCGAATCTCAGGAGGTTCATGGCGTGGCCCCCACGTCGGCGGCCCACGGGTAGTAGAGGTAGGCGATGGTGGTGGGGGCGCCGGTGATCCGACGGTTAAGGAAGACGGAGGTGGGCCACTCGGCGACCGGGATCCACAACAGGCGGTCGGCGGCGTGGCGCTGGAGCTTCGCCTCGATCGCCGTGCGCCGCAAGGGGTCGTCGGCGGCGGTGGCGCGTTCGACGAGTTCGTCGTAGCGCGGGTCGCTGTATCCGGCGAAGTTGAGGTAGGCGCCGGTCCTGAAGTTGGCCAGCAGGTCCAGCGGGTCGGTGATGGACTGGTAGTAGGTGAGCGGGAACATGTCGATGCCCTCGCGTGCGCCCGGGTCGGTGAACAGGGCGGTGAAGGCGTTGGGGGCGATGGACCTGAGCCGGATGTCGAGGCCGATCTGGGTGCCCGCCGCCTGGACGGCGGTCGCCAGGAGGGAGACGTCCTGGCCGATGGAGCTGGTGGCCACGGTCAGGGTCGCGCCCTTGGCGCCGGCCTCCTCGATGAGCGCCTTGGCGCGGTCGAGGTCCGGCTCCGTGGAGGACAGCCCGTCGAACGCCGCTTTCCGGGTCGTGTCCGCCGCGCGGGCCCAGGCGGCGCGGGTGGTGAGCGAGGTGGTGGCGCTGCCGCCCCCGCCGAGGCCGGCCTTGACGAACCCGGACCGGTCCAGCGCCAGGGAGAGCGCCCGGCGTACGCGGACGTCGCCGAGCGGGCCTTTCAGGTTGGTGATGCTGACGTTGACCGTGCTGAGGCCTTCACCGAAGTGGAGGGTGCCCGTGACGCTCCTCTTGAGGCGGGCATAGCTCTCGGTGGGGATCAGGTATCCGCCGTCGACCTCACCGCTGAGCAGGGCGTTGGTGCGGGCGGACGGATCGGTGAGGAAACGGAACTCCACGTGGCCGGCCTTGGCCGGGGTGCCCCAGTAGCCGTCGAACCGGTCGAGCTCGATCGACTGGCCCTTGTGCCAGGCCCCGAGTTCGTAGGGGCCGGAGCAGGCGAGGCCGCCGGTGGTTCCGTAGTCCCGGCCCGCCTTCTCCACGCCCGCCTTGGAGGCCACGACGCCCGCCGCCGTCGCCATGTACTGCGGAAACTGGGAGTCGGGCTTCTTGAGCTTCACCGTGACCTGGAGGGGTCCCGTTCTTCTGACGGCGGTGACGTTCTGGAAGACCTGGGCCCAGGCGGCGGCATTGTCCGGGTTCCGCTGCCGGCCGAGGCTGTGGACCACGTCGTCGGCCGTCATCGTGCGGCCGTCGTGGAAGCGGACGCCCGCGCGGAGGTCGTAGACCCAGGTGGTCGGGTCGGGGTTGGACGCCTTGCGGGCGAGGCCCGGTTCGACCGTGAGGCCCGGGGTCCAGCGCATCAGGCTCTCGCAGACATTGGACAGGATCGTGTTCTGCGGGTAGTCGAAGGCGACGGTGTAGTCCAGCGTGGGCGGTTCGGCGTACACGGCCCAGCTGAACGAGTCGATCGGCCCGGCGGCCCGGGGGTGCCGGGCGACAGGGCGAAGGAGCCGTCGGAGGGGTCCGACGCGCCGTCCGGCGGTCCGGCACAGGCCGCCAGCAGCGCGAGTGCTGACAGGGCGCCGGTCAGCGCGGTGAACCGGCCGTACCGGCCGCTGCGGCGTCCGCCGGTGCGGAGCCGGGGTGGATGCGTCATCGTGGCACTCTTTCCGCGCGGCCCGGAGAGGGCTGGGACGGCCGGCCCGACGGCCGGACGGTGGAGGGGTTCACGCCGTGGGGCCCGCGGCGGGGATCTGCTGGGTGATGCAGTGGACTCCGCCGCCGCCGTACGCGATCGCGGGCGCCGTCACTCCGACGACCTTCCGGCCGGGAAACGCCCCGGCGATCACCTGGAGCGCGGCCTCGTCCTGCGGGCCCCCGGCCACCGGGACGACGACACCGCCGTTGGCGAGGTAGAAGTTCAGGTAGGACACCTCGACCTCGGTTCCGGCGATGTCGGCGCCCGCGGTCTGCGGGATGTCGATGATCGTCAGCGGCCGGCCCTGGGCGTCGGTCGTGACCTCCAGGACGGCCCGGTTGGCCCGCATCCGGGCGTGGTCGGGGTGCGCGGGGTCAGCGGGGAGCGAGACGACGACGGTGCCGGGAGCCGCGAAGGCGCAGACGCCGTCGACATGGCCGTCGGTCTCGGTGTCGAGAAGTCCCCCGTACGGAAGCCAGATCACCTTGGTGACGCCGAGCCGGGCCTTCAGTTCGGCCTCGATGTCCGCCCGGCTCATCCCGGGATTCCGGTTGGGGTGCAGCAGACACTGTTCGGTGGCGATCAGCGTGCCCTCGCCGTCCACGGTGATCGCTCCGCCTTCGAGGATCATGTCGGAGTGGATGCGCTCGACCGCCAGGTGGTCGAGCAGCAGGGCGCTGACGCGGTCGTCGGCGTCGAAAGGTGCGTGCTTGCCGCCCCAGGCGTTGAACCGGAAGTCGACGCCCGCCCGGCGGCCGTCGCCGTCGAGGACGAACAGCGGGGCGCTGTCGCGGAACCACGAGTCGTCCAGGGGCAGTTCGATGACGGTGACGCCGTCTCCGCACCACGTGCGGGCGTCGTCGCCGCAGCCCGGGGGCGCGACCATGGTGACGGGTTCGAAGGCGGCGACCGCCCGGGCCACGGCCGCGTACTCGCCCTTCACGGTGTCGAGGACGTCGCCCCACAGGTCGGTGCGCGTGGGCCAGGCCATCAGGCACCCCTCGTGCTCGGACCACTCGGCGGGCATACGGAACGGTGCGGTCATGGCGGACTCATTTCTGTGGTGATCAACATAGGAGAATCAACTGAAAGTTCAGTCAGTTTTGCGGGCGTGGGAAGACGGGAACGGTTCAGAGGAAGTAGAGACGGCTGAGGGAGACGCTGTCGGCGGGTTCCGAGCGCAGGGGCTCCCCGTCCAGCGTGACCAGGCCGTCGCGCGCGTCGACCTGGACCTCCCCCGTACGCCGGTTGCCGACCATGTCCGCCGGGCCGATGCCGCGGGTGCCGCGCACGGCGACCCGGCGGCGGCGCGTCGCCATCGTGTCGTGGGGCCGGCCCGGCGAGCCGGATTCGGCGGCGGCACGGCTGACGAAGGCCACCGAGAGGTCCGCCGGCGCGGCCCCGTGAGCCCCGAACAGCGGTCCCAGCACGAGCGGTTCGCAGGCGTCGTTCGCGGCGTTGGGGTCGCCGGTCACTCCGTAGGCGGGGAAGCCGTTCTTCAGGACCAGCTGCGGCTTCGCGCCGAAGAACGCGGGGCGCCAGAGCACGATGTCGGCCATCTTGCCGACCTCGATGGAACCGACCTCATGGGCGAGTCCGTGGGCGATGGCCGGGTTGATGGTCAGCTTGGCGATGTAGCGGAGCACCCGGGCGTTGTCGTCGTGCGGGCCGTCGCCGTCCATGGGGCCCAGTTCGGCCTTCATCTTGCCCGCCATGGCGAAGGTGCGCCGGATCGTCTCACCGGCCCGGCCCATGCCCTGTGCGTCGGAGGAGGTGATGGCGATGGCGCCGAGATCGTGCAGGACGTCCTCCGCGCCCATGGTGCCGGCCCGGATCCGGTCACGGGCCATGGCCGCGTCTCCGGGCAGGTCCGTCTTCAGCGCGTGGACGGAGACGATCATGCCGTAGTGCTCGTCGATCGCGTCCCGCCCGAACGGCAGCGTCGGATTGGTGGAGGAGCCGATGACGTTCGGCACCCCGGCCATCTTGAGGACGTTCGGGACGTGGCCGCCACCGCAGCCCTCGATGTGGAAGGCGTGGATGGTCCGGCCGTCCAGCACGCGGAGGGTGTCCTCGACGGTGAGGCATTCGTTGAGGCCGTCGCTGTGCAGGGCGACCTGGACGTCGTGTTCGTCGGCGACCCGCAGAGCGGTGTCCAGGGCCCGGGCGTGGGCCCCCATGTCCTCGTGGACCTTGAAACCGCAGGCCCCGCCTTCGGCCAGCGCCTCCACCAGGGGGTCGGGCTCCGAGGACGAACCCCGCGCCAGGAAGCCGATGTTGACCGGCCCGGCGTCGAAGGCGCCGAAGGCGTGCTTCAGCGCCCAGGGCGAGTTGACGCCGACGCCCCAGGCGGGCCCGATCTCCTGGCCGATGATCGTCGTGACACCGGATGCGAGGGACGCCTCCATGATGCGCGGCGAGAGCAGGTGTACGTGGGTGTCGACGGCGCCCGCGGTGGCGATCAGCCCCTCCCCCGAGACGATCGTCGTGCCGGTGCCGACGACGACGTCCACCCCGTCGAGCGTGTCCGGGTTCCCGGCGCGGCCGATCGCGTGGATGCGGCCCTGCCGGATACCGACGGACACCTTGCGGATGCCCTGGACCGCGTCGATGACCAGGACGTTGCTGATCACCACGTCGCAGGTCTCCGACACGGGGGCAGCCTTGAGGTGCAGACCGTCGCGCGCGGTCTTCCCGAAACCGGCGAGGAACTCGTCGCCGGGCCGCTGGCTGTCGGACTCGACGCGCACGACGAGCCCGGAGTCGCCGAGCCTGACCCGGTCACCCGCGCGGGGGCCGTGCACGGAGGCGTACTCCTGGGGGTCGATGTGCCGGCCGGCGGGCGCGCAGTGGTCGCTGTGGCGGGTGGGTCTGCTCATCGGGTCGCTCCTGACGGTCCGTGCGGCTCGGCGGCTCCGAGGTAGCCGCGGGCGGCGGCCCGGCGCAGGGCCTCCTCCTTGGCGCCGGGGGCGTCGAGGTGACCGTCGACGAGGCCGGCGAAGCCGATCGCCGTCCGCGCTCCCCCCATCGGTACGAGGCCGACCTCGGCGGTGCCTCCGACGTCGAAGCGGGTCGACACGCCCGCCGGGGCGGCCAGCCGCATGCCGTACGCGGCGGCGCGGTCGAAGCTGAGGCGCGGGTTCGCCTCGAAGAAGTGGAAGTGGGACGTCACGCTGATCGGCACCGACGCGGTGTTGCGGACGGTGAGCACCAGTTCGGGCTCGGGGACGGCGTCGGCCGGGCCGGGCAGCACGGCGCCGGGGGCGCTGTCGCCCGCGTGGCCTCCGCCGAAGGGGTCGCCGACGACCGCGAGCCGGGTGCCGTCCTCGAAGACGGCCTCGACGTGGATCTCGGTGACGACGTCCGCGACCCCGGGCAGGATGTCGTCGGGGGTCAGCACGGAGCGGCCGCGTTCCAGCGCCACGGCCAGCCGGTGCCCGTCACGGGCCGCCTCGCACACCGTGTCCGCGATCAGCGCGGTCGCTTCGGGGACGTTGAGGCGCAGTCCCCGCGCGCGGCGGGCGCGGGCCAGTTCGGCCGCGGTGAACAGCAGCAGCCGGTCCCGCTCCGTGGGTGTCAGCGGCATGACTGCCTCTGCCGGACCACCTGGGCCCGCATGGGGATCACCACTGTCAGGAACACGCTCTTCCTCCGGGGGTTCGTTCGGGGGTCGATCCACGCGTCAGCCCTCGGAAGGCTCACCGGGTCCTCGATGGCCTCACTGTGGCACTGCCTGAAAATTCAGTCAATAGAGAAGACACAAGGAACGGAAGGAGTCCCTCCTGCCCACGGAGATGCCCCTCCTGCACACGGAGATGTCCCTCTACCGCTGCTCCAGCGCGGCCAGTTCCGCTTCGATGCCGCTCTCCATGAGGGCCCTCGCGTGGTCGATGCCGACCCCGCCGCTGAGCCAGCGCATGCTCAGCCCCTCCAGCAGCGCCGTGAGCCGTTCGGCGGCGGCGGCCAGCTTCGCGGCGGGCGCCATGGGCCGCACCTGCCCCAGCAGGGCCGCCACCTCCTGCACCCAGACGAGCGTCGCCCGGGCCAGATCCTCGCGCAGAGCCGGGTCGAAGACGGCGCTCGCCCGCAGCTCACCCCAGGCGGCGCTGTTCTCCCGGACCTCCTCGGAGTCCTGCAACTCCAGCAGCAGGACCTGCTGGAGCTCCTCGCGCGGGCCGAGCGGCGGCGCCTGCGGGTCACGGGCGTTCGTGTAGCGCTCCGCCCGGTCGTTGATGAACTCCAGCGTGTGGCGCAGGATCCCGGTGCGGTCCTTGAAGTGGTAGTAGATCAGCCCCGTGGACACACCCGCTTCGGCCGCGAGTTCCTCCACGCGCAGGCCGCGGACGCCGCGTCGGGCGATCACCCGCGCGGCCGCTTCGAGAATCCGGGTATTGCGGGACGCCATGACCAGCAACCCTATCTGGCCGACCGCACCCCCTCGCGCCCGGTCGGCCGTCGGCGCGAGACGAACGGCGGCGATCGGTCCCGTAACGCGGCAGCGGGGGTCAGCCGCCCCGGGTGTAGCGGCTGAGGACGACCGTGACGGGGCCGTCCCCCTCCCCCACTTCCGCGTGCACGAGCCGGACGATCACGAGTTCCCCGCCGTCCGGGCTCCGGACGCAGAACGGGCGTTCGTCGGCGAGGTCGTCGAGGAACAGTTCCGTGACGGGCTCCGTCTCGATGCCGCGCTCGCAGTCCGCCGGGCCGAGGACGTATCCGGCGCCGACGAAGGCGTCGCTGTCCTCCGGCAGGACGAACGCGTCCCCGCTCCGGGCGAGGAACCAGTCCGACGTCTCGGCGGGGACCACTTCCCCGGACTGGAGATCGAATTCGTAACTCTCGTCGGGGGCGGTCAGTTCGGCGTCCGCGTAGGCCTGCTCGTACCGGGCGGGCGGCGGTGTCGACGCGCCGCCGGAGGGGAGGCCGACGGATCCGGTACGGAGGTCTGCGGGCCGGTTCGCCGTGGGGCGGGCGAGGAGGACGCGTCGGCCCGGTCCGGACGATCGCGGAGGTGCGGTACAGCGACGGCCGCCGCCAGGACGAGCAGACAGGCCGCACCCACCAGGGCTCCCCGGACCCATCGCCTCGTACGGCGGCGCCGCGCGTCCGGGCGGGCGCCGGCACCCGGCGCGGCGGACGTCCCGCCGGCGGCGGCCGGGAGGACCGGGTCGTGCGCCGCCTCCGCATCAGGGGCGAGCCGCACCCGGGTGGGCACCGGACGGGCCCGGGTGGGAGCCAGGTGCACCGGGGTGGGCGGTCCGTGCCCGTCGCCCTGCCCGATCTCCCCGTACAGGCCCGGAGGAAGCCAGCCGTGGGTGAACTCGACGGCCGGGGCGACGCACGGGTGGGCGTGTACGGCCGCGATGATGTCGTTCGGCCCGGGGCGGAGCTCCGGCTGCCTGGCCAGGCAGCCCCACAGCAGATCGTGCAGTCCGGGCGGCACCCGGGAGAGGTCGGGCGGCTCGTGGGCCACCCGGTACAGGGTGGCCGACTCGGGCCCGGGCCCGAAGGGCGGCGCTCCCCCGGCCACGTAGGCGGCGAGTGCGCCGAGCGCGAAGACGTCGACGGCCGGGGTCACGGGCAGGCCCATGGCCTGTTCGGGCGCCATGTAGGCGGCGGTGCCGATGCGCACACCGGTACCGGTCAGGTGGGCGGCGTCGGCCGCCCGGGCGATGCCGAAGTCGATGACGCGCGGACCGTCCTCGGCGAGCAGGACGTTGGCGGGCTTGAGGTCCCGGTGGACGACGCCCGCGCCGTGGATGGCCTGCAGCGCCTCGGCGATCCCGGCCATGAGCAGCAGGACCGTACGCGGCGGGAGCGGGCCGTGGTGCCGGACGGCCTGCTCCAGGGACGGGCCGGGGACGTAGGCGGTGGCGAGCCAGGGGACCGGGTCGTCCACCCCGGAATCGATCACCTGGGCGGTGAACAGTCCGTGGATGCGCCGGGCACTGGCGACCTCGTCGGCGAACCGCAGCCGGAATCCGGGGTCCGCCGCGAAGTCCCCCCGCACCGCCTTGAGAGCGATGGGACGGCCACCCCGGGTGTGGGCGAGGTAGACCACACCCATGCCCCCGGAGCCGAGCCGGGCCTGGAGACGGTAGCCGCCGATCTCCCGCGGGTCTTCGGCTGACAGCGCCGTGCGGACCGGGTGCGTCCCGGGAGGCTGAGTGGACATGCGCTGGCTCTTTCGGCGAGGCGGAAGGGTTCGGCGGGCGGGCCGGAGGCGTCCGCAGGGGGACACGAGCGCACCTGACCGGTCGGACGATCGTGCACTTGACTAAAGTTTCAGTCAACACGCTACCGGCGTCGACCGGCACCCGCCGAGGGGCGCCCCAGCAGAAGGAGCACGCGTTGAGCGACCGCAGGACGGCCATTCTCGAAGCGGCGGCGACCGTCATCGCCCGCCGCGGCGTACGGGGGCTACGGGTAGAGGAGCTGGCAGAGCAGGCCGGCGTCTCCAAGGCGCTGATCTACTACCACTTCGACGACCGCGCCGGCCTGCTCCGGCGGACTCTGGCCTTCGTCAACAACCGCGCCGAGCGGTACACCGCTGAGCAGGAGGCCGCGGACCCGCCGGCCGGCCCGCTCCGGAGACTGGAACAGGCCCTCCTGCTGGAGCTCCAGGACCTCCCCCACGTACGGGAGAACAGCACCGCCTGGGGCGAACTCCGCGCGAGCGCCGTGTTCGAGACGGAGCTGCGGAGCGAACTGGCCCTCGCGAGTGTGATCTGGATCCGGGAGGTGGCCGACCAGCTGGGCGAGGTCCGGCCGACGGCGCCCGAATCGGCGCTCGTCGCCTCCGCCGAACGGCTGACCGCCCTGCTGGAGGGCCTCAGCGCCCGCTGGCTCTGCGGCATCCTGCCCCTGCCGGACGCGCGCACCGCGATGCGCGAGGGCATCGCGGTGGAGGTGGGCCACCTGGCCCGGCACGCGGCCGGACCCTCGATGGAGGACACGCCGGACCGAAGCAACCTTGACTGACTTTTCAGTCAGTGCCACAGTGCTGGTAGCACCGGCCCGCGCCGCACCCACACCCCGGGGCCGCCGGACCGTCTGGACGTTCATGATCGGAGCACTCGTGTCCCACCTTCCCCCCACCCGTCGTACGGCCCTCCGGACCCTCTCCGGGCTCGCCGTCCTCGCTTTCGGCGCCACGGCCTGCAGCCCGGACGACCCCTCCTCCCTCGCCTCCGGCACCGGCGCCGCCCGCGCCTCCGAGGGAGAGCGCCGGTTCGGCGCGGAGTGGGACAGCCACGCGCGCACGTTCATGTCGTGGCCCGCGCTGGAATCGGTCTGGGGCGAGGACCTCCGGTACGTCCGCGAGGACATCGCCCGGATCGCCCGGGCCATCGCGGAGTACGAGTACGTCGTCATGATGGCCAGGCCCGACCAGCAGAAGGCCGCCCAGCGGGCCTGCGGCTCGCAGGTCGAGGTCATCCCCCTCGCGGTCGACGACATGTGGGCCCGCGACACGGTCCCGGTCTTCGTCGAGGAGGGCGGCGAGGTCATCGGGGTCGACTTCAACTTCAACGGCTGGGGCGAGAAGCAGGAGCACACCAACGACGCCCGCGTCGGCCGTACGCTCCTGTCGAAGTACAAGATCCCGCGGGTCGAGGCCCCTCTCGTCGCCGAGGGCGGCTCCTTCGAGACGGATGGCGAGGGGACGCTGCTGATCACCGAGAGTTCGATCGTCAACGAGAACCGCAATCCGGGCCTGAGCCGCGACGACATCGAGGCCGACCTCATCGAGACCCTGGGCGTCGAAAAGGTGGTGTGGCTGAAGGGCGTACGCGGCCAGGACATCACCGACGCCCATGTGGACAGCCTCGTCCGCTTCACCGCGCCCGGAGTGGTACTGCTGGACCGGGCCCACCCCGACACCCCCGCCGACTCCTGGTCCCGCGCCGCCGACCAGGCCGAGGCCGTGCTCAGCGAGGCGACCGACGCCAAGGGCCGCCCCTTCGAGATCATCGACCTGCCCCAGCCCGACCTGTACGAGATCACCGGCGAGGGCGACGACTTCGTGTCGACCTACGCCAACTTCTACGTCGCCAACGACTCGGTCTTCATGCCCAGGTTCGGCGACCGCAAGGCGGACGACCGGGCCCGGGGAATCCTCCAGGAACAGTTCCCCGACCGCGACGTCGTCCCGGTCGTGATCGACACCGTCGCCTCCGGGGGCGGCGGCATCCACTGCGCCACCCACGACCAGCCGGGCGAGCCGGTCGACTGACGCCCGCCGACCGCCGGGGACGGAGACGACGGCGCCCCTTTGCAGTTGCCCTTCCACAGAACGGCGCGGCGCTACGGGTTCAGGAACTCCCGTAGCGCCGCGCCGTTCAGAGCTCCTGGAGGCAGAGCTTCCGGGGACAGGAGCGGAGTGCTGCTGGGCGCGGACCGGTCAGTGACCGTCCACCGTCCCGGACAGTTCGTTGGTGGCCTTCGGCAGCGTCACGGACGTTCCCTTCTTCCCCGACTCCAGGTCGAAGGAGTGCAGTTGGCGCTTGCCCGGTTCGGAGACGTACGCCGTGTGGTCCCGGACGAACAGGGTGGGCCTGGGCTGCTGCCAGTCCAGGGGCTCGGTCCAGTCGCCGACCGCTTCGATCTTCTTCTCCACGTCCCCGGTCTCCGGGTCGATGACGTGCAGGATGCCGTTGGTGCCGAGGACGAGGGCTTCGCCGTGCGGGCCACGGGCGAGGGAGCGGAAGGAGTAGCTGGTGCCGAGGTCGACCAGCTTCATCTTCGCCGTACGGGTGTCGATCAGCGATATACGGGTGGGACGTTCCAGTTCGGCCTCGGGGTCGGTCTTGTAGTCGCCGAGGAGGATCGGGGAGACGTCACTCCCGGCCTGATTGCCGGTACGGGCGTAGTCGCCGGGGGCGTCGACCTTGGTGAACTCGCCGTCCTTGTAGAGCAGGACGCCGTCCTCACAGCCGAAGCCGACCACCTCGCCCTGGGCGGCCGCCTCGCCGTGGACTCCCGGGCAGTTCTCGGCGCGCGCGATCTCCTTGTCGTTCTTGTCCAGGACGAGGGCTCCGGTGCGCTTCTCCTCGGTGCCGAGGGTGGTGACGAGCTCTCCGCCGGCCAGTTCGATGGCGACACCGTGATGGGCGTCGGCGGACGTGTAGCTGCGCCCCTCGGGCCGCTTGCCGCCGGCCAGGTCGGCGGGGTCGAAGACGTTCACCTCGCCGGTGCCGTCGGTGAACAGGACCGTCCTGCCGCCGTGCCGGACGACATGGCCGGGCTTGGCACCCTGGAACTCGGCGTCCGTGAAGGTCTGCCGGGCCGCGTCGTACACCCGGAAGCCGCTGTCGGTGGAGATGATGACGTGGTCCTTGTCGCCTGCCGGGTTGACCCGGTTGAAGCCGGGCAGCTCGACGGTCTTCGCGAGCTTCAGGGTCTCGCCGTCGAGGACGTACAGTCCCCCGTCGTACGAGGCGACCAGCGGGTTCTCCACCGTGGTGGCTCCGCCGTTCTTGGCCTGTTCCGCCTGCTTCGGCTCGGCCTCGGACGCCGTGTCACCGCCGCCGCCACAGGCGGCCAGCACCAGGGACGCCGTGAGAGCGAGGGTGGTGCCCGTGAGCATGCGGGCGCGTACAGACCTGTTCGTTTTCATGGTGGGCATGTCCTCTCCGGCCCTGCGGGCACGGGATGGTGGGGTGGGAGGGGGAGCGGGGGCCGGTCGTCGGTGAGCCGGCCCCCGGGGAAACCGGTCAGTCGCCGGTGAGGCCCTCGGCCATGGCCGAGGTGTTGGCGCGCATCATTTCCAGATAGGTGCCGGCGCCCTCGCCCTTCTCGGTCAGCGACTCGGAGTACAGCGGGACGACGTTCACGTCACCGCCCATCTCGCGGCGCAGGACGTCGGCGAGCCGGGTGGGCTGGGAGGAGTCGGCGAAGACGGTACGTACATCGGCCTTCTCCATGGCCCGGGTGAGGGAGCGCAGGTCGGAGGAGCTGGGCGAGGCGAGTGTCGTACCGCTGGGGATGACCGCGCCGATCACGCGGAAGCCGAAGCGGTCGGCGAGATAGCCGAAGACGTGGTGGTTGGTGACGAGGGCGCGACGGTGCTCGGGGATGGCCGCGAAGGACTTCTCCATCCAGGTGGAGAGGGCGGCGAGTTCACCGTCGTAGCGTTCGGCGTTGTCCCGTACGGCCTTCTCGTCCACGCCGTCCACGTGCTCGATGATCCGGTCGGTGATCAGGCCGGCCACCTTGCGGACGCGGTCGGGGTCGGTCCAGAAGTGCGGGTCGGGCGCTCCGGCCACCTCGCCCGGACCGCCCTCCTCGTCGGCGTGGAAGCTCAGGGGGTCGGCCGCCTCTCCCGCCGCGAAGGTGGCCACGCCCGATTCCCGGGCTGCCGACACGTGCCGGGTCACGTTCTCCTCCAGGCCCAGGCCGTTGTGGACGACCAGGTCCGCGTTCTCCAGCTCGGCGGCCTGCACGGCCGACAGGCCGAACGCGTGCGGGTCGGCGTTGGGCTTCATCAGGACGCTGACCTCGGCCTCGCCTCCGACGATCTCCCGGGTGATGTCGCCGAGGATGTTGGTCGTCACGACGATCCGGGGCCGGTCGTCGCCCGGTCCGCAGCCGGTCGCCGTACCGGCGACGACGAGGAAGGCGACCAGGGTCAGCAGCAGGGCGCGCAGCCGCGCCGTCCTCACGCGTACGCTCATCGGCCCGTCTCCACCATCAGGGACGGCCGGATGTCCAGGTCGAAGGTGCGGGCGACCCGGAGGCCGTCGTTGTAGTCGATCTCGTACACCCGCTTGCCTTCCGGGTCGTTGAGGTAGGCCCGGCTCCGGTCGACCTCGATCACCGGTGTCCCGGTCCGGCCGCCGGCGGTGCGGGGGAGGTCCTTGAGCAGACGCGCGGTGGTGGTGGTCTCCTCGCCGGTGGATATGTCGTAGCCGTGCAGGGCTCCGTCGCTCTCCAGGACGACCAGCGGGGCGCCCTCGCCCGCGGTGTTGGCGGCGACCACGGGGCCGGTCTCCACGCGTTTCCAGGCCCGCTCGGTGATGTCGAGGACCCAGACGGCGTCCTTGCCCGCGTGTGCCGTGAGCGTGGTGCTGCCCGGTCGGTGCCGGAACTCCGCGGCCCGCTCCGTGTTCGGCACGTCCTCGCCGTACGGGATCTTCTGCGCGGTGAAGGTGCCGTCGTCCTCGCCGACGAGCAGAGCGCCGTCGGCGCAGCCGAGGACGACCCCCCGCCGGGTGACCGCGTCGCCCCGCGGCTCCTCGCACGCGGACTCCGGAGCGGCGACGCGCCGGCCGGACCGGTCGAGGACCACGACCTTCGCGGGGGCGTCGCCGTCGCGCGTGAGCGTGACCAGGTGTTCGGCGTACGGCACGACGGGCCCGGCGTAGCTGCCCGGGAGCCGGTCCGGGGTGCCGAGGGTGCCCTTCTCCAGCTCCGCGCGCTGGTACGCCCTCGCCCTCCCGTCCGCCGCCGTCACCGCGGTGACGCCCTGGTCGCCGCGGATGCTCGTGCCGGCGCCGCCCGGCAGCTCGCCCACCTCCTTGGTATCCGCGCGGTAGTAGTGCACATGGTCTCCGTGGTCGACCATCCACGCGCCGCTGTCGAGGACCTGGGTGCTGTCCGCGCCGTGGAAGAAGCCGAAGCGGCCGTCGGTGGTGAGTGCGGTGACCCCGGCTCTGCGCGCGGTGGCGTGGGTTCTGCCGGTGATCAGGTCCAGCACGCGCGTGTCGCCTGATGCGGCGTCACCGAGAAGGAGCCGGGACTGCTGCTCGGCGGCTTCGGCGGCGCCTTCCACGTAGCCGTGGGGAACGGTCGGTGAATCGGCTCTGCCGGAAGGGGACTTGGCGTCGTCCCGCCCCGCGCAGCCCGCGGTCAGCAGGACCACCGACAGGAGTGCGGACGCCAGGGGCGCGCCATGCGTTCGGACGGACAAGGGGGATCGCCTCAGGTTTCGTTCGGTCGGGTCGTGGGGGCGTTCGCGGTGAACGTGACGGCACGGGCGGGGACGCCGGTGCCGCGCGTACGACGTCGGTGGCGGAGCCCGGACGCCAGGTGGGACAGGAAGAAGAGGCTGACCGCGAGGGCCGAGACGGTCGCGCCGGCCGCGGTGCGCAGATGCCAGGAGAGCAGCAGGCCGCCGCAGGTGGCTGCCGCGCCGAGAACCGCGGCAAGGGCCATGACCGCGTGGACGCTTCGCGCCCAGGGCAGGGCCGCCGCGGGCGGGGCGATGAGCAGGCCGAGGACGAGCAGCGTGCCCACGATGTGGAAGGAGGCAACGATGGCCAGGGCCAGCAGGCCGAGCAGCACGGCGTGTGCGAGCCGGGGGCGCAGGCCGAGGGTTCGGGCCTTGCGCTCGTCGAACGCGAGGGCCAGGAAGGCGCGGTGGCCGAGCACGGAGACGGCCAGCGCCAGCAGGAACGCCACCGCGAGGAGGACCAGATCGCTCTCGCGCACGGCTAGTACGTCGCCGAAGAGGAAGCCGGTGAGGTCGACGGCGAACGACTGTGAGCGCGACACGATGATGACGCCCAGGGACAGCATGCCGACGAAGAGCAGGCCGATGCCGGTGTCCTGGGACAGCCGCGGGGTGCGGCCGAGGGCGGTGACGCCGGCGGTCATGACGGCGGCGCTCGCCACCGCTCCCACCAGGAGGTTGCCGCCGAGCAGCGCGGCGACGGCGACGCCCGGCAGGAGTCCGTGGGACATGGCGTCACCGAGGAAGGCCATCCCCCTCAGCACCACCCACGTTCCGGCCAGGGCGCATATCGCCGACACCAGAATCCCGGCCCACAGGGCACGCTGCACGAAGGCCGCCTCGAAGGGGGCCGTGAACCACTCCATACGATGACTCTACAATGACAATCATGTTCAATAACAACGGGACGACGGCGCCCGACGACGAACCTCGGGGCGAGCGCGTCCGGTTCCACGACCTGGACGCGGGCTATCCCGGCCGCCCGGTTCTCCACCAACTCAGCGCGTTCATAACGGCGTTGGCCATGACCGCATTGGTCGGCCCGAACGGCAGCGGCAAGTCCACGCTGCTCGGCGTGCTCGCCGGGGTGATCGATGCCACATCCGGACAGCTCCGGTACGCGGAGGGCAGCCCGCCGGCCTTCGTCCCGCAGCGCGGCGCCGTCGGCGACGCACTCCCCCTCACCGCACGACAGACCGTGGAAATGGGCCGCTGGGGAGAGCGGGGCCTCTGGCGAAAACTGACCCGGAAGGACCGGACCGTGGTCGACTCCGCCATGGAACGCCTGGGCGTCGCCGATCTCGCCGACCGCCAGCTCGGCGAGCTGTCCGGCGGCCAACGCCAACGCGTACTGATCGCCCAGGGCCTGGCCCAGCAGTCCGACCTGCTGCTCCTGGACGAGCCGACGACCGGACTCGACCCCGAGGCCCGGAACCGGATCACGGCCCTGCTGACGGACCTGGTCGCCGACGGCACGACCGTCGTCCAGGCCACCCACGACCTGGAGGCCGCCCGCTCGGCCGGCGCCTGCCTGCTCCTCGGCGAAGGACGACTGATCGGCCAGGGGCCGCCCGAGGAGGTGCTCACGCCGGAGGCGCTGTCCCGCGTCTGGCAGCCGGTGTGAGGGCGGAGACCTCCGAGGACGGGACGGGAATGCCCGTCCCGTCCTTCCTCGCTACTTCTTGTGCCCGATGATCAGGTGCTTCTCGCCGCTGCCCCTGCGCACTTCGCAGCCGCCGAACCCGGCCCGCTCCAGCAGTGCGACGAACTCCGCAGCCGTGCGGTGCCGCCCGGCCATCTCGATGTGCATCACCAGGTTCATCGCGGCGGTGGCCAGCGGACCGCTGCGGTCGTCGTCGAAGAGACGGTCCATGATGAGGACCCGTCCGGGTGCCTCGCACGCGCGGTAGGCCTTCTCCAGGAGCGTGACGCAGGTGTCGTCGTCCCAGTCGGAGAGGATGTACCCGAAGGCGAGGCAGTCTCCGTGCGGCAGCTCGTCCGCGAAGAAGTCGCCGCCGACGAAGTCGAGCCGGTCGGCCACCGGACGGGCATCGGCGTCCTCGCCGACCAGGTGCCCGACCGCCGGCATGTCGAAGACGGTGGCCGACAGCGTGGGTTCGCTGAGCAGCGCCGCCACGGCGAACGGCCCGGTCGCGCCGCCGACGTCGACGAGGCGCTTCGTCCCGGCCATCCCGGCGAGTGCGGCGAGCTCCTGCGACATGCCGAAGCTGAGGTCCCACATGGCGCGCATGAAGGCCCGCAGCGACTCGGCGTCGCGGTACACGTCGTCGAACGGGGACGCCTCCGTGTCCGGCTTGCCTTCGGCGAGGTAGGTGTCCAGGCGGCCGAGGCGGCCCTGCGTCTCCAGCGTCAGGTGCTCGACGAAGCCGCCCAGGTATCGGCTGTTGCGGCGGTCGAGGAACGGCACGGCGTCGGGTGCCGGGGAGTACTCCCCGCCCGCCGCGCGTTCGACGGCCCCGAGGGACGTCAGGACGAGCAGCATGCGCTCCAGGGTGTCCTGGTCGATGCCGAGACGACCGGCGAGGCCCTCCGCGGTGTCCGGACCGTCCTCGATGAGGGACGCGAACACTCCGTGCTTGACAGCCGTGTGGAGCACCGGGGTGGAAACGAGTCCGTAGACGGCGTTCTCAAGTGCGCGGGACATCATGGGCTTTGCTCCTCGATCAGGTCGATCTCTCGTACCAATTGGGCCAGTTCCTTCGGGTGACTGACGTGCGAGGCGTGGCCCGCGCCGGGGATCTCGGCGAACCGGCCGTGCGGCAGCAGCTCGGCAAGCCGCCGCGCCACTTCCCGGTGGTGCGGGACCGACCGCGATCCGGCGGCCACCACGGTGGGGACGGGGAAGGTCATCGGGTCGAAGCGCGGCAGGTCGACGGTGGGGTCGGTCATCTCGGAGATGAGGGACGCACCGTCCGCGGCGAGGTCCGACGGCAGGGCGCGCGCCAGGAGCAACCGGGCCGCGGGGCCGAAGAGTTCGGTGAGCAGGGCCCGGGACGCCTGCGCGGGGCCGCCCTCGGCGGCGGCACTGCGCACGGACTGCTCCCACGGGTCGTCAGCCGGCCACCAGGGCAGCCAGCGCACCGGGGGTTCGACGGCGACGATCCCGGCGACGAGCGACGGGCCGGCGGCCGCGGCGGCCATCGCCACCAGGGCACCGTAGCTGTGGCCGAGCACGATCGGCGCATCCAGCTCGGCCAGGACCGCGCTCAGGTCGTCCACGTGCGTCTGATGGTCGACGTCCGCTCCGCCGAGGGAGCGGGACCGGCCCCAGCCGCGCCGGTCGTAGCCGAGGACCGTGCGGTCCTGAAGGTGTTCGGTCACCCGTCGGAAGGCGGCACTGCGGTCCATGGAGCCGTGCACGATCACCACCGGCCGGGCCCGGGCGTCCGCGCCGTCCGCCCCCACCGTGTCGACGCTCGGCCGCGCCCGCTCCGGCTCGGCCTGTATCGCTGTGTCGTTCACTGTGCCTCTCGCCCCTCGCTCACGAGCTGCACCAGTCCGGCCAGGGTCGGCTCGTCGAGCAGTCGCTGTACGTCGATCACCACGCCGAAGCGGTCCTCCGCGGCCGCCATGAACTCGGCCATGGCCAGCGAGTCGCCTCCCGCCGAGAAGAAGTCGGTGTCCAGCTTCACGTGGGCCTGCGGCACGCGCAGGCAGGACGAGAACAGCTGGGCCAGCTCCCACGTCACACGGGTGGGCCCCCCGTCGCCGCCCCGCACGGGTGCGGCAGACACCGCGGGCACGGAAGCGGGCTTCGCCTCGGCTCCCGGAGCCGTTCGCGCCGGGGGCAGCGAAACGGTACGCGTCGCGGGTACGGGAGCCACAGGCGTCGCGGCCACCGCCACAGGGCACATGCCCCCGTCCGAACCCACCCCCCGGACAGCGCCGTTCCCTCGCTCCCCCGTCCCGAGCTCCTGCCCCACCTTGCCATTCGAGGTGAGCGGCAGCTGGTCCATGACGGTGAACGTGGCCGGGATCATGCCCCCGTGCAGACGCTCGGCGAGATGGCGGCGCACCTCCGCCTCGTCCCAGGAACCCGGGTCCCTGGGCACGACGAGGGCGTGCAGCCTGTTGTCACGCTCGACCGCGTGGCAGGAGGCCACCCCGGGCGCCTCTTCCAGCACGCGCTCCAGCTCGTCGAGTTCGACACGCTGCCCCCGGATCTTGACCTGCCGGTCGCGGCGCCCCACGTACTCCAGAGAGCCGTCCTCCCGCCACACGCACAGATCGCCGGTCCGGTACATCAGGCGCCCCGGGCGCTCCGCGAAGGGGTCGGGCACGAACGAGCCGGCCATGAGGTCGGGGCGGCCCAGGTAGCGGCCGACACCGGTACCGGCGATGTACAGCTCGCCCGGGCTTCCGGCGGGCAGCAGTCGGCGTTCGTCGTCCAGGACGTAGACCCGCTTGCCCGCCACCGGGCGCCCGATCGGCGGGGCGTCCTCCCCCGCGCACTCGTGCCAGGTGGCCCAGACCGCGGTCTCGGCGGGCCCGTAGAGGTTGAGCAGTCTGCGGCCCGGCGCCGTCCAGCGTCGGACCAGGTCGCCGGGCAGCCGCTCGCCCGCGAAGGCCGCGATGCGCAGATCGGGCAGGTCGGGCAACGGGTCGCCCGGAAGCACCGACCACACCGACGGCGTCATGATCGCGGCACTGATCCGCCTCTCGCGCAGCAGCCGCAGCAGCGGAGGGCCCGGGGTCAGCTGGGCGGTCCTCGCGACGACGAGGGTCGCGCCGCACAGCAGTGCGAGGACGACCTCGGAGATGCAGCCGTCGAAGTTGGGCGACAGGAACTGCAGCACCCGGTCCTGCGGCCGGATCCGGAACACCTTGTGCTGGGCGATGTGCAGATTCGTGAGCGCCTCGTGGCTGTTGGCTATGCCCTTCGGCCGGCCGGTGGTGCCGCTGGTGAACACGACGTAGGCGGTGTTGCCCGGCAGGACGCCCGTGATCGGCGGGGCCGGGGCACGTGCCGTCAGGTCGAGGCGCACGACCTCGGCCGGGAAGTCCAGGAGCTCGATCCGGGCGGCGGTGGCGTTGTCGGCGATGACGAGCCGCGCCGACGCCTGCTCCAGCATGGTCTTCAGACGCTCGCCGGGGGCGTCGGCGGCGGCAAGCAGGAAGGCTCCTCCGGCCTTGGCCACGGCGAGGATGGCGACGATGAACCTCACGGAGCGCTCCATGCTGATCGCGACGACCGTCTCGGGCTCGACGCCGAGGTCGCGCAGCCCGTGCGCGGTCCCGTTCGCCATCGCGTCGATCTCCGCATACGAGTAGGTGACGCCCTCGTCCTCGACCGCCGTGCTGTCCGGTGCCAGTCGGGCCCGCTCCTCGAAGAGCAACTGCCAGCAGACCTGGGCCGCGGTGCCGACGGTGCCGGTGTCGTTCCACTCGGCGACGATCTGGTGCCGTTCGAGGTCGCTGAGCGCCTTCGCTTCCGGCACCACGTCGGCCGCTTCGGCTGTGGTCACCTCAGCGGCGCACCTTTCGGCCGCGCCCCCTCGGCCCCGTGCCGGCGGCCGGCAGACGGACCGGCCGGCGCCCCCGTCCCGGGCGTACGGCCGACGTGCACCAGGGCTCGGTGCCGGGAACGGGTGTTGCAGTGCGGCCCCCACTCCACCGGGTCCGGGGCGGCCGGGGAGAGAGCGAACTCCTCGTAGCGCTCGATGAAGCCGAGAATCGCCCAGCGCGCCAGGCGCTCGGCGAACGGCGCACCCAGGCAGTAGTGCGGACCGGAACCGAACCCGAGGTGGCGGCCGTCGCTGCGCGCGATGTCGAAGGCGGTGGGGTCGGTGAACTTGCGGGGGTCGAGGTTCGCGGCGGCGAGCAGGATGAGGACTCCGTCTCCCGCCTTCATCTGCGCCCCGCCGACCTCGATGTCGCGTACGGCGTGCCGCCCCACGTACTGGCTCGACCCGTCGATCCGCATCACCTCGGCCACGGCGGAGTCGACCAGCGCGGGGTCGTGCCGCAGCCGCCGCAGCTGCTCCGGGTTCTCGGCGAGCAGCAGAAGTCCGGTGGAGACGAGGTGCGTCAGGGTCTGGTAACCCCCTGCGACGAGGACCATCGCGTTGGCAGCGACGAGGTCGAGGAGCCCGGCGGGCGGTTCGCCCGAGGGGTCGGCGTCGAAGTCGTCCCGCAGGGCCGTCGCCAGAGTGGTGACGAGGTCGTCGCCGGGCGCGGCGAGCTTGTCGGCGGCCAGCCGGCGCAGGCCGGCGAGCGCCTTGTCGAGGAGCGGAATCGTCTCCAGGTCGGCCCGGCTGGGGAATGTGGAGACACTGCTGAGCAGGCGCTCGTAGGAGTCGGCCCACCGGGTGAGTTCCGCGCCGCGGCCCGCCATGCCGAGCAGATGGGTCATCAGGTGTTCGGGCAGCCGCTCCGCGAAGTCCCGTACCAGATCGATGGTGCCGGCCTCGGGCAGCGCGTCCAGCACCTCGTCGGCGATCTTCCGCAAGGCCGGGTCGTGGCGGCGTATGCCGGCCGGCGAGAACTCGCCGCGCAGGGCGTTCCTGATCCGGGTGTGCTCGGGCGGATCGTTGAAAAGGAACTGGGCGGACAGCATCTCGGCGGTCGGCACGATGCCGCTCATACCCCGCGCCGCCAGGTCGTCGGGAGCGTGGTGGCGGGCGGACGAGAACGCCCGGTGGCCGGCCAGGATCTCGACCGACTCGGCGTACCCGGAGCAGACCCAGACGCCGCCCACCTCGTCGTAGAAGACGGGCGGAAGCTCGGAAATCGCGTCCCAGTAGAGCCGGGGGTCGGCTATGACCTCGGCACGGCGCAGATTGTGGATGCCGTGCCGCGCGCGGTCGTAACCAGCAGCGGCGCGGGCGGCCGGGGACCCCACGCTCTTCCCCATCTCTTTCTCCTTGGATGTCATCATCTCCCCCTCCTCGGCGAAAGGTTGATTCACCTTGCCGGGGACTCGTTCGGTGTGGCAGCGCGCAGACGCTCGTGGAAGGAGAGGTGGCATACGCAGTACGCCGCGAACGGAGCGCTGGTGCCGGCGGTGTCGGTGCACGTCCCTGTGCACACGCCGGAACAACTGCTCCGCGTGGCGTCTCCGGTGGAGTTCTCGCGTATGCCGTGCGCCATGCCGGCGTTCTCCCGCCGTCAGTTCGCCATGCGCTGCGCAAGGCTGCGCGGGCGCATGTCGGTCCAGTTCTCTTCGATGTAGCGCAGGCATGCCTCGCGCGTGTCGCTCGGGTGCGCGACGGTCCAGCCCGCGGGCACGTCCACCGTGACCGGCCAGAGCGAGTGCTGGTTCTCGTCGTTCACGAGAACCATGTACGCGCTGTCGGGGTTCTCGAAGGGATTCGTCATTGTCCTGGCTCCTCGGCGAATAGGGGATTGCTTACGGGTTCTGGTTCTGGTTCCGGGCCGGCTCGCGGGCCCGGAACTCGGTCGTGTTCGCCGGCGCCCGCTCAAGGGCGCGGGAGACCATCTCTCCCACCGGCGACAGAATGTGAGGCATCAGCATGTCGTCGTGGCGGCACGGGACGCGGTGCTCGTCGATCCGGCCGGTGACGTGCGCGCTCCAGGCGCGGCGCCCCTTCTCGGGGGCGGTCTCCGCCCCGTCCCGGCCCAGGGCCGCGGTGAGCAGGAGCACGTCGCCGCGGAACACACCGGGTGTGAACGTCGCCCCGATGTGGGCGTTGTGCCGCAGCGTGTGCGCGAAGGTACGGAGGTCGTCCGCCGTGAGATTCGCCATCACCGCGCCGACTTGCTGGAAGAACTCACTCAACGCGGACGGGGTCAGCGGCTCATCGGCCCCGACGGTGGTGATGGCATGCGGATCGTAACCGGCGTTCGCGGCGATCATCCTCAGCATGCTGTCCTCGTCGGCGGGCACGGCCTCGTCGCCTTCCGCCGCCGCGGCGGGGAAGGCGTCCAGGAGCGCGAGGAGCGCGACCTCCTCACCCTGCGCCTGGAGCCGGGTAGCCATCTCGAACGCGACGAGGCCGCCGAATGACCACCCCACGATGTGGTAGGGCCCATGAGGCTGCACCGAGCGCACCTGTTCCACGTAGTCCGCCGCCATCGCCGCGAGGGTGGCCGGGGGCTCCGCGCCCTGCAACAGCGTGCGGGCCTGGAGGCCGTAGAGCGGGTGGCCCGGCGGCAGATGGTCCTTGAGGTGGTAGTAGCCCCAGCTGTGGCCGCCCGCAGGGTGGACACAGAAGATCGGTGCCCGCTCCCCCTCCAGGTGCAGCGGCAGCAGGACGTCGCCCTGCGCCTTCGCCGCCCCGCGCAGCCGCTCGGCGAGCCCGGCCACGGTGGGCGCCTCGAAGAAGTCCATGGGTCGCACCTGCGCACCCAGCGCGGCACGGATCCGCCCGATCAGGCGCATCGCCAGCAGCGAGTGGCCGCCGAGGGCGAAGAAGCTCTCGTCACTGCCGACCCGGGCGACGTCCAGGCCGAGGACTTCGGCGAAGAGACCGGCGATGATCCGCTCGTGGGGGTGCTGGGGGCCCGGGCCGGGGTGGCACCGGCGTAGTCGGGTGCGGGCAGCGCCTTGCGGTCCAGCTTCCCGTTGGGCGTCAACGGCAGCTCACCGAGCCCGACGACGGCCGTGGGCACCATGTACTCGGGCAGCAGCCGCCCCAACCGAGCCCGCATCTCGGCCTGATCGAGGACCGTATCCTGCGCGACCACCGCGTACCCCACCAGACGGTGGTCACCGGGCCGGTCCTCACGGATCACCACGGCGGCGCTCCGCACCCCCGGGCATGCGGCCAACGCGGCTTCCACTTCGCCCAGTTCGATGCGGAAGCCCCGCAACTTCGTCTGATCGTCGGTGCGGCCGAGGAAGCGCAGGGTGCCATCACCGTTCCAGCACGCCCGGTCGCCCGTGCGATACATCCGCGTACCGGCCGGGCCGTACGGGTCGGCGATGAACCTCTCCGCGGTCTGCCCGGGCCGGTTCAGGTAGCCCCGGGCCAGCCCGGCCCCTGCGATGTACAGCTCACCGGAGACTCCCGGCGCCACCGGACGCAGCCCTGAATCCAGCACGTACACCCGCGTGTTCGCGATGGGCCGGCCGATCGACGGAGCGGCTCCGTCACCGGCGCCGTCCAGGTCGGCGGCTGTCGACCAGATGGTCGTCTCGGTGGGCCCGTACACATTGGTCACCGACCGGCCGACCCCACGGAGGGTCTCCGCCAGAGCCGCGGAAACCGCCTCGCCGCCCACCAGCACACGGCGCAGACCCAGCCCCTGCGCGCCGGATGCCGCCGCCACCTCCCGCCATAGCGAAGGCGTCGCCTGGACGACGGTGACTCCGGTGTCGGCGATCAGCCCGGCCAGGGCGACAGGGTCGTTCGCCACCGTGGCCCCGGACAGGACGACCCCCGCGCCGCACAGGAGCGGCAGGTAGATCTCCAGCCCGGCGATGTCGAACGCGATCGTCGTCACGGACAGGAGCCGTTCGCCCTCCCGCAGTCCGACGCGGCTCTTCATGTCGTTCATGAAGTTGGCCAGCCCTCGGTGCGGGACGACGACGCCCTTGGGGGTGCCGGTCGAGCCCGAGGTGTAGATGACGTACGCCGGGTGGTCGGCGTCGAGCGAGGCGACCGGATCAGTCGCCTCGTACCGGGCCAACCGGGCCTGTACGGCGGGATCATCGGGGCAGAGCGTGGGAATCCCGCCCGCCCACGAAGCGGCCGCGGCCGTGCCCGTGCCCGTCAGGATCAGGGTGGGACGGGCGTCCTCGACCATGAACCGGATCCGCTCCGCCGGGTACCCGGTGTCGATCGGCAGATACG
The DNA here is from genome assembly GCA_040989845.1 of Streptomyces sp. WGS_02. GTDB lineage: Bacteria > Actinomycetota > Actinomycetes > Streptomycetales > Streptomycetaceae > Streptomyces. The sequence goes on from JAYMFZ010000004.1 coordinate 1,611,801, forward strand.
CGGCACCGGCCTTGAGCACCGCAAGCAGCGCCACCACCAGCTCCGGTGAGCGGGGCAGGGCGAGGGCGACGATGTGTCCGGGGCCCACACCGCGTTCGGTCAGGAGCCGGGCCAGGCGGTTGGCACGGCTGTTGAGGTCCACGTAGGTGATGTGAACGCCGTCCGCGACGAGCGCGGTGGCGTCCGGCGTCTCCCCGACCTGGCGCTGGAACAGCTCCGGAACCGTGCCGGACACAGCCGGCGTTGCCGTGCTGTTCCACTCTTCGAGCACCCGGCGCCGCTCGCCCTCGGACAGGACGTCGATCGACGCGGCGCGCCGGGCGGGATCGGCCACGACCGTGCGCAGCACCAGCAGCAGCCGCTCCACCAGGGCAGCCATCGTGGCCTGCTCGAACAAGTCGGTGCGATAGGTGACGGAGCCGACGATCCCGTCCGGTGAACCGTCTTCTCCTTGGCGCTCGGCCAGGCTCAGAGCCAGGTCCGTACGCGCCGCACGGACGGCAGCGGGCCATACGGAAGCCTCCGTACCCGCGAACTCCAGTACCTCACGGGGGGTGTTGTTGAAGGCGAGGGTGACTTGGAAGAGCGGGTGGTGCGCGAGGGAGCGGGTGGGGTTGACCGCTTCGACGAGGCTTTCGAAGGGGATGTCCTGGTGGGCGTAGGCGTTGAGGTCTGTCTCGCGGACCCGGTCCAGGAGTTCGGCGAAGGTCGGGTCGCCGGACAGGTCGGTGCGCAGCACCAGGGTGTTGACGAAGAAGCCGACCAGGTCGTCGAGTTCCTCTTCGCCGCGGCCCGCGACGGGTGTACCGATCGGGATGTCCGTGCCCGCGCCGAGGCGGTGCAGCAGCACGGCGAGTGCGGACTGCAGCACCATGAACACCGTTGTCCGGCTGGAGCGGGCCAGAGCGGTGAGGGCCTGGTGCAGTTCGGCATCGACGTGTACCGGTATCGATGCGCCGTCGTATCCCGCCTGCTCCGGATACGGACGGTCGGTGGGCAGATCGATGCGGTCGGGGAGGCCGGCGAGGGTGTTCTTCCAGAAGTCGAGCTGCGCGGCGATCAGGCTGTCCGGGTCGCTCTCATCACCCAGCAACTCGCGCTGCCACAGGGTGTAGTCGGCGTACTGGACCGGCAACGGCTCCCACGCCGGAGCCAGCCCCTCGCACCGGGCCGCATAAGCCGTGCTCAGGTCGCGGGCGAGGGGGCCCATCGACCAGCCGTCCCCGGCGATGTGATGGATCACCAGCACCAAAAGATGGTCCTCGACCGCATCGTCGAGAGTGAACAAGGCCGCACGGAAAGGCAGTTCTGTCGCGAGATCGAAGGAGTGCCGGACGGCGCGGTCCACGGTGTCCGCGAGGTCCGCTTCGGTGATCGTCTCGACGGTCATCACCGCCCGTGCCTCGGCGGCCGGGCGGATGTCCTGGTAGGGCTGCCCGTCCACATCCGGGAACACCGTGCGCAGAGCCTCGTGCCGCTCCACCACATCACCCAGCGCCGTCCGCAGCGCGTCGGTGTCCAGAGCGCCGGACAGCCGCAGCACGACCGGCACGTTGTACGTCGGACTGGGACCCTCCAGCCGGTGAAGGAACCACAACCGACGCTGCGCGAACGACAACGGCATCGGCACCTCACGCGGAAGGGCCACCAGCGCCGGCCGGACAGCCGGACCCGTCACCCCTTCCACCACACGCGCCAGACCCGCGACCGTCGGCGCCGAGAACAGATCCCTGATCACCAGATCCGCACCCAGCACCGCCCGGACCCGCCCGATCAGACGCATCGCCAGCAGCGAATGCCCACCCAGCTCGAAGAACCCCTCCTCCACCCCCACCCGCTCCAGACCCAGAACCTCCGCGAACAACCCCGCCAGAATCTCCTGACGCGCATCACGCGGAACCCCCGCCACAACCGCACCACGGTAATCCGGGACAGGCAGACCCTTACGATCCAGCTTCCCGTTCGGCGTCAGGGGGATCTCGGGGACGATGACGATCGCTGCGGGGACCATGTGGTCGGGCAGCAGCCCGGCCAGCCGGCTGCGGACCGCGGCGGGTTCCGGACCGGTTCCATCCTCAGGCACGACGTATCCGACCAGACGCCGGTCCCCCGGCCGGTCCTCACGAATCACGCAAACCGCACCGGCCACACCCGGACAGGCTGCCAACGCCGCCTCGACCTCACCGAGCTCGATACGGAAACCACGCAGCTTCACCTGGTCATCCGCCCGACCCAGGAAGTGCAAGGTGCCGTCACTGTTCCACCGTGCAAGATCCCCGGTGCGGTACATACGCGAACCGGGAGGCCCGTACGGGTCGGCGATGAACCGTTCCGACGTCAGCCCCGGCCGGTTGAGATAACCACGTGCGACACCGGCTCCTGCTACGTACAGCTCACCGGGTACGCCGGGTGGCACGGGTGAGAGGCCTGCGTCGAGGACGTAGGTCCGTACGTTGTCGATGGGGCGCCCGATCGGGGGCACCACCTCGCCCGACAGCGGGTCACTCATCGTCGCGCACACGGTGGTTTCCGTGGGTCCGTACGCGTTGAACATCCTCCGGCCGGTGGACCACCGCCCCGCAACATCCGGACCACACGCCTCACCACCCACCACCACCGTCACCGACGCCGGAACCCGCCCCACATCCAGCAACGGCAAAACAGACGGCGGCACCATGCAATACGTCACCCCCGCATCACCCAGCACCCCCATCAACGCAGCACCCGGAGCCAACTCCTCCGCACCCGCCACCACCAACGCCGCACCCGACAACAACGCCAGACTCCAGTCCCACGTCGCCGCATCAAAACTCGGCGACGCGAACTGCAACACCCGCCCACCCCGACCCACCCCGAAGCGACGCCCCGACGCCACCACCAAACTCACCAACCCGGCATGCCCCACCACCACACCCTTCGGCACACCCGTAGAACCCGACGTATAAATCACATACGCCGGAAGCGCAGGATCAAGGACGGTGGCCAAATCATCCGCCGCAAGATCCGCCAACTCCACCTGCACAGCCGCATCATCAAGGAAAACGGTGGGAGTGCCGTCCTCCCACAGACCCGCAGCAGCCGTATCAGTCAGAACAAGCGCAGGACAAGCGTCCTCAACCATGAAACGGATCCGGTCCACCGGATAAGACGTATCGATCGGCAGATACGCCGCACCCGCCTTCCACACCGCCAACACCGCAACAACCAGATCAGCCGACCGCGGCAACCCCAGAGCAACCACCCGCTCCGGACCCACCCCCCGATCCACCAACAACCGGGCCAACCGATTCGCCCGCGCATTCAACTCACCGTACGAGAACACCGTGCCGCCATCCGCCGACACCACCGCCACCGCATCCGGCGCCTCACCAACCCGCGCCTCGAACACACCCGACGCCGTGGCCTCCGACACCCCCACCACCGAACCGCCGCCCCACACCCCCACCACACACTCACGCTCACCAGCGGACAACCACTCCACCGCACCAACCCGCCGACCCGCATCCCCAGCCACCGAAACCAACAAACGAACCAGACGATCAGCCAGAGCCACCACCGCATCACGGTCAAAACGGTCCGTGCGGTAATCCAGGCGCAGCCGCAGCTGGGGTCCTGGGACGACGATGAGGTTCAGCGGGTAGTGGGCCCCGTCGTAGCCCGTCGCTCCGGTGACACGCAGACCGGTGGCCTCGTCGACGGACTGGGCGGTCCGGTCGGCCAGGTAGTTCTCGAAGGCAACGACGGTGTCGAACAAGCTGCCGGGCCCGGCTGCTCGCTGTGTGTCCGTCAGAGACACGTGCTGGTGGGGCAGCAGGTCGGCCTGCTCCGCCTGGACGCGTGCGGCGAGGTCGGCCCACGTGTCCCCCGCGTCCATCCGCACCCGAACCGGAACGGTGTTGATGAACAGACCGATCATGCTCTCGACACCAGGAACCTCAGGCGTCCGCCCCGAGACCACGGCACCGAACACCACATCGTCCTGACCGGTCATCCGCCCCATGAGCACGCCCCACGCACACTGCACCAGGGTGTTGAGGGTCACGCCGATGCGGCGGGCCTGGGTGTCGAGCGCCTCCGTGGTGTCCGCGTCCAGGTGGGAGACCACACGCTCGGGCAGGGGCGCGGGCCCCTGTTCCTCCACGGATGCGGCAGCGATGAACGTCGGTTCGCTCCCGGCCATCGCCTGGGTCCAGGCATCCAGCGCCGCCGTCCGGTCGCGCTCCGTGAGCCACTTCAGGTAGTCGCGGTAGGGCGTCGCCCTCGGCAGGGCCGAGTCATCTCCTCCGGATGCGTAGAGCCGATACAGCGCGAGGAGTTCATTGATCTGAAGGGTCGAGGACCAGCCGTCCGTAAGGATGTGGTGCTGGGTGATGACCAGGCAGTGGTGCTCCTCGGCCAGGCGTACCAGGGCGAACCGCATGAGCGGTGGATGCGACAGGTCGAAGCGGCGTGCCCGCTCCTCGGTCAGGAAGGCGTCCAGCGCGGCGTCGGCCTCGGCACCGCTGTGTGCGGAAAGGTCGACGTCCTGCCAAGGGAGCTGCGTGCCGTCCTCGATGATCTGCACCGGTCGGTCCAGGCCCTCGTGGCGGAAGGCCGCGCGCAGGTTGGCATGGCGTTCCAGCATGCGCTGGCCCGCCGCCCGCAGGGCCTTGCCGTCGACAGAGCCTTCGAGGCGTAGGGCCATCTGGACCGTGTAGACGTCGGGGCCCGCGCTGTCGGCGAGTGCGTGGAAGAGCATCCCTTCCTGGAGGGGCGACAGCGGCCAGACGTCGGCGAGTTCCGGGTAGTGCGCCTCCAGTTGGTCGATCTGCACCTGAGTGAGGTCGACGAGGTCGAGGTCGCTGGGGGTACGGCCCACGGGCGCTGGGCTCTCGGCGTGGGTGCCGAGAGCAGCGAGCGCGGCCACCCACGCGTCGGCGAGCGCCTGGACGGAGTCGCGGGTGAAGCGGGCCTCGGGCCACGTGAAGGTGGCGCTCAGGTCGGAGCCGTCGGACGAGTCGACGGCGACTGCGTTGATCATCAGTGGGTTCGGGACCTGCATGCGCGGATCCAGACCGCCGAGCGACGGGTTGCCGGGCACCTGCTGCCAGTCCGCGGTCGTGGTGCCGGGGGCGGGCACAGTGAAGCGGCCGAGGTAGTTGAAAGCGACCTGCGGGGGCGAGAGCCGGGCGAGGGCGGGGGCCGTCTCCGGATTGAGGTGACGCAGCAGGCCGTACGTGAATCCGTTGTCGGGGACGGCGCGGAGCTGCTCCTTGACCTGTTGCAGCGCACGGCCGACCGCGGGCCCGCCGGTGCGGATGTCGTCGGCCGGTACGGTTCCCGGGTCGAGCCGGACCGGCGACAAGCTGGTGAACCAGCCGACGGTGCGGGCCGTGTCCGCTCCGGGGAAGGCCTCCTGACGGCCGTGTCCCTCCAGGTCGATGAGGGTGGCGGTGTGCCGGGGGTCGTCGCGCCAGGCGGCGAGGGCGACGGCGAGCCCGGTGAGCAGCACTTCGTTGGTGGTGGAGTGCAGCGTGGCGGGCACCCGGGCCAGCAGCGCCTCGGTGAGCTCGGCCGGGACGGTGACGCGCAGCGAGGCCAGCGTGTCGGCGGTGTCGCGGGCGGGCCGGCCGTCGGCATCAGGTGTGCCGAGACGCGGCTCGGGCCCGGACAGCATGTCGGTCCACTGCGGCAGCGACGCCGTGGAGCTTGTCTCCCCGGCCAGCTCGGTGAGCCTGCGGGCCCACTGCCGGAACGACGTGCCGACCCTCGCGAGCTCCGGTTTCCGCCCGGCGAGTACGGCCGCGCCTGCGACGGCGAGGTCGGGCAGGAGGATCCGCCAGGAGACGCCGTCGACCACCAGGTGGTGGATCATCAGCAGCAGCCGGCCCGGCTCCTCGGGGCCGTTGTCGAACCAGATGGCCTGAAGCATGACCCCGTCGTGGGGGCGAGCCGGTCGCGCGCCCGCTCCGCGTGGTGTACGAGGAATTCACGCCGGAGCTCGTCGTCGAGACCGGCGGTCACCACGTGGGTGAGGTGCGGCTCGACAGGCGCCTCACCGGCCGGCAGGACGTGGAGCGCCCAGTCGGTGGGGTCGACCGCGTCGTCGTCCTGGTGCACGAGACGGGCCCGCAGCAAGTCGTGGTGATCGAGGAGCGCCTGCAGTGCCGCGCCGAGCTGTGCGCGGCTGATGCCGCCGGGTACCTGCACCAGCATGGACTGGTGGAAGCCGTCGAATGGGTGGCCGGGTTCGAGGAGCCAGCGCATGACGGGTGTGAGGGGCACCTCGCCCACTCCGCTGCGGTCGGCGTCGGTGCCGTCCTCGCCGAGGGCGGATTCGCCGCTGACAGGCCGTGCTCTGCGGGCCAGCGCCTCGGGCGTCTGGTGCTGGAAGACGTCGCGGGGCGAGAGGTCGAGGCCGCGTTCGCGGGCGCGGCTGACCAGCACGATGGAGCTGATGCTGTCGCCGCCGAGGGCGAAGAAGCCGTCGTCGACGCCGACGCGGGCGACATCCAGGCCGAGGACGTCGGCGAAGAGGGTGGTGAGGGTCTTCTCCAGCGGGGTGCCGGGGGCGCGGGTGGCGGTGGCGCTCGTGTAGTCGGGCGCGGGCAGTGCCGTGCGGTCCAGCTTCCCGTGGGGCGTCAGGGGCAGAGTGTCCACGACCATCACGGCCGAGGGCACCATGTACTCCGGCAGCCGTGCGGCCACTGCTTCCTTCACCCGGCCCGCGTCGACAGGGCCGTCGGGCACGACGTATCCGACCAGGCGCCGGTCCCCGGGCCGGTCCTCACGGATCACGGTGGCGGCGCTCGCCACACCTGGGCAGGCCGTCAGCACGGCATCGATCTCGCCCAGTTCGATACGGAAACCACGCAGCTTGACCTGGTCGTCCGCGCGGCCCAGGAACTGCAAGGTGCCGTCGTTGTTCCACCGCACGAGGTCCCCGGTTCGGTACATGCGCGAACCGGCGGGCCCGTACGGATCGGGGACGAACCGCTCCGCGGTCAATCGCGGCCGGTTCAGATAGCCACGCGCGACACCGGCCCCCGACACGTACAGCTCACCCGGCACACCGGGCGGCACCGGCGACAGACCCCCGTCCAGGACGTACGTCCGTACATTCGCGATCGGGCGGCCGATGGGCGGCACCACCGCGCCCGACAACGCCTCGCTCAACGTCGCGCACACCGTGATTTCCGACGGACCGTACGCGTTGAACATCCGCCGCCCCGCGGACCAGCGTTCCACGATCTCCGGTCCGCAGTTCTCGCCGCCGACGATCAGTGTCAGCGTGCTGGGCAGCCCCTCCTCGGACAGCACCCGCAGCACCGACGGCACCAGCGTGCAGTGCGTGATCCCTTCGCTCTTGAGCAGTTCGAGGAGATCGGGCCCCGGCGTCAGCCGGTCCGCATCGGCCAGCACGAGCGCGCCGCCCGTCAGCAGGGCCGTGAAGAACTCCGACGCGGCGGCGTCGAAGCTGGGTGACAGGAACTGCAACACCCTGGAGCCGGCGCCGATCCCCCACTGCCTGCTCTGCGCGAGCGCGAAGTTGGCGAGCCCGTGGTGTGGGACGGCGATGCCCTTGGGGGTGCCGGTCGAGCCCGAGGTGTAGATGACGTACGCCGGGTGTGCGAGGTCCAGGGCGGTGACCCGGTCGGCGTCGGTGAGGTCGGACGCGTCGTGGCCCGCGAGGCTCTCCTGGACCGCGGGATCATCGAGGACGACGACAGATGTGCCGTCCTGCTCGGGCACGAGGTCACCTGCGCTGGAGTGGGCCAGGACGAGGCCGGGCCGGGCGTCCCGCAGCATGAAGCGGATGCGGTCGGCGGGGTAGGCCGTGTCCAGCGGCAGGTAGGCGGCGCCCGCCTTGAGCACGGCGAGCAGCGCGGTGATCAGGTCCGGGGACCGGGGGATGGCCAGGGCCACGATCTGTTCGGCGCCGACGCCCCGCTCGACCAGGAGCCGGGCCAGGCGGTTGGCGCGGGCGTTGAGCTCGGCGTACGAGATGTGGACGCCGTCGGCGATGAGCGCGCTCGCGTCGGGCACGGACGCCGCGAGCTCCTGGAGCAGTTCGGGGGCGGTAGCCGGCAGGGGCGCGGCGGTGTCGTTCCACTCCTCGAGGACGAGGCGCCGCTCGTCGTCCGACAGCAGGTCGAACGAGCCCACGCGGCGCTCCGGGGCGGCGGCGGCGCTTGTGAGGATGCGGATCAGCCGCTCGGCCAGGGCGGTGACCGTGCCGTGGTCGAACAGATCGGTGCGGTAGGAGATCACACCGGTGATCCCGTCGGCGGCTCCGTCGCCGTCGTGCCGTTCGGCGAAGCTGACCGACAGGTCCATGCGGGCGGACTGGAGGCGGACGCTCTGCGGGGTGGCCTTGAGCCGGCCGAAGTCCGGGGCCTCGCGTGGGGTGTTGTTGAGGGCCAGCATGACCTGGAAGAGCGGGTGGTGCGCCAGGGACCGCGTGGGATTGACCGCTTCGACCATGCTCTCGAAGGGGATGTCCTGGTGGGCGTAGGCGCTCAGGTCCGTCTCGCGGACCCGGTCCAGGAGTTCGGTGAAGGTCGGGTCGCCGGACAGGTCGGTGCGCAGCACCAGGGTGTTGACGAAGAAGCCGACCAGGTCGTCGAGTTCCTCCTCGTCACGGCCCGCGACGGGTGTACCGATCGGGATGTCCGTGCCCGCGCCGAGGCGGTGCAGCAGCACGCCCAGGGCCGCCTGCAGCACCATGAACACCGTCGTCCGGCTGGAGCGGGCCAGAGCGGTGAGGGCCTGGTGCAGTTCGGCATCGACCTGCACGGGAACGGCACCGCCCTCGTGCCCGGCCTGGTCCGGGTGAGGCCGGTCGGTCGGCAGTTCAAGGCGCTCCGGCAGGCCGGCGAGGGTGTTCTTCCAGAAGTCGAGCTGCGCGGCGATCAGGCTGTCCGGGTCGCTCTCATCACCCAGCAACTCGCGCTGCCACAAGGTGTAGTCGGCGTACTGGACCGGCAACGGCTCCCACGCCGGAGCCAACCCCTCGCACCGGGCCGCATAAGCCGTGCTCAGGTCGCGGGACAGCGGACCCATCGACCAGCCGTCCCCCGCGATGTGATGGATAAGGAGAACGAGCACGTGTTCGTGTTCAGCGAGGGTGAACAACGTCGCCCGCAGGGGAAGTTCCGTCGCGAGGTCGAACGAATACCGGACGGCACGGTCCACCGCGTCCGCGAGGTCCGCCTCGGCGATCGTCTCGGCATCCATCACCGCCCGTGCCTCGGCCGCCGGGTGGATGTCCTGGTACGGCTGCCCGTCCACGTCCGGGAACACGGTCCGCAGGGCCTCGTGCCGCTCCACCACATCACCCAGCGCCGTCCGCAGCGCGTCGGTGTCCAGGGCGCCGGACAGCCGCAGCACGACCGGCACGTTGTAGGTCGGACTGGGACCCTCGAAGCGGTACAGGAACCACAACCGACGCTGCGCAAACGACAACGGCACCATGTTCTTCTGCGTTCCCCTCTGTCATTGCAGCAGCTCCGGCGCCGCTCTGTCCCCGCGCGTCGTGGTTCCGGATCGGACTCCGGAAGGCTCAGGTCACCCGGACATGGCGACCAGGACGCGGCGCGGTCCGGTGTACGGGCGGCGGCCGTGCGCCACGGCCACGTTGTCGATCAGCAGCAGATCGCCGGCGTACCAGTTCACGTCCACGGCCGCAGCCAGGCCGTTGTCGCGCACATGCGCCACGTAGGCGTCGGGAATGGGCGTACCGTCGGCGAACGTCACCGACTGCGGCAGCTCGTCCTCCGGCATCAGCTCGGTGAGCATCGCCGCGGTATCGGCGTCGAGACCGGCAAGGTGCCACTGGTCGAACTGGTTGAACCAGACCTCGTCACCGGTGACCGGGTGCCGCACGGTGGCGGGGCGCAGCTGCGTCAGCCGGATGCCGCCGTCCGCCTTCCATTCCCAGGTGACGTCGGCGTCCGCGAGGTGCGCTTCGACCTCGTCCTTGTCCGAGGTCTCGAAGGTGTCCTGCCAGCTCCTGCCGAAACCGGCCCCGCTGTGCAGGTTCTGGGTGTAGCGGATTCCCTTGCTGAAGGCGGTCCTGACCTCGTCGTCGAGGGAGCTCAGCCACAGCGTGCCGTCGACAACCGGGGTGGCGCCCTCGGTGGTGGGCTGCCGCTCGCAGTAGAACGCGAGCCGGGACGGCCAACGGCGGGCATAGGAGAGCTCGTTGTGCATCGAGATGGTGAACTCGGCCGGGTACTCGGTCGAGGTGTAGAGGTTGCTGCCCACCTTGGTGCGGGGCGAGTTGCCGTGCACGTAGGCGAGGCGATTCGGCAGCAGCAGGTCGAGCGCCGAATCCACCTGCTCCTTCGCCGTGCCGAAGCCTCGGAAGACGAGGGCCTTCTTCGCCAGCAGCAGCTCGCCGGTCCTGGCCGTGTCCCCGATCGCCGCCAGCAGACCCTCGTGGTTCGCCGTCACCCCAGCCGTCTCCGGCGTCACCACATGGGGTGTCCAGTCGCTCGGCTCGCTCACGCCATTCTCCTCTGTTCCCTGTGCCTTCCGGCGCTACGGATGTCCGGCTCGTTCTGCTCCCGGCCACTGGCCGGCCCTGCTTCTGCCGTTCAGCGCGACCGGGGCCGCAGCTTGGGCCTGGCCCTTTCCGGGCGCTTGAGGTTCTCGGCCAGCTCCGCGACGGTCGGCCTGGTGAAGACCGTCCGCAGGTCGACCTCCGCACCCATGACGGTGCGGACGCGCCCGATGAGGCGCGTGGCGAGCAGCGAATGGCCGCCGAGCTCGAAGAAGTTGTCGTCGATACCGACCGACTCCACGCCGAGGACTTCGGCGAAGAGCCCGGCGAGCGCCTCTTCGCGCCCGTTGCGCGGAGACCGGGTGGAGGTGCGGGTGCCGGCACCGTCCGGCGCGGGCAGCGCCTTGCGGTCCAGCTTGCCGTTGGGTGTCAACGGCAGTGCGTCCAGGAGGACGACGGCCATCGGCACCATGTACTCGGGCAAGCTGCGCGCGAGTTGGGCCCGCACGTCTTGCTGGTCGAGGACCGTGCCATCCGCCGGCACCGCGTACCCGACCAGGCGGGGGTCGCCCGGCCGGTCCTCGCGGATCACCACCGCGGCACCGGTCACGCCCGGGCAGGCGGCCAACGCCGCTTCGATCTCGCCCGGTTCGATACGGAACCCACGGACCTTGACCTGGTCGTCCGTGCGTCCCAGGTAGCGCAGGGCGCCGTCCGCGGTCCAGGACGCCAGGTCGCCGGTGCGGTACATGCGCGCACCCGGCACACCGAACGGATCGGCCGCGAACCGCTCCGCGGTGAGGCCGGGCCGGTTCAGATAGCCGCGCGCGAGGCCTGCCCCGGCAAGATACAGCTCTCCTGCCACGCCCGGCGGCACCGGACGCAGCCCCGCGTCCAGGACGTATACCCGCGTGTTCGCGATGGGCCTGCCGATCGGTGGGGCGATGCGGGGGTCGCCGTCCGCGGTGCACGGGTGGAACGTGACGTCGACCGTCGCTTCCGTCGGCCCGTACAGGTTGTGGAGCCGCACGGCGGGCAGCACGGAGTGGAAGCGCGTCACCAGGTGCGCGGGCAGCACCTCACCACTGCAGAACACCCGCCGCAGGGACGCACAGCGCCCGGCCGACGGCTCACCCAGGAAAGCGTCCAGCATCGACGGCACGAAGTGCACCGTGGTGACGCCCTCGCTCTCCACGAGTTCGGCCAGGTACCGGGCGTCCTTCTGTCCCTCGGGCTTCGCGAGCACGAGGGATGCGCCCTGCAGGAGCGGCCAGAAGAACTCCCATACGGAGACGTCGAATCCGGCCGGTGTCTTCTGCAGCACCCGGTCATCGGCCCCGAGACCGTACTCGGACTGCATCCACTGCAGACGGTTGACGACTCCGGAGTGCGGGACGGCGACGCCCTTGGGGGTGCCGGTGGAACCCGAGGTGTAGATGACGTACGCCGGGTGTGCGGGGTCGGGGACGGTAACCGGGTCCACCGGCTCGAACCCGGCCAACTGCTGCTGGACCGCCGCATCGTCGAGGTGAACGACCGGTGTGCCCTCCGCCCAGAGGCCGGCGGTGCCGGTGTGCGTCAGGACGAGGGTGGGCCGGGCGTCCCCGACCATGAACCGGATCCGTTCCACCGGATACCCGGTGTCGATCGGCAGGTACGCAGCCCCTGCCTTGAGCACCGCCAGCAGCGCGACGACCAGTTCCGGCGAGCGGGGCAGTGCGACAGCGACGATGTGCTCGGCGCCCACGCCGCGCTCGGCCAGCAAACTGGCCAGCCGGTCGGCGCGGGCGTTGAGTTCGCCGTACGAGACGCTGACACCCTCGGAGATCAGGGCAGTGGCGTCCGGCGCGGCCTGGGCCCGGGCCCGGAACAACTCGGGGACGGTGGCGGAGGGAACGGGCGTGGCGGTGTCGTTCCACTCCTCCAGGAGGCGGCGACGCTCGCCGTCGGAGAGCACGTCGAGAGAGGTGACGCACTGGGCGGGGTCGGCAACGACCGTACGCAGCACCCGCAGCAGCCGCTCCACCAGAGCGGTCACCGTGGCCGGCTCGAACAGATCGGTGCGGTACGCGACCGATCCGACGATGCCGTCCGGGGACCCGTCCCCGCCGTACCGCTCGCCCAGGTGCACCGTCAGGTCCATCCGCGCGGCCGCGGTGCGCGCGGTTTGCGGGGTCGCCTTCGCACCGGCGAAGGCGAGCTCGCCCCGCGGGTTGTTGTTGAAGGCGAGCATGACCTGGAAGAGCGGGTGGTGCGCCAGGGAGCGCGTCGGGTTGAGCGCCTCGACCAGGGCCTCGAAGGGCACCTCCTGGTGGGCGTACGCGTTGAGGTCCGTCTCGCGGACCCGCTCCAGGAGTTCGGTGAAGGTCGGGTCGCCGGACAGGTCGGTGCGCAGCACCAGGGTGTTGACGAAGAAGCCGACCAGGTCGTCGATTTCCTCTTCACCACGGCCCGCGACCGGCGTACCGATCGGGATGTCCGTCCCCGCGCCGAGACGGTGCAGCAGCACACCCAGAGCCGCCTGCAGCACCATGAACACCGTCGACTGCCGGGACCGCGCGAGACGGATCAGCGCACTATGCAGCTCGGCGTCGACCCGCACCGGAACCGAGCCTCCCTCGGACCCCGCCTGCTCCGGATGGGGGCGGTCCGTCGGCAGCTCCAGCCGCTCCGGGATCCCCGCCAGGGCCTCACGCCAGTAACCGATCTGCGCGGCGAGCACGCTCTCCGGGTCGTTCTCGTCGCCGAGGAGCGCGCGCTGCCACAGGGTGTAGTCGGCGTACTGAACCGGCAACGGCTCCCACGCCGGAGCCCGGCCCGCGCGCCGCGCGGCGTAGGCGGCACTCAGATCGCGGGACAGTGGCCCCATCGACCAGCCGTCCCCGGCGATGTGATGGATCACCAGGACCAGCACGTGCTCGGCCACGGCGTCGTCGACCGTGAACAAGGCGGCCCGCAGGGAAGTTCGGTCATGAGGTCGAAGGGATGACGCACGGCGCGGTCCACCGCGTCCGCGAGCTCCGCCTCGGGGAGCGTCTCGACGGTCACCTCGGGCCGGGCCTCGGCGGCCGGACGGACGTGCTGGTAGGGCTGTCCGTCCGCCTCCGGGAAGACCGTGCGCAGGGCTTCGTGCCGCTCCGCCACGTCGCCGAGTGCCGCCCGCAGCACCTCCGCGTCCAGCGGACCGGAGATGCGGAGCACCGCGGCTCCGTTGTATGTCGAGCTGGGACCCTCGAGCCGGTGCAGGAACCACAGGCGGCGCTGCGCGAACGACAGCGGCATCCGCTCCGGGCGCTCCGCGGGCACGATCGGCGTGCGCACCGCGGTGCTGCCGTCGAGCAGCCGGGCCAGGCCCGCCACCGTGGGCGACTCGAAGAACGCCTTGATGCCGAGCTGCGCACCCATGGCACTGCGGATGCGGCCGATGACGCGGGCGGCCAGCAAGGAGTGCCCACCGAGGTCGAAGAAGCCGTCGTCGACGCCGACGCGGTCGGCGTCGATGCCGAGGACCTCGGCGAACACTCCGGTGATGATCTCCTCGCGCGGGCTGCGCGGCGGCTTCCGCACCCCGTCGTCGGTGGCGGTGCCGGTCTCGGCCGCGTAGTCGGGTGCGGGCAGCGCCTTGCGGTCCAGCTTCCCGTTGGACGTCAGCGGCAGAGCGTCGAGGACGACGACCGCGGACGGCACCATGTAGTCGGGGAGCCGCTCCGCCAGCCCGTCCCGCACCTCGGCGGGGTCGACGGTCCCCCCGGCCTCCGGGACGACGTAGCCGACCAGGCGCCGGTCCCCCTCCTGGTCCGCGCGCACCACCGCGGCCGCCCGCGCCACCTGGGCGCAACCGGCCAGCGCTGCCTCGATCTCGCCGAGTTCGATACGGAAACCCCGCAGCTTGACCTGGTCGTCGGCGCGGCCCAGGAAGACAAGGGTGCCGTCGTCGTTCCAGCGCGCCAGGTCACCGGTGCGGTACATGCGGGAACCGGCCGGGCCGTACGGGTCGGCGACGAACCGCTGGCCGGTCAGTGCCGGCCGTCGCAGATAGCCCCGCGCCAGGCAGACGCCCGCCACATACAGCTCGCCGGGCACCCCGGGCGGCACCGGACGCAACCCCGCGTCCAGCACGTACACGCGGGTATTCGCCATCGGGCGCCCGATCGGAACAGGCCCGTCCGGCAGTTCGTCGCCCGGCTCGATCCTGAACTCGGTGCAGTTCACCGTGGCTTCGGTCGGCCCGTACACGTTGAGGACGGTCACGTCGGGGTGCCCGGCGCGCCATGTCCGCAGCGTCTCCCCGAGCAGCGCCTCGCCGCCGAGCAGCAGCTCCTTGCGCGGGGACACCTCCTCGGGAAGGCCTTCGAGCAGCGCCAGGTGGCTGGGGGTGGCCTTGAGGAAGTCACAGCCGAGGGTACGTGTCTCCTCGTCGTCCCCCAGTCCGTCCCGTAGCTCCGCGAGGACCACGCGGCCACCCGAGACGAGTGGGGTGAAGAGCGCGGTGACCGAGAGGTCGAAGGAGAAGGATGTGTGCAGCAGCGCCACGCCCTGCGCCCCCGTGTAGCGGCGGCTGGTGTCGCGCAGGTAGTCGACCACCGCCGCATGCGGCACGGAGACGCCCTTGGGGGTGCCGGTGGAACCCGAGGTGTAGATGACGTACGCCGGGTGCGCGGGGTCCAGTGGCGACGTGCGGTCGGCGTCGGTCGGGTCGGCCGTGTCGAGACCGGCGAGCTCGCGTTGTGTGGCGGTGTCGTCGAGGAGGAGGGTGGGAGTGTTGTCCGCCCAGAGGTGGGTGGTGGTGGTGTCGGTCAGAACGAGGGTGGGGCGGGAATCCTCGATCATGAAGCGGATGCGGTCGGCGGGGTAGGTCGTGTCGATCGGGAGGTAGGCCGCGCCTGTTTTGAGTACAGCGAGGAGTGTGGTGATCAGTTCCGGTGAGCGGGGCAGGGCGAGGGCGACGATGTGCTCGGGGCCCACACCGCGTTCGGTCAGGAGCCGGGCCAAGCGGTTGGCGCGGGCGTTGAGGTCCTCGTAGGTGATGTGGACGCCGTCCGCGACGAGCGCGGTGGCGTCCGGCGTCTCCCCGACCTGGCGCTGGAACAGCTCCGGGAGCGTCCCGGACGGGGCAGGCACGCCGGTGTCGTTCCACGTCCGGAGGATCTCCTCCTGCTCCCCGGCCGACAGCAGGTCCACCGACCCCACGCACTGCTCGGGGTCGTCCAGGAGGCTGGCCAGCGCCTGGAGGAACCAGCGGCCTATCGCCTTGATGCGCTCCGGGGAGAACCGGGCGGCATCGAACTGAATGGCGCCGGCGATCCCCTGCGGCGCACCGTCCGGACTGAACCGCTCGCGCAGGGTCAGGGTCAGATCACGGCGCGAGGCCTGCGTGTTCCAGGAGGACGTCTCGACACTCAGACCGGGGATGTCGAGCTGCTGCGCCTCGTGGTTCTGCAGCGTGAGCATCACCTGGTACAGCGGCTGGTGGTCCCTGGAGCGGGCGGGGTTGAGCGCTTCGACGAGGCTTTCGAAGGGGACGTCCTGGTGGGCGTAGGCGTTGAGGTCCGTCTCGCGGACCCGGTCCAGGAGTTCGGCGAAGGTCGGGTCGCCGGACAGGTCGGTGCGCAGCACCAACGTGTTGACGAAGTTGCCGATGAGCGTGTCCAACTCCTGCTCACCCCGACCGGCCGTCGGCGTGCCGATGGGAATGTCCGTGCCGGCGCCGAGGCGGTGCAGCAGCACGGCGAGCGCGGACTGCAGCACCATGAACACGGTACTGCGGTGCCCCTTCGCCACCCGGACGAGGTCCTCGTGCAGATCCGCCGCCAAGGACAGCTCCGCCACTTCCCCTCGCCGCTCCCCGTCTGCCTTCTCGACGAGGTCGGTGGGCAGGTCGATGCGTTCGGGGAGGCCGGTGAGGGTGTTCTTCCAGTAGGCGATTTGGGTGGCGAGGAGGCTGTCCGGGTTGTTGTCGTCGCCGAGGAGTTCGCGCTGCCACAGGGTGTAGTCGGCGTACTGGACCGGCAACGGCTCCCACGCAGGAGCCAACCCCTCGCACCGGGCCGCATAAGCCGTACTCAGGTCGCGGGCGAGGGGGCCCATCGACCAGCCGTCCCCCGCGATGTGATGGATCACGAGAACCAGCACATGCTCGTGTTCGTGTTCGTGTTCGTGTTCGTGGTCGGCGAGGGTGAACAGCGAAGCCCGCAGCGGTAGTTCTGTCGCGAGGTCGAAGGAGTACCGGACGGCGCGGTCCACGGTGTCCGCGAGGTCCGCTTCGCTGATCGTCTCGACGGTCATCTCGGGCCGTGTCTCGGCGGCCGGGCGGATGTCCTGGTAGGGCTGCCCGTCCACGTCCGGGAACACCGTGCGCAGAGCCTCGTGCCGCTCCACCACATCACCCAGCGCCGTCCGCAGCGCGTCGGTGTCCAGAGCGCCGGACAGCCGCAGCACGACCGGCACGTTGTACGTCGGACTGGGACCCTCCAGCCGGTGAAGGAACCACAACCGCCGCTGCGCGAACGACAACGGCATCGGCACCTCACGCGGAAGGGCCACCAGCGCCGGCCGGACAGCCAGGCCCGTCACCCCTTCCACCACACGCGCCAGAGCCGCGACCGTCGGCGCCGAGAACAGATCCCTGATCACCAGATCCGCACCCAGCACCGCCCGGACCCGCCCGATCAGACGCATCGCCAGCAGCGAATGCCCACCCAGCTCGAAGAACCCCTCCTCCACCCCCACCCGCTCCAGACCCAGAACCTCCGCGAACAACCCCGCCAGAATCTCCTGACGCGCATCACGCGGAACCCCCGCCACAACCGCACCACGGTAATCCGGGACAGGCAGACCCTTACGATCCAGCTTCCCGTTCGGCGTCAGCGGCAGAGCCTCCACGACCACCACAGCCGACGGCACCATGTACTCCGGCAGCCGCACAGCCACAGCTTCCCGCACCCGGCCCGCCTCAACAGAACCACCGGCCACGACGTACCCCACCAGACGCCGGTCCCCCGGCCGGTCCTCACGGATCACGGCGGCAGCAGCGGTCACACCCGGGCACGCTGCCAACGCCGCCTCGACCTCACCGAGCTCGATACGGAAACCACGCAGCTTCACCTGGTCATCCGCCCGACCCAGGAAGTGCAGGGTGCCGTCACTGTTCCACCGTGCAAGATCCCCCGTGCGGTACATACGCGAACCGGGAGGCCCGTACGGATCAGCCACGAACCGCTCCGACGTCAGCCCCGGCCGGTTCAGATAACCACGCGCAACACCGGCCCCCGCCACATACAGCTCACCCGGCACACCAGGCGGAACCGGCGACAAACCCCCGTCGAGGACATAGGTCCGTACGTTGTCGATGGGGCGCCCGATCGGGGGCACCACCTCACCCGACAACAGGTCACTCATCGTCGCGCACACGGTGGTTTCCGTCGGCCCGTACGCGTTGAACATCCTCCGGCCGGTGGACCACCGCCCCGCAACATCCGGACCACACGCCTCACCACCCACCACCACCGTCACCGACGCCGGAACCCGCCCCACATCCAGCAACGGCAAAACAGACGGCGGCACCATGCAATACGTCACCCCCGCATCACCCAGCACCCCCATCAACGCAGCACCCGGAGCCAACTCCTCCGCACCCGCCACCACCAACGCCGCACCCGACAACAACGCCAGACTCCAGTCCCACGTCGCCGCATCAAAACTCGGCGACGCGAACTGCAACACCCGCCCACCCCGACCCACCCCAAAGCGACGCCCCGACGCCACCACCAAACTCACCAACCCGGCATGCCCCACCACCACACCCTTCGGCACACCCGTAGAACCCGACGTATAAATCACATACGCCGGAAGCGCGGAATCCAGAGGCGACATGCGGTCGGCATCAGTCAGGTCCGCCACCTCGAAACCAGCCAACTCCACCTGCACAGCCGCATCATCAAGAAGAACGGTAGGAGTGCCGTCCTCCCACAGACCCGCAGCAGCCGAGTCAGTCAGAACGAGCGCAGGAGAAGCGTCCTCAACCATGAAACGGATCCGGTCCACCGGATAAGACGTGTCGATCGGCAGATACGCCGCACCCGCCTTCCACACCGCCAACACCGCAACAACCAGATCAGCCGACCGCGGCAACCCCAGAGCAACCACCCGCTCCGGACCCACCCCCCGATCCACCAACAACCGGGCCAACCGATTCGCCCGCGCATTCAACTCACCGTACGAGAACACCGTGCCGCCATCCGCCGACACCACCGCCACCGCATCCGGCGCCTCACCAACCCGCGCCTCGAACACACCCGACGCCGTGGCCTCCGACACCCCCACCACCGAACCGCCGCCCCACACCCCCACCACACACTCACGCTCACCAGCGGACAACCACTCCACCGCACCAACCCGCCGACCCGCATCCCCAGCCACCGAAACCAACAAACGAACCAGACGATCAGCCAGAGCCACCACCGCATCACGGTCAAAACGGTCCGTGCGGTAGTCCAGGCGTAGCTTGAGGGAATCGCCGGGGGCGACAGCCAGGCTCAGCGGGTAGTGGGTGGCGTCGCGGCCTTCGACAGCCGCGATCCTGGCGCCGGCTGTGGAGGGTTCGGCGGAGGTGTCGCGGGCGGCGGGGAAGTTCTCAACGGCCACGACCGTGTCGAACGCGTCACCGAGACCGGCGGCCCGCTGGATCTCCGTCAGACCCAGGTGCTGGTGCGGCAGCAAGGCACCCTGCTCACCGTGGATGCGCACGGCCAGGTCGGCCCACGTGTCCCCCGCGTCCATCCGCACCCGGACCGGAACGGTGTTGATGAACAGACCGATCATGCTCTCGACACCAGGAACCTCAGGCGTCCGCCCCGAGACCACGGCACCGAACACCACATCGTCCTGACCGGTCATCCGCCCCATGAGCACGCCCCACGCACATTGCACGAGCGTGCTCAGCGTGACGCCCAGGCGACGCGCCTGGGCTTGCAGCATGGCCGTGGTCTCCTGCGGGACATGCGTGATGAATCGTTGCGGCAGAGCCGGTACCGGCGCATTCCCGTCGGAGACCGCGGCAGCAGCGGGAGGGGACAGCAGAGTGGGCTCCGCCCCGGCGAGTGCGGTGGTCCAGGCTTCACGCGCGCCGTCGCGGTCCTGCTCGGAGAGCCAGACCAGGTACTCACGGTAGGGCGTGACGGAGGGCAGGCCGCTGTCGTCGCCCTTCGCGTCGTACAGGGCCAGCAGCTCGCGCACCATCAGCGGTGCCGACCAGCCATCGACGAGCACATGGTGCTGGGTAATGACCAGTCGGCTACGGTCGGCGACGCCCTTGCCATCGCCGTACCTGATCAGTGCCATGCGCAGCAGCGGCGGGCGGTCGAGGTCGAACCGCCGGGCTCGCTCGGCATCGGCGAACGCCCGCAGTTCGCCTTCGACCTCCGCCGCGGGCAGATGGGAGAGATCGGTCTCCTCCCACGGGAGTTCGACATCGCGTGCGACGACCTGGACCGGCTGATCCAGGTCGTCGACCCAGAACGCGGCCCGCAGATTCGCATGCCGGTCGAGGAGGGCCTGACCGGCGGCGCGCAGGACCACGGCGTCCACGACGCCGTCGAAGTCCAGGATCAGCTGTACGGCGTAGACGTCCGGTCCTTCGCTGTCGAGAAGTGCGTGGTAGACCAGCCCTTCCTGCAGAGGCGACAGCGGCCAGACGTCCTCGAGCTCATGCGACATGGCTGATCCACTCTCCGTACTGAGGCGCTATTCGTGTCGGACCGGCCCATGGGCAGTGCGCGACCACTTCACCGGAACCGAGCCGCAGTCGGCCGGCCACCGGGTTCCCTGCCGGCTTGGAGGACCGCGGAGAGCCGATCACCTCTATGCGGCACGCATCGGCCGGAAATGCCCTGCGCAGTCGCACGGGAAGGGGCAACAGAGATGCAGGCCATGAGCATGGACCAAGACATGCGGAAAGGGCGTCACGTCTGCCGATTCGCGCGGTCCGCACATGACAACAACCCGCCAATGAGCCTGACATGCCCGTGCGATCTCCCCCGAGAAAGTCTTTCCGCGGCTCCGCTCCCCCGTGGTGGAAAGCATTTCTCGATCACGCGGCGATGAGCCTGACGGGATGCTACTACAGTCGCTCGAACCTGTACACGGGTCAACTGCTCCAGCCCAACTACCGTGCCCGCAGGACTTGCTGACGTTACGCCAGACGAGTCGGCTCCGGCTCGGATTGTGGCGTATTCAACACGACCGGAGCCGCCCCCGCAGGACCACGGGTGGCACACTCAAACGCGGTGAGAACACCGTGCTGCGGTGCAGCACGGTGTGTAATTATGACAGGCGTCCGGCGAGGGACCGGGGTGGGGCACAAGTCGCTACGGGGAGCCAGGATGCCGGATCCGATGCATGGGCAATGGCCTTTGACCGCAGCCCAGTTGGGAGTCTGGTTCGCAGCCTCCCTGGGGCCCGGCGGATCCGTCTATAACGTCGGTGAACGCGTCGATATCCACGGACCGGTCGATCCGGACATTCTCGAGAAGGCACACCGGGTAGCCCTCGAAGAAGCAGGGGCGCTGCGGCTCTCCATGGCAGAAGGACCGGACGGGCCAGTTCAGGTTCTCGGCTCCACCCAAGCGCCGGTACGTCGCCTCGACTTCAGCACGCAGAAGGACCCGAAGGCGGCTGCCGAGGCATGGATGGCGTCGGACGTGGAGACCGCCTTCGACCTCGCACAAGGGCCGCTGTACGCGCCCGCACTGCTGACGGTCGGCCCGAACTTCCATATTCTGTGCAGCCGTTACCACCATGTCAGCATGGACGCCTGGAGCTCCGCGCTGATCACTCGCCGCACGGCCCAGGTCTACTCGGACATGATGGCGGGTCGCCCCGACAGCGGCATTCCGTTTCCTTCGTTCCGCAACCTGCTGGAAAGTGAGCGAAGGTACCGGGAATCGGAAGAATACGAAACCGACCGCCGGTACTGGATCAAGCGCCTTCGCGATGTACCCGACCCGGTAAGCCTCTCCGACCGTCCTTACCGCAGCCCCAGGAAAATTCTCCGCAAGCGCGTCGCGCTCAGTGCAGGTCTTTCGAATCAGCTACGTTCCGCTTCCGCTCAACTCGGCGTCAGTTGGTCTGTATTGGCGGTGGCTGCAACAGCCGCATACGCCGGCGGCGTCACCGGAGAGAACGTCATACCTGTCGGGCTTCCCGTGTCCGGCCGCCTGAGCGAGATCGAGCGCAATACACCGGGAATGGCGGTCAATGTCGTCCCGCTGCACATCACGGTGCGGCCCGAACTTCCGTTGCGTAAACTGGCAAAGCAGGTCTGGGCTCAGACAACCCGCGCCTCTCGGCACAGCCGGTACCGCATGGAAGATCTCCACCGCGAGCTCACCTGGACGCCGGAGGAAAGACTCCCGTACGCCCTCGTCGCCAACGTCATGGCGTTCGACGGTGACATCCGCTTCGGTGACCACCCGGCTGAGGTCAGCAGTCTCTCCCAGCGCTACACCGACGACTTCTCCGTGGTCTTCCACGAAGGCGTGCGTGATGGCGGAATCGCGGTGTACTTCGACGCGAACGACCGCATGTACAGCCAAGCGGAACTGGACGCCCACGTCGCACGGTTCCTGCTTTTCCTGGAGCGATTGACGAGCATCGGCCCGGACCAGCCGATCGGTTCGATCAGCCTCCTCACCGCTGACGAGCGCGAGCGTGTGGTGGGGACGTGGAGCAACGGTCCGGTGGTGGAGGTGCCGGAGGCCACGGCACCTGCTCTGTTCGAGGCGCGGGTTGTTCAGACACCGGATGCCGTGGCGGTGGTGTCGGCGGATGGCGACACGGTGTTCTCGTACGGTGAGTTGAACGCGCGGGCGAATCAGTTGGCCCGGTTGCTCGTTGATCGGGGTGTGGGCCCGGAGCAGGTGGTCGCTCTGACGTTGCCGCGGTCGCCTGAGCTGGTCGTGGCCATGTTGGCGGTACTCAAAGCGGGTGCGGCCTACCTTCCGATCGACACGACCTACCCCGCCGACCGCATCCGCTTCATGATCCAGGACGCCCGCCCCACCCTCGTCCTGACCCACACCACTACTGCCGGTCCGTGGCAGGACAACACTCCCACCCTCCTCCTCGACGACACCGCCACACAACGCGAGCTCGCCGGTCTCGACACGGCCGACCTGGCCACCACACCCGACCCCGCGCACCCCGTCTACGTCATCTACACCTCAGGCTCCACCGGCACCCCCAAAGGCGTGGTCACCCACCACACGGGCCTCATCAACCTCGCCCTCGCACAGAGCGACCAATGGCACATCGGTCCCGGAAGCCGCGTACTGCAATTCGCCTCCCCCAGCTTCGACGCCGCCGCATCGGAAATCTTCACCACCCTGCTCACCGGCGGCACACTCGTCACCGCCACAACCGACGAACTCACCCCCGGAGACGCCCTCACCCACACCCTCACCACCACAGCCATAACCCACTGCACACTCCCACCCACCGCACTCAGCGTCCTCGACACCACCACCATCCCACCAGCCATGACACTCATCGTGGCAGGCGAAGCCAGCACCCCCGACACCATCGAACGCTGGTCCACCGGCCGAACAATGATCAACGCATACGGACCCACCGAAACCACCGTCTGCGCGACCATGAGCGACCCACTGTCCGGCGCAACCGCACCCCCGATCGGCCGCCCGATCGACAACGTACGGACCTACGTCCTCGACGGGGGTCTGTCGCCGGTTCCGCCTGGTGTGCCGGGTGAGCTGTATGTGGCGGGGGCCGGTGTTGCGCGTGGTTATCTGAACCGGCCGGGGCTGACGTCGGAGCGGTTCGTGGCTGATCCGTACGGGCCTCCCGGTTCGCGTATGTACCGCACGGGGGATCTTGCACGGTGGAACAGTGACGGCACCCTGCACTTCCTGGGTCGGGCGGATGACCAGGTGAAGCTGCGTGGTTTCCGTATCGAGCTCGGTGAGGTCGAGGCGGCGTTGGCAGCGTGCCCGGGTGTGACCGCTGCTGCCGCCGTGATCCGTGAGGACCGGCCGGGGGACCGGCGTCTGGTGGGGTACGTCGTGGCCGGTGGTTCTGTTGAGGCGGGCCGGGTGCGGGAAGCTGTGGCCGTGCGGCTGCCGGAGTACATGGTGCCGTCGGCTGTGGTGGTCGTGGAGGCTCTGCCGCTGACGCCGAACGGGAAGCTGGATCGTAAGGGTCTGCCTGTCCCGGATTACCGTGGTGCGGTTGTGGCGGGGGTTCCGCGTGATGCGCGTCAGGAGATTCTGGCGGGGTTGTTCGCGGAGGTTCTGGGTCTGGAGCGGGTGGGGGTGGAGGAGGGGTTCTTCGAGCTGGGTGGGCATTCGCTGCTGGCGATGCGTCTGATCGGGCGGGTCCGGGCGGTGCTGGGTGCGGATCTGGTGATCAGGGATCTGTTCTCGGCGCCGACGGTCGCGGCTCTGGCGCGTGTGGTGGAAGGGGTGACGGGCCTGGCTGTCCGGCCGGCGCTGGTGGCCCTTCCGCGTGAGGTGCCGATGCCGTTGTCGTTCGCGCAGCGTCGGTTGTGGTTCCTTCACCGGCTGGAGGGTCCCAGTCCGACGTACAACGTGCCGGTCGTGCTGCGGCTGTCCGGCGCTCTGGACACCGACGCGCTGCGGACGGCGCTGGGTGATGTGGTGGAGCGGCACGAGGCTCTGCGCACGGTGTTCCCGGACGTGGACGGGCAGCCCTACCAGGACATCCGCCCGGCCGCCGAGACACGGCCCGAGATGACCGTCGAGACGATCACCGAAGCGGACCTCGCGGACACCGTGGACCGCGCCGTCCGGCACTCCTTCGACCTCGCGACAGAACTACCGCTGCGGGCTTCGCTGTTCACCCTCGCCGACCACGAGAACGAGCACGTGCTGGTTCTCGTGATCCATCACATCGCGGGGGACGGCTGGTCGATGGGCCCCCTCGCCCGCGACCTGAGCACCGCGTACACCGCCCGCCGTACCGGCACCGCCCCCACCTGGCGGCCTCTCCCCTCCAGTACGCCGACTACACCCTGTGGCAACGCGAACTCCTCGGCGACGACAACAACCCGGACAGCCTCCTCGCCACCCAAATCGCCTACTGGAAGAACACCCTCACCGGCCTGCCGGAGCGGCTGGAGCTGCCCACCGACCGTCCGTATCCGGAGCAGGCGGGATACGACGGCGCATCGATACCGGTACACGTCGACGCCGAACTGCACCAGGCCCTCACCGCTCTGGCCCGCTCCAGCCGGACAACGGTGTTCATGGTGCTGCAGGCGGCCCTGGGCGTGCTGCTGCACCGCCTCGGCGCGGGCACGGACATCCCGATCGGTACACCCGTCGCGGGCCGCGGCGAAGAGGAACTCGACGACCTGGTCGGCTTCTTCGTCAACACCCTGGTGCTGCGCACCGACCTGTCCGGCGACCCCACCTTCACCGAACTCCTGGACCGGGTCCGCGAGACAGACCTCAACGCCTACGCCCACCAGGACATCCCCTTCGAAAGCCTCGTCGAAGCGGTCAACCCCACCCGCTCCCTCGCCCACCACCCGCTCTTCCAAGTCACCCTCGCCTTCAACAACATGCCGCCCACCAGCGTGAACTTCCCGGCCGTGGACGCCGTGCGCGAGTTCGCCGACGTGAGGGCGGCGCGTATGGATCTCACGGTCAATCTGGCGGAGCGGCACGGCGAGGACGGTTCCCCTCAGGGCATCGGGGGGTGATCACGTACCGCACCGACCTGTTCGAGCCGGCCACGGCAACCGATCTGGTGGGGCGGCTGCTGAAGGTGCTGCGTGCCGTCACGGATGCCCCCGGCCGGCGCATCGGCTCGGTCGACGTCCTGTCCGAGGACGAGCGGCACCTCCTCCTGGAGGAGTGGAACGACACCGCCACGCCCGTTCCCTCCGCCACAGTGCCCGAGCTGTTCCAGCGCCAGGTCGGGGAGACGCCGGACGCCACCGCGCTCGTCGCGGACGGCGTTCACATCACCTACGTGGACCTCAACGCCCGCGCCAACCGCCTGGCCCGGCTCCTGACCGAACGCGGTGTGGGCCCCGAACACATCGTCGCCCTCGCCCTGCCCCGCTCACCGGAACTGATCACCACACTCCTCGCGGTACTCAAGACAGGTGCGGCCTACCTCCCGATCGACACGACCTACCCCACCGACCGCATCCGCTTCATGATCCAGGACGCCCGCCCCACCCTCGTCCTGACCCACACCACTACTGCCGGTCCGTGGCAGGACAACACTCCCACCCTCCTCCTCGACGACACCGCCACACAACGCGAGCTCGCCGGTCTCGACACGGCCGACCTGGCCACCACACCCGACCCCGCGCACCCCGTCTACGTCATCTACACCTCAGGCTCCACCGGCACCCCCAAAGGCGTGGTCACCCACCACACGGGCCTCATCAACCTCGCCCTCGCACAGAGCGACCAATGGCACATCGGTCCCGGAAGCCGCGTACTGCAATTCGCCTCCCCCAGCTTCGACGCCGCCGCATCGGAAATCTTCACCACCCTGCTCACCGGCGGCACACTCGTCACCGCCACAACCGACGAACTCACCCCCGGAGACGCCCTCACCCACACCCTCACCACCACAGCCATAACCCACTGCACACTCCCACCCACCGCACTCAGCGTCCTCGACACCACCACCATCCCACCAGCCATGACACTCATCGTGGCAGGCGAAGCCAGCACCCCCGACACCATCGAACGCTGGTCCACCGGCCGAACAATGATCAACGCATACGGACCCACCGAAACCACCGTCTGCGCGACCATGAGCGACCCACTGTCCGGCGCAACCGCACCCCCGATCGGCCGCCCGATCGACAACGTACGGACCTACGTCCTCGACGCAGGCCTCTCACCCGTGCCACCGGGCGTACCCGGTGAGCTGTACGTAGCAGGAGCCGGTGTCGCACGCGGCTATCTCAACCGGCCGGGGCTGACGTCGGAACGGTTCATCGCCGACCCCTACGGGCCTCCCGGTTCGCGCATGTACCGCACCGGGGACCTCGCACGCTGGAACAGCGACGGCACCCTGCACTTCCTGGGCCGCGCGGACGACCAGGTCAAACTGCGCGGCTTCCGCATCGAACTCGGCGAGGTCGAAGCGGCGTTGGCAGCCTGCCCGGGCGTCACCGCCGCCGCCACCATGATCCGTGAAGACCGCCCCGGGGACCGACGCCTGGTCGGATACGTCGTGCCTGAGGACGGAACCGGTCCGGAACCCGCCGCGGTCCGCAGCCGGCTGGCCGGGCTGCTGCCCGACCACATGGTCCCCGCAGCGATCGTCACCGTCCCCGAAATCCCCCTGACGCCGAACGGGAAGCTGGACCGTAAGGGTCTGCCTGCCCCCGACTACAACGGCACGGCTCCGTCGTCGCGGCCCCCCAGCACTCCGCAGGAGAAAGCCCTCACCACCCTCTTCGCCGACGTCCTCGGCCTCGATCAGGTGGGCGTGGACGACGGGTTCTTCGCCCTCGGCGGCGACAGCATCAGCTCCATCGTGCTGGTCAGCCGCGCCCGCGAGCAGGGCCTCGGTCTGTCTCCCCGGGACATCATTCAGCACAAGACACCCAGACAACTGGCCCATGTCGCCCGCCCGTTGCTGGACGGCGGCCTCGCCTCCGATGCGGACGACGGCACCGGCCCGGTGCCGCTGACACCCATCATGCGGTGGCTCGTCGAGCCTGAGCACGCGTACGAGGCGTTCTTCCAGTCGCGGCTGGTCCAGGTCCCCGCGGGCATCGCCCGTGACCAGCTGACCGAGATCCTGCAGTCCCTCATCGACCGTCATGACATGCTGCGGGCCCGTTTGGGGCGACACGGTGACCAGGACGTCTGGGCCCTGCACATCCCCCGGCGCGGAGCCCTCAGGCACTCAGTGCCGACCAGGCCCTGAACCGGGTGGACTGCACCGGTGCGACCGCGGCCGAGCGCGAACGGCTGCTTGCCGAACAGGCCTCGCAGGCGCTCGGCCGGCTGGCACCGGCCAACGGAGTCATGCTGCAGGCCATCTGGTTCGACAACGGCTCCCAGGAGCCGGGTCGCTTGCTGCTCATCATCCACCATCTGGTCGTGGATGGCGTCTCCTGGCGCATCCTCCTGCCCGACCTCGCCACCGCGGCCACGGCCGTACTCGCCGGGCGTTCCCCGGAGTTGGCTCCGGTGCCGACCTCCTTCAAGCGCTGGGCGGAACAGCTCGGCGCGCTCGCCGGCGAGCCGCGCACCATCGCTTCCCTGGAAAACTGG
The DNA here is from genome assembly GCA_040989845.1 of Streptomyces sp. WGS_02. GTDB lineage: Bacteria > Actinomycetota > Actinomycetes > Streptomycetales > Streptomycetaceae > Streptomyces. Next base: position 1,639,569 of record JAYMFZ010000004.1, read on the forward strand.
ACCACGGCCCAGGCTTCCCCCGAACCGCTCTTCGGAGCACGGGAGTTGCATCCGCGCGACACGGCGGAACAGCTCGAGTCGCTGCGCGTCACCGTGCCGGTGGGGTTGTCGGAGGCGCTTCTCACACGGGTGCCCACAGCGTTGCATGCCGGGGTCGAGGACGTGCTCGTGACGGCGTTCGTGCTCGCGCTGACCCAGTGGCGGGCCGCGCGCGGCATGCCGGGCTCCGCCGGTTCGACGTCCATCCTGGTCGATGTCGAAGGGCACGGCCGTGAGGACCTGTTCGCGGGCGCCGACACCTCGCGGACCGTGGGCTGGTTCACCGCCATGGCCCCGGTGCGGCTCGATCCCGGCAAGCTGTCCTGGGCCGACGTCCGGCGCGGCGGGCCGGCCGCCGGGCGGGCTCTTCAGCGGGTCAAGGAGCAGCTTCGCACCGCATCGGAGCTGCGGACCTCCTACGGTCTGTTGCGCTACCTCAACCCGGAGTCCGCGCCCGTGCTCTCCGGGCTCCCTGGAGCGCAGGTGGCATTCAACTACTTCGGGCGGGTCGGCGTGGGCCGTACCCACCTCGCGGACGACTGGCAGCAGGTGGACGGCAATCCGGCCACCGGTGGCCTCGATCCCCGCATGCGTCTGGCGCATGCGCTGATGGTGAACGCGACCGCGACGGACGGCCCGTCGGGCCCGGAGCTGTCGGCGACGTGGTCGTGGCCGCGTGACGTGCTGGCGCGTGGGGACGTGGAGCGGCTGGGCGAGGCCTGGGTCACCCACCTGGGCGCGCTGGCCGCGCACGCCGAGGGCCCCGACACGGTCGGCCGGACCCCCTCGGACCTCTCTCTCGTCAGCCTGAGCCAGAACCAGATCAGCCAGCTTGAGAAGAAGTGGCGTACGAGGCGGTGACGCCGTCGCGCGCGTTGCCGCAAACGCCCTGTTCAAATCATGTGAGTTGGAGTGTGATGTCGCAGTGACTGCCGTCTACGAGGACCAGGCCGTCCGAACCCGAGTTCTCGAATTCCTGGTGCGGTACGTCGACGACCCGGCCGAGCTGGAAGGCATGCAGCTGATCACCGGCGGGCTCCTCAGCTCGCTGGCGACCGTCGCGCTCGTCGCTCACCTTGAGCAAGAGTTCGACATGGAGGTGGACGACGACGACCTGGAGGTCGAAAACTTCGACACGCTGGAAAGTATCGTGCAGTTCGTGCAGGAGAAGCAGGCCTGAGTCCGCCGCCGTCGACCGTGGGCGAGCTGGGAAGACAGCTGCTGCCGCTGGCCGACGGGATCGACGCCGCGAGGATGGTGCCTCCGGGCGTCCTGGACACGGTCGCCCGGTCTGGTGCCCTGGCTGCGACGGTGCCTCCGGAGTATGGCGGGCAGCCCCTGAGCCGCTGGGGGGGCGCAGAGCGCGCGGCAGCGGCTGCTGCCGCGCCTTGCCTCCGGTGAGCTCCTCGGGGCGTTCGGGCTCACCGAGGACAGTGCGGGCAGCGACGCCCAGGCTTTCCACGTCGCAAGGCTGACGGCGAGGGCGGTGCCCGGGCGGCCTCGACGTACCGCATGAGCCGTCGACGGCCCCAGCGCTTCGGACTACGGCGTGCGGCTCACGGGCCCGGGTTCACAGTCCTGCGTCCCGGTCCCGCCTGGCCTCGGCGCGGGCCCGTTCCTCCGCGCTCAGCCGGGTGCCGAGGTGGCCGTTCTCGACCAGGGTCGCGAGGGTGTCCATGATGACGCGGGCGCCGAGCTGGGACGTGGTGTCGGCGCAGTCGTAGGGAGGGGAGATCTCCACGAGGTCCATGCCGATGAGCCCTTCCTGGGCGACCATGCGCACGGCCTTGAGGGCTTCGCGGGGTGTCATGCCGCCCGGCTCCGGAGTGCCCGTGCCGGGGGCGTAGCCGGGGTCGACGACGTCGATGTCGAACGACAGGTAGACCGCGTCCGCGTCCTTCCAGGCGATCTCCAGGGCGATCTCCATGGCGTGGTCGATGCCGAGTTCCTCGACGTCGAACATGGAGATGACGGTGGTGTCGCGTTCCTCGGCCACCTGGACGCCGGAGTGGTTGCCGATCCAGCCGCCGATCCCGATCTGCACGAGGTTCGCGGGCGGGACGTTGGGCAGGTTGGTGGCGTGTGACCAGTGGGTGGTGTGCATGCGCTCGTCCATGGTGGTCACGGCGGTGTCGATGTGGCGGTCGAAGTGGATGATGCCGAGTCTGCCGTCGATGTGGGCGGCCAGTGCCTTGGCGTCCGGATAGCCGATGGAGTGGTCGCCGCCGATGATCACGGGGAAGGCCCCGGCCTGGAGGATGTGCGCGATCCCGCGCTCGACCTGGTCGAAGGTCTTCTCGATGTTGGCGGGGATGACGAAGATGTCGCCCGCGTCCCCGATGGTGAGCTCCTCCAGCAGGTCCATACCGAGGTCCGGGCTGTAGGAGTCGTACAGGGCGGAGACGCGCCGCACGGCCTGGGGCCCGAAGCGGGCGCCGGAACGGTAGGTGGTGCCCATGTCGAACGGGGCGCCGACGACAGCCACGTCGTAGCGGCCGACGGCGCGGACGTCCTCGACATAGGGCGACTTCAGGAACGTGGGGATGCCCGCGAACATGGGGTCCAGGCCGCGTGAGAACAGCGAGATGTCGCGGTCGTTGACCGAAGGCGCTGCGGTCAGACCCAGATCAAGGCTCCGCTCGGTCAGCTCCCGCCGCCTGCGCTCCGGAACGTCCTTCAGGCGGCGCCTGGCCCGCATCCCCGACAGAGCCGCGCGGCTGTGGGCCTGCCCGCTCCCGCGCCCCGTGCGATTCGGGCGCATGGGGTTCCGGTGATGCCGCTCGTTGAAGGGAACGCTGCCTTCCATGAGCACCTCGCCTTCGGACGGAGCAGATGGAGCCGCACCAGGCCCTACCTGCCCAGGCGACCGATACGCGGCAGCCCGTCTCTCGTACCAGACTGCCCGCGGGTGCTCCACCACGCCACTGGGCGCTCCACCCGTCGGGGAGCCGTGGAACGGACGTCGCTCCGGACAACACGACACCCCAGGAAACTGCAGGTCCTCGCCGCCGACCTGTCTTCCGGCAGAGCCACGACTCCGTCGCTGCCTGGCGGCACACCGCGACGGCGGACAGCGGCAGTTCGTCGAGCGGCCCATGCCCGACCTCCCCGACAAGTCCCTGGCACCGATCCTGGCCTGGGCGCAAGCGCGCCTCGACTCGCCACTCACGATCGCAGACCTCGCAAGGCGGGCGTCGGTCAGTCCGGCGACACTGCACCGCCGCTTCCGTACTCAAGGGGGAACGACCCCGCTGATGTGGCTCACGGGCGAACGGCTCGCCCTGACCTGCCGACTGATCGAGCGAGGTGAATCACGCTTCGAGGTGGTCGCACGGCTGAGCGGGCTGGGCACCGCGACCAGTCTCCGCGCGCTGATGCGCCGCGAGACGGGCACTCAACATGATCGGTACGACAACGGCTGCTCAGCGATGGAGGGCTGGCGGCGACTCGCGGGTCACGGGGTGAGGAGCATCTGGCCGAAGTGGAGGTTCAGCGCCTGGATGCGCCAGCCGTCGGCGGTGCGGGTGTAGCGCAGTTCCTCGCTCTGGTGGACTTCGTTGGCGTGGCCGTCGTTGGCGACGGCCACCCACAGAAGCCAGTTGCCTGTTGCGGTGTCTCCGTCGATGTCGATGATCGGGTTGGTGAAGCTGTGCATGGCGAAGCTGCCGCCGGCCGTCCGTTCGCGGAGCATGGCGACGATGGCGTCGATGCCGTGGGCGTCCGCCCCCATGGCGGCGGAGGTCCAGGTGGCGTCGGGAGTGAAGACGCCCGCCAGCTTGTCGAATGCGACCTCCTTGCCCAGCCAGCCCTTGTTGACGTGGTCGGCGTAGGTGGCGGTCAGCTTCTTGATCTCCTCGATGTCCTCCAGACGCTGGATGCGCTGTTCGAGGCTGGTGCGGTCGTTCATGGTGCTCTCCTGTACTCCGTGTGAGTGGGATGGGATCAGGTCCCGGCCCGGGGCTTCGTCGATGGGGGTGCCGCAGACACCGTTCGTGATGATCTCGCCGATGCGGTGAAACCGGGGGTGTTACCCACCACCTCATGTCACTGTACGCCAAACTTGTCAGTAACTGACGACTACGGCAGCGTATGATGCAGGTATGGGTTTGAGGGAACAGACGCGTGAAGCTATGCGCGGTGCAATCGCGGAACACGCGCTGGTGCTTTTCGACGCCAAAGGATTCGACGAGACGACGGTCGAGGACATCGCCGCCGCCGCAGGCATCTCCAGCCGCAGCTTCTTCCGCTACTTCCCGGCCAAAGAAGACGCCGTCATCCTCGATTCGACAGCCCCGGGCGTCCTGGTGCGAGACGCTCTTGCATCCCGGCCTGCCGACGAGCCGCCGTGGAGCGCCATGCGGGCCGCCCTCCAGCCGATCGTCGACATAGCCGACGCCAACCCCGAACGCACACTGCGGGCCATGAGGGTGATCATCGCCACCGCGTCACTGCGCGCGCGCAACCTGGAGAAGCACATCGTCTGGACCGAGATGATCACCCCCGTCATGGCCGCCCGCCTCGCCGCGCCCCGCGGCGGCGACGTTCCCGCGCAAGCGGTCATCGTGGCAGGGATGGCCTGTCTCGACGTCGCCTTCGCAGGCTGGATTGCCGAGAACGGCGCCGGCAGCTTCGGCGACATCCTGGACCTGGCCTTCGCCAGCGTGGGCCGCTGACTCCCTCGCCAGCCGCACTCACCGGGCCTTTGCTGCGGCTGGCGGCCTCGGCGACCGATCCGGGACAAGATCTTCGCCGAGAAGATCAGCACCCGGGCGCAGGTCCGCCCCATGTTCGAGGCCAGTCGGAATGTTCGAGGCCAGTCGTCCGTCATCACCGACGACATGCTCCACACCGTCCGCGCTGCCCGCACCCAGGAACGGGGGCGAGCGGTGACGATGCTGTGGCGGCAGTCCTGGCCGCACTCGCCGACGACACTGTCGACGACGCCGAGCGAGAAACCATCGAGGCACGCGCCGCCGCCGAGCTCGCCGTACACCGTGCGCCCGAGGGAGAGCAGCCGGCCCTCGACGCGGGCATTCCACGAGTTCAACCTGCTTCTCACCGTTGGGCAGGGCTGCGCAGCCCTGCGGGAAGTCGGTCGCGCCCGTGAGTGACCGGATGATGCGGAAGACGTTGCCCCCTCGTGACCACGACGATGCGCCTCACGCCCGTCATCGGCGGTCAGCGCAACGGGAGCGAAACGGTTCCGCGCCCGAGTCTCGCGACGCCGAGACCGGCAGCGGTGCTGGCCTGCTCCTGTCGTTCGACGTCAAGACGGTACTGAACCTCGACACCGCCAAGCTGAACGGGATCGTCGCCAAATACACCGGCATCCTGGAAGGCCTGACCACGCGGATGACGGCACTGGAAGGGCCGCTGGATGAGGCGTACCGCAGCGCCCCCAAGTTCGAGGCCGGCGTCGCCCGTGCGCACGGCTTCGGTACGCGGGCCCTGGAGGAATTCAAGGACTCGAAGGTCTGGCTGAAGGTCGATTCGACCGGCAACTACGACCTGAATCTCGCCGCCAACGAGTACATGGCGAACGGCCATACTTTGGACAAGCACGTAGGAAAGACGGACGAGCAGTTGGCGCAGCGCCTGCGTGACCAGCAGTCAGGCGGACCGACAACGGCTTGGCCCCACGGCAAGCCGATGCCCAGCGGCTCCTCCGCCTTCCCGAACTACCAGCGCGCCGAGGAATTGACCGAGCGCAATCTCAACAGGAACAAGGCCGCCATCGAGGCATGGATCAAGGGACCTCCGCCGGCCTCCGACGGCGACGTCAAGTCGTTCTACGACAAGGTGCCCAGTGGCGAGACCAGCGGCCGCAGCGTGAGCAAACAGCCGGTGGACCCCAACGACCCGCTGTCCGGATACAAGCAGGGCGGTCTGAACGCCAAGGCGTACGACGTGAGCGGCGTCGACACGCGTATCCGCTACGACAGCAATCGCAACCCTCCTTTCGCTGTCATGACGTCGATGCCCTCCAAGACCTAGCGAAAGCCGAGAAAGGCCAGCACCACATGTCCGTCGACCAGACGTCCTGGGAAGCCGCGGTATGCCACTTGTACGAGGACGCGTATCCGTACGACGCCACGGGCCCGCGTCGCCACGAGAACTGGGTTCTCGACGTCCTTGCTCTGATGGCACGGGTCCCGGACCCCCGCGGCTGGACCGGTCTCGATGACGCGGCTGAGAATCCGGAGCGCGAGTCGTGCCCCAACTACCCTTTCGCCGCCCACCCGTCGGAGTACATCGCGAGGCGTCTCCAGGAGATCGACCGGGACAGTGCCGAGAACCTGCTCCTCGCCCTTACGGACGACGGCTGCACCCTGTCCAACCTGAGCCGCTTCTCCGAAAGCGAGGCGGAGCTCCGGGTGATGGCGCGCACGCTCCTCGAGCGCTACGGAGACTCCGCCATCTACGTCACCAACGTCAACAAACCCGGTCACGTGAGAGGCACGCTCGACTTCACATCGTCAGGCTGGGCATACAGCCCGCTGAGCGTGTACTCGGAGGACTACGGCCTGATCGTCGTCTCGGACACCGAGGTGGGCATGTTCTGGAACTTCGCCGACTACTGAACCGCTTGCCGCCCGTGGGAGCTCGGCTCCTGACGAGGCAATTAGAGAGGACGCCCCTGTGCTGACCCGATCCGCCTCCTACCCCGACAGGGAGACCGCCCAGTGGGCCACCCAACAGGTGGTAACCGCCAACGAACAGGCCGTCCACCGCTGGCTCGCCCAGAACACCCGGGTCCGCCTCACTCTCGAGGCAGCCTGGCCGTCCCGTGAGAAGCCCGTGGGCCGGGTCCAGCTGGAGGGCGACCTGCTGGCCGGGCGCGGCCCCGTCGATGTGCGCGCGGCGCGCGTGGTGCTGCGCCGCGAGGCAACGAGTCCTCTCGGCTTCGTCGTCCACACAACCGTCCCGTTCTACCTGTAGGGGTCGCACGCACATGCCCATGAAGCCCCTCGAACACGACCGGCGGTACGGCGAGCTGGACCAGGTCATGCGCGCGTACCTGGGTCAGTCGGCCGATGACACCCCGGAGCGGCGCAGTCGCGCCCTGGACGCGTACCTCCGTCACACCTGGCATACCCGCCCTGCGGCCATCGCGGAGGCGGAGCGACAGCTGCGCGAGTACAGCCGTAATCCTCCGGGGCGCATTCGGCAGGAGCTGGGGGAGTTCTACTCGATCCCGGACACCGGCAAGCCCCAGTCGGACATCGGTGACTGGCTGACAGTGCTGGCCGACCTGAGAACCCCGGGAAAACTGCAGGTCAGCGAACCTTCTCGTTCGGCTCCAGAATCGCCACACACTCCACATGATGGGTCATCGGAAACAGATCGAACGCCCGCAGCGTCCGCACCCGATACCCGCCCTCCCGGAAATACGCCAGGTCCCGGGCCAGGGCCGCCGGGTCGCAGGCCACGTAGGCGATCTTGCGTGCGCCCAGGCCCGACAGGTGCTTGACCACCTGCTTGCCCGCGCCCGCGCGCGGCGGGTCCAGGACGATCAGGTCGCACTCCGTGATGCCCGTGCGGGGCAGGACCTGGTCGACCTTGCCGTGTTCGATGCGGACCCGGTCCAGGTCCTTCAGGTTGTGGCGGGCGTCCTCGACCGCGCGCTTGCCGGACTCGATGCCGAGGACCGCGCCCTTCTCGCCGAGGCGCTGGCCGATGGCGCCGGCGAAGAGGCCGACGCCGCAGTAGAGGTCGAGGGCCGTGTCGTTCTTGCGGGGCAGCAGGCCCTGCATGACCGCGCGGACCAGGGTGTTGGCCGCCTGCGGGTGGACCTGCCAGAAGCCGCCGGAGCCGACGCGGTAGGTGCGGTCATCTGCGCGTTCGCGGACGAAGGCGCGGCCGTGGACACGGTGGACGCCGCCGTCCTTCTCGTCGACGCGGAGCACGGAGACCGGCTTGTCCAGTTCGACCAGGGGGAGCCGGCCGCCGGGCTTCGGGGTGAGGATGACCTGGCGGTCGTTCGAGCCGGTGGCGGTGATGGCCTCCACCGCGGCGATCTGCGGCCACTCCCGCTTCTCGACGCCGAGCTCAGAGACGCCCGGCGCGGCGATCAGGCAGTGGTCGATCGGCTGCACGTCGTGCGAGCGGTGCTTGCGCAGGCCCGCCCGGCCGTCGGCGTCGATGGCGTACTGGACGCGGGTCCGCCAGGCCGGCACCTCGCCCGCCGGGAGCTTGTCGCCGTCCGCCGGCATCACCGTGCCGTCCCAGCCGGCCTCCTCGGGGGTCAGGCCCGCCAGGCGCTGGAGCTGCTCGGCGATCACCTCGCCCTTCAGCCGCCGCTGCGCGCCCGGCTTCGCGTGCTGCCAGTCGCAGCCGCCGCACATGCCGGGGCCCGCGTACGGGCAGGGCGCATCGACGCGGTCCTTGGACGGTTCCAGGATGCGTACCGCGTCGGCGCGCAGGAAACGGGAGTCCGTGTCGCCGTCCGTCACCTTGGCGATGATCTTCTCGCCGGGGAGCGTGTGGCGGACGAAGAGCACCTGGTTCTCAGCGGTGCGGGCGATGCAGTGGCCGCCGTGTGCGACGGGCCCGACCTCGACCTCGTACTCCTCCCCGACCAGCGACGACGTGGGTTCGTTCTGCATGAGGGGAGGCTCCAGAGAGGAAAGGGAGGAAGGGGGCGGGCGGTCGGGCGTGCTGCCGGACAACAGCCCACCAGTCTACGTGGGACCGGTGGAGGTGGTGACCACGAGCGGGGCCCGAGCCACTCCCCTCACCTCACCCCTTGCGGTTCCCCCGCTCCACCAGGCCCCGGCGCACCGAACCCGGAGCGCTCCAGTCCGCGCCCTTGCGGGCCCGCTTCCTCGCCGCCTCGGAGGACTGGAGCTGGTACGGGACGGAGGTCACCATGACGCCGGGCGTGAAGAGCAGCCTGCCCTTGAGGCGCAGGGCGCTCTGGTTGTGCAGCAGGTGCTCGTACCAGTGCCCGACCACGTACTCGGGGATGTAGACGCTGATCACGTCGCGCGGGCTCTGGCGGCGCAGGCCCTTCACGTACTCGATGACCGGGCGCGTCACCTCGCGGTAGGGCGAGTCGAGGATCTTGAGGGGGACGTTGATGGCGCGCCGCTCCCAGTCCTCGCGCAGGGCCTTCGTCTCGTCCGGGTCGACGCTGATGGAGAGCGCCTCCAGCTGGTCGGCGCGGACCAGCTGGGCGTAGGCGAGGGCGCGCAGCGTGGGGCGGTGGAGCTTGGAGACGAGGACGATGGCGTGGACGCGGGAGGGGCGGACGCTCTCGTCGGCGGGGGTCTCGTCGGCGGCGATCTCGTCGGCGACCCGGTCGTAGTGCTTCCGGATCGCGGTCATCGTGCCGTAGAAGATGACCATGCCGAGCAGGGCGACCCAGGCACCGTGGGTGAACTTGGTGGCGAGGACGATCACCAGGACCATGCCGCAGAAGAAGGCGCCGAAGGCGTTGATGGCGCGGGAGCGGATCATGTGGCGGCGCTTGGCCGGGTCCGCTTCATCGATCAGCAGGCGGTTCCAGTGCCGCACCATGCCGGTCTGGCTGAGGGTGAAGGAGACGAACACCCCGACGATGTAGAGCTGGATCAGTTTCGTGGAGTCGGCTCCGTAGATCCAGACGAGCAGGATCGCGGCGCCCGCCAGCAGCACGATGCCGTTGGAGAAGGCGAGGCGGTCGCCGCGGGTGTGGAGCTGGCGCGGCAGGTAGCGGTCCTGGGCGAGGATCGAGCCGAGCAGCGGGAAGCCGTTGTACGCGGTGTTCGCGGCGAGGAACAGGACCAGTGCGGTGGCGGCGGCGAGGACCAGGAAGAGGAAGGAGCCGTGGCCGAAGACCGCCTCGGCGACCTGGGCGATGACCGGGTCCTGGGTGAATCCCGCGCCGACCGGGACGCCGTCGCGGATCAGGTCGACCGCCGGGTTCTCGGCCATCTTGACGTCGGTGGCCAGGGCCAGGCCGATGATGCCGCAGAACATGGTGACGGCGAGCAGGCCCATCAGGGCCAGGGTGGTCGCGGCGTTCCTGCTCTTCGGCTTCCGGAAGGCGGGCACCCCGTTGCTGATCGCCTCGACGCCGGTGAGGGCGGCGCAGCCGGAGGAGAACGCCCGCAGGAGGAGGAAGACGAGCGCGAAGCCTGCCAGCCCCTCGTGTTCGGGCTTGATCTCCAGGTCGGAGGTGGGGGCGTGCATGGAGTCGCCGAGGATCAGGCCGCGGAAGGCGCCCCACAGGATCATGAGGAAGACGCCGGCCACGAAGAGATAGGTGGGGATGGCGAAAAGCTTCCCCGACTCCTTCACTCCCCGCAGGTTCATCAGGGTGAGCAGGACGATCGCGCCTATGGCGCAGAACGTCTTGTGCTCGACGACGAACGGAATGGCGGAGCCCAGGTTCTCGACCCCGGAGGAGATCGACACGGCCACGGTGAGGACGTAGTCGACGAGCAGGGCGCTGGCCACGGTGAGCCCGGCCCGCGGGCCGAGATTGGTGGTGGCGACCTCGTAGTCGCCGCCGCCGCTCGGGTAGGCGTGGACGTTCTGCCGGTACGAGGCGACGACCGTGAACATGAGGACGACGACCGCGGCGGCGATCCAGGGGCTGAAGTGGTACGCCGACACACCCGCGATGGACAGCACGAGGAGAACTTCTCCGGGTGCGTACGCCACCGAGGACAACGGGTCGGACGCGAAGACGGGGAGCGCGATGCGCTTGGGGAGCAGGGTCTCCCCCAGCTTGTCGCTGCGCAGCGCCCGGCCGATCAGGATCCGTTTGGGCAGGTCGGTCAGTTTGGACACGCAGAGGATCGTAGACGGAGCTCGCGGCCGGAACGCACGCCCATTCGACGTGGCCCCCCAATCTCCTGCGGTCGGAGGAGAACACCTCCGCATTCCTTAACGCAATCCTTGCGCTCATTCTCTTTTTTTGCTTTGCCTTTACCGGAGTGCGGGACGAAGCGGAGACTCGGCTGTGGGAGTGGCTTCCCCGGCGCTTAAGCTCGTCCTCGGGCCACACCACGGGTGTGTGCCGCGTTGTTGGCCCAGCAAGCCGAGAGAGAAGTGTGAGCAGGGTGTTTTCGCAGGTCAGCCGGATGACCAGGACGGCGGGGTAGGCGCACAGTGCACATCGTCATCATGGGCTGCGGGCGCGTCGGCGCCGCTCTCGCACAGACCCTGGAACAGCAGGGGCACACCGTCGCGGTGATCGACCAGGACCCGACGGCCTTCCGTCGCCTCGGGTCCGGATTCGGCGGTCGCCGGGTCACCGGGGTCGGTTTCGACCAGGACACCCTCCGCGAGGCGGGGATCGAGGACGCCGGGGCGTTCGCCGCGGTCAGCAGCGGCGACAACTCCAACATCATCGCGGCCCGGGTGGCCCGCGAGATGTACTCCATCGAGAACGTCGCGGCGCGCATCTACGACCCCCGGCGCGCCGAGGTCTACCAGCGCCTCGGCATCCCCACCGTGGCGACGGTGCGCTGGACGGCGGACCAGATGCTGCGGCGACTGCTGCCCTCGGGCGCGGAGCCGCTGTGGCGTGATCCGAGCGGGGGTGTGCAGCTCGCCGAGGTGCACACGACGCCGTCCTGGATCGGCCACAAGATCAGCACACTCCAGGAGGAGACGGGGGTCCGGGTGGCCTTCCTCACCCGGTTGGGCGAGGCCATACTGCCGACCTCGCAGACCGTTCTCCAGGAGGGCGACCTGGTCCACGTGATGATGCGTACGGACGAGATCGCCCAGGTCGAAGAGGCCTTCGCCCAGGGTCCCGAGGAGGACGGTCACTGATGCGTGTGTCGATTGCCGGGGCGGGCGCGGTGGGCCGTTCCATCGCCGCCGAGCTGCTGGAGAACGGGCACGAGGTGCTGCTGATCGACAAGGCGCCGACCGCCATCTCGGTGGAGCGGGTCCCGATGGCCGAGTGGCTGCTCGCGGACGCCTGTGAGATCACGTCGCTGGACGAGGCGGCGCTGCAGCGGTGCAACGTGGTGATCGCCGCGACCGGGGACGACAAGGTGAACCTGGTCGTCTCGCTGCTCGCCAAGACCGAGTACGGCGTGCCGCGCGTGGTCGCCCGGGTGAACAACCCGAAGAACGAGTGGCTGTTCAACGAGTCCTGGGGCGTGGACGTCGCCGTCTCGACGCCGCGTCTGATGTCGGCCCTGGTCGAGGAGGCGGTGAGCGTCGGCGATCTGGTCCGGCTGCTGCGCTTCAGCCACGGCGACGCCAACCTGGTGGAGCTGACCCTGCCGCCGGAGTCGGCGCTGGCCGGCATCCGGGTCGGGGATGTGGCCTGGCCCGCGGACACCTCACTGGTGACGATCATCCGGGGTTCGCGGGTGCTGACGCCGAGCCCCGAGGAGTCCCTGGAGGCCGGGGACGAGCTGCTGTTCGTGGCCGCCCAGGCGCGCGAGGAGCAGTTGGAGGATCTGCTGTCGGTCCGGCGGAGTCCTGAGGACGACTGAGCCGGCCGCCATCGGAAAGGGGCCCGGAACCGCTGAGCGGTTCCGGGCCCCTTTCCGCGCAGTGTGCGAAGGTCAGGCCTCCGGGTCGCGGACCGCGGCGGCGGCCTGCGCCTTCCGCTCCTTCTCGGCCTGTTCCTCGGCCTCCATCTCGGCGAAGACGTCGATGGGCGGCGGCGCCTTCGCGAGGAAGATCCAGGTCAGGTAGACGGCGAGCAGGAACGGCGGGATCTTCAGCGCGATGAGCACCCAGCCGAACTCGGTGGTGTCGGCCCACCAGTAGAGCGGGAAGAGGATCGCGCACTTGGCCAGCAGGATGAAGCCCCAGGCGTAGCTGGCCTTGGTGTACGCCTTCTTCCGGCCGGGGTTACGGGTCCGCCAGGAGAGGTTCTCCTTGAAGACCGGGCCGAGGATCAGACCGATCAGGGGTACCCCGGCGGCGGCGGTGGCGATGTAGGCGACCGACAGGCCCAGGGTGTACAGCATGCCCGGCAGATAGAAGTCCTTGGCATCGCCCGTCATCTTCGCGAACAGGATGCCGAAGGCCACCCCGAAGACGCCGCTGAAGGCGTGCTTGACGGTGTCCCGGCGGATCAGCCGGACGACGACGAGGACCAAGGACACCGCCAGGGCCGCGATGGCCGAGGCGTTCAGGTTCTTGTTGATGGTGAAGATCGTGACGAAGAGCAGCCCGGGGAGGACGGTCTCCACCATGCCGCGCACCCCGCCGAAGGCCTCGAAGAGGGCGGCCTCGGTGACGGCCTTCGACTCCGCGTCCTGCTGGGCGGCGTGCCTTCCGCCGGTGTGCTGCGGGTCGGTGCGGTGGGACTGGTCCGTGTCGGACGTCGGCTTGTCGAGAGACGTCACCGGCTACTCCTTGCCGAGCGGTCGGAGTTCGTATGTGGGGTTGAACAGCACCCGGCGGCCGTGGCTCATGGCGACCCGCCCCGAGGCGATGATCCTGCGGCCGGGCTCTATCCCGACGATGGAGCGACGGCCGAGCCAGACCACGTCCAGCGGCTCGGTGCCGTCGAAGAGCTCCGCCTCCAGGGCGGGCACTCCGGCCCGGGGACGGAGGGTGACGGTCCGCAACGTACCAGCCACCTTCACGATCTGCCGGTCGGAGCACTCGGAGATCCGGGTGCACCCGGTGGCCTGGGCGTCCTCCCGCAGCTCCTGGGACTCCAGGTCCTCCTGGGTACTGGAGAGCCGGTCGAGCATACGGCGGAAGCGCCCGGAAGACTTCGCCGCCTTCCCGGCCTTCCCGGCTTTCTCGGATCGGGAAACAGCACTCATACCCGAAGAGTACCGGTCCTGCGGGCGGTACACGCGGGGCCGCGATGATCACTCGAAAGGGTGAGCCGGTGCCGGGTCAGTCGCGCTCGAACCGGTATCCCATGCCCGGTTCGGTGACGAAGTGGCGGGGGTGCGACGGGTCAGCCTCCAGCTTGCGGCGGAGCTGGGCCATGTAGACGCGCAGATAGTTGGTCTCGGTGCCGTAGGAGGGGCCCCAGACCTCCTGGAGGAGCTGTTTCTGGCTGACCAGGCGGCCGGCGTTGCGGACGAGGACCTCCAGCAGGTGCCATTCGGTGGGGGTGAGCCGTACGTCGCGGCCCTCCCGGTGCACCTTCTTCGCCGCCAGGTCGACGGTGAAGGCGGCGGTCTGGACGAGGGCGACGTCCTCGGTGCCGCCCTCCTGGCCGACCGGCTCCGCCCGGCGTACCGAGGCGCGCAGCCGGGCCAGCAGCTCGTCCATGCCGAACGGTTTGGTGACGTAGTCGTCGGCACCGGCGTCCAGCGCCTCCACCTTCTCGTCGGAGGTCTGGCGCGCGGAGAGGACGAGGATCGGGACCCGGGTCCAGCCGCGCAGGCCCCTGATCACCTCGACCCCGTCCATGTCGGGCAGGCCCAGGTCGAGGAGGACGACGTCGGGGTGACGGGCGGCGGCGAGCTGGAGGGCGGTCGCCCCGTCGGGCGCGGCGTCGACCTCGTACTGGCGGGCCTTCAGGTTGATCACGAGGGCGCGGACGATCTGCGGCTCGTCGTCGACCACAAGCACCCTGGTCATCGCGGACCTGCCTTTCTGCTGTACGGGATGTAGGGGCGGCACTGGCTGCCCGGGTTGCACGGGGAGGGAGTGGGGAACACGTCGGGGCGGGCGCGATGCGCCCGGGGTGGGTCACGTGGTGACCCGGTCCGGCAGCTCGGGGCCGGCCCGGACGCCGCCCGGTGCCGCGGAGAGGGTCAGGACCATGGTCAGTCCGCCGCCCGGGGTGTCCTCGGCGTCCAGGGTGCCGCCCATGGCCTCGGCGAAGCCACGGGAGACGGCGAGGCCGAGGCCCACCCCGGCGCCGCGCGGGGCGTCCCCGTACCGCTGGAAGGGCTCGAAGATGCGTTCCTTGGCCTCGTCGGGGACGCCCCGGCCGCGGTCCACCACCCGCAGCTCAACGCGGCCGCCGAGTGCGCTGGCGGCCACCGCGACGGGCTCCCGGCCCGGGTTGTACTTGACGGCGTTCTCGACGATGTTGGCGACGGCCCGCTCCAGGAGCCCGGGGTCGACGGCGACCATCGGCAGTGTCTCGGGGATGTCGAGGTCGACGCTGCCCTCGGGGACGCCGCCGAGCGCCATCGGGACCACCTCGTCGAGGTCGATCTCGCGGATCAGGGGGGTCACGGTGCCGGTCTGGAGGCGGGACATGTCCAGCAGGTTGCCGACGAGGTGGTCCAGCCGGTCCGCGCCGTCCTCGATGCCTTCCAGGAGCTCCGCCTCGTCCTCGTCGGACCAGGCGACGTCGTCGGAGCGCAGGGAGGTGACGGCGGCCTTGATGGCGGCGAGCGGGGTGCGCAGGTCGTGGCTGACGGCGGCGAGCAGGGCGGTCCTGATCCGGTTGCCCTCGGCGAGCCGGCGCGCCTCTTCGGCCTCCCCGACCAGGCGCTGGCGGTCCAGGACGACGGCGGCCTGGGCGGCGAACGCGCCGAGCACCCGGCGGTCCTCGGCCGGCAGCACCCGGCCGGAGAGCGCGAGGGCCAGGTTGTCGCCGACCGGCATGTCCACGTCGGCGTCGTCGGGGCGGGTGACCGGGGCCGGTCCGACGGATCCGGCGCAGGTCCACGGCTCGACGTCGCTGCTGCGCTCCAGCAGGGCGACGGACTCCATGCCGAAGGTCTCGCGGACCCGTTCCAGCAGGGCGTCCAGGGCGGTCTCGCCGCGCAGCACGCTGCCGGCGAGGAAGGAGAGGATCTCCGACTCGGCGCGCAGCCGGGCGGCCTGGTGCGTGCGCCGGGCCGCGAGGTCGACCACGGAGGAGACCGCCACCGCCACCGCGAAGAAGATCACGATGGCGACGAGGTTCTCCGGATCCTGGACGGTCAGGGTGTGGGTCGGCGGGGTGAACCAGTAGTTCAGCACCAGGCATCCGACGGCCGCCGACGCCAGCGCGGGTCTCAGCCCGCCGAGCAGGGCGGCGGCCACCGTCAGGAAGAGGAAGAGCAGGACGTCGTTGGCGAGGCCGGGGGCGTCCTCCATGGAGCGCAGGACCACCGCGAGCAGGAGGGGGCCGATGACGCCGACGAGCCAGCCCCAGATGATCCGGGCGCGGCCGAGCCGGGCACCGCGGGCGATGGGCAGACCGCGGCCCTTGGCGACCTCTTCGTGGGTGACGATGTGAACGTCGAGGTCGGGTCCTGACTCGCGGGCGACGGTCGCGCCGACCCCGGGGCCGTAGACGTACTGCCAGGTCTTGCGGCGGCTGGAGCCCAGCACGATCTGGGTGGCGTTGACGCCGCGGGCGAACTCCAGCAGGGCTCCCGGTATGTCGTCGCCGATGACGTGGTGGAAGGTGCCGCCCAGATCCTCGACCAGGGTCCGCTGGACGGTCAGCTCCTTCGGGGAGGCGGAGGTCAGGCCGTCGCTGCGGGCGATGTAGACGGCGAGGATCTCGCTCCCTGAGCCCTTGGCGGCCATCCGGGAGGCGCGGCGGATGAGGGTGCGGCCCTCGGGCCCGCCGGTCAGCCCGACGACGATGCGTTCGCGGGCCTGCCAGGTGGTGCGGATGTTGTGCTCGCCCCGGTACTGCTGGAGGTACTCGTCGACCCGGTCGGCGACCCAGAGCAGGGCCAGCTCGCGCAGAGCGGTGAGGTTGCCGGGGCGGAAGTAGTTCGAGAGGGCGGCGTCCATCTTGTCGGGCTGGTAGATGTTGCCGTGCGCCATCCGGCGGCGCAGCGCCTGGGGCGACATGTCGACCAGCTCGATCTGGTCGGCCCGGCGCACCACCTCGTCGGGCACGGTCTCGCGCTGCCGGACACCGGTGATCGACTCGACCACGTCGCCCAGCGACTCCAGATGCTGGATGTTGACCGTCGATATGACATCGATCCCGGCCTTCAGCAGCTCCTCGACGTCCTGCCACCGCTTGGCGTTGCGGGAGCCGGGGACGTTGGTGTGGGCCAGCTCGTCGACCAGGGCCACGGCCGGGGCGCGCTCCAGAACCGCGTCGACGTCCATCTCGGTGAAGACGGTGCCGCGGTAGCTGATCTCGCTGCGCCGGACCTGCTCCAGGCCGTGCAGCAGCACCTCGGTGCGCGGCCGGGCGTGGTGCTCGACGAAGGCCACCACGCAGTCGGTGCCGCGCTCGACCCGGCGGTGCGCCTCGGAGAGCATCGCGTACGTCTTGCCGACGCCCGGTGCCGCGCCCAGGTAGATCCGGAGTATGCCGCGTCCCATGGCCCCATTGTCTTCTTCCGTCCGGCCGTGTCCTGCGGAGGGCCGGTGGCACCCGGTGCGGCTGCCGCCTTCGACGCTACTCCGCCGTGGGCCGTGGTTCGGTCCGGGGAGTGCAGGTGAGGGGCGTATTGACGGAACTCTGATGCGCGCCGGGAGAGCCGGGAGGGCGGCCCCGCGGGCTCAGGGCTGTTCGACGATATGGCCGTCGCTCAGCTCCAGGACCCGGTCGGCGAGGCCCAGCAGCTGGGGGTCGTGGGTGGCGACGAGGGCAGTGACGTTCTCGCTCCGGACGACCGCGCGGAGCAGTTCCATCACGGTGAGCCCGGTCTCGGCGTCGAGCTGTCCGGTGGGCTCGTCGGCGATCAGGAGGGCGGGGCGGTTGGCGAGGGCGCGGGCGATGGCGACGCGCTGCTGCTGGCCGCCGGAGAGCTCGCCGGGGCGCTGCTCGGCGTGGTCGGCGAGGCCGACGAGGGAGAGCAGCAGGGCGACCCGCTCGTCGCGCTCGGCCGGATCGGCCTTGCGCAGCCGCAGCGGTACGCCGACGTTCTCGGCGGCGGTCAGGATCGGGATGAGGCCGAAGGACTGGAAGATGAAGCCGACCCGGTCCCGGCGCAGCTCCAGCAGGCCCTTCTCGCCGAGGCCCGCCAGCTCGGTGCCGTCGACGGTGATCCGGCCGCTGTCGGGGGTGTCCAGGCCGCCGACCAGGTTGAGCAGGGTGGTCTTGCCGGAACCGGAGCGGCCCTTGAGCGCGACCAGCTCGCCGCGCGGGATCGCGAAGGAGACGCCGCGCAGGGCGTGCACGGCCGCCGCTCCGCTGCCGTACGAGCGGTGCAGGTCCTCGACCGAGACCATGGCGCTGCCGGCCGGGTCCTCGGCGAGGGCCGTGCCGGACTGCCCGCTGGTGCTCTCGGTCATGCTGCTCCCCCGTCGTACGTACGTGGCCCGCGTCGTCGCCCGCCAAGTATGTGTGTACGGCACACGGCCGGGCAATGGCCGGGGCCGGCACGTGCGACGGCCGGTGGGCCGCACCCGGGAGGGGGTGCGGCCCACCGGCCGTCGCTGTGGAGTACCGGGAGATGCCTAGCGGACCTCGGTGATCTCGGGGCCGCGCTGGAGCTGGCCCATGCCGCCGGAGAACCGGGAGCTCTCCTGGTCCTCCTGCTGCACGCCCTCGGGCACCATCTGGGCGTCGTTGGGGAGCTTGAGGACGATCGGGTCGCGGGGGGCCATCGGGCCGTCGCCGCGGACGACCACGGTGTCCCGGAAGATCGTCTCCAGCAGTCCGGCGGCCTCCGGCTGGACGGCGCCCTGGCCGGAGATCACTCCGCGCAGGAACCAGCGGGGGCCGTCGACGCCGACGAAGCGCACGAGCTGCACCCCGCCCGTGCCGTCGGGGAGCTGTACGGGGACCTGCGCGCGCAGCTCCCAGCCCAGCGGGCCCTCGACCTCGTCGATGACGCCACCCTGCTGGGTGATGCCCGA
Organism: Streptomyces sp. WGS_02; assembly: GCA_040989845.1. Classification (GTDB taxonomy): domain Bacteria; phylum Actinomycetota; class Actinomycetes; order Streptomycetales; family Streptomycetaceae; genus Streptomyces. The sequence goes on from JAYMFZ010000004.1 coordinate 1,658,253, forward strand.
GGCGATCTCGTCGCGGACCTCGCCCCAGATGCCCTCCTTCTTGGGCGCGGCGAAGGCCTGCAGCTGGACCGCGCTGTCGCGGAGCACCACGGTGGCGGCGACGATCGCGTCCCCGGCCACCTCGACGCGCAGTTCCATGCCCTCGACCCCGGGGACGAAGATGCCGCCCAGGTCGACCCGGCCCTCGCCGGGCTCGGAGACCTCGGAGCTGTCCCAGGGGCCGTCCGGCCGGGGGGCCGGCGGAAGATTCATCCGACGGGCGCCGCCGGCGGCAGCGTCGCCGCTCTCGGGCTCGTCGGCGACCTGCTCGGCCTCGCGCACCTCGTCCGCCGCGTCCTCGGCGGAACCACTCTTCTTGCGACGTCCGAACACGTCACTGTCCTTCCCGGTCGGATACGACCGAAGCGTAGCTGTTCCCACCGTGGGTGATCTGGCCCTCGGCGCCGTCCACCGACGCGTGGCCGCCGGTGGACCCGAAGCCCCCTTCGGCCCGCGCCGAGCCGGGAAGTTCCGCCACCTCGTGGAAGCGCACCTTCTCGACCTGCTGGACAACCAGTTGGGCGATCCGGTCGAACCGTTCGAATCGCACGCTCTCGCGTGGGTCGAGGTTGACCACGATCACCTTGATCTCCCCACGGTACCCGGCATCAACCGTCCCTGGGGCATTCACGAGGGCCACTCCGCAGCGGGCTGCGAGGCCGGAGCGCGGGTGCACGAACGCGGCGTACCCGTCGGGCAGGGCGATCGAGACCCCGGTGGGCAGCACCACACGCTCGCCGGGGGCGAGTTCGGCGGCCTCGGTGGTCACCAGGTCGGCCCCGGCGTCGCCCGGGTGCCCGTACGCCGGAATCGGCACATCCGGGTCGGTCCGGCGGATCAGTACGTCGACGGGGTTGCGGCTCACGGGTTCACCTCGAAGGCGCGGGCGCGCCGGACCTGGTCGGGGTCGGACATGGCGGCCTGGATCTCGGCGGGCCGGCCGTTGTCGATGAAGTGGTCGACCTTGACCTCGATGAAGAGGGCGTCGGCCCGGACCGCGACGGGGCCTTCGGGGCCGCCGATCCGGCCGGTGGCGGTGGAGTAGATCTTGCGCCCGTGCACGGCGGTGATCCGGGCGTCGAGGTGCAGCACGGTGTCCACGGGGACGGGGCGGACGAAGTCGGTCTCCAGCCGACCGGTCACCGCGATCGTGCGCAGCAGCCAGTTCAGCGAGCCGAGGGTCTCGTCCAGCGCCGTGGCGAGCACGCCGCCGTGGGCCAGGCCGGGGGCGCCCTGGTGGGCGGGCTGCACGGTGAACTCGGCGGTGACGCTCACGCCTTCACCGGCCCGCGCCATCAGGTGCAGTCCGTGCGGCTGTCCCCCACCGCAGCCGAAACAGTGTTCGTAGTGCGCCCCGAGGAGCTCGCCGGGGGCGGGCGCGTCCGGGTGCCGGACCGGCGCGACGGCGTCGGCCGGGGGTGTCAGAGCTGCTGATGTTCCACTCACAGGCGCAGACCTTACCCGCGCGGCGGTGTGCCGGTCGCGCCGTGCCAAGCTTGGTGCCATGCAGCCTTCCGCACCGCCCTTCGACGAACGTCTCACCGCGCCCCGCTCCTGGTGGTTCATCGCCTTCGGGGTCGGTGTCGCCTGTGCTCTGATGCTGCTGCCGCTGGGCACCCTACCGATGCTCGCGGGGCTGGTCGGCGGGACGGCCGCGGCGGCCCTCGTGGTGAGCGGTTACGGCTCGGCCCGGATCCGGGTGGTGGCGGGGTCCCTCGTCGCCGGCGAGGCCCGGATCCCGCTGTCGGCGCTCGGTGAGCCCGAGGTGCTGGGCGCGGAGGAGGCGCGGGCCTGGCGCACGCACAAGGCGGACGCCCGAGCGTTCATGCTGCTGCGCGGCTATGTGGAGACGGCGGTGCGGGTGGAGGTCACGGACCCGGAGGACCCGACTCCGTACGTCTATCTCTCCACCCGGGACCCGCGGGGCCTGGCGGCGGCGCTGAGCGCCGTACCGACCGCCTGAGCCGTACGCCGGACCGGCCGGGGGCCTCTCCTCAGGGGCCCTCGATCTCCTTGGGCAGCTCGGCCGGGTTCAGCGGCTGTTCCAGCGGCGGCAGCGCGGGCAGCCGGTCCCAGGGGATCTGGCTCTTGCGCAGGTCGTCCCTGACCCGGTCGGCGAGCTTGCGGGTGTCGCGGCGGTTCATCGTGGCGCCGACGGCGGCGCCGATCATGAACGGGATCAGGTTGGGCAGATTGCGCGCCATGCGCTTCATGATCTGCTGCCGCAGCTCACGCTTCATCTGACCGCCGAGGGCGGCGTTGAGCGTGGTGGGCCGGGTGACGTCGATGCCGCGCTCCTCGGTCCACGAGGTCAGATACGCGGTGCTGCGCTGGCCGAGATTGCCCGGGGGGCGGCGGCCGTAGACCTCGTGGAGCTCGGCGACGAGCTTCATCTCGATCGCGGCGACGCCGGTGACCTCCGCCGCCAGCTCGGCGAGCATCGCGGGAGGTACGGGCATCATCGCGGCGGCCCCGATGCCGGCGCCGACGGTCGCGGTGCCCCGGCAGGCTCCCGTGACCAGCTTGTCGGCCAGCTCCTCGGGCCCGAGTCCGGGGAACTGCCTGCGCAGGGTGGCGAGGTCGCGCACCGGCACGCGCGGAGCCGTGTCGATGATGCGGTCGGCCAGCTGTGCGGCCAGTGCCTTCGCGCTCTCCCCGCTCTTGCGTACGCCCCGTTTCACTGCGTGCAGGCGGCCCCCGGTCCGGGGCTCCGCCCGGTCCTGCTGTCGCCGCTGCGCGGCCAGGTCCGGCAGTGCTGCCGACCCGGCCACTTCGAGCGAGGCCGAACGGCCTCGCTCGTCGTCGGAACCGCCGGAGTGATCCGGCGGGGCGGCGGACCGCTCGGCAGACGCGTGACCGCCTTCTGCCGGGCCTGTGCCGCCGGTACCGTCCTGTGGTGCCTGCTGGCCGTGCCGACGCCAGGGGCGCCGCTTCCGGAACGGTGTCTCGCCTGCCACGGCCGACTCGACCTCAGTCGCAGTCGCGGCAGATGGGCTGACCGTTCTTCTCGCGGGCCAGCTGGCTGCGGTGGTGCACCAGGAAGCAGCTCATGCAGGTGAACTCGTCGGCCTGCTTGGGCAGCACCCGGACGGCCAGCTCCTCGTTGGAGAGGTCCGCGCCGGGCAGCTCCAGGCCCTCGGCGGCGTCGAACTCGTCGACGTCGACGGCGGAGGCCGTCTTGTCGCTCCGACGCGCCTTGAGCTCTTCGAGGCTGTCCTGGTCCACGTCGTCGTCGGTCTTGCGTGGGGTGTCGTAATCCGTTGCCATGTCGCTCTCCCCCTCTTGGGTGTCTAGGTGTCTCAGCGCACGTAACGCGTGAGAGGCCGGACTTGTGCCCGACCTGAGGCGGAGATTTTGCCTCACATCAAGGTCTGTTACTCAATCGACACCCAACCGGCCGCCTCGGCGAGGCTCGGCTTGGGTGGCGATGGGGACCGTACACGGTCCCGCCTGCGCAGTTCACGGGCGCCACCCCGTGTACTTCCCGTGATAACGATCCCCGAAAACCCGGACGATTACCGGCTTTCCGACAGACTCGTGATCACGGAGAGTGGATGGCCGGAAAATCGGCCCTGTGATCGATCACACACGACCCGCCCGGGAACGGATCCCGAAAATTCCGCCCAAAGCGAACATGAAGATTCGGTGCAGAGTCACATCGTGCAGCCTTTCAGACCGGCAGAGTGACACGCATCACGAGACCGCCGCCCTCGCGGGGCTCCGCGATGATACGGCCTCCGTGGGCCCGCGCGACGGACCGCGCGATCGACAGGCCGAGCCCGACCCCCTTGTCGCTGCCCGTGCGCTCCGTACGCAGCCTTCTGAAGGGCTCGAAGAGGTTGTCGATCTCGTACGCCGGGACCACCGGGCCGGTGTTGGAGACGACGAGCAGGGCCTGCCCGTCCCGTACCTCCGTGGTGACCTCCACCCAGCCGTCCTCGGGCACGTTGTAGCGGACGGCGTTCTGCACGAGGTTCAGCGCGATCCGCTCCAGCAGGACCCCGTTTCCCTGCACCGTGGCCGATTCCCGCTCACCGCGGATCTCGACCTTCCTGGCCAGCGCCTCCGCCCGGGTCTGGTCGATGGCCCGCTCGGCGACCTCGGCCAGGTCGACCGGCTTGCGCTCGACGATCTGGTTGTCGCTGCGGGCCAGCAGCAGCAGGCCCTCGACCAGCTGCTCGCTGCGCTCGTTGGTGGCCAGGAGGGTCTTGCCGAGCTGATGGAGCTCCGGCGGGGCCCCGGGATCGGAGAGATGGACCTCCAGCAGGGTGCGGTTGATCGCCAGGGGGTGCGCAGCTCGTGCGAGGCGTTGCCGACGAACCGCTGCTGTGCGGTGAAGGCCCGCTCCAGCCGGTCCAGCATGTCGTCGAAGGTGTCCGCAAGCTCCTTCAGCTCGTCGTCCGGGCCGTCCAGCTCGATCCGCCGGGTGAGGTCGGTGCCGGCCACCCTGCGCGCGGTCCGGGTGATCCGGCCGAGCGGGGACAGGACGCGTCCGGCCATGGCGTAACCGAAGGCGAAGGCCATCACGCTGAGGCCGACCAGGGCGAGGAGGGCCCGGTTGAGCAGGCTGTCCAGCGCCTGCTGCCGCTGGGCCGACGTACAGGCCTTGATCGCGTCGTTCAGCTGGTCGTTGTTGAGGGCGGCGCCGAGCTGCGGGCAGGTGTCGCTGGTGATCTGGACATTGGTCCCGGCGACCCGGAAGGACACGCTTCCCGCGTCGTGCAGCGCCTGCGCGGCGAGCATGTAGATGATCGACAGCAGCACGATGCCCGCGATCAGGAACATCCCGCCGTACAGCAGCGTGAGCCGTATCCGGATGGTCGGGCGCAGCCAGGGGTACGGGGGGTCCGGCTGCTTGGGCTCCCAGGTGGGCTTCGGTGGCGCCGCGGGCGGCTCCGGTGTGGTGGCCATGGTCCTCAGATCCGGTATCCGGAGCCCGGCACGGTGACGATGACGGGCGGTTCGCCGAGCTTGCGGCGGAGCGTCATCACCGTGACCCGCACCACGTTGGTGAAGGGGTCGGTGTTCTCGTCCCAGGCCTTCTCCAGCAGCTGCTCGGCCGAGACGACCGCGCCCTCGCTGCGCATGAGGACCTCCAGCACCGCGAACTCCTTCGGGGCGAGCTGGATCTCCACGTCGTCGCGGAAGACCTCGCGGCGGTTCGGGTCGAGCTTGATGCCGGCGCGCTCCAGAACGGGCGGCAGCGCCACCGTCGTACGGCGGCCCAGCGCGCGCACCCGGGCGGTCAGCTCGCTGAAGGCGAAGGGCTTGGGCAGATAGTCGTCGGCGCCCAGCTCCAGGCCCTCGACCCGGTCGCTGACGTCGCCGGACGCGGTGAGCATGAGCACCCGGGTGGGCATGCCGAGTTCGACGATCTTGCGGCAGACGTCGTCCCCGTGCACCACCGGGAGATCCCGGTCCAGCACGACGACGTCGTAGTCGTTGACGCCGATGCGCTCCAGGGCCGCGGCACCGTCGTAGACGACGTCGACGGCCATGGCCTCCCGGCGCAGTCCGGTGGCCACCGCATCGGCGAGCAGCTGCTCGTCCTCGACGACGAGTACGCGCACGGCGCAGTCCTTCCTTCGGTCCTTCGTCGGGTTCACAGAGCGAGCGGCCCACACGGGGCCGCTCGGACACGGACAGCCGGGCCGACCGTGCGCCTCCATCCTGCCCTCAACACGCATAAACCGGCGGTAAGACGGCGGCGGGCGGGGCCTTCCGGCGGCCTTCCGAGGGGAAACGGTCGGTTTCCCGGGCCAGTTGAGGTTTCTCTGAGCTGCGGCATGGGGAAGAGGGCTTCACACCCGCGATCACGCCTGTCCCGTGGCCTGCCACGGTCCGCCCTTTTTCCCCGGAGCGGCGGCGCGATCACCCGCTCCTCCGGCCCCCGGCCGGGGGTATCCCGGGCACACCCCCGTGCCACCGACCCACGATGAGGGGGCGCATCATGGACGCTTTCACCGCAGGTCTGCTGCAACGCATCAAGACGACCGAGTCCGACCTCACGCGGGCGCGCGAGGACGGCGACGACTTCCTCGCGGATGTCGAGCAGGGCGAGCTGGACGATCTGCACCGTCTCGCCGCCGAGCACGGCGTACAGGTCGGCGCCGCCGGCGTCTGAGCCGTACGCCACAGGGCCCCGGATGCTGTCCAGGCATCCGGGGCCCTGTGCTGTGCCGTCGGGCTCCCAGGGCCCCACCAGGGGCTTCGGGTCAGTCGTGCCAGGCGCCCAGCTCGTCGAGTGCGGCCTGCAGCGGCTCGAAGACGCCGGGGGTGGCGGCCACCGTCAGGTCGCCGTCGGCGGGCAGCCCGGGACGGCCGCCGGTCAGCGCGCCCGCCTCCCGGGCGATGAGGTCGCCCGCGGCCAGGTCCCAGGGGTGCAGCCCGCGCTCGTAGTAGCCGTCGAGACGGCCCGCCGCCACATCGCAGAGGTCGACGGCGGCCGAACCGCTGCGCCGGATGTCGCGGAGCCTCGGGATCAGCCGCTGGGCGACGTCCGCCTGGTGGGCGCGGACGTGGGCGACGTAGTTGAAGCCGGTCGAGACGAGGGCCTGGTCCAGCGGCGCGGTGGGCCGGCAACGCAGCGCTTCGCCGTTCGCGAACGCACCGCCGCCGAGCACCGCCTGGTACGTCTCCCGGCGCATCGGGGCCTCGACGACGCCCACGACCCGCTCCCCGTCGCGCTCCGCGGCGATGGAGACGGCCCAGGTCGGCAGGCCGTAGAGGTAGTTCACCGTGCCGTCGAGCGGGTCGATGACCCAGCGGATACCGGTGGAGCCCGGGGAGCTGGCGCCCTCCTCGCCGAGGAAGCCGTCGTCGGGGCGGAAGTCGGTGAGGTAGCCGGTGATCAGCTTCTCGGCGGCGATGTCCATCTCGGTGACCACGTCGATGGGGCTGGACTTGGTCGCGGCCACCCCCAGATCGGCGGGGCGGCCGTCGCGCAGCAGGGCCCCGGCGCGGCGGGCGGCTTCGAGAGCGAGGTCGAGCAGTTCGGACAGGGCGGGGTCGGTCACGGTGCTCCCAGGTGATCGGTGCGCACGGTCGGGTGGTCGTACGGGCTACGCGTACGGGCTGTCGGCGCCCGCGGCGGCGGGCTTCGGCGCCCTGGCCGGGCAGCAGCCGACGGGGCAGAGGTCGTGGGAGGGCCCCAGCGACCCCAGTGCGCAGCGCTCGACCGCCCGGCCGCGCTCGCTCGCGGCACGCTCCAGGACCAGGTCCCGTACGGCGGCGGCGAAGCGCGGGTCGTCGCCCACCGTGGCGGAGCGGCGGACCGGCAGACCGAGCTCGGCGGCCTTGGCCGTGGCCTCGGTGTCGAGGTCGTACAGCACCTCCATGTGGTCCGAGACGAAGCCGATGGGCGCCATCACGACCGCGGGGACGCCCTGGCCGTGCAGGGTCTCCAGGTGGTCGCAGATGTCGGGCTCCAGCCACGGGATGTGCGGGGCGCCGCTGCGCGACTGGTAGACGAGCTGCCAGGGGTGCTCGACGCCGGTCTCGGCGCGCACCGCCGCGATGATCAGCCGTGCCACGTCGAGGTGCTCGGCCACGTACGCGCCGCCCTCGCCGTGCGCCTCCACCGGGCCCGAGGCGTCGGCGGCGGAGGTCGGGATGGAGTGGGTGGTGAACGCGATGTGCGCGCCCGCCCGGACGTCCTCGGGGAGGTCGGCGAGCGAGGCGAGGACGCCGTCGGCCATGGGCCCGACGAAGCCGGGGTGGTTGAAGTAGTGGCGCAGCTTGTCGACCCGGGGCACGTCGAGGCCCTCGGCCGTCAGGGCGGCCAGCGATTCGGCGAGGTTCTCGCGGTACTGGCGGCAGCCCGAGTAGGAGGCGTAGGCGCTGGTGGCGAGGACGGCGATCCGGCGGTGTCCGTCGGCGGTCATCTCGCGCAGAACGTCGGTCAGGTACGGGGCCCAGTTCCGGTTGCCCCAGTAGATCGGCAGGTCGACGCCGTGGTCGGCGAAGTCCTCGCGCAGCGCCTCCAGCAGGGCGCGGTTCTGGGCGTTGATCGGGCTGACCCCGCCGAACAGGAAGTAGTGCTGACCGACCTCCTTGAGGCGTTCCTCGGGGATGCCGCGGCCGCGGGTCACGTTCGCCAGGAACGGGACCACGTCGTCCGGGCCCTCGGGACCGCCGAAGGAGAGCAGCAGCAGGGCGTCGTAGGGAGCGGGATCGCGCAGATCGGACATGCCGTCGATCCTGCCACCCGCCTCCCGCGGGGCGGCAACCGACATCCGACGGTCCGTCGGGAAGCTGGGGAACGGCCGGTGGCGAACCCGCCGGAGCGACTTCTCGGTCCGCCCGGAATTCGGTGTTCCAGGCTTCCGCCCACCCGTAAGCTGTATGGGCCAGCTATACGCCTGACAGGCATGACCGGAGTCCCCCTTGCCCAGCCCCTACCGCGCCATCTTCTCCGCCCCCGGTACCAAGGGGTTCTCCGCCGCAGGCTTCCTCGGCCGGATGCCGCTGTCCATGATGGGCATCGGCGTCGTCACGATGATTTCCCAGCTCACCGGTCGCTACGGACTGGCCGGGGCGCTGTCGGCGACCCTGGCGATGTCGGCCGCCGTCTGTGGCCCCCAGGTCTCCCGGCTCGTCGACCGCTACGGGCAGCGCCGGGTGCTGCGCCCGGTCACGCTGGTCGCGGTGGCGGCGGTGGCGGGTCTGCTGGTCTGCGCCCAGCAGGGGGCGCCGGAGTGGACGCTGTTCGTCTTCTCGGTGGGCGCGGGCTGTGTGCCGAGCGTGGGGTCGATGGTCCGGTCCCGCTGGGCGGAGATCTACCGGGGCTCCGGCCGGGATCTGCACACCGCGTACTCGTGGGAGTCGATCGTCGACGAGGTGTGCTTCATCTTCGGCCCGATCATCTCCATCGGCCTCTCCACCGCGTGGTTCCCGGAGGCCGGGCCGCTGATCGCCGCCGCCTTCCTGCTGGTCGGCGTCTTCTGGCTGACCGCGCAGCGCGCCACCGAGCCGATTCCGCACCCGAAGTCGCAGCACACCGGGGGCTCGGCGCTGCGCTCGCGGGGGCTCCAGGTCCTGGTGGCCACCTTCGTCGCGACCGGTGCGATCTTCGGGGGCGTGGACGTGGTGACCGTGGCCTTCGCGGAGGAGCGCGGTCACAAGGCCGCGGCCTCCCTGGTGCTGGCGGTCTACGCGCTCGGCTCGTGCCTCGCGGGGGCCGTCTTCGGGCTGCTGCACCTGAAGGGGAACCCCGCGACCAGGTGGCTGGTGGGTGTCTGCGCGATGGCCGTGAGTATGATCCCCCTCCTATTGGCCGGGAACCTTCCGTTGCTGGCCGTGGCGCTCTTTGTCGCGGGCCTCGCCATCGCACCGACGATGGTCACCACCATGGCCCTCGTCGAAGCGCACGTACCGCGCACCAAGCTGACCGAGGGTATGACCTGGACCAGTACCGGGCTCGCGGTCGGAGTGGCGCTCGGCTCCTCGGCCGCCGGCTGGGTGGTCGACGCCGCCGGGGCGAAGGCGGGGTACGCGGTGCCCGTCGTGGCGGGAGCGCTCGCGGCGGCGGTGGCGTTCCTGGGATATCGCCGGCTGGCCGGGCCGGCTGCGACGGGAGGGCGCGGGGAAGATGACCGAGACCTACGCACGGACGACGAGCGCGTGGCGTAACTGGGCGGGCACCGTCACCGCCCGGCCCGCCCGCACCGAGTCACCCGCGTCCGTGGACGAGCTCGCGGACGTGGTGCGCCGGGCGCACGCGGACGGCCTGAAGGTGAAGCCGGTCGGTTCGGGCCACTCCTTCACGGCGGCGGCCGCCACCGACGGGGTGCTGATCCGCCCCGACCTGCTCACCGGGATCCGGGGCATCGACCGTGAGGCGATGACCGTGACGGTGGAGGCGGGCACTCCGCTCAAGCGGCTCAACACCGCTCTCGCCCGCGAGGGCCTGTCGCTCACGAACATGGGCGACATCATGGAGCAGACGATCGCCGGGGCGACCTCCACCGGAACGCACGGCACGGGCCGCGAGTCGGCCTCCATATCCGCGCAGATCCGGGCGCTGGAGCTGGTCACCGCCGACGGCTCGGTCCTGGTCTGCTCGGCCGAGGAGAACCCGGAGATCTTCGCCGCGGCCCGGGTCGGGATCGGCGCCCTCGGGGTGATCACCGCCGTCACCCTCGCCGTGGAGCCGATCTTCCTGCTGACGGCCCGTGAGGAGCCGATGGGCTTCGACCGGGTCACCGCGGACTTCGACGAGCTCGTGGCCGAGAACGAGCACTTCGAGTTCTACTGGTTCCCCCACACCGGGAACTGCAACACCAAGCGCAACAACCGCAGCGCCGGTCCGGCCGCTCCGCCCGGCCGGGTGAGCAGCTGGATCGACGACGAGCTGCTGTCCAACGGGGTCTTCCAGGTGGCCTGTTCGCTCGGCCGCGCGGTCCCGGCGACGATCCCCTCGATCGCCAGGCTCTCCAGCCGGGCGCTCTCGGCGCGTACGTACACCGACATCCCGTACAAGGTGTTCACCAGCCCGCGCCGGGTGCGGTTCGTGGAGATGGAGTACGCCGTTCCGCGCGAGCAGGCGGTGACGGTGCTGCGCGAGCTGAAGGCCATGGTCGAGCGGTCGCCGCTGAAGATCAGCTTCCCGGTCGAGGTGCGCACCGCTCCGGCCGACGACATGGCCCTGTCGACCGCGTCCGGCCGGGACAGCGCGTACATCGCCGTGCACCTCTACAAGGGCACGCCGCACCGCTCGTACTTCACCGCGGTCGAGCGGATCATGACGGCGCACGCCGGCCGGCCGCACTGGGGCAAGATCCACACCCGGGACGCGGCCTATCTGGCGGAGGTCTACCCGCGCTTCGGCGAGTTCACCGCGCTGCGCGACCGGCTGGACCCGGACCGCCTGTTCGGCAACGACTATCTGCGGCGCGTGCTCGGCGACTGAGCCGGGACCGCCTCCGGTACGACGTCGGCCCCGGCCTCCGCTCGATGGCGGGAGGGCCGGGGCCGAAGTGTTTCCGCCCGTACGTCCGTCACTCGGCGTCGGCGCCCGCGCCGGGCGGGGCCTGCTCGCCCTGCCCGGGGGCGACGCCCGTGCCGGTCGAGGGTTCGCCGGTGCCGGGGTCCGACGGAGTGGGCTGCGTCGGCTCGGGCGTGGGCTCACCGGCGGATCCGGAGGGCGTCGGGGTGGGGGTGGGCCCGGTGGTCGGGTTCTCACCGCCCGTGCTCCTGCCCGGGTCCGGGCTCGTGCCGCTGCCGTCGCCGCCGTCCGTGGCGGGTGCGGAGCCGGTGCCGTCGCCCGGGGTCGGGGACTGCTCGTCCGCTCCCCCGTCCTGGCCGGTGTCCCCGGAGGGCGCGGGGTCCGCGGGCCCGGGGTCCCGGTCGCCGCCGCCGCGCACGACGGAGCTGAGGGTGGTGCCCTGGCCGCCGCTGAGGTCGTTGCCCGAGATCAGCTCGAACGCGGTGATCCCGGCCATGGAGACCGCGAAGACCGCGGCGGCCGCCAGCGCGGGGCGCTTCCAGCCGCGCAGCCGCGTGCCGTGGGTGACGCCCTCGCCGAACGCCTCGTCGGGGACGGCCGCCCGGTGCGCTCCGGTCTGCGGGAGCATCTGCGTACGGTCGTCGGCGCGCGGGATCATCTGCGTACGGTCCGCGTCGGCTCCGGCTCCGGGGTCTCCGGCCGCTGGGACGCGGAGCATCCGGGTCCGCTCGTCGCCGAGGTTCAGCAACTGCGTCCGGTCCGTGTCGAGCGGCCTCAGCACCTGTGTGCTCTCCGCGTCCGGGATCACCTCCGGGACCGTGCCCGGGCCGACCGTGGGGAGCACCGTGGTGGCGTCCTCCGCCGGCTGCGGCCCCGTGGGCTCCGGCTCCGCCCGCTGCGCGGCGGCTCTGCGCCCGGCGGGCGTCGTCTCCTTGGTGTGCACGGTCACCTGGCGGCCCTCCGGGTGGGTCACCTGGACCGTCACCTCACGGATCTGCTCGCCGGTGCGGCGGAAGAAGTGCTGGAAGACCGAGCCGCCGCAGGTGGCGACGACGCTCATCACGCCCGCGCCGGCGATCGTGCCGTACACGCCCAACTGCGAGGCCAGCACCGCTGCCGCGACAGCCGCCACCGCGCTCCCGGCGACCTGCGGGAGACTCAGATCTATGCGCCTTTCCTTGGGTTCTGCGTCACTTTCCGGCTTCTGAACCATTACCAGTCCCTGCTTGACATCTCTCCCACCATGCAACAGGAAGGGACAAATGAGCGAAGTGGATAGTTCCGATTCTGGTGATTGTGTGAAGCACAACACGCATCAGGGGCATTTCGCGGAGAACTGGGTACCTCAACTCCCGCAGCCGGTGTGAACTTCGGCGGCGCGCCGGTCCACCCCGGTGGCCCGAATGGAGTACTGTGACGAGCCCTGGGGCGGACTCCGACGTGGGAATCCGCAGCTACCGGAGGGGGCCGACGGCGGCACCCTAGGTGGGCGAACCAGGGTGAGCGCCCGACACGCCGGGCAATTTGGCAAGGTTGTGGCAGGCTGCACCCGGGCAGGTCACACTCGACTAGCGGAAGCAGCGACGCACGTGACGTCGGCAGGCACCACCCGGGAGGTCCCCATGCCCGAACTGCGTGTCGTGGCCGTCTCCAACGACGGCACACGACTGGTGCTCAAGGCTGCGGACAGCACGGAGTACACGCTTCCGATCGATGAGCGGCTGCGCGCCGCCGTGCGCAACGACCGCGCCCGGCTCGGCCAGATCGAGATCGAGGTGGAGAGCCACCTCCGGCCCCGCGACATCCAGGCCCGTATACGGGCCGGTGCCTCCGCGGAGGAGGTCGCCCAGTTCGCGGGCATCCCGGTCGACCGTGTACGCCGCTTCGAGGGCCCCGTGCTCGCGGAGCGCGCCTTCATGGCCGAGCGGGCCCGGAAGACTCCTGTGCGCCGTCCCGGCGAGAACACCGGCCCCCAGCTCGGCGAGGCGGTGCAGGAACGTCTCCTGCTGCGCGGCGCCGACAAGGAAACCGTCCAGTGGGACTCGTGGCGCCGTGACGACGGCACTTGGGAAGTCCTGCTGGTCTACCGGGTCGCGGGCGAACCGCACGCGGCGAGCTGGACGTACGACCCGCCGAGGCGGCTGGTCCAGGCGCTGGACGACGAGGCGCGCTCGCTGATCGGCGAGACCGACGACGTCGCCGCGCCGGAGCCCAGCTTCCCGTTCGTGCCCCGGATCGCCCGGCTGCCGCGCGACCGGCCGCTGGACCGGAGCCTCGACCGGGAGCGCCCGCTGGACCGGGCCCTGGACCGGCAGATCGAGCGGCCCGCGCCGGTCGCCGAGCCAGAGGAGTTCGTGAGCAGCGCGTCGGCCGGTGAGCGTGACTCGCTGACCAGCCTGCTGGAGGCGGTGCCGAGCTTCCGGGGCGACATGGTCGTGCCCGAGCGGCCCACGCAGCCCGAGCCGCCCGCGCTGGAACCGGCGGAGGAGGCCGAGGCGGACGAGCCGCCGGCCGCCGCCGCTTCGGCCGGTGCCGGGTCGGCGTACGCGGATGTCCTGATGCCCCGGGCGGTGGCCGGTCACCGTGACCGGCTGACCGGGACGACGGACCGTCAGGCGGAGGCGGACGGGGTCCGGCCGGGCCGCCGGGCCGCCGTGCCGAGCTGGGACGAGATCGTCTTCGGCACCCGGCGCAAGAAGCAGGACTGACCGGGGATGACCACCGGGGGAGCGGGGGCCGTACGCGATGGCGTACGGCCCCCGCTCCTTCGCCGTGGTCCGGCGCGGCCCCGGTCGGGACCGGCCGGACCGGCCCTGCGGGACTACTGGGGCTCGGGCCCCGTGGCGACCGGCCGGGAGGGGTCCGAGGACCACTGGGACCAGGAGCCCGGGTAGAGGACACCGGTGAAGCCGGCGATCTCCAGGGCCAGCACCTCGTGCGCGCCGGAGACCCCGGATCCGCAGTAGACGCCCACACCCTCGGTGCTGCCCTCCGCCCCCAGCCCGGCGAACCGTGCGGCCAGCTGCTCGGCCGGGAGGTATCGCCCGTCCGCGTCGACGTTCTGTGTGGTCGGCGCGGAGACGGCCCCGGGGATGTGGCCGCCGACGCGGTCGATCGGCTCCACATCGCCCCGGTAACGCTCGGCCGCCCGGGCGTCCAGCAGCAGACCCGACCGGGCGAAGGCCGCCGCACTTTCCGCGTCCAGGGTCGGCAGGGCCCCCGGCTTGGGCCGGAAATCGCCCTCGGCGGGGTGCGGGATCTCCGTGGTGAGGTCGCCGGTCCAGGCGGCGAGCCCGCCGTCCAGCACCCGTACGTCTGCGTGCCCGGTCCAGCGCAGCAGCCACCAGGCGCGGGCAGCGGCCCAGCCCTGCCCGCCGTCGTACACCACGACAGGGGTGTCCTGGCCGACCCCGGCCCGGCGCATCACGGCACCGAAGGCCTCCGGGTCCGGGAGGGGGTGGCGGCCGCCGTCGCCCGCCGGTCCGGCCAGCTCCGCGTCGAGGTCGACGAAGACCGCGCCGGGGAGGTGGCCGGCCTCGTAGTCGGGGCGGCCGTTCGGGCCGCCGAGCTGCCAGCGGACGTCCAGGAGCACGGGGGCCGGGACCCGGCCGACTCGCTCGCGCATTCGGATGCGGTGATGATGGGCTTCATGGGTGCCATCCTCGCGCAGCGGGGCCGGCACCCGTAACAGCATCGGACGGGCCGGCCGGCGGGAATCCGGGCGTCCATCGTCGAGAACCCGGGCGACGCGGCGCGGCCGGTGCGCCTCCCGCGCCGGGGGGTGCAAGCATCTGCACGGGGCACGCGGACCGCGTCCTGACCCGGGACGGCACCGCTGCCCCGTTCCCCCGCACGGCCACCACAACGGTCCGAGGAGAGAGAAGACGATGACCGAGGCCCCCGCCCGGCGCACGCCCGGAACACCTTGCTGGGTGAGTCTGATCGTGCACGGCCTGACCGCGACCCAGGAGTTCTACGGAGCCCTGTTCGACTGGGAGTTCCGGCCGGGCCCCGAACAACTGGGCCCCTATGTCCGCGGGCTGCTGCACGGCGAGGAGGTCGCGGGCATCGGCCAGCTGCCGCCCGACCGGCATCTCCCCATCGCCTGGACCACTTACCTCGCCACGGACGACGCCGACGCCACCGCGGAGGCCATCCGCTCCTGCGGCGGGACGGTCGCGGTCGGACCACTGGACGCGGGGGACGCAGGACGGCTGGCGATCGCCTCCGACCCGAGCGGGGCGGTCTTCGGTATCTGGCAGGGCTTGCGCCACATCGGCACGGCGACGGCGGGCGCCCCCGGAACGCCCGTCTGGAACGAGCTGGTGACGCGGGAGACCTCGATGGTCGCGAAGTTCTACCAGACGGTCTTCGGCTACGAGACGGAAGCGGTGCTCTCCGCCGACTTCGACTACCAGACGCTGCACCTGGACAACGTGGCGGTGGCGGCCCTGCACGGGGTCGGTCACGCGCTGCCGCGCGACCGGGGACCGCACTGGATGACGTATTTCGAGGTCGCCGACACCGACCGGGCCGCGGCCCGGGTGGTGGAGCTGGGCGGTCGCCTCCTGCAGCCGCCGCGCGAGGGGTCGAGCGGCAGGCTGGCCACGGTCGCGGACCCGGAGGGGGCCGTGTTCACGATCATCCGGTCCGCTGCGGACACCCCCTGACACGTCCTGGTACGACGGTCCCGGCGCCCGGCCGGCGCTGCGGGGGTGGATCCGGCGCCCGTACGCCTCAGACGGAGGACACCGGCAGGACGTCGGGCGAGAGCGCGCCCGCGCGGGCGGTCTCCGCGGTCGTGCGGCGGCGGTGGTGGCGCCGGCAGAGCACCTCGTAACCGACCTCTCCGGCTTGCCGGTTGACGTCGCCGACGACGACCTGGGCGCCCTCGACGACCATCTCACCGTCCACCGTCCGGGCGTTGTGGGTGGCGCGTGCCCCGCACCAGCAGAGCGCCTCGACCTGGAGGGCCTCTATGCGGTCGGCCAGTTCGATCAGCCGCTGGGAGCCCGGAAACAGCTTGGTGCGGAAGTCCGTGGTGATGCCGAAGGCGAAGACGTCGAGCTTGAGATCGTCGACCACACGGGCCAGTTGGTCGATCTGGTCCGGGGCGAGGAACTGGGCCTCGTCCACGATCACGTAGTCCACCCGGCCGCCCCGGCTGACCCGGTCCACGATGTGCGCGTACAGGTCCATGCCCTCCTCGGCCTCGACGGCGTCCGTCACCAGGCCGAGCCGGGAGGAGAGCTTGCCCTCCCCCGCGCGGTCGTCCCGGGTGAAGATCACGCCCTGGAGGCCGCGGGCCGAGCGGTTGTGACCGATCTGCAGGGCCAGCGTGCTCTTTCCGCAGTCCATGGTTCCGGAGAAGAACACCAGCTCGGGCATGAGGGGTCGAGCACCTTTCGGAGGGGGCCGTGGGGCAGGGGGGTTACGAGCGTACTTCGAGGAGCGGGACGAGCTGTTCCACGGGGGTCAGGGAGCCGTGCACGCCCGCCATCGCCGACTCGTGCGGCTCGTTGACGGAGGCCGTGATGATCACGTCGTCGTGGGCGGCGGCGACCACGTCGCCGATCCGCCCGTACACCCGCTCGTCGACCGTCGGGCCGAACCAGCCGGCCGCGATCGCCTCGTCCCGGCTCGCGATCCAGAACTGCTCGCCGAGGACCTCGCGCCAGACGGCCAGGACGTCGGCCTGGGCGCCGGGGACCGCGTAGACGTGGCGGGCGCGGCCCTCGCCGCCGAGGAGGGCGACGCCCGCGCTCAGCTCCCAGTCCTCGTCGAAGTCGATCCGGGACTGCTCGTCGAACGGGATGTCGATCATGCCGTGGTCGGCGGTGATGTAGAGCGCGGAGCGCGGCGGGAGCTGCTCGGCGAGGCGGCGGGCGAGCCCGTCGACGTACATCAGCTGGCCGCGCCAGGCGTCGGAGTCGGTGCCGAAGCGGTGGCCCTTGCCGTCGACCTCGCTGTAGTACGTGTAGACGAGCGAGCGGTCGCCCGCGGCCAGGCGCTGGGCGGCGACGTCCATCCGGTCCTCGCCGGAGAGCCGGCCGAGGAAGGAGCCGCCGCTGAGCGCGATCTTGGTGAGGGGGTCTGCTCGAACATCGGCGCGGAGACCTGCGCGGTGTGGACACCCACGGCGTCGGCGAGCTGGAAGACCGTGGGGTACGGCTGCCAGGCCTTCGGGTCGGTCCACGGCTTCCAGCGGAGCTGGTTCATCAGCTCGCCGGTCCGCGGGTTGCGCGCGGTGTAACCGGGAAGGCCGTGCTCGCCGGGCGGCAGCCCCGTACCGACGGAGGCGAGCGAGGTCGCGGTGGTGGAGGGGAAGCCGGCGGTGAGCGGGTGGCCGGTGCCACCGCGCGAGGTGGGGAGCAGGGAGTGCAGGAAGGGGGCCTCGTCCGGGTGGGCCTTGATCTGCTCCCAGCCGAGGCCGTCGATGAGGAAGACGCAGTTGCGGTCGGCCGGGGTCAGCTCGGGGATCGCGGCGGTGAAGCCCGGCACCTCCAGTCCGGCGGCGAGCGTCGGCAGCAGGTCCGCGAGCGAGCCGCTGCCGTACTCCGGTACGGGCGCGGTGTCGAGGGCCAGCGGCTCGGGGTCCTCCCAGGCGGGCTGGGCCATCAGCGGCCACTCGCCGCGGTGGCGGCCGTGGCCTCGGAGAGCGCCTGGGCGAAGGCGAGGGTCTGGCGCACGGCGTCGGGGCCGTCGCCGGCCTCGCTGACCCGCAGGCTCAGGTCGTCGGCGGTGGAGCTGCCGGTGTAGCCGTGGTCGGCCTCGCAGTTGGAGTCGCCGCAGGCGGCGGGCTCCAGGTCGATCCGGGAGACCGCGCCCCAGCCGATGGTCAGGACGACCTCGCGGGGCAGGGTGCCCGGGACGTACTTCTCCGGGTTGGCCACCACCCGGCTGACGACGACGGAGGAGATCCGCTCCAGCTTCACCGACTCGGTGGAGGTGGTGGCGTACGGCGTCGGGGAGCTGGTGTCGGCGGCCTGCTCGTCGGTGTGGCTGACGATGAACCGGTGCTCGGTCAGGACGAGGACCGTCACATGACGGCGGACCTCGTTGGAGTCGAACGTGGTCTCCTGGTGGACCAGGTACGAAGCGACCGGCTCCCCGCCGACGGCGGCCTCCACCGCCTCGGCCACGAGGGCCGGGTAGTAGCCGCTGCGCTCGATCGCCGCGCGCAGCCCCTTGGTCGTCGTACCGGTCTTTGCCATGAGCACCATCCTACGGCGGGCCGGTGACTGCCGGGGACGCCCCGGGGGCCACCGGCCGCCGGGTGTCAGTAGTTCGGAAGGCGACGGGGGCCGACGTCGCTCCGGGCGGGCGGCGGGGCGAGCCGGACGCTCGCGCCGAGCACGGTGAGTCCCTGCGGGGCGACGACGACGGGTTCGAGGGCGACGGAGACCACCTCCGGGTGGTCGTCGACCAGCCGGGACAGCCGCAGCAGCAGCTCTTCGAGCGCGGCCGTGTCGACCGGGGCCGAGCCGCGCCAGCCGAACAGCACCGGGGCCGCCCTGATGGACCGGATCAGCTCGGCGGCGTCCCGGTCGGTGGCGGGGACCAGCCGGTGCGCGGTGTCGCCGAGCAGTTCGGAGGGCGCTCCCGCGAGGCCGAAGGAGAGGATCGCCCCGGCGGCCGCGTCGATGGAGGCCCGCACGACGGTGTCCACGCCGCGCGGGGCCATCGCCTGGACGACGGGGAGCAGTTCGGCGGGCTTGCCGAGGAGGTCGGTGAGCTCTCCGTAGGCCCGGCGCAGCGCCTCCTCGTCGGCGACGTCGAGGCGGACCCCGCCGAGGTCGGCGCGGTGACGCAGGTGGGGCGCGGTGGTCTTGAGGGCCACCGGGTAGCCGAGCCGGGCCGCCGCGGTGACGGCCGCCTCGGGGTCGGGGGCGGGGAGGGTGGGGCGTACGTCGATGCCGTAGTGGCCGAGCAGTTCGCGGGCCTCGTCGTGGCTGAGCGGGCGCCCGCGCGGGTCGGGGGCGGTGGCGAGCTGTGCCTCGATCAGGGCGGCGGCCCCGGCCTCGTCGATGGTGTCGTCGAGGAACTCGGGGATCTTGCCGGGCACGGCCGCCTGCCGCCGCCACTGGGCGTACTTCACGGCCTCGGCGAGGGCGCGGACGGCCCGTTCGGCTGCGGGGTAGGCGGGGATGCGGCCGGGGCGGGGCGGGGTCTCGGGGTCGGCCGTCGCGTCGGCCGGTGTTCCGGAGGCCGGTGTGCCCGAGGCCGGTGTTCCGGAGGCGGGTGTTCCCGAGGCCGGTGTTCCGGAGGCGGGCGTGGCCGGGGTGGTGGTCCCGGCCCGGTCCTTCGTCGCTGCCGGGGCGGTGGTCGCCGCCCGGTCCGCGCCCGCCTCCGGGGAAGCGGCCCGGGGCGCGGCGGTCCGGGGGCGCGGGGCCGCCGTGCTGCTCGCGGCGGCCAGCGCCTCGGCGAGGCCGCCGATCTCGACATGGACGACGGCCACCGGCTTGGCCGACCCCCGGCCACCGCCTTGGTCAGGGCCTCGGCCAGCACCTGGCCGTCGCCGGTCTCGGCCTCCCCGTTCTCCCCCACCCACGGGATGGCGGTGACGATCACGGCGTCGCAGGTCCCGTCCGCGAGCGCCTCGGCCAGCGCGTCGCGGAAGTCCTGCGGGGAGGCGCCGGTGGTGAGGTCGACCGGCGGGCGCGGGCGCAGCCCCTCGGCGAGGCAGGCGTCGTACGTCAGCAGGCCGAGGGACTCGGAGTTGCCGAGGATGGCGACCCGGGGGCCGGCCGGAAGGGGCTGGCCCGCCAGCAGGAGTCCGGCGTCGACCATCTCGGTCACGGTGTCGACCCGGATGACACCGGCCTGGCGCATCAGCGCGGAGACCGTGGTGTCGGGGATGCGGCTGACCGGGACGGCGTGGCCGGGCGGGTTGGTGCCGCTGTGCCGGGCGCCCTTCACCACGACGACGGGCTTCACGGCGGCGGTGCGGCGGGCGAGGCGGGTGAACTTGCGGGGGTTGCCGAGCGATTCGAGGTAGAGCAGGGCGACGTCGGTGTCGGGGTCCTCGAAGGAGTACTGGAGGAAGTCGTTGCCCGAGACGTCGGCCCGGTTGCCCGCCGAGATGAACGAGGACAGGCCGGCGCCGCGCCGGTGAAGGCCGGAGAGCAGGGCGATGCCGATCGCGCCGGACTGCGTGAACAGGCCGATCCGGCCGCGGGCGGGCGACTCGGGGGCGAGGGAGGCGTTCAGCCGGACGGTCTCGGCGGTGTTGATGATGCCGAAGGCGTTCGGGCCGATGATCCGCATGCCGTACGAGCGGGCCTGGCGGACCAGCTCACGCTGGAGTTCGCGGCCCTCGGCGCCCCGCTCGGCGTAACCGGCGGAGAGGACGACCAGCCCCTGGACGCCGTGCTCGCCGCAGTCGGCGACGGCCTCGGGGACGCGGTGGGCGGGGACGGCGATGACGGCGAGGTCGACCTGCTCGTCGATCTCGCCGAGCGAGCGGTGGGCGGGGACCCCGTCGAGGGTGGCGAGGCCCTCGTCGAAGGCGCGGTTCACAGCGTAGGTGCGGCCGGTGTAGCCGGCGGCGAGGAGGTTGCGCAGGACTGTGCGGCCCACGCCGCCGGGGGTGCGGCCGGTGCCGATGACCGCGACGGAGCCGGGGGCGAGGAGGCGCTGCACCGAGCGGGCCTCGGCGCGCTGTTCGCGGCCGCGCTGGACGGCGAGGGACTTCTCGGTGGGTTCGAGGTCGAGGGTGAGGTGGACGGAGCCGTCCTCGAAGCTGCGGCGCTGGGTGTACCCACCGTCCCGGAACACCTTGATCATTTTGTTGTTGGCGGGGAGCACCTCGGCGGCGAAGCGCCGGATGCCGCGCTCGCGGGCGACCGCGGCGATGTGTTCGAGCAGCGCCGAGGCGACGCCGCGGCCCTGGTGGGCGTCCTGGACGAGGAAGGCGACCTCGGCCTCGTCGGCGGGGGCGGAGGCGGGGCGGCCCGTGTCGTCGATGCGGTCGTAGCGGACGGTCCCGATGAACTCGCCGCCGATCGTGACCGCCAGTCCCACCCGGTCGACGTAGTCGTGATGGGTGAAGCGGTGCACGTCCCGGTCGGATAGGCGGGGATACGGGGCGAAGAAGCGGTAGTACTTCGACTCGTCGGACACCTGCTCGTAGAAGCTGACCAGTCGCTCGGCGTCGTCCGTGGTGATCGGCCTGATGCGCGCGGTGCCCCCGTCGCGGAGGACCACGTCCGCTTCCCAGTGGTCGGGGTACGCGTGATGCGGACTCTGTTCCGGCGTGGGCTCCATGGCCAAAGCCTACGGCCGGTCGGGAGGCCGGGCACAGCACCACGCACTGCATGAGAGACTGGTCTAGACAACCGTTGATATGTGAAGGGCAGAACCATGGCTGAGCGCCGCGTAAACGTCGGTTGGGCCGAGGGCCTGCACGCCCGCCCCGCTTCCATCTTCGTCCGTGCCGCCACGGCCTCCGGCGTCCCCGTGACGATCGCCAAGGCCGACGGCAGCCCGGTGAACGCCGCCTCCATGCTGGCCGTGCTCGGTCTGGGCGCGCAGGGCGGCGAGGAGATCGTGCTCGCGTCCGACGCGGACGACGCCGAGGCCGCTCTGGACCGGCTGGCGAAGCTGGTCGCCGAGGGCCTGGAAGAGCTTCCGGAGACCGTCTGACCCCTCCGTCTCCGGTCCGTCCGGATGCGACCCGCGCGAGAGCCGTGACCCGTGATCCCTTCACCGGTCACGGCTCTTCCGTTTCCGGGAATCGGGAAAGATCCCGGAAAGAGCCGCACCTCGATAATGCGGGCAGCGTGAAATGACGCCCCGAAATTACTCCTCTTTGTATACGGCGCATTTGTTAATGCCGGACACTCGCCGTGTTTACGCCGTGTTGCGAACTTCTCACCGGGGCAACGGGGGCGGCGCGGCGCTGCGGGAGATCCGGACGGCGGAGCCGGTGCTCGGCGGTGGAGCGTTCCGCGTGCTGGGCGGTGAGCGCCCTCGCCCGTTCCGCGTCGCCGCGCGCCACGGCGTCCACGATCGCGCCGCGCTCGGCCCAGGATTCGACCGGGCGGACCGGCTGCTCGACCGCGTACATCCAGGCGATCTTGTGCCGTAGCTGGGTGAGCAGTGCGATGAGCCCGGGGCTGCCGGAGGCCTGGGCGAGGGTCTCGTGGAACCAGCCGCCCAGCGAGCGCAGATCCTCGCCCTCGCCCCGGCGGGCCCGCTCCTGGCCCAGCCTGACCAGACCGCGGAGCACCTTGAGGTGGGCTTCGGTGCGGCGCTGGGCGGCGCGGGCCGCGCCCAGCGGCTCCAGGAGCATCCGCACCTCCAGGAGGTCGGCGGCCTCCTGGACGGTGGGCTCGGCGACACAGGCGCCGGCGTGTCGGCGGGTGACCACGAACCCCTCGGACTCCAGCGTGCGCAGCGCCTCGCGGACCGGGACCCGGGAGACCCCGTAGCGGCGGGCCAGCAACTCCTCGGTGAGGCGGCTGCCGCGCTCGTAGACACCGGAGACGATGTCGTCACGGATCGCCGTGCATACCGAATGCGCGGGAATGCGCATATCCGAACCTCCGCCTTGATCCCCGCGAAACGCGGCCGCCCGACGTCTGTTCCGTGACTCTATGACAATCCGCTGGAATTTCCGATGGCAGGTCGGAATCCATGGATATCTTCACGCGGGAATTGCCGAAGGCCCCGGCGGGTGCCGGGGCCTTCGGACGGTGGGTCGCGCGGGGCGGGGTCAGACGTTCAGACCGTGGGAGCGCAGGTAGGCGACGGGGTCCATGTCGGAGCCGTAGTCGGGGGTGGTGCGGGCCTCGAAGTGCAGGTGCGGGCCGGTGGAGTTGCCGGTGGAGCCGGAGAGGCCGATCTGCTGGCCGGAGGAGACGCTCTGGCCGACGGAGACGCCGATCGAGGAGAGGTGGCCGTACTGGGTGTAGGTGCCGTCCGTCATCCGGAGCACGATGTTGTTGCCGTACGCGCCGCCCCAGCCGGCCTCGACGACCGTGCCGGCGCCGACCGCGACGACGGAACTGCCGGAGGCGGCCTGGAAGTCCACGCCGGAGTGGCTGCCGGAGGACCAGAGGGAACCGCCGGTGTTGTAGCCGGTGGTGACATGGGAGCCGGCGACCGGGAGGTGGAAGGCGTTCAGCCGGGCGCGCTCGGCGGCGCGGGCGGCACGGGCCTTCTCCTCGCGGACCTCCTTGGCGCGGGCCTCTGCCTCGGCCTTCGCCTTGGCCTTGGCGGCCTTCTCGCGGGCCTCTGCGGCGGCCTTGGCCTTCGCCTTCGCGACCGCGTCGGCCTGCCGCTGCTGGGCGTGGGCCTGGGCGTCGATCTGCTCGGCGAGGGTGGTGTCGAGGGAGATCGCCTGGGTGAGGCCGGTGTCGGCGACCTTGGCGGCCTCGGAGTCCGCGGCGAGGGCCGGGGAGGACAGCGAGCCGAGGACTCCGGTGGTGGCCAGGGCCGCGATGCCGGCGACCTGGGCGCTCCGGCGCGTGAGGCGGCTCGGGGCACGGTGCTTCCCGGTGGCACGGGTGAACGCCATGGAGGGGCTGGTTCCTTTCCTTCCTTCTCGCCTACCGGGTTAGCTGACGGGTTCGGAGCAGGAAGGTCTCCTACGGATCCCCGCGCCGGTTCGCGGCACGGGCTTCCGATTCACCCCAGGGACTGCGTGGGTCCCCGGCTCCCCAGGCTCGCGCCTGACGGGGACTCGGCGATGACTGCCCGGCGCCGCGGGTGCGGCATACGGGTGACGGACAGCCGGGCCGACGCTAGGCGGGGCGACTTCCCATCACCAAACGGACAAGGGGATTTGTCGCGCATCCCACAGGGCAGACAGGCAACCATTCCCCCAAAGGGTATGAAGTGGACCAAACAGGCAAAAGCACAGGACCCCGACGAAATGCCTTTCGTCGGGGTCCTGTTCACGGCAGTGGTCGCGCGAGGGCGGCCGTACTCCGCGGCGGTGTCAGCCGGTGACGACCGTCACCTCTCCGATACCGAGAGCCTTGACGGGCTCCGCGATCCGCGAGGCGTCCCCCACGAGGACCGTGACCAGCCGGTCGACCGGGAAGGCGTTGACCACGGCGGCGGTCGCCTCCACGGTGCCCGTCTCGGCGAGCCGGGCGTAGAGGTGGGCCTGGTAGTCGTCGGGGAGGTGCTGCTCGACCTGGTCGGCCAGCGTGCTCGCGACGGAGGCGGCGGTCTCGAACTTCAGCGGGGCGACGCCCACCAGGTTCTGCACGGCCGTCTCGCGCTCGGCGTCGGTCAGCCCCTCGGCGGCCAGCGTCCGCAGGACCTTCCAGAGGTCGTCCAGGGCCGGCCCGGTGGACTCGGTGTCCACCGAGCCGCTGATCGCGAGCATCGCCGCGCCGCCCGAGTCGGGGCCGGAGGAGCGCAGCACCTGGGCGAAGGCGCGCACACCGTAGGTGTAGCCCTTCTCCTCGCGCAGCACCCGGTCCAGCCGGGAGGTGAGGGTCCCGCCCAGGCAGTACGTGCCGAGCACCTGCGCGGGCCACACACGCTCGTGCCGGTCGGCGCCGATGCGGCCGATCAGCAGCTGGGTCTGGACCGCGCCGGGGCGGTCCACGATGACCACGCGGCCGGTGTCGTTCGCGGTGATGGGCGGCACCGGGCGGGCCTGCGCGGTGTTGCCCGACCAGTCGCCGAGGGTCTCCGCGAGCAGCGCGTCCAGATCGATGTCGGTCAGGTCGCCGACGATCACGGCGGTCGCGGTGGACGGGCGGATGTGGGCGTCGAAGAAGGCGCGGACGGCGGCCGCGTCGATCCGCCGGACCGTCTCCTCGGTACCCAGGCGCGGGCGGGACATCCGGGCGGTGGCCGGGAACAGCTCCTTGGAGAGCTGCTTCGCGGCGCGCCGGGACGGGTTGGCGTGCTCGTGCGGGATCTCGTCGAGGCGGTTGCCCACCAGGCGCTCGATCTCGCTCTCGGCGAAGGCGGGGGCCCGGAGCGCCTCGGCGACCAGGCCGAGCGCCTTGGCCAGGCGGGAGGCCGGGACCTCCAGGGAGACCCGGACACCGGGGTGGTCGGCGTGCGCGTCGAGCGTGGCGCCGCAGCGCTCCAGCTCGGCGGCGAACTCCTCGGCGCTGTGCTTGTCGGTGCCCTCGGAGAGCGCCCGCGACATGATCGTGGCCACGCCGTCCAGGCCCTCGGGCTCGGCCTCCAGCGGCGCGTCCAGGAAGATCTCCACGGCGACGACCTGCTGGCCGGGGCGGTGGCAGCGCAGCACGGTCAGCCCGTTGGGCAGCGCGCCGCGCTCGGGCGCCGGGAAGGCCCAGGGGCGGGCCGTGCCGGGCGTGGGCTGCGGGTGGAACTCCATGGCTACTCCAGTCACGGCGGCGTCGCTCACTTGGCCGCCCCCTCGTGCGCGTCGGTGCCCTCGGCGCCGTCTTCACCCTCGGCGGCCTCGTCGGCCGGCTCGATGGGCTCGTAGACCAGCACGGCCCGGTTGTCGGGGCGCAGGGCGGCCGCGGCCGCCGCGCGCACCTCCTCCGCGGTGACGTCCAGGACGCGGCCCACGGCGGTCAGAGCGAGCTGCGGGTCGCCGAACAGGACGGCGTAACGGCACAGTTCGTCGGCGCGGCCGGCGACCGTGCCGAGCCGGTCGAGCCACTCGCGCTCCAACTGCGCCTGGGCCCGCTCCATTTCCTCGGGGGTGGGCCCCTCGGCGGCGAACCGGGCCAGCTCCTCGTCGACGGCGGTCTCGATCGTCTCCACCTCGACGCCGCCGGACGTCTTCACGTCCAGCCAGCCCAGCGAGGGCGCCCCGGCGAGCCGCAGCAGGCCGAAGCCCGCCGCCACCGCCGTACGGTCGCGGCGGACCAGGCGGTTGTGCAGCCGGGAGGACTCGCCGCCGCCCAGCACGGTCAGCGCCAGGTCCGCGGCGTCGCAGGCGCGGGTGCCGTCGTGCGGGAGGCGGTAGGCGGCCATCAGGGCGCGCGCCGGGACCTCCTCGTGGACCACTTCGCGCAGCTGCTCGCCAATGATCTCGGGCAGCGTCCCGTCGCGCGGCGGCTGCTTGCCGTCGTGGGAGGGGATGGAGCCGAAGTACTTCTCGATCCAGGCGAGGGTCTGCTCGGGGTCGATGTCGCCGACCACCGAGAGGACCGCGTTGTTGGGCGCGTAGTAGGTACGGAAGAACGCGCGGGCGTCCTCCAGCGTGGCCGCGTCCAGGTCGGCCATGGAGCCGATCGGGGTGTGGTGGTAGGGGTGGCCCTCGGGGTAGGAGAGGGCGGTCAGCTTCTCGAACGCGGTGCCGTAGGGCACGTTGTCGTAGCGCTGGCGGCGCTCGTTCTTGACGACGTCGCGCTGGTTCTCCATGGACTCCTCGTCGAGGGCGGCGAGGAGGGAGCCCATCCGGTCGGCTTCGAGCCACAGGGCGAGCTCCACCTGGTGGGTGGGCATGGTCTCGAAGTAGTTGGTCCGCTCGAAGCTGGTCGTGCCGTTGAGCGAACCGCCGGCCCCCTGGACGAGCTCGAAGTGACCGTTCCCCTTGACCTGGCCCGAGCCCTGGAACATCAGGTGCTCGAAAAGGTGAGCCAGGCCGGTGCGTCCCTTGACCTCGTGGCGCGAGCCGACGTCGTACCAGAGGCAGACCGCGGCGACCGGGGTCAGATGGTCCTCGGAGAGCACCACACGCAGGCCGTTGGCCAGGCGGTGCTCGGTCGCTGTCAAGCCGCCGGAGCCGGCCTGTGCGGTGGCCGTGTGACCCATGGGCATGTACGTCCCTTCGATCGCGATACTGGACTTCCTGCCAGACCTGCCACTCTAAGCAAGCGCACCGGCACCTGGCGAAGTTCCCGTTCGGTGGATGTTTCCGTCGATGGTGTCGCGAACACCCTCGACGGCGTACCGCCCGGGCGGCTTCGCACCGTCCTTCGGACAGGCCTTCGGACGGGTCGAGGTCGGCGTTGTCAGTGGGGCGGTCCACAATGGACCGCGTCAGCAGCTCGTGCTGTCCCGAACAAGCTCAGGTCGCCCGAACAGAATCCGTGAAGGAGTCGCAGCCGCGATGGCCCGCCGTAGCACGAAGACCCCGCCTCCGGACGACTTCGAGGAGAAGATCCTCGACATCGACGTCGTCGACGAAATGCAGGGCTCCTTCCTCGAGTACGCGTACTCGGTGATCTACTCCAGGGCCCTGCCCGACGCCCGCGACGGCATGAAGCCGGTGCACCGCCGCATCGTGTCCCAGATGAACGAGATGGGACTGCGCCCCGACCGCGGCTATGTGAAGTGCGCCCGGGTCGTCGGCGAGGTCATGGGCAAGCTGCACCCGCACGGCGACGCTTCGATCTACGACGCCCTGGTCCGCATGGCGCAGCCGTTCTCGATGCGCCTCCCCCTGGTCGACGGCCACGGCAACTTCGGCTCCCTCGGCAACGACGACCCGCCGGCCGCCATGCGGTACACCGAGTGCCGGATGGCTGACGCCACGTCATTGATGACCGAGGCGATCGACGAGGACACCGTCGATTTCCAGTCGAACTACGACGGCCAGGAGCGCGAGCCGGTCGTCCTCCCCGCCGCCTACCCCAACCTCCTGGTCAACGGGGTCTCCGGGATCGCCGTGGGCATGGCCACCAACATGCCCCCGCACAACCTGGGCGAGGTCATCGCCGCGGCCCGGCATCTGATCAAGCACCCGGGCGCCGACGTCGAGACGCTGATGCGCTTCGTTCCGGGCCCCGACCTGCCCACCGGCGGCCGCATCGTCGGGCTCGCCGGCATCAAGGACGCGTACACCGCGGGCCGCGGCTCGTTCAAGATCCGCGCCACCGTCTCCGTGGAGAACGTGACCGCCCGCCGCAAGGGCCTCGTCGTCACCGAACTGCCCTTCACCGTCGGCCCGGAGAAGGTGATCGCCAAGATCAAGGACCTGGTCTCGGCGAAGAAGCTCCAGGGCATCGCCGACGTCAAGGACCTCACCGACCGGGCGCACGGGCTGCGCCTCGTCATCGAGGTGAAGAACGGCTTCGTGCCGGAGGCGGTGCTGGAGCAGCTCTACAAGCTGACGCCGATGGAGGAGTCCTTCGGCATCAACAACGTGGCGCTGGTCGACGGCCAGCCGCTCACCCTGGGCCTCAAGGAGCTGCTGGAGGTCTATCTCGACCACCGCTTCGAGGTCGTGCGCCGGCGCAGCGAGTTCCGCCGCACCAAGCGGCGCGACCGGCTGCATCTGGTCGAGGGTCTGATCGTCGCCCTCCTCGACATCGACGAGGTCATCCGGATCATCCGGGACAGCGACAACTCCGCGCAGGCGAAGGAGCGCCTGATGGAGCGCTTCTCGCTGAGCGAGATCCAGACGCAGTACATCCTGGACACCCCGCTGCGCCGCCTCACCCGCTTCGACCGGATCGAGCTGGAGAGCGAGCGCGACAAGCTGAACGGCGAGATCGAGGCGCTGACCGCGATCCTGGAGTCGGACGCGGAGCTGCGCAAGCTGGTCTCGTCGGAGCTGGCGGCCGTGGCGAAGAAGTTCGGCACGGACCGGCGCACGGTGCTGCTGGAGTCGGCCGGTTCGCAGATCGCGTCCGTGCCGCTGGAGGTGGCGGACGACCCGTGCCGGGTGCTGCTCTCCTCGACGGGCCTGCTGGCCCGTACGGCGAACGCGGATCCGGTCGAGATCTCCGAGGACGCCCGGCGGACCAAGCACGACGTGATCGTGTCGGCCGTGGCGGCGACGGCCCGTGGCGACGTCGGGGCGGTCACGTCGACCGGCCGGCTGCTGCGGCTGTCGGTGATCGACCTGCCGCAGCTGCCGGACACGCACGCGGAGCCGAATCTCTCGGGCGGGGCGCAGATCTCCGAGTTCCTCACGCTGGAGGCGGGCGAGGAGCTGATCTGCCTCACGACGCTCGTGGAGGACTCTCCGGGTCTCGCGATCGGCACGCTCCAGGGCGTGGTGAAGCGCGTCGTGCCCGACTACCCGGCCAACAAGGACGAGTTGGAGGTCATCACCCTCAAGGACGGTGACCGCATCGTGGGCGCGACCGAGCTGCGGACGGGTGAGGAGGACCTGGTGTTCATCACGTCCGACGCCCAGTTGCTCCGCTACCCGGCGGCTTCGGTGCGTCCGCAGGGGCGGCCCGCGGGAGGCATGGCGGGCGTCAAGCTGGCGGCCGGGGCCGAGGTGCTGTCGTTCACGGCGGTGGACCCGGCGGCCGAGGCGGTCGTGTTCACGGTGGCCGGCTCGCACGGCACGCTGGACGATTCGGTGCTGACGTCCAAGCTCACCCCGTTCGACCAGTATCCGCGCAAGGGCCGGGCGACCGGCGGGGTGCGCTGCCAGCGGTTCCTGAAGGGCGAGGACGTCCTGGTGTTCGCCTGGGCGGGCCCCACACCGGCCCGTGCCGCCCAGAAGAACGGCACCCCGGCGAAGCTCCCGGAGCCGGACCCGAGGCGGGACGGCTCGGGCACGCCGCTGCTGGAGCAGGTGGCCGTGAT
This sequence comes from Streptomyces sp. WGS_02, assembly GCA_040989845.1. Classification (GTDB taxonomy): domain Bacteria; phylum Actinomycetota; class Actinomycetes; order Streptomycetales; family Streptomycetaceae; genus Streptomyces. Next base: position 1,687,678 of record JAYMFZ010000004.1, read on the forward strand.
CGCGGGACCGCCGCTGTACTGACCGCTGCCGTACGGGCGAAGCCGCTGGCGTACGGTAGGGGGCGGCCGCGAGGGCGATACGCCCACGCGGCCGCTTCCTGGTCACGCCTCGGCGACCGCTTCCCGTACGTCGGCCTCCGCCTCGCCGGCCTCCGTGTCCCCTTCGCGGGCGGGCTCCGGTACGTAGCGGAGCACGCCCCACATGGCGCGTTCGGTGTCCGGTGCGTCGGGCCCCGGCTCCGCGCGGCAGGCGGCCAGTCCCTCGTGCAGCGCGGCGGCGTCGATGCCCGCGCCGATCATGACGAGCTGGGTGAGCCGCTGTTCGCCCCGCGTCCACGGCCGGGGGACGAAGCGCAGGAACCGGCCGACCGCGTGCAGCGCGTAGGTGTTGTCCCGGTCCCCCGCGCCGAAGTCGACGAACCCCTTGATCCGGTAGAGCCCTTCGGGCCGGGAGTCGAGGAAGGCCATGAAGCGGCGTGGGTCCATCGGCACGTCGGCGGTGAAGTCGACGCTCTCGTACGCCGCGTGGAGGTGGTCGGCGTGCCCGTGGCCGTCGCACTCCTCGTGCTCGTCGCACTCCTCCTGGCGCAGCAGGTCCTCGAAGCTCAGCTGCCCCGCCATCTCCTCGCCGTCCGGCCGCAGCGCGGGGTCGAAGAGCAGCTCGGGGTCGAGCCGGCCGTGCTCGGCGGGGATCACGGCGGCGGGGCCGCTCAGCCCGGCGACCGTCGCCCGCAGCCGTTCCCGTTCGGCCTCCCCCACCCGGTCGGTCTTGTTCAGGACGACGAGGTCGGCGACGGCCAGATGCCGGTCGAGCTCGGGGTGCCGCTCACGGGTGGCGTCGAACTCCGCCGCGTCGACGACCTCGACGAGGCCCCCGTACAGGATGTGCGGGTTGTCGCTGGCCAGCAGCATGCGGACGAGTTCCTGGGGTTCGGCCAGCCCGCTCGCCTCGATGACGATCACGTCCAGCCGGGCGGACGGCCGGGTCAGCGTCTCCAGGAAGGTGTCGAGTTCACTCGCGTCCACGGCGCAGCACAGGCAGCCGTTGCCCAGCGAGACCGTCGAGCCGACCTGGCCCGAGACGGTCATGGCGTCGATCTCGATGGCCCCGAAGTCATTGACGATCACGCCGATCCGGGTGCCCGCCCGGTTGCGGAGCAGATGGTTCAGGAGCGTGGTCTTGCCGGAGCCGAGAAAGCCCGCCAGGACGACGACCGGGATCTGCGGGATACGGGGCGGGGTCAACGGGGGCCTTCCTGGGAACGTCGTCAGGGTGCCGGGACCGGCTGCGGCGGGGGTGCGCCGACGTAGCGGGCCGCCGGGCGGATGATCTTCGAGTCCTCCGCCTGCTCCAGGATATTGGCGCTCCAGCCGATCACCCGCGCCGCACAGAAGGTGGGGGTGAACATCGCGCGCGGCAGCCCGCACAGCTCCATGACCACCCCGGCGTAGAACTCCACGTTGGTGTGCAGCTCCCGGCCCGGCTTGAGCTCGGCGAGGATCGCCTCGACCTGGGCCTCCACCTCCACGGCGAAGTCGACGAGGGGCCCGCCGAAGCCCTGGGCGATCGACTTGAGCATCCGGGAGCGCGGGTCCTCGGTGCGGTAGACGGGGTGGCCGAAGCCCATGATGCGGCGGCCGGACAGGACCTGTTCGCGGATCCAGCCGTCGATCCGGTCGGGGGTGCCGATGGCGTCCAGCGTGTCCAGGGCCCGGCTGGGGCTCCGCCGTGCAGCGGTCCGGAGAGGGCGCCGACCGCCGCCACCAGGCAGGCGGCCAGGTCGGCTCCGGTGGAGGCGACGACGCGGGCGGTGAAGGTGGAGGCGTTGAAACCGTGGTCGACGGTCGAGACGAGGTACTGCTCGACCGCCCTGGCCTGGTCGGGCCCGGGCTCCGCACCGGTCAGCATGTACAGATAGTTCGCGGCGTGCGGCAGGTCCGCACGGGGTGCGACCGGCTCCAGCCCCTGGCCGAGTCGGTGGAGGGCGGTCAGGATCGTCGGCACGGCCGCGCAGACGGCGAGCGCGTCCTCGCGTCGGCGCCCGGCGTCGATGTCGTACACCGGGCGGAAGCCGGCCGAGGCGCCGAGCAGGGAGAGCGCGGTGCGCAGTCCCGCGAGGGGGCCCGAGACGGCGCTCGCACGGGCGATGGCGGGCAGGGCCTCGGTCACATCGGCGGGGAGCGTGCGCAGGCTCGCCGTGCGGGCCGCGAAGTCGCCGGCCGCGGCCCGGTCGGGCAGTTCCCCGTGGAACATCAGGTACCACACGTCCTCGAAGCCGCGGTTCTGTGCCAGCTCGATCGCCGAGTACTGGCGGTAGTGGTAGAAGCCTTCGCGGCCGCGGACGTCACCGAGGGCGGTCTCGGTGACGACGACACCGGCGAGGCCACGGGGGACGGCGGGGGCGACAGGGGTGGTGGTCATGGCTGCTCTCTCCTCCGTGCAGGCAACATTGATTCGACTGTCCATGCTTGACTGAAGATCTGTCAATGTTGATTGAATCAATAGAGGTGGCGGTGGATACGGTGGTTTCCATGACGGATCAACCAGAGCGCGAGGTACACGACGCCCCCCGGCTCACCACCCGGCAGGCGGCCGAGCTGCTGGGCGTGAAGCCGGAGACGGTGTACGCCTACGTCAGCCGGGGCCAGCTGAGCAGCGTGCGGGCCGCCGGGGGGCGGGGCAGCACCTTCGACGCCGAGGAGGTCCGGGCGCTGGCGCGGCGTTCGGGGCGCCGGGAGGCGCCGCCGGCCGGGGGCGACCTCGCCTTCCGGACCGGGATCACGCTCATCGAGAACGACCACTGCTACTTCCGCGGGGTCGATGCGACGGAGCTGGCCCGGCGCTACGGCTACGAGGAGGTCGCCGAGTGGCTGTGGACGGGTGAGCTGCGGCCCGGCGCCCGGTTCGCCGCACCCGACGGGACTTTCGCGGCGGCCCGCAGGGCGGTCGAGGCGCTGCCCGCGCACAGCGGGTCGACGGACCGGCTGCGGGTGGCGGTGACGGCTGCCGCGGCCACGGATCCGCTGCGGTTCGACCTGTCGCCGGAGGCCGTGCTGAACAGTGCGCGGGGGCTGATCCCGACGCTGGTGGGCGCGTTGCCGGCGCTCGGGGGGCCGGCGGCCGAAGGTGGTTCGCTGGCGGCGGAGCTGTGGTCGCGTCTCACCGCGGAGCCGGCCGACGCCCCTTCCCTCGCCGTGCTGGACGCGGCCCTGGCGCTCCTGATCGACCACGACCTGGCGGCCTCCACCCTGGCCGCCCGGGTCGCCGCCTCCGCGCGGGCGCATCCGTACGCCGTGGTCTCGGCGGGCCTCGGCGTGCTGGAGGGGCCGCTGCACGGTGCGGCGAGCGGCCTGGCGCACCGGCTGCTGCGGGAGGCGGTGGACCGGGGCAGCGCGGTCCCCGTGGTCGCCGACCATCTGCGGACCGGGCGGCGGGTGCCCGGCCTGGGCCACCGGATCTACCGGGGCGAGGACCCCCGGGCGACCGCTCTGTTCGAGCTGCTGGCCGAGGTGCCGCAGGCGGCCGGGGCGCTGGCGGCGGCCCGCGAGGTGGCGGCCACGACGGCGCGGCACGCTCCGCTGCACGCCAACATCGACCTGGCGCTGGCCGTCCTGTCGGTCGCCCGGGGGATGGCGGCGGACGCGGGCGAGACCGTGTTCGCGGTGTCCCGTACGGCGGGCTGGATCGCCCACGCGCTGGAGGAGTACGGGGAGCGCCCGCTCCGCATCCGGCCGAGCGGGCAGTACACCGGGCCCCGGCCACCGCAGCCGGTCCCCTGACCAGGGCTCCGTCCCCGCGCACGGCCTCAGGTCCGGACCAAGGGCCCTCCGGAACGCAAATTAGCTACGGATCAGAGGGAATTCTCGCGCGGCGGCTGTGCGGTGGATCCGCGCACCACCAGCTCCGGCTCGAAGAGCAGTTCGTCCGAGGGCACGGCCCGCCCGCCGATCTGCACCGAGAGCAGTTCCACGGCCGCGCGCCCCATGGCCTCGATGGGCTGGCGGACGGTGGTCAGGGGCGGCTCGGTGCAGTTCATGAAGGCCGAGTCGTCGTAGCCGACGACCGAGACGTCGCCGGGCACCGAGAGCCCCCGGCGGCGGACGGCGCGCACGGCGCCCAGCGCGAGCGGGTCGCTGGCGCAGATGATGCCGGTGACACCCCGCTCCAGCAGCCGCGTCGCGGCGGCCTGCCCGCCCTCCAACGAGAACATGGCCCGGGCCACCCACTCGTCGGGGATGCTCGTGCCGGTCTCCTCGGCGAGCACCCTGGCGGCGGCGAGCTTGCGCTGCGAGGGCACGTGGTCGGACGGTCCGAGGACGAGCCCGATGCGCTCGTGGCCGAGCGAGACGAGGTGGCGCCAGGCCTGCTCGACGGCGACGGAGTCGTCGCAGGAGACGCCGGGGAAGCCGAGGTGTTCGATGGCCGCGTTGATCAGCACGACGGGGATCTTGCGGTCGGCGAGCACCTTGTAGTGGTCGTGCGGGGCGTCGGCCTGGTGGTAGAGGCCGCCCGCGAAGACCACGCCGGAGACCTGCTGCTGGAGGAGCAGCTCGACGTAGTCGGCCTCGGAGACGCCGCCCTTGGTCTGGGTGCAGAGCACCGGGGTCAGGCCCTGCTGGGCGAGCGCGCCGCCGACCACTTCGGCGAAGGCCGGGAAGATCGGGTTCTGCAGCTCGGGCAGGACCAGGCCGACCAGCCGGGCCCGTTCGCCGCGTAGCTGGGTCGGGCGCTCGTAGCCGAGGACGTCCAGCGCGGAGAGGACGGCCTGCCGGGTGGCGTCGGAGACGCCCGGCTTGCCGTTCAGCACCCGGCTGACCGTCGCCTCGCTGACTCCCACCTTCTGGGCCACTTGAGCAAGTCGTCGCGTCATGAGCGCAAGATTAGCGCAAGAAACGCAAGAAGATTGCGTTGATGGCGAACTCCCCGGAAAGGCCCCGGGGAGGCAGCCCCGGCACTCTCACGGAGGCAGCGCTGAAACGCTCACAGACGCGGCGGCCATAGGCAAGAGCTGAGCGGTTCGGGCCCCCGAATTCCCGGGCGCCGCACGACGAGATTTCCGCCCCGGCCGCCCGGCCCTTACCGTCTCTACGATGAACGCCCCACCGACCCCCGGCCGGGGACCGCGCCGGTTCGGCTGGCCCCAGCGGGTCTTCTCCCAGGTCCTGCTGATGCAGCTGGCCATCATCACCGGTGTGACGATCCTGGTCACCGGACTCTTCCTGGCCCCGCTCAGCGACCAGCTGGACGACCAGGCGATGCGCCGCGCCCTGGCCATCGCCCAGTCCACCGCCGCCGACCCGGACATCGTGGCGAACCTGAGCAGCACGGACCCGTCGGACGGGGGCCCGGTCCAGTCGGCCGCCGAGCGGGTCAGGCGGGCGACCGGCGCGGAGTACGTCGTCGTCATGAACCAGCGCGGGGTCCGCTGGTCGCATCCCGACACCCACCGGATCGGCGCCGTCGTCTCCACCGACCCCGGTGAGGCGCTGCGCGGCCGTGAGGTGATGGAGATCGACAGCGGCACCCTCGGCCGCTCGGCGCGGGGCAAGGTGCCGCTGTTCGGCCCGTCCGGCGAGGTGATCGGCGCGGTGTCGGTGGGTATCGCGTACGACAGCGTCCGCGCCCGGCTCCTCGCGGCGATCCCGGGGCTGCTCGCGTACGCCGGCGGAGCCCTGGCCGTCGGTGCGCTCGCCGCGTATCTGATCTCCCGGCGCTTGCAGCGACAGACCCATGACCTGGCGTTCTCCGACATCTCCGCGCTGCTGACCGAACGCGAGGCCATGCTGCACGGCATCCGCGAGGGGGTCGTCGCCCTCGACGGGGCCGGCCGCGTCCGGCTGCTCAACGACGAGGCGCAGCGGCTGCTGGGGCTGGGCCCGGAGGCGGCGGGCCGGCCGCTGGAGGAGGTGCTGGGCGACGGGAGGACCACGGACGTGCTGGCCGGGCGAGTGGTCGGCGACGACCTGCTGGCGGTACGGGGCAGCCGGGTGCTGCTGGCCAACCGGATGCCCACGGACGACGGCGGAGCCGTGGTGACCCTGCGCGACCGGACCGAGCTGGAGCACCTGGGCCGCGAGCTCGACTCCACCACGGGGCTCATCGACGCCCTGCGCGCCCAGGACCACGAGCACGCGAACCGGCTGCACACCCTGCTGGGGCTGCTGGAGCTGGAGATGCACGAGGACGCGATGGAGTTCGTGACCGAGGTGGTGGGCGTGCACCGGGCGACGGCCGAGCAGGTCACCGAGAAGGTCCAGGACCCGCTGCTGGCCGCCCTCCTCGTCGGCAAGACGACGGTCGCCGCCGAGCGGGGTGTCTCGCTGCGGCTGGCTCCCGGCACCCTGCTGCCGGACCGGGTGGTCGATCCCCGGGGTCTGGTGACGGTGGTGGGCAACCTCGTCGACAACGCCACGGACGCGGCGGCCGGATCGGACGGGGCGCGGATCGAGGTCGGCCTGCGGACCGAGGGCCGTACGGTGATCCTGGGGGTGCGCGACAGCGGCCCCGGCGTCCCGGAGGACCAGCACGCGTCGATCTTCACGGAGGGCTGGTCCACCAAGGACGTCCCGGCGCACGGCAAGCGCGGCCTCGGGCTCGCCCTCGTACGGCGGCTCGCGGAGCGCCAGGGAGGCAGTGTGACGGTGTCCGGGGCGGACGGCGGCGGCGCGGCGTTCACGGTCGTCCTGCCGGAGGCGCTGGCGGAGCCCCCGCGGGCCCCCCGGAAGGTCCGCCGCACCCCACGCATCCGGCGACGACGGGAGAGCAGCGGTGATCGAGGTCCTGATCGTCGACGACGACGTCCGGGTGGCGCAGATCAACGCGGCGTACGTCGCCAAGGTCCCCGGCTTCCGGGTGGCCGCCCAGGCCCACTCGGCGGCCGAGGCGCTGGCGACGGTCGAGGAGGTCCCGGTCGGCCTGATCCTGCTGGACCACTATCTGCCCGACCGCAACGGCCTCGCCGTCGTCCGGGAACTGCGCCGTCTCGGCCACCAGGTCGACGTGATCATGGTGACGGCCGCCCGGGACGTCGCGACCGTGCAGGACGCGATGCGGCACGGCGCGCTCCAGTACCTGGTGAAGCCGTTCACGTACGCCGGCCTGCGCGCGAAGCTGGAGGCGTACGCGGCGCTGCGGCAGACCATCGACGAGGGCGGGGAGGCCGAGCAGGCGGAGGTGGACCGGCTCTTCGGCGCGCTGTGGGCGACGGGCGAGCCGGCCCTCCCCAAGGGCCACTCCCCCACCACGGCCGAGCTCGTCCGGGGCGCCCTGCGCGGCGCCGACGGCCCCCTCTCCGCGCAGGAGATCGCCGACAGCGCGGGGATGAGCCGGCAGACGGCCCAGCGCTATCTCAAGCTCCTTGAGCGCACCGGCAAGGTCCGGCTGACCCTGCGGTACGGCGAGACGGGCCGCCCGGAACACCGGTACGCCTGGGCCGCCGGCTGAGCCCCTTCACCTCTACGCCGCCCCGGCCCCCGTCAGCGCCCGTACCTCGGCCTCGGCGTGCTTGGCCTCGTCGGGCGGCTCGGGCGAGCTGACCGTACCGATCCAGCCGGCCAGGAAGCCGAGCGGGATCGAGACCAGGCCCGGGTTCTCCAGGGGGAAGAGCTGGAAGTCGACGCCCGGGAACAGGGACGTCGGGCTGCCCGAGACGACGGGTGAGACCAGCACCAGGACGACCGCCGGGACCAGGCCGCCGTACACCGCCCAGACCGCGCCCCTGGTCGTGAAGTTGCGCCAGAACAGCGAGTAGAGCAGGACCGGGAGGTTCGCGGAGGCGGCCACGGCGAAGGCGAGGCCGACGAGAAAGGCGACGTTGAGGTCCTGGGCGAGCAGTCCGAGACCGATCGCGACCGCACCGATCCCGGCGGCGGCGGTACGCGCCACGGCGACCTCGCTGCGCTTCTTGCGCCCGGGGCGGCGGAGCGAGGCGTAGAGGTCGTGGGCGACCGAGGCGGACGAGGCGAGCGTGATGCCCGCGACGACGGCGAGGATGGTGGCGAAGGCGATGGCGGCGACCACGGCGAAGAGAACCGTTCCACCGGTGGAACCCTCGCCGCCGCCCAGATCGAGGGCAAGCAGCGGGATCGCGGTGTTGCCCGCCGCGTTCGAGGCGCGGACCTCGGCGGAGCCCACGAGCGCGGCGGCACCGAACCCGAGCACGATCGTCATCAGGTAGAAGCTGCCGATCAGGCCGATGGACCAGACGACGGACCGGCGCGCGGCGCGGGCGGTGGGCACGGTGTAGAAGCGGGACAGGATGTGCGGCAGCCCCGCCGTGCCGAGGACCAGGGCCACGCCCAGGCTGATGAAGTCGAAGCGCGAGGTCCAGTCCCCGCCGTAGCGCAGGCCGGGAGCGAGGAAGTCCTTGCCGTGGCCGCTGCGTTCGGCGGCCGTGTTGAGCAGGCTGTTGATGTTCCCGTGGAAGTGGACCAGGACGAGCACGGTGAGCGCGACGGCTCCGGCCATCAGCAGGACGGCCTTGACGATCTGGATCCAGGTGGTGGCGCGCATACCGCCGAAGGACACGTAGATCACCATGAGCGCGCCGACCCCGACGACGGTCCAGGACCGGGCCGCGTCGCTCGTCCCGCCGAGCAGCAGGGCCACCAGGCTGCCCGCGCCGACCATCTGGGCGACGAGATACAGCACGGAGACGGTGACGGACGAGGTGCCGACGGCGGTCCGCACCGGGCGCTCCGCCATCCGCGCGGCGACCACGTCGGCGAGCGTGAACCGGCCGCAGTTGCGGACGAGTTCGGCGACCAGCAGCAGAACGACCAGCCAGGCGACGAGGAAGCCGACCGAGTAGAGCATGCCGTCGTAGCCGAAGAGGGCGATCAGCCCGGAGATGCCGAGGAAGGAGGCCGCCGACATGTAGTCGCCGGCGATGGCGAATCCGTTCTCCATGGGCGAGAACAGGCGTCCGCCGGCGTAGAACTCCTCGGCGGAGCCCTGCCGGTTGCGGCCGACCCAGGTGGTGATGAAGAGCGTCACCGCGATGAACGCGCTGAACAGCAGCAGGGCGAGGGTCTGGTGGTCTCCTTTCACCGTCCGAGCCCTCTCGTCATCTCCTGGGTGTCCCAGCGCAGATCGAGCGCCGCCCGGTCCCTGCGCAGCCGCGCGTGCCGCGCGTACGCCCAGGTGAGCAGGAACGTGGTGAGGAACTGACCGAGACCGGCCACCATCGCGACGTTCACCGCTCCGGCGACCGGACGGGCCATCAGAGCGGGAGCGGTGGTCGCGGCGACGACGTAGGCGAGATACCAGAGCAGGAAGGCCAGGGCGGCGGGGGCCACGAAGCGGCGGTAGCGGCGGCGCACCTCGCGGAAGGCGTCGCTGCGGTGCACCTCCAGATAGATGTCGGCCGCGCTGGGCCGGGGTCCGGCTCCGCCGCACCGGACGGGTCGAGGGCCGCGGCACCCCCGTACCGTCCTGGTCACCCCGGCCGGGGGCCGGCACGTCGTCCCACGGGTCGTCGAGCCGCACTCCCGCGGTCGCCGGCCCTGCTTCCTTCTCCACCGAACAACTCCCCTGATCCGCAGACCTTTTCGGCCGCACGGCCAACGATGGGCGGTTCGGGAGGATCCCGGGCGCGTCATTCGCCCGACTTCACCCCTTCAGGTGACAGATATCCCGGACGGCTGCGCGCTTCCCCGGCAGGACCCCGGGAAACGCACGCGGCCCCCGCTCCGGCGGGACCGGGGCGGGGGCCATGCGGGGCACCGGGATCAGGCGTCGATGCGGGAGCGGTCCAGGGTGGCGGCGGAGCTGGTGATGAACTCCTTGCGCGGCGCGACCTCGTTGCCCATCAGCAGGTCGAAGACCTGCTCGGAGGATTCGAGGTCGCCGATGTTGATGCGCCGCAGCGTGCGGTGGCGCGGGTCCATCGTCGTCTCGGCCAGCTGGTCGGCGTCCATCTCACCGAGACCCTTGTAGCGCTGGATCGATTCCTTGATCCGGACGTTCTTGCGCTGGAGCTCCAGGAGGGTCTGGCGCAGTTCGCTGTCGGAGTAGGTGTAGATGTACTTCTCCTGGCCCTTCTTGGGCTGGACCAGCTCGATCCGGTGGAGCGGGGGCACCGCGGCGAAGACCCGTCCCGCCTCGACCATCGGGCGCATGTAGCGCTGGAAGAGAGTCAGCAGCAGACAGCGGATGTGGGCACCGTCCACGTCGGCGTCCACCAGCAGGACGATCTTCCCGTACCGGGCGGCGTCGATGTCGAAGGTCCGCCCGGAACCGGCTCCTATGACCTGGATGATCGCGCCGCACTCGGCGTTCTTCAGCATGTCGGAGACGGACGACTTCTGGACGTTGAGGATCTTGCCGCGGATCGGCAGCAGCGCCTGGAACTCACTGTTCCGGGCCAGCTTCGCGGTGCCGAGCGCCGAGTCCCCCTCGACGATGAACAGCTCGCTGCGGTCGACGTCGTCGCTGCGGCAGTCGGCGAGCTTGGCGGGCAGCGAGGAGGACTCCAGCGCGGTCTTGCGGCGCTGGGCGTCCTTGTGCTGCCGGGCCGCGATCCGGGTGCGGGCGGCGGCCACGGCCTTCTCCAGCACCGCCCGGGCCTGCGCCTTGGCGTCCCGCTTGGTCGAGGTCAGGAACGCCTTGAGCTCCTTGGCGACCACACCCGCGACGATCCGGTTGGCCGCCGAGGTGCCGAGCACCTCCTTGGTCTGCCCCTCGAACTGCGGCTCCGCGAGCCGTACGGTCACGACGGCGGTGAGCCCTTCGAGGGCGTCGTCCTTGACGATGTCGTCCTCGGCGACCCGCAGCATCTTGGCGGAGCGCAGCGCCTCGTTCACCGTCTTGGTCAGCGAGCGCTCGAACCCGCTGACGTGGGTGCCGCCCTTGGGGGTGGCGATGATGTTCACGAACGACCGTACGGTCGTGTCGTAGCCGGTGCCCCAGCGCAGGGCGATGTCGACGGCAAGCTCACGGGTGACCTCGGTGGCGGTCATGTGGCCGCGGTCGTCGAGGACCGGGACGGTCTCCTTGAAGGTGCCGGTGCCGCTGAGGCGCTGGACGTCGCAGACGGCCTTGTCCTGGGCCAGGTACTCGCAGAACTCGCTGATGCCGCCGTCGAAGCGGAACGTCTCCTCCGTCTTGCCCTCGCCGTCGATCCCCCGCTCGTCGCGGACGATGATCGTGAGGCCGGGGACGAGGAAGGCGGTCTGGCGGGCCCGCTGGTGGAGCGTCTCCAGGTTGAGCTTGGCGTCCTTGAGGAAGATCTGCCGGTCCGCCCAGTACCGCACCCGGGTACCGGTACGGGTCTTGGGAACGCGCTTGCCCTTGCGCAGACCGTTGGCCGGATCGAACGGGCTGTCCGGCCCCTGCTCGGTGAACATGCCGGGGACGCCGCGCCGGAAGCTGATGGAGTGGGTCGCGCTGCTGCGGTCGACCTCGACGTCCAGCCGGGAGGAGAGGGCGTTGACCACGGAGGCGCCGACGCCGTGGAGACCGCCCGAGGCGGCGTAGGAGCCGCCGCCGAACTTGCCTCCGGCGTGCAGCTTGGTCATGACGACCTCGATGCCGGAGAGACCCGTCTTGGGCTCGACGTCGACGGGGATGCCACGGCCGTTGTCCCGGACCTCGACGGAGGCGTCGTCGTGGAGGATGACCTCGATCTGGTCGCAGTAGCCGCCAAGGGCCTCGTCGACGGAGTTGTCGATGATCTCCCAGAGGCAGTGCATCAGGCCACGGCTGTCGGTGGACCCGATGTACATGCCGGGGCGCTTGCGGACCGCCTCGAGACCTTCGAGGACGAGGAGGTGCCGCGCGGTGTAGTTGGAGCTGTCCCGGTCGCCTCCTGCTGCGGCCAGCATCGCGGTGGACGGCACGGACGTTTCGGCGGTCACGCGGTTCGCTCCTCGCTGAATTTCATCTGGGGCCCCCGTGGGTATCGGGCTGGGCGTCGGTTGCCGCTGAGAGCCTACAGAGGCCTGGTAGAGCGGTTGTAACGCCACCCTCGGGGAATCCTCATGCTAGTCGAGCTCCATCCGGGCTCGCATGGATGTTCGATCATTCGTTGGAGTGACGTGCACATCACGTTCCCTTCGACGCATGAACCATTTAGGCTCCGGGCACGTCCTCATGAACAAACCGGCAAGCCGGCCGGCGGGACCCACCCCCTAGACAAGCAATGCGAAACCGTAGCGCTCCGCATACGGCACATTCGCCGCCAACCGGCAACAGACAGCCACACCGAGAAGAAGTTTCGAAGAAAAGCCACGAGCGGGAACGTTTTCGGCCTGGTTGGATGTTGACCCTGGTACGACAGCTCGTCGAGCTAGAGAAGAGGCGACGTGACTACTGTTCTGACCCCCGCGAGCCCGCTGACCGCAGCAGACCGCTGTGACCGTTGCGGCGCCCAGGCATATCTGCGCGTCGTCCTGATCAGCGGCGGTGAACTGCTCTTCTGCGCCCACCACGGGCGCAAGTTCGAGCCGGAACTCAAGAAGATCGCCGCGGAAATACAGGATGAGACGGATCGGCTCACCGCCGTACAGACGGCTGCTGCCGACGAGGACCAACACTGACACCTCGCATCCACGACGAGCCAGGGGCTGGTCCAGGACCGGCCGACGGGCGGCTCCCCCACCGGGGGAGCCGCCCGTTCTCGTCGTGAGGGCGGTACGCAGGCCGCAGCTGCCGCGCATGGCCCTCCGGGCCCCTGCCGCCCCTGGGGCCTCGGTACGCGCCCATGCGGCTCGGATGCGGCGCGCGCCTCGCGCACGAGGTCCGTGCCCCTGCTGGGTGCGGTCCGGACCTGGTCCTCCGGGGCCTCTGCCGCCCCTGAGACCTCGCCGCCCCTGAGACCTCGGTACGCGCCCGCGCGCCTCGCCCACGAGGTCCGTGCCCCTGCTGGGTGCGGTCCGGACCGCACGGGCCCCGTGCCCTTCGCCCGGAGGCGGCCCGGAGTCGCTCAGATACGGCCCGCCGCCCATTCCTGCGCGGCGGAGACCCGGGTGTAGACCCCGGGGCTGCCCGGACGCCCGCAGCCGCTGCCCCAGGACACCAGGCCGATGAGCCGCCCACGGGCCACCAGCGGCCCGCCGCTGTCGCCCTGGCACGCGTCCCGGCCTCCCGCGGGTTCGCCCGCACAGAGCATCGCCGAGGGCTTGTACGTACCCTCCCGGCCGCCCGGGTAGGCCCGCGCGCAGTCGCCGTCCGGCAGGACCTGGACCCGGGCGGAGCGCAGCACCGAGGCGTAGGTGCCGCTGCCCGTCGTATCGCCCCAGCCGTAGACGTCCGCGGCGGTCCCGGCCCGGTAGGCGGCGTCCCCGCTCCGGGCCATCGGGATGGTGGCGCCCTTCGGCAGGGCGCGGGACAGGGTCAGCACCGCGAGGTCGCCCGCGTTGGAGACCGGGTCGTAGGCCGGGTTCACCCAGATGCGCCGGACCGGGATCTCCCGGCCGCCGGAATCGCTCAGCCGCTCCCGGCCGGCGATGACGAGGAGGTCCTTCACCCGCTTCGCCGGTCCGCCGAGCGCCTCGTCACTCAGACAGTGGGCGGCCGTCAAGATCTTCGTGGGAGCCACGGCCACACCGCCGCAGAACTGCCCGGAGCGCGCACCTCCGAACCGGTCCCTGCTCGACAGCGCCACGACCCAGGGGCTGTCCGCCACAGGGGCGGGCTGTCCGCCGACGACGATGCTCTCCGCGACCGCATCGGAGGGCGCGGCGAGCGGCAGCACGGCCGCGGCGGCGGTCAGGGCGAGCGCGCCGGTCAGGGCACGGACGACGGGACGGGGCATGGAGGCTCCTGACACTGAGACGACAAACCGTTTCACCCAGCGTGATCCAGGCAGTCCGTGTCCGGCCCCGGAGACACGCCGGAGGGCCCGGATCCCCTGGGGGTTCCGGGCCCTCGGCCGGTGAATCCTCGGCGTTCCGCCCTTCGGCGAGCCGTCTTCCGCGCTCTAGTCCAGGTAGTCGCGGAGCACCTGGGAGCGCGACGGGTGCCGGAGCTTCGACATCGTCTTCGACTCGATCTGACGGATGCGCTCACGCGTCACGCCGTAGACCTTGCCGATCTCGTCGAGCGTCTTCGGCTGACCGTCGGTGAGGCCGAAGCGCATCGAGACCACGCCGGCCTCACGCTCGGAGAGCGTGTCGAGCACCGAGTGGAGCTGCTCCTGGAGGAGCGTGAAGCTGACCGCGTCCGCCGGGACGACCGCCTCGGAGTCCTCGATCAGGTCACCGAACTCGCTGTCGCCGTCCTCGCCGAGCGGGGTGTGCAGCGAGATCGGCTCGCGGCCGTACTTCTGGACCTCGATGACCTTCTCGGGGGTCATGTCGAGTTCCTTGGCCAGCTCCTCCGGGGTGGGCTCCCGGCCCAGGTCCTGGAGCATCTGGCGCTGCACACGCGCGAGCTTGTTGATGACCTCGACCATGTGCACCGGGATACGGATGGTGCGGGCCTGGTCGGCCATCGCGCGGGTGATCGCCTGACGGATCCACCAGGTGGCGTACGTGGAGAACTTGTAGCCCTTGGTGTAGTCGAACTTCTCGACCGCGCGGATCAGACCGAGGTTGCCCTCCTGGATCAGGTCCAGGAAGAGCATGCCGCGGCCGGTGTAGCGCTTGGCCAGGGAGACCACCAGACGGAGGTTGGCCTCCAGGAGGTGGTTCTTCGCCCGGCGTCCGTCCTCGGCGATGATCTCCAGCTCGCGCTTGAGCTTCGGGGCGAGCTTGTCGGCGTTCGCCAGCTTGTCCTCGGCGAAGAGACCGGCCTCGATGCGCTTGGCGAGCTCGACCTCCTGCTCGGCGTTGAGGAGGGGAACCTTGCCGATCTGCTTCAGGTAGTCCTTGACCGGGTCGGCGGTGGCGCCGGCGACGGCGACCTGCTGGGCAGGTGCGTCGTCCTCGTCGTCGTCGGAGAGGACGAAGCCCTTGTTCTCGCCCTCGGCCTCCTCTTCCTCGCCCTTGCCGGCCTTGACCTCCTCGACCGGCTCATCGCCGTCGAGGAGTTCGTCGTCCTGCTTGCCGGACTTCTTCGCGGCGGTCTTCTTGGCCGCCGTCTTCTTCACGGCTGTCTTCTTGGCGGCTGTCTTCTTGGCCGCCGCCTTCTTCGCCGGAGCGGCCACGACGGCGTCGTCGGCCACCGCGTCCGCGCTCTCGGCCGCCGGGGCGGCGGTGGCCGCGACGGTCCTGGTCACGGTGGTCTTCGCCGCGACGGTCTTGGTGGCGGTGCGCTTGACCGGGCTCTTCGCTGCGACGCTCTTGCGGGCGCGCTTCGGCGACTCCGCGGCACTGACCATCAGCGTCACACCCTCTTCCTCGAGGATCTGGTTGAGGCTGCGCAGAACGTTCTTCCACTGGGTTGGCGGAATCTGGTCAGCCTCGAAGGCCCGACGCACGTCATCGCCGGCGATCTGCCCATCAGCCTTTCCCCGCTCGATGAGCGCCATCACAGATTCGGACTCGGCGATCTCCGGCGGGAGCGTACGGGATGTGCTGGCCGACACGAACAACCTCTCGGAACGATGGAAACGGCTTCCGGCCCTGCCCTGGAGGGGGCTGGAACCGACGACCGCCGACTGGGGATGTCGTCGACGGCGCGGGCTTGGCCTCAGAACTGAAACAGCGCGCCCCAGGGCTGCTGTATTCCTTCCGCTGCGCTCACCTCTTAAGTCATCGCGCTGTTTCGAGGAGTGTTACGGCCAATCCGCGTGGCCCGAGTCACACCCCATTTGCGGCGTACGGGACCAAAGGTTGCATCCCCTTCCATTGTGCCGCCGAACCCGTGCGGCCCGGCGGCACCGGGCCCGCGCTGCCGCCGCCCCGGTCAGTGCTCGCGCGGCGCGGGAACCACGCGTTCGACATCGGGATGGACGACGAGCAGTTGACGCATGGCGGCCTCGGCGGCCCCGGCGTCGCCCGACGCCAAGGCGTCGGCGATACGTGCGTGGTGGGCGAGCGAGGTCTCGCCGGGACGGTCACAGCCGGTGACGGGTCCGCCGGAGACGTGAAGGGCGGCCGACACGATGCCGGAAAGGTGTTCGAGCATCCGGTTGCCCGCGGCCTGGATGAGCAGCGCATGGAACTCCGCGTCGGCGCGGGAGAAGGTGATCGCGTCCCCCTGCCCCATCGCGTGCCCCATGATCTCGACCATGTCGGCGAGCCGCTGCTGAATGTCGTCGCGGCCGTGCCCGGCGGCGAGGCGGGCCGCGAGCGGCTCGATGGTCCAGCGCAGCTCGGCCAGCTCACGGCGCTGGTCGTCCCGCTGGGGCCCGAAGGCGCGCCATTCGATGATGTCGGGATCCAGCAGGTTCCAGTCGCTGACCGGGCGGACCCGTGTCCCCACGTTGGGACGCGCGCTGACCAGCCCCTTGGCTTCGAGGACGCGCAGGGATTCGCGGACGACGGTACGGGAGACCTCGAACCGCTGGCCGATCTCCTCGGGCACAAGGGGGCGGTCCGCGCCGAGGTCACCGGAAACGATCATCTGGCCCAGCTGCTGGACGAGTTGGCCGTGGAGACCGCGCCCCCGGCTGGCCGAGCCGCGTCGGCTCGCGCGTCCCAGCTCGGAATCGGCGCCGCCCCAGGACCGGGTCGCGGCGCGCTCGCCGGCCGAGGCCTCCGGATAGGGATAGCGGTCGAGTTCGCCCGAGCCGGCCAGGCCGGAATCGGCGGTGCGGGCGGCGGTCATCATGGTGTGCGCAAGGGTACTCACGCATCCTTTGTCGGCGCGGCTCGCTCACCCCTTGAGGTCTTTGGTGAAAAGCACACGAAAGGGTGATCGGCGCCCACTCCGCAATTGACGCCATATCCACACAAACCAGTCATTTTTCAGGGAGTTGCGGACCCCTCTCCCCGGCGCGGGGCGGCGGCGATCACCAACGCGCCTTTCCTCGAAGGCTGGTGAACAGATACGCGCAGATCAGAGCCGACAACGACAGGGTGAGCGCGGTTCCGACGGGCTGTGCCACCACCCGCGCGACGACGAGGATCCAGTGGTCCGCCTCCTGCGGCAGCTGCCACCCGGCCAGTTCACGCAGCCGGCCCGGGAGCCCGGCGACCGAACGCGCGGACGGCACCGCGAAGATCTTCTGCACCAGCGGAACGACGAGCACCGGTACGGCCAGTACCGCGGCGATACCCGCACCGGCCACCCGGAAGACGCCGGCGGCCAGCAGCCCCGACCAGGCGCAGCCGACCGTCAGACCGGCCCAACTCGCACCCAGCGCGTAGGCGTTCGAAGGGATCTCGATCAAGTCCGGTCCGTAGACGAGCCGCAGGCTCTGCGCTCCGCCCACCAGGGTGAGGGCCGCGAGCAGCAGGGCGAAGCCCGCGGTCACGGTGAGCTTGGCCAGCAGCAGCCCGAGCCGCCGGGGCACGGTGCCACGAGCGGCGGCGAGCGCGGGATAGCGGAACTCGTCCCCGAAGGACAGCGCCCCGAGCAGCCCCGCGCCGAGCGCGGCCGGAGGCAGCGGCAGCAGAGCGGGCCAGGCGGCGAGCACGCGGGGAAGGGCGGTGCCGTCGGTACGGGCCAGCAGGACGGACATCGCGGCCGACACGACCAGAACGGCCGCCATGATCATGGTCGTTGTCCGGACTCCGAGGGAGCGTCGCAGTTCGTACCGCAGCGGGCGCAGCGGGCCGCGCGCGGGACGCACCCGGATCGGGGGCGGCAGCTCGGACAGCGCGGCGGCCGCGTCGTCCCGCTCCGCTCCCCCGGGCGCCGGGTCGGCGGGTCCGGTGTCGCCGATCTCGTCGGCGAGCCGGTGCACGGGGACGCCGTGCCGGTAGGCGGTGTCGCCGATCTCCGCGCAGTTGCTGCCGTACACCGTCAGCCGGCCGCCCGCCTCCTCGACCACCTCGACGGAGCGCTGCGCCGCCCGGGCCTCCCGGCTGACCACGGCCGCCAGCCGGGCCGCGTGCGGAGTGCGGACGGCGACGCGGGCCCGGAGCCGGGTACGGGCGAAGTCGGCGACGTCCTGGTCGGCGACGAGGCGCCCGCCGCCGATGGTGACGACGCGATCGGCGGTGCGGGCCGCCTCCTTGGGGTCGCCGGTGGTGTAGAGGACCGTGCCGCCCTGGGCGGCGTGCGCGCGAAGCAGCCCGTACAGCCAGCTGTTCTCCCGCGGGGAAAGACCGTCCGCCGGTTCGTCCAGGATCAGGGTGTGCGGGTCTCCGAGCAGCGCGGAGGCGAGGCCGAGGCGGCGGTCCATCCCCACCGACAGGGTGCCCAGGCGCTGGTCCCCGAGCCCGGCGAGACCGACCACCTCCAGCACCTCGTCGGCCCGCGTGGCGGGCACACCCGCGGCCGCGCAGAGCATCCGGAGCTGGCCCCGGGCGGTCCGGGAGGGGTGGCCCGGTACGTCGCCGAGCAGCACGCCCACCTCCCGTGCCGGGTGGGCGATGCGGTGCAGCGGCCGCCCCCGGAAGTAGGCGACGCCCCGCCCGGCGTCCAGTTCGAGCATCAGCCGCAGGGCCGTGGTCCTGCCCGAGCCGGGGGCGCCCAGCAGGGCCGTGACCCGGCCGGGAGGAGCCTCGAAGGTCAGATCGTTCACGGCGGGCGGAGCGTCGCGACGGGGGGTGCTGGTGAGTCCGATGGCCTGAAGCATCGCTTCTCTCGCGTCTCTCGCGGACGGTGAGACCGCTCGGCGGCATGGGGGTACCGCAGCAACATAACGCGACATTTCAGACTTTTGATGCAGGGGCGGGCCGACGGGCGTTCCGCGGGACCGGCGCGGGGGAACGCCCGGGGACTCAGACCTCGGGGCGCAGCATCGGCGGATTGAGCACCGTGGCCGCCCCGGCCCGGAAGAGCTGCGCGGGCCGTCCGCCCTGCCGTGTGGTCGTCCCGCCGGACGGCACCAGGAATCCCGGCGTCCCGGTGACCTTGCGGTGGAAGTTACGGGGATCGAGGACCACGCCCCAGACCGCTTCGTACACCCGGCGCAGCTCGCCGACGGTGAACTCGGGCGGGCAGAACGCCGTGGCCAGCGAGGAGTACTCGATCTTGGAGCGGGCCCGCTCCACCCCGTCGGCCAGGATCCGCGCGTGGTCGAAGGCCAGCGGCGCCGCCTGTTCGCCCTCCCGCCCGGTGCCGGGGTGCAGCAGATCCTCGACCGGTGCCCAGCGCGCGCTGTTGGCGTCACCGCCGGCCCGGGGCGCGGGCAGGTCCGGTGCGAGGGCGAGGTGGGCGACGCTGACCACCCGCATGCGGGGATCGCGCGCCGGGTCTCCGTAGGTGGCCAGCTGTTCCAGATGTGCGCCGTTGCCCACGGCCGGCTTGGCGGGATCGTGCGCGCAGAGGCCGGTTTCCTCGACGAGCTCGCGTGCTGCCGCGGAGCCCAGGTCCTCGTCCAGCCTGACGAAACCGCCGGGCAGCGCCCACCGGCCCTGGAACGGGGTCTCTCCGCGACGGACGACCAGCGCGCAGAGCGCGTGGCGGCGCACCGTGAGCACGACCAGGTCGACGGTGACTGCGAAGGGCGGGAAGGTCGACGGGTCGTAGGGCGGCATGCCGCGATCATAGTCGTCTGCCTGACGATAAACACTCCCTTCAGCATGCTCGTGATCAGTCCGGGTGCCACCGTTCCGGGATGACCGGGGTGCGGAGCACCACGGCGTGGCAGGAACGGCCCGTCGACGGGATGGTCAGTCATGCCGCCGCGCCCTGCTGCCGCGTCGGCCGTACCGCCGGGCCTCGTGCGTCCGCCGCCCGGCCGCCGGGACCCGGGGACGGGTCGAGCCGGGTGACGCCTTGTGCCGCTCGGCGCCCGGGGGGCGGAGAGCGCGCGCCCGCCGCCGTCCGCCCTCGGGCAGCGGGCGGACCTTGCGGACGTGCGGAGGGGTGGCACCCCGGTCGGTGGCGGACCCCACCGCCGCCTCCCCCGGTCCGGCGTCGGCGCCCGGCCGCTCCTCGTCGGCGTCGGCCGCCTCCCGCAGACAACGGCGCAGGGCCTCCGGATCGAGCCCTTCGTTGCAGGCCCGGTGCAGCAGTTGGGCGAACGTGTAGTCCGGATCGGCGCGCAGCGCCAGGGTCAGGGCGACCCGGGCGCCCGGCTCGTCGCCCGTGGACCAGGAGACCCAGCCGGCCAGGGTGAGCGGAGCTGCGGCGTGCTCCCCGTACGGTCCGACGCAGCGCCGTGCCAGCGTCCGCCACAATCGCAGGGCGGACTGGGCTTCCGGCCCCTCCATCCAGGCCGCGGCCCTGTCCCGGGTCTCGCGGTCCTGGAGGCCGAGGATGACGGCGGCGGCCTCGTCGGAACCGATCAACTGGTCGTCCCCGGCGTCCGAGAGCGCGGGTGGCGCGGGCTGTGCCTCCTCGATCCGGTCCATGAGCCTGCGCGCCAGCCCGAGGGTCTCCGTCGCGAGCTCCCGCCTGGCCCTCTCGTCGAGAAGCCTCGGCAGCAGCGCGGGCCCGGCCGTGTCCAGGGCCTTCTCCTGAGACCGCACGGCTGCCGGGGTCCGCCAGGGCTGGAGCCGTGCCTCCATGTCGCGCAGCGTGCCCCGCACATGGACGCCCGCGTAGGTGGCTGCCGCGGCCATCACCGTCGTACCGGGCATGGCCAGCGGATTTCCCTGGTCGGGGCAGCACCGCGGGTCGGGACAGCAGTAGGACCAGAAACGGCCGTCGGAGAGGCAGAGCGCTTCGAGGACGGGGACGTCGAGCGCCCCGCACGCTGTGCGCAGACGTTGCGCGAACGGCCTGAGCCGCTCCATGGTCAGCCGGCCGCTCGAACCGTCCGGGGAGTCCTGACAGAGGAAGATCACGATCGCGTCGGGCCGTCCTTCGCGACGCTCGCTCCCCGACACCAGGCACTCCGCCAGCTGGTCGGCGACCGGCCCCCATTCGCCCGGCGCCTGCGGAATTCCGAGGCGGAGCCGGCCGCCGAACCGGCCCTGGCCGCCGTGCAGGGCCACCATCACGACGCTGTCGTTGGGGTAGAAGCCCATGAGATAGGGGAGGGCGTCGGCGAGGTCGGCGGGGCCGCGCAGGGTGATCTGCTGCTCCCCGGCGGGGCCGGTGGATTCGTGGTGCTTGTTCATGGCTCGACGGTCCCGCGAGCCGCCGAATCCCGCGACCCCTGTGGATAACGTTATCCACAGGCTCGCGCCGTCGTTCGCGGTTTGTCGTGGTCATCGGGTTGCATGGGGGCATGACCAACGCAGACCGTGCAGCGCTCAGGGCTTCGGCCGACTCCGTCCTCGCCCGCCTGGTGGGCGACGACAGCGGTACGGCCGTGCTGCGCGAGGACCAGTGGGTGGCCATCGAGGCGCTCGTCGCCGACAAGCGCAGGGCCCTGGTCGTGCAGCGCACCGGCTGGGGCAAGTCCGCCGTCTACTTCGTGGCGACCTCGCTGCTCCGCGCCCGGGGCAGCGGCCCGACCGTGATCGTCTCGCCGCTGCTGGCGCTGATGCGCAACCAGGTCGCGGCGGCGGCCCGCGCCGGGATCAGCGCCCGCACGATCAATTCGTCCAACACCGAGGAGTGGGAGAGCGTCCAGGCCGAGGTGGCGGCGGGCGAGGTCGACGTCCTGCTGGTGAGCCCCGAGCGGCTCAACAACCCCGACTTCCGCGACCAGGTGCTGCCGAAGCTCGCGGCGGCGACCGGGCTCCTGGTAGTCGACGAGGCCCACTGCATCTCCGACTGGGGGCACGATTTCCGTCCCGACTACCGGCGGCTGCGGACCATGCTCGCCGATCTGCCGACCGGGGTCCCGGTGCTGGCCACCACCGCCACGGCGAACGCCCGGGTGACCGCGGACGTCGCGGAGCAACTGGGCACCGGCGCGGGCACGGACGCGCTGGTCCTGCGTGGGCCGCTGGACCGGGAGAGCCTGAGCCTGAGCGTGCTGCAACTGCCCAACGCGGCACACCGGCTGGCCTGGCTGGGCGACCATCTCGGCGAACTTCCCGGTTCCGGGATCATCTACACGCTGACCGTGGCGGCGGCCGAGGAGATCACCGCCTATCTCCGCCAGAACGGGCACGCGGTCGCCTCGTACACCGGGCGGACCGAGAACGCCGACCGGCAGCAGGCCGAGGACGACCTCCTGGCGAACCGGGTCAAGGCCCTGGTCGCCACGTCCGCGCTGGGCATGGGATTCGACAAGCCCGACCTCGGCTTCGTCGTTCACCTGGGCTCGCCGTCCTCCCCCATCGCCTACTACCAGCAGGTCGGGCGTGCGGGGCGCGGCGTGGAGCACGCCGAGGTGCTGCTGCTCCCCGGCAAGGAGGACGAGGCGATCTGGCAATACTTCGCCTCCGTCGCCTTCCCTCCCGAGGAGCAGGTGCGGCGCACCCTGGACGTGCTGGCCCAGGCGGAGCGGCCGGTCTCGCTCCCCGCACTGGAGCCCCTGGTCGATCTGCGCCGGACCCGGCTGGAGACGATGCTCAAGGTGCTCGACGTCGACGGTGCGGTGAAGCGCGTCAAGGGCGGCTGGATCTCCACGGGTGCCCCTTGGGTCTACGACGCCGAGCGTTACGCCTGGGTCGCCCGCCAGCGGGAGGCCGAGCAGCAGGCGATGCGCGACTACGCCTCGACGACGGCGTGCCGGATGGAGTTCCTGCGGCTGCGGCTGGACGACGAGGCGGCGGCGCCCTGCGGGCGCTGTGACAACTGCGTGGGCGCCCGTTTCGACGACAAGGTCTCCGCCGCGGCCCTGGACGGCGCGCGCCACGAGCTGGGCCGGCCCGGTGTCGAGGTGGATCCCCGCAAGATGTGGCCCACCGGCCTGCCCGCGGTGGGCATCGATCTCAAGGGGCGCATCCCCGCGGGCGAACTGTCCTTCGCCGGACGCGCGCTGGGCCGGCTCTCCGACATCGGCTGGGGCAATCGGCTGCGCCCGATGCTGGCGGCGCAGGCTCCGGACGCTCCGGTGCCGGACGATGTCACGGACGCCGTCGTCACCGTGCTCGCCGACTGGGCGAAGGGGCCGGGCGGTTGGGCCTCCGGATCGGCGGACGCGGCTCCGCGGCCGGTCGGTGTGGTGACCGTGGCCTCACGCCGCAGGCCGCAGCTGGTCCAGTCGCTCGGCCGGCGGATCTCCGAGATCGGCCGGATGCCCCTGCTCGGGACGGTCTCCTGTGCGCCGGGCTCCGAGGAGGTGCGGATGTCCCAGACCAACAGCGCGCAGCGGGTGCGGGCGTTGCACGAGACCCTGGTCGTGGAGCCTGATCTGGCGGCGGCGTTGGCAGCGGCCGACGGCCCCGTTCTGCTGGTGGACGACCTGTCGGACACCGGCTGGACCCTGGCCGTGGCGGGGCGCCTGCTGCGGCGGGCCGGAGCCCAGGGGGTGTTTCCGCTGGTCCTCGCGGTTCAGGGGTGACAGGGGGAGTCATCCCGGGCGGGTCTGGGCAGGGATATCAGTGTCATTCCGGCTGATTCCCGTCAGCGGCAGTAATTGCTCGTTGCCGCCTGCCGGTAGGCCAGGGAGAATTGGGAGCGCCCCCGCACAGTTCTCGTCGGGCCCGGAAGGGCTGTGTCGCGGCGCGCCCTCACTCGACCCTGCCCGCTCTGTGGGCGCGTAGCGAAGGGAGGACCGTGACCTTCGGATTCGCCCCGTCCTCAGCCACGTCGACATCGGCGTCCTCGGTTTCCGCCGACTCCGTCAACCGCCTTGCCCGCATGCTCGAACCGGCCGAGTGGGCCTCGGCGGGCATCCCTCTGCTGCGCAGCCCCCGGGAGGTCGTCAGCGGCCTGCACTCCCGTCACCGGCCGACTCCGGCCACCGCGGTGGTCGCGGTCCTCGACCATGAGGAACGGCTCACGGCGAGCGCCTCGTTCGCCCGCCGGTCCACGGCGGCCGCGGACGGCTGGGAGTTCCGCAACGCCCTGCTGGCGCAGTTGCGGCGGGTGATTCCGCACGATCTGCGCCGCCGTACGCCAGTCCGTACGGCCGTCCTTCTGTACTGCCGTGACGGCGACGAACGGTGGACCGAGGAGGACGGTGCGTGGATGTGGGGCCTCCGGGACGCCTGCACCCTGCACGGGCTGCGCTGCGGCGCGTACATCACGCTGACCCGCGGGGGCTGGCAGGTGCTCGGGGAGGGAAGGGGCGGGCGGCGGCCCAGTTCACTGTCGGAGCCCTCGCTCCTGGCCGACACCGTCTCCGTCCACGAGCACCGGAGCGCCCCGACCCGGTCGGGTGGCGGAGCGGTGGAGGCACTGCGTCGCACTGCGGCCCGCTGAGCGGACACCGACCGCCTGCCGGACGGCACTGACCCTCAACCGGCAGACCCGGTCACGGATGATCATCGACCGGCCGGCCCGGTCACGGACGATCGTCAACCCGCCGGCCCGGTCGCGGATGATCGTCGACGGCCGTCCCGGTCACGGACGATCGTCAACCGGCCGTTCCGGTCGCGGCCGGAGGACCGGTCATGACGGCCCCGGCCGCCCGTGCGGGCGGCCGAGGCTCCCGGTCAGACCCCGGCGCCGAGTGCCGAGTTGATGGTCTGCGGGTCTCCGCAGACGATCAGCAGCACGCCCGCGCGGTCACGTGCGGCGGGCAGGGTGCGCGCCACGGTCCCGTCGTCGTCGCCGTTGACCGCGACGACGACCACGGGCCGGGACGCCGCCCGACCGGCCGCGGAGACGTCGGCGAAGAAGACGTCGTCGCCCGCGTCGTGCTGGGCCCAGTACGCGGCTTCGCCGAAGGACAGCTCGTGGCCGGCCCACGGGTGCTGTTCGCCGGTGGTGAGCACCAGGATGTCGCCCGGTGCGCGACCGGAGTCCAGCAGCAGGTCGACGGCTTCCTCGGCCGCGTCCAGCGCACCGGCCACCGGGGCCGGGATCAGCTGGATCTGCGGTGCGGAACGATTCTCGGCCGGCTTCGGACGGGCGGGGCCAGGTGCCGGAGCCGCGGGGGTGGGATGGGCGCGCTGCGCCGGGGGCGCGGGGCGCGCGGGGCCGGGGCCCGGACGGCCGGGACGCGGGGTGGCCGCTGAACGCGGACCGGGTACGGGACGGGGGTCGGCGCGGTGCGGCCGGCGGCCGGAGTGACGCGGGGACCCTGGGCGCTCTCGGGAATCTGAGGCTCCTCGGAGATCAGAGGCAGGAAAGTGGTCTGGGGTGAACGCCGATGTCGTCGGCGTGGTCGAGAGGGCGCGTGCGCGCGATCAGAATTCGAAGCCGAGCTGGCCCCCGCTTTCGAGTGCGGCCGCCTCGGCGGAAATACGGACCTTCTTCAGGTGCTGCCACCGGGGCAGCCCGTCCAGGTACGACCAGGAGAGGCGGTGGTGGGCCGTGGGCCCCCGCTCCTCCAGCGCGGCCCGGTGCACGGGCGAGGGATACCCCGCGTTGGCGTCGAAGGCGAAGTCGCTGAAGTCCTCGGACGCGGCACCGAGCTCGGCCATCATCCGGTCCCGGTGCACCTTGGCGATCACCGAGGCCGCCGCGACCGCGATACAGGACTGATCGCCCTTGATCACGGTGCGGACCTTCCAGGGAACGCCCAGGTAGTCGTGTTTGCCGTCGAGTATCACCGCGTCGGGACGGACCGGCAGCCCTTCCAGGGCGCGCACGGCGGCGAGCCGGAGAGCGGCGGTCATTCCGAGGTCGTCGATCTCCTGCGGCGAGGCGTCGCCGAGGGCGTAGGCGGTGACCCAGTTCCGCAGCACGGGTTCGAGCTCGGCGCGCCGCCGCGGGGTCAACAGCTTGGAATCGGTGAGACCTTCGGGCGGTCGCCGCAGGCCGGTGATCGCCGCACACACGGTGACGGGTCCGGCCCACGCTCCGCGTCCGACCTCATCGACACCGGCGACGGTCCTGGCACCGGTGGTAGCGCGAATCGAGCGCTCGACGGTGTGCGTGGGTGGTTCGTACGGCATGGCGCCAGCCAGCGTACGCCGAGAGCCAAGGCAGCAACACCCCGGGGCACCGTGCGTACTGCGAATCAGCCATCGAGGGCGGGTTCACAGGACCCGAGGGCCCGGTGAACACAGCGGCGTTCACCGGGCCGTCGGGCTCGGAGGGTGTGGCGGCTCGGAGCGGCACGGCCGCTCGGAAGGCCGTTGCTCAGTAGGGGTCGTAGCCGTCGCCGTCGTACGGCTCGTAGCCGTCGCGGACCCCGTCCGTGCCCAGGCGGTAGCAGTCCCGGCCGTCGCCCCGCACCGGGCGCTTCTCCAGGATCTCCTTCGCGCGTGCCTCTCCCCAGCTGGTCGCGTACCAAGGGGTGTCGGTGTGCAGGACCTCGCGCTGGATGATCCGCAGCGCACAGGAGCGTTCCGGTTCGGGAAGCCGGTCCAGGGCCGGTACGGCGTCGGCGGAGAGGTCCTTGACGTAATCGATGTCGATGCCGGCGGACTCGCGGGCTTCGAAGCGCTGGACGTTCTGCTCGGCGATCAGTCCGTCCGGCGAGAGCAGCCCGAAGGCCAGCACCCCGGCCGCCGCGCTCACCGCGATGGCCCGGGGCAGGAACCGGGCCCCGAAGACCCCGGCCGCCAGGATCAGGACCAGCACCACGCCGAGCCAGAGTTCCATCGCGGCCACGGATATCCGGAGCCTCGTGAGGCCGTACTCGTCGACGTACAGGTCCATGCGGCGCAGCGCGGAGGCGACGACGACGAGGGTGAGCACGCAGAGGGTGCCGAGGACGGCGCGCACCAGCGTCCGGTCCCGGCTGCCGCCGCGCGGGGCCCAGCGCAGGGCCAGGGCGATGACGAGGAGGGTGAGCAGGGTCGCCCACAGCAGCTGCCAGAAGCCCTGGCGGGCGTACTCGGCGTGGTCGAGCCCGGTCTCCGCCCGTACCTTCTCGTAGCCACCGAGGAGGACGACGAGCTGGAGGGCGATGAACGCGGCGAAGAGCAGGTTGAGCACGACCAGCGGAAGGGCCCACTCGATCCGTCCCCGCGGCTTGCCGGGCGACACGGTGATCTCGTCCCAGCGCACCGGGGCCGCGGCGGCGTACGCGGCGGCGAGCCCACCGGCCAGACCGAGCGCGAAGAGGAAGATCCGCCAGGGGCCCTCACCGAGCGAGACGTCGGGCATGAGGTCGCCCAGCAGATCGGCGAAAGCGGCGTCCGCGCTCGCGAAGAGCGTTCCGAAGACCACCAGCAGCACGACGGCCACCACCGTGGTGCGCAGGCCCGCCCCCCAGCGCGCCCGGGAGTCGCCGGCGCGGGCGCGTATCCCCCGTACGCCCCAGATGATGCCGGGTACGACCGAGTCGATCACGCCCAGCGAGCCGATCAGTACGCCCGGCCAGCTGCGGCTGCCGTGCAGTGCCAGCGAGCCGAGCGCGAGGGCGGACACCACGGCGAGGAACGTGGGCCAGCCCGCGTCCCGGAGCGCGGGCACGGCGAGCAGCGCGAGGCCCCCGACCGCCCAGGTCGCGGTCCAGGGCCGGAGCCGTCGGCCCGCGTCCCGTGCGGCGAAGAACGCCGCCAGCGTGGCGGGCACCGCCACGATCAGCAGGTTCACTCCGAGTCCGTCGCCCAGGAAGAGCGCGCTCACGACGGCGGTGGCCAGGACCGACCAGAGCACGGCGGGACGGATCAGGGGCGGAGCGGGTGGCCGGAGCCGGGCCGTCACACCCTGGACACCCTCGCCCGTACTGTTCCTGGCTCCGGGTGCCCCCGCACCGTACTGCCAGGGGTTGCCTGGTCCGGCTCCCGGTGCGCCGGCGCGCGTCGGTGTGCCGGCGGTCGCGGTGGCCTTGACGGCCTGGTCGGGTGTGGCGGTAGCGGTGGACGCCGGTGATGGCGGCTCCGGCTGCGGCTGCGATTGCTGTTGCTGTTGCTGTTGCTGTTGCGGACCGGCTTCCGGTGACTGTTCCGGCGGTCTGGACGCCTCGGACGGCTGATCGGACATGGGACCCCTCCCCCACCGGTTCCGGGCGCGGCCCACGGCCGTACGCCCGGCCCGGTGTCTCATTCGGCGCGCGCCCTCAAGATCAACCAGGGGCGGCGTGGCCGAAAGAGTAGTCCCGAACTCTCGTTCGCAGACACGCAGAGTGATCCTGTGGCAGGACCGTGACAGAGGAGCGGAACAGCCGGAGGATCAGCGCAGCGACGGGGTCAGCCACGCCGGTGGCTGCTCCGTCTGTGCCAGCCAGCCGGAGGGCGGAGCTCCCCTCTCGCCGGACGCGACGACACCGCCGACGATGGCGCACGTCGTGTCGACGTCGCCGCCCGCCTGAGCCGTCACCCAGAAGGCTTCCTCGTAGTTCCCGAGACTCCTGGCGGCCGACCAGAGCGCGAACGGCACGGTGTCGTGGGCGCTGGTCCGGCGGCCGTTGCCGAGGACCGCGGCGACCGTGCCGGCGTCCTGGTAGTCCAGCATGTCGCGGGCCCGGCGCAGCCCCGCGCCGACCGCGCTGCGGGGCACGAGCGCGATGACGCCGTCGAGGAGGTCCTCGGGGCTGGGCGGCCCGCCGGGGGCGGCGGCGAGCGACGCGGCGGCGGCCACGGCCATCGCGCCGACGACGGCCTCACGGTGCTGGTGGGTGGTGTACGACGAGATCTCCGCCTGGTGGGTCGCCTGTTCCGGGTCGTCCGCGTACCAGGCGCCGAGCGGGGCGATACGCATGGCCGAGCCGTTGCCCCAGGAGCCCTGGCCCTGGAACAGCGCCGAGGACAGTTCCCGCCAGTCGCCGCCCTCCCGTACGAGCCGGAGGAGCCGGTTGACGGCAGGGCCGTATCCGCGGTCGAAGTCGTGGTGCTCGGCGAAGGAGCGGGCGAGCGCGTCCTGGTCGATACGGTCGTGCTCGGCGAGCACGGCCAGGACCGAACAGGCCATCTCGGTGTCGTCGGTCCACTGCCAGGGCCCGGGCGGCAGGGCCCGCTGTTTCAGCAGGGGGTAGTTGGCCGGAACGAAGAACTGGGAGCCCAGGGCGTCTCCCACGGACAGCCCACGCAGGCTGGCCAGGGCGCGTTCGAAGCGCCACGCGGAAACAGAATCAGCGGTCATCGCACAGCCACTCTAACCGGTACGGCCGTACGGTTCAGGGGTCCGCCAGCGCTGAAAGGGCCGGTCGAGGGTGTAGCGGCCGTTCTCGCCCAGCAGCAGCGTCCGCGTCTCGCCGTTGCCCGGATTGGACAGCGACTCGAACTCCGCGACCGACCAGTGGAACCAGCGCATGCAGAACAGCCGCATCGTCAGTCCGTGGGTCACCAGCAGGACGTTCTCCGGGTGGTCCGACTCCTCGAAGCTCCGGTGCAGGCTCTCCAGGAACGCCCCGACCCGGTCGTAGACGTCGGCGCCGGACTCGCCCTGGGCGAACCGGTAGAAGAAGTGCCCGTAGGCGTCCCGGTAGGCCTTCTGCAGCCGTACGTCGTCCCGGTCCTGCCAGTTGCCCCAGTCCTGCTCGCGGAGCCGGGGCTCCTCGCGGACCCGGACGCGTGCCGGGTCGAGATCGAACGCGCGGAACGTCTCGTGGGTGCGCCGGTAGGGCGAGATGTAGACGCTCACCCGCTCGTCGCCGAACTGCCGGCGCAACTCCTGGCCGGTCTCCCGGGCCTGCCGCAGACCGGTGGCGGTGAGCCGGAGCGCGTGGTCGGGCTCGCGCTCGTACACCGTGTCGTCGGCGTTGCCCTCGGACTCGCCGTGCCGGACGAGGACGATGCGCTGCGGTCGTGCCATGTCCCGAGCCTAGAACGGATCGGATCAGCACGACCGGTCGGAGCGGCGGGAGGGTGCCGCGCGATCACACCGTCCACGGGGCCGCCCGGGGTCACACCGTCCAGGACGGTTCCAGCTCCACGACGTCTCCCGTCAGCGCGATCACGTCCGTCTCGGTCTGGGCGCGGGCCGCCAGCCGCTCGGCCCCTGCCGCGCGGTACTTGCCGCGCTCGGCGCTCGACTTCCACAGGGACAGCGCCAGGAACTCGTTGCCCGGCGCCTCGCCGAACACGCCGCGCAACATGCCGGGCGATCCGGCCATGGCGGGATTCCACACCTGCTGCTGCATCAGCACGAAGTGCTCGGCGCGGTCCTCGTGCACCCGGCTGTGCGCGATCCTGACGACGTCCGCCTCCGCGAAGTGGGGCTCGAATCCCGTCTTCACATCGAAGCGGCGCTCGAAGAGCGTGACCTGCATATCGCGGAACATGCCCGACTGCCCGGCCGCCAGCCGGTCGTGCCCGCGGGCCATGAAGGAGTCGTAGAAGACGCGGTTCTCCCAGAACGCGAAGACGTGGGCGACATCGGGGCGCGTTCGGCTCCACCCGCCGCTCTGTCCTCGGAATCCCGGCTCGCCGAGCAGCCCCGCCCACTTCCGCTGCCCCCGCTCGAAACCATGACGGTCCACCACGGAACAGCGAATCCACTTCACCAGCACCGCGCCATCGTACGGCCCCGAACGTGGCACGCGTCACGGTCCCGATGAGTGCACCCGGGCAAGGAGGTCCAGCTCGCCAACCTCATCTTCAGCGCGGCCGAATCGGGAGGACCGGCGGCTGTCGGATGGCCCGAATCCGCCGTCCGGTTCCGGGGCAGTTGGTTCAGCGGCCGGTTCCGGACATGATCGGGTCCATCGTGTATCGGGTGATGAGAACGGTCCGTGGGCCGTCGGCCGGGAGGGGAGTTTCTTGAGCACTCCGAACAAGGACATCGAGAAGGTCGAAGTGCGGGTCAAGTGGGACCCCAGTCCGCACGGGGCGGCCGCCAACGACCTCGACATCATCGCGGCGACCTACCCGGCCGACGATCCGTACGGCGCTCCGGCCTACCTGGTCCACTTCGACAGCCGCTCCCCGGACGGCACCATCACGCTGAACCGGGACAGCCGGACCGGCCAGGGCTTCGGCTTCGACGAGGTCATGACCATCGAGCTGAACCGGCTGGCAGAGCGGTACGGGCGGGTGGTGGTCGGGGTCGCCATCCAGCAGCGCGACGGTCACAAGACCTTCGGCGCCATAGGGAGCACGGCGATGGAGATCGCCGAGGGCTATACGAAGCTGGCGGCGAACGACTTCTCCGACGTGGCGTGGGCGACCGCGGCGGTCGTCGGGGAGTTCACCCGGGACGGCTCGGGCCTCTGGGGCTTCCGGTCGGTGGTACGCGGCTACGACGGCGAGCCCGACACGTTCGCCGCGGCGATGGGAAGCCGGGCCGCCGAGGGCTGACAGCGGTCAGTTCCGGACAACCCGGGGTGGCACGCCGAAGGGGACCGGCCGATGGCCGGTCCCCTTCGTGAGCCGCGGGTCAGTCAAGCCCTACGCGGTTCCGCACACGCTTCCGCGTCCGGTCAGCTGCAGCCGCTCGTCGAGCCGCAGCCCTCGCAGATGTAGCAGGAGCCGGCGCGCTGCATCTTCGTACCGCAGGAGAAGCAGAGCGGGGCGTCGGCGCTGATGCCGAGCTGCATCTCGACCAGTTCGGCCGAGGTGTGCGCCGTCTTCGGCGCCGCCTTCGCCGCGGACTCAGCGGGAGCCGGGACCGCCTTCAGGGGCTCGGCGTGGAGCGGGGCCGACTGGGCCAGGCTGTCCGCGTCCAGGCCGTCCGCCTCGAACGACGGCTCGTAGCTGCCGGTGTCCAGGTGGCGCTGGCGCTCCTCGGCGGAGTGGATGCCGAGGGCCGAGCGGGTCTCGAAGGGCAGGAAGTCCAGCGCCAGGCGGCGGAAGATGTAGTCGACGATCGACTGCGCCATCCGCACGTCCGGGTCGTCCGTCATACCGGCCGGCTCGAAGCGCATGTTGGTGAACTTGGAGACGTACGTCTCCAGCGGGACGCCGTACTGCAGACCGACCGAGACGGCGATGGAGAAGGCGTCCATCATGCCCGCGAGGGTGGAGCCCTGCTTGGACATCTTCAGGAAGACCTCGCCGAGACCGTCGTCCGGGTAGGAGTTGGCGGTCATGTAGCCCTCGGCGCCACCCACCGTGAAGGAGGTGGTGATGCCGGGACGGCCCTTGGGGAGACGCTTGCGGACCGGGCGGTACTCGACGACCTTCTCGACCGCCTCGCGGATGGTCTCCTCGGCCTTCGCGGTGACCTCTTCCTTCTCCTTCGCCTTGGTCTTGGCGGAGAGGGGCTGGCCGACCTTGCAGTTGTCGCGGTAGATGGCGAGCGCCTTGACGCCCATCTTCCACGCCTCGAAGTAGACCTCTTCGACGTCCTCGACGGTGGCGCTCTCGGGGAGGTTCACCGTCTTGGAGAGCGCGCCGGAGATCCACGGCTGGATGGCCGCCATCATCCGGACGTGGCCCATCGCGGAGATGGAGCGCTCGCCCATCGCGCAGTCGAAGACCTCGTAGTGCTCGGTCTTCAGGCCGGGGGCGTCGACCACGTTGCCGTGCTCGGCGATGTGGGCGACGATCGCCTCGATCTGCTCGGGCTGGTAGCCGAGGCGGCGCAGCGCCTGCGGCACCGTGCCGTTGACGATCTGCATCGAGCCGCCGCCGACCAGCTTCTTGAACTTGACCAGGGCGAGGTCGGGCTCCAGACCGGTGGTGTCGCAGGACATCGCGAGACCGATGGTGCCGGTGGGCGCGATGACCGAGGCCTGCGCGTTGCGGAAGCCGTTCTTCGCGCCGAGCCGGATCACGTCCTGCCAGGCCTCCGTCGCGGCGGCCCAGACCGGGGAGTCGAGGTCGTCGATGTGGACGGCCTTGGCGTTGGCGTCGGCGTGCTGCTTCATGACGCGCTGGTGCGGCTCGGCGTTGCGGGCGTAGCCGTCGTACGGGCCGACGACCGCGGCCAGTTCGGCGGAGCGCTTGTACGAGGTGCCGGTCATCAGCGAGGTGATGGCGCCGGCGAGCGCGCGGCCGCCGTCGCTGTCGTACGCGTGGCCGGTCGCCATCAGGAGGGCGCCGAGGTTGGCGTAACCGATGCCGAGCTGGCGGAAGGCGCGGGTGTTCTCGCCGATCTTCTGCGTGGGGAAGTCGGCGAAGCAGATCGAGATGTCCATCGCGGTGATGACCAGCTCGACGACCTGGGCGAAGCGCTCGGACTCGAAGGACTGGTTGCCCAGGCCGTCGTCCTTGAGGAACTTCATCAGGTTCAGCGAGGCGAGGTTGCACGAGGTGTTGTCCAGGTGCATGTACTCGCTGCACGGGTTCGAGCCGTTGATCCGGCCGGACTCCGGGCAGGTGTGCCAGGCGTTGATGGTGTCGTCGTACTGGATGCCCGGGTCGGCGCAGGCCCAGGCGGCCTCGGCCATCTTGCGGAAGAGGGACTTGGCCTCGACCTCTTCGATGACGTCGCCGGTCATCCGGGCGCGCAGCCCGAACTTGCCGCCCGACTCGACGGCCTTCATGAACTCGTCGTTGACCCGGACGGAGTTGTTGGCGTTCTGGTACTGGACGGACGTGATGTCGTCGCCGCCCAGGTCCATGTCGAAGCCCGCGTCACGCAGGGCGCGGATCTTCTCCTCCTCCTTGACCTTGGTCTCGATGAAGTTCTCGATGTCGGGGTGGTCGACGTCGAGGATGACCATCTTGGCCGCGCGGCGGGTGGCGCCGCCCGACTTGATCGTTCCGGCGGAGGCGTCGGCGCCGCGCATGAACGAGACCGGTCCCGAGGCGTTGCCGCCGGAGGAGAGGAGCTCCTTGGAGGAGCGGATACGGGAGAGGTTCAGGCCGGCGCCGGAGCCGCCCTTGAAGATCATGCCCTCTTCCTTGTACCAGTCGAGGATCGACTCCATGGAGTCGTCGACGGCCAGGATGAAGCAGGCGGAGACCTGCTGCGGCTGGGGCGTGCCGACGTTGAACCAGACCGGCGAGTTGAAGCTGAAGATCTGGTGCAGGAGGGCGTAGGCCAGCTCGTGCTCGAAGATCTCGGCGTCCGCGGGAGAGGCGAAGTAGCTGTTGTCCTCGCCGGCCTTCCGGTACGTCTTCACGATCCGGTCGATCAGCTGCTTGAGGCCGGTCTCGCGCTGCGGGGTGCCGACGGCCCCGCGGAAGTACTTGCTGGTGACGATGTTGACCGCGTTCACCGACCAGAAGTCGGGGAACTCGACGCCACGCTGCTCGAAGTTGATCGAGCCGTCGCGCCAGTTGGTCATGACGACGTCACGGCGCTCCCACGTCACCTCGTCGTACGGATGGACGCCGGGGTTGGTGTGGATGCGCTCGATACGCAGACCCTTGCTCGCCTTGGCGCCCTTGGTGCGGGAACCTCGTGCCGGGCCGCTCGCCGTCTCTGTCATGCCGCCTCCCATATGTGGGCGAAAACGCCCTGAAGTGCCCAGATCTTCCCAGGCACAATGTGTGTCCGTTGCCCCGCGGGCCGCACTCGGGCCACGGGAACAGGTCTTGATTCGCCCGGCCGCCGGTCGGTGGAGGTGACTCCGGACCGTGACGGGCGCGTACCGCTCAGTCGGCGGCAATGGCGGGCGCGGGGACCTCAAGGGTCTCGCCGCTCCCGCAGTCCTCCGCGGAAGGCCGCTGCGTACGCAGTTCCACGATGGCGGCCTCGAAGTCTTCCAGGGAATCGAACGCCCGGTACACGGACGCGAAGCGCAGGTACGCGACGAGGTCGAGCTCCTGCAGGGGGCCGAGGATGGCCAGTCCCACGTCGTGGGTGGTCAGTTCGGCGCTGCCGGTGGCGCGCACCGCCTCCTCGACCCGCTGGCCGAGTTTGGCGAGGGCGTCCTCCGTGACGGGCCGTCCCTGGCATGCCTTGCGGACGCCGGAGATGACCTTGGTGCGGCTGAAGGGTTCGGTCACGCCGCTGCGCTTGACCACCATCAGCGAGCAGGTCTCCACCGTGGTGAAGCGGCGGGAGCAGTCGGGGCACTGGCGGCGGCGACGGATCGACGTCCCGTCGTCGGTGGTACGACTGTCGACGACTCTGCTGTCGGGGTGCCGGCAGAAGGGGCAGTGCATGGCTCCCAACCCTCCTTCACACGCACGACTGAATAGCCTCTTCAGGGCCTTGTCCGGGCCCCTGGAAGCAGTCCCCAGCATAGGCGATGAGCACGGCAGGAATGAACCGAGACCACAACTTCTGGGCGACTGAGGCAATCCAACCACTAGATCTAGGGTTGGGTCGCGTTTTCGGCCCCATCGCGTGTCGCGCGCCGGGCCTCACCGGGAGGCCGCCCGGGGAACCTGGGCCGAAGAAGCCAGAGAAGAGGGTACGGGAAACGCGGGGGCGTCGAACCGCCGGGGCTTCGACGCCCGCGCCCCGGATGAAAGACTCTGCGTACAGGTCCGGATGTCCGTGCACGGGTCCGGATGAAAGACTGGGGCCGGTCCCGCGAGAGGGCCGCCGCGCGACCTTCAACAAGGCGTCCATACACCTGTCGACAGCGCCGCGGCACCCCTTTATTCGTTTTTCACTCGAACGTGTGTTTGGCGCAACCTTTCGAAAGCTACTACCGTTGTCCAGCTAGGGAGAACATTCGAGAGGGGCCGACGTGACCACCACCGCAGACAGCGCCACCATCACCGCCCGGGACCACCGCTCCCAGAGCCGACTTGAGCCGGTGCATGCCATGAATGACTCAGTCACGAACACGGACGGGCCCGAGCCCGCACGCCCCGGACGTGCCATGCCCGGCAGGCCTCCCGGCATCCGGGCGGACAGCTCGGGACTCACGGACCGGCAGCGGCGGGTCATCGAGGTCATCCGCGACTCCGTGCAGCGACGGGGATACCCGCCGTCCATGCGGGAGATCGGTCAGGCGGTGGGCCTCTCCAGCACGTCGTCCGTCGCCCACCAGCTGATGGCCCTGGAGCGCAAGGGCTTCCTCCGCCGGGACCCGCACCGCCCCCGTGCGTACGAGGTGCGCGGATCGGACCAGCCCAGCACCCAGGCGACCGACACGACGGGCAAGCCCGCCGCGTCCTATGTGCCGCTGGTGGGCCGGATCGCCGCCGGTGGTCCGATCCTCGCCGAGGAGTCCGTCGAGGACGTCTTCCCCTCCCCCGCCAGCTCGTCGGCGACGGTGAGCTGTTCGTCCTGAAGGTCGTCGGCGACTCGATGATCGAGGCCGCGATCTGCGACGGCGACTGGGTCACCGTCCGCCGCCAGCCCGTCGCGGAGAACGGGGACATCGTCGCCGCCATGCTCGACGGCGAGGCCACGGTCAAGCGCTTCCGCCGGGAGGACGGTCACGTATGGCTGCTGCCTCACAACGCCGCGTACCAGCCGATCCCCGGCGACGAGGCGACCATCCTGGGCAAGGTGGTGGCGGTGCTGCGCCGGGTCTGAGGAGACGGCAGCGTCGGGCGAAGGCTTGTCGGCCCCGGGACTCCCTAGAACGTCGATCATGACGTCGGTCCCGGGGCTTTGCCTTGCCCCGGGGAGGGCACAGCCCGCGGCAGGGACCTTCTACGCCCCGTCCGCCCTGGCCTTGGCGTCGATGGCGGCCAGCGAGCGGCGCGCCTGGTTCCGGTCGGTGGTGTACCAGAAGTCCGGCAGCGAGGCGCGCAGATAGCTTCCGTACCGCGCGTTGGCGAGCCGGGGGTCCAGCACGGCGACAACGCCCTTGTCTCCCGTCGCCCGGACCAGCCGGCCCGCGCCCTGGGCCATCAGCAGGGCGGCGTGCGTCGCCGCCACGGCCATGAAGCCGTTGCCGCCCGCCTCCTCGACCGCCTTCTGCCGGGCGCTCATCAGCGGATCGTCGGGCCGGGGGAACGGAATCCGGTCCATGACCACCAGCTGACAGCTCGGCCCCGGGACATCCACGCCCTGCCAGAGGGACAGCGTGCCGAAGAGGCAGGTCTCCGGGTCGGCTGCGAAGTTCTTGATCAGCTCGCCGAGCGTCTCCTCGCCCTGGAGCAGGATCGGCTTGTCCAGGCGCCCCCGCAGCTCCTCGGCCGCCGCCTTGGCTCCCCGCATGGAGGAGAAAAGGCCCAGTGTCCGGCCGCCTGCCGCCTCCACCAGTTCGGCGAGCTCGTCCAGCATGTCCGTACGCGATCCCTCGCGCCCCGGGGTGTTGAGATGCCGGGCGACATAGAGGATGCCCTGCTTCGGGTAGTCGAACGGGGAGCCGACGTCCAGCCCCTTCCACTGCGGGACGTCCTCGCCCGCCGTGCCCTCGGGGGCCAGCCCGAGGGACGCGCCCACGCCGTTGAAATCGCCGCCGAGCTTGAGGGTGGCCGAGGTCAGCACCACGGACCGCTCGGCGAACAGCTTCTCGCGCAGCAGCCCCGACACGGAGAGCGGCGCGACCCGGACGGACGCGCCGAACCGGTCGTGCTGCTCGTACCAGACGACGTCGTACTCGGAGCCCTGGGTGATGCGCTCGGCGACGCCGTGGATCGACTCGACCGAGGCCAGGGCCTGCTTGCGGACGGCGTTCTCGTCCTCGACCGACTTGTCCCGGGTGGCGCCGATCGCGGAGATCACCGTGCGCGCCGCGTCGCGCAGCGCCATCAGCGCGTATCCGAGGTCCTCGGGCACCTCTTCGAGCCGTCCGGGCAGCGCCAGCTCCATGACCCGCTCGAACCCCTCGGCCGCGGTCTGGAGGGCGTCGGCCGCCTTCTCGTTGACCAGCTTCGCCGCGCGGCGGACCGCGCGGTTGACCTGGGCGGGGGTCAGCTCGCCGGTGGCGACGCCGGTGACCCGGGAGACCAGCTCATGGGCCTCGTCGACGATCAGCACCTCGTGCGACGGCAGCACCGGCGCGCCCTCGATGGCGTCGATGGCGAGCAAGGCGTGGTTGGTGACGACGACATCCGCGAGCTTGGCCCGCTCCCGGGCCGCCTCGGCGAAGCACTCCGCGCCGTACGCGCACTTCGTCGCGCCGAGGCACTCCCGCGAGGAGACCGACACCTGGCCCCAGGCCCGGTCCGAGACACCGGGCGTGAGGTCGTCCCGGTCGCCCGTCTCCGTCTCGTCCGACCAGTCCCGCAGCCGCAGCAGGTCCTGCCCCAGCTTGCTGGACGGGGCCGCCGCCTCGAACTGGTCGAAGAGCCCCTCCTCCTCGTCCTGCGGCACCCCTTCATGGAGCCGGTGCAGGCAGAGGTAGTTCGACCGGCCCTTGAGCATGGCGAACTGCGGGCGCCGGCGCAGCAGCGGATGCAGGGACTCGACCGTACGCGGCAGGTCGCGCTCCACGAGCTGTCGCTGGAGGGCGAGGGTGGCCGTGGCCACGACGACCCGCTCCCCGTGCGCCAGCGCCGGCACCAGATAGCCGAGCGACTTGCCCGTACCGGTGCCGGCCTGGACGAGCAGGTGGGATTGGTCGTCGACGGCCTCGGCGACGGCTTCGGCCATGGTGACCTGGCCGGGGCGTTCCGTACCGCCGACGGCGGTCACGGCGGCGTGCAGGAGCTCGGGGAGGGATGGCTTCGTCATAGCCCGACCAGCCTACGGCGCACCACTGACAACAAGGGTCACTCCCGGACGCGGGCGGAGGCGTGCAGCGGATTGGGAACCGTGCCGTGGATCGCCGCGTGCGGGCGGCTGGCCCGGTCCCGATAGCCGTCGACATGCAGGCGGTTGCGGTTGAGGCAGAGGCGTTCGATCTCGGGGGTGAGCATGTCGAACAGCTCGAACCGCTCCTTCAGCTCCGGGAAGCGGGCGTGGTGGCGCACGATCTCCGCCCGGACGAGTGACCAGAAGGTGTCCTCGGAGACGCCGAGCTGTTCCTCGCACAGGGGTGAGAGATAGCGGAAGACGCCGACGAAGAGGCCGGAGTGGATGAACTGGGTGAGGAAGGACGGCTCCTCGGTGAGGAGGACGGCGCGCACCTCGTCGGGCATGGAGGCGTGTTCCGGCAGCGGGTGGGCGCTGACGTTGACGTCGTCGACGAAGTCCTTGATGGCGAGCCGTACGGGCACGTCGTTCTCGTCGAACACGACGATGGCGTTCTCGCCGTGCGGGGAGAACACGGTGCCGTAGCGGTAGAGGAAGTGCAGCAGGGGCGGCAGCAGCGCGGCGAAGAGGCGCTTCAGCCAGGTCTCCGGGGAGAGGCCGGAACGTTCGACCAGCTCCGCGGTGAACGCGCGGCCCGTCGGATCCGTATGGAGGAGGGAGGCGAGCGTGCGGGCGCGTTCGCCCGGGGCGAGGCGGGGCGGCAGGGGCTCCCGCCAGATCGCGCCGAGGAGTTCCTTGTACTGGTAGGGCGCTTCGGGGAGGTGGTCGTACAGCGGATGTTCGACGGCGACGGAGGCGACCTCGCCCAGGAGGATGACCCGGCAGGTGTCGCGCAGGAAGGGGTCGCCCTCGCACAGCCCTTGGACCCAGGCGGTGACGGCGGGGGCGGCGAGGGTCCGCTCGGTCGGCAGGCCGCGCCAGACCAGGGTGTTGAGGATGGAGAGCGGGAGCTTCACCGTGTGCCGCTCGGGCCGGTCCACGTTGGCGAACGTACGGATGGACTGCTGCGGGAGACGGGCGTCGCCGTCGGTGTGCAGGGCCACGATGTCGCCGTCGGCGATGGCCGGGGCGAAGAGCGGCACGATCCACTCGTCCCACTGCCAGGGGTGTACGGGGAGGTAGAAGTAGTCCTGCGGGTCGTGTCCCCGGGCCCGCAGGACGTCGGCGAAGGCCGCCCGGACGTCCGGGTCGAGCTCACCGGCGTACAGCTGGTCGGGGGTGGAGACGCGGCCGACGCCCCGGAACTGCGCGATACGGGTGCTGACCGCGATCCACGGGAGCCGGAGCGGGCTGCGGGTCTCGGGGGTGAAGCGGGCGGCGTCGGCGGCGGAGAAGCCGAGCCTTCCCTTGCTCGCCACCAGCCAGGGGTGGCCGGTCTGGTGGCCCTCCAGCTCCGCGTAGTCCTGGGCGGCGAGCCGGTCCGCGGTGAGCGCGGTGTGGTCGAGCCGGGCGTCGGCGGACAGCGTCAGGGTCAGCTCGCGGATGAGGTGGCCCAGCGTCGTGCCGTCGAGCCCGAGGAGGTCACGGGCCCGGGTGAGAAAGGTCAGCGGGTCGCGGAACGGGCGGGACACGGCGGGCGAGCCGTTGGACGGTGCGGCGGCATGAGCGGAGGGCGAGCCGTTGGACTGTACGTCGGCCCGCGCGGCGGGCGGGCCGTCGGCCTGGGCGGCCGGGGGCCGCGCGGTGATCTCGATCGACTCGGGGTCGACGCGCCAGCTGCCGTAGACGCCTCGTCGGGCGGTGAAGACGAGCGCGCCCCCGTCGTCGAGGGTCAGCCGGTGGAGTCCGCCGGTCCCGGGGACCTTGACCGGCTCGATGATCTTCTCGTAGGCGAACTCACCGAGCATCTTGGCGAGGAGCCTCACTGCGGCCCGGTCCCAGATCTGCCGGTTCAGCTCCGGAGGGCTGAACAGCTGCGGGGACTCGGCTGTGTCACGGCTCGTGGGAGATATCGGCACGGGGACTCCTCCGGAGGGAACCTATGAGGTTCGAGCGGTTTGGGCGGTGCGGAGAGCACGTCACAGCTGGGCTCGGTACGTTCGGTCGCGGATCATCAGCGCGGCGCGTTTGTCGGGGAGGTCCACTTCGGCGGAGAAGCGGAAGCCGGCGCTGAGGAAAGCGGATACGGACGGGGTGTTGCGCAGGTCCGGTTCGGCGACGACCCGCCCGCACTGCGGCAGGTTGGTAAGGACGAGGTCGGCGACGGCGCGGAGCAGGGTGGTGCCCACGCCCCGGCCCCGGTTCTTCACGCCCCCGACGAGGAGGTGGACACCGGTGTCGTGGGGGCGCGCGGGGTAGTGGCGGGCCAGGGGGTCGAGGTCGGCGCGGTAGATCTCCCAGTAGCTCATGGGGGTGCCGTCGAGCACGCCGAGGCAGGGGATGCTCCGCCCGTCTCCTGCGAGCTGGGGCCGGATGTGGTCGGCGGTGACGGAGTCGGGTCCGGCGAGCTCCCAGAAGGCCGCTACGGCGGGGTCGTTCATCCAGCGGCTGATGACGGGGAGGTCGCGCTCCAGCCGGACGGGGAGGAGGGCGAACTCCCCCGCCGCGGTCCGCGCGGGCGGCCAGGAGCCGGGGTCGCCCAGCAGGTCACCGGGGACGGTGGCCCGCCGCGTCCCGGCGCTGCGCTCCTCGGCGATCAGCGCCAGAAGCTCCTCGGTGAGCTTCAGGTCGAGGGTGTCCTCGACTCCGGTGCTCCCGCCGTCGGGTGCGGTGCCGGGTTCCGCTGAGGCGTCGGCGGGAGGCACGGTGGCGCTCTCCTCT
This sequence comes from Streptomyces sp. WGS_02, assembly GCA_040989845.1. Classification (GTDB taxonomy): domain Bacteria; phylum Actinomycetota; class Actinomycetes; order Streptomycetales; family Streptomycetaceae; genus Streptomyces. The sequence continues at coordinate 1,728,602 of JAYMFZ010000004.1, forward strand.
CTGGACCGGGTGCGGTCGGTGAGCTTCTCCGGTGCGGGTGCGGCCGGAGTCTCTCTGGTGCGAGTGCGCTCGAAGTCTCTCCGGCGCGGTGGTTCAGCTGTGGAGCGGGTTGGCGATGGTGACGTAGACGGACTGGGTGTCGACCGGTCCGACCAGCTCGTCGAGGCCGTGCAGCCGGGTCAGCAGGTTGGCCTTGCAGCGCAGTTGGCGGTTCTCCAGGAGATACGCGGGGAGGGGTGAGCCGAGTTCCGCGACCTCGGTGAGGAATTGGCGCAGGACGGTGAGGAGTTGCTGTTCGTCGGCGAGGCGCTGGGCCCCGAACGCCCCGATGAGACCGAGGACGTTGTTGATGCCGAGGTAGTAGGCGAACCGCTCGTCGGTGACCGGGTCGGAGACGAAGGTGTCGCTGACGGTGCCGATGCCGGGGAGCCGCCGGTCCAGCTCGGCACGGCGGGAGTCGCGGAAGTAGTAGCCCTGGTTGTCCCGGTAGCGGCCGCCGACGGGCCAGCCGTCCGGGTCGAGGAGGACGAGGGTGTTCTGCTGGTGGGCTTCGAGGGCGACTCCGCCGTGGGCGTCGAGCCAGAGGACGGGGCGCACGACGTGGTGCAGATAGCGCCGGAACCATTCGGCGGAGACGTCGGTTCCGGTGAGGCCGGTGCGGGCGCGCAGGCCGGAGACGATCTCGGAGAGCCGTGAGTGCATTCCGGGGCGGCCGGGCCTTGGGCGCTGTGCGGTGAGTCCGGCGATGCAGGCGGCGTCGTCGCCCGGGCCGAAGGGGTTGTGGCGGAGCACGGCGTCGAGCCCGGTGACGGGGGTGCCCTCGGGGTCGTCGACGGCGAGCCAGGCGGGGTCGCGGACGATGTCGAAGCCGGGGTGCTCCCGCCGCCAGCGCTCGGCGAGGCCGGTGGACAGGAGGCGGTGGACCTCGACGCCCCGGTGCAGTTCCTTGCGGAGGTTCTCCCGGCGGGAGTTGGTGATGCGTACGCCGAGGGAGAGCTTGAGCATCACCCGCGCCCCGGGCCGGTGCACGGTGCGGATGGAGGAGGTGGGGTGCCAGGGCTCGCCGTGCGGGCCGAGGTCGTGGAGGAGACCGGTCTCGACGAGGGCGCGGACCTGGGGGCGGTGGATCAGGTCGGCGGCCTGCCAGGGATGGACGGGCACGGCGACGGTGCCGGGGGGCGTCTTCAGCCCTGCGGCGTGCGGGGCGAGCAGCTCCTCGGCGGTGGCCGGACCGCCCTCGCTCCAGGCGGAGTCGGTGGCGGCGAGCGACCGGTCGACGGCGAACCAGTGCAGCGGGAAGGAGCCGTGGAGCTCCGGTGAAAAGCGGCGCGACTCCGATTCGGAGAGGCCCTCGCGGCTCTTCGGTGTGGGGTGGAGGGGGTGGCCGAGCAGCAGGGACTGTTCGGCGGCGAGGAAGAGGTCCGCCTCGGCGGGGTCGGCCGGGCTGCGCCGCCGCTGCTCGATGAAGCCGGCGGTGTGGCGTACGGAGTCGGCGACCCGGGCGACCAGATCGCCCGCGCCGCTCTCGCCGCCCTCGCGGCCGATGAGGACGGCGACGGTGGCGGCGTCGGCGGGCGGGGCGCCGGAGGGGGCGTTCTCCAGGACGGGCGCGCCGAAGCGGTGGGCCCCGGTGGCGGACCAGTAGTCCACGGGGACGAGGAGGGCGGTGCCGCTGGCGGGGAAGGCGATGCGCAGGGTGTCGCCGTCGGGGCGGGGCAGGTCGTTCTCCCGGGTCCAGCAGCGCAGCAGGCTTTCGGCGCCCGCCGCGTCGGCGGCCCGCAGCGGGTCCGGGTCGTCGAGCGCGTCGAAGCCCTGGCTCCGGGCCGCGAGGTCCGGGCCGGGTGCGTACGCGGCGGGGTCGGGGGCGTGCGGGGATTTCTGGCGGGGCACGGTCGTCGCCTCGACCGTGCCGGGGGCGGCCGGTCCGTCCTGCCCTCGGTGCTGGGGGTTACCGGGGCCGTCGGCCTCGGGCGCGGGGGTGGGGTTCACGGCGTTCTTCCTTGTGGGGATTCCGGGGTCAGGTGGTCGGCCCGGCGGTGGTCCGACGGTGCGGGGAGCGTGTCGCGGCTGCCAGCGCGTCGGCGAGACGGTCGACGACGGCAGTCGCCTGCTCGTCGGTGAGGGTGAGGGGCGGCAGGAGGCGGACCACGGCGCCGTGCCGGCCGCCGAGTTCGACGATGAGGCCGCGTCGCAGGCATTCCTGCTGGACGGCGAGGGCGAGGGCCGGGTCCGGCGGAGGGGCCGGGGCGGGGTCGCCGGCTTCGGCGGGCAGGGGCGCGCGCTCGGGATCCACCAGCTCCAGGCCGATCATCAGTCCACGCCCCCGTACGTCACCGATTCCCGGGTGATGCGCCCTCAGTTCCCTGAGACGGGCGAGCATCCGGGCCCCCAGGACCGCTGCGCGGTCCGCCAGTTGATTCTCCCTGACGTACGCGAGCGTGGCCGCGCCCGCCGCCATGGCGAGCTGGTTGCCACGAAACGTACCCGCGTGCGCGCCCGGCTGCCAAAGATCCAGCTCAGCGCGGTAGACGATCACGGCGAGGGGCAGGGAGCCGCCGATCGCCTTGGAGAGGACCATGACGTCGGGGACGATGCCGCTGTGCTCGACGGCCCAGAACGCGCCGGTCCTGCCGACCCCGGTCTGGACCTCGTCGGCGATGAGCGGGATGGACCGTTCCTCGGTGATCCGGCGCATGCGGCGCAGCCAGGCGTCGGGGGCGGGGTTGACGCCGCCCTCGCCCTGGACGGGCTCCACGATCATCCCGGCGGGGGCCGGTACGCCGCCCTTGCGGTCGTCCAGCAGATGTTCGATCCAGCGGGCGGCGAGCGTGGCGCCGTGCTCGCCTCCGGTCCCGAACGGGCAGCGGTAGTCCTGCGGGAAGGGGAGCCGGGTGACCCGTACGTCGGTGGCGCCGCCGGAGGCTTCCAGGGCTCCGGCGGTCATGCCGTGGTAGGCGCCGGTGAAGGTCAGCAGGCCGGAGCGCCCGGTCGCGGAGCGGACCAGCTTGAACGCGGCCTCGACGGCGTCCGTGCCGGCGGGACCGCAGAACTGGATGCGGGCGTTGTCGGCGAACTGCCGGGGCAGGGTGGCGAACAGCTCGGTGGTGAAGGCGTCCTTGACCGGGGTGGCGAGGTCCAGCACATGCAGGGGGGCGCCGGAGTCGATGACCTTCCTGATCGCTTCGAGCACGACCGGGTGGTTGTGGCCGAGCGCCAGGGTGCCCGCGCCCGACAGGCAGTCCAGATACCGGCGGCCGTCCGCGCCCTCGATGGTGAGCCCGCGGGCGCGCACCGGGACGATCGGCAGGGACCGGGCGTAGGTGCGGGCCGCCGACTCGCGCAGGGACTGGCGGCGGAGGATGCCCTCGTGCGCGGAGGGCGGCGCCACCGGTGCGGGTTCGGTCACGGACACGGCTCTTGATCCTCCTGCGGTAACAGTTGCGTTGCACGTCGGTACGATTTCGCGCGGACGCACCGAGGCCGTGAACGCTGTCCTGGTGTCCCCCGTACGTACCAACGACGCCGACCGCTACGGATCACGGGTAAATCGGAACATCCTCGCGGCGACGGAACCGTGGACCTGCCGCGTACCGTCACCATCGGCACCGGCATAGTGGGGGCCGCACAGCGGCGCGGAAGCACCTGCTCCGGCGCCCGAAGTGTCCGCAACGCAGCACGAGTACCGAGTGACGAAGTCCCAGGGGGATCACGAGATGCGACCCATTCGCCCGACCGATACCGCACGCCCCGGGAGGCGCGCACGGCGCATGCCCTCCTCCGCGCTCGCCGCGACCGCCGTCGCCGCCGTGCTGGCGCTCACCGCCACCGCGTGCGGTCCGGAGGAGGACAACGCGGGCGGTACGCCCAGCGCTTCGGCCGGCCAGGCCGACGGCAAGGTCGCCATCCCGGACGACCTGAAGGACCGCCTCAAGGAGCACGGGATCGATCCCGACCAGTGGCGGGACGGGGAGTGGAAGAACTGGGACAAGGACAAGTGGCTGCGTGAGGCCAAGGACTTCGTCAACCCGATCATCGAGGGGCTGTGGGACCCGGACCGGATGCGGGACGCCGACAAGCCCCCGGAGAACCCGGTCGACAACGACATCTCGGGCGACGACGGCGTGACGGACCCGACGCCGGCCCCGGTCCGGGCCGCCGGTGTCGCGACGCCGTACCACGACAACGCCCCGGAGTCCGGGAAGCTGCTCTTCGACGGTCCGCAGGGCTCGATGGTCTGTTCCGCGACCGTCGTGAAGGACCCGGCGAACCCCGGGAAGTCCAACATGGTGTGGACCGCCGGACACTGTGTGCACGCGGGCAAGAAGGGCGGCTGGTACCGCAACATCGCCTTCGTCCCGGCCTACAACAACGACGGTCTGTCGCTGGCCGAGCTGGAGACCGCGCCCAAGGAGAAGATCGCTCCCTACGGTGTGTGGTGGGGCCAGTGGGCCCAGACCTCCGAGCAGTGGATCGAGCAGGGCGCCGCGACCGGCGGCCAGGGCGCGCCGTACGACTTCGCGGTGCTGCACGTGACGCCGGAGAAGGGCGCGGGCGGCAAGTCGCTGGAGGAGACGGTCGGTTCGGCGCTGCCGGTCGAGTTCAACGCTCCGGCCGTGCCGAAGATCGCCGGGATGACGGCCACGGGCTACCCGGCCGCACCGCCGTACGACGGTCAGAAGCTGCTCCAGTGCACGGACGAGCCGGGCCGGCTCTCGGTCTTCCGGGAGCAGCCCACGATGTACCGCATCGGCTGCACGATGACCGGTGGTTCCTCCGGCGGCGGCTGGGTCGCGGCGGGCCAGGACGGCAAGCCCGCCCTGGTCTCGAACACCTCGATCGGCCCGGTCACGGCGGGCTGGCTGGCCGGTCCGCGGCTCGGCAAGGAGGCCGAGGGCATCTACCGCGCGGTGAGTGAGAAGTACGCGGGCCAGTAGGGCCCGCGCGTGAGCGGCCCCCGGCAGTCGACTGCCGGGGGCCGCTCACGCCAGGCGGCCGTCCCCGGCATCACGCGTGACGAGGGCATGCCAGAATGCACGACCGCGGCCGCATGCCGACGCGCCTGGGCGCCCGCGCCCGCGCGCCGGGCGAGGTCGCGCACCATCGCACGAATCAGCTGTTCAGGGGGATTTCTTCCATGCGATCGATACGTCCGCTGCTGGCCGCCACCGGCCTCGTCGCGGCGCTCACACTGACGGCCACGGCCTGCGGTCCCGAGGAGGACTCCGCGGCCGCCAAGCCGTCGGCCACCGGCGGGGCGGCCGAGAAGGACCCGGCCGCCGGTCTTCCCGGCGATCTGGGCGACGCCCTGGAGAAGCACGGGGTGGACCCGGAGAAGTGGAAGAAGGGGGAATGGAAGAACTGGGACAAGGACGGCTGGCTCCGCAAGGCCGAGGACTTCGTCAACCCGGTCATCGACGGCCTGTGGAAGCCGGAGCGGATGGCTACGGCGGAGGAACCCGCCAAGACGATGGCGGCCGGTGACCTCTCCGCCGGCCAGGACGTCAGCGACCCGGAGCCCGCCCCGGTGCGGGCCAAGCCGGAGAAGCTGCCCTACCACCGGTACGCGGCCCCGGTCGGCAAGGTCTTCTTCGACTCCCCCAAGGGCTCCATGGTGTGCTCGGGCACGGTCGTGAAGGACCCGAAGAACCCCGGGAAGTCCAACCTCGTGTGGACCGCCGGACACTGTGTGCACGCGGGCGCGGGCGGCGGCTGGTACCGCAACATCGTCTTCGTGCCCTCGTACAACGACCAGGGCAAGAACGCGGCGCAGCTGCGGACCGCGCAGCCGCGGGAGATCGCCCCGTACGGCACCTACTGGGCGGACTGGGCCGCGTCCTCCGGCGAGTGGATCTCCGGCGGCGGCCCGACGGGCGGGGCCGGTGCCCCGTACGACTACGCGGTCCTGCATGTGAAGCCCGAGAACGGGACGAAGTCCCTTGAGGAGACCGTGGGCAACGCGCTGCCGGTCTCCTTCGACGCTCCGGAGATCCAGCAGATCAGCGGCATGGGCGCCTGGGGCTACCCGGCGGGTCCGCCGTACGACGGTCTGCTGATGCACCAGTGCGTCGACCGTCCGGGCCGGCTCTCGATCGCCCCGGGGACCCCGGCCATGTACCGGATCGGCTGCACCATGACGGGCGGCTCCTCCGGGGGCGGCTGGTTCGTCGCCGGGCCGGACGGGAAGTCGATGCTGGTCTCCAACACCTCGATCGGACCGGTCACTTCGGGCTGGCTGGCCGGACCCCGGCTCGGCGAGGACGCCCGGCGGACCTTCGCGACGATGAGCGACAAGTTCGCGGGGCGGTAGTCCCGGACGCCGAAGGCCCGGCCCACACTCTCTGGAGAGTGTGGGCCGGGCCTTCGGCTGTCGTACGGTCCCGCAGCCGTCAGTGCGCGGCGAGGGCGAAGGTCTCCAGCTCGGCGGCCAGCTCCTCGTGGACCTGGGCCTTGAGCAGGGTGCCCTCGGCGGTGTGCTCCTCGGAGAGCACCTCACCCTCGGCGTGCACCCGGGAGACCAGAGCCCCCTGGATGTACGGCACGAGCACCTCGACCTGGACGGAAGGCCGGGGCAGCTCGGCGTCGATGAGCGCGAGCAGCTCCTCGATGCCTTCGCCCGTGCGGGCCGAGACCGTGATCGCGTACTTCTCGTTGCGCAGGAGGCGCTGAAGGACCAGGGGGTCCGCCGCGTCCGCCTTGTTGATGACGACGATCTCTCGTACGTTCACCGCGCCGACGTCCCGGATCACCTCGCGCACCGCGGCGAGCTGCTCCTCGGGCACCGGGTGGGAGCCGTCCACCACGTGGAGGATGAGATCGGACTCGCCGACCTCCTCCATCGTGGAGCGGAACGCCTCGACGAGGTGGTGCGGCAGATGCCGGACGAACCCGACGGTGTCGGCGAGGGTGTAGATCCGGCCGCTCGGCGTCTCGGCCCGGCGGACGGTCGGGTCCAGGGTGGCGAACAGGGCGTTCTCCACCAGGACACCGGCCCCGGTCAGCCGGTTGAGCAGCGAGGACTTGCCGGCGTTGGTGTATCCGGCGATGGCGACGGAGGGCACCTTGTTGCGCTTGCGTTCCTGGCGCTTGATCTCGCGGCCGGTCTTCATCTCCGCGATCTCCCGGCGCATCTTCGCCATCTTCTCGCGGATCCGCCGCCGGTCCGTCTCGATCTTGGTCTCACCGGGACCGCGGGTGGCCATACCGCCACCGCCGCTGGAACCGCCGCCGCCCATCTGCCGGGAGAGCGACTGACCCCAGCCGCGCAGCCTGGGCAGCATGTACTGCATCTGCGCGAGCGAGACCTGCGCCTTGCCCTCACGGGACTTGGCGTGCTGGGCGAAGATGTCGAGGATCAGGGCGGTCCGGTCGACCACCTTGACCTTGACGACGTCTTCCAGATGGATCAGCTGGCCGGGGCTCAGCTCACCGTCGCAGACGACGGTGTCGGCGCCGGATTCGAGCACGATGTCGCGCAGCTCCAGCGCCTTGCCCGAACCGATGTACGTCGCCGGGTCGGGCTTGTCGCGCCGCTGGTACACCGCGTCCAGCACCTGGGCGCCCGCCGTCTCGGCGAGAGCGGCGAGCTCCGCGAGGGAGATCTCCGCGTCGTGCACCGTCCCCGAGGTCCAGACGCCCACCAGCACCACGCGCTCCAGGCGCAGCTGGCGGTACTCGACCTCGGTGACGTCCTCGAGCTCGGTGGAGAGTCCGGCCACGCGCCGCAGCGCGGCACGCTCGGAGCGGTCGAGCTGGTCGCCGTCCCGGGCTCCGTCGATCTCGTGGCTCCAGGCGACGTCCTCTTCCATCAGGGCGTCGGCCCGGCGGGCCTCGGTGAGGCTCTCGGTGGTGTTCTCCGTGGCGCTCTGCGCGTCCTGCGCGTCCTGGGGAAGGGAAGAAGAGGAGGTCATTGGATCCTTACGTCGATAGAAGTCTTTATGTCAGTCACAACGTGTGATCTTCCCGGATGATTCCCCTCGGGGAACTCCGGTGCGGTCCGCCGCGCCGACGCGTCGATAGTGGCACGGCCCGACCGGGCCCGTCACGCGGGTTTCGCGCTGCTCCAGTCCGGGTGTCCGGGCATCGGCGGGGTCTTCTTCCCGTACAGCCAGCCGTCGAAGAAGGCGGTCAGATCACGGCCGGCGATGCCGGAGGCGAGCCGGGTGAAGTCCGCGGTGGTCGCCGTGGAGTCCCGGTGCACCCGGACCCAGCTGCGCTCCAGCCGGTCGAAGGCCCCCTCGCCGATCTCCTCGCGCAGGGCGTAGAGCACCAGCGCGCTGCCGTCGTACATCACCGGGCGGAACAGGCTGAGCTTCTGCCCCGGGGCCGGTCCTTCCGGGTGCGCCGGAGGGCCGCCGTCCGCCCGCCAGCCGTCGGACAGCTTGTACGCCTCGCGCATCCGGCGTTCGAGGGTCGGGCCACCGTTCTCCTCGGCGTACCGGGCCTCGTACCAGCTGGCGTGTCCCTCGTTGAGCCACAGGTCGGACCAGCTCGCGGGCGAGACGCTGTTGCCGAACCACTGGTGGGCCAGCTCGTGGATCATCACCGAGTCGACGTACCACTCCGGGTAGGCGGGCTCGGTGAAGAACGACTTCCCGAACAGCGACAGCGTCTGGGTCTCCAGGGCGAAGCCGATGGGACTGTCGGCGACGAGCACCCCGTACGTCTCGAAGGGGTAGCGGCCGACCAGCCGCTCCATCCACTCCAGCTGGGCGGGGGTCTTCTTCAGCCAGGGCTCCAGCGTCTTCCGGTCGGCGGCCGGGACGACGTCGCGCACCGGCAGCCCGCGCGGTCCGGTGCGGTGCGCGACGGCGGAGCTGCCGATGGAGACCTGGGCCAGCTCGGTGGCCATGGGGTGCTCCGTGCGGTACGTCCAGGTGGTCGAGGAGCCGTGCCGGGTCTTCCCCGCGGGCAGCCCGGCCGCGACCGCCGTCAGCCGGTGCGGGGCGGTGATCCGGAAGGTGAAGTAGGCCTTGTCGGAGGGGTGGTCGTTGCTCGGGAAGACGCGGTGGGCGGCGTCGGCCTGGTTGGCCATGGCGAGTCCGTCGGCGGTCCGCACCCAGCCGCCGTCGTCCCCGGATCCGTTCGGGTCGCTGGTGTGCCGGACGGTGATGTTCAGGGGTACGCCCGCGGGGAGGCGGCGGGGCGCCCGCAGGACGAGGTCCTCCCTCTTGCTGCCGAAGTCGACGCTCTGCCCGTTGACCTCGACGCCCCGGACGGTGCCCCGGGCGAAGTCGAGGTTGATCCGGTCCAGCGGGGCGGTGGTGCGGGCGCGGATCTTGGTGACGGCGTCCAGGGGTTTGGTGTTGGAGCCCTGGTAGGCGAGGGCGATGTCGTACGCGAGGACGTCGTATCCGGGGTTGCCCAGCTCGGGGAAGAGCCGGTCGCCGATGCCCAGGGGCTCGGGGGCGGGCAGGGCGGCGGCGACGAGGGTGGCCGAGGCGGTCGCCAGCAGGGCGGCGCGCAGGCGGCGGGTCAGGAGCGGCATGGACTACGGCTATCAGCGCGGGGCCGCCCGGCCGGGGAGCCGCGCGCCGCGCCACCCGAACGAGGAAGGGTGGTGCGGGGCAGCTCAGCCCGTCGGGGCCGGGTGCTGGGCGCGGCTGACGTCGTAGACCCCGGCGACGTCGCGCATGGCGCGCATCAGGCCGGGAAGACCGGCCGCGTCGGGGAGCCGGAGGGTGTAGGTGTGGCGGACCCGCTGCTCGCTGGGCGGTTCCACGGTGGCGGACACGATCGCCGCGTCGGCGGTGGCGATGGCCTCGGTGAGGTCGGCGAGGAGCCGGGGGCGGCCGAACGATTCGGCGACCAGGGTGACCCGGCAGCCCGCGTCGGACTCCCGGCCCTCCCCGTCCGCCCAGCGAGCCGCGACCGGGGCGCGGCCGATCTCCTGCATCGCGGCGACGGCGGGGCACTCCCGCCGGTGCACGGTGACCGCGCCGCCCCGGACGACGAAGCCGGTCAGCTCGTCGGGGGGCACCGGCGTACAACAGCCGGCAAGGCGCACCTGCGCGTTCGGATTGTCCACGACGACGCCCGTGGGGCGAGGACCGGACCGGCTGCGGGCCGGAGCGGTACCCCCGGAGCCTCGCGTTCCGTCGAGGCGGCGGGCTCGCCCTGGGTGCCGGGTCCGGTCGCGTCGACGGTCTCCGGGCCGGGCTTCGCCTCGTCCGGGTGGTCGCTGAACCAGCCGGTGATCGCGATCCGGGCGGCGGGGGTTCGCGCGTGGTCGAGCCAGTCGGGAGCGGGGCCGGAGGCGGTGTCCTGGGCGAGCAGCAGCTGCACGGTGTCGCCGTCGCTGAGGACGGTGCTCAGGGTGGCGAGGCGGCCGTTGACCCGGGCGCCGATGGCGGTGTGGGCCCGGTCGCCGTACTGGGCGTAGGCGGCGTCGACGCAGCTGGCCCCGGCGGGCAGCCCGAGGGTGCCGCCGTCGGTGCGGAAGACGGTGATCTCGCGGTCCTGGGCGAGGTCGTCGCGCAGGGTGGTCCAGAAGGTGTCGGGGTCGGTGGCGGACTCCTGCCAGTCCAGCAGCCGGGAGAGCCAGCCGGGCCGGGTCGGGTCGGCCCGCTCGTCTGAGGGCTCGGTCTGCGGGGGCGCGGCGGAGTCCTGGGCGTACGGGTTGCCCAGCGCGACGACGCCCGCCTCGGCGACCTTGTGCATCCGGTGCGTACGGATGAGGACTTCGGCGACGGCTCCTTCGGGGCCGACGACGGCGGTGTGCAGCGACTGGTAGAGGTTGAACTTGGGGGCGGCGATGAAGTCCTTGAACTCGGAGATCACCGGGGTGAAGCAGGTGTGCAGCTCCCCGAGGACGGCGTAGCAGTCGGCGTCCTCGGCGACCAGGACGAGCAGCCGCCCGAAGTCGGTGCCGCGCAGTTCGCCGCGTTTCCTGCGGACCCGGTGCACGGAGACGAAGTGGCGCGGCCTGATGAGGACTTCGGCGCTGATGCCCGCCTCGCGCAGGGTGTGCGTCACGTTCTCGGCGATGGTTTCGAGGGGATCGTCCGGGCCGGCCGCCGCGGCGATGAGGGCGCGGGTCTCCTCGTACTCCTCGGGGTGCAGGATCGCGAAGACCAGGTCCTCCAGCTCGGTCTTGAGCGCCTGTACGCCGAGCCGTTCGGCGAGCGGGATGAGGACGTCCCGGGTGACCTTGGCGATCCGGGCCTGCTTCTCGGGGCGCATCACCCCGAGGGTGCGCATGTTGTGCAGCCGGTCCGCGAGCTTGATGGACATGACGCGGACGTCGTTGCCGGTGGCGACGAGCATCTTGCGGAAGGTCTCCGGTTCGGCGGCGGCGCCGTAGTCGACCTTCTCCAGTTTGGTGACGCCGTCGACGAGATAGCAGACCTCGTCGCCGAACTGCTCCTTGACCTGATCGAGCGTCACTTCCGTGTCCTCGACGGTGTCGTGGAGCAGGGAGGCGGTGAGGGTGGTGGTCTCCGCGCCCAGCTCGGCGAGGATCAGCGTCACGGCGAGCGGATGGGTGATGTACGGCTCGCCGCTCTTGCGCATCTGGCCGCGGTGCGAGGACTCGGCGAGGACGTAGGCCCGGCGCAGGATGGTCAGGTCGGCGTCGGGGTGGTGGGCGCGGTGTGCCTCGGCGACATGGCTGATGGCGTCGGGCAGCCGGTCGCGGGAGACCGGGCCGAGCAGTGCCACCCGGCCCAGTCTGCGCAGATCGATCCGGGGGCGGCTCCGCCTGCGAAGGGGGCGCCCGGATCGGCGGCCTCTGCACTCATGGGCACCTCCGGCGACTCGACCGGCGGGGCGAGGGCTGGATGCGCCTCGGGGCCGGTGCTTGATGCTACCGAGCCCACCACGTGGCGCAGTCCCGCTCTCGCCCAGCGTGAAACGGATCACCCATTCGAGCGAAGCCCGGACCGATCACCGTTTCGAGCGCGCCCCGCCCCGGAGGGCGGCGAACCGTCCGATGGAAAGCGTCAGGCCAACGATCAGGCGGTTTCGAGCCAGGCCGGGTCGATGACGCCTTCGGCGACGATCACGGCGGGGCCGGTCATCTCGACGGCGCCGTCGGGGTGCTCGGTGATGACGAGGGTGCCCCCGGGGAGATCCACCCGGTACGTGACGGGGAGACCGGTCACGGCGGGGTCGGCCCCGTCCCGGCGGGCGGCGGCGACGGCGACCGCGCAGGCGCCGGTGCCGCAGGAGCGGGTCTCGCCGGAGCCGCGCTCATGGACCCGCATACCGACGTGGCGGGGGCCCCGGTCGACGACGAACTCGACGTTGACGCCTTCCGGGTAGACCGCCTCGGGGGTGAAGGGCGGGGCGGTGAACAGATCGCCCGCGTGGTCCAGGTCGTCGACGAACGCGACGGCGTGGGGGTTGCCCATGTTGACGTTGCGCGCGGGCCAGCTGCGGCCGTCGACGCTGACCGTGACGCCGGCCTCGGGCAGCAGGGCCTGTCCCATGGAGACGGTGATGTCGCCGTTCTTGGCGAGGTGCACCCGCTTGGGGCCGCCCCGGGTGGCGACGGTCAGGTCGCCCTCCTCCACGAGGCCGGCGCGCTGGAGGTAGTGCGCGAAGACACGCACACCGTTGCCGCACATCTCGGCGACCGAGCCGTCCGCGTTGCGGTAGTCCATGAACCACTCGGCCGTCTCCGCCATGGACCGCGCCTCGGGGTGCGCGGCGGACCGCACGACGTGCAGCAGTCCGTCACCGCCGATACCGGCCCGGCGGTCGCAGAGCCGGGCGACCAGGGCGGCGGGCAGCGCGAGGGCGTTGTCCGGGTCCGGGACGATCACGAAGTCGTTCTCGGTGCCGTGACCCTTGAGGAAGGCGATCTGCGAGGTGCTCACACGCCCACTGTACGAGGCGGAGCCGACAACCCGCTCCGGCGGACCCCCGCGATCGGCTCGCCGTCCGGGCCGCCCGCGGGGCGTCGAGGGCTCGTCGTGCGGGCCCGCGGCCGTCAGCGCAGCCGGGCCACGCGCCAGACGGCGAGCGCGACCAGCGCGAGCCCGGTCGCGGCGTACAGCGCGATCACGCGCCAGTCGGGGCGGTCGCCCGATCCCCGGGAGGGCAGTCCGGGCCAGGTGTGTCCCACGCGGCGGGCCGCCATCATGCCCCAGCCGGCCGCGCAGCAGCTGATCAGGAGCCCCAGCATGGCGACGATGGCACCGCCGTCGCCGAACTCGAAGGCGAGCGGGAAGGCGAACATCAGCGAGCCGACCGCGGCCAGCATGACGATGGGGGCGAGCTGCCAGATCCGCAGCTTGCGGGTGGGCCGCAGCTCGACCTCGACCTCGGGGGTCACGTCCTGCTCGTCGGGCCCGTCGGGGCTCAGCCGTCCCGCGGTATCCCGCGGTGACGGCACCTCGTGCTCTGTGTCGCGCTGCTCCGTGTCGCGAGGGCCGGCCTCCATCGCCACGCGCCCTCCCAACTCGGACTCCACTGGTGGATCGATGCTCGATGATGGCACGGTCACGGGCGCCGGATTGACGGGCGGAGCTTCCCGATGCCATCACGTGATCAGGCTGTAACCGCTCGTTCGACCAACGTCAGTGCCCGGTGCGGGAGTTCCCCCGGTCATGGTCTCCGCCTCCGAGCCACACGACACGCGGGTCGCGGCGGAACCACGAATCCTGACGGCGCGCGAAGCGCTTGGTGGCGCGCACGGTCTCGGCCCGCGCCTCCTCCTCGGTGCACTCCCCGCGAGCGCCGCGAGGATCTGCTGGTAGCCGAGGGCCCGTGAGGCGGTGAGGCCCTCGCGCAGCCCGGACGCCTCCAGGGCACGCACCTCGTCCACGAGTCCGGCCTCCCACATCCGGTCGACGCGCAGGGCGATGCGCTCGTCCAGCTCGGGGCGTTCCACGTCGACGCCGATCTGGACGGCGTCGTAGACCGGCTCGTCGCCGGGGAGGTTGGCGGTGAAGGGCTTGCCGGTGATCTCGATGACTTCGAGGGCGCGGACGATGCGGCGGCCGTTGCTCGCCAGGATGGAACGGGCGGCTTCCGGGTCGGCGGCGGCCAGCCGTGCGTGCAGGACCCCGGAGCCGCCCTCGGCCAGCTCCGCTTCGAGGCGGGCGCGCACCTCGGGGTCCGTGCCGGGGAACTCCAGGGCGTCGATGGCGCCCTTCACGTACAGCCCGGATCCGCCGACCAGGATCGGCGTACGCCCCTCGCCGAGCAGCCGGTCGATCTCCCGGCGGGCCAGTCGCTGGTACTCGGCGACGCTGGCGGCCTCGGTGACGTCCCAGATGTCCAGCAGATGGTGCGGCACGCCGTCGCGCTCGGGGAGTGTCAGCTTCGCCGTGCCGATGTCCATCCCCCGGTAGAGCTGCATGGAGTCGGCGTTGATCACCTCGCCGCCGAGCCGCTGGGCGAGAAAGACCCCCAGATCCGATTTTCCGGCCGCAGTGGGGCCTACGACGGTGATGACGCGGGGGGTGGGGTGGAGAGGGATCACCCGGACAGTGTCCCAAGAATCCGGGCCCTCCCGAACACACCGGGTGGCGCCATCGGAGGAGTAAAAACGGCAGGAATGGAGAGGTGACGGACAATGGGGGCGGGAGAACGTTCCCGCGAAGACAGTCCTCCACACTGCACGGAAGGTGACCCAATGGGGTTCCTGGACAACCTGAAGGCCAAGCTGGGGCCGGCCAAGGAGAAGGTCGGCGACCTCGCGCAGCAGCACGGGGGCAAGATCGAGCAGGGCCTCGACAAGGCCGCGCGCACGGTCGACCAGAAGACCAAGGGCAAGTACAGCGACAAGATCGATTCGGGTACGCGCAAGGCCAAGGAGGCCGTGGACAAGCTGGGCCAGAAGGACGGCGGCACGCCCGGAACCCCCGGCGCCCCGGGTACGCCCGGGAGCACCCCCGGCAGCCCCGGCAACACGCCTCCTCCGCCGCCGCCCGCCCCCTGACGCAGCGGTCCTGCCCCGGCGGCGGGTCCGGAGCCGAGTGCTCCGGGCCCGCCGCCGGTGTGTTCGGGACCTGCCTGTTTCAGAACCGGTCTCGTCAGGACCAGGCGGCGACGGTGTAGCCGACGCCGTAGGGGGCGTCCTCGTACAGCAGCCGTCCGGCGAGTCCGGCGTCCCGCGCGGCGCCGGCGAGCAGCTGCCAGGGGCGCGGCCGGCCGCCTTGAGCTCGTGGGCCAGCGTGGCGTCGAGCGCGGCGATGGCGTCGAGGTCCGCGGAGCCGAGCGCCTCGGTGGCCCGGGCGTCGAACGCGGCGGCCCGGTCGTCGAGGTAGCCGGGGGCCTTGAGGGTGCGGCAGGCGCTGCCGTCGCCCATCACCAGGAGCGCGACCCGGTCGGTGCGTCCGGCGACGGCGCGGCCGGCCTCCGCGCAGTCGTCCGGGGCCGCGGTCTGCAGAAAGGCGAGCCCTTCCACGGGAGCGCCCGTCCAGTGGGCCCGCTCCAGCAGCCAGGCGCCCACCGTGAGGGACTGCGGCAGGGGGCGGCCCGCCGTCGTGTCCCCGTCGGCTGCATGGCCGAGCGTCACGTCGAGGTCCACGCCGACGCCCCGGAAGGAACCGTGCGCGCCGGGCGGGTAGGGCCCGACAGTCGGGTGCTCGCCCGGCTCGGACGGCTCGTCGCCGGGCCCCACGACGACGAGCAGGTCCGGTCGCGCGGCGGCGAGCACGCCCACGGCGTCGAGGCACGCGTCGCGCGCGGCGTCGAGCTCGGGGGCGGCCCCGGCGGCGACCTCGGGCACCAGGAGCGGCGGGCAGGGGCAGACGGCGGCGGCGACAAGCATGCCGGTCAGCGTACTTGCCGGGGGCCGGGAGCCGGTCGCGAACCGGTCGGGCACCGGGGGGCGGACGGGCGGCGGGGGGCCGTCAGCGTACGTGCCGAAGTCGCGCGAGCCGGTCGGCCACCGGAGGGGGCGGACCGGCGGCGCGGGGCCGTCAGCGTACGTGCCGAAGGTCGCGCGGGCCCGTCGGCCACTGGGGGGCGACGGCCGGCGCGGGGCCGTCGGCCGAGGCCTTCGGCCCGCTCGGCGTCGCCCCTCGGCCAGGCCCCGCGGTGGCCCCAGCCCTCAGCCGATGCCGCAGGCCGGGGCCGCGGCGGCCGGGAGCGGGTCGGGGGCGCCGATGCCGGGGAGGCCCAGCATCACTCCGGCGGGCTTCGCCGCGGCCGCCGTGGTGCGCTTCTCCCAGGCGTCGCCCGCGCGGGTGGACCGTACGGCGAGCGGCGTGCCCTCGGCGAGCAGGTGGTGCGGGGCGGCGTAGGTGATCTCGACGGTCACCACGTCACCCGGGCGCACGGCCTGCTCGGGCTGCGTGAAGTGGACCAGGCGGTTGTCGGGCGCGCGGCCGGAGAGGCGCTGGGTGGCGCCGTCCTTGCGGCCCTCGCCCTCGGCGACCATGACGTCCAGGGTGCGGCCGACCTGCTTCTTGTTCTCGTCCCAGGAGATCTGCTCCTGGAGGGCGGACAGACGCATGTACCGCTCCTGGACGACCTCCTTGGGGATCTGGCCGTCCATGTCGGCGGCGGGGGTCCCGGGGCGCTTGGAGTACTGGAAGGTGAACGCGTTGGCGAACCGCGCCTCGCGGACCGCGTGCATCGTCTGCTCGAAGTCCTCCTCGGTCTCGCCGGGGAAGCCCACGATGATGTCGGTGGAGATGGCGGCGTCCGGCATCGCGGCGCGCACCTTCTCGATGATCCCGAGGAAGCGTTCCTGGCGGTAGGAGCGGCGCATCGCCTTGAGGATCGTGTCCGAACCGGACTGCATCGGCATGTGGAGCTGCGGCATCACGTTGGGCGTCTCGGCCATGGCGGCGATGACGTCGTCGGTGAAGTCCCGGGGGTGCGGCGAGGTGAAGCGGACGCGCTCCAGACCCTCGATCTTTCCGCAGGCGCGCAGCAGCTTGGAGAAGGCCTCGCGGTCGCCGATGTCGGAGCCGTACGCGTTGACGTTCTGGCCGAGGAGGGTGATCTCGGAGACGCCCTCGGCGACCAGGGCCTCGATCTCGGCCAGGATGTCGCCGGTGCGGCGGTCCTTCTCCTTGCCGCGCAGCGCCGGGACGATGCAGAAGGTGCAGGTGTTGTTGCAGCCGACCGAGATGGAGACCCACGCGGCGTAGGCGGACTCGCGGCGGGTGGGGAGCGTGGAGGGGAAGGCCTCCAGGGACTCGGCGATCTCGATCTGCGCCTCTTCCTGGATGCGGGCGCGCTCCAGGAGGACCGGCAGCTTCCCGATGTTGTGCGTGCCGAAGACGACGTCGACCCAGGGGGCCCGCTTGACGATGGTGTCGCGGTCCTTCTGCGCGAGACAGCCGCCGACGGCGATCTGCATCCCGGGGCGTTTGGTCTTCATGGGCGCGAGGCGGCCGAGGTTCCCGTACAGCTTGTTGTCGGCGTTCTCCCGCACCGCGCAGGTGTTGAAGACGACGACGTCGGCGTCGCCGTCGGAGCCTTCGGGGGCGCGGACGTAACCGGCGCCCTCCAGGAGACCCGACAGCCGTTCGGAGTCGTGGACGTTCATCTGGCACCCATAGGTGCGCACCTCGTAGCTCTTCTGGACGTCCACTGCTTCGCTCCGGTTGCCGCTGTTCATGGGACAAGGGTAGGCGGTTGCCGGGCGGTGCCCCTCCGGCCCCGTGCGCCACCCCCTCCTCTCCCCCGCCGACTGTGGGGCGGGCCTCATGGGCGAGCCTGGCCAGGGGGCGGGTGAGCTGGCAGGATCGCGCGCATGCACCACGCTCTGTCCCGATTCGGCCGCCGGCGCACCCTGCAGACGGGCGCTCTGCTCGCGGTCGTGCTCGGGCTGCTCGCGTGGTGGCTGCAGCCCCGGGGGGACGAGGGGGACCCGAGCGGTCCGCTCACCTTCTCCACCGGGGTGCCCAGCGGCGTCTACCAGCGGTACGGCGAGCGGCTGGAGGACGCGCTCGCCAAGGACATGCCGGAGGTGGCCATACGGCTGCGGACCAGCGAGGGGTCGCAGCAGAATCTCGCGCGGGTGGCGACGGGCGAGGCGGACTTCACCATCGCGACGGCCGACGCCGTGGCCACCTATCTGCGCGACGGCAGGCAGGGGGCCCAGCGGCTGCGCGGCTGCGTCCGGCTGTACGACGACTACGTCCAGCTGGTCGTCCCCCGCGACTCCGACATCCGCAGCGCCTCCGATCTGCGGGGCAAGCGGGTCGGTGTCGGCCAGGAGGGGTCCGGGGTGCGGCTGGTCGCGGACCGGCTGCTGAAGGCGGCGGGGCTCGATCCGGCCGACGACATCACCCCGGTGCCGGTGGGCATCGACACGATGCCCGTACGGCTGACGCAGGGGCAGCTGGACGCCTTCTTCTGGTCGGGCGGGCTGCCGACCGCCGCCGTGCAGGAGCTGTCGGAGCGCTTCGACGTCCGGCTGGTGCCGCTGGAGGCGGACCTGGTCGCGAAGTTGCAGGCGGCGACCGGTCCCACCCGTTTCTACCGGTCGGCCATGATGCCCGCCGACGCCTATCCGGAGGCCCAGCAGGGCCAGTCGGTGCCCACGGTCGCCGTCGCCAACCTGCTCGTCACGACCGACCGTACGGACGCGGCCATGACCGAGGCCTTCACCCGGACGGTGATCAACAGC
The DNA here is from genome assembly GCA_040989845.1 of Streptomyces sp. WGS_02. Lineage (GTDB taxonomy): Bacteria > Actinomycetota > Actinomycetes > Streptomycetales > Streptomycetaceae > Streptomyces. The sequence goes on from JAYMFZ010000004.1 coordinate 1,747,137, forward strand.
CGGGACCGGATCGGCCGTGAGGTCCACGCGGCGCAGCTGGTGGATCTGCGGACGGCGATCTACACGGATCCGCTGGACGTGCACGAAGGCGCCAAGGACTACTACCGCTCGGTGAAGCCCTGACCGCGGCCGGGGTGCGAGGACTCCTGACCCGGGGATTCCCGGCTCAGCCGCCCGGCCGTTCGCGGGGCAGCGAGACGGTGACCCGCAGGCCGTGCGGTGGGTGGTGCTCGTACGCGATCGAGCCGCCGCCCGCCGCGAGCAGCACCCGGGAGATGGAGAGGCCCAGCCCCGATCCGCTGACGTTCTGGTGGCGGGTGCTGCGCCAGAAGCGGTCCCCGACGCGTTCCAGCTCCGCTTCGGTGAGGCCGGGTCCCCGGTCGGCGACCACGACGGTCGTCGTACGGGTTCCGGCGGCGACCGTGACGGTGACGTCCTCGCCGGCCGGAGTGAACTTCAGGGCGTTGTCGATCACCGCGTCCAGGGCGCTGGAGAGCGCCACGGGGTCGGCCCAGGCGGTGGCCGCCGGAGCGCCTTCCAGGGTGAGCCGCACGCTCTCCCGGTCCGCCATAGGGCGCCAGGACGCGACTCGCTCGGCGGTGAGCGGGACGATGTCGGTCAGCTGGAGGTCCGCCTCGGCGTGCTCGGCCAGCGCGAGGTCCAGGAGGTCGTCGAGGACCCGGGCCAGCCGCTTGCCCTCGGTGCGCACGGCCGCGATCTCCTCGCTGTCCTCGGGCAGCTCCAGGGCGAGGAGCTCGATGCGCAGCAGCAGGGCGGCGAGCGGGTTGCGCAGCTGGTGCGAGGCGTCGGCCACGAAGGCGCGCTGCTGCTCCAGCACGTCCTCGACGTTGTCCGCCATCTCGTTGAAGGAGCGGGCCAGGTGCCGGAGTTCCGGCGGCCCGGCGGAGGCGGCGACGCGGGAGCGCATGCGGCCCCCGGCGATGTCGCGGGTGGCCGCGTCCAGAGTCCGTACGGGCAGCAGGACCCAGCCGGTGAGCCGGACCGCCGCGGCGACCGCCACCAGCAGGGCCAGTGCCTCGCCGAGTCCGATGAGCAGCCAGGTCCGCACGATCCGGGACCGCATCTCGCCGGTGGGCGAGTCGATGACGACCACGGCGACCACGTCGCCGTCGCGGACCACGGGTGAGGCGACGACGACGCGCCCGTTCTGCCAGGGCCAGACCTGCGGCGGATCGTGCGAGCGGCGGCCGAGCAGCGCCTCGTCGAAGGCCGTGCGCCCCTCCCCCTCGGCGGGCAGGGCCCAGGAGCCGGGCGCCTTGGCCAGGGCCCGGTCGTCCTGGAAGAAGACCCCGGCGCGGATGCCGTAGACGGAGGCGTAGACCTCCAGGTCGGTCTGGAGGGTGCGGCGGCGCTCCTCGCTGTCCGGGGAGGTGTCCGTGATGGCCTGGGCCAGGGCGGCGAACCGCGCGGTGTCGTCGATCCGGTCGATGACGAGGCGCTGCTGCTCGGCGGCGGCCACGCTGATCGCGAGCGGGAAGCCGAGGGTGACCAGGACTGCGGCCATCAGGACGATGAGCAGCGGGAGCAGGCGGGAGCGCACCGGGGAAACGTACCCGTTCGGTTACGCGGACGGCGCGACGAGCCGGTAGCCGACGCCGCGCACGGTCTCGATCAGGGTGGGCAGCCGCAGCTTGGAGCGCAGGGAGGCGACGTGGACCTCCAGGGTGCGCCCGGTCCCCTCCCAGCTGGTGCGCCAGACCTCGCTGATGATCTGTTCGCGGCGGAAGACGACTCCGGGGCGCTGGGCGAGGAGGGCCAGCAGGTCGAACTCCTTGCGGGTGAGCTGGACTTCCTCGCCGTCGACGCTGACCCGGCGGGTGGGCAGCTCGATGGCGACCGGTCCGAGGCGAAGGGCGGCGACGGGGGTCGGGGCGGTGTCCTCGGCGCCGGAGGTGCGCCGGGCGACCGCGTGGATACGGGCGAGCAGCTCGCCGGTGTCGTACGGCTTGGTGACGTAGTCGTCGGCGCCGAGGTTGAGGCCGTGGATGCGCGAGCGCACGTCGGCGCGGGCGGTGACCATGATCACGGGGGTCGCGGTGCGCTTGCGGATCTTGCCGCACACCTCGTAGCCGTCCTGGTCGGGCAGGCCGAGGTCGAGGAGGATCACCCCGAAGGGCTCCTTCTCGGCGGGCAGCAGCGCGCGCAGGGCCTCCTCGCCGTTGCGGGCGTGCACGATATGGAATCCGTGCCGGGCGAGCACGGCGGACAGGGCCGCCGCGACATGGTCGTCGTCCTCGACGAGCAGCAGTCTCATGACCCTCCTCTCCGTCTCTCCCGGGACCGTCCGGCTCCTCGGGCTCACAGGTGCGACCGTTGCACGGTGTCACCGGGCGGTGTCCCGCGTTTCACCCTGCTTCGTCCGGAAGACCCTTGCCGTGATCTTCCGTTCATCGACGCTTCGCGTCGACCTCGCTCAAGGCATCCACGCCGATGAACGGCACACCAGTCAAGAGTCTGCCGGTTACAGCGGGGTTTCCGTTATGCACCCGGTACGCCCCGGGGCGGCGCGGGGCGTCCTGTTCACGCGGAGTGTCCGGTTGCCGCCGGATCGTTATGCTCAATTTCCGCTCAGATGTAATGACGTTGGTCGCACTGCGTCATTAGTGTCCTTCTTCAACCGAGGAGGACGGAGCAAGAAGCCGATGAGCGGAGTTTCAGTGACCAAGGACGCCGAGGATGCCGCGCCCGCGGCGAACGACCTGGTCGTACTGAGCAACGTCAACAAGCACTTCGGCGCGCTGCATGTGCTCCAGGACATCGACCTGACCATCGCCCGGGGCGAGGTCGTGGTCGTCATCGGGCCCTCCGGGTCCGGCAAGTCCACGCTGTGCCGCACGATCAACCGCTTGGAGACGGTCGATTCGGGAGCGATCTCGATCGACGGCAAGCCCCTGCCCCAGGAGGGCAAGGAGCTGGCCAGGCTGCGTGCCGACGTGGGCATGGTCTTCCAGTCGTTCAATCTCTTCGCACACAAGACGGTGCTGGAGAACGTCATGCTGGGCCAGATCAAGGTCCGCAAGGCCGACAAGAAGGCTGCGGAGGAGAAGGCCCGGACCCTGCTCGACCGGGTGGGCGTCGGCGTACAGGCCGACAAGTACCCGGCGCAGCTCTCCGGTGGCCAGCAGCAACGCGTCGCGATCGCACGGGCGTTGGCGATGGACCCGAAGGTCATGCTCTTCGACGAGCCCACGTCGGCGCTCGACCCGGAGATGATCAACGAGGTCCTCGAAGTCATGCAGCAGCTGGCCAGGGACGGGATGACGATGATCGTCGTCACCCACGAGATGGGCTTCGCCCGGTCCGCCGCCAACCGCGTCGTGTTCATGGCGGACGGGAAGATCGTCGAAGAGGCGGCGCCCGACCAGTTCTTCAGCAATCCGCGCAGCGACCGGGCCAAGGACTTCCTGTCGAAGATCCTTCACCACTGACGACAACGACCTACGACCTAAGGATTGTTCACATGAAGCTCCGCAAGTCCGCCGCCGTGGCGGCCATCGCCGTCCTCGCCCTGACCGCGACCGCGTGTGGTGGCAAGGAGGGTTCCGCCGGTGACAAACCGGGCGGCACCCAGCCGGGCGCCTCCGGTGCCCCCGAGCTGCCCACGTACACCGCCGCCAAGGACGTCGCCCTCGACTCCCCGGTCTTCAAGAAGGCCAAGGAGCGCGGCAAGCTCATCATCGGCGCCAAGGCCGACCAGCCGTACCTCGGTTTCGAGGACCAGGCGACCAAGGAGCGCTCGGGCTTCGACATCGAGATCGCCAAGATGGTCGCGGCCGACCTCGGCTTCTCGGAGAAGCAGATCGAGTGGAAGACCGTCGACTCCGGCGTCCGTGAGACGGCCATCTCCAAGGGCCAGGTCGACTACTACGTCGGCACCTACACGATCAACGACGAGCGCAAGAAGCAGGTCGGCTTCGCCGGTCCGTACTACAAGGCCGGCGCGGACCTCCTGGTGCGCAAGGACGAGACGGCGATCACCGGCAAGGAGTCGGTGAAGGGCAAGAAGGTCTGCTCGATCGTCGGCTCCACGCCGCTCCAGGAGATCAAGAAGCCCGAGTACGGCGCGAGCGTCGTCGAGCTGGCCAAGTACTCCGACTGCGTGCAGCAGCTGCTGACCAAGCAGGTCGACGCCGTCACCACCGACGACTCGATCCTCAAGGGCTACGCCGCGGCCAACAAGGGCAAGCTCAAGGTCGTCGGCAAGCCGTTCACCGACGAGCCCTACGGCGTCGGTCTGAACAAGGACGACAAGGTCCTCCGCGAGGCCATCAGCAAGTCGCTGGAGGACCGCGTCAAGGACGGTACGTACAAGAAGATCTACGAGGCCACCCTCGGCCTGTCCGGCTCGGACTTCGTCGACCCGCCGGCCATCGAGCGTTACTGACGCCCTCGGGCGCCCGGCACCGTCGGGCGCCCGGCACCTCCCGGCGCCCGAGCGCCGGCACCCGTCACGACGCCCCGCGAGTGACCCCGGCGTCCCGTACGCCCCCGCCGTCCCCCTCTCCCCGGGGACGGCGGGCGAACGGGGCGCTCCTTCCCCTGCCCCGATGCCGATGACCGCCGACGCGGAGACCTCATGAACGTACTGCTCGACAATTTCCCAGCGTTCCGCGACGGCTTCATAGGAACTGTGTCGATCACCGCCGTCAGCTCGCTGATCGCCCTGGTTCTCGGTGTCGTCGTCGCCGGATTCCGCGTCTCGCCGGTGCCGCCGCTGCGGTACTTCGGCACCGCGTGGGTGACGCTGATGCGCAACACCCCGCTGACGCTGCTCTTCCTGATCTTCTTCTTCGTGGTGCCGGAGATCCTGTTCCCGGGGATGAGCCCGTTCGTCCTCGGCTCCCTGGCACTCGGCTTCTACACGTCGTCCTTCGTCTGCGAGGCGGTCCGCTCCGGCATCAACACCGTGCCGCTGGGACAGGCGGAGGCCGCGCGCTCGATCGGCATGACGTTCGCCCAGACTCTGCAGATCGTGGTGCTCCCCCAGGCGACGCGGACGGTGATTCCGCCGCTGAGCAGCATCTTCATCGCCCTGACGAAGAACTCCGCGATCGCCGGCGCCTTCAGCAACGCCGAACTGTTCGGCTGGCAGAAGCTGATGAGCGACAAGGGCTACGACATCGTCCCCGTCTTCATCTGGGTGGCCATCGGGTACCTGATCATCACCTTTACCATCAGCGGCCTCTTCCGGCTGCTGGAGCGTCGCATGGAGGTCGCCCGATGAGCGCCAGCGTTCTTTACGACGCCCCGGGTCCCAAGGCCGTCGTCCGCAACCGGATCTACGCCGTCGTCGGCAGCCTCGCCATCGTGGCGCTGATCGCCGTCAGCATCATGCGGCTCGCCGACAAGGGGCACCTCGCCCCCGAGATGTGGGACATCTTCAACTACGCGGGCATCCGGCAGAACATCGCCGACGCGATCCTCGCGACCCTCAAGGCGTTCGGTCTCGCCGCGGTCGGCTCGCTGGTCCTCGGTGTGCTCCTGGCGGTGGGCCGGCTCTCCGACCACCAGCCGATCCGCTGGGCGGCGACCACCTTCATCGAGCTGTTCCGCTCGCTGCCGCTCCTGATCACCATCTACGCGATCTGGGTCGGCTTCCTCACCGACTACTCGATGTGGGCGCTGGCGGCGGGCCTCTCCGTCTACAACGGCTGCGTCCAGGCCGAGGTGCTGCGCGCCGGGATCAACTCGGTGCCCAAGGGCCAGAGCGAGGCCGCGTACGCCCTGGGCATGAGCAAGACGCAGGTGATGACGACCGTCCTGATGCCGCAGGCGATCCGGTCGATGCTGCCGACGATCATCAGCCAGCTCGTGGTGACCCTCAAGGACACCTCGCTCGGCTTCATCATCCTGTACCCGGAGCTGCTCCAGACCGCGCGTCTGATTGCCTCCAACACCCAGGTGAACGGCCAGTACCCGTACGTCTCGACGATCGTCGTCATCGGCACGATCTACATCGCGATGTGTCTGCTGCTCTCGGCGCTGGCGACGTGGATCGAGAAGCGCGGCCGCCGGGCCAAGACCGGCATCAAGGTGGCGCCCGGCGTCCAGACCGCCGACATCCCCACGGTGGAGGACATTCCCGGCCCCGGGGCGGGGGGCGCAGGGGGCGCAGGCCCGACGGACGGCGGTGCCGCTGGGGCCGGAGTGACGAAGGACTGACCTCCCCGGGGCCTTGGCGGCCCCTCCCGGCAGGAGCATTCGAGGCAGCGGCGCACGCGTCGCTGCCTCGGTCACTTGACGCAAGCACCACCAGTGGGTTGCATACGTTCTGTGATCACGCACCCGGCTACCTCTGCCACGTTCCGCATGACCGTAAGGGCCGGAGGGTACGCGCCGTGGACCCGGTGATCGTCGTCGGCGCCGGGCCCGTCGGCCTGACGCTGTCGCTGGCCCTCGCGGCCCAGGGCGTGCCCTCGGTGCTCCTCGACGAGGGCTCCGGCGCGGAGGAGCCCCGGCCCGCCCGCACGGTCGTGCTGCGCGAGGACACCGCCGACCTGGTGGGCCGCCTCGGCTGCCGGGAGCTGGACCGGGTCGGGCTGCGCTGGACGGGCTGGCGTTCGATGCGCCGGAAGCAGTCGGTCCGGGAGATGCCGCTGAGCGGTGGCCGGCCGGACGAGAAGAGCGAGCCGCTCGCCGGGCTCCTTCCCTCGCCGCTGCACCTGCCGCAGCACGAGCTGAGCGCCGCGCTGCGTGCGGCGGTGGACAAGGATCCGCTGGTCCGGCTGGTGCCGATGAGTCGGATCGACACGCTGGAGCAGGACCGCGACGGCATCACGGTGCACACCAGGGAGCCGGGATCGACCTGGTGGCGCGGGAGTTATCTGGTCGGCTGCGACGGCGCCCGCTCGACCGTACGCAAGCTGCTGGACATCCGGTTCCCCGGCCGTACGGCGGTGGAGCGGCATGCCGTCGCCGCGCTCCGGGCCGAACTGCCCTGGCCCGGCGAGGCCGTGTCGCACCGGCAGCCGCCCTGGCGGACCGGCGGCGAGGAGGTCTCCGCCCGACCGCTGCCCCACGGCGTCTGGCGGCTGGACTGGCTGCTCCCGCCGCGCGGCGAACTGGTCACCCCCGAAGCGGTGATCACCCGGATCCGGGACACGCTGGCCGGCTGGTGCGGCGAGACCCCGGCGTACGAACTGCTGGACACCGGCGTCCACACGCTCCACCACCGGCTCGCCCGGCGCTGGCGCAAGCAGCGCGCCTTCCTGGCGGGGGACGCGGCACACCTGCTGGGCGCTCTGGGCACGCAGGGGCTCGACGAGGGCATCCGGGACGCCGAGAACCTGGCCTGGAAGCTGGCCCACGCCTGGCACCACGGCCCGGCCGAGCAGCTGCTCGACAGCTACCAGGCGGAGCGGCGGGCCGCCGTGGCCGCCCGGTTGCGCGCCGCAGATCAGTCGCTGCCGATACTGCGCGGCGGAGGCGGTCTGCGGACCCTGGTCCCGGGCGCCGCACGCGGTCACGACACCCTCCTCGCCGACGGCCACCTGGGCCGCGGAGCACTGGGTGCGCCCCCTTCGTACTCGCACTCCCCCTTTCACCACCGCACGCCGAGGCGCACACCGTTGTCGGTACGCCCCCGGTGCGCCGGTCGCCGATGTGAGCGTGACCGCGCCGGACGGAACGACGACACGGCTGCGGGAGCGGCTCGGGCAGGGCCATCCGCTGGTGATCCTGGTCGCGCCGGGGACCGGCGTCTGGGACCGGCGGCACTGGCAGACCGCGGGAGTCATGCCCCGCCTCACGGACGCCGTGGCGGCGCTCCCCGGTACGACGGAGCTTCTGGTCACCGAGAGCTATCCGGGGGCGTCGGCCCATACCGTGCTGCTGGTCAGGCCGGACGGGCATCTGGTGGCGGCCTTCGGCGGCGTACGGCCCGCGGAGCTGTTCACCGCGGCGCAGGCCGCGCTGGGCGGTGCGCCCCGCGGTGAACGGGAGCGCGCGGCGGGGGACGAGGAGAGCGGCGGTCCGGAGAGCAGGGGCGAGAAGGGGGGCCCGGCGCGGGTTCACGCCGAGGGGACCGCCGGGCACCGCTGACCGGTGGTCCGTCGTCCGCCGCACATCTGCCTCACCCGCGGACGCACATTGACCGTCACGGGCACGCGTGGTGTACTCCAGATCATGACCGACACCGATGTGCGCCTGTGGCGGAGGGTCCATATGGACCTCGTCCGTTACGCGGGCTGCGTGTGTCGCCCGTCCTGCTGAATCGCCTCCCTCTGCCGGTCCGTGCCCCTTTTCCGCACGGCCGGGACCCCGCGCGAACTCTCAGGACGGTCCTCGTGTCTTCCGCTCACTCCGCCGTGCCCACGGCCGGCTCGGTGCCTTCTCCTTCTGCCGCCGCACCCTCCGCTTCCTCCTCCCTCTCCTCCTCCGATGCCGCGCCGACGATCGCGGAGCTGCTGGAGTTCGTCCGCCGCACCGCCCGGGACGAGGCGCTCATCGCCTCGTTGCCCCTCGATCCGGAGGGCCGCACCTGGATCCGGCTCGACGGCCCCGGCGGCAGCGAGGCGTGGCTGATCGGCTGGCCGCCCGGCAGCGGTACGGGCTGGCACGATCACGCGGACTCGATCGGCGCGTTCACGACGGCGGCCGGTGCCCTCAAGGAGCACGCGCTGGCCGTGCGGCTGCCCACCGACGGCTGGAAGACGCTGGAGCTGACGGACGGCGTGGACCGGTCGAGGGAGCTGGCGGCCGGTCACGGCCGGGCCTTCGGGCAGAACCACGTCCACGAGGTCCTCAACGAGTCCGAGGACGTGCACGCCGTCTCCGTCCATGCCTACTACCCGCCGCTGCCGCGGATCCGCCGGTTCAGCCGCACCGGTGCCGTGCTCCGGCTGGAGCAGACCGAGAGCCCCGAGGACTGGCAGTGAGCGAGAACCGAAGCACGGACGCCCCTGTCCCGGTGGGCATCGACGAGCTGCTGGAGCGGGTCAGGGCCGGCTACGACCGGATCGACCCGCGCGAGGCCGCCGCAGCCGCGGAGGCCGGGGCCCTGCTCGTGGACATCCGGTACGCGGCCCTCCGCGACCGGGACGGCCTGATCCCCGGCGCTCTGGTCGTCGAACGCAACGAACTGGAATGGCGGCTCGACCCCCAGGGCAGCCACCGCGCACCCGAGGCGGTCGGCCACGACCTCCAGGTCGTCGTCATCTGCAACGAGGGGTATGCCTCCAGCCTCGCGGCCGTCTCGCTGCGGCAGCTGGGACTGCACCGGGCCACCGATCTGATCGGCGGCTTCCAGGCGTGGCGCGCGGCGGGACTCCCGGTCACCGCCGCCTGACACCCGGCCCCGCAGCCTGGCAGTCGTCCCGCCGGTGTCCGGCACCGGAGCCCAGGTGCCGGACGCCGGATTTCTGCTGCCACACACCCGAACGCCACGTTCCACTGGAGCAATCGCCGCGCGTGACCGACATTCGCCTCACACAGAGGACCGAAATGTACGGAGATAAGCGCATATGGCGACCGCTGTCCTCACCCCTGATCAGCTCGACGGCCAGGCTGCCCGGCTGCACGACACCGAGGCGTGGCAGCAGATCGTCACGGGCTGGGAGCACACCGCCGCCGAGCCCGCCCCCGTCCCCACCGGTCTTGCCGCCAGCGGACCTGCGAGGCCCTCCGACTGGCGGGACCTGCTGTCCGTGCCCGTGGACCGGCTGATCGACGACACCCTGCGCGCTCTCCCCGCGCCGCCTCCGCACGAGCGCCCGCTGCCCGGACGCCTGGGGGCGATGCTGCCCGACCGCGTCCACCTCTGGCGGCGGGTCGGGCAGAGCGATCTGCGCCCTTCGGCCCATCTCGGCCACGCACGGCAGATCCTGGCCGAGTGGGGCTGGCAGAACACGCCGTACCGGCTGCGGAACGCCCGGGGAGCACGCTGTGTCTGCGGCGCGATGATCTCCGCGCACCGCCTCGGCTACGGCTCCCTCGACACCGTGGACCGGGCCGGCGCCTGGCTGATCACGGAGTTGCGCGCGCAGGGGTGGCCCGGGCTGATCGGCCCCTGGAACCGCCATCCCGGCCGCACCGCCGCCGATGCCCTGGCGCTCGTCGACGCCACCATCCGCCGCGCCTCCCTGGCCGGACAGTAGCGCCGGACAAGGCCTGATGTCAGAGGACTGATGTCAGAGCAACGGCGTCAGAGCGTCGGGGTCAGAGCGTCGGGGTCAGAGCAACGGCGTCAGAAAGGCTCGTCCAGGCCCTCCGTGTCCTCGCCCTCCTCCTCCAGCGCCTGACGCACCACCCTCAGGGCCAATCCCTCCCCGTATCCCTTGCGGGCGAGCATCCCCGCCAGGCGGCGCAGCCGCTTGTCCCGGTCCAGGCCCCGTGTGGAGCGGAGCTTGCGGGCCACGAGCTCGCGCGCCATCTCCTCCTCCTGGTCCGGGTCGAGCTGTCCGACCGCCTCGTCGATCACGGCGGAGTCCACGCCCTTCGTCCGCAGCTCACGGACGAGGGCACGGCGCGCGAGCCCCCGGCCGTGGTGCCGGGACTCCACCCAAGCCCCGGCGAACGCCGCGTCGTCGATCAGCCCGACGTCCTCGAAGCGGGCGAGCACTTCCTCGGCCGCCTCGTCCGGGATCTCCCTCTTGCGCAGGGCGTCCGCGAGCTGTTGACGCGTCCGCGGCGTTCCGGTGAGCAGCCGCAGGCAGATATTGCGCGCCCGCTCGACCGGGTCACGCGGCTCCCCTTTCTCGGCCCTCGACGAGGAAGGGGAGCCGCTGCTTCTGGTGCCGGAGCGAGCACGGCGGCCCGCTCCCTCGCCGAATCCGCTCCCGGCGCCCGCTCCCTCGCGTGAGCGGCGCCCGGACCGCGCCCCGACGTCGCCCGCTGCCGCCCCCGCGCGGCGGCGGACGCGTCGGTGGGCCCGTAGCCGGATCCGGCGTCGCCGCCGGGCTCGGCAGGGCTGTCCGGCCACTCCGTACGACGCGTCACGGCCTAGCTCTTGGCCGCCGCGGTCTTGGCCGGCTTGGCCTTGGTGGTCGCGGTGGTCGCCGGCTTCGCCGCCGCGTCGGCCGCCGGTGCCGCAGCCGCGTCGGCGGCGGGCTCGCCCGCGTCGGCGTCCGGGCGGACGCCGACGCCCAGCTTCTCCAGGATCTTCTTCTCGATCTCGTTGGCGAGGTCGGGGTTGTCCTTGAGGAAGTTGCGGGCGTTCTCCTTGCCCTGGCCGAGCTGGTCGCCCTCGTACGTGTACCAGGCACCGGCCTTGCGGACGAAGCCGTGCTCCACGCCCATGTCGATCAGTCCGCCCTCACGGCTGATGCCCTGGCCGTAGAGAATGTCGAACTCCGCCTGCTTGAACGGCGGGGCGACCTTGTTCTTGACGACCTTGACGCGGGTGCGGTTGCCGACCGCGTCGGTGCCGTCCTTCAGCGTCTCGATCCGGCGGATGTCGAGGCGCACCGAGGCGTAGAACTTCAGCGCCCGGCCACCGGTCGTGGTCTCCGGGGAGCCGAACATCACGCCGATCTTCTCGCGGAGCTGGTTGATGAAGATCGCGGTGGTCTTGGACTGGTTGAGCGCACTGGTGATCTTGCGGAGGGCCTGGCTCATCAGCCGGGCCTGGAGACCCACGTGCGAGTCGCCCATCTCGCCCTCGATCTCCGCACGGGGCACCAGGGCCGCCACGGAGTCGATGACGATCAGGTCCAGCGCGCCCGAGCGCACCAGCATGTCGGTGATCTCCAGCGCCTGCTCACCGTTGTCCGGCTGAGACAGGATGAGGCTGTCGATGTCGACGCCGAGCTTCTTCGCGTACTCGGGGTCGAGGGCGTGCTCGGCGTCGATGAAGGCCACCGAGCCGCCCAGGCGCTGCGCGTTCGCCACGGCGTGCAGCGTCAGCGTCGTCTTACCGGAGGACTCCGGTCCGTACACCTCCACCACACGGCCGCGCGGCAGACCGCCGACGCCGAGGGCGACGTCGAGGGCGGTCGATCCCGTGGGGATGACCTCGATGGGCTCGTTCGGCCGCTCACCGAGGCGCATCACCGCGCCCTTGCCGAACTGTCGTTCAATCTGTGCGAGCGCGGCGTCCAGCGCCTTCTCGCGGTCGGTTCCTGCCATGGGTTCCACCCGATTTGCTTGAGTCGATCGCTTCACGTCACAGACGCTAACCCCTGCCACTGACAATGGGCCTCGACGTCCTCCCGACCTGTGGACAACTCCACGGCCGGGCCCGGGAAAACCCGGCCGGAATCCCATCAGAATGGATGTTCGATTTCCGTGTCAAGCGCACACGCGGGTGCGGCGGCGCGGTGGCACGATGAGTTCCCGGGCCCCCGGCGGTCTACCCCGTGACAGCCGCATCGGGCGGTTCACCCCGCGGGCGCCGCACGGTCGCCACAGGAGGACGGCATCATGACCGGACATTCAGGCAGGGTCACCTGCGACCTCTCGATCTCGGCGGACGGATACTCGGCCGGGCTCGATCAGAGCGAACAGCGCCCGTTCGGCGAGGACGGCGGCGACGGCTGGGGCGACCGGCTGCACTCGTGGATGTTCGCGACGCCGGAGCTGCGCCAGGCCGAGCTCGACCGGCTGGAGACGGTCGGCGCCTTCATCATGGGCCGCAACATGTTCGGCCCCGTACGGGGCGCGTGGGATCGCGACTGGAAGGGCTGGTGGGGCGACAATCCCCCGTACCACGCCCCCGTCTTCGTGCTCACCCACCATCCGCGCGACCCGCAGCCGATGGACGGCGGCACCACGTTCCACTTCGTCACCGACGGCATCGAGTCCGGGCTCCGTCGGGCCCGCGAGGCCGCCGGAGACCGCGACGTGTCGATCCACGGCGGCGCGCGGACCATCAACCAGTACCTCGCCGCGGGCCTGGTCGACGAGCTGCGGCTGCACATCGTGCCGTTCACGCTCGGCGCCGGCACCCGCCTCTTCGACGGCGTACCGCCGCTGGACCTCGAGCAGGTCGAAACGCGCAACGGGGACGCGGTGACCCATGTGACCTACCGCGTCCTGTCCTGACCCGACGCCCTGACCCGGCGGCCCGGCCAGGCCGCCGATCACCTGCGCACCTGGGTGCATCGCCCTATATTCGGTCGGTATGGGAGCGACTACGGAGCCCGGAACACCCGACCGCGGGCAGCACCCCGGCCCCGACCTGGCCGGTCGTGTGGCGCTCGTCGCCGGTGGCACCCGCGGGGCCGGGCGGGGCATCGCCGTCCAGCTCGGCGCCGCCGGGGCGACCGTGTACGTGACCGGCCGCACCAGCGGATCCGAGCGCTCCGAGATGAACCGGCCCGAGACGATCGAGGAGACCGCGGCCCTGGTCGACGCGGCGGGCGGACGGGGGATCGCCGTCCAGGTCGACCATCTGGTCCCCGACCGGGTCAGGGCGCTCGTGGCCCGGATCGCGAGCGAGCAGGGAGCCCTGCACATCCTGGTGAACGACATCTGGGGCGCGGAGATCGAGTGGGACAAGCCGGTGTGGGAGTCGTCGCTCGACACCGGACTGCGCACCCTGCGGCTGGCCGTCGACACCCACGCCATCACCAGTCACTTCGCGCTGCCGCTGCTGATCGAGACACCGGGCGGGCTGGTCGTCGAGATGACCGACGGGACGGACGAGTACAACGCGTCCCACTACCGCGTCTCGTTCTTCTACGACCTGGCGAAGGCCGCGGTGAACCGGATGGCCTTCGCCCTCGGCCATGAACTCGCGCCGCACGATGCGACGGCCGTGGCGCTCACCCCGGGCTGGCTCAGGTCCGAGGCCATGCTCCAGGCCCACGGGGTGACCGAGGCGGCCTGGCGCGACGCCGTCGCCCACGCACCCCACTTCGCGATCTCCGAGTCACCCGCGTACGTCGGCCGCGCCGTGGCCGCCCTCGCGGGCGATCCCGAGGTGGCCCGCTGGAACGGCAGGTCGCTCTCCAGCGGGCAGCTCGCCCAGGTGTACGGCTTCACCGACGTGGACGGGGACCGGCCGGACGCCTGGCGCTATCTGACCGAGGTCCAGGACCCGGGCCTCCCGGCCGACGTGACGGGCTACCGCTGACGCGGCCGTTCTCGCCGAACGGGCCCGGCTACCGCTGACGCGGCCCGCCCGACGCCCCTCCGTTCACCCGCGGCCGCCGGCCCTGGGCCCTTGCAGCAGGCGGCGCATGCGCGACGGCAGCGGCCTCCCGGGCGCACGGCTGCTTCCCCCTGCACGCGCGGGTCGTCCATGACGTCGTACCGCTTCACATAGGCGCCCAGGAACGCCTGGAGCGTGGCGATCGCGGGGATGGCGACCAGCGCGCCGACCGCACCGAGCAGGGCCGTGCCGGCGATGACCGATCCGAAGGCGACCGCGGGATGGATGTCGACGGTCTTCGCGGTCAGCTTGGGCTGGAGCACATAGTTCTCGAACTGCTGGTAGACCACGACGAAGCCGAGCACCCACAGCGCGTACCAGGGGTCGACCGTGAAGGCGATCAGCATGGGCAGGGCGCCCGCGAGATACGTGCCGATGGTGGGGATGAACTGCGAGACGAGCCCGACCCAGACCGCGAGCGCCGGGGCGTAGGGCACTTCGAGGATGACCAGCAGGATGTAGTGCGCGACGCCGGAGATCAGCGCCATCAGACCGCGCGAGTAGATGTAGCCACCGGTCTTGTCGACCGCGATCTCCCAGGCGCGCAGCACCTCGGTCTGCCGGGCCGGCGGCAGGACGGAGCACAGGGCGCGGCGGAGCCGGGGCCGTCGGCCGCGAAGTAGAAGGAGAACAGGAAGATCGTCAGCAGCCGGAACAGCCCGCCCAGCACCGTGGTGGAGACGTCGAGCACTCCGGTGGCGCTGTTCTGGACGTACTTCTGCAGCCAGTCGGAGTGCAGCAGGCTGTCCTGGACCTCGACCCGGGAGAGTTCGGTACGGAAGGTCTGGTTGACCCAGTTGATCACCGAGTCGATGTACTTGGGCAGCTCGTCGACCATGTCGACGATCTGACCCGCGAGCATCGACCCGAGCAGCACCACGAATCCGACGCCGAAGATCGTCACACCGAGGAAGACGAGGAACGTGGCGAGTCCGCGGCGCATGCCGCGAGCCGCCATCCGGCCGACCGCGGGCTCGATGGCGAGCGCGAGGAAGAACGCGATCAGAATGTTCGTCAGCAACCCGATGAGCTGGTCGAACGCCCAACTGCCGAGCTGGAAGCACGCGTAGAGCGCCAGGGCCAGCACCATCGCACGCGGCAGCCAGCCGGGCATACGGACCCCGCCGGATCCGGACGGCGACGCGGGTGGGGCGGCCGGCGGAGCGGGCGGGGAGGCGGGCGGCTGGGCCGGGGCGCTCTCGTCTGTCGATGACACGGGACAAGTCTCGCCTACGCCACGGACAGCCGGTCCCCCGCCTCGAACCGGCCGCTCCGGCTCCGCTCCCGCCGAGAACGGGGTCTCACATGCTCAGCTCGTGTCCGCCGGGGCAGCCACGAACGTCAGGGGCCGTCCTGAACGTTCGTGGGACGTTCAGCGCTTGTCCGCCGGGACGTCCATGGCCGCGCAGACCCCGCGCCAGACGTCCTTGGCGTCCCAGCCCGCGTCCAGGGCCTGGTGCACCGTGCGACCGCCGAGTTCGGCCATCACATGGTCACGGGCGAAGGAGTCCGCGTACGCCGCACCGAAGTGGTCGGCCATCCGCTCCCAGAAAATCGTCAACCGCATGCCACCAGTATCCCGCTCCTGAGAGTGCAGCAGGTCCACCTGGCATGTGCCCGGCCCCTTTCGCCCTCTACGGTCGGTCCATGGCTGGAACCGGAGCACACACCCTCGCCCGTGCCGAGCAGTTCATCTGGCTCACCGCCCGCGTCCTCGAACAGAGGAGGTTCGCCCACGCCTTCCTGGGCGGAGACCCCGACGCCGTCGAGACGGCCCTGACCGCCTACCTCAACAAGGACGGCGGTTACGGTCACGCGCTGGAACCCGATCTCCGGGGTCCGGTCAGCCAGCCGCTGCACACCGCCCACGCACTGAGCGTTCTCGACTCGATCGACCGCTGCGACGGACAGCGCGTTGAACGGATCTGCCGCTTTCTGACCGATGTATCGACCAAAGAAGGCGCGCTGCCCGCTCTGCTGCCCACGCAGCGTGGCTATCCCGCGGCCCCGTTCATCCCGATCGAGGACGACCCGCCCGCGGAGCTGCTCGCGACCGGGCCGGTCGTCGGACTGCTGCACGGCAATCAGGTGTGGAACGCCTGGCTGTTCCGGGCGACGGACTTCTGCTGGAGCGCCGTCGAGGCTCTGGAGCAGTCACACCCCTACGAGGTCGAGGCCGCGGTCGCCTTCCTGGACGGCGTCCCGGACCGGGCCCGCGCCGAGGCGGCCGCGGACCGCCTCGGCCGGCTGGTGCGCGAGCAGCGGCTCGCGGTGCTCGACCCGTCCCGGCGGGCGGAGTGCCCGGTGGCGACGGGCTACGCCCCCGGTGAGCACCATTTCCCGCACGACTACGCCCGTACGCCCGGGTCCCTGGCCCGCCGCTGGTTCACCGACGAGGAGCTGGAGCGCTCGCTCGACCATCTGGAGGCCGAGCAGCAGGAGGACGGCGGCTGGCCCGTGACCTGGCGCCGGTGGGCGCCGGGGACCGCGCTGGAAGGGCGCCCGCTGGTGACGCTCAGAGCCTTGGAGACGCTGCGCGCGTACGGCCGCCCGCTCCGCTGACCACCGCGGCGGGCCGCACAGGAGGTACGGCCCCTGCTCAGGCCAGCGCCCGTACACCCGCCGTGACCACGACGCCCGCGCCGACGACGACCAGGAAGGGAGCGCGAAGCACCAGGGCGAGTGCCGCCGCGCCGAGACCGGCGGCACGCGCGTCGAGGACGAGCTGCTGGCCGTCGCCGAAGGTCTGCTGCGCGGTGAGTGCCGCCAGCAGTGCCACGGGCAGCAGGGCGGCCATCCGTTGGACGAGCGGACGCTCCAGTACGCCCGCGGGCACCAGCAGGCCCAGGAGTTTGGCGAGGTAGCAGCCCGCCACGGTCAGTCCGATGGCAATCCAGACGTTCATGAGCGCCGCTCACCCTTCTTCCGCTGTGTCACCGCACCGTTCGAACCCTGCCCGTCGCCCGGTCCCCGCTTCGTCCGTCCCATGAGGAAGAGGACGACGGGCGCGGCGAGCGCCGACAGCAGGACGGGCACCCCCGCGGGCAGCACGGGCAGCAGGGTCAGAACGAGGACGACGGCCAGTCCCGCGGTGACGCGTTCGGTGGTGCTCCTGAGCATCGGCGCGAGCAGCGCGAGGAACACCGCGGGGCTCGCCGCGTCGAGACCCCACGCGTCGGTGTCGCCCAGCGCCTCGGCGCCCAGAGCGCCGACCAGGGTGGTGAGGTTCCACAGCACGTACAGGGTGAGTCCGGTGACCGTGAAGCCGATGCGCGCGGCCCGCCGGGTGGGCTGGGGCAGGGTGACCGCGGTCGTCTCGTCGATGACCCAGTGGGCGGCGAACGGCCGTACCGCGCGGGGAAGGGCGAGCAGCTGGGAGAGGCGCAGACCGTAGAACGCGTTCCGGATGCCCAGGAAGAACGCCCCGGCCGCCGCGGTGTACGGGTTGCCGCCCGCGGCCAGCGCCCCGACCAGGGCGAACTGCGAGGCTCCGGTGAAGACGAGAAGGCTCAGGACACAGGTCTGGAGCAGGCTGAGGCCGGATCCGGCGGAGGTGACGCCGAAGGCGAAGCCGGAGAGGCCGACGGCGATGCCGACGCCGAGCGCGTCCCGGACGACGGCCGCGTCCGGCTTGTCGGGTCGGTCCTCGGCCGCCGGTCCGGGCGGACCGGCGGATATGGCACCGGGCGTGCCGGTGCTCTCTGGGAGTGCTGTCTGTTCTGCCACGTCCGGAACGCTACGGGGGTACGCCCGGCCCGGTCTTGTACGTTCTTGCACGCCCGACCGGTACGTCCGGTGCCCGGCGCGCCCCGTACGTCCAGTGCGTTCCCGCTGTCACCGGCCGGGGCGCGGCAATCCACGCTCGCGCTGGTACGCGCCCGGCGGCACGCCCACGATCCGGGTGAAGTGCCGGTTGAGGTGCGGCTGATCCGTGAAGCCGACGGCGGTCGCGGCCTCGGCCGGGGTGACCCCGGCGTCGAGCATGCGGCGGGCCCTGCGCACCCGGGCGTCCGTGAGCCAGGTGTGGGGCGGCATCCCGTACTCCTTCTTGAAGGCCCTGAGCAGCGCGAACGGGCCGGTGCCCAGCTCGGCGGCGAGCGTCTCCAGCGTGGGCGGGTCGACCATGCGCTCCTCCAGCACAGCACGGGCGCGTACGGCGTTCCGCGCGCCCCCGGCGTGCGCATTCAGCCCGGGCAACGCGCTGCCGTGCCGCGTGAGGAGCCGGGTGACCAGGATCCGCAGCAGGCTGTCGGCCGCCAGCGCGTTGCCCTCCTCGGCCGCCCGGTGCACCTCGGTGATCAGCCGGGAGGCGTGGGGATCGGTCACCCGGGTCTCGGCGAAGCCGACCGTACCCCGCAGGGACGTCACCTCGGCCGCGATGTCGTTGATGACCTGGGCCGAGGGGTAGAGCGTGGAGTACGTCCAGCCCTCCGGCGCCCCGGAGCGTGCGGTGTGCGGCACCTCCGGGTTGATCATGACGACGGTGCCGGGGACCGCGTGGACCGTGCCGCCCGGCAGCCCCACGTCCTCCACCCCGCCGGTGACCGCCCCGAAGACATAGCCCTCGTGGCTGTGCCGGGGGAAGGTGTGGCGAACGTACCGGGCGCGCAGCAGATCGAGGTCGGGCAACGCGGCGTACTGCCAGTGCCGTGCCCACTCCGCCACGCCGTCCGTTCCCGCCATGGGGCCATTCTCGCAGGTCCGGGGCGTGCGCGACCGGCCGGGCGGGCCACCGCGTGCGGTGTCACCGGCCCGTTGTCAGTGGCGGGGTGCACGATGGGGGACATGACCGGATCAGCGCTCGACGCGTTCTCGCCGGCGACCCGCAGTTGGTTCGCCGGGGCCTTCAGCGCGCCCACCGCCGCGCAGGAGGGCGCCTGGCGGGCCATCGGCGCGGGCAGTGACGTCCTGGTGGTCGCGCCGACCGGTTCCGGCAAGACGCTGGCCGCGTTCCTCGCCTCGCTGGACCGGCTGGCCGCCGAGCCGCCGCCCGCCGACGCCAAGAAGCGCTGCCGTGTGCTGTACGTGTCTCCCCTCAAGGCCCTGGCGGTCGACGTCGAGCGCAATCTCCGCTCGCCGCTGACCGGCATCCGCCAGGAGTCGGTGCGCCTGGGCCTGCCGGAGCCCGAGGTGCGCGTCGGTATCCGGTCCGGGGACACCCCGCCGGCCGAGCGGCGCTCCATGGTGACCAGGCCGCCGGACATCCTGATCACCACGCCCGAATCGCTGTTCCTGATGCTGACGTCCTCCGCCCGGGACGCGCTGGCGGGCGTCGAGACGGTGATCCTCGACGAGGTGCACGCGGTCGCCGGGACGAAGCGGGGCGCCCACCTCGCCCTCTCCCTGGAGCGGCTCGACGAGCTGCTGGCCCGTCCCGCCCGGCGCATCGGCCTGTCCGCGACGGTCCGGCCGGTCGACGAGGTGGCCCGCTTCCTGTCGCCGCAGCGCAAGGTGGAGATCGTCCAGCCCCGGTCCACCAAGGAGTTCGACCTCTCGGTCGTCGTCCCGGTCGAGGATCTGGGCGAGCTGGGCGGCTCCCCCGCGACCGACGGTGACTCCGGCCAGGCGGACAAGCCCTCGATCTGGCCGCATGTCGAGGAGCGCATCGCCGATCTCGTCCAGTCGCACCGCTCCACCATCGTCTTCGCCAACTCCCGGCGACTGGCGGAGCGCCTGTGCAACCGGCTGAACGAGATCGCCTACGAGCGGGTGACCGGTACCGCCTTCGACCCCGACGACCCGGCCCCCGCGCTGCCGGAGGCGCACGCGCCCGCCGAGATCATGGCCCAGTCCGGGGCGGGCAAGGGTGCTCCCGCCCTGCTGGCCCGCGCCCACCACGGCTCGGTCTCCAAGGAGCAGCGCGCCCAGGTGGAGGAGGACCTCAAGGCGGGCCGGCTGCCCGCCGTGGTGGCCACCTCCAGCCTGGAGCTGGGCATCGACATGGGCGCGGTCGACCTGGTGGTCCAGGTGGAGTCCCCGCCCTCCGTCGCCTCAGGGCTGCAGCGGGTGGGCCGGGCCGGACACCAGGTGGGCGCGGTCTCGACGGGAGTGGTCTTCCCGAAGTACCGGGGCGATCTGGTGCAGGCCGCCGTGGTCACCGAGCGGATGCGCGAAGGGGCCATCGAGGCGCTGCGCATCCCGGCCAATCCGCTGGACGTCCTGGCGCAGCAGCTGGTCGCCATGGTGGCCCTGGACAGCTGGCAGGCCGACGACCTGCTGGCCCTGGTGCGACGGGCCGCCCCGTTCGCCTCATTGCCCGAGTCGGCGTTCACCGCCGTCCTCGACATGCTCGCCGGGCGGTATCCCTCCGACGCCTTCGCGGAGCTGCGCCCGCGGGTGGTGTGGGACCGCGTGGGGGGTACGGTCACGGGCCGCCCCGGCGCGCAGCGGCTCGCGGTCACGTCGGGCGGCACGATTCCGGACCGCGGTCTCTTCGGGGTCTTCCTCGCCGGGGCGGACCCGAAGAAGGGCGGCGGCCGGGTCGGCGAGCTGGACGAGGAGATGGTCTACGAGTCCCGCGTCGGCGACGTCTTCACCCTGGGCACCACGTCCTGGCGGATCGAGGACATCACCCGGGACCGCGTCCTCGTCTCACCCGCCCCGGGCGTTCCGGGGCGGCTGCCGTTCTGGAAGGGCGACCAGCTGGGCCGCCCGCTGGAGCTCGGCCGAGCCCTGGGGGCGTTCCTCCGGGAGATCGGCGGCCTGTCCGAGGAGGATGCCCGGCTGCGGCTGCTCGCCGCCGGCCTCGACGCCTGGGCGGCGGACAACATCCTGGCCTATCTGGACGAGCAGCGCCGGGCCTGCGGCCATGTGCCGGACGACCGGACCATCCTGGTCGAGCGGTTCCGGGACGAGCTGGGCGACTGGCGGGTCGTCGTGCACTCCCCTTCGGCGCCCAGGTGCACGCCCCCTGGGCACTCGCACTCTCCGCCCGCCTCGGTGAGCGCTACGGCATGGACGCCCAGGTCATGCACGCCGACGACGGGATCGTGCTGCGACTGCCCGACGCGGACATGATGGGCCTGGATCTGCTCGACTTCGACCCTCCGGGGACCTCCGACGCCGGGAAGGACGCTCCCCCGCCGGAAGCTCTGGCGTTCGACAGCGACCAGCCCCCGGTGGCGGCGGCGGACGTCGTCTTCGACCAGGGCGAGGTCCAGCAGATCGTCACCGACCAGGTGGGCGGATCGGCCCTGTTCGCCGCCCGGTTCCGGGAGTGCGCCGCGCGCGCCCTGCTGCTGCCCCGGCGCTCCCCCGGCAAGCGCACCCCGCTCTGGCAGCAGCGCCAGCGAGCCTCCCAGCTGCTGCAGGTCGCCTCGGAGTTCGGCTCCTTCCCGATCGTTCTGGAGGCCGTCCGCGAATGTCTCCAGGACGTCTTCGACGTCCCCGGGCTCACGGAACTGATGGGCGATCTGGAGGCGCGCCGGGTCCGGCTGGTCGAGGTGACCACCCAGGAGCCCTCGCCCTTCGCCCGCTCGCTCCTCTTCGGCTATGTGGCGCAGTTCCTGTACGAGGGCGACTCACCGCTCGCCGAGCGCCGCGCCGCCGCCCTCTCCCTGGACTCCCATCTCCTGGCCGAGCTGCTGGGCCAGGCGGAGCTGCGCGAGCTGCTCGACCCCGAGGTCCTGACCGAGCTGGAGCGGGAGCTCCAGTGGCTCACCGAGGACCGGCGCGTCAAGGACGTCGAAGGGGTCGCCGACCTCCTGCGCGTGCTCGGACCGCTGACCGAAGCCGAGCTGGCCGAGCGGGGCGCCGAGCCGTCCTGGGCGCCGGAGCTGGCGACGGCCCGCCGGGCGATCCAGGTCCGGATCGCCGGTGCCGACCACTGGGCGGCGATCGAGGACGCGGGCCGGCTGCGCGACGCCCTGGGCACCGCGCTTCCGGTCGGCGTCCCCGAGGCGTTCACCGAGCCGGTGAAGGACCCGCTCGGCGACCTCCTCGCCCGGTACGCACGGACCCACGGCC
The DNA here is from genome assembly GCA_040989845.1 of Streptomyces sp. WGS_02. GTDB lineage: Bacteria > Actinomycetota > Actinomycetes > Streptomycetales > Streptomycetaceae > Streptomyces. The sequence continues at coordinate 1,769,212 of JAYMFZ010000004.1, forward strand.
CGTTCACCGCCGCCCGGGCCGCCGAACGCTTCGGGCTCGGGACCGCCGTCACCGACGGCGCGCTGCAACGCCTCTCGGCCTCCGGCAGGACCGTCCAGGGTGAGTTCCACCCGGCGGGCATCGGCCAGGAATGGTGCGACGCCACCGTGCTGCGCCGGCTCCGGCGCCGTTCGCTGGCGGCGCTCCGCCAGGAGCTGGAGCCCGTCCCGCCCGCGGCCCTGGCCTCCTTCCTCCCCCAGTGGCAGCACTTCGGCTCCCACCGGCTGCGGGGCATCGACGGGCTGGCCCGCGCCGTCGAGCAGCTCCAGGGCGCGCCGGTGCCCGCGTCGGCACTGGAGAAGCTGATCCTGCCGAGCCGGGTCCTCGGCTACACCCCGGCGATGCTCGACGAGCTCACCACCACGGGCGAGGTCGTCTGGGCGGGGGCGGGGGCGTTGCCCGGCAAGGACGGCTGGGTCTCCCTCTACCTCGCCGACAGCGCACCGCTGCTCCTGCCTCCCCCGCACCCGCTGGAGCTGTCGGCGCTCCACGAGTCCGTGCTCACCACGCTCTCCGGCGGATACGGCCTCTTCTTCCGCCAGATCGCCGACCAGGTCCGGGCCACCACCCACCCGGACTGCACGGACCAGCAGCTGGCCGACGCCCTGTGGGACCTGGCCTGGTCCGGGCGGCTCACCAACGACACCCTGGCCCCGCTGCGCTCGCTCCTGGGCTCCGGGCGGACGGCGGGCTCCACCGCCCACCGCTCCCGGCGCAGCGTCCCACGCGGGCGTTACGGCTCGCTCACCGCCGTCGCCAGGACCGCGTCCCGGACCGGCCCGCCGACGGTGTCGGGCCGGTGGTCCCTGCTCCCCCCGGTCGAGCCGGAGCGCACCCACCGCGCGCACGCCCTGGCCCGGACCCTCCTCGACCGGCACGGCGTGGTGACCCGCGGCGCGGTGCAGGCGGAGGGCGTGGAGGGCGGCTTCTCCGCGACGTACCGCGTTCTGGCCGCCTTCGAGGACAGCGGGCAGGCGCGGCGCGGCTATGTGGTCGAGGGGCTGGGGGCCGCCCAGTTCGCGATGGACGGGGCGGTGGACCGGCTGCGGGCGGCCTCCACGGCCCGCGACCGCAGGGATCCGGACACCGCACCCGAGGCCCTGGTGCTCGCCGCGGCCGACCCGGCCAACGCGTACGGCGCGGCGCTGCCCTGGCCGGAGTCCCCGGACGGCGCCGGACACAAACCGGGCCGCAAGGCGGGGGCACTGGTGGTCCTCGTCGACGGCGAGCTGACGCTCTACATGGAGCGCGGCGGCAAGACGCTCCTGGCCTGGCCGTCCGACCCCGAGGCCCCGGCCCTGCGCGCGGCAGCCGAGGCCCTGGCCGCCTCGGCCCGCGCCGGAGCGCTGGGCACGGTGACGGTGGAGCGGACGAACGGCGTCTCCTCCCTCACCTCGCCCCTGGGCCGGACGCTGGAGGCGGCCGGCTTCCTCGCCACCCCGAGGGGCCTGCGCCTGCGGGCCTGACCCGGGTCATCGGACCCTGCCGCGGCCGGTCGGCGGACCCGGGTCGACGCACGGGCGCCTCCGCGCGCCCATCATGGAGGCATGCCCGAAGGAGACACCGTCCTGCAGACCGCCACCCGGCTGCACGCGGCGCTGGCGGGGCAGGTGCTGACCCGGTCGGACCTGCGCGTCCCCCGCTTCGCCACCGCCGACCTCACCGGCCGGACCGTCCTGGACGTCACCGCGCGCGGCAAGCACCTGCTGACCCGGATCGAGGGAGGCCTGACCCTGCACAGCCACCTCCGGATGGACGGGGCCTGGCGGGTGTTCGCCCCGGACGAGCGCTGGCGGGGCGGCCCCGGCCACCAGATCCGGGCGATCCTCGGCAACACCGAGCACACCGCCGTCGGCTACCGGCTGCCCGTGCTGGAACTGCTGCGCACCGACGAGGAGGACCGGGCCGTGGGGCATCTGGGGCCGGACCTGCTGGGCCCCGACTGGGACCCCGGCCTCGCCCTGGACCGGCTGCTCGCCGCACCGGACCGCCCCCTCGGGGAAGCGCTCCTGGACCAGCGCAATCTGGCGGGCATCGGCAACGTCTACAAGTGCGAGCTCTGCTTTCTCGCCCGCGTCACCCCATGGCTCCCCGTGGGCGCCCTCCCCGACGGCGTGCTCCCCCGGCTCGTCGCCCTTGCCGAGCGCCTGCTGCACGCCAACCGTGACCGCCCCACCCGCACGACGACGATCACCTCCGAACTCCGCACCCCGCCGAGCCGGAACCTCGCCCCCGGGCCGGCCCCGGACACCGGCCGCCCCCGGCCACACCCGCCCCACCGCGTCCAGGAGCGGTTGTTCGTCTACGGGCGGGCCCGCAGGCCCTGTCTGCGCTGCGGCACCCCGGTCCGCCTCGCCGACCAGGACGACCGGCCCACCTACTGGTGCCCCGGCTGCCAATCGGGACCGACCCCCTAGTTGACGGACCGTCAGATACGGTCGTACGGTCCGGTCATGGCCCTCTCCGCGTACGACCTCACGGGCCGCGCCGCGTTCGTCACCGGTGCGGCGAGCGGCATCGGACGGGCGAGCGCCCTGCTGCTCGCGGAGGCCGGGGCCCTGGTGCACTGCGCGGACCGCGACGAGACCGGCCTGCGCCGGACGTACGACCTGATCACCGGCGCGGGCGGCAGCGCCCGGACCCACCCCCTGGACGTCACCGACCGCGAGCGGGTCCGTGGCGCGGTCGCCGACGCCGGGCATCTCGACATCCTGGTCGCCGCGGCCGGGATCATGCACACCAGCAGCGTGCTGGAGACCGCGGACGAGGACCTGGACCGCGTGCTGGCGGCCAATTTCAAGGGGGTGCTGTACGCCTGCCAGGAAGTGGCCCGCTCCATGACGGCCCACTCCTCCCCCGGCTCGCTGATCACCATGGCGTCGGGGGCCGTGGACTCCGCGAGCGCGGGCCTGCTCTGCTACAGCGTCGCGAAGGCCGCCGTGGTGCAGCTCACGAAGACGCTGGCCACGGAGCTGGGGCCGCACGCCATACGGGTGAACGCCGTCGCTCCCGGCTGGATCCGTACGCCGATGACCGACCGGCACGATGCCGCCGGGCAGCACCGGGCGGAGGCGACGATGGCCCGGATCTCCCCGCTGGGCCGGGTCGGCGAGCCCGAGGACGTCGCCCATACCGTGCTGCACCTGGCCTCGGACGCCTCGGCCTTCATGACCGGCCAGATCCTCCGGCCGAACGGCGGCGTCGCCATGCCCTGGTGAGCCCCCCAGGAGCCGCGGCCGAGCCCTTCGGCGAGCCCAACGGCACCACCGACACGACATGCACCGGCAACAGGCTCAGCCCCCAGCCGCCCGCCGCCACCGCCCCCTCCACCAGCCCCGCCTGGTCCGGGCGCAGCACCAGCCGGAGCACCGCCCACCACCACAGCCCGCCGAGAACCAGCGCCGGCACGCATCGCCGTATCATCGCTGCCTCCCGCGGCCGAGGTCCTTTCCGGCAGTTTCCCCTGGCAGCGACGGCCGTGCATCCAGAACGTCCGGCCGAAGAGCCACCCCCACAGGAGAGGGCCCGAGGACGCGGGAGTGCCCCGCCGAGACGGCGGGGGCACGGAAAACCCTGGGCGGCCTGGGCCGCGGGACTACTTGTCGTCGTCCCGGCCGAGGGAGTCCTTGACGCCCTTGGCGCGCTCACCGAGCCCGTCGGCCGCGTCCTTGACGCCGCCCTTGGCCTGGTCGGCCTTGCCCTCGGCCTCCTTGCGGCGGTCGCCGGTCAGCTTGCCGACCGCTTCCTTGCCCTTGCCCTTCAGCTTGTCCATGGCCCCGTCGCTCATGATGTCGCTCCTTCGTTCGTCAGACGTATCGCGGTCGCCGGTCGGCGCGGGCGGGTCAGGCGCTCTCGGCCTGGAACATCCAGGCGTGCTTCTCCAGCTCCGCCGTCAGCGCGATCAGCAGGTCCTGGGTGACGGGGTCCGGCTCGTCGGTCGCCTCGATGCGCTTCCGCATCCGGCCGATGACCACGCCGAGCCCGTCGACCAGGATCTTCACCGCGTCGGTGTCCTTGATCCAGCCCTCGGGCACGGACGCGATGGCCGTCTCCTTGGCCACGGTGCCGGCGCGCCCGTCCGGGTTGACCCCGACCGCCGAGGCGCGCTCGGCCACCGTGTCGGAGTGCTGCCGGGCCGTGGCGACGACGTCGTCGAGCTGAAGGTGCACGGAGCGGAAGCGCGGACCGACCACGTTCCAATGGACCTGCTTGGCCACGAGGGAGAGGTCGACGAGGTCGACCAGGGCGCCCTGGAGCGCCGTTCCCACAACCTTGAGGTCACCCTCGGACAACGTGCTCTTGACCACAGACATGTGCGCTACTCCCATCCGTCAGCCGCTTCACTGACCGTCTCAGTGCATCACCCACGATGGCACATATAAAGCAAAACGGTCATGTGGGCCTTGTCCTCCGTGTGCCCACTGACTCCCGGCTCACACACCCGTCACGCAAAAGTCCCGGCCGACCCCGGTAGGGGCCGACCGGGACTCCGGTCGAGCTCAGTGCCGCATGGATCAGGCGGCGACGACGTCCACCGCTTCCGCGGGCGCCTTGATGGTCACGCGTCCCGACGGCACACCTGCGACCGAAGAGACGGAGACGGAATTGAGCATGGGACGAACCGGTACTGGGACCGGATCACTGGCAGCTGCCGACTCGGCCAGCTCCGCGAGCGAGAGCTCGTCGCTCACCTCTCGCATGAGCTCGGACATCCGTACGTCAAGCGCGTCGCAAATCGCGGAGAGCAGCTCGGAGGATGCCTCCTTCTGCCCCCGCTCCACCTCGGAGAGATAACCGAGCGAGACCCGGGCGGACGAGGAGACTTCGCGCAGAGTACGGCCTTGGCGCTGGCGCTGCCGACGCAGCACGTCACCCAGCAGGCGACGGAGCAGAATCATCGGTGGCTCCCTCCTCGGACCGCGTAGCCGCATCCTTCACGCCCTACCGTACCGCCTTGTGCTGCGGCCGTGCGGGGAGCGATGTCGTGTTCACTCAGGGCTGCAAACATCAATTCCCCCCGTGTTGTTCCGTATCCTGTGCCCGCGCATTCCCACCGAGTTCGCTCGCGAGCAGTTCGAGGACGCTTCGCACACTCTCACTACGGATATCCGCCCTCTCACCATTCAACCGCAGAGCCGTCACTTTCTCGACGCCGGAGGGTCCGGCGACGGCCACGTAGACGGTGCCGACGGGCTGCCCGTCCTGGGATTCCGGCCCTGCGACGCCCGTGGTGGAAACGCCCCAGTCCGCGTCGAGCGCCCGGCGCACACCGGCCGCCATCTGCAGCGCGACCTCGGGGTCCACGGCCCCGCGCTCCGCCAGAAGGGTCGCGTCGACGCCCAGGACATCCCGCTTCAGTGGGGTGGCGTAGGCCGTCACCGAGCCCCGGAAGGACTGCGAGGCTCCGGGTACGGAGGTCAGGTCGGCGGCGACCAGGCCGCCGGTCAGCGATTCCGCGACGGCGAGCGTCTCACCCCGCGCCCCGAGAAGCCGGAGCACCCGGGCAGCGGCTGTCACCGCTCGGCCTCCGCGGCGTCGCGCGCCTCGGCCGTACCGCGTACATCCCTCACACCACCACGTACGTCGGTGACACCTCCGCGTACGTCCGTCGCACCGGCCACGGCACCGGCGGCGGAACCCGCGCCGACCGTGCCCTCCGCTGTGCCACCGATCGCGCCCCCGGCCGCGGCCTGCAGGGCCTCCGTGGCCTGTGCGGCCCGCTCGGCCGCCGCGGCGCGCTCGGCCGCGAGGCCCTTGCGGCGCAGGACGACGGCCTGGCGTACGTAGTCGAGTCCGGTGACGACCGTCAGCGCGACGGCGACCATCATCATCCAGAAGCGCAGGGTCGCCAGGGGTCCGGTGAGCGCCAGGACGTACATCCCGACCGCCGTGCCCTGCGCGAGCGTCTTCAGTTTGCCGCCCCGGCTGGCCGGGATCACGGCATGCCGGATCACCCAGAACCGCATCAGCGTGATGCCCAGCTCACGCGCGATGATCACGCCGGTGATCCACCAGGGCAGATCGCCGAGGACGGAGAGCGAGACGAGCGCCGCGCCCATGATCGCTTTGTCGGCGATCGGGTCGGCGATCTTCCCGAAGTCCGTGACCAGGTTGTACGTCCGCGCCAGATGGCCGTCGAACAGGTCGGTGATCATGGCGATGGCGAAGGCCGCCCAGGCGAACGAGCGCCAGGCCGGGTCGTAGCCGCCGTTGTGGAACAGCAGCAGGACGAAGCCGGGCACGAGCAGCAGTCGCACCATGGTGAGGATGTTGGCGATGTTCCACAGGCTGGCCTGGTTGACGGCCGCAGTCCCCAGCTTGCCGCCGCGGACCGGCTTCGCGCCGGAACCGCCTGCCGCGGATGCCGGGACTCCCGTCATCTGGCTGCCTCCGCAAGCTCGTGGTGTTCGGCCACCAGGTCGACGCCCTCGGTGCCCACTGCCTTTGCCTCGACCATACGGCCCGGCACGAGTCCCTCGCGTGTGGTGAAGACCACCTGGCCGTCCGTTTCGGGGGCCTGGTGGGCCGCGCGCCCGATCGCGACCTCGCCGTCCTCGTCCGACTCGATGGACTCCACGAGCACCTGGAGGGTCTCGCCGACGCGCTCCTCGGCCCGCTGCGAGGTCAGCTCCTCGGCCAGCTGGGAGATGTGGGCGAGGCGCTCCGCGATGACGTCGGCGTCCAGCTTGTTCTCGTAGCCGACCGCCTCGGTGCCCTCCTCGTCGGAGTAGCCGAAGACGCCGATCGCGTCCAGGCGGGCGCCGGTGAGGAAGCGTTCCAGCTCGGCGAGGTCCGCCTCGGTCTCGCCGGGGAAGCCGACGATGAAGTTGGAGCGGGCACCGGCCTCGGGGGCCTTGCTGCGGATGGTGTCCAGGAGCTCCAGGAAGCGGTCGGTGTCGCCGAAGCGGCGCATCGTGCGCAGCACGCTCGGGGAGGAGTGCTGGAAGGAGAGGTCGAAGTACGGGGCGACCTTCGGCGTCGAGGTGAGGACGTCGATGAGGCCGGGGCGCATCTCGGCGGGCTGGAGGTAGCTGACCCGGATCCGCTCGATGCCGTCCACGTCGGCCAGCTCGGGCAGCAGGGTCTCCAGGAGGCGGATGTCGCCGAGGTCCTTGCCGTAGGAGGTGTTGTTCTCGGAGACGAGCATGACCTCCTTGACGCCCTGCTCGGCCAGCCAGCGGGTCTCCTGGAGCACGTCCGAGGGCCGCCGCGAGATGAAGGAGCCGCGGAAGGACGGGATGGCGCAGAAGGAGCAGCGGCGGTCGCAGCCGGAGGCGAGCTTGACCGAGGCGACGGGGCTGGTGCCGAGCCGGCGGCGCAGCGGTGCACGCGGGCCGGAGACCGGGGCGATGCCTTCGGGGAGGTCCTCGGGGGCCGGGGCGGGCGCCTCCTGGGCGTGGCCGGGCAGCGCCACGGCGGCGTCCTGCCGTTCGGCGGGGCTGATCGGCAGCAGCTTGCGGCGGTCGCGCGGGGTGTGCGAGGCGTGGATGCCGCCGTTGAGGATGGTCTGGAGCCGGTCGGAGATGTCGGCGTAGTCGTCGAATCCGAGGACGCCGTCCGCCTCCGGCAGGGCCTCAGCGAGGTCCTTGCCGTAGCGCTCGGCCATGCAGCCGACGGCGACGACGGCCTGGGTGCGGCCGTGGTCCTTCAGATCGTTGGCTTCGAGCAGGGCGTCGACGGAGTCCTTCTTGGCGGCTTCGACGAACCCACAGGTGTTGACGACTGCGACATCCGCGTCCGAGGCGTCCTCGACGAGGTCCCAGCCGTCCGCTGCCAAGCGGCCTGCAAGCTCCTCCGAGTCCACCTCGTTACGGGCGCAGCCAAGAGTGACAAGGGCGACGGTACGGCGTTCGGGCATGGACTCAAGACTACTTTGTCCCGGCGACCCCACTGCCGTGCAGGGTTACCTGCCCCCGCCGCTGTTACTCCCCGTAGCAGCCGGGCGGGCCGGGAACGCCGACGGGCGCCCGGCACGAGGCCGGGCGCCCGTCGGGACGCGGCAGGGGAATCGGGACGGCGGGTCAGCCGGCCTCGGGGTCACCCTTGGTGTAGGAGAGCCGTTCGACCTGGCCGGGACCGAAGCGGTCCTCGACCTGCTTGCCGTTGACGAAGAGGTCGATCGACCCGGCGTCGCCGAGGACGAGGTCGATGCGCTCCTTGTCCTGGAAGGTCTTGGACTCGCCCTGGAGCAGCAGCCCGTCGAAGAGCCGCCGTCCGTTGTGGTCCTTGACCGAGATCCAGCTCTTGCCGCGGTCCGCGCTGAGCTTGACCGTCACCTTGTCCCGGGGGGCGGCGGCGATGGCGCTCTCGGAGGGCACGGGCTTGGGGTCGGAGGGCTTGGTGGCGGTGGGCTTGGCCGCGGTCTTGTCGGGCTTGGAGCCCTCCGCGACCTGGGCGGTGCTGGAGGGTTCGTCGTCACCGCCGCTGAAGAGCGTGAAGCCGACGAACCCGACGACGGCGACGATGGCCGCGACCATGGCGGCGGTCCAGTTGGGCCGCCGGGGTTCGGAGCGGATGCGTTCCGCTTCGAACAGCGGCGCCGCGGGGGTCGGGGCGGGACGGCCGCCGTGATCGGCGTCGTACTCCTCGACCAGCGGTTCCGGATCGAGACCGACGGCACGGGCGAGCGTGCGGATGTGGCCGCGGGCGTAGACGTCGCCGCCGCAGCGGGAGAAGTCGTCCTGCTCGATCGCGTGCACGATGGGGATGCGCACCCGGGTGGAGCTGCTGACTTCCTCGACCGTCAGACCTGCGGCGATGCGGGCCTGCTGAAGGGCACGACCGATCGAAGGCCGGTCGTCTTCGGGGGAGTTGCCGATGGACACGGGGGCGCCTTTCGAGCGTGAGCCACCTGCTGGATGTTCAGTCTAGGGGGGTACGAAAGGGTGGGGCAACCGGGAGGGACGACTTTGTACGCCATCGGGTTCGCCGGACGTCCCCGCCTCCGGCTCCGGTGCGGAGCGGGGGCGGAGGACAGCCCCGATCGAGGACTGGTCAACCTGTAGTGGGCCGAACGGGGGTGGGAGTGAGGGTGAGGTGGTGACGGGGCGAGCTGCGGGGAGGAGCACGGTTCCGTCCCTCCCTTCAACTGGACGTACGACCGTACGAAACGGTTGCCCACAAAACCTTTACCGAGCGGAATCCGTTAGGGAGCGGATTCCCCGCGGATGACGGCCAACACCCCGTCGAGCTCGTCGGGTTTCACCAGGACGTCCCGCGCCTTGGAACCCTCGCTGGGCCCGACGATGGAGCGGGACTCCATCAGGTCCATCAGCCGGCCCGCCTTGGCGAAGCCGACCCGCAGCTTGCGCTGGAGCATCGAGGTCGATCCGAACTGGGTGGAGACGACCAGCTCGGCGGCCTGGCAGAGCAGGTCCAGGTCGTCGCCGATGTCCTCGTCGATCTCCTTCTTCTGCTTCGTACCGACGACGACGTCGTCCCGGAAGACCGGGGCCATCTGGTCCTTGCAGTGCTGGACGACGGCGGCGACCTCGTCCTCCGTGACGAAGGCGCCCTGCATACGCGTGGGTTTGTTGGCGCCCATCGGGAGGAAGAGCCCGTCGCCCTTGCCGATGAGCTTCTCGGCGCCGGGCTGGTCGAGGATGACGCGGCTGTCGGCGAGGGAGGAGGTGGCGAAGGCGAGCCGGGAGGGCACGTTCGCCTTGATCAGACCGGTCACCACGTCGACCGAGGGCCGCTGGGTGGCGAGCACCAGATGGATGCCCGCCGCGCGGGCGAGCTGGGTGATGCGGACGATCGAGTCCTCGACATCGCGCGGCGCGACCATCATCAGGTCGGCCAGCTCATCGACGATCACCAGCAGATACGGGTACGGGGACAGCTCGCGCTCGCTCCCCTCGGGGAGCTTCACCTTGCCTTCGCGTACCGCCTTGTTGAAGTCGTCGATGTGCCGGTAGCCGAAGGCGGCGAGGTCGTCGTAGCGCAGATCCATCTCGCGCACGACCCACTGCAGCGCCTCGGCGGCCTTCTTGGGGTTGGTGATGATCGGGGTGATCAGGTGCGGGATGCCCTCGTACGCGGTCAGCTCGACGCGCTTGGGGTCGACGAGGACCATCCGCACGTCCTCGGGGTGGCCCGCACCATGATCGAGGTGATCAGGCAGTTGATGCAGGACGACTTGCCGGAGCCGGTGGCGCCGGCCACGAGCATGTGGGGCATCTTCGCCAGGCTGTGCATGACGTAGCCGCCCTCGACGTCCTTGCCGAAGGCCACCATCATCGGGTCGTCGTCCTCGGCCAGGCGCAGCACGTCGCCGAGGTTGACCATCTCCCGGTCGCTGTTGGGGATCTCGATGCCGACCGCCGACTTCCCCGGGATCGGCGAGATGATCCGTACGTCCGGACTGGCCACCGCGTAGGCGATGTTCTTGGTCAGGGCGGTGATCTTCTCGACCTTCACCGCGGGACCGAGTTCCACCTCGTACCGGGTGACGGTGGGCCCCCGGGTGAAGCCGGTGACGGCGGCGTCCACCTTGAACTCGGTGAAGACGGTGGTCAGCGACTCGACCACGAGGTCGTTGGCGGCGCTGCGGGTCTTGCCGGGGCCGCCACGCTCCAGCAGGTCGAGGGAGGGCAGGGAGTAGGTGATGTCGCCGGAGAGCTGGAGCTGTTCGGCGCGGGCGGGCAGCCCCGGCGAGGAGTCGGGGGCGGGCTTGGTCAGGTCGGGCACCCCGCCCGACCGCCCCTCGCCGCCCTCGGACGCGGGGGCGGACTTCCGGACTCCGGGCTTCGGGCGCTCCTCCCCCTCGGCCCCCCGGGCCCCGGGCACGGGAGTCCCGGTGCGCTCCCGGTCCACGGAGACGCCCTGGGTCAGATCGGCGACGACCGGCGAGGGGGCATGCCGTTGAGCACGGCCCCGTCGAGGGCGGCAGCGGCGGCGGCCGCGACGTCGACCGCGTCCAGCGGCCGGTTCATCGCGGGCTGCGCGGAGGGCCTGCGGGTCCTGCGGCGCTTGGTGAGCGCCTCCTCCTCGGCCTGGTCGTGGACCGGGTCCGCGTCCGTACGCCGGGTGCCGCGCCGACGGGTCCGCTCGGGCAGCGCCTCACGCCACTGCTCGTCGTAGCGCTCGTCGTCGTCCTCGTACCCCGCGACCTCCTCGGGGCCGGGTTCGACGATGCCGAGGCGGACGCCGAGCTGACGCAGTCGCCGTGGAATGGCGTTGACCGGGGTGGCGGTGACGACGAGGAGCCCGAACACGGTCAGCAGCACCAGCAGCGGTACGGCGAGCACCTCGCCCATCATGAAGATCAGCGGCTTGGACGTGGCCCAGCCGATCAGCCCGCCCGCGTCCTGCATGGCCTCGGTGCCCGCCTCGCGGCCCGGCGAACCGCAGGCGATGTGGACCTGGCCGAGGACCCCGACGACGAGCGCGGAGAGCCCGATGACGATACGGCCGTTGGCCTCGGGCCGCTCCGGGTACAGGATGAGCCGCACCGCCATCGCGCCCAGCAGTATCGGCGCGAGCAGGTCGAGCCGGCCGAAGGCGCCGGTCACCAGCATCTCGACCAGGTCGCCGACCGGCCCCTGGAGATTGGACCAGGTGCCCGCGGCGACGATCAGCGCCAGGCCGAGCAGCAGCAGGGCGAGCCCGTCCTTGCGGTGGGCGGGGTCAAGTCCCTTGGCGCCACGCCCTATCGAGCGGAACACCGCGCCGACGCCGTGTGCCGCACCGAGCCAGACCGCGCGCACCAGCCGGTAGACGCCTCCGGTGGGTGACGGCGCGGGTTTGGGCGCGGGCTTCCTGGCCGCCGCCTTCTTCGCGGGAGCCTTCTTGGCGGGAGCCGCCGACTTCTTCGGTGCGGTCTTCCTGGCGGGCGCGGCTTTCTTCGCCGGGCCCGGAGTACGGCCGACGCGTTTGGTGGTGCCCGCCGTGCCCTGGGAACCCTTGCCGGACGTACGTGAGGCCATGGTGCCGAGGTTACCGCTGTCGTCGCCCGTGAACACGTTCGCCTAGTGGTTCACCCGTCCGTGTCGCCTCCGGGCGGCCGGGAACTGACGACGCTTCACAGCCGATGCCCGAGATGTCAGCTCTGGGCGGGCAGGACGCCCGCGCCCCCGCCTCCGCCGGTGCCCGGCTCCAGCGCGTCGAGCGCACGGCGCAGACCGGTCAGCTTCCGCTCCAGGTGAGCGGCTGTCGCGACCGCGGCCGCGTCCGCGGATTCGTCGTCGAGCTGCTTGGAGAGCGCTTCCGCCTGCTCCTCGACCGCCGCGAGCCGTGCGGAGAGTTCGGCCAGCAGACCGGCCGGCTCCTTCTCGTGCTCGCCGCCCGCGTGGCCGTCGCCCTCCAACTGGAGCCGCAGCAGAGCCGCCTGCTCACGGAGCTTGCAGTTCTTCATGTACAGCTCGACGAAGACCGAGACCTTGGCCCGCAGCACCCAGGGGTCGAACGGCTTGGAGATGTAGTCCACCGCACCGGCCGCGTACCCCCGGAAGGTGTGGTGCGGACCATGGTTGATCGCGGTGAGGAAGATGATCGGAATGTCCCGGGTCCGCTCCCGCCGCTTGATGTGCGCGGCGGTCTCGAATCCGTCCATGCCCGGCATCTGGACGTCCAGCAGAATGACCGCGAAGTCGTCCGTGAGCAGCGCTTTGAGCGCCTCCTCCCCTGACGATGCCCGCACCAGTGTCTGATCGAGCGCAGAGAGGATGGCCTCCAGCGCCAGCAGATTCTCCGGCCGGTCATCGACCAGGAGGATCTTGGCCTTCTGCACCATGGCCCGCCCTCCTCGCCCCGGAAATGCACCGGGTGCCGCCCCAGAGGACGACTCCCTTACGCCGTCCGTCCTTGTGCCGGTCATGGTAGCCGCACCCCGCCCGTCACCACACCCTGTCACCGCGATGTCACTGTGCACGTACCGCAAACGCGGTGGGAGACCAGAAGGTTCCCCGAATGCAGCGCGTTCACACCCAATCGAGCACAGTCGGTCAACAACTTACGTCAGTTCGTTAGATTACCGATCACTCTCCGTGCATCCACTGCTCCATCACTGCAAGCAGATGATCAGGATCGACCGGCTTCGTCACATAGTCGGAAGCCCCGCAATCGATGGCCTTCTCCCGGTCGCCCTTCATCGCCTTCGCGGTGAGCGCGACGATCGGCAGCCCGGCGAACTGCGGCATCCGCCGGATCGCGGTCGTCGTCGCGTACCCGTCCATCTCGGGCATCATGATGTCCATCAGCACGACCGTCACATCGTCGTGCTGCTCCAGGACTTCGATGCCCTCACGGCCGTTCTCCGCGTACAGCACGGAGAGCCCGTGCTGCTCCAGCACGCTGGTGAGCGCGAAGACGTTACGGATGTCGTCGTCGACGATGAGCACCTTCTCGCCGCGGAAGCGGAACGTCCGCCGGGGCGCCGGCTCGGCCGCCGCTCCCTGCTCCTGCCCCTGGCTCTCGCCCTGGCTGCCCTGCACCCACTCCTCCTGCTGCGGGGCGCTCTCGGACGGCGTGCGCCCGGGCGGCAGCGCGGGCTTGCGGGCCGCGTCCCCCAGGGCTTTGCGCCGCCTGCGGAACACCCCGGCGGAGTTGGCCGGGTCGCCGTACGGAGCCGACTGGCCCTGCGACGGCTGCGCCTGCCCCATCTCACCCGCGCCGCCCAGCACCTCGGCGGAACCGGAACCCACCGGGGGTAGCCCTGGGGCGGCAGTTCGGCGCGGTGCAACGGCAGGTACAGGGTGAAGGTCGAGCCCCGTCCGGGCTCGCTCGCCGCATGGATCTCGCCGCCGAGCAGCCGCGCGATCTCCCGGCTGATCGAGAGGCCGAGACCCGTGCCGCCGTACTTCCGGCTCGTCGTGCCGTCCGCCTGCTTGAACGCCTCGAAGATCACCAGCATCTTGCTGGACGCGATCCCGATCCCGGTGTCGGTGACCGAGAACGCGATCAGATCGGCGTCCGCGTCCCGGAGCGAACCCGCCTCCAGCAGATGCTCCCGGATCGCGTTCGGCACATCGGCGCCGGCCGGCCGGATCACCAGCTCCACCGCACCGGTGTCGGTGAACTTCACCGCGTTCGAGAGCAGGTTGCGCAGCACCTGGAGCAGCCGCTGCTCGTCGGTGTGCAGCGTCGCGGGCAGCTCCGGCGACACCCGTACGGAGAAGTCGAGCCCCTTCTCCGCGGTGAGCGGGCGGAAGGTCGCCTCCACGTAGTCGACCAGCTGGACCAGCGCGATCCGGGTCGGGCTGACGTCCATCTTGCCCGCCTCGACCTTGGAGAGGTCGAGGATGTCGTTGATCAGCTGGAGCAGGTCGGACCCGGCCCCGTGGATCGTCTCGGCGAACTCCACCTGCTTCGGCGAGAGATTGCCCTCGGCGTTGTCCGCCAGCAACTTGGCCAGAATCAGCAGCGAGTTGAGCGGGGTGCGCAGCTCGTGCGACATGTTCGCCAGGAACTCGGACTTGTAGCGCATCGAGACCGCGAGCTGCTCGGCGCGCTCCTCCAGAACCTGCCGCGCCTCCTCGATCTCGGTGTTCTTCACCTCGATGTCGCGGTTCTGCTGGGCCAGCAGCTCGGCCTTCTCCTCCAGTTCGGCGTTGGACGCCTGGAGGGCCTTCTGCCGGTTCTCCAACTCCTGCGAGCGATCACGCAGTTGCTCGGTCAGCTCCTGCGACTGCTCCAGCAGCTTCTCGGTCTTGGTGTTGACGCTGATCGTGTTGACGCTCGTCGCGATCATCTCGGCGAGCTGGTTGAGGAAGTCCCGCTGGATATGGGTGAACGGCTGGAAGGAGGCCAGCTCGATCACCCCGAGGACCTTCCCCTCGAAGAGCACCGGCAGCACGATCACATGCGCGGGCGGCGCCTCGCCCAGACCGGAGGAGATCTTCAGATACCCCGGCGGCACGTTGTCCACCTGGATCGTCCGCTTCTCCTCGGCCGCCGTCCCGATGAGCGTCTCACCGGGCCGGAATGAGGTGGGCATCGACCCCGCGGAGTAGCCGTAACTCCCCCGCATCCGCAGCTCGTACGAACCGGCCTCGCCGTTGTCGGGACCGACCTCCTCGGAGTCCCCGGCGGCCATCGCCAGGAAGAACGCGCCGTGCTGCGCGGAGACCACCGGCGTCAGCTCGCTCATGATCAGCGAGGCCACGTCGTCCAGATCGCGGCGGCCCTGCATCAGACCGGAGATCCTGGCCAGGTTGCCCTTCAGCCAGTCCTGCTCCTTGTTGGCGAGGGTCGTGTCGCGCAGGTTCGCGATCATCGTGTTGATGTTGTCCTGGAGGACCTGGATCTCCCCGGCCGCGTCCACATCGATCTTGAGGTTCAGATCGCCGCGCGTCACCGCCGTGGCGACCGCCGCGATGGCGCGGACCTGACGGGTCAGGTTCCCGGCCATCTCGTTCACGGACTCGGTGAGGTCGCGCCAGGTGCCGTCGACGTCCCGCACCCGCGCCTGACCGCCCAGCTGCCCCTCGGTGCCCACCTCGCGGGCGACCCGGGTCACCTGCTCCGCGAACGAGGACAACTGGTCGACCATCGTGTTGATGGTGTTCTTCAGCTCCTGGATCTCACCGCGCGCGTCGATGTCGATCTTCTTGGTCAGATCGCCCTTGGCGATGGCGGTGGTGACCGTGGCGATCTGCCGCACCTGACCGGTCAGGTTGGAGGCCATCGAGTTCACGGACTCGGTGAGGTCCTTCCAGGTACCGGCGACCCCCGGCACCCGGGCCTGGCCGCCCAGTTCGCCTTCCGTACCCACCTCACGGGCCACCCGCGTGACCTCGTCGGCGAACGAGGACAGCGTCGTCACCATGGTGTTGACCGTGTCGGCCAGCTCCGCGACCTCGCCGCGCGCCTCCACGGTGACCTTCTTCGTCAGATCGCCGTTGGCGACCGCGGAGGAGACCCGGGAGATGTTGCGCACCTGGCTGGTGAGGTTGTTGGCCATCAGGTTGACGTTCTCGCTGAGGTCCTTCCAGATGCCGGTCGCCCCGCGCACCCGCGCCTGACCGCCGAGAATCCCCTCGGTACCCACCTCGCGGGCCACCCGGGACACCTCGTCGGCGAAGTTCAGCAGCTGGTCGACCATCGTGTTGACGGTCGTGACCAGTTCGAGGATCTCGCCCTTGGCATCGACGGTGATCTTCTTCGACAGATCGCCCTTGGCGACCGCGGTGGTCACCTCGGCGATGTTGCGGACCTGGAGGGTCAGGTTGTTCGCCATGCCGTTGACGGACTGCGTGAGGTCCTTCCACGTCCCGGACACACCCTGCACTTCGGCCTGACCGCCGAGGATGCCCTCCGTACCCACCTCACGGGCGACCCGCGTCACCTGCTCCGCGAAGTTGGACAGCTGGTCCACCATCGTGTTGAGGGTGTTCTTCAGCTCCAGGATCTCGCCCCGGGCGTCCACGTCGATCTTCTGCGACAGGTCACCGCGCGCGACCGCCGTGGCGACCTGCGCGATGTTACGTACCTGAGCGGTGAGGTTCCCCGCCATGCCGTTCACCGAATCGGTCAGATCGCGCCACACTCCGGCCACGCCGGGCACCTGCGCCTGACCGCCGAGCCGCCCGTCCGTACCCACCTCGCGAGCTACCCGGGTGACCTGGTCGGCGAAGGCGGACAGCTGGTCGACCATCGTGTTGATGGTGTTCTTGAGCTCCAGGATCTCGCCCCGGGCGTCCACGTCGATCTTCTGCGACAGGTCGCCCCGCGCCACCGCCGTCGTCACCTGCGCGATCTGCCTCACCTGGGAGGTGAGGTTCCCGGCCATGAAGTTGACGGAGTCCGTCAGTTCCTTCCACGTACCCGAGACGCCGTCCACCCGCGCCTGGCCGCCGAGGCGGCCCTCCGTGCCCACGTCCCGGGCCATCCGCGTCACCTGGTCGGCGAAGCTGGAGAGCTGCGCCACCATCGTGTTGACGGTGTTCTTCAGCTCCAGCATCTCGCCGGCCACGTCCACGGTGACCTTCTGCGACAGGTCACCGTTGGCGACCGCCGTGGTGACCTGCGCGATGTCCCGGACCTGACCGGTCAGATTGCGGAAGGCGGTGTTCACCGAGTCGGTGAGGTCCTTCCAGGTCCCCGCCGCACCCGGCACCTCGGCCTGTCCGCCGAGCCGGCCCTCGACCCCGACCTCACGGGCCACCCGGGTCACCTCGGAACCGAACGACTGGAGCTGGTCCACCATCGTGTTGACGGTGTTCTTCAGCTCCAGCATCTCGCCGGCCACGTCGACCGTGACCTTCTGCGACATGTCGCCGCTGGCCACCGCGGTCGTCACCTGCGCGATGTCGCGCACCTGCGTCGTGAGATTCCGGAAGACCGTGTTCACCGAGTCGGTGAGGTCCTTCCACGTCCCGGCGGCACCGGGCACCTGCGCCTGACCGCCGAGCAGGCCCTCGCCACCGACCTCGCTCGCCACGCGGGTCACTTCGTCCGCGAAGGTCCGCAGCGTCTCGGTCATCTGGTTGATCGTCTCGGCGAGCTGCGCGACCTCGCCGCGCGCGCTCACCGTGACCTTCTGCGTCAGGTCACCGCTGGCGACCGCCGTCGTCACCTCCGCGATCCCGCGCACCTGGGAGGTGAGGTTGCCCGCCATCGTGTTGACGGAGTCGGTGAGGTCCTTCCACACACCGGCCACACCCGGCACGGTCGCCTGACCGCCCAGCTCGCCCTCCGTGCCCACCTCACGGGCGACCCGCGTCACCTCGGAGGAGAACGAGGACAGCTGGTCGACCATCGTGTTGACGGTGTTCTTCAGCTGGAGCATCTCACCGGCCACATGGACGGTGACCTTCCGCGACAGATCACCCTTGGCGACCGCGGTCGTCACCAGCGCGATGTCCCGCACCTGGGCCGTCAGCCGGTACGCCATGGTGTTCACGGAGTCCGTGAGGTCCTTCCAGGACCCGGACATCCCCCGCACCTGCGCCTGGCCCCCGAGCTTGCCCTCGGTACCCACCTCGACGGCGACCCGGGTCACCTGCTCGGTGAAGACCGACAGCTGGTCGACCAGGTTGTTGACCGTACGGGCGACCTTCAGGAACTCGCCGCGCAGCGGCCGTACCGTCTCGTCCTGCGTGTGCGAGCGCAGCTCCATCCGCTGCTCCAGATCACCGTCGGCGACCGCCGACAGGACCCGGCCCACCTCGGAGACCGGTCGCGCGAGATCGTCGACGAGCTCGTTGGAGGCGTCGATCGCGGCGGCCCAGGAACCCTCACAGGCGCCCGTCTCCAGCCGCTCCGTGAGCTTGCCCTCCCGTCCGACCACCCGCCGTACGCGCGCCAGCTCACCGGTGAGATGGAGATTCCGGTCGGCGACCTCGTTGAAGACCGCCGCGATCTCCGTCATCACGCCGTCGCCCGAGACGGTGAGCCGCCTGCGGAAGTTGCCGTCGCGCATCGCCACGAGGCCCGCGAGCACTCTGTTCAGAGCTGCCGCGTCCACTTCGACGGTGCCATTGCGCTGCTTTTTCACGGACTGTCCGCCTTTTGTACGCGCCTTCGAACCCCGCGCCGCCACGCCAGACTCCACCGTGTCCCTCCCGCAGGGGTTGACCGTTTCACTCGGGCCTATCCGGAAGCTTGCCCAGTTCCACTTTGGCTCACCGCCACAGCACACCGTCAACGGGTGACCGGGCGGACGTCAAATCGTTGCAACGTACCAGGCCGGGACAGGTCCGCGGGGAACCTGTACCGGTTGCCCCCCATCCCTTGCACCGGGAGTCCATACTTGTGCGCCCGCGCACCACCACCGGGGCGACTTGTCCCGAACTCGGCCCTCGTGTACCCGGCACACTGGAGATACGTCTAGCCTGGCAAGCGAATCGAAGCGGCGAGAAACGGGCACAGGACTCGGGGAAGCGACGAGACACCAATATGGGGAGTGCTGTGATCACCGCGCGCGCGGCCGCCACCTTCGAACCGGTCGGGCGCTCGGTCGCGACCGCCCGCGCCTTCGTCCGGGACACGCTCCAGGGGTGGGGCTACAACGATGTCGTCGACGACGCCGTCGTCCTCACCAGTGAGCTCGTGACCAACGCCGTCATCCACGCGGGGACGGCAGCCGACGTCCTGTGCCTGCGCACCGAGGAAGGCGTCCGCGTCGAGGTCTCCGACCACTATCCGGAACGCGAGGTCCCGCTCCAGAGCAGCGCCCTCGACTTCGGCAGCCCGGACCGCGAGAACGGCCGCGGCCTGCTGCTCTGCGCCGCCCTGGCCGCCCGCTGGGGCGTCGAGTACTCCCCCACCCGCAAGCACGTCTGGTTCCAGCTGGACCTGCCCGACCGGCCCGTGGGCATCCGCTCCGCCGGCCCGGTCCTGCCCACCTCGCTCCTCCCGGTCACCGACCAGCGGATCCGCGTCGCCGTCGTCCAGATCGACAGCGCCGGCGCGATCAGCGCGTGGAACGACGACGCCGCGTACGTCTTCGGGCACACGGCGGAACAGGTCACCGGCAAGCAGTTCACCGACTTCGTGGCCTGGCCGCACACCCCGGGCACCAACACCGGCATCGCCGACGCCCTCCAGCTCTCCCGCTGGGAGGGCAGCTACGGCATCCGCGGCGCGGACGGCCGGACCATCGCCGTCTACGCCTCGCACCTGCGGGTCCGCGACACCGACGGCGACCCGTCCACGGTCTGTCTCCTCGTCCGCGACGACGAGCGCGCCGTCCTCCAGACCCCGGTCCGCGCCCCGGTCTCCGACGCCTCCTCCGACAGCCGCACCGCGGACCCCTTCGAGGTCTTCATCGGCTCCCCCGCCCCCGACGACCTGGACGGCCTCCTCCAGCGGACGGTCGAGCGGGCCCGCGACATGCTCGACGCCGACGCCGCGTTCCTCCTGCTGGCCACCGACGACGAGACGGAGCTGGAGGTGCGCGCGACGACGGGCCTCCCCTCGGCCCGCCAGCGCTTCGCCCGGGTCCCCGTCGAAGCCGGAACGGGACGCTACGGCTCCGCCCGCATGCCGGCCGTGCACGAGGACCTGACCGCCGTCCCCGGCGCCGTCCCGCTCCTCACCGACACCGGGATGCGCTCGGTCGTCACGGTCCCGCTGAAGGTCGAGGGCCGGCTCACCGGTTCCCTCGGCGTCGCGGCGGAGGGCGCGGGCCGCTACTCCAACGAGGAGGCCCTGCGCCTCCAGTTCGCCGCCGACCGCATCGCACTGGCCGTGGAGTCCGCCCGCCTCGGCGAGCTGGAGCGGCTGCGCCGCGGCTCACTGTCCTTCCTCGTCGAGGCCTCCGACCTGCTGGCCGGCACGCTCGACCGGGACCAGACCCTGGCGCTCATGGCGCAGATGACGGTCCCGACCCTGGCTACCTGGTGCGCCGTCTACACGATCGCGGACCAGTCCTCCGAGCCGTACCTCTCGTACGTGCTCCACGAGGACGAGGACCTCATCGACGGCCTCAAGGCCCTGCTCTCGAAGATCGCCCCACCGGATCCGGTCCCGACCCCGGGCGCCCGCGTCTGGGCCGCCCCTGCGGAGGCGGGCCACCGTGCCGCCCTGTCCACGTCGACCCGCAGCCTGGCTCACGACGCCCCGCTCAGCATGAGCACGGCGACCCGCACGACGCTCGCCACGGCCCAGGCGGTCGGCGGCGAGACGGTGGTCCTGCCGCTGGTCGCCCGCAACCGTGTGATCGGCATGCTGACGCTCGGGAAGCCCTCGGACGACCACTTCCGCCAGGAGATCCTGGAACTGGCCGAGGACCTGTCCCGCCGGGCCGCCCTGGCCCTGGACAACGCCCGCCTGTACTCGGAGCGCATGGCGATCAGTCAGTCCCTCCAGCGCAGCCTGCTGCCCCCGGGCCTCCCCGATGTTCCGAACGTAGAGATCGAGGTCATCTGCCGCGCCGCGGGCGAGGGCAACGAGGTCGGCGGCGACTTCTACGACGTCTTCCCGATCCGCGACGGTGCGTACGGCTTCGCCATCGGCGACGTCTGCGGTACGGGCCCCGAGGCGGCCGCCGTCACGGGCCTGGCCCGCCACGCTCTGCGCCTGCTGGCCCGCGAGGGCTTCGGCGGCCCGGCGGTCCTGGAGCGCCTCAACGCGGCGATCCTCGACGAGGGCGCCCGTAGCCGGTTCCTGACTCTGCTCTACGGCGAACTGTGGCCCCAGGAGGACGGCAGCGCCCTCCTGAAGGTGGTCTGCGCCGGCCACCCGCTGCCGCTGCGCCTCCGCCAGGACGGCTCCGTGGAGCCGGCGGCGGAACCGCAGCCCCTGCTGGGTGTGCTCGACGATCTCGACCTGTACGAGCAGGAGGTCGTCCTCAACCCGGGCGACGTCCTCCTGTGCGTCACGGACGGCGTCACCGAACGCCGTGAGGGAACGCGCATGCTGGGCGACGACGGCCTGGCGGACGTCCTGTCGACGTGTACGGGCCTGACGGCCGGAGCGGTCGCCGCACGCATCCTGCGGGCCGTGGAACGCTTCGCCGCCGAGCCGGCCTCGGACGACATGGCGATCCTGGCCATGCGCGTCCCGGAGCCTCCCCTCGTCTGACTCCCGACCGCTCCACTTCAACGCGAGAGGCCCCCGCCGGGTGGCGGGGGCCTTTCGTAGTTCCGAGCCCCAATGCGGAATCGAACCGCAGACCTTCTCCTTACCATGGAGACGCTCTACCGACTGAGCTATTGGGGCCTCGTTGCGCTGTGGCAACGAGGTAAACCATACACGGGATCAGGGGATACGCATAATCGCGATCGCTGGGGTGGCTGGGCCCGCAGATTCAGGTTCCGGGTTCAGTCCGGGCCGGCTCCGGGCAATCCGGGTAGTCCGGGTCCGGAACGCAGAAAAGCCCCGCACCAGAAGGTGCGGGGCTTTCCCACAAAGATTGTTCGGCGGCGTCCTACTCTCCCACAGGGTCCCCCCTGCAGTACCATCGGCGCTGAAAGGCTTAGCTTCCGGGTTCGGAATGTAACCGGGCGTTTCCCTAACGCAATGACCACCGAAACACTATGAAATTTAGAACACCGGGCAAAATCACGGCTGTTCGTTATTTCAGAACTAACACAGTGGACGCGAGCAACTGAGGACAAGCCCTCGGCCTATTAGTACCAGTCAGCTCCACCCCTTACAGGGCTTCCACATCTGGCCTATCAACCCAGTCGTCTACTGGGAGCCTTAACCAATCAAGTTGGTGGGAATACTCATCTCGAAGCAGGCTTCCCGCTTAGATGCTTTCAGCGGTTATCCTTTCCGAACGTAGCCAACCAGCCATGCCCTTGGCAGGACAACTGGCACACCAGAGGTTCGTCCGTCCCGGTCCTCTCGTACTAGGGACAGCCCTTCTCAATATTCCTACGCGCACAGCGGATAGGGACCGAACTGTCTCACGACGTTCTAAACCCAGCTCGCGTACCGCTTTAATGGGCGAACAGCCCAACCCTTGGGACCGACTCCAGCCCCAGGATGCGACGAGCCGACATCGAGGTGCCAAACCATCCCGTCGATATGGACTCTTGGGGAAGATCAGCCTGTTATCCCCGGGGTACCTTTTATCCGTTGAGCGACAGCGCTTCCACAAGCCACTGCCGGATCACTAGTCCCGACTTTCGTCCCTGCTCGACCCGTCGGTCTCACAGTCAAGCTCCCTTGTGCACTTACACTCAACACCTGATTACCAACCAGGCTGAGGGAACCTTTGGGCGCCTCCGTTACTCTTTAGGAGGCAACCGCCCCAGTTAAACTACCCATCAGACACTGTCCCTGATCCGGATCACGGACCCAGGTTAGACATCCAGCACGACCAGAGTGGTATTTCAACGACGACTCCACAACCACTGGCGTGGCCGCTTCACAGTCTCCCACCTATCCTACACAAGCCGAACCGAACACCAATATCAAACTATAGTAAAGGTCCCGGGGTCTTTCCGTCCTGCTGCGCGAAACGAGCATCTTTACTCGTAGTGCAATTTCACCGGGCCTATGGTTGAGACAGTCGAGAAGTCGTTACGCCATTCGTGCAGGTCGGAACTTACCCGACAAGGAATTTCGCTACCTTAGGATGGTTATAGTTACCACCGCCGTTTACTGGCGCTTAAGTTCTCAGCTTCGCCACCCCGAAGAGCAGCTAACCGGTCCCCTTAACGTTCCAGCACCGGGCAGGCGTCAGTCCGTATACATCGCCTTACGGCTTCGCACGGACCTGTGTTTTTAGTAAACAGTCGCTTCTCGCTGGTCTCTGCGGCCACCCCCAGCTCAAGCAGCAAGTGCTATCACCAGGAATGGCCCCCCTTCTCCCGAAGTTACGGGGGCATTTTGCCGAGTTCCTTAACCATAGTTCACCCGAACGCCTCGGTATTCTCTACCTGACCACCTGAGTCGGTTTAGGGTACGGGCCGCCATGAAACTCGCTAGAGGCTTTTCTCGACAGCATAGGATCATCCACTTCACCACAATCGGCTCGGCATCAGGTCTCAGACTATATGCACGACGGATTTGCCTACCGTGCGTCCTACACCCTTACCCCGGGACAACCACCGCCCGGGCTGGACTACCTTCCTGCGTCACCCCATCGCTTACCTACTACAAGTCTGGTTCATCGGCTCCACCACTACCCTCAACTCCGAAGAGATCGGGCCGGCTTCACGGACTTAGCATCGCCTGATTCAGTACTGGGCGTTTCAAAGCGGGTACCGGAATATCAACCGGTTGTCCATCGACTACGCCTGTCGGCCTCGCCTTAGGTCCCGACTTACCCTGGGCAGATCAGCTTGACCCAGGAACCCTTAGTCAATCGGCGCACACGTTTCTCACGTGTGTATCGCTACTCATGCCTGCATTCTCACTCGTGAACCGTCCACAACTCGCTTCCGCGGCTGCTTCACCCGGCACACGACGCTCCCCTACCCATCCACACAGGCGTTGGCCCTATATGTGTGAATGACACGACTTCGGCGGTACGCTTGAGCCCCGCTACATTGTCGGCGCGGAATCACTTGACCAGTGAGCTATTACGCACTCTTTCAAGGGTGGCTGCTTCTAAGCCAACCTCCTGGTTGTCTCTGCGACTCCACATCCTTTCCCACTTAGCGTACGCTTAGGGGCCTTAGTCGATGCTCTGGGCTGTTTCCCTCTCGACCATGGAGCTTATCCCCCACAGTCTCACTGCCGCGCTCTCACTTACCGGCATTCGGAGTTTGGCTAAGGTCAGTAACCCGGTAGGGCCCATCGCCTATCCAGTGCTCTACCTCCGGCAAGAAACACACGACGCTGCACCTAAATGCATTTCGGGGAGAACCAGCTATCACGGAGTTTGATTGGCCTTTCACCCCTAACCACAGGTCATCCCCCAGGTTTTCAACCCTGGTGGGTTCGGTCCTCCACGAAGTCTTACCTCCGCTTCAACCTGCCCATGGCTAGATCACTCCGCTTCGGGTCTAGAGCGTGCAACTCAAACGCCCTGTTCGGACTCGCTTTCGCTACGGCTTCCCCACACGGGTTAACCTCGCTACACACCGCTAACTCGCAGGCTCATTCTTCAAAAGGCACGCAGTCACGACTACAAGGAACAAGTTCCCTGTGCGACGCTCCCACGGCTTGTAGGCACACGGTTTCAGGTACTATTTCACTCCGCTCCCGCGGTACTTTTCACCATTCCCTCACGGTACTATCCGCTATCGGTCACCAGGGAATATTTAGGCTTAGCGGGTGGTCCCGCCAGATTCACACGGGATTTCTCGGGCCCCGTGCTACTTGGGTGTCTCTCAAACAAGCCGCTGATGTTTCAGCTACGGGGGTCTTACCCTCTACGCCGGACCTTTCGCATGTCCTTCGCCTACATCAACGGTTTCTGACTCGTCTCACAGCCGGCAGACTGTGAAAGAGAGATCCCACAACCCCGCATGCGCAACCCCTGCCGGGTATCACACGCATACGGTTTGGCCTCATCCAGTTTCGCTCGCCACTACTCCCGGAATCACGGTTGTTTTCTCTTCCTGAGGGTACTGAGATGTTTCACTTCCCCTCGTTCCCTCCACACTGCCTATGTGTTCAGCAGCGGGTGACAGCCCATGACGACTGCCGGGTTTCCCCATTCGGAAACCCCCGGATCAAAGCTTGGTTGACAGCTCCCCGGGGACTATCGTGGCCTCCCACGTCCTTCATCGGTTCCTGGTGCCAAGGCATCCACCGTGCGCCCTTAAAAACTTGGCCACAGATGCTCGCGTCCACTGTGCAGTTCTCAAACAACGACCAGCCACCCACCACCCCGTCCCGAAAGACGAGTTCACTGGGGCCGGATCAGAAGGCAGCCATACGGCCATACCCTCAGATACCCAACAACGTGCCCGGCCCGACCGATCTCTCACCACGTTCCACGCCGAAGCAGTACTAGCAGTGATCAACCTGTCGTGCCGAATAGTCAACGTTCCACCCATGAGCTGACCACCGTCGAACATTTGCCGACGTAGTGGCTCTGGATTCCTTACGGAATCTAGATGCTCCTTAGAAAGGAGGTGATCCAGCCGCACCTTCCGGTACGGCTACCTTGTTACGACTTCGTCCCAATCGCCAGTCCCACCTTCGACAGCTCCCTCCCACAAGGGGTTGGGCCACCGGCTTCGGGTGTTACCGACTTTCGTGACGTGACGGGCGGTGTGTACAAGGCCCGGGAACGTATTCACCGCAGCAATGCTGATCTGCGATTACTAGCAACTCCGACTTCATGGGGTCGAGTTGCAGACCCCAATCCGAACTGAGACCGGCTTTTTGAGATTCGCTCCGCCTCGCGGCATCGCAGCTCATTGTACCGGCCATTGTAGCACGTGTGCAGCCCAAGACATAAGGGGCATGATGACTTGACGTCGTCCCCACCTTCCTCCGAGTTGACCCCGGCAGTCTCCTGTGAGTCCCCATCACCCCGAAGGGCATGCTGGCAACACAGAACAAGGGTTGCGCTCGTTGCGGGACTTAACCCAACATCTCACGACACGAGCTGACGACAGCCATGCACCACCTGTATACCGACCACAAGGGGGGCACCATCTCTGATGCTTTCCGGTATATGTCAAGCCTTGGTAAGGTTCTTCGCGTTGCGTCGAATTAAGCCACATGCTCCGCTGCTTGTGCGGGCCCCCGTCAATTCCTTTGAGTTTTAGCCTTGCGGCCGTACTCCCCAGGCGGGGAACTTAATGCGTTAGCTGCGGCACCGACGACGTGGAATGTCGCCAACACCTAGTTCCCAACGTTTACGGCGTGGACTACCAGGGTATCTAATCCTGTTCGCTCCCCACGCTTTCGCTCCTCAGCGTCAGTAATGGCCCAGAGATCCGCCTTCGCCACCGGTGTTCCTCCTGATATCTGCGCATTTCACCGCTACACCAGGAATTCCGATCTCCCCTACCACACTCTAGCTAGCCCGTATCGAATGCAGACCCGGGGTTAAGCCCCGGGCTTTCACATCCGACGTGACAAGCCGCCTACGAGCTCTTTACGCCCAATAATTCCGGACAACGCTTGCGCCCTACGTATTACCGCGGCTGCTGGCACGTAGTTAGCCGGCGCTTCTTCTGCAGGTACCGTCACTTTCGCTTCTTCCCTGCTGAAAGAGGTTTACAACCCGAAGGCCGTCATCCCTCACGCGGCGTCGCTGCATCAGGCTTTCGCCCATTGTGCAATATTCCCCACTGCTGCCTCCCGTAGGAGTCTGGGCCGTGTCTCAGTCCCAGTGTGGCCGGTCGCCCTCTCAGGCCGGCTACCCGTCGTCGCCTTGGTAGGCCATTACCCCACCAACAAGCTGATAGGCCGCGGGCTCATCCTTCACCGCCGGAGCTTTCAACCCCGTCCCATGCGGGACAGAGTGTTATCCGGTATTAGACCCCGTTTCCAGGGCTTGTCCCAGAGTGAAGGGCAGATTGCCCACGTGTTACTCACCCGTTCGCCACTAATCCACCCCGAAGGGCTTCATCGTTCGACTTGCATGTGTTAAGCACGCCGCCAGCGTTCGTCCTGAGCCAGGATCAAACTCTCCGTGAATGTTTACCCGTAATCGGGTGCACACACACGAGAGCGGAACAACCGGTCGGAATAAGACCCGTTGTTCACAGCGTCCTCGCTGTGTATTTCAAAAGGAACCGCGTCCCGACCGAACGGCCGGAGACGGGGTATCAACATATCTGGCGTTGACTTTTGGCACGCTGTTGAGTTCTCAAGGAACGGACGCTTCCTTCGGTCCCGTATCACCGGGGCCCTCCGGGCGCTTCCCTTCGTTTTACTTCTTTGTCTTGCTGTCCTGCGTTTCCGACTCTATCAGACTCTTTCGTGTCCGATTCCCGGTCGAAGCGGGCCGTGCAGTTTCGCTTTCCAGGTTCTCCGCTTTCGCGTTTCCCCTTTCCGGCGGTTCCAACTTTACCAGACTCTTTTTCGTTCCGTTTCCGGTCCGAATTTGATTTCCGGTGGCCTGTGGAGTGGCCTTGCCTTTCGGCGGACCCGACTTTATCAGAGATTCTGAGTCGGAATTCCCGCCCCGTGCAGGGGGCTCACGGCGCATGAGTGCGCGCGGTGCTTCCCGTTCAGGCGGAGACGCAAACGTACTGGAGCGGGGCTCCCCGATGCAAATCGAGGGCCCCGCTCCAGGTCAGGAGGTCGTGAGGGTTCAGACCTCGACGACGACCGGAAGGATCATCGGGCGGCGGCGGTAGGTGTCGGACACCCACTTCCCGACCGTCCGCCGGACCATCTGCTGGAGCTGGTGGGGCTCCATCACGCCGTCCTGGGCGGACTTGTCCAGGGCTTCCTGGATCTTCGGGGTGACGCCGGCGAAGGCGTTGTCGTCGATGCCGGAGCCGCGGGCCTGGATGTGGGGGCCGCCCACGATCTTGCCCGAGGAGCTGTCGACCACGATGAAGACCGAGATGATGCCCTCGTCGCCGAGGATGCGGCGGTCCTTGAGGGAGGTCTCCGTGACGTCGCCGACGGAGAGGCCGTCGACGTAGACGTATCCGGCCTGGACCTTGCCGACGATCTTCGCCTTGCCGTCGATGAGGTCGACGACCACGCCGTCCTCGGCGATGACGATGTGATCCTTCGGCACGCCGGTGAGGGCGCCCAGTTCGGCGTTGGCCCGCAGGTGGCGCCATTCGCCGTGGACCGGCATCAGGTTCTTCGGCTTGCAGATGTTGTAGAAGTACAGCAGCTCGCCGGCCGAGGCGTGGCCCGAGACGTGGACCTTGGCGTTGCCCTTGTGGACGACGTTGGCACCCCACCGGGTCAGGCCGTTGATCACGCGGTAGACCGCGTTCTCGTTGCCCGGGATGAGGGACGACGCCAGGATCACCGTGTCGCCGGGGACGATCCGGATCTGGTGGTCGCGGTTGGCCATCCGGGAGAGGGCCGCCATCGGCTCGCCCTGCGAACCCGTGCAGACCAGCACGACCTCGTCGTCCGGGAGGTCGTCGAGGGTCTTGACGTCGACGACCAGCCCGGCGGGAACGTTCAGATAGCCCAGGTCACGGGCGATGCCCATGTTGCGGACCATCGAGCGGCCGACGAAGGCGACCCGGCGGCCGTACTCGTGGGCGGCGTCCAGGATCTGCTGGATGCGGTGCACATGGCTGGCGAAGCTCGCCACGATGATGCGCTTCTGGGCGTTGGCGAACACCGTGCGCAGGACGTTGGAGATGTCCCGCTCCGGCGGCACGAACCCGGGGACCTCGGCGTTCGTGGAGTCGGAGAGGAGGAGGTCGATGCCCTCCTCGCTGAGGCGCGCGAACGCGTGCAGGTCGGTGAGACGGCCGTCCAGCGGAAGCTGGTCCATCTTGAAGTCACCGGTGGCCACGGCCATGCCCGCGGGGGTGCGGATGGCGACGGCCAGCGCGTCCGGGATGGAGTGGTTGACCGCGATGAACTCGCAGTCGAAGACACCGATGCGCTCGCGCTGCCCTTCCTGCACCTCAAGGGTGTAGGGGCGGATGCGGTGCTCCTGGAGCTTCGCCTCGATGAGCGCGAGGGTCAGCTTCGAGCCGATGAGGGGGATGTCCGGCTTCAGGCGCAGCAGGTACGGGACACCACCGATGTGGTCCTCGTGGCCGTGCGTGAGGACGATGCCCTCGATGTCGTCCAGGCGGTCCCGGATCGTGGTGAAGTCCGGCAGGATCAGGTCGATGCCCGGCTGCTCCTCCTCGGGGAAGAGAACGCCGCAGTCGACGATGAGCAGGCGGCCGCCGTACTCGAAGACCGTCATGTTGCGGCCGATCTCGCCCAGGCCGCCCAGCGGGGTGACCCGCAGGGCGCCCTTCGGGAGCTTCGGCGGGGTACCGAGTTCAGGGTGCGGATGACTCAAAAGACTCTCCTTACCACGCACGCCACGTACCGCTGGGGCACGTGGCGCGCATGTCATTCGTGCACTTGCTGTTGTCTTGGGTGGTGCCCTGGCGAGTCGCCCCGCCTGTTCTGCTGTTCAGTTGTGAAGTCTGTGATCAGAGCTCTACCCCGCCGGCGGCGAGATCGATCTTGAGCTGGGCCGTCTCCTGGGCGGTGAGCTCGACAAGCGGCAGGCGCAGCGGTCCGGCCGGGAGGCCCTGGAGGGTCAGGGCGGCCTTCGTGGTGATGACGCCCTGGGTGCGGAACATGCCGGTGAAGACCGGGAGCAGCTTCTGGTGGATCTCTGTGGCCTTCTGGACGTCGCCGCTCAGGTGCGCCTCGATCAGCGCCCGGAGGTCGGGGGTGACCATGTGGCCGACGACGGAGACGAAGCCGACCGCGCCGACCGAGAGGAGCGGCAGGTTGAGCATGTCGTCGCCGGAATACCAGGCGAGGCCGGATTCGGCGATGGCCCAGCTGGCACGGCCCAGGTCTCCCTTGGCGTCCTTGTTGGCGACGATACGCGGGTGGTCGGCCAGCCGGACGAGGGTTTCCGTGTCGATCGGCACGCCGCTGCGGCCGGGGATGTCGTACAGCATCACGGGAAGGCCGGTGGAGTCGGCGATGGCCGTGAAGTGGCGGAGGAGGCCCTCCTGCGGCGGCTTGTTGTAGTACGGCGTCACGGCGAGCAGGCCGTGGGCACCGGTGCGCTCGGCCGTCCGGGCGAGCTCGACGCTGTGCCGGGTGTCGTTGGTGCCGATGCCGGCGACGACGTGGGCCCGGTCTCCGACGGCTTCGAGGACCGCTCGTACGAGCTGGTCCTTCTCCGAATCGCTGGTGGTCGGGGACTCACCGGTGGTGCCGTTGACGATCAGGCCGTCATTGCCTGCGTCCA
Organism: Streptomyces sp. WGS_02; assembly: GCA_040989845.1. GTDB lineage: Bacteria > Actinomycetota > Actinomycetes > Streptomycetales > Streptomycetaceae > Streptomyces. The sequence goes on from JAYMFZ010000004.1 coordinate 1,799,411, forward strand.
CCAGGTGGGCGGCGAGCCGCTGGGCGCCGTCGAGGTCGAGAGCGCCGTCCGCCGTGAAGGGCGTGACCATAGCGGTGAGGACCCGCCCGAAGGGGGTCTGCGGAGTGGAGATCGGAGCCATGGGTAACACGCTACTCGCTGCTCAGCGCGCGGGGTCCCCTCGGGGGGGACGGGGAAGAGGAGCCCGGCACTGCCTGCTCGGGGGTTCAAGCAGTGCCGGGTCCGTTTGATCAGCCTAGATGAACTTCTCGAAACGCCGCAATACGGACACCGCCTATGGGGCGACCCGTCCATTTTTGTTGAACGCGGCATGAGTCAGCGGCATGAGCTGCTGCCAGTGGGTTTCCATCTGCTCGCCGACCATCTCGATCTCGCGCTGCGGGAAGGACGGCACCTTCGCCAGCTCGTGCTGGGTACGCAGGCCGAGGAAGTGCATCAGCGAGCGCGCGTTGCAGGTGGCGTACATCGAGGAGAAGAGACCGACGGGGAGGACCGCGCGGGCGACCTCACGGGCCACGCCCTTCGCCAGCATCTCCTGGTACGCCTCGTAGGAGGCCCGGTAGGACTCCTCCATGGCGCGGGTCGTGACGTCGTACTGCTCCTCGGTGCCCTGGACGAACTCGTACTTGCCGGGGCGGCCCTGCTGGACCAGCTTGCGGGAGGTTCCGGGGACGTAGAAGACCGGCTCCAGCTCCCTGTAGCGGCCCGATTCCTCGTTGTACGACCAGCCGACGCGGTGCCGCATGAACTCGCGGAACACGAAGATCGGGGCGCTGATGAAGAACGTCATCGAGTTGTGCTCGAACGGGCTGCCGTGGCGGTCCCGCATGAGGTAGTTGATGAGGCCCTTCGAGCGCTCGGGGTCCTTGGTGACCTCTTCGAGCGACTGCTCACCGGCGGTGGAGACCCGGGCGGCGAACAGCACGTCCGCGTCGCGCGCGTCGCTCTTCACCAGCTCGACGGTGACGTCACTGCGGAAGTGGGGCTTGGCGGGTTCGGGGGTGTCGGTCACCGACGGGGTCCTTCCAGGGGCTTCGCTCGGGCGGCGACCACTTTACGGGCCGAAGGACCGTGCATGTACGGGGCGGTCTCGGGCAGCCGTTCGTGGAGTTCCCCCAACAAGTACGGCGATTCGGGCACCGATTCGGGCTGTCGTACGTCTGACTCAATAGCAGCACCTGTCACGCAGATCAAGGAGAGTTTCCTCATGTTCCGCCGGCGTGAAGCCGTCCCGTTCTCGTTCGTCGCCGAGTCCGACCGGTTCCGCAGTAATGTCACTCCCCCGCCCACCGCTCGCGCCACCGTTCCCGAGCTGCTGGGGCGTTCCCTCGTCGGGCTGACCGTGGTCGCCGGTCTCGTGGGCTCCCTGCTGCTGGGCCTCCCGGCGCTCGACGCCGAGCAGTCCGCAGGGCACGACAAGCAGTCCACCGCGTCCCAGGGCCGCTGAGCCGTGGGCCGCTGACTCGTACGGACCCCCTGGGGTGGTCGGGCCGGGGGCCCGCTCGGTAGCCTCACCGGGCACAGCAATCGAGCGTGCTTGTGAGTGAGGATGAGTCGTGCCCCTGCCCTTTCTGACGGCCGACCGCGCATTCGACGCGAGCGCGGAGGACGTCGCGCTGCCGTTCGACGACCATGACAGCTGGCGGCGGCCCTACCGCCCCGGTCCGTGGCGGGTCGCGGCGGCGGCCACCCTGTTGTTGCTGGCCTCGTTCGTTCTGCTCGCGGCCATGATCATCGGAGTGGCCGGAGCGCCTTCGGGCGCCACGGTGTGTCTGCTGCTGGCCGGTGCCGTGATCGCCGCCGCCCTGCGGCTGCTGCGGGCCGGTGCGTGGGTCAGCCGGCACGGGGTCCGGCGCGTCGGGTTCTTCCGGACCGTCACGGTGGCGTGGAGCGACACGTCGGCGGTTCGCACGGTCCAGCAGCCCGTGAAGTGGATGGGCTTTCCCCGTACGGTCCAGGGCCAGGCGCTCGTCGTGGTCCGGCGGAGCGGTGAGACGCTGCCGCCGCTGGCCACCGACCACAACGCGGATTTCCTCGGGCGTGAGGAGGCGTTCGAGCGGGCCACGGATGCGGTGGAGGCCTGGGCGGACGAGTATCGGCTCGGGTGAGCCGGTTCTTGTCGGCTGTACGTGAGTGAGCCCGGACCCATCGTGGGTACCGGGCTCACTCACGTACGGGCTGAGAGATGTCCTCAATCGCCGGACGGGCTTGATTTCGCCATCAAGCGCCGGACGGGCTCGAAGGTGCGGCCGGGCTTGAGGATGCGGGCTCATCCGGCGCGGACGAGGGGGCGCTCGGGGTGGAAGGTGCGGCCGGCGGGGGCTTCTTGTGCAGCGCGATAGCCCTCTGCATGGCCTTGCGGGCCCTCGGGGTGTCCCTCGCGTCCTGGTAGGCGACCGCCAGTCTGAACCAGGTGCGCCAGTCGTCCGGGGCGTCCTCGGTCTCCTCGCGGCGCTTGGTGAAGACCGCGTCGGCGGCGTCCCGGTCGATGCGGCCGGACGGGGTGCGGGCCAGGTCGTCGACCGGGAGGCCGCCCTCCGCGTCCAGCTCGGCGGCCAGGGCGTTGGCGCGGCGGACGAACTGGGTGTTCTTCCACAGGAACCAGACGCCGATCACCGGCAGGATCAGCACGGCGACGCCGAACGTGACCGTGACCGGCGTGCCGTGCCGGATGAGCATCAGGCCGCGGCTGCCGACCAGGACGAAGTAGAAGACCAGGACGGCGGCCGTGATGAAGTAGGTGATCTTCGCGCGCATGGGGGCCCGTCAGTTCAGGTCGAGGAAGTGTTCCAGGCCGAAGGTGAGGCCGGGAGTGGTCACCACACGGCGGACGCCGAGCAGGATGCCCGGCATGAAGCTGCTGTGGTGGAGGGAGTCGTGCCGGATGGTGAGGGTCTCGCCCTCGCCGCCGAGCAGCACTTCCTGGTGGGCCAGCAGGCCGCGGAGGCGGATCGCGTGGACCGGTACGCCGTCGACGTCCGCTCCGCGGGCGCCGTCCAGGGCGGTGGTGGTGGCGTCCGGCTGGGGGCGCTGCCGGCCTTCGCGCGGGCCGCCGCGATGAGCTGGGCGGTGCGGGTGGCGGTGCCGGAGGGGGCGTCGACCTTGTCGGGGTGGTGGAGTTCGACGACCTCGACGGAGGCGAAGTAGCGGGCGGCCTGCTCCGCGAACTTCATGGTCAGGACGGCTCCGATGGAGAAGTTCGGGGCGATGAGGACGCCGGTCTCCGGGGAGTTGTCCAGCCAGCCGTTCAGCTGCGCGAGCCGTTCGTCGGTCCAGCCGGTGGTGCCGACGACGGCGTGGATGCCGTGCCGGACGCAGAAGTCGAGGTTGCCCATCACCGATGCGGGGGTGGTCAGCTCGACGGCGACCTGGGCGCCCGCCTCGGCGAGCGCCTCCAGCTTGTCGCCCCGGCCCAGGGCCGCCACCAGCTCCAGGTCCTCGGCGGCCTCGACGGCCCGTACGGCTTCGGAGCCGATCCGGCCCTGAGCACCGAGAACGGCTACGCGCAGCTTGGTCATGGTTGATTCCTTAGGGTGCGAGCGCTGGGGAGTTAGGAGACCGCTTCGTGGAGGCGGTCCGCCTGCTTGTCCTTGAGCGGGCCGATGACCGAGAGCGAGGGGCGCTGGGTGAGGAGTTCGCCCGCCACGTCCCGTACGTCGTCGGGGGTGACCTCGGCGATACGGGCCAGCATGTCGTCGACCGACATCTGCTCGCCCCAGCACAGCTCGCTCTTGCCGATACGGTTCATCAGCGCGCCGGTGTCCTCCAGGCCGAGGACGGTGGAGCCGGAGAGCTGGCCGATGGCGCGGGTGATCTCGTCATCGTCCAGGCCGTGGGTGGCGACCCGGTCCAGTTCGCCGCGGCAGATCTTCAGGACGTCGTGGACCTGGTTGGGCCGGCAGCCCGCGTAGACGCCGAAGAGGCCGCAGTCGGCGAAGCCCGAGGTGTACGAGTACACGCTGTAGGCCAGGCCGCGCTTCTCCCGCACCTCCTGGAAGAGGCGCGAGCTCATTCCGCCGCCGAGGGCCGTGTTGAGGACGCCGAGGGCCCAGCGGCGGTCGTCGGTGCGGGCGAGGCCGGGCATGCCGAGGACCACGTGGGCCTGTTCGGTCTTGCGGTTCAGCAGCTCGACCTTGCCCGCGGCGCGCAGGGTGCGGGAGCCCTCGCGGGGCGCCATGGGCACCGCGTCCGTACGGGAGAGGGCGCCGGCCTTCTCGAAGGCGCGGCGGACCTGGCGTACGACCGTGGCGTGGTCGACGTTGCCCGCGGCGGCGACCACCAGATGCGTGGGGTCGTAGTGCTTCTTGTAGAAGCGGGCGATCTGGCCGCGGTTCAGGGCGTTGATCGTGTCGACGGTGCCGAGGACGGGGCGGCCGAGGGGAGTGTCGCCGAGCATGGTGTGCGCGAACAGGTCGTGCACGCAGTCGCCCGGGTCGTCCTCGGTCATCGCGATCTCTTCGAGGATGACGCCGCGCTCGGCGTCGACGTCCTCGGGGGCGATCAGCGAGCCGGTCAGCATGTCGCAGACGACGTCGATGGCCAGCGGCAGGTCGGTGTCGAGGACCCGCGCGTAGTAGCAGGTGTACTCCTTCGCCGTGAAGGCGTTCATCTCGCCGCCGACCGCGTCGATGGCGGAGGAGATGTCGAGGGCGGTGCGCCGGGCGGTGCCCTTGAAGAGGAGGTGTTCGAGGTAGTGGGTCGCGCCGTTCAGGGTGGGCGTCTCGTCGCGGGAGCCGACGTTCGCCCAGATGCCGAAGGTGGCGGACCGGACGGAGGGCAGGGTCTCGGTGACGATCCGCAGACCGCCGGGGAGGACGGTCCGGCGGACCGTTCCGATGCCGTTGCTGCCCTTGAGAAGCGTTTGGGTACGGGCGACGGCCCGCCCCTCCGAGGAGGGGCGGGCCGTCGTCGCGGAACTACGGGACGTCACTTGTCGGTGTCGTCCTTCTTCTCGGATCCCTCGGCGGAGCCGCCATCGGACTCAGCGCCCTCGATGACGGGGATGAGGGAGAGCTTGCCGCGGGAGTCGATCTCGGCGATCTCGACCTGGACCTTGGCGCCGACGCCGAGCACGTCCTCGACGTTCTCCACGCGCTTGCCACCGGCGAGCTTGCGGATCTGCGAGATGTGCAGCAGACCGTCCTTGCCCGGCATGAGCGAGACGAACGCACCGAAGGTGGTGGTCTTGACGACCGTACCCAGGTAGCGCTCGCCGACCTCCGGCATGGTCGGGTTGGCGATCGCGTTGATCGTGGCGCGGGCGGCCTCGGCCTGCGAGCCCTGCTGGGCACCGATGTAGATGGTGCCGTCGTCCTCGATCGTGATGTCGGCGCCGGTGTCCTCCTGGATCTGGTTGATCATCTTGCCCTTGGGGCCGATGACCTCACCGATCTTGTCCACCGGGATCTTGACGGTGATGATCCGCGGGGCGTTCGGGGACATCTCGTCGGGAACGTCGATGGCCTCGTTCATGACGTCCAGGATGTGCAGACGCGCGTCACGGGCCTGCTTCAGCGCGGCGGCCAGGACCGAGGCGGGGATGCCGTCGAGCTTGGTGTCGAGCTGGAGCGCGGTCACGAACTGCTTCGTACCGGCGACCTTGAAGTCCATGTCGCCGAAGGCGTCCTCCGCACCGAGGATGTCGGTGAGGGCGACGTAGTGCGTCTTGCCGTCGATCTCCTGCGAGATCAGGCCCATGGCGATACCGGCGACGGCGGCCTTGAGGGGCACACCGGCGTTCAGCAGCGACATGGTGGAGGCGCAGACCGAGCCCATGGACGTCGAGCCGTTGGAGCCCAGCGCCTCGGAGACCTGGCGGATCGCGTAGGGGAACTCCTCGCGGGTCGGCAGGACCGGCACGATGGCGCGCTCGGCGAGCGCTCCGTGGCCGATCTCGCGGCGCTTGGGCGAGCCCACGCGGCCGGTCTCACCGACGGAGTACGGCGGGAAGTTGTAGTTGTGCATGTAGCGCTTGCGGGTCACCGGGGAGAGGGTGTCCAGCTGCTGCTCCATACGGAGCATGTTGAGGGTGGTGACGCCCAGGATCTGGGTCTCGCCACGCTCGAACAGCGCCGAGCCGTGCACGCGCGGGATGGCCTCGACCTCGGCGGCGAGCGTACGGATGTCCGTGACGCCACGGCCGTCGATGCGGACCTTGTCCTTGATGACGCGCTCGCGGACCAGCTTCTTGGTCAGCGCGCGGTACGCGGCGGAGATCTCCTTCTCGCGGCCCTCGAACTCCGGGAGGAGCTTCTCGGCGGCGATCTCCTTGACGCGGTCCAGCTCGGTCTCGCGCTCCTGCTTGCCGGCGATGGTGAGCGCCTGCTTGAGCTCGGGCGTGACGGCCTTGGCGAGGGCGTCCAGGACGTCGTCCTGGTAGTCCAGGAAGACCGGGAAGTCGCCCTCGGGCTTGGCGGCCTTGGACGCCAGGTCCGACTGCGCCTTGCAGAGGGTCTTGATGAAGGGCTTCGCCGCTTCCAGACCGGCGGCGACGATCTCCTCGGTGGGAGCCTCGGCGCCGTCCTTGACGAGCTGGATGGTCTTCTCGGTGGCCTCGGCCTCGACCATCATGATCGCGACGTCGCCGTCCTCCAGGACGCGACCGGCGACGACCATGTCGAAGACGGCGTCCTCGAGCTCGGTGTGCGTCGGGAAGGCGACCCACTGGCCCTTGATCAGGGCGACGCGGGTGGCGCCGATCGGGCCGGAGAAGGGCAGGCCCGCGAGCTGGGTGGAGCAGGAGGCGGCGTTGATCGCGACCACGTCGTACAGGTGGTCGGGGTTGAGCGCCATGACCGTCTCGACGATCTGGATCTCGTTGCGCAGGCCCTTCTTGAAGGACGGGCGCAGCGGGCGGTCGATCAGACGGCAGGTGAGGATCGCGTCCTCGGAGGGGCGGCCCTCGCGGCGGAAGAAGGAGCCGGGGATCTTGCCGGCCGCGTACTGCCGCTCCTCGACGTCCACCGTGAGGGGGAAGAAGTCGAGGTTGTCCTTGGGCCGCTTGGAAGCGGTGGTGGCCGACAGCACCATGGTGTCGTCGTCCAGGTACGCGACGGCGGAGCCGGCGGCCTGCTTGGCCAGGCGGCCCGTCTCGAAGCGGATGGTGCGGGTGCCGAAGGTGCCGTTGTCGATGACGGCCTCGGCGTAGTGGGTCTCGTTCTCCACTAGTGGTTTCTCCATACTCGTCGTCTTTCGTCCGCGCGCCCGTATGGCGCGGGACGGTACGGGAGAGGCGCACCGTGGATGCGGGCCGGTCTTCGATCGAAGCTCCCGGGCATGTTCCCGGGGGCCACTACCGAGGACCGGCGGCGGCGTCGTAGCGCCTCTCCCTCGTTCTTGCTCGATCATGCGGTCGCGCGTGTTCGCCGCGCGGGTCCTGCGGGTCGTGCGGGTGTCGCTGCACCCAGGTTACTGAGCTTGACACCGGTCCTGCACGTACGGCAAAGGGAGCGGTCCCCTCAAACGCGGGAACCGCTCCCTCTCCACAGCGTCCTTACTTGGCGCCGCCGGCCGCGCCACGGCGGATGCCGAGGCGGTCGACGAGCGCACGGAAGCGCTGGATGTCCTTCTTGGCCAGGTACTGCAGGAGGCGGCGACGCTGGCCGACCAGGATCAGCAGACCACGACGGGAGTGGTGGTCGTGCTTGTGCGTCCGGAGGTGCTCGGTCAGATCCGAGATCCGGCGGGAGAGCATGGCGACCTGGACCTCGGGGGATCCGGTGTCACCCTCCTTCTGGGCGAACTCGGACATGATCTGCTTCTTCGTAGCGGCGTCGAGCGGCACGCGTACTCCTCTTGATGTTCGAAGCGCCCACGAGTGCCCCTGGTCTTGGTCTCAGGGGAGCTTCCGTGACTCGGAGGCGAAGGTCCGATGAGCGCAGCCCCCAGGATGATCCGAGGGCGCGTACACAAACGGCCACGGGACAGACTACCAGCCGTTCGGGTCACGCCCCGCCGCCGATCGGATCGACCGGCCGGTCATCGGCCCGCGATCAGCTGGTGAGGGCCCGGATCGAGTGGTAGACGTCGAAGACCGCGAGGCAGAGCGGGAGCAGCGTCAGCAGGACGACCGTCTCGGCGATCTCCAGGAAGCGTCCCCAGAACGGGGTGACGCCCTTGCTCGGCACGATCAGGCCGATGGCGGTGATCAGGACGGCGACGCCCGCGACCGCCGCGGCGAGCCACACCGTACGGATGTCGAGTGCGGCCCCGTCGCCCCGCAGTGCGTCGCGCACGACGGCGACCGGCGGGTTCAGGGACAGCCCGAGGCCGAGGAGGACCAGGGAGGCGAGGCCCGCGGCGAGCGCGCAGCCGACCTGGGCGGTGTAGCGGAAGAGGTGGGCGCGCATCAGCATGGCGACGCCGGTGGCCAGGGCGAGCAGCTGGCCCCAGACGTTGTCCGAGAAGCCCAGTACGGCGGCGGCCGCCACGGCGACCAGGGCGCAGCCGCCGACCAGGCCGAGGAGCAGTTCGTGGCCGCGGCGCGCCTGGGCGGCGAGGCGTTCGGCGTCGACCGGGCCGGTGGGCGCGGGCTCGGAGGTCCCGTAGTCGCCGACGGTGGTGCGGGGCGGCTCGAATCCGATGGGGATCCGGGCGAAGCGGGTGGAGAGTCCCGGCAGGAAGGCGAGGGCGCCGACGGCGAGCGGGGAGCACACGGCGGCGGCCTCGATCGGCCGCATGCCGGTCATGATCGCGATGAAGGTGACCAGGAGGCCGACGGCGCTCGCGAAGACGAACGCGACGAACGGGCCGTCCCCGCCTGGCGCGACGATCATCAGGATGACCGCGACGACGAGGACCGCCGCGCAGGCGAGCAGGAACTGCAGCCGCCCGATGCCCTGCCCGGCGCTCAGGGACAGCAGGCCGGAGCCGGCCACGGCCGCGTTGACCAGGGCGCCGATACCGAGCGCGATCGACGAGGCCCGGTCCTCGTACACCCGGGCACGCACGCAGGCGAAGGCGAGGAGGAGCAGGGCGACGACCGCGGCCAGGATGCCGGGCAGGCCGTTCATGTCGTGGCGCGGGTCGGCGGTCCACAGCACGAAGCCGAGGAGGGACAGCAGGACGGAGCCGCCGAAGAGGCCGGCGCCGCGCATGAGCGAGTCGCCCCAGAGCGTGCGGTCCTTGGCCACGGCGGTGGCGACGGCGTCCGAGACGTCGTCGAAGACCGCGGGGGGCAGTGATTCGGAGAAGGGCCGCATCGAGAGCAGCTCGCCGTCGAGGATGCGGTGGCCGGCGAGCGTACGGGCGCTGTCCAGGACGGTGCCGTCGCGGCGGACCAGGTGGTAGCCGACCGGGGCGCCGGGGGCGGGGCTCTGGCCGGACAGCCGCAGGATCTCCGGATACAGGTCGGCGACGGGGATGTCCTCGGGCAGGGCCACATCGACCCGGCCGTCGGGCGCGACGACCGTGACCCGGCAGAATCCGGTGCTGCTGCCGGACGGGGTCCCGTGACTCTGCCGACCGGATCCGGTGGCTGCCGCTTGGGCCGTCGTGGTCACCTGGTGCTCCCCCTACTACTGACTTGTACTGCCTGCTGGCCTGTACTGCTGCTGCGCTGGTACGGCACGTGTTCCGCGTCGCTCCGCACTGTTCCGCGCTTCGGTTTCCGCGTTCGTCCCGAATGACCGCCTTCGCGCGACAGTTAGCGGGTGCGTACACGCGTCGCGACACCCTACCGCCATGGGGGTGGCGCCACGCCAGTAGGATCCTTCCCGCGGATGGAGCCCGTCGCCACGGGGGCGCCGATAGGAACACTTCCGTCCGGCAAGGGAATTGGTGAGCTGTGAGCCAGATCGTCGTCAAGCGCCCACCGCGGGCCCTGCCCACCGAAGTGCCGGTCGAGCAGGTGCAGTTGCAACCTCCGCCGGAACTCCCCCGGGGCCAGCAGGAGGGGGCGCTGATGCAGCTCCTGCCGATGCTGGGCATGGGTGGGTCCGTCGTCTTCTTCTTCATGACGCCGAACCCGATCATGCGCATCATGGGCATGATCATGATCGCCTCGACGGTCGGTATGGCCATCGCGATGCTCGTACGGTACCGACGGGGCACCCAGGGCGAGCTGGCGGATCTGCGCCGCGACTACCTGAAGTACCTGACGCAGACCCGGCGTACGGTGCTGAGGACGGCCCGCAAGCAGCGCGACGCGCAGTTCTACCTCCACCCCTCCCCCGAGCAGCTCTGGGCGCTCGTCGCCGAGGGCAGCCGGGTGTGGGAGCGGCGCGCGGGTGACGCGGACTTCGCGCAGGTGCGCATCGGTCTGGGCAGTCAGGAGCTGGCGACGCCGCTCATCGCGCCCGAGACGGCGCCCGTGGACGAGCTGGAGCCGCTGGCCGCCGGGGCGATGCAGCAGTTCCTGGCGACGCACTCCACGCTGGACGGTCTGCCCATGGCCGTCTCGTTGCGGGCGTTCTACCACCTGACGGTCAGCGGTCACGCGGAGTCCGCGCGCTCCGCGGCACGGGCGATGGTCGGCGGCCTGGCCTCCCTGCACTCCCCCGAGGACCTGGTGATCGCGGTCGCGACGGGCAGGGAGGCCGCGCCGCAGTGGGAGTGGGCGAAGTGGCTGCCGCACGCGCAGGCTCCGGGCCCCGCGGACGGGGCGGGGAGCAAGCGGCTGATCACCACCAGCCTGCCGGCCCTGGAGGACCTGCTCGCCGGCCGGCTGGGGGGCAGGCCGCGGTTCCAGCCCGGCGGGCAGCCGCTCGTGGAGCAGCCGCATGTCGTCGTGGTCCTGGACGGTGAGTCGGTGCCGCCCATGTCGGTGCTGGCATCCGCGGAGGGCCTGCAGGGCGTGACGGTGATCGAGGTGGTGCCGGGCGAGGTGACCGGGGCCCGCGGGGGCCTGTCCGTCGTGGTGCAGCCGAAGACGTTGCAGCTGGAGTCGGGGCAGGGACTGGTCTACGACGGGGTTCCGGACCTGCTCAGTCACGAGGCGGCCGAGGCGCTCGCCCGGCAGCTGGCCCCGCTGCACATGGCGACCGGCGGGGACGACGACGAACCCCTGCTGGCCAACCTGGAGTTCACCGATCTGCTGAACCTGGGGGACGCCGCGTCGATCGAGGTCAGCCGGACCTGGCGGCCGCGGTCGCAGGCGGAGCGGCTGCGGGTGCCGATCGGTGTGGGCGAGGACGGCTCACCTGTGATGCTGGACCTGAAGGAAGCGGCGCAGGAGGGCATGGGCCCGCACGGCCTGTGCGTGGGCGCCACCGGTTCCGGTAAGTCCGAGCTGCTGCGCACCCTGGTGCTCGGCCTGGCCGTCACCCACACCTCGGAGACGCTGAACTTCGTCCTCGCCGACTTCAAGGGCGGTGCGACCTTCGCCGGTATGGCCCAGATGCCGCATGTCGCGGCCGTGATCACCAACCTCGCGGACGACCTGACGCTGGTCGACCGCATGGGTGACTCCATCCGCGGTGAGCTCAACCGCCGGCAGGAGATGCTGCGCGACGCGGGCAACTACGCCAACATCCACGACTACGAGAAGGCGCGGGCGGCCGGTGCGCCGCTGCAGCCCATTCCCTCGCTCGTACTGGTCATCGACGAGTTCAGCGAACTCCTCACCGCGAAGCCCGACTTCATCGAGATGTTCGTCCAGATCGGGCGTATCGGCCGTTCGCTGGGCGTGCATCTGCTGCTGGCTTCGCAGCGGCTGGAGGAGGGGCGGCTGCGCGGTCTGGAGACGTATCTGTCGTACCGGGTGGGTCTGCGGACGTTCTCGGCGGCGGAGTCGCGGGCCGCGATCGGGGTGCCCGACGCGTACCACCTGCCGAACGTGCCCGGTTCCGGGCTGCTCAAGTTCGGTACGGAGGAGATGGTCCGGTTCAAGGCCGCGTACGTCTCCGGGGTGTACCGCTCGGGCGGGCACCGGGCCGCGGCGCCGGGTGCTCCGCTGCCGGTGGACCGCAGGCCGGTTCCGTTCACGGCCGCGCCGGTTCCGGTGCGGTACGTCCAGCCGGCGGCGCAGGCCGGGGGCGTACCCGAGCAGCGGACGGGGGAGGACGACGCGCTGGCGGACACGGTGCTCGATGTGATCGTGCGCCGGCTGGAGGGCCGGGGGCCTCCGCACACCAGGTGTGGCTGCCGCCGCTGGACAATCCGCCGTCGATGGACGAGCTGCTGCCGGGGCTCTCGCCGGTGCAGGGCCGGGGGCTGACCCAGCCCGGTTTCGAGGGGGCGGGCCGGCTGGTCGCACCGATCGGCGTCATCGACAAGCCGTTCGAGCAGCGGCGCGACACCCTCTACAGGGACTTCTCCGGGGCGGCCGGTCATATGCAGATCACCGGTGGGCCGCAGTCGGGGAAGTCGACGCTGCTGCGGACGATCATCGCCGGTTTCGCGCTCACGCACACACCGGCGGAGGTCCAGTTCTACGGGCTCGACTTCGGTGGTGGCGGCATGTCGTCCATCGCCGGTCTGCCGCACGTCGGCGGCGTGGCGTCCCGCCTCGACCCCGAGCGGGTGCGCCGTACGGTCGCCGAGGTGTACGGCATCATGGCGCGGCGCGAGGAGTACTTCCGCAGCGCCGGGATCGACTCCATCGCCACGTTCCGGCGGCTGCGGGCCCGCGGGGACATCTCGGTGACGGACCAGCCGTGGGGCGACGTCTTCCTGGTCGTCGACGGGTGGGGCAACTTCCGTACGGACTACGAAGGTCTGGAGGACGCGGTCACGGACATCGCCGCCCGCGGACTGGGTTACGGCATCCACCTGATCATCACGGCGTCGCGTTCCATGGAGGTGCGGGCCAGCCTGAAGGACCAGCTCATGAACCGGCTGGAACTGCGGCTCGGCGATCCCATGGACTCCGAGCTGGACCGCAAGGTGTCGGCCAACGTGCCCGCCGGTGTGCCGGGTCGCGGTCAGACGCCGGAGAAGCTGCACTTCATGGCGGCGGTGCCGCGCATCGACGGCATCAACTCCGACAGCGACCTCTCCGAGGCCACCGCCGCGATGAACCAGGAGGTCACCCGCCACTGGACGGCGGCGCCCGCTCCCGCGGTACGTCTGCTGCCGCGCGAGCTTCCGGCGGGCGAACTGCCGGCCGGCTACGCGGTTCCGGAGCGCGGCATCGCCTTCGGCATCGACGAGAACAACCTGGAGCCGGTGTACCTGAACTTCGAACAGGACCCGTTCTTCCTGGCGTTCGGCGAGAGCGAGTCCGGGAAGTCCAACCTGCTGCGGTTGATCATCAAGCAGCTCACCGAGCGGTACGACGGTGATTCCTGCAAGCTCTTCGTCATCGACAACCGGCGTTCGCTGCTGGACGTGACTCCGCGCTCGCATCTCGCGGAGTACATCCCGATGTCCAACAACATGGAACATCACATGACGGCGCTGTACGACCTGATGAAGCGCCGCACGCCGTCCGCCGACGTAACAGCGCAGGAGCTGCGCGACCAGAGCTGGTGGCAGGGCCCGACGGTGTACGTCGTCATCGACGACTTCGACCTGGTCGCCACGTCGAGCGGCAACCCGCTGGCGCCGATCACGGAGATGCTGCCGTTCGCCCGTGACGTGGGCGTCCGCTTCATCATCGCCCGCAGTTCGGCGGGGGCCGGCCGGGCCCTGTACGAACCCTTCCTCCAGCGCATGATCGAGCTGGGCGCCCAGGGGCTGATGCTGTCGGGCGACCCGGGCGAGGGCGACATCATGGGCAACGTACGGCCGCGGCCGATGCCGCCGGGGCGAGGCATCTTCGTGACGCGGCGGCGGGGGAACCCGTTGGTGCAGACGGGGGTGCTGGGCGGGGAGCGGTAGGCGGACCCGGTCCTCATGGTGGAACGAAGAAGGTGCGGGGCCGTTGGGCTCCGCACCTTCTTCGTTGCGTGGGCGACGGCTCACATCGCGTCCTGCAACAGTTCAGGGTGGACATCTCCCGCGCATGTCCACCCTGATGTTCTGCTGTGCTGATGTGCTGCTGTGCCGTGCGAACTCGCCTAGAAGTTCGCCGCCGCGCGCTTGTCACCGGCGCGGTAGGTGGGCGACGCCTCCAGGACCTTCTTGGCGATGTCGTCGAGGTTGGCGCGGATGGCGTTGGCGTCCGCCTTCCACCTGTTCTGCGCGGTGGTGTAGGCCTGCTTGGCCTCACCCTCCCACAGCTCCGAAACGTTCGCGATCATGGTCCTGATCTCTTCGAGATCCTTCGCGAGCTCCCCGGCCTGCTTCTTGATCTCGCCGGCCGCGAGATCCAGGCTCGCGTACGTGACGACCGTCGTACCGTCGTTCTTTCCCATGTGATCCTCCGCTGAATTCTGTTTACGGGATAAGAATTAGTAGCCGTTCAGGCTGCTCTTCGAATCGCTGGTGGGGCCCTGAACGTCCACACTGGTGAGAGCCGCGCGGATCTCGTCCTCGTTGTCGCCCGAGATGGTGCGGGCAGCCTTGATGGACTCCTGGAAGCCGGCAAGCTGCTTGGCCAGATCGACCATGCGGTTGTTGATCTCGGTCTGCTTCATGTTGAAGTGGTTGGCACCGATGCCCTGCCACTTCCCCTCAAGGTTGTCGATGGTCGCGTGAAGCTTCTTGACCTGCCCCTTGACCGCTTCGAACTTGATGGTGAGGTCACCCTCGAGCTTCAGGAGCGCGGCATCTGAGACCTTCTGGTCTGCCATGGTTCTCTTTCCTTTCGGTTGGTTCTGCAAGGCCGGCGCGGGCCGCCGACCGGTACACGCGGAACGTGTGGTCAAGCGGCCTTACGCCTGCGGACCACGGCGTAGGCGACCCCTCCGAGCACGGCCACGGCTGCGGCCACGCCGAGGATCAGGCCCAGCTGGTTCCCGTTGTCGGAGGAGTTGGACTCCTTCACCGCCGCTGCCTTTTCGCCTTCTGCGCCGTTCTTGGCGGGCTGCGGCGAGGCGGTGGTGGAGGAGGACGGCTCGGACGACTTGGCGGGGCCGGTCGTCTTCTCCTTGGTGAGGGGGCTGATGTCGGGGGCGCCGGGGTCGCCCTTGCCCTTGAGGACGTTCATGGAGGGGCGGATCAGGCCTTGCCCGAGGTATTCGCTGCGCTCGCCGTCCTTCCAGTCGCGGGCGGCAGTGTCGAAGAGGACGTTGAGGACCTGGTTGGCGGTCCAGTCGGGGTGGAGGGACCAGACAAGGGCGGCGGAGGCGGAGGCGATGGCGGTGGCGGCGCTAGTGCCGCCGTCGCCGTCGCAGTAGCTCTTGAAGGAGTTGTCGCACCAACTGGGAACGTCACTGCCTGGAGACGCGAGATCCACCGTGCCCGCGTGCTGCGAATAGAACGAGACCTTCCCGTCGCGGTCCGCTGAAGCAACACCCACTACCTGAGGATAGGCGGCCGGGTACCCGCGTTCATTCTGACTATGCCCTTCGTTCCCTACAGACGCGAAGAGCAACTTTCCTTTGCTTTGCGCATACTTGATCGCTTCGCGATCCTGTGGCGTTGTGTGCCGACTACCGAAGGACATACTGATGATCTGCGCATCACTGTCGGCCGCAGCGCGGATGGCATTCGCTACGTCCTGGATAGAGCTGGAATGCTCTTCCTGAAACTCATCCAGGGCAATGCGCAGAGGAATGATCTTGACTCCAGGAGCGAGTCCTTTCAAGCCGCCTCCCTTGCCCGTCCCGGCGATCAGCTCAGCCATTGTCGTACCGTGGCCCTCATAGTCGTCGGTTTCGTCTCCCGGTGCCCCGGTTGCATCGACTCCCTTGAGGACTTGTCCTCGGAGCGACGGCGTGGACGGGTTTACCCCCGTGTCGACGACAGCGACTTTGATGCCTTCGCCAGTCGTGACCTTCCACATGTCCTCGGCCTGCATCGCGCCGAGGTGCCACTGCTTCGACTGTGTGTCGGCTGCGGCAGGCTGCGCCGCGCCGACTAGCACCACGCTCCACGAAGCGGCCACAGCCAGCGTGCCGAGCACACGCCCACGCCTCCGAGCTCGGCTCATTCCTGCTGTCATCCGGGCTTCCGAACCTTCCCTGGGACTGCTACTCGACCACCGGCGGCACGGCCCCGCGCCGTCCGGCATTCCACGTCTCTTCGTCTTCTGTCAGGTAGTCGGGACGGGTCGACCCATTGGCCTCGTCTTCCCGGCCTTTGTCACGGCGACCTGCGGGTCCTCGAACGAGGCCCGCGCCACCGGCTGTGAAGCCCTTGGCGTTCGAGCCGGTTCCCGCAGCCCTGCGGGGTGCGCCGACGACTCCGTTTGCGCCGGAAGCGGGCGTAGCTCGCCCTCCGGCACGAGAGGCAGTAGCAGCTGCTCCACGGCCCCCGATCACTCCGCGCTGACCGGTACCTCCAGCAGCAGCTCTGCCCTGAGCCGGCGTCTGCTGGGGGGTTCCCCCGACGATGCCGTTCCTGCCTCCGGCACGGGGACCGACGCCGGTGGACGCACTACCAGGGCCGACGGCGGGCCGACCACCCGTCACACCGGATCGACCGGCAGTCGGCACCTGCGACTGCGGTCCGACCGGCGGACGACCGTTGAACGTTCCTCCGCCTCCCATCGGGCTGGGACGACCGATCGGGGAACCGCCCTGCCCCTTGGCGACAGGTCCTACCCCAGTGGACTGAGCCTTGCCCAGACCCTGGCCGGCCTGACTGACCGTTCGCGGCATGCCTGTCGGCCCCGTCGGACGCTTTGTGCCGCCCTGCACGGGGTTGGTGACGCTGGGCGGCACGAACGTCGGTGGAGTTCCGGTCGGCCCCGTCGTGGGCGACGGCGATGGTTGCGGTGGCATGGCAGAGATCTGCGTCGGAGCTTGCGGAGGCGCGACGGTGTTGATCTCCGTGCCGACGGTCCTGTCCGGCAGGGGTGCCGAGTCGAGAACTTCGGCTGGCGGCCGGTTAGCTGCATTGACCGAAGCAGATTGAGCTGAGTTCGCGCGTCCTGCCACGTCCGGCACTGCACTGTTGCCGAGACTCTCGGAGCCGGAAGCACCAGACGACGGAGTCTCGTGACGAATGGTCGTCGGCGGCGGCACAGTAATGCCCAGCTGCTTATCGAACCGCGGCGGCTCCTGCCCTTCCAGTTGCTCCCCCGAGACCGAGTAGTACGAAGCCAACCGATTGATCTGGTTGATGGCCTCCTGACGATCCTTCTCCACCTTCAGGGCCGCCTGGTACTCCGGGTTGTCCGCGACCCGGCCCGGCATTTCGATATCGTCCGGGCTCTTGCGTACCTGACGGCTGTCGCGGGGCGGCATGGCGCTGCGCACGGAGGCCAGGCCGGTGCCCGCGACCGTGATCTGCGTGCCGGCCACGTCCGCGAAGTCGCCCAGCTTCCGGGCGTGAGCAACCAGGCCCTTACCAAAGGCGCGGAAGGCCGTGCCGGACTCACCCTTCCAGTCGACCCCCTTCATGTTGTCTTCCAGCTCCTGAGCCGCCTTCTTGATGGCGTCCCTGGCATCCCAGAGCGACTTGCCCGCGTTCTCCAGGTCTTCTGGCTTGGTGTTCTCCACCAGGTCGATCATGGAGTTGAGCTGAAATCCCTCGAAGGAGGTACGCCCAGCGGGCGCGCTGCCAAAGGGCATCTTGCGGACAGCCTCGGAGATGTCCGTCTGCGCCATCTGGATCTTGACCTGCGCCTGGTCCTGCACCCGCTGTTCGGCAGGCGTCAGGTTCTCGGGCTTCTCGTCGCTCATTCCGCTCCCCACCCGGAGTCGACCTGCTTGTCCTTGTTGGTCGGTTCAGGCTTGGCGTGCTTCTCGTTCTCTTCGTACAAGCGGGTCTGGATCTCGTGGAAGCGCTGCCTGATGTCATTTTCGACATTGTCGAAACCGACCGCCGCCGCGTGCACCCCCAAGCTCAGATACTCGATCTGGTCACCCAGGGACTTGGAGAGCGAGACAAGGGAGGAGTGGACCCGGTTGTACTGGGTGTACAGGCCGTCCGCCTCGGCGAAGCAGGCGTTCTGGCCGCTCAGTGAGGCCCGCGTGATCTTCTGGTCGGCGACCTTCGTCTTGCTGGCCGCCGAGCCCTCGAAGTCCGCCAGCAGGGCGTCGACACTCTTCTTGAACTTCTCCAGCGCGCCCACGCCGCGCTTGAGGTCACCCGTACCTTCGGACACCGTTATGTCCTCCCCGTTGTTCTGCGTCCCCGTTTGCTCGGCTCGTTCCGCGTTGCTATCGCACTGACACGGTCCGATCCGATCTCATCGTGACAACTCTAGTCACTGCCTACGACAGCGCCAATCGACTTGGTGGCCACGTGACTTGTCTCATGACCGGTCTCATGACGAACCTTCACCGTTTCTCCGCTCCGGCTCACCCGGCCACCCGCCCCGTGCGTCGCCGCTTGTCCCGTACCGTCACCGCCGTGCCGGCGATCGCCGCGACCAGGACGCCGCCGCCGACCATGACGTACGTCGCCAGGCGGGCGTTCCGCTCGTCGGCCGTTTCGCCGAGGTGGAGTTCGGCGGGGGTGGGGGCTTTGCCCTTGCTCATGCCCTCGGTTGCGATCGGGCGGTCGATCGGCTTGTCGTCCTCGGTGAGGGCGCGTACCGGGTCGACGACGCCCCAGCCGACCGCGCGGTCGTGGCCGGCGATGGAGCGTTCCGCGGTCTGCTGGATCTGCGCGACGATCTGCGCCTGTTTCCAGTCGGGGTGCTTCGCCCTGATCAGGGCGGCGACCCCGGCGACGTACGGGGCGGAGAAGCTGGTTCCGTTGTCGGCGCAGTGTCCGCCGCCGGGGACCGTGGAGATCATGTCCACGCCGGGGGCGGCGATGCCGACGAAGTCTCCGGACTGGGAGAAGGGCGCCCGTTCGTTGTTGCGGTCCGAGGAGGCGACGGCCAGGACGCCCTTGAAGGAGGCAGGGTAGGTCTCCTTGACGTTTCCGCCGAGGCCGTCGTTGCCGGCCGAGGCGACGACCACGATGTTCCTGGCGAGGGCGCTGTCGACGGCCTGCTTCAGGGTCGCCGACGGTTTCACGGCTTCGGCCGTGTCCTGGGAGATGTTGATGATGTCGGCGTTCGCCTCGGTGGCGGCGTAGGTGATGGCCCTGGCGAGGGTATCGGTGTTGCCGTGGCCCTCGGCGTCGTTCTGCTGGATCGGGATGATCGTCGCGTCGGGGGCGAGGCCGCTGAAGCCGGTGCCCTTCGCCTCGCGGGCGGCGATGATGCCGGCGACCTTGGTGCCGTGGCCCACGGTGTCCGTGGTGCCGTTCTCCTTGCCGCGCTCGATCTTCATGCCGTCGTCGGTCTTGAGGCCCTTCGGCAGGTAGTTGCGGCCCGCCTTGACGTCGACCGCCTTCGTGAGCTGGTCGTTCTTGATGTCGACGCCGGTGTCGATGACCGCGACGCGGACGCCCTTGCCGGTGGACTGCTTCCACAGCTCGTCCAGCAGGACGCGCTGCAGCGCCCAGGGGCGGCCCGGGTACTTCTTGGACGGGAACGTGCACTGGGTCGAGTCCTCCGCGGCCGCGGGGGCGACCGGCAGGGTGACCAGGAGGACGGCTGCCGCGGCGGTGGCCGTGAGCAGGCGGCGGGCCGCCCGGCGGGAGTCGATGGTGTCTGCCATCGTCACGAGCCCTGCGGCTGGCCGGCCGCGCCGGTGGAGAGCCGGGGGCCGGTCGGCAGGAGCGCCGACCAGGTCGCCGGTACGGGGTTGGGGTCGACGTCCTTGTAGCCGAGGCGGTTCTGCGCCTGCTGCGCCTCCTGCTGCTGTTCCTCCCGGTCCTTCTTGCTGCCGGAGTCGCCGATGCCGGAGTCGTCCTGGCCGCTGTCGCTGTTGGACTGCATCGCATAGCGCAGGCCGGTGTCGGTGACCAGGAAGAGGAAGCCCGCGCTGGTGGTGGATCCCTTGAACTGGCGGAAGAACTCACCCGACCCGGGGGTGACGTAGGCGCTGCTGGAGCCGGTGGGGAGCGTCGCGGGGAAGCTCGTACCCACCCAGGTGCTCAGTGTGGTGGCGCCGCTGTCGGCGTCAACGCCTCGCAGAACGTTGCACACGGTGTTCCGGCTGCCCTTCTTGACGTCGGGGGAGTTGACGGGCTCGGGCCGGTCGACCGGCCAGTCCCTCTCCTGGCCGAAGGGGGCGCCCGGTTCGAGCTCGGCGGCGCTGACCGGCTTCGCTGTGCCCGCCTGCTTGAGGGGCACCAGCTGCCGGCTGCTGAGCAGGAGCTTGGCCGTGAAGTCCGAGACGGGGGCGACCCTGCCCGGCAGGACGACGTAGCTCTGGGTCTTGGTTCCCGCCGTCGCGGTCAGGACCATGCCGATGCGGTTCGTCTGCGCGTCCAGGGTGCCGGGGGCGCCGGCGGGGGCGCCGGGGGTGCCGTCCACGGTCGGGAAGGTGATCGGGTCCCCGGTGTGGAGCGTGGCCAGCCAGGCGGCGGAGACCCGCTGGGGCTCGGGATTCTGGTCGACCAGGGTGCGCAGGAGCAGTTCGTCCTTCTGGACGGGGTAGGCCTTGCCCGAGGCGTCGACGATGTAGCGGGTCCGGTCCGGGCCCTCGACGTACATCAGCTCGCCGCCCCGCAGGGCGTTCTTCCCCTCGGTCTTCTTCTCTTCCCGTTCGGCGAAGATGAAGGTCGCCTTCTGGATGGCCCGGCCGCCCTCTCCGGGGCGTTCGCAGACCGCCCAGCGCTTGGCCGCGCCCGCTTCCTTGGAGTCGGGCAGCCGGTCGGGGGCGTACGGGATACCGAGGGTGGCGCCGTGGGGGATCTTGCCGCTGTCCAGGACGGACTCGTTGACGTTGACGACGGTGCCCTTGTCCGGGGCGAGCAGGAGCTTGGCGGAGGCCATGTTCAGCACGGGGTGCAGCTGCTTCTTGCCGTCGGTCGTCAACACCACGTACCGGGTGGTGGACTTGCTGGCGATGATGACGTGTTCCTTGGGGGTGTCCCACTTCTGGGGGGCCACCGGCTTGAACATGCCCCAGGCCCCGAACACGGCGAGCACCACGATGGCGATGATGGCCCCGGGCAGCACCGCGCGCAGCGGCCGGGGGGCGCCTTCCTCGGAACCGGTGGGGTTGGGCTGCAGGAACTGTGCGATCAACCTCCGCTTCGCAAAGGTATAGGCGTTGAGCTCGTCCCGCCGTGATGCCATGTGTCCGCTGACCCTTCGTCCCCAGTGATCGAAAGTGATCGGAGCAGGGTCCCACACGCACCGTCGGCCCCCGCTGCCGTACCGCGCCCCTACTATGCCTGCTGGGGTTCCGCTCCCCGTGCTCAGGTAGGGTGACGACCCGATCAACACCCGTGTAAAAAGCGGTGAATACGGACACGAGGGGGCAACGCGGCGATGGGTTCAGCTACGCGCGAGCGTACCGGGCGGGCCGGCCGTCGAGCCGCCGGGACTTCCCGGAGGCAACGCAGCAACCAGTCGCCCGCATCGGCCGCCGGTCCGTCCTCGCATTCCGCCGCCCCCGGGCAGACCGCGCCCGCCGCGACGACCCTGCGTTCGATCTCGCGGACCGACCGGGTGCGCCCGGTGCTGCGGCAGCTGGTGATCGTCGAGGTGGGTCTCGTGATCGGGGCCGTGGGTGCGGCGCTGGGCGGCGTGTGGCTGATCCCCTCGCTCGTGCTGCTGTGTCTGCTGGTCGCGCTCGCGGTGGTACGCCGACGGGGCCGCGCGCTCCAGGACTGGGCGTCGAGCGCTCTGGGGCTCCGGGCCCGGCGCCGGGCCGCCGCCGCCATGTCGTCGGCGGACGCCGAGCCGATGCTGGCCCCGGTCGCCGAGAACGTGCCCGGCTTCGCCCCGCACGTCTACGTCGACCGGAACCACCGGACGGTGGGGATGCTCGGCGACGGGACGTTCCTGACCGCCGTGGTGCGGGTCGAGGCGAGCGGCGAGTCGCTGCGGCCCGCGTTCGGCGCCCGGTCGCTCCCGCTGTCTCTGCTCGGCGACGCCCTCACGGTGGACGACATCGTGGCGGAGTCGGCGCAGCTGGTGCAGCAGGTGCGGTGCGCACCCGCTCCTCATCTGCCGCAGCAGTCGGTGGCCCGGCTCTCGTACGCGCCGCTGCAGGACCAGACCGGTGCGCCCGCCCTGCGGATGACGTGGGTGGCGGTGAAGCTGGATCCGGAGCTGTGCCGTGAGGCGATCGAGGCACGCGGCGGCGGTATGGAGGGCGCGCAGCGCTGTCTGGTGCGGGTCGCCGACCATGTGGCGAGCCGGGTCACGGGCGCCGGTTTCCAGGCCGCGGTGCTCGACCAGGACGAGCTGAACTCGGCGGTGGCCACTTCCGCGTGCGCCCATCCCATCCTGTCGGGGCGGGCGGGCCGTCCGGACGCCGCACCGCAGCGGCGCACCATGGAGACGTCGCGGGTCTGGCGGTGCGACGACCGCTGGCACACCACGTACGCGGTGGACCGCTGGCCCGAGCTGGGCCGGGGCGCGACGCCGCTGCCGCAGCTGGTCGCACTGCTGACGTCGGTGCCCGCGTACGCGACGACGTTCAGCCTGACGGTGCGCCGCGGGGCGCGCCAGGGCTCGGCGAGCGTGGCCGGCCATGTGCGGGTCACCGGGGGTTCGGACACCGAACTCATCGGTGTGAGAAGGACGTTGGAGCAGGCCGCCCGGCATGCCAAGGTGGGTCTGGTACGGCTGGACCGCGAGCAGTTGCCGGGTGTCCTGGCCACGCTCCCGCTGGGAGGCGCACAGTGAGCAACCGGACCGAGCCCCGGCGCGGCCTGCGCGGCCCCCGCCACGCGGGTCACACCGTCGCCGCGGACCATCTGGGCGCGTTGTCGCTGCCGGTCGGCGACGACGGCGTGATCATCGGTAACGACGCGAACAACAAGCCGCAGCTGATCGGGTTCCATCGCCCGGTGCCGTACGACGTCACGCTGATCGGCGGGCTGTGGACGGCCCAAGTGCTGGCTCTGCGGGCGGCGGGCACCGGCGCCCGGGTGGCGGTCGAGACCGGTCGCGTCCAGGCCTGGACGGCGCTCGCCCAGGCGGCGGGCGCCGGTCTTGAGTGCGTGTCCCTGTACGACGTGGGCCGCGTTCCGCCGACAGGTGCGACCGTGGGCAGTCCCGTGGTCGTCGTGCGGGACTGCGGCATGCGGCCCCCGCGCGGCCGGGTGGTGTCCTCGCCGTGGCAGTCCGTGCTGACGCTGCTCCCCTATCTGAGCCCCGTCGCGCCGCGGTTGATGCGGTCGTCGGCGCTGGTGGGCGTCCAGCGGGTCTCCCCGGCGAGGCCGAGCAGATCGGCCGGATCCTGGGGCTCGCGCGCGCCGAGTACGAGGCGCTGCCGACGCTGGCGGACGGGGTCACCCTGTGGGTCGCGGGGCGCGAACACCATTGGGTGATGACGAACCCGACCGACGCCGAGACCGGACTGCTGGGCACTGCTCGCCGGATGGACTGATTCCTGTCCCGTTCGGCCCACGAACGCCGTTCCCGCCGGGGAACATGGACCACGCACCGAATCCGTTCGATCGAAGGGACGCCGACATGGGCACCCAGCAGGAAAAGGACGAGCTCTACGCTCTCGACATCTCCGACGTGACCTGGCTCAGCGCCCCGGGCACCGAGGAGGCCGAGGAGCGCGTCGAGATCGCGCATCTGCCGGGCGGTGGCGTCGCCATGCGTTCCTCGCTGGACCCGGACACCGTCCTGCGGTACACGGAGGCGGAGTGGACGGCGTTCGTGCTGGGCGCTCGCGACGGTGAGTTCGACCTCACGTAGGGCCGACGTCGGGCGGTCTCCTCACCGTGGGGACGCCGGGCGCGGTGGTGGACAGCCACCGGAGTGGCCTTCCCGCCTTCCCCTTGTCCGCGTATGGCCGGTAATGACCGGCTCGCGACCGCCCTTCTCTCACGCGGGGTTCACCGGGCCGTGACACCTGGCCGGTGGGGCGGCTTTTGCCGTGCCCTACGCCCTGCCTGAGTTCACCGGATGGCGATTAGGGTGGGTGGGGCGCGGCATGAAGAAACCTGCGAGCAGGTGATGCGCGTCGACAAGGGGGAGAGCCGGGCGGACCGGCACATCGGGAACGGTCGCCCCCACCCACCACGGCACAAGGGTGCTCGACCACACCAGGAGGCAAAGTGAACGGCGATCGGGACGAGATCCGCGGCGGATGGGACCTGCCCGTCGACGAGTCGTCCGACGCGGATCCCGCCGAGATGACGGGTGAGTTCACCATCGACTACACCCCTCCCGCCTGGTACACGCAGAACGCGGCGGGGGACTCGTCGGGAGGAGCGGGCTCGCATCTGGCGCCTCCTCCGCCGCCGGTCGGGGCGCCCCTGCCCTCGCCCGACCTGTCGGCGGCACCCGGTGGCTTCGAGCCCAACTGGGCGCCCGCACCCCCGGCGCCCGTTCCGTCGGCGCCCACTGCTTCGGCGCCCGCCGAGCCGGTTGTCCCCGCGGTTGAGGAGGCTCCCGCCGCTCCGGAGACGGCGCAGGCGCAGGCTCCGGCCGCTCCGACTGCCGCTGTTCCGGCCGCGGAGAGCGCGGATGCCGGTCCGTTCGGCGGTGGCGACGTGGAGAGCGGCGCGACGATGCGGTTCTCGCCCGCCGCGCTGAAGCGGGAGATCGCTGAGCGCGAGGCGGAGGCCGCGGCGGCGTCCGCCGTCGGGGCCGGTTCCGGCTCCGCCGCGGACAGCGCGTCCGACGCCGATGCGAAGGGCGACGGCAAGGACCACCCCTCGGCCTCCTCCGGTACGGGCTCCGAGGACGCTTCCCTGTCCGGTACGTCCTCCTCCGGTACGTCCGCCGAGCCGTCGGCCTCTCCCGCCTCCCTCGCCGGAGCCGCCTCCGCGGACGCCCCGGACCCCAAGGACGGCGACGCGGCCCGGACCGGCACGGACGGGACTCCGGCCCCCGAGGACGCACCCGCCGCCCCCGACGCCGCCGTTACGGACGCGGGCACTCAGGACGTCGTACCGCAGGACGTCGTACCGCAGGATGCCGCGCCCCAGGACGCGCCGCTGCCCGCGGCCGAGGCCCCGCAGGCCGCCGCCGCACCGGTGCCGTGGTCGCCGCCCGCGCAGGGCGGCGCGCTGCCGCCCCTGCCGCCCGCCTTCCAGCCGGCCGCTCCGGCGCCCTCCGCACCGCAGCCCGCGGCGCAGTGGCCCGGTGCCGCACCGGCGGACCAGGCGCCCGGCGGCTACGGCTTCCCCCAGGCGGGACCGGCGGCCCAGTCGCCGCAGACGCCCCAGCCGGCGCACCAGCAGCAGCCGTTCCCCGGCCAGGCCCCGGGCGAACCGCTGCCGCCGCAGGCCCATCCCCAGTCCCCCCAGAACGCGGGCGGTTACGGCTTCCCGCCGCAGGGTGGCTACGGCTTCCCGCCGCAGAGCGGCTACGGGTTCCCGCAGCCCGGCCAGCCGGGTCAGCCCGGGCAGCTGCCCCAGCAGCAGGGCCAGGCGCCCCACGCACCCCAGCAGCCGCACCCCCACGCGCCCTTCCCCGCCCAGGGCACCCCGAATCTCCCCGCCCCCGTCGCCCCGCAGCAGCCGGAGGCGTACGGACAGCAGCCCCAGGGCCAGCCCCAGGCCCAGGGCCAGCCCCCCGCCCAGCCCCAGCCACATCAGCAGCCCGTCGACCCGCGTGCGGGCGGCGCCTGGCCCACCCCCGTCGCCCACGACCAGCGCGAGCGGTCCGTGCCGGGCGCCCCGCTCGGGTACACCGCGGCCGTCGAGCTCTCCTCCGACCGGCTGGTGCGGGGCAAGCAGAAGGCCAAGAGCAGCCGCAACCCCTCCGCCGCCTCCCGGTTCAAGCTGGGCGGCAAGAAGGAGGAGGCCGAGCGGCTGCGGAAGCTGGAGCTGATCCGTACGCCGGTGCTGTCCTGCTACCGCATCGCCGTCATCAGCCTCAAGGGCGGCGTGGGCAAGACCACCACGACCACCGCACTCGGTTCGACGCTGGCCACCGAGCGGCAGGACAAGATCCTCGCCATCGACGCCAACCCGGACGCCGGTACGCTCGGCCGCCGCGTGCGCCGCGAGACCGGGGCGACCATCCGCGACCTGGTCCAGGCGATCCCGTACCTCAACTCGTACATGGACATCCGCCGGTTCACCTCCCAGGCGCCCTCCGGCCTGGAGATCATCGCCAACGACGTGGACCCGGCCGTCTCGACGACGTTCAACGACGAGGACTACCGGCGCGCGATCGAGGTCCTCGGCAAGCAGTACCCGATCATCCTCACCGACTCGGGCACCGGCCTGCTCTACAGCGCGATGCGCGGGGTCCTCGACCTCGCCGACCAGCTGATCATCATCTCGACCCCCTCGGTCGACGGGGCCTCCAGCGCCTCCACGACGCTGGACTGGCTCTCGGCGCACGGGTACGCGGACCTGGTGCAGCGTTCGCTCACCGTCATCTCCGGGGTCCGCGAGACCGGCAAGATGATCAAGGTGGACGACATCGTGCAGCACTTCGAGACCCGCTGCCGCGGCGTCGTCGTCGTGCCGTTCGACGAGCACCTGGCGGCGGGCGCCGAGGTCGACCTCGACATGATGCGGCCCAAGACCCGTGAGGCGTACTTCCACCTCTCGGCACTGGTGGCCGAGGACTTCGCGCGGGCCCAGCAGCAGCAGGGGCTGTGGACGGCGGACGGCCAGAACCCGCCGCCGCAGTACGCCCCGCCGATGCCGGGCCAGCAGGGCTACCCGGGACAGGGCCAGGGCCAGCCGATGCCCGGCCAGCAGGGCCACCCGGGACAGGGGCAAGGCCAGCCGATGCCGGGCCAGCCGGGCGGCCCCGGCCAGCCCGCAGCAGGACAGCCGGTCCCTGGCCACCAGTTCCCCGGCCGGCAGACCCCGGGTCAGCAGATCCCCGGTCAGCAGCCGTACGCGCCGCAGCAGCCCGGCCCCGGCCGGCCCTACCCGCAGCAGGCCCCGCAGCCGCAGCACCCCGGGCAGCCCCACCAGCCGCACCACCCCGGCCAGCCCCAGCAGGGCCAGCCGGACCAGCAGCCCTACAGCGGTCAGCCCTACGGCGGGCAGCCGCCGTACGGGGGATATCAGACGGCCGGTCAGCCGGGCGCACCCCAGGCTCCCTACCCGCCGCAGGCGGCTCCGGGCGGACCGCAGAACGGGTGGCAGCAGTCGCCTCCCCCGCAGGGCGGGCCCGGCGCGCCCGGGGCCGGCGTGCCGCAGCAGGGGCAGCCGGAACAGCAGGGCGGACAGGCCAACCCGGCAGGCCAGCCCGATCTGCAGGGCCCCGTGCCTCCGGCCGGGTGGCAGCAGACGCCTCCGCAGCCGCCGCCGGCACCGCAGCAGTAGGCCGGCGGAAGGGCCGCCGAAACGGCCGAAGTGGTTTAGACCAATGAGGGCTCGCATCGCTCACGCGGTGCGAGCCCTTCCGCATTCCCGCAGCCCACACGCGGTTTGACACACCGTTGACGAGCCTCGACCACCGCTGATAAACCTTCGCATCACCAACTGGCGAACCAGAGATCTGCCCGCCTTCTTCAGCGAGTGATGACGCGAGGTCCCCGTCCATGGTCACAAGAGTTCCTCACCACTCCGTCCGGCCACGCCGACGCCTACGCCTCCTGCTGGCCTCCGGAGCGGCCGCCCTGGCGCTCGCCGCCGGGTCCGTCGTCCCCGGCAACCCGCTCGCGCCCGCGCCCTCCGAGGCCCGCGCCGACGACGGGAAGACGACGCTCACGGTCGCCGTCGCGCAGAGCGTCGACTCCCTCAGCCCGTTCCTGGCGCAGCGGCTCGTCAGCACGAGCATCCACCGGCTGATGTACGACTACCTCACCAACTACGACCCCAAGGACAACAAGGCGATCCCGGGTCTGGCCACCGCGTGGGAGCCCTCCGCGGACAAGCTGACGTGGACGTACACGATCCGCTCGGACTCGAAGTGGTCCGACGGGCAGCAGGCCACCGCCGAGGACGCGGCCTGGACGTTCAACAAGATGATGACCGACGAGGGCGCGGCCACCTCCAACGGCAGCTTCGTCGGCAACTTCGAGAAGGTGACCGCCCCCAGCAAGGACAAGCTGGTCATCAATCTCAAGGAGCCGCAGGCCACGATGGCCGCGCTCGACGTCCCGATCGTGCCCCGGCACGTCTGGGAGAAGGTCGGCGACTTCTCGAAGTTCAACAACGACAAGGACTTCCCCGTCGTGGGGAACGGTCCGTTCATCCTGACGGACTACAAGGTCGACAGCTTTGTGAAGCTGAAGGCCAACAAGGACTTCTGGCGCGGGTCGCCCAAGTTCGACGAGCTGGTCTTCCGCTACTACAAGGACCAGGACGCGGCCGTGGCCGCCCTGCGCAAGGGTGAGGTCTCCTTCGTCGCGGGCAGCCCCAGCCTGACGCCCGCCCAGTCCGCCTCGCTGGAGAAGGCCCCGGACATCAAGGTGAACGACGCGCCGGGCCGCCGCTTCTTCGCGCTCGCCGTCAACCCCGGGGCGCGGACCAAGGACGGGCAGAAGTTCGGCGACGGCCACCCGGCGCTGCTGGACCAGAAGGTGCGGCACGCGCTGTTCATGGCGGTCGACCGCAAGACCATCATCGACAAGGTGTTCCAGGGCCACGCCGTCGAGGGCGAGGGCTACATCCCGCCGCGCTTCGGCGACTATTTCTGGAAGCCGGCGGACGGCCAGAAGCTCGCCTACGACCCGGCGAAGGCGGCCTCCCTCCTCGACGAGGCCGGGTACAAGAAGAACGGCGCGGGCAAGCGCGTCGGCAAGGACGGCAAGCCTCTCGACTTCCGTATCCTCTGCCACGCCACCGACCCCAACGACAAGGCGATCGGCAAGTACCTCCAGGAGTGGTGGGGCGAGCAGGGCATCGGGCTGAAGGTCGACTGCCTCGACAACGTTTCCGACCCCTGGTACGCCGGTGAGTACGACCTCGCCTTCGACGGCTGGTCCGTCAACCCCGACCCCGACTTCGTCCTCTCCATCCACACCTGCGCCGCGCTGCCGGCCAAGGCGAAGGAGTCGGCCGCGACCGACAACTTCATCTGCGACAAGCAGTACGACGACCTCTACAAGAAGCAACTGGCGGAGTACGACCCCGCCAAGCGGGCGGATCTGGTCAAGCAACTGGAGTCGCGGCTGTACGACACCGGGTACATGAACGTCATGGCGTACCCGAATGCCGTCGAGGCCTACCGCACCGACCACATCGAGTCCATCACCACCATGCCGTCGGCCGCGGGCAACATCTACGGCCAGGACGGTTACTGGAGCTGGTGGTCGGCTGTCCCGGCCGCCGGGGCCTCCTCCTCCGGTTCCTCCGACTCCGGTGGCTCCTCCACCGGGGTGCTCATCGGGGTCGGGATCGCCGTCGTCGTCCTCGCCGGTGGCGGACTGCTGTTCGCCATGCGTCGCCGCTCCACCGCGGAAGACCGTGAATAGTCCATGAGCTCAGAAAGCACTCCTGCCCTGCTGAAGGGCGCGGCGGGCGTGGAGAGCACCGCATCCGGCGGCCCGGCTCCGGCCGGGCCGTCGGCCCGCTCCCCGCGCTCCCGCAGTACGGCCGCCTACGCCCGCTACGCGGCGGGCAAGCTCGCCGGGGCGGCCGTCTCCCTCTTCGCCGTCCTCGTCACCAGCTTCTTCCTCTTCCGCCTGATCCCCGGCGACCCGGTCAAGCAGATGACCGGCGGCCGTCAGGTGTCGACCGAACAGATCGCGGCGATGCGCCGTGAGTTCGGGCTCGACCTGCCGCTGTGGCAGCAGTTCACGCAGTACTGCGGCAAGGCGCTGACCGGCGACTTCGGTACGTCGTACCAGTTCCGTGCCCCGGTCGTCGACAAGATCACCGAGGCGCTGCCCGCCACTCTGCTGCTGACCGGCACCGCCTTCGTCATCTACACGCTGCTCGGCATCTGGCTGGGCGCGCGCTCCGCGTGGCGCAACGGCAGTGCCGGGGACCGGGCCAACACGGCGTTCGCGCTGACGCTGTACTCGGTGCCGTCGTTCTGGCTCGGTCTGCTCCTCATCATCACCCTGTCGGTCGGCATCGGCCCGATCCCCGGGCTGTTCCCGACCGGCGGTATGGAGTCCGGCGACACCGAGGGCTTCGACCGGGTGCTGGACATCGCCCACCACCTGGTGCTGCCCGTCGTCACGCTGGTCGCCGTGGAGTACGCGCGCACCCTGCTGGTGATGCGCTCCTCGCTGCTCGACGAGATGGGCAGTGACTACCTGACCACGGCCCGCGCCAAGGGGCTGCGCGACGACCTCGTCCGCCGCAGGCACGCCGTGCCGAACGCGATGCTGCCCACCGTCACCCTGCTCTTCGTGAACCTCGGCACGACGGTGGCGGGGGCGATCCTGGTGGAGACGGTGTTCTCCTGGCCGGGTCTCGGCGGCCTCTTCTACCAGGCGCTGAGCGTGCCCGACCTGCCGTTGGTGCAGGCGCTGTTCTTCGTGTTCGCCGCCGCGGTGATCCTGATGAACACGCTCGCCGATGTGATCTATCCGCTGCTCGATCCCCGGGTGGGCCGATGACGACGTCGATGGAGAAGTCCTCCGAACCGCAGGAGCCGGAGGCCCGCAAGTCCTCCGGGGAGGTACCGGCACAGAGCCCCCGCGCCCTGACCCGGGCCCGGCGGCGGCAGGCGGTGGCCCGCTTCTGGCGGCAGTACCGCACGCACCGGGCCGGTCTCGCCGGGCTCGCCGTGCTCGCGGTGATCGCCCTGCTGGCGCTGACCGCCCCGCTGCTGGTCGGGGCCGACTCGCAGAGCGTGACGAACGCCCCGGGCGGCCCGCTGGAGGAGCCGAGCGGTGAATTCCCGCTCGGGACCGACCAGTTCGGGCGCAGCCTGCTGGCCCTGATGCTGTGGGGCACGCGGGTGTCGCTGACGGTCGGGCTGCTCGCCGCCTTCCTCTCGGTGGCGATCGGCACCCTGATCGGGATCACCGCGGGCCACTTCAAGGGCTGGTACGCCACCGTCATCATGCGGGTGACCGACTGGTTCCTGGTGATGCCGACCCTCGTGCTGGCCATCGCCCTGGCCACGGTCCTCTCCCGGTCGATCTGGACGACGATCCTGGCGATCGGCGTGACGACCTGGCCGACGACCGCCCGGCTGGTCCGCGCCCAGACGCTGTCCGTCGAGTCCCGCCCGTACATCGAACGCTCGCGGGCGCTCGGCGGCGGCCACGGCCACATCATGTCGCGGCACGTCCTGCCCAACGTCATGCCGCTGGTGCTCGCCCAGACCACGCTCGTGATCTCCACCGCCATCCTCACCGAGGCCACCCTCGCCTTCCTCGGGCTCAGCGATCCCACGATCGTCTCCTGGGGCGGGCTGCTCCAGGACGCCCGCGAGGCCGGGGCGGTCTCCTCCGGCAACTGGTGGTACCTCGCTCCGCCCGGACTCGCCATCGCCGTGGTCGCCCTCGCCTTCACGCTGTGCGGCCGCACCATCGAGTCCGTGCTCAACCCCAAGCTGGGGGTGTCCCGTTGACCGCCACGACCACGACCACCACGCCGAATCCGGACCCGTCGGGATCGACCGGCCTGTCGGAGCCGGTCGGCGATCCCCCGCTCCTGGAGGTGCGGAACCTGACCGTCACGTACGGCGGCGGGGCTGACGCCGTCCCCGCCGTACGGGGGGTCGATCTGCGAGTCGAGGCCGGGCAGAAGCTCGGCATCGCCGGGGAGTCCGGCTGCGGGAAATCCACCCTGGCCCTGGCCCTGCTCCGCCTCCTGCCGGCGACGGCGAAGCTCACCGGCGAGATCCTGCTCGACGGCGAGGACGTCCTCACGATGAAGTGGGGGCGGCTGCGGGCGGTCCGCTGGGCGGGCGCGTCGATCGTCTTCCAGGGCGCGATGCACTCGCTGAACGCCGTGCACCGGGTCGGGGAGCAGATCGCGGAACCGATCCTGCTGCACAGCAGGTCCACCCCGGCCGCGGCCCGTAAGCGCGCCGGTGAGCTGCTGGAACAGGTGGGGCTGCCCGCCGCCCGCGCGCAGGCCTATCCGCACGAGCTGTCCGGCGGGCAGCGCCAGCGCGTGATGATCGCGATGGCGCTCGCCTGCGATCCGCGGCTGATCGTGGCGGACGAGCCGACGACCGCGCTGGACGTGATGATCCAGGCGCAGATCCTGCGCCTGATCGAGCAGCTGGTGTCCGACCAGAACGTCGGCCTGATCATGATCAGCCACGACCTCGCGGTGCTCGCCGACACCTGCGACCGGCTCTCGGTGATGTACGCGGGCCGGGTCGTGGAGGAGGGCCCGGCGGCGGAGGTGTACACGGACGCCCGTCACCCGTACGGCAAGGCGCTCTCCGCCGCGTTCCCGAAGATCGGGGAGCTGTCCTCGCGGCATGCCCCGCGCGGGCTGCCGGGCGACCCGCCGGACCCGGCCGCGCTGCCGGGCGGCTGCACGTTCCATCCGCGGTGCCCGGTGGCGCTGGACATCTGCGACACCGAGGACCAGGAGCTGCGGGAGGCCGGGGCGGACCGCCGGGCGGCCTGCGTCCTGGTGGACGTGGACGGCGCGGGGCCCGATGCCAAGGGCGCACGCGCGGACGGCGCCCAGCCAGACGCGAACGCGGACAGCACGCGCGCGGACGGCGCACAACCCGGGGACGACGAAGCAAGGAGCACCTCTTGAGCACCACGCCCCTCGTCAGCACCGCCCCCTCCTCAGCGCCGAGGAGTTGAAGGTCGCGTTCCCCGGCCGGCGCGGGGCCGCCACCGCCCGGGCCGTCGACGGCGTCGACCTGGACATCCGGCCCGGCGAGATCGTCGCGCTGGTCGGCGAGTCCGGCTGCGGCAAGACGACGCTGGCCCGGTCCCTGCTCGGCCTGGTCCCGCCCACCTCGGGCCGGGTCACTTTCGGCGGCGCCCCGCTCGACTACACGGGCCGGGCGCTGAAGGCGTACCGCAAACGCGTGCAACTGGTCCTCCAGGACCCCAGCGGCTCGCTCAATCCCCGGCACACGGTGTACGACGCGGTGGCGGAGGGCCTGCGCATCCACGGGTACGCGGGCGACGAGCGGGCGGCCGTCGCGGATGCCCTCTCCCGGGCGGGCCTGCGCCCGCCGGAGCGGTTCTTCCTGCGCTTCCCGCACGAGCTGTCGGGCGGTCAGCGCCAGCGCGTCGTGATCGCCGGGGCCCTGGTGCTGGAGCCGGAGCTGATCGTGGCCGACGAGCCGGTGGCCTCGCTGGACGCGTCGGTCCGGGGCGAGATCCTGGCGCTCCTGCTGCGCCTGCGGGACGAGCTGGGGCTCTCGGCCCTGGTGGTGACCCATGACCTGGGGCTCGCCTGGAACATCGCGGACCGGGTGGCGGTGATGTATCTGGGCCGGATCGTCGAGACGGGCCCGGTCGAGCAACTGCTCACGGCCCCTCAGCACCCGTACACCCGGGCCCTGCTGTCCGTCCTCCCGGAGGCGGACGGCGAACCGGTGGTGCTGGCCGGCGAGCCGCCGGACCCCTCGAAGGTGCCTGCCGGCTGCCGGTTCCACGTCCGCTGCCAGGTCCTGGCCTCGGGCGAGGCGGAGCGGGCGGGCGTGGCGGAGGCCTGCCGCACGGTGGATCTGCCGGTGCTGAACGGGGGCGGGGAGGCGCAGGTGGCGTGCCACTGGGCGGCGGCGTGCGGCGGGTCTGTCGAGGCGGCGAAGGGCTGAGGCCGGCGGCCCTCAGCGGGTCCGGTAGCGGGCGTAGATCAGCCCGCTGGCGAAGGCGCGCTCCTCGACCAGTTCGAGGTCGAGGCGCACGCCGTCGGGGAAGAACCGCTTGCCGCCGCCGACCACGCTCGTGGTGATGAACAGGTGGTACTCGTCCACCAGACCTGCCGCGATGGCCTGAGCCGCGAGGTTCGGGCCGTCGACGGTGAGGTCGGCGTCCGCCCCGGCCTTCAGGCGGCGTACCGCGTCCGGGTCGAAGGACCGCTCGATCCGGGTCTTCGCGCTGGACACCGCGTCGAGCGTCGTGGAGTACACGACCTTCTCCGCGGCCTGCCAGTCGCGGGCGTACTGCGCGATGTGCGGGGGCTGGTCCGGCTCGTCGAGCGCGGTCTCCCAGTAGACCATCGTCTCGTACATCCGCCGGCCGTAGAGGTAGGTGCCGACCGGGCGGAAGAGGTCGTTGACAAAGGTGTGGACCTCCGGGTCCTCGGCCCCGGTGCCGAGGCCGCCCTCCGCCGCCTCGGCGTAGCCGTCGAGCGAGGTGATCATGGAGTAGATGAGCTTGGCCACGGCGTCTCCTTCGGTACGGACGCGCGTCTTCCGGCGGTCCCGTGGATGATGACCGCCGCGCCCCGCGGAACTCATCGGTGGGCATGGGCCGGAACCTGCCGCCACAGACCGCAAAGGGTTCTTCGCGAAGAACCCTTTGCGAAGAACTCTTTGCGGTCTAGAGTCTGCCGCATGACTGACCACACCTCGCGCCCTTCCGACGACCCCTCGCTGGACGAGGGATCGGTCGTCCTCGACGCCAAAGGGCTGCGCGCCATGGCGCATCCGGTCCGTGTGCAGGTGATCGGGCTGCTGCGGAAGCACGGCCCGTCCACGGCCACCCGGCTCGCGGAGCGGCTGGGGGTGAACTCCGGGACGGCCAGCTACCACCTCCGTCAGCTCGGTGCGGCGGGCTTCGTCGAGGAGGACACGGAACGCGGCAACGCCCGCGAGCGCTGGTGGCGTTCGGTGCACCGGTCGACCTGGTTCAACGACCCGGAGCTGGCCGAGCGGGAACCGGAGGCCGCCCTCGCCTACCAGCAGTCCGTCGCCTCCATCTACGCCCTGCGCACCCGGCAGACGCTGAACGAGCTCCAGACGATGCCCCGCGTCTGGCGGGAGCGGTTCGATCTGAGCGACTGGGTGCTGCGGCTCACCCCCGAGGAAACCGCCGCGCTCTACCAGGAGTTGGGGGACGTCATCGGTCGCTACCGGCGGGACACCCCGGAGAACGCGGCGACCGCCCCGGCGGGTGCGGAGCGCGTCGGCCTCATCACGCACATCCTGCCCGAGCTGAACACGCCCGCACCGGAGGAGGAGGCGCCGTGACGCAGGAAGGGCCGGCCCTGGCGGGCCGGCGGTCCTTACGGCCGCTGGGCGGGGTACTGGCCGCCATCGCCGCTTCCGTCACCGGCACCCGGATCTCCCTGATCGCCCTGCCCTGGTTCGTCCTCGTCAGCACGGGCAGCGCCACCCGGACCGGGCTGGTCGCCTTCTGCGAGATGGCGCCGTACGTCCTGGTCAAGGCGTTGTCCGGCCCACTGGTGGACCGCACGGGCCCCCGGACCGTCTCCTGGACCACGGACCTGGCGAGCGCGGCCGCCGCCGCGTCGATCCCTCTGCTGCACACCCTGGACCTGCTGTCCTTCCCCGTCCTGCTCGGCCTGGTCGCGCTGATCGGGGCCGCTCGGGGCCCGGGCGACCTGGCGAAAGAGGTCATGGTCCCGGAGGCCGCCGAGCGCGCCGGAACCCCTCTGGAGCGGGCCATGGGCCTGTCCGGCGTGATCGAGCGGCTCGCCTCCACCATCGGCCCGGCGGCGGGCGGCGCCCTGGTGGCGCTGCTCGGCCCCATGACCGGTCTGGTCGTCAACGCGGGCTGCTTCGTGCTCGGTTCGGTGCTGGTCGCGGTCGCGCTGCCGCGCGGCATGGGGCGTCCGGCCGTGGACCCCTCAGCATCTGCCGACGCCCAGGAACCGGGCTACTGGCGGCGGTTCAGCGAGGGCTTCACCTTCCTGCGGGGCGAGCCGTTGCTGCTCGCCGTCATCGTCGTGGTCGGGATCACCAACCTGCTGGACGCCGCGTTGACCACCCTCATGGTCCCTGTCTGGGCCGAGGAGTCAGGGAACGGCCCGGCGGCGATCGGACTGGTCAGCACGGCGTTGGGGGCCGCCGCGGTCGGCGGGAGCCTCATCGCCGCGATGGCCGCCCACCGGCTGCCCCGCAGAGCGGTGTTCCTCGTCGGGTTCCTCCTGGCCGGGGCCCCGAGGTTCCTGGTCCTCGCGTTGGACGCCCCCTTGGGCGTGGTGCTGGCCGTCTTCGCCGTCAGCGGGTTCGGGGCCGGGTTCATCAACCCCGTCCTGGGCGCTGTGTTCGTCGAACGGGTGCCGCGCCGGATGCTGGGCCGGGTCAACGCCCTGGGGGACTCGCTGGCCTGGTCCGGCATCCCGCTCGGCGGGCTGCTCGCCGGGGCGGCGGTGACGGCCGCCGGGCTGACTCCGGTGCTGATCGTCTGCGGGGCCGCCTACCTCCTCACCACGAGCCTGGCCGGACTGCGACCGGAGTGGCGGGCCATGGACCGCCCACGCGAGAACGGCGCACAACGGGAGGAGGCGGCTCGGGACGGTGCGAAGACGGTGTCATGACGTTGCGCCGTGGTGGATCGCCCCCGTCAACTCCCCCAGCGGCCTTCCCGTTCCGCCCCAGCGGTGCTGGATGACCTCGGCCGCGATCGAGACCGCCGTCTCCTCCGGCGTGCGGGCTCCGAGGTCGAGGCCCACGGGTGAGGCGAGGCGGGCGAGAGCCGCCTCGTCCGCCCCGGCCGCGCGCAGCCGGGCGAGCCGGTCGCGGTGGGTGCGGCGGCTTCCCATCACACCGATGTACGCGGCGGGCGTGCGCAGGGCCGCGAGGAGCAGGGGCACGTCGAACTTCGGGTCGTGGGTGAGGACGCAGATCACGGTGCGGGCGTCGACCTCGGTGGACTCCAGGTAGGTGTGCGGCCAGGCGCGGACCACCTCGTCGGCCGTGGGGAAGCGTTCCCGGGTGGCGAAGGCGGGGCGGGCGTCGCAGACGGTGACCCGGTAACCGAGGAACGAGCCGATGCGGGCGGTGGCGGCGGCGTGGTCGATCGCGCCGAAGACGAGCATGCGCGGCGGCGGGGCGTACGTCCGGATGAAGACGGCCACCTCCTGCATCCGGCGCTGACCGTGCGCCCCGTACCACTGGGTCGCCGTGTGCCCTTGGGCCAGCAGGCCGCGGGCGTCGTCGGTGACGGCGGCGTCGAGCCCCTCGGAGCCGAGCGTGCCGGTGGTGGGCCCGGCGCCGGAGGGGCGGATCACCAGGCGGGCCCCGGTCTCCGCCGCGCCGGACAGGACGGTCGCCTCGGCCACCGGCCGGTCCGCGGCGATCAGGTCCAGGAGAGCGGCGAGATCCGCCAGTTCGGCTGCGGAGACGTAACGGCGCACCAGCACCTCGATCGTGCCGCCGCACGTCAGCCCGACGCCGAACGCCTCGTCGTCGCTGATCCCGTACGCCACCACGCGCGGCCCCGCACCGTCCAGGACCTCGCGGGCGACCTCGTACAGATCGCCCTCGACGCAGCCCCCGGAGACGCTGCCCAGGACCGCTCCCGCCGCGTCGACGGCCATGACGGCGCCGGGGTCGCGGGGCGCGCTGCCGTGCACGGCGACGACGGTCGCCAGGGCGAGGGGGACGCCGTCGGCGCACCGGGCACGGAGGTCGGGCAGGATGTCGCGCACCCTGTCAGCATCCGTCGTCCCCGGGCCGGACGCACGTCCCCGGCGTACGTCAGTGGGTGCGGTCGTACGCTGCGGTCAGCTCGCCGGCGCGCTTCACATCGGCGGCCATGGCGACCAGGAGGTCGTCGATCGAGTCGAACTTCAGCATGCCGCGGACGTAGGCGAGGAAGTCGACGGCCACGTGCAGCCCGTAGAGGTCCAGGTCGACGCGGTCGATGGCGTACGCCTCCACCGTCCGCTCCGTGCCGTCGAACTGCGGGTTCGTGCCGACCGAGATCGCGGCGGGCATCGACTCGCCGTCCACCTCCAGCCAGCCGGCGTACACGCCGTCGGCGGGGATCGCGGTGTGCGGCAGGGTCTCGACGTTGGCCGTGGGGAAGCCCAGCTCGCGGCCGCGCTGCGCGCCGCGCACCACGATGCCCTCGACCCGGTGCGGGCGGCCGAGGATCTCGGCGGCCCCGGCGACGTCGCCCTCGGCGATCAGCCGGCGGGTCAGCGTGGAGGAGAACGGCTGTCCGCCGCCCGCCTCACCGGTGACGTACAGGTCGATGACCTCGACGGTGTAGTCGTAGGTGGCGCCCAGCTCGGTCAGCAGCGCGACGTTCCCCGCGGCCTTGTGGCCGAAGCGGAAGTTGGGGCCCTCGATGACGGCCTTGGCGTGCAGGCGGTCGACGAGGACCTTCGCGATGAAGTCGGCCGGCGACAGCTTCGAGAACTCGGCGGTGAACGGCAGGATCAGCACCGCGTCCACGCCCAGCTCCCCCATCAGTTCCGCGCGGCGGTGGTGCGGGGCGAGCAGCGGCGGGTGACTGCCGGGGCGGACGACCTCGCTGGGGTGCGGGTCGAAGGTGACGACGACCGACGGGATGCCCAGCTCACGGGCGCGCTCGACAGCCCGGCCGATGATCAGCTGGTGGCCGCGGTGCACGCCGTCGTAGGAGCCGATGGTGACGACGCTGCGTCCCCAGTCCTGGGGGATGTCCTCCAAGCCACGCCAGCGCTGCACTGTGACCGCTCCTCGCCCGAACCTGTGTACGTGTGTATGTCGATTACGCAGGTCTAAGACTGCCATGCTCACGTCCCGCCGCCTGCATCGGCATCGGCATGGACGGACGTGATGTCTCCAACGCCTCCACCGTGCGCCGGGCGCTCGGGCCCACGACCGCCGCCCACTCCTCGGGGGCGTCGGCCAGCCATCGGGTGACGAGAGCGGCGAAGCCGGGCACGTCACGGGCGCACTCGACGAGGCCCCGGTCGAAGCGGGAGGCGCCTTCGGGGGTGCGGACCAGCAGCATCCCGGTGCGGTGGACGAGTGCGCGCGTACGGATCTCGGGGCGGCGCCCGGAGCCCAGGGCAGCGGCCCGGAGCAGGGCCTCCAGCACGTCCGGGTTCCGGCCGGTGGTCTGCTCGAACTCCAGCAGCACCTCCAGCAGCTCGGCCCGCAGTGGCCGGGAGTCCGCGCTGCCCGGCCCGGCGAGGACGACGGCGAGCGCGGCACGGACGGTAGGCGGTGCGGGGCGGTCCCGGAGCAGCCCGGTGACCAGCGGCAGCAGGAGGGCGCGGGCTGCCGGGCCGTGCTCCAGGCGGAGGTCGACGTACTCGGCGGCGTGGGTGCCGTCGTCGGAGTGGGCGTCGATGTACTCCCGGACGAGCCCGGCGACGTGCAGCGCGAGCGCGGGCGTGTCGAGGCCGGCCAGGGCCCGCAGCACCGCTCCCCCGCCGTCGCCGGGGCGGGCGAGACGGGCGCGGAGGGCGGCGAGGACCGGCTCCTGGTGGGACGGGAACACTTCGGCGAGCAGTTCGACGGGGAGCCGGGGGTCTCCGGCGGCGAACGCGCGCAGCGCGCCCGGGAGATGACGGCTCCGGGCCTTCGGGTCGCGGACGAGGAGGGTGTGGGCGGCGGCGTGCAGCTCGGCGTCCTCGGGGCGCTCCAGCAGGATCTCGGCGGCGGAGCGCAGCAGGGCCCGGTCGCCCTCGGCGGTGACCCGCTGCTGGAGGAGTCCGGCGTAGCGGGCGGCGGCGGAGCGGCGGGCCGGGCGGTCCTCGTCGCGGGCCCAGCGCTCGACGGCCCGGCAGAGCACGGTGGGCTCGTCCTCCGCGAGGGCGGCGAGCAACTCCCCGGCGCGGGTGTGCGGGGTGGCGATCAGCGCGTCGGCGAGGCCGTCGAGGTCCAGCTCGCGGCGGGCGTACAGCAGGGCCTGCGCGGCGGCGGCGACGGTGGGGCGCAGGGGTACGTCCGGTGCGTCGGGGCCCACGAGCAGCGGGCGTTCGTCGGTGAACCAGCGGCACAGCAGCGGCTGGACGGCCGGGGCGTCGAGGGCGAGGCGGCGGGCGACCGCGTCCAGATACCGTTCGTCGCCGTCGGTGCGGGGCAGCCCGTCGGCGGGCACCAGGCGGCGGAGCAGGTCGATCCGGTCCTCCTCGGGCAGCCGGAGCCGCCGCCAGAACCAGGGCCCGAACTCGCCGTACGCCCCGAGGTCCCCGGGTCCTTCGGGGGCGGCGGAGCGGCGGGTGATGCGTCCGGCGAGGACCCGCAGGACGCCGAGATAGGGGCGGGCGTCGGTCACCCGCAGCAGGCTGCCGTTGAGCAGGTGGGCCGCCCACCAGGCGGCGTCCTCGTCGCGCGGCCCCTCGTCGGTCCAGAGCCGGTCCAGCGCCTCGATGAGGTCGGCCATCCGGTGCGCGAGGGCGGCGGTGCCCTGGCGGCGGCCGAGGAGCACCATCGCCTGGATCACCGGGCCGATGCGGTGCCGGGGCACGGGCAGGCTGCGGGGTTCGCCGGAGTCATGGGGGTGGGGCGTGCGGTCCGGGGTGTCGCTCCCCCGGTGCCAGCGGTGCACGAGGGAGCGCAGGGCCGCGTCCAGGTCGAGGTGGGCGCCCTGCACCCAGTCGCCGAGCTCCTCGTGGGCGAAGCGGTAGCCCGCCCCGGCGGGGACGAGGAGCCCTTCGGTGAGCACGGCGGAGGCCCAGCCGGTGCGCCAGGGGAAGATCTCCTCGAACGCCGCCCGGTCCAGCTCGCCCTGGCCCGGACCCAGGCAGCGGCGGGCCGCCTCGTGGACCTGGCCCGCCACCCGGGCGGCCAGTCGGCGCACGGCCGCACCGCGTGGCTGCTCGTCGGCGGCGGCCGCGATCCGGACGGCGGCGCGCACGGACAGCAGGTCGAGGTGGGCGCCGAAGACGTCCTCGGTGTCGGGGCGGCCGGGCACGCCCGGCGGCAGGGCGGCGCGGACCTCGGCGAGGAGCCGCAGGGTCAGCGGGTGCCGGTCGTGGCCGGGGGCCAGGGCGGTGGGCGGGATGCCGTACGCCTCCTTGGCGCTCTCGGCCTGCTCCGGGGTCAGGTCGGCGAGCCGTAGGGCGGGCGGCAGCCGGCGGGCGGGGCGGTGCGGGCGGTGCAGGGCGTCCGGGGGCCAGAGG
The DNA here is from genome assembly GCA_040989845.1 of Streptomyces sp. WGS_02. Classification (GTDB taxonomy): domain Bacteria; phylum Actinomycetota; class Actinomycetes; order Streptomycetales; family Streptomycetaceae; genus Streptomyces. The sequence continues at coordinate 1,840,097 of JAYMFZ010000004.1, forward strand.
GCGCCCGCGGTCTCCCAGTGCTCGGGGCGGCAGGCGACGACGAGCCGGACGGTGTTCTCGCGGAGCCAGCCGAGGGTGGAGCACGTCCAGTCGGCCAGCCGGTGGGCGAGCAGCGGCGGCATCTCCTCGGGGCCGTCGAGGACCAGCAGGAGCGGGTGTCCGGCGTCGGCGGCGAGCTTGGCGACGCGCTCCGGGGTGGCCGTGCTCATGTCGCCGTGGGCGCCGGCCGCCGTGACGATCCGGGCGGAGCGGGTGAGCGTACGGCTCGCGGCGTCCGCGATCGAGACGTCCTCGGCCAGCAGGTCCGCGCCGCGCAGCCAGAGTGTGGGGGCGGGCGCGCCGTCGGCGCGGCGGGCGGCGAGGGCGGCCAGCTCGGTGGTGCGGCCGGTGCCGGGTGCGCCGACGAGGCCGAGGACCAGGCCCGTACCGGCGGCGAAGGCGGCCAGCTCGGCGTGGACGTCCGCGCGCTCGACGGGCGCGGTGCGGGCCTTCGGGCCGTCCGCCGAGGCGACGGAGGTGGCGGTGAGCTGGAGGGCCCCGGCGAGGTTGAGGTGGGGGCCGTAGGCGGGGGCGACGGCGGCGTTGCGGCGGAGCAGGGCGTCCAGGGTGTCGTCCGTGCCCCGGGTGATCGGGAGGGCGAGGCCGGCCGCTTCGTGCGGGGCCGTGAGGGTGGTGGTGAGGATGCCGAGGACCGCGCCGGTGGCCGGATCGGTGACCGGTCCGCCGATGGCCGCGCCGCCGGAGCGCAGGGCGTCGCGTCCGTCGGTGCCGAGGGCCAGCTCCAGGGCGGCGGGGACCTGGTGGCCGACGCCGTCCGGTGCGGTGTACGTGGCGGGGGTGGTGCCGAGCACGCGGGCCTCGCGCCGTCCGTGGGCGGCGATGTCCACGTAGCCGCCGGGCTCGGCGCGGTCGCGTCCGGCGATGGGCAGCGGCTCGGCGTCGAGGGCTTCGGGTCCGCCGGTGCGCAGCAGGGCGAGGCCCAGGGCGGGCAGCGCGGTGATGTCGTCTGGGGCGACGGAGCAGGTGCGCCCGCCGGTGCCGTGCAGGAGAAGCGGGCCCGGCGAGATGACGGCCTGATGGGCGGTGACGACCGTGCCGCGCTCGTCCGCGACGAATCCCGTCCCTCGCGGCCGGCCGGCCTGATCGCAGATTTTTACCAGCTTCGACCGGTCCCCACTGCCCATGGTCCGACGGTAGGCCGCCGGTGATCGCGTGGAGCGCGCGGACAGGGAAAGCGCCCCCGCGCCCCCGCTGTTCACTCCGAGCGCCCGTCCAATGGGGTGAATAACCGTGTCCCCCGAGGAGCAGGGATGGTGCCGGGGAGGGGAAAGGGTGGAGCGGGCACCGGTTGGGGGGTGGTGCCCGCTCCACGACAAGCTCTCGGCGCGTGGGCGACAAGCGGTCGGCGAGTCTGCCGGACACGCCTCGGGTCAGGCGAAGACGGCGAGGCTCTTGGCCTTGCCCTTCTCCTCCTCGACGAGCACGAGGAACGCGCCGTCGGGCCCGAAGACCGCGACCGGCCCCGGCGGGTGGGCCGGCATGTCCAGCCGTACGCCGTTGAGGAGGAGCTTGGCGCGCTTCTCGTCGACGTCCCAGCGGGGAAGGCCGCGTTCGCCGCTTCGGCGACCGGCATCACGGTCAGCTCCTCCTGGTGCTGGTCCAGGGTGCGGGCCGCGTCCAGTCCGTACGGGCCGACCCGGGTGCGGCGCAGCGCGGTCAGGTGGCCGCCGACGCCGAGTCCGGCGCCGAGGTCGCGGGCCAGCGCCCGGATGTACGTCCCCGAGGAGCAGACCACGGAGACGACCAGGTCGAGGACGGGGGTGCCGTTCTCGGCGACGGCCTCGCGGACGTCGTAGACGCGGAAGGAGGAGACGGTCACCGGGCGGGCCGGGATCTCGAACTCCTCGCCGCCGCGCACCCGCGCGTAGGACCGCTTGCCGTCGATCTTGATGGCGCTGACCTTGGACGGCACCTGCATGATCGCGCCGGTCAGCGCGGCGACCCCGGCGTCGATGCCCTCCCGGGTAACCGCGGAGGCGTCGGTGGACGAGGTGATCTCGCCCTCGGCGTCGTCGGTGATCGTGTCCTGGCCGAGCCGGATCGTGCCGAGATACTCCTTCTCGGTCAGGGCGAGGTGGCCCAGGAGCTTGGTGGCCCGCTGGACGCCGAGCACCAGGACCCCGGTCGCCATCGGGTCCAGCGTGCCGGCGTGGCCGACGCGTCGCGTACGGGCGATGCCGCGCATCTTGGCGACGACGTCGTGCGAAGTGAAGCCGGACGGCTTGTCGACGATGACAAGGCCGTCCGGCGTGGTGGTCTGCTCGGTCATGCGGAGGCGGGGCCCTCGTTCTTGTCGGTCGAGCCGGGGGTGTCCGCCTCGTCGTCCTCGTCCTCGGGCTTGCGGTACGGGTCGGCCTCACCGGCGTACGTCGCTCCGGTGGAGACCTGGCGCACCTCCGCGTCCTTGGCCCGCGCCTTGTCGAGGAGGTCCTCGATGGTGCGGGCGTTGTCCGGGAGGGCGTCCGGCACGAAGGCCAGGGTCGGCGTGAACCGGACCCCGGTCTGCCGGCCCACCTCGGAGCGCAGCACGCCCTTGGCGCTCTCCAGCGCGGCCGCGGAGGCCGCGCGCTCCTCGTCGTCGCCGTAGACCGTGTAGAAGACCGTGGCCTCCCGCAGGTCGCCGGTGACCCGGGCGTCCGTGATCGTCACGAATCCCAGCCGCGGATCCTTGATTCGCCGGTCCAGGGTCTCCGCGACCACGACCTGGATGCGATCGGCCAGCTTGCGGGCCCGCGCGTTGTCGGTCACCGGTCCGTCACTCTTCCTTCTGATTTCGCTCGACTGTCAGTCTTCGTCACTGTGCAGCCGCCGTCTGACCGACAGCAGCTCCACCTCGGGGCGTCCCGCGACCAGCCGCTCGCAGCGGTCCAGCACGTCCGTGAGGTGTCCGGTGTCACCGGAGACCACGGCAAGGCCGATCTCGGCCCTGCGGTGGAGATTCTGCCCGCCGGTCTCGGCCGCACTCACCGCGAACTTGCGTTGGAGTTCGGCGACGATCGGGCGGACGACGGAACGCTTCTCCTTCAACGACCGTACGTCGCCGAGGAGCAGATCGAAGGACAGGGTCCCCACATACATGTGTGTCCGGATGTCCCGCCGGTTCGGGTTCGTGCCCCGCCAGAGCTTGCCGGGGACATCCGAACCGTACCGGAACGGCCGGAGCCGATCGACGGAAATACCACCCGTCGACCGGCCCCGACCTCGGTGGAGGGGTTCCGGGAGCGGACTCCCGGAACCCTTCCGAATTCCCTGCGGATCCTCGCGGATCCGAGGTGGATCAGCCTCGCGGCTTCTCGCGCATCTCGTACGTCGCGATGACGTCGTCGATCTTGATGTCGTTGAAGTTTCCGAGGTTGATACCGCCCTCGAAGCCTTCGCGGATCTCGGTGACGTCGTCCTTGAAGCGGCGCAGACCGGAGATGTTGAGGTTCTCCGCGATGACCTTGCCATCGCGCAGCAGGCGCGCCTTGGTGTTGCGCTTGACCTCGCCGGAGCGGACCAGCACACCGGCGATGTTGCCCAGCTTGGACGAGCGGAAGATCTCGCGGATCTCCGCCGTGCCGAGCTCGACCTCTTCGTACTCCGGCTTGAGCATGCCCTTGAGGGCCGCTTCGATCTCTTCGATCGCCTGGTAGATGACCGAGTAGTACCGGACGTCCACGCCTTCGCGCTCGGCCATCTGCTCGGCACGCCCAGCGGCGCGCACGTTGAAGCCGATCACGATGGCGTCGGAACCCGTCGCCAGGTTGATGTCCGACTCGGTGACCGCACCCACACCGCGGTGCAGGACCCGGATGTCGACCTCTTCACCGACGTCGAGCTGGAGCAGCGAGGACTCGAGAGCCTCCACCGAACCGGACGCGTCGCCCTTGATGATGAGGTTGAGTTCCTGGACCAGACCGGCCTTGAGCGCCTCGTCCAGGTTCTCCAGGGAGAACCGGACGCCCTTGCGGGCGAAGTTGGCGTTGCGCTCGCGGGCGGCACGCTTCTCGGCGATCTGACGGGCCGTACGGTCCTCGTCGACGACCAGGAAGTTGTCGCCGGCGCCCGGGACGTTGGTGAGACCGAGCACCAGGACGGGGGTCGAGGGACCCGCTTCCTGAACGTTCTGACCGTTGTCGTCGAGCATGGCGCGCACGCGGCCGTAGGCGTCGCCCACAACCATCGTGTCGCCGATGCGCAGCGTTCCGCGCTGGACCAGGACGGTCGAGACGGCACCGCGACCGCGGTCGAGGTGGGACTCGATCGCAATACCCTGCGCGTCCTGGTTCGGGTTGGCCCGCAGGTCGAGCGAGGCGTCGGCGGTGAGGACGACGGCCTCCAGGAGCGCCTCGATGTTGAGGCCCTGCTTGGCGGAGATGTCGACGAACATCGTGTCGCCGCCGTACTCCTCGGCCACCAGACCGAACTCGGTGAGCTGACCGCGCACCTTGGTCGGGTCGGCGCCCTCGACGTCGATCTTGTTGACCGCGACCACGATCGGCACCTCGGCCGCCTTGGCGTGGTTCAGCGCCTCGATCGTCTGGGGCATCACACCGTCGTTGGCCGCCACCACGAGGATCGCGATGTCGGTCGACTTCGCACCACGGGCACGCATGGCGGTGAACGCCTCGTGACCCGGGGTGTCGATGAAGGTGATCTTGCGCTCTTCGTCATTGACGTCGGTTGTGACCTGGTAGGCACCGATGTGCTGGGTGATGCCACCGGCCTCGCCCGCGACCACGTTGGTCTTGCGGATCGCGTCGAGGAGCCGGGTCTTACCGTGGTCGACGTGACCCATGACGGTCACGACCGGCGGACGGGAGACCAGAGCCTCTTCGCCGCCCTCGTCCTCGCCGAACTCGATGTCGAAGGACTCGAGCAGCTCGCGGTCCTCCTCCTCGGGGCTGACGATCTCCAGGACGTAGTTCATCTCCTCGGCGAGAAGCCGGAGCGTCTCGTCGGAAACGGACTGCGTGGCGGTGACCATCTCGCCGAGGTTCATCATCACGGCGACGAGCGACGCCGGGTTGGCGTTGATCTTCTCCGCGAAGTCGGTGAGCGAGGCGCCGCGCGACAGCCGGACGGCCTGTCCGTTGCCGCGGGGCAGCATGACGCCGCCGACCGACGGGGCCTGCATGGCCTCGTACTCCTGGCGCCTCTGCCGCTTCGACTTACGACCACGGCGCGCCGGACCGCCGGGACGGCCGAACGCACCCTGCGTGCCACCGCGGCCACCGGGACCACCCGGACGGCCACCGAAGCCGGGACGACCGCCGAAGCCGCCGCCGCCACCGGGACGACCGGCACCGCCGCCGCCCCCACCGGGACCGGCCGGACGGCCGGCGAAGCCGCCACCGCCGCCGCCACCGGGACGACCAGCGAAGCCGCCGCCACCGGGACGACCGCCACCGGCACCGCCGGGACGACCGCCACCGCCGGGACCGCGGCCACCGCCGCCGGGACCGGGACGCGGGCCGGCAGCGGGACGCTGCGGCATCATGCCCGGGTTCGGGCGGTTACCGGCGGGACCGCCGCCGGGACGCGGAGCCTGCGGACGGGGCATGCCGCCCGGAGTGGGACGGGCACCGCCCTGACCCTGGCCGCCCTGGGGGCGCGGGGCGCCGCCGGGGCCGCCCTGCGGACGCGGGGCGCCGGGGCGCTCCTGGCCGCCGCCGGGGCGCGGGGCACCGCCGGGACGGGGCGCCGAGGGGCGCGCCATGCCGGTGGAGCCACCGGAGGTGAAGGGGTTGTTGCCCGGACGGGGACCGGCCGGACGGGCGCCGCCGGGGCGCGGGGCACCCTGGCCGGCGGGACGCGCGGGGCGGTCGCCGCCACGCTCGCCACCACGGCCGCCGTCACGCTGGCCACCGTCGCGCTGACCGCCGGCCGGAGCCGGACGGGCGGGCGTGGGACGGGGGCCGGGGGTGGCGCCGGTGGGACGCGGGGCAGCCGGGCGCTCGGGCGCCGGAGCCGAGAACTCGGCGGCCGGGACCGGCGCGGCCGGTGCCTTCGGGGCGGGCTTCGGGCCCGGACGGGGGCCCGCCGACGGCGCGGAGGGCGCTGCCGGGGTGCTGCTGGGGGCCTCGGCGGCGGCCGGCTTGGGGGCCGGGGCGCCGGGCTTCGGGGCAGCGGGACGTGCCGCAGCGGCCGGGGAGGGCGCTGCGGGCTTCGCGGGCGTCGCCTTACGGGGCGCGCCAGGCTTGGCAGCGGGGTTGCCGGCGTTGCCGCCGGGCCCCTGCAGTGCGTCGGTCAACTTGCGCACAACCGGCGCCTCGATCGTCGAGGACGCCGAACGGACGAATTCACCGAGTTCTTGGAGCTTGGCCATGACGACCTTGCTCTCTACGCCGAACTCCTTGGCGAGTTCGTATACCCGGACCTTAGCCACTTCGCTCCTTTTAGGTCCGGGTTACCGCCGGACCGTCGCTACTTCATGGGCGTACTCATCGCGTACTCATCGAGTGCTCATCGCAATCTCGACCTACTTCCAACTCGCGAGGTACCTGACCGCACGGGGTCCCGTGCCGTTCACTTTCTTACGGTGTCACCCGTTCGACGAACCGCGTGAGTGCCGCGGTGTCGAACGGCCCCTTGGCCTTGAAGGCCCGGGGGAACGCCCGGCGGCGAACCGCCAGGTCGAGACAGACAGAGGTGGGGTGCACATACGCACCCCGGCCGGGCAGCGTACCGCGTGGATCAGGGGCGCAGGCGCCCTCGTCCACCACGATGCGCAGCAGCTCGCTCTTGGTCACTCGCTCCCGGCATCCCACACAGGTTCGCTCGGGGCAAGCGCGGGCTTGCGTCCGGCCAGACACGTTTAAGTCTACCTCCCCGTACCGACCTCACCCCTTTGGGGCAAAAATCGAACGGATGTTGTCGTGATCTCAGCGGCGTGCATCCAAGATCTATTCCCTGGAGCGGCTCCGGGTCAACGCCTTTCCGAGCGCTCCCGGGCCCGCTCGGCCCGCTCGCGGTCGGCGTTCTCCCGCTCCTCGTCCGTCTCGGTGTCCGGCCGGATGTCGATCCGCCAGCCGGTGAGGCGGGCGGCGAGGCGGGCGTTCTGCCCCTCCTTGCCGATCGCCAGCGACAGCTGGTAGTCCGGCACGGTGACGCGGGCGGAGCGGGCGCCGAGGTCGACGACCTCGACCTTGCTCACCCGGGCGGGCGAGAGGGCGTTGGCGACCATCTCGGCCGGGTCGTCGGACCAGTCCACGATGTCGATCTTCTCGCCGTGCAGCTCGGCCATGACGTTGCGCACCCGGCTGCCCATCGGGCCGATGCAGGCGCCCTTGGGGTTCAGGCCCGCACGGGTGGAGCGTACGGCGATCTTGGTGCGGTGACCGGCCTCGCGGGCGATGGCCTCGATGACCACCGAGCCGTCCGCGATCTCCGGGACCTCCAGCGCGAAGAGCTTCTTCACGAGGTTGGGGTGGGTGCGCGACAGCGTCACCGACGGGCCGCGGACGCCCTTGGCGACCCGGACGACATACGTACGCAGCCGCAGGCCGTGGGTGTACTCCTCGCCCGGGACCTGCTCCTGCACCGGAAGGATGGCTTCCAGCTTGCCGATGTCGACCAGGACGTTCTTGGGGTCCTTGCCCTGCTGGACGACGCCCGTGACGACGTCGCCCTCGTGTCCGGCGTACTCGCCGAAGGTCTTGTCGTCCTCGGCGTCGCGCAGCCGCTGCAGGATGACCTGCTTGGCGGTGGTCGCGGCGATACGGCCGAATCCGGAGGGGTGTCGTCGAACTCCTTGGGCTCCTGGCCCTCTTCGAGGTCGGCCGGGTCCTCCTTGGCCCACACCGTGACGTGGCCGTTCTCGTCGAGCTTCACGCGCGCCCGGCGGTAGCTGCCGTCGGTGCGGTGGTACGCGATGAGGAGGGCCGACTCGATCGCCCCGACGAGCACGTCGAAGGGGATCTCCTTGTCCTGCGCCAAGCCCTTCAGAAGCTTCACATCGATGTCCACGGCTACGCCTCCTCTTCCTTCTTGTCCTTGCGGTTGAATTCGATCTCCACGCGCGCCTTGGCGATCTCGTCGAAGGCGAGGCGGCGGGCGGTGGGCTTGCGGCCCTTGACGCCGGGCACTTCGAGGTCCAGCCCGTCCTCGTCGACGGCGAGGATGCGGGCGACCAGCTCACCGGAGCCGTCGCCGGTCAGATGGAATCTGGCCAGCCGGCCGGTGGCGCGTACGTAGTGGCGGTGCTCGGTCAGCGGGCGGTCCGCGCCGGGGGAGCTGACTTCGAGGACGTACTCGCCCTCGCCCATCGCGTCGGTCTCGTCCAGCTTCTGGGAGATCGCGCGGCTCAGCTCCGCACAGGCGTCCAGCTCGACGCCCTCGTCGGAGTCCACGATGACCCGCAGCACACCCCGCCGGCCGGCCCGGGACACCTCGATCTCCTCGAGGTCCAGCTGCTGCGCGCTGACGAGCGGTTCCAGCAGCCCGCGCAGCCTCTCGCTCTGGGTGGTGCTCATCCGGGTGACTCCTCGGCCGCGTGTGCTGTTGTGGGGATCGTCGTGCGTCAGGTCAAAGGGTATCCGGTCGCCAGGGGTGTTGCCGTCCGCCTGCCGCCCGGCCGCGGGTACGCTCGCCTGCGGTGATCACATCAGGACAGATCCTGTCAGGACCGGTCCAGGCCCGAAGGAGAAACGTGCGGCGCACGGGGACGACGCGCAGGGGGCGCTCACCGCGACGGGAGCTCTCGCCCTGGGTGCGGTGCTGACCGGCTGCGGGGGCGACGACGAGGACGCCGGGGGGAAGAAGCCCGCGCGGGCCGCCACCGCGAAGGCCGAGAAGGCGCTGCGCGAGAAGGCGGTGCGCGAGGGCGCCGTCCTGCTCGCCCGGTACGACCTGGTGGCCGAGGCGCATCCGGCCACGGCGGCGGGCCTCGAACCGCTGCGGGCGGCCGTGGCCGAGCACGGGAAGGCCTTGGCGCCCCCGCGCGCGAAGGGCGAACCGAAGAAGGGCGAGCCGAAGGGCGACGACGCTCCACCGGCACCCGCCGGTCCGGTGTCGGCCGATCCGAAGGCCGCGGTGCGGGAGCTGGCCGCCGACGAGCGCCGCCGGGCCGACGGGTACGGCGAGGCGCTGCTCACGGCCGGTCCGGAGCTGGCCCGGCTGCTGGCCTCGGTGGCGGCGGCCGCCGCGGCGCACGCGTATCTGCTGACCGAACTGGCCGAGGAGGCAGCCGTATGAGCACCCGTTCGATCCGGCAGTCCGATGACGGTGCCGACCCCGACGCAGACTCCCCCGAGCTGACCGCCGTCCAGGCCGCCCTGGCCGCCGAGCACGCCGCGGTGTACGGGTACGGCGTGCTCGGCGGCCGTCTCGACGGGAAGCAGGGAGCCGAGGCCCGCGCGGCGCACGACGCGCACCGGGCCCGCCGGGACGCGCTGGCGCGCACCGCCCGGGACCTGGGCGGGCGCCCGGTCGCCTCGAACGCCGCGTACGCCCTGCCGTTCGCGGTGCCGGACGGCCCCGCCGCGGTGCGGCTCGCCGCGGTCCTGGAGGACCGGATCGCGGGCGCCTACGCCGACCTCGTACGGGCCACCGAGGGTGCGCGGCGGGGAGACGCGGCGGGTGCGCTGCGGGAGGCCGCGGTGCGGTCGGCCCGGTGGCGGGGCGGCAACGTAGCCTTTCCGGGGCTCGCCGAGCGGGCCGCCGGTGCGGATCCGGCCGAGACGGGGCCGGTGGAGGCCGCGGGTGCGGACGGGACGCGCTGATCCGAAGGATCGGGAAAGGGAACACACGACGTATGGGTGGCGAACCGCCGCAGCGCCTGGTGCGCGCGCTCGGTGAGATGTACGGGGACGCCGCGGCGGCCGACTGGCTGGCCGGGCTCCCCGCGCTGACCGAGCGGGCGCTCGCCGCCGGGGACGGCCTCACCGTGGAGCGGGTGGCCGCCCCCGGCGGACGCAGCTCCCTGGTGGTCCTGGTGCGGCGGGCCGACGGGACCCCGGCCGCGCTGAAGCTCGCCCCGCCGGTCGCCGGACCGGAGCTGGAGCGGGCGGCGCTGGAGCACTGGAACGGCTGGGGTGCGGTCAAGCCGCTGGACACCCCGGCACCGGCCGGAGCGGAGCTCGACGCGTCCGGGGCGCTGCTGCTGGAACGGCTGCATCCCGAGGTGTCGCTGCGCTCGCTGCCGGAGGCGAAGGCCCTGCTGGAGGCGGCGGGTACGCTGCGCCGGCTGTGGGTCGAGCCGCCCGCCGGGCACGCTTTCGAGACGGTGGCCGGGCGGACCGAACGGCAGAGCGCCGGGATGCGGGCCGCCGCCGAGGCGGACCCGGAGCTGGCACCCCTGGTGGACGCGGCGCTCACGGCCCGGGCCGAGCTGGTCGAGGGGGAACCCGAACTCCTGCTGCTGCACGGCAACTTCCGGCAGAGCAAGGTGCTGTCCGGGGAGCGCGCGCCGTGGCTGACGGTGGGCCCCGAGCCGCTGGTGGGCGAGCGCGCCTATGACCTGGCGCGGCTGGTGCGGGACCGGGCGGAGGATCTGATCGCCTCCCCGGCGGCCCCGCGACGGCGCGGCGGCGGGTCAGGAAGCTGGCGGAGTCGCTGGAGGTGGACCAGGCGCGGCTGCACGGCTGGACGCTGTTCCGGGCGGTCGAGTCGGGGATCCGCGCGCTGGCCGAGGGGCGACGTCAGATGGGCGAGGTCAACCTGGAGTTCGCGGGCTGGCTGTAATCCCGTGCCGTACGACGAGGGCCCCCGCGCAACGCTTGCGCGGGGGCCCTCGTCGTACGGCGATGTGCCGGTCAGGCCGTGGCGAAGGCCCCCGCGCACGCGTTGCGCGGGGGTCTTTCCCATCGGCTGATCAGGCCAGTTCGGCCGTCAGACGGGCGATGGCCTCGTCGACGGTCAGCTCCTCGCGCTCGCCGGTGCGGCGGTCCTTCAGTTCCAGGACGCCGTCGGCGGAGCGGCGCCCGGCGACCAGGATCTTGGGCACGCCGATCAGCTCGGAGTCGGTGAACTTCACGCCGGGCGAGACGCCCGCGCGGTCGTCGACCAGGACCCGCAGACCGGCCTCGTTCAGCTTCTCGGAGACCTCCAGGGCCAGCTCCGTCTGGAGGGCCTTGCCCGCGGCGACGACGTGGACGTCGGCCGGGGCGATCTCACGGGGCCAGCACAGGCCCTTGTCGTCGGCGGTCTGCTCGGTGAGGGCGGCCACGGCGCGGGAGACGCCGATGCCGTACGAGCCCATCGTGACGCGGACGGGCTTGCCCTGCTGGCCGAGGACGTCGAGCTGGAAGGTGTCGGCGTACTTGCGGCCGAGTTGGAAGATGTGGCCGATCTCGATGGCGCGGTCCAGGACGAGGCCGGTGCCGCACGTGGGGCAGGGGTCGCCCTCCTCGACGACGACGACGTCCAGGTACTCGTCGACCTCGAAGTCGCGGCCCGCGACGACGTTCCTCGCGTGCTTGCCCTCCTTGTTGGCGCCGGTGATCCAGGAGGTGCCGGGGGCGATGCGGGGGTCGGCAAGGTAGCGGACCTTCTCCAGGCCCTGGGGGCCGACGTAACCGCGTACGAGGTCGTCGCGGCCGACGAAGTCCTCGGCGGTGACCAGCTCGACGACGGCGGGGGCCAGGTGCTCGCCCAGCTTGCCGAGGTCGACCTCGCGGTGGCCGGGGACGCCGACGGCGACGATCTCGCCGTCCACCTTGACCAGCAGGTTCTTCAGGGTGGCGGAGGCGGGGACGCCCAGGTGCTGGGCGAGGGTCTCGATGGTCGGGGTGTCGGGGGTGTCCAGCTCCTCGACCGCGCCGTGCGCCGAGCCGTCGACCGGGGCGAGCGCGAAGGTCACGGCCTCGGTGTTGGCGGCGTAGTCGCAGTTCGGGCAGTCGGCGAAGGTGTCCTCACCGGCGGCCGCGGGGGCCAGGAACTCCTCGGAGGCGGAGCCGCCCATCGCGCCGGAGACGGCGGAGACGATGCGGTGGTCCAGGCCCAGGCGCTCGAAGATCTTGATGTACGCGGCCCGGTGCAGGGCGTAGGAGTGCGCGAGACCCTCGTCGGTGGTGTCGAAGCTGTACGAGTCCTTCATCTGGAACTCGCGGCCGCGGAGCACGCCGGAGCGGGGGCGGGCCTCGTCGCGGTACTTCGTCTGGATCTGGTAGAGCATCACCGGCAGGTCCTTGTAGGACGTGCACTGGTCCTTGACGGTCTGGGTGAAGATCTCCTCGTGGGTGGGGCCGAGGAGGTAGTCGCCGCCCTTGCGGTCCTTGAGGCGGAAGAGCAGGTCGCCGTACTCCTCCCAGCGGCCGGACGCCTCGTAGGGCTCCTTGGGCAGCAGGGCGGGGAGCAGGACCTCCTGGGCGCCGATGGCGTCCATCTCCTCGCGGACCACGCCGGAGATGTTGTCCAGGACCTTCTTGCCGAGCGGCAGCCAGGACCAGATGCCGGCCGCGTTGCGGCGTACGTATCCGGCGCGGACCAGCAGCTTGTGGCTGAGCGTCTCGGCGTCCGCCGGGTCGTCGCGCAGTGTCTTGATCATCAATCGGGACATGCGCTGGACCTGGGCCATGGTGAACTCCTGCTCGCGAAAGTGGTGAGCCCGAGGTTAACCGGGCGGTGCGGGCGGGCGGAAATCCATGAGGCTTAAGGGCCTTGCGTTTGGATCAGGTCGGATCAGGGAGCGGGGTCCGGTGCGTGCAGCTGCAAGGCGGAGGATTGAGGCAACGCGGAGCGTTGGTGATTGACGACAACGCCGCAGATGCGCGTGCCGGACCCCGCGAGCCCGACCTGATCCAAACGCAAGGCCCTAACGAAGCAAGGGCAGGGGCGCTCCCATGACCGCGTACGGCTGCGGGGCGCTCGGGAAGACGACCTGGCGGGCCAGGTCGCGGTAGCCGAGCGAGCGGTAGAGGGCGCGTGCGGGGCTGTCCTTGTCGATCGCCGAGAGGATCGACCGGGGGTGGTCGACGGCGTCGGTGATGGTGGTGATCAGGGTGCGGCCGATGCCGCGCTGCTGGTGGTCGGGGTGGACGTGGAGTTCGGTGATGACGAAGGAGTCGTCGAGCCAGCCGTCGGTCCCGGTGGCCCGCAGATAGGGCTCGACGACGGTGGACCACCACTGGGTGCGGTCGTTGGGCAGCCCGTAGACGAAGCCGACGAGCCGTCCGTCGGGGGCGGTGGCGCCGAGTGCCCGGGCACGGGGGTGTTCCAGGTGCCGGAGGACGATGTGGCGGCGTACGTCGATCTCGTCCTGGCTGAGTCCGAAGGCGGCCGCCTGGACGTGCAGGGCTTCGTCGACGCGGGCGGCGAGGTCGACGGGGCCGATCTCGGCGTCGGGTGCTGCGGGGCCTTCTGCGGGGGCTGCCATGCCGGAACCCTACTGGCCGGAGCGGGCGCCCGGGTAAGCGCGGCGGTTCAGAACAGGACGCTCATGAACGCGCCGACCTCGCGGAAGCCGACGCGCTGGTAGGCCTTGCGGGCGGCGGTGTTGTAGTCGTTCACGTACAGGCTGACGACGGGGGCGACGTCGGCCAGGGCGTAGCGCAGGACCGCGGCCATGCCCGTTTCGGAGAGACCCTTGCCGCGGTGTTCGGGGGCCACCCAGACGCCCTGGATCTGGCAGGCCTGCGGGGTGGCGGCGCCGATCTCCGCCTTGAAGACGACCTTGCCGTCGTCGATGCGGGCGAAGGAGCGGCCGGTGCTGATGAGTTCGGCGACGCGGGCCTGGTAGAGGAGGCCGCCGTCGCCGGCGAGCGGGGAGATGCCGACCTCCTCGGTGAACATCGCGACGCAGGCCGGCATCAGGACCTCCATCTCGTCCTTGCGGATGCGGCGGACGAGCGGGTCGGGTGTGACGTCGGCGGCCGGGCTCTCGGTGACCATCAGGGGCTGGTTGCCGCGGACCTCGCGGGCGGGTCCCCAGCTGGGTTCGAGGAGCCGCCAGAGCTGGGTGGCGGGTTCGGCGGGGCCGACGATGGAGGAGCAGCGGCGGCCGGCCCTGCGGGCCCGGTCGGCGAAGGCGCGGACGGCTTCGGGTCCGGCGCAGATGGGGACGAGGTTGGCGCCGGAGTAGCACAGGGAGCGGAGCCTGCCGTCGGCGTACCAGCCCCACATCTCGCCGCCGAGGCGCCAGGGGTCGAGCCCCGCGACCTGCACGCGGGACGTCACGAAGGCGTTGGCGACGGGCTCGCTCTCGAGAATGGCGAGTGCGGCGCCGAGGTCGCTGGGTTCGAGGACCCGGGTGGTGGTCTGCGTCAACACGAGGGGGCCTCACCATACGGTCTGCTGATTTCCGCACTGTAACCGACAAACCCCTCGGACACCGCTGGAGTCCGGGAGACGGTTCCCGGAGACACCGCCGCCCCGCCGGGCACGGAGCCCGGCGGGGCGGTCATGGCGTGGACAGGCGCAGGTCAGGCGCCGATGGAGACCTGGGGTTCGCCGGACGCGATGCCGTCCTTCTCCATCTGCTCGGCGATCTTCAGGGCCTCTTCGATGAGGGTCTCGACGATCTTCGACTCGGGGACGGTCTTGATGACCTCGCCCTTCACGAAGATCTGGCCCTTGCCGTTGCCGGAGGCGACACCGAGGTCGGCCTCGCGGGCCTCACCGGGGCCGTTGACGACGCACCCCATGACGGCGACGCGCAGCGGGACCTCCATGCCCTCCAGGCCGGCGCTGACCTGGTCGGCGAGCTTGTAGACGTCGACCTGGGCGCGGCCGCAGGACGGGCAGGAGACGATCTCCAGGCGGCGCTGCTTGAGGTTCAGCGCCTCCAGGATCTGCAGGCCGACCTTGACCTCCTCGGCCGGCGGGGCCGAGAGGGAGACGCGGATGGTGTCGCCGATGCCCTCGGAGAGCAGGGCGCCGAACGCGACGGCCGACTTGATGGTGCCCTGGAACGCCGGGCCGGCCTCGGTGACGCCGAGGTGCAGCGGGTAGTCGCTCTGGGCGGCGAGCTGGCGGTAGGCGTTGACCATGACGACCGGGTCGTTGTGCTTGACCGAGATCTTGATGTCGCCGAAGCCGTGCTCCTCGAAGAGGGACGCCTCCCACAGGGCGGACTCGACGAGGGCCTCGGGGGTGGCCTTGCCGTACTTCTTCAGGAGCCGCGCGTCCAGGGAGCCGGCGTTGACGCCGATCCGGATGGGGGTGCGCGTCTCGGAGGCCGCCTTGGCGATCTCCTTGACCTTGTCGTCGAACTGCTTGATGTTGCCCGGGTTGACCCGGACGGCCGCGCAGCCCGCGTCGATCGCGGCGAAGACGTACTTCGGCTGGAAGTGGATGTCGGCGATCACCGGGATCTGCGACTTCTTCGCGATCGTGGCGAGCGCGTCGGCGTCGTCCTGGGTCGGGCACGCGACCCGGACGATCTGGCAGCCGGACGCCGTCAGCTCGGCGATCTGCTGGAGCGTGGCGCCGATGTCCGACGTACGGGTCGTCGTCATCGACTGCACGGAAACGGGTGCGTCGCCGCCGACCGCGACCGTGCCGACCTGGATCTGTCGGCTGACCCTTCGGTCGGCGAGCTTGGTCGGAACGGCCGGCATTCCGAGAGAAATCGCAGTCATGCGCTGTGCATCCCCAAGGTGTGGATCAAGGTCCCGAGATCGGCGGGCTCCAGGCTTCGAGGTTACGGCACCGGAGCCCGGGCGGACGCACCCGTGTCGACATGTCCACCCCTCGGTGACCGGCCGGACACGACGTGTGTGTCCGGCCGACACCTGGGGGACGGCAGGGACGGAAGGGGTGCGTGGGGCGGTCAGCTGATTTTCACCGGGTTGACGATGTCGGCCACCAGGACCAACAGCGTGAAGCAGATGAAGAGTCCGGCGACCACGTAGGCGACCGGCATCAGCCGGGCCACGTCGAACGGGCCCGGATCGGGGCGCCGGAAGACCTTGGCCACATTGCGCCGCAGCGACTCCCACAGCGCGCCCGCGATGTGCCCGCCGTCCAGCGGGAGCAGCGGCAGCATGTTGAACAGGAACAGCGAGAGGTTGAAGCCGGCGAGCAGGAACAGCATCATCGCGACCTGGTTCTGCGCCGGGATGTCGAGGTTCATCACCTCGCCGCCGATCCGGGCCGCGCCGACCACGCCGACCGGCGAGTCGTCGGCCCGTTCGCCGTCGCTGAAGGCGGCGTCCCACAGGGCGGGGATCTTGGAGGGCAGGGCGATGATGGAGTCGACGCCGTTCTCGATCATGTCGCCCATGCGGACGACGGAGTCGCCGAAGCCGAGCGGCACGATCTCGGTCTGCGCGGCGAAGCCGAGGTAGCCGGCCTTGACGAACTCGTCCGGGATGACCTCGCCCTTGCCGTCCTTCTTGGCGACGGCGTTCTCGCGCAGCACCGCGTTGAGCGTGACTTCCCTGCCGTCGCGCTCGACGACGATGGTGGCGGGGCCGATGGTCTCGCGGATGCGGTCCGAGAGCGTCGCCCAGTCGTCGACCCTCGTGCCGTCGAAGGCGACGATCTTGTCGCCCTCCTGGAGCCCGGCGGCCTTGGCGGGCGAGACGGGGTCCTTCGGCGCGCACGTGTCGCGGTTCTCGCTCTGCGCGATCACGCACTGCTGGACGCCGCCGACCTCGGTGGTCTGGGTCTGGAAGCCGAAGGTCATCGCGACGCCCATGAAGATGGCGACCGCGAGGACCAGGTTCATGAAGGGCCCGGCGAACATGACGATGACGCGCTTCCACGGCTTGCGCGTGTAGAAGAGCCGCTTCTCGTCGCCCGGCTGGAGCTCCTCGAAGGCGGCGGAGCGGGCGTCCTCGATCATGCCGCGCCACGGGGAGGTGGAGCGGGCTTCGAGGCGGCCGTCGGGGCCCGGCGGGAACATCCCGATCATGCGGATGTAGCCGCCGGCCGGGATGGCCTTGATGCCGTACTCCGTGTCGCCCTTCTTCTTCGACCAGAGGGTCGGGCCGAATCCGACCATGTACTGCGGGACCCGGATGCCGAACATCTTGGCCGTGGAGAGGTGGCCCAGCTCGTGCCAGGCGATGGAGAAGAGCAGGCCCACGACGAAGACGGCGATCCCCAGGACCGTCAGCAGGACCGAGGTCAGACTCATGCGTGCGCCTCCGCTGTCGCTTTCGCCGAGAGTTCCCGGGCCCGTGCGCGGGCCCACGTTTCCGCTTCGAGGACGTCCGCGACGCTGAGCGAGGTTCCCGGGGCGGGGGTGCCGTGTTCGGACACCACAGCCGTGACCGTATCCATGATTCCGTTGAAGGGCAGCTGCCCGGCGAGGAAAGCGTCGACGCATTCCTCGTTGGCCGCGTTGAAGACGGCGGGCGCGGTGCCGCCGAGGCCGCCGACGTGCCGGGCGAGACCGACGGACGGGAAGGCCTCGGTGTCCAGCGGGAAGAACTCCCAGGTGGAGGCCTTCGTCCAGTCGAAGGCGGGGGCCGCGTCGGGGACCCGCTGGGGCCAGCCGAGGCCGATGGCGATGGGGCCGCCCATGTCCGGCGGGGTGGCCTGCGCGAGCGTGGAGCCGTCGCTGAATTCCACCATCGAGTGCACGTAGGACTGCGGGTGGACCACGACCTCGATGCGGTCGAACGGGATGTCGTAGAGGAGGTGCGCCTCGATGACCTCCAGACCCTTGTTGACCAGGGTCGCGGAGTTGATCGTGATGACCGGTCCCATGGCCCAGGTCGGGTGGGCGAGCGCCTGCTCGCGGGTGACGTCGGCCAGCTCCTCGCGCGTACGGCCCCGGAAGGGTCCGCCGGAGGCGGTGACGACGAGTTTGCGGACGTCGGCGCGGGTGCCCGCGGCCAGCGCCTGGAAGAGCGCGGCGTGCTCGGAGTCGACCGGGATGATCTGGCCGGGGGCGGCGAGCGCCTTCACCAGCGGGCCGCCGACGATCAGCGACTCCTTGTTGGCGAGGGCGAGCGTGCGGCCCGCCTTCAGGGCGGCGAGGGTCGGGGCGAGCCCGATGGAGCCGGTGATGCCGTTGAGCACGGTGTGGCAGGCGCTCGCGGCGAGGGTGGTGGCGGCGTCGGGTCCGGCGAGGATCTCGGGGAGCGGCTCACCGGCCCCGTACTGGTCCCGCAGCGCCTCGCGCAGGGCGGGGACCGCGTCCTCGGCGGCGACCGCGACCGTGTTCACGCGCAGCCGGCGGGCCTGCTCGGCAAGCAGGGCGACCCGGCCGCCCGCGGCCGAGAGCGCCGTGACACGGAAGCGGTCGGGGTTGCGCAGGACCAGGTCGATCGCCTGGGTGCCGATGGACCCGGTGGAGCCGAGGATCACGAGATCCCGGCGGCCGTCCGCGGCGTCGAAGAGGAGATGCGGATCGGCGAGGGGGCGGGGCTGTCGCTCATGCCCCCATTGTTGCCGCTCCGGCTGTGTGCGGGGACAGCGCGTCCCGGGTGAGGCGGTTCCGCGACCGTGTTCAGCGCCCTGCGATGCCGTGCGCGAAGTCCGCGAACACTTCGTGGAAGCGCGGGAACGTCTTGCGTACGCAGCCGGGGTCGTCGTACGTCAGGCCGGGTGTGCGCAGTCCGGCGACGGCGAAGGACATCACGATGCGGTGGTCGCCGTGGGTGGCGATCTCGGTGGGCTTCGGCGTGCCGGGGTGGATCTCGATCCAGTCGGGGCCCGTGTGCACGGTGATGCCCAGGGCGCGCAGGTTCTCCGCGCACGCCTCCAGCCGGTCGCACTCCTTGAGCCGGGTGTTGGCGACGTCCTCGATCCGTACGGGACCGTCCGCGTACGGCGCGATGGCGGCGAGGGTCGGCATGGTGTCGGAGATGTCGCGCATGTTGACGGTGATCCCGCGCAGCCGTCCGGTCGAGCGGACGGTGGTGGCGTCGGCGCCGATGCCGACCTCGGCGCCCATCTCCCGCAGGACGTCGACGAAGCGCAGGTCGCCCTGGAGGGCGCCGATACCGAGGCCGGGGACGGTGACCTCGCGGCCGGTGAGGGCTGCGGCGGCGAAGAAGTAGCTCGCGGTGGAGGCGTCGGGCTCGACGGCGTAGGCGGTGGCCCGGTAGCCGCCGGGCGGGACGGTGAAGGTGTTCCCCTCCCGCAGTACCTCCACGCCGAAATCGCGCATCATCGCGAGGGTGATCTCGACGTACGGCGCGGAGACCAGCTCGGTGACCTCGATGCGCAGCCCCTTCGCGGTGAGCGGCCCGAGCATCAGCAGCGCGGTGAGGTACTGGGACGACTCCCCCGCGTCCAGGGTGAGGTCGCCGCCCTCGATCCCGGCGGCGCGCACGGTCAGCGGGTGGTGTCCCTCCGCTCCCCCGTGGCGCAGGTCGACGCCGAGCGCGGTGAGGGCCCGGGTGAGCGGGGCGAGCGGGCGGCGGCGCATCTGCGCGGAGGCGTCGAAGCGGTACGTGCCGGAGGCGGCGGCCGCGACAAGGGTGGGCAGGAAACGGGCGGTGGTCGCGCCGTCGCGGCAGTAGACGTCGGCGTCGCCGTCGGCGGGCCCGGCCGGGCGCCCCTGGACACGCCAGCGGTCGGCCTCCTGCTCGACCGCGTAACCGAGGCTCTTCAGCCCTTCCGCGAAGCCCTCGGTGTCGTCCGAGCGCAGCGGTCGCAGCAGGGTGGTGGTGCCCTCGGCGGCGGCGGCCAGGAAGAGGGCGCGGGCGGTGACGGACTTGGAGCCGGGGATGTCGATGACGGTCACGGCGCTCATCCTGCCCTGCGGCGGGCGGGGCGGGCAGGGTGCGTCCGGTGCGTGGACGCGGTGGACGCACCCCGTACGACAGCCCCGGGAGGTGTCCGGCGGATCAGGGGCCGGACAGGCTCGGGCGGACCGGCCGGTGCTGGTTCTCCTCGGCGGAGGGGCCGGGCGTGGCGTCGGCGATCCAGGGGCCCTCGCCGCTCGGGTCGATGACGCCCTCCTCCAGCCAGGTGTACGTCCCGGACAGGACGCCGTCGACCACACGCCGGTCGAGGTCGTCGGTGTTGGACCACAGGCGGGTGAACAGTTCCTCGACCCGGATGCGGGCCTGCTCGCAGAAGGCGTCCGCCAGCTGATAGGCCTCGCGGCCGTGCTCCCCCGCCCCGCGCAGATGCTCGGCGCGGACGCAGGCGGCGCTCATGGCGAAGAGTTCGGCGCCGATGTCGACGATCCGGCCGAGGAAGCCCTGTTTGGTCTCCATCCGGCCCTGCCAGCGGGACATGGCGTAGAAGGTGGACCGGGCGAGCTTGCGCGAGCACCGCTCGACGTAGCGGAGGTGCCCGGAGAGGTCGCGGTGCCCGGCCGGGTGGAACTCGGCGTACGTGCGCGGCAGTTGCCCTGGTCCGGCGACGAGTCTGGGCAGCCAGCGGGCGTAGAACCCGGCGGCGTTGGCACCGGCCTTCGCCTTGGCGGAGAGCGGCTTGTCGGGGTCGATGATGTCGCCCGCGACCTTGAGGTGGGCGTCGACGGCCTCGCGGGCGATCAGCAGGTGCATGATCTCGGTGGAGCCCTCGAAGATCCGGTTGATCCGCATGTCCCGGAGCATCTGCTCGGCCGGCACGGCCCGCTCTCCGCGCGCGGCCAGCGACGCGGCGGTCTCGAAGCCGCGGCCGCCGCGGATCTGGACCAGTTCGTCGGCGATCAGCCAGCCCATCTCGGAGCCGTACAGCTTGGCGAGGGCGGCCTCGATGCGGATGTCGTTGCGGTCCTCGTCGGCCATCTGCGAGGAGAGGTCGACGATGGCCTCCAGGGCGAAGGTGGTGGCCGCGATGAACGAGATCTTGGAGCCGACCGCCTCGTGCCGGGCGACGGGCCGGCCCCACTGCTCGCGTACGGCGGACCATTCGCGGGCGATCTTCAGCGACCACTTCCCGACGCCGACGCACATCGCGGGCAGCGAGAGGCGGCCGGTGTTGAGGGTGGTGAGGGCGATCTTCAGTCCGGCCCCCTCGGGCCCGATCCGGCAGGCTCCGGGCACCCGCACCTGATGGAAACGGGTGACGCCGTTCTCGATGCCGCGCAGGCCCATGAAGGCGTTGCGGTGCTCCACGGTGACGCCGGGGGCGTCGGCCTCGACGACGAAAGCGGTGATGCCGCCCGGGTGCCCCTCGGAGGCGGGGACCCGGGCCATGACCACGAGGAGGTCGGCGACGACGCCGTTGGTGGTCCAGAGCTTCACCCCGTCGAGGAGGTAGTCCGGGCCGTCGGGCACCGCGGTGGTGGCGAGGCGGGCGGGGTCGGAGCCGACGTCCGGCTCGGTCAGCAGGAAGGCGGAGATGTCGGTGGTGGCCAGCCGGGGCAGGTAAACGTCCTTCTGCTCCTGGGTGCCGAAGATCTTCAGGGGCTGCGGTACGCCGATCGACTGATGCGCGGAGAGCAGCGCGCCGATCGCGGGGCTGGCGGAGCCGACGAGAGCGAGCGCCTTGTTGTAGTACACCTGGGTGAGTCCGAGGCCGCCGTACTTGGTCTCGATCTTCATCCCGAGGGCGCCGAGTTCCTTGAGCCCGCTGATCACCTCGTCGGGGATCCTCGCCTCGCGCTCGATGCGCGCGCTGTCGATGTGCGTCTCGCAGAACGCCCGCAGCCGCGCCAGGAACTCCTCGCCGCGCCGTATGTCGTCGGGCGGCGGCAGGGGGTGCGGATGGATCAGGTCGAGCCGGAAGCGCCCCAGGAACAGCTCCTTGGCGAAGCTGGGCTTGCGCCAGTCCTGCTCACGGGCGGCCTCGGCGACCCGTCGCGCTTCGCGTTCGGTGACCTTGGGGGCCTTGGGGACCTGGGGGGTGTTGTGTGGTGCGGACATGAGGGACCTCACCTCGCCGCGCGTGACCGGAAGGAAGGGGCCGACCGGGACGCACGGACTGCTAGTCGCTGCTTACTGGTCCGTATGTAACCCCTCTACCCGTGGTTCGGCACCCGCACCAGACCCCGCGCACGAACACGCGAACGGCCTGAGCCCCCGCACAGTGGGCTCAGGCCGTTCTCTTGCGCGCCCCCGCCCGCGCTCGCTGTCCGGGCGGAAGGCGGGCGGGGGTCGTCCGGGGTGTTACAGGGCGAGGCCCGTGAGGACCAGGACGCGCTCGTAGGTGTAGTCGTCCATGGCGTAGCGGACGCCCTCGCGGCCGACGCCGGACTGCTTGGCGCCGCCGTACGGCATCTGGTCGGCGCGGTACGAGGGGACGTCGCCGATGATCACGCCGCCGACCTCCAGGGCGCGGTGGGCGCGGAAGGCGGTCTGGAGGTCGTGGGTGAAGACGCCTGCCTGAAGGCCGTACTTGGAGGAGTTGACGGCCGCGAACGCCTCGGCCTCGCCGTCCACCTTCTGGAGGGACATGACCGGGCCGAAGACCTCTTCGCAGGAGAGCTTCACGTCGTCCGGGAGGCCCGCCAGGACCGTCGGGGCGTAGGTGGCGCCGTCGCGCTTGCCGCCGGTGAGCAGTTCCGCGCCGCCCTGGACGGCCTCGTCGACCCAGGACTCGACGCGCTTCGCGGCGTCCTCGCTGACCAGGGGGCCGACGTCGGTGGCGGCGTCGGCCGGGTCACCGGTGACGAGGGCCTCGACGGCGGCGACGATCTTCGGGACGAGGCGGTCGTAGACCGAGGCGTCGGCGATGACGCGCTGCACGGAGATGCAGGACTGGCCGCCCTGGTAGTTGGAGAAGGTGGCGATCCGGGTGGCCGCCCAGTCCAGGTCCTCGTCGGAGGCATAGTCGCCGAGGACGACCGCGGCGCCGTTGCCGCCGAGCTCCAGGGTGCAGTGCTTGCGGGGCACCGACTCCATGATCGCGTAGCCGACCGGGCCGGAGCCGGTGAAGGAGATGACCGGCAGGCGCTCGTCCTGGACCAGGGCGGGCATCTTGTCGTTCGGGACCGTCAGGACGGACCAGGAGCCGGCCGGAAGGTCGGTCTCGGCCAGCAGCTCGCCCAGGATGAGCGAGGAGATCGGAGTCGCCGGGGCCGGCTTGAGGATGATCGGGGCGCCGACGGCGATGGCCGGGGCGACCTTGTGGGCGCTGAGGTTCAGCGGGAAGTTGAAGGGCGCGATACCGAGGACGGCCCCGCGCGGGAAGCGCCGGGTCAGCCCGAGACGGCCGGTGCCGCCGAGGTCGGTGTCGAGCCGCTGGGCCTCTCCGCCGTTGAAGCGGCGGGCCTCCTCGGCGGCGAACCGGAACACGGACACGGCCCGGCCGACCTCGCCGCGGGCCCACTTGATCGGCTTGCCGTTCTCGGCCGAGATCAGCTGGGCGATCTCCTCGGTGCGCTCCGTGAGCCGCCGTACGACGTGGTCGAGGGCTGCCGCCCGGACGTGCGCCGGGGTGGCGGCGAACTCGTCGCGTACGGCGTGGGCGGCGGCGACGGCCTCCTCGACCTGGGCGTCGGTCGGCATGCTGACGGTGCCGACGAGGCGTCCGTCGTAGGGGTTGGTGACGTCGAAGCTGTCGGTACCGGTGGCCTGGCGGCCGGCCACCCAGAAGGCGTGGGGCGAAGTCATGGAGGTTCCGGCCCTTCGGAGGTCGTGAGGAGGTCGTGACCGAAGTCGTGACGGAGGTCGTGGGCGCCCAAAAGGCTCCCCTCTGTGGTCCCACGGTAGGGGAGGAGGTGCCCAGGGCGTTTGTCCGGCGTGGAGCGGAGCGGGAGCCGGGTGCGCCGAATTGGCGGAAGGGGTGCGCGTGGGGCGCGGGCCGCCCGCCCGACGGGCGGCGCTCGGTCCTTCGGCGGGCGGCGGTCAGCCCTCCGGAGTCCTCGGCGGGGAGGGCGTTCAGTCCTCGGCGGGCGTGGTCGCCGCCGTCGCCTTGAGGGCGAGCCACAGCTCCATGCGGACGTCCGGGTCGTCCAGGGAGCGGCCCAGGATCTCCTCCACCCGGCGCATCCGGTAGCGCAGGGTGTGCCGGTGCACGCCCAGGTCGGCGGCGGCGGCGTCCCACTGGCCGTGGCGGGAGAGCCAGGCGCGCAGGGAGGCCACGAGGTCGCCGCGGCCCTTGGCGTCGTGCTCGTGCAGGGCGCGGAGCATGCCGTCGGCGAAGGCCCGTACCGCGTCGTCGGCGAGCAGCGGGAGGACCGAACCGGCGGCCAGCTCCTCGTGCTCGACGAGGGCCCTGCCCCGGCGGCGGGCGACGGAGAGGGCCTGTTCGGCCTGCTTGTACGCGGCGGAGACGGCGATCGGGCCGGCCGGGGCGGAGAGCCCCACCACGATGTCGCCGTCCTCGGCGCCGGCTTCGTTCGGGGCGCGGTCGTCCTGGGCCTCGGCGTAGGCGGCGCAGGCGGCCACGGCGGCTCCGCCGTCGGCGGCGAGCACGACGACGCGTTCGCCTTCGCCCTCGGGGACCAGGAGCAGCGCCTCGCCGTTGCGGGCGGCGGCGGCCTCCATCGTCTCGATGAGCGGTTCGGGCCCGGCGGGCGCGGCGGCCTCGGCGATGAGCAGCCGGAACGGGGCGTCGAGCAGCCCGCCGTAGAGGTCTCCGGCGACGGCCCGCGCGTGGTCGGGCTGGCCGGCGAGGAGCATCCGCAGGACGGCGGCGCCCAGGCGTTGCTCGGCGCCCTGGAGGGAGCGGGAGCGGGCGGTGGTCAGGGTGAGCAGGGCGACGGCGGAGTGCACGGCGTACCGCTCGGCGGTCCCGAGCGCCGCTCCCGTACCGACGGCCAGGGCGCCGCGCGCCCGGCGGCCGGTGCCCAGCGACTGGAGCTCCACCCTGTCCTCGCTGTCGGCGACGACGATGCTGGCGGGGGCGGGTCTGTCCCGGAGGCGTTCGACGTCGGGGGTGAGGGAGGCGGCGCGGCGGGCGGCCCAGTCGGGGGCGGCGGCGAGGACCGCGCCGGAGGTGTCGTACAGGGCGGCCCAGCCGTCGATGTGGGCGGCGAGCCGGGCGAGGAGTCCGGCGGCCCCGTCCCCGGCGAGCGCGGCCCTCGTCAGCTCGCGCTGGGCCTCGAAGCCGGCGGTGACCGCGCGGTACTGGTCGGCGGCGATGGCGGCGGAGACGGCCTTGCTGATGGCGAGGAACGGGGTGCGGCGGGGCACTTCCAGGAGGGGCAGGCCGGCCTCCTCGGCGGCGTCGACGAGCGCTTGCGGCACGTCCTCGTAGGTGACCCCGACCGCGAAGCCGACCCCGGCGACTCCGGCCCCGGCCAGCCGTCGCACGTACCGCCGCATGGAGTCGGCGTTCTCGGCGTCGAGGTTGGTGGCGGTCACGAGGAGGAGTTCGCCGCCGTCCATGTACGGGACGGGGTCGGCGAGCTCGCTGGCGTGGGCCCAGCGCACGGGGGTGTCGAGCCGGTCGGCGCCCGCCCGCACGGTGAGCTTGAGCGCCGAGTGCTGGACGAGCGAGGCGAGCGTGGGGGGCATGGGCCGGGAACCCTCGGGGTCGGGGATGAGGTCGTGCGCGCCGCCGTACGGACGACCGGTGCCCCGGCCGCGACGGTGACCTCGCCTTGCGCCGTCCCGTATGAACGGCTCCCTCCGATTCTGCCAGGCTGGCAGGGTGGCGGTCACCGCTCTCCGTCGACCTTCGCGCTACTTGCGGGTAGCCGGTTCGGGCGTGTCAGGCGTCGAGGTGGACGAGGAGGGGGGTGCGTGTTCTCCCTGGACGGTGGTGAGGGAGAGCACCGCGTGCCCGGCCGGGACCCCGTACGCCAGTTCCGAGGCCGACCAGCGCTCGCGCTCGACCTGCCGTACGGTCACGGCGTCCGTGGTCACGGCCTTGCCGGTGACGAGCTTGCGCAGGGCGTGCAGGGCGCGGGTGAACGGCTGGTCGGCGAAGACGGTGTGCTGGGCGACCTCGCGGGTCTCCACCCATTCCTTGCCCCAGGCCTCGGCGAAGCGTTTGCCTTCCCAGGTGGTGATGCCGGGGAAAGTCATCAGACAACCGACGGCACCGAGCAGCGCGGCGTGAAGATGCGGCCCCACGTCGTCAAGGGATCGCACGGCCAGGACGGCTCCGGCGTTCAGTGGCCGCAGCCGTTGCACAGCCCGGACGGAGTCGGTGGTCATGGCGCTGGCGGCGTCATCGAGGACGAGGGCCGCGAAGAGCGACGCGTCTCGGCGCGCCCCGACGCTGGAGGCGAATTGCGCGAAGACCAGCCGGGTGAGGATGCGCGATGCCTCGGGGTGGCTCCGCTCCGGCAGCTCGATCCGGACGCGTACCGGATGCTCCAGGGCACGCAGGGAGAAGGGCCGTGACCGACCCCGGGTGTCGAAGAACGCGCTGAAGGCCGGCCTGTCGAGGAAAGCGATCCTGTCCGCCAGCACGCCGCTGAGGTCTGCGGACGTGCCGAGTTGACGGTCGCGTGCGTCCACTTCCCGCAGATAGGGGCGGTGTTCCTCCGGATCGAGGTTCTCGCGGAGCCGGTCCAATGCCTGGCGGCCGCCGTCGAGGAGTTCCCTCAGTTCCGGCAGGGACGGAAAGCGGCCGTGGGCAGCGCTGAAGGGGCCGATCAGCTGGCCCAGCGTGACGGTGGCGCGACGGCTGTCCACGTCCGGCAGGTCACCGGTGAAGGCCTCCGACAGGAGCATCGCGGCCTCGTCCGGATCGGTGACGCCGCCGTACAGATCGAGGTCGTACAGCGACCGGGCATCACCGATCTTCACCACGACGTCGTAGGCCTCGTCGGGCCCCAGCTCAACGCCTTCGCCCGAGACGACGACCACTGCCGCCTGCCCGGCCAAGGCCTGAAGGGACAGCGACTCCACCACCGGCCTCACCAGTCGTCGTGTCCGGTCGGGGCCGTGAGGGCCGACGGCAAGGAGCGAGGTGCCGAGGACGGCAGGGTCGAGAGCCGCTCCCGTGCCCCGCCGCGCGGCGGGATTACGCGGATGTTCCGCGTAGGTGCCCATCCTCACCTGCGCGGTCAGCAGATCGTGGGTAGCTGCGCGGGCCGGGAGATCGCGGTCACCGGAAGGATGCAGACAGGCCGCCGCCCCCTGCTTCATCACCCCGTCGACGAAGGCCCCGGCGGAAAGCGCCCCGGCTTCGACGCGCGACCACGCGTGGCCGATCCGGGCGCAGTCGACATCGTTCATGCGTCGGCCCGCGACCTCGGCGGCCAGCCTGTCGGCGGCCCCAGGCTGTCCCGCCATCCGAAGGTGCGGCCAGCCTGCGGGGTCGTTCGCCGTCTCGAGTTCGGCCTCGGTCTCGGCCAGGACAACGGGCGCGCCGGGCTTCCGAAAGAACTCCAGCCACCCGCCCGTCCGGGCGAACGGCCACAACAGCGCCACCGCGATCAGGACGTAGATGGCCACCCCCACCACGGCGGCCACCTGCGGATCGCCCCTGAGCACGGATACGGGCACCAGCGCATGGAGGATCGCGTAGAAGAAGGGAAGCAGACTCGTCCCCAGGACGATCCACACCACAAGGAGCCCCGTCAGCGCGGCTCCGAGCGCCCTGCCCGGCTGCGGCCTGTCCAGGACGACCCTTCGGTACAGCGCCGACCAGTTGCCGAGCCGTCCGCAGAAGTAGATCAGGAGGGCGGCGAAAAGACTGTTGTAGACGGCACTGGCCGTCCGCGCCGACTGTCCGGGCTCACCGCGCCACCAGTCGGAGGGTGTGAACAGCTTCAAAGGAAGCCGTTGGACCGCGATGTAGTCGGTGCGCCAGACCGCCCAGGCGAATACTCCACAGGCGATCGAGATGAGCGCGCCCACGGCCAGCGCGCGGGTGGGCACCTCGTCGGCGTCGTCGGCCGCCTTCGGCCGGTGCCCGTACCGCCAGAGTCCCGGTTCGGCGTCCGCGCGATGCGTCCGAAGCCAGTGCAGGGTGTCGAAGACGGCCGCTGGCGCCCGGGGCGGCATCGGGGGCATGGGGGGCGGAGGTGAGGCAGGTCGGGGCACCCGGGTGGGCCCGGCCTCGGTCCCGTAGGAACTTCCGAGCCAGTGCGCACCCGCGCCGTCCGCACCTTGCCCGCCCTGATCACGCTGCGAGTCGTACGTGCCCTCGGTGCCCATTGCCACTGCTCCCCTGATGTGCCAAGGCGGTATCTCGGTGCAGCGCTCAATCTAGTACCCGGGTTCGCCACCTCATGGTCATTCCCGGTTCCCGGACCGCCCCACACCCACCTGTCCGCCAAGGACAAGGACACACCCCCCATCACTCCCGATCGGAGCATGCCCGCACCCCTCCCCCACCCCTAGCCTGCAGAAAGAAGAGCGTCCGAAACACCCCCAGGAGCCCCGCATGACCGCAATCCCGCAGGAGCGCCGCGTCGTCACTGCCATTCCCGGCCCGAACTCCGTCGAGCTGCAGGCTCGTCGTATCGCGGCCGTCGCCGCAGGTGTGGGCTCCACCCTGCCGGTGTTCACCGCCCGGGCCGGCGGCGGGATCATCGAGGACGTGGACGGCAACCGGCTGATCGACTTCGGGTCCGGGATCGCCGTGACGTCCGTCGGCGCGTCCGCCGAGGCCGTCGTGCGGCGGGCCTCCGCGCAGCTCGCGGACTTCACCCACACCTGTTTCATGGTCACGCCGTACGAGGGGTACGTCGAGGTCTGCGAGCAGCTCGCCGAGCTGACGCCGGGCGACCACGCGAAGAAGTCCGCGCTGTTCAACTCGGGCGCCGAGGCCGTCGAGAACGCGGTGAAGATCGCCCGCGCCTACACCAAGCGCACGGCCGTCGTCGTCTTCGACCACGGCTACCACGGCCGCACCAACCTCACCATGGGCATGACGGCGAAGAACATGCCGTACAAGCAGGGCTTCGGCCCGTTCGCGCCCGAGGTCTACCGCGTCCCGGTCGCCTACGGCTACCGCTGGCCGACCGGTGCCGAGAACGCCGGGGCCGAGGCGTCCGCGCAGGCCATCGACGCGATCACCAAGCAGATCGGCGCCGACAACGTCGCCGCGATCATCATCGAGCCGGTGCTCGGCGAGGGCGGCTTCATCGAGCCGGCCAAGGGCTTCCTCCCGGCGATCGCGCAGTTCGCCAAGGACCACGGCATCGTGTTCGTCGCGGACGAGATCCAGTCCGGCTTCTGCCGTACCGGCCAGTGGTTCGCCTGTGAGGACGAGGGTGTCGTCCCGGACCTGATCACCACCGCCAAGGGCATCGCGGGCGGCCTGCCGCTCTCCGCCGTGACGGGCCGCGCCGAGATCATGGACGCCGCGCACGCGGGCGGCCTGGGCGGTACGTACGGCGGGAACCCGGTCGCCTGCGCCGGTGCGCTGGGCGCGATCGAGACGATGCGCGAGCTGGACCTGAACGGGAAGGCCAAGCGGATCGAGGAGGTCATGAAGGGCCGCCTCGCCGAGATGCAGGCGAAGCTCCCGAACGGCGACATCATCGGTGACATCCGCGGCCGCGGCGCGATGATCGCGATCGAGCTGGTGAAGTCCGGCACGAAGGACCCGCACCCGGAGGCGGCGGGCGCGCTCGCGAAGGCCTGTCACGCCGAGGGTCTGCTCGTGCTGACCTGTGGCACGTACGGCAACGTCCTGCGCTTCCTGCCCCCGCTGGTGATCGGCGAGGACCTGCTGAACGAGGGCCTCGACATCATCGAGCGGGCGTTCGGCACGCTCTGATCCTCGAACCCGGATGCCGTACCGCGGCGGCTCCGCGCCTCTGCCGTACGGCATCCGGGTGAGGGCCTGTGAAGAACGTGTGCGGGGCCGATGGCGGGAGGCGGTGGCTACTGTCGGCCGCCCCTCCGCTGCCGTACGGTTCCTGCAGATGAGAGAAACACCTCGGCCGCGGGAAACCGCGGCCGACTCCGGGTCGGGGCTTCCCCAGCGCCGTCCGGAGCGTGCGTTCGCGCATGCCGGAGCCGATGGCTCCGGGACTCCTCACCGATCGGACGGCCGCCCGCCCCACACCCCCGGGGCGCGCGGCGAACCGATCTCGCCGGCCATCCCGGAACAACCCCCCTGTTCCCGGGTGGCCGGCCCCCTCGTTTCCGGCGTCCTCGGTCTGCTCGCGGTCCTCTTCGCGCTGATCACCTGGCAGGTCGCCGTCGAAGGTCCGCTGTTCCGGCTGGACGAGCGGGTGGGGGCGAAGCTGTTCGAGCGCGGCCCGGCCGGGCTGAGCCAGGTCTTCTCCGATCTCGGCGGGATGCCCGTGGCGCTTCCGGTGCTGACCTGCGCGATCGCGTACGCCCTGTGGTGCCGTGCCCTGCGGCTCGCCGGGTACGCGGCCCTCACCATGGCGGCGGTGCCCGCGCTGGTCATCCCGCTGAAGGTGGCCACCGCCCGGCAGGGGCCGCTGACGGAGGCCGTCAACTACTACCCGTCCGGCCATACGGCGACGGCCGCCGTGGCGTACGGGGCCACGGCCCTGGTGCTGCTGGCGCTGCCGCGTCCTGTGTGGCTGCGGGAGGCTTCCTGGCCCCGGGCGTGGATGATGCCCGTCGCCGCGATCCTGCTGACCACGGCGACGGGCATCGGTCTGGTGCTGCACGGCTACCACTGGCCGCTGGACGTGCTGGCCAGTTGGTGCCTGGGGCCGTTGGTGCTGGCGCCCCTGTGGTGGGTCAGCTGCCGAAGTAGGCGTCGAAGTTCCGGCTGAACTCCCCGTTGTTGAAGCGGTCCCAGTTGATCGACCAGGTCATCAGGCCGCGCAGGTCGGACCAGGTCCCATGGGTCTGGTAGGAACCGCAGTCGGTCTTCTTGATCAGGCAGTTGAGCGCCTTGTTGACCTCGGCCGGGGTGGTGTGGCCGTTGCCCGCTTGGGGGAGGCCGGGAGCCCGATGGCGACCTGGTCGGGGCGGAGGCCGGGGAAGACCCTGGCGGTGTCGCCCGCCACCGGGAAGCCCGCGAGCAGCATGTCGGTCATCGCGATGTGGAAGTCCGCGCCGCCCATCGTGTGGTACTGGTTGTCGAGCCCCATGATCGGGCCGGAGTTGTAGTCCTGGACGTGCAGCAGGGTGAGGTCGTCGCGCAGGGCGTGGATGACCGGGAGATACGCGCCGGCGCGCGGGTCCTGACCGCCCCAGGGGCCCGAGCCGTAGAACTGGTAGCCGAGCTGCACGAAGAAGGTCTCCGGCGCCATCGTGAGGACGAAGTCGGAGCCGTACTTCGCCTTGAGGGACTTCACGGCGGAGATCAGGTTGACGATCACCGGTGAGGTCGGGCTGCGGAAGTCGGTGTCTCCCGTGTTGAGGGAGAGCGAGTGGCCTTCGAAGTCGATGTCGAGGCCGTCGAGGCCGTAGGTGTCGATGATCTTCGAGACCGAGGTGACGAAGGCGTCCCGGGCGGCGGTGGAGGCGAGCTGCACCTGTCCGTTCTGGCCGCCGATCGAGATCAGCACCTTCTTGCCGGCGGCCTGCTTGGCCTTGATCGCGGCCTTGAACTCCGCCTCGGACTCGACGTTCGGGCACTCGGCGACCGGGCAGAGCGAGAAGCGGATGTCGCCGGAGGTGACGGAGGTGGGCTCGCCGAAGGCGAGGTTGATGACGTCCCAGGAGTCGGGCACGTCCGCCATCCGTGTGTAGCCGGAGCCGTTGGCGAAGCTGGAGTGCAGATAGCCGACGAGCGCGCGGGCCGGGAGCTTGGTGTCGCCGCCCCCGCCGCCGGCCGTGGTGGTCGCCGTGACCGCCGCCGACTTGGCGGACTCGCCGGCCGCGTTGGTGGCGCTGACCTGGAAGCTGTACGCGGTCGAGGGCGTCAGGCCCGCGACGGTGGCGGAAGGACCGGTGGCCGTGGCCACCTTCGTGCCGCCGCGGTAGACGTTGTAGCCGCTCGCGCCGGACACGGCGTTCCAGGAGAGCGCGACGGAGGACGAGGTGATCGCGGTGGTCTTCAGGCCCGCGGGCACGGCCGGGATCACCACCGGGTCGCCGCCGGGGCCGACAAGGGTGAGGTCGTCGACGTAGTGGGCGGGGGTGCCGTACCAGCCGTGGGTGTAGACGCTCACCGAGGTGGTGTTCGGGCCGGTGGTGAACGTGGTGCTGAGCTGCTTCCAGGCTCCGGAGGACTGGGTCCAGGTGGAGACGTCGGTGGTGCCGGTGCCGGTGGCCCCGAGGTAGACGTGGCTACCCTGGACCCAGGCGCTCAGCGTGTAGCGGGAGTTGGGCTTCACGGTGACGCTCTGGGAGCACTTGGCGTTGTCGCTGCCCGCCGGGGTGGCCTTCAGCGCCTTGGTGCCGCCGTGCACCGGGGTGGAGACGACCGCCCCACTGGCGGCCGTACAGCTCCAGCCGTCGAGCCCCGACTCGAAGCCGCCGTTACGGGCCAGGTCCACGTCCGCCGCACCGGCCGCCGGTGCCGTGGCGACCAGGGCACCGGCGGCGAGCACGGCGGCCGTGGCGGCGGCCAGGAGTCCGGAGAATCTGACGGTTGGTCCGGTGCGTTCCACAACAGCCTCCGCGCAGGGGGAAGTCGGCGAGTGACGTGCGCACAACATGGTCCAGACCAATCAGGTTGTCAAGACCTCTGGCAGTCGCTCTCAGCCCTCCGGGCGGTCGCGATCGGCACGGGCGTCGCGATCGCCACGGGCATCGCGGACGTCGCCCGCCGCGGCGCCCGCCGCCTCGTGCATCGCGAGTTCGAGGAGCGCGGCGTCGGTGAGGGTCCCCGAGCCGTCCGGCGGGATGAGCCAGCGCACTCCCCCGGTGGCGCGCCCCGGGTACGGGACGACGATCCAGGTGCCCTGGCCGCAGCCCCTGATCCCGGTGCCGATCCAGCGGGAGACGGTGCCCGGCGGGACGAAGAAGCCCATGCGGGACTCCCCGAAGTCGGCGAGGACGGGGCCGGGGCGGTCGATGAGGCGGGTGAGGACGTCGAGTGTCGGATAGCCGAGCTCACCGGGGAGGATCAGCACGTCCCAGCGCCTGCCGGCGGGAAGAAGAGCGATCCCCTGCGGGTTGCGCTCCCATTCCCACCGGCAGGCGCCGGGGTCCGGCGCCACCGATGTGAGCCACTCGACCGCGGCTTTCGTTTCCGGTCCCGTCATGACCAGCCTCCCGTTGACGTGGACACCGGCAGGGTTCTACCGGTGGGTACACGTGCGAGAGAGCGCTCGGCCCCGGCTATGACGCGGGTTGGGGCCACAAATGGCCGTGACGTGAGTCACATGATGGGACGGGGCGTCAGCTGTCGAAGCCGAGACCCAGCTTGTCCATGGTCTTCAGCCAGAGATTGCGGTGGCCGCCGTTGCTGTCGGCGTGGGCCAGGGACCGCTTGGTGATCTCGATGCCCGCCCAGGCGAAGGGCTCCGGCGGGAAGGGCATCGGCTTGGAGCGGACCATCTCCAGACGGGTCCGCTCGGTCTCCTCGCCGGAGAGCAGATCGAGCATCACATCGGCCCCGAACCGGGTCGACCCGACGCCGAGTCCGGTGAATCCGGCGGCATAGGCGACCCGCCCCTGATGGGCCGTCCCGAAGAAGGCCGTGAAGCGGGAACAGGTGTCGATCGCACCGCCCCAGGCGTGGGTGAAATTCAGCCCGGAAAGCTGCGGGAAGCAGGTGAAGAACTGCTCGGCCAGTTTCAGGAACGTCTCGGGCCGCTGATCGAGATCGGCGCTGAGCCGGCCCCCGTACGGATAGATCGCGTCGTATCCGCCCCACAGGATCCGGTGGTCCGCGGAAAGCCGGAAGTAGTGGAACTGGTTGGCGCTGTCGCCGAGTCCCTGGCGGCCCTTCCAGCCGATGGATTCCCGCTGCTCGGAGGTGAGCGGTTCGGTCATCAGCGCGTAGTCGTAGACCGGCACGGTGTACGGCCGGACCCGCTTGACGAGCGAGGGGAAGATGTTGGTGCCGAGCGCGACCCGGCGGGCGAAGACCCTGCCGTACGGGGTGCGGACGGCCATCCCCTCCCCGGAGCGGACGAGGCCGAGGCCGCGCGTGTGCTCGTAGATCCGTACGCCCAGTTCCCGACAGGCCCGCTTGAGGCCCCAGGCGAGCTTCGCCGGGTGCAGCATCGCGACGCCGCGCCGGTCCCAGAGGCCGCCCAGGAAGGTGGGTGAGTCGACCTCGGCGCGCAGGGCGTCACGGTCCAGGAAATCGACGCCGGTGATACCGAGCTTGACGATCTCCTCGTGCCATTCCCGCAGCTCTTCGAGCTGATGGGGTTCGGTGGCGACATCGATCTCGCCGGTCCGCTCGAACTCGCAGTCGATGCCGTAGCGGGCGACGGCGGCCTCGATGGCGTCGAGGTTCCGCTCCCCCAGCTCCTCCAGCTGCGCGATCTCGTCGGGCCAGCGCTCCACGCCGTTGGCCAGCCCGTGGGTGAGGGAGGCGGCGCAGAAGCCGCCGTTGCGGCCCGAGGCGGCCCAGCCCACCTCGTGCCCCTCGATGAGGACGACGTCCCGCTCCGGGTCGCGCTCCTTGGCGATGAGCGCGGTCCACAGTCCGCTGTAGCCGCCGCCGACGACCAGCAGGTCGGTGTGCTCGTCGCCGGTGAGGGCGGCCAGCGCCTCGGGTTTGGCCGGGTCGTCGAGCCAGTAGGAGACCGGCTTGGCGCCGGAAAGGGATTCTGCGGCAGTACGCATGGCAACGGGGGCCATGGTTTCCAACTCCTTCAGGAATTTCCGTTTCGAGCGTTGCTCTTGCGGCGGCTCGCGATGAGCTGTCCGACAAGAACCATCAGTACCGCAAGGGCGAACATGGCGGTGCCGATGACATTGATCTGCACGGGTGTGCCGCGCTGGGCCGATCCCCAGACGAACATGGGGAAGGTGACGGTGGAGCCCGCGTTGAAATTCGTGATGATGAAATCGTCGAACGAGAGCGCGAAAGCGAGCAGCGCTCCCGCCGCGATGCCGGGGGCGGCGATGGGAAGGGTCACCCGTACGAAGGTCTGCACGGGGCCCGCGTACAGGTCGCGGGCGGCTTCCTCCAGTCTCGGGTCCATCGACATGACGCGCGCCTTGACGGCGGTCACCACGAAGCTGAGGCAGAACATGATGTGCGCGATCAGCACGGTCCAGAAGCCGAGCTGGGCACCCATGTTCAGGAAGAGCGTGAGCAGGGATGCGGCCATGACGACCTCGGGCATCGCCATCGGCAGGAAGATCAGCGAGTTGATCGCGCCGCGTGCCCGGAAGCGGTAGCGGACCAGGGCGAAGGCGATCATCGTGCCGAGCGCGGTCGCCCCGAGCGTCGCCCAGAAGGCGATCTGGAGCGAGAGGGAGAGCGAGCCGCACAGGTCGGCGACGCCGCAGGGGTCCTTCCAGGCGTCCAGTGAGAACTGCTGCCAGGCGTAGTTGAAGCGTCCCTTGGGCTTGTTGAACGAGAACACCATCACGACGATGTTCGGCAGGATCATGTACGCGAGGGTCAGCAGACCCGCGATGACGACCAGGTTCCGGCGTATCCAGCGCAGTACGGGCATCAGACCAGGTCCTCCGTCCCGGAGCGGCGGATGTAGAAGGTGACCATCAGCAGGACGATCGCCATGAGGATGAACGAGAGCGCGGCGGCCGTCGGGTAGTCCAGGACCCGCAGGAACTGGCTCTGGATGACGCTGCCGACCATCTTGGTGTCGGTGGAGCCCAGCAGTTCGGCGTTGACGTAGTCGCCGCTGGCCGGGATGAAGGTCAGCAGGGTGCCGGAGACCACGCCGGGCATGGAGAGCGGGAACGTCACCTTGCGGAAGGTGGTGGCGGGCGTGGCGTAGAGGTCGCCCGCCGCCTCGTGCAGCCGGCCGTCGATCCGCTCCAGCGAGGTGTAGAGCGGCAGGATCATGAACGGCAGGAAGTTGTACGTCAGACCGCAGACGACGGCCATCGGGGTCGCGAGGACCCGGTTGGACTCGGTCCAGCCGAGCCAGCTGGTGACGTCCAGGACGTGCAGGGTGTTGAGCACGTCCACGACCGCGCCGCCGTCGGCGAGGATCGTCTTCCACGCCAGCGTACGGATGAGGAAGCTGGTGAAGAACGGGGCGATGACCAGCACGAGCACCAGGTTGCGCCAGCGGCCCGCCTTGAACGCGATGAGGTAGGCGAGCGGGTAGCCCAGCAGCAGGCACAGGATCGTGGCGGTGCCCGCGTAGAGCAGGGACCGGATGAACTGCGGGTAGTACTCGCGCAGCGCGTCCACGTACGTCTGGAAGTGCCAGGTGACCTCGAAGCCCTGCTCCAGCGAGCCGGTCTGTACGGAGGTGGAGGCCTGGTAGACGAGCGGCAGGGCGAAGAAGACGACCAGCCAGAGGATGCCGGGGAGCAGCAGCCAGTAGGGGACGAGCCGCTTGCGGGTGGAGGGCTTGCGGAGCGTGAGCTCCCGGGGCTCCTCGGGGGTCGGCGCGGGCGGCGCCCCGGTGACGCTCATTCCGCGTCCTCCACGCTCGTCGCGCCCGCGTCGATGTCCTGGGCGGCGTCGAGTCCGAAGGTGTGGGCGGGGTTCCAGTGCAGGACGACCTCGGCTCCGGGAAGGAGTCCCGCGCGCCGGTCGACGTTCTGCTCGTACACCTGGAGGGCCGTTCCGGCCGGGCTCTCGACGACGTACTGGGTGGAGACGCCGATGAAGCTGGAGTCGGTGATGCGGCCGGTGACCCGGTTGCGGCCGGCGGGGATGCCGTCGGCGTCGTCGGCGTGGGCCAGGGATATCTTCTCCGGCCGGATGCCGAGGAGGAGACGGCCGCCGGCGGCGGTGGAGGAGGCCGAACATCGCTCGCGGGGCAGCGCGAGCTTTCCGCCGCCCGCGGCCACCACCAGGTTCTCGCCGGTGGAGACGATCTCGCCCCCGATGAGGTTGGAGGTGCCGAGGAAGTTGGCGACGAAGGTGGTGCGCGGGTTCTCGTAGAGGTCGGCGGGGGCGCCGAGCTGCTCGACGCGGCCGCCGTTCATCACCGCGACGGTGTCGGCCATGGTCATGGCCTCCTCCTGGTCGTGGGTGACGTGCACGAAGGTGATGCCGACCTCGGTCTGGATCCGCTTCAGCTCCAGCTGCATCTGGCGGCGCAGCTTGAGGTCGAGGGCGCCGAGCGGTTCGTCGAGCAGCAGGACCTGCGGGTGGTTGATGAGGGCGCGGGCGACGGCGACGCGCTGCTGCTGGCCGCCGGAGAGCTGATGCGGCTTGCGGCGGGCGAAGTCGCCGAGCTGGACCAGCTCCAGCATCTCGTCGACCTGCTTCTTCACCGACTTGATGCCGCGCCGCCGCAGCCCGAAGGCGACGTTCTCGGTGATGTCGAGATGCGGGAAGAGCGCGTAGCTCTGGAAGACGGTGTTGACGGGCCGCTTGTACGGGGGCAGGTCGGTGATGTCCTTGTCCCCGAGGAAGACCGTGCCGGTGGTGGCCTCCTCCAGGCCCGCGATCATCCGCAGGGTGGTGGTCTTGCCGCAGCCGGACGCGCCGAGCAGGGCGAAGAAGGAGCCCTGGGGAACGGTCAGGTCGAGCGGGTGCACGGCGGTGAAGGAGCCGTAGGTCTTGCTGATCTGGGCGAGGCGGACATCGCCGCCCGCGGTCTGCTGCTGCTGTGTCATGGGTCGCAGTCCCAGTGTGTTCGGGGGAGTTCGGAGAGGGCAGGGGCCGGTGGGTGCCGGGTCAGGCGCCGATGAGCTTGGCGAACTTCTCTTCGTACGCCGTCTCTTCCTTGGTGCTCAGGGAGCGGAAGGAGCGGGACTTCGCCGCCATCTCCTTGTCGGGGAGGATCAGCGTGTTGGAGGCCATCGACTCGTCGATCTTGGCGAGCTCCTCGCGTACGCCGTCGACCGGGCAGACGTAGTTGATGTACGCGGCGAGCTGGGCGGCGACCGGCGGCTCGTAGTAGTAGTCGATGAGCTTCTCGGCGTTGGTCTTGTGCCGGGCCTGCGCGGGGACCAGGAGGTTGTCGCTGGAGGTGATGTATCCGGCGGCCGGGATGGTGTACTCGATGTCCGGGTTGTCGGCCTGGAGCTGGATAACGTCCCCGGCCCAGGCGACGCAGGCGGCGATGTCGCCCTTGCTGAGGTCGGCGGTGTAGTCGTTGCCGGTGAAGCGGCGGATCTGCTTCTTGTCGACGGCCTTCTGGAGACGGCCGATCGCGCCGTCGAAGTCGGCGTCGCTGAACTTCCCCGGGTCCTTGCCCTGGTCGAGGAGGGTCATGCCGACGGTGTCGCGCATCTCGGAGAGGAAGGAGACGCGGCCCTTGAGCTTCGGGTCGTCGAGCAGCTGGGTGACGGAGTCGACCTTGCGGCCGCCGGTCGCCTTCTTGTTGTACGCGATGACGGTCGGGATGCCCGTCCACGGATAGGAGTAGGCACGGCCGGGGTCCCAGTCGGGGCTGCGGAACTGGGCGGAGACGTTGGCGAAGGCGTGCGGGAGGTTCGAGGGGTCGAGCTTCTGCGCCCAGCCGAGCCGGATGATGCGGGCGGCGAGCCAGTCGGTGACGCATATGAGGTCGCGCCCGGTGTCCTGCCCGGCGGCGAGCTGCGGCTTGATCTTCCCGAAGAACTCGACGTTGTCGTTGATGTCCTCGGTGTACTTGACCCGGATCCCGGTGCGCTCGGTGAACGCCTCCAGGGTGGGACGGCTCTTCTCGTCCTCGCTGACGTCCATGTACTCGGTCCAGTTGGAGAAGGTCAGCACCTTCTCCTTCGCCGAGTGGTCGTCGGACGCCAGGCCGGCGTCGGCGCGCTTGGCGGGCGGGATGCCGCACGCGCCGAGGGTGGCTATGCCGCCGACGGCCAGCGCGCCGATGCCGGAGGCGCGCAGCAGGGAGCGGCGGGTGAGGGCGCCCCTGCCGCTGGTCAGGGACCGCCTCATGGCCGCCAGTTGGACCGGCGTGAGGCGCTCGGGCTCGTAACTCTCCATACGCTGTATGCCCTTTCGGGTGGGAGGCCGCGGGGGCCCGCGGTCGTGGTCGGGCCCCGGGATGCGGAAGCTGCTATCGGTCCCCGAAGATCGTGCGGTGCCAGTCCTTGCGGGCGACCGCGGTGTTGTCGTACATGACGTGCTTGACCTGCGTGTACTCCTCGAAGGAGTACGCCGACATGTCCTTGCCGAAGCCGCTGGCCTTGTATCCGCCGTGCGGCATCTCGGAGAGGATCGGGATGTGGTCGTTCACCCACACACAGCCCGCCTGGATCTCGCGGGTGGCGCGGTTCGCGCGGTACAGGTCGCGGGTCCAGGCGGAGGCGGCCAGTCCGTACGGGGTGTCGTTGGCGAGCGCGATGCCCTCGTCGTCGGTGTCGAAGGGGAGGACGACCAGGACCGGGCCGAAGATCTCCGACTGGACGACCTCGCTGTCCTGGGCGGCGCCGGCGATCAGGGTCGGCCGGTAGTACGCGCCGTCGGCGAGGTCGCCGCCCGGGGCCTCGCCGCCGGTGACGACCTGGGCGTAGCCGCGGGCCCGCTCGACGAACGCGGCGACGCGGTCGCGCTGGGCGTGGCTGATGAGGGGGCCGAGGTCGGTCGACGCGTCGAAGGGGTCGCCGAGCCGGACGGTGTCCATGAGCGCCGCGACGTCCCGGACGAAGGCGTCGTAGAGGGGGCGCTGGACGTAGGCGCGGGTGGCGGCGGTGCAGTCCTGGCCGGTGTTGATGAGCGATCCGGCGACCGCGCCGTGGACGGCGGCCTCCAGGTCGGCGTCGTCGAAGACCACGAAGGGGGCCTTGCCGCCGAGCTCCAGGTGGAGGCGCTTGACGGTGGCGGTGGCGATCTCGGCGACCCGCTTGCCGACGGCGGTGGAGCCGGTGAAGGAGGTCATCACGACGTCGGGGTGGCCGACGAGGTGCTCGCCGGCGTCCTTGCCCGCGCCGGTGACGATGTTGATGACGCCGTCGGGGATGCCGGCCTCGGTGGCGGCCTGGGCGAACATCAGCGAGGTGAGCGGGGTGAGTTCGGCGGGCTTGAGGACGATGGTGTTGCCCGCGGCGACGGCCGGGAGGATCTTCCAGGCGGCCATCTGGAGCGGGTAGTTCCAGGGGGCGATGGAGCCGACGACACCGATCGCCTCGCGGCGTACGTAGGAGGTGTGGTCGCCGTCGTACTCGGCGGCGGCCTTCCCCTCCAGGTGGCGGGCCGCGCCCGCGAAGAACGCGGCGTTGTCGACGGTGCCGGGGACGTCGAACTCGGTGGAGAGCTTGACCGGCTTGCCGCACTGGAGGGATTCGGCGTACGCGAAGTCGTCGGCCTGTTCGGCGAGGACGGCGGCGAACCGGTGCAGGGCATCGGACCGCTCGCCGGGGGTGGCGCCGGACCAGCCGGGGAAGGCGGCGCGGGCGGCGGCGACGGCCGCGTCCACGTCCTCGGTGCCCGCGAGCTCGTAGCGGAGCACACTCTCGCCGGTCGCGGGGTTCACGATGTCGTGGTGGCGGCCGGACGTGCCGGGGAGCAGCTTGCCGCCGATGTACTGCGCACCTTCCGCGAAGCGGTCCTGAACCTGGAAGCCGTTGCTCATGACGCTCTCCTCCGCCGCTGTACCCGCTGGGCGGGGTCGGCGTAGCTTCTTCGTGAATTGAGTGCCGATCCTGACAGAGGGGTTCAAGCCCAACAAGTGATTCCGTTGTTGCCTTTTGGTTACGCGACGGAATCTGTCGACCATGTGTCGTGTCGGTGCGGAAATCCCCGTACGGAGTGTCAGTGGCGGATGCCACACTCACATGCCATGGGACCGATCGATGAGCTCCTGGCGGACGTGGCGCGGGGCAAGCGGGTGAAGTATCTGCCGTTCTGGGGGCACCGTCCGCGCCCGGACGGGCGGCTGGGCGCGAGTTGTCTGAGTCAGTGGTGGCCGTCGCCGTTCTCGGTGGACGGGGTGACGTATGCGAGCGCCGAGCACTGGATGATGGCGGGCAAGGCGCGGCTCTTCGGCGATCCGGAGGCCGAGGCGGCGGCGGTGACGGCGAAGAGCCCGGCCGCGGCGAAGAAGGCGGGGCGGCTGGTGCGCGGCTTCGACGAGGACGTGTGGATACGGGAGCGGTTCGCCCTGGTGGTGGCGGGCAGCGTGCACAAGTTCGGGCAGGACCCGGAGCTGGCCGGCTATCTCCTGGGCACCGGGGACCGGGTGCTGGTGGAGGCGTCCCCGCTGGACCGGATCTGGGGCATCGGGCTCGCGGCGGACGACGAGCGGGCGGAGCGGCCGCAGGAGTGGCGGGGGCTGAATCTGCTGGGATTCGCGCTGATGGAGGCCCGCGAGAGGCTGCGGGCGGGCGCGACGGGCTGAGGCGTCTTCGCAACGGACTCTGCTACGACGACCGGCCGGGTGGGGATCGCTCCCTGCCCGGCCGGTCGTCGTGGCGTTCGACGGGGGGTCCGCTAGCGGCGGTCCTCGACGACCAGCGACGTGGCGAACGGGTCGTCGTAGGGGTCGTTGTAGTCGCCGTCCCGGTCGTCGGCGGTCGTGGCGGCCCAGATGATCACCCCGAGGAGCGCGGCGCCGACGACGATGCCGACGGAGCCGAGGATGACCCCGGCCAGCGCCATGCCCCGGTTGGTGGCCTCGCCGCGCTTGGCACGGCCGAGGCCGATGATGCCGAAGATCAGCGCGAGGATCCCGAGGATGATGTTGAGCCCGTAGAGGCAGAAGCCGACCACGGAGACGATGCCGATCACCATGGCGGCCGTGCCCAGGCCGTTGTTGGGCGCCGGGCCCCAGGCGGCCGGACCTGCGCCGTAGGCGCCGTAGCCCGGGTATCCGCCGTACGGCTGCGCGGGCGGGGCCGGGTAGCCGTAGTGCGCGGCGGGCGGCGGGCCCGCGTGGCCGGGGCCGTTCGGGCCGATCGGCGGGGGCGGTACGTCCGAGGGCGCCGGCCCGAAGCCGCCGGCCTGGGGTATCGGTCCGGTGCCGTCCCCCGGTCCGGCGCTCGGCATCGACGTCACGGTCGGCTGGTCGTGGACCGCGGGCGGCTGCTGCGCGGCGGGCTGCGGCGTCCGCGCGCCCTGCTTGCCCAGATCCACCCTGGTGCTGTCCGGCGGTGCCCACGGATCGCGCGGCGCGGCCCCGCCCCCGGGCTGCTCTGTGTTGTCTGACATGGGCCTCCCCCATCGTGGTCCCGTCATGCTACGGCCAGGCCTGACGGGCCCGGACCCCGCCTGCGATGATCGGTGCGGCCGGTACGCCCGGCCGATGTCACGCCGAACCGGGAGAATTCCGATGACCGATCCGCACCCCTTCATCGCCGGGCTGCCCAAGGCCGAGCTCCATGTCCACCACGTCGGGTCGGCCTCGCCCCGGATCGTCGCCGAGCTGGCCGCGCGCCACCCTGACTCCAAGGTCCCCACGGACCCGGAGGCGCTGGCCGACTACTTCACCTTCACCGACTTCGCGCACTTCATCGAGGTCTACCTGTCGGTGGTGGACCTGGTCCGCACCCCGGAGGACGTCCGGCTGCTCACCTTCGAGGTGGCGCGGGACATGGCCCGGCAGAACATCCGGTACGCGGAGCTGACCGTGACCCCGTACAGCTCGACCAAGCGGAACA
This sequence comes from Streptomyces sp. WGS_02, assembly GCA_040989845.1. GTDB lineage: Bacteria > Actinomycetota > Actinomycetes > Streptomycetales > Streptomycetaceae > Streptomyces. The sequence goes on from JAYMFZ010000004.1 coordinate 1,882,255, forward strand.
TCCCCGAGGTCGGGTTCATGGAGGCCCTGGAGGACGCCCGTAAGGCAGCCGAGGCCGAGTTGGGCGTCGTCCTGCGCTGGTGCTTCGACATCCCGGGCGAGGCCGGGCTCCAGGCGGCCGAGGAGACCGCCCGGCTCGCGGTGGAACGGCGGCCCGACGGGCTGGTCTCCTTCGGCCTCGGCGGACCGGAGATCGGGGTCGAGCGCCCGCAGTTCAAGCCCTACTTCGACCGGGCCATCGCCGAGGGCCTGCACTCGGTGCCGCACGCCGGGGAGACCACCGGGCCGCAGACGGTCTGGGACGCGCTGACCGCACTGCGCGCCGAGCGCATCGGACACGGCACCAGCTCCGTGCAGGACCCGAAGCTGCTGGAGCACCTGGCCGAGCACCGGATCGCCCTGGAGGTCTGCCCGACGTCGAACATCGCCACCCGCGCGGTCACCGACATCGAGCGCCACCCGATCCGGGAGATGGTCCAGGCCGGGGTGCTGGTGACGGTCAACAGCGACGACCCGCCGATGTTCGGCACCGACCTCAACAACGAGTACGCGGTGGCCGCCCGGCTGCTGGAGCTGGACGAGCGCGGTATCGCGGACCTCGCGAAGAACGCCGTGGAGGCCTCGTTCCTGGACCCGGCGGGCAAGCGGAAGCTGGCCGAGGAGATCGACACGTACACGGCGAACTGGCTCCGGGCACCCGGCCGCTGACCTCGGTCGTCACAATGGCCTCATGGCCAACACCGTCTCCCGCGTCACCGCCGTGGCCCACCGCGGCGATCCCTACCTCGCCCGTGAGAACACGCTGCCCTCGATCCGCTCCGCCCTCGAACGGGGGGCGGACGCGGTCGAGATCGACGTACGCGTGACCCGCGACGGGGTGCCGGTCCTGCTGCACGACGCGACGCTGGAGCGGCTGTGGGGCCATGACCGACGGCTGGAGAGTATCGACCACGCGGAGCTGAAGGAGCTGACCGGCGGCGGGGTGCCCACACTCCACGACGCGCTGCTCGCCGCCGGGGCGCACCGGGTGATGGTGGACCTGCCCGGCTCGACGGACTCCTCGGTGAAGAAGATCGTGGCGACGGTCCGCGAGTGCGGGGCGGGCGAGCGGGCGTACTACTGCGCGAACTCGGCCGCGATGCTGCGGGTGCGCGCCGCCGACCCGTCGGCCGAGATCGCCCTGACCTGGACCAGCCTGGCCCCGCCGCGCCCGGAGCTGCTGGCCGCGGTGAAGCCGCGCTGGCTGAACTACCGCTTCGGCCTGATCAGCCGGGAGCTGACGGACCGGGCGCACCGGGACGGGCTGCTCGTCTCCGCGTGGACGGCCGACACGAAGCGCACGATGCGCAAGCTGATCGAGCGCGGTGTCGATTCGATCACCACCAACCGGATCGACACGCTCCACCGACTCCTGGCCAACTCGCCCGGGCGCGGCGGCTCTTGATCGGTCCGGCATGATGGAGGGCCCGCACCGCCCGCCACCGCGCCGCCCCACGCGGCATGCGGGCCCCTCCGTCACCGAGGAGCCAGCCGTCATGGACCCCCGCCCGCAGACAGCCACTCCCCGGATACGTTCCGACGTCGCGCACAACGCGCGGGTGTGGAACTACTGGCTGGGCGGCGAGGGCAACGAAGCGGCGATGCGCTTCTGGAACGAGAACGCCACCCCGCCGATCACCGCCCGCAGCCGTGCGGAGTTCGCCTCGTTCCTGGACGGTCTGGAGCTCCTGGAGCCGGGGATCGTCTCCTGCTCCCGCTGGCGGACGAACCCGCGGGAGGCGGAGGTCGCGCAGTTCGGTGCCGTGGCCCGGAAGCCCTGATGCGCTTCGCGGGCCCGCCGGCGCGGCTGCCCGGGCCGTGGGCCGTCGACCTGTGGATCACTCTCGCGGTGCAGGCGGCGGTGACCATGCCGTTCGTCGTGCCGCGCGCGCCGGACCTGCCGGAGGCGACCTGGGGCACGTACGGTCTGACGACCCTGACCGTGCTGCCGCTGGTCGCGCGGCGGCACGCGCCGGTCACCGTCCTGCTGGCCACCCTCGCGGCCGGCGCGCTGTACACGCTGGCCGTCGACGGTCCGGGCCAGCCGTTGCCGTACGCCGGTCTCGTGACCTTCTACACCGTGGCCGAGCTGTCGCCGCCCCGCGCTCGGGCGGCCGTCGCCGTCCTGGTCGGCGCGGCGGTGTTCCCGTCGGTGGCGTGGAACACCGGTGAGGCCCGGGAGCTGCTGTTCTCGCTCTTCGTGTTCGGCGCCGCGTACGCCTTCGGGCGGCTCAGCCACACCCGTAAGGCCTATGTGGCGGCGGTGGAGGACCGGGCGCGTCAGGCGGAGCTGGGCCGGCGGATCGAGGCGGAGCGGGCCGCGGCGCGCGAACGGGCCCGGATCGCACGGGAGATGCACGACATCCTCTCGCACGCGGTGAGCCTGATGATCGTGCAGGCGGAGGCCGGTCCGGTGGCGGTCCGGGCCGCCCCCGAGCGTGCGGAGGCCGCGTTCGAGGCGATCTCCGAGACGGGCCGGGACGCGATGGTGCAGTTGCGCCGGATGCTCGGGGTGCTGCGCGAGGACGGCCCCGGGCAGGTGGCCGCGCCCCGTTCGCCGCAGCCGGGGCCCGCGGAGCTGCCGGCCCTGCTGGCACGGGTGCGCAGCGGCGGCCCGGAGGTCGCCTTCACGGCGACCGGGCCGGTCCGGGCGCTGCCGCCGGACAGCGGGGCGACGGTGTACCGGATCGTGCAGGAGGCGCTGACGAACGTCGTCAAGCATGCGCGGGCCGACCGCGTGGACGTGGACATGGAATACGGGGAGCGGGAGTTGACGATCACGGTGCGGGACGACGGGCAGGGGCCGGGGACCACCCAGGGGCTCGGGCTGATCGGGATCCGGGAGCGGGCCGCCGCGCACGGCGGCACCGTGCGGGCCGGTGCCGGCCCCGGCGGCCGGGGCTTCGAGCTGGTCGTCGGGCTGCCGCTCGCGCCCGGGGCGGAAGAGGTGCGGGCATGACGATCCGGGTGGTGGTCGCCGACGACCAGGAGCTGGTGCGCAGCGGCTTCGCGATGATCCTGGAGGCCCAGCCCGGCATCGAGGTGGTGGCGGAGGCGGGGGACGGCGCGCAGGCCGTGGCGGCGGTGGGCCGGCTCGGGGCGGACATCGCGCTGCTGGACATCCGGATGCCGGTGCTGGACGGCATCGCCGCGTGCCGGGAGATCGCCGCCGCGGGGTCCTGCCGCACGATCATGCTGACCACGTTCGACGCGGACGAGTACGTGTACGAGGCGCTGCACGCGGGCGCGAGCGGCTTCCTGCTCAAGGACGTGCGGCGGGACGATCTGGTGCACGCGGTGAGGGTGGTGGCCGCCGGGGAGTCGCTGGTCGCTCCGTCGGTGGCCCGGCGGCTGATCGCCGAGTACACGGCGCGCCCGGCGGGCCGGCCCGCGCCGTCGGCCGGCCGACTGGAGGCCCTGACCGCCCGGGAGCGGGAGACCCTGCTGCACCTGGCGCGGGGCCTGTCCAACGCGGAGATCGCGACGGCCCTCGTGGTGAGCGAGCACACGGTGAAGACCCATGTGGGCAACGTGCTGTCCAAACTGGGGCTGCGCGACCGCATCCAGGCCGTCATCTGCGCCTACGAGACCGGGTTGGTGTCTCCCTCGGACGGGGGAGCCACCGGCGCGCCCTCCCCCGGGCGCGGGAGCCGCTTCCCCGCCGAGGACCGCCCGGGCGGGTGATCCGCCGGGGCCGCCGGGCCAACAGGATGAAGTCGACACGCAGTTGACGACTTCATCTTCCTCGGAGGCACCCGGTGAACAGATCTGTCCGCACGCTCCTGGCAACCGCCCTGGTCCTCGGCATCGCCGGCGGGACCGCCGGCCCCGTTTCCGCGAGCGCGCCCGCCGACCGCGCTCCGGGCTCCCGTCCGGCGGCGTCCGGAGCGCCCCGGTCCCAGGACGCTCCGGACGCCCGGGCCCTGCGCGCCGCGATCGCGGGGCTGCCGCGCCAGGACGCCGTCGCGGCGCTCGTCCGGGTCGGCGGCAGCGCCGGTTCGTGGCGGGGCAGCGCCGGGGTGCACGATCTGCCCTCGGGCCGGCCGGCGGATCCTGCGGCCCGCTTCCGCGCGGGGTCGGTGACCAAGGTGTTCACGGCGGCCGCGGTGCTGCAACTGGCGGGCGAGCGGAAGCTGTCCCTGGACCGCGCCGCCCGGCACTATCTGCCGGACCTGATCCCGGCCTCGTACGGGGAGGTGACCGTACGCCAACTGCTCGACCACACCAGCGGCATCCCCGCGGCGGATCTGCCGGGCGCGAACCCGGAGGAGTGGTACGCGCACCGCTTCGACGTCCACACCCCGCGCGCCATGGTGGCCTCCGCGACGGCGAAGGAGCGGGAGTTCGCCCCGGGCTCCAGCCAGCACTACCTCAACATCAACTACACGGTGCTGGGGCTGCTGGTCGAGCGCGTCACCGGGCACACCTACGAGCGGGAGGTGACGGACCGGATCCTGCGCCCCCTCGGCCTGCGGTCCACGTACTTCCCCGGTGCCGACCCCGGGATCCGCGGCCCGCACAACCGCGGCTACCAGGTCTTCGCGGCGCCGGGCGGAGGTGTCGAGCTGCGTGATGTCACGGTGTGGGGGCAGACCGCCGCGTGGGCGGCCGGGGACATCATTTCCACCACCGCCGATCTGGAGCGCTTCACCACCGCCCTGTTCGGCGGACGCGTGGTGCGCGGGCCGCTGCTGGAGGAGATGTTCACGCTGCCCGACGCGTCGGTGCGCACCTACGGTTCCGGGGAGCCGGCGCAGTTCAGCGCCGGCCTCTCGGTGCTCACGCTGGGCGGCCGCCAGGTGTGGGGCAAGACCGGCGGGCGCTGGGGGTACAACACGGCGGTGGCGGCCACGCGCGACCTCTCCCGGACGCTGGTCTACAGCGTCGGCGCGACGGACGCGAAGGGGAAGGACATCAACGCCACGGCGATGGGCATCGTGGTGGCCGCCTTCGGTCCGCCGCCCGCGGCCTGACCCGGGCGGTCACCGCGAGGGCGCGACGGCCGCCGGAAGGCGCTCAGGCGCCCGCCGGAACGGTCACCGGGTTCGCGGCGGTCGCCGCCCGCTCCAGCACCTCAAGCCGCTTGATCATGCGGCGGACGATGAGCAGCGGGATGACGCCGAAGACCCCGAAGGACATGTCGATCACGCTCCACCAGAACGGGATGCCGCGGATCGGGCCGCAGATCAGGGCGAGCGGGATGATCCCGGCGCAGGCGATCATGCCGAACTCGATGACCCAGATGTTGCGGACCGGGTCGCGGTAGGGGCCGTAGAAGGCGACCGCGATGACCAGGTGGGCGAAGGCCAGCCAGTCGGTGCCGTACAGCATGAAGGGCTGCTCGCGGTCGATGGTGTCGAGTCCTTCGCGGACCCGGGTGATCCACTCCATCAGACCGGGGAAGTGCTCGGGGACCGGGGAGGCGGAGGCGCTCAGCAGGTCCTCCGTCCAGCGGAGTTCGGTGACGAGCGGGAAGGCCGTGAGCCCGCTCAGCACCAGACAGACGATGAAGAAGACCAGCCACCTGCGTATCCCCCGTGTGAGGGCCTGTCTTTCGCTCATATCCGCAGCGTACGCCCGTGTTTACCGCCTCTTTACGGCACCCCTGTTACCGCTTCACAAGCCGACGATGCCGTTCCACTTCTTGGCGAAGTCCGTCCGTTCCTCGGAGGTGATGTCGCGGGCGATGGCGAGCCGTTCGCGCATCGCGTCGTCGGGGAAGATCAGGGGATCCTCGGCGAGTGCGGCGGTTTCCTCGTCCTTGGCGGAGGCGAGGACGTCACGGGCGGCGGGGACCGGGCAGACGTAGTTGACCCAGGCGGCGAGTTCGGCGGCGATCTCGGGTTCGTAGTAGTGGTCCACCAGGCGCTCCGCGTTGCGCTTGTGGCGGGCGAGGTTGGGGATCATCAGGGACTCGGCCCACAGTTCGGCGCCCTCCTCGGGCACGACGAACTCGATGTCCGGGTTGTCGGCCTGGAGCTGGATGACGTCGCCGGAGTAGGCCTGGCAGGCGAGTACGTCGCCGGTGGCGAGGTCCTTGATGTAGTCGTTGCCGGTGAAGCGGCGGATGTGCTTCGAGCGGACCCGCTTCTCGACCTGTTCGCACATCGTGTGGAAGTCGTCGGCCGTCCAGCGGGTGATGTCGACGCCGTTGCCCTGCATCAGCAGGGCGAACGACTCGTCGAGCCCGGAGAGCAGGGTGACCCGGCCGCGCAGGTCGTCGGCCCACAGGTCGCCCGTGGACCGGATCTCGCGGCCTAGCTTCTTGCGGTTGTACGCGATGCCGGTGATGCCGGACTGCCAGGGGACGCTGTGGCGGCGCCCCTCGTCGAAGGCGGGGGTGCGCAGTTGGGGGTCGAGGTACTTGGCGACGTTGGGCTGTTTCGCCCGGTCCATCTCCTGGACCCAGCCGAGCCGGACGAAGCGGGCGGCCATCCAGTCGCTGATGACGATCAGGTCCCGGCCGGTCTGCTGGTGGTTCATCAGCGCGGGGCTGATCTTCCCGAAGAACTCGTCGTTGTCGTTGATCTCCTCGGTGTACGTCACGGAGATCCCGGTGCGCCGCGAGAAGGCGTCCAGGGTGGGGCGCTTCGACTCGTCCTCGTCGTCGGTGTCGATGTAGAGCGGCCAGTTGGCGAAGTGCAGGGTGTGGTCGGTGGCCGAACTGTCGTGTCCGGCACGGTCACCCGGCTCGACGAAGGCCGCGGGCACCCCGCAGCCGGCCAGGGTGGCACCGGCCGCTCCCGCCCCGAGGGCGCGCAGCAGGGACCGGCGGGACATGGGGTTCTTCCTGATCGCTCGCACCCGCGCAGAATGCCGGTCGGCGCTCGCGCGGACAATGGACCAAGCGTCCAGCGGAGCGGACCCACCCCGCACACCTTGTCCAGACACGCCTGCGGCCCCGGGCCGGAGCCCGGGGCCGCAGGACCGCGACGACGATTCCGGGATCAGTCCTCGATGGACGTCATGACGTGCTTGATGCGGGTGTAGTCCTCGAAGCCGTACGCGGAGAGGTCCTTGCCGTAGCCGGACTTCTTGAACCCGCCGTGCGGCATCTCGGCGACCAGCGGGATGTGGGTGTTGATCCACACGCAGCCGAAGTCGAGGTTCTTGGACATGCGCATGGCGCGGGCGTGGTTCTGCGTCCAGACCGAGGAGGCGAGCGCGTACTCGACGCCGTTGGCGTACGTAACGGCCTGGTCCTCGTCGGTGAAGGACTGGACGGTGATGACGGGGCCGAAGACCTCGTTCTGGATGATCTCGTCGTCCTGCTTCAGGCCGGAGACGACGGTCGGGGCGTAGAAGTAGCCCTTGTCGCCGACCCGGTGGCCGCCCGCCTCGACCTTGGCGTGCGCGGGGAGCCGCTCGATGAAGCCGCTGACCTGCTTCAGCTGGTTGGCGTTGTTGAGCGGGCCGTACGCCACTTCCTCGTCGTCCGGCTGCCCGGTCTTCGTGTCGGCGGCGGCCTTGGCGAGCGCGGTGACGAACTCGTCGTGGATCGACTCGTGGACCAGGACACGGGTGGCGGCCGTACAGTCCTGGCCCGCGTTGAAGAAGCCCGCCTCGGAGACGCCCGAGACCGTCTTGGCGATGTCGGCGTCCTCGAAGACCACAACGGGCGCCTTGCCGCCGAGCTCCAGGTGGACGCGCTTGACGTCCTTGGCGGCGGACTCGGCGACCTGCATGCCGGCCCGTACCGAACCGGTGATGGAGGCCATCGCCGGGGTCGGGTGCTCGACCATGGCGCGGCCGGTGTCCCGGTCGCCGCACAGGACGTTGAAGACGCCCTTGGGCAGGATCTGGCCGATGATCTCGGCCATGAGGACCGTCGACGCCGGGGTGGTGTCGGACGGCTTGATGACGACCGTGTTGCCCGCGGCGAGCGCCGGGGCGAACTTCCACACGGCCATCATCATCGGGTAGTTCCACGGCGCGACCTGGGCGCAGACGCCGACCGGCTCGCGACGGATGATGGAGGTCAGACCGTCCATGTACTCGCCGGCCGAGCGGCCTTCCAGCAGCCGGGCGGCCCCCGCGAAGAAGCGGATCTGGTCCACCATGGGCGGGATCTCTTCGCTGCGGGTGAGGCCGACCGGCTTGCCGGTGTTCTCCGACTCGGCGGCGATCAGGTCCTCGGCCCGCTCCTCGAAGGCGTCCGCGATCTTGAGCAGGGCCTTCTGGCGCTCGGCGGGCGTGGTGTCGCGCCAGGCGGGGAAGGCCGCCGCTGCGGCCTCCATGGCGGCATCGACGTCGGCCTGGCCCGAGAGCGGCGAGGTTGCGTAGACCTCTTCCGTCACCGGGCTGACCACATCGATGGTCCGCCCGTCCGCGGCGTCCCGGAACTCTCCGTTGATGTAGTTGCGCAGACGGCGCACCTCGGTGGTCACAACCACCCCTCCTGTCGGCTGTCCGATGGGTGAGACATCCACCCTAATCGCTTGGGTGACGCTTTCGACATACCCAACCGCCACCAACTTCGGATTCAGTCGGTTCCGAGCACTCACTCAACGAATTTCATCGCTCTGGGGTTGCGAGACAGACGAGGAGCGGTGCATGGTGGGTGCGTGGCCAGTCGCAGCGCAGACTCCAGGACAGGGAACGGATCACCGTCGGCGGTCGATGCCGTCTCCCTCGCAATCATCGAGCAGCTCCAGGAGGACGGACGGCGTCCGTACGCCGCGATCGGCAAGGCCGTCGGCCTCTCCGAAGCGGCTGTGCGCCAGCGCGTCCAGAAGCTGCTCGACCAGGGCGTGATGCAGATCGTCGCCGTCACGGACCCGCTCACCGTGGGATTCCGGCGCCAGGCGATGGTCGGCATCAATGTCGAGGGCGACCTCGATCCGGTGGCCGAAGCCCTGTCGGCCATGGCCGAGTGCGAGTACGTGGTCATGACCGCGGGCTCCTTCGACCTGATGGTGGAGATCGTCTGCGAGGACGACGACCACCTGCTGGAGACGATCAACAAACGCATCCGGACCCTTCCCGGCGTGCGCTCCACCGAGAGCTTCGTCTACCTGAAGCTCAAGAAGCAGACCTATATGTGGGGAACCCGATAGCCGTGAGCAAGGACCTCAGCCGAACCGCGTACGACCACCTGTGGATGCACTTCACCCGCATGTCGGACTACGAGAACGCGCCCGTTCCCACCATCGTGCGAGGCGAGGGAACGTACATCTTCGACGACAAGGGCAAGCGCTACCTGGACGGCCTCTCCGGCCTGTTCGTGGTCAACGCCGGTCACGGTCGCCACGAGCTCGCCGAGACGGCGTACAAGCAGGGCCAGGAGCTCGCCTTCTTCCCGGTGTGGTCCTACGCCCACCCGAAGGCCGTCGAGCTGGCCGAGCGGCTCGCCGACTACGCCCCGGGCGACCTCAACAAGGTCTTCTTCACCACCGGTGGCGGCGAGGCCGTCGAGACCGCCTGGAAGCTGGCCAAGCAGTACTTCAAGCTCAAGGGCCAGCCGACCAAGTACAAGGTCATCTCGCGTGCGGTCGCCTACCACGGCACCCCGCAGGGCGCGCTGTCCATCACCGGCCTCCCGGCGCTGAAGGCCCCCTTCGAGCCGCTGGTCCCCGGCGCGCACAAGGTGCCGAACACCAACATCTACCGCGCCCCGCTCTTCGGCGACGACCCGGAGGCCTTCGGCCGCTGGGCCGCCGACCAGATCGAGCAGGAGATCCTCTTCGAGGGCCCCGAGACCGTCGCGGCCGTCTTCCTGGAGCCCGTGCAGAACGCGGGCGGCTGCTTCCCGCCGCCCCCCGGCTACTTCCAGCGGGTCCGCGAGATCTGCGACAAGTACGACGTGCTGCTCGTCTCCGACGAGGTCATCTGCGCCTTCGGCCGGCTCGGCACGATCTTCGCCTGCGACAAGTTCGGTTACGTGCCGGACATGATCACCTGCGCGAAGGGCATGACCTCGGGCTACTCCCCGATCGGCGCCTGCATCGTCTCGGACCGGATCGCGGAGCCGTTCTACGAGGGCGGCAACACCTTCCTGCACGGCTACACCTTCGGCGGCCACCCGGTCTCCGCGGCCGTGGGCCTCGCCAACCTCGACATCTTCGAGCGCGAGAACCTCAACCAGCACGTCCTCGACAACGAGAACGCCTTCCTGACCACGCTCCAGAAGCTGCACGACCTGCCGATCGTCGGCGACGTCCGCGGCAACGGGTACTTCTACGGCATCGAGCTGGTGAAGGACAAGGCGACCAAGGAGACGTTCACCGACGAGGAGACCGAGCGCGTCCTGTACGGCTTCCTCTCCAAGGCGCTGTTCGAGAACGGCCTGTACTGCCGGGCCGACGACCGAGGCGACCCGGTCATCCAGCTCGCCCCGCCGCTGATCTCCGACCAGTCCACGTTCGACGAGATCGAGGGCATCCTGCGGGCCGTCCTCACGGAGGCGTGGACGAAGCTCTGACCGCCTTCAGGTCCCCCGGCCGATAGCCGCCCAGCGGTCATTTCATCGGTCCACGCGGCCCGGATACCCCCTTCGAGTGAGAAGGGGGTATCCGGGCCGCGTTCCGTGCTCCCGGACCGGTCCGACTATCTACGGTGCCCAGTGACCGATCGGCCGCGTCTTCGTTCCCCCGTACGGGGGACGGGAAATCTGACCTGAACCGAGGTGTACGCCATGGTGGCCCCGCCGGACAACGACGTGATCTGGGCGCGTTCACTGCACCACTCCCACAACGGATCGCCCGGTCTCGGCGGTGTCTCCATCGGCGTCCGGGACGCGGAGATCCTCGCCGTGACCGGCCCGCGCGGCAGCGGGAAGACGACCCTGCTGCACTGCCTCTCGGGCCGGCTCGTGCCCCAGGAGGGCGAGGTCTGGTTCAACAGCGTCCCCGTCCACACCATGGCCCCCCGGGTCCGCGAACAGCTCCGCCGGGAACGCTTCGGCTGGATCTCCGCCGATCCCGAGCTGGTCCCGGAGCTGAGCGTCTGGGAGAACACCGCGCTGCCCCTGCTGCTGCGCGGCGTCTCGCACCGGGCCGCCAGGAAGGCCGCCACCGAGTGGCTGGAGCGTCTGGACATCGCCGCGTTCGCCAGGAAGCGGCCGCACGCCCTGCTCCAGGCGCAGCGCCAGCGGATCTCCGTGGCCCGCGCCCTGTGCGGCGCACCGACCGTGATCTTCGCGGACGAGCCCACCGCGACCCTGCACCGCGCGGACCGCGCCCAGGTGCTGCGCACCTTCACCACGGCGGCCCGTTCGCACGGCATCACCGTCGTGCTGGCCACCCTTGACGCGGAGGTCGCGGCGCTCGCCGACCGGACCGTGCCCCTGCTGGACGGCCGCTGCGTCGCCACCGTCACCCTGCCTTCGAAACCGGAAGCGGAGGGCCGCGCGGCGTGCTCGCTCTCCGTCTAGCCCGCGGTTCCCATCCCCTCGTCCTGGTCCGGCGGCTGCTGGTGGCCGCCGCGTCGGCCGGTGTCGGATTCCTTCTCCTCTGCGCCCTCGGGTACGCAGCCGCGCACCCGGCGTCCGCCGGTTCGGTGCTGCGGCTGCTGTGGTGCTTCGTCCCGCTGGCCGCCACCGTACAGTTCGCCGTGGCGGTGGCCCGGACCGACCCGAGCACCCGGCCCCGGCCCGGCCTCTCCTCGCTGGGCCTCGGGCCGGTCCGGCTGTCGGCGCTGGCCGCGGTCTCCACGGCCGTCTCGACCACGCTCGGCTCGATGGTGGCGCTGCTCTTCTTCCTGCATCTGCGCGGCGATCTGACCGGGATGCCGTTCGACGGGGGCGCGGCGGAGTTCCTCGGCGCGGGCACTCCGCTGCCGCTGGCCGCCGCCCTGATGCTGCTGGCGCTCGTACCGGTGGCCGCGTCGACGGCGAGCGCGCTGGCCCTGCGGTCGCGGCCCGACCCGGCGCGGGACACCTTCGGCTCCGAGGAGCTGCCGGAGCCCGCGCCGGCCCCGGCCGGGCTCCCCTGGGGTGTGGCGCTGACGGCGGCCGGACTCGCGGTCGAGGCGATCGCCTCCCGGGGTGCGGCGGGGAACGCGTTCCCGCTGCCCGGACGGTACGACTCCACCCCGGTGGCGGTGCTGGTCGGGTGGACGCTGACCGCGGTCGGCCTGGCGATGGCCGGGCCGAGCCTGACGTATCTGTGCGGCCGGGCGCTTCAGGCGGTGCGTCCCGGGGCCGTACGGCTGCTGGCGGGCCGGGTCCTGATGGACGAGGCGCGCCGGATCGGCCGCCCGCTCGGCATCGTCTGCGCGGTGGTGTCCGCCGCGGTCGCCGCTTCGGCGCTGTACGGGGGCGACGACCGCCCGTACGGTCCGCTCACCGCTCTCGGCGCGGTGCTGGTCCTCGGCTGTACGACGGCGACGCTGCTGACCTCGGCGCTGGAGGCCAAGCACGCCCGGGCCCATACGGCGCAGGCGCTGCTCAGGATGGGCGCACCGGCGGCCACGCTGCGCCGGGCGACGCTGCTGCGGGCGGGCGCGCTGCTGGCCCTGTTCGCCCCGCTGACCTGGGTGATCGCACAGCTCGCGGCGCTTCCGCTGACGTAGGTCAGGGGTGGGTGGCGAGGCGGTCGGCGAGCGCGTCGAAGAAGGCTTCCCAGCCGTCCTCGGCCGCCGCGTACTGCTCGGGGGTGAGGTTCCCGCCGCGCTGCTGGAAGGCCAGTTCGGTCCGGCCGCCCCCGAGGTCGCTGAAGGTGACGGTCACGGTCTCGTCCTCGGCGTCCTTCGGGGCGGAGCCGTCCTTCAGCGTGAAAACGAGCCCGTCGGGTTCGCTGACCTCGCGGTAGACCCCGTGGAAGGGCATCTCGACGCCCGGCATCACGATGACCAGGCGCCACGAGCCCCCGGGCCGTACGTCCATCGCCACCCGGTCCAGGGGGACGTCCGCCTCGCCCCCGTACCAGGCGGCGAAGTCCTCCGGTGACGTCCAGGCGGCGAAGACCCGCTGCTGCGGGGCGTCGAGGACGCGGGTGAGGTCGATGCCCTCGCGGGTGCCACCGGTCATGGTTCACGGTCCTTGTCGCTGTCGCTGCCGTACGGCGTACGGGTACGGGTCCGGACCTCCAGCTTGCCGGGCCCGGGGCGCGCTGTCGCGGCGTACGGCACGCGCTCCGGCTCCACGGTCAGGGCCGCAGCAGTCCGGCGAGGGTGGCGTACGCGCCCTCCCACCCCCACTCCTCGCGGACCCACGCCCGGCCCTTCTCCCCCATCGCCGCGGCCGCCGCCCGGTCCCGCAGCAGCGCGACGAGCCGGTCCGCGACGCCGGCCGTGTCCCGCCCGTCGACCAGGTGCCCGGTCTCCCCGTCCCGTACGGTGTCCGGCGCGCCGCCCGAGTCCCCGACGAGGACCGGCAGCCCGGCTGCCGCCGCCTCCAGGAAGACGATCCCGAGCCCCTCCACCTCCAGGCCGCCTCTGCGGGTGCGGCAGGGCATGGCGAAGACGTCGGCGGCCGCGTAGTGCTCCGGCATCTCCGGGTGCGGGCGTCCGCCGGCGAGGACCACCGCGTCCGCGACCCCGGTGTCGGCGGCGAGCCGGTGCAGGGTCCGGGCGTACGGTCCGTCGCCGGTCAGCAGGAGGACGGCGTCGGGCACCGAGCGCAGGACGGCGGGGAGGGCGCGGATCAGGGTGTCCTGCCCCTTGCGCGGGACGAGCCGAGCCGCGCACAGGATCACCGGCCGCGCGCCGAGCCCGTACCGTTCACGGACGCGGTTGCGCGCCCCGGGCGGCCCGCCGTCGCGCGGCCCTTTCCACAGGCCGTCGCGCGCCCGTTCCCGTACCGCTCCGCGCGCTCCCGGCCGGACGGCGAAGGCCTCCGCGTCCACGCCCGGTGCCAGCCGCACCATGCGGCGGGCGGCGGCCGGGCCCAGCGCGGCGGCGATGGGGGCGCGGGTCGCCGCGCCCAGGTAGGTCACCGCGTCCGTACGCTCCCCGATCCGCCGCAGCAGGGCCCGGGCGCCCGGGGTGCGGGCCCACCACACCTCGTGCCCGTGCGTCGTGGCGACGGCCCGCCGCACCCCGCTCTCCCCGCGCAGCCGGTCCGCCATCAGCCCGAGCGGGGCGGCGGCCCCGAACCAGACGCTGTCGCAGCCGTGGCGGCGGGCGAGTCCGGCGGCGCGGGCGGTGACGCGGGGGACGGGGAGCAGCATCCGGGCCGGGTCGCGGACCACGGGGTAGGGCAGAGCGGCGTCATGGGCGGCCGCCCCGGGTTCGGCGGAGGTGTAGACGACGACGGAGTCCGCGGGGAACCGGTCGGTCATCGCCCGGACGAAGGTCTCGATGCCGCCCTGGCGCGGCGGGAAGTCGTTGGTCACCACGAGGGTGCGGCGGCCGGTCATCGGGACACCTGCTTCCGTACGCGGAGGAGCAGGGGGTTCCCGGGTGTCTCCCGGACCGCCGCCCACACCGCGAGGACCAGCGGGTGCACCAGATAGCCGAACCGGCTCGCGGGCATGAACGCGATGGCCAGGAGCAGCCCGAGCGCGAGCCTCGCCGCCGCGTCCGCCGGTGTCGCCGGGGGCCTGAGGAGAAGGGAGAGGGCGAGGAGGAGGGCACTCACCCCGAGCAGCAGGAGGGCCAGGGTGCGGCCGCCGGGGACGTGGGTGGCCAGCAGATGGCCGGGGAGCGGGCTCGCGGCGGACGAGACCGCGTCGGTCAGCCCGAGCGGGAAGTCGACGACATGGGCCCGGAACGCGCCCGGGTCGCGCAGCGCGGCGGGCAGGACGAGGGCGGCGGCGGTGAGCAGGGCGACGAGCCCGCAGCGCGCGGCGGTGCGATCCGCCGGGCGGCGGCCCTCCTCCCGATCCGCCGGGCGGCCCGTGGATCGGGAGGCTGCCGCGAGCAGGGCCAGGGCCACCGGAATCGCCGGCCAGGCCGTCCACTTGAGGGCGGCGGCCACACCGAGCACCGCACCGGCCGCACCGGCTCTCCCCCGCCCGGCGAGGGCGAGCCCGAGGCACATCAGCCCGGCCACCGGCAGATCGACGCCCCCCACCGCGAGCGGCAGCGCGACCAGCGGGCAGGCGGCGATCCACCGCAGGGGCGCACTCCGGGCCCCCGCCGGGAAGGCGAGCGCGAGCGCGCCGAGGAACGCCGCGCCCATCCACAGCCGTGGGTCGGTGAACGGACCGGGCCCGGCAACGGCCTCCGGCAGACCGAAGACGGCCATGCCCGGGAGGTACGGGTTGAAGTCCGGTGGCACCAAGGGATGTTGGAGGTAGGGCGTCCCCTCGGCGAGCAGCAGCCCGGCCGACCGCGCGACCACCCGCACCTCCAACTGCGCCCGGTCCACGGCGAGAAGCCACAGCAGGGGCAGCAGCACCGCCCCGGCGAGGGCGACCGCGCCGGCGGAACGGGGGCTCCGCCCGTGTGCCGTGAGCAGTGCGGCGGCCAGGTAGCCGGGCGCGGCGGCGGTTGCCCAGACGCGGTGCGGGCCGAGCGCGGAGCAGACCGCGAGCCCCAGCGCGGCGGCCGCGCACAGCGCCCACCAGAGGAGGCCACCGAGCAGCGGTGGCGGCTCGCGGTGCTGGTCAGGAGGGGTGAGGGGGGTGGTCGTTGCCATGGATGCGAGGCTAGGAACGGGCCGTTCACATCTCGTCACACCACCGTCCGGTCCTCGGGGTCAACCCGTGGCATGAGCCGGCACCGGGAATTCCACCCGTACTCCGATGCGTCCCGCCCCGGCGGTGACGAAGAATCTCCGTATGACGCGCACCATCACGCCGGACCGCCCGGCCGCAGCCCCCGAAGCCCCGCCGCCGGTCCTCGCGGTGCGGCGGCGGCTGCGGCACTGGGCGGCGGCCCCCTCCTACGCCTGGCTGACCGCGGCGGCGCTGACGCTCTTCGCGGTGGTGGAGCTGGCCCTCGTACCGGGTTCGGCGATCACAGCGTTCGGAGTGGTGGTCTGCACGGCGTCGCTGGCGCTGCGGGCGACCTGGCCCGCCGTCGGTTTCCTGACCGTGGGCGCGGCCCTGCTGAGCTTCGCGACCGACGGCAACATGGCGTACGCGACCATCGCCGGGGCCCTGATCGGCTGCTACATCCTGGGCCGGCACCGGGTGCAGCATCCGGCGATCCTCGTGCTGGCCGGTTCGCTGGCGGCGCTGACCGTCAACCTGGTGCACATCGACCGGTGGGCCCGGGACGGCTCCCCCGGGCTGCCCGCGCTCCAGGGGACCGACCGGTTCAGCCTCGGCCTGTACGCCGAGACGCTGGTGCTGACGGTGATGATCCTGGGCGCGGTGAGCACGGGGGACGCGGTGCGGGCGCGCGAGGAGACCCGGCACACCCGGGCGGCCGCCCAGTCGCGGCTGCTGGAGATGGAGCGCCGGCAGGCGGCCGAAGCGGAACGGGCCGCGATAGCGCGGGAGTTGCACGACATGATCGCCCACTCGGTGTCGGTGATCGCGGTCCGGGCCGAGAGCGCCACGTACACGACCCCGGACCTCTCACCCCCGGCGCGGGACGCCTTCCAGGAGATCGCGGGCACCGCACGCTCCTCGATGGCGGAGCTGCGGCGGCTGCTCGGGGTGCTGCGGACGGGCGACGACACCTCACGGAACGCGCTCACCGCCCCGCAGCCCTCGCTGGCGGGTCTCGACGACCTCCTCGGCCAGCACCGGGCGGTGGGCGGGGCGGCCGAGCTGCGGATCAGCGGCGAGCGGGCCCCGCTGCCGGCCTCCTGGGAGCTGTCGGCGTACCGGATCGTCCAGGAGGCCCTGACGAACGCCCGGCGGCACGCCCCGGGGGCGCACTCGGTCGTCGAACTCCACTATGGGACGCGCCTGTTGACGGTCCGAGTGAGCGATGACGGGCCGGGCCCCGATCCGTCCGTCTCCACCGAACGGGCGGGGCACGGGCTGGTGGGCATGGCCGAGCGGGCCTCCCTGCTCGGCGGGGCACTCACCACCGGCCGGGGTCCGGGTGGCGGCTTTCTCGTGGAGGCGGAGCTGCCGTGGTGATCCGGGTGCTGGTCGCCGACGACCAGGCCGTCGTCCGGACGGCGTTCTCCGGTCTGCTGAACACGCAGGACGACATCGAGGTGGTCGGGGAGGCGGAGGACGGCGAGCAGGCCGTGCTCGGCGCGGCCGAACTGCGGCCCGATGTGGCCCTGTTGGACATCCGGATGCCCCGGCTCGGCGGTATCGACGCGGCACGCGAGATCGTCGCGGCGTCGAACGGGGCGACCAGGGCGCTGATGCTGACGACGTTCGGCCTGGACGAGTACGTGTACGACGCCCTCTCCGCCGGAGCCAGCGGCTTCCTGCTGAAGGACGCGACGTTTCCCGAACTGCTGCACGCGGTACGGGTGGTGGCGGGCGGCCACGCCCTGCTGGCCCCCGAGATCACCGGGCGGCTCATCGCGGAGTTCGCCCGGCAGCGGGTCAGCGCTCCGCCGAAGCGCTCGATCGACGGGCTGACCGCGCGCGAGGCCGAGGTGCTCGTCCTGATCGCCCGAGGTCTGTCCAACGCGGACATCGCCGACCGGCTGACCATCACCGACCACACGGTGAAGACCCACATCAACCGGCTGTTCGCGAAGATGGGGCTGCGGGACCGGGCGCAGGCGGTGATCCTGGCGTACGAGCTGGGTCTGGTGGTGGCGGGGGCGGCACCGTGAGCCTCACCCACGGTGGTGGCGGAGGCGTCCCATGGTGAACGTCACCCACGGTGGTGGCGGAGGCGTCCCACCGTGAACGTCACCCGTCCGCCAGCACCACCGTCTCCGCCGCGTCGAAGCGGACCCCCACGGTCGCGCCCTCGTCCGGGGTGTCCCGCAGGGCGCATTCGGCCTCCAGCACCGGCGCGTTCTCGGGCAGCAGCCGTAGGGTCACGTGGTTCCCCCGGAAGGTGCGGACGCCGACCGTGCAGCGCAGGCCGTCCTCGGGAGCGCCGATCCGGACCCCGGCGGGCCGGACCAGCAGGTCGACCTCGCCCTGCGGGGAGCCCTCGGGCACCGGGACCTTGCCCCAGGCGGTGGCGGCGGCCTGCCCGGTGACGGTGGCGGCGGTGACGTTGTCGAAGCCGAGGAACCGGGCGACGAACGCGGAGGCGGGGCGCTGCCAGACGTCCAGTGGGGTGCCCTCCTGCGCGATTCGGCCGTCCCGCATCACGACGACCCGGTCGGCGAGCGCGAACGCCTCGCCCTGGTCGTGCGTGACGGCCAGCACGGTCGTCCCCAACTCCTGGAAAAGCGTGCGGAGTTCCACGACGAGCCGTTCACGCAGACTCCGGTCGAGCTGGCCGAGGGGCTCGTCCAGCATCAGGAGTTTCGGGCGGGGAGCGAGCGCGCGGGCCAGCGCGACGCGCTGCTGTTCGCCGCCGGAGAGCGCGGCGACGGCCCGGCGTTCCGCTCCCGGCAGGCCGACCAGCTCCAGGAGTTCGCGGACCCGGGCGTTCGTCTCGGCCCGTCCCACGCCGTGCATGCGCAGCCCGAAGGCGACGTTGGAGCCGACGTCCCGGTGCGGGAAGAGCTGGTGGTCCTGGAACATCAGGCCGAGCCCGCGCCGGTGCACCGGGACGCCCGCCTGGTCCTGCCCGGCCAGCAGGACCCGGCCGGAGTCCATGGGCTGGAGTCCGGCGACGGCCCGCAGCAGGGTGGACTTTCCGCTGCCGCTGGGCCCGAGGACGCAAGAGATCCGGTGGTCGGCGACCTCCAGGTCGACCGCGTCGAGCGCGGCCCGCTCCCCGAACCGTACGGTGGCGGCCTGCAAGCTCAGCATGTCGTTCAGAACTCCCCGGATCGGTCGGTGCGGATACGCTCCAGGAGCAGCAGCGACACCGCGCACACCAGCATCAGAATCGTGCTCAGGGCCATCGCCTGCCCGTAGTTGAGCTCCCCGGACCGGCCGAGCAGCCGGGCCACGGCGACCGGCAGGGTCGGGTTGTCGGGCCGGGCGATGAAGACCGTCGCGCCGAACTCCCCGAGGGAGACGGCGAAGGCGAACCCCGCCGCGACCAGGACCGCCCGTCGCACCAGCGGCAGATCGACCTCCCGCCAGGCCCGCAGCGGGGACGCCCCGAGCACGGCGGCGGCCTCCCGCAACCGGTCGTCGACGGCCCGCAGCACGGGCAGCATCGTCCGTACGACGAAGGGGACGCCGACCAGCGCCTGGGCCAGCGGGACCAGGATCCAGGAGGTCCGCAGGTCGAGCGGCGGCTTGTCCAGGGTGATCAGGAAGCCGAAGCCGACGGTCACGGCGGACACCCCGAGCGGCAGCATCAGCAGCGCGTCGAAGCCCCGGACCAGCCGCCCGGCCCGCCGGGTCAGGGCGGCCGCCGCGAGCCCGCCGATGACGAGAGCGACGAGCGTCGCGACGAGCGCGTACCGCAGGGAGTTGCCGACGGCCTCCAGCGGCGGCACCAGGAAGGTGGAGGAGCCGCCCGCCCCGACCGACTTCAGGGCCTCGTAGTAGCCGAAGCCGTAGCCGCTGGACCCGTCTGCTCCGTCGAGAGATCGCTCCACCAGCACACCGAGCGGCAGCAGGATCAGCAGCAGGGCGGTGAGCAGCACACCGCCGAGCAGCGCCCACTGGCCCGCGCCGCGCGGCCGGCGGGAGGTCTGCGCCGGATCGACCAGCTTCAGCGCCCGCTCCCGGCGGCGTACGGTCGCGGCGTGCACGGCGAGGATCCCGCCGACCGCGGCGAACTGCACGAGGGTGAGCACGGCGGCGGTCGGCAGGTCCAGCAGTTGCGCGGTCTGCCGGTAGATCTCCACCTCCAGGGTGGAGTACGCCGGTCCGCCGAGGATCTGCACGACGCCGAAGGAGGTGAACGTGAAGAGGAAGACCATCAGCGCGGCGGCGGCCACGGCCGGGGCGAGCGCGGGCAGCGTCACCCGGCGGAACGCGGCGAACCGCCCGGCCCCCAGCACCCGGGCGGCCTCCTCCTGACGCGGGTCGAGCTGCGACCAGAGCCCGCCCACCGTGCGGACGACCACGGCGTAGTTGAAGAAGACGTGGGCCAGCAGGATCGCCCACACGGTGGTGTCGAGGCGGACGCCCCACAGCTCGTCGAGGAGCCCGCCGCGCCCGAGCAGCGCCAGGAACGCGGTGCCGACGACGACGGTGGGCAGCACGAACGGCACGGTGACGACCGCCCGCAGCACCTGTTTGCCCGGGAAGTCGAAGCGGGCGAAGACGTACGCCCCGGGCAGGGCGATCAGCAGGGTGAGCGCGGTCGAGGCGAGGGCCTGCCAGGTGGTGAACCAGAGCACGTCGAGGATGTCCGGGCGGCCCAGCACCTCGCCGATCCGCCCGAACTGCCAGTCGCCTCCCGCCTTGAGCCCGCGGCCGACGATGGCGGTCACGGGATAGGCGAAGAACAGCGCGAAGAACGCGGCGGGCAGGGCCATCAGGCCGAGCCGCACCGCGGCTCCGCGCCGCCCGGACCCGCTGCCGGCGGGCCGGGCGGCCTCCTTCTTCGGCTCTACTTCAGGACGAGCGACTGCCACGACTGGATCCACTGCTCACGGTTGGCGGCGATCTTCTCGGGCGAGACGGTGGGAGGCGTGTCGACCTTCTCGCCGTGCTTCGTGAACAGCTCCGGCAGCTCGGCGTCCTTCACGACCGGGTTGACGAACATGTTCAGCGGCATGTCCTCCTGGAACGTCTTGCTGATCAGGAAGTCCAGCAGCGCCTTGCCGCCCGCCTCGTTCTTCGCCCCGGTCAGCAGCCCGGCGTACTCGGTCTGCCGGAAGCAGGTGCCGGTGGCGACCCCGGTGGGGGCCTCCTTGGGCTGCGGGTCGGCGTAGAGCACCTCGACGGGCGGGCTGGAGGCGTAGGAGACGACGAGCGGCCGGTCGGCCTTGGCCTTCTTGCCGCCGGCGGAACCGGAGAACTCCTCGTTGTACGCCTGCTCCCAGCCGTCGACGACCTTGACGCCGTTGGCCTTCAGCTTCTTCCAGTACGCCTCGTAGCCGTCCTCGCCCTCGGCGGCGACGGTGCCGAGGAGGAAGCCGAGACCGGGCGAGGAGCTGGCCGCGTTCTCCGTGACGAGGAGGTTCTTGTACGCGGGCTTCAGCAGGTCCGCGAAGGTCTGCGGCGGTGCGAGCTTCTTGTCGGCGAAGTACTTCTTGTCGTAGTTGACGCAGATGTCACCGGTGTCGACGGGCGTGACGCGGTGCTTCTCGTCCGTCTGTGTGTCCGGCGCGACGCGGTCCAGGCCCTTGGCCTCGTACGCGGTGAAGAGACCGTTGTCGAGGGCGCGGGAGAGCAGGGTGTTGTCGACGCCGAAGAAGACGTCGCCGCGCGGGGATCCCTTGGTCAGGATCTCCTGGTTGAGCGCGGCCCCGGCGTCGCCGCTCTTGAGGGTCTTGACCGTGTAGCCGGTCTCCTTCGTGAACGCCTTCAGCACGTCGTCCGAGACGTTGAAGGAGTCGTGGCTGACCAGGGTCACGGTCTTGGAGCCGCTGCCCTTGGACGCCCCGGAGCCCGCGGAGCCGTCGTCGCTGCCGCAGCCGGCGAGCACCGTGACGCCGAGCGCCGCCGCGAGCGCGGTCGCCGCGTACTTCGTGGTGGTGTTCATGTGATTCCTCCTGGAGGTGACCAGGAAGAGACGCGGCCCCGCCCGCTGTCCGGCGAACCGGAAGCGGGCAGGGCGCAACAGCTTGAGTAAGGTCCGAACTTCCTACCCGGAATGACCCGGGCGAGGTTCAGAGGGTCTGCGGCCAACCTGTCCTTGGTGCCGCACTCTCAGCGCTGTGGCGCTCCCCTGTCGGAATATGAAGTTGATTTCGGGCCCAGGCTACACCGGCGGTTTTCAGCCGGACCGGTGAGGCCCGTGCCAGGGCCGCCCGGGACCCTCCTAGCGCTCGGAGGCCGCCAGCTGACCGCAGGCCCCGTCGATCTCCTGTCCGCGGGTGTCCCGGACGGTGACGGGCACGCCGTGGGCCGCGATGGCCTCGACGAACGCCTTCTCGTCCTCGGGGCGCGAGGCGGTCCACTTGGAGCCGGGCGTGGGGTTCAGCGGGATCAGGTTGACGTGCACCCGCTTGCCCTTGAGGAGCCGGCCGAGCAGGTCGCCGCGCCAGGCCTGGTCGTTGATGTCGCGGATCAGGGCGTACTCGATGGAGATCCGGCGGCCGGACTTCTCCGCGTACTCCCAGGCCGCGTCCAGGACCTCGCGGACCTTCCACCGGGTGTTGACGGGGACCAGGGTGTCGCGCAGCTCGTCGTCCGGGGCGTGCAGCGAGACGGCGAGGCGGCACTTGAAGCCCTCGTCGGCGAAGCGCAGCATGGCCGGGACGAGGCCCACGGTGGAGACGGTGATCCCGCGCTGCGAGAGACCGAGGCCGTCCGGCTCGGGGTCGGTGAGCCGGCGGATGGCGCCGACCACCCGCTTGTAGTTGGCGAGCGGCTCGCCCATGCCCATGAAGACGATGTTGGAGAGCCGCGCGGGACCGCCGGGCACCTCGCCGTCGCGCAGGGCGCGCATGCCGTCGACGATCTGGTGCACGATCTCGGCGGTCGACAGATTGCGGTCGAGGCCGGCCTGCCCGGTGGCGCAGAAGGGGCAGTTCATCCCGCAGCCGGCCTGCGAGGAGATGCACATCGTGACGCGCTCCGGATAGCGCATCAGGACGGACTCGACGAGCGTCCCGTCGTGCAGTTTCCACAGGGTCTTACGGGTGGTGTCGTCGTCGCAGCTGATGTGCCGGATCACGGACATCAGCTCGGGGAACAGCGCCTCGGCGAGCTTCTCCCGCGACGCGGCCGGGATGTTGGTCCACTCGGCCGGGTCGTGCGCGTACCGCGCGAAGTAGTGCTGCGAGAGCTGCTGGGCGCGGAACGGCTTCTCGCCGGTCGCGGCGACCGCTTCCTTGCGCTCGGCGGGCGTGAGGTCGGCGAGGTGCCGCGGCGGCTTCTTGGCTCCGCGGGGCGCGACGAAAGTGAGTTCTCCGGGCTTAGGCATGGTTCATCCAGTGTCGCAGACATACGGGTGAGGGTCCGCCGCCCTGTGGACGACGGACCCTCACTCGTGGAACGTGCAGGTGGGACGGGGTCCCGGGGTGCTGCGGCGTCAGCCGGAGCCCACGAACAGCACCAGCAGCAGCCAGACCACCGGCGCGGTCGGCAGGAGCGAGTCCAGCCGGTCCATGATGCCGCCGTGACCGGGGAGCAGGGTGCCCATGTCCTTGATCCCGAGGTCCCGCTTGATCATGGACTCGCCCAGGTCGCCCAGGGTGGCGCTGGCCGCGACCGCGAGGCCGAGCAGCAGGCCCTGCCACCAGGCGCCGCCGTCGATCAGGAACTCCATGCAGAGCGCACCGGCGACCATGGCGAAGGCGACCGCGCCGAGCAGGCCCTCGCGGGTCTTGCCGGGGCTGATACGCGGGGCGAGCTTGTGCTTGCCGAAGCGCCAGCCGACGGCGTACGCCCCGGTGTCGCTGACCACCGTGAGGACGAGGAAGGTCAGCACCCGCCACGACCCGTCGTCCGCTGTCAGCAGCAGCGCGACGAAGGTGGCCAGGAAGGGGACGTAGAAGGCCGCGAAGACCCCGGCGGTGACGTCCTTGAGATACCCCTCCGGCGGCTCGGTCATCCGCCAGACCAGCACTGCGAGGGCGGTCAGGGCCATGGCCACCCAGGCGCCCTCGGGCCCCCGGGCGTAACCGGCGACGACCATCGCGGCTCCGCCGACGGCCAGCGGGATCAGCGGTGCCTTGATGCCCTTGCGTTCCTGGAGGCGGGAGGTGAGCTCCCAGAGGCCGACCACGACGGCGATCACTATGACGCCGATGAAGACGGCCTTCACGATGAACAGCGAGACGCCGATGACGGCACCGAGACCCACGCCGACCCCTATGGCGGCGCGCAGATCACGCCCCGCGCGCTTCTTCTGCGGCGGGGACGGCAGCGGGGTGGACATGGGCTCCTGCGGCATCTCGTCACGGAACAGGGGGCCGCTGATGAGCGCGGCGTCCCCGTCCCGGTCGTCGCGGCTCTGCGGCTCTCTGTCTGCGTCTCTACCTGCGTCGGGAACGTCCGGCACGATGGGCATGGGCCGAGTCTGCTGGGCGCCGTGCACATCGTGGGCAGGACCCGCCGGGGCCGCCCTCATCTCGGGCGTGCCCCAGTAACCGGCTCCTTGCGGGGCGCCCCAGGAAGAGTCGTTCATCAGACTTCGAGCAGCTCGGCTTCCTTGTGCTTGAGCAGCTCGTCCACCTGCGCGACGTACTTCGCGGTGGTGTCGTCGAGCTCCTTCTCGGCGCGGCGCACCTCGTCCTCGCCGGACTCCTTGTCCTTGACGAGCTTGTCGAGGTTCTCCTTGGCCTTGCGGCGGATGGAGCGGAT
The DNA here is from genome assembly GCA_040989845.1 of Streptomyces sp. WGS_02. GTDB lineage: Bacteria > Actinomycetota > Actinomycetes > Streptomycetales > Streptomycetaceae > Streptomyces. Next base: position 1,906,544 of record JAYMFZ010000004.1, read on the forward strand.
CGAGATCTTGGAGTCCTCGGCCTTGGTCTTGGCGACCTTGATGTACTCCTTGCGGCGGTCCTGGGTGAGCTCGGGGAAGGTCACCCGGATGATGTTGCCGTCGTTGCTCGGGTTGACGCCGAGGTCGGAGTCGCGGATCGCCTGCTCGATGTTGCGCAGCGCGGTCTTGTCGAACGGCGTCACGACGGCCATCCGCGGCTCGGGAACCGAGAACGAGGCCAGCTGGTTGATCGGGGTCAGCGCGCCGTAGTAGTCCGCGACGATCTTGTTGAACATCGCCGGGTGCGCGCGGCCGGTACGGATCGCGGCGAAGTCCTCTTTCGCGACGACAACGGCCTTCTCCATCTTCTCCTCGGCCTCGAGGAGGATTTCTTCGATCACCACGTGCTCCTGCGTGTCTTGGGTGGGCCCGGCGTCGTCATCGCCGCGCCCTGCGGGTCCTGCGTCGCGTCCTCACCTGCACGGTGTCCGACCGGCAGGCCGTTGTCCATCCTGGGGGCCGTCAGGCCCGGGTGCTCTCGTCGCTCACCAGCGTGCCGATCTTCTCACCCTTGACCGCGCGAGCGATATTGCCCAGGGCGGTCAGCTCGAAGACGAGGATCGGCAGCTTGTTGTCACGGCAGAGCGTGATGGCGGTGGCGTCGGCGACCTTCAGATCGCGGGCGATCACCTCGCCGTACTCCAGTGCGTCGAACTTCACCGCGCCGGGGTTGGTCTTCGGGTCGGAGTCGTAGACCCCGTCCACCCCGTTCTTCCCCATGAGCAGCGCCTCGGCGTCGATCTCCAGGGCGCGCTGCGCGGCGGTGGTGTCGGTGGAGAAGTAGGGCATGCCCATACCGGCACCGAAGATCACCACGCGCCCCTTCTCCAGGTGCCGTACGGCACGGAGCGGGATGTACGGCTCGGCGACCTGGCCCATGGTGATGGCGGTCTGGACGCGCGAGTCGATGCCTTCCTTCTCCAGGAAGTCCTGGAGCGCCAGGCAGTTCATGACGGTGCCGAGCATGCCCATGTAGTCGGACCGGGCCCGGTCCATGCCGCGCTGCTGGAGCTCGGCACCACGGAAGAAGTTGCCTCCTCCGATGACCACCGCGATCTGGGCGCCGTCGCGGACGACGGCGGCGATCTCGCGCGCGATGGTGTGCACGACGTCGGGGTCGACGCCGAGACCGCCGCCGCCGGCGAATGCCTCACCGGAGAGCTTCAGCATGAAGCGCCCGGAACCCTTGTCGTCGTCGCGCTTGTCGTCGGCCTGAATGGCGTCCGCGCCCTTGTCCATGGAAATTCTCCTCGTGCACATACGAAGAAGGCCATTGCCGGTGGGTCTGGTGTCCCTACAGCGGCAATGGCCTCCTCGTCAGATCTGCGGTCGTCCGGCGTGAATGCGGCCGTCGACTGCGTCAGACCCTATCGGGTCCGACGCTGTTCGCCCGGACGGACTCAGATGCCGACCTTGATGCGCGAGAAGCGCTTCAGGGTGACACCGGCCTCGTCCAGGACCTTCTGGACGGACTTCTTGGCGTCCAGCGCGTACGGCTGGCCCAGGAGGGTGGCCTCCTTGAAGAAGCCGTTGACCCGACCCTCGACGATCTTCGGGAGGGCGGCCTCGGGCTTGCCCTCGGCGCGGGTGGTCTCCTCGGCGACGCGGCGCTCGGCCTCGACGACCTCGGCCGGGACGTCCTCGCGGGACAGGTACTTCGGGGCGAAGGCGGCGATGTGCTGCGCGATGCCCTTGGCCAGCTCGGCGTCGGCCTTGTCCAGCTCGACCAGAACACCGATCTGCGGGGGCAGGTCGGGCATGGTGCGGTGCATGTACACGGAGACGTAGTCGCCGGTGAACTGCGCGAAGCGGTCCAGGACGATCTTCTCGCCGAGGTTGGCGTTGGCCTCGTCGACGTACGCCTGGACGGTCTTGCCGGGCTCGATCTCGGAGGCGAGGAGCGCGGCGATGTCGGCCGGGGAGGTCGCGGCGACGTGCGCGGCGAGCGTGTTGGCGACGGTCTGGAACTTGTCACCCTTGGCGACGAAGTCCGTCTCGCACTTCAGCTCGAGCAGAACGCCGGACGTCTTGTCCTCGGAGATGAGGGAGACGACGGCACCGTTCTCGGCGGAACGGCCCTCGCGCTTGGCGACGCCCTTCTGGCCCTTGATACGGAGCGCCTCGACGGCCTTGTCGACGTTGCCGTCGGCCTCGTCGAGCGCCTTCTTGCAGTCCATCATGCCGGCGCCGGTGAGCTCGCGGAGCTTCTTGACGTCAGCGGCGGTGTAGTTCGCCATGAGTCTGTATGTCTCTCTCGAAGTCTGAAAGATCTACGGGTGAACGGCGGGGGCGACGCTTGTGGCGTCGGCCCCCGCCGTCAGCAGCCGTGACGGGTGTCAGGCCTGCTCGGCGTCCGCGGCCGGAGCCTCGGCCTCGGCGACGGCCTCGGCCGGCTTCTCGGCGTCGGCGACCTTCTCGGTCTCGGCGGAGGACTGGACCTCGGCGGCAGCCGCGGTCTCGTCCTTCTTGTCGCCCTCGAGCAGGTCGCGCTCCCACTCGGCCAGCGGCTCGCCGGCGGCCTTCTCGCCCGGCTTCGAGTCACCGGTGGCGGCACCGGAGCGGGCGATGAGGCCCTCGGCGACGGCGTCGGCGATCACGCGGGTGAGCAGGGTGACGGAGCGGATCGCGTCGTCGTTGCCCGGAATCTTGTAGTCGACCTCGTCGGGGTCGCAGTTGGTGTCGAGGATCGCGACGACCGGGATGTGGAGCTTGCGCGCCTCACCGACGGCGATGTGCTCCTTCTTGGTGTCGACGATCCAGACGGCGCTGGGCACCTTCTGCATCTCGCGGATACCACCGAGGGTCTTCTCCAGCTTGGCCTTCTCGCGCGAGAGGACCAGGAGCTCCTTCTTGGTGAGGCCGGAGGCGGCCACGTCCTCGAAGTCGATGAGCTCGAGCTCCTTCAGACGCTGAAGGCGCTTGTAGACGGTGGAGAAGTTGGTGAGCATGCCACCGAGCCAACGCTGGTTGACGTACGGCATGCCGACGCGCGTCGCCTGCTCGGCGATGGCCTCCTGGGCCTGCTTCTTCGTACCCACGAACATGATGGAGCCGCCGTGGGCGACGGTCTCCTTGACGAACTCGTAGGCGCGGTCGATGTACGACAGCGACTGGAGCAGGTCGATGATGTAGATGCCGTTGCGCTCGGTGAAGATGAAGCGCTTCATCTTCGGGTTCCAGCGACGGGTCTGGTGACCGAAGTGGACGCCGCTTTCCAGCAGCTCCCGCATCGTGACGACGGCCATGGCCGTACTCCTTGAGGTACTCGGTTATCGCGACCGCAGGTTTGCGTTCGCGCCTGACGCCCCGACGCGCCGTGCCACGAGGGACCGAGGAGCGCGGCCACCTCCGAGAAGAGGGAGGTGGCGGGGCGTGCGAAGTCGACCCGGTGACCCGGATCGCCGTAAGAAGTGTACGGGACCGGCTGAGTGCCGGGTGACGGCGATGTCCAGGGCCAGGTGACGGCAGCGCCACGGTCGGGTGACGGGGATGTCCACAACCGGTGAGCAGTCCACAGGAACGGTCCATGATCCCCGGAGTCCCGGCCTCCGGGACATCGTTGCGGACATGCGCCACCACCCCGGCCCACGCCGCTCCCCCGCCCATCGCCCCCTGCTGTCGCTCCTGCTCCTGGGGCTCCTGCCGTACGTGCTGCTCCCGCCCGGGCCGCCGGGGTCGCTCGTGCACGCGTCTTCGTCGGGGCCGCCCACGTCGGGGACAGCCGGGGCGCCGGTGTCCCTCCCGGGTGCGGATGCCGGGGTGGACGCGGACGGCGGGGCCCGGAGCTGGCCGCTGGCGGGGAGACCGGCGCTGTTACGGGGGTGTGAGCCGCCCGCCGGTCCGTACGGGCCGGGCCACCGCGGCGTGGACCTCGCGGCGGGACCGGGCGCACGGGTGCTGGCGGCCGCCGACGGCCGGGTGTCGTTCGCGGGGCGGGTGGCAGGACGCGGGGTGCTCGCCATCGAGGTGGCCGACAGCGGTTCGCCGCCGCTGCGCACCACGTACGAGCCGGTGCGGTCGCTCGTCGAGGAGGGCGCGACCGTACGCGCGGGACAGCCGGTCGGGGTGCTGGAGGCGGGGCCGTTCCACTGTGCGGCGGGCTGCCTGCACTGGGGACTGCGGCGCGGGGACGCCTATCTGGACCCGCTCTCGCTGCTGCCGCCCGGACTGCTGCGGAGAGGGCCTTCGCGGTTGCTGCCGGTGTTCGGGGTGCCGGAGCCACATCCACCCGGCCCCTCCGGTGTCTGAGGAGCGGGGTCCTGGGCGGGGCCGCACCCACCATCCAGCCCCTCCGGCGTTCGAGGAGCGGGGTCCGGGGCGGAGCCCCGGTTCGGGAAGCGGCGGGGCGCTCCGCCGGAGGCAGGAGCGGGTCAGCCGCTGCCGGAGACAGGAGCGGGTCAGCCGCTCACACCGCGCAGGACCATCGCGACGGCGGTGTCCGCGATGACACCCGGCTCCTCGGCGACGCCCAGCTCGATCCGGCGTACGGCGGCGTCGACCGACCCCTGGAGGAGCATGGCTGCCAGCCTCGGCTGGGTGTGGCCCAGATCGCCGAGGGCTTCGACGATCATGGCGATCAGTCCGCCGTGCGCGGCCCTGATCTTCTCGCGGGCGCCGGCGTCCAGTTCGCTCGCGGAGATGGCGACGACCGCGCGGTGGCGGCGGTCGCCGACGAGGTCGAGCTGCCGGCGCACATACGCCTCGATCTTCGCCTCGGGCGTCTCGGCGCGCTGCATGGCGTTCTCGACCTCGGCCGCCCAGACGGGGAAGTCGACGGCGCACAGCTCTTCGACGACGGCGGCACGGGAGCGGAAGTACTCGTACACGGAGGACCGCGCGAGGCCCGTGCGCTCGGCGAGTGCGGGGAAGGTCAACGCTTCCGTACCGCCCTCGGACAGCAGGGAGCGCGCGGCGTCCAGGAGGGCGCCGCGCTGCATGGTCCGGTGCTCGGCCACGGAGGCCGCTCGAATCCTGGGCACGCATCCACTCTACGGCGGCAGGCGCGTGGAGGAAGGGCACAGCCACCGATCGGATGGCCGGCGCGGGTGGAGAGGGCGCTCCGGGAGGGGATACCGGTGAGGGATGCGGCGGGAGGTCAGCGGCCCGCGTCGGCCAGCTTCGCCCGGAGCTGGAGCACGGACTTGGTGTGGATCTGGCTGACCCGGCTCTCGGTCACCCCGAGGACGTTGCCGATCTCCGCGAGGGTCAGGCCCTCGTAGTAGTAGAGCGTCACCACGGTCTTCTCGCGGTCGGGGAGCGTGTTGATGGCCCGCGCGAGCAGTCTTCGCAGCTCACGGTCCTCGGCGACCTCCACCGGATTGTCGGCGGCGGTGTCCTCCAGGGTGTCCATCAGGCTCAGCCGGTCGCCGCCCTCGCCGCCGACGTGCAGCAGCTCTTCCAGCGCGACCACGTTCGCCAGCGACAACTGGCTGAAAACGGCGTGCAGTTCCTCCAGCGCGATGCCCATCTCCGCGGCGACCTCGGCCTCCGAGGGCGTACGCCGGAACTGTGCCTCCAGCGTGGCGTACGCACGCTCCACGTTCCGCGCCTTCTGGCGGACGGACCGGGGGATCCAGTCCAGGGCCCGGAGTTCGTCGATCATCGCGCCGCGGATCCGGGTGATCGCGTACGTCTCGAACTTGATCGCCCGCTCGATGTCGAACTTCTCGATGGCGTCGATCAGTCCGAAGACCCCGGAGGAGACGAAGTCGGCCTGCTCGACGTTGGAGGGCAGCCCCACGCTCACCCGGCCCGCGACGTACTTCACGAGCGGCGAGTAGTGCAGGATCAGCTGCTCCCGCAGCCGCTCGTCGCCCGTGGTCTTGTAGGAACGCCACAACTCGTCGAGGGAGGAGGGAGCGGGAGGGCGCACAGTGCCACGCGCAACCGGTGGTTTCGCCGCGCGGTCAGACCCGGAGGTGTGCTGGGGCATGTGGTGCCTTGAGCCGTTCTGCCGTGAAGTGCTGGGGGACGTGTGTCTGAAGCGGAATCCTTGTGAGCGTAGCGTGACTGCGGCGTCGCAGTCCGCGCAGGACGGGAGTTCCCTGCCGCGCGATTGCCGGTCGCCCCTTACGCCGTCGGCGCCCGCCAGGGACCGGGGCCGTCGCCCTTGGCGCGGGCCCCGGACAGGTCACCGATCGATCGTGCGAGGTCATCGGCCTTACCTTTTCACCCGAATGCTCCAGGTCAAGTATCGCCTCGCCGCGCGTCGTCGTTGCGCGCCGAAGGAGGCGTCAACCGCCAGGCGTCGCCCTCGCGTTCGACGAACCCCAGTGAGTGAAGTTCGTACAGTCGACCGAGCGTTTCGTCGGCCGAGGTCCCCGCGGTGCGCGCGAGGTCACGGGGGTGGGTGACCCCGTGGTAGGGGAGCGCGTCGAGGACCCGTGCGGTGACCGCGTCCAGGTGGTCCCGGGGCAGCACCGGGCCGCGGCGGACCGGCGGAAGGTCGCCGATGCCCCCGACCAGCTCGACGATTTCGTCCGCGTCGGTGACGAGTACACCCTCGCCGCGCAACAGCTCGTGCACCCCTGCCGACAGCCCGCTGGTGGCCGGCCCCGGGACGCCCATCGAGAAGCGGCCGAGCCGTTGCGCCTGCCGGGCGGTGACCAGCGAACCGCTACGGTATTCGGCCTCGACCACGACCGTGCCCCTGGTCAGCGCGGCGATGACGCGGTTGCGCAGGATGAACCGGCTGCGCGTGGGGTGGGCGGATGGCGGCAACTCGGCCACCACGAGCCCCTGTTGGGCCATGCGCCCGAGCAACTCGGCGTGCCCGCGCGGGTAGGGCACGTCGACACCGCAGGCCAGCACCGCCGTCGTCGCCCCGCCCGCGGCCAGCGCGCCCCGGTGGGCGGCCCCGTCCACCCCGAACGCCGCCCCCGAGACCACCACCCAGCCGCGCTCCGCGAGCCCGGAGCCGAGCGTGGCCGCCATGTGCGCCCCGTACGGGGTGCAGGCCCTCGCGCCGACCACCGCGACCGAGCGCAGGGACCACAGCCGCAGGTCGGGCCGCCCCCGCACCCACAGCCCGACGGGCCGCGCGTCGCCGAGGTCGTCCAACTGGCTCGGCCACTCCCGGTCGCCCGGGCAGACGAAGCGCCCGCCCACCGCGGTGACCGCGGCCAGGTCCCGCCTCGGCTCCGCGACGGCCGCCCGCAGCCGGTAACCCGCGAGCCGCGCGGCGGTCATGCCCGGCAGCTTCTCGGCGGAGCCGTCCTCGACGGTGAGCCTCCGCATCAGCTCGACCGGACCGGTGAGCCGCAGCCACCGCCCGGCACGCTCGTCCCCCGGCTCCAGCACCCGCGTCAACGCGGCCCTGGCCAACCACTGGGCATCGCGGTCCCGGTCCCGCGACTCCGCTTCCCGGTCCCGGTCCCCGCCACGCGACTCCGCGTCCCGGTCACTGCCCCCGCCACGCGACTCCGCGTCCCGGTCACGGTCCCCGTCACGCGCCCGGTCGGGACCGCACCCACGTTCGAGCCCGTGCGCGGGATCCGGGCCGCGCTCCCGGTCAATGCCGGGCTCCCCGCCCCGCTCCTGCCCACGGCCGGGGCCCGCGCCCCGTTCCGGGGAGAGGCAGCGCTCCCGGTCGAGGCCAGGGCCCCCGCCCCGCTCCCGCCCGTCCTCGCGGTCCGGGCCGCGCTCCGGGTCCGCCCCGCCGCACCCGGCCCCGGGGTCGGGGCCCGGCCCCGACCGCCTTCCCCGCTCCCCCGTCACCCCGGTCACCGCTCCCCCGCCCCCATCGGCACCCCGCGCTGGATACCTGTCCGGAGCTCCAGGGCGACCGCCACGTCCGAGGCGTCGGGGCGGTCGGCGCCGCGCAGGTCCGCCACCGTCCAGGCCACCCTCAGCACCCGGTCCAGGCCGCGGGCCGTGAGGATTCCGCGTTCCAGGTCCCGTTCCGCCGCCGCCAGTGCCCCCGGGGCCACCAGCAGACGGGTGCGCAGCTCGTGGCCCGAGACCTCGCTGTTCGTGGTCCACGGGGTGCCGGCCAGCCGCTCGGCCGCCCGGGCCCTGGCGTCCCGTACGCGTGCGGCGACGACCTCCGTCGGCTCGCCCCGGCCGCCCTGGCCCAGGAGGTCGGCGCGGTCGACCGGCTCCACCTCGACGCGCAGGTCCACCCGGTCGAGCAGGGGGCCGGACAGCCTCGCCTGGTAGCGGCGGACCACCGAGGGCGGGCACTCGCAGCCCGCGCCCGTGAGCGTGTGCCGGCCGCAGGGGCACGGATTGGCCGCCAGCACCATCAGGAACCGGGCGGGCAGCCGCACCACCCCCGCCGCCCGCGCGACGACCACATGGCCCGACTCCAGCGGCTGGCGCAGCGCGTCCAGGGCCTTGCCCGAGAATTCGGGGGCCTCGTCGAGGAAGAGCACGCCTCGGTGGGCCAGCGAGACCGCGCCCGGCCGGGGGATTCCGTTGCCGCCGCCCACCAGGGACTGCATGGTCGCCGAGTGGTGCGGGGCGCAGTAGGGCGCCCGGGAGACGAGCGGTTCACCCGGGGGAGGATGCCCGCCACGGAGTGGACTGCCGTCACTTCGAGGGATTCCTGCCGGGTCAGCGGGGGCAGGACCGCCGACAGCCGCTCGGCCAGCATGGTCTTGCCCGCGCCCGGCGGGCCCGAGAGGAGCAAGTGGTGCCCGCCGGCCGCGGCCACCTCCAACGCCTGGCGCGGGCGCAGCTGCCCCGCGACGTCCGCAAGGTCCGGCCGGTGCCCCTCGCCCCGTGTGGCGGCGGGTGCGAGCCCCGTACCGAGGCCGGTGCCGGGGATCATGAGCCCGGCCAGCATGGCGTCGGGGCGGCCCTGGCCGTCGGCGGGCTCCTCGGGCACGGGTTCGTCGCACAGAACAGCGATGAGCTGGCGCAGGCTCCGGACGCCGAGGACGGAGACCCCCGGCACCAGGGCCGCCTCCCCGGCCGTCTGCTCGGGGACGACGACCTGCTCGTACCCCGCTTCGGCCGCCGCGAGGACCGCGGGGAGCACGCCCCGTACCGGACGCACGCGGCCGTCCAGACCCAGTTCGCCGATCATCACCACGTCGGCGACCATCGCGGGGTCGATCCGCTCCGCCGCGCCGAGCACCGCACACGCCACGGCGAGATCGAAACCCGAACCACTTTTCGGGACGGAGGCCGGGGAGAGCCCGACCGTGAGCTTCTTCTGCGGCCACTCGGCCCCGGAATTGACGACGGCCGCCCGCACCCGGTCCCGGCTCTCCACCAGGCTCTTGTCCGGCAGCCCGACCAGGGTGAAGGCCGCCACCCCCGGCTCCAGGTCCGCCTGGACCTCGACCACCACCCCCTCGACGCCGACCAGCGCCACGGAACACGCGCGTGCGAAGCCCATCAGGACACCCCCCGGGCGTGCTCCGTGACCGGGGCACCGCGCCGGGGCACGATCACCCCGACCAGGTCGATGCGGACCCCGCCGGGCGGTGGCCCGCCGTGCCGCTCCAGCCAGATCTCGGCGAGCCGTCTCAGCCGGTCCGCCTTGACCGGGCCGACCGCGGCCATGGGGTGTTCGAACCCGTCCGACCTGCGCGTCTTCACCTCGCAGAAAACCAGCGCGTCCCCGTCCCTGGCCACGATGTCGATCTCCCCGGCGCGACAGCGCCAGTTCCGCCCGACCACCGTCATCCCGGCTTCGGTCAGCAGCCGCGCCGCCAGATCCTCGCCGTACCGCCCGAGTGCCCCCGTGCGTTCATTCGGCACCACCTCCGGCACCGACTGTGACCCGGCCCGCCGCAAGATGTGGATCTTGGTGGACAACTCCGCGGATGTGGAAAACCCGGCCACCCACACGGGTGACCGGGCTTCTCCTCGCGACGTGCGACGCGCGTGTCGGCGGCCCCCGCTCCATGGGCCGCGCGGGGTCAGCCTCCCGGAAGTTCCAGATCGCTCTTGTTGAGCTCTTCGATGTTGACGTCCTTGAAGGTCAGCACGCGGACCTGCTTGACGAACCTGGCAGGCCGGTACATGTCCCAGACCCAGGCGTCCGCCATGGACACCTCGAAGAAAACCTCACCCTGAACGGAGTGCACCTGCATCTCGTAGTCGTTGGTGAGGTAGAAGCGCCGTTCGGTCTCGATCACATATTTGAACAGACCGACGACATCGCGGTACTCCCGGTAGAGCTTCAGCTCCATCTCGGTCTCGTACTTTTCGAGGTCCTCGGCGCTCATGGCATGTTTCCCCTTCAGCCGTGCGTGCCCCCATTGTGCGTCAGCCTTCGGCACCCCTGGACGATTAGACGATTTCGGGGGCCAGAACCAGCGGATCACGCGGGGGACCCTCGTCGAGGAGCGTGCGCAGCAGCTCGGCGAGTCTGGTCGGGTACACCGTCTCACGCGTCGCGAGAAGTTCGGCGGAAGTCCACCACCTCAGACCGGCGACGCTGCGCAGTTCCAGGTCGGTGAGGCCCTGCGAGGCGGTGGCGGTCTGCTGCGTACGGGCCAGGTAGTACCACTCGTCCTGGTCCCAGCGGCGCCCGTCGAACGGGAAGGAACAGATCCGGGTCCACAGCAGCGGGCCCAGCTCGATGTCCGTGATCCCGGTCTCCTCGGCGAGCTCCCGGCGGGCCGCCTGCTCCCGGGTCTCGTCGCCCTCCAGGCCGCCGCCCGGGGTGAACCACCAGGTGTCGGCCGGATCGTCCGGCTCATGGCCGTGGAGCAGCAGGACGCGGTCGTCGGGGTCCAGAAGGACCACCCGGGCGACCTTGCGGGCTCCGGAGGTCACCGGGCCCCTCCGGCAGGCGTCCTCCGGCGGCCCAGGCGCGCCGCCACGGGCCCGTACACCGCCCCGCCGAGGATCAGGGCGACCCCCACCAGGATCGCGCCCAGCTGGAGCGGCAGGGGCCCGGCGGCGGACACCCCGCCGGGCAGCGCGGCGAACGAGGAGGGCCGGTCGATCATGCCGTCCATCGGCCAGGCAACCGCGTCCACCCGGGCCTGGACGGCGCTCAGCGGTACGGAGCCCTGGCCGGCGTCCTGGAGGTGGACCCGGGAGTCCAGGGAGGTGGCCCGTTCGTCGCCGAGGAGGAAGATCTTGCCCTTCGGCACGGTGGCGGAGAACTCCTGGGGCGAGGCGGGGGCCGCCTTGCCCCCGGCGGCCGTCGGGTCCTGCTCGACGTACGGCTCGTCGACGGGGGTCCCGTTGACCGTGAGGCGGCCGTCCTTGTCGCAGCAGGCCACCTTGTCGCCGCCGATCCCGACGACGCGCTTCACCATCGGTGTGGCGGCCCAGACCTCGTCGGTGAAGACCACCACGTCACCGCGCCGGACGTCGGCCCCGTCTATCCGCTCGGCGAGCACCCGGTCGCCCGGGTTCACCGTCGGGGCCATGGAGTCGGTCGGGATCGTGTACGGCTGGTAGACCACCGCCGCCCAGGCGAAACCGCCGAGGAAGAGCACACAGCCGACGGCCACGGCGAGGCCCGACACCATGGCGCCGAGCCGGCCGCGGCCGTCTTTCGCGTTTCCTGTACCGCTCATCCCAGCGCTCCCCCGTCGGAGATCGACAATCGCTGATCCGAGTCGGCACCCTACCCGGCGGTACGCCGGGCGGTCAGCCTCCGGCGGCGCCACAACACGAGGGGCACCGCTCCGGCTACACCCAGTGCCGCCGGAGCCATCGCGGCGGCCGCGTTCAGACCGGGCTGGTCGAAGGTGTCGGGGACCGGCAGGGTCGCCCAGCGGCCCACCGGCCAGGCGACGACGATCGCGCGGCCGACGACCTCGTCGTTGGAGACCGTGCCCTGGCCCGGGAGCTCCTGGTGGTAGCGCGAGTCCAGCGAGTTCTGCCGGTGGTCGCCCATGACGAAGATCCGGCCCTCGGGCACCTTGATCGGGCCGAAGGGCTTGTCGTTGCACGGGGTGTTGCCCGGGAAGATGAACGACTTCTCGTCCAGGCTCTTCCCGTTGACCGTGACCGGGCCGTTCTCCTTGCACTCCACGGTGTCGCCGCCGACCGCGATGACCCGCTTGATCAGGTCCTTCTCCTCGGAGGACGGCATCAGGCCGATGAAGCTCAGGAACTTCTGCACCGCGTTGGGCTCCGGCGTCACGGTGTCCTCCAGCCAGCCGCCCGGGTCGTGGAACACCACGACCTCGCCGCGCTCCGGCTCCGAACCGAACCACGGGGTCAGCTTGTCGACCAGCACCCGGTCGCCCCGCTGCAGGGTGTTCTGCATGGAGTCCGAGGGGATCGAGAACGCCTGGACCAGGAACGTCTTGATCAGCAGCGCCAGGATCAGGGCGATACCGACGAGCAGCGGCAGCTCCACCCAGAAGGATCGCTGCTTCTTGCCCTTCGGGGGCGTGCCGCCGCCCGCGGCGTCGCCCTCACCCTCCGGCGGGACCGCCGCCCCGCCCGCGGGAGACTCGTCGCGCTCCGGCCGGTCCTCGGGTTCGTCGTGTCCGGATCGTGCGCCGACCGCCAAATCCCCCACATCCACTCCTCAGTACGTGCCACTGCCCGCGCCTCATCAGACGCAGGCCCACCACTCCCATAACGAGCGGGAGTTCCGCAGGGGTCGGGAGCCGGACCATTCCATCGTGATCCGGAGGTGCCACACTATTCGACCGGGCCGGAACCGCCGCCTCCGATGCGCGCGAGTCCGGGACCGCGCGGAAGGCGTCGCGCTCTTCCAGGGTGCTCCAGTGGCCGAAGGGCCAGGCGATCACGACGGCCCGCCCCACGACCTCCTCCTCCGCGACCGTGCCCCGGTCGGGTTCGTCGAGGTGGAAGCGCGAGTCGGCGGAGTCGGACCGGTGGTCCCCCATCACGAAGAGCCGCCCCTGGGGGACCTTCACCTCGAACGAGATGGTCGAGGGCCGGTCGTCGGGGTGCAGGTACGTCTCGGCCAGCGGTACGCCGTTGACGGTGACCCGGCCGTCCTCACCGCAGCACTTCACGGTGTCGCCGCCGACCGCGATGACCCGCTTGATCAGGTCCTGCTCGTCGTCGGACGGCAGCAGCCCGATGAAGGTCAGCAGCTCGGTGGCCTGCTTGACGCCGACCGGCTGGTCCTTCTTCTGGCCGGGGTTCTCCTGCTGGAGCCAGCCGCCGGGGTCCTTGAAGACCACGACGTCGCCGCGCTGCGGCTTCGATCCGAACCACGGGGTCAGTTTGTCGACCAGCACCCGGTCGCCGATCCGGATGGTCTGTTCCATCGACCCGGACGGGATGACGAACGCCTGGACCAGGAACGTCTTCAGCACGAGCGCGATCAGCAGCGCCACGACGACGAGGACGGGTATCTCCTTCACCGCGGACCTGCGGCGCTTGCGCCGGACCTTCCTGGCGAGCTTGCGGCGCTCCGCCCGGGTGGGCAGCGAGCGCGGCGCGGTCGGCCTGGTCCCGGTCGGCAGGGCAGTGCGGGGGTCGGACGCTCCGCGCGGGCGTCCGCGGTTACCCATGCGCCGCGCCGGGCGCCCGTACGTCACCGAAGGCTCCGGTCCCGGTCAGCGAGCCGACCCGGGCGGGCGGCCAGCCCAGCCAGTCCACCCGGCCGGTCACCCGCTCGACGGGGACCATCCCGCCGCCGGGCGATCCGAGGTGGTCCCGGGAGTCGCTGGAGCGGCTGCGGTGGTCGCCCATCATCCAGAGGGTGCCGGGGGACACCACGATGTCGAAGGGCACCCGGGAGGCGGTGTCACCGGGGTACAGGTACGGCTCGTCCACCACGGTCCCGTTGACCGCGAGCCGCCCCCGCCTGTCGCAGCACACGACGCGGTCGCCGCCCACGCCCACCACCCGCTTCACGAAGTCGGTGTCGGCGGGCTCCGCGAGCCCCAGGGAGGCCGCCGCCCCGCGCACCAGCCCGGTCAGGGGGTTCGCGTCGAGGTCCTCCCGTACGAACGATCCTGTGCCGTCGAAGACCACCACGTCGCCGCGCTCCGGCTCGGCGCCGAAACGGTACGCCAGCTTGTTCACGAGCACCCGGTCGCCGACCTGCAGCGTGGGCTCCATCGAGCGGCTGGGGATCAGGAAGGGCTGGACCACGAAGGAGCTGAACAGCAGCAGGGCGACCGTGGCCAGGACCGTCCCGGCGAGCACCCGCCGCCAGGACAGCACGGAGACGAGGCGGGCCCGCGTACGCGAAAGCGCGACCTCTCCCCGGACCCCGCGTCGGGTTCCGAGGAGCGGTCGCGCTCCGAGTGCTGTGCTTGCGTGTCCATCGCGGCCGAAGCTTATCCGGCCAGGCTGTGGACGGGTCACCCGCAGGGGGATGACCGGGCGACAGCTCAGTTGTCGCGCTTCTCCTTGATCTTCGCGGCCTTGCCGCGCAGCTCACGGAGGAAGTACAGCTTGGCGCGGCGGACGTCACCGCGGGTGACGAGCTCGATCTTCTCGAAGATCGGGCTGTGCACCGGGAAGGTGCGCTCGACGCCGACGGAGAACGAGACCTTGCGGACCGTGAAGGTCTCGCTGACGCCCGCGCCCTGGCGGCGGATGACAACACCCTTGAACTGCTGGATACGGGAGCGGTTGCCCTCGATCACGCGCACGTGGACGTTGACGGTGTCACCGGGGCGGAACGCCGGGACGTCCGAACGGAGGGTGGCGGCATTGACGCCATCGAGCAGGGAAGCCATGGTTTCTGCTTTCTTCGCCGATGCCACAGGTCATCGACGGGAATGTCGTTGAAGAGTTCGGAGTGCTGATCACGTCGGGCGGGCGTCTTTCCCCCTGTGGCAGGGGCGCACGCCGGACGAACAGCAGCGGCCTATTCTTCCACGGCGGTGGGCCTGCGCCAAAATCGGCCGCCGGGCTCCGGTGCGAAGCCGAGGATGGAGAGGATCTCGCGGTCCTTCTTGTCGAACGCACTCGCCTCGCACCGCTCGATCAGATCGGGGCGGTTGAGTGCGGTACGGGCGAAGGCCTGGTCGCGCCGCCAGCGCGCGATCTTCCCGTGATGGCCGCTGAGCAGGACGTCCGGGATCGGCCGGCCGCGCCACTCGGGCGGCTTGGTGTAGACGGGCCCCTCCAGGAGGTTGGCCATCGCGCCCGGGGCGAAGGAGTCGTCCCGGTGGGATTCGGCGTTGCCGAGGACACCGGGCAGCAGCCGGGCCACCGCCTCCGTGATCACCAGGACGGCCGCTTCCCCGCCGGCCAGCACGTAGTCCCCGATGGAGACCTCGACGACCCGCAGCCGGGTGGCGTACTCGTCGATCACCCGGCGGTCGATGCCCTCGTAGCGGGCCGGGGTGAAGAGCAGCCAGGGCTCGGCGGAGAGCTCGACGGCCAGTTCCTGGGTGAACGGCCGGCCGCTGGGCGTGGGCACGACGAGGACCGGGGAGTGCGCCCCGGTCTCGTAACCGTCGGCCAGGCACTCGTCCAGGGCGTCGCCCCAGGGCTCGGTCTTCATGACCATGCCGGGTCCCCCGCCGTAGGGGGTGTCGTCGACCGTGTTGTGCCGGTCGTACGTCCACTCCCGCAGGTCGTGGACGTGGACGTCCAGCACGCCGCGGGCGCGGGCTTTGCCGACGAGGGAGACGTTCAGCGGGTCCAGGTACTCGGGAAAGATCGTGACGACGTCGAGCCGCATCAGGCGTCGCCCTTCGGCGCCTTCGCCGCGTCACCGGAGGCCGCGTCGCCGGTCTCCTCGTCGCGGGAGGAGGCGATCACGGCCTCGCTCTCGTCGATCAGACCGGGCGGCGGGGTGATCACCGCGCGCTGTTCCTCCAGGTCGATCTCGGTGACGATCTCCTCGACGAAGGGGATCATCACCTCGCTGCCGTCGGGGCGTTCCACGATGAACAGGTCCTGCGAGGGCAGGTGGGAGATCTCGGTGATCCGGCCGATCTCGGTGCCGTCGGCGAGCACCACGTCGAGGTCGATCAGCTGGTGGTCGTAGAACTCGTCCTCCTCCTCGGGCAGTTCGTCCGGGTCCACCTCGGCGATCAGGAGGGTGTTACGGAGGGCCTCGGCGGCAGTGCGGTCGCCTACGCCCTCGAAGCGCAGCAGGAGCCGGCCGCTGTGGACCCGGCCCGCCTCGACCGTCAGCGGACCCGTCCCCGCCGGTTCGGTGGCCAGGACGGCGCCGGGGCCGAGCCGCAGCTCCGGCTCGTCCGTTCGTACCTCGACGGTGACCTCGCCCTTGATGCCGTGGGCGCGGCCGATCCGCGCGACTACCAACTGCACGCTGTTCTCCGATTGATGGGGTGCGGACGGGGAGGAGGAGACGTCCGGGTGGCCGACGACAAAGGCCGGGGACGGCCCGAAGGCCCTCCCCGGCCCTGGCCGGTGTTCAACTCGCTGATCAGCGAACCTGGTCCACATCGACGAGGTCGACACGGATACCGCGGCCGCCGATGGCACCCACGACCGTACGCAGGGCGCGAGCGGTGCGGCCGTTACGGCCGATCACCTTGCCGAGGTCGTCGGGGTGGACCCGGACCTCCAGCACGCGCCCGCGGCGCAGGGTGCGCTCGGCAACCTGCACGTCGTCGGGGTTGTCGACGATGCCCTTCACGAGGTGCTCGAGAGCCTCCTCGAGCATGCTCAGGCCTCGGTCGACTCGGTGGACTCGGCAGCGTCAGCCGCCTCGTCCGCCTTCTTGTCGGACTTCTTGGCCTTGGGGGTGATGGCCTCACCCTTGGCCTCGTCGCCGTCCGCGGACAGCGCCTCGAACAGCGCGCGCTTGTCAGCCTTGGGCTCCGGCTGCAGCAGCGGCGCGGGGGCCGGGAGACCCTTGTGGGCCTGCCAGTCACCGGTGAGCTTCAGGATCGCGAGAACCGGCTCGGTCGGCTGGGCGCCGACGGACAGCCAGTACTGCGCACGCTCCGAGTTGACCTCGATGCGCGACGGGTTCTGCACCGGGTGGTACAGGCCGATCTCCTCGATGGCCCGGCCGTCACGGCGGGTACGGGAGTCGGCGACGACGATGCGGTAGTGAGGCGAACGGATCTTGCCCAGACGCTTCAGCTTGATCTTGACTGCCACGGAAGTGGTGTCTCCTGGTCTCTGACGTGGTGGGGCACAACTAGATGCCACGTGGGGTTGCGGTACTCGTGTGCCCGATGGACGCGTCAGCCGGAGGAGAGAGGGGTCCTGTGCGACTGTCGAGTACAGCTAGCCATTGTGCCACACCCCATCGGCTCACCCCACCGCGACCGCCGCTTCCGGGATCCGGAACGGCTTGCCGCAGCCGCCGCAGACGATCGGCGCCTGCGCCAGGACCGACGGGACGACGCGGACGTTGCGTCCGCAGTCGCAGACGGCCTTGACCCGCACGCCGCCTCCGGAGGAACCGTGCCGGGCGGCAGGCCCGCGGAAGGAGCGCTTGGTGTCGGCGGCGGTGGCGACGGTGTGCGCCTTGAGGGCGCGCTGCAGCCGTTCGGTGGTCGGACGGTACCGGCGCTTGGCTTCCGGATTCAGCGTGACCAGCGAGAATCCGCTGCTGGGGTGGGGTTCCTCGGCATGATCGAGGCCCAGCTCCTCGGCGATCGCGAGGAAGCGTCGGTTGTGGTAGCGGCCGGCGCGGGAGGTGTCTCGGACTCCTCTCGCGGCGGCGATGCCGTGGACTGCCTCATGGAGCAGTCGCTCGAAGGAGAGCTCGGCGCCACAGGCGGACGAGGACTCTCCGATCAGGGACTCGGGCGCGGCAAGATCGGGCAGCTCGGGGTGGTACCGCTGAATGTCGGCCCACGCCTGTGCCAGCTCTGCGGCAAGTACAGGTGGTGTCGTGCTCACGTCGTGACAACGAGCCCGAGTGCCCCGGTGTTCCTATTCCGGGGCATCCCAAATAATTTGCACGTACCAGTCAGTTGCCCTTGATGCGTCCGGACGAGGGCGGGTACGCAGAACTGCGGAGAAGACGCACAGCTCGCACCAAGGTGGTGCACAGCGTGCGGTACGCCCGGCCGCCGCCGATGTGAGGAGCGCGGGCGGCCCGTGGCCCTGACGAATCCGCCGGGAAGACTACCCTCCCCTCCGCTCGACGTGCCCGGCGCGGGGTGTCGGGTAAGACTGGTCGGAGAGCAGACGTGGGACGGGGCGCACGACCGGGGCACGCAAGCACTGCTCCACAACCCCTGGACGGAACGGCGGATGCGCAGTTCTCTGGCTACGGGGGTGCGGAACACTCGCACACGGGGGACGTCCACTCGGGCACGACCGACCTCTTGGCGGATTGGGGCACTTTCCATGACACCAACGCTCGTCCGGAACCAGCTGGGCGCGGACGCCTCCGCGCCGGCGGACGCCGGTACCCGCGCACGCGACTGGGCCGAGATCCAGGAACGCATGCTCGCGCCGCTGTACGAGGCGGTGTACGACCGGATGGAAGTCGGGGCCGCCACCCGGATGCTGTCCCTCGGCTGCGGTTCGGGCCTCGCGATGCTCGTCGCGGCGGCCCGGGGGGCGCACGTGACGGGTGTGGACTCCGACCGGGAGCGCCTGGCGCTGGCCCGGGCGCGGCTGCTGCCCGACGCGGGCTGGGACGACGCGCCCGCGCGCTCCCCGCACCCGGCCCGCCGCCGGGCCCGGCTGCTGGAGGACGGGGGTGCGGCGCCCGTCGGCGCGGACGGCGCTCCGTACAACCTGATCACGGTCTTCGAGCCGATCGGCTGCGCGGCCGGGGACTCCGAGGGGCTGGTGCCGGCCCTGCGCTCGGCGGTGCCGCTCGCGGTCCGGGGCGCGGCGGTGGTGCTGACCGGCTGGGGTCCGCCCGAGCGCTGCGCCACGGCGGCGGTGCTCCAGGTGGCCGCCCGCCTCGCGGACACCGCGCGTCCGCCGCGTACGGAGCCGGGCAGGTGGCGGCCGACGCTCCGGGACGATCTGGAGGACGTGGCGGCGCGGAGCGGGCTGAAGCCGGACGGTTCGGGCCGGGTGTCCTGCCCGTTCGGTTACGCGGACGTGGGCAGCGCGGTGCGCGGGCTGCTGTCCACCGGGCTCTTCGACGCCGCCGTACGGGCCACGGACCGCTCCCAGGTGGAGAAGGAGGTCGCGGAGGCTCTGCATCCGTATCAGCGGGAGGACGGCACGGTGTGGATGCCGAACGTCTTCCGCTATCTGGTCTGCGTGACCTGAGCGCCGTACGCGTAAGGGGCGCCCTTGAGAGAGGGCGCCCCTTACGTGTGGTGTGTCGTGACCTGGTGCCGCGCTTGCTTACATGAACTTCTTGAACTCGTCCGGGAGCTCAAAGTTCTGGTCGTCCTGGGCGGGCAGACCGAACGCGCCGCCCTGGGCCGCCGCCTGCTCACGGCGGGCCGCCGCGGCCTGCTCCTCGGCCTTGCGCTTCATCGGGTTGCCGCTCTTGCGCTTGCCCTTGGCCTGCTTGACCTGCTTCTTCTGCCGGCCGGGGCCGCCGCCCATGCCGGGCATCCCCGGCATCCCGGGCATGCCGCCGCCCTGGGCCATCTTCGACATCATCTTGCGGGCCTCGAAGAAGCGCTCCACCAGGCTCTTGACCGCGGAGACCTCGACGCCCGAGCCCTTGGCGATACGGGCCCGGCGCGAACCGTTGATGATCGTCGGCTCGGCGCGCTCCTTGGGCGTCATCGACTTGATGATCGCGGCGGTGCGGTCGATGTCGCGCTCGTCGATGTTGTTGATCTGGTCCTTGATCTGCCCCATGCCCGGCAGCATGCCGAGCAGCTTGGAGATGGAGCCCATCTTGCGGACCTGCTCCATCTGGGCCAGGAAGTCGTCGAGGGTGAAGTCCTTCCCACCCTTGCTCGACTGGAGCTTCGAGGCCATTTTGGCGGCCTCTTCCTGGCTGAACGTCTTCTCCGCCTGCTCGATCAGGGTGAGCAGGTCACCCATGTCGAGGATGCGGGAGGCCATCCGGTCCGGGTGGAACGCGTCGAAGTCCTCCAGCTTCTCGCCGTTCGACGCGAACATGATCTGCTTGCCCGTGACATGGGCGATCGACAGGGCCGCACCACCGCGGGCGTCGCCGTCGAGCTTGGAGAGGACCACGCCGTCGAAGCCGACGCCGTCGCGGAAGGCCTCGGCGGTGTTGACCGCGTCCTGGCCGATCATCGCGTCGACGACGAAGAGGATCTCGTCGGGGCTGACGGCGTCGCGGATGTCCGCGGCCTGCCGCATCAGCTCCTGGTCGATGCCGAGGCGTCCCGCGGTGTCGACGATGACGATGTCGTGCACCTTGGCCTTGGCGAACTCGATGGAGTCCTTGGCGACCTGGACCGGGTCGCCGACGCCGTTGCCCGGCTCGGGGGCGTACACCGCGACGCCGGCGCGTTCGGCGACGACGCTCAGCTGGTTGACGGCGTTGGGGCGCTGGAGGTCACAGGCGACGAGCAGCGGGGAGTGGCCCTGGCCCTTGAGCCAGAGGCCGAGCTTTCCGGCCAGGGTCGTCTTACCGGCGCCCTGGAGACCCGCGAGCATGATCACGGTGGGCGCGGTCTTGGCGAACCGCAGCCGCCGGGTCTCGCCGCCGAGGATGGCGACGAGCTCCTCGTTGACGATCTTGACGACCTGCTGGGCGGGGTTCAGCGCCTGGGAGACCTCGACGCCGCGCGCCCGCTCCTTGACGTTGGCGATGAAGGCCCGGACCACGGGCAGGGCGACGTCGGCTTCCAGCAGGGCGATACGGATCTCGCGTGCCGTGGCGTCGATGTCGGCCTCGGACAAGCGGCCCTTGCCCCTGAGGTTCTTGAAAGTCGCGCTAAGGCGGTCGGAGAGAGTATCGAACACGGCGCTCGTCGGTCCTCAGGGTCGGGGGCGGGGCAGGTCAATCGCCCTCCAGGGTATCCGTCCCCCGGAGGACACCAAGCCCTCGCCCGGATCCGGTGCCGGGCGAGGGCTGGACAAAAGCGTCGTAGGTGTCAGCCGAGGGCCTTCTCGACCTCCCGGGCGACCTCGGAGGCCCGGGCCGGGGTGAGGGGTTCGCCGTCGGTCCCGGTGACGTAGAAGGCGTCCACGGCGTTGGCGCCGAGGGTGGAGACATGGGCGCTCCGCACCCGTACGGCACTTCCTTCCAGGGCGTTGCCGATACGGTGCAGCAGGCCCGGGGCGTCCTGGGCGCGGACCTCGATGACGGTGGCGCGCCGGGAGCCCGCGGCGGCCACGGTGACCCGGGGCGGCGGGGCCTTGACGCCTCGCCTGCGCGGATAGGCGGCTTCCCGCTCCGCGAGGCGGGCCCGGATGTCCAGGGAGCCCTCCAGGGCGCGTACCAGGTCGGCGCGGAGGCGTGCGGCCTGCGGGAGCGACCCGTACTCGGCGGCGACCCGCCAGCTGAGCAGCAGCAGGTCCGCCCGCTCCCCCACCTCGTTGGGCAGCTCCACCGCGCGCAGGTCGGCGGCGCGCACGGTGAGTCGGTGCAGGGCGAGGACTCCGGCTGCGGCGGGCAGGACGCCGGGGCGGTCGGGCAGGGCGATGAGGAGTTCGACGCCGACGGGTTCGACTTCGCCGTCGCCGGCGGGCTCCTCGGGCTGGGTGTGCAGGGCGAGGACGGGGTCGCCGGTGCGCAGGGCCTCGATGGCGAGGCGTTCGTGCTCGGCGCTGGGGGCCTCGTCGTCCGGCTCGTCGGGGAACTCCCCGGCGAGCACGGCCGCAACCCGTTTGACCAGGTCGGCGACGAGGGAGGCCCGCCAGGCGGACCAGGCGGCGGGGCCGGTGGCGAGCGCGTCGGCCTCGGTGAGGGCGTGCAGCAGCTCCAGGGTGGAGGCGTTGGAGACGGCCCCGGCGACGGCCTGGACGGTGGCGGGGTCGTCGAGGTCGCGCCGGGTGGCGGTGTCGACGAGCAGCAGGTGGTGGCGTACGAGGGTGGCGATGACGCCCACGTCGTGCTGGTCGAAGCCGATCCGGGTGGCCATGTCCCGGGCGATGACCTCACCGGCCACCGAGTGGTCGCCGGGCCAGCCCTTGCCGATGTCGTGCAGAAGGGCGGCGACCAGGAGGAGGTCGGGGCGGTGGACGCGGCGGGTGAGGGAGGCGGCGCGGACGGCGGTCTCGACGAGGTGCCGGTCGACGGTCCAGGTGTGGACGGGGTTGCGCTGGGGGCGGCAGTGGACGCGTTCCCAGTCGGGCAGCAGCCGGGTGACGATCCCTTCCGCTTCGAGCGCCTCCCAGACGCCGACGGTGGCCTCCCCCGCGCCGAGCAGGGTGACCAGTTCCTCGCGGGCCTCGGGGGGCCACGGGACCGGCAGCGGCCGGGCGGTGGTCGCCAGGTGGCGTACGAGGTGGCGGGAGAGCGGGAGTCCGGCCTCGGCGGCGGCCGCGGCGGCGCGCAGGGTGAGGACCGGGTCGCGTTCGGGGCGGGCGGCGCGGGCGAGGACCACTTCGCCGTCCGCGTCCACCACGCCGTCAGCGAGCGGGGTGCGCTCGGGGGTGGGTTTGGTGCCGAGGCCGCCGCTGAGCAGGGCGCGGAGCTTGGGGCGGGCGGAGCGGGCGCGGAGCACCCGGTTGACCTCGCGCCAGGTGACGTCGGTGGCGTACGAGACCGTCCGCGCGGCCTCGTAGACCTGGCGCAGCAGGGTGTCGGCGTCGAGGAGGCCGAGGGCGGCGGCGACCTGGTCCTGTTCCTGGAGGGCGAGGCGGTCGGTGGCGCGCCCGGTGGTGAGGTGGAGGGCGTCGCGGGCGTCGAGGAGGGTGCGGCGGGCCCGGTCGAGTCCTTCGCGCGGGGCGTCGGCGACCCAGGAGGCGGCGACCGCGCGCAGGGCGGTGGCGTCGCGGAGGCCGCCGCGGGCCTCCTTGAGGTCGGGTTCCAGGAGGAACTGGAGCTCGCCGGCCCGCTCCGCGCGTTCCTGGCAGAGCTCGTGGAGGGCGGGGAGCCGTTTGGGGGCCTGGTTGCGCCAGTCGGCGAGGATCGCGGTGCGCAGGCCGGCGGCGAGGCCGAGGTCTCCGGCGACCGGCCGGGCGTCCAGCAGGCCGAGCTGGACCTTGAGGTCCTCGCTCGCCGTCTTCCGGGCTTCGCCGGGGGTGCGTACGGAGTGGTCGAGGGCCAGGCCCAGGTCCCAGACCGGGTACCAGATCGCGTCGGCGAGGGCGGCGACGGCGGCCGGGTCGGCGTTGCCGTCGTGCAGGAGGAGCAGGTCGAGGTCGCTGCGCGGGGAGAGCTCGCCGCGGCCGTAGCCGCCGACGGCGACGAGGGCCGCGCCGCGTACCCCGGCCCGTGTCGCGGCGGCGGTGAACAGGCCGGTGAGCCAGTCGTCGGTGAGGCGGGCGAGGGCCGCACGGCGCGGCGGCCCGGACCGCGCCTCCTGCTGGAGGAGGCGCAGCCGGGCCGCCGCGTAGCCGCTGGGTCCCGAGCCTTCGGTTTCGGTGGTCACTTCGGTACTCGTCACCCAGCTGCCTTCCGTTCGTGGGCCGTCGGTCAGAGGGCGTCCGGGCCGCGTTCGCCGGTCCGTACCCGGACGGCGGTGTCGACCGGAACGCTCCAGACCTTGCCGTCTCCGATCTTGCCGGTTCGGGCGGCCTTGACGACGACCTCGATGAGCTGTTCGGCGTCCTCGTCCTCGACGAGGACCTCGATGCGGATCTTGGGGACCAGGTCGACGGTGTACTCGGCGCCCCGGTAGACCTCGGTGTGGCCGCGCTGCCGCCCGTAACCGCTGGCCTCGGTGACGGTGAGCCCCTGGACGCCGAAGGCCTGGAGGGCCTCCTTGATCTCGTCCAGCCGGTGGGGCTTCACGACCGCGGTGATGAGCTTCATGCGTCCACCTTCTTTGCCTTCGGTGCTGCCGTCGTGTCGGGGGCGGGGGCGGTGGTGCGGGAGACCGAGCCGCCGCCGGTGCCGCTGAAGTCGTACGCCGTCTCGGCGTGCTCGACCTGGTCGATGCCGGAGACCTCGTCGTCCTCGGAGACCCGCATCCCGATCGTCCTGTGGATCGCCAGGGCGATGACCGCGGAGACGACGAGAGAGTACGCGAGGACCGCGACGACGCCGACGACCTGCTTGCCGAGCTGGTCCACACCGCCGCCGTAGAAGAGGCCCGCGGCGTCGGACTGGACGCCTCCGGTGGCGAAGAAGCCGACCAGGATGGAGCCGATGATGCCGCCGACGAGGTGGACGCCGACGACGTCCAGGGAGTCGTCGTAGCCGAACTTGTACTTCAGGCCGACCGCCATGGCGCACAGGACACCGGCGATGACGCCGATCGCGATGGCACCGAGCGGGGAGACGGAGCCGCCCGCCGGGGTGATGGCGACGAGGCCGGCGACCGCGCCGGAGGCGGCGCCGAGGGTGGTGAAGGAGCCGTGGCGCAGCTTCTCGTAGACGAGCCAGCCGAGGACCGCGGCGGCGGTGGCGACCTGGGTGTTCAGGAACATGACCGCGCCGACGCCGTCGTCGTTGCCGAGCCAGGATCCGGCGTTGAAGCCGAACCAGCCGAACCACAGGAGGGCCGCGCCGAGCATGACGAGCGGCAGGCTGTGCGGCCGCATCGGGTCCTTCTTGAAGCCGATGCGCTTGCCGATGACCAGGATGACGCCGAGGGCGGCGGCACCGGCGTTGATGTGGACGGCCGTACCACCGGCGAAGTCGATGACGCCCATCTCGAAGAGCCAGCCGCCGGAGCCCCAGACCCAGTGGGCGACGGGGAAGTAGACGATGGTGACCCAGAGGACGATGAACAGCGCCCACGCGGTGAACTTCACGCGGTCGGCGAGCGCACCGCTGATCAGGGCCGGGGTGAGGACGGCGAACATCAGCTGGAAGGCGGCGAAGACGTACACCGGAATGGTGTAGCCGTCCCAGAGTTCGGTGACGCCGATCCCGCTGAGGCCGACGTAGTCGGAGCTCCAGCCGATGACCGAGCCGACGTCGGAGCCGAAGGTCAGGCTGAAGCCGTAGAGCACCCACAGGACCGTGACGATCCCGAGGCTGATGAAGCTCATCATCAGCATGTTGAGGGTGCTCTTGACGCGGACCATGCCTCCGTAGAAGAAGGCCAGGCCGGGGGTCATGAGCATCACCAGGGCCGTGCAGATGAGCATGAACCCGGTGTTGGCGGCAGACAGCTCAGGGGCGTCTGCGGCAAGCGTCGTGATGCCTGGGGGCATCGGCGTCTCCTCGTCGTCGGTGCGGCCGCGGCGTGCGGGGGAATGCTGCGGGACCACTGGGGAACAGGTGCGGGCCGGTTATGAGCCACGAGGTTGACGGAGGGCCGTTTCATGGGATGCCGCACGATGTTTCGCGAGCGTGACGAAGAGGGATCGCGTGTTACGGCCGAATGAATCCGGGGTGGCGCGTCCGGTGCGCTGCCTACCATGCAGCGCACGCCGCATACGGTGCGGTTGAAACGCCACTGAGGCGGTCCTTCGGCCCGGAAAGCACGAAACCGGCCACGGCGACCCTCCGTGTGACCAGGCGATGGGGGAGCCGAGTCGGGGTGTACGGAAGGGGCGCCGCGGCCGGGGCCTCGGGGTGCCGGTCAGACCGCTTCGGCGGTCTCCGGCAGCTGTTCGTGGAGCAGCTCGGTGAGCCGGGCGACATCGGCGACGTCGCCGAAGTCCCTGGCAGCGGTGTCGACGGTCTTGCGCAGCCGGGTGTTCACCCGCTCGGAGCGGACCTTCTTGGCGATCTTCAGGGCCTGGCCGGCGAGCACGGTGGACTGCCCCGGTTCGCGCTGGAGGAGATGGACGGTGGCCATGCCGATGAGGTTGAGCGCGTAGGAGCGCTGGTGCTCGTCGTCCTCGCCGAACAGTTCGACGGCCTTCTCCATGACGGGCTCGGAGAGCGAGGCGTAGGTGGGGCTGCGACCGGCGACATAGGCCAGGTCACGGTAGGAGTGGGCGTTCTCGCCGTTCAGCTCGGCCTCGGAGAAGAAGCGGATCCAGTCGGGCTCGGGCTCGCCGTCGAGTCCGGCGTCCAGGAAGGTGTCCTCGGCCATCCGGACGGCCCGCTTGCACTTGCTGGGCTGGCCCATGTTGGCGTAGGCGCGGGCCTCCATCGCATACAGCATGGCCTGGGTCCGCGAGGTGGCGCAGTCGCGGCTGCCGTACTGCGCGAGGTGGATCAGCTCCAGGGCGTCGTCGGGGCGGCCCAGGTGGATCATCTGGCGGCTCATGCTGGAGAGGATGTAGCTGCCGAGCGGCTTGTCGCCGGCCTCCTTGGCGGCGTGGAGGGCGAGCACGAAGTACTTCTGGGCGGTGGGCTGGAGGCCGACGTCGTAGCTCATCCAGCCCGCGAGCTCGGCCAGTTCGGCGGCGCAGCGGAAGAGCCGCTGGGCGGTGGGGCCGGGCTGGGGCTCCTGGAGCAGGTCGGTGACCTCGTGCAGCTGTCCGACGACGGCCTTGCGGCGCAGTCCGCCGCCGCACTGGGCGTCCCACTGCCGGAACATCGCGGTGGTCGACTCCAGCAGGTCCAGCTCGGGCCGGGAGAGTTTGGAGGGGCGGTGGTCGGCGGCCGGGGCCTCCGGTTCGCCGGTTCCCTGGACGGGGACGGGGACCAGCCAGCGCTGCATCGGCTCGATGAGCGCGGGGCCCGCGGCCAGCGCCAGCGAGCTGCCGAGGAAGCCGCGCCGGGCGAGCATCAGGTCGCTGCGGGAGAACTCGCTGAGCAGGGCGACGGTCTGCGGGCCGGCCCAGGGGAGGTCGACCCCGGCCACCGACGGTGACTGGTGGGCGGTGCGCAGCCCGAGCTGCTCGACGGCGACGACGGCGCCGAAGCGCTCCGAGAACAGCTCGGAGAGGATGCGCGGGATCGGCTCCCGCGGCTGCTCGCCGTCGAGCCAGCGCCGCACCCGGGAGGTGTCGGTGCTGATGTGGTGGGCGCCCATCTGCCGGGCCCGCCGGTTGACCTGGCGTGCCAGCTCGCCCTTGGACCAGCCACTGCGCACGAACCACGAGCCCAACTGCTCGTTGGGACGCTTGCCGGCATCCGTGTCGCCTGCGCCGCTGCCACTCACTGGAACGCCCCCATCCCGCTGAAACCTCATCGCGCGAACCATTATCAGAATGCCGTGCATCGGTGCTGTCCGTACGGGAGTTGGATGCCCTCGAACAGGAAATCGGGTTGCCTGGGGCATACCCGCGGGTGCACATACTCCCAGAGTTCGTGTACCGACGGTAATCCTACGATCACCCCTCTCGCGAGGGGGATTGAAGAAACGCCACCATTCGCCACCCCTTCGAATGAACCCGACTGCCGCTGCGCGCGCTTGACTTGAAGAATCAGCACCGAGGGCGAGCGCACGGAAGCACTCGGGGGCGCGTACACCGTGTCGCACTCCGTCTCACACCACCGCGCACGCCACTCGATCGAGCAGCAGCGACGGAGGGTTACCCGAGCGACGCGGGTCGTAACCACCGGCGAGCCGTACCCGTTGGAGGGGGCATGGGCTTCACGATCGGCGGCATCCGGGAGATGCGATCCGGTGCGCGGCGACGCCACCGCGGCACCGAGGGCACGGCAGTGGCCGAGTACACAGGACTGTGGGGCTGGGCGGTGGCGCCCGGGGCACGGGCCGAGGCCGGCGCCTGCTCGTGCGGCGACCCTGTGTGCCCCTCCCCCGGCGCCCACCCGCTGGGCTTCGCCGGGGAGGTCCCGGCGGGCACCGGCCTGGACCGCGCGGCGGACGCCTGGGCGCGGACACCGGGCGCCGCGATGCTGCTTCCGGTGGGCCGCTCCTTCGACGTCCTGGACGTCGCGGAGCAGGCCGGCCGGCGGGCGCTGGTGCGGATGGAGCGGATGGGGCTGCCGCTGGGCCCGGTCACGGTGACGCCGACCGGGCGGGCGCAGTTCTTCGTCGCCCCCGGGGCCGCCGCCGAGCTGCCGGAGCTGCTCTACCGGATGGGCTGGGACGACGCGGGCCTGGATCTGCGCGCCCTGGGCCCGGGGGCGCACATCACCGCCCCGCCCTCCGACCTCGGCGGCCTCGGCCCGGTCCGCTGGCTGCGGCCCCCGGTGCTGGACACGGCGGCCGCTCCCCGCAGGCGCGGCTGCTGCTGGGGACCCTGGCGTACGTCTGCCACCGCTCGTAGAAGCCGGGGAAACGGCGGACGGGCGGCGGGCTCCCCAAGGAGCCGCCGCCCGTCCGCCGTACCGGATCGCGGGGTGGGTCAGTCGCCGATCAGGGCGTCCACGAAGGCGCCCGGCTCGAACGGGGCGAGGTCGTCCGGACCCTCGCCGAGGCCGATCAGCTTCACCGGGACGCCCAGCTCGCGCTGGACCGCGATGACGATGCCGCCCTTGGCGGTGCCGTCGAGCTTGGTGAGGACGATGCCGGTGATGTCCACGACCTCCGCGAACACCCGGGCCTGGACGAGACCGTTCTGCCCGGTGGTGGCGTCCAGGACGAGGAGGATCTCGTCCAGCGGGCCGTGCTTCTCCACGACGCGCTTGACCTTGCCCAGCTCGTCCATGAGCCCGGTCTTGGTGTGCAGCCGGCCCGCGGTGTCGATCAGGACGACGTCCGCGCCCTCGGCGATGCCTTCCTTGACCGCGTCGTAGGCGATCGACGCCGGGTCGCCGCCCTCGGGTCCCCGGACCGTACGGGCTCCGACGCGCTCGCCCCAGGTCTGGAGCTGGTCGGCGGCGGCGGCGCGGAAGGTGTCGGCCGCGCCGAGCACCACGCTGCGGCCGTCGGCGACGAGCACCCGGGCCAGCTTGCCGGTGGTGGTGGTCTTGCCGGTGCCGTTGACGCCGACGACCATGACGACGCCGGGGGTCTCCGCGCCGCCCTCGGTCTTGACCTCGCGGTCGAAGTCCGGGCCGAGCAGGGTGATCAGCTCCTCGCGGAGCAGGGTGCGCAGCTCTTCCGGGGTGCGGGTGCCGAGCACGCGGACGCGCTCGCGGAGCCGCTCGACCAGTTCCTGGGTGGGGGCGACGCCGACGTCTGCGGTGAGGAGGGTGTCCTCGATCTCCTCCCAGGTGTCCTCGTCCAGGTTGTCCCGGGAGAGCAGGGTGAGGAGGCCCTTGCCGAGCGAGTTCTGCGAGCGGGCGAGCCGGGCCCGCAGGCGGACGAGCCGGCCGGCGGTGGGCTCGGGGACCTCCAGCGCGGGGGCCTCGGCGACCGGAGCCTCCTCCTCCACGGGCGCGGTGGCGTCCGGGAGGCCGACTTCGTCGATGGTGCGCCGCGCTTCGTCGCGCGGCGTCTCGGCCTCCTCGCCGACCTGCGGTTCGGCGGGAGGAGTGATGGTCGGCGTGGACGACGGCGGGGGCGGCAGCTGCTTCTTCTTGCGGCTGCCGACCACGAGCCCGCCGACCAGGCCGACAGCGACCAGGGCGATGACTACAGCGAGGATGACGATTTCGACGAGTTCCATAACCCGTCCAGTATCGGCCACGGCCGTCCCGGAGGTGCTGCCCCGGCAGCCCCCGGCGATCCGGCGGACCCCCTATGCACCTTTTGGCCGCAATACGGACGCGACCCCCTACACATCTGACGCCTCGTCAGGTACGGTGCGCCCGCCCGTCCGCCCGTACAGCCGCCCATCCGCCCGCTCCGGCGAAGGGACACCCCCGATGGCCTTCACAGTGGTCCGGTTCAATCTCGTCGAGCCCGACGCCACCCCCGTATCGCTCTCGGCCCGCTACCGCGCCGCCCTGGAGATGGCGGCGTACGCGGACGAGCACGGCGTCGACACCGTGCAGACCGAGGAGCACCACGGGGTGGCGAACTCCTGGCTGCCCTCCCCGTTCACCTTCGCCGGAGCGGTCTTCGGCGCCACCCGCCGGATCGCGGTCACCGTCTCGGCGATCATCGGGCC
This sequence comes from Streptomyces sp. WGS_02, assembly GCA_040989845.1. Lineage (GTDB taxonomy): Bacteria > Actinomycetota > Actinomycetes > Streptomycetales > Streptomycetaceae > Streptomyces. The sequence goes on from JAYMFZ010000004.1 coordinate 1,936,200, forward strand.
GCTGCACGATCCGCTGCGGCTCGCGGAGGACATCGCGGTGCTGGACCTGCTGAGCGCGGGCCGCCTGGTGACGGTGGCGGGGATCGGCTACCGGCCGGAGGAGTACGAGCGGGCCGGGGTCGAGTGGGGCCGGCGCGGCCGGCTCCAGGACGAGCTGCTGGAGACACTGCTGGCCGCGTGGACCGGGGAACCGTTCCCGTACCGGGGCCGGACGGCACGGGTCACCCCGCGCCCGTACACGCGGCCGCACCCGATGCTGCTGGTCGGCGGCAGCTCGCGGGCGGCGGCGCGGCGGGCGGCCCGGCTGGGGCTGCCGCTGTTCCCGAGCGCGCATCTGCCGGAGCTGGAGGCGTACTACCAGGAGCAGTGTGCCGAGCACGGGACGGAGGGCTTCTGCATGATGCCCGCGGAGCGCACCCCGCTGCTGCACGTCTCCGAGGACCCGGAGCGGACGTGGGGGCTGTACGGGGAGCACCTGCTGCACGAGGCGCGGACGTACGCCTCCTGGCAGTCCAAGGACATCCGCTCGGCGGTGCGCTCGGCGGCGACGACGGTGGCGGAGCTGCGCGAGGAGGGGGTGTACCGGATCGTCACGCCGGACGAGCTGGTGGGCGAGGAGGCGGATTCGCTGGTGCTGCATCCGCTGTGCGGCGGGATGCCGGTGGAGGAGGGGTGGCGGAGCCTGCGGCTGTTCTGCGGGGCCCTGGCCCCGGAAAGGCCGACGGCCCCGGCTCAGGGGTGAGCCGGGGCCGTCGGTGAAGAGGAGAGGGGCAGCGGGGATGGGCCCGTCTCCTCCCGTGCGGGGGTCAGCCCATCTCCTCCAGCGTCTTGCCCTTGGTCTCCTTCACGAACTTGAGCACGAAGGGGATCGAGAGCACGGCGAAGCAGGCGTAGATGATGTACGTCCCGGAGAGGTTCCAGTCGGCCAGGCTCGGGAAGCTCGCGGTGATCGCCCAGTTGGCCATCCACTGCGCGAAGACGGCGACGCCGAGGGCGGCGGCGCGCAGGCGGTTCGGGAACATCTCGCCCAGGAAGACCCAGACGACGACGCCCCACGACAGGGCGAAGAAGAGCACGAAGACGTGGGCGGCGACCAGCGCCGTGGCGCCCTGGGCGGTGGGGAGCTTGCCGTCGACCAGGTCGGCGGAGAAGGCCCAGGCCTCGACGGCGAGCGCGACCGCCATACCGACGGAGCCGACGAGGGCGAGCGGCCTGCGGCCCACCCGGTCGACCAGCACCATCGCGATCACCGTGCCGATGATGTTGATGATCGACGTGGTGAACGAGTAGAAGAACGAGTCGGTCGGGTCGATGCCGACGGACTGCCAGAGCGTCGCCGAGTAGTAGAACGCCACGTTGATGCCGACGAGCTGCTGGAACATCGAGAGGCCGATGCCGACCCAGACGATCGGCAGGAAGAAGAAGCGGTTGCCGAGCAGGTCCTTGAAGGAGGACTTGTGCTCGCGGTGCATGGCGGTCTCGATCTCGGTGACGCGCGCGTCGAGGTCGATCTTGTCGCCCTCGACCTCTTCGAGGATCTTGCGGGCCTCGGCCTTCTTGCCGACCGAGATGAGGAAGCGCGGGGACTCGGGGATGGCGAAGGAGAGGAGTCCGTACAGGATGGCCGGGACGACCATCACGCCGAGCATCCACTGCCAGGCCTCCAGGCCCAGGATCTCGCCGCGCTGGTCGCCGTCCGCGATCTGCAGGACGGCGTAGTTGACCAGCTGGGAGATCGCGATGCCGATGACGATCGCGGCCTGCTGGAAGGAGCCGAGCCGGCCGCGGTAGGCGGGCGGGGAGACCTCGGCGATGTAGGCCGGGCCGATCACGGAGGCCATGCCGATGGCGAAGCCGCCGATGATGCGCCACAGCGCCAGGTCCCAGAGCGCGAACGGCAGCGCGGAGCCGATCGCGCTGGCGGTGAAGAGCACCGAGGCGATCTGCATACAGCGGATGCGGCCGATCCGGTCCGCGATCCGGCCCGCGGTGGCGGCGCCGATCGCACAGCCGATCAGCGCGATGGCGATGACCTGGGCGAGCGTTCCGGAACCGATGTCGTACCGGTCGCGGATCGCCTCGACGGCGCCGTTGATGACGGAGCTGTCGTAGCCGAAGAGGAAGCCGCCCATCGCCGCGGCCGCGGTGATGAAGATGACATGGCCGAGGTGGTCCGGGTGGGCCGCCCTCGCCCCGGACTCGGGTCCGTTCGCTGTGCTGCTGGTCACGTGAACTCCTGATGCCTGGCCGGGGGTCAGACGTGGGGTGTGAGCCTTCCCAGTGGCGCACACCATCCGGCTCGCCACCACTTGAAGACCAAATCAACTTCGCAGAGGTTATGCGTTCAAGAAACGAAGTCAAACAGCGGGTCCGGTGCCGTGTACCCCGAGGCGCGGAAAAGGTGCGTTGAACCTCTGATGATTCGGCCAGAAGTCAGCGCAGCCGCTGGCTGATGACCTTCGAGACCCCGTCGCCCTGCATGGACACGCCGTACAGCGCGTCGGCGACCTCCATCGTCCGCTTCTGGTGGGTGATCACGATCAGCTGCGAGCTCTCCTGGAGCTCTTCCATGATCCGGATCAGCCGCTGGAGGTTCGTGTCGTCGAGCGCGGCCTCGACCTCGTCCATCACGTAGAACGGGCTGGGCCGGGCCTTGAAGATCGAGACCAGCAACGCCACCGCCGTCAGGGACCGCTCGCCGCCCGAGAGCAGGGAGAGCCGCTTCACCTTCTTGCCCGGCGGGCGGGCCTCGACGTCCACGCCGGTGGTCAGCATGTTGTCCGGGTCGGTGAGGATGAGCCGGCCCTCGCCGCCGGGGAAGAGCCGCGAGAAGACGCCCTCGAACTGCCGGGCGGTGTCGTGGTAGGCCTCGGTGAAGACCTGCTCGACCCGCTCGTCGACCTCCTTGATCACCTGGAGCAGATCGGCCCGGGTCTTCTTCAGGTCTTCAAGCTGCTCGGACAGGAACTTGTGCCGTTCCTCCAGTGCCGAGAACTCCTCCAGCGCGAGCGGATTCACCTTCCCGAGTTGCTGGTACGCCCGTTCGGCCGACCGCAGCCGCTTCTCCTGCTCGGGCCGCCGGTACGGCTTCGGCTGGTTGCGCGGGTGCTCCGGATCCTCCGGCAGCTCCTCGCCCTCGGCGGCGGGCGACGGCGGCACGAGCTGGTCGGGGCCGTACTCGGAGACCAGCCCCGCGGGCTCCACGCCCAGTTCCTCCAGGGCCTTCGTCTCCAACTGCTCGATCCGCAGCCGCTTCTCGGCCCCCAGCACCTCACCCCGGTGGACCGAGTCGGTGAGCTTGTCCAGCTCGCCCTTCAGCTCCCGGCCCCGGTCGCGCTCGACGGCCAGCTCGCGCTCCCGCTCGCCCTTCGCCGCCTCGGCCGACGTCCGCTCCTCGTCGGCCCGTACGAGGGACACCTCGACGTGCGCCAGCAGCTGACGGGCGCCCGAGGCGACGGCGGAGGCGACCTCGGCCTCGTACCGCAGCCGGGCCCGGCGCTGTTCGGCACGGGCGCGGGCCTCACGTTCGGTCCGGGCGGCCCGGTCCAGCGCATCGGCGCGCCCGGCCAGCGCCTTGACCCGCTCCTCGTGCGTACGGGCCTGGAGCCGGGCCTCCATCTCGGTCTGGCGGGCGTTGGCCCCGTCGGCGGCGAGCCGGTCCCGCACGGAGGTGTCGGGCTCCTCCTCGGCCGGAGTCTCCTCGGCGACCAGCAGCCGCTCGGCCAGCTCCTCGGCCTCCTCGGTCGCCCGTTCCAGGGCTTCCTGGGCGCGGGCGGCGGATGCGGTCATGCGCTCGGCCTCGCCCGCCGCGCTCCGGGCCGTCCCGGCGAGCCGCCCGAGCTGCTGGGCGAACCCGGACTTCTCCCGCTCGGCCGCCCGGCGGCGCTCCCCCAGCTCCTCGACGAGCGCGGCCTGTCCGGTGCGCCGCTCCCCCGCCAGGCGCTGGGCCTCGGCCAGTTCCTCGCACCGTACGGCCAGGTCGGCCAGCTCGGCGGCGGCCTCGTCGACGGAGGCCTGCACCTCCAGCAGACTGGGCGCCCCGGCCGACCCGCCGTGCGCGAAGTGGGCGGAGAGGACGTCCCCCTCCCCGGTCACCGCGGTCAGCCCGGGCTGCGCGGCGACCAGTTCCTCGGCGTCCTCCAGCGTCGCGACGACCACCATCCCCGTGACGAGGCGACGGACGGCCCCGACGAGCGCGGCGGGCCCGCGGACGAGATCGGCGACGGCGGGCGGGGCGAGGACGGTGGTCGTCCCGGGCCGGACATGGTGCGGGCCTGCGGGCGCGGAGGCGGGTTCGCCGGGACCTGCCGGGGCGGTGCCCGGACCGACGGCGGACGCGGGTTCGCCGGGAGCGCCGCCCCGGCCGGGCAGCACGGCGGGCGCGGAGTGCGGAGCCTCGTCCCGTACCGGCGCCTGCTCACCGGGTTGTTCGGGTACGGGGGCCTGCCCGCCGGACCGCTCAGGCGGGGGCACCTGGTCACCGGGCCGCCCCGGCACGGCCGCGTGCTCACCGGGTCGCCCCGGTACGGGCACCTGGCCACCCGGCTCGTCCCGCCCGGCCGCCGGCTCGCCGGACTGCTCCGGTACGTGGTGGGGCCGGGTCTCCGGAGCGCCGCCGGCCACCCCGCCCAGCAGCATCGCCGCGCGCCCCGCGTCCCGTTCGCGCAGGAGCCTGATCGCGTCGGCCGCCGTGGCCGGGTCCGTGACGGCCAGCGCGTCCGCCGCCGTGCCGAGGGCGGCCGCGACCGGGATCTCGTACCCGGGCTCGACGGTCAGCAGTTCGGCGGCGGGGCCGAGGAGTCCGGCCGGCCGGTCCCGGGCGCCGAGCAGCGCGCCCGTGCCGTCCTTGCGGCGGAGCCCCAGGGCCAGCGCCTCGTGCCGGGCGGCGACCGCCGCCCGCCGGCGCTCGGCGGCGGTGGCCTCGTCGCGGGCCGTGCTGTGGGCGGCCTGGGCGTCGGCCAGGGCCCGCTTGGCCTCCTCGTGGCGGGCGGTCAGCTGTTCGTCGACCCCGTCCAGTCCGTCGACCTCGGCCTTGAGCTGCTCGTACTCCTCCTGGGCGGCGACCGCGCGCTCCTGGGCCTCGTCGCGGGAGGCTGCCAGCCGGTCGATCTCGGCCTGGGCGGAACCGGCCCGGCTGCGGGCCGCGTTGACCTGGCCGTTCAGCCGGGCGAGCCCTTCGCGCCGGTCGGCGATGGCGCGGGCCGCGTCCTTGAGCCGGCGCTCCTCGGCGGCCAGCTCGCGTTCCAGGTCGGCGCGGTGGGCGACGGTGTCCTCCAGCGCGTGCTCGGCCGCCTCCAGGGCCGCCGTCAGCTCCGCCTCCTGCTCGCGGATCCGGGCCGCCTCGCGCTCCAGGTCCTCGGGGTCCCGGCCGCGGCGCTCCTCGGCGGGTGGCTCGGAGGCGCTGCGGACTCGGGCGTCGGCCAGCGAGACCGTGCCGCGGACCCGCTCGGCGAGCTGGGAGAGCTCGTACCAGGTCTGCTGGGCGCGCTGGAGCCGGGGCGCGAGCCGGCGCACCTCGCCCTCCAGCTCGGCCTCGCGGAAGAGAGCCGTCTTCAGCTCGGCCTCGGCCGCGTCCTTGCGCTTCTTCAGCTCCGCCTCGTCGGCGATCTCGTCGCGCAGCGCGTCCCGCAGGGTCACCAGGTCGTCGGCGAGGAGCCGGAGCCGGGCGTCGCGCAGGTCGGCCTGGATGACGGCGGCCCGTCGGGCCACGGCGGCCTGCCGCCCGAGCGGCTTGAGCTGGCGGCGCAGTTCGTCGGTGAGGTCCTGGACCCGGGCCAGGTTGGCGCCCATCGCGTCCAGCTTCCGCAGCGCCTTCTCTTTCCGCTTGCGGTGCTTGAGAACGCCCGCGGCCTCCTCGATGAAGGCCCGGCGGCCCATCGGGTCGGCGTGCAGAACGGAGTCCAACTGGCCCTGCCCGACGATGACGTGCATCTCGCGCCCGATACCGGAGTCGGAGAGGAGTTCCTGGATGTCGAGCAGCCGGCAGGTGTCGCCATTGATCTGGTATTCGCTGCCGCCATTGCGGAACATGATCCGAGTGATCGTCACTTCGGCGTACTCGATGGGCAATGCGCCGTCGGAATTGTCGATGGTCAGCGACACTTCCGCGCGGCCGAGCGGCGGCCGTCCGGTCGTCCCGGCGAAGATCACGTCTTCCATCTTGCCGCCGCGCAGGGATTTGGCCCCTTGTTCCCCCATGACCCAGGAGAGCGCGTCCACCACATTGGATTTGCCGGATCCGTTGGGTCCGACGACGCAGGTGATCCCCGGTTCGAACCGCAGGGTGGTGGCGGACGCGAACGATTTGAAACCACGCAGGGTCAGGGCCTTGAGGTGCACGCCGCCGGACTCTACCTTTCGCTCTCGGTTTCGCTGATGAAGGTGCAGGGCACATCAGACGGTAAGCGAAGGGGGCGGGTCCGGGGGTGGCCTTCGGGCAAAGAAAAGGGACGCCGAAGCGTCCCTGTGAATCTTGATGACGTCGCGGTGCAGCCCGCGTCGCCGTTCCTGCAACTGTGGCCCGCGCGGTGCATCGTCGTACGACCGGACATCGGCATCCCCGGCGGTGCGGAGACCCCGGTGTCCGGGGACGGCGATCCGTGACGCAGGACGGATCAGAGAGATTCCGAGGCTACTGAGCGTGCCCGGCCCGACCGGCCCGAAGGGGCCGTGACGGTCAGGTCAGCGCAGGCTCGCCCTGGGGTACGTCGATGTCGATGCTGTCGAGCAGCGACTCCTGGTGCTGGGCGGCGGCGTTGAGTGCGTCGTTCTCGTCCTGGATTCGGGTGAGCTCGGATTCCAGGTCCTGGACGCGCTGCTGGAGCCGTCGCATCTCGGCGAGGAGTCGCGGGTCGGAACCGCCGACGTAACCGAGAAGCGCCTTTGCCATGATGGATGGTCCTCCACAATGAGTGACCGACCGATGCGGTGTGGGTCGTCAGGGGATCGCACCCGCGGTGCTCGGCAGGGCTCTGTCACCACTGCGGTTCTGCTGCTTATCAGCTCTACCGAACAGCTAAGGTGCGCGGGGTTTTCAGCGTCTCACCAAAAAGTTTGACGGTCAACACGATCACACCCTGTGTACCCGGGTGTCCCGGGGGCGCGCGGCCGGACGATCATGCGGCGCGACTCTCCTGCGGGACCCCGAGGGGTGCGCGGATCTTCGTCAATGCCGCAGCCTTGCACGACATTCCGCTTCTGGCAACCATCGATCGCCGCCGGGTCCCGTCGCAGGTCATTTCGGGTGCGGGGGCCGAGCGGACGTTCCCGTGACCGTTCGGCGCACGGCGTTCACGGAGCGGATCGGAAGCCCTCGCTCCGGGGCGGGATCAGCGGATGGCGAATCCGTCGTATCCACCGCGCGGGGTGTCCCAGATCTCAGTGACTCCGTCCACGCGCCCGGGTGTGTCGTCGGACCGCAGCCACTCCAGCAGACGGTGGCAATTCTCACGCCGGCCCTCGGCGACGATCTGCACCCGGCCGTCGTCGAGATTGAGGGCGAACCCGATGAGGCCGCCGATCTCCAAAGCGTTTGCCCTGGTGAACCAACGGAAGCCTACTTGCTGTACTCGGCCGCGTACCCAGACGACGAGGCGTGCTTCTTCGTTCATGCCCGAACGCTAACCGGCCAATTGCTCAAGAAGCACGCCGCCCCCTTTCGCCCATGGGCTACAGTCCCGTCGCAACAGCCTCACTCGATCGGGTGAGTATCGGACGGTCATCGACGGAAAGTCGATCAAGTGACATTCGCTTCGCGTCGATCGCATTCGATCATCGGGGCCGTTCAGCAAACGGGGCAATCGCGTGACGTCGCAGGCGGCGTCCGGAGTATCAGGAAGGCACAGCGCATGGGACGCCACCGACGATCCGCCGCAGGCCCCGCCGCTGAAGAACCCGCGGCCGGGGCCGCTTCCCGGCGCCGGGGCACGCGCCGGAAGAAGTCCGCCGTGCCGATCCGGACCGGGCTCCTCGGCGTCTCGGCGGCTGTGGCCGTCGGAGCGGTGGCCGTCGCCTCGGGTCTGATCCCCGGCGGCGACACGTACACCACCGGCAACACCACCGCCTCCGACCAGGTGCGCACCGGCGGCGCTCCGGACCTGCTGACGCAGGGCGGCAGCTCCACCGCCCCGGCCGACCGGTCCTCCTCCCCCGCCGACCGGGGCAGCGAGCGCCCCGGGGCGCCGAGCACGTCTCCGTCGAAGTCGCCGTCCAAGACCCCCTCGGCTTCGAAGACCTCCAAGGCCCCGTCGAAGTCGGCCGCACCCTCCACGTCGAAGAAGCCGGCCGCCACCCCGTCGAAGAAGTCGAAGGCCCCCACCACCGCCCCTGAGAAGAGCTCCGCCCCGGCGAGCAAGGCCCCCGCGTCGCCGAAGACCTCCACCGCCCCGCCGCCCAGCAAGAAGCCGAGCCCTTCCCCGACCGACGCCTCCGCACGCGGCGAGGTGCTGGCCCTGGTGAACCAGGAGCGCGCGAAGGTCGGCTGCTCCCCCTGACCACCAGCGCCCCGCTGACCTCGCTCGCCCAGAACTTCAGCGAGGACATGGCGGCCCGCGGCTTCTTCGACCACACGGACCCGGACGGCGACACCCCCTGGGACCGCGCCGCGCAGGCGGGCGTCCAGGGGCTGGCGGCGGAGAACATCGCCCGCGGCCAGGCGGACGCCCAGGCCGTGATGGAGGGCTGGATGAACAGCGAAGGCCACCGGGCGAACATTCTCAACTGCGACTACAAGACCATCGGGATCGGCGTCCACGAGGGCTCCGGCGGCCCGTGGTGGGTCCAGAACTTCGGCTTCTGACCGTCCCGCCAGGTCGTCTTTCTCCCGTACAGCGCTCCCTCGGGGTGAGCGCTGTACGGGAGTAAGCTTTGGTATGGCCAGCGATACGGGTACGGACAGCACGGGTACGGACAGCTTCGACAGCCTCGCGTTCGACGTCTTCTCGCGCGCGTGCCCCTCGCGCTCGACGCTGGAACACGTCACCGGGCGCTGGGGCGGTCTGACGATCGGCGCGCTGTACGAGGAGAGCCTCCGGTTCAACGAACTGCGCCGCCGGGTCGACGGGGTCAGCGAGAAGATGCTCTCCCAGACCCTGCACGCCCTGGAGCGGGACGGGCTCGTCCTGCGGGAGGCCCAGCCGGTGAACCCGCCCCGGGTGGACTACGAGCTCACCCCGTTCGGCCGCGAGGTCGCCGAGAAGCTCCTCGGCCTCATCCACTGCGTCGAGGGGCGGATGGGCGAGGTCCTGGCCTCCCGGGCGCGTTACGACGAGGCGCGCGGCGGGCGCTGACAGCGCGGGCAGTAGTAGCTGGAGCGGTTCATCCAGGCGCGGCGGCGCATCGGGGTACCGCACCGGTTGCAGGGCTCGCCCTCCCGGCCGTACGCGTCGAGCGACCGGTCGAAGTAGCCGGACTCGCCGTTCACGTTGACGTACAGGCTGTCGAAGCTGGTGCCGCCCTGGGCGAGGGCCGCGTTCATGACGTCGCGGGCGTGGCCGAGCAGTTCGGCGGACTTGGGGCGGGTCAGGGTCGCGGTCGGCCGGTCGTAGTGCAGCTTGGCCCGCCAGAGCGCCTCGTCGGCGTAGATGTTGCCGACGCCGCTGATCAGCGACTGGTCCAGGAGCGCGCGCTTGACCGTCGTACGGCGCAGGCGCAGGGCCGTGTGGAACGCGGCGTCGTCGAAGAGCGGGTCGAGCGGGTCCCGGGCGATGTGCGCGATGGTGTCGGGCAGTCCGTCGGGGGTGTTGCCGTGCAGCGAGAGCCCGCCGAAGGTGCGCTGGTCGACGAAGCGCAGTTCGGTGCCGAGCGCGTCGTCGAACCGCATCCGGATCCGCAGGTGCTTCTCGTCGGGCGCGTCCGCGGGCTGCACCAGCAGCTGTCCGCTCATCCCGAGGTGGCCCAGCAGTGAGGCGGATGCCTCCTCGATCGGTACCCAGAGGTACTTGCCGCGCCGCATCGCCGGACCGAAGCGGGCCCCGCGGAGCCGGGCGGCGAAGTCGACGCCGCCCGCGAGGTGCCGGCGGACCGAGCGCGGGTGCAGGACCTCGACCTCGGTGACGGTGCGGCCGCTGACCCAGCGCTCAAGTCCCCTGCGGACGACTTCGACCTCGGGCAGCTCGGGCACGGTGCACCACTCCAGACACATCGACGGTAGTACGGGGGACGGGGCGGGCGAAAACGCGGTGACCAAGGTGATCGCGGTGACCACAGCGATCCGGGAGCCGCCCCTGGACAGGGAAAACCCCCGGCGCGCTGGGCACCGAGGGGTTCTCGTACAGCTTCAGGCCGGAGCGGCGTCCGTGTTCGGCGACGGGTCGGCAGGGGTGTCGGCGGCCCCTCCGTCGGCCGCGGACTTCTCCGCGGCCTGCCGCGCCTCTGCGGCGGCGCTGATCTCGCGCCAGGCGGACTCGGCCGCCTGCTGCTCCGCTTCCTTCTTGCTACGGCCGGTGCCGGTGCCGTACGAGACACCACCGACGCGAGCGGCAGCAGTGAAGGTCTTCTCGTGATCCGGGCCGGTCTCCGTGACGAGGTACTCGGGGACTCCGAGGCTCTCGCTCGCGGTGAGTTCCTGGAGGCTGGTCTTCCAGTCCAGGCCGGCGCCGAGGTTCGAGGACCTGTCGATCAGCGGGTCGAAGAGCCGGTGGACCAGCTCCGAGGCCGCGCTGAGGCCCTGGTCGAGATAGACCGCGCCGATCACTGCTTCCAGTGTGTCGGCGAGGATGGAAGCCTTGTCCCGGCCCCCGTGCCCTCTTCACCGCGGCCGAGCCGGATGAAGGAGCCGAGTTCGAGGCCGCGGCCCACTTCCGCCAGCGCACGCGAGTTGACCACCGCGGCCCGCAACTTGGCCAGCTGGCCTTCGGGCAGGTCGGGGTGGGTGCGGTACAGCGTGTCCGTGACCACCAGGCCGAGCACCGAATCCCCGAGGAATTCGAGCCGCTCGTTGGTGGGCAGGCCGCCGTTCTCGTATGCGTAGGAACGGTGGGTCAGCGCACGCACCAGAAGGGCGGACTCGAGGTGATACCCGAGCCGCCCTTCCAGAAGCGTGTGGGACGAGGCTGTGTTGACGTTGTCTGCCTGCTTCTTGGCGCTGGACAACTCAGACATCGGGCCTCTCACCAGCCGCTCAGACCTCGAGGACCTGGCGCTTGTTGTAGGTGCCGCAGCTCGGGCACGCAATGTGCTGGAGCTTGGGCTCCTGGCAACGCTCGCACGAAACCAGGGTGGGGACCGCAGCCTTCCACTGCGACCGGCGGTGGCGCGTGTTGCTGCGCGACATCTTCCGCTTCGGAACAGCCACGGCTACTTCTCCTGCTTCTCGTCGACGCCCGGTTCGGCGCCGCCCATGTTGTCCTTCTCGCCGTCCTGAACGGTCTCGGCGAGTCCTTGCAGTGCCGCCCAACGGATGTCGACGGCGTCGTGGTGGTGGCCCGGATTCTCGTCCAGCCTGATTCCGCATTCGGAACACAGACCGGCGCAGTCCTCCGAGCACACCGGCTGCATGGGCAGTGCGAGCACTACCGCGTCACGCAGCATGGGTTCGAGGTCGAACAAGCCGTCCTCGAGAAAGAACCTGTCCTCGTCGTCCTCGGCGTCGTCGGCCGGTTCCGCCGCACTGCTGCGGCCCCGGTCATCGGCGTCAGGGTACGAGAACATTTCCTGGAAGTCCGCGTCGACCTCTACGGTCAGCGGCTCCAGACACCTTACGCACTCCCCCTCGGCGGTCGCACGGGCGGTGCCTGTGACAAGCACCCCTTCCATGACCGATTCGAGGCGGAGGTCCAGCTCCACGGGTGCGCCTTCCGGCACGCCGATGACGCCGTCGATGCCCAGGACCGGTGAACCGGGTGCTTCCACCGAGCGGGACAGCCGCTTCATGGCACCGGGACGCCGGCCCAGCTCGTGCGTATCGAACACGAGAGGGTTGCGGTGGTCGAGGTGGCCGTTCAGGGCTTTTCCTGCTTTCAGAATCATGGGTGTCGTACTGCGAAGGAGGGGCCGTCTACGGTCCGGAGTCAAATGGCCCCGATTCGTAGACGAAACGGGCAGCCGGAATCGCGGACCTATGTGCGACCGAGGATTCAGGATACTGGACGGACCGCTCAGCACCCAATCGGGGCAGCCCCGCCGGGGTCAGCGACCCTGTTCGTACCGGCGCAGCTGTTCCAGGTCGATCATGCTGGTGTCGAAGAGGCTGGTCTCGTCCAGCGCGCCGCCGCCCTGCTGGTCGGGCGCGTGGCCCTGCCCGTGCCCGTGCTGCTGGGGCTGCTGGGGCTGCTGGGGCTGCTGCTGCCAGCCGTAGTCGGGCTGGCCGGTGGGCTGGGGCGGGTAGCCGTTCGGGTCGTAGCCGCCGTGCTGCTGGTACGCCGCGTACGGGTCGGGCTGCTGCTGGTAGCCGTACGCGTCCTGGACGCCCTGCTGGAGGGGCTGCTCCTGGTAGCCGTAGGCGGCCTGCGCGTAGCTCGGCTCGGCCGGCGGCTGCGCCGGGTAGGCGGGCTGCTGGGGCGTCTGCTGCGGTTCGGGGGTGGCCAGCTCGGCGAGACCGGCCAGATAGTCGGCGTCGCTGGTGTGGCCCTGGCCGGCCGCGGCGTCCTGGGCGGCGATGTGCGCGCCGAGGTCGTCGGTGGCGACCCGGCCGTGCAGCTTCTGCCGGCCGCGGCCGACCGCCTCCAGGGTCCCCGCGAGCACGGCCTCGAAGGCGCCGAACTTGGCGTCGACGTACGCGTCGGCCCGCTGCTTCAGCGTTTCCGGGTCGGCACTGCGCTCGGGGGCCTCGGTGAAGTCGGGGTCCTCGTAGCCCTGCTCGTCCAGGCCCCGACCGCGGCCGAGGAGCTTCTCGCGGCCCCGGTCCACGGAGCCGATGGTCTTGGTGAGGACGACCTCGAAGTTGGCGAGCTTGCTGTCGACGTAGTCGTCGGCCTCGGCCCGGACCTCCTCGGCCTCGCGGCGGGCCTCGGACAGGATCCGGTCGGCCTCGCTCTGCGACTGCCGGGCGATCTCGGTCTCGGAGATCAGCGAGGCGCGCTGGGCGTGGGCCGACTCGATGATCCGCTCGGCCTCCTGGCGGGCCTGCTCGGCGAACTGCTCCTGGCCGCCGATCAGCTCCTGGGCCTGGGCGAGGGAGCCCGGCAGGGCCTGGCGCACCTCTTCGAGCATGGCGAGCAGCTCGGCGCGGTTGACCACGCACGAGGCCGACATGGGCATGGATCGGGCGCTCCCGACCGCTTCGACGATCTCGTCGAGCTTCTTCTGCACGTCCACCGTGTGCTCGCCACTCTCTGCTGCTCTGTTGAAGCTGCTGCTCCGTTGGAGACGGACGGGACGACTGTAAGGCCAGTCGGCCGCCGCCCGACACCTGGTGACGGCCCGTCAGTGCCTCAGCGTTCGCCGAGCCGCTTCACGAGCGCCTCGTGGACGGTCGGCGGCAGCAGGTGGGAGACATCGCCGCCCCAGGTCGCCACCTCCTTGACCAGCGAGGACGACAGGAAGCTGTACGTCGGGTTGGTCGGCACGAAGAGCGTCTCGACGCCGGAGAGGCCGTTGTTCATCTGGGCCATCTGCAACTCGTAGTCGAAGTCGCTGACGGCCCGCAGGCCCTTCACGATCGCCGGGATCTCCCGCTGCTTGCAGAAGTCGACCAGCAGGCCGTGGAAGGACTCCACCTCGACGTTGCCGAAGTCGGCGGTGACCTCGCGGATCAGCTCGATCCGCTCCTCGACGGTGAACAGCCCCTTCTTGGACTGGTTGATCATCACCGCCACGTGCACCACGTCGTACAGCTTCGAGGCTCGTCCGATGATGTCGAGATGTCCGTTGGTGATGGGGTCGAACGACCCCGGACAGACGGCGCGGCGCACTGTGATTCCCTCGCTCTCCGGTCCGGTCATCGTGCGTCTTCGCACGTAGCGGCGGCGCGACCGTACCAAAGCGTTCCCTCGCCGTAGCGACGGGACCGCACTGGCTCGAATCCGGCGGGCCAGCCGAATTCTCCGCCCCGGGTGCTGCGTTCCACGGTGACGAGCGCATCGCCGGCGAGCCACCCCTGAGCACGGAGTGTGAGCAGGATCTCGCGAAGATCGTCGTCGGTGACGGCGTACGGCGGGTCGAGGAAGACGATGTCGTACGGGTCCGCGGGCGCCGTTCCTGTCACGATCTGTTCGGCTTTGCCGGTACGGACGTCGGCGCCCGGGAGGCCGAGGGTGCGGACGTTGTCGCGGACGGTGCGGACGGCCTTCGGGTCGGCCTCCACGAGCAGGGCGTGGACCGCGCCGCGGGAGAGCGCTTCGAGGCCGACGGCGCCCGATCCGGCGTACAGATCGGCGACCCGGGTCCCCTCCAGGGTGCCGAGGAGTGCCTGCCAGGTGGAGAAGAGGCCCTCGCGCGCTCGGTCGGAGGTGGGGCGGGTGCCGGTGCCGGGCGGGACGGCCAGGCGGCGTCCGCCGGCCGAGCCGGCGATCACGCGGGTCATGGGTGTCGGGTCCTCGGGGTCGGGGGCGTCCATCGGGGCGCGCGTACGGGCGCGGGCCGTGCGTCCACGATATGGCGTACGGCCCGCACCGGCAGGACGGCCCCGAGGCTCGCGCACCGGGCAGGACGGCCCCGGGGGCTCACCCCTTGTCGAGATACTCCTCGCGGTCCTTGTCCAGGAGGGCGGCCAGCACCGTGCGCAGCTCCGGCAGGTGCTCCAGCTCCGGGTCGGCGGCGACGATCGCGACGGCCTCCTCGCGGGCGGCGGCGATGACCTCCTCGTCGTCGATGACGGTGAGCATCCGCAGCGAGGAGCGCACCCCGGACTGGGCCTGGCCCAGCACGTCGCCCTCGCGGCGCTGCTCCAGGTCGATCCGGGAGAGCTCGAAGCCGTCGAGGGTGGCGGCGACGGCGGAGAGGCGGGCGCGGGCGGGGCTCGCCTCGTGGGCCTCGCTGACCAGCAGGCAGAGCCCTGGGGCGGAGCCACGGCCGACGCGGCCGCGGAGCTGGTGGAGCTGGGAGACGCCGAACCGGTCGGCGTCCATGATCACCATGGCGGTGGCGTTGGGGACGTTGACGCCGACCTCGATGACGGTGGTGGCGACCAGGACGTCGACGTCCCCGGCGGCGAACCGGCGCATGACGTCGTCCTTCTCGTCGGGGTGCATGCGGCCGTGCAGCACTTCGACGGTCAGCCCGGCGAGTGCGCCCTTGCGCAGTTCGTCGGCGATCTCCAGGACGGCGAGCGGCGGGCGCTTGTCCGGCTCCTCCTCGGCGGCCTTCTTCTTGGCCTTGCCCTTCTTCTCCTCCTCCGCGTCGTCGCCGATGCGGGGGCAGACCACGTACGCCTGGTGGCCGTTCTCCACCTCCTCGCGGACGCGTTCCCAGGCGCGGGCGAGGAAGTGGGGCTTGTCCTTGGCGGGGACGACATGGCTGGCGATCGGGGAGCGGCCGGCCGGGAGCTGGTCCAGGACGGAGGTCTCCAGGTCGCCGAAGACCGTCATCGCGACCGTACGGGGGATGGGGGTGGCGGTCATGACGAGGAGGTGGGGCGGCTGTTTGCCCTTGGATCGCAGGGCGTCGCGCTGTTCCACGCCGAAGCGGTGCTGTTCGTCCACGACGACCAGGCCCAGGTCGTGGAACTGGACCTTGTCCTCGATGAGGGCGTGGGTGCCGATGACGATCCCGGCCTCGCCGGTGACCAGGTCGAGCAGGGCCTGACGGCGGGCTGCCGTGCCCATGGAGCCGGTGAGCAGGACGACCTTGGTCCCCCGGTCGGAGCCGCCGAGCATGCCGCCCTCGGCCAGCTCCCCCATCATCTCGGTGATCGAGCGGTGGTGCTGCTGGGCGAGGACCTCGGTGGGGGCGAGCATCGCGGCCTGGCCGCCCGCGTCGACCACGGCGAGCATGGCGCGCAGGGCCACCATGGTCTTGCCCGATCCGACCTCGCCCTGGAGGAGGCGGTGCATGGGGTGCTCGGTGGCCAGGTCGTCGAAGATCTCCTTGCTGACCTTCTCCTGGCCCTCGGTGAGGGTGAAGGGCAGCTTGGCGTCGAAGGCGTCGAGCAGGCCGTCCGCGACGGGGCGGCGGGCGGCGGCGGGGAGCTGGGTGTCGGCGTACCGGCGGCGGGCCAGAGCGACCTGGAGGACGAACGCCTCGTCCCATTTGAGGCGGGCCTTGGCGTCCTCGATGTCCGCCTTGGTCTGCGGGCGGTGCACCTTGAGCAGGGCCTCGGGCAGGGGGTGAAGCCGCGCCCCTCGCGCAGGGCGGCGGGCAGCGGGTCCACCGCGTCCCGGGCGCTCGGCAGCACGGCGTCCACGGCCTTGGCGATCCGCCAGGAGTCGAGCTGTTTGCACGCGGGGTAGATCGGCAGCAGCCGTCCGGCGAAGGCGTCCACGGCCTCGGTGGCCTCGTCGGCGTCGGAGGCGTCGAGCAGTTGGTACGTGGGGTGCGCCAGCTGCATCTTGCGGTTGAAGACGGAGACCTTGCCCGCGAACATCGCCTGGCGGCCCGGGAGCAGTTCCTTGTGCGGCTTGTGGACGCCGTGGCCGAAGAAGACCAGCTGGAGGCGGCCGCTGCCGTCGGTGAGGGTGACCTCCAGGCGTTTGCCCCGGCCGTTGTTGAACATCAGGATCCGGGCGTCGGCGACCTGGGCGACGACCGTGACGTGCTCGTCCAGCGGGAGGTCGGCCAGCGCGGTCAGCTTGCCGCGCTCCTCGTACCGCCGCGGGTAGTGGTGCAGCAGATCACCGACCGTGTGCAGGTCGAGGTGTTCGGCCATCACCTTCGCGGTGGCTCCGCCGAGCAGCTTCTTGAGAGGTTCATCGAACGAGGACACGCGATCCATTGCACACCACGGCACTGACAGCTGTCCGCCGGGCGCGGCGGCGGGCCGCTACTCGACGCCGATGAGCAGCGGTGCGCGCTGGTGGCCGCCCCGGTAGACCACCGTGTCCACGGCGAGGTGGCCCTCCCGTACGTGCTCCTCCAGCGCGTCGGCCAGCGCGTCGGGAACGTCCTCGCCGATGACCAGGGTGACCAGTTCGCCGCCCGCCGCCAGCATCCGGTCGAGCACGGTGCGGGCGGTGCCCGGGACGTCGGCGCCGATCACGGCCACGTCGCCGTCGATCAGGCCGAGGATGTCCCCGGCCTGGCAGATGCCCGCCATGGTCCACGACTGGCGCTCGGCGACGGCCAGTTCGGCGTAGCGGGTGGCCCCGGCGGCCGCGGTCATGGCGACCACGTCCTCGTCGAAGCCGCGGTCGGGCTCGTGGACGGCGAGGGCGGCGATGCCCTGGACGGCGGCACGGGTGGGGACGAGGGCGACCCGGACCCCCTCGGTCCTGGCCTGTTCGGCGGCGGCGGCCGCGGTGTGGCGCAGGGCCGCGTCGTTGGGCAGCAGGACCACCTCGCGGGCGTGGGCCCGGCGGATCGCGTCGACCAGTTCGCCGCTGGCGGGCGGTTCGCCGGGGCGGGCGATCACGGTGGTGGCGCCGGCCTCGGTGCAGAGCCCGGCCAGGCCGTCGCCGGGGACCACGACGACGACGGCGCGCTGGGCGGGTTCGGCCTGGACGCGGACGTCGTGGCCACTCTCGGTGGCGAAGTGGGTGATCCGGATCCGGTACGGCCGCCCGGCCTCGACGCCCGCCTCGACGGCCGCCCCGGCGTCGTCGACATGGACGTGGACGTGCCAGAGCCCGTCACCGCCGACGACGACCAGGGAGTCGCCGAGCGCGTCGAGCCGGGTGCGCAGCCGGGCCACCTGCTCGTCGCGGGCCTCCAGGAGGTAGATCACCTCGAACGCGGGCCCGGCGCCGCCGTCCTCGGGGCAGTCCAGCGGCCCCTCCACCGGAGCGCCCGCGGGAAGGCCCCCTCCGTGACGCCCTCCACCGGGGTGCCGCCCACCGGCAGCCCCAGCACGGACCCCCGTCCACGGTCACGGGCGTCTTCGCCGCGTTCCCGGAGGCGGTACGGGGTCCTCGTACGGGAGCCTGCCCGGTCACCGTCTCCACCAGCGCGCCCAGCACCGCCACCAGCCCCCGGCCCCCGGCGTCGACCACGCCGGCCCGGCCGAGGACGGCGAGCTGCTCGGGGGTGCGCGCGAGGGCGGCGCGCGCCCCCTCGTGGGCGGCGGTGACGACGGTGCGCAGATCGGGGTCCTCGCCCCGGGCGGCCTCGGCGGCCTCGGCGGCGACGGTGAGCACCGTGCCGTCGACGGGGTGGGCGACGGCCTGCCGGGCCGCGTCGGCGGCGCTCGTGAGGGCGAGGCGCAGGTGGGCGGCGTCGCCGCCGTCGGCCAGCACCCCGGCCATGCCGCGCAGCAGCTGGGCCAGGATCGTGCCGGAGTTCCCGCGGGCGCCGATCAGGGCGCCGTGCGCCATGGCGCGTACGGCGTCGGCGGTGGCGGGTGCGGTGGTGCCGGTCTCATGGGCGGCGAAGACGGCTTCGACGGCCGCGGCCGCGGACTCGAGGGTCAGATAGAGGTTGGTGCCGGTGTCCCCGTCGGCGATGGGATAGACGTTGATCGCGTCGATCTCCGCGCGCTCCCGGCCCAGCGCCTCCAGGGCCAGTGAGCACCACGTGCGTACCGCGACGGCGTCCAGGTCGTCGGGGAGCTGCGGCACCGATGGTCCTCCTCGATCGGCCGTGGCAACGGGCTGCTCCGCAGGTTAGCCCGCCTTCCGGGGTCCCGGCAGGGACAGGGGGCGGGAGGGCGGGCGGCCGAGCCATGGTAGTTTCGTATCTCCGAAGCAGGCGTTGTATGCTGCTCCGGTTGCCCGATGAGAGTCGGGACATTCCCCCGGTACCGCCACTTCAGTCCAACTGATTCCGGCGCGCCGGAATTCACTGTAAGTGCATCTGAAGTCTTTGGAGTGACCCGTGGCTGCCAACTGCGACGTTTGCGGCAAGGGGCCGAGCTTCGGCAACAGCGTTTCGTTCTCGCACCGCCGTACGTCTCGTCGCTGGAATCCCAACATCCAGCGCGTGCGTGCCGTGGTCGGTCGGACGCCGAAGCGGCTCAACGTCTGCACCTCGTGCATCAAGGCCGGCAAGGTCGCGCGCTGACGTCCCCGTCGTAGCGCAGCCTTCCGGTTGCCCAAAAGCCGGTCCACCTCGGTGGACCGGCTTTTTGCTGTGCTCAGGTGGCGGTCTGAACGGAGGAAGGGCGGGTCAGCCAGCCGTGGTCGACCGGGCCGATGCCGCCGCCGAGCGGGAAGCCGGCCTCGATCGCGCCGGTGACGTACGTCTTCGCGCCCTGGACCGCCGTGGGGACGTCCATCCCGAGCGCGAGTCCGGAGGCGATGGCGGAGGCCAGTGTGCAGCCGGTGCCGTGGGTGTGGCGGTTGTCGTGCCGGGGGGCGCGCAGCCAGTGCTCCGTGCTCCCGTCGGTGAGCAGGTCCACCGCCTCCCCGGGCAGATGGCCGCCCTTGATGACGACCCAGCGCGGTCCGCAGCCGAGGATCTCCTCGGCGGCCCGGCGCATCCCGCTCTCGTCGGTGACCCGGACTCCGGTGAGCTGGGCGACCTCGTCGAGGTTCGGGGTGGCGACGGTGGCCATGGGGAGCAGTTTGGTGCGTACGGAGTCGAGGGCCTCGGCGGCGAGCAGCGCGTCCCCGTGCTTGGAGACGCCGACCGGGTCGACGACGACGGGGGCGTCGGTTCCGGCGAGGAGTTCGGCGACGGTCTCCACGAGGGCGGCGGAGGCGAGCATGCCGGTCTTCACGGCCTGGACGCCGATGTCGTCGACGACGCTGCGGTACTGGGCGCGTACGGCCTCCACCGGAAGCTCCCACGCGCCCTGGACGCCGAGGGAGTTCTGTGCGGTGACGGCGGTGAGCACGCTCATGCCGTGCACGCCGAGGGCGAGCATCGTCTTCAGATCGGCCTGGATCCCCGCACCGCCGCCGGAGTCGGATCCGGCGACGGTGAGCACACGGGGCGGTACAGCGGTACGTAGGGGCATACGCAGCAATCTAGTGGTCAGCCGCGCGGCTGGGTGTCCTCGATCGAGCCGAAGTGGTCCCAGCCGCCCTTGCTGGTCCAGGGGCGCCGTCGACGGTGACCTGGGGCAGGGCGGAGGGGTTGAGGACCTCGCCGATCACCTTCCAGCGGGCGGGGAGCTTCGCGTCGGGCGGGAAGGTCGCCACGATGGCGTGGTCCTCTCCCCCGGTCAGCACCCACTGGAGCGGGTCGACGCCGACGGCCTGGCCGATGTCGGACATCTGCGAGGGGATGTCGATGAGCCCGGAGCGCAGGTCGATCCGGCATTTGCTGGCCTCCGCGATGTGCCCGAGGTCGGCGACGAGGCCGTCGCTGACGTCGGTCATCGCGGTGGCGCCGAGCCCGGCGGCCGCGGGACCCGCGTGGTACGGCGGTTCGGGGCGGCGATGGGCCTCGACGAAGGCGCGGGGCGAGCGGAAGCCGCGGGAGAGCACCGCGTAACCGGCCGCCGACCAGCCGAGCCAGCCGGTGACCGCGACGACGTCGCCGGGGCGGGCGCCGCCCCGGGTGACCGGTTCGTGGTTGCGCAGGTCGCCGAGTGCGGTGATGGCGACGGTGATCGTGTCGCCGCCCACCACATCGCCGCCGACCACGGCGGCGCCCGCCACCTGGCATTCGTCGCGGAGCCCGTCCATGAGCTCGGCGGCCCAGGTGACGGGGAGGTCGGCGGGAACGACGAGGCCGAGGAGCAGCGCGGTGGGCACGGCGCCCATCGCCGCGATGTCGGCGAGGTTCTGGGCGGCTGCCTTGCGGCCGACGTCGTACGCCGTCGACCAGTCACGGCGGAAGTGCCGCCCTTCCAGCAGGATGTCCGTACTGGCCACGACCCTGCGGTCGGGGGCGGCCACGACCGCGGCGTCGTCGCCGGGCCCCAGCCGTACCGCCGGAGTGGTGGTGAGCCGGGACGTGAGCTCTCTGATGAGCCCGAACTCCCCCAACTCGCCCACGGTTCCCTTCACCGAGTCTCACCTCTCCTTTATCGCCCCGGACACCCGTCCGGGCCCCCGGTCGCGAGCCGTCTGTGCTGTCGGTACCGTCAAGAGATACGTCAACTTCTGCGCCCTGTACGCCACGCTGTGGGCGTCATCCGGCCCGTAGGTCTCCCCGCGGCCCGCGGCAACGCGATAACGTGGCGTCCCTTTCCCCCACATGATCCTCGTGGCCGCCCTGGAGGTTCCGTGGTACAGGCGTACATCCTCATCCAGACCGAGGTGGGCAAGGCGTCGATCGTCGCCGAGACCATCTCCAAGATTCCGGGAGTCATCCAGGCAGAGGACGTCACCGGTCCGTACGACGTGATCGTGCGGGCCCAGGCAGACACGGTCGACGAACTCGGCCGCATGGTGGTCGCCAGAGTGCAGCAGGTGGACGGCATCACACGGACCCTGACCTGCCCGGTCGTCCACCTCTGACCCCCGTCTAGGCTGGGCCGGTGACGTCATCCGCCCGCCGTTCCCCCCGCTCGATATTCCTCGGTCCGTCCGCTGCCGTGCTCGTGCTGGCCGCGGCGGGCTGTTCCCTCAGCGACGCCCGGCCCTCGGTCCCGGTTCCCACACCGTCCGCGGAGGCCGCCGCGTACTGCGAGGCCCTGCACGAGGAACTGCCGGAGACCGTCCTCGAGCTGGAACGCAGTGACCCCTCCCCCGATTCGGAGCTGACCGCCGGCTGGGGGGACGGGGCGATCGTACTGCGCTGCGGGGTCCCCCGGCCCGCGAAGATGGACGACCCTCAGTCGGAGGGCGTCGAGGCGGACGGGGTGCAGTGGATGCTGGAGGAGCGCGAGGGCTCCGGTCCGCGGTTCACCACCACCTACCGCAAGGCGTACGTCGAGGTCACGCTGGATTCGACGTACGCCCACGACATCACGCCGCTGGCCTCCTTCGCCGGCCCCGTCTCGAAGACGGTCCCCGGGAAATTCTGAGTCCCGCTTCCGGATTCAGCGCAGTCCGGTGGAGCGGGTCAACGCGGCCTGGATCAGCCGGTCGACCAGCTCCGGGTAGTCCACGCCGCTCTCCTGCCACATGCGCGGGTACATCGAGATCGGGGTGAAGCCCGGCAGGGTGTTGATCTCGTTGATGACGAAGGTGCCGTCCTCGGTGAGGAAGAAGTCGGCGCGCACCAGGCCCTCGCAGGAGACCGCGTCGAAGGCGGCGACGGCGAGCCGCCGCACCTCGGCGGTCTGCTCCTCGGTGAGCGGCGCCGGCACCAGACCCGTGGCCGAGTCGATGTACTTGGCCTCGAAGTCGTAGAAGTCGTGCGCGGTGACCGGCGGGATCTCGGCGGGCACGCTGGCGCGCGGGCCGTCCTCGAACTCGAGCACCCCGCACTCGATCTCCCGGCCGCGCAGCAGCGACTCGACGAGGAACTTCGGGTCGTGGCGACGGGCCTCCTCGATCGCCGCGTCGAGGCCGGAAAGGTCGTCGACCTTGGTGATGCCCATCGAGGAGCCGCCGCGGGCGGGCTTGATGAACAGCGGCCAGCCGTGCTCGCCGGCGAAGTCCGCGATCCGCTTGCGGGCGGCGGCGGGGTCGTTGTCCCACTCGCGGGGCCGGACGACCTCGTAGGGTCCGACGGGCAGCCCGAAGGAGATGAAGACGCGCTTCATGTACTCCTTGTCCTGGCCGACGGCGGAGGCGAGGACGCCCGCACCGACGTAGGGCACTCCGGAGAGTTCGAGGAGGCCCTGGAGGGTGCCGTCCTCGCCGTACGGGCCGTGCAGCACGGGGAAGACGACGTCGACCTCGCCCAGCGCCTTGGGCACCGCGCCGGGCTCGGTGTAGACGACCTCGCGGCTGCCCGGGTCCACGGAGAGCACGACGCTGCCCTCGGCGGACCCGGCGAGCCGGTCCACGTCGGGAACCTTGCGGTCGGTGATGGCCATGCGTTCGGGCTCGTCGGCGGTGAGCGCCCAGCGGCCGTCCGTCGTGATGCCGATCGGCAGGACGTCGTACTTCGTCCGGTCGATGGCCTTCATGACGGCGCCGGCCGTGACGACCGAGATGCCGTGTTCGGAGCTGCGACCGCCGAACACGACGGCCACACGGGGTTTACGGCCGTGCGGCACAGGGCTCTCGGCGCGCTCAGGGCTCTGGGGGAGGTTCTCGCTGCTCATATCGCGATGAGCGTACCTGCTGGTAAGGGCGGCGTCAGCGTCGCTCGGCCTTGGCGCTCCGCGACATCAGCTCCTTGACGGCGACGACCGGGGACTTGCCCTCGTGGACGATCGACACGACGGTCTCGGTGATGGGCATGTCGACCCCGTGCCTGCGGGCCAGGTCGAGGACCGATTCGCAGGACTTGACGCCCTCGGCGGTCTGCTTGGTGACGGCGATCGTCTCCTGGAGCGTCATGCCGCGGCCGAGGTTGGTGCCGAAGGTGTGGTTCCGCGAGAGCGGCGAGGAGCAGGTGGCCACCAGGTCGCCCAGGCCGGCGAGGCCGGAGAAGGTCAACGGGTCCGCGCCCATGGCCAGGCCCAGTCGGGTGGTCTCGGCGAGGCCCCGCGTGATGAGGGAGCCCTTGGTGTTGTCACCGAGACCCATGCCGTCCGCGATGCCGACGGCGAGGCCGATGACGTTCTTGACGGCGCCGCCGAGCTCGCAGCCCACCACGTCGGTGTTGGTGTACGGGCGGAAGTACGCGGTGTGGCAGGCGGCCTGGAGGCGCTGGGCGACGGATTCGTCGGAGCAGGCGACGACGGCCGCCGCGGGGCGGCGCTCCGCGATCTCCTTGGCCAGGTTGGGGCCGGAGACCACGGCGATGCGGTCGGCGGAGACCTTGGTGACGTCCGCGATGACCTCGCTCATCAGCTCGGCGGTGCCCAGCTCGACGCCCTTCATCAGGGAGACCAGGACGGTGTCCGGCCCCAGGTGCGGGGCCCAGTCGGCGAGGTTGGCGCGCAGTGTCTGGGAGGGCACGACGAGGAAGGCGAATTCCGCGCCGCGCAGGGCCTCGGCGGCGTCGGTGGTGGCGCGGATGGAGTCGGGGAGCGCGATGCCCGGCAGGTAGTCCGGGTTGGTGTGCGTGGTGTTGATGGCCTCGGCGACCTCGGCGCGACGGCCCCAGAGGGTGACGTCGCAGCCCGCGTCGGCGAGGATCACGGCGAAGGCCGTACCCCATGAGCCGGTTCCGAAGACGGCTGCTTTTACGGGGTGCGTCACGTGGGTCCCTTTCCCTGGGCCCTGCGCCGTTGTTCAGCACGGGCTTTGCGGTGATCGTAGAGCTCGGCGGGCGCCTTCTCGCCGCGCAGGTCCTCCAGCTGGCGGGTGACCGCCGCCATGATGACCTCGGTCGCCTCGCGCAGCACCTCGGGCGTCGGCTCCAGTCCGTGGAAGCGGCTGAGGTCGACGGGCGGTCCGGCCTGCACCTGGAGCGTCTTGCGGGGGAAGAGCCGGAACTTGTGCTCCTTGGCGTACGGCGGCATCGCGAGGTTGGCGCCCCACTGGGCGACGGGGATGACGGGCGCCTTGGTCATCAGGGCGACCCGGGCGGCCCCGGTCTTCCCGGCCATCGGCCACATGTCGGGGTCCCGGGTGAGCGTGCCCTCGGGGTAGAAGGCGACGCACTCACCGCGCTCGATGGCCTCCACGGCGGCCCGGAAGGCGTCCAGGGCGTTGGTGGTCTCGCGGTAGACGGGGATCTGGCCGGTGCCGCGCAGCATCATCCCGACGAACGGGGTGCGGAAGAGGCCGGCTTTCGCCAGGAGCCGGGGCACCCGCCCGGTGTTGTACTGGAAGTGACCGTAGGAGAGCGGGTCCAGATAGGAGTTGTGATTGACGGCGGTGATGAATCCGCCGTCGGCCGGAATGTGCTCCATCCCCCGCCAGTCGCGCTTGAACAGAACCACCAGTGGCGGCTTGGCGATGACCGCCGCCAGGCGGTACCAGAAGCCGATTCTGCGGCGGGACACTTGGATACCTTCCTTAAGGATTTCAACCTGCTGCCTGGCTACTGACGGTCAAGTCTCGCCCCAGACCCCTGCTCTGTCGAGAACACCGTACGCCTCACCTCCGGCGGCGGGCCTCCGGGTTGTCGTACCGGCAGGCGAGAATAAGTCCTGACGCGTACGGAGGGGGAGATCGCCACGAACACCGATCCGGCCGGAACCTGGTCCCTGGTCGTTCCGCTGAAGCCGCTCGCCCGGGCCAAGAGCCGCCTGGGTCGGGCGGCGGGCGACGATGCGCGGCCCCTGCTGGCCCTGGCGTTCGCCCAGGACACGGTGGCCGCCGCGCTGGCCTGCCCCCGGGTGCGGGATGTGGTGGTCGTCACGGACGACGCCGTGGCCGCGGCGGCCCTTTCGGCGCTCGGGGCGCGGATCGTGCCGGACGCTCCGGGGGCCGGGCTCAACGCGGCGCTGGCACACGGCGTGCGCTCGGTGCGGGCCCTGCGGCCCGCCGCCGCGGTGGCCGCGCTCAACGCGGATCTGCCGGCGCTGCGCGGCGGCGAATTGGCGCGGGTGCTCGATTTTGCCTCCGCTTTTCCCAGCGCTTTTCTCCGGGACGCGGCGGGAATCGGAACGACATTTCTGGCCGCTGCGAGCGGTGCGGAATTCCGTCCCGCTTTCGGTGGTCCGTCCGCATCCCGGCATCTGGCTTCGGGAGCGGTGGAAATAGCGCTGTCCGGTGTCGACTCGGTGCGCCGGGACGTGGATACGGGCGAGGACCTGCGGGTCGCCCTGGCCCTGGGGGTCGGGCCGCACACGGCACGGCTGGCGGCCGTGCCCGCCGTCGCCCGCGACCGATAGGCTGCCGCGCATGCAGGCGACCTCGTACACGTACGACCCCGAGACGCGTGGCGGCAGTGTGCTGCTGGACGACGGCACCCCGGTGGAGTTCGACGCCGCGGCCTTCGACGCGGGCGGTCTGCTGCTGCTGCGCCCGGGGCAGCGGGTGCGCATCGAGGGCGAGGGCGAGGGGGCTGCCCTGCGGATCACGCTGGTGACCCTGCAGACGTTCTGACCGGCGCTTGGGCCGAACGGGGCCCGGACAGCCCGCGGGCCGGGCTCCCCCGGAGGGGAGCCCGGCCCGGCGCGTCGTGAGAAGCGGGCGGGTGCCCGGAGCTCACTTCTTCCGTGCGGTGGCCTTCTTGGCCGTGGTCTTGCGCGCCGTGGTCTTCTTCGCGGGCGCCTTCTTCGCCGTGGCCTTCTTGGCGGGCGCGGTCTTCTTGGCGGTGGCCGTGGCCTTCTTGGCCGGGGTCGCCTTCTTCGCGGCCGCGGACGCCTTCTTCGCCGTCGCGGTCGTCTTCTTGGCGGTGGTCTTCTTGGCGGCGGTGGTCTTCGCCGCCGTCGTCTTCTTGGCGGTGGTCTTCTTCGCCGTGGCCTTCTTGGCGGCCGACTTCTTGGCGGCGGCGGCCTTC
This sequence comes from Streptomyces sp. WGS_02, assembly GCA_040989845.1. Lineage (GTDB taxonomy): Bacteria > Actinomycetota > Actinomycetes > Streptomycetales > Streptomycetaceae > Streptomyces. The sequence goes on from JAYMFZ010000004.1 coordinate 1,962,513, forward strand.
ACCGTCGTACGGGCGGCGGAAGATCCGCCCGAGAGGCTGCCCTTGGGGGCCTTCTTGACGGCCACGTCGTTCTTGGGGAGCTTCTTCGAGCCGCTCACCAGGTCCTTGAAGCCCTGACCCGCGCGGAAGCGCGGCACCGAGGTCTTCTTGACCCGGACGCGCTCACCCGTCTGCGGGTTGCGGGCGTACCGGGCGGGACGGTCGACCTTCTCGAACGAGCCGAAGCCGGTGACCGAGACACGGTCCCCGGCGACCACGGCACGGACGATCGCGTCGAGTACCGCGTCGACGGCGTCCGCGGCCTGCTGACGGCCGCCGACCTTGTCGGCAATCGCTTCTACGAGCTGCGCCTTGTTCACGTCTTCCCCTTCGGAGACATTGCCAGAACGAAAGTGTTCAAGCTTTTTCGCACGTTAGGCAGATATATACCGCAAATCAAACACGAAACGGGCTAATCACCCTAGTGCCGCAACGAAGTCGACCGATGCGCAGTTCCACGTGTCAGTCACCTTCGGGGAATCGGCCCTCATCGAGGTCCTTCATCAACCGGTCCAGACGCCTTGCCGCGTCCGGGAGATCGTGCTTCGCCGCGGCCGTGACGACCAGCAGCTTCCGGGTCAGCGCCATCCGTACGCCCTCCGGGACTTGCAGTGCACGCACCTTCGCGTGCGCTTCCTTCAATCGGTCGGCGACTTGGCCATAGAGCTTGAGTTGGCTGTCGCGTTCCATGCACCGATTGTGCCATCTGGGGCGAGTTGTCGCCCGACGGGGTCTCAACAAGCGACTGCGCCCCTGCCGGGAGGCAGGGGGCGCAGTCCTGGAAAAGCGCTGCTCAGGCGGCAATGGTACGCGGCTTGAAGGCGGGCCTGGACGCCTCGTACGCGGCGATGTCCGCTTCGTTCTGAAGGGTGAGGCTGATGTCGTCGAGGCCGTTCAGCAGCCGCCAGCGGGCGTTCTCGTCCAGCTCGAAGTCGGCGGTGACGCCCTCGGCGCGGACCTGTCGCGCCTCCAGGTCGACGGTCACCTCGGCGGTCGGGTCGGCCTCCGTCAGCTCCCAGAGGGCGTCCACGACCTTCTGCTCCAGCACCACCGTGAGCAGGCCGTTCTTCAGCGAGTTGCCGCGGAAGATGTCGGCGAAGCGGGAGGAGATGACCGTCTTGAAGCCGTAGTTCTGCAGGGCCCAGACCGCGTGCTCGCGGGAGGAGCCCGTACCGAAGTCGGGGCCGGCGACCAGGACCGAGGCGCCCAGGCGTTCGGGGCGGTTGAGGACGAAGTTCTCGTCCTTGCGCCAGGCTTCGAAGAGGCCGTCCTCGAACCCGTCGCGGGTGACCTTCTTCAGCCAGTGGGCGGGGATGATCTGGTCGGTGTCGACGTTGCTGCGGCGCAGCGGGACGACCCGGCCGGTGTGTGCGGTGAAGGCTTCCATGGCTATCGGACTCCGGCAGGGGTACGGGCGTCGGACAGGTCGGCGGGCGAGGCCAGATGGCCCAGTACCGCGGTGGCGGCGGCGACCTGGGGCGAGACCAGGTGGGTGCGGCCGCCCTTGCCCTGCCTGCCCTCGAAGTTGCGGTTCGAGGTGGAGGCGGAGCGCTCGCCGGGGGCCAGCTGGTCGGGGTTCATACCGAGGCACATCGAGCAACCCGCGTGCCGCCATTCGGCGCCGGCCTCGGTGAAGACCTTGTCCAGGCCCTCCGAGACGGCCTGGAGAGCGACCCGCACCGAGCCGGGGACGACCAGCATCCGTACGCCTCTCGCGACTTTGCGGCCGTCCAGGATCGAGGCCGCGTTGCGCAGGTCCTCGATGCGGCCGTTGGTGCACGAACCTACGAAGACGGTGTCGACGCTGATCTCGCGCAGCGGCTGTCCGGCGGTCAACCCCATGTATTCCAGGGCCTTTTCGGCGGCGTGGCGCTCCGAGGCGTCCTCGTACGAAGCCGGGTCGGGGACGTTGGCCGACAGCGGCGCACCCTGGCCGGGGTTGGTGCCCCAGGTGACGAACGGAGCCAGTTCGGCGGCGTCGATGACGACCTCGGCGTCGAACACGGCGTCGTCGTCGGAGCGCAGGGTGTTCCAGTACGCGACGGCGGCGTTCCAGTCCTCGCCCTCGGGGGCGTGGTCGCGGCCCTTGAGGTAGTCGAAGGTGGTGGCGTCGGGGGCGATCATGCCGGCGCGGGCACCCGCTTCGATCGACATGTTGCAGATGGTCATCCGGGCCTCCATCGAGAGCTTCTCGATGGCGGAACCGCGGTATTCGAGGATGTAGCCCTGGCCGCCGCCGGTGCCGATCCGGGCGATGATCGCCAGGATCAGGTCCTTCGCGGTGACCTCGTCGGGCAGTTCGCCCTCGACCGTGATGGCCATGGTCTTCGGGCGGGCCAGGGGCAGCGTCTGGGTGGCCAGGACGTGCTCGACCTGGCTGGTGCCGATGCCGAACGCCAGCGCGCCGAACGCGCCGTGCGTGGAGGTGTGCGAGTCGCCGCAGACCACGGTGGTGCCGGGCTGGGTCAGCCCCAGCTGCGGGCCGACGACGTGCACGACGCCCTGCTCGACGTCGCCCAGCGGGTGCAGCCGGACGCCGAACTCCGCGCAGTTCTTGCGCAGGGTCTCCAGCTGGGCGCGGGAGACGGGGTCCGCGATCGGCTTGTCGATGTCGAGGGTCGGGGTGTTGTGGTCCTCGGTGGCGATGGTGAGGTCGAGGCGCCGTACCGGGCGTCCGGCCTGCCGCAGTCCGTCGAAGGCCTGCGGGCTGGTCACCTCGTGCAGCAGGTGCAGATCGATGAAGAGAAGGTCGGGCTCGCCCTCCGCGCGCCGGACGACATGGTCGTCCCAGACCTTCTCCGCGAGTGTCCTACCCATCGCTTTCCCTCCGGCCGGCGTCTTCGCCGGCCCAACTAGAGATCGGTGCGCCTCCGTCCGGACCCCCGTGCGGGGCGGTGGCCACGAGCCGTTGTGCGGCCGCTTCTACAGGTTCGCAACTTCCGCCGAAAATTGAACTTGCGTTTCACAGAGTGAGACGGGAGTATCGTCGTATGGACAACTCTAGCGGCGTCGGCGTTCTCGACAAGGCAGCTCTGGTATTGAGCGCCCTGGAGTCCGGTCCGGCCACCCTCGCCGGGCTGGTCGCGGCGACCGGGCTCGCACGGCCCACGGCCCACCGACTGGCCGTGGCACTGGAACACCACCGGATGGTGGCGAGGGATATGCAGGGCCGGTTCATTCTCGGCCCCCGGCTGTCGGAACTGGCAGCCGCGGCGGGCGAGGACCGCCTGCTGGCCACGGCCGGACCGGTGCTCACCCACCTGCGCGACATCACCGGCGAGAGCGCGCAGCTCTACCGCCGGCAGGGCGACATGCGGATCTGCGTGGCGGCGGCGGAACGGCTGTCCGGACTCCGGGACACGGTGCCGGTCGGCTCCACGCTCACGATGAAGGCGGGCTCCTCCGCCCAGATCCTGATGGCCTGGGAGGAGCCGGAGCGCCTGCACCGGGGCCTTCAGGGCGCCCGGTTCACGGCCACGGCGCTCTCCGGCGTACGGCGGCGGGGCTGGGCCCAGTCGATCGGCGAGCGGGAGCCCGGTGTCGCCTCGGTCTCGGCTCCGGTGCGCGGGCCGTCGAACCGGGTGGTCGCCGCGGTTTCGATCTCCGGGCCCATCGAGCGGCTGACCCGTCACCCGGGCCGGATGCACGCCCAGGCGGTCATCGACTCGGCGGCACGGCTGACCGAGGCCCTGCGCCGCAGCGGCTGACCCCGCCCGCTTACTCCGCCCCCTCTCCGGTAGGCCGCCCCAGCGTCGTGGCGGCCGTTTTCTTTACCCCGCGCCCAAGTGACCGAGCTGCGCACGGAGTTGGGGTGGTCGGCGGTTTCCCGCCGGTACGGCCTGGGAACATGGATAAGGCCCTTCACCGAAGCGAACGGCCTTTCCGTACTGCTCTGTTGTACCCCCGACCGGATTCGAACCGGCGCTACTGCCGTGAGAGGGCAGCGTGCTAGGCCGCTACACAACGGGGGCTTGGTTACTGCTGACTTGCGCTGGGCTACCAGGACTCGAACCTAGAATGACGGTACCAGAAACCGTAGTGTTGCCAATTACACCATAGCCCATGGTGAGACAAGTACCCCCGACCGGATTCGAACCGGCGCTACTGCCGTGAGAGGGCAGCGTGCTAGGCCGCTACACAACGGGGGCCCTAGCGATCCTGCATCGAGAGCGATGGGTGCGACCCATGATGTTCTCGCGGGAAGGATCTGTACCCCCGACCGGATTCGAACCGGCGCTACTGCCGTGAGAGGGCAGCGTGCTAGGCCGCTACACAACGGGGGCTTGTCCTGCTGGTCTTGCTGTACTGCGCTGGGCTACCAGGACTCGAACCTAGAATGACGGTACCAGAAACCGTAGTGTTGCCAATTACACCATAGCCCACTGAAATGCAACCCCTGGTGGGGGCTTCACTTCTGTCTGCGCTTCCCGGCCGGATCTTTCGGCCCGCTCGGGCGGCGCAGGAAGAACATTACCCGAAGGTGTCCGGCGCTCCAAAACGGGTATCGCCTGCCAGCAGGCCCGGCAGCTGGTCGAGCCCGGTGATCCTCACGAGATCGGAGCGTCCGCCCCTGTCCCGCCGGTCGAGCCAGATGCCGGTGAGTCCGGCGGCCACGGCGCCGCTCGCGTCGATGTCCGGCTCGTCGCCCACGTACGCCACTTCGTGCGGCTCCAGCGCGAGCGCCTCGCAGGCCGCGTGGAAGGCGCCGGCCTCCGGCTTGGAGATGCCGAGCTCCACGGCGCAGACCATCGCCTCGAAGCGGTCCCGGACGCCGAGCGTGGTGAGCTTGCGGTGCTGGTGGTCGGTGCTGGAGTTGGAGAGGATCGCGTGCCGGTAGGCGGGCACCAGGCGGTCCAGGACCGGCAGCACGTCCGGGAAGAGCGCCCAGGCGGCCTCGTAGTGGGTCACATGGCCGGCGAACCAGTCATCGGCCTCGGCGTCCGTCATGGCCCGCGAGAGGAACTCCCGCACCCGGTCCCGGCGCTGCCCGAGGAAGTCCGTCTCCCCGCGGCGACGCGGGCCCAGTGCCGGACGGTGATCGCCTTCCAGTCGTCGAGCGCCTCGTCGACCGTCGCGTACGCCTCGGGGAGGCCCGTGAGCTCCAGGTGCTGCCGCATGCCGGTGCGGTCGGCACCCGCGTAGTCGAAGATCGTGTCGTCGATGTCCCAGAGCACGGCGCGGATCGGCATGGATCTCACGGTAGCCGCCGGCGGGCCGTCACGGAGGGGAAAACGGGAGGGCCGCAGCCGGTCGGCTGCGGCCCTCCCCGGAGATGTCCGGTCCGGTGTCAGCCGGCCAGCTTCGCCAGCGCGGCGTCCACGCGGGCCAGGCTCTTGTCGCGGCCCAGGATCTCCAGGGACTCGAAGAGCGGCAGGCCCACCGTGCGGCCGGTGACGGCGACGCGGACCGGGGCCTGGGCCTTGCCGAGCTTGAGGCCGTGGGCCTCACCGGCGGTCAGGACGGCGTTCTTCAGCGACTCCGGGTCACTCCAGTCGGCCGCCTCCAGGTTGGCGCGGGCGGTGGTGAGCAGGGCCGCCGGGTCGCCCTTCATCGCCTTGGTCCAGGAGGCCTCGTCGTCCACCGGCTCGTCGAGGAAGAGGAAGTCGACGTTGTCGGTGATGTCGGAGAGCACCGTGACCCGGGTCTGGGCGTACGGGGCGATCCGGGTCCACTTCTCCGCGTCGAAGGCCTCGGGGGCCCAGGGGGCGTAGGGGGCCTTCAGCCAGGGGCCGCAGGCCTCGGTGAAGGTCTTCACGTCGAGCATGCGGATGTGCTCGGCGTTGATGTGCTCGGCCTTCTTGAGGTCGAAGCGGGCCGGGTTGGCGTTGACGTCCTTGATGTCGAACGCGGCGATCAGCTCGTCCATCGAGAAGATGTCGCGGTCCTCGGCAATCGACCAGCCGAGCAGCGAGAGGTAGTTCAGCAGGCCCTCGGGGAGGAAGCCGCGCTCCCGGTAGAGGTTGAGGGAGGCCTGCGGGTCGCGCTTGGACAGCTTCTTGTTGCCCTCGCCCATGACGTACGGCAGGTGGCCGAACGCGGGGGTGTCCTTGGCGACGCCCAGCTCGATGAGCGCCCGGTACAGGGCGATCTGGCGCGGGGTGGAGGAGAGCAGGTCCTCGCCGCGCAGGACGTGCGTGATCTCCATCAGGGCGTCGTCGACCGGGTTGACCAGGGTGTAGAGCGGGGCCCCGTTGGCGCGGACGATGCCGTAGTCGGGGACGTTCTCCGGCTGGACGGTGATCTCGCCGCGGACCAGGTCGGTGAAGGTGATGGCCTCGTCCGGCATCCGGAACCGGACGATCGAGGTGCGGCCCTCGGCCTCGTACGCCGCCTTCTGCTCGGCGGTGAGATCGCGGCAGTGGCCGTCGTAGCCGGACGGCTTCCCGGCGGCGCGGGCGGCGTCGCGGCGGGTGTCCAGTTCCTCGGTGGTGCAGTAGCAGGGGTAGGCGTACCCGGCGGCGAGGAGCTTCTCGGCGACGTCCTTGTACAGGTCCATCCGCTGCGACTGGCGGTAGGGGGCGTGCGGGCCGCCGATCTCGGGGCCCTCGTCCCAGTCCAGGCCGAGCCAGCGCATCGCGTCGAGCAGCTGCTGGTAGGACTCCTCGGAGTCGCGCGCGGCGTCGGTGTCCTCGATCCGGAAGACCAGGGTGCCCTGGTGGTGCCGGGCGAAGGCCCAGTTGAAGAGCGCCGTCCGGACCAGGCCCACGTGCGGGTTGCCGGTCGGGGAGGGACAGAAACGTACACGGACATGTGCGTTAGCCACGCTTGATCACCTTGTTGGTGAGAGTGCCGATGCCTTCGATGGTGACGGCGACCTCGTCGCCGACGTGCAGGGGTCCGACCCCTGCGGGGGTGCCCGTGAGGATGACGTCGCCCGGCAGGAGGGTCATGGCCTCCGTGATGTGGACGACCAGGTCCTCGATGGAGCGGACCATGTCGCTCGTGCGGCCGAGCTGCCGCTGCTCGCCGTTGACCGTCGCCTGGATGGTGAGGTCGTGGGGGTCCACGTCGGTCTCCACCCAGGGGCCCAGCGGGCAGGAGGTGTCGAAGCCCTTGGCGCGGGCCCACTGCTTCTCGCGCTTCTGCACATCGCGGGCGGTGACGTCGTTGGCGCAGGTGTAGCCGAGGATGACGTCGCGCACGCGCTCGCGGGGGACCTCGCGGCACATGCGGCCGATGACGACGGCCAGCTCGGCCTCGTGGTGCAGCTCTTCGGAGAAGGAGGGGTACTCGATCGCGTCGCCGGAGCCGATCACCGAGGTGGTGGGCTTGAAGAAGGTGATCGGCGCTTCGGGGACCTCGTGGCCGAGTTCGGCGGCGTGCTCCGCGTAGTTGCGGCCGATGGCCACGACCTTGTTGGGGAGCACGGGGGCAGCAGCCGGACCTTGTTCAGCGGGACCTTGGTGCCCGAGAGCTCGAAGTCGGCGTACGGAATGCCCTTGATGATGTCGAGGACGAGGTCACCGGATTCCACGGTGCCCTGTCCCTCGACGGCGCCGAAGGCGACATTGCCGTCGATGGAGAACCTGGCGATGCGCACGGGATGCTGTCGCCCCTCACTTGCTGGCTGGCTGAAGACTGACGCTCCAGGCTAGCGCCTCGCCCGGCCCGGATCGCCCCGAAAGGAGCGTCGTCCAGTGCGTGCGATCGCAAGGCGGCCGAAGGCCCTTGTAACGGAGCTACCAGGGCGTTTGGCCAACGCCGCGAGCGTGCGTGCTGGGCGGCGCGACGGGGCGATCCGGGCCGGGCGAGGCGCTGGCGCCGTGAGGGGGCACAGCCTCGCCCATGGCCCGGTGACCTACTGGGCGACCGCGACCGGAGCTTCCATGAGGATGGTGCGGCGCGGGTTGGCGGTGACGTTGGGCAGGTCGGCGGCGTGCTCCGGCGCCAGGGGCGTCTGCAGCGCTTCGGCGTCCTGGAGGTGCGCCAGCGTGGTGCGCCGGGGGTTGGCAATGTTGCGGAACATCGTCGTCGTCTTCATCTGCCGTCAGGACCCTGTCGGTGAGGGCGTCGCTCGTCGCGGCGCCGGCTTGTCGGATTCGCCATCCCTGTAAAGCGTCAGGCTAAACATCCGATTCCCCGTCGGAGCCGGGATGAGGCGACGATCATCATGTGAGTTTGCTCACGAACTAATCGACAAATGAGTCATTTCAGGCGGCGGATCGTGATCCAGAAAACGGACATTGCACCACTGAATCCACCATTCCGCTCCTGATCATCGCGACTGGGACACCCCCCACCCCTAGGTAAGTCCTCCGTAAAAGTCCGCTTTACTCACGATCACTCTCCACTGCTTGTTACTCGTTCATCACAACGTGTCACGCAGGTCACAGCCCGGTACATGGGCCTTGTTGGAGATCCTGCACTGTGCTGGAATTCCACGCACCGCCGCGGGTTTCAGGCCGGCGCGCAGGGGCGCAACGCAGCGCCGAGTGGCGGCGGGAGGGGGAGTACGCCGGTCACTCACACGACCACCATGGGGCGCGTCCAGCGCCCCACGACGCCGACACCGTCCTGTCCGCACGCGCGGGTGGGACGCCTGGTCCAGAGGTTGCGACGCTAGTGCAGGGACGTTTCAAGAGGGATGGCAGCGCTCCGGCGGAACAGGAGCCGCGCGGCGGGACCGACCGCGGTTCCTCGCCCCAGCACGCCCAGAACCCCGGGCCGGCCGCTGCCGGCGACAACAGCGACCGCGCGCAGCGCCCGGGCTCCACGACGAGCGGTGCGGAGCCGGACACGGCCGCACAGCCGCGCGGCCCGGTCGACACGGGCTCGCGAATAGCGCTCCGTAACTGGCGCATCAGCACGCGACTGGTCTCGCTCCTCGCCCTCCCCGTGGTCGCCGCGACCAGCCTCGGCGGTCTGCGGATCCAGGAGTCGATGAACGACATGCAGCAGCTGGAGCACATGCAGCTGCTGACGAAGATGACCAAGCAGGCGACCTCGCTCGCCCAGGCTCTTCAGATGGAGCGCGACCAGTCGGCCGGTCCGCTGTCGAACAAGTCCAAGCCCACCGACTACAAGGTCACCGGGCCCCGGGACAAGACCGACCGCGCCAAGAACGCCTTCCTCGACGAGACCGACTCCATCGGTGACACCCAGGGCAACGAGTCGCTGGAGAGCATCCACGCGAGCATCGGGGCGATCGCCTCCCAGCTCGGCAACATCCGTACGATCCGCAAGACGGCGTACGAAGAGGGCGCACCGAGTCTCAACACGATCGACCAGTACAGCCAGCTGATCACCTCGCTGCTGAGCCTCTCGCAGGACATGGCGCAGGCGACCAACAACCCGGACATGATCAAGCGGACCCGGGCCCTGGCGGCGTTCTCCTCGGCCAAGGAGTACGCCTCCGTCCAGCGCGCGATCATCGCCGCGGCGCTGCCCGGCGGTTCGGTCAAGGAGCCGCACCTCAACCCGAACGACCGGCAGTTCGGTGAGAACGCGCTCGCGAAGGAATCCCGCGCCCTCCTGTCGTTCAAGCAGATCTACGCGGCGACCGGGCAGAGCGCCGAAGAGCTCATGGCGCCCCTGGACAACGGGAACCCGGAGATCAACGCCGGGAACATGTACGCCAAGCGGATCCTGACCACCACGAACGGGATCGAGGGCAAGCAGGTCCGGTCGTACCTGGACTGGTTCGACCAGAGCACCATCAAGATCAAGGCCATGGAGACCATCGAGGCCACCCTCCTCAGCGACATGGAGGCCAAGGCCCGCGAGCTGCGCCAGGCCTCCCAGCGCGACGCGATCATCAACGGTGCGGTCATCCTCATCGTGCTCGGCGTCTCGCTCGTCGGCGCCTTCGTGGTGGCCCGCTCCATGATCCGGTCCCTGCGCCGCCTCCAGGACACCGCCACCCGCGTCGCCCAGGACCGGCTGCCCGAGCTCGTCAAGCAGCTCTCCGAGACCGACCCGCAGGACGTCGACACCTCCGTGGAGTCGGTCGGTGTGCACTCCCGGGACGAGATCGGCCAGGTGGCCGCGGCCTTCGACGACGTGCACCGCGAGGCGGTCCGCCTCGCCGCCGAGCAGGCCCTCCTCCGGGGCAACGTCAACGCGATGTTCACCAACCTCTCGCGCCGCTCCCAGGGCCTCATCCAGCGCCAGCTCTCGCTCATCTCCGAGCTGGAGTCGCGCGAGGCCGACCCGGACCAGCTGTCCTCGCTCTTCAAGCTCGACCACCTCGCGACCCGTATGCGCCGGAACGGCGAAAACCTCCTCGTCCTCGCGGGCGAGGAGCCGGGCCGCCGGTGGACCCGCCCCGTCCCGCTGGTCGACGTGCTCCGCGCCGCCGCGTCCGAGGTGGAGCAGTACGAGCGCATCGAGCTGTCCGCGGTGCCCGCCACCGAGGTCGCGGGCCGCGTCGTCAACGACCTCGTGCACCTGCTCGCCGAGCTGCTGGAGAACGCCACGTCGTTCTCCTCGCCGCAGACGAAGGTCAAGGTCACCGGTCACGCGCTGCCCGACGGCCGCGTCCTGGTCGAGATCCATGACACCGGCATCGGCCTCTCCCCCGAGGACCTCGCCGCGATCAACGAGCGGCTCGCGCAGCCGCCGACGGTGGACGTCTCCGTCTCCCGCCGCATGGGTCTGTTCGTGGTCGGCCGGCTGTCGCTGCGTCACGGCATCCGGATCCAGCTGCGCCCCTCCGACTCCGGCGGTACGACCGCGCTGGTCATGCTGCCCGTCGACGTCGCGCACGGCGGCAAGCAGCCCCCGTCCAAGCAGGGCTCCGGCCAGCAGTCCGGCGCCCCGGGCGGTCTGCTCGCGGGCAACGGCAACGGTGCGGGCAACGCCCAGCGCCCCGGTCTCGGCAGCAGTCCGGGCGCCAAGAGCCTCGACGGCGCCCAGCGCGGGCAGGTCGGCGCGGGCGCGGGTCCCCGGGCGGCGCTGCCGGCCCGGGACGGCTCGGCGGGCCGGCCGCAGGGCCAGCAGGGCGGCGGTCGGCCGGACAACGGCGGCCCCGGCCAGGACTTCCCGGGCCAGGGCCCGGCCCCGCAGCGCCAGGGCGGCGGTCTCTCCGGCGCCTTCGGCAACAGCGCCCGGCTCGGCGCCCGCGGCCCCCAGGGCGATGCGCCCGGCCGTGGCGACGGCGGCGCACAGCCCAACCTGTTCGGGCACGGCGCTCCGGCGTCCTCCGGGCAGAACGGCCGCCCGGGCCAGTTCGCCCCGCAGAACCAGCAGGGCCCGTCCGGCTGGCAGAACCAGCAGGGCCAGAACGGTCAGCAGAACCAGGCCGGCCACGCGAACCAGCAGGGTCCCGGGGCGCAGCAGCCCCAGGGCCGCCAGGAGCAGGGCGGATTCCCGCAGTCCGGCGGCCCCGGTCGTCAGCTGCCGCCGCCCGGTGGGCCGCGTGCCGAGCTGCCCGGGGGCAACCCGCAGCCGCAGCGCCCCGCCACCACCAGCTGGGGCGCCGACACCCCGCGCGGTCACGAGGAGCACGACACGAGCGGGCAGTTCGCCCGTCCGGCGGGCCCCGGCCAGGACCCGTCGTTCAGCGCCCCGCCGAACCAGCGGCCCGCGGACGGCCGCCAGGGTCCCGGCGCGACCGCCGAGTTCGCCCGGCCCGACTTCTCGGGCCAGGGCGCTCCGCAGGACCGCTCGTACCCGCAGCAGGCTCCGCAGGGCCAGGACCCGGCGAGCACCGCGCAGTTCGCCCGGCCCGACTTCGGTGTCCCGCACCAGCCCCAGCAGGGCCAGGGTCACCAGCTGCCCGCGCCGCGTGGCAACGACTTCGGCGCGCCGCGTCCGTCCGCCTCCCCGGCGGGCGAGGCTCCGTACCGTCCGGCGCTCCCCCAGCAGCCGGAGGCGCTGCCGCCGGCCGGCCCCGGGGACGGGCGTACGCCGCTGTACGACACGCTGGAGACGAACTGGTTCCACGGTCCGGGCCAGGGCGGCCAGCAGCCGCCCGCCGAACCGCAGGCGCCGGCCGCTCCGGAGCCCACCGGTGTGCCGGTTCCGCCGCTGCCTCAGCGCGGTGCGGCCGACGCCCCGGTCACCAGCTCGTGGCGGGCCTCGCCCAACGACGAACTCGTACGCCAGGCCGAGCGGGTCAAGAAGCCCGCCGCCGGCGGGGTCACCACTTCCGGGCTGCCTCGCCGTGTTCCCCGCGCCAATTTGGTTCCGGGGACCGCACAGCAGCAGAATCACCAGTCCGGACCTCAGGTTTCGCGCGCGCCCGATGACGTGCGCGGTCGTCTGACCAATCTCCGCCGGGGCATCCAGCAGGGTCGGCAGGCCAACAACGGCTCGCAGACCGGCAGTTTCCATCTCGGCCCCACTCACCAGCAGGAGCGTTAGTTGAGCCCCATGAGTCAGGCCGCGCAGAATCTGAACTGGCTGATCACCAATTTCGTGGACAACACCCCAGGGGTGTCCCACACGGTGGTGGTCTCCGCGGATGGCCTGCTGCTGGCGATGTCCGAAGGATTCCCGCGCGACCGCGCCGACCAGCTCGCCGCTGTCGCGTCGGGTCTCACCTCGCTGACCGCGGGTGCGTCCCGGATCTTCGAGGGCGGCGCCGTCAGTCAGACGGTTGTGGAGATGGAGCGGGGATTCCTCTTCCTCATGTCCATCTCCGACGGCTCGTCCCTGGCCGTCCTGGCCCACCCGGACGCCGACATCGGTCTGGTCGGGTACGAGATGGCCCTCCTGGTCGACCGTGCCGGCACCGTCCTCACGCCCGATCTCCGCGCCGAGCTCCAAGGCAGTCTGCTCCACTAGACGGCCATCCAGCGGATTCACGACACGATCCCCCCAGGTAATGCCCACAACCCTCACCCGACAGGCCGCTTTAGTACCCTCACCGGCCCCTTGCAGACGGCAAGCCGAGAACCTGCTGTCACGCCCGGAGGATTCATGACCCCGCCACCCGCCTCACCCGATCCGTACGGCGCACTGCACCACGCGTCGTACGACGGGGAAGGCGACCAGCCGCTGGTTCGTCCTTACGCCATGACCGGCGGCCGGACCCGGCCGCGCTACCAGCTCGCGATAGAGGCGCTGGTCAGCACGACGGCAGACCCCGCTCATCTGGGGACCCTGCTCCCCGAGCACCAGCGGATCTGCCACCTCTGCCGTGAGGTCAAGTCGGTGGCGGAGGTGTCGGCGCTGCTGTCGATGCCGCTCGGCGTCGCCCGGATCCTGGTGGCGGACCTGGCGGAAGCCGGCATGGTGGCCATCCACCAGCCGGGCAACGGAGAGGCCGGCGGCGCGCCGGATGTGACACTGCTCGAAAGGGTGCTCAGTGGACTTCGCAAGCTCTAGCGGCGGTACGGGCCGCGCCACCACCTCGGCGAAGATCGTGGTGGCGGGCGGCTTCGGCGTGGGCAAGACCACGTTCGTCGGGGCCGTGTCGGAGATCAACCCGCTGCGCACCGAGGCCGTGATGACGTCCGCGTCCGCGGGCATCGACGACCTGACCCACACCGGGGACAAGACGACGACCACCGTCGCCATGGACTTCGGCCGCATCACGCTCGACCAGGATCTGATCCTGTACCTGTTCGGTACGCCGGGGCAGGACCGCTTCTGGTTCATGTGGGACGACCTGGTCCGCGGCGCCATCGGCGCCGTCGTCCTCGTCGACACCCGCCGACTCGCCGACTGCTTCCCCGCCGTCGACTACTTCGAGAACAGCGGCCTCCCCTTCGTCATCGCCCTCAACGGCTTCGACGGACACCAGCCCTACACCCCCGACGAGGTCCGCGAAGCGCTCCAGATCGGGCCCGACGCGCCCATCATCACCACCGACGCCCGGCACCGGGCCGACGCCAAGAGCGGCCTGATCACGCTGGTCGAGCACGCTCTGATGGCCCGCCTGAAGTAGTTCTCCCACCAGGCACAAGTCGATATCGGTATACGGAAGTTGCTGTAGTCACGCGGGGGCGGCCTGTGTCGTTTGACACGATCCGCCCCCGTGTTCATAACGTTTCGACAGAGAATTGACTCCGCACCGCCACCCGATGCATCCATTCGGTGCCACTGCGCTCACATGAGCCCCGCCTTTTGACGGGGCTCGCTCTTTATGCCCGTTTTATCTGAGGCCTGGGCCACTCGGAATCGTTGATTCCGAGTGTTTGGAACGGGGCCGGTCCCCGTGCTGCAATTCGACGAACTCCCCAGTAGTACGGCCCTGAACGAAAAAATCCGGCACAACGTAGGTGCCGACGCCGAGAGGTTGTTGGTCGAGTGAGGCGAAGCAACGAGGGCTCCGCGGCGCAGCCCGAGCGGGGCAACTTCACCCCGCCGCCGCGCGCTGCGGCGTCCCCTGCGGATGTGTCCGACACGGAGCCCGCGGGTGGCGGCAGCACCAGTCGGCTGTCCCCGCGCAACTGGCGGGTGGCCACCCGGCTGAACGCGATCCTCCTGATCCCGGTCCTGGTCGGCCTGGTCATGGGCGGCTTCCAGGTGAAGGGCTCCATCGACACGTGGGGCGAGGCCCAGGAGGCCGAGAAGATCGCCGTCGTCGTGCGCGCCGCGTCCGACTACGGGCAGGCGCTGCTGAACGAGCGGGACCTCACCGCCCAGCCGCTGCTCTCGGGCGACCGTGACGCCGATGTGGTCGAGCAGACCCGGGCCACCACGGACGAGGCCGCGCGGAAGTTCGACGCCGCGGTGAAGGACATGCCGTCCAAGCCCGGCCTGGAGCGCCGCCTGAAGCTCTTCAAGGGCGAGGAGCCCAAGCTTCCCGAGCTCCGCAAGGCCGCCTACTCGCAGGCCCTGGACCCGGTGAAGACCGAAGAGGGCTACGTCCAGGTCCAGCACTCGCTGATGGAGTTCTCCAACGAGCTCGGCCTCGGCACCGGCAACATCACCAGCTACGGTCGTACGGTCTACGCGATCGAGCTGTCCAAGGCTGCAGAATCGCTTCAGCGCTCGATCGGCATGCACCTCCTGGTGCGCCCGAGCAAGAAGCCCGCCACGTACGACGCCCAGGTCAAGGCCTTCGGCTCGTACAACTACCTGGAGCAGATCGCGCTCGGCGAGTTCAACTCCGGTGGTACCCAGGCCGACGTCGACCGTCTCAAGCAGGTCATGGCCGGCAAGGCCGCCGAGGGCGCCAAGCAGCTGAAGGCCGCCAAGGAGCAGGCCGATGCCGCGGGCAAGCCGTTCGTGGCGCCGCCGAGCATCGACGGCTCGGTCTTCGACGGCATGGCCCAGGAGATCGGCAAGGGGCAGGACCCCTCGGAGCTGGCGAAGAAGGGCATCACGCCCGAGACCTGGATGGCCGCGGCGACCGCGAAGTTCGAGGGGTACGCCACCGTCGAGGACGAGCTGGTCACCAAGGCGGTGGACGAGGCGGCAAACATCTCCTCCGACGCCAAGACCGACGCCATCGTCAACGGCCTCATCGTCGTCATCGCCCTGCTGGCCGCGTTCATCCTGGCCGGGCTCATGGCCCGCCAGATGAGCCGCTCGATGCGCCAGCTGCGTACCGCCGCCTTCGGCATCGCCGAGCAGCGCCTGCCCTCCCTCGTCGACCAGCTCTCGCGTACCGACCCGGGCCGGGTCGACACCCGGGTGCAGCCGATCCCGATCACCACGCAGGACGAGATCGGCGAGGTCGCCCGCGCCTTCGACCAGGTGCACCGCGAGGCCGTCCGGCTCGCCGCCGAGCAGGCCATGCTGCGGGGCAACGTCAACGCGATCTTCACGAACCTCTCGCGCCGCAACCAGTCGCTCATCGAGGGCCAGCTGACCCTGATCACCGACCTGGAGAACAACGAGGCCGACCCGGACCAGCTGGAGAGCCTCTTCAAGCTGGACCACCTCGCGACCCGTATGCGCCGCAACGGCGAGAACCTCCTCGTCCTCGCGGGCGAGGAGCCCGGCCGCCGCTGGGACCAGCCGGTGCCGCTGGTGGACGTCCTGCGGGCCGCCTCCTCCGAGGTGGAGTCCTACGAGCGCATCGAGCTCTCCGGCGTCCCCGAGGCCGAGATCCACGGCCGGGCCGTGACCGACCTCGTGCACCTGCTCGCCGAGCTGCTGGAGAACGCCACCACGTTCTCCTCGCCGCAGACCAAGGTCAAGGTCACCGCGACCCGGCTGCCCGACGGCCGCGTCATGGTCGAGATCCACGACAAGGGCATCGGCCTCACCGCCGAGGACTTCGCCGACATCAACCACAAGCTGGCCAACCCGCCGACCGTGGACGCCGCGGTGTCCCAGCGCATGGGCCTCTTCGTGGTCGGCCGGCTGGCCGACCGGCACGGCATCCGGGTCCAGCTGCGCCCCTCGGGCGAGCAGGCCGGGACCACCTCGCTGGTCATGCTGCCGGACGCCATCACCCACGGTGGCGGTGGCGATCCGCAGGGCGCCGAGAGCGACTTCACCGTCTCCTCGATCATCCCCGAGCAGCAGCAGTCGGCCTTCGATCCGGCACCGCAGCAGGCTCCGATGCGTACGGCGGCGGAGCTCGGCTTCGACGACTCGCGCTACGAGAGCCCGGCGGACCCGAGCCAGCTGGACCCGGTCAACCGTTCGCTGATGCGCGAGGAGCGCAGGGCGGCCCTGGAGGCCCAGACGGGCGTCGGCGGCCCCTTCGCGGACAACACCCGGGAACAGCGGGGCTACGCACCGGAGCCGTACGCGGGCGACCCGTACGGCGACCAGCAGCAGCCGCAACAGCAGCAGCAGGGCTACGCCGAAGAGAGTTACGGCCAGGACCAGTACGGCCAGCAGTCGCAGCCGCAGCAGCAGTACCAGGGGTCGTACGAGCAGCAGCAGTACGGCGCGGACGGCTACCCGCAGCAGCACCAGCAGGCGCAGCAGCCGCAGGACGGCTACGACGGCTACACGGAATCGGCATATGCCGTTCCGGACGCCCGGCAGGGTCAGTACGCCGACGCGTACGGGGCCTCGGCGGACCAGTCCCACCAGGATGACTGGCCTGTTCAGAGCGGTTTCCAGAATGGTTATGAGCCGATCGCTCCGGCCGAACCGGAATCTGTTCCGAGCACGCCCGCGGAGCCTTCGGAGCGCGTAGGCTTCGACCGTCCGGGACCCACCCCGAACGCCGGCCACGAGCTGACCGAAGCCGGTCTGCCGCGCCGAGGCGGTCAGCAGCACTGGCAGCCCGGCCCCGGCGGCCGCGGCAACGACCAGCCCGCTCCGGCCCAGCGGCCCCGCCCGCAGCAGGAACAGCGGCAGGAGCCGCAGACGGACGGGGACGGCTCCGACGACTGGCGCTCGACGAACGACGAGCGCTGGGAGCGGGCCGAGAAGCTCCGTGAGCCGAAGGCGGGCGGAATCACCCCCTCCGGTCTCCCCCGGCGCGTACCCAAGGCCAACCTGGTCGAGGGCACGGCGGAGCAGACCCAGCAGGGCGGCCCACAGGTCTCCCGCGCTCCCGAGGACGTCCGCGGCAGGTTGAGCAACCTGCGGCGGGGGATCCAGCGGGGACGCAGCGCGGGGTCGGACACCAGTACCACCTACAACCAGGAGCGTTAGTGTGAGCCCGATGAGCCAGGCGGCGCAGAATCTCAACTGGTTGATCACCAACTTCGTGGACAACACCCCCGGGGTGTCGCACACGGTGGTGGTCTCCGCCGACGGACTCCTGCTGGCGATGTCCGAAGGTTTCCCGCGCGACCGCGCCGACCAGCTGGCGGCTGTCGCCTCCGGTCTGACGTCGCTGACCGCGGGCGCCTCCCGGATCTTCGAGGGCGGCGCCGTGAATCAGACCGTTGTGGAGATGGAGCGGGGATTCCTCTTCATCATGTCCATCTCCGACGGATCTTCACTCGCCGTTCTGGCCCACCCGGACGCCGATATCGGTCTGGTTGGGTACGAAATGGCCCTTCTGGTGGACCGCGCGGGCAGTGTCCTGACTCCGGACCTCCGCGCCGAACTTCAGGGAAGTCTTCTTAACTAGTAGACAGACAGTGCGTTTCTCGCCACCGCGCCATAAAGTGCGGTGGCGCGGCCCCACTGGGATCGGCGACCGGCAGTCGGAGGAGGAAACGTGGCAGCACCCACAGGCGGGCACCCATACAACGGTGACCAGAGGGTTCCGGGTGAGCACGGTGACAACCGTTTCGGCTTCCCCGCCGCATCCGGTGGTCAGGGACCCGGGCAGTATCAGCCATATCAGCAGCAGGAGCACCAGCAGCAGGGTGCTCCCGGCGGCCCGGGGCCCGAGTGGCCCCAGCAGCAGCCCGGTTCGGGATGGCCGCAGCAACCGCAGCAGCGGTACGACACGTCCCAGCAGCCGCGCATCCAGCCGGTGCAGCGGCGGGCTCCCGAGCCCGCCAAGCCCGCCGCGCACAACCCGCTGGTCCGTCCGTACGCCATGACCGGCGGCCGGACCCGGCCGCGTTACCAGCTCGCCATCGAGGCGCTGGTCAGCACGACGGCCGATCCGGCCCGGCTGCAAGGGCAGTTGCCCGAGCATCAGCGGATCTGCCGGCTCTGCATCGAGATCAAGTCGGTCGCCGAGATCTCGGCCCTTCTCTCGATCCCCCTCGGCGTTGCCCGGATCCTCGTCGCCGACCTGGCCGAGGCCGGACTCGTCGCTATCCATCAGCCCGGCGGCGACGAGGCCGCCGGCGGCCAGCCAGATGTGACACTGCTCGAAAGGGTGCTCAGTGGACTTCGCAAGCTCTAGCGGCGGAGCGGCCCGCTCCACTACCTCGGCGAAGATCGTGGTGGCAGGGGGCTTCGGCGTGGGTAAGACCACGTTTGTCGGTGCCGTCTCGGAGATCAACCCGCTGCGCACCGAAGCCGTGATGACGTCCGCGTCCGCGGGCATCGACGACCTGACCCACACCGGGGACAAGACCACCACGACGGTGGCCATGGACTTCGGGCGTATCACCCTGGACCAGGATCTGATCCTGTACCTGTTCGGTACGCCGGGGCAGGACCGCTTCTGGTTCATGTGGGACGACCTGGTCCGCGGCGCCATCGGCGCCGTCGTCCTCGTCGACACCCGCCGACTCGCCGACTGCTTCCCCGCCGTCGACTACTTCGAGAACAGCGGCCTCCCCTTCGTCATCGCCCTCAACGGCTTCGACGGACACCAGCCCTACACCCCCGACGAGGTCCGCGAGGCCCTCCAGATCGGGCCGGACACCCCGATCCTCACGACGGACGCCCGCCACCGCGCGGACGCCAAGAGCGCGCTCATCACGCTGGTCGAGCACGCGCTGATGGCACGCCTGCGCTAGGACCTCCGCCGGTCCCGTACGGGAAGGGCCCCGCACTCCTCAGGAGTGCGGGGCCCTTCCCGTAGAACGTGAGGCGCGATGGCCGGGTGGGTCAGCCCTGCCAGCTGTGCGGGGCGCGGAAGCCCGGCGTGCGCTCCAGGCGGCGCCAGCCGGCGGTGTCACGGCCCCGGTGGGCGGGGGCGGCCGGCTGGGCGGCGGCACGGGCCATCAGGACGGCGGTGATGGCCGCCAGCTCCTCGGGGGCCGCGTGGCCCTTCTCGACGCGCAGGACGGACTCGGCGGGGGTGAGGCTCATGGTGGGGTGTCTCCGTCTTCTCGGCAGGCTGTCGTGGACCGGGCGGCGGATCGCGCCGCCGCGGGGCGACTACTGCGGGGGGTTGCCGTGCTTGCGGGACGGCAGGTCGGCGTGCTTGTTGCGGAGCATGGCGAGCGAGGCGATGAGCACCTCGCGGGTCTCGGCGGGGTCGATCACGTCGTCGACCAGGCCGCGCTCGGCCGCGTAGTAGGGGTGCATCAGCTCGGCCTTGTACTCCTTGACCATGCGGGCGCGCATGGCCTCGGGGTCCTCGGCGTCCGCGATCTGGCGGCGGAAGATGACGTTGGCCGCGCCCTCGGCGCCCATCACCGCGATCTCGTTGGTGGGCCAGGCGTAGGTGAGGTCGGCCCCGATGGACTGGCTGTCCATGACGATGTACGCGCCTCCGTAGGCCTTCCGCAGGATCAGCGAGATCCGCGGCACGGTGGCGTTGCAGTAGGCGTACAGGAGCTTCGCGCCGTGGCGGATGATCCCACCGTGCTCCTGGTCGACGCCCGGCAGGAAGCCGGGGACGTCCAGAAGGGTGATGATCGGGATGTTGAACGCGTCGCACATCTGGACGAAGCGCGCGGCCTTCTCGGACGCCTCGATGTCCAGGACCCCGGCCAGCGACTGCGGCTGGTTGGCGACGATGCCGACGACCTG
This sequence comes from Streptomyces sp. WGS_02, assembly GCA_040989845.1. Classification (GTDB taxonomy): domain Bacteria; phylum Actinomycetota; class Actinomycetes; order Streptomycetales; family Streptomycetaceae; genus Streptomyces. Next base: position 1,982,685 of record JAYMFZ010000004.1, read on the forward strand.
GCCGTCCATGCGGGCCAGGGCGCAGACGATGTTGCGGGCCCAGCGCTCGTGGATCTCCAGGTAGTCGCCGTCGTCGACGAGCTCCTCGATCACCTTGTGCATGTCGTAGGGGCGGTTGCCGTCGGCCGGGACCAGGTCGAGCAGCACGTCGCCGCGCCGGTCGGCGGGGTCGTCGCTCTCCACGGTCGGCGGGTTCTCGCGGTTGTTGGAGGGGAGCATCCCGATGAGGTAGCGGACCTCGGCGATGCAGGTCTCCTCGTCGTCGTACGCGAAGTGCGCGACGCCCGAGGTCTCGGCGTGCACGTCCGCGCCGCCGAGGCCGTTCTGGGTGATCTCCTCGCCGGTGACCGCCTTCACGACGTCCGGTCCGGTGATGAACATCTGCGAGGTCTCACGGACCATGAACACGAAGTCGGTGAGCGCCGGGCTGTAGGCCGCGCCGCCCGCGCACGGGCCGAGCATCACGCTGATCTGCGGGATGACACCGGAGGCGCGCGTGTTGCGCTGGAAGATGCCGCCGTAGCCGGCGAGCGCCGAGACGCCCTCCTGGATACGGGCGCCGGCGCCGTCGTTGAGCGACACCAGCGGGGCGCCGGCCGAGATGGCCATGTCCATGATCTTGTGGATCTTCGTGGCGTGGGCCTCGCCCAGCGCCCCGCCGAAGATCCGGAAGTCGTGCGCGTAGACGAAGACCGTGCGGCCCTCGACCGTGCCCCAGCCGGTGATGACACCGTCGGTGTAGGGCTTCTTGGCCTCCAGGCCGAACCCGGTGGCGCGGTGCCGGCGGAGCTGCTCGACCTCCTTGAACGAACCCGCGTCCAGCAGCAGCTCGATCCGCTCCCGGGCGGTCAGCTTCCCCTTGGCGTGCTGTGCCTCGGTCGCCCGCTCGCTCGGTCCGCGCCGCGCCTGCTCGCGCAGGGCCAGCAGTTCGGCCACCCGGCCACGGGCGTCGGTCGGCTCACCCTGGGTTTCGTCCACAACGGTCATGCATCGACCCTACGAACCCCGACCCAGAAATCGCGCCGTCGACTCCGTACAGTCTCCTGCCCCGTTTCGTGGTGGGAGTGAACAGAACCATGCCGCCATGCACGCGATCCACCAGCGAAACGCCGCCTCCGGTTGTGGAGACTCCACAAGTGAAGGCTGTGCGATGGACCACATGCCCCTGAGGGGGCCCGAAGGCCCCCTCAGTATGGCGCAGGGCGGTCCCCCGCCGTCCACCGCGCCCCGGGCGGCGTTCCCGCCGGACATCAACCTCCGCAGTGGAAGCGGGCGTTGCCCCAGTCCGCGTGGTCGTTCCCGTTGCCGTCGCCGCCGTCCTGGACGACCAGCTCGACGTACGTGGCGCCGGTGACGTCGGCAGTGAGCTTCCAGGCGGGGTCGGAAGCCCCCCGTACGGGCGACGCCACCTTCTCCGTGCCGTCGGCGGTGACCGAGAACCGCACACTCCCCCGGGTCGCCTGGACGTCGTCCACCCCCACCTCGGCGGTGAAGGAGGTGCACTTCCCGCCCAGGTAGTAGCGGACCTTCGCCGGGGCGTGCGTGCCCAGGCCCTTGTCGTAGGCGACGCCCCCGATCTTCAGCGGCCCGCCGTCCCCGGCCCCGGCCTCCCCGTTGGACCGGTCGCGCTCGACGGGTCCCCAGCCGTTCTGCGAGGCGGTCCAGTCCAGGTCACTGGCCCAGCCGTCCTTCGTGGGCGGCGGCGGGAGCGTGCGGACGGAGGTTCCCGCGCCGAGCGTGCGACCGGCTCCCTGGACGGCGTACGTGGCCTTCGCCTCCAGCGCGTACGTGTCGTGGGGGGCGTCCACCGGCGGGGTGACCCGCCAGCTGCCGGTGACCTTCGCGCCCGGGGCGACCGAGTCGAAGGCGACCGGGCCCGCCGGCTCGGCCTGCCAGCCCTCGGGCACGGTCAGCGAGAGCTTCACACCGGTGGCGGCGGTCGCCTCGTCGTTGCCGAAGGTCGCCTTCACGGTGTTCGGGGCGCCCGGCTCCAGGGTCTCGGCGTCGGCGGCCACGCCGAGGGTGCCGCAGACGGCCTCCTCGCCCGCCGGGGCGGGGCCGAGGTCGGTGACGGTGAAGCCGTCGAGCACGAAGTCCGCGCCCTCGGGTGCTCCGGGGAGCTTGCGCAGCCCGGTCCAGGTGTCGCCGCAGCCGGCGGTGAGGGTCCGGCTGAACTGTCCGGTGGTGCGCTGCTGCCCGATCGGGGTGGCCCGGGTCTCGGTCGAGGCGGCCTTGCCGTCGGCGACCCGGTCGTAGCCCTCGACCCAGCTGTAGGCGCCCGCGTGGCTGGACTGGTAGGCGAACGCGACCTGGTACCGGTGGCCGTCCTTCATCGGGACGGTCCAGGGGGCGGTGCGGTAGACGAGCCCGGTGTTCTCCTCGTGGGACTTGAGGGACTCCTTCCCGCCGAGCACGTCGTCGATCAGCTTCCCGTTCCAGCCGGACTGGGTGTACGGGGCGTTCAGCTGGGAGATGTGCGTGCGGGGATCGGTGGAGCCGCCCGCGTCACCCTTGAGGAAGGGGCCCCAGCCCTGGTCGACGGCCTCGAAGTCCTCGTGGGCCATGGTGCCGGTGCGGGTGGCGGGGGCGTTCTCGACGATCCGTACGTCATCGGCGCGGACCTTCGCCGCGCTGCCCGCCGCCGCCTCGACGCGCAGGGTGGTGCGGCCGTTCGCGGGGGCGGTGAAGGTGACCTTGGCGCGCTGGAAGAAGGTGCCGTGCCAGTCGGATGCGGCGACGTAGTCCTTCGCCGTGGAGCGCTCGACGGCGACCGACGTGCCCCCGGCGCTCACGGTGGTCCGGCGGCTCCTGCCCGGCTCGACCTCGATCAGGGCGGAGGCGGTGTACCGCTTGCCCGGCGTGAGACCGGTGACGGTCTGGGAGAGCGCGGCCGTGGCGGTCCCCGAGAGCTCGGCGCTGTTGCGGCCCTGGTCGTCGGTGTGGCGCCGGGCCGTGCCGGTCTTCGTCCAGCCCCTCAGGTCGCGGTCGTTGAAGCCGGGGTCGGTGATCCCGGTCCCCTTGCCCCAGTCCGCCGGGGTCTCCTTCGGCGCCCGGTCGGGGTAGAGGACGTACGCCTGTCCGGCGGCGGCGGTCAGCGTGATCTTCCCACCCGAGGGACGGACGGTGGAGACCTTCTCGCGGCCGTTGTCGGTCAGCCGGTAGAGCGTGTACGCGCCCTTGCCGGGCACCTCCCAGGTGCTGGTCCCACCGGTCTCGCTGTAGTGGTAGAGCTTCTTGCCGCCGTCCCACGGGAGCAGGTAGTCGGTGCCGCTGAGCACCTTGCGGCCCTGGTCGTAGAAGGTTCGCCTGCCGTCCTCGACCGTGCCGCGCACTCCGCCGGTGAAGGTGATGTCGTTGCCGTCCCAGCGGGTGATCCTCTGCTGCTGGAGGTACTTGGCGGGGAGGTTCTTCTGCCAGATGTTGGCGGTGAAGGCGTTCCAGTCGGTCTCGCCGGTCCAGCCCTCGAAGTCCTCCAGGGCACTCTGGCCGAGGACCGGGTGGTTGTTCCAGATGTCCTTCTCGCCGTTGCGGATGAACCGGATGATCTGCGAGTTGAGGCCCTTGTTGGTGGCCCCGCCGTAGTTGAGGTCATTGGCCCAGTGCGACCAGAGCGAGGCGCGTTCGAACTTGTCGGCCCACTCGGTGCCGACGGTCCAGCCCTGCTTCTGGACGGCCTGGATGGTCTTGTCGGCGATCCAGCCGTGGCTGTAGTAGACGTCGATGTAGAGGAAGTCGAGGTTCTTGTCGGTCTCGTCGCGCAGCTGCTGGAAGCGCTGGGCCAGGTCGCCGCTGTTGATGTCGCGGCGCTGGTCGATGTAGTAGCTCTGGTTGAGCCAGTTCCAGCCGGGCTTGGTCTTGTCGACGAGCTGCTCGGAGAAGGCCTTGGCCTCCGGGTAGGACTCGGTGGCGTTGACGTGGACGCCGAAGTCGGCACCCCACTTCCCGCCCTCCTTCAGGAGGGTGTTGAGGTCCTTGAGACCGCCGGCCCGCTTGTTGTAGTTGCCGCCGTAGTCCGGGTGGGCGGAGTCGTGGCCCTCGGAGCCGTACCCCTTGAGGACGGCGAGCTGGCCGAGGCCGTCGGTGGCCTTCGAGATCCGCTTGACGTCGTCCAGGGTGCGCAGGAAGGGGTGGGTGGCCTGGCTGGCGAAGTTGAACGGGATGTGGGTGACGACCCGCTTGGCGGTGTCCTCGCCGCCGGGCGCGGTGACGCCGATGGAGCGGAAGGCGATGGCCCCGTCCTGCCAGTCGACGGCCTGGTCGCCGTTGGCGTCCGGGGTGACGACGACCTTGGCCCAGGGCAGGTTCTCGCCGCTCTCGGGCCGGGGTGCACCCTCGCCCCGGTAGGTCCACTGGCCGGACCAGGCGCCGACCCGGACGCCACCGCCCTCCTCGGTGCGCGCCTGGTGCCAGAAGCGGGCGTCGTCGCCGCCGGTGGCTCCGGCGGGCTTGTCGTACGAGGAGTTGGACTCGATGGCCGCGGCCAGTGAGCCGGTGTTGAGGATCGCGTAACTGGCCCCGACAGGGGCGGAGTCGGGCTTCGTCTCGCCGGTGACCTTCGCGAAGACGTCGGCCGTGCGGGTGGAGTCCGGGTCGAGCTTCGTGAACGCGGTGGCGGCCCCGGACTCGGTGGACCCGACGGAGACCAGGTCGTGCCCGGGGATGTCGATGGTCCCGACCCGGAAGGCGGACGTGTCGCGGACGGCGGTCACCTTGAAGGTGGTGGCCCGCCCGGAGACGGTGAGCGAGGCGTCGATCTCCACGCCCGGCAGGGAGGCGAAGACGAGGGTGTAGCGGGCGGCGGATCCCGTGACCTTCGGCGCGCCCTTGAGCTTCACCGGGTGGGCGGTCCCGTTGAGGGTGACGGCGGTGACCGGCCGGGTGGAGCCGAGCAACAGCTCGCCGCTCGCCCGGTCGGTGTAGGACAGGACGCGCGGGAAGTCGTCGGCTACGGCGACGGCGAGCCGGTCGGACCGGATGACGGCGGACCCGTCGGCCCTCGCCTCTTCGGCCGGGGCGGGGGGCGAGGGGGCGGCGGCTGCGGCGGGGAGGGCGGCCCCCACGAGCGCCAGGACGGCTGCGGAGGCCGCGGCGACCAGGCCGGGGCGAGGGAATCTTGGCGACATGGCCCCTGAGTAGTCGTCGTGTCCGGACACCGTCAACGAACTTCGGGCCCGGGGGCCGACTCCGTCCAACAACCCCGGTGCGTTAGTCCAAGTCGCGCGGATGCGCTCCGCATCACGGCCCCGTTCACCTCTTGGCCGGGAATGCCCCCTCCCGGTCACGGTTCGCACCCGCTCGGTTCCGGCAAGTACCGTTTCGGGCCGTCGAGTTGTGAAGACTCCGAACATTTGAGAGCGCTCTCAGTCACACGTATTGACGGTCGTGCCGGGCCTCGCGAGAGTGGTGCGCACCGCAGGCACCCCCCACGGTTCCTGACCTCCCCGCGCCACCCCCCACCCCCGCCTGCGGCCCCCCACCACCTCGGGAGTCCCCTCGTGATTTCACGCCGAATGTTCCTGACCGGCGCCGCCGCATCGGCCGCGGCGCTCACGTACCCCGCCTGGGGCACCGCGCTGAGCCCCCGCGCGTCGGCGGCCCCCGCCACCTGCGAAATCGCCCTGGAGAACAAGTCGTTGCCGGGCACGGTGCACGCGTACGTCACCGGACATGAGCTGGGCACCGACCGCTGGGTACTGCTGAAGCCGGACGGCGGCGTCTACCGCCCCGACTCCCCCGGCGCGCCGCAGACCCCGCTGCCCGTCGACTGCGCCATCCCGCTCAAGGGCGCGGGCGCCGGGCCGGTCGTGCTGACCCTGCCGCAGATGTACGGGGCGCGGGTCTACTTCGTCCGCGACGACAAGCTGGACTTCTTCCTCAACCCGGGCCCGTCCCTGGTGGAGCCGGCCTTCGCGACGCCGACGGACCCGAACTACGGGCGGACCTGGGCGTTCGCCGAGTTCACCTTCAACACCGAGCAGTTGTACTCCAACATCAGCTACGTCGACCTGCTCACCGCGCTGCCGATCGGCATCACGCTGGAGGGGGACGCCACCCATGTCGTGGCCCCGCACCCGGAGGGCGCGGTGGAGCGGATCGCGGAGGACCTCGCCGCCCAGGCGGCGGCGGACGGGCAGCCCTGGGACCAGCTGATCACCCGGGGCGACGACGGCAAGGTGCTGCGGGTCGTCTCGCCGCAGAACATCATGGCCCCGTACTTCGACCGGCCGGACGAGATGCCGTTCCGGGGCCTGTTCGAGGCGCAGATCGACGCGGTGTGGGAGAAGTACCGTTCCGAGGACCTGCGCATCGACCTCCAGGGCGGCCGGGGCACACTGGCGGGCCGGGTGAGCGGTGACGTCCTCACCTTCGAGGGCGGCCACAGCTTCACCAAGCCGCAGACGAAGGACGTCTTCACCTGCAACCACGGACCGTTCACGAACAACCCGGCCGACTCCGACGACAAGAAGGCGATCCTGGCGCGGCTCGCGGCGGGCTTCAACCGCTCGATCATGCTGAGCCACCCGAGCCAGCCGAACGGCACGTCCACGGGGGACTACTACAAGACCGCGGTCACCAACCACTGGTCCCGGGTGGTCCACGCGAACAGCCCGATCGGTTACGCGTTCCCGTACGACGACGTCCGCCCGGACGGTGAGCCGGACGTGTCGGGCGCGGCGCACGACGGGAACCCGCGCCGCTTCACGGTGAGCGTGGGCTCCTGACGCCCTCCCGCCAGGACGGCGTGTGCCCCCGCCCGTTCCGGCGGGGGCACACGCGTGTCCGCCCTCGAACCCCCGACCGACCGGGAATCCGATATCCCATCAATTGACACGATGTGTGGCGTTCTTGACTTCGTCCCACCGCCCCGGGACGGTGCCGTATGCGAATGAACCGACTCCCCCGCCGACTCCCCCACCGGTTGCTCACGGCCGTCGCCGCCGGGCTCCTGCTGACCGCCGCGGCCCCGGCCCACGCGGACCCCGCCCCGCCGCCGGCACCCGCCCCGCAGGCCTCGGGCGCGCACGGTCTGGGCGCCTTCCAGCAGAGCTACGGCCTGCCCGTGACCGGCCGGGTGGACACCGCAACCGCGCACCTGCTCAAGACCGCCCCGGACAGCGAGCTGCGGACGTTCTTCGCCGCCCCGTCCGACCTCGGCCCTGAGCAGCTCGCCCACGCCCGGACGGTCATCGGCGTCGGCAAGGGGGCGGAGCTCTCCGAGGAGGCCCAGGTCATCGCCCTGATGACGGCGATGCAGGAGTCGAAGTTCGTCAACTACACGTCGGCGGTCGACCATGACTCGCTCGGCGTCTTCCAGCAGCGTCCCAGCATGGGCTGGGGCACACCCGCGCAGATCACGCACGTACCGACCGCGTCCAAGTCCTTCTACGGACTGCCCTCGCCCAGCGCCAATCCGGGGCTGCTCCAGATCGACGGCTGGGCGTCGATGGAGCCGGGCGATGCGTGCCAGGCGGTCCAGCGGTCGGCGTATCCGGACCGGTACGCACAGTGGGAGGACTTCGCCCGGGACCTGCTGAAGCAGGAGGGCCCGGACGCCGACCCGATCCCGTAGAACACGCGGGAAGGGGGCCGCCCCGGCACGGGACGGCCCCCGGAGAGGCTCCCCGGTCAGCAGCCGCCGCAGTTGTAGTAGGTCACGTCCCAGTGGTTGCCCTCGTCCGCGTAGATGTTGCCGGATCCGGACTGGTACTGGCGGGCGCCGTCGCCGCGGGTGCCGATGTAGGTGAAGGTGCCGGTGACGTAGTTGTTCACGCAGGTGCTCTTGGCGAAGTCGAGCTTGTAGCCGTTCCAGTGCGAGTACGTGCCGCCGGCGTGCCCGGTCTCCGTGCCTCCGGTGATCCTGAGCGCGCAGCCGGTGGCGCTCTTGAGGGTCTGCGCGCCCTGGGCGCTGGCGAGGTTGAGCTGGTCGAACGACGTGCAGGTGGGGTTGTTCCGGTTGGAGCAGCCACCGGAGGACGACCAGGTGATCCCGGACGAGCTGAACCGGGAGGTCGCCTGGGCGTGGGTCAGCTTGGTCACGGCGTGCGCCTCGGTGGCGCCGCCGCCGAGGACACCGATCCCGGGCGCGAAGAGCGCGCCGAGGACGAGGGCCAAAGCGGTGAGGGCGGAGCGGAGTCGTGGACGGGTCACCATGGGGGATTCCTCCTGCTCATGACAAATCGGTGGGCGTACGGGCGCGGGTCCGCGCACGCCGGGGGCAGGGAGATAGTGCCCGAGTTCTACGCGCGTCGCCAGAGGGCGGGGGCACCCCGGGACGCTCCCGCATCCACCCACGCCACACCCGCACAGGCCGAAAGGTTGAACTTTGAACAAGATGGAGTTACAGTCAATTTCGTTGAAGGTTAAACAACCTCCACGAACCCGTCCCCCGAGGAGGAGCCATGGCTCTGTTCAACCGCAAGTCGACCGCCACCGCCCCGACCGCCGAGGCCCCCGCGGTGGACCCGGCACTGGCCGCCCTGACCGGCACGTACGCCCTGGACCCGGCGCACAGCAGCATCGGCTTCACGGTGCGCCACGCGATGGTCACCAACGTGCGCGGCTCCTTCGGCGAGCACGAGGGCTCCCTGGTGCTGGACGGCACGGACCCGGCGAACTCCTCCGCCTCCATCGACGTGAAGATCGCCAGCGTGGACACCGGCATCGCCGACCGCGACGGCCACCTGGTCAGCGGCGACTTCTTCGACGCCGAGAAGTTCCCGCTCATGACGTTCCGCTCGACCAAGGCCGAGCAGCTGGGCGGCGAGGCGTACCGGATCACCGGCGACCTCACGATCAAGGACGTCACGCGCCCGCTCTCCATCGACCTGGAGTTCAACGGCTCCGCCACCGACGTCTACGGCAACGAGCGCGTCGGCTTCGAGGGCAGCGCCGACATCCTGCGCTCCGACTGGGGCCTGACCTGGAACGCGGCGCTGGAGACCGGTGGCGTGATGGTCAGCGACAAGGTGAAGCTGACCTTCGACATCTCGGCGATCAAGGCAGCCCCTGCGGCCTGACCCCCTCCGCAGCCACGCGCAGCGCCCCGCACCCGGATCTTCCGGGACGGGGCGCTGCGCGTGTGTATCTGTACTCTGCCGACTACTTCGCGACCTTCTCCGCGAAGAGCGGGACGACCTTCTCCAGCGCGTAGGAGACGGACAGGATCGAGTCCGTGGCGAACGCCTGCGAGATGCCCTTGTCGTCGAAGACGATGGCGTTGCCCGCCTTCACCGACGGGACGGCCTTGTACAGCGGGTCGTTGCTGATGTCCGTGGCCGGGATGCCGATCGGGGTCATGACCGTCAGGTCGGCGTCGAGCAGGTCCAGGTTCTCCTTGGAGACGGACACGGAGAAGCCCTCGCCGGCCTGGGCCTCGGCCTTCGGGTTGTTCTTGAAGCCGAGCCGCTCGACGAAGTCGATGCGCCCGGTGCCGCCGACGTAGACGCCGAAGCCCTCGGACGTACGCGAGCCGACCGTGATGGTCTTGTCCTTGAACTCGGGGTGGGCCTTCGCGGCGGCCTCGAACTTCTTCTCCGTCTCCGCGATCAGCTCCTTGCCCTTCTCCGGTACGCCCATGGCGGCGGCGATCATCGTGGTCTGCTGCTCCCACGAGAGCTTGTACTGGTCGCCGCCCTTCGGCACGCCCACGGTCGGGGCGATCTTCTTCAGGGTGTCGTAGCGGGTCTGGTCGCCGCTGGACTTGGTGTCCAGGATCAGGTCGGGCTGGAGGGAGGCGATCTTCTCGAACTCCGGCTCCATCGTGCCGATGAGCTCGGGCTTCTTGTCGTACATGCCCTTGGCCCAAGGGCCGACGCCCTCGCCGCCGAACGGCAGCCAGTCGCTGGCCCCGACCGGCTGGCCGCCGAGCGCGAGCACGGTCTCGGCGTCGCCCCAGCCGAGCGCGACGATGCGCTTGGGCTGCTGGTCGACGGTGACCTCGCCGAACTTGGTCGCCACCTTGGCGGGGAAGGCGCCTTCGGACGCGCCGCCGGAGGCGGAGGAGGACGCGGAGCTGTCGGAGTCGTCCGACGAGCCACAGGCGGAGAGGCCGACGAGCAGGGCGGCGACGGCACCGGCCACCAGGACGGGGGTGCGGCGGGCGCGTCGGGCGCGGGGAGCGGAAGCGTTCATACCCTTTAGGTTAGCCTCACCTAATGACAACGGTGCCATCGGGTTGACCCGTGTGCCCCGCTCCCCCGTACGCCCGGGTGTCCGCCCTCATCCGCCCGAGTGCCCGCTCCCCCGTACGTACGAGGTTCAGGCGGCCTGGTCCTTGATGTGGTGGCGGCCCAGCGGCACGACCATCGGGGTGGCCGACGCCGGGTCCTCGATCACCGAGCAGCGCATCCCGAAGACCTCGCCGACCAGCTCCGCCGTCACGATGTCGACCGGCCGGCCTTCCGCGACGATCCGCCCCGCCTTCATCGCGATCACGTGGTCCGCGTACCGGCAGGCCAGGTTCAGGTCGTGCAGCACGGCCACCATGGTGACGCCCTGCTCGCGGTTGAGGTCGGTGAGCAGGTCGAGGACGTCGAGCTGGTGGCTGGCGTCGAGGAAGGTCGTCGGCTCGTCGAGCAGCAGGATGTCGGTGCGCTGGGCGAGCGCCATCGCGATCCACACCCGCTGACGCTGGCCGCCGGACAGCTCGTCCACCGACCGGTCGGCGAGTTCGAGGACGTCGGTCGACAGCAGCGCCTGCGCGACCGCCCGGTCGTCCTCCGCGCTCCAGCGGCGGAACCAGCCCTGGTGCGGGTAGCGGCCGCGCCCGACCAGGTCGGAGACGGTGATGCCTTCCGGGGCGGTGGGGCTCTGCGGGAGGATGCCGAGCACGGAGGCGACCTCCTTGGTCGGCATCTCCTGGATGGACCGGCCGTCCAGGAGCACCGCGCCCGCGGAGGGGGCCAGCAGCCGGGCCATCGCCCGCAGCAGGGTCGACTTGCCGCAGGCGTTGGGGCCGACGATGACCGTGATCTTCCCGGGCGGCACGGCCACGCTCAGACCGGGGACGATCTCGCGTTCGCCGTAGCCGAGCCGGACGTCCCGGGCTTCCAGAGTGTGTTCGGCCACGACAGGGCCACGCCTTTCTTCGTCGTCTTCTCGGTACGTCGCCATGTCCTGAGGCTTCTCGTCCTGGGGCTTGTCCATGTCAGCCCCCGCTGCCGACGCGGTTGGCGCGGGCCAGGAGCAGCAGCAGATACGGGGCCCCGATGATGCTGGTGACCACGCCCACCGGCAGCTGCACCGGGAACAGGTGCTGCGCCGCGAAGTCCGCGACCAGGACGATCAGCGCCCCGGTCAGGGCAGCCTGCGGCAGCGCCGCGCCCCGACCGGGGACCAGTCGGCGGGCGATCGGTGCGGCGACGAACGCCACGAACCCGACGGGCCCTGAGGCGGCGGTCGCGACTCCGGCGAGCGCGGTCGCGCAGGCCAGCAGCGCGAGCCGGCCGCTCTCGACCTTCGCGCCGAGCCCGGCGGCGGCGTCGTCCCCGAGCTGGAGGGGGCGCAGCGCGTGGGCGGCGAGGACGGTCAGCGGTACGAGGAGGCCGAGGGCGATGAGGAGCGGCCACATCTGGTTCCAGGAGCGGCCGTTGAGGCTGCCCGCGAGCCAGCGGAACGCCTCCTGCGCGTCGGTGACCTCGGAGCGGGCCATCACGTACCAGACGATGCTGGAGAGCCCCATGCCGACGCCGATGCCGACGAGGACGAGGCGTTGTCCGGCGATGCCCTGCCGCCAGGCGAGCAGATAGATGGCGGCTCCGGCGACCAGGGAGCCGGTGAGGGCGCTCGCGGACAGGGCGAGTCCGCTGACCTGGAAGAGCAGGGCGGCGGTGACGGCGACCGCGCTGGCCCCGGCGCTGATGCCGATGAGGTCGGGGCTGGCGAGGGGGTTGCGCAGCACGGTCTGGAAGACGGCTCCGGAGAGTCCGAACGCGACGCCGACGAGGATCGCGAGGAGGGCGCGGGGCAGCCGCAGTTCCAGCACGACGAACTGCGATCCGCCGTCGCCACCGCCGAACAGGGTGGCCACGACCTTCCCGATCGGCATCACCATGTCGCCGAAGCTGAGCGAGAGCCCGAACACGACGACCACGGCGGCGAACAGGCCCGAGCCGACGAGGACGGAGCGGCGCAGGCCCCGGCCGCGTACGGCGGAGACCCGGCGTACGGCGTCGGCGAGCCGCTCGTCGGCCGCGGGCGCGCTGCTCTTGGCGACGACGGGTGTCCGGTTCACAGTTCCACCAGCTTCCTGCGGCGGACCAGCCAGATGAAGGGGATGCAGCCGATCGCGGCCGTGATCACGCCGACCTGCACCTCGCCGGGGCGGGCGACGACCCGGCCGACGATGTCGGCGACGAGCAGCATGACCGGGGCGAGCACCATGCTGTACGGGAGCACCCAGCGGTAGTCGGGCCCGGTGATGAGGCGGGCGGCGTGCGGTACGGCGAGCCCGACGAAGCCGATGGGCCCGGCGACGACGGTGGCCGCGCCGCAGAGGATCACGACGGCGAGGGCGGACACCATGCGGATGGCCCCGACGCGCTGGCCGAGGCCGCGGGCGAGGTCGTCGCCGAGGGAGAGGGCGTTGAGCTGCGGCCCGAGCGCCAGGGCGAGGACGGTGCCGACCAGGATGAACGGCGAGACCTGCCACAGCACCTCGGAGCTGCGGGCGGTCAGCGCACCGAGCTGCCAGAACCGGAACTGGTCGTAGCTGCCGCGGTCCTGGAGCAGGATCGCGCTGGTGACCGAGGTGAGGACGGCGGCGGTCGCGGCTCCCGCCAGCGCCAGCTTCACCGGTGTCGCGCCTTCCCGCCCGAGCGAGCCGACCCCGTAGACGAGGAGGGCGGCGAGCAGCGCGCCGAGAAAGCCGAACCAGATGAACTGGGTGGCGACGGTGAACCCGAGCAGGGTGATCGAGCAGACGACGGCGACGGACGCGCCGGCGTTGATGCCGAGGAGCTGGGGGTCGGCGAGGGGGTTACGGGCGACGCCCTGCATCACCGTGCCCGCGAGGCCGAGTGCCGCACCGGCGAGCAGCCCGGCGACGGTGCGCGGGATGCGGACCTCCTGGACGATGAGCTGGCCCTTGACGGAGACGTCGGGGTCGAGCACCCCGTTCACGACGTCGCGGAACGGCACATCTCCGGAGCCGATGGCGAGACTGGCGACGGCGGTGAGGAACAGCACGGCGAGCGCGGCGAGCAGTCCGAGGGCGAGCACGGGCCGGCTGCGCTTGCGCCGCGCTTCCTTGCCGCCGCCGGATGGTTTCTCCTTCTCCAGGAGGGCCGAGCCGCTCACGACCCGGCCGCCGGGGCAGCCGGAATGCGGTGGTGCACTGTTCGTTCCTCACGCTGGTTCGTCGGCGCCGGGGAGCGCCCCTGGGCACGGGAGACGCCCTCGTCACCGGCCCACCCGGACAGGGAGACCGCCGGTCCGCCCCGGACAGGGGACAGGACCGGTCCACCCCGGACGGGCGACACAAGGGGGCCCAAAGTAAGGTCACCCTAACAGCGCCTGTCAGCGCGGCGCGCTGCCGCACCCCACGAGCTCCGGAGCACCGCCTTGTCGTACGCCGCCGATCCCACCGCCCCCGCCACCGGTCCGCTGGCCGGGGCCGTACCCCTGGGCTCGGCGGACGAACTGCGCGAGCTCCTGGGCACCCCGCACCCGATCGTCATCGACAAGGTCCACGACCGGCTCACCGACGACGACCTGGCGCTGCTGGCCCGCTCGCCGTTCTGCACCCTGGCCACGTCCGACGCGGACGGCAACTGCGACGCGACCCCGCGCGGCGACGTCCCCGGCTTCACCCATGTCCTGGACCCGGGCACGATCGCCCTCCCCGACCGCCCGGGCAACCGCCGCGCGGACAGCTTCCACAACATCCTGGCGAACCCGCGCGTGGGCCTGCTCTACCTGATACCGGGCGCGATGGACGTCCTGCGCGTCAACGGCCGCGCCCGCATCCTCACGGACGCCCCGTTCTTCGACGCGATGACGCTGAAGGGCCAGCGCCCGAAGCTCGCCCTGGTCGTCGAGATCGACGAGATCTTCCGCCACTGCCCGGCGTCGCTGAAGCGGTCGGGAGTGTGGGCGCCTCAGACGTGGGTGGGGGCGGAAGCGGCGGGGTGACGGCCGGCGATCCGCTGTCACTGGCGTGTGAAGCGCTCCCCGGTGGCACAGACGTTGTCGAGATCGGCGACACAGAGGGAGCGCCCTTCGTCGATGACGCTGAGGTCGACCTGGCACTCGCCCTCGGCGCCTTCCCGAAGGCTTACCGAGATGAAGTCTCCTTCGGTGGCTTCCGGCGAGGTTTGTATGGATTCGCCACCGTCGTCCATGACAACGTAGAACGACCAATACCCCACGCCGCCGTCGCCGCAACTCTCCTCGCCGGAGTCGGAGAAACCATTGGTCGTGACTTCACGGTCGGCGGAGAAGCGAATCGAATCGCCTCCCGAGGCTTTCCACGAACCCACCAGGCCACCCTGACCGATCACATGCTGGGTCTCCGAGCCGCAGCCGGCACAGAAAAGCAGCACGGACGACAGAAGCGACATCGAGGCCATAGCAGATCTTTTGCGCACGGATCTCACCTTCATCTTGCCCGCCCGGCAGCGCGCGGCCTCATACGCGAACGAGACCACACGCTGCCCTCCGCCAGCGCCAAGCGCCCCCGAAGCGGTCGAGCCCCTCGTCGCTCTGGCTACCGGCCTGACCGACGCGGTGCGGACCACGTCGGCGAAGGCGCACCCAATCCTGGATGACACTCCCCTGCCCATCGGCCGCATCGCCGCGGACAGGCCGTTCCACTCGGGCAAGCATCAAGAGCACGGGATGAACGTGCAGATCATCGCCGACCCCTACAGCGGGCTGCCATGGGCATCACCGACCGTCCCCGGCATCGTCCGTCCCCCGTGCCGGGGACCAAGGGGCGCCCCCTCCGCAGGCCATCAGGCGGCCACCGCTCCCACGCGATGATCTGGGCTCTCGTCGAGAAGGCCGACGCCACCCTCACGTCCTGGCAGCTCCTGCATAAACTCCGGTGCTCGACCATCCGGATCACCAGCCTCGCCCACGCCGTCCTCACCCTTCATCTGGCCGGATCAGAGCGAGGATGGAAAAGACTCAATGACTGATTTCAACTCCTGGTTGTGATCGGATTGCTCAACCACAACCACCCGAACGTGGTCCCCGGGGCCCGGCCAACCGCTCGCTCCGATAGATATCCTGTCTACCTCGAAAACTCCGTCTGGCACCCCCTCGACCGAGACGAAAAGGCCGAAGGGCATCACTCGATCAACCTTACCGGAGACTTCGGACCCCACTGGATACAATCCTTTCAAATTGATCCAATCAGATTCGCCCATCTTCACTACTTATACCAATCCCTTTCATACTTGTTCAGCCTTTCAAATTGACTGTTCGGAATGGGGACTTCGACTTCAGGCCCACCCTGATAGAACTTCTCATACTTTTTGAAGTACTGTCGGTAGTCATCAGCCGGCACGTTGATGACGATCACACCCTCCCCATAGTGTTTGGCGTACTTCTCGGCCAATCCTGCCTTCTTGGCAAAATATGCCTTCCCATCCGCGTACGGCCCATCCTCCGGGAAGTCCTCTTCGAGGAAGCCCTGCTCCCTCAAGCGCTTACCGGTTCCCCTTTGAGGAGCCTTGTAGAGCGGAACGAAGTCATCATCGTCATCGTCCCGCTTTTTGCCAGAACTACCGCCCTTTCCGCCCCCGGGCTTCTTCTTGCCGCCACCAACTTCAGCACCGGAAGCCTCCTCAACAAGTGAACCGTCTTTCAATTTAGCAGCCACTACGGCAGCAGCAACAGCACACCCGATCAGACTATTTCCGTTGTCGCAGAGAGACGCCTCTTCTTCAAGATGGAGCCTTCCGACTATCCACGTGACCGGGTCAGGGACCGTTGCTGCTCCGTGAGTGATGTAGTGGGCGTCAACAGCCGGGCCGTAGCCCGTCAGACCGGTACCGCTGCAACCGGAGAAGCCGCACCGATAGTCGGCTACAGATCCGGTCTGACCTGTAGAGCTGGTGGAGGAAGTGCCACTGGTTTCCTTGGGAGTGTAAGTGCCCCATTCGTAGTCCTCGTAGAAGGTCGGCCCTCTTCCGCCCGAGCCGTCGTCCATCTTCAGACCGGTGGGATCGGATGCGGTGATCGGCATATTGTTCGCATAAACGTAGCCGTTGAGCGACTGATGCTGGTCCAGCGAAAGCAGCGGGTCCACGCTGATGAACTGACCAATTTCTGGGTCGTACTCGCGGGCGCCGATGTGGGTCAGGCCCGTTGACGAGTCCGCCGGCTTGCCCAAGAACGCCTTGTCGTCCGGCCAAGAGGTCGGCTTGGTCCCGCGCGGAGCGCCGAACGGTGTGCTGTAGCGCTTGGTGACGGCTTGCGTGGTGGCGTCGGTGGCGATGCTGCTCGTGCCGTGGTGGTCGGCGGCCAGGAAGCTGAGCTTGGTGCCGGCCGTGCCCGACGTGGCCGTGCGGACGGCGAGCGTCTGACCGGCGGCGCTGTAGTAACGGGTGCCGGTGACCGTCTTCGCGGTGCCCTTGACGGTGAGGCGCACCTCGGTCGAGCCGAGGTAAAGGACCGTGTCTCCGTCGCCGGTCGCTCGGCGGATCAGGAGTTCCCCGTCCGCGTCGTACAGGTAGCCGGTGTTCAGCGCGGGCTTGGTTCCGGCCGCCGGTTCGGTGGTGGAGGCCAGTTCGCCCTCGGAGTTCCAGGCCAGGGTCTGGGTGGCCTGGGTGCCGGGGCGGGTGGTCGTGTTGCCCGCCAGGTCGTAGCCGTACGTGGCTGCCCTCGCCCCGGTGGTCTTCACCAAGGGGTGGGGCTGGCCGGCCGGCGTCTTGTACTCGTAGCCGGTGGTCGCGTCGCCGGTCGCGGTGTGGGTGGTCTCGGTGCTGCGCTGGCCCGCGCTGTTGTACGTGTAGCTCGTCCAGTACGGTGCCGCGCCGTCGAGATTGGCCGTGGTGCGGCCGGACGTCGCGCAGTCCGCGGACTTCGGGGTCCAGGCCTCGGTCATACGGCGGTGCGCGTCGTAGGCGAAGCACTGGTTGTCGGCCTCGGCGGTCCCGCCGAGCGTCGTGGGGTCGAGGATCGACAGCACGTTCCCGGCGTCGTCCCGGGCGAAGTTGAGGTCCTGGAGCATGTACGGGTGGGTCTGGTCCGTGACATGGCTGCGGGTGAGGCGGCCGGTACCCGGCTCGTACTTGTTGGTGATGTAGGTGTTCTTCGCGCCCGCTCCCAGCGAGAGCTGTTCGACCTGGCCGATGGCGGAGTACGTGACGCCGAGCAGGTAGGTGCTGGTGCCCGAGAGCTCCGTCACGAGGCCGGTGGGGTTGTACTTGGGCGAGACGATCTCCGCGGCGAGGCCGCCGGCTCCCGGCTCCTTGGTGTTGGCGACGCTCCCGTCCGGGAGGTACGCCGTTCCGAACGTGAGGGTGGAGGTGACGGCCCCGGAGGTGACCAGCGGGTCATCGGCCGGCAGCACGACGTCGGTGCTGGTGGCGCGGCCGAGCGTGTCGTATGCGGTGACCTGCTTCGTGAACTTCTTGCCTGCGGCTCCACCCACGTAGCGGGTGGAGGCGTCGGGCTCTCCCTTCAGGAGCGTGTCGTAGGTCCAGTCGGCGAGCTTGTTCGCGTCCGATTTCTCGGACTGCCACAGGCCGGTCTTGCGGCCCAGTTCGTCGTACGCGTACAGCAGTTTCGCGTTGCGCGCGTCCTTGGTGAGGCCGACCTGGTCCAGGTCGGTGTACTCGGTGCTGGTGCTGCCCTTGTCCGGGTCGGTCGCGGTGATCTCACGGCCGAACAGGTCGTAGGTGTAGCTCCACTTGGCGTCGTCGACGCCGGTGATCACGGACGGCTTGCCGTCCCGGGTGTAGTCGTACTTCACCCGGCTGTACGGGGTGCCGGTCGCGGCCCCGTACGCCGTGTCCGTCGGGGTGGTGCCCCCGTAGGTGCGGGTCTCCGCGGTGCGGCCGAGAGCGTCGGTGATGGTGCGCGAGGCGTTTCCGCCCTGGGGCGCGGTGGTGGCGGTCGAGTCGCCTGTGTAGCTGGTGGTGGTCGACCAGCGGTCCACTCCGAACACGGTGAGCGTGGTCTTCGTGGGACGGGCCGCAGCGTCGAACGTCGTCCGGGTCAGCGCCGGGGTGTGGGCGTAGGAGGCACGGGTGTAGGTGCCGTTCGGGGCCTTCAGGTTGTCGTAGATGTCCGCGTACGTCTCGTAGGCGAGTCCGCGCGGGTCGTAGCGGGTGTCGGTAAGAATCCGGCCGCCGAGGGGGATTCGGTCTGGGACTGGAGCGGACGCAGCAGAGCGTCGGCGATGGCGTAACTGGTCCGGTAGGTCTGGCCGTCGGCCCTGAGCGTGCTGACGGAGGTCCAGGGCTGGCTGCCGCGCGCGAAGTTGTAGTCGTACTTCGCCGAGGGCGTGTCGATGCCCTTGGTCCGGTTCGGCGCCCAGGTGGCGGTGAGGCGGCCCAGTGCGTCGTAGGTGGTCTCGGTCTTCTTGAGATTGGCGTCGAGCGTGCTGGTGACCGCTCCGCGCGCCGGGTCCAGGTAGGAGTACGCCTTGTGGACCTGGCCGTTGGAGGAGACGAGCTTGGGCGACGAGACGATGGTGGAGGTCAGCGGGCCGGCCGCTGCCGGGTAGTACGCGGTGGAGGTGACGTAGCCCTTGGCGTTGGTGGCGGTCAGAGGGCGGCCGAGGGTGTCGTGCGTGGTCTTGGCGACGGTCTGCCAGCCGCCGTTCACGGCCGGGTGACGGTCGCTGGTTCCCGTGGCGGCCGGATAGGCCTTGGCCCTCCCTGCCCAGGTGGCGAGCCCGCGCGTCGGGGTCTGGGAAGCGGTCCAGCCGGTAGCGGAGGCGTTGTCGTAGACGGCCGCGGTGTCGGAGAGGACGTCGCCGCGGGTCGTGGAGGTCGCCGGGAGGTTCAGTTTGTCGTCGGTGATGACCGCCCCGGCGGAGTCCAGGCAGGCGGAGCCGACGACGCGCGTACGGGAGACGAGGTTGGTCAGCCCCTTGGCGGGGTTACGGGCGTACCAGGTGCGGCTACAGGTTTCGTCGCCGGACTTCGCCATGTCCCCGCTCGACTCGGTCCGGGTGACCATGCCGTAGGTGGTGTCGTACGTGGGCGTCGTGCTGGTGCGCCGCCAGGTGTTGCTCACGGGCAGGTAGGTGTTCTGGTACGTCCGCGCGGTGCGGACGAAGTTCGCCTTGGTGTTGGCGTACGAACGCTGCTGGCTCGCCGTCTGCTGGTACCAGATGTTGCTGAAGGACACGGAGACGGGCTCCGCCGCGTTGTAGGTGATCTCCTGGCGCAGGAACCCGGCGTAGACGTCCAGGTCGGTGGCGTCGGACGCGTTCAGACCCGCGACGTCGATCCCCAGGACCTGGGTGCTGCGGGTCGTGCCGTCGAGGCGCTTGTCCCCGTGCATGCCCTGCATGTACAGGCGCACCGTCTTGGACTGCGGGTGGTCGGTGTCCCCGGTGTACGTGGTGACCTTCTGGTATCCGCGCCAGCTGGACCAGGTCCGCTCGTCCTCGGGGGTGAAGGGGTCGTTGTTGTAGTGCCAGCCGGGGTTCTCGTAGGTGTACGAGTTCTCCACCGCGGGGTTCAGGCCCGCGGGGTCGGAGGTGGTGACGGCCAGGACGTTGTACTTGTGGAACCAGTCCAGTATCGGGTCGCCGCCGTTGGCCGGCCAGTAGACCGGGTAGCAGGAGAGGTTGTTGTCGTCCTCCGCCTTGGGCATCTTGCTGCCCCGGACGCACTGCGCGTCGGAGAGGGTGACCGTGGTGATCGCGCCGGTCTCGGTGGTGACGGTGTTGATGCGCGGGCGGGTCAGCGGGCGGATGTCATCGGTGGCGTCGACCCGGTTGGGCCGCATGTGGTAGCCGAATTCCACCGGCGGCACGGTGACGGATCCGCCGTTCTTGCCGGTCCGCTGGAGCGACTTGAGGACCAGTGTCTTGTCCGAGGGGTTGCCGATGTCCCCGCCGTCCAGGAACTGGTAGGCGAGCGCGTAGCTGTCCACCGGCTTGTACGCGTCGGGCTCGGCGGCCGTGGACCAGACGCTCGTCTCGATGGAGGTGAGCATCTTGCGGGTGAAGAAAGACGGACCGGTGGGCAGGCAGTCGGTCTCACCGGCCGAGCAGATGGCGTCGAACGGAACGTCCGGCCACCTCTTCGCGGTGTCCTCGGTCAATTCGGAGCAGTCGTCGGCGGTGCAGCGCTCGCTGTAGTCGAAGGAGATCTTCCCGGACCCGTTGCCGGTGAACAGGGTGTCCGAACGCTGACCGTACTTGATCTCCTGGAGGTAGCCGCCGCGGGTGTACTCAGCGAGCTCGGTCTTGTCGCCGTTCTTGGCGTAGTGGTTCTTGTCCGCCTTGTACCAGTAGGTGGACGCGTTGCCGTGGATGTCGGTGACCAGGTCGAGGTTCCAACGCCACGCCTGAGTCTTGGCACGGCCGGAGAAGCCGGTGCCGGAGGAGTATCCGGGCTCGCCGGAGTCGTCGCCGAAGACGGGGACGGTCCAGACGGAGTTGGTCCGTTCCGTGCCCGCGCCGGGCAGTTTGTTCAGACCGAAGGTGTAGACCGTACCGTCGCCGGTGGTGACCTTCCAGTACTCGCCCTTGCCGTCGCCCTTGCCGCCGGCGATGTCGTCACCGTCGTCGTCGTTGGCGGCGCCGGTCTCATGGGTGACCTGAGAGGCGTCGTCGTTCTTCAGGCGCCAGACGCCCGAGGCATCGTCCTTGACGAGTTCGGTCGCCTTGCCGTTCAGAACGAGGGAGGCGTTCTCGTACTTCCAGCACTGGTCGGACTTGTCGTCCTGGCCGTCGTCCTCGCACGAACCGTACTTGCGCTCAATGTAGGACGAGTTCAGATCGAACCCTTCGCCCAGCATGGAGCCCTGGTTGTTGGTGTTCGAGGTCCGGCCGTCGATGCTGCCCGAGTCGTAGGAGACCGATAGCGAGGGCGCCGGTCCCGCGGCTGCGGGCGGCACGCTGAGGGGGTAGGACCAGGTGAACGATCCCGACGAGCCGCCGGCCTCCCAGCTGGAGGACGCGGCGAGTGGCGTCGCCTTGTAGTCGCCCGCGCCGGACGCCGGGGTGGCGGACGCCGTCACGGCGAAGACGGCGGCCTTGGCGGCGCCGGCCTGGGGTACTGCCACCTGAGCGGAAACGGTCTGCGCGACGGTGTCGTTCCGGGAGAACACGGTGGTCTGTGTCCGGCACTCCCGCTTCTGGGGGCTGGTCAGCGCACAGGCGGGAAGAGACACGAGACCGAGGCGAGAGCCCCAGTTCCCGCCGATCGCGTCGGCGAAGGAGGAGTAGTCGACGGTCAGCCCGGCGTCGCCCGGCGAGTCCACTGCGGCGGTGAACACCACACCGGTGACGCCCGCACTGCGAGCGGTCTTCTGGTCGAGGACGTTTACGCGGGCGGTGCCATCGGCGGTCGGTGCGGGCTTCGCGGCCCGTGAGGATGCCTTCGAAGGGCGCGGCGCGGTCAGGGAGACGGGTCCGGCGCCCGCCGTTCCCCGCTTTCCGGATATCTTCTGGTCGCTCTGTGACGGTTTGGGCCAGCGGGAGGCGTGCTCGCTGCGGGCCTGTGCCGCCTGCCGGGCGTTGAGGGCCTTGTTCTTCGCCGCTCGCTCGCGCGCCTTGCTCTTCCCTAGAGCCGGGACGGCCTTGACCTTGCTGACCCGGGGCGCTGGAACGTCGGGGCGTCCCAGGGGGTCCGCGGCCATCGCCATCGGGGAAAGGCCGATGGGTATGGAGAGGGCGAGAGCCAATGCCCCGACCAGTGGCACACGGAACCTCCGGGTGCCACCGGAGCTGGAACGTCCTGGCGTGGTGCGCCTCAGGAAGGCGGGAAGGGATCGGGACACGGACACGTCTTCTCTCCGGGAGCGGCCGAACCGCTCGCAGGCGGGACAGCAGGGTGGCGTGCGGGGGCGTGACCGGCGCGTACGGAGCCGGTCACGCCCGAGAGTGCGGGCTGTGGGGTGCGGGGTTCGCGGTGGTACTCAGGTTCCGACGACGTCGGAGACCTGTTCGCTGTCGCTCAGCGCTCCCGCCCAGAGGCGGATGTCGCTGAGTCGGCCGGGGAGGAAATTGCCCCAGGATCCGAGATAGCCTTTACCGGCCGCGAGTTCACCGGTGCCGATCTGTGCGGAGTAGGCGATGCCGTCGCTGGTCTGCTGGTCGGACGTGAGATACAGCTGGATCGTTCGGTCCTGCGCGTTGTAGACGCCGGTGAGGCGGGTCTCCGAATCCACCAGGGCTTCTTCCATGCTCTGCACGGATGTGCCGCTGCCGTCCGCGGTCAGGCGTCCGAAGTTCCAGCGGCCGACGGGAGCGGTGACGGTCTTGAAGTTGCCGTTCTCGTCGATGACCGGGTCGCCGTTCTCGTCGTACTCCGGTTCCTGTCTCGTGCCGGTCTTCTCGAACCACAGGCTCCATGAGGAGCCGGTCGCGGTGCGCTGGCCCAGGACCTGGGCCTTGTAGCCGTTCGGCTTCGTCAGCACCTTCGCCCCGTCGACCACGGCCTGTGCGGTGACGGTGAAGGACCCGGAGTCGTCCACCACCGGCCCGGGTGTCGTACCCGCTCCGGCGGTGCCGTCCAGCTCCAGCCCCTCATCGGTCAGCGAAGCGCCCGATGAGAGGGCCAGGGCACGGCCGTAACCCGAGACACCGTCCGTCAGGGACGTCCCCTGTGCTCCGGCAGGTTCCCACGCGGCGACGAGTTCGGCCGCGGCCTTGCCGTCGGCGGACAGCAGGGCGCTCTCCTGCGCCACCTGCGGACCGGTCAGGGCCTCCTGCCACACGGCTGCCTCGTCGATCACTCCGGGGAAGTAGTCGCTGTACACGTTCGACCAGTGAACCCGGCCTACCTGCAGGGCCCCTGTGGCGGCCCAAGCCGTCGTGAACGGTGTGGTGCCCTGCAACTCCCCGTTCACGTAGAGGCTGATCGTGTTGTCGGCTGCGTTGAACACTCCGGCCAGGTGAGTCCATACCAGCGGCACCGCCGGGTTCTTCGACTCGACTCTCTGATAGGAGAACGGCGTGCCGATGGCGGCGTCGTTGTTCACCTCACGGAAGGACCACTTCTTGCTGGTGTGCTCGTATCCCAGATAGAAGGGGCTGCGGTTGACGCCGTCCTGGCCCAATACCGTGGCATTGCGCGTCGGGTTGTCCATGCGCACCCATGCGGCGACGGTGTACGAGGCCCGGGTGTCGATGACCGGCCCGGTGGTGGCCGCGTAGGACGTGGTGCCGTTCAGCTTGAGGCCGCTGTCGGTTGTCTTGACGGCAGGAGCGGTCTCGGTCGCGGGGGTGACGGTGACCTCGCCCCGGCGTCCCTGGTCGGTGCGGGTCGCGCCACCGGTCAGATTCGCGTCGTCGCGCAGACTCGGATCTGCGGTGGATGTGTCGAGGGCTGCGCCGGACGCTTCGGCGAAGTTCCAGCGGGCGACGGGGCCGTCGCCCTCCTTCACCACGAAGTCGACGGAGTTGCCCTCGCCGAATAGGTAGTTGTCCTTCGCTTCGGCATGCAGGGTCATCGTGCCGGAGACCGGAGGTACCGGGAAGATCTTCGTGGTGGCGCCCGGGACGTAGGAGGACCAGCCCGAGCTGTAGGACCCGCTGGTCAGCTTGTAGCGGTAGCCGATGTTCACGTCGCCGGGCGCCGGGCCGAGCGTGAAGGAGCCCGCCTTGCCCGGTTTGCCGTGCGGGACGCAGTCGTTCGGCGTGCAGGGCGTGTAGGAGTCCGTACCGGTGCTGTTGAACGTGATGGTGGGCGGCTTCGGCGCCTGGCTGTCGATCTTGAAGTAGCACCAGCCCGTGGTGGAGCCGTTGGAAGGCCCGGCCAGCCACTCGGAACCGTAGTGGGACCGTGTCCATGCGCGCATGCGCAGGAGTGTGTTCTCCGGCAGAGTCGGGGCGGTGTAGGTGACCTTCACGTTGTCGCCGACGTATCCGCTGCTGGGACGGACGGCCTCGCTCATCGCGTTGACCCAGGTGCCGTCGCTCTGCTTCTTGTCCACATCCATGGCCACGCGGAGCTTCGCGCCAGACTCGCCGCCGGACGCCGTCTGAGGTGTGGCGGTCAGGTCCGGGGTGGCGTCGGTGACGATCGCCGGAGCGGATTCGACCGTGTTGCAGTCGTGGGATGTGCCCACCACGGGACCGATGTTGCTGGGCTTGGCCGGCTTGCCCACGTAGTCGACGCTCAGCACGGCATCGTCGTCGAACCGCTTCCACGCGATCGTGTCGGACTCGTCCTTGGCCATCAGCATGAGCGTCAGCCGGGGGATCTTCCCGTCGGCGAAACTGCGGACGGTCGGGGTGAGGTTCTCGTCGGGCTCCGGCGCGTAGTCGTGGAACTCGATGGGTGCGCGCGGCTGGGACGGCGAGCAGTGGGTGCCACGGCCCGCCGAAACGTTGCGGTCGCCCATCTGGTCGAGCTTTGTGGGGCCGGGCCATCTCGACGACGAGGAGATGTTGTTCGTACGCTCCAGGTCGACCCAACGCGCGTCGCACGAGAACGACCACGTCTCCGTGACGGCGAAGGTGGCGTCCAGGACGTGCTTCCCCTTGAGCTTTCCGGGGTCGAACTCGAAGTACATGCGGTTCACATAGCCGTTGCCGCAGTAGTACGAGACGCCTCCGATGACCGCCGAACCGCACTTGCCGACGCTCATGCCGTTGTCGCCACCGGAGAAGTTCCAGAACACATCGCCGTCCGACGAGAGCACCGTGCGCTCGGAGTCCTCCAGATCGACCGGCGGGTCGATGTAGAGCGGGAAGTCCTTCTCATCGGTGCTGGACAGCATCTCGGCGTCGGGCTCGACCGTCATCGTCGAGTCCGTGAAGCGAAGATCCATCACCGAGGACGCATCCCCCGGGCCCGGGCCGGCCAATCGGCCCGTCTCCTCCACCGGGCCCACCGGTACGGGCTCACCCGTAGGAGGCCCGACGGCAGAGGCACGCTGGAGCGACCGCTGGACAGGAGCGGCGGCAGCGCCGTCACCGGCGGAGTCCCACATCCGGGCAGCGGGCGAACGGAAGACCGGTCGGCCGTTGCCGTCCAACGCGTCCGCTCCCCCGCCGACGCCGGCGCGAATCTTCAGGCCCTCCGCACCGAATCGGTACTCGATCGCCTTGAGCGCCGGGTTCGCCGCCGCCTCGGGCGTTTCCACCTCCAGCACCTGCCGGAAGCCCTCGACCGTCGCGGTGAGGACCAGGTTCACGTCCGGCAGGACGTCCTCATAGACGGCGTGTTCTCCGTCGAGGCGCGGCGCGGGCAGTGCACCGGGCCAGCCGAGCGATACGGATTGCCTGCCCTCGGCGATGGTGACGAGGTCCGCTCCGTCACCCCCGCCGGAGAACGAGAGGTCCACAGCGGCTGCCGCAGGACCGACAGACCCGTCTGTATGGCGCACCAGTGTCGAGTCGGGTTCCACCCATTTCCCCTGGCGAGCCACGCGGACCGGAGCGATGGTTTTCTCCATCGTGAACGTCGTCCCGTCCGGGTTGGCGAAGACCGTTTCCCGCTCGGAGCGCTCCTCCACAACTTCCACACGTTCGCCCGCCGCCACGGCGGCGGCCGAAGCCCGCAGCTCAGGCGAACCCTGGGGCGCCGGAAGGGCAGGCGACGCCGCTGCCTGCGAGTTCAGCGCCGGTACCACGCTCAACAGGACCGACAGAACAGCCGTCACGCACACACCGTGACGCGCTCGACGCCACATCCCACCAGTCACAGACCCGCCCCGTTTTCCACATGGCCTTCACAAAAGTCAGCCAAATATCGAGGGGCGCAACGGGGCCGTCAAGCGTGATCTGGATCACCGCCCCCATGCGTAGCGTCAGCAAAGGTGGGCGAGTTCTCCCGAAGAGGGGCAGTCCGAACCCGTATGAGAAAACAGACCGTCCGGTCCGTCATGCGCGGCAACTCACCGCGAGACGCACCCAGTTGACGCGTCCACGACCTTGCGGTCCGTCCGTGGCGCGGGCGCGTCCATCCCGCCGGGTTTCTGAAGGCGAACCCGGGCTTGGCTGCGTCGCTGCGGTTCCCATGTGCCGAATCGGCCCGCCCCGCACCCCGGCTCGGCGACCAGCGGAGGCTCCGCGCCCGTTGCAGTCAGTGACGCCGAAGGAAGCCGAATCTGCTCTACATACCGGGCATCGCCAGAGGAGGCCGCGCGGGTCAGGCCGCAGAGGCCCGACGACGGCTGGCTCTCGCCCCTGGTCCCGCGCACCGGGAGGCGCGCACTCTCCCCGTACGAGCCGGTGCGCCACCTCCCCGCACGCTCACCCGAATGCCGCGCCCCCTCGGCCGGGCCCTGTCGTTCTCGGGATGTAACAGCTGAAGTCTCGCAGAGAAGTGCGCCGACCCCATGACTGAAGAAACCATCCTGCTCAGGGACTTCCTCGCCACGATGAACCGCCTGCAGGCGGATTTCGAACGGCGACT
This sequence comes from Streptomyces sp. WGS_02, assembly GCA_040989845.1. Taxonomy (GTDB): domain Bacteria; phylum Actinomycetota; class Actinomycetes; order Streptomycetales; family Streptomycetaceae; genus Streptomyces. The sequence continues at coordinate 2,009,183 of JAYMFZ010000004.1, forward strand.
CGACGGCATCGGACGCGACGTCCCGCCGGGGGCGCCACCCCACGACACCTCCCGTGCGATGGCAGATCCCTGGCAGCCCTGGGGCGGTCACGATCCGGGCCGACCCCTCGGGCTGGAGGCCATCTGGTCCGACGCCCGCCGTTCACCGGTCGGGCGGACAGGCGGATACGAAGCGCGGAGAAACCATTCTTCTCCGCGCTCCGCCTCTCATGGAGCTCCCTCGTCGGCAGATCCGAAAGGAAGCGTTCCCCCTGAGATTCCGCTAAGCCGCTTCCCCGGGGCGCGGCGCGCGCCGCATCACCCACAGCGCCGGGCCGCCGCCCGGCAGAGCCGCCTCGCCGAGCACCGTGAAGCCGAAGTGCTCGTAGAACGGCAGGTTGTCCGGCTTGGAGGACTCCAGGTAGACCGGCAGGCCCGCCGCGTCGGCCTTGGCCAGACCGGAACGCAGCAGCGCCGCCCCGTGCCCCTGGCCCCGGGCCGCCGGGTCCGCGCCGACGACCGCCAGATACCAGTGCGGCTCCTTGGGGCCCTGCTCGGCGGCCGCCGCGACCGCGTCCCGAAACAGGGGTGCCCGGTCGCCGAGGATCTCCTCCAGCTCCGCGACGGTCTCCGCGTCCGGAACGGCCTTCTCCTGCCCCTCCGGCGCCACCCAGAACGCGGCCGCCGACGCGGTGCGCTCGCACACCCCGTGGCGCCCGTACTGCCGGGTGAAGATCGTGGTGAAGTACCGGGCCAGGTCGCGCTCGCGCGAGGCCCCGCCGGGGAAGAACCACCCCATCATCGGATCGTCGGCGAAGGCGCGGGCCAGGGTGCGGCTGATCTCCGGGGCGTCGTCGAGCGTGGCCGCCTGCGGAGTGTTCGTTATCGACATACGGGTCATTCTGCACGTTGATGATCTTGAACGGTGAGGGGGTCCTCGGACACCGGACACGGTCCCGGACACCGGTCCCGGCTACCGGAGATACCCTCGCGCGATGGACCGACGACTGGCCGCGTACGCGGTGTGCATCGAGGACGGCCGGGTGCTGCTCGCACTGGCCGTGGGCAGGGGCGGCGACCGCACCTTGACCCTCCCGGGCGGCGGGGTCGAGCACGCGGAGGACCCGTTCGACACGGTGATCCGGGAGGTCGCCGAGGAGACGGGTCTGGAGGCCGTGGTCGAGCGCCTGCTCGGCGTGGACTCGCGGGTGATCCCGCCAGGCGAGCGCCGCCTGCCCGGCGCGCCCGAGCTGCAGAACGTCGGCGTCTTCTACGGTGTCCGCGTCACCGGCGGCCGGCTCCGTCCCGAGCCGAACGGCGACACCGCCGCGTCGGTGTGGACCCCCGTCCCCGAGGTCGCTCGCCTGCGCCGCTCGTCGCTGGTGGACATCGGGATCGCCCTGGCGCAGCACCTCCCGCCCACCGGGCACGTGACCCCGGTCCCGGTCGGCGGGCTCGTCCAGCACTGACCACTTGCTTCAGTGGGTCCGTCAGGCCGGGAAGAAAAGTCTCATCAGAGGAACTCCGAACAGAACCACTGCCGACACCACCAGCGCCACGATCACCGCCGCCAGCACCGCGCAGCCCATCGAGAGGCCGGCGAACGTCTTCGCCCTGAGCACCTCGGCGTCCTGATCGGTGTTCCCCTCGAACCCGTCGCCGCCGTACCAGTCGTACCGCTGCATCGTCGCCTCCCCGCCTTCGATCACCGTCAGCGTAGAAGCAGCGCCGCAACGACGGGCGGGCAGGTCGCCCCGCCCGCCCGTCCTCCGGTCCTACTGGCCCGCCTTCGCGCGGACGCCCTCCTCGATGCGCTTGCCGATCTTGCTGTCGATGTTCGACCAGTACTGGAACGCCCGCTGGAGGATCGGCTCGGTCACCCCGTCCAGCAGGTGGCCGACCACGTTGTCCACCAGCCGGTCCCGCGCCGCGTCGTCCAGGACGTCGCGGACCATCGTGCCCGCCTGGCCCCAGTCGTCGTCCTCGGCGTGGTCGACGTAGGCCGCCCGGGTGATCTCCCCGTCGGCGTACCAGCTCGGCGGAGGCCCGAACAGCGCCGGGTTCGCCTCCGGGCCGCCCTTGGAGTTCGGGGCGTAGACCGGGTCGGAGGTCTTCCGGTACGCCATCGCCCCGTCCTTGGAGTACGTGTGCACCGGCGCGACCGAGGCGTTGACCGGGAGCTGCTGGTAGTTGGCGCCGATGCGGTAGCGGTGCGCGTCCGCGTACGAGAACAGCCGCGCCAGAAGCATCCGGTCCGGGCTGGGGCCGATGCCGGGGACGAAGTTGTTCGGCTGGAACGCCGCCTGCTCGATCTCGGCGTGGTTGTCCGTGGGATTGCGGTCCAGCGTCATCCGGCCGACCTCGATCAGCGGGTAGTCGCCGTGCGGCCACACCTTGGTCAGGTCGAACGGGTTGAACCGGTAGTCCTTCGCGTCCTCGAACGGCATGATCTGGACCTTCAGCGTCCAGCTCGGGAAGTCGCCGTCCCGGATGTGCTCGAACAGATCACGCGTGTGGAAGTCGGTGTCCACGGCGGCCATCTGGTCGGCCTCGTCCTGCGTGAACGTCTCGACGCCCTGGTCGGTCTTGAAGTGGTACTTCACCCAGAACCGCTCGCCCTCGGCGTTGATCCACATGTACGTGTGCGAGGTGTAGCCGTTCATGTGACGCCAGGTGCGCGGGATGCCCCGGTCCCCCATCAGCCAGGTGACCTGGTGGGCCGACTCCGGCGAGAGGGTCCAGAAGTCCCACTGCATGTCGTGGTCGCGGAGGTTGTTGTCCGCCCGGCGTTTCTGGGACCGGATGAAGTGCTGGAACTTCATCGGGTCCTTCACGAAGAACACGGGGGTGTTGTTGCCCACCATGTCGTAGTTGCCTTCGCTGGTGTAGAACTTCACCGCGAAGCCGCGCGGGTCCCGCCAGGTGTCCGGGCTGCCCCGCTCCCCGGCGACGGTGGAGAACCTGATGACCAGGTCGGTCGTGGTGCCGGGCTGGAAGAGCGCGGCCTTCGTGTACGCGGAGACGTCCGCGGTCACCTCGAACTTGCCGAAAGCGCCGCTGCCCTTGGCGTGCGGCTGGCGTTCGGGGATGCGTTCGCGGTTGAACTGGGCCATCTGCTCGATCAGGTAGGAGTCCTGGAGCAGGATCGGCCCGCCCGGGCCGACGGTGAGCGAATGCTCGTCGCTCTCCACCGGGGCACCGGAGTCGGACGTGGTCGGCTTACGGGTCGTGTCCGTCATGTCCTCATGTCCTCTTGTCGGTCGTGCGCGGGCGTCGAGACCTCGGCTCGGCTCTGCCCGACGGCTGCCCTGTCGCACCTCTGCCAATGTAGGCATATGCGGACGAATCGTCCCGTCGAGCCGTTGCGCCCATCCGGTCATCGGCTCTGCCCGCCCGGCACCCTCGGGATACCGGGGACCCTCCGCGTATCCCCCCAACCCGAGCTCACACATCCGACGGCCCCCGACCCTCACCCCGCGGCCCTCACCCGCCTCCCCGCGTTACGCCGGACGGGACCGGGCGGCAGGCGGCGGGCAGCGCCGCGTGTGTCACCTGAGGACGCGGCGACGTCACGCGGGGGCACCGAGCGGCGGGTGCTCCAGTACGCGGGGCTGGTACTCGACCAGCTGGGTGCGGCCGTCGAAGGTACGGTGCCCGATCATGTCCAGGGCGACGTCCGGATAGCCGTCGTAGATGCGTTCCGCGCCCGTGGCCCCGGTGATCACCGGGAACATCACGACCCGGAAGCGGTCGACGAGCCCGGCCCGCAGCAGGGACCGGCACAGGCTGAGACTGCCGATCGTGCTGAGGAGCCCCGAGCCGTTCTCCTTCATCGCGCGGACCGTCTCGACGGCGTCGTCGCGGACGAGCGTGGAGTTGGCCCAGGTCAGCGGCTCCTCCAGCGAGGACGAGAACACCACCTTGGACGCTCGCGTGAGCTCGTCGACGGATTCTTCCTCCTCGGGCCTGAACTCGTCCTGGCCGCTCGGGACCTCCCCGGCGGCAAAGCCGGACATCAGGCGGTACGTCTTAGCTCCCATGAGATAGGTGACCTCGGGCTGCTCACCGAGCCAGGCGAGGTACTCCGGGCCCTCCAGGCCCCAGAACCCGGGCCAGCCCTCTCCTGACGCATAGCCGTCGAGGGAGGTGATGAAGTCGACGAGAAGCTCCGACATGGCGGTGTCCTTTCTCGGATGTCATGAACCCCAGGTGTGATGCACCTCGGGCGTCATGAACCTTGGGTCTCATGAACTTGGACCGGCGGCGGGCCACAAACTCATCGGACCGGCTACGCCCGCCGGGCAGCCACCGCCAGCCGGGTGTCCTCGGTGATCAGGTCGCCGTTGACCGCGCCTCCCGCCATGAGGCCGGCCGCAGCGGCGCCGATCACCTGCTCGGTGAGGCGGGTGACGTTGCCCGCCGCCCAGACGCCGGGGACCTCCGTCGCGCCGGTCGGGTCGGTCGGGATGTACGAACCGATCACCACCCCGCCCATCTCCTGCGCCACCGGCTTCAGCCCCAGCGACTCCAGGACCGCCGAGCGGGCGGTGAACCGGGCCTGCACCACCAGCGCCTCACGCGGGACGACCCGGCCGGACGCCAGCGTCACGCCGGTGAACCGGTCGTCCGCGACCTCCAGGCCCGTCACCTCGCCGTCCACGACCGCGACGCCCCGGGCAGCCAGCTGCTCGTACTCCTCCTCCGTGGGCTCCGGGCCCGTGTGGAGGAAGAGGGTCACGTCGTCGCTCCACTGCCGCCACATCAGCGCCTGCTGCACGGCGAGCGGGCCGGTGGCAAGCACGCCGATCGGGCGGTCCGCCACCTCGTGGCCGTGGCAGTACGGGCAGTGCAGCACCTCGCGCCCCCACCGCGCCGCCAGCCCCGGCACGGGCGGCAGCTCGTCGACGAGCCCGGTCGTCACCAGCAGCCGCCGCGCCTCGACGCTCCGGCCGTCCTCGGTCACGACCCGGAAGCCCTGCCCCCCGTCCCCGCTCTCGGGAAGCCGCTCGGCCGAGGCCACCCGGCCCTCGACGATCTCCGCCCCGTACCCGGCGGCCTCGCCCCGGCCGATCGCCAGCAGCTCGCCGGGCGGGGTGGACTCGCGGCCCAGGTAGTTGTGCACGTGCGAGGCGGGAGCGTTACGGGGCTCCCCCGCGTCGATCACCAGAACCGAGCGCCGGGCCCGCCCCAGGGCCAGCGCCCCGCTCAGGCCGGCGGCCCCGCCGCCCACGATCACCACGTCGTACCGCTGCTGCTTCATGTCGCTCCTCCTTCGTCACGCGGCATCACCACCGCTCGACGACGAGAGTGCGCCCACCCAGGCCAAAACGACAAACATCCTTGCCGAAACAGCAAGTCATACGATGCTGAACTCGCACCACACGATCTTGCCGGGGTTCCGCTCGGCCACACCCCACTTGTCGGCCAGCGCCGCGACGAGCAGCAGCCCGCGCCCGCCTTCGTCGTCAGCCTCCGGCGGCCCGTCCGCCGGGCGCACAACACCGCCTCCGCTGTCGTGCATCTCGACGCGGATGACGCTCTCGACCCGCTCCAGGTAGATGTGGACCTTGAAGCCACGCCCCGGGGGTACGCCGTGCCGGAGCGCGTTGGTCGCCAGCTCGGTCACGCAGAGCAGCACATCGTCGGCCCGCTGCTCACACTCCCACTCGACGAGCGCCTTGCGGGCGAACTTGCGTACGACGGGGATCGACCTGCGCTCACGGCAGTAGAAGGCGGCGCGGAAGTAAGGGAGTTGGGTTGTCTCGTTCATGCTTCCACGCTCACACGGAGTTACTACGCTGGAGCAGAGCAGAGAGGCGTACAAAAGCTTTTGTACGGGTTCTGACGGGTTGACAGCGGGGCCGGAACGGGGAGAAGCCAGGTCATGCAACCGGGAAAGCAGAGCGGCATCAGGCGGGTTACCTCGTGGCAGCTGGTCGGGGCGCAGTTGCGCCACTTCCGCAAACTCGCCGGGCTGACACAGGCCACCCTTGCCGAGCAGGCCGGGGTGGGCGAGGACACGATCGCCTCGATCGAGCAGGGGCGACGGGCGCTCCAGTTAGACCTGGCCATCCAGCTCGATGAACTGCTGGACACCAAGGGCGTTTTGCGGGTCGCGGTGGAGAGGATCCCGCGGAAGGAGCGCTACCAGGCGCTGGTCAAGGACTTCGTGCAGTACGAGCAGGACGCGGTGAGCCTGTTCTCGTACCAGTCGCAGCTCATCCCGGGGCTACTCCAGACTGAGGCTTACGCGCGGCTGGTCTTCTCCAGCCACTACCCGCCACTCGAAGAGGAGGAGATCGAGAAGCGGGTGACGACTCGACTCGATCGACAGAAGATCCTGGAGCGCAAGCCTCGCCCCATCCTCCACTTCATCCTGGAGGAGAGCATCCTGCACGCCGAGTTGGGCGACCCCGAGGTCATGCTCAAGCAGCTCCTCCACCTGCGACGCTGCATGGACCTACCCTTCATCAGCATCCAGATCATGCCGCGGAAGACTCCGAAGCATGCGGGACTCGCGGGGCCGCTGGTCCTGTTGGAGACGCCCGATCACGATCAGCTCGCATACGTCGAGATGCATCTGCGAGCAGAGCTGTACGACGATCCGGCCGACGTCAGCGCTCTCATGCAGAAATATGGGATGCTGCGGACGCAGGCGCTGACCGCCGAGGAAAGCGCCCGGCTCCTGGACGCACTGCTCGCAGCCCTGCTTGGAGAGACATGACCCGCGCCGCCCTCCCCGTCTCCCTTCTCGCCGCCCCGCACTGGTTCAAGTCGAGCTACAGCAGCGACCAAGGCGGCAACTGCATCGAAGTCGCTTACAACTGGCGCAAGTCCAGCTACAGCAGCGACCAGGGCGGCGACTGCGTCGAAATCGCCACCCACCCCGCCGCCGTCCACATCCGCGACTCCAAGGTGACCGACGGTCCCGTCCTCACCGTCGAGCCCGCCACCTGGAGCGCCTTCGTCCACGGCACCGGCACCGCCCTCTGAGCAGGAGCAGTCCGACAGTGAACCGCCCCGGCCGCCGCCGCAGCCGGGGCGGTTCACTGTCCGCCCGCTACCTCAGTCTCAGTAGCGGATCCACAACTCGTACACGCCCGGCTTCCCGGCGAACGGGTTGCAGATGAACACCCGGCTCCAGAGGCCGTTGTCAGCGCCGGCGTTCCCCACCGCCTGGCACTCCGCCAGGCTCGCGTGGTGGCTGCGGAGCCAGAAGCCGGGGCCCGTGGCGGAGGCGGTCGAGGCGGTGCCGAGGAGCATCGCTCCGGCGGTCGCCACGGTCACCGCGAGTGCGGCAATACGTCTGTGCATCTCGGTAACTCCGTTTTCAGTCAACACACATGACTGTGTGTCAGTGAATGAATGAGTCGATCCGAACAGCGCGCGCCGCCGCGAGAAAGCTAGCGAGCCACGAACGCCCGCACAATAGGTCTGGACCAATAGGTCACCGCATATGCCCCATGGCCGTAAACCTCTGTCGTGCCGCATATTTCGCTCGGCACGTCAGCTTTCGGCCGACCGCTCCACCGGGATCCAGAGCTCGGCCTCCGCCCGCTTCCCGTCCTCCGTCAGCCGCACCCGCAGAATCTCCGGGCCGGGCCTCGACGCGTACGGGTTCGACGGGAACCACTGCGTGAACACATCCCGCCAGAGGTGCTGAAGGGCCTGCGGGAACGCGCCTTCACTCTCGAAGACCGCCCACGTGCCTGCCGGTACGTCCAGGGCGTCCAGGTCCTCCGGAGGCTCCGCGTCGCCGGTCACCACCCCGTGGTAGTAGTCGAGTTCGGTGCCCTCCGCGCGGCTCGGGTCGAGCTGGTCGCTCACCCCGACGATGCCCGCCGGCTTCTGGTCGGAGAGGGCCGCGATGCGGTCCAGCTCCTCCCGGCCGATGCCCCGGATGAACTCCGCAATGGCCGGATTCGGTCCCTCGTGGATGAGCGGGACGCGGGCCTTCTTCCCGACCACCCGGAACGCGTTCTTCTCCACCAAGCTGTAGCGCATGGCGCTACTCCCTTCGACGACGAGTCGGAAGGTCAGGCGTTGCTGGGACCGCAGGACCGCGCCCGTTCGGCGTGCCTCCCCGGGTCCGATGCCGTGGACGGCCCGGAACGCGCGGGCGAAGCCCTCCCCCGTGTCGTAGCCGTACCGCGTCGCCACGTCCAGCAGCGAACGGTCACGGTCACCGAGCAACTCCGCCCCCGCGACCGTCATGCGGCGACGGCGGATGTACTCCGACAGCGGGAGCCCCGCCAGTGCGGAGAACATCCGGCGGAAGTGGTACTCCGACGTCATCGCGATCCGGGCGAGGTCCGCCGCGTCGATGCGCTCACCGAGGTATGCCTCGATGTGCTCCATCGCGTCGTTCAGCCGTTCCAGCAACTCCTGATTCCCTTCCCTTGCCCGTTCACCGTAGGGAGAGGCCATCCTCCCGGACCCGACCGTCCGTGCCCGGTCCGGTCGGGTCGCCGGGCTTCGCCAGCAGCTCCACCAGGGACGAGAAGCTGTCCCCGGCACGGCCCGCCTCCATGCCCCGCCGGAACAGGTCGACGACCGCCGCCGGGAGGGTGGAGTCGACGCCCGCTTCGGTGTGGGTGTGCAGAACGTGCTCGGCGCTCGCCACCCCCATGGCCAGGCGGTCAACGTCGCCGTCGTGCACTCCGGCGTCGATGCGTTCGGCGTAGAAGGCGAAGAACTGCGCCAGGGAGTCCGCCGTTTCCGTGGCGTGCGGCAGGATGTCGGCCGCCTTCAGCCCGTTCGCGCGGGCCAGGGCGACGGCCTGCCAGAAGCTCAGCATCGAGGTCCAGAAGACGACCATGCCGAGCTGGTAGGAGAGCGCGGCGAGCCCCGGGTCCTCACCCTGGTGCTCGACCCGTCCCGTCAGCGCTTCGAGCACCGGCCGGTGCCGGTCGAAGGCCTCGCGCGGCCCGCTGTAGAGGGTGGCCGAGTCGGGCTGCCCGATGCCGGAGGGCGGCGAGGTGACGCCGCCGGTGAGCTGTACGGCACCGCGCTCGGCCGCCCAGCGGGCTCCGGCGCGGGCCTCCTCGGGGGTGGCGGAGGTGAGGTTGAGCAAAACCTTGTCGTGCAGGGCCTGGGCGGCCGGCTCCAGTACGGCGCGGACCGCCGCGGAGTCCGTGAGGCTGAGGATCGCCACCTCGTTCGCCGCGACCGCGTCGGCGGGGCCGGGCGCGAGGACCGCGCCCCGGGCCACCAGGTCGTCCGCGCGGGAAGCGGTGCGGTTCCAGACCGTGACCTCGTAGCCGCGGTCGAGCAGGGCTCCGGCCATCGCCCGGCCCATGGGCCCCAGTCCTATGACGGTCACGGAACCCGGGTGCTGTGTCGCTGTGCTGTTCATTGCCGCCTCCAGCGGGTCGGTCGGGGCAGGCGGAAGCCGTTCCCTCCGCCTGCCCCTGCTGACTAAAACGAACGCTCTATTTAGCGCGTGTCGAGAACGTAGCACAGCTCTAGAACGAACGCTCTACCCAATTCCGCTACAGTGACGGCATGCAGACCAGCACCCGGGACCGGATCGTCGTGGCGACCGCACGCCTCCTCCAGCGACAGGGGTACGTCGGCACCGGCATCAAGCAGATCGCCACGGAGTCGCAGGCCACGCTCGGCTCGATCTACCACTTCTTCCCGGGGGGCAAGGAAGCCGTCGCCGTCGCCGCGATCCGGCACGGGGACCAGGAGTTCGCGGCGCTGCTGAAGGGGGCCCTGGCCGGCGAGCCCGACCCGGCGGAGGCGGTGCTCTCCTGCACCCGTGAGCTGGCGGCCGGGCTCAAGGAGTCGGGCTGGGTGGACGGCTGCCCGGTGACGGCGGCGGCCCTGGAGACGCTCGGGACCGACTCGGAGCTTCAGAAGGCGTGCGCCGACGCGCTGAACGGCTGGGAGCGGCTCGTCCGTGACAAGTTGCTGGGCTGCGGATTCCCGGCGGACGACGCCCGGGAGCTGGCGACCACCGTCATCAGCGCCATCGAGGGCGCCGAGGTGACCGCCCAGGTCAACCGGAGCGAGGAACCGCTGCTTGCGGCGGGCCGCCAATTGGCCCGTCTCGTCCGGTCGTACGGAATCGACCCCCTCGCGGCTGACGGCACCCGGCCCGGGAACGCGGACAGGGGCGGCCCGGGGGCCGCCCCTGTCCTTGTCCCAGCCGGTTCAGCTGAGCTTGGCGTCTTCCACGGTGCTGGTGACCGTGCCTGCGGTGGAGGTGGTCGCCCCGGCCGCGCCGTCGACCAGCTTGCCGAGTTCGCCGACGTCGTCCAGCGCGCCCAGCGAGAGGGCCGGTTCGGCGGCGTGTGCGGTGTCCCCGCCGCCCGGGTGCGGGGCGATGGCGGCGATGACCGCTCCGGTGGCGAGGGTGACGGCGGCGAGTACGCTTCGCTTCTTCATGCCGGGTTCAACGGCCGGACCCCCGCAAAGGGCACGCCCTGATTCCCTGGCGACTCCCGCCACCGCCTCAGACTCACTCCGGGCGACCCACCTCGCCGTCGACGGCCGCCGGCCCGCTGCCTAGTCTGGGCACATGCTCGCCTTCGCCCCCGCGGCGCTCCTCTTCCTCGTCTTCTGCGTGAGCGTGCTGCTCGAACGCCGCAAGTTCAGCAACGCCGTCGTCCTGGGGCTCGCCGTGCTCTGCGCACTGGGCGCCCTGCTGTACCGCCTGGTCAGCTCCCAGTCGCCCTCGGTCCCCTACGTCGTCGGGGCGTTGGCGGCCCTGGGGGCGGTGGCCCTGCTCGTGCTGGTGTGCTTCCTCTTCCTCAACGGCGTACGCATGCTCCGCAAGGAGGGCCGGAGCCCGGCCCATCTGCTGTCGTTGCTGGCCGCGTTCGCCGTCCTCGGCGTGGCCGCCCTGCTGGTCGCGGCCGCCGTGCTGCGGACTCCGGTGCTGATCGGGGTGGCCTGGGCGGCCGGCGGGCTGGCGTTGTACTTCTCGTTCCTGTTCCTGTGCTTCGTCTGCTACGCGTTCCTGTACGGGCGGCTCCAGGTGCGCCGGAAGGCCGACTTCGTGGTGGTGCTGGGCTCGGGGCTGATCGGCGGTTCCACCGTGCCCCCGCTGCTGGCGAGCCGGCTGAAGCGGGGGCGCGAGGTGCATGAGCGGCTGTCCCGGCGCGGCGGGTCGCCCGTGCTGATCACCTCGGGCGGGCAGGGGCCCGACGAGAAGCTGCCGGAGTCCCACGCGATGGCCGACCACCTGGTGGCCGAGGGGTTCCCGGCCGACCTCATCGAGCGGGAGGACCGTTCGCGGAACACCGAGGAGAACCTGCGCTTCAGCAAGGAGATCATGGAGGCGGCCAAGCCCGGCTACCGGTGCGTGGTCGTCACGAACAACTACCACGCCTTCCGGGCCGCCCTCATCGCCCGGCGGGTCCGCATCCGGGGGCAGGTGGTGGGCTCCCCCACGGCCGCGTACTTCTGGCCCAACGCGATGCTCCGCGAGTTCGCCGCGATCCTCGTGGACTACCGGCAGAGCAACGCGGCGATGTGCGTGATCATCGTCCTCGGCGGGGTGGCCGCGTGGTGGGCGAGCTGAAGGCAGCAGCCTCACGCGTCACCAGTTGCGCATAAGACGCACACAACTCCCCCACGCCCGCATAAGGTTGATCGCGTTCGCATCGCAGATGCGCACCATCGGTCAACTGACAAGGGGGGTCAGGTGTCCCGACACCTGTACACGAACAGCCACGCCCACCACCGGCGCACCGGGCGGACCGCGGGGGCGGTGGCCGTCGCGGTGGTGCTGGCCGCAGGGACCGCCACGGCGCTGCCTGCCACGGCACACGCCACCGGGAAGCCGGAGACGGCACAGGCCGCGGAGGTCCTGATACCCGCGCCCGACGCGTTCGGCGAGGGGCCGGAGAAGATCCTCGCGACCGGCAGGCAGGGCGTACTGCACCGCGAGGGCGACGACTACCTCTGGACGAACTCGTACAACACCCGGACCCGGGTCGTCACCGAACTCGCGGGCGTGCCGGAGGAACTGCTCGTGGGGGGCCACGACGAGCACAACCGGGCGATCTACACGCAGCAGCGTGCGGACGGCGGGACGGACATCGTACGGATCGGCATCGAGGACCCGGCCTTCACCAACACCTCCACCGTGCCCGCCCAGTACCTCAACCTCCGCTTCGCGGGCGGCTGGACGGTGGCCACCGTCGACAAGGGCGACGGGACCTACGAGATGCGGGTGCCCCGGGGCGGGGCTCCGTCGGCGGACCCCGTCGTGCAGCTGCCGGCCGGAGCCACCACGGCCGCCGAACCCGTGGTCCTCGGCGCGCAGGGCAGCGAGGTCCTCATCGGCTACCGGCTCGCGGACGGCTCCCCGGGCTACGGCATCCTGACCGCGTACAACGGCCGGGTGAAGCCGCTGCCCGTGACGGGTGACGCGAGCAGCTTCCGCATCACCCAGATGAACGTCAGCTGGTTCTCCCGGAACGGCAGCGGGGGTCAGGGCGTCCGCATCCTCCCGCGCAGCGGCACGGGCACGCCCAAGGTCGTCCCGCTGGCCACCGAGTCCCCGGACAGCGCGGTCACCGCGTTCCTGGTGGAGGACAGCATCGTCTGGCACGAGGGCACCGGCGGACCGCTGCGGCTCACGCCCCACGCCGGTGTGGACACCGAGCGCACGCTCCTGTCCACGGTGGAGTTCACCCAGCTCCGGGCCGAGGGCTACGGGGACGTGCTGGCGCTCGGCAAGGACGCCGAGGGCAAGCGGGCCATCCACGTGTTCACCCAGGACGGCAGCGGGACCGTCTTCGATCTGGTGATGCGGGAGGTGCCCGGGGTCAAGACGGCGGACGGCGAGATCGGCGCGCTGAGCCTCGACCGGGGGCGGCTGCGGTACGTGAACTCGCTGGTCGGGAAGGACACGCTGCACGGCAAGGCCGTCGGGACGGGCCTCGACCCGGCGGAGGGCGCGCGGCTCGCCGACTTCCCCGGTCTCGCGGCGGGCCGGTTCGCCGACGGCACGGACGAGGGTCTGGCCCGGCTGGTCGCCGATCCGGCCACCGGCAAGGACACGCTGGTCACCGGAGACGACCCGGAGCGGCAGACCGAAGGGCTCCCCCTGCCCGGCACGGGCGGCCGCGTCCTCGACGCCTCACCGGAGTTCGTGCTCTACGAGTCGCAGGGGCGGCAGTACGTCGTCGACACCGCCCGCGATCTCGTCGTCCGCGACCAGCGGGTGCAGGGCGCTGTGCTCGACGGGGACCGGCTGATCAAGTCGGCCCCGGGCAAGCCCGGCACGGTCAACGTGGTCGACCCCCGCTCCGGGCGCGCGACCGCGAGCCACGATCTCGGCGTCGACTGCGTGCCGAGCGAACTCCAGCGCAGCGGCACCCTGCTGTACTGGAGCTGCGCCTCCGAGGACGCGGCGGGCGTGTACGACACGGCGACCCACCGGGACTACCCCGCACCGGTCTCCGGAGTGCTCCTGGGCGACCGGTTCCTGGCCGCGCGCGACACCTCCGGGGATCTGCGCCTCACCGCCCTGCGTCCCGACGGCTCCACCGGCGACCTCGGCACCGTCACCGGCCTGAAGGCGCCCGCGCGGGGCGACGGGCGGGGCACCACCTGGACCCTCGACCCGGGCGCGGGCAAGCTCGCCTGGGTCGGCGCCGACGACACCGTCCACGTCACCGCCCCGCAGCAGGCCGTCTCCCCGCCGGCCGTCACCCACTCCGCCGTTCCCGCCACCGCGGCGGGCGGGTGGAACGCCGCCTGGTGGCTGTCCAAGCCCGCCGCGTCCTGGAAGGTGACGCTGGTGCGCCGCTCGACCGGTGAGACCGTCCGCGCCTGGACGGGCGAGGACACGCGCGGCACGGTACGGGTCGACTGGGACGGTACGTCCGCCTCAGGCGATCCGGTCCCGGCGGGCGGCTACACCTGGCGGCTGACCGCCGCGCCGGCGGACGGCTCGGGCGACGACGTCACGGCGTCGGGCACCTTGCGGGTCACGGCGGGCTGAGCGCGGACGGCCCCGGGGGCGGCATTCCGCCGCTCCCGGGGCCGTAGGCAGGAGCAGTGCCCCTCGGACGCCCCCGGGACCCCGGGCCCCGGCTGAGGGGATCCACCGGAACCCGGGGCGCTCAGAAGCCGCCGCCGTCGAACCCGCCCCCGAAGCCTCCGCCGTCGCCGAAGCCGCCCCCGCCGAAGCCGGAGGAGTCGAAGTCGGAGCCGGAGAAGTCACCGCCGCCCCAGTCGCCGCCCGCGCCGCCGTCGCCGAAGTCACCGCCGCCGTACTCGGAGGCGTAGGCCGGGGTGGCGAGCATCGAGCCGAGCATGGTGCCGACGAGGAGGCCGGGGAGCAGACCGCCGCCGAAGTAGCCGCCCGCCCAGGGACCGTACGCCGGGCCCGCTTCCCAGTACGGGCGGCGGTTGCCGTCGCCGACGTCGACCGTACGGCTCATGGGGTCATCGCCCTGGCTGAGGCGGACCTCGTCCGCGCCGCAGACCGGGACCTCCCGGGCCGCGCCGCCGGACGGGGTCCAGAGCACATCGGCGACCGAGGGGCCGTGGCGCGGGTCGAAGAAGCACGGCGGGCGGCGGGCCGGGATGGTCTTGCCGGTGCGGCGGGCCTCCAGGACCGCGAGGGAGTAGCGGCCGTCCTCCAGGGACTGGGTGACCCCGCGGACGTCCGAGGGGTGCGTGGCCTTGTCCATCCTGGTCTTGGCGCTCTCGTAGGAGTCCAGGGCCCGTTCGTAGTCGGCGCGCATGGTGTCGTCCGCGCCCTTCTCGGCGGGGTGGAAGTCCAGGCGTTCCAGGGTTTCGCCGTACGCGGTGATGTCCTCGTCGACGACGACCCGCAGCTTGTCGAGGGCGACGCGCTCCTCTTCCTCCTTGCGGCGCTTGTTGCGGCGGGAGATCGCGTACGCCCCGGCGCCGCCCGCCGCGACGAGTGCGCCGAGCGTGATCAGGCCGCCGACCGGGGCCCCGGACTCGTCGGCCGATCCTCCGCCCCCGGACCAGGAGGCGGGGGCGGTGCCCCGGGCCTGTTCGACGGCGCGGTCGACGAAGGCGTTGAGCTGGGCGTCGGCGTCACCGGCGGTGGTGGGGTTCTCCACGGCGGCGGTCAGGTTCTCGACCGCCCGGGTGGGCATGACCTGCGGGTCCGCGCCCGCGTCGAAGCCGTCGCCGAGGCGGATCGCGTAGACGCCGGTGATGCCGGTGTCGCTGCGCAGGGTCGGGAGGAGGCCTTCCTCGGGGAAGGCGGAGGTGTCGGGGAGGACGGCGACGAAGACCGGCTTGTCGGCGTCGGTGATCTTGTTCTCCAGGGCCTTCTCGTCAGCGACGGAGAGCTGATCGCGGGCGCCCGGGTCCACGTACACCGGGTCGTCGCGCAGGGCCTGGGCGGCGTCTTGGATCGTGGCGGCCGGGGCCGCCGACGCGGGCGAGGTCAGGGCGAGAGCCGCCGCTGCGAGGATGAGCAGCAGGCCCGCCAGCAGCGCGGGGAAAAGCCTTTTCCTCATACTTAACGCTACTCCAGACGGGCGACGAACGCCGTCGCCCGTCCGGAGAGCGGGGAGCCTATGCGGCTCGGTAGGCCGTGCGCAGCTTGGCCACCGCGCCCGTCAGGTCACCCTTGAGCAGCAGGTGGTCCGCCTCCGCGAAGGGCTTCGACACCGCCTGCGTGAACTTCCCGTCGATCTTCTGCTGGACCAGCAGCCGGGCCTGGTCCACGATCGCCTTGCCCGCCGGGGTCTTCCCCAGGTTCGCCTTCTCGGCGATCTGGGCGGCGACGGCGAGGGCCGTGAGCGTCAGCTCGCCGCCGGCCGGGGGCTTCTTCAGGGTGGTCAGGCCCCAGCCGTACGGGAACTGCGGGTCGTACGTCGCATCTCCGACGTTGATCGGGAGCTGCGTCTCCGACTTCGGCCAGGTCACCGGGAGCTGCCCGGTGAAGGCGCGCTTGCCGTAGAGCACGTCGGCCACGCCGTCGCCCTCGGAGCCCGGCAGCCAGGAGGCGACCAGGGCGTTGATCTTCCCGAGCCGGTCGCCGATGAGCTGCGGGCGGCCGGAGACGATCAGGACGGCGCACTTCATGGCCGCGCAGACCTTGTCCACGGCTGCCTTGTCGGCGGCGGTGAGCTCCAGGTCGTGGCCGTTGCCGACGTCCCCGATGCCTTCGGCGTACGGGGTCTCGCCGACGACCACCACACCGACGTCGTGGCCGTCCGTGGCGGCCGAGGCGTCGCGGGAGTAGGTGACGGATTCCGGGCTCTTCGCCGCCTTCTTCATGCCCTCCAGGATCGTCGTGCCGGTGGTGGTCTTCCCGGAGGAGCCCTGCCAGCTGATGGTCCAGCCGCCGGCCTGGTTGCCGATGTCGTCGGCGTTGGACCCGGCGACGTACACCTTCTGGTCCGGCTCGAGCGGCAGGACGGCCCCGTCGTTCTTCAGGAGCACCTGGGACTTCGCGACCGCCTCACGGGCCACCGCGCGGTGTTCGGCCGAGCCGACCTTGTCGAGGTGGGTGGTGTCCGCGTACGGCTTCTCGAACAGGCCGAGGCGGAACTTCTGGGTGAGGATGCGGGCGACCGCGTCGTCGATCCGGGCTTCGCTGATCCGGCCCGCGGTGACCTCGTCCTTCAGGGTCTTGGTGAAGTCCTGGTACGCGGTCGGGACCATGATCATGTCGAGTCCGGCGTTGACCGACGTACGGACGTCGCTCGGGTAGTCGCCGGGGATCTGGTCGATGGCCTGCCAGTCGCTGATGACGAAGCCCTCGAAGCCCATCCGGTCCTTGAGGACGCCGTTGATCATCTCGGCGTTGGCGTGCATCTTCACCGGGCCCTGGTCGTCGCCCAGGATGTCCAGGGAGGAGTACGAGGGCATGATCGTGCCGACGCCCCGCTTCACCGACTCCTCGAACGGCGACAGGTGCACGGCCTCCAGCTCCTGGCGGGTGACCTTGGTGATGCCCTGGTCGGTCGTGTACGAGCCGGTGGTGGAGGAGCCGAATGCGGTGCCGCCGTCGCCGACGAAGTGCTTGGCGCTGCCGAGCACCTTGTCGTTGCGGTGCAGGTCCTTGCCGGACGGGCTGCCCTGCATGCCCTGGATGACCGTCTCCATGGCCTCGACGAGGGCCGGATCCTCGCCGAACGCCTCGTAGCTGCGGCCCCAGCGCTCGTCACGGGTGACACAGACGCAGGGGGCGAAGTCCCACGGGACGCCGGTGGAGCGGACTTCCTTCGCGGTGATCGCGCCGGTCCTCTCCGCGCTCTTCGGGTCGCGGCCCGCGCCGATGCCGATGTTGTGCGGCATGATCGTCGCGCCGACGACGTTGTTGTGGCCGTGCACCGCGTCCACGCCGTAGATCAGCGGGATCTGGAAGCGGGTGGCCTGGGCGCGCAGCTGGTAGGCGTCGACCATCTTGGCCCAGGCGGCGGCCGTGTTCGGGGTGGGGACCGAGCCGCCGCCGGAGAGCAGCGAGCCGAGGTCGTAGGCGGCGATGTCACCGGGGGCGCGGAGCGCGTTGCGCTCGGCCTGGGTCATCTGGCCGGCCTTCTCGGCGAGCGAGAGGCGTCCCAGCAGGTCCGCCACCCGCTGCTTCACGGGCAGCTTGGCGTTCTGGTACGGGAGTCCGTGGGCGTCGATGACGACCTGCGGGTTCTCCCGAGGGGCCTTCGCGCCGGTGACGGTCAGCTCCAGCGGGATCGTCTTCGCCTCGGCGGGCTTCGACGCCTTCGCCGTGCGGACGGTCACCTGGTGGGTGGTGCCGGACGCGGTGCCGGCCGGGAAGGTGTGGCTGCCGGTGACCGGGGTGTAGTCCTTGCCGGCCTCCGCCGTACCGCCCTTCGTGGCGTACGTGACGGTGACCGGCTCCTCGGTGGGGACGGAGCCGGTGGTGGCGACGGACAGCGTCAGCTGCGCGCTCGCACCGTTCTTCACCGGGCGTACGGCCGTGTCGGTGACCACGCTCGCGGTGAGCGCCGGTTCCGCCTTGCCGTACAACTCGACCGCGTCCAGGGCGAATTCTCCGGGCGCTCCGCCGGGCAGGGTGAGGGCGTAGCCCCACATCTCGTTCAGGCCGAGGATCTGGTCGATGCCGCCGACGGGCTGGTAGTCGGCCCGGTAGACGAAGTCCGCGAAGGGGATCTCGACGAGGTGCCAGCCCTCCCAGTCGTCGGTGAAGGAGGTGGTCCACAGCTCGGACGCGCCGCCGTTCGCGCCGCCGTCCTTGATCTCGAAGTTGACGCGCTTGCCCGAACCGGGCGGCAGGGGTGCGGTGTTCTGGCCGTACCACCAGAAGCGGATGCCCTGGTGGGCGGTCCAGTTCTGCGGCGGGGTGTCCACGGCGAACTCGTGACTGAACCCGCCGTACGCGCTGATGTCGTAGGAGCCTTCGAGGACCTGCTCACCCTCGGGGGCGTCGGCGCGTTCGGCCAGCTTGAGCTGCGGGTGGTCGTCCGCGTCGCCGCCCCAGGTGAAGATGGCGTCGGCGGGCGGGTTGTTGCCGAGCGGCACCTCGCCCTCGAAGCGGTCGATGAGGACCGGGGCGGGTTCGTCGGCCGCTGCCGCGGGGCCGGTGGCCGATCCGGCGAGCAGGGTGGCCAGGACGGCCGCGGCGGCGAAGGCGGCCGTCACGGGTCTGCTTCTGCCCTCGCGGGGGCGGGTGTACGGAATGCGGGACATCTTTGGGAGCGCTCTCTTTCCGGGGTCGGGGATGCGTGCCGTCGTTACGGATCGGGGAGCTGCGTGCGCTACGCGGTGTCGGCGTCGCGGGTGAGGCGGATCGTGTCGCGGTACCACTTGGCGCTGTCCTTGAGCGTGCGGGCCTGGGTGTCGTAGTCGACCCGGACGATGCCGAACCGCTTGGCGTAGCCGTACGCCCACTCGAAGTTGTCCATCAGCGACCAGGCGAAGTAGCCCCGGACGTCCGCCCCTTGGGCGCGGGCGGCGACGACCGCGTCGATGTGGTCGGCGAGGTAGGCCGTGCGGTCGGCATCGGGGACCGACCCGTCGGCGGCGACCGTGTCGTCGAAGGCCGCGCCGTTCTCCGTGATGACGGTCGGCAGCCCGTAGTCGCGCTCCAACCGCACCAGCAGATCGGTGAGTTCACTCGGGGTGATCTCCCAGTCCATCGCGGTGCGCGGCAGATCGCGGTCCACCGCCCGGACGACCGGCAGGCCCTCGGCATCCAGCGGCGAGCCGTCCTCGGTGACGCCGGAGAACCGCATGCCCCGGTAGAAGTTGACGCCGAGCACGTCGAGCGGGGTGGCGATGGCGGCCAGGTCGCCTTCCCGGACCGGGAGTTCGATGCGCTGGGCGGCCAGGTCCGCGACGATGTCCTCCGGGTAGCGGCCGCGGACGAGCGGGTCGAGATAGAGCCGGGTGCCCATGCCGTCGGCGCGGCGGCACGCCTCCCGGTCGGCTTCGCTGTCGGTCTCGGGCGTTGCGGTGCCGAGGTTGAGGGTGATGCCCAGCTCCAGCGGGTTGCCCCCGGCCGCGTCCCGCAGGGCACCGGCGGCGAGGCCGTGGCCCAGGAGCAGGTGGTGGACGGCGGCCATGGCGTCGCCCGGGTCGCGGCGGCCGGGGGCGTGCAGCCCGTAGGCGTAACCGAGCATCGCCGAGCACCAGGGCTCGTTCAGCGTGGTCCAGTGCTCGACCCGGTCGCCGAGGGCCTCGTACGCGAGGGAGGCGTACTCCGCGAAGCGCAGGGCCGTGTCGCGCGCGGGCCAGCCGCCCGCGTCCTCCAGCTCCTGCGGCAGGTCCCAGTGGTACAGGGTGATCCAGGGGGTGACACCGCGCCCCCGGAGCTCGTCGATCAGCCGCTTGTAGAAGTCGAGGCCCTTCTGGTTGACGGGGCCCCGGCCGCCCGGCTGGATGCGGGGCCAGGCGAGCGAGAAGCGGTACGTGTCGACGCCGAGGCCCGCGATCAGCTCCACGTCCTCGGGCATCCGGTGGTAGTGGTCGCAGGCCACGTCGCCGTGCTCGCCGCCCTCGACCGCCCCGGGCACCCGGCAGAAGGTGTCCCAGATGGAGGGGGTGCGGCCGTCCTCGGCGGCGGCTCCCTCGATCTGGTACGAGGAGGTGGCGACGCCCCAGCGGAAATCGGCCGGGAGTCCGCGTACCGGGGCCGGACGAGGAATGCGCTGCGGAGTGGTGGCGAGGTTCATCGGTCTCCGTACGTAGGAGGGGAGGGACCTGGTCAGGCGTGCAGATGGCAGGCGACCGCGCGGCCCGGTCCGTCGGCGGGCGGGGCGAGCGGCGGGATCTGCCCGGCGCACGGGGCGAAGGCCTTGCCGCAGCGCGGGTGGAAGGCGCAGCCGGTGGGCATCGTGGAGAGGTGCGGCGGGGAGCCGGGGATGCCGGTCAGTTCGCGGCGCGGGCCGTGGAGCGCGGGGAAGGAGTGCAGGAGCCCGTCGCTGTAGGGGTGGCGGGGGTCGCGGTAGATCTCCGCCGCACCCGCCTGCTCCACGATGCGGCCCCCGTACATGATCGCGATCCGGTCCGAGAATTCGATCAGGAGGGAGATGTCGTGGGTGATGAACACGACCGAGAAGTTCAGCTGTTCCCTCAACTGGACGAGCCGTCGCAGGATCTGCCGTTGCATGACGACGTCGAGCGCGGTGGTCGGCTCGTCCATGATGACGATCTCGGGTTCCAGAGCGAGGGCCATGGCGATCATCACGCGCTGCCGCATCCCGCCGGAGAGCTGGTGCGGGTAGGCGGCGAGCCGGTCGGCGGAGATGCCGACGAGCTCCAGCAACTCCTTCGCGCGTTCGGTGCGTTGGCGCTTCCGCAGCTCGGGACGGTGGGCGGCGAGGACGTCGGTGAGCTGGCTGTGGACGGTGTGTACCGGGTTGAGGGAGTTCATCGCCCCCTGGAAGACGATGGACAGCTCCTGCCAGCGGAAGGCGCGCAGCTGCTGCGGGGCGAGGGAGAGGATGTCGACGCGGTCGCCGCCGGGGCGGTGGTAGTGGACCTCTCCCCCGGTGATGACGCCGGGCGGGGACAGCAGCCGGGTCACGGCGTAGGCGAGCGTCGACTTGCCGGAACCCGACTCCCCGGCCAGGCCGAGGACTTCGCCCCGGTTCAGGGTGAGGTCGATGTCGCGCAGGGCGTGGACGGCGCCCGCGTCGGTGCCGTAGTCGACGTTGAGTCCGCTGATGGTCAGGACCGGCTCGGCGCTCATGGGCGCGGCTCCTTGCTGCTGTGCTCACGGGGTCCGTCGCCGGTGGTCTTCCGGGCGACCGGGGTGAAGCCGACGCGCATCTTCACCTTCCGGGAGGAGCCGGTGGCGGTGCGCAGACGGGGGTTGACGAACTCGTCGATGCCGAAGTTGATGAGGGCGAGCGCGGTGCCGAGCAGGGCGATGCACAGGCCGGCCGGGACGAACCACCACCAGGCTCCCTGGGCGAGGGCCTGGTTGGACTGGGCCCAGAAGAGGACGGTGCCCCAGTTCCAGTGGGAGATGTCGGCGACGCCGATGAAGGCGAGGGTGATCTCGGTGAGGACGGCGAAGATGACCGTGCCGACGAAGCCGGAGGCGATGACGGCGGTGAGGTTCGGCAGGATCTCGAAGAGGATGATCCGCGGGGTCGATTCGCCGGTGGCGCGGGCGGCCTCCACGTAGTCGCGGCGGCGCAGGGACAGGGTCTGGGCGCGCAGGATCCTCGACCCCCAGGCCCAGGAGGTCAGGGCGATGGCGACGGCGATGACGAGGTCGCCGGTGTCGGGGACGAAGCTGGCGACGATGATGATCAGCGGGAGTCCGGGCAGCACCAGGAAGATGTTGGAGAGCGCGGAGAGGATCTCGTCGACCGCTCCGCCGAGGAATCCGGCGCTGACCCCGATCAGGACGGACAGGGCGGTGGCGATGGCGGCGGCGAGCAGTCCGACGACGAGGACGCCCCGGGTGCCGACGAGGATCTGCGAGAAGACGTCCTGCCCGGTGTGCGTGGTGCCGAACCAGTGCTCGCCGGACGGCGGTTGGAGCAGCTGGTCGCTCATGGCGTCGGGGTCGTACGGGGCGAGCCAGGGTCCGGCGACGGCCAGCAGGACGAAGAACGCCAGGATGATCAGGCCGGTGCGGGTCTTCCCGCCGCGCAGGAACCGGAGCCGGGCCCGTCGCGTGGGGGCCGTGGGCGGGGGCGCGCCGTCGAGGACGGCGACGTCGGTGGCGGTGATGGACATGCCCTATGCCTCCTTCCGGGTACGGGGGTCGAGGGCGGCGTAGACGAGGTCGGCGAGCAGGTTCGCGGCGAGGACGGAGAGCGTGATGATGAGGAAGACGCCCTGCATCAGGGGGTAGTCCTTGGCGCCGACCGCCTGGAGCAGTTGGAAGCCGATGCCCGGGTAGGTGAAGACCATCTCGACGAGCAGGGTGCCGCCGACGATGAAGCCGAGGGAGAGGGCGAAGCCGGAGATGTTGGGGAGGACCGCGTTGCGGGCGGCGTAACCGAACATCACGCGCCGCTCGGACAGGCCCTTGGCCTGGGCGACCAGCACGTAGTCCTCGGAGGAGACGGTGACCATCATGTTCCGCATGCCGAGGATCCAGCCGGCGACCGCGCTGAGGACGATCGTCACGCCGGGCAGGACCGCGTGGTAGAGGGCGCTGGAGATGAACGGCCAGTCGAAGGCCGGGACCAGCGCGTTGTCGTAACCGCCGGAGTTGGGGAACAGCGCCCATTTCTCGGCGAACACGGCGATGGCGACGAGGCCCAGCCAGAAGTACGGGATGGAGGAGATGAAGGTGGTGACCGGCAGCAGTCCGTCCAGCCAGGAGCCGCGCTTCCAGCCGCTGTAGACGCCGATGCCGGTGCCGAGGACGAAGCTGATGAGCGTGGTCGTGCCGACCAGGGCCAGCGTCCAGGGCAGGGACTGGCCGATGACCTCGCTGACCGGGGTGGGGAAGAAGGTGAAGGAGAGGCCGAGGTCGCCGTCGAGGAGGTGGGCCCAGTAGTCGGTGTACTGCTGCCACATCGACTGCTGTTCGTCGAGGCCGAACAGGGCCTTGAGCGAGTCGATGGCCTTGGTGTCGAGCTGACCCTGGTAGCGGCTGAGGAGGGCCTGGACGGGGTCGCCGGGCATGAGCCGGGGGATGAGGAAGTTGATGGTGATCGCGGCCCAGGCGGTGACGGCGTAGAAGGCGAGGCGCTGGAGGAGGTACTTCACCGGGTGGCCTCCTTCACGGCCGTGCGGTCCGCCCC
The DNA here is from genome assembly GCA_040989845.1 of Streptomyces sp. WGS_02. Lineage (GTDB taxonomy): Bacteria > Actinomycetota > Actinomycetes > Streptomycetales > Streptomycetaceae > Streptomyces. The sequence goes on from JAYMFZ010000004.1 coordinate 2,032,309, forward strand.
CGGTGCCGTGCGGTTCGCGGCCGGCCCGTCGTAGAGCCAGCAGGCCGCCCACTGCCCGTCCGGCAGGTCGAAGCGCGGGGGCAGTTCGGTGCGGCAGCGCTCCATAGCCTGCGGGCAGCGGGGGTGGAAGCGGCAGCCGGCGGGCGGGGTGATCAGGGAGGGCGGTTCGCCGGTGCCGGTCTCCTCCTGTTCCTCGTCGGCGACGATCCGGTCCGGGTCGGGCGCGGAGGCGATCAGGAGCTGGGTGTAGGGGTGGGCGGGGTGCTGGGTGACACGTTCGCTGTCGCCGCCCTCGACGATCCGGCCCGCGTACATGACGAGGGTGGTGTCGGCGAAGTAGCGGGCGGAGGCGATGTCGTGGGTGATGTAGAGGATCGCCAGGTGGAGGCGTTCCTTGAGGTCGCGCAGGAGGTTGAGGACGCCGAGCCGGATCGACACGTCGAGCATCGAGACGGGTTCGTCGGCGAGAAGGACCTGCGGGTCGGCGCCGAGCGCCCGGGCGATGGCGACGCGCTGGCGCTGCCCGCCCGACAGCTCGTGCGGGAACCTGTCCAGGAACTGCTGCGGCGGGGTCAGCTGGACCCGGTTCAGCAGGGCGGCCAGGTTCTGCTCCAGCTCCGCCTCCCCGCTGCCCGCCCGGCCGTGGATCTTCAGGGCGCGGGTCAGGTGGTAGCGCACGGTGTGCACGGGGTTCAGCGAGGCGAAGGGGTCCTGGAAGATGAGCTGGACCCGGCGTACGTAACGGCGGAAGGACCGGCCGCGACCGGCGACCGCCGGCTCGCCGCCCAGCCGTATCTCGCCCGAGGTGAGCGGGTACAGCTGGGCCAGCAGGCGGGCGACGGTGGACTTGCCCGAGCCGGACTCCCCCACCAGAGCCGTGACGGTGCCGCGTCTCAGCCGGAGCGAGACGTCGTCGACGGCGTGGACGCTGCGGCGCTCGCGGGCGAACAGGTCGCGGGCGGTGCGGCGCAGGGGAAAGTGCTTGGTGACTCCGCGCGCTTCCAGCACCACATCGGTGCCGGTGGGCGCGGGCCCGGAGCCGGTTCGCGTGGTCGCGGAGCCGGTCCGTGCGTGCTCGGGCTGATCGCTGGTCATGGCCGGTTTCCCGTCTTCTTCCCGTCCGGTCTTTTCCCCGTGCCTACTTGGAGGAGGGCTTGAGGTTGAGCACGATCTCCAGCGCGGTCCGCTGGGTGTGCTGCGGCGGGGCGTAGGGGTTGGCCTCGGAGGGCCAGCCGATCCAGTTCTTCGTGGAGAACTCGGCCCCGATGGGCGCGGCGGCCGTCGGGATCATGGGGGCCTGCTCGACGAAGATCTCCTGGAGGGTGTTGAGAGCCTTGGTGCGGGCGGCGTCGGTGGTGGCGCCCGCGTACTCCTTGAGCGCGGCGGTCGCCTCGGCGTTCTTGAAGCGGCCGAAGTTGCCCGCCTGGGAGCTCTTGCCGATGGGCTGGGCGATCGCCCCGTCCATGATGTTCTGGTACATGTCGTAGGGGGTGGCGCCGCTGTTGGTCCAGTGCAGGGTGGCGTCGAAGTTGCCGTTGGCCACGTCGGTGCCCCAGGCCTCGGCGGTCTGGGTCTTGACCTTGGCCTCGATGCCGATCTCCTTGATGTTGTCCTTGATGATCGCGAGCCCGGTGATGTAGTCGTTCCAGCCGGCCGGGTCGGTGAAGGTAAGCGTCACCGGCTTGCCGCTGGGGTCCTTGAGCACACCGCCGCTGAGCTCGAACCCGGCCTCGGCGAGCACCTTCTTGGCCCCGGCGACATCGGGCTTGGTGGTGGCGTTCTCGTACTCGGGGGCGAGGAAGGGCTCACCGGCGGGGAGCGGGATGCCGGTGGGGTTGGTGATCTCCGGGTAGAGCGTGGCCTGTGCCTGGACGTGGATGGCCTTGCGGTCGACGACCATCGCCATCGCCTTGCGCAGGGCCGGGTTGTCGAAGGGCTTGCGCGTGGTGTTGAACCACAGTCCGTGGATGCCGAGGCCGGAGGGGAACCAGAGCTGGTGGTTCTCGGGGTCCTTGTCGATGAACAGCTGCTTGTGGTTCGGCATGAAGACGAAGGACCACTCCATCTTGCCGGTGGCCAGGGCGGTGGTGGCGGCGCTGTTGTCGTTGTACGCGGTGTAGCGCAGCTCCTTGACCTTGGTGTCGCCGTTCCAGTAGGTCGGCGTGGCGGTCAGGGTGGTGGTCTGCGGGGTGAACGTCTTGAGCTTGTACGGTCCGGAGCCGACCGGGGTGCGGTTGGGCCAGGTCTCCGGGTTCTCGACCTTCTCCCAGATGTGCTTGGGCACGATGAAGGTCTGGATGATCTTGTTCTGGTTGACGAACTGGCTCTCCTTGAAGGTCAGGACGACCTGCTTGCCCTTGACCGCGATCCCGTCGAAGGGGACCCCGTCGCCGTTGAGGGCGGGGTGCTTCTTCAGCAGGTTGAAGGTGAACTCCACGTCGGCGGCGGTCAGGGGCTTGCCGTCGGCCCACTTGGCCCGGTCGTCCAGGGTGAAGGTGACCTTGGTGAAGTTGTCCTCCCAGGCCCACTCGGTGGCGAGCCAGGGGTCGGCCTTCTCGGTGGGCCGGATCATGTTCGTCATCGCGAGCGGCTCGTAGATCATGTGGCGGTAGCCGAGGACCGCTCCGGCCGAGGTCGTCAGGAACGGGTTGCTGTTGTTCGTCTGCGGCCCGTCCGGCTTGCCGAGGGTCAGTACGCCGGCGGCCCCGCCGCCCTTGTTGGCACCCGAGTTGGCGTTCGAGCAACCGGCGGCGAGCGCCGCCACGACGGTGGCTGCGGCGACCGCTCTGAGGGTGGTGCGACGGCGTACGGACATGGCGACTCCAGGGAGGGGCTGCCGGGTCTGGGCGATCCCGGCGGGCGGAAGGTGCGAGGCGGGGCGCGGCCGGGCGGCCGGGTCCGTTACGGCGCCGAGTGGCGCACGACCAGTTCGGTGGGCAGCACGGCCGGTCCGTCGGGTACGGGCGTGCCGCCGAGGTGGGAGAGCAGCATCCGGGCGGCCGTCTCGCCCATGCGGCGGGTGGGCTGGCGCACGGTGGTCAGCGGTGGTTCGGTGTGTTCGGCCATCGGGATGTCGTCGAAGCCGACCACGGCGATGTCGTCCGGGACCCGGCGTCCGGCGGCCCGCAGGGCGCGGAGCACGCCGGCCGCGCTGATGTCGTTGTGCGCGAAGACCGAGTCGAACGTGACGTCCCGCGCGAGGAGTTCCTCGACGGCGAGCCGGCCGCCGCGTTCGGTGAAGTCGCCTTCGACGACCAGGCCGGTGGGCAGGACCGAACGGAATCCGGCTGTCCGGTCCCGTACGCAGCCGAAGTGCTGGGGGCCGGTCAGGACCAGGGGCCGGGTGCGTCCGGCGGCGAGCAGGTGGCGGGCCGCGGACGCGCCTCCTTCGTGGTTGGTGGTCACGACGGAGGGGAACTCGGGGTGGTGGCCGCGGTCGTCGATGAGCACGATCGGCAGGCCGTCGCGGTGCAATTCGGTGAGGTGGCCGAGGGTGTTCTCGGGTTCCACGACGACGAGCCCGTCGAAGGCGCGGGCGGACACCTGGCTGGTGAAGCGCTGGACGGACTCGGCCCCGCGGTTGCAGGTGAACAGCAGCAGCCCGTAGTCGGCGGCCTCGACGGTGTCGACGACGCCCTGGAGCAGTTCGCCCATCCACGGCCAGGTCAGCGAGGGCACGAGCATGCCGACCGTACGGCTGGAGCCTCGGGCGAGACCGACGGCGCCCGAGCTGGGTACGTAGCCGAGCTGTGCGATCACTTCACGAACACGGGCGGCCGTGGTGCGGTCCACCTCGCCCTTGGTGTTGATGACCCGGGACACGGTCGTCTTGCTGACGCCGGCCTCACGGGCGACATCGGCGATGGTGACGCGCATCCGGTCCTCCAGGGGGCCAGGCGGGGCGGAAGAGGGCAGGCGGGGGTAGGGCGAGGGCAGGCGGGGAGAGGTGCTTCGGTACCGGTTCCGGAACCGGTACCGGCGTTGCGGCGTGAGTTAACCGCGCCGCAACAGGGCCGTCAATACTTCACGTCGAGATTGGACGGGTCTCATCTGCCGGGCGGGCATGCGGAGTTGAGCGTTCACTTCTTGAATGCTCAGGGAACGTCACGGAGCCGCCGCCCGGTGCGGGGCGGCGGCTCCGTGACGAGGAGGTCGGGGCGGGCTACTCGGTCGGCTCCACGCCCGCGCGCAGCAGTCCGTAGGTGTACGCGTCCTCCAGGGCCTGCCAGGAGGCGGCGATGACGTTCTCGGCGACCCCCACGGTCGCCCAGTCGCCGGCGCCGTCGCCCGTGGTGATGAGGACGCGGGTGGTGGACTCGGTGCCGGTGCGGCCCTCCAGGATGCGGACCTTGTAGTCGATCAGCTCCAGCTTGGCGAGCTGCGGGTAGATCCGTTCCAGGGCGACGCGCAGCGCCCGGTCCAGGGCGTTGACCGGGCCGTTCCCCTCAGCGGTCGCGACGATGCGCTCGCCCTTGGCCCAGAGCTTGACCGTGGCCTCGTTGGCGTGGGTGCCGTCGGGGCGGTCCTCGACGATCGCCCGCCAGGACTCGGTACGGAAGTAGCGGCGGGCCCGGCCCTCGACCTCGCCGCGCAGCAGCAGTTCGAAGGAGGCGTCGGCGGCCTCGTAGGTGTAGCCCTGGAGTTCGCGTTCCTTGACCCGCTCGACGACCCGGCCGACCAGGGCGCGGTCGTCGCCGAGGTCGACGCCGAGCTCCTTGCCCTTCAGCTCGATGGAGGCGCGGCCGGCCATGTCGGAGACCAGCATCCGCATGGTGTTGCCGACCAGCTCCGGGTCGATGTGCTGGTACAGATCGGGGTCGACCTTGATCGCGGAGGCGTGCAGCCCGGCCTTGTGGGCGAAGGCCGAGACGCCCACGTACGGCTGATGAGTGGAGGGGGTGAGGTTGACGACCTCGGCGATGGCGTGCGAGATCCGGGTCATCTCGGCGAGCGCGCCCTCGGGCAGCACCTTCATGCCGTACTTGAGTTCCAGGGCGGCGACGACGGGGAAGAGGTTGGCGTTGCCGACCCGCTCGCCGTAGCCGTTGGCCGTGCACTGGACGTGGGTGGCGCCCGCGTCGACGGCGGCCAGGGTGTTGGCGACGGCGCAGCCGGTGTCGTCCTGGGCGTGGATGCCGAGCCGGGCGCCGGTGTCGGCGATGACGGTGGAGACGACGGCCTGGACCTGGGCGGGCAGCATGCCGCCGTTGGTGTCGCAGAGGATGACGACCTCGGCGCCCGCCTCGTGGGCGGTGCGGACCACGGACTTGGCGTACGCGGCGTTGGCCCGGTAGCCGTCGAAGAAGTGCTCGCAGTCCACGAAGACCCGGCGGCCCTGTTCGCGCAGGTGGGAGACGGTGTCGCGGACCATCTCCAGGTTCTCCTCCAGGGTGGTGCGCAGGGCCAGTTCCACGTGGCGGTCGTGGGACTTGGCGACCAGGGTGATCACCGGGGCGCCGGAGTTGAGGAGCGCCTTGACCTGCGGGTCCTCGGCCGCGCTGCCACCGGCTCTGCGGGTCGCGCCGAACGCCACGAGCTGGGCGTTCTCGAAGGCGATCTCCTTCTGGGCGCGGGCGAAGAACTCCGTGTCACGGGGGTTGGCCCCCGGCCAGCCGCCCTCGATGTACCCCACACCGAAGGTGTCCAGATGACGGGCGATGGTCAGCTTGTCGGCGACCGTCAGGTTGATGCCCTCACGCTGAGCACCGTCGCGCAGTGTGGTGTCGAAGACATGGAAACTGTCGTCGGTGGCGTTGGCCTTGGTGGTCATGCTGATCTGGCTCCTGTCGGATGAGTGGATCCGGACGATCGGGTTCCACTTGCCCCCATCATCCCGCTCGCCTCGTTCCGACCCGGGTACGGGCCGGAAAACGAAAAACCCCTCGCGGGTGCGAGAGGTCTGCGCGCGGGTCTGGGGCACGGTGGCCGTGCCGTACGGGGTGGTACGGGACGGTCACTGCGGACCGGCGCGCCTGCTGCCAATAATCATGACGAACGAGGACACGGCAGAAGTCTCGCACAGTGACGCGCCCGTGACGCCGGCGTCTCAGGATGCGGTCGTGACGCAGGTCGCATCGTCACGTGGTGCCCGGTGACAGCGTCTCGTCCAGGAACTCCGCCGCTTGGGCGAGCACCTGCTCGCGGCCCGTCCCCGGGATCCCGACGGTGACGTGGATGCTGAACCCGTCCAGGAGCGCCCGCAGCCGGGCGGCGGACCGGTCGGCGTCCACCGGCCGGAACTCACCGCGCGAGATCCCCTCGGCGAGGAGCGCCACCAGGTCGCGGTGCCAGGCCCCCTCGATGGCGGCCTGCCGGGCGCGGGCGTCGTCGTCGGCGTTCTGCGAGCGGCCCCACACCTCCAGCCAGAGCGTCCAGTGCGGGTCGCGGTGCCCGGCGGGGAGGTAGAGGCCGATGTACGCCTCCAGCCGTTCGCGGGCGCTCCCCGGCCGGGCGAGCAGGGCGCGGCGCTCGGCCCCGAGGCGGCTCTCGCTCCACTCCAGGGTCCGGAGCAGCAGTTCGTCCTTGGTGCGGAAGTAGTAGAGCAGGTGCCCGCTGCTCATCCCCACGTCCCGCCCGAGCCCGGCCATGGTCAGCCCGTCGAGCCCGCGCTCGGCGATGGTGGCCATGGCGGCGGCGAGGACGTCCTCGCGGGGCGGGGCGGCGTGGTGGGTGCGACGGGGGGCGGGGGTCATGGGCGCGGGCTCTCGGCTTTCGGCTTCGGCTGTCGGCTTCCGGGATGCGTCAGATCTTCGGCTGCTGCTGGGTGATGCAGTGGATGCCTCCACCACCGGCGAAGATCGTACGGGCGTCGACGAGGGTCACCGTACGGTCCGGGAAAAGGCCCCGGAAGATCGCGGCGGCCTCCTCGTCGCGCGGGTCGTCGAAGGCGCAGAGGACCACGCCGTCGTTGCACAGGTAGTGGTTGATGTAGGAGTAGTCGACCCACTCGCCGTCCTCGTCGCGCAGCACGGTGGGCGCGGGCACCTCGACGACCTCCAGGGCGCGGCCCCTGGCGTCCGTGGCGGCGCGCAGGACGGCCAGCAGCTCCTGGGAGACCTCGTGGTCGGGGTGGGCCGGGTCGGGCTGGACGTGGACAAGGACGGTGCCCGGGCGGGCGAAGGCGGCGACGATGTCGACATGGCCGAGCGTGCCGTACGTCCCGTAGTCGCCGGTCAGCCCGCGGGGCAGCCAGATCGCCTTCTCGGTGCCCAGGCGGGCGTGGATCTCCGCCTCCACCTGCTCGCGGCTCCAGCCGGGGTTGCGCTCCGTGCCGAGCTGGACGGTCTCGGTGAGCAGGACGGTGCCCTCACCGTCCACGTGGATCGCGCCGCCCTCGTTGACGAGCGGGGAGCTGTGGGCGGGTACGCCGGTGAGCTCGGCGACGGCCCGGGCGATGTGCTGGTCGTTCTCCCAACGGGCCCAGCCCTGGGCGCCCCAGCCGTTGAAGGTCCAGTCGACGGCGGCGAGCGTGCGGCCGTCGGTGACGAAGGTGGGACCGATGTCCCGCATCCAGGCGTCGTCGAGCGGCCGCACGACCAGCTCGACGTCGGGCCCGAGCAGCGCCGCCGCCCCCTCCTCCTGCCCCGGCCCGACCACCATCGAGACCGGCTCGAAGCGGCGTACGGCCCGGGCGACGGCGGCCCAGGCACGGCGGGCCTCCGCCAGCTCGGCGTCGGAGGCGAAGGTGGGGTTGGGCCCCGGCCAGGCCATCCAGGTGCGCTCGTGCGGGGCCCACTCGGGAGGCATACGGAAGGGGGCGGGGGTGGTGGGCATGGAGACTCCTGGTCCTGGGACGATGAGTTTAGAGCGCCACTCTAACGCCTCTCACTGGCCCTATCACAGGGACTTTGGTCCTTGCTTCGAGTGGCGTTCCAAGTCCCGGGTACGGAAAAGGCCGCACCGGCCGCGGAGCCGGTGCGGCCTGTCGGGGCCGGGGAATCGCTCAGCCGAGCGGGTGCATCCAGCCATGGGTGTCCTCGACGACACCGCGCTGGATGTCGAGCAGGCGCTCCCGCAGCTTCATGGTGACCTCGCCGGGCTCGCCGCCGCTCTGGGTCCACTCGCCGCCCTCGGACTTCACCAGGCCGACGGGGGTGATCACGGCGGCGGTGCCGCAGGCGAAGACCTCCAGGAGGGTGCCGTTCGCGGTGTCGTCGCGCCACTGGTCGATGGAGACGCGGCCCTCCTCGGAGCCGTAACCGAGGTCCTGGGCGACCTTGAGGAGGGAGTCGCGGGTGACGCCGGCGAGCAGGGAGCCGGTGAGGGACGGGGTGACGATCTTCTTCGAGCCGTCCTCCTGGGCGTACACGAAGTAGAGGTTCATGCCGCCGAGCTCCTCGACCCACTTGTGCTCGACCGCGTCGAGGTAGGCGACCTGGGCGCAGCCGTGCTCGGCGGCCTCGGCCTGGGCGAGGAGGGAGGCGGCGTAGTTGCCGCCGGTCTTGGCGTCGCCCATGCCGCCGGGGACGGCGCGGACGCGGTTCTCGGAGAGCCAGATGGAGACCGGCTTCACGCCGCCGGGGAAGTAGGCGCCGGCGGGCGAGGCGATGACCAGGAAGAGGTACTCGTTGGCCGGCTTCACACCGAGGCCGACCTCGGTGGCGATCATGAACGGGCGCAGGTAGAGGGACTCCTCGCCGCCGTGGGCCGGGACCCACGCCTTGTCCTGCTGGACCAGCGCGTCGCACGCCGCGATGAACGTCTCGACGGGCAGCTCGGGCATGGCGAGCCGGGCGGCCGAGCGCTGGAACCGGCGGGCGTTGGCGTCGGGGCGGAAGGAGGCGACCGTGCCGTCGGGCTGGCGGTAGGCCTTGAGCCCCTCGAAGATCTCCTGCGCGTAGTGCAGCGTCATGTTGGCCGGGTCCAGCGACAGCGGGCCGTAGGGGACCAGCTGCGCGTCGTGCCAGCCGCGGCCCTCGGTCCAGCGGATGGTCACCATGTGGTCGGTGAAGTGCCGGCCGAATCCGGGGCTGGCCAGGATCGCCGCGCGCTCCGCGTCGGACAGCGGGTTCGAGGAGGGCTTGAGCTCGATCGTGGGCGTCGTCATGAGTGCGTGTCCTTCACCGGTCTTGTGTGTGATGGACCGCGCTCACGCCACCTCGGCCCGACGTTTTCCGGTCAGGTCCTAGGACGTCCGAGCTTCACCGCGAGCCACGGCCCCGCGTTCGATTATCACTTGCGGAGGGCCGTGCACGAAATGGTGTGAATGCGGTCCAGAGGTCGATGGTGGCACCCGGGGGCCGCACAGGAGAAGCCGCCGGGCGCTGATGCGACCCGGCGGCTTCGAAGGGAGTCGTCGGGTCAGCTCGCTACGCGTACCGCGAGGGCGTCGCCGATCTCGTCGGTCGTACGCGTCGCCGCCCCGTCGCGCTCCGCGAGATCGGCGGAGACGGCGTCCTCGATGCGCGTGGCCTCGGTGTCGTAGCCGAGGTGGCGCAGCAGGAGGGCGACGGAGAGGATCGTGGCGGTCGGGTCGGCCTTGCCCTGCCCGGCGATGTCGGGGGCGGAGCCGTGGACCGGCTCGAACATCGACGGGAACGCGCCCGTCGGATTGATGTTGCCGGAGGCGGCCAGGCCGATTCCGCCGGTGACGGCGGCGGCCAGGTCGGTGAGGATGTCGCCGAAGAGGTTGTCGGTGACGATGACGTCGAAGCGCTCCGGCTGGGTGACGAAGAAGATCGTCGCGGCGTCGACATGCAGGTAGTCGGTGCTGACCTGCGGGTATTCGGCGGCGACCTGGTCGAAGGTGTTCTTCCACAGGTGGCCGGCGTAGACGAGGACGTTGTTCTTGTGGACCAGCGTCAGCTTCTTGCGGGGCCGGGCGGCCGCGCGCTCGAAGGCGTCCCGGACCACGCGCTCGACGCCGTAGGCCGTGTTGACGCTGACCTCGGTGGCGACCTCGGCGGGGGTGCCGGTGCGCAGCGAGCCGCCGTTGCCGGTGTACGGGCCCTCGGTGCCCTCGCGGACGACGACGAAGTCGATGTCGGGGCGGCCGGCGAGCGGGGTCGCGGTGTTCGGGAAGAGCTTGGAGGGACGCAGGTTGATGAAGTGGTCGAAGGCGAAACGCAGCTTCAGCAGCAGCCCGCGCTCCAGGACGCCCGACGGCACGGACGGGTCGCCGATCGCGCCGAGGAGGATGGCGTCGTGGTTCCTGAGGGCTTCCAGCTCCGCGTCCGGGAGGGTGTCGCCGGTGCGGTGCCAGCGCTGGGCGCCGAGGTCGTACTCCTTGGTCTCCAGCTTCACATCCTGCGGGAGGACAGCGTTGAGGACCTTGAGGCCCTGGGCCACGACTTCCTGGCCGATTCCGTCACCGGGGATCACTGCGAGATCGATGCTGCGAGACATGCCGGGAGCCTAACGGTGCGTCCCACCCCATGACATCCGACGTCCACCATATGGACGGGCGCACGGGTGTTCGGGGTGGGGTGAGTGGTACGGCGGAAGGGGCGGATACGGCCGCGGGGACGGCGGCTCAGTGGCCGGTCTCGCCGCCGTTGTCGCGGCGGTCCAGGGCGCGCTGGAGCGCGGCGGCGGCGTTGCGGCGCTCGGCCTCGGCCTGGCGGGAGGTGTGACGGACGCGGCGGACAGTGGTCTCGGCCATGATGGATCGACTCCTTGAGATTCCTGAGATCGCGTGGCACCGGCGCGGGCGGCACAGCGCCGCGCGGTGGTGGGGAACGGGATCGGATTTCGAGGTGCCGGAAGGGGCGGGGGGCGTACGCGGCAGGGGTTGCCTGCCTCGGGCGTGCGCCGCCATCCGCCGGTCGCTCGATCGAGCGATGCGTTCGGCTTCTCCCACGGTAGGACAGTCGGGCCGTCCTGTCTCCACAGTTAGTCGGACTTCCTACTATCTGAGACGGCCTCTTGGATCGGTGCAGGTCACAGCCCTGGAGGCAGTCCGTCCGCGGGCGGCCCCGTCAGCTCCGAGCGGCCCGTCGGCTCAGAGGAGGTCGCCGTTCCGCCAGTCGAAGGCCAGCGGGTGGGCGGGAGCGGGCAGAGGATGTCCGGCCGCCGGGCGGACGTAGGTGCTGCCCTCCTCCTCCGGGAGCGCGAGCGGGCCGTCCGGGCCGAGGGCGATGAGCCGGCCCGACCAGATCTGCCAGCCGCGCGCGGCGTACAGGGCCGCGCCCGCGTCGGAGGCGGAGAGGGCCCCGAAGTCGTGGGCCGCGTCGATGACATGCTCCAGGGCGGCCATGATCCGGTGGCCGAGGCCGCCGCGGCGGTGATCGGCACGGACGGCGACGCCCTCGACGTATCCGGCGCGGTAGGAGCGGCCCGCGTGCAGGACGCTGCGCTGGACCACGGAGCCGTGGGCGATCAGGAGGCCGTCCGTGTCCCGGATCAGGGCGTGGACGCCGCCCAGGGTGTGCTCCCAGTCCTCGTCGGCGAAGTCGCCCTCGAAGGCGGCGTCGAGCAGGTCGCGGATCTCCGCCCGCTCGGCGGCGGTCAGCTCGAAGGTGGGGACGGTACGCGCGGCGGGCTCGGTCATGGGGCCCATCCTCGCGCGCGGGGGCAGCCGCCCGCACACGGATAACCCGCCCGGACCGGGGAGATGGGTGGTCCGGGCGGGCATCGGTTGCGCGCGGTACGGGAGCGCCGGCGGGTCGGTGCACCGTCACGCCGTGCGGATGGCGGCTGCGCCGACCCTCACCGTCGTACGGGCGTGGCTCAGTACACCGTCACGCCGTACGCCGAGAGCGCCTCGGTGACCGGCTGGTGGATGGCCGAGCCCGCGGTGCCCGAGCAGCCGGAGCTGCCGGAGTGGATGCCGAGGGCGACGGATCCGGCGAAGTGCGCGCCGCCGCTGTCGCCGCCGGCCGAGCAGGCGGTGGTGCGGACCATGTTGTAGACGGGCCCGTCGCCGTAGTTGACGGTGACGTTGACGGCGGTGACCGTGCCGGAGGTCAGCTTGGTCGTGGAGCCGCTCTTCTGGATCGCCTGGCCGACGACGGCGTTGGCGGCGGAGGTGATGTCACGGGTGGAGCCGTTGTAGAGGTCGACGGTTCCGGCGGGCGATGAGCCGTCGGTGTAGCGGACGATGCCGTAGTCATTGGTCGGGAAGCTGGTTCCCTCCCGTACACCGATGACCGAACCGCCGGAGCTGGCCGACCAGTTGGCGGAGATGTTGGTGCAGTGACCAGCGGTCACGAAGTAACGGGCCCCGCCCTTGGTGACGTTGAAGGCGGCCGAGCAGCGGCTGCCGCCGCCGTAGATCGCACCGCCGCCGAGCACCTCGCGGCGGAACTCACCGGGGACGCGCTGGATGGCGACCGCGCCGTCGAGCCGTTCGGCGACGGCTTCGAGGCGGGCCAGGTCGCGGGCGGAGACGGAGGAGTCGGCCTCGACGGCGACCTTGTTGGTGCGCGGGTCGATGCCCCAGGAGGTGCCGGTGATCTTCGCCTCGGCCTCCAGGGTCTTCATGGCGGCGTCGAGCTGGGCGGCGCTGCGGGCCACCCGGCGGACGGTGGCGCCGGTGGCGCGGGCCTGCTCCTCGGCCCGGTCGGTGGTGACGGTGACGACCAGCTTCCCGGTCTTCGCGTCGAGGTAGGTTCCGGCGGTGGCGGCGCCGAGCGCGCGGTCGACCTGGGCGTCGAGGGCGTACGCGGACGGGGCGGGGATCGCCGAGGGGGCGGCGGCGGGGGTGTCGGCGGCGGTGGAGGGGGCGGCTCCGAGGCCGAGGGCGCCGGCGACGAGCAGCAGGGAAACGCCCAGGCGCGCGCGGGAGTTGCGTCTCATGGGGAAACTCCTTCTCGGGTGACGTGTGGGGACGTACCGAGAAGGAATTTGACATGCCCATTACCTAAACCACAAGACCGCGTGCCCGGGGCCGCGCCGACGGACCCGTACCCGAGCGCACATGGAAACCGCCCCCGGCCGGCAGGGGGGCCGGTCGGGGGGCGGTGTTCTGGGGATCTCGCGAGGAGACCGCTGGTCCGGGGCGCCGTGCTGCGGCGCCCCGGGAGGGCGTCAGCCCTGGTGGGGGTAGGTGTAGTCGGTCGGCGGGACCAGCGTCTCCTTGATGGCCCGGGTCAGGGTCCAGCGCTGGAGGTTCTGCGGGGCGCCCGCCTTGTCGTTGGTGCCGGAGGCACGGCCGCCGCCGAAGGGCTGCTGGCCGACCACGGCGCCGGTCGACTTGTCGTTGATGTAGAAGTTGCCCGCGGCGTAGCGGAGCTTGTCCATCGTGTACGCGGCGGCCGCGCGGTCACCCGCGATGACCGAGCCGGTCAGCGCGTAGTCGGAGACCGACTCCATCTGCGCGAGCATGGCGTCGTAGCTCTCGTCCTCGTAGACGTGGATCGCCAGGATCGGGCCGAAGTACTCGGTCGTGAAGACCTCGTTCTCGGGGTCGGTGCACACGATGACGGTCGGGCGGACGAAGTAGCCCACCGAGTCGTCGTAGGTGCCGCCCGCGATGACCGTGCAGGCCGGGTCGGACTTGGCGCGGTCGATCGCGGCCTTGTTCTTGGCGAACGAGCGGTCGTCGATGACGGCCCCGATGAAGTTGCTCAGGTCGGTGACGTCGCCCATCGTGATGGAGTCGACCTCGGCCGCGAACTCCTCCTTGAAGCCGGAGTTCCAGATGGAGGCGGGGACGTAGGCCCGCGAGGACGCGGAGCACTTCTGGCCCTGGAACTCGAAGGAGCCACGGGTCAGCGCGGTCTTCAGGATGGCGCGGTCGGCGCTGGGGTGCGCGACGACGAAGTCCTTGCCGCCGGTCTCGCCGACGAGCCGCGGGTAGGTGCGGTAGTTGGCGATGTTGTTGCCGACCGTCTTCCACAGGTGCTGGAAGGTGGGGGTCGAGCCGGTGAAGTGGATACCGGCCAGGTCACGGTGGTTCAGCGCCACCTCGGAGACGGCGATGCCGTCGCCGGTGACCAGGTTGATGACGCCCTTGGGCAGCCCGGCCTCCTCCAGGAGCTGCATCAGCAGCACGGCGGCGTGGGTCTGCGTCGGGGACGGCTTCCACACCACGACGTTGCCCATGAGGGCGGGGGCGGTGGGGAGGTTGCCCGCGATGGCCGTGAAGTTGAACGGCGTGATCGCGTAGACGAAGCCCTCCAGCGGGCGGTGGTCCATGCGGTTCCACACGCCCGGGGAGTTGGCCGGGGGCTGCTCGGCGAGGATCTGGCGCGCGTAGTGCACGTTGAAGCGCCAGAAGTCGATGAGCTCGCAGGGGGTGTCGATCTCGGCCTGCTGGGCGGTCTTGGACTGGCCGAGCATGGTGGAGGCGGCCAGCGTCTCGCGCCAGGGGCCCGACAGCAGCTCGGCGGCGCGCAGGATGATCGCGGCGCGGTCGTCGAAGGACATCGCGCGCCAGGCCGGAGCGGCGGCCAGGGCCGCGTCGATGGCGTCCTGGGCGTCCTGCTCGGTGGCCCCGGCGAAGGTGCCGATGACGGCCTTGTGGTTGTGCGGCTGTACGACGTTGACCCGCTCGCCGCCGCCCATCCGCTTCTCGCCGCCGATGGTCATCGGCAGGTCGATCGGGTTGTCGGCGAGCTCCTTGAGCTTCACCTCCAGGCGGGCGCGCTCGGGGGATCCGGGCGCGTAGGAGTGGACCGGCTCGTTGACCGGCGCGGGGACCTGGGTGACGGCGTCCATGAGTGCCTTGTCTCCTTGATGTCGGCGGGGGTGTGGGTCGGCCCGGGGGCCGCTCAGCCCTTGGTGAGGATCGAGCGGCCGAAGAACAGCAGGTTGGCCGGCTTCTCCGCGAGGCGGCGCATGAAGTATCCGTACCAGTCGGTGCCGTACGCCGTGTAGACGCGCATCCGGTGGCCCTCGGCCGCGAGCCGGACGTGCTCGTCGCTGCGGATGCCGTACAGCATCTGGAACTCGTACTCGTCCAGTTTGCGCCCGGCCTGGCGGCCGAGCTCCTGGGCGATGGCGATGAGACGGGGGTCGTGCGACCCGATCATCGGGTAGCCCGCGCCCTCCATCAGGATCCGGGTGATGCGGACGTACGCCTTGTCGATCTCGGCCTTGTCCTGGTACGCGACGGAGGCGGGCTCCTTGTAGGCGCCCTTCACGATGCGGACGCGGCTGCCGGCCTCGGCCAGGCGGCGGGCGTCGTCCTCGGTGCGGAAGAGGTAGGACTGGATGACGCAGCCGGTCTGCGGGAAGTCCCTCCGCAGCTCCTCGTGGATGGCGAACATCGAGTCGAGGGTCGTGTGGTCCTCGGCGTCCAGGGTGACCGTGGTGCCGATGGCGGCGGCCGCCTCGACGACCGGGCGGACGTTGGCGAGGGCCAGCTCGTGGCCGTTCTCCAGCGCCTGGCCGAACATCGACAGCTTCACGGACATCTCGGCGCGCGGGCCCAGGTCCAGGACCTTCAGGCGCTCGATGAGCTCCAGGTAGGCGTCGCGGGCGGCCTCGGCCTGCGCGGGGGTGGTGATGTCCTCGCCGACGACGTCGAGCGTGACCTCCAGGCCCTTGTCCGCGGCGTCCTCGACGATCGGGACGACCTGGTCGACGGTCTCGCCGGCGATGAAGCGGTCGACGACCTGCTTGGTGCCGGGCGCGGCCGAGATGAACCGGCGCATCTTGTCGCTGCGCGATGCGGCGAGAATCACGGGACCCAGCACGGGGCACCTCCACGAATGTACGGACGAGGGGCCGTAACGGTACGAACATGAACGAACCGGTACGGCACGGATAACCACTGTGAAATCTAGGTACCCCGTGCGGGCTGTGCCATCGACACCTGTCACGCATCCGTGGCCGCCATCTCAGACATCTGTATGAGGAAAGCCGCGCGGAGGTGCAGAATGGCGGAGTGACAGGCGATTACCAGGAACTGGTCGACGAGATCTCCGCCCTCCTCGACGCCCCGGCCACCCTGGAGAACCGGGACTTCGGCCTGGTCGCCTTCGGCGCCCACGACAGCGACGACGACAGCGCGATGGACCCCGTCCGCACCCGCTCGATCCTGACCCGCCGCTCCACCCCCGCCGTCCGCGCCTGGTTCGAGGGGTTCGGCATCACCCGGGCCACCGGGCCCGTCCGGATCCCCGCCGCGCCCGAGGCCGGGGTGTTCCGGGACCGCATCTGCCTTCCGGTACGCCATCGGGGTGTCGTCCTCGGTTACGTCTGGCTGCTCGACGCCGACCCGGGCCCCACCGAGGAGCAGCTGGCCGCCGCGATGGAGGTGGCCGCCCGGATCGGGGCCCTCCTCTTCGACGAGGCGCGGGCGGGCGCGGACCTCTCGCGGGAGCTCGGCGCGGTGCTCACGGCGGGCCCCGGCCGGCAGCGCGACACCGCCGTCGCCGCGCTGGGCGAGGCCCTGGGCCGGGACGCGGAGGGGCTGCACACGGTGGTGTGCGTCACCCCGTGGGCCGACGACACGCCGTCGGTACGGGGCGTGGCGTCGGCGGCCGCGCTGGCGGCGGTCCCCGCGCCGGGGGCCGCCGGGCCCCTGTCGCTGGCCGCGCTCGTCCGGCTGCGCTCGCCGGACCGCCTGGACCCCGCCCTGAGCGCGGCGGACCGGCTGCGGGCGGGCGCGGACCCGGCCGTCACCGGGGGGATCGCCACACCGCGCCGGGGCCTGGACCACCTGACGGCCTCTTGGCGCGAGGCCACGGCGGCGGCCCGCGCGGCCCGGGCCGAGCCCCGTCTCGGCCCGGTGGCGCAGTGGTCGTCGATCGGCCCGTACCGCCTGCTGACCGCGCTCCCGGGCACCGGGAACGACCCCGGCGACCCGGCCATCGCCTCGCTGCTGACCCCGTTGCACCGGGAGCTGGCGCACACGGCGGAGGTGTTCCTGGACTGCGCGGGCCAGGCGAGCCGGACGGCCGCAGCCCTGGGCATCCACCGCCAGACGCTGTACTACCGGCTCTCCCGGATCCAGCAGATCACCGGCCTCGACCTGAACGACGGGGAGGACCGGCTGCTGCTGCACATGGCGGTGAAGCGGGCGCGTCTGTAGGGCCTGGACCGCTCACTTGCCGAAGCGGCGCTCCCGGTTGGCGTACGAGCGCAGCGCGCGCAGGAAGTCCACGTGCCGGAACGCCGGCCAGTAGCAGTCCACCCAGTGCATCTCGGCGTACGCGGACTGCCAGAGCAGGAAGCCGGAGAGGCGCTGTTCGCCGGAGGTGCGGATGATGAAGTCGGTGTGGTCGGCGACGGGTGAGTAGAGGTGCCGGGAGATGTCGTCGATGCCGAACCGGGCGACCAGTTCGGCCGGATCGCCGCCGGCCGCGATGTGCTCCTCGAAAGCACTCTTCACGGCGTCGACGATCTCGCGCCGGCCGCCGTAGCCGACCGCCACGTCCACCTTGAGGCCGCCGCGCCCGGCCGTGGCGGCGGTGGCCTCCTTGAGCACCCGGGCGCTGGCGCCGGGCAGCATGTCGAGCGAGCCGATCGCCCGGACCTCCCAGTCCCGGCCCTCGGCCGTGATGTCCCGGACGGTCTCCTCGATGACCTCGATCAGCGGGCCGAGCTCCTCGGCGGGGCGGCCCAGGTTGTCGTCGGAGAGCATGAAGAGGGTCACGTGCTCGATCCCGGCGGCCGTGCACCAGCCGAGGAACGTGGTCACCTTGGCACCGCCCGCCCGGTACCCCTCCCGGACGTCCGTGTGCCCGGCCTTGCGCGCCCAGCGCCGGTTGCCGTCGACCATGATCCCGACGTGCTGCGGGCGCGGCAGGCCCACCAGGGTCGCGGCGAGCCGACGCTCGTACACCGCTTCGATGGGCTTCCGAAGGAACAGGGGGAGCAGCTTCATGAACCCTCTCCAGCACAGGACAGCTGATGCCGACGGACCTTATCAGCGGCCCCGGCCGCCACCTGCCGGATCCCGGCGGCGCGGAACGGGCCTCACAACCGCCCGTCGAAGTCCGCCGGTTCGGGGATCGGACGGTCGCTGACCAGGGCGGCGAGCACGAACGGCGCGTCCCCGTCGCTGTGGCCGGAGACCAGGCCGATCCACCGGCCGCCGGGGGCGAGAGGGCCCCAGACCTCCAGGTCCCCGTACAGGTCCTGCGAGAACAGCGCCTCGAACAGCGGCTCCACCGGCGATCCGCCCTGCCGGCGCATCAACGGCCCGTCCAGCCGCACCCTGCGGTGCGGCCCCCAGCGCGCGTCCAACGCCCGGGCCAGCTCGGCGAGATGGGACGCGGCGGCCTCCTCGGCGTCGTTCCACTCGGGGGCGTACACGCCGGTGAGCGGGTCGCCCTCCCAGAGCGGCACGATGCGAAAGCCCGCCCCGGCGGTGACCGTCCACTCCTCGGTGACCGGGTCGCCCTCGGCGGTGACGGAACCGGCGGTCGGCACGGGAGCGGTCAGCAGCTCGGCCACCTCGGCCGCCGCACGGTCCGGGTGGAAGGGCTCGCCCGCGCGGGAGGTCACAGCACCGCCCGGTCCATCGGGCGGGGCAGCGGCGCCAAGGCTCCCGCCTCGCGGAGCCGTTCGTACACCCGCACCACGGTCGCGCTGTCGCCCGGGGCCGCGATGCTCAGCAACTCCCCGCCACCGGGCAGGGGTTCGCGTACCGTTTTCAGATCGTCGGGGACGAGGGCGGCGCGCGCCGGGGACAAGTAGCCGGTGCGGCCGACGACGGGGTCGCCGACGGAGTAACCGGCGTCGTCCTCCAGTGCGTCCAGCAAGTCGTCGTCGCTCACATCGCCGAAGTCCGGCTCCCAGACCCGGGCGACGAGGGTGAGCAGGGCCTCCTCGGGGACCACGGCCTCGTCCGGGGCGTGCAGGATGATCGCGAGCGACTGGAGCAGGAACTCCGGCGCGCCCCCGGCCAGTCCGCTGACCTCGGCCTGCCAGCCGGGCGCGCCGGTACCGACGAGCCGCAGCCCGGTGCCGGTGAGGTCCGACCAGTCGGTCGCGCTCTGGGCGGTGCGGAGCGCGCCGAGCAGGGCGTCCCGGTCGGTCGTGAAGGCGGTGGCGGGCCCGTTCCCGTGGACCTGGCTCCAGACGTCGGCCGCCTGCGGGACCAGCTCGGCGAGCCCGTCGAGGGTCCGCAGCCATCGGTCGGCCACCGCCTCGACCGGCTCCGGCCGGGGTCCCCAGAAGCCCCGCACTACACGTCGCATGCTCGTCTCTCCTCCGTCGGCCTGCCCGCTGCACGCGGCTCCCCGGCCGGCCGGCGGCCGGGGATCACCACGCGTTGCAGGCTACTCGGCCCGACGCCCGCGGGCCGGGTAACAGCTACTCGTCGAAGGCTTCCGGTTTCCTGGTGCTGTCGCCCGGGTGGGGTTTGGTGTGGACCACCTTGATCGGCAGGCCCTCGTCACGGAACGCCTTGCGGGCGGCCTTGGCGACGTCCGGGTCGGAGAAGTGCCACTCCACGCTCCGGCCGCCGGACGCCTCGACCTGGGCGCGGGCCTCGGTGACGAACTTGTCCTTGCCGGACGGGGTGAGGGTGCCGCTGTCGGTCTTGGACAGGTAGCTGCCATAACCGTTCTTGGCCTCCAGGAACGTCTGCCGTGAGGAGTCCCAACCGTCGTACTCCACGGCCGGCTTGCCCTCGCGCGGATGCGGAACGACGTACTCCTGGCCACGGTTGGTACCGGTCACCTGCTCCTGGTAGCGGAGCCACGACTCGTTCTTCCAGTTCGGCGCCGGGTTGCGGTCCCGGCTCGCCCAGTAGCCGTCGCCCGCGTCGGCGTCGCCGAGCGTGCGGTCCTTGAGATCGTCGGCCCAGGACGGCGGGTTGTAGTTGCGCGGGTCGGAGGTGTCGTTGCGCTCCGGCTGCGGGTACTGCTTCTTGTCCGCCTCCGCCTTGCGCGCCCGCTCGGGCTCCTCCAGCCGCTTCTGATCCAGGTGGGCCTGGCGTTCCGCCGCCCGCGCCTCCTCGGCCGCCTTCTTGGCCGCCTCGTCGCAGCCGCCCTCGGCGAGGAGGATCCGGCCCGGCGAGCCGCCCGCCAGCACCCCGGTGCCGGCGCCCGGCACACCGCCGGACCCGCCGCCGCCTCCGCCGTACGGCACCCTGGGCGGTCCGCCCGCGATCGAGCAGCCGGTGCGGCGCGCCGCGTCCTCGGCGCTGTCCGCCGCCTCGTCGGCTTCCTTCGCCGCCTTGCGTACGCCGTCGAGATCGCCCGCGTCCGCGGCTTGCCGGGCCCGGCGGGCGGCCGTGCTCGCATCGCCCGCCGCGTCCGCGACCTCGGAGGCCACCTTGCCGAGCTTGCCGAGTTTCCCGGCCTTGCCGACCACCTTCGCGACGTTGTACCCGGGGATGAACAGCGAGCCGACGTTCCAGATCACATCGGTGACGGCCCGGGTCTTCTCGCCGTTGTTCCAGCGCTCGCGGACCTCGTCGCCGACGAAGATGTCGTCGCCGACCGTGATCACCGTGTTGACGGAGGCCCCGCCCCAGTCCCAGAGGGCGCCCAGGTAGTCGCCGTCGGCCCACTTGTCGCCCGCGCCCGAGGAGTCCTTGACCCACTGGTCACCGAGCTGCTTGCCGTAGTCGACCAGACCCGACCAGGTCTCCGGCTTGAACAGGTCGATGATCCCGGAGATGTCGCCCCAGATCCCGTCGACCACCAGCCCCTTGACGACCTGGGTCGTACGGTCCCAGGCGCAGCCGAAGAAGCCCCAGCCGCCGCAGTCCTCCTGCTCCTCGGCCTGCTCGCCGCCCTCACCCTCGCCGTCGTCGGACGCCTGTACGTCGTAGGCGGCCTCGGGCTCCTCGTGGTCCTCGGGGAAGGAGTCCTCGCCGGTGCCGGGGCGCCCGTTGTCGTCGGGACCGCCGGTGCCGCCGCCCGTCGTGGTGGAGCCGGGGCCGCCCGAGCTCTCCCCACCGGTCCCGCCGGTCGTACCCCCGGTGCCCTCGGTGCCGCCGGTGCCTTCCGTACCTCCGGTCCCGCCGGTGCCCTCCGTGCCGCCGGTGCCGCCGGTGCCTTCCGTGCCGCCGGTGCCTCCCGTAGCGTCGCCGCCGGTCGTGCCGCCCGTGGTCGTACCGCCCGTCGTGGTGGAACCACCGTCGGCGGCGCCTCCGTCGGCTCCGCCGTCCGCGCTCCCCGACGTACCGCCGTCCGCGCCACCGCCCGGGTCGTCTCCCGCGACGGTGTCGCTGCCTCCGGGTGACACCGGGCACGAGCTGCCCGTCAGCGAGCAGATCGCCGACTGGAGCCCCTCCGTGATCCGGCCGCCGAGGCCGCCCACCGTCAGCGCCGCGATCAGCG
This sequence comes from Streptomyces sp. WGS_02, assembly GCA_040989845.1. Lineage (GTDB taxonomy): Bacteria > Actinomycetota > Actinomycetes > Streptomycetales > Streptomycetaceae > Streptomyces. Next base: position 2,053,434 of record JAYMFZ010000004.1, read on the forward strand.
CGACGACGATCAGGACCAGGCCCAGGTACTCCAGCGCGGTCTGCCCCCGGTCCCGCTTCCACGTGATCATGTGCGGGAGCGAGAACTTCGGCGGCTCCCCGCGCTCCCGGGGCGGCAGCAGGAACCACGCGCGGCTCTGCGGACGGCGCAGCAGCACCAGGACGAGGACGGGCAGCACCAGCTGGGTGAACCCGTCCGGCGACCCGTCCGACACGTTGCCGAGGCCGCCGATGATCAGCCAGATCTGGACGGCGACGATCCCCCACAGCACGCGCCTGCCGCCCGTCCGCAGGTGCCGGGCCAGCAGGGCGCAGAGCACTCCGGGGGCGGAGGCGTACAGCAGGATGCCGAGCACCTGGGCGCCCATGGCGTCGGCGGCGATCGCCGAGCCGGAGAGGCCGACCGCGCCGAGGACCGTCGCGCCGAGCAGGACGAGGAGAGCCACCCGGACCACGGCGAGCGGGCCCGGGAGGTCACGCCGGGGGGCGGCGGCCGGAGCCGGGCCTCCCGCTACGGGTATGCCACCGACAGCAGACATACGTGATCCGACCCCCGGTGCCCATGAGTGACATGACAACCGGTCACCCTAGGGCCGGAGGCCTCGCGCGTCGTGGGCCCCAGGGCCCAACCCCGGGCCCATAGGGGCGGATGGGGCCGATCAGCCCCCGAAAACGCGGCTGCCGGGCACCCCGGTGGAGGGGCGCCCGGCAGCCGGGGTCGTACAGGTGGGTCAGTCGGTGAGGTTCACCGAGCGGGCCGAGGACGCGCCGATCTCCTCGGCGATCTCGGTCAGCACCGGCTGCGGGACCGTCTCGTCGACGGTGAGGACGACCAGCGCCTCGCCGCCCTCGGTGGCCCGCGAGACCTGCATGCCCGCGATGTTCAGCCCGGCCTCGCCGAGGATCTTGCCGACCGTGCCGACCACACCGGGACGGTCCTGGTAGCGCAGGACGACCATGTGGTCGGCGAGCGCCAGGTCCACGTCGTGCTCGCCGATGGCCACGATCTTCTGGAGGTGCTTCGGGCCGGCCAGCGTGCCCGAGACCGCGACCTCCTCGCCGCTGCCGAGGGTGCCGCGCACGGTGACCACATTGCGGTGGTCGGGCGACTCGGAGCTGGTGGTGAGGCGGACCTCGACACCGCGCTCCTGCGCGAACAGCGGGGCGTTGACGTAGGAGACGGTCTCGTCGACGACGTCCTCGAAGACGCCCTTGAGCGCGGAGAGCTCCAGCACCTTCACGTCGTGCTGGGTGATCTCGCCGTACACCTCGACGTCGAGGCGGGCCGCGACCTCGCCCGCGAGCGCGGTGAAGATCCGGCCGAGCTTCTCGGCGAGCGGCAGACCGGGGCGGACGTCCTCGGCGATGACGCCGCCCTGGACGTTGACCGCGTCCGGGACCAGCTCACCGGCGAGGGCGAGGCGCACGGACTTGGCGACCGCGATGCCCGCCTTCTCCTGCGCCTCGTCGGTGGAGGCGCCGAGGTGCGGGGTGCAGACGACCTGGTCGAACTGGAACAGCGGGGAGTCCGTGCAGGGCTCCTTCGCGTACACATCGAGGCCGGCGCCGGCGACGCGGCCCTCCTTGAGGGCTGAGTACAGCGCCTCCTCGTCGACGATCCCGCCGCGCGCGGCGTTGACGATCCGGACGGACGGCTTCACCTTGTGCAGCGCCTCGTCACCGATGAGGCCGAGGGTCTCGGGGGTCTTCGGCAGGTGCACGGTGATGAAGTCGGCGACCTCCAGCAGCTCGTCGAGGCTGAGGAGCTTGACGCCCATCTGCGCGGCGCGGGCCGGCTGCACGTAGGGGTCGTAGGCGACGATCTTCATGCCGAAGGCCGACATGCGCTGGGCGACCAGGACGCCGATGCGGCCGAGGCCGACGACGCCGAGGACCTTCTCGCTGAGCTCGACCCCGGTGTACTTGGAGCGCTTCCACTCGCCGTTCTTCAGCGCGGTGTTGGCCTGCGGGATGTTGCGCGCGGTGGCCACCAGCAGACCGCAGGCCAGCTCGGCGGCGGTGACGATGTTGGAGGTCGGGGCGTTGACGACCATCACGCCGGCCTTGGTGGCGGCGGAGACGTCCACGTTGTCCAGACCGACGCCCGCGCGGGCCACGACCCGGAGCTTCCTGGCGGCGGCGAGGGCCTCGGCGTCGACCTTGGTGGCGGAGCGCACCAGGATCGCGTCGACGTCGGCGATCGCGGGGAGCAGCTCGGCGCGGTCCGCGCCGTTGCAGTGCCGGATCTCGAAATCCGGACCCAGGGCGTCGACCGTGGCGGGCGACAGCTCTTCAGCGATGAGTACGACAGGTTTCGAGCTCACGTGAGTCCTCACAAGTCCAGTGCGGACGGCCGTCCCGACGGCCGCAGGCGGTGGAGGGGCTAGCCGCGTGGTAGACGCACGACACTGTGGGCCCTGACGCGTGTATGTGTGGAGAAGTGTAGTCATGCGATGGGCCGTGTACCGCGCCCCCGTGGAAGGATCACCCGCACGAGGGTGGACGTGGTGTACATCCGTACGGAACGCCCCTGGGGTACTGCGGAGCGGGGCGGGTCCGTCATGGACCCGCCCCGCTCCCCCGAGGCCTAGGCCTCTTCGTCGTTCACCCAGCTCATGAGCTTGCGCAGCTCGCGGCCCGTGGTCTCCAGCAGGTGGTCGCTGTCGGCCTTCTTGTACTCGTTGTACTTGGGCAGACCGTTGTGGTACTCGGCCATCCAGTTCTTGGCGAAGGTGCCGTCCTGGATCTCGGCGAGGACCTTCTTCATCTCGGCCTTGGTGGCGTCGGTGATGATCCGGGGGCCGGTGACGTAGTCGCCCCACTCGGCGGTCTCCGAGATGGACCAGCGCATCTTCTCCAGGCCGCCCTCGTACATGAGGTCGACGATGAGCTTCAGCTCGTGGAGGCACTCGAAGTACGCGATCTCGGGCTGGTAGCCGGCCTCGGTCAGCGTCTCGAAACCGGCCTTGACCAGGGCGGCGGTGCCACCGCAGAGGACGGCCTGCTCACCGAACAGGTCGGTCTCGGTCTCCTCGGTGAAGGTGGTCTTGATGACGCCGGCGCGGGTGCCGCCGATGCCCTTGGCGTACGACAGGGCGAGCTCCAGGCCCTTGCCCGTGGAGTCCTGCTCGACGGCCACGATGCAGGGAACGCCGCGGCCCTCCTCGTACTGGCGGCGGACCAGGTGGCCGGGGCCCTTGGGGGCGACCATGCAGACGTCGACGTCGGCCGGGGGCTTGATGAAGCCGAAGCGGATGTTCAGGCCGTGGCCGAAGAACAGCGCGTCGCCCGCCTTGAGGTTGTCCTTGACGGACTCCTCGTAGACCTGGGCCTGGATCGGGTCCGGGACGAGGATCATGATGACGTCGGCCTCGGCGGCCGCCTCGGCGGGGGTCACCACGCGCAGGCCCTGCTCCTCGGCCTTGGCCTTGGACTTCGAGCCCTCGTGCAGACCGACGCGGACGTCGACGCCGGAGTCACGGAGCGACAGCGCGTGGGCGTGGCCCTGGCTGCCGTAACCGAGAACCGCGACCTTGCGGCCCTGGATGATGGACAGGTCGGCATCGTCGTCGTAGAACAGCTCGGCCACTGGGTCTTCTCCTTGGTGTGCAGGTGTTGCGTCCCACCGTACGGCGGGTGCGTCGTGTGCGTTGTCGGGTCTCGCCATGCGAGCGGAGCGTGCGGCTCCGCCCGGGGTCCGTCGGCTCAGGCCGAGCGGTCGAGGGCGCGCAGGGACCGGTCGGTGATCGAGCGCGCGCCGCGTCCTATGGCGATGGTGCCGGACTGGACGAGCTCCTTGATGCCGTACTGCTCCAGCATCTTGAGCATCGCCTCCAGCTTGTCGGCCCCTCCGGTCGCCTCGATCGTGACGGCCTCCGGGGAGACGTCGACGGTCTTGGCGCGGAACAGCTGGACGATCTCGACGATCTGGGAGCGGGTCTCGCTGTCGGCGCGCACCTTCACCAGGACGAGCTCCCGCTGGATCGCAGCGGACGGCTCGAGTTCGACGATCTTCAGGACGTTGACCAGCTTGTTGAGCTGCTTGGTCACCTGCTCCAGGGGCAGGCCCTCGACATTCACGACGATGGTGATGCGGGAGATGTCGGGGTGCTCGGTCGTACCGACCGCGAGCGAGTCGATGTTGAAGCCGCGTCGGGAGAACAGGGCGGTGATCCGGGCGAGGACACCGGGCTTGTTCTCGACCAGGACGGAGAGCGTGTGCTTTTCGGACATGGGAGTCGTTCTCTCTCTGTCTCTCAGTCGTCTTCGTTGTCGCCGAAGTCGGGGCGGACGCCGCGCGCGGCCTGGACCTCGTCGTTGGAGGTGCCGGCGGCGACCATCGGCCAGACCATGGCGTCCTCGTGGACGATGAAGTCGATCACGACGGGGCGGTCGTTGATGGAGTTGGCCTCTTCGATGACCTTGTCCAGGTCGGCCGGGTCCTCGCAGCGGATGGCGTGGCAGCCCATGGCCTCGGACAGCTTGACGAAGTCCGGGACGCGAGTGCCCTTGGCGGGGGCGTCGGGGCCGGAGTGCAGGACGGTGTTGGAGTAGCGCTGGTTGTAGAAGAGGGTCTGCCACTGGCGGACCATCCCGAGGGCGCCGTTGTTGATGACGGCGACCTTGATCGGGATGTTGTTGAGCGCGCAGGTGGCCAGTTCCTGGTTGGTCATCTGGAAGCAGCCGTCGCCGTCGATGGCCCAGACCGTGCGCTCGGGGGCTCCGGCCTTGGCGCCCATCGCGGCCGGGACCGCGTAGCCCATCGTTCCGGCGCCGCCGCTGTTCAGCCAGGTGGCGGGCTGCTCGTAGTCGATGTAGTGGGCGGCCCACATCTGGTGCTGGCCGACGCCCGCCGTGAAGATGGTGCCCTCGGGGGCGAGCTTGCCGATGCGCTGGATGACCTGTTGCGGGGAGAGGCTGCCGTCCTCGGGCAGGTCGTAGCCCAGCGGGTAGGTGTCGCGCCAGCGGTTGAGGTCCTTCCACCAGGCGGCATAGTCGCCGGTGTTGCCGTCGGTGTGCTCCACCTGGACGGCCTGGACCAGGTCCGCCAGGACCTCGCGGGCGTCTCCGACGATCGGGACGTCGGCGGTGCGGTTCTTGCCGATCTCGGCGGGGTCGATGTCGGCGTGGACGATCTTGGCGTACGGGGCGAAGCTGTCCAGCTTGCCGGTGACGCGGTCGTCGAAGCGGGCTCCGAGGGCGACGATCAGGTCGGCCTTCTGCAGCGCGGTGACGGCGGTGACCGCGCCGTGCATGCCCGGCATTCCCACGTGCAGCGGGTGGCTGTCGGGGAAGGCGCCGAGCGCCATCAGGGTGGTGGTGACGGGTGCTCCGGTCAGCTCGGCGAGGACCTTCAGCTCGGCGGTGGCCCCGGCCTTCAGGACGCCGCCGCCGACATACAGCACGGGGCGCTTGGACTGGGTGATCAGCTTCGCGGCCTCGCGGATCTGCTTGGCGTGCGGCTTGGTCACCGGGCGGTAGCCGGGCAGGTCCTGGGTGGGCGGCCAGCTGAAGGTGGTCTTCGCCTGGAGGGCGTCCTTGGCGATGTCGACGAGGACCGGTCCGGGGCGGCCGGTGGAGGCGATGTGGAAGGCCTCGGCGATGGTGTGCGCGATGTCCTCGGCCTTGGTGACCAGGAAGTTGTGCTTGGTGATCGGCATCGTGATGCCGCAGATGTCGGCTTCCTGGAAGGCGTCGGTGCCGATGGCCTTGGAGGCGACCTGGCCGGTGATCGCGACGAGCGGCACGGAGTCCATGTGCGCGTCGGCGATCGGGGTGACCAGGTTGGTGGCGCCGGGTCCCGAGGTGGCCATGCAGACGCCGACCTTGCCGGTGGCCTGCGCGTATCCGGTGGCGGCGTGGCCGGCGCCCTGCTCGTGGCGGACCAGGACGTGGCGGACCCGGGTGGAGTCCATCAGCGGGTCGTAGGCGGGGAGGATGCAGCCGCCGGGGATGCCGAATACCGTGTCGGCGCCGACTTCCTCGAGAGAGCGGATGAGGGACTGCGCGCCCGTGACGTGCGTGGCGGTGACGGACGGCTGTCCGCCGGTACGGGCGCGCGGCTGCGGGTGGTGGGCCCCGGTGGCCTGCTCGGTCATCGGCATTCTCTTCTCGAAGCTGAGGGTTTTCGCGGGTGTTTTGCAGCGTTTTGAGAGGTGTCAGTGCAACAAAAAACCCCTCGTGCCGTGAGGCAAGCGAGGGGAGCGCGCCGGGTGCGGTCCGCAGAGTGTCGTGGAGTGACTCTGCTTCAGCCGACGCGCTTTCCAAGTACGAGAATTCGGGTGCGCATGGCATTGACCCTCTCTCCGGCACGCATGACGTGTCAAGTGGGTGGGACAGGCGTCTCAGTATGTGATCCGGTGAGCAGCGGGATCGAGCCGCCCGCCAGCACCGGCCGGGGGCTCGGAATGCCCGGTACGGGGAACTCCCCGCGAACCAGGGCGCGTCGCAGCCGGTACTCGTCGAGCGGGCCGGAGAAGGCCATTCCCTGGCCGTGGGTGCACCCCATGGCGCGCAGGGCGAGGACCTGCTCGGGGACGTCGACGCCGTCGGCGACGGACTGGAGACCGAGGTCGCAGGCGATCCGCAGGAGGCCGCTGGTGATCTTGTGCAGCCTGGCCGATTCGACCACCCCCTCCACCAGGTTCCGGTCGAGCTTCAGTACGTCGATGGGGAGCCGGCGCAGCGCGTTGATCGCCGCGAAACCGCTGCCGAAGCCGTCGAGCGCGATCCGCACGCCGAGCCGGCGCAGGGCCACGAGGCGCTGCTCCAGGGCGTCGAAGGAGACGCGTGGGTCGCTGTCGGCGACCTCGATCATCAGGGCGCCGGAGGGCAGCCCGTGGCGGGTCAGCAGCGCCTCGATGGAGCCGGGCGGCGGGGCCGCGTCCAGCAGCCGGGCGGCGGAGAGCCGGACGGAGACGGCGACGGGGTGCCCGGCCCTGGCCCGGTCGGCGGCCTGGGCCACGGCCTCCTCCAGGAGCCAGCGGCCGAGCTCGGCGGTGCGGTCGTCGTCGCCGGAGACCCGCAGGAACTCGGCGGGGGTGAACAGGATGCCCTGGGCGGAGCGCCAGCGGGCCTGGGCGGCGACGGCGGCGACGGAGCCGCTGGCGAGGTGCACGACGGGCTGGTGGAGCAGGGCGAACTCGGCGTCGCGCAGGGCCGTGCGCAGCCGGGTGGCCAGTTCGGAGCGGCGTACGACGTCGGCCTGCATCTGCGGGGCGTACAGCTCGACCCGGTCCTTGCCGCCGGCCTTGGCGCGGTACATCGCGAGGTCGGCGTTGCGCATGAGGTCGGTGGGGCTGATGGCGGGCTCGGCGAAGGCCACCCCGATGGAGGCGGCGACCCGGACCTCGCTGGCGCCGATCCGGTAGGGCTGGGAGAGGGTGAGGCGGAGCCGGTCGGCGATCTCGTGGACCTGGTATTCGCGGGCGCCCTGGTCGCGGGTGCCGTCGCCCATGATGAGCGCGGCGAACTCGTCGCCGCCGAGCCGGGCGGCGGTGTCGCCGGCCCGGACGGAGTCCTGGAGGCGGCGGCCGGCCTGGATGAGCAGTTCGTCGCCCGCCTGGTGGCCGATGGTGTCGTTGACCTGCTTGAAGCCGTCGAGATCGATGAAGAGGACGGCGGTGCCGAGGTCGCCGGCCCGGCGGCCGCCGAGCGCTTGGCGGACCCGGGCGGTGAACAGGGCCCGGTTGGGCAGGTCGGTGAGCGGGTCGTGCTCGGCGTTGTGCTGCAACTGGGCCTGGAGTCGCACCCGTTCGGTGACGTCCCGGCTGTTGAGGAGGAGGCCGCCCTGGTGGCGGTTGACGGTGGACTCGACGTTGAGCCAGTCGCCGGTGCCCGAGCGGAAGCGGCATTCGATGCGGGTGGTGGGTTCCTCGTGGGGCGGGGCGGCGAGGAAGCGCCGCACCTCGTGGACGACCCGGCCGAGGTCGTCGGGGTGGATGATCGAGGACAGCTCGGCGCCGACGAGCCCCTCCGCCTCGCGCCCATAGACCCCGGCGGCGGCGGGGCTGACGTAGCGCAGGGTGCCGTTGGGCGCGGCGATCATGATGACGTCGCTGGAGCCCTGCACCAGGGAGCGGAAGTGGTTCTCCTTCTGGGCCAGTTCCTGGGTGAGGGAGATGTTGTCGAGGAGCATGATGCCCTGCCGGACGACCAGCGCCAGGACGACGGTGCAGCCGGTGAAGATGACGACCCGGTCCACCCGGCGGCCGTCGACCACGTTGTACAGGATGCCCAGGGTGCAGACGGCGGCGGCGAGATACGGGGTGAGGGCCGCGAGGGAGCCGGCGATCGGGCGGCTGGCGGTGGCGCGCGGCGGGCCGGGGCGGGCGGACCCGCGGGCTCCGCGCCGGGCGCCCCAGGGGGCGTAGGCGAGGAGCAGCGACCCGGCGAACCAGCCGGCGTCGAGGAGCTGGCCCGAGTGGTAGGTGGAGCGCAGCAGCGGCGAGGTGAACACCGCGTCGCTCAGCACGGTGAGCGCCAGGGCGGCGATGGCGGTGTTCACCGCGGAGCGGTTCACCCCGGCCCGCCGGAAGTGCAGGGCGAGCACCATCGAGACGAGCACGATGTCGAGCAGCGGATAGGCCAGGGAGAGGGCCGCGGGCGCGACGCTGGTGTCCTGGACGCCCGCCAGGTGCGCGGTGTGCGCGAGGGCGAGGCTCCAGGCGAGCGTCAGCAGGGAGCCGCCGATCAGCCAGGCGTCCAGGGCGAGGCAGATCCAGCCCGCCCGGGTGACGGGCCGCTTGGCGAGCACGAGCAGCCCGACGATGGCGGGCGGCGCGAAGCAGAGGAAGAAGACGTCGGCGAGGGAGGGAGTGGGCACGGGGACGCCGAGGATCACCTCGTACCACCCCCAGACGGCGTTTCCGCAGGCCGCCATGAGGGAGGAGAGCGAGAACAGCAGCCAGGCGGGCCGCAGCCGGCCCGCGCCCGTCCGTGCGTAGAGGAAGCAGGAGACCGCGGCGACCAGTGCCGCGGCGGCGAGACCGAAGTCCCCCATGAAGACGGCGACTTGCGGCGAGCCCCAGCCGACGGCGGCGCCCACCGAATATCCGGCGCAGACGAGGCCGAGCAGGATGCGGGACCGCATCCCGGTGGAACCGGACTCGGACCGCGTGGCGAGCAGGGCCCCCAGCGCGCTCACCGGAGGGCTCCCCGCCCCGGGCCCGCCGGGCACGTGCTCCCCGGCGCCTGGCTCCTCGCGGAACCCCTTCGGCGCCGCTCGCTCCGCGGCGGCCGGGGCCGCTCCCGGGAGACCGCTCCGGGGCATGGATCCGGCCATCGGCTCCTGGTGCGCCCCGTCGGCGCGGACGGCCGCGGCCGTCCGCTCGTCCGCGTCGGCTCGTCTCTCCATGGCCAGCACATCGCCCGTCGCCCCCTCGCGTTCCGATGCTCCCCCCGCGCCGTCCCTTTCACGGCGCAGCGCCCCGGGTCGGACGATACACCAGATCCGTCACTCAGGGCCATAGCTTCTCTACGCTCCGTGACGAAATGCGAGGTGAGCGGCACTGCGTGCATCCGGACCACCCCGTAGCGTGGCCGCCTCGGCGGGGTCAGCCGGTGGTGGTGACGACGTTCCGCACCGGCTCTCCGGCGGCGAACCGGGTGAGCTGTTCGGCGAGCAGCCGCTTGGCGCGGGGTTCGAACGCCGAGGTGCTGCCGCCCACATGAGGCGTGATCAAGACATTCGGAGCATGCCAGAGGGGATGGCCCTGGGGCAGGGGTTCGGGGTCGGTCACGTCGAGCGCGGCCCGCAGCCGTCCGGATTCCAGTTCGGCCAACAGGGCCTTGGTGTCGACGACTCCGCCGCGGGCGACGTTGACGAGGAGGGCGCCGTCGGGCATCGCGGCGAGGAAGTCGGCGCCCACCAGCCCCTGGGTGGACGGGTTCAGCGGAGTGGAGAGGATCACCACGTCGGCCTCGGGCAGCAGGGCGGGCAGATCGTCGAGCGTGTGTACGGGACCGCGTGCGGTGGTCCGTGCGGAGCGCGCGACGCGCGCCACCCGCGCGCACTCGAAGGGGGCGAGCCGGTCCTCGATGGCCGAGCCGATGGAGCCGTACCCCACGATGAGGACGGACTTGTCGGCGAGCGCCGGGTAGAAGCCGGAGCGCCACTCTTCCCCGTCCTGGCCGTGGACGAACCCGGGGATGCCGCGCAGGGAGGCCAGGATCAGCGCGAGGGTCAGCTCGGCGGTGGACGCCTCGTGCACCCCCTTGGCGTTGCAGAGCCGCACCCCGGCGGGCAGCAGGCGGAGGCCGGGCTCGACGTGGTCGATGCCGGCGGAGAGCGTCTGGACCACCTGGACCGAGCTCATCGAGGCGAGCGGGCGCTGCGCGACCTCGGGGCCCTGCATGTAGGGAACGACGTAATAGGCGCAGTCGGCCGGATCGGCGGGGAAGTCCGGGCCACCGTTCCAGAAGAGGTAGTTGGGCCCGTCCGGAAGCCCGTCGATCTCCTCGGCCGGGAAGGGCAGCCATACGTCAGCAGTCGTCGCAGTCATGGTCGGGAGGCTATGCGACGGGTGTACGAGCACTCCAGGGCGGCTGGGAGAAGACCTCGGGAGGTCAGAGGTTACTTTGGGGTGCGGTACGGCCCCGTAGCCGCAGGTCCTAGGGAGGGTTCGGGGAGTTGGAGTGCAGGACTATCGGGGCGGCGGGGCTTGCCGTGGGTGCGGTCGGGCTCGGCTGCATGCCGATGAGCTGGGGTTACAGCGCCTCGCAGCAGATCGGCGACCGTTCGGTGCGGACGGTGCACGCGGCCCTGGACGCGGGCGTCCGGCTGCTCGACACCGCGGACATGTACGGCCCGTTCACCAATGAGCTGCTGGTGGGGCGGGCGCTGAAGGGCCGCCGCGAGGAGGCGTTCGTCTCCACCAAGTGCGGGCTGCTGGTGGGCGATCAGCACATCGTCGCGAACGGCCGGCCCGGGTACGTCCGGCGGGCCTGCGACGCCTCGCTGCGGCGGCTCCAGACCGATGTGATCGACCTGTACCAGCTGCACCGGGCCGACCCCGAGGTACCGGTGGAGGAGACCTGGGGTGCTATGGCGGAGCTGGTCACCGTGGGCAAGGTGCGCTCGCTGGGGCTGTGTGCCGTGGGGGCGCGGGCCCCGCGCCGGTCGGGTGAGGGTCCGTTCGAGGGAACGATCCGGCAGTTGGAACGGATCCAGCAGGTCTTCCCGGTCAGCGCCGTCGAGGCGGAGCTGTCGGTGTGGTCGCGGGAGGCGCTCACCGAGCTGCTGCCGTGGTGCGTGGCGCGCGGGGTCGGACTGCTGGCCGCGATGCCGCTGGGCAGCGGATATCTGACCGGGACGCTGAAGCCGGGGCAGGGGTTCGAGCCGGAGGACCTGCGGGCCCGGCATCCGCGGTTCACGGCCGAGGTGATGGCGGCGAACCAGCCGGTGGTGGCCGGTCTGCGGCGGGTCGCGGAGCGCCGGGGAGCGACCGTGGCGCAGGTGGCGCTGGCGTGGGTGCTGCGCCGGGGACCGCATGTGGTGCCGGTGCCCGGGGCGAAGCGGGAGCGGTGGGCGGTGGAGAACGCCGGGGCGGCCGGGGTGGTCCTGGACGACCGGGACCTGGCGGAGATCGACGCGCTGCCCGCCGCTCGCGAGTCCTGGGACTGAGCGCCGCGGCCCGTACGGCGGGAGAATGGGCGGATCGGGAACTTCTGGCCCCGCCGAGGTGTAGGAACACTGTGAGGGAACGCGGTGTGGGGGCAGGTAGTCGGGCAGCCGTCGAAAGGATCGGTTCCGTGCGTGGTGCTCTGTTCGGACGTGTGCAGTCCCCGGCCGTGCGCAGGGGGGTGCTGGCCGCGGTGGCGTCGGCCGCCCTGATCCTGTCCGCCGCGTGTTCCGGCGACGGGGACGGGGACGGTGGTGCGTCCGGGCGGCCGGCCGGTTCCCCGACCGCCTCGGGATCCGCTTCCCCGGCCTCGCCGAGCCGGTCGGCGGACCTGCCGCCCGAGAAGGGCTCGGCGAAGGTCGTCTCGACGCTGACGGAGAACCTGAAGTCGCCCTGGGGTCTGGCCGCGCTGCCGGGCGGTGATCTGCTGGTGTCCTCACGGGACGAGGGCACGATCCACCGGATCGACGGCGAGAGCGGCAAGCAGACGCTGCTGGGCTCGGTGCCCGGGGTCGCCCCGGCCGGCGAGGGCGGACTGCTCGGGCTCGCCGTCCCGTCCACCTTCGGCGCGGACCAGCTGGTGTACGCCTACTTCACGACCACGTCCGACAACCGCATCGTCCGGATGAGTTACGACGAGAAGCGCCCGGCGGGACAGCAGCTCGGCGCCCCGGACACGGTGCTGCGCGGTATCCCCAAGGGCAGCATCCACAACGGCGGCCGGATCGCCTTCGGCCCGGACAAGATGCTGTACGCGGGCACCGGCGAGGCCGGGGACACCGAGCTGTCCCAGGACAAGGAGTCGCTGGCGGGCAAGATCCTGCGGATGACCCCCGACGGCGAGCCGGTGCACGGCAATCCCGAGGCGGACTCGGTGGTGTATTCGTACGGACACCGCAATGTGCAGGGGCTCGCCTGGGACGCGGAGAAGCGGCTGTGGGCCGCCGAGTTCGGCCAGAACACCTGGGACGAGCTGAATCTGATCGAGCCCGGCGGGAACTACGGCTGGCCCGAGGTCGAGGGCGAGGAAGGCGAGGACGGGTTCATCGACCCGGTGGCGCAGTGGAAGACCTCGGAGGCCTCCCCCAGCGGGATCGCGTACGCGGAGGGCTCGATCTGGATGGCCGGGCTGCGTGGTGAGCGGCTGTGGCGGATCCCGCTGTCCGGCGGGAAAGCCGGGGAACCGCTCGCGGACCCCCAGTCGTTCCTGGCGGAGGAGCACGGCCGCCTGCGCACGGTGGTGAGCGCGGGGAGCGACCGGCTGTGGCTGGTCACCAGCAACACGGACGGGCGGGGCACGCAGCAGGACGGGGACGACAGGATTCTCCAGGTCGAGGTGGAGTAGCAAGCCGCCGCCGGGGGGCGGTGCCGCCCTACGCCGCCGGGTAGAGCCTCAGGCGGTGGGCGAGGGCGGCTGCCTCACCGCGGCTGGAGACGCCCAGCTTGGCCAGGATGTTGGAGACGTGGACGCTGGCGGTCTTCGGGGAGATGAACAGCTCCTCGGCGATCTTCCGGTTGGTGTGTCCGGCCGCGACCAGCCGGTGCACGTCCTGCTCGCGCGGGGTCAGCCCGAAGGACACCACGGCGGCGATGGCGGGGTCCTCCTCCCCGGCCTGCGGCCGGCCGGGGCCGTCGGCGGTGGAGACGGGGGCCAGGACGGCCGGGTGGATTCCCGCTTCGGGGCCGGGTGCCGCGCCGGAGCCGTCGAGGGTGATGCGGGCGCGGGCGGCGAGCTGTTCGACCGCCTCGGCGAGCGGGCGCGCGCCGAGGCGGCGGGCGGTCTCCTGGGCCCGGTGCAGCAGGGCCGTGGCGGTGGACCGCTCGCCGGGGGCGATGAGCAGGGACTCGGCCCAGCGGCGGTGGATCTGAGCCAGTTGGTACGGGCGGCACAGCGGGCCGAAGGCCTCGGCGGCGCGGGCCCAGTGGCCGGGGGTGTCCGTGCCCTCCGCCCGGGCCAGCTCCGCCTCGATGAAGACGCCGTAGGCCTGCCAGACGGGGACGAGCATGGGGAGGCTTTTCGCACACCGGCGGATCAGGGCGAGCAGCTCCGGGCGGCCCGGTTCGGCGGCGGGCAGTCCGCGGGCGTCCGCCTCGATCATGGCGGCGGTCTGGAGCAGCGGCAGGGCGTAGCGCTGGGTGCCGGGCGGGAAGCCGGCCCGGGCCAGCGCCTCGAAAGCGGTCCGGGCCTCGGCGAGCCTGCCCTGGGAGGCGGCCAGCACCATGCCGTGCCGCCCGGGGTCGATCGTGTGCTGGTGCTGCGGGTCGCGGTGCCCGAAGTGCCTGCGGACCAGGGCGAGCTGCTCCTCCGCCTCGGCCGTGTCCCCGCGGGAGACGGCCAGTTCGGTGCGGCGCAGCGCGGCGAGGCCCTTGGCCCGGGGGCCCAGCGCCAGGCGGGCGGCGGACGCGGCGGCACTCTCGCTCTGGGCCCAGTGCCCGAGGGAGAACAGGGACTGGGACTGGTTGGCGTACACCCAGGCCCCGGAGTCGGCCAGCCCGTGGCTGTGGCAGATCTCGATGCCGTGGTCGGCGGCGGCGACGGCCTCCAGCGAGCGGCCCATCGCCTCCAGCGAGGAGGGCAGGTTGACGCTGACCCGGCCGAGGAGGTTCATCAGGTGGAGCTGTTCGGCGCGGTCCCGGACCGCGTACATCTCGGCGAGGCCCTCCTCGACGCCGCCCGCGTCCGCGACGAGCCAGCCGCGGGTGAGGCGGGCGTGCAGCTCGATGTACTCGTCGCCGACGAGCCGGGCGTACTCCACGGCCCGGTCGCTGTCGGCGAGCGCCTGCGGTCCCGGCTGGTGCAGCGCCTTCCAACTGGCCACGTTCGTCAGGACGTCGGCCTGGACCGAGGACGGCGGCAACCCGCGCACCAGCTCCTGGGCGGCGGCCAGCTCCTCCCAGCCGTCCCCCTTGTCGAGCCCCTGCACGAGTCGGCTGCGCTGCACGAGGAACCAGGCCTCGCGCAGCGGATCGGCCTCGGCGGCCAGGACCCGCATGGCCTTCTTGGAGATGGCCAGCGCGCGTTTGCGGTCGCCGCCGAAGTGGGCGGCGACGGTGGCCTCGGCCATCACGTCGAGGTAGCGCAGGGGCGTGTTCTCCGGGTCGCAGGCGGAGGCCGGGTAGACCTCGGCGTAGTCGAAGGGGCGGAGGGTGGCGAGGACTTGACCGGGGACGTCGTCCCAGAGCTCCATCGCCCGCTCCAGGAGCCGCAGTTGCTCGGAGTAGGCGTAGCGGCGGCGGGCCTCGACGGCGGCCCGGAGCACGGCGGGCAGGGCTTTGGCGGCGTCATGGGCGGCGTACCAGTAGCTGGCGAGGCGGGTGGCGCGTTCGTCGTCGCGGACGAGGGAGGGATCGGCCTCCAGAGCTTCGGCGTACCGGCGGTTGACGCGGGTGCGTTCGCCGGGCAGCAGGTCGTCGCTGACGGCCTCGCGGACCAGGGAGTGCCGGAAGCGGTAGCCGTCGCTGTCGGGCGCCGGCTGCAGCAGGTTGGCGCCGACGGCCGCGCGCAGGGCCTCGTCCAGGTCGTCCTCGCCGAGCCCGGCGACGGCGGCGAGCAGTTCGTGTTCGACGAAGGAGCCGCCCTCGGCGACGATCCTGGCGACCCGCTGGGCGTGCTCCGGGAGCGCCTCCACGCGCACGAGCAGGAGGTCGCGGAGCGATTCGGAGAGCCCGGAGCTGTCGCCGCAGCACGCCAGGGAGCCGGCCAGCTCCTCGACGAAGAAGGCGTTGCCGTCGGAGCGTTCGAAGATCTCGTCGACGAGTGCGGCCTCGGGGATCTCGGCGAGGATGCCGGCGAGCTGGCGGCCGACCTCGTCGTGGCTGAACCGGTCGAGTTCGACGCGGGTGACGGTGCGCAGCCGGTCCAGCTCGGCGAGGAGGGGGCGCAGGGGGTGGCGGCGGTGGATGTCGTCGGCGCGGTAGGTGCCGACGACCATCAGGCGGCCGGTGCTCAGGGTGCGGAAGAGATAGGCGAGCAGATGCCGGGTGGAGGCGTCCGCCCAGTGCAGGTCCTCCAGGACGAGGACGACCGGGCGGTCGGCGGAGATCTGCTCCAGCAGGCGGGCGGTGAGTTCGAAGAGGCGGGCGGTGCTGTGCTCGTCGGTGGCGTCCCGGCGGGCCTCGCCCAGCTCGGGCAGGAGGCGGGCCAGCTCGCCCTCCTTGCCGGCGCAGGCGGCGGCCATCTCCTCGGGCAGAGCACGCCGGAGGGCGCGCAGGGCGGTCGGGAAGGGGGCGAACGGCAGCCCGTCGGCCCCGATCTCGACGCAGGACCCGACGGCGACCACGGCGTCGCGCCGCTGGGCCGCCGAGACGAACTGCTCGACCAGGCGGGTCTTGCCGACGCCCGCCTCGCCGCCGATCAGCAGCGCCTGCGGATCGCCGGAAGCGGCCCGCGCGAGCGCCCCGGTGAGCGAGGCGAGTTCCTCGGCGCGCCCGACGAACACGGGGCTGACAGACCTGGTCTCCACGCCGCTGAGCATCGCATACGCGTACGAGGCGGCGGGAGTCTTTTCGCGCAGGGTGATCATGCCCGCCGTACGGTCCCGGCCCGCCGCGCCCGGTACGGAAGGGGCTGCGGCGGGGCCGGATTCCGGCACGGGGGTCGTCCCGGGCCGGGCCATCGTCAGGCGGCCGGGGCGAAGCGGCTGCGGTCGCCCTGCCTCACCTTCCCCTCCGGGTCTTGGCGCCCACTGCGGCGGGCGGCCCGGCGGGCGCGGCGGGCCCGGCCGATCTCGCGCTCGGCGTCGGCCCGGCGGATCAGCTCGGCGGAGGTGGAGCGGTAGATCTCGTACTCGTACATGGTGTTCCCCTGATTCCTGGTCGTGGCAGCGGACCGGAGGGGTGACCCGGCCGGTCGGCCGGGGCCCTGTGTTCGCTGTGTGTCCACTGTCGTCGGCCAGGTGGGGGCGGGGCATCGGGCGAGTTCCGCATCTTCGCGGCGGTGGGGGCCTTAGGGCCTGTCGTCAAACCGCCGACAGGCCCTAGGAGGCGGCCCCGCCCGCCCTACGCGGGTGCTCAGCCGGCCCCGCCGCCGGCCGGGGTGGCCGCGCTGGGCAGGGAGGCGAAGAGGTCGAGGTACATGCCCGCGGAGATCAGCACACCGAGGACGCCCAGGGCGACGCCGGCCAGGGCGACCGCACGGACCCAGGCGGGCTGCGGCCGGTCGGCGGGGGCGCCGAACGCGGGGCGGACCAGGACGACGACGCCGACGAGCAGGGCCAGCACGGCGAAGACGCCGTTGACCAGGGCGGTGGTGTGCCAGGCGTCCCCGTAGATCTCCGAGATCTGCTGGGCCGCGCTGCCGCCGCCGGAGGTCTTGATCTGGCCGATGAGCGTCTCGCGCTCGGCGGCGACCCGGCCGCTCCACGCGCCGGTCAGGGCGACGACGCCGAGGGCGGCGGAGACGACGGCCGCCGCGCCCGCGCCGACGCCGTGCCGGGCCGTCTCGAAGGGGTCGGGCTCCAGGTCCTCGTCCTGGATGCCCTCGGCGGCGTCGTCGTCCTCGGGCTGCGTGGCGAGGTCGTCGGGGGCCGTCGCGGAGTCATCGGCCTTCGAGGACGTACCCGGGGCGTCCTTCGTCTCCGTGTCCTTCGTCGCCGCGGCGTCCGCGGCAGCCGTCTCGTCGGGGGTCGTCGTCTTGGCGGGGGTGGTGTTCATGCGCCGCACGCTAGGGGGCCCGGATGAGAGCCCCCTTAACGCCGGGGGCCGCCGGGGCTCAGCGTCCCGCGCGGGCCTTCCACTCCGGGGCGAGGACCGACCAGACCTCGGAGTCGTGGCGTACGCCCCGGTAGAGGTAGTTCTGCCGGATCACCCCGTCGCGGGTCATGCCCAGCCGCTTCGCCACCGCGATCGACTTCGTGTTCGCGGCGGAGGCGTCCCACTCGACGCGGTGCATGCCGCGCTCGTACACCGCCCAGTCGATCAGCCGCTCGGCGGCCCGGGTGATCAGGCCGCGGCCCTGGGCGGCCGGCTCCAGCCAGACGCCGATCTCGCAGTTGCCGGACGCCGTGTCGAAGATCCGGAAGAGGACGCCGCCGACGAGGGTGCCGTCCAGCCAGATCCCGTAGAGCCGCCCGGTGTCCGCCGCCTGCTTCTCCGCGTACCGCTGGAGCAGGGCGCGGGCCGATTCCCGGTCCGTGGCGAAGGAGGCGAAGGGGATCCAGGGGTCGACCAGCTCGCGGGCCCGGTCCATGTGGGCGAGGAACTCCTCGTCCTGCCAGATCTCCAGCGGTCGCAGCTCCGCCTTGTCGTCACCCAGGGATATGGCGAACATCGTGCTCCTCCTCCGTCTGCGCGACACCTTCCTCGGTGGCGCGCGCCCCGGGATCTTCGCATGGAGCGGTACGCAGTCGGGCGGCTCGATGGAGATCCGGGGCAGCCGCTTGTCCAGCCATCCCGGCAGCCACCAGTTCGCCCCGCCGAGCATGTGCATCAGGGCGGGCACCAGCAGCGTGCGCAAAACGAAGGCGTCCAGGGCGACGGCGGTGGCGAGCGCGATGCCGAACATGGCGATGACCCGGTCCCCGCTGAGCACGAAGGCGAGGAAGACGGAGATCATGATCACGGCGGCGGAGTTGATGACCCGGCCGGTCTCCGCGAGGCCGACCCGTACGGAGCGCCGGTTGTCTCCGGTCTCCAGCCACTCCTCGTACATCCGGCCGACCAGGAAGACCTGGTAGTCCATGGAGAGGCCGAAGAGGACCGAGACCATGATCACGGGGAGGAAGGGTTCGATGGGCCCGGCGCTGCCGAGGCCGAGCAGTTCGCTTCCCCAGCCCCACTGGAAGACGGCCACGACGACGCCGAAGGAGGCGGCGACGGCGGCCACGTTCATCACGGCGGCCTTGATCGGGATGCCGATGGACCGGAAGGCCAGGAGCAGCAGCAGACAGCCGAGGCCGATGACGATCCCGACGAACAGGGGCAGCTTGCCGACGATGATCTCGGCGAAGTCGTCGTAGCTCGCCGTCACCCCGCCGACATGGGCCTCCAGCGAGGTGTTGTCCTGGACCGGTGGCAGCACGTCGTCCCGGATCCGGTCGACCAGCTCGCTGGTCTCCTGCGACTGGGGCGAGGAGTCGGGGACGACGGTGAGGAAGGCGGTGTCGCCGCCGCTGTTGTACGTGACCGGGCTGACGGACGCGACGCCCTCGGTGGTCCGCAGCTTCTCGGGCAGCGAGTCCAGGGCGAGCCGGTCGTCAGCGCCGTCGAGCTGGGCGGCGATGGTGAGCGGTCCGTTGACGCCGGGCCCGAAGCCGTCGGCGAGGAGGTCGTAGGCCTGCCGGGTGGTGGCGGTGGCCGGGTTGTTGCCCTGGTCCGACGTGCCCAGGTGGAGGCCGAGGGCGGGCAGGGCGAGGACCAGCATGACGACGGCCGCGACCCCGCCCAGCAGCTTGGGGTGGCGCTCGACGAAGGCGGACCAGCGGGCGGCGAAGCCGGTGGGCAGTTCGGGGCGCGGGCCGTGTTCGGCGAGCTGCCGGCGTTCGCGGCGGCTGAGGGCCCGCATCCCGATGAGGGAGAGGAGGGCGGGCAGCAGGGTGACCGAGGCCAGCACGGTGAGGACGACGGTGAGCGAGGCGGCGATGGCGACGCCGTTGAGGAAGTCGAGCCGCAGGATCAGCATGCCGAGCAGGGCGATACAGACGGTGACCCCGGCGAAGACGACGGCGCGGCCGGTGGTCGCGACGGCGTTCTGGGCCGCTTCGGGCACGGACATGCCGCGGCGGAGTCCTCTGCGGTGCCGGGTGACGATGAACAGGGCGTAGTCGATGCCCACGCCGAGCCCGATGAGCATGCCGAGCATGGGGGCGAAGTCGGCGACGGTCATCAGATGGCCGAGCAGCACGGTGCCGGCGTAGGCGGTGCCGACGGAGACGAGGGCGGTGGCGATGGGCAGCAGGCTGGCGGCCAGCGAGCCGAAGGCGAGGAAGAGCACGACGGCCGCGACGATCACGCCGATGCCCTCGGCGAAGTGGACGGAGGGCGCTTCGGTGAGGGCGACGGCGGTGCCGCCCAGCTCGACCTGGAGCCCGTCGGCCTCGGCGGCCTTCGCGGTGTCGACGAGGGCGTGGGCCTGGGAGGCGGGGATCTCGTCGGCGGGGCGGTCGAAGGTGACGGTGGCGTAGGCGGTGTGGCCGTCCTGGCTGATCTGGCCGGGACCCGCGGTGCCGTAGGGGCCGGTGACCGCGCCGACGCCCGGCAGGTCCTCGATCGCGTGGAGCGTGCGGGTCATCGTCTGTTCGACGTCGGCGGCTCTGACCGTGGAGTCGGTGGTGTGCCAGACGACGGTGTCGGTGTCGCCGCCGAGGTCGGTGAAGCCCTGCGAGAGGAGTTCGGTGGCCCGGCCGGATTCGGTGCCGGGGACCTCGTAGTCGTTGGAGTACGCCGAACCGGCGATGCCCGCCGCCGCGGCGGTGCCGCCGAGGGCGGCGAGCCAGATGAGAACGGCGACGAGACGGTGCCTGATGCACCAGCGGGCGATGGCAGCCAACGGACGAGCTCCCTGCGGGTTCGTGGACCTTTACCCGCAGATAACGTGATCTGCCCGTAAACGTCTCATGACCTGAGACCGCCCACTCTGACAGCAGATCGTGATCCTTTGTCCGTTTCGTGGCCATGGTCACAGGGCCTGATCTGCCCCTTATACGGGACGGATCAGGCCCGGCGGCCTCGGCGACCGGTCAGCCCGAGACGCTCGCCCGGCCGTTCTCGATGTGCCCCATGAGCCGCCGCCGGAAGCCGTCCTCCCCGTCGGCGGTGACGTCGAGGTCGTACCAGCCGTGGGCGTCGGCCGCCGAGTGCACCAGCGACCGGCTGCGGCCCGGCTTGACCGTGACACGCCGCGTCCAGTCCCGTACGTCGTCCTCGTCGACGTAACCGAGCGGCCGCACCAGGAAGGTCAGGGTCCTGCGGCCGGTGTTGCGCAGGGTGAGGTGGATGTCGCGGTCGCGGTGGTCGACGCGGCTGGCCACCTCCGCTCCCCCGTCGGCCGGTCCGGCGAACTCGCGCCGGAAGCCGTTCGGCCCGGTGACCGTGAAGCGGTACGTCTCCCCCGCCACCGGGACCGCCCAGTGCGCGCGGCCCCGGACGTCCCTGTGCTGCGGGGCCGGGAACTCGTCCGCGTACGGGTACAGCGTGAAGTGCGCCGAGGACCGGCCGCTGTTGTCCAGCTCCACCCGCAGTCCGCCCTCCACCCGCCGTGCCTGGGCGTCCGGCCGGTAGGGCAGCGGGCGCGCCGGGCGCAGGCCGGGCTCCTGCTCGGGGAGGTGCTGGACGGCGGGCGGCTTCGGCTGCCAGCGGCCCTCGAACGGCGGGATCGCCCCGGGGATCTGCACGGCGGGCTGCCGGCGGGCCCGGGTGAAGTCGAAAGCGGAGGTGAGGTCGCCGGTGACGCGGCGCCGCCAGTCGCCGATGTTGGGCTCCTTCACCCCGGTCCAGCGCTCCAGGAACTGGATCACGGAGGTGTGGTCGAAGACCTCGGAGCAGACGTATCCGCCGACGGTCCACGGCGAGACGACCAGCAGCGGCACCCGGATGCCCAGGCCGGTCGGGCGGCCCTCCCACTGCTCCTCGGTCACCTCGGGGGGTGCGACGGGCGGCGGGACGTGGTCGAAGAAGCCGTCGTTCTCGTCGTAGTTGATCAGCACGGCGGTGTGCCGCCACACGTCGGGGTGGTTGCCGAGCGCGTCGAGGATCTTGTAGACGATGGTGGCGCTGTGCACCGGCGACGAGGTGCTGGGGTGCTCGGAGTCGATCGCCGAGGGGACCAGGTAGGAGACCTCCGGCAGCGTCCCGGCGGCCACGTCCTTCGCGAACGCGTCGGCGAGCGTCCCGGTGGGCACCCGGCGCAGTCCCCGCTCGAACAGGCTGCGCTCCTGCCGCGTGAGCGTGGCGACACCCTCGTCCAGCAGCGCGAGGAGCCGGGCGCGCTCGGCCTCCGAGGCGCCCCGGACCTTGGCGTAGAAGGCTTCCATGTACGTATGGCCGCCGGTCCTGGCCAGGGCCTTGCGGGCGATGGCCTTGAAGGTGGCGTAGAACTCGATCTGGTTGTCGGTGAAGTTCTCCCACTCGGTGTACGTCCGCCAGGTGCGCCCGGCCTTTTCCAGCCGCTCGGCGTAGGTGGACCAGTCGTAGCCGGGGTGGGTGCCCTCGTTGTACGCGTCGTTGCCGACGGCGCGTTTCCCGTTCGCCTCGAAGCCGGTCTTCCCGCTCCAGAGGTGATTGCGGTTGGGGCTGGTGGAGGTGTGGATGGAGGAGTGGTAGGCGTCGCAGACGGTGAAGGTGTCGGCCAGCTCGTAGTGGAGCGGGATGTCACGGCGGTCGTAGTACGCCATCGTGGCCGCGGTCTTGGCGCTGATCCAGCCGTTCATCCAGCCGCCGCCCCAGGCCTTCGCCCCGCCGCTCCAGGAGTGGTCGAGGGCGCCGATGTACTGGAGGTCCTTCTTCTGCTCCTCGGCCGCCCCGCGCACCGGGAAGGGCAGCACGGTGGAGCCGGCCGCCCCGGGCTGCTCGAACACGGTGCCACCGGTCGGCAGCTCGATGGCGTTGCGGTCGCCGAAGCCGCGGACCCCGCGCAGGGTGCCGAAGTAGTGGTCGAAGGACCGGTTCTCCTGCATCAGGATCACCACATGCTTGATCGACCCGAGCCCGCCGGACCCCGCGTGGGCGGGCTGCGCGGCGATGGCGGCCTGGAGCGACGGCGGCAGGAACGATCCGGCCGCAGCGGCGCCGAGTGCGCCGCCGCCCAGCGCGAAGAGCCGTCGCCGTGACATGTCCGTGGTCAAAAGAGCCTCCTGGTTGCGGTGGTTACAGCCGGGAAGCTAGTCAGAGCGGGTGGCGTCGGGAAGGACTGTGCACGGCCCGGTGGTGAACGTCCAAGAGGTCCGGTCCGAAAGTCCAACCCGGAGTGACGGCGTCCTCACACCCCGATGAGGTGCAGGGACCCCCAGAGCGCGAGGGTGGCGGCCAGCAGCGTCGCCGGTACGGTCGCGATGCCCAGCCGGGTGAAGTGGCCCAGCTCGGGGGTGTCCCCGTGCTCGTGCAGGATGCGCCGCCACAGGAGCGTGGCCAGCGAGCCGACGTACGTGAGGTTCGGCCCGAGGTTCACCCCGATCAGGGCGGCGAGCAGCGGTCCGGGACCGGCGGTCGCGACGATCGGCAGCAGGGCGAGGATCGCGGGCAGGTTGTTGATCAGGTTGGCCAGCAGGGCCGCGACCACGGCGACGCCGAGGAGGGCGGGCAGGGTGTCGCCGTCCGGCAGCAGGGCGGCGATCCCGTCGCCGAGGCCGTTGTCGACGACCGCCTTGACGACGACGCCGAGCGCGAGGACGAAGAGGCAGAACAACGGGTTCGCCGAGCGGACGACGGCGAGCGGCGTGGTCTCCCGCTTGGCGAGCGCCCGTACGGCGAGCACGAGGGCCCCCGCCAGCGCCGCCCACAGCGGCTCGGCCCCCTCGAACGAGGTGACGACGAACCCGGCCAGCGTCAGCGCCAGCACGACGAGCGTGAAGACGGGCACCGGTGTGCGCTCCGCCTCGGGGTCCGGCGCGTGCGCCCCGGCGGCCAGGTCGTCCCGGAAGGCCCGGCGGAAGACGGCGTACTCGACGGCGATGGCGGCGAGCCACGGCAGGGCCATCAGCGCGGCGAACCGGGTGAAGGAGAGACCGCTCGCGGTGAACGCCAGGAGGTTGGTGAGGTTGGAGACGGGGAGCAGGAGGGAGGCGGAGTTGGCGAGGTGCGCGCAGGCGTAGACGTACGGGCGGGGCCGCGCGCCGACCCGGGCGGCGGTGGCGAGGACCACCGGGGTGAGCAGGACGACGGTGGCGTCCAGGCTGAGGACGGCGGTGACGATCGAGGCGACGACGAAGACCCCGCCGAGCAGGGGCCGGGTCTGCCCGCGGCAGGCGCGGGCGACCCAGTCCCCGGCGGCCCGGAACAGCCCCTCGTCCGCGCAGAGCTGGGCCAGCACGAGGATCGCCGCGAGGAAGCCGACGACGGGCAGCAGCTCGCCGACCTGTTCCCGCGCCTCGGGCCAGGACACCGCCCCCAGGGCCACCACGAGCACGGCGGCGGGCACGGCGACGGCCGCCTCCGGCAGGCCCCGGGGGCGCAGCACGGCGAAGGCGAGGACGCCCAGGAGCAGGGCGAAGGAGACGATCTCGGCGGTGACGGTGTTCAGGGGGGTCTCTCAGAGCGGGAGGGGTCCACGGGGGAAGGGGCGGTGCGCCCGCGTTGTGCGGGTGCACCGCCCCTTCAGGGTGATGACGGGGGATCAGCCGTCGACGCCGAGCTTCTCCAGGATCAGCTCGCGCACGCGCGCCGCGTCCGCCTGGCCCCGGGTGGCCTTCATGACCGCGCCGACGAGCGCGCCCGCCGCCGCGACCTTGCCGCCGCGGATCTTGTCCGCGATGGCCGCGTTGCCCGCGATGGCCTCGTCCACGGCCGTGGACAGCGCGCCCTCGTCCGAGACGACCTTCAGGCCGCGCTTCTCGACGACGGTGTCCGGGTCGCCCTCGCCCGCGAGGACACCCTCGATGACCTGGCGGGCCAGCTTGTCGTTGAGGTCGCCCGCGGCGACGAGCGCGGCCACCCGGGCGACCTGCGCCGGAGTGATCGGCAGCTCGTCCAGGCCGCGGCCGGTCTCGTTGGCGTTACGGGCCAGCTCGCCCATCCACCACTTGCGGGCCTGGTCCGCCGGCGCGCCCGCCTCGATCGTGGCGACGATCAGGTCGACCGCGCCCGCGTTGAGGATGGACTGCATGTCGTGCTCGGAGACGCCCCACTCCTCCTTGAGCCGCGCCCGGCGCAGCCGGGGCAGTTCGGGGAGGCCCTTGCGCAGCTCCTCGACCCAGTCGCGCGCGGGCGCGACGGGGACCAGGTCCGGCTCGGGGAAGTAGCGGTAGTCCTCGGCGTTGTCCTTGATGCGGCCGGCCGTGGTGGAGCCGTCCTCCTCGTGGAAGTGCCGGGTCTCCTGCACGATCGTGCCGCCCGAGGACAGCACGGCGGCGTGCCGCTGGATCTCGAAGCGGGCGGCCCGCTCGACCGAACGGAGCGAGTTGACGTTCTTCGTCTCGGAGCGGGTGCCGAACTTCTCGGTGCCGTTGGGGCGCAGCGACAGGTTGACGTCGCAGCGCATCTGGCCCATCTCCATGCGGGCCTCGGAGACCCCGAGGGCCTTGATCAGCTCGCGGAGCTCGGCGACGTACGCCTTGGCGACCTCGGGGGCGCGGGCCCCGGCTCCCTCGATCGGCTTGGTGACGATCTCGATGAGCGGGATACCGGCCCGGTTGTAGTCGAGCAGGGAGTGGGACGCGCCGTGGATACGGCCGGTGGCGCCGCCGACGTGCGTCGACTTGCCGGTGTCCTCCTCCATGTGGGCGCGCTCGATCTCCACGCGGAAGATCTCGCCGTCCTCCAGCTGGACGTCCAGATAGCCGTTGAAGGCGATCGGCTCGTCGTACTGCGAGGTCTGGAAGTTCTTCGGCATGTCCGGGTAGAAGTAGTTCTTCCGGGCGAACCGGCACCAGTCGGCGATCTCGCAGTGGAGCGCGAGACCGATCTTGATGGCCGACTCCACGCCGATCTCGTTGACGACCGGCAGCGCGCCGGGCAGTCCGAGGCAGACCGGGCAGGTCTGGGAGTTGGCGTCCTGCTTCAGCTCCGTGGAGCAGCCGCAGAACATCTTGGTCTTGGTGCCGAGCTCGACATGGACTTCGAGGCCCATGACGGGGTCGTAGGACGCGAGCGCGTCCTCGTACGACACCAGGTCAGTGACAGTCACGGTGAAACTTTCCCTCTCAGCCCAGCAGGACGTCGTCGTCGCCGAGACGCTTCAGTTCGCGATAGAGGATCGCGAGTCCGGTGACGATGGCGGCCGCGGAGACGGCCGCGTCGACGAGCCGCAGCACGTCGTTGTCGTGGCGGGCGAGCTTCGCCTGCTTGACGACACTGATGGCGCCGAACGCGGTGGTGCCGATCGCGATGTACGCGCCCGTCTTGGACTTCTGGAAGTTCTTGGCCTTCTTTGCCATGGCACTCACAGCGACGGAGCCTCCTCAAGCAGCGGGTGCCCCCACTTTTCCACGAAAGCGGCCTCGACGGCGGATCCGACCTTGTACAGCCGGTCGTCCTTCATGGCGGGGGCGATGATCTGCAGTCCGACCGGCAGACCGTCCTCCGGGGCCAGGCCGCAGGGGAGCGACATGGCGGAGTTGCCGGCCAGGTTGGTGGGGATGGTGCACAGGTCCGCGAGGTACATCGCCATCGGGTCGTCGGCGCGCTCGCCGATCGGGAAGGCGGTGGTCGGGGTCGTCGGGGAGACGATCACGTCGACCTGCTCGAAGGCCTTCTCGAAGTCCTGGGTGATGAGGGTGCGGACCTTCTGGGCCGAGCCGTAGTACGCGTCGTAGTAGCCGGAGCTGAGCGCGTACGTGCCCAGGATGATGCGGCGCTTGACCTCGTCGCCGAAGCCCGCCTCGCGGGTCAGCGCGGTGACCTCCTCGGCCGACTTCGTGCCGTCGTCGCCGACCCGGAGGCCGTAGCGCATGGCGTCGAAGCGGGCCAGGTTGGAGGAGCACTCGGACGGGGCGATCAGGTAGTACGCGGAGAGCGCCAGGTCGAAGGACGGGCAGTCCAGCTCGACGATCGTGGCGCCCAGCGACTTCAGCAGCTCGACCGACTCGTCGAAGCGCTGGAGGACACCGGCCTGGTAGCCCTCGCCGCGGAACTGCTTGACGACGCCGACGCGCATGCCCTGGACGGAGCCGTTGCGGGCGGCCTCGACGACCGGCGGGACCGGGGCGTCGATGGACGTGGAGTCCAGCGGGTCGTGCCCGGCGATGGCCTCGTGCAGCAGCGCCGCGTCCAGGACCGTACGGGCGCAGGGTCCGCCCTGGTCGAGGGAGGACGAGAAGGCGACCATGCCGTAGCGGGAGACGCCGCCGTAGGTGGGCTTGACGCCGACGGTGCCGGTGACGGCGGCGGGCTGGCGGATCGAGCCGCCGGTGTCCGTGCCGATGGCGAGCGGGGCCTCGTAGGAGGCGAGGGCGGCGGAGGAGCCGCCGCCGGAGCCGCCGGGGATCCGGGTGAGGTCCCAGGGGTTGCCGGTGGGGCCGTAGGCGCTGTTCTCGGTGGAGGACCCCATGGCGAACTCGTCCATGTTGGTCTTGCCGAGGATGACGACGTCGGCGGCGCGCAGCTTCTGCGTGAGCGTGGCGTCGTACGGCGGGACCCAGCCTTCGAGGATCTTGGAACCGACGGTGGTCGGCATGTCCTTCGTGGTGAAGATGTCCTTCAGCGCGAGCGGGACACCGGCCAGCGGGCCGAGCTTCTCGCCCGCCTCGCGCTTGGCGTCCACGGCACGGGCCTGGGCGAGCGCGCCCTCGCGGTCGATGTGCAGGAAGGCGTGGACCTTCTCGTCGACGGCGTCGATCCGGGCGAGGTGCGCCTCGGTGACCTCGACGGCGGTCAGCTCGCCGGAGGCGATCTTCGCGGCGATCTCGGCCGCGGTGAGCTTGATGATGTCCGTCATGGCGGTTAGTCCTCCCCCAGGATCTGCGGCACCTTGAAACGCTGCTGCTCCTGGGCCGGGGCGCCGGAGAGCGCCTGCGCGGGGGTGAGCGACGGACGGACCTCGTCCGCGCGCATGACGTTGGTCAGCGGCAGCGGGTGGGAGGTCGGCGGTACGTCTTGGTCGGCGACCTCGGAGACGCGGGCGACCGCGCCGATGATGTCGTCGAGCTGACCGGCGAAGTGATCGAGCTCTTCGCCCTTCAGCTCCAGACGCGCCAGCCGGGCGAGGTGGGCGACCTCCTCGCGCGTGATGCCAGGCATGCAGCGATCCTCAGGGGTTGGTGTGTGGTTTTGAGCCCAATCCTATGGGGTCCGTCGGGGGCGGATACCCCGGCCCGATCGGGCTACGCCTCTGCCTGGTCCGCTCCCCGGGATCCTCAGGGGTGTCGGTCTCCGCGGCGCTGTTCACCGCGCCGTTGACCGCGCTGTTCACGGCGCCGTTCAGCGACCCGTTCATCGAGCCGGTCGCCGATGCGGTGGCCGAGCCCGCGGCGGCGGCCGCCTGGGCCTTCAGCTCGGCGGGCCTGCGCCAGCCGTGCTCGCCGCGCGCCCGCAGCCAGGCCGTGGTCTCCTGCGGCGGCATCGCGGCCGCCACCAGCCAGCCCTGCACCGCGTCGCACCGCAGATCGCGCAGCCGCTCCCAGGTCGTGTCGTCCTCGACGCCCTCGGCGACGACGACCAGGCCGAGCGAGTGGGCCAGGTCGATGGTGCAGCGGACGATCTCCGCGTCCTCGTGGTCGACGGCCAGCCGGGCCACGAAGGAGCGGTCGATCTTCAGCTCGCTGACCGGGAGCCGGCGCAGGTGGACCAGGGATGAGTAGCCGGTGCCGAAGTCGTCCAGCGACATCTTCACGCCGTGCGCGGTGAGCCCGGCCAGGGTGTCGGCGGCGCGCTGCGGGTCCTCCAGCAGCACATGCTCGGTGATCTCCAGTTGGAGCGCTCCCGCGGGCACGCCGTGGCGGGCGAGCCGGGCCGCGACGCCCCCGCGAAGCCGGGGGTGTGGACGTCGCGCGGGGAGACGTTGACCGCGACGGGCACGCACAGGCCCTGCGCCCGCCAGCGGGCGACCTGGGCGAGCGCCGTCTCCAGGACGTACTCCGTGAGGTGCGGCATCAGACCGGAGGACTCGGCGATGGCGATGAACTCGTCCGGGGGGACCCGGCCGCGCTCCGGGTGCACCCAGCGCACCAGCGCCTCGAGGCCCGCGACCTGCCCGTCGAAGCGGACCTTGGGCTGGTAGTGCAGTTCGACCTCGCCCGCGTCCAGCGCCCGGCGCAGATCGCCGAGGAGACCGAGCCGGTCGGGGGTGTTGCTGTCCCGCTTGGACTCGTAGACCTCCACGCCCGTGCGGTCCCGCTTGGCCTGGTACATCGCGACGTCCGCCCGGCGCAGCAGCCCCTCGGCGTCCAGGGCGTGGTCGGGGTAGACGGCGACCCCGGCGCTGGCCTCCAGCACGAGGGTCAGCCCGTCGAGGTCGAGCGGCGAGGAGAGCTCGGCGACGAGATGGCGGGCGACCTGCTGGGCGCTGGTGGTGGAGTCGGTGTGCGGGAGCAGGACGGCGAACTCGTCGCCGCCGAGGCGGGCCGCCTCCGCGCCGCGCGGCAGGGCGAGCCGCAGGCGCTCCGCTATCTGGAGCAGCAGCCGGTCCCCGGCCAGGTGGCCGAGGGTGTCGTTGACCGCGCGGAAGCGGTCCAGGTCGATGAGGACCAGCGCGGAGCGGGTGCCGATGGACTCCGCGTCCTCCAGCGCCGACCAGGTCCGCTCCAGCAGCCACTGGCGGTTGGGCAGCCCGGTCAGCGGGTCGCGCAGCTGCTCCTCGGCGCGGGCGCGGGCGATCCAGAGCGTGGAGTCCAGGGCGATCAGCGGTACCGCGAAGAGCGGCAGCAGTATGGGCATGGACATCGCGACGGCGCAGATCAGCGGGGCGAGCCCGAGGAGCGCGACGGCGACGAGTCCCTGCCGCAGCATCGCGGTGCGGGCGATGGTCGGCAGCCCGCCGTTGTGCGGGGCCTGGGCATACCACAGGAGGACCCGGGTGACGAGCAGATACGTGGACGCGGTCAGGAGCAGTTCCGGGACGGCCGCGATGCCCCAGTCGAGTGGCCGCCAGGGCTCCTCGACGGTGGGGACCACGCCGAACGCGGCCAGGACGAGCGCCGCCGCGCCGATGCCGAGCATGTCGACCCCGCCGTGCAGCAGCCCCTGCCACCAGCGGTGCCGCCGGGCGGTCCCGACGAGCACCACGACGGCGAGGCTGACCAGGACGGCCGGCAGCCAGCCGTACAGCAGGAGCACGGCGAGGGTGAGGGCGGCGCCGGAGCCGGTGCCGCCCCACCACCGGTCTCGGCCGAGGGCGACCAGATGGCCGACGATGATTCCGGTGAGCACGGCGAGGGACCAGCCCACCACCCCGTCCGGGAAGAGCGCGTGGCCCTGCTGGACCGTCCGGTAGGACCCGACCACAAGCAGTAACGCGGCGATCCCCACGACGGCGGCGCCCACCGGGGGCGTGAGGCCGACGAAACCTTGCAGCCGCGACACCGGGGCGGCGCTCTCGGTCGGTTTCATTCCGTCCCTCTCACAGCCGGCGGTGCCGATGGCCCTCGGTGGCGCCCGCTTCCGTGACACCACGGCCCGGTCGAGGGCCGTGCACGACGGGCGCACCTCTCAACAGTAGGCCGCGAAAGGCTTCGAGGGGCAGCGCTCTACAGCTCTTGCCCGAATGCGAACCGACGACCCGTCACCATCTGCTATTGACCCGAACGGGTGGTACGGCAGGGCCATTCGGGGAGCGACCGACCCTTCTTCACCCCTCTGCCCCGTTTCTTCCCCCGCCCGAAGCGCGCCACGCCGGGGCATCGTCTCGAAGGCGTCTCGATCCGGGGAACGGGAAGCGAACAGCGGCCGGGCGGGCCGGTCACTCCCCGTCTACGACGCGCTGTCCTCCGCGGCGGCCTCGGGCGCGGCTTCCGGGACGGACAGGGCGGCTTCCCGGGCGCGTTCGGGTCCGTCTTCGAGCAGGATCGCGAATCCGTCCTCGTCGAGCACGGGCACCTTCAGCTGCATCGCCTTGTCGTACTTGGAGCCGGGGTTGTCGCCGACGACCACGAACGCGGTCTTCTTGGACACCGAGCCGGTGACCTTGGCGCCGAGCGCCTGGAGGGCTTCCTTGGCGCCGTCGCGGGTGTGGGTGGCGAGGGTGCCGGTGACGACGACGGTGAGCCCTTCGAGGGGGCGGGGGCCCTGGTCCTCGTCGGAGCCCTCGTCGGCCATCCGCACCCCGGCCTCGCGCCACTTGCGCAGGATCTCGCGGTGCCAGTCCTCGGCGAACCACTGCTTGACGGAGGCGGCGATGGTCGGCCCGACGCCGTCGGCGGCGGCCAGCTCCTCCTCGGTCGCCTCGTCGATGCGGTCGACGGAGCGGAACTGGCGGGCCAGCTCCTGGGCGGCGACCGGCCCGACATGGCGGATGGAGAGCCCGGTGAGGATCCGGGCGAGGGGCGCCTCCTTGGCGGCGGCGATCCCCTCCAGCATGGCCACCGCGTTCTTCTTCGGCTCGCCCTGCTGGTTGGCGAAGACCGTCGCGATCTTCTCCTCGCCGGTCTTGGGGTCGCGCTTGGGCAGCCCGCTGTCCTGGTCCAGGACGTACGCCCGGATCGGCAGCAACTGGTCGATGGTGAGCGAGAACAGATCGCTCTCGTCCTGGAGGACGGGCTCGGCGGGCTCCAGGGGGCGGGTCAGGGCTGCGGCGGCCACGTAGCCGAAGTGGTCGATGTCGAGGCTCTTGCGCCCGGCGAGGTAGAAGACGCGCTCGCGCAACTGGGCGGGGCAGGTGCGGGCGTTGGGGCAGCGGAGGTCGATGTCGCCCTCCTTCATCGGGCGCAGCTCCGTCCCGCACTCGGGGCAGTGGGTCGGCATCTCGAACGGCTTCTCGGTGCCGTCGCGCAGATCGACGACGGGGCCGAGGATCTCCGGGATGACGTCGCCCGCCTTGCGCAGGACCACGGTGTCCCCGATGAGGACACCCTTGGCCTTGACCACGTTCTGGTTGTGGAGGGTGGCGAACTCGACCTCGGAACCGGCCACTTCGACGGGCTCGACCTGGGCGTACGGAGTGACGCGGCCGGTGCGGCCGACGCCGACGCGGATGTTGACCAGCTTGGTGTTGACCTCTTCGGGGGCGTACTTCCAGGCGATGGCCCAGCGGGGGCGCGCGAGGTGGAGCCCAGGCGGCCCTGGAGCGGGATCTCGTCGAGCTTGACGACGACGCCGTCGATCTCGTGCTCCACGGAGTGCCGGTGCTCACCGAAATACGCGATGAACTCCCGTACGCCGGCGAGGGAGTCGACGACCTTGTTGTGCTGGGCGGTGGGCAGGCCCCAGGCGTGCAGGAGGTCGTAGGCCTGGGAGAGGCGGTCGATGCTCAGGCCCTCGTGGGCGCCGATGCCGTGCACCACCATGTGCAGCGGGCGGGTGGCGGTGACCTTGGGGTCCTTCTGGCGCAGCGATCCGGCGGCCGCGTTGCGCGGGTTGGCGAAGGGCTTGTCGTCGGCGGCGACCAGCCGGGCGTTCAGTTCCTCGAAGCCTTCCATGGGGAAGAAGACCTCGCCGCGGATCTCGACGAGCGCCGGGATGTCCGCGCCCTTCAGACGGTGCGGGATCTCGGCGATCGTCCGGACGTTGGGGGTGATGTCCTCGCCGGTGCGGCCGTCGCCGCGGGTGGCCGCCCGGGTGAGGCGGCCGTGCTCGTAGGTGAGGTTGACGGCGAGGCCGTCGACCTTCAGCTCGCACAGGAAGTGGTGGTCGGGGGTGCCGGTCTCCTTGGCGACACGATCGGCCCAGGCGGCCAGTTCCTCGTCGTCGAAGGCGTTGTCCAGGGAGAGCATCCGCTCGCGGTGCTCGACGGAGGTGAACTCCGTGATGTAGGGCCCGGCGACCTTCTGGGTCGGGGAGTCCGGGGTGCGGAGCGCCGCGTGCTCCTCCTCCAGGGCCTCCAGGGAGCGCAGCAGCCGGTCGAACTCGGCGTCGCTGACGACCGGCTGGTCCTTCACGTAATACCGGAAGCGGTGCTCCTCGATCCGCTCGGCCAGCAGCGCGTGCTCCTCCCGCGCCTCCGCCGGGACCGAACTCTCCTGCTCCACCCGCTCTTCGCCCGCCATCGTCCCGTCCTCCTGTGTACCCGTCGTCCCCGTCACTCAGGGTTGTCCGCGAGCGACCTCGCCGCCCGGGCGCTGTGGGCGAGCGCGGTACGGGCGTACGCGGGCGACGCGCCCGCGAGCCCGCACGACGGGGTGATCGTGACGGACTCGGCGAGAGTCCCCGGATTCAGCCCCAGCCTGCGCCACAGCGTCCTGACTCCCATGACGCTACCGCCCGGGTCCGACAATCCCTCCGAAGCCGCGTCCGTGGAGGGCACCACGCCCAGGAAGAGATGGGTGCCGCCTTCGACCGCTTCCCCGATCGCCTCCTCCTCACGCTCCGTGAGCAACGAGAAGTCGAGCGCGATGCCGTCGGCCCCGGCCCGGCGCAGCAGCGCGACGGGCACCTCGGGGGCGCAGGAGTGGACGAGCGTCGTCCCGTCCTCGCCCGCCGCCGCGAGGACGTCGCGCAGGGCGCTCTCGACGAGCTGGCGGTCGACGGCGCGGTAGGTGCGGTAGCCGCTGGCGGAGCGGACCCGGCCCAGCAGGACGGCGGTCAGGGAGGGCTCGTCGAGCTGGAGGACGACGTTCGCCCCGGGCATCCGGCGGCGGACGTCCGCGAGGTGGGCGCGGAGCCCCTCGGCCAGGGACCCCGCCAGGTCGCGGCAGGCGCCCGCGTCGGCCAGCAGGGCTTCGCCGCCGCGCAGTTCGAGGGCGGCGGCGAGCGTCCAGGGCCCGACGGCCTGGACCTTGAGCAGCCCCTCGTACCCCTGGGTGAACTCCTCCAGGGCGTCCAGGTCCTCCCCCAGCCAGGACCGGGCCCTGCGGGTGTCGCGGCCGGGCCGGTCGCTGATCCGCCAGCCGCTCGGCTCCACATGCCCGTACATCTCGACGAGCAGGCCGACGCTCCGGCCGATCATGTCGGCGCCCGGTCCGCGCGCGGGCAGTTCGGCCAGGTACGGCATGCCCTGGCCGTCGGCGAAGGAGCCGGTGACGGTCTTCGCCGCCTCCCTCGCGTCTCCCCCGGGCATCGACCCGATGCCGGTCGCCGGACACCCGCTGAACTTGCTCTTCTCGCTCACCCGGGAAGCCTACGGTCCCCGGCTGTCCCCGCGTACGCGGGGCGTCAGCGGCCGGGGCGGACCGTGAGGTCGTTGACCTCGGCGTCGCGCGGCAGGTCGATCGCCATGAGGATCGTGGTGGCCACCGACTCGGGGTCGATCCAGCGCTCCGCGTCGTACTCCTTGCCCTCCTGCTGGTGCACCTTGGCCTGCATGGGGCTGGCGGTGCGGCCCGGGTAGACGGAGGTGACGCGGACCCCGTTGCCGTGTTCCTCGTGGCGCAGCGAGTCGGCGAGCGCCTTGAGGCCGTGCTTGCTCGCGGCGTACGCGCTCCACCCGGCGTGGGCGTTGAGTCCGGCGCCGGAGTTCACGAAGAGGACGTGGCCCCGGGCGACGCGGAGCTGCGGGAGGAGGAGGCGGGTGATCTCGGCGGGGGCGATCAGGTTGGCGTCGAGCTGGAAGTGCCAGGCCTTGGGGGTGAGCTCCCCGACCTCGCCCAGCTCGACGACGCCCGCGATGTGCAGCAGGGTGTCGATCCGCTCGGGCATGGCCTGCTGGCCGAACGCCCAGGACAGCCGGTCGGGGTTGCCGAGGTCGCCGACGAGGGTGCGCGCGCCCGGGTAGCGCTCGGCGAACTCCTTGGCGCGCCCGGCGTCGCGGGCGAGCAGGACGAGGTCGTCGCCGCGCTCCTGGAGACGGCGGGCGACGGCGGCGCCGATGCCGGACCCGGCGCCGGTGATGAGGTGGGTAGCCATGGACCGATCCTAGATCCGGGGCTCTTACCGGAGTCGGGCGGTCTCCGCCGGGTGGGCGAGCGCCGGTCCCGGATCCGGGCCGCTCACTGGAGTCCGGCGGTCTCCTCCAGGTAGGCGAGCGCGCCGACGCCGTCCTTGGCGAAGAAGACGAGGTCGGTCAGGGGCAGCGGCAGGAAGCCCTCGTCCTCCATGCGCTGGAACTGCTGGCGCAGCCCGTCGTAGAAGCCCGCCGTGTTGAGCAGGACGACGGGCTTGGTGTGCTTGCCGTGCTTCTTCAGCTCCAGGATCTCGGTGGCCTCGTCGAGCGTCCCGGTCCCACCGACCATGATCACGACGGCGTCGGCCTTCTCCAGGAGGAGCGCCTTGCGCTCGGCGAGGTCGCGGGCGACGACCATCTCGTCGGCGTTCGGGCGGGCGCTCGCGGCGAGGAACTCGACCGACACCCCGACGAGCCGGCCCCCGGCCGCCTGCACACCGTCCGCGACGACCTTCATCAGCCCCTTGTCCGATCCGCCCCAGACGAGGGTGTGCCCGCCCCGGCCCAGTAGCTCGGCGAATTCGCGGGCGGGCACGGTGTAGCGGTCGTCGAGGTCGGCGGCGGAGAGGAAGACGCAGATGTTCATGGAGCCACCGTACGACCCGCATCGGACACTCCCCCGTTCCGGGGAAGGTTCGGCGTACGGGGAAGAAGCCGGGCCCGTACGCCGCTGACACGGGTATGACTGCCACCCGAGGACACCGCATCACCGTCGAGCAGGGCACCGAGCATGTGCGGGCCGTGCACGACGGACAGGTGCTGGCCGAGAGCCGCCGCCCGCTCGTGCTCCGCGAGACCGGCTGCCCGGTCCGTTACTACCTGCCGCCCGAGGACGTCCGCACCGAACTGCTCGCCGTGTCGGAGACCTCCACCCACTGCCCGTTCAAGGGGGACGCCTCCTACTGGTCGCGGCCCGGGGCCGACGATCTCGTCTGGGCCTACCCGGACCCGAAGCCCGAAGTCGCCGCGATCAAGGACCACTTCTGCTTCTACGCCACGGAGACGGTGGCGGACTGACCCCCGATCCGCTCGCCCGGGAACTTTTTTCCGGGCGAGCGATGAGTTTCCCGGCGCGGAGGGGTCACCTCTCCCATGGACAGGATTCTCTCCGCCGACGGCACGCCGATCGCCTACCGCCGCCAGGGCGAGGGACCGCCGCTGGTGCTGGTCGGCGGGGCGTTGAGCGTGGCGGCGACCGACGCGGCGCTGGCCGCTCTGCTCGCGCCGCGTTTCACGGTGATCACCTACGACCGGCGGGGCCGGGGCGCCAGCGGTGACACCGGGCGCTGTGATGTGGCGCGGGAGGTCGAGGACCTGGCCGCCGTCGTCGGCGCGGCCGGGGCGGGCGCGTCGGTCTTCGGGATGTCCTCCGGCGGGGCGCTGGCCCTGGAGGCGGCCGCCACCGGGCTCCCGGTGGAACTGCTCGCCGTGTACGAGCCGCCCTACACCCCGGGGGCGTCGGGTCTGCGGTTCAAGGCCCGCTGCACGGCCCGGCTCCAGCGGCTGCTGGCGGCCGGGGACCGGGGCGGGGCGGTGGAGCTGTTCCTGTCCACGACGGGGGTCGCCGAGGAGACGGCCGCCCGGATGCGGCGGTCCCCCGTCTGGCCGGAGCTGGAGGCGAGGGCGCACACGCTGGCGTACGACGACGCGCTGCTGGGCGACGGGGCGATCCCCGCCGGGCGGTTCTCGGCCGTCGCCGCCCGGACGCTGGTGGTCTGCGGCGGCTTCAGCAGCGCCCCGGCGCGGGCGGCGACCCGGACGGTGGCCGAGGCCCTGCCCCGCGGCCGGCACCGCACGCTGACGGGCCAGATGCGCGAGGTGGCGCCCCAGGTGCTCGCGCCGGTGCTGACGGAGTTCTTCGCGAGGGACGTGTACGCGTACGGGCGGGCTTCCTAGCCGGTACGCGGGGGCTCGGCCGGCGCCGGGGCCCGCGTCGCCCGGTCTCAGCCGCCCGCCGCCACCCGTTCGCGGCGGACCGTCGTGGCGATGGTGGCCGAGCCGACCACGCGCGTGCCGTCGTAGAGGACGACCGCCTGGCCGGGGGCGACGCCCCGGACCGGCTCGGCGAAGGTGACGTTCAGTTCGGAGCCGTCCACCAGCTCGGCGGTGACCTCACTCTCGCCGCCGTGGGCGCGGAGCTGGGCGGTGTACGCACCCGGGCCGGACGGGGGCGTTCCGCACCAGCGGGGCTTGATCGCGGTCAGGGCGGTGACGTCCAGGGCCTCGACGGGGCCGACGGTGACGGTGTTGTTCACCGGGGAGATGTCGAGGACGTAGCGCGGCTTGCCGTCGGGGGCCGGGTGGCCGATCTTCAGGCCCTTGCGCTGGCCGATGGTGAAGCCGAAGGCGCCCTCATGGGTGCCCAGCTTCGTACCGGACTCGTCGAGGATGTCGCCCTCGGCCGGGCCGCCGAGGCGGTTCGCCAGGAAGCCCTGGGTGTCGCCGTCGGCGATGAAGCAGATGTCGTGGCTGTCGGGCTTCTTGGCGACGGCCAGGCCCCGGCGCTCGGCCTCGGCGCGGATCTCGTCCTTGGTGGTGAGGGTGTCGCCGAGCGGGAACATGGCGTGGGCGAGCTGCTTCTCGTCCAGGACGCCGAGCACGTAGCTCTGGTCCTTGGCCATGTCGGACGCGCGGTGCAGTTCGCGGCTGCCGTCCTCGGTGCGTACGACCGTGGCGTAATGGCCGGTGCAGACGGCGTCGAAGCCGAGGGCGAGGGCCTTGTCGAGCAGCGCGGCGAACTTGATCTTCTCGTTGCAGCGCAGGCAGGGGTTGGGCGTGCGCCCGGCCTCGTACTCCGCGACGAAGTCCTCCACGACGTCCTCGCGGAAGCGTTCCGCCAGGTCCCAGACGTAGAACGGGATACCGATGACGTCGGCCGCGCGGCGGGCGTCCCGGGAGTCCTCGATGGTGCAACAGCCGCGCGCCCCGGTCCGGAAGGACTGGGGGTTCGCGGACAGGGCGAGGTGGACACCGGTCACGTCGTGGCCCGCCTCGACGGCGCGGGCGGCGGCGACGGCGGAGTCCACGCCGCCCGACATCGCGGCGAGGACACGCAGGGGGCGCTGGGAAGTCTGAGTCATAGCCCCTCCAGGGTACGGGTCGCCGGGAACCGAACGCTCGCGGATAAGCGTTGACGATCACATGGGGAACAACGGGAGCACCCGGGCCGCGCGAAAGCCCTCGGGAAAGCCTTCGCGGAAGAAGCCGGCGGACGGCGTCAGCCGCCGCGCACTGCTGATCGGCGGGGGCGCGGTGGCGGCCGCCGGCACCGCCGCCGTGCTCGCGCGCGACCAGGTGAAGCGCCTGTGGTGGCAGGTCCCCGGCGTCGAGAAGCCCCGCAAGCCCGGCGAGCTGGACTACGCGGGAGCGACCTGGGTGGCCGCCTCGGAGGCGAACTGGCGGCGCGCGGACCGGCCCGACGACTTCCCCATCGACCGGGTGATCATCCATGTCACCCAGGGCAGCTTCGCCAGCGCGGTGAAGGTGTTCCAGGACCCCGCCCACCAGGCCGCGACGCACTACATCGTGGGGCAGGACGGGCGGGTGGTGCAGATGATCCGCGAGCTGGACGTGGCGTACCAGGCGGGCAACCGGTCGTTCAACGAGCGGGCGGTCGGCATCGAGCACGAGGGGTTCGTGGACCGGCCGAAGGACCTCACGAAGGAGATGTACGCATCGTCGGCGCGGCTCACGGCGTCGATCTGCGCGCGGCACGGCATACCCGTCGACCGGGAGCACATCATCGGGCATGTGGAGGTGCCGGGCACCGACCACACCGATCCGGGCCCGCACTGGGACTGGGACCGGTACATGGAGCTGGTGCGGCGGGCCGCGACGGCGCCGCCGAGTCCCACACCCTCGCCGTCGGCGAAGGCGTAGCGGAGCCGGGTGACGGTCCTCGTCAGCTGAGTCCGGCCGTCCTCGCCCGCTCGACCGCGGGGCCGATCGCCTCGGCGAGCGCCTTCACGTCGTCCTCGGTCGAGGTGTGGCCGAGCGAGAAGCGCAGGGTGCCCCGGGCCAGGTCCGGATCGGTCCCGGTGGCGAGGAGTACGTGGCTGGGCTGGGCGATCCCCGCGGTGCAGGCGGAGCCGGTGGAGCATTCGATGCCCTGTGCGTCCAGCAGCAGGAGCAGGGAGTCGCCCTCGCAGCCGGGGAAGCTGAAGTGGGCGTTGGCGGGCAGGCGTCCGGCCGGGTCCGGGTCGCCGCCGAGCACGGCGTCCGGCACGGCCAGGCGGACGGCGGTCACCAGCTCGTCGCGCAGGGCGCCCACGCGCCGGGCGAACTCCTCGCGCCGTTCGGCCGCCAGCCGTCCGGCGACCGCGAACGAGGCGACGGCGGGTACGTCCAGGGTTCCGGAGCGTACGTGCCGCTCCTGGCCGCCGCCGTGCAGGACGGGCACGGGGGTGTGGTCGCGGCCCAGCAGCAGCGCGCCGATGCCGAACGGGCCGCCGATCTTGTGTCCGCTGACGGTCATCGCGGCCAGTCCGGAGCGGGCGAAGTCGACCTCCAGCTGACCGAACGCCTGGACCGCGTCGGCGTGCATGGGGATCCCGAACTCCGCTGCCACCGCCGCCAGTTCACGTACCGGCATGATCGTGCCGATCTCGTTGTTCGCCCACATCACGGTGATCATCGCGATGTCGTCGGGGTTCTTGAGGATCGCCTCGCGCAGGTCTTCGGGGTGGACCCGGCCGTGGCGGTCGACGGGGAGGTAGTCGACGTTCGCGCCCTCGTGTTCGGCGAGCCAGTCGACGGCGTCGAGGACGGCGTGGTGTTCGACGGGGCCGGCGAGCACCCGGGTGCGGCGGGGGTCGGCGTCGCGGCGGGACCAGTAGAGGCCCTTGACGGCGAGGTTGTCGGCCTCCGTGCCGCCGGAGGTGAACACCACCTCGCTGGGGCGGGCGCCGAGGGAGTCGGCGAGGGCTTCTCTGGACTCCTCGACGGTGCGGCGGGCCCGGCGTCCGGCGGCGTGCAGTGAGGACGCGTTGCCGGTGACGGAGAGCTGGGCGGTCATCGCCCCGATCGCTTCGGGAAGCATCGGGGTGGTCGCGGCGTGGTCGAGGTAAGCCATGGTGGGGCCGATTCTACGAGCCCGGGGTGGGGCGCATGCCGGGCGCGTCACGGCCCGGTCCCCGCGCACGCCTTCACGGAGTGCGGCGGACCGGTACGGAGACCGGCGGAAGGTCCCGGTCCGGAGCCCGATCCGGCACGGGACAGCGGCTCACGGGGCCGCTCCTGCGCGTACGTCAGCCCCCGATGCTCCAGGCGACGGTCCCGTTGGCGGTGACCAGGGCGGCGAGCACGGCGAGGTCGGCGACGCCCAGGGCGAGGCCGAGGAAGGCGCGCCCCCGGCGCAGGGTGTGCCGGGCGAGGGCCAGCAGCGCCATCACGATCGCCATGGGCCCGAGCACGATGTTGAAGACCAGCAGCCCGACGAGCCCGAGGACGAACGAGGCGACGGCGAGACCGTCCGCCTCACGGCCGAGGGTCCGGCGCGGAGCCGCGTCGGGAGTCCCCTCCGGCGCTGCGCCCGGGTCGGCGACGTCCTTGTCGAGGACCGTGTCCGCGCCCTTGCCGGGGGCGGTGTCCGTGCGGCGGGTGCGGTCGATGAGGGTGAGGGCCATGGTGCGAGCTCCTTCGGATCGGTCCGGAAACGGCAGGCTCGGCGGGTGCGGGTGCGGCGAGTCGGTACGTACGGCAGGTCAGTGGGTGCGGCGCGATGCGCGCTCGCGTATGGCGAAGATCAGCAGCCAGCCGCCGATCACGGCCGCGGCGGCCAGGGTCAGCGGCAGCGGGATGTGGGCGACCGCCCCGAGGAGGATGCCCAGCAGGAGCAGCGCGGCGACGAGGACGAGCACGGCGGAACCTCTCTGTGCGACGACGAAGGCCGTTCGGAGTACGAGTGTTCACTGACTGAGAAGTCTAAACCCCACACCCTTCCCTCGACTCGGAGAACGGTTGTTTACTGAATGGCATGAGTCACACTCCCGCCGGCATTCGCCAGACCCAGAAGCTCAGGACGCGCCAGGCCCTCCTGGACGCGGCGCTCGCCCTCCTGGAGCACCAGAGTCTGAGCAGCCTGGGACTGCGGGAGGTGACCCGGGCCGCCGGGGTCACGCCGACGGCTTTCTACCGGCACTTCGAGGACACCGCCGCGCTCGGCGTCGCCCTGGTGGAGGAGACCCTGGGCAGCCTCCACGGGCTGATCGCCGCGGTGCTCGTGGAGACGGGCGACAGCGAGGAGCGGCTGGACCGCAGCGTGGCGTTGATAGCGCGTCATGTCGGCGAGCAGCCCGCCCACTTCCGGTTCATCGCCCGTGAGCAGCACGGCGGGGTCGGCCCGGTGCGCGCGGCGATCGCGGCTCAACTGCGGCGGTTCGCCGAGGAGGTGGCGTGCGCGCTCGGCCGGGAGCCGGGGGCGGCGGGGTGGAGCGAGGAGGATCTGCTGATGCTCGGCGGCCTCTACGTGGACCACATGGTGATCACCACGTCGACCCTGCTGGAGGCCGGGCCCGAGGGCGAGGCGGAGGTCGTCCGGGTGGCCCGGCGACGCCTGCGGCTGGTCACCATCGGCCGGGCGCACTGGCTGGACGAGGCGGCGCGGGACGGCATCGCCCGCACCTGAGCCGAGACCCGGGCTCGGCGGCCAGGCGCGAGCCCGGGCGGTGTCACGGTCAGGCGCGAGCCCGGGCGGTGACGCGAGCCCGCGCGAGCCCGCGCCGTGACGCGGTCAGGCGGAGGCGTCGCGCGCGTCAGGCGCGAGCCCGGGCGGTGACGCGAGCCCGCGCGAGCCCGCGCCGTGACGCGGTCAGGCGGAGGCGTCGCGCGCCTGCGACGGCAGCCGCGCGGGCGCTGCCGCGCTCAGCACGGCGGCGAGGACCAGGGGGCGATCACCTGGTACCCCATCCAGACCTCGCCACCGGCAGTACTGCCCTGCCGGGCCATCAGGAACCCGACCAGGGCGGCCAGCACCCAGCACGCGTCGTAGCCGATCATGAGCTTCAGATAGGTGCGCATCGGCCGGCTGCGGAGATACCTGAGCTCGATGGCGCCTCCGACCAGCAGCGCGACGCCCGCCACGGCCATCAGCCAGACCGGCGCACCGAGCAGTTCGCCGAGTGGAGCGGCACCGGCGACGAAGACCACGGCCAGCACCACCTTGAAGGCACCGTCGGCTGCGGCACCCACCATCTCGCGGGGCACTCGCGATGTCATGCCCTGAGCCATGAGCGTCCCCCTTGGCGCTCGCCGGGTCGTTTCCCTTGGGTCATGGTGCACCTTCCCGGTCAGAGGTGAGTGTTCACCCACCCCAGGGTGGGTGAACACTCACCCTCCCGTCAAACGATGCGTACGGGAAGGTCGGGGCGCACGGCGGCCGGGATCGTGCCCCGCGGTGCGGCTACGCGGTGCGCGGGGCCTTGGCGAGCTGGCGGGACTGGGCGACGAGGCGGTCGGCGCTGTCCCAGACCTCGGCGTCCTCCTCCAGGAAACCGCCCGCGAGGTTGCGGGTGGTGATGGCGACGCGCAGCGGGCCCGGGGCGGGGCGGCAGCGGATGTGGGTGGTCAGCTCGACGGTGGGGGTCCAGCCGGTCAGGCCCAGTTCGAACGAGGTCGGCGGCAGGGCGTCCACGGTGAGCAGCAGCGACAGCGGGTCCGCGTCGCGGCCGTCGGCCAGGCCGAACCAGCCGCGCATCTCGCCCTTGCCGGACGGGGCGCCGATCGCCCAGCCCACGGTGGCCGGGTCGAGCTTGATGTCGAGGCGGTCGGTGATCGCGGAGCTGCCCGGGATCCTGGGCGCGCCGTCGCTCGGGCCGAGGCAGTGGTCCCGGTCGGGCATGGCGGGCGGCAGGGCCGTGGTCCGGACGTCGTCGGGGAGCGTGTCCAGGTCGCCGTAGGTGGCCAGGACCCGGATGCGCTCGACCTCGCTGCCGTCCTCCGCGTACTGGAAGAGGGAGGCCTGCCCCGTGGAGAGGGTGCGTCCGGTCCGGACGGTCTGGGTGCGGATCACCGCCGGGCCGGGCACGGAGGCGGTGAGGTAGTGCGCCGAGACGGAGAACGGGTCGGGATGGGGCAGGGCCTCGCCCAGGGCCCGGCCGAGCAGGGCCAGCAGATAGCCGCCGTTGACGGCTTGGATGATCGTCCAGCCCGCGGAGAGCTCGGCGTCGTAGACGCCCTCCTCGCGCAGGGTGACCGCCGTGTCGCGGTCGAACTCGCTGTCGCCGATGGTCGCCGGTGCGGTCCGCGCCGCTCCGGTCACTGCCTCAGTCGCTGCCTGTGCCATGGCATGCACGGTACATCCATTGCATTACTGAGCGGTAGCTTTTTCGTTGCCGAATCATGGCGGGCGGATCGCGGGGGCCAGACACCCTAGGTCGCCGCCGAGCCCTCCTCGGCCCGCGCGGAGGACCGGTTGTACGCACGGGGCGCCCGCCAGTGGAAGCGCAGCGCCAGCAGCCGCAGGACGAACGCGGCGATCACCGCCAGCCCGCTGGTCAGCGCGTTCAGGGTGTCGAAGCGGATGCAGAGGACCACCATGGTCGCGCCGACGATCGCGGGCACCGCGTACAGGTCGCGGTCCCAGCGCAGCAGCGAGGGGACCTCGTTGGCGAGGACGTCGCGCAGCACACCGCCGCCGACCGCCGTGGCCAGGCCGAGCGCGGCGGACGCGGTGAGCCCGAGGCCGTACTCGTACGCCTTGACCGTGCCGGTCACACAGAACAGGCCGAGCCCCGCCGCGTCGAAGACGTTGACGCCGACCTGGATGCGCTCCACGTGCGGGTGGAGGAAGAAGACCAGGCCGGCGGCGAACAGCGGGGTGATGAAGTAGCCGAGGTCGGTGAAGGCGGCGGGCGGGATCGCGCCGATCATGACGTCACGGAACAGCCCTCCGCCCAGCGCTGTCACCTCCGCGAGAACCGCGATGCCGAAGACATCGAAGTTCTTGCGGACGGCGAGCAGGGCGCCCGAGATCGCGAAGACGAAGATCCCGACGAGGTCGAGCGCATGCTGGACGGAGGGCGTGAACAGTTCGGTGAGCACCGGGCAATTGTGCCGGTCCCGGACGCTCCCTAGGCCTTGGG
Organism: Streptomyces sp. WGS_02; assembly: GCA_040989845.1. GTDB lineage: Bacteria > Actinomycetota > Actinomycetes > Streptomycetales > Streptomycetaceae > Streptomyces. The sequence goes on from JAYMFZ010000004.1 coordinate 2,096,689, forward strand.
GCTGCCCTCCGCCTTCTCCGTGGCGCCGGCCGTCTCCTTCTTGACGTCGGCCGCCTCTTTCCCGACGTCCGTGGCGTCCGAAGCCTTCGCCTCGGTCTCCTCGGCGTCTTCCGTCTTCGCCTCGGTCTCCTTGGCGCCCGCGTCGGCCTGGGCCGGTACGGATACGGGCTCCTTCTCGGGGGCGTCGGCCGCCGGGGCATCGGTCGCGGTCTCGCCCTCCGAGACCTCGACGGCCTCGGCCGCCACCGTCTCCGTCCCCGTGACCGCCTCGATGCCGGTCGCCAGGGTCTGCTTCACCGTGCCGGCCTCGATCTCGGCCGTGAAGTGGCAGGCAACCTTGTGCCCGTCGCCGGTGTCCAGCAGCGGCGGGCGCTCCGTGGCGCACTTGGTCTCCTGCACCCACGGGCAGCGGGTGTGGAAGCGGCAGCCGGCCGGCGGGTTCGCCGGGGAGGGCAGGTCGCCGTGGAGGAGGATGCGCTCGCGGCGGTCCTCGACCTCGGGGTCGGGCACCGGGACGGCCGACATCAGCGCCTTGGTGTACGGGTGCCGGGGCCCCGCGTACAGCGCGTCGCTCGGGGCCTCCTCGACGAGTCCGCCGAGGTACATCACCCCGATGACGTCCGAGATGTGCCGGACGACCGCGAGGTCGTGCGCGATCACCAGGTAGGTCAGGCCGAGGGACTTCTGGAGCTCCTCCAGCAGGTTGATGACCTGCGCCTGGACCGAGACGTCGAGCGCGGAGACCGGCTCGTCGCAGATGATCACGTCCGGCTCCAGGACCAGCGCGCGGGCGATGCCGATGCGCTGGCGCTGGCCGCCGGAGAACTCGTGCGGGTAGCGGGAGAGAGCGTTGGACGGCAGGCCGACCTTGGCCAGGATGTCCTTGATCTTCTCCCGGCGCTCCGCCTGGTCCTTGCCGATGCCGTGGGCGGCCATGCCCTCGGACAGGATCGACTCGATGTTCTGCCGGGGGTTGAGGCTGCCCAGCGGGTCCTGGAAGACCATCTGGAGGCGGCGGCGGAAGGCCCGCATCTCCTCGCCCGGCAGCTTCGCCAGGTCGGTGCCGTCGAAGACGACCCCGCCGTCGGTGATGTCGTTCAGCCGCAGGACCGCCCGGCCGAGCGTCGTCTTGCCGCAGCCCGACTCGCCGACCAGGCCGTACGTCTGACCGGCCTCGATGGACAGCGAGACGCCGTCGACCGCGTAGACGTGGCCCACCGTACGGTCGAAGAAGAGACCCTTCTTGACCGGGAAGTGGACTTTGACGTCGTCCAGTTCGAGCAGACTCATGCCGGGACCTCCGCCGTGGGCAGGACCGGGTTGACGCAGCGCACCTGGTGTCCGGCCGCGCGTGGTTCGGTCAGTTCGGGGGTGCCGGTGAGGCACTCCATCGTGTAGTGGTCGCACCGGGGTGCGAACGCGCAGCCGTCGGCCCAGGCGATCTTGTCGTTGATGGAGCCGCGGATCGGGTTGAGCGGCTCGCCGCGCGGTGCGTCCAGCCGCGGGATGGAGCCGAGCAGCCCGTGCGCGTACGGGTGGGTGGGGTGGGCGAACAGCTCGCGGCGGCCCGCCGATTCCACCGCCCGTCCGGCGTACAGGACGTTGACCTCGTCGCAGAGGCCGGCGACGACGCCGAGGTCGTGCGTGATCATCAGGAGGGCGGTGCCCTGCTGGTCGACCAGTTCCTTCAGGAGCTCCAGGATCTGCGCCTGGATGGTCACATCGAGTGCCGTCGTCGGCTCGTCGGCGATCAGCAGGCGGGGGGCGCAGGCGACCGCCATGGCGATCAGCGCCCGCTGGCGCATACCGCCGGAGAGCTGGTGCGGGTACTCCTTGAGCCGCCGCGTCGGGTCGGGGATGCCGACCCGGTCGAGCAGGGACGCCGCTTCCTTGCGGGCCTTCTCGCCCTTCAGGCCGCGGTGGCGCTGGAGGATCTCGGTGACCTGGATGCCGATCGGGACGACCGGGTTCAGCGAGGACAGCGGGTCCTGGAAGATCATCGCGAGCTGGCTGCCGCGCAGGTCGCGGAGGGTGCGCTCGCTCATGGTCAGCAGGTTCTGGCCGTCGAACTCGGCACGGCCGCCGATCCGCACACCCTTGCGGGGCAGTAGCCCCATCAGGGCGAGCGAGGTGACGGACTTGCCGCAGCCCGACTCGCCGACCAGGCCCACGACCTGGCCTTGGTCGACGGCGAAGGAGACGCCGTCCACCGCCGTGGCGTCCTTGCGGCCGCGGGCGGTGAAGGTGACGCTGAGTTCCTCAACGGAGAGCAGTGACATGGGACTTCAGCCTCGCAACTTCGGGTCGAGGGCTTCGCGCATGGCCTCGCCGAGCAGGGTGAAGCCGAGGGCGGTGATGATGATCCCGATGGCCGGGTAGGCGGCCATCATCGGCTCGTTGTCGAAGAAGCGCTGCGCCTGGGAGAGCATCACGCCCCACTCGGGAACGGCCGGGTCGGGGTTGCCGAGCCCCAGGTAGGACAGGGCCGCGGCCTCGATGATCGCGGTGGCCAGGCTCAGGGTGGCCTGGACGATCACGGGGCTCAGCGAGTTCGGCAGGATCTGGGTGAGCACGATCCGCTTGCGCCGGATGCCGACCGCCTTCGCGGCGAGCACGTAGTCCGCGCCGCCCTGCACCAGCATCGAACCGCGCAGCAGGCGGGCGAAGATGGGGATCTGGACGACACCCACGGCGATCATCACGGTGGTCAGCGACTGGCCGAGCACGGCGGCGATGGAGACCGCGAGCAGCAGCGAGGGCAGCGACAGCATGATGTCGGTGAAGCGCATGATCACGGTGTCGACGCGCTGCCCGGCCTTGCCGCCGAGGGTGGCGGCGGCTCCGGAGAGCACACCGACCAGCGCGCCGACGATCAGGCCGATGAGCATGGAGACCACACCGACGAGCAGCGTCTGCCGGGCGCCGACGAGCCAGCGGGAGAACATGTCGCGGCCCAGGTGGTCCAGGCCGAACCAGTTCTCGCCGCGCATGCCGACGAACTTGCCCTGGTTGGGGAAGACTTCGCTGCGCCAGTTCTGCGCGGTGGGCCCGTGCGGCGCGACCCAGGGGCCGATGATCGCGACGAGGACGAACGCGCCGATGATGACCGCGCCGATGAGCGCCATCTTGCTGGAGCGCATCCGGCGGAACGCCTCGCGCCACAGGCTGGTGCCCGTGGCGGCCTCCGAGCTCTGCGTCAGCTCGGCGAGACGGTCGATCTTGTCTGCTTTGTTGGTCAGGATCGTCACGTCAGTGCACCCGCACTCTGGGGTCGATGATGCTGTACGCGAGGTCGACCAGAAGGTTGATCAGCACGTACACCATCGCGATGAAGAGGATGAACCCGACGAGGACCGGGTAGTCGCGGCCGTCGATCGCGGTACGGATGAAGGAGCCGAGGCCGCCGAAGTCGAAGACGGACTCGGTGAGCACCGCGCCGGAGAGCAGGCTGCCGGTCAGCAGGCCGACCGCGGTGATCACCGGCAGCAGCGCGTTGCGCAGCACGTGCCGGCCGCGCACGGTGCCCTTGTCGAGGCCCTTGGACTCGGCGGTGCGGATGTAGTCCTCGCCGAGCACCTCCAGGACGCTGGCGCGGGTCATCCGGACGATGACGGCGAGGGGGATCGAGGACAGGGCGACGGCGGGCAGGATCAAGTGCATGATCGCGTTCCAGCTCGCGTCGAACTCGCCGGTCAACAGGCCGTCCAGGACGGCGAATCCGGTGACGTCGGTGGCGTTGATGCCGGAGTCGAGCCGCCCCTGGCTCGGGAACCACTGAAGCTGTACGGAGAAGATCCCGCGCAGCAGCACGGCCAGGAAGAAGACCGGGATGCAGATGCCGAGGAGCGATCCGGAGACGGAGGCGACGTCCAGCCAGCCGCCGCGGTGCTTCGCCGCGAGATAGCCCATCGGGATGCCGACGACGACGGCGATCAGGATCGCCGCGAGGCTCAGCTCCACGGTGGCGGGGAAGGCGCGGGTGAATTCGTCCCACACCGGCTGGCCGGTCTGGGTGGAGGTTCCGAGGTCGAGCTCGAAGATGCGCTTGAGGAAGCGCCAGTACTGGACGTGCACCGGCTCGTCGAGCCCGAGTGCGCGGTTGATTCTCGCCACTTCGGCTTCGGTGGCCCGCTCGCCCAGGATCGCTGTGGCGGGTCCGCCGGGCAGTCGGTTCAGCCAGAGGAACAGCAGGACCGACAGGCCGAGCAGGGTGGGAATGAGCTGGAGAAGTCTTCTGACGACGAGTCGCAGCACCCCGCATGCCCCTTTCTCACGTGCGTCGAAGCAGGTCCGCCCGGCCACCTGGTTGCTGTGGCCGGGCGGACCCGCTGGTGTGCGATTACTTGAAGGAGACCTCGGCGAAGTTCTCCTGCGTCAGCGGGGAGACCTTCGGCGGGTTGACGTTCTTCGCGAACGCGATGGCCGGGGGCGACGAGGAGATCGGCACGCCCGGGACGTACTCGGCGATGGCCTCGTTGGCCTTCTTGTAGGCCTCGGTGCGGCCGGCCGGGTCCGTGATCTTCGAAGCGGCGTTCACGGCGTCGAAGACCTTCTGGTCCTTGAAGCCCCACTGCTTGTCCGGCCCGGCGAACCAGGTGCCGATGAAGTTGTAGCCGTCGTTGAAGTCACCGGTCCAGCCGAGCATGTGCAGGGCGCAGGAGCCCGCCTCGGTGGCGTCCAGGTAGTCCGGGGCCCACTTCATGGCCTTCGGCTTGATGGTGATGCCGGCCTTCTCCAGGTCGGCCTTCATCAGCTCGAACATGTCCTGCGGGGCAGGCATGTACGGGCGGGTGACCTCGGTCGGGTAGCAGAAGTCGATGCTCAGCTTCTCCTCGCCGGCCTGCTTGAGGAGGTCCTTCGCCTTGGCGGTGTCGAAGGGGTACGTCTTCACCTTGTCCGAGTAGCCGGCGACCGTGTCGGGCATGAACTGGGTCGCGACCTTGCCGCCCTCGGGCAGCTGGGTGTTGACGAGGTTCTCGCGGTCGATGGCGTGCGTGATCGCCTGACGGACCTCGGGCTTCTTCAGCGCCGGGTTCGCCGACTGGCTCATGCCGACGTAGAAGATGTTGAAGACGTCACGGGTCGGGACCTCGTAACCCTCCTTCTCCAGCGTCGTCACATCGGCCGGCGCGACCAGGTCGTAGCCGTCGATGTCACCCGCCTGGAGCGCCTGGCGGCGGGTCTCCTCGGTGGAGATCGTGCGGAAGACCAGGTTCTTCACCTTGGCCTTGGCGCCCCAGTAGTCGTCGAAGCGCGTCAAGGAGACTTCCTTGTTGCCCTTGTTCCACTTCGTGATCTTGTACGGGCCGGTGCCGGCGACCGTGCCGGCCTCCTGGCTGTACTTCGGGTACGTGATCGCGTCGCCCTTGGCGCTGGCGTCCTGCTTCGCGTACTCCTTGAGGGCCTTCGGCGAGTGGATCGCCAGGGCCTGGAGCGAGAAGCCGCCCGGGAGGTTCGCGGAGGGCTCGTTGACCTCGATGACCGCCGTGTTGTCGTCCTTGGCGGTGCAGGCCTTGTAGTTCGGCTTGGGCGTCTCGGGGTCCTCGTTCTTCGCGAACCCGCCCATGATGGTCTGCCAGTAGTAGGAGACCGCGCTGGACTGGTACGTGCCCTTCCAGTTGAACCAGTAGTCGTAGTTCGCGCAGACCGCGGCGGCGTTGAACGCCTCGCCGTCGTGGAACTTCACGTTCTGGCGCAGGTTGAACGTCCAGACCTTGCCGGCCTCGTCGCTCGACCACTTCTCGGCGAGACCGCCGACGAGCTTGCTGCCCCCGGGCTCGTGCTCCAGAAGCGCCTCGAAGGCCTGACGGGTGACGCGGAACGTCTCGCCGTCGCTCGCGAGGGCAGGGTCGAGGGAACCGGGGTCACCGGCTCCGGCGAAGACGAAGGTGTCCTTGTCGCCCCCCTTGGCGTCACCCCCGTCCCGATCGCTGGAACAGCCCGTGGCGATCAGACCGACAGCGACCGCTGTCGTGATCGCCCGGACAGCCCGGGACTTGAATATGCGCATGGGTCCACCCCTGGTTCGCCATGTGGTGAGGTTGATGGCCGCACACTACAGACGGTGCCTGCCGCAAGAGAACAGTCCGGATAGCGGTGAGACCTAGTCGAGACCCGGACAGTTAACAAACCGTCCAGTTCCGGGACATCCTCCCGGGGGAAGTTAACAAGCCGGACATCGAGGGGTGTTCGACGGAGGGTGACCGAGGGCAAAGCCCTTCCCCGCGACGGGGGTTCGTCGGACCCTCGGGACTCTTCGGCTCAGCTCGGCAGCGGCGGGTAGCCGTAGCCCGGCGCGGCGGCGGGCGGCGGGCCGGCCGGGGCGTGGGCCTCGCGGTCGTAGAACGGGCGGGTGTTGGCGCGCAGCCACATGCCGACCGGGTCGTATTCGTCGGAGAGCGCGACGGTGGAGACGGGCAGCCCGTCGGGGACCGCGCCGACCGACTGGCGCATCATCTCGCGCACCGATTCGACGGCGGCGCGGCCGGTGTCGTAGAGGTCGAGGCCGATCGCGAGGTACGGGACGCCGACCGCGGGGTGCACCCAGGCGCGGCGCAGGGAGCGGATCGCGGGGGTGCGATGGGCGTTCTGCGTGAGCAGGGCGTAGAACTGCGGGAGTTCGATGGCGGGTTCGCTCAGCCGGAGTGGTCCGGCGGGCAGCCGGTCCAGGCCGGTCGCGATCCGGCGCAGATCGAGCCAGGGGATGCCGACACCGCCGCCGGGGGCGTGCGGGTTGAGCCAGATGCCCCAGCGGTCGGGGAACAGGGCGCGGGCGATCTCGCGTCCGGTGACCAGCTCGTGGGCCCGGTTCCAGCCACTGGCGGAGAGCTCCTGGGCGGAGGTGACGCAGGGGGCGTACCCGAGGCCGTCGATCTCCATGTTCCCGTACTGGGCGTCCGGCGAGCCGGCCGTGCCGTGCCAGAGCAGCATCCAGATCCGGCCCTCGGCGACAGCGGAGAGCAGTTCCTCGTAGGCGTCGTAACGCCCGGGGGTCACCTGGCGGAGCAACTGCTCCACCTTTCCGGCCGCCGCGGTGCCTGACGCACTCACCCTGGGTTCCGCCCCTCGTCGATCCGTCGCAGATCCGTCGCCTTCACGCCATCGCTCCCGGGCACACGGGAGCGACCACGCCATCAAACCAGCTTATGCGCCCCTTCAGGGACCGACTTGACGCCACGGTCCCGCGACGCCCGGTCCCGAGGGCCTCACCGGACCTCGCGCCGGTGAACCGATGGCCCTCAGTGGCCCTCGCGGCGGTAGAACGGGCGGACCCTCTCCCGCATCCAGTCGCCCACGAGGTCCTGGGCCACATCGAGCAGGACCAGGTTGACCGGCCACGGCACCTGGACCCGGCCGAGCGCCCGGCCGATGGCGTCCATGGGGGCGCTCTGCCCCGCTCCGTCCCAGGTGGCGAACTCGACGCCGACGAAGAGGACCGGGTCGCCGCCCTCGATGCTGGCCAGCGTGCGGCGTGCGGTGCTCACGACTCCGGTGGCCTCGAACTCCTCGGACACGGCGGTGAGGAAATCGACCGGGTCGTGCTGCCAGTCCGGCTCGAACAGCCGGACCCGGCCGCCGGTGGCGGGCCCGTCCAGCGCGGTGCGGCCCGCCCGGCAGAGTTCGGCGACGGCGGGCGGCGGCAGCGGTATGCCGACGGCGCCGCCCGGGTTCACGGCGATCCCGACCTGCGGGGGCAGGCCCCGGGCGAAGTCGCGGGCGGGCGCGACGGTGAAGGACATGTGGCTGCCGACGCAGCTGAGGAACTGGGCCTCCGAGCTGAAGACGGGGACGAAGGCCGCGCCGTCGATCTCCATCATCGGCAGGTCGAGGTCCGCGCTCGCGGGGGTGCCGCCGTTCGGCAGCGGCACCCAGACCGAGCTGCGGCCGAGCACCTCGACCAGGCGGCCGCCCGCGTCCGGGACGCCGAGCGAGGCCGTCAGCACCTCTTCGAGCTCGTTGGCGGGCCACCCCTGCTGGGGGTGGGCCGGTGCGGGTGCCGGAATGTCCACTGGCTCTGTGCCCTCTCTCAACCGCCCGGGCCGCGCCGCGGCGGCCCTCTGCTCCGGCCAGCACCCTAACCGCAGCGGGCGGTGGAAGCTCAGGCGTCCGTGAAGGAGATCCGGCGGAGCGCCCCCGCGGCCTCCCGGTCGAGCAGCACCGCCGAGGTGCAGCCGGCGGGCAGCAGCCCCTGTTCGGTGTCGCGGAGCAGCCGGGCCACCGCGTGCCGGTGGCGGGCGAAGGCGTAGCCGGAGACCCCGCGCCCACGCTCGCGCTGCCCCTGCCGGGCCACCTCGGGCGTCACGTCGAGCAGGATCAGATGGAAGGTGCGGCCCCGGGCCACCGCGTGCCGGGCGAGCCAGCGGCGTACCCAGGTCTGGGTGCCGCAGTCGTGCACGACGACCGATTCGCCGGAACGCAGGGCCTTGCGGAGGCCCAGGTAGTGCGCGGCGCGGACGAGGGGCCGGTAGAGGGCGTACGGCAGTAAGCCGGGCACGGCGGCGGCCCAGCTGTCACGGGTGTTCTGGGAGTCGATGGCACGCCCCTGCACGGCCCGCCGGATCAGGGTGGACTTGCCGCTGCCGGGGAGCCCGGAGACCACGACGATGTCACCGGCGGTGAGATCGAGGCCGTACGGGCCGTAGCCGGTGCGCCCGCGCAGGTCACGTACCACCGGCGCACGGGTTTCCAGCAGCTCCGGCACGGGAGCGCTGCGCCGGGCGGGCACCGCGCCGTGCGCGACCCCCGCGGCCGGTACCGACCGCTGCAACGTCATCGCCATCCCCCCTGCCGTCGGGTCTCGCACATCTGCTTCTGAAGTGTAAAGAAAAGGCAATGCGGCACAACCGACATCGGACCCGCCGCCGGATCATGCCCCGATCGCGGGGCTTCACGTCCCCGGAGAACGGAGTGGAGACCGGACCCCCCACTCCCGCCCGATGCATGCGATGATGACCCCGCCAACTGCATACCGGCCGTTCGAATCCGCGCGGGAGAGTTCCGGCCACAGTGTGAGCCGGGCGCCGAAGGAGCAAGATCCTCCCTTGAATCTCTCAGGCCCCGTACCGCGTGGATGAGGCAGATCTGAAAAGCGAGTCGCCCCGCGACTCCACCCAAGGTGCAAGCCGAGCCCCCTGAACCGGGGCGCCCTCCAGGGGCATACCCCGCCAGGGGCTATCGGCGAACCTCTCAGGTTCCGATGACAGATGGGGAGGATTTCCGTCCTGACGTCGTCATGCCCTGGAGCCATGCCCATGAGCACTGCCCCCCGTCTCACCGCCCTCGACGCGCTGCACCGCTCGCTCGGCGCCACCATGACCGACTTCGCCGGCTGGGACATGCCCCTGCGGTACGCCAGCGAGCGTGACGAGCACAACGCCGTACGCACCCGGGCCGGTCTCTTCGACCTCTCCCACATGGGCGAGATCACCGTCACCGGGCCCGAGGCCGCGGCCTTCCTGAGCTACGCGCTGGTGGGCAACATCGCCACCGTCGGCAACGGCCGGGCCCGCTACACGATGATCGTCCAGGAGGACGGCGGGATCGTGGACGACCTGATCGTCTACCGCCTGGGCGAGGCCGAATACATGGTGGTCGCCAACGCGGGCAACGCGCAGATCGTGCTGGACGCGCTGACCGGGCGCGTCGGCGGCTTCGACGCCGAGGTGCGCGACGACCGGGACGCGTACGCGCTGCTCGCGGTCCAGGGCCCGGAGTCCCCCGCGATCATGAAGGCCGTCACCGACGCCGACCTGGACGGGCTGAAGTACTACGCGGGCCTGCCGGGCACGGTCGCCGGGGTCCCCGCGCTCATCGCCCGTACCGGCTACACCGGCGAGGACGGCTTCGAGCTGTTCGTGGCGCCCGAGCACGCCGAGCAGCTGTGGCGGGCACTGACCGAGGCCGGCGCGCCGCACGGCCTGATCCCGTGCGGGCTCTCCTGCCGGGACACGCTGCGCCTGGAGGCGGGCATGCCGCTGTACGGGCACGAGCTGACGACCGCGCTGACCCCGTTCGACGCGGGTCTGGGCCGGGTCGTGAAGTTCGAGAAGGAGGGCGACTTCGTCGGCCGCGAGGCGCTGCGGGCCGCCGCCGAGCGCGCCGAGACCGCCCCGCCGCGCAAGCTGGTCGGCCTGATCGCCGAGGGCCGCCGGGTCCCGCGCGCCGGTTTCCCGGTGGTCGTGGACGGCAAGGTGATCGGTGAGGTGACCTCCGGCGCCCCCTCCCCCACCCTGGGCAAGCCGATCGCCATGGCGTACGTGGACGCGGCCTTCGCCGCGCCGGGCACCGAGGGCGTGGGCGTGGACATCCGGGGCACGCACGAGCCGTACGAGGTCGTCGCCCTGCCGTTCTACAAGCGCCAGAAGTGATATTCCGGAACAAACCGGACCTTCATATCAGTGTGCGGGCGTCACGGAAGTGACGTACCTCCGTCTCACACCGCAAGACCACCGTTCATCAGCACTCCCCCGCGTACAGGAGAATTCAGGTCATGAGCAACCCCCAGCAGCTGCGGTACAGCAAGGAGCACGAGTGGCTGTCGGCCCTCGAGGACGGCGTGGCCACCATCGGCATCACGGAGTACGCGGCCAACGCGCTCGGTGACGTCGTCTACGCCCAGCTCCCGGAGGTCGGTGACACGGTGACCGCGGGCGAGACCTGCGGCGAACTGGAGTCGACCAAGTCCGTCAGCGATCTGTACTCGCCGGTGACCGGTGAGGTGACGGCGGCCAACCAGGACGTCGTGGACGACCCCTCGCTGGTGAACTCCGCTCCCTTCGAGGGCGGCTGGCTGTTCAAGGTGCGCGTCGCGGAGGAGCCGGCCGATCTGCTCTCCGCCGACGAGTACACCGCGTTCTCCGGCAACTGAGACCTTAAGGGACCCCCTGATGTCGCTTCTGAACTCCTCCCTCCACGAGCTGGACCCGGACGTCGCCGCCGCCGTCGACGCCGAGCTCCACCGTCAGCAGTCCACCCTCGAAATGATCGCCTCGGAGAACTTCGCTCCGGTCGCCGTCATGGAGGCGCAGGGCTCCGTCCTCACCAACAAGTACGCCGAGGGCTACCCCGGCCGCCGCTACTACGGCGGCTGTGAGCACGTCGACGTCGTCGAGCAGATCGCGATCGACCGGATCAAGGCCCTGTTCGGCGCCGAGGCCGCGAACGTGCAGCCGCACTCCGGCGCCCAGGCGAACGCGGCCGCGATGTTCGCGCTGCTGAAGCCGGGCGACACGATCATGGGCCTGAACCTGGCCCACGGCGGTCACCTGACCCACGGCATGAAGATCAACTTCTCCGGCAAGCTCTACAACGTGGTCCCGTACCACGTCGACGAGACCGGTGTCGTGGACATGGAGGAGGTCGAGCGCCTCGCCAAGGAGTCCCAGCCGAAGCTGATCGTGGCCGGCTGGTCCGCCTACCCGCGCCAGCTGGACTTCGCCGCCTTCCGCCGGATCGCGGACGAGGTCGGCGCCTACCTGATGGTCGACATGGCGCACTTCGCGGGCCTGGTCGCGGCCGGGCTGCACCCCAACCCGGTGCCGCACGCCCATGTCGTCACCACCACCACGCACAAGACTCTCGGCGGTCCGCGCGGTGGCGTGATCCTCTCCACCCAGGAGCTCGCCAAGAAGATCAACTCGGCGGTCTTCCCGGGTCAGCAGGGCGGTCCGCTGGAGCACGTGATCGCGGCGAAGGCGGTCTCGTTCAAGGTCGCGGCGGGCGAGGAGTTCAAGGAGCGCCAGCAGCGCACCCTGGACGGCGCCCGGATCCTGGCCGAGCGCCTGGTCCAGCCGGACGTCAACGAGGTGGGCGTCTCCGTCCTCTCCGGCGGCACCGACGTGCACCTCGTCCTGGTCGACCTGCGCAACTCCGCGCTGGACGGCCAGCAGGCCGAGGACCGGCTCCACGAGCTGGGCATCACGGTCAACCGGAACGCCATCCCGAACGACCCGCGCCCCCCGATGGTCACCTCGGGCCTGCGGATCGGCACCCCGGCGCTGGCCACCCGCGGCTTCGGCGCCGAGGACTTCGCGGAGGTAGCGGAGATCATCGCCTCCGCCCTCAAGCCGTCGTACGACGCGGACGACCTCAAGGCCCGCGTCGCCGCGCTGGCCGAGAAGTTCCCGCTGTACCCCGGCCTGAAGTAGCACCTGGCCTGCGGTTCCGCGCATCCGGACGGGGCACCGCGCACACTGGAGAAAAGTGAGCGCGGTGCCCCGTTCCTTGCCCCCGCCGGTCCTTCTCGTCCCGCTTGCCCCGCTTGTCCCGCACCACCCAGGCAGACAACGGCGTCTTCCCACCCCCAAGGAGTCCTCCCGTGGCCATCTCGGTCTTCGACCTCTTCTCGGTCGGTATCGGCCCCTCCAGCTCCCACACGGTGGGACCGATGCGCGCCGCCCGGATGTTCGCGCGCCGCCTGAAGAACGAGGGTCTGCTCGCGCACACCGCCTCGATACGGGCCGAGCTGTACGGCTCCCTCGGCGCGACCGGCCACGGGCACGGGACGCCCAAGGCGGTCCTGCTCGGCCTGGAGGGCGAGTCGCCGCAGACGGTGGACGTGGAGAGCGCCGACACCCGCGTGGAGGAGATCCGCTCAAGCGGCCGGATCAACCTGCTGGGCATGCACGAGATCCCGTTCGCCTTCGACGACGACCTGGTTCTGCACCGCCGCAAGGCGCTCCCGTACCACGCCAACGGCATGACGGTCTTCGCGTACGACACCGAGGGCGCTCCCGTCCTGGAGAAGACGTACTACTCGGTCGGCGGTGGCTTCGTCGTCGACGAGGACGCGGTGGCCGGGGAGAACCCGATCGTGCCGGACGACACCGTCCTCAAACACCCCTTCCGCACCGGCGACGAACTGCTGCGGCTGTCCCGTGAGACCGGCCTGTCGATCTCCTCGATGATGCTGGAGAACGAGCTGGCCTGGCGCACCGAGGAGGAGATCCGCTCCGGTCTGCTGGACATCTGGCGTGTCATGCAGGCCTGCGTCTCGCGCGGTATGTCCCGCGAGGGCATCCTCCCCGGCGGCCTCAAGGTCCGCCGCCGCGCCGCGAACTCGGCCCGCCAGCTGCGCGCCGAGGGGGACCCGCAGGCCCACGCGATGGAGTGGATCACCCTCTACGCGATGGCGGTCAACGAGGAGAACGCGGCGGGCGGCCGCGTCGTCACCGCCCCCACGAACGGCGCGGCGGGCATCATCCCGGCCGTCCTGCACTACTACATGAACTTCGCGTCCCACGGCTGCACCGAGGCGGAGAAGGAGGACAGCGTCGTCCGCTTCCTCCTCGCGGCGGGCGCGATCGGCCTGCTCTTCAAGGAGAACGCCTCGATCTCCGGCGCCGAGGTCGGCTGCCAGGGCGAGGTCGGCTCGGCCTGCTCGATGGCGGCCGGCGCCCTGGCCGAGGTCCTCGGCGGCTCCCCCGAGCAGGTGGAGAACGCCGCCGAGATCGGCATGGAGCACAACCTGGGCCTGACCTGCGACCCGGTCGGCGGCCTCGTCCAGATCCCCTGCATCGAGCGCAACGGCATGGCGGCGGTGAAGGCGGTCACGGCGGCCCGGATGGCACTGCGGGGCGACGGCAGCCACAAGGTCTCCCTCGACAAGGTCATCAAGACCATGAAGGAGACCGGGGCCGACATGAGCGTGAAGTACAAGGAGACGGCGCGGGGCGGGCTCGCGGTGAACATCATCGAGTGCTGAGCCGACGGACCCTGCCCACGCGTTCCCGCCTTTTCAGCGTTTCCAGGGCCTTCCCTGCTGACGTGGAAGGAACCCTGTGAACACACCTGACGACGTCCCGCCGCTCTCCGAGGACTTCGCGGTCCGCCTCGATCTCACGCCGGGCTGGGTCGACCTGACGCTGCCCGACGGCTCGAAGGCAGCGGCGAAGGCGCTGGCGAGGGAGACGGTCGACCGCCTCGACCCGCTGTCGCCGGAGATCGAGAAGAGCGCGGTCCGCGACGACATGGCCGACCGGGCGCTCAGTCTCAACGAGGACGCCCCGGTGCTGGCAGCGGCGTACTACGCCGAGAGCGGTGAGGCCCTGATGGACCTCGTCATCGACTCGTACGGCGACGAGGGCGTGCCCCGTCCCACGGCGGAGGAGGTCGTGCCGCTGCTCCTGCAGTGGGAGAACGGCGTGGTGGTCGGGGAGCCGGAGGTGACCGGCCTGGAGCTGCCCGCCGGCCCGGCGACGCGGATCCGGTCGACCCTGAAGATCAGGCGCATGCTCGGTCTCGGCCGCCGCACCACCGGCTTCGTGCGGTACGCGGTGTTCCCGCCCGGCCTGCGGAGCCTGGTCGTGGTGACGGCGATGTGGGAGAAGATCCGGCTGACGGAGGAGAACGTACAGCGGGTGGACGAGATCGTGCCGTCGCTGAGGCTCGACCTCGTGGACGGGAACGGCAACGACATCGTCTGAAGTTCGCCGGCGCGGTCGCCTCGCCGCTCTCCGCCCACCGGCGTCCGCTGTGGGCGCTCCTGAGCCTCAGTGGCCGACGGGCTGCCGCTCACCTTCCGGCTTCAGGTCGGCCGGGTCGGTCTTGGGGCCGCAGCGCATGCCGATGTAGATACAGCGTGTGCCGTTGGGCAGGGTCGAGAAGATGACCGGTGTGTAGTCCGTGCTGAAGGCCGAGCCCACGCCCGTACCGGCGAAGGCGTTCTCCGTGACCGGCAGCAGATCGATCTCCAGGGGCTTCGAGAGGTCCTTCATGCCGTCGACGAACTCGTAGAGCGCGTGCCCGGAGCCGTCTCTCTCGGTCACCGTGATGACCACGCCCTCGCGCCGGTACGTCCCGACGAGCGGTGTCCAGTCGATCACGGGCGGCGTGGCCGACGGAGCGAAGGGCTCGGGCATGGTCACCCCGGCCAGTTCGGCGAGCAGTTCGCGGTAGAGCGCCGCGTAGACCTCGCGCGCACCGCCGCCATTGGTGAGCAGCGCGACGGCGACGCCTGCTGACGGCACCACGCGCAGGTAGCCGTACTGTCCGATCGAGGCGCCGTCGTGGCCGTAGCCCTCGACGCCGTTCCAGTCGTACAGGGTCCAGCCCAGGCCCCAGCCGTCCGAGCTGACGGTCCACTTGTCGGGGCAGTCCACCGCCCGGCGCTGCATCAGGGAGACCGTCGCTTCGGTCAGCACCCGGGTGCCGTCCTGCCCCACGCCACCGGCGAGGTGCATCCCGGCGAACCGGGCGAGGTCGCCCGCAGAGGCGATGACCCTGCCGTACGGGCCCGCCGAGCGGGGCATCATGTCCCATTGCGGTGCCGGATCCGGCGCCTGGCCCGGCTCGCCCAGGTGTCCCATGGCCGCGCGGAAGGCCAGCGCCTCTTCCGGCAGCGTCATGGTGTGCGTGAGGCCGAGCGGGGTAAGGAGCAGGTCTTTGAGAGCTTCGTCCCAGACCTTGCCGGTCACCACCTCGACGATCCGTCCGAGCACGTTGTAGCCGACGCTGCTGTACGAGATCGCGCTGCCGGGCGGGCAGTCGAGCGCCACGTCCTTCGCGGCCTCGACGTACTCGGCCAGACAGTCGTCGCCGCGTCCGCTGTCATGGTTGAAGTCGCACGTGAGACCGCTGGTGTGACTGAGGAGCTGACGGATGGTGATCATTCCGGTCGCTTCGGGGTCGGCGACCGAGAACTCCGGCAGCACGTCCGTGACCGGGGCGTCGAGTTCCACCTGGCCCGACTCGGCGAGCCGCATGACGAGGGTGGCCGTGTAGATCTTGGCGATCGAGCCCATCTGGAAGACCGAGTCGGTCGTCGTCTCCACGCCCGTGCCGCTGTGCAGGACTCCGCTCGCCAGCTCGTGGACGGTCCCGTCGACGAGGACGGCCACGGACGCGCCCGGGACGTGGTGCTCGGCGCAGAGCTGGTCGAGGCGCGCCTGCCAGCGGGCGAGGTCCAGCTCGCGGCCGGCGGAGTCCCGGGTCCCCCATGCGCCTTCGGCAGCCCAGCCGCCCTGGTCGTTCCCGTTCACCTTGCTCGTCACGATGACCACCCCTCGATGCGTACGCCGTTCTTGCGATGCGAACACTGTACGCATGAGGGAACGGCGTTCGCAAGATGCGTACGGCGTCGGCTAGGGTGAGGGGCGAAGCTGCGGATCGACCGATGAGGAGTGCGTCCGTATGTCTGCCCACCCGAAGCCGATCACCTCGGTGTGGACCCGTCCGCACCGCTCACAGCGAGAGCAGTTGACGCGCGAGCAGATCGTGGCCGAGGCGATCGAACTGCTGGACGCGGAGGGCGTCGAGGCGCTGAGCATGCGCAAGCTCGGCACCCGCCTGAAGGCCGCGGCCACCTCCCTCTACCGCCACGTGGCCAACCGGGACGAGCTGGTCCAACTGGCCGTGGACGAGGTGTTCGGAGAGCTGGACCCGCCGGATGCCGTCGGCCGTACGTCGTGGCGCGCGACGGTCGCCCGTACAGCCACCGACCTGCGGGCGATGGTCCTGCGCCACCCCTGGGTCGGCCCCGAGCTCGGCCAGGTCGGGCTCCTCCACATCGGCCCGAACGCCACCCGGGCGACAGCGGGCCTGCTCGCGCAGTTCGAGGCGGCCGGCTTCCCCGCGGGCGAGGAGGACCAGGCCGCGGGGGCCCTCATGTCCTATGTCATCGGGAGCGCGACCACCGAGGCCGCCTACCTCTCGCTGATCGCCCGCAGCGGCGTCCCCGAACGGGAATGGGTGGCGGACCGCAGCCCGGACTTCGGCCAGGACACGGATCTGCGGCAGATGCGCGAGAGCCGCTTCACCTACGGACTCGAACGGATCCTCGACGGCCTGGCCACCCGCCTCGCACCGGGCGGCCGGAGCAGTTGATCAGGTATCCGTGCATGCGGCTCCACGGATGTAAAAGGAGCGCGGGGGCGGCATAGCTTCGGGCCGCGGTGACCGGGCTTGCGGAAGGAACCTGCGCGCGTCGCCCTCCCGGGTCCCAGCCGGAAGGGCCCTGCGCCCTGCGGGTCAGCAGTCGGCCGGGCGTGCTCCGCTGCGCGCCGTTTCGCCGAAGGGCCTTCCGTACGCCCGGGCATCCGCATCCCCCGCCTGCGCGGACCGTGACCGCGGGCGACTGTCCGTGAAGAGGTACGTCCGTTGTCGTTCGCCGAGAATGGGCCTGGGCATCACTGTGGTGGGCCCGGGCCGCGGGACGACGGAGAGCGAGGGTGGCGACGTGATCGCGACGTGTGGTTCTGCCCGACGGTCCCTCGCCCGCGCCTTCGCCGCCTCCGACGCCGGGCCGGTGCTGCTGTTCGTCGAAGGCGCGGCCGGTCTCGGCAAGACGCATCTGCTGCGCGAGCTGGCCGAGCTGCCCGAGACGCCGGATGCGGCCCGCCTGTGGTGGCGGTGCGGGGCCGACGGCGGGCGGCCGGAGCCGGCGGAGGGCGAGGTCTGGCGGGAGCCGACCCTGTTGCTGGTGGACGACGTCCACCGGGCGGACGAGGACGAACTGCGCCGGCTGCGCCGGGTGCTGGCGGGGATGGAGCCCGGATCGGCGGCCGCCGTGACCTACCGCCCCGAGGAACTCCCCGTCCCCGGTATGCCGTTGGGCGGCAACGCCATGACGTACCCCTTCCGGCTGACGGTGCTGAGGGACCGTCTGGCGCCCTGGGACGAGGACCGCGTCCGCCGGGCCGCCGCGGAGGTGCTGGGCGAGGGCTGTACGGCCGAGGCCGTGAGCGCGCTGCGCGAGCGCACCGGTGGGGTTCCCCGGGCGGTCGTCGATCTGCTGGCCATGCTGCGGGAACAGCGGCCCGCCTTCACCGGCACCGCCGCCGAGGTGGCAGCGGCCGGGGTGCCGGGCCGGCTGGCGGAGCTGGTGCTCAGCCGTACGTACGCGGTGTCCCCGGCGCACCGGCCGCTGGTCTGGGCGGCCGCCGTCCTGGACGGGCCCGCCGCGCGGGACGAGCTGATCGCGGTGTCGGGGCTCGGGGCCGTACCGGGGGCCGACGCGCTGCTGCGGGCCCTGGGGAGCGCGGCGCTGGCGGAGCTGGGCGAGGGGCGCTACGGCTTCGCCGTGCCGCTGGTGGCCGACACCGTACGCGACACCGTGCCCGGTCCCGTACGGCAGGATCTGCACCGGCGCGCGGCGGGTGTGCTCAGCCGCAGGCAGCCCGTGCCGTGGGCCGCCGTGGGCGCACACCAGCGGGCGGCCGGCGAGCACCGGGGCTGGCTCAGGGCGGTGGAGAAGGCGGCCGAGTCGGCGGCGGCGTCCGGCCGGCACCAGGAGGCGATCACTCTGCTGGAGCGGACGCTCGCCACCCCGGGCATCCCCCCGCAGGCCCGGGCCCGGCTGGCGCCGCTGCTGGCCCGTAACGCGGTGACCGGGCTGCGCTCCGACCAGACCGTGGAGGTGCTGGAGCAGATCGTGCGGGACGCGGACCTTCCGCCGGCCGTACGCGGGGAGCTGCGGCTCGACCTGGGGCTGATGCTCTCCAACCAGATGGGCCGGTTCGCCGAGGGCTGGCGGGTCCTGGAGGTCGCCGCCGCCGAACTGCGCGAGGTGCGGTCGGTGCTGGCCGCCCGCGCCATGGCGGCCCTGGTCACCCCCTACTGGCCGGGCGCCTCCCTCGACGTCCACCGGGGGTGGCTGATCAAGGCGGCGGCCGCCGCGGACGACAGCGGGGACGACGCCATGCGGACGGCGGTCCTGGCCAACCACGTGGGGCTCGCGATGAGTTGGGCCGACCCTGAGGCCTGGGACCTGGTGGAGCGGCTGCCCGTACAGAGCACGGACCCTGCCTGCGCCCGGCAGGCGGCGCGCGGTCTGTGCAACGCCGCCGACTCCGCCGTCTGGCTCGGCTTCTACCGGCGCGTGGACGGTCTGCTCACCGAGGGGCGCGAGCTGGCCACGCGCAGCGGCGCACCGTACACGGAGCACAGCGCTTCGGGGACACGGCTGCTCCAGGAGTGGTGGACCGGCCAGTGGCTGGGCCTGGCCAAGCGGTGCGAGGACTTCGTCGCCGACACGGCGGACATGCCGTTCCTCTCCTCCGACGCCTACGTCGTACGCGGCCTGCTCGCCGTCGCCCAGGGGGACTGGGGAGAGGCCCGGGCCTGGCTGTCCCAGCGCGGAACGTTCGGTACGGAGAACCTGCCGGTGCCCCTGGGAGCGACGGCGGCCGGCGCCGTGATCCGTCTGACGCTGGCCCGAGGGGAGGTGGCCGACGCGGCGGAACAGGCACGGGCGGCGTGGACGGTGGTCGCAGAGAAGGGAGTGTGGCCCTGGGCCGCGGAACTCGCGCCGTGGGCCGTGGAAGCCCTGGCGCGGGCGGGCGACACGGCCACGGCCCGCGCCATGGTCCGGGACTTCGACGAGGGCCTCGGCGATGCGGACGCGCCCGCCGCCAGGGCCGCGCTGGCCTGGAGCCGGGCCGTACTCGCGGAGAGCGAGGCCCTGGCCGCGGGGCGGCCGGACGGCCTGCCGGAAGCCGCACAGACGTACCGGGAGGCGGCAGCGGCCTATGCGGAGCTTCCGCGCCCCTACAGCCAGGCACTGGCCACGGAGTGCGCGGCGCGGTGCGTGCTCGCGGCGGACGCGGCGGGCGGCGCGGAAGGCGGCACCGGGGAGTCAGCGGAGGCCGGCGCGGGTGAGGGCCGGACCGGACCGGCGGCCTCGGCAGGTCCGGAAAGCCCCCGGACCCCGCCACCACCGCCTCCGCCATCGCCGAACTGGAGTCCTGCGCCCAGCACTTCGCCGACCTCGGCGCCGTCTGGGACGCGACGCGGGCCCGGGCCCTGCTGCGTACCCGGCAGCCGGCCAAGAAGGGCCGCCCGCCCGGACGTCCGTCGCACTCCGACCAGCTGTCCCCACGGGAGGCGGAGGTCGCCCAGCTCGCGTCCTCCGGTCTCACCAACCGGGAGATCGCCGCGACCCTGCATCTCTCCCCGCGGACCGTGGAGCAGCACATCGCCGGTGCCCTGCGGAAGACCGGCGCGCTCTCCCGCCGCGACCTCGCCCACCGGCTCTGAGGGCGCCGGCTCCGAGGTCTCGTACTCCGGGCTCACCGGCTCCGAGGGGTGTCCAGAGGCAGAAAGGACCTGGCGGCCCAGAAGGTCCGGTCGTGCTCCCAGACGGCCACGGTCGCCGCCGCCCAGTCGAACACCCAGCCGGAACGTACGCCGCGCGCTCCCCAGCCGTCCGGGCGTCGGCGCGGGATGGCGAAGCCGGCCTGCTGTGCGGCGACCGCCGCGTCGCACGCCTCGCGCGCGATGCGCAGGGCGTCCGACTCGGTCTCCGCGCACCCGGTGAAGACGTGCAGGCCACACCGGTCGGGCTGCACGGTGTTCCGGGTGGGGACATTGACCTGGAAGTAGAGCTCGGCCATGACGCCATCTCCTCGGTGTCGCGGTAACTCCAACGTACGAGGTGCGTCCGGCCCTCAATATCCGGAATGACCCGATCACCTATACGTATTTCGTGCGCGCCCCGTACGTATCCCGGCGCCCGAGGGGCGATCCCGGCCGCGCTCGCCCCCGCATCCGGCCGACCGGAGCCCGGCGACGGCGGGCGAGCCGCGTGCCCGTCGCCGCGGTCCCAGGGCGACGCGCGCCGCAGCGGGCGACACCGCTTTACTCACTCGTCCCGCAACAGCACGGCGTTCTCCGACCGCTCCCCGGAGGCCGATGCCGCGTATGCGGCCGAACGCCTGCGGTCCGCCGGCGTCAGCACTCCGGTACGCATCAAGCTCGGCCACCCCAACGGGATCGCCGCCGTCGAGGCGCGTCCGCTGCGGGAGCAGTGGGAGAAGGACGGCCTGTTCCGGGTGGAGCTGGTCGAGAAGCGCGACTTGACGACGTACCAGAAGCGCAGCCTGCCGCGGTTCACCGATCGCAGCAAGGCCGTTCAGCGGTTCCGGGCGGCCCAGGACACGATCGCGAAGACGCTCCCCTGATTCCCGTCCGGCACGAACAGCGTCATGTCGTAAGCGTTCCACCGTCCTGGGCGGCATCTCCTCGCCGAGGACGCGATCTGGCAGCTGTGGGAAGTGGGAACTCCGTCGGCTCTGAGGCGCTGTGAGCCTCGGAAGCTCCCTTCGCATTATCCGCGTATCCGTGAATGCGCCGCTCCGGGTATCCCGGCAAACCCGGGACCTCAATAGT
Organism: Streptomyces sp. WGS_02; assembly: GCA_040989845.1. GTDB lineage: Bacteria > Actinomycetota > Actinomycetes > Streptomycetales > Streptomycetaceae > Streptomyces. The sequence continues at coordinate 2,117,791 of JAYMFZ010000004.1, forward strand.
TCGGCTCGCGGCGAGTTCTGAACTCGCTGTCGGCCAGGGCCCGGCGCTTCACCCCCATACGGGTCTCCGGCTGTCATCCGGAGGGAATCAGCGTGCGCAACACACGTAAGTACAGCCTTGCCGCCGCGGGCGTCCTGCTCTCGGCCGCCACGGTTCTGGGCACCCAGAGCATGGCCCAGGCACAGGACGCGGCGACCACGCCCCGCTACCAGCCCGAGATGGTCCGGGCGTTGGCCGCTTCGCTCGGTGTGAGCGAGAAGGCCGCGGCCGACCGGCTGGACCGGCAGGACGCCCAGCAGGCCGAGCTCGCCGGTCTGCAGAAGCGCGGCATATCCGGCGACGGGGCGTTCTTCGACGCCTCGGGCCGACTGACCGTCAACGCCGGCGACCAGGCCGAGGCGGCCCGGATCGAGAAGACCGGCCTCGATGCCCGCGTGCCCGCCAGAGGCCAGGCCGCACTCGACAGGATCAAGGCCGAGCTGGACCGCCTCGCCGCCGGGAAGACTCCTTCGGGTGTGGTCGCCTGGTCCGTGGACCTGCCCGCCGACCAGGTGACCGTCAAGGTCAACAACGAGCGGGGAGCCGCCGCCAAGGCGTTCCTCGCCAGGGCCGCCGAGCACGGCTCCGCCGTCCGGATCGTGCGCGGTCAGGAGAAGCTGGAGGCCAAGGCCGCGATCTACCCCGGCAGCAAGATGACGTTCAACAACACCACCCAGTGGTGCTCCGTCGGCTACGGCGCCCGGGACAGCTCCGGCAGGCAGTACCTGGTGACCGCCGGGCACTGCGTCACGAACACCCTGCGCTACGACGGGGCGGCCTTCGCCCAGGGCTACAGGAGCCGGTACGCGCTCGGCACCCGCAGCGTCGACATGGGCATCCTGACCATCAACTCCGGTCACTCCATCACCACCAGCGTCGGCACCTGGGGCAACAGCAGCCCGGTCGCCGTCCGCGGCGGCACTCGCGCCTCGTCCGGCGCCGCGGTCTGCAAGTCCGGCGCCACCACCGGCTGGACCTGCGGCACGATCGGCTCGTACAACAACACCGTCACCTACGTCGACCTCAACGGCGGCCCCGACACGGTCGTCAGCGGCCTGGCCACCTCCAGCGTCTGCGTCGAGGGCGGCGACAGCGGCGGCGCGTACATCTCCGGGAACCAGGCCCAGGGCATGACCTCAGGCGGCCCGATCGACCAGCAGTGCACCGGCGGGGTCAACTCGCGCGGCTCCTCCTACTTCCAGCCGCTCGACGACGCCCTCCGCTACTACGGGCTGACGCTCAACACCAACTAGGCACCCACGAAGGCGCCAAGGGGAGACACCCCTCACAGAACCGGCCGGGGGCCGCTCGCACGATCTGCGAGCGGCCCCCGGTCGCGCCACCGCCCCCCACTCCGGGACAAATCGCCCGATATATTGCTAGCTTTCCCTGGTTGGCCGATGACCGCATCGACGAGGGAAACCATGAGCCACCCCGAGGCCCCGCCCCGACCGGCCGCCAAACTGACGCTCCCGACCCTCACCGCGATGGTGGTCGGCTCGATGGTCGGGGCCGGAGTCTTCTCGCTGCCGAGCCGGTTCGCGCAGGAGACCGGGGTCGCGGGGGCCCTGATCGCCTGGGCGGTCGCCGGGACGGGCATGCTGATGCTCGCCTTCGTCTTCCAGGCTCTCGCCGTGCGGCGGCCGGACCTGGACGCCGGGGTCTACGCGTACGCGAAGGCCGGGTTCGGGGAGTATCTCGGCTTCTTCTCCGCCTTCGGCTACTGGGCCAGCGCCTGCGTCGGCAACGTCACCTACTGGGTGCTCATCATGTCGACGGTCGGCGCGGTGGCACCGGTGCTGGGCGACGGCGACACGGTGACGGCGGTGGTGGTCTCCTCGGTGGGGCTGTGGGGGTTCTTCCTGCTGATCCGGCGAGGCGTGAAGGAGGCGGCGGCGATCAACCGGATCGTCACCGTCGCGAAGATCGTGCCGATCCTCCTCTTCGTCGTGCTGGCGCTGTTCTACTTCGAACCGTCCGTCTTCGCCGACAACTTCAGCGGGACCGACGAGGCCGGCACCCTCTTCGACCAGGTCCGCGGGACGATGCTCGCCACCGTGTTCGTCTTCCTCGGCGTCGAGGGCGCCAGCGTCTACTCACGGCACGCCAAGCGCCGCGAGGACGTCGGCCGGGCCACCGTCCTGGGCTTCCTGAGCGTGTTCGCCATCTTCGCCTCGGTCACGATCGTCAGTTACGGACTGCTGCCGATGGCCGAGATCGCCGAGCTGCGGCAGCCGTCGATGGCCGAGGTGCTGGAGTCGGCGGTCGGGACGTGGGGGAAGGTCTTCATCAGCGTCGGCCTCATCGTCTCGGTGCTGGGCGCCTATCTGGCCTGGACCCTGATGGCCGCCGAAGTCCTCTTCGTCGCCGCCAAGGACAAGGACATGCCGCGCTTCCTCGGGCAGTCGACCGCGGCGGACGTACCCGAGAACGCGCTGCTCCTGACCACGTGTCTGAGTCAGATCGTGCTCGTGGTGACGCTCTTGTCCGACGACGCGTTCACCTTCGCCCTCGATCTGACCAGCGCGCTGAGCCTGATCCCGTTCCTGCTGGCCGCCGGCTTCGCGGTGAAGGTCGCGGGCCGTCCGGAACGCTGGGGCGCGGTGGGGCGCTCCACCCGGCGTGAGCTGGTCATCGCCGTCGTGGCGACGCTCTACACCGCGTTCCTGCTGTACGCGGCCGGGCCGAAGTTCGTCCTCGTCTCCTTCATCCTCTACGCCCCGGCGACCTTCCTCTTCGTCAAGTCCCGCAGGGAACAGGGACGCAGGCTCTTCTCCCCCGGCGAGGCGGTCATCTGCGCGGTGACGGTGGCCGGTGCCGCCGTCGGCGTCGCGGCGCTGGCCGTCGGCTGGATCGAGCTGTGAGCACCGGCCCCCTACGGACAGCACCCCCGTGTCATCGAGTGAAAGGCCCATCGTGAGCAGCACCGACCCCGCCTCCACCCTCGGCGTCCACTCCGAAGTGGGGCGGCTGCGCAAGGTCCTGGTCTGCGCCCCCGGCATGGCCCATCGCCGGCTGACCCCGACCAACTCCGACGATCTGCTGTTCGACGACGTGATGTGGGTGGAGAACGCCCAGCGGGACCACGCCGACTTCGTCGCCCAGCTCACCGAACGGGGGGTCGAGGTCGTCGAACTGCACGCCCTGCTGGCCGCCACCATGGAGATCCCGGAGGCCAGGTCCTGGCTGCTCGACCGGAAGATCGACGCGAACGAGGTGGGCCTCGGACTGGTCGACGACACCCGCGCCTTCCTCGACACCCTGACCCCGCGCCGGCTGTCCGACCATCTCATCGGCGGCCTGGCCATCGCCGATCTCCCGGAGGAGTTCCGTTCGGCGTACGTGGGGCTGGCCCGGGAGGGCACGGGGGCGCGGGAGTACCTGATGCCGCCGCTGCCCAACACCCTCTACACCCGGGACACCACCTGCTGGCTCTACGGCGGGGTCACGCTCAACCCGCTCTACTGGCCCGCCCGGCACGACGAGACCCTGCTGATGAAGGCGGTCTACACCTTCCACCCCGACTTCCGGGGGTCCACGATCTGGTGGGGCGACCCCGAGGAGGACTGGGGCCGGGCCACGTTCGAGGGCGGCGACATCATGCCGGTCGGGGACGGCGTCGTCCTCATGGGCATGAGCGAACGGACCTCCCGCCAGGCGATCACCCAGGTGGCGGCGGCGCTCTTCGCGCAGGGGGCGGCCGAGCACGTCATCGTCGCCGGGATGCCGAAGCTGCGCTCGGCGATGCACCTGGACACGGTGTTCACCTTCGCGGACCGGGACATCGTCACGCTGTACCCGCGCATCATGGACGGCGTCCACACCTTCTCGCTGCGGCCGTCGGACCGGGCGCCCGGGATCGAGATCACCGACGAGGGTTCGACGCCGTTCACCGAGGTCGTGGCCCGCGCCCTGGGCCTGCCCCAGCTGCGGGTGATCGAGACGGGCGGCGACGTCTACGCCTCGGAGCGCCAGCAGTGGGACAGCGGCAACAACGCGGTGGCCCTGGAACCCGGTGTCGTCTTCACGTACGACCGCAACACCCAGACCAACGCCCTGCTGCGGCGGGCCGGGGTGGAGGTCATCACGATCGTCGGCGCGGAGCTGGGGCGGGGCCGGGGCGGCGGGCACTGCATGACCTGCCCGCTGATCCGCGACGCGGTGGCGTTCTGACGGTGTACGGGCACGGGCCCGGATCGGCGTAGGGTGCGGGCCCCGGATCCGTACCGTACGAGCTACCGCCCGGCGCGGGCCCCCGCACCGGTACCGTACGAACTACCGCCCGGCGCGGGCCCCCGCACCGGTACCGTACGAACTACCGCCCGGCGCGCGCCCGTTCCTTCGCCAGCCAGGGGCCGAACTCGCTCTCCAGCACCAGTCGCCCCAGCTTGCGGTACTCCTGGAGCACCGCCGTGACGAGCTGGTCCATGGTCAGCGGGGCCCCCGACTCCGCCGCGAGGTAGGCGGCGGTCACCGCACACGCCCGGATCGAGCCGCCCGCCAGCTCGAAGCGGTCCGCGCAGAACTCCAGGTCGAGCGTGGCGTCGCGCGGGATCGCCGGGCCCAGGCAGCGGTCCCACAGGGCGAGGCGCTGGCGGGCGTCCGGCATCGGGAACTCCGCGATCACGTCGAGGCGGCGGGTGAACGCCTCGTCGAGGTTGGCCCGGAGGTTGGTGGTGAGCACGGCGATGCCGTCGAAGGACTCCATGCGCTGGAGCAGGTAGGCCGACTCCATGTTGGCGTGCTTGTCGCGGGAGTCGTTGACCTGGGAGCGCTTGCCGAAGATCGCGTCGGCCTCGTCGAACAGCAGGATGCCGTTGACGTCGGACGCCTCGACGAAGATGCGTTCCAGGTTCTTCTCGGTCTCCCCGATGTACTTGTCGACCACCGTGGAGAGGTCCACGACGTACAGCTCCATGCCCAGTTCGGCGGCGACCACCTCGGCGGACATGGTCTTTCCGGTGCCGGACTCCCCGGCGAACAGGGCGATGACGCCTCTCCCCCGGCCGCCTCCCGGCCGCATCCGCCACTGCCCGAGGACCGTCTCGCGGTGGCGGGCGCGCAGGGCGAGTTCGGCGAGCTGGGTGCGGGTGGCCGGGGGCAGCACCAGGTCGTCCCAGCCGACGCCGGGTTCGATGCGGCGGGCGAGCCTTTCCAGGCCCGCGCCGTTCTGGGCGCGGACCGCCGCCCGCAGGTCCTCCGGGGTGACGGGCCGCGGCCCGAGGACGGCCAGCCGGGTGGCGACGGTCGCGGCCCGGCGCAGCTGTCCGGAGTCGAGCCGGTAGGCGGCGGCCGCCTCGATCAGCGTGTCGTCGGCGGTGGCGTGCGCGGCGGACAGGCCGACCGAACGGCCCGCGTCGGCGAGGGCCCGCCGCCACTGCCGCGCCATGCCGTCGGGGCCGGGCGGCGGGACGGTGACGGGCACCGGGCTCTCCGGGGTCCACAGGGGATCCCAGTTCTTCTTCCCGTACGCGATGAGGGGCGTGGTGCCGAGCGCCGCGCAGAGGGACCCGAGCAGCCGGGCCCCCTCGGGGCGTTCGGGGGCGAGTGTTTCGAGCGGGCCGAGGACCACCCCGGCCCGGCCGAGGCGCGCTTCCGTCGCCAACGCCATTACGAACGATGCTGGTTCGGGCGTGGTGGCGAGCGCGGCGACGTCGACGACGAGCGGGCGCCGCCCTGCGGTGCGCAGGGCCTCGACCGCGAGGCCGTGCGGGTCGCCGCCCCGGTCGAGCAGGTGGACCAGGCCGCTGCCGGTGCCGAGGACGGCCGCGACCCGGGGGACCTCGGGCCGTTCGTCCGGCTCCGTCGGCTGCTCGGCCTCCCGGACGATCCCCCGCAGTCGGCCGTCGATCGCGTCGTCGCCGAGGAGGTACGCGGTGACGCGGTCCGGTACACGCAACAGGCGCGAGAGCAGGGGCCGTTCGGCGTCGGCGATCTCCAGCAGGCCGCCTGCGACGAGCGGCGCTGACGGCGAGAACCGGAAGCGGCCGGCGCCTGCGGCGGGCAGCCCGCACAGCTCCAGGGCCAGGCCGACGGTGGGGCGGCGGCGGGTGAGGTCGTCGTTGAGGTAGCCGTACAGCCGCTCGAACCGGGGGTCGATGTCCGGGGCGAGAGCGACCAGCAGGACGTCGACGTCCGGTGGGGTCAGACCGAAGCGTTCGGCCAGTCCGCCGAGCCGACCGCCGTCTTCCGCACCGGACGCCGCCCCGTCCCCGTACGCCGGTACGGGTGTGAACGCGTCGCGGGTCTCCAGAATCCGGTTCGCGGCCTCGGGCGTGAGGTACTGCCCCCGGTAGGGGTCGTCGGGGTCCGGGTCGACGGCGCGGCGGGCGGCGACGGCCTCCCGGACCCGCTGCTCGACGCGGCCGAGCCGCTCCCAGAGCACCTCGATGCCGCTCAACTCAGTTTCCTGCTGCACCTGTTGTACTGCGGACGTCATCGTGCGGCGTTCCCCCGCCTGCGTCGGCCGGGCGGCAGTCGCCGTTCCCGGGGTGCGGCGAAGCCCTGCCCGCCGGGATCGGTCGCCCCGCCGTAGCGCAGGCGGCGGCCCGGGTCGCCGGGGTCGCCGTCCACGTGCGGCGCGGCCTTCATGACCAGGCCCTCGGTGACCGGCGGGCCGGCGGCGGTGCGTTCGCCGGCCAGCGGGGCGAGGACCCGGAGGTCGATGGCGGCCTTCAGTTCGCCGCCGAGCGCGGACCAGACGTCGGAGGCGGACGGGCCGCCGGCTCCGGGGCCCGCCGCCTCCAGCTCGACGGTCAGGCCGAGTTCGGCGAGGCTGCCGGTGTGCAGCCGGGCGGGCAGCGTGTCCGCCCGGACGAGGGTGCGCAACACCTCGGAGAGCAGCCGGTGTTCGTCCTGCGGCCGGTTGGTCCAGGCAGTGACCAGATAGGTCAGCTCGAACCAGCGCGGCGGGGTCCGCCACCCGGTGATCACGCCCTCCTCGTCGTGCGTCTCCGCCGTGCCGGTACGCCGACGGCCCGCGTCCTCACGGATGCCGTGCAGGAAGACGCTGATGGTCGGGGCGTTGCGGCGGGCGGACCAGTCCTTCGTCGGGGCGTCGAAGACGAGGTCGACGCCGCTGTCCTCCAGTCCGGCCTCGGCCAGCAACAGCCGGAGCCCTTCGTCGACTTCGTGGATCATCGGCGGATCACCGTGTCGGGCGGGGTGATGGTGCCGAGCACGACGAGGAAGTCCGTCTTCACCGGGCTGAACCCGGGGCCCTTGGCGATGATGTCGCGCGGCCCGGTCTCGTCCTTGGCCAGGATGAGGAGCTGGGCGATGAACGTGCCGTCGCCCAGCGGCCGGGTCGGGGCGGCCGCGGCGGTGATGCCGGGCTTCCAGCTGAGGGTGACGGGCGCGCCGGGCGGGAAGTCCTTGCCGCGTACGGAGGTGACGAAGCCGGGCTTGCCGACCTCGGGCACCGCGATGATCCGGGGTTGCAGGATGCGCAGCGGGATCCGGGAGACGTTGTCGCGGAGGTCGGCGTCGGTGCCGGTGGTGGTGAGCGACGCGGTGATGGTCGTACGGAGCGCCTTGTCGGGCGAGAGGACGACGCTGATGACCGTGGACGCGCGGGGCGCGAGGTCGGGGAGCGTGCACGCACCGCGGGCGCAGCCCGCCGGGAGGGCTCCGGCGGGGATGCCCCGGGGCAGTCCGAGGTCCAGCCGGAGGCCGGTGGCCAGGGCGTTCCTGCCGTTGCGCACGGTGTACGTGACGACCACCTTGCCGCCGACGTAGCCGGGGCTGGGCTGGGCCCGCACGGTGACGGCGGGTCCGGCCTCGGGCGCGGGCGGCGGGGGTGCGGGGGCCGGCGGCGGGGGCGGGGTGGTCGTCGGCGGCGGGGTAGGTGCCGGAGTCGTCGGCGTGGGGGTCGGGAACGGCGGAGCCGTGGTCGGCGGGGGCGTGGTCGGGGGCGGGGTGGGCGGCGGGGCGTCCTCGACCGGGACGATCGTTCCGGTGGCGTTGTCCGTGGGGTTGGGGTCGATGACGGCCCCGGTGACGGACCAGTTGACGCGCTGGATGCCGGTGGTGACGCCGGTCAGCCGGGCGGTGATCTTCACGTCGGCGCCGGGCGGGACGATGCCGAGGGCGCACTGGGGGGTGCCGGGTTCGCAGGTCCCGCCGTCGGTGGTCAGTTCCTCCAGCCGTACGCCGGGCGGGGCGTCGACGGTGAGGGTGGTGCCGGGCGAGGGGGCGGGTCCCCGGTTGGTGACGGTGATGGTCACCTCGGTGTCGGAGCCGACCTCCACGGCGGGCTGGGTGGGCGGGGCGGTGAGTGACAGGTCGACGGACTGCTGGAGGGCGGGCTCCTTCTGCCGTCCGGCGTGCGTGTTGTCGACGGGGGTCAGGTCTCCGGAGGCGATGTCGAGGACGGAGAGCTGCTCCATGGAGTTCGGGGCGAGTTCGCGGCGCGCGGTGAACACGAGCCGGTCGCCGTCGGGGGTCCAGGCCACGTCGCGGGGCTGGTGGGGGCCGGTCGCGGAGGTGTCGGGGATCGGCAGGTCGCAGCCGGCCGGGTTGTCCTTCTGGACGGAGGGCAGCACGACACGGCAGCCGCCGCCGCGCAGGGGCTTGACGATGACGCCGGCCTGCTGGTTGACCCTGCCCCCGCCGTCCTTGCGGTTGAACGCGACCTTCAGGCCGTCCGGGGAGAACGCGGGGCTGTCGTCGATGACGTCGCAGGCGCCGGGGCAGATGGTGGCGCTGAGGTCGCGCTGGTTGCCGAGGTCGGCCACCGGCACGACCCAGATGTGCTTGTTGCCGCCGTTGCCGTTGATGACGTGGTTACGGGTGAAGGCGAGGTTGACTCCGTCGGAGGACCAGGTCGGCTGGGCGTCGCCGCCGGTCTGCTGGCCCTCGGGCGGCCGGATCTCGTCGAGGATCTCACCGCTGGCGACATCGGCGACGAGGATCCGGCTCGGGCCCGCCGCGTCACCGGTGCCGCCGGGCGAGGTGCGGGTGAAGGCGAGCTTGGTGCCGTCGGGCGAGAAGGCGGGGTCGGTGTCCCAGTCGTTCGGGCCGCGCCCGGCGAGCGGCAGTGCCGCCGCGTTCCTCCCGTCGGCGTCGGCCATCCAGATCCGCTCGATGCGCCCGGCGTCGGTGTCCTCGAAGCGGGTGACGACGATACGGCGGCCGTCGGGGGTGTAGCTCTGCCGTTCGGTCCAGGGGTCGAAGCCCGGGCGCGGGTTGAACAGGCGGTCCACGGCGGCGCCCTGGTCGGTGCGCGCCTCCGGGTCCTCCTTGAGGATCGTGAGCCCCAGGTCGCGGGGGTCGGAGCCGTCCTGCCGTACGTCCTGGAGGGTCACGATCTGCGCGGCGGACAGCACTTCGTCGGGCTTCTTGACGGTCTCGGGGTCCGGAGTGATCCGGGGGACGACGACGGTCCCGGCCGGCGCGAACCAGGTGGGCGGCCCCACCTCGCGGTTCTCGTTGACCAGTTGCTCCGGCGGGTTCCCGTCGAAGGCGGTCACCCGGTAGACGTGGTCGAAGTCGTCGCAGCCGCAGGTGTGGTACGGGCTGAGGAAGACGACTTTCTTGCCGTCGGGCAGCCAGGAGGCCGACCGGGTGCCCCATTCGGCGTGCCCGCCGGCCAGCAGCGGGCGGTCGGTGCCGAGGCCTTCGGTGGCGCGCAGTTCGGTGCCGTCGTCGACGTTCGGGTCGGGGTTGGTGGTGAGGGTGTACGCGACGAGGTTCCGGTCGGCGGGGTCGGTGCCCGGGTTCCAGGACGGCTCGGTGGCGTCGCCGGCCCCGGCGTCGCTGATCCGGGTCTGCGGACCGCCCGCGACGTCCCGCACGTAGATCTGCCATCCGAGGACGGTGTCGCCGTCGCAGGCGTACGCGATCCGCGTGCCGTCCGGGGACCAGGTCGGGGACTCCTCGTTGTCGGCGGTGTCGGTGAGCTGCCGCAGATTCGAGCCGTCGACGCCGACCGACCACAGGTCGCGCTGGACCGTGCCCCCGGGTCCGGGCTCCGCCGAGTCGAAGACGACGGTCCGTCCGTCCGGGGAGAGTTCGGGGCGGGCCGCGTCCCGGCCTTCGGTGAGCCGGCGCACCGACCCGTCCGCGCCGCGCAGGTACACCTGGGGCTTGGCGCTGTCGCGCAGGCTGGTGAAGACCAGGACGTCACCGCGGGCGGAGGGGTCCTGGTCGTAGTGGGCGGGCCCGTCGCCGAACAGCGGGTCGGTGTGGTCCTGGTCGTTGGCCCGCCCGAGGCTGCGGTGGTCGGTGCCGGCGAAGGCGATGCGCCCCGCCTGGGCCGGGTCGACGTCCGCGGGGGCGGCGACGGCCTGGCCCGCCCCGTCCGGTGCGGCGGCCGAGCCGACCAGCAGCAGCGGCGCCAACAGCACCACCGCGCCGGTCAGTCGGCCCAGCCGGGAATGCTTCGCCGGGCCAGCAGTGCCGGTCACGGCCCACCTCACAGTCTCTCGATCGACGCTCCACCGGCCAGCTTCGCGCTCGCGCGGGGACGGAGAACAGGCCGCGAGTACCCCGCCCGGGGGAAGGGACCGCTGCCCTTTGCGGCGGGCGCCCCTCCCTCAGATCAGCCCGTGGCGCATCGCGTAGCCCACCGCGTGGGCCCGGTTGCGCAGTTCGAGGCGGGTCGCGACCTCGTGCAGCACGTTCTTGACGGTGCGTTCCGAGTACGAGGTCTTCTGCGCGATCTCCGCGGTGTCGCAGCCCTCCGAGACCAGCCGGATCATCTCCGCCTCGCGCGCGGTGAGCGTGGACAGGGTGAGCCCCCGGGGGTCGAGGACCGTGCGCTGGAGGGAGCTGACGTGGTCGAGGAGCTTGCCCAGCAGATCACCCGGCAGGACACCCTCACCGTTGGCCATGGCGCGCACCAGGTGGACGAGGCGGTCCTGGTCGGCCTCGGCGCGGCGGAGAACGGCGGCGACCCCGCACTCGATCATCGTCTGGAGGGCGCCCGACTCGAAGTACCCGACGACCAGTCCGGTGCGGGTGGAGGTGTTGCGCTGGAGGCGGTGGAGGAGCTGGACGGTGGACTCGCCCACCGTGTCCACCACGACCAGGGAGACCTGCGCCCGGTCCGCCTCGGACTCCGGGAGCAGTTCTATCTCGGGGCGCACCCGCAGTTGGTGGACCATGCCGGTCTGCAGGATCAGGTCCTCCGCGTACACCGCGACGGAGACCCGGCCCCCGGGCGCTCCCCCGGCGCCGGGCGTGCGGCGGTCGGCGGCGTCCGGCCTGCGGTACTGCCCGCGAGCCGCCGTGCTGTTCGTCGTTTCCGTGATCGTCATCGTTCCGTGCCCGTCTTCCTCAGCTGCTTCAGCCCGATATGCCTGCTGTGCTCGTGATCGCCCGTGCCGGCCGGGGCAGGGCGAGCGGGCCCGGCGCGGGGGCGCGGGGACACCGTGCCGGTGGGCCCGCGGGGCACGACCGCTGCCCGCTTCTTGCCCTTGCGTCTCTGCTGCCGGGCCGGCCCGGCGGCCTACCGTCGCAGAGTGACCACATCTGCCGAACTCGCAAGCCCCACGGTGACGGTGTCGCCGGGCGGTACCGCGACGACCACCCTGACCGTGCGCAACGACGGCGACATCGTCGAGGCCTACACCCTCGAAGTGGCCGGCGACTGTGCTGCCTGGACCACCGTCGAGCCGGCGCGTGTGTCGCTGTACCCGGGCACCTCCGAGACGGTGACCCTCACCTTCGCCCCGCCCCGCTCCCACGAGGTCCGGGCGGGCGAAACCCCGCTGGCCGTACGGGTGCTGCCCGCCGAGCGCCCCGAGTCGGTGGTGGTCCCGGAGTCGACGGTGACCGTGGAGCCCTTCCACGAGCTGCGTACGGAGCTGGAGCCGCGCCGCCGCCGGGGCTGGTTGCGCGCCCGGTTCCGTACCGCTGTGCAGAACAGGGGGAACACCCCGGTCGACGTGGTCCTCGCGGGCCGGCAGGACGGGGAGGACCTGGCCCTCGGCTTCACTCCCGACAGGAAGCGGCTGGAGCCGGGCGAGTCGGCGGAGGTCGCGCTGAAGGTCCGGGCCCGGAAGCTGATCTGGTTCGGCGAGCCCGTCACCTGGCCGTTCGAGGTCCTGGCGACCGAGGGCACGGAGGGTGCCGAGGGCGCGGAGGGGGAACCGAAGAGAACGCCGAGCCCAAGGCCGTGGCCACGGCCCCGGTCGACGACGGCCGGCCCGGCGGGGCCGAGCCGCTGCCCGGGGAGTTCGCCCAGATACCCGTACTGCCCAAGTGGCTGCTGATCGTGCTGGCGGCGCTGCTGGCGCTGCTGCTCGCATGGTTCGCCCTGGTGCGGCCCGCGGTGCAGAGCACGGCCAAGCAGGCCGGGGCGAAGGCCGCGCAGGAGGAGACCGAGCGCGGCAGGGAACAGGGGTCGACGCCGCCCGGCGGTGCCGAGAACCCGGCCGGCGGCCAGGGCGAGGGAACCGGTCCGGACGGCACGGGCCCCGGCGGGACCGGTTCCGGGCCGGGCGGCACCGGCGGAGGCGGCGGCACCGGCGGAAGCGGTGGCGGCGAGCAGGCCTCCCGGACCATCGACGTGAAGACCCAGGCAGGGGCCACGGCGGAAGGCGCCTACAAGGTCCCGGCCGGGAAGGTGTTCCGCGTCACGGACGTCGTGGTGGCGAACTTCCAGGGCGACGAGGGCCTCGTGACGATCTCCTTCGGCGAGAACAAGATCACGACGATCGCTCTGGAAACCTTCCGCAACCAGGACTATCACTGGGTCACCCCCATTCAGGTTCCGGAGAACGCCACCGTCACCGCTTCCGTCACCTGTGCCAAGCCCGGCACTCCGGCCACCGGACAACAGGCCTCCGGGTGCCATCAGGTTCTGAATGTCAGCGGCGTACTGAGCGATCTCGCTCGATAGAAGGACGATAGAGGGACGTTGGGAGCGCGGCGGAAACAGCGGCGCCGGGCCTTCTGCCGCGCCTGTTGACGAGACAACAGCAGAAACCCGGCCGGAAGGAAACCCGGCGTGCCGGGCGGTGGCGGATTCACCCTCCCCACCGCACCGGAGATCTCGACCAGTTCGGTCGTCCGCGGCGTCGACAGCACCGGAAGAATATCCGCTGTCGATGGGCGCGAGCGCGAACGGGCCTGCTCAGCACCGGTTCTGACGGTTCTGTGAAGGCCGACCGGTGCCCGTTCGGAGCGCTTCCACGCCCGTTTCCCCCGTCCGCACCCGACGGAATCCGCCACTCTTCCCGGCGCATTCTGGCCGAATCGCATCACCTCGGAGTGTTTCCCCCGGTACCCCCGGACGGCCATCGGCCGCCCAGGGTTTACCGGGGAAATGAGATACCAAACACATGGGTTCCCCGGCGCGCCGTCCGGCCTTCCCCCAATCGCCTCGCCGAGGAGGCTCGTTCGGGCTCCGGCGTAACGCGTTGTTTTCGTACTCGTCATGAGGGCGACCAAATACACGGGGAGGAACGGGAATAGGGGCGTGCGGTCCCGACCGGACCGCCAAGGGCAGGGTTACCCGGCGTACGAGAGCCCGGAAAGGGCAGTCTCCTTGCCCCGGGTCCAGGACTCCGGGACCTACTCCCGGCCCGCGCGGCCGGTCAAGACTGGGCGGTGATCGAGTGACCGTCCAGAAGGAGCGAGCATGCCGTCGTACCTCACCCCCGGTGTTTACGTGGAGGAGGTGCAGTCCGGAGCGCGGCCCATCGAAGGAGTCGGCACCGCGGTCGCAGCCTTCGTCGGCTTCGCGGGGACGGGCCCCTTCCACCAGCCGACGCTGGTGACCAACTGGGACCAGTACGTGCAGACGTTCGGCGCCTTCACCGCCGACACCTACCTGGCGCACGCCGTCTACGGCTTCTTCGCCAACGGCGGCGGCGCGGCCTACGTCGTGCGCATCGGCGGCCCCGCGCAGGGCGCCGACCCCGCCGGCCAGGGCTCCGTCGCCCAGGCCCCCGCGCCCGTGGCGCTGGGCGGGTTCCTGGTCGCCGCCAAGCCCGGCACGGGCGACGGCCTCTCCGTGGAGATCGCCGACGCCGAGGGCGAGAACCCGCCGGAGGACCGCTTCCGGCTGCTGGTGCGCCAGGGCGGCAAGGCCGTGGAGACGTACGACGTCTCCACCCGCAAGAACGTCAAGGGCTACCTGGTCACCCAGACCCGCGACTCCCGGCTGATCCAGGTCACCGAGCAGCCCGGCACGGCGCAGAGCCGCCCGGAGAAGCAGACAGTGGCCCTGGCCCCCGCGACGGCGTCCGCGCCCGGCAACGGCGTCGCCCGGCTCGACGCCTCCGAGTACGTGGGCGACGCCTCCGCGCGGACCGGGTTCGCCGGTCTCGAAGCGATCGACGAGATCACCATGGTCGCCGTCCCGGACCTGATGAGCGCCTTCCAGCGCGGTGACATCGACGCCGAGGGCGTCAAGACCGTGCAGCTCGCGGTCATCTCGCACTGCGAGCAGATGGGCGACCGCGTCGCCGTCCTCGACACCCCGCCGGGCATGAACGCCCAGCGCGTCCGCACCTGGCGCAACGAGGACGCCGGCTACGACTCCCGCTACGCCGCCCTCTACTACCCGTGGGTGAAGGTCTTCGACCCGGCGAGCGGCCGCAACTCCCTGGTGCCGCCGAGCGGCCACGTGGCCGGTGTCTGGGCCCGCAGCGACAACGAGCGCGGAGTGCACAAGGCCCCCGCCAACGAGGTCATCCGGGGAGCGGTGGATCTGGAGATCCGGCTCTCCAAGGGCGAGCAGGACCTCCTCAACCCGATCGGCGTGAACTGCGTACGCGCCTTCCCCGGCCGCGGCATCCGCATCTGGGGCGCGCGCACCCTCTCCTCCGACCCGGCCTGGCGCTACCTCAACGTCCGCCGGCTCTTCAACTACCTGGAGGAGTCCATCCTCCTGGGCACCCAGTGGGTGGTGTTCGAGCCGAACGACGACCGCCTCTGGTCGAGCATCCGGCGCAACGTCACCGCGTTCCTCACCGAGGAGTGGCGGCGCGGCGCACTGTTCGGCCGCACCGCCGAAGAGGCGTTCTACGTGCGGTGCGACCGGAGCAACAACCCGCAGGAGTCGATCGACCTCGGTCAGGTCGTCTGCGAGATCGGGGTGGCGCCGGTGAAGCCCGCGGAGTTCGTGATCTTCCGGCTCTCGCAGTTCTCGGACAGCACCAGCCTCGTCGACGAGTGACCCTCGCGGCCCCTTCCCACCACCCGCAGCACCATCGCAACCGGAACAGGTGACACACAGTCATGGCAGAGGGCGACGCTCTTTCCACCCATATCTTCGGCGTTCAGCTCGGCGGCTATCTCGTGGAGTCCATCCAGGAGATCAGCGGCATGACCGTCGAGGAGGAAGTCGTCGAGGTCCGTCAGGTGACCGCCGACGGCAAGCAGATCATCCGCAAGCAGCCGGGTGCCCGCCAGGCGGGCGAGGTGACGATCACCCGAGGGCTCGACAAGAGCAGCGAGTTCACCACCTGGATCAAGGAGACCCTCAACAACGGGGCCGTCGACACCGCCCGGCAGAACCTCACCATCGAGATCAAGGACTCGACGGGTGAGACCGTCCGCCGCATCCAGCTGATGCAGGGCTGGGCCTCCAAGTGGGAGGGCCCCTCGCTCAAGGCCGGCGAGTCCAGCGCGGCGACGGAGACGGTGACCATCACCTTCGAGGAGATCGTGGTCGAATGAGGCGCCGGACCGTTACGCCGGGTGCCGGTCTCGAAGAGACCCTCGACAACCTGGCCGCCGCGACCGCCACCCGCCAGGAGGCTCCGGCCGCCCCGGCGCCCGCCCGCGCGCCCCGGCGCGAACGGGACTCGTTGCAGACGGAGTTCGCCTTCGAGCTGCCGCGCGGGTACGTCGACGACGAGGGCCGGGTGCACCGGAACGGCACCATGCGGCTCGCGACGGCCCGGGACGAGCTCAAGCCCCAGATCGACCTGCGGGTGAAGGAGAACCCGGCGTACCTGTCCGTGGTGCTGCTGGCCCAGGTGATCACGCAACTCGGCCCGGTCACCGACGTCCACACCGGGATCGTCGAGCGGATGTACGCCACCGACGTGGCGTTCCTCCAGGACTTCTACCGCAGGATCAACAGCGAGGGCCACACGCATGCGGCGGTGACCTGCCCGCTGTGCCAGGGGTCGTTCGAGGTGGACCTCTCGGGTGGGCGCCTGGGGGAATCGTGACGTACGCGCTTCCCCGGCTGCGGGAGGAGATCGCGTACGTCGCCTATCACTTCCATTGGCAGCGTGAGGACATTCTCGACCTCACCCACGGCGAACGTCAGCAGTGGGTGCGGGAGATAGCGCGGATCAACACCCGCGTCAACGAAGGCGGGTGATCGTGTGGGGTTCGGGGACTGGCTGCGCCGGGCGGACCGTCGGCGGTCCGGCGCGCCCTCTCCGGAGGGCGGGAGCGGGTACGGCGACACCTCCGTCGTGCCCGCCACGCCCGCCGTGTCCGGCGCGGCCGAGGGCCGTGGCCCCGACGACGGTGGCTGGGACGGCGGATGGCGGCAGGTCGCCCCGCCGTCGGTGACCGTCGCCCGGTCCTCGATCGGTGTGAGCGACGGGCTGCGGTTCCGCTCAGGCCTGGCCTCCTGGCAGAACCCGTCCCTGGGGGGCGAACTCGGCCACGCCGTCCTGCCGTCGGCCCCGGCCGGCCTCATCCACGGAGTCGCCCGCCCGGGCTCCGCACGCCCCTCGACCTCCCCTGGCGGCCCGCTGCTGCTGCGCGCGGTCCGGCCCGCCGACGCCGACGATGCCGCGGGGTCCCTCGGGCCGGCGTCGGCCCTGCCGTCCGCCTCGGCGGGGAAGGCATCCGCACGCGGTACGGGTACGGGAACGGGCGCAGGGTCGGGGAAGCCGGGTCCGGCGTCGCCGCCGGTCCAGCGGTCGGCGGCTTCCGGGGCGAGCCGGTCGTCGTCGGGTGCCGCCGGGGCAGTGAACCGGTCGTCGTCGCGTGGTGCGGAGCCCGCGAGTCGGTCGTCGTCGGCTGCTTCGGGGGCCGCGTCGCGGTCGTCGTCCGGCGCCCCGGGGTCTGTGGACCGGTCGTCGTCGGCTGCTTCGGGTGCTCCGTCACGGTCGTCCGCGCGTGCCCCGAGGTTCGGGGACCCGTCGTCGTCAGGGGCTTCGGGGGCCGGGAACCCGTCGTCGTCAGGTGCCTCCGGGCCCGCGAACCGGTCGTCGTCCCCGAGTGCGCCGGCGACGGTGTACGTGTCGCGCTCGGCAGCTTCGACGGGACGTGCGGCCGGGTCAGGTTCGGCGGGCTCGGCGGGGCCCGCTGAGGCGGCCCGGTATGGGGAGGCGTCCGGCCGCGCGAACGCGACGCGGTCCGGGACGGGATCCGGGCCCGCGAACGCGGCCAGGTCCGGTGCGGCGACCCGCGCCGCGGCCGGATCGGCGGATTCGTCCAGTTCCTCGGCTCCGTCGCACTCGTCGCCGCGGTCCGGCTCGGTCGGCTCGGCGAGCTCTTCCGGCTCGCCCGGCTCGCCAGGCCCGTCCGCCACGGCCGGCTCGGGCTCAGGCAGTTCGGCTGGCTCATCCGCCTCGTCCGGCTCGGGCAGCTCAGGCAGTTCGGCTGGCTCAGCCGGCTCAGCCAGCCCGTCGGGCTCGGCCGGCTCGGCCGTGCACGCGGGAGACCTTCCCGCTCCCGCGCGGCCCACGCTCGGGCCCGGGAACCATGCTGTGGCCGCGGCCCGTCCGCCGTCGCGGCCCGCTGCCGTGCGCCCGCACCGGATCGCGCCGCCGCTGACCGTGGCCCGGCGCCCGGCCATGCCCCTGCGGCAGATCACCGGGCTCGCGCCTGCCACACCGGCCGCCCCGTCCGCCTCCGCGCCGTTCCCGGCGGCGCCTCCGGCCGCCGCCCCCGCCACCGTCCAGCGAGCCGCGTCCGAGCAGCGGAACGCCCCGGAACGTACGGGACCGACCACCCCGCACCGTACGGAACCGGTCGCCCCCGACCGTCCCACTCCCCCGCCCTCCGGCCTCGGCGCCGCCCCCGGCCGTCCC
Organism: Streptomyces sp. WGS_02; assembly: GCA_040989845.1. Lineage (GTDB taxonomy): Bacteria > Actinomycetota > Actinomycetes > Streptomycetales > Streptomycetaceae > Streptomyces. Next base: position 2,135,784 of record JAYMFZ010000004.1, read on the forward strand.
GCCCCCGAGGCAGTACGCCCGGCCCTCGGCAAACCGCTGCGCGAAATGCCGGACGGGGCCAGACCGGCCCCCACCAGCGGGCCGACCGGAGTCGTCCCGTCCGCTCCCGGGGCCGTGCCTCCAGCGGCAGCCATGCCCGTGCTCCAGCGCCAGGCGTCAGAGCCGCCGAACCCCCACAACCCGCTGCCCCCTACGGCCGCGACGCCCACGGCCCCCGCGAATCCCCCGCGTTCGTCCTCCGGCCCCGCCGAGCCCCCGCACGGCGTCGGCCGTCGTCGATGCCCTCCGAACCCTCCCCCTCGGTGCAGCGCGCCCCGGCCCCGGGACCGGACACCTCCGCCCGGGTGCGCGGCGGGATCGGTGCGCCGCTTTCCTCGCTGCCGCCGACCGCCCGGCTCGGCAGCGGCGCTCCGCTGCTCGGCGGCCCGCCGTCCGCCCTGACACGCCCGGACACGGACCGGGCTCCGGCCTCCGCCCCGGCACCCCCGACCGCGTCCGCCGCGATGCCCGTGAGGTCGGCCCCCGCCGTTCCCAGCGGCCCCGCCGAACCGACCGGGCCCGCGCCCGCGCCCGCAACCGTCCAGCGCTCGGCCACCGCCACTCCCCCGCCCCCGGTCCGTATCCGGCCCATCCCCCGCGACCGTACGACGACGGCACACGGCCCCGGCGGTACGGCACCCACATCCGCCTCCACGCTCACCCCCAGCCTCCAGCGGGCACGCACCCTGCTCCCGGACCGTCCCCTGAGCATCACCACCGGTTCCGCCGAGGGGTTTTCGGGACCTCCGGTGGCGACGGGCGGCGGCTCGTCCCGCCCGGTCGTCGCGGCCACCTGGCGGCGCGACCTGGCGCAGCCGGGAACCGCCGACGCCCAGGCCGGTGCCGGGCAGCCCCCGGTCTCCGCCACGGCGGCGGGAACGGCCATCCAGCGCTCCGCGACGCCCTCGCCCGTGCCGCCCGTCCCACCGCCGCCGCATCAGGCGTCCGGACCGGCGACCCGCCAGGCTCAGCGACCGGGGCCGGCACGACACCTCGTCGTCCGGCCCCATCCGCCCGCCGCACCCCGGTCGACGGACGCCGTCCCCGTACCCGTGCAGCGGCAGGCGCTGCCGGTCGTGCCCGACAGCGCCGGTCCTCCGGCCGGCGGGCCGGCCTCCGTGGGCGGTCCCGCTTCCGGCGGCCCGCCGTCCCCCTCCGTACGGGTGCCACCCCGTAGCCCCGCGCAGAGCGCCGGAGCGGGCCGCCCGGAGACCCGGGCTCAAGCCGTCCAACGTGCGGCGGCGAACGCCGGGATCACCGGGGTGCCCGTCCAGGCCGCCCCGGCGAAGCCCGCGGCCGGGCCGGCGGTGGCGGACACCGGCCCCGCCGACGCCTCCGACGCTCCCCCGGCGAACCGGCTCAGCGGAACGGAGATCGAGGAGCTGGCCCGGCGGCTCCTCGACCCGGTGAGCCGCCTCATCCGCGCCGATCTGCGCCGGGGCCGGGAACGCAGCGGACGACTCCACGACGGCCGCCGCTGACGGCCCCGGCACAGACACCGGCCTCCGCACCCGCTGCACCCCGTACGACCGACCGACCGCAGAGAAGACGAGAAACGCATGACCGACAACATCTTCGCGACGAGCGTGTTCTTCAAGCTCGCGATCGGCGGCAGCGACCTGGGCGCGTTCCACACCTGCTCGGGCCTGGGGGCCGAGGTGGAGATGGAGACGTACGCCGAGGGCGGCAACAACGGGTTCACCTGGCAGCTGCCGGGGCGGATCACCTGGACGAACATCACGCTGACCCGCCCCGTGACCGCCGACACGATGAAGATCGCGCGCTGGCTGAACGAGACGATCCAACGCGTCGAGCCCAAGGACGGCGAGATCGTGGCGCTGCGCCCGGACCTGAGCCGGATCATCAGCTGGCAGGTCCACGGGATCGTTCCGGTGCGCTGGCAGGGGCCGTCCTTCGATCCGGCCAACTCCCAGGCGGCGATCGAGACGTTGGAGATCGCCCACGAGGGTCTGGAGCCTTCCTGACAGGGAACAGCGCATCCGCCAGGGACAGGACCAGGACGTAGGAAGGAGGAACGCAATGTCACCCGCTCTCCGCGCGAGCCGCGCTCGCGCCCAACTCACCATCATGGAGCCGCCGTCGGCCGTCGGCGCCAAGCCCGGCGGCACGCTCGCCCGCCTCACGTTGCAGTTCAACCCCGCGAAGCTGTCGCTCAGCAAGAGCACCGAGTGGCGGCGCACCCCGTCCCGGATGGCCGGGCAGTCCGCGCTGCCCGAGTTCGTCGGCAGCGGGCCCCGGGCCCTGTCGCTGGAGGTGTTCCTCGACGCGACCGCCACCCACGACAACTCCGTGGAGAAGGCCGTGGAGCAGCTGATGACCGCCTGTGTCCCCACCCCCAGCAGTCTGGCCCGCAAGACGCCCGCCAGCCCCTGGGTGCGGTTCGACTGGGGGACGTCGAAGACGACCTCGTTCGACGGGGTGCTCTCCAACCTCTCGGTCTCCTACACCCTGTTCGACGTCGACGGGAAGCCGCTGCGCGCCACCTGTTCCCTCTCCATCGAGGAGGCGAGCGTCGACACGGCGGGCCAGAACCCCACCTCGGGTTCGAAGGAGGCGCGGCGCACGCACCGGGTGGTGGCCGGGGACAGCCTGCCGCTGCTGGCCTGGCGGGAGTACGGCGACGCCACCGCGTGGCGCACCATCGCGTACGCCAACGACATCGACGACCCGATGACGCTCACGCCCGGCCGGGAGCTTCTGGTGCCCGGGCGGGAAGACGGGTCGGCGGAGGAGGACCGATGAGCGGGAAGGAAGCCCCCGGCCGCTCGTTCGCCGCCGACCCGATCGTCGAGGCGCCCGCCGAGCTGCCCAAGGCCTGGGCCACCCAGCTGGTGAGCTGCGTCGTCGACGAGAACGTGGGCCTGCCGGACACCGCCGTCCTGATGTACCGGGACCCCGACCACACCTTCCTCGCCAAGACCGGTATCGGCATGGGCACCCCGCTGAAGATCTCGGTGGTGACCGTGAAGGACCGGGGGCGCGAGCGGCTGTTCACCGGGGAGGTCACCGCGGTCGAGCTGGACACCGACACCACCGGATCGTTCACCGTCGTCCGGGCGTTCTCCAAGGCGCACCGGCTCCAGCGCGGCCGGAAGGTGATGGCGTACCGGAACATGAAGGCGGCGGACATCGTCCGCAAGGTCGCCGCCGGTGCGGGTCTGGCGGTCGGGCGGATCGAGGCCGCGCCGGTCACGTACAAGCAGCTGACCCAGCCGAACGTGTCGGACTGGGAGTTCCTCCAGCACCTCGCCGCCGAGAGCGGGGCCACCGTACGGGTCGACGACAAGGGCCGGTTGCAGTTCACCAAGCCGGATCCGGCCTCCTTGGCCCCCTCGCCCTCGACGTCCGCCACGCGCGACCCGATGGTCCTGGAGTACGGGAACAATCTGCTGGCCCTGCGCGCGGTGCTGACCGGGGCCGACGGGTCGGACAGCGTCGAGGTGCGCGGCTGGAACGTCGACACCAAGACCCGGCTGGTGGCCCGGCAGCAGTCCGTGCGCAGCGACACCGTCGCCCCGGGGATGAGCCCGTCGACGGCGGCCAAGATGTTCGGGGGGAAATCCCGGACGACGATCGCCGACACCCCGTACCGCACCCAGGCGGAGACCCGGGCCGTGGCCGGGGCGCTCGCCGCGTCCGTCAGCGCCGGGTTCGGGGAGGTCGAGGCGGTGGCGTACGGGAATCCGCAACTGCGGGCGGGCCTGCCGGTGGCGCTCGGGAACGTGGGGCCCGCGTTCTCCGGCCGCTACACCGCGACCGCCGCGCACCACGTCCTGGAACCTGACACCGGCTACCGCACGACGGTGATCGTCAGCGCCTCGCCGGACCGGTCGCTCTCGGGGCTGGCCGCCGGTGCGAACGCCCCCTCACGCGGTCCGCGTATGCCGGGTCTGGCGATCGGGGTGGTCACCGACATCCGCGAGGAGGGCAAGGGCCAACGCGGCTGGGTGCGGCTGAAGTTCCCCTGGCTCGACGACACGTACGTCACCGACTGGGTGCGCACCGTGCAGTGGGGCGGCCAGGGCGGCGGCGGGGTGTTCAGCCCCGAGGTCAACGACGAGGTGCTGGTCGGGTTCGAACAGGGGCTGCTGGACAGCCCGTACGTGCTCGGCGGGCTCTACAACGGGGTCGACAAGCCCTCCCCGCACGACGTCCCGCTCGTCGATCCGACCAGCGGAAAGGTCAACCGCCGCTCCCTGGTGTCCCGTTCGGGGAACCGGCTGGAGCTGCTGGACGCCCCGCGAGGACCGGCCGGAGTACGGATCGCCACCGGTGACAAGCGGCTCGACGTCGTCCTCGACGAGAAGAAGGGTGAGATCACGCTCACCGTCAAAGCACGAGGCGGAACACGGGAGTTGAGCTCGGTGACGCTGTCCGCCTCGGGCATCACGCTCGACGCGGGCGCCACGGGTGACGTGAACATCAAGGGCCGCTCGGTGACCGTCAACGGCAAGACGGGGGTCACGGTCGACGGCGGCCTCCTCGCGGTCCTCAAGGCCAAGCTCATCAGGATCAACTGACCGTCCGCCCCGCTCGCCCTCCACCCCCATCCCCGAAGTCCCTTCACAGCTAGGAGAACCCCGGCCATGCCCCCCGCAGCCCGCACGGGCGACAGCACCGCCCACGGCGGTCTCATCGGTACCCCGCCCCCGGGTGCGGTGGCCGTGGCCACCGTGCTCATCGGCGGCCGGCCCGCGGCCGTCACCGGGAGCCTGCACGGGTGCGTCGTCCCCCCGCACGCGGCGCTCGGCCCCGGCAACGTGATCATGCCCAACCCGGCCGCCGCGATCGGCGGCGCGGTGCTGATCGGCGGGCTGCCCGCGGCCCGGATGGGTGACAAGACCACCTGCGGCGCGCCGATCATCAGCGGTGCGTTCAACGTCCTGATCGGGGGCCCGATGTGAGCGGCGACGGATACGCCGGACGCGGCGGCGGATTCATCGGGCGCGGCTGGGGCTTCCCGCTGCGGACCGGGCCGACGGGCGGCATCGCCCTGGTCGAACGGGACAAGGAGATCGAGGAGGCCATCGGGCTGATCCTCGGCACCGCGCCGGGCGAGCGGCCGATGCGCCCCGAGTTCGGCTGCGGCATCCACGAGTACGTCTTCGCGCCCGGCGACGGGGCGACCGCCGGGCGGATCGCGCAGGAGGTCCGCGGCTCGCTGGAGCGGTGGGAGCCGCGGATCGAGGTGACGGATGTGGTGGTCGCCTTCGACGCGATCGAGGAGGGCACGCTCTACATCGACGTGCACTACACCGTGCGGGCCACCAACGACCTGCGCAACCTGGTCTTCCCCTTCTACACGATCCCCTCCTCCGAGGGCTCGGCGGCACCGACCGCCCAAGAAACGGGGAGGCTCTGATGGCCCTGCCCTCCCCCAACCTGGACGACCGGCGCTTCCAGCAACTCGTCGACGAGGCCAAGCGGTTCGTCCAGCAGCGTTCTCCCGAGTGGACCGACCACAATGTGTCGGATCCCGGGGTCACGCTGATCGAGACGTTCGCGTACATGGTCGACCAGTTGCTGTACCGGCTGAACCGGGTGCCCGACAAGAACTACGCGGCCTTCCTCGATCTGCTCGGCGTGACGCTGTTCCCGCCGACCGTGGCGCGGGCCGAGATCGACTTCTGGCTCTCCGCGCCGCAGCCGGAGACCGTGCACCTGCCCACCGGTACGGAGGTGGCCACCGCGCGCGGGGAGGCCGAGGAGCCGGTGGTGTTCTCCACCTCCGATGACCTGCCGATCGTGCCGAGTTCGCTGGAACGGCTGGTGACCGCGCCGGTGTCGGGCGACCAGACGGACCGGACGGCGCCGCTCGGCGCGGGCAAGGACATCCCGTGCTTCCAGGCCCGCCCGGCGCCCGGCGACGCCCTGCTGTTCGGGCTGCCGACGGCGGTGCCCCGGTGCATCGTCGCCGTCCGGCTGGACAGCCGGGTGGAGGGCGTGGGCGTCGACCCGCGGCAGCCGCCGCTGGTGTGGGAGGCGTGGGACGGGGCCCGCTGGGTGGCCTGTGCGACCGGCACCGACTCCACCGGCGGCCTCAACCGGCCCGGTGAGGTGGTGGTGTTCGTCCCGGCCGGACACACGGCGTCCGTCGTGGCGGGGACCCGGGCGGGGTGGCTGCGCTGCCGGGTGACCGCCCCGGAACCGGGCCAGCCGTTCTACTCGGAGTCGCCGACGATCCGGGAGGCCGAGGTGTTCACGGTCGGCGGCACGACGGCGGCCGAGCACGCGGAGACCGTCCTCGACGTGCCCCTCGGAGTGTCGGAGGGCGTCGCCGGGCAGCGGTTCACGGTGAGCCGGGCGCCGCTGCTGCTGGACGGCGACCCGCCGGTCGTCCAGGTGTCGACGGACGAGGGCTGGGAGTTCTGGACCCCGGTCGAGCACTTCGGCGCGTCCGGCCCCGGTGACCGGCACGTCCGGGTCGACGCGGTCGCCGGGGAGTTCGCGTTCCCGCCGGAGGTGCGGGAGCCCGACGGCACGATGCGCGCGTACGGGGCGGTGCCCGCGAAGGGCGCCCAGCTCCGCGTACCCCGCTACCGCACGGGCGGCGGATCTGCCGGGAACGTCGCCCGGGGCGCGATCTCCGTGCTGCGCAGTTCCGTGCCGTACGTCGCGGGCGTGAACAACCGCGAGGCGGCGACCGGCGGGGTCGACGGGGAGACCGTCGAGAACGCCAAGGTGCGCGCGCCCAACATCCTGCGGGTGCAGGAGCGGGCGGTCACGGCCGAGGACTACGAACTGATCGCCCGGGAGGCCGCGCCGTCCCTGCGCCGGGTGCGGTGCCTGCCCGCCGTGCCGGGCGAGGCGGGTGCGGTACGGGTGCTGGTGGTGCCGGACGCGGTGGCCGACGAGGACGGGCAGGTGCGGTTCGAGCAGCTGATCCCCTCGGACGCGGTGCTCACGGCGGTGACGGAGCGGCTCGACGAACGGCGCCTGGTCGGCACCCGGTTGATCGTCGAACCGCCCGCCTACCAGGGCGTCACGGTCGTCGCCCGGCTGGTGGCCGCGCCCGGTGATGTGGACCGGGTGCGGGCCGAGGCGCTGGCGGCACTGTTCCGCCATATCGACCCGTTGCGGGGCGGGGCGGACGGCCGGGGGTGGCCGTTCGGCAGGCCCGTGCAGTACGGGGAGGTCTTCGCCGTGCTCCAGAGCGTGGAGGGGGCAGGGCTCGTGGAGGACGTCCGGCTGTTCCCGGCGGACCCGATCACGGGCAGGCGCGGGGCGGCGGCGGACCGGGTGGACGTCGCGCCCGGGGCCCTGGTCTTCTCGCACCAGCACCAGGTCGTGGTCACCGCGGGCGGGGCCGGTGAGGTCGTATGACCCGGGCGGCGATACCCGGGCTGCCCAGCCGCTACCCGATCGGTGAGCTGCTGCCCGCCCTGTACGCGGACGACGACCTGGCCCAGCGGTTCACGGCGGGCCTGGACACGGTGCTCGCCCCGGTCCTGTCCACGCTGGACAACCTGCCCGCGTACGTCGACCCGGCCCTCGCCCCGGCCGACTTCCTGCCCTGGCTTGCGTCCTGGGTGGGCGTGGAGGCCGACCCGGCGTGGCCGGTGGAGCTGCGCCGGGCGGTCGTGGCGCGCGCCGTCGAGCTGCACCGGTGGCGCGGCACCCGGCGGGGTCTCGTGGAGCGGCTGCGGCTGTGCTGCGGGGTGCACGCGGAGGTCCGGGACGGCGGGGGCGCCACCTGGTCGGCCGAGCCGGGGGCGGCGCTGCCACCGCCGCCGACCGGTGAGCTCCTGGTGCGGGTCTGGCCGGTGCGCGCGGGCGACGGGGTGGACGCCCACCGGGTCCTGGAGGTCGCCACCGCCGCGTGCCCCGTCCACCTGACCTGCCGGGTGGAGGTCCTGCCGGGATCGCCCGGAACATCCGAAGCACCCGACGCGCCTGACGCGCCTGACCAGACTGGAGGCTGACGTGATGCGTTCGTGCCCGGCGTGCGGTACGGCCAACGGCGAGAGCGACGACTTCTGCGGCAACTGCGGTGCCTACCTGGGCTGGTCCTCGGAGCCCGTACGACGGGGCCGCACGCCGGATCCCGGGCCGGAGGTGGAGGCGGTGCCGGAGCCGGAGGTGCCGGAGCCAGAGGTGGTGCCGGAGCCGGCTCCCGAGCCACTGGCGAAGCCCGTGGCCGCAGCTCCGACGGACGAAGCTCCGGCGCCGGAGCCCGCGCCTCGGCCCACCCCCGCTTCCGTCGCCGAGCCCGAAGCGGCACGGGTGGCAGAGCCGCAGCCCGCTCCCGAGCCAAGGGCGGAACCCGAGCCCGGAGCCGGCACCCAGGCGCCGGAGGCCAGGCCTGCGCCCCCAAAGACACCGCCCACCACCGCGCGCCCGGCAACTCCGGTGCGCCCCGAGCAACCGCCAGAGCCGCCGAAGCCGCCCCGGGCGGCTCCTCCCGTACCCCCAGCGCCCCCCGTACCCCCGACGCCTCCTGTACGGCCCGCTCCCGCCCCCGTACGCCCGGGAGTCCCGGCGTCCGCGACGGCGAGCGCGCCCGGAAACGCGTCCGACGCGGACGAGCCGGTGGGAGCCGTGCAGCCCGCGCGGCCCGTGGCCCGGCGGCCCGTCGTGCGGCCGGTGGCGGCGGACGAGGCGCCGGACGGGCCGCCCTGCCCGGCCTGCGGTACGCCGAACCTGGCCGGGCGGAAGTTCTGCCGGCGGTGCGCCGCTCCCCTCCAGGTCCGGGAGCGGCCCGCCGCCCTGCCGTGGTGGCGGACGGTGTGGCCGTTCCGCCGCCGGGTGCGCGGCGGTTCGGGCCGGGCGCTGCGGCGGACCCTGCTGGTGCTGGCCGTGGCCGCACTGGTGCTCGCGGGCTTCCTGTTCTTCCCGCTGGGGCGGTACGCCTACGAGGACGTCCGGGACAAACTCGGCTCCACCGCGGAGATCAGCCCCACCGGAGTGACCGCGAGCGCGGCGGCCCCCGGCCATCCCGGGAGCGCGGCGATCGACGGCCTGACCAACAAGTACTGGGGCGCACCCGCGCTCGGCGCATCGCTGACCTGCTCGTTCGGAACGCCGTTCCGGCTGGTCGGCGTCGTGGTGCACACCGGGGTGTCGAAGGAGCCGCAGGAGTTCCGGCGGGGCGCGCGGCCGACCCGGGCGGACCTGCTCGTCACCACGAAGGACGGCAAGGTCCACAAGAAGGCGGTGACCTTCAACGACAAGCCGGGCAAGCAGACGCTGCGGATGGGCATCAGCGACGTCCGCTCCGTCGAGCTGGTGCTGCGGGAGGCGACCGGCCAGGGCGAGGGGCGGCCGATCGCGGTCGGCGAGGTCGAGTTCTTCCGGCGCACCTGAACCGGGCCGCCGCCCCAGAAGTTCACCAAAACCTCAGTAACGATCAGAGACTTATTGACGATCAAACAATTTCGGTCACAAAGTGCTTCCCTCGGTGCCCCCACACGGGGTTGACTGGGCATTACACATGGTGACGCGCCCGCCCACCGGCTCACCGGCCCTGCCCGGGCGCCGCGGTGCCCGGCGGAGGAAGGAGGACAGCGGTTGGCCAGCCCTCCCGCCTCGCGACGCCGCTCCGCCGCCCGGCCCCAGAGGCTCCCGGCAGCCACTTTCCGACGGGCCCGTCCCCTGCTCCATCACCCGGAATGCGCCGTTCACATCGTCCGCCCGTATTCATCAGACGAGGGGCAGCAATGAGCCAGATCACGTTACCGGCGTTTCATATGCCGTTCCAGAGTGCTGGATGCCATCCAGGCCTGGCGAAAACCCGTGAGGCCGCCTGGGAATGGGCCGAATCCGAGGGGCTCGACCTGTCCGTGCCGGCCCGGAAGAAAATGATCCGGACCCGCCCGGAACTGTGGATATCCCTCATCTTCCCGAAGGCCTCGCAGGACCATCTCGATCTGTTCTGTCAATGGCTCTTCTGGGCCTTCCTGGTGGACGACGAGTTCGACGACGGACCGGCCGGACGCGATCCGCTGATGTGCGAGAAGGCGATCACCCGCCTGGTGGACGTCCTCGACGGGGCCGCGCCGAACGGGCCCATGGAGCGGGCGCTCGCGGGGCTGCGGGACCGGACCCGCCCCGGACGGTCGCCCCAGTGGAACCGGCAGTTCCGGCGGGACACGGCCGCCTGGCTGTGGACGTACTACGCCGAGGCCGTCGAGCGGGCCGCCGGACAGGTGCCGAGCCGGTCCGAATTCGCCAAGCACCGGCGGGATTCGGTCGCCATGCAGCCCTTTCTCTGCCTGCACGAGATCACCGCGGAAATCGATCTCCCGGAATCCGCCCGGAGCCTGCCCGCGTATATCGCCCTGCGGAACGCGGTCACCGATCATTCCGGGCTCTGCAATGACATCTGCTCCTTCGAGAAGGAAGCCGCCCTCGGCTACGAGCACAACGCCGTACGTCTCATTCAGCGCGACCGGGGAAGCACCCTCCAGGAGGCCGTGGACGAGGCCGGGATCCAACTCGCCCGGATAGCCGAGCGGGTTCAGCGGGCGGAAAAGGAACTGATCCAGGAAATCGAGGCGGCGGGCATCACCGGCCCGACCCGGGCGGCCCTGGAACGCTGTGTCCAGGACTACCGGAACCTCGTCCGGGGCGACTTCGACTACCACGCGCGCGCCGAGCGCTACACCCGTCCGGACCTGGTGGAGCTGGACGAACGGAACTCGCTGTCCCAGTACTTCGCGGCCTGAGCGGCCGGATCGCCCGTGCTCGGGGCCCGGGATCCCCCGGGCCCGGGTACGGGCCGGCCCGGACGCTCACCGGCCGATCAGCCGCCCGGGGGGTGTCGCGGGCCACCGCTTCGGGGCAGGCATACGTCCGTGCCGTGGTCTTCGGCACGAAGGGCCGCCCGGCGAGAGGGGTCGCAGGCACCATGACCGAGATCGTGGCGGGGGCTCCCCCGCGGGTGACGACCGTGCACGGCACCGTGCGCGGTGCGGTGGAGCGGGGCGTCGCCGTCTTCCGCGGCATCCCGTACGCGGCTGCGCCGGTGGGCACGCGGAGATTCCGCGCGCCGGAACCTCCGGAGCCGTGGGCGGGGGTGCGGGAGGCCGTGGCGTACGGTCCGACCGCCCCGAAGCGGCCCTACGCCCCGCCGCTGGACCGGCTGCTGCCGGACCCGGCGGTGCCGGGCGACGGGTGGCTCAACCTCAATGTGTGGACGCCCTCGCCGCAGCCGGACCGGGCCGCCGGACTGCCGGTCCTCGTGTGGATCCACGGCGGCTCGCTGGTGCACGGCTCCTCGGCGGTGCCGGTGTACGACGGGTCCACGTTCGCCCGGGACGGGGTGGTCCTGGTCTCCGTCAACTACCGCCTGGGCGTCGAGGGCTTCGGCGTCTTCCCGGACGCGCCCGCCAACCGGGGCCTGCTGGACCAGCTGGCCGCCCTGGAGTGGGTGCGCGACAACATCGCGGCGTTCGGCGGCGACCCGGACCGGGTGACGGTGGCCGGGGAGTCGGCGGGTGCGATCTCCATCGCCGGGCTGCTGGCCGCGCCCCGCTCGGCGGGGCTCTTCCGGAGGGCGGTGCTCCAGAGCGGGGCGCCCGCCGCGCTGCCCCCGGAAGCGGCGCGCGGGACGACCGAGCTGATCGCGAAGCGGCTCGGGGTGCCCGCGACGGCCGCCGCGCTGGCCGCCGTGGACCCGGAGGCGCTGCTGGCCGCGCAGACCGAGGTCACCAGCGGCGGCAACCCGCTGACCGGCCGCCACTCCTTCCAGCTGGTCGTCGACGGTGACCTGCTGCCCCGGGACCCGGTGGCGGCGCTGGAGGCGGGCGCGTCCGCCGAGGTGGACCTGCTGCTGGGGACGAACACCGAGGAGTACCGGCTCTGGTTCGTGCCCGGCGGCCTGACCGAGAAGATCAGCCGGCTGAAGCTGCGGCTGGCCCTCCTGAAGTTCCGGGTGCCGAACGCCACTGCCCGCACCTACCGCGCCAACCGCCCGGACGCGACGCCGGGGGAGCTCCTCGGCGCGCTCGCGACGGACCTGCTGCTGCGGGTCCCGCTCAACCGGCTGGCCGACGCCCGGACGGCCGCGCCCGGTGCCACGTACGTGTACGAGTTCGGCTGGCCCACCCCCGTACAGCGGCTCGGCGCCTGCCACGCGCTGGAGCTGGGCTTCGTCTTCGACACGCTGGCCCACCCCGACACCCAGGCCCTGACAGGCCCCGACGCCCCGCAGGAGCTGGCGGACGCGATGCACCGGGCGTGGGTGGACTTCGCGACGGACGGGGACCCGGGGTGGCCGTGCTGGGACGCGCGACGGCCGGTGGGGTTCTTCGGCCAGGACGGACGGGACGGCCAAAACGGCCTGGCCGTGGTCCTGGCCCCGCGCGACGACGAGTTGCGGAGCTGGCAGCGGGACCCGGGACAACACCCCTAGGGGTGCAGCGAGATCCCGTGCGGATCAGGACCAAGCCGCAGCAAGCCGCGCACGGCGGGCAGGAGGGGTTCCTGCGGACGTACGCCGCGGCGGCCGGCCCCCGACGGCGCGGGACCGGCCGCCGCAGCGGATGAAGCTCTCCGTGGCTCAGGCCTTGTTCTGCGCGGCCCAGAACTCGTCGAAGGTGAGCAGGCCGTCGCCGTTGCCGTCGTGCGCGTTGATGATCGCCTGCGCCACCGTCTCGGTGACGAAGGGGTCGCCCAGCTGGGCCATCGCACTCTTGTACTCGTTGGCCGTGATGAGGCCGTCGCCGTTCGCGTCGAACCTCTCGAATACCGTGCGCGCCGACTCGATGTCCGCCACTGTTCCGCCCCTTCGTGATGCCGAATGTCACGGGTCAGATTATCCGGCCGTCCGGGTGACTCCGGCGGCCGGTCGGTCCAGCAGCTCCGTGGCCGTCACCGCGTGCAGCCCGCGACGGCCGATCTCGGCGAGGAGCAGCGGCAGCGCCTCGACGGTGACCGGGCGGCCGAGACTCAGCTCCACCACCGATCCGTTGCGCAGCTCCCCGGCGACCTTCCGGGTGACGGCGGCGACGCGGGTGGCCGCGTGATCGCGCGACTCCACGTCGCAGCCGAGGACATGGGGGTAGCCGGCCCGCCGGGCGAGGCGCTGGACGAGCGGGGAGGCGTACGCGGTGGGCGAGGGCCGGAACCAGGCGCCGACGGACCCGGTGAGCCGGCGCAGCCGCCGGGCGCAGGCGGCGATCTCCTCGTACGCGGCGCGCTCGTCCAGGGCCGCGAGGTCGCGGTGGTGCTCGGTGTGGTTGCCGATCTCATGGCCCCCGTCGAGGATCCGGCGGGCCAGTCCGGGGTGCTCGGCGAGCCAGGTGCCGACCGCGAGGACCGTGACGCGCGCCCCTTCCCGTTCGCACCGGGCGAGTGCGGTGCGGGCGAGGTCCGGATCGCCCCGCCCGTCGAAGGTGAGGGCGACGCGGGGCCGGTCGCGGGGGCCGTGGGCGATCCGGAAGGGCAGCCCGGGGAAGCGGCGCGGGGCGGCGGCCGGGAGGGTGGCCGGGGCGGCGGAGCCGGGGGCGCTGGGTCCGGGGGCGGCCGGGGCCCCGGGGGCCGGGGCGGCACACCCTGCGGCGAAGGCGGCGGCCAGCGCCCCGGCCCCCGCGCCCAGCACGTCACGGCGGCCCATCGGAGCCCTGCGTCCGGCCATGCCCGACCACCTCGCGTTCCACGGGTACGACTGATTCCCGGGGACACAGTAGGGGCGAACTGACCGAAATACGACGATTGAGCAGTTCAGCAGATGATCAATGAATCATTCAAGCACTGCCATAAAAATGCATGGAAAACCAGGCGAGTGACCGAGCACACCTGCGATTCAACCCAGCGTTGCCCGTTTGTTCCTTAAATATTCTGACAAGTCGCTTTGGCGCCGGGGTCGCCCGTCTGCCATAGTCGGAGCCACGACCCCCATTGACCCGGGCCAGGTCGTCCTGAGCGGCCGTGGACACACCCCCCTTTCACGGCCCCCCGCCAGAAGCCCCCGCAGCGCCGCACCACGGCCGACCGGGGGCTTCTGCGTTCCGGCGCGGGGTTTCCCCGTATCAGCGGTCGGAGATCCGCATCTCGAACCAGGTGGTCTTGCCACGCGGCAGCAGGTCCACGCCCCAGCGGTCGGAGAGCTTGTCGACGAGGAAGAGCCCGCGGCCACTGACGTCCATCTCGCGCACCGGCATCAGACACGGCAGCCCGCGTGAGGGGTCACGCACCTCGACACGGATCCACCCCCGGCGGCGCACCATGCGTAACCCGAAGACACGGGCCCCGGTGTGACGCACCGCGTTGCCGACGAGTTCGGAGACCAGGAGCACCGCGTACTCCGCGGTCTGCGGCGAGAGGGCCCACTGGCGCAGCACCACACAGGAGGTGATCCGACGGGCCGTCGCCGCCGACTCCGGGCGGGACGGCAGCCGGACTTCCCCCTCGGTCGGATTCCCGAACAACTCCAGCGCCTTGAACGCCTGTTCGTCATCCATGATCGACGAACTGCGTGCCGCCGTCGCGCTGCTGCGCGGTCGCGGCTGCTCCACACCCTCCAGGCCCGCCATGCCCACCATCATGGCCGCACGCATCGCCGTCCGGGGCCGTTCCTTCGGAATCCGCACCCCGGACCGACGGGGTTCACGCAAGGCATTCGGCATATGCCTCAGGCAATCCAGCCTCACCAACGGCCCACCTGAGCTGCGACGACGCCCCACCCGACCCACACGGCCCGGACGGCGACGGGACCGGGCCTTAAGGTTGCCTTAAGGCCCGGATAATCCGCCCTGATTGGTGAACCCCTCACGCGGGGCCCACCCGACCCGGCTATCGGCGGCCCCGATCTGACTACGGATCACCGGTCATCTGACTACGGATCAGAGGAACGTGGCCTTCCCCGGCCCCTCCTCCACGAAGCTGCGCATCCCCCGCTCGCGGTCCTCCGTGGCGAACAGACCGGAGAACCAGTTCCGCTCGATGGTGAGTCCCGTGTCGAGGTCCGTCTCCAGCCCGGCGTCGATCGACTCCTTGGCCGCGCGCAGGGCCAGTGCGGGGCCCTTGGCCAGCCGGGCGGCCCACGCGTGGGCCTGGTCGTAGACCTCGGCGGCCGGGACCACGCGGTCGACCAGGCCCAGGGTCAGGGCCTCCTCCGCCTTGACCATGCGGCCGGTGAAGATGAGGTCCTTGGCGCGGGAGGGACCGATCAGGCGGGCCAGGCGCTGGGTGCCGCCGGCGCCGGGGATCAGGCCGAGGAGGATCTCCGGCTGGCCGAGCTTGGCGTTGTCGGCGGCGATCCGGAAGTCGGCGCAGAGCGCCAGCTCGCAGCCGCCGCCCAGCGCGTAACCGGTGACGGCCGCGACGACCGGCTTCGGGATGCGGGCGACGGCGGTGAAGGCGTCCTGGAGGCCCTTGGAGCGGAGGACCATCGCCGTGTGGTCCATCGCCTGCATCTCCTTGATGTCCGCGCCCGCCGCGAACACCTTCTCGCCGCCGTAGAGGATCACGGCGCGCACGTCCTCGCGCCGGGTCGCCTCCTCGGCCAGCTCCCGCAGCCGGTCCTGGATCGCGACGTCCAGGGCGTTCATGGGCGGCCGGTCGAGCTGGATGGTGCCGACGCCGTCGCGTACTTCGAAGGTCACAGTCATGGCTAGAGGTTAACCACCGCTAACGACGGCGGGCCCGGTGCCGTTGGTCACAGCACCGGGCCCGCCGGGTCGGCCGGAGAGAGGAAGAGCGCTACTTCTTCCACTCCTCCCAGTCCATGTTCCAGCCGTTGAGGCCGTTGTCCGGCTGGATCTGCTTGTCCTTGGAGTTCTTCACGATGACCACGTCGCCGATCATCGACTTGTTGTAGAACCACGCCGCCGGCGTCTGGTTGTCGTAGCCGCCGCGCACATCGCGCAGACCGACACAGCCGTGGCTGGTGTTGGTGTTGCCGAAGATCGAGGACGCGCCCCAGTAGTTGCCGTGCAGGAAGGTGCCCGAGGTGGACAGCCGCATGGCGTGCGGGACGTCCTTGATGTCGTACTCGCCGCCGAAGCCGACGGTGTCGCCGTTCATCCGGGTCACCTTGAGCTTCTCGCTGATGACCATCTGACCGTTGTACGTGGTCGTCGCCGGGGCGCCCGCGGAGATCGGGATGTCCTTGATCTGCTTGCCGTCGCGGACCACCTTCATCCGCTTGCTGCTCGCGTCGACGGTGGAGACCTGGCTGCGGCCGATGGTGAACGACACCGTCTTGGCCTGCTTGCCGCAGACGCCCGGCCGGCCCTCGACGCCGTCGAGGTTGAGTTCGACGGTCACCTTGGTGCCCGGCTTCCAGTACTTCTCCGGGCGGAAGTCGAGACGGTCGTTGCCGAACCAGTGGCCCTCGATCTCGACGGCCGGTTCGGCCGTCACCTTGATGCCCTTCTCCACCGCGTCCGGGTCGGTGATGCCACGGGTGAAGTTGATGGAGACCGGCATGCCGACACCGACGGTGGAGCCGTCCTCCGGCGTGTAGTGCCCGATGAAGGTGTTCGCCGGGACGAGCGTGGTGAAGGTGGTGTCCTTCGCCGACTCACGGCCCTCGGCGTCCTTGGCGACCGCGTGCACCGTGTACTTGGTGGAGGCGGCGAGATGGCGCTCGGGCGTCCAGCTCGCGCCGTCGGCGGAGATCTCGCCCTCGACCTCGTTGCCCTTGGGGTCGGCGACCTTCACCGTGGTCAGCTTGCCCTGCGCGGCGCCGATCTTGAGGGCGCCGCTGGTCGCCACGGAATCCGCCCCGTCCTCGGGCGCGATGGTCACGACCGCCTGCGAGGCCGTCGTGTCCTCCTTCTTCGTGCCGCCCGCCGGCCCCTTCTTGTCCCCCGCGTCGGCGCCGCCGCCTCCGCACGCCGTCACCAGCACCAGCAATGCCCCCAGAACCAGGGCCAGAAGCCCCGGTCCGCCGCGCCGCTTGCCGCTCGCCCCGGCCGATGCCCCCGATATCGGCTGCCCGTTCACTGTGGTCGTCTCCCCTCGCACGGCCCGGCTCCCGCCATGGCCCGCACCCCCGCGCGCTACACCTGCACGCCCGCCGCAAGATAATCACATCGCGGGCGCGGTGAACTCCCTCCGGAATGTCACCGTTCCGTCCCAACTGGTCCGGTGGGATCGCGGGGAGCTGTGCAGGTGGCGCGGGGTGCCGGGCCCGAAGCGGCCGGGGCCGGGGCAGCCGTGCGAGGGCGACGTGGCCGGGGCCGGGCCTCAGCGCAGGGCCGAGCCCGCCGTCCACTTCTTCCAGGTCATGTTCCAGCCGCTGAGCCCGTTGTCCGGGGCGACCTTCTTGTCCTGGGAGTTGACGACCTCGACCACGTCGCCGATGAGGGTCCGGTCGAAGAACCAGCCGCCGGGGGTGGAGCCGCCGCCGCCCTTGGCGTCGCGCAGTCCGATGCAGCCGTGGCTGACGTTCTCCTCGCCGAAGACGGACTCGTCGGCCCAGTAGTTGCCGTGCAGGAAGGTGCCGGAGGTGGTGAGCCGGATCGCGTGCGGCACGTCCTTGATGTCGTACTCGCCCTTGCCCTTCTTGTCCGTGAAGCCGACGGTCGCCCCGTCCATCCGGGTCACCTCGTGCATCTCGGTGACCACCATCTTCCCGTTGTACGTGGTGGTCTTCGGGGCGCCCGCGGTGATCGGGACCGTACTGACGAGCTCGCCGTCCCGGCGTACCTCCATGGTCTTGGCCTCCGCGTCGACCCGGGAGATCTGATGGCGCCCGACGGTGAAGACGACGGTCTTGTCCTGGCTGCCGTAGACGCCCGGGGCTCCTCGACGTCCCGCAGCCCGATGTCGACGGTGACCTCGGTGCCGGGCTTCCAGTACGTCTTCGGGCGGAAGTCGAGCCGGTCCTTGCCGAACCAGTGGCCGACGGCCTCCACCACCGGATCGGACGTCACCCGGATGGCCTTCTCCACCGCGGCCCGGTCGGCGACCGGGCGGTTGAAGGCGAAGGAGACGATCATGCCGGTGCCCACGGTGGACCGGTTCTCCGGTTTGAAGTAGCCGATGAAGCGGTGCTCGGGCACGAGCGTGGTGAACGTGGCGTGCCGCGCGGAGCGGCGGCCCCGGGCGTCCACGGCCACCGCGTCGATGCTGTACTTCGCGGCGAGGGAGAGCCGGGCCACCTTGGGCTCGGGGGCCCAGGAGCGGCCGTCCTCGGCGATGCGCCCCGCGACCGTCTGCTGCTGCGCGTCCTCGATCCGCATGACCTTCACGCTCTCCAGCCGCCCGTCGGGGACCTTCACCGCGATCCGCGTCTCCTCGTCGACGTCCTTGGCCCCGTTCTCGGGGAAGACGCTGATCACGTCGCCGGGGGACCGTGCCTTGCCGTTGAGCAGGGCCTCCCGGGTGTCGGTGCAGCCGGTCAGCAGGGCCAGCACGGTCAGCAGTCCTGCCCAGGTCAGCACGGCGGCCGAGGAGGCGCGTGCGCTCTTCGCTGTGTCGTTCACGCTCCCCCAACGACCAGGGCCGGTCGGGGGAAACGTGAGTGCGGGCCGCCCGGTGGGCAGAACAGAGGGGAGGACTACCTGAAGGGGGCCGCGGCCGGGACGCCGCGCGCCCCTTCGCTGGTGCCCGTCCTACGAGCCGCGGGAGGCTACACGGTGTCGAGCGCAGCCGAGCAGGAGGCAGTACAGGATCCCGAGCGGGAGGCGGTGCAGGATCCGGGGACGGTGGCCGCCGTCCGCGCCGAGATCGTGGAGGTGCAGCGCACCGAGTACGCCGAAGCCCTACGGGCCGCGGCCCCGGCCCCCGCCGTGTGGCCCGGGGCCCCGATGCCGCTGGGGGCCCGTTTCCGGGTCGGCCCGGACGGGGTGGCGGGGACGAACTTCGCGCTGTGGGCGGGCGGGGCCGAGGCGGTCGAGCTGTGTCTGTTCGACGAGCGGGGCGTCGAGACGCGCTGCCCGCTGACCGAGCTGACCCATGAGATCTGGCACGGCTTCGTCCCCGGCGTACGGCCCGGTCAGCGCTACGGCTACCGGGTGCACGGCCGCTGGGACCCGTGGACAGGGGCCCGCTGGAACGCGGCGAAGCTGCTGCTCGACCCGTACGCCCGTGCCGTCGACGGGACCTTCGGCCTGCCGCCCGAGGTGTACGGGCATGTCCGGGACTGGCCGGACCAGCATGTCGCCGACACCGTGCGCGACGACCGGGACTCGGCCCCGTACGTCCCCAAGGGCGTGGTCGTCCACGATGACGACGACTGGGTGGAGGACCGCCGCCCGAAGACCCCGTGGGCCGACTCCGTCATCTACGAGCTGCATGTACGCGGCTTCACCAAACTGCACCCGGGCATCCCGCCCGAGCTGCGCGGCACGTACGCCGGTCTCGCGCATCCGGCGGCGATCGAGCACCTGACCCGGCTCGGGGTGACCGCCGTCGAACTGCTGCCGGTGCACCAGTTCGCCCACGAGGACCATCTGCTGCGGCGCGGGCTGCACAACCACTGGGGCTACAACTCCATCGGCTACTTCGCCCCGCACGCCGGCTACTCCGCCTCCGGCACGGCCGGCCAGCAGGTCGGCGAGTTCAAGCGGATGGTGCGCGCGCTGCACGACGCCGGGATCGAGGTGATCCTCGACGTCGTCTACAACCACACCGCGGAGGCGGGCGAGCTGGGGCCGATGCTGTCGCTGCGCGGCATCGACAACCGCGGCTACTACCGTCTGGAGGGCGACCCCCGCCGCTACGCGGACTACACCGGCTGCGGCAACACCCTGCACGTCGTGCAGCCGCAGGTGCTGCGGCTCATCACCGACTCGCTGCGCTACTGGGTCACCGAGATGGGCGTCGACGGCTTCCGCTTCGACCTGGCGGCGGCGCTGGCCCGCTCGATGCACGACGTCGACATGCTCTCCCCGTTCCTCGCGGTGATCGCCCAGGACCCGGTGCTGCGCCGGGTCAAGCTGATCGCCGAACCCTGGGACGTCGGCAACGGCGGCTACCAGGTCGGGGCGTTCCCACCCCTGTGGACCGAGTGGAACGACCGCTACCGGGACGCCGTACGGGACTTCTGGCGCGGCGCGCTCCCCGACGTACGGGATCTCGGCTACCGGCTGACCGGCTCCAGCGACCTGTACGCCTGGGGCGGGCGCCGCCCGTACGCCTCGGTCAACTTCGTCACCGCGCACGACGGCTTCACCCTGCGCGACCTGGTGAGTTACGAGCAGAAGCACAACGAGGCGAACGGGGAGGGCAACCGGGACGGGACGAACGACAACCGGGCGTGGAACTGCGGGGCCGAGGGCGAGAGCGACGATCCGGAGATCAACCGCTTGCGCCGCCGTCAGCTCCGCAATCTGCTGACCACACTGCTGCTGTCCACCGGGGTGCCGATGCTGGTGGCGGGCGACGAGATGGGCCGGACGCAGGGCGGCAACAACAACGCCTACTGCCAGGACAACGAGACCGGCTGGGTCGACTGGTCGCTCCTGGACCAGCCGCAGTGGCGGGAGCTGACCGCGCTGACGGCCCGGGTGCTGACGCTGCGCCGGACCCATCCGGTGCTGCGGCGCCGCGCGTTCTTCTCCGGCCGGGCGCAGGCCCCGGACGGGCTGCGGGATCTAGCGTGGTTCGCCCGGGACGGCCGGGAGATGACGGAGGGCGACTGGTACGCGCCCGCCGCGACGCTCGGGCTCTACCTCTCCGGGCGGGACATCCCGGGGCGGGACGCGCGGGGCGAGCCGGTGACCGACGACAGCTTCCTGGCCGTCCTGCACGCGGGCGCGGAGCCGACGTCCTTCGTCCTGCCGGGAGCGCCGTGGGCGGACGCGTACCAACTGGTCCTGGACACCTCGCGGGAGGAGCAGGCCGAGGCTCCGGGCACGGTGCTGGACGGCGGTGCGGAGATGGCGGTGCCGGCCCGTTCGGTGCTGCTGCTGCGGGTGGTGGAGTAGCGGGGCGGGAGGGGTCAGCCGAGGATGCCCCGGTCGTAGCCGACGGCGACGGCCGCGGCCCGGTCCTTGGCGCCCAGTTTGGCGAAGACATGGGTGAGGTGGGTCTTCACGGTCGCCTCGCTGATGAACAGTTCGGCGGCGATCTCCCGGTTGGTGGTGCCCCGCGCCACCAGGACCAGCACCTCCCGCTCCCGGGCCGACAGCGAGGTCTCGGCCGGGTCGGCGGCGGGGGTGCGGACCCGGGTCATCAGCCGGGAGGCGACGGCGGGCGACAGGACGCTGCGCCCGTCGGCGGCGGCCCGGACGGCGGCGAACAGCTCCTCGCGCGGGGCGTCCTTGAGGAGGTAGCCCGTCGCGCCCGCCTCGATCGCGGGGAGGGTGTCGGAGTCGGTGTCGTACGTGGTCAGCACCAGGACCTTCGAGCGGGCGCCGCGCCGGGTCAGCTCCGCGATGGCCGCCACTCCCCCGCCGCCGGGCATCCGCAGGTCCATCAGGACGACGTCGGGGTCGAGTTCACCGACGGCGGCGAGCGCGTCCACCCCGTCGGCCGCCTCGCCGAGCACCTCGAAGCCGGGGGCCGCGGTGAACATGCCGCGCAGCCCGTCCCGGACGACCGGGTGGTCGTCGACGACGACGAGGGTGACGGTACGGGCGGGGGTCTCGGTCATGATCGCACCGTAGAGGGACTCACGGGTGTCTGGCCAGGGCCTGCGGCGGGGCCGTTGACGGGTGCCCGGCCGGGTCGCGCCGCAGGGCCGTTCACGGGTGCCTGACCAGCGGAACCCTGGCCGACACCGCCGTGCCGCCGCCCGGTTCGGACTCCACCTCGACCGCGCCCGCGATGCGCTCCGCGCGGGCCCGCATGCCGCCGAGGCCGAAGCCGCCGGTGCGGCCGGCCGGGGCGGCGGCCGCCGGGTCGAAGCCGCGGCCGTCGTCCCGCACGTCCAGGGTCAGTTCGTCGTCCATGAACGACAGCGTCACCCCGACCCGGGATGCCCCGGCGTGCCGCCCGGCGTTGGCCAGCGCCTCGCCCGCGATGCGCAGGAGGGTGGCGGCGATCTCGTCGTGGACCGGTTCGACGGTGCCGGTGACCGTGAAGTCGGCGCGGACGCGGTGCTGTTCGGCCCATTCGGTGACCGTCTTCTTCAGCGCCCCGGCCAGCTCGTCGTGTTCCAGAGCGACGGGGGCCAGGTTGTGCACGGAGCGGCGGGCCTCGCCGAGGCTGTGGCGGGCGAGCGCGGCGGCCCGGTCGAGGTGGACGCGGGCGGCCTCCGGGTCGCGGTCGGTGAGGGAGGTGACGACCTGGAGCTGGGCGATGATCCCGGTGAGGCCCTGGGCGAGGGTGTCGTGGATCTCGGCGGCGAGCCGGCGCCGCTCGTCGTCGACCCCGGCCTCCCTTGCCTGGACGAGGAGTTGGGCGTGCAGGGCCGCGTTCTCGGCCATGGCCTGCTCCAGCCGGAGGTTGGTGCGCTCCAGCTCGGCGATGGTCGCGCCCTGGATGCGGGCCTTCTCGTCCTCGCGCATCCCGACGTGCCAGAAGAAGAGGGCGAGGGTGGCGTTGACGACGTAGAGCACGCAGAAGGCGACCCAGTTCATCAGCGAGGCGGGCGGCAGACCTCCGCTCTGCGAACCGGCCAGGGTGACGGCGGTGGTGAGCAGCCCGGCGCGGATGAAGCGCTTGGGCAGCAGGGGTTCGACGTCGAAGTAGCTGAGCGCCGCGTAGATCGCGAAGAACGGGTTGAGCCAGGACAGCGCGAAGGCGAGGACGGTCCTCGCGGTGTAGTAGGCCACTCCGGCCGGGGCGCCCGGAACGGTACGCGGGCGGGCACGCCCCCACCAGATCTGCAGCCCGTACGCCGCCACCGCCAGGGCCCCGGCCGCGTACATCTCGGTGCGGGTCATGATGAGGTCGGCGGCGACACCCCCGACGAGGACGGACAGGGTGAGGACGGCGTAGGGACCGTACCGGTGGAACTGCTCCCAGCGGTCCTCGATCGTGCGGGGCCCCGTCGCGCCCGGCGGGTACGAGGAGCGGGGCGGCAACGTCATGCCGGAAGTCTCCGTCACTGCCACCGGAAGAGTCGAGCGGCCGCGATGCCCAGGACAACGGTCCACAGGGCGAGGATCGCCAGGTGGATCCAGCCCGGCCAGCTCCCGGACGCGGCCTGCTCCAGTGCCTGCGAGGCCGTCCCGAACGGGCTGATCTCCACGATGCGGCGCAGGGCGCCGGGCATCGCCTGGACCGGCAGATAGACCCCCGCGGTGAACATCATCACGAGGTAGGCGCCCGAGCCGACCGCGGTGACCGCCTTCGTCGTGCGGGACAGGGCGCAGATGGTGGCGCCCAGGGTCAGCGCGGCGGCGACGGCGAGCAGCAGCGCCAGCAGGTAGCCGGGGAGCTGTTCGGGCAGCGGCACCCCGTAGCCGATCCGGCCGACGGCGGTGACGAGGACCGCGGAGCCGAGACAGGCCGCGCCGTGCAGCACGATCTGGGCGGTGAGCAGGGCGGAGGGCCGCACCGGGGTGGCGGACATCCGGCGCAGGATGCCGCGCTCGCGGTAGGCGGTGAGGACCGGCGGCATGGCCTGGATCCCAGACGTGATCATGGCGAGCAGGATCGAGATGGGGACGTACAGGTCGATGACGCGCCGTCCGCCGAAGTCGTCCTGCGTCTCCTTGAAGGCGGGGACGAAGCCGAGGATCACCAGGAGGACGGAGGGGAAGGCGAAGATCCAGAACAGGTTGCCCCGTTCGCGGAGGAAGAGCCGGGTCTCGGCGATCAGGACGGCGGCCGCGGGGCCGTGTCGCCGGGGGCCGCTGGGCGTGAGGGCGGTGGCGGGTGCGGTGGTGGTGGTCTCGGTCGGCATGTCAGGCGTCCTGTCCGGTGAGGTCGAGGAAGGCATCGTCGAGGCTGGTCTCGGTGATACGCAGCCGCCGGGCGGTGACGCCGAGTTCGGCGAGCAGGGCGACGAACGGGGGGAACGTCTCGTCGGTGCCGTGCAGGTTGAGCGCTCCCTCGCGGCCGGGCGGGGTCACGGACGCGACGCCGGGAAGCGCGGTGAGCCGGGTGAGGTCGGGGCCGGTGAGCGGGCGGGAGGGCGCGAAGGAGATGACCGTGGAGCCGGTGGCCTGCCGGATCAGCCCGGCCGGGGTGTCGAGGGCGACGACCTTGCCCCGGTCGATGACGGCGATCCGGTCGCAGAGGCGCTGGGCCTCCTCCATGAAGTGCGTGACGAGCAGGACGGTCACCCCGCCGTCGCGGATCTCCTCGATGAGCTTCCAGGTGTCGCGGCGGGCGCGCGGGTCGAGCCCGGTGGTCAGCTCGTCGAGCACGACGACCCTGGGGTCGCCGATCAGGGCGAGGGCGATGAACAGCCGCTGTTTCTGGCCACCGGAGAGCTTCGCGAAGCGGGTGGAGAGCCGGTCGGTCAGGCCGAGCCGGTCGGCGAGCGGCCGCCAGTCGACGGGGGCCGGGTAGAAGGCGGCGTAGAGCTCCAGCGCCTCCCGTACGGTCAGTTTGGCCTGGAGCTCGCTCTCCTGGAGCTGGGCGCCGAGCAGCCGGGTCACCCGGTCGTGGTCGGCGACGGGGTCGAGCCCGGCGACCCTGACCGTGCCCGCGTCGGGAATGCGCAGGCCCTCCACGCATTCGACGGTGGTGGTCTTGCCCGCCCCGTTGGGGCCGAGGATGCCGAAGATCTCGCCCTCGTCGACGGAGAAGGAGACGCCGTCGACCACGTCGCGGCCCGCGTAGGTCTTGCGCACCCCGGTGACTTCGATGATGGCCATGCCCTCAGGGTTCCGGCGGGCGGACCGGGCCGGTATCCGCCGTCACGCTCGACGTCGTATCAGCCGATCGGTTGACGGCGGAGTACGACCGGCACGGGCGGGCTGCGGACTGGAGGACGCGGCGGGAAGGCGGGCAGCGGGCGGCCGGAAATTGGGAGGCCCGATGTCAGTGGTGAAACGTACAGTCGGCCCTGATGCCCAAAATGCCTGCAGAGCGCACGGACCGGTCCGCCGTGCGCTCCCTCCTGCGTCTGTGGCCCTATGTCCGACCCGTGCGGGTGCGCCTGTTCACGGCCGCCTTCGTGGCGATCCTGGCGTCCTGTCTGGGGCTGGTGATCCCGCTGGTCCTGAAGTGGATGGTGGACGGCCCGGTGGCCGACCGCGATCCGGGCGGGGTGTGGCTGGGGGCGCTGTATCTGCTGCTGCTCGGTATCGCGGAGGCGCTGCTGTTCGGGTTCCGGCGATGGCTGGTGGCGCGGCCGCTGGCCGGGGTCGAGGCGGCGATGCGGGCGGATCTCTTCCGCCATCTGCAACGGCTGCCGGTCGCGTTCCACGACCGCTGGGCCTCGGGTCAGCTGCTGTCGCGCGGGACGACGGACCTGATGCTGCTGCGGATGTTCCTGGCGTTCCCGCTGACCTTCCTGGTCGTCAACACGGCGACGATCCTGGTCGGTTTCGTCCTTCTGTTCGCCCAGGACTGGACGCTCGGGCTGGTGCTGCTGGCGCCCGCGGTGCCGCTGATCATCCTGTGCTCGCTGTTCGAGACGAAGTACTCGGTGGTGGCGCGCCGGGCCCAGGACCAGGTCGGCGACCTCACGACGGTCGTCGAGGAGAGCGTGCTCGGCATCCGCATCGTCAAGGGCTTCGGCCGGCACCGCAGCCAGGCGCGGGCGTTCAAGGCGCTGGCGCACCGGCTGCGCGACACGGAGCTGGGCAAGGCCCGGCTGCTCGCCGGGATCTGGGCGCTCATCACGGCCATCCCGGAGCTGGCGATCGGGGCTGCGCTGGTGCTCGGCACGATCCAGGTGGCGGACGGGACGCTGTCGGCGGGCACGCTGGTGGCGTTCCTGTCCACGGCGCTCGCGCTGCGCTGGCCGGTGGAGTCGATCGGCTTCCTGCTGGCGATGAGCCAGGAGTCGGCGACCGCCACCGACCGGTACTTCGAGGTGATGGACGTGGCGGAGGAGCGGGGTGCCGCCGCCGCACGCGAGGGCGCGCCGGCCACCGCGCCGGGGATGGTGTTCGAGGGCGTCGCCTTCCGCTACCCGGACGCGGACCCGGAATCCCCACCCGTCCTGTCCGGGATCGATCTGCACATCCGGCCCGGCGAGACCCTGGCCCTCGTGGGGGGTACGGGGTCGGGCAAGACGACGCTGACGGCGCTGGTGCCCCGGCTGCACGAGGTGACCGGCGGGCGGATCACGCTGGACGGCGAGGACATCGCCACGATGGAGCGCTCGCGGCTGCGGGAGCTGGTGTCGGTGGCGTTCGAGGAACCGACGCTGTTCTCCGCGACGGTCGGCGAGAACGTGACGATGGGCGCGGCGGACGCGGACGAGGCGCAGGTGCGCCGGGCGCTGTCGGTGGCCCAGGCGGACTTCGTGCACGAGCTGCCGCAGGGTCTGGACACGGAGGTCGGCGAGCAGGGCCTGAGCCTCTCCGGCGGTCAGCGCCAACGTCTCGCGCTGGCCCGCGCGGTGGTCGGTGAGCCGCGCTTCCTGGTGCTGGACGACCCGCTCTCCGCGCTGGACGTGCACACGGAGACGCTGGTGGAGGCCGCGCTGCGGCAGGTCCTGGCGCGGACGACGGCGGTGGTCGTGGCGCACCGCCCGTCGACCGTGATGCTGGCGGACCGGGTGGCGCTGCTGTCCGGGGGCCGGATCGCCGCGGTCGGCACGCATCAGGAGCTGCTGCGCGACAACGCGGAGTACGCGTGGCTGATGTCGGGCGCGGAGGGCGATCCCGTGTCCGGACGACCGTTCCCCGCCGCAGCCAAGAGCACCCCCGTCCAGCAGGTTCCCGCCGAGGAGGGCAGTGCCCGATGACGACGACCACCGATGACGCCTCGCTTCCCGCGGCAGAGGACGACGGCCTGCGGAAGGAGGGCCCGGCCGCGCCCGGACCACGGCCCTCCGGCGACCCGTTCGACCAGGACGACCTGCCCGCGCCGCCCGGGGCGACCCTGGCGCTGCTGTTCTCACTGCTGGCCCCGATGCGCGGCCGGGTCGCGGTGGCGGCCCTGCTGCTGGTGGTGCAGCAGGTGGCGATGCAGGCGGGCCCGCTGCTCGTGGCGTACGCGATCGACAGCGGGGTTCCGGCGTTCCGGGATCGCGACTACGGGCCGCTGGTGGCGGTCGCCGTCGGCTACGCGCTCTGCTCGGTCGGCGCGGGCGTCCTCCAGTACGGCTTCATCCGGGCGGCCGCGCGGATCAACCAGGACGTGCTGCTGGAGCTGCGCGGCCGGATCTTCCGGCACGCGCAGGCGCTGAGCATCGACTTCCACGAGCGCTACACCTCGGGCCGGCTGATCTCGCGCTCGACGACGGACGTGGAGTCGCTGCGGGAGCTGCTGAGCGAGGGGCTCCAGGAACTGATCGGCGTGGTCCTCTCGTTCGTGTCGATCGCCGTGGTGCTCCTCTGGCTGGACCTGGGGATCGGCGCGATCGCCACGCTCTCCTTCGTACCGCTGTATCTGATGGTCCGGATGTACCGGCGGCGGGCGTCCGTGGCGTTCACCGCGCGCTCCACGGCGATCGCGGCGGTGATCGTGAAGTTCGCGGAGACGATGAACGGCATCCGCCCGGTCCAGGCGTTCCGCCGGGAGCGGAGCAACGACGCCGCCTTCACGGAGCTGAACACCCGCCACGAGCGGTCGAACGGCGACGCGATCCTGGAGATGGCCCGCTATGTCGTCGGCTCCCGGCTGATCGCCAACACGGCGGTGGCCGGGATGGTGCTGTGGGGCGCCTACCGGGTGGCGGAGGGCACGCTGGCGCTCGGGGTGCTGGCGGCGGCGGTGCTGTATCTGCGCCGGCTGTACGACCCGATCGACCGGCTGGGGATGTTCCTCAACTCCTACGAGTCGGCGGCGGCCTCCCTGACGAAGATCGCCGGGCTGCTGGCCCAGACGCCGAACGTCCCCGAGACCGGCCACCCCACCGAACTGCCGCCGCGCTCGGGCGATCTCCCGGGCCGGGAGGTCGTCTTCGACGGGGTGCGGTTCGCCTACCGTACGGGCGGCGAGGTGCTGCCCGCCTTCGACCTGCGCATCCCGGCGGGCCGGACCGTGGCGGTCGTCGGCTCCACGGGCGCGGGCAAGTCGACGCTGGCCAAGCTGCTGGCCCGGTTCTACGACCCGACCGACGGCCGGGTCCTGCTGGACGGCACGGACCTGCGCGACCTGTCCACCGCCGAGCTGCGGCGGGGCGTGGTGATGGTGACGCAGGAGGCGTTCCTGTTCTCCGGGACGGTCGCGGAGAACATCGCGATCGGCCGCCCGGACGCCACCCGCGAGGAGATCGAGCACGCCGCGAAGGCGATCGGCGCACACGACTTCATCGCGGCCCTGCCGGACGGCTACGACACCGACGTACGCAAGCGGGGCGGCCGGATCTCGGCGGGCCAGCGCCAGTTGGTGGCCTTCGCCCGCGCCCTGCTGGCGAACCCGGCGGTGCTGATCCTGGACGAGGCGACCAGCTCCCTGGACATCCCCGGCGAGCGCGCCGTGCAACGGGCCATGGACACGGTGCTGCACGGCCGCACGGCGGTGGTGATCGCCCACCGGCTCTCGACCGTGGAGATCGCGGACCGGGTGCTGGTGATGGAGCACGGCCGGATCGTGGAGGATGGCGCGCCGGCCGAACTCATCGGCGGGACAGGGAGGTTCGCGGGGCTGCACCGGACGTGGAAGGAGAGTCTGAGCTGACACCCGCTCCCGGACCCGGCCGCCGCGGGACGGGGAGACGTTCACCGTGGCCAGGTTCGCGTGGGGCCCGAACGGACGGCGGCAGGGCGCCCTTCCGACGCGTAGGGGCGCACGCCGGCCCGGCGGCCGGGACCCGCGGGCGCGCGGATGCGCCCGCCTCACCCCGGCAGCAGCCGCACCGCCGCGTTCCGCAGGCGGGTGCGTTCCGTGCTCATGAAGCGGTGCAGGGTCCGGGAGGCGAGGGCGGTCCGCTGGGCGCTGCGGCGGCGCTCGCGGTCGTAGGCGCGCAGGGCTCCGGCGATGCCCGCCGAGCCCGGGGGCGCGGCGGTGAGCGCGCGGGTCAGGGCGTCGGCGTCCAGGATCGCTGTGCAGGCGCCCTGGCCCAGGTTGGGCGTCATGGCGTGGGCCGCGTCGCCGACCAGTGCCACATGACCCGAGGCGTCGGCCGCGACGAAGGACGGCAGCGCCGGGTGCAGGTGGCGCATCTCGTAGCGGATCCAGGTCGCCGGGTCGGTGGCGGCCAGGATGCGCGGGATCGGGTCGTGCCAGCCCGCGAAGAGGCCGCGCAGCTCGTCGGCCGTGGTGGCCTCGGGGGCGGTCGCGTACCAGTTGGTGCGGCCCGGTTCGACCGGGGTCAGCCCGAAGAAGCGGCCGCTCCCCCAGGTCTCGCCGTGCACCGGGCTCTCGATGTCGGCGATGCCGATCCAGGCGACGGTGCCGACCTCGCGCGGGCCGCTGCGGTCGCCGAAGCGGGCGGTGCGGACGGCGCTGCGGATGCCGTCGGCGCCGATCACCAGGTCCTGTCCGGCGGCGAGTGCGTCGACGTCGGTGACCCGCTCGCCGAGCTTGACCGGTACGTCACCGAAGGCGTCCAGACCCGCGAGCAGGGCGTCGAGCAAGTACGGCCGGGAGATGAGGAGTTCGGGGCGGCCCGCCTGGCGTTCGATGCGTTCCAGCGGGAGCCGGGCGATCGACGTGCCGTCCGGGGTGCGGATGTGCGCGTCGCGGTAGGGCACGGCGTGCTCGCGCAGGGCGTCGCCGACGCCGAGCCGGTCGAGCGCGGACTGCGCGGTGGGGTGGATGCCGAAGGCCGCTCCGTACCGCTCCAGTTCGGTGCGGCGCTCCAGCACCGTCACGCTCCAGCCCGCGCGGCGGAGCCCGATCGCGGTGGCCAGTCCGCCGATGCCCGCGCCGACCACGGTCGCCGTCCCTGTCATGTCGCGCTCCCGGAGCTCGTAGGTCCCTGCAGAAGAACCACCACATCCGTGGTACCACGGCTGGGGTAGCATCGGCAAGGACAAGTGGCGGAGACGGCGGGGACGAGGGAGCGGACGCGGGTGAATCCGGACCGGCGGGACCGGCTGCGGGACGCGGCGATCGAGGTGCTGGCCCGGGACGGCGGGCGCGGGCTGACGCACCGGGCCGTGGACCAGGCCGCCGAGGTGCCGTCCGGCACCACCAAGAACTACTTCCCGACCCGGGACGCCGTCCTCCGCGCGGTGGCGGAGCGCTGCCTGGAGCAGTACCTCGCGCTCACCGCACACCTGGCCGCCGGCCCGGGCCCTTCGGACCGCGAGGGGCTGGTGACCCTCTTCCGCTCGCTCCTGGAGAACGTCGCGGGGCCGGGGCGCGCCCGCCTCCTCGCGGTGCTGGAGCTCCAGGCCGAGGCGACCCGGCGGCCCTGGCTCTCCGGCATCCTCGACCCGATGGCGAGCGGCGACTTCGCGGGCTTCGAGCTGGCCCAGCGCGCCGCCGGGCTGCCCGTGACCCCGCAGCGGGCCGCCGTCGTCACCCTCGCCCTGCACGCGGCGGTCCCGCATCTCCTGACGGACGGGCCCGGCACACTCGCGGCGGCGGGGCTCGACGACCCGGACCGCTTCGTGCGCGACCTCCTGGACACGGTGTACCCGCCGGACACGGCGGCCTGAGGGCCCCCGACCCGCCGGACGCGACGGCCTGAGCCCCCCGGCCCACCGGACGCGACCACCCGAAGCCCGCACCCCGATCCCGGCGGGCTCCCCGCACCCTGACGGACCGGTACATTCCGGCGGGCGGATCTGGCCAGAACCCGACGCCGTCTCATCTGACGGTCATCACACCTCTTCCCGCCCGCGACGGGCCGGTGACCTTTGCGCGCGAAACCTGTGACCACCCTGTGAATACCGGGCTCCAGAACGCCCGGTAACACTGCGGCAATGATCGGCGAAACGTCCGCTTAACGAACATGACCTTTCCGGCAACGAACGAAAACCGGCCAAGTTGTTGACGCGCTCCTGACAGGCACGGTCGTCGGCTGACACTCTTCACCCCGTTCTGCGCACCGCCTGCACCGTCCGGACGGCCCCTCCAGGCCGCCCGGTACCCCCTCGCAGAAGGAGTCCGCGTGAGATCCACGCCCAGCCGTCGCGCCACCGCGACCGGCGCTCTGATAGCCGCAGCAGCCCTCATCGCCGTCGCCGTCCCGTCCGGCGCCGCGACCGCCACCTCCGCCCCCACGTCCGCCCCGCTCGGCGGCGTCACCGCCGGCACGAAGGCCGACCCGGGCGCCCTGCCCGCCAAGCTCTCGCCCGCCCAGCGCGCGGAGCTGCTCAGCGAGGCGAACGCCACGAAGGCGGCCACCGCCAAGGAGCTCGGTCTCGGGTCCAGCGAGAAGCTCGTGGTCCGTGACGTGGTCCAGGACCGCGACGGCACCACGCACACCCGCTACGAGCGCACCCTCGACGGGCTCCCCGTCCTCGGCGGCGACCTCGTGGTCAAGGAGTCCGCCGCCGGGAAGACCGAGGGCGTCAGCAAGGCGTCGAAGGCGACCGGCGCACAGCTGAAGGCCGTCGGCCTGACCGCCGACGTGGCCCCGGCCGCCGCCGAGAAGCAGGCGCTCGGCGCGGCCAGGGCCGAGGGTTCGAAGGCCAAGAAGGCGGAGAACGCCCCGCGCAAGGTGGTCTGGCTGGGCGCCGGCTCCCCGCAGCTCGCGTACGAGACCGTGGTCGGCGGACTCCAGCACGACGGCACCCCGAACGAGCTGCACGTGCTCACGGACGCCACCTCGGGCGAGAAGCTCTACGAGTGGCAGGCCGTCCACAACGGCACGGGCAACACGCAGTACAACGGCCAGGTCACCCTGGGCACCGCGCCCTCGTACACCCTGACCGACACCACGCGCGGCAACCACAAGACGTACAACCTGAACCGGGGCAGCTCCGGCACCGGCACGCTGTTCTCCGGGCCGGACGACATCTGGGGCGACGGCACTCCGCAGAACGCCGAGACCGCCGGCGCGGACGCCCACTACGGCGCGGCCGAGACGTGGGACTACTACAAGAACGTGCACGGCCGCTCCGGCATCCGCGGTGACGGTGTCGGCGCGTACTCCCGCGTCCACTACGGCAACAACTACGTCAACGCGTTCTGGCAGGACAGCTGCTTCTGCATGACGTACGGCGACGGCAGCGGCAACGTCAAGCCGCTGACCTCCCTGGACGTGGCCGCCCACGAGATGACGCACGGCCTGACCTCGGTCACCGCCAAGCTCGTCTACAGCGGCGAGTCCGGCGGTCTCAACGAGGCCACCTCCGACATCTTCGCCGCCGGTGTGGAGTTCTACTCCAACACCACCCAGGACCCGGGCGACTACCTGGTCGGCGAGAAGATCGACATCAACGGCAACGGCACGCCGCTGCGCTACATGGACAAGCCCTCGAAGGACGGCTCGTCCAAGGACTACTGGTACTCGGGCATCGGCAACGTCGACGTCCACTACTCCTCGGGCCCGGCGAACCACTGGTTCTACCTGCTCTCCGAGGGCAGCGGCGCCAAGACCGTCAACGGGGTCAACTACGACTCGCCGACCTCCGACGGGCTCCCGGTGACCGGCATCGGCCGGGACAAGGCGCTGCAGATCTGGTTCAAGGCGCTCACCACCAAGTTCACCTCGACGACCAACTACGCCGCCGCCCGCACGGGCACGCTCGCGGTCGCCAGTGAGCTGTACGGGGCCACCAGCCCCGAGTACACGGCGGTGGCCAACGCCTGGGCCGGCATCAACGTCGGCGCCCGCCCCGGCGGCGGCGACCCGGGCGGCAAGGTGTTCGAGAACACCACCGCGGTGAACATACCGGACGCCGGTGCGGCCGTCACCAGCTCGGTCACCGTCTCCGGTGTCACCGGCAACGCGCCGAGCGCCCTCAAGGTGGACGTGAACATCTCGCACACCTGGCGCGGTGACCTGGTCGTCGACCTGGTGGCCCCGGACGGCACGGCCTACCGGCTGAAGAACTCCTCCTCCGGCGACTCCGCGGACAACGTGGTGGCGACCTACACGGTCAACGCCTCGTCCGAGGTGGCCAACGGGGTCTGGAAGCTGAAGGTCCAGGACGTCGCACGGCAGGACACCGGGAAGATCAACAGCTTCAAGCTGACCTTCTGATCCGCCGGACCGGACCGGTCCACCCGCTGTGACCGAACGGCCCGGAAGAGGGACACCTCTTCCGGGCCGTTCGTCCTGGTGCGCAAGGCCGTGTCAGGCCGGGTTGTTCGCGTGGGTCAGGGTCTCCCAGGCGACGAACAGGTTGTTGGACCCGGCGGGCCGCTGCCGCTCGGTCAGCGTCTGCGTGTTGGTCATCGCGTAGCCGAGGCGGTTGGCGAGCGCGTTGAAGCCGACCTCGGTGACCGGCCCCAGATTGTCCTTGAGGGAGCCGCCGCAGAGCGAGGACGGCACGGGCGTGCCCAGCTGGTGCTTGGCGTGCAGCCCCATCGCGTGCCGCAGCCGGTCGGCGATCTCCGGGTAGAGGTCCTGGCCCTGGATGCGGCTGGTCTCGGCGATGTGGGAGATCGCGGAGAGGCCGTAGCCGGTGTGGGTCAGATCCCGGCAGGTCTCCTGGGAGAGCCCGTCCATGAAGGTGGACTGACCCTGCCAGTAGTTGATGACTTTCGCCCGGGTGTCGAGCCCGCTGCCGGGGGCGACCTTCGGCAGCGCACCGTCGGCGGTCACATAGATGTACGCGGGGACACGTCCGCGGAACTTGCCGACGGCCTTGTCGTAGGCGGCGCGGTCCTCCAGGAAGACCGCGATCCCGATCGCCGCCTCGGTCATGGACAGCTCCCAGTTGCCGTTGGAGTGGGAGCCGCCCGCGACCTCGGGGAGGTACACGTCGCGCAGCATCGTGCCGAACCGGCCGGAGCCCGGCCAGCCGCTGTAGGTGTACTTGATGATCTCGGCGGCGCGCGGCCAGGAGGAGCCGGCCCAGCCGGTCTGGAGCGGCGCGTTGCTGTTGGTGTGGTCCTTGATCACGGCCGACCAGGCGTCCATGATCTGGATCGCCTTCTGTGCGTACCGGCTGTCCTGGGTGATGTACCAGGCGAGCGAGAGCGTGTACGCGGCGAGGGCGTCCTCGCGCTCGTCCGTGCAGCCGTTGTTGGGGTTGGAGTACGAGCCGCACTCGACGACCGCGCGCGGCTTGGCGGTCCGGGTCAGGGAGGCGTACCTGCTGCCCATCATCTGGTCGTAGGCGCTCTTCCAGGGCTGGGCGCCCGCCTGGACCCGGCCCCGGACGAAGTCCAGCTGGGGGCGGCTGACGAGCACGCCGGGGTGGGTGAAGTCCGCCGGAGCCGCGGCCTGGACAGGTGCCCGGCCGGGCGTCGTGGATCTCTCCGCCACGGCGGGTGCGGCGAGGGCCGTGGTGATCAGCGCCGCCAGGGCGGCGGCCGTGCCGAGGACGCGGGGGATGGTGCCGGTACGCATGTGGGGTGCCTTCCGGTGGGGTGGCGGTTCAACGGCCCGACCCGAGACGGAAGTTCACTCATGTGAACAACGGGCCGGATGATGAACCGTGCGATGAGTCAGGAACGTAAAGCCATTCCATGGACACGTCAAGGTTCTGTGTTCACTCCACGAAGGGACGACCGGCCCACGCGCAGGGGCCCGGCACCACGTGGGTGCCGGGCCCCTCGGGTCCGCGATGACGCGCGCTCAGCGCATCAGCACGCCCCCGCCTTCCCCCGTCGCCTCGGTCGGCAGGGCGACCAGGCCCAGTTCGGCACTGGTGGCCAGCAGCCGGTGGGCGGGCAGGACGCGCACGGTGTAGCCGTACGGTCCCGTCCGGTCCGGGGTGAGCGGGCCCTCGTACAGCCAGCGGTCCTCCAGGTCCTGACCGCCCGCCGGCTTCAGCGGGAAGGTCTGGGCGTCCGCGATGGCGTCGCCGGAGTCGACCCGGCCCGCGACCACCTGGACCTCGACGTCGTCCGGATCCAGGCCGCCGAGCGCGATCCGTACCCGCAGCGCCAGGGTGGCCCCCAGCTCCGCCGAACCGCCCGGGGCGTCCCCGGTGACCGTCTCCACATGGTCGACGGAGACCCCGCGCCAGGCCGCCCGGACCCTGGCCTTCCATGCGGCGAGATCCCGCGCCACCGCGGGCTCCAGGGCCCGGCGGGCCTGGGCGGCGGGGGCGTACAGGCGCTCCACGTACTCGCGCACCATCCGCCCGGCGAGCACCTTCGGGCCCAGGTTGACCAGGGTGGAGCGGACCATCTCGATCCAGCGGTCGGGCAGGTCCCCGGCGCCCCGGTCGTAGAAGCGCGGGGCGACCCGGTCCTCGATCAGGGCGTACAGCGCGTTCGACTCCAGCTCGTCCCGGCGGTCCTCGTCGACCGCGGAGCCGTCGGCGGTGGGGATCTCCCAGCCGAAGTCCGGGTCGAACCACTCGTCCCACCAGCCGTCGCGCACCGACAGGTTGAGACAGCCGTTGAGCGCCGCCTTCATCCCGCTCGTGCCGCAGGCCTCCAGCGGGCGCAGCGGGTTGTTGAGCCAGACGTCGCAGCCCGGGTAGAGCTTCTGCGCCATGCCCATGCCGTAGTCCGGGAGGAACACGATGCGGTGCCGCACCCGCGGGTCGTCCGCGAACCGCACCAGCTCCTGGACCAGCCGCTTCCCGCCGTCGTCGGCCGGGTGGGCCTTCCCCGCGACGACGATCTGGATCGGGTGCGTCGGGTGCAGCAGCAGGGACCGCAGCCGGTCGCGGTCGCGCAGCATCAGCGTCAGCCGCTTGTACGAGGGGACGCGGCGGGCGAAGCCGATGGTCAGGATGTCCGGGTCGAGGACGCCGTCGATCCAGCCCAGCTCGGCGGTGCCCGCGCCGCGCCTGCGCCAGGAGGCGTAGAGGCGGCGGCGGACCTCGGTGACGAGCTGTCCGCGCAGGTCCCGGCGCAGGTCCCAGATCTCCTGGTCGCCGATGCCGGTCACCGCGTCCCAGCGGCGGGGGTGCCGGTCTGCGCGGAGGCCTCGTCGGCCACCGGGCCGCCGGCCAGCACCTGGTGGGCGCGGCCCTCGCCGACCTGGCCCGCACCGAGCCGGAACACCTCGCCGGCGACCCAGGTCGGGGCGTGGACCCCGTTGGTGACGGAGGTGATCGGCACCTCGGCGGGGTCGAAGCCCGGCCAGAGCCCGGAGAACATCTCCCGGCTGACCGCCCCGTGCAGGGTGGAGACGCCGTTGGCGCGCTGGGCGAGCCTGAGGCCCATCACCGCCATGTTGAACAGCTCCGGCTCGCCGCCGGGGTAGGTCTCGGTGCCGAGCGGCAGGATCTTCTCGACGGGTACGCCGGACAGTTCGCCCTCGTCGCCGAAGTGGCGGGCGACGAGCCCCCGGTCGAAACGGTCTATGCCGGCGGGCACCGGGGTGTGGGTGGTGAAGACGGTGCCTGCCCGGACCACTTCGAGGGCGGCCTCGAAGTCGAGTCCGGTGGGGATGAGTTCGCGGATCCGCTCCAGGCCGAGGAAGCCGGCGTGGCCCTCGTTGGTGTGGAACACCTCCGGCTCCGGGGTGCCGATAAGACGGCACCAGGTGCGCACGGCGCGCACTCCGCCGATGCCGAGCAGCATCTCCTGGAGGAGCCGGTGGTCGCTGCCGCCGCCGTAGAGCCGGTCGGTGACATCGCGTTCGCCGGGGCGTTCTCCTCGACGTCGGAGTCGAGGAGGAGCAGCGGCACACGGCCGACCCGGGCCAGCCAGATGCACGCGTGCAGCGAGCGTCCGCCGGGCAGTGCGAGAACGACCCGGGCGGGGGTGCCGTCGGCCTCGCGGACCAGGTCGAGCGGGAGTTCGTTGGGGTCGAGGACGGGATAGTGCTCCTGCTGCCAGCCCTCACGCGAGAGGGTCTGGCGGAAGTAGCCGTGCCGGTAGAGCAGCCCGACGCCGATGAGCGGGACGCCGAGGTCGCTGGCGGCCTTGAGATGGTCGCCGGCCAGGATGCCGAGACCGCCGCTGTACTGGGGCAGGGCGGCGGTGACCCCGAATTCGGGTGAGAAGTAGGCGATGGCGGAGGGGAGTTCGGCTCCGGCGGCCCGCTGCTCCTGATACCAGCGGGGGCCGTCCAGATATTCCGCCAGATCGGCGGAGGCCGCGGCGAGGCGGCCGAGGTACTCCGCGTCCCCGGCCAGTTCGGTCAGCCGCCCGGCGGACAGTGAGCCGAGCAGGCGTACGGGGTCGGCGTCCGCGGGCCGCCAGCCCTCGGGGTCGGCGGCCCGGAAGAGCTCGCGGGTCTCGGTGTGCCACGACCAGCGCAGGTTGCGCGCGAGGTCGTGGAGGGGTCGAAGGGGTTCGGGGAGAACAGGACGCACGGTGAATCGACGAATGGCCTTCACTGCTCCACCTTTACAGGGGACTTGCGCATCCGAGCGGACGCACCACGGTGTGCGTCCCTTCCGTCACCCCTGACGGTAGCGGCCGTCCGTGGCGGGCTGCCACGGCGCGCGGAGGGCGCGCCCGGCCCGGGGCCGGTACGCCGCACGCCTCCCCACAGACGCCCCACGCACCCCACCCGTGATCCCCCGCCACTCCTCCCACCTGGGGGTTTGGCCGATTTCTCTCCCGTACGCAGCCTTGTGGACCTCATTGCCACAGGGAAAGCTGCCGTGTGGCGCCGCAGAACGGGTACCCGGAATCCGTAGGGGCGGTTCGGGTCTCCTGCGCCGGTCGGGGCGTGCGCGCCGCGTGCGGCGGAGCGCGAGCGGCCCGTTACGACCGAGTAGTTAACACGGCGCCGGGATTTCCCACCCTCCGACGCGGGGAAGGCTTCCCCGGTACACGGCACGACCCGGCCCGCACTCGTTCTCCCGTGCATCCCGAAACATGCACGAAACCCCCGCGACCCACCCATTCGAGTGCCATTCGAGTGAACGCGGACAGGAGCGGCCATGCCCACAGCCCGTCAGCAGACAGCTGAGCAGTTACAAAGGACAGATCCCCGTCTTCGCGGCACACGCGGTCGGTCCTCCGCCCCCGTGCCGTCACTCGTGCACGCCGAGCTCCTCCAGCCCCCAGGTGATTCCATGATCGGTCGAATTCCCGTCCTGGACGTCCGTCCTCTCGTCGACTGCGGCAGACGGGCGGCGAAGGCCGTCGTCGGTGAGACCTTCCAGGTCACCGCCACCGTCTTCCGCGAAGGCCATGACGCGGTGGCCGCCAATGTCGTGCTGCGCGATCCGAGCGGGCGGGTCGGGCCGTGGACCCCGATGCGCGAGCTGGCGCAGGGCACGGACCGGTGGGGTGCGGACATCACCCCGGACGCCGAGGGCCGCTGGACGTACACGGTGGAGGCCTGGAGCGATCCGGTCAGCACCTGGCGGCACCACGCCGCGATCAAGATCCCGGCGGGCATCGACACGGATCTGGTGCTGGCCGAGGGGGCGGCGCTGTTGGAGCGGGCCGCCGCCGGCGTGCCGAAGAAGCACGGCCGCGAGGCGGTGCTGGCCGCGGTGGACGCGCTGCGCGACACCGGCCACCCGGCCGAGGCCCGGCTGGCGGCGGCCCTGACCCCGGCCGCCGACGCCGTGCTGGCCCGCTATCCGCTGCGCGAACTGGTCACCCGTTCCAAGCCGCTGGCGGTGCGGGTGGAGCGCGAGCGGGCGCTGTTCGGGTCCTGGTACGAGCTGTTCCCGCGCTCCGAGGGGGCCGAGCGGGTGCCGGTGGATCCGGCGGACACCTCGCCGGACGCGCCGACCCGGCTGGTCAGCGGCACCTTCCGGACGGCCGCCGAACGGCTGCCCGCGGTCGCCGCGATGGGGTTCGACGTGGTGTACCTGCCGCCGGTCCACCCGATCGGGACGACCCACCGCAAGGGCCCGAACAACACGTTGACGCCCGGGGAGCACGACCCGGGGGTGCCGTGGGCGATCGGTTCGCCGGACGGCGGGCACGACGCGGTCCACCCGGAGCTGGGGACGCTGGAGGACTTCGACCACTTCGTGGCGACCGCCCGCAATCTGCGGATGGAGATCGCGCTGGACTTCGCGCTCCAGTGCTCGCCGGACCACCCGTGGGTCAAGGAGCACCCGGACTGGTTCCACCACCGCACCGACGGTTCGATCGCGTACGCCGAGAACCCGCCGAAGAAGTACCAGGACATCTATCCGATCGCCTTCGACAAGGACATGCGCGGTCTGGTGGCGGAGACCGTACGCATTCTGCGCTTCTGGATGGACCACGGGGTGCGTATCTTCCGGGTCGACAACCCGCACACCAAGCCGGTGGTGTTCTGGGAGAAGGTCATCGCCGAGATCAACGGCACCGACCCCGACGTCATCTTCCTGGCGGAGGCGTTCACCCGCCCGGCGATGATGCACACCCTGGGCGCGGTCGGCTTCCAGCAGTCGTACACGTACTTCACCTGGCGCAACACCAAGCAGGAACTGACCGAGTACGTCTCGGAGCTGGCCGGTGACGCCGCCTCGTACATGCGGCCCAACTTCTTCGTGAACACCCCCGACATCCTTCCCGGCTACCTCCAGGAGGGCGGCCGCCCGGCCTTCGAGGCGCGGGCGGTGCTGGCCGCGACGCTGGCCCCCTCCTGGGGCGTGTACGCGGGATTCGAGCTGTGCGAGAACACCCCGGCCAAGCCGGGGAGCGAGGAGTACCTGCACTCGGAGAAGTACGAACTGCGCCCGAGGGACTGGGAGTCGGCGGAACGCGAGGGCCGCACGCTCACCCCCTGATCACCTCGCTGAACCGGATCCGCCGGCGCCACCCCGCTCTGCGGCAGCTCCGCGACGTCCACTTCCACCACACCGACAACGAAGCGCTGATCGCCTACAGCAAGCGCTCCGGAGCGAACACCGTTCTGGTGGTCGTGAACCTCGACCCGCACCACACCCAGGAGGCCACGGTCTCGTTGGACATGGAGCGGCTCGGCCTTTCCTGGCACGAGCGCGTTCCGGTGCGCGACGAGCTCACCGGCGACACCTATCACTGGGGCAGGGCCTTCTATGTGCGCCTAGAGCCGGGCATCACGCCCGCGCACATCGCGGTCCTGCGACCGTCCCCGCCGACCGGAGGGTCACCCACACCATGATCGTCAATGAGCCTGTCCCCGACACGTTCGAGGACACCCCCGCCAAGGACCGCGATCCCGACTGGTTCAAACGAGCCGTCTTCTACGAGGTGCTCGTCCGGTCCTTCCAGGACTCCAACGGGGACGGAATCGGCGACCTGAAGGGCATCACCGCCAAGCTGGACTATCTCCAGTGGCTCGGTGTCGACTGCCTCTGGCTGCCGCCGTTCTTCAAGTCGCCGCTGCGCGACGGGGGCTACGACGTCTCCGACTACACCGCCGTGCTCCCGGAGTTCGGCGATCTCGCCGACTTCGTGGAGTTCGTGGACGCCGCGCACCAGCGCGGCATGCGCGTCATCATCGACTTCGTCATGAACCACACGAGCGATCAGCACGAGTGGTTCCAGCAGTCCCGGACCGACCCCGACGGGCCGTACGGCGACTACTACGTCTGGGCGGACGACGACAAGCAGTTCCAGGACGCCCGGATCATCTTCGTCGACACCGAGACGTCCAACTGGACCTTCGACCCGGTGCGCAAGCAGTACTACTGGCACCGCTTCTTCTCGCACCAGCCGGACCTCAACTACGAGAACCCGGCGGTCCAGGAGGAGATCCTGGCGGCCCTGCGGTTCTGGCTGGACCTGGGCATCGACGGCTTCCGGGTCGACGCGGTGCCCTACCTCTACCAGCGCGAGGGCACCAACTGCGAGAACCTCCCCGAGACCCACAACTTCCTCAAGCGGGTCCGCAAGGAGATCGACGCCAACTACCCGGACACCGTGCTCCTCGCCGAGGCCAACCAGTGGCCGGAGGACGTCGTCGACTACTTCGGCGACTACGAGGCGGGCGGCGACGAGTGCCACATGGCGTTCCACTTCCCCGTGATGCCGCGCATCTTCATGGCGGTGCGCCGCGAGAGCCGCTACCCGGTCTCCGAGATCCTGGCCAAGACCCCGGAGATCCCGAAGAACTGCCAGTGGGGCATCTTCCTGCGCAACCACGACGAGCTCACGCTCGAAATGGTCACGGACGAAGAGCGCGACTACATGTACGCGGAGTACGCCAAGGACCCGCGGATGCGGGCCAACATCGGCATCCGCAGGCGGCTCGCCCCGCTGCTGGACAACGACCGCAACCAGATCGAGCTGTTCACCGCGCTGCTGCTGTCGCTGCCCGGCTCCCCGATCCTCTACTACGGGGACGAGATCGGGATGGGCGACAACATCTGGCTGGGCGACCGGGACGCGGTGCGCACCCCGATGCAGTGGACGCCCGACCGCAACGCCGGGTTCTCCTCCAGTGATCCGGGGCGGCTCTACCTCCCCACGATCATGGACCCGGTCTACGGCTACCAGGTCACCAACGTCGAGGCGTCGATGGCGTCGCCGTCCTCGCTGCTGCACTGGACCCGCCGGATGATCGAGATCCGGAAGCAGAATCCGGCCTTCGGTCTCGGCGAGTACACCGAACTCCCGTCCTCCAACCCGGCGGTGCTGGCGTTCACCCGCGAGTACGGGGACGACCTCGTCCTGTGCGTGCACAACTTCTCGCGGTTCGCGCAGCCGACGGAACTGGACCTCCGATCGTTCAACGGACGTCATCCGGTGGAATTGATCGGCGGGGTACGCTTCCCGGCCATCGGTCAGTGGCCCTACCTGCTGACCCTCGCGGGACACGGCTTCTACTGGTTCCGGCTGCGCAAGGACGCGCCGCCGGCCTGAGAGAGCGTCGGTTACGTGCGGGGCGGTTTCCACCGCCCCGCACGGGGCACTCTGAGCGAAACGAACACCCCGGGGCACGCAACCGGTTCCCTCGCCCCGGGCCTTCACGGTTCCGCCGTTCGAGTCCGTAAGCACCTTCCTCTCCCGACACGTCCCGCACAGCCGGACAGCCATTGCCGCAATCCGGGACACTCTTCGCATCCTGTGTGCCCGGGGAAAGGACGCGATGCCATGTCGGAGGCTGCATCCACTCACGTCGCCCTGGCGAAGAGCACGAGGAACAGCGCAACCACCGGAAGTACGACGGACGGGGCCCTGCTCCCGTCCCTCGCTCCGCTGCTCCACGCATGGCTGCCCCGGCAGCGCTGGTTCGCCGGCAAGGGGCGGCCGGTCACCGGCTTCCGGCTGGTCTCGGCCACCGAGATGGTGCCGCCGACCGGCACGGCGGGTCCCGGACTCCTGCACCTCCTGCTGCGGGTCGAGCAGCCCTCCCGCTCGGTCCGAGCGGCCGACGACTGCTACCAACTGCTGCTGGGCGTACGGACGTCACTCCCGCCGCTGCTCGCCGGAGCGCTGGTCGGCCGGGTCGAGCGGGGGCCGCTCGCCGGACGGACCGTGTACGACGCGCTGCACGACCCCCGGCTGGCCGATGTGCTGCTGGAACGGTTCCGCCGCCCCGGCAGTCTCGGCTCGCTGCGCTTCGAGCGGACCGCCGAGATCCCGGCCGGTCTCCCGCCCCGCGTGCTGGACGCCGAGCAGTCCAACTCCTCGCTGGTCTACGGGGACGCGTTCATCCTGAAGATCTTCCGGCGGGTCTTCCCGGGCACCAACCCGGACCTGGAACTGCCGCTCGCCCTCACCGGCGAGGGGTGCGAACGGGTACCCGCCCCGATCGCCTGGTTCGAGGCCCCCGGCGCCGAACCGCTCACCCTCGGCGTCCTCCAGCCCTTCCTGCACGGGGCGCGTGACGGCTGGCAGCTCGCGCTGGCCGCGCTCGCCGCGGGCCGCGACTTCCTGCCCGAGGCGCGGGCGCTGGGCCGGGCCACCGCCGAGGTGCACACGGCGCTCGCCGCCGCACTGCCGACCCCGGCGCTGCGCGGCACCCAGACCCGGCAGCTCGTCGCCCAGATGACCCAGCGGCTGGAGGCCGCCGCCCAGGCGGTCCCGGCGCTCGTGCCGTACGTCCCCGGGCTGCGCGCCGCGTTCGACGCGGTGACGGACCTCGGGGTCCGGGGCAGCGGCTGGGCCCAGCAGCGGGTGCACGGCGATCTCCATCTCGGGCAGACGCTGCGCTCCGCCGACGGCTTCTGGTCGCTGATCGACTTCGAGGGCGAACCGGCCCGCCCGCTGCCCGAGCGCCGGATGCCCGCACCTCCGGTACGCGATGTCGCGGGCATGCTGCGGTCCTTCGACTACGCGGCCCGCTCGCACCGCCCGTGGAACCCGGAGTGGGCGGCCCGCTGCCGTGCCGCCTACTGCGAGGGATACGCGCAGGCCTCGGGCAGCGATCCGCGCGGCGAACCGGAGCTGCTGCGCGCCCACGAGACCGACAAGGCCGTGTACGAGGTGGTGTACGAGGCCCGGCACCGCCCCGACTGGCTGCCGGTGCCGATGGCGGCCATCCAACGGCTGGCCCAGTCCGCGGCGGCCTGAGCCTTCCCCTCTCACTCCTCCCGTCGCTCCCCTCCCCGCCCGTGCTTCTCCCTTCACTCCCCGAGGAGGCAGTCCCTGTGACCGCCCGCAAGCCGTCCCGCAAGGCATCCCGCACGTCCGCCGAGGTCCCCGCCGAGGCGGCTGTCGACACCGTCGCCGAGCCCGCCGTCGAGCCCGCAGCCGCCGAGACGGCAGCCGACGCGGCGGCCACCCCCGCACCGGCGCCCGCCGCCACCGCCACCAAGGCCGCGCCCGCCAAGCGCACCCGGCCCAAGCGGGCGGACGCGGGCCCGCCGCGCCCCCGGCAGGCCGGTGACGGCCAGGGCGCCCGCCCCGCACCGGCGCTGGACGGCGCGGACCGCGGCCGGCTGCTGGCCGGCGACCATCACGCGCCGCACGACGTGCTCGGCGCCCACCCGATCCCCGGCGGGGTGCTCGTCCGGGCGCTGCGGCCGTTCGCCCGGACCGTCACCGTGCTGGCGACGGGGCTGCGGGCCGAATTGCACGACGACGGCGACGGCTTCTTCTCCGGTGTGCTGCCGGTGCCGCAGGTGCCCGCGTACCGGCTGGAGGTGGCGTACGACGACAACACCATCGAGGTGGAGGACCCGTACCGCTTCTGGCCCGCGATCGGCGAGCTGGATCTGCATCTGATCGGTGAGGGCCGCCACGAGGAGCTGTGGCGGGCGCTCGGCGCGGAGCCGATGGAGCACCAGGGGGTGGCCGGTACCCGGTTCACCCTGTGGGCGCCGAACGCGCGCGGGGTGCGGATCACCGGCGACTTCAACTACTGGGACGGCACGGGCTACCCGATGCGGTCACTCGGTTCGACCGGGGTGTGGGAGCTGTTCCTGCCGGGGGTCGGCGAGGGCGCGCTGTACAAGTTCGACATCTGCCGCCCGGACGGTTCGCACACGGTGCGGGCCGACCCGATGGCCCGGCGTACCGAGGTCCCGCCCGCGACCGCGTCGATCGTCACGGCCCGGCACCACGAGTGGCAGGACGCGGACTGGATGGCGCGCCGGGGCGACCGCCCGGTCCACGAGGCCCCGTTCTCAGTGTACGAGGTGCATCTCGCCTCCTGGCGGCCTGGTCTGACGTATCGTCAACTCGCGGAGCAGCTGCCCGCGTACGTCAAGGACCTCGGGTTCACGCACGTCGAGCTGATGCCGGTCTCCGAGCACCCCTTCGGCGGCTCGTGGGGCTATCAGGTCACCGGGTTCTACGCGCCGACCTCGCGGCTGGGCACACCGGACGACTTCCGCTTCCTCGTCGACGCCCTGCACCGGGCGGGGATCGGCGTCATCATGGACTGGGTCCCGGCCCATTTCCCGCGCGACGACTGGGCGTTGGCCGAGTTCGACGGGCGTC
This sequence comes from Streptomyces sp. WGS_02, assembly GCA_040989845.1. Taxonomy (GTDB): domain Bacteria; phylum Actinomycetota; class Actinomycetes; order Streptomycetales; family Streptomycetaceae; genus Streptomyces. Next base: position 2,180,439 of record JAYMFZ010000004.1, read on the forward strand.
CGCTGTACGAGCACGCCGACCCGCAGCGCGCGGCGCACCCGGACTGGGGGACGCTGGAGTTCGACTACGGCCGCACCGAGGTCCGTAACTTCCTGGTCGCCAACGCCACCTACTGGTGCGAGGAGTTCCACATCGACGGGCTGCGGGTCGACGCGGTGGCCTCGATGCTCTACCTCGACTACTCCCGCGAGGACGGCCAGTGGTCGGCCAACGAGTTCGGCGGCCGGGAGAACCTGGACGCGGTCGCCTTCCTCCAGGAGATGAACGCGACCGTCTACCGCCGCAACCCGGGCGTCGTCACGATCGCCGAGGAGTCCACCGCCTGGGACGGTGTCACCCGGCCCACCGACAGCGGGGGCCTGGGCTTCGGGCTGAAGTGGAACATGGGCTGGATGCACGACTCGCTCCAGTACGTGTCCAAGGAGCCGATTCACCGGAAGTACCACCACAACGAGATGACGTTCTCGATGGTGTACGCGTACAGCGAGAACTACGTGCTGCCGATCTCGCACGACGAGGTGGTGCACGGCAAGCAGGCGCTGGTGTCCAAGATGCCCGGCGACTGGTGGCAGCAGCGCGCCAACCACCGCGCCTACCTCGGCTTCATGTGGGCCCACCCGGGCAAGCAACTCCTCTTCATGGGGCAGGAGTTCGCCCAGGGCGCGGAGTGGTCCGAGGGGCACGGCCCGGACTGGTGGCTGCTGGACCCGTCCTACGAGGCGTCCGGCGACCACCGCGGGGTGCGCGAGCTGGTGGGCGATCTGAACGCGGTGTACGGGGCGGTGCCCGCGCTGTGGCAGCGGGACACCTCGCCGGAGGGGTTCAGCTGGGTGGACGGCGGGGCGGCCGAGGACAACGTGTTCGCGTTCCTGCGCTACGACGCGGACGGTTCGCCGCTGCTCGCGGTCTCGCACTTCTCCCCGGCGGTCCGCGGCGACTACCGCCTCGGGGTGCCGGAGACCGGCGCGGAGGGCTGGGTGGAGGTCCTCAACACCGACGCGGCCCGGTACGGCGGCGGCGATGTGCGCAACGAGGAGCCGCTGAAGGCTGAGGCGGTGCCCGCGCACGGCCGGCCGTGCAGCATCTCGCTGACGCTGCCGCCGCTGGCGACGGTGTGGTTCCGCCCGGCGTAGCCGGTACGGGCCGGTGAACGGCCGGGGCCGGTGCCGCGTCGGTCGCGACGCGGTACCGGCCCCTCCCCGTTCCGGGCCGGTCAGCGATCGGCGGCGATCACCTCGACGAGGCTCGACCAGGACCCGGGGCCGCGTCCCTGGGCGATCGCCCGGTCGGTGAGCGACTTGAGCCCGGCCAGCTGCGCCACGTCCAGGCCCCGGTCCTTCGCGGTGTGCAGGATGTGGTCGACGCTCGCCGCCATCATGCCGAGGTTCGCGCCGTTGGCGGGGTACGTACCGGAGCCGGCCTCCGCCGCGGTGTATTCCACGATCGGCGGCAGGATGCCGGTGATCGTGGTGAGGTACGGGGCGAGCGAGGCGGGCTCGATGCCTTCCGCCCGGGCCAGCGCGAAGGCGTGGACGAGGCCGCCCATGGCCCCGTAGAAGAAGTCCAGCATCGCCATGTCGTAGGCGGCGGCCAGGCCGTGGTCCTCGCCGAGGTAGGTGGCGGCCTCGCCGAGCGCCTTGAGGGTGTCCTCGTGCGCGGCGAAGGCGGCGCGGTCGCCGGACTGGAAGACCAGGGCGTCCGCCGTGCCGACCACCTCGACCGGCACCATGATCGCCCCGTCGAGGTAGGCCAGGGAGTGCTTCGCGGCCCAGGCGGCGGTCCGCCGCGAACGGGCCGGGGTGTCCGAGGTCAGGTTGACCAGGACCCGCCCCTCCAGCGCTCCGGCCAGCGGCTCCAGGACCGCGTCGGAGGCGTCGTAGTCGACGAGGCAGACCACGACGAGTCCGCTCGCCCGGACGGCCTCCTCGGCGGACGCGGCGCGCACCGCGCCCAGCGCGACGACGTCCTCGCCCTTCCCCGGCGAGCGGTTCCAGACGGTGGTGGGGTGGCCGGCGGCCACGAAGGCGCGGGCCAGGGAGCGGCCCATGTCACCGAGGCCGAGCACGGTGACGGGGGTGGATGCGGGTTCGGTGGTCGTGTGCGCTTGCGTCATGGGGCCCATCCTTGGCGCGCGAACAGGGCCTGACCAGAACCCACTTGACTGTCAGATACGCACTTCGGGGAAAGGGTGCAGGTCAACGGCCGAACGGGCGGAACCCGCGAGGGTCCCGCCCGGTCGTGTCGGTCCGGTCGTCAGCCGCCCTGCGCAGCCGACCGACGGCGCACGGCCCACAGGATGCCGCCGCCCGCGGCCACCGCCGCGGCCGCCATGCCGATGAGCGGGCCGGTGGAATCCGAGCCGGTCGCCGCGAGGTTGCCGCCGGTCTGCGGGGTGGCGCCGCCGGTCGTCGAGCCGCCCGTGTCGGCGGAACCGCCGGAGGTGCCGGTGGAGCCGGTGGAGCCGGTGGTGCTCGTGGAGCCGGCGGAGCCGGAGCCTCCGGTGGACGAGGAGCCCCCGGTGGTGCCGGAGGAACCGTCGGAGCCCGAGGAGCCTGCCGTGCCCTCGTCCTTGCCGGTGTCGATCACGATCTGCGCGGTGTCGTTCTCGGCGTTCCGGTCGAAGGGGCGCTCCTGGCCGGTGAAGGAGACCTCGCCGGTGGTGCGGCCGACCGCCTTGTCGATGCGCAGGACGAAGGGGTAGCTCTCGCCGCCGTTCACGTCGACCCAGGACTGCGAGGTGCCGCAGCGGTAGTGGGTCTTGGTGATCACCTCGCAGAAGTCGTACGGCTTGACGACGGAGGTGCCCTTCGGGATGTGGATGTCGACCGTGGTGACGCTCTCGTCGGGGAGCCCCTGGACGCGGGCGGGGCCCTTGTTGGCGAACTTCACCGTCGCGGTGACCTTCTCGCCGGCCTTCCCCCGCTTCTCGTCGCCGGTCAGGGCGAAGTCCGCGGTGTTCGCGGCGGTGACGTCCGCCCTGGCGTACGCCTCGGGGTGGTTCGTCCGGTCGGCGTCGGTGGCCGGGCCCTTCTCGACCAGGGTGAGCGGGTCACCGGTCCCGGGCACCGGCTCGGTGGAGCCGCCGTCGTCCGGGCCGGGCTCGTGCACGCCGACCGTCACCCGCAGGTTGTCCCGGAACGCGGAGTCGAGCGCCTTGAGCGAGACGGGCGTCGCCGTGCCGTAGACCACGCCGGGCTTCAGCGGCTGGTCGATCTTGCAGGAGGCGACGTTCGACGCGGGCATCTCGTCGTAGGAGCCGACGGTGTAGTAGGTGCAGTTCTTGTGCGTCTCCTCCGCCTTGAGCCCCGGCGACACGGAGTACGTCACCCAGACCGAGGGCACCTCCGCCGTCCCCTTGTTGAGGAAGGTCAGCGGGGTGGAGAAGGAACCTCCGGGCTGGAGCCCCTTGACCGGCGCGATCGTTCCGACACCGAGGTCCGGCTCCGGGTCGGCGGCGAGCGCGGGTACGGCGCCCAGCGCCACCAGCGCTGCGGCGGCCACGGCGGCGGTCCCGCCGCGCGGGGTACGGCTGCGGGAAGGGGCGATACGCATGGAAGTCCTTCGGTCGTGGGGCGCACGGGGGCCGGCTGCGGTCCTTCACCTCACAAGACCGGTGCCGGACGAGGAGGGTTGTCCGGGCCGGACCGGTCGTGACAGAACACGGACACAAGGGGCCGGTACCGGTCACGGGCACGCCGCCTCGTACCCGCCACGGACGCGAGGACACCCGTACCGGGGGATACGGGTGTCCTCGTGGGCGGACCGCGGCGGCCGGGGGGAAGCCGCGGCCGTCCGGGTGGGTGGCCCGGTGGCGCGGGTCAGACCTTGGCGGGCTGCTCGGCGGGCGCGCTGTCCCGCTGCTCGGGCACCTCGTCGGAGGGGGCCGGTCCGTGGCCGTCGTCGACGAGGGTCTTCTCGTCGAACGGGATCCGGCCGGCCAGCACCTCGCCCACCCGGTCCTTGTCGATCTCCTTGGTCCAGTGGCCGACCAGCACCGTGGCGACCGCGTTGCCCGCGAAGTTGGTCAGCGCGCGGGCCTCGCTCATGAAGCGGTCGATGCCGACGATCAGGCCGACGCCGTCGACGAGTTCGGGGCGGTGCGACTGGAGGCCGCCGGCCAGGGTCGCCAGGCCCGCACCGGTCACACCGGCCGCGCCCTTCGAGGCGATGACCATGAAGACCAGCAGCGAGATCTGCTCGCCGGCGCTCAGCGGGTCGCCCATCGCGTTGGCGATGAAGAGCGAGGACATCGTGAGGTAGATCGCGGTGCCGTCGAGGTTGAAGGAGTAGCCGGTCGGCACGGTGATGCCGACGACGGGCTTGCTGACTCCCATGTGCTCCATCTTCGCGATCAGCCGCGGCAGCGCCGACTCGGAGGAGGAGGTGGAGAGGATCAGCAGGAACTCGCGGCCCAGGTACTTCAGCAGCGAGAACAGGTTGACCCCGGCGATCATGCGGAGCAGTGCGCCGAGCACCACGAAGACGAACAGCGCGCAGGTGACGTAGAAGCCGATCATGATGATCGCCAGGGACTTCAGGGCGTCCAGGCCGGTCTCGCCGACCACTGCGGCGATCGCGCCGAACGCGCCGACCGGGGCGGCCCACATGATCATGGCGAGGATACGGAAGACGAGGCGCTGGATGTGGGTGATGCCGCGGATGATCGGCTCACCGGTCCTGCCCATCGCCTGGAGCGCGAAGCCCGCGAGGAGCGCGACGAGGAGGGTCTGGAGGACCTCGCCCTCGGTGAAGGCGGAGACGATCGTGGTCGGGATGATGCCGAGCAGGAAGTCCGCGGTGGACTCGCCCGCGCCGCCGGCCTGCTCCGCGCCCGCCTCGCGGGCGGCCTCGGTGATGTGGAGGGTGGAGCCGGGCTCCAGGAAGTTGCCGACCAGCAGGCCGATGGCGAGGGCCACGGTCGACATGACCAGGAAGTAGCCCAGCGCCAGACCGCCGACCGCGCCGACCTTGGCGGCCTTGCGGACCGAGCCGACGCCCAGGACGATCGTGCAGAAGATGATCGGCGAGATCATCATCTTGATCAGGTTCACGAATCCGGCGCCGATGGGCTTCAGCTCGACGGCCACCCCGGGGGCCGCGAAGCCCACCAGGATGCCGAGCGCCACGGCGGCGATCACGGCGATGTACAGGTAGTGGGTGCGGTCCCGTTGTTTGGCTGCCACAGCCATGGTGGGGCTCCTCGGCTCGGTCAGAACGTGCTCCCCCGTCCCTGGGGGCTTCGGTGACTATCCACCGGCCTGTGACCCCGGTCACCCTTGCGTTCATATCGTTCACAGTCGCTTTCCGGCCATCCAGGAGACTTCTGGGGGCGTCCGGCCGGGCCAGGCAGACTGTGGGGTATGCGCCTCCCCCGTACCCGCCCCCGCAGCCTGGCGGGCCAGCTCTTCGCCATGCAGGTCGTGCTCATCGCCGCCGTGGTGGCCGGGTGCGCCGTGTTCGCGTACGTCTCCGGCAGCGCGCAGGCCGAGGAGACGGCCGCCCGCCAGGTGCGGGTGGCGGCCCTGGCCGTGGCCGATTCCCCCTCCGTGCGGGAGGCCATCCGCACCCCGGACCCCTCCGCCGTACTCCAGCCGTACGCGGAGCGGGTGCGCGAGGACACCGGGATCGCCTTCGTCACGATCATGGACACCGAGCGGGTGCGCTGGACGCACCCGGACACCAGCCAGATCGGGGACACCTTCCTCGGCAACACCGCGAAGGCCCTGCGCGGCCAGACCTTCACCGAGACCTACACCGGCACGCTGGGCCCCTCTATACGGGTGGTGACCCCGATCCGCGACAACGGCCGGATCGTCGGCCTGGTCAGCGCGGGCATCACCGTGGACCGGGTCTCCTCGCAGGTCCGGGAGCAGCTCGGCGCCCTCGCGCTGGCGGCGGGCGGGGCGCTGGCGCTCGGCGGGATCGGCACGTACGTGGTCAACGCCCGGCTGCGGCGGCACACGCACGGGATGAACGCGGCCGAGCTGAGCCGGCTGCACGACTACCACCAGGCCACGCTGCACGCGGTGCGCGAGGGGCTGCTGATGCTGGACGGGCGGCGGCGGATCGCACTGATCAACGACGCCGGGCGGGAGCTGCTGGGCCTGGGGCCGGACGCCGAGGCGGTCGGCCGTACGGTCGACGAGCTGGCCCTGCCCGCACCGCTGACGGGGGCGCTGCTGGCGTCGGAGCCGCGGGTGGACGAGCTGCATCTGACGGCGGACCGGGTGATCGTGGTCAACACCCGTCCGGTGGTGGGCGGCGAGCAGCGCGGCACGGTGGTGACCCTGCGGGACCACACCGAGTTGCAGGCGCTGACCGGAGAGCTGGACTCCGAGCGCGGGTTCACGCAGGCGCTGCGCTCCCAGGCCCACGAGGCGGCGAACCGGCTGCACACCGTGGTGTCGCTGATCGAGCTGGGGCGGGTGGAGGAGGCCGTGGACTTCGCGACGGCGGAGCTGGAGCTGGCCCAGGTGCTGACCGACCGGGTGGTGGGGGCGGTGGAGGAACCGGTGCTGGCCGCGCTGCTGCTCGGCAAGGCGGCCCAGGCACATGAGCGGGGGTGGAGCTGGTGCTCGCGGAGGACAGCCTGATCGACGACGGGGCGCTGCCGCCGTCGCTGCCCCAGCGGGACCTGGTGACGATCCTCGGCAATCTGATCGACAACGCGGTGGACGCCGCGTCGGAGGCCCCCGAGGACGCGGCGGAGTCCGGGGCGGCGGTGCCCGGGCCCCGGGCGGCCGGGGGCCCGGCGAGGCGGGCCCGGGTGACGGTCACCGCGCTCGCGGACGAGCGGGAGCTGCTGCTGCGGGTCGCGGACACGGGGGCGGGCATCGGTCCGGAGGCCGCGGACGAGGTGTTCCGGCGGGGCTGGTCGACGCACGGGGCGGGGCGCGGGCTCGGCCTGGCGCTGGTGCGGCAGGCGGCGCACCGCAACGGGGGCACGGTGGAGCTGGACGCGGGTCCGGACGGCGGCGCGCGGTTCACCGTACGGATGCCGCTCGGTGACCGTACGGCGGGCGCCCGGGCGAAGGAGGTCACGGCGTGATCAGAGTGCTGGTGGTGGAAGACGATCCGGTGGCAGCCGACGCCCACCAGATGTACGTGGAGCGGGTCGAGGGCTTCTCCGTGACCGCGGTGGCGCACACCCGGGCGGCGGCGGTACGCGCCCTGGAGCGGACCCCGGTGGATCTGCTGCTGCTCGACCTCTATCTGCCCGACGGGCACGGGCTCGGGCTGCTGCGCTCACTGCGCGCCTCCGGCCACGGGGCCGATGTGATCGCGGTGACCTCGGCCCGGGATCTCGCGGTGGTGCGGGAGGGGGTGTCGCTCGGCGTCGTGCAGTACGTGCTGAAGCCGTTCACGTACCCCACGCTGCGCGACCGGCTGGTGCGGTACGCGGAGTTCCGGGGCGTCGCCGGAGAGGCGAGCGGTCAGGAGGAGGTGGACCGGGCGCTGGGCGCACTGCGGGTCGCGCATCCGGCCGCGCTGCCCAAGGGGCTCAGCGGACCGACGCTGGAGGCGGTCACCCGGGTGCTGAAGGAGTCCCCGGAAGGGGTGACGGCGGCCGCCGCCGGGGAGCGGCTCGGCATCTCCCGGATCACGGCCCGGCGGTATCTGGAGCACCTGGTGACCGTCGGCAGCGCCGTGAGGCGTCCACATTATGGGCAGGTCGGCCGACCCGAGTTGCACTACAGCTGGCTGGCCGCGGGACGCTGACCGCTCGGCGCCCGCCGGGCCGACAAGCGCTTGCCGTTCGGATTTGCGGCCCTGGATGCCCCTCTCGCGGGTGGGAAAGAAAGCGCTGGTGGGACGGGTTTCCCGTACCGCCCGCCCGGTTCGCGGCTGGAGGTTCCTACGAAGCGTGTTCTGTGGGGAACGTACCGTAGCCAGGGCGGAAATGGACTTCTACGGTGGGCCCGTGCACCCCACCCCGCCCTTCAACGCCCCCGCCGCGCGCCGTCTCCGCGAGGCACTGGGGATGGCTCCCGGCCATGTCGCCTACGGGCTCGCCGCCCAGTACGGACTCCGGATCAGCGCAGAGACCGTCGTCGCCTGGGAGCGCGGCATAGCGACCCCCGGGGAGCGCGAGCTGACCGCCCTCGCCGGCGTCCTGTGGTGCGCGCCCGGGGAGTTGCTGGCCGCCGCGGCCACCCTGCGCGAGCACCGGATGACCCGGGACCTGACCGTGGACGACCTGGCCCGGCAGCTGGGGATGACCGGCGCCTCGTATCTGCGGATGGAGGAGTCGGGGCGCTGGCGGGGCAACGAGAAACAGTCGGCGGCGCTGTGCCGGGCGCTGGGTCTGTCGGCGGCGCAGTTCCTGACGGCGACGGGCCGGGACGAGGAGCTGGCGGAGTTGCTGAGCAGCGCGGTCACCACGCGCTGGCAGGCGTACGTCCGGCCGGTGGCGAAGGTCGTCCCGCTGGACCGGGCGCTGATCCAGGACGTGCTGGAGCAGCTGCACACCGACTACCAGGCCCTGATGGTCTCGACGCTGAGCTGGAGCAGCACGGGCCAGGAGCGCTCCGGATCCACGGGCGACGCGGGCCGGGCGTTCCTGGCCCGGGTGGTGGAGCAGTTCTGGCGGACCGCCGGGGTGTGACTCCGCACGGGCCGCCCGTGCGGTCCGTGCGGCCCGAACTCTCCGGGCAGGTCTAGAAGACCGACTCGGCCTCGTACATCCGCTCGGCGGGCACCCGCTTCAGCTGGGTGACGGCCTCGGCGAGCGGGACCATGGCGATGTCGGTGCCGCGCAGGGCGGTCATCCGGCCGAAATCGCCGCGGTGCACGGCCTCCACGGCGTGCCAGCCGAAGCGGGTGGCGAGCACCCGGTCGTACGCGGTCGGGGTGCCGCCGCGCTGGACATGGCCGAGAATGACCGGCCGGGCCTCCTTGCCGAGCCGGGTCTCCAGCTCGATGGCGAGGCGGTTGCCGATGCCCTGGAAGCGCTCGTGGCCGTACTGGTCGATCTCGCCCTTGGCGTACGGCATGGAGCCCTCGGCCGGGTGCGCGCCCTCGGCGACGCAGATGACGGCGAACTTCTTGCCGCGCGAGAACCGCTCCTCGACCATCTTGACCAGGTCGTCGACCTGGAAGGGGCGCTCGGGCAGGCAGATGCCGTGGGCGCCGCCGGCCATCCCGGACTCCAGCGCGATCCAGCCGGCGTGCCGGCCCATGACCTCGACGACCATCACGCGCTGGTGGGACTCGGCGGTGGTCTTCAGACGGTCTATGGCCTCGGTCGCGACGCCCACCGCCGTGTCGAACCCGAACGTGCGGTCGGTGGAGGAGATGTCGTTGTCGATGGTCTTCGGGACGCCGACAACCGGCATTCCGGCGTCGGCGAGCATGCGGGCCGCGGTGAGCGTGCCCTCGCCGCCGATCGGGATGAGCGCGTCGATGCCGTAACGGCGGGCCAGCTCCTCGCAGTTCTCGGCGGCCTCGCGCAGCCGGTCGCGCTCCAGGCGGGCCGAGCCGAGGATCGTGCCGCCGCGGGCCAGGATGCCGCTGACCGCGTTCAGGTCGAGGGGGCGGAAGTGGCCGTCGAGCAGCCCCTTGAAGCCGTCCTCGAAGCCGATGACCTCGTCGCCGTGGCCGACGACGGCCCGGTGGACGACCGACCGGATCACTGCGTTCAGGCCGGGGCAGTCGCCGCCCGCGGTGAGAATTCCGATGCGCATCGAGGTATGTCTCCTGCTCGCTAGTCGCGCTGTCCAGGGGGCCGACGGTGGCGGCCCCCTGCCCTGAACCGCGACGATTGTCCCACGCCGGGCACGGACCCCGCGCTTTCGGCCGGGCCGGGCGGGCCTTTCCCGGGTAGGGGGAATCCGAAGGCCGGGACCTCCGGCCGTGGGCCGCCGGGACCTCCGGCGGGCGACATAGCGGCCCCCGCAGGTATCGTCAAGAGGCAATGCAGGCCAATGCCGCACCCGGCGGAACACCGGGCGGGCACGGGGGCAGCACCGCACGTCCGGACGCCCCGCGGGTCGCGGCACCGAACAGGGACGGAGAGCACGCGTGGCGCGGAGCGTGTACGTGACCGGGATCGACCGGGGGGACGGCCGGCAGGTCGTCGAACTGGGAGTCATGGAACTTCTGACGCGTCAGGTGGACCGGGTCGGGGTCTTCCGCCCGCTGGTCCATGACGGTCCCGACCGGCTCTACGAGCTGCTGCGGGCCCGCTACCGGCTCTCCCAGAGCCCGGCCACCGTCTACGGCCTGGACTACCACGAGGCCTCCGCCGTGCAGGCGGAGAAGGGTACCGACGAGCTGGTCTCCCGGCTCGTCGACCGGTTCCACCAGGTGGCCAGGGAGTACGAGGCGGTCCTCGTGCTGGGCAGTGACTTCGCGGACACCCAGCTCCCTGACGAGCTGGCGCTGAACGCCCGGCTGGCCAACGAGTTCGGGGCCTCCGTGATCGCGGTGGTCGGCGGCAAGGGGCAGACCGCCGAGTCCGTGCGCGCCGAGACCCGGAACGCCTACCGCGCCTACGCCGGTCTCGGCTGCGACGTGCTGGCCATGGTGGTGAACCGGGTCGCCGCCGAGGACCGGGCGGTGATAGCGGAACGGCTCGCGGCCCGGCTGCCCGTCCCCGTCTCGGTCCTGCCGGACGACCCGGCGCTCTCGGCCCCCACGGTCGCCCAGATCACCGCCGCGCTGGACGGCACGGTGCTGCTCGGCGACGACTCGGGGCTCGCGCGCGACGCGCTGAACTTCGTGTTCGGCGGGGCCATGCTGCCGAACCTGCTGAACGCGCTGACGCCCGGCTGCATGGTGGTCACCCCCGGGGACCGCGCCGACCTGGTGGTGGGCTCGCTGGCCGCGCACAGCGCGGGCACCCCGCCCATCGCGGGTGTGCTGCTCACCCTGGACGAGCGGCCCGGCGAGGAGATACTCACGCTGGCCGCCCGGCTCGCACCGGGGACCCCGGTCGTGTCGGTGGCCGGCGGATCCTTCCCCACCGCCGCCGAACTCTTCACCCTCGAAGGCAAGTTGAACGCGGCGACCCCGCGCAAGGCCGAGACCGCCCTCGGCCTGTTCGAGCGCCACGTGGACACCGCGGCGCTGCTCGACCGGATCTCGGTGGCCCGCAGCGGGCGGGTCACGCCGATGATGTTCGAGCACGAGCTGCTGGAGCAGGCCCGTTCCGACCGCAAGCGCGTGGTGCTGCCGGAAGGCGCCGAGGAGCGGGTGCTGCGCGCCACCGACGTGCTGCTGCGCCGGGACGTCTGCGACCTGACGCTCCTCGGCGATGTGGACGTGATCCGCAAGAAGGCCGCCGATCTCGGCATCGACCTCGCGGAGACCCAGCTGATCGACCCGCACACCTCGGAGCTGCGCCAGCGGTTCGCCGAGCGGTACGCCGAACTGCGTGCGCACCGCGGGGTGACGGTGGAGCTGGCGTACGACGTGGTGGCGGACGTGAACTACTTCGGCACGCTGATGGTGCAGGAAGGTCTTGCCGACGGGATGGTGTCCGGGTCGGTGCACTCCACGGCGGCCACGATCCGCCCGGCGTTCGAGATCATCAAGACGAAGCCGGACGCGTCGATCGTCTCCTCCGTCTTCTTCATGTGCCTGGCCGACAAGGTCCTCGTGTACGGCGACTGCGCGGTCAACCCGGACCCGAACGCCGAGCAGCTCGCGGACATCGCGGTGCAGTCGGCGGTGACGGCGGCCCGCTTCGGCGTGGAGCCGCGAGTGGCGATGCTGTCGTACTCCACCGGGACCTCCGGCTCCGGCGCGGACGTGGACAAGGTCCGCGAGGCGACCGAGCGGGTGCGGGCGGAGCGGCCCGAGCTGCGGGTGGAGGGGCCGATCCAGTACGACGCGGCGGTCGAGCCGACCGTCGCCGCGACGAAGCTCCCGGACTCCGAGGTGGCGGGCCGGGCGACCGTGCTGATCTTCCCGGACCTGAACACCGGCAACAACACCTACAAGGCCGTGCAGCGCTCGGCGGGCGCGGTGGCGGTCGGCCCGGTCCTCCAGGGGCTGCGCAAGCCCGTCAACGACCTCTCGCGCGGCGCGCTCGTGCAGGACATCGTCAACACGGTGGCGATCACGGCGATCCAGGCGCAGAGCGAGGAGCGCCCCGCATGACCCCGGCCGCTCCCTCCGTCCCCTCCCCTCCCCCTCCCCCGATCACGAAAGCACGGCAGCCCCTGTGGAACCGCACCGCGTCCTCGTCCTCAACTCCGGCTCCTCGTCGGTGAAGTACCAGCTGCTCGACATGCGCGACCGTTCGCGGCTCGCCTCGGGTCTGGTCGAGCGGATCGGCGAGGAGACCTCGCGCCTGGTGCACACGCCGCTGACCGGCGGCGGCGCCGAGCCCCGGGAGCGTACGGGCCGGATCGCGGACCACGACGCGGCGCTGAAGGCGGCGGCCGAGGAGCTGGCGGCGGACGGGCTCGGCCTGGACTCCCCCGAACTGGCCGCGATCGGGCACCGGGTGGTGCACGGCGGGCTGCGGTTCAGCGCGCCGACCGTGATCACCGACGAGGTGCTGACGGAGATCGAGCGGCTGGTCCCGGTCGCCCCGCTGCACAACCCGGCGAACATCACCGGCATCCGCACCGCGCAGGCGCTGCGGCCGGACCTGCCGCAGGTGGCGGTGTTCGACACGGCGTTCCACACGACGATGCCGGAGGCGGCAGCGCGGTACGCGATCGACGTGGAGACCGCCGACGCGCACCGGATCCGCCGCTACGGCTTCCACGGCACCTCGCACGCGTACGTCTCGCGGAAGACGGCCGAACTGCTGGGGAAGGCCCCCGAGGAGGTGAACGTCATCGTGCTGCACCTGGGCAACGGGGCGTCGGCCTCGGCGGTCGCGGGCGGGCGATGCGTGGAGACCTCGATGGGGCTGACGCCTCTGGAAGGGCTCGTGATGGGTACGCGCTCGGGGGACATCGATCCGGCGGTCACCTTCCACCTGAAGCGGGTGGCGGGCATGTCGGCCGACGAGATCGACGTCCTGCTGAACAAGAAGAGCGGTCTGGTCGGCCTGTGCGGCGACAACGACATGCGGGTGATCCGCCGCCGGATCGACGAGGGCGACGAGCGGGCGGCGCTGGCCTTCGACATCTACATCCACCGGCTGAAGAAGTACATCGGCGCCTACACGGCGGTGCTCGGGCGGGTGGACGCGGTGGCGTTCACGGCCGGGGTCGGGGAGAACGCGGCCCCGGTGCGGGAAGCTGCCATCGCGGGTCTGGCGGAGCTGGGCATGGCGGTGGACGCCTCGCTCAACTCCGTACGGTCCCCTCAGCCGCGGCTGATCTCGCCGGAGTACGCCCGGGTGGCGGTCGCCGTGGTGCCGACGGACGAGGAGCTGGAGATCGCCGAGCAGACGTTCGCACTGGTCAGCCGGGGTGACGCCGACAGCCCGGTGCACAGCGACAACTGAGCGGCCCCGCGCCCCTTTGTATCTTCCACCAGACGGAATATTCCGCAGCGAAACAAACCGATAGGATCCGCCTCATGCGCCGTTCCAAAATCGTCTGTACCCTCGGTCCCGCCGTCGACTCGCACGAGCAGCTCGTCGCTCTGATCGAGGCCGGCATGAGCGTGGCCCGTTTCAACTTCAGTCACGGCTCCCACGAGGAACACCAGGGCCGTTACGACCGTGTCCGCAAGGCGGCCGCCGAGACCGGCCGCGCGGTGGGCGTGCTCGCCGACCTCCAGGGCCCGAAGATCCGGCTGGCGAAGTTCGCCGAGGGCCCGGTCGAGCTGGTCCGCGGGGACGAGTTCACCATCACCTCCGAGGACGTCCCCGGCGACAAGTCGATCTGCGGCACGACCTACAAGGGTCTGCCCGGCGATGTCGTCAAGGGCGACCCGATCCTGATCAACGACGGCAACGTCGAGCTGAAGGTCGTCGCGGTCGAGGGCCCCCGGGTGAAGACCATCGTCATCGAGGGCGGTGTCATCTCCGACCACAAGGGCATCAACCTGCCCGGTGCGGCGGTCAACGTCCCGGCCCTGTCCGAGAAGGACGTCGAGGACCTGCGCTTCGCCCTGCGGATGGGCTGCGACCTGGTCGCCCTCTCCTTCGTCCGGGACGCGAACGACGTCAAGGACGTGCACAAGGTGATGGACGAGGAGGGCCGCCGGGTCCCCGTCATCGCCAAGGTGGAGAAGCCGCAGGCGGTCGAGCACATGGAGGGCGTCGTCATGGCGTTCGACGGTGTGATGGTGGCCCGTGGCGACCTGGCGGTGGAATACCCGCTGGAGAAGGTCCCGATGGTGCAGAAGCGCCTCATCGAGCTGTGCCGCCGCAACGCCAAGCCGGTGATCGTGGCGACCCAGATGATGGAGTCGATGATCACCAACTCGCGGCCGACCCGCGCCGAGGCGTCCGACGTCGCGAACGCGATCCTGGACGGCGCGGACGCGGTCATGCTGTCCGCCGAGTCCTCGGTGGGCGCGTACCCGATCGAGACGGTCAAGACGATGTCGAAGATCGTCTGCGCCGCCGAGGAGGAGCTGCTCTCCAAGGGCCTCCAGCCGCTCGTCCAGGGCAAGAAGCCCCGTACGCAGGGTGGTTCGGTGGCCCGTGCGGCCTGCGAGATCGCGGACTTCCTCGACGGCAAGGCGCTGGTCGCCTTCACCCAGTCCGGCGACACCGCCCGCCGGCTCTCCCGCTATCGCACGGCCCAGCCGATCCTGGCCTTCACCACGGACGAGAACACCCGCAACCAGCTCGCCCTGAGCTGGGGCGTCGAGTCGTACGTCGTCCCGCACGTGAACAACACCGACGCGATGGTGGACCTGGTCGACGCGGAGCTGCTCAAGCTGAACCGCTACAGCTCCGGCGACACGATGGTCATCACCGCCGGCTCGCCTCCCGGCGTCCCCGGCACCACCAACATGGTCCGGGTGCACCACCTGGGCGGCGGCGAGCGGGACTGACCCGCGACCCGGCACCGAGCATGCCCGAGGGCGGCCCCCGATTTCCGGAGGGCCGCCCTCGGCCGTGGTGCGGGCCCGCAGGCCCCGGTCAGCCGTCGTCGTCCGGGGACGACGGCTCCAGCTCCGACAGCAACGACGTGAGATCGCCGTGTTCCCATGCCAGCGCGAGGACGCGCACCATCGCGGCGACCCCCGCGTGACGGGTGATCACCAGGTCGGGGCATTGGAAGTGCAGACGCTCGTACTCCCGCGTCTCGCTGTCCATCCAGCGGACGACCGCCGCCGGAGTCAGGAACGTCGCGCTGAAACGACGCCCGTCCTCCAGGGTGACCAGCACGTCGACGTCCTCGACCGTCGCCTCGTCGTCCTCCTCGCCGAGCATGAACACCGCGTCGAAGTGCGGAGTCCTGACGAGGTGCAGGGCATCACCCATAGATCTTCTTCAGCCGCTTGATGACCTTGTCCTCATTCCCCTTGTCCGCCTTGGCCACGATGAGCCAGCCGTCCTCCGCCTTCTTCACGAAGAGCCGGGCGCCCTTGCGAGAGCGAAAGTAGATGATGCCGGTGCCGGGCAGGCTCTTGTACTCGCCGCCCGGCATGTTGCCCTGCTTCAGCTGGGCGAACATGTTATCGAAGTCCACCTGGAGCTTCTGGTTCTTGGTGGCCTCCTGCGCGGCGGAGATCAGCGCCGAGTCGTCGCCGATCGCGGAGCGCATGCAGACGGCGGGCTTGTCCGCGGCGCGCAGCGTGGGACCAGAGGCGCGGGCCGCGCTGAATCCTGCCAGGTCCCCGGCGAGGCCGAGCAGGCAGGAAGCCCCCGAACCCGCCTTCTTGGTCTGTTCGATGACCTTCCGCAGCCGGTCCAGGGTGTGCTTGGCGGTCACGGACTTGTCGAGGAACTTGGCGATACCGCCGCCGATCTTGATGACGGCGCTGGTGACGGCGGGAATCTTGCCGACCAGGGCCACGAAGCTCACCGCGTTGACGAGCGTCCACAGGCATCCCTCGACGTCGCCCTCGGTGAAGCACTTCTTGGCGTCGGTCCAGCCCACCAGGTCGATGAGGATCTGGCCGCCGTTCGCGACGACCCAGTCCAGCAGGTCCTGCCCCGCGAGCGCCTTGGCGGCACGGAACTCATCGACGCAGACCTGGCCGCAGGCGGCCATGAGGAGCGCCTCCTCGTCGGTCCCGAGCTCGGGACCGGTGTCCACAGAACCGGCCTCGACCCGCTTCTCGCGCGCTTCCGCGTCCCGCTGCCGCTGCGCTTCCTCCGCGCGGTCGGCGGCCTGGTCGGCCTCGGTGGCGTAGGTGACCGCGTCGGCCGCGGCCCCCTCGGCGACCACCGCGTCCCGCTCGGATTCGGTGGCGATGCCGTCGGCCGTGTTCGCGTCCGCCTCGGCGGCCGAGGCCGCGTTGCGGGCTCCGGCAGCGTCCTTCTCCGCCTCCGTGGCCGACGCCGAGGCGGCGGACGCCTCCTTGGCGGCCTCACCGGCCGCGACCTTCGCCGCGAGCGCGTCCTCGTTCGCCTGCCGGTCGTACTCGACTGTGGCGGCCTCGGCCTTGCGCGCCGCGTCCGCCGCCTTCTTCGCCTCGGCGGCCGAGGCACGGGCCTGCGCCAGCGACGTGGCGGCCTTCGCCGCCCAGTCCGCCGCACGGGCGGCCGCTTCGGCCGCCGCCTTGGCGTCGGCCGACGCCTTCGCCGCGAGCGCCGCCGCCTCAACAGCGGCCTTCTTCGCCTGGTCGGCCTTGGCCTGGGCGAGAGCCGCCTGCTGCTCGGCCAGGGTCTTCGACGCCTGCCCGGTGAGCACGGCGAGGCCGGCCGACGAGTCGGTGTCCCGGTAAGGCGATCCGAGCTCGATCGCGTCGTTGGCGGGCCGGATGACCTGGGCCGCGGAGTCACGGGCGGCGACGGCAGCCTGAGCCGTGGCGTACGCGAAACCGGCGGTGCGGATCGACGCGGCCTGGGCCAGGATCGCCTCGCTCTTCGCCGCGACCGCGTCCTGGCGGGCCTTGACGGCCTTGGCCGCGGCCTCCTTCGCCAGCGCCTCCGCCGCGGCGACGTTCTGCGCTGCCGCCTCCGAGGCATCGATGGCCTCGGCGGCGGCAGCGTGCGCCTTCTTCACAGCCGCGCCGGTTCTCGCGGCCGCGGCGGCAGCACCGTCCGCGGCAGCCTGCGACCGGGCCGCGGCCCCCTCCGAGCGGGTGGCTGCGGCACGCGAGGCGATCGACGCGGTGGTGGCGTCGTTCGCCGCCGACCGTGCGGCGGAGGCATGTCCGGCCGCCGCGTCGGCGGCCGCTCGGGCCTCCACGGCCGCCTGACGAGTCTCCGTCGCGGCCGAGGTCCCCACGGCGGCCGCGGCCGCCGCCTCCAGTGCGCGGGCGCGGCTCTCCTGGGCCTGCTTGTTCCGTTCGGCGGCCAGCGCGGCGTCGCGGGCCTCCAGCGCCTTCACCGAGGCCTGGACGGCCTCGTCGCTCTTGGCGTCCGCGGTCGCTCCCGCCGTCCCCGCGGCGGACAGGGCGGTGGCGGCCGAGGCGCGTTCCTGCACCGCGCGCTGCTCTGCGGCGTTGGCCTTGGCCCTCTCTGCGTCCGCGCGGCGACGCTCTGCCGCCGCGGTGTCCCGCTCGGTCTCGGCCGTCGCCCGCTTGGCCTTCGCGTCAGCCGCCGCAGTCTTCGCGGCCGCCTCCGCGGCCTCCGCCTTGGCTTGTGCGTTCTTCGCCTTGGTCGCGTTCTCGGCGGCCAGCTTCGCCTGCAGCGCGGCCCCTTCGGCCGCGGCCTTGGCCTGGGATTCGGCCTCCTCCGCCGCCTTGCGGCGGAACTCCGCCTTCGAGGCGTGCGCCTGGGTCTCGGCCAGCGCCATAAGCGTCTTGCTGTCGGCCGCCGAGGCGCGGGTCGCGTTGGACGCGGTCTCGGCTGCCTTGGAGACCGCCAGAGCCGCGGCGGCGGACGCCTTCGCGACCTGGACACCCTGCTGCGCGTACATCAGGCCGCGACCGCGCGGCAGTCCGGCCGCGTCGGCGACGGTGTACGCGGCCTGCTTGGCGCTCTCGGCCTGTGTGGCTTCGCCCTGTGCGGCGAGCGCGGCGCGCGAGGCCACGAAGACCCGGCCCTGCGCGCGGGCGCGGGCGGACTCGATGTCCGCCTTGACCTTCGCGAACTGGGCGGCGGTGGGGTAGAACTGCGTGCTGCTCGGGGACTGCTTCAGCCAGTACGCCTGCCAGTCGGTGAGTCGACTGGCGATGATCGACTGTCCCAGCGCCTCGCCGAGCGCTTGGGTGGCCACGGTGAGGTGGCGCGAGGCCTTGGCCTCAGCCGTCATGATCACGTCGCGCTGCGCCTTCTGCCCAGCGAGCTCCGCCTGCCACTCCGTGGAGGCGACGACGACCTCGTCCGTCAGGACGTTGTGCGGGTCCGGCGGGTTCTCGGTCGCGCAGGAGGCGAAGCGGGACTTCAACGCCTCGACGTCGACCCGGAACTCCATGCTGTCCGGCGCCGGCGCTGACGTCGGAAAGCCTCCGTGCTGCAGGAAGATGCGCGCGTCGTCCGCGTACATCGGGTGCATGAACGTCATGTCGTCCAGGGCCCGGAGGTCCTCGTAGTCCTCGTGCCGGTCCTCGGAGTAGCGTTGGGCGGCGATGGCTTGGACCGCGTCCACCGACTCCTGGCTGGCCGCCGGCGTCTGGTCCTCGTGGTAGAGGTCGTACTCGGACTTCCAGTACTCGCCGTCGAGCCAGGTGAGCAGCCCGGTCGTGATGAAGGGGTTGTCGTCGCTCTCGACCCACTCGAAGCCGGTGACCGTGTAGCCGGGCGGGGTGGTCTGCGGCGGAATGGCGAGGGACTTCTCCCAGACCGCGTCACGGCTCCAGAGCTCGTCGCCCTTCGCGTCCGTCCACGCCTTGTCCTTGGCGAACGCGACAGCCAGCGGGGTCTTCCCGTCGTACCAGTACTGGCTCTCGGCGGCAGTGTGCAGGTCTTCCTCGCTGCCGTTCAGACCGGTGCGGGAGACCGCTTTGAGCTCCTGTCCGCCCTTCCGGAGCATCAGGTTGAGCAGGCACTGCTCGGCGCGCGTCTCCGCTGCGGCGTCCAGGTCGTATGCCGGGGCCTCATCGGCGACGGCCAGTTCGATCCTCGGGGGCGGGACGGGGAGTTGGTTGCCCGTGACGACGACGGCGAGCGCGGTGGCCAGGGCGGTGGTGGTGAGCAGCCGCGGCCAGCCGCCGCGCGGGCGGCGTCTGCCGGGTGATGGACGGGTGTGCATGGAAACGACCGATCGGCTCGGAAGAATGGAAGGGATCCGGTGCTGCGGACCGCTGGGTCAGAAGAGGATGTTGAAGGCGGTCCAGCCGCTGGTGCCGATCTGTGTCCGGGCTTCGAAGGGCGCGCTCGCCTTGCCCGTGCCCTTGAAGAGCCACAGCGCGCCCGCCGGGTCGACCCCGATGAGGTCGGCCTTGCCGTCGCCGTTGCTGTCCCCGATGGAGACCAGCGTCTTGTACGCGGTGGTGCCCCAGGCCGTACCGACCGTCACACGCGCGCCGAACGCGGCGTCCGCGGCGGCGTTTCCGGTGCCCGGGTACAGGTACAGCGTCCCGTTGGTGGCACGGGCGAGCAGGTCGCTCTTGCCGTCGCCGGTGTAGTCGCCACGGCCGGCCAGCACGTCCATGCCGTTCCACCCGCCCGTCCCGATCCTGATGCGGGCGGCCAGCGTGCCGTCGGCCTTGCCCTGGAACAACCAGAGCGCTCCGGCGGCATCGCGTCCGACGATGTCGTCGTGCGCGGTGCCCCCGAGGTTGCCGGGTGACATCAGGAGGTTGTAGACGTCCCATCCGGTCCCGACGGCCTTGGTGTCGTTGCCCCGCTCCGCGGTGTAGTAGAGCGACTTGCCGATCCTGAAGTACAGGTCCGTGCCGGCGCCGTTGTCGGAGTGCCCCGCCTGGACGAGCGCGGTGGCGTCCGCGAAGCCGCCGCCCAGGTCGACGGCGGCCTTCACGCCTCCGCTGCCGTTGGGCTCGTAGTCGTACAGCCGACCGTTGGACTTGCGGCCCAGAAGGGGGACCGTCCGGGGCGTGGCCGCCGTCGCTGCGGCCGCGCGGGGTGCGGCGCGGTCGGCCGAGGCCCGCTCCGTGGACCAGGGCGCCTGCGGAAGAGCGGCTGCCGTGCCGATGGCGAGTGCGGCGGCCGCCAGGGCTCCGGCGCATACCGCCGCTCGCCGTATCGAACGGCTGGATTGTCCGAACATGAAAGCGGAGATTCCTCACGGGAGTTCGCCTGCGCGAACACAGGGAGGGATCACAGAGCGGCCCACCCCCGACGTCCGCGCGCAGGGCCGAACGGCCACAGCTTGATCACCCTATTCACCATGTACATGTTCGGGAAGATCGCGTGGAGAAATCGTGGTGAATCTTTACTCGGCAGAGACAACTGTGGCCCGCACCAGGGAAATTGAGGTGCGGGCCACAGACGGCGGCGTGAAGCCGGTATGCGTAGCGGAGCTACTGCCTGGCGGGTTCCAGGTAGTTGTTCAGTCCGGGCACGGTGAGCGTGCCGCCGAACTGACCGGCCTGCTTCACCGTCACCTTGGTGAAGAAGGCGAAGGGGACGTTCAGCGGCGGCGGGGTCTCCGGGCTGAAGGTGATCGGGATGAGGCCGAAGAGGTTGCCCTTCAGCTCCTCCGTGTACATCGTCACCTCGCCGTTGCGGATCGTCGACGTGGAGCCGGGCCGCGACTTCACATGGCCCGTCGTGCCCGCAGGGCCCACGGTCAGCTGGTGCAGGTCCTTGATGTCGATGGAGCTGGCGGTGAACTTCAGCACCTTCTTGATGCTGCCGTCCGCCTTCTTCACCTCCACGATGCCGTGGTAGTCGAGGCCGTTGAGCGTGAGGAGCGTCGACTCCAGCGTCCACGGGTCGGACGGGAGCAGCGGGATGCCGGGCTCCAGCTCGGCCGCGGCGAGCGCGTCCGGGTCGGCCTCGGGGCACGGGAAGCGGGGCTTGGCGCCGTCGGGGATGTCCTCGTCCTTCTTGGGGTCGAGTCCCTTGGCGTCCTCGTCGAGCTCCTCGACGTCCTTGCCGGCCTTTCCGGCCGCCTCGCGGATGGCGTCGGCCGTCTTGTCGGACGTCTCCTTCGCCTTGTCGGCCGCGTCCTCGACCGGGTCCTTCGGCTGATCCTTCGCCGTGTCCTCGGGCTTCGCGGACGGCTTCGGGGCCTCGGTGGTGGGGCTCGGGGACGGGTCGGCCGACTCCTCGGCCTCGTCCTTCTCCTTGCCCGGGCCGTCGAAGAGGTCCTTGAGGGCGTCTCCGAGGCCGAGCGGGTCGAGGGGGTTCTTCGACTTGGTGGGCGTCGGGGTCGCGGAGGGCTTCTCGCCGGCGGACGACGCCGACTTGTCCAGGTCCGGCTTCGCGTCGTCAGCCGCCGGGCCCTTGTCCGGGTCGGACGCGGAACCGCTCGCCGAGGGCTTCGGGGTCGCGGTGTCGTCCTTGCCGGAGGCGTCGTCCTTCTCGGTGGCCGAGGGGGACGGGGTCGGCTTCGGCGACTCGCTCTCGCTCGGCTCGTCGGACCGGGTGACACACGGTCCCGGAGCGAAGGGGATGTCGCCGTGGTCGTCGGCCAAGGCCAGCTTGGGGGTGAGTCCCATGCCCACGAAGACCGCCGTCGGCATCGCCGCGAGCGCCAGCGCCTTCTTGCCGCTGGGGAGGTGAAGCTTGGTCAGCAGCGACTTCCTGGGGGCCGCGTGGCGGGGGCCCCTGCGCTCGGCGAGTCCGTCGCCGAGGCGGGCGTCCGCCCGCTGTCCGTCGTCACCCCGCACGATGCCTCCCGCCCTCGGCCTCCGTCTGCGTGTCGAACACGGCGCCCTGCTGCTGCGGCACGGCCGCCGCACCCTGGAGCTCGCCCTCGGGGCGCTCCTCGTACGGCTGGTCCGGGCGCGGGGCCTCCTCGACGCTCTTCGGGTCTCCCGGCGCCCAGGAAATGGACAGGGCTCCACCGATGAGGGAGAAGAGGAATCCGACGATGAAGCCGCCGATGTTGGCGACGGGTATGGAGATCAGCGCGAGCAGAATGGCCGCGACCCCGGCGAACACCCGCACGATGCTGTGGAACCACATCGTCAGGCCCAGCGTGACCAGCAGGACCCCGATGATCAGGGATCCGGCGCCGGCCGTGGTGGACATGGCCAGCGTCACGTTGCCGAGGTGCATGTTGGCGTACGGGAAGTAGGCGATGGGAACGCCACCGACCATGGTGAACAGTCCGGCCCAGAACGGCCGGTTACCCCGCCAGGCGCGGAAGCGTCGCCGATAGACGCGGATGTAGTGCTCGTTCTGCCCTGTGGACTCGGGGCTCATGGAAAACAGCTCCCTGGAACCGGTACTGCTGAAGGAGAAGAAGAAAGGGTGGGCGGCCGGACGCCGTTGAAGCCCCGGCCGCCCGGGCGAGTGCTAGTAGCACTCCTTGACGCCGGAGACCAGCTTCAGCGACAGGTCGGGGAGCTTGAACGTGCCCGCCGTCGTCGCCCATGCCTTCTGCTCGACATTCGTCAGCACTGCCTTGTCCGCGCGCTGGGAGAAGCCGTTCGGATTGGCCTGCGTTCCCGGCTGGATGCCGGGCTTGGTGTCGTCCTTGGGCAGCGAGCCCGCCGCGACGCCGATGTCGATGTTCTTGAACGTGGCGTCCGCGCCCAGCTCCGAGACATCAAGGTAGAGGTCCTTGGCGTAGACCTTCTTGTCGCCGGTGCCGGCCGTCAGCTGGAGGGTGACGTTACCCAGCCCGAACGGCAGGTTCGGCGTCACCACCGACTGGCACATGTTGGTGATGTAGGCCTCGCTGAAGCCGGACACCGCGACGGGAGCGTGCTGCGGCTTGCCGTCCAGCGTCTTGCCCGACGCCACGCTGCCGTACTGGACGAAGTCCCAGCCCTCCAGCTCCTTGGCCTTGACCTTGAACTCCTGGCCGGAAACGCTGAACGAAGCCGCCAGCGCACCCTGGGCCAGGCCTATGCCCACCGCGGCCGTCGCGGCGACGCTCGGCACCATGACCAGAGCGAACCGCTTCCATCTCGTCCCACCGCGAACCTGGGAACCCATACTTGCTCCTTCTTCTCGGACGTACATCTCCGGCCGGGCATCGTGCCCGTCCTGGGATGGGAGAAGTGCTACGTCCTCGGGAAGGAGAGCGCCCGTATCGGAGACGTGTCCCGCATCCGATCCACCGGCGTTCACCCCCGAGCGACAACCACTGGCCGCGCTGTCCGCACGGCCGGTCGGACAGGCCCCGCCGGTGAGCGGGAACCCCCTGTCCACGGCCGGCGCCTCTGCCGCCGACCCACCCGGTGGGGACCCAACAGACCCTCGGACACCGGCTGGAGACCGGGCTGAAGGTATTGGACCGAGCGTGGCCGATCGTGGTCCATTCACGGCCCTGACACAAGGGGGATCGTTACTGGCTAGTAACGGCCCGATAACCACAGGACGACAGGGCGGCATCGAGCGGCGACGCAGGGTGGCACGAAAGGGACATCGGAATGGCGGGAAACTTCCTGGAAACAGGACAGACCAGTCCGCCCAGCTTACTCCGAGTAACAGCTTGCATCTTTGTCAAGTTTTGGTAAAGCGAGGGCTTACGGTGCCCGTATTCGGCGTTGGAACGGCAAAACGGCCGCGCTGCCCGGTGGGCAGTGCGGCCGCCTTGTCACATCGGCACAATCGGGCGCGTCCGGAGCGGACGGCGGGCCGGGTCAGAACAGGACGCGGGCCAGCGCGGTGCGTGCGGCGGTGACCCTGGGGTCCTCCGGACCGATCACCTCGAACAGCTCCAGCAGCCGCAGCCGGGCGGTGTTCCGGTCGTCGCCGGCCGTGCGGCGGACCGCCTCGACGAGCCGGCCGAAGGCGTCCTCGACATGACCGCCGACCAGGTCGAGATCGGCCGCGGCGATCTGGGCGTTCACCTCGCCCGGGTTCTCCGCCGCCTCCTTGCGGACCGCCTGCGGGTCCATGCTCTGGACGCGGCCGAGCAGCTCCGCCTGGGCGAGGCCGAGCTTGGCCTCCGGGTTGCCCGGGTCGTCCACCAGGACGTTCTGGTACGCCTGGATCGCGCCGGGGAAGTCATTGGCGTCGAGCGCGGACGCGGCGGCCTCCAGCAGCGCGTCGTACGGACCGGCCGGCACCTCGGCCGGGGCCGCTCCCGGCGCCCCGGCGTCCGGGTCGACGGCGATACCGGTGAGGCCGAAGCGCTCCTCGCCGACCTGGATCAGCTGGTCCAGCGTCTCGCGGATCTGGGCCTCGGGGGCGGCGCCCTGGAAGAGCGGCAGGGCCTGGCCGGCGACGACGGCGAAAACGGCCGGAATGCCCTGGATGCCGAACTGCTGCATCAGCATCTGGTTGGCGTCGACGTCGACCTTGGCCAGCAGGAAGCGGCCGTTGTACTCGACGGCCAGGCGCTCCAGCAGGGGGCCCAGCTGCTTGCAGGGCTCGCACCACTCGGCCCAGAAGTCGATGACGACGGGGACCTCGGCGGAGCGCTGGAGGACATCGCGCTCGAAACCGGCTTCATCGACGTCGATCACCAGGGCGGCGGGCGACACGGCACCGGCGCCGCCGGTGCGGGCGGCCTCCGCGCGGGCCTGCTCCGCCTTGGCCTTGGCCTCTCCGGCCGCCTTGACCGCGGCGAGGTCGACAACACCGCTCATGGACATGTTCCTAGGCTGCATACGTACATCCTCCCCCGAGACCGCGCCGCTGCGAAAAGCGAGCGCGAGAACCGGCCCGGCCCGGGGCCCCCGCCGGCATGCGGGAGCGGACGGACCGGAACGGTCGCGGGCCCCTGAAAGGCCCTGGTGGGCCTGGAAAGACCCGGGTGGACCTGCCGGATCCCCATCCGGGCCGGTCCGTGCGGCTCCGGGTCCCCACCCGGCGCCTGGGGCCTCTGGAGGCCCCGGTGGCTGTCGCTCGTGTGTGGCGTCCGGGGCGGTCCTGACCGCCTTCCTTACGCTACGACCCGTAGCGTAACTGCCGATCAGCCCGCCGGAACAGGTGATCCCGGTGATCTGTCTCACGGGTACCGGGGCACAACCGTTCTCCCTACCGACCGGTATGGTCGCCGCATCATGAGCGACACCGACCCCAAAGCCACCCGAACAGGGCGTCCGCGCAGCACCGCGGCCGATGCCGCGATCCTTGAGGCGACGCGGGCGTCCCTGGTGGATCTCGGCTGGTCGAAGCTGACGATGAGCGATGTGGCGATCCGGGCCGGGGTCGCCAAGACGACCCTCTACCGGCGCTGGGCGGGCAAGAACGAGCTGGTCGTGGACGCGGTCGCGGTCCTCTTCGACGAGCTGGAGCTGCCCGACCGGGGCAGCCTGGCCGCCGATGTGCAGGGCGTCGTGCTCCAGTTCGCCGCGCTGCTGGAGCGGCCGGAGGCCCGTACGGCGCTGATGGCGGTGGTCGCCGAGTCCACCCGGGACGACTCGCTGCGCCGCCGGATCCGTTCGGCCATCGTGGACCGGCAGAAGCGGCTGGTGCTGCTGGGCCGGGAGCGCGCCCAGGCCCGCGGCGAACTGCGGTACGAGGACGACGCCTCGGCCGCGGCCCGCAACGCGGACCTGATCTTCGACGTGATCGCCGGAGCGGTGGTGCACCGGACCCTGGTGAGCGCGGAGCCGGTGGACACCGAGTGGGCGAGCGGCTTCACCTCGCTGCTGCTGCTGGGGCTGGCGGGCGCCCAGGCGGGGTGACAAGGTTGTCAGGGGCTCTTCAAGAGTGGCCGCCGGAACCCTAGTCTCGGGGCGATCCTTCCGACCAGAGGAGTCGCCCCGTGCGTACGCGCTTACTGGCCCCGCTCGTCCTCCTGTTGACCGGAGCGCTGCTCTCCCCCACTGAGGCCACCGCCCAGCCGGATCGGCCCGGACCGGCGGTGCCCGTCGCCGCGTCACCGGCCGCGTCGCCCGGCTGGACGCCGCCCCTGAGCACCCGCGGCCGCTATGTCGTGGACGCCGAGGGCCGCCGCTTCAAGCTCAAGTCCGGTAACTGGCACGGCTCCAGCGGCACCTGGAACGGCTCGGGTCCGGAGGACGATCCGGCGAACAACCACGCGGGCGAGGTGGGTCGCCGGGCGCCCCTCGGGCTCGACCGGAAGCCGATGGGCGAGATCATCGCCGATTTCCGGGAGTTGGGGCTCAACAGTGTCCGGCTGCCCTTCTCCAACCGGATGATCGACGACACCCGGCCGGTGTCCGGTCTTACCGCCAACCCGGAGCTGAACGGCCTGCGTCCGCTGGAGGTCTTCGACCGGGCGGTCCGCGCGCTGACCGACGCCGGGTTCGCGGTGATCCTGAACAACCACAGCACGCAGACCCGTTGGTGCTGCGGGGTGGACGGCAGCGAGCGGTGGAACAGCGGCCAGAGCACCGAGGAGTGGATCGAGGACTGGGTGCTGCTGGCGGAGCGCTACCGCTCCAACCCCCGTGTCGTCGGGGCCGATCTGCGCAACGAGGTCCGGCGTGACGTGTGGGACGACCCCAACTGGGGGCGCGGCGACGCGCACGACTGGGCCGCCGCCGCCCAGCGCGCGGGCGACCGCATCCTCAAGGACGCCAACCCGGACCTGCTCATCATGGTCGAGGGCATCAACTGGGCCGGCATCCCGGTGGACGGCTTCTGGCGCGACCGCCCGCACCTCAAGCCGGTGGCGGAGCTGTCGCACACGCTGGTGCGCTCGCACAAACTCGTCTACGCCGCCCACTACTACGGCTACACCGGCCCCCGGCACAGCGGCGCGACCGGGATCGGGGAGACCAGCGATCCGCGCTACCGCGATCTGAGCCGCGCTGAGCTGTTCGCCGAGATGCACCGCGGCTCCGCCTATGTGGCCGACACCCCGGACCGGCACTTCACCGCGCCCGTCTGGATCAGCGAGTTCGGCGTGGCGAAGGACGCGGACGCCACGGACCGCGCGTGGTTCGCCAACACCGTGGACTTCCTGGTCGAGCACGATCTCGACTTCGCCTACTGGCCCGTCGTCGGCTTCCACGACGGCGACCGGGGCAACCAGTGGGGCCTGGTCCGCTACGACGGGAACGGCGAGCGGCGCAGCGTCCTGGACCCCGACGACTGGCGCTCCGCCGCCTGGCGCACGCTGACCTCGGCGCCGGGGCGGCAGGGCGTGGTGGAGCCGGTGCGGACCTGGTCGATGCTGAAGGCCACCCACGCGGACGCCAACCGCTCCCTGCGGGCGGCGGCCGACTGGGACGGCGGGGCCCGGAAGCTGACCTGCCCGGACGACCAGCGCCTCATCGGCATCAGTCAGCGCGGGCAGGGCGGGTTGTGCACCGACGCGGGGGCCGCAGGTCTCGGTGCTCCGGGGGCGCTGAGCAGGGTGACCTCGGAGGCCGGCGTCACCACGGACTGGGCCCGCGGCTTCACCAAGTACCAGTGCGCCCAGGGGCAGTTCATGACCGGCTACAGCGTGCGCGGCGACCGGGTTTCGGCGGTGCTGTGCGCCCCGGCGCGGGTCGCGCTCGCGGGCGAGGGACGCACCCTGTGGGACGACCGGGGCGACAGCCGCCCGGCCTCCGGCGAGGGCGGGGACTACGCGAAGGGCTACCACAAGGCACAGTGCCGCGCCGACGAGTACGCGGCGGGTATCGCCTTCTCCACGGCGGTCGGCCGCGGCGGCACCCCGGACGCGCTGTACTGCCGCCGCCTGCCCGGCTGAGCGGGCGGCTCCGCGGCCGGGGCGTTTCCGCGCCCCGGCCGCACGGCCTCAGAAGCCCGGCGGCTCGGTGTAGACGCCCCACTCGTCGCGCAGCACCCCGCAGATCTCGCCGAGCGTGGCCTCGGCCCGTACGGCGTCGAGCATCGGCGCGATCATGTTCGAGCCGTCGCGGGCGGCGGCGAGCATCGCGTCCAGGGCCGCCGTGACCTTGGCGTCGTCGCGGGCGGCCTTGCGGTCGGCGAGCTGGCTGACCTGGTCGCGCTCGACCTCGTGGCTGACCCGGAGGATCTCCAGGTCGCCGGTGACCGAGCCGTGGTGCACGTTGACGCCGACGACCCGCTTGTCGCCCTTCTCCAGGGCGCGCTGGTACTGGAACGCGGACTCGGCGATCTCCCCGGTGAACCAGCCGTCCTCGATGCCGCGCAGGATGCCGGAGGTCATCGGCCCGATGGGGTGCTGCCCGTCGGGGTGAGCCCGGGTGCCGCGCTCCTTGATCTGGTCGAAGATCTTCTCGGCCTCGGCCTCGATCCGGTCGGTGAGCTGCTCCACGTACCAGGAGCCGCCCAGCGGGTCGGCCACGTTGGCGACGCCGGTCTCCTCCATCAGCACCTGCTGGGTGCGCAGGGCGATCTCGGCGGCCTGCTCCGAGGGGAGCGCGAGGGTCTCGTCGAGGGCGTTGGTGTGGAGCGAGTTCGTGCCGCCGAGGACGGCGGAGAGCGCCTCCACGGCGGTGCGGACGACGTTGTTGTAGGGCTGCTGCGCGGTGAGGGAGACCCCGGCGGTCTGGGTGTGGAAGCGGAGCCACTGCGCCTTGTCGGTCCTGGCTCCGTACGTCTCCTTCATCCAGCGGGCCCAGATGCGGCGGGCTGCGCGGAACTTGGCGATCTCCTCGAAGAAGTCGAGGTGGGCGTCGAAGAAGAAGGAGAGGCCGGGGGCGAAGGTGTCGACGTCGAGACCGCGCGAGAGGCCCAGCTCCACGTAGCCGAAGCCGTCGGCCAGCGTGTACGCCAGCTCCTGCGCGGCCGTGGCTCCGGCCTCGCGGATGTGGTAGCCGGAGACGGAGAGCGGCTTGTAGGCGGGGATGGAGGCGGCGCAGTGCTCCATCAGGTCGCCGATGAGGCGCAGGTGGGGCTCGGGCTGGAAGAGCCACTCCTTCTGCGCGATGTACTCCTTGAAGATGTCGGTCTGGAGGGTGCCGTTGAGCACGCCCGGGTCGACGCCCTGGCGCTCGGCGGCGACCAGGTACATGCAGAAGACGGGGACGGCCGGGCCGCTGATCGTCATGGAGGTGGTGACGTCACCGAGGGGGATGTCGCCGAAGAGGATCTCCATGTCGGCGGCGGAGTCGATGGCGACCCCGCAGTGGCCGACCTCGCCGAGCGAGCGCGGGTCGTCGGAGTCGCGGCCCATCAGCGTCGGCATGTCGAAGGCGACGCTGAGGCCGCCGCCGCCGGCCGCGAGGATCATCTTGTAGCGCTCGTTGGTCTGCTGGGCGTTGCCGAAGCCGGCGAACTGGCGGATCGTCCACGTACGGCCCCGGTAGCCGGTGGGGTGCAGTCCGCGGGTGAAGGGGTACTCCCCCGGCCAGCCGATCCGCTCGAATCCCTCGTACGTGTCGCCGGGGCGGGGCCCGTACGCGGGCTCGACCGGGTCCCCGGAGAGCGTGGTGAAGTCCGCGTCACGCTTGCGGGCCTTGTCGTAACGGGCCTGCCAGCGGAGGCGGCCTTCCTCGATCGCGTCAGCGTCCATACCTCGAATTTACTAGGACGTCCTAGTAAATGTCGATGGCAAACCGCCCGGCGCTTGCGCGCGGGGCGGTCGGGGTGTGCCGGAGGTGCCGGGTCAGACCTTCGCGGGGGCCGGGGCCGGGTCGGTGACCAGGGCGCGGGCCTCGCGGCTGACCTTCGGTTCGACGAAGAACGAGGCGAAGGGGATACAGCCCGCGGCCAGCACCCACAGGAGCTTGCCGAAGGGCCACTTCGCCTTGGAGCCGAGATCGAAGGCGAAGACGACGTAGACGATGAACAGCACGCCGTGGATCTGGGAGATCAGCATGGTGTCGCCGGTCTCGAAGCCGTACTTCGCGATGATCGCCACGGTGAAGACGAGCAGCCAGACGGCGGTGACGTAGGCCATCACCCGGTAGCGGGTGAGCACGTTCTGTTTCATGGCATCGAGCGTAACCGGGCGTCCGGGGCGATCTTCGCGCGACCCCTCCTACCGGAAAGGCCTCGCCTCACGGAGAAAAGCTCCTTGCGCGAGGGCCGTGCTCACTTCTCCTCGAAGTCCTTGGCCGCCACCCGCAGCGGGCGCAGCATGGCGAAGATCTCGGCGCACTCCTCGGAGTCGTAGACGCCGAGTCCGAAGTCGACCGCGACCAGGTCCCGGGTGGCCGCCTCGACGACGTCGCGGCCCTTCTCCGTGATGGAGGCGAGGGTTCCGCGGCCGTCGTTGGGGTTGGGCCGCTTGTCGACCAGACCGGACTTCACCAGCCGGTCCACGGTGTTGGTGACCGAGGTGGGGTGCACCATCAGCCGCTCGCCGATCTTGGACATCGGCAGCTCCCCGGCCTTGGAGAAGGTGAGCAGCACCAGCGCCTCGTACCGGGCGAAGGTCAGCCCGTACGGCTTGACGACGGCGTCGACCTCGGCGAGCAGGATCTGCTGGGCCCGCATGATCGAGGTGATCGCCCCCATCGAGGGCACGGGGCCCCAGCGCTGCTGCCAGAGCTCGTCGGCACGGGCGATGGGATCGAAGGGAAGGCTGAGCGGCTTCGGCACGGCATTGACCTTACCGACTGGTCACATGCCGGTCAGCCCCGTCTCGTTCTTCGGTATACGACCTCCGCCGGGGGTCCGTCCGGCGCACCTCGGCGACGAGCAGGAGCGTGCAGACGGTACCGATGATTCCGGATCCGGCGACCACCTGGTGGACCGGGAAGAACTCGGCCGTGAGCCCCGCCAGCGCCATCCCGAGACCCTGGACGGTCATCAGCCCGGCGGTGAGCAGCGTCATGGCCCGGCCGCGCAGTTCCTGGGGCACGGCGTCGACGAACCACTGGTCGAGCCCGATGACGTACGCCGCTCCCGCCCCGGCCAGCGCGAGGGCGGCCAGGGCGAGCGGCAGTCCGGGCCGGACCGCGTACACGAGCAGCGGCAGCAGGCCGACGGCGGCGACCGGCAGGACGATCCGGGAGCGGTTACGGGGGCTGAGCGCGGACCCCACGAACAGTTCGGCCCCGATGTGCCCGACGGCCATCGCGCAGAGCAGCAGCCCGAGCGCGGCGGGCGAGGCCCCGATCGCGTCGGCGTAGGGGGCGGCGAGCGCCTCCGGGGCCACGACGAACATCGCGGGCAGCCAGAACAGCAGCATCAGGGCGCGGACGCGGCGGTCGCCCAGGACCAGGCGGGCCCCGGAGAGCGACTCCTTGAGGAGGGTCCCGCCGCCGTCACCACCGGTGGCGCGGGCGGGGCGGTCCTGGGTGCCGAAGCGCAGGAGGGCCGCCGAGCAGAGGAAGGTCACCACGGTGACGGTGATCGCTCCGCGCGGGGACAGCACGGTGAGCAGCATCCCGCCGGCGCCGAACCCGATGAGCATCGCGCTCTGCGAGACGATCCGCAGCAGGGAGCGGCCCAGGACGTAGAGATCGCCCTCGCCGAGGATGTCCGTGAGCGCCGCCATCCGGGTCCCGGTGAAGACGGGCGCGATCGCGGCGACCAGGCAGCGCAGGGCGAGGAGTCCGGCGACCGGGGTGGCGGGCACGAGCATCACGGCGACGCAGGCCGCGCAGAGCAGATCGCAGACGACCAGGACGCGGCGGGCCGGGTAGCGGTCGGCGACCCCGGCGAGGAGCGTGCCGCCGACGATGTACGGGAGCAGCCCCAGCGCGAACGTCAGCGCGCTGAGCAGCGGGGAGCCGGTGAGGTCGTAGACGAGGACGGTGAGCGCGAGCTCGCTGACGACGACGCCGAGCAGCGAGAGCAGATGCGCGGCGAAGACGGCCCGGAACTCGGCGACGGCGAAGACCGCGCGGTAGCCGCGCGGGGTGGCAGGAGCCGGGCCGCCGGGGCCGGGGGCCGGTACCGGCGCGGCGGGCGGCAGGGGCAGCGCGGTGGGGGCGAGGGTGTCGGGGCCGGGGGTGGGCCCCGGGACGGCTCGGGCCGGGGTGACGGAGCCGAAGCCCGGATCCGGCACGGCAGGAGCGAGGGCGCCGGGGCCGGGGGCCGGTACCGGCGCGGTGGGGGCCGGGACGGCTGGGTCCCGGAGCGTGGGCGCGGGGCCCGGGTCGGGGAGGGCGGCACGCTCCGGGAACGGAGCCGGGACCTGCGCCGCCAAGGCGGGCGGGGTACGGGGTGTGTCCGCCGGGGCGGGCCTGTCGGTCGGCATGGGACGAGACTGGGGCACGGATCCCCTCCCTCCGTAGACTTTCGGCTCAGCACGAATGTTGAGACCCGCGGGGGCTCCACGGCGGAAGGAGAGGCGTGCCGTTCCAACTGCACTTCACCGAAAGCGACCTGCTGCGCTGCCGGTTCGCCCTCTCGCCGCTGTTCGAGACCCAGGAGGCCGTGCGCACCCTGGCCCGGCGCGACCGGCACGGCTACCACCTGCCCTGGCTCCGGCGGATCCGGGAGGCGGCCTCGGCCCTGGATCTGGAGCCGCTCTGGCTGCTGATGCCGGACGGCGGCCACAACCCGGACTTCATCTGCCCGCCGCCGATCGGCCCGTTCGCCACCTTCGACGAGGAGATCGCGGGGGTCCGCGCCGTCGACCCGGAGGTGGCGTGGGCGGACATGGCGCTGGCGCTGGCGGAACGGCCCGGCGCCCGGGAATCCGCGACGGGCCGGCGGCTGCTGGCCGATCCGGCACGGGCCGTGCACGAGCTCGCCGATCTGCTGGAGCAGGTCTGGCGGACCCTGATCGAGCCGTTCTGGCCCCGGCTGCGGGCCCTGCTGGAGGCCGACATCGCCTACCACTCCCGCCGGCTGGCGGACAGTGGTCTGGAAGGGCTGCTGAGCGAGGTGAGCACCCAGCTGAGCTGGAACGGTTCGACGCTCACCGTGAAGGGGACGCGGGGCGACCACGAACAGGTGCTGGGCGGCCAGGGGCTGGTGCTGATGCCGAGCGTCTTCGTCTGGCCCGAGGTGGTCGGCGGCCATCTGGAACCCTGGCAGCCCGGGCTGATCTACCCGGCGCGCGGGATCGGCGGACTGTGGAGCGAGGCCGGGGAGCGGACGCCGGAAACCCTCGCCCGGCTGCTGGGCCGGGTCCGGGCCGACGTGCTCTGCGCGCTGGACGAACCGGCCGGGACGAGCGCGCTGGCACACCGGCTGGGCCTGGCCGCCTCGTCCGTGTCGGCCCATCTGTCCGTGCTGCGCGGGGCGGGGCTGCTGACCTCGCGGCGTTACGGGCACCAGGTGCTGTACGAGCGCACACCGCTGGGGATCGCGCTGGCCGCCTCGGAGTGAGGGCGCGCCCCACGCGTGCGTACGGACGCGTCGGGAATCCCGCGGGCGTGCGACAGACGCGTCACGGACGGTGTCGCGCCACCACTCCCTGTAACCGCTATGTCACGATTACCCCTGTTTCTCCGTGCCCGTGAGCCACCGCCGCCCGAGGGGTCTGGATGTCCGGCCGCAGCATCGTCCCGCGCGCTCTCCCCCGTACCGTCCGTGTCCTGGCCGCCCTCGCCCTGGCGACCGCCCTCACCGCGGGGTGCTCGACGCCCGAGCCGCGCGTCACCGGGGCCGCCGAGGAGGGGGACGGACTCGTCCGGGGGAACCCGCCCCGAGCGCGGCCTCCCCGTTCTGGGTCGACCCGAACAGCGACGCGGCCCGGCAGGTGCGCGCCTGGGAGAAGGAGGGGCGCGACGCGGAGGCGAAGATCCTCCGGCGGATCTCCGAGCGGCCGGTGGCCGACTGGCCCGCCTGGGACGACCCGGCCCCGGGGATCCGGTCCGCCGTGCGGTCCGCCGCCCGGACGAAGAAGACCGTCGTGCTCGTGGCGTACAACATTCCGCACCGCGACTGCGGGCTGTACTCCGCGGGCGGCGCGAAGGACGCGGACGCCTACCGTTCCTGGATCGGGGAGTTCGCCGGCGCCGTCGGGGAGGCCCGCGCGACCGTGATCCTGGAGCCGGACGCCCTCCCCCACATCACGGACGGCTGCACCCCGCCCGAGCACCACGCCGAGCGCTACCAGCTCCTCTCCGAGGCGGTGGACACCCTCAAGGCCCTCCCGAACACCACGGTCTACCTGGACGCGGGCAATCCGGACTGGATCGACGAGCCGGCCAAGATGGCGCAGCCGCTGCGGCAGGCGGGCGTCGAACGGGCCGACGGGTTCTCGCTGAACGTCTCCAACTTCCAGTCCAACGACAGCGTGAAGACGTACGCGGGACAGCTCTCCGACGCGGTGGGCGGCTCGCACTTCGTGATCGACACCAGCCGCAACGGCAACGGCCCCTTGTCCGGGGGCCGCGAGGAGGCCTGGTGCAATCCGCCGGGCCGCGGGCTCGGTACGCCCCCGACCACCGACACCGGCGACGACCGGCTCGACGCCTACCTGTGGATCAAGCGGCCGGGCGACTCCGACGGCACCTGCCGGGGCGGCCCGCCGGCCGGCGACTGGTGGCCGGAGTACGCCCTCGGGCTCGCCCGGCGCGCCGCCTCCTGAGGCCGCCGCGCGCGCTCAGGCGACCTTGACCCATTTCGCTTCGGAGGGGACGCCGTCGGTGTCGGTGACGAAGAGCATGTACCAGCCGGGCGGCACCAGCGTGGGGTCGTCCGGCACGGTCACGCTCAGCTTGCCGCCGGCCTTCTTCAGCCCCAGCTCGATGGAGCGCTGTTCCACGTCGGTGGTGTGGGTGACGGCGCTCGGGCGCATCAGCCGGGCGGTGGCGACGCGCTCCGCGTCGGCGCTCTCGTACGTGACCGTCGTGCCGCGCTCGGCGTTCGCGGGGCCGTCGCCGATCACCGGGCGCTCGTCCTTGCCGCGGTGCAGCGCGGGCGGGGTGTAGACCTCCATGCGCTGCTCGAACGTGCCGAGCTTGGTGTTGTCCTTGTCGCCGTAGAGGGAGTCGGAGCCGAAGGTCGCCACCCGCCCGTCGGGCAGCAGCAGCGCCTCGGAGTGGTAGTTGCGGCCCACCGTCGGCTCGGCGGCTTCCTTGAAGGTGTTGGTCTTCGGGTCGTAGGACTGGGCCTTCAGGATGTTGCTGTCCCCGCGGCCCCGGTAGTCCTCGGATCCGCCGCTGGTGAAGACGGTGTCGTCGGGCATGATCACGCTGTTGAGGTAGCGCGTGCCCTGCGGCAGGTCGGGGCCCGCCTCGAAGGCCGGGCTGTCCTGCTTGAGGTCGATGACGGCCGTGCGGGCCGTGGACTTCTTGGACTCGCCGACCCCGCCGCCGCCCAGCACCATCACCTTCTGGTCCTGCACGGGCGGCAGCATCAGCGAGGCCGCCGTCTCCAGCTGGTCGGTGTCGGTGAGGCCGGGGACCTTGGTGAAGGTGTTCTTCTTCAGGTCCCAGATGCCGGGCTCGCGCCCCTTGTCCGCCGGGCCGTAACCGGCGTTGGCGCCCGGGTAGAAGAGCTTGCCGCCCTTGGTGAGGAACAGCGCCGGGTAGGTCGGGAAGTAGTGGAAGGGGCCCTTGCCCCACTTCCTGGTCCTGGGGTCGTAGATCTCGTTGTCGCCCGGCAGGATCGCGCCGACGTCGTCGAGACCGGAGACGGAGAGCACCCGGCCGTCCTCCAGGCCGACGAGGGTCGGGTACCAGCGGGCCTCCTTCATGGGGTCGACGCTGATGTACTTCTCCGCCGTCGGGTCGAACTCGTAGGCGGCACGGATCCCCTGGAAGTCCTGCTTGTCCATGGTGATCTTCTCGGCGAGGCCGTAGGAGTTGGCGGCCTCCTTGCCCTTCAGCCCGACGATCTCGTACTGGGCGGCGTCCGTGGCCACCGCGTCCGGCCCCTCGTCCACCGCCTCGACGAAGACCCGCTGCTCGGCTGCGGTCACCTTCGTCTTCCACGGCTTCATCTGCCCGCTCTCGAAGTAGTCGACCTCGAACGCGCGCTTCGCCTTGGGCACGGTGACGTCGAACTTCGCCCGGTACTCGACGCCCGACGGCGAGCGGAAGACCGTGCCCTTCTTGAGCTTCAGCGGCTTGTCCGGGTTCTCGTTCTTGACCCGCATACCGCCGCCGGCCCGCTTCACCTTGTCGTCGAGCACCTCGTAGCGGGCGGTGCCGCCCGCGATCAGGAGGCGGCCGTCGGGGAGCTGGGCGTGGCCGCCGCAGAAGAAGTCCTCCGGGGTGGGGATCTTCTGGAAGGTGTTCTCGGCCGGGTCCCACAGCACGGTGTCGAAGGTGCCCTCGTCGAAGTTCTTCTCGTCGTTGCCGGAGCCCGCGACGATCAATACCTTCCCGGTGTGCAGGAGTGCGGCGTGGATCGCGTTGGTGCGGTACTCCTTCGGGATGTTCACGCGCTCCCAGGAGCCGTACTCCGCCTTGTACGCCGGCTGGTCGATCTTGTACGCGTGGTACCTGTCCTCGGCGAAGGACAGGGCCGCGGGAGCGTTCAGGCCGGCGAGCAGCACCACCGCGCCGCCGCCCAGGAGCGTCTTCCTCGTCTTCTTCGAGGGCCGGTAGGCCATGGCTCAGTTCCCTCCTGCGGTGGTGGTGGCGGTGGTGCCGGCGCTCGCCGTGGTGGTCGCCGACGGGGCGGGGGCCGTCGTCGTGGTGACGTACGCCGGTTCGGGCGGCGGGGGCGCCGGGACGGGGACGGCGCGCGCGGCCTCGGCGCGCTTGTCCTGCCGGACGGTCCAGGCCCACACGGCCACCGGGGAGAGGGATATCGCGAGGCCGAGCGTCGCCCAGGTGCGCATCGCGACATGGGTGTGGTCGAGGTACACCGACGCGGCGAGCGAGGACAGCAGGACCGCCGCCCAGAAGAGGTGGATACGGAAGGTGAGCAGCCGGTCCGGGGAGGCCTGGCCGCCCTTGGGCGTGACGACGAACCTGCCGTCGGTGCGCAGCACGGCCGAGCCCAGTGACTTCAGGTAGACCGGCGCGGAGAGCGCGGACATGGCCATGCCCGCCAGGCCGCCGGAGCCCTCGGGCTCGTGGGGCGAGACGTTGTGGCGGCGGTTCCAGAGGTAGAGCCCGATCTGGAGGGCGGCGGCGTCGCTGTAGAGCATCAGCCAGATGGAGGCGGCGACCTGGGTGCCGGACGCTCCGAACCAGAGGAACAGCACACAGCTGAGAATGCCGAGCAGCCAGTTGACCGCGGTCATCGGGTAGTAGACGAGCATCAGCGTGTAGCTGAAGAGGCGGCCGGGGGGCACCCGGAAGAGCGCCTTGGCGTACTGCTTGAACAGCGTCTCGTACGTCCCCCTCGACCAGCGCAGCTGCTGGGTGAAGAAGTCCGTCCAGGAGGCGGGTCCCTCGCCCACGGCGAGCACGTCGGGGGTGTAGACGGAACGCCAGTAGTGCCCGGTGTGCGGGTTGCGGCGGCGGTGGATCTCGAAGCCGGTGGCCATGTCCTCGGTGATCGAGTCGTACAGGCCGCCGACCTGGCGCAGCGCGGCGATGCGCACGACGTTGTTGGTGCCGACGAACATGGGGGCGCCGTAGCGGTTGCCCGCGCGCTGGATCAGGGCGTGGAAGAGGAACTGCTGCGACTCGGCGGCCTTGGTGACGGCCGAGTCGTAGTTCCCGTAGACCTGCGGTCCGACGACGAAGGCGACGTCCGGGTCGCGGAAGTAGCCCATCATCCGTTCCAGGAAGTTGGGCATGGGCACGTGATCGGTGTCGACGGAGGCGAAGAAGTCGTAGTCGCCGCCGTGCAGGGCGATCCAGGCGTTGTAGTTGCCGTGCTTGGTCTTCGCCTTGTGGACGCCCTTGTCGCGGTTCCACTCGGGGACCCCGCGCCGGGTGAAGTGGTGGACGCCGAGTTCGGCGCAGAGCATCCGGGCCCCGGGGTCGTCGCCCTCGTCGAGGAGCCAGACGTCCAGCGGACCGGGGTGTTCGAGCTGTACGGCGCCCTTGAGGGTGGCGCGGACCATGGAGAGCGGTTCCTTGCCGGGGACGTACGTGGTCAGGAAGGCGACCCGGGTGCCGGGCTCGGGCGTCACCGGGACCGGGTCCCGCGCGACGAGCGTGGCGTGCGCGATGGAGACCACGTTGACCAGCATGAACAGCTCGATCAGGGCGATCGACACCAGCATCACGGTGTCGGCGACGACCAGCCAGCGCTCCCCGTTCTCCCGCTCGGTCCAGTGCGTCGGCCAGACCAGGTACAGCAGGAGGATCCCGGTGAGCACCGGGGCGAGCGTCATCAGCAGCACGGCTCTTATTCGGTGCTTCTCCGTCGAGAGCAGACTCTTGTACCGCACCCGGTACCCCGTCGGTTCCGGATCCGTGAGCGGACCCGCGAGCCGGCTGTAGGTGTCGTAGTCGTAGCCCTCCGACCGCACCGTGCCTCCCACTGTCGAACGGGTTGATATCCCCACAGAAGGGGACGTCTAACGGCGTGTCGACTTGGCAGGTCCGAGTGAGGGGTTTTTGGTCCGGGACCGGAAAAGCCCCCGGCCGTGTGGCGCCGGGGGCTTTTCGGGTGAATCCGCGACGGGCCGCGCGGAGGGTGCGTCAGAGGGTCAGGAACCCCCGAGATACCGCTCCACGGTCTCGACCTTCGAGGTCAGACCGTCGGTGACGCCGGGCCGGATATCGGCCTTCAATACCAGGGAGACGCGACCCGCACGGGCCTCGACGGCGGCCACGGCGCGCTTGACGACGTCCATGACCTCGTCCCACTCGCCTTCGATGGAGGTGAACATCGCGTCGGTGCGGTTGGGGAGCCCGGATTCCCGCACGACCCGTACGGCGTCGGCGACGTACTCCCCGACGTCCTCGCCCACTCCGAGCGGCGAGACCGAGAACGCGACGATCATGCGCTGACCGTGCCCTCGCGCCGGGCGCGGGCGGCGATGACGCCGTCGGCCTCGTACTTCTTGAGGAGCTTGTCGCCGTAGAGCCCGCCGAAGGGGATGACGGCGAGGAGGAAGAAGAGCGCGACGCGCTTGAGGGGCCACTTGGCCTTGACCCAGACATCCACCAGGAACACGACGTAGATCGTGAAGAGGATGCCGTGGATCATGCCGAGGGGCGGCATCAGGAAGTCGATGTCCGAGACGCGCATGAGCAGCGAGCCGAAAATGAGGAGCGCCGGGAAGGAGAGCGCCTCGGGAAGCGAGATGAGGCGCAGCCGGTGCAGGGCGGAAGCGGTCTTGATGTCCACGAGGGCACCTTCGGTGAGAGGGGGCGTACGGGCTTGTGAACGCGGGCACAAGCCGCCCCCATTGTGGCATCGCTCCGGTACGCCCCAGGAGCCGGGGCCCACATCCGAGCAGGGCCGCGCGTATCACCGCATATCAGGGCCGGTCCGGGTGCGCATCAGGGGCGTAACGGTTCGGTCGGACCTGGTACGGGCGCGGGGCGGCGGGCTACCTTCGGGGCGTGGCGATGTTCCGACTCCAAGGCAGCAAGACGCTAGCCGTCGATCTGACCGGCGACGCCGTCAAGGCGAAGAACGGCTCGATGGTCGCGTACGACGGCCGGATGACCTTCAAGAAGATGTCCGGCGGCGGTGAGGGACTGCGCGGCATGGTGACCCGCCGGCTGACCGGCGAGCAGATGACCGTGATGGAGGTGTCCGGGCAGGGCACCTGCTACTTCGCCGACCGGGCGAGCGAGATCAATCTGGTCTCGCTGCACGGCGACACCCTGTACGTGGAGGCGAGCAACCTGCTGGCCACCGACGCCGGGCTGCGCACGGGCACCACGTTCACCGGGCTGCGCGGCGGCGCGAGTGGCAACGGACTGTTCACCACCACGGTGGAGGGCACCGGGCAGGCGGCGATCGTGTCGGACGGGGCGGCGGTGCTGCTGCGGGTGTCGCCGCAGTATCCGCTGATGGTCGACCCCGGCGCTTACGTCGCCCATCAGGGCCGGCTCCAGCAGAGCTTCCAGTCGGGCGTGAACTTCCGGACGCTGATGGGCGAGGGCTCCGGCGAGGCGTTCCAGATCCGCTTCGAGGGTGACGGACTGGTCTACGT
This sequence comes from Streptomyces sp. WGS_02, assembly GCA_040989845.1. Lineage (GTDB taxonomy): Bacteria > Actinomycetota > Actinomycetes > Streptomycetales > Streptomycetaceae > Streptomyces. The sequence goes on from JAYMFZ010000004.1 coordinate 2,220,158, forward strand.
CCAGCCCAGCGAGCGCAACACCGTCGGGGGCGATGTCTGATGCCGTTCCGCGAGATCAACTCCAAGATGGTCGAGGCCACGCTCGCCCCGGGCCAGAAGCTGTTCAGCCAGCGCGGCGCGATGCTGGCGTACCGGGGCGAGGTCTCCTTCACCCCGAACATCCAGGGCGGCCAGGGCGGCGTCGCGTCGATGATCGGCCGCCGGGTGGCGGGCGAGGCGACACCGCTGATGACGGTCGAGGGGTCGGGCACGGTGATGTTCGGCCACGGCGGCCATCACATCCAGGTGATCAACCTGTCCGGCGACACCCTGTACGTGGAGGCCGACCGGCTGCTCGCCTTCGACGGGACCCTCCAGCAGGGCACGATGTTCATGGGCTCGCAGGGCGGGGTGATGGGCATGGTGCGGGGCCAGGTGACCGGCCAGGGCCTGTTCACCACCACACTCAAGGGGCACGGCGCGGTCGCGGTGATGGCGCACGGCGGGGTGATCGAGCTGCCGATCGCCCCGGGCCGGGACGTCCATGTGGACCCGCAGGCCTACGTCGCCCACCACGGGGACGTCCGCAACAAGCTGTCCACGGCGGTCGGCTGGCGGGACATGGTCGGGCGGGGCTCCGGCGAGGCGTTCCAGCTGGAGCTGAGCGGGAGCGGCGCGGTGTACGTCCAGGCATCCGAGGAGAAGCTGTGAGCGCGCCCGTGGTCTTCGATCCGATGACGCTGCCGTCGGACGACAACGTCAACTCCTACACCTTCTGCGTGGAGCTCAAGGGGAGCCGGTGGTTCCTGCAGAAGGGCAAGATGATCGCCTACTACGGGCAGATCAGTTTCGACGGCATCGGGCACGGCCGGTTCGAGCGGCTGGTGCGTACGAGCTTCCACTCGCCGCTGCACGCGAGCGACTGGGTGGTGGCCGAGGGCAGCGGGAAGATGCTGCTCGCCGACCGGGCCTTCGATGTGAACTCCTTCGACCTGGACGACGGGAACCTGACGATCCGGTCCGGGAACCTGCTGGCGTACGAGCCGTCGCTCGCGCTGAAGCAGTCGATCGTGCCGGGGTTCGTGACGTTGATCGGCACGGGGAAGTTCGTGGCCGCGTCCAACGGTCCGGTGGTCTTCATGGAGCCGCCGCTGCGGGTGGACCCGCAGGCGCTGGTGGGGTGGGCCGACTGCCCCTCCCCTGCCACCACTACGACCACGGGTACATGACGGGCGTGATGGGCGGAATCCGGTCGTTGACGGGGATCGGGGGGACGTCGGGCGAGGAGCACCAGTTCGAGTTCGTCGGGGCGGGCACGGTGCTGCTCCAGTCGTCCGAGGCGCTGATGGCGGAGCAGGCGACGGGCTTCGTGCCGAACGAGCCGGGCGTTCCGGGCGGCCCGGGCGGTGGGGGTCAACCCGGCTCCACCCCGCGCATGCCCGGCCAGCTGGGGGACCTCCAGCGTCGCTTCGGTTGGTGAGCGGTAGTCTGCGGAGTGTGACATCGAACGTCTGCGCCGATGGTCACACTCCCCAGACCTCGCCGATTTCGTCCGGCTTTCAACTTCTTAGGTAGAATCCATATATGGAGACCGAGACGGCCACCCGCTGGCTGAGCGACGCGGAGCAGTGCGCCTGGCGCACCCACCTGGACGTCAGCAGGCTGCTGATGCACCAATTGGAGAAGGACCTCCAGCCGTTCGGCCTGACCATGAACGACTACGAGATCCTGGTGAACCTCTCCGAGTCGGACGACCAGCGGATGCGGATGAGCGACCTCGCCGCCGCCACCCTGCAGTCCAAGAGCCGGCTCTCGCACCAGATCACCCGCATGGAGACCGCCGGTCTGGTGCGGCGTACGCACTGCGAATCGGACCGGCGCGGGCTGTTCGCGGTGCTCACCGAGCACGGTGCGGAGACCATGCGGAAGGTCGCCCCGCACCACGTCGAATCGGTGCGGCAGCACTTCATCGACCTGCTGTCCCCCGAGGCGCTGACCGATCTGCACGCGGCGCTGACCCCGATCGCGGAACACCTGCGCGGCAAGCGGGGCAAGCTCTAGCCGGCAGGCCGCGCCGCGCTGATCAGGCCGGGCGCGGCAGCCACAGCCGGAAGGCCGCGCCGCCCTCGTCCGCCCGGTGCACCGTCAGCGTGCCGCCGTGGCGGGCCGCGACGTCCCGGGCGATGGCGAGGCCCAGGCCGGCGCCGCCGTCGTCCCGGCTGCGGGCGTCGTCGAGCCGGACGAACCGTTCGAAGATCCGCTCCCGCTCGCCCTCGGGAACGCCCGCCCCGTCGTCCCGGACCTCGACCCGCACGCCGCGCCCGTCGGCCGCCACCGACACCGCGACGCTCCCTTCGGCGTGCCGCTGGGCGTTGTCCAGCAGATTGCCGATCACCCGGGACAGCTGCCCGCGCGACCCGTTCACCTCGAACGCGCCGCCCTCCGGGACCTCCACCGCCACCGCGATCCGGTCCCCGGTCCGCTGCGAGACCTCCTCGCGGACCAGCGCGCCCAGCTCCACCGTCCCGCCGCCGGGCTTCTCCCCCGCGTCCAGCCGGGCCAGCAGCAGCAGATCCGCCGCCAGCACCTGGAGCCGTACGGTGTCGGCGACCGCGCCCGGGAGGTCCAGCAGCTCCGGGTGGGCCTCGGCCACCTCCAGCTGGGTGCGGAGCGAGGCGATCGGGGACCGCAGCTCGTGCGAGGCGTCCGCGACGAACCGCCGCTGCCGCTCCACGGACGCCTCCAGGACGGTGAGCGTCTCGTTCGTCGTCCGGGCCAGGGCCGCGATCTCGTCCCGCGAGTCGGGCTCCGGCACCCGGCGGGCCAGGTCCTCGGACGCGGTGATGGCGGCCATCTCGCGGCGGATGCCCTCGACGGGCCGCAGGGCGCGCCGGGTCACCAGCCAGGTCACCCCGGCGACGACGACCAGCAGCACCGGCAGCCCGGTCAGCATGGCCCCGCGCACGGTGCCGACGGCCTCCTGCTCGGCGGCGAGCGGGGCGCCCGCGTACACGGTCAGGGTGACCCCGTCCCGGGTGGTCGCCTCGACGGCGGCGAAGCGGTAGTCGGCGGTGGTCCGATCGACGGTGGCGGTGCCGTCGGAGAACTCCGGGTCGTCGGAGGACACTTCGCCCGAGTCCGGGCGGCTGCTGCCGTCGCCCCCGTCGTCGTCCCCGTCGTCGTCATCGTCACCGGGTGACGGGGTGGCCCCCGGCGAGGCCGAGGGCACGGGGCTGACGCCCGTCGCGCCGGTGCCGGTGACGGCCCGCAGATCCTTGGAGACGATGAGGACCCGGCCCTCCTCGTCGACCACCTGGACCGGGTGGTCCTCCTCGTCGTCCAGCTCCAGGTCGTCGTACGGGGTGCCCGTGGCGAGCTGTCCGGCCACGTCGCGGGCCGCCACCTCGGCCTGGAGGTCCGCCTGGCCGATCAGGTTGTCCCGCAGGACCAGGAGCACGGCGATACCGGCCGCGACCAGGGCGACGGCGACGACCAGGGTGGCCCCGAGGGCGGCCCTGGCCCGCACGGACCTCATGCCGCCTCCAGCCGGTAGCCGGCGCCGCGTACGGTACGGATGGCGGAGGCGCCCAACTTGCGGCGCAGGGTGGAGATGTAGACCTCGACGATGTTCGGGTCGCCGTCGTAGGCGAAGTCCCAGACATGTTCCAGGATCTCCGCCTTGCTGACCACCTGCCCGGCACGCAGGGCGAGTTGCTCCAGTACGGCGAACTCCTTCGCGGTGAGCGCGACTTCGCCCTCACCGCGGATGACCCGGCGGGCGGCGGTGTCGATGCGCAGGGAGCCGACGGTCAGGACGGGCGCGGCGGTTCCGGCCCCGCGCCGGCGCAGCAGGGCCCGCACCCGGGCGACGAGGACGACGTAGCTGAAGGGCTTGGTCAGATAGTCGTCCGCGCCGGTGTCCAGGCCCTCGGCCTCGTCGTACTCGCCGTCCTTGGCGGTGAGCATGAGGATGGGCACCTCGTGTCCGGCGGCGCGCAGGTTCGAGCAGACGCGGTAGCCGTTCATGCCGGGCAGCATGATGTCGAGGATCACCAGGTCGTAGCCGCCCTCGCTCGCCCGGTGCAGCCCTTCCAGGCCGTCGTGCACGACATCCACGGCGAAGCCCTCGGCGGTCAGTCCCCTGGCCAGGGACACCGCGAGACGCTTCTCGTCCTCCACGATCAACAGGCGCATGCGCACAGCCTCGCAAACTCCACCTGAAGACGCCTTCAGGTGGCTTCAGGCTGCGTTCAGCATCGGGTCGGCAGTGTGGACCCCGTCAACCAGCACAGCAGCTCTCGGGGAGGAACCTCATGAAGCGCAACGTCACCATCGCAGCGATCACCGCGGCCGTTCTGATCGGCGGCACGACCGCCGCCTCCGTCGCCTTCGCGGACAGCGACGGGGACCGCGACCGTACGTCCACCAGGAGCGCGGGCACCGTGAGCCTCGCCGACGACCGGGACGACCGTACGGACGACGCTTCCGACGACCGGTCGGACGACCGGGCCCCGGCCGCCGCGAAGAGCGCCGGGATCTCCCTCGACCAGGCCGTCGCCGCCGCGCTGAAGAGCGTCCCGGGCACGGTCACCCAGGCCGAGCTGGACCGGGACGACGACGACCACGACGGCCGTACGGTGTGGGAGCTGGACGTCCGGGGCTCCGACAAGAAGTGGCACGACGTCACGGTGGACGCCGGCAACGGCAAGGTCCTGAAGACCCGCGACGACGACAACGACGACCGCGACGACCACGCGCCCCGCTCCTCCGCCGTCACCCTGAACGAGGCGGCGGCAGCGGCCCTCACGACCGCGCCGGGCACCATCACGTCGATCGACCTGGACGACGACGATGACGACGACAACGGCAGCCGGAGCAAGGTCCTGCGCTGGGACGTGGACGTCGCGGGCAAGGACGGCAAGCAGCACGAACTGCGCGTGGACGCCAAGACCGGCAAGGTCACCGTGGACCGCGACGACGACGGCGACGACGACCGGGACGACCGCGCGGACGACCGTGACGACCGGAACGACGACCGGGACGGCGACGACGACTGACGGGAGCCCGTACCCGGCCCCGTACGCGAGAAGGCCCCCTGAGCGGCACACATCCGCTCAGGGGCCTTCGGCGTGCGCTCAGGAGCCCTCCGTCAGCCCCGCCACCAGCTCGTCCGCCGCCGCGTACGGGTCCAGGCTCCCCGCCACGATCCGCTCCGCCAGGGCGTGCAGCCGGCGGTCGCCGCGCAGGTCCGCGATCTTCTCGCGGAGCGCGGTCACCGCGATCGACTCGACCTCGTGGGCCGCGCGGGCGGTGCGGCGTTCGGCCAGCACATCGTGCTCCTCCATCCAGGCGCGGTGCTTCTCCAGGGCCTCGACGACCTCGTCCGTGCCCTGGCCCCGGGCCGCGACCGTCTTCACGATCGGGGGGCGCCAGTCGCCCGGGCCCCGGGACTCCCCCAGGCCCAGCATGTGGTTCAGCTCGCGGGCGGTGGCGTCGGCGCCGTCCCGGTCGGCCTTGTTGACCACGTAGACGTCGCCGATCTCCAGGATTCCGGCTTTCGCCGCCTGGATGCCGTCGCCCATGCCCGGGGCGAGCAGCACGACGGAGGTGTCGGCCTGGGAGGCGATCTCCACCTCGGACTGGCCGACGCCGACCGTCTCGACGAGGACCACGTCGCAGCCCGCCGCGTCGAGGACCCGGATGGCCTGCGGGGCGGCCCAGGCGAGGCCGCCGAGGTGGCCCCGGGTCGCCATGGAGCGGATGTAGACGCCCGGGTCGGAGGCGTGGTCCGACATCCGGACCCGGTCGCCCAGCAGCGCCCCGCCGGAGAACGGCGAGGACGGGTCGACGGCGAGCACGCCGACCCGCTTGCCCGCCCGGCGGTAGGCGGAGACCAGGGCCGAGGTGGAGGTGGACTTGCCGACGCCCGGCGAGCCCGTCAGACCGATGACGTACGCATGGCCCGCCAGCGGGGCCAGCGCCGCCATCACCTCACGGAGCTGCGGGGACGCCCCCTCCACCAGCGAGATCAGCCGGGCCACCGCACGCGGCCTGCCTGCTCGCGCCTGCTCGACCAGTGTGGGGACGTCCACGTCCACGTTCACCGCTCCGTTCTCGCCTCGCCTCGTGTCGTTACGGTGCTACTTGCCCGGGACGCGAATGATCAACGCGTCGCCCTGACCGCCGCCGCCGCACAGCGCCGCCGCGCCCGTGCCGCCACCGCGCCGCTTCAGCTCCAGGGCCAGGTGCAGGACGACCCGGGCGCCGGACATCCCGATGGGGTGACCGAGCGCGATCGCGCCGCCGTTGACGTTGACCTTGTCCGAGGTGACGCCCAGGTCCTTCATGGACTGGACGGCGACGGCCGCGAACGCCTCGTTGATCTCGATCAGGTCGAGGTCGTCGACGGTCAGGCCGTCCTTCTTCAGCGCGTGCAGAATCGCGCTGGAGGGCTGCGACTGGAGGGAGTTGTCGGGGCCCGCGACGTTGCCGTGGGCGCCGATCTCGGCGATCCAGTCGAGGCCCAGCTCCTCGGCCCTGGCCTTGCTCATCACGACGACCGCGGCGGCGCCGTCGGAGATCTGCGAGGACGTGCCCGCGGTGATCGTGCCGTCCTTGGCGAAGGCGGGACGCAGCTTGCCGAGGGTCTCCACGGTCGTCTCGCCGCGGATGCCCTCGTCCTGCGAGAAGAGGACCGGGTCGCCCTTGCGCTGCGGGATCTCGACCGGGGTGATCTCCGCCTCGAAGAGGCCGTTCTTCTGGGCGGCGGCGGCCCGCTGGTGGGACAGCGCGCCGATCTCGTCCTGGGCGGCGCGGTCCAGGCCGAGACGGCCGTTGTGCTTCTCGGTGGACTCGCCCATGGGGATGTTCTCGTAGGCGTCGGTGAGACCGTCGTACGCCATCGAGTCCAGCATCTCGATCGCGCCGTACTTGTAGCCCTCGCGGGACTTGGGGAGCAGGTGCGGGGCGTTGGTCATGGACTCCTGGCCGCCGGCGACCACGACGTCGAACTCCCCGGCGCGGATGAGCTGGTCGGCCAGCGCGATGGCGTCGAGCCCGGACAGACACACCTTGTTGATCGTGAGCGCGGGGACGTTCATCGGGATGCCCGCCTTGACCGCGGCCTGCCGGGCGGGGATCTGGCCCGCGCCGGCCGTGAGCACCTGGCCCATGATCACGTACTGGACCTGGTCGCCGCCGATGCCGGCCCGGTCCAGGGCCGCCTTGATCGCGACGCCGCCGAGATCGGCCGCGGAGAAGCTCTTCAGGGAGCCGAGGAGACGGCCCATGGGCGTCCGGGCGCCCGCGACGATCACTGAGGTGGTGGTACCGGTCGTTGCTGGCATGGGCACGGCCCCTTGGGATCGGATGTGAACGAGGGTTTACCTGAATGTACTGAGCACTCCCCCGCCCGTCATCCGGCTACCGGTGTGACGGCGCGCACGTTGCGTAACCATGGCGGGAGCGCCGCGGTCACTCCATGCTGAATCCATGCTGACGCGAATCGATCACATCGGGATCGCCTGTTTCGACCTGGACAAGACGGTCGAGTTCTACCGTGCCACGTACGGGTTCGAGGTGTTCCACTCCGAGGTCAACGAGGAGCAGGGGGTCCGCGAGGCCATGCTCAAGATCAACGAGACCTCGGACGGCGGGGCCTCCTACCTCCAGCTCCTGGAGCCCACCCGGGAGGACTCCGCCGTGGGCAAGTGGCTGGCGAAGAACGGGGAGGGCGTGCACCACATCGCCTTCGGTACGGCGGATGTGGACGGGGACGCCGCGGACATCCGCGAGAAGGGCGTCCGGGTGCTGTACGACGAGCCCAGGACGGGGTCGATGGGGTCCCGGATCACGTTCCTGCACCCCAAGGACTGCCACGGTGTCCTCACCGAACTGGTCACGAGCCGGGCGGACCACTGACCGCCGCATACCCGGCCCGGTAGAGTGGGCGGTTCCGGGCCGGGGCCGGGTCGGGGCCGTACCGCGTCCTCGTCGTTTGTCTGTCACCATTCCCCGGGGGACCGCTCGTCGGCGAGCCCCCCGTGTGCAGAGTCACGACCAGGGTTGGGGTCTCCCCTGCTCGCAGAAGTTGAGAGCTCGGGGAAGGATGGGACCGCGCAGTGCGGGGCTACGAACGCCAGGAGAGCCACCGAGCTGAAGACGACCATCTCTCGCGGTTCGAAGCCGAGATGGACCGGCTGAAGACCGACCGGGAGAAGGCCGTCCAGCACGCCGAGGACCTCGGTTACCAGGTCGAGGTCTTGCGTGCCAAGCTGCACGAGGCCCGGCGCAATCTCGCGACCCGTCCCGCCTACGACAGCGCGGACATCGGCTACCAGGCCGAGCAGATGCTGCGGAACGCGCAGGCCCAGGCCGAGCAGATGCGCAGCGACGCCGAGCGCGAGCTGCGCGAGGCCCGCGCCCAGACGCAGCGGATCCTCCAGGAGCACGCCGAGCACCAGGCGCGTCTCCAGGCCGAGTTGCACACCGAGGCCGTCCAGCGCAGGCAGCGGCTCGACCAGGAGCTGGCGGAACGCCGCCAGACCGTCGAATCGCATGTCAACGAGAACGTCGCCTGGGCCGAACAGCTGCGCGCCCGCACCGAGTCGCAGGCCCGCCGGCTGCTGGAGGAGTCCCGCGCCGAGGCCGAACAGGCGCTGGCCGTCGCCCGCGACGAGTCCGCCCGGCTGGCGGAGGAGACCCGTCGCCGGACCGGCTCGGAGGCCGAGACCGCCCGGGCCGAAGCGGAAGCGATCCTGCTGCGCGCCCGCAAGGACGCCGAGCGGCTGCTCGGGGCCGCCTCCGCCCAGGCGCAGGAGGCCACCAGCCACGCGGAGCAGCTGCGCTCCAGCACGACCGCGGAGACCGACCAGGCCCGCCGGCAGACCGCCGAGCTGAACCGCACCGCCGAGCAGCGTCTCGCGGAGGCGGAGACCCGGCTGCGCGAATCCCGCCTGGAGGCCGAGAAGGTCCTCGCCGAGGCGAAGGAGGCCGCCGCCAAGCAGCTGGCCGCCGCCGAGTCGCAGAACGAACAGCGCACCCGTACGGCCAAGTCGGAGATCGCCCGGCTGGTCGGCGAGGCCACCAAGAGCACCGAGGCGCTCAAGGAGGAGGCCGAGCAGGCCCTCACCGACGCCCGTGCCGAGGCGGAGCGGATGGTCGCCGAGGCGACCGAGAAGGCCGGTACGGCGGCTGCCGAGGACGCCGCCGCCCAGCTGGCCAAGGCGGCCCGCAGCGCCGAGGAGGTGCTCACCAAGGCCTCCGAGGACGCGCAGTCGACGACGAAGGCGGCGCGCGAGGAGGCCGAGCGGATCCGCCGTGAGGCGGAGGCCGAGGCGGACCGGCTGCGCGGCGAGGCGGCCGAGCAGGCCGACGAGCTGAAGGGCGCGGCCAAGGACGACACCAAGGAGTACCGGGCCAAGACGGTCGAGCTCCAGGAGGAGGCCCGCCGGCTGCGCGGCGAGGCCGAGCAGCTGCGCTCCGAGGCGGTCGCCGAGGGCGAGCGGATCCGGGGCGAGGCCCGCCGCGAGGCGGTCCAGCAGCTGGAGGAGGGCGCCCGCACCGCCGAGGAGCTGCTGACCAAGGCCCGCTCCGACGCCGACGAGCTGCGCGCCAAGGCGAACGGCGAGAGCGAGCGCATCCGCACCGAGGCCGCCGAGCGGGCCGCGACCCTGCGCAAGCAGGCCGAGGAGACGCTGGAGCGCACCCGGACCGAGGCCGACGCGCTGCGGGCCGAGGCCGAGGAGCAGGCGGCGGCCGTCACGGCGGCCGCGGAAGCGGCGGCGGCCGAGCTGCGCGAGGAGACCGAGCGCGGCGTCGCCGCCCGGCAGGCCGAGGCCGCCGACGAGCTGACCCGGCTGCACACCGAGGCCGAGGCGAAGCTCGCGGCCGCCGAGGAGGCGCTCGGCGAGGCCCGTACCGAGGCCGAGCGGATCCGCCGCGAGACGAACGAGGAGTCGGAGCGGCTGCGCGCGGAGGCCGCAGAGCGGCAGCGGGCGCTCACCGAGCAGGCCGAGACGGAGGCCGAGCGGCTGCGCGACGAGGCCGCCGCGGACGCCGCGACGGCCCGGGCCGAGGGCGAGAACGTCGCCGTACGGCTGCGGAGCGAGGCCGCCGCCGAGGCGGAGCGGCTCAAGTCCGAGGCACAGGAGAGCGCCGCCCGGGTGCGCGCGGAGGCCGCGGCCGCCGCAGAGCGGGTCGGGGCCGAGGCCGCCGAGGCGCTGGCCGCCGCCCAGGAGGAGGCGACGCGTCGCCGCCGGGAGGCCGAGGAGACGCTCGGCGCCGCCCGGTCCGAGGCGGAGCAGGAGCGTGAGCGGGCCCGCGAGCAGAGCGAGGAGCTGCTCGCCTCCGCCCGTAAGCGGGTCGAGGAGGCGGAGGCCGAGGCGCACCGGCTGGTCGAGGAGGCGGACGCCCGGGCCACCGAGCTGGTCGCGGCCGCCGAGCAGACCGCCCAGCAGGTGCGGGACTCCGTCTCGGGTCTGCACGAGCAGGCCGAGGAGGAGATCACCGGCCTGCGCCTCGCCGCGGAGCACGCCGCGGAGCGCACCCGTACCGAGGCGCAGGAGGAGGCGGACCGGGTCCGCGCCGACGCGCACGCCGAGCGGGAGCGGGCCTCGGAGGACGCGGTCCGGCTGCGCCAGGAGGCGAACGAGGAGTCCGGCCGGCTCCGGCAGGAGGCCCATGAGGAGACCGAGGCCGCGAAGGCGCTGGCCGAGCGGACGGTCTCCGAGGCGATCACCGAGTCGGAGCGGCTGCGCGCGGACGCCTCCGAGTACAGCCAGCGGATGCGCACCGAGGGGTCCGACGCCCTCGCGTCGGCGGAGCAGGACGCCTCGCGCGCCCGTGCCGAGGCCCGGCAGGACGCCAACCGGATCCGTTCCGAGGCGGCGGCCCAGTCGGACCGGCTGATCGGAGAGTCGACCACCGAGAGCGAACGTATCCGCAACGAGGCCGCCCAGGCCTCCGAGCAGCTCGTCGTCGAGGCCACCGCGGAGGCCAACCGCCGCCGCAGCGAGTCCACCGAGAAGGCGGACCGGATGCTGGCCGAGGCCACCGGCGAGTCCGAGCGGCTGCGCACGGAGGCGGCCGAGCGGCTCGGCTCCGCGCAGGAGCACGCGGCCCGCGCCCACGAGGAGGCCGAACGGCTGCGCGACGAGGCGGAGTCGGCGGCGGAGGAGCTGCGCTCGTCGGCCCGCCAGGAGGCGGACCGGGTGCTGGACGAGGCGCGCGAGGCGGCGGCCAAACGCCGGGCGGACGCGGCCGAGCAGGCGGACCAGCTCATCAACAAGGCCCGGGAGGAGGCACTGCGTACGGCCACCGAGGCCGAGACGCAGTCCGACACGATGGTCGGCGCGGCCCGCAAGGAGGCCCAGCGGATCACCTCGGAGGCGACCGTCGAGGGCAACACCCTGGTGGAGCGCGCCCGTACCGATGCCGACGAACTGCTGGTCGGCGCCCGACGTGACGCGACGCAGATCCGGGAGCGGGCCGAGGAGCTGCGGACCCGGCTGGAGAGCGAGATCGAGGAACTGCACGAGCGGGCCCGCCGGGAGACGTCCGAGCAGATGAAGACCGCCGGGGAGCGCGTCGACCATCTGATGAAGGCGGCGACCGAGCAGCGCGACGAGGCCGAGACGAAGGCCAAGGAGCTGATGGCAGAGGCCAATTCGGAGGCGAGCAAGGTCCGTATCGCCGCGGTGAAACGGGCCGAGTCGCTGCTGAAGGAGGCCGAGACCAAGAAGGCCGGGCTGATCCGCGAGGCGGAGAAGCTGAAGGCCGACGCCCAGGCCGAGGCCGAGGCCACGGTCGACGAGGGCAAGCGCGAGCTGGACGTCCTGGTGCGCAGGCGCGAGGACATCAATGCGGAGATCTCCCGTGTCCAGGACGTGCTGGAAGCGTTGGAAGGTTTCGAGACTCCGGGCGGGGGCGGGAAACCGGCCGGCGGTTCCGCGGGAGGCGCCAAGGCTCCGGCGGCGGCGGGCACACGGTCGGGGGGCAAAACGTCCGAGCGGTGACCGGTACGCGGTACACCGTGCTTCGTCATGGACATTCAAGCCTTCGAGTGGCAAGCACTCCGGGGGTCAGCCACTCAAAAGGGGTGTCATTCTCCAGATCAAACCGGCATCTTCACGCTGACACGCCGCAATGGCCCCTAGGATTCCCTCTATCACCTCACCGGTCTCATTCGACAGGAACCCCATGAGTGACCCTTCCTCCCCCTTCGGCTTCGAGCACGTGCGCCGTGGCTACGACCGCGGTCAGGTGGACGACCGCATCGCCAAGCTCATCGCGGACCGTGACAGTGCCCTGGCCCGAATCACCTCTCTGGAAAAGCGCATCGAGGAGCTGCACCTCGAGACGCAGAACGCCCAGGCCCAGGTAAACGACGCCGAGCCGTCGTACGCCGGACTCGGCGCCCGTGTCGAGAAGATTCTCCGCCTCGCCGAGGAAGAGGCGAAGGACCTGCGCGAGGAGGCCCGCCGGGCCGCCGAGCAGCACCGCGAGCTCGCCGAGTCCGCCGCCCAGCAGGTGCGCAACGACGCCGAGTCGTTCGCCGCCGAGCGCAAGGCGAAGGCCGAGGACGAGGGCGTCCGTATCGTCGAGAAGGCCCAGGGCGAGGCGAACACGCTCCGCTCCGACGCCCAGAAGGACGCCCAGCAGAAGCGCGAGGAGGCCGACGCCCTCTTCGAGGAGACCCGCGCCAAGGCCGCCCAGGCCGCGGCCGACTTCGAGACCAACCTCGCCAAGCGCCGCGAGCAGTCGGAGCGCGACCTCGCCTCCCGCCAGGCCAAGGCCGAGAAGCGCCTCGCGGAGATCGAGCACCGCGCCGAGCAGCTCCGCCTGGAGGCCGAGAAGCTCCGCACGGACGCCGAGCGCCGGGCCCGCCAGACGGTGGAGACCGCCCAGCGCCAGGCCGAGGACATCGTCGCCGACGCCAACGCCAAGGCCGACCGGATCCGCAGCGAATCGGAGCGCGAGCTGGCGGCGCTCACCAACCGCCGCGACTCGATCAACGCGCAGCTGACCAACGTCCGCGAGATGCTGGCGACGCTGACCGGCGCCGCCGTGGCCGCCGCCGGCACCCCGGTGGAGGACGAGCCCGCGACCCGCGGTGTCCCGGCCCAGCAGAGCCGCTGACCCCCGCAGCAGCGCCGTACCCCCGTGTGCGCCCGGTTCCGCCGTTGTGGTGGCGCCGGGCGCTCTGGCGTTCTAGCGTGAGCGCATGATCGAGCTCGAGGGACTCACCAAACGGTTCGGCGGCAAGGTCGCCGTCGATCATCTGTCGTTTCAGGTCAGGCCGGGCATCGTGACGGGCTTTCTCGGCCCCAACGGCGCGGGCAAGTCGACGACCATGCGGATGATGCTCGATCTCGACAACCCCACCAGCGGTACGGTGCGCATCGACGGCAAGCACTACCGCGACCTCCAGGAACCGCTGAAGTACATCGGGGCGCTCCTCGACGCCAAGGCGATGCACGGCGGTCGCAGCGCGTACAACAACCTGCTGTGCCTGGCGCAGAGCAACCGCATCCCGAGCAGCCGGGTCGACGAGGTCCTCGACATGGTCGGACTGAGCGCGGTCGCGAAGAAGAAGTCCAAGGGGTTCTCCCTCGGTATGGGCCAGCGGCTCGGTATCGCCTCCGCGTTGCTGGGCGACCCCGAGATCCTGATGTTCGACGAGCCGGTCAACGGGCTGGACCCGGAGGGCATCCACTGGATCCGCAATCTGATGAAGGCGCTGGCGTCGGAGGGCCGGACGATCTTCGTCTCCTCGCACCTGATGAGCGAAATGGCGCTGACCGCCGACCATTTGATCGTGATCGGCCAGGGCAAGCTGCTCGCCGACACCTCGATGGCGGACTTCATCCAGGAGAACTCCCGCAGCTACACGCGGCTGCGCTCACCGCAGTTCGAACAGCTGCGGGACGTGCTGCACCAGGAGGGCTTCACCGCCGTCGAGACGGCGGGCGGCGTCCTGGAGATCGACGGCGCCACCACCGAGGAGCTGGGCGAGCTGGCAGCCCGGCACCAGGTGGTGCTGCACGAGCTGAGCCCCCAGCGGGCCTCGCTGGAGGAGGCGTTCATGCAGATGACCGCCGGCTCGGTGGAGTATCACGCCCATTCGGACCGGGATCCGGCGGCCGAACCTCCCGCGGTGGGGGCCGGCTGGGGCGAGAACTGGAACAAGCCGGGCAGCAACGACACCGAGGGCAAGTGACGACGATGGCATCGGTACCCGCGGTTCTCACCTCGGAATGGACCAAGATCCGGTCGGTCTCCTCGACCACCTGGACCCTCATCTCCGCGTTCGTGGTCACGGTCGTGCTGGGCGCGGCGCTGAGCGCCCTGCTGAACGCCACGTTCGACGACCTCTCCGAGGCCGAGCAGGCCACGTTCGACCCGACCTTCGTCAGCTTCTCCGGGACGGTGCTCGGCCAGCTCGCGATGGTGGTGTTCGGGGTGCTCGTGGTCGGCACGGAGTACAGCTCCGGCATGATCCGCACCTCGCTGGCGGCGGTGCCCCAGCGCGCGACGTTCCTGTTCAGCAAGATCGCGGTGGCCGGTGTGCTGGCCCTCGTCGTGGGGCTGCTCACCAGCTTCGTCTCGTTCTTCCTGAGCCAGGCCATGCTCGGCGACCGGGGCACCGACATCGGCGCGGACAACGTGCTGCGCGCGGTCGTCGGCGGCGGGCTCTACATGGGTCTCATCGCGATCTTCTCCATGGGCGTGGCGGCGATGCTGCGCAGCTCGATGCTGTCGCTCGGCATCCTGATGCCGTTCTTCTTCCTGGTCTCGCAGATCCTCGCGGCGGTGCCGGGGGCCAAGGACGTCGCCCGGTACTTCCCCGACCAGGCCGGTTCGAAGATCATGCAGGTCGTCCCGGACGCGATGAACACCGACCCCGCCCCGTACGGGCCCTGGGGAGGGCTCGGGATCATGGTGCTCTGGGTGCTGGCGGCGGTGCTCGGCGGCTTCCTGGTCCTGAAGAACCGGGACGCGTAGTCCCCGAGAAGCGGGCCGCGTGACGGCCTGCTCGCACCCTGTGCGCAACTTGGCCGGAACCGACAGCGCCTGGTTATCCTCCTAAGTCTTACGGGGGTGTGCGGCCGGGTGGCCCGAGCCCCGAACGACAGAGTGAGTCGATGGGGCTGGAGCATGATCGAGGCAGTCGGCCTGACAAAGCGCTACGGCGCGAAGACGGCCGTGGACGACCTTTCCTTCCAGGTGCGGCCGGGTGCCGTCACCGGCTTCCTCGGTCCCAACGGGTCGGGCAAGTCCACGACCATGCGCATGATCCTCGGCCTGGACAGTCCCACCGCGGGTCATGTCACCATCGGCGGTCACCCCTACCGCAGCCTGCCGAACGCACCGCGTAAGGTCGGCGCACTGCTCGACGCCAAGGGCGTGCACGGGGGCCGCACCGCCCGCAACCACCTGCTGTCCCTGGCCCAGCTGGCCGGTATCCCGGCGGCCCGGGTCGACGAGGTCCTCGGCGTCGTCGGCCTCAGGGACGTCGCCAAGGGGCGTACCGGCGGTTTCTCGCTGGGGATGGGGCAGCGGCTCGGGATCGCGGCGGCGCTGCTCGGCGATCCGCAGGTGCTGCTGTTCGACGAGCCGGTCAACGGTCTCGACCCGGAGGGCATCCACTGGGTCCGCAATCTGATGAAGATGCTGGCCGCCGAGGGCCGCACGGTCTTCGTCTCGTCCCACCTGATGAGCGAGATGGCCCTCACCGCCGACCATCTGATCGTGATCGGGCGCGGCCGGCTGCTCTCCGACATGAGCGTCACCGACTTCATCTCCGCCAACTCCGCGGACTTCGCCCGCGTCCGGGTTCCCGGTGACGGCCCCGAGGACCGGCAGAAGCTGACGGCCACGCTCATCGAGGCGGGCGGCCGGGTCATGTCGGAGCCGGGCGGGGCCCTGCGGGTCACCGGGCTGCCGCTGCCGAGGATCAGCGACCTGGCCCACGGCTGCGACGTACGGCTCTGGGAGCTGTCGCCGCACCAGGCGTCGCTGGAGGAGGCGTACATGCGCCTCACGCAGGGCCTGGTGGACTACCGCTCGACGGACGACGCCAAGGCGGGCCTCGCGGAGCCGCCGCCGCTGGACGCGTACGGCTATCCGGTCGGCGGCCGTGTCGATGAGCCCGTCGCACCAGTGGAGGTGCCGCAGGAGGGCTGGTACGCCCCGCCGCCGCCCGGTGCACGCCCGGCCGCCGCGCCGCCCGCCCCCTCCCCCGCCGCAGAGCCGTCCCCGGCCGCCGAGCCCTCTTCCGCCGCCCCGGCCGGAGAGCAGACCAGCAAGGACCTGAGATGACGTCCCCGGCCACCCCGCAGGACCGCCGTCAGGCGCCGGAGGCGGGCCTGCTGAGCTTCTACGAGTCGCCGATCCCGATCCGGCCCGCCACCCTCTCCGACGCGATCGCCTCGGAGTGGACCAAGCTCCGTTCCGTACGCGCCACGGTCTGGACGCTCGGCGTGATGGTCGCGCTGATGCTGACGATCGGGGTGGGTACCGCTCTGCTGCTCGCGGTGAACGACACCAACCTGGCCGGCGAGCCCGTTCTGACCCTCGGCCTCTTCGGGGTGCTGCTGGGTTCGCTCTGCGTGATCACGCTCGGGGTGCTGTCCATCGGCTCCGAGTACAGCACCGGCATGATCCGTACGACGCTGACGGCCTGCCCGAGCCGGACCCGGGTGCTCGCGGCGAAGGCGATCGTCTTCTTCTCGCTGACCTTCGTCGTCACCACGGTGACCGCCGCGGTCGTGGCGGTGTTCCAGACCGTGATCCTGAGCGGTACGGTCGCCGCCTCGGGGGGCGCGTGGGCGCTGGCTACGGTCGGCGTCGGGCTCTACATCGCGGGGCTCGGCCTGCTGTCGCTCGGGATCGGCGCGATCGTGCGGCACACGGCGGGCGCGATCACCATCATGATCGGCGTGGTGCTGCTGCCGCTGGTCCTCGCGCCCTTCATGTTCGCCGACGCCCTGCGGGGTGTTCAGCGCTTCCTGATCGAGTACTCGATCCCCAACCAGCTCAGCGCGCTCTACGGCACGACGATGACCAGTACCGGCCCGTCCGCCTGGGAACCGCTGCTGGTGATGCTGGGCCTGGTCGCCGTGGCGCTGGGCGGGGCGGTCGCCCTGCTGAACCGGCGCGACGTCTGAGGCTTCAGTAGCGCGGCGCGTTCCGGGACCGCTGCACCTTCGTGGTGCGGCGGTCCTTCGCGTTCCAGCATGCCTTGTGCCAGTGCCTGCGGTCGTCGATGCCGCCGTACTCCGGCCAGGTCACCAGGTGCGGGACCCCGGAGGGGATCTCCTGGTCGCAGCCGGGGCAGCGGTACCGCTTGCCCTGGGCGCTCGCGCCGCTGACCGGGCGCACCGACCACTCCTCGCCCTGCCAGCTCTCGGTGGCCCCTCCCCCGCCGTACCTGCCGGGCGCCGTTCCGGGGCGTTCGTCGGGACTCTCGCCGCCACGGGGGCGGTTGCGGCGCGGGGACACGGGACACCTCACTGAAGCGGTCGGGCTGGGTGCGACCAAGCCTAGGCGGTGTCGTACGGGGCAGCAGTCGATCAGCCCGCCGGTACGGTCCGGCAGCGGGGTGAGTTAGCGGAAAATCGCAACAACTTCCCTGCGGACCGTGCCTTTGGCACGTGTCAGACGTTGTTGCCGGTGGGGGAGAAACGCGTCGGGCCGCAAGGAGGCAAGTAACGATGCGCATCGGAACGTTCGTTCTGGCAGCCCAGTTCCCGGGACAGGGGCCGGCTGAGGCCCTGCACCGGGCCGTCCGGTCCACCGAGACCGCGGAGGAGAGCGGGCTCGACTCGGTCTGGCTGGCCGAGCACCACTTCGTGCCGTACGGGGTCTGCCCGTCGGCGACGACGCTGGCCGCGCTGCTGCTGGGCCGCACCCGCAGAATCCGGGTCGGCACGGCGGTCAGCGTGCTGCCCAACCACCACCCGGTGGCGCTCGCCGAGCAGGCCGCACTGCTGCATCTGACCAGCGGCGGGCGCTTCTCGCTCGGCGTGGGCCGGGGCGGTCCATGGGTGGATCTGGAGGTGTTCGGCGGCGGTCTCGACGCGTACGAGAACGGCTTCCCCGAGGCGCTGGACCTGGTGCTCGACTGGCTGCGGGAGCCGCGCGTCGCGGGGCGCGGCGAGCGGTTCGGCTTCCGCGAGGTGGCGGTGGTGCCGCGCGCGGACGAGCTGCTGGAGGGGCCGGGACCGGACGGCTCGGGCCCCGAGACGATCGTGGCGTGCACCTCCCCCCGGACCGTGCGGCTCGCGGCGGCGCGGGCGCTGCCGATGCTGCTGGGCATGCACTGCGGGGACGAGGAGAAGGCGGAGATGGTCGCCCTGTGGCGTAAGGCCGCGCGGGAGGCCGGGCATCCGCCCCAGGTGGTGGAGGGGGCCGCACATGTGTCCGCCGGGGTGGCCCAGATCGCGGACAGCGCCGGGGACGCCACCGAGCTGCTGGTGAAGACGATGCCGGGCTGGCTGCGCCAGGGGCTCGACGCCCATGTCACCGTGGACGGCAGGCATCGCGTGATGCGGGACCCGGTCGCGTACACGGAACTGCTGTCCGGGCTGCACCCGGTGGGGACGCCGCGGCTGGCCGCGGACCGGCTCGCGGCCACCGCCGAGCGGACCGGGATCACCCGGTTCGCCCTGCTGGTGGAGGGGTCGGGCGATCTCGCGGAGACCGAGGAGAACGTACGGCGGCTGGGCGCCGACGTGCTGCCGCTGCTCACCTGACCTGTGCCTGTGCATGGACAAGGACCTCGCGTGGGACATGTGGTGCGGTGGTACGGGAGCTGCCGCCCCGGAGCCAGTTGCACCTCCCGCGGCCCGGAACGGCAGCAGAAGCGTTCAGCAGTCCCGTAGTTCGGGCGACTGGTTGAGCAACTGGCCCCTCACCGAGGTGAACTTGGCCAGTCGGTCGTCGACCGAGGCGTCCAGCGGGAACACCGCGACGCGGTGGCAGTTCTGGAATGCGAGACGCACTCCGAAGTGCCGCTGCAGCGCGCCGCGTATCGCATCACTCGCGAGCGCGCGCAGCAGCTGACCACGAGCCTGCTCGTCCGGCGGCGGCGTCTGGTTGTCGGCGAACTCTCCGCCGTCGACCTTCAGCTGAGCCACCAGCGAGCTGATCATCTCCCATGCGAAGGGCAGGGAGGTCCGGACGCAGTCGACGAAGTCGGCTTCGTCGACCTCGCCTCGCTCGGCCTGTTCCAACAGCGCCGGTGAGACGTCGAGCGACATGGGTTCTCCTCTCGCGACCCCGGAGAGTGGCCGGGGCCTTACGGGCAGGGAAGGGGGCGACGACGCAGCGTGCACGGGCGGCGACCTCCTGCTTCCACCGTAAGCGCGCAGTCGGGGCCGCACCAGGAGATTGGGAACACAACCGGCCAATAACGAAGGGGCGCAAAGAGGGGCAAGCCCGCGCCGCCCCGGTACGGCGTGCCCCGAGTGACGGAAGGCGACGGATGGGGAAATCGCGTCGGGCCCCTGTCGTCGAGTAGCGTTGCCCACCATGCGTCTCGTCATCGCCCGTTGCTCCGTGGACTACGCGGGCCGGCTCACAGCCCACCTGCCCTCCGCCCCCCGACTGATCCTGGTGAAGGCGGACGGAAGCGTCTCCATCCACGCCGACGACCGGGCGTACAAACCGCTCAACTGGATGTCCCCGCCGTGCACCCTGAAGGAGGGCGTCGACGGGGAGGAAGGCGTCTGGACCGTGGTGAACAAGGCGGGCGAAAAACTGATCATCACGATGGAGGAAGTCCTCCACGACTCGTCGTACGAGCTGGGCGTCGACCCGGGGCTCATCAAGGACGGCGTGGAAGCACACCTCCAGGAGCTGCTCGCGGACCGGATGGAGATCCTTGGTGAGGGTCACACCCTGATCCGCCGTGAGTACCCCACCGCGATCGGCCCGGTGGACATCCTGTGCCGGGACGCGAACGGGCAGACGGTGGCCGTGGAGCTGAAGCGGCGCGGTGACATCGACGGCGTGGAGCAGCTGACGCGCTATCTGGAGCTGCTGAACCGCGACCCGCATCTGGCGCCGGTGCGGGGCGTCTTCGCCGCGCAGGAGATCAAGCCGCAGGCCCGGGTGCTGGCGACGGACCGGGGCATCGGCTGTCTGGTCCTGGACTACGACGCGATGCGCGGCATCGAGGACGACAAGCTCCGGCTGTTCTGACCGTCCGGCACCCGCGACTTCGTACGGACGAGGGCCGGGTGGTTCACGCGGAAGCGTGAACCACCCGGCCCTCTGCTGTCCGGACCGCTCAGGCCGCCGGGTCGGATTCCGACGCGCTCGCGGACTCCACGGGGGCGGAGGCGGATTCCACCGGGCCGCTCGCCGAGGAGGAGTTTTCCGCCGGGGGCGGCTCCGGGGGCTCCTCCGTGGGCGTCGGGTCCGGCGACTCGCTCTCCGACTCGGAGGGCGTGGGGCTCGGGCTCTCGCTCTCCGTCTTCGTGGGCCCGGGCGACGTCTTCGTCGGCGTCGGCTCACTCGGTGTGCTGCTCTCCCCGTCCGTCGGCTCGCCCGTCGGTGACGTACCGCTCGACGAGGAGGCGCTCGGAGAGGGCGAGCCGGAGGTGCTGGGGCTCGCCGGGTCCGAGGCGCTCGGGGTCGTCGGCGTCTCGTCGGTGGCCGCCCCGGTCGGGGACGAGCTGTCGTCCGTCTGGTCCGTCGGCAGGCCGTCGTCGGCCGGGTCCTCGGTGGCGGTCTGCTCGGTGGTGACGTTGCGGCTGTCCGGCTCGTCGCCGTCCGAGGTGACACCGAGGGTGACGACGGTGCCGAGCACCGCGATCAGCAGGGCGCCCGCGCCCGCGGCGGCCAGGTTGCGCCGGGCGCCGCCGAGGACGGCGCGGCCGGAGACCTTGCGCGCGGCGGGGCCGGGCGGCAGCGAGGAGATGACCGTGGGCTCCTCCTCGGCGGGGTTGCGGAGGAACAGCGGCGCCCCGGGTATCCCGCCCTGCGGCGTACCCGGAAGGTCCTGGCGCAGGGCGGTCACCTCGTCGCCCGAGGGACCTCCGCCGAGGGGGCGAAGTCGCCGGAGCGGTCCGCGACCAGGGCGAGGGCGCGGCGTCCGGCCACGGCCCCGGACTTGTCGGCGAGCACGCCGCGCATCCCGATCGAGGTCTCCAGCTCGGTCCGGGCCCGGTCGGGGTTGCCGGTGCAGAGCGCGAGGACACCCAACTCATGGTGGAAGTAGGCCTCTTCG
Source organism: Streptomyces sp. WGS_02 (assembly GCA_040989845.1). GTDB lineage: Bacteria > Actinomycetota > Actinomycetes > Streptomycetales > Streptomycetaceae > Streptomyces. The sequence goes on from JAYMFZ010000004.1 coordinate 2,241,372, forward strand.
GCGACCTCGCCGGCGATCCTGGCGGCCTCCTGGCCGATCCTGAGCGCCCGCTCCCAGGCTCCCCAGCCCAGCCCCGCGGCGAAGGCCGGGGAGGCGCTGCGGGCCAGCAGGACGGCCGCGCTGGCCGCTCCCGCCTCGTCGCCCGGGACCAGCCGGGTCAGGGAGGCGACGATCGCGTCGGACTCGGCGACGGCCCGCTGCGGGGTGACCGAGGGGTGCGAGGTCCACCAGGCGTAGTGCTGGGCGGCGGTACGGGCGTGGGTGGCGGCCTCGTCCTCGTATCCGGCGGCCACGAGCTGGGCGAGGACTCCAGCGGCGAGGCGGTAGCGCGGGCCGGCCGGGGAGAGCAGGTGGCAGCCCGCGAGTTCGCCGAGCGCGGCGTCTGCGTGGGTGTCGCCCACGAGGGCGGGCAGATGGGCCTGGTGGGGCACCTCGCCGCCCAGGGCGACGGCGAAGCGCAGGGTGGCGCGGGCCGCCTCGCTGAGCCGGGAGGCGAGCAGCTCGGCGGGTGCGGCGCCCTCGCCGAGGCTCGGCAGGGGGACGTCGAGGCCGTCGGCCGGGGGTGCGGCCGGGGGCGGGGGCGCGTCGTCCGCGCGTGGCTCGAAGTAGTCGTACTCGTCGAAGGCTTCCTCAGGAGCGGCGCTCAGCCGGTCGCGCTGGACGAGGAGGGATCCGGCCTGGACGAAGCGGAGCGGCAGGCCCTCGGACTCGAACCAGAGGTCGCCCGCCCAGTTCCGCTCCTCCTCGGTGAGGGGGCGCTCGACGACCTTCTCCAGCAGGGCCAGCGAGGCACCGCGGCCGAGGCCGGCGAGGAGGACCTCCTCCAGGTGGCCGTCGACGCCGGGGGTGGTGTCGGTGGTGGCGGCGAGCAGGAAGGCGCACTCGGGGGTGGCGGCGAGCAGTTCGTCGAGGGCCGCTCCGCCGATCTCCAGGTCGTCGACGGTGACGACGGCGCCGATACCGCGGACGAGGGCGAGCAGTTCGTCGCGGTCGGGGCGGTGGCCCGGGGCCTTGTAGACGGCGTCGAAGAGGGCGTGCAGGAGGTCGGCGCCGGTGCGGCCGCGGCCGTTGAGGCGGACGACCCCGTCGGGGGCCAGGCCGGCGCAGTCGGAGGCGACGGCGTCGAGCAGGGCCGTGCGGCCGGAGCCGGGCTGGCCGGTGAGGCGGACGTTGCGACCGCGCGCCAGCAGGCGGACCAGGCGCTCGCGCTCCTCCTGGCGCTCCAGGAGCGGCAGCTGCGGGGCGGGCGGACCGGCGGGCACGGGGGGTGTGCCGGCGCGCTCGTGGTCGGCGCGTTCGGCGGAGGTGCGGCGGACCGGGGCGTCGGGTCCTGAACCGGGCGGAACCGCCTCGACCTCGCTGCCGTCGACGGGGTTGACCGTGAGCAGCAGGTCGCCCGCGGTCAGCTGGACGACGCGGACCTGCTGCGGTGTCTGCGGGCCGAACTCGGCGCCGCCGGAGTCCCGGGACGGCCGACGGTGGCCGGGCTCGCCGCCGGAGCGGTCGTGGCCCTGCCCGTACTCATCGGGTGCCCGGTGTGTCGGGTCCATCGCAAAGTCCCCCAGACGCGTCGTGCGCGGTTGCCCCTCCCGGCCTCACACGCGCCCCGCTGTCGCTTCCGGTCCGGTGTCCGCCATGGGTTCGTTGTCATTCGGCGGACGGCCGAACCCTAGACCTTGGCACAGTATCCATAAAGCGCCGGGGTGCCACGCCGTCCAGGACGTCACGTTCCGGTGAGGATTGCGTGACTTCCGTGCCTGTTGCCCGTGCCCGTCCGCCGGGCACTCCTCAGACGCGGGGCAGCGACTCCGCGGCGATGCCGCCCTCGATGGCGAGGATGCGGTGCAGCCGGGTGGCCACCAGGAGGCGCTGCATCTGCGGCGGCACGCCGCGCAGCACGAGGCGGCGGCCGGCCCGTCCGGCCCGGCGGTGGGCCCCCATGATGACGCCGAGCCCGGTGGCGTCCCAGGAGTCCAGCTCGGTCAGGTCCAGCACGAGGTCGCCGACTCCGTCGTCCACGGCGGAGTGCAGGACCGTACGGGCGTCCGCCGCGCTTCGGACGTCGAGGCGGCCCCCGACGACCAGCTCGGCGTGGTCGCCCCTGATGTGCATATGCGCTCCCCGGTCATGCTCCGTAGTAGGTCCGTCGGTCTGTCTGTCCGTCTGATCCGCCGTCACGCCGGCCGTGCCTCTGCCACCACTGACTGCCTCGGCGACGGGGAAGTTGCCGTCTGTAAGCGAACCGATACCGAATTCACTCGGTGGAGTGACTCCGGTTCGCCGGCTCCCGGTCTCCGCCGGGTAGACTCCCCGGCTCCCCCGGCCCGGACGGCGGTGGGCCGGCCGGGCCGAGAAGGCGGATCCGATCGGGATCCGTCGGGGATTCGATCAGTACGTGTAGAAGCCCTGCCCGCTCTTGCGCCCGATGTCACCTGCGTCGACCATCCGGCGCATCAGCTCGGGGGCGGCGAACTTCTCGTCCTGCGACTCGGTGTAGATGTTGCTCGTGGCGTGCAGCAGGATGTCGACGCCAGTCAGGTCCGCGGTGGCGAGCGGGCCCATGGCGTGGCCGAAGCCCAGCTTGCAGGCGATGTCGATGTCCTCGGCGGTCGCGACGCCCGACTCGTACAGCTTGGCGGCCTCGACGACGAGCGCGGAGATCAGCCGGGTGGTGACGAAGCCCGCCACGTCGCGGTTGACGACGATGCAGGTCTTGCCGACCGACTCGGCGAACTCCCTTGCGGTGGCGAGGGTTTCGTCGCTGGTCTTGTAGCCGCGCACCAGCTCGCAGAGCTGCATCATCGGGACCGGCGAGAAGAAGTGCACGCCGACGACGCGCTCCGGGCGCTCGGTCACGGCCGCGATCTTGGTGATCGGGATGGCGGAGGTGTTGGAGGCGAGGACAGTGTGCTCGCCGGTGACCTTGTCGAGGGCGCGGAAGATCTCGTGCTTGACTTCGAGCTTCTCGAAGACGGCCTCCACGACGATGTCCACGTCGGCCACGGCGTCGAGGTCGGTGGTCGTGGTGATGCGGGCGAGCGCGGCCTCGGCGTCGGCCGCCTCCAGCTTGCCCTTGGCGACGAACTTGTCGTACGAGGCCTTGATCCCGTCACGGCCCCGGGTCAGCGCGGCGTCGGTGACGTCCCGCAGCACGACGTCCCAGCCCGCCTGGGCGGAGACCTGCGCGATCCCGGACCCCATGAGTCCGGCACCGATGACGGCGAGCTTCCTGGCCACGTTCGCACCCCTTGGTTTCTGTTCGCCCGTGCGCTTGAGTTCACGGGGGTTCACATACTCTCCGGCGGAGGTTAGTACCCGTCGGGCGTGCTGGGGCGGTGAAGAGATGCGCGTCACGTCTCAGATGACGGACATCACACCGGGACGCGTCATTCGGCTCCGCGCCGCGCGTAGTTGAGGGTTCCCGCGTCACTACGCTGACCCCATGGTCAATCTGACGCGCATCTACACCCGGACCGGCGACCAGGGCACGACGGCCCTCGGCGACATGAGCCGCACCGCCAAGACCGATCTGCGGATCTCGGCGTACGCGGACGCCAACGAGGCCAACGCGGTGATCGGGACCGCCATCGCGCTCGGGCAGCTGCCCGAGGACGTGGTGAAGGTCCTCGTACGGGTCCAGAACGACCTGTTCGACGTGGGCGCGGACCTGTCCACCCCGGTGGTCGAGGACCCGAAGTACCCGCCGCTGCGGGTCGAGCAGTCCTACGTCGACAAGCTGGAGGCGGACTGCGACCGCTTCCTGGAGGAGCTGGAGAAGCTCCGCAGCTTCATCCTGCCCGGCGGTACGCCGGGAGCGGCGCTGCTGCACCAGGCGTGCACGGTGGTCCGGCGGGCCGAGCGGTCCACCTGGGCGGCCCTGGAGGTGCACGGGGAGACGATGAACGCGCTCACCGCCACCTACCTCAACCGCCTCTCCGACCTCCTGTTCATCCTGGCGCGGAGCGCGAACAAGGAGGTCGGGGACGTGCTGTGGGTGCCGGGCGGCGAGCGGTAGGCCCTAGAGCCGGTCGGCGGGCTCGCGGTCGGTCACCGCGTCCTTGGGAGCCTGCTTCGGGAAGAACGTGTAGCTTCCGGCGATGATCAGGTTGATCCCGATCACGAGGCCCATCTTCTGCTGCCAGGACCGCAGTGAGCTGATCGCCCCGTCCGGGCCGACGTACCAGACGGCCGCCTGGAGCAGGGCCAGGGCGACCACCGCGGCGAGGATCCAGCGGGCGGCCGTGCGCCACTCGTGGATCGCGCGGGCCGTGCCGTACTTCGGCGGCTTGACCGGCGGCGGGCCGCCGAACCAGCGGTGGGCGACCCAGGCGTCCACCTTCTTGATGGTGTGGTGGCCGAGGCCCACCGTGAAGCCGATGTAGACGGCGGCCAGGCCGTGCTTCCAGTCCGGCTCGGCCCCGTTCTTCAGGTCGATGGCCGTCACCACCAGCAGCACGACCTCCAGCAGCGGCTCGCACAGCAGCACGGCCGCGCCGAGCTTCGGCTTCCTCGCGGCATACCGCAGGGCGAGCCCGGCGGCCAGCAGAACCCAGAATGCGACCTCGCAGGCCACGACCAGTAGGGCGATCACGACTCTCTCCTCCCGTTCCCCTCCAGCCTCCCGGCCGCCGGGCGCGGTGACGTCGTCGGCGGTGACGAAACCGGACTGCATCCTTCGATGTAGTCGCGGATCGGCCCGCGAAGGGAGGTCCGGAAACGGCGGTGCGTGTTGGATGGAGGGGTGCTCACCTCGATCCGCCCCGACCGCGACGCGGTGGCCCTCGCCGTCTCCGGGCTGCTAGGGGGCTGCTCCTGTGGCTGCTGGGGCTCCACACCCAGGGCGGCCAGCCCTTCTCCGCGCCCTGGGTCACCCTCGTACCGCTGACCGCCATGGCCGCGGCCGAACTGCTGCGCCGCAACGCCCCGCGCACGGCACTGGCCATCGGCACGCTCGCGCTCGTGGCGGACCAGTTCACCCGGGGCAGCCTCGCCACCATCCTGATGTTCACGGACGTCATGTACGCGGCCGTGCTCTACGGGACCCCGGCAGCCGCCCGCCGCCTCCCGGTGGCCACGCTGCTGGTCACCGTGGCGTCGACGATCGGCTTCCTGGCCTGGTTCCGCAAGCCCGAGGCGCTGCTGATCGGCCTGGTCATCGGTCTGGTCTCCTTCATCCCCGCCCTCACCGGGGTCAGCGTGCGCAGCCACCGCACCGCCGCCGACACGGCCCGGCTGGCGGCCACGCAGACCGCGCGGCTCGCCGAGATGGACCGGACGCAGGCGGTGATCGCCGAGCGGGCCCGGATGGCCCGGGAACTGCACGACATGGTGGCGGGCCACCTCTCCGCCGTGGCGATCCACTCCACGGCGGCCCTGTCCATCGACGACCCCGAGACCTCGCGGAACGCGTTGAAGGTGATCCGGGAGAACAGCGTCGAGGGGCTCGCGGAGATGCGCCGGCTGATCGGGCTGCTGCGCGAGGGCGGCCAGGACGACGCCCCGGCCGCGGCCCCGACGCTGGCGGCCCTGGACACCCTGATCGAGCAGACGAACGCCAACGGGGCGTCCGGCGGGCTCGTCTGCGCTCTGGAGGACACCCGGGACCCGGGGGCCGATGCGCTGCCGACGCCGGTCGAGCTGGCCGCGTACCGGATCGTGCAGGAGTCCCTGACCAACGCCCTCAAGCACGCGGCGCCGGGCCCGGTCGTGGTGCGGCTCGGCCGGACCGGGGAGCTGCTGACGGTCGAGGTGACCAGCGTGTCCGGCAGCCGGGCCGGGCCCACGGCGCCCGGCTCGGGGGCGGGTCTCGTGGGCATGCGGGAGCGGGCGGCGCTGCTCGGCGGAACGTTCGGGGCGGGGGCCGAACCGGGCGGCGACGGCGCGAAGATCTGGCGGGTGCGGGCCGAACTGCCTGTACGGGAGAGGGAGATGCGGGAATGACGATCCGGGTACTGGTGGCCGAGGACCAGGCGGCGGTGCGCGCGGGGCTCGTACTGATCCTCTCCAGCGCACCCGACATCGAGGTCGTCGGGGAGGCGGGGGACGGCGAGGCGGCGGTACGCCTGGCCCGTGAACTCCGGCCGGATCTCGTCCTGATGGACGTGCAGATGCCGCGGCTGGACGGGGTGTCGGCGACCCGGCAGGTGGTGGCGGAGGAACTGGCGGACGTCCTCGTCCTGACCACGTTCGATCTCGACGAGTACGTCTTCGGGGCGCTGCGCGCGGGCGCCTCCGGCTTTCTGCTGAAGAACACCGACGCCCGCGAACTGCTGGAGGCGGTACGGACGGTGGCGCGCGGCGAGGGACTGATCGCCCCCGCGGTGACCCGTCGGCTGATCGCCGAGTTCGCCGGAGCGGGCGCGGGAGGCGGGGCCGTACGCGAGCGGAGCACGGTCGATCCGGCGGTGCTGGAGGCGCTGGAAGCGCTCACCCGGCGTGAGCGCGAGGTGCTGGGGTGCCTGGGCGAGGGGCTGTCGAACGCGGACATCGCGCTGCGTCTGTCGATGGCCGAGGCCACGGTGAAGACCCATGTCAGCAGGTTGCTGGGCAAGCTGAAGCTGCGCAGCAGGGTTCAGGCGGCGGTGCTGGCACAGGAGTTGGGGATCTGAGCCGAGGATCGATCTTTGGTCCAGACCTCTTGACGGTTGGTCCAGACCTTTCTACTGTCACCGAACACACTGCGGTGAGTACGAGAGCACCCGTACTCAGGGCGGCGCAGGGTTTGCAGTCCACGAATCACCCCCGTTTGTTGGACCTCACCCGAGGAGCACCGTTGAGCACTGAAACCCCCCAACGCCGTTCCAGATTCAGATGGATGCCCGCCGTCAGCGGCAGATCCAAGGTCGTCGCGGGCCTGACCGCGCTGGTCGTGCCGCTGGCCGCGATGGTGGGCCTCGCCTCCCCGGCGTCGGCAGCCACGTCGGCCACCGCCACGTACACCAAGAAGTCGGACTGGGGCAGCGGCTTCGAGGGTCAGTGGACGGTGAAGAACACCGGCACCACCGCGCTCTCCTCCTGGACCATCGAGTGGGACTTCCCCTCGGGCACCGCGGCGGGCTCCGCCTGGGACGCCAACCTCACCAAGAGCGGCAACCACTACACCGCCAAGAACCTCTCCTGGAACGGGACCGTCGCGCCCGGTGCCAGCGTCAGCTTCGGTTTCAACGGCACCGGCTCCGGCTCCCCCACCGGCTGCAAGCTGAACGGCGCCTCCTGTGACGGCGGCTCCGTCCCCGGCGACAACGCGCCCTCCGCCCCCGGCAAGCCCACCGCGAGCGACATCACCGACACCTCGGTGAAGCTCAGCTGGACCGCGGCCACCGACGACAAGGGCATCAAGAACTACGACGTCCTGCGCGACGGCGCGAAGGTCGCCACGGTCACCGGCACCACGTACACCAACACCGGCCTGACCGCGGGCACCGACTACTCCTACGCCGTGCAGGCCCGGGACACCGCCGACCAGACCGGTCCGGCGTCCGCCTCCACCGCCGTACGCACCACCGGTGGCGGCGGCGAGCAGCCCGGCGGCGACAAGATCAACCTGGGCTACTTCACCAACTGGGGCGTCTACGGGCGCAACTACCACGTCAAGAACCTGGTGACGTCCGGCACCGCCGCGAAGATCACGCACATCAACTACGCCTTCGGCAACGTGCAGAACGGCAAGTGCACCATCGGCGACGCGTACGCCGACTACGACAAGGCCTACACCGCCGACCAGTCCGTCGACGGCGTCGCCGACACCTGGGACCAGCCGCTGCGCGGCAACTTCAACCAGCTGCGCAAGCTGAAGGCCAAGTACCCGCACATCAAGGTCCTCTGGTCCTTCGGCGGCTGGACCTGGTCCGGCGGCTTCGGCCAGGCCGTCCAGAACCCCGCCGCCTTCGCCCAGTCCTGCTACGACCTGGTCGAGGACCCCCGCTGGGCCGATGTGTTCGACGGCATCGACCTCGACTGGGAGTACCCCAACGCCTGCGGTCTGACCTGTGACACCAGCGGCCCGGCCGCGATCAAGACCATGGCCGACGCGATGCGCGCCAAGTTCGGCGCGAACAACCTGGTCACCGCCGCGATCACCGCGGACGGCTCCAGCGGCGGCAAGATCGACGCCGCCGACTACGGGGGCGCGGCCCAGTCCTTCGACTGGTACAACGTGATGACGTACGACTTCTTCGGCGCCTGGGCGGCCAAGGGCCCGACGGCCCCCCACTCTCCGCTGACCTCGTACACCGGCATCCCCCAGCAGGGCTTCACCTCCGCCGACGCCATCGCCAAGCTGAAGGCGAAGGGCGTCCCGGCCAAGAAGCTGCTCCTCGGCATCGGCTTCTACGGCCGCGGCTGGACCGGCGTCACCCAGGCCGCCCCCGGCGGCACGGCCACCGGCGCGGCCCCGGGCACGTACGAGGCGGGCATCGAGGACTACAAGGTCCTCAAGAGCTCCTGCCCGGCGAACGGCACCATCGCCGGCACCGCGTACGCCCACTGCGGCACCAACTGGTGGAGCTACGACACCCCGGCCACCATCGGCTCGAAGATGACCTGGGCGAAGAACCAGGGCCTGGGAGGCGCGTTCTCCTGGGAGTTCTCCGGTGACACCACCAACGGTGAACTCGTGACCGCGATCGCCAACGGTCTCAAGTGATCCCCACGCCGTAGCCAAGCACGAAAAGCAGCACCCCGGAAAAGCACCGGGGAGACGGGTCCGCCCCCCGTCTCCCCGGTTTTTCGCTGTGTACGGCCGTGTGTACGGCCCGCTACGCCACGTTCACCCTCTGGCCGGGCGGTGCCGCCTCCAGCCAGGCCAGGAAGCCGGTGAGGGCGTCCTCGCTCATCGCCAGCTCCAGGCGCGTCCCCCGGTGGAGACAGCCGAGCACGACGGAGTCGGACAGCAGCGCGAGCTCCTCCTCGCCCTCCGGCATCCGGCGGGCGATCACCTCGATCGCAGAACGCTCCAGGCCCCGGCGGGGGCGAGGAGCGTAGGAGAAGACCCGGAACCAGTCGACGCGGTCACCGCTGTAGCGGGCGACCCCGTACACCCAGCCTTTGCCGAGGGAGTCCGGTTCCTCGGACACGTCCCAGCGCAGACTGCAGTCGAAGGTCCCTCCGGAGCGCTGGATCAGCCGCCGGCGCAGACCGAAGACGAACAGTCCCAGCAGGACCATGACGACGACGGACAAGCCCACCCACAATGCGAGGACCATCTCCACCGACCTCCTCGCATCGTCGAGTAACGAACACCGAAACCGTAGTGCACCTGCATCGCCTCAGCCGCGACACGGCTGGATCGCTCCAGCTCGGGCCGCGGCTGAGTAAAAACATCTGTCCGTGGGGGTGCTAGAGCACCGCCACCGCGCGCAGACGGATCTCGGCGCGCCGCTCAGCGGCAGCGTCGGCATCCGACTTCGCGAGCTCCAGCGCCCGCTCGGCGCGCTGGACATCGATCTCGTCGGCCAGCTCGGCGATCTCGGCCAGCAGCGACAGCTTGTCGTCCGCGAACGAGATGAATCCACCGTGCACAGCGGCGACGACGGTGCCGCCCTCGCTCGTGCGGATCGTCACCGGGCCCGATTCCAGCACACCGAGAAGCGGCTGGTGACCGGGCATGACGCCGATGTCGCCGGACGTGGTACGCGCGACGACCAGGGTGGCCTCGCCGGACCAGACACTTCGGTCCGCGGCGACCAGCTCGACATGCAGCTCAGCAGCCAAGGGTGGCTCCTCGGGTCACCACCCGGCCGCCCGGCCGGGTGTTGGGTCAATTCTACGGGGCGTGGTGAGGGGGCGGGACACACCCACCCCCTCGGTGAGCCGGAGGCTCAGGAGACGCCGAGCTCCTTGGCCTTGGCCTTGAGGTCGTCCAGGCCACCGCACATGAAGAACGCCTGCTCGGGGAAGTGGTCGTAGTCCCCGTCGCAGATCGCGTTGAACGCGGCGATCGACTCGTCGAGCGGGACGTCCGAACCGTCCAGGCCGGTGAACTGCTTGGCGGCGTGGGTGTTCTGCGACAGGAAGCGCTCGACGCGACGGGCACGGTGGACAACGAGCTTGTCCTCCTCGCCCAGCTCGTCGATACCGAGGATCGCGATGATGTCCTGGAGGTCCTTGTACTTCTGCAGGATCCCCTTGACGCGGCTGGCCGCGTTGTAGTGGTCCTGGGAGATGTACCGCGGGTCCAGGATGCGGGACGTCGAGTCCAGCGGGTCCACGGCCGGGTAGATGCCCTTCTCCGAGATCGGACGGGAGAGAACCGTCGTCGCGTCGAGGTGGGCGAACGTGGTGGCCGGGGCCGGGTCGGTCAGGTCGTCCGCGGGGACGTAGATCGCCTGCATCGAGGTGATCGAGTGACCACGCGTCGAGGTGATGCGCTCCTGGAGCACACCCATCTCGTCGGCCAGGGTCGGCTGGTAACCCACTGCGGACGGCATACGGCCGAGCAGCGTGGAGACCTCGGAGCCGGCCTGCGTGAAGCGGAAGATGTTGTCGATGAAGAGCAGCACGTCCTGCTTCTGCACATCGCGGAAGTACTCCGCCATGGTCAGGGCGGACAGGGCCACGCGCAGACGCGTCCCCGGCGGCTCGTCCATCTGGCCGAAGACGAGCGCGGTCTTGTCCAGAACGCCCGAGTCGGTCATCTCGTCGATGAGGTCGTTGCCCTCACGGGTGCGCTCACCGACACCGGCGAACACCGACACACCGTCGTGCAGCTTCGCCACACGCATGATCATTTCCTGGATGAGGACCGTCTTGCCGACGCCCGCACCACCGAACAGACCGATCTTTCCACCCTTGACGTACGGGGTGAGAAGGTCGACGACCTTCAGGCCGGTCTCGAACATCTCGGTCTTGGACTCGAGCTGGTCGAAGGCCGGGGCCTTGCGGTGGATCGGCCAGCGCTCGGTGATCTGCGACTCGGCCTCGGGCTCGTTCAGGATCTGACCGAGGGTGTTGAAGACCTTGCCCTTGGTCACGTCACCGACGGGGACGGTGATGCCCGTGCCCGTGTCGGTCACCGGGGCCTGGCGGACCAGACCGTCGGTGGGCTGCATCGAGATCGCGCGGACCACGCCGTCGCCCAGGTGCTGGGCCACTTCGAGGGTCAGCGTCTTGCGGGCGCCGTCCTCGGCCGGGTCGGCCACCTCGACGTGGAGGGCGTTGTAGATGTCGGGCATCGCGTCGACGGGGAACTCCACGTCGACGACCGGGCCGATGACCCGGGCGACGCGGCCCGTGGCAGCGGCCGTCTCAACTGTCGTCGTCATTACTTGTCACTCCCCGCGGTCGCGTCGGCCAGAGCACTGGCACCGCCGACGATCTCGCTGATTTCCTGGGTGATTTCGGCCTGGCGGGCCGCGTTGGCAAGCCGGGACAGGCTCTTGATGAGGTCCCCGGCGTTGTCGGTGGCCGACTTCATCGCGCGGCGGCGGGCGGCGTGCTCGGAAGCGGCCGCCTGCAGCAGGGCGTTGTAGATACGGCTCTCGACGTAGCGCGGCAGAAGGGCGTCCAGGACGTCCTCGGCCGACGGCTCGAACTCGAAGAGCGGGAGGATCTCACCCTTGCGGGTGCTCTCCTCGGCGGCTTCGTCGAGCGAAAGCGGCAGCATCCGGGCGTCGACCGCGTTCTGCGTCATCATCGACACGAATTCCGTGAAGACGATGTGCAGCTCGTCGACGCCGCCCTCGGCCGTCTCCTTCTGGATGGCCTCGATCAACGGGGCGGCGACGCGCTTGGCATCGCTGTACGCCGGGTTGTCGGTGAAGCCGGTCCAGGAGTCGGCGACCTTGCGCTCGCGGAAGCCGTAGTACGCGACACCCTTGCGGCCGACGATGTACGTGTCGACCTCCTTGCCCTCGGAGGCAAGGCGCTCCCGCAGTCGCTCCGCGGCCTTGATGGCGTTGGAGGAGTAACCGCCGGCCAGACCGCGGTCGCTCGTGATGAGCAGGACCGCGGCCCGGGTCGGGGTCTCGACCTCGGTGGTGAGCGGGTGGTTGGCGTCGGAGCCGGTCGCCACCGCGGTCACCGCGCGGGTGAGCTCGGTCGCGTAGGGCTGCGATGCCGCCACCTTGCGCTGCGCCTTGACGATGCGCGAGGCGGCGATCATCTCCATCGCCTTGGTGATCTTCTTGGTCGCGGTGACGGCTTGGATGCGGCGCTTGTAAACGCGAAGCTGAGCGCCCATCGATCAGCCCTCGCCCAGGAGCTTGCCGTCCGAGGTCTCGAACTGCTGCTTGAAGGCGGCGATCGCGTCGGCGATCGACTGCAGCGTGTCGTCGGACATCTTGCCGCCCTCGGCGATGCTGGTCAGGAGGTCCTTGCGCTCACGGCGCAGGAACTCCAGCAGCTCGCTCTCGAAGCGACGGATGTCCTCGACCGGGACGTCGTCCATCTTGCCCGTGGTGCCGGCCCAGACCGAGACGACCTGCTCCTCCATCGGGAACGGGGCGTACTGCGGCTGCTTCAGCAGCTCGACCATGCGCTTACCGCGCTCCAGCGAGGCCTTCGAGGCCGCGTCCAGGTCGGAACCGAAGGCGGCGAACGCCTCCAGCTCGCGGTACTGGGCGAGGTCCACGCGAAGCCGGCCGGAGACCTGCTTCATGGCCTTGTGCTGGGCGGAGCCACCGACTCGGGAGACCGAGATACCGACGTTGAGCGCCGGACGCTGACCCGCGTTGAACAGGTCGGACTCCAGGAAGCACTGGCCGTCGGTGATGGAGATGACGTTGGTCGGGATGAACGCCGACACGTCGTTCGCCTTGGTCTCGACGATCGGGAGGCCAGTCATCGAACCGGCGCCCATGTCGTCGGAGAGCTTCGCGCAGCGCTCCAGCAGACGGGAGTGCAGGTAGAAGACGTCACCCGGGTAGGCCTCGCGGCCCGGCGGGCGGCGCAGCAGCAGGGACACGGCGCGGTAGGCGTCGGCCTGCTTCGAGAGGTCGTCGAAGATGATCAGGACGTGCTTGCCCTGGTACATCCAGTGCTGGCCGATGGCCGAACCGGTGTACGGCGCCAGGTACTTGAAGCCGGCCGGGTCGGACGCCGGGGCGGCGACGATGGTCGTGTACTCCAGCGCACCGGCCTCTTCGAGCGCACCACGCACGGAGGCGATGGTGGAACCCTTCTGACCGATGGCGACGTAGATGCAGCGGACCTGCTTGTTCACGTCGCCCGAGCGCCAGTTGTCGCGCTGGTTGATGATCGTGTCGACGGCCAGCGCGGTCTTACCCGTCTGACGGTCGCCGATGATCAGCTGACGCTGGCCGCGGCCGATCGGCACCATGGCGTCGACGGCCTTGTAGCCGGTCTGCATCGGCTCGTGCACCGACTTGCGGACCATGACGCCAGGGGCCTGCAGCTCGAGGGCGCGACGGCTGTCGGTCTCGATCTCGCCGAGACCGTCGATCGGGTTGCCGAGCGGGTCGACGACGCGGCCGAGGTAGCCCTCGCCGACGCCGACGGAGAGCACCTCACCGGTGCGCTGCACCGGCTGGCCCTCCTCGATTCCGCTGAACTCGCCGAGGACGATCGCACCGATCTCGCGCTCCTCGAGGTTGAGGGCGAGACCGAGGGTGCCGTCCTCGAACTTCAGCAGCTCGTTCGCCATGGCGGAGGGCAGACCCTCCACCTTCGCGATGCCGTCGCCGGCAACGCTGACCGTACCGACCTCCTCGCGCGAGGCCGCGTCCGGCTGGTACGACTGGACAAAGTTATCCAGTGCGTCCCGGATCTCCTCCGGCCGGATCGTGAGCTCCGCCATCTGGGTTCCCTGCTCTCCTTGTTGGGCCCGAAGTTTCTTAAGGGGGTCTGGGGGCCGACCCCCAGGAATCTTCTGCAATTTCTGCACGGCCCAACCGGGCCGCTGGTCTTGCTAGGTCTTGCTCTGTCTCAGCCGGCCATGCGACGGGTCGCCTCGTCGAGGCGCTCCGCGACGGTGCCGTTGATGATCTCGTCACCGACACGCACCGAGACCCCGCCGAGGACCGAGGGGTCCACGTCCAGGTTCAGGTGCATCTCGCGGCCGTAGAGCTTCGCCAGAGCGGCGCCGAGGCGCTGCTTCTGCCGGTCGCTGAGCGGCACCGCCGAGGTGACGACGGCGACCATGCGGTTCCGGCGCTCCGCGGCGAGCTTGGACAGCGAGTCCAGCCCTGCTTCCAGGCTACGTCCACGCGGGTGGGTCACGAGGCGGACGATGATCCGCTCGGTGACCGGCTGCGCCTTGCCGCCGAGCAGGCTGCGCAGCAGCTCGCCCTTGGCGGACGCGGTGGCCGTACGGCTGGTCAGCGCGGAACGCAGCTCCGTGTCGGAGCCGACGATCCGGCCGAACCGGAACAGCTCGTCCTCGACGTCGTCGAGGCTGCCGCCGCGCTGGGCCGCGGTGAGGTCGGCGGTGTTCGCCAGCTCCTCGACCGAGTCCACCAGGTCACGGGACTGCGACCAGCGGGACCGGACGAGTCCGGAGACCAGGTCGACGGTCTCGCCGCCGACCTGTCCGCTGAGCAGGCGCGTGGCCAGCTCGGCCTTGCTCTCGCCGCTCTGGGCCGGGTCGGTGAGAACCCGGCGCAGGGATACTTCGCGGTCGAGCAGCGAGGTGACCGAGGCCAGCTCCTCGGCGAGCTTCGCCGCGTCGACCGACGTGTTGTCGGTCAGCGCGTCGAGACGCTCGCGTGCGGCAGCCAGTGCTTCGCGGCTCGCGCCGTTCATCGGGCCGCCTCGGCCTTCGCCTCGAGCTCGTCGAGGAACCGGTCGACGGTGCCGCTCTGCCGGGCGTGGTCCTGGAGGGACTCGCCGACGAGCTTGCCGGCCAGGTCGGTGGCGAGCTTGCCCACGTCCTGACGCAGCGCCGAGGCGGCGGCCTTGCGGTCGGCCTCGATCTGGGTGTGGCCGGCGGCGATGATCTCCTCGCGCTGGCGCTGACCCTCCGCCTTCATCTCCTGGATGATGACGGCGCCCTGCTCCTGCGCCTCCTGGCGCAGACGCGCGGCCTCGTGGCGGGCCTCGGCGAGCTGGGCCTTGTACTGCTCAAGAACGCTCTGCGCCTCGGTCTGAGCCGCTTCTGCCTTCTCGATGCCACCTTCGATCGCCTCGCGACGCTCGTCCAGGGCCTTGTTGATGGCCGGGAGGAGCTTCTTGTAGAAGACGAAGAAGACAATGCTGAAGCAGATCAGACCGATGACGATCTCGGGCCAGACCGGCAGCAGCGGTGACTGCGGCTCCTCGGCTGCCAAGTGCAACATGGTGGACCTTTCGTCGAAAACGTATCGTCAGGTCGCCAGGACTACTTCGGGTAGATGAAGGGGGCGACGAAGCCGATCAGGGCCAGGGCCTCGATGACCGCGAAGCCGAGCAGCATGTTCTGGCGGATCAGGCCGGCCGCCTCGGGCTGGCGGGCGATGGCCTGCACACCGTTACCGAAGATGATGCCGATACCGACGCCGGGGCCGATCGCCGCGAGGCCGTAACCGATGGTGCCGACGTTGCCCACAACGGCTGCGAGAGTCTCAGACATGGATCTGTGATTCCTTCTCTTGATTGGCCGGTGGAGATTGCGTCCACCGGACGTTCTAGGGGGTGTCCGGGTGGTGGCCCGGGTGTCCTCAGTGCGCTTCTTCGAGCGCCTGGGACAAGTACGTGGCGGTCAGCACGGTGAACACGTAGGCCTGGAGCGCCTGGATGAACATCTCGAAGACGGTCAGGGCCAGGGTCACGGCGAACGACGCGGTGGCGTAGACGGTGCCGAGCACGGTGCCGAGCATGTACCAGGTCGCGATCGTGAAGACCAGGATCAGGATGTGGCCGGCGAACATGTTCGCGAAGAGTCGGACCGCCAGCGTGAAGGGGCGCACGAAGATGTTCGAGACGAACTCGATCGGCGTCAGGATCACGTAGATCGGCTTGGGCAGGCCGCTGGGTACGCACAGGTTGCGGATACCGCCGACGAAGCCGTTGCTCCGGAAGGTCACCGTCATGTAGACGACCCAGACGAGCAGGGCCAGTCCGACCGGGTACGCGATGAGCGAGCTCACCGGGAACTGTGCGATCGGGATGATCGCCCAGAGGTTCAGCATCCAGACGAAGAAGAACAGGGACACCAGCAGCGGGACGAAGGGCTCGCCCTTCTTGCCGATGATCTCCTTGGCGATGCCCCGGTGCACGAAGTCGTAGAGCGTCTCCGCGATCATCTGGAGCTTGCCCGGGACGACCTTGGGCTTGGAGAAGCCGGCCCAGAACAGAGCCAGGATGGCGAAGGTCCCGATGATCGCGAGCAGCATCGGCTTGTTGAACTCGACCGGCCCGATCGAGAAGATCGGGTCGAAGATGAACGACCACGCGCTCGGGGCTGGGAATCCGCACGAGCCCTGGAACAGGTGGCAGTCAACCTCGAAGGCGAGCGTCTGGGCGTCAGCAGTCACCAGGAGCTCCTTCTGCATGGCGCATGGATACGGCTACCTCGTTGTATCGGAGCGGCTGGCAGCCGCAGGTCGGCACCGGACTGGTTCTTACGGTGAGGAGGCGGCGGCCGGGCCCGAAGCCTCGCGATGTATCAGGCGACAGCCGTGTTGTCCGCGCCCGCAGTACCGCAACCGAGACCGGACGATAGCAGCATGTCGAACAGGGCTTTATCCCGGCCCTACTGGTCATGCTTCCCCTCGGTTCCGCCCGGGGTCTTCCCGCTCTCCCCGTCGGGATCGACGTACAGGGTCTTGCTCCTGGCGTGCAGCACGGTCTGCGTGACGATCCACGTGATCACCGAGACGACCAGCGTGAGGGCGAAGACCTGGAGGTCGAAGAGAGAGGTGTTCCTGATGGCCATGATCAGGCCGAGCAGCAGCACGAGCTGGACCGAGTAGACCAGCAACCCCATGCCCTGGAAGAGGTGCGGCATCGACTTGGCGACCCACTGCAGCGCCAGCTGTCCGAGGGCCATGAAGAGGATGACCACCACACAGCCCACGACGGCGCCGATCGCCCCCTTGCCGCCGACGACGAGCCCGCCGACGAGCGTGGCGATGGCTCCCACCGCGGCGGTGGGGGTGGCGATGCGCAGTACTTCGCGCATGTCGGACTGCATGGCGGCAGCTCCACTGGTCTGAGAGGAGGAATGGGGCGTCGTCATGGACGAGCGTAGGCCCGGTCCGCGAGGCGGATTACCAGGCCAATGGACCGTCTCACTAGGGTCCTTCGGCTCCGTCACCGGGTCTCGTGAACGGTATCACAAACTATTTGATGAGGTCTTTACCTGGAAAGTGTGCCAACTGTCACACATGAGAGTTAACCCGCGCGTGTGTGCACGACAAGCCGTCGCGATGTCTGCTAATGCACCGTGAATTCCGAATCGTCAACGGGAGGAGTCGACGGAACGGCGATCGGAGAACCGCGAACGAGCGCCGATCGCGGTAGCGCCGTTGACGCCGGACACCCCGACCGCCACAGGGGCCCGGTCGGCGGCTTCCTCGCCCATCTGAGCGCCCCCCGCGCCCTGTTGGGCCCCGGAGGTCACGGTCACCGGCTTCTCGCCGGAGGAGGGCGAGGGGAGGAATCCTGCTCGGCGGCGCCGTGGCGGTAGCGCGGCGGCACGAAGCGGTTGGCCCAGTGCGGGGTACGCGGGGTGAAGCGCGGCAGCAGCAACAGGATCAGACCGACCGCGCTCGCCCCCACGATCACGAAGACGATCCACATCGAGGCCGAGTGCACGGAGTAGCTGACCGTGCCGAAGGCGATCAGGGCCGACCAGAAGTACATGATCAGCACGGCCCGGCTGTGCGAGTGCCCGATCTCCAGCAGCCGGTGGTGCAGGTGGCCCCGGTCGGCGGCGAACGGCGACTGGCCGTTCCAGGTCCGCCGGACGATGGCCAGGATCAGGTCGGCGGCCGGGATCGCGATGATCGTCAGCGGCAGCAGCAGCGGGATGAAGACCGGGAACATCGCGTGGGTCGCCCCGCGCTCACTCCCCTCGAAGAACAGCCGCATGTTGTCCGGGTCGACCTGGCCCGTGATCGAGATCGCGCCCGCCGCCAGCACCAGGCCGATCAGCATCGAGCCCGAGTCGCCCATGAAGATCCGCGCCGGGTGCATGTTGTGCGGCAGGAAGCCGAGGCACATGCCCATCAGGATCGCCGCGAAGAGCGTCGCGGGGGCCGCCGCCTCGATCCCGTACCCCATCCAGAGCCGGTAGGCGTACAGGAAGAACGCCGCCGACGCGATGCACACCATGCCCGCCGCGAGCCCGTCCAGGCCGTCGACGAAGTTCACCGCGTTGATCGTGATGACGACCAGCGCCACCGTGAGCAGCGTGCCCTGCCACTGGGTGAGGGCGACCGTGCCGACGCCGGGAATCGGCAGCCACAGGATCGTGAGCCCCTGGATGACCATGACGGCGGCGGCGATCATCTGGCCGCCGAGCTTGATCAGGGCGTCGATCTCGAACTTGTCGTCGAGCACGCCGATCAGCCAGATCAGCGCGGCTCCGGAGAGCAACGCCCTTGGCTCGTTGGAGAGTTCGAAGACACCCTGCAGATTGAACAGGTGGTCGGCGACGATCAGCCCCGCACACAGCCCGCCGAACATGGCGATCCCACCGAGCCGGGGTGTCGGCTCCCGGTGGACGTCGCGCGCGCGGATCGCGGGCATCGCCCCGATCGCGATGGCGAACTTACGCACCGGTCCGGTCAGCAGATAGGTCACCGCTGCCGTGACACAGAGCGTCAGCAGGTAATCACGCACGGGCTGCCCCACAGGTTTCGCCGGCCATCTCAGCCCCACACCCTAGTCTCTGACAGAAGGACTCAACGGTACGGGTGATGGTTCCATGCGCCTCGCCTACCCCGGATAGGGAGGATTCCGCTCCGCCAGCGCCCGGACCTCCGCCGCGATCGGGCTGACATCGCACGGCTCCCGTACGGCCGCTCCGAACAGGGCCGCGATGCGGGCCATGTCCCCGTCGCCCATGCCCTGCGTGGTGACGGCGGCGGTGCCGAGGCGGATGCCCCGGGCGTCCCCGTAGGGCAGGGCGCACGTGTCGAGGACCATACCGGCCGCCGCCAGGCGCTCACGGGCGGTCCGGCCGTCGACACCGAGCGGGGCCGGGTCCGCGACGACGATATGGGTGTCCGTGCCGCCCGTCGTCACCTCGAACCCCTCCGCCTCCAGGCCGGCGGCGAGCACCCGGGCGTGGGCGACGACCTGGTGGGCGTAGAGCGTGTAGGCGGGGGTGGCCGCCTCCCCGAACGCGACGGCCTTCGCCGCCACCGTGTGCATCTGCGCCCCGCCCTGGGTGAACGGGAACACCGCCCGGTCGATCCGCTCCGCGAGACCGGCGCCGCACAGGATCATGCCGCCGCGCGGGCCGCGCAGCACCTTGTGCGTGGTGGCGCAGACCACGTCGGCGTACGGGACCGGGTTCGGCGCCGCTCCCCCGGCGATCAGCCCCATCGGATGGGCGGCGTCCACGATCAGATACGCGCCGACCTCGTCGGCGATCTCCCGGAACAGCGCGTAGTCGGGGTGGCGGGGATAGGAGATGGAGCCGCAGACGATGGCCTTGGGGCGGCGGGCGCGGGCCAGGGCGCGGAGCCGGGTGTGGTCGATGAGCCCGGTGTCCGGGTCGACCCCGTAGCCGACGAAGTCGAACCAGCGGCCGGAGAAGTTGCCCGGCGCCCCGTGGGTGAGGTGTCCCCCGTACGGGAGTCCCATCGCGAGGACCGTGTCGCCGGGGCGCAGCAGCGCGGCGTAGGCGGCGAGGACGGCGGAGGAGCCTGAGTGCGGCTGGACGTTGGCGTGTTCGGCGCCGAAGAGGGCGGTGGCCCGGCGTACGGCGATGCGTTCGGCGGCGTCCGCCTGCTCGCAGCCGCCGTGGTGGCGGGCGCCCGGATACCCCTCGGCGTACTTGTTGGCGAGCGGGGAGCCGAGGGCGGCCAGGACCGCGGGCGAGGTGAAGTTCTCGGCGGCGATCAGCTGGAGGGTGCCCGCCTGCCGGTCCCGCTCCGCGAGCAGGATCCCGGCGATCTCCGGGTCCTGGCCCAGCAGCATGTCGAAGTCCTGGGGCAGGGCGGCGGGGCGCTCGGGCGCGGGCGGCACGGCCGCGGACGGGGGTGCGGCGGGAGAGGTGACCGGCATGGGACGGCTCCGGGCCTGGAGGTGGGTGCGCCGGCGAGGGGTGCCGGTGTCAGCTCCAACGTACGCCGGGGCGGGGCGGCGTGCCCGCTGTCGGAGGGTGCCGTACGCCGGTCGGCGCACCGGCCTGCCGCACGGCGCGGGAGGCCGGTCAGTGCGGGGCGCGTACGCCGGTGAGCGCGGTGACGACCGGGTCGAGGGCCTGGTTGATCTCGTCGCCGATCGAGCGGAAGAAGGTGATGGGCGCGCCGTAGGGGTCGTAGACCTCGTCCGCCTCGGCGGTCGGGGCCAGCAGCCAGCCGCGCAGGGCGGCGGCGGCGCGCACCAGGGCACGGGCCCGTTCGACGACGCCCTCGTCGCGCGGGTCGGGCAGGGTGGCCGGGTCTATCGCCCGGACCAGCCGGGTGAACTCCTTGAGCGTGAAGGTGCGCAGGCCCGCGGAGTGGCCCATGGAGATGACCTGGGCGCGGTGGTCGCGGGTGGCGGTGAGGACCAGGTCGGCGCGGATGACGTGCTCGTCGAGCAGTTCGCGGCCGACGAAGCCGCTGGCGTCCGCGCCGAAGTCGGCGAGGACGACCTCGGCGTTGGCCTCCATGGGGGCGCCTTCATGGCCCCAGGTGCCCGCGCTCTCCACGATCAGACCGCCGCTGAGCGGGTCGCCGAGGCGGTCCACCAGGGCATGGCGGGTCAGCCGCTCGGTGATGGGCGAGCGGCAGACGTTGCCGGTGCTGACGTGGAGGATGCGGAAGGTGTCGGTCCGCCCCGCTATGCCACGCCCCTCGGGGGCGGTCAATTGGCCACCTCGAGGTCGGGGACCACCTTGCGCAGCTCCTCCGCGGAGAGGGCGCCGGCGCGCAGCAGGACCGGGGTGGCGCCGGTGACGTCGACGATGGAGGACGGCACGATGCCGGGCGTCGGGCCGCCGTCGAGGTAGACGGAGACGGAGTCGCCGAGCATGCCCTGGGCGGCGTCGCAGTCCTCGGGCGAGGGGTGTCCGGTGAGGTTGGCGCTGGAGACGGCCATCGGGCCGACCTCGGTGAGCAGCTCGATGGCGACCGGGTGCAGCGGCATCCGGATGGCGACGGTGCCCCGGGTGTCGCCGAGGTCCCACTGGAGGGAGGGCTGGTGCCGGGCGACGAGGGTGAGGGCGCCGGGCCAGAAGGCGTCGACGAGCTCCCAGGCCTCCTCGGAGAAGTCGGTGACCAGGCCGTGCAGGGTGTTCGGGGAGCCGATGAGGACGGGGGTGGGCATGTCGCGGCCCCGGCCCTTGGCGTCCAGCAGGTCCGCGACGGCCTCCGCGGTGAAGGCGTCCGCCCCGATCCCGTACACGGTGTCGGTGGGCAGCACGACCAGTTCGCCCCGGCGGACGGCCGACGCGGCCTCGCGCAGGCCCGTGGTCCGGTCGGTGGCGTCGTTGCAGTCGTATCGCCGAGCCATCAGCCGGCCTCCTCGGACAGGTGCGGGTACGGGTGGTGGTGCCGGGGGCCGGTCACGGCATGGCCTTGCGGGCGGTGGCGAACCGGGGGCGCTTGTTGAGGTCGGGGTGGTCGGCCGCGTCGGCCCAGCCCCGCTCCTCGGTGAAGATCCAGGGGACCTGGCCGCCCTGGGTGTCGGCGTGCTCGATGACGACGAGGCCGCCGGGGCGAAGCAGACGGTGGGCGGTGCGTTCGATGCCGCGGATGGTGTCGAGGCCGTCCTCGCCGGAGAACAGGGCCATCTCCGGGTCGTGGTCACGGGCCTCGGGGGCGACGTACTCCCATTCGGTGAGCGGGATGTACGGCGGGTTGGAGATCACCAGGTCGACCTGGCCGTCGAGCTCGGGAAGGGCGCTCAGGGCGTCTCCCTTGTGGACGGTGACCCTGGACCCCTCGGCGTTCTTCCGCGTCCACCTGAGGGCGTCCTCGGAGAGCTCCACGGCGTGGACGCGGGAGCGGGGGACCTCCTGGGCCATGGCGAGCGCGATGGCGCCCGATCCGGTGCACAGGTCGACGACGACGGGCTCGACGACGTCCATCGCGCGCACGGCGTCTATGGCCCAGCCGACGACCGACTCGGTCTCCGGGCGGGGTACGAAGACGCCGGGTCCGACCTGGAGCTCCAGGTAGCGGAAGAAGGCGCGGCCGGTGATGTGCTGGAGGGGTTCGCGGGCCTCACGGCGGGCGATGGTCTCCCAGTAGCGGGCGTCGAAGTCGCTGTCGGGGACCGTGTGGAGCGCGCCCCGCTTCACCCCGTGGACGAAGGCCGCGAGTTCCTCGGCGTCGAATCGCGGTGAGGGGACACCGGCGTCGGCCAGCCGCTGGGTGGCCTGGGCCACCTCGGCGAGCAGCAGGTTCATCGCGGTTCTCCGTACGGGGGGTGCGGGGCGGGCGGGTCGCTTACGCGTTGGCGAGCTTGGCGGCGGAGTCGGCGTCGACGCACGCCTGGATCACCGCGTCCAGGTCGCCGTCGAGCACCTGGTCCAAGTTGTACGCCTTGAAGCCGACGCGGTGGTCCGAGATGCGGTTTTCCGGGAAGTTGTACGTCCGGATCTTCTCGGAGCGGTCGACGGTACGGACCTGGCTGCGGCGGACGTCGGAGGCTTCCTGCTCGGCGGCCTCCTGGGCGGCGGCGAGCAGCCGGGACCGCAGGATGCGCATGGCCTGCTCCTTGTTCTGGAGCTGGCTCTTCTCGTTCTGGCAGGAGGCGACGACACCGGTCGGCAGGTGCGTGATGCGGACGGCGGAGTCGGTCGTGTTGACGGACTGGCCGCCGGGGCCCGAGGAGCGGTAGACGTCGATGCGCAGGTCGTTGGCGTGGATCTCGACGTCGACCTCCTCGGCCTCGGGGGTGACGAGCACGCCCGCGGCGGAGGTGTGGATGCGGCCCTGGGACTCGGTGGAGGGCACGCGCTGCACGCGGTGCACGCCGCCCTCGTACTTCATCCGGGCCCAGACGCCCTGGCCGGGCTCGGTGGCGCCGTTGCCGCCCTTGGTCTTGACCGCGACCTGGACGTCCTTGTAGCCGCCGAGCTCGGACTCGGTGGAGTCGATGATCTCGGTCTTCCAGCCGACGCGCTCGGCGTAGCGCAGATACATGCGCAGCAGGTCACCGGCGAACAGGGCGGACTCGTCGCCGCCGGCGCCCGCCTTGATCTCCAGGAGCACGTCCTTGTCGTCGCTGGGGTCGCGCGGGACGAGGAGGAGGCGGAGCTTCTCCGTGATCTCCTCGCGCTGCTTCTCCAGCTCCTTGACCTCGGCGGCGAAGTCGGGGTCGTCCGCGGCGAACTCGCGGGCGGTCTCGATGTCGTCGCCGGTCTGCTTCCAGGCCCGGTACGTGGAGACGATCGGGGTCAGCTCCGCGTAGCGCTTGTTCAGCTTGCGCGCGTTGGCCTGGTCGGCGTGGACCGACGGGTCGGCGAGCTTCTTCTCGAGATCGGTGTGTTCACCGATCAGTTCCTCGACCGCCTCGAACATGCGGGGGCTCCTGGTTGGTCTGAGATCTGCGGGCCTGCTGGAGGGCGTGACGGCCCGGTGGGGTGTCCGGCGGGTCTCCCCGGACACCCGACCGGAAAAAACGCCGGTTCCGACGCCCCCGGGAAGAGGGCGCCAGGAACCGGCGCAGTGGCTCGCTACTTGCTGGCGGAGCCGGCAGCCTTGCCGAAGCGGGCCTCGAAGCGGGCCACGCGGCCGCCGGTGTCGAGGATCTTCTGCTTGCCCGTGTAGAACGGGTGGCACTCGGAGCAGACGTCGGCACGGATGGTGCCGTTGTCGATGGTGCTCCGGGTGGTGAACGACGCACCGCAGGTGCAGCTGACCTGCGTCTCGACGTACTCGGGGTGGATGTCGCGCTTCAAGGTGTCTCCTAGTTTCGGGAGGGCGCCGGGTCGTCCGCGCGGATTTGCGGGGCCGTGAACCGGGGCCGACGTACCAGTCTGCCAGGACCGGCCGTATCTCCCAAAACCGGGGGCGGGGCGCGGGTATTCCCGCCACCCGGCCGGGCACCCGGGGTGACCGGTGGGCTACTCGACGACCTGGTCGGCGTCGCCCTTGTCGCCGGCCGACTTCTCGGTGGCGGAGGCGGGGATCGGCCGGTCGTTCTTGAGTGCGGCCCACACCTGCCGTCCCGCCTTCTCCTGCGGCAGGACGCGGTTCGGGTCGGCCGGGTCGTACTCCACGGGCAGGGTCACCATGTGCACGTCGTCGGCGCCGAGCCCCTTGAGGCCGTTCGCGAAGCCGGTGAGCTTCTTGACCGAGCCGAGTCCGGAGTCGGTGGTGACGGCCTTGGTGGCGGCGTCCGCGAGGCCGTAGAGCTTCTTGGGGCTGGAGAACACCCCGACGCTCTTCGCCTGGTCCATCAGCGCCTTGATGAACGCCTGCTGGAGCTGGATGCGTCCCAGGTCACTGCCGTCGCCGACGCTCTTGCGGGTACGGACGAGCCCGAGGGACTCCTCACCGTTCAGGGTGTGGGTGCCGGGCTCCAGGTCGAGGTGGCTCTTGGAGTCGTCGATCGCGGTCTTCGTGGTGATCTCGACGCCGCCGAGTTCGTCGATGAGCTTCTTGAAGCCGGTGAAGTCGACTTCCAGGTAGTGGTCCATGCGGATGCCGGACATCGACTCGACGGTCTTGACCGCGCAGGCGGGCCCGCCGACCTCGTAGGCGGTGTTGAACATCGCCCGGTGCTCGGCGGGGACCTGGTCGCCGGTGGTGTCGCTCTCGCAGGCGGGGCGTTCGATCAGGGTGTCGCGCGGTATCAAGACGACGCTCGCGGACTTGTGGCCCTTGTCGACGTGGAGGACCATCGCGGTGTCCGAGCGGGCCGCGCCCTCGTCCTGGCCGTACTTGCCGTTGTCGCCGGAGCGCGAGTCGGAGCCCAGCACCAGGATGTCCTGCGAGCCGTCGTCGACGTCGTCGGGGCGGTCGGTGCCGAGCTTGGCGTCGATGTCGATGCTGGAGAGGTTGCCGTCGAGCGCCATGTAGGCGTAGCCGAGCCCGGCCCCGCCGACGACCACGACTCCCGCCACCGTCCAGGCCGCGATGACCTTGGCGCGGTGCCGGCGGGTCGGCTTCCTCCGTCGGCTGCCGGTGCCGCGTATGCGGCCCGTGCCCCTGCTCTGCTCGCTCACGCGTCTCCCTCGTCACTCCTGTGTGCCCGTGTGCCCCCTGCCGTGGTGTTCCACGCGCGGCCGGCTGTCCTTGAGGACGGCCGAAGCACCAAGAAGGGTTGCACAGACGCCTGTGGCCCCCGTCGGAGGACGGGGGCCACAGGTCTTACGGGCATACGAGCCGCGAGGCGGCGTTCACCTGGGGGTTCAGCCGACGGTGTAGTAGCTGTTCCAGCCGCTGCCGAGCTTGATCTGTGTGGCGAAGATCTCCGAGTCGGCCGTGCCGGTGCCCTTGAGGAGATACAGGTCGCCGGCAGTGGAGCGGGCCACGAGGTCGGCCTTGGCGTCGCCGTTCACATCGCCCGGCGTGACCAGGAGGTTGTACGCCGACCAGTCGCTGCGGACCTTGACCGGCTCCTCGAAGGGGGCCGTGGACTTGCCGGTGCCCTTGACCAGGTAGAGGTCGTTCGTCCCGCCGCGGCGGACCAGCAGGTCGTTCTTGCCGTCGTAGGTGAGGTCGCCGTGTCCGCGCACCTGGTTGTAGGCCTGGTAGCCCGCCGCCGCCTTCACCGGGGTGTTGAACTTGCCGTTGCCGAAGCTCGGGTACGTCATGAGGTCGCCCGTGGAGGTGACGGCCAGGATGTCGCCCTTGCCGTCGTTGTTCACGTCGCCGGGGGCGACGATCGACCGGACGGACTTCCAGTTGCTGAAGATCTTCGTCTTGGCGTACGTCGAGCTGCTCGCCGAGCGGTGCAGCCAGTAGACGTCCCCGGTCGTGCCCTCCCGGGCGATCAGGTCCTGGTAGCCGTCCCGGTCGAGGTCCGTCTGGATGAACAGGTTGTACGCGCTGTAGGAACCGGCGAGCACCTTGCGCGCCGCGAGCTTCTCACCGGAGGAGGGGAAGGTGTACGCGGTCGAGCCGGTGGAACGGGCGAACACGTCGGCCCGGTGGTCACCGCTGAAGCTGGTGTCGTCGATACGGGGCTGGATCGACCGGTAGTAGGTCGACACCTTCGTGTAGGCGTCGTACGTGCCACTCAGGTTGCACGCCTCGGCGCTGGTGGCGGGGCCCCAGGAGGTGATCCCGATGATGCGTCCGGTGACGAACATCGGGCCGCCGGAGTCACCGGGGCAGGTGGCCTTCCCGGTGGAGTCGTTTCCGGTGCCGCCGATGCCCGCGCAGATCATGTGGCCGGCCTTGTAGGCGCCCGGGACACCGATGGCGCCGTCGAGGTTCTCGGAGCACTCGGCGTCCGAGCGCAGCGGCTGCTCCAGCCGCAGCAGGGTGTCCGACAGGGGCGAGAGGTCCCAGTCCGATCCGGTCATGCCCCAGCCGTAGGTGGTGGCCTTCGTCCCCGCGACGTACCGGGCGGTGTCACCGTACGAAGCGGGCTGCGCCGGGGTGTAGCTCAGGGGCTTGGAGAGAGTCAGCAGCGCGATGTCGTTGTCGATCTCGGCCGCGTTGTACGAACCCGCGAAATAGGAGCGGGATATCCCTACCGCGGTCCCTTCGTCCTGGGGGCCGCCCGCCAGTTTGGCCGTTCCCGCGAGCACCATGCCCCGGTTGACCATATCGAGGGCCTTGCCATTCTCGTCGGTGACGCAGTGGGCGGCCGTCATCACCTTGTTGGGGGCGACGAGAGTGCCGCCGCAGGAGAAGTAGAACAGCCCGTCGTTGTCGTACTCGAAAAGCAGCTGCACCATCCAAGGCGCGTCCTTGAAGGCGGTGTTGGTGCCACCGATGATCTTCGGCGAGAGCTTCTTCGGGCTCACCACCTCGACGCCCTTCGGCGGCAGGAAGCGTTCACCGCTCTCCGTGGCCTGGGCCCCGACGGTCAGGCCGCCGCCCAGCAGTGCCAGCGTCGCGGCACCGACGGCCGCCAGGCGGCCGATGATTCGTACTGATCCGGCATGACGCGATATGCGCACGCAAGTCTCCCGTTTTCCAGGGGCATCAAGTGGAGGTGCCGTAAGTGGGGGGAGAGTGACGGCGAATTGATGTTACATGCAGAAATCCGCCCCGTCACCGGAGTAACGGGGCGGATTCAGGAGGCGGTTGGGAAAACCGCCCAAGGGCTGCGTCAGTCGTTGCCGTTTCCGCTGCCCGGCGTCGTCTTCTGGATCTGGAGCAGGAACTCCGCGTTGGACTGGGTCTTCTTCATCCGGTCCAGGAGGAGCTCGATCGCCTGCTGCTGGTCGAGCGCGTGCAGCACCCGGCGCAGCTTCCAGACGACCGCCAGCTCGTCCGTGCCGAGCAGGATCTCCTCCTTGCGGGTGGAGGACGCGTCGACGTCCACCGCCGGGAAGATGCGCTTGTCCGAGAGCTTCCGGTCGAGCTTGAGCTCCATGTTGCCGGTGCCCTTGAACTCCTCGAAGATCACCTCGTCCATGCGCGAGCCGGTCTCGACGAGCGCGGTGGCCAGGATGGTCAGCGAGCCGCCGTCCTCGATGTTGCGCGCGGCGCCGAAGAAGCGCTTCGGGGGTAGAGCGCGGTCGAGTCGACACCACCGGAGAGGATGCGGCCGGAGGCCGGCGCCGCGAGGTTGTACGCGCGGCCCAGGCGGGTGATCGAGTCGAGCAGGACGACCACGTCGTGACCCAGCTCGACGAGGCGCTTGGCGCGCTCGATGGCCAGCTCGGCGACGGTGGTGTGGTCCTCGGCGGGACGGTCGAAGGTCGAGGAGATGACCTCGCCCTTCACCGACCGCTGCATGTCGGTGACCTCTTCCGGACGCTCGTCGACCAGGACGACCATCAGGTGGCACTCGGGGCTGTTGACCGTGATCGCGTTGGCGATCGACTGCAGGATCATGGTCTTGCCGGTCTTCGGCGGGGCCACGATGAGCCCGCGCTGGCCCTTGCCGATCGGGGCCACCAGGTCGATGATCCGGGTCGTCAGGACGTTGGAGTCGGTCTCCAGGCGGAGCCGGTCCTGCGGGTAGAGCGGGGTCAGCTTCTGGAACTCGGGGCGGCCGCGGCCGGACTCCGGCGCCATGCCGTTGACCGAGTCGAGGCGGACCAGCGCGTTGAACTTCTCGCGCCGCTCGCCGTCCTTGGGCTGGCGCACCGCGCCGGTGACGTGGTCGCCCTTGCGCAGGCCGTTCTTGCGGACCTGGGCGAGCGAGACGTACACGTCGTTCGGGCCCGGCAGGTAGCCGGAGGTCCGGATGAACGCGTAGTTGTCGAGGATGTCCAGGATGCCCGCGACGGGGATCAGGACGTCGTCCTCGGCCACCTGCACGTCGCCGGCGAAGTCGTCGCGCCCGCGGCGGCCGCGGCGGTCGCGGTAGCGGCCACGACGGCCGCGACGGCCGCCCGCCTCGTCGTCGAAGTCGTCCTGCGGACCGTTGTCACGGTTCTGCTGGCCCTGACCCTGGCCCTGGCGCTGCGGGCGCTGCCCGCCGCCGCCCTGCTGGCCCTGGTCGTCGCCCTTGTTCCGGCGGTCGCGCTGACGCTCGCGGCGGCCTTCGCGGTCACCGCGGCCCTGGCCCTGGCGGTCGCCGCGACGGCCCTCGGCCGTGTCGGCGGCGTTCTCGGCCCGGGCGTCGCCCTTGGGCTCGGCCCGCTCCTCGGTCTTCTGCTGAGCCTCGGGCTCCGCCTTCGCCTTGACCTCGGTCTTCGCCTCGGTCTTGGTGTCGGGGCTGCCCGCCTGCGCGGTGGCGCGGCGGCGACGGCGCTCGCCCGCGGGCTGGTCGTCGCTGGCCGGCTGGCCGGGGATGTCGATCTGCTGCTGGGCGGCCGTGCTGTTCTCGGCGGCGGCAGCGCCCTCGTCCCCGGTGCGCGGCTTCGAGGTCGCGCGGCGCTTGGGCTTGCTCTCCGCCTCGGCGGGGGCCTCTGCGGCCTTGGAGGAGGCCTTGGGGGCGGCGGATCCGCCACCCGCCTGCGCCTCCTTGATGACCTCGATCAGCTGGCTCTTGCGCATGCGCGCGGTGCCCCTGATGCCGAGGCCGGACGCGACCTGCTGCAGCTCGGCCAGGACCATGCCCTCAAGGCCGGTGCCGGAGCGGCGGCGCCGTGCGGTGGTGCCAGTGGCAGCACCTTCGGCGGGCGCGGCGCTGTCGACGTTCTTGTCGGCAGTCACGCCCATCAGATCGGTGGTGTCGCTCACGAAGGGTCCTTCCCTGGAGCGGACGTCGGCCTTCTGGCTCGGCGACCGGTTGTGCTGTCCGACTGCGGTCTGTTGATCTTGCTGGATCGCGGACCTTGCCGGGGCGGTGGTCCGCCGGGTACGGCGGAGAGATGAACGTGCGGGGTCCGGCGCGAGATCCCCCTGCTCGGCCCACTCCTGGACGAGCGAGGGGTGTCGTGCCGGTTCCGGAGCGTGCTCGAAACTGCTCAGGCAGGCTGCTCAGGCAGTTGGGGAGGCTCCCGGAAGAATGGTGGTCCCGGAGGGGGACACGAAGCAACGCGCCTCAAAGACGTCGGTTGCAGACTTGAGGTTAACACTACCGGCTCCAACAAACATTCCCCCTCTCGCTCACCGGTAATCACATGCGGTTACGCGGCCAGCGGCAGCACACTGGCGCCCGTGGCGTCGAGGGCCAGCCGATTCGCCGCCCAGCCCTCCCCCGCCAGTCGGGCGACCTTGTCGGCCGAACCCTCCTCCGTCAGCGCCAGGACCGTCGGTCCGGCGCCGGAGATGACCGCGGGCACGCCGTCGGCGCGCAGGCGGTGCACCAGCTCCACGCTCTCCGGCATGGCCGGGCCCCGGTATTCCTGGTGGATCCGGTCCTCGGTGGCGGCGAGCAGCAGCTCGGGGCGGCGGGTCAGGGCCTCGACGAGCAGGGCCGCCCGGCCGGCGTTCAGGGCCGCGTCGACGTGGGGGACGGTGCGCGGCAGCAGGCCGCGCGCCGTCTCGGTGAGCACGGGGCGCCCGGGCACGAAGACGACGGGCACGACGGAGTCGGCGGGGTCCATCCGGATCGCCCGGGCCGAGCCGCCGTCCATCCAGGCGAGGGTGAATCCGCCGAGCAGGCAGGCCGCGACGTTGTCGGGGTGCCCCTCGATCTCGGTCGCCAGCTCCAGCAGGGCCGCGTCGTCGAGGCGGGCGTCGCCGCCGGTCGTCACAGCGCGGGCGGCGACGATTCCGGCGCAGATGGCGGCGGAGGAGGAGCCGAGGCCGCGGCCGTGCGGGATGCGGTTGGCGCAGACGATCTCCAGCCCGCGGGGCTGGCCGCCGAGCAGGTCGAACGCGGTGCGCAGGGAGCGCACGAGCAGGTGGCTCTCGTCGCGCGGCAGGCTCTCACTGCCCTCGCCTGCGATGTCGATGTGCAGCCCGGAGTCGGCGACCCGGACGACGACGTCGTCGTACAGCCCCAGCGAGAGGCCGAGGGCGTCGAAACCCGGCCCCAGGTTGGCGCTGGTGGCGGGGACGCGCACCCGGACGGCGGCGGCTCGGAACGCGGGACCGGCCATCGGTCGGACCACTCCTTGTAAGGCGGCGGGGATGCAGTGCGGTGGATCTGCGGCGGCGGGGTCTGCGGGGACGGGGCGGGACACGGTGCGCACCGGGGTGTGCAGGGGATCCGGTGGCCCGTCCCGTGTTCGCCCACGACGGCTGCCGTACCGCAGCGGACCGTCGGGCGGGTGTCGGGCGGATGGGGTACAGCTTATCGAAGGAAGGTTCTGTCGCGACATAGGGCGCACAGGAGGCGCACGATGCGTGTCGCCCGCCTCCTATGCGCTCTCCGACCCGGAAAGAGGGCGGTTGAGCTGGGTTGTCGCGGTTGACCGGCCACCGTCGCCGGAGCCGACGGACCGCGGGCCGCGGCGGCTGCCGCGGCCCGTCCGGCGCCGGCTCAGACGAGCCCGAGCTTCTCGGCGGCGGTGGCCGCGTCGACCGGGACCGTGACCGGCTGCGGAGCGCCCGCGACGGCCCAGTCGGGGTCCTTGAGGCCGTTGCCGGTGACGGTGCAGACGATCTTCTGGCCGGGGTCGACCTTGCCCTCCTCGGCGGCCTTCAGCAGACCGGCGACGGACGCGGCCGACGCGGGCTCGACGAAAACACCCTCCTGGGAGGCCAACAGCCGGTAGGCGGACAGGATCTGCCGGTCCGTCACCTCGTCGATGAAGCCGCCCGACTCGTCCCGCGCGGCGAGCGCGTAGTTCCAGGAGGCCGGGTTGCCGATGCGGATCGCGGTGGCGATGGTGGACGGGTCCTTGACGATCTCGCCGCGCACGATGGGCGCCGAACCGGAGGCCTGGAAGCCCCACATGCGCGGGGAGCGGGAGGAGACGCCGTCACCGGCGTACTCGGTGTACCCCTTCCAGTACGCGGTGATGTTGCCCGCGTTGCCGACCGGCAGGACGTGGATGTCGGGGGCGTCGCCGAGCGCGTCGACGATCTCGAACGCTGCGGTCTTCTGGCCCTCGATACGGACCGGGTTGACCGAATTGACCAGCGCCACCGGGTAGTTGTCCGAGAGCGCGCGGGCCAGGGTCAGGCAGTCGTCGAAGTTGCCGTCGACCTGGAGGATCTTGGCGCCGTGCACCAGGGCCTGGCCCATCTTGCCGAGCGCGATCTTGCCCTGCGGTACGAGGACGGCGCAGACCATCCCCGCGCGCACCGCGTACGCCGCGGCGGAGGCCGAGGTGTTGCCGGTGGAGGCGCAGATGACGGCCTTCGCGCCCTCCTCCTTGGCCCGGGTGATGGCCATGGTCATGCCGCGGTCCTTGAAGGAACCGGTGGGGTTGGCGCCCTCGACCTTGAGGTGCACCTCGCAGCCCGTGCGCTCGGAGAGGACCTGCGCCGGTACGAGCGGCGTACCGCCCTCACGAAGCGTGACGACCGGCGTCGTCGCCGTGACCGGAAGCCGGTCCCGGTACTCCTCGATGATGCCGCGCCACTGGTGGGTGCCCTTGCTGGTCATGGGTCCTTTACTCCCCTTCAACACGCATGATGCTGGCGACACCGCGCACGGTGTCGAGCTTGCGCAGCGCTTCGACGGTCCCGGAGAGGGCGGCGTCGGGCGCGCGGTGGGTGACGACGACGAGCGATGCCTCGCCGTCCTTTCCCTGCTGGCGGACCGTATCGATCGATACGCCCTGCTCGGCGAAGACCGTCGCGACCTGGGCGAGGACGCCCGGCTTGTCGGCCACGTCGAGGCTGATGTGGTAGCGCGTGACGACCTCGCCCATGGGGCTGACCGGCAGGCGCGTGTAGGCGGACTCACCGGGTCCGGTGGCCTCGCCCAGTTTGTTGCGGCAGACCGCGACGAGGTCGCCGAGGACCGCGGACGCGGTCGGGGAGCCGCCGGCGCCGGGCCCGTAGAACATGAGCTGTCCGGCGGCCTCGGCCTCGACGAACACCGCGTTGTACGCCTCGCGGACGGAGGCCAGCGGGTGGCTGAGCGGGATCATCGCGGGGTGGACGCGGGCGGTGACGGAGGCCCCGTCGGCGGCGCGCTCGCAGATGGCCAGCAGCTTGACCGTGCAGCCCATGCGGCGGGCGGAGGCGATGTCGGCGGCGGTGACCTCGGTGATGCCCTCGCGGTGCACGTCACCGATCTTCACGCGGGTGTGGAAGGCGATCCCGGCGAGGATCGCGGCCTTCGCGGCGGCGTCGAAGCCCTCGACGTCGGCGGTCGGGTCGGCCTCGGCGTACCCGAGGGCGGTGGCCTCGTCGAGCGCCTCGGAGTAACCGGCGCCGCTGGTGTCCATCTTGTCGAGGATGAAGTTGGTCGTGCCGTTGACGATGCCGAGCACCCGGTTGACCTTGTCGCCCGCGAGCGATTCGCGCAGCGGGCGCACCAGCGGGATGGCCCCGGCGACGGCGGCCTCGTAATACAGGTCGCGGCCGTACTTCTCGGCGGCGGCGTGCAGGGCGGCACCGTCCTCGGCGAGCAGCGCCTTGTTGGCGGAGACGACGCTCGCGCCGTTCTCGAACGCGGTGGTGATGAGCGTACGGGCGGGCTCGATGCCCCCGATGACCTCGACGACGACGTCGATGTCGCCGCGCTGCACGAGCGCGGTGGCGTCGGTGGTGATCAGTGCGGGGTCGATGCCCTCACGCACCTTCGAGGGCCGGCGGACGGCCACACCGGCGAGCTCGACGGGCGCGCCGATACGCGCCGCGAGGTCGTCGGCGTGCGTCGTCATGATGCGCGCCACCTCTGAGCCGACCACACCACAGCCCAGCAGCGCCACCTTCAGCGGACGCGTACGCATCATCCGACCCTCGTTTCTGTACATGCTCATTGGGGACCAGTCTCACTCACCGGACGGGAGTTTCTGACCCCCGTCCGGATCCTGAGATGACTATTTCATCAGCCGACATCGAGACGCAGGAGATCTTCCTCCGTCTCGCGCCGGACGATCACGCGCGCCTCGCCTTCCCGGACGGCGACGACCGGGGGGCGCAGCGCGTGGTTGTAGTTGCTCGCCATGGAACGGCAGTACGCGCCGGTGGCGGGGACGGCGATCAGGTCGCCGGGCGCCAGGTCGGCGGGGAGGAACGCGTCCTTCACCACGATGTCACCGCTCTCGCAGTGCTTGCCGACGACCCGGACGAGCATCGGCTCGGCGTCCGAGGTGCGCGAGACGAGCGCGACGCTGTACTCGGCGTCGTACAGCGCGGTGCGGATGTTGTCGGACATGCCGCCGTCGACGCTGACGTACGTCCGCAGCCCCTCCAGGGGCTTGATGGTGCCGACCTCGTAGAGCGTGAACGCGGTGGGGCCGACGATGGCGCGGCCCGGCTCGACGGAGATCCGGGGGGTGCGCAGCTTCGCGGACTCGCACTCCCGCCTGACGATGTCGCTGAGCGCCTTGGCGATCTCGTGCGGTTCGCGGGGGTCGTCGTCGGAGGTGTACGCGATGCCGAGGCCGCCGCCGAGGTCGATCTCGGGCAGTTCGACGCCGTGCTCGTCGCGGATCTCGGCGAGCAGCTGGACCACGCGCCGGGCGGAGACCTCGAAGCCGGCCATGTCGAAGATCTGCGAGCCGATGTGGGAGTGGACGCCGATGAGTTCGAGGCCGTCGAGCGAGAGCGCGCGGCGCACGGCCTCGGCGGCCTGCCCGTCGGCGAGCGCGATGCCGAACTTCTGGTCCTCGTGCGCGGTGGCGATGAACTCGTGGGTGTGGGCCTCGACGCCGACGGTGACGCGGATCTGCACGCGCTGGCGCACCCCGTGGCGCTGGGCGATGTGGGCGACGCGGACGATCTCCTGGAAGGAGTCGAGCACGATCCGCCCGACGCCGGCCTCCACGGCGCGCTCGATCTCGGCGACGGTCTTGTTGTTGCCGTGGAAGGCGATGCGCTCGGCGGGCATACCGGCGTCGAGGGCGGTGGTCAGCTCCCCGCCGGAGCACACGTCGAGATGGAGCCCTTCCTCCTTGAGCCAGCGGACGATCGCGCGGGAGAGGAAGGCCTTCCCGGCGTAGAAGACGTCGGCGTCCGGCCCGAAGGCGTCGGCCCAGGCGCGGCAGCGGGCCCGGAAGTCGCTCTCGTCGAGGAAGTAGGCGGGGGTGCCGAACTCCTCGGCGAGCCGGGCGACGGTGATCCCGCCGACGGTGAGGGCACCGTCCGCGTCACGGGTGACGGTGCGCGACCAGACCTTCTCGTCGAGGGCGTTGAGGTCGGCGGCGGGGGCGGAGTAGTGCCCCTCGGGGAGGACGTCGGCGTGGCGGGGGCCTGCGGGGTGTGCGGAGCGGCTCATCGTGATGCTCTCTCGGGTTCTCTTCTGATCTCGTCAGAGATGTTCGGGCGCGCGGATGCCGAGCAGGGACAGGCCGCCTGCCAGCACCGTCCCGGCGGCTTCGGCGATGGCCAGCCGGGCGCGGTGGGCGGCCGAGGGTTTCTCGTCACCGGAGGGCAGGGGCGGGCAGGAGTCGTGGAAGTCGAAGAACGCGTGCGCGACGGCTTCCAGCTGCCGGGCGACCCGGTCGGGCGCGCGGTGACGGGCTCCGGCGAGGAGGACGCCGGGGTGGTCGGCGATGAGGTCGAGGAGGGGGCGGGCGGCGGCGTCGTAGGCGGTGGGCTCGGCCTGCGCGGCGGGGCTTGCGCTGTGCGCGGCGGCCCCTTCGGGGCTTTCGCCGTACGGGGCTGCCTCGGCGGTGAAGCCGAGGGCGGCGGCCCCCCGGGTGAGGGCGCGGGCCCTGGCGTGGGCGTAACGGACCCGGAAGAGCGGGTTGGCCTCGCCCTGGACGAGCAGTTCGGGGCCGAGGGCGGCGCGGTCGTGTCCGGCGGCCCGCAGGAGTCCCCAGCGGGCCGCGTCGGGCCCGAGCAGCTCCAGCAGCTCCCCGCGGTGGCCCCGGCGGGGACGGGGCGGATCTCGGTGAGCGGTGTGGGGGGTGTCCCGTACGCGTCGACGGTGACGCCGAGGCGGGCCCAGTCCGGGTCGGGCGCCTGTTCGCAGGTGATCCGGCCCCGGGCGCCCTGGGCGACGAGGAGCCGGAACACGGCCTGGGCGGTGACGGCGGCGCGGACCTCCCGCGCGTGGTGGAACTGGTGGATCTCGTCCCGGAGCGCGTCCCCGTGCCCGTACGCGAGGCCCTGTTCCCCTACGGCGGCGAGCACGGCCCGGTCGCTCTCGGCCGGGGCGTCGAGGGTGAAGCTCAGGAACCCCGGCCCGGTGATCTCGACCCGCCCGACGCCGGGCTCGGCGGCGACGCGTTCGCGCAGGATGCGGGCGACCTCCAGGGCGGGCAGCGCGGCGGGCCCGGCGAGCTGGAGGGCGACGGCGCAGGCGTAGTCGCCGCTGCCGCCGGGCCGGGTCCGCTCCACCCGCACGCGCGCGGGCACGGGCGCGCGCAACGCGTCCTCGTCGACCGCGCGGCGCACGGCGTGCAGCACGGTCCGGGAGAGATCTGCGGGGGTCACGGGTCAAGCGTAGGTGAGAGAGGGGGCACTTTGCGACCCGGTTTCGCCATCCGGTCAGCCGGGCCCGGTTCCCCGCGCGGGGCAGCCGGTCCCGGCCCGCCACGCCGGTCAGCCGGCGGTGCTCCCGGCCCGCCCGGCACCGTGGCGCCCGTCCGCCGATGCCGCTTCCTCCCCGGTCACCAGCCGGCGCATGATCCGCACCAGTTCGCTCGGCTCGAACGGCTTCGCCAGGAACGCGTCGACCCCGGCCGCCACGCCGGCGTCGACCTCGTAAGGCGTGCAGGCGCTGATGACGGCGATGGGAAGACGGCGGGTGCGGGGGTCGGAGCGCAGCCGGGTGGCGGTCTCCAGACCGTCCAGCCGGGGCATCACGACGTCGAGGGTGATGGCGTCGGGGCGGACTCTCCTGACCAGGTCCAGGGCCTCGACACCATCGGCCGCGGTCACGACCTCGAAGCCCTCCAGCTCGAGATTGACCCTGATCAGCTGCCGGATGACCTTGTTGTCGTCGACAACAAGCACGCGGCCGTACGCCCCTGACACCCTTCGAGGGTAGGTCGGCCGGAGGGGCGGCGTCCGGGTTTTGTCCACTTCCGCCCCGGACGGGTGGCCACCGCCTTCGCCCGCCACCGCGGCGGAATACCTGTTCACGGACACCCCGTGGGAGCTGGTAGTGTTTCACCCGTCGCAGAGCAGCACCGCGATTCGCCCCCGTAGCTCAGGGGATAGAGCATCGGCCTCCGGAGCCGGGTGCGCAGGTTCGAATCCTGCCGGGGGCACCGTAGTTCAGGTGCCACAGACCCTCTGATCAGGCAGTACGCCAGATCAGAGGGTCTTTTGCTGTGTGCCTTCACGCGCCTTCTGCCGGACCCGCGGGGGAGGCAGCCGGCCTCACGCGGGGGTCCGCACCGGCGTGGTCGCCGCGCCCCGTTCCGGGCGCAGGGGCCGGGTGAAGAGGGTGCCGTGCAGGGTCGGGTCGACGGTGGGCACGGTGGCGTACGGGGTGCTCCGCAGGGCGTGCCACAGCACGGCCTGGTTGGAGGTGATCACCGGCACGCCCAGCGTCTCTTCGAGGGAGGCGACCGCCCCTTGGCCGGGGAACCCGCTGCCGGGTATCAGGACGCTGTCGAAGGTTCCGGCCGGGGCGGCGCGGTAGGCGTCGACGACCTGGCGGTGGACGACGTCCGGGGCGATCGTCCAGTGGGCTCCCGCGTCGAAGGCGTTGTACCGCGCGATGGTGTCCCACGGGGAGGACAGGGCGAACTGGACGATCCTGTCGCCCGCCACCCCCGCCGTACGCAGGTACGCGTCGGTGGCCCGGAAGGTCGGTTCGGTGAACCAGGGCGGCATCACGACGAGGGGCCGGGTCACCGCGGTGGCGGTGAGCGCTTCGGTGATGGCGGTGGCCGCCGTGTGCACGGCCGTGCCGTGGGCGTGCCGTGCGGCCGCCGCGACGAACGCGGTGTCGAAGCCGGGTCCGCCGAAGAAGCTGCTGGAGCCGAAGCAGAGCGTGATGCTGTCCACTCCGGTCCGGCCCAGGTGGTCCAGCCCGCGGACCACGTCCGGGGCCTCCGCCAGGGCGAGGGCCGGGCTGCCGACGTACTCGGTGTCGTCGGGGCGGGGGCACTCGAAGCGTGCGGTGTGGACGGACACGCCCGCGGGTGCCATGCGCCAGATCTCCGTCTCCGGCACCGGATCGTTGTGGATGACCAGGAGGCCCACCCGGGGTGCGTGGTCCACCGTGCCGTGCGCGGTCGCGGTCATCGGCCGACGCTCCCCGTCGCGGGCGGCTCGCCGGCCAGAGACCGTTCCGCGTGGTCGCGGCTCGTGCCGTCCTCGATCCGGTGGGCGGGCGCGTCCCTGTCGGCCTCCTCGTCCGGGGCGGACGCGGACGCCTTGCCCGACGCGGCGGCGAATCCGGTCCAGGCGAGGGCGGCTCCCGCCACGGCCAGTCCGGCCGCCAGCAGGAAGGCGGCGCGGAAGGCGCCGTCACCGATGTCGGCGCCGAGCACCAGCACCACGACGGCCACGCCGAGCGCGCCGCCCGCGTACTGCGTCGTCGTCATCATCGCCCCGGCCACACCCTGGTTGTGGTCGGCGACGTCACGCGTGCCGCCCACGAACATGGAGGTGTAGATCATGCCGTGGCCGAGCCCGCTCACCACCAGACCGGGGAGCAGCGCCGTGAGGTAGTCGTGCGAGGAGGTGGAGAGGCCCAGCAGGAGCAGACCCGCCGCGCCGATGGCGAAGGCGAGGGTCAGCGTGCGCCGTACGTCCAGGATGTTCAGCAGTCGGCCGGCGAGGACGTTGCCGAGGGTGATGCACGCGGCCAGCGGCAGGAAGGCGATGCCCGCGGCCAGCGGCTCGTACCCGCGGCCGTCCTGGAGGAGCAGGGTGACCAGGTAGAACTCGACGCCGGCCACGCTCGCCATGTACAGGGCGGAGGAGCCGCAGCCCACGACCAGGCTGCGGGTGCGCCGGAGCACCGGTGCCACCAGCGGCTGTCGGCTGGTCCGTTCCCGTACGGCGAACAGGGCGAGCAGCGCCGCGCCCACCGCGAGGCTGATCAGGGTGGCCGGGGCGGTCCAGCCGGAGTCCGCGGCCAGCGTCAGGCTCAGCGCGAAGACCAGGACCGTGGCGGTGCACAGCACGGCGTTGATGATGTTCAGCGGGACACGCGTGCCGCCCTCGGCACGGCCGGGCAGCAGCCGAGGGGCGGCCAGCGCGCACACCACGGCGAACGGCAGGTTCACGAAGAAGGTCCAGCGCCAGGACACCGTGGTCAGCAGCCCGCCGATGACGACACCCGCGGCCAGCCCGCTCGCGCCCACGGCGCCCCACACCGCGAGAGCCCGGGTGCGTTCCCGGCCTGCCGGAAAGGTGGTGTTGACCAGGGCCAGGATGGCGGGCTGGAGTGCCGCGGCGGCGACGCCCTGGGCACCTCGGGCGATCAGCAGCAGGGAGGCGTCACCGGCGAGTCCGCCGAGGAGTGAGGAGACGCCGAACAGGACGAGCGCGGCGATGAACATGTTGCGTGCGCCGAGCCGGTCGCCGATCCGGCCTCCGGCGATCAGGAATCCGGCGAAGAACACCGAGTAGGCGCTGACGACCCATTGGACGGCGCTGCCGGACAGGTTCAGCTCCGCGCCCATGCTGGGCAGGGCGACGAAGATGACGGAGAAGTCGAGGGCGATGAGGAACTGGGCCGCGGAGAGGGTGAGCAGCCCGCCCGTCAGGCTTCGCTCGGCCTTCGTTGTCGCGGGAGGGGGGTCGGCATGCTGCATGGTGAGCCACTTCCGTTCGTGCGTGAGGATGCGTGCGGGTGAGGATGCGGGGGGATGCGCGTGCGGGGTTCGCGCTGTGACGTGTGCGTGGGGGGCAGAGGTGAGGCGCTGTCAGGAGAGGGGTACGGGGGTCGCGCGCGGGGCCGGGACGGTGGGCGGCGAGGGGTCCTGCCCCAGGCGGCGGGCCAGGTCCGCGACCGTTTCCACCACCTGTGCGGCACCGGAGGCGGTCAGCTGACGCGCCGACGCTACGCCGTAGCCGACGCCGATGGCCCGCATGCCCGCGCCGGCCGCCATCCGCATGTCGTCGACGGCGTCGCCGACCACCGTGCAGAGGTGGGCGGGGGTGCCGAGTCGTTCCGCCGCGAGGAGAGCCAGGTCCGGATGCGGTTTGCCCCGCTCCGCCATGCCGTGGCAGATGATGGCGTCGAACTGGTCTACCAGGGCTGCCGGTTCGAGCAGTTCCATGGCGCTGGGAAGGATCTTGCTGGTGACGACGGCCGTCCGGTGACCGCTTTGGCGCAGGGTGCGCAGGAGTTCGGGGACACCGGGGAACACCAGGGCCGCGGCCTCCGGCACCACGGTCCGGCGGAACAGCTCGCGGAAGAGGGCTACGGCCTCCGCCACCGGGGCGCTGTCCTCCTGGCTGCCCGTCAGATCGGCGAACACCGCGGTCAGCGGGCGGCCCACGGTGGCACGGACACGCTCGTCCGGCACGTCGCCGTGGCCGGTCTCGGCCAGTACCCGGTGCAAGGTGTTCGCGATGGCTCCCGGCGTGTCCAGCAAGGTGCCGTCGAGGTCGAAGAGGATCGCGGGGCGCTCGGCGCTCACTGGGACTCCCCGCGCGCTCGGCCAGTTCGAGGGACATCTGCACGGCGAACTCACCGGCGAGGGTGGCGGTCGACAGCAGCACCGCGCGGTTGGCGGCGGAGGTGCGCCCCTCGGTCGCCTCGGCTATCGCCTTGAGGAGGTACGGGGTGATCGCGGGGCCGCTCACTCCCGCGGCCTCCGCCAGGGCGGTGGCGTCCGCCAGGGCCGCTTCGATGTCCGCGGTGGGGATGCCGTCCGCTTCGCTGATGGGGTGGGTGACGAGCAGGGAGGTGTCGTTGCCGACCTGCCAGTGGGTGGCCGCCACGGCGGCGATCTCGCGGAGGTCGTCGATGCGGTGCGGGTTGCGGACTCCGGTGCTCACGCTGAGGTAGGCGGGGAAGTCGTCGCAGCGGTAGCCGATGACGGGGATTCCCGCGGTCTCCAGCCACTCCAGGGTCCACGCCGGGTGCAGCATCGACTTGGCGCCCGCGCAGACCACGGCGGTGCGGCTGCGGGTGAACTGCACCAGGTCGGCGGAGATGTCGAAGCTCTGCGGGGCGTCCCGGTGGACGCCGCCGATGCCCGCTACGGCGAACACCGGGATACCGGCGAGATCGGCCGCCAGCAGGGAGGAGGACACCGTCGTCCCGCCGGCGCCGCCGCCCGCCAGGGTGAGGCCCACACCCCGGGTGCTGACCTTGGGGATGGAGGTGTCGGTGGCGAACTGCTCCAGGCGGTCCTTGTCCATACCGACGAGGATCTTGCCGCCGAGCAGGGCGATCCGGGCGGGGACCGAGCCCGAGGCGCGGACGGCCGCGTCGATGTCGAGTGCCAGGTCGAGGTTGGCCGGAAAGGCCGGCCCCTGCGGAATGGCGGAGGACTCCAGGGCGACGACCGGCCGTCCCTCGTGCAGTGCCTGGGCCACCTCCTCGTCGAGGACCAGCAGGTCGGGGTCTGCGGCGAGAGCCCGGTGCAGGGCGGTGGTCACAGCGGTCATGGTGGGACTCCTTGGGATCACGAGACGTTTCGGAGGGCGGGACGTTGCGTGGACCGGGGCGCGGGGCCCGTGGCTTCAGGCGGTGACTGCGGGCTCGGCCTCGTCGGCCAGCGAGCCGCCCGTGACCGTCCCGTCCCCCTCGACGAACCGGGGGTGGGAGCGGCGCATGGAGGCCATGACGAACGCGTAGGGCAGGTCGTCGAAGGCTCCGTGGTCCTTCACGAACTCCATGGCGCCGCCGTCCTGGCCGTACGGGTGGTGGAGGCTGTCGCCCCGTCCGTCGAACTCCAGGGCCGGCATTCCGTACAGCTTGCAGAGCAGCTTGTTGAAGACCGGGGTGGCCTTCACCCAGGCACCCTCCAGGTAGATCTGGGTCAGGCCGTGGAAGAAGACGTCGCCGCCGATGTGGGCGAGCAGGCGGGGCGAGGCGAGATGGTTGCGGACGTCGCCGTAGACCAGCCGGGAGGGGATCCCCAGGGCTCGTACCGCCGCCGCGTACAGGACGGATTTGTGCAGGCAGAAGCCGGACCGGGTGCGTGCGGTGTGTGAGGCCGTGAGGCCGGTGACGGACAGGTCGGCGCCGTAGACCTCGTAGTCGACGGTGTCGCGGACCGCGTAGTACAGCTTCACCGCGTTGGTGCGGCGGTCGGCGGAGCGGTCGTCGACCACGTGGTCGACGAACTCCTGGACGGCGTCCGTCTCGTAGTCGAGGAAGGCGGTCGGCCGGGTGAGGTGGAGATACGGGTCGAGCGGGGCGGAGGCGGGCAGAGGGGAGGTCATGGCGGTCCCGTGGGTCGGGCGGCGCGAGGCCGGGTGGCAGGGGCGAGGGCCTGGTCAGAGGCCGAGGAGAGCGGCGATGCGGTTGCGCTGGATCTCGCTGGTGCCGGAGTAGATCGTTCCGGCGACGGAGTTGCGCAGGTCGCGCTCGACGCCGTGGGCGGTGAGGACGCCGCGTCCACCGTGGATCTGAACGGCGTCGAGGGCGGTGCGGACGTTGGCCTCGGAGACCACCGTCTTGGTCGAGGCGAGGTCGAGGGAGGCGTCCTGCCGCTCCTCCACCTTGGCGCCGGTGTCGCGCAGCCACTTGCGGGCGGTCTCGACCTCGATGCTCATGTTGGCGATCTTGTGGGACACGGCCTGGTAGCTGCCGATCGGCTTGCCGAACTGTTCGCGCTTGCCGGCGAAGGCGATCGTTTCCTCAAGGCGCCGGGTCATCTCGCCCAGGGTGATGGAGAAGGCGAACAGCACCTCGCGCTTCATCACGTAGTCCAGGACCCGGAATCCCGCCCCTTCCTTGCCGACCCGCTGGGCGACGGGAACCCGCAGGCCGCGGAAGTCCAGAGTGCCGATCGGGCTGGTGCGCAGCCCGATCTTGTCCATGGCGGGACCCACGGTCAGACCGGGTGCGCCCGCC
Source organism: Streptomyces sp. WGS_02 (assembly GCA_040989845.1). Taxonomy (GTDB): domain Bacteria; phylum Actinomycetota; class Actinomycetes; order Streptomycetales; family Streptomycetaceae; genus Streptomyces. Next base: position 2,283,882 of record JAYMFZ010000004.1, read on the forward strand.
TCGACGAGCAGGCAGGTGAGGCCGAACGGGCCGGGGTCGCCGGTGCGGACGTAGAGCAGGAACAGGCCGGCCACCGGCGCGTTGGTGATGAACATCTTGCCGCCGTCGACCACGTAGTGGTCGCCGTCCCGCACGGCGGTGGTCGCCGTGTTCATCGCGTCGGAGCCTCCGGACTCCTCGGTGATGGCGTGCGCCGTGATCGTCTCGCCGGAGAGGATGCCCGGCAGGTGACGGTGCTTCAGTTCCGTGCTGCCGAAACGCTGGAGGGGGACGCCCACGGAGACCATCTGGGTGGAGGTGGAGAAGGAGAGGCCGGAGTCGCGGGAGACGTACCCGAGTCCCTCCAGTACGCGCATGGTGTCGGTCAGCGACCTTCCATGGCCACCGTTCTCGGTGTCGAACGGGGTGCGAAGGATGCCGGACTCACGGACGGCCGACCACTTCTCGTGGGAGAAGACGGCCTCCCGGTCCAGCGCGTCGAGGTCGGTGTTGAGCCGTTCGGCCCAGGGAGTCATCAGGGTGAAGAGGTCGTCGGGGGGCGCGTTCGGGGGGCGGGGCATGGGGTTCCTTCGGCTGGAGGGGCGGGGGTCCGTCGGGGCGCACGGCACCGGGGGCGCGGCGCCCCGACGGCAGGGAGGCGGGGTGTGGCCCGTCCCTGGCCGGACGCGGTGGGTGCGGCACCGGCCGGGGAGGGCGTACGGCTCAGTACTGGGAGAAGCCGTCCTCGGAGAGCGTGTGCTTCTCGTTGCCGACGATCGGCGGGTTGAAGACCGATATGAGGTGCAGGTCCTCGTCGTCGGAGGCCACCAGGTAGTGGGGGTCGTGCTGGTCGAGGGCGTAGATCATGCCGGGGAGGATCTTGTGGTGGGTGCCGTCCTTCTCGACGACCTCGCCCGAGCCGGCCACGCAGAAGCATGCCTCCAGGTGGTTGCGGTACTGGAGGGCGCTCGTCGTGCCCGCTCGCACCAGCGTGACGGCGACGGCGAAGCCCATCTCGTCCGCCTGGGTGAGCAGTCGGTGGCTGGTGCCGTTGCCCCACTGGACGGGAACGACGTCGTCGACGCTGCGAATGATCATGGGGAACTCCTTGAAAGGTGAGGAAGGAAGGGGGAAGAAGAAACCGGCGTGCGCGGCGGACCGGGCGGGCTCAGACCGCCAGGGCGCGCGAGTTGGCGCCGATGAACGCGGTGATGGCGGCGATGCTGCGGAAGTCGTCGGGACCGAAGTCCAGGTCGTCGACCGGCAGTTCGTAGAGGCGTCCGATGTGGGAGACCATCCGGACCAGACCCAGGCTGTCGATCACTCCGTTGGCGATCAGGTCGTAGTCATGGGTGAGGTCCTCGCAGTCCTCGCCGTCGAGGAACGTGGCCACGATGTACTCGTGGATCTCGGCCGCTATGTCGGTGCTGGTCATGCTGACTCCTTGAGGCGATCGGCCTTGATCAGGCTTCGGTCGGGCTTGCCGGTGGACGTGCGGGGCAGAGGGGCCTCGGTGACGCGTACCGAGGACGGGATGGCGTGGCGGGGCAGGTGGCGGCCGGCGTGGGCGCGCAGTCCCAGTCCGGTGAGGGAGCTGGCGGGGCGGCGCACGACCTGGGCGTGCAGCCGCACTCCGGCCTGGTCGTCGGGAAGGGCGACCACCACCGCCTCCGCGACATCGGGGTGGGAGGCGATGACGGTCTCCACCTCCAGCAGGTTGGTGCGGACGCCGCGGATCTTGACCTGCCAGTCGGCGCGGCCCTCCAGGTACAGCAGGCCGTCCGTGCCACGGGTGACGAGGTCGCCCGTGCGGTAGTAGGGGTGACCCTCGATCTCGGTGAACGCCTTGGCGTTGAGGGAGGATTCGAGGTAGCCCCTCGTCTGGAAGGGTGTGGAGACCAGCAACTCCCCCATGCCGGGCCCGGCGAGCCGCTTCCCCTCGGGGGTGAGCAGCTCGGCGCGTACGCCGTCGACGGGGCGGCCGATGGGCAGCCGGCCCTCACAGGTGGCGGGTGAGAAGGGGTGGATGAAGGAGTCGTTGGTCTCCGTGCAGCCGAACACGTTGTGGAAGCGCGCCCCGGGGAACGCCGCGGCCAGCGGGCGCAGCAGTTCCGGCCCGAGCGCCTCGCCCGTGGTGACGACCTGGCGGACGGCGGGGAAGGCTGTGCCGTCACCGGTCAGCAGCCGGTGCAGCAGGGGTACGCCCTGGACGAAGGTGACGGTGTGCGCGGCGACCAGGTGGCGCAGGTGAGCGCCGTCGGCCGCGCGGTCCTGGTCCACCAGGACGACTCGGGCACCTGCGCGCAGGAACGTCCAGACGTCCAGCAGGGCGAGGTCGAAGTTGAGCGGGGCGTAGGAGAGGCTCGTGTCGTCCGCCGTGAGGCCGAAGTCCCGTGCGGCCCAGTCCGCGAAGGCGGCGAAGCCGTCGAGGGGAAGGGGCACGATCTTGGGTGTGCCGGTCGAGCCCGAGGTGGTGAGGAGCAGCCGGGTGACCTCGGGGTCGGGCGTGCCGAACCGCGAGGCGTCGGCGGCGTCCTGGGTGACCGGCTCGGCCGAGAGGACACCGTTGTCGGTCACGGCCAGCAGGTGGGAGGCGCGGGCCTGCCGGCACAGCCGGTCACGGGCCTCGCTGCCCAGGTCCGGGGAGGGTGCCAGCACCACCAGGCCTTCGCGGAAGGCCGCCAGCATCAGGGCGAGGGTCTCCGGGGACTTGTGGGCCGGAACGCACACCGTGTTTCCCGCGACCGGTCCCAGCCGGCCGAGCCGGTGGCGGAACGTGCGTACGGTGTCGGCCAGTTCCCGGTAGGTGACGGTGCGCCGGTGGCTCACCAGCGCGACGCTTTCGGGTCTGTCCTCGCCATGGGCGAGAACGGCATCGACGAGCTGCGGTGACGGCATGGAGGTTCCCCTGTCGGATCGGATCGCGTGGAGCGGTGGGAAGCGGCGCTTCGGCGCTGAACAGCGGGGCGACGGTGCCGCGCTGTGGAGCAGGCCGTGCGGACGTTCTCCGGTGACCTCTCCGGTGCGGTGCCGAGCGGCCGGGTCGTCGGGCCCGGCGCTGCGGTGGGTTGTTCGGTCATCACCATGCGAAGCGAGCGGAAGCCCTCACAAGCGGTGCCCCGGCTTCTCGTCAGGTCCGGCGGACTCCGTCAGATACGCCGACTTCGTCAGGTCGCACGCCGAGCGGTGCGCGGGACGGCAGGTGCCGCGGGGTGGTGCCCCCACCACACCTCCAGGCCTCCCGCGGGGCCGCGGGACCGGCTCGGACCGGCCCCCATGGTGGTCCGGCCACCACCCGCACCCCGGATGGGGTCGTCGTGACACCTCTGCCCACCGCCGCCCGGGCGGGCAGAGTGACGGTCATCGGGAGAGGCAGCGAACAGGACAGGGCGGGAGAGGCATGAGCAGAGCAGTGATGTCGGGCCGCACGGCCGGACCGGGTCTGGGCCGTCTGGAGGTCGTGGAGCCGACGGACACCGTCACCGAGCTGTTGGCCGCGCTGATCTCCCCGGTCCTGCGCCGCAGGGACCAGCGCAGGCGGGCCGAGCAGTACGTACGGGGCCTGCTGTCGGTGGACGGCCGCAAGTCGGTACGCAGGATCGCCAGCAGTGTCGGCGGGGGCGCGGCCGAACAGGGCCTGCACCATTTCGTCGCGCACTCCACCTGGGAGTGGAACGCCATGCGCGAACGGCTCGCCCGACATGTCCAGGGGGTGATGCCACCACAGGCCTGGGTGGTGCAGCCGGTGTCCATCCCGAAGGTGGGCGTCCACTCGGTGGGCGTGCACCGCCGGTTCGTCCCCCACCTGGGCCAGGCCGACAGCGGCCAGCAGGCGTTCGGCGTCTGGTTCGCGGCCGAGGACATGAGCGTGCCGGTCAGTTGGCGGCTGCACCTGCCGGGTGACTGGGTGCACGACGAGGAGCACAGGAGACGGGCCGACATCCCCGACTCGGTGGTCGAGGAGACCCTGGAGGAGTGCGCGTCGGCCTCGGTGCTGGGTGCCGTGCTCGGTTGGCGGGTCCCGAGGGCTCCCGTGGTGATGAGTGCCGCGGGCCCGGACGTGGGGGGCACGATGCAGCGTCACCGTGCCGCCGGACAGCCGTTGTTGCTGCGGGTCTCCGGGACGACGGGGCTGGCCGTGGCCGACCCGTCGATGCCCGGGCACGGCGCGGGGAGGGTGAGCGCGCACCGCATCGCCGCGTCGGTGCGGGCGCTGCGCCGCCCCGTCGGGTGGCCGGTGCCGGGCGGCGCACCGGGCGAGACCGGCCGCTCCTTGGTGGTGGCCACGCGCGTGGTGCTGCCCGCCCCGGGGCCGCGGGCCTCCCGCGCGGACGCCGGACGGCCGACGGGGCTGCTGCTGGCGGAGTGGCACGACCCCGACGGACCGCCGGCCGAGTTCTGGCTCACCGAGATGGCCGACACCCCGGTTCCGGCGCTGGTGCGGCTGGCCAGGCTGGCCGAGCGGGTGGCCGGGGACTTCGGGACGCTGGGCGACCGGGTCGGGCTCCGGGACTTCGAGGGCCGGTCCTTCACCGGATGGCACCGTCATGTCACGCTCGCCTCGATCGCGTACGCGGCCATCGCTCTGGGCGGCCGTGACCCGTGGCCGGGGCCGGGGAGTCTCGGCGGGCCCGGGCCGTCGGTCGGCTTCGGAGCGCCGGTGGGTCGGAGCGGGGCGACGGGGCCCGGCGGGGTCGAGGCGCTGTTCGCACCGACCGGCTGAGACCGTTGGCGGGCGTCCGCCGGTCCGGAGGTCACGGCTGCACGCCGGTGGCGTCAGGGATGCGCTGCGGTACGCCGCACCGGTGGCGTCACCGTGTTCACGGGCCCGGACGGGAAGGCGGTCCGCCCTCGGGCTCCAGCACCTGGCGTGCGCGTTGCAGGCGCAGGGCGAGCTGCACCTCCAGGGCACGGGCCGGCTCCTGCCAGTCGGCGCCGAGCAGGTACGTGATGCGTTCCAGGCGCCGCGACACGGTGTTGGGGTGGACGTGCAGCGTCTCGGCGGCACGTGTCGGGCTGTTGCCCGATGTGAAGTACTCCTCCAGGGTCCGCAGCAGCTCGGTCGCCTGCTGACTGTCGTAGTCCAGCACGGGCCCCAGCGTCGAGGCGATGAATCCGCCGACGTCGTGCCGCTCCGACAACAGCAGCCCCAGAAAGCCGAGTTCCCGCTGGGAGGCGGCGCCGCCCGTGCCGCCCAGAGCGGTCAGGGCGTCCAGGCAGCGCTGTGCCTCCTCGTACGTGCTGCGCACGGCTCCCAGAGCGGTGACCGGTCCGGCGGCTCCCGCGGTGACGGGGTGGGCGAGCACCACGGACAGTTCCCGGGACACCGTCCGCCCGGCAGCGGTGGGATCGTCGCCCGGCACCAGCAGCACGATGTGTTCCCCGTCGACGTACTTGAGCCCCGACAGCTGATGCACGTAGGACGAGGCCCACACGACCGCCCGGCCCTGCGCGCCGCCTTCGGGACGGGCCACCACGACGACATGCGGCTGAGCGAGGTTGACGCCGAGCCGGCGGGCGCGGGTCGCCAGTTGCTCCGGGGAGAGTTGGGAGGCGAGCAACTCGTGGAAGAAGTCGTCGCGGACGTGTGCCTCGGCCACCACGGTGCTGCGCTGCATGAGCATCAGTACGGCGACCGTCTGGGCGGTGAGCGCCATCAGCCGTTGCCGGTCGTCCTCGCCCGGCCCCGGCCCGTGGACGACCAGGGTGCCCAGGTGCTCCGAGCCGCCGGTCACCGCGTGGACCCACACCTCGGTGTCGTCGTCCGCCGTGCTCTCGCAGCGGATCGGCTCCCGGCGCGCGTAGGAGTCCAGGGAGGCCCGCACGAGTGCGGCCTCGTCGACGGAGAACAGCCCTCGTCCGGTGGTGCCGTCCCCGGCTTGCCCACCGGCGCTCCTGACGGCGGACGACCGCCCGGCGGAAGGTTTCGGCGCGCTCGGTGAACCGCCACGCGCCTGGCCGGTGGCGGGCGCCGGGAACCCCGCGGTCCGTTCCAGATCCTTGCCGACCGCGTCGCGGACCATCAGTTCCGCGTCGAGTTCGCCGGCCGCCCGCCCGAGCAGGGTGTGCAGATCGCCGCCGTTGAGGATCAGGTCGATCAAGTCGCTGTGGATCCCGTGCAGTCGGGCGGCGGCGGCCGAGCGCCCCCAGGCCCGGCTGGTGTTCTCCTCCAGCTCGGTGACCTCGCTCCGCGTCTGCTCCAGCAGGCTGGTCCGTTCGATGGCGACGGCCGCGAGGTCGGCCAGCGAGCTCATCAGGGATATCTCGTCGGGCACGAAGTGCCGGATGTTGCGGTCGGCGGCGTAGAGGATGCCGAAGGAGGAGTCCGCGTGACGCAGCGGGACGGCGACGATGGCCCGCAGCCCTTCGACCCGCACGACGTCGTCGATGACCGCGGCGTGCTCGAAGGACTCGTCGTGCAAGTAGTCCGGGGTCCAGAAGGGGGCGGAGCCCTGCCGGGCCTGTCTGCCGACGCCGCCCTCGTTCGGTACCTCGAAGCCGACCGTGATCGCCGAGGCGTTGCCGTCGGCGGCGCGCACGCGTGACAGCGCGCCGGCCGAGTCGTGCAGGCTCACCCACGACATGTCCAGACCGAGCAGCAGCCGGGCCCGCCGGGTGATCACCTTCAGCAGGGCGTCCAGGTTGTAGGGGAGCGTCAGGTCACGGGCGGTGTCCACCAGGGCGGACAGTCCCGCCTCCCGCTGCTGGCGCCGGCCGGACAGCTGACGCACGCTCAACGCGTGGTCCCTGGCCTGGCTGAGCCGGGCGAGAGCATCGGCCGGGGCGCCCCCGGCCGCGGCGCGGCGCACCGGTTCCTCGAAGCGCTCCGCCGGCGCCCCCTGCGCCAGCAGTTCCAGCATGCTCAGTGCGTGGCCGTCGAGCGAGCCGTCCGTATCGGGCGACATGACGTGGTCCCTCCCCAGGAGGCCGCAATTCCCCTCAGGCACAGGTCATATCCCCGGGCCCTTCCCCCATCGAGGCCTCGAGGAACGTAATCCACATCTCATCAGGTGGTCAACACCACTTGACCGCCGTCACCAGAGGTCACAGCGGTTACGGGTGACGGGATCACCACCCCGCCGGGCGGACGGTGTCGTCGCATCACCTTCCGGCGGACACCGGAGCCGGACCACGCTGTGCATGCAGGCGTTGCAGAGAGTAGCGCCGTCGTCGAGGAAGAGGTGGGGTCCCGTGTCAGTCGTACCCGTCGCATCCGTCGTCTCCGCGCCCCGGGCCGTCGTCCCCGCACCGGCCGGTCCCGTCACGTCGCCCGTTCCCGGGGGCCCTCGTGAGGCCGAGACACAGGCCGAAGCACACCAGGTGCGGAGTTTCACCAGATCCCTGGACCGCAGCCGCCAGTCGCTGACCCGCGCCGACCGGCCCCGCACCTTCGTCCTCGGGGGCCGGGAGTGGGATCTCCTGGACGAGGTCTTCGCCCCGGTCTACTCGCCCTCGACCGGCGTGGGCCTGGACTTCCTGGGACTGAACGACCCGCGGCCGGCGGACACCGACTCGGAGGAAGCGGCGGTCCCCACCGCCTTCGCCCCGGAGGTGTCCGGCAGGCGGGGCTCGTTCCTGGAGATCGGCTGCGGGACCGGAGTGATCGCCGTGACGGCGGCCCTGGCGGCCCACGGTCCGGTGGTGGCCTGCGACATCAGCCCCCAGGCGGTGGAGAACACCGTGCGGAACGCCGAACGGCACGGCGTGCAGGACCGGTTGAGAGCGGTGCGCGGCGACCTGTTCGGCGGACTGGACGACGGAGAGCGCTTCGACACGGTCTTCTGGAGCTCGAACTACGTCCTCGGCCCCGCCGACTACGTCTACGAGTCGGTCCACGAGCGCGCCTACGTCGACACCGGCTACCAGGCCCACCGGCGCTACCTGGAGGAGGCGCCGCGCTGGACCACCGCATCGGGCGCGGCCCTGCTGCACTTCAGCAGTCGGGGCGACGTCGCCCTGCTCCACCGCATCGCCGCGGAGAGCGGCCGCGAGCTGCGCACCCTGGCCGCCTGCCTCGTCCAGGAGGGCGAGTACGGCAACGACCTCGTCGAGCACCTCCTGTTCCAGATCCTTCCCGCCCCGCGCTCCCGCCGAGCCTGAGCCGGCGCGCCGCGAAGACCCGCGCGTCCCCCGTGCACGCAGGCCCCGAGCAAGGGAAATCAGACACCGTCATGCGTTCGCTGCTCGTCGACAACTACGACTCCTTCACCTACAACCTCTTCCACTACCTGGCCCGGGTGGGCGGCCAGGAGCCGGTCGTCGTCCGCAATGACGACCCGTCGTGGCATCCGTCCCTGCTCGAAGGGTTTGACAACGTAGTCATATCGCCCGGCCCCGGCCACCCCGCCCGCTCCGCCGACTTCGGCATCTCGGCGGAGATCATCGACCGCTCCCCCTTCCGCTGCTGGGCATCTGCCTGGGGCACCAGGGGATCGGCCTCTCCGGGGGAGCCGGCGTGCGCAGGGCGCCGGAGCCCCGGCACGGCCGCACCTCGCCCGTACTGCACGAGTCGCAGGGCCTGTTCGCCGGGCTGCCGTCCCCGTTCGAGGCGGTGCGCTACCACTCGCTGACCGTCACCGACCTGCCCGAGGAACTGGAGGTCACCGCGTGGACGCCGGACGGTGTGGTGATGGGGCTGCGCCACCGGGACCGTCCGCAGTGGGGCGTGCAGTTCCACCCGGAGTCGATTCGCACCGAGTACGGTCATGAACTGCTCGCCAACTTCGACCGCTTGACCCGGGACCACCGGACCCGTGCCCGCGCGAGGGTTCTCCCGCACGGCGGAGCCCCGGCGCCCGCCGCCCGCCGCGCCCCGGCCGAACCCCGCCCCGTTCCGCCCCTTCCCCGGCGCTCCCTGCGGGTACTGACCGCCGAGGTGCCGACCGGCTGCGACGACGAGACGGTCTACGACCGGCTGTTCCGCGGCGGCGACCACGCGTTCTGGCTGGACAGCAGCCGCCACGACGGCGGCTCCGGCGGCCGGTTCTCGATCATGGGCGACGCCTCGGGTCCGCTCGCCAGGGTGGCGACCGCCGACGTGTCCACCGGAACGGTCACGGTGCGGTCGAACGGCCCGGGGTCGCCGGAGACCGTCAGGAGCGGGTTTCTCACCTGGCTGGACCGTGACTGTGCCGCGCTCGACACCGATGTCCCGCCGCTGCCCTGCGACTTCGCCCTCGGCTGGACCGGCTACCTCGGTTACGAGCTGAAGGCCGAGTGCGGCGGGGACGCCGTCCACCACTCCGAGGAACCCGACGCCGTCCTGGTCTTCGCGGACCGTGCCCTGGTCGTGGACCACCTCACCGGCACCACCCATCTGCTCGCCCTCGCCGAGCCCGGAACCGGACGCGACGAGGACGGGGAGGAGGCCGCCCGCGCCTGGCTGCGTCACACCCGCGACCGGCTCTCGGCCCTGTCCGGGGTGGCCCCGGCGCCACCGCCCGCGGCTCCCGCCGGCTCCCCGGAGATCCGGCTGCGTCACGACCGTGCCGCCTACCTCGACCTGATCGCCGCGTGTCACGAGGAGATCGCGGCCGGCGAGAGCTACGAGATCTGCCTGACCAACATGGCCGAGGCCGACAGCACGGTCGACCCGTGGGAGGCGTACCGCCTCCTGCGCCGCACGAGTCCCGCCCCGTTCGGCGCCCTGCTGAGCTTCGGTGACGTGTCGGTGCTCTCCACCTCGCCCGAGCGGTTCCTGCGGATCTCCGCCGAGGGGCACATCGAGTCCAGCCCGATCAAGGGCACCCGCCCGCGCGGCGCCACCCCCACCGAGGACGCGGCCCTCGCCGCGAGCCTGCTCACCGACGAGAAGGATCATGCCGAGAACCTGATGATCGTGGATCTCGTCCGCAACGATCTCGGCCGGTGTGCGGCGGTCGGCTCCGTCCGGGCCGACGACGTCTTCCGGGTGGAGACGTACGCGACCGTCCATCAGCTCGTCAGTACCGTGACCGCCCGCCTCCACCCGGACAGCACCCCGGTGGGATGCCTCCGCGCGGCCTTCCCCGGCGGGTCCATGACGGGAGCGCCCAAGATCCGCACCATGCAGATCATCGATCGCCTCGAAGGCGGTCCGCGCGGGGTGTACTCCGGGGCGATCGGCTATCTGTCGCTCTCCGGCGCGGCCGACTTCAGCATCGTCATCCGTACAGCTGTGGTCACGCCCGGCCGGGTGCGGTACGGGGTGGGCGGGGCGATCGTGGCGCTCTCGGACGCGGCGGCGGAGTTCGAGGAGACCGCGGTCAAAGCGGCCCCTCTCCTCGCCCTGACCGGCGCGGCCTTCCCGGACCGCGCGGTTGCCCTGTCCGCACCGCCCGCCGGAGAGCGGCCGTCCGTGCCGGAGCGGCACGCGGTGGCCGCCTGTTAGCGACGGCGGAGCAGCAGCTCCGCGCCGACCGCCGCCACCTGGACGCCCTGCCCTGCCAGGGCGTCCAGGGCGCGAGCGGCCGGTGCGTCGCAGCCCAGCAGGGTGTCTCCGCACAGGCCGCCCCCGACGGCCGCCGCCTCGGCCATCTCCGCGGTGAGCGCGTGCCCGGTGTTCCAGCCGACCAGTGCCGGGATGTGGCCGGAGCCCGTATCCGTCCACACGAGCTTCGGCAGGCGGGCCCCCGCGCTGCTCAGAGCCCGCCACCGCGCCCCGCCCAGCCGCTTCTCCCTCAGCCGGTAGATCAGCTGGGCGGTGGCCGGCCCCGCCGTGCCGCGCAGGGCGTGCGGTTCTCCGCCCGAGAGCCGGGTGAGCCGTACGTCGACCTCCGCGTCGAGAACCCCCACGGCACAGGAGGCGGCCACCACCAGCGCACTCGGGTCGGCGCCACCCGACAACGCCGTCTCCAGGCCGGTGAGCTGGGCGTCCAGCACCTCCGCGTACTGCTCGACCGTGTAGCACGGCGAGGAGTCGACCGAGATGCCTTCCTCCAGGCATCCGACCAGGGCCCGGATCCCCGTGGAGTCGGCCGGCAGGCCCACCAGCAGATTCGGCCGGTCGACCCCGCCGCGCAGCACCCGGGCGGACGCTATCCAGTCGCCGGGCGACGCTGCGCGCCGGCCGGCCGGCGCCCCCACCGGCATGCTCACGAATCCGTCGACGTCGCCCAGGACGTCGCAGGCGGCCCGCACCGCCGCGAGTGGCGCGCCGGGCGACATGCGCATGCCCCGCCACCCCTGCCGGGTGACCTCGGGGCCGGGAGGCAGCGTGTCGTTCCACACCAGCCAGGGGTACACCCCTCCGCGGCGAGGTCGGCGAGCACGCGGCCGGCTTCAGCACTGATCATTCCTCGAGGCTAGGGACGGAACGCGGGACGCGACACGCTCCGTACCCGACGCCGTCAGGTCCCCGCCGACTTCGTCAACTCCCGCCAGGGGGCAGAATCGTCGCATGGACATCGAACCCGTCGCCTGGGACCACCCCGACGCCGTCATGCTGCGCGCCCGACAGCGCGCCGAGATGGCCGAGCGGTACGGCACCCCTGACAGCGAGTCGGGCAGCGCGCCTTCCGCATCCGACATCGCGGTGTTCGTCGTGGCCCGGGCGGCCGACGGGACCGCCGTCGGCTGCGGCGGGCTGCGCGCCCTGGACGCGCGGTCGGGCGAGGTCAAGCGGATGTTCGTGGTGCCGGACCGGCGCGGCACCGGTGTGGCTCCCGCCGTCCTTGCGGCGCTGGAGCAGTGGGCACAGGCCAGGGGCTGGACCCGGCTGCGACTGGAGACCGGGCCCGCGCAGCCCGACGCGGTCCGCTTCTACACCCGCTCCGGGTACCGGCGGATCCCCAACTTCGGTGCGTACGCCCAGGTGCCCGACTCCCTCTGCTTCGAGCGCCTGCTCCCCCCGGCATCCGTACCGGCCTCCTAGCGGCACCCGCGTGGCCGGGTGAGGGCGGGCGGAGTGCGGTCCGGCTCGCCCTCGCGGCGGGGCGTGATCAGAACTTCCCGTCGACGGGGATCCAGCCGGACCAGGCCTCGGGCTGGTAGAACTTGCCGGTGTCGCCGTCGTAGCGCAGGACGCGCAGGCGTACGTTGCCGGTCTCGCGGTAGTCCTTGTTGCAGGTCGCCCAGGTGTTCACGCCGAGCTTGTTGACGCAGACCTCCTCGGCGCGCCCGTAGTCGGTGTAGACCCCGACCGCCGCGGACATGCCGTCCTTCTTGGTGTCGCCCGCCCAGACGATGTCGCCGTTGTGCTGGAAGCACCCGCTGGTGCCGTAGACGGCGGTCGCGCCCAGGCAGGTGTTGGACGGCGGTGCGGCCTTGGCGGCCATCGCGCCCGCCGGTCCCGCCGTCTCGTCCTCGTCCGCCGGGAAGGGGATCTCCGCGCCGGGTTCCGAGGCGAGGCCTTCGACGATCTTCACGTCGACGGGCAGCTGGATTTCCACGGGGGTCTCCGGGGCGTCGTCGGCGAGCGCCGGCGTCGCGGTGACGGCCGAGAGGGCGAGTGCCGACGCCCCGGCAAGAACGCTCAGCTTCGAGCGCCAGTTTTCACGCATGCTTCACTACCCCCGCGCCTGACCTCTGTGGCGAGATCATCAATCATCACATGTGAACAGGGTGTGAGACTAAGAGATCGCTGTGACGGAAGGAAGGGGTCTCTGTGACGCAAGTGGTGAACGGGGCCTGTGATAAGTGTCCTGATCCTGCCGTCGCACGGGACCCCGAACTCGGTGCGATACACGGAACGGGGGGCGGGCACACGGTTGTGTGCCCGCCCCCCGTTCCGGTTCCCTCACCCGCTCACCGGTGATGCGCTCACGGCAGGGTGGGCGGCTCGGCTGCCCGCTCCCCCTCGGTGACTTCGGCGAACGACGGGTCGACCGCGCACTCCGCCGGGATGTCGGCGGCGGAGCGGGCGCACTTCTCGGGCCCCGCGACGCTCTGTTCGTTCAGCTCGGGCGGCTCCGTGGCGAGCTCGCCCGTCTCGATGTTCTCCGCGAGACCGTCCACGGAGGCCGGTGCCGTGGGGGCGGCGGGCCGCTCGGCGTCCGCGGTCCCCGGCGAGGACGAACAGGCCGCCAGGCCCGCCGTGGCGCACAGGACGAGGGCGGCCGAGGCCGCGGCCGTACGAAGTCGCATGCAAATCCCCCCTACGCGGATGCCCGGACACCCGGGTGATCAGTCGATCCACGGTGCCACAGAGGGGGTTGGGCGGGCGGAGAACAGGTGAAGAAGGCGCGCAGAGTGCCTCGTCAGCCGACCGGCAGCCCCGGTGCCGGATAAGCGTCCATGAGCTCCTTCACCTCTTCCCGTACCTTCCTGATCGCCGCCTCGTCGCCCGTGCGTGCCGCCTCGACCGCCGTGGTGATCCAGGTGGCGACCGTGCCCATCGCGGCGGCGGGGACGCCCCGGGAGGTGAGGGCCGGGGTGCCGATCCGGATGCCGGAGGGGTCGAAGGGCTTACGGGGGTCGTAGGGAACGGTGTTGTAGTTGACGACGATGCCCGCGCGGTCGAGGGCCTTGGCCGCGGTCTTGCCGGGGACATCCTTGTTGGTGAGGTCGATCAGCAGCAGGTGGTTGTCGGTGCCGCCGGAGACCAGGTCGAAGCCGCGGGCGGCCAACTCCTCCCCCAGCGCACGGGCGTTGGCCACGACCTGGTGGGCGTAGGAGCAGAACCCGGCGGTGGCCGCTTCGCCGAGGGCGACCGCGATCGCGGCCGTGGTCTGGTTGTGCGGGCCGCCCTGGAGGCCGGGGAAGACCGCGCGGTCGATGGCGCGGGCGTGCTCGGCGGTGGAGAGCAGCATCGCGCCGCGCGGGCCGCGCAGGGTCTTGTGGGTGGTGGTGGAGACGACGTCCGCGTGACCGGCGGGCGAGGGTGCGCACCGCCCGCGATCAGGCCGGCGATGTGCGCGATGTCCGCGACCAGGACGGCGCCGGTCTCCCGGGCGATCTCCGCGAAGCCCGCGAAGTCGATCGTGCGGGGAACGGCCGTGCCGCCGCAGAAGATGAGCCTGGGCCGTTCGGCAAGGGCCAGGTCGCGGACCTCGTCCAGGTCGATCCGGCCGGTGTCCCGGCGGACCCCGTACCGGACACCGCGGAACCAGCGGCCGGTGGCCGAGACGTCCCAGCCGTGCGTGAGGTGGCCGCCCATCGGGAGGGACATGCCGAGGACGGTGTCACCGGGCTGGAGGAAGGCCAGGTAGGCGGCGAGGTTGGCCGGGGAGCCGGAGTACGGCTGGACGTTGGCGTGCTCCATCCCGAAGAGGGCCTGGGCGCGGCGGATCGCCAGGGTCTCGACCTGGTCGATGACCTGCTGGCCCTCGTAGTACCGCTTGCCGGGGTAGCCCTCGGAGTACTTGTTCTGGAGCACGGTGCCCGAGGCTTCGAGCACGGCGGCGGAGACGTAGTTCTCGCTGGGGATCAGACGCAGGGTGTCGGCCTGGAGCTGCTCCTCCGCGCCGATCAGGGCGGCCAGTTCCGGGTCGGACGCGGTGAGGGCCGGGTGACGGGGCGCGGTGGTGGTCGCGGTGGCGGTGATGGGCCGGGTGGTCATGGAAGAGGTCCTTCCGGGTCGGCCGCTCGACGCGGCGTGGACCCGGATGCCCAGGCGGACGGCTCTCCGGAGGTGACGCCCCGGGCACGCCCGGGGTGCGCCGCTTCCTCGTGGTCGGTTCCACGGAGCGCCCCTGCCGGGGCGCGCGCCAGTCGCGGCGTTCGGCAGTTTAGAGGGTGGGCCGGGGCGGCGGTGGCCCGGCGCACGAAGAGGCCGCCGCGACCGTGCGTGACCGGGGACGGAACGGGGCAGATTCCAGGTGACTTTTCGGCTCGGCGGTGGGGGACCGTTATGGAGTCCGGTGATCGTTACGGCGTTGCGGGGTACGGGTCCGGGGGCGACGGGGCGGTACCGCCCCCGCCCTCGCACGCGCCGTCCGTCGGGCCGCCGCCGCCCGGTGCGTCCCTGCGGACGGCCGCGGCCGCGTTGCTCAACCTGACCGGGCTCGGGCTCGGTTACGCCCTCCTGGGGCGCTGGGGGCGGGCCGCCGTGTGCTGGGCGGCCACGGCGGTGCTGCTGTGGGTGGCACTGCCCGCCGATCCGGACGGGGTGCCCGCGGGTGTGCTCGTCGGGTATCTGCTCGTCCTGGTGCTCGCCGCCGTCGACGGGGGCCGGATCGCCCGGCGTTCGGCGGTGGGCGGGGCGTGGCGGCCCGGTCTGGCGGTCGGTCTCGGCGTGGTGCTGCTGGCCGTGCCGGCGGGCGGGGCCGTGGGGTACGGCTCCGCGCGGGACGAGGCGCGGGAGCAGATGCTGCTGGAGAGGCTGGAGGCCGGGGACGCGCGGGTCGCCACCGCCTCGGGGCAGCCGTTCGAGGCGGCGAAGAGCGAGTACGGCAAGGCCCTCGACGTCTATCGCGCGCTCGGCGAGGACCATCCCGGGTCCCGGGCCGCGAAGCTCGTCCCCGACCGGCTGAAGGCGTACTACGACGCCGTCTCCGCCCCGTACGCGAAGAAGCGGCACTGCGAGGCCGTCGCGCCGTTGACGTATCTGCGGACGCTGCCGGACTCGGTGGACAAGCGGGTGCTGGGCGAGCTGGCCGCCTGGCCCGACACACCGCTCGCCGAGTCGCTCTACGCGTGCGGCGTCTCGCGTCTGGGCGGGGCGGGGAGCGGCAGTGGCGGTGACGGCGGTGCGGAGCTGGGGCAGTTGTTGCGTACGTTCCCCGAGTCCGCCTCCGCGCGGCAGGTAGCGCCCGCGATCGACGAGCGGATCAAGGGCCAGGTAGCGGCGTTGAAGGGGGCCGAGCCGTGTGCGGCCACCGAGGTGCTGCGCGGCCTCGGCGCCACCGCGTCCCGGCTGCCCGACGACAGCGTGAAGAAGCTGCGCGCCGACGCCGACGAGGGGGTCGTGGACGGGGTGTACGCCTGCGGGGTCGACCAGTTCAAGGATGAGAAGTTCGGCGCCGCGCGCACGACGCTGACCGATTTCGCGGCGACGTACCAGAGTGACGGGCGGGTGCGGCAGGCGCGGAACATCGCGATAGCCGCGGAGATAGCCGACGACCGGCCGGCCGCGGGCAAGCGGCTGCCGCCGTCGAAGCGGCCCGGCGGGGCCCGGATGGAGCTGGTCATCAGCAATGACGCGCCGAACACGGTCGAGGTCCTCTACACCGGGCCCGTCACCGGCACCGTCACGCTGAGGGCGTGCGCGGGCTGCGAGCGGTACAGCGCCTCCGCGGGCCCGCGGCGGGCCTGCAGGGCGAGCGGGAGGAACTACCCGAAGGCCCGGCTCGAACTGCCCGCCGGGGAGTACCACTTCCTCTACAAGCACGGCACGGGCGCGACCGCCCGGGTGGACAGCTATTCCTCCGGGACCAGGGTCCAGCCGGGCTACACCTACACCAGTTGCACGTACGTCATCGAGCGGAGCCCCTTCGACCTGGACCTGCCGCTCCTCCCCGATCCGATCCAGCCGGTGGTCAGCCCTTGGGGCGCGGGTTCTTCTCGATGATCCGGCCGTCCAGTTCGGCGGTGAGGAAGGCGCCGCCGTGCGCGTCGGAGACGTACACGCGCAGCACCGGGCGGTCGCCGTGGAAGGGCGACGAGGGGTCCACGATCACGTAACTGCTCTCCGGCTTCTCGACGTTGAGCGTCCTCTCCGCCGTCCTCAGCAGGGCGGGCAGCGCGTCCCAGCCGACGGAGTCCAGGTCGACCGTCGTCGACCCGGACGTCAGGGTACCGCCCATGTCGTCGTTCTTCGCCCGGCCGTCGCGGTAGCTGAAGCGGTCGTACAGCGCGGCGTTGGACTTCAACGGCGCCTCGGCGGAGGCGTGTTCGGCGTAGAGCGTGAAGTCGGTGACCTTCGTTCCGCCCATGAGCGGCTTCAGCGCGCCGATCGCGGCCCGCGCCCCGTCGGGGGTCAGGAGGTTCGCCGCCTCCGTCTCCGGTACGTCCTGCTCGTCGGAACCGACGGACTCGTCGGCGATCGGATCCGGCGTCGGGGCCGGGACCTGGGGTGCGCTCGCCCGGTCGCGCGGGCGGTCGTCGCCGCCGGAGCCCTCGGAGGAGAAGGCGCCGGCCGTCCAGAGGACGGCGCCCGCGATCACCACGGCCGAGACGACGGACGACGCGGCGCTGATCCGCCGGACCCGGCGTTCGATGCGGCGGCCGCGCCCCCGCGAGGCGGCGTCGGAAGCGGGGGCGGGGTGCCGTAGCCCGTCGGGACGCGGTCCTCCGGGGCTCCGGAACCGCCGGGCGAGCCGGGTGCCGGGGGCTTTCGGCCGGAGACCGGTGACCCGAACGGCGGCGCGGGCGAGGCGCCCGGTCGCGGCGGCGGGGTGGCCGACTGCGTGGGAGCGGCGTGCACGGAGGCGGGGTGGCCGGTTCCCTGGCCTGCTGAGGCGGGCCGTTCCCGTACACGCTCCGTGGGGGTCGGGGGCGTGCTCCCGCCGCCCCGTGCGGCCTCGGCCAGCAGCCGGTCGAGGGTCTCCGCGTCCGGGCGGGCCGGGATGTCCCGGGTGAGGAGCGCACTCAGCACCGGGGCGAGGGCCCCGGCCCGTACCGGCGGCGGGATCTCCTCGTCGAGCACGGCGGCCAGCGTGGCGAGGGTGGTGGCCCGGCGCAGCGGGTGGCGGCCCTCGACGGCGACGTACAGCATCATGCCGAGCGACCAGAGGTCGGAGGAGGGGTCGCCCTCCGTGCCCCGGATGCGCTCGGGGGCTATGTAGTCGGGCGAGCCGATGAGGGCGCCCGTCATGGTGAGGCTGGTCGACTCGCGGATGGCGGCGATGCCGAAGTCCGTGAGGACGGGGCGGCTGTCGGGGCGCAGCAGGACGTTGGCGGGCTTGACGTCCCGGTGCTGGATCCCGGCCGCGTGGGCGGCGCGGAGGGCGGAGAGGATGCCGCGCCCCAGCTCGGCGGCGTCGGCGGGCTCCATGGGGCCGGTGGCGAGCCGGTCGTGCAGGGAGGAGCCGGCCACCAGCTCCATCACGATCCACGGGTACCCGTCCTCGCCGGGGTCGACGATGTGGTGGACGGTGACCACGTTGGGGTGGTCGACCCGGGCCAGGGCGCGGGCCTCACGGAGCACCCGGGCGCGCAGGGTGCGGGCGCCCTCGGGGTCGTACTCCGCGAGCGCCGGGTCCGGGGGCCGCACCTCCTTGAGCGCGACATCGCGGTGGAGCGCCTCGTCACGGGCCCGCCAGACCATGCCCATGCCGCCGCTGCCGAGCCGCTCGACCAGCGTGAAACGGCCGTCGATCACCCGGCCCGAGGGGACCTCTTCGCTCATGGGCCGTAGCGTACGGGGGCTTCGGACAGCGGGGAGCGGGGGCGGCAGTCCTGTCAGGCCGAGGCACGTTTGCGGGATGACGCCGTCTTCTTCGCCCCGGTGCCGCCGCTCGACGACGTCTGCTTCTTCGCCGCCCTCTTCGCCGCCGTCTTCGTCGTCTTCTTCGCGGCGGCCTTCTTCGTCGTCGACGTGGACTTCTTCGTGCCGGTGGACTTGGGGGTGGCCCGGGAAGGGGACTTCTTCGCCGCAGCGGGGCTCTTCTTCGTGGTCTGCGCGGAAGACCTGCCCGACGCCGACGGCTTCCCGGCGGTCTTCTTGATGGGGTGCACGTCGGCCATCTCGCCGTCGCCCTCGCCCCCCGCCCCGCCCCGGGACTTCTTCGCCGCCTGCACGCTGTTCTCCAGGGCCGCGATCAGATCGATGACCTTGCCGCCGCCGGCGTCCCCGTTCTCGGCCGGGCGCACGGTCTCGCCGGAGGCCTTCGCGGCGATGAGCTCCTCCACCGCCTCCCGGTAGTCGTCGTGGAGGCTGTCCATGTCGACCTCGCCGAGCGTGTCCATCAGGGTGTCCGCCAGGTCGAGTTCGGCGTCGCGGACCGTGACGTCGCCGTCGGGTGCGACGCCCTCGGGGGCGCGGATCTCGTCGGGCCAGAGCAGTCCGTGCATGGCGATCACGTCGTCCACGACGCGGAGCATGCCGAGCCGTTCACGGCCGCGCAGGGCGTATTTGGCGACGGCGACCTTGTTGCTGCGCTTGAGGGCCTCGCGGAGCAGGGTGTACGGCTTGGCCGCGGGTACGCCGTTGGCGGAGAGGTAGTACGCCGCGTCCATCTGGAGCGGGTCGATCTGGTCCGCGGGCACGAAGGCGACGATCTCGATGGTCTTCGCGGTGGGCAGCGGCAGCTGGGCGAGATCCTCGTCGGTGATCGGGATCATCGTGCCGTCGGCGTCCTCGTACGCCTTGCCGATCTCGCCGCCCGGGATCTCTTCCTCGTCCAGTTCACAGACCTTGCGGTACCGGATCCGGCCACCGTCGGCGAGGTGGATCTGCCGGAAGTGGATCGCGTGGTTGTCGGTGGCGTTGAACAGCTTGATCGGGATGCTGACCAGCCCGAAGGAGATCGCGCCGTTCCATAGGGACCTCACCGTTCACCCCTTGTCGACCGCGAAAGACTCTTTGACCGTGAAGGACTCTGCGGCGGATAAAGACGCTTTGGCCTGATTTCGTGTGACTCTTATCGTATGACGCCGATCACCGAGGTGGAGGGGCGACGGGTCTCGCTCAGCAATCTCGACAAGGTCCTGTATCCGGCCACGGGAACGACCAAGGGCGAGGTGCTGCACTACTACGCGGCCACCGTGGGCAGCGTGATCCTGCCCCACCTGGCCGACCGCCCCGTCTCCTTCCTGCGGTATCCGGACGGGCCGGGCGGCCAGCTCTTCTTCACCAAGAATCCGCCACCCGGTACACCCGCCTGGGTGGAGACCACCCCGGTCCCCCGGAGCGAGGACCAGGGGGCCCGGCAGGTGGTCGTGCGCGATCTGGCCTCGCTGATGTGGGCGGCGAACCTGGTGGTGGAATTTCACACCCCGCAGTGGCGCACAGCCGCGCCGGGAGTCGCCGACCGGATGGTCTTCGACCTGGACCCCGGCTCCCCCGCGACCGTCGTACAGTGCTGCGCGGTGGCGCTCTGGCTGCGGGAACGGCTCGCGGAGGACGGGCTGGCGGCGTACGGGAAGACGTCCGGGTCCAAGGGGCTGCATCTGCTGGTTCCGCTGGAGCCCACGCCGTCCGGCGAGGTGTCGGCGTACGCCAAGCGGCTCGCCATGGAAGCGGAGGATGCCCTGCCGGCGCTCGCCCTGCACCGGATGAAACGCGCCCTGCGGCCGGGCAAGGTGTTCGTCGACTTCAGCCAGAACTCCGCGTCGAAGACGACCGCCACGCCCTACACCCTGCGCGCCCGGCCCGAGCCCACCGTCTCGGCCCCCGTCACCTGGGACGAGATCACGCGGTGCCGTCAGGCCGGGGACATGGCGTTCGGCGCCGGGGACATGGCCGCCCGGCTGGACCTGCACGGCGATCTGCTCGCCCCGCTCAACGACCCGGAACAGGCGCGTCCGCTGCCCGCGTGACCGCTCGGGGAGCCCTACGGCGCCCATCGCTCACAGCGACCTCACGGCAACCTCACAGCCAGATCGTCTTGACCGGGTCATGACCTGGTTACGGGCGCGAGGAAAGGCCACAAGTGGCGGGTGGATTGTCGGAGCCGTGGTGCACACTCTGCGCAGGCGCTTTCTACGGGGCGCGCCGGGAGGGGTGTGACGGGCGGGTGCGCCATGCGGGGCGCCGGTCCGGGCGCTGTCGTGATCGTGGGGAGGGGATGGCGTGTTCTCGGGGATCGACGAGGTCGACTGGGCTTCGATGGAGCATGCCTACGGGCCGGCCGACGACGTACCGGAGCTGTTGCGGGGGCTCGCCTCCGCCGATCCGGCGGAGCGGGAGGCCGCGCTCGACGGCATGTACGGGGCGGTGCACCACCAGGGCGATGTGTACGCCTGCACGCTCGCGTGCATCCCGTTCCTGTTCGAGCTGGTCGTGGAGCCGGGGGTGCAGGACCGGGGCGGCGTCGTCGAACTGCTCACCAGCATCGGGGGCTTCGACCTCGACGAGGACGACGAGGCGGAGATCGACGAGGACGAGATCGAGGGCGCCGCGAACTACGCGATGGCGGCGGCCGCGGTCACCGCGGGCGCCGGGGTGTTCTTCGAGCTGGTCGCCGACGAGGATCCCGGGGTGCGGCTCGCGGCCCCGCTGGCGCTCGCCACGTTGCACCG
Organism: Streptomyces sp. WGS_02; assembly: GCA_040989845.1. GTDB lineage: Bacteria > Actinomycetota > Actinomycetes > Streptomycetales > Streptomycetaceae > Streptomyces. Next base: position 2,304,900 of record JAYMFZ010000004.1, read on the forward strand.
GCACCCGGTGCGGGTGCTCGCGCTGCTGCGGGAGCGGTTGCCGGTGGAGCCCGACGAGGAGGTGCGGCTCGCCCTGGTGGAGGCGGCCGGGCGGGTCGCCCTGCGGCACCGTCCGCTGGCGGATCGGGTCGGGAAGTGGCTGGGCCTGCTGGCGTCCCGGGCCGCCTCCCCGGGGCTGCGGCTCGCGGCGCTGGCCCAGCTGGCGCGCTGTTCGCCCGACGGGCTGCCCGGCGATGTGGTTCCGGTGGTCTCGGGGCTGCTGCGCGAGATGCGTTCGGCGCCGGAGGAGTCCGGCGACGGGGGCGAGCACGCCCCTCCCGGAGGGATCGCCGCGCGGGAGGACGACGAGCCGGAGCCCGGCCCGGACACGGCACCGGTAGCGGAGCCGGTGGACCCCGAGCCCGTGAAGCCGGGCGAGCAGGCGGGCTCCGAGACCGTGGAGGCGGTGCAGCCCGTGGAGGCGGTGCAGCCCGTGGACCTCGATCCGCTGCCCTCGGCGGAGACCGGGCGGGGCGAGCACGTCGCGACGCCGACGCTCGTGGGGCAGTTGCGCTCGCTGTCCGCCCAGGAGAACGCCGGGCACGGCACCCCCTGGGCCGCGGATCTGCTGCGCACCCTGCACGTCGGACTCGACGACCGGGTGGGCGACCGCACCGCGCTGCTCGCCGACCAGTTGCGCAGCCCCGACCGCCGCCAGCGGATCGACGCCGTACGCATGAGCGGCGGGCTCATACGGGCCTGGCGCGGCCCCTACGAGGAGTTGGTGGCGCTCGTCGGCGAGCAGTTGTCCGACCCCGAGCCCCGGCTCGCCGAGGCCGCGTCCCATGTGCTGGAGGAGTTGTTCGGGCTCGCCGCACCCGCCGCGGACGCCCTGGCCGCCCGGCTGGCCGCCGATCCCGGGAGCTGGGTGAAGACCTGGGCCAGCGGTCCGCCCGGGCTCTCCTCCACCGTGAAGGCCTTGGCCCGGCTCGGCGACGCCCGTGCGGTTCCCGCGCTCGCGGCGGCCCTGGAGCTGCCGCAGGTGGCGCACGACGTGGGGTCCGCGGTGGGGCACCTGGGAGCGGCGGCCCGGCCGCTCGCCGGGGCGCTGCGGCGCAGGCTCGCGGAGGTGGAGCTGGACGAGGGCGCCTACGACCGGGCGAGCCCGCTGCTGGCCGGGCTGACCGCGCTGCGGGCGGGCGAGGCGGCCCCCGAGGTGCTGCGGGTGCTGCGCGGGGCGCCGGAGTACCGGGGCGAGTGGCTGCGTACGGCGGCGCTGCGGGCGCTCGGCGCCTTCGGGCCCGCCGCGCGAGAGGCCGTCCCCGAGCTGCGGGCGCTGGTCCGCCGCCCGGGGACGGCGTCCGCGACGGAGGCGGCCGAGGCCCTGTGGGCGGTCTCCGGCGACGCCGGTGCCGTCCTGCCGGTGCTGATCGAGGGCCTCCAGTCGGACCAGGTGCACGACCGGCGGGCGGCGGCGGTGGCGCTGGGGACCCTCGGGCCGCGCGCCGCGGTGGTCGCGCCCCGGCTGCGCGGGCTGCTGGCGCACGAGGAGCTGTGGCTGCGGGTGGACGCGGCGATCGCGCTGTGGGAGGTGTCCGGCCGGACCCGGGAGACCGTCGGGGCGCTGCTCACCGCCTGGGAGCAGAACCGCCATGTCCGGGTCCGGGTGGCAGAATGCCTGGCACGGATGGGGCCGGTCCCGGAGGGGTCGGCCGCGGCACACGTCCTGCGGAGCGAACTCGTCTCCGTACGCCGTCACAACGCGATGGACGGCGGGTACGGCAGTCATGACATCCACGAGGACGAAAAGCTCCTGGCGCTGTGCCGGCAGGCACTGCGGGGGACGGGGAAAGGAATCACGTCATGATCATTTTCGGTACCAAGGGCTACCTCTACCAGTTGGCCGTCCTGACGATGGTGTGCGGCTGGTGCGGCAATCCGGCGGCGCACACCCTGCGCAAGCGGGTCACGAAGTTCACGCTGTTCTTCGTGCCGCTGTTCCCGTTCTCGACGAAGTACGCCACGCAGTGCACGTTCTGCGGCGGAGAGCGGCAGATATCCAAGGAGGAGGCGGACCAGCTGCTCGCCCAGGCCGCGGCCGGGCAGGACGGCAACGCCTACGGCCAGGCCCCGCAGCAGCCCGGCGTCACGCCGCCCGGGCAGAACCCGTACCAGCGCTGATCCGCCCCTGACCCGGCCCCGCCACCGGCGCCGGCCCTGCGGCGACCGCGGGGCCACGCAACGTTACCCAGTGGTGCGAAACGGGCATGGCACACGGCTGTCCGATTAGGGTGTGAAGCCTCTGTCGTCGAGGAGGAGGCGAGCGTTGCGTCCGCACCGCGCCCCGGCGGCGACCCGCACCGCCGTGTGCGCCGTCGCCGCGCTCGCCCTGCTGTCCGGCTGCGGCGTGGCCGGCGGGCTGCAGAGCGCGGGGGACGCGCCGTCGGCCGTCGAGCCCAAGGCCCTGTGGCCGGAGCTGCCGCCCGCCTCCTCCGCCCCGTACGACTACGGGGAGGGCGAGACCGCGAAGATCCCGGGAATCCGCGTCAGGGGCGGTGATGTGCGGCGGCTGGATCCGGTGACCGTGGCGCAGGCCGGGCTGAAGGCGAAGACGGACCGGGACAGCGGCCTGGACGAGCTGCCGGACGGCACGGTGCGGCAGATCAAGGCGTGCCGGACCGCCCCGCAGGACTGCCCGGTCCTCCCGCCGTACTACCGCGATCTGACCGGTGACGGCAAGGACGAACTGGTGCTCGGCATCCGCATGCCCGATCAGCAGCTCGCGGTGCGCGTCTACATGCCGGACGGGGGCGGGCTGACCCGGATCATGTCCACGTACGACGCCGTGATCAGCGTGGAGCTGGCGGGCCGGGACCTGATCATGCGGGCTCCCTCGGTGATCCCGGGGTACGAGTACCGCACCGCGTGGTCGTGGGACGACCGGCAGCGCGCGATGCTGCCGACCCGGGACGAGATCCTGCGGACGCCCGAGCACCGGAAGGCCCCGAGGCCGAAGCGCACGCCGCACCCGTCCGCCGACGCCACCGCGAGCCCGGGAACGTCGACGCCCTCCGGCTCCGCCACGGGGACGCGATGAGGCGTCGGCGCCGGTTCCGCCCGCCCTCCTGGACCGCGAGCCTCACGTGGAAGTCCGCGGTCTTCCTGACCGCCATGTGCTGCACCCTGGCCGCCCTCCTCGGCGTCCTGGTGCACACCGCGGTCACCCGGCAGACCGTCGAGCACGCCCGCGAGAAGGCGCTCGCCCGGCTGGAGGTGGTCACCGAGGCGTACGAGGCCGGGGAGCCGCTGCCCCGGGGGTCCGGCATCGACCCGGCGGGCCTGCCCGGCTCGCTGCGCGCCCTCGCGGCCGGGGGCGAGCGGGGCACGGTCGTCGCGGACGGGCCGCACCGGCCGGGCGACCCGGACGGCCGGGGCGGCCCCGCGATGTGGGCGGCGGGGCCGGCGGACGGGCGGGCGCTGGCCACCTGGACGGACTACAGCCACAGCGCCCGGACCATCGGCGGCCTCGACCGGGCGATCATCGGCTCCTCGCTGCTGGCCATCGCCGCCACGCTGCTCGTCGGGCTGTTCGCCGTCGGCCGGGTGACCCGCCGGCTCCACCAGAGTGCGCGGGTGGCCCGCCGGATCAGCGCGGGCGATCTCGACGCGCGGGTGAACGATCCGCGTACGGCGCGTCCGGTCCGCGCCCAGGACGAGGTGGCGACCGTGGCGGGCGCTCTCGACACGATGGCCTCGACCCTCCAGCGCAAGCTCCAGACCGAGCAGCGGTTCACCGCCGATGTTGCGCACGAGCTGCGCACCCCGCTGACCGGCCTGTCGGCCGCCGCCGAACTGCTGCCGCCGGGCCGCCCGGCCGAGCTGGTGCGCGACCGGGTGCGGGCGATGCGGGCGCTGACGGAGGACCTGCTGGAGATCTCCCGGCTGGACGCCCGTACCGAGCAGGTCGACCTGGCCGTGCACGATCTCGCGCCGATCGCGGAGCGGGTCGTCCGGGCGTCGGGGACCGACACCGAGGTACGGGTGAGCGGCGCGGCCCGGGTGGAGACCGACCGGCGGCGGCTGGAGCGGGTGATCGGCAACCTGGTGGCCAACGCCCACCGGCACGGGGCCCCTCCGGTGGTGCTGAGCGTGGACGGCGCGGTGGTCTCCGTACGCGATCACGGGCCCGGGTTCCCGGCGTATCTGCTGGACGGCGGACCGCAGCGGTTCCGTACGGACGGCGCGGGCAAGGGGCACGGTCTCGGGCTGACCATCGCGCTCGGCCAGGCCCAGGTCATCGGCGCCCGGCTGGACTTCGGCAACGCGCCGGAGGGCGGGGCGCTCGCCCGGTTGACCCTGCCGGAGTACGTGAGGCTCGACGACGGTGATTCCGACGGGAATCCCGGTGGGGACAGGGGTCGGCGGGGCCCGGACGACCCGGACGGCTCAACGGGGAACGGCCCTCACACATCGTGACGCGTTGCAGACCGTGAGTGGCGAACTTAGCGTGACGATCACGAGCCCAGCTCGTGTCCCCCACGTTCCGCTTTCCTCATCGCATGGAGGCAGCATGTCCCCCTGTCCCGCCCCTCGCGGCTCCGCCGGCTCGGTCTCTGCGTGGCCACCGGCACGCTCGCGGCGCTCACGGCCGCCGCTCCCGCCGCCATGGCGGCCGACCCCCAGCCCGTCGGCCAGCGTGCGGAGGTCAGCGCTCCGGACCCGATGTCCGACGAGCTCTCCGCCTCGGCGCTGCAGCGCGAGCACGAGGCGCAGCAGAAGGAGGCCCGCCAGGAGGCGCAGCAGCAGGGCCAGGCGCGGCCCCAGGCGCCCAAGCGGAGCTACAAGGGACGGGTCATCGCCAAGCCGTACCTCCTGCTCCGTGACAAGCCGACCCGCAGCAGCCGTGTCGTCGGCTCGGTGAAGTACGGCTCGTACGTCAACATCTTCTGCAAGACGCAGGGCGACAACGTCGACGGCAACAACCGCTGGTACCTGCTGACCGATGGCACCTGGGCCTGGGGTTCGGCCCGCTACATCGAGAACATCGGCGCCGCGCCGAAGTGGTGCTGACCTCGCGTCACCCGCACATCCGCACCTGCGCCCGCCCCTGGAGCCCGGCCCCTGTCGCCGCGCGCTCGACGGGCGGGCGTGGGTGCGCGAGGGCTCCGGAAGCGACAAAGGTGTGACATAAGGGAAATACCGCCCACCTCTTGCTACGTTGCGGAGCATGACCGCAACGACGGCGGACGCTCCCCCGCCCGAGCTCCGCCTGCCCAAGCGGCGCGGGATGGAGCTCGCCCTCCTCGTCGGGGGTGTCCTGATCTCCGTCTTCGGCTATGCGGCGGTCGGCCTCACCCACGACGGAGCCGTGCCGCCCGATGTCGCCGGATACGGGGCCGGGCTCGGGGCGCTCGCGCTGCTCGCCCATGTCGCGGTCCGCTTCCGGGCCCCGTACGCCGATCCGCTGCTGCTGCCGATCGCCGTCCTGCTCAACGGCCTTGGTCTGGTGCTGATCTACCGGCTCGACCTGGAGACCCCGAGGGACCAGGCCGCGCCCACCCAGCTCGTCTGGTCCACGCTGGGCGTCGCGCTGTTCACCGCCGTGGTGGTGCTGCTGCGCGACCACCGGGTGCTCCAGCGGTACGCGTATCTCTCGGTGGCCGCGGCGCTGGTGCTCCTCATCGTGCCGATCTTCTTCCCGGCGGTGAACGGGGCGAAGATCTGGATCCGGATCGGCGGACTCTCCTTCCAGCCCGGGGAGTTCGCCAAGATCCTGCTGGCGGTGTTCTTCGCCGCCTATCTGGCCGCCAACCGCAACGCGCTCGCCTACACCGGCCGCAGGGTGTGGAGGCTGCAGCTGCCCGCGGGCCGGGTGCTCGGGCCGATCGTGGCGATCTGGCTGCTCAGCGTCGGCGTGCTGGTGCTGGAGCGGGACCTCGGCACCTCGCTGCTGTTCTTCGGACTGTTCGTCATCATGCTGTACGTGGCGACGGGCCGGACCGGCTGGATCGCGGTCGGGCTGCTCCTGGCGGCCGTGGGGGCGTTCGTCGTCGGCTCCTTCGAACCGCACGTCCACAGCCGGGTGGAGGACTGGCTCGACCCGTTCGCCTCGATCGAGGCGGGGAGGGGCCCGGGCCAGCTCGCCCAGTCGCTGTTCGCCTTCGCGGCGGGCGGGATGCTCGGGACGGGGCTCGGCGCCGGGAACTCCATCCTGATCGGCTTCGCCGCCAAGTCCGACTTCATCCTCGCGACCGCGGGCGAGGAGCTCGGCCTGTCCGGGCTGACCGCGATCTTCCTGCTCTACGCGCTGCTGGTGGCGCGCGGCTACCGGGCCGGGCTCGCCCTGCGCGACCCGTTCGGACGGCTGCTCGCCATCGGCCTCGCCTCGATCCTGGCGCTCCAGGTGTTCGTGATCGCCGGCGGGGTGATGGGGCTGATCCCGCTGACCGGGATGGCCATGCCGTTCCTCGCGCAGGGCGGCTCGTCCGTCGTCACCAACTGGATCATCGTGGCACTGCTGATCCGGGTCAGCGACGTCGCGCGCCGGCCCCATCCGGAGCAGGTGGAGACCGGGGTCGTCGCGGCGGCCGTGGAGGAGGAGAACCGGTGATCCGCTACATCCGGCTGGCCGCCGCCTTCTGTCTGCTGCTGCTCGTGGCGCTGCTCGTCAACGCGGCCCGGGTCCAGCTCTTCGAGGCCGACGAACTGGACGGCAATCCGGCCAACCGCCGTGCCGCCATCGTCCGTTACGACCAGCCGCGCGGGAACATCCTGGTCGGCGACCGGCCCGTGACCGGCAACAAGGAGACCGGCGAACAGCTCAGCTTCGAGCGCACGTATCTGCACGGGCCGCTGTACGCGCCGGTGACCGGGTACGCCTCCCAGACCTACGGCACCACGCTGATCGAGAACGCCGAGGACGCCGTGCTGTCCGGTACGGACTCGCTGCTGGCGCCGCTGCCCCTCTGGAACGAGTTCACCCGGGGCCGGCAGCCGGGCGGCGATGTCGTCACGACCGTCAAGGCGTCGATGCAGCAGGCCGCGTACGAGGGGCTGCGCGGGCGGCGGGGCGCGGTGGCGGCGCTGGATCCGTCGACGGGCGCGATCCTGGCCCTGGTGTCCACCCCGTCGTACGACCCCGAGCGGCTGTCCGGGACCGGTGCGGCGGTGACCGACGCGTGGTCCCGGCTGAACGACTCCACGAGCATGCCGATGCTCAACCGGGCCATCCGGCAGACGTATCCGCCGGGCTCCACGTTCAAGATCGTGACGGCGGCGGCGGCCTTGGACGACCGGGTGGTGACGGACGCCGACGCGGCCACGGACACCCCGTCGCCGTATGTCCTGCCGGGGACGCGGACGACCCTGCCGAACGAGGCGAGGGGCTGTGAGAACGCGTCGCTGGCGGACGCGATCCGGGTCTCCTGCAACACGGTGATGGCCCATCTGGGGGTGGAGGTCGGCCTCGACGGGATGGTGGAGACGGCGGAGAAGTTCGGCTTCAACGACACCGGGCTGCGCATTCCGTCCGGGGTGGCGAGGAGCAACTTCGACACGGACATGAGCGAGGACCAGCTGGCCCTGTCCTCGATCGGCCAGTTCAACACGACGGCGACCCCGCTCCAGATGGCGATGGTCGCGTCGGCGGTCGCCAACGGCGGGGATCTGCGGCGTCCGCATCTGGTGGACCGGGTGACCACGAACACCGGGAACACCGTCCGGCAGGAGGGGTCGGAGTCGTACGAGCGGCCGATGAACCCGGCGACGGCCGTGGAGCTCCAGCGGATGATGGTCGAGGTGGTGGAGAACGGCACCGGGTCGAACGCGGCGATCGACGGGGTCCGGGTCGGCGGTAAGACCGGCACCGCCCAGCACGGCGTCGACAACTCCGGGCTGCCGTACGCCTGGTTCATCTCCTGGGCCCAGGCTCCCGACTCCGGCCGTCCCGCCGTCGCGGTGGCGGTGGTGGTGGAGGACGCCGCCGCCGACCGGGCCGACATCAGCGGCGGCGGCAGCGCGGCCCCGATCGCCCGGGCCGTGATGGAGGCGGCACTGGCGGAGCAGGAGTAGTCCGCGCTCCCGGCCAGGGACCCGCACCGGCAGACTGACCGCATGACACCCACGATCTCCGCGGTGGTGCGGGCCCTGGAGCGGATCGAGCGGCTGGACCCGGCGCTGCACGCGTTCATCGAGGTCTGGCCGGAGACGGCGCTCGCCCGGGAACGCGAGGCCGTGGCGCGGCGACTGCCGCTGGGCGGAGCGCCGTTCGCGGTGAAGGGCCCCTCCGGCATCCGCTCGTACGCGGCCCGCCGGCTGATCGCGGCGGGCGGGGTCCCGGTGGGCGCGACCTCGGTGCCCGGGCCCGGCACCGTCTGGCAGACCTGGGGGCAGGGCGCGTACGGCCGTACGGTCAACCCGTGGCGGGCGGACCGCACTCCGGGCGGGTCGTCGGCCGGGTCGGCGGTCGCGGTCGCGGCCGGGATGGCGGAGGCGGCGACGGGCAGCGACGGGGCCGGCTCGGTCCGCATCCCGGCCGCCTGGTGCGGGGTGTTCGGGCTGAAGACGACGAACGGGCTCCTCCCCTCCCCCGACCGGACCGGGCTGGCGTCGGCCGGGGTGTTCGCCCGGTCGGCGGCGGCAGCGGAGCCGTATCTGCGCCACGTGCTGAGCAGCGGCGGCGGCACGCCGGAGGACGCCCCTGACCGGCTGCCCCCGGGTCTCCCTCTCCCCGTCGTGTACAGCGAGGACCTCGGGTTCGCCGAGGTGGACCCGGAGGTGGCGGCCGTCGTCCGGGCGGCCGTGGACCGGCTCGTCGCGGCGGGGACCGTACGCCTGCTGGACCGGGACGCCGGGCTGCTCGACCCGGCGGACGCCTGGACGGCGGTACGGGGCGGCTCGCCGGACGCCCCGGAGGCGGTGCGGGTGCGGCGGGCGAACGACGAGCGGCTGGCGGCGCTGTTCTTGGGCGGTGCCCTGCTGCTGACCCCGGCCACCCCGAACCGGCCGCACGGTCACGAGGGTCCGGGCTCCCGCTACTCCACGGCGCTCACCTGGGCGTTCAACCTGAGCGGCCATCCGGCGGCGAGCCTGCCGGCCGGGTTCACCGGGGACGGCTGCCCGGTGGGGCTCCAGGTGGTGGCACCGCGCGGCGCGGACCTGGGGCTGCTCGCCGCGGCCCGCGCGGTGGAGGACGCCCTGCCCGCCGCGCCCAAGCCGCCGCCACCGGGGCGTCGCTGAGCGACGGTCAGCCGATCGGCCGGCGGATCTCCTTGCGGACCTGGGCCGTCTCCTCGGCGACCGCCGCCAGGTCGATGGACTTCGGGTCCTTGAGCAGGCTCTCCGGGCGGATCACCCCGATCATCGCGGCGGTGTTGTCGTCGCCCCAGGCGCACATGGGGATGTTGACGAGACCACCGGACTCCTTCGACTGCACGACCTGGCACTCGACCGTGATGGTGTACCCCTCGGGCCGGAACTTCCTGGGCGGCACGACGACCTTCGCGCCGTCGGCCTCCGCCGCCCCCTCCATGATCTTGCCGCGCATGAAATCGGGGCTGGCCAGCCGCCCGTACATTCCCGAGAGCACCAACGCGCCGCCCTTGGCCGAGGTGTAGTGCGCGACGACCGCCTCGGCGTCCCGGATGCTGGCGTCGGGGGTCTTCTCGATCTCCTCGCCCTCGGTCTCCGAGAGGTCCTGCTCCAGACCGAACTCGCCGTCCAGGAGCTTCTTCTCGACGACGAGTTCGTACTCCGCCTCCGGGTACACCAGGTCGGCGCCCTTGTCGGCGAGCTGGGTGACCCCGTAGACGATCCCGCCCGCCGCCAGGACCGCGCCGACCGCGATCCCGACGATCAGCCCGGTCCGCTTGCGGCGCGGGGGCTGCGGCCCCTGGGGCGGCCAGCCGCCGCCCGCGCCCGGCGGACCGGGCTGCCCCCAGCCGCCCTGCTGGGGCGGGGGCTGCTGCGGGTAGCCGTAGGGCTGCTGGTGCGGCACGGCCCCCGGCGCGACCGGCGGCGGGCCGCCGTACGGATTCTGCGGGTGCGGCGGCCCGTACGGGCCCTGCGGCGGATGCGGCGGGGTGGTCATGCGCTCACGGTACGGCAGGTTTGCGAACGGAATTTCGCTGCGGTCGATATCGGTATCAGGTCGAGAGCAAGGCGTCTCAGGCGGCTGCCCCGCCGCCCCCTCGCCTCGGGCGGCAGCCCGCCGCTCCCCTCGTCTCAGGCCACGTCGGCCGCCCCTTCCCCGATCGCCTCCGCGACCTCCGCCACCCGGGCCTCCTCCTCGGCGGCGAAGCGGTCCCGGTCCAGTTGCTCGGCTATCTCCTCGTCCTGCGACATCAGCAGGTCGAGGTTGGAGTCGCCGAGTTCGAGGACGCCCATGTCGACGTACGCCTTCTGGAGGCGCGGGCCCCACAGGCCGATGTCCTTGACGCACGGGACGATGCGGCTGAAGAGCAGCTTCCGGAAGAGCTGGAGGTACTCCGAGTGTTCCGAGAGGTCCTTCGCCTCCTGCTTGCCGATGCCGAAGTTCTCCAGGACCTCGACCCCGCTGAGCCGGTCCCGCATCAGGTAGCAGCCCTCGATGACGAACTCCTCGCGCTCGCGCAGTTCGGCGTCGCTCAGCTGCTTGTAGTAGTCGCGCAGCGCCATCCGCCCGAAGGCGACGTGCCGGGCCTCGTCCTGCATGACGTACGCGAGGATCTGCTTGGGCAGCGGCTTGGTCGTCGTGTCGCGGATCATCCCGAAGGCGGCCAGCGCCAGGCCCTCGATCAGGACCTGCATGCCGAGGTAGGGCATGTCCCAGCGGGAGTCGCGCAGCGTGTCGCCCAGCAGCCCCTGGAGGTTGTCGTTGACCGGGTAGAGCATGCCGATCTTCTCGTGCAGGAAGCGGCCGTAGATCTCGGCGTGCCGGGCCTCGTCCATGGTCTGGGTGGCGGAGTAGAACTTGGCGTCCAGATCGGGGACGGACTCCACGATGCGCGCCGCGCAGACCATGGCGCCCTGCTCGCCGTGCAGGAACTGGCTGAACTGCCAGGAGGTGTAGTGCTTGCGCAGCTCGCCCCGGTCCTTCTCCGTCATCTTCGCCCAGTGCGGGGTGCCGTACAGGGTGAGCGCCTCGTCAGGGGTGCCGAGCGGGTCGGCGGGGTCGACCTCCAGGGACCAGTCGATGCGCTTGTTGCCGTCCCACTGTTTGTCCTTGCCCTTCTGGTAGAGGGCGAGGAGGCGTTCGCGGCCGTCGTCGTAGTCCCAGCTGAACCGGGCGGCTCCGGTGGCGGGGACCTGCCAGATCGCCTCGGCGGGCGGGCTGGTGTAGAGCTCATGGGTGGACACGGACGGCTCCTTCGCCTCGGACAGCGGGACGTGATCGACAAGTTCCGTGACGCCGTAGGCAGTTGAGCGCGTGCGTCAGCCGCCTCCCCGGCAGGTTCACACGTTGGTAGACATCGGGTCAACAAGTCGGACGGAACCGTGCGCAGGGGATTGACGGCCTTGCTGACGAGCAGTCTCATAAGGAGTGACCGTCGGTAACTCATGTTTCCGGCGGCTCCTGTTCCCGGTCCCCCTCTGTGAGGTGCTCCCGCCATGACGACCGTCACCGCTCGCGATGCGACCGTGCTCCGCGACGCGCTCGGGCCGCTCCGCGACCGCGAGCAGATCGCCCTGCGGCTGCTCGAATCCTCGGCCAGGCACTCCTTCGACCCGGACACCGAACTCGACTGGGACGCGGCGGTCGAGGACGGCAGGTGGTTCTGGCCGCCGGAGCTGCTCTCGCTGTACGGGACCCCGATGTGGGACCGCATGTCCGAGGAGCAGCGCCTCGACCTCTCCCGGCACGAGGCGGCGGCCCTGGCCTCGCTCGGCATCTGGTTCGAGATCATCCTGATGCAGCTGCTGGTCCGGCACGTCTACGACAAGCCCGTCACCAGCAACCACGTCCGCTACGCGCTCACGGAGATAGCCGACGAGTGCCGGCACTCGATGATGTTCGGCCGCATGATCGACTGGGGCGGCGCCCCGACGTATCCGGTGCCGCGGGTCTACCACAACCTCGCACGGGTCCTGAAGACCGTCTCCACCACCCCCGGTTCGTTCGCCGCGACGCTGCTCGGCGAGGAGATCCTCGACTGGATGCAGCGCCTCACCTTCCCGGACGAGCGGGTGCAGACCCTGGTGCGCGGGGTGACCCGCATCCATGTCATCGAGGAGGCCCGGCACGTCCGGTACGCCCGGGAGGAGCTGCGCCGGCAGATGGTGACCGCCCCGCGCTGGGAGCGGGAACTGACCAAGGTCAGCTGCGGCGAGGCGGCCCGGGTGTTCTCCGTCTGCTTCGTGAACCCGCAGGTGTACGAGAACGTCGGCCTGGACCGCCGGGAGGCCGTCGCCCAGGTGAAGGCGAGCGGCCACCGCGCCGAGGTCATGCAGTCCGGCGCGAAACGGCTCACGGACTTCTTCGACGACATCGGGCTGCTGAACGGCGTCGGCCGCCGACTGTGGCGAAGCTCCGGTCTGCTGGCCTGAGGTGTACCGGCCCCTACCGTCTAGGCTCGGTGGCATGACGTCCACCGCCGCAGTCCCGCCGCCCCGGGCGACGTACCGGAGGCTCAGCGTCGAGGAGCGCCGCGCCCAGCTGCTGCTCGCCGCGCTCGGCCTCTTCGCCCACCGGGCGCCCGACGAGGTGTCGCTCGACGAGGTGGCGGTGGCGGCCGGGGTGTCCCGGCCGCTCGTCTACCGCTACTTCCCGGGCGGTCGCCAGCAGTTGTACGAGGCCGCGCTCGGCTCGGCGGCCGACGAGCTGACCCTGTGCTTCACCGAACCGCCGGTGGGCCCGCCGACCGAGCGGGTCGCCCGGGTGCTGGACCGCTATCTGCGCTTCGTCGACGAGCACGACACCGGGTTCAGCGCCCTGCTGCGCGGCGGCAGTGTCGTGGAGACCTCCCGGACGACGACGATCGTGGACGGGGTGCGCCGGGCGGCGGCCGACGAGATCCTGCGGCACCTCGGGCGGATGGGCGGGGCCGGGGAGCAGCCCGCCGGGCCGAGGCTGCGGATGATGGTGCGCAGTTGGATCGCGGCCGTCGAGGCGGCGTCGCTGATGTGGCTGGACGACGGGAAGCAGCCGGCCGCCGCCGAACTGCGCGGCTGGCTGGTCGACCATCTGATCGCCCTGCTCGCCGCGACCGCCGCCACCGACCCGGAGACCGCGGCGGTGGTGAACGACCTGCTGGCCCTGGAGACCTCCGGAGGATCGGCCGGACAACTCGCGGAACGGGTGATTCCGGTCGTCGCGGAGGCGGCGCACCTGCTGCCCGCGTCCCCTGCGTCAGACTGACCGGGTGAAGAGCGAGAACACCCCTTTCCGCGGCGGGCCCCTGGACGGCCGGGTCCTGCCGATCCTGCTGGGCCCGACCGGCCATCCGCCGAAGTGGTACGAGGTCCCGGTGCCCTCTCCCGACGGCGGCCCCGCCACGGTGTACGCCTACCAGCGGGTCCCGGCCGGCTACACCAAGCGGCTGGGGCTCCAGCGCGGCTGGGTGTACGAGTACGCCCCCGGCGGCCGTGAGCACCGCACGCTCACGTGGCCCTGGTCCAAGCCCCCGCGCCGCGACTGAACGACAGCGGGCGGTCCCCGCGTACGGCACGGCCCCATGGACCCACCGGCGATGGGGGGGTGGGTCTAAGATCGACGGTCAGGCGCCGGGGTCGGGCCGTCCGGTCGCCGCACAACGGTCACAAGGGGGTGCGCCATGGAGGCGCTGCGTCAGGACGATCCACGCCGCTTCGGTCGCTTCACCGCGCTGGCCCGCTTCGACGAAGGCGCGAGTGCCGTGCGGTACGTGGCCCGGGACATCGCGACCGGCGAGAGCGCCCTCATCACCGCCGCGCGCCCCGAGCTGGCCGCCGTCCCCGTCTTCAGCCGCCGCTTCCAGGCCGAGGCCCGCACCGCCGAACGCCTCGCGGGCGGCTGGGTGACCCCGCCCCTGGACACCGGCGACCCGGCAAAGACGCCCGCGGACGGCGCGGAACTCCTGTGGACGGCGGCGGGTTACGTCCCCGCACTGCCTCTGGCCGAGGCGATCGGGATCGCCGGTCCGCTGCCCGAGCGGGCGCTGCGGATACTGGGCGCGGGCATCGCCGAGATCCTCTCCCGGGTGCACGCCGCCGGGTCCGTGCTCCAGGGCCTGGCTCCCGGCACGGTGCTGCTGGCCGCCGACGGGCCCCGCCTCACCGCTTTCGGCCCGCTGGGCGCCGCCGCGTCGGCGGAGGCCGGTCCGGGCGGCCAGCTGTCGGTACGGCTGGGATATCTGACGCCCGAGCAGATCGAGGGGAAGCAGGTCTCCGCCGCCTCCGACCTGTTCGTGCTGGGGCTGCTCCTGGCGTACGCGGCGACCGGGACGACCCCGTTCACGGAGGGCCCGGCCGAGGAGGCCACCCGCCGGATCGCCGAGGACGAACCCGAACTCGACGCCGTGCCCGAGGAGTTGCGCGAGCTGATCGCGAACTGCCTGGCGAAGGACCCGGATCAGCGGCCCACCGCCGGCACGGTCGCCGCCGAACTGGCCCTGGAGGGCGCGGCAGGTCTCGCCCGGGGCGGCTGGCTGCCCGAACCGCTCGCGGCGACGGTGGCGGACCAGGAGGCGCGGGTGGCGGCCCTGGAGGTGCCGCAGGAGGGGGCGGCCGATGCCGGGGCCGGGGTGCCGGATGCGGCCGGCCAGGCCGATGCCGCCGCGCCCGGTGACGCCGCGGCCAAGCCCGGCCAGGCCGATGCCCCCGAGGACGCCCGGCCGGAGGCCCCCGGACGCTCCGGGAGCCGGAGGGCGCGCGCACGGCCCCGGAGCCGGAGGACGCCCGGCCGACGGACGCGCCGCCGGTGACGGCCGGCGGGGCTCCCGGGTCCGCCGGGAGCACCGCCGGCCCGGATTCCGAGGCCACCAGGCCGGCGGACGCGCCGCGACCGGTCGATGCCTCCGAGACCCCGGAACCCGCCCGGAGCCCCGCCGCCCCGGAGCCCGAGGACGCCCGGCCGTCGCCCGCGCCGCCGGTGGCAGCGCCCCTGCTCCAGAAGCCCGCCGACGCGCCCGCGCCTCAGGGCGACGGGGACATCGGTGAGGACCGGGGCACCACCCGGTTCCTCAACACCGGGCCGCGCCCGCCGCAGAACGACCGGCCCACCACCCAGCTCGCGCTCCCCCACGAACTCATCGCGCCCGCCCCGGCGGCGCACCCCGTGCAGCCCGGCGCGCCCCTCCCCCTGCCCGCCGTCCCCGGCACCCCGCAGCCGCAGGGCCACACGCACGGCGGGCCCGCCCCGTACCCCGCGGCCGCGCTCCCGGCCGGGCCCGCGGGACCGGGCGGTCCCGGCGGGGGACCGATGGTGTCGTTGCCGCTGCCGCCCGCACCGGCCCCGGCGGCCGACCCCGCCGCGAGCCGCCGGACCCTGCTGACCATCGCGGCGGCGGCCGTCGGCGGGCTGATCGTGGGCGGCGGTTCGGTCGCCGCGCTCGGATCCGGCGACACCGCCCGGGCGACGGACGACAAGCCCGCGCCCAAGCCCCGCCGTACGCTCCCCGGCCAGGCCCCCGAGCCGCGCTGGATGTACGCGCACCCGGCCTCCGAGTCGTCCCCGCTCACCACCGCGCTCTGGCAGGACAAGCTGCTCGTGGTGACCAGCGAGAGCCAGGCCAGCGCCGTTGACCTGCGCACCGGTAAGCGGCTGTGGCAGCGCGCGGACGGGGCGAAGGGGCAGGCCGCACTGGCGGCGGGCGCCGATCTGGTCTTCGTGGCGAGCCCCACGGAGTTCCTGTGGCTGTCGCCGAAGAACGGCAAGGTCGTACACCGCGTGCGCTACACCGAGGCCTTCGACGACCTGCCGGGGCTCACCGTCGGGCGGCTGGCCGGGAGCTCCGGGCCGGTCATCTGGTTCACCGGGTCGCACACGGTCACGGTGAAGGCCCCGAAGCCGAAGAAGGGCAAGAAGAAGGGCAAGGACAAGGACGTCGTCGAGGCCTACTTCTTCGCGTACGACATCGTGCAGCGCAAGGAGCTGTGGCGGACCCCCGTGCCCGCGGGCCGCGCCCCCGGCACGCCCGCCTACTGGGTGGTCGCGGAGCGCTCCGCCGACATCCTCGTACGGCAGGACGCGGCCAGCCTGACGGCGGCCGAGGTCAAGAAGGCCAAGGGGAAGGGGTCGGTCCGCTCGTTCGACCAGAGGACCGGCAAGCTGCTGTCGACCAGGCAGTACGGCGCGGCATCCCTGGAGGCCGCCACCACGGGCGACGAGGACGGGACGCTGTACGCGGCGGTCGGCCGGGACCTCCAGGCCTTCGAGGCGGACACGACGAAGCCGCTGTGGCGCGTCGAGGGCAGTGACGGGTCGGTGTTCGGCACCCCGCTGATCGCCGGGCCGCTGATCCACACCACCGAACGCAGCCGGCTGGTCGGCGCGGTGGAGCGGGAGAGCGGGCGGCTCGTGTGGCGCCGGTCCACCGAGGTGCCGGGCACCGGCCCCGCCCCCTCGCTCACGCTGAGCGGCAGCGAGAAGACCCTGATCGCCGCCGACGCCCTCCAGGTCACGGCGTTCTCGGCGGCCGACGGCGAGCGGCTGTGGAAGTTCCAGGACATCGGGTCGGCCGGCCCGAAGGGCGAGACGGTCAGCGCGTCGTACCGGACGCTCGCCTTCGGCGAGACCGTCGTCGTCCAGCGGGACCGGTCCTTCTACGCCTTCCCGGTGGCCTGAGGCGGGCCGCCGTCCGGGGGATGCCCCGGGCGGCGCGCCGCGCGGTGCTTGCATCACCCGCCACCGAGTGACCGGATTAATAGGATTCGCTCACTTATGGACGGGTCCGTTGCCGGGCCGCGTCTCCGTCACGGAGGTGATGTCGTGTCAGGCAGGCTCCTGCGCGCGGTCTGCACGACCGTGCTGACCACGGCGCTCACGGTCTCGCCGGCCACCGTCGCCTCGGCCGAGCCCGGCCCCGTACCGTCCGAGGAAGCCGACGCGACGGACACGAACACGGACGCGGCGGACGCGGACGCCGGCACGGAAGCGGCGGACGAGGACACCGCGGACACGGACACGGAAGCGGACGCGGCGGAGGTCGACGCCGAGACCGCCCTCGCCGCCCCCGAGGCGCCCAGGAGCGTCGTCGCCCTGCTGCGCGAGCTGCGGACCCGCTACCAGGCGGCGGAGGAGGCGAGCGAGACCTACAACGCCACCGCCGAGAAGCTGAAGCAGCGCACCGCCCGGCTGAAGAAGGTGAACGCGGACCTGGCGAAGGCGCGGGCCGCGCTGGAGACGAGCCGGGGGGACGCCGGACGGCTGGCCCGGGAGCAGTACCAGGGGCGTACGGAGTTCTCCGCGTACCTCCGGCTGCTGCTGGCCCACGATCCCCAGCGGGCCCTGGACCAGAGCCATGTCGTGGGGCGGCTGGCGGCGAACCGCGCGGCGACGGTGGACCGGCTCACCGACTCCGCCCGGCGCGCGGACCAGTTGGCCGCCGCCTCCCGTAAGGCGCTGGACCAGCAGAAGATGCTCGCCGCGCGGCAGAAGAAGCAGCGCGATGCCGTGAACGGCAAGCTCAGGGAGGTCGAGGGGCTGCTGGCCACGCTCTCCGAGGAGCAGATCGCCCAGCTCGCCGGTCTCGAACAGCAGGGCGTGGACAAGGCCCAGCGCGAGCTGGTCGCCTCCGGAGCGCTCAGCTCCACCCGGCCGCCCACCCGGCAGGGCGGCGACGCGGTCGGGTACGCGGTCCGGCAGATCGGCAAGCCGTACGTGTGGGGCGCCGAGGGCCCCGACTCCTTCGACTGCTCCGGGCTGACGTCCCAGGCCTGGTCGGCGGCGGGGCGGACGATCCCGCGCACCTCGCAGGAGCAGTGGAAGCGGCTCCCGAGGGTGCCGGTGTCCGCGCTGCGCCCCGGGGACCTGGTGATCTACTTCCCGAAGGCGACCCATGTGGCGCTGTACATCGGCGACGGCCTGGTGGTGCAGGCGCCCCGCCCCGGCGCGAAGGTCAAGGTCTCACCACTGGCGTCGAACCCGCTGCTGGGGGCCGTACGCCCCGACCCCGGCGGCGCCCCGCTGACCACGTACACCCGCCCGGAGCTGCCCAAGGGCGCGCGCGACGGATCGGACACGGGGTACGGCACGGACGCGGCGCCCGACGCCCCGTAGGCCGTGCGTGGCCCGTACGAACGAACCTCGGCGGCCGGACCGGCGGTGCGGGTCCGGCCGCCGAAGCGGTGATCGGGGCGCTCAGGCCCCGGCGACCGAGGCCAGGTAGGCGTTCGTCCTGTCCGGCTCGTAGAAGAAGTTCTCGAAGTCCGCGGGGTCGTTGAACCCGTTGGCGAAGCGGTTCGCGACCGGCTGGAGCTGACCTGCGGCGCCGATCAGGTTCAGCACGTGCTCCGGCGGGACGCCGAGCATCGCGTTGGTCCACTTGGTGACGTGCTGCGCGGTCTCCCAGTAACGGTCGAACGTGGACTGCATCCACGCCGCGTCGAACTCCTTCTCGCCGTGCTCGACGATCGCGTCCAGGTACGCGTTCGCGCACTTGGAGGCCGAGTTGGAGCCCTGGCCGGTGATCGGGTCGTTGGCCACGACGACGTCCGCGACACCGAGGACCAGGCCGCCGCCGGGCAGCCGCCCGATCGGCTTGCGGACCGTGGGGGCGTAGCGGCCGGCGAGAGTGCCGTTGGCGTCGGTCAGCTCGACCTTGGTGGCGCGGGCGTACTCCCACGGCGTGAACTTCTCCATCAGCTCCAGCGTCTTCGCCAGGTGCTCGGAGGGGTCCTTGATGCCCTGGAAGGCGTCGAGCGGTCCGCCCGGGATGCCCTCCCAGAAGAGGATGTCCGCGCGGCCCGAGGTGGTGAGCGTCGGCATGACGAACAGCTCGCCGACACCCGGCACCAGGTTGCAGCGGACCGCGTCGAACTCCGGGTGCTCCGGGCGCGGGCCCATGCCGTGGACGTAGGCGACGGCCAGCGCGCGCTGCGGGGCGTCGAACGGCGAACGGGCCGCGTCCCGGCCGAACATGGAGACCAGCTCGCCCTTGCCGGCCGAGACCATCACCAGGTCGTAGGTGCGGGAGAAGTAGTCCAGGTCGGAGACGGCCGCCCCGTGGATGACGAGCTGTCCGCCGCGCTGGGCGAAGGTCTCCATCCAGCCGGCCATCTTCACGCGCTGGTCGACGGACTGGGCGTACCCGTCCAGCTTGCCGACCCAGTCGATGGCGCGGGAGGAGTCAGGGGCGGCGACGGAGACGCCGAGTCCCTCGATCTTCGGGGCCTGGGACTCCCAGAAGTTCAGCTGGTAGTCCCGCTCGTGCTGGAGCGCGGTGTGGAACATGCACTGCGTCGACATGACCCGGCCGGAGCGGATCTCGTCGGCGGTCCGGTTGGACATCAGGGTGACTTCGTAGCCTCTGGACTGCAGCCCCAGGGCCAGCTGGAGCCCGGACTGGCCGGCTCCGACTATGAGTATCTTCCGCATCGCGGCTCTCCGTGCTCCGTCGTTTCTGATTCGAGGCGTCAGGCGGGGGTGACGTCGAGAGCATGGCCCACGAGGGCCAGCAGTGACTCGACGACGGTGATCCTGTTACGCGCGTCCATGATCACTATCGGCACCTGCGGAGGTACGGTCAGGGCCTCCCTGACGTCCTCCGCCTCGTAACCGGGGGTTCCCTCGAAGTGGTTGACCGCCACGATGTAGGGCAGGCCGCAGCTCTCGAAGTAGTCGAGCGCCGGGAAGCAGTCCTCCAGCCGCCGGGTGTCGGCGAGGACGACCGCGCCGATCGCCCCGCGCACCAGGTCGTCCCACATGAACCAGAAGCGCTGCTGGCCCGGGGTGCCGAAGACGTACAGGACGAGGTCGTCGTCGAGGGTGAGACGGCCGAAGTCCATGGCAACCGTCGTGGTGGTCTTCTCCGGCGTCGCGGAGAGGTCGTCGGTCTCCTCGCTGGCCTGGGTCATCAGCGCTTCGGTCTGCAGCGGTGTGATCTCGGAGACCGAGCCGACGAACGTCGTCTTGCCGACGCCGAATCCGCCCGCGACCACGATCTTGGTGGCGGTGGGGGCGCGGGTGTGGTCGAGCTGCCAGGCCTGGAGGGATTCCTCGGTCCGGTCCTGGGGCTGTGACGGCCGGTCGTCCCGGGAGCCCGGCTTGCGCGGGGCGAAGAGCGGCGCCTCAGAGACGGCGGAGTCCATTGAGCACCCTTTCGAGCAGTGCGCGGTCGGGCTGTCCGGTGCCGTGACCGGTTCCGTACACGCGGATCTTTCCTTGGTCGGCCAGGTCGCTGAGCAGCACCCGGACGACTCCGAGCGGCATCTTCAACAGGGCTGAGATCTCCGCGACCGTACGCATGCGGCGGCAGAGTTCGACGATGGCCTGGAGCTCCGGCATGACCCGCGATGCGAGGTTGCCGTTGGTGAGTTCGCGGCGCTCCTCGGGTGCTTCGAGGGCGGCGACGAACGTCTCGACCAGCAGGACGTGCCCGAACCGGGTGCGGCCGCCGGTGAGGGAGTACGGGCGGACCCGGGCGGGGCGCTTGTCGGCCCCGCGGACGGGGAGCCGGGGGGCGGGTTCCGCTGCGGCGGTGGTCACAGGGCGCTCTCCATCGATTTGCGCAGCTCGCTGCGGAGTTCGGGAGTGAGGACGTGTCCGGCCCGGCCGACGAAGAGGGCCATGTGGTACGCGACGACGCTCATGTCGCAGTCCGGGGTGGCGTGGACGCCGAGGAGGGAGCCGTCGCTGATCGACATGACGAAGACGCTGCCCTCGTCCATGGCGACCATCGTCTGTTTGACGCCGCCGCCGTCCATCAGCTTCGCGGCTCCGACGGTCAGCGAACCGATGCCGGAGACGATCGTGGCCAGGTCGGCGCTGGATCCCTTGGGGCCGTCCGACGGTCCGGCGGCCTTCGCCTCGTGATGGCCGGGGTCGGAGGAGAGCAGCATCAGGCCGTCGGACGAGACGACGGTGACCGAGTGGACCCCTGGCACCTCCTCCACGAGATTGCTCAGCAACCAGTGAAGGTTCCGGGCCTCGGTACTCAGCCCGAATGTGCTGGGCGCAGTCAACTGCGTGCCTCCTCGACTGTGTCCCCCGTCTCTTCGTTCCGTGTGTCCTGAGCGGCGCCTGTGGTGTGCGCGGTGGTGCTCGCGTGCCCCGCACGGCCCGTGGGTACGCCCCCGGGCCCGGCGACGGCGATGCCGCCGGTCTCGGCGATCTCGGCCTCGACGTCGCGCCGGCCCTCCTTCGCCGCCTGGTGGAAGCTGCCGAGCCGGCGGCGCAGCGCGTCCCGGTCGAGACTGCCGGTGCGTCCGGGAGCGGGGGTCGCGTCGGGCCGGGCCACCTTGGGGGTGCGCTTCGGCAGCCCCTTGTCGGTGACACGCCCGGCCTCGGGGCGGCGGGGGCCGGGGACGGTCTCGGCGGGGGCGTCGGGCGCTGCGACCGCCTCGGCTGCTTCGGCGCGGGGCGCGGGGCGGAACGCGGGCCCGTCCGGGTCCTGGCCGCCGGGGCCGGTCTCGGCCGGGCGCTCGTGGCGGTCGGGGCCGATGGCGTACGGGTCGGCGGGCGGTGCGACCTCTTCCGCCGGGGCCGCGGGCGGCTTCGGCAGCCGGACCTGCAGGGTGATCTCGGACTCCGACTCGGCGCCGGTGTCCGGGTCGGTGTCCGCGTCGGTCCCGGCTTCGGTCCCGGTTTCCGCGACCGGCTGCCGGACCTCCCGCGTCCGGTCCTGCGGCGGTACGGCGGTGGCTTCCGGGCTCTCGTCGGCGTCCTCGGCGGGGGCGCTCCCGGCGTCGGCGCTCGCGGAGGCGTCGGCGTTCTCGCGGATCGTCCGCTCGGCGGCGGCGATCATGGGGTCGGCGTCGGCGTCGGCCGGGCCGGGCTCGGCGGCCGTCCCGGCGGCCTTGTCGGGGACGTTCTCCGCGTCGGCGACCGGCTCGGGCAGCGCGGCCGGCTGCGGGGAACGGCTGGGCAGGGCGTTGGAGTTGGCTTCCGCCACCGAGCCCGGGAGGTTGAGCGCGGGCGCGTCGCCGGGCAGTTGCACGGCGGGCGGGGTGGCGGCGGGCAGCGTCTTGGGCAGCAGGGCCTGCGGCAGGACGACGACGGCCGTCACTCCACTCCCCTTCTGCTCGCGCAGCTGGACCCGCACCCCGTGCCGGGCGGCCAGCAGCGACGTCACCTGGAGACCGAGTCCGGCGCCGTCGGCATTCTGCTCACCGGCCTCGAACGAGGCCGGGTCCGCCAGCCTGGCATTCAGCTCGTCCATCCGGACGGTCGACATGCCGATGCCCTCGTCCGACACGGAGAGCATCACCTCGCCGCTCTCCAGCAGCCAGCCGGACAGCTCGACATGGGAGTCCGGCGGGGAGAAGGAGGTGGCGTTCTCCAGCAGTTCGGCCAGCAGGTGGCTGAGGTCGTCGGCGGCGAACCCGGCGATCTGGGCGTGCGGCGGCAGGGACTGGATGGTGACCCGCTCGTACCGCTCGATCTCGCTGACGGCGGCGCGCGCCACGTCGACCAGCGGGATCGGCCCGGCGTGGCCGTGGCCGTGCTCGGCGCCCGCGAGGACGAGCATGTTCTCGCTGTGGCGGCGCATGACCGTGGCCATGTGGTCGAGCTTGAAGAGGGTGGCCAGGCGCTCCGGGTCCTGCTCGCGCTCCTCCAGGCCCTCGATGACGCCGAGCTGCCGCTCGACGAGGCCGAGGGTGCGCAGCGAGAGGTTGACGAAGGTGTGGTGGACCGTGTTCTTGAGCTGTCCGAGCTGGGTGGCGAGTTCGGCGGTCCGCTCCTGGAGTTCGGTCCGCTGCCGGGCCAGGGTCTCCCGGCTCTTGATGAGGCCGGAGCGTTCGGCGGTGAGGCTCTCGACGCGCCCGCCGAGGTCCTGGTGGAGGTCGGTGAGCTTGCCGTGGAGGGCGTTCATCGACCGGACGACCTGGGCGAACTCGTCGTTGCGGCCGGTGTAGCGGACCGGTTCGGCGTTCTCGGGGTCCTCGGCCAGACGCGCGGCGCCGATGCGCAGGACGGCGAGCGGCTGGGTGAGGGTGCGGGCGACAGCGGTGGAGACGCCGACGGCCAGCAGGAAGCAGCCGCCGAGCAGGGCGATGGCCAGTTCGAGGGCGGTGACGTCGTCGTCGCGCAGGCCCTCCAGGTGCTGGACCTGGCCGGTGGTCAGGGCGGACTCGACGCTGCGCATCCGGTCGACGCGGGCGGAGAGCGCGGCCTCCAGCTTCCGGGGGCTGGCCTTGCGCTCCGCTTCCGACAGCTCGGGGCGGTCGGTGAGGCGGGTGAGGTACTTCTCGGCGTCGTTGACCTGGGAGCCGGTGACGGTGGCGGAGAGCTTGTCGCGGGCCTCGGGGTCCGCCGCCTGGTCGAAGTCGGCGAGCGCGGCCAGCTCCCGTACCCGGGCCTGCTGGGCGGCGGCGCTCAGCTCGTCGCGTTCGCGGTCGGCCCGGGTGGCGCCCTCGTCCTGGGTCTGCACGGGCAGCCCGGTGAAGGGGTCGGTCTGCGGGGCCGTCGGCTCGGGGCTCGGCACGGCGAGCGCGGCGAGGAGGAGCCCGCGGGTGGCGGAGGCCTGTTCGGAGGCGCCGCCGAGGGTGAGCGGGGCCCGGGTGGCGTCGGCGGCGCGCGGCGGGGTCTTCTCCGCGAGTTCGGCGGCGATGCCGTGCAGCTTGGCGATGAGGTCGGAGTACGCCTGGTGCGCCTCCAGGGCCGAGCCCTTGCCGGTCAGCGCGGAGCGGCGCAGGGAGGGGACTGTCGAGAGGTCGCGGCGCAGGGCCGCGGAGGCCGCCTCGTGGATCTCGTCGATCTGCTGGTCGACGCGGGTGGCGCGGGCGGCCCGGTTCTTCGCGCCGTCGCCGCCCTCCTCGGCGCGGCCGGCGGCGATGTACGCGGTGACGGCGTCACGCTCGTCGGCGAGGGAGTGCCCGAGGGTGACCGCCTGCTGGTTCAGCTCGGCGAGGGTGACCAGTCGCTGGGACTCGGTGAGATCGGCGGAGGCTCCGAGCACGGCGGGGGTGCCCGCCGCCACGACGATGACGCCGACGACCGCGACCCCGGCGACCAGTCGGCTGCGCACCCGCACGGTCCGCTTGTCCGCACCGGGTGCCGGAGGCGTCGCCCCGGAACCGTCGCGCGTCGTGCCCTTGCTCCGCGGCCGCTTCTTCTGCACCGGTGCTCGCAATCTTGACTCGTCCACCCTTGAAGCAGAGGTGACGCACGGTCACATGGAAGGGCGCCCCGCTCCTGGTACGGCTTCCGACCATTCCAGCGCTTATGAGAGGGGGCGCGCATCAACCGCTCCGCCACTCGAAGGAGTGAACATCACTCTGGAGTTGGCGAACAAGTCTCCCCCACGGGACCCCTGACCATGCGTGGGCCGCGGGCTGGAAGTTCCGCTCCGCCTTTGGCAGGATGCCCGCCCGCACGCTTCCCGGAGTCCCGTCCTCCGCCTCGTGTGCCCGCGTTGACCTGCTGGTACAGGCCATCTTCGGCCGCGTGCGGGGAAGGTGAAGGGCTCGTGCAGACTGGCGGTATGCGCATCGAACTCGCCACCGCTCCCGGCAGTCCCGAACGCCCCAACGAGGACTGGGCCTCCGGGACTCTTCCCGCGTCCGGCCAGGGCGGTGCACTGGTGCTCCTCGACGGTGTCACCCCGCCGCGGGGGAACGACGGTTGTGTGCACTCGGTCCCGTGGTTCACCGCGCGACTGGGCGGTGCGCTGGTGGAACTGTCCGGTTCCCGCCCTGATCTGACCCTGGCCGAGATCCTGGCCGCGGCCATCTCCCGTACAGCCGAAGCCCATCGGGTCACCTGTGACCTTTCTCACGTGCGTACGCCTCAGGCGACCGTGGCCCTGGCGCGTTGGGGCGAACGCGCGATCGAGTACCTGGTGCTGTCCGACTCGGTCCTGCTGCTGGAGTCCCACGACGGTGCGGTCCGGGCGATTCTGGACGACCGGCTGACGCGGCTGCCGCCGGGTTCGCTCGCCTCGAACGAGATCGCCGACGCCACCGTGCGCAACAAGGAGGGCGGCTTCTTCACGGCCGCCGCCGATCCGGCCGTGGCCTCGCGCGCGGTGACCGGCCGGGTCCCGGCGGCGGATGTCCGTGCGCTGGCCGCCCTCACGGACGGCGCGGCCCGCTGGACGGAGGTGTTCGGCGAGGGCGACTGGGCGGACACGCTGGGGCTGCTGCGGAAGGCAGGGCCGCGGGGGCTGATCGACCGGGTGCGGGAGCTGGAGGAGGCCGACGCGGCGGCCGGGCGCGTACGGCTGCGACGCGGCAAGACGCACGACGACGCGACCGCGCTCCTGGTGGAGCTGGCCTGAACCGACGCGTCCGGGGCGGAGCCGGTCCGACCTGGCCCGCGCCCGGCGGGTCGAGCCGGCCGATGACCGGCAGTCGGCGCGGGAGGCCGGTCAGCTCTCCGCGCGGGCGTTCAGCTGGTGCAGCAGCCGGGCCAGCTCGGCGACTTCGGCCCGGTCCCAGTCGGCCAGCTTGCGCACGTAGCGCCCGCGGCGGGCGTCCCGGACGCTGCGGAAGCGGGCCAGGCCGTCGTCGGTGAGGTGGACGAGCCAGGCGCGCCCGTCGGCCGGATCGGGTTCGCGGGCCACCAGGCCGAGGTTCTCCAGCGAGTGGAGCTGGCGGCTCATGGTGGCCTTGCCGACGCCGAAGTAGGCGGCCAGTTCGGTGGCCCGCTGCCGGCCCGCCGCCTCCAGGCGGACGAGCAGGCCGTAGGCGGCGGGCTCCAGTTCGGGGTGGACCTCCCGGGCCATCTCGCCCGAGCTGGCGCGCGCCCGGCGCAGGAACACGGCCAGCTCACGCTCCAGCGCCAGGAATTCATGGTCCACGCCGCTCGCGTCGGGCGCGCCCGGCTCCGGCCCGCTGTCGTCTCCGCGCACGTCAGTACCCCTCGTACGGTTCCCTGCCGATGAAAGCTGCCGCCGCGGTTGGTCATCGCCGCAGCTCGGCCAGTATTTCGCAGGAGTGGACCGACCACGCCGACCCGGCCCCGATCCGGGGCCCGGCGCCGCCCCCCACCTCACTATGCACTCGATGTATACACACTATGTATAGTCATCGTCGTACCGCACACCTGTGCGGGATTTCCCGCACAGAGGAGTGATGTGTCGTGCCCGGAAAGATGCCGTCGCCCGGGATGGGGTTGGCCGCGGCGCTGGTGACGGCGCTCACACTGACGTTGAGCGGCTGCTCGATGGAGACGACAGCGCCCGGTGCGGCACGCGGGGAGGCGGCGTCCGACGCCAAGGGCGCGTTCGGGCCGGTCGACTGCCGCAAGGCGAAGTGCATCGCCCTGACCTTCGACGCCGGCCCGGGCGAGGACACGCCGAGACTGCTGGACATCCTCAAGGAGAAGAAGGTGCACGCCACCTTCTTCCTGCTGGGCAAGCACCACGTCGTCAAGCACCCCGAGGTGGTGCGGCGCATCGAGGACGAGGGCCACGAGGTCGCCAACCACACCTGGACGCATCAGGTCCTGACCGACCGGAAGCCGGACGAGATACGGGCCGAGCTGGAGAAGACCCAGGTGGCCATCGAGAAGATCACCGGAAAGAAGCCCCGGCTGATGCGTCCGCCGCAGGGCCGCACGGACGACACGGTCTCCGGCATCAGCAAGGACCTCGGGCTCTCCCAGGTGCTGTGGAGCGCCACCGCCAAGGACTACTCGACCAACGACTCCGCGCTGATCAAGAAGCGGATCCTGGACCAGGCGAGCAAGGACGGCGTCATCCTGCTGCACGACATCTACCGGGGCACCGTCCCCGCCGTGCCCGGGATCATCGACGCGCTCCGGAAGGACGGCTACACCCTCGTGACCGTCCCCGAGCTGATGGCCCCCGCCGAGCCGCGGCCGGGCACGATCTACCGGCCCTGAGCCCCGTCCGGGAGCCGTGCGCCGGTGTCCCGTCCCGGACACGGCGAACGGCCCGCCCCCGCCGAAGCGGGAAGCGGGCCGTCCGTACCGGTCGCGTACCTGATGCCGCGCCCGTCACTGCGTGGCACTCAGGCCGCGGCCGGGATCGTTTCGGCGGGGGCCGTGGCCGGGGCGAGGGCGATCTCCAGCACCTGGCGGACGTCGGTGACCGGGTGGACGTCCAGCTTCTCCAGCACCTCGGCCGGGACGTCGTCCAGGTCGGCCTCGTTGCGCTGGGGGATCACCACGGTCGTGATGCCCGCCCGGTGCGCGGCCAGCAACTTCTGCTTCACGCCGCCGATCGGCAGCACCCGCCCGGTCAGCGACACCTCACCGGTCATCGCCACATCCGTACGGACAAGGCGTCCGGAGAGCAGCGAGGCCAGCGCGGTCGTCAGCGTGATGCCGGCGCTCGGGCCGTCCTTGGGGACCGCGCCCGCCGGGAAGTGCACGTGCACGCCCCGGTCCTTGAGGTCCGCGACCGGCAGCTCCAGCTCCGCGCCGTGCGACCGCAGGAAGCTCAGCGCGATCTGCGCCGACTCCTTCATGACGTCCCCGAGCTGACCGGTCAGGGTCAGTCCGGACGCCCCGGTCTCCGGGTCGGCGAGCGACGCCTCGACGAAGAGGACGTCACCGCCCGCCCCGGTCACCGCGAGCCCGGTGGCCACGCCCGGCACCGCGGTGCGGCGCTCGGCCGGGTCCTGTGCGGACTCGGGCACGTGGTGCGGACGCCCGATCAGGCCGCGCAGATCCGCGTCGGTCACCGTGAACGGCAGTTCCCGGTCGCCCAGTTCGTGCTGGGCCGCGACCTTGCGGAGCAGCCGGGCGACCGCCCGCTCCAGATTCCGTACGCCCGCCTCACGGGTGTACTCGCCGGCCAGCTTGCGCAGCGCCGACTCCTCCAGGGCGACCTCGTCCTTCTCCAGACCGGCCCGCTCCAGCTGGCGCGGGAGCAGGTGGTCCCGGGCGATGACGACCTTCTCGTCCTCGGTGTAGCCGTCGAGGCGGACCAGCTCCATGCGGTCGAGCAGGGCCTCCGGGATGGCTTCGAGGACGTTGGCGGTGGCCAGGAAGACCACGTCGCTGAGGTCGAGCTCGACCTCCAGGTAGTGGTCGCGGAAGGTGTGGTTCTGCGCCGGGTCGAGGACTTCGAGGAGGGCGGCGGCCGGGTCGCCCCGGAAGTCGGAGCCGACCTTGTCGATCTCGTCGAGCAGGACGACCGGGTTCATCGAACCGGCCTCCTTGATGGCCCGCACGATCCGGCCGGGGAGCGCGCCGACGTACGTACGCCGGTGGCCGCGGATCTCCGCCTCGTCCCGGACACCGCCGAGCGCGACACGGACGAACTTGCGGCCCATGGCGTGCGCGACGGACTCGCCGAGCGAGGTCTTGCCGACGCCGGGCGGTCCGACGAGGGCGAGCACGGCACCGCCACGCCGCCCGCCGACGACGCCCAGCCCTCGGTCGGCACGCCGCTTGCGCACCGCCAGGTACTCGGTGATCCGCTCCTTCACGTCGGCCAGGCCGGCGTGCTCGGCGTCCAGGACCTCCTGGGCGCCGCGGATGTCGTAGGCGTCCTCGGTCCGCTCGGTCCAGGGCAGTTCGAGGACGGTGTCCAGCCAGGTGCGGATCCAGGAGCCCTCGGGCGACTGGTCGCTGGACCGCTCCAGCTTCTCTACCTCCTTGAGCGCGGCCTCGCGGACGTGCCCGGGCAGGTCGGCGGCCTCGACGCGGGCCCGGTAGTCGTCGGACTCGTCCTCCGGGTCGCCGTTGAGCTCGGCGAGCTCCTTGCGTACGGCCTCCAGCTGGCGGCGCAGCAGGAATTCGCGCTGCTGCTTGTCGACGCCGTCCTGGACGTCCTTGGCGATGGACTCGGCCACGTCCTGTTCGGCGAGGTGCTCGCTCAGCCACTGGATGGCGAGCTTCAGCCGGGCGATCGGGTCCACGGTCTCCAGGAGCTGGACCTTCTGGGCGGTGGAGAGGAACGGTGAGTATCCGGAGTTGTCGGCGAGCGCGGAGACGTCGTCGATCTGCTGAACCCGGTCCACGACCTGCCAGGCGCCGCGCTTCTTCAGCCAGCTGGTGGCGAGCGCCTTGTACTCCTTGACCAGCTCGGCGGCGGATCCGGGCAGCGGGTCGGGGGCGGCGGTCTCCAGCACGGTCCCCTCCACCCAGAGCGCCCGGCCGGGACCGCTCGTCCCGGCTCCGATGCGGACCCGGTCACGGGCCCGGATGAGGGCGCCGGGGTCGCCGTCCGACAGGCGTCCGACCTGCTCGACGGTGCCGAGGACACCGGTCCCCGTGTAGGTGCCGTCGATCCGCGGGACCAGCAGCACCTGGGGCTTGCCGCCGCCCGGGCGGGCCGCGGCCTGCGCGGCCTCGACGGCGGCGCGCACCTCGGTGTCGGACAGGTCCAGCGGCACCACCATGCCGGGCAGGACGATCTCGTCGTCGAGCGGCAGCACGGGCAGGTCGATCGGTGTGAACGCC
The DNA here is from genome assembly GCA_040989845.1 of Streptomyces sp. WGS_02. Classification (GTDB taxonomy): domain Bacteria; phylum Actinomycetota; class Actinomycetes; order Streptomycetales; family Streptomycetaceae; genus Streptomyces. The sequence continues at coordinate 2,334,307 of JAYMFZ010000004.1, forward strand.
TGGGACTCGTTAGTCATGATCTCCCCTTCGGCAGGCAAGTTGAGCTATGTGGGCTCAATGCTTGTGAGTCGCCAATTGTTCCCCGGCCGGTGTTCGCTCTGAGCGATCAGCCCGGCGGAGGCCCCTTCTCACCGGGGCGCCCTCCCCGTACGGCAGCACGCGAAGGCGAGCGGATGTTCCCCTCCCCGGGGCGGGAAAGGCGCTGGCCTTCGCCCCGCGCGGCGGGCCAGGATGGGCGGGCATCGACCGCCACGACCGGAGAGCCGCATCATGTCCGCGACGACCGCCCCCGAACCGATGGAATCGCTGCCCGTGCGCTCCCCCGGCACCCCCGTCGTCCTCGACCGCCGGGAGGGCCCCTTCGGCGAGGTCGTCCTGCGCGAGCGCGGGGAGCACTTCGAGATCATCGCCAACGGCTGCTTCCTGATGGACACCTCCGACGGGCGCTCCGAGCGGCTGCTGATCGATGTCGCGCTGGCCTCGCTGCCCGCCGGCCGGACCGCCCCCTCCGTGCTCATCGGTGGCCTGGGCGTCGGGTTCTCCCTGGTGCAGGCCGCCGAGGAGGAGCGCTGGGGGCGGATCGTGGTCGTGGAGCGGGAGGAGGCGATCGTGGACTGGCACCGGGAGGGGCCGCTGGACCGGATCTCCGGAGCGGCGCTGGCCGACCCCAGGACCGGGATCCTGCACACGGACCTGGTCGCCCACCTCCGTACCACCACGGAGCGTTACGACGCGCTCTGCCTGGACATCGACAACGGGCCCGGCTGGACGGTCACGGAGAGCAATGAGAGCCTCTACACCCCCGCCGGTCTGGCGCACTGCCACGACCGGCTGACCCCGGGCGGCGTCCTCGCCGTCTGGTCCGCGCAGCCGTCGCCCGTCTTCGAACAGGCATTGCGGAATGCCGGGTTCAGCGGGGTTCGGACGGAAGAAGTGGCCGTTGCCCGAGGTGTGCCCGACGTGGTCCATCTCGCACTCCGGGCCGGCTGAACCCCCTCCCGGTATGCGCGGCCCGGCGATGGCACGGGCCAACCGCCACAAGGCCGACGATCCGGCCGCCCGAACGGCCCGAACTCATGCCCCCGGGGCAACACCCTGCGTAGCCGGGAGGCCTCCGCTGCCTTTACGCTGCTGACCGGCACACGGGATCACCCACGAAATCCACGAGCGAAGACCGTGCCTCGCGGGGGAATGGCCCACGCGAGAACGGGCAGGGGCGGGGCGATGGAACAGACACACACCACCCACAACGGCGTCGCGGCCACCCCGGGGGCTCAGCGCCGGGTGCTGGTGGTCGAGGACGACGCCACGATCGTCGACGCCATTTCCGCCCGGCTGCGGGCGGAGGGCTTCCTGGTGCAGACCGCGCTGGACGGCCCCGCGGCCGTGGACGCGGCCGAGGCCTGGCAGCCCGACCTGATGGTGCTCGACATCATGCTTCCGGGCTTCGACGGCCTGGAGGTCTGCCGCCGGGTGCAGGCGTCCCGCCCGGTGCCGGTGCTCATGCTCACCGCACGCGACGACGAGACCGACATGCTGGTCGGGCTCGGGGTCGGCGCCGACGACTACATGACCAAGCCGTTCTCCATGCGGGAGCTGGCCGCCCGGGTGCACGTGCTGCTGCGCCGGGTGGAGCGGGCGGCGCTGGCCGCCGTCACCCCGCGCAGCGGGATACTGCGCCTGGGTGAGCTGGAGATCGACCACGCGCAGCGCCGGGTCCGGGTGCGCGCCGAGGACGTCCACCTCACGCCGACCGAGTTCGACCTGCTGGTCTGCCTCGCCAACACCCCGCGCGCGGTGCTCTCCCGGGAGCAGCTGCTGGCCGAGGTGTGGGACTGGGCGGACGCCTCGGGCACCCGTACGGTCGACAGCCACATCAAGGCGCTGCGCCGGAAGATCGGCGCGGAGCGGATCCGTACCGTGCACGGGGTGGGCTACGCCCTGGAGACTCCGGCGCCATGACCTGGCCAGGGCCCGGAATGCGGCCCTTCTCCATCAAGGCCAAGCTGGGCACGCTCGTCGTGGTCTCGGTGTTCATCACGACCGGACTGCTGATCGTCGCTCTGCGGACCCGGACCGAGTTCCAGTTCATCACCGTGTTCTCGGTGATCGCGACGCTGCTGATCACCCAGTTCGTGGCGCACGGTCTGACCGCGCCGCTGGACGAGATGAGAGCGGTGGCCCGGTCGATCTCGCACGGCGACTACACGCGCCGGGTGAGCGGCGCCGGGCGGCGGGACGAGCTGGGCGACCTGGCGCAGACGATCAACCGCATGGCGGACGATCTGGAGGCGGAGGACCGGCATCGAAAAGAGCTGGTCGCCAACGTCAGCCATGAGCTCCGTACCCCCATCGCGGCGCTCAGAGCCGTGCTGGAGAACGTGGTGGACGGGGTGTCCGCCGCCGATCCGGAGACGATGCGCACGGCGCTGAAGCAGACGGAGCGGCTGGGCCGGCTGGTCGAGACGCTGCTGGACCTGTCGCGCCTGGACAACGGGGTCGTCGCCCTCAAGGCACGCCGTTTCGAGGTGTGGCCGTATCTGTCGGGCGTACTGAAGGAGGCCAATCTCGCGGCCTCCCAGCGACGCCTGTCGTCGGGTTCGGGCAATCACTCCCGTACGGACGTCCATCTGCATCTGGACGTCTCGCCGCCGGAGCTCACCGCGCACGCGGACGCCGAGCGGCTGCACCAGGTGGTCGCGAACCTCATCGACAACGCGGTCAAGCACAGCCCGCCGCACGGCCGGGTGACGGTGCTGGCGCGGCGCGGGGCCTGTCCGGAGTCGCTGGAGCTGGAAGTCGTCGACGAGGGGCCGGGCATCCCGGAGGCGGAGCGCCACCGGGTGTTCGAGCGTTTCAACCGGGGCCAGGCGCCCTCCCCGCAGGGTCCGGGCAGCGACGGCGGTACGGGCCTCGGGCTCGCCATCGCCCGGTGGGCGGTCGATCTGCACGGCGGCCGGATCGGTGTGGCCGAATCCGTACGAGGCTGCCGGATCCAGGTCACCCTTCCGGGAATCCCCGAGCAGCGCGGTTGACGGTCGTGTTGGCATAGGGTCGAACCGGAAGGGCACGTTCATACGTGTCCTGCCAGCAAGGGGCCTCAAGGGGATGCGGTCACACGGCCGTGTCCACGGTCCTGCGTACCCGAAGTGCAGTGGAACCTCGCTTGTTTCCCGCCATTTCCTGCGCCGAAACCCGCCCTTCGATGTGATGTGCACGACGAAGCACCGGCCCGGCCTGCAAGGAACGGTTCGGGGGGCGTAGCCTTGATTTCCGCTGTCCATCACCTTGTGAAGCGGAAGAGGGCGGTTGCCGCCGTGTCGTCTCAGTCCCCCAGTAACTCAAGCGTCTCGACCGACCAAGCCAGCCCGGGTACCAATCCGGCCGCGGCTTTCGGCGCCAATGAATGGCTCGTCGACGAGATCTACCAGCAGTACCTCCAGGACCCCAGTTCGGTCGATCGTGCCTGGTGGGACTTCTTCGCCGACTACAAGCCGGGTGCCGCCGGCACGGCGGACAAGCCCGCTCCCGGGGCCTCGGGGGCCCCGGTGACCGAGGCCGCCGCCCCGGCCGCGCCCGCTCAGGCCGCCGCTCCGGCTCCGGCGAAGGCGGCGCCCGCCGCCGCTCCGGCCGCCCCCGCGCAGCCGGCTCCGGCCAAGGCCGCGCCCGCTCCGGCGAAGGCCGCCCCCGCCGAGGCGAAGCCCGCGGCCGCGAAGCCCGCCGCCGCGCCCGCCCAGGCGAAGCCCAAGGCAGACGAGTCCACCGAGGCCCCGGCCGGACCGGAGTACGTGACGCTGCGCGGCCCTCGGCCGCCGTCGCGAAGAACATGAACGCCTCGCTGGAGCTGCCGACGGCCACGTCCGTCCGCGCGGTCCCGGTGAAGCTGCTCTTCGACAACCGCATCGTCATCAACAACCACCTCAAGCGCGCCCGCGGCGGGAAGATCTCCTTCACGCACCTCATCGGGTACGCGATGGTGCAGGCCCTCAAGGCCATGCCGTCGATGAACCACTCCTTCGCGGAGAAGGACGGCAAGCCGACCCTGGTCAAGCCGGAGCACGTCAACCTGGGTCTGGCCATCGACCTGGTGAAGCCGAACGGCGACCGCCAGCTGGTCGTCGCGGCCATCAAGAAGGCCGAGACCCTCAACTTCTTCGAGTTCTGGCAGGCGTACGAGGACATCGTCCGGCGCGCCCGCATCGGCAAGCTCGGCATGGACGACTTCACCGGTGTCACCGCCTCGCTGACCAACCCCGGCGGCATCGGCACCGTCCACTCGGTGCCCCGCCTGATGCCCGGTCAGGGCCTCATCATGGGCGTCGGCGCGATGGACTACCCGGCGGAGTTCCAGGGCACCTCGCAGGACACCCTCAACAAGCTCGGCATCTCGAAGGTCATGACGCTCACGTCGACCTACGACCACCGGGTGATCCAGGGCGCCGCCTCCGGCGAGTTCCTGCGCGTCCTGTCCCAGCTGCTGCTCGGCGAGAACGAGTTCTACGACGAGATCTTCAAGGCGCTGCGCATCCCCTACGAGCCGGTCCGCTGGCTCAAGGACATCGACGCCTCGCACGACGACGACGTCACCAAGGCCGCGCGGGTCTTCGAGCTGATCCACTCCTACCGGGTCCGCGGCCACGTCATGGCCGACACCGACCCGCTGGAGTACCACCAGCGCAAGCACCCCGACCTGGACATCACCGAGCACGGCCTCACCCTGTGGGACCTGGAGCGGGACTTCGCGGTCGGCGGGTTCGCCGGCAAGACGATGATGAAGCTCCGCGACATCCTCGGCGTGCTGCGTGAGTCGTACTGCCGCACCACCGGCATCGAGTTCATGCACATCCAGGACCCGAAGCAGCGCAAGTGGCTCCAGGACCGGGTGGAGCGCCCGCGCCCGAAGCCCGAGCGCGAGGAGCAGCTGCGCATCCTGCGCCGGCTGAACGCCGCGGAGGCGTTCGAGACCTTCCTGCAGACGAAGTACGTCGGCCAGAAGCGGTTCTCGCTGGAGGGCGGCGAGTCCGTCATCCCGCTGCTCGACGCGGTCATCGACTCCGCCGCCGAGGCCCGCCTCGACGAGGTCGTCATCGGCATGGCCCACCGCGGCCGTCTGAACGTCCTGGCGAACATCGTCGGCAAGTCGTACGCGCAGATCTTCCGCGAGTTCGAGGGCAACCTCGACCCGCGCTCGATGCACGGCTCCGGCGACGTCAAGTACCACCTGGGCGCCGAGGGCACCTTCACCGGTCTGGACGGCGAGCAGATCAAGGTCTCGCTGGCCGCCAACCCCTCGCACCTGGAGGCGGTCGACCCGGTCCTGGAGGGCATCGCCCGCGCCAAGCAGGACATCATCAACAAGGGCGGCACGGACTTCACGGTCCTGCCGGTCGCGCTCCACGGCGACGCGGCGTTCGCGGGCCAGGGCGTCGTCGCCGAGACACTCAACATGTCGCAGCTGCGCGGCTACCGCACCGGCGGCACCGTGCACGTGGTGATCAACAACCAGGTCGGCTTCACCGCCGCCCCGGAGTCCTCGCGCTCCTCGATGTACGCCACCGACGTGGCGCGCATGATCGAGGCGCCGATCATCCACGTCAACGGCGACGACCCGGAGGCCGTGGTCCGCGTCGCGCGGCTCGCCTTCGAGTTCCGGCAGGCGTTCAACAAGGACGTCGTCATCGACCTCATCTGCTACCGCCGCCGCGGTCACAACGAGGGCGACAACCCGGAGTTCACCAACCCGCAGATGTACACCCTGATCGACAAGAAGCGCTCGGTGCGCAAGCTCTACACCGAGTCCCTCATCGGTCGTGGCGACATCACGCTGGAAGAGGCGGAGCAGGCGCTCCAGGACTTCCAGGGTCAGCTGGAGAAGGTCTTCGCCGAGGTCCGCGAGGCCACCTCCCAGCCCGCGGCCCCGCACGTCCCGGAGCCGCAGGCCGCGTTCCCGGTGGCCGTCGAGACGGCCGTCTCCGCCGAGGTCGTGAAGCGGATCGCCGAGTCGCAGGTCAACATCCCCGACGGGATCACCGTCCACCCCCGTCTGATGCCGCAGATGCAGCGTCGCGCGGCCTCGGTGGAGAACGCCACGATCGACTGGGGCATGGGCGAGACCCTGGCCATCGGTTCGCTGCTGATGGAGGGCACCCCGGTCCGGCTCGCCGGCCAGGACACCCGACGCGGCACGTTCGGCCAGCGCCACGCGGTCCTGGTCGACCAGGTCACCGGCGAGGACTACACCCCGCTGCTGTACCTGGCGGACGACCAGGCCCGGTACAACGTCTACGACTCGCTGCTCAGCGAGTACGCGGCGATGGGCTTCGAGTACGGCTACTCGCTGGCCCGTCCGGAGTCGCTGGTCATCTGGGAGGCCCAGTTCGGTGACTTCGTCAACGGCGCGCAGACCGTCGTCGACGAGTTCATCTCCTCGGCCGAGCAGAAGTGGGGCCAGACCTCCGGCGTCACGCTGCTCCTGCCGCACGGTTACGAGGGCCAGGGCCCGGACCACAGCTCCGCCCGCCCGGAGCGCTTCCTCCAGATGTGCGCGCAGGACAACATGACGGTCGCGATGCCGACCCTGCCGTCGAACTACTTCCACCTGCTGCGCTGGCAGGTGCACAACCCGCACCACAAGCCGCTCATCGTCTTCACCCCGAAGTCGATGCTGCGTCTGAAGGCGGCGGCCTCGTCCATCGAGGAGTTCACCACCGGCGGCTTCCGCCCGGTGATCGGCGACGCGTCGGTCAAGGCCGAGGACGTCCGCAAGGTCGTCTTCGTCTCGGGCAAGCTGTACTACGACCTGGACGCCGAGCGGGAGAAGCGGGGCGACACGGAGACCGCGATCATCCGGCTGGAGCGGCTGTACCCCCTGCCGGGTGCGGAGATCCAGGCCGAGATCGCGAAGTACCCGAACGCCGAGAAGTACCTGTGGGCGCAGGAGGAGCCGGCGAACCAGGGTGCGTGGCCGTTCATCGCGCTCAACCTGATCGACCACCTGGACCTCGCGGTCGGCGCGGACGTGCCGCACGGCGAGCGCCTGCGCCGCATCTCGCGGCCGCACGGCTCGTCCCCGGCGGTCGGCTCGGCCAAGCGCCACCAGGCGGAGCAGACGCAGCTGGTCAACGAGGTCTTCGAGGCCTGAGGACCGCACGGCTGAACACCCCGGGGACCCGGTTCCGCGCTTGTCGCGGGGCCGGGTCCCCGGCGTTCGACCGCTGGATATCCTTCTCTCATGTACTTCACGGACCGTGGCATCGAGGAACTGGAGAAGCGGCGCGGCGAGGAGGAGGTCACCTTCGAGTGGCTCGCCGAGCAGCTGCGGACGTTCGTCGATCTCAACCCCGACTTCGAGGTGCCCGTCGAGCGCCTGGCGACCTGGCTGGCCCGGCTGGACGACGAGGACGACGAGGACGAGTGATCCTCGGCGCCCTAGGAAGTACCCGCCCTGGCCCGCTCGTAGAGGAGCCCCAGCGCGCCCTGGGCCAGCAGCACCGCCCCGGCCGCCGCCCAGCCGCCGCTGCGGCGTCGCGCGCCCCAGAGCAGGAGCGGTAGTCCGGCCGCGAGCTGGACGGCGGCCACGGCCCGGGCGCGGGGGCCGCGTACCCACGGGCCGACCCGGCTGCTCTCAACCGCGTCCAGTTCGACGCGCACGGCGTCGCGCCAGCCGGCCCACTCGACGCGGTCCACCTGGCGTTGCGCCGCCGCGACGCTGCGCAGCCGGTCGGCGCTCTCGCCCGGGGAGAGCCCGGCGGGAAGGGCCAGTCCGGTGCCGGTGAGGACGGCGAGCAGTCCGCGCAGCCGGGCCTCCGCGTCGCTTTCCGGATCGGGGCGGGTCAGTTGCTCCAGCGCCTGTACGTCCAGCACCGGGTCGAGGCCGAGCCGGGCGGCGAAGGTGCGCATGGCCTCGTCCTCGCCCACCGGGGTGCCGTCCTTCAGCCAGACGTACCCCACGGGCCGGCGGAATCCGGCGGCGAGGGTGTATCCGGCCCGGTCGGCGTCCCACCACAGGGCGAGCACCGGCCAGGTGGAGCCGACGGCGAGCGCGGTGGCCCAGCCGCCGATGACCCGGTCGACCGGCTCGGCGTCCTGCTCCGCTCCCCCGGCCCGCCAGGGCTTCCCCTCCGGGACGAGCGCACTCCACTCCTCGCCCGCGCGGACCAGCAGCATCGGCTCGCGCAGCAGGTGGGCGAGCGGCCGTACGGTCTCGGGGTCGGCCCGGCACAGCAGGAGAGCCCCGGTGGATGTCGCGTTCATGGCTCATACGCTAGGGCAATTTGCCCATATTTGATGGCGTTGCGGGCATGGTGCCGACCTCTGACGGGACACGACATCCCTTGACTTCCCCCATCCGCGATATATCGTGTTCTTCACGAGACGCGATATGTTGCGTTGCCACGCTTCCCGGGAGGTCACATCCATGCCTGTGTCGACATGGACCATCGATGAGCCGCGGAAGCTCTCCTTCGACGATCCGGTGGCGGCGCTCCAGGTGCGTGTCGTCGACGGTGCGGTCAACGTCGTCGGGACCGACGAGCCGGGCGCACGGCTGGAGGTCTCCGCGATCGAGGGGCCGCCGCTGATCGTGACCCAGGAGGACGGCCGGCTCACCGTGGCGTACGAGGATCTGCCCTGGCAGGACCTCCTGCGCTGGCTCGACCCGAAGGGCCGCCGCCGCAGCGCCGTCGTCTCGCTCGTCGTGCCCGCCACGGCCTCGGTCGAGGTCGGCGTGATCGGCGCGGGGGCCGTCGTCTCGGGCATCAGCGGCCGCACCGAGGTCCGCGGCATCACCGGGGACTCCACGCTCGTCGGGCTGACCGGTGCGGTGCGCGGGGAGTCGGTGTCGGGCAGCCTGGAGGCCCAGAGCGTCACGGGGGACCTGCGCTTCCAGTCCGTGGCCGGTGATCTGACGGTGATCGACGGGGCGGGGGCCTCGGTCCGGGCCGAGTCGGTCAGCGGCGACATGGTGCTGGACGTCGACCCGTCCGGGAAGCCGACGGACATCCGGCTGACCACGGTGTCCGGCGAGATCGCGATCCGGCTGCCGCACCCGGCGGACGCGAAGGTCGAGGCCAACACCGCGAGCGGCGCCGTCTCCAACGCCTTCGAGGACCTGCGGGTCGGCGGACAGTGGGGCGCGAAGAAGATCACCGGCACGCTGGGCGCGGGGACGGGGACCCTGCGGGCGACGACCGTGTCCGGTTCGATCGCCCTCCTGCGCAGGCCGCCCGCCGAGGACGACGCGTACGCCGCCGAGCCCACCGGAAAGGTTCTCTGACATGCCCCCCGTATTCGCCCACGGCCGCCTGCGCCTGTATCTCCTCAAGCTCCTGGACGAGGCTCCGCGCCACGGCTACGAGATCATCCGCCTGCTGGAGGAGCGCTTCCAGGGCCTCTACGCCCCGTCCGCCGGCACGGTCTACCCGCGGCTGGCCAAGCTGGAGGCCGAGGGCCTGGTCACCCATGCCACCGAGGGCGGCCGCAAGGTCTACTCGATCACCGACGCCGGCCGCGAGGAGCTGGCGGGCCGCAGCGGCGAACTGGCCGACCTGGAGCTGGAGATCCGCGACTCGCTCTCCGAGCTGGCGGCCGAGATCCGCGACGACGTACGGGGCGCGGCGGGCCGGCTCCGCAGCGACATGCGGGCGGCGGCATCGGAGTCCCGGCACGGTACGAAGGCGGGACCGGGGACCGGGACCGGGACCGGAAAGGCGAAGGGCGACCCCTCCTCCCCCTTCGGTGACTTCGGCAATCTGGGCGACCTCGGCGACAGCGAGGCGTGGCGCACGGCGAAGGAGGAGCTGCGCCGGGCCAAGCAGGAGTGGAAGGAGCAGGCCCGCCGGGCGAAGGACGAGTCCCGGCGCGCCCGCGAGGACGCCCAGCAGGCCCGCCGCCAGGCCAAGGAGGCCCAGGAGAAGGCGCGCGAGCAGATGCAGACCGCCGCCCGCCAGGTGCAGGAGCACTTCGCCCGGGGCGACTGGCCCTCCGGCGTACGGGAGGGCCTGGCGGAGATCACCGGACAGCTCGGCGGCTTCGCCCGGTCCGGCGCCTGGCCTCCGTTCGGCAAGCCCGGGCCGGAGACCGCCCCGCCGGTCCAGGACCCGGCCCCCGGTGCGGACTGGGGTCAGGACATGCCGGCGACCGGCGACCCGGTGCGCGATCTGGACCGCCTGCTGGACCGTTTCCGCGACGGCATCCGGGACACGGCGCGCGATCACGGGGTGACGGAGATCCGGCTCGCGGAGGCCCGCCGCCATCTGGGCGAGGCGGCGGCGCGGATCGAGGCGCTGCTGAGAGCGGAGGACGAGGACAGGGGCTGAGGGGCGCGGGCGTGAGGGGCGGGGCGACCCAGCCGGGATGAGCCCTGGGCTCGCCCGCCCTTCACCCGGCCTGTGCGTGCCCCTGGCCGGCGCCGCCTTCCCCGTCACCGCCGTCGCCCCCGTCGGCGACGGAGCCGTAGAGCGCGCGCTGCACGGCCGTGTGGGTCGCGCCGTGGTCGGCGAGGACGTCGGCGACGACTCCGGGCTTCGCGGTGAGGGCCAGGAGCAGGTGTTCCTCGCCGATGAACCGGTCACCGCGGCCGAGGGCCACCCGGAGCGCGTTCTCCAGCACGGTCTTCGCCCCCGGGGTGAAGGGGCGGTGCCCGGACCACCACCACCGGCGGCCGCGCCGCTCGGCGTCCAGGACCCCCTCGCCGTGGGCTCCTTCGACACGGGAGACGATCGCGCCGAGGTCGATCCCGATGCCGGCGAGGGCGTCGGTGTCGGCCCTGGTCAGGCCGCCGCGGCGGCGGGCCTCGGCGAAGGCGGCGTCCAGGGAGGCGCGGCGGTCGTGGAGGCCGAGTGCGGTGACGGCGAACGCGGCCCGGCCGCCCTCCTGTTCCAGCAGTGCGAGCAGCAGGTGTTCCTCGGTGACCGAGCCGGCCCCGGCCCGCTCGGCCTGGGCCACGGCGCCCTGCACGGTGGCACGGGCCCCCCGGGTGAATCGCTCGAACATCAACGCCTCCCGTACTTCTTGTGCACGGCCTGCCGGCTGACACCCAGCTCGGCGGCGATCTCCTGCCAGGACCAGCCCTGAGCACGGGCGCTTCCGACTTGTACGGCTTCGAGCTGCTCCAGCAGCCGCCGCAGCGCGGCCACCGCCCGGAGCCCGACACGGGGGTCGCGGTCACCGGCGCGCGCGGCCAGATCCGTTGCTTCGGTCATGACGTCAACCTACATTGACACCCATCGCTCGTCAATCGAAGTTGACATCGTCGTCGGCGAGGCGCGCGTGCCGTTCGACGTCGTACCGGACCTTGCCGTACCGCAGCTTGGCCCGCTCGATGCCCTCGGGCGCGAATCCGGACCGGGTCGCGACCCGGCAGGAGGCGACGTTGTCGGTGCGGTGCCCCAGCTCCAGGCGGTACAGCCCGAGCTCGTCGAAGGCCCAGCGCGCGAGGGCCCGCACACCGGCCGGGGCGACGCCCCGGCCGCGGGCGGACGCGGTGGTCCAGTAGGAGACCCAGCCGCCGTCATGCGCCCGGTTGACGACGTTGAGCGCCACACAGCCGAGCGCCTCGCCCTCCTCCCCCACGACAGCCCAGGAGTAGCCGGTGCGCGCCCCTCGCTCGCGGGCGCGTTCCGCGATCCAGGCCAGCGCCCCGGACCGGTCGTCCACGGGCCGGTCCGTCTGGCGGTCCATCTCGGCCGGGGCGAAGGCGCGGAGCACCGCCGAGGCGTCGTCGGGCAGCCAGGGGCGCAGCAGAAACCCTTCAGAGGTGTTCAGTTCGTCCATGCGGCCCAGCTTCCCGCACGGTCACGACCACCTCACTACCGGGCCACGCGAGGACGACCGGCCCGCCACCGCGCGCCGAGGAGCCGAGGACACGCGCCGGCCCGGTGACGGTGACACGCCACCCCTGGGGCGTGGGCGGAAGCGACAGTTCCGTCACCCCGGGCCGGGCGGCGGCCTTGTAGGCGAGGCGGTAGACGCGGGTGCCCGCGTCGTACGTGTCGGAGCGGACGGTTCCCGCGACGGCCGGGGCGTACGGGGTGGCGGTCCGCTCCTTGTTCGTACGGAAGCGGCCGCGCTCGTCGACCGCGCAGTAGCCGCCGCCGTAGCACCAGACATACCCCGCCCAGCCGGAGCTGTAGCGGTTCAGGGAGACGAGGGCCTCGCGGTAGAAGCGGCCCATGTTGGGGAGGGCGTTGTTGAGCGGTCCCCACTCCCCCACGACCACGGGCATCCGGTGGCGGGCCGGGTAGGCGGTGACGGCGGCCTCGTACGCCTCGATCCAGCCGGCGTCCGGGTCGTAGTCCGCGCCCGCCTCCATGGCGGTGTTGTAGAAGTGCGGGGCGTAGACGGTCCGGTTGTCCTCGATCCGGCCGAGTCCGGTGGGTACGCCCTCGCCGACGATGGGGGTCGGCTCGACGAAGATCCAGGTGTCGCGGTCCTTCGTGCGCACGGCGCGGGCGAGCCGGTTGTACATGGGCGTGAGGTGCTCGGCCTCGATCCGGCGGGCGGCGGTCGGCAGGTCCTCGCCCTCCCGCAGCTCCCCCATGGGCTCGTTGATCAGGTCGTAGCCGATGACGGCGGCGTGGCGGCCGAAACGGTCGGCGAGGACCTGCCACATGGCGGCCTGGGCGCGTCGCAGGTCGGGGTCCTCGTAGAGGTGGGTGAAGGCCCGCTGCACGGCGGGCTGGAAATACTCCGAGAACCAGTCGTCGGGGTTCGGGGTGAACGGCAGCCCGTCGGTCCTGGTGGCCCATTCCGGGATACCGCGGTGCCCGAAAGCGGGCCCGAAGACGTCCTGATGGGCGTCGATGAGGACGTGGACGCGGTGCTTGTGGGCCCAGTCGAGGATGCGCTCGATCTTGTGGAGGTAGCGCACGCTGTACTGGCCGCGCCGGGGCTCCAGATCGTCCCAGAAGACCAGTAGCCGGGCGAAGTTGAAGCCGCCTGCCCGCAGGTCGCGGAAGTGCCGTTCGGTGATGGCGCTGAGGGCGTCCTCGCCGCGGTTCGCCTTGTCCTCGACGTTCCAGCCGCGCAGGGTGAGGGTGCGCCCGCGGTCGTCGACCAGGGGCGGAATGGCGCGTTCGTACGAGGAAGGGGACGAGGCCGCGGAGAGGGAGACCGGTGCGGGGCGCGCCGAGGCGGCGGGGGCGAGGGCCCCCGCCGCGAGCACGGACGCGACGACAAGTGCCATGAGTGCTCTGCCCATTCGCATGGGCCGCATCTCACCAGCAAAGCTGAGACTTGTTCAAGTATGCGGAACGGACAAGTTTCTGTCGGTCCTAGGCGGTCGGCGTGAGCACGATCTTCCCGAACAGGTCGCCGGACTCCAGTCGTCGGAATCCCTCACGGGCCCGGTCCAGCGGCAGCACCTCGTCGATGACCGGACGCACCCCGGTGGTCGCGCAGAACGCGAGCAGGTCCTCCAGCTCGTCCTTGGACCCCATGGTGGAGCCGACGACCCTCAGTTCCAGGAAGAAGATCCGGGTCAGCTCGGCGTGCGTGGGCCGGTCGCCGCTGGTGGCCCCGGAGATGACGAGGGTGCCGCCGGGACGCAGCGACTTCACGGAGTGGGACCAGGTGGCGGCCCCCACGGTCTCGATGACGGCGTCCACGCGCTGCGGAAGCCGGGCGCCGGGCTCGTACGCCTCCAGCGCGCCGAGTTCGACCGCCCGCTCGCGCTTGGCCTTGTCCCGGCTGGTGGCGAAGACCCGCAGCCCGGCGGCCTTCCCGAGCACGATCGCGGCGGTGGCGACCCCGCCGCCGGCGCCCTGGACGAGCACGGAGTCCCCGGGCCGCACCCCGGCGTTGGTGAACAGCATGCGGTACGCGGTGAGCCAGGCGGTGGGCAGGCAGGCGGCCTCGGCGAAGCTGAGCTCCTTCGGCTTGGGCAGGATGTTCCAGGTGGGGACGGTGACCTGCTCCGCGAAGGTGCCCTGGTAGCGCTCGGTGAGGATGGAGCGCGGCTCGTCGGGCCCGACGCCGTGCCCGGACTGCCCGATGACGGAGTGCAGGACGACCTCGTTGCCGTCCTGGTCGACGCCGGCCGCGTCGCAGCCGAGGATCATCGGCAGCCGGTCCTGCGACAGGCCGACGCCGCGCAGGGACCAGAGGTCGTGGTGGTTGAGGGAGGCGGCCCGGACGGTGACGGTACTCCACCCGGGACGCGCCTCGGGAGCCGGGCGATCGCCCAGCTCCAGGCCGGTGAGGGGCTGGTCGGGGTCGATGCGGGCTGCGTAGGCGGCGAACATGGGTCGACGATAGGCGGGGCGGGGCGCCCACGTAACCGCCTCCGCGTGTGACGCACACCAACTGAGGTGGGCCCGCACCCTTGAGCCCTCCAGCGGCGAATCAATCCCTGCGGCGCTTGAGCGGCACCCCTGAGCCCCTGCGGCGCTTGAGCCGCACCCTTGAGCCCCTCCGACGCAAGAACCGCACCACACAGCCCCTCCGGCACTTGAGCCGCACCACTCACCCCCTCCGACGCAAGAGCCGCACCACTCAGCCCCTGCGGCGATTGAGGAGCGGGGTCCGGGGCAGCGCCCCGGGGCTCCGCCCCCAGCCCCCCGCTGCTCAATCGCCGCAGGGGCTGGTGATTCGGGCCCCCCGCTCCTCAATCACCGCCGGGGCTGGATGTGCGGGCCTCATCGCCGCAAGGCGGAAACGCAAAGGCGGGGCCCGTACCGCTACAGGCCCCGCCCTTCACACTCCGCTCGGCAACAACCTCAGCGCCGAGCCACACCCTCAGCCCGCGCGGCGGCGGCCACCGCAGCAGTGACCGCCGGCGCGACCCGCTCGTCGAACGGGGACGGAATCACGTAGTCCGCCGCCAGCTCATCGCCGACCACATCGGCCAACGCGTTCGCCGCGGCGATCTTCATGCCCTCCGTGATCCGCGAGGCCCGCACCTGGAGCGCACCCGCGAAGATCCCCGGGAACGCCAGCACGTTGTTGATCTGGTTCGGGAAGTCGGACCGCCCGGTCGCCACGACGGCCGCGTACTTGTGCGCGACCTCCGGGTGGACCTCCGGATTCGGGTTGGCCATCGCGAAGACGTACGCACCGGGGGCCATCGAGGCCACCGCCGCCTCCGGGACCGTACCGCCGGAGACGCCGATGAAGACGTCCGCACCGGCGAGCGCCTGCTCGAGCGAGCCGGACAGGCCCGCCCGGTTCGTCAGCTCCGCCAGCTCGCGCTTGACCTCGGTGAGGTCGTCGCGGTCGCGGCTGACGATGCCCTTGCGGTCGGCCACCGCGATGTCGCCGATCCCCGCCTCCAGCAGGAACTTGGCGATGGCCACGCCCGCCGCGCCCGCGCCGGAGATGACGCCGCGCAGATCGCCGAGCGTCCGGCCGGAGAGCTTCGCGGCGTTGCGCAGGGCGGCGAGGGTGACGACCGCGGTGCCGTGCTGGTCGTCGTGGAAGACCGGAATGTCCAGCCGCTCCTGGAGCTTGCGCTCGATCTCGAAGCAGCGGGGCGCCGAGATGTCCTCCAGGTTGACCCCGCCGAAGGAGGGGGCGAGCCGCACGACGGTGTCGACGATCTCGTCGGCGTCGGTGGTCGCGAGCGCGATCGGCACCGCGTCGACGCCGCCGAACTGCTTGAAGAGGATGGCCTTGCCCTCCATCACGGGGAGGGACGCCTCGGGCCCGATGTCGCCGAGGCCGAGCACGGCGGTGCCGTCCGTCACGACGGCCACGACCTGGGACTTCCAGGTGTAGTCGTGGACGAGCTCGGGGTTGTCGGCGATGGCGCTGCACACTTTCGCCACTCCGGGCGTGTACGCCAGGGAAAGGTCGTCCTTGTCCCGGATCGGGACGGTGGCCTGCACGGCCATCTTCCCGCCCCGGTGGAGGGCGAAGGCCGGATCGAAGGGCTCGTCGGCCCCCGTGTCCGCCGCGCTGGTGCGCTCGATGCCACGGTCGGTGGCGCCGTCGATGGTGCTGTCGCTGCGAGGATTGACGATCTCCGCTGCCATGGTGTTGACCCCTTAAGTCTTCATCGTTTGAGGGTGGCCACTCCTGGTTGAGGAGGGGTGGGCGGGCACCGCGTACGTGCCCCGCGCCGGGCGGTTGGCCCGCCCGGGCAGGGAGAGGTACGTACGCGCGGGCGCGCCGCACACGCGCCCTGGGCCCCGGATGAGGGGTGTAAACGTCTTTCTTACCGGACGAACGGTGTTACGGACGAGTCCATATCGACGCGGTGACGTGACTCATAGTCGAATATCTGGACAAGTCGGCAAACCGGTATAAATGCCGTCCACCAGTCGAGACGTGCCGAAGATTCTCCGGCGCGAGGAATGAATCCCCACAGAAGGTCCGGTCCCGAGGTACCGGCCGTTGATGTTCGGGGGTCGCCCGTTATCCGATTTTGACATGGCAGGACCCCTGAATGGGCCAGTCCGAATGGCAGGATGCCGTTCACACGAGGTGGCGACACTCGAAGGTGCGTGCCAAGCCGCCCCACCAGCACCTCACCCTCACCTGCCGGAGGATCCCGACATGACCGCAAGCACCACGCGTCGTACGACCGCGAAGTCCCGGATTGCGGCGATCGGCGCCATCGCGGTCGCCGGCTCCCTGCTGCTCACCGCCTGTGGCGACCAGACCGACAGCGCGTCCCAGGAGAGCGGCAGCGGCAAGGAGACCAAGAGCGGCGCTCCGCTCTTCTCGAAGCTGCCGGAGAAGTACCAGAAGTCCGGTGTGATCAAGGTCGGCACGAATGCCGAATACGCCCCGATGGAGTCCGTGGAGAACGGGAAGATCGTGGGTGTCGACCCCGATCTGGCCGACGCGCTCGGCAAGCAGCTCGGCGTGAAGTTCGAGTTCACCTCGGGTTCCTTCGACGGCCTCATCACCGCCCTGAACTCCGGCCGCCACGACATCGCGATGTCGTCGATCACGGACAACAAGCAGCGCCAGGAGGGTCTGGACGACTCGGGCAAGAAGCTGGGCGAGGGCGTCGACTTCGTCGACTACTTCCTCGCCGGTACGGCTGTGTACACCAAGAAGGGCAACCCGCAGAACATCAAGTCCATCGAGGACCTGTGCGGCAAGCCCGCGGCGGTGCAGCGCGGCACCACGTACGAGGAGGCCCTCAAGAAGCAGTCGAAGGCCTGTACGGACGGCGGCGAGAAGGCCATCAAGATCGAGTCCTTCGAGAACGACACCGAGGCCCAGACCCGCGTGAAGTCCGGCGGTGCGGTCGCCGGTGTCAACGACTACCCGGTCGCGGTCGACCTGGCCCGCAAGGCCGACGGCGGCAACGCGTTCGAGGTCGTGGGCGAGCAGGTCGACGCCGGCCCGTTCGGCATCGCCGTCAAGAAGACCAACACCGGCCTGCGCGACGCCCTGAAGGAGGCCGTCGACGCGATCATCGCCGACGGTTCGTACCAGAAGGTCCTCGACAAGTGGGGCGCCGGTACGGGAGCGATCGACAAGGCCGCCATCAACGGCGGCAAGTGACCGGACGCTCCACTGAAGGGCAGTCACGATGACTGACAAGTTCGACAAGGCACCCGCCGCCCCACCGGCCGGCCAGGTGTCCGTCTCCAAGGCCGCCACCACGGCCCCGGAGAACATCAAGGCCATTCCCGTCCGCCATGTCGGCCGTTGGATCAGCGGCGTCGTGGTGATCGGCCTCCTCGTCGCCCTCGGATACGCCTTCTCGCAGGGCGACATCCAGTGGCAGGCCGTCGGCGACAAGCTGTTCGACAGCAACGTCATCGCCGGTGCGGGCCGCACCCTGCTGATCAGCGTCCTCGCGATGGTGCTCGGCGTGATCCTCGGCGTCGTGCTCGCCGTGATGCGGCTGTCGAGGAACCCGGTCACCAGCTGGGTGGCCTGGCTGTACATCTGGTTCTTCCGGGGTACCCCGGTCTACGTACAGCTGCTGCTCTGGTTCAACCTGGCGCTGATCTTCCCGGTCCTGAACATCCCGTTCATCTACAAGGACGAGATGACGGACGTCATGACCCCGTTCATGTGCGCCCTGCTGGGCCTGGCGCTGAACGAGGCCGCCTACATGGCGGAGATCTGCCGCGCGGGCATCCAGTCCGTCGACGAGGGCCAGACCGAGGCCTCGCACGCGCTGGGCATGACCCAGGCGAAGACCATGCGCCGCGTGGTCCTCCCGCAGGCGCTGCGGGTGATCATCCCGCCGACCGGCAACGAGTTCATCAACATGCTGAAGACCTCGTCGCTCGTCTACGCGGTGACGTACAACGAACTGCTCCGCTCCACCTCGCAGATCGGCTCCACGTCGTACGCGGTGATGGAGATGCTGTTCGTCGCGTCCATCTGGTACATCGTGATGACCAGTGTGTTCAGCGTCGGCCAGTACTACCTGGAGCGCCGCTTCGCCCGCGGCTCGCTGCGTTCGCTGCCCCTCACCCCGTGGCAGCGCGTCAAGGTCAACCTCGCCGCGTTCAGCAACCGGCCCTCCGGAGGTGTCTCCGCATGACCACCCCCATGGTGAAGGCCGAGGGCGTCCACAAGTCCTTCGGCGCCGCCCACATCCTCAAGGGCATCGACCTGGAGGTCGCCCCGCGAGAGGTGTTCTGCCTGATCGGCCCGTCCGGCTCCGGCAAGTCGACCTTCCTGCGGTGCATCAACCACCTGGAGAAGATCAACGCCGGCCGGCTCTCGGTCGACGGCGAGCTGGTCGGCTACCGGCAGAAGGGCGACAAGCTCTACGAGCTGAAGGACAGCGAGGTCGCGCTCCAGCGCCGGGACATCGGCATGGTCTTCCAGCGCTTCAACCTGTTCCCGCACATGACGGCGCTGGAGAACGTCATGGAGGCGCCGATCCAGGTCAAGGGCGAGGCCAAGGCCGTGGCCCGGGCCCGTGCCGAGAAGCTGCTGGACCGGGTGGGCCTCGGCGACAAGGCGAAGAACTACCCCTCGCAGCTCTCCGGCGGTCAGCAGCAGCGCGTGGCGATCGCCCGCGCGCTGGCGATGGAGCCGAAGCTGATGCTCTTCGACGAGCCGACCTCCGCGCTCGACCCGGAGCTGGTCGGCGACGTCCTGGACGTCATGCGGGGCCTCGCCGAGGACGGCATGACGATGATCGTCGTCACCCACGAGATGGGCTTCGCCCGCGAGGTGGGCGACGCGCTGGTCTTCATGGACGACGGTGTGGTGGTCGAGTCGGGCCACCCGCGCGAGGTGCTGACCAACCCGCGGCACGACCGGACGAAGTCGTTCCTGTCGAAGGTGCTGTAGCGGCGCACCGACAGCCTGCGGAGACGGGAGAGGGCGGTACGGACACGGGTCCGTACCGCCCTCTCCTCATCCCCGCGCGCCCTACTTCACCGCGAGGACGAGGCTGTCGGAGGGGGACGCCCAGACCGCGCGGGCCTCACCGAAACCGGAGGCCAGGAGCGTGCGGGCGTGCCAGTCGGCGGAGGGCATGTCGCCGTCCGCGTGCTCGCCGTAGATCGCGAACCGCTCGGCGGTGGGTGCGGCGAGGACGGGGTCCTTGGCGGCGACGGCCCACCACTCCGCCCAGTCCAGGGCGCCCGCGGCCTTGGCGCGGTCCATCGCGGCGTGCCGGTGGGCGCGCTCGGCGGCGTTGATCCGCGGGGTGGCCGGGTCGATGGTGCGGTCGGCGTTCATGAAGACCCCGCCGTCCCGGACGAGCCCGCCGAGCTGCCCGTACAGGACGGCCAGCGGCTCACTGTGCAGCCAGTGCAGGGCGGTGGCGGTGAGAACCGCGTCGTACGAGGTGTGGGGCAGCCGCTCGGTCCAGTCCGGGTCCTTGAGGTCGGCGGTGACGAAGGTGACCCGGTCGTCGCCGTCGAAGGTGCCGCGGGCGATGGCGAGCAGCGCGGGGTCGAGATCGACACCGGTACTCGTGGCGTTCGGGAACCGCTTGAGGAGCCGGTCCGTAATACTTCCCGTACCGCACGCGAGGTCGAGGATCCTCGGTTCCGGTCCGACGACCGCCTCGACCATGTCCAGCATCACCCGGAACCGCTCCTCGCGGTCGGGCATGTACCACTCCTGCTGCCGGTCCCAGCTCTCCTGCCAGGACTGCCAGTCGGTGCCCGTAGCCGTCTCCGTCACGCCAACCTCCGCATCAAGCCCACCGTAATACCCATTGACCTAGATCGACCATTACACTGGTCGATGCCCAGACTCTAGCCCGACGCCGTAAGGACTACAAGTGGAACTGGCCTCTTACTCGGACTACGCCGTGCGCCTGGTCAACACCGAGGAGCCGGCCCGCAACAAGGACACGCTCACCTCCGTCGAGGCGGTCCGGGGGCTGTTCGGCGGCAGCCAGCAGGCGGCGCGGCGGGCGACGGAGGCGGACGTGACCCGGTTCCGTGCCGTACGGGCCCGGCTGCGCGCGGTCTTCGAGGCGGCGGACGACGGCGACGAGACGCTCGCGGTCGACCTGTTGAACTCACTGCTGCTGGAGTTCCCGGTGAGCCCGCAGATCTCGGGGCACGACTTCCGGGACGAGGACGGCAGGCCCGACTGGCACATGCACCTGGCCGACCACCCGTCGAACGCGACCGCGGGCTACGCGGCCATCGCGGCGATGGGCCTGGCCTTCCATCTCACCGGGCACGGCGTGGACCGGCTGGGCCTGTGCGAGGCGGCCCCCTGCCGCAACGCGTACCTGGACACCTCCACCAACCGGTCCAGGCGCTACTGCTCGGACCGCTGTGCGACGCGCGCGAACGTGGCCGCCTACCGGGCCCGCAAGCGCGAGGAGGCCGACCGCACCGGCCGCAGCGCGGAGGCCGCCCAGCCCAGCACCGCCGTCACCGACCGCTGACCCTTCGCCAGGGGCCGGTAGCGGGCCCGCACCCGGGCCAGCACGAGTTCCTCGGGCACCACCCCGTAATCCGTGCTGTCCCCGCCCGCGAAGGTGTTGTCACCCCGCACCCACCAGCCGCCGGGCCGCCGCTCGACGGCCCGTTTGACCACCAGCAGGTCCTGCTGGAAGGGGTGCCTCAGGATGACCACGTCCCCGGGGCGGACGGGCACGCCGTACTGCACGAGCAGCAGATCGCCGTGGTAGAGCGTGGGCACCATCGAAGGGCCCGTCACCTCCACCACCCGCAACGGACGCCGCGTCACCCGTCCGCCCCCGGACACCTGTCGCCGCTCCGGCATCTGCGCCACCGCCCGTTCCTCCTCCTGCGCCGTCCCGTAGGACACCCTTCCGCGGACCGCCCCGTACATTCGGCCGACGGCCCGATTCTCACACCGGACTTTTGACCTAAGCCCCTGGGGCAGCCACGGAAAGCGGCGCTCCACGGAGTAATGTCCCACCTGAGAAGACGATCACGAGGAGGACAGCTCCATGCTTTCCCGCCTGTTTGCCCCCAAGGTGAAGGTCAGCGCCCACTGCGACCTGCCCTGCGGCGTGTACGACCCGGCCCAGGCCCGCATCGAGGCCGAGTCGGTCAAGGCCGTCCAGGAGAAGTACCAGGCCAACGAGGACGCGGACTTCCGCACCCGCGCCGTCCTGATCAAGGAGCAGCGCGCCGAGCTCGCGAAGCACCACGTCTCGGTGCTCTGGAGCGACTACTTCAAGCCCCCGCACTTCGAGAAGTACCCGGAGCTGCACCAGCTCATCAACGACACCCTGAAGGCGCTCTCCGCGGCCAAGGGCTCGAACGACCCGAAGACGGGCCAGAAGGCGCTGGACCTGATCGCCGAGGTCGACCGGATCTTCTGGGAGACCAAGAAGGCCTGATCCCTGGCTGGGTGACCTGGCCCGCGGTTTTGCGGGTCGCGCCGCTTCAGCTGCCCGCACCCGGTCCGCAGGCCGCCGAACACGGCGGCCATGGCGGGCCGGGTGCGGTGCTTCCCGGCCCTGTTCAGGGGGCAACCGCCTGCACGGGGTCAGGCGAGGTATTCGCGGTCAAGGTTCCCGAGGACCGTGCGCAGCCATGGGCTGCGCACGGCCGGCAGCCGGACCAACGTGTGCTCGAACGTTTGCCGGTCGGCCCGGAACGGCCAGTGGGGAAGCAGAGGGGGCGGGTCGTCGCGCAGTACGTCTCGCGGCATACGGCCCGATGCCGGAACCGGCAGGTACGGCGGGGGCGCGACCAGCGTCAGCCATACCCCTAGCGGCAGGGGCACCAGGTAGGCCGAGGCGGTCGGGCCCTCCGGAGTCCAGGTCCGGCCCGTCCTCGGATGGATGGGTACGAGGAGGATGTCGGCGTCCGCGTCGGGCGAGGGCAGTTCGGGTCCGGCCAGGACGGCACGCCGCTTCGGAGCAGCCGCGGGCAGCAGGGCGTCGAGCGCCCGCTGGAACACGTCCGTTGCCACACCGTCGGGGACCTTGACCGGCCGCCCCTGGGAGGCCACCAGCAGATGCGCGAGCGCGTGTCCGGCCGCCGCCTCCCACCGCGGGCTCCACGACCAGTAGTGACCCGTCCCCGACAGCCCGCCCCACGTGGCGATGGGTTCGAACAGGGGCGTCGCCTCCCCTGTCTCCGCCAGCTCGGCCCACGAGAGGGGTGCGGGGTGGGTGCCGTCGGCGGGGACGCGGTGGACGGCGTCCGAGCCGAGCCGTACCGCCTGCCAGAGCGAGCAGTCGTCGACGCGGGTCGCCACGGGGGCATCGCATGACTCGCAGGCCATGTTGGGCCCGTCGGCTCCGTCGAGGCCGCAGCAGGAATCACCGCGCCTCTCGGGAATCAGCCGGGTTCCCCGCACGTCACCAGGCGCGATGACGACGGCCCCGGGTATGGCGTCGGACAAGGCGCGGACGGGTGCGTGGATTCCGCGCGCCTCCGCCTCGCCCGGTTCGATCTGGTCCCACCTCCGGCACGGACCGCCCCAGGGCTCCGGGTCCACGGCGAAGGTCCCTGCCCTCATGAGCACCGGAAGCTGGACCCCGTTCCCGTACGACTGATGGGCGTGGACCGGCAGGGCGACCTGGGACAGCGGGGCGGTCAGCTCGGCGCCGCATACCGCACACACGAAAACGAACAAGTGCCCTCCGTACGAGAAACAGACGCATCCTCGCAGCTCACCGACGGCCGGCCAACATGATTCCCGTGCAGCACCCCCTCGTCCCGTAGCGGAAGACCGGTCGGCAGCCGGCTTCGCGAGGCTCTGATCGGCCGACCCTCTGGCGTCCCGGCCGAGCGTGCGTTACTGTCGGAACGTACCGAGACGATACGTCTCGTCTAATCACTTCATCGCCGGAACAGTGAGGTCCATCATGGAACGCTTCATCGATGCCGCCCCCGGCGTCCGCCTCTGGGCCGAGGAGCGCGGCGCTCCGGACGCGCCCGTCCTGCTCCTGGTCATGGGTGCGCAGGCGTCCGGACTCGGCTGGCCCGACGAGTTGGTCGAGCTGCTGGCCGTACGGCACCGGGTGATCCGCTACGACCATCGGGACACCGGCCGCTCCACCGCCTCCTTCGACGAACAGCCCTACCCGCTCACCGCGTTGGCCGGGGACGCCGTCGCCGTGCTGGACGCCTTCGGTGCGGAGCGCGCGCATGTGGTGGGGATGTCCATGGGCGGCATGCTCACGCAGTTGCTCGTCGCCGACCATCCCGAACGGCTGCTCAGCGCCACCGTCATCGGGACGAACGCCCTCAGCTCCACGCCGTACGTCGCGCCGGACGGCCGCCGCGTCCCGCCGGAGGAGCTGCCCGGCGTCTCCCCCGAGCTGATGGAGCTGTGGTCGCGGCCCGTCGAGGACCGGGGTCCGGAGGCGGAGCTGGAGCGGCGTGTCGAGCACTGGCGGGTGCTCGGCGGCGATCTGATCCCGTTCGACGCCGTGTACGCCCGGGAGCTGGAGCGGCGGATCATCGCGCACACCGGCCATCACCACGCCGGAACCGCCCATGCCCGCGCCGACTACTCCGGTATGGAGCGCACCGCCCAGCTCGCCGCCACCGGAGTGCCCACGATGGTCACCTCGGCGCCCGCCGAGCCGGTCGCGCCCGCCCCGCACGCCGAGCACCTCGCCCAGGTCATCCGGGGCGCCCGGCTCGTCGAGATGCCCGGCATGGGGCACGCCCTGCCCCGCGAGGTTCACGCCCCGCTCGCCGCGGCGATCCTGGACCACACGGGCCGGAGCTGACGGCACACCACAACTCCCGGGCCTACGAACGGGAGTGGACGCCGTGCCGCATACCCCGCGTCATACCTGAGAGCCACCCCGCAGGTGCACTCCTCAGCGGGACGCCGACTACCGTCCCCCGTTCATAACTTCTGTACCGGAAGCATGCATCGCCCCTGGTACGGAAGGACCTCACCCCATGGCGGACCGCCCGCGCAGACCCCGTCTGCGCCGCACCCTGCTCGCCGCCCTCGTCACCTTCGCGGTGGCCGTGCCGGTGTCCGGAGCGGCCCGGCCCGAGGCCGTGCCCGCCCCGGCGCCGACGGGGCTCGGGCCGCTGAGGGAAGCGACCCCGGCGGCGCTGGAGGAGCGGTACGCGGTCAGCCGGCGGGACATCCGGGCGGCCGGACGGGCGGCGGACGCGCACGGGGACCGGAAGCGGGCGGACTCGCTGCGGGCGATGGCCTCGGCGGGGCGGCAGTTCCTGTCCTTCGACGGGCGGGACGGCGGCCGGAGCGTGGAGGTCGTGGGCGAGCTGTCCTCGGCTCGGCGGATCGCGGTCCTGGTGCCGGGGGCCGGTGTCGGCCTGGACGCGTACGGGCGGCTCCGGCGCGGCATGACCGCCCTGCGCGAGGAGTTGGGCGAGGAGTTGGGCGAGGGTACGGCCGTCCTCGCCTGGCTGGGCTACCGCTCGCCCGCCACCGTCAGCCCGGCCGCTGTGACGACCGGGCGTGCCGACGAGGCCGCGCCGGGGCTGCGTGCCCTGGTGGACGAGGTGCGCGCGGTGCGGCCCGCCGCCCGGGTCAGCCTGCTCTGCCACTCGTACGGTTCGGTGATCTGTGCCCGGTCCGCCTCCGGGACGGCGGCCGATGCCGTCGTCCTCTACGGCAGTCCCGGAGTCGGAGCGGAGAGCGTGGCCGCGCTGCGCACCGGTGCCCGGGTCTGGGCGGGCCGGGGCGGTGACGACTGGATCGCCCGGGTGCCCCATGTCCGGGTGCGGGTGCCGTTCGTCGCCACCGTGGGGTTCGGGACCGATCCGGTGGCGGCCCGGTTCGGGGCCGAGGTGTTCGATGCGGGCGACGGCGGCCACAGCGACTATCTGCTGCCCGGTTCGCGTTCGCTGACGAACCTCGCCCGGATCGTGGCCGGGGCCGAACCGCTGGGAGCCTCCCGATGACCGGGCTCGTCACGCGGATCGAGGCCGCCACCCCGCCCGGCCGCGACCGGGCCGTCGACGCCCTGCGCGCCCTGGCGATCCTGGGCGTGGTGGGCGGGCACTGGCTGGTGACCGCGCTGGTGGCCGACAGCGGCACGGTGCGCGGGGCGAGCCCGCTGACCGCCATGCCGCACCTCACCCCCGTCTCCTGGGTCTTCCAGACGCTCGCGGTGTTCTTCCTGGTGGGCGGGATGGTGGCGGCGGGGAGTTGGGACTCGGCACGGAAGCGGGGCGTGCCGTACGGGCGGTGGGTGGGCGGGCGTCTGGCACGGCTGTTCCGGCCGGTGGCGGCGGTGCTGGTGGTGTGGACGCTCGCCGCTGGGGCGATGCTGACCGCCGGGGTGGGTGAGTCGACCGTCGGGGCGCTGGGCAAGCTGGTCTGGTCCCCGCTGTGGTTCCTGCTGGTCTTCGCCACGCTCACCGCGCTGACTCCGCTGGTGGTGCGGCTGCACCCGCTGTGGCCGCTCGTGGTGGTGCTGCACGTCGACCTCGTACGCCTGGGTCTGGGCGGTCCGCCCGAGCTGGGGTGGGTCAACGTGGTCGCGGGGTGGCTGGTGCCCTACTGCCTGGGGGCGCTGGTCGCCCGGGGCGGGCTGCGCGGCCGGACGAGCCGCTGGGCGCTGCTGCTCGGCGGGGCGGTGGCGGCCATCGCCCTCGTGCTGTGGGCCGGCTACCCGGCGTCCATGGTCGGCGTTCCGGGCGGCCGGACATCCAACCTGGACCCGCCGAGCCTGGCCGCCGTCGCCTTCGGCCTGGCCCAGTGCGGGGCGGCGCTCCTGCTCCTCGGGCCGCTGCGCCGGGTGCTGCGCAGGCCTGCGGCGTGGGCGGTGGTGGCGGTGGTGAACCTGGCGGCGATGACCGTGTTCCTGTGGCATCAGACCGCGATGATCGTCGTGACGGCGAGCGCCCTGCTGCTCGCGGACGACCCGTTGCCGGGGCTGCACACCGCGCCCGAGGACACCGGCTGGGTGGTGGCCCGGCTGCTCTGGCTGCCGGTGTTCGCCCTGGCGTTGCTGGGGTGCTGGGCGGTGTTCCGGGGCTACGAACAGGGCGGACGGCATACCGGCGGGGGCTCTCTCGTCGTACGGAAGTCCGCACCCGAGCGGAAGGGACGGGCGCGTCGTGCCTAGTCTGAGGGCCAGTGGAGCCGAGGGGGCGGTGGGGGCGGTGACGCCATCGAGAGCGGAGCGCCTGCGGGCGGCGGTGCGCCGGGCGCCGCGTGCGCTGTACGAGGAGTTGTGGGCGGAGCCCGCCGACCGGGTGCCGCGCATGGGCGAGCCGGACGCGCCGGCGTGGCGGCCGGTGTTCCTCGTGGCGCTGGTGTTCGCCGCGATCGGCGCCACGGTGATCCGTACCGTCGAACTCACCCCGCACGAGGCCGAAGTCAGCGGCCTGGCGGTGCTGGTGGCCGTCGCCCAGGCCGCGGCTCTGGTGGCCGGGATGGTCCGACCGGTGGGGGCGTGGTGGGCGGCGACCGGGCTGACGTTGGTGGCGATGCTGGTCATCGTGGCGGGCGCGCCGTCAGAACTCCCGTACCCGCTGGTCAGCATGGTCCCCCTGTCTCCTCAGGTCCTGTACCCCACCCCCTTCGCGGGGAGGGGTTGCAGGGCGGTGCCCTGTTCCTGCTGGCGCTGCGCGTGCGGCCTCGCCGGGCGGTGACCGCGTTGGTGCTGTCGATGGCGCTGGCGCTGTTCCTGGCCCTGCGTACGCCGTCGCTGCCTCATGTGGACCTCGCCGCGTCCGCGCTCGTGTTCGCCACCGCGATCGTGCTCGGCACCGCGCTGCGCAGCCTGCGCCTCGCCCGTAAGGACCTCGTCGTCCAGGCCGAGTTGACCGCCGAGGAGCGGGCCCGGCGCACCCTGCTGGAGGAGCGCAACCGGATAGCGCGCGAATTGCACGACGTGGTCGCCCACCACATGTCGGTGATCTCCATCCAGGCCCAGGTCGCCCCGCATCTGGTGGAGAACCCGACCGATCAGCTGCGGGAGAATCTGACCGGCATCCGGGAGAACGCGCTCGAAGCCCTCACCGAACTGCGCCGGGTGCTGGGCGTCCTGCGCTCCGAGGACGCCCCCGCCCGAGGGGACGACACCCGGCACGCCCCGCAGCCCGGCCTCGACGGGCTCGACGGGCTGGTCGCCACCGTGCGCTCGGCCGGTCTCGCCGTCGTCCTCCGCACCACCGGCGCACCCCGCCCCCTCCCGCCGGGCATCGAGCTGTCCGCGTACCGCATCGTGCAGGAGTCCCTGAGCAACGTGCTGCGCCACGCGCCCGGGGCGAGCGCCGAGGTGGTGATCGGCCACCGGCCCGCCGGGCTGACCGTCCGCGTCGTCAACTCCGCGCCGGACCGCCCGGCCGCCCTCTCCCCCGGCATACGCCACGGTCTGCTCGGGATGCGTGAACGAGCGGCGATGCTCGGCGGCGAGCTGGCCACCGGCCCCACACCCGACGGCGGCTGGGAGGTCACCGCGATTCTCCCCACCAGCGCCCAGACAACCCGGACGACCGAGGATGCCCGATGACTCCACCCATCCGTGCCGTGATCGCCGACGACCAGATGATGGTCCGCCAGGGCTTCTCGGTCCTGCTCGACGCCGAGCCGGACATCGAGGTCGTCGGCCAGGCGGTGAACGGGCTCGACGCGATCGACAAGGTCGCCGAACTCGCCCCGGACGTCGTCCTGATGGACATCCGGATGCCCGAGCTGGGCGGTATCGAGGCGACCCGGCGGATCACCTCCCCGAGGACTCGACGGTGAAGGTGCTCGTCCTGACCACCTTCGATCTCGACGAGTATGTGTACGAGGCACTGCGCGCGGGCGCCTCCGGCTTTCTGCTCAAGGACGCCTCCGCCGATGAACTGGCCCACGCCGTGAGGGTGGTGGCGGCGGGCGACGCGCTGCTCTCCCCGAACATCACCAAGCGGCTGATCGTGGAGTTCTCCCGGACGGCCGGGGCGCCCCGCGCGCCGCTCAAGGAGCGGGTCGGGGATCTGACCGAGCGCGAGACGGAGGTGCTGACGCTGATCGCGGGCGGCCTGTCGAACGCCGAGATCGCCCGGCAGCTGATCGTCGCCGAGCAGACGGTGAAGACCCATGTGGGGCGCATCCTGGTCAAGTTGGGCGTCCGCGACCGGACCCAGGCGGCGGTGTTCGCGTACGAGTCGGGGCTGGTGCGCCCGGCGGGCCTCTGACCACCCGGGCCGGGCGCGGGGCCCGTTTCGTAGGATCGACTCCGTGACGACGGGGAACGGGGCAGGAACAGGGGGCGTCGGTGCGGTGCCGCCCACGGAGATCGAGCGGGCGCTGTCCGCGGCGGTCGCGGGCGGAAGCGCCGAGGCCGTGGTGGAGCTGCTGGCGCGAACCCGGCTGTACGTGCTCGTCGCCCGGCTGCACGCGGACATGCCCGGCTGGACGGCCCCGCTGCCCACGATCCGTGACGAGGCCACCCGGCGGACCTGCGTCCCGGTCCTGACCCAGGGCATGCTGCCGCCCTGGCACCCCGAGTGGGTCTTCCGCGAGGTGGGCCTCGACGAGCTGGCCCGGACCTGGCCGTACGACGTGCGGCGGCTGGGGGTGAACCGCGGCACCCCGTACGCGGCGATGGTCGACGCCCGGCCGGGCCGCCTCAAGGCCTGGCTGAAGACCGCCGAACGGTTCGGCGGGCCCGAACGGGGGATGCTGCTCACCGACAGCGGCGGGCCCCTGTACGGTCCGCTCGCCCACGGTCTGGCGCTCGGTGCCCACCTGGCCGTCACCAACGGCCTGATCTGGAACCGGCTCGGCGCCGCCTACGAGAACTACGCGGCGGACCGCGGCCGGCTGCGCCGTCCGTGGGGCATCCAGCACCGCGCCGAGTACCGCGACCGCCTCGCGTCGCTGATGAAGAACCAGCTGGTCGGGCGCGTCCAGGAAGCCGTCCTGCGCACCCGGCAGACCCTGGCCGCCAAGACGGGGCGGACACCGACGCACGAGGAATGGGCCGGGGCGGTGACCCGCGCGTTCACCACGCGGGACGCCGATGACCGGGCGCTGGCGGAACGGTCGTTGCGCTGGATCCCCCTGTACGAGGACAAGCTCCGGGCCGACGGCGCGCTGGCCCCGGACGGTCGCGTCGACACCCTGGCCGCCTTCGATCTCGGCCGGGCGGTCAACGTCGTACGGCTCGCGCTCGGCGCCCGGTACACCGATCCGTACGAGGCCGAGCAGGACGTCCTGCACCTCGGCGGACTCGCCCGGAGCGCCTACTCCTCCTGGCCGGACTTCTCCCTCGGCTACCTCATGGCCCGGCTGGTCCACCGCGCGGAGGACGACGGCCCGGAGGCGGCGGAGGCCACGTACCGGCAGTCGCTCGCCGAGCACCGCACCCTGACCCAGGACCCTGCCGGCCCCTACCGGAACCTCCCCTGGTCATGAACCTCATGAACCCGCAGCCGAACCCGGACCCGAACGCCGCTCCCCCGGCCCCGGGCACGCCCGCCGCCGCACCCTGGGCCCCCGCCCCCTGGGTCCCGCCGTCGGAGACCGAGCAGCTCCTCCACGAGGCCGCCCTGCGCGGCGACGTACGGGGCCAACTGGCCGCGCTGGCCGGGACCGAGCTGTACATCCCGGCCCCGCGCGCCGAGGTGGACGCCGACCCGGACACCGTGATGTGGCGGCGGCACGTCGACCCGGCGGGCTTCGTCTGCCGGCCGCTCCTCACCCGCGGCATGCTGCCCGCGTGGCACCCGGACTGGGTCTTCCGCGGGGTGTCGCTGCGGTGGGTCGCCGAGTTCGGCTGGAGTGATCCGCAGGTGTGGCTGGGCGTGAACGTGGGGACGCCCGGCCAGTTGCTGCTGCCCACCGCCCCGCCCGACCTGGCGCTGTGGCAGCGGGCGTACGCGGAGAACGGCCGGTCCTCCGCCAACCGCCTCGTCGCGCTGCGGCACGGCGCGCTGCACGGCCCGCTGGCGTACGGGCTGGCCTGCGGGGTGCATCTGGCGATCGGGAACGCCGTGCCGTGGAACGAGATCGGCACCGTCTACCGCGAGTACGTCGACGAGCGCGAGCAGCTCCGCGATTCCTGGGGCATCACCGGCCACGAGGGGTGGCGCCGGCAGCTGGACTTCCTGCTGGACGCGGCCAACAGCCCGCCGGAACCGGACTTCGCGCTGCGCGTCCGCGAGCAGCTGGCGGCGGCGCTCGGCGAGCTGCCCTCGGCCGATCAGTGGCGGGAGACAGCCGCCGGGCACGCCCAGGACCTCGGGGCCGGCGCGAGCACGGTCAAGGGCATCGAGGACCTGGTGCGCCGGATCATGCGCTACGAGGCCCGGTTCCGTGCGGACGGGCTGCTGCCGCCGGACGGCCGGGTGCGCACGACAGTGGCCTACGACTACGGGCGGGCGGTGAACCTGGCGCGCTGGGGTCTGTCGGCGCGGTTCTGCGGCCCGGCCGACGCGGAGGCGGCGATCGTGTACGCCGGGGCGCTGAGCAAATCGGCGTACCGCTCGTGGGAGGAGTTCTCCGCGGGATACGCGCTGGGGCGGGTGCTGCGGTTCGACGAGGAGGAGTACGGGCCGTTCTACGAACAGAACGTCCTCGCCCACCGTCTGCTGACGGAGAGCGAGGGCAGTCCGTGGAAGCACATCCCGTGGCGGTGAGCCCCGGCGAACCGCCGGTCAGCCGCCGGGGAGCAGATGGCGGTAGCTGTCCGGGTTCTCCACCAGGAACTGGGCGAAGCTCTGCGCCGGGCGCCCGGTGAGGGTGGGCACCGCGTCGGAGACGGCGGCCAGTTCACCGCCCGCGATGGCCTCGTACGAGGTGACCCAGCCGGCCACCTCCCAGTCGTCGGCCCCGTAGCCGGCCCGGGAGGCGTAGGCCTCCTCCCGGGTCTCGGGAAGATAGACGACGGGCCGCCCGGTGACCCGGCTCAGCTCGTCGGCCGCCTCGGCGAGGGTGAACGCCTCGGGTCCGGTGAGGTCGTAGACCCGGTCGTCGTGGTCCGTGCCCTCGTCCAGCAGCACGGCCGCCGCCGCGTCGGCGATGTCCTCGTGGGCGACGGCCGCCACCCGCCCGTCGCCGCCGGGTCCACGCAGGACGCCGTCGGTCCCGGTCATCGCGGGCAGCCCCGCGAGGTACCAGTTGTCCCGCAGGAAGGTGTGGCGGATCTCGGCCGTACGGATGTGGGCCTCGGTGTCCCAGTGGTCGCGGGCGAAGGTGAACGTGGCGTCGGGGGCGGCGCCCTGGAAGGAGACGTACACGATCCGCTCCACCCCCACGGCCACGGCGGCGTCGATCGCGGTGGTGTGCTCGCGGACCCGGTGGGGGCTTTCGTGGGCCGAGACCAGGAACAGGGTGTGGGCTCCGTCGAGGGCCCGGCGCATGGCCTCCCCGTCGCCGTAGGGGGCGGCGGGGGCATGGTCGGCGCCGGGCACGTCGGGCAGCCGGGCGGGGTCGCGGCCGAGGAGCCGTACGGGGACGCCGGTCCGGGCCAGCCGTCGGGCGACCCGGCCGCCGACCGCTCCGCTCGCTCCGGTCACCGCGGTGAGGGGGCCGATCACTGGGGTTCGTCTTCCTCTCGTCGGTCGTGGTACCAGTCGCCAAGGGGCCGCACCTGGACGACCGCGCTCACGGGGAGCGGTCCGTACAGGTGCGGGAACTCCTCGCCGCCGGGCTTCATCGCCTCGAACCGGACGGGGTCGGCGAGGCGCGCGGGATCGACGACCAGGACCACGAGGTCACGGTCGTCGCCTCCGTACAGCATCCGGGCCACACCGGGGAGTTGGCGGGGCAGCGAGAGGTGGATGAAGCCCTCCTCCTGGAGGGTGCGGCCGCGGGTGGACATCAGGTACGTCCCTGTTCCCCGGGCCGCCTCCCACAGAGGTGCTTCGGCGAGGTGCAGCAGCGGTTCGGTCATCGAACCACGCTAATGGGCACTGCCGCGTGCCGGTCAGTAGGTGCGGCGACGGGCCCTGCGCGTGGCCACGAGGACCGTACCGCCGGCGGCCACCAGCGCTGCCGCGATGGACCCGATGATCCATTCTCCGCCCCGGGAGCCGGTGTCGGGCAGCTCACCCGGGTGGCTCGGCGAGTGCGTGGGGCGGGGCGAGTGGTGGGTGGGGGTCGGCGTCGGCTCGGTGGGGGTCGCGGTCGGGTCGGTGGGGGTGGGCGTGGGGTCCGTCGGGGTCGGCGTCGGCTCGGTGGGCGTCGGGGTGGGGTCCGTCGGGGTCGGGGTGGGGTCGGTGGGGGTGGGCGTCGGATCCGTCGGCGTCGGCGTGGGGTCAGTCGGCGTCGGTGTCGGGTCTGTCGGCGTCGGCGTGGGGTCTGTCGGGGTGGGCGTCG
This sequence comes from Streptomyces sp. WGS_02, assembly GCA_040989845.1. Taxonomy (GTDB): domain Bacteria; phylum Actinomycetota; class Actinomycetes; order Streptomycetales; family Streptomycetaceae; genus Streptomyces. The sequence continues at coordinate 2,366,875 of JAYMFZ010000004.1, forward strand.
GATCCGTCGGCGTCGGGGTCGGGTCCGTCGGCGTCGGTGTGGGATCCGTCGGCGTCGGTGTCGGGTCTGTCGGCGTCGGGGTCGGGTCCGTCGGCGTCGGCGTGGGATCCGTCGGGGTCGGGGTCGGCGTCGGTTCCGGAGCGCACGACGGCAGGTCCCCGTCGAAGGGGTACGCGTGGATCTCCTGGCCGCCCGACTGGCCCTGCGAGGTGTGGGTGAGCGAACCCGCCGTGTAGAAACGGCCGTTGGTGCCGCTCATGCTGAGCACGGTGGAGCTCGCCGGCTGGCCGACCAGGATGCTGCCCTCGAACTGGGCCGGGCCGGTCAGCGACAGAGCGGTGGCGTCCGGGAAGTTCCACAGCAGGTTCTCGCGGAGGCCCTCGTTGGGGAACGAGCCCATGAACGTGGCGACGCTGCGGGTGCTGCCGTACACGTTGACCAGGACGGTCGCCCCCTCGGGGATCCCGTTGAAGACGAACCCCGTGTTGCCGCCCGTCTCCGACTCCAGGTCCGCGTCCACGTCGAAGATCTGGATCGCGGAGGCGCCGTCGCCGGTGAACGTCATGAGGTCGCCGACCTGCTGCCAGGTGCCCGTCGCCTCGCGGTGCTCGTCGCCCTCGTAGGCGTAGCACCGGCTGGCCTCGGTGAGCTGCGGGCGCAGCTGGGTGTACGGGGCCGCCGCGTCCGCGTCGAAGCGCGGGGCGGTGGTGGGGTTCACCGTGCCGGTGAGGTCCCCGGCGTACGCGACGCGGCCGGAGTGCTCGCCCTCCTCGGCGAGAAGGCGCTGGCCGTCGGCGATGGTGATGTCCCCGCCCGTCGTCAGATAGTCGGAGCCGTCCGGCGGCGGCACCCGCGAACCGACGCCCGCGATGCCGACGTTGTAGACCTGCGAGACCCCCTCCCGCTTGTTCATGTCGAACTCGCCGAGGGTGACGACCTTGCCCTCCGCCTCGGCCGCCGCCTCGCGGACCAGGAAGTCCCCGCCGACGAAGACGTTGATGTTGCTGTCAAAGCCGACGACCGGACCGTTGTTGGGGTCGTTCCAGCTGGGCGGGCAGGAGCTGCCGAGGCAGGGTCCCAGTCCGCCCGGCAGCGGATCGGCACCCGCGGCCGGGGCCAGCACGCCCACCATCGCCGCGGCCGTGGCCACTGTCACTGCTGCCCGGATTGCGTTGCCGCGCCTGCGCGCCTTCTGTTCCATGCCGCGCAATATGCATGGTCATCACTTTGTCGTTTTGTATGACACGCCGCTCTTGTCCGGTTGTGTAGGCCTATGGGGGGTTTCTTCGCACGACACGCGCACGGGAGTGGTGTGCCCGAGTAGCGGAGTGGCGGAGCGTCAGCAGCCGTCAGAGCGCCAGCAGCTTCGCCTCCAGTTCCGGGTCGAGGCCGACGGCCGGGCGGTCGGGGCGCTGGGGAGCCGTGCCGCCGAGCGCGCGCAGCCAGGCCCAGGTGTCCGCGACGGTCTCCTCCACCGGGCGGCAGCGCAGCCCCGCCGCGTGCGCCTTGGCGTGGTCGCCGCGGTGCATCGTGTCGTAGAGCTCGCCCGGCGGCAGCCAGATCGGCAGGTCGCTCCAGGGCTCGGCGCCGACGGCCCGCAGGACCTCCGGATCGGTCCAGCGCAGTTCGGCGTCGGAGCCGGTGGCCCGCACGCAGGCTTCCAGCAGCTCGCCCATGGTCGCGTGACCGGGGCGGCTGACGGTGTTGTACGGGCCGTTCAGCCCGACCGCCGCCGCGTCCAGGATCCACTCCGCCAGGTCTCGGGCGTCGATGTACTGGAGCTGGGCGTCGGGCAGGCCGGGGGCGATCACCGGTCCGCCGCGGGCGATCCGCGACAGCCACCAGGGAAGCCGGCCGACGTTCTCGCCGGGGCCGATGATCAGTCCGGCCCGTGCCAGCAGGGCCCGGTCCCCGAAGGCGTCGAGGGCGGCCAGCTCACCGCCGCGCTTGGCCCGGTCGTACGGCACGTCCCCGCCGTCGTCGGGCGAGGCGCCGGTGACCAGCGGGCCGTTCTCGTCGAGTCCGGGAGCCGCCGGGTAGGCGTACACCGAGCGGCTGGAGACATAACTGAAGTGCCCGGCCCGGCCGGACAGCAGACGGGCGGCGTCCCGGACGGCCGCCGGGGCGCCGCTCCAGGTGTCGACGACCAGGTCCCAGCCCTGCCCGCTCTCCCGCAGCGCCGCGAGCCCACGCCCGCCCGCGGTGCGGTCCCCGGTCAGCGCGCTCGCACCGGGCGGGGGCGCGTGGCGGCCGCGGTGGAACACCGTGACGTCCCAGCCCCGCTCCAGCGCCGCGTCGGTGACGGCCCGCCCGACGAACTCCGTACCGCCCAGCATCAGAAGCCTCATGGGACGACTCTGCCCGGCGGCAGGCGGTGGAGGAACCCGCGCACGCTGTCAGCAGAACGGGGAACTCTCCGCAGCCGACGGACGGACCAGCGGACCGACGGGCCCGGCTTCCGAACCGGCGGGACCGTACGACGTCAGGGCGTCAGGATGTACGGGCCAGCGGCGAGCGGTGGCGCAGCAGCCACTCGTGGTAGCCGCTCGCCCGTCGCGCCGCGTCCCGGTAGGCGTCCTCCAACTGCGCGTACACCACATCGATGTCGGTCCCGGGCCGGGAGACCAGGAGGAGGCGCACCGCGAGCGGGTCGCCCAGCAGCGGGCGGATCACCATGTCGTCGCGCGGGCCCGACGTCGGCTGGCAGGGGGCGACGGCCTCGCCGAGCACGACGAGGGAGGCGGCGGTGAGGTAGTCGCCGTGCAGGACAGGCGGGTTCAGTCCGGCGGCGCCGAGCACCCGGCGCACCCCGTCCCACTCGCCGTCCACCGTCGGATCGACCATCCACGGGTCGCCCGCGAGATCCCCGAGTTCCACCACCCGGCGGCGGGCGGCCGGGTGGTCGCGGGAGAGGGAGATGAACTGCGGTTCCCGGTCCACGAGTACGCGCTGCTCCAGTCCCTCCGGCAGCGTCAGCGGGCAGCCCTCCACCTCGTGCACGAAGGCGACGTCCAGGCGGCCCGCCGCGACCGAGTGCAGCAGCGCGTGGGCGGAGACGTCGACCCGCAGGGAGATGTCCGTACCGGGCAGGGCGACCCGTAGCCGGCGCAGCCAGCCGCCGATGACCCGGCTCGCGGTCGAGCCGATGCGCAGCCGGGAGCCGCGGGGCCGGGCGGCCTCGGCCTCCGCCGTCGCCGCGGCCACCAGGTCGCTCATGCCGTCGACGAGGGGCCGGGCCCGGCTCAGGACGGCCCGGCCCAGGGACGTCGGGCGGCAGCCGGTCCGTTCGCGGAGGAACAGTTCGGCGCCGAGGACGTTCTCGATGCGCCGCAGCTGGGTCGTCAGGGAGGGCTGACTCACGCCGAGGCGACGGGCCGCCTGGTGCAGGCTGCCCGCGTCGGCGATGGCGCATAGCGCCTTGAGGTGTCTCACCTCCAGCTCCATGCAGCGGAGACTATGACCGCCGTCCGCCGCACACCAGACGTCGCAACCCCACCAAACAGCCGCAATTCAGGGAGTGTTGGGCTCGGAGGACTGTGGCGATGCCGTGTTGATGACGTGGGCATGGCATGACGGTGAGCGGCTGACGTGCGTAAAGAGAAGGGCCGGGCGGCGATAGGGCGGCGCTATCGCCGTTCGGCATCATCCCCGGCGACTGTGCGCTGCACCACACTCTTCCCCGTACCGCCCCACGCCTTGTCCGTTCAGCGGACACCCCCACGGTGTGGGTTCGTTCGGACAGGTAGGAGAAATCCCCCCATGAGACACCTCAAGAACGCCGTCGCCACCGCCACCGCCGGCCTCGGTCTCGTCGCCGCGCTGGGCACCGCACCGGTCGCCGTCGCCGCTCCGGCCCCTGCCGCCCCTTCCGCCTCCGCCACCATCGCCGCGTACAACGGCTCCGGCGAGAACGCCGCCGCCAACCGCGCCTTCCTCGACGCGGTCATGAAGTCGGTCGCCGAGAAGCGCGCGGCCAACCCGGGCATCAAGGCCGTCACGGTCACCTACGACGCCTCCGGCGCGCCGTCCTTCCGCGGCCAGATAGCCAACAGCACGCAGATCTGGAACAGCTCGGTCTCCAACGTCCAGCTCCAGGAAGGCTCGGGCGCCGACTTCACCTACCGCGAGGGCAACGACCCGCGCGGCTCCTACGCCAGCACCGACGGCCACGGCCGCGGGTACATCTTCCTGGACTACGCCCAGAACCAACAGTACGACTCGACCCGCGTCACCACGCACGAGACCGGGCACGTGCTCGGCCTGCCGGACAACTACTCCGGCCCGTGCAGCGAGTTGATGTCGGGCGGCGGCCCCGGCCCGTCCTGCACCAACGCGCAGCCGGACGCCAACGAGCGCGCCCGGGTCAACCAGCTGTGGCAGAACGGCCTGGCCTCGCTCGCCCGTTCCGCTTCCTGACGCCGCCGCGCCCGTCCGGCCGGTCCCGTGTCCCGGGACCGGCCGGCACCCCACACGACAGAGGACCGTTCCGCTTCCGGAACGGTCCTCTGCGCGGTCCCCGGCGCCTCCCCCTGTCAGGCGCCGAGTTCGTTACGGACGAGGGTCAGCAGTTCGTCCTCGGTCATGCCCAGGTCCCGGGCGTCCGCGACCGCTTCGCGGACCCTCTCCAGCAGCCGGGCACGCTGCGGCGAGGCGCCCGCGGTGATGGCCGCGCCCCGGCCGCGACGCAGTTCGATGAGTCCTTCCTCGCGCAGCCGTTGGTAGCCGCGCAGCACGGTGTGGACGTTCACGCCGAGGGATTCGGCGAGCGCCCGGGCGGCGGGCAGCCGCTCGCCCGGGGCCACCGCGCCCTCGGCGACCGCGCGCCGGACCGAGGCGGCGATCTGGTCCCCGAGCGGAACGGTGGAGGTCGGATCGACCCGGAAGAGCATGGTCAGCGCCCCGCCCGCTGCCGGTCGAGCAGCGTGTTCAGCAGAGCCGCGCCGGTGGCCGAGTCCGCGACGGTGACGGCGAACTCACGGCCGCTCGTCAGGCTGACGACGATGGCCTCGCCCGAGCGGGTGACGACACCGCTGCGCTCGGGGCGGATGCGATAGCCCCAGCCGCCGTACTCCGCGAAGGCGTCGACCGGGCGGCTGTCCGCGACCTCCATCCGCTCCAGCGGCACCCGCACCCGGGGTCGGGGCAGCAGGCCGGAGACGGTGAGACCTCGCCGGTCCACGGTGACATGGGGGCGGCAGAAGGTGCCCACCACCAGGGCGAACAGGATCAGCGGCACCCCGATGAACCAACTCTGCTCCTCGCCGACGGTGACACCGGCCGCCAGCAGCACGAGCACGGCGACGGGTGCCCACCAGGCTCCGATGCCGCGCCCCCAGGCGGCCACCTCGCCGTCGGCGAGGACGATCCTCTCCCGGGTCGCCGGGTCCGGGTCGCGAGGGCCCTCGGGCACGGGGACCACCCGGGACAGCAGCAGCCCAAGGGCTCCGGCGAGGGCGGCCGCCCCGATGGCCACCGCGATGTGCCAGAGCGGGAAAACCCGTCGGCCGAACCGCCCTCGGGGACGTCCACGTTGACGAACAGGACGGCGATCTGCAGATAGCCGAGGAACGCGGCCGCGGCGAAGCCCCCGCCGATGAGCCGGCGGTGGGCGCGGCCGTGCAGCCTGCCCTTGACCGCGATGAAGACCCACAGCGCGCCGAGCACCAGCAGCGAGGGGAGCGTGCAGAGCAGATAGGCGGTGGAGCTCAGATGCCCGTCGGCGGATCCGGCGGCGTCGAAGTGGACGGCCAGCCGGTCGGGCAGGCGGTCCGCGACGGCGGCGTAGAGCGTGAGGTCGATGAGGAGTGCGAGCACAAAGGGCAGGGCCGCGAGAGTGACGCGGCCAAGGTTCTTGCTTGTCATGGAAAACCTCCGTTGTTCGCATGCTAGTAGAACAATATGGCGGAGGCAACGGCGGAAGGCAGCGGGGGAACGCGCGTCCGCCCCGTACCGGGATGCGGTACGGGGCGGACGCGAGCGGTTCGTCGTCGACGGGGGTTGGGGGTGGTTGCCGGTGGCGGGGCAGGACAGGCTTCGGGTCAGGCGGCTCCGGGCCAGGCGGCGCGGGTCTGGACACGGACGTCGTCCGGAAGGGCCCGCTCCACGGCGGCCAGGGCCGCGGCGAAGTCTCGCTCGGCGCGGGCCGATTCGTACACCGCGCCGTCCAGATGGAGGGCGAGGTGGAGATCCGGGTCGGCGCGGCGCAGGGAGAGCAGGCACGTGAGGGTGGCATGGCGCTGCGTTCCCGCGACGAGGACGGGCAGCGGCCGGTCCCACTCCAGGACGCAGTCGGTGAGCGCGCCCTCCCGGAGACCGAACAACCCGTCCTCCGGCGGGGCGCCCGCGACGGGCTTCAGGCCGTCGAAGCTCTCGCCCTCGAAGTCGGCCCCTCTGATCCGGAGCCGGATCCGCTGTCCGTCCGTGGTGAGAACGGCCGCGTCGGAACCCTTGTTGTCCCGGTACCAGCCGGCCCACGACTCATCTGTCATGAGCAGGGACTGTAGCCCCCGCCTCGGACAGCTGCCGTACCGCCCTGCGCAGTGAACCGACGGGGCGTCAACGCAGAGAGGGTTCGCGCCACATGGGGTACATCGGCGGCCCGTCCGGCAGGTCGACCGCGCGGCCGAGGAAGCGGAATCCGAGCCGCTCGTACAGCACCCGGCTCCGGGCGCTGCTGGCCTCCAGATAGGCCGGCAGGCCCTCCCGGTCGCAGCGCTCCAGCTCCGCTCCGATCAGCTCCGCCCCGATGCCCTCTCCCTGACGGTCGGGGCGGACCCCGATCATCAGCAGATAGGCGTGCGCGCGATCGTGCGGGTGGATCGCCCCGGTGAGCCTGCCCACCAGTTCGCAGCGCTCGTTGTCCGGGTCGGCGGTCTGCCGCATCAGCGCGGGCGTGGGGTCCTCCTCCTCGGGGACCCCGGCGGGCACCCGCAGCCAGAGGGCCACCGCCGCCTCGTCCTCGGCGATGTCGATACGCCCCTCGGCCAGGGCGACGTCGACGAAGACGCCGAGGAACCTGCCGTGCACCGCGCGCCGGTGGGCCTCGTCGGGGAACACCCAGCTGCTGACCGGGTCGTCGTGGAAGGCCTCCTCCATGACCGAGACGACGAGCTGCCGGTCGCGCTGCTCCGCCTGCTGGATCCGTATACCCATGACGGGCTGCCGCCTCTCTGCTGCCTTCCTTCAACCAACCCCCGGAATACTAGAGTTGACAGGGCTCCGCCGGTCACCCGAGGTGGGTCAGCTGGTCCGGCGGGTGACGAATTCGGCCAGCGCCAGCAGGTCGCCCGCCGCGCTGGGGTCGGGGACCGCGCGGGAGAGGTGGTGGACCGCGCGGGCCATCCGGTCGGCCGCGCAGACCTGGGCCCAGTCCCGCCCGCCGGCCCGGTCCACCGCGTCGGCCGCCCTGCTCACCTCGGCGGCGGTGTTCATGGGCCCCCGGTAGAGCGCGGCGAGCTCGGCGGCGGCCGGCGTGCCCGAGGTGAGGGCGGCGACCACGGGCAGGGACTTCTTGTGGGCGGCCAGGTCGGCCCCGACGGGCTTGCCGGTGCGGTCGGGGTCGCCCCAGATGCCGATCAGGTCGTCGATGAGCTGGAACGAGAGCCCGGCCTCCCGTCCGAACCCGTCCATCGCGCGGACGGCCCGGTCCTCCGCCCCGGCGTAGAGGGCGCCGAGCGCGCAGGCGCAGCCGAGCAGGGCGCCGGTCTTGGCGGTCGCCATGGCAAGGCATTCGTCGAGGGTGACCTCGTCGGGGCCGCGCTCCTCGAAGGCGCAGTCCGCCTGCTGGCCCGCGCACAGCTCGATGACGCAGGTGGAGAGCCGGGCGACGGCGGGGGCCGCTGCCGGATGCGCGTCCTCGGCCAGCAGCCGCTGGGCGAGGGCGAGCATGGCGTCGCCGGTGATGACGGCGTCCGGGATGCCGAAGACCGCCCAGGCGGTGGGCCGGTGCCTGCGGGTGGTGTCCTCGTCGATGACGTCGTCGTGGAGCAGGGTGAAGTTGTGGGCGAGTTCGACGGCGACGGCGGCCCGGACGGCGCGTTCCGGATCGCCGCCCAGCGCGCGGGCGGCGGCCAGCACGAGGGCCGGCCTGATGGCCTTTCCGGCCTGGCCGGCGGCAGGGGTCCCGTCGGCGTTCTGCCAGCCGAAGTGGTACATCGCGGTCCGGCGTATGCCGCCGGGCAACGACTCCACGGCCGATCGCAGATGCGGGTCGACGACGGCGCGGGTGCGCTCCAGGAGCGCCGCGGCCTCGTGCCCTTCCGTCGCTGCGTCCGTACTGGTCATGGTCACGGTCAACTCCCTGGGGCGAGGCGGTGGGTGCGGACCCGGGGGTCCGGGCGGCGGCGGCCGCCCGACCCCCGGGGTGACTCGGGATCAGCGCCAGCGGCTGACCTCGACGTTCTCCAGCACTCCGAGGGCGTCCGGTACCAGGATGGCGGCGGAGTAGTACGCCGTCACGAGGTAGGAGATGATCGCCTGCTCGTCGATCCCCATGAAGCGGACCGAGAGGCTCGGTTCGATCTCGTCGGGGATCCCGGTCTGCTGGAGGCCGATGACGCCCTGCTCGGCCTCACCGGTCCTCATGCAGATGATGGAGGTGGTACGGGCGTCGGTGACGGGGATCTTGTTGGACGGGAAGATCGGCACCCCGCGCCAGGCGGGCACGTGGTGGCCGCCGATGTCGACGCTCTCCGGGACGAGTCCGCGCCGGTTGCACTCACGGCCGAAGGCGGCGATGGCCTTCGGGTGGGCGAGGAAGAGCTTCGACCCGCGGCGGCGCGAGAGGAGCTCGTCCATGTCGTCCGGGCCGGGCACCCCGTCGTGGGGCTGGAGCCGCTGCCCGTAGTCGCAGTTGTTGAGGAGCCCGAACTCCCTGTTGTTGATCAGCTCGTGCTCCTGGCGCTCGCGCAGCGCCTCGACGGTGAGCCGCAACTGCTGCTCGGTCTGGTTCATCGGCTGGTTGTAGAGGTCGGCGACCCTGCTGTGGACCTTCAGCACGGTCTGGGCGACGCTCAGTTCGTACTCGCGCGGGGCCGCGTCGTAGTCGACGAAGGTGTGCGGGACGACCGCCTCGCCGACATGGCCGGCGGAGAGGTCGATCGCCGCCTCGCCGTAGTGGTTGGTCCGCTGATGCGGGATGGAGAGCAGTCCGGCGAGATGGCCGCGCAGGGATTCGGCGCGCTCCGCGAGGTTGTACACATCGGCCCGGCTCAGGGTGAGGAGCGTGCACGGGGTGACCGCGCGGGCGGTGTACTCCCAGACGGCGGAGCCGTCGACCAGGCTCTGGTCGCCGAAGTACGCGCCGTCGGCGAGGACCCCGAGCTCCGTCTCGTCCCCGTAGAGACCGGAGCCGATCTTCTCGACCTTGCCGTGCGCCAGCAGATAGACCCGGTCCGCCGCCTCCCCCGAGGCGGCGAGCACCTCCCCGCCGCCACGTCCCGCTGCTCGCACCTGCGGGCGAGCTCGGCGAGGACCTCCTCGTCCCCGAAGTTGCGCAGAGCGGGCAGCTCCCCCAGCTCGGCGGGGATCACGGCCACCCGGTCCCCGGTCTGGACGAAGGTCACCCGGCCGTCGCCGACCGAATAGCTGAGCCGACGGTTCACCCGGTACGTACCGCCCTGTACCTGCACCCACGGCAGCATCTTCAGCAGCCACCGCGAGGTGATCTCCTGCATCTGCGGCGCGGATTTGGTGGTCGTCGCGAGGTTCCGCGCAGCTGCCGTCCCCAGACTCTGCTGCGGCGGCGCCTGCGTGTCGCGAACCTCTTCACCAACGGACATCTGACGTCCTCTCGATCATGGGCTGACCTGCGAGGAAAAGACTTTCAGCAGGAGGGGGAGGACCGCCATTACACAAAAGAGTGTGACTAATCCACCTTCAGCCGGGGCACGTTGGCCCTTCCGTTTCGCGGAGCTCGCCGAGGAGCTGTGGGTCCGGGGCGTTCCGCGGACGCCGTGACGGCGCGGCGACCAGACCCAGCCACAATGGGCAGGTGACCCCGTCCGCAGACCTCGCCCAGGCACTCCGGCCCCGCCTCCCCTCCCCCTTGCGGGAGGTCCAGGACGAGCGTTTCGCCCGCCGCGGGGTGCGGCTGTTCCTCAAGCGGGACGATCTGATCCACCCCGATCTGCCGGGCAACAAGTGGCGCAAACTCGCCCTCAATCTGGAGGCCGCCGCCGGGCGCACCGTGCTCACGTTCGGGGGTGCGTACTCCAACCACCTCCGGGCCACCGCGGCGGCCGGGCGGCTGCTGGGCTTCGGGACCGTCGGCGTCGTCCGCGGCGACGAGTTGGCGCACCGGCCGCTCAACCCCTCGCTGGCGCGGTGCGCGGCCGACGGGATGCGGCTGCACTTCGTGGACCGTACGACGTACCGGGCGAAGGCATCGCCCGAGGTCCTGGCGGGGCTGCTGAGCCGGTTCGGGGACGTCGAGGTCGTCCCGGAGGGCGGCAGCAACGCCCTGGCCGCACAGGGCTGTACGGCGCTGGGGCGCGAGCTGGCCGGAGAGGTCGACGTGGCGGCCGTGGCCTGCGGGACCGGCGGCACCCTGGCCGGGCTCGCCGCGGGGCTGGATCCCGGGCAGCGGGCGCTGGGCGTGCCGGTGGTCGGCGGCGGTTTCCTGGCCGGGGAGGTGGCGCGGCTCCAGCGCGAGGCGTTCGGCGGCCCGGCCGGGGACTGGGCGCTGGAGGAGCGCTTCGCCTTCGGCGGCTACGCCCGTACGGCCCCGGATCTCGACGCTTTCGCCGACGGCTTCGAGGACCGGCACGGGCTGCCCGTGGAGCGCGTCTACGTCGCCAAGCTGCTGTTCGCGCTGACCGCGCTGGCCGACGAGGGGGCGTTCGCGCCGGGCACCCGGGTGGCCGCCGTGATCACCGGCGCCCCGGACGCGCCGCCTCAGGATTCGTCCGTCTCCCGGTAGGCGGCCGCCTCCTCCAGGTCCAGCCGGCGCAGCAGCGTCCGCATCATCTCGTCGTCGATCCGCCGCTCGTCCCGCAGCCGGACGAAGACCTCGCGTTCGGCCTCGATCATCTCCCGCGAGAGCCGCCGGTAGGTGTCGTCCGCCGATTCGCCGGTGACCGGGTCGGCCGCGCCCAGCCGCTCCCAGACGGCGTTGCGGCGGCGCTCCAGCACCGTGCGCAGCCGGTCGGCCAGTGGCGGCGGGAGGCTGTTGTGCGGGTCGTCGAGCAGGTCCCGCAGCCGGGCCTCCGCCGCCTCGGACGCCTCGCTCTGGGCCTGCGCCTCGATGAGGGTGACGGTCTGCGGGTCGGGGTGCGGCAGCTTCAGTACGCGGACGAGGACGGGCAGGGTCAGGCCCTGGATCACCAGCGTCCCGATGACGGTGGTGAAGGTCAGGAACAGCACCAGGCTGCGGGCCGGGAACGGTTCGCCGTCCTGCGTGACCAGCGGGATGGAGAACGCGACGGCGAGCGAGACGACCCCGCGCATCCCGGCCCAGCCCACGATGAGCGGCGCGGTCCAGTCGGTGCCGGGCTCGCGCTCCCGGACCCGTCGGGAGAGCCACCGGGGCAGATAGGTGGCCGGGTAGACCCAGACGAAGCGGACCACGACCACGGCCACGAAGACCACGGCCGCGTAACCGATGGCCTCCTCGACGCCGAACGGGCCGAGCTCCTTCAGGACGAACGGAAGCTGGAGGCCGATCAGCGCGAACACCGAGGACTCCAGGATGAACGCCACCATCTTCCAGACGGCCGCTTCCTGAAGACGCGTGGCGAAGTCGACCTGCCAGGAGCGGTGACCCAGATAGAGGGCGACGACGACCACGGCGAGGACACCGGAGGCGTGCACCCGTTCGGCCGCCGCGTACGCCACGAACGGGATCAGGAGGGACAGCGTGTTCTGGAGGAGCGCTTCCTTGAGGTGGGTGCGCAGCCAGTGCAGCGGGACCATCAGCAGCAGGCCGACACCGACCCCGCCGATCGCGGCGAGCAGGAACTCACCGATTCCGGCGCCCCAGCTCATCCCCTCCCCCACCGCCGCGGCCAGCGCCACCCTGAAGGCGGTGATCGCCGTGGCGTCGTTCACCAGGGACTCGCCCTGGAGGATCGTGGTCACCCGGGCGGGCAGCCCGACCCGGCGGGCGATCGCGGCGGCCGTCACGGCGTCCGGCGGGGCGACGACCGCCCCCAGGACCAGCGCGGCGGTCAGCGGCAGGTCCGGGATGATCCGGTACGCCAGCCAGCCCACCGCCACGGTGGCGAAGAGGGTGTAGCCCACGGAGAGCAGGGCGACCGGCCGGATGTTGGCGCGCAGATCCAGGTAGGAGCTGTCCAGGGCCGCTGTGTGGAGCAACGGCGGAAGCAGCAGCGGGAGGACGACATGGGCGTCCAGGTGGTACGTCGGGACGCCCGGCAGATATCCGGCCACGAGCCCCACGGCGACGAGCACGAGCGGGGCGGGCACCGGGGTACGGCGGGCCGCGCCGGCCACCGCCGCACTCACGGCGACCAGGGCGATCAGCGGCAGCGCGTCCATCCCACCGTCCTCGATCCGTCGTAACCTGCCCATCATGAGCGAGTGTGCGCATGTTGCGGATCTGCCACGCCCCGAGCCCGTGCCGCTCGGCGAGACGTGTCCCGAGTGCCTGGAGGCGGGCACCCACCCCGTACAGCTGCGGCTCTGTCTGACCTGCGGGCACGTCGGCTGCTGCGATTCGTCGCCGCTGCGGCACGCCACCGCACACTTCCGGGCGACCGGTCACCCCGTGATGCGGAGCTTCGAGCCGGGCGAGAGCTGGCGCTGGTGCTTCGAGGACGGTTCGATCGTCTGACGCCTGGGTACGTCAATGCGGCGCTGGTTCTTCGCAATTGGACGCCGCAGACCCCTAGCCACTTTCCGTACTCATGGAGTTACCATGAGTGACGGTCGGGGTGTGGGGTCCGTACGACACGGCATCATGGATCCGATAGCGTCGCCGAGCCGAAGAACCGTCGACGGACCACATGGCTCCGGGCCACCCTTCCCGGAACCTCGAAAGAGTTTGTGCCACCTTGGAGGTGAGGGTGTCCCAGATCGCAGGCGAGCCCGGGAATCAGGACTTCGTGGAAGTCCGGCTGCCCGCTGCGGGTGCCTACCTGTCGGTGCTGCGAACGGCCACGGCCGGTCTCGCAGCGCGTTTGGACTTCACTCTCGACGAGATCGAGGATCTTCGCATCGCGGTCGACGAGGCCTGCGCGATCCTGCTCCAGCAGGCCGTGCCGGGCTCGGTCCTCAGCTGCGTCTTCCGTCTCGTCGACGACTCCCTCGAGGTGACGGTGTCGGCGCCCACCACCGACGGCCGGGCGCCCGAGCGCGACACCTTCGCCTGGACGGTGCTCTCCGCACTGGCCGGCAAGGTCGACTCCACGGTCGCGGACGACCGTACGGTCAGCATCAGCCTCTACAAACAGCGCGGCGCGGGCCCCGGGCCGGCGTGAGCGACGGGAACGGGGACGGTCCTGTGCGGGACGAGACGATCCGATCCGGGGTGGTGCGCCCAGCAGGCATCCCGGAGCAACAGGCCCGGCCGCATCCGGAGGACGGAGCGGACGGGCCCGAGGGCTTCGACGTCGCGGTGGAGCAGCAGTCGCAGGCAGAGCGGGCGGGCCAGATGAGCGAGCACGGGCACCACGATCCACACGACCGCAGCGGGGCCCGGGCCCTGTTCTTCGAACTGCGGGAGCTGCCCGACGGTTCCGCGGAGAAGGCGGAGCTGCGCAACCGGCTGGTGCGCATGCATCTGCCGCTGGTGGAGCACCTGGCCCGCCGGTTCCGCAATCGCGGCGAGCCGCTGGACGACCTGACACAGGTCGCCACGATCGGTCTGATCAAGTCCGTGGACCGGTTCGACCCGGACCGGGGGTGGAGTTCTCGACGTACGCCACTCCCACGGTGGTCGGCGAGATCAAGCGCCACTTCCGGGACAAGGGCTGGGCGGTGCGGGTGCCGCGCCGCCTCCAGGAGCTGCGTCTGTCGCTGACCACGGCCACCGCGGAGCTCTCCCAGCAGCACGGCCGTTCGCCGACCGTGCACGAGCTGGCGGAGCGGCTCGGCATCTCCGAGGAGGAGGTGCTGGAGGGCCTGGAGTCGGCCAACGCGTACAGCACGCTCTCGCTGGACGTGCCGGACACGGACGACGAGTCGCCGGCCGTGGCGGACACCCTGGGCTCGGAGGACGAGGCGCTGGAGGGCGTGGAGTACCGGGAGTCGCTCAAGCCGCTCCTGGAGGACCTGCCGCCGCGCGAGAAGCGGATCCTGCTGCTGCGCTTCTTCGGGAACATGACCCAGTCGCAGATCGCCCAGGAGGTCGGCATCTCACAGATGCACGTCTCACGGCTGCTGGCCCGCACCCTGGCGCAGCTGCGCGAGCGGCTGCTCGTCGAGGAGTGAGCCGGGGAGCGACGAGCGGGGCCGCGAGGCTCAGGCGTCGGGGGTCGTCCTCGGCCCCCGGCGGATGCCCAGGTCCTGGGTGGTCGCCGGGTTCAGGACGAGCACGAGGCCGGTGACGGCGACCACCGCGAGAACGATCCCGGTGGGGATCAGCGCACCCTGCGAGCGCAGCAGCGTCCAGGCCACCGGCAGCGCCATGATCTGGGTGATCAGCGCGGGCCCCCGGCTCCAGCTGCGCAGCAGCAGCAGTCCACGGGCGGCGATCAGCGGGATGGCGCCGAGCGCGACCAGGGTGATCCCGACCGTCTCCGCCTGCTGCGTGCTCTCCAGCTTCCCGAGCAGCCCCATGATCAGCAGGTAGATCCCGCCGACGGCGAGAGCCACGCCTTCGAGGGCGTTGACCCCGGCGAGGACGGTGATCCTGGTCGGGCGCTCCGCGGTGGAGGGCGACGGCGTGGACGGTGTCTGCTGAGTGCTCACGCCTTTCAGGTTGGCATCCCCGGGACCCGGAAGTGAAGCCGGGGTGCGCGGGAGCCGCACCTGTTCGGCGGTGCACCGGGGCAGGGCGTCACGCTCCGTGACCGGACCCGAGCTCAGCGAACCGGGACTTCAGGGCCGAACCGCCCGGTAGGTAGGCTGGCCGTCATGCGCGCACTCCTCGTGGTCAATCCAGCTGCTACCACCACCAGTGCCCGCACCCGTGACGTGCTCATCCACGCGCTGGCCAGCGAGATGAAGCTGGAGGCGGTGACCACGGAGTACCGGGGGCACGCGCGGGATCTGGGGCGGCGGGCCGCGGACAGCGACGACATCGATCTCGTGGTCGCCCTCGGCGGCGACGGCACGGTCAACGAGGTCGTGAACGGACTGCTGCACCGGGGCCCGGACGTGGACAGCCTCCCGAAGCTCGCCGTGGTCCCCGGCGGGTCCACGAATGTCTTCGCGCGCGCCCTGGGGCTGCCGAACGACGCGGTGGAGGCGACCGGCGCGATCCTGGACGCCCTGGAGAACCGGACCGAACGCACGGTTGGTCTGGGCCTGGCCGCCGGCACCCCGGGCACCGAGGACGAGTCCGTTCCCGAACGCTGGTTCACTTTCTGTGCCGGACTCGGGTTCGACGCGGGAGTCGTCGGCCGGGTCGAACAGAAACGCGAGGGCGGGAAGCGTTCGACGCACGCCCTGTACGTACGCCAGGTGGTGCGGCAGTTCCTGAACGAGGCCCACCGCCGGCACGGGACGATCACGCTCGACGTGCCCGGACAGGACCCGGTGACCGACCTCGCGCTCTCCATAATCTGCAACACCGCCCCCTGGACCTACCTGGGCAATCGTCCCGTCTACGCCTCGCCGAAGGCGTCCTTCGACACCGCGCTGGACGTCCTCGGACTGAAGCGTCTGTCCACCCCGGCGGTGGCCCTGTACGGCACCCAGCTGCTCACTTCGAGCCCCGAGAAGGGGCCGCGCGGGAAGCATGCCGTTTCACGGCATGACCTCACGGACTTCACCTTGCATTCAAAGGTTCCACTGCCCTTCCAGATGGACGGTGACCACCTGGGACTGCGTACGAGCGTGACGTTCACAGGCGTACGCCGTGCACTGCGTGTGATTGTGTGAGTGGAAGGGCCGAAAGTCCTTTAACTCGAACGTTTGGACTGGGTCCCACCCCCAAGAAGTGCGCCTGTGACCTAGTCGACACCGAGGAATCAAAAAAAACTTTCCAGAAGGGGTTGTATCCGCCGCCGAGGTTTGGGAATCTCTTCATGGCGATCGGGACGGCCCGCAACACCGGCCTCCACTGAGAGCCAGAACCCCTCCTCACCATCACAGACCACACCCAGTCCATCTGGGGGTCGGCCCGTCATCTGTGGAGGGATTCGTGAAAGCGTTCACATTCACAAGCAACAAGCGTGTAATACCAAGGAGAGGTAGCAGCCATGGACTGGCGTCACAACGCCGTTTGTCGTGAGGAAGACCCCGAGCTGTTCTTCCCCATCGGCAACACCGGTCCTGCGCTGCTGCAGATCGAGGAAGCCAAGGCTGTCTGCCGCCGCTGCCCCGTCATGGAGCAGTGCCTGCAGTGGGCGCTCGAGTCCGGCCAGGACTCCGGCGTCTGGGGTGGCCTCAGCGAGGACGAGCGCCGCGCGATGAAGCGCCGTGCCGCTCGCAACCGGGCGCGTAACGCCAGCGCCTGAGCGACCCCGCACCAAGCCTCAGCCCGGCGGCGCGTACAGAGCGTACGCACAGCCCCGCCTTCGAGTCGCAGCGCGCAGTACCCCGAAGCGCATCGCAACGTGAGCATCACGGAGCGGGCCCGGACCGTCACCACGGTCCGGGCCCGCTCTGTTGTGTGCGCTCGGCGTCGTGTGCGTTCGCGCGGTGTGCGTTCGTCGGCTACTTGAGACCCTGCACCGGGAGATCCAGCACCACCTGGGTGCCGCGCTCGGGAGCCGGGACCATGCCGAACGTGCCGCCCAACTCCCCCTCCACCAGCGTTCGTACGATCTGGAGCCCGAGGTTGCCGGCCCGCTTCGGGTCGAACCCCTCGGGCAGGCCGCGCCCGTCGTCGGTGACGGTGATCAGCAACCGGCCCTCGGCGGGCGATCCGCCGCGCACGGCGGAGACCTCGACCGTGCCGTGGTCGGCCAGGGTGAAGGCGTGCTCCAGGGCGTTCTGCAGCACCTCGGTCAACACCATGGAGAGCGGGGTGGCGACCTCGGCGTCGAGGATGCCGAAGCGACCGGTGCGCCGGCAGGTCACCTTGCCCGGGGAGATCTCCGACACCATCGCGATGACGCGGTCGGCGATCTCGTCGAACTCGACCCGCTCGTCCAGATTCTGGGAAAGCGTCTCATGGACGATGGCGATCGAACCGACGCGCCGGACCGCCTCGTTGAGGGCCTCGCGGCCCTGCTCGGAGTCCATCCGGCGGGACTGGAGGCGCAACAGGGCCGCCACCGTCTGGAGGTTGTTCTTCACCCGGTGGTGGATCTCCCGGATGGTCGCGTCCTTGGTGATCAACTCTCGCTCGCGGCGGCGCAGTTCGGTGACGTCCCTCAGGAGGACCAGGGAGCCGATCCGGACGCCCTTGGGCTTGAGCGGGATGGCCCGCAGCTGGATCACCCCGCCCGCGCACTCCACCTCGAACTCGCGGGGCGCGTAACCGCTCGCCACCTTGACCAGGGCCTCGTCCACCGGCCCCCGCGACGGGGCCAGTTCGGCGGTGACGGTACCGAGGTGGTGGCCGACCAGGTCGGAGGCGAGGCCGAGACGGTGGTAGGCGGAGAGGCCGTTGGGGCTGGCGTACTGGACGATGCCGTCGGCGTCGAGCCGGATCAGTCCGTCGCCCACGCGCGGGGAGGCGTCCATGTCGACCTGCTGGCCGGGGAAGGGGAAGGACCCGGCGGCGATCATCTGGGCCAGGTCGGAGGCGGACTGGAGGTAGGTGAGCTCCAGCCGGGAAGGCGTGCGCACGGTGAGCAGGTTGGTGTTGCGGGCGATCACGCCGAGCACCCGTCCGTCACGGCGTACGGGGATGGACTCGACCCGTACGGGCACCTCCTCGCGCCACTCCGGATCGCCCTCACGCACGATCCGGCCCTCGTCCAGGGCCGCGTCGAGCAGCGGTCGGCGGCCGCGCGGCACCAGGTGGCCGACCATGTCGTCCTGGTAGGAGGTGGGCCCGGTGTTGGGGCGCATCTGGGCGACGGAGACGTACCGCGTGCCGTCGCGGGTGGGCACCCAGAGCACGAGGTCGGCGAAGGACAGGTCGGAGAGCAGCTGCCACTCCGAGACCAGCAGATGGAGCCACTCGAGGTCGGTGTCGCTCAGAGCGGTGTGCTGGCGGACGAGGTCGTTCATGGAGGGCACGTGTGGAGCGTACCTGGGGTTACCGAAGGCGTTCGAACCGCTGGGGCCGACGAGCCGTGCAGGTGTACAGAGATACGACGATGGACAGGGGCGGCGGCCCGGCCCGAGAATGTCGTGCACACGGATGGACACGGGTATTGGTCTAGTCCACAATGTTCATCAAGACCTCCGCTCTCCCCGCACAGGAGAGTGGACCGAGGCACCCGGCGCTCTCTGCCCTGACCGCGCCGGTGCCTCCAGTGGCCGGGGGCACCGCACACCGCCGGCCAGGGGGCCTGCCTTTTGGAACAGGCCGGATCAGCGAGCGGGGTCCGGTGCGTGCAGCTGCAAGGCGGAGGAGGGAGTCGACGCGGAGCGTCGGCGACCGACGACAACGCCGCAGATGCGCGTGCCGGGGCCCGGGAGCCCGGCCCGTTCCGAAAGGCAGGCCCGCAGCTCCGGGCTGCGGTGCCGGGCGGGCTGAGGGTCCCGCCCCGGCGCCGCGGCCCGCGGGTGTTTTCGGGGCCGTACCGCCTCGGTCCTCAGCGGGTCTCGGTGACCTTCGCCAGGGCGCGGGGCGCGTCCGGGTCCTGGCCCCGGGCGATCGTCACCTCGTACGCCAGCATCTGCAGCGGCAGGATCTCCAGGATCGGCTGCAACTCTTCCGGGACGCCGGCCGTGGGCAGCGAGAAGCCGGCCGACGCGGCCTCCACCTGGGCCTTGGGGCCGACCACGAAGAGGTCCGCGCCGCGGCCGCGCAGCCGGTCCAGGACCGGCTGGAGGGCTTCGCCGCCCCGGCCGTCGGTGACCACGGCGATCACCGGGGAGATGTTGTCGACCATCGCCAGCGGACCGTGCAGCAGATCCGCGCCGGAGTAGGAGAGAGCGGGGATGTAGCTGGTCTCCATGAGCTTCAGGGCCGCTTCCTTGGCCGTCGGATAGCCGTAGCCGCGCGAGGTGATCACCATGCGTTCGGCGAAGCGGTAGCGGGAGGCCAGCGCCTTGACCTCGGCCCGGCGGCCCAGGATCGCGCCCGCGAGGTCGGGCAGCCCCCGGCGGCCTCGGTGCCGTCGTGGCCGCCCAGGCCCTCCACGAAGAGGTACAGGGAGAGCAGGGAGGCGGTGTACGTCTTGGTGGCCGGGAGCGCCTTCTCCGGGCCCGCCAGGATGTCGATGTGGAACTCGGAGACGGCGGCGAGCGCGGAGTCCGGGTTGTTGGTGACGGCGAGGGTGACGGCCCCGGCGTCCCGGGCCGCCTGCGTCGAGGCCACCAGGTCCGGCGATCCGCCCGACTGGCTGACGGTGACCACGAGCACGTCCCGCAGATCCGGCTTGGCCCCGTACGCCGTCGTGGTGGACATCGAGGCGAGTCCGCAGGGCATGCCGAGGCGGATCTCCAGCAGGTACTTGGCGTAGAGCGCCGCGTTGTCGGAGGTGCCGCGCGCGGTGAGCAGGACGAAGCGGGGCCTCCGGGCGGCGATCTCGGCGGCGACCTCGCGGATGCGGGGTGCGCCCCGGTCGAGGATGCGGCGCAGCATCGCGGGCTGCTCCGCCATCTCGCCGGACATGATGCGGCCGGGCTCCTCGCCCCGGCCGCCCGGGTCGACCGGGAAGGTGGCGGACATGTGGGGGCCTCCCTGCGCTGTCGGCTGCGGTGTCGCCGTACCGGACAAGTCGACCAGGCAATCCCGTGGGCCGCCAGCGGGCCGGGGCGGGCGGGGACGCACGCCGCCGGTGTACGGACTCCTCTCCGTACGGCTGCCCGATTCTGCTAAATTGGAGTTTGATTGGTCTATACCACCTCCACCTCTAGTCAGATCGGCAGGCACAGCGTGGAAGTTGTCATCGTCCCGGACGCCACGGCAGGCGGCGAACTGATCGCGGAGGCCATCGCCGCGCTGCTCCGCCGCAAGCCCGACGCCCTGCTCGGCGTTGCCACCGGCTCGACCCCGCTGCCCATCTACCGCGCGCTCGCGTCGAAGGTCGCCTCCGGCGCGGTCGACGCGTCGCGCGCCCGGATCTGCCAGCTCGACGAGTACGTCGGGCTGCCCGCGGGCCACCCGGAGTCGTACCGCTCCGTGGTGCTGCGCGAGGTCGTCGAGCCGCTCGGGCTCTCCGAGGCCTCCTTCATGGGGCCCGACGGCGCGGCCGAGGACGTCCAGGCGGCCTGCGAGGCGTACGACCGGGCGCTGGCGGAGGCGGGCGGCGTCGACCTCCAGCTGCTGGGCATCGGCACGGACGGGCACATCGGCTTCAACGAGCCGTGCTCCTCGCTCGCCTCGCGCACCCGGATCAAGACGCTGACCGAGCAGACCCGGGTGGACAACGCACGCTTCTTCGACGACGACATCGAGCAGGTGCCGCACCACGTGATCACGCAGGGCATCGGGACGATCCTGGACGCCCGGCACCCGATCCTGCTGGCCACCGGCGAGGGCAAGGCGGAGGCCGTCGCCCAGACCGTGGAGGGGCCGGTCGCCTCGATCGTGCCCGCGTCGGCGCTCCAGCTGCACCCGCACGCGACGGTGGTCGTGGACGAGGCGGCGGCGTCGAAGCTGAAGCTGGCGGACTACTTCCGGGCCACGTATGCGGCGAAGCCGGGGTGGCAGGGGCTGTAGGGCTTCGCCCCTCGCCCCGTTGCGGCGGAGGGCCGGGACGCCGTTGTGGTGTCCCGGCCCTCCGCCGTGTGGTGTGCGGTGTTTCGTGGGCCATATGGTGCAGCCCGTCCGGCGGGAGGCTTTGTCCTCAATCGCCGGACGGGCTGGATTTGGCCGGCCCGGGCTTTTGCTGCGGGCCCCCCGCCCAAGGCTTTGTCCTCAATCGCCGGACGGGCTGGTTTTCCGCCGTCCGGAGCCTTGAGCTGCGGCCCTGACGGGCTTGATTTGGCCGGCCTGTCAGGACTTCGTTCCGGTCAGCGCTTCCGCCGCTGCCACTCCGCAGACCCTTGCCGCGCCGTGGGTGGCTATGTGCAGCGCGCCCCGGGGGGCCGACTGGGGCAGGCCCATCTCGACCACGACCGTGTCCGGGCGGGCCGCCAGCAGGGCGTCGAGCGCCGCGCCCATCCAGGCGTGCCGGTGCTCGTCGCGGACCACGGCGACGATGCGCCGCTCCCCGCCGCCGCCAGGATCGCGTCCACCACACCGGTGGTCCCGGCCGTGTAGGTGTCCGTGCCGGTGCCGGGCAGGATCCGCTCCAGTTCGGCGGCGATGCCCCACGGGGTCTCGTCGCCGACCGCGATGTTGGCCTCCGCGCCGAACGAGGCCACGTACGCCGCCTCGGTCAGCCGGTCGCCGGAGCCGGTCACCCGGACCGCGCGGCGGGCGGCGATCAGACCGATGTCGGAGCTGACTCCGGTGCCGGGCGCGGTCCCCTCCTGCACTGCCGCGCCCGACTCCCGGTCGTCCCCCCGAACCCTCTGCGTCCAGGACGCCAGGGCTCGTACACGGGCGGCCGCGTCGGCGAGCCGCTCCTCGGTCAGTTCTCCGCTGCGCACGGCCGCGACGAGGGCGTCGCGCAGCCGCAGCACCGTCTCCTCGTCGGCCAGGCCGCCGCCCACACAGATGGCGTCGGCGCCCGCCGCGAGGGCGAGGACGGACCCGCGCTCGATGCCGTACGCACCGGCGATGGCGTCCATCTCCACGGCGTCCGTCACGATCAGGCCGTCGTAGCCCAGCTCCTGGCGCAGGAGACCGGTGAGGATCTGGGGGCTCAGGGTCGCCGGGCGGTCCGGATCGAGTGCGGGAAGCAGGATATGCGCGCTCATCACCGATTTGGAACCCGCGGCGATGGCCGCCCGGAAGGGCACCAGCTCACGGGCGTGCAAGGTGTCCAGGTCCACATCGATGCGGGGCATCGCGAGGTGCGAGTCGACCGCGGTGTCGCCGTGTCCGGGGAAGTGCTTCGTGCAGGCGGCGACGCCGGCCGCCTGCAGCCCCTCGATGTACGCGGCGGTGTGCCGGGCGGCCAGCCGGGTGTCGGCGCCGAAGGAGCGGACGCCGATGACCGGGTTGCCCGGGTTGGAGTTGACGTCGGCGGACGGCGCCCAGTTGAGGTTGACGCCGCACTCGGCGAGCCGGCGGCCGAGTTCCTGGGCGACGGCCCGGGTGAGGTGGACGTCGTCCACCGACCCGAGCGCGAAGTTGCCGGGGAACGAGGAGCCGTGCGTGACCTCCAGGCGGGTCACGTCCCCGCCCTCCTCGTCGATGGCGACGAGGACGTCGTCCCGCTCGGCGCGCAGCCGCGCGGTGAGCGCGGTGAGCTGCTCGGGCGAGGTGATGTTGCGGCCGAACAGGCCCACGGAGGCGAGGCCCTCACCGACGCGGCGCAGCAGCCAGTCCGGTGCGGTGGTTCCGGTGAATCCGGGCTGGAGCACGGCGAGCGCGTCGCGCGTCACCGTGTCCGTGGTGGAGACGAGGGTGGTCATGGGCCCGCACTATCCCTTCACGGCGCCGGAAGTGAGGCCGGTGGCCATCTTCTTCTGGATGATCATGAAGAACACGACGACGGGGATGGCGATCATGGTCGATGCGGCCATGAGGGCGCCGTAGTCCGTTCCGCGCTCGGTCGTGAACGTCATCAGCCAGACGTTCAGCGTGTACTTGGAGTTGTCGTTGATCAGGATGTAGGCGAAGAGGTACTCGTTCCACGCGTTCACCAGGGCGAAGATCGACGCGGCGGCGAGCCCGGGGGCGAGCAGCGGGAAGATCACCCGGCGGAAGGCCTGGAAGCGGGTGCAGCCGTCCACCATCGCGGATTCCTCCAGCTCCACCGGGATGTTCACGACGAAGCCGCGGATCATGATGGTGGCGAAGGGCAGCGTGGAGACGAGGTAGACGACAATCAGGCCCCAGTACTCGTCGATCCCGCCCATCGCGTTGAGCTGGGCGTAGATGGGGATGAGCATCGCCGTCGGCGGCAGCATCTGGACCAGGATCATGATCAGGACCAGGGCCTTGCGGCCGAAGAACCGGAACCGGCCGATCGCCAGGGCCGCCAGCGTCGCGATGATCATGCCGCCGACCACCGCGGTGACCGCGACGATCAGGCTGGACTGGATGGCGGTACCGAAGTTGGGCTGCTCGGTGGCCCGGACGAAGTTGTCGAAGGTGATCGACGTGGGCCAGAGCGTCTGGTCGTAGCTGCGGATCTCCCGGTTGGGCCGCAGGGCGCTGATGACCAGCCAGTAGACCGGGAAGACCATCACCAGGGCGATGCCGAGGCCGAGGATGTCGAGGTGGAGCCGGCTCTTCTTGCGGTCGGGCCGCAGCGCCTGTGTCGTCTGGGTCGTGCTGCTCATTCGACCTCTCCCGTCTTCATGAGCTGGCGCAGGTAGTACACGGCCACGCCGGACAGCAGCAGCACCGTGATCAGGGCGATCGCGGTGCCCTGGCTGAAGGAGGTGGACTCGAACGCCTTGGAGTAGGAGTAGAGGCCGAGGGTCTCGTACTCCGGCTCGGGCTTGTTGCCGCGCAGCAGCCAGATCTGGCCGAAGACGTTGAAGTCCCAGATCACCGAGAGGGTGGCGACCATGGTGAAGACCGGCTTGATGACCGGCCAGGTGACGAACCTGTAGATGCCGTAGGCACTGGCGCCGTCGAGGGCGGCGGCCTCCTCCAGTTCCTTGGGGACCTGGGTGAGGGCGGCGTACA
The DNA here is from genome assembly GCA_040989845.1 of Streptomyces sp. WGS_02. Classification (GTDB taxonomy): domain Bacteria; phylum Actinomycetota; class Actinomycetes; order Streptomycetales; family Streptomycetaceae; genus Streptomyces. The sequence continues at coordinate 2,390,756 of JAYMFZ010000004.1, forward strand.
GGGTGACGACGACGAACGGGATGGCGCCCCAGACGACCAGCAGCGTGATGATGCCGAAGCCCTGGATCGGGTTGAGGTACCAGTTGTGTCCGAGCCAGTCCTCGCCGGCGACCTTGGCGATCAGGGTGTTGATCAGGCCGTAGTCGGAGTCGGCCATGAACCGGAAGATCGAGGCGGCGACCATCAGCGGCATGGACCAGGCGGCGATGAGGCAGGCGGTGAGCACCAGCCGGACCCAGGTGGAGAGCCTGCGCATGAGCAGGGCGACCAGCAGCCCGATGCCCATGGTGAGCACCACGCAGATGGCCATGAAGACGATCGTGCGGAAGGTGACCCACCAGAACTCGGAGTCGCCGAGGATGTTCGTGAACTGCTCGAAGCCGACCCAGGGGGCCGGCTCTCCGGACCACAGCTCGCGGCGGCCCATGTCCTGGAAGGACATGACGACCGTCTTGCCGAGGGGGTAGAGATAGACGGCGGCGATCGCCACGATCGCCGGGAGGATCAGGAAGTAGGGGAGGAGTTCACCCTTCTTCCGCTTCCTCTTCTGCACCCGGGGCGCGTCGTCGTCAGGGGACGACTTCCCGGTCACCTGCGGGACGGGTGGTACGGGGACCGGCGGCCCGGCGGCCTTGGTATCAGCGGCAGACACGTGGCTGACCTTCCATCGCGGGTCCGGGGCGAACCCCGGAATTCACGGCATGCACTTGCGGGAAAGGAGCGGGGGCCCGGCACAGGTGCCGGGCCCCCGCCTGGCGATCGGAAGGTCAGGATTCCTTGTTGATCAGCTCGTTGATCTTCTCGTCGGCCTTCTTGCTGGCGTCGGCGACGGAGGCACCCTTGACGATCTCCAGGAGCATGTTCTGGAGGATCTCCTCCTTCTCCACGGAGGCCCAGCCCGGCGCGATCGGCGTGAACCAGGCGTCCGGCACCGCGTTCGCGATGGCGGCGGTCTCCGGCTTCTGCTTCAGCGGCTCAAGCTGCTTCTCGTTGTTGGGGAGGATGTTCTTCGACGCGAGGACCTCCATGGACTTCGCGTTGGTGAAGAGGAGATCCACTCCTCGCCGAGGTCCTGGACCTTGGACTTGGAGATGGTCGCGAGGTCCGAGCCGCCGATGAAGGACGGGAGGGCCTTGCCCTCGGGGCCGGGCATACCGGCCGTGGCGATCTTGCCCTCGAGCTTCGGGTTGCCGTTCTCGCCGGTGGTGACGCTGCCGGCCTCCCAGGCCTGGCCGTAGATCACGGCGGCCTTCTCGTTGGCCATGACGTTGGCGTGGTCCTGCTCGTCCTTCGTCACGTCGGCCTTGTTGTACTTCTTGACCAGGTCGACGAAGTGCTGCAGGCCCTTCTGCGCCTCGGGGGTGGAGAGCGCGGCCTTCCACTCCTTGCTGCCCTCGTCGTACGTGGCTATCTGGCCACCGAAGGCGGCGACGTAGGACATCGCGGCGTACCAGTAACGGCCCGGGAAGTAGAGGGAGGAGGCGCGCTTGTCCTTCTTGCCCAGCTCGGCGTCGACCTTGTCCATCGCCGCGAGGAACTCGTCCTCGGTCTGCGGGAGGGTGTCGCTGCCGGTGCCGGCCTTCAGCATGTCCTTGTTGTACACGGCGAGGCGGGCGCTCGCGTAGTAAGGAACGCAGTAGGTCTTGCCCTCGAAGGAGCACGTGTCCTTCAGACCCTTGATCCAGGTGTCCGAGTTCTCGTACTTCTTGGGGTCGATTTCTCCGAGCGCACCATTGAGGATGTACTGCATGGTCTCGGTGTTGCCGAGTTCGACGACATCCGGGAATTTGTCGCCACCGAGGGAGGTGTCCAGCTTCTTGACCTTGTCGGCCCACTGCTGGTATTGAACCTTTACGGTGACACCCGGGTACTTCTTGTTGAACTCGGCGTTGACGTCCTTGACCAGCTCCGGCCAGGTGGACTGGGCCTCGCCCATGAGCCAGACGGTCAGGGTTTCCTTGCGGTCCTTGGGGTCGGCGGACGAATTCTTGTCATCCGAACCACACGCTGCGACCGAAACCAACATGCCCGCGACACCGATCGCCGCGATGAGCTTGCGCTTCACGTCAAACCCTCCTCAGGGATGCTGCAACCCCACCCACCGCGAAGACATTCGACGAGTTCTGCTGGGGCTGGACCTGGTCTTTAATGGTTTAGACCAGTACCGGGAGCTTGGCCTAGACCTTTAGGGGTGTCAAGGGTGTATAAGAAGTGCACTCGCGTCCGTTATAGGACCGACACCTAAGGGAGGGCGACGACCCGTGACCGGACCGTGCCACCATGTGAGCCGCGACAGTCGGAGGAGCCGGTGACGGCAGTAACGCAAGCGTCGGGAAGGCGGGCCATGAGTGCCGACGGGGGCAGTACGGGGAGTGAGACCGGTACCGGTACGCGCACGGCGCGCGTGCCGAAGTACTACCGGCTCAAGCGGCACCTCCTCGACATGACGGACACCCTGCCGCCGGGCACCCCGGTGCCGCCCGAACGCACCCTGGCCGCCGAGTTCGACACCTCGCGCACCACCGTGCGCCAGGCGCTCCAGGAACTGGTCGTCGAAGGACGGCTGGAGCGCATCCAGGGCAAGGGCACCTTCGTCGCCAAACCGAAGGTCTCCCAGGCCCTCCAGCTCACCTCGTACACCGAGGACATGCGTGCCCAGGGACTGGAGCCGACGTCCCAACTGCTGGACATCGGTTATGTCACGGCGGACGACACGCTCGCCGGTCTGCTGGACATCTCGACGGGCGGCCGGGTGCTGCGCATCGAGCGGCTGCGGCTCGCCAGCGGCGAGCCGATGGCGATCGAGACAACGCATCTTTCGGCCAAACGCTTCCCGGCGCTGCGCCGTTCACTGGTGAAGTACACGTCGCTCTACACCGCGCTCGCCGAGGTGTACGACGTCCGTCTCGCCGAGGCGGAGGAGACCATCGAGACCTCGCTCGCCACGCCCCGGGAAGCCGGGCTGCTGGGCACGGACGTGGGTCTGCCGATGCTGATGCTGTCCCGTCATTCGGTGGACGGCCAGGGCGAACCGGTGGAGTGGGTGCGCTCGGTGTACCGGGGCGACCGCTACAAGTTCGTGGCGCGCCTCAAGCGCCCGACGGACTGAAAACCACGGGCGCCGACGCGATGGACACAGGGCGGTGGCCCGGGGACCGACTCCCCGGGCCACCGCCCGTTTTCGGTCTTCCCAGGTGGAGCAGGATCACGTGAACCGATTCCTCCCGCCGTCCGTGTCCCCATCGCGGAACTTCGGTGGAGACATCGGTGATGCGCGACCGGTATGCGGACAAGGGGTTCCGGCGAGCGGCCGCACCACTTAGATTTCGCGCACGTTACGACAAGGATCGCGCGAGGGGACGGATCGATATGCCGGAATCGCCCACACCAGCACCACCGGTTTCACCAGCAGCGGGGCGGCGAGGGCCGACCCCGAAGTCCATAGCCGTCTGGAGCCTGGTGGCGCTGGCCGGCGCCATCGGCTGGGCCACCCTCGCGCTCTCGCGGGGAGAAGAGGTCTCGGCCGCCTGGATGCTGGCGGCGGCCCTCGGTTCGTACGCCATCGCGTACCGCTTCTACTCCCGGTTCATCGCCAACCGGGTCCTGAAGGCCGACAAGAACCGTGCGACCCCGGCCGAACGGCTGGACAACGGTGTCGACTTCCACCCCACCGACCGCCGGGTGCTATTCGGCCACCACTTCGCCGCCATCGCCGGAGCCGGGCCCCTGGTCGGCCCCGTGCTCGCCGCGCAGATGGGTTATCTGCCCGGCACGATCTGGCTCGTCGTCGGCGTCATCTTCGCCGGCGCCGTCCAGGACATGGTGACGCTCTTCTTCTCGACCCGCCGCAACGGCCGTTCCCTCGGTCAGATGGCGCGCGACGAGATAGGCCCGGTCGGCGGGATCGCCGCCCTGGTCGCGGTCTTCATCATCATGATCATCCTGCTCGCGGTCCTCGCGCTGGTCATCGTGAACGCGCTCGCGCACTCGCCGTGGGGTGTCTTCTCCATCGGCATGACGATCCCGATCGCCCTCTTCATGGGGGTCTATCTGCGTGTCCTGCGGCCCGGCAAGGTCAGCGAGGTCTCCTTCATAGGCGTCGCGCTGCTGCTGCTCGCGATCGTCTCGGGCGGCTGGGTCGCCGAGTCGTCGTGGGCGGACTTCTTCACGCTGGAGCCGGGCACGCTGGTCATCTGGATGATCGTGTACGGGTTCCTCGCCTCCGTACTCCCCGTGTGGCTGCTGCTGGCCCCGCGCGACTACCTCTCCACCTTCATGAAGGTCGGCACGATCGGGCTGCTGGCCCTCGGCGTCGTCGTCGCGCTGCCGACCCTGAAGATGCCCGCGGTCACCGACTTCGCCTCCAGCGGATCGGGGCCGGTCTTCGCCGGATCGATGTTCCCGTTCGTCTTCATCACCATCGCCTGCGGTGCGCTCTCCGGCTTCCACTCCCTGGTCTCCTCCGGCACCACGCCGAAGATGGTCCAGAAGGAGACGCAGATCCGGATGATCGGCTACGGCTCCATGCTGGTCGAGTCGTTCGTCGCGATCATGGCGATGATCGCCGCCTGCATCATCGACCCCGGCCTCTACTTCGCCATCAACGCGCCCGTCGGTGTGATCGGCGACAGTGTCCAGTCCGCCTCGCAGGCCGTCGCCAACTTCGGCTTCACCATCACCCCGGACGCCCTGGCCCAGGCGGCAGCGGACGTCGAGGAGGCGAGCCTGCTCTCCCGCACCGGTGGCGCGCCCACGTTCGCGCTCGGCATGGCGGAGATCTTCTCCGCGGTCGTCGGCGGGAGCGCGATGAAGGCGTTCTGGTACCACTTCGCCATCATGTTCGAGGCGCTCTTCATCCTCACCACGGTGGACGCCGGCACCCGGGTCGGGCGCTTCATGCTCCAGGACATGCTGGGCAACGCCTACAAGCCGTTCCGCGAGGTCAGCTGGAAGCCGGGCGTCTGGTTCGCCAGTGCCGTCGTGGTCGGCGGCTGGGGCTACTTCCTCTGGGTCGGCGTGCACGACCCGCTGGGCGGCATCAACCAGCTCTTCCCGCTCTTCGGCATCGCCAACCAGCTGCTGGCCGCCGTCGCGCTGGCCGTCTGCACCACCCTGCTCGTCAAGTCCGGCCGGCTGAAGTGGGCGTGGGTCACCGCGGTCCCGCTCGCCTGGGACGTGGCGGTCACGCTCACCGCGAGCTGGCAGAAGATCTTCTCGGACGACGTGAAGGTCGGCTTCTTCGCCCAGCGCGACAAGTACCAGGCGGGCATCGACGCGGGCGAGGTGCTGGCACCGGCCAAGTCCATGGACGACATGCGGACCGTCGTCACCAACTCCACGGTCGACGGGGTACTGAGCGCGCTCTTCGCGCTCCTGATCATCGTGGTGCTCGTGGACGCCGGCCGGGTCTGCTACAAGGCCATCCGCGACCCGGAGAGCGTCAAGCTCCACGAGGCGCCGTACGTCGAGTCCAAGCTCGTCGCCCCGGCCTCGCTCTTCGCCACCAAGGAGGAGAAGGCCGAACTGGCCGCCGCCGGTGTCGGACCCGAGGGCGGCATCCGCAAGGAGCCGGCCGAGACGGGGAGCCGGACATGACGGTCGCGGACGTACGACGGGTGGCCGGACGGATCCGCTGGTACGTCCGTGAGCTGACCGGCGAGTCCACGTACGACCGCTATGTGGCGCACGCGCGGACGCACGATCCGGACGCACCGGTGATGACCCGCCGCGCCTTCGAACGCAGCCGTACGGACGCCCGCGAGGCGGATCCCCGCGAGGGCTTCCGCTGCTGCTGAGCACCACCGGCCGCACCGGGGCCGCCGCATCCCGTCCAGGGGCGCGGCGGCCCTTCCGCGTCCCCGACCGGACACGGCCGGGCGGGACACCGCGCCCTCACCGTAGACAAGGATGTGCCCATGACACCCCGCTTCCGGTCACCCCGGCTCCGGCCCCTTCTCCTGACCGCCACGCTGACGATGACGCCGGTCCTGGCGGCGACGGGCTGCGGCACCGAGCCGGCGCCCGGCTCCCGGGCAGCGGCCGACCGGAGCTCCTCGGCCGATCCGGCGCCCGACCGGGCGGAGTTGGAGGCGCGGGCGAGCGCCGCCCAGCTCGTCGCGGAGCATGTGTGGGTGACCGAGGCCGCGGGCTACGCCCTGGCCCGCCAGTCGGTCGGAGTGCTCGGCGACGACGGGTTCGGCAGCGTCTACACCGAACCGGGCGGCAGGCAGATCCGGCTGTCGGTGGAAAGCCTCCCGCACGCCGACGCCGACTGCACGGACGGCCCGGCGTCGGGCAGCGCCCAGGAGCCCCTGGTGGCCTGCGAGCGGGACAGCGAGCAGTGGTACCGGGCCACGGAGTCGGGTCACGCGTACGCCCGGGAACAGGGCGGCCTGGTGGTGACGTTGAGCGGAACACGCCAGGAGGTGGACCGGGCGACGCTGCGCGCGGCGGCCCTGGCCGCCCACCGCGCCGACGACGACGAACTGGACCAGGTGCTGCCGCCGGCCGGGGAGGCCGCCGGGCGAGCGCCGGTCGAGCGCGGCGATCTGCCGCCGGAGGGCGACGGGGCCCCGAACAACGAGGGGGAGCGAGCGGCTGATGGACCTGACGATCAGGGTGGCGGAACCGGCCGAGTACGGCGTGCTGGGCGAGATCGTCGCCGAGGCGTATCTCGGTGACGGTCTGCTGGACGGACCGCAGGACCCGTATCTCCGCAAACTGCGGGCGGTGGAGCGGCGGGCGGCCGAGGCGGAGACGCTGGTCGCGCTCGACGCGGACGGGGTGGTGCTCGGCGGTGTGACGTATGCCGCCCCCGGCACGCCGTGGCGGGACATCGCCGGTCCGGACGAGGCCGAATTCCGGATGCTGGCCGTGGCCCGCGAGGGGCGCGGACGGGGCGTGGGAGAGGCGCTCGTACGCGCGTGCATCGAGCGGGCCCGGTCGGCGGAAGGTGTCCGGGCGCTGGTGCTGTCGACGCAGCCGGCCATGCTCTCAGCCCATAGGATCTACCGTCGGCTCGGCTTTGTTCGGACCCCTGAACGGGACTGGGAGCCCGTGCCGGGCCTGCGGCTCATGACCTTCCGGCTGCCGCTGGAGGCGGTGTCCTCAAGGGCACGTTAAATCGACACGACACAACATGTGGGGGCCGCATCATCTGGCGGCCCCCACATGTATGCTCGACCTCGCTGTCGCCGCAGGGGAATCCGGTGCGAATCCGGAACTGTCCCGCAACGGTGTGATCAGTGTGCTTTTGCGCACCTGCAAGTCCGAAGACCTGTCGACAGTGCGTCCGGCTCGACCGAACCGGATGCCAGACGTCCGGGCCTCGCGGATAGGCCGGTGGACGCCGTCAGCAGTGCTGCCCCGCCCCGGGTTTCGCGCTGCCCGGCTTCCCCGCCTCCCACAGGCCCCCTGCCGAGCGAGGGAAAGCCCAGTGACCATCGCGCCCGCCGATCCGGTTTCAGCCACCGAATCCGCCGAGTCGACCCCGGCCGGGAAAGCCCCGAACGACGGACCCGGGACCGCTCTGCTGCGGACCCTGACCGACCTCACCGTCGATCTTCCCGACACCGACCCCGGACGGGTCGCCGCCGCCGCACTGCGCGGGCGCAACGCCCGCTCCGACGAGGCCGAGCTGCGCTCGCTGGCCACCGAGGCCGCCGCGGGGCTGATCTCCGAGGACCCGGCGTACTCCCGGCTGGCCGCCCGGCTGCTGACCCTCTCGATCGCCGACGAGGCCGCGGGGCAGGGCGCGACGTCCTTCTCCGCCTCGGTCGCCGTGGGCCACCGCGAGGGCCTGATCGCCGACCGCACCGCCGCCTTCGTCGAGCTGCACGCGAGGACGCTGGACGAGCTGGTCGAGCGGACGCTGGCCGAGGGCGCGGACGACCGCTTCGGCTACTTCGGTCTCCGTACGCTGCACAGCCGTTACCTGCTGCGCCACCCGATCACCCGGCAGGTCATCGAGACCCCGCAGCACTTCATGCTGCGTGTCGCCGCGGGCCTCGCCGAGGACGAGTCGGCGCGGGCACTGGACGAGGTCGCCGCGCTCTACGGGCTGATGAGCAAGCTGGACTACCTCCCCTCCTCCCCCACCCTCTTCAACTCCGGCACCCGGCACCCGCAGATGTCCTCCTGCTATCTGCTGGACTCGCCGAAGGACGAGCTGGACTCGATCTACGACCGCTACCACCAGGTGGCGCGGCTCTCGAAGCACGCGGGCGGCATCGGTCTGTCGTACTCCCGCATCCGCGCCCGGGGTTCGCTGATCCGGGGCACCAACGGGCACTCCAACGGCATCGTGCCGTTCCTCAAGACGCTGGACGCCTCGGTGGCGGCGGTGAACCAGGGCGGCCGGCGCAAGGGCGCCGCGGCGGTCTACCTGGAGACCTGGCACGCGGACATCGAGGAGTTCCTGGAGCTCCGGGACAACACCGGTGAGGACCAGCGGCGTACGCACAACCTGAACCTGGCGCACTGGATCCCGGACGAGTTCATGCGCCGGGTCGACGCGGACACCGCGTGGTCGCTGTTCTCCCCGGCGGACGTGCCCGAACTGGTCGACCTGTGGGGCGACGAGTTCGACGCGGCCTACCGCGCGGCCGAGGCCAAGGGCCTGGCCCGCAAGACGATGCCGGCGCGTGAGCTGTACGGCCGGATGATGCGGACCCTCGCGCAGACCGGCCAGGGCTGGATGACGTTCAAGGACGCCTCCAACCGGACCGCGAACCAGACGGCCGAGCCGGGCCGGGTCGTGCACTCGTCGAACCTGTGCACGGAGATCCTGGAGGTCACCAACGACGGCGAGACGGCCGTCTGCAACCTGGGCTCGGTCAACCTGGGCGCCTTCGTGGCGAACGGCTCGATCGACTGGGACCGCCTGGACTCCACGGTCCGCACTGCGGTCACCTTCCTCGACCGGGTCGTCGACATCAACTTCTACCCGACCGAGCAGGCCGGGAACTCCAACTCCCGCTGGCGGCCGGTGGGCCTGGGGGCCATGGGCCTCCAGGACGTCTTCTTCCAGCTGCGCCTGCCCTTCGACTCGCCGCAGGCCCGCGCGCTGTCGACAAAGATCTCCGAGCGCATCATGCTCGCCGCGTACGAGGCGTCCTGCGACCTCGCCGAGCGCTCGGGCCCGCTGCCCGCGTGGTCGGAGACCCGTGCCGCGCGCGGTGTGCTGCACCCCGACCACTACGACACCGAGCTGAACTGGCCGGAGCGCTGGGACGCCCTGCGCGCCCGGGTCGCCAAGACCGGCATGCGCAACTCCCTGCTCCTGGCGATCGCGCCGACCGCCACGATCGCCTCGATCGCCGGCGTGTACGAGTGCATCGAGCCGCAGGTCTCCAACCTGTTCAAGCGCGAGACGCTCAGCGGTGAGTTCCTCCAGGTCAACGGCTACCTGGTGGACGAGCTGAAGAAGCTCGGCGTGTGGGACGCCCGCACCCGTGAGGCGCTGCGCGAGGCCAGCGGCTCCGTGCAGGGCTTCGCCTGGATCCCCGAGGACGTGCGGGCGCTGTACCGCACGGCGTGGGAGATCCCGCAGCGCGGCCTGATCGACATGGCGGCGGCCCGTACGCCGTTCCTGGACCAGAGCCAGTCGCTCAACCTGTTCCTGGAGACGCCGACGATCGGCAAGCTCTCCTCGATGTACGCGTACGCCTGGAAGCAGGGGCTGAAGACGACGTACTACCTGCGTTCGCGCCCGGCGACCCGGATCGCCCGTGCCGCGTCCGGCCAGGCGTCGGCCGCCGCCCCCATTCCCGTACAGCAGGCTTCGGCGCCCGACGCGGACGCCATCGCCTGCTCTCTTGAGAACCCCGAGTCCTGCGAGGCCTGCCAGTAATGAGCTCCACCGAGAACAAGAACCTGCTCGACCCGGGCTTCGAGCTGACCCTGCGTCCCATGCGCTACCCCGACTTCTACGAGCGCTACCGGGACGCGATCAAGAACACCTGGACCGTGGAGGAGGTCGACCTCCACTCGGACGTCGCCGACCTCGCGAAGCTGTCGCCGGGTGAGCAGCACATGATCGGCCGGCTGGTGGCGTTCTTCGCGACCGGTGACTCGATCGTCTCGAACAACCTCGTGCTGACGCTGTACAAGCACATCAACTCCCCCGAGGCGCGGCTGTACCTGTCGCGGCAGCTCTTCGAGGAGGCCGTGCACGTCCAGTTCTATCTGACGCTGCTGGACACCTACCTGCCCGACCCGGACGACCGGGCGGCGGCGTTCGACGCGGTCGAGGAGATCCCCTCGATCCGCGAGAAGGCGCAGTTCTGCTTCAAGTGGATGGACTCGGTCGAGAAGATCGAGCGGCTGGAGACGAAGGCGGACCGCCGCCGCTTCCTGCTGAACCTGATCTGCTTCGCGGCCTGCATCGAGGGGCTGTTCTTCTACGGGGCGTTCGCCTACGTGTACTGGTTCCGCTCGCGCGGCCTGCTGCACGGTCTCGCAACGGGCACCAACTGGGTGTTCCGTGACGAGACGATGCACATGAACTTCGCGTTCGAGGTCGTGGACACCGTCCGCAAGGAGGAGCCGGAGCTCTTCGACGACGAGCTCCAGCAGCAGGTCACCGACATGCTGAAGGAAGCGGTCGACGCGGAGCTCCAGTTCGGCCGCGACCTGTGCGGCGACGGACTGCCGGGCATGAACACCGAGTCGATGCGCGAGTACCTGCAGTGCGTCGCCGACCAGCGGCTCGCCCGCCTCGGCTTCCCGACGGTGTACGGCTCGGAGAACCCGTTCTCCTTCATGGAGCTGCAGGGCGTCCAGGAGCTGACGAACTTCTTCGAGCGCCGCCCGTCCGCCTACCAGGTGGCGGTCGAGGGCTCGGTCGGGTTCGACGACGACTTCTAGACCCCTTCCGGATTCCGGACGACGGAAGGCCCCACCGTGCCCAGCGCGGTGGGGCCTTCCGCGTCCCGTCACGGGCACGACGAGGTCCGGCCGAACGGAAAACGCTTGGACTGGACCAAGGCTCGGCAGGCACACTCTCCCTTCGATCACGCCCGACCGGGCCCGGATCGCTCCAGAGAGGCGCGCATGCCCGTCATAGAAGTGGCAGACCTCGTCAAGGAGTTCAGCCGACCCCAACGGCAGGAGGGCCGCTTCGCGGGCCTCCGTACGCTGCTGACGCGTGAGCAGAGCGTCAGGCGTGCCGTCGACGGCGTGACCTTCACGGTCCAGCAGGGCGAGATGGTCGGCTATCTCGGCCCCAACGGTGCGGGGAAGTCCACCACCATCAAGATGCTCACCGGCATCCTCGTCCCGACCTCCGGCACGGTCACGGTCGCCGGTGCCACACCCTGGCGGGACCGGTCCCGCAACGCCCGCCGGATAGGCGTGGTCTTCGGCCAGCGCAGCCAGCTCTGGTGGGACCTGCCGCTGCGCGACTCGCTCTGGCTGATCAGCCGCCTCTACGACGTTCCGGAGGCCCGGTTCCGCGAGAGGCAGCGGCAGTTCAGTGAGGTGCTCGACCTCGGTCCGTTCCTCGACACTCCCGTCCGGCAGCTCTCCCTGGGCCAGCGGATGCGCGGCGACCTCGCCGCCGCGATGCTCTACGACCCGGACATCCTCTATCTGGACGAGCCGACCGTCGGGCTCGACGTCATCGCCAAGGAGCGGATACGCACCTTCGTCGGGGAGCTGAACCGCGCATCGGGCACCACGGTCGTCCTCACCACCCACGACCTCGACGACGTCGAGGAACTCTGCGACCGGATCATCCTCATCGACCACGGCAGGGTCGCCTACGACGGCGCGGTGGACGAGCTGAAGACCCGTTACGCGCCGCACCGCGAACTCGTGGTGCAGACCGACCGGCTGGAGAGCGTCGAAGGCGCGGAGGTCGTCCGCCGCGAGAACGGCAAGGTGTGGCTGCGCTTCGACCCCGTAGCCACGCCGCCGGCCGAACTGGTGGCGGCGGTGCTGGAGCGGCACCGGGTGACCGACCTCTCGATCGTGGAACCCGAGCTGGAGAGCGTCATCCACCGGATCTACGCGGACCGCGGATGACCGCCCCGACGGCCTCCGCCACGACGGCGGCCCCCACCTCCGCGAAGCAGCCGGCCGGGACACCGCTGCGGGCCCATCTCGCCTGCGCCCGGATGGAGTTCCGCGCCGCCCTCACCTACCGCACGGCCTATCTGTCGTCCTTCGCCATGATGCTCCTCCAGATCTGGCTGCTGACGGTGGTCTGGAAGGCCCTCTACGACGGCCGCGCGGAGGTGGACGGGCTCAGCCTCACCACGATGACGGCGTACGCGACGCTGACGACGCTCCAGTACCAGCTCGTCAGCCCGTGGCGGTCCTCCCCCATCGACCAGCGGGTCCGGGAGGGCAAGGTCGCCGTGGACCTGCTGCGGCCCGTCGGCTTTCCCGGCCAGATGCTCTCCGGCCAGCTCGGGTGGGCATCGGCCGCGGTCCCGGTCCTGCTGGTGGCACTGCCGTTCGCGCTGCTGATCGGCGCGGGCCAGGCGCCCGCCTCGGCGGCCGCGGGGTTCGCCTACCCGGTGGCGCTGATCGGCGCGCTGCTCGTGAACCAGCTGCTCGGGCTGCTGCTCGGCCTGGTCTCCTTCTGGACCCTGGAGGTGAGCGGCGCCCTGATGGCCTACCGCTTCGTGGCCCAGTTCTTCTCCGGTGCCCTGGTCCCGTTGTGGTTCATGCCGGGACCGGTGAGGGCCGCCGCGGAATGGCTGCCCTTCCAGGCCACCGCGTACACCCCGGCGGCCGTCTACCTGGGCCGGGTCGAGGGCCTGGGCATCGTGACCGCCCTGGGGGTCCAGCTCGCCTGGATCGGTGCGCTCGGCGCGCTGGCCGCGTTCGTCTGGTCGCGCGCCCGGCGCCGCGTCATGTCGCAGGGGGGATGAGGGCGATGCGAGGTGCGCGCGTCTATCTGCTGCTGGCCGGTGCGGCGTTCCGGGCCGAGTTCCAGTACCGGGGGAACCTGTTCATCAACATCATCGGCGGCCTGTTCTACCAGGGCGTCGGGCTGGCGTTCATCTGGGCGGTGCTGGACCGCTTCGGGCAGGTCGGCGGCTGGGGACTGGCGGAGATCGCCTTCCTCTACGGAATCAGGCTCACCGCCCACGGGCTGTGGCTGCTCCCCGGCCATCAGCTGGTCCACGTCGACGAGGTCGTCATCGAGGGCGACTACGACCGCTATCTCGTCCGTCCGGTGCCACCGCTGGTCCAGCTCCTCACCCGCAGGGTCCGGCTGAGCTCGCTCGGTGACCTGGCGGGCGGTGTGGTTCTCCTGTCCATCGCCTCGGCCTCCGCACCGGTCGACTGGTCGCCGGGAGCCGTCTGCTTCCTCCTGCTCGCCGTGGTGGGCGGTGCGCTGGTGGAAGGTTCTCTCCAACTGGGCGCCTCCGCGCTGGTCTTCAGGATGAAGAGGGTCTCTCCCATCAAGTTCGCCATCGACATGATCTTCAGCGACTTCGGCAACTACCCGCTGAAGATCTTCGGCCCGGTGGCCGGCTTCGGACTGACCTTCGTCTTCCCGCTGGCCTTCGTCGCCTATCTGCCGGCGACCGTGCTGATGGACCGGGAGGAGGAACTCGCCGTGCCGGAGTGGCTCGCCTGGGGCGCTCCGGCCATCGGCATCGTGCTCACGTACGCCGCGTTCCGCTTCTGGGAGCGGCAGTCCCGCCATTACGAGAGCAGCGGGCACTGAGCGGGACCGACCGTGTGAGGCTCCCGGGAGAACACGCCTCGGCTTTCCGTTTCCGTGGTTTCCGCCTCCCTCCGGGCGGCGTCGCGCAGCTGGCGGTCGATGCGGCGCTCACGGGCGAGGCCGAGGCCCGCGGGGAGGAGGACGAGGGCGATGAGGACGGCCACGGCGAGGTGGTTCAGGAAGAGGTTCATGCCTCTACCTTCGTCCGCCCGGAGGAGTTTGGTCAGTGGCAGCACTGCCACGCAGCATCGAATTGCTGCCACACTGGCTCCATGCTGAAAAATGTCGCCGTCCTGTTGCTGGACGAGGTCCATCCCTTCGAACTCGGTGTGCTGTGCGAGGTGTTCGGCCTCGACCGCAGCGAAGAGGGCCTGCCGGTGCACGATTTCGCGGTGGTCTCCGCCGAGGGACCCCACCTGCGCACCCACGCGGGCTTCACCATCAGCACGCCGCACGGCCTGGACCGGCTGGAGGAGGCCGACCTCATCGCCGTCCCCGCGAGCGGCAACGTCATGGCCAAGACACATCCGGAAGAGGCCCTGTCCGCGCTCCGCCGGGCCGTGGAGCGCGGCGCGCGGGTGCTGAGCGTCTGTTCGGGGGCGTACGTCCTCGGCGCGGCGGGGCTGCTGGACGGCCGCCGCTGCACGACGCACTGGCGGCACGCGGCGGATCTGGCCCGCCGCTACCCGAGGGCGATCGTGGAGCCGGACGTGCTGTACGTCGACGAGGGCCCGGTGATCACCTCGGCCGGGACCGCCGCCGGGATCGACGCCTGCCTGCATCTGGTCCGCCAGGAGTACGGGCAGGACGCGGCCAACACCATCGCCCGGCGGATGGTGGTCCCGCCGCACCGGGACGGCGGTCAGGCGCAGTACATCGACCGGCCGCTGCCCCGGAACGCCTGCGACACGGTCGGCGGGACCCTGGCGTGGATGGAGCAGCACCTCGACCAGGAGATGACGGTGGAGCAACTGGCCGCGCAGGCGCACATGTCGCCGCGCACCTTCGCCCGGCGGTTCCAGCAGGAGACCGGGACCACGCCGTACCGCTGGCTGCTGCGGCAGCGGGTGCTGCTGGCCCAGCATCTGCTGGAGACCTCCGACCGGACGATCGACACGATCGCGGGCCAGACGGGCTTCGGTACGGCGGCGACGCTGCGGCACCAGTTCGTGCGCACGCTCGGTACGACGCCGAACGCCTACCGCCGGACCTTCCGGGGCCCGGCGGCCACGGCCGACGCCGCCTGAGACCTCAGTCGTTGGGGACGGTCTCGTAGCGCGGCGTGCCCTCTTCCATCTGCCGCAGCGCGTCCTTGCGCTCCCGCTTGGAGAGCCGGTCGATGTACAGGTAGCCGTACAGGTGGTCCGTCTCGTGCTGGAGGCAGCGCGCGAAGTAGCCGGTGCCCTTGACCCGGATCGGGTTGCCCCGGGCGTCCTGGCCGCGCACCACCGCGTAGTCGGGGCGGGCGAGGGAGGCGTACGCGGTCGGGACCGAGAGGCAGCCCTCGTTGGAGTCGTCGAGCACCCGCATCTCGGGGGCCAGCTCCTCCAGGACCGGGTTGCAGACGACGCCGGTGTGGCGCTTGCCGTCGTCGTCCGGGCAGTCGTAGACGAAGACCTTCAGGTCCACGCCGATCTGGTTGGCCGCGAGGCCGACGCCCTCGGCCGTCTTCTGGCTGGCGAACATGTCGTCGATCAGCTGGGCCAGCTCGTCGTCGAACGCGGTGACGTCCTTGCACTCCTTGTGGAGCACCGGGTTGCCCACGACCGTGATCGGACGCGAGGTGCCGCGCGCGCGGTAGGCCGCCTCGCGCTCCTCGCAGTCCTCGGTGTCGACGACGAACCCCTCGTCGTCCACGTCGATCCGCCCGTCCGTCTCCTGCTGCGACATGTCCGCCGTACGCCTTCCTGCAAAACCTGGGGGAACCGCACCGCGATCGGTGCGCCTACAGCCTACGGGCAGCGGTCAGCAGACTTCTTCGAGATCCCGCCACTCACGGCTGTCCGGGCTGTCGGCGACCCAGCCGTCCAGCAGCCCGCGCACCAGTCCGGCGGGGGCGGCGAGACCGCATTCGCGCTCGGGCACCCAGAGGTCGCCGGCCCCGGCGGTGCGGTGGCCGAGCGGTCCCGGGTGGCCGGGCTCGCTGTGGTCGTGCGGGTCCAGGTGCTCCCCGTCGCCCTCGTCGCTCTCCATCCGGCTCTCCGAGCACGCCCGGCAGAGCAGGCGCACGGACGAGGACCAGTCCTCGGCGGCGAACCCGGCGTCCGACGCCAGCTTCTCCAGCGCGTCCCGGTCCTCCTCGGTGGCCGCCTCCAGCAGCACCACCCAGGTCGGCACCGGGGACGGCGCCCAGAGCTCGATCTCGTCGAACACCGGATACGCGGGCCCGGCCGCGGTGACCCGCTCGCCGTTGGGCACCCCGTCGTGCAGGACGACCTCACCCCAGCGCCGCCCGGAGGACGGCAGCGGGATCGAGAGCACCTCGATGCGGGCCGGGTCGAGCCGGCGGCCCCAGACCACCTCGGCCTCGCCCTCCGGCGAGAGCCGCACGGCGGCGCTGCCCAGCTCCATGCCGGTCGGCTCGGTGGTGGCCGCGCTGTGCTGGCCGCCGCCGGGGACCTTCAGTCCGTACGCCTGCCAGGCCCGCCGCGCCAGCGGCCAGTCCTGTAGCGCGGTGGCCGCGATCCCCACGTTCCACCAGTCCGGGGCGCCGGACTCGCGGTCCAGCAGCGCGACCGCCCGCAGGCCCGCCGCGCGGGCCTGCTCCCAGTCGTGCCGGAACTTGTGCAGCAGCGCCAGATTGAACCAGGACTCCGAGAGCCAGGGCTCCAGATCCGCCGCGCGCGTCAGCAGCGCTCCCGCGTCCTCGTACCGGCCGTCGCCGATCAGCGTGAACGCGCGGTCCGTGGCCTGCCGCCAAGAGGCGGACGGCCGATGCCGTACCTTCCCGAAGATCCTCACGATTCCCGCCTGTCCCGACTGGACACCCTCGTCATCCGCTCTGCTTTCGCATCCAACCATGCCCGGCCGGACGCCCGCTCATTACCCATGGGTTACCCAGCTCCGGCCGGGGTCAGACCGCCCCGCGCCAGGACGCGTCCCAGCGCCTCGACCACCTGTGGCTGGTGGTCGTGCCCGGTGCCGAGCCTGAGCCGCTCCAGCGCCCGGAGCGGCCCGCCGACACTTTCCCCGCACAGGTCGTCGTATGCGTTGACCGTCCTGAGGATCCTGGCGGCGAGCAGTTGTTCCCGGTACGGATCGGCCTGCTGCTCCACCACAGCGGCGACCTCCGGACCTGCCCCGGACCGGCGGACCACGGCCCCGCCGAGCAGGGCGACCCGGCGGGCGTGGCCGGGCAGCAGGGCAGGGGGAAGTCCGGGGCCTCCGGACGGCGAGCGACGGCCGGCCCGGAGCCGAGCGCGAGGGCGGCCAGCAGCACAGCCCGTGCCCCAGGGGACCGGGGCATCAGGGGCGTACTTGGGATGCGTGCACCAGATCGCGCAGGGGACGGCGGCCAGGATGCGGGCACGCGCCGCCGCCGGTGTGCCGCTCCCGCCCGCATGCGCCCCCAGCAGGGCCGATGGACGCGCCACGCTGGCGAGTTGCGCGGCTCACCGAGCCGCTAGGGATCCGATGAGCACCTTCGGGTGACTATTCGGCGGCGGTCGCCGACCGGTCCGTGTCCTGCACGGTCAGGTCCTGATCGGGCACGGCCTCGCCGGCCCGGATCAGGTCGATCCGGCCCATCACCTTGGAGCGCAGGTCGGTCGGGACGTCGTCCTGTCCGCAGCAGCGCTTGACCAGCTTCTTCACGGCCTGTTCAAGGCCGTACTTCTCCAGGCACGGGGAGCACTCCTCGAAGTGCGTCTCGAACTTGGTGCAGTCGCCCTCGGGCATCTCCCGGTCGAGAAACTCGTAGAGATGGTCGAGGACCTCCGAACAATCCGTCTCGTGCGGCTCTCCGCAGCTCATGAGGCCGAGCCCTTCCGATCGTCCGAGTCACCGGCACCGGCCGCGACGAGCCCGCGCTCACGGGCGTAGTCCTCCAGCATGCCGCGCAGCTGGCGACGGCCGCGGTGCAGCCGGGACATCACCGTACCGATGGGAGTCCCCATGATGTCCGCGATCTCCTTGTAGGCAAAGCCCTCGACATCGGCGAGATACACGGCGATGCGGAACTCCTCGGGAATCGCCTGGAGCGCCGACTTCACGTCGGAGTCCGGGAGATGGTCGAGGGCCTGGGACTCCGCCGAGCGCAGACCGGTCGACATGTGCGACTCGGCCCGGGCCAGCTGCCAGTCCTCGATCTCCTCGGCGGCGCTGCGCTGGGGCTCCCGCTGCTTCTTGCGGTACGAGTTGATGAAGGTGTTGGTGAGGATGCGGTACATCCACGCCTTGAGGTTGGTGCCCTCACGGAACTGGTGGAAGGAGCCGTACGCCTTCGCGTAGGTCTCCTGGACCAGATCCTCGGCATCGGCGGGGTTGCGCGTCATGCGCAGCGCGGCCGAGTACATCTGGTCGAGAAAGCCGAGCGCGTCCCGCTCGAAGCGCGCGTTGCGCTCGGCGGGCGTCTCGGGTGCGCGGCCGTCGTCGGTCCCTGTGTCGGTCCCAGTGACCGGACCCACCTCCTCCAACGATGTGGCGGAGCCGAAACCGGACCCGCTCGCCTCGGAGAATAGTCGACCTTGCTTGGTGGCGGCCTGTCGATTACCCCCGCCCAGGGGCCGCTCGGAGGTGGTCCTCGCCGCAGGCAGCACGGTCCACTCCAGGTCAGCGGCGTTCGAGCGGCTGGGGCAGATGGTCGAACCCATGCGACGGACTCCCTCTCCACGTACGACGTTGTTGTACCGACGTCCCGAACAACAGCGTCCCGGCGCGGAGCATTCCCGGGGCCGGTGACACGGATGCGACCCCCGCGCCGGCCGGTGGGCACTGGGTCATCCGAGTGACGTGAGCCACCCGGTGACCGCTTCGGTGAGGAGGCCCATCGCCTGTTCCTCGGTCAGGCCGGATCGCTTCGGCACCGCGAACCCGTGGTCGCCGTGGGGCACTTCGGCCAGGGTGTACGGGCCGGGCGGGAACTCGCCGGGCTTGCCGAACGGGTCGTTGCCGCCCTGCACGACCAGCGTGGGCACGCCGGTGCCGAGCAGTTCGCCGGCACGGGACTTCTCCGGCCTGCCCGGCGGGTGCAGCGGGAAGCTGAGCGCGAGGACGGCCGCCGCGCCCAGTTCGGTTGCGGTCCGGCAGGCGACGCGGGCCCCGGCGCTGCGGCCCCCGGCGATGACGGGGAGCCCGGGAGCGGCGAGGGCGGGCCACAGTCCCCGCCAGCCGGTGTCCAGGGTCTTGGGGGCGGGGGCCACCTTCTTGCCGGCCACCCGCCAGGGCTGCTCCACCAGGGCGACGGTGACGCCGTGTCCGGGCAGGGCGGCGGCCAGCGCCTTCAGATCGCGGGCCTCGATCCCGCCGCCCGCCCCGTGGCTCACGGCGAGCACGCGGCGGGGTGCGGCGGCGGGGACCCAGGTGATCCGGGCCTCACCGGCGTCGGTGGTGACGTTCTGCGTACATGGTTGACGGCTCACCGCGCCATCCTCCCCCGCGCGCGCTTCAGAACAGCGTGGACTCCCCCGCGCGCTTCAGAACAGCGTGGACTCCCCCGCGTACGCTTCAGAACAGCGTGGACTCCTCCGGTGCGGCCAGCTCCTCCAGCAGTTCGGGCCCGTTGTTGCGGACGTTGCTGACGGCGGTGGCGACCGGGTAGGCGCGCATCAGCCCGCCGGGCGGCGGCTCCAGCAGGGCCCGCAGCTCGTCCTCGCCGGTGCGCGAGGGGTCCAGCCAGGCGTCCCAGCGGTCCGGGGTGAGCATGAGCGGCATCCGGGGGTGGATGTCGGCGAGCGCGCCGGGCCCTTCGGCGGGGGCGACGGCGAGCGGCGTGGTCTCCGCCTCGGTGGTGATCACCGAACACGTCACCCACCAGGCGTTCTCGTGGTCGCCCGGCAGGGTCGCATCGCGCCAGAACTCGTACAGTCCGGCCATCGCGAAGACCGAACCGTCGGCGGGGGTGACGAAGTACGGCTGCTTGCGGGGCCGCTTCTTGCCCTTCCTCTCCTCCAGCTGCCGCTCCTCGGCTCCGGTGACCCACTCGTAGTAGCCGTCGGCGGGCAGGATGCAGCGGCGCTGGGCGAAGGCGCGGCGGAAGGAGGGCTTCTCGTGCACGGTCTCCGCGCGGGCGTTGATCATCCGGGCGGCGCCGTCGGGGGTCTTGGACCAGGACGGTACGAGTCCCCATTTCAGGGCGCGCAGCTGGCGAACCGGACGCGGGTCGTCCGCGTCTTTCACAGGACGTTCCAGAACCGCGTAGACCTCTTTGGTCGGCGCCACGTTCCAGTCCGGCTCCAGGGTCTCGGTGGGCTCCCACTTCTCGACGCCGAAGAGTCCGGTCAGGTCCTCGGGCTTCCGACTCGCTGCATACCGTCCGCACATAAGTGCCAGACTGCCACGACCGCCCGCCCCGACCGCAAGGAGTCGCCCGGCCGATGAACAGCACCGAATTGGGCGATCTGTGGGATCGCGTGACCGGCACCCAGTCCGCTCCCGAGCAGTGGCTGGTCGTGGTGACGGCCACGCTCGCGCTCATCGCGGTCGTGCCGAACCCGATATGGCGCCTCGCCCGCAACACGATCACCATCGCGCACGAGGGCGGCCACGGCCTGGTGGCCCTGCTCACCGGGCGGCAGCTCTCCGGCATCCGGCTGCACTCGGACACCAGCGGGCTGACCGTGAGCCGGGGCAAGCCGACCGGGATCGGCATGATCCTGACCGCCGCGGCGGGCTACACGGCCCCGTCCCTGCTGGGCCTGGGCGGCGCCTGGCTGCTGACGAACGGCAGGATCACGCTCCTGCTGTGGGTGGCGACGGCCCTGCTCGCGGTGATGCTGGTGATGATCCGCAATGTGTACGGGGCCCTCACCGTCATTCTGACCGGCACCACGTTCCTCCTGGTGTCCTGGCTGGCCTCCTCCGACGTGCAGTCGGCGTTCGCGTACGTGGTGGTGTGGTTCCTGCTGCTGGGCGGGGTGCGCCCGCCGTTCGAGCTCCAGTCCAAGCGGCGGCACGGCGGCGCCCCCGACTCCGACGCGGACCAGTTGGCCCGGCTCACGCACGCCCCGGCGGTGCTGTGGCTCTTCCTCTTCCACGCGGTGTCGCTGTGCTCACTGATCGGCGGCGGCAGGTGGCTGCTGGGCTGGTGAGGCCGGGCGGCCGTCGCGGTCCGTACCACTCTTTCGTTACGCACCGGTTTCCGCCCATTTGTTCAGGATCCAGGTCGGCTCGGAGCCACTAAAGTGATGGCCATGACCGAGAGTTCCGTGCAGCCCGCCCTCTGGCCCGCCCCCCATGCGAGCGGGGCCGTCGACGCGACCGTCAC
Source organism: Streptomyces sp. WGS_02 (assembly GCA_040989845.1). Taxonomy (GTDB): domain Bacteria; phylum Actinomycetota; class Actinomycetes; order Streptomycetales; family Streptomycetaceae; genus Streptomyces. The sequence goes on from JAYMFZ010000004.1 coordinate 2,411,863, forward strand.
CGTGCCCGGATCGAAATCGGTCACCAACCGCGCCCTTGTGCTGGCCTCGCTGGCCGCCGAGCCGGGCTGGCTGCGCCGCCCGCTGCGCTCCCGCGACACCCTGCTGATGGCCGACGCGCTGCGCGCCATGGGCGTCGGCATCGAGGAGACCGTCTCCTCCTCGTCCGCCAGCAGCCCGTCCGCCGCGGCCTCCCCGGACAGCTCGGGCGAGGCCTGGCGGGTCATCCCGGCGGGGCTGCACGGCCCGGCCACGGTCGACGTCGGCAACGCGGGCACGGTCATGCGGTTCCTGCCGCCCATCGCCACGCTCGCCGACGGCCCGATCCGCTTCGACGGCGACCCCCGCTCCTACGAGCGCCCCCTCACCGGGGTGATCGAGGGCCTGCGGGCGCTGGGCGCGCGGATCGACGACGACGGGCGCGGCGCGCTGCCGCTGACCGTGCACGGCGGCGGGGCGCTGGAGGGCGGCCCGGTCTCGATCGACGCCTCGTCGTCCTCGCAGTTCGTCTCGGCGCTGCTGCTGTCGGCGCCGCGGTTCAACCAGGGCGTGGAGGTCCGGCACACCGGGGCCGTGCTCCCCTCGATGCCGCACATCCGGATGACCGTCGACATGCTGCGGGCCGTCGGCGCCCAGGTGGACGAGCCGGAGACGGGCGGTGAGGCCAACGTCTGGCGGGTCTCCCCTCCGCCCTGCTCGGCCGGGACCTGACGATCGAGCCGGACCTCTCCAACGCCCAGCCGTTCCTGGCGGCGGCCCTGGTGACCGGTGGCCGGGTCACGATCCCGGACTGGCCCGAGCGCACCACCCAGCCGGGCGACGCGCTGCGGGAGATCTTCACCGCGATGGGCGGCTCCTGCGAGCTGACAGAACGCGGACTGACCTTCACCGGTACGGGCCGGATCCACGGCATCGACGTGGACCTCGGCGAGGTCGGCGAGCTGACCCCGGGCATCGCGGCGGTCGCCGCCCTGGCCGACTCCCCCTCGACGCTGAGCGGGGTGGCCCATCTGCGGCTGCACGAGACGGACCGGCTGGCCGCGCTGACCAAGGAGATCAACGAGCTGGGCGGCGATGTCACCGAGACCGCCGACGGGCTGCACATCCGCCCGCGCCCGCTGCACGGCGGCGTCTTCCACACGTACGACGACCACCGCATGGCCACCGCCGGGGCGATCATCGGCCTCGCGGTGAAGGGTGTGGAGATCGAGAACGTGGGCACGACCGCCAAGACCCTGCCGGACTTCCCGGACATGTGGACCGGAATGCTCGGGGTCTAGATCATGCGCCGCTACGGGAAGAACCCCGACGAGGACGACATCCGCGTCCGCCCCAACCGCAAGGGCAACCGGCCGCGTACGCACATCCGGCCCAAGCACGAGGACGCCGAGGACGGCATGGTCCTCACCGTCGACCGGGGCCGGCTCACCTGCCTCGTCGACGGCCGGACCGTGGTCGCGATGAAGGCCCGTGAGCTGGGGCGCAAGGCCGCCGTGGTGGGCGACACCGTCTCCATCGTCGGTGACCTCTCCGGCGAGAAGGACACCCTGGCCCGGATCGTGCGGATCGCCCCGCGCCGCACGGTGCTGCGCCGCACCGCCGACGACGACGATCCGTACGAGCGCGTCGTCGTCGCCAACGCCGACCAGCTGGCGATCGTCACCGCGCTGGCCGACCCGGAGCCCCGCCCGCGCATGATCGACCGCTGTCTGGTGGCGGCGTACGACGGCGGGCTCACCCCGCTCCTCGTGCTGACCAAGTCCGACCTGGCGTCGCCGGACAAGCTGCTGGAGGCGTACACCCCGCTCGGCGTCCCGTACATCGTGACCAGCCGCGAGGAACTGGAGAACGGCGACGCGGCGGAGCGGGTGCGCGAGCTGCTGGAGGGCAAGGTCACCGCCTTCGTCGGACACTCCGGGGTCGGCAAGACGACGCTCGTCAACGCCCTGGTGCCGGAGGACCGGCGGCGGACCACCGGCAACGTCAACGCCGTCACCGGCCGGGGCCGGCACACCACCACCTCGGCCCTCGCGCTGCCGCTGCCCGGCGACCGGGGCTGGGTGGTCGACACCCCGGGGGTGCGCTCCTTCGGGCTCCACCACGTCGACCCGTCGCGTGTCATCCACGCCTTCCCGGACCTGGAGCCGGGCACCGAGGAGTGCCCGCGCGGCTGCACCCATGACGGGAACCAGCCCGAGTGCGCGCTGGACGCCTGGGTGGCCGAGGGGCACGCCGATCCGGCGCGCCTGGACTCCCTGCGCCGGCTCCTCGCCACCCGCGAGCGGCGCGAGGGCGACTGACGGCGCATCCGGCCGCAATCGGCCGGGGCGACGTGGGCATGTTTGCGAGCTTCAACGACCGGTGAGGGCATAATCGCACCGAGTGGGACGAAGCCGTCACCTATGCGGGAGGCAACGGACGATGGCGTGGCTGCTGGTCGTGGTCGCAGGACTGCTGGAGACCGGCTTCGCCGTGTGTCTGAAGCTCTCCCACGGATTCACCCGGCTCTGGCCGACGATCGCGTTCGCCGCGTTCGCCCTCGGCAGTTTCGGTCTGCTGACCCTGGCGCTGAAGAAGCTGGACGTCGGCCCGGCGTACGCGGTGTGGACGGGGATCGGGGCCGCCGGGACCGCGATCTACGGCATGATCTTCCTCGGCGACGTGGTCTCCACCCTGAAGCTGGTGTCGATCTCCCTGGTGATCATCGGCGTGATCGGCCTCCAGCTGTCCGGCTCGGCCCACTGACCCCCGCCGCCCCTTCCAGGACCACCGGCCGCGTCGCCTCCCGGACGAGGCGGAGCGCGCGGCTGTCCGTCACGTCGTCGCCCGGCACCGGCACGATCGCGCAGGACAGCGCGAGGCGCAGGACGATCTCGCAGCGCCCGGCGGTGACCCCGGGCGAGGCCGCCGCCATCCGGTCCCGGACCAGCGCGAGCAGTTCCCCGGGCCCCGGCGGCGGCTTCCCGCCCGTACGCCCCCGGGGGTCCGGCCGCCGGTCCGGGCGGGGCAGCCCCTCCGCCCAGTGCCCCGTGAGCAGCGCCCTGACCAGCACGTCCTGGCGGGCGGCCCGGAGGGTCCAGAGCGCGACGGCGGCCGGACGATCGGGCGCGGGGGCGGTCAGGGCGCGGTCGACCCCGGCGAGATAGCCGTCGGCGGCCCCTCGCAGAAGGGCCCCGGCCAGTCCGCCCTTGGTGCCGAACTCGTTGTAGAGGGTCTGGCGCGAGACACCGGCCAGGGTCGCGACGTCGACCATGCGCACGGCGCGCCAGGGACGGTCGGCCAGGGCCCGGAGGGCGGCGTCCAGCAAGGCCTGCCGCGCTGTCGGCATCGTCGCCTCCCCCGCCCCGGGATCCTGCCGTTCAGAGTTGACGCGCTCCCGGGGACTGTCAAGGGTTGCGGGCGGCAGGGGCGCTGTAGCCCGCGTCCGGCGGCGCTGGATACTGTGGCGGCATGTCCGACTACCACGATGATCTGCGCCTCGCCCACGTACTGGCGGACGCCGCCGACGCCGCGACGATGGACCGGTTCAAGGCTCTCGACCTGAAGGTGGAGACCAAGCCGGACATGACGCCGGTGAGCGAGGCCGACAAGGCCGCCGAGGAGCTGATCCGGGGCCATCTGCATCGGGCCCGCCCGAGGGACGCGATCCTGGGCGAGGAGTACGGGGTCGAGGGCTCCGGTCCGCGGCGCTGGGTGATCGACCCGATCGACGGCACCAAGAACTATGTGCGCGGTGTGCCGGTGTGGGCGACGCTCATCTCGCTGATGGAGGCGGGCGAGGAGGGCTTCCGGCCGGTGGTGGGCGTGGTCTCCGCGCCCGCGCTGAACCGGCGCTGGTGGGCGGCGAAGGGCGCGGGCGCGTACACCGGCCGCAGCCTCACCTCCGCGACCCGGATGCGGGTGTCGAAGGTGGGGCGGATCGCGGACGCCTCGTTCGCGTTCTCCTCGCTGTCGGGCTGGGAGGAGCAGGGCCGCCTCGACGGTCTCCTGGACCTCACCCGGGCCTGCTGGCGGACGCGGGGTTACGGGGACTTCTGGCCGTACATGATGGTCGCCGAGGGGGCCGTGGACCTCTGCGCGGAGCCGGAGCTGTCGCTGTGGGACATGGCGGCGCCCGCGATCGTCGTGCAGGAGGCGGGCGGCCGGTACACCTCGCTGGACGGGGAGGACGGTCCGGGCGGCGGAAACGCGGCGGCCTCGAACGGTCTCCTCCACGACGAGCTGCTGGGCTACCTGAACCAGCGCTACTGAGCCCGCGCTCGGCCGGCGCCGCCGCATCGTGCCGCCCCGGCGGCGCCGGCCGTCGCGTGCGCGCTCGCGCACTCCCCCGGCACGCTCCCGCCCACCCCTTGTCGACCCGCCCCAAGGGTGCAACTCTGAGAGTCCCCCCACTTGTGAACTTGTGAATCGACTCACAGAGTCGGCTCACCGAGGAGGTGGCTCGATTCATGCTCGTCCGTGACGCCATGAGCACGGTGGTCCTCACCATCGGCCCCACCCACACGCTCCGCCAGGCGGCCCGGCTGATGTCGGCCCGCCGTATCGGGGCAGCTGTCGTCCATGACCCGGACACCTGCGGGCTCGGCATCATCACCGAGCGCGACATCCTCGACGCGGTCGGATCGGGGATGGACCCCGACCGGGAGACCGCGTCCGCCCACACCACCACCGACGTGGTGTTCGCCGCCCCGGCCTGGACCCTGGAGGAGGCCGCGGAAGCCATGACGCACGGAGGGTTCCGGCACCTGATCGTGCTGGACGGCGACGGCCCGGTGGGCATCGTGTCGGTGCGCGACATCATCCGCTGCTGGGCCCCGGCCCGCCGGCGTACGCCCGCGGCGGCGGCCGGCTGACACCGTCCGGGGGCGGAACGACCGGTGGGCCGGACCCCCGCGAGGGGATCCGGCCCACGGTCGACGACAAGCGTCCGGTCAGCCGCGAAGGGCCTGGACCGCGGCTTCCAGCCGCTTGCCGAAGTCGGTGTCCGCCTGGCGGAAGTTGTCGATCGCGCGCTCGGCGATGTCGTCGCGCGAAACCTTGGCGATGAACCCGGCGAGGTTCTCGACCAGCCGGACCTTCTCGTCCTCGGAGAAGAGCCGGTAGAGGTCTCCCGCCTGGACGAAGTCGTCGTCCTCGGCGTGGCCGGGCGCCTCGGTGTTGCCGGTGGCGCCGGTGACCGGGAGCGGCTGCCACAGCGGCCGGTCGGTCTGGACGGGCCCGCCGAAGCTGTTGGGCTCATAGTTCTTGGCGCCCTTGTGGCGGCCGTCGTAGAGGAAGCCGTCCCGGCTGTTGGTCCGCGCCTCGGTGGCGTGCGGGCGGTTCACCGGCAGGTGGTCGGCGTTGATGCCGACGCGGTAGCGGTGCGCGTCGCCGTACGCGAAGAGGCGGCCCTGGAGCATCTTGTCCGGGGACGGGCCGATGCCCGGCACGAAGTGCGCGGGACTGAAGATCGACTGCTCGACCTCGGCGAAGACGTTCTCCGGGTTGCGGTTGAGCTCCAGCTTGCCGATCTCGATCGGCGGGTAGTCCGCGTGCGGCCACACCTTGGTGAGGTCGAACGGGTTGAAGCGGTACGTCGCCGCGTCCGCCGCGGGCATGATCTGGACCTGCACGGTCCAGGACGGGAAGTCGCCGCGCTCGATCGACTCGCGCAGATCGCGCTGATGGCTGTCGGGGTCCTCACCGGCGAGCTTGTTGGCCTCGTCCTGGGTGAGGTTCTTGATGCCCTGGTCGGTCTTGAAGTGGTACTTGACCCAGAAGACCTCGCCGGCCTCGTTGTTCCACTGGTAGGTGTGCGAGCCGTACCCGTTCATGTGGCGCAGCGTGGCCGGGATGCCGCGGTCGCCGAAGAGCCAGGTCACCTGGTGTGTCGACTCGGGTGACAGACCCCAGAAGTCCCAGACGTTGTCCGCCTCCTGCGAGCCGGTGTACGGGTCGCGCTTCTGGGTGTGGATGAAGTCGGGGAACTTGATGGCGTCCCTGATGAAGAACACCGGGGTGTTGTTGCCGACGAGGTCGTAGTTGCCCTCCTCGGTGTAGAACTTCAGCGCGAAGCCGCGGGGGTCGCGCACGGCGTCGGCGGAGCCGAGGTTGCCCGCGACGGTCGAGAAGCGCAGGAAGGTCTCGGTCTGCTTGCCGACCTCGGAGAGGAACGCCGCCCGGGTCCACTGCGAGACGTCGCGGGTCAGCGTGAAGGTGCCGTACGCGCCGGCGCCGCGGGCGTGCACGACGCGCTCCGGAACCCGCTCGCGGTTGAAGTGGGCGAGCTTCTCCAGCAGCGCCTGGTCCTGCACGAGAACGGGACCGCCGGGGCCCGCGGTCTCACTGTTCTGATTGTCGGCAACCGGCGCGCCGGCCTCCGTCGTCAGCGGTCCCTGCGTCACGTGCGCCTCCTGCGTCGTATCCCTGCACAGCGGTCCATCCTGTACAGCCCTGTCCCTTGGCCAATGCCGTTCTCGATCCTACAATGGACAATGTCTAAGTCAAGCGAGCATCCAAAGTCACACCCGATCGGGACTCGGTCCCCCCACTGTTAGGCTGGGCTGCATGAGCGACCTGCTGGAACGACTTCGTGGACGCGGCTGGCGCATGACGGCGCAGCGGCGTGTCGTGGCCGAGGTCCTCGACGGGGACCACGTGCACCTGACGGCGGACGAGGTCCACGCGAGGGCCGTTTCCCGGCTGCCCGAGATCTCGCGCGCCACCGTCTACAACACCCTCGGCGAGATGGTGTCCCTCGGTGAGGTGCTGGAGGTCTCCACCGACCGCCGGGCCAAGCGCTACGACCCGAACGCGCACCGCCCCCACCACCACCTGGTGTGCGCGCAGTGCGGCGCGATCCGGGACGTGCACCCGGCGGGCAACCCGCTGGCGGACCTGCCGACGGACGAGCGCTACGGCTTCATGGTCTCCGGCGTCGAGGTGACGTACCGCGGCATCTGCCCGAACTGCGCCGCCACCGCCTGAGCCGACAACCGCAGGAGCCGGGTTCCGCCCGTCGCGACGGGCGGAACCCGGCTCCTTGCGTGTCTCCGGACATGACGAAGGCCCGGATCTCGATGAGATCCGGGCCTTCGTCTTCAGTAGCGGGGACAGGATTTGAACCTGCGACCTCTGGGTTATGAGCCCAGCGAGCTACCGAGCTGCTCCACCCCGCGTCGGTGAATGCAACATTACGTCAGCGGGTCGGGCAGCGCAAATCCATTCACGCGGCCCCGGGAGGCCGGGGCCCCGGCGCCGGGCGGTCACACCGTCACGCGGTCAGCTCCTGGTGCAGTGCCTCCCGGAGCCGCGCGGCCCGCTCGGCCACCTCGGCCGGGCCCAGCTCCACGGCCCGCGCGCACCAGCGCTGCCCCTCGGTGAGCTCGCCCCGGCGCGCCGCCAGGAGCGCCAGGCGCAGCGCGGCCCGGCCGTGTCCGGCACCGGCCGCACGGGTCCACCACAGCGCGGCCTCGCGCTCGCTGCCCTCGCGGGCCAGCAGGAGCCCGAGGTTGAAGGCCCCGTTGCGGCTGCCCGCCTCGGCGGCCTCCCGGTACCAGTGGGCGGCGCTCTCCACGTCCCCGCGTGCGGCGGCGAGCATGCCGACCCGGACCTGGGCGCGGCGGTGGCCCTGCTGGGCGGCCCGCTCGTACCACTCCTCGCACTCGGTCTTCTCCGGCATCGGCTCGCCCAGCGCGGGCGGGCCCGGCGGCGGCTGGCGCGCGTCCAGCACCCCGGCCAGCCGGAACGCGGCCTCGGCACTGCCACCGCCCGCGGCACAGCGCAGGTGCCGCTCGGCCTCCTGGTCGTCGCCGTCGCGCAGCAGCGCCATGGCGACCTGGAGCGCGGCGTCGGTGTGCCCGGCCGCCGCGGCGCGCTCGTACCAGCCCAGCGCCGTGCGGTCCTCGTCACGCCCGGCGTGCAGGATGCCGAGGTTGAAGGCGGCGTCCACGCTGCCCGCCTCGGCCGCCTTGGAGAACCAGGGCTCGGCGCCCGCGTGGTCGCCCGCCTGGAGGAGGAGGACGGCGAGCGCGTTGGCGGCCTCCCGGTGTCCGGCGTACGCGGCGCGGCGGTACCACTGCTCGGCCTGCGGGGTGCGGTCCTGGGCGGCGCATAGCAGCCCGAGGTTGTACGCCCCGTTGACGTCACCGGCGTCCATGGCGGCCCGGTACCAGCGCTCGGCGGTCTGCTGCTCACCGCGTGCGGCGTGCAGCGCGCCGAGCGCGTTGGCGGCGTTGCCGTCGCCGTCCTGGGCGGCGCGCAGCCACCACACGGCGGCGCTCTCCTCGTCGCCCGCGTCGCGCAGCAGGAAGCCCAGGGCGCAGGCGGCGCGGGGCTCGCCGTCCTTGGCGGAGGTGAGGTACCAGCGGCCGGCCTCCTTGAGCTCGCCGCGCTGCTCCAGGATCGCGCCGAGGTGCAGGGCGGCGCGCCGGTGGCCCCGGGCGGCGGCCTGGCGGTACCACTGCTCGGCCTCGCCGACCCGGCCGGCGGCGGGGCCCGCCGCGGGGCTGTCGCCGTCGGCCGCGCCCTTCGCCCCTGCGGGGGCCGCTGCCGGGGCGTTCCGCGCGGACGCGGGCGGGGCGCCGGGGAGACCCAGGCCCGTTCCGGTTCCGCCGGAAGCGGCGCTCCGGCCCAGGCCGAAGGCGTCGTGCGGGTCGTCGACGGCCTTCCGCTCCAGGGCGCGGGCGAGCCGGTAGGCGGCCTCGCGGTGCCCCTGTTCGGCAGCCGCGCGCAGCCAGCGCTCGGCGCCGACGTCGCTGCGGTGCTCCAGGAGGTCGGCCAGCGCGTACGCCCCCAGCGCGTGGCCCTGCTCGGCGGACTGGCGCAGCCAGTACTCCGCGCCGGGCTCGTCACCGCGCTCGCGGAAGTGCCGGCCGAGGGCGTGGGCGGCGGCGGCGGAACCGGCCACGGCGGCGATGCGCCACCATCCGGCGGCCTCGTCCGGGTAGCCGCGCTGGTGCAGCAGGACACCCAGGTTGTTCGCGGCGGCCCGGTCCCCTCGGCGGTGGCGGCACGCAGATACCGCTCGGCGCCGTCCAGCTCCCCGCGGCGCAGCAGCAGTGCGCCCAGGACGCTCATGGACGCGGTGTCACCCGCGTCGGCCGCACGGCGGTGGCGCGCCTCGCTCTCGGCACTGTCCGCGGCGTCGACCGCGTCCGTGGTGTCCTCGTCGGACGGGGCGGCGACGGCAGCGCTCGCGTCGGCGGCGCCGGTCCGCTGGACCGGTGCGCCCGCCCCGGCGATGGCAGCGGCGAAAGCCGCGTCTACCGCGCTTTCCGTATCTTGGCCGTGCTGCTGCACAAACCGCCCTGTCTCCAACAGAGTTGCCCTGTCCCCCATAAATACCATCGTCGCACCACCTGTAACCCGCGTACACCTGGTATATCGCGGCCAGTGAGGTCACTACAGCGTTTTGTCGACATGCCCACAGGGAGACAAGTCAAACCCGCCTGGAGGCAACTGCTGCCCAGCGAACCGCACTTCGCGTCCCCAGCCTGGGACCGACACGGCCCGCACACCCAACGGACACGACGAAGGCCCGGATCCCCAAGGGAATCCGGGCCTTCGTTTTCAGTAGCGGGGACAGGATTTGAACCTGCGACCTCTGGGTTATGAGCCCAGCGAGCTACCGAGCTGCTCCACCCCGCGTCGTTGTGGTGAAACCGTACCACGACGCGGGGTGGGTCTTGCTCAGCTGCCCTGGTCGGAGGCCTGCTCGGCCGAACTGTCCGGCTTCGCGTCGGCCTCCGGCTCGGCGTCGCCTTCCGGCTTCGCGTCACCTTCCGGCTTCGCGGCGCTGTCCGCCTTGTCCCCCTCGCTGCCCGCCTTGGGCTGCGCGGCGGCGGCTCGTTCCAGGGCGTCCTGGAGAGCCTCCTGGGCCTTGCCGTACGCCGGCCAGTCCTGCTCCTGCAGCGCCTTCTCGCCGTCGGAGTACGCCTTCTGGGCGTCCGCGATGGCCTTCTTGAGGGCGGCCTCACCGGTGGCCGGGGGCTCATCGGTCTCGCCCGGCGGCTCCTGAGTGTCCGGTGGTGTCGTGGACCCGTCGTCCTCGACCCCGAAGACCGCGTTGAGCGCCTCGCCGAGGCTGTTCTCGAAGACGATCTTCGAACCGTACGAGGCGGCCACCTTGCGCAGCAGCGGGTAGTTCTGGTTGCCACCGCGCGTGTAGACCGGCTCGATGTACAGGAAGCCGCCCTCCAGCGGAACCGTCAGCAGGTTTCCGTACTCGATGTCCGAGTCGGTGCCCTTGAGGTTCCTCACGAACTCCGCGACGTCGTCGTTGCCGTTGAGCTCACTCTGCACCTGGCCCGGGCCCTTCACCGTGGAGGTGACCCGCAGCAGCCGCATGGTTCCGTAGTCCTTGCTGGCCGCGTCCGCGTTCACCGCCATGAAGGCACCCAGGTTGGGGCGTCCTCTCGGCGTGAACGTGGTGGTGAGCGAGAACTGCTGCGCGTCCTGGCCCGGCATCTTCATGCTCAGGTAGTACGGCGGGACGGAACCCGGCTCCTTGTTGGTCGGGTCGTCCGGCACCTGCCACGCGTCGGAACCGCTGTAGAACTGCGCGGGGTCCTCGACGTGGTAGCGGGTCAGCAGCTCGCGCTGGACCTTGAAGAGGTCCTGCGGATACCGCAGGTGGTCCATGAGCTCCTGCGGGATGTCACCGCGCGGCTCGACCGTGCCCGGGAACGCCTTGCGCCAGGTCTTGAGAACCGGGTCCTTGGTGTCCCACTCGTAGAGCTTGACCTTGCCGTCGTACGCGTCGACGGTGGCCTTCACCGAGTTGCGGATGTAGTTGACCTGGTTCTGCTGGGCGACGACCGCGCGCTGGTTGGTGGTCAGCGAGTCGGCCGTGGTGTCGCCGAGCGTCGTCCGCGACGCGTACGGGTAGCCGTTGGTCGTGGTGTACGCGTCGACGATCCACTTGATCCGGCCGTCGACGACCGCCGGGTAGGCGTCGCCGTCGATGGTCAGCCACGGGGCGACCGCCTCGACGCGCTCCTTGGGTGTGCGGTTGTACAGGATCCGCGAGCCGTCACCGATGGCTCCCGAGTACATGATCTGCGGCTCGCTGAAGGCGACCGCGTACGCGGCACGGTTGAAGGAGTTGGAGAGACTGACCCCGCTGTCGCCCTCGTAGCTGGTGGTCTTCTCGCCGTCCTCCTCGTAGTCGAGCTCCTTCTGGGGCCCGCCGACGATGGAGTACTGCTCGGTCTTCTCGCCGTAGTAGATCCGCTGCTCGTACTTCCCGAACTCACCGGTGGAGGGCAGACCCGACTCGGTGAAGTCCGGGGACCCCGCCGGGTTGGTGCCGGTGGTGGTGCCGCTGGCCGCGATGGCGCCGTAGCCGTGGGTGTACGTGAAGTGGTCGTTGATCCAGTTCCGCTTGGGCAGGCCCTGGATGTTCAGCTCACGCAGACCGATGATCGTGTCCTGCTCCTTGCCGTCCTTGTCCTTGTAGCGGTCGACGTCGAGCGTCCTCGGGAACTGGTAGTAGTTCCTCCGCTGCTGGAGCTGCTGGAAGGCCGGGGAGACGACGTTGGGGTCCATCACGCGGTAGCTGGCGGCGGTGTTGGCCGCGGCCCGCAGCTTGGCGTCGTCCTCCGTCGTCGCCTGACCGTCGTAGTCGTCCACCTCGGCGTCATCGATGTCGTACGCGTCGCGTGTGGCATTGATGTTCTTCTGGATGAACGGCGCTTCCTTGGCCTGCTCGTTCGGCTGGACCTGGAACTTCTGCACGATCGCCGGGTAGAGCCCGCCGATCAGGATCGCCGAGAGCACCATCAGACCGAAGCCGATGACCGGGAGCTGCCAGGTGCGGCGCCACAGCGTCGCGAAGAACAGCACCGCACAGATCGCGGCGATGCAGAACAGGATGGTCTTCGCCGGGAGGTAGGCGTTGGCGTCGACGTACCGCAGGCCCGTCCAGTTGTCGGTGGCCTTGAAGTCACTGGACTTCACGGCCAGGCCGTACCGGTCGAGCCAGTACGCCACGGCCTTCAGGGAGACGAAGATGCCGAGCAGGACCGAGAGGTGGCCGGTGGCCGCCCCGGTGGCCCGGGCGCCGGGGCTGGTGATGCGCAGCCCGCCGTACAGATAGTGGGTCAGCGCCGCGGCGATCAGCGAGAGCACGGTCGCCGCGAAGCCGAAGCCCAGCATGAAGCGATACCACGGCAGGTCGAAGGCGTAGAAGGAGACGTCCAGCTGGAACTGGGGGTCCTTCTGCCCGAACGACGTGCCGTTGACGTACATCAGCCACGTGCGCCACTGACCGGAGGCGGAGGCTCCCGCGATCAGTCCGACGAGCGCCGTGACGGCGAGCAGCACCCACTTCTTGTAAGGGGCGATGCTCATGCGGTAGCGGTCCAGGCTCTGCTGCTCCAGCGACATCGCGCTCAGCGGCGGCCGGAGCCGGTGCGCGAGCCAGACGTTCACGCCGATGGCGAGCGCCATCAGCAGTCCGAAGACGAGGAACAGCCCGATCTTGGTCCACAGGGTGGTGGTGAAGACGGATGAATACGCGACCGACCTGTACCAGAGCCAGTCCGTCCAGAACCCCGCGAACATGACGAAGGCCATGGCGAGAACCGCCAGGACACCCAAAGTCATGAGCAGGGTACGGGCGCGCCGGGACGGGCGGCCGACTCTGATCCGTGGCCCGGTCGGGCCTCCGCCGCGGTCCGGCATCTGGAAAGCCAACGTGCGCACCTCGAAGTTCGCGGTCGTGTGAACAGGCCCAGCGATCCTAGAGCCCACCTATGCAACTTACTGAGGCTTTACCTAGTTCCCGTTCCCGGGGCGGAAGGAGGCAGGATATTGCCCATGCCCAACGTTTCCCCCGCAGGACCCCCGATGGCCGCGAGTCCGCTGACCGTCGCCGTCCTCGAAATCGACGCCTATGCCTCCAACCTCGGCTGGGACCAGCCCGCCCGGCTGTTCGCCCTGGTCGACACCGACCGGCTGCGGACCCAGGAGCCCGGCCTCGCCGCTCAGCTGGGCCTGGGGAACCCCGATTCCTCCGTCGCCGCGCTCACCCCGATCGAGCAGGACGAGCTGCCGCCGGGCACCGCGCTCGACGAGTTCCTCGCCACGATCGCCTGGCCCGACGCCGTGGTCGGCTGCGCCATGACGGTGGAGCGGCTGATGCTGCCGCCGTCCGCCGAGGCGTCCGTACCGGAGAAGCTGAGCGACAAGCAGCTGACCGCGTGGGTGGCCAAGCACCCCGACCGCCAGGAGGTGCGGATGACCGTGGCCGTCCTGCGGGACGGGGCGCGCGAGTCCGCCGTACGGCTGCGGGAGAAGGACTCCCCGACCGAGGTGCTGACCGGCGCCGGTCTGGTGCCCGGCCTCGCCGAGGCGCTCGCGGCGACGTTCGAGTCCTGATCGTTCCGCTGCCCGGGACCGTCGTACGGTCCCGGGCAGCGCGTTCGTCGGCCGGACCCGTGCGCCGGCTCGGCCGCGCGGTCGTCAGCCGGTCGAGCAGCTCGGCAGGCCGGCGGTCTTCCCCGCCTTGATCTGCTCCAGCGACTTCGTGGCGTCCTCGATGGTCTTGACCCGTACGAGGGTGAGCCCGTCCGGGGTGTCGGCGGCGGCCGAGGTGCAGTTGTCGTCGGGCGTGAGGAAGTAGCGGGCCCCGGCGTCGCGGGCGCCGACCAGCTTCATGGTGATGCCGCCGATCGGCCCGACGGTCCCCGCGTCGTCGATGGTGCCGGTGCCCGCGACGAACTTGCCGCCGGTCAGATCGCCCGGGGTGAGCTTGTCGATGATGCCGAGGGAGAACATCAGCCCGGCGCTCGGCCCGCCGACGTCCGCGAGCTTGATGTCGATCTCGAACGGGAACGTGTGGTCCGTCCCGGCCCTGATCCCGACGATCGCGCGGTCCTTGCCGCCCTCCTCGCCGTCACCCTCGGCGGGGGAGCCTTCACGGTCTTGATCGTGATCTTCTCGCTGCCCTCGGGGGCACGGCCGGCCTTCTCGGCCGCGGCGGCATCCGCCGCCGGGACGATGGTGAAGGTGACGTTCTCGCCGGGGCGGTGTTCGGTGACGAGCTTCGCGACGTCGTCGGGCTGCTTGACCGCCGTGCCGTCGACCGCCTTGATCACGTCGCCCGCGTGCAGCTTGCCCTCTGAAGGGCTGCCCTTGACCACCGTGGAGACCACGACCTGCGTGGAGACCGGGATGTCCAGTTCCTTCAGAGCGGCCACCTTGGCGCTCTCCTGGGACTGGCTGAACTCCTCGGCGTTCTCCTGGGTGGACTCCTCCTCGGTCTTGCCGTCCGGGTAGAGCGTGTCGTGCGGCACCACGACGCTGTCGTGGGCGAGCCAGCCGTAGACGGCCTCGAAGATGTTCATCCGGTAGTCCGCCCCGGTGACGCGGACGGTCGTCATGTTGAGATGGCCGGACGCCGGGTACGTCTTGCGACCGGAGATCTGCAGGACGGGCTCGCCACGCGCCTCGCCGAGCGTGTTGACCGTCGGTCCGGGAGACATCTCCGAGTACGGCACTTTGATCAGCACACCTGCGCAGAGCAGCGCGATGAGGACGAGAGTGGAGGCGAGCATCGTCGCGGTGCGGCGTGGCATGGAACGACAGTACGGGAAGGGCCTGTCAGTGCACCGCCGGGGCCGGTCCGTACGAGGAGACCGGAAACGCGGCGGAAGGCGGTCACGCGGCGTGCGTCGGTCTCAGAGAGCCTCGGAACCGGAGTGCGATTTCTCCATCGCGTCACGGAACCTGGCGTAGCCGGCGAGTTCGGTGACATCGCCGGTCGTGCGATTGCGGGCTGCCCAAGTCGCCCATATCGCACCACCGACAGCAGCGATAAGTGGAATCAACAGCCAAGCGAGTGCCGCCATCACGACCTCCCTACCCCATGAGCGACCGGATGCCCGATCAGCAGATTAACGATCCGGAAGACCAACGCTCATGGCGGGGGTGCGGTTACGCAAATCGGGGCTGATGCGCCCCGGTACGGTTTGCGCTCAGCAGGCTCCGACCCACTCCTCCGTGCCGTCCGAGAAACGCTGGTGCTTCCAGATCGGAACCTCGTGCTTGAGGTCGTCGATGAGCTTGCGGCAGGCCTCGAAGGCCTCGGCGCGGTGGGGGCACGCGACCGCGACGACGACGGCCAGGTCACCCACCTCCAGTTCACCCACTCGGTGGACGGCCGCCAGGGCGCGGACCGGGAAGTCGGCGACGACCTTCTCCGCCACTCGGCGCAGCTCCTCCTCGGCCGAGGGGTGGCAGGAATAGCCGAGCGCGCCGACGTCCTGTCCCGCGTCGTGATTGCGCACGGTGCCGACGAAGAGCGCGATGCCGCCCGCCGCGTCGTCGCCGACAGCGCGGAAGACCTCGTCGACGGAGAGCGGGGTGTCCCGGATCGCCAGCAGCCGGACGGGGTCGGCCGCCGCGTACTCGCCGGGGTGGTCGTGGGTGGGTGCCATGCTCCCATCGTGCCGTACGGCTCCGACATCCCGGAATTGCCTGTTCTACCGGCGGCCGGCCGGCCGGATTGGAGCCTCCTACAGAGGTTCGCGGGCGTCGCGCGGTCAGATGCGGCGGCGGGCCTTGCGGGCGCGGCGGACCACGGCGGCGGCGCCGAGCAGGGCCACGGTGGCTCCGGCGGCTCCGGCGGCGGTGGCGTCCTTGCGGCCGAGACGGCGTCCGGCGAGCGTGTGGCGGCCCTCGACCTCTTCGAGGAGGGCGCCGAGCACCTCCTCGTTCGTCCACTTCGGCCGCCATCCCGCATCGTGCAGCCGGCTGACGCTGACCACCCAGGGGTGCATCGTGTACGCCAGGTCGCCGGCCGGGGACGGGGTGAGGCCGATCCGGTGCAGCCGGGCGGCGGCTCCGAGCGCGACGGCGGAGGGCAGCTCCATCCGGCGTACGCCGCTGAGCTCCTCGACCTCCTCCTGCTCCAGCCAGCCGTCGCAGCCGACCGCGAACTCGCCGTCGATCTTCTCCAGGGCGGCGTACTCCAGCGCCGTCACCAGGTCCTCGACATGGCAGAACTGCCAGGTGGGGCGCGATCCGGCGACGACCAGGAGGCGCGGGGACTCGAAGTAGCGGGTCAGGGCGGTGTCGGTGCCGCCGACCAGGACGGTGGGGCGTACGACGGTGACGTTGAGCCCGGGGTGGGCGCGCGGGGCCCGGCGGCCGAGCCGTTCGATCTCCAGGAGGTCGCCGACGCCGGTGGCCTCGGCGGTGGCGCGCAGCTCCGCGTCCTCGGAGAGCGGCACGTCGTTGTCGGCGAGGGCCCCGTAGACCATCGCCGAGGTGCACAGCACGACCCGGTGGACCCCGACGGCGGCCGCGGCGGTGAGCACGGTCTGGGTGCCGCGTACGTTGTACGCGGTGCGGGCGGCGGGGTCGGTCTCCAGGTCGAGGTCGAGGGCCAGGTGCACGACGACGTCCGCGCCGCGCAGCTTCTCGGCGATCGCCGGGTCCCGTACGTCCAGGATGTGCCAGGTCGCCTCGGAGACCTCACCGCGCCGCTCGTCGATCGCGATGACCTGCTTGATCGCGTCGGATGCGGCGAGGTGGGCGGTGAGCAGTTCGCCGATGCCGGTGGCGGCGCCGGTGACCGCGACGACGGGACCCCGGCCTCCGGGGGACCTGGGGCGTTTCTCCTCGGGTGTGCTCTCGGGCGAGGGGTCGGTCAGGTTTCGCGCTGCGCGAACCTGCGGATCTGGGGAACTCACCGGGCGTCTCCAGCGGTTGTCTTCAGTACGTACCCGAATGACGCGTACGTACCAGGTGGCGTCCATCCTGCCGCAGGCCGGGAGTCGGCGGAGCACTGAGGCCCGAAGCGGGCGTGGTGTCTACGCTGGATGGTGATGTCGGGCAGTCGCCGTCGGTTCGAGCCGGCGGCCCTACGAGCCGAGGAAACCCGTGAGTGACACCCCATTCGGATTCGGCCTTCCGCCGGAGGAGCCGGAGAACGGCGACGAGGGCAAGAAGAAGGACCCCACCGAAGGTGGGCAGAGCGCGGGCGGGATGGGAAGCCCGTTCGGTTTCGGGCCGGGGGCGGGCGGCGACAACCCGTTCGCCGCAATGTTCGGCTCGATGAATCCGAACGATCTCGGTGCGGCCTTCCAGCAGCTCGGCCAGATGCTGAGCTACGAGGGCGGTCCCGTGAACTGGGACATGGCCAAGCAGATCGCCCGCCAGGTGGTGTCGCAGGGCACCTCGGACGGCACGAAGGACGCCAGCGTCGGCCCGTCGGAGCGCACGGCGGTCGACGAGGCGCTGCGCCTGGCGGACCTCTGGCTGGACGGTGTGACGTCGATGCCCTCCGGTTCGGTCTCCACCGTGGCGTGGAGCCGCGCGGAGTGGGTCGAGGCGACGCTGCCGGCCTGGCAGCAGCTGGTCGACCCGGTGGCCGAGCGGGTGGGCCTGGCGATGGGCGATGTGCTGCCCGAGGAGATGCAGGCCATGGCGGGCCCGCTGATCGGCATGATGCGGTCGATGGGCGGCGCCATGTTCGGCCAGCAGATCGGGCAGGCCGTGGGCACGCTGGCCGGTGAGGTGGTCGGTTCCACCGACATCGGGCTGCCGCTCGGGCCTGCGGGCAAGGCCGCGCTCCTCCCGCTGAACGTGGAGCGGTTCGGCAAGGACCTCAGCGTTCCGCAGGACGAGGTCCGGCTGTATCTGGCCCTGCGCGAGGCCGCTCACCAGCGGCTCTTCGCCCATGTGCCGTGGCTGCGGTCGCATCTGTTCGGCGCCGTCGAGGCGTATGCGCGCGGCATCAAGGTCGACACCAGCAAGCTGGAGGACGTCGTCGGCCAGTTCGACCCCTCGCAGCCGGAGCAGCTGCAGGACGCCCTTCAGCAGGGCATGTTCCAGCCGGAGGACACGCCCGAGCAGAAGGCGTCCCTGGCCCGCCTGGAGACGGCTCTCGCGCTGGTGGAGGGCTGGGTGGACGCGGTGGTCCACGAGGCCGCGAAGTCCCGGCTGACCTCGTCCGACGCGCTGCGCGAGACGATGCGCAGGCGTCGCGCCTCCGGTGGACCGGCCGAGCAGACGTTCGCCACACTCATCGGCCTCCAGCTTCGCCCGCGCCGGCTGCGGGACGCCTCGCGCCTGTGGGCCTCGCTCACGGACGCCCGGGGTCTGGAGGGCCGGGACGCGCTCTGGGCCCACCCGGACATGCTGCCGACCGCCCACGACCTGGACGACCCGGACGGCTTCGTCCACCACGAGCAGGCCGACTTCTCCGAGCTGGACAAGATGCTCGGCGAGGCGGCGAAGGGCCCGCAGAAGCCCTCCGAGAGCGATGAGGGCAAGGAAGACGGCAAGGGCGGCCCCGAGCAGTGAGCCTGCACGAAGACGCCGTTCTCGTCCTGAAGGGGTACGCCCCCGAGGACACCGCGGGCACGCACGGTGACCAGGCGGAGCTGCGCCAGACCTACCTGGACCACCTGGCACGCCACGACGACGGCATGTGGAAGGCGTGCGGGGCCGGGCATGTGACGGCCAGCGCCCTGGTGATCGATCCGGAGCGCGGGAAGGTGCTGCTGACCCTGCACCGGAAGCTCCGGATGTGGCTCCAGATGGGCGGCCACTGCGAGGAGCAGGACGCCACCCTGGAGGCGGCGGCGCTCCGGGAGGCTACGGAGGAGTCCGGCATCGCGGGGCTCACCCTGCTGTCCGGTGGACCGGTCCGGCTGGACCGGCACCCGATTCCGTCCCCCTGCAACTGGCATCTCGACGTGCAGTACGCGGCGCTGGCCCCGGCCGGAGCGGCGGAGCGGATCAGCGAGGAGTCCCTGGAGCTGCGCTGGTTCGGCTACGAGGAGGTGGCCGACGTGGCCGACGCCTCGGTCGTCCGGTTGCTGGAGGCGACACGGGCCCGGCTGTAGCTGCGGACCGCCGGCGATGTGCGTAAGGGGCGGCCTCCGGAAGGCCGCCCCTTACCGCTGTCTTCCGCCGGACCCGCCCGGTGCCGGTCAGTTCCAGGCGTTGTTCTGGTTCTGGCCGTGGGAGCCCTGCTGGCCCATGCCGAACTGGGCACGGGCGCCCTGGCCGATCTGGGCGTTCTGCGGAGGCATGACCTCGCTCGGCTGGACCAGGGCGAAGCCCTGGCCGAGGAAGCTCAGCTCCCAGCCCTCCCCCGTGTTGCCACGGCGCCTGAAGACGCCGGAGGAGTGCGTCTGAGCCTGCATCTGCACGCGCAGGGAGCTGGACCAGGCGACGATCGCGTCCGCGTCGACGTTGACGTACTTCTCGGGCGTGACCTGCATCATCAGCGGCTGGCCCGAGGTCATGAGGACGACCTTGCCGGAGCCGGAGATGTTGAGCTGGTACTTGCCGCTGCCGGAGATGCCGTACTGGCTGTCGACCGCGATGACCTCGGTGTGCAGCGAGGAGTCGAGCGCGAGGACGTAGGAGCTGTCCACGGTCATCCCCTCGCGGTCGACGTCCACGACGTGGATGTACTGCGCGAGGTTGGCGAGGTAGACGGTGCCCTGGCCGGACACGCGCATCAGGTCGAGGCCCTCGCCGGTGCGCGCGCGGGCGTTGCGCTGGCTCCGCGACTGGTATTCCCCGTCGAAGTCCATCAGCCCCTGGTAGGCGACCATCGCGCCCTTGCGGGCGAGGATGTCGTCGTGGCCGGTCAGCGAGACCCGCAGGAGCTGCGGGTTCTGGATGGCGTACCGGTCCTGGGTCTGCTGCTCGGTGTAGCTGAAAAGCGGACTCTGCATGATGTGTTCTCCCTCCCCGTCAGTTCCGGATCCGCAGGCGGTCCGTGCTGTCCTCGCTGGGCTGGACGACGACGATGCCCTGGCCGGAGAAGGCCATCTGATACGCCTCGCCGCTGCCCCGTCCGATCAGCGAGCCCGCCTTGAAGCTGCGCTTGCCCTTCACCTTGAGGTTCGGGGACCAGGCGACGAGCGCGTCCGGGTCGACGTACGTCTCGTCCTCGCCGCGTCCGCAGTCGACGACGATCGGGGTGCCCCGGGAGGTGATGGCGACCCATCCGGTGCCCTGGACCACGACGTTCCACAGGCCCTGTCCGGCGAACTTGGCGAGCCCCTTGACCTTCTCGACGCCCCAGGTGAGGTGGGCGTCGAAGGCGAGGAGGTTGGTGCCGTTGACGGAGATGGAGTCGTTGTTGAGGTTGATGACGACCACGTCGGCGCCGTAGTCGGCGAGGTAGAGCAGTCCGTCGCCGGAGCACTTCATGACGGGTGCGCCCTCGCCGGTGATCCACTGGGAGGCGATCTGCCGGGCTGCGGGCGGGTTGGGTTCGTACTGGATGAACCCCTCGTAAGCGACCATCGAACCGGTGCGTGCGAAGAGGTCCTGCCCCGAGGCCATGGCGACCTTGAGCATGGTCCTGCCGTGGTTCTCCATCCGGGCCGTGACGGGGGTCGGGGCGAAGCCCGCGAGTTGCTGGTTCATGACGGGCTCCCTCAGACCTCGTAGGGCTGGACGACGATGAAGTTGCCGGGGGCTCCCCGGAACTGGAGGTTGACGGTCTCGCCGCTGTGTCCGGGGTACGCGTTGCGGCGCAGCCGGACCTGGCTGGAGACGATCACCTGGGAGGCGGCCGACCAGGCGACGACCGCGTTGCAGTCGGCGAACGTGGTGGGCGTGACCGGCAGGACGACCGGCGTGCCGTGGGTCTTCACGACCACGGTGCCGGTGCCCTGGAACAGCATGGTGAACAGCGCACCGCCGGGGATGCCGTGGCCCTCGACCCTGCGCACCTCGTACCGAAGGGACTCGTCGAAGGCGAGGACGTTCTCGGCGGAGACGCAGATGCCGTCGCCCTGCAGCTCGATCGGGTGCAGGTGCGAGCCTTCCTCGGCGAGGAAGACCTGGCCGCGGCCGGTGCAGCGCATGAGCTGCATCTCCTGGCCGGTGGCGTTGCCCACGGCGCGGCCGACGAATCCGGCACTCTTGTAGCCGAAGTCCACCTTGCCCTGATACATCACCATGCTGCCCTGGCGGGCCAGGACTCCGGATCCGCCCATGGTCAGGTCGACCCGCATGAGCTGCTGGTTCTGCGGGGTCCAGCGCTGCCCGGTCGCGGTCTCCTTGTAGGGCTGGAGAGCCGCCTGAAGACCCGCGCCCGTGGCCGGCACGCCCTGGGGCACGCCCTGCGGGGCACCCGGGGGCATGGAGCCGGGGGGCTGCTGACCGTACGGGGCCGGCGCGGGCTGACCGTAGGGAGCGGGGGCCTGTTGGCCGAAGGGGGCGGCGGGCGGCGCGGCCTGGCCCGGGACCTGGCCGAACTGCGGCTGCTGCGGCTGGCCGTAGGGGGACGGGGCCGGAGGTGCCAGCGGGGCGGCGATCGTCGGCGCGGTGTGCACCGGCTGCTGCGGCGCGGGCGGCGTGGGCGCGGACGGGGCGCCGAAGGACGGGGCGGGCTGCGGGGCCTGGGGCGCGGACGGGGCGGCGGGCGCGCCGAAGGCCGGGGGCGCGGCTGCCTGGGCCGGCGGGGCGAAGCCCGGGGCGGCTGCCGCCGGGGCGGGCGGCGCCTCCTCCTCGGCGACCTCGCCGCCGAAGTTCTTCAGGAGCGCGTCGAGACCGCCGTCGAAGCCCTGCCCGACGGCGGCGAAACGCCAGACGTCCTTCAGATAGAAGTCGCCGAGCATCACCGCGCGCTCGGTGGTGAACTCCGATCCGGTGAAGGCGTAGCGCACCACTTCCTCGCCGCCCGCGACGATCCGGATGTACCCCGGGCCGATCTGGGACATCTGCCCGGCGCCGTCGAGCGTCGCGGTGAAGGAGAGCTTCTGGATGGCTGCCGGGATGCGGTCGAGCGTGACGCGGAAGGACTCGGTGTCACCGGACTGCGCGCCCAGGAGCTGGATGGACTCCTCGGGCGATTTCGGCTGGTTGAAGAAGATGAAGTAACGGTCGTCGGAGAGCTGCTCGTTGGCGTCGAGGCCGAAGCAGCTGATGTCGAAAGTCAGCCCCGGAGCGGCGATCTGTACACCTACGTACAGATCCGTCCCTGCCGTGAGATCACTGATCTTGGCCTTGTGGCCGCGTTGGAATTCCCTGGCCATGCGTAACGACCGTCCCCCATCCCGAAGGTAAATGCGTCGCGTCAGGCTAACCGCAAACAACGAGATCGGACCAAGCCGGTACACACCCGGTACAGAATCGACGAACGCGAACGACCCCGGATCACTCGTCGCGGGCGGCGGGCAGCCGGGGCAGCCGCTCGGCCGCCACCACACCCTCCAGAAAACCCCGGGCTCGCTCGGTGCGCGGATACGCCTCCAGCAACCGCCAGAACTCCGGGCCGTGTCCGGGAACGAGCAGATGCGCCAGTTCGTGGAGGAGCACGTAGTCGACGACGTACTCCGGCATGCCCTGCAGCCGGTGCGAGAGTCTGATGCTGCCCTCCGCGGGGGTGCATGAGCCCCAGCGGGTGTTCTGGTTGGTCACCCAGCGCACCGACGCGGGCCTGGCGCGACCGTCGAAGTACTGGGCGGACAGCCGGGCGGCACGCTCCGTGAGCTCGGTGTCGCCCAGGTGGCGCTTGCTCTCCTGGGCGGCGAGCTTGTCCAGCATCACGCCCACCCAGCGCCGCTCCTCCGCCTGCGACATCCGGGCGGGGATGAGCACGATGGTGCGGTCGCCCTCGCGGTAGGCGGAGACCGACTTCCTCCGCCGGGTGCTCCGGCGGACCTCGACCGCGCTCGTCGCCGAAGCGCGGGCCGGATGGGCTGCCGCGCTGCGCTGATGGCTTCCGGCGCTGCGCGCGGGGGTCTCCCCGGCGGAGCCGTACGAAGGGTCGGCGGGCACGCCACGACGTTACCCGCTGTCCGGGATAGAAGTCCCGCCCCGGGAGTGGCCCGACCGCAATCCCCGGCTTGTCCGATGAGCGGCCCGCACCTGTGGACAACTCCGCGCACGGTTTGCGGCGGGCCCGCATTCTGGCGGTGGTCCTGCGGAAAGGGCGCAAGACCCGGAGTTCCGCGGATCAGCAGGTCCGCGGGCGCGTCCGTGCCCGTGGCATTTCCCAGGGGAGAAGTCGTGTATCCGATGCTGAAGCCCGCATTGCGTCGCGCCTGGCGCGGGCGGAACACCGTGCAGTTCGGAGTGACACCCGCGCATGCCGTGACGCTCGGACCGGTGGACATCGCCACGGGGAGCTTCCTGGAACTGCTGGACGGCACGCGTGGACTGCCGCTGCTGTACGAGGAGGCGCGCGTCCTGGACCTGACGGAGCACCATGTGGACGTCCTCCTGGCCCGGTTGACGGAGGCCGGGCTCCTCGACGACCCGAGGCCGGCGGGTCCGGAAGCCGATGTGCTGCGCCGTCGTGCCGAAGTGATGGACCGCCAGCGTCCCGACGTGGCTTCGCTCTCGGTCGTACGTCCCGAGCCGGGCGGCGGGCTGCGCCGGATGGAGGCCCGGCGGGCGATGCGGGTCCAGGTGCGGGGTGCGGGCCGGGTCGGGGCGTCCATCGCCTCCGTGCTCTCCGGTGCGGGGGTGGGGCATGTGGAGGTGCTCGACGGGGGCCGGGCCGAGCCCTGGGACGTGGCGCCGGGGGGTCTCCCTCCGGCGTCCGTGGGGGAACGGCGCGATGTGGCGGCCCGTCGGCTCGTCCGCCGTTCGGCGCCGGGGCCCGGCGCGGCGGAGAGCACCGGGGAGCCCGGCCTGTCCCTGATCGTCGCCGCTCCCCGGGACGGCCTCGCGGTGTACGCACCGGTCGCGGACACGGCGGGTCCCTGGATCGCCTCGGGCACTCCTCATCTCTATGCGGGAGTGATCGAGGCCACCGGGGTGGTCGGGCCGCTCGTCCTGCCCGGGGGCACCGGCTGCGCGGGGTGCCTGGAACTGCACCGGGCTGACCGGGATCCGCAGTGGCCGCGGATGCTGGCCCAGTGGCGTTCCGGGCGGCGGGGAGCGGTGCCCGCCTGCGATCTGGGGCTCGCCACGGCGGTCGCCGGGCTGGCGGCGGCGCATGCCCTGGCGTTCCTGGACGGGGATCTCCCCGCCTGTACCGGAACCCGCTGGGAGGCCGCTCTCCCCCTGCTGGACTGGCGTTCCGAGCAGATCGGCCCGCATGCGGACTGCTCCTGCGGGGCCGCCGGGGGTGCTGGAGGGGCGGGGGCCTTCGGCGGCGTTCCGGCGCAGGACACAATGGCGGGGTGACCGTCGGCGCCGGGGTGACACCGGAGGCCCGAGCGGCACGGCAGTCTGGGAACTGGAGGGGCACATGTCTGATCTTCCCCGGAAGGCGGTTACGCGTACGGCCAAGCTGGCCGCGCTTCCGCTCGGCTTCGCCGGCCGTGCCACCTGGGGTCTGGGCAAGCGGATCGGAGGGAAGTCGGCCGAGCTGGTCGCCCGTGAGGTGCAGCAGCGCACGGCGGACCAGTTGTTCAAGACCCTGGGTGAGCTGAAGGGCGGGGCCATGAAGCTGGGCCAGGCCCTCTCGGTCTTCGAGTCGGCGCTCCCCGAGGAGATCGCCGGCCCCTACCGGGCCGCGCTGACCAAGCTCCAGGAGGCCGCACCGCCGCTGCCCGCTCGCACGGTCCACGGCGTGCTCGCGGAACGGATGGGGGAGGACTGGCGGGAGTACTTCCTGGAGTTCGAGGACGCGCCGGCGGCCGCCGCCTCGATCGGGCAGGTGCACCGTGCGGTGTGGCACGACGGCCGCCTCGTCGCGGTGAAGGTGCAGTATCCCGGGGCGGGCGAGGCGTTGCTCTCCGACCTCGCCCAGCTCAGCCGTTTCGCCCGGCTGCTCGGTCCGCTGGTCCCGGGGGTGGACGTCAAGCCGTTGATCAAGGAGCTGCGCGACCGGGTGTCGGAGGAGCTGGACTACGAGCTGGAGGCGCAGGCGCAGCGGGAGCACGCGGCGGAGTTCGCGGACGACCCGGATGTGGTGATCCCTCAGGTGGTGCACCAGGCCGACCAGGTGCTGGTGACGGAGTGGATCGACGGGATCCCGCTGTCCGAGGTCATCGTGGAGGGTACGGCGGAGCAGCGGGACCGCGCGGGGCAGCTGCTGGCCCGCTTCCTCTTCTCCGGTCCGGCCCGCACCGGGCTGCTGCACGCCGACCCGCATCCGGGAAACTTCCGGCTGCTGCCCCCGGCCCAGGACGCGGAGCATCCGGAGGAGGAAGACGCCCCGGCCGGTTCGTGGCGGCTGGGGGTGCTGGACTTCGGCACGGTCGACCGGCTTCCGGGCGGGCTGCCGCAGACCATCGGCGACTCCTTGAGGATGGCGATGGAGGGCGACGCGGCCGGGGTGTACGAGCTGCTGCGCGAGGAGAACTTCGTGAAGGAGTCGATCGACCTGGACCCGGACGAGGTCCTCGACTATCTGCTTCCGATGATCGAGCCCACGCAGGTGGAGGAGTTCACCTTCAACCGGGGCTGGATCCGTGACCAGGCGGCCCGGGTGGCGGACCCGCGCTCCCCGCCCATCAGCTCGGCAGGCAGCTGAACCTCCCCCGTCCTATGTCCTCATACACCGGGTGACGCTCAGCACGATCGGGGTGCTCTGCCAGCTCGGCGCGACGGTCCGGATGCGCGAAGAACTGGAGGAGTGGCTGCCGGGATTCCTCGCCGAGGCAGCCGAGGCAGCCGAGGCACCGGAGGAGGGCGAGCCGGAGGGGGAGGCGGTGCAGGTGTAGGCGGGTCGGGGGTCTCCGGGGTCACCACCAGAGTGAGTCGAGGCGGCTCTCGATCGCGCGGATGTGGAGGCGGGCGCAGCTCTCGCAGAAGTGGAGACGCCGTCCGTCCTCCACGGAGCTGAGCCAGGTCACGGGGACGGTGTCGCCTTCGGCGGTGGTGCCGCACCGGGCGCACACCACGCTTCCCGCGGCAGGCCGTTCGGGCTGTTCCGTCTCCTCGGACTGTTCGGACAGTTCGGGGGGCTCGGTCTGTTCGGGGGCTCGGTCTCCTCGTCCACCTCCCGACGATATCCCCGTGGCCGGACGGCCGACACCGCAAACGCCCTGGGGGCCGTCCGTGTCCGGACGGCCCCCAGGGCGTGATGGCTGCGCAGGTCAGTGCGTGACCCTCAGTGCAGGGCAGATCAGTGCATGACCGCCATGGCCAGCGCGCGGCGGGCGCGCAGCGAGGCGCGCTCCGCTCGGCGCTGCATCCGGCGGGCGGCCAGCAGGCGGGCCGACTGGCGGTCCTCCTGGGCCTCCCGCAGGCGGTCGTGCATATGCGCACGTGCCAGGGCTTCTGGGATGAGTTGCATTTCGCGGGTCCTGTTCTGACGCGAGTCGTTCGCGCCGCTGATGGTGACGTCGGGGGTGGCGGAGCCGACGGGCTCCTTCGTGGGGGTGATCATCGGTGCCTGATTCCGGGGGTCATGTGTGGTGGGGCGGTCGATCGTTCCGAGGCGCAGACTGCGGGTGGGGGCGGGGACCCCACAGGTCGCGGTCACGCTGCGACCGGGTTCTTGCGCGGACGGCCACGCGGACGCTTGCGGGCCACGACGACACCCTGGACGAAGAGCTCGCCGCCCCAGACACCCCACGGCTCGCGGCGGTCCTTCGCGCCGGCGAGGCAGGCCTCGACGAGCGGGCAGGTGCGGCAGAGGGACTTGGCGTACTCGACGTCGGCGGGCGACTCGGCGAAGAAGACCTCCGGGTCGTAGGAGCGGCACGGGACGGGCACACCGAGGTTCTCGATGGCGTCGTCGAGCGCGGTGAGCGTGGTGAGCGGGGTCAAGGTGGAGTCCTCCGTGGAGCCGGGCGGCGGGATCGGGGTGGAGAGCGGTACTGACGGGGCGTGCGTTTCGATGTGCACGGTGGGTGGTGTCCTCGTCTGGTCGTGCCGGCCTGTTGGCCGGTTGGCTGCTGGTACCAGGTCCTGCTGGTCCCGAGGCTCCTTCGTTCCGCTCCGTCCGTTGGGACAAAACAAAAGGGCCGCGGATCCCGAGTGGGGTTCCGCGGCCCTGAAGGCGCCGGCCTGATGCTGGATCAGGCTGGATCGCTCCAGGGTTCAGGCCCACGGAAGGCCCACATCGTGTGGTGCTTCATCTGCGTCTGCGTCTTGACTCCGGCACCGGCTGCCGCAAAGGCATAGGCCTGAGCCTGCGCTGCCTTCACTACTGCTGCCGCCGGTGCCTCGATCGGTCGCTCATTGCGCTCCCGCGTCACGGGGAGGCTCGCCGGAGCCAGCGGACGGGCGGCAGAAATGCCGGACAGACCGGTGGCGTGGAGCGAGGCAGCCGCGGAGCGGGTGAGGCCGAGCGAGCAGGCGGAGACGACCGAAAGATCGGTCATTTTCTGGGTTTCGATGATGCTGATCACTTCAATCGCCTCCTCTCGGCGTCTCATGGGACCGGCCGGGGCCGGTCCTGCGTATTCGGATAAGTACAGCTAAGTACAGCACGGAGCCAGGGCTTCAGAGAAGTCGCTGTTCCCGTGGTTAAGAACCTATGGTGACGACTGGTGCGCGCGCAAACTATTTTCTCGACGAGTTTTTCTCAGGTCTCGTCGGCGCCCTCCTCGGGCTCATCACCAACCGCCCCACCTGCGCAGATGGCCAGTACGTCGGCGCCGAAGCGGCTCAACTTCCGGTTGCCGACACCGGCGATGACGACCAGCTCGCCCTCGGTGGACGGCACGGCCTCGGCGATCGCCATGAGGGTCTTCTCGGTGAAGACGCAGTAGTCGGGCTGGCCGAGCTGGGCCGCCTGGCCGGCGCGCCAGTCGTGGAGCCGCTCGTACAGCGCCTCGTCCATGTCGGAGGGGCACTCCTCGCAGCGCATCAGCTTCATCTCGCCCGCGTCGGTGAGCGTCCGGCCGCAGACCCGGCAGCGCACCGGGCTCCTGGGCTTGCGTTCGACGGCCGGGGCCCGTCCGGCGGTCGCGGCCCGCCCGGTGCCCCGGTCGATCCCGCCGCCCCCGCCGACGCCGCCCCGCGCACCGGACCCCGTCGAGCCCGGCCGCAGCCCGTTCAGGAAGCGGGTCGGCTTGCGGCCTCCCCGGCCGCCCGGGGAGCGGGTCAGCGCCCAGGAGAGCGAGAGGTGGACGCGGGCGCGGGTGATCCCGACGTACAGGAGGCGCCGCTCCTCCTCGACCTGCTCGTCCGTCCTGGCGTAGGCGATCGGCATCATGCCCTCGGTCAGGCCGACCAGGAACACGGCGTCCCATTCGAGGCCCTTCGCGGCGTGCAGTGACGCAAGGGTCACCCCCTGGACCGTCGGGGCGTGCTGGGCGGCCGCCCGTTCGTCGAGCTCGCGGACCAGGTCGGTCAGGGTCGCCCCGGGTTTCGCCGTCTCGAAGTCCTCGGCGAGGCGCACCAGCGCGGCCAGCGACTCCCAGCGGTCGCGCACGGAGCCCGATCCGGCGGGCGGGCGGGTGGTCCAGCCCTTGGTGGAGAGCACCGCCCGCACCTGGGAGGCCAGGTCCTCCGCCCCGTCGAGGAGGGAGTCGTTGCGCCCGGCGCGGGCCGCGCCGCGCAGGGCGATGCCCGCTTCCCGGACCTCGGCCCGCTCGAAGAACCGCTCGGCGCCGCGCAGCTGGTAGGGCACCCCGGCGTCCGCGAGGGCCTGCTCGTAGACCTCGGACTGGGAGTTGACCCGGTAGAGCACGGCGATCTCGCCGGCCGGCACGCCCGCGGCGATGAGGTCGCGGATGCGCCGGGCGGTGGACTCGGCCTCGCCGGGCTCGTCCCCGTACTCCGCGTAGACGGGCTCGGGGCCCTTGTCGCGCTGCGAGACCAGCTCCAGGCGGTGGTCGGCGGCCTTGCCGTGGGCCTGGCTCAGCAGGCCGTTGGCGAGGTGGACGACCTGCGGGGTGGAGCGGTAGTCCCGGACCAGCTTGACGACGGTGGCCCCGGGGTGGCGGGTGCGGAAGTTCAGCAGGTGGTCGGGGGTGGCCCCGGTGAAGGAGTAGATCGTCTGGCTGGCGTCGCCGACGACGCAGAGATTGTCCCGGTCACCGACCCAGAGGTCGAGCAGCCGCTGCTGGAGCGGGCTCACGTCCTGGTACTCGTCGACGACGAAGTGCTGGTACTGGCCGCGCACGTGGTCGGCGATGTCTCCCCGGTCCTGGAGGATGCCGACCATCAGCAGCAACACGTCCTCGAAGTCGATCACCGAGCGGTCGCGCTTGAGCTGTTCGTACGCGGAGTAGATCTGGGAGAGCACCGCCGGGTCCCGCGGGGCGTCCCGCTGGGCCTTGGCGACGGCCGCCGCGTAGTCGGCGGGGACGGTCTGGGTGACCTTGGCCCACTCGATCTCGCTGGTGACGTCCCGCAGCTCGGTGCGGTCGAGCCGGAGCTCGCAGCGGGCGGCGGCCTCGGCGACGAGCTGGACCTTCCGCTCCAGCAGCCGGGGCAGCTCGCCACCGACTGCTTTCGGCCAGAAATACTGGAGCTGCCGGAGCGCGGCGGAGTGGAAGGTCCGCGCCTGGACGCCGGTCGCGCCGAGCTGGCGGAGGCGGCCGCGCATCTCTCCGGCGGCCCGGTTGGTGAAGGTGACGGCGAGGACCGTGGCGGGCTGGAGGATGCCCGCCCGCACCCCGTACGCGATGCGGTGGGTGATCGCGCGGGTCTTGCCCGTACCGGCTCCGGCCAGCACGCACACCGGTCCGTGCAGGGCGAGCGCCACCTCGCGCTGCTCGGGGTCGAGCCCGTCGAGCACGGCGTCCGGGGTCTCGGGCACCTGCGGGAAGAGGGTGGAGTGCGTTGCTGCTGTCACCCCGCCATGCTGCCAGGTCCCCGGGGGCGGATGCGGCGGTCGTCCACAGGTGTGAGCTGTTTGTCCTACCGGGGCGGGCGGTGCGGGGCCGGTCCCGGACCCGGGCGGGCGACAAGCGGCCGTTCGCGGGGCCCGTACCGGCGTCGCGGGAATGGTGGCCGCCTCCCGTGCGTTCCTTAACCTTGCGGGAGCGCTGCGGTGAGCGGCCGGTCCGCAGGTGACGCTGCCGGCCGCGCAGCGGTACGGACGAGACGAAGGAGCGCCAGCGACATGGCGGGCACTGTGACGATGTACAGCACCACCTGGTGCGGCTACTGCCGTCGGTTGAAGAGCCAGATGGACCGCGAGGGCATCGCGTACAACGAGGTCAACATCGAGCACGACCCGGAGTCGGCCGCGTTCGTCGAGAAGGCGAATGGCGGAAACCAGACGGTCCCCACCCTGCTGATCGTGGCCCCCTCGGGCACCGAGTCGGTCATGACGAACCCCTCGCTCGCCCAGGTGAAGCAGGCGCTCGCCGCCTGATCCGGCGGAGAGACGACCGCCTGTCGCGCGTACGACTGCCCCCGGCACCGCCGGGGGCAGTCGTGTGTGCGGGGGCGCGGACGCCGACGGACCTCAGGCGGTCCGCTTCACCGCGCCCGGCTTCGGGAGCGGCTTGCCGTACCAGAGCTCGATCAGGCGGGACGCGATGGAGATGCCGAACGGGGGCATGATCTCGCCGGACTCGAAGGCCGCGGTGAGGTCCTCGCGGGAGAACCAGCGGGCCTCCTCGATCTCCTCGCCGTCGACGTTGATGTCGAAGGAGGTGGCCCGCGCCATGAAGCCGAGCATCAGGCTGGAGGGGAACGGCCACGGCTGGCTGGCGATGTACTCGACCTCGCCGACCGTGATCCCGGCCTCCTCGTAGACCTCACGGGCCACGGACTGCTCGATCGACTCCCCCGGTTCGACGAACCCGGCGAGCGTGGAGAAGCGGCCCTCGGGCCAGTGCACCTGGCGGCCCAGCAGCGCCCGGTCCTGGTCGTCGGTGACCAGCATGATGACCGCCGGGTCGGTGCGCGGGTAGTGCTCGGCCCCGCAGGCCTGGCAGCGGCGGATGTGGCCGGCCGCCGCGATGACGGTGCGTTCGCCGCAGCGGGAGCAGAAGCGGTGGAGCCGCTGCCAGTTCTCCAGGGCGACGGCGTGCACCATCAGCCCCGCGTCCCGGGGGCCGAGGAGCAGGCCCGCCTCGCGGAGTCCGGCCGGGCGGGCCGACTGGTCCATGCGGCCGGGCAGCGAGTCCTTCTGGAGCGCGAAGTAGCTGACGCCGTCCTCGTCGGTGCCGAGGAAGTACCGGTGGGTCTCGGTGACCGGGGCCTCGAAAGCCGGGGTCATGACGATCTCGGTGCCCCCGTCGGAGGTGTCGTCGATCAGCACCTGCCCGCCGGAGACGACGAAGACGCGGGTCGTCGGGTGGCTCCACGCCACGGCCAGCCATGCCTCGTCGAGTCGGTGGTGTGCCGCGCGGTCGATGCCGCTCGGCGCGGTGAGGCCGATCGGGCGGTCTGCGGTGGCGTTGTCGAAGGTGCTCACAGGTGCTTCCTACTCCCCCTGGGTGGATCGGGTGTACGGAGGTGGGGCGGGGTTCATCGGCCTAGGTCCTGATCCGCCGGACAGGCCCGAGCGCCGTGGCCAGTTCGCCCCACAGGTGGGCGGTCGTCTCCGCGCCCTTGAGCAGCAGGTCCAGCTCGACCTTCTCGTCGGGGGCGTGCCAGCCGTCGGAGGGTACGGAGATGCCGAGGAAGAGGACGGGGGCGCCGAGCACGTCCCTGAGGTCGGCGGCCGGGCCCGAGCCTCCTTCGCGGGTGAAGAGGATCTTCTTCCCGAAGGCCCGGCCCATCGCGCGGGCCACGGCCCGCAGGGCGGGGTGGTCCAGCGGGGTCAGACAGGGGCGGGTGGCGGGCTGGAAGGCGATGGTGTGCCGGATGCCCGCCGGGATACGGGACTCCACCCAGGCGCGGACCGTCTTCTGTACGTCGTCGGGGTCCTGGCCGTCGACCAGCCGGAAGCTGATCTTCACCAGGGCGGACGAGGGGATGATCGTCTTGCTTCCGGCACCCTGGTAGCCGCCGCCGATGCCGTTGACCTCGGCGGTGGGGCGGGCCCAGACGCGCTCCAGCGTGGAGTACCCGGCCTCGCCGGACGCGGCGCCCGACCTGGCGGTGCGCAGCCAGGTGGCCTCGTCGAAGGGCAGCTCGGCGAAGAGGGCCCGTTCGGCGTCGGTGAGGTCGGTGACCCCGTCGTAGAAGCCGGGGATCGCGACGCGGCCGTCCTCGTCGTGGAGGGCGGCGACCAGCCGGGCGATCTCGGTGGCCGGGTTGGGGACGGCGCCGCCGAACGATCCGGAGTGGATGTCCTGGTCGGGCCCGTACAGCTGGATCTCGCACTCGGCGAGGCCGCGCATGCCGGTGCAGACGGTCGGGGTGTCCTCGTCCCACATGCCGGTGTCCGAGACGATCACCGCGTCGGCGGCGAGCCGGTCGGCGTGCTGTTCGGCCAGGGCGCGGAAGTTCGGCGAGCCGGACTCCTCCTCACCCTCGATGAGCAGCTTGAGGTGCACGGCGGGGGTGGTGCGGCCGGTCGCGGCGAGATGGGCGCGGACGCCCAGGGTGTGGAAGAACACCTGGCCCTTGTCGTCGGCCGCGCCGCGCCCGTACATCCGGCCGTCCCGGATCACCGGCTCGAACGGGTCGGTCGCCCAGCCGTCCTCGCGGGCGGCGGGCTGGACGTCGTGATGGCCGTAGACCAGGACGGTCGGGGCGCCGGGGTCGTCGCTCGGCCACTCGGCGAAGACCGCCGGGGCGCCGGGGGTCTCCCAGATCTCGGCGACCGGGAAGCCGGTCTCCGTGAGCTTGGCGCTCAGCCACGCGGCGCTGCGCCGTACGTCCCCGTCGTGTTCCGGCTGCGCGGAAACGGAGGGGATGCGCAGCCACTCGGCGAGGTCGTCGAGGAAGGCGGCGCGGTGCTGCTCGGTGTACGTACGGACGACGCTGTCCGGGGTCTCGCTCATGCTGTTGAGCCTATCCGTCCTCGGAGACCGGCTCGTCCAGCAGGATCCGCTCCAGCTCCGCCCGGCCGGGCAGCCCCCGCGGATGGACGGTCTCGCCCGTGCGTACGTAGAGGAACGTGGCGGTGACCGCGTCGAGCGGCAGACCGTGCAGCTCGGCCCAGGCGAGGCGGTAGACGGCGAGCTGGAGCGGGTCGGCGGTGCGGTGGCGGGTGGTCTTCCAGTCGACGATCTCGTAGGTGTCGCCCGTGCGGTAGACGGCGTCGATCCGGCCCCGGATCACCCGGCCCGCCAGGGTGATCTGGAAGGGGGTCTCCACGCGGTACGGGGTGCGCCGGGCGTACGCGGTGCGCTCGAACGCCTCCTTCAGCTCGGCGAGGTCCCGCTCGTCGGCGATCTCGGCGTCGCTCTCGTCGCCGCCGGGCAGCTCGTCGGGGCCGAGCATGGGCAGCGGCAGCTCCTCGTACCGGGACTCGACCCAGGCGTGGAACCGGGTGCCCCGGCGGGCGGCGGGCTGCGGCGGGCGGGGCATGGGGCGGGCCAGCTCCTGGGCGAAGGCGTCGGGATCCTCGGCCAGGCGGAGCAGCTGGGTGGCGGAGAGGGCGGCGGGGATGACGACCTCGCGCACGGTGGCGCGGGCGCGGCGCAGCTCCCCGGCGAGGGAGTCGAGGTCCCGGTCCCAGGAGGCGAGGGTGCGGGCCTCCTCGGGGGTGAGCCGGTCGGCCGGGCCGGTGGTTTCCGGGGCGTGGCGGGCCGCCGGGATGTGGGGGGTCGGCTCGGTGTGCGGGGCCGGCTCGGAGGCCGTGTCCGGTGCGGCCTCGGCGTGGGGGGCCGGCTCGGAGGCCGTGTCCGCCGGGTCCGGTGCGGTCTCCGGCGGGCCCGGGGGGCGTTCGGTGGGGAGCGCGTCCCAGTCCCCGTCCTCGTCGGCCGGGGGCTCGTCGAGCGGAGGCTCGTCGTCCCAGGGCTCGTGCGCCGGTACGTCGTCGGGGCCGGGGGCGTACGCCGGTGCCTGCTCGTCCCCCTGGACAGCCATGCGCTCCAGGTGGGCCAGGACCGTGTCCCGGGCGGCGCGGCGGCGGGCCAGGGCGTCGGCGTCGAGCGGGAGCGGCCAGGCCAGGTCGGCGTCGCGCTCCGCGAGGGCCGGGTTCTCCTCGTCCTCGGCGGGCTCGTCCGCCCAGGCCTCGATCTCGCCGCGGCCCGCCGCGCAGTGCTCGTACAGCGCCTCCAGGAAGGCGGACGGGCCGCGCGTCCGCTTCTGGGACGGGCCCCACCAGTGGCCGGAGCCGAGGAGCAGGGAGCGGGGGCGGGTGAAGGTGACGTAGCCCAGGCGCAGTTCCTCCGTGTGCTGGTGCTCCTTCATCTCCTCCTTGAACGCCTTGATGCCCTTGGCGTCGAAGCTGTCGAGGGCCGGGAGCGTCGCCGCGTCGCCGCGCAGCGCGTGCGGGAGCACCTTGGCCTGGGCGGTCCACGCGTCCCGGGACTGGCCGCTGGGGAACTGACCCGTGACCAGTCCGGGGACGGCGACCACGTCCCACTCCAGGCCCTTGGACTTGTGGGCGGTGAGCACCTTGACGGTGTTCTCGCCGCCGGGCAGCGCGTTGTCGAGGCCCTTCTCGTACTGCGCGGCGGTCCGCAGGAAGCCGAGGAAGGCGAGCAGCGACGCCTCGCCGTCCAGCGAGGCGAACCGGGCCGCTGTGTCGAGGAAGTTGGCCAGGGTCTCGCGGCGGCGGGCGGCCAGCGCCTGCGGGGACGCGGACAGCTCGACCTCCAGGCCGGTGGTGGCCAGGACCCGGTGCAGCACGTCCATCAGGGGGTCCGCGAGCGAGCGGCGCAGGTCGCGCAGCTCCCGGGCGAGACGGGCGAAGCGGACGCGGGCCTCGGCGGAGAACGGCAGCCCGTCGTCGGCCGCGTCCCCCGCGACCAGGAAGGTGTCCAGCGCGTCCGCGAGCGATATCACCTCGGCCGGGTCCGTGCCCTCGACGGCCTCCGCGAGCCGCTGGTCCGCGTCGGCGTCGTCCGCGTGGCCGGCCCGGTGCACCAGGAGGCGGGCGCGGCGGCCGAGGAGCGCGAGGTCACGGGGGCCGATGCGCCAGCGCGGTCCGGTGAGCAGGCGGACCAGCGAGGCATTGGCCCCCGGATCCTGGAGCACCTCGCAGACGGCCACCAGGTCCGCGACCTCGGGCAGGTGGAGCAGTCCGGCGAGGCCGACGACCTCGACCGGGATGTCCCGGGCGACCAGGGCCGCCTGGATCTCGGGGAAGTCCCCGGCGGTGCGGCACAGGACGGCGATCTCGCCGGGCGGGGTGCCGGTGCGTACGAGGTGGGCGAGGGAGTCGGCGAGCCAGTCGATCTCCTCGGTGTGCGTGTTCAGCAGGGCGCAGCGGACCACGCCGTCGCGTTCGGCGCCCGGCGCGGGGCGCAGCGCCTCGACGCCCTCGTGCATCGCGCGCAGCGGTTCGGCGAGGCCGTTGGCGAGCTGGAGAAGACGTCCGCCGCTGCGGCGGTTCTCGCTGAGGCTGTAGCGGGTGGCGGGGGTGCCGTCGGCGTGCGGGAAGTGCTCGGGGAAGTCGTCGAGGTTGGCGACGGAAGCGCCGCGCCAGCCGTAGATCGCCTGGCAGGGGTCGCCCACGGCGGTCACCGCGTGGCCGGTGGGAGGAGCGTGGCCGACCGCCCCCGACTGCGTACCGCTGCTGAACAGCGCCGAGAGCAGCAGGCGCTGGGCCACCGAGGTGTCCTGGTACTCGTCGAGGAGGACGACCCGGAACTCCTCGCGCAGGATCCTCCCGACCTCCGGCCGGGTCAGGGCCAGCTCGGCGGAGAGCGCGATCTGGTCGCCGAAGTCCAACAGGTCCCGGCTGCGCTTGGCGGCCCGGTAGCGCTCGGTGAGGCCGAGGAGCGAGCGGCGGGCCTCGGCGGCCTCGGGGATCTTCCGCAGGTCGGCGTTGCTGAGCCTGGCGGTGGCCAGGTCCCGCAGCAGCTCGGTGTCGTACGTCTCCAGCGTCCCCGGCCGTACGAGGTGTTCGGACAGCTCCCCGTCGAGCGCGAGCAGATCGCTGACCAGGGTGGAGAAGGAGCGGGTGAGCGCCGGATACGGCCCCGGGGCCTCGCGCAGCACTTTCGCCGCGAGCTGGTAGCGGGTGGCGTCGGCGAGGAGGCGGGTGGAGGGCTCCAGGCCGATGCGGAGGCCGTGCTCGGTGAGGAGGCGGCCGGCGAACGCGTGGTAGGTGGAGATGGTGGGCTCGCCCGGGGGGTTGTCCGGGTCGATGACGTCGGGGTCGGTGACCCCGGCGGCGATCAGCGCCTTGCGGACGCGCTCGGCCAGCTCGCCCGCCGCCTTGTTGGTGAAGGTGAGGCCGAGGACCTGCTCGGGCGCGACCTGCCCGGTGCCCACCAGCCAGACCACCCGGGCGGCCATCACCGTGGTCTTGCCCGACCCGGCTCCGGCCACGATCACCTGCGGGGCGGGCGGCGCGACGATGCAGGCCGTCTGCTCCGGGGTGAACGGGATCCCGAGGAGCTCCTTGAGCTGCTCGGGATCGGTGATGCGTGGGGACACCCGGACAACGGTAACCGGGACCGCCGACAACCCGGGCCGATGCCCACGAAAGCCCTGCCGCAGGGCGCCAAGGCCCTACTCCACCACCTGGCGCCCCTCCGGCTGGGCGCTGCACGAGGCGCGGAAGGTGCAGTGGGAGCAGTGCGTTCCGGTGGTGGGCGTGAACCGTTCGTCCAGGACCTTTCCGGCGGCGGTGGCGAGCAGGTCGGAGATCCACTCCCCCGCGAGCGGCTCCTGGGCCTGGACCTTGGGAAAGGCCTCGCCGCCCTCCTTCTTGGGGGCGGGCTGGCGGAGCTGGACCAGTTCGGCGCCGCCGGGTTCGGGCCGGTCGCCGTCGAAGAGCTCGTCGACCGCGCCCTCGCGGACGGCGAGCTGGTAGACGGCGAGCTGGGGGTGGGCGGCGACCTCGTCCTTGGTGGGGGTGCCCTTGCCGGTCTTGAAGTCGACGACGTACGCCCGGCCCTCGGCGTCCTGTTCGACCCGGTCCATGGAGCCCCGGATGCGGACGGCGTACTCCCCCGCCTCCAGCGTCACGTCGAAGTCGTGCTCGCTCGCGGTGGGGGTCCGGCCGGCCCGGTCCAGGACGTGCCAGTGCAGGAAGCGTTCCAGGGCGGCGCGGGCGTGGTCCTTCTCCTGCTCGGACTTCCAGGGGGCGTCGAAGGCGAGGCCGTTCCAGACGGAGTCCAGGCGCTCCATGAGGACGTCCAGGTCGGCGGGGGTCCGGCCGGAGGCGACCTCGTCGGCGAGGACGTGGACGACGTTGCCGAACCCCT
The DNA here is from genome assembly GCA_040989845.1 of Streptomyces sp. WGS_02. Taxonomy (GTDB): domain Bacteria; phylum Actinomycetota; class Actinomycetes; order Streptomycetales; family Streptomycetaceae; genus Streptomyces. Next base: position 2,448,850 of record JAYMFZ010000004.1, read on the forward strand.
GGGCGGCGGTGGCCGGGGCGTCGGCCTTCACCTCGCGGCCCAGGAACCACTGGAGGGCGCAGGTGTTGGCGAGCTGGTCCAGGGCGGAGCCGGAGAGGGTGACGGGCTGGTCGCGGTCGCGCAGCGGGACGGCGGAGCGGGTCGGCTCCTCAAGACCCCACCAGCGGTACGGGTGGGCCGCGGGCACCAGCGGCTGCCCCTCGTCGTCGGTGAGCGCGGCGAGCCGGGCGAGCCGGTGGGCTGCGGCCTCGCGCAGCGCGTCGGAGGCCCCCGGGTCGACGGTGGTGGCGCGCAGTTCGGCGACGAGCGCGGCGACGGCGAGGGGGCGGCGCGGGCGGCCGGTCACGTCGCGGGGTTCGACGCCCAGCTCGGTGAGGAAGCGGGAGGGCTGGTCGCCGTCGTCGGCGGGGGCCTTCACGGCGGTGACGACCAGGCGCTCGCGGGCGCGGGTGGCGGCGACGTAGAAGAGGCGGCGCTCCTCGGCGAGGAGGGCGCCGGGCGTGAGGGGCTCGGCGAGCCCGTCGCGGCCGATCCGGTCGGCCTCCAGCAGGGAGCCCCGGCGGCGCAGGTCGGGCCAGAGCCCTTCCTGGACCCCGGCGACGACGACGAGCCGCCACTGAAGGCCCTTGGAGCGGTGGGCGGTCATCAGGCGTACGGCGTCGGGGCGGGCGGTCCGCCGGGAGAGGGTGTCGGCGGCGATGTCCTGGGCGTCGACCTCTTCCAGGAAGTTGAGGGCACCGCGCCCGCCGGTGCGCTCCTCGGCGCGCGCGGCCGTGTCGAACAGGGCGCACACCGCGTCGAGATCGCGGTCGGCGTTGCGGCCGCCCGCCCCGCCGCGCAGCGCGGCCCGCTCCAGCCTGCCGGGCCAGGGAGTGCCGTTCCAGAGGGTCCACAGGGCCTCCTCGGCGGTGCCGCCGCCTTCGAGGAGCTCGCGGGCCTTGCGCAGGAGCGAGCCGAGTCGCTGCGCGCCGTGGGCGTACGCCGGGTCGTGGGTGACGAGGCGTTCGGGCTCGGCGAGGGCGCGGGCCAGCAGCTCGTCGGAGGGGGCGGGGACGCGGATCCCGGCGGCGCGCTCCTCGTCGCGCAGGGTGCGGCCGAGGCGGCGCAGGTCGGCGGCGTCCATGGAGCCGAGCGGGGAGGTGAGAAGGGTGAGGGCGGTCTCGGTGTCGAGCCAGGAAGACGTCGTCCGGGCCCCCGCACGGCCCGCCCCGCCGGTCCTGCCCGGGCCCGCTCCGTCAGTCCCGCCCGGGTCCGCTCCGCCCGCCTCGTCCTGGTCCGCCCCGCCGGTCCCGCCCGGGCCCGCTCCGCCCGCCTCGTCCTGGTCCGCCCCGCCGGTCCCGCCCGGGCCCGCTCCGCCCGCCTCGTCCTGGTCCCCCTCGGGGAGACCTCGCAGCGCTGCCGTCGCCACCGCCCGCAGGGCCGTCAGCAGCGGGGCGACGGCCGGTTCGTGGCGCAGCGGGAGGTCGTCGCCGTCGACCTCCAGGGGGACGCCGGCGGAGGTGAGGGCGCGGCGGACGGCGGGCAGCGAGCGGCCTCCGGCCCGTACCAGCACGGCCATCTCCTGCCACGGGACCCCGTCCTCCAGATGGGCGCGGCGCAGCAGGTCCGCGATGTTCTCCAGCTCCGTGGACGCGGTCGGGTAGGTGTACGTCTCGACGCGGCCGCCGTCCCGGACGGCGTGCAGCTCGCGGTGGGCGCGGACCGTGTCGGCGGGCAGCCGGGTCAGCGGCATCCGGCGGGTGAGGAGCCGGGTCGCCGCCAGCAGTCCGGCCCCGGAGCGGCGTGAGGTGGTGAGGACGCCCACGGGCGCGGAGGTCCCGTCCGCCCTGCGGAAGGTCTCCGGAAAGTCGAGGATGCCGTTCACATCGGCGCCCCGGAACGTGTAGATCGACTGGTCGGGGTCGCCGAAGGCGATCAGTGTCCGCCCGGCGCGCGCACGCTCGCTGGGCGCAGTACCGGCGCGCGCCTCCTCGCCCCGCCCGCCCTCGCCGCGCGCCTCTCCCCTGTGTCCCTGGGCGTACTGCGGCGCGCGCCCCGGTTCCCCGCCAGCGCGTGCAGCAGGCGCACCTGGGCGGGGTCGGTGTCCTGGTACTCGTCGACGTACACGGCGTCGTACCGACCGGCCAGCTCCGCCGCCACTTCGGGACGCTCGGCGAGCAGGACCGCGCGGTGCACCAGCTCGGCGTAGTCCAGCACGCCCTGGGCGTCGAGGATGTCGAGGTACTCGGCGAGGAACTGGGCCGCCGCGCTCCAGTCCGGGCGGCCGGTGCGGCGGGCGAAGTCGGCCAGCGCGTCCGGGCCGAGGCCCAGCTCACGGCTGCGGGCCAGCACGGCGCGCACCTCGTCGGCGAAGCCGCGGGTGGTCAGGCAGGCGCGCAGCTCGTCCGGCCAGCGGACCTGGGCCAGGCCCTCCTTCTCCAGATCGAGCTGGCCCGCGAGCAGTTCGCGGACCGTGACGTCCTGCTCGGGCCCGGACAGCAGGCGCAGCGGATCGGCGAACAGATCGGCGTCCTGGTGCGCGCGGACCAAGGCGTAGCAGTAGGAGTGGAAGGTGGTGGCCTGCGGGCCCCGGGCCGCCCCGAGGCGGGCCGCCATCCGGTCGCGCAGCTCGACGGCGGCCTTGCGGCTGAAGGTGAGGACGAGGATGCGGGCGGGGTCGCCGCCCCGGTTCACCCGGGCGGCGACGGATTCGACGAGGGTGGTGGTCTTGCCGGTGCCGGGCCCGGCGAGGACCAGCAGCGGGCCGCCGGGGTGATCAACCACCGCGCGCTGCCCTGCGTCCAGGAGGGGGGCTCCACGGATCCCGGCGGAGTACGCACCAGTCGGTACGCACCCGTGGTCCGCGGCCGTGACTCACGGCGCGGACTGTGCCGGGTGGAGGAGGAACTCACGTGGATCGCCGGTCCTGGTGGGTGTACAGGTGATGAGGAACAGGTTCGGGGCAGTCGGGACAGCCCGAGGAGAGGGGCCGAGCGTGCCGCGCGAAGACGACGCTACGCCAGCGGGGGCACGGGAGGCGGCGGCTGCGCTGCGTCCCTCGTCACGTCCGCGGCCGCGTCGGGCCGCCGGTGCCGGGGGCGCATGGCGGAAGCTGTCAGGTGTGAGCTTCCTCGCCCGGGCCGCCGTCGCCCGGACCGCCCCCGTTCTTCGCGTCGCCGCCCGGCCCGCCACCGGAGCCGCCCGGGCCGCCACCGGAGCCTCCGGTCCCGCCGTCCCAGCGGGCGCGCCGCATGTCGATGCGCGGGATGTGCCCGTCCGCCTGGCGGGACGCCTCGCGCAGCGGGGTGGACTCCGCGCGGTAGTGGTCCAGCGCCCGCAGCTCGTGGGCGGGGAGCAGGGTCCCGTCGGCGCGGACGACGCGCCACCACGGCACGGCCGACCCGTACAGCGCCATGACCCGGCCGACCTGGCGGGGACCGCCCTCGCCCAGCCATTCCGCGATGTCGCCGTACGTCATCACCCGGCCGGGCGGGATCAGCTCGGCCACGTCGAGCACGCGCTCCGCGTACTCCGGCAGCTCCGGGTACTCCGGCGGTCCGGCGCCCGGCGGGGCGGTGCCGGAGCCGCCCCCGTCCGTCTGGTCCTGGCTCATCCGCCCCATCCTGCCGTACGCCACCGACAGCCCGGCCGAAACGGTGTCCGTCCGGGTACACAGCGTGCGCGCGGGGGCAAAGGAGCGTATGTTGCGCTTCCCGCGCCCGTGCAATGCACCCTGATGCCCCCCTCTGTCTGCGGGCCGTGCCACCATCATGCGGGCGGTGACCGGTGATACCAGAACACGAAGACGAACCAGAGGCGACGAAGGAGCAGGGCGTGCAGCCACCGAAGGCGGCGGACGCCTCCGATGCCGGGGAGCGCCCGCAGGGTGCTCCCGAGTCCTCCGCGCCGCCCGGCGCCGCCGCCGGGCCGTCCCGCGCCGACGGCCCCACGGCGTCCACCACCGGACATCTGACCGGCTCGACGCTGGCCTCCGCCGAGGCCGCGCTGACCGACCGCGTCTCCGGCGACGAACCGCTGCTCCCCGCCCGGGTGCACCGCCCCTCCGACCTGATGCGGCTGCTCATCGGGGTGCTCGCGATCGCGGTGCTGTTCTCGATCGCCGCGTTCGCCCAGGGCACCACCACCGGTCTTGAGGACGACATCTCCAAGGGCACCGAGCAGGCGCCCGATCTGCTGATCAAGATCGCCGGCCTGGTGTCCAGCATCGCGGTGCTGCTGGTGCCGGTCGCCTTCGCCATCGAACGCCTCATCAAACGCGACGGGCTGCGCATCGCGGACGGGGTGCTCGCCGCCGTGCTCGCCCACGGCGTGACGCTCGCGACGGACCTCTGGGTCTCGCGCACCGCGCCCGGCACCATCCAGGACGCGCTGACCCAGCCGCAGACGGCGGGCGGTCTGACCGACCCGGTGCACGGCTATCTCGCGCCGGTCATCGCGTACATGACGGCGGTCGGGATGGCCCGCCGGCCGCGCTGGCGCGTGGTGCTGTGGGTGGTGCTGCTGCTCGACGCGTTCGCGATGCTGGTCGGCGGGTACACCACCCCGTTCTCGATCATCCTCACCGTGCTGATCGGCTGGACGGTGGCGTACGGGACGCTGTACGCGGTCGGCTCGCCGAACGTCCGCCCCACCGGCCAGCACCTGATGGCGGGTCTGCGGCACGTGGGCTTCCGCCCGGTCGCGGCGATGCGCACCGAGGACACCCCGGACAGGGACAGCACCGACCAGGGCGACCGGGGACGGCGCTATCTGGTCACGCTGGAGGACGGGCCACCGCTGGACGTCACCGTCGTCGACCGGGAACAGCAGGCCCAGGGCTTCTTCTACCGGGCCTGGCGGCGGATCACGCTGCGGACGCTCACCCAGCGGCGCTCGATCCAGTCGTTGCGCCAGGCGCTGGAGCAGGAGGCGCTGCTCGCGTACGCGGCCATCGCCGCCGGGGCGAACGCGCCGAAGCTGATCGCCACATCGGAGCTGGGCCCCGACGCGGTGATGCTGGTCTACGAGCACATCGGCGGCCGGTCGCTGGACCAGATGGAGGACGAGGAGATCACCGACGATCTGGTGCGCAGCGCCTGGCGTCAGGTGAAGGCCCTCCAGTCGCGGCGGATCGCGCACCGCAGGCTGACCGGCGACGCGCTCCTGGTGGATCGTTCCGGCAGGGCGTTCGTGACGGATCTGCGCGGCGGCGAGATCGCCGCGGGCGATCTGGTGCTGCGGATGGACGTGGCCCAGCTGCTGACCACGCTGGGGCTGCGGGTGGGGGCCGAGCGGTCGGTCGCCGGGGCGCTGGCCGTGCTCGGCCCGGACGCGGTGGCGGACTGTCTGCCGCTGCTCCAGCCGATCGCGCTGAGCCGCTCCACGCGGGCGACGCTGCGCCGGATCGCCCGCGAGCGTTCGCAGCGCGAGCGGGAGGCGGTGGTGGAGGCCTCGCAGGCGGCCAAGCAGGCGCGGGCGGAGCAGGCGAAGGCCGAGCAGACGGCGGACAGCCCCACGGCCGGGTCCGCAGCGGAGACCAAAGCGGAGACCAAGGCGGAGTCCAAGGCCGAGCGGAAGTCGCTGCGCACCGAGAAGCAGGCCGAGAAGCGCGCGATCGACGATGCGCTGGAGGAGGCCCGCGAGGAGGATCTGCTCGCCCAGATCCGGCGTCAGGTGCTGCTGATCCGCCCGCAGGCCCCGGTCGAACCGGTCCGCCTGGAGCGGATCAAGCCGCGCACCCTGTTCAGCTTCATCGCCGGGGCCATCGCCGCGTACTTCCTGATCTCGCAGGTCACCCAGGCCGACTTCGGGACGGTCGTGGAGCAGGCGGAGTGGGGCTGGGTGGCGGCGGCCCTCGGCTTCTCCGCGCTGAGCTATGTGGCGGCGGCGATGAGCCTGCTGGGCTTCGTGCCCGAGCGGGTGTCGTTCCTGAAGACCGTGCAGGCGCAGGTGGCCGGCTCGTTCGTGAAGATCGTGGCGCCCGCCGCGGTCGGGGGCGTGGCGCTGAACACCCGCTTCCTCCAGCGGGCCGGGGTGCGCCCGGGCCTCGCGGTGGCGAGCGTCGGAGCGTCGCAGCTCTTCGGGCTCGGCGCCCACATCACGCTGCTCGCGCTGTTCGGCTATCTCACGGGTACGGAGAAGACGCCGGACTCGCTGACCCCGTCCCGGACCGTGATCGCGGGTCTGCTGACGGTCGCGGTGCTGGTGCTGGTGGTGACGGCGGTCCCCTTCCTGCGGAAGTTCGTGGTGACCCGGGTGCGCTCGCTGTTCGCCGGAGTGGTGCCGCGCATGCTCGACGTGGTGCAGCGACCGCAGAAGCTGCTCACCGGCATCGGCGGGATGCTGCTGCTGACCGGCCTGTTCGTGCTCTGCCTGGACGCCTCGATCCGGGCGTTCAGCGGGCCCGACGTCCCCCAGCTGAGCTACGCGAGCATCGCGGTGGTCTTCCTCGCCGGGAACGCCCTCGGCTCGGCCGCCCCGACCCCGGGCGGTATGGGCGCCGTCGAGGGGGCCCTGACGCTGGGCCTGATCGCGGTCGGGCTGCCGAAGGAGGTCGCGGCGCCCGCGGTGCTGCTGTACCGCGTGATGACGCTGTGGCTGCCGGTGCTGCCGGGGTGGCTCGCCTTCAACCAGCTGACCCGCAAGGGCGAGCTGTGATCCGGCCGGGCGGGCGAGGGCGGTAGCGGCCCGGCCGCCGTCCACCGGTCGCGGCCCCGCCGCCACCCGCATGGACCGCGCCCGGCCGCGCTCCCCGGCGGCCCGCCGCACGATGGGGGCATGAGGACTTCCCCCGCTCTGCGTGCCGCCGCCCTCGCCGCCACCGCCACCGTGCTGCTGCCGCTGGCCGGCTGTTCGGACGACGGAGGCGGGGAAGGGTCCTCGACGCCCACCGGGGCCTCGACCGCCTCGCCGACCGCCACCGCCGACGACCTGTCCTCGCAGAAGCTGGAGTGGTCCCCCTGCCCGCCCCCGAACCCGGCCCAGGGCGGCGGTGAGTCACCGTCCCCGCTGCCGGGCGGTGTGGTGTGGGAGTGCTCCTTCATGGACGTACCCCTCGACTACGCCGAGCCGGACGGCCGCACGATCGAACTGGCGCTGGTGCGGGCCAAGGCGAAGGACCAGCAGCGGCGGATCGGCTCGCTGGTGTTCAACTTCGGCGGGCCCGGCGCGTCCGGCGTCGCGACGCTGCCCGCGTTCGGCACCGAGTACGACAAGCTCCGCACCCGCTACGACCTGGTGAGCTTCGACCCGCGCGGGGTCGGCCGCAGCGAGGGCGTCCAGTGCGCGGACGACGCCCAGCTCGACGCGTTCTACCAGGAGGACTCCACCCCGGACGACGCCGCCGAACAGAAGCAGTTCGTCCAGGGTCAGAAGGACTACATCGCGGACTGCGAGGAGAACTCCGGCCCCGAACTCCCCTTCGTGGGCACGACGAACGCCGCCCGCGACATGGACCTGATGCGCACGGTGCTGGGCGACGACGAGCTGCACTACTTCGGCATCTCGTACGGCACCGAGCTGGGCGGCGTGTACGCGAACCTCTTCCCGGACAAGGTGGGACGGGCGGTCTTCGACGCGGTGGTCGACCCCACGAAGGACGCCGAGCAGTCCGCTCTCGGCCAGGCCGAGGGGTTCCAGCTCGCCCTGGACAACTTCACGAAGGACTGCGCGGAGCGCGACGACTGCGCCCTGCCCGGGGCCACCCCGCAGGAGGTCGAGCAGGGCATCGCCGACCTGTTGGGCGAGCTGGAGGAGGAGCCCATCGACGGGCTCGGCGACCGTGCCCTGACGCAGACGCTGGCCACCACCGGCATCGCGTCCGCGCTCTACTCCCAGGAGACCTGGCCGCTGCTGGAGCAGGGTCTGGACGAGGCGGGCGGCGGGAACGGCGGGTTGCTGCTCGCCCTGGCCGACTCCCTCAACGGCCGCTCGGAGGACGGGCGTTACGACAACTCCAACGCCGCCAACATCGCCATCAACTGCGCCGACTCCAAGCAGCGGTTCACCCTGGAGCAGACGAAGGCGGCGCTGCCCGCCTTCCGCAAGGCGTCCCCGCTGTTCGGCGAGTACCTGGGCTGGGGGCTGATGAGCTGCACCGGCTGGCCGGTGGCGGGCGCCTGGGAGACCCCGGACGTCAGCGCCTCCGGGGCCGCGCCGATCCTGGTCATCGGCAACACCGGTGACCCGGCGACCCCGTACGCCGGCGCGAAGGCGATGGTGCAGCAGCTCGGCAAGGGCGTCGGCGTGGAGCTGACGTACAAGGGCGAGGGGCACGGGGCGTACAACAGCAAGGACACCTGCGTGCAAGGGGCCGTGGACGGCTACCTGCTGAACGGCCGGGTCCCGAGGTCCGGCACGGTCTGCGGCTGACCCGCCGACCCCGACTCCCCTGCCACAAGCGGTGGTTAGCATGACCGCACATCGCCCGAGGGAGGGAGCCGGACCATGCGTGCGCACCGCCGTACCCCACAGGCCGCGATACGGACGGGAGCGGCCCTTCTCACCGTACTCCTCGCGGGCTGCGGCTTGTCGAGCAGCGAGCCGGAGCCCTCGCGGACCGCGGACAACCGTCCCGCCGGCGCCTCCGCGACACCCGCTCCCCCGGGACTCCACGGCTCCCCCGGGACTCCGCGCCTCCCCTCCTCCCTCACCTCCCAGCGCCTTGCCTGGAAGCGCTGTCCGGCCCCGCGCGGCGGCAACGCGCCCGGTTCCACGTGGCGTTGCGCGCGCGTGGACGTACCGCTGGACTACGCGGAGCCGGCCGGGGAGACGCTCTCCATCGCCCTGATCCGCAAGGAGGCCCGCGACCGGGGGCGGCGGATCGGTTCGCTGCTCTTCAACTTCGGCGGCCCGGGCGGGTCCGGCGTCGACACCCTGCCGCGCGCCGCCGGGCAGTACGAGAAGCTCAACTCCCGCTACGACCTGGTCAGTTTCGATCCGCGCGGGGTCGCCGCGAGCTCCGGGGTGCGCTGCCGCTCCGACCAGGAGCAGGAGCAGGCCCACCGGACCGTCGACCTGACCCCCGACACGGCGGCGGAGGAGAGGGCGTTCATCGCGGACGCCGCGGACTTCGGCGCGGGCTGCGAGCGCCGCTCGGGCGAGCTCCTGCCGCACGTCGGCACGTCGAACGCCGCCCGCGACCTGGACCTGATCCGCCAGGTCCTGGGCGACGCCAAGCTGTCCTACTTCGGCTTCTCCTACGGTACGGAGCTGGGCGGGACGTACGCGCACCTCTTCCCGCACCACGTCGGACGCACCGTGCTGGACGCGGTCGTCGACCCGACGGCCGACGGCGTCGGGCACGCCCGCAACCAGACCACGGGCTTCCAGCGCGCCCTGGAGAACTACCTCAAGGACCGCGGCCAGGACCCGCGCACGGGCTCCGAGCGCATCGCCCGGCTGCTGGCCCGGATCGACCGGAGCCCCCTGCCGACCGGCTCGGGCCGGGAGCTGACCGAGTCGCTCGCCATCACCGGGATCGTCACCCCGCTGTACTCCGAGGCGAGCTGGCCCGAGCTGACGGCCGCGCTCGACGAGGCGGAGAGCACGGGCACGGGCGATGAACTGCTGCGGCTCGCCGACGCGTACAACGGCCGTGACGCGCAGGGCCGTTACGACACCCAGAGCCACTCCCAGCGGGCGATCTCCTGCGCCGACTCGGCCTCCCGGCCCACCCTGGACGAGGCCCGTGCGCTGGTGCCGGAGTTCCGCCGGCTGTCACCGGTCTTCGGCCCGTTCCTGGCCTGGGACACCGCGGGCTGGTGTGCCGAGTGGCCGGTCGACGGGGAGCACGAGACGCCGGAGACCCGTGCGCCGGGGGCGGGCCCGGTCCTGGTCGTCGGGACCACCGGCGATCCGGCGACCCCGTACGAGGGGGCGCGGCGGATGGCGGACGAGCTCGGCGGGGGCGTCGGCGTCCTGGTCACCAACCAGGGCGAGGGGCACGGGGCGTACGGCTCCAACGACTGCGTGACGTCGACGATCGACGACTACTTCCTGGACGGGAAGGTCCCGGCGGACGGGAAGACCTGCGGATAGCCTCCGGCAGGGAGAAACGGCGAGGGGCCGGTCCGCGCAGCGCGGACCGGCCCCTCGAACGTCATGCGGGGACTAGTACACCGGCTTCTCGGGCTCGATCTGGTTGACCCAGCCGATCACGCCGCCGCCCACGTGCACCGCGTCGGCGAAGCCCGCGGACTTGAGGACCGCGAGGACCTCGGCGCTGCGGACACCGGTCTTGCAGTGCAGGACGATGCGCTTGTCCTGCGGGAGGTCCTGGAGGGCGGTGCCCATGAGGAACTCGTTCTTCGGGATCAGCTTCGCGCCGGGGATCGAGACGATCTCGTACTCGTTCGGCTCGCGGACGTCGATGATCTCGATCTTCTCGTCGCCGTCGATCCACTCCTTGAGCTGCTTGGGAGTGATCGTCGCGCCGAGCGCCGCCTCCTGCGCCTCCTCGGACACGACGCCGCAGAAGGCCTCGTAGTCGATGAGCTCGGTGACGGTGGGGTTCTCGCCGCAGACCGCGCAGTCGGGGTCCTTGCGAACCTTGACCTGGCGGTACTGCATCTCCAGGGCGTCGTAGATCATCAGCCGGCCGACCAGCGGGTCGCCGACCCCGGCGAGCAGCTTGATGGCCTCGGTGACCTGGATGGAACCGACGGACGCGCAGAGCACGCCCAGCACGCCGCCCTCGGCGCAGGAGGGGACCATGCCCGGCGGCGGGGGCTCCGGGTAGAGGCAGCGGTAGCAGGGGCCGTGCTCGGACCAGAACACGGAGGCCTGGCCGTCGAAGCGGTAGATCGAGCCCCAGACATACGGCTTGTTCAGCAGCACCGCGGCGTCGTTGACGAGATAGCGGGTGGCGAAGTTGTCCGTGCCGTCCACGATCAGGTCGTACTGCGCGAAGATCTCCATCACGTTCTCGGCTTCGAGCCGCTCTTCGTGAAGGACCACGTTGACGTACGGGTTGATGCCCAGCACCGAGTCCTTGGCGGACTCCGCCTTGGAGCGGCCGATGTCGGACTGGCTGTGGATGATCTGGCGCTGCAGGTTCGACTCGTCGACCTCGTCGAACTCCACGATGCCGAGCGTGCCGACACCGGCCGCCGCGAGATACATCAGGGCCGGCGAGCCGAGCCCGCCGGCGCCGACACACAGCACCTTGGCGTTCTTCAGGCGCTTCTGTCCGTCCATCCCGACATCCGGGATGATCAGGTGGCGGGAGTACCTGCGGACCTCGTCGACGGTGAGCTCAGCAGCTGGCTCGACCAGGGGTGGCAGCGACACAGGAACCTCAACAATGCAGGTGGTCGGATTCTACGTAGACCGGCTTCTTACGGTCGACTACGTACGGTTGTTCTCCTCGTAACACTGCCACGCCCCCTCTCATTCCGAGATACCGGGTCCGATCCGCGAGACGATTTCGTCCCAGTAGCTGGGCAGCGCCGCGAAGGGGTCGCTTTGTCCGCTTCGGCCGTCCCGGTCGCTCCGGTCGGTGAAGAAGATCGTCCCGGCGCCCTGCCAGCGGGCGACGCGCATGGCCTCCTCCAGGTGGGTGCGCGGGACCCCGTGGACGAAGTGGGCGAACCGCTCCGGTGGGTAGTCAGCTGTCCACTCGGCCACCTGGGACCAGCGGTAGTCGGTCCACGGCCCCCGGAAGGTGACCAGTTGGTCGGCGGCCTCCGCGTACCCGGGGTACGGGTGGGTGCCGTGGCCCAGCACCAGGCGGCCTCCGCCGTCGGCGCTGTCGCTCTCCGCCAGCAGGGCGTGCAGGGTGCCGGTGAGCCGCCGGACGGCGGGCAGCCGGGCGCGGTCGGTGGGGCAGCGGGCGAGGTAGAAGCCGCCGATGCGGTACCAGTCGATGAAGGACCGGGCGTCCGCGATCAGCTCCTCGAAGGGCCGCTCGCCGTGGGCCAGGTCGAGGTGGCCGAGCAGCCGGCCGCCGGAGGCCCGGACGGTGTCGTCCGGGGCCTCGCCGTGCAGGGCGCGTTCGCGGGCGTTGCGCAGCCGGCCCGCCGCCTCCAGGCAGTGCGGGTCGGGCCGGGAGCCGGGGCCGTTCGCGATGTTGAGGACGGCCCAGTGCAGCGGGGTGCCGGGGCGGGCCAGCTCGGCCCACTCGGCGGGGGCGAGCAGCGGATGGGCGTAACCGGGGACGCCGAAGCCGAGCTGTTCGCCGCCCGCGATCCGGCGGGCGTCCGCGGAGGCGGTCAGATGCGGCACGCCGCCTCCATCCAGATGTCCGCGAGGGACTCCTCCAGGTTGATCCGGGGGCGCCAGCCGAGCCGGTCGCGGGCGGTGCGGACGTCGGCCTGCTGCCAGGCGCCGCAGCCGTCCGGATACGGGGACGGGGTGGCGGAGAGGTGTTCCATGACGGACTCGGCGGAGGTGCGCGGGGCCCCGATGGGCAGCCGCGGCGGAGGCGAGTCCAGCTCGTGGAGCGCGCCCGCGTACCCGGCGACGCGGGCGAGCACGGCGGCGGCGTCGCGAAGCCGGACGGCGCGCCCGGTGCCGATGTTGACGACGCCCTGGGCGGCGGAGAGCGAGGCGGCGTGGACGGCCCGCGCCACGTCCCGTACGTCGACGAAGTCCCGCTGTACGCCGAGCCCGCTGAGCTTGAGCTCGCCGTCGCCCGCCTGCATGGCCCGGCGCATGGCCTCGGCGAGCCGGCCGAGCGGGGAGCCGGCCGGGGTGCCGGGGCCGACCGGCGAGAAGACCCGCAGGACGACTGCGTCGAGGCCGGAGCCGAGGACCAGTTCGGTGGCGGCGAGCTTGCTGACGCCGTACGGGCCGCCGGGGCGCGGGACCGCGTCCTCGGCGGTGGAGGACCCGGGCTGCGAGGGCCCGTACTCCGAGGCGCAGCCGACCTGGACGAGCCGGGCCCCGCAGCCGCTGCGGCGCAGCGCCTCGCACACGGTGGCGACGGCGACGGTGTTGTGCCGGGTGAGGTCCCGGGCGCCGCCGCGGGTGGCGCCCGCGCAGTTGACGACGACCCCGGGGTGGACGGCGTCCAGGAAGCGGGTGAGGGCCCCGGGGCTGCCGCCCGCGAGGTCGAACCGGACGTCGGCGTCGTCACCGCGCCCGAGGGCCGTGAGGTGAACGGCGGGGTCGGCGAGGAGACGGTCGGCGACGAAGCGGCCGAGGAATCCGTTGGCTCCGAGCAGCAGCACCCTCATCGCGCACCGCCTCGGTGCCGACGGCTCACTGCCGGTGCGGGGGACTGGGGGGTCATGGCGGGTTTCTCCTAGGTCAGTCAGTCGGTCGTACGGTGCCGGGCGGGCCCGCGGCGTCGGCTCCGCGGGAGTGGTGCGTGGGTGGTGCGGTGGTACGTCGGTGGGGCGGTCGGGCCCTCTGGTCCTCAGGCCCGGGTGTGCGCGGAGGCCCGGGAGAGCGCGAGGGACGCGTGCAGGAGCAGCCCGAGTGCGGCCCCGCCGCAGGCGAGGGCGGAGACAGCCCCGGTCCCGCCTGCCGAGACGAGTGCGTCCACGGGCTGGGCGAGAGGTTCGAGGCCGGGGAGCCGGGCGGCGAGGACGAGGGCCGGGGCGGCGGCTTCGACGGCACAGGCGGCGGCGAGCGCCGCGGTGCCCGGCTCGGGCAGCCCGTGGACGGCGAGCAGCCGGGCCACGAAGAACAGCACCCCGAGGGCGACGGCCGCCACGGTCACTCCTCCGCCGCCGAGGCCGAGGTCGGCCAGGTACAGCAGGGGCAGCAGCGCGCCGAGGAAGAGGGAGACGGCCGCCAGGAGCAGGGGGCGCACGCCCGCGCCGAACTCCTCCAGGGCGCGGCTGCCGGACAGTTTGCGGTGGGCGCGGACGGTGAAGAGGTGGGCGCACCAGGCGGCCGGGGCGAGGGCGGCGGCGAGGCCGAGCAGCGGGGCGGGGCTGCCGTCCCACGGGCCGTCCGGGCCGCCGGTCATGACCTGGGCGAGCAGTTCCTCGCCGTACACCGCGTAGCTGAGCAGCCAGCAGGCGTACATCCCGGCGCGGCCGGCTCCTTCGGCGGCGCGCAGGGGACCGCGGCCGAGGCAGGCCCGGAGCGCCAGGCAGGCGAGCAGCGCGCCGACGACGGTGACAAGGGCCCGCGTCCCGTCGCCGAGGACGCCCTCGGTGACCCGGAGCAGCCCGGCGGTCGCGAGGCAGGCGGCCCCGGGGAGCAGGGCGAGGAGCGTCCAGGCGGCCCGCGCCTCGGTGTCGGGACCGGGGCCGGGGGGTCCGCCGGTGGCGGGATCGTGGGCCCGGGGCGGCATGCGGGCGTACAGCTCCTCGGCGAGGGCGAAGACGTCACGGTGGCGGTAGCGGGCGGCGGTGCGGTCGGTGAGGCCGTGGGCCTCCAGTCCTGCGGCGATCTCCAGCGGGTCCACGGCCCGTTCGCACAGGTCGCGGTGGTCGTGCAGCAGGGATTTCACCGGGTCGGCGGGACCCCGCCGGGCGGTGGCGCCCGACGCCCGGCGGGCCGAGGCACGGGGCGGGATCTCCGCGGGGCGTTCCGGGGCGGCAGCGGGGGTCGTCGCCGGGTCGTCCGGACGGGTCATCGGGGGGTCTCCGTGGTCGTGAAGCGTTTGGGCGTGGGGGGCCGGCCGGTGAGGGGACCGGTCGCGGAGGGCCGGGCCGTGGCGGACCGGGTGGTCAAGGGCCGGGTGGTCAAGGGCCGGTTGGTCACGCATCGCCGTCCCCCGCCGGTCCTGCGGCGACCGCGCAGACGCCCTCGGGCTCCGGCTCCTGCGTGTGCTCCGGCTCGGGCTCGCCGGGCCGGTCCGGCAGGCGGACTCCGGGCGGGGCGGCCCAACCGGGACCGGCGGCAGGGTCCTCCGGTGGCCGGAGGTGGGGGCCGGGCTGGGTCCAGTGCCCGAGGAGGTGGGCCTCCGGCGGCGTGGCGAACGGCAGCGGGTCGCCGTGGGCGTCCACCGTGTCGGCCTCCCGGCGCACCGGGGTGTGCGACATCAGCTCCAGGTAAATGCCGCGAAATGCCGCGAGGTTCTGTTCGACGGTGAAGAGTTCGAGCGCGCGGGCCCGGGCGGCGGCGCCCAGCCGGGCCCGGCGCTCGGGGTCGCGCAGCAGCGCGACACAGGCGTCGCCGAGCGCCTTGGGGTTGCGCGGCGGCACCACCAGACCGGTGCCGCCGATGACCTCGACCACCGCGCCCACGTCGGTGGAGACCGTGGCCCGGCCGCAGAACATGGCTTCGACGAGGCTGACCGGGAAGCCCTCGACGGTGCTGGAGAGGACGATCACGCCGCCCGCCCCGTACGCCTCGGCGAGATCGGGGATCTCGGGGCCGCCGATCTCCTCGAAGGTGACCGGGCTGCTGCCCTCGGTGTGGGCGCCGGTGGCCTCGTCCGGGAAGAGCTGGGCTGCCAGGGCCGTGCAGTGCGCGAGGTAGGCGGTGGCCTCGTCGCCCTCCGCCGGGGCGCCGAAGATCCGCAGCAGGGCGTCGGGCCGGGCGCGGCGGACCTCGGCGAAGGCGTGGAGGAGGGCGATCAGGTCCTTGGCGGGCTCGATCCGGCCGACCCAGACCAGGGTGTCGGGGCCGTCCGCCTCGGCGCCCTCGCCCGCCGCGCCGAGCCGCTCGGCGTCCTCGCCGACCGGGCCGAAGCGCTCCGCCGCCATGCCCGGGTAGACGGTGCGCTGCCGGGCGGGGTCGGCTCCGCAGCGCTGCTGCCAGCGGCGGACGTGGGTGTTGCCGGGGGTGACGAGCGCGGCCTGCCGGTAGATCTCGGTGGCGAGACGGCCGTGGAACGCGGCGAGGAGCGCGCGCACGGGGGCGCCGTACGGGGTGCCGGACGCGGCGGCCAGGTAGTGCGCGCGCAGCGGGACGCCGTGCTCGGTGACCAGCAGCGGCACCCCGAAGAAGCGTTTGGCCAGGAGTCCCGGTAGGGCGGCCGCCCCGCCGGAGGCCGCATGGCAGAGGTCGACGGCACCGAGGCTCTCCTGGTCGTACCAGTCGAGCGAGAGCGGGCGCAGGGCGCGTTCCAGCTCGGCGGCGAAGGCGAGGTGGTCGGGGACGGTGGCGCTCCGCACGGTGCGGCCGGTGCCGTGGGCGCGGGTGGCCGCCTCCATGATCCGCACGGTGGTCTCGGAGCGCAGGGCGAGATGGAGCCCGCCGCGCTCGCGGGCCAGCTCGGCCAGCCCGTAGAGCCCTGCGGTGAACAGCTCGGCGCCGGGGCCCTCGCCCGCTTCCGTCCCGGCCCGGTCGGGGGTGCAGACGGCGGTGGCGAGGGCGGTGAGGTGTTCGGTGAAACGCTTGCGGTCGCGCCGCCCGTAGGACTGCTCGCCGCCGGTCACCAGCCGGGCCAGCAGACCGCGTTCGCCGCTGCCGCGCAGGGTGCCGTCCTCGGGGGTCCACAGCGGTGCGGTGCGCACCCGGCTGACCTGGTAGGGCAGTTGGACCCAGCCCTGGGCCTCCTGATGGGCGGAGCGGCTCAGCGCGAACAGGTCGAACTCGTGCTGCGGCAGCCCGCGCACCAGTCGGTCGCACCAGAGTCTGGACTCACCGGTCGCATACGGATAACCACCGTCGGTGAGCAGTCCGATCCGCACGAGTGCACCCCCGATCTCCCTTGTGGGCGGCCGCCGTTGAACCGGCGACTCACAGCGGGACGACCGTAAGCGGATACGCCGGTGGCGCGACGGACGGTTGTCCGTCGCGCCACCGAAAGGGGTGAACCGTCGTAACTTTCCCGTGCCGGTCGCGTTCCGTCGCGATACGGCGGTCGGTTGTCACGGAGCGTCAGGCCCGGGCCAACTCCTGCCCCGCAGTCAGGCCTGAGGGATCAACCCTCGGGATGCACCCAGGGGTTGGGCTTGCACTTGATGCCTTCGAGTTCGAGGGTCTTGGTCTGCTGCTGCATGACCGGGGCCAGGGCGCCCGGCGTGCGGCAGCTCACGTGGTTGTACCCGAGCCGGTGGCCGACCTCGTGGTTGATGAGCATCTGACGGTAGGGCAGCAGCTTGTCCGGGCCGAAGGTGGCGGCGCCCTGCGCCCAGCGATAGGCGTTGATCATGACGCGGTCGGTCGACGCGGAGTCGCACGAGACGTTGTCGACCGTGGTGTCCAGACCCGACTTGGCACACCAGTCGCCGGTGGTCCCGGGGCTGGCGAGCGTGATGACGAAGTCCGGCTGCCCCGACGAGATGCGCTCGAAGGTCATCGCGCCGTTGTGCGCCCAGCTCCGGTCGTCGTTGAGCGTCTTCTGCACGGCTTCGGCGAACAGCCCGGCGTCGAGGCCGAGTCCCTTCTCCACATCGATCCGGTAGCGGTGCTTCTGGCCCTTTCCGGGGGCCTTCGCCAGTCCGGGCACCGCCTCGAACTCGCCGGTCGCCTTCAGGTCGGCGGCGAGCGGATACGGCTCCGCCATCTTGGCCGCGTACGAGAGGGGCTTGACCTCGGGCTTGCGCGCGGGCTGCTCCGGGGTCGGGCGGGCGTCGGAGCGGGAGGCCTCGTCGCCGAGGCCCTGCCGCTCCACCTCGGCGGCGCGCGCGGCCGCGGCACGGCCGCCGGAGTCCTCGGCGACCTGTCCGGCCACCACGACCGCGAGGACGGTGGTCACCGCGGCGGCGGCGATCCCGGTGAACGTCCGCCCCTTGGAGCCCCGGGGCGCGGCCTGTCCGTCGGGCTCCGCGGCCCCGGTGTCGTCCGGGCCGTCCGGGCTTCCGGCCGACGGCGCGGTCACGGTCCCGGGGGCGTCGGTGTCGAAGGCCTCCAGGAACTCCTGGCGCGGGCCCGGCACCGGCGGTCCTGCGGGCTGCTGCGGTGCGGCCCGGCCGTCCGCGGCGCGCTGGGCCGCCCGCTGGGCGGAGACCTGACGCGCCACGGCCTGCTGCCGGGCGGCGGCGTCCTCGGACCCGCCCGGCCCGCCGGGAGACGGCCGGGCCTCGCCGGGGCGGTCGTCCGGGCCGGCGTACTGGTGGGGGGCCTGCGGCCGGGGGGCGCCCTGTGCTGCGGGTGCGCCGGGCCCCTGCCCGTAGCGGGGCTGCGGCCCGGTGCTCCAGGTGCCGCCCCAGCCGCCGCCCTTCTCATGCTGTTCGGGGTGGCCGCCGCGCACCTGCGGGGCGTCGGGCGGGAACGGGCCCTGCCCGTCACCGGTCAGCGGGGAGAAGAGGTTGCGCCCGTCCGCGGTCGGTGCGGTCCGCCTGCGGCGGCCGGTGCCGGACGCGGGACGCGCCGCGGCACGCTCGCCCCCCGGCTCCGTCGCTGTCGCGTCCGGGCGGATCGCCCCGGAGCCCTTTCGACTGTGTCGTCCCACGCCCCGGATCAGCTCCCGCCGCTATCGTCCAGCAGTTCCCGGAACGCCTGGGCGACCGCCTCCGGGTACTCCATCATCGCCACGTGCCCCGCGTCGGGCAGGGTCAGCAGCCGGGCGTCGCGGAAGGCCGCGGACGCCTTGCGTGCCATCCGGTACGAGACGAGCTGGTCCCGTCCGCCGTACACGAGCTGGGTCGGTGCGAGCACCCGCTCGGCCTGGCGCCACAGTCCGTGCTGGCCGCCCAGGGTGTACGCGTCGACGATGCCCCGGGCCGAACGCGTCATCGCGTCCCAGAAGTACGGCAGCTCCAGCCGGCGCTCCATCTCGGCCACCGCATGACGGAAGGCTTCCTCGGAGACCCGTGCCGGATCGCCGTAACAGAGTGCCATGACTCCGCGCGTCCGCTGCTCAGCGGTCCAGTCCTTCGTGAGCCGGGAGAACAGGGAAGCGACCCCCGGCACCGCCAGCAGACCGGTCGGGACGGCAGGCCGCTGCACCCGCCACTCCGGCAGGGCGGGCGAGATCAGGGTGAGGGTGCGCACGAGATCCGGGCGGACGGCGGCGACCCGGGTGGCGACCGCGCCGCCCAGCGAATTGCCGAACAGATGGACGGGGCCCCGCCCCTCCGCGTCCAGCAGCCGGATCACCGCACGGGCGTGTCCCGTCACCGAGTAGTTGCCGTCGTCGGGCGGCGGCGAGTCCCCGAATCCGGGCAGGTCGACGGCTTCCCCGTCGACCACATCGGACAGCAGCGGCATCAGCGCGGACCAGTTCTGCGACGAGCCGCCGAGCCCGTGCACGTACAGCGCGGGGGGCAGTCCGGTCCGGTCCCCCGGCCGGCAGCGGATGTTCAGACCGATCCCCGGCAAGGACACGGAGCGCAGCTGTTCGCCGTCGGCGACCCGGACGGCACTGACCGTGGGGGCCACCGCGGCGGCGGCGGCCTGGACACCCGGCAGCTCGGTCGAAGACATGCGCCAATGTTACGAGACGATCACGCACTGATTCATGTGTTCGCCGTCACAAGGCCGCATCGCGGGGTGGACGGGTAGCTCCTAGGCTTCATGGGGAACGACAGGAAGGGAGCTGCCAGATGACGGTCGACCCGAGCGACCCGGACACCTTCGAGAGCGCGGAGCCGGACGGGCCGGGGCCCGAGGCCCCGGAGGCGGATGCCGCCGAGCAGCGCGCGGACGTCCGGCCGGAGTACGACGAGCGGGCGGAGAACGTCGACCCGGCCGCCGCCAACGAGGCCGACGTCGCGGAACAGCGCAGGGTGATTCCCCTCGACGAGGACGATTACCGCTGAAACGCCCCGGTTTCACTCACGACCGCGAAGAACTGTGGCTTCCACAGCCGTCCGGTCCGTGAAATTCTGCGTCCGCGCCGCGCACACCCGGGTTACCCAAAAGTACGATGGCTGTACGGCGCAGCGTGCACGGACCGGCTGTGCTGGAACACATATTTGGGAGGCGGCGTGACAGCCATCGAGCAGACAGAGGCGGCGCGCCCGCGGGGCACCCGCCTGCCCCGCCGCGCCCGACGCAATCAGCTGCTGGGCGCCGCACAGGAGGTCTTCGTCGCGCAGGGCTACCACTCCGCCGCGATGGACGACATCGCCGAGCGGGCCGGGGTCAGCAAGCCGGTGCTCTACCAGCACTTCCCCGGAAAGCTGGAGCTCTATCTGGCCCTGCTCGACCAGCACTGCGAGTCGCTGCTCCAGGCCGTCCGCACGGCGCTGGCCTCGACGACGGACAACAAGCTGCGCGTCGAGGCGACGATGGACGCCTACTTCGCGTACGTGGAGGACGAGGGCGGCGCGTTCCGCCTGGTCTTCGAGTCCGACCTGACCAACGAGCCCGCCGTGCGCGAGCGGGTCGACCGGGTGTCCCTCCAGTGCGCCGAGGCCATCTCGGACGTGATCGCCGGGGACACGGGCCTGTCCAAGGACGAGTCCATGCTGCTGGCGGTCGGGCTCGGCGGCGTCTCCCAGGTGGTGGCCCGCTACTGGCTCTCCAGCCGGTCCGCCATCCCCCGCGACACCGCCGTGCAGCTCCTCACCTCGCTGGCCTGGCGGGGCATCGCGGGCTTCCCGCTGCACGGCGTCGAGCAGCACTGACCTCTCCGTGCCGGGACGCCTGGCACCGTGTTCGCTGCGGGCGTTGCCGGTCGGGCCCTGAGCGCCGCTTCCGCCGGGCTAATGTGGCTGCGTACGGCGCGGTTCGCCGCGCAGGGACTGACCGTCGGAGGGACATAGCCGTGGAGGTCAAGATCGGGGTGCAGCACACGCCCCGCGAGATCGTTCTGGAGAGCGGGCTTTCCGCCGAGGACGTCGAGAGCGCGGTCGCCGCGGCACTGGGCGGCAAGGCGGAGCTGCTCAGCCTCACGGACGACAAGGGCCGCAAGGTCCTCGTGCCGGCCGACCGGATCGCGTATGTGGAGATCGGTGAGCCGACCACCCGGCGGGTGGGGTTCGGGGCGCTGTAGTCCACGGACGCGTTGATCACAGGAGCGGCCCGGCGGGATCTTCCCGCCGGGCCGCTCCTGTCGCGCGTAGGGGCCGTCGTGTGCCGGGGACCGCTCCTCCCGTTCCCGTACGGGTCGGAAGGGGCCTTCGGAGGGTTGCTCGCCGCGACCGGGGGGTAGTACCGCCTACGACCGTTTTGCCCGCCCCGCACACCCCCGCGAGGTGATCTTCTGTGATCTGGGAATCCTTCGGCGCCGCCGTGCTCGGACTGGCCCTGTCCTGGGTGGCCCTCCGATCACTGGCCGACCGTCTGCCGGCCGGCCGTGCGGTTTATCTCACCGGCACGCCGGGCGCCCTGTTCGGCGCCTATCTGACGCATGCCGCGCTGGGTCCCGGCCATGTCCTGGCGACGCTGATCGGAGCCGTGTCGGTCGGAGCGGTGACGCTCTCGCTCCTGATCCGACCACGCGGCCGCCGCCTCACCAGGTCGGCGGCGGCCCAGTAGCCGGCGGCCTTACGCGGCCAGGCCGAGAGCGGCCATCCGCTTGGTGTGGGCCTCCGTGATCCGGGAGAACATCCGTCCCACCTCGGCCAGGTCGAAGCCGTCCGCGACGCCGCCCACCAGCATCGTCGAGAGGGCGTCGCGGTCGGCGACCACCCGCTGGGCCTGCGAGAGCGCCTCGCCCATCAGCCGGCGGGCCCACAGCGCGAGCCGCCCGCCGACCCGCGGGTCGGCCTCGATGGCGGCGCGTACCTTCTCCACCGCGAAGTTCCCGTGCCCGGTGTCGTCGAGCACGGACAGCACGAGGGACCGGGTGTCGGTGTCCAGCCGGGCCGCGACCTCGCGGTAGAAGTCGCTCGCGATCGAGTCGCCGACGTACGCCTTGACCAGGCCTTCCAGCCAGTCGGACGGGGCGGTCTGGCGGTGGAAGTCGTCGAGCGCCTTGGCGAACGGCTCCATGGCGGCGGTCGGCTCCTCCTCGACCGCGGTGAGCCGCTCGGTCAGCTGCTCGAAGTGGTGGAACTCGGCGGCGGCCATCTTCGCCAGCTCCGCCTTGTCCCCGAGCGTCGGCGCGAGCTTCGCGTCCTCGGCCAGCCGTTCAAAGGCCGCCAGCTCTCCGTAGGCGAGGGCGCCGAGCAGGTCCACGACCGCGGCGCGGTACTGCGGGTCGGCGGCCGCGGTGGCCCAGTCCTGGGTGGCGATCCCGGTGGCTCCGGAAGAGTCGGCGGGGGTGTCGGTGGCGTGGTCTGGCGTCTCCATGAAACGGAACGATAGCCCTCCCGGCGCAGGGCGGAAGGGCCTGGTCAGCAGGGGCCCTCATACCGTTCCGATGAATTCGTCCAACACACATGCGCGAATCCGGGGTACAGTGGTATTGCGCCTACTGAGCACTGTGCTGTGCCAGAGGCGCGCCCTTGAATGAGGATGCCCGGTCGGAGGCCCGATCGGCTCCGACCCGACAGCCCTCCACGCGGTGCGTACGGCACGTACGACTGCAGATGAGGGGCCCCCTCAGCGGCACGAGCGCTCGAGCGACGGCAGTGGTCCCGCGCCACCCGGCCCCACCACGGCCGGATGACCAACCCCGGCACGGTACGACCCCCAGCGTTCGCCTCGGACCGCGTCTCACAGAAGAGGCAGCACCCTGACTACGTTCCGCGAACTCGGTATTTTTCCCGAGACGGCCGAAGCCCTTGAGGCGGTCGGCATCACGTCCCCCTTCCCCATCCAGGAGCTGACGCTCCCCGTAGCCCTCTCCGGCTCCGACGTCATCGGCCAGGCCAAGACCGGCACCGGAAAGACGCTCGGCTTCGGTCTCCCGCTCCTGGAGCGCGTGACCGTCCCCGCCGACGTCGAGGCCGGGCGGGCCAAGCCCGAGCAGCTGACCGACGCGCCGCAGGCGCTCGTCGTCGTCCCCACCCGCGAGCTGTGCACCCAGGTCACCAACGACCTGCTCACGGCCGGCAAGGTCCGTAACGTCCGCGTTCTCGCGATCTACGGCGGCCGGGCGTACGAGCCCCAGGTCGAGGCCCTCAAGAAGGGCGTCGACGTGGTCGTCGGCACGCCGGGCCGTCTCCTGGACCTGGCGGGCCAGCGCAAGCTCGACCTCTCCCACGTCCGCGGGCTCGTCCTCGACGAGGCCGACGAGATGCTGGACCTGGGCTTCCTGCCCGACGTCGAGCGCATCATCACGATGCTGCCGGCGAAGCGCCAGACGATGCTGTTCTCGGCCACCATGCCCGGTGCCGTCATCAGCCTCGCCCGCCGCTACATGTCGCAGCCCACGCACATCAACGCCACGTCGCCCGACGACGAGGGCACGACCGTGAAGAACACGGTCCAGCATGTCTACCGCGCCCACAACATGGACAAGCCGGAGATGCTCGCGCGCATCCTCCAGGCCGAGGGCCGCGGGCTCGCGATGATCTTCTGCCGGACGAAGCGCACGGCCGCCGACATCGCCGAGCAGCTGGACAAGCGCGGCTTCGCATCCGGCGCGGTCCACGGCGACCTCGGCCAGGGCGCCCGCGAGCAGGCGCTGCGCGCCTTCCGCAACGGCAAGGTCGACGTCCTGGTCTGCACCGACGTCGCCGCGCGCGGTATCGACGTCGAGGGTGTCACCCACGTCGTCAACTACCAGTCGCCCGAGGACGAGAAGACCTACCTCCACCGCATCGGCCGCACCGGCCGCGCGGGCGCCAAGGGCACCGCGATCACGCTGGTCGACTGGGACGACATCCCGCGCTGGCAGCTGATCAACAAGGCGCTGGACCTGAAGTTCCCGGACCCGCCGGAGACGTACTCCACCTCTCCGCACCTGTTCGAGGAGCTGGGCATCCCGGCGGGCACCAAGGGTGTGCTGCCGCGTGCCGAGCGGACCCGTGCGGGTCTGCGCGCCGAAGAGGTCGAGGACCTCGGCGAGACCGGCGGCCGCGGCCGCAAGTCCGCCGCCGCGGCCCCCGCCCGTGAGGAGCGCGAGCCGCGCACCCGTACGCCGCGCCAGCGCCGCCGCACCCGTGGTGGAGCCTCGGCGGAGGCGACCGCCGCGACGGTGCCCGCGCCCGCCAAGGAGGCCGCTCCGGTCACCCCGGCCGGTGACGAGGCGCCCGAAGCGCCGCGTACGCCGCGCCGTCGCCGCCGTACGCGGGCCAGCGCCCCCGAGGCCGTCGCCGAGACGGCCGTGGCGGTCGCCGAGGCTCCGGCGGTTCCCGCCCCGGTGGCCGAGGCCGCTCCCGTGATCGAGGCCGTTCCCGTGGCCGAGCCGGTCGCGGAGCCGGTGGCGGAGACCAAGCCGCGCCGTCGTCGCAGCCGCGCCGCGGCGAAGCCGGTGGCCGAGGAGACGGCCGCGCCCGTCGCCGCCGCTCCGGCCGCCCCGGCCCCGGCCGAGTTCCAGACGGTGGCCGTCGCCGCGGGTGTGATCGAGCCGGCCGCCGAGCCGAAGGCCGTCCGGCCGCGCCGTCGCACCCGGATCGTGCAGCCGGCCGACGAGGTCGACTTCCAGATCGCCCCGGCCGCCGAGCCGGAGCCCGAGGTCAAGACGCGTCGCCGCCCGGCCCGCACCGCGAAGCCCAGGACGGAGCCGAAGGCGAAGGCCGAGTCCCAGGCCGCCAAGGCCGAGTCCAAGGCCACCGAGTCCGCGCCGGCCGCCGAGCCGAAGGTCCGGGCGACCAGGGCGACGAAGTCCCGCGCGAAGGCGGAGACGGCGGAGCCCGCGGCGAAGAAGGCCGCGGCGAAGGCCACCCGGGCCGCGTCGAAGGCCGTCGCCACCGAGCAGCCCGCCGTCGAGGCTCCGGCCGACGGGGCGGAGGCCAAGCCGCGCCGCCGCCGGGCCACCCGCAGCGTCACCTCGACCGCGACGCAGGAGGCCGCCGTGGTCTCCGCGGCCGAGGCCGTGGTGAGCGAGGCCGCCGCAGAGCCGAAGCCGCGTCGCCGCCGGGCCACCCGCCCCGCGGGCGCCGCAACGGTGTCGACGACCGAGAGCTGAGCTTCCGGCGACACCGCACGACCGGCACGACAACGGCCCCGGCCCCCGCACCGCGCGGGGGCCGGGGCCGTTCGCCGTCCCGTCGTCCGGAAGGCCGCCCGGTGGCGGCGGGCCCGGTGCGGCGGGGATAGCCTCGCCGTATGAGCCGCCCGCCCACCTTCACCCCGCCGCCCTGCGCCCGCGCCCGTGTCCTGGCCACCGAGCGCGGCGACTTCGCCGTTCTGGACGCCGTGCCGCGTACCCCGGCCCGGGCCACCGCCCTGCTGCTGCCCGGGTACACCGGCAGCAAGGAGGACTTCGTCGCCCTGCTGGAACCGCTGACCGGGGCGGGCTACCGGGTGGTCGCCGTGGACGGCCGGGGGCAGTTCGAGTCGAAGGGGACGGACCGTCAGGAGGACTACGCACAGGGCGAGTTGGCCCGGGACGTGCTGGCGCAGGCGGAGGCTCTGGGCGAGGGCCCCGGGGGCTGCATCTGCTCGGGCACTCGCTCGGCGGTCAGATCGCCCGCGCCGCCGTCCTGCTGGACGCCGCCCCGTTCCGCTCGCTGACGCTGATGTCCTCGGGCCCCGCCGAGGTCGTCGCGGCCCAGCGGGACAAGGTGAAGATGCTGAGCGACGCCCTGTCCGTGCTGTCCATGGACGAGGTGTGGCAGGCGATGCAGGCGCTGGATCCCCCGCAGGACGCGGACACCGGCGACGGAGCGGACCTGCGCCGCCGCTGGCTGGCCCACAACCCGGCCCAGCTGATCGCCACCGGGGCCCAGTTGGCGGCCGAGCCGGACCGGGTGGACGAGCTGGCCGCCGTCGGGCTGCCCGTCCATGTGCTGTCCGGGGAGCGCGACGACGTGTGGCCGGTGGAGCTGTTCGACGCCATGGCCCGGCGCCTCGGCGCGCGGCGCACCACGATCGACGGCGCCGAGCACTCCCCCAACACCGCCCGCCCGCAGGAGACCGCGAAGGCGCTGGCCGCGTTCTGGGACGGCTTGCCGGAGGCCTGACGGGCTCCCCGCCGCCCGGCCCGGGTGTCAGTACTGCGCCTGCAGGTGCTGCCAGAAGCCGTCGCGGAGCGCCCGCCGCAGATGGGCGTGGCCGCGCAGCGAGTGCTGGAGCAGCCGTTCGGCCTCCACCAGGAGGTCCTGGTCGACGGAGCCCGGCAGGTAGGGGTGACCCGGCAGCAGGTCGGCGAGGGATTCCCGGCCCCGGGCGGCGAGCCAGGCGGCCGCGATCTGCGCGCCGACGAAGCGGACGTCCTCCCGGGAGGGGGCCGGGGTGTCGTCCTCGTACATGGTCACGGGCCGCCGGGTGACGTAGGGGCGGCAGAAGTCCAGGTCGAAGGTGCGCTGGCTGTCGACCTCCCAGAGCAGCGGCTCGGCCTGGTTGCGGCCCTCGCCGGCCTCGATGCCCCAGAGGTGGACGCGGGCCCCGTAACCCTGGGCGGCCTCGACCGCCGAGACCAGGTCCTCGTCGCCGCCGACGAGCGCCGCGTCGCTGATGGCACGGTGCCGGGCGAGGGATTCGAGGTCGGTGCGGATGAGGGAGTCGACGCCCTTCTGCTGGTTGTTGGCGTTGAGGTTGCCGAGCCGCACCTTGACGTCGGGGAGTTCGGCGATGGCCTGCTGCTCGGTGGTGTGGATCCGCCGCCTGGCCCCGTCGTACCAGTAGACGCGCAGCAGCCTGCTGTCCGCGAAGATCGTGCGGGCCTTGTCGATGAAGGCCTCGATCAGCCCTTCGGCGTCGAGGTCGAAGGAGCGCCGGTCCTCGGTGCCGGTGACGAGCAGCCCGGCCGCGGCGTAGACATAGCCGGCGTCCACGAAGATGGCGTGCGTCGAGGGGGTCTTCGCCACCTCGACGAGCATGCGCTGGAGCAGCTCGTTGGTGCGGTCGAGGCGGGCGGCGAGGCCGGCCCCTCCGGCCGCCTCGATGAGCTGCGGGTCCGCCTCGTTCATGCGGACCTCATGGTCTGTGGTGGTGTCACTACCGACGGGTATTTAGACATCCAAAAAATTTCCTTAGCGTAGGGAATGTTTGCCAGGGGCAACTCGTTGTCACCCTTGTGGAACGCGAGGGAAACCTCGCGCTCCTAGTCTTGCCGGTGGGACGCCCCACCGGTGCCAGCAGTTCTCCAGCAGGAGGATCAGACGAAGGGAAGCACTGTGCGCTTCGAGATCATGCGACTCGACGACGTCGACGGTACCGCCGTGGACAGCACCGTCGTGGACGCCGCCTCCGTCAACCGGATCGTGCAGCAGGCCGCGGCGACGGGCCAGCGCATCTACATCCGGCCGGCCGACAGTTCGGCCTCGTAACACCTGACGTTGTGAAGACGAAGCACCCCCGTACGGAACGTCCGTGCGGGGGTGCTGTGGTGTGCGGGGGTGTGAGCGGGGCCTCAGGAGTTCTGGATGACCTGGGTGACGCCGTTGATGATCTGCTGGACGGCGATGGCGGAGAGCATCATGCCCGCGAGCCGGGTCACCAGCACCACGCCGCCGTCCTTGATCACGCGGATGATGACCAGCGAGTAGCGCATGGTCAGCCAGAGCACGACGTGCATGGCGACGATCGCGGACCACACCGAGAGCTGGCCGCCCACCCCGTCGGCGTGCTGCACCGCGAGGATGACCGAGACGATCGCGCCGGGCCCGGCGAGCAGCGGCATGCCCAGCGGCACGAGCGCCACGTTGACGTCCTTGGTCTGCGTCGGCTCGTCCGTCTTGCCGGTCAGCAGGTCGAGCGCGATGAGCAGCAGCAGGAGTCCGCCCGCGATCATCAGCGCGGGCACGGAGACATGCAGGTAGTCGAGGATCTGCTGACCGAGCAGACCGAAGACGGCGATCACACCGAAGGCGACCGTGACCGCCTGGAGCGCCATCTTGCGCTGCACCTTGGCGGGGCGGCCGGCGGTGAGGGCGAGGAAGATCGGCGTGATCCCGGGCGGGTCCATGATCACAAATAGGGTGAGAAAAAGGGATCCGAAGACAGCGACGTCGAACACAGTGAGCCTTGCGAGAGATGAGCGGGCGGTACGGGGGGCGCGGGTCCGGGCAGCGGGCGTCGCGGTGTGTCGGGCACGCGACGGTACGCACGGGGGCGCGGGGAGGGAAACGTGGTGCGGCGGAAGAGCTGGGGCCTCAGCGGCGGACGGCTCCACCGGCGCCCGGCACCGGGAAGGCTCCGGTCGCGCGCCGGGTGATCTCGCCGTAGATCTCCGGATCGGTGGTGAACGCGCCGAGCTCGACGGTCTTCCGGCTGCCGTGGTAGTCGCTGGAGCCGGTCGTGAGCAGCCCCAGTTCGCGGGCGAGGCCGCGCAGCCGGGCCCGGGTGGGCTCGTCGTGGTCCATGTGGTCGACCTCGATGCCGTCGAGGCCCGCCTCCGCGAGGGCGGCGATCGTGGACTCGGGGACGACCGCGCCGCGTTTCGAGGCGCCCGGGTGGGCGAAGACGGCGACCCCGCCCGCCGCCTTCACCAGGCGGACGGCCTCGAAGGGGTCGAACTCGTGCTTCTCGGCGTACGCCCGGCCGCCGTTGCCCAGCCAGTCGGGCGTGAAGGCGTCGGAGACGGTGGGGACGACGCCGAGTTCGACGAGGGCGGCGGCGACGTGCGGGCGGCCGACCGAGCCGTCCCCGGCGATGCGGGCGACCTGCTCCCAGGTGATGGGGACGTCGAGGGCGCGCAGCTTGCGGACCATCTCCCGGGCGCGCGGCACCCGGTCGTCGCGGACGAGCTCCCGGGCGCGCTCCAGCTCGGCGTCGGCCGGGTCGAAGAGGTAGGCGAGCAGATGCATGCCCACGCCGCCGACGCGGCAGGAGAGTTCGGCGCCGGTGACGAGGGTGAGCCCCTCGGGCAGCGCGTCGATGGCCTGTTTGTGGCCGCCCACGGTGTCGTGGTCGGTGAGCGCGACGACGTCCAGGCCCGCGGCGGCGGCGTTGGCGACCAGCTCGGCGGGGGTGTCCGTGCCGTCCGACGCGGTGGAGTGGGTGTGCAGGTCGATACGCACGACGGCTGACTCCGGGGCTCGCGGGCGGACGGGGGACCGCTCAAGGATAACCGTCGCCCGCCAGGCCTCAGGCCGCGAAAGCCCTCTGGCCCACGTGATCTACCGCTCGCTCTTGCCCTGCCGGGGCGGCGTCTCCGGGGCGGTGAGCAGGCGCGGGGTGAGCGCGCCGCAGGGGACGAGGTCCACCTCTCCCCCGGCGTCCCGCAGATCGGTCAGGACCAGCTCGTCGTACATCAGGAGCCCCGACTGCTCGGGCCACAGGATCGCCCAGAGCCACAGTCCCCGCGCCTCGCCCGCGAAGACGGCGCGGTCCTCCGGGGCGTTCCTGACGTGCCAGAGCGGGGTGGGGCGGCCGGCGGCGTGGACCTTGGCGTCGGGGGCGGAGTCGACGTCGAGGTGGTGGCCGGGGTCGGGGCCCTCGATGCCGGCGTACCGGGCGCCGAGTCCGACGCCGAGTTCCTCCGCGACGAGGAGCAGTTCGCCCATCCCGCCGAGCGGGCCGGGTCCGGAGCAGGCCACGGCGCTCGCCCGTCCGCCGCTGCGGTCGTCGCCCGCGCTGGCGGCCCCGGTGAACAGCCAGCCCACGGGGAGCGGCCAGGGCATCCAGACGGGGACCTGGGTGCGGTGCACCACGACGCCGAGCGCCTCGACGCTGGGCGGGACGACCGGTTGCATCGGATGGACCTGGCCGTGCACGGAGCACTGCCAGGCGTCGGCGAAGAGACCGGGCGCCCTGACCCGGCCACCGCACTTCGGGCAACTGGGTTCGCCCCTCATAAGGACCAACCGTCCTCCCCGCCGGTCCTCCCGTCAAGGACGATCACCCGTCCGCAGCGTGGCCCTGACCCGGGAAAGTAGATGTAGCTTGCATTTATTAGATTGCCTAACTTATTCTGTGCATAACGCATCGATCTGATGGGGCCGAAGGAGAAGGAGAGAGCCCATGCGGGAAGAGGATCCGTTCGACGAAGGAGCGACCGGGGGCGGCATCCTGCGTCAGCCGAAGGCCGTCTGGGCCACGGCGGGCGCCTCGGTCGTGGCCTTCATGGGGATCGGCCTGGTGGACCCGATCCTGCCGTCCATCGCGCAGGGGCTGGACGCCTCGGCGAGCCAGGTGTCGCTGCTGTTCACCTCGTACTTCCTGATCACCGCCTTCGCCATGCTGGTCACCGGCTTCGTCTCCAGCCGCATCGGCGGCCGCAAGACCCTGCTGGCCGGCCTCGCGCTCGTGATCGTCTTCGCCGCGCTCTCCGGCACCTCGTCCTCCGTGGCCGAGCTCGTCGGATTCCGGGCCGGCTGGGGCCTGGGCAACGCCCTCTTCGTCTCGACCGCCCTCGCGGTGATCGTCGGAGCGGCGGCGGGCGGCAGCGCGGCGGCGATCCTGTTGTACGAGTCGGCGCTCGGCCTCGGCATGGCGTGCGGGCCGCTGCTCGGCGCACTGCTGGGGGACGCCAGCTGGCGCTACCCGTTCTTCGGCACGGCGGCGCTGATGGCGATCGGCTTCCTCTGCATCGCCGCGTTCCTCAAGGAGCAGCCGAAGCCCGCCCGCAAGACCTCACTGCTCGATCCCGTGAAGGCGCTGGGCCACGGCGGCCTGGCCTCGGTGGCGGCCTCGGCGTTCTTCTACAACTACGCCTTCTTCACGATCCTGGCCTTCACACCGTTCGTGCTGGACATGACCCCGTACAAGTCGGGCGCGGTCTTCTTCGCCTGGGGTCTGCTGCTCGCCGTCTTCTCCGTGCTGGTCGCCCCGCGTCTCCAGCGCCGCTTCGGCTCGCTCAAGGTGCTCGGGGGCTCGCTGGTGCTGCTCGCCGCCGACCTGCTGGTCCTCGGGTACGGCAGCCACACCACGGCGATCGTCGCCACGATCGTCTCCGGCGCGTTCATCGGCATGAACAACACCGTCTACACCGAACTGGCCCTCGGGGTCTCCGACGCCCCGCGCCCGGTGGCCAGCGCCGGTTACAACTTCGTCCGCTGGTTCGCCGCGGCGGCCGCTCCCTTCCTCGCCCCGAAGATCGAGGAGTGGACCGACATCCACATTCCGTTCGTCGTCGCCGCGCTCGCCGCCCTCGTCGGAGCGGCTGTCGTGGGAGTACGGCGTACGGCGCTGACCCACGAGGCCGAGGAGCTGGAGCCGGTCCACGCGATGGAGGACAGCGTGACGGTCTTCGCCGACTGACGCCTCCGCGGGAGGACCGGTCAGTCCAGCGGTACGGACGTGCGCAGCGGGTCGCGCACGTCCGTACCGTGCGTCAGCCACCGCTCCTGGAGCTCCTGCGCGCCGCGCACCCGCTTCCAGGCGGCCTCGTTGTGCGTCATCGGCAGCAGCGGCAGAAAGCGCACCGGGTCCATCGGCTCGTCCAGCTCCAGGTCCTCCACCAGACCGCCGGACTCCGCGACCAGCACCGAGGTGAACGGCGCCCCGGTCCACAGCGGCTCGCCCAGGTCCAATGAGGCGCCCGGGGCCACGATCAGCCCCTCGACCTGCGGGGAGGCGGCCAGTACCGCGAGCGGGCGCAGCACCTGGTCGGTGTCGGCGAGTCCGCCCCGTACGGAGAGGATCAGCTCCGCCCGGGGACCCTTCACCGGGTCGGCCAGCGGGGAGGTGGGATCGGCCATCGGCGCGCCCGACATGCCGAGCGTCGCGTAGCGCACGATGTCGCCGGCGAGGAAGCGCAGCACCTCGATGCGGTCCGTGCCGAGGAACGTCACATCGGCGCGGGCGTCCGGTTCCCCGAGGGCGGAACGGAGCCGGGCCTCGACCAGCGCGAGAATTTCTGCCATGCGGCGAGCATAGATCGCGTAGTGAATGGGCAAAGTACGGGATTGCGCCTTGAGCGGCTGATAGCCTGGCCGCCGGTCGGGACAGCACGCAGAAGCGTCGCTCTTCTTCGTCCCGACGACACGTCGTCCCCCACGGGGGACCGGCCGGAGGAGGTGGGGACTGCTATGGATCCAAGTCGACCGTGCAGTACCGACCGCTCTTCCGAGCCTCACCTCTCCCGCTGATCCGACGCTTCCCGTCGGTCGCCCGGGCCGACATCGCCGTCGTGTCCGGACGACTTCCCGACAGCGGTCCGCGTGACGGAAGAGCCCTTCGTTCCTGCCTGCCTGTAGCGCATTTTGCCTGTCTGTAGCGAACGCCGTCATCGCGCCCGCGCGGTGGAGCCCGCTTTGCGGACGTGAGCCCACGTCCCCATTCCGGGCTGTTCCACGCCCTCGCCGACGGCCCTCCGTGAAGGAGCCAGCCATGTCGATGATCCGTGACCTGCGCGCCGCCGTGCGCCCGTCCCTCCGTAAGAACAGCGCCCCCTACAGCGCGTACGAGACCACCCGCGACCCGTCCGCCTCCAGCGCCGTCGTCGACTGCGCGGTCTACCGCGACGGCCGCCGGCTGGTGACGCCCGCCACCCCGACCCCGCACGAGGCGATGCTCCAGGTGCGGGAGGAGGGCGGCTTCGCGTGGATCGGTCTGCACGAGCCGACGGAGGCCGAATTCGCGGGCATCGCCCGGGAGTTCGGGCTGCACCCGCTGGCGGTGGAGGACGCCGTCCACGCCCACCAGCGGCCCAAGCTGGAGCGGTACGACGACACCCTGTTCACCGTCTTCAAGACGATCCACTACGTGGAGCACGCCGAACTGACCGCGACCAGCGAGGTCGTGGAGACCGGTGAGGTGATGTGCTTCACCGGCCGGGACTTCGTCATCACCGTCCGGCACGGCGGCCAGGGCTCCCTGCGCGCCCTGCGCCATCGTCTCCAGGACGATCCGGAGCTGCTCGCCAAGGGCCCGTCCGCCGTGCTGCACGCCATCGCCGACCATGTGGTCGACGGGTACATCGCGGTGGCTGAGGCCGTGCAGGACGACATCGACGAGGTGGAGATCGATGTCTTCTCCACCCCGGCGAAGGGCTCCGCGCGCGGCGCGGACGCGGGCCGGATCTACCAGCTCAAGCGTGAGGTGCTGGAGTTCAAGCGGGCGGTGTCGCCGCTGCTGCGGCCCATGCAGCTGCTGAGCGAGCGCCCGATGCGGCTGATCGACCCCGACATCCAGAAGTACTTCCGCGACGTCGCCGACCACCTCGCCCGGGTCCAGGAAGAGGTCCTCGGCTTCGACGAGCTGCTGAACTCGATCCTCCAGGCCAATCTGGCGCAGGCGACGGTCACGCAGAACGAGGACATGCGCAAGATCACCTCCTGGGCGGCGATCATCGCCGTGCCGACGATGATCTGCGGGGTCTACGGCATGAACTTCGACTACATGCCGGAGCTGGAGTGGAAGTTCGGCTATCCGCTGGTGCTCGGCGTCATCGGGGTGGTCTGTTTCTCGATCCACCGCATCCTCAAGCGCAACGGCTGGCTGTGAGCACGGCCCGATCCGGACGGGGGCCCGTCTAAGCTCGCCCCATGACTGACGCCGCCGCGACCGACGCCGCCGGCCTGCTGGAGCGGGCCCTCGCCGAGGAGGCCACCAAGAAGTCGGGCCTGGTCTGGGTCCGGGCCTCGGGGCCCGCCCGTGCCGTCTGGCACGTCTGGCACGAGGGCGCGGCGCTCCTGGTCGGCGGCGGCCCCGGCGAGCAGCCGCTGCCGGAGGGCCTGTCCGACGGCGGCCGTGCCGAGGTGACCGTACGCAGCAAGGACAAGGGCGGCCGGATCGTCGCCTGGAGTGCGGCGGTACGTTTCCTGGCGCCGCGCTCCGAGGAGTGGGAGGCGGCGGTCGCCGAGCTGAAGGGCAAGCGGCTGAACGCGCCGGACGCCGAGGCGATGCCCGAGCGGTGGGCGCGCACGTGCACGGTGGTGCGGCTGACGCCCGGGGCGGTGAGCACCGCGCTGCCGGACACCTCGCTGGCGGCCGTACCCCTGCCGACCGCGGCCACCACCCGGGAGCCCGTCCCGGCGGCGGTCCCCCGGCTGCTGCTGAAGCGCCGCCGGAAGGGCTGAGCGGGGGCCGGGCCCGGGGCTCAGCCCGAGGACTTCGGGAGCTGGCCGCCGTAGTCGACGGTGTCGTCCTCCTCGGGGGCCTCCAGCGGGAAGGCCTGCCCCCAGTCGGCCAGCGAGACCGTGCCCCCGCCGCCACCGCGGGCCACCCGGACCGGATACGGCTCCTTCTCCAGCGAGACGTCGAAGGCCCCGCCCTCCCCCTTGCCGCCGAGGATCTGGATGGTGCGCTGCCCGGTGACCGTGTCCCGGCCGCCCTTGTTGAGCGTGCCGTGGAGCGCGAGGAGCCCGTCGAGCAGGACCTTCTTGTCGGTGAAGCCGCGCAGCTGGCGGTAGCTGGGGTCGCCCTCGGGGACCTTCACGTACTTGCCGCCCAGCTTGTCGGCGGCGGCCGCGTCGGCGGTCTCGCCCTCGCCCCCGCTGCCCTCGTGGGTCCAGAACTCGGCGGGCGCCTTGAGGAACAGCTCGTCCTCGACCCGCAGCAGCGCGAAGCTCTGCTTCTTCGAGGTCACCGAGCCCATGCCGCCCTCGGCGTTGAGCTTCATGTCCAGCCGGTAGGTGCCGCCCTTGCTGACGAGCGTGCCCGACAGGCGCACGGCGCTGGCCGCTTCGGCCGCCGCTCTGGCCTTCTTGTCGATCTCGGCGGCGGAGAGTCTGGCGACGCCGTTGGTCCCCTTGTCCGGGTCCTCCTCCGTGCCGCAGGCGGCCAGGACCACGGTGAGCCCTCCGCACAGCACGAGAGCGAGGGCGGTACGGCGATGGTTCCGCACGGCCGGGGGAAAAGAGGTCACGGGCGCACTGCCTCTCCACTGCGATCGGGGGTAGCAGACGGCAGCGTACCCGGGGAGCGCGCGCCGTCCGGCAGCCAGCCGTACGGACGGGTCCGCCGGGGCGCGGCACGGCGGTACGGGCTAGCCTGATCCCGGCGTACCGGCGAATTCCGCTGGTCGGCGACGGCGGACCGGGACGGTCGGGGACGCACGGCCACGAACCGGACGAAGTGGTTCCGGCCGGATTACGGGACCACACGGACACGGACGGACGAAGGAGGCGGCGGATGGCGGCGGTCACCCCCAGGGTCTTCGTCTCGCACCTGTCCGGGGTGCCCGTCTTCGACCCCAACGGCGACCAGGTCGGCCGGGTCCGCGACCTGGTGGCCATGTTGCGGGTGGGCGGGCGTCCGCCGCGCATCCTGGGCCTGGTGGTCGAGGTGATCAGCCGCCGGCGGATCTTCCTGCCGATGACCCGGGTGACCGGTGTCGAGTCCGGCCAGGTCATCACCACCGGCGTCGTCAACATGCGGCGCTTCGAGCAGCGGCCCACCGAACGGCTCGTCCTCGGCGAGTTCCTGGACCGACGGGTCCGGCTGGTCGAGGACGACGAGGAGGTCACCGTCCTGGACGTGGCCATCCAGCAGCTGCCGGCCCGCCGCGACTGGGAGATCGACAAGTACTTCGTCCGCAAGGGGCGCGGCGGTGCGCTGCGCCGCAAGGGCGAGACGCTGACGGTGGAGTGGTCGGCGGTCAGCGGCTTCTCGCTGGAGGAGCACGGGCAGGGCGCGGAGAACCTGGTCGCCACGTTCGAGCGGCTGCGGCCCACCGACGTGGCCAACGCCCTGCACCACCTCTCGCCCAAGCGCCGGGTGGAGGTGGCCGCGGCCCTGGACGACGACCGGCTCGCCGACGTCCTGGAGGAGCTGCCCGAGGACGACCAGGTGGAGATCATCGGCAAGCTCGCCGAGGAGCGGGCCGCCGACGTCCTGGAGGCGATGGACCCCGACGACGCGGCGGACCTGCTCTCGGAGCTGCCGGAGGACGACAAGGAACGGCTGCTGGCGCTGATGCGGCCGGACGACGCCGCCGACGTACGCCGCCTGATGTCGTACGAGGAGCGCACGGCGGGCGGTCTGATGACGACCGAGCCGATCGTGCTGCGCCCGGACGCCACGGTGGCGGACGCGCTGGCCCGCGTACGGCAGGCGGACCTGTCGCCCGCGCTGGCCGCGCAGGTGTACGTGTGCCGCTCACCCGACGAGACCCCCACGGGCAAGTACCTGGGCACGGTGCACTTCCAGCGGCTGCTGCGCGACCCCCGTTCACCCTGGTCAGCTCGATCGTGGACAGCGATCTGGTGCCGCTGCGGCCGGACACCCCGCTGCCGCTGGTCACCAGCTATCTGGCCGCGTACAACATGGTCTCGGCCCCGGTCGTGGACGAGAGCGGTTCGCTGCTGGGCGCGGTGACCGTGGACGACGTCCTGGACCATCTGCTGCCGGACGACTGGCGTGAGACGGACCTGACGGATCTGCACGGGGAGGAGGGGGTCGATCGTGGCGGGCGATGAGCGGGCCAAGGCGTCCTCGACCGGTTCCTCCGGTCTGGTGCGGCCCCCGCGCACCCGGCTGGACCAGCCGAAGGCGCCGCGCCGGCGGCTGCTGCCGGAGTACGACCCGGAGGCGTTCGGCCGGTTCTCGGAGCGGATCGCGCGCTTCCTGGGGACCGGGCGGTTCATCGTCTGGATGACGCTGATCATCATCGTCTGGGTGCTGTGGAACATCTTCGCGCCCAAGGACCTGCGGTTCGACCCGTACCCGTTCATCTTCCTGACGCTGATGCTCTCGCTCCAGGCCTCGTACGCCGCGCCGCTGATCCTCCTCGCGCAGAACCGGCAGGACGACCGCGACCGGGTCACGCACGAGCAGGACCGCAAGCAGAACGAGCGCTCCATCGCCGACACCGAATACCTGACGCGCGAGATCGCGGCCCTGCGGATGGGCCTGGGCGAGGTCGCCACCCGGGACTGGATCCGCTCGGAGCTCCAGGACATGGTGAAGGACATGGAGGAGCGGCAGGTGCGCTTCCCGGCCGAGAGTGACGAAGGCGACCGCTGACGGGCTACCCGCCCGTAGGCCCGCGCGCCGTAACATCGTCTGTATGGCTACGGAAGACGCGGTGCTTGAGGCACTGTCGACAGTGAACGACCCGGAGATCCACCGCCCGATCACCGAGCTGGGCATGGTGAAATCGGTCGAGATCGATCCTGACGGTGTAGTCGCTGTCACGGTGTATCTCACGGTCTCCGGCTGCCCGATGCGCGACACGATCACCCGGAACGTGACCGACGCGGTCGCCCGGGTCGAGGGCGTCTCGCGGGTCGAGGTGACCCTCGACGTCATGAGCGACGAGCAGCGCAAGGAGCTGGCGAGCTCGCTGCGCGGCGGCACCGCCGAGCGGGAGGTGCCCTTCGCTCAGCCCGGCTCGCTGACCCGGGTGTACGCGGTCGCCTCCGGCAAGGGCGGCGTCGGCAAGTCCTCGGTGACGGTGAACCTCGCCGCGGCGATGGCGGCCGACGGGCTGAAGGTGGGCGTCGTGGACGCCGACATCTACGGGCACAGCGTGCCCCGGATGCTCGGCGCGGACGGCAAGCCCACCCAGGTCGAGAACATGATCATGCCGCCGTCCTCGCACGGCGTGAAGGTCATCTCCATCGGCATGTTCACCCCGGGCAACGAGCCCGTGGTGTGGCGCGGTCCGATGCTGCACCGGGCGCTCCAGCAGTTCCTCGCCGATGTGTACTGGGGCGACCTGGACGTCCTGCTGCTCGACCTGCCGCCGGGCACCGGCGACATCGCGATCTCGGTGGCGCAGCTCGTGCCGGGCGCCGAGATCCTGGTCGTCACGACCCCGCAGCAGGCGGCGGCCGAGGTCGCCGAGCGGGCCGGCTCGATCGCCGTGCAGACCCACCAGAAGATCGTCGGCGTGGTGGAGAACATGTCGGGCATGCCGTGCCCGCACTGCGACGAGATGGTCGACGTGTTCGGCTCGGGCGGCGGCGCGCGGGTCGCGGAGGGCCTGACCCGCACGATCGGCGCCGAGGTGCCGGTGCTCGGCGCGATCCCGATCGACCTGCGGCTGCGCGAGGGCGGCGACGAGGGCAAGCCGGTCGTCCTGTCCGATCCCGACTCCCCGGCCGGCAGCGCGCTGCGCTCGATCGCGGCGAAGCTGGGCGGCCGTCAGCGCGGCCTGTCGGGCATGTCGCTGGGGATCACCCCGCGCAACAAGTTCTGACGCGCCGACCCGGTCCGTAACGACGACAGGGCGGGCCGGTGGTCAACCGGCCCGCCCTGTCGTGTGCTGGTCGGGCTGCGTGCTCCCGCCGTCGTTACGCGTACGTCCCGATGTCCTTGATGACCGCGAAGCCGAGACCGTACGCGCTCATCCCCCGGCCGTACGCCCCGATGTGCACGCCTTCGTGGGCGGATCCGGCGAGGACCCAGCCGAACTCGGACTCGCGGTAGTGGAACTCCACCGGAACCCCGTCCACCGGCAGGGAGAGCGTCGTCCAGGGCGCGCTGCCGAGGTCGTCGGCGAGGGTGAACGCGGTCTCGGTCTGCTGGTCCAGCCAGTCGTCGCGCAGGGTGTGGTCCATCTGCGGCGGCCAGGTGTACGCCAGCAGGCCGGAGCCCGCGAGCCAGGCCGCCGAGGACACCGTCGTGGCGTCCAGCACGCCCGTACCGTCACCGCTGCGCCGCACGGGGCTCGCGGCCACCGTGATCACCGCGGCGAACCGCTCCTTGTCGGCGGAGCCGTCCGACTTCACCGACGGCTCGTCACCGTGCCCCGTAGCTCCGTGCTGCACGGTGCCGTCGGCCGCGGTGCCGACCTGCATCAGCCAGCGCGGGCCCGTGAAGGCCTCGTCCAGGCCGTACCAGGGGAAGGTCGCCGCCCGGTAGCCGTCGGCGGCCTTCCGGGCCGCCGGGGCCTCCTGCGGCTCCTCCTGCGCCGTGGCCGTGCCCGGGACACCGTCCGTATCAATCCGACTCGTCGTCTCCATGTGCGCGGCCGCTCCTCGATCGGTCAGGATCCGGAGCGGCCCGCCCCCGCGGGCTTGGGCGTCCTCGCAACCGGACAGATGGAGAATAGCGATACCGTCCGGACGAGTCGGGATTGACCGGGGCTCAGGTGGCGTCGGAGTCGAACGGCGGGCGCTCGGGCTGAGCCGGCGAAGGAGCCTTCTTCAGCAGGTCAGGAGCGGTGTCGCCGGTCTTGGTCAGGCTGGTGGAGGGGGCGCCGGCCGACGCGCCCGCAGAGTCGTTCGCCGCACTGTTGGCGGTATCGGACGCGGCCGGGGTGCGGCCGTTGACCGCGTCGGTGACGTCGGCCAGGTCCTTGCGCAGGTCGAAGCTCTCGCGGATCTCCTTCAGCCCCAGGTCGTCGTTGCCGTCCATCAGCTGCTTGCGGACGAACGTCTTGGGGTTGAGGTCCTCGAACTCGAAGTCCTTGAACTGCGGGCCCAGCTCGGAGCGGATGTCTTCCTTGGCGCTGTCCGAGAACTCGCGGATCTTGCGGATGGTGCGCGTGACGTCCTGGATCAGCTTGGGCAGCTTGTCGGGGCCGAAGACCAGCACGGCCAGCACCCCGAGCGTCAGCAGCTCCAGTGCGCCGATGTCATTGAACACCTTGTTGCTCCTCGTGTTCTCCGCGTGTTCTCCGTGCGATCTCGGCCCGGGTCCCCCTGCGGCCCGGACCGGTCAAAGGTACCTGTCGAAGGTGTCCGGGCGGTACCTCGCGGTGGCGCTCACATGCCGGATCACGTGCCGCTCGCCGAACCGAGCTTCAGGGTCACGGTCCGTTCCTCGCCGCCGCGGGTCAGCTTGAGGTCGAGATCGTCGCCGGGGCGGTGGGCCCGGATCTTCACGATCAGCTCCTCGCCGCTGTGCACGCGCTGGCCCTCGACCTGCGTGATGACGTCGCCGGACTTGATGCCCGCCTTGTCCGCGGGGCCGTCCTCGGCGACGGCGGGCCCGCCGTCGGCGTCCTTGGTGCCGACCTTGGCCCCGTCGCCGGTGTACTTCATGTCCAGCGTGACGCCGATCACCGGGTGGGTGGCCTTGCCGGTGCTGATCAGCTCCTCGGCGACGCGCTTGCCCTGGTTGATGGGTATCGCGAAGCCGAGGCCGATGGAGCCGGACTGGCCGCCGGACTCGGGGCCCGTGCCGCTGTCGGCCGCGCGGATGGCGCTGTTGATGCCGATGACGTGGGCCCGGGAGTCGACGAGGGGGCCGCCGGAGTTGCCCGGGTTGATCGGGGCGTCGGTCTGGAGGGCGTCGACGTAGCTGATGTCGCTGCCGTCGCCCTTCTCACCGCCCGCGGTGATCGGCCGCTGCTTGGCGCTGATGATGCCCGAGGTCACCGTGTTGGACAGGTCGAAGGGGGCGCCGATGGCCACCACGGGGTCGCCGACCTGGACGTTGTCGGAGTTGCCCAGGGGCAGGGGCTTGAGGCCGGAGACCCCGCGGACCCGGACGACCGCGAGGTCGTAGCCGCTGTCCTTGCCGACGAGCTCGGCGGAGGCCGTCTCGCCGGTGCTGAACGTGACGGTGATGTCGCCGCTGGATCCGGCCGGGGCGACGACGTGGTTGTTGGTGAGGATGTGGCCCTGGCCGTCGAGGACGAAGCCGGTGCCCGTGCCGGATTCGGCGGTGCCGCTGACGTGCAGGGTGACCACGCTGGGCAGGGCGCTGGCGGCGATGCCGGCGACGCTGTCGGGGGCCCGGTCGCCGTTGTCGCGGCTCGCCTGGGGCAGTTCCACGGTGGTCAGCCCGCCGTTGCGCTCGATGTACGCGCCGACTCCGCCGCCGATGCCGCTGGCGACCAGGGCCAGCAGGAGCACCCCGACGAAGGCCCCGCCGCGCCGCTTCCTCTTCCGGCCGGGCTCGGCGCCCTCGGGCGGACCGGGCCGGGTGAACGGCTGCCCCGGAGCGCCCCAGGGGTCGTACTGGAGCCACTGCGTCTGCTGATGCTGCTGTCCGGGGGCCGGGTGCGCGGGCTGCTGAGCGTGGGCGTGGGGCTGGGGCTGCGGGGGTGGCGGTGCGAAGGCGTCGGCGGACGCGGGGTGCGGCGGCGGGAAGCCGTCGGCGGGCGCGGGCGGTGGGGCCGCGAAGGCTCCGGCGGGCTGGGCGTGCGGCGGCGTGTGGCCGTCGGCGGGCCCGGCGTGCGGTGCGGGGGCCGGGATTCCGGCGCCGTTCGTCGCGGGGTACTGCGGGGCCGGCCCTCCGGCCCCCGGCGGTACGACGGTGCCGTGGGCCGGGGTCGGCCGCTGCACCGGCGGGGCGGGCGCCCAGGGACCGGGACCGCCGTAGGGCGGGGTGCTGTACTCGTCGGGCTCGTGCAGCGGCCGCCCGGACGGCCGGGGGCGCGGAATCTCCTGCCCCTTGGGCTCGTCGGCCATGGCGGCTGCCGCGCCGGAGGGCGAGGCCGGGGCGGGAGCCTGGTCCGGGGCGGCCGGGACCGCGTCCTGGACAGCCGGAGCCTGAGCCTGGGTGGCCGGCGCCTGGTCCGTAGCGCCGGGGGCCGGGGAAGAAGCCTCGGCCGGGGTGGCGGGAGCGGGGGCGGGAGCCTGGTCAGGGAGAGCGGGAGCCGGAGCAGCCGGTGCCCGGTCCGGGGCGGCCGACGCCGCAGCGGGCCCCTCCGGCTCCGGGGCGCCCACCGGGGCCGGGCCGCCGGCCGGCTCCGCATGGTCGGCGCGCCTCGCCGTGGGGCGGCTCCACCACTTCGCCTGCGGCCCGGTGGGCTTCCCGTCGTCCATGTTCTCCCCGCAACTGGCCTCTGTCGTACGCCCCCCAGAGGCGTCCCTCACCGGAATTCAACCAGGTTTGCGAAACCCTGCGCAGGGTCCCGTCAGGGCCGGGGAGAAAGCGGGCTCGCCAGATCGTTGGCGTGCGTGCCGGAGGGCGGCCCCGAGGGCAGCGCGGAAGGGACCGTCTTCGGCACCGCACCGCTGCCGAGCGCCGCCGCCAGCAGCGGGGTGCCGGAGGCCGCCGGGCGTATCAGCGGCGGCACGGACACGTTGAGCACGGGGAGCATGAACGGGTGTCCCCCCGAGGCCGACGTGCCGAACAGCGGCGGCGCGGTCGACGGTCCCTGCCGGTTCACCGGAGGCGTCACGGCCGGAACCACCGGGGTCGTCCCGGTGAGCGACGGGGGCACCGCGTTCGTCCCGGACTCGGCGCTGCCGGAGCCCGGCCGCTCGGGCACCCGTCCTTCGCCGGTCACCGCGAGGGCGCCGCCGCCCTTGCGGCTGACCGCCTGGGTGCCGTTCTCGGCGCGGGTCTCGGCGTCGAGCGGGGTGACGCTGTTCCCGGCGCCCTCGGCGCGCAGGGAGGATTCCGGGCCGGAGTCCAGCGGCAGGGTGCCGCCCAGCGCGATCGCCGCGAGGGAGACGGCGCTGGCCGCGGCGAACGCGAAGCGCCGCCCGCGCCAGGGCGAGCGGTCCGCTTCCCGGCCCACCTCGTGTATGCGGAAGGCCGAACCGGAGGCGGCCCCGCCGCGCAGCACGGCGGTGGAGCCGTGGGTGGCGGGGAGGTATCCGAAGCCGTCCAGCGGGGAGGGCTTGGTGTCGGCGCGGGTGCCGGCCCCGGAGGGCCGCAGCCCGGGGAAGAATTCGTCGGCGAAGGGACCCCGGCCGCCGAACGGTCCGCCGGAGCCGGTGTCGTCGCCGCCGGGACCCCCAGGAAGGCCCTGCAGGCGGGCCAGGAACCCCTCGGAGGGTGAGGGTGAGGCGGACATGGCGAAGGCGCTCTTGAGGCGGCGCTGGGCGTCGGCCTCGGCCTTGCACTTGGCGCAGGTCGCCAGGTGGGCCAGGACCCGCTCACGGGCGTCGTGTTTGAGCTCGCCGTCGACCAGCGCGGCGAGCCGGTCCCCCAGGTGCGCTTCGGCAGGGGTGGGACCGGTCGGACCTGTGCCACTCACGCCAGTCCGCCCTCCCCCGCCAGGACCGCGTCCGCCAGGGACCGCTGCTCCGCGCGGGCCTCGGGGGAACGGTGCTTGAGCGCCTTGCGCAGGTGCGAACGGCCGCGGTGGATCCGGCTGCGCACGGTCCCGAGCTTCACCCCGAGGGTCGCGGCGATCTCCTCGTAACTGAGGCCCTCGATGTCGCAGAGGACCACGGCCGCACGGAATTCGGGCGCGAGGGTGTCCAGCGCCTGCTGCACGTCGGCGTCGAAGTGGGTGTCGTTGAAGATCTGCTGCGGGGACGGCTCACGGCTCGGCAGCCGCTCGGCCGCGTCGTCGCCGAGCGAGTCGAAGCGGATGCGCTGCTTGCGCCGGACCATGTCCAGGAAGAGGTTGGTCGTGATGCGGTGCAGCCAGCCCTCGAAGGTGCCGGGCGTGTACGTCGACAGCGAGCGGAACACCCGGACGAAGACCTCCTGGGTGAGGTCCTCGGCGTCGTGCTGGTTTCCCGTCAGCCGGTAGGCAAGGCGGTACACGCGACCGCTGTGCGTGCTGACGATCTCTTCCCATGAGGGCGGGGTCCACGCCTGAGAGT
The DNA here is from genome assembly GCA_040989845.1 of Streptomyces sp. WGS_02. Lineage (GTDB taxonomy): Bacteria > Actinomycetota > Actinomycetes > Streptomycetales > Streptomycetaceae > Streptomyces. The sequence continues at coordinate 2,491,788 of JAYMFZ010000004.1, forward strand.
CCGCATCAGAGGCGAAGGTCGCGGTCGGTGCGGAGTCTTCGGAAGAACGGTCAGCAATGTTGGTCACGGATTTCGGCTCACCGGCCGACCTGAGCAGGCGCCTCAGCACCCCTCCCCGGTCCACAGGCGCAGCCGCACCTCCCCTATCGGCTCTGGTGGTGTCCAGTGGAGCCCCTACCATAGCCACCTCGCCCGTTAGCTCCGGATAAGCCTTTTTCCCTGATGGGGCCGGGCGTCGCCCGGGGCTTCCACCCAGCTCACCGGCCCGATCCGCGGCCCCGGTCGCTGCGCTTTCCCCACTCCTTGCACAACGCCCGGTCCCATCTGCGGGTTCCCGGGTCCAGCGGATACAGTCACCGTTGCGCCAACTACGGGGACAGGAGAGGGTCATTACCGCCAACCGGCAGACGAGCTGGGCGTTCGCCGACGCCTTTGTCGCCGAGGACGAAGCACTGCACGTGGCCCGGGAGCGGGCTCGCGAGCTGGGGCTTCGCCCGGTGTCACCGGGCACCGGCGCCGCGCTGCGCCTGCTGGCCGCCGCCGCGGACGCCAAAGCGGTGGCGGAAATCGGTACGGGCACGGGCGTGTCCGGCATCTATCTCCTGCACGGCATGCGGCCGGACGGGGTCCTGACCACGGTGGACCCCGAGCCCGAGCGTCAGCAGTTCGCCCGGGAGGCGTTCCGCGCGGCGGGTTTCGCCACCAACCGGGCCCGGTTCATCCCCGGCCGCGCCCTGGACGTCCTGCCCCGGCTCGCGGACGGCGGGTACGACCTCGTCTTCTGCGACGGGGACCGGCTGGAGAGCCTCGACGTGCTCGCTGAATCGTTGCGCCTGCTGCGTCCGGGCGGTCTGGTCTGCTTCGAGGGCGTCTTCGCGGACGGCCGGACGGTCGACTCGGCCGCCCAGCCGGCCGAGGTGCTGCGGCTGCGGGAGCTGCTGCGCGCGGTGCGGGAGAGCCAGGAGCTGATGTCGACCCTGCTGCCGGTCGGCGACGGGCTGCTCTGCGCGGTCCGGCGCGGCTGAGCGGCCTCGGGAAAACCGACGGGCGAACGCACGACTGCCCGGCACGGAGACCGTGCCGGGCAGTCGTGAAGGTGATGGGCGTTCCGCGTCAGCCGACGACCTTCTTCAGCGCGTCGCCGAGGGCATCGGCCTCGTCCGGAGTCAGCTCGACAACGAGTCGACCGCCGCCTTCGAGCGGAACGCGCATGACGATGCCCCGCCCCTCCTTTGTCACCTCGAGCGGGCCGTCGCCCGTCCGCGGCTTCATGGCCGCCATGCTCGTTCCCCTTCCTGAAACCAGCTCATCGCAACCGGCGGCCCCATGACAGGCGCTGCCTCACCGGCATCGAACACATTGCTTCTTCGCCATTATCCCGCATCAACGACCCCGATGACCAACATCGGTCTGCATCGCTTGCGCAACGCGCTTTCCCAAAACCACCCAATTCGGCGATCCGGCTGCGATACTGCGCCGCCCCGGACCCCCAGGTGAGAGCCAATTGTTAGACGCAGGTCACATCTCTGCCCCGGTCGGCGTCGGCCATGCTTGCCTGCAAGGAGCAACGACGCCCGAGCAGCGAGGGGAAACCGGAATGGCCGACGAGCAGGCGAACACCGTTCTGTACGACGTGAGCGAGGGGCTCGCGACGATCACGCTCAACCGACCCGACGCGATGAACGCGCTGAGCACGGCGGCGAAGGTCGCGCTGCGGGACGCGTTGCTGGAGGCGTCGGCGGACCCGGAGGTCCGGGCGGTGCTGCTCACGGCCACCGGGCGCGCCTTCTGCGTCGGCCAGGATCTCAAGGAGCACATCGCCACGCTCGCGGCGACCCGGGACGCGGGCGGCGGCAACGCGCTGAGCACGGTCCAGGAGCACTACAACCCGATCGTGCGGGCGATCACGGAGATGGCGAAGCCGGTCGTGGCCGGGGTGAACGGCGTCGCGGCCGGGGCCGGCTTCGGTTTCGCGCTCGCGGCCGACTACCGGGTGGTCGCCGACACCGCCTCCTTCACCACCTCGTTCGCGGGCGTCGCACTCACCGCGGACTCGGGCGTGTCCTGGACCCTGCCGCGGCTGATCGGGCAGAGCCGCGCCGCCGATCTGCTGTTCTTCCCGCGGTCGATCTCCGCGCAGGACGCGCTGGAGCTGGGGATCGTCAACCGGGTCGTCCCGGCGGCCGAGCTGGCCGAGCAGGCGGCTGCGGTGGCCCGCACCCTGGCCGCCGGACCCACGGTGGCGTTCGCGGCGCTGAAGGAGTCGATGGCGTACGGCGCCGGGCACACGCTCGCCGAGACACTGGAGAAGGAGGACGAACTCCAGACCCGGGCGGGCGCGTCGCAGGACCACACCATCGCGGTGGAGGCGTTCCTCGCCAAGGAGAAGCCGGTCTATCTCGGGAAGTAGCGTCGGCTCAGCTCGATGCGCTGCCACCGCCGCGCGCCACGCAGTCCGCGAGATGGTCGTCGACCAGTCCGCAGGCCTGCATCAGCGCGTAGGCGGTGGTGGGGCCGACGAAGCGGATCGAGCGTTTCTTCAGCTCCTTGGCGAGGGCGGTGGACTCCGGCGTGACCGCCGGGACGTCCGACAGCGTGCGCGGGGCGGGCCGGCCGGCCGGGTCGGGGGCGTAGGACCAGATCAGCTCGTCGAGCTCGCCGGCCGGCCAGCCGGCGAGCACCTTCGCGTTGGCGAGGGTCGCGTCGACCTTGGCCTTGTTGCGGATGATCCCCGGGTCGGCCAGGAGCCGTTCCCGGTCGGTGTCGGTGAACTTCGCGACCGCCTCGATCCGGAATCCCTCGAAGGCGGTACGGAAGGTCTCGCGGCGGCGCAGGATCGTGAGCCAGGAGAGCCCGGACTGGAAGGCCTCCAGGCAGAGCCGCTCGAACAGGGCGTCGTCCCCGTGGACGGCCCGGCCCCACTCGGTGTCGTGGTAGGCGAGGTAGTCCTCGGTGGACAAGCCCCAGGGGCAGCGCGGCCTGCCGTCGGGGCCGGCCACGGCTCCGCCGCTCATCGGCCGTCCTCCTCGGTGCCGTCCGGGCCGTCGGCCGGTTCCGCCTCAGACCCGTCGCCGGGCTGCTTGAACAGGTCGGCGCCCGTCGTCACCGCCGCCGCCCGGTCCCCGGCCAGGGTGGATTCCAGCTCCGCGATCCGGGCGTCGCGCTCGGCCAGCTCGGCGCCGAGGCGGGACAGGGCCTCGTCGACGTCCACCATCCGGTAGCCGCGCAGGGCCATCGGCAGGCGCAGCGCCTCGACGTCCGCGCGGCCGACGGGGCGGGCGGCGGGCAACGGGTCGGTGAACCGCTCGGGCGGTACGTCCTGGAGCACCGGGCTCCCACCGCCCCCGACCACCGCGAGGGTGACCGCGGTGACGACCACGACCATCGTGAGCAGCAAGAACCAGAACACGCGCATCTCCCCGGGGGCGGAAACCTCGTCCGGCTCCGATCGTGCCATGCGGCACCGACAGGTCGGGGCCGGGCCACGAAAGGCCGTAGGGTCGGCAGGCGGGTCGTCGGCGGATATCTGAGGAGGACAGACGGGATGCGCAGCGGGGCACTCAGGCTGGGGCGGCGGGAATTCGGTCCGCACGAGCCGGTGATCATGGCGATCGTGAACCGGACCCCGGACTCCTTCTACGACCAGGGCGCCACGTTCCGGGACGAGCCGGCGCTCGCCCGGGTCGAGCAGGCGGTGGCCGAGGGCGCGGCGATCATCGACATCGGCGGGGTGAAGGCGGGCCCCGGCGAGGAGGTGACCGCCGAGGAGGAGGCGCGCCGCACGGTCGGGTTCGTCGCCGAGGTCCGCCGCCGCCACCCGGACGTGGTGATCAGCGTGGACACCTGGCGGCACGACGTGGGCGAGGCGGTCTGCGAGGCCGGGGCGGACGTGCTGAACGACGCGTGGGGCGGGGTGGACCCGAAGCTGGCGGAGGTCGCCGCGCGCTACGGGGCGGGGCTGGTGTGCACGCACGCGGGCGGCGCGGAGCCGCGGACGCGGCCGCATCGGATCGCGTACGACGACGTCATGGCGGACATCCTGCGCGTGACGGTGGGGCTTGCGGAACGGGCGGTCGAGCTCGGCGTGCGGCCGGACGGGATCATGATCGATCCGGGGCACGACTTCGGGAAGAACACGCGGCATTCGCTGGAGGCGACGCGGCGTCTGGAGGAGATGGCCGGGACCGGGTGGCCGGTGCTGGTGTCCCTGTCCAACAAGGACTTCGTGGGCGAGACGCTGGACCGGCCGGTGAAGGAGCGGGTCATCGGGACGCTGGCGACGACGGCGGTGTCGGCGTGGCTGGGGGCGCGGGTGTACCGGGTGCATGAGGTGGCGGAGACGCGGCAGGTTCTGGACATGGTGGCGTCCATCGCCGGGCATCGGCCACCGGCCGTGGCCCGGCGGGGGCTGGCGTAGTTCCTTGCCGCCTGGCGCCTGCCCCGGCGGGCGGGGCCCGGGGCGCTGCCCCTGGGCCCCGCTCCTCAAGCGCCGGAGGGGCTGAAAGGATGTCCTCAATCGCCGGACGGGCTTGATTTTGCACGGCCCGGCCGACACGGCCACCCCAGCCCCCCGGAAGGTGCCGGTCAAAGATGCCCTCAAACGCCGGGCGGGCTGGGTTTGGCCGGTTACCGCCCGACCTCCTTCGTCACCAGCATCACCGCTTCCTCCACGTCGTCCGTCACGTGGAACAGCAGCAGGTCCTTCTCCGAGGCCTTGCCCTGGGCCACCACCGTGTCGCGGAGCCAGTCGATCAGGCCGCCCCAGTACGCCGTGCCGAACAGGACGATCGGGAAGCGGGTGACCTTGCCGGTCTGGACGAGGGTCAGGGCCTCGAAGAGTTCGTCGAGGGTGCCGAGGCCGCCGGGCAGGACGACGAAGCCCTGGGCGTACTTCACGAACATCGTCTTGCGCACGAAGAAGTAGCGGAAGTTGACGCCGATGTCGACGTGCGGGTTGAGGCCCGACTCGAAGGGCAGCTCGATGCCGAGGCCGACCGAGACGCCCTTGGCCTCCCGGGCGCCCTTGTTGGCGGCCTCCATCGCGCCCGGGCCGCCGCCGGTGATCACCGCGAAGCCCGCGTCGACCAGGGCCTTGCCGATCGCCACCCCGGCCTCGTACTCCGGCGATCCGGCGGGGGTGCGGGCCGAGCCGAAGACGCTGATCGCGCTCGGCAGTTCGGCGAGCGCGCCGAAGCCCTCGACGAACTCCGACTGGATGCGCATCACCCGCCAGGGATCGGTGTGCACCCACTCGGAGTCGCCCTCGGAGTCCAGCAGCCGCTGATCGGTCGTACCGGGCTGGACCTGCTCCCTGCGGCGCAGGACCGGGCCCAGCCACTGTTCCCCGGGGCTGACCGCGCCCTCGGGAACCTCCGCACCCTCGGGAATCCGTGCGTCTTCGGCGTTGCCCATGTTCCGCTCCCTCCACCGACCTGCTTCGTGCCGGGTCGTACGTGTCGTGCTGCGTCCGGCCAGCGTAGATCGGCGGAGGTTACGGAGGGGGAATGTCGGGCGTCGAGCGGTCAGCGGGTCAGTCGGTGAGCCAGGAGCGGAGGCGCTCCTCGCAGTGGGTGATCTTGTCGACGGCCACGTGCTCGTCGCGCTTGTGGGCGTACATCGGGTCGCCGGGTCCGTAGTTCACGGCGGGGACGCCGAGCGCGCCGAAGCGGGAGACGTCGGTCCAGCCGAACTTGGGCCGGGCCGTGCCGCCGACGGCGGTCATGAACGCCTGGGCGGCGGGGTGGGAGAGGCCGGGCATGGCGGCGCCGGAGTGGTCGTCGATGACGATCTCGGCCACACCGCAGTCGGCGAAGACCTCGCGGACGTGGGCGACGGCCTCCTCCTCGGTGCGGTCGGGGGCGTAGCGGTAGTTGACGACGACGGTGCAGGCGTCCGGGATGACGTTGGTGGCGACGCCGCCCTCGATGCCGACCGCGTTGAGGCCCTCGTGGTAGGCGAGGCCGTCGATGACGGGGCGGCGGGGCTCGTACGCGGCGAGGGCGGCCAGGATCGGGGCCGCGGCGTGGATCGCGTTGGACCCCATCCAGCTGCGCGCGGAGTGGGCCCGCTCCCCCGTCGTGCGCAGGTGGACCCGCAGGGTGCCCTGGCAGCCGCCCTCGACCTCGCCGTCGGAGGGCTCCAGCAGGACGGCGAAGTCTCCGGCGAGCCAGTCGGGGTGCGCGTCCGCGATGTGGCCGAGGCCGTTGAGGTGGGCGGCGACCTCTTCGTTGTCGTAGAAGATGAAGGTCAGGTCGCGGTTGGGCGCGGGGACCGTGGCGGCGATCCGGAGCTGGACGGCGACGCCGGACTTCATGTCGGAGGTCCCGCAGCCCCAGAGGATCCCGTTCCCGTCGAGGCGGGAGGGGACGTTGTCGGCGATCGGCACGGTGTCGATGTGCCCGGCGAGGACGACACGCTCGGCGCGGCCCAGGTTCGTGCGGGCGACGACGTTGTTGCCGTACCGGTCGACGGTGAGGTGCGGCAGGGCGCGCAGGGCCGACTCGATCGCGTCGGCGAGGGCCTTCTCCTCCCCGCTGACCGAGGGGAAGTCGACGAGCCGGGCGGTGAGCGCCGGTCCGTCCAGGGCGAGGTCAAGGGCGGGGTCACGGGTGCTGTCGGCCATGGACCCGACCCTAAGCGACTGGGGTATCGGCCCTGCCCGGGCCCTCCAGTACGGTGGGCCCGTGTCCAGGACAGCCAGCCTTCGCCGACGACGCCTCTTCCGCTACGGGGCCGCTTTCGCCGTGCTCGCGGCCCTGGGCGGCTATCTGGCCGTGCAGTACGACTCCTCCGGTTCGAAGAACCCGCCGCGCTGTGTGGTGGAGGCGAAGGACGGGGACGAGGGCGAGACCCAGCGGTACGAGATGAGCCTCGCCCAGGCCGTCAACGCGGCGACGATCTCCGCCGTGGGCACCACCCGGGGGATGCCCGAGCGGGCCGTGACGATCGCGCTGGCGACCGCGCTCCAGGAGTCCACGCTCCGCAACATCGACTACGGCGACCGGGACTCGCTGGGGCTGTTCCAGCAGCGGCCCTCGCAGGGCTGGGGCAAGCCTGCCCAGCTCATGGACCCGGTCTACTCCGCCGGCGAGTTCTACGACCATCTCGCCGAGGTCCCGGGCTACTCCCGGCTGCCGCTGACCGTGGCCGCACAGCGCGTGCAGCGCAGCGGGTTCCCGCAGGCGTACGCCAAGCACGAGCCGGACGCCGCGCTGCTCGCGGCCGCGCTGACCGGGCGCCGGCCGGCCTCGCTGAACTGCACCCCGTCGACCGCCACGGCCGAGGGCCCGGGGGATGCCGGGCAGGTGCGGGCCGAGCTGGTGCGGGCCTTCGGCAAGGACGTGCTGCCCGCCGCGAAGGCCGCGGGCGCGTCCGCCGCCTCGACCGTCGCGGTGCCCGTCCCGGCGACCTCGGCGCGGGCCGAGGACAAGGCGTCGCCGCGGCGCGGCTGGGAGCTGGCGCACTGGGCCGTGGCGCAGTCCGAGGCGCTGCGGATCGAGCGCGTGAGCTATGCCGACCGGGTCTGGGAGGCCGGTACGGGCTGGCGGACGGAAGACGCGAAGGGCAAGGAAACGGGCACGGCCGCGGTCAGGATCCAGGTCGTTCAGTAGTACGCCCCGTCACTCGTACGGGCCATGGGGGCCGGGCCCCCGAGCTCTTTTCACGCGGCTTCTGGCGGCCTTGGCGCCCTGCCCCGATTCCCTTGCACGGCAAGGGAAGTGACGGTTCATCGGGTCCCGGCGGTATGGATTGTTTGCCCGGGTTCTTCCGCTGCGGATAATCGGACGCATTACTCAGTCTTTACCTTCGCCCGCCGCAACCTTCCCCTCCCCCGAAGCGGTTGTCAGTGCGTCCGATCACCGGACAGACAGATTCGTGCACAACCCGCTGAAGGAGCATCATGTCCCTCCCCTGACCCGTCGGATCGCTCGTGCCGCGCTGCTGATCGCCGCTGGCGCGACCCCCGTGGTCGGTGCGGCCGGTGCCGCGAGCGCCGCAGATCTCCCGGCGGCCCCGGAGCTGGGCGGCCTGACCGCACTGGACGGCGCGAACGTCGGCAACACCCTGGACAGCGCCGCTCAGCAGGGCACCCAGGCCGCCGGTGAGACCGGCGGCCGGCTCGTCGGCACCGCGCTCCCGGCCGCGGGCGAGACCGTCGGCAAGTCCGCCAAGGTCGCCGTCCCGGCCGCGCAGGAGACCGCCGGCCAGGCCGCGGGCAACGCGGGCGAGGCCGTCGGCGGGGTGGCCGACGCCGCCGGTGGCGGCCTGCCGACCGACGGCCTCGGCGGCGGGCTGCCCACCGACAGCCTCGGCAAGGGCGGCCTGCCCACCGACGCCCTGCCGCTGAACGGCCTGCCGATCGGCTGATCCCCCACGCACCTGCGGGAGGGCCTGAGGTCCCCCACGCACATGCCGGAGGGCCTGAGGAGTGCGCACTCCTCAGGCCCTCCCGCGTATCCGGATCAGGACAGGCGCTTGACGGCCGCCGCCACCCGCTCGTCCGTCGCGGTGAACGCCACCCGAACGAAGCTCGCGCCCGCCGGACCGTAGAAGTCGCCGGGCGCGACCAGGATGCCCCGCTCCGCGAGGTACGCCACGGTGTCCCAGCACGGCTCGTCGCGGGTCGCCCACAGATAGAGGCTCGCCTCGCTGTGCTCGATGCGGAAGCCGTGCGCCTCCAGGGCCGCACGCAGCGCGAGGCGCCGGTCGGCGTACCGGGCGCGCTGCTCGGAGACGTGCACGTCGTCGCCGAGGGCGGCGACGGTGGCGGCCTGGACGGGGGCGGCCGTCATCATCCCGCCGTGCTTGCGGATCAGCAGCAGTTCACCGAGGACGGCCGCGTCGCCCGCGATGAACGCGGCCCGGTATCCGGCCAGGTTGGAGCGCTTGGAGAGGGAGTGGACCGCCACGATGCCGTCGTAGTGGCCGCCGCAGACGTCCGGGTGGAGCACCGAGACCGGCTCGGCGTCCCAGCCCAGCTCCAGGTAGCACTCGTCGCTGAAGACGAGGACGCCGTGCTCGCGCGCCCAGGCGACGATCCGGGTCAGCTCGTCCTTGGACAGCACCTTGCCGGTCGGGTTGGAGGGCGAGTTGAGCCAGAGCAGCTTCAGCCCCGCCGGGTCCAGCTCGGTCGGGTCGTCGTAGACGACGGGCTCCGCGCCGCAGAGCCGGGCGCCGACCTCGTACGTCGGGTAGGCGAGCCGGGGGTAGGCGACCTTGTCGCCCGCGCCGAGCCCGAGCTGCGTCGGCAGCCAGGCCACCAGCTCCTTGGAGCCGACGACCGGCAGCACGTTGGCGTGGGTGACGCCGGCCGCGCCGAGGCGGCGCCCCACCCAGCCGGTGAGCGCGTCCCGCAGGGCCTCGGTGCCCCACACCGTCGGATAGCCGGGGCTGTCCGCGGCGGCGACCAGCGCCCGCTGGATCAGCTCGGGGACCGGGTCGACCGGGGTGCCGACCGACAGGTCCACGATGCCGTCCGGGTGGGCCTGGGCCGTCGACTTGTAGGGCGCGAGCTTGTCCCAGGGGAAGACGGGGAGGCGGGAGGAGACTGCGGACACGGGGCTCTGCTTTCTCGGGGGTGTTCGGGTACGGCGGCGGCGCGGGGAAACGGCTCGGTCCCGCACGGGGACGAGCCGTACGGGACCGGGCTGCGCGCGTGGTGCCGCCGTATTACTGGTTCTGCGGCGGCAGTCCGGCGACGAACGGGTGGTCGCGCTCGATGAGACCGAGCTTGGAAGCACCGCCCGGCGAGCCGAGGTCGTCGAAGAACTCGACGTTCGCCTTGTAGTAGTCCTTCCACTCCTCCGGGGTGTCGTCCTCGTAGAAGATGGCCTCGACCGGGCAGACCGGCTCACAGGCTCCACAGTCGACGCACTCGTCCGGGTGGATGTACAAGGACCGCTGGCCCTCGTAGATGCAGTCGACGGGGCACTCTTCGATGCAGGCCTTGTCCTTCACGTCGACACAAGGCTGCGCGATGACGTAGGTCACGCTGTCGTTCCTCCTCGGTAGGGCGTTGGCTCTCGCGCGGGAGCGCGGCGTCGTCGATGCCCGCCCCTAGTATCTCCGTTCTCGGGCACGATCCGAACAGGAGGGGCGGACAGAGCTGTGGAATTCACCATCGGCGGACGGCTGGAAGTCCGCATCACACCCGCTGACGTGGGCAAACGCGTGTCCGTGCGGCGCCGGACGGACAGCGGCGGCGCGGGTGCGGAGTTCACCGACGTGGTCGGCGTGCTCACATCATGGAACGACGGTGTGGTGTCGATCACACGAAAGAGCGGGGAATCCGTCCACATCGTGGAATCTTCCCTGGTCGCGGGCAAGGTCGTGCCCGCCGCCCCGGCCCGGCGCCGGGGTCCCGCCGCCTCCTTCGAGGAGCTGGCGGCCGTCACCGCGCGCGCCTGGCAGCCGGTGGAGAGCGAGGCGCTGGGCGACTGGCGGCTGCGCGCGGCCGGGGGCTTCACCCGGCGCGCCAACTCCGCCCTGCCGCTCGGCGATCCGGGTCTGCCGCTCGGCGAGGCGTTCGGGCACGTCCGCCACTGGTACGAGGAGCGGGGCCTGCCCGCGTACGTCCAGACGGCGACCGGGGCCGAGGGCACGCAGGAGCTCCTGTGCGCGGAGCTGGAGGAGCACGGCTGGCGGCGTGAGGTGTCGGCCGAAGTGCGGATCGCCGCGCTGACGCCGGTCGGGGACCGGGAGGCGGAGGTGTCCGCGGTCCGGCTGACCCGGGAGCCGGACGCGGCCTGGCTCGCCCGCTACCAGCGCTTCTCCACGCCCGGCCCGCAGGTGCTGCGGGTGCTGGGCAGCGGCCCTTCGGTCTGGTTCGCCACCGTGCCGGGGAGCGGCGGCGCGCCGGATGCGATCGGGCGGTGCGTCGTGGACGGCCGGTGGGCCGGGTTCATGGCCGTCGAGGTCGCCCCGGAGCAGCGGCGGCGCGGACTGGCCACGACGGTGATGACCGCGCTGGCCCGCCGCGCGCTGGACGAGGGCGCTTCGGCGGCCTGGCTCCAGGTCGAGGAGGACAATGAGGGGGCGCGGGCGCTGTACGACGGCATGGGGTTCACGGGCCATCACCGGTACCACCACTACCGCTCGGCGTGAGGGGCCGCGGGGACCGGGACCGGGGCGGGGACAGGACGAGCAGGGGCGTGGGTCGGACATGAGCGGGCTGGATTCCGGGGCGGCCGAGCGACGGCGGCAGTTCGCCGAGGAGGCCCGGTCCGAGCGGCCGGACCTCGCCCTCCTGTGCCTGCTGCTGGGCGCGGAGGCCGGGCCGGTGGGGCCGGCCGAGGTCGTCCCGGTGACTCCGGGGAGCCCGTCCCCGACCCGTACGGCATCGACGCCGCCCAGATCGAGCTGGACCGGCTGGCGGGGCTGCTGCCGTACGGCTCCCGCTCCGCCGCGGGCTGGGCCTCGGCCCTGGCCGAACTGCTGGGTGAGCGCTGCGGGTTCGGCGGCTCGTCGGGCGACTACCAGCGGCTGGACTCCTCGCTCCTCCAGCAGGTGCTGCGCCGCCGCCGGGGGCTGCCGATCCTGCTCTCGGTCGTCTGGATCGAGGTCGCGAGGAGGGCGGGCGCACCGGTGTACGGGGTGGCGCTGCCCGGGCACTTCGTGGTCGGCTTCGGCGACCGGGAACACCCGGTGCTGGCCGATCCGTTCGCCGGGGGCGCGCCGCTGACCGGCCAGGACGCGGAACTGCGGGTGACGGGGGCGACCGGGGCGGCGCTGGAGCCGTCGATGATGGTTCCCGCCCGCCCGCTGGAGATCGTCCTGCGGATCCTGAACAACATCCGGGCGTGGGCGGCGGCCCGGCCCGAGCGCACGGACGTGGCCCTGTGGGCGGTGGAGCTGTCGCTGCTCCTGCCCTCGCATCCGGCCAGGCTCCGCTACGAGCACGCCCAGCTCCTCGTCCAGCGCGGTGAATTCCTGCGCGGGGCGGCGGAGATGGAGGAATATGCGGAGATCCTCGCCGAGATCGAGCCGACGACGGCCGAGAACATCCGGCGCAAGGCCCACGCGGCGCGCGCCCTGCTGAACTGAACCCCGCACACCGGTAAAGAAATCCGCGGACCGGCGGATCCGTGCAACTGCTCATCCGCCGAAATCCGCCTGGCGTCACACGTGCAAGCGCCCCGGCCGTGGCGAGACGGATGGGTCCGTGAGCGATGTGCGCTCCCGGTTTACATCCGAACGCCCCCTCCCGCGCCCAACAGTGGCGTTATTCGGCCGGTTCGTCGGCAAACACGAATGCCCATGCGCTCAACTGGAAACCCGTCACGGGGCGCGTACGGTCCATCGCATTCCGCGTTGGGCGGGCCGAAGAGAAGAGCTGAGGGCAGATTGATGACAACCGTGCTGCTGGTCCACACCGTGCCGTTGTGGCGCGCATCGCTGGCGTCGCTCCTCGGCACGGGGCAGGGCATAGAGGTCCGCACCGCCGAACGCGGCGCGATACGCGCCGCGTTGAGCGGCGGATGCCCCGACGTGCTGCTCACCGACCTCGACTGTCCAGGCGCGCGGGAGGTACTCGACGAGGTGAAGACGGTCACCGCACCGCATGGCGGAACGTATCCCCTCGCCGTGCTCACCCGCAGCGACCAGCCGCGCGGCCTGCGGCGGGCGTACGAGGCCGGAGCGCTCGGCTACATCGACAAGTACCGCCCGGTGGACGACCTGTCCGAGGTGATGCACAAACTGGCCGACGGTGGGCGGCATATCGACGAGTCGCTGGCCTTCAGCCTTCTGCAGGTGGCCGACATGCCGTTATCGCCGAGGGAATTGAGTGTGCTCTCCATGGCCGAGGAGGGTGACAACGTGGCCGGGATAGCCGCGCGGCTGCATCTGACCCCGGGGACCGTCCGCAATTATCTGGCCGCCGCGATCCGGAAGTCCGGTGCGCGGAATCGGCTGGACGCGATCAGACGGGCGAAGGAGGCGGGGTGGATCTGAGAGCGCGCTCCTCGCCAAGACGCCGCTGTTCTCGCCGCGCTCCCTCCGGAATCTCCTGCTCCGGCACCGCATCCGCTTCCTCGGGCTCCCAGAGGCCGGACAGGTCGCGGTAGAGGGCGCTGGAGCGCAGGAGTTCGGCGGGGGTGCCGCACCGGGTGCGCGGGCCGTCCATCACCAGGGTGCGGTCGGCGCGGCGGGCCGAGCTGAGCCGGTGGGCGACGACGACCAGCGCCCCCGGCAGGGTGGCGAACGCCAGCTCGGCGCGGGTCTCGGCGGCCGGGTCGAGCCGGCTGGTGGCCTCGTCGAGGATCAGCAGCGGCGGGGCGGCGAGATAGGCCCGGCCGAGCGCGACGAGCTGCCGTTCGCCCTGGGAGAGCCGGTCCGGTTCGACGGTCGCGTCGAGGGAGCCGAGCCGGGAGAGCAGCGCGTCCAGGCCGACCGCGTCCGCCATGGCCGCGATCTCCCGGTCGCGGGCGTCGGGCCGGAGGTAGCGGAGGTTGTCCCGCAGCGAGCCGCTGAACACATAGGCGTGCTGGGGCAGCAGGACGCGTACGGAGGTGGCGTCGGCCGGCCGCGCCGGGCGCCCCCGCCACCGCACCGCTCCCCCGGTGGGCCGCTCGGTCCCGGCGAGGACGGCGGCCAGGGTCGACTTGCCGCTGCCGCTCGGGCCGACGACCGCGAGGTGCTCGCCCGCCCCGACCGTCAGGGAGAGCCGGTCCAGGACGGGGTGGGCGCGGGGCCCGTACGCGAAGGTGACCTCGTGGAGTTCGGCGACCGGGCTGCCACGGGCGGGGCCTTGCGAAGGCGGTGCGTCCTCGGCAGCGGGTGGGGGCGGTTCGTCGGCGGGCGGGGGCGGGGCGTTCGTGAAACGGTCCAGGACCACAACGAGGCGGCCGCCCGCCGTGCCCAGCATGGTCATCAGCGCCTGGACGGCGGGGGCGAGCGCCTGGGTGAGGTAGGTCAGCGCGCCGACGAGACCACCCGGTGTGAGCCCGTTCCGCAGCAGCCAGGGCGCCCCCAGGAGCAGCAGGAGCGGCGGGAACCGGCCGCAGACCGCGAGGGCCACCACCCGGACGGCCGACCAGCGGGCCAGCGAACGGGAGGCGGCGAGCTGCGCGTCGGCGAGGGCCCGGGACGCGGCCACCGTCCGCCCGGCGGTTCCGGCGGCGGCGATGTCGCGTACGGAGGCGGCGAGTCCGCCCGCGTGCGCGGCGTACGCCTCGTCGGCGGCGAGGTAGGCCCGCTGCCGGGCGGCCATCGGCGGCAGGGTGCCGAGGAACAACGCGGCCCCCAGGACCAGGGGCGGCAGCACGATGAGGAGGAGGGCGGGCGAGAGGGCCAGCAGACCGGTGACGGCTCCGGCGGCCGTGAACACGAACGACCGCAGGGTCAGGACGAGTCCGGCCCAGCCGTCGCGGGCGATCTCACTCTGATGAGTGACCTGGGAGAGGGACCGGGTGCTGACGTCACCGGAGCGGCCGAGCGCGCCCGACAGCGCCCGCGCCACCGCACGCCGCACCAGGCCGTCCCGCAGCGGCTCCACCAGGTCGGCCAGTCGGCCGAACACCCCTCGGGCGGCGAGCACGGAGGGCAGCACGGCGACGGCGGCGACGGCCAGCCAGAGGAGGCCGGTGGCCGGACGTCCGGCGAGGAAGCCGTCGTCGAGGGCGCGGGCGACCCCGTATCCGCTGAGGAAGGTCTGCGCGAACTCCAGGAGGGACCACCCGGACAGCCGCAGGATCGCCCCGGTGCGCGCCCGCAGGAAGGGCCGGGCCTCGCGGCTGACCCGGCGCAGGGCGGTGTCGCGCTCGGGGCGCGCCGGGTCGTGCCCTACGGGGCGTTCCGGGGCGTCGCCGCGCCTCATCGGGTCTCCGCCGCGGCGAGGGAGGGCGCTGCGCTGTCCGTGCTGAAGACCGCCCGGTAGTCCGGGTCCTCCCACAGTTCGTCGTGGCGGCCCGTCGCGCGGAGCCGGCCGTCCTCCAGCCAGGCGACCCGGTCCGCCCGCGCGGCAGAGGACAGCCGGTGCGCGACGATGATCCGGGTGCAGCTACCGGCCCGCGCGTCGAGGGCGCGGCGGACGTGGTGCTCGGTCACGGTGTCGAGGCTGGACAGCGCGTCGTCGAGGATCAGCAGCCGGCCCGGGTGGGCGAACGCACGGGCCAGGCCGAGTCGTTGGCGTTCGCCGCCGGAGAGGGGGCGTCGGCGACCGGGGTGGCGTAGCCGTACGGGAGCAGCGCGAGGAATCCGTCGGCGCGGGCCGCGCGGGCCGCTTCGCGTACGGCGTCGGGCGCGGCGGTCCACGGGCCGTGGGCGATCGTGTCCTCGACGGTGGTGCCGAGGAGGGCGGGGCGGGCGAAGGCATACGCCACCTCGCGGCGGAGCCGGGCCGGTTCCATGCCGTCCAGCGGGACACCGTCGAGCAGCACGCTGCCGGTGTCCGGGTCCAGCAGCCGCCCGGCGACCGCGGCGAGCTGGGACTTGCCGGAGCCGGAGCGTCCGACGACGGCGAGGGACGTGCCGCCGGGGACGGTCAGCTGGACACCGGTCAGCAGGGGTCGGCCGTCCTGTTCGACGCCGACGTCGCGGAGTTCGAGGTGTCCGGGGGCGTCGGGGACCGGGCCCAGGCCGCGGTGGGGCAGCGGGGCGAGGGTGAGCAGGGGGTCGAGGCTCTGGGCGGCGGCGCGGCTGCGGGCCAGGGAGCCGAGCGCTCCGGTGAGGGCGCCGATGCCGACGGCGAGACTCGCGTAACGGGAGGCGGCGACGAGTTCGCCGACGCCGATCGCGCCCGCGCCGAGCCTGAGTCCGGCGACCGCGAGGACCAGCAGCATGAGCAGGGGCAGCAGGAGGCCGCTGCGGCCCACAGCCCGCCCGTACACGGTCCAGGTCCGGCGGCCGTGGTCGGCGAGGGCGGCCAGGGGTTCCAGGACGCGGCGGTGTTCGCGGGCGCCGGTGCGGGCGGCACGGATGGTGTCGGCGCCGTCCAGTGCCTCGGTGAGCCGGTGGGCGATGAGCGACTGGGCGCGCTGGTAGTCGGCCCCGGCGTCGGCGGTGCTCCGGGTGAAGGTGCGGAGCAGGAGGACCAGGAGAGGGGCGCCCAGGAGGAGGGCGGCGGCGGTCCAGACGTCGATGAGGAGGAGCCCGACGAGCGCGCCGAGCGGGAGCAGGACGCCCGCGACGGCTCCGGCGGCGGTGACGGGCGCGGACGCGGCGTCGGCGGTGCGGGCGGTGAGCCGGGCGGTGAGGTCGCCGGTGGGCAGGGCGAGGGCCCGGCGGGGCTCGGCGGCCAGGACGCGGGCGGCGGTGCGGGTGCGCAGGTGCGCGGTGAGCCGGGCGCTGGTGGTCGTGCCGGTCACGGCGGCCGCCGCGTCGAACCCGGTCTCGGCGAGGGTCAGGGCGGCGCAGAGCAGCAGCCCGGACCAGGGCACGGGCCCGCCGGAGACGAGCCGGTCGACGGTGTGGCCCAGGGCGGCGGGCAGGGCGAGGGCGGCGAGCGCCCCGCCGGTGGAACAGAGGAACAGCCAGGCGAGGGCGGCCGGGTGCTGCCGGGCGAGCCGTCGGGCGCCGGACTCCGTGCCGGGGCTCGGGTCCGGGTGCGGCAGCGGCACGGGGTCGCCTTTCGGGTCGGGGGTGCGGCCCCTGCGGGCACGTGGCCGGCCGGCCCGTCGGTGATGCTCACCGACGGGCCGGCCGGGGTGGTTCACGGGGTGCAGAGGGTCACGCTGAGGGAGCTGTACTCACAGACCAGCAGCGAGACCTGGCTGCCCGTGGCGAGCTCGCCGAAGGAGTCCTCGGCCGGGGTGTCCATCGCCTGAAGGTCGAGAAGCGCCATGATGTGTCCTTTCGGGGACGATTGGTGGTGCTTTGGGCGGTGGTGCTAGAACGACCCCGGGTGGGGCCGGTCCGACGACCCCTGGCGGGGCCGGTTCGTGGGGCCGCTCGCGCGGCCGGGGTGTGCCGCCGGAGCGGCGGGCAGGAAGGGAAGTCCGGTGGGGCGGCCGGCGGCGGCGCCCAGGGCGAGGAGAGCGCCGGCGGTTCCGGTGGCCAGGTCCATCGACAGGCGCATCAACTGCTCCCCGGCGATGGCGAGTCCGTCGCCGCAGGGCAGGGTGTGCGTGCCCAGCAGGTCGATGTGGTGGTCGATCGCGCGCTGCCGGTCGGCCGAATCGCCGAGCGGGGTGGCCGCCAGGTGCAGCAGGAGTCCGGCGGACCCCCGGAACAGTCCGGCCTGGATGTAGAAGGCGGAGAGCGCGGCCGGGAGCAGGGCCCGGCCTGCCGCTTCGAGGTCCGGGTCGGGACGCTGGGCGAGGTAGGCGTCGATGACGGCCGCGATGCCGGCGCTGCCCGAACCGACGTACGGCATCAGGCGTTTGCCCTCGACGACGAGGAGTGCCCCGTCGTCCCCGGCCCGGCAGCGTTCCAGGTCGCGGCGGAGTGCGGCGGCGGCCAGGTCGAGCAGGGCGGTGTCCCCGGTGGACGCGTACCGGCGGATCAGCAGCAGGGCGGTGCCGCTCGCGCCGTGCAGCAGTCCGGTGCGGGGCGACGGCGGACCGTCGACGAGCGCGCGGACGGCGAGGGCGGTGCAGCGGGCCGCGGCGGCGGACAGGGCCGGGGCGTCGGCGGCGGATGCGGTGCGGGCCAGGTCGTCGAGGGCGAGGCCGATGCCCGCGTACCCGTTGTGCAGCCCGGGGGCAGGCCCTCCAGGGGCTGGTCGAGGATGATCCGGAGGAGCTCGGCGGCCTCGGCGGTGCGGCCGATCCGGTGCAGGGTCCAGGCGATGCCGGTGAGCCCGTCGTAGAAGCCGAGGGGGCTGCCGGACGCCGGGTCCTTGGCGTGCCGCAGGAGCCAGTCCTCGGCCGGCGGGCACGGCGGGGCGCCGGTCTCGTGGAGGGCGTAGAGGACCCCGGCCGCGCCGTACGCGAAGGACTGGCCGCCGGTGGCGGTGGCGAACTGGGCGATGTCCCCGGGGAAGCAGCGGTCGTCGCGCTCCGGTGTGCAGGAGGCGGTGATGGCCCGGGCCAGGGCGTCGCGGGTGCGCGGCCAGTCGCGGAGGCCGGCGGGTGACGCGGAAGCCTGGCCGAGATCGCGGCCGGACGCGGCGGCGGGAGTCGTACCGGAAGCCGCTGCCGGAGCGGGCCGGGCGCCGGCCTCTCCCGCATCCCGTACGTCCCGCAGGATCTCCTCGACCGCCGGCCGCAGCGCCTCCTCCGCGACCGGGAAGGCGCGGGCGATGTCGCGGGCGAGCCCGGCGGCCTTCGTGCGGTCGATGCCGAACAGGGTGGTGAGCGGCAGGTACAGGGCGAGCCGCAGACAGGCGAGTGCGTAGCGGTCGATGTCGGTGCCGCGCCGGTCGGCCGGGGCCACGAAGGCCGGGTTGGCGACGATCTGGCGGCGGCGTTCGGCGGCCGGGGAGGCCGCCTCGAAGTCGAGCAGGACGACCCGCCCGGCCTCTTCGTCGACCATGACGTTGCTCATGTGCAGATCGCTGATGACGATGCCCCGCTCGTGCACCGCCTCGACGGCCCGCTCGACCTGCCCGTACAACTCCTCGGCCCACGTCGCGTGTTCGGCGAGGAGCTCGGGTGACGGGTGCTGCCGGGCGAGCGGGAAGCGGCGGGCGAACACGGTGTTGAGGGTGGTCCCGGGGATGTACTGGAGGACCAGGAAGTGGTGGTCGCCGGCCTGGAACACATCCCGGACGTCCGGGACGCAGTCCAGCCCGGCCAGTTGCTCCAGGGCGGTCCTCTCCCGCTCAAGACGGGCCACGGCGTCCGCCCCGTCGGCGGCCAGACCGGCGTGCGGCCGGGCCTCCTTGAGGACGACCTGCTCGCCGGTGCGGGTGTCACGGCCGAGATAGACCCCGCCGCCGTTGGAGAAGTGCAGCGCCTTCTCCACGCTGTACGGGAGGTCGGCGAGGCCCACGGCGGCCCGGGCTTCGAGGTGCGGCATCAGAAAGCCGGGCGGGGTCACCCAGGACGGGACACGGAAGGCGGGGCCCCGGTCGTCGGGGACGAGCCGGCCCTGCGGATCGGCGACGGCGGGCACGGGCCGCCCGTCCGGACCGGAGCAGAAGCGGGCGGCGAACGCGCCGTACCGGGTGTGCACGGGCCCGTTCCCGCACCGCAGATCGCTCAGGATGTACGGGCCGTGCTCGCCCTCCAGGAGCTGCATCAGGGCGGTGCACACCTCGGGGAACGCTTCCTCGGACGGCGGGTAGACGGTGATGAACTTCCCGCTGCCCGCCCGGTCCGCGTACTTGGCGTTCCGCAGGCCCAACAGCCCTGCGTTCGGTATGCACTTGAAGGCGAGCCGGTGCTCCAGACAGTGAGCGGTGACCCGCTCCAGAACGGAGGCGGCGTTGTCGAGTGCGGCGGATATGTGGATCTTCCAGCCCTGGGCCGGCAGCCGCAGCCCGTCGGGGCTGTAGGAGAGCCAGTCACCGCGCCGGGAGCGGGTCCACCCCTCGGGGGCGGAGCCACGGACGGCCGGGTAGAACGAGCTCTCCGCGTCGACGGCTCCGCCCGGTCCGAGGGAACGGTGGGGTGCGTCGTAGAAGCGGCGGTCCGCCTGGCAGTACGCGGCGTACTCCGGATTCACCCACGGCCCCCTCGCTCGGTTCCTCCGCGTCGTTCGCGGCGAGAGAGAAGTTGTCATAACGACGAGCGGCGCCCATAGTCACCGTTGTCACGACTCGTACATGCGCGCCAACCATGCGGAGCGCACCCCGTACTGATGCGTATCCGCTCGTCGCCCCGCCAGGCAAGGCCCCGGCCCGGGGGCGCGCGGGGGCGTGCACCGGGCGCTCTCGCCTCTTCTCAGCCCGCGCCACGCGCCAGGATGTCGCCCGCCTCGGTACGGAAATAGAGCACGGAGCGGCCCGCCCGGCGGCGGCGGACCAGTCCGGCGTCCAGCAGGATCCGCAGATGCCGGCCGACCGAGCCCAGCCCCTGGCCGGTCAGCGCGACGAGCTGCGTCGTGCTGAGCGGGGAGGCCAGCAGCGACAGGACGGCCGCCCGCGCGGGGCCGATCAGCGCGCCCAGGGCGGCGGGTACGGGTGTATGTCCGGCCTCGGCGAGCACGCCGGAGCACGGGTACACCAGCCCGTACCGGTGCGGGATGTCCCAGCAGACCCAGGACTGGTCCGGGGTGACGGGGATGAACAGCAGCTGCGCGCGGTCCAGTTCGCGTGGCGGGTTGTCGTAGGTGTTGATCTGCAACCGGCTGCCGCCCAGCCAACGGACCCCGGGCCGCATACCGTTCAGAGCCTCGGCCCAGCCGGCCCGGCCCAACTGGGCGGTACGGGCGACCACATCGGCCTCCAGGACCCGCCGCCGCCTCGGCCAGTCGGGCAGCACGGTGTGCGTCCAGACCCACTGCACGGCGTCGGCGGCGCGCTCGGCGAGGTCGTCCCGGTCCAGCGCGGCGGGCAGCGGCCCGCCCAGCGCCACGGCCAGATCGGCGCGCGCCCGGCCGGGCGGGGTGGACCGGATGCGCGCCAGCTCCTCGGCGAAGGAGGGCGGGGACTGGCCCGGCGGGGCGGGAGTGGGTGCGGGGGTGAGGAAGTCGGCGGTCCAGCGGGGCGCGAGGGCACAGCGGATCACCAGCGCCGAGACCGGGTCCCCGGCCGCCCGCCGCCGGTACGCGGGCAGATGCGTCTCCAGCCAGGCGCGCTCCCCCGGGTGCGCGGCGGTGGCCCGCTCCAGGAGCAGCAGGCTCGCGACGGCCTCCGCGAGCGGCGAGACGACGAACCGGCTGCTCGCGAGCGTGTCCGCACTGACCTGCCACCAGCCCACGCCCACCACCCCCCGTTCTTTCCTGTCCACCTTGTCGCCTCCGGGCCGACCCGCCCCAGGCTTTCGCGTCCGCGCGAAACAGTAACGGCCCTGGTGACGGCGTCCGGAGACTCCCTCCATGCGCACCTACCGCGAACTGTTCCGGACCCCGGAGTTCACCCCCTTCTTCGCGGCCGTCTCCGTGCAGACGGCCGCCCAGACCGCGACCGGCCTGGCGCTGGGCACCCTCGTGTACGCCCGGACGGGTTCGCCCCTGCTGTCCGCGCTGGCGATGTTCGGCCCGTCGCTGGCCCAGGTGGCCGGGGCGCTCACCCTGCTGTCGGCGGCGGACCGGCTGCCGCCGCGCGCCGCGCTGACCGCGCTGGCCCTGCTGTCGGCGGGGGCCGCAGGCGTCCAGGCCGTCCCCGGGCTGCCGTTGTGGGCCGCGTTCGCGGTTCTGCTGGTGATGGGGGTGGCGGCGTCGCCGGGCGGGGGCGTGCGGTACGGGCTGCTCAACGAGATCGTGCCGCGTGAGGGGTTCCTGCTCGGCCGCTCGGTGCTGAACATGACGGGCGGCGCGATGCAGATCTGTGGATTCGCGGTGGGCGGGGCGCTGGTGGCGGTGTTCTCGGCGCGCGGCACGCTGCTGGTCGGGGCGGGCCTGTACGTCGTCGCGGCGGGCGTGACCCGGCTCGGGCTGACCGCCCGGCCCCCGAGGGCGACCGGCCGGCCCTCGATCGGGGAGACCCGGCGGACGAACGCGCTGCTCTGGTCGTCCACGCCGCGCCGGTACGTGTTCCTGGCGCTGTGGGTGCCCAACGGGCTCGTCGTGGGCTGCGAGTCCCTGTACGTGGCGTACGCGCCCGGGCACGCCGGGCTCCTCTTCGCCGGCGGGGCCCTGGGAATGCTGGCCGGGGACACGCTGGTCGGGCGGTTCGCGGCCGTCCGGTGGCGGGCCCGGCTGGGGGCACCGCTGCGGCTGCTGCTGGCCGCGCCCTACCTGCTCTTCGCGCTGCGCCCGGGGCTGCCCCTCGCACTGACGCTGGTCTCCGTGGCGAGCCTGGGTTTCGCCGCGAGCCTGCTGCTCCAGGAACGGCTGCTGGCCCTCACCCCGCAGGAGCTGAGCGGCCACGCGCTCGGACTCAGCTCCTCGGGGATGCTCGCGATGCAGGGGGTGGGCGCGGCCGTGGCGGGCGGCATCGCTCAGCTGACCTCCCCCGCGACGGGCATGGCGGCGGTCGCGGGCCTCTCGGTGGCGGTGACGCTGGCGCTGGCCCCGGGGCTGCGTCCACCGGCCGACGCGGACGGGGGCAGACTGCTCGCAGCGGACGGATCACCGTCACCGCGAGCGTCCCGGACACCCCGCACGGAAGAGACGACATGAGCGACAACGCCAGGCCCAGCCAGAAGGAAGCCATGCTCTCCGGCGAGCTGTATCTCGCCGACGACCCCGAACTGGCGGCGGAGGCCCTGCACGCGGCCGTGCTGAGCGAGCGCTACAACGCCACATCGGCCGCCGACCCCGAGGCCCGGCGCGCCGTCCTGGCCGAGCTGCTCGGCGAGGTGGGCGAGGGTGTGGACGTACGGCCGCCGCTGCGGGTCGACTACGGCTACCAGACCACCATCGGCCCGCGTACGTTCATCAACTTCGGCGCGGTCCTCCTGGACGTCGCCCGCATCACCATCGGCGCGGACGTCCAGATGGGCCCGAACGTCCAGATCCTCACCCCGACCCACCCCGTCGACCCCGAACCGCGCCGCGCCAAGTGGGAGGCCGCCGAGCCGATCACCATCGGCGACAACGTGTGGCTGGGCGGCGGGGTGATCGTCTGCCCCGGGGTGACCATCGGTGAGAACACGGTGGTCGGCGCGGGGGCGGTCGTCACGAAGGACCTGCCGGCGAACGTGGTGGCGGTCGGCAACCCGGCCCGGGTGATCCGGACGATCGGCGAGCCGGAGGCGTAACCCGCCCGCGCCCCACGCCATCGGCGAGCCGCAGGCGTGCCCCGAGCGCGGTCTCCGCAGAGCCGCGCTCTCCGCACATCGCCGCGCCCGCCCCCGTGGACGCTCCCGCTGCCGAGCGCTACGCCGACCGCCAGGCATCCGTGTCGCACGAGACCTCGAAGTGCCACCAGCCCTCGTCCCGGCCCCGGGCGAGCAGCGCCTTCACCCCGCGCAGGTCCGCGCCGCCGGGCACGGTCAGGGCGACCAGCGGGAAATCGGCGCTGAAGACCTCGCCCGTCAGCCCGAATCCGGCGAGCCGCTCGTGCACGGCCCGTACGTCGTGCCCGAGCGGACCGTCCGGCACGGGCAGTACCCGGACCGTGCAGTTGCCCGAGTCCGCCACCCGGCCGACGGCCCAGTGCACACCGTCGCCGTCCGTCCGGAACCGTACGGTCTCGCCCTCGGCGACCCCGTCCCGGAGGAAGGGCACGTTGTCCACCCGCGCGGTGTCCGGGCCGAGCCGCGTCGCCCACAGCCCCTCGGTCTCGTACGGCGGCGGCCCGTCCTCGCGCGGGGCCACCCGGAACCAGACCTTGATCTGATCGGCTTCGCGGGGTGGGCGTTCCGGACCGGCGGGGGAACTCATGGCCCCATGGTCCCCCGCGCGAGGCGCGTCCGCCTGTCCACCGCCTCGACCGGGCACGGCATCAGCTTCTGAAGTCAGCGCCCCTCCCCCGCCGCGCCGCGACCGCCAATTTCCCCACATTCAGGGTCAGTTGTTGGATTCAGCCGCATCTTCCGATGCTCCTGACGCACACCTCTTGACGCGTACAGGCCCACAGGGGAAACATCGGCGTAACGAGAGAGCGCTCTCCCACGGCCTCCCCCAGGCTCTCTCGCCCGTTCGTCGTGCACACGTACCACGACCCAGGAGACGTACCTCATGCATGCTCCCCCCACTCCCCCCACCGCCCCACGCACCCGCCTGCGCACCCGGGCCCTCGGGTTCGCCGCGCTCGCCGTGGCGATGCTGATGTCCGTGCCCACGGCCCAGACCGCCTTCGGCGAGGAGGCCAGGGCCGTGCCGGGCGGCGGCGACCTCGGTCCGAACGTCCATGTCTTCGACCCGTCGACCCCCGACATCCAGGGCAAGGTCGACGAGATCTTCAAGAAGCAGGAGTCCGCGCAGTTCGGCCTCGACCGGCACGCGCTGATGTTCAAGCCGGGGACGTACGACGACATCAACGCGCAGATCGGCTTCTACACGCAGATCGCGGGGCTCGGCCTCAACCCGAACGACACCACGTTCAACGGTGATGTGACGGTCGACGCGGGCTGGTTCAACGGCAACGCGACGCAGAACTTCTGGCGTTCGGCGGAGAACCTGACGCTCAACCCGGTCTCCGGGACCAACCGCTGGGCGGTCTCCCAGGCGGCCCCGTTCCGCCGGATGCACGTCAAGGGCGGGCTGAACCTCGCGCCCGACGGTTACGGCTGGGCCAGCGGCGGCTACATCGCCGACTCCAAGATCGACGGGACGGTCGGCCCGTACTCCCAGCAGCAGTGGTACACCCGCGACAGCTCGGTCGGCGGCTGGACCAACGGCGTCTGGAACATGACGTTCTCGGGCGTCGAGGGCGCACCGGCCAACAGCTTCCCCGAGCCGCCGTACACCACGCTCGACACCACACCCATCTCGCGCGAGAAGCCGTTCCTCTACCTCGACGGCGCCGACTACAAGGTCTTCGTCCCCGAGAAGCGCGAGAACGCGCGCGGCGTCTCGTGGGCCGACGGCACCCCCGCCGGCGAGTCGATCCCGCTGGACCAGTTCTACGTCGTCAAGGAGGGGGCGGACGCCGCCACGATCAACGCGGCCGTGGAGCAGGGCCTGCACCTGCTCTTCACGCCCGGCGTCTACCACATCGACGAGACGATCACGATCAACCGCGCGGACACCGTGGCCCTCGGCCTCGGGCTGGCCACGATCATCCCGGACAACGGGGTGACCGCGATCAAGGTCGGTGACGTGGACGGGGTGAGGCTCGCGGGCCTGCTGGTCGACGCGGGACCGGTGAACTCCGAGACGCTGATCGAGGTCGGCCCCGAGAACGCCTCGGCCGACCACTCCGCCAACCCCACCTCGCTGCAGGACGTGTTCGTACGGATCGGCGGGGCCGGTCCCGGCAAGGCGACCACGAGCATCGTGGTGAACAGCGACGACACGATCATCGACCACACCTGGGTGTGGCGGGCGGACCACGGCGACGGCTGGGGCTGGGAGACCAACCGGGCCGACTACGGGGTCCGGGTGAACGGCGACGACGTCCTGGCGACCGGCCTGTTCGTGGAGCACTTCAACAAGTACGACGTGGAGTGGTACGGCGAACGCGGCCGCACGATCTTCTTCCAGAACGAGAAGGCCTACGACGCCCCGAACCAGGAGGCGATCCAGAACGGCGACACGAAGGGCTACGCGGCCTACCGGGTCGACGACTCGGTCGAGCAGCACGAGGGCTGGGGCATGGGCAGCTACTGCTACTACAACGTCGACCCGACCATCGTCCAGGAACACGGCTTCAAGGCACCCGTGAAGCCCGGCGTGAAGTTCCACAGCCTGATCGTCGTCTCGCTCGGCGGCAACGGCCAGTACGAGCACGTGATCAACGACGTCGGCTCCCCGACGTCGGGCACGGAGACGGTCCCGTCCCAGGTGGTGAACTTCCCTTAGTCCTCTCCGGCTGAGGAAGTCGTACGGAAGCGGGGAACGGCTCCGCCCCCGGCCGGGATGTTTCCCGGGCGGGGGCGGAGTCGTGGAGCGGTGGCGCGGCCGTCGCCGGGGCTCAGCCCTCGCCGGTCAGGCTGATGGTGACCGTGCGCTCGGCCGGGGTCTTTCCCGCCAGGGCGGTCTTCATCGCCTGGGCCACGTCGTCCGGGCCGACCTGGTACTTCTTCCCGTCGGCCTTGACGGCCATGATGCCGTCGAAGACACCGTCCAGAAGCGTGTCGATCGCCTTCTTGTCGTAGACGTCGACCAGTCGGCCGTCGACCGGCTTCATGGACAGGATCTGCGGCAGCGACCGGGCCGGGCCGAACTGGATCTGCTTGGGGCCGGCCTTGATGGTGATCAGACCGGACATCGCGGGCTCGGCGAACTCCTTCATCGCCCGGTTCAGTTCGGCCTGGGTGATGGTGGGCTCGCTGGTGGTGACGGGAAGTTCGACCGCGTTGGCCTTCCCGGTCTGGACCTGGGCGCGGTAGGCGTCCCGGACCGAGATCAGGGACTGGCCGGCGTCCAGCGTCTTGCCCGGCTTGCCCGGCACCGCCACGGCCTTGTTCGGCTCGAAGCGGATCGTGCCGTCGTTGGCCGAGCCGGAAGCGCCCGCCAGGTCGGTCAGCGCCACGCCGAGCTTCTCCTCGTCGACCGGGATCACCGGGTCGGCGGGGCGCTCCCCGCCGAACAGCGAACCGATCACCGAGACGGGGTTGTAGTCGCTGCCCGCCGCGCCGCGCACGGTCTCCTGGCTGTCCAGGGTGAGACCGGCCTTCTCGGGGTCGAGCTTCTCCGCCTTGCCGTCCACGGACAGCGTCATGGGGGCCTTGGCCCGCTCGCCGAGGGCGGCTTCGAGCTTGGTGACCGCCTCTTCCTTCGTGCCGCCACCGATGTCGACACCGAGCACCGTGGTGCCCTTGGGGACCTCGGCGTGGTTCAGCAGGAGGCCCGCCCCGTACGCGATGCCGAGCAGTACGACCGCGGCCACCCCGAGCAGGACCAGCTTGGAGCGGCCCTTCTTCGCGGGGGCGGATGCGGGGGCGGCGGCCTGCGGTGCGGGGCGCGGAGCGGTGGGACCCGGTGTGGGAACACCCGGTCCGGCCGGTCCGCCGGGACCGCCGTGGCCCGTCACCGGGGCGCCGGGGTTGCCCGGCCCGCCCGGGAAAGTGGCGCGGGGCTCGCTGGGCACCACGGGGATGCCGCTCGTGAGCGTGTCGCCCGAGACATGGCCGCCGGGGCCGGGTTCGGGCGCCGGGGCCTGCGGCGTGAGGATCGCGGTGTCGTCGGACATACGGGGCGGTACGCCGCCGGGGGCGCCCGGGACCATCGGGCCGGGGCCGCCGAGGCCCGGGACGCCGTCGAGGTTCGGGGTCAGCGAGGAGGTGCCGGTGACCGGTCCCGTGGTGGGGCCGGACGGGCCGGGCGTCCGCACTCCGGGGCCGGGGGTGGCACGCGGGCCGCCGCCGGGGGGTTCGGTGCCGTAGCTGTCGAGAGCGCTGCGCGCGGGGCCGGAGCCGGGCGCACCCGGTCCGCCGCCGGACTGCGGGGCGTCCGAGAAGTACGGCAGGTCGGGGCGCGAGCGGCCCGCGCCACCGTCGGGCGCACCACCGGGACCGCCGGAACCCGGACCGCCGGAGGCCGGGCCTCCGGGACCGCCGAGGCCTCCGGGACCACCGGGACCGCCTTGGCCGCCCGTGCCGGCGGGACCGCCTGCGCCGGGGCCACCGGGCGCACCGGTGCCCTGGCCGGCCGCCGCCAGCCCGGCCGCCGGGGCCTTGCGCGGGGCGAACCAGTCGCTGCCGCTCTTCTCCCGGGCCGGCTTCTCCCCGGGCGTCGGGTCGGCGGCCGGGCCTCCGTCCCGGGACCGGTCCGCGGGCGCGCCGCCGTTCGAACCGGCGCCCGGACCGCCGGAGCGGTCCGAGGATCCGGCGCTCGCGCTCACACCGGGGCCCGGTGCGGTCGGCGGCGTGCCGGGGCGCGGGGTCGCGCCGGTGCGCTCCGCGCCGGAACGGCCGTCGCCGGAGATGTCGCTCGCCGCCATCGGCGTACGCATCACGACCGGCGGGATGGGACGCGAGCCGGGGATGTTGATCCGGATGCGCGTCGTCAGCGTCGTCTCGGTCTTCGGTTCCTCGGGCCGGGGCGGATCGACGGATTCCGGGTTCTCGTCAGAGCCGTCCTGCGACGGGTGGAGCGACGGATACTGGCGGGATCCGTACGGCGGCGTACCCGAGGGGTACGCGGCTCCGCCGCGGCCCTGGGGCCCGGAGGACGAACTGTCAGTTTCACGACTCAAAGCAGGTTCTCCCGATTGGCTCCGCCGCCCGTACTTCCCCCATGCCGCAGGCCAGGGGACGGCTCGGCGCGCGCACCACCATACTGGCCGCCGCCGTCGGACACTCCGCGACCGGGTGAAACCTCCACCCGTGCCTCACACCTGTGGGGGTCTTTCCGGACCCGGACTTGGCACTTCACGTGCCGGACCGGCCACGGTGGATGGCTGATTGCGGCACTTTCGAGGTGGTGGCGCAGATCACAGCGACGGCCGTTCCGCCGAGCATGAAGAACACCAGGCCGAGTTCGTCGCCGAAGACGTAGTCGCCCTCCGGCCGGCCGGACAGCGGGAGGAACACGGTGATGAACCAGCCGGCCGCCGGGGCGAGCGCGCCGATCTGGGTGCGGGTCAGGATCCGGCCGCCGTAGAAGAGGCCCGCGGAGCCCACCAGGGCGATGATCAACCCGCCCGGGAACCAGGCCGCTTGGACGAGGGTTCCGGCGAGGGCGACGAGCGCGCCGAGGACCGCGAGGCCCAAGTAGGCGGCGATCCGGGCCGGGTTCGGCCGGGCGGCGAACCCGATGGGCTCGGGATCCCTGGGGGCGCGTTCCGTCGCGGCGCGTAGGAGGAGTCCGCGCGACCACGCGGCTTCTTGGGGGTGCCGCTCATGCCACGCCTCCTTCGGCGCCCGGGACGCCCGCGGTGTCCGGGGCGTCTGCGCCCGGAAGGCCCGCGAACAGGTCGCTCTCGCGCTCCGCTCCCACCGTGCCGCGAACGCCGCGCACGAGTTGGTAGCACTCGGTCGTCAGCAGGGGCTGGCCGAGGTCGTTGGAGAGGGCGAAGAAGGGGCCGTCCACCGCGATCTGGGTGGCGTGGGCGCGCATCGCCGCCGCCTTCGCCCCGGCGTACGCCGATCCGTCGATCTCCGCGGTGATCTGCTCCGCGTCGGTCACGCCCGGGACGTCGGCCACGGCGGCGATGCCGGGGAAGGCGTCGGGAGCGGTGGTGCGCAGCCGGTCGAAGGCGGCCTCCAGCACCTCGCGCTCCACCCGGTTCCAGTAGATCTTGGCGATGGTGTGCGGGGCGCCGGAGCCGTGCGCCGGGTCGGCGGCCAGGTCGGCGGCGCGCATCGCGACGCGGTGGGCCTGGATGTGGTCGGGGTGGCCGTAGCCGCCGTCCGGGTCGTAGGTGATCAGGACCTGGGGGCGGACCTCGCGGATCACCTCGACGAGGTGGGCGGCGGCCTCGTCCACCGGGGTGGACCAGAAGGAGCCGGGGCGGCCGTTCTGTCCGGCGCCCATCATCCCGGAGTCCCGGTAGCGGCCCGCGCCGCCGAGGAAGCGGTGGTCGGTGATGCCGAGCTCCTGCATCGCCGCGGCCAGCTCGCCGACGCGGTGGGGGCCCAGCGCGTCGTCCCGGTCGGCGGTGAGGCGGGCGAGCGCGGGCGGGATGACCTCGCCCTCCTCGCCGAGCGTGCACGTCACCAGGGTGACGTGGGCGCCCTCGGCCGCGTACCTGGCCATGGTGGCGCCGTTGTTGATCGACTCGTCGTCGGGGTGCGCGTGCACGAGCAGCAGACGGCGGGCGGGGAGGTCCTTCATGGGGACCACCCTACGAGCCCGGAGGCCCCCCGTGCCCCCGCGCCCCTGCGCCCGCCGGCCGCCGGGCCTCGGCCGCCGGAGTCAGAACTTGATGCTGCTGATCATTCCCGCCACGTTGGTCGTCAGATCGGAGATGGTCGGTGCGATGGACGAGCTCGCGATGTAGAACCCGAGCAGCATGCAGACCACCGCGTGCCCTCCCTTCAGTCCGGATTTCCGGATCAGCAGGAAGACGATGATCGCCAGCAGCACTACCGCCGAAATCGAGAGCGCCACGGCGGTTCACCTCCATCGGTACGTTCGGACGGTCGGAATGGGGGTACACGGAGCCAGCAGGTTCTTACCCACCGAGCGCTACGGATCATAACTTTCCGTGCCAACGCATTGATCGGGGCACAGCAGCACGAGGGGCGCACGAACCGTGCCCCGTGGCCGAGTTGCGGGCTAAGTTCGGGGCCATGACCTCGCAGAAGCTGTCCTTTCCCCGCCAGCACGCCCGGACCCAGCGCTTCACTCTCGGCGCACCTCGCGCCTTCACCGTCTCACCGGATGAGACACGTGTGATCTTCCTCCGGTCCACCTCCGGTACGGACCGGACCACCCGGCTGTGGGTGCTCGACCCGGCGACCGGAGAGGAGCGGATCGCCGCCGATCCGGACGTCCTGCTGGGCGGTTCGGCGGAGAAGCTGTCGGCGCAGGAGCGGGCCCGGCGGGAGCGGACCCGGGAGGGTTCGTCGGGGATCGTCTCCTACGCGGTGGACGCGGCGGCGGAGTTGGCCGCGTTCGCGCTGTCCGGAAAGGTGTACGTGGCCGAGCTGCGGGCCGGGACCGCGCGGGCGCTGCCGGTGCCGGGCCCGGTGATCGACCCCCGCCCGTCCCCCGACGGCCGGCGCATCGCGTACGTGGCCAAGGGCGCGCTGCGGGTGGTGGACGCGACGGGCGACGGCGACCGGGCGCTGGCCGAGCCGGAGGACCCCCAGGTCACCTATGGTCTGGCCGAGTTCATCGCGGCCGAGGAGATGCACCGCTACCGGGGTTTCTGGTGGTCGCCCGAGTCGGACCGGCTGCTGGTGGCGCGGGCCGACGAGAGCCCCGTACAGCGCTGGTACATCGCCGATCCCGCACACCCCGGGCGCAAGCCGGCCGAGGTCGCCTACCCGGCGGCGGGGACGCCCAACGCGGAGGTGCGGCTCTTCGTCATGGACCTGGAGGGGGACCGTACCGAAGTGGTCTGGGACCGGGAGGCGTTCCCGTACCTGGCCCAGGTGCACTGGTCGTCCGCGGGTGCTCCGCTGCTGCTGGTGCAGGCCCGTGACCAGCGCAGTCAGCGGTATCTGGCGGTGGACCCGGAGACCGGCGCGACTCGGATCGTCCATGTCGACGAGGATCCGGTCTGGCTGGATCTCTTCCCGGGAGTGCCCGCGTGGGCGCCGGACGGGCGGCTGGTGCGGATCGCGGACGAGGGCGGCGCCCGGGTGCTGGCGGTCGGGGACCGGCCGCTCACCGGGTCGCAACTGCACGTCCAGGCGGTGCTGGACATCGGCGATTCGGACATCCTGATCTCGGCGGTGGCCGGTGAAGACGCGGTCGAGCCGGAGATCGGACAGATCCACGTGTACCGGGTCAACGAGCTGGGAATCGAGCGGATTTCCGAAGGGGTGGGTGTGCACTCCGCGGTCCGCTCGGGCGCTCTGTCGGTGGTGGTCTCGGCCGTCCCCGAGGAGCCCGGAACCGCCGCGTGGGTGGTACGGGACGGCAAGCGGCTGGTCCGCGTCGCGAGCTTCGCCCAGGAGCCGGTGCTCGCCGCCCGCGTGACCCTCACCGAGGGGGCGCACGGCGGATTCCGTGCGCCGTGCTGCTTCCGTCGGACTACCGGGAGTCGGACGGTCCCCTTCCGGTCCTGCTGGATCCGTACGGCGGGCCGCACGGCCGCCGGGTGGTCGCCGCCCACAACCCGCATCTGACCTCGCAGTGGTTCGCGGACCAGGGCTTCGCGGTGGTCGTGGCGGACGGCCGGGGCGCGCCGGGCCGCTCGCCGGCCTGGGAGAAGGCGGTGCGGGACAACCTCGTGCTGACCATGGAGGACCAGGTCGAGGCGTTGCACGGGCTGGCGGACCGGTTCCCGCTGGATCTGTCCCGGGTGGCGATCCGGGGCTGGTCCTTCGGCGGCTATCTGGCGGGGCTGGCCGTGCTGCGGCGGCCCGACGTCTTCCACGCGGCGGTCGTGGGCGCCCCGGTGACGGACCAGCGGCTGTACGACACCCACTACACCGAGCGCTACCTCGGGGACCCGGCGAAGCAGCCGGAGGTGTACGCGTACAACTCGCTGCTCACCGACGACGGTCTCTCCGAGGCCGCCGACGAGGCCCGGCCGATGATGATCGTGCACGGGCTCGCCGACGACAACGTGGTGGTCGCGCACGCCCTGCGGCTGTCCTCGGCACTGCTGGCGGCCGGGCGGCCGCACGAGGTGCTGCCGCTGAGCGGGGTGACGCACATGACGCCGCAGGAGCAGGTCGCGGAGAACCTGCTCCTGCTCCAGGTGGACTTCCTCAAGCGGTCGCTGGGGATGTCCGGCGCCTGAGCCGCCCGCCGCGCCCCGTCCGCCCCCGGTTCACCACCGGGGCGGCGGGGACGAGGGCGGGGGCCCGAAGCCGCCGCCAGGTGGCGGCCCGAAGCCGGGGGTCTGCGGCGGCTCCCCGGGCGCCGCCTGCGGAGGCGGGTATCCGGAGGGCTGGACACCCCACGGCCCGCCGCCTCCCCACGGGCCCGGGGCACCGCCTGCGGGACTCCGCTCGACACCCTTGCGGGCGAGGAGGAGGAGCACGGCGGCGCCGGCGATGAGCGAGGCGACGAAGCTCAGTGTGTTCAGCTGCGTCTCGATGTCCTGGGAGGTGAACCGCTCGAACAACTCGAAGCGGATGCCCCGCCCCACGCCCAGCACTCCGGACGAGAGCAGGAACCCGCCCGCGATCAGGCCGAGCGGGCGCGCGTAGGCCGCCCCGGCGACCGCGCCGACGGCCGCCACCAGGAACATCAGGATGAGCACCACGTTGATCCAGCCGGGCGGCGCCTCGGTCAGCGGGATGACCATGGGCCTCCCGCCCGTGAACCACGCGGGATACAGCCCGTCCGGGAAGACGAACGTCTGCCGGATCTCCCAGCCCGCGAAGACCACCGCCTGGAAACCGAGGAGCAGAAAGGCGGCCACCCCGGCCCCCGGCCCGGTCCGGCGGGCCTCTCCTCGCCGTGCGCCACCGGGCGGCGGCCCGCCACCCCGACGACGACCATGGCGAGTCCGGCCACCAGGGCCGCGTACGTGGTGAGCAGCGCCCGGTCGCGCAGTTCCTCCGGGAACGGCGAGTCGGCGATGGTCCAGACACCGGGCAGCCGCACGGCGAACGTGACGATTCCGGTGGTGATCAGGACCGGAGACGCCAGGGCGGACCGGAGTACCGCCACAGCGGCGGCGGTATGGACGACCAGCAGGACGAGGCTGGTGGCGGTGGTGGTGAGCGACGGCATGCCCCAGGGGTTCGCGGCTCCCGCCCAGATGTCCCCGAGCATTTCCGGTCCGTCGACCACCTGGAAGTCGCGCACGATCCAGGCGACGGCCATCAGTGCCGGCACCGCGCACAGAACGGCGCCGGTGATTCTTGCTCCCCGTGTAAGTGTCACCCGCTGATACTCCATTGCCCCGGCCGGATGAACAAGGGCGTTCGGGGGCGGGGCGGTGGCGGCGGGCGACCGGCCGGAGCGCCAGGACGACGCTCCGGCCGGACCACGGCACCCGCACGGCCGTACGCTGTTCAGCATGGGGCGTTCGTATATCGGAGCGGCGACGGCGGAGTTGCTTACGTGTTAACGATGCTGACGCCGGTTCATGACGTTTCGTCCTCCCCTGACTCGGAGGTCTCCGCGTCCCCCGGCGCCTCCCCGTCCCCCGGCGCCTCCGCGGGCCCCGGGATCTCCAGCTCGCCCTCCGGCGGCACCACGCGCTTCTCCTCCGCGAAGTGGCACGCGGAGTCGTGCCGGGCCGGGGTGTCGACGTGCCGGAACTCCGCGGGGACCGCCAGCAGCGGGACCTCCAGCTCGCATCGCTCCTGCGCCTTCCAGCAGCGGGTGCGGAAGCGGCAGCCGGAGGGGATGTTGGCGGGCGAGGGGACGTCGCCGTGCAGGATGATCCGGTCCCGGTGCTCGCGGGCGGTCGGGTCGGGGACGGGGACGGCGGACAGCAGTGCCTGGGTGTACGGGTGGGTGGGGTGGTCGTAGATCTCCGCGTCGGAGCCGATCTCCACGATCCGGCCCAGGTACATCACGCCGACCCGGTCGGAGATGTGCCGGACGATCGAGAGGTCGTGCGCGATGAAGACGAAGCTGAGGTTGAACTCCGCCTGGAGCCGGTCCAGCAGGTTGACCACCTGGGCCTGGACGGACACGTCGAGCGCGGAGACCGGTTCGTCGGCGACGATGATCTCCGGGTTGAGGGCCAGGCCGCGCGCGATGCCGATGCGCTGGCGCTGGCCGCCGGAGAACTGGTGCGGATAGCGGTTGATGTACTCCGGGTTGAGCCCGACGACGTCCAGCAGGTCCTGCACGCGCCGGCGGCGGCTGCCCTTCGGGGCCACCTCGGGGTGGATCTCGTACGGCTCCCCGATGATGTCGCCGACCGTCATCCGCGGGTTCAGCGAGGTGTACGGGTCCTGGAACACCATCTGGATGTTGCGGCGCACCGCCTTCAGCGCCCGGCCGGACAGCTTGGAGATGTCCTCGCCCTTGTAGCGGATCGCCCCGGCGGTGGGGCGTTCCAGGTGGACGAGCATCTTGGCGACGGTGGACTTGCCGCAGCCCGACTCCCCCACGATGCCCAGCGTCTCGCCCGCGTACAGGTCGAAGTCGACGCCGTCGACGGCCCTGACCGCGCCGATCTGCCGCTTGAAGAGGATGCCCTGGGTGAGCGGGTAGTGCTTGGCGAGGCCGCGCACCTGGAGGATCGGGTCGCCCTCGGTGTACGGGGCGGTCGCGTCCTCGTTCGCCTGGGAGAGCAGGGTGGAGCCGGCCGCGCCGCCACCGGTCTTCCCGTTCCCGTCGTGGTCAGCGTGCATCGAGCGTCTCCTTCCAGAAGTGGCAGGCGCTGCGGCGCTGTTCGTCGACCTCGTAGAGCGGCGGCACATCGCTGCGGCACACGTCCTGGGCCATCGGGCAGCGGGGGTTGAAGGCGCAGCCGGGCGGGATGCGGATGAGGTTGGGCGGCAGGCCCTTGATCGCGTACAGCTCCCGGCCCTTCTGGTCCAGGCGCGGGATCGACTGGAGGAGGCCCTTGGTGTACGGGTGGGCGGGGGCCTTGTAGATCTCGTGGACGGGGGCGGTCTCGACGATCCGGCCCGCGTACATCACGGCGATCTTGTCCGCGACGTCGGCGACGACGCCGAGGTCGTGGGTGATCAGGATGAGGCCCATGTTCAGCTCGCGCTGGAGTTCCGCGAGGAGGTCCATGACCTGGGCCTGGACGGTGACGTCGAGGGCGGTGGTGGGCTCGTCGGCGATGATCAGGGACGGTTCCAGGGCCATCGCCATGGCGATCATGATGCGCTGGCGCATACCGCCGGAGAACTGGTGCGGGTACTGGTTGACGCGTTCCTTCGCGGCGGGGATGCGGACCCGGTCCATCAGTTCGACGGCCTTGGCCTTGGCGTCCTTGCGGGACATGCCGCGGTGCACGACGAACATCTCGGCGAGCTGCTGGCCGACGGTGAGGACCGGGTTCAGCGAGGACAGGGCGTCCTGGAAGATCATGGCCATCTCCTGGCCGCGGATCTTGCGCCGCTCGTCCGGCTTGAGCTTCAGCAGGTCCTGGTCCTTGAAGAGGATCTCCCCGCCGGCGATCTTCCCGGGCGGCATGTCGAGGATGCCCATGACCGCCTGGGCGGTGACGGACTTGCCGGAGCCGGACTCGCCGAGAACGGCGAGGGTCTCGCCCTCGGCCACCGAGTAGTTGACTCCGTTGACGGCCTTGGCGACGCCTTCGCGGGTGTGGAACTCCACGTACAGATCGCGCACTTCGAGCAACATGGCAACCGGCTCCTCAGCGCAGCTTGGGGTCGAGGGCGTCGCGTACCGCGTCGCCGAGCATGATGAACGCGAGCACGGTGACCGCCAGCGCGCCGGCGGGCCAGAGCAGCATGTGCGGGGCGTTGCGGATGTAGTTGGCGGCGGCGGAGATGTCGATGCCCCAGGAGACGGCCGGGTCCTTCAGTCCGACGCCGAGGAAGGACAGGGTCGCCTCCAGCGAGATGTACGTGCCGAGCGCGATGGTCGCCACGACGATGACGGGGGCGATGGCGTTCGGGGTGATGTGGCGCAGCAGCATCCGGGAGTTGGAGGCGCCCAGCGCGCGGGCCGCCTGGACGTAGTCGTTCTGTTTGGCGGTGATGACCGAGCCGCGGGCGATGCGGGCGATCTGGGGCCAGCCGAGCAGGACGATGAACCCGACGACGGGCCAGACGGTGGAGCTGGTGACGACGGAGAGGAAGACCAGGCCGCCGAGGACGACGGGGATGCCGAAGAAGACGTCGGTGAGGCGGGAGAGGATCGCGTCCCACCAGCCGCCGAAGAAGCCCGCGAGTCCGCCGAGGACGCTGCCGAGGATCGCGACGCCGAGGGTGGCGCAGACGCCGACGGTCACCGAGGTGCGGGTGCCGTAGACGACGCGGGTGTAGACGTCGCGGCCCTGCGGGTCGAAGCCGAAGGGGTGGCCGGGTTCGGAGCCCTTCTGGGCGTCGTCCAGGTTGGCCTGGAGGGGGTCGCCGCTCGCGATGAGCGAGGGCCAGATCGAGATGATCACCAGGAAGAGGATGACCAGCGAGGAGATGATGAAGACCGGGTTGCGCCGCAGGTCGCGCCAGGCGTCGGACCAGAGGCTGCGCGGCTTTCCGGCGGGCCCGGTGCCGTCGGGGCCGCCCGGGTTCTTCTCCAGGCTGGTGCCCTCCTCCATGGCGAGGTCCGTCGCGCCGCCGGCGCCCGCCTGGGAGATCGCTTCGTCCGGGGTCTGCGGCTCAGGCATAGCGGATCCTCGGGTCGAGTACGGCGTACAGGAGGTCGACGATCAGGTTGGCGGCCAGGAAGACCAGGACGAGGATCGTGACGAAGCCGACGACGGTCTGGGAGTTCTGCCGCAGGATGCCCTGGTAGAGCTGGTAGCCGACGCCGTGGATGTTGAAGATCCGCTCGGTGACGATGGCCCCGCCCATCAGCGCGCCCACGTCGGTGCCGATGAAGGTGACGACGGGGATGAGCGAGTTGCGCAGCAGGTGCCGTACGACGACCCGGCGGCGGGGCAGGCCCTTGGCGACGGCGGTGCGTACGTAGTCGGCGCGGGCGTTCTCGGCGATCGAGGTCCGGGTGAGCCGGGTGACGTAGGCGAGCGAGACCGAGGCGAGGACGAGCCCGGGGACGAGGAGTTCGTCGAAGGTGGGGTCGGCGGAGACCGAGGGCTTGATGATGCCCCACTTGACGCCCAGGAGGAGCTGGAGCAGCAGGCCGGTGACGAAGGTGGGGATGGCGATGACGATCAGCGTCAGGATGAGGACGGTGGTGTCGACGGGGCGGCCGCGCCGCAGACCGGTGACGACTCCGAGGCTGATTCCGATGACGACCTCGAAGACGACCGCGACGATGGTGAGCCGGATCGTGATGGGGAAGGCGGTGGCCATCAGCTCGGTGACCTTCTGCCCGTTGAACGCGGTGCCGAAGTCGCCGGTGAACACGTTGCCCATGTAGGTGAGGTATTGCTGCCAGACCGGCTTGTCGAGGCCGAACTCGGCCCGAAGCTGGGCGGCGGTGGCCGGGTCGCACTGGCGGTCGCCGCAGAGGCCCGCGATGGGGTCGCCCATCACGTTCACCATGAGGAAGATCAACAGCGTGGTGCCGAAGAAGACGGGGATCATCTGCAGCAGCCGCCGGATCACATAACGTCCCATGAGGGGCTCCGGGGGTTGGGGGGTGCCTTGTCGGTCAGGCCGGATCAGGGAGCGGGGTCTGGTGCCGTGCATCGCAAGGCGGAGGAGGGAGTCGACGCGGAGCGTCGGTGACCGACGACAACGCCGCGAGGTGCGGTGCCAGACCCCGCGAGCCCGGCCTGGCCGGCAAGGCACCCCCTAAGTTCGAGCAGTACCGGGCGGAGGGTGCATGGAGTGCGCGGACGGCCGGGCGCCGGTGTGTCGGGGCGTCCCGGCCGTCCGCATCGCTCAGCGCGTCACTTGACGGTGATCTCTTCGTAGACCGGGACGCTGAACGGGTTCAGCGCGACGTTGTCCACCCGGTCCGAGTAGCCGGCGCTGCCGTTCTGGTACCAGAGTGGGATGACCGGCATCTCCGTGACGAGGATCTTCTCCGCGTCCTGGAAGGTGGTGACCGCCTTGGCCTTGTCGCTCTCGGCGTTGGCCTTGTCGACCAGGTCGTCGAACTGCTGGTTGCTCCACTTGCCGTCGTTGGACGGGGCGTTGGTGTAGTAGAGCGGCTGGAGGAAGTTCTGGATCAGCGGGTAGTCCATCTGCCAGCCCGCGCGCCAGGCGCTGGTGAGCTTCTGGGTGGAGACCTGGGCGCGGAAGTCGGCGAAGGTGCCGACGGGTCCGCCGACGCAGGCCTTGTTGTTGCCCATGACGTTGTTGATGCTGTTGCAGACGGCGTCGACCCATTCCTTGTGGGAGCCGGTGTCCGCGTTGTACGAGATCTTCAGCTGGCCGCCGGGGATGCCGCCGCCCTCGTCGATCAGCTTCTTCGCCTCGGCCTTGTTGTACGTGCACTCCTTGCCGCAGAGCCCTTCCTTGAAGCCGCCCTCCGCGCCGAGGACCGGGGAGGTCCAGTCGGATGCGGGGGTGCGGGTCTTCTGGAAGATCTGGTCGGTGATCTGCGGGCGGTTGATCGCCATCGAGAGGCCCTGGCGGACCTTGCGGGCGTCGTCGGTGTCCCAGTCCGCCTCGTAGAAGGGGAAGGCGATGGTCTGGATGATGCCGGCGGGGGTGTTGATGTACCGGTCGCCGAGGTCCGCCTCGACGTTGCGGAGCTGGGAGGCGGGCACGTCGTCGACGAGGTCGAGGTTGCCCGCGGTCAGGTCGGTGTAGGCGGTGTTGTTGTCGGTGAAGACCTTGAGGTCGACGCCGCCGTTCTTCGCCTTGTCGTCGCCGGGGTACTCGTCCCACCTGCGGAGGTTCATCGAGGAGCCCTTGGCGTACGACTCGATGGTGTACGGGCCGTTCCCGACGGGCTTGGAGAGCCACGCGTCGCGGTCGTCGTAGAACGCCTTGGGCAGCGGGACGAAGGCGGAGTAGCCGAGGGTGTCGGGCCACAGGGAGAACTTCTGGGTGAGCTTGGCGGTGAAGGTCAGGTCGTCGACGACCT
Organism: Streptomyces sp. WGS_02; assembly: GCA_040989845.1. Classification (GTDB taxonomy): domain Bacteria; phylum Actinomycetota; class Actinomycetes; order Streptomycetales; family Streptomycetaceae; genus Streptomyces. Next base: position 2,530,497 of record JAYMFZ010000004.1, read on the forward strand.
TCAGTCCTGACATGGTCTCGGCGGAGGCGGACCCGGACTCCGGGTGGACCTTGTCGTAGCCCTCGATGTACTGGAAGAAGTAGGCGTTCTTCTGGTTGTTCTTCAGGGCCGCGCCGTAGTTCCAGGCGTCGACGAAGGAGTTGGCGGTGACCTTCTCGCCGTTGGAGAACGTCCAGCCGTCCTTGAGCTTGATCGTGAAGTTCTGGGAGTCCGTCGAGTCGATGGACTCGGCGATCATGTTCTGGGCCTCGCCGGTCTTCGGGTCGTAGCGGATGAGTCCGCGGAAGACCATGTCGAGGACCTTGCCGCCCTGGACCTCGTTGGTGTTGGCCGGCTCCAGCGGGTTCTGCGGGTCTCCCCAGGAGGAGCTGACGATGCCGTCGGCGCCGCCGCTGCCGCCACCGTCGCCGTCACCGCCGCCGCAGGCCGTCGCTGCCAGGGCGACGGCCACCGCACATGCGGCCCACCTGACCTGTGTGGCTCCGCGCATGAAGTGCCTCCTAGAGTCATCGAGTAGCTCAATGCCTCATATCACCTCATTGCGCCATGTATCGCATGCGGTGTTGCCCCGTACGGGCAGGAGGGCGGCGGACACGACGGAGGCCCGGCCCCTTCGGAAGGGGCCGGGCCTCGGTCGTTCGACCTGCGGGAGCGGTTACGCCGCGTGTACGACGTCCTTCTCCTCGGCGAAGTGGCACGCCGACTCGTGCGCGGCCGGGGTGGCCGCCGAGACGAAGCGCTCGGGGATCGCCAGCAGGGGCTCCTCCGTCGCGCAGCGCTCCTCCGCCTTCCAGCAGCGGGTGCGGAAGCGGCAGCCCGAGGGCGGGTTCGCCGGTGACGGAACGTCACCGGTGAGGATGATCCGCTCGCGTCCCTCGCGGGCCGACGGGTCGGGGACCGGGACCGCCGACAGCAGCGCCTGGGTGTAGGGGTGCGTCGGGTGGTCGTAGATCTGGGTGTCCGTGCCGATCTCGGCCATCTTGCCGAGGTACATCACGCCGACCCGGTCGGAGATGTGCCGGACGATGGACAGGTCGTGCGCGATGAAGACGTAGGACAGGTTGAACTCGTCCTGGAGCTTCTCCATCAGGTTGATGACCTGGGCCTGCACCGACACGTCGAGCGCGGAGACCGGCTCGTCGCAGATGATGATCTCCGGGTTGAGCGCGAGGCCGCGGGCGATGCCGATGCGCTGGCGCTGGCCGCCGGAGAACTGGTGCGGGTACCGGTTGATGTACTCCGGGTTCAGACCCACGACGTCCAGGAGCTCCTGGACGCGGCGGCGCCGGTCGCCCTTCGGGGCCACCTCGGGGTGGATGTCGAAGGGCTCCCCGATGATGTCGCCGACCGTCATCCGCGGGTTCAGCGAGGTGTACGGGTCCTGGAACACCATCTGGATGTTGCGGCGGACCGCCTTCAGCGCGCGCCCGGACAGCTTGGTGATGTCCTGGCCCTTGTAGAAGACCTCGCCGGCCGTCGCCCGCTCCAGAGTCATCAGGAGCTTGGCGACCGTGGACTTGCCACAGCCGGACTCGCCGACGATGCCGAGGGTCTCACCGGCGTACAGGTCGAAGGAGATGCCGTCGACGGCCTTGACCGCGCCGATCTGCTTCTTGAAGAGGATGCCCTGGGTCAGCGGGAAGTGCTTGACCAGGTTGCGCACCTGGAGGATCGGCTCGCCCTGGCTGACGGGCGCGTCGATGGCGGCTACGGCCTCCGCCTCGGTCGCGGCGTCCACCGTCTCCACCTCGGAGACGTTCGGGGTGGCGTCCACGGGCCCCTGCTCCTTCTTGAGCTCAGCCATGGATCGTCTCCTTCCAGAAGTGGCACGCGCTGCCGCGGCCGACCAGCTCGAGGCCGTCCTGCTCGGTCACGGGGGCGAGCGGCGGAATCTCGGTACGGCAGATGTCCTGTGCCTTGGGGCAGCGCGGGCTGAAGGCACAGCCCGCCGGGATACGCGTCAGGTTGGGCGGCAGCCCCTTGATCGCGTAGAGCTCCTGGCCCTTCTGGTCCAGGCGCGGGATCGAGTCGAGCAGACCCCTGGTGTACGGGTGGGCCGGGCGGCTGTACAGCTCGCCGACCGGGGCCGTCTCCACGATCCGGCCCGCGTACATCACGGCGATCTTGTCCGCGACGTCGGCGACGACGCCGAGGTCGTGGGTGATCAGGATCAGACCCATGTTGTACTCGCGCTGCAGCTCGGCCAGCAGGTCCATGACCTGGGCCTGCACCGTCACGTCGAGCGCGGTGGTCGGCTCGTCGGCGATGATCAGGTCCGGCTCCAGGGCCAGCGCCATGGCGATCATGATGCGCTGGCGCATACCGCCGGAGAACTGGTGCGGGTAGTCCGAGATGCGGGCCGCCGCCGCCGGGATCTTGACCTGGTCCATCAGCTCGATGGACTTGGCCTTGGCGTCCTTGCGGGACAGACCCTGGTGCACCCGGAACATCTCGCCGAGCTGGTAGCCGACGGTGAGGACCGGGTTCAGGGAGGACAGCGCGTCCTGGAAGATCATCGCGATCTTGCTGCCGCGGATCTTCCGGCGCTCCTCGTTGGACATCTTCAGCATGTCCTGGCCGCGGAAGAGGATCTCGCCCTGCGTGATCTTCCCGGGCGGCATGTCGAGGATGCCCATGATGGTCTGCGCGGTCACGGACTTGCCGGAGCCGGACTCACCGAGCACGGCGAGCGTCTCGCCGGCGCTGACGGTGTAGTTCACACCGTTGACCGCCTTGGCCACACCGTCGCGGGTGTGGAACTCCACGTGCAGGTCACGGACGTCGAGCAGTGGACCGTCGCCACTCACGGACTCCCGCGGTGCGGGGACGTGAGCCGTCTTGTCGATGGTGGTCACGAACGCCTCCCTCAGCGCATCTTGGGGTCGAGGGCGTTGCGGACCGCATCGCCGAACATCAGGAAGGACAGCACCGTGATCGAGACCATCACCGAGGGGATGATCAGGACCGTCGGAACGTTGCGGAGCTGGTCCTTCGCGGCGGAGACATCGATACCCCACGAGACCGTCGGCTCGGCGAGGCCGATACCGAGGAACGACAGGGTGGCCTCGGCGGCGATGTAGCCGCCGAGCGCGATGGTGGCGACCACGATCACCGGAGCGATGGCGTTCGGCAGGATGTGCCGCGTCATGATCCGGGTGGTGGAGGCGCCCAGCGCCTTGGCGGCGACCACGTAGTCGGCCTGCTTGATCGTGATGACCGAGCCACGGGCGACACGGGCGATGGACGTCCAGCCGAGGAAGGACAGCGAGAGGATCACGACCCAGACGGAGCGCTCCTCGAAGGTGGTCAGGATGACCATGGCGCCGACGATGAAGGGGACGCCGAAGAAGACGTCGGTGATCCGGGAGAGGATCGTGTCGATCCAGCCGCCGAAGTATCCGGCGAGCATCCCGATCACCAGGCCGGTGATGGTGACGGCGATGGTCACGATCACGCCGACCATGATGGACGCGCGGGCTCCGTAGATCAGACGCGCGTAGATGGAACGGCCCTGGACGTCGTAACCGAGCCAGTCGGGGGCGAAGAAGTGCCCCCAGTTCGGCTTCTGGAGGTAGTGCTCGGCCAGGTTGGCGTCGCGCGGCGAGGCGCTGGTGAACAGACCCGGGAAGATCGCCATGACGGTGAGCAGCAGGATCAGCACCATGGAGACGAGGAAGAGCGGGTTGCGGCGCAGATCGTGCCAGGCATCCGACCAGAGGCTGCGCGGCTTGCCGGGCAGGGGCCCGGTGTCCGTCGTGGACGGCGTCTGAGCTGCGGCGGCCGAAGCGTCGGTGCTCTTGGTGAGTGCGGTGGTGTCAGGCATACCGGATCCTCGGGTCCAGGACCGCGTAGAGCAGGTCGACGAGCAGGCTGCAGACGAGGTAGACGATGACGAGCAGCGTCACGACGCCGACGACAGTCGCGCCTTCACGCTTGGAGAGCGCCTCGAAGACGAGCGATCCGACGCCCTTGATGTTGAAGATGCCCTCGGTCACGATCGCGCCGCCCATCAGAGCGCCGATGTCGGTGCCGAGGAAGGTGACGACCGGGATGAGCGAGTTGCGCATCAGGTGGATGCCGACGATGCGGCGGCGCGGCAGGCCCTTGGCGACAGCCGTACGGATGTAGTCGGCGCGGATGTTCTCGGCGACCGAGGTACGGGTGAGCCGGGCCACGTAGGCGAGGGACAGCGACGCCAGCACGATGGCCGGCATGATCAATTCGCCGTTGGTGGGTTCGAGACTCACGTTGGGCTTGGCGATGCCGAGCTGGAACGCGAAGAAGTACTGAACGAGGAAGCCCAGCACGAAGGACGGCATGGAGATCAGCACCAGCGTCAGACCGAGCAGACCGCGGTCCCGGAGCGATTCCGCCTTCAGGCCGGCGATGATGCCGAGCGAGATACCGGCGACGACCGTGAAGACGAAGGCGAAGATCGCCAGTCTGACGGTGATCGGGTAAGCGTCGGCGATGACTTCGGCAACGGGACGCTGTGTCCCGATCTGGACCCCGAGGTCACCCTTGAACAAAAGCTTGCCCAGGTAGTCCAAATACTGTTGCCAGATCGGCTGGTCGAGGCCGTACTCGGCCTTGAGAGCGGCGATCTGCGATGCATCTACGTGCTGTTCACCGGCAAGTGCTCTGACGGGGTCGCCGGGCAGTGCGTACATCATCAGGAAGACCAGCAGGGTCGACCCGATGAAGACCGGGATCATCTGGAGCAGTCGTCGTGCGACATAACGCCCCATGGGTGCCTCCGTGTGGGGATAACTGCGGCGTGGGGGCCGCCTCTTCGCAGAGACGACCCCCACGCCTCCGGCCGCGCCGACGTGCGGTGCGGGCGGATGACGGCCAGTTGGGGAATGACCCGCAGGCGTTACTTGGTGGTGACGCCGGTCAGTTCGAGGTCACCGTGGAAGTCGACCTTGACGTTGTCGACGTTCTTGCCGTGGCCGCCGTTGATGGCGTAGTACCAGAGCGGGATGGCGGGCATCTTGTCCACCAGGGCCTTCTCGACCTCCTGGTAGGCGGCGACGGACTCCTCCAGGGAGTCAGCCTTGTCGCCCTTCGCCATCAGCTCGTCGATCTCCTTGTCGGCGAACCGACCGTTGTTCGACTCCGCCTTGGAGTGGTAGAGCTCCTTGAGGAAGTTCACGTTGACGGGGTAGTCGGCCACCCAGCCACCGCGGTAGACACCCTTGACCTCGTTGTTGTCACGCGCTTCGAGGTCGGTCGGGAAGTCCGGCTTGGCGTCGCCCACGCAGTCGACCCCGGTGGCGTTGCGGATGGACTCGCAGACAGCGGTCACCCACTCCTTGTGCCCACCGTCGGCGTTGTACTGGATGGTGAACTTGTTGCCCGGGACGCCGCCGCCGGCCTTGATGAGCTCCTTGGCCTTGGCCGGGTTGTACTTCAGGATGTCCGAGTCGAGGGTCTGGTTGCCCTTGACCTGCGGAGGCGTGAAGCTCGTCGCCGGGATGCGGGTGCCGTTCAGGACGGTCTTCGTGATGGTGTCACGGTCGATCGCCATGGACAGACCCTGGAGGACCTTGGGGTCGATGTCCTTGAACGTGTCCGAGTAGAACGCCGGGTTCAGCGACTGGATCGCCGCGTACGGCTGGTCGATGGCGCCGTCACCGAGGTCCGTCTTGTACTTCGGGAGGTCACGCGGGCCGACCTGGCGGATCATGTCCAGGTTGCCGGAGACGAGGTCGGTGTACGCGGCCTCGACGGTCGAGTAGTTCTTGAACTGGATGCCCTTGTTGGCAGCCTTGTTCGGACCCTGGTACTCGGGCCAGGCCTTGACCTGGATGAGCTTCTTGTGGGTCCACTTCTCGAACGTGTACGGGCCGTTGCCGATCGGCTTCTGGCCGAACGCCTTCGGGTCGTCGTAGAAGACCTTGGGCAGCGGCGCGAACGTCGCGTAGCCGAGCTTGTAGTTGAAGTACGGGACCTTGTTGCTCAGCTCGATCGTGAACGTGGTGTCGTCCACGGCCTTCAGGCCGGACATCTCCTTGGCCTTGGGCGCACCCTTCTCGGGGTGGACGTCCTCGTAGCCCTTGATGTCGGAGAACCAGAACGCGTTCTGCTGCTTGTTGTCGACGTTGGCGTACCAGTTCCACGCGTCGATGTACGACTGCGCGGTCACGGCCTCACCGTTGTGGAACTTCCAGCCGGACTTGAGCTTGACGGTCCACAGCTTGGAGTCCTCGGTCTCGACGGACTCGGCGTTCGTGTAGACGATCTCGCCCTTGTCGTCGAAGTCCAGCAGCTGGGTGAACAGCGACTGGATGACGTAGGAGCCGTTGCTCTCGTTCGTGTCGGCCGGCATCAGAGGCTTCTGGGGCTCACCGACGTCGATCGAGACGTAACCGGCGGGCTGTCCCGACGTGTTCTTCTTGCCTTCGTCGCTGCTACCGCCGCCACAGGCAGTCGCGGCCAGGGCGATGACGGCCGCTCCCGCGACCCACTTGGCGCTCTTGGCACCGCGCATGGGTTTCCTCCTCATGAGTCCACTTTTGACTACAAGAAGGGCACTGGAGAGATTCACCGACACCCCTGACGGTGATCGTTCAGTGCCCCGAGTGTGCTCGTGAGTCGGCACTCCCCACAGTGCGTGACCCATTGACCCGAGCTCAATGGAGCCAACTATTGAGTACGGCCGGGCTGTAAACCACACTTAAAGGGTCTCGGTTTGACAACATCAGACCCTCCCGTGTGCCCGAAATCCGGACAAAGCGATCCCAGACAGACACGCCCGAAACGGACTGTTAACACATGTTCCGGAGAGCGACCCCCGATATCCGGACACCATGGTCAGGAAAAACAATTGACGAAGGCCCGGCCCACCACAGTGTCTGCGGTGGGCCGGGCCTTCTGTCAATGCCTGTGCTGACGGTCCGTCCGACGGGGTGCTCCGTCCCGTAACGGGCCCGCGCATACGGAGCGTATGCCTCCGGCCGCCCCCGGGCCCCCGGAAGGGCTCAGGGGAGGCTCAGAGGCGCCTCCTGGCTCCGTGTCAGCTGTTCTTGGCGCGCGAGGCGGCGCGGCTGCGCTCGCGCTGGTCCAGGACGACCTTGCGGATCCGCACGGTCTCCGGGGTCACCTCGATGCACTCGTCCTCGCGGCAGAACTCCAGGGACTGCTCCAGCGACAGCTTGCGGGCCGGGACCACGTTCTCCGTGGTGTCCGCGGAGGCCGCACGCATGTTGGTGAGCTTCTTCTCCTTGGTGATGTTCACGTCCATGTCGTCGGCGCGGGAGTTCTCACCGATGATCATGCCCTCGTACACCTCGGTGCCGGCCTCGGTGAAGATGACACCGCGCTCCTGGAGGTTGACCATCGCGAACGGCGTGACCGAGCCCGAGCGGTCGGCGACCAGCGAACCGTTGTGGCGGGTGCGCAGCTCGCCGAACCACGGCTCGTGGCCCTCGAAGATGGAGTGCGCGATGCCGGTGCCGCGGGTCTGGGTCAGGAACTCCGTACGGAAGCCGATGAGGCCGCGGGACGGGACGATCCACTCCATGCGGACCCAGCCGGAGCCGTGGTTCGTCATGGTCTCCATGCGGCCCTTGCGGGTCGCCATGAGCTGGGTGATGGCGCCGAGGTGCTCCTCGGGGGAGTCGATCGTCATGCGCTCGATCGGCTCGTACGTCTTGCCGTCGACCTGCTTGGTGACGACCTCGGGCTTGCCGACGGTCAGCTCGAAGCCCTCGCGGCGCATCTGCTCGACCAGGATGGCGAGCGCCAGCTCACCACGGCCCTGGACCTCCCAGGCGTCGGGGCGCTCGGTGTCCAGGACGCGGAGCGAGACGTTACCGATCAGCTCGCGGTCCAGGCGGTCCTTCACCTGGCGGGCGGTGACCTTGTGGCCCTTGCCGCCCTTGCCGACGAGCGGCGAGGTGTTGGTGCCGATGGTCATCGAGATGGCGGGCTCGTCGACCGTGATCAGCGGCAGCGCGATCGGGTTCTCCGGGTCGGCCAGCGTCTCGCCGATCATGATGTCCGGGATACCGGCGATGGCGCAGATGTCGCCCGGGCCCGCCACCTCGGCGGGCTTGCGGGTGAGCGCCTCGGTCATCAGCAGCTCGGTGATGCGGACGTTGGACATGGTGCCGTCGCGCTTGATCCACGTGACGGTCTGGCCCTTGCGCAGCTCGCCCTGCTCGACGCGGCAGAGCGCGATACGGCCGAGGAAGTTGTCGGCGTCCAGGTTGGTGACGTGGGCCTGGAGCGGGGCGGCCTCGTCGAACTCGGGGGCCGGGACGTGCGCCAGGATCGTGTTGAAGAACGGCTCCAGGCTGTCGCTGTCCTGCGGGACGGTGCCGTCCTCGGGCTTGGTCAGCGAGGCGACGCCGTCACGGGCGCAGGCGTAGACGATCGGGAACTCGATCTGGTCCTCGTCCGCGTCCAGGTCCAGGAACAGGTCGTACGTCTCGTCGACGACCTCGGCGATCCGGGAGTCGGGGCGGTCCGTCTTGTTGATGCAGAGGATGACCGGCATCCGCGCGGCCAGCGCCTTGCGCAGCACGAAGCGGGTCTGGGGCAGCGGGCCCTCGGAGGCGTCGACGAGCAGCACGACGGCGTCCACCATCGACAGACCACGCTCGACCTCGCCACCGAAGTCGGCGTGACCGGGGGTGTCGATGATGTTGATCGTGATCGGGTCCCCGCCGTCCTTGGGGTGATACTTCACCGCCGTGTTCTTGGCGAGGATCGTGATGCCCTTCTCACGCTCCAGGTCGTTCGAGTCCATCATCCGGTCGTCGAGCGACTCGGCAGCGTGCGCGGCGAAGGAGCCGGCCTGCTTGAGCATGGCGTCGACCAGCGTGGTCTTGCCGTGGTCGACGTGGGCGACGATGGCTACGTTACGGATGTCGTGGCGCGTGGGCATGGGTGGCTTGCGCTTCTCTCGGATCGTGGGATCAGGCGTCTCAGTCGGTCTTCGAGTCCTCGTACGCCCGCCGGGCGGCACGCCACGGCTCGTCCCATCGTACGGGCCTCGGGCGCGCCGGGCTTCCCGGGCCGATCCGCGAAGGCGGTCTTCCCGTGTGATTCAGGCGATATTCAGCCGGTGTCAAGGAACTGCCGGGCCATATGCATGGCCGGAATGCAGGGAGTTGCGGCGGGCCGCGGTGGAGCTATGTGGGGGGTGAGGAGAGGTGAAGCGACGAACGGCCCGGGTCAGGGCAGAAACCACACTGCCCGCCGGGCGAACCGGCGGGCAAGGGTTTTGAGGTGCATCTGAGCTTGGCGGCGGGAGGGTGTGGTACTTACCCGCTACTTCTTGCGGTCTGCGGGGGAACCTGCCGCTTGCCGGTTCTTGAACCCGATGTCCTGGTACCGGGGGGCGGCGAAGCCGAACGCCCCGACGTTCGCGAGCTTCTTGTCGACCGCGACGAGCTGCGGCCGCTGGAAGAGCGGAATCGATCCGGCGGCGGCCCAGATCCGGGCGTCCGCCTGCTTCATCAGATCCCGCGCGGCCTTCTCGTCCAGCTCGCCGGCGGCCTTGTCGAAGAGCTGGTCGATGTGGTCGGTGCCGACCCGCGTGTAGTTCTGCTCCACGAGGAGCGAGCCGTCCGTGGCGGGCTCCGGCTTGGCGTAGATCGGGCGTCCGTCGGTGGCCGGGTAGGCGGTGGCGGGCCAGGAGTAGAGCGCCAGATCGTACGCGCCGGAGGCGATGTGGTCCTTGAAGTAGCTCTCGTCCGGGACCTTGGTGATCTCCGTGCCGACGCCGATCTTCTCCAGCATCGCGGCGATCTTGTCGCCGACGCTGCGCAGCGACTGGGAGCCGGGTCCGGAGGGGAGCACGAAGCGCAGGGTCAGCGTCTTGCCGTCCTTGCCGAGCTGCCCCTTGGCCGCGGCGGGCGCCGGGGCGGCGGTGCCGACGGGGGCGTACGCCCCGGCGGCTCCCCCGGGCTGCCTGTCCGTGGCGGCGACGGCGCCGCCCTCACCGAGGACACCCGCCTGGCGCAGCAGGACGGTGCCCTGGGCGGCGGCGGTCCGGGCGGGGGCCAGGACGTGGACGGCGGAGGCGCTGTTCACGGTGGCGCGAGCGGGGGCGCCGGGCTTGTTGTCGTCGCCGACGATGTAGAGGCCCTCGTCGCGGGAGGCGGCGCTGTCCTCGGAGTCCCGGTCGGCCTTCTTCCGCTCGGCGGCGGAGTCGGCGGAGTCCTCGGCGCCGTCCTCCTCCGCCTTCTTCCCGTCCTTCTCGCTCTTCTCGCTCTTGGCGTCCTTGTCCTCCTCGGCCTCCCCTGCGGTCTTCTTCTCCGCCTCGGCCTCGTCGTCCTTGCCGCCCTTCTTCTCCGCCTCGCTGCCCGCCTTGGTGTCCTTGGGCGGCTCGGCCGCGCCGCCCCGGGTCCAGCCGGCGTCCGCCAGCAGAGCCTGGGCCTCCTTGGTGTTCTGCTCGCCGAGCGCCCCGCTGCCGTCCTTGTAGCCCGGCTGCCCCGCGAGCGCGAGGTGGCTGCCGAGCGGCTTCGCCGGAAGGCCCAGCGGCCCCAGCACGGTCTGGGCCAGTTCCTGGCGGTCCAGGGCGCGGGCGACGGCCCGGCGGACCCGGTCGTCGGCGAGCGGGCCGGACTCGCCGTTCAGCGCGAGCTGGGTGTAGGCGGGCTCCAGGGACTTGCGGACGGCGAAGTCGCGCAGGGCCTTCTGTTCCGTGGCGTACGCGACGACGGCCTTGCGGTTCTTCTCCCGGGCGGCCTGCGCGATCTCCGCCGCGTCCTCGTCGGAGCCGTGCGCCTGGGCCCAGGAGCGCAGGGCCTGGGCGGGCGTGATCTCGGAGCCCGGGCCGTGGTTGAGGGGCTGGCCGTTGCTGCCCCGGTCGCGGCGGGCGAGCGTGATGCGGTCGGCGGTGGCCGCGTCGATGTCGGTGATGTCCACCGTGCCGTCGGCGAGGGCCTGGGTACGGTCCTTCGGCGCGACCGCCCGGAAGACGAGGGTGTCCAGCTTGGCCTTGTCGCCCCACCAGCGCGGGTTGCGGGCCAGCGTGACGGTGCCCTTGGACTTGCTCATGCTCTTCAGGACGAAGGGCCCGGCCGTGGTCTTCAGGGTGGTGCGCGCGCCGTCGTTGAAGGCGTCCGGCGACCCGGTGATCTCCTTCGGGTAGAGCGGCGAGAACAGCGAGCGCCAGTCGGCGTACGGCTTGGAGAACGTGACCCGCACCTGGAGGTCGTCCGCGCCCCGCTCGATCTTCTCGATGCGCTCGTACCCGGAGTTGCGGGCGGTCCAGAACGCGGAGTCCTTGCCTCTCAGCGCCCGCCACTGGGCGACGAAGTCGGGGGCCCCGATCTCCCGCCCGTCGCTCCACACCGCCTGCTGGTTGAGCTTGTAGAGCACGACCTGCCGGGGTTCGCGCTCGATGACCTTCGCGGACTCCAGGTAGTCCGGGTTGAGCTTCGGCTGCCCGGTCCTGTCCATCGGGAAGAGGGTCGGGAGCAGGGCTCCGGTGATCCGGGTGGTGGCACTGTCCGCGTCCGCCTGGAAGGCGTTGAAGGTGGCGGGCAGCGCGTCGACCGCCCAGGTCGCCGTCGAACCGTCGGCGACCGTCTCGCGGGCGGCGGGCGCGATGTCCTGGGGCACACCGCGGGCGGTCTCCTCGCCGCCGGAGCTGCACCCCGCCAGCACGGGGATCGTGAGCACCCCCGTCGTGAGGAGCGCGAGCGATCGGCGCTTTCGAACCGTCCCGCGCGGGACGCCGACGTGGGACATGGCTGATACCTCCGGGGCCGGCCCGGACCACCCCGTACCGGAATGGACCGGATAGTGCGTATGTGGTGGCATTTGCAGTTGATCACACTGATTCCTTCCGCTTACTGAAAGCGCCCCTTCGCGCGAGGGGGCGCCGACACGACGGCCGGGAGCCGCAAGCTCACCCGCCCGGAGGAACGTTCCGCCCGACCCGGCGGAGGCGCTCCCGCCCGCACGGCCCTGCCGGCATCCGGGGCGGCCCCGTACCCGGCGTCGGGCCCCGTACCCGGCATCGGAGGGCGCCCGGCGCCGGAGGGAGGCCCGCGCCCGGCACCGGCGGACCCGCCCCCCTGCGCCGAAGCAGGACGGACCCGCCCCCTGCGCCGAAGCGGCCCGCCCGGAGCCCGAGGGGCAGCTCGCCCGTCACCGGAGGGGCAGCCCGCGTGACCCGGATGACCTTGCCCCTCGCGCGCCCCAGGATCTAGGGTGAATGCGCTTTCACGAGCCTCGTGATCGCCTCGCCCGGCGCACGGACCGCCGGGCCGGTACCAGCACCCGCACCGCCGGACGCGGGGCTGCGGAAGAAGAAGCGGACGGACGGTGGGTCCAGTGAGCGCCCCCACGGTGTACGACGTCGCCGAACGGTCGGGCGTCTCCATCGCCACGGTCTCCCGGGTCTACCGGAACCCCGATTCCGTACGCGCCCAGACCCGCGAGAAGGTCATGGAGGCGGCCCGCGCGCTGGGGTACGTACCGAGCGGCAGCGCCCGGGGCCTGGCCAGCCGGACGACGGGCGTGCTCGGGCTGTGCTTCCCGGATTACGCGGACCCGGACGCCGAGTCCGCGGCGGCGGCGAGCGACGCGGACGACGACCAGGCCGTCATGCTCTACTCCGACCAGATCATCCGGGGCATGGAACGGGCGGCCCGGCGGCACGGCTACGCCCTGCTGATCGCGGCCTCGCTGGACGGCGGCCCGGAGAGCCTGGTGGCGAAGGTCGCCGGGCGGGTCGACGGCTTCGCCGTACTGGCCCGGACCGTGCCGACCGCGGACCTGGAAGTGATATCGCGCCGGCTGCCCGTGGTGATGCTCGCCGGGCCCCGCGAAATCGACCACCTGGACCACATCGTGGTGGCCAACACCGAGGGCGAGCGCGAGCTGACCCGCCATCTGATCGAGGACCACGGGCTGCGCCGCCTGGCGTTCGTCGGCGCCGAGGAGGAGTCGCCGGACGCCCAGGCCAGGTTCCGGGGCTTCCAGGAGGCGTGCCGGGACGCGGGCCTTCCGGCGCCCTCCCGGCCGGAGGTGCGCGCCGGGATGATGACGCAGGCCGAGGGCGCGCTGGCGGCGGACGCCCTGCTGGACCGGTCGGCGGGTACGGGGGTGGAGCGGCCGGAGGCGATGCTGTTCGCCAACGACCAGATGGCGGTCGGGGCGCTCCAGGCGCTGGAGCGGCGCGGCGTGCGGGTGCCCGAGGACATCGCCGTGACCGGGTTCGACGGGATCCCGCTGAGCCGCCTGGTCCGCCCGCCCCTGACGACCGTCCGCCAGCCGATCCGGCAACTGGGCGAGCAGGCGGTCGAGCTGCTGGTCCAGCGCCTGGCCGACCCGGGCCGGGCCCCGGTCTCGCTGGAGCTGCCGGTCTCGGTGACACGGAGGGCGAGTTGCGGCTGCGGCTGACGCGGGCAGTTTGGGCGCTTTGCCCGCACATATAAGCCGCGTTTCTCACACCGGGCGCTGAGCCGGGGCCGGCGGGGCACAAGCACTGCCTACCCGAGGAGGCTGTGGTGAGCGACAGAACAGGACTGGCCGCTGTGCTGACGGCCGCGCGGGATGCCGCGCCGGTGCACTCGCTCGATGTCGTGGCACGCGATCTGCGGGCCCGGTTCGGTGCGCGGTATGTGTCGTTCCTCTTCGTGGACCTGGTCGGCAGCCGCCTGCTGCGGGTCAACGACATGTCCGGCACCTCCCGCGAGGGCCGGACCGAGAGGGTTCCGCTGGAGGGCAGCGGCATCTACGACAAGGTGCTGCGTTCGCAGAAGGTGGTGCAGGAGGACCAGAACGGGCGGGGCCAGCGCATCCTCGCCCCGGTGACCAACCGCGGTGACACCATCGGTGTGCTGGAGCTGTTCCTCGACGCCGTCACCGAAGAGGTGCTGGCCCAGATCGAGGACGCCGCGCACGCACTGGCGTACATCATCGTCACGGACCGCCGGTTCACCGACCTCTACCACTGGGGCAACCGCACCACGCCGGTCAGCCTGGCGGCGGAGATCCAGCGTCAGCTGCTCCCGTCCGCCGCCTCCTGCGACGCGGCGGAGTTCGCCCTCGCCGGGGCTCTGGTCCCGGCCGCCGACATCGCCGGGGACACCTACGACTACAGCCTCGACAACAGCGATCTCCACCTGTCCGTCACCGACGCCATGGGCCACGACGTCAACGCCTCGCTCATCGCCACCCTCGTGGTGAACGCCTCGCGCGGTGCCCGCCGTGCCGGGGCGGAGCTCGCCGAACAGGCAGCCCAGATGCACCAGGCCCTCCTCGACCACGGGAACAGCACCTTCGCCACCGGGCAGTTGCTCCGCATCGCCCTGGACGGCGGGCGCGCCCAGTTCGTCAACGCGGGCCACCCCGCGCCGCTCCGGCTGCGCGACGGCTCGGTCGAGGTGATCGCTCCGCGCGTCGACATGCCCTTCGGCTTTCCGCCCCAGGGCCGGTACGAGATCCAGGAGCTGGATCTGCGCCCCGGCGACCGGCTCCTGCTGTTCACCGACGGGGTGCAGGAACGTGAATCGGCCTCGGTCGACCTGCCCGACATACTGCTCCGGACCGCCGCCGAGCACCCGCGTGAGGTCGTGCGCACGATCGTCACCGCGGTCGCCGACGCCTACGGCGGCCGACCGCCCAAGGACGACGCGACCGTCCTGTGCCTGGACTGGCGCGGCCCCCGCAGCGCGTCCCGCGAACCGGAAGTCTGAGCCGGGCGCCGGGCGGCACCCGGCCCCTCAGGCGGCCGGGGCCAGCCGCTCCCCGAAGAACCGCGCCCGGCGCGTGTCCAGTTCCGCCGCCTCGGCCACCATCCCCCGGTACGCGAAGTGTCCCGCCGTCAGCACTTGGAGCTCACGCTCCCCGGCCAGCGCGTTGTGTACGGCGAACTGCCCCGGCGGCGGCACCGACGGGTCGAACAGCGCCGCCGCGACCAGCGTGGGCAGGGTCAGCCGGGTCGCCGCCGTCGCCGCGTCGAAGTAGCGCAGGACCTCCGTGACCTCGGGGTGTGCGCGGTGGTGCGCCCGGACCGCCTCGCCGCTGCCCGCGCAGGGCAGGGTCAGGCGCAGCGGGTGGTTGCCGAAGGTGGGGACGGTGAGCTGGGCCGCGCCGAAGCGGTCGTCCCAGGGCAGCGCGAGGGCCCCGAGCCCGCCGCCGAAGCTCTCGCCGAGGTAGCCGAGGCGGGGCCCGCCCGGCTGCCCGGCCGCCGCCAGCTCCGGTGCCAGCGCGGTGAGGGCGGATGCGGCGCACCACAGGTCGGCCACGCAGTCCCCGATGACGTACGACGTGCGGGAGCCGATGCCGTGCAGGACGTGCGCGTCGGCCACGTCCGGGATGCCGTCCACCCGCCCCCGCTCCCCCATGCCCCGTACGCACGGCAGGATCACGGCGGCCCCGGGCAGCGGCGCCGGCAGGTCCCGGCCGGGCTGCTGTCGGCCGCCGTACCCGTGCCCGACGACGAATCCGTACCGCACGGGCCCCTCGACGGGCAGCGCGAGCCAGCCGCCGAGCCGGACTCCGCCCACGGAGGTGAAGGCGACCCCGTGCACGCGGACGCCGTCGCGCTCCTCCTCCACCGGACCGAGGACCGGTGCCGGGTCCACCGCACGGGCTCGCGCGTACCGGCCGCGCCAGAACGCGTCGAAGTCGTCCGGGGCGGGCGGGGCGGGGACGTCCAGCAACGCGTCCGGCGCGTCGTACTCGTAGGCCGGGTCGAACGGGAAGTCGTGGGAGAGCGCGACGGATGAGGCCATGCGGCGAGGGTAGACGCCGGGGCGTCGGCGGAACGTCCGCCTCCGGGGCGACGAATCGGTCACATCGCCTGTTGTTCTACAAACACCGCGTTTACGGTTCAACAACAGGACGCCGAGAAGTCGGGCGACAAGACGCCGAGATGTCGGGCGCGTTGCACGAGTGTGACCCACCACCCTCTTGCGGATTGCCGAACGTCTGGCGCAGAGTGATGTATGCGCTTACAGGCAGCGCATACATCGCGCACAGCGCAGCATCCGGAATGCTCAAGGAGGAGCCCTCCCATGTCCCGCATCGCCAGAACCGCGCCCGCCGGCATAGCGCTCGCCCTCGCCGTGACCCTCTCCGCCTGCGGCTCCTCCGGCGGCGACGTCGCGGCCGACGAGAAGCAGACGCTCACCGTGTGGGCCATGGGGGCCGAGGGCGAGAAGCTCGCGGACGTGGCCGAGGTCTACGAGAAGGCCAACCCGAACATCACGGTGAAGGTGACCCCGATCGGCTGGGACGTCGCCCACCAGAAGCTCGTCTCGGCCGCGGCGGCGGGCACCCTGCCCGACGTGGCGCAGATGGGCGGCAGTTACCTGGGCGAGTTCGCCGAGCTGGGCGTCCTGGAGCCGGTGGACACCAAGGTCTTCGACAAGAAGGCCTTCTTCCCGGCGGGCTGGGAGCAGGGCGAGGTGGAGGGCACCGCGTACGGCGTGCCGTGGTACGTCGACACCCGCGTCCTCTACTACCGCACGGACCTGGCCGAGAAGGCGGGCGTGAGCAAGGCCCCGGCGAACTGGCAGGAGCTCCAGGATCTCGCGGGCGCGTACCAGCAGAAGGCCGGTACGAAGTGGGGCCTGTCCATCCAGCCCAGCGGCCTGGACACCGTGCAGAACTTCTACTCCTTCCTGTACTCGGCGGGCGGCGAGATCGTCAACGACCGGGGCGAGGCGGTCATCGACAGCCCGGAGGCGGTCAAGGCGCTCAAGGAGTACGGCAGTTACTTCGACAAGGGCCTCTCCAACAAGTCGGTCCAGCCCGGCTACGACGTGGTGAAGGACTTCGGCAACGGCCGGGTCCCGATGTTCTTCGGCGGCCCCTGGCACGTGACGCTGCTCAACGAGGGCCAGCCGCAGATCAAGGGCAAGTGGGCCATCGCCCCCGTCCCGGCGGACGCCTCCTCCACCTCCATGGCCGGCGGCTCCTCGCTCGTCGTCTCCAAGGACAGCGAACACAAGGCGGCGGCAACGGAGTTCATCCAGTACCTGACCGACACGAAGGGTCAGGCCGACTGGTACGAGCGGACGAAGGACCTGCCCGCCAACACCTCCGCGTGGGAGTCCGGCGTGCTGGCGGACGACGCCGACCTCCAGACCTTCAAGAAGCAGATGGACACCGCCAAGTCCTCGCCCTCCCTGGCCAACTGGACCGAGATCACCGACAAGGTGGACCAGGCCATCGCCAAGGTGACGCAGGGCAAGGCTTCCGCCGAGGACGCGCTGAAGACCGCGCAGTCCGAGATCGAAGGCCTCGTGAAGCAGTAGCCATGAGCACCTCGACCACCATGACCGAGAAGGCCGCAGGGCCCGCGAAGGCGGGGGCGGGATCATCCGCCGCCCCCGCCCCGGGCGGTGGCCGCCGCAAGCGGACGCTGGGCAGGCAGAACGCGGCGGGCTGGCTGTTCTCCACCCCGTTCCTCGTGCTGTTCGCCGTCTTCATGGCGTTCCCGATCCTCGCCACGCTGGCGATGAGCTTCACCGACTTCGGGCTGCGCAATGTGACGCGCCCGTGGGAGGCGGAGTTCATCGGATTCGAGAACTACGTCGAGCTGTTCGGCGACGAGAAGTTCCTCAAGTCCCTCTTCAACACGGGATACTTCGTGGTCGTCGGCGTACCGCTGACGATCGGGATCGGGCTGGTCGTCGCCGTCCTGCTGAACAACGGCATCGACCGGGCGCGGACCTTCTTCCGGGTCGGCTTCTACGCCCCGGTGGTCACCACCATCGTCGCGGTGGCCGTGGTCTGGCGGTTCGTCCTCGACCCGAGCGACGGACTGATCGCCGGCCTCTTCTCCGAAGTGGGCTGGACCGCACCGGACTTCCTCGGCTCGGAGACCCTGGCGATGCCGTCGCTGATCGTCATGGCCGTCTGGCGGAACGTCGGCACGGTGATGGTGCTGTTCATCGCGGGCCTCCAGGCGATCCCCACCGAGGTGCGGGAGGCGGCGAAGCTCGACGGTGCGAGCGTCTGGCACGAGTTCCGGTCCATCACGATCCCGCTGCTGCGCCCGACGGTCCTCTACGCCACGGTGATCACGACGATCGGCTACCTCAACGTGTTCGAGGAGCCGTTCGTGATGACCCAGGGCGGCCCGTCCGACTCGACCCTCACGGTCTCGCTGAACATGTACCGCGAAGGGTTCAACTTCTTCCACATGGGCTACGCGAGCGCCATGGCGTACGTCCTGTTCGTGGTGATCATGGGCATCACGGTGCTCCAGCTCCGACTGCTGAAGGACAACACGAAATGAGCGCCACCAGCAGCGCCCCGGTCAAGAACCTGGACCAGGGGTCCCGTCCGAAGCGGAGCGTCGCCCGCCCCCTGGTCTACGTCCTGCTCTCGCTCGGCCTGCTGGTCATGTCGGCGCCCTTCCTCTGGATGGGGATCTCCGCCTTCAAGACCCAGAGCGAGCTGTCGGCGAGCCCGCCGGTGTGGATCCCCACCGAGTGGACGCTGACCAACTTCCGGCAGCTGCTCGACAAGCTGGACCTGCCGCTGTACTTCATGAACTCGGTGATCGTGGCGGTCCTGGTGACCGTCTCGAACCTGGTCTTCTGCTCGATGCTCGGCTACGCCCTGGCGAAGCTGAACTTCGTCGGCCGCAACAAGATCTTCGGCCTGGTGCTGGGTGCGCTGATGGTGCCCGGCAACCTGATGCTGCTGCCGCTGTTCGTGCTGATGAGCAAGCTCCAGCTGATCGACAGCTACGCGGGCCTGGTGCTGCCGTTCGCCGCCGGGGCCTTCGGGGTCTTCCTGATGCGCCAGTTCATGCAGTCGATCCCGGACGAGCTCCTGGAGGCGGCCCGGATGGACGGCGCGAGCGAGTGGTACATCTTCTGGCGGATCGTGATGCCGCTGGTGAAGCCCGCGCTCGCGACCCTGTCGATCTTCACGTTCCTGGGCTCCTGGAACAACTTCGTCTGGCCGCTGATCGCGACCAACGACCCCGACAAGTACACCCTTCCGGTCGCCCTGGCGACCTTCGCCACCGACCCCAACAAGGCGGGCGGCTCCAACGGGATGCTGATGGCCGGAGCCTTCCTGATCGTGCTGCCGGTGCTGGTCGTGTTCATCGCGCTGCAACGGCACTTCACGCAGGGCATCGCCACGGCGGGCATGAAGTAGCGCCCCCGCCGAGGCACTTCACGTACAGAGACCGCGCCACACCCCTCTCGGCATCCCGGCGCGGCCACACCCCACACCACCACCAGAAAGACATGTCGCGATGACGAACACCCCTGCCCCGAACCAGCCGACGACGGCTTCCGTACCGTTCCCCGAGGGCTTCCTCTGGGGCGCGTCCACGGCCGCCCACCAGATCGAGGGCAACAACACCGACTGCGACTGGTGGGTCAAGGAGCACGCCGCCGGCACCCACATCGCGGAGCCGAGCCTGGACGCCTGCGACAGCTACCACCGCTGGCCCGAGGACATGGACCTGCTGGCCTCGCTCGGCTTCACCGACTACCGGTTCTCCATCGAGTGGGCCCGTATCGAGCCGGTCGAGGGCCGCTTCTCGCGCGCCCAGCTCGCTCACTACCGGCGGATGGTGGAGGGCGCGATCGAGCGCGGCCTGCGCCCGATGGTGACCCTGCACCACTTCACGGTCCCGCAGTGGTTCGAGGCGCGCGGTGGCTGGACGGCCGAGGGCGCGGTGGAGCTGTTCGCCCGGTACGTGGCCGCCTGTGCCCCGGTGATCTCCGAGGGCGTCTCCCACGTCTGCACGATCAACGAGCCGAACATGATCGCCGTGATGGCGGGCCAGGCCAAGCGCGGCGACAACAGCTTCCCGCCCGCCGGCCTGCCCACCCCCGACGACGAGACGACCGCGGCCGTCATCGCCGCCCACCACGCGGCGGTGAAGGAGGTCCGGGCCCTGGACGCGGGCATCCAGGTCGGCTGGACCATCGCCAACCAGGTCTACCAGGCCCTTCCCGGCGCGGAGGACGTCACCGCCGCCTACCGCCACCCGCGCGAGGACGTCTTCATCGAGGCGGCGCGCGGCGACGACTGGATCGGCGTGCAGTCCTACACCCGTACGCGGATCGGCCCCGACGGACCGATCCCTGCGGCCGACGACGTCGAGCGGACGCTGACGACGTGGGAGTACTACCCGGGCGCGGTCGGCGAAGCGCTGCGCCACACGGCCGAGGTCGTCGGGGACGTGCCGCTGATCGTCACGGAGAACGGCATCGCGACCGCCGACGACAGCCGCCGCGTCGACTACTACACGGGCGCTCTGAACGAGGTCGCCTCGGCGCTGGAGGACGGCCTCGACATCCGGGGCTACCTGGCGTGGAGCGCGCTCGACAACTACGAGTGGGGTACGTACAAGGCCACGTTCGGCCTGATCGCGATCGACTGGGAGACCTTCGAGCGCACCCCGCGCGACTCGGCGAAGTGGCTGGGCTCGCTGGGCCGCACCCGCGAACTCCCGCGCACGGAGGCCTGATTCACCCGCGCGTTCGCGCGCCCTCGATACGGGGAGCCACCTGACGGCTCCCTCCGGCCCGGGAGCCGGCGGAACCTGACGACCGCCGGCTCCCGAGCCGCCCGCACGAGCACTGTTCCCCTCTCCCCCTTCTGCCACCAGGAGCCGGACCGATGGACCGTCGCACGTTTCTCACCGCCGCAGGGACCGGGGCCGCGGCCCTGTCGCTCGGAGCCGTGACCGCCCCCGCAACAGCGGCAGCCGCCCCCGCCGACCCGCGTCTCCTGCGGACCTGGTTCCGCGACACGTACCGCTCGATCGAGGCGATGACGACCGGCTTCGGCCTGGTCACCGACAAGATCGACCTCAGGGGCGCGGGAGCCCCCGCCCAGTCCCGCCAGACATCCCCCACCAACATCGGCTGCGGCCTGTGGTCGACGGTGGCCGCCGCGGGCCTGGGCGTGATCGGCGAGGGAGCGATGCTCCGGTCCCTGACCCGTACGGTCACGGCGGTGGAGAAGCTGGAACGCCACCACGGCTTCTGGCTCAACTGGTATGACGCGCACGACGGTTCAGTGCTGACCGAGTGGCCGGGCACCGGCGCCCCGGTCCGCCCGTTCCTCTCCTCGGTGGACAACGCGTGGCTGGTGACGGGCCTGCGGATCGCCGCCGACGCGGCCCCGGCACTGCGCCCGCGCATCGACCGCGTCCTGGCCACCGCCGACTGGTCGTACTTCTACACGCCGTACGACCCGGCCGACCCGGTGGCGGGCCCCGGCCAGCTCCGGGGCGGCGTCTGGACGGACACGGACGAGCCGACCCCGCACCACTACGGCGCGCTCAACACCGAGCCCCGCATGGCGAGTTACCTGGGGATCGCGGACGGCTCGCTCCCCCGCGACCACTACTGGCACCTGCTGCGCACGATGCTGCCCGAGCACGAGCAGGAGCAGAAGCCGGGCGGCGGTCACGTCACCGTCGACGGCGTACGCGTGTGGAACGGCCACTACACGCACCGGGGCCGGAAGGTCGTCCCCACCTGGGGCGGCTCGATGTTCGAGGCGCTGATGGTGCCCCTGTTCGTGCCGGAGCCGGAGTGGTCGCCGCGCGCGTGGGGCGTGACCCACCAGCGGTACGTACGCGGCCAGATCGACCACGGCCTGCGGGAGGCGGAGTACGGCTACTGGGGCTTCTCCCCCGCGAACGTCCCCGAGGACGGCTACCAGGAGTACGGGGTGGACGCGCTCGGCATGCAGGTGGACGGTTACGCGTCCAACACGGACCGCACGCACACGACGGACGGCGCACCGCTCCCGCCCCCGTCGGCGTTCACCAACGGAGTCGTCACCCCGCACGCCTCCTTCCTGGCCCTGCCGTACGCCCACCGGGAGGCGGTGGCCAACCTCCGCTCCCTGGAGCGGGACTTCGGGGCGTACGAGGAGGGCCTCGGCTTCCGTGACTCGGTGAACGTGTCCACGGGCCGGGTCAGCGACTTCATGCTCGCGCTCGACCAGGGGATGATCGTCGCCGCACTGGCCCAGGAGCTGCGGCCGGGTCTGCTGCAACGCCCGTTCCGCACAGGGGGTTTCCGCGAGCGCGTGCGTCCGCTGCTGGAGCGGGAGCGGTTCTCGATCTGAGGGGGCCGCGGAGGGGGCCGGGCCTACCGCCCTCCGGCCCCCTCCAGCATGCGCCGCTGATGCTCGCGCCCGATCGTCTCGTACCCGATCACGGTCACGAAGGGCGCCAGCATCACCACGGTCAGGCACACGGCCAGCGGCGCTGCCGTCACGGCCAGCAGGCAGGCCGCCAGCAGGACCGCCAGGGTCAGGCCGATCAGCAGCAGGTGGAAGCGGTCCGCCGCCGAGAGCAGCAGGGTGTGCAGCAGGTAGACGACCAAGAGGTAGAGGGCCACCGGGAGGGCCAGGGCGAGGACGACCGTCGTCTCGGAGATCTCCGCGTGGTGTTCCAGGTACAGCCCCGCGACGTGCAGCCCGGCCCCGGCGCCGGCGACACCGATGAACAGCGGGATGTGGCCGTAGCCGAACAGGTATCCGCGGTTGCGGCGACGCTCCAGGACCTCGCCGAACGGGGTCGTGAAGTAGACCCACCACATACCGAAGGTCAGGCCGACCCCCGCGACCACGACGGCGATGGCGTTCCCGGTCCAGGCCGTGCCGTCGGCCCCGCCGAGCAGTTCGCCCGATGAGGCGACGGTGCCGACCACGCTCTCGCCGAGCACGATGATCGCGAACAGGCCGTACCGCTCGGCCATGTGGTGCGGATGCCAGGGCGTGCCGCCCGCCACGCCCTGGGCGAAGACCGGCAGAGCCAGTTCCAGCACGCCGAGGACGACGAACGCCGCGAACACGACGTAGACCGGCAGTCCGACGAAGGCCAGGACGACCCACCCGACCTGGGCGATCACCGTCCAGCGGATGTTGGCCAGGCACACCCCCGGAACTCGGGGGCCTCCCGGGCGGCACGCGCCCACTGGAGCACCATCGCGATCCGCATCACGACGTACCCCGCGACCATGGCGCGCAGTTCGAGGTGGCCGCCCTCGTCGACGGAGTGGAACATCGCAGGAAGGCCGAGCGAGAAGACGACGACCCCGATCATCTGGACCATCGTCAGGACCCGGTAGAGCCAGTCGTCGGTGGCGAAGGCCGAGGCGAACCAGCTGAAGCTGATCCAGGCGACGCTGATCGCGAACATCGCCATGACGAACGCGGTGACAGCGTGCGCGAGGTGTCCCTCGGCCAGGAGCTCGGCGAACTGGGACGACGCCGTACCGACCGCGACGACGAAGGTCAGGTCGAACAGCAGCTCCAGCGGTGAGGAGACACGGCCGTCCTCCTCGGGGTCACGTCCGGTCATCGGGATGAGCCGGCGCCGCGACCGGCCGGATTCGCCGGGCCTGCCGCTCTTGTCGGCCATGTTGCTTTCGGGGTGTTCTGGCATGCGCGCCATCATTCCGAGGCGGGGCCGCCGCAAGGGGGAATCACACGCCCGTCACGCGGGGCGAGGTGCGACTACTCCCCCGCGAGTACGGCGTCCACCGCCGCGAGCGTCGGATCGGTGACGTCCCAGTCGTGGGCGGAGGGGTGACCGGCGAACAGCCCGCACGCGTCCTCGCCCCGGTCCTCCACAGCACCACACCAGGCCAGCTCAGCCAGGGTCGCCCGCTCACCCCTCCAGCGGGCCCAGACGGCGGTGCGGTTCGCGTCGTCGTCCCATAACGCCATCGCGTGGTCGCCGTGGTGGTCGGCGGCCAGTTCGCAGAGGAGGTGTCCGGCTTCCGGGCGGCTGCCGCCGCCGACAGCGGCGAGGCGGCGCACGAAGTCCGGGGGCGGCAGCGAGGTTACGGCGGTGCACTGGTCCATGGGGGTGGGCATCCTCCGGTCGTCGCCCTCAGGGCGCGTCGGTGTCGGGTACGTCGAGGGTGTCGGGTCGGCCGGGGGCACCGGGGCCGTCGAGCGTGCCGGGGACATCGGGCGTGACGGGGACATCGGGTCGGCCGGGGACATCCGGCGCGCCGGGGGCGTCGTCCTCCGCGACCAGTCGCCGGACCTCGCTGTGGACGTGTGCGGCGATGAGGTCGCCCAGCGGGTCCGTCACGGAGAAGGAGTGCGGCCCGGGGTGATGGTCGAAGAACGCGCACGTCGTCACCGTGCGGGTCGCCAGCTCGCGGAGCACGGCGGGGCAGAGGCGGAGCATGTCGAGCCGGTGGACGCGGTGGGCGCCGGCGCCCGACCAGAGGAGCCACAGGTCCTGGTCGTCCGGGGTGTCCGCCGTCCACAGGTGCCCGGCGTGCTCGGCCGACTCGTCGTGGTCGCCCAGCTCGCACAGGACGAACTCCTCCGGCTCCACGGCATCGGGCGGGTGCTCCGGCCCGCCCTCCATCGTCGCCAGCGCCAGCAGCGCTTCCGCGTACGGGACTTGGGTCACGGCGGTGCATTGCAGCACGCGGTCAGGCCCCTTCCGTACGGGGCGGAGTCAGGTGGTCCGCCGAGGCTTCCGCCGTCCACCCCCACAGGTCCACGGGCCACGCGCCGAGGGTGACGCGCAGCCCCACGAAGGGGTCGATCACGGTGAGCAGGGCGGGGCGCCCTGATTCCAGCGCGCCCAGGGCGTGATCCTGGCGGCCTCGGTCGTCCGCCCAAGCCCGGAGCGCCTCCGGGGCGTCGCAGCCGTGGAAGGCGACCGGCCGCACGTCCCGGGCCCCGAGCCAGGGGGCGGTCGGGGGAAGATTCCGCCCGTGCCCGTCCGCCAGCCGCAGCGCCTGCCGACGCAGCCAGCGCAGGACGAGCCGGCGGTTCGGCAGGGCGACCCCGCCGAGCGGGAGGGCCCGGCCGCCGGCCGTCACCGTGACGGCCGCGACGTAGTCCAGCACCCTCCCCGCACCCGTAGGCCCTGCCCTCACAGCACTTCCCCCCGGCTGCGGGCGTTGAGCCGCGCGGTGCGGGCCCGAAGCTGCTCCATGAGCAACGCGGGGCGTACGTGACGGGGGTCGACCTCCCACTCGCGCCCGCCGCCGACCGGCCGCAGGGACCAGTACGGGCCGGCGACGCCCTGGAACTCCCCCACGCGGTCACCGCGGCTGGTGTCCGCGAGCAGGGTCCCGGGGGCCGGGACGCCGGGGGGCCGCCCCGTATTCGTGCTGGCGTTCTCGCCGTACACCGATCGCTCCTCTCTGTAGCCGAACGACTACCGGGGCGACTCAGCGTGGCCTAGCGTGGATACGTCTTCAACGTTTCGGAACTGGGGGATACGTTGGTCAACCGCAAAGAAGTGAACCCGGACGGGGGCCCGGAGGCGGCCTACGGAGCGCGTCTGCGGCGGGAGCGAGAGGCTCGGGGCTGGAAACAGGACGATCTCGGGGGCCGCATCGGCTACACGGGACGGCACGTTTCCGGTGTGGAATTGTGTCACAAGTCCCCAACTCGCAAGTTCTCGATCGCCGTTGACGTGGCGATGCAATACACGGGAACCGCTGATTCGTTCGAGCGCGAGTGGCGCAAGATCAAGCACGGAGTGCTATTGCAGGGCTTCCCGGAGTACGTGGCACTGGAGGGCCGGGCGGCGGAGATCCGGCTGTTCGAGGTGGGCGTCATCCCGGGGCTGTTGCAGACCCGGGAGTACGCGGAGGCGCTGGCATCCGGGGCGGTCGACCGGGGCGTCATCACCTCCGAACAGGCCGATCAGCGCGTCTCGTTACTCATGGAACGCCAAGGCGCGCTGTTACGCACCGTGCCGCCGATGCTGATCGCGGTGCTCGACGAGAGCTGCATCCGCCGCCCGATCGGCAGCCCTGCCGTGATGGACGCCCAGTTGCAGTATCTGGTCGACTTCGCCACGCAGTCCCACACCATGCTGCAGATCGCGCCGTTCAGTGTCGGTGAGCAACGGCCCTTCAACCGGCTGGTGAATCTGCTGACACTCCAGGACCGGTCCGTGGTCTCCTACGTCGAGTCCGAGACGCAGGGCCATCTGGACCGTGAACTGAGCTCTGTCATCCCGATGGTGAGGGCCTACCATCAGTTGCAGGCTGTCTCTCTGTCGCAGACAGATACCGTGGACATGATCCACCAGCATCGAAAGGGCACCCCGTGACGACCGAATCCACGACCCCGCAGTGGGTCAAGTCCTCCTACAGCGACAACGGCGGTTCGTGCGTCGAGTGGACCCCGGCCACCGCTTCCGCCACCGGCATCGTCCCCGTACGCGACTCGAAGAACCCGGGCGGCCCGGCCCTGGCCCTCGCCGCCGACGCGTTCACCTCCTTCGTGGCGGGCGTCAAGGCGGGCGGCTTCGACGCCGCCTGACCCCACAGGCTCCCGCGAGCGCGGCCCGTGGCCATTCCGTGGCCCTGGGCCGCAGTTGGCCCCCTGCGGCAGCCCTCGCGCACCGCACACAGCCCGGTCCCGACCCGCAAGGTGACGACCGGGCTGCGTGCTGTACGCCGGCGGACCCGCCGCTCCCCTCTCACTCCTCGACGGTCCCGCCCGGCCGTGGGCCAGGAGCCAGGACCTTGGCGACGAAGCCCGCGAGCTGTTCCCGCATCCGCTCCCGCGGAATCCCCGCTCGCCCGCCAGGTGCTCGACGAGGTCGGCCCGCGTGGCGGCGAGCAGGGCGTGGGCGGTGAAGTCGCTGTCGGCCAGGCCGGGGATCTGCTCCAGGACGGCTCGGAGCAGGCCGTGCCACCGCTCGTAGTGATCCGCCCGGTACGGGCTGCTGTCGCTGCCGCTGTCCTCCAGGGCCAGCGCGAGCGGCCCGTTGTCGAGCTTGAAGCACAGGACGGCATCGAGCAGGGCGCGTACGCGGTCCTGCGGCGGGGTCCCGGGCCCCAGCGGCGGCGGGCCCGCCTCGATGGCCTCCCTGATCGGTTCGAGCCGCGCCTCGTACAGCGCGCGCAGCAGCCCGGCGCGATCACCGAAGGCCCGGAAGAGCGTGCCCTTGCCGACTCCGGCCGCCGCCGCGACGTCGGCCATCGTGATGTCCTCCGGACTCGCGCGGCGGCTGAAGAGGGCATCGGCAGCCGCGAGTACGGCCTCCCGGTTGCGGATGGCGTCCTTGCGGGACGACTGGCGTTCGGACATGCCGCTCCTTCCGTTTGCAAAACGGACCCACGGTCCATATCTTGAAGTGGACCCCGGGTCCGGATTCTACGACTGGAGGACACGCATGCCCGCACCGACCTCCCCGGCGGACCTCTTCCGCCACAGCCTGCGACTGCTGCTCGACAAGGACATTCCCGCGTGGGTCGCCCTGTGGGCCGAGGACGGAGTGATGGAGTTCCCGTTCGCCCCCGACGGCTGGCCCCGGCGCCTGGAGGGCAAGAAGGCCGTCGCCGCCTACATGCGCCGCTACCCCGACCACATCGACCTGCACGACTTCCCCGAGCTGCGGATCCACCGGACCACCGATCCACAGACCGTCGTGGTCGAGATGCGCGGGGTCGGCCGACTGGTGGAGAGCGGCGCCCCCTTCGACATGACCTACATCGCCGTCGTGACTGTGCGCGATGGGCACTTCACCTCTTACCGCGACTACTGGAACCCCCTCACCGTCCGGGAACCCGGCGCCGACTTCACCGGGAGCAACCGATGACCACCGCACCCACCACGCTGGTCATCGGCGCGACCGGCACCACCGGAAGCCGCACCGCCGCGCAACTGACAGCCGCGGGACACCGTGTCAGGGCGTCCAGCCGCCGGGCCACGCCGGTCGCCGGGACCGAGCACGTCCCCTTCGACTGGTACGACCCCGCGACGTATGCGGCCGCTCTCGACGGCGTGGACCGCGTCTACCTGATACCGCCCGTGGGCGACTCCGACCCCGCGGCGACGATGCTGCCCTTCCTCCGGGGGGCCCGCGCCGCCGGTGTGCGCCGCGCGGTGCTGCTCAGCTCCTCGGCCATCCCGGAGGGCGGCCCGGCGGTCGGAAAGGTGCACCATGCACTGCCCGGCCTCTTCGAGCAGTGGGCGGTGCTGCGCCCCTCGTGGTTCATGCAGAACTTCACCGGTACGCATGCCCACGCGCGCAGCATCCGCGACGAGGGCGTCATCCGGACCGCCACCGGAACGGGCAGGGTCGGCTTCGTCGACGCGGAGGACATCGCGGCCGTCGCCGTACGCGCTCTGACCGACGAGCAGGCCCCCAACACCGATCTCGTCCTCACCGGACCCGAGGCGCTCGGCCACGACGACATCGCCACGATCATCACCGAGGTCACCGGGCGGCCCGTGGTGCACCATCGTCTGTCCTACGACCAGCTGCGCGATCGCCTCGGGACGCAGATGCCGGTGGAGTTCGCCGCGATGCTGGCCGGGATGGACCGCGCCATCGCCGAAGGGGCGGAGGACCGCGTCACCGGCACCGTCCACCGCCTCACCGGCCGGCCACCGCGTACCTTCCGGTCCCTCCTTGAGCGGGAAATGCGCGGCAGCGGCTGAGACTCCAGGAGAATCAGCGGTCCTGGTCGCGGCCCGACCACGCCCCACCGTTCCCGCAGGGTGGGGCGTCCCGCTGTCCGGGTGAGCCCGCGGCCCACACTCCCGGTGTGACAGCCACGGAGCCGGTGATCCGCCGGGCGATCCCGGCCGACCTGAACGCCGTCGCCGAGATCTGCACGTACTACGTCCGCCACACCGTGATCACCTTCGAGGAAGACCCTCCAGCGGGATCGCTGGTTCGACGAGCTGGAGTGTCGCGGGATCGACCCCTGGGAAGACCCGGTACTGGCCGAGTTCCAGGGCGAGGCCCGGGTTGCTTCGCCGCGTCAGGAGCGGGAAGACCGTTGATCCGCTTCTGAACCGGGCTCCCTCAGCGCCCGGCTCCCACCGAGCCCAGCCGTGCATGATCACTGCCTCAACCCCGGCCTTGATCTTGGTAGAGAGCCCTGGCTCGTACCAGGTCGACGGGCTCGCCCTCCCCGACGTCCAGGAAGTACTCCACCTGCCACGCCTGCGTGCCGCGCGCCTGGCGGCTGGTCGTGACCGCACCCGGCGGGTAGACGCGGAAGCCCCGCTTTCCGCCCACGCCGTTACGGGACACGATGCCGCGCTCGCACAGAACGTCGCACGGGAACACGAACTGCCCGAGACGGCCGGCGTCGCGGGCGCTGATGACGAAGAGGTCGACGCCGTCCTCGGCGTCGAAGGGGCGGATCGGGCCTTCGGTGGAGCGCTGCCACACGGTGACGAACTGGCCGGCCTTGGTCGGCGTCGTCCTGGCCACGCGGAAGGCGACCGACCGCCCGTCGAGCGTGAAGCGGTGAGCGGCGTAATCAGCGCTCTCCGGCTCGGGGACCGGCTGCGAGCAGGCGAAGCCACCCGGGTCGTAGACCGATGCCCATGCTGCCGGCAGGTCACCGTGAAGCCGCGCCCACGGCTGGTTCGTCGCCATTGCCCCTATCCTGCCACCGCGCCGGCCCTGCCCTGCCGGGGCGACGAGGCGCGGCACGGAACCGCCCCGTTGGCAGCATGTTGACATGACCTTGACACTCCTCGGCTCCGGGCCCGAGGCTCGGAATCCCCTGTGGAACGCTGACGACAATGAGGTGCAGCCCCCATGCGATCACGCCCCATCGGATTCCTCCTGACCGCCCTCGCCGGCGCGACCCTGGCGTTCGGCGGCACCACCGCCTCCGCGAGCCCGGCCGCCGCCCCGGCGCCCGACTCCGCGTCGGCCGTCACCGCCCGTGCGGCCGACGGCTGTTACACCTGGAGCGGAACCCTCCGGGAGGGCTCCAGCGGTGAAGCGGTACGTCAGCTCCAGATCCGGGTCGCGGGCTATCCCGGCACCGGCAACCAGATCGCCATCGACGGGGCGTTCGGCCCGGCCACGAAGGCGGCCGTGTCGCGCTTCCAGTCCGCGTACGGGCTGGCCGCCGACGGCATCGCGGGCCCCGCGACCTTCAACAAGATCTACCAGTTGCAGGACGACGACTGCACCCCGGTCAACTTCACCTACGCCGAGCTGAACCGCTGCAACTCCGACTGGTCGGGCGGCAAGGTCAGCGCCGCCACCGCCCGCGCCAACGCCCTGGTCACCATGTGGAAGCTCCAGGCCATGCGGCACGCCATGGGCGACCGGCCCATGACCGTCAACGGCGGTTTCCGCAGCGTGTCCTGCAACAGCGCCGTCGGCGGCGCCGCCAACAGCCGCCACCTGTACGGCCACGCGGCGGACCTCGGCGCGGGATCCCAGGGCTTCTGCGCCCTCGCCCAGGCGGCCCGCAACCACGGCTTCACCGAGATCCTCGGTCCGGGCTACCCGGGCCACAACGACCACACCCACGTCGCCGGCGGCAGCGGCCGCTTCTGGTCCGCGCCCAGCTGCGGCATCTGACACCGCGGCGCTCTCCTGACGTACGGGGCCTCCGCTCGGCGGACCGGAGGCCCCGTACTCGTGTCCGTACACCGCGGGCCACGGGCTGCCGGCCCATCCCCACCACCACGGCCGTCGGGGCGAACGCGTTCACGGCGGCCTCGCGTTCGCCGGTACGTCTGCGGCGGCAGGTCGCCGGCCGTATGCCCGCGTGGGTACGGCGTACGGCGGCTGCCGCGCGGAGCCGGCGGTGCCCCGCGACCCGGTCGTCCGATCCTCCACGTCCTGCGGACCTACGCTGCTCCCGTGCACACCATCGAGCTGCTGCCGGACACCGCGACCGACCGAGCCGTACGGGGCGTGTGGCGCTCCCTCGCGGACGAGGGCCTGCCCAGTCAGAGCACGCACCACCACCCGACCAACCGGCCGCACCTCACGCTCGCCACGGCCGAGACGATTCCCCCGGAAGCCCGCACCGCGCTGGCGGAGGCCCTCGCCGCGCTCCCCCTCCCCCTCCACCTGACCGGGCTGCTGCGCTTCTCCGGCCGGGTCAACGTGCTGGCCTGGGCGGTCCGGCCCGACGCCGCGCTCCTGGAGCTGCACGAGACGGTCTGGCGGATCCTGCGGGAAACCCCCGGAGGCGGCGACCGCTCCAACCCGCTGCTCTCCCCCGCCCGATGGGTCCCGCACATCACGCTCGGCAGGGGCCGGGGCGCGGTGTGGCCCGGCCCCGACGGCCGGTGGCTCCCCGAGGAAGCCACCGGGCCGGGTGTCCTGTCGGGGCGGTGGGCCGGAGCCCGGTCCTACGACTCGGTGAGCCGGACGACGGCGGGCATCGGGCCGGGGGCGCCGTGAGTTGCCGCCTCCTCCGCGCCCGGGCTCCCTTTCCTCAGCGCACCAGCCGGACCAGCTTGTGGTTGGCGAACTCCTCCATGCCGAACCGGCCCAGTTCCCGGCCGAAACCGGACCGCTTGACCCCGCCGAACGGCAGCTCCGCCGCGGTGCCGGACGGGGCGCCGACGAACACCATGCCGGTCTGGAGGCGCTGGGCCACCCGCTCGGCCTGGGCGTCGTCGTCGGTCTGGATGGAGGCGCTGAGACCGTACGGCGAGTCGTTGGCGAAGTCGACGGCCTCCTCCTCGGTGCCCACCTTGAACAGCAGGGCCACCGGTCCGAACAGCTCCTCCTTGTAGGCCCGCATGTCGGGGGTGATGCCCGCGAGCACGGTGGGCTCGTACCAGGCGCCGGGGCGGTCGATGCGCTTGCCGCCGGCCAGCACCGTGGCCCCCTTGGAGATCGCGTCCTGGACCTGCTCGTCCAGCGTCTCGACCGCCTTCTCCGACGAGAGGGGTCCCATGAAGGTGCCGGGATCGGTGGGGTCGCCGACGGTGATGGACCGGACCGCCTCGGTGAAGGCAGTTGCGAAGCCGTCGTAGTGCTCGTCCAGGGCGATGATGCGCTTGGCGGCATTGCAGGCCTGGCCCGCGTTGCCCATCCGGCCGATCAGCGCGTTCTTCACCACCTGCTCCATGTTGGACGCGCCGAGGATCAGATACGGGTCGGAGCCGCCCAGCTCCAGCACGACCTTCTTCAGGTTGCGGCCCGCGATCTCCGCGACGGCCGCGCCCGCCCGCTCCGAACCCGTCAGCGAGACGCCGTGGATCCGGTCGTCACCGATCAGCGTCTCGATCTGCTCGTTGGTGGCGAAGATGTTGACGTACGCCCCCTTGGGGAGGCCGGCGTCCAGGAACAGCCGCTCCATCGCCAGCGCCGACTCCGGGCACTGCGGGGCGTGCTTGAGCAGGACCGCGTTGCCCAGCATCAGGTTCGGTGCGGCGAACCGGGCCACCTGGTAGTACGGGAAGTTCCACGGCATGATCCCCAGCAGCGTGCCGACCGCCTCCTTCCGGATGACGGCCCGGCCGCCGGAGGCGACGTCCAGCTCCTCCGTCTCCAGGAAGCCCTCGCCCCGGTCGGCGTAGTAGCGGTAGATGGACACGACGGTGCGGAGCTCTCCGAGTGCCTGCTTGACCGGCTTGCCCATCTCGCGGGTGATGATGGCCGCGAGCTGGTCCCTGCGCTCCTCGTACAGGTCCGCGACCCGCCGCAGCACCTCGGCCCGCTCCGCCGCCGGCCGCGTGGCCCAGGCGCGCTGCGCGTCGTCGGCCAGGGCGAGCGCGTCGCGCAGCTCGCTGTCGGTGGCGGTGGGGTACTCCTGTTCCGTCTCGCCGGTGGCGGGGTTGACGACTCGGTACGTGCTCATGACTTCCTTCCGTGGAGTGCTCCCGGACGAGGTCCGTGCGCGACGGAAACGACCGCAGGACCACCGGGCGGACATTCGGGTACCCATCCGGCAGATGCGCACACCTCGACCCTCCCACCCCGTTCGCGACTCCGCCCGGCGTCGCCCTCGCGACCGCAGCCGGTCGCAGGGATCCGGCGCATCATGAGGGCATGCCTGAGGACATGCCGCCCGGGGGCAGCGGCCCGGACCGTACGGACGACGGGCGGGAGCAGTCGGGGCGGGAGCGCGACCGGCGCTGGCGCGACGGGCCGGCCTGGTTCGGCGGTCACGGAGAGCGGTGAGCGGCTGCTCCGCCGGGTCACCCCTCCCCGCCCGGCTCCGGCGGCCTCTCCGCGGCGACCGCGATCGTGCCCTGGGCCACCGCGCACAGCGTCTCCGCCCCCTCCGCGTCCACCATCAGCAGGTCACCGCGGCACACGACCCGGCTCCGGCCCGGGCGGACCACCTGCGCCCGCGCGCGCAGCACCTCGCCCCGGGCCGGGCGCAGATAGTCGATGGTGAATCCGGCGGTCAGGACGGCCGGGCCGACGGCCGCGCCCGCCGCGAAGGTGAGGGCGTTGTCAGCCGCGTAGCTCAGGACGCCGCCGTGCACGAAGCCGTTCTGCTGGCGCAGTTCGTCGCGTACGTCCAGCTCCAGGACCGCCGCCCCGTCACCGAAGGCGGTCAGTCGCGCGCCCAGCAGGACGCTGAAGGGCTGGGCCTCCAACACCTTCTGCCCGAACGCGAGTTCCTGGGCGTTCGCCGCCATGGTCCACCTCATCTCCTCGGAGGGGACGAGCCTCGCCGCCCGGCAGCGGTGCCGTCAACATCAGGCCTGTCGTACCGATCCGCTACGGTCCGGCGCATGGAGAACACGATCCCTCGCGGCAACTGGCTCGACGACGACCTGTTCCGTACGTTCGTGAGAGAGGTCGCACCGCTCCACTTCGGCTCCTGGAGCCTGGCCGATGTCGAGCACGCGACGTCGGCGCTGGGCTGGGAACTTCGGGAGCCCAGGGAAGTCGCGGGCCAGGTCTGGCGCAGGTTCGCTCCGCGGAAGGGGCCTTCGGCCGGATACGGCACCCTGATCGCCGACGCGTCGGAGCCCGAGCAGCCGCGCAAGCTGAACGTCCGCGTCGTCGACCTGCCCGCCGAGGACCTGGCCGCGGCCGCCGGCTTCGTCCGTGCCGCCTGGTGGGTCATGGAGGACGAGCTGGGCCCGCCCACGCTGTGGGGAGGCGACTCGGGGCCGTGGATGCTGTGGCGGCGGCCCGGCACCAGCATCCTCGTGCACTCGCACGACGGGGGCGAGGTGAGCTGCGAACTCCTGCCTGCCGCAACGGACAGCGATGCCGCCGGGAGGGACTACTCCCGTGGTCGCTGGCGTGCCGCCGAACCTGCCGACCTGCCGCCCGCCTCACCGGATCTGCCCGGCACCACCTGGGAGCAGGTCGAGAAGCGCCTGTCCGAAGCTCTTCGGTCCCTCGACCACGACACCCCGTTCTTCCCCGGCCGGTTCATCCTGCACCTGGGAGACGCCCGCGATCCCCAGCGCTTCGTCCAGTGCTGGAGCCAGGATCTGAGCCTCGTCGTCGAAGCCACCGGCCATCTGCACCGGCCGGACGCGGCCGACCCCGCCCGCATGGCGCGGAACGGCTGGGAGTTCTCCCGCTCCATCTGGCAGCGCCGGTTCCCCGACGCCATGGACGACCCCGCGCACGCGGCGACGGCCGCCCGCATGCTCGTCGAGGAGCTGCGGCAGCAGGGCCTCGACCCGGCCGGCCTCTCGTACGACGGGACCATGAGCGGTCGCGGGCGCGGCTTCCACCTCGACCTGCCGGATCTGGGGATCCCGCGCGTCCACCGCCCCGCCGCCTGAACTTCCGGACGTGGAACCGCCGTTGCCGAACTCCTTGACAGCGTCGCGCGCCGCTGCCACCGTCTCGACCGACGGCGGCATGCGCGGACCGGATTCCCGTCGGTCCGCCGTACGTACCTCCATCACCCCCACCACCCCCATCACCCCCATCACCCCCACCTTGGCGTCTCCCTCCCCCACCGTTCGGCCGCCGCCGATTGGGAGCGCTCCCACAGAAGGGCCGCACTCGTGAAGAGACTTCTGCGCACGCTCGTCGCCTCGACCTTCGCCTGCCTCCTGCTCCCCCTCGGTACGGGACACCAGGCCGCTGCCGCCGCCCAGGCCGACCCCATCGGCATGACCAGCGGGTTCTACACCGACCCCCACTCGACGCCCGCCGTCTGGGCCGCCGCGAACCCCGGTGACGGCCGGGCCGCCGCCATCCGCGACAACATCGCCTCGCGGCCGATGGCCCGCTGGTTCGGCGCCTGGAGCGGGGACATCGGAACGGCGGTCAGCTCGTACGTGGGCGCGGCCGACGCCGCCGACAAGCTGCCCGTCCTCATCGCGTACAACATCCCCGGGCGCGACGCCTGCGGCGGCCACTCCGGCGGCGGCGCGGGCACCCCGAGCGCGTACCGCACCTGGATCTCCGCGTTCGCCTCCGCCATCGGCTCGCGGCCGGCACTGGTGGTCATCGAGCCCGATTCGCTGGGCGACTTCAGCTGCCTGAGCCAGGCCCAGATCGACGAGCGCAACGGGATGCTCCGGGACGCGCTCACCCAGTTCACCGCGCACGCGCCCAACACCTGGACCTATCTGGACGCCGGAAACCCGGCCTGGATCGGCGCGGACACCATGGCGCAGCACCTCGACGGCGCGGGAGTCCGGCAGGCGCACGGCTTCACACTGAACATCTCGAACTACTACGCCACCGGCGAGAACTCCGCGTACGGCAACGCCGTCAACAACTCCCTGTCGGCGTCCCACGGCTACACGAAGCCGTACGTCATCGACACCAGCCGCAACGGCAACGGTTCCAACGGTGAGTGGTGCAACCCGGGCGGACGCAGGACGGGAGCCGTCAGCCAGACGGGCGGCGGAGCCGAGATGCTGCTGTGGCTGAAGACGCCCGGCGAGTCGGACGGCAACTGCGGAGTCGGGGCCGGTTCCGCGGCCGGGCAGTTCCTGCCGGAGGTCGCGTACAAGATGATCTACGGGTACTGAGAGCGGTCCACCCGGCCGTCCGTCTCCGTCAGACGGGCGGCCAGGTGCGCAGGGCGGCATCGGCCATCGCCCGCAGCTCTTCGCCGCAGACTCCGCTCGCCGCCTGCACCGCGATCCCGAAGGCCAGGGTGGTGACGTACCGGGCCAGCACCGCCGGATCGGTCCCCGGCGGCAGGTCGCCCTCGTCGGCGGCGCGCCGGAACCGCTCCTGGATCCGGCAGCAGCTGTCGTTCCGCCAGTCGGCGAGCAGGTCGCGGACCTCGCGCCCGGAGTCGCTCGCGGCCAGCGCGCCCTGGACACCCAGGCACCCCTGCGGACCGGACGGGCGGGTGGTGGTGCGGATGGTGCCGGCCAGGATCTCGGTGGCCACGCCGTGGGCGGTCGGCTGCTCCAGGGCCCGGACCAGATAGTCGCTGGGGCCGGTGGCGTAGCGCTCCATGGCCTGGCGGAACAACTCCTGCTTGTTGCCGAACGCCGCGTACATGCTGGTGGCGGAGATGCCCATCGCGTCCGTCAGCGCGGCCAGGCTGGCGCCCTCGTAGCCGTGCTCCCAGAACACCAGCATCGCGCGCTCCAGCGCCTGGTCGGCGTCGAACCCCCTCGGCCGGCCGCTCGGGCTCTTCTTCCTCGTCTCCACCCGCTCATCCTACGTCTTCCGTAGTGACCGATGCAGAAGTGCTACGGTGAAGTTCCGCATCGATCACTACAGAAATCGATGAGCGCGGAACTCGACGACTACGGAATCCGGGGAACACCATGACCGTCACCCTGATCACCGGCGCCAACAAGGGCATCGGCTACGCGACCGCCAAGCAGCTCGCGGAACGGGGCCACACCGTCTACCTCGGCGCCCGTGACGTCGAGCGGGGCGAGAAGGCCGCCGCCGAACTCGGCGCGCGGTTCGTCCGGCTCGACGTGACCGACGACGCGTCGGTGGACCGCGCGCTGGCGGCGATCGGCGCGGCCGAGGGCCGGCTCGACGTCCTGGTCAACAACGCGGGCCTCCTCGGACACGGGGACGTCGACGGCCCCAAGGCCCTGCGGGTCTTCGACACCAACGCGGTGGGAATCGTCCGCGTCACGGAGGCGGCGCTGCCGCTGCTCCGCGCGTCCGCGAACGCCACGGTCGTCAACGTCTCCAGCAGCGCCGGGTCGTTCTGGGCGGTGAACAACCCCGACCGGGTGGAGTCCACACTGCCGCTGGCGCTCTACTCCGCCTCGAAGGCGGCGGCCACCATGCTCACGGTCCAGTACGCCAAGGCCGAGCCGGGCATCCGGTTCAACGCGGTCGAGCCGGGCCCGACCGCCACCGACATGACCGCGGAGTTCGGCATCGGGCGCTCCCCCGAGGAGAGCGCCCGGGTCGTCGTACGGTTCGCGACGCTCGACACGGACGGCCCGACGGGAACCCTGCAGGACGAGGCCGGGGTGCTGCCCTGGTAGGCGCCCCCGTCCCGCGCCGGGGGGCGGCGGTCAGGCTCCGGAGCCTGCGATGGCGGTGACGCGGATCTCCACCCGCATGGCGGCGAGCCCGAGGACGGTGACGCCGGTCTCGGTCCAGATCGGCGCACGGCCACCGAGACGGAGACGGAACTGCTCGGCCATGACCCGGTTGTGGTCCTCGCCGATGACGTCGTCCCCCGGCGCGACCTTGTGGTACGAGTTCACATGGATGACGTCCTTCCAGGTCGCGCCGACCGTGGCGAGCGTGCGCTCCACGTTGTCGAAGGCCCGGACGATCTCGTCCTCCAGCGATTCGGGGATGACCAGGTCGTCGTCGACCCCGGCCTGACCGGAGATCTCGACCCGGTCCCCGACGCGGACGGCGCCGCTGTAGCCGAGGGCCTCGTGAAGCTTCTCGCCGTAGCCCGGAACGACGCCGAAGGTGACGGTGCTCATGATGCTTCCTCTCCGCACCCGAGGGTGCGTTTCCGCTTCTATGACTTCACGCGTAAAGTGAATGTAGCAAGCGATGACTTCAAGCGCAAAGTCATCGGGGACGCACCGAGGGGACGGGAAGACCGATGAGCGGCACGGAGGGGCCCATGAGCGGGACGGACGGGCGTGAGGTGGAGCGCACGAGCGGGCAGGCGGACGACGAGCAGCCGCGCTGGCTCGACGAGCAGGAGAAGGCGGCGTGGACGGGGCTGATCTCCCTGGTCCTGCTGCTGCCCGGCAAGCTGGAGTCGCCGCTGCGGCAGGAGCACGGCATCACCCTGTTCGAGTACCTCGTGCTCAGCCATCTCTCCGAGGCCCCCGGGCGGAAACTGCGGATGGGCGAGCTCGCCTTCCTCGCCAGCGGGTCCCTCTCCCGGCTCTCCAACGTCATCAAGCGGTGCGAGCAGCGCGGCTGGGTCGTCCGGACCCCCGACCCGGCCGACGGGCGTTACACCCTCGCCGAACTCACCGACGCGGGCTTCGACATCGTGCGCGAGGCGGCCCCCACCCACCTGCGCGCCGTGCGCGGCCTCGTCCTCGACTCCCTGAACACGGCCGACCAGAAGGCGCTCGTCCGCATCGCGGAGAAGATGCGGATCGTGCCCGACGACTTCGGCTGACCGCCGTCACCGCCCCCTGCCCCCGTCCGTGACCCGGTCGAGGTCGTAGAGGTCGGCGACACAGCCGCCGGGCCAGTACTGCTCGCCGCCCTTGCTGAACGGCTCCAGCATCGCGCTGATCACCAGGCGCTCGTACGGCAGGACCCGCTCCCCGGCCGCCGCCCCCTCGCGCAGGCGGCGGTCCTGGGCGTCCCACTTCTCGGCGCGGGCCCGCATCGCGGTGTCCAGGTTGGTCAGGGAGATCGCCGGGCCCACGCAGACCAGGACGCAGAGCGCGGCGCACACCGCCTTCGCCGGGGCGGTGCGGGGCAGGTACCGGCGGGCGGCCAGGCCCAGCAGGGAGCCCGCCCCGACGAGCAGGATCACGTACAGCAGGAGGTAGTCGTTCCACAGCCGGTTGGCGCTCGGGTCGCTCACCCGGTCCTGGAACACCGGGTAGGCGATGACCGTGCACAGGTAGCCGGAGACCAGCAGCGTGAGCAGCCCGGCGGCGGTCAGCAGCGGCCAGTGCGCGGGCGGGCGGGGCATCGTCCCGTCCGCCCGGCGGCACAGCAGCCCCAGCAGGACACCCACCGCGACCGCGCCCACGTACTGCCAGGTCGTGACCACGGTGACGGTGATCTCCGCGAACGCGCGCAGCGACGCGGCGAGGGAGTCGGGGGCGAGCAGGGACGTGGTCTCCGCGCCGAAGCGCTCCCTGCGGGTCATGGAGCCGGGTGAGGTGATGAGGACCAGGGCCCCGGCCGCCGTCCCGGCGATCCCTCCGGCGCACCACAGGCGGACGAACCCCCGGCCGGCGGCGGGGACTATCCGGCCGGAGACGAGGAGCGCCGCCAGCAGCACCATCACCACGACGATCGCCGTCTCCTCGGACAGCGTGGCGAGGAAGGCCGCCATCAGCACCGCGACGGCGATCGCGACGACCCGCCCCCGCCGGGTACGGGCGAGCAGCAGCGGAATCAGCGCGGCGCAGGCCAGGACGGGCGGCAGCGTGTGCGAGACGGACGCGGCGGGCCAGAAGAACGTCTTGTACGTGTTCGGCGTGACGAACAGGAACAGCGCGGTGGTCATGGCCGCCAGCAGGAGCGGCATCCCGCGCGGGGTGTGCAGGGCGGCCCGGCGCAGCGCCAGGACGGCCACCGCCCACAGGACCGCGAGCACCAGGACCCCGCTGATCAGGGGGTACCACTGGTGTCCCGCGACCTGGAACTTCGCGTAGGCGCCGACCAGGAGCGCGTTGGCGACCCGCCCGTTGTCGTCGAAGTAGAACTTCCCGACGAGGCCGCTGATGCCGTCGTCCCGTACGCGCGGCAGGAAGCACCAGTCGTCCGCGCCGGGCCGCACCCACCGCCCGAACCAGGACGCGGCGGCGAGCAGGGCGAGCGGCGGGAGCGCGAGGGCACTCACCCAGAGCGCCGTCCAGGGGCGATCCTCCGGGGGCCCGGACCGGTCCCGCCCGGACCGGTCCCGTCCTGTCCGATCCGTCACCCTCGCCTCCTGCGCGCCGCCGGCCGGGGCCGCGGTCACGGGAACGTCGTCGGACATCGCGTCCCTCACCGGTCCTGGGGCGAACGGGTGGGCAGCGTCGCGGGCGCGGGGCGGCCGGTCAGCGGTTCGGCGGTGACCCCCTCCGCCTTCGCCACGGCGCGGGCCGCCTTGGTCTGGCCGGAGGTGATCGCCCACCGCGCCAGCAGGAAGGAGATCGGCGTGACGATGACTCCGGCGGCCAGCGCGGCGAGGTTCTTGTCCATCCCGAGGCCGCTGACCGCTCCGTAGAGCAACGCCCCGGACGCCACCAGGTTGACCAGGCTGGAGAGGGGATAGCGGACGAACGCGTGCCAGGTCGGCCGCGTCCGGCAGGTGACGTAGGAGTTGAGCAGGAACGAGCACACGATGCTGATCACATAGCCGATGACGTGGGCGGTCAGATAGGGGATCCAGCGGTTCAGGGAGGCGTAGACGCCGAGGTAGACGACGGTGTTCACACAGCCGATGAGGACGAAACTGCCGAACTGGCGGACGGTACGGGACCGGCTCGCGGAAGCGGGAGGGCCCGGGGCGGCGGGGCCGTTGGCCGACTCGGTGGCGGAGCTCTCGGCCTGGCCTCCGCCATCGGTGAGCGCGGCATCCCCGGTGAGCGCCCGGCCCCCGCTCAGCGGCTTGTCCCTGGTCAGCTGCTTGCCGCCGCTCAGCCGCTTGTCCCCGCTCAGCTGCCCGCCGCCGGGCGGCTGCGCGTCCCTGGTGAGCTGCGGGCGCGGCGGGCTGTCCGGCAGCCCCGCCCGGCAGGTCGCGTCCGTCTCCCGTACGACGTACGGCGGGCGGTGCTTCGCCTCGTGGTAGATCCGGCCCACGTACTCACCGATCACCCCGAGCGTCACCAGCTGGATGCCGCTCAGGGCGACGACGGCGGTGAGCAGGGTCGCGTAACCGGGGGTGTCCACACCGTGCAGCACGACGCGGACGACGGTCCACAGGGCATAGACCAGCGCCGAGACGAAGACCCAGAAGCCGGTGTAGATCGCGAGGCGCAGCGGCCGGTTGTTGAAGGAGAGCAGTCCGTCGATGCCGTAGTTCAGCAGCCGTCTGCTGCCCCACTTCGACCGGCCCGCCACCCGTTCGCTGTTGCGGTAGCGGAAGGTGACCGTGTCGAAGCCGATCCAGGAGAAGATCCCCTTGGAGAAGCGGTTGCTCTCGGGGAGGGAGAGCACGCTCTCCACGGCCCGCCTCGACAGCAGCCGGAAGTCCCCGGAGCCGTCGATCAGCTCGACGTCCATGCAGCGGCGCACGAGCGCGTAGTAGGTGTGGCTGAGGGTGCTGCGGACCATGCCCTCACCCGTGC
Source organism: Streptomyces sp. WGS_02 (assembly GCA_040989845.1). GTDB lineage: Bacteria > Actinomycetota > Actinomycetes > Streptomycetales > Streptomycetaceae > Streptomyces. The sequence goes on from JAYMFZ010000004.1 coordinate 2,571,495, forward strand.
GGTCGCGGCGCGGGATGACCTGGTCGTAGCCGTGCCGGTGCAGTTCCAGCATGCGGGGGATCAGCTCGGGCGGGTGCTGGAGGTCGGCGTCCATGATGACCACGGCCGCCCCGCGCGACATGCGCAGGCCCGCGAGCATGGCGGCCTCCTTGCCGAAGTTGCGGCTGAAGGCGGTGTAGTGGACGCGCGGGTCACGGGCGGCGATGGCGTTGAGCAGGGGGCGGGTGCGGTCCCGGCTGCCGTCGTCGACGTAACAGATCTCGAAGCTGTCCCCGAGGGGGTCCAGGACGCCGAGCAGGGCGGCGTGGAAGGACTCGATGACCTCGGCCTCGTCGAAACACGGCACGACGACCGACAGCTGAAGGCCAGTCACTCGCCACCTCCGGACTTCGGGCCTCTCGTGGAGCCGGGCCCCTGACCGGCGGCTGCGCCGTCGGACTCCGGCGCCGGGGCCCGGGTCGCGCCACGTCCGCCCCATCTGACGACGGGCGGCGGCCCGCGTCTCTCCGTACACGCGCGGGCGGACCGCTTTCCGCCGCCCTTTCATGCGAACAGCGGAGGCGGACCGGCACAACCGCTCAGGCGGACGGCGGATGCGGTTCGGTGGATCGCCGGGTCGCGGGGGCGAAAAGGCGGACATAGCCTCGCGAACGTGACGTCTTCTCGACCACCACGGACGACCGGCCCGCTCGCCGCCCTGGCCGCCGCACCGCTCGCCGCCCTGGTCTCAGCGCTGCTCGCCGTGGGCTGGCTGGTGCTCCCCGCCGCCGTGCCCGCCCGCGCCGACGACCCCGTCGAGCTCTCCCGGGACGGGCAGATCACCGACCGGGTCGGGGCCCTGGGTGACCGGACGGGGCAGGTGGAGGACGCCCTCGACCGGTTGTACGACGAACAGCGCATTCAGCTCTTCGTGGTGTACGTACGCGATTTCTCCGGCCGGTCCGGACAGGCCTGGAGCGACGAGACCGCCGGCCGCAACGGCCTGGGCCAGGACGACGTGCTGCTCTCCGTCGCCACCCACGACCGGCAGTACGCCTACTCCGTCGACGCGGACTCCCGGCTCAGCGACGACCAGCTGCGGGATGTGGCGGGGACCGCGATCGAGCCCGCACTGCGGGAGAACGACTGGGCGGGGGCGGCGATCGGCGCGGCCGACGGCTACGCCTCCGTCCTGGCCGGACGCCCGGTGACCGCCCCCGCGATCACCCCGGGCCCCGCCGACCCCGGAACGGGCGGCTCCGACTCCACCGGCGCCCGCGACTTCATCCTCCCGGTGGCCGTCGTCGCGGGCGTGGGCGCGGTCGGCGTCTACGCGTACACCCGGCGCAAACGGCGTACGACGACGCGTACCACCCCGGCGGCCACCGGCTGGGGCCGGGGCGCGGGGGAGGGCGGTGCGCCGGAGCCGCCGACGCCGCTGCCGGACCTGGACGCGCAGGCGAAGCAGGTGCTGGTGGACACCGACGACGCGGTGCGCACGAGCGAGGAGGAACTCGGTTTCGCCACCGCCCAGTTCGGCGAGGAGGCCGCGAAGCCGTTCACGGAGGCGGTCGCGCGGGCGAAGGACGAGCTGACGCAGTCGTTCCGGTTGCGCCAGCAGCTCGACGACGCCTTCCCCGAGGACGACGCGACCCGCCGCCGGATGCTGGAGGAGATCCTGCGGAGGTGCACGGCCGCGAACGACGGGCTCGACACCGTCTCCGAGGACTTCGACCGGCTGCGCGCCCTGGAACGTACCGCTCCGCAGGCCCTGACCACCGTGGAGGCCACCCACCGCGACCTGGCGGGACGGGTCTCGGCAGCCGATGCGGGCGTCGCCCGGCTGCGCGAGGGGTACGGGGAAGGCGCCGCCGCCCCTGTGGCGGCCGACGTCGAGCAGGCGAAGGACCGGCTGGTCTTCGCGGGCTCCGCCGTGGAGGAGGCCCGTACGGCGGTCGACGGCGGCGAGAACGCGCGGGCCGCTGTGTACATCCGGGCGGCCGAGGGCGCGGTGGGCCAGGCCGGCACGCTGCTGGACTCGGTGGACCGGCGGGCGGCGGAGCTGGGCGAGGCGGCCCGGAAGCTGCCCGCCGCGCTGACCGAGACGGAGACCGACCTCGCGGACGCGGGCGGGCTGCTGGAGGGGACCGCCGAGGGAGCGTCGACCGCGGATCTGCGCGGCCGGATCGCCCGCGCCGAGACCGTGCTCGCCGATGTGCGGGGCGCGATGGCGGCGGGACCGTACGACCCGATCGACGCGCTGCGCCGGGTGGAGGAGGCGGACGCGGCCCTGGACGAGGCGCTGGCGGGGGCCCGGGACCAGGAGCGCGGCGAGGCGAAGGCCCGGTCCCTCCTCGGTCAGGCGATGCTCACCGCCCGGTCCGCGATCGGGGCGGCGGCCGACTTCATCACGACCAACCGGGGCGCGGTCGGCAGCCAGGCCCGTACCCGGCTGGCCGAGGCGCAGCGGCGGTGGGAGCGGGCCCGGGAGCTGTCGGCCACGGACGCGCAGGGGGCGCTGGCGGAGGCGCGGCAGGCGGACGCGCTGGCCGGGCAGGCGATGGCCCTGGCCGAGCAGGACGTCCGCGGCTTCGGCTCGTTGCAGGGCCCCGGCGGGATGGGCGGGCCGCGGGGCGGGGGCGGCGGCATGGGCGGGGCGGTGCTCGGCGGCATCATCCTCGGCGGGCTGTTCGGGGGCGGCGGCCGGGGCGGGGGCATGGGCGGCGGCTTCGGCGGAGGGTTCGGCGGCGGCCGGTCCGGTGGCTTCGGCGGCGGGCCGGGCAGTTTCGGCGGTGGCGGAACGCGGGGGCGGCGAGGCGGTGGCGGCCGCTTCTGAGACGACCGGTCCTCACTCTCCTCACCCGTACTCCTCACCCGTACAGCGATTCATCCGCATCGGGGATTCATCCGTATCAAGCGATCACGACTCACGACTTCCAAGGAGCCGTCCCATGACCAAGCAGACCATCCTCGGCCGTGTCACCCAGCTCGCGAAGGCCAACATCAACGCCCTCCTCGACCAGGCCGAGGACCCGCAGAAGATGCTGGACCAGCTGATCCGGGACTACACGAACAACATCGCGGAGGCCGAGCAGGCGGTCGCGGCCACCATCGGCAATCTCCGGCTGATGGAGCAGGACCACAAGGAGGACGTGGAGGCGGCGGCCGAGTGGGGCGGCAAGGCGCTGGCGGCCAGCCGGAAGGCCGACGAGCTGCGCGGGGCCGGGTCGGTGGCGGAGGCGGACAAGTTCGACAACCTGGCGAAGGTGGCGCTGGGCCGTCAGCTCCAGTCCGAGCAGGAGGCGAAGACGGCGGAGCCCACCATCGCCTCCCAGACGGAGGTGGTGGACAAGCTGAAGACGGGGCTCGACCAGATGAAGGCCAAGCTCTCCGAACTCAAGGGCAAGCGCGACGAGCTGGTGGCGCGGTCGAAGTCCGCCCAGGCGCAGAACCAGATGATGGACGCCGTGAAGAACATCGACGTCCTCGACCCGACGAGCGAGCTGAGCCGCTTCGAGGACAAGGTGCGGCGCGAGGAGGCGAGGGCCCTGGGCAAGCAGGAGCTGGCCGCCTCCTCGCTGGACGCCCAGTTCGAGCAGCTGGACGGCCTGGGCGACAGCGCGGAGGTCGAGGCGCGGCTGGCGGCCCTGAAGACGGGCGCGTAGCCGGACCGAGCCGGGTCAGTACATGCTCAGCAGCTGCTCCACGGAGAGTTCCGCGGCCGGTTCCCCGTCCGGCAGGGCCAGTTCGAACCAGACGGTCTTGCCGCGCGGGGTCCGGCGCGAGCCCCAGGCGGCGCTGAGCAGGCCGACGAGCTGGAGGCCGCGGCCGCCCTCGTCGGTGTCGCGGGCCCGGCGACGGCGCGGCTGGACGAGACCGGCGTCCCAGACCTCGCAGACCAGGGTGCGGTCGCGCAGCAGCCGGAGCCGGATCTCGCCCTCGCCGTAGCGCAGGGCGTTGGTGACCAGCTCGCTGACGAGGAGTTCGGTGGTGTCGACGAGGTCGTCGAGGTCCCAGGCGAGCAGTTGGCCGCGGGCCAGCTCGCGGGCCCGGCCGACCGAGCGGGGTTCGCGCGGCAGCGTCCAGTCGCCGACCGCCTCCGCGGGCAGCCCCTGGATACGGGCCATCAGCAGGGCGATGTCGTCCTCGCCGTGCCGGGTGTCGAGGGTGGAGAGGACGAAGTCGCAGGCGTCCTCCAGCTCCATCTGCGGACCGGTGAGCACGGCCCGCAACGCCGCGAGACCTTCGTCCAGCGGCTGGTCCCGGGACTCGACGAGGCCGTCGGTGTAGAGGGTGAGGAGGGCATTCTCGGCGAGCTCGACCTCGACCTCCTCGAACGGCTCGCCGCCGACGCCCAGCGGCATCCCCGGCGGTACGTCGATGAGGCGGGCGGGCCGGCCGGGCTCGACGACGGCCGGGGGCATGTGCCCGGCGTTGGCGAACGTACATCGCCGGGTGACCGGGTCGTAGACCGCGTACACGCAGGTCGCGAGATACACCTCGGAGAGGTCCGCCTCGCGGGACTTCTGCGCGGCGCGGGAGGGCCACTGCGCTCCCCCGCGGCCGCCGAGCCCCTCGCTGCGCTCGCCGCCGCCCGGGGAGCCGAGGCCGCGGGCGACCTCGTCGAGGGCGGAGAGCACTTCGGCGGGCTCCAGGTCGAGGAGGGCCAGGGTCCGCACGGCGGTGCGCAGTTCGCCCATGGCGACGGCGGCGCGCAGGCCGCGCCCCATGACGTCACCGACGACGAGGGCGGTGCGGTGGCCGGGCAGCTCGATCACGTCGAACCAGTCGCCGCCGACCTCGGTGGCGGTGTTGCCGGGCAGATAGCGGCAGGCGATGTCGAGTCCGGCGGCCTCGGGGTCGCCGGGCGGCAGCAGGCTGCGCTGGAGGATCAGGGCGCGTTCGTGCTCGCGGCGGTAGAGCCGGGCGTTGTCGATGCAGACGGCGGCGCGGGCGGCCAGCTCGGTGGCCAGCGCCCGGTCGCGTTCGCCGAACGGCTCGCTCCCCTTCGTGCGGGAGAACTGGACGAGGCCGACGACGGTGTCGTGGGCGACCATCGGCACGGCGAGCGTCGACTGCACGAAGCCCATCTCGTCGCCGGGGACGTCCTCGACCCGGCCGGAGCGCAGCGCGACGGCGCAGGGCGATCCGAACGGGAAGCGGTGGACGGAGCCGAGCGCGGGCGGCAGATCGTCGGGGCCCGGGGGCCCGCTGCCCGCCACGGCGGTGGGCAGGGCGTCGGCGACCGCGCTGGCGTGGGCCACCCGGCGCAGCTCCGCCGAGCCTCCGGCGGACTCGCGGTGGGCGGGCGCCCAACTGCCGGGCGCAGCCTCCTCGCCGGTGAGAAGGCCCTGGTAGAGGTCGACGGCCGCGAGGTCGCAGAAGCCGGGCACGGCCACGTCGAGGAGCTCGCGGGCGGTGGTCTCCAGGTCCAGGGAATTGCCGATGCGGGCGCTGGCCTCGTTGAGCAGGGCGAGGTTGCGGCGGGCGCTGGCGGCCTCGCGGGCGGCGATGTGCCGGCGGGTGACGTCGGTGGCGAGGCCGGCGATGCCGACGGGGCGGCCTGCCCCGCTGTGCACCCGGTAGAGGTTCATGGACCAGTGGCGGCGCTCGGTGGTGCCGGGAGCGGTGCCGACGAGCTGGAGGTCGGTGACCGACTCCCCGGTCTCCAGGACCCGTTTCAGGGTGGCCGACAGCCGGTCGGCCTCGGCCTGCGGCAGATAGTCCTCCACCGTGCGGCCCCGGTGGTCCTCGGCGACGCCGCCGAAGACCGTGGCGAAGCGCTGGTTGGCCCGGACGACCGCGAAGTCGGTGCCGAACAGCACGAAGCCGAAGGGAGATTGGCCGAATATGGCTTGTGACGCGGCGAGGTCGGTCTCGATGCGCCGCAGGGCCCGGACGTCGACGACGATGCAGAGCGCGGCCCGCTCGCCCTGACCCGTCAGACTCGGCATCACATAGACCTCGGCGACGCCGTGCGCCCCGCCCTCGCCCGGCATCCGGAACGGGACGAGGCCCGTCCACTCCTTGCCGTCGAGGATCTCGCCGACCCGCCGATGACCGTCCGAGCGCAGCTCGGCGGGCATGAAGGCCTCCACCGGGTCGCGGCCGACCGCCTCGGTCGAGGTCATGCCGAACAGACCGGCGGCCCGGCTGCTCCACTGCTCGATCAGACCGTCGGGGCCGATCGAGAAGGAGGCCACCCTGATGTAGTCGTAGATCGAGCCGGGCGGGCTGTTCTGCCACACGACGTCACCGGCCGTCCCGACGGCGTCGCCCGTTGTCCCAGGTATTTCGCTCACGCGACCGTCCCCTCCAGCTCACGCACCGGACCGGTCCTGCCCGCAGTATTCAGCACTACGGCCCCGACCGACACGGCGTTCACGATCACAGCAAGGTCTCAGTCCCTTTCAGCCAGGTTCTGCCCGACCTCTGGTGATCGCTGTGCTTCCCTCCACTCTCCTAACCAGGGAGAGCCAGCTCGAACCACACGGTCTTGCCGCTCTTTCCGCGACGGGTCCCCCAACGGCGTGCGGAACAGGCCACGAGCTGAAGTCCGCGGCCGCCTTCGTCGTCGGGTCCCGCACTGCGTTCGGTGGGTGGATCCGGAAGCGGATCGGAGACTTCCACCAGCAGTCCCGGGGTGGCGGGCGGGTGGTCGGCGGGCAGGTGATCGGCGTTGTAAGGGTCCCCGTCGGGGTGGGTACGGGCCAGGCGTACGCCGATGGGGCCGGAGGCGTACCGGAGGGAGTTGGTCACGAGCTCGCTGACGAGGAGGACCGCCAGGTCGCCCACCACCGCGTCGAGCCCCCAGGAACCCAGCGCGCCCCTGACGGCGTGCCGGGCGCTGCGCACGGAACCGGGCTCGGCCGCGAAGGTCCACTCGGCGCAGTCGCCTTCGGTATCGATCACGCCGATCACTTCCCAGGGACGACCGCGGGCGCACCCCCGATCCAAATGGGGACTAAACAGCCCATACCCACCATTGATTGCCGACTACCGCACAACCGGGTGTTTGGTGCAGACGGCGTACGCCCCCACCCCGCGGCGACTGGCCGGCAGATCAGCTCAACGCGCCGGCCGCCTTGAGGTCGTCGAAGAGCAGCTGGTCCACGGGCGGCACGAGGGCCCGGTCGGCGAAGGAGAACCACGCCATCTCCTCGATCTCGCTGCTCGCGGCGAGCGTGCCGCGGTAGTCGCCGTAGTAGCAGCTCATCCGTACGACGGCGGCGCCGGGCCGGTCGTCCACGGGGGCCTCGTACGTCCCGGCGTGAACGACGGTCTCCCGGATCAGGCCGACCGTCAGCTCCTCCTCGATCTCCCGCAGGAGGGTCTGCAGATCGGTCTCCGCGCCCTCGCGCTTGCCGCCCGGGATGTAGAAGACGTCCTTGCCCCGGGGCCGCGCGCAGAGGATCCTGCCGCCCTCGATCCGTACCCACGCCACCGTGTCGATCAGCATCGACGTCACCTGGTCACCACTCCGTCATCACTCCGCCCCGCTCGCGGCGCCGTTCCACCGGAGGCTTCCGCGCCCCGGTCGGGCCGGACCCTACCGCCCGGGGCGGCGACGCGCGGAATGCGGGCGATGCGAGCCGGGGGCGCGCACGCGTGCGCCGTGGGGCCCGGAAAGCCGGCGGGGCCCGGAAAAGCCCGAGGGGCCCTGAGGGCGGCACGATGGCCGCTCTCAGGGCCCCACGGGGGCGGACGTCCGTCAGGGACCGGTTCCCTGGCCCACGCGCTCCACCCGGTAGACCTGATGGTGATGGCGGTGGTCGAGGCCGTCGGCGACCTGCTGGGCCTCGGCCTGCGTGGCGTACCGGCCCACGCGGTAGCGGTTGCCGCCGTCGTCCTGCCGTATCACCTGCCACGGGAGCACGGCGCCGCTCTCGCTCATCGTGTCGCTCCCCCGCATATCGCCCCTCTTCCCACCGGCGTGCACGTCTCTAAGGATCCCCAGGAAACCGCAGTACGCATATGCCCGAGCGTACGCCTGACCTTCACTCAGTGCAGGCAGCTTTACACAAAGAGATACACATCCGGCCATCACGAAAGGGGGCGCATCCGCAGAATGCGCCCCCTCGCGACCCGTCTCACGCCCGGCTCACGGCCTCCTCATGACCCGTCAGCCCCGGCCGGCACCCCTCACCCCGCGCGGCTCCCGGCCGGGCTCCCGGCCCGACGCGGCGTCATCTCGCCTCACCTCACCGGCAGGTGGTAGGCGATCCGGTACCGGTCCGCCGGGACGACCACGTCGGCCGTCTCCACGGCCCGGCCGGACGCGTAGTACGTACGCCCGATGACGATGACCACATGGCCGGGCACCCCGCCGAGCGCCAGGAGCTCCTCCGCCAGCCCCGGGCGCGCACCGACCTCCTCGGCCACGTTGTCCACGACGATGTCGATCGCGGCCATCCGGTCGACCACCCCGCAGCCGCCCAACGGGCCCTCCTCCGGCAGCATCACGGGGGTGCGGCCCGTGACGGCGAGCGGCTCCCAGGAGGTGGAGAGCATGATCGGCTCACCCGCCTCCCGGAAGACGTAGTGCGTGCGCATGACGCGGCCGCCCGGCTCGATGCCCAGCCGCTCGGCGATCTCGGGGCTCGCCCCCTCCTGCTCGCTGCTGGACTCCCAGGTACCGCGCGCCCCCTCGGCCGTCTGCTCCTGCCGGAACGGACTGGCTCCCTTGTCCGGCCGATAGCCGGAGCGGGCGATCATGCGGGGCACGGGGCGCTCGCGCACATAGGTGCCGGAGCCGGAGCGCCCCTCGACCAGCCCCTCCGCCATCAGGACCTTCCGCGCCTCCAGGGCGACGGTGTCCGAGACCCCGTACTCCTCACGGATGCGGGCCTGCGACGGCAGGCGGGTATGGGGCGGCAGCGCGCCGTTGACGATCTTCTCCCTGAGATCGCTCGCCACGCGCAGATAGGCGGGCTGCTCACCGAAAGTCACAGGCCACTCCCAACAGGTTGACAGTCTGCGACAGCCTGACAACCGTGGGTTGTCCACCGCAAGCATGGGCCAGAGTTTCACCCAATGTGATGATCTTGTGGCGGCCCACGCATACCCCGGCCCCTCGAATCCCTGCCCCTCGCCACCCCCGTCCACGCGTCCGCGACGTCCGGCAACTCCGGGGCTCTTGACCATTTTTGGTCCAGACCAATACCTTCCTGTGCACAGCACGGCTCCCCCGCCCCTTCCGCACAGGAACGAGCCCCATGCCTCGAAGAAACCTGTCCCGAATGACCATCGCCGGCGTCGCCCTGGCCCTGCTGGCAGGCGCCGCGCCCGCGGCCACGGCCGGTACCGGCCACGACCGGAACGACGGCGGCGACCGCGGCAAGGGCCACCAGCGCCCCGCGTACAAGAACATCGGCTACTTCACCCAATGGGGCGTCTACGGACGCGACTTCCAGGTCAAGGACCTGGACACCAGCGGGGCCGCGGCCAGGCTGACCCACATCAACTACGCCTTCGGCAACGTCAGCGCCGAGGGCACGTGCTTCACCGGCAACATCCCCGGCCAGGCCGACGCCTGGGCGGACTACGCCCGTCCGCTCGACGCGGCGGGATCGGTGGACGGCGTCGCCGACACCGACACCCAGCCGCTCGCGGGCAACTTCAACCAGCTGCGCGAGCTGAAGGCCAAGCACCCCGGCCTCAAGGTCATGATCTCGCTGGGCGGCTGGAGCTGGTCCACCCACTTCTCCGACGCGGTCCGCACCGCGGCCTCCCGCAAGGCGCTCGTCGCCTCCTGCATCGACCTGTACATCAAGGGCAACCTCCCCCAGGACGGCGCACGCGGCGGCGACGGCGCGGCGGCCGGACTCTTCGACGGCATCGACGTCGACTGGGAGTGGCCCGGCTCGCCGGCCAACGAGGGCACCGTCTTCCGCCCGGAGGACAAGAAGAACTTCACCGCCCTGATCAGCGAGTTCCGCGACCAGCTCGACGCCCACGCGAAGAGCGAGGCGAAGGCCGAGGAGAAGGCGGGCAAGGGGCGCGGACACCACAAGCCGAAGCCCAAGCACTACGACCTGTCGGCGTACGTCCCGGCCAACCCGAAGGCCATCGACGCGGGCTTCGACGTGAAGCGCCTCATGAAGGACTTCGACTTCGTCAACATCCAGGGCTACGACTACCACGTCTCGGGCGAGAAGAAGACGGCCCAGCAGTCGGCCCTGTACGCGCGGAACGACTTCAGCGTCGACCAGACCGTGCGGGACTGGGTGCGCCGCGGCGCGCCCAAGCACAAGATCGTGGTGGGCATGCCGACGTACGGCCAGGGCTGGACCGGTGTGACCGGCGGCGGTACGGGCCTGGGCCAGCCGGCGACGGCCCCGGCGCCGGCCACCTGGGCGGCGGGCTACGAGGACTACAAGGTCCTCAAGAAGCTGGCCGCTTCGGGGACGTACAAGGTCCACCGTGATGTGAGGAACGGCCACGCGTGGCTGTTCGACGGCACGACGCTGTGGACGTACGACGACCCGCAGGTGCTGCGCACCAAGGCCGCGTACGTCCGGGACAAGGGGCTCGGCGGGGCGATGTTCTGGTCGCTGGACGGCGACACGGAGAACGCCGAGCTGGTCACCACGGTCGACCGGGCGCTCAACCGGCGCTGACGGCACCGGATCCCGTCGCCGAACGGCAGAAAGGGGCCGGGGCGGTCGCGCATCGCGACCGTCCCGGCCCTTCTCACGCTGTCTCACACGGTGCGGTGGTTCACCGCCGGGGCGGGATCAGAACTGGAGCGCCCAGCTGTTGATCCGGCCGGTGTCGGCGTTCGCGTTGTCGCTGACCCGGAGCTTCCAGGTGCCGTTGGCGACCTCGGAGGAGGCGTTGACCGTGTACGTGGTGACCACGTTGTCGCTGCTGCCGCCCGAGCCGTACGCCTTCAGGTTGTAGACCGAACCGTCGGGTGCGACCAGGTCGATCTTCAGGTCACCGATGTAGGTGTGGGAGATGTTGACCGGGACCTGGAGCGCGGCCGGGGCGTTGCCGGTGATGCCGGTGACGGTGACCGGGGACTCGACCGTGGCGTTGTCGTTGATCGCGTAGCCGGTGGTGTTCTCGAACTTCTTGCCGGGCGGCGGAGTGGTGCCGCCGGGGCCCACGTGCAGCAGGCGGTTCGGCGAGCCGGTGCCGGGGTTGGTGACGACGCCGGTGGTGGCGGCCGCGACGAGTCCGGCGGAGACCTGGGCGGGGTCGAGCCCGGGTTGTCGGCGAGGTAGATGGCGGCGGCGCCGGCGACGTGCGGGCTGGCCATCGACGTGCCGGAGATGGTGTTCGTCGCGGTGTCGCTGGTGCTCCACGTCGAGGTGATCGACGAGCCGGGCGCGAAGATGTCCACGACCGCGCCGAAGTTGGAGAAGCTGGAGCGGGCGTCGGTGTTGGTCGTCGAGCCGACCGTGATCGCCTCGGCGACGCGCGCCGGGGACTTGGTGTTGGCGTTCGTCGACTCGTTGCCCGCGGCGACGGCGTAGGTGATGCCGGCGGCGATGGACCGCTGGACGGCCGCGTCGAGGACCGCGTCGGCGCCACCGCCGAGGCTCATGTTGGCGACGGCGGGCTTGACCGCGTTGGCCGTCACCCAGTCGATACCGGCGACGACCTGCGCGGTCGTGCCGGAGCCCTGGTTGTTGAGCACGCGGACGCCGACGATCTTCGCCTTCTTGGCGACGCCGTGGGCGGTGCCCGCGACGGTGCCCGCGACGTGGGTGCCGTGGCCGTGGCCGTCCTGGGCGACGTTGTCGTTGTCGATGGCGTCGTAGCCGTTGAAGGCGCGGCCGCCGAAGTCGCTGTGGCTGATGCGCACCCCGGTGTCGATGACGTAGGCGGTGACGCCCTCGCCGGCCTTGTCGGGGTAGGTGTAGCGCTGGTCCAGCGGGAGGTTCCGCTGGTCGATCCGGTCCAGGCCCCAGGAGGGCGGGTTGGTCTGGGTGGCGGAGACCGTGAAGGTGCGGTTCTGCGAGACGGACGCGACGGCCGGGTCGGCGGCGAACTTCTTCGCCTCCGCGGCGGTGGCCTCGACCGCGTAGCCGTTGAGGGCCGAGCGGTAGGTGCGTTCGATGCTCGCGCCGTACTTCTTCGCGAGGGCCTTGCCCTGGGCGGAGTCCGACTTCGCGGCCGAGTCCTTCAGCGTGACGATGTAGCTGTCGCTGATGGTGCCCGGAGCGTCCGCGTTCAGGATCACGCCTTCGGGTGCGCGCTCGGCCGCGGTCGCCGGAAGGGCGGCGGTGGCGAGGGCGACGGCGGCTGCGGTGGCTATGACGGTCGCCGCGGCGAGTCTTCGACGGGCCTGGGGGGTCTGACGCGTCACTGACATGTGAGGGGTCCTCCTCATAGGCGGTGCTCTGGTGGGGGGTGGTGCCGGAGCCGCACGACCGACTCCCGACAGGGGCATGACAAATCAGCCATCGGAACGCCCCACGCTCTGCGTCGTCCGGTGAGCGGCATGCCCTGCTGCCAGCGAAAGATTGACCGATCCATGGCGAACTCACAAGGGTGCCTTGGGGTGTTCCATACGCCCGCCATTCACCCGCCATATGCCTGACATGCTGGCGGACATGACGATCTATTACTGTCCAGTGGATGGGACGCGATCCGCGATCACCGCTCTGACCTGGTGCTGTCCGGTCTGCCGGGGCCCCTGGGATCTTGATTTCACCCCCGCGCGGAGTATCGGGGCGAATGCGCTTACCTCCCGAGTCGATTCATTGTGGCGTTACAAGGATTTCCTCCCGCTCGACTCCTCGGCGATCTCCCTGGGCGAGGGCCGCACCCCTCTCGTACCGCTCACGGACACCGTTTCGGCGAAGCTCGACTATCTGATGCCGACGCTCTCCTTCAAGGACCGGGGCGCGGTGATGCTCGCGGAGCTGGCCCGGCGGCTGGGCCCGGACCGGGTGGTGGCGGACAGCACGGGCAACGCGGGCACGTCGGTGGCGGCGTACTGCGCGCGGGCCGGACTGCCGTGCACGGTGTACGTCCCCGAGGGCACATCGTCCAAGAAGACCGAGCAGATCCGGGCCCACGGCGCGCGCCTGGTGGCCGTCCCGGGCGGCCGGGAGGCGACCGCGCTGGCGGCCCGTGCGGCGGCGGACGAACCGGGGGTCTTCTACGCCTCGCACGTCTTCAACCCGTACTTCCTGCACGGGACGAAGACGTACGTGTACGAGCTCTGGGAGGACCTCGCCGGCCGGCTGCCGGACGCGCTGGCGGTCCCGGTCGGCAACGGCACCCTGCTGCTGGGCGCGGCGCTGGCGGTCGCCGAACTGCACGCGCTGGGCCTGATCGAGACGCGTCCCCGTCTGCTCGCGGTCCAGGCGGAGGCGGTCTCCCCGCTGGCGACCGCCTTCCACGCGGGCGCGGACGACCTGCTCCCGGCCGACGCGGCCACGGCGCCCGCCCCCACCCTCGCGGAGGGCATCGCCATCCCCCGCCCGCCCCGCGCCCGCCAGATCCTGGGCGCGGTACGCGCCTCGGGCGGCACGTTCCTGACGGTCCCCGAGGACGGCATCCGCGAGGCCCAACAGGACCTGGCGGCACGCGGCTTCTACGTCGAGACGACGGGCGTGGCCTGCTGGGCGGCGGTACGGGAGGGCGGCGAGGCGGCGCGGGGCAGCGTGGTGGTGCCGCTGTGCGGGGCGGGGCTGAAGACGGGGATGGCGGGGTAGGGGGCCTCTCCCGGTGGCCGGTGCGGTCCCTGACCAACGGCGGCCCGGCCGCCCGAGGTGGCCGCGGTGCGGTGGCCGGTGCGGTCCCGGTCCGGCGGCGGCCCGAGGTGGCCGCGGTCGGGCGGCCGACGGGCATCCCCCGATGGCGGCCAAGGCCCTCCCCCGGTGGCGGGTGCGGGTCCCGGCCCGGCCGCCCCCGGTGGCCGGTGCGGTCCCGGTCCGGCGGCGGCCCGGCCGCCCGAGGTGGCCGCGGTCCGGCAGCCGACGGGCATCCACCGATGGCAGCCAAGGCCCTCCCCCGCTGGCGGGTGCGGGTCCCGGCCCGGCCGCCCGAGGTCGCCGGTGCGGTCCCGGTCCGGCGGCGGCCCGGCCGCCCGAGGTGGCCGCGGTCCGGCAGCCGACGGGCATCCACCGATGGCAGCCAAGGCCCTCCCCCGCTGGCGGGTGCGGGTCCCGGCCCGGCCGCCCGAGGTCGCCGGTGCGGTCCCGGTCCGGCAGCGGCCCGGCCGCCCGAGGTGGCCGCGGTCCGGCAGCCGACGGGCATCCACCGATGGCAGCCAAGGCCCTCCCCCGCTGGCGGGTGCGGGCCCTGGAACGGCGGCTGTCCGGCGGCCCGGGGCACCGGCCCGGCGTGGCCGCGGTCCGGCGGCCGAGGTGCCTGCCCCGCCATGGCGGCACAGGGGTCCCGACGGCCGCCAAGGGCCTCCCCGGTGGCCGGATCTGCTCCATCCGGCGGGCAGGCGGGCGCCCCGTGCGGGGGCCGCGCGTGCCGAGACGGCCGACCGTGCGGCCGTCTCCCTACCTTCGTACCGTGAGCCTCCCCCGCGTCTCAGCCCTCGCTCTCGCGCCCCTGGTGGTCGCCGCCCTGATCGCCCCGCTGCCTCCGGCCGCCGTCGCCGCCGCGCCCGGCCCCGTACCGACGTCCGGGCCGGGCCGCCCGCCCCACTCCCCCGGACCCGGTTCCGGCGGCCGTCCCCCCGCCTGCGGGAACGCCTCCGACCCCGCCTGGGCGCCGTCCTCCACCCGCTTCGGGGCGGCCGACGGCTACGACCCGTACGTCGGCAACGGCTATCTCGGCCACCGGGTCCCGGCCACCGGCGCCGGGTACGCCGCCACCGGGGAGAAGACCGGCTGGCCGCTCTACACCCCGCGCTACGACGGCGCGTTCGTCTCCGGGCTGTACGCGGCGGACCCGGCCGTCGCCGAGGGGCGGGAGGCGGTCGCCGCGCTGCCCGGCTGGACCGGCATCGACGTGGGCGTCGGCGAGGAGACCCTCGGTCCGGACACCCCGGCGGGCCGGATCTCGCACTACCGCCAGACCGTCTTCCTCTCCTGCGGCCTCGTGCGCACGTCCCTGCGGTGGACGACCGCGGACGGCCGCGCGACCGACCTCACCTACGAGGTCCTGGCCGACCGCTCCGATGTCCACACCGGTGCCGTACGGCTGCGGATGACCCCGCGCTGGAGCGGCGCCGCGACCGTCACCGGCCGGCTCGACGAGCGGGGCGCCCGCCGGATCACGCTCCGTGAGAACGGCACGTTCACGACGCTCGGCACGAACGTCGAGGGGGCGGTCGCGCAGGCGATGCGGCGCGGCTCGGGCGTGGTCGAGACCGTGCGCCCGGGTGCCTCCCCCGCGCGACCCCGGTCCGCGCGGACCGGACGTACACGTTCGAGAAGTACGTCGGTGTCGATACCGCCCTCACTTCCCGTGCCCCGGCCAGAGACGCCCGCGAGGCGGCGCACCGGGCGGCGCGGCGCGGCTGGGACCGGGTGTTCGCGGCGAACGAGGCCGCGTGGCGCGAGGCGTGGTCCGCCGACGTCCTGGTCCCCGGCGACCGCGAGCTGCAGGGGTGGCTGCGCTCCGCCCAGTACGGGCTGCTGGCGAGCACCCGGCGCGGCTCCTCGGACAGCATCGCCCCGGCCGGTCTGACCAGCGACAACTACGCGGGCCTGGTGTTCTGGGACGCCGAGACGTGGATGTTCCCGGGGCTGCTCGCCACCCGCCCGGAGCTGGCGCGCTCCGTCGTCGAGTACCGCTACCGCACCCGTGGCGCGGCGCGGGCGAACGCCGTGAAGCTGGGCCACGACGGCCTGTTCTACCCCTGGACGAGCGCGAGCCGTGGCCGGCTGGACTCCGAGTGCCACAGCGTGGACCCGCCGCACTGCCTGACCCAGAATCACCTCCAGGGCGATGTGTCGCTGGCCGTCTGGCAGTACTACCTCGCCACCGGCGACCGCGACTGGCTGGCGGCACACGGCTGGCCGCTCCTGAAGGGCATCGCGGACTTCTGGCGGTCGCGCGCCACGGCGAACCCGGACGGCAGCTACTCCGTCAACGACGTGGCGGGGCCCGACGAGTACAGCAACGGCGTCGACGACGGGGTGTTCACCAACGCGGTCGCCGCCACCGCCCTGCGCAACGCGACCCGCGCGGCCCGCGTCCTCGGCCGGAAGCCGCCCGCCGCATGGAACCGCGTCGCGGACCGGCTCCGGATCCCCTACGACGCGCAGCGGAAGGTCTTCCTCCAGTACGCGGGCTACAACGGCTCCATCATCAAGCAGGCGGACACGGTCCTGCTCACGTACCCCCTGGAGTGGCCGATGGAGCCGGGCGCGGCGGCGGCCACCCTGGACTACTACGCGGCCCGTACCGACCCGGACGGCCCGGCGATGACGGACTCGGTGCACGCGATCGACGCGGCGGCGATCGGGGAGCCCGGCTGTTCGGCGTACACGTATCTGCAGCGCTCGGTACGGCCGTATCTGCGGGGCCCGTACGACCTGTTCTCCGAGGCGCGCGGCGAGAAGGCGGGATCGCAGGACCCGCTGTCCGGTTTCCCCGCCGACGACTTCCTGACCGGCAAGGGCGGCTTCCTCCAGGTGTTCACGCACGGCCTGACGGGGCTCCGGCTCCGCGAGGACGGCGTACGGCTGGACCCGACGCTGCCGCCCCAGCTGCACGAGGGCGTCACGCTGAAGGGCCTGCGGTTCCGGGACGCGGCGTACGAGGTCGGGATCGGGCCCCGGACGACCACGGTCCGGCTGACCTCGGGCACCCCGTTCACGGTCCACACTGCGGAGGGGCCGCGCCGCCTGACCTCCACGCTGACCCTGCCCACCCGCCGCCCGGACCTGGTCCCGACGGCCGACGCGGCGCGCTGCCGCCCGGTGACGGCGGACTCCGAGGCCCCGGGCCTGTACGCGGAGGCGGCGGTGGACGGGAGCCCGGCGACGTCCTGGTCCCCCGACGGCGCGGCGGGCTCCCTGACGGTTGACCTGGGCCAGCGCCCGCTGCGGATCACGGCGGTGACCCCGCGCTGGAGTGACGTACCGCCCGCTTCCCGCACGGTGGAAACCTCCCTCGACGGCCGCTTCTGGCGTCCCTTCCTGGCGGGTGACACGGCCAGGAAGGTCCGGGTGACGGTCCGCTCGCAGGACCCGGAGAAGCCGGCGGGGGTGGCGGAGCTGCGGGTGGAGACGGACGGGCGGTAGGAGGACGCGCCCCTGCCCGGCATCGGGTGCAGCATGGAAGAGGGGCCACAACCGAACATCCGGAGGTGCACGCGTCATGGGCATGTACATGGATGTCCACCGGGGCATGAAGGGCATCTCGGCAGCGGAGCTGAAGGAAGCGCACGCGGCCGACACGGCAATCGAGAAAGAGGAGGGCGTCCACTTCGAACGCGCCTGGGCGGACCCGGAATCCGGCACGGTCTACTGCCTGTCCACCGCCCCCTCCGCCGACGCCGTCCAGCGGATCCACGAACGCGCGGGCCACGCGGCGGACGAGATCCACGCGGTACCGCTGGCGGTGTGACCCGAGGCGGCGGCAGGGTGGCCGCGGGCGGCCTCAGCTCTTGGGGCAGGGCGGCACCTTGCCGCTGCGCCGTTCACGGGCGTACTCGGCGCCGGTCTGCTCGTACCAGGTGTGCCGCAGACGGGAGTCCGAGGGGACGCAGTCGAGCGTGGGGAAGTAGACCTTCCGGTAACCCGACGCGTCGGCCAGTCGCGCGGTCAGCTCGAAGGGCTTGCCCCCGGGGCCGCTGATCGTCGTCTCGGCCGGGCTGCCGCCGACTTCGTAGTGCACCCGGTACCGCCAGCGGCAGTAGCCCGTCGAGGCCGTCGCGTGGACGATGAACGCCTCGGTCTCGTTCTGGTTCAGCGTGATGTGCTTGGCCCGGGGGCCGGTGAAGAACGGCTGGGCGTCCTTGGCTTCCTTGCCGAGCGTCTTGAGGCGCGGGAGCGGGGCGTCCACCTCCAGCTCCAGCGGGATGACGTCCATGACCCCCTGGGAGGGGAAGTGCGCCAGGCTGCCGCCGAGCGGCTTCTCGCACCTTCCTCCCTCCAGTACGGGCACGATGTCGGTGATCCGGACCTGCTGGGAGGCCCTGCCCTGCACGGTGATCATCCAGTCCGCGGTCCCGGCGTCGACGACCTCCCGGCCCTCCCGCCAGGGGCCGCCCGACGAGATCTCTTCGAGGATCTTCCCGTCCCCGCCGGTCCCGTCCCCACCCGCGTCGCGGACCACGTAGTACCCGATGTCCTTGACGTCCCTGACCTCGACCACGTCGATGGCGTTCTGCGGTGAGAGCCGGTCCGGCACCCGGTCCAGCGGCAGGATCGTCTTCACCGTCGCGGTCAGGACGTCCTGGAACGTCACGGTCACCACGGCCAGCAGGATGCCCAGCAGCCACGTGGTCGGGCTCTGCACGAACCGCAGCCGGCCCGTCGGTCCCTCGCTCTCCTCCTCGGGACGCGGCGGACGCTGCCCGCTCCCCCGGCGTACGCTCGCCCGGGTGAGCGCACCCGTCCTGCGGGTCCCCCGCCGGTTAGTCGCCATGGGCCGACCGCTCCTCACGTTCAGGGACCGGCTGGTCCTCGTCCTCGTCCTCGCCGGCGCGCGGGGTCGCGGAGACCGCCGTGCGCCGCGCCATCAGCAGAACCGCGCCCAGGAGCGCGAGCCCCGTGGCCCACCCCCAGGCCGCCCCGAACCGGACGGCGTCACCGAGGGCCACCCCCAGGTGTTGGACCGTCTCCCCGCTTTCGCCGCGCGGGGCGAACCATCGCATCAGCCGGCCGTCCACGACCGCGGCGACGACGGCCGCCAGGACCGTGGCGTACCAGCCCTTCATGGCCAGGTCGGCAAGGGCCGCCGGGCGCCACCTCCGTACCTCCGCCGCCCGCCGCGCCAGGGAGCGGAGCGCCACGGCCAGCACCAGGAGGAAGACGGCGCAGACCACCAGGGTCGCGATCCAGCCGCCGGGCAGCTCGGTCCTGAGCGGGCGCAGGCGCAGCGCGGGGTAGAGGACACCGCTCCACTCCTCGACCGTGGCCGGCGGCCGGTAGTTCTCCCACAGATCCGGATCGAAGGTGACCGAGGCGTCCGGAGACCCCGGGGCTCCCTGCGACAGGTACCTGACCCGGATGTGGCGCAGGACAGGCCCCCCGGCCACGGCCAGCAGCACGGCCGGGATCAGCCCGGCGCTGAGGAGCCGGCGCCGGGCCCCGGAGGAGACCGGCGCCAACTCCTCGGCGCCGGGCTTCTCATGGCCCGCGCGGCTCCCGTTGTCCTCGTTGCTCCCGTTGCTCCCGTTGCTCCCGTTGCTCCCGTCGCTCTCGGCGTCCTCCGCGGTCCTGAGGTACCTCCGCAGGGGCGGCCAGTCCCGGTACCGCCACACCAGGAGCCAGAGGACGACCGGCAGCCACAGCGTGAGCAGCGCGAACTGGGCTGCCGCGCCGGGCACTTCACCCAACTGGGCCCGCACGGTCCAGGCATGGTAGGTGGGCATCACGGTGACGGCGTCCGGATCCAGGGCGGGGACGATCAGCGTCGCCACCCCCGCGGCGAGCAGCGCGGCTCCGCCCAGGGCGAGGACGGTTCTGAACCTCGGCCCGAGGCCGGCGCTTCTGCGGAGTACGCCGTAGCTGAGCAGACCGCTGAGCAGCAGGAAGACGACCTGCGGCAGCCATCCCTGCACATGGTGCAGGTCGCGCACGGCGAAGCCTTCGAGCGAGAGGCCCAGGAGTTGGACCTTGCCCACGGTCGCCTCGGGCTCCACGAGGTCGGAGACCCGCCGCTTCATCGGGTCGAGGAAGAACAGGACGGTCGCCTGGCTCCACGCCCCGTAGGCGGCCAGCAGCATGGCCAGGCGGCGATTCACCGTCGTATTCCCCCGAGTCGCCTGTGCCGTACGTGAGTTGCGCGGCAATTCTGCCGTACGGTCGCGGCCGTACCAAGGCCTTTACCTTTTGTGCCCAGGAGGCCGCAGCGCCGGTGGCCTACCGCCGCCCCGGCAGCCGGGTCTCTCCCGCGGCCTCCGCCTCGGCCTTCGCGTCGCTCACCGCGGCGGCGGCCTGCTTCGCGGCCTCGTCGGCGGCGGCGACGGCGTCCAGCGCGAGGGTCGAGTTCGGCTCGATCTCCGGCGCGCCGACGCTGTCCTTGTCGCCGTCCGCGCCATCGGCGGTCGCGTCCTCGCGCTCCGCGGACGCCGAAAGACCCGCCCCGGGCGACTGGTCGCCGAACGCGGTGGTGACGGTGCGGATCGCCTCGGTCAGCTCGCCCGGGATCACCCAGAAGGTGTTGTTGTCGCTCTGCGCCAGATGCGGGAGCGTCTCCAGGTACTTGTACGCCAGGACCTTCGCGTCGGCGTTGTTGCGGTGGACGGCCTGGAAGACGAGCTCCACGGCCTTCGACTCACCGTCGGCCCGCAGGATCATGGCCTGCTGCGTGCCCTGGGCCTCCAGGATGTCCTTCTGCTTCGTCCCCTCGGCGGTGAGGATCTTGGCCTGCCGCTCACCTTCGGCGTGCAGGATGGCCGCGCGCTTGTCGCGCTCGGCCCGCATCTGCTTCTCCATCGCCTCTTTGATGGTGTTCGGCGGATCGATGGCCTTGATCTCGACCCGGTTGACCCGGATGCCCCACTTCCCGGTCGCGTCGTCGAGGACGGCGCGGAGCCGGGCGTTGATCTCCTCGCGCGAGGTGAGCGTCGCCTCCAGGTCCATCGAGCCGATGACGTTCCTCAGGGTGGTCACGGTGAGCTGGTCGATGGCCTGAAGATAGTCGGCGACCTCGTAGGCCGCGGCCCGCGGGTCGGTGATCTGGTAGTAGAGCACGGTGTCGATGTTGACCACGAGGTTGTCCTCGGTGATCACCGGTTTGGGGTCGGACGAATACACCTGCTCACGCACGTCGAGCTTGGTGTTGACACGGTCCGCCACCGGCAGGACGAAGTTCAGGCCGGGCTGGAGGGTCCGGCGGTACCGGCCGAACCGCTCGATGTTGTAGCGGCGCGCCTGGGGAACGATCCGCACGGTGGCCGCCACGAGGAACACCACGACGAGCGCGGCCACGAGAATCGGTATGACCACCGGATCCATGCTTCTTCCTCCATCGCTGCTCGCTACGGGCGCGGCGCCGGGGGTTCAGCGCTACGTGTTCGGCCGGTCACGGAAGGAGCTCGCGGGGATACACGACGGCTGTGGCGCCCTCGATCTCCATGACGTCCACCAGCGCCCCCACCGGGATCACATGGCTTTCGTCGAGGGCGCGGGCGGTCCACTCCTCACCGGAGAGCTTGATCAGGCCATGGGTCGCGGTGACCTCCTGCACGACCTCCGCGCGCTTGCCGATCAGCGCGTCGCTGCCGTCACGGGTCAAGGGCCCCTGGGTGAGCTGCCGCATCGCGATGGGGCGGACGAGGGCGAGGCCCGCCGCCGCCGCCAGCCCGAACGCCACGAGCTGACCGAGCAGGCCGACGCCGACCCCGGCCACGACGGCAGCGACCACTGCCGCGCCGGCCAGCAGCCCGAAGACCAGCGTCAGGGTGAAGAACTCCGCAGCGCCGAGCGCCGCGGCGGCGAGCAACCATGCGAACCACGGCATCGAATCAGCCTCCCCAAGGGGACTTATTCAGCTATGTACCCTTCGTGGCTCGGCCGGAACCGCTTCTGAACGCCTCCGACCGACGGCTGGCCGCCGGATGGACACCGCGCGGGACAGGTTCCGATCTGTGCACTGCACAGGTATGACCTTATTGATCTTCTCTCCCTGCCCAAGAATTCAGAGCCGGGGGGACAGCCCCCGGCCGAAATGTTCGAGGGGGACCGAAAGATGCGTCAGCAGAGATTCGTGCGAGTGATCGGTGCGGCCATGGCGGCCGCGAGCGTGGCCGCGCTGGCCGCCGTGCTGGTGGTGGGGGGCACGGCCCACGGGAGCGAGGCTGCGCAGGCGCTGTCGGTGTCGGCGCGGCTCGACGCGCCCGCCGACCACGGCTGGGACACACCGGCCCCGTGACCTCCGGCGGGTTCTCTGTGCGCCCGCAGTTTCGTAGACCGTTTCCGCAGGAATTCCAGGAGGAGCATTCCCATGACCATCAGTTCACTCACGCCGGCCGAATTCGCGGATGACCGCGCGGTCGGAACGGAGATCGGGCCGGAGATCGGGCCGGAGATCGAACTGCGGAGCAGGATCTCTGTGGAGCTCGTCGACCACACCGCGTCGGACCTCGGTGTGATCCGCGCGGCTCGCGTTTCCACCGCGGGCGAGGAGGCCCACCGGGAGGAGCGCGGCGACGCCTACATGGCCGGGCTCATCCAGTACCTGATGCGCAGCCGGCACGGCAGCCCGTTCGAGCACAACTCGATGACGTTCCTGGTCAACGCTCCGATCTTCGTGATCCGGCACATGATGCGTCACCGTATGTGGTCGTTCAACGAGGAGAGCGCGCGCTACAAGAACCTGGAATCGGTCTTCTACGTCCCGGACAGCGACCGGCTGCTCAAGCAGGAGGGGAAGCCGGGGCACTACCAGTACGTGCCCGGCAGCGAGGAGGACTACGAGCTGCTCTCCCTGTCGGCGAGCACGGCCTACCGGGCCGCGTTCCGCGAGTACCAGCAGATGCTCGACGCCGGTATCGCCCGTGAGCTGGCCCGCATGGTTCTTCCCGTGGCCACCTTCTCGACGGTGTACGCGACCTGCAACGCCCGGTCGTTGATGCACTTCCTCGGACTGCGCACGAACCGCGCGGACGCCACCTACGTGTCCCACCCCCAGCGCGAGATCGAGATCGTCGCGGAGCAGATGGAGGCCGAGTTCCAGCGCCTGATGCCGCTGACGCACGCGTCCTACGAGCGCTGCGGCCGCGTCAGCCCCTGATCCGGCCGGCCCCTGACAGAAGAAGGAATGGTCGTATGCGCATCACTGTGTACGCGGGATCGGCACTGGGCAACCGCGCCGTCTACCGCGAGGCCGCGGAAGGGTTCGCCCGGGATCTGGCGACCGCCGGACACGAGATCGTCTACGGCGGCGGGGCCGTCGGCCTGATGGGTGTGGTGGCCGACGCCGCCCTGGCCGCGGGCGGAAGGGTGACCGGGGTCATTCCCAGGTCCCTGGTGGACGCCGAAGTGGCCCATCCCGGACTGACCGATCTGCGTGTCGTCGACACCATGCACGAACGCAAGCAGCTCATGGCCGATCTGGGCGAATGCTTCGTGGCGATGCCGGGCGGGGTGGGCACGATCGAGGAAATCCTCGAGGTATGGGCCTGGCTGGTGCTCGGCCACCATGACAAACCCGTCGTGCTGTTGAACACCGACGGCTACTGGGACCGACTGGTGCGCATGACGAACCGTATGTCGGTCAGCGGCTTCCTCCGTCCCGAGGAAGCCGGGACGCTCGCCTCCGTCGCCGATGCCGCGGAGTTGTTCGAAACGATCCAGCAGTGGAAGGCCCCGCCGCCCCGGTGGGGATGATCGAGAGGTGGCAGCGATGTCAGTCATGGAAGAAGAGATACGCGACGCAGCCGCGCTCGTCACCGTCGTGGACGGGTACGTCCCGGTCCTCGACCTGAGTGGTTCCCGGTCGGGTTCCGTCGACTCCCGGGAACATCTGGCCGCGGCCATCGACAAGGTGTGCCGGACCAGCGGGTTCCTGGTCATCGTCGGGCACGGGGTTCCGGAGGAGACCATCTCCGGCATGTACCGGGCCACCCGGGAGTTCTTCTCGCTGCCGGCCGGCGAGAAGGCGGAACTGCTCGCCGATCCACGGGATCCACTGATGAGGGGATTCGGCCGGAAAGGCAGCCTCGCCGCTTCGAACGAGGACGCCGCGGTCGATCGGGAACGGGCCCTGCCCGACATCTCCGAGACGTACACGGTCAATCGGCTCGGCGAGAGCGAAGGGGCGCGGTCCCTGCCTGAGCACGCCGACCCCGCCCTGCGGTCCCCGAACCGCTGGCCCGCGCTGCCGGGGTTCTCCGAGGCCTACCTGGCCTACTACGCGGCGATGGAGGACCTCGCCGGGCACATCATGCGGCTCTTCGCCCTGGGCCTCGGCCTCCCGGAGAACTGGTTCGACGACAAGATCGACCAGCACATGACCAACATGACGGCGAACTACTACCCGGCGCAGGAGACACCGCCCGAGCCCGGCCGGCTGCGCAAGGGCGTGCACAGCGACTGGGGCAGCCTGACCATCCTCTACCAGGACAACGGCACCGGGGGGCTACAGGTGCGGTCGAAGGCCGGAGACTGGCTCGATGTCCCGGTGATCGACGGCTCGTTCGTGGTGAACATCGGTGATCTGATGGCCAATTGGACGAACAACCAGTGGGTGAGCACGGTCCACCGGGTCGTCAACCCGCCCGCAGAGCTCGCCGGGACCGAACGGTATTCGATTCCGTTCTTCCACCAGCCGAACTTCGACGCGGTCATCGAGTGCATCCCGACCTGCACCGGGCCGGGGAACCCGCCCCGGCACCTGCCGGTGAGCTCGGGCGCGTACATCACCGGGAAGTTCCTCAAAGCCTACGGGGCCGCGTAGCCTCCGCACCCGCCGGGAACGGCGGGTGCCACGGCCGGCCCCAGCCCCTTCCTCCTGTCGTCAGAAAGGCCTCCGCCATGCCCTCGGCCGCCGCCCCGACCCCTGTGAGCAGACTGTCCCGTTTCGGGTTCCCCGAGATCCGCGGTTCCGGAAACTTCCTGTGGGCGAGCTTGATCCAGGGAACCGGGAACGGACTGCTGCTCGCCTTTCAACTGGTCTACTTCACCGCCACGACCGCCCTGTCCGCGGTGGCGGTCGGCACCGCGCTCACGCTGTCCCGGCTGCTCACGCTCCCCGCACCGGCTGTGGTGGGGCCTCTGATGGACCGGTACGGGGCACGACGCGTCGTCATCGCCGGCAACGCCCTGTGCGCCGTGGCCTTCTTCGCCTTCCTCTTCGTGGAGAACTCCTGGCAGGTGGTCGCGACCGGGGTCGCGGTGCAGTTCGGCACCGCGATGTTCTGGACCGCCAACAGCGCCCTGGTCTCCATGGCCTCTCAGCAGGGTGAGCGAACCCGCTGGTTCGGCCTCATCCGGGTGATCCGCAACGTCGGGCTGGGTGTGGGCGGCGGGGTGGCGGCGCTGGCCACCAGCGCCGCCGGAACCACAGGGCTGCGCGTCCTGGTGATCGGCTGCGCACTCTCCTACGCCGTGGCCTGCGTTCTCATCGCCACCTGGCATCCGCGGGCGGAGAAGGAGCAGGTGACGGCCGGTGCCCGCGCCGTGGAACAGACGCCCCGGGCCAGCTACGGCCTCGTCCTGCGGGACCATGTCTACCTGCGTCTTGTCGCGGTCAACGTGGTCTTCGTCCTGGCCGCGATGGTTCTCAGCTTCCTGTTGGCCATCTACGTCGTGGACGCGCTCGCGGCCCCCACCTGGCTCGTCGGCGTCCTGCTCATCGTGAACAGCGGACTGGTGATCGGCGGACAGTCGGTGGCCACCCGGCTGATCGAACGCCACCCGCTGACGAAGGTGATCGCCGTCGCCTCCGCGCTGGACGCGCTCGCCTTCGCTGTCTACGCCTTCCTGGACGGCATGCCTCAAGCGGCCGTCATCGCGGGCCTGTTCCTGGGAATGATCATCTTCACCGCCGGGGAGATCCTGGCCTCGCCCGGCCTGGGGGAACTCAGCGTCGCGCTGGCTCCCCCGCACGCGCTCGGGCGCTATCTGGCGGTGTTCCAGCTCTCCTGGACGCTCGGCATGGCGCTGGCTCCGTGGCTGTTCACCACGCTGCTGAGCGCGGGTCCCAGGACGCCGTGGCTTGTGCTGTGCGCTCTCAGCGTGATCGCCGTCCCCGTGGTCCGGAGCCTGCCGGAGCGACTGGTCCCCCGAGGGGAATCCGCCGGACGGGACGCCGTCCCGTCCGGCGCGGCCGGCTAGCGCCTCCGTTCCGCACGGCCGGCACATCCATTCAACCGAGCCCGAAACTGGGGTAACTCATCGTGACCAGAGGTGTCCTGCTCTTCGGAGCGGAGAGCAGTGCCGCGGAAGACGTCGTCGACGCCGCGCGTGACCTGGGGCTGTCCGTGCACCTGGCCACCCACGCGAAGGTGTTCGACAGCTACGCCGACGTCCTGAAGCGGAAGTTCACCGGCACGGTCTTCACGGACTTCCGCTCCCCGCAGAAGGCGCTCGAAGACCTGGAGCTCTACTGCCGCGCCCAGGGCGTTTCCGGGGTGGTCGTCGGCTGGGAGTTCCTGTCACCGCTCGCCACCAGGCTGGCCGCACGGCTGGGCCTGCCCGGCCACGATGTCGACCGCGCCGACGCGGTACGCAACAAACGGGCCATGGCGGAGCTGTTCGGCAAGTACGCCGTTCCCAGCCCCTTGAGCATCGCCGCCACATCGGTCGAAGCAGCGGCCGCGAGCATCCGCGCCGCCGCGCTCGCCTTCCCGCTGGTGGTCAAACCGGCGGAGAACGCGGGCTCGGTGGGCGTCGCGGTCATCGACTCCCTCGACGAGTTGCCG
This sequence comes from Streptomyces sp. WGS_02, assembly GCA_040989845.1. GTDB lineage: Bacteria > Actinomycetota > Actinomycetes > Streptomycetales > Streptomycetaceae > Streptomyces. The sequence goes on from JAYMFZ010000004.1 coordinate 2,597,935, forward strand.
GAGGCGTTCGAGCGGGCCCGGCAGTGGACTCACGAATTCCCCTACGGCATCCCGCTCGACACGACGGTGCTGGTCCAGGAGTACCTCGAAGGACCGGAGTTCAGCATCGAGTCCGTGGCGTTCGAAGGCGCCTTCGACCATCTCGCGATCACGCAGAAGTTCACGACCGGCGGAGGGATCTGCGAGGAGACCGGGCACACCGTGCCGGCTCAGCTCGACGCGGCGACCCGGGTCTCGGTCCTCGACGTCGTCGAGCAGGGGCTGACAGCTCTCGGCGTACGCAACGGGGTCGCGCACACCGAGCTCAAGGTGACCCCGGACGGCCCCCGGATCATCGAGGTCGGGGCCCGACCGCCGGGCGGACACATCATGAAGGTCGTCGAGCACGCGACCGGGATCAGCGAGGCCCGCGGCTATGTGCAGGCCGCCGTCGGCCACCGGCCGGACACCCGCCCCCTGCGGGTCGGCGCCGCGGCGATCCGCTTCCTCAGCACCGCGCGGCGGGGAGTGTTCAGCGGCCTGAGCGGCGCCCCCTCCGGTGAGGGAGTGGTGGCCGTGCAGTCCTACCCGGCGCCCGGCGACCGGATCGGCAACGACTACGAGAGGTTCACCCGCATCGGCCATGTGATCGTCAGGGCCGGCACCCCCGGCCTGGCCAACCAGCTCGCCGACGACGTGGTCGCCGGAATCTCGATCGACCTGGAGAACTGAGACATGACACGCATCGCCTTCCTGCGCTCCATCGAGATCCAGCAGGCAGCCCCCTACCTGAACGAACTCCGGGCCCGGCTCGCACGTGACGCGATTCAGGTGAAGGTCTTCCACACCGACGGGCACTGCGGTCCCGGGGACTTCCCCGGCGAATCGGAGAAAGTGGATCCCGCGCTGTCTCCGGGGGCGCTGGTCGACACGCTCCTGAAGTGGCGTCCTGACGCGGTGATCTCCCTGTCCATCCCGGACGAGAACGCCCTGCGGGACGCCGTCGTCAAGCGGGAGCTCGCCCAGCACGGGATACCGATGGTCATGCACGACCTGGAGACCGTGCATCTGCTGTCCAACAAGTGGGAGACCAAGCAACTCCTCGCCGCGCACCGACTGACCACCCCGCCCGCGATCCTCGTCGACGGTGACCTCCTGAACGACCGCAATCTGGAGGTCCCCGCCTACCGTGACGTCGTCCTGCACCGGGCGCGGACCCTTGGCTTCCCGCTGATCACCAAGCCCCTGTGGGACTGCCTGGGCAACGGTATGCGGGTGGTACGGGACGCACGGGACCTCCGCGCCTACCTTGACCGCCCCTACGACGGCAACCTCATGCTGGAACGCTTCGTCCCGGGGGAGCTGTGTTCCGTGGAGATCGTCGGAGCCCCGGGGCGCTACGTGGTCCAGCCCCTGCTCTGGATGGGGTCCGCGGGCGACGGGCCGGCCGCCACCTTCGGCAGGCTGCGTTATGTGGCGCCGCGCGAGGACGCGGACCGGGCGTTCCGGCCGGTCGCCGCCTCGCTGGTCAGGCTCTGCGAAACGCTCGGCATCACCGGGGCGATCGACCTCGACATGATCTACATCGACGGTGAGTACCACATCCTGGAGATCAACCCGCGGGTGTCCGGGGCGACCACCCTTTCGATCGCCGGATCAGGCCTCAACACGTACGACTGCCTGATCTCGATGGCGCTGGGCGACTGGCCCGCCTCCCTCCCGGAGAGCCCAGGAGCCGCCCGCGGGCTGGCGCTGCAGTTCCCCGTTCGGGCCCTCACCGAGGAACTCCACCGCGATCTCGCGAAGCATCTCTGCCTGGTCCGCGCCATCAGTTATCACATCGGCGACGCCGTTCTGCCGAACGTGGTGATCACCAGTGAGCTCGGCGACGCCCACCGGCTGCCGGCCACGTTGAAGGCGCTGGACGCCGAGCACGGCTTCCTCGAACCGGCCGTGCTCGACCAGATCGTCGCCGTTGTGCACCGCGAGCGTCCGCGCGCCGCGACGCTCGCGGCCGTCTGACACCACCCCGGCTGCCCGCCGGACCCAACCCGACCAACAGGAGTCTCAGCGTGCGCAACACCGTGCTCGTCATCGGATCCGGCTACCAGGAGTTCCGGCAGTACGTCCTGGAGGGGCTGGCACACCACTGCGACGTGCTGCTCCTCAACCGCGGTGCGGTCGACTGGCAGCTGCCGTTCGTCACCGACCACCGGGTCGCCGACCTCGACGACCCCGAGGCCGTCCGTGAGGCGGTCCGTGACCTCGTGGGCGGACGCACCGTGACGGGTGTGCTCACCTGGGAGGAGAAGCTCGTCGTCCTCACCGCTACGATCGGCGCTGAACTAGGTGTGCCCACCATGCCGGTCGAGGCCGCACGAGGCTGCCGCGACAAGGCCGTGCAGCGGACCGTCTTCGCCGCGCAGAACGTGCCGTCCGCCGCGTTCCGGCTGGTCTCCACCGCCGAGGAGGCGCTCAGGGCCGGAGCGGAGCTCGGATATCCCGTGGTCGTCAAGCCCCGTGCCCAGGCGGCCAGCATCGGAGTTCAGGTGGTGCGTTCGGAGGCCGGCCTGCGGGCCGCGGTCACGCTGGCCCAGGACTCGGAATTCGGCTCGGTCGTCGACCGGCAGGTCCTGATCGAGGAGTTCCTGGTCGGCGAGGAGATCAGCGTCGACAGTTGGGTGCTCGACGGGGAGGTGCACCCGTACGTCACCGCTCTCAAGCGGACAGGTTATCCGCCCTTCTTCGAAGAGGTCGGACATGTCGCGGGCCCGGTGCTGGATCCGGCGACGCAGCGTGCCGTGCGGGATGTGGTGGAGCGGGCCAATCTGGCGCTCGGCGTGGACCGCTCGGTGACCCACACCGAGCTGATGCTCACCGCCGACGGGCCCAAAGTCATCGAGGTGAACGGGCGGCTCGGCGGCGAACTGATCCCCTATCTCGCCGAGTTGTCCGCGCCGGGGCTGTCCGCCGGAGAGATCATCGCCTCGGTGGCCTGCGGCTCGGCACCACGGTCCGCGCATCCCACCGACCGGCTGGTCGGCATCCAGTTCCTCTACCCGCCGCAGGACCTGGTGCTGGACGGCATCAGTGTGGCCGAAGAACTCAGCGGGTCCGCGTGGCTGCGCACCGTCCGGCAGGTACGTGCTCCGGGTGCGCACCTTCGGCTCCCGCCGCGGGAGTTCCTGGGGCGCGCCGGCTTCGGGATCGTCACGGGCGAGGACGTGCCGACGGTGGACCGACGGCTGGCCCAGGTGGCGGCCCAGGTCACGGTCAGCGGCCGGCCGCTGGCATGAGCACGCGTCCGATCGGAACCGACACCCCGACAGGGAGCACAGGGGGGCACCTGGTGAAGCTGACTGAGAGACTCGGGCTCGGCTGGAGCCTGCACGGCGACGGAAGCGCCCCGCTGCCGGGGGCGGCGGTCATGCCGGGCGAACGGCTGTCCTGGCCCCGCACCCTGGGCTTCGGTGCTCAGCACGTGGTGGCGATGTTCGGTGCGACCTTCGTCTTCCCGGTGGTCATGGGACTCGATCCGAACCTGGCCATCCTGATGTCCGGTGTGGCCACGATCATCTTCCTGCTCGTCGTCCAGGGCAGGATCCCCAGCTACCTCGGCACGAGCGCGTCGTTCGTGGGCGCCGTCGCGGCCATCAAGGCGTCAGGAGGCAGCACGGCCACGGTCACCGGGGCCATCCTGATCGCCGGCCTGGTGCTCGCCCTCGTCGGCGTCACCATCCACCTCGCCGGGCCGGCCGTGGTGAACCGGGTGTTCCCGCCGGTGGTCAGCGGTGCGGTGGTCCTGCTCATCGGCCTCAACCTGGCTCCGGTGGTGGCCGACATCTACTGGCCGCAGGACCAGTGGGTGGCGTTGGCGACCATGGCCACGGTGATCGCGGCCGGAGTGCTCCTGCGCGGTTTCTGGGGCAGGCTGGCCGTGTTCATCGGCCTCGTTGTGGGTTTCGTCCTGTCCTGGGTCCTGGACACGCTCAGCGGTCCGATCACCGCGGCGGACCCGACAGGGCAGATCACCGAGCATCTCCGGGTGGACTTGGCGGGCGTCGCGTCAGCCGAGTGGTTCGGTCTCCCCACCCTGCATTCCCCGGCCTTCACCGCCTCCGCGATTCTGCTGGTCCTGCCCGGCGTGATAGCGCTCGTCGCCGAGAACACCGGTCACGTCAAAGCGGTCGGCGAGATGACCGGGGACGACCTCGACGGAAACCTGGGCAGGGCGATCTTCGCGGACGGCCTCGCCACCGCTGTCGCCTCGTCCGTGGGGGTGCGCCGACGACGACCTACGCCGAGAACATCGGGGTGATGGCGGCCACGCGGGTGTACTCGACCGCCGCCTACTGGATGGCCGCGGCCACCGCACTGCTGTTCGGTCTCTGCCCCAAGTTCGGCGCTCTCATCGCCGCGACCCCGGGCGGCGTGCTCGGCGGGATCACCGTCGTGCTCTACGGCATGATCGGAGTGCTGGGAGTCAAGATCTGGATCAAGGCAGGCGTGGACTTCGCCGTCCCGGCCAACCTCGTCCCCATCTCAGCGGGTCTGATCGTCGGCATCGGCGGGGTGTCGATCCGGGTGACCGACGACTTCTCCGTCGGCGGCATCGCACTCGGCACGGTGGTCACCGTGGCCGGCTACCACGCGACGGCCCTGGCCCGCCGCAGGCCTCCCGCCCGCCCGGTGGCCGTCCCGTCCGCGCCTCCGCCGTACCCGGCCCCGGCCGCCCGGGAAGAAGTCTCCGCATGAACCCCCGCGGCCGACCGGCGCGCGCCTCACCTGTCGCCTCGCTCCCGCATCGCCAGGGAGTATCCGAGCTGGAAGCGCGTCTCCACGCCGAACTCCTCCTTCAGCTTGGCCAGATGCGAGGCGTACGCGCGGGTGCTCAATCCGATCCGCTTGGCGATCTCGCTGTCGCTGTCCCCGTCGACGAGGCACCGGATGATCGTCTCGCGCAACGCGGAACTGATCTGCATGGACTCCTGCGGGGTGCGGGATCCCGCGAACACCTTGGCCCGCAGCCAATTCCGATCGAACACATCCGACAGAAAACGGACGATAGCGGGATCGCGGATGATGACCGCCCGATCCCGGCCCGCGTCCGCGGGAATGAAAGCGATACGCCGGTCCGCGATCACGAGCCGGTCGAAGAATTCATCCAACGTCCTTACCTCTGCGCCGAGTTCGGTGATGTCCGAGACGTAGTCCCGGGTCGGTCCGTCGTGCCAGGCCGTGTGCTGATACAGCGTTCGCACGGATACTCCCCGGTCGAGCAGTGAGGCCGTCTCCGCCCGTATCGCGGAGAGAGTGGCCTTCGCACGGCCACCGCCCGGCTGCGCGGTGAGAAGTTCCTCGCCACACTGGTTCACGGTGTTGCTGATGAAGGCGCTGATCACCGCCTTCCCCTCAAGGTGGACAATTGGCTCGCCTGAATGCGCAACGGCGGTTTCCTGGGCAACCGAGATAAGCGGGGCAAGGAATTCCGAGAGATCGGCTGCCTGCTCCAGCAGAAGGAGAGCCTTCGAGCGCAGCGCGGAACCGAGGCGCGCTTCCACGATCCGGGGATCAACCACGTCGAGCCGCCGGGGACTCGCCGCGGACCGGGCCACCAGCCCCAGGTCGCAGAGCTCCCGCGCCACGGCGCCTTGACTCCCCTGCTCCTCCGCGGGGTCGTCCCAATTCGCCCCTGATTGCCGGAGCAGTCCGACGTACATCGCGCGAGCTTCGTCGCTCAGAGCGATGGTTTCCGCGCCCGTGGCGACCGTGAGCGAAGGGAAGTCCACTCTTCCTCCTCATCGAAAAAATATGCCGCACATCCCCGTTCGGCGATTCCCACAGGGTGCCTGAACTTTCCCTGATCAACGGCAACGAGCTGGCAAAATATCCACCGCAGGCACCCTGGGGCGGGGGACCGCCCGGATCGGCGACTGATCGTGTTCGCCGTATTTATGAACGCTCTTTTCACTATTTCCGTCGCCTGACCGGACGACCGGCGGAAGTTGCGACGACAGGCTTCGGGCCTTCCGCCTTCGGGCCTTCCGCCTTCGGGGCTTTCGCGACGGACGGAGCACCCCGGCGAGTAACCTCTGCATTCCAACGAGTTCGAGTGCGGGAGATCAAGGCTGTGCGTAGCGCCAGTGCGACACCTAGCGGTGACCGGATACGGTGGGTCGAGTTGCCGGGGGCCGCCCCCTCCCGCGTCTACGTCCACGGGCTCGGCGCCACGTCACCCGCCTACTTCGCGGAAAGCGCGGTCCACCCCCTTCTGGCGGGGCGGCGTTCCCTGCTGATCGACCTGCTCGGCTTCGGGATCAGCGACCGCCCGACCGCGTTCGACTACACCCTGGACGCGCATGCCGACGCGCTCGCCGCGGCACTGGAGTCCGCCGGCGTGGCGGGAGCCGAGCTGATCGCCCACAGCATGGGCGGCTCGGTGGCCATCGTCCTGGCGGCCCGACACCAGCACCTGGTGTCCCGCCTCGTCCTGGTGGACGCCAACCTCGACCCGGTCACCCCTTCACCGGGCCCGGGAAGCGCGGGCATCGCCAGCTTCACGGAAGAGGACTTCCTGGCAGGCGGCTGGAAGGAGGTACGTGACGCCGTGGGCCCCCACTGGTGGTCCACGATGCGCCTGGGAGGCCTGGAGGCGCTGCACCGCAGCGCGGTTCATCTCACGCGCGGAGGTGTCCCGCCCCTGCGCACCCTGCTCACGCGCCTGCCTGTGCCGCGCACCTACCTGCTGCCCGAGAGCGCCGGCCCGCTGCGCGGCGCGGAGCTACTGGAGGCGGCGGGCGTGAACGTGGTGCCGATTCCCGACTGCGGGCACAACATCATGCTGGACAACCCCGAGGCCTTCGCCCATGCCGTGGCGGACGCACTCGCGGTTTAGGTTCTGTCCGGCGGACCACTGTCGGAGTCATGGGCGGATCGCTGCGGCGGTGACGGTGCCGCGGAAGACATAGGCCCACTGGTCATGACGGGAGGCGACGGCACGGGTCCGCCGCCACGCGGAAGCCGGTGTGCCCCGTCGAGGAATCGGGGGTGTTGGCCGTTCTGGCCGAGCAGCGGTAGCGGTTGCAGTACGAGGCGTGGCACAGGTGCGAGCCGCCGCGCAGGGCGCGTGCTGGGGAGCCGGGAGCGAAGCGGTCGGCCGTCCACTCCCAGACGTTGCCCACGGCGTGGTGCAGCCCGTGGCCGTTGGGAGTCAGCGAACGTACGGGGGCGGTGCCGACCTCGGCCGTCGGGTGGTCCGGGAACACGCCGCGGAAGATCACCGCGCGGTCCGGTGTCGGCGGTTCGTCGCCCCAGGGGTGGCGGGCCTGGTCGAGGCCGCCCCGGGCCGCGTACTCCCACTCGGCCTCGGTGGGCAGACGGCTGCCGGACCAGGCGCAGTACGCCTGCGCGTCGTGCCAGGAGACATGGGTGACGGGATGGTCGAGCCGGTCGTCCGATCGGGAGCCGGGTCCCTCCGGCTCCCGATGCCAGGCGCCCGGCACCGCCAGCCACCAGTCCGCGCCGGGCACGGGCTCGGCCCGTTCGCGCCCTTCCGCGGTGGCGCTGCCGCTGAACACGAAGGAGTAGCCGAAGCGTTCGGCGTCGGTGCGGTAGCCGGTGGCGTCGGCGAAGACGCGGAACTCGGCGTGACTGACGGCCGTGGCCGAGATCCGGAACGGCGCCACCTCGACGAGGCGTACCGGCCCTTCGCCGTCCTCCGGGAACGCGTCGCTGTCCGCCGTCCCCATCCGGAACGCGCCACCGGGGAGGGGCACCAGCGGCGCGAAGACGCCGGCCTCCCGCTCCCCGGGGGCATGATCGCCGCGCCGGCACCCGGCATCTGGGTCGAGCAACGCGAGCACGGTGCGTCCCCGTGCTGCCGGGCGGCCGGGGGCGCAGCAGTCACGGCTCATCGGTGGTTCCTCTCGGAGGTGGTGTCAGGACGTGCGGTCGGCGGCCAGAGCGGTCGCGAGAGCGGGGATCCCGAGGGCACGCTCGTCGGCAGGGGTGGCCTGGTGGAGGCTGTTGCGCAGCTGGTAGGGATCCGATCGGAGGTCGTAGTACTCGCGGAACCTCACCTGCCCCGTACCGGTCACCGTGCCGGCGGCGTCGGTGAGGAGGTCGTAGTACTCCGTGTACTGGCGGTCCTTGGCGACGTAGGACGACCAGGTGTTCTTCGCGCCCGCCCCCGAGCCCTGCCTCCACCACTCGATGAGCAGGTGGTCGCGGGAGTGGGTGCCGAGCAGCGACTCGCCGTCGTGCGGGGTGTCCGGTGTGATCCCCGCCGCGTCCAGGACGGTGGGGGCGATGTCGATGTTCGCGACGATGCGGTCGTCGGTGGTGCCGCCGCCGAGTCCGCCGGCAGGCCAGGAGAGGTAGAACGGGACCTCGTGGGCGGGACGGTAGGGGACGGCCTTGCCGCTCAGGCCGTGGTCGGCCCAGTTGAAGCCGTTGTCGCCGATGTAGATGACCAGGGTGTTGTCGAGCTGGCCCAGGGCCGCCAGCTTGTCGCGGAAGGACTGCACGGCATCGTCCACCGAGCGCAGGACGCGCAGTTGCTTGGCGCGCACCTCGCGGCCGTCCGCGAGTGTCCGGGTGGCGTCGCGGACGTACTGGGGCTTGTCGCTGCGGTCGGCCTCGGGCACGGAGGGGCGGCCGTCCCAGGCGGGTACCTCGGTGCCGGCGTACTTGGGCTCCGGCGTGAAGGGGCCGTGCGAGGCGTACGGAGTGACGTAGGCGAACCAGGGGCGTTCGTCAGTGCGGGACTTGTCGATGAAGGCGAGTGTGCGGTTCTTGATCACGGTGGTGGTGTAGCCGGGAACGGTCTGCACGGTGCCGTTCACGTTGAACGTGCCGTCCGTGTACGAGGGGCGCAGGAGCGCGAAGTCCTCGAAGTGCGGCGGGTTGTCGGCGATGTCCCAGGCGTTGAGGTACTTCCCGAACAGCCCGGTGCGGTACCCGGCCTGCTTCAGGTACCGCTGCAGGGTGGTGCGCTGGTCCAGGGAGTGGGAGGCGCTGTTGTTGCGCACGCCGTGGTTGTGGGCGAAACGGCCGGAGAAGACCGAGGAGCGCGAGGGGGCGCACAGCGGCGTGGTGACATGACCGTGGGTGAAGCGCACCCCCTGCCCGGCCAGCCAGGCGACGGTCTTGGGCGTGGCCCACTCGGTCTGCTTGGGCTGGTCGTCGGTGACGATCAGCAGCACGTTCGGCCGCGCGGCACCGGCGGCCCCGGCGGGTGGGGCGGTGAGCGCGGGCAGGGCGGCACCGGCGGCGACGGCCGCGGCGGTACCCAGGACTCCACGGCGGCTGGGACCGGACGCGCTGGATTTACCCATGACTTGGAGGAACCTCTCTGCTGGGGATCGGCGAGGGACGGCGCCGAGAAGGAGGCTATGGGCGCGGCGAGACCCGTTCCATGCACGCGGCACTAAGGGTTCGTTGCCGGGTTGTTGCGGCGCTGTGGCCGCAGCGCCGCAACAACCCGTGGGATCGCCGCAGGGCAGATCAGACGGCAGCGGGTGTCAGGTGAGAGCCTCGCCGCGGGAAGCACCTGGCCACCGCGCCATCACACCGGGACGAAGGCCCCTCGCGCGGGCTCGTAGCGGGTGGTGCGTCCGGACTCCAGGTCGTGGTACCAGCCGTGCAGGCAAAGGCGTCGAGTCACGGCCGCCTCGGCTACGGACTCGTGCTGCCGCAGTAGATTCAGCTGGAGGACCACCTCATCCTCACCTGACCGGTCCTCGCCCCCCTAGGCCGTGGCGAGCGCGTCACGACGGGAGTGCCCTAGAACGATGGTCGTTGACCGTGCGTGCGCGCACGGCTTTCGACAGCGCCCGATGGGCTCTCCTGCCCGGAGCTGCCGGGCGGCCTCGGTCGGGCGCGCCCAGCGACATCCCAGCACGGGATGCGCGTTCCCGGCTCAGTCAGCGGTGACAAACTACAAGAATCAGGCTCTTGCCACCGCACCGAACCTCGCAGAGCAGAACAGCGCTCGCGCTCACTCGCGGTTTCCCCCGACGCCAGCGACCAGCTCCGACGCCTGGCCGCCGCCCAGAATGCACGTCCAGACCTCGGGGCCGACGCGAGCGTCCATAGGTCCCGTATACGCCCGGTTTGGCGGGGCATAGTCAGAAGCTTCCGCGCTGCCGCAGGTCTGCCTGCAGCGCTCAGCGAGTGGAGCAGGCGCCTTCTAAGCGCTTGGCCTCACGTTCGAGCCCTGCCGGGGGCGCCCCAAACATGGCTGGTCAGGGCGCTCTCGGACCGCTAGCGGAGAAACGGTGCGCGCGATACTGGGCCGTTCGTTCAAGGCGTTGGATTCCGTGCTCCAGGGAGGGGCACCGTGGATCAGCTCGGCATTGAGCTGGCCGAAGTGAGACGTGCCGGGCCCCCCTTCTCCAGCTCGTGCACCACCAGCTCCTCCATCACGTGTCGCTCCCTGGCGGAGGCGTAGGCGAGGTCGTGCAGGGCAGCAGCACGTCTGGCGAAGTCCCGCCTCACCGCATCGGTCGGCCAGGGGATCTTGTAACGGGAGAAGTCCTTGCGCCTCATCGCGCGGGCCTGCTCGCCCTGCGTAACGGCCGTCAACTCCCGCCTCCGGTAACGCAGCGAGTGCAACAACCACATCCGATCGACCTCTGACTCCGTGTAAATCGCGAGTGTCCGCCGACCTGGCACCACCGGGGTAGTGGTGAGAACGGTCCGCACCTCCCCGGGACGGGGCGCGATCAAGAGGCTGCCGGACGGGCATACAACCTCCGCTTGCGCCACAGTGCGTGAAGTCACTGCACCCAGATGAAGTGTCCGGCAGTTCAGTACTTCACGGGGAGACACCCACGGCATAGCGGACTGCTCGCTGTCCGGCAGAGACTGTGCCGCACCAGCCGTAATCTGACACACCTCGCCCACTGCACGCTCGGCAGCCGGACCTTGCCCGCACTTCTGCAGCGCCTCCACGAAATGCGCATCCGCTAGTTCCGTCGCGCAGGACACAATCCGGGTGTTCAACGCATTCTTGCGCTCAGCAAGCGAGATCAACGAAAGCAGCCTCTCCCGCACCGGCGCTGGAGGCACTGGCACGGGAAGTCGGTTGAGTGCCTGCAGAGGCAAGGTCATGTGCTCGGCGTTCGACGAGGACAGCGTGAGATAGCTTTGGCTCTGCGAGGTCTTCAGCCACCATCGAAGCCACAGGTCCCATTGTTGGGTGCGACCCTCTGGTGTCCAACGGACGACCGCGAGCGACCTGGCGACATTCCATCCTGCGTGCTCCTCCCCTGCAACTGCTGCCTCCCCCACACGGCCCACGAGCACGACAAGGATGTCCCCAGGCCTCAGCGTGCTGCGTGGGTGGCGTCTGGCCATATCGGGAGACACAAAGGTGAACTCCTGGACGTGCACACCTCCCTCGATGATCTCCGTGGCGCGGATCATAGGGATTCCGCCGGATGCCTTCTGCTGTCGCGTAATTCCGTAGGCGGCGTACTCGACCCCTGGGAACTCACGCAACTCAAGCACGGGCCACGGAGTGGGGACATCATCCGATTCTGTAGTCATGCCGGCTCTCCAGGGCATCACGGACTCGGTTCCTGGCTGCGGCTGTACGATCCATGCACTCATACAGCTCGGCCTGCCGGTTCCGGTCTCCGTCGCTTGAATGCAACTGCGCGGTGCCCCCGTTCCCTACGTAGCGTGCGGGAGTCAGGTCGAAGCCCGCATCAGCGATTTCCTCAAGACTCGCCGCACGGCACCATGGCGCGGATTCAGGAGCGCCCTCGTCCTCACAGCGCCGGAGGCCCTGCCACTCACCGAAGATCTGCAGAAGGCGCTCGACCGAGTCCTGGTCGAAAACGCGCCGTGCCCCGTCCCTCGCTGTCGGCAGTTTTCCTGCATCCGCGAAAAGGACCTGACGGGTGTTCGGCCGCTCCCCTTTGGCGAGCAGCCACAGTGCCATGCTCGTGCTGGTGTGTGGAAAGAGCCATGCCGGCAAAGCCACGACGCCTACAACCAGACCGTTTTCGAGCAACCTGCGACGGATCAGTCCGTCGGTGCTGTTGCTGCTGTGGGCCGCCCCGGGGGAGAGCAGGACAACGGCCCGCCCTCGCGGCGTCAGGTCGGCAAGAATGTGCTGGACCCAGGCGAAGTTCGCGTTGCCCGACCGTGGGACCTCCAGGGTCCACCGTCTGTCATCCTTGAGTTCGCCATGCCCCCAATCTCGCAAGTTCGCAGGAGGGTTGGCGACGATCACGTCGGCCGATTCCGGCGACGTCCCAGCCCGGAGGCTGTCAGCTTCTCCCTTGCCGAGGTCGGCATGAAATCCGTGCAGGGCAAGGTTGACGGCCGCGGCATAGCGTGCTGTCGGATTGAGATCTACTCCGGACAAGCGCACCTCGACACCTTGGGTTCGAGCCCGGTGGGCGACGGCTCGCAGTAGTCGCCCGCTTCCGCACACTGGGTCCCGAACCACCTCGCCTCCTCGGGGAGCGGCCAGTCCTGCGAAGAGGTACGCCAGATCATTCGGCGTGAAGTAGTCATCGCCGCGCGAATAGCGCGTCGAGTACACGTCGAGCAGCACATCGAAGAGCCCCGCGTCAGGCTCCAGCCGCCGAACCTCCACGATCAGCTCGCGGAGAGCCGGATCGATGAGCTCGAAGGGACGGCTCACGCCTTCGTCGCGGCACGCGGGCAGGTTGTAGGTACGAGCGACGGGCGTACGCGGCCAGATCGCATTCAGCATCGCACCCGCGGACTCCGGGCCGGGTCGCCAGGGGCGCCCCGCCTCCACTGCTGCTCCATGGCTGGACCAGCAGTGGAGGTAGACCACTTGAAAGGCGAGTCGGTACGTCGTCTCGGCATCAGTCGTGCTGCGCAGCTTCTCAACAGCCAGTAGCACTCGTCGGTACTTCAGGCGCCCCAACTCGCTCCCTCGCTCCTTCGGGATCACGACGACATCAGCCACGTAACAGTGGCCAGTCCGATGAGCATGGCGACTCCACAGGCACCACCGCCGTACTTGACAGCTGTGACAATCTTCCCCCCGCCCGCAAACTCAAGAATGCCGGCTACGAGCCCCACCACCACAGACGCCAGGACGACCACCATCAACAGCAGCGCTCTCTGCGACATGCCCTAACTCCCCAGACTTCTCTACCGTTCTGCGGACCGTTCCGCGGACTCGAAAGTAGCGGCCGGGTGTCCCCCGCGTCGCGCAGCACTGGAATTTGCTTTTGAGCAAGAGGAGCGGACACGTCCGATGCCGGTCTCAACACGGGGCATCCAACCGGGCAGAGAACCGCCGCGCCAAGCGAGCGCTGTGCCGGGGCAAGGAGCAAATACGGACGAGGGCTATGCGTCCGCGGTCGAGCCGTCCTGGGACCACTTGTCGGCGAAGTGTTCCATCTGGCGGATCACCAGGTCGATCGCCTCCTTGGACTGCTCCGGCGGGTAACCGTGGCGGGCGAGGAGGCGCCTGATGGTGGCACGAAGCCTGGCCCGGACCGGTTCGCGGGCGATCCAGTCCTTCTTGAGGTTCTTGCGGACCTGGACGACGAGATCTCGGGCGATACCAGAGAGAATCTCGTCGCCCATGAGGTCGCGAGCGCTGCCGAGGTCGGCGACCGCGTCGTAGAAGGCGAGTTCGTCATCACCCAGCGGCGGGGTGAACTTCTCGCCACGCCGGGCGTCCTCGGCGACTGTCCTGGCCAGTTCCACCAGCTGGGCGATGATCTCGGCACTGGTGAGCTGCTGCCGCATGTAGCGGGCCATCAGATCCTGGAGGCGTTCCGAGAACGCGGTCTGGCGGACGATGTTGTGCCGGGTCTGCTCTCGCATCTTCTGCTCGACGAGGCGGCGCAGGGCTTCGGCGGCCAGGTGCGGAGTTTCGCTGTTCTGCAGGCGCCCGACAAGGGCGTCGTTGAGGTGGGTGAGGTCGGCCTTGTCCAGTCCGGCCTCGGAAAAGAGGTCGGTGACGCCGCCGGTCTCCACGACGGCTGAGGTGAGCTGCGAGAGGTAGAGGGCGACGTCGCGGGCGACGGGCAGGCCCTGGGCTTCGCGGTCCATGGCGTCGAGCTTCGCCATGTACGTACGGACCTCCACGAGGAATTGGATGTCGCGCTTCCAGTAGGGCTGGTCGGGGAAACGGAAACCGACGTCGGCGGAGGAGCCAGCGAGGGCGAAGAAGCGTTCCAGGCGATAGCCGTGCTCACGGAAACGGCGGCTGAGCGTCTGGTTCGGGTCGTCGAGCTGGTCGGGGTTGTTGCCCGGGGTGGCGGGGCTGCGCAGGTACTCGGCCGTGGTGTAGGCCGCTTTGACGAAGGACTTCGGGTCGGGACGGGAGAGGCGTTCGCGCCAGTTCCAGCCGAGGAGCATCTGGTCGAGGATGTCGTACTCGTTGCGGAGTTCGTCCAGGGCTCGGTCGATGTCCTGGCCGAGGGTCTGGTCCGCCTGATCGTCGGCGGAGTACTCGGCGATGGCCTTCTGGAGGTTCTCGGTGAGGGGGCGTAGCCGACGAGGAGGCCGTCCTCCTTCTTGCGGAAACGGCGGTTGACGCGGGCAAGGGCCTGCATCAGGCCGGCGCCGCGCAGCGGCCGGTCCAGGTACATGGTGTGGATGGACGGTGCGTCGAAGCCGGTCAGGAGCATGTTGTTGACGATGAGGAGCTGAAGTTCGTCCTCGGGGTCCTTGGCACGGTTGATGACGGCCTTGCGCTGGGAGTCGCGCAGGGCGTGGGCGCGCAGTTCCTTGGAGTCCTTGCGTGAGTCCGAGGAGTAGACGATCTTCATGGCGCCGGTGGTCGGGTCGTCCGTGTGCCAGTCGGGGCGCAGGATCTTCAGGGCGTCGTAGACGTGGACGCAGATCTCGCGGGTGGCGCAGACGAGCATCGCCTTGCCGGGGGCTCCGCCGGGTGCGTCGTGGGCGTCCGCGACGAACGGCAGCATCGCCGCACGGCGCGCTTCCCAGTGTTCGACCAGGTCCTGGGTCAGGTCGCGTATCCGGGCGGGGGCGCCGTACATGGCGTTCATGGTGGCGACGGCCTGCTCAACGCGGGTGCGCTCGGTGTCGTCCAGGCCGTCGGTGATGCGGTCGGCCTCGGTGTCGATGGTGGTGGGGTCGACGTCGTGGTCGAGGACGAGTTGGACTACGCGGCTCTCGTGGTAGACCTTCACGGTCGCGCCGTCGTCGGCGGCCCGCTTGAGGTCGTAGGTGTCGATGTAGTCGCCGAAGACCTCGCGGGTGTTGCGGTCGGCCTCGGAAATCGGGGTGCCCGTGAAGGCGAGGAGCGTGGCGTGCGGCAGCGCGTCGCGCAGGTGGCGGGCGTAGCCGTCGAGGTGGTCGTAGTGGCTGCGGTGGGCCTCGTCGACCACGACGACGATGTTGCGCCGCCCGGAGAGGAGCGGGTGGTCGGTCCCGGATTCCTTCTCCTGCTTGGTGCGGCCGAACTTCTGCAGGGTGGTGAAGAGGATGCCGCCAGTGCGCTTGGCGGCGAGCTCTTCGCGGAGTTCGGAGCGGTTGAGGAACTGGTGGGGCTGTTCCGGGAGGACCTCGCTCTCCTTGAACGTGTCAAAGAGCTGGTCGTCGAGGTCGGTGCGGTCGGTGACGACCACGACGGTGGGGTTGTGCAGGGCGGGGTCGCGCAAGACGAGGTTGGTGGTCAGCACCATCTCCTCGGACTTACCCGAGCCCTGGGTGTGCCAGACCACACCGGCCTTGCCATCGGACGCAGCGGCGCGGCGCACAGCGTCGGCGGCGCGGGTGACCGCGAAGTACTGGTGCGGCTTCGCAATGCGCTTCATGCGCTTGGCCGGCACGAAGTTGATGAAGGACCGGACGATGGAGAGGAAGCGCGGCTGGGTGAACAGGCCGTGGAGGGCGAGGTCCTGGCCGGTCGGGATGTCGACGTCGGCGTGGACGGCGGCAGCGTCCACGGTGTCCACTCGGGCGCCGAACTCGTCGGTGTTCCACGGGGCGAAGTGCTCGTACGGGGTGAAGGGGGTGCCGTACTTGGCGGTGATCCCGTCGGAGAGCAGCACGACAGCGTTGTAGCGGAAGGCGGTCGGGAACTCCTCGACGTAGTGCCGGATCTGGGTATGCGCGGCGGCAAGAGTGGCGTTCGGGTCGCCCGCCCGCTTGAGCTCGATGACGCCGAGCGGGAGGCCGTTGACGTACAGGACGAGGTCGAAGCGGCGGTTCTTCTCACCGTTGATCACGGTCACCTGGCGGACTGCGCGGTAGGTGTTCGCTTCCGCGTTCTCCAGGTCGACGATCCGGACGGTCGGCGTGTGCTCGGCACCGAGCGCATCGATGTACGTGACGGTGTGGACACCGTCCGTCAGGTAGCCGTGCGCGATCCGGTTCTCCTCGTACGTGTCCTGTGAGGTGGGCGTCGCGGCGGTCGCGAGGGCCTCTCGGACGGCGTCCGGGGGAGGGCCGGGTTGAGCCTCTCAATGGCCCCGCGGAGGTCGGAGTAAAGAATCAGGTCGTCCCAGGAACGGCGGTGGCCGGATCCAGGGGCTAGCTCATTGCCCTCGGCCTTCGGCCAGTCGAGCTCCAGAAGCTCTTCGAGGGCGAGGAGCTCCCAGTCGAGTTCCAGGGGGCGGAAGTTGCCAAGGGTAGCGGTGTCGCTGCTGCCGTTGTCGTGCCCGTGCGTGGTCATACGTGGTCCTCGACAATCTTCTCGGCGTCCTTGACGCGGATACGACCGGACATGAGTTGGGGGAGGAGGGTGTCGCGGATCTCGACAAGCAAGTGATTCTCCTCTGCGGCGTGCACCGCACGCCCATGCACCGGGGCGGCGGCCCGCGCAAACTTCTCGATCTCTTCAGCACCAAGCAGACGAACTTTGAGAGCCTTGAAATTCCTCCTACTCAGCTCAAGGAAAGTCGATCCATTGCAGAGACTGATCATCTCCGGCACTCGCGATCGCATCTCATGGAAGAGCCACCACCGCATAGACTCGTCCGGAGGCGTCACCACGATGAATCCCTGATTCACGGCGGCAGGAATCTGCGGCAACGCGAATGCTCCGATGGTCGCACGCGAGGTCATGAAGATCGAATTGGCCGGATAAAGCGGGGAAGCACACATCTCCAGACCATCGGAGGTGACCTTCCGACCGGTGTTGAAAAGGTACGGCGATGGCAGCGCCGTCACGTCCGACGGCGTCGTCCAGGCGATGTCGCCACCCCAATAAGACTCGACCTTGGTGCTCGGAGTCCCGCCGCCACTCACCGTCGCAACACTGCCGAAGGTCTCATCGCCGGGCTCGACCCCGGAAACCGCCTGCAGATAGATTGCGTCCGCCAGTTCGATCGCCGTGGTCGCAATGCGCTCATTGACGGCGATCTTGTCGTCCAACGCCCCGAGGGTTGCAGCAATAGCCTCCTGCTCCACAAGTCGCGGCAGAAGAGTGGGGAGCTTACGAATTGTGGGCAGGTTAAGCCGCGCGGCCACCGACCCGTCTTTACTTCCATGCACGTGTGATGCCATAAAGGAAGAATTGAGCCAGTAACGCAGGTAGCGATAGTTGACTACGGAAGCGTCGGGACGGATCAGTACCATTCTCTGACCCAGGCAAACCTGCTCGCCCTGCGGAACCTCTGCCGCGATACCGAAGTACGTGCCTTCACGGCTGTAGAGCAAGTCTCCATGCGTCGGCTCTGCTCGCTTGATTCGCTCAAGATATGTTTCCCGACTCACCTTCGCTGCCCCGGCCATACGGAAAGTGCCAGAGAGGATATCTTGCGTCCTCACCAGGTACGGGCCGTCCTCGGCGAGCATCGGGGTTGAATGCGGACAGTCGTAGACGCCCAAACTCACTTCACCCAGAGGCCTCCAGCTCCACTCGCCTGGAGGCACGGCTCCCCCCAGAGAAGCAGTACCTGTAGTCGAAATATCCGTTGCCTCAGTCATTAATCTTTCCCAGCTGCTCACGCACCGTCCTAGCCAGTTCATCTGACCTGTCGAAGAGCCCGTACAGCTCCCCTGTCAGCCGCGAAATCTTCTCCGCGACCACCTCAGCGTCCTCTTCCTCAGCCTCGGCCGCCCCGACATACCGGCCAGGTGTCAGCACATACCCGTGCTCCTGGACCGCCTTCAGACCCGCGCTCGCGCAGAATCCTGGTACATCCGCGTACGCCTCTCCCGCTTCCTTCGCGCTCGTCGTCCCGCGCCATGCGTGGTAGACACCCGAGATCTTCGCGAGGTCGCCCTCCGTCAGGACCCGCTCAGTGCGGTCAGCCATCTCGCCCATGTCTCGAGCATCAATGAACAGAATCTCGCCCCGGCGATCCGCAGCCGCAGCCTTCTGCCCCTTCACACCCGCGGGCGACTTGTCCTTCGCCAGGAACCACAAACAAGCTGGAATCGCCGTCGTCCGGAACAACTGCGCCGGCAGCGCCACCATGCACGCCACCATGTCCCCGTCCACCAGCGCCTGCCGGATCTCCCCTTCCCCACTCTGCTGGCTGCTCATCGAGCCATTGGCGAGGACGACGCCGGCTGTCCCCCGCTCCCCCAGTTTGCTGATCATGTGCTGGAGCCAGGCGTAGTTGGCGTTACCCCTCGGCGGGACGCCGTACTTCCATCGCGCGTCCGACTCGTTGCGCGCCCAGTCCTTGATGTTGAAGGGTGGGTTGGCCATGACGTAGTCGGCCTTGAGGTCCGGATGCTTGTCGTCGGCGAAGGTGTCGCCCCAGCGGGCGGCGAGGTTGCCGTCGATGCCGTGGATGGCGAGGTTCATCTCGGCCAGGCGCCAGGTGCGTTCGTTGAGTTCCTGGCCGTAGACGGAGATGTCGGCCTTGTGGCCGCGGCCGCGGTGGGCCTCGATGAACTTGGCGGCCTGGACGAACATGCCACCCGAGCCACAGGCCGGGTCGTACACGCGGCCTTCGTACGGCTCGAGGACCTCCACCAGCAGTCGGACGACGCTGCTCGGGGTGTAGAACTCGCCGCCGCGCTTGCCTTCCGCGCGGGCGAAGTTGCCGAGGAAGTACTCATAGACCTCGCCGAGAACGTCCTGGGCGGGCTTGTCCTCGCTGCCGCCGAAACGGGCGTCGGTGATGAGGTCGACGAGTTCGGCCAGGCGCTTCTTGTCGACGTTGTCCTTGTTGAAGATCTTGGGGAGGACGCCGGTCAGTGAAGGGTTGGCCTTCATGATGGCGTCCATCGCCTGGTCGAGGACCTCGCCGACGTTGCCGCTCTTGGCGTTGGCGGAGATCGAAGACCAGCGGGCGGTGTCGGGTACCCAGAAGACGTGGTGCCCGGTGTACTCGTCCTGGTCCTCCAGGAACTCCTCCAGGCGGTCCTCGGCGATGCCCTCATCCGCGAGCTCCTTGGCGAGCTGTTCACGGCGCTCTTCGAAGGCGTCGGAGACGTACTTGAGGAAGATCAGGCCGAGGACGAACTCCTTGTACTGGTTGGCGTCCATGGAGCCGCGCAGCTTGTCGGCGGCCTTCCAGAGGATTGCCTGGATCTCCTTGGGTGTGGAGGCGGTGAACAGTTCCGCCTGGTCGGCGGGCTTCTTCTTCCGGGGCGGCATGGGTGTTCGGGTCTCCTTCAAGGGATTTCGGGAGTCGGACGGAGGTCAGACGAGAGTGGTTCGGTGAGGGTCAGCGTGCCGTCGACTAGGCCGGCGGCGGTCAGGGCGGTCAGGTCATCAAGGGCGGCCGCGTGCCGGCGCAGCAGAGCGGTACGGCGGGCGATGTCGGCCAGGAGGGCGTCGTAACGCTCAGCCTCGTCACCCGGGAGGTCGGGGATGAGGAGGTCCTCTATGCGGCGGGCGGAGCGGACCGCGCCGCTCACCCGCCGGTGTTCGGTCGACGCCGAGCGCAGGAGCGCTGCCAGGACACGGGGCCGTACGGGATGCTCAGCGTCGGCTCGTACGCGCAGAACGCGGGCGGGGAAAGCGACCACGGACAGGCCCTCGTCGTCGACGTACGCGCCGAAGCTCGGGGTGGCGGTGACGACGATGTCGCCTGGTTCGGTGAAGTAGGCGTGCTCGTAAGCGGTGAGGAGTACGGCGCGGTCGATGCGGTGGCTGCCGACCGGCGCGCTGCCGGTGGTCTCGGTCGGGGTGAGGACGGTGTAGTGACCTGCGCCGCCGGTGGTGAGGTGTTCGTCGGCGATGCGGAGGCCGGGCAGGCGGCGCAGACGACGGTCCTTGAGTAGGCGGGCCACGGTGGTGCGGCGGACCGGCCGGTCATCGGGGCGCAGGACGGCGTTGCTGCGGATCGTGGGTGCGTGGTCGAGTGCGCTGCGGGTGGCGTCGATCATCTGCTGGAGCCGGAGTTCGGTCTCGGAGATACGGGCCGGGCGTTCGACGACGGTGCGGGTGTAGCGGTCGGCGTGCGAGCGGTGCTGCGGTGTGAACGCGGCCCCCGGTGCGCCGGTCAGCGCGGTTGCCGGAACGACGGCGGCATTGCGCGGTTCGTGGCGGCTGTCTGCCCGCCAGCCCGCGTCGCGGAAGATGTCGACGTCCTCGGCCAGTGCGTCCAGGGCCTGCGGGGTGAGGGGGTGTGAGGAGAGGTCGGCGAGGAGGACCTGGCCGGTGCGCTTGTCTTCGGGGGTGCGGTGCAGGATCCAGATCGCGGTGCGGTGGGCCGGGCGGAAAGGAAGTACGCCTTCGGGGAGGCTGATCGCGGCCTTGAGGAGGTGCTGTTCCAAGAAATCCCGGCGGAGGCGGTCCGCTTCCCCGCGTGCGGGCAGGGGCCGGACGAGCGCGTCGGCAGGGCCCAGGACGACGGCCATGCAGTCCTCGTCGAGAAGGTCGGTGAGGTCCTGCAGGCTCTGCAGGACGGCGTGCGAGCTGCGGGTTTCGGCCGCCTCGTAGGGAAGGCAGCAGGCGATGACGTGTGGGTTTCCCCAGTCGTCAGTAGCCAGTTCCGCACCGTCCGTAAGGTCCATCTCGAATTCCTGGACGCCCTGTGCCATGAGGCGGCGGCGGGCGATCCGGGCCAGGTCCGGCATCGGGTCCGCAGAGAGGAAGAAGGGTGAGTCCTCGGCTTCGGACACGGATTCGCGCAGGGCGACCAGCAGATCGCCGCTTCGAGGATGCAGGACGGCGGCCGTTACCTCTCCCTCGCGCTCGTTCAGTCGCGCGAGGCCGGTCAGGCGGGCCATCGTCCGGCTCACCAGCGGAATCGGTTCCTCAGCGGCGAGATCGTCGCAGCCCAGGCGGCGGCGCGCGTCCATGACCCGTTCGAGCGCTTCGGCCGGGGTGTAGGCAGCCTCGGTGAGCTGGTCGGCGAGCACGGCGAGCAGGGGGCCCTGACGTTCGGCGTCCGGCAGGTAGCGCAGTTCTTTGTGGAGGTAGGTGTCCTCGAAGTCGGTCTCCTCGGCGCGCTCCAGGATCGTGCGCCACGGCAGCTCGGAGAGCGGTTCGCCGAGGAGCTGGCGCAGGCAGAGCAGCGCGGTCACCGTGTCGACCAGCGTGCGGGCAGGGATCGCGCGCCGCCAGCCGGACAGGGTGTGCAGCACCAGCTCCGCCCGGATCTGGCCGGCGTCGGCATTGCCGCGGCCGGTGGACAGAAGCCATTCGGCGACTTCACGGCCGTCGAAGAGCGGGCTGGCCCCCTCATAAGCGACGGGCTCGGGGAAATCCGCGTGCCGGCGGGCCCAAGTGGTGACGACGGGACGTTGGACCTGAGCCAAGGTCCCGATTTCGGCGTAACTGATCCGCCAGGAGATCTCCTCGGGCAGGATGGGAGCGGTTGTTTCACGTGCGCTAACCATGCTGGTTCCGCTCCCTTCGTGACGACTGCCTCGTGCTCTCGGTCGAGAACGTTTCTCCCAGTGCACCTCACACGCTACAGCCGGTCGAGCTCTCAGATTCACCAGCAGTTGATAACGAGGGTTATCAAGTTCTTGAACAATTCCCCCGGGAAGCTTCTGGCATCTTCGTCACCATCGCCCCGGCATCACCCGTCGGGACGCCAGCCCCGTACGAGTCCGAGCGCACCGGCGTCCTCATCGCCTCACCTCTGCTCCCTTGCCGGGCACTCACCGCTGTCCGCCTCGACACCGCCCGTCCCATAGGCCCGCTCGTGTTACCGAACGCACCGCAACCTCGCCCCAGGAGACCTCTGTGTCCAGCACCACGTCGAAGCGCACCCTGTACCGCCTGACCCACGTCAAGGCGACCCCTGAGTCGATGCTCGAAGCCCTCGACGTCGACACCCTCGACACCCTGGACGCGGTCGTGCGCGACATCAGCGACCACATGGGAGTTCCCGCCCTCGCGGTGTCCTTCGCCGTAGCGAAGGAGGAAGCCGCTTGGGGCAAGGACGTCCTCCGGCTCGCAGACGAGTCGGACCTGCTGCAGAGCGAGCAGCGCACCGGCGCACTGCTCATGCTCGCCGTCGATGACGTGGTGTACGCGATCGGCTTCGACCAGGGCTACCGGCTTCTCCCCGCCCACCTCAAGGACGCGCACTTCGGTCTGTCCTTCGGTATCCGCGCCATCAACCCGCGTCAGGTGCGGGACTTCACCGCCAGCGTCCTCGGTCAGGCGCGCATCGACAGTTCCCTGATCCATGCCGGCGCCTCCGTACCGGCACTCGGACTCCGGGACCACGGGCGGATCATCCGCCACCTCGGCGGCTACCTCGACGAAGTAGACCTCACCGCAGGGAGCGGCACCAGGAACGGGGCCATGACCGCAGAGGGCGGCATCGGTCTCCGTATCAAACTCGGCACCACCTCCGCCACACTGATCAAGGACATCCGCGCCATCGCCGCGATCTGCGAGCACGACGTTCCCCACCCCGACCTGGCCTTCGTCGAGCACATCACCGCGGTCAAGGACCCTTCCCTCATCGACGCGCTCGACGCGGAACTGGACGCCACGCTCGGCCGTCCCGCAGACGGCCGGATTATCACCGCCGTCCCCTTCTCCCAGAGCACCGACCTGCCCCGGTCCACCGCCTGCACCATCAAGATCGGGTCCTGCCCGCCCCACCTCCGGGACGAGTTCAGTCTCGACTACGTCCTGGAGCGGGCCCGTGTGATCAAGGCAGGCGCCCGCGTCACGGCGCTCCGGCAGGGCACCGTCGAACTGTTTCGTGACACGCTCTCCGCGCGGACCGCGCTCGCCCCGCGCACCGCCTCCCTGGAAGCCCTGTCCAAGGAAACCGCCATGAAGTGGATCGAGGCCACCTTCTCCCTCAGCTCCCGCACGTTCTGTCTGCTCGACGGTGAATGGTACGAGCTCGGGGCGGGCTACCTGCGCAACGTCAACGAGACCGTGGCTCCCCTGTTCCCCGACGCGCCCTCCGTCGATCTCCCCCGCTGGCCGCTCGCCGAGAAGCTCAACAGGAAGGGTATGCGCGTGATGCGTCCCGTGGACGAAGGCGACTACAACAAGCTGGCCGCCCAGGCCCGTCGCGGCTGGGTCTGCCTGGACAAGAAGAATGTCCACAACCCCTTTCGGGCAAGCAACTCCGTCGAGATCTGCGACCTGTTCACCGAGGACGACACTCTTGTCCTCGTGAAGCCCGCGCACTCCTCGAGCCCGCTGAGTCACCTGTTCAGCCAGGCGCGCGTCTCCGTTGAGCTCCTCTTCGAGAACGCGGCCGTACGCGCGGAGTTCGCCCGGTCCGTACACGTCAACAGCGATCCGGCCCGCAGCATCCCCGAGGACTTCACCCCGCGCCGCGTCGTCTTCGCGATCCTTCTGAAGGACGGAGCCAAGCTCACGCCGGACTCCCTCTTCCCGTTCTCCGCCATCACCCTGGCCCAGACCGCGAAGACCCTCGCCGCTCGCGGCGTGACCGTCGAAGTCATCGGCATCGAAAGCGAGTCGGCCCAGTCCGCCATGCGCGACGAGGCTGCGTAGCCGCTCGGGACTCTCGCCGTCAACACGCCCTCTATATCTCTCATCCGAACGAGGAGTCCTTTCAACAACCCAGAATTCCCGCAAGGGCAGGGGGCATCGTCTCGGAGGGCGGGGCACCCAGGGAACGGCGGGAGGCTACATGGAACAGGCCCTCAACAAGCGGCAGCAGGCTGTGCTCGACTGGGTGGGCCAAGGGTGTCCCGACGGAGTCTGGCCGGACAGCACGTACAAGACCAGCGGACAGGCCCTGCAGAACCGAGGGCTCATCAAGGTCACCAAACGCCGCGGGCATTGGAGCGCCCACCTCACCGAGAAGGGGCGGCAGCATCTCATCGAACGCGGCATCCGCCCCGTGGAGCAGAGCACCCGACCGCCGGAGCGCCCCGCCCGAAAATCGGCACCGCCGCGCCCCCGAGTCGCGCCGAAGGCCCTTGCGAACTACGCGGACCAGCTACTCGATGAACTGGCCGTTGCGAACGACGGCTGTCTCATCAAGCCCATCGAATCCGGCCCGCACGCGGTGAATTGGGCGTCACGGGTCAACGCCGCCCGCAAGTCCGGCAAGATCCCCCACACGCAGGAAGTCCACGGATACCGCACCCACCGCGGCTACGAGATCAAGCTGGTCGACATCCCTGCCTGGCGCCTCGCGGAACTCACCCCGCTCCCTGTGCCGGCCAGACTCACCAAACCCCATGCCGTCGTGGCCGCCCTCCAAAAGCAGCCGCTGCCCATGGGCCTGACCAAACCCCTCCAGGGCCGAGCCCTGCGCATCATCCAAACCCTCATCGCCGCCACCACAGCCCAAGGCCACAAGGCATCGCTCGGAACCACAGAGGGGGCGCCCCCGCCCCATCGGCGCCGCAAGGCACCACCGCACTTCTCCATCACCGCCCACGGCGAAAGTGTCGGATTCCTCGTCCTCCAAGAACAGGACCGCAGCGAACACGTCCCCACAGACAAGGAACTCGCCGACGCCAAGAAGCACTCATGGATGCGCATCCCCCGCTTCGACTACACCCCGTCCAGCCGCCTACGCTTCATACTCCGCGGCGGCAGCCCGCACCGTGCAAGCGAATGGGCAGATCTCCCCGACCGGCCTCTGGAAGCACAACTCGCCGAGATCGTGCAAGAGGTCGGACTCCGCGGCGAAGCCGCAGAACGCAAACGACTTGCAGACCAGCAAGCCAGAGAGGTACAGCAAAAGCGCTGGGAAGCCGCCATGCAGGAAGCCCACGCCGCCTACGCCCACGCCTACCGCGTCAAACAACTCGGAAAACAGGCAGACACCTGGTACCAGGCCAGGCGCCTGACTGAATACGTCGCAGCAGTAGGCGTCCATGCCACAACACTTCCGCCCGGGCAGGAGCGGGCCGAGGTCAAGGCGTGGCTCGCGTTCGCGGACGCGCACCTCCAAAACCTCACCGAATCGGCCTCAGCGCCGAAACTGCCCACACCGCCGAGACCCAGCGGCGACGACCTCAAGCCCTTCCTCGGTCACTGGAGCCCCTACGGACCCCGCTCCTACTGAGCCGGACCAAGGGAAATCACACCGCCACGAGCCGGACCCGCTCGCCGCACAGCTTGGCCATGTCGTCGATATCGGAAGTCAGCATGACCACGGGGCGGTGCTGTCGCAGCGCGGCCTCGGCGACGGCCGCATCGATCGCGTACTTGTGTCCGTGCAACCCGGCATTCATCAGCAACTTCGAGGCAGCCCTCGCCTCCTCGTCACCGACCGGGACGACCCGCAGCCCGGAAAGCACCCAGTTAAGGCGTGACTTGTTCGTACGGGCGTGGACGGCCTCGATGATGGTGAGCGCACTGATCACGACCTCCATGCCACGCGAGCGCGCCTCAGCGATCAGAGCCACCACCTGTTCTTCGTCAGCGAGCAGCTTCGAGAGTCCCTCGCTGTCGAGGACGAGCGTCCCCTCGTGACTCAGCCTGCGGCGGGCCACTCGGCCTCCTCGGCGAACACCTCGTCGAAGACCTGCCGCGCCCGCTGACGAGCCGGCTCGGAGACCGGCCCCTTGCGGCTCTCGTAGTCCGCCAGGTACTCGTCCAGGACCTGCCCGCGCAGCTCACGCTCGACCGCCTCCGCGATGAACGCGGAGAACTCCCGCTTGCCCACCCGAGCCCGGATCGCCTCCGCGGTTCCCTCCGGCAGCGACAAGCTCACCCGCGTCGCTGGCCCTTCCCCGATGCTGTACATCGCCTCAGCCATGCCCCCGATTGTGTCAAACGAGTAGGAAAAGCGCCACGTCCGCACTACCTTCACAGCTCGGTCAGCGCCCCGCTCACACAAATCCCAGCACGGGCACCCCCATCCCATCCCAACACGATCCCAGCACGGGAAAGAACAAAGGGCCCGACTCCGAAGAGTCGGACCCCATCTGACCTGAACGTTTGCCAGATCAGCGACGTGGTGTTATGTCACCCGTCACACGTTGAAGCGGAACTCCACCACGTCCCCGTCCTGCATGACGTAGTCCTTGCCCTCCATCCGGGCCTTGCCCTTGGCGCGGGCCTCGGCGACCGAACCCGTCTCCACCAGGTCGGCGAAGGAGACGATCTCCGCCTTGATGAAGCCCTTCTGGAAGTCGGTGTGGATCACACCGGCCGCCTCCGGGGCCGTGGCGCCCTTCTTGATGGTCCAGGCGCGTGCTTCCTTCGGGCCTGCCGTGAGGTAGGTCTGGAGGCCGAGGGTTTCGAAGCCGACGCGGCCGAGGGTGGCGAGGCCGGGCTCTTCCTGGCCCATGGACTGGAGCAGTTCGAGGGCTTCGTCGTCGTCGAGCTCGATCAGCTCGGACTCGATCTTGGCGTTCAGGAAGATCGCCTCGGCGGGGGCCACCAGGGCGCGCTGCTCGTTCTTGAAGTCCTCGTCGACCAGCTCGTCCTCGTCGACGTTGAAGACGTACAGGAAGGGCTTGGTGGTGAGGAGGTGCAGCTCGTGGAGGAGCTTGCCCTTCTCGGTGCCCGCCGTGATGCCCGCCGCGAACAGGGTCTGGCCGGACTCCAGGATCTTCTGCGCCTCCTCGACCGCGGCGAGGACCGCGACCTTCTCCTTCTGGAGGCGGGACTCCTTCGTCAGGCGCGGGACGGCCTTCTCGACGGACTGGAGGTCGGCGAGGATCAGCTCCGTGTTGATCGTCTCGATGTCGTCCTTCGGCGAGACCTTGCCGTCGACGTGGACGACGTTCTCGTCCTTGAAGGCCCGGATGACCTGGCAGATCGCGTCGGACTCGCGGATGTTCGCCAGGAACTTGTTCCCCAGGCCCTCACCCTCCGACGCGCCTCGGACGATGCCGGCGATGTCGACGAAGTCCACCGTCGCCGGGAGGAGCCGCTGGGAGCTGAAGATCTCCGCGAGCTTGTTCAGGCGCGGGTCCGGGACGCCGACCACACCGACGTTCGGCTCGATCGTGGCGAACGGGTAGTTGGCCGCCAGCACGTCGTTCTTGGTCAGGGCGTTGAACAGGGTCGACTTGCCGACATTCGGCAGACCGACGATTCCGATCGTGAGCGACACTTTGGCGACTTCCTGGAGTGAGGCGGGGCGGGGCAGGGGGACAAGGCGTCCGGTCCGGCTCTGCGTTTCGGGCCGGGTCAGCCGGAGCCCCGCAGTGGACCGATTCTCCAGTCTACGGGCCTGCCTCACGGGCCCGAACAGTGACGGCTTTCGGCCGTGTGGCATCGAACGCAACCCCAAGGTCGGCCAAAGCGCGTGTCCAACGCCTGATTCCCCGCCCCCGCGACCTACGTTGTGGAGGTGGAGCAGCACAGGACACGTCCCCCGCAGCGCCGGCAGCCCCCGCAGGCCGCGCCCGCCCCGCCCGCGCCGGGTGGTTCCGCCGTGTACCGGGTACGGGTGCGGAGCGTGCCGCCCGTCGCCCTCGCGTTGCGGCGGTTCCCCAATCCCCGGCTCACCGGCATCGGGGCGGGGCTGTTCGCCTCGCTCACCATGTTCGTGCTCGCCTGTGTCGACCGGCTGCTGTTCGACAGCTCGGAGCTCGTCTACGGGCTGCTCTTCCTGCCCGTCAGCGCGCTCACCGCTCTCTGGGTCCGGCCCGCCGACCTCGTCACCGCGCCGATCAGCGTGCCGATCGCCTTCGCCGTCGGGGTCTTCCCGATCTCCGGGGGGTCCGAGGGCTTCGGCGGGCAGGTCATGGGCCTGGTCACCGCCCTCGCCGTGCACGCCGGCTGGCTCTACGGCGGAACGCTCGTCGCGGGCGTCATCGCCACCGTACGCAAGGTGCGGCTGATGCGGGCCCGGCGGCGGTACGTCCTCGCCCAAGGGCGCGGCCCCGCCGGTGAGCGCACGTCCCGGGCCGCAGCCGCCGCCTCCCCGTCGGCCGCGAAGCCCGTACGGGCCGGGGCGGGCTCGGCGGGTGCAGCGGGGGCTGCGGCCCGGCGGCCGCAGAGGCCCTGAGATCCAGCGGCCCGGCTCTTCGGGCCGGCCTGCCCTGGCCTTGCTGTCTCCGCCCTCGCGGCCCGCCGCCATCAGAGGCCCCGAGGCCCTGAGGTCCGGCAGCCCCGCTCCTGGCCCGGTCTACCCGGCCCGCCTCGGCCCGGGCGCCCCGCTCCTCGGCCCCGTTCCGGGCGGACGCCCCGCTCCTGGGCCCGGAGTGCCCGGTCTGCCCGGCCCACTCGGCCCGGACGCCCCGCTCCTCGGCCCCGCTCAGCCCGGACGCCCCGCTCCTCGGCCCCGCTCAGCCCGGACGCCCCGCTCAGGCCTTGCCTGCCGCCGAACCCGCCGCCGCCATCGCCGCCCCCACGATGCCCGCGTTGTTCTGCAACTGCGCCGGGACCAGCTCGGCCCGGACCTTCTCGATCAGGGGCAGGAACTTCTCCGCCTTGCGGCTCACGCCGCCGCCGATGATGAACAGCTCCGGCGAGAACAGCATCTCCACGTGCAGCAGATACTTCTGGACCCGGTGCGCCCAGTGCTGCCAGCTCAGGTCCTCGTCCTCCTTGGCCTTCGTGGAGGCGTGCTTCTCCGCGTCGTGGCCGTGCAGTTCCAGGTGGCCCAGTTCGGTGTTGGGGACGAGCTTGCCGTCGGTGAAGACCGCGCTGCCGATGCCCGTACCGAACGTCAGCAGGATGACCGTGCCCGTACGGCCCTTGCCGGCGCCGAAGGTCATCTCCGCGACCCCGGCCGCGTCCGCGTCGTTCAGGATCGTGACGGGCTGACCGATCCGCTCGCCCAGCAGGGTGCGGGCGTCCGTGTCGATCCAGCCCTTGTCGACATTGGCCGCGGTGCGGGTGACGCCGTCCGTGACGACGCCGGGGAACGTGATGCCGACCGGGCCCGACCAGTCGAAATGGCCGACCACCTCCGCCACGCCGTCGGCCACGCCCTGGGGCGTGGCCGGGTGCGGAGTCAGCACTTTGTGGCGCTCCCGCGCCAGGTCTCCGCGGTCCAGGTCCACGGGAGCGCCCTTGATCCCGGATCCGCCGATGTCCACGCCGAAGATCTCCATGGCACCCACGGTACGGGCAGGCCTGGCCCCTTGCGCGGCTACTCGGCGGAAAGGGCGGCGGCCTCGGCGCGCAGGTCGCGGCGGAGCTCCTTGGGCAGGGAGAAGGTGATCGACTCGTCGGCCGTCTTCACCGTCTCCACGTCCGCGTAACCCCGCTCCGCCAGCCATTCCAGGACGCCGTCGACGAGGACGTCGGGGACCGAGGCGCCCGAGGTCAGGCCGACCGTGGTCACGCCCTCCAGCCACGCCTCGTCGATCTCGCTCGCGAAGTCGACCAGATGGGCTGCGGGGGCTCCCGCGTCCAGGGCCACCTCGACCATCCGGATGGAGTTCGAGGAGTTCTTGGAGCCGACCACGATGACCAGCTCGGCGTCCTCGGCCAGCTTCTTCACCGCGATCTGGCGGTTCTGCGTGGCGTAGCAGATGTCGTCGCTGGGCGGCGAGAGGAGGTTCGGGAACTTCGACTTGAGGGCGTCGACCGTCTCCATCGTCTCGTCGACGGACAGGGTGGTCTGGGAGAGCCAGACGACCTTCGACTCGTCGCGGACCTCGACGTTCGCCACGTCCTCGGGGCCGTCGACCAGCTGGATGTGGTCGGGGGCCTCGCCGGAGGTGCCGATGACCTCCTCGTGTCCCTCGTGGCCGATCAGGAGGATGTCGTAGTCCTCCTTGGCGTACCGGACGGCTTCCTTGTGGACCTTGGTGACGAGCGGGCAGGTCGCGTCGATGGTGGCGAGCTTGCGCTCGGCGGCCTCCGCGTGGACGGTGGGCGCGACTCCGTGCGCGGAGAACATCACGATGGAGCCCTCGGGGACCTCCGCGGTGACGTCCACGAAGATCGCACCCTTCTTCTCCAGGGTCTGCACGACGTACTTGTTGTGCACGATCTCGTGGCGGACGTAGATCGGGGCCCCGTACTGCTCCAGGGCCTTCTCGACGGCGATCACGGCACGGTCCACGCCCGCGCAGTAGCCACGGGGAGCGGCGAGCAGGACACGGCGGGCAGGCGTTGCAGTCATGCGTCCCATCGTAAGGCCGTGGCGAACAGGCGCGAGGACGGCCCGATCGCCACACTGGTCGCGGTGCGTGTGTCAGGAATCGCCGATGGTGATGGAGGGTGGTGACCCGGTGTCGGAGAGCGGTCTCGGCAGCGGTACGGACAGCAGTGCGGGCAGCAGTGCGGAGCCGGGCAGACTGCGGCGGACTCTGGGGTTCCGGGACCTGGTCGTCTACGGGCTCCTCTTCATCGCCCCGATGGCCCCCGTCGGCGTGTTCGGCACCCTGGACGCGAAGTCCGACGGCGCGGTCGCCCTCGTCTACATCGTGGCCACCGTGGTCATGGGCTTCACCGCCTTCAGTTACGCCCAGATGGTGCGGGTCGCCCCCTTCGCCGGTTCGGTCTTCACGTATGCCCGCAAGGGGCTCGGGGAAGGGCCGGGGTTCATCGCCGGGTGGATGGCGATGCTCGACTACCTGCTGATCCCCGCCGTCGCCTACCTCTTCTCCGGGATCGCGATGAACGCCCTGGTCCCGGAGGTCTCACGGTGGGTGTGGACCGCGATCGCGGTGCTCGTGACCACCCTGCTCAACCTGTGGGGCGTACGGGCCGCCGCCCGCGTCGGCTTCGCGGTGCTGGCCATGGAGATCGTGGTGCTGCTGGTCTTCGTGGTCGCGGCGGTGGTCGTCCTCGCACGGGACGGGGCGCAGCGGGGCTGGCTGACGCCGCTGACCGGGGACACCGCGTTCTCCATGGCGGCGGTGCTGGGAGCCGTGTCGATCGCCGTGCTCTCGTATCTGGGCTTCGACGCCATCGCCTCGTTCGCCGAGGAGGTGACGGGCGGATCGCAGAAGGTGGCGCGGGCGGTGCTGTTCTGTCTGGTGCTCGCCGGTGTGCTGTTCGTGGCGCAGACGTACCTCGCGGCGCTGCTGGAGCCGGTGAGCTCGGCCGAACTGGCGGCGGACCCGGCGGCGCAGGGGTCGGCGTTCTACGACGCGGTGGACGCCTCCGTGGGGACCTGGCTGCACGATCTGGTGGCGGTCAGCAAGGCGATCGGGGCGGCGTTCGCCGCGCTGGCGGGGCAGGCCGCCGCCGGCCGGCTCGTCTTCGCGATGGCCCGGGAGCGGCGGCTGCCGCGCCTCCTCGCCAAGGTCGACCCGCGGTCGGGCGTGCCGCGCCTCGCGATCCTCGGCGCGGGCATCGTGACGCTGGTGGCCGCCGTGTGGGCGGCCCGGCGCGACGACGGGCTGGACCATCTGGTCTCGGTGGTGGACATCGGCGCGCTGACGGCGTTCGTCCTGCTCCACGCGTCGGTGGTCGGCTGGTTCGTCATCCGCCGGATGGCGGGGCCTCCGGTGTGGTGGCGGCACGTCCTCGTGCCGGTGGTCGGCGCGGGGGTGCTGATCGCGGTCATCGTGGAGGCGACGACCTCCGCCCAGGTGGTGGGCCTCTGCTGGCTGGGGGTGGGACTCGTGGTGCTGGCGGTGCAGGGGACGGGGCGGCAGAGCGGGGCCGAGGGGCCGGGCGGGCCTGGCGGACCCGGTGGGCCCGGTGGGACCGGCGGACCCGGTGGGCCTGGTGGGCCTGGTGCCGCCGAGCGCTGAGGCCCGGCGCTGCGGAGAACGCTGAGGCCCGGTGCCGCCGAACGCTGAGGCCCGGTGCTGTTGAGCGCGGGGCCAGTTGCTGCGGAGAGCGCTGAGGCCCGGTGCCGCCGAGCACTGAGGCCCCGTGCTGTTGAGCGCGGGGCCAGGCGCTGCGGAGAGCGCTGAGGCCCGGGCCGGGCCTCAGCGCGGGGCCGGGGTCCTGTCGGTGGGTGCCGATACGCTCGCCCGTATGGCTCTCAACACGTCCGCGGAAGCGCCGCTGCCCGTCGGCGAGGTGTCCCGGCTCATCGGGGGGTGGATCGACCGGCTCGGCGCCATCTGGGTGGAGGGGCAGATCACCCAGCTGTCGCGGCGGCCGGGGGCCGGGGTCGTCTTTCTGACGCTGCGCGATCCGTCGCACGACATCTCGGTGAGCGTCACCTGTTTCCGGCAGGTCTTCGACCGGATCGCCGACGTGGTGACGGAGGGCGCGCGCGTCGTCGTTCTCGCCAAGCCCGAGTGGTACGCGCCCCGGGGGCAGCTGTCGCTGCGGGCCACCGACATACGGCCGGTCGGCATCGGTGAGCTGCTCGTGCGGCTGGAGCAGCTGAAGAAGGCACTCGCCGCCGAGGGGCTCTTCGCACTCGACCGGAAGAAGCCGCTCCCCTTCCTCCCCCAGCTCATCGGGCTCGTCTGCGGACGGGCCTCCGCCGCCGAGCGGGACGTCCTGGAGAACGCCCGCCGCCGCTGGCCCGCCGTGCGCTTCGAGGTCCGCAACACCGCCGTGCAGGGGGTGAACGCGGTCGCCCAGGTGGTGCAGGCGGTCGAGGAGCTGGACGCGCTGGACGAGGTCGACGTGATCGTGGTGGCCCGGGGCGGCGGCAGCGTCGAGGATCTGCTGCCGTTCTCCGACGAGCAGGTGATCCGGGCCGTGGCCGCCTGCCGTACGCCGGTGGTCTCCGCGATCGGCCATGAGCCGGACTCCCCGCTGCTGGACCTGGTCGCCGATCTGCGTGCCTCCACGCCCACGGACGCGGCCAAGAAGGTCGTCCCCGATGTGGGCGAGGAGCTGGAGCGCGTCCAGCAGTTGCGGGACCGGGCGCTGCGCACCGTACGGGGGCTGCTGGACCGGGAGGAGTGGGGGCTCGCGCACGCGCTGGGCCGGCCCGCGATGGAGCGGCCCCAGCGGCTGGTGGACGAGCGCGAGGCCGAGGTGGACGCGCTCCTCGGGCGCAGCCGCCGGGTGCTGGGCCATCTGCTGGACCGCGCCGACTCCGAGCTGTCGCACACGCTCGCCCGGGTCGTCTCGCTGTCGCCGGCCGCGACCCTGGAGCGGGGGTACGCCGTGCTCCAGCGGCCCGACGGCCATGTGGTGCGCTCCCCCGACGAGGCGGGGGCGCCCGGCGAGCCGCTGCGGGCGCGGGTGTCGGAGGGCGAGTTCACGGTGCGGGTCGACCGGGACGGTGACGGGTGAGCCGGCCCGCCGGCGGCCGGGGCCGTTCCCACGATGACGTAACAGCTCACATCTAGGGTGGATCACATGACGGACGAGGGTACGGCGGCGACTGCCGCCACGGGCACGCTCGGGTACGAGCAGGCGCGCGACGAGCTGATCGAGGTCGTGCGCCGGCTGGAGGCGGGCGGCACGACGCTGGAGGAGTCGCTGGCCCTGTGGGAGCGGGGCGAGGAGCTGGCGAAGGTCTGCCGGCACTGGCTGGAGGGCGCCCGTGCCCGGCTGGACGCGGCCCTGGCCCGCCCGCAGGACGGCGGCGAGACCGAGGGCTGAGCCCGGCCGCGGGAAGACGCCCGACCGGGCTCACACCAACTAGCTGCATCATGCAAGGGTGTGCAATGGATCACTCGACTCCGGTTTTAGTTGAAAGTTAACCTATCTCTGGCGTACCTTCGAGCTCTCCCCACCGCGTTCGTTCGGAAGGTTTGCACCAGATGTCTCTCGTTCTCGACCCCGCCGCTCAGGACCTCCTCTTCCGCGAGGCCCGCACCTCCAACACCTTCGCCGACGAGCCCGTGACCGACGAGCAGGTCCAGGCGATCTACGACCTGGTGAAGTTCGGCCCCACCGCCTTCAACCAGTCGCCGCTGCGTGTCGTCCTGGTCCGCTCCGCCGAGGGGCGCGAGCGCCTGGTGCAGCACATGGCCGAGGGCAACCGCCCGAAGACCGCCACGGCCCCGCTGGTCGCGATCCTGGCCGCCGACAACGAGTTCCACGAGGAGCTTCCGGCGCTGCTCCCGCACTTCCCGCAGGCCAAGGACATGTTCTTCGCGGAGCGGCCGGTCCGTGAGTCGGCCGCCGGCCTCAACGCCGCGCTCCAGGCCGCCTACTTCATCATCGGCGTGCGCGCCGCCGGCCTGGCCGCGGGCCCGATGACCGGTTACGACGCCGCGGGCGTCCAGAAGGAGTTCCTGGACGGCGACCACACCCCGCTGATGGTCGTCAACATCGGCAAGCCGGGCGAGGACGCCTGGTTCCCGCGCAGCCCGCGCCTCTCCTTCGACGAGGTCGTCACGACCGTCTGAGCCTCCGTCGCACGGCCACCGTCACGCGCGAAGGGCCCCGGAACACCACCACCTGGTGTTCCGGGGCCCTTCGCGTACGGAAGTCGGCGCGAGCCACGCGTCAGGAAGCCGGCGTGGCGGGCGGCGTCGTCTTCAGCGCCTCCGCCATCTCGACCAGGCTCTCCTTCGGCGCCGAGCCGGTGACCACCGTGGTGTGGCCCTTGCCGGGCAGCACGAGGGCGTCGTACTTGTCGCCCTCCCAGACCTGCCACTCCTTGCCCGCCACCGTCTCGGTCCGGCCGGTGTCCTTCGCCTTCTGGGTGACCTCGGGGACGTACGTGCGCGAGGCCGCGGTGGACTGCTCGACCGCGACGTACCTGCGCTCGCCGTCGAGGAAGCCCAGGTGCCAGGCCTTGCCCTCGGCCTCGTTGTAGCGGACGGAGGTCGCCTTCCACTTCTCCGGCAGGCCCTCCGGCGCGGCCACCGGGTACGGGGCGTCGGTCCGTACCGTCGCCAGCTCCACGGTGAAGTCGACCGCCTTGATCGGGTCGGCGTGCTCGTCCTTCGGGATGAAGAGGTATATGACCCCCGCGCAGGCGGCGATCACCAAAGTCGACAGGAACATGTCCCGGACTGTCTGCTTGCCTCGCTTGCTTGCCACGGGTCCATGGTGGCACGCGGCCTGACACGCCCGGCCGCAGGGTGCCGGTCGGGGGCGGCGACGCCGGGTGCTCATGCGTGACCCGCACTGCTCATTTTATCGGCCTACCGATAGAGTCACAGCACCCTCATATCCGGTCGTCGCCGTACAGAAAGGTGCGCTCCGATGTCCGAGCATCATCTGCCGTCCCCGCTGGAGGTCTCCCCGGAGGCCCCCGACCGCAACCTGGCCCTGGAGTTGGTCCGGGTCACCGAGGCCGCCGCCATGGCGGCAGGGCGCTGGGTGGGCCGCGGCGACAAGATCGGCGCCGACGGCGCCGCCGTGAAGGCCATGCGGACCCTCGTCTCCACCGTCTCGATGAACGGCGTCGTCGTCATCGGCGAGGGCGAGAAGGACGAAGCCCCCATGCTGTTCAACGGCGAGCGGGTCGGCGACGGCACCGGCGCCGAGGTCGACATCGCGGTCGACCCGATCGACGGCACCACGCTCAACGCCAAGGGCATGCCGAACGCCATCGCCGTGCTGGCGGCGGCCGACCGCGGCGCGATGTTCGACCCGTCGGCGGTCTTCTACATGGACAAGCTGGTCACGGGGCCCGAGGCGGCGGACTTCGTCGACATCGACGCGCCCGTGGCGGTGAACATCCGGCGCGTCGCGCGGGCGAAGAACTCCACGCCCGAGGACGTCACCGTCGTCATCCTCGACCGGCCCCGGCACGAGGGCATCGTCAAGGAGATCCGGGAGACCGGCGCGCGGATCAAGTTCATCTCGGACGGCGATGTCGCGGGCTCGATCATGGCGGCCCGCGAGGGCACCGGCATCGACCTGCTGATGGGCGTCGGCGGAACGCCCGAGGGCATCATCTCGGCGTGCGCCATAAAGTGCCTCGGCGGCGTCATCCAGGGCAAGCTCTGGCCCAAGGACGAGGCGGAGCGGCAGAAGGCGCTGGACGCGGGCCACGACCTGGACCGGGTGCTGTCCACCGACGACCTGGTCAGCGGCGACAACGTGTTCTTCGTGGCGACGGGGATCACCGACGGTGAGCTGATGCGCGGTGTGCGGTACCGCGCGGAGACGGCGACCACCGAGTCGATCGTGATGCGGTCCAAGTCCGGCACGATCCGGTCGATCTCCTCGACCCACCGGCTGTCGAAGCTGCGCGCCTACAGCGCCATCGACTTCGACCGCGCGAAGTAGCCGACGCCCGGGGCGCGCAGAGCGCACGAAGGGGGTGCGGGGAGCCTGTTCGCCCCCCGCACCCCCTTCGCGTACGCGTTCAGCCCGCCGCGGCTATGTGCTCGGCCGTCGTCGCGGCCTTGATCTCGATGTCCCGCCGTCGGCGCCGGGCGAGCGCCACCCGGCGCTCCGCGGCGGTGAGCCCGCCCCACACCCCGTACGGCTCGGGCTGCATCAGCGCGTGCTCCCGGCACTCGATCATGACCGGACAGCCGCCGCACACCCGCTTGGCGGCCTCCTCGCGGGCCAGCCGGGCGGCGGTCGGTTCCTTGGAGGGGGCGAAGAAGAGGCCCGCCTCGTCGCGGCGGCAGGCCGCCTCGGAATGCCAGGGGCCCGCGTCGTCCTCCCGAGCGGGGGTCCGCTGGGCCGGAACGGCGGCGACCTGCAGAGGCTGATGCGGCGATTGCAGCACGGGCTACTCCTGACGACGGCTACGGCTTCGCGAGCGAGAGTCGATGCAGCACTCCCTACCCGCTGTACGTACGCCTATGCACTGAGTGGCACCGGCGCGCGACTCACCGCAATGCGCCCCCGCGGCATTCTGGCCGATTATCGGAGGTCGCCCGTGATGCCGTATTCAGTGGCCCAGGTGTTTACGCAGCCGCCTCTGGAGATCCGCGACGAACTTTCCCCGCTTCGGCTTCGCCTCCACGCCCCCGAACACGGCATAGCCGTTCACCACGACGACCGGTGCTTCCGGGTCGGCGGATTCGAGCGACTTCACCTCGAAACCGCCGAACACCCCGGTGCCGTTGCCGCGCAGGGAGATGTTCTCCGGGACGCGGACGTCGACGCTGCCGAAGATGGCCGTCGCATTGATGACGGTGAAGCGTTGGCCGAAAAGCGCTTCGGTCAGATCGATCTCCACGCTCCCGAAGAGCGCGAAGGCGTTCGTCCGGCCGCCGACCCGCCAACGCCCCTTGCGGACGGAGCTGCTGAAGACCGCGACGAGATTGTCCGCGGGACCTTCCGGGGCCTCGGGGCCGTAGCTGTACGGGCGCGGGCCCGGGCCCTGCGCGGTGGAACCGGAGGCGGCGGGCAGGTCCCGGACGAGCGGCTGGAGCTCGCCGACGGTCTTGGCCCGGTAGACCAGGTCCACCCGCTCGGCGTGCTCGTCCGCCGTCAGACGGCCCTCGGCCATCGCCTCGCGCAGGATGTCCGCGATCCGGTCGCGGTCGGCGTCGGAGGCGCGGATCTCGTCGCCGTTCAGGACTTCGGCGGGCGGTGGGACGGCCGGCGCGAGGGGCTGCTGGGGCTGCTTCTCTAGGTCCACCGGCCCAGCGTACCCAAACGCGATAGATCGCGACTACCCCTCGACCCGGCGCGCCCCTCGCCTCCGGCCGGCGCGCCCCGCCGCCCGGTCCGCGTCCAGGTGAGCCTTACCTCACAGGATCCGCCCGAAGCCGGCGTTCTACCCTGGTGGACGCGCTGCCCGAGGGAGGTCAGCCGCTGTCGCCGAGTGAGGAATGGCCGTCATGGCAGAGTTTGCGTACTCCGATCTGCTCCCCCTGGGGGAGGACACCACGCCGTACCGTCTGGTGACCGCCGAGGGTGTCTCCACCTTCGAGGCCGACGGCCGGACGTTCCTCAAGGTCGAGCCGGAGGCGCTGCGCACGCTGGCCGCCGAGGCGATGCACGACATCTCGCACTACCTGCGCCCCGCCCACCTGGCGCAGCTGCGGCGGATCGTGGACGACCCGGAGGCGTCCTCCAACGACAAGTTCGTGGCGCTGGACCTCCTGAAGAACGCGAACATCGCCGCCGCGGGCGTCCTGCCGATGTGCCAGGACACCGGCACGGCGATCGTCATGGGCAAGCGCGGGCAGAACGTGCTGACCGAGGGCGGTGACGAGGAGGCCCTGTCGCACGGGATCTTCGACGCGTACACCAAGCTCAACCTGCGCTACTCGCAGATGGCCCCGCTGACGATGTGGGACGAGAAGAACACGGGCTCCAACCTGCCGGCCCAGATCGAGCTGTACGCCACCGACGGCGGCGCGTACAAGTTCCTGTTCATGGCGAAGGGCGGCGGCTCGGCCAACAAGTCGTTCCTGTACCAGGAGACGAAGGCCGTCCTCAACGAGGCCTCCATGATGAAGTTCCTGGAGGAGAAGATCCGTTCGCTGGGGACGGCGGCCTGCCCGCCGTACCACCTGGCGATCGTGGTCGGCGGTACGTCGGCGGAGTTCGCGCTGAAGACCGCCAAGTACGCCTCGGCGCACTACCTCGACGAGCTGCCCGCCGAGGGCTCCCCCACGGGGCACGGCTTCCGGGACAAGGAGCTGGAGGAGAAGGTCTTCGAGCTGACGCAGAAGATCGGGATCGGCGCGCAGTTCGGCGGCAAGTACTTCTGCCACGACGTGCGCGTGGTGCGGCTGCCCCGGCACGGCGCCTCGCTGCCCGTCGCGATCGCCGTGTCCTGCTCGGCGGACCGCCAGGCCACCGCGAAGATCACCGCCGAGGGCGTCTTCCTGGAGCAGCTGGAGAAGGACCCGGCGCGCTTCCTGCCCGACACCACCGACGAGCACCTCGACGAGGCCGGCGGGGACGTCGTGGAGATCGACCTCAACCGGCCGATGGACGAGGTGCTGGCCGAGCTGACGAAGTACCCGGTCAAGACCCGGCTCTCGCTGACCGGCCCGCTGGTCGTGGCCCGCGACATCGCGCACGCCAAGATCAAGGAGCGGCTGGACGCGGGCGAGGAGATGCCGCAGTACCTGAAGGACCACCCGGTGTACTACGCGGGCCCGGCGAAGACGCCCGAGGGCTACGCCTCCGGTTCGTTCGGTCCGACGACGGCCGGCCGGATGGACAGTTACGTGGAGCAGTTCCAGGCGGCGGGCGGCTCGAAGGTGATGCTCGCGAAGGGCAACCGCAGCAAACAGGTCACGGACGCCTGCGGCTCCCACGGCGGCTTCTACCTCGGCTCGATCGGCGGTCCGGCGGCCCGGCTCGCCCAGGACTGCATCAAGAAGGTCGAGGTCGTCGAGTACGAGGAGCTCGGCATGGAGGCGGTCTGGAGGATCGAGGTCGAGGACTTCCCCGCCTTCATCGTCGTGGACGACAAGGGCAACGACTTCTTCACCGAGCCCGCCCCGGCTCCGACGTTCACGAGCATTCCGGTGCGGGGGCCGGGCCTGGCCTGAGCCGTGACACGTAAGGGAGAACCCGACCGGTGACACGTACGTAAGAAGGGGCCCACCCGCCCGGGTGGGCGGGCCCCTTCGGCGTCTCCCCGTGTCCCTCAGTCGTCGAGCAGGCCCGATGTCGCGACCAGGTAGCCGAGTTGGGCCCGGCTGTTGCTGCCGAGCTGCTCGGAGACCTTGCGCATGTGCTCGGCGACGCTGCGGCGGCTCATGCCGATCCGGCGGGCGATCGCGGCGTCCGTCTCGCCGTTGACGACGGCCTGGAGGATCGCGCGCTGGAGGTCGGAGGTGACGACGGGGGTGCGCAGCGGCGCGCGTTCGGGGCGCACGGGGACGGCACGGGACCACGCCTCGTCGAAGTGGCGGACCAGGAAGCGGACCAGCGCCGGGTGCCGGACGCGCAGCGCGGTGTGCGGTTCGTCGGAGTACGGGATGAAGGCGAGGTCCCGGTCGAAGACGATGAACCGGTCCATGACCTCGGGCAGGGTCCTGATCTCGGCCCCTTCGGCGGTCACCTGCTCGATGTAGGCGAGCGTGGTGCGGTCGGAGCGGACGGTGTGCTGGTAGAGGGTGCGCTGCCGGATGCCGCGCCGCAGGTTGTTCAGATCGCGCGGAAGGGACTGCGCGAGGACGTGGGCGGGGCGTCCGCCGCCGGGGTGGGCGGTGCGGACCTCGGTACGGCAGCCGCTGACCCCGGCGTCCAGGGCCTTGCCGATGACCGCCTCCCCGGAGAGCCGGGTGAGGGCGGGGCGTTCGGGCCGGTGGACCTCGGCGTAGAGGCCCTCGAAGGCGGCGAGGGTGGCCCGGGCGGAGCGCAGGGTGCGGCGCTGCTCGACGATCGCCTTCTCGATGGGGGCGAGCGCGGCGAACGAGGCGGTCTCCGGCGGTACGGGGATGAGGTGGCCGGGTGAGTCCTGGTCGGCGACCAGCAGATGCAGGGAGAGCAGACAGGGGGTGCGGCGGCGGCCGGGAGACTGCCCTCCGTCAGCGCACGGCGATAGGTCGCGAGCGCCGCCTCGCAGGGTTGTTCCGGTATCGACCGGTCCGAGGGTGATTCACGGCAATCACATACCGGTGAGGGGGAATGATCGTCCTTCACAAGGATGCAGATTACCTTTGTGCAATCGGGAGTCACCCGCCCGGCTCCCGCGCTCGACGAGTATGAGCGGGTGACATCTGGAATCGGGAGTGCGGACGGGCCGACGGCGGACGGGGCGGACGGCGGATCTCGAAAGACCCGGGACACCGCGGTCTCCGAGCGCCGTTTTCGATTCCTGGTGACCGGATACGCGGTGTCTTCCTACGGCACATTCCTGAATATGGTCGCGCTCAATCTCTTCGTCTACGAGACGACGGGCCGGGCGTTGGCCATGGGGCTGTTCATGGCGGTGCGGCTGGCCTCCGGATTCGTCGCCGGACTGGTCGTCGGCGGACTGCTCGCCCGTTTCAGCGCGAAAAGCATCATGCTGTGGGCGAATGTCGCTCAGGGCGCCGTGATGCTGCTGCTCATCCTGGCCCCGGACTCCCTGGTCACCGGGGCGTTGATGGCCGTCTCGGTGGTGATCGGAGCGTGCGGGACGCTGTTCATGGTCGCGTTGCGCAGCTCGATCCCGGAGATGGTCGGGGAGGACCGCAGGGCCTGGGCCAACTCCCTCTCGATCACCGGTCGTTCGATGGCCATGGTGGCGGGGTTCGCCTCGGCGGGCGTGGTGGTGTCCCTCGTCGGGTACACCGCCGCCTTCCTGCTCGACATGGCGACGTTCGTGATCTGCGCGGTGACGGTGGCCCTGCTGCCGATCGCGGGCGGCAAGGGGGCGGGGAGCGAGGCCGGGGCCTCCGGTGCCGGGAAGGGCGAGAAGGAAGCGAAGAGCGGGCCGCGGTGGCGGCCGGTGGCCTTCCTGGCGCTCGCCGCCGCCCCCGGTCTCGGGCTGATGGTGGCCCTGCGCGGGGTCGACGCGTTCGGCTCCTCGTCCCACAACGCGGCGCTGCCGATCTACTCGACCTCGCTGGACGCGTCAAACCCCGCGGTGTTCGTCAGCGCGTTCTGGTGTGTGTGGGCGCTCGGCAACATCGGTGCGCAGCAGGTGATCCAGCGGTACACCCAGCGCACCGGCAAGACGGTGGGGGCGGTCGGATTCGGCTACGGCACGGTGGTGATGTCGGCGGCGTTCATCGCGGCGTTCGCCGGGTTCCCGCTGGCGGTCACGGCGGTGATCGCGCTGATCGCGGGGGCCGCGGACGGTCTCACCGAGGTCGCCTACACCTCGCACCTCCAGACACTTCCGGCCACGTTGCGCGGTCACGCCTTCGGTCTTTCGGCCACTTTCGAGAACCTGGGTTTCGGGGTCGGCATGATCCTGGTGGCGGCGGCCCTGGACCGGTTCTCCCCGCTGGCCGTGGTGGGCTGGTCCCACGGCGCCGCCATCGTCGTCGCCGTGGTGTTCCTGCTGCGGGTGGCGGCGCTGCGACGGGCGGAGCCCGCGGGTCCGACGGGGCGGCCCGGCAAGGCGGGGCGGGCGGGGCTGCGAAAGGAAGAGGCCGTTGAGGGACGACCGGATCGCGGTGATCGGGACGGCGCTGAGGTTTCCCGGGGCTGACACCCCCGAGGCGTACTGGCGCGACATCCGGGCGGGCAGGAGCCGGGTACGCCGGTTCACCCGGGCCGAGTTCGCCGCGGCGGGGGTCCCGGCGGCGGAGTACGAGCGGCCGGGGTTCGGCGGGGCGAGCGCCCCGCTGGAGGGCGTGGACGGTTTCGACGCCGGGTTCTTCGGGATGAGCGGGCGGGAGGCCGAGCTCACCGATCCGCAGCAGCGGCTGTTCCTGGAGTGCTGCTT
This sequence comes from Streptomyces sp. WGS_02, assembly GCA_040989845.1. Lineage (GTDB taxonomy): Bacteria > Actinomycetota > Actinomycetes > Streptomycetales > Streptomycetaceae > Streptomyces. The sequence continues at coordinate 2,640,192 of JAYMFZ010000004.1, forward strand.
CCGCGCGCTGGAGGACGGGGGTACGCGGGCGGCGAGGACCGGTACGCGGGCCTTGACGGCGGCTCCGTACGCATCGGGGTGTACGGCAGTTCCGGCTATCGCCTGTACTCGCTGCACAGCTATCTGGCGCACCACCTCGCGGCGGAGGCCGGCTCGGGCGACTGGATGACCGCCAAGCAGGTCCAGGTCGGCAACTACACCGACTTCACCGCCACCCGGGCCGCCTTCCGGCTCGGCCTCACCGGGCCCGCGCTCACTGTGTCCACGGCCTGCTCCAGCGCCCTGGTCTCGGTGCACCTGGCCTGCCAGGCGCTGCGCGCCGGGGACGCGGACCTGATGCTGGTGGGCTCGGCCGCTCTGCATCTGCCGCAGGTCAGCGGGCATGTCCCGGTGAAGGGCTCCACGCTCTCCCCCACCGGAACGGTCCGGGCGTTCGACGCGGACGCGGACGGCACGGTCGGCGGGAACGGGGCCGCCGCCGTCCTCCTGAAGCCGCTGGAGCGGGCGCTGGCCGACGGCGACACCGTGCACGCGGTGATCCTCGGCTCGGCGGTCACCAACGACGGTGCGGACAAGCGGGGGTTCGCCGCTCCCGGGGTCGCCGGGCAGCGGGACGCGGTGCTCGGGGCGCTGCGCGCGGCGGACGTGGACGCGGCGACGATCGGCTACGTGGAGGCGCACGGTACGGGCACGCTCAAGGGCGATCCGATCGAATTCGCCGCCCTGACCGAGGCGTTCCGCGCGCACACGGACCGGACCGGGTTCTGTGCGCTCGGCTCGACGAAGCCGGCCATCGGCCATCTGGACAGTGCGGCGGGTCTTGCGGGGCTGATCAAGGCCGTCGAGGTTCTGCGGCACGGGATCGTCCCGCCGCTGGTGAACTTCACCCGGCCCAACCCGGCGCTGGCGGTCGACGACTCCCCGTTCCTTTTGCCGGTACGGGAGGGGGCCTGGCCACTGGCGGGGGTGCGGCGAGCCGGTGTGCACTCCATCGGCATGGGCGGTACGAACGCTCACGTGATCCTGGAGCAGGCGCCGGAGGCCGTGCCGGTGCGCCCCGCGCCGCCGGCCGCCCCCGTGCCCGCGCTGCTGCCGCTGTCGGCCGCCGACGGGGACGCGCTGCGGGCGTACGCCACCGCCCTGCGGGACCACCTGGCGGGCGGGGCTCGCCCCTCCCCGCCGATCTGCTGACCACCACCGCGCTCGGGCGGCGGCTCCTCGCGCACCGGATGGTGGTCACGGCGGCGGACCCGGTGGCCGGGCTGGAGGCGTTCCTGTCCGGGGCCCCGGCGGGCGAGGCCTACACGACCGGGGTCGCCGGCGGCGTACGGGATCCGGCCCCGGTGTTCCTGTTCAGCGGGCAGGGCGGCGGCCACCCGGGCATGGGCGCCGAACTCACCGCGCGCTTCACGGTGGTGGCCGAGGTGCTGGAGTCCTGCGCCCGGGTGTACGCGCAGGAGACCGGCCGGGACGACTTCCTGGACCGGATCGTCGGCGGGCAGGGGCCCGAACGGTGGGACACCGCCTTCGCGCAGCCCGCCCTGTTCGCCCTCCAGCTCGCCCAGGCCCGGCTGTGGGAACGGCTCGGGGTCACCCCCGCCCGGGTCGCCGGGCACAGCGTCGGCGCGTACGCGGCGCTCTGTGTGGCCGGGGCGCTGGACATCGAGGACGCGATGCGGCTGGTCTGCGGGCGCGGGCGGCTGATGCGGGAGCGGTCCGCCCCGGGTGGGATGGTCTCCGCGTTCGTCCCCCGGGCCCGGGTGCGGGAGCTCCTGGCCGCCGTCCCCGGCCTTGAGCTCGCCGTGGTCAACGGGTCGACGCACCATGTGCTGGGCGGTTCCCCGGAGGCGGTGGACGCGGTCCGGGCGCTGCTGGCGGCGCGCGGTGAGGCGTACGAAGTGCTGGCGGTGGACCGGGCGTTCCACACGGCGCTGCTCGATCCGGCGCTGGAGGAGTTCCGCGTCCTGGCCGGCAAGACGGAACCACGCCCGCTGCACACGGAGTTCATCGACGGGATCGACGGCACGGTCCGCCCCGCCGGGTGGCGGCCGGACGCCGCGTACCTCGTCGCACAGGCCCGCCGTACGGCCGACTTCGCCGCCGTGCTGGCGAAGCTGGGCCCCGCGCCCCTGCTGCTGGAGCTGGGCCCGTCCGCCGTGCTGACGGGGCTGGTCCGCCGGGCGTCGCCGGACGCGGTCTGCGTACCGACGCGGGACTGGGAGCGGGCGGTGGCCGCCCTGTACTGCGCCGGGGCCGGGGTGGACTGGGCGGCGCTGCTCGACGGCTGCGGCGGCCGGCGCGTCCGGCTGCCCACGTACCCCTTCCAGCGGCGCTCCCACTGGCGGGGCCCCGCACCCTGTGTTCACCCATCCCCACGCTCCACGGAGGACCGCATGACCCAACAGGCCGTACTGGACAGAGTGCTGGAGCTGACCGCGCGCCATCTCGGCCACCGGTCCGACGAGGTCTCCGCCGACCGCACGTTCGTCGGGCTCGGCGCGGACTCGCTCCAGCTCATCGGGATGGTGCGGCAGTTGGAGGCCGAGTTCGGCACGGAGATCAGCATGCGGGAGGTCCTGGAGGAGGCGGGCACGCCCCGGCTGACGGCCGCGCTGATAGCGGGGCGGACGGCTCCCCCGGCGGCGGCCCCGCCCCCGGCGCCTCCCCTCGCGGCCTCGGCCGCCCCGGCAGCCCCGCGCCAGGCTCCCCTGACAGCCGCTGCGGCCGCGGGGACCGCAGCGGTGGCGGCGCCGGTGGCCGACGACCCCGTGTACGCCACCCGGGCCGAGGTCACCGCCCTGACCGAGCAGATACGTCAACTGGCCGAGACCCAGGCGGCGATGGTCACCCAGCTCGCCGAGGCAGTCGCCCTGCTGACCGCCCGCACCAGCGGGACGGACGCGCGATGAGCGCGGGGATACCCGCACCCGCCGAGGCGGCGGCAGGAGCCTCCGAGGCCGTGGCACGGGCGGCGGAGCTGTCGCGGGCGCTCACGGCGCAACTGGCGGCAGCCCGCGAGCAGGTCACGGAGCAGGTCGCGGATCAGACCTCGGCGCAGATCGTGGAGCAGGTCTCCACGGAGAAGCCGCAGCCCCCCGAGGAGAGGGCACACGGCCCCCGGCTCGTCGTGGACGCGGCGGGCGGGATGGCCGGGACGGGGGCCGACGCGGCCCAGCGGGCCCACACCGCGTCGCTGATCCGGCGGTTCACCGAGCGCACCCGGACCTCCAAGGAGCTGGCCCAGCAGCACCGTTCGGTGCTGGCCGACAGCCGGGCCGTCGTGGGGTTCCGGGACGCCACCAAGGAGATGCTCTACCCGGTCGCGGCGCGCTCGGCGCACGGCGCACGGCTCGTCGACGTGGACGGCAACGCGTACACCGACATCACCATGGGCTTCGGCGCGCTGCTGCTCGGCCACGAGGCGGAGCCGGTCACCGAGGCCGTGCGCCGCCACCTCGCCGACGGGCTGCGCTTCGGCCCCCGCTCGCCCGACACCGGCGAGGCGGCGGCCCTGCTCGCCTCGCTGACCGGCATGGAGCGGGTCGCCTTCGCCTCGTCCGGTACGGAGGCGAACTCGGCGGCGATCCGGCTGGCCCGGGCCGCGACCGGGCGCGACAAGGTCGTCATGTTCCGGGGCTCGTACCACGGGCACATCGACTCCGTCCTCGGCCGGCCCGGAGGCCCCGGGCAGCACACGGTGCCCGTCTCCCGGGGCATCCCGGACAGCGCGGTGGCGGAGCTGATCGTGCTGGAGTACGGGGAGCAGGAGTCCCTGGAGACGATCGACGCCCTCGGCGACTCGATCGCCGCCGTGCTCGTCGAGCCCGTACAGTGCCGCAACCCGGGCCTGCTGCCGGTGGAGTTCGTGCGGTCACTGCGCGAACTCACCGCGCGGCGGGGCATCGTGCTGCTCTTCGACGAGATGCTGACCGGGCTGCGGCCCCACCAGCGCGGCGCCCAGGCGCACTTCGGGGTGGTGCCGGACCTCGCCACGTACGGCAAGGCCCTCGGCGGCGGCTTCCCGATCGGTGCGGTGGCCGGGCGGGCGGATCTGCTCGACGGGGTGGACGGCGGGTTCTGGCGGTACGGGGAGCCCGGCGGGCCCGCGCGCGAGACCACGTTCATCGGCGGTACGTACATGCAGCACCCGCTGTCCATGGCGGCGGCCCGTGCGGTGCTCACCCACCTCACCGAGCAGGGCCCCGGGCTGCAGAGCGGACTGAACGCCCGCACGCAGGCGCTCGCGGACCGGCTCAACGCCTATTTCCGCGACGAGGATTTCCCGCTGGAGCTGGCGCACTTCGGGTCGATGTTCCGGTTCCGGCACCGCGCCGATCTGGAGTTGCTGTACCACCACCTCCAACTGCGCGGCGTGTACGTCTGGGAGTGGCGCAGCTTCTACCTCTCCACCGCCCACACGGAGGAGGACGTGAACCGGGTCGCGGAAGCGGTGGAGGGGTCGCTGCGCGAGCTGCGTGACGGCGGGTTCTTTCCCCGGTCCACTCCGCGCCCGGCAGCGGCCGTGAAGCCGGTCGACGCCCCGCGCCCGGCCCCCGACTTCGGCGTCTACTTCTTCGGCGACTACCCGGAGACGGGGGAGGCCGCCGAGGCCGGCGGGAGCGGCACCCCGGAGGCGTACGACGCGCTCTTCGAGACCGTGCGCTTCGCCGACGAGCACGGCTTCTCCACCGTCTGGCTGCCCGAGCGGCACTTCGACTCCTTCGGCGGGCTCTTCCCGAACCCCGCCGTGCTCGCCTCCGCCGTGGCCCGGGAGACCGGGCGCGTCCGGATCAACGCGGGCTCGGTGGTCCTGCCGCTGCACGATCCGGTGCGGGTCGCCGAGGAGTGGTCGGTGGTCGACAACCTCTCCGGCGGCCGGGTCGGCATCGGCTGCGCCACCGGCTGGCACGCCCGGGACTTCGCCCTCAACCCGGACCGGTTCGCGGACCGGCGGCGGATCGCCTTCGACCACCTCGACGAGGTGCGGCGGCTGTGGCGCGGGGAGGCGGTGCGGCGGCGGACGGGCGAGGGTGCGGAGGCGGAGATCCGGATCCGTCCGCGTCCGGTGCAGGAGGAGCCGCCGTTCTTCCTGGCGACCTCCGGGCAGCCGGCCTCGTACGAGGAGGCGGCCCGGCGCGGTCTCGGGGTCGTCACGAACCTGATGAGCCAGACCGTGGACGAGCTGGCGGCGAACATCGCGCTCTACCGGCGTACGCGGGCGGCGTGCGGGCTCCACCCGGACGCCGGGCGGGTGACGGTGCTGGTGCACACGTATCTCGGCGACGACCACGCCACCGCCCGGGCGGACGCGCTGGAGCCGATGGTGCGTTACCTGCGGTCCTCGCTGCTGATGCGCTCGGCGGCGACGGCGGCCGGGCAGCGCCGCGAGGACGTGGCGGCGGCGAGCGAGGAGGACCTGGACTATCTGTTCCGCCGGGCCTACGACCGCTACTGCGACCAGCGGGCCCTGATCGGTACGCCGGACAGCGTCGCCCCGTTCGTGGCCACGCTGCGGCGGGCCGGGGTGGACGAGATCGCCGCGCTGGTCGACTTCGGGATGGACCGGGAGCGGCTGCGGTCGGGGCTCGATCGGCTGGACGTGCTGCGCCGCCGGACGCGGGAGCGGGCGGCGGAGGCCGGGAGCCAGGTCGTACGGGAGACCGTCGCGCCCGCCACCTCCGCCCAGCGGCGGCTGTGGCTGGCCGCGCAGTTGCTGGAGAACCCGGCGGCGTACAACGAGACCCAGGCCGTACGGCTGCGCGGCCCGTTGGACGTACCGGCGCTGCGGGCGGCGGTCGACGGTCTCGTCGAGCGGCACCCGGGGCTGCGGACGGTGTTCCGGGGCGCGGACGAGGCGGGCGTCGTCCAGGTCGTCCGCGACGGGCTCCGCATCCCGTTGGCGGTGTCCGACGCCGGGGAGCGGGCCCCGGACGAGGCGATGGCGGCGCTGCTCTCCGAGGAGAGCCACCGCGCCTACGACCTGGCCGGGGGGCCGCTGTTCACGCCCCGGCTGCTCCGGCTGGCCGACGACGACCACGTCCTGGTCCTCGGGATGCACCACATCGTCACGGACGCGCACTCGGCGGCGCTGATCGCCGGGGATCTCCGGGAGCTGTACACGGCGGCCCGCGCCGGGCGCCCGTCGGTCTTCGCCCGGCCCGCCGGGACGACCGCCGGGGCACCCGAGCCGCCGCACGACCCGGCCGATCTGGCCTGGTGGCGTGAGCTGCTGGGCGAGAAGCCCCCGGTGCCGGCTCTGCCGACGGACCGGCCGCGCGGGCGCCGGGTGGCGGGGCGCGGCGGGGCGGTGGCCCGGAGCGTGGGCCGGGAGCGGGCGGACCGGCTGCGGGAGTGGAGCGGGCAGCAGGGCGTGACCCTGTTCGCCACGCTGTGCACGGCCTGGCAGCTGGTGCTGCGGCGGCGGTCCGGGCAGGACGCGTTCCTGCTGGGCACGACGTTCGGGCGGCGGCGGCCGGAGACGACGGACACGGTCGGCTTCCATGTGGCCCTGCTGCCGTTGGCTCTCTCCGCGACGGACGCCACCCCACTGCCGGAGGCCGTACGGGCCACCGGCCGGGCCCTGTTCGCGGCGGAGGAGCACAGCGGGGTGGACCTGGACGCGCTGGTGTCCGCCGTCCACCCCGATCCGGGGAACCCACGGCCGCTGGTGACGGTTTCGGTCGATCTGGACCGCGCGGCACTGGCCGGAATCGAACTGCCCGGGCTGCGTGCGGAGGGCGTGGCGGCCGGGACGGAGTCGGCGCCGCTGGAGCTGGCGTTGATGGCCACCCACGCTCCGGACGGAGGCCTGCGGCTGCGGCTGCGCTACGACGCGGACCTGTTCGACGCGGCGACGGCCAAGAGGTATCTCGCCGAGCTGGATCAGCAGTTGGACGCGGTGACAGCCGCGCCGCGTGAGGAGCCCGCACGACGCGAGGAGCCCGCACCGAGCGCGGACGCTGTCCCGCGCGTGGCTCCCGCCCCGGACACCGCGGCCCTCCTCCGTGAGATCTGGGAGTCCGTCCTCGATGTGCGCGGCTTCCCCGCCGACACCAACTTCTTCGACCTGGGAGGCAATTCGATCGCCGCGATCCGCCTCGTGAACCGGGTCCGGGACACCCTCGGCGTCGACTACCCGCTGGTGGACTTCTTCGCCGAGGCCACCCTGCGGGCCATGACCGCACAGCTGGCGACCGGCGACGGGCCCGCCTCGGCTCCGGAGGACAGCCACGCCGAGGACGCCGCCGTCGTCGACCGCGCCCCCGTCAGCGACCAGCAGGCCCGCATGATCGCCGGGCACCACGCCATGCCCGACCCCGCCGTGTGGAACGTCCCCACCCGGATCACGTTCACCGGGGCGTTGGATCCGGCGGCCCTGCGGTCCGCCGTGTCCGAGGTGATCGCCCGGCACGACGCGCTGCGCACCCGGTTCGTCCAGGAGGACACGCCGGACGGGCCCTGGTGGCAGGAGGTCGTGGCGGCGGGGCCGGTGGCGTTGCCAGTGGCGGATCTGACGGCGCTGCCCGCCGGTGAGCGGCGACCGAGGGCGGACGCCCTGTGCCGGGCGGACGCGGCGGCCCCGTTCGAGCTGGGGCAGGCCCTGCTGCCCCGGCTGCGGCTGCTGCGGGTCGAGGAGGACCGCTGGGAGCTGATGTTCGTCCTGCACCACGTGTGCGCCGACGGCTGGTCGCTGTCCCTGTTGCTCGCGGAGATCGCCGCGCTGTACACGGCGGCCGCCGGGGGCGTCCCGCACGGACTGCCCGGCCCGGCGATGCAGGCGCCCGGGTACGCCCGGTGGCAGCGGGAGCACCACGATCCCGGGGCCGAGGAGGAGCGGGCCGCGTTCTGCGCCGCCTATCTGGACGGGGTGCCGTCCGCCGTCCCCGTACCGACGGACCGGCCGCGTCCGCAGAAGCTGAGCGGGCACGGGGACACGGTGCGCGGGGTCGCGTCGGGCGAGGTGCGGGCGGCGGTGGAGAAGCTCGCGGCCGACCGGCACACCACCCCGTTCGCCGTCGCCGCCGCCGCGCTCGGGGTGTTCCTGACCCGGCTGTCGGGCGAGGAGGACACCTTGCTGAGCGTGCCGTACGCCAACCGCGAGGGCACCGCATCGGAGTCGCTCGTGGCGATGACGTCCACAGCGGTGATGGTCCGCGTACGACTGGATTCAGCCAATCTTGAGGAGACGTGCGCGGAGTTCGCGGTGCGCACGGGGGCGGGTGCGCTCGGCGCCATGGCCCATGTGCTGCCCACGGCCCGCATCATGCGGGCGATGCGGGACGCGGGCGCTGTCAGCGTCCCGGACCGGGTCCCGCATGTCCTGGCCTTCCAGAACTCCGTCGACACGGACGTCGAGATCCCCGGGCTGCGGGTCGAGGTGGCCGATCTGGCACCGCCGCTTTCCCGCAGCGAGCTGTGCTTCGGGCTTGCGCCGCGCCGGGACGCCGCGAAGGGTTATCGAACGTTCCTGGAATTCTCCACCGACCTGTGGGACCACACGACCGCCCACGACCTTCTCGCGTCGTACACCGACCTGCTCGCGGAGTTCTGCGCCCGGCCCGACCGGCCGGTGCGGGAGCTCCTCGGGGAGCGCCCCTCGCAGGGGCCACCGGGCCAAGGCTCCGGGGGCTCCGCCCAGGGCGCCAGCGCCGGGCCCGACCAGCCCGGCGGACCGTCACCCTCCCAGTCATGGCCCAACACCGGAAAGGCGGACGCCGTATGACTCCGGCCCCCCACCGCAGCCACACCGACGACCTGCTCTCCTTCATCGCCGCCAGCCCGTCCCCGTACCACGTGGTTGCCAGTGCGGCCCAGCGTCTGGAGAAGGCCGGGTTCCGTGAACTGCGCGGCACCGACGACTGGACCGGGGCGACCGGCGGCCTGTTCGTCAGCCGCGCCGGTGCGCTGATCGCCTGGTACGTCCCCGAGGACGCGCCCGCCCACACCCCGTTCCGGATCGTCGGCACCCACACCGACTCCCCGAACCTGCGGATCAAACCGGCTCCGGACACCGGGACTTCGGGGTGGCGGCAGATCGGGGTGGAGATCTACGGCGGGGTGCCGCTGAACACCTGGCTCGACCGGGACCTCGGCATCTCCGGCCGGCCTCGCGCTGCGCGGCCCCGACGGCGTGCCGCGCAGCAGGCTCGTCCAGATCGACGAACCCCTGCTGCGGGTGCCGCAGTTGGCGATCCACCTGGACCGTTCGGTGAACGAGGGCGTGGCGCTCGACCGGCAGCGGCACATCGCGCCGATCTGGGCGCTGGGCGACCCGCGCGAGGGCGAGCTGCTGCGCCGGGTCGCGGCGGCGGCCGGTGAGGACCCGGCGGACGTCCTGGGCTGGGACCTGATGCTGCACGACATCCAGCCGCCCGGATACCTGGGCGTGGACCGGGAGTTCGTGGTGGCGTCACGCCTGGACAACCAGGTTTCGGTGCACGCCGGGGTGACCGCGCTGGTGGACGCGGCGACGGGCACCACGCAACCCGGGTTCATCCCCGTGCTGGCCGCCTTCGACCACGAGGAGGTCGGCAGCGGTTCCGAGACGGGCGCGCAGAGCCCCCTGCTGGAGCGGATCCTGTCGCGTTCCGTGTCGGCGCGCGGCGGCAGCGAAGAGGACTGGTCGCGGGCGCTGGCGGGCGCGTTCTGCGTCTCCGCCGACATGGCGCACGCGGTGCACCCGAACTACTCCGAGCGGCACGACCCGGACCACCGCCCGCTGCCCAACGGCGGCCCCACCATCAAGGTGAACGTCAACCAGCGGTACGCCACCGACTCCACCGGCATCGCGATGTTCACGGCGGCGGCCGAGCGGGCCGGGGCCCCCTGGCAGCCGTTCGTCTCCAACAACGCGATGCCCTGCGGTACGTCGATCGGCCCGCTCACGGCGGCCCGGCTCGGCGTCACCACGGTGGACGTCGGCGTGCCGGGCCTGTCGATGCACTCGGCGCGCGAGCTGTGCGGGGTCCGTGACCCCGGCCACCTCGCCGCGATCCTCACGACGATCATGGTCGGGGACTGACCGGCGACGGGGCGGGCCCGGGACCGCTGACCGGCGATGCCGGTGCCGGTCCGGTGACGCGAGCTCTGGCGACACGAGAAGAGGGGGTGACCGCCCCACACGGTCACCCCCTGGCTCACCGGCCCGTGGCTACACGAAGCGCTGCTTCGCGCTGCCGTCGCACGTCTGGAGCCTGAGCGGATCCTTCGCTCCCGCCAGCGTCAGACACAGGCCCGTCGCTGCGGCCGGGCGGATCGTGCCCGACTGCTGGACGAACTTCTGGTTGGCCGCGCCCGCGCAGTTCCACACGATGAGCGGGGCGCCCGGGCTGTACTTGGCACCGGACACGTCCAGGCACCGGTCGTGGCTGAGCGCGGTGCGCAGGGTCTGCGTACCGGTGTCGTACCACCAGTTCTGGTTGCGCCCGCCGTGGCAGTCCCAGCCGCCGATGGCCGTGCCGTTACGGGTGACCGAGCCCGGCACGTCGACACAGGTGCCGGTGGCCTCGTTCTTCAGCGGGGTGAACAGGTCGTCCCAGGCCTTGCCCGTCAGGACCGGGTTTCCCGTGCTCGCCGGGTCGGCGCAGCTCGCCTCGCGCAGCCCGGAGTCGTACAGCTGGGTCAGGCAGGAGGCGAAGGCCCGGTGGCCGGCCGCGTTGGGGTGGAAGGACTGCCGGACCGAGTTCTCGTCGGGCAGGCCGGGCTTGCTCAGGTCGATGTAGAGGCCGCGCGCCCAGGGGGCCTCGCTGCACACCTCGTGGCCGTGGAAGAGCCGGGAGTTGTCGAGGTAGGAGGCCCCGGTGCTCGCGGCGGCCCTGCGCATCCCGGCCTGGAAGGCGGGTACGGCGGTGTTGCGGCCCCAGACGGTGTCGGAGTCGTAGCCGAGTCCGCCGCAGATGAGCTTGCCGGGGAAGTTCGGGTTGTCGCGGAAGTCCGGGCCGATCGGGCTCGGGTAGCCCATCAGGACGAGCTGGTAGTCGTCGTCTCCGTATCCGGCGCCGGTCATCACCGTCCGCAGATCGCGGACCGTCGCCTCGACCTTGGGGACCAGCGCGTCGACGCGGGCCTGCCAGCCGCCCGCGTACTTCGGCTCGCAGGGGCCCTGGAGGCTGATGTAGCGGACCACGCAGTCGGTCATGACCGGGCCGAACTGGAGGTCGTCGTTGGCCCCGGCGACCAGGACGATCATCTTGATCCGGGTGTTGCGGGCCTTGATCGCGAGGCTGTCGCTCTGGACGAGCTCGTCGGCGTACTGCTTGTTCCCGCCGATTTTGATGTTCCCGGTATAGGCGCCGGAGCAGGAGACGTTGTACGTGACGTCCGCCGCGATGCCCGTGCGGTGGATGGCGGCCTCCGGGGAGCGGTGGCACCAGTTGTCCGGCCCGTTCGTTCCGGGGTCGTAGGTGCCGACGCCCTCGCCGGAGATCTCGCTGTCGCCGAGCGAGATCAGCCCGGTCTTGCGTTCGGCGAGCGGCCGCTCGGCGGGGCTGCCGTACAGCTGGGTGGCTTCGGCGGCCCGGACGGCTTCCAGCGCGGGCGGAAGAGGGGTGGATGCGATAGAGCTGGTAGCCGGCTCCGTCGCGCCCGCGGGTCCGGCGGCGGCCATACCGCCGACGGCAGCCGCGAGAGCGACGGCGGCGGCGACGGTACAGCGGAGCCGGCGAAGGCTTCGGAGCCCTCGAAGTCTGGTGCTGGTGCGCCTCATTGCGCCTCCCGGTAAGTGGTTACCCCCGGTATTTACTGGCTGGTAGGCCGCTTGGGAATACAGAGAACAAGACACGTGCTCATCTTTTTCAGGAGGTTTAAACCCATGACTGACGCAGCAGGCGGCACACCGGGCGGCGCCGAGTACCGGATCGAGCACGACTCGATGGGCGAGGTGCGGGTTCCCGCGCACGCCAAGTGGCGTGCGCAGACCCAGCGGGCGGTGGAGAACTTCCCCGTCTCCGGGCAGCGGCTGGAGCGGGCCCACATCGAGGCGCTGGCCCGGATCAAGGGCGCCGCCGCCAAGGTGAACGCCGAGCTGAAGGTGGTGGATCCGGACCTCGCCGCCGCGATCCAGGAGGCTGCCGCCGAGGTCGCTTCGGGCCGCTGGGACAAGCACTTCCCGGTCGACGTGTTCCAGACCGGGTCGGGCACCTCGTCGAACATGAACACCAACGAGGTGATCGCCACCCTGGCCACCGAGCGCCTCGGCCGCGAGGTCCACCCCAACGACCATGTGAACGCCTCGCAGTCGTCCAACGACGTCTTCCCGTCCTCGATCCACATCGCGGCCACCGCGGCCGTGACGGCCGACCTGATCCCCGCGCTCGATCACCTGGCCGATTCCCTGGGGCGGAAATCAGCCGAATTCGCGGACGTCGTGAAGTCCGGCCGTACGCATCTGATGGACGCCACCCCGGTCACCCTCGGCCAGGAGTTCGGCGGCTACGCGGCGCAGATCCGGTACGGCGTTGAGCGGCTGCGCGCCTCCCTGCCCCGGCTCGCCGAACTGCCCCTGGGCGGTACGGCGGTGGGGACCGGCATCAACACCCCGCCCGGCTTCTCCGCCGCCGTGATCGCGGAGGTCGCCGAGGCCACGGGGCTCCCGCTGACCGAGGCCCGCGACCACTTCGAGGCGCAGGGCGCGCGGGACGGGCTGGTGGAGACCTCGGGTCAGCTGCGGACCATCGCGGTGTCGCTGACGAAGATCTCCAACGATCTGCGGTGGATGGCGTCGGGTCCGCGCACGGGTCTCGCGGAGATCGCGCTGCCCGACCTCCAGCCGGGTTCCTCGATCATGCCGGGCAAGGTCAATCCGGTGATCCCGGAGGCGGTCCTGATGGTCGCCGCGCAGGTCATCGGCAACGACGCGACGGTCGCCACGGCCGGTGCGGCGGGCAACTTCGAGCTGAACGTGATGCTCCCGGTCATCGCGAAGAACCTTCTGGAGTCCGTCCGGCTGCTGGCCAACGCCTCCCGGCTGCTCGCGGACCGTACGGTCGACGGCGTCACCGCCGACGTCGAGCGGGCCCGCGCCTACGCCGAGTCGTCCCCGTCGGTGGTGACCCCGCTCAACAAGTACATCGGCTACGAGGAGGCGGCGAAGGTCGCCAAGAAGTCCCTGAAGGACGGAACGACGATCCGCGAGACGGTCCTGGCCTCGGGTTATGTGGACCGCGGCGACCTGACGCTGGAACAGCTCGACGAGGCGCTGGACGTGCTGCGGATGACCCGTCCGTGATCGCCGGGTGACCTGAGTCGCAGCGGGCCGGTGGGAGCGCTCCGTAAGATCTCTCCATGACAGGTACGGGAGAGTGCGCACGCTGGGCGCCGGGGGACCAGATCCTCTGGCGCTACCGCGACAACGGCCGGACCCACCGGACGGCCGGTGCCGCGCCCGTGCACATCTGCCGTCCGGTGACCGTCGTGCAGGACACCGACGAGCTGCTCGCCGTCTGGATGGCGCCGGGCACCGAGTGCGTGCGGCCGGTCCTGGCGAACGGCACCCAGGTGCACGCCGAGCCGCTGGCCACCCGCTACACCGCACCGCGCACCACGGCCCGCTCGACGTGGTTCGGCTCCGGGGTGCTGAAGCTGGCCCGGCCGGGCGACCCGTGGTCGGTGTGGCTGTTCTGGGACCGCGGCTGGATGTTCCGCAACTGGTACGTGAATCTGGAGGAGCCCCGCACCCGGTGGTCCGGAGGAGTGGATTCCGAGGATCACTTTCTCGACATCTCCGTGAACCCCGACCGGAGCTGGAAATGGCTCGACGAGGACGAGTTCGCACAGGCTCAGCAGGTCGGTCTGATGGACCGGGGGACGGCCCGTCGGGTCCGGGAGGCGGGCCTGGCGGCGGTCGAGGTGATCACCGGCTGGGGGTCGCCGTTCCGGGACGGCTGGGAGCACTGGCGGCCCGATCCGGGGTGGCAGGTTCCGCCGCTGCCGGATGACTGGGACCGCACCCCTGCCCGTATGCCGTCGTGAGACCCTGGGAGAACCCTTCGGGCGGCCCGGTCGGCAGGTCCGGTCGCACGGAGGGCCGATCGCCGCAACCAGCGGGCACCACACCGGAACTGACCACAAGTCACCACACCGGTCGTGCGGAGCGACGGGCCACGGACCCGGACGTTCCGCTCGGTCGCGGGAACCACTACGAGGGGGTGGAGACATGCACGCCGTCCGCTGCCCGCTCGCCGCGTCCGCTGCCGGAGGGGTCGCCTGTCGGCCATCTCCGCGGCGCTCGGTTTCGGCCCCTTCATCGGGGGCATCCGGTGACAGCCGTTGTTCTTCCCGCGCTTGCCGGGGCACAGTGACGCCCCACGAGGCGACTGCCTCATCCAACCGGCCCGGACGGACGGAATCCCACGCGTGACGGAGCACCCCACCTCCCACGAAGGCCGGCAGCCGCTCGCTGCCCGGCCCCAGGAGCGCACCCGGCCCCGGCAGCAGGACGCCGCGGCCGCGGCTGCCGCCGCCTCGGTGCCGGCTCCGGCCGCCGCGCCGAACCCGGGGCCCGGAGCGGCTGCCGTCACCGACGCGCAGGCGGCCACCCGCCGCGAGGGCGACCGGCTGCGGTTCGTCGGCGCGGCGACCCGGCGGATCGCCCGGGGCATAGACCTGGACGAGATCGTCCTCGGGCTGTGCCGGGCCAGTGTGCCGACGTTCTCCGACGCGATCCTGGTCTACCTCCGCGATCCGCTGCCGGTGGGCGACGAGCGCCCGGTGAGCCCGTTCGTCCTGCGGCTGCGGCGCAGCGACCGGCTGCGGGTCAGCGACGAGGACGGCGCCGAGGCGACCGGTTCCGAGACGGAGCGGCTGCGACCGCTGATCCTCGACCCGCAGGCCGACCTGATGCCCGCCGCCGAGCTGTGCGAGGTGCGGGTGGGCGGGGCGCTGGCCGAGGTGCTGCGCGGGGTACGGCCGGTCTTCGGCGACTCCGCCGCCGCGCGGGCCGCGCTGCCGGAACTGCTCGGCCCCGGCCGGTCCGTGCCCACCGGGCACCGGGCGATCCTCGCCCCGCTGCGCGGCCGGCGGCGGGTCATCGGGGCGGCGGTCTTCGTGCGCGGCACCGAGCGCACCCCGTTCGAGGCCAGTGACCTGCTGGTCGCGGCGCAGCTGGCGACGCACACCGCGCTCGGCATCGACAAGGCCGTGCTGTACGGGCGCGAGGCCTACATCGCCGACGAGCTGCAGCGCACGATGCTGCCCGACTCCCTCCCCCAGCCCACCGGTGTCCGGCTCGCCTCGCGCTATCTTCCGGCGGCCGAGACCGCCCGGGTCGGCGGCGACTGGTACGACGCGATCCCGCTGCCCGGCAGCCGGGTCGCGCTGGTCGTCGGCGATGTGATGGGCCATTCCATGACCTCGGCGGCGATCATGGGCCAGCTCCGGACGACGGCGCAGACCCTGGCGCAGCTCGATCTGCCGCCGCAGGAGGTGCTGCACCACCTGGACGAGCAGGCGCAGCGGCTCGGCAGCGACCGGATGGCGACCTGCCTCTACGCGGTGTACGACCCGGTCGCGCACCGGATCACCATCGCCAACGCCGGGCACCCGCCGCCCGTGCTGCTGCATCTGGGCGGGCGGGCCGAGGTGCTGCGGGTGCCGCCGGGCGCCCCGATCGGGGTGGGCGGGGTCGACTTCGAGGCCGTCGAGCTGGACGCGCCCGCCGGGGCGACGCTCCTGCTGTACACCGACGGTCTGGTGGAGTCGCGGCTGCGGGACGTGTCGACGGGCATCGAGCAGTTGCGGGAGCGCCTGGCGGCGACCGCGCAGCTCACCGGCCCCGACCATGCGCCACCGCTGGAAGCGCTCTGCGACGACGTGCTGGACATGCTCGGCCCGGGTGACCGGGACGACGACATCGCGCTGCTGGCCGCCCGCTTCGACGGGATCGCGCCGAGCGATGTGGCGTACTGGTATCTGGAGCCGGAGGACGCGGCTCCGGGCCGGGCCCGGAGGCTGGCCCGCCGGGCGCTGAGCCGCTGGGGTCTGGACGATCTGGCCGACGAGGTGGAGCTGCTGGTCAGCGAGGTCGTCACCAACGCGGTGCGCTACGCGGAGCGGCCGGTGACGCTGCGGCTGCTGCGGACCGATGTGCTGCGCTGCGAGGTCGGGGACGATTCCCCGCAGCTGCCCCGGCAGCGCCGGGCGCGCGAGACGGACGAGGGCGGTCGCGGGCTGTTCCTGGTCAACCGGCTGGCCCGGCGGTGGGGCGCGACCCGGCTGTCGACCGGCAAGGTCGTCTGGTTCGAGATGGCGGCGCGGGCGCAGTAGGACGGACATGAGGGAGGGGCGGACCGATCGGTCCGCCCCTCCCTCATGTCCGTGGTGCTGTCAGGCCCTCACTGCCCGAGCAGACCGTTGCCGCCGGGCCGTTCGCCCGGCTGCCCGTCGTCCTCGCCGGGCTGGGGCGGCAGCTCCGGGCTGGTGGGAGGCGTGGTGACGGTCGGGCTGTCCGTCGGCGGGGCCGACGAGGACGGGCTCTCGCTGGGCGTCTCGCTCGGCGTCTCGGAGGGCGTGTCCGACGGGGTCGGCTCCTCGGACTCGGTGGGCTCCTCGGAGGGCGTGTCCGACGGGGTCGGCGGGGCGGGCACCTCGCCGCGCTCCACGTCCTGGAGGTCGAACGTCTTGCCCGACCCGCCGCCGAGGGCGCCGAGGGTGTAGTCGGCCCAGATCCGGGCCGGGAAGCCGCCGCCGTTGGCGCGGCCGGAGTTGGCCGTGCCGGTCAGGGAGACCTGCTTGCGGCCGCCGTCGCCCTCGCCGAAGAGGGCCACGACCGTGGTCAGTTCCGGGGTGTACCCGGCGAACCAGGCGGACTTGTTGTCCTCGGAGGTGCCGGTCTTGCCCGCCGCGTCGTAGGCGGAGGTGTTGGCCGCGGCGCCGGATCCGGCGTCGACGACCCCGGTGAGCGCCTTGGTCACGGTGTCGGCGGAGGCACGGCTGATGGCCTGCTCCCGCTTGGGCTTCTCCGGGTTGACGGTGCGGTCGCGGTGCTCGGCGGACTGGAGGATGTGCGGGGTGACCTTCTGGCCGTGGTTGTCGAGCGTGGCGTACGCGCCGGCCATGTCCCAGGTCGAGGCGTTCATGGTGCCGAGCGAGACGGCGGGGCGTTCGGGGAAGTTCTTGTCCGGTACGCCGAGGTCGAGCGCCGTCTGCTTCGCGGCGGAGGGCGTCACGTCCACGATCATCTGCGCGAAGACGGAGTTGACCGAGCTGTTCATCGCCTTCTGGACGGAGATCGGACCGTAGCTGCGGTCGTCCTCGTTCTGCGGGGCGAACGGGGTGTCGCTGCCGACGACGGGCCGCTTGCTGGTGCCGTCGTAGACCGTGTTCAGCCCGATGAGGCTGCCGTCCTGGGTCGTCGACTCGTTCTCCAGGGCGGAGGCGAGCACCAGCGGCTTGAAGGTGGAGGCGGGCTGGTAGTCCTGGCGGGTGGCGTTGCTGATGTAGTGCTTGATGTAGTCCTCGCCGCCGTACAGCGCGACGACCTTGCCGGTCTTCGGGTCGACGGAGGTGGCGCCCGCCTGGACGCCCGCGTCGACCTTGCTGCCCTTACGGTCGAGCTTGGACTCCAACTGGTCGTCGACCGCCTTCTCCAGCGCCTGCTGGCGCTTCTTGTCGACGGTGAGGGTGAAGGTCCAGCCGCCGGCCTCGCGGTCCTCGGCGGAGACGCCCTGCTTCTCCAGTTCCTTGTTGGCCGCCTCGACGAGATAGCCGGTCTGGCCCTCCATGCCCGCGGCCGGCTTCGGCTTCTGCGGAACGTCGAACTCCAGCTTCGCCTTCTCGGACTCGGTCAGCCAGTCCATCTCGACCATGTTGCGCAGGGTGTAGGCCCAGCGCTCCTTGACCAGCTTCTTGCCGGTGGGGGTGGCGGACGCCCAGTCGTACTGGCTGGGGGCCTGGAGGAGGGAGGCGAGGTAGGCGCCCTGGGAGACGTTCAGGTCCTTGGCGTCGATGCCGTAGTAGGCCTGGGCGGCGGCCTGGATGCCGCTGGCACCGCGTCCGTAGTAGGCGGTGTTGATGTACCCGGCGAGGATCTCGTCCTTGGACAGCTGCTGGTCGATCTTGAGCGAGATCACCAGCTCCTTGAGCTTGCGGCTCACGGTGGGGTCCTGCGTCAGGTAGTAGTTCTTCACGTACTGCTGGGTGATGGTCGAGCCACCCTGCTTGCCCTTGCCGCTGACCGTGTTGAGGAGACCGCGGGTGGTGCCCTTCAGATCGACGCCCTGGTCCTTGTAGAAGGTCTTGTTCTCGGCGGCGACGAAGGCGTGCTGGACCTTCTTCGGCACCTCGTCCAGGTCGACGATCTGGCGGTTGACGCCCTTGCCGGTCCGGGCGAGGACCGTGCCGTCGCTGTACTGGTAGACGTTGCTCTGCCGCTCCGCCATGGCATTGGCGGCGGGGACGTCGACGTACAGGTAGAGGGCACCGAAGGCGCCCATGCCCAGCAGGACGATCCCGAAGAACGTGCCCAGCAGCTTCTTCCACGTGAAGAGTCTGCGTATGCCGCCGCTCTTCGCGGCCCGGCGCGACTCCTGCGCCAGGGCTCGTCGCGCATCCGCTCGACCCATTGGTGTGTTGCTCCCGCTTCTCTGCTCGGCCGGTTCGCTCGGTTTCCTCAGTTCGCTCAGACCTGCCAGCTAACACCGACAGCAGGGACAAAAGACAAGCGATCCGGCCTTTTACGGACGTGAGAATCAGCACCCGCCTCTACAGGAACCGACTCCCCAGGGGTGGACAAGGTTGCGAGAACCGATAATGTGTAATCACATTGCTGGCGCGGTGCGATACCGCGCCGAACGGGGGATCCCATGACCGGACAGCACGAGAACCACCACCCGGACGCCCCGGCGCCGGACCTCTCCATCGACGCTCCCGACATGCCCGAACCGCAGGTCAGGGAGGTCGTCGCGCACTCCATCCCGGGCGGCCTCGGGCTGCTGCTGACCGTGCTCGGCGTCTTCGGCGGGATCGGCCTGGCCATCTTCGGCGGGGTGCTGGGCGCCAACGACGACAAGGCGGTCGGCATCCCGCTGCTCATCTTCGGGGTGCTCCTGGTACTCACCTCGTTCTTCTGCATGAGCGGTGTGAAGATGGTCGCTCCGGGCGAGGCCCGGGTGATCCAGCTCTTCGGCCGTTACGTCGGCACCATCCGCGCCGACGGGCTCCGCTGGATCAACCCGCTGACCTCCAGCCGCAAGATCTCCACCCGTGTCCGCAACCACGAGACCGCCGTCCTGAAGGTCAACGACGCCTACGGCAACCCGATCGAGCTGGCCGCGATCGTCGTCTGGAAGGTCGAGGACACCGCCCAGGCGCTCTTCGAGGTCGACGACTTCCTGGAGTTCGTCTCCACCCAGACCGAGGCGGCCGTCCGGCACATCGCCATCGAGTACCCGTACGACGCCCACGAGGAGGACGGCCTCTCGCTGCGCGGCAACGCGGAGGAGATCACCGAGAAGCTGGCCGCCGAGCTGACCGCCCGGGTGCAGGCCGCGGGCGTGCTGATCATCGAGTCGCGCTTCAGCCACCTCGCGTACGCCCCCGAGATCGCCTCCGCCATGCTCCAGCGCCAGCAGGCCGGCGCGGTCGTCGCGGCCCGCAAGCAGATCGTCGAGGGCGCGGTGGGCATGGTCGAGATGGCCCTGCACCGGATCGCCGAGCAGGACATCGTGGAGCTGGACTCCGAGCGGAAGGCGGCCATGGTCAGCAACCTCATGGTGGTGCTGTGCGGTGACCGCAGCGCCCAGCCAGTCCTCAACACGGGCACCCTCTACCAGTGACCGACCAGACGCCTCCCCGGCGGACGCCGGCGTCCCGGTCGCAGCAGCGCAAGCAGATGCTGCTGCGGCTGGACCCCGCGGTGCACGACGCACTCGCCCGCTGGGCCTCCGAGGAACTGCGCAGCGCCAACGCGCAGATCGAGTTCCTGCTGCGGCGGGCGCTCGCGGAGGCGGGCCGGCTGCCCGGGGCTGCGCGGCCGATCCCCCGGCGGGGGCGGCCACCAGCTCAGCCGCCCGATCAGCCACCGGAGGAGCCGGAGACCCCGCCCGGGACGGGCGGCCGGGACGCCCCGTAGCACCGCACCCCCGGCACGTACCGACACAGCGACCCCGGCCCGCCCATGGGCCGGGGTCGCCTTTCGGACGCGTATACATCGGGGGTATACACGCCGTGTACAGTGCTCCTCATGTCTATCGGTCACACCCTCCTCGGGCTCCTGGAGTCCGGCCCCCGGCACGGCTACGACCTGAAGCGGACCTTCGACGAGAAGTTCGGCCAAGACCGCCCGCTGCACTACGGCCAGGTCTACTCGACGATGTCCCGGCTCCTGAAGAACGGACTCGTCGAGGTCGACGGCGTCGAGAGCGAAGGAGGCCCCGAGCGCAAGCGGTACGCCATCACCGACGCCGGGATCACCGATGTCTCGCAGTGGCTGGCGCAGCCCGAGAAGCCGGAGCCCTACCTCCAGTCGACGCTCTACACCAAGGTCGTCCTCGCGCTGCTGACCGACCGCAGCGCGGCTGGCCTGCTGGACACCCAGCGCTCGGCCCATCTGCGGATGATGCGCATCCTCACCGACCGCAAGCGCCAGGGCGACCTCGCCGACCAGTTGATCTGCGACCACGCCCTCTTCCACCTCGAAGCCGATCTGCGCTGGCTGGAACTGACCGCCGCCCGCCTCGACCAGCTCGCCAAGGTGGTGGCTCCGTGATTCCCGAAGGCTCCCTGCTCGCCGCGCACGATCTGCGCAAGACCTACGGTTCGACGCCCGCCCTGGACGGCGCGTCGTTCTCCGTGCACCCCGGCGAGGTCGTCGCCGTCATGGGCCCGTCCGGCTCCGGCAAGTCGACCCTGCTGCACTGTCTGGCCGGGATCATCACACCCGACTCCGGCACCATCACCTACGCGGGCCGCGAGCTGTCCGCGATGTCCGACGCCGAGCGCAGCGCCCTGCGCCGCAGCGACTTCGGCTTCGTCTTCCAGTTCGGCCAGCTCGTCCCCGAGCTGACCTGCGTGGAGAACGTCGCCCTGCCGCTGCGGCTCAACGGCGTGAAGCGCAAGGCCGCCGAGCGCACCGCACGCGCGTGGATGGAGCGCCTGGAGGTCGACGACCTCGGCTCCCAGCGCCCCGGCGAGGTCTCCGGCGGGCAGGGCCAGCGGGTCGCCGTGGCCCGTGCGCTGGCGGCGTCGCCGAAGGTGATCTTCGCCGACGAGCCGACCGGCGCGCTGGACTCGCTCAACGGCGAGCGGGTGATGGAGCTGCTCACCGAGGCCGCCCGGTCCGCCAACGTGGCCGTGGTCCTGGTGACCCACGAAGCCCGGGTCGCCGCCTACTCCGACCGTGACGTCACCGTGCGCGACGGCCGGGCCCGGGATCTGGAGCACGCGGTATGACGCTGCTCGACTCCCGTACGGCACCGCCCGCCGCACCGGAGAGCCCGCAGCCGCCCTCGCGCGGCGCGGCGGTCCTCCGCGACCTCGGCCTCGGCGTCCGGTTCGCCGCCGCCGGTGGCCGCGAGGGCTGGATCCGTACGCTACTGACCGCCGTCGGCGTCGGCCTCGGTGTGGCGCTGCTGCTGCTCGCCTCCTCCGTACCGCATCTGCTCGACGAACGCGGCGCACGCGAGGCCGCCCGCAGCGAGACCCGGATCTCCGACTCACCCGACACGAACGCCGCGACGTCGGACAGCTCGGTGGTGCGCATCAACGCCACGTCCGAGTACCGGGACCGGACGGTCGCCGGGTATCTGATGCGCGCGGACGGTTCGGCGCCGGTCCTGCCGCCGGGGGTCGACCGCTTCCCGGCGGCGGACACCATGGTGGTCTCCCCCGCGCTGAAGGAGCTGCTGAGCAACCCGGGCAACGAGCTGCTGCGCGAGCGGCTGCCGTACGAGATCACCGGCACGATCGGGGACGCCGGGCTGCGCTCCCCCAACGAACTCCTCTACTACGCGGGCAGCGACACCCTGACGCCCGCGAAGGGCGGTCACCGCATCGGCGGGTACGGGGACTCCCGCGAGGGCGATCCCCTGCCGCCGCTGCTGATCGTGCTCGTCGTCATGGTCTGCGTCGTGCTGCTGGTGCCGGTGGCGATCTTCATCGCCACCGCCGTGCGCTTCGGCGGCGACCGCCGCGACCGCCGGCTGGCCGCGCTGCGCCTGGTCGGTGCGGACATCCGGACGACCCGGCGGATCGCCGCCGGGGAGGCGATGTTCGGCGCGCTGCTCGGGCTGCTGATCGGTCTGGCGTTCTTCCTGGTGGGCCGGTTGTTCGTCGGCGCGGTGGAGATCTGGGACGTCAGCGCGTTCCCCGCCGACCTGGTCCCCGACCCCCGGCTCGCCCTCCTCATCGTGGTGGCGGTGCCCCTGACCGCCGTCCTCGTCACCCTGGTCGCGATGCGGTCCGTGGTGATCGAGCCGCTCGGCGTCGTACGCCGGGGCCGCGAGCGGGGCCGCCGGCTCCGGTGGCGGCTGCTGATGCCCGCGGCCGGACTCGCGGTGCTCGCCGTGACGGGCCGCACCAACGGGTACGAGCCGGTGAACCCCTTCGCCATAGCCTCGGGCGCGGTCCTGGTGCTGGTCGGCCTCGCACTGCTGCTGCCCTGGCTGGTCGAGGCCTGTGTGAACCGGCTGCGCGGCGGCCCGGTGCCCTGGCAGCTCGCCACCCGCCGGCTCCAGTTGAGCAGCGGGGCCGCGTCCCGCGCGGTCAGCGGGGTGACGGTCGCGGTGGCCGGGGCGATCGCCCTGCAGATGCTGTTCGCCGCGATGAACGCCGACTTCCACCGGGTGACCGGCCAGGACCCCTCGCGGGCCCAGTTCGCCGCGTACTCCGAGGACGTCACCGGCGAGGCGGCCACCTCGGCCATCGAACAGTTCCGTGCCACCCGGGGCGTGGACGTGGTGATCGGATCGGTGGAGGCGTACGCGACCAAGCCCGGGAACTACACGGACGACGAGATCCAGCCCACCACCTCGCTGACCGTCGGCACCTGCGCGACCCTGCGCGAACTGGCCCGGATCGACCGGTGCGAGGACGGCGACGCCTTCGTCGTCCACCCCCGAACAACAAGGACCAGGCGGGCTGGGTGGACCGGACCGCACGCAAGGGCGAGACCGTCCTGATCGGCGAGGGCATGGGCCGCAAGCCGTTCCGGTGGACGCTGCCGGCCGACGCGCCGACCGTGACCGGCCGCAAGGACCCCATGGGCGAGGTGCACTGGGGAATCATGGCGACCACGGGCGCGCTGGACGCGGGCAAGCTGCCCGGCGCCACGATCGTCGCCCAGATCCGGGTCGACGAGAGCGTGCCGGACGTCGCCGAGCACGTACGCAACACGGCGGTCGGGATCGACCCCGGGATGCGCTTCAGCGAGCTGAACCCGGTGGCGCGCGACCGTCAGTACGACAGCGTGCAGACCGGCCTCCAGGTCGGCGCGACCGTGGTGCTGCTGCTGATCGCCGCGTCGATGCTGGTCTCCCAGCTGGAGCAGTTGCGTGAGCGCAGGCGGCTGCTGTCGGTGCTGGTCGCCTTCGGCACCCGGCGCTCCACGCTCGGCTGGTCGGTGCTGTGGCAGACCGCCGTGCCGGTGGCGCTCGGACTGGTGGTCGCGGTCGCGGGCGGCCTGGGGCTCGGCGGGACGCTCGCCTGGATGATCAGCAAGTCGGTGGCCGACTGGTGGCTGTTCTGGCCGATGGTGGGCGCCGGGGGCGCGCTGATCGCACTGGTGACGCTGCTGTCGCTGCCGCCGCTGTGGCGGCTGATGCGCCCGGAGGGGCTGCGCACCGAGTGACCTCCGCGTGATCCGTGTACGGCCGGGGCTCCTGAGGACGGGAGCCCCGGCCGTGTACGTCTCAGTCCTGGTCGGGGCGGTCCACCGGCCGCACCGGCAGCGGCTTCATCGCCTCGCGCAGGGCGGCCGCGAACTCCTCGAACTCGCCGCCCCGCGCCGACCCGGTCCGCATCGCCAGCGCCAACCGCCGGGTGGGCGCCGGGTCCGCGAAGTACCCGGTGGCCAGCGCGTCGTTGCGGCCGGTCTCCACCGTCACGGCGGTGCGCGGCAGCAGGGTCACGCCGAGCCCGCCGGCGACCAGTTGCACGAGGGTGGAGAGCCCGGCGGCGGTCGTGGTGACCGGCGCGCCCCGGGTGCGGCCGGCCTCGCGGCAGATGTCCAGGGCCTGGTCGCGCAGGCAGTGCCCCTCGTCCAGGAGCAGCAGCGGCAGTTCGCGCAGCGCGTCCCGGGGATGTCCGCGCGGCCGCCGAGCCAGTGGTCCTGCTCCATGACCAGCACGAAGTCCTCGTCGAAGAGCGGGATCTCGGTGACGCCCGGCACTCCGAGCGGCACGGCGAGCAGCAGCAGGTCCAGACGCCCGGCGGCGAGCCCTTCGAGCAGCGAGGAGGTCTGCTCCTCGTGGACCTGGAGGTCGAGGTCCGGGTACCGCTCGTGGACGAGGCGGAGCACGGTGGGCAGGAGATACGGGGCGACGGTCGGGATCACGCCGAGCCGGAGGACTCCGGTGAACGGGGCCCGGACCGCCTCCGCCTCCTCCATCAGCGCGGCGACGGCCTCCAGGACCGCCCCGGCCCGCACCGCGAGCCGCTCCCCCGCGGGCGAGAGCAGCACCTTGCGCGTCGTACGCTCGATGAGCTGGACACCCAGTGCCTCCTCCAGGGTGGACACCGCTCCGGAGAGTGCCGGCTGACTCATCCCGATTGCTGCCGCCGCGTCCCGGAAGTGCAGATGTTCCGCCACGGCCGTGAAGGCCCGCAGCTGGGACAGGCTGGGCTGCTTGACGGGTGACTTAACGGACTGCTTGGGGCGTACGCCCTGATTCACCTGGGTCACTGATAGGTACCTCCGATCATCCGGACCGAGTGTAGCTATTTCTGTGATCAATGCACTCTGTGCCAGGGTGGGAGCCGTCCAACCCTCAGGAAGACCCCCAAAAAGGGAATTCCAGACGTTGCAAGGAGAGCGCGTGCTCACTGTCGGTGACAAGTTCCCCGAGTTCGACCTGACTGCTTGTGTCTCGCTGGAGAGCGGCAAGGAGTTCGAGCAGATCAACCACAAGACCTACGAGGGCAAGTGGAAGATCGTCTTCGCGTGGCCGAAGGACTTCACCTTCGTGTGCCCGACGGAGATCGCCGCCTTCGGCAAGCTGAACGAGGAGTTCGCCGACCGCGACGCGCAGATCCTCGGCTTCTCCGGTGACTCCGAGTTCGTGCACCACGCCTGGCGCAAGGACCACCCGGACCTGACCGACCTGCCTTTCCCGATGCTGGCCGACTCGAAGCACGAGCTCATGCGTGACCTCGGCATCGAGGGCGAGGACGGCTTCGCCCAGCGCGCCGTCTTCATCGTCGACCAGAACAACGAGATCCAGTTCACGATGGTGACCGCCGGTTCCGTGGGCCGTAACCCCAAGGAGGTCCTGCGGGTCCTCGACGCCCTGCAGACCGACGAGCTGTGCCCGTGCAACTGGACCAAGGGCGAGAACACCCTCGACCCGGTCGCGCTCCTCTCGGGCGAGTGAGCTGATACCGACATGGCTCTCGACGAACTGAAGTCCGCCGTACCGGACTTCGCCAAGGACCTGAAGCTGAACCTCGGTTCGGTCATCGGCAACAGCGACCTCCCGCAGCAGCAGCTGTGGGGCACCGTGCTGGCCTGCGCGATCGCCTCGCGATCGCCGAAGGTGCTGCGCGAGCTGGAGCCCGAGGCGAAGGCCAACCTCTCCGCCGAGGCGTACACCGCGGCGAAGTCGGCCGCCGCGGTCATGGCGATGAACAACGTCTTCTACCGGACCCGGCACCTGCTGTCGGACCCGGAGTACGGCACGCTCCGCGCGGGCCTGCGGATGAACGTCATCGGCAACCCGGGCGTGGAGAAGATCGACTTCGAGCTGTGGTCGCTCGCCGTCTCCGCGATCAACGGCTGCGGCCAGTGCCTGGACTCGCACGAGCAGGTGCTCCGCAAGGCCGGCGTGGACCGCGAGACCATCCAGGAAGCCGTCAAGATCGCTTCGGTGATCCAGGCGGTCGGTGTGACCCTCGACGCCGAGGCCGTACTCGCCGAGTAGTGACACCGCACCACCCCTGACCCACCTGGGTACGAGAGGAGCCCCGGGGACGAGAGACCGTCCCCGGGGCTCTTCCGCGTGTTCCGTGCCGCTCCGCTACTCCGGCGACGGCGGGTTCTCCCGCGGGCGTTCGGCCGGCGCGTCCTGCGGGCCCGGACCGGGTGGTGCGGGCGTGGCCCCGGCGGGCACCGGGTTCATCGAGAGAGCCGTGGATCCGGTGCGCCCGCCGCTCCCGCCCGGGGGCCCCGGCGTCGCGTACGAACGCAGGTAGACCACAACCGTGTTGGTCACCGCGACCAGCGGTACAGCCACCACCGCGCCGCCGATGCCCGCGACGAGCCCGCCGGTCGCCACCGCGAGGACCACCGCGAGCGGATGCACCCGGACGGCGCGGCCGAGGATGAACGGCTGCAGGATGTGGCCCTCGATCTGCTGCACGGCCAGGACCACCACCAGCGCCCACAGCGCCGTCCATACGCCTTCGGTGACCAGGGCCACGACCACGGCGAGCGCTCCGGAGACCACGGCTCCGACGAGCGGGATGAAGGCGAACAGGAAGATGAAGACGGCCAGCGGCACCGCGAGCGGCACGTTCAGGACGTAGAGGCCGAGGCCGATGAAGATGGCGTCGATCAGGGCGACGAGCACCGTGCCCCGTACATAGGCGGTCAGGGTGCGCCAGGCGCGCGGTCCGGCCCCGGCGACGCCCGGACGGGCCGCGGCGGGCACCAGCTTGAGCGACCACTCCCAGATGCGGCGGCCGTCGTAGAGCAGGAACAGCGTGGAGAACATCGCCAGCAGCAGCCCGGTGAGGAACTCCACCATCACCGTGACGCCCTGGAGCCCGGCGGAGGTGATCTCCTCGGTGTTGGTGCCGATGGTGTCGCTGAGGTTCTTGGCGATGTCGTTGATCTGCGACTCGGTGACGTGGAACGGGCTGTCGAGCGCCCAGCGCTTCAGCTCGTCGATACCGTCCCGGACCCGGTCGGAGAGCGTGTCGAGGTTCTCCATCACCTGCCACACCACGAACCAGCCGACCAGGCCGATGATGACGAACCCGAGGACGGCGGTCACGGCGGTGGCGAGCCCGTGCGGCAGCCCGAACCGCTTGAGTCGGACCACCGTGGGCTGGAGCATCGCGGTGATGAGCAGAGCGGCCGAGAAGGCGAGCACCACCAGCTCCACGGCGGTGATCACCCGCATCAGCACCCAGAGCGTCCCGGCGAGGACGAGGAGGCGCCAGCCGGCCTCCGCGGCGACCCGCATCCCCCACGGAATCGCCGCCACCGGATCCGGCTTGGCGGCGACCGAGGGGGCGTAGCTGGGGGCGCGGGCACCTGCCCCGCTTCGTCGTCGACGTCGGGGACGGCCCCCTTCGCCGTGAACGGTTCATCGTCGGCGGCGGCTCTCGCCCGACGCTCGTCCAGGCGTGCGCCCAGCTCCGTCAGTTCGGACCCGAAGCGGCCCAGCCAGCCCGGCAGTTTTGACATGCTCTCTTTCCTTCCCCCATCTGGGCTTCCCAGCGCTCCGGGTTCACCAGGAAGTGACCGTACAACGCGCGAGGCCCCCCACCGTCTGGACGGTGGGGGGCCTCGCGGGGTTGAGAGGACGGCAGGTGAGCTTCCGCCCGCTTCCCCTAATACCAGTTGTTGGCCTGCCAGAAGGACCAGGCGCCGCACGGGGAGCCGTAACGGCCGTCCATGTAGCTGAGGCCCCACTTGATCTGGGTGGCCGGGTTGGTCTGCCAGTCGGCGCCGGCGGACGACATCTTGGAGCCCGGGAGCGCCTGCATCAGACCGTACGCCCCGGAGGACGGGTTGGTCGCGCGGTAGTTCCAGGTCGACTCGTGGTTCACGATGTTGCTGAAGCACTGGAACTGGTCGGCGGGGACCATCTGACGGGCCATCGCCTGGACCTCGGCCACGGAGTACGAGCCCTGGGCCGCGAACGAGGAGGCGTCGCGGACGGAAGAGCGGCTGGCGCGCTCGGCCTCTTCCTTTTCCTTCTTCTCCGCCTCGGCCTTGCGCTCGGCCTCGATCCGGTCCTCGGCCGCCTGCTTCTTGGACTTGGCGTCCTTGGCGGCCTGGATGCGGGCGGATTCCTCGGCCGACTTCTTCGCGGCGGCGTCGGCGGCGGACGCCTGGGCGTCGGCCTGCTGCGTCAGCGAAGCGGTCTGGACCTGGGCCTGCTGGCCCGCGGGGATGTCTGCGAGCAGCGTGGTGTCGGCTGCGGCCGCCTCGAAGTTGTTGTCGTCGGCGGCAGGTGTGCCGCCCGCAGCAACGCCTACGACGGCGCCTACGGTGGTGACCGCGGTGGCGGATGCCACGGCGAACCCCCGGACCGAGATCCGGCTCACATGGTGTCCTTCCAGCATCGCCCGCTTAGGTGACCTCGCGGGCGCGTTCGTGCCCCTGGCACTGGCCTCCCTACTGCGTGGGTCACGGGAGGCACGGGCCCGATGGGCAACCCCGGTGAGGAGGCTGCCGCGTGGTGCTCGCGGGCGGCATACGGGCGTCTTGTGTTGAGTTGTGTGGTGCGTGGCGCCTCTGGAGGTGCCCAAGTGCCGTATGCGGGGCCTGACGGAAGCAAGACTCTGCCGGACGGGGACGCGTGGAGGCAATTCTGTGTTGCGTGGGAAACGTCACACCCCGTTTGGCCCATCGGTTTTGCGGAAATGACGGCGCAGCACAATGCAGCCCGGCTAAGATCCTTGGCTCGCCGGGCGGCATGAAGGGGACATGCGGGTCAGATGTGGCCCTCCTCCAGCATTTCGGTCACCAGTGCGGCGATCTGCGAACGCTCCGACCGCGTGAGCGTGACGTGCGCGAACAGCGGATGCCCCTTCAGCTTCTCGACGACGGCGACGACTCCGTCATACCGGCCGACCCGGAGGTTGTCCCGCTGGGCCACGTCATGGGTGAGCACGACACGCGAATTCGCCCCGATTCGGGACAACACGGTCAGCAGGACGTTCCGTTCGAGCGACTGCGCCTCGTCGACGATCACGAACGCGTCGTGCAGCGAGCGGCCGCGGATGTGGGTGAGCGGCAGGACCTCCAGCATCCCGCGCCCGAGCACCTCCTCGATGACCTCGCGTCCGGCGACCGCCGAGAGCGTGTCGAAGACCGCCTGCGCCCAGGGGCTCATCTTCTCGGCCTCGCTGCCGGGGAGATAGCCGAGCTCCTGCCCGCCCACCGCGTACAGCGGGCGGAAGACCATCACCTTCTTGTGCTGCTGCCGCTCCAGCACGGCCTCCAGGCCCGCGCAGAGGGCCAGCGCGGACTTGCCGGTGCCCGCGCGTCCGCCGAGCGACACGATGCCGACGTCGCTGTCGAGGAGGAGGTCGAGCGCGATCCGCTGCTCGGCGCTGCGCCCGTGGATGCCGAAGGCCTCCCGGTCGCCCCGCACGAGGCGGACGTTGCCCTCGGCCGTCACCCGGCCCAGCGCCTTGCCGCGCTCGGACTGGAGGACCAGGCCGGTGTGGACGGGCAGCTCGGCGGCCTCGGGGACGTACAGCGTCTCCTCGCTGAACAGCAGGTCGATCTGTTCCCCGGCGAGGGACAGTTCGCTCATACCGGTCCAGCCGGAGTCGGTGATGGCGAGCTCGGCGCGGTACTCCTCGGCGAGGAGGCCGACGGAGGACGCCTTGATTCGGAGGGGCAGGTCCTTGGAGACGACCGTGACGTCGTACCCCTCGGCCTGGAGGTTGCGTGCGACCGCGAGGATCCGTGAGTCGTTGTCCCCCAGCCGATAGCCGGCGGGCAGTATGCCGGGATCGGAGTGGTTGAGTTCGACACGGAGCGACCCGCCCAGGTCCCCGAGCGGGATCGGGGCGTCCAGCCGGCCGTACCGGACCCGGAAGTCGTCCAGCAGGCGCAGGGCCTGGCGGGCGAAGTAGCCGAGCTCGGGATGGTGCCGCTTGGCCTCCAGCTCCAGTGACCACCACGATCGGCAGCACGACTTCGTGCTCGTCGAAGCGGGCCATGGCGCCGGGGTCGGCCAGCAGGACGCTGGTGTCGAGAACGTATGTGCGCCGGTCGGGCATGCGGCGCTTGATGCTGTTCACCACGGAAGGACGTACCCCCTCGGACGAGGTCGGGGAGTGCGACGGACGGTCGCGGAGCTTCCCGAAGGGAGAGGACGGACCGGGATCGGGCCCTCGTGCGCGGGCCTGACCGCGGCCACCGCGTCGGCCGCACGCTGCGTACGGTCCTTCGTGTGCAAAGGGCCTCCCGGGCGAGCGGACTGGGTGCCGCTCACTTGGTGACGACATCCGCCTGGTTGATGACCGGATGCCGACCTGTCAGGGGTATTCCCTATTCGAACCGAAGCCATGCCGCCGCATATGACACGGCGTGGAGAAGTCCCGGTGGCCGCCCGATGACGCCCTGGTGGTTCAGGCCCCGTAACGCCGGTGCCGGGCCGCGTAGTCGCGCAGTGCCCGCAGGAAGTCGACCTTGCGGAAGGCCGGCCAGAAGACCTCGCAGAAGTAGTACTCCGAATGGGCGCTCTGCCAGAGCATGAAGCCCGAGAGCCGCTGCTCGCCGCTCGTCCGGATCACCAGATCGGGATCGGGCTGCCCCCGGGTGTAGAGGTGCTCGGAGATCAGGTCGGTGGAGACGACCTCGGCCAGCTCCTCGAAGCTGGTGCCCTTCTCCGCGTGCTCCAGGAGCAGCGAGCGCACCGCGTCCGCGATCTCCTGGCGGCCGCCGTAGCCGACCGCGACGTTGACGATTATCCCATCGATGTGGGACGTCGACTCCTGGGCCTCCTTCAGGACCGTCTGTGTCTCCGGCGGGAGCAGGTCGAGCGTGCCCACGTGGTGGACGCGCCAGCGGCCGTCCGCGGCGAGGTTGCGGACGGTGTTCTCGATGATGCGGAGCAGCGGCTTCAGCTCGTGCTCGGGCCGGTCGAAGTTGTCCGTGGAGAGCATCCAGAGGGTGACGACCTCGACGTCGGTCTCGTCGCACCAGCCGAGCAGCTCGGAGATCTTGTCCGCACCGGCCTGGTGGCCCTGCACGGCGGAGCCGCCGGACGCCTTGGCCCACCGCCGGTTCCCGTCGAGGATGACCCCGATGTGCTTCGGCACCTGGTCGTGGTCCAGGCGGCCTTCCACCCGGCGCGCGTAGAGCCTGTACACCAGGTCGCGGAAGTTCACTGCGTTCACCCTCTCGGTTCCGTACGGGCCGGGGCCCGCCCTCCCCGTCGCCGGGGGTAACAGGGGACGTCCCCCGCCGGGGCTCGCTCGCACGACCCGCGCCGCTCGCACGATCCCTGGGCGGTCCGCGCCTCTACCACCGGCACGGGCCACGCGGGCCATCGCCGCGCCGCACATCGGCATTCCCCGAAGCCGCCACATTACTGCGAGCGGGTCATCAGGGCCCAACCCGGTCTGTCACAACTCCGTGATAAGCAGAGAAACGTGACTGATTACCTCTCCCCCGACCTGTACTACCGTGCCGCTCCCTCGCGCTACGACTCCATGGAGTACCGCCGGACCGGGCGCAGCGGCCTCAAGCTGCCCGCCCTGTCGCTCGGCCTGTGGCACAACTTCGGCGACGACCGGGCGCTGGACTCCCAGCGGGCGATCCTGCGCCGCGCCTTCGACCTCGGGGTGACCCACTTCGACCTGGCGAACAACTACGGCCCGCCGCCCGGCTCGGCCGAGCTGAACTTCGGCAAGCTCTTCGCCCAGGATTTCGCCCCCTACCGGGACGAAATGGTCATTTCCACCAAGGCCGGTTATCTGATGCACCCCGGCCCGTACGGCGAGTGGGGCTCCCGGAAGTACCTGCTGTCCTCACTCGACGCCTCCCTGAAGCGGATGGGCGTGGACCACGTCGACATCTTCTACTCGCACCGCTTCGACCCGGACACCCCGCTGGAGGAGACGATGGGCGCCCTGGCGTCCGCCGTCCAGCAGGGCAAGGCCCTGTACGTGGGCGTCTCCTCGTACAACGCGGAGCAGACCGCCGAGGCGGCCGGGCTGCTCCAGGAGATGGGCGTCCCGGCCCTGATCCACCAGCCGTCCTACTCCATGATCAACCGCTGGATCGAGGACGACGGGCTGCTCGACACGCTGGAGGCGGCCGGAATGGGCTGCATCTCCTTCGTGCCGCTCGCCCAGGGCCTGCTCACGAACAAGTACCTGAAGGGCATCCCGGAGGGCTCGCGCGCCACCCAGGGCAAGTCGCTGGACCCGGGCCTGCTCTCCGACGAGGTCCTGCGGCGACTGCGTGGCCTGAACGACATCGCGCAGGGCCGCGGCCAGTCGCTCGCCCAGCTCGCCATCGCCTGGGTGCTCCGCGACAGCCGGATGACCTCGGCGCTGATCGGCGCGTCGAGCGTGAAGCAGTTGGAGGAGAACGTGGCGGCCCTCGCGGGTCCGGCGCTCACCGCCGAGGAGCTGAAGGAGATCGACACCTTCGCCGTGGACACGGCCGGCACCAACATCTGGGCCGGTCGCGGCTGACGTCGGCGTCGGCTCAACGGGGCCCGCGCGGCGGGAAGAACGGGAGCGGTCCGGGGGCCGCTCCCGGGCCGCGGGGCAGCGCCGTAGTCGGCCCACGAAAAACGGGCCGGTCCGTGGGGGGGATACGGACCGGCCCGAGGGGGGTTTCCACCATAACCCTTCGTAAGTGCCGGCGCGTGCCACGCCACTCCATCATTACTCTCCGCATATGCCAGACTCCGCTGCGGGCAGGCCCCGCCCCAAGTCGGCACCGGCCTCCGAGCCCCTTCCCGGCCCGTTATCGGCCTCCGTATCGAGGGGTCGCCGGGCATCGCCGCCTTGACGCGGCCGGGGCGCACGCGCCGGGGGCACGGAGGAGGACAGGAGCTGACCTCAAGGGCCTCTAGGTTCGGGGCATGACGACACGACCCCCCGCGCCCGGGCCCGCGACTGCCGCCGTGACCGTGACCTGGGCCGGGGCGAACGCCCGGCGGCTGGCCCGGCAGCACCTCCACCCGGACGCCGCCGCCACCGCGTCGCCCTTCGCCGAGCCGGGCGACGCGGTGGCCGCGATGCTCGGCGCGCACGCCCAGGTGCTGTCGGCGGCCGAGCTGTCCGTGGGGCTGCGCGGGGACGGGCTGACCCGCACGGACGTCCGTACGGCGCTGTGGACCGACCGGACCCTGGTGAAGACGTTCGGGCCGCGCGGCACGGTCCACCTGCTGCCCGCGGTGGACCTCCCCCGGTGGACCGGGGCCCTCTCCGCCGTACCGACGGGCCCGAACCCCTTCCCCGAGAACGCCCGGATGACCCCGGACCAGGTGGAGGCGGTCGTCGCGGCGGTCGGGGACGCGCTGGCCGGGGCGGAGCTCACGATCGACGAGCTCTCGGACGAGGTCGTCGCGCGGACCGGGCCGTGGGCCGGGGACCTGGTGATGCCCGGGTTCCAGGCGATGTGGCCGCGCTGGCGGCAGGTCCTGCATCTGGCGGGCCACCGGGGCGCCCTCGCCTACGCCCCGAACCGGGGCCGGAAGGCGACGTACACGAACCCCGGATGCACCCCGCTGCCGGGCTCCGGGGCGCTGCCCGCCCTGATCGAGCGGTACCTGTACGCCTACGGGCCGGCGACCCCCGCCCACTTCGCCCGGTGGCTCGCGGCACCGAAGCGCTGGGCGGCCGAGCAGTTCGCCGCCCAGGCCGCATCGGGGGCGATCGAGGAGGTGACGTTCGGGGAGGACGGACCGGCGTGGGTGGTCGCGGGTGACACGGACTTCCCGGACGCGCCGGTGCGGGGTGTGCGCCTGCTCCCCTACTTCGACGCGTTCGCCATCGCCTCGGCCCCCCGCGAGCGGCTGTTCCCGGGCGCTGCGTGGGAGCGGGCTCTCGGCGGTGGACAGGCGGGGAACTTCCCGGTGCTGCTGGTGGACGGCGTGGTGGCGGGCGTCTGGCACCAGCGCCGCTCGGGCCGCCGGATCGCGGTGACGGTGGAACCCCTGAAGCCGCTGACCGGGGCGCGGCTGCGGGACCTGGAGGAGCAGGTGGAGCGGGTCGCCACGATCATGGAGGGGACGGCGGAGCTGACGGTCGGCCCGGTGACGGTGGGGCCGCACGCGTAGGGGCGGGGGTGCGCGCGTACGGGGGGCATGCGCGGGGCGTGGCGGGGTGAGGCGGGTGCGCGGGCCGGCGGAGGCGGGTGCGCGGGCGGAGGCGGGTGCGCGGGCCGGCGGAGGCGGGTGCACGGGCGCGCGGGCGGAGGCGGAGGCGGGCGCGCGGGCGGAGGCGGGCGCGCGCGGGGTGAGGCGGGATCGCGGGCGGAGGCGGGTGCACGGGCGGAGGCTCAGCCTGGACGCCTCAGGGGCGCGGGTCGAAGCGGATCGCCATCGTGTCTCCGGCGACCACCACGAAGTCCCCTTCCTCGCACCGGATGACGGCCTGGAGCACCTCGCCGCCGTCGTCCCTGACCTCCTGGGTGCCGACGACCGTCCACGCTCCCCCGTACGGCACCGGCGGCAGGAGCGCGGGCGGCGCGTGGTGCCACTGGCTCGCCGGTACGCACCAGTCGGGTAACCGCGGCCAGCCGCCCGGGGTGACGCGCAGCGTCCGGTCGGAGGCGCAGGTCAGCAGGACGGACTGGTCGTCCGCGAGGACGAACTCGACGGCTTCGGGCTCGCCCGCCCGGCCCTCGGGCCGGTAGTAGACGCCGAGGACGGCGGTGATCCTGGCCCCCGTGAGCCAGTCGGCGTTGCCGTGCCGCGCGCGCCCGGCGGACCCCGCACAGTCTTTCCTCTCCACGGTCATGCCCGCTCCCACTCCTTCACTGTGCGTGCCCCTCGCAGGGTAGGACGGCGGCCCGCACGATCCCGTTGCCTCCGGGGCACGGCTGAACTGACGTACGGAGTAAGCGGGTTGACCGGCGGTACGGGATTCGGCCAACGTCACCGGGGCTTGCGGGCTTCGATCAGGAAGCGGGCGGTGCGGGCGAGGAACGGCCCCTCCTTCTCGATCTTCCGGTGCAGCGCGGCCAGTTGGGGGCGGTACTGCTCGACGGTGAAGCCGGGGACCATCCAGATCACCTTGCGCAGGAAGTAGACCACCGCGCCGATGTCGCGGAACTCGGTGCGCAGGGTCTCGGAGCGCAGGTCCACCACCTCCAGACCGGCCGCCGTCGCGGCGGCCCGCGCGTCCTCGGGGTGCCGGGCGCGACGGACCTCGGACGGCTGCGGGCCGAGGAAGTACTCCACCAGTTCGAAGACGCTGGCCGGTCCGACCTGCTGGGAGAAGTACGTACCGCCGGGGGCGAGCACGCGCGTGATCTCGTCCCACCACGTGGTGACCGGATGGCGGCTGACCACGAGGTCGAAGGCGGCGTCCCCGAAGGGCAGCGGCGGCTCGTCCTCGTCGGCGACGACGACCGCCCCGAGCGGGTGCAGCAGGGCGGTGGCGCGGGCGATGTTGGGCGGCCAGGCCTCCGTGGCCACGGTGACCGGCGGCAGCTTGGGCGCGGAGGCCAGCACCTCGCCGCCCCCGGTCTGGAGGTCGAGCGCGGCATGGGCCCGGCCGAGCCGCTCGGCCATCGCGCGGGCGTACCCCCAGGAGGGGCGTTCCTCGGTGGCGCGGCCGTCGAGCCAGGAGAAGTCCCACCCGTCCACGGACACGGCGTCGGCCTCGGCCACGAGGGCCTCGAACCGGTCGCGGGAGGCCGTGGAGTCGAACGTGGGGGCGGAGTCGGGGGTGGCGGGTTCGGGCATACCGGAATCGTGTCAAACGGGCCCGGAGGACGCGAACGGATTCCGCCGCGGCCTCAAGGGCTCGCCCTCGCTCAGCCGGCCAGGGCCCCCAGCAGCACTCCGGTCAGCGCCCCGGCGATCATGAACGGGCCGAACGGGATGCCGGTCCTGCGTCCCGCCCGGCGCAGGAGGACGAGGGCGAGTCCGTACGCCGCCCCGAACAGGAACCCGGCGAACCCGCCCACGAACAGCACGGTCCAGCCGTACCAGCCGAGGGCGACGCCCAGGGCGAGCGCGAGCTTCACATCGCCGAAGCCCATGCCGTTCGGGTTGATCAGGAAGAGCAGCAGGTAGAAACCGCCGAGGGCCAGGCCGCCCAGCAGCCCGGCGGTCCAGGACCCGGCGTGCCCGGGGAGGAGTGCCGCCCCGCCGAGCAGCAGGACGGCCAAAGCCGCGAGGGGCAGGGTCAGCGGGTCGGGCAGCCGGTGGACCCGCCGGTCGACGACGGCGAGAAGCACGGCGACAGGGGCCAGCGCCAGCCACCCGACGAGCTCGGGCCGGGCCCCGGTGGCGGCGGCGAGCGCGACACAGGCGAGGACGCTGACGAGGGGGGCGAGGATGCCGGGGGCGTAGGCAGGGGTCGCAAGGGCGGCCGTGATCTGCGGTTCCGGACCGGGCGCTTCCGAAGCCGGGGCTCCCGGGCCGGGGGTTTCCGGGACCGGGGCCCCGGGGACGGGCGTTGCCGTGGGCCGCGATTCCGGGCCCGGGGCGGCCGGGGCCTGCGACTCCGGGGCGGGCGGTTCCGCGTCCTGGCCGCCCGAACCGGGGGTTTCCGGGACCCGGGCGGCCGGGGCGGCGCAAGGGGCGCACCGGGCCGGGCCGAGCCAGCCGCGGGCCGGGCCGGTGAGCGGGTGGCCGGCGGGGCACGCCGTGCGCCAGGGCTCGTCCGGCTCGACGGCGAACCGGTAGGCGGCACGCGGGATCAGCAGTCCGGTGGCGGCACCCCAGACCGCGGCGAGGGCGAGCAGCACGGCGTCCACGGGGCGACCCTAACGGGCCTCGGGACCTGGGGTCTTGGGTCCGGGGGCCCAGAGCGGCCGGCCGGGACCCAAGCGTCGCCGTTCCGGGTCCGGGCACGTCCGCCGGGGGCTACCGTCGGTGCCCATGAGGACATGGCGCGATGGCGACGGGACGCTAACGGTCGGTACGGACTCCGGGCCCGGGCCGGAGGGGCAGGCGGTTCCGCTGCGGATAGCCGCCTCGTACCGGGCCCGCGCCAAGGGGCTGCTCGGGCGGGACGGGATCGAGGGGGCGATGCTGCTCACCCCGTGCGGGAGCGTGCACACCTTCCGGATGCGGTTCCCCATCGATGTGGCGTACCTCGACCGGAAGTTCAGGGTCCTGGCGGTCACCACGATGCAGCCGGGCCGCCTCGGGCTGCCCCGGCTGCGGGCCCGGCACGTGGTGGAGGCGGAGGCCGGGGCGATGGCGCGGTGGGGGGTGCGGCCGGGCGTACGGCTGGAGCTGAAGGCGGCACCGGCCACCGCGCCGGAACCCAGCTAGGAGGCTACGGCGGGCCCGCGTCCGGGCAGGCGCGGCCTCCCGGCGGGCCCGCGGTCCGGGGGCGCGACCCCCCGGCGGGCCCGCGGTCCGGGGTGGCGCCGGCTCACGGCGGGCCCGCGCCCAGCAGGGTCCAGGCGCCGTAGGCCGCTGACGCGCAGGCGAGGGCGGCGAGCACGGCGGCCGTGCGGCCCGTGGTGCGCAGCCGCAGCAGGGCGACGGCGGGCGGGAGCAGCAGCGGGAAGGCGGGCATCATCAGCCGTGGCCGGGAGCCGAAGTATCCGGCGCCGATCAGCGAGATGACGACGATCGTGATCGCGTAGACGAGTACGGGGAGCGGTTGCCGCTGCCGTACGCAGAGGACGACCAGCCACCCCAGCAGCGCGAGCGCCGCGCACAGGCCGAGGGCGGCGGGCCACGGCAGCCCGGCGATGAAGGCGGCGAGCGCGCGGCCGCCGTCGATGTTGTTGCCCCACTGCGCCTGGACGTCGAAGTAGGCGACCGGGCTGCCCTCGCGTACGGCCACGAACACCACGTACGCCAGCCAGCCCAGCGGTGCGAGCGCCACGCCCGCGATCATCCGCGCGTGGCGGCGGAGCACCGGGCCGGCGCGGCGCTCGTCGCGGTACTCCCGTACGAGGGTGACGGCGGCGGTGATCGCCAGGGCCGCGATGAGGGCGGCCGCCGAGGGCCGGGTGAGCCCTGCCAGGACGCACAGCGCCCCCGCGACGATCCAGCGGCCCTTGAGGACGGCGTACAGCGCCCAGGCGGCGAGCGCGGTGAACAGTGTCTCGGTGTACGCCATCGACTGGACGAACGCCGTCGGGTAGACGCCCCACAGTGCCGCCAGCACCACCCCCGTACGCCGTCCGCGCAGCTGGGAGCCGACGGCGAAGATGCCCCAGGCGGCGAGCAGCCCGGCCGTCCAGGCGACCAGCAGTCCGGCGCCCCCGAGGGTGAGCGGAGTCACGGCGGAGACGGCGCGTTCGAGGGCCGGGAGCAGGGGGAAGAACGCCAGATCGGAGTGGACGGAGCCGTCGGGGAGGGTGACGGTGTAGCGGTAGCCGTGCTCGGCGATGCGCTGGTACCAGACGGAGTCCCAGCGTCCGCTGAGCGGCCCCAGGGGGTCCTTCCCGGCGGCGGAGGCGGCCACCCAGAAGACGAGGAGCCCCAGGGCCCGCACGGCGGCGTAGACCGCGAGCGCGGGCGCGGCGGCCCGGAGCGCGGCGGCGGCCCGGGACCCGCCGGGAGTGCGGGGGGCCGGGGCCGGTCCTGCGGGCGTCCGGGTGCGGAGCTGGTGATCGGACATACGGCCGATTATGACGTCGGCGACGGGTACGCCGTGCCACGGGCAGCGCAGGGCCGGGCGTCCCGGCAGCGGTCCGATCGGTCCAGGGCCTGCCCCGGACCGGCCGGTGGCCGACGGCGGTGCGGGTGGCCCCGGCCCCCCGTACGGGCCGGGGCCAACCGGCTCTCAGACGCCGCCCAGCACCTCGTTCCCGAACACCTTCCACGGCGACATCTCCACCGCGTCCATCACCGCGAGCTGCGGGTGCCGGGCCGCCGTCTCGTCCCGTACGGCGACGGTGTCCGGCCAGGCGTCCAGGTGCGCGGCGCCCTCGATGACGACGGCGTCCCAGTCGGTGGCGGCCGTCGCGCCGGCCCGGTCGACGACGAAGCCGATGCACAGCACCGAGGCCCGCCCGACGGTCCGCCGGATGGCGCCCACCGCGTGCTCCCGCTCCGGCTCGGGCAGTTCCCCCACGGAGAACTCGACGGCGACGACGCCGGCCCGGGCCCGCCGGATGCGCACCAGGAGGTCGAGGCCGCCGTCGGTCCACAACCGGAAGCCGACCTCGTGCAGCCGCTGGAGGCCGGCGAGGGACAGCAACTGCTCGCGGGTGACAGGCGAACGGGCCCCGAGGGAGGCGGAGTCGAGGCTGACGAGAACCGTGCGGCCGGTCACCGGGTGCTCCGGACGGAGCCCCTCGGCCGCCAGGTCGCCCAGCAGGGTGCGGGCGTCCAGCCGGGTCCAGCCGAGGTGGTACGAGAAGAAGAATCCGGCACCCATCGACGCCCACCCCCATCGCTCTCGTCGTCACGATCGCTCTCGCTCCGCGCCCGGCGTCGTGGTCGGCGACCCCCGGCACCCACGAGCGTACTGAGCGGCGGCCGGGGCTGCGTGGGCCCACGGACCCACGGCCGGCCCCCGGCACAACGGCCTCCGCGCCCCGGCGCAACACCCCTGACGTGCACCGGACTTGGGCCCGGCTTTGGGACCGGGGGCCCGGGACGTGGCAGGTTTTCGGCCGTACGCTCTCGGCCGTCGGCAACACGCGCGGGTCGAGGAGAGGGTGCACCGTGAGCGGTGACGGGGGCGCAGACCGGGGGCGGGCCCGGGGAGACCGGAGCGCGGGACACATACCGCTGGGACGCCACGGCATCGCCGGTTCCGGTGTCCCGCACCCGCCCCAGCAGGGCAGCCGTTTCTTCGCGTTGACCCGGAGCTGGGTGATCGGCGGCCTGGTCTACCTCGCCCTCGGGTTCGTCATGAGCCGGGTCCTGGTCGATCTGCTGGCCACCGAGGAGCGGCTGGAGGCGTTCGGCTGGCGGCTGGCCCTGCTCCACCTGCCCGCCCTCGTCGTGACGCTGCTGACGGTGCTGGCGGCGACCCGCGTCCTTCCCGAGGAGCACCGCGAGTCCTCCCGCACGGTGTATCTGCTCGCGGCCCTGGTCGTACCGCTGGCCGGGCTGCTGTACGGCTTTGCCGTCGCGGGGGACGTCGTCGGCATCGAGGGCCTGCTCATGCCCGCCGCGTCCCTGGCGGCGGGCGCGGCGTCGGGGGTGGCCGTCGACCGGCTGCTGGAGGAGCGCGCCACGCGCGCCCCGGAGCCGCCCCGGTACGCGTACAACTGGCGGGACAGCGGTGCGACGGCGATGGAGTACCTGGGTCTCGTCGTCCTCGTCACGATGCTGATCGGCGCGATGGCGATGGCAGGGGTCGGCGGCAAGATCGGGGAGCGGCTGCGGTGTGCGATCAGCTCGCTGGCCGGTGGCGGCGGCTCCTGTGCGTCCGGCGGCCAGGACCCCGAGGCCAAGCCGAAGACGGACGCGGACTACGAACCGAAGATGTGCCAGGTCTCCAGCATCTCGGACACGGCGG
This sequence comes from Streptomyces sp. WGS_02, assembly GCA_040989845.1. GTDB lineage: Bacteria > Actinomycetota > Actinomycetes > Streptomycetales > Streptomycetaceae > Streptomyces. The sequence continues at coordinate 2,680,659 of JAYMFZ010000004.1, forward strand.
GCGGGAAGGTCAAGATCGGCTGGTTCGAGTGGGGCGAGGAGTACGGCTTCCAGCAGAAGGTCTCCCAGGCGAGTACCGATGTGAACGGCGACGGCACGGTCGACGGCAAGGACAAGATCGTCTCGATGACGTTCACCGACGCCGCGTCCGCCGGGGCCACCGCCAGTACACCGGGCGTCAAGCTCGGCAGCCTGGGCAAGGCGGATGTCGACATCGGCGGCGGCATCAAGATCACCAACGGTGACACCTGGATCTTCGCGAGCGAGGAGGAGGCTCAGCGGATGCGGGACGACATCGAGGAGATGAAGATGTGGGAGACCTCCACCAAGCACAGCGGCGGCTACGGCGGCGGCTGGTACTCCGCGATGAAGTGGGCGGAGAAGAAGGAGGACATCGAGAAGAAGATCGGCGACAAGAAGATCTCCTACTCGACCGTCGGCCTCAACGCCTACGCGGACGGCGGCCTCTCCGTCAAGGGCGGCGACGAGGACGAACTGGGCGCGAAACTCGGGGGCAAGGCGACGTTCTCGCCCGAGGTGACGATCACCAAGGACGACGTGAACGGCAACGAGTCGTCCACGTACACCGCCAAGCTCGAACTGGAGGGCAAGGCCGGCGGGAACGTGGGTCCGGTCAAGGGCACGGTGGGCGGCAAGCAGAGCCGTACCGGCGCCATCACCGTCACCCGCGACCAGAAGACCGGGAAGATCGTCCGGATCGACATGACACAGACCGTGGAGAGCGGTTCGACGTCCGGCAAGGTCGAGGTCGGCGGCGACAACGGCGAGAGCGGCCAGGACAAGCGGGGCGGCAAGGGCAGCGCGTCGGACTCCTCGGGCGGGACGGGCATCGACGTCGTGACGAACTCGATCGTCTTCGGCAAGGACACGGACGCGGCGACCGAGGCCAAGCGGGGCATCGCGGAACAGTGGCTGGACGGCTCCGGCAACAACACGGCCCCCTTCGAGTACCTCTTCGGCGACCACGGCATGGAGAACCGCCCGGACGGCAACGACCCGTTCCAGCAGCTGATGTTCGAGGACGGGCTGTCCAGCACCCTGCGGTACACGGGCGAGAGCGACGCCCAGGAGTTCGGCTTCGAGATCTCCCTCGGGATGAGCCTCGGGTTCTCCCTCTCCACGGAGGAGAAGAAGGAGACACTGACGGACGCGCAGTTCCTCGGGGCGCCGCGGGGCGACGCGCGCACGTATCTTCCGTACAGCTACTGCGCGAACTGAACGGGCGGTGACGGAGTCGATGAGCACGGCGATGAGCACAGCGATGAGTCCGGCGATGAGCACAGCGATGAACTCGGCCATGAGGACCAGGACGCGGAACATGCGGACAGCCCCGGGGCGGATGACGGCTGCGGCGGCGGCCGTCGCGGCGGCGGCCGTGCTGCTGACCGGATGCGGCGGCGACGCGGACAAGGCCTCCGTGCCCGAGGGCTGGGGCACGTTGGAGACCGACAGCCTGAGCGTCGGCTACCCGAGGAGTGAGGGGTACGCGGAGCAGCCCGCGGGCGAGCGGGCCAAGGCCAACGCGGCCGTCGCGCTCAAGGAGGAGAACGGCATCCGGACCGGCATGGTCTCGGTCCAGCGGGACTTCGCCACGGGGGTGCACGACGCGGCCGGGGCGGCGGCAGCAGCGGGCGCGGGCATCGGCCTCAACTCCACCCGCAAGGCGACGGACGACGTACGCCTCGCGGGCCCGGACGACGCCGGCGAAGGCCGCGAAGCGCGCCGGATCGACTACGACTTCACGGCGGACGGCCGGGAGGACACCCCGAACAGGGGGACGCCGATGACCGGGGTCCTGGTCGCGGGGGTGGACTCGAAGGGTGTTCCGTTCGTCGTGCGCCTGAACGCGGTGAAGGACGCGGTGGAGGCGGAGGACCTGGACGCGTTCGTGGGGTCGATCACGGTGAAGTAGGGGACGGCGAGGACCGGTTGGGATGTTCGACGGCGACCGGCCCTATCTCCCGAGCGACGCCCTGGACCGGGAGGCGGCCGAGGTCGTCGCGCGGGCGGCGGGAGCGGAGGATCCGGGGGCGGTGGTGGACCCGGACTCCGTGGAGTCGCCGGCCCGGGCGGCCCGCCGCCTCCCGCCGTGGCCCGACACCGTGGCGGGGCTCGCCCGCCTCGCCGGGCGCTTCCCGCTGATCGGCCTGTCCAACGCGAGCCGGACGGCGCTGCCGGAGCTGAACGCCCACGCCGGGCTGCGCCGGCACCAGGCGCTGTCCGCGCAGGACGCCCGTACGTACAAGCCGGATCCGGCGGTCCACCGGCTCGCCGTCACCTTCGCCGGGCTGCCGCCGGAGCGCCTGCTGATGGTCGCCGCCCACGCCTGGGACCTGCGCGGCGCGCAGGCGCTGGGGCTGCGCACGGCGCATGCGGCCCGCCCGGTCGGCGACCCGCCCACGCCCTCGGACCGCTTCGACCTCCATGCCGAGGACCTGACGGATCTGGCGGGTCAGCAGGGGGCATCCTGGGGACGGGGGAACACGGCGCTCCTCAGCTCAGCGGGCAACCGAGCGGGAGGACGCGTTCGGTCAGCCGGCCGGTGAGGAGGGTGTCGGTGACGTCGGCCTCCGCCAGCCAGTCCGCGGCGGTCAGCCGGTCCACGAGGTCCGGCAGGTCGGCGGGGTCGACGGAGCACCCGGAGGACAGGGCGTCCAGGCCGACGCCCTCCCCTCCGGGCCCCAGCCGCCCTTCGCCGTCGGAGCCGGTGGCCAGGGCCAGGGCGAGAAGCCGTACGTCGGCGCCGGTCTTGCCCTTGCGGAGCTTCTTCTCCCCGACGACCCGCTGGGCCCATCCGCTGAGCTTGGGGCGCAGCTTCCTGCCGAACGTGAACGGCCCCGGGTCGTCCTCGTCGGGCGTGAGGGACGGCACGCTGATCCGGGTGGGGCTCTCCGGGCGGGAGGCGATCAGTTCCTCGACGGTCCCGGAGATACCGAGCCAGCCGGACTCGACCAGCTGCCCCACCAGGTGCTCGGGATCCTGCAGGGGCAGCCCCTTGATGTCCTGCCCGACCAGATTGCCGACCCCGGACTGCGCGGTGCGCAGCGTCACCATCAGCACCAGCAGGCGCGCCTCGGCTCCCGGCAGGGGGCGTTCTCGGCCACGTGGGCCAGGACGGCTCGGGCGTGGTTCCACTGCGCGGGGGCGGTCAGCAGCCGTACGACGGCGTGCCCTTCGCCGTCCGGGGCCTGGCCGATGCGGTGCAGATGCTGGAGGCGGGCGGTGGCGGCGGCCTGTTCGGCCCGCTGGGCGTCGAGGCGCAGCCCGGTGTCGGCGGTGACCTCGGCCCAGGCGCTGAAGGCCTCCGCTTTACGCGCGTGGAGGTCGGCGAGCATCGCGAGGTCGGGTTCGGTGCGGGCCTGGTAGGCGCGGAAGAGTTCGCCGAGCTCGGTGAGTTCGTCCCGGAGCGCGACGGGCCGCAGGTCGTGGGGGACGAGGCGCTGAGCGATCCTCCCGCGCGGGTGCCGCTTCCGCGTCGGCCTCGCGGACCGGGGGGCGGAGCGGGGCGACGACGTCTGTTGGGGGACGGCGGTGGCCGTGGTGGTGGCGGCGCTGTGCGAGAAGTGCGGGCTGATCGCCGAGAAGGTCGGCGTGTGGACCGCGGGGGCCGCGGGAGCTGCGGTCCCGGCCCGGGGCCCGTCGTTCCTGGCCGGTGCCTCGGTGGCGGCCGGAGCGGTGGCGACGACCTTCGCGGTGGGGTGGGCGGCGGCGCAGCGCGAGCAGCACTCCATGACCTGCCACCAGCGCCCTTCCCGGTCCGTGATGACGGCCAGGACGACCGCTCCCCCGCACCGCCAGGGCACGGGGCGCTCACGCGGCCCGGCGGGCCGGATGTGCGTATGGCACTCCTCGGCCCGACAGGCGCAGTGCACGGAGGGGCGGGGGGCGGGGCCGGCGCGCAGGTGGGCCTTGAGGTGCGCGATCGCCGCCGTGCGGCCGGCGGCGGCGGAGGGCAGCACCTGCGCCGCGCAGGCCGGGCGGCTGCACGAGACGCGTACGTCCGCACGACCGCGGCCGACCGGGTCCAGCCGCACCGTCCACCGGCGTCCCGTCACGCGTTCGTTCGTCGCGTGGGCCTCCACACCCATCACACCTTCCTCGACGACTGTTCGTATGCGCACCGCGGCAGCCACCCGCCTGTGCAGGCGGCTGCCGCGGTGCGCGGCGTGTCACAGTCTGCTACGCCGGGCAGTCCGGATTCCGGCCCACAACACCAACGAGGGTCCGCCGTTCGGGTGACGGCCTCGGCGGGCATGTGGCCGGATTCCTGCCCTGGCGGTGTGGCCCCGGACGGCACACCCGCGCCCGCCGTCGTGGGAAGAACGACGGCGGGCGCGGGTTGCGAGGTACGGGCAGCGGTGTCGGGAAGGGGTCAGGACCCCTCTCCGCGCGGGAAGGAGACCTCCACGCGGCGGTTCTTCTTCCGGCCCTCTTCGTTGCTGTTGCTGGCGATCGGGTACTGCTCGCCGTAGCCCCGGATCTCGTACGTGACGGTGGGGCCGAGCTGCTTCGACAGGACCCCGTGCACGGCGTCGGCCCGCTGCTTGGAGAGGACGTCGCCGTGGGCCGAGGAACCGAGGTTGTCGGTGAAGCCGAAGACGCGGACCTTGGTCGCGTTCTGCTTCTTGATCTCCTCGGCGATGGCGGCGATACGGGCGTTGGCCGCCGAGCTGAGCTTGGCACTGTCCTTGCCGAAGAGGACTTCGGCCTGGAGCGCGAACTTGATGTCGGCGTTGCTGTCCTCGCGGCGCTCTTCGCCGCCTAGGTCTTCGACCACCTGGACGATGTCGAGGACGCGGCCGGGGGCGAGGGTGCCGCCTTCGGGCATCTTGAGGTCGGGGTCGTTCGGGTCGACGGGCACGGGCGGCTCCGACGTCGCCTCCGTACCGGGCGGGACGCTCGGGCCGTCATCGGCGTACGAGGGTGACGCGCCGAGCAGCGTCGTGCCGGCGATCAGCACGGCGACCGCGACGGCTTGTCCCAGGTTGCGCGCCGCCCGGGGGCGCTGGGTGGTCTTCATGGCCGCGTTCACCCAGAAATCTTCAGCGAGGTGGTGGCGAAGGTCGGAAGGCTGAAGTCGACCTCGGTCGTGTCCTGCGGCGGGGCGGGGAACTGCATGAAGATCGGTGCCGACTTGCCCGGTGCGAGGGACGTGATCGCCGTGGTGCACAGGCAGCGGGAATCTGTGTCCCGCAGCACGTAGTAACGCTTCTTCCCCGCCTTGTCGACCAGCGTCGCACCGGCGACCGAGTTGGGGTTCTTGTTCACGATGTTCACCTCCGAGCCGGCCCAGCCCGAGGTGGTTCGCGCCTGGTCGCCCTCGTTGGTGATCGCGCCCTGCACGGTGAGGAATCCGCCGGAATCCCGCTTGACCTCGTTGACGACCAGAACCAGGCCGCCCTGCCCGCGTGTCTCCGCGAGTTTCACATCCGGGTCCACGTTCTCGCCCGCAGCCGTGTCCTCCTGCTGCGACTCGCCCTTGTCCTCCGCGGAGGGGCTGGCCGGGGCGGACGGCGCGCTGGAGCCCTCGTTGCCGGGCTTCTCGCCTCCGTCGTCGCCACAGCCGGCGAGAGCAAAGGCCAGAGCAGCGGTCATGCTGACAGCCGCCGTGGCCCTTCTGGTCGTCGTGGTCCGCCGCATGCTCATGGTCCGATTCCTCTACTCGTCGTTCGCTTCGCTGTCACTGGTCGACCAACCGCACGTCGAAGAGAGTCCTGCTCACCGTCTCCCAGGGTGGAGGGCTGGCCGGTGCGATCTCGAGAACCTTGCCGTTCCGGCACGTGAAGATGAAAAGGTCCATGATTCCGTCGCTGTTGGCGTCCACAGCCTTCGGGCGGGGGCACCGGAACTCGATGAGCGCGGTGGCCTCGGCTTTGGCCTTCTTGTTCTCCGAGCCGGGCAGTACCGAGGAGTCGACCGCCTTCAGGCCCTGGACCTCGACCGTGATCCGGTCGCGCAGATATCCAGGAGTCGGATAGCACGATTCCATTGTGGCGCCGTTGGCCGCCGCGAGACGGTCCGCCTCGTAACAGGGCGCAATGAAAGGCGTGTTGAGGAACACGTCCAGCATATTGGTGGGGAGCGAGGCGTAGAAGCCCGTCCCGAAGTCGTCGCGTGCCTGCTGGGCGGCGGCCAGAGCGGCGGCGTCCGCCGCACCCTGGGAACCGTTGCGCAGAGCCGAGGCCTTACCGACAGCGAAGAAGGCCAACGCAAGGAAGAGCAGGCCCGCCACCATCATCACGTAGATGGGGAAGGCCTGCCCTGCGTCGCCGTGTTGGCGCTTATGCATCAGCCCGAGACGATGGAGGTCACCAGTCCGTCGATGCGGCTGGAGATGTTCCCGCCGATCCCGGAGGCCGCGATCGCCCCGATGATCGCCACGACCACCAGAATGATCCCCAGGTACTCGAACGCCGTCTGCCCCCGGTCCTTCGCCGCGTAGCGCTTCTGGATCGCGCTGACGGCGGTGTTGGCCCAGCCGTTGACGCGGACGGCGGTCTTCACGGTGATGTCCGACATGGTGTTCCCCTCCGGGTTCGGCCGACCGGTTGCCGGCCGACTCGCACGTTTCTGCGGTGCCGCCCTCGTTACCGGCTTCCTCCTGGCCGGTGCCGCTGGCGACAGGAGAAACATAGGGGGGAACCCGCATTCCCACAGAGGGCCCGTGGGCCCATTCCCGGGCCCAAAGAGCCTTCTGGGTCCACCCGTCGCGGAATCGCTCGGTCATGGTCACGGCTGCCGCCCGGGGTTCCGGGGCGCGGTGCCGAGCCAGTGGGCGATGGCCTCGCTGCGGGTGGCGCTGTGGAGCTTCGTGAAGATGCGGTTGATGTGGTTCTTGACCGTCTTCTCACTGATGAAGCAGGTGGCGGCGATCTGCTGATTACTCATTCCGGACGCAATCAGGTCCATGACCTCCACCTCCCTCGAACTCAGCCCGAACTGCTGCCTGTTGGGGGTGGATACCGACCCCCCGGATACAGAAGACTGTCCCACAACTGGTTGCAGTTGCGAAAGGCTTTCCGAAGGTTCGGTGGTGTGCGGGGGCAGTGGGGCCGGCGCCGTGGCCAGTGCCGAGCCCAGGCCCTCGGGGAGCGGGCCCCGCTGGGGCGGCGTGCCGTGGCGCATATGGGCCAGGAGGGCGTCCGCGGCGGTGACGGTGAAGTTGGCGCGGCCGTCCTTCGTGTCGCGTACCGCCTGGACCAGCTGGTTCGCCGTGAACTCGCCGTGCACCAGATAGCCGCCCGCGCCCAGCCGCAGCGCCTCGTGGACGATCTCGCTCTCGCGGCTGTATGTCAGCATCAGCACAGGTGCGATGCCGACCAGGTGCGGCAGGGCCGAGATGCCGTCCACGCCCGGCATGCGGACGTCCAACAGGACGACGTCGGGGCGGTGTTCGAGCGTCCTCTCGTACGCCTCGCGGCCGTCCGCCGCCTCCGCGACCACCTGGATGTCCGCCCGGCCGGACAGCAGTACGCCCAGGCCGGCCCGGACCACCGGGTTGTCGTCCGCGACCACGACGCGGAGACGTTCGGCGGCCGGGGCGGCAGGCCCCGGGAAGAAGGGGGACGGGGACGGGATCGCAGGGGGTCGAGGGTCGGGGGCCGGGGTGAGCGGGATGGGCGGCGACGGGTGCTGGGGGGCGGGGCGGTGAGCCGCCGCCCCGTGGCTGTTCGGCGCAGGGGAGACATCGTCCGGCATGCTGCGACCTCCTCTCAGGGTCGAGGGTTACGGGTGAGTGGCGTGTCCGTATTCGGCTGCTGGTGCGGAAGCACGTACGGGTACGGAAGCGGGCCGGGGAGCCGACGACGGGCTTTCCACGGACCCGCCCGCCAGCGCCGCCAGCGGGAGCTCCACCCGTACCTCCGTCCCCTTCTCCGCCTTCCCCCGCCCGATCCTGATCCGGGCCCCGATCGACGCCGCCCGCTCCACCATGCCGACCAGGCCGAAGTGGCCCGCCCGGCGCAGTGCTTCCAGGGTCGTTCCGGCGGGCAGGCCGCGGCCGTCGTCGTACACGGTGACGCGGAGCATGTCGCCCTTCACGCCCGCGAGGACGATCAGGTACGTCGGGGACGCGTGGCGGTGTGCGTTCTCCATGGCCTCCGAGGCGACGGTGAGGAGCTGGCGGGCCACTGCCTGCGGGACCGGGGGGACCGGGGTCTCCTCGGAGAGGCGGCGGAAGGTGGCCGTGATCGGGTGGCGGGCGGAGAAGTCCTCGGCCTGGGCGGCCAGTTCGGCGACCAGGTCGACGCCGCCCTCCAGGCCCTGTTCGCGCCGCAGGTCCGTGAGCAGTTCCCGGGACTCGGCGGCGGCCCGGCGGGCGGCCCGGGCGACCAGCTCCGCCTGGAGTTTCACGGTGGGCGGGTCCATGCGGTCCGCCGAGCCCGCCAGACCGTCGGCGGCCAGCGCCAGGCCGTGCAGTGTCTTGGCGACCGAGTCGTGCATCTCCCGTGCCAGGCGCGTGCGTTCACCCTCCACCGCCTCGTTCACCGCCAGCCGCGCCCGGGTCTCGGTGAGCGCCTGGGTGGCCGTCCCGAAGCGCAGGAGCAGGTTGCGCAGGGTGACCCCGACCGCGCCCGCGATCACGCAGAAGCCGGGGAGGAGGAGCCGTGTCGCACCGTCCCCCTCCAGTTTCGGGACGCTCGCGTACACCCCGATGACGATGAGCACCTGGAGCGCCGCGAAGACCGCCGCGCCGCGCCAGCCGTGGATCAGGCCCGCCAGCAACGGGGTGCAGACGGTGACGTACGCGAGGGTCGACTCGGGGGTCGCCGTTATCAGCAGCAGCGCGCCGAAGAACACGTCGACGGCCAGCAGCCAGGGGTGGCGCAGCAGGATCGGGCCGAAGCGCTCCCAGTCCCGGAACAGGACGTACGAGCCCATGAAAGTGACCAGGACCGCCGAGCCGATGAACCAGGTGGGCAGGCCGGGGGCGGTGTGGCTGATGGCGTACGGGGTCGCTATCGCGATCATCGCCAGCCGGAAGCCGAAGACCTGGCGGCACATCGCCTGGAGCGCGTTGACCTGGATGGCGAACGCCGGGCGGGCCGGGGTGCCGGTGTGGGCGCGGGTCAGTTCCACGGTCAGTCCGGGCTGCGCGCTGCCGAGCTCGTATGCCATGCGCCTGTCACCTCCGTCTCGTGTCCCGTAAAGCTGCTCCGGGGTCTCCGTCCCCATCCCGCCCGTCGTTCATGTCACCCGCCCGTCAGTGCCCCGAAGTCGACGTCGGCTCCGTACACGAATCCGACCGTGAGCAGCAGAAGCGTGCCGGGCAGGAGGAACGTGGTCACCGCGAACGTCGCCTTGGGGACTGCCTTGGCCGCCTTGCGGCGCGCGTTCTGGGCGTCGGTGCGGCGCATGTCGTTGGCGATCTGGATCAGCGTCTCGACGATCGGGGCGCCCAGTTCCTCGCCCTGCTGGAGCGTCGTGACGAACATGGCGACCTGTTCGGAGTCGTTGCGTCTGCGCAGTTCCTCGAAGGCCTGCCGGCGGCTGACGCCCATGTCCATCTGGCGGAGCGTGATGCGCAGTTCGTCGGACCACGGGCCTTCGTACTTCTCCGCGACCCGGTCCAGCGCCTGCCGGAAGCCGAGCCCTGCGGAGACGACGACGGCGAGGACGTCGAGGAAGTCCGGCAGGGTGCGTTCGATGTGCTCGCGGCGTACCCGGATCGCCGACCAGATCCCGGCCTCCACCCAGAACAGGCCGAAGGCGACCATCAGGAGGGCCAGGAAGAGCTGTCCGCGCAGGAGCATGGAGAACGCGCCCAGGATCCCCAGCGCGCCGTAGACCGCGCGGCGGGCGGCGTAGCGGTCGATGGTGAGGCCGCCGGGGTTGCCCGCCAGGTCGATCTGGCGGCGCTTCTTGTTGACGGCTTTGGGGCCCATCATCCGCAGGACCGCGGGGGCCCACCGGATGCCGAGGCGGTCGATGCCGGAGCCGACCGCGCCGGTGCGGGTGGCCCCGGATTCGAGGGCGACGGCCAGGTCGCCGGGGAGCTTGGCGTCGGCCCGGTACATCCGGATGCCGTGGATGGCCCCGTACACGGCGAGTCCGACGACGAGAGCTAGCAGCAGGTCCATGGCGGTTCTTCCCCTCAGCTCGTCAGACGTCGATACGGGACAGGCGGCGGATGACGACGAACCCGATCGCGTACAGGACCATCGCCACGACCACCGCCGCCTGGCCGATGAACGCGCCCGTCATCCGGTCCAGCGCACCGGGCATGACCGCGTTCATCAGGAGCATCGCGCCGATACCGAAGATGGGGACGGCATAGGCGGTGACGGTGACCTGGGAGAGCTGGGTCTTGACCTCGCGGCGGGTCTCCTTCCGCTCCTCCAGGGTCTCGGTGAGGTTGCGCAGCGAGCTGACGACCGTACCGCCCGCCCGGTTGGAGAGAACCAAGGTCGTGACGAGGACGACCAGTTCGCGCGACGGCAAGCGGTCCGTCAGCTCGCTCAGCGCATCCTCCAAGGGCTCGCCCACGGCCAAGCGCCGGGCCACCCGGGCCAGTTCCTCGCCGGCCGGGTTCTCCAGCTCCTCGGCGGCCATGGACAGCGAGGTGCGCAGGGCCAGGCCCGCCTGGGTGGCGTTGGCGAGGATGCGGGAGAGCTCGGGGAGCTGGTTGATGAAGCGCTCGGTGCGCTTGATCCGCTGCCAGTTGAGGAACGCGTTGGTGCCCCAGAGGCCGATCAGTGCGGCGACCGGGCCGAAGAACGCGGCGAGCATGGAGGAGGCGATCATCCAGAGCCCCGCCATCGCGACGACCGCGTAGACGAGGAACTCGCCGGGCGTGACGTCCAGGCCGGTCGCGGCGAGCTTCAGCTCCAGTTTCCGGCCCAGCGCGGTGCCGCGCAGCCTGCGGTCGAGCCCCTTGAAGCGGCGGACGCGCCCCGTCTCGGGGATCTGCCCGACGTGCGAGAGCCGCTCGACGAGGGCGTCGCGGTCGGCCTTGCCGCCGGAGTAGGCGTACAGGCCCATCACGCCGAGCACGCAGCACAGCAGCGTGACGCCGACGGTGATCAGGGGGAGGTTGACGTTGTCCATGGCTCGGTACCTAGTTGGCCTCTCGGGTGGCGAGCTGTTCGGCGGACTGGGCGACGCCGAACGCCTGCGGGATGGGCTGACTGGCCAGGTAGAGGCGCTCGGCGAGCCTCCGGGGCAGCGGGAGGTACTGGAAGTCGCCGTAGATCCGGCCGTCGGGTGCCATGGGCCGGGCGTTGAAGCGGGCGACCGTGACGATGCGGTACGGGTCGCGGCCGTGGCTGTCCAGGACGGCGATCTCGGTGACCTTCCTGGCGCCGTCGGCGTGCCGGGTGAGCTGGACGATCACGTCGACGGCGCTGTTGATCTGGTCGTGCAGCGCCTCGAAGGGGATCTCGACCTCCGACATCGAGGCGAGGGTCTGGAGCCTCATCAGCGCGTCCTCGGCGCTGTTGGCGTGCACGGTGGCCAGCGACCCGTCGTGACCGGTGGACATCGCTTGGAGCATGTCGAGCGACTCGCCGCCTCGGACCTCACCGACGACGATCCGGTCGGGGCGCATACGCAGCGAGTTGCGGACCAGGTCGCGGATGGTGATCTGGCCCTTGCCCTCGACGTTGGCCGGGCGGGACTCCAGCCGGATCACATGGCTCTGCTGGAGCTGGAGTTCGGCGGAGTCCTCGATGGTGACGATGCGCTCGGCGTTCGGGATCAGCCCGGAGAGCGCGTTGAGGAGGGTCGTCTTGCCGGTGCCGGTGGCCCCCGAGACGATGATGTTGAGCTTGGCCTGGACGAGTCCCGCGAGCAGCACCAGCATCTGCTCGTCCAGCGAGCCGAAGCCGATCATCTCGTGGAGCGTGAAGGAGCGCGGGAAGCGGCGGATGGTCAGCGTCGCGCCGGTCAGCGACAGCGGCGGGATGATCACGTTGACACGTTCGCCGCTGGGGAGGCGGGCGTCGACCATCGGGTTGGACTCGTCGACGCGGCGGTTGACGGTCGACACGATCCGCTCGATGGTCTGCATCAGCTGTTCGTGGGAGCCGAAGCGCATCGGAAGCTGCTCGACCCTGCCGTTGCGCTCGACGAAGATCTGGTCGGGGCCGTTGACCATGATCTCGGTGATGGACGCGTCCTCCAGGAGCGGTTCCAGGATGCCGAGGCCGAGCGCCTCGTCGACGACGCGGCGGATGAGCTGCGAGCGCTCGACCGTGGAGAGGACCGGGCCCTCGCGGCTGATGATGTGGCCGAGGACGCGTTCGAGCCGGGCCCGCCGGTCCGCGGCGGCCAGCGAGGACATCTCCGCGAGGTCGATCTCCTCCAGCAGCTTGGCCCGGTAGGTGGCCACCAGGTGGCCGTCCTCCCGTGCCCCGCCCTGCTCCTCCGGAGCGGTCATGCGTGCCCGCAGGCTCATCTGCGTAACTCTCCTCGTCGAGTGGTCGGGTCGTCGGGTCGTCGGGTCGGTTTCCCGGGCGGGCTGGACTCAGAAGCCGGAGCCGACGTGCTCGTTGGGCATCGTCGCGCTCCGCTTGGCCGTCCAGTCGTCCAGTCCCGGCACGATGGAGGGCACCTTCACCTCGACCGTGACCGTGATGTCCCGGCCACCGGTCCTGCGGTATTCGAACCCGCCGTCCTCCACCCAGTCGCTGACGGCGTCGCGCGCGTTGCTCTCGCCGCTGCCCCGGGCGTCCACACTGGCTTCCGTACGGGCGCCGGCGCGGGCGGCCGTGCCCGCCTGGCTCGCGGCGTACGCGGCGACGCCGAGTTGGATGGCCGCCACTGCTACGAGGAGCAGGAGGGGAAGGAAGCCGAGGTACTCCATGGCGACCTGGCCCCGGTCGCGATCGTTCTCCCGGTGCGGCTGTGTCGTCACCACCATGACTGTTCCTCCCTCGGCGATCCGGCCGTGCCCTTGATCTCGGTGTCGAGGTCGAACAGGCCCGGCACCAGCACCGGGACCTTCAGCTTCACCGTGGCCTCGTACAGGCGGTTGTTGGTCCCGCCGCATGTGACGACGGCGTTCTTCGACCACGCGTCGGGCAGGTCCTTCCGCGCGCCCTGCTCGCACGCCATCCGGGGCGCGAACTCCGCCCCGCTGCCCTTGCGCGCCCCCACGTCCGCCGCGTTGCCCGCGAGGCTGAACGTGTAGCCGATCAGGGCGCACTCCCAGAGCACGAGCATGATCAGGATGATGAAGGGGGTCATGCCCAGGAACTCGACGGCCGTCTGGCCCCGGTCCCGGCCCCCGCGGTCACGTAGGGCGGTGATCCGCCCCCGTATGCCGCTGCGAGCTGTTCTTGTGGTGGTCATCGCTCAACGGGTCCCCTCGGAGTCTCCGGGGCCGCGGCCGGAGCCGTCGCGCCGGCGGCGCGGGCGTCCGATCGAGCCCCGGTCGTTCTTGAAGGCGCCGCTGTTCCGTTTGACCAGGGCACCGCCGCTCTTCTTGCCTGTCGCGCTCTCCTTGACGATGCCCAGCTCTCCGGCCAGGCCCCAGAGCGCCTGCTTGACCGTGCTCTTGGCGTCCAGTTCGTGCAGGCGTCCGGAGTCGATGGACGCCTGGAGTTCCTTGAAGTTCGCGGGGACCGCCGCCGAGGCGACCCGGGTGCCGGTGATCTTCTGGATCAGCGGCGGCTGGATCTCGGTGTTGCGGGTGAAGCGGTTGACGAGGGTGACCGTCTCCTCGGCCTTGCGGATCTGGAGCCGTTCCCACATCCGTACGACGCGTTTCGCGCCGCGCACCGCGACCACGTCGGGGGTGGTGACCAGCAGGGCCACGTCCGCCATCTCGACGGCGGCGGCGTTGGCCCCGTTCATCTGGCCGCCGCAGTCGATGACGACGATCTCGTAGCGGGTGCGGAGCGCGCTGACGATCTGGCGGGCCGAACGGTCGCTGACCTCCTCGCCGCGTTCGCCCTCGCCGGGGGCGAGGAGCAGGGCGAGGCCGGTGGAGTGGGAGAACACCGCGTCGGACAGCACCCGGGGCGATATGTCGGTGATCAGGGCGAGGTCGACCAGCGAGCGGCGGAACTGGACGTCGAGGAACGAGGCGATGTCCCCGGTCTGGAGGTCCATGTCCACCAGCGCCACGGTGTTGCCGGACGCCTGCGCGGCCAGGGCGAGCTGGATGGCGGTGACGGTCGCGCCGACGCCGCCCTTGGCGCCGGTGACCGTGACCACGGTGCCGCCGGGGCCGGTGAAGACGTCGTTGCCGGCGGTGAGGTGGCGGCGTACCCCGGCGGACCACTGGGCTGCCGCCTGGACGCGGTTGGCGAGTTCCTCGTAGCTCAGCGGGAGGGTGACCAGGCCGCGGGCGCCGGAGTCCATCGCGTCGGCGAAGAGGTTCGGGCTCGCGTCCGCGGTGATCAGGACGACGCCGACGGACGGGAACCGCAGCGACACCTCCCGGATCAGCTCCAGGGCCGGCACCGGGCCGATCCGCTCGTGGACCAGCACCACCTCGGGCAGTTCGTCGAGCGCCTCGCCCGCGAGGCGGGCCAGGGTGTCGATGAGCTGGGTGGAGTCGCCGACCGGGGTCGCCGGTTCGGCGTCGGGCAGTTGGCTGAGCAGGGTGGTGACGGAGCGGGCCGCGTCGATGTCGCCGACGGCCGGGAGGATTCTGGTGGTCATCCCATCCTCACTTGTCCTTGTCGAGCGTGTAGGTGCGGTCCCCGGGGCGGATGGTGCCGTCGCTGCCGGGGGCGACGAGCGCCAGGCGCACATGCTCGGCGAACGACTCGGCGTAGGCGACGCGCTGGGTGTCCAGCGTGTTCAGGGCGAAGGTGATCGGCACGGCCTCGGTGGCCCGGGTGCCCCGGTCGTCCGCGCTCGGGTCGAGGGCGGTGAGCTCGCCGACGTCCAGCACCTTGGCGTTGGCGACGATGACCTTCGACTGGGCCGGGTCGCCCTGCTGCTCACCGGCGAAGGTGGCGTAGATGTTGACCGTGGCGCCCGGTGTGATCTTGCCCGCGACGCCGGTCGACGCGTCGATCATGATGGCGATCTCCTGCTCACCGGCGCGGAGTTCGGGCTTGCGGACCATCATGTCCGACTGGAGGAGAGACCCTTGGCGGAGTTCGGTCACCGCGATCTTCGACTCGACCTCCCGCAGGTCGGTCACGGCGTTCTCCGAGAGCCACCGTTTGGGCATCTTGATCTTCTCGAACTGGCCGCTGTTCAGGGCGGTGTACGGCGCCACGTTGGTCTTCAGCTGGTACGCCGTCACCTCGGGCCCGACCTTCGAGTTGACGTCGCTGATCACCGAGAGCACGCCGGCGAAGGCCGCGAAGGCGCACAGGACCGACAGGAGCAGGAGTATCACGCCGCGGCGCTGGCGGGAGTTCATGGTCCGGACAACCTCGTTCGAATCGGATGCGTGGAGCGGACAGCGGACAGAGTGAGCGGTGCTGCGGAACGGGCACGTGCGGTGGAGCGGGGACGAGCGGTGAAGCGGGGACGAGCGGTGAAGCGGATACGGGCGGTGGAGCGGGGACGGGCGGTGGAGCGGTTACCTGCTGTGGAGCGGTTACGCGCTTACATCTACGGCTATGTCCACCGGGCCGGGAGGAGGCGACGGGGTGGGGGCGCTGGGCGGGGACGGCGGGCGGGGAGCGGTCGCGTCAGGGGCCCGGCGATTCGTCGGCCCCATGGTCTTGGACACCGGCGGGCAGCGCGCGGTTCTCCGAAACCGGAAGAGGTGCGGAACAGAATGCGCAGCGGTCGCCGATGAGTTCCATGGCGCACCAGTGACACTTTTCCCGGCGCACGGAGGAGACCAGCTGGTAGAGCACGGAGAGGTCCGGGAGATGGGCGGCGAACTCCACCAGCTTTCCCGTGCCCCACCAGCGGGGTGAGTCGGCCGGGACCGAGGTGTCGTGAATGGCCTGGACCTTCCAGGCGGGCGCAAGGGTCTCCTGTACCCACTCCGACTGCAGATTCCCTTTGGCCACCAGAAGATGCGTCCCGAAATCCGGACCGGCGAGCGGTTCGGCGGCCGGACCCACTTTCACCAGCTGCGGCTCGGGACCGGCGAGCACCGCGAACTGGGACCCGGGGACCCAGGACTTGGCGTGGCTCTTGAGGCTGACCGGGACCCGGTCGAGCCGGGCGACGGAGTTGAGGAGGGCGCCCGCGTAGATGTAGTGCGACAGCAGCCGGGCGGCGGAGGCGACCACCCCGGGGCTGAAGTCGCAGATGGACAACTGCCGGAGCTGGCGCACCAGTACGGCGACGCCGAGGGGCGGGAGGTCCACCTTGACCAGGGCGATCCGGTCGCTCTCCAACACCGAGCGGATGGAGTGGAGACGGCGTTCGTGCTCGGGCCGGATGCCCGAGGGGTAGAGGGCGATCACATACCCGTGCTGTTCCAGCAGCAGGTGCATGTCGCCGATCGCCAGCTCCAGCACCTGGGCCTCGGGGGCCTGGAGCAGAGCGGCGGTCGGTGTCTGCTGGTCGGTCGGCGGCAGCACCAGGTCTGCGCTCGTCACTGCTATCGCGGTCGGCACGCTCTCCCCGTTTCGGCTCCGGTCGACGTGGGGACGCCGACCGCAATCGCTCCTGCTCCGTGCTCCTGCCCCAGCACTTTAGCCACGTCTCACCAGGCAGAGAACAGTTATCGGAGACGTGTACGGCACCATGCGAACACCGTTCCAACGGGGGCCGGGTGCTAAACGGGATGAAATCGATTTCCCTCAACTCGGCTGCCACTGCGGAGCGTTACCGAATCGCCCGTCCGCCTTTCGATCATGTATCCATTCGCGCACGTCATCCTGGATTTCGGGGCGATGGACTCCCTTTTCGTAAGGGCGTTTCCGTGACCGTCCGAAGATCTCCCGCAAGATCACTCGTGCGGGGGGCGGAGAGTGCTCGCGGTGTCGCTCCCGGGCCGGGAATCGGCCGCCCGGCACCCCCGTACGGGGGTGACCGCCCGCCTCGCGCCCGCCTCCGCGGACGGTCTTTCACCGTCAGAGGCCTTGACAACTTGATTGGTCTGGACCAGTTTATGCGCACTGCACCGCACCGCCCATCCCCGGAACCCCCAACTCCCCCCGGAGGCACCAGTGGAACGCTCAGCAGGCCGCAGTCGCAGACGACGCCGCCGCTCCCGGCCCCTGCTCGGCGGCACCCTCGCCGTCGCCACGGCCGCCGCCCTGACCGTCACCGGGCTCGTCAGCACCGCCCAGGCCGCCGACATCAACAACGCCAAGAACGCGGGCTTCGAGTCGGGCCTCGCCAACTGGACCTGCTCCGGTGGCAGTGGCGCCGCCGTCTCCTCGCCCGTGCGCAGCGGTACGTCCGCGCTGAAGGCCACCCCGGCCGGCCAGGACAACGCAAAGTGCTCGCAGTCGGTCAAGGTGAAGCCCAACTCGACGTACGCCCTCAGCTCCTGGGTGCAGGGCGGTTACGCCTACCTCGGCGTGAGCGGCACGGGTACCACGGACGTCTCCACCTGGACGCCGGGCTCCTCCTCCTGGACCAAGCTCTCCACCAGCTTCACGACCGGCGCGAACACCACGTCGGTGACCGTCTACACCCACGGCTGGTACGGGCAGGCCGCCTACTTCGCCGACGACATCGAGGTGACCGGGCCCGACGGCGGGGGCGGCGAGGAGCCCGGACCGGTCATCCCGGGGGCCCCGGCCGGCCTCACGGCGGGCGCCACCACCACGTCCTCCGTCGCCCTGTCCTGGAACGCGGTCTCCGGCGCCACGGGCTACAAGGTCTACCGGAACGGCGTGCAGGCGACGACCTCCACCGGGACCTCGGCGACCGTCACGGGCCTGACCGCCGACACCGCCTACCAGTTCTCGGTGAGCGCCACCAACGCGGCCGGCGAGTCGGTCAAGTCGGCGGCCATCAGCGCCCGTACGGCGAAGGAGGGCACGGGCCCCGGCCCCGGCACCTCCGTGCCCAAGCACGCGGTCACCGGCTACTGGCAGAACTTCAACAACGGCGCGGCCGTCCAGAAGCTCACCGACGTCCCGGCCGACTACGACATCATCGCCGTCTCCTTCGCGGACGCCACGCCGACCCCGGGCCAGGTCACCTTCAACCTGGACACGGCCGGGCTGAACGGCTACACCGACGCCCAGTTCCGGGCGGACATCAAGACCAAGCAGGCCCAGGGCAAGAACGTCATCATCTCGATCGGCGGCGAGCTGGGCACGGTCCGGGTCGACAACGACGCCTCCGCCACCGCGTTCGCCAACTCGGTGTACGCGCTGATGCAGGACTACGGCTTCAACGGGGTCGACATCGACCTGGAGAACGGTCTCAACGCCACCTACATGACGAAGGCGCTGCGCCAGCTGTCGGCGAAGGCGGGCAGCGGACTGGTCATCACGATGGCTCCGCAGACGATCGACATGCAGTCGACGTCGGGCGAGTACTTCAAGACGGCGCTCAACATCAAGGACATCCTGACCGTCGTCAACATGCAGTACTACAACAGCGGTTCCATGCTCGGCTGCGACGGCAAGGTCTACTCGCAGGGTTCGGTGGACTTCCTCACCGCGCTCGCCTGCATCCAGCTGGAGGGCGGCCTCGACCCGTCCCAGGTCGGCATCGGCGTCCCCGCCTCCACCCGCGGCGCGGGCAGCGGCTACGTCAGCCCGTCCATCGTCAACGCGGCGCTGGACTGCCTGACCAAGGGCACCAGCTGCGGTTCGTTCAAGCCGTCGAAGACCTACCCGTCGCTGCGCGGCGCGATGACCTGGTCGACGAACTGGGACGCGACGGCCGGGTTCGCCTGGTCGAAGGCGGTCGGCCCGCACGTCCGCAGCCTGCCGTAACCCGGATCCCGTATCCCGTAACACCGACGCATCCTCAGAACCTGCAGCGCCGCCGCTCCCCCGGCGGCGCTGCGGCGTTCCGTGGACACGAGCCCGTCACCAGGGCAGGTCGCGCACCTGCTGGACGCACAGCACGATGAACAGCAGCCCGGAGAGGGCGAGCATCCCGTTGCTGACCCATCCGTTGCGCCACTCCCTGGGCGTACGGGAGGAGTTGAGCAGCCAGAGCAGGGTCAGGGCCAGGAACGGCATGAAGAACGCACCGAGCACCCCGTAGGCGATGACCAGGCCGAAGGGCTGGTCCAGCCAGAGCAGGGTCATCGGCGGGAAGGTCAGCCAGAGGAGGTACGCGCGGAAGGGCAGCGAGCGCTGCCGGCGCTCGGCGACGTCCGCCCCCTCGTGCTCCTCCGTCTTCGCCGCACCGGCGGCCGGGGCCCGGAACCGCTCCACGAAGTCGGCGAACATCAGGCTCACCCCGTGCCAGACGCCGATCAGCGACGAGAACGACGTGGCGAAGAAGCCGACCAGGAAGAGCTTGGCGGTGCCCGCCCCGAAGCGGTCCTCCAGCACCTTGCCCAGGTCGATCAGCCCGCGGTCGCCGGAGGTGAGGGCGATCTGCGAGGCGTGCAGCAGCTCGGCGCCGACGATGAGCATCGCGACGACGAAGAGCCCGGTGGTGATGTAGGCGACCCGGTTGTCGAGCCGCATCACCTTCATCCAGGAGGAGTTGCTCCAGCCCTTGGCGTTGACCCAGTACCCGTAGGCGGCCATGGTGATCGTGCCGCCGACGCCGCCGATCAGCCCGAGGGTGTAGAGGAGCGAGCCGTCCGGAAGCACGGGCAGCAGTCCGGCGAACGAGGCCCCGACGTCCGGGACGACCCGGATGGCCACGTACACGACCACCACGAACATGATGCCGATCAGGACCGTCATGACCTTCTCGAAGACGGCGTACCGGTTGAACCAGACGAAGACCAGACCGATCAGCCCGGTCGCGATCGCCCAGAACTTCAGCCCAGGACCGTCGGGGAAGAGCGCCACGATGGGCAGGGCGCTGGAGGACATGGCCGTCGCCCCGTAGATGAAGCCCCAGACCACGACGTAGATCGCGAAGTAGACCGTGGTCCAGGGGCCCAGGCTGCGCCAGCCGTCGAAGAGCGTGCGGCCGGTCGCCAGGTGCCAGCGGCCCGCGGCCTCGGCGAGCGAGATCTTGACGACGCAGCCGATCACCGCCGCCCACATCAGGGTGTAGCCGAACTTGCTGCCCGCGATCAGCGTCGCGACCAGGTCGCCGGCCCCGACCCCGGTCGCCGCGACGACGATGCCGGGGCCGATGTACTTCCAGCTGGACTTACGTGGTCGGGAGGCCGGCTCCCCTGTCTCTGTGGTTGCGCTTGTCTCCGCCATGCCGATCAAGGAAGCGCAATCGGCGCGGCGGCACAAGGGGGTGCGCGGGGATCGGGCGGGACAGGGCGCGGGACGTCCCGGTGTGTGCCGGTTCGCTGGCTGAACAGGCAGCCAGGGCCTCTCGTAACGAAAGGCCCCCTAGATGACCAGGCTCAGCAGCGCCGCGACCACGAAGCCCGCGACCGAGAGCACCGTCTCCAGGACCGTCCAGGACTTCAGGGTGTCGCGCTCGCTGATGCCGAAGTACTTCGACACCATCCAGAAGCCGCCGTCGTTCACGTGCGAGGCGAAGATCGAGCCCGCCGAGATCGCCATGATGATCAGCGCGAGGTGGGCCTGGGAGAGGTCCTGCCCCTCGACGAGCGGGACCACGATCCCGGCCGTGGTGACGATCGCGACGGTGGCGGAGCCCTGGGCGACGCGCAGGACCACCGAGATCAGCCAGGCGAGCAGGATGACGGGCAGGCCGACGTCGTTGAAGGTGTCGGCGAGCGCGTCCGCGATGCCGCTGCCCTTGAGGACCGCGCCGAAGATGCCGCCCGCGCCGACCACCAGCAGGATGTTGCCCACGGGCTTGAGGGAGGACGTGGAGACGGACTCCAGGGACTTGCGGGACCAGCCGCGCCGGATGCCCAGCAGGTAGTACGCGAGGAACAGGGCGATCGTCAGGGCGACGAACGGGTTGCCGAAGAACTCGATCACCGAGCGGAGCGTGGAGGGGTCCAGGGCGATCGAGGAGAACGTCGCGGCGAGGATCAGGATCAGCGGGGTGCCGATGATCGCGAGGACCGTGAGGAGCGGGACCGGCTTCTCGTGCGGGGTGACGCCCGCGGCGCGCTGCTCGGCGGCGACGGCGGCCTTGGCCTCCTCGGCGGCGTCCACCATGTCCTGCGGTACGTCGACGAAGACCCGCTTGCCGATCCAGGCGGAGTAGCCCCAGGCGGCGATGACGGACGGGATGCCGACGACGACGCCCATCAGGATGACCCAGCCGAGCGACACGTTGAAGAGTCCGGCGGCGGCCACCGGGCCGGGGTGCGGCGGCAGGAACGCGTGGGTCATCGACAGGCCCGCCAGCAGGGGCATGGCGTAAAGCAGGATCGATTTTCCGGAGCGCTTGGCGGCGGCGTACACGATCGGCGCGAGGACGAAGATGCCGACGTCGAAGAAGACCGGGATACCGAAGACGAGACCGGTCATCCCCATCGCGAGCGGGGCGCGCTTCTCGCCGAAGAGGTTCAGCAGCCGGGCGCTCAACACCTCGGCCCCGCCGGAGACTTCGAGGATCGCCCCGAGCATGGTGCCGAGTCCGATGATGATCGCGACATGGCCGAGGATGCCGCCCATGCCGGATTCGATGACCGAGACGGCGGCGGATTTCTGCACGGTGCCGAAGAGTTCGGTGACCGAGAGCCCGGCGCCGAGGCCGACGGCTATGGAGACCGCGAGCAGGGCGACGAACGGCTGGAGCCTGACCTTGATGATCAGGAAGAGCAGGAGGGCGATCCCGAGGGCGGCGACGGTGAGCAGACCGGCGGTGCCGTCGATCAGGAGGAGCAGCCCACCGGTGTGCGGTGGGGTCTCGGCCGGCGCGGGGGTTGCGGCGAGCAGCATGGGGACTCCGATGGTGCTGGAGGGCAGGGGGAGCGCGGCACGGCGCCCCCGGGGAGCGGGGCGCCGTGCCGTACGGCGTACTGCGGGAGTGGTTCTGCGTGTGGAGCAAAGAATTCAGATCAGCGGGGAGAGAGCCGGACGGTCCTGGGGGATACGGGAACCGTCAGCTCAGCACCGCGAGCGCGTCGATCTCGATGAGCAGGCCCTTGGGCAGGCCCACGTAGACGGTCGTACGCGCCGAGGGGGCCTCCTTGAGGTTCTGCTCGGCGAAGTACGCGTTGTAGATGTCGTTCATCTCCGCGAAGTGGTCCACGTCGGTGAGGTAGACGCGCATCATCATCACGTCGTCCCAGCTCGCGCCGCCCTCCTCCAGGATCGCCTTGACGTTGGCGAAGGTCTGGAGGGTCTGCTCGCGCAGGGTGGGGCCGGCCGGGGTGGGGGCCTGGCCCTCGACGGCGGGGAGGAAGCCGACCTGGCCGGCGACCTGGAGGATGTTCCCCTTCTTGACGCCGTGCGAGAACTTCGCGGGCGGCGTGGTGTGGGTGGAGGGGGTGAGGGCGGTCTTCTCGGTCATGGCTGATCAGACTTTCTTGGGTCGGTTGGTGCCGGAGTACTCCCGGCTGATGGTCTCGGCGGTGCGCCGGACCAGCGGGAGCAGGGTGAGGAGTTCCTCGGCCGTGACGACCACATTGGGTGCGGACACCGACATGGCCGCGACGACCCGCCCGTCCGCGCCGCGGATGGGGGCGCCGATGCAGTTGATGGACTCCTCGTGGCCACCGAGGTCGGTGGCCACGCCCTGTTCGCGGACGACGGCCAGCTCCTTGAGGAAGGCGGCCGCGTCGGGCGTCGAACGGGACGTGTACATGGGGTAGTCGAGCTTCTCGGCGATCGTGCGCCGCTCGGGCTCGGTGAGGTCGGCCAGCAGCAGCTTGGCGACGGCCGCGACGGTGATCGCGACGGGCTTCCCGATCCGGGAGTACATCCGGACCGGGTAGCGGCTCTCGACCTTGTCGATGTAGAGGACTTCCTGCTCCTCGTACACGGCGAGGTGGACGGTGTGCCCGCACCGGTCGTTCAGGGCGACCAGGTGGGGGTGGGCGATCTCGCGTACGTCGAGGTTCTCGACGGCCTCCTGCGCGAGGGCGAACAGCCGGGCGCCGAGGCGGTAGCGCTGGTCCTCCTGGCGGTAGACCAGGCCGTGCTCGTGGAGCGTACGCAGCAGCCGCAGCGCCGTGGACTTGTGGACGCCGAGCCGCTCGGCGACCTGCCCGAGGTCGGCGGGTCCCTGGGCGAGCAGCGGCAGGATGCTCAGTGCCCGGTCGACGGTCTGGCTCATGGTGTGCGTACCTCCTCGGAGGCCCGGTCGGCTGCGGTCCAGCCGGGGCCGAGACGAAGTCTCCCCCAGGCCTCGTCGTCGAGGGCGACGAGGCGGTCGGCGTGGTCGCGGGCGGGCGGCTCGGTGAGGTCGCCGGGGACGGTGAGGACGGCGGCGGCCATCAGGTGCCCGTGCCGGGCGCGGTCACGGACGGGCAGCCCGCGCAGGGTGGCGGAGAGGAACCCGGCGGCGAAGGCGTCGCCCGCACCGACGGCGGCGACGACGTCGACGTGGAGGGCGGGGACGTGGGTGACGGTGTCGGGACCTGCCGTGTCGGCGTCCTCAGCCCCTCGGCCGGCGCTTTTGGCCCTTCGGGCGTCGCTGTCCGCCCCTCCCGCACTCGACGAGCGGGCTCCGGCGGCATCTTCAGCCCTTCCGCCCGCCATGGAGCGTGCGCCCGGGGCATCTTCAGCCCCTCCGCCCGCCATGGAGCCTGCGCCCGGGGCACATTCAGCCCCTCCGGCGTTTGAGGAGCGGGGTCCGGGGCGGAGCCCCGAGGCGAACACCGTCGCGCCCGCGCTCCCCCGCTTCACCACCAGCACGGACGGCTCCGGAACCGCCGCCCGGATCGCCTCCGCGCCGACGATCCCCCACGCCTCCTCCGCCTCGTCCTCCCCGACGAACACCAGATCGGCCCGCCGCGCCAGCTCCAGCAGCACCGACGCGTCCGCGTCGCCGCCCCGCCACAGATGCGGCCGGTGGTTCACGTCGAACGACACCAACGGGCGCCCCGGCCGCGCGGCCGTCAGCTCCCGCAGCAGTGCCAGGCAGTCGCCGGACAGCGCGGCGGTGATCCCGGACAGATGCAGGATGCGCCCGGCGAACAGCTCCTCGTACGGCACGTTCGCCGGCGACATCGCCGAGGCGGCCGACCCGGCCCGGTAGTACGCGACCTCGTGCGTGTCGGTCCCCCGGTCCGTGGCCGTACGGAAGTAGATGCCGGTCGGCCGGACCGGATCGCGGCGGACCGCCGACGTGTCGACCCCGTACGCCGCGATCGTCTCGACGAGGTGGTCGCCGAACCCGTCCGCGCCGACCCGGCCGACCCAGGCCGCCCGGTGCCCGGCGGCGGCGAGCGCGCAGGCCACGTTGGATTCGGCCCCGCCGATCCCGCGCCCGAAGGAGGGCACGTCGGCGAGGCGGCCGGGCTGCGAGGGCAGGAACGTCACCATGGACTCACCGAGACAGACGACATCGGTGGTCGTGGCGGCGACGGCCGTCCCTGCTGCGGGTCCGGACACTGAGGGCTCCTCGCTGATCGGCGTGCGGGCCGGTGGTCACCATTGACCGGGCATCGGCTCGGATGTTAGACAGCGTTGAGCGATATACGCAATGGGTGTTGCATATGTTGCAACGAACTTCGAGGAGCTCCCCTTGGCAGCCGAAAGCCCCACCGACCGCACCGCGTCCTCCGCACCCTCCGCGGCATCCCTCACGGCCTCCCTCGCCGACGAGCGCGTCGACCACCGGTTCAAAGCTCTGCCGCCGGACGCGGAGGGTCTGACCGTCGGGGCGCTGGCCGCCGAGCGCCGCAACCTCTTCACCGGCGGGTTCACCACCCCCGTCCTCGCGCTCTCCGCCGAGTCGGTGGCCCACAACCTCGACCTCCTGGAGACGTACGCCGAGCGCCACGGCCTCGCGTTCGCCCCGCACGGCAAGACGTCCATGTCCCCGCAGCTCTTCGTGGACCAGCTGGAGCGCGGCGCGTGGGGTATCACGGCCGCCGTACCGCACCAGGCGCGGGTCTACCGGGCGTACGGGATCGGCCGGATCTTCCTCGCCAACGAACTGGTCGACCCGGTCGCCCTGCGCTGGCTGGCCGGCGAGATGACGGCCGACCCGTCGTTCCGCTTCGTCTGTTACGTCGACTCCGTGCGCGGCGTCGAGCTGATGGACGAGGCCCTGAGCGCGGCGGGCGCCACCCGCCCGGTCGACGTGGTCGTCGAGCTGGGCGCCGGCGAGGGCGCGCGCACCGGGGCCCGCACGGAGGCCGACTGCGTGGCGGTGGCCGACGCGGTGGCCGCGGCCGGTTCGCTGCGCCTGGTCGGCGTCGCCGGGTACGAGGGCGAGGTGCCGGACGCCGACCCCGAGCGGGTACGGGCGTGGCTGCGGCGGCTCGTCGCGCTGGCGGCCTCCTTCGACGGCGAGAAGCGGTTCGCCGGGGCCGAGGAGATCGTGATCAGCGCGGGCGGCAGCGCCTGGTTCGACGCGGTCGCGGACGTCTTCGCCGAGATCCCCGAACTGAGCCTGCCCGTGCTGAAGTTGCTGCGCTCCGGCGCGTACGTCTCGCACGACGACGGCCACTACAAGCACCTGACCCCCTTCAACCGCGTCCCCGAGGAGGGGGCCCTGGAGCCCGCCTTCCGGCTCTGGGCGCAGGTCGTCTCCCGTCCGACCGGCGAGCAGGCGTTCCTGAACGCGGGCAAGCGGGACGCGGCCTACGACCTCGATCTGCCCGCGGCGCAGGTGGTCCGCTCCGGCCGGGACGGCTCGGTGCGGCCCGCCACCGGGGTCACGGTCACCGGCCTCTCCGACCAGCACACCTGGGTGCGGACGGAGGGCGGGGCCGAGCTGGAGGTGGGCGACTGGGTCGGCATGGGCCTCTCGCACCCCTGCACCAGCTTCGACAAGTGGCAGCTGATCCCGCTGGTCGAAGCGGACGGCACGGTCACGGACTACATCCGCACGTTCTTCTGAGCAGCCGCCCCTCCCCTGCCCCTGTCCTCCCGCCCCGAAAGGCCACCCATGGACCTGGTCCTGCGTGACGCGCTCGTCGTCGACGGCACCGGCGAGCCCTCCTACCGCGCCGATGTGGCCCTCGACGGCGGCCGCATAGCCGAGATCCACCCCGAGGGCTCGCCCGGCCCCCGCCCCACCGCAGCCCGGACCGTGGACGCGGACGGCCTCGCGCTCGCCCCCGGCTTCATCGACATGCACGCCCACAGCGATCTGGCGCTGCTGCGCGACCCGGACCACAGCGCGAAGGCGGCGCAGGGCGTCACCCTCGAAGTGCTGGGCCAGGACGGCATGTCGTACGCCCCCGTCGACGACCGTACGCTCGCCGAGGTCCGCCGCTCCATCACCGGCTGGAACGGCGACGGCAGCGACATCGACTTCGACTGGCGTACGGTCGGCGGCTATCTGGACCGCCTGGACCGGAACTTCGGCGGCCAGGGCATCGCGGTCAACGCCGCCTATCTGATCCCGCAGGGCACGGTCCGGATGTACGCGGTCGGCTGGGACGACCGGCCCGCCACCGACGCCGAGCTGGCCCGGATGCGGGAGCTGGTGGACCAGGGCATGCGCGAGGGCGCGGTCGGCATGTCGTCCGGGCTCACCTACACCCCGGGGATGTACGCGGACGACGCCGAACTCACCGATCTGTGCCGGGTGGTGGCCCGCCACGGCGGCTACTACTGCCCGCACCACCGCAGTTACGGGGCGGGCGCGCTCGAAGCGTACGAGGAGATGGTGCAGCTGACGCGGAACGCCGGGTGCGCCCTCCATCTCGCCCACGCCACCATGAACTTCGGCGTGAACAAGGGCAAGGCCCCCGACCTGTTGGCCCTCCTCGACGGGGCGCTGGCCGCCGGGGCCGACATCTCGCTCGACACCTACCCGTACACCCCCGGCTGCACCACCCTCGTGGCGATGCTGCCCAGTTGGGCGAGCGAGGGGGCCCGGAGTCGGTCCTGACCCGGCTCGCGGACCCGGCGAGCGCGGAGAGGATCCGGCACCATCTGGAGGTGCTGGGCTCGGACGGCTGCCACGGGGTGCCGATCGAGTGGGACACCATCGAGATCTCCGGCGTGAGCGCACCGCAGCTGGGTGAGTACGTGGGCCGTACGGTCGAGGAGTCGGCCCGGCTGCGGGGCGAGGAGCCCTGGGTGACCGCGCGGCGGCTGCTCTCCGAGGACCGGCTCGGGACGACGATCCTCCAGCATGTGGGCCACGAGGAGAACGTCCAGCAGATCATGCGCCACCCGGTGCACACCGGGGGCAGCGACGGCATCCTCCAGGGCGACAAGCCGCATCCCCGGGCGTACGGCACGTTCCCGCAGTATCTCGGCCGGTACGCCCGGGAGTTGGGCATCCTCTCGCTGGAGGAGTGCGTCGCCCATCTGACCTCGCGCCCGGCCGCCCGGCTGCGGCTCGCGGACCGGGGCCTGGTGCGCGAGGGCTACCGCGCGGACCTGGTGCTGTTCGATCCGGAGACGGTGGCGGCGGGCTCCACGTTCGAGGAGCCGCGCACCCTGCCGGTGGGCATCCCGCACGTCCTGATCGACGGCCGGTTCGTCATCGAGGACGGCAAGCGGACGTCGGTCCTGGCGGGCAAGGCCGTCAGGGGAGCCGGGGCGGCGGTCTCCTGAGAGCTCACGGGTAAGCCGTCCGCCGCGCGAAGCCCCTACGAAGCGTCCGCCGCGCGCTCGGCAGCCCAGGCGAGGTCCTCCTCGGTGGGGGCGTCGTCCTGGGTGAGCGCGCGCCGCCAGTAGCCGCCGAACTCGACTGCCGCCTTGGGAAGTCCACGTTCCTCGACCAGGTGGCGACGGATCGCCCGCACGGCGGACGCCTCGCCCGCCACCCAGGCCGCGTCCACCCCGTCGAGGTCCGCTCCGGCGTCCCGTACGGCGTCCCCCAGCGAGCCGCCCCGGTCGCGGTGCACCCAGCGGACCTCGGCGCCCCCGGCCGCGGCCGGCAGTTCGCGTTCCTCCCCCGCGCCCGCGACCTCGGCGTACACCACGGCCGAGGTCCCGGCGGGCAGCGCCTCCAGCACCGTGGCGATGGCCGGGAGCGCGGTCTCGTCCCCGGCGAGGAGCATCCGCCGGGCGGCGGGCAGCGGGCGGGCGTACAGGGAGGACGGGCCGACCATGCCGAGGACGTCGCCCACCCGGGCGCTCGCACCCCAGCGCGCGGCGGGCCCGCCCTCGCCGTGCAGCACGAAGTCCACGGCCATCACGTTGCGTTCGCGGTCGTAGGAGCGGACGGTGAAACCGCGCATCCAGGGCCGCTCCGCCTCCGGGATCGCGAGGTACGCCTCGTACCAGCGCATGCCGTGCGGGTCGTCGGCGTCCCGCTCCGGCAGTCGGGGCACGGTCTGTCCGGCGCGCGGCAGGCAGAGCTTCATCTGCTGGTCCGGGCGGTCCTCCATGAGCCCGGGCAGCTCGTCGGCGGTGAAGCCGATCCTCGCCGTCCCGGGGGTGACCCGCTCGACGTCCACGACCCGTACATACGTGACCGGCAGCGCCTGACCCATCGCGACCCGACCCCTCTCCCGCGGTGCTTGATACCTTACGGCGTAAGGAATGACCCGCCGAACATTACTTTACATCGTAAGGAGTCGCACGTGGTGGTCTTCGCCGGGCAGGGCGACCCGCGCCGTTCCCTCTCCCTCCTGTGGCGCGCGGACAGCGCGCCGCCGACGCGCGGCGGCCCGGGGCCCAAGCCCCGGCTGAGCGTGGACGCGATCGTGGCGGCGGCCGTGGCGCTCGCGGACGAGGAGGGGATGGGGGCCCTGTCGATGCGCGCGGTCGGCGACCGGCTCGGGCGCACGGCGATGGCGCTCTACACCTACGTCCCCGGCAAGAGCGAGCTGCTGGACCTGATGTACGACGCCGTCCACGCCGAACTGCCCGCCGCGTATCCGGAGTCGGACCCGGCCGACTGGCGGGCCGCGCTCACCGCGTGGGCCGGGGAGGTCCTGGAGTTCCACGTCCGCCACCCCTGGGTGCTCCAGGTCTCGCAGGCGCGGCCGGTGCTGGGGCCGCACGAGTACGCGGGTCTGGACACGCTGGTGACCCTGTTGCGGGCGACCGGGCTCGATGCGGGGGTCCTGCGGCGGCTGGTGGGGACCTTGTTCCCGTTCGTCCGGGGTTCGGCGCAGGCCGTGGCCGACGCGAGGCTGGCCGCCGCGGCGACCGGGAGCTCCGACGAGGAGTGGTGGGCGGCGCGCTCGGCGGCGCTGCTGGAGCTGGTCCCCGACTTCGCGGAGCGCTTCCCGGCGGTGAGCGGCCTGGAGGCGGAGGGGCCGGTGGAGCCGTATCCGGGAGCTGTCCAGGAGGGCGCCGAGCCGGTGCCGTATCCGGAGCGGGAGGCCCGCGAGACGTTCCGGGTGGGGCTCGGGGTGCTGCTGGACGGGATCGAGGCGGCGCGCGTCGGCCGGACCTGACCGGGGGCCGAGTCCGGCCGACGCGCCTATGCGACGGGGCGACTACGGCTTGGGCAGCCCGCAGCCCTCACGGTTGAGGTCGATCGTGCTGCCGGCCCCGATGCACGGGACCATGTTGTACGTCTGCTGGGCGTAGTTGATGCCCTCGCGGACGGTGACCTTCCCGCTCTCGTCGACCTCGCACGGGTTGTTGTCCGTGCACTCCTGGCCGCTCTCGTTGCCGGTGTTGTTGACGGCGACCACCTTGCCGGTGGCGTCGTCGATCACCGGCGAGCCGGACGTACCGCCGATGGTCTGGCACTCCGGGGTGTAGCGGACCGAGTCCTTCCAGGTCCACCGGCCCTCCTTGAGCTGGTGGACGAAGCCGTCGATGTCGCAGCTGTAGGTGCGCTTCCAGTAGCCGGAGGCGACCGTGATGGCGGTCCCCGCCGTCGGGTGGGCGGTCTCCAGCTCCAGCGCCTGGATGCCGTAGCTGTCCTCGATCTGCTGGTAGGTCGAGGTCGTTTCGTAGAGCGAGAGATCGGTGTCGGTCATCGTGCCGTACGCGATCTTGCTCGCCTTCAGCGTGCCGACACCGTCGCCCGAGGCGTTGAGCAGGGTGAAGGTCCGGGAGGACGGCCGGTCGACGACGACCTCGCCGGGGCCCGGGAAGCCGGACTCCAGGCAGTGCCCGTTGGAGAGCACGAGGGCGGGGTCGGTGGGGGCGGAGTCGGGCGAACGGACCACGGAGCCCGAACAGTTGCTGAGCGCGACGGTCCCGGCGAAGGTCACGGCCTTCGCCTCGGGGCCGGCCTTGGGTGCGGTTTCCTGCGCCTGGGCTTGCTGCGCGGGTTCGGCTGCGACGACGGGCGCGGCACCGGCTCCCAGGAGCAGGGCAGCAAGAAACGCACCGACGAGAGGCTTGTTCATGTGGGGGTACCTCCAGTGATGCCAAGGACCGGAGATCTTCCGGCTTTTGACATGCGCATGTTTGCGCAGATGTCAGGCCATCACAAGGGGTCAATTCCGGCCGCGGCTATGGCTATCGCCTCCCCAGCCCTGCCACGGGCTCGGCGGCAGGCTCGACAGCAGCGCCGACAGCGGCCTCCGCACCGGACTCCTCCGCACCCCGGTGGACGTGGTCGCGCCCCCACGCCCCCAGCGGCTCCAGCGCCGCGTTCAGCGAGAGCCCGAGCGGCGTGAGCGAATACTCCACCCGCGGCGGCACCTCGGCGTACACCTCGCGGTGCACGATGCCGTCGTCCTCCAGCTCCTTGAGATGGGAGCTGAGCACCTTCTCGGTCACCCCGGGCACGGCCCGGCGCAGCTCACCGAAGCGGCAGGTCTTCTCGTTCAGCGCCCACAGGATGAGCACCTTCCACTTGCCGCCGATCACGTCCATCGCCGCGTCGATCCCGCAGACGAACGCCCCCGGCCTCCGTACGATCCGTGTCATCGCCCGTCCACCCCTCCCCGCCTGCTCGCTATCCACGAGGTAACCACCCACTCCCTAGTGCGTACTTGTTGCCGTCGGAGCCTTCGACCAGCCTAATCGGCATGTCCGACAACACCGTTGCTTCCGCATCGCCCGCCCCTCTCACCCTGCTCGGCCTCGGTTCGATGGGTGCCGCCCTCGCCCGCACCTGGCTCGCCGCCGGGCACCCCCTGACCATCTGGAACCGCAGCCCCGGCAGGACCGCCGAACTCGCCGCCGCCGGAGCGCGGGTGGCCGCGACGGCGGCCGATGCGGTCGCCGCGAGCCCGCTCGTGGTGACCTGCCTGCTGGACGACGCGTCGGTCCGCGCGGCGCTGGCGGAGGCCGACCTCACCGGCAAGGATCTGGTCGACCTCACCACCTCCACCCCGGCCGAGTCGCGGACCCGCGCGGCCTGGGCGAACGAGCGCGGCGCCCGCTTCCTGGACGGCGGGATCATGGCCGTACCGCCGATGATCGGGGTGCCGGAGGCCGGGGGCTACGTCTTCTACAGCGGCTCCCGCGAGGTCTTCGACGCCCACCGCGCGACGCTGGCCGTACCCGTCGCGACCCGGTACGTGGGCGCCGACCCCGGCTTCGCCGCACTCCACGACGTGGCGCTGCTCAGCGCGATGACCGCGATGTTCGCCGGGGCCCGGCACGCGGCGGCGCTGGTGGCGGACTCCGGGATCGACCAGAAGGAGTTCGGCGCCCTGGTGGCGGACTGGCTCACGGCGATGGCCCCGGCGACGGCGGCGTACGCGGGCGGGCCCGTGCCCGACGACCCGACCAGCGCGGCCGTCGCGGAGGCGGGGGACGCGGCGCTGCTGCGCACGGCCGAGGAGCAGGGCGTCGGCACGGCCCTGCTCATCGCGTCGGCGGGCGCGATGAACGGCGTGTGACGCTCCGTCCCGCGTGCCGGGCCGGATCGGGGCACGCGAAGACCGGCATGCCTTCCGCCTCGCGCCCGTGCGGGTCAGGCCTCCGCCGCCGCGGCCTCCTTGGCGTACGTCACCGCCTGGAGCAGCGTCAGTCCGGGCTCGGCCTGCCGCAGGATCTTGATGGCCTCCACGGAGTCCGCCGGGCCCTGGTGCCCGGCGGCGTCGAGCCGCTGGCGCACCCACCGGCCGCGCAGTTCCGCGTCCGGGCGCCCGGCGGACTCCTCGGCCAGGGCGAGGGCGCGCTCCAGTCCGGGGCGCTCGGCGTCCGGGGCGGTCTCCAGCGCACCGCGCAGAGCGGCGACGACATCGGGGGCGTCGCGGACGACGAGGACGGCGAGGGGCTGGGGCTTCCGGAACAGGCTCATGATCCACTGCTACCCGGGCGGGCCCGGCTCTCACCGGAGTTGAGCAAGATCTGAGCCGGCGGGACCGGGTGAGCCTAGCCACCCGGGGCCTTCGTCGACCGCCTCGGTCCAGCGACCGAGGCCTTCCGGTCACGCACTTCGGTCCGCAGCCGGAGGCATACCCGCGCCCCGGCTGCGTACGGTCGAGGTATGACACTCGACCTCGACGCGTACTTCGCCCGCATCGGCTGGACCGGGGAGCCCCGCCCCACCCTGGAGGTGCTGCGGTCCCTGCACCGGGCGCACTTGTCCGGCATCCCGTTCGAGAACCTGGACGCCGTTCTCGGCTCCGCCCCGTCGTTGGCGCTCGACGACCTGGAGGCGAAACTCGTACGCGGCGAGCGCGGCGGGTACTGCTACGAGCACAACACCCTCTTCTCCGCCGTCCTGCGGCAGCTCGGCTTCCCCGTGACGCTGCTGGTGGCCCGCGTGGTGCTGGGCGCGGCGCCGGGCGACATCCGGCCGCGTACGCACATGCTCATGACGGTGGACGTGGAGGGTGAGCCGCATCCGTATCTGGTGGACGTCGGCTTCGGGGCGACCGGCGCCCTGATGGAGCCGATCGAGCTGCTGGAGGGCGCCGAGCTGTTCGACGGCCCGCGCCACCACCGGCTGGTCCACGTCGCGCACGACGGGCCGCTGCCGATGTGGGAGCTCCAGACGGAGAAGGGCGGGGCGTGGGAGCCGCAGTACGCGTTCACCCTGGAGCCGTTCGAGGCGCCGGACTACGAGGTGATCAACTGGCACATCGCGACGCACCCGCGCTCGCCGTTCCGGCAGGCGGTGTACGCGCAGCGCACCCGGCCCGACGCGCACCTGCTGCTGGCCGGGCTGGACCTTGTGGAGACGGCCGCCGACGGCACGGTGAAGGAGCGGGTGCTGAAGGACGGCGACGAGGCGCTGCGGGTCCTGGCGGACGACTTCGGCATCCGGCTCCCGGAGGGCACGCGGCTGCCGGAGTGACGCCGGGGCCGCCCCCGCGTGGCGCATCTCACCCGCCCCGGCCGCCCACGCCGCCTTTCCAAGCCGCGACCCCGCCCCGACCGGGAGATCCCACGGTCCGGGGCGGCGGCGGGCATGGCGATGGAAGACGGGGCGGGCCGGGGGCGCGCCCCGGAGGGAGTACGCCGGGAGCAATCCCCGCGCACGCCGTGAAACGCCGCCGTAAGCTCGCGGACATGCAGGTCATCCAGTCGACGAAGCTCGCCAACGTCTGTTACGAGATCCGGGGCCCCGTGCTGGAGGAGGCGATGCGGCTGGAAGCGGCCGGTCAGCGCATCCTCAAGCTGAACACGGGCAACCCGGCCGCGTTCGGGTTCGAGTGCCCGCCGGAGATCCTCGAGGACATCCTGCGCAACGTCGCGGGCGCGCACGGCTACGGCGACGCGAAGGGCCTGCTGTCCGCGCGCCGTGCGGTGATGCAGCACTACCAGACCAAGGGCATCGAGCTCGACGTCGAGGACATCTACCTGGGCAACGGCGTCTCCGAGCTGATCCAGATGTCGATGCAGGCGCTGCTGGACGACGGCGACGAGGTGCTCGTACCGGCGCCCGACTATCCGCTGTGGACCGCGTCGGTCTCGCTGGCGGGCGGAACAGCCGTGCACTACCGGTGCGACGAGCAGGCCGACTGGATGCCGGACCTCGCGGACATCGAGCGGAAGATCACCGACCGCACCAAGGCGCTGGTGATCATCAACCCGAACAATCCGACCGGTGCGGTGTACGACGACGAGATGCTGCGCGGTCTCACCGAGATCGCCCGGCGGCACAACCTGATCGTCTGCTCCGACGAGATCTACGACCGGATCCTGTACGACGGCGCGACCCACACCCCGACGGCGGCCCTGGCCCCGGACCTCATGGTGCTGACCTTCAACGGGCTCTCCAAGAACTACCGGGTGGCCGGCTACCGCTCCGGCTGGATGGCCGTCTGCGGACCGAAGGCGCACGCCACCTCGTACATCGAGGGGCTGACGATCCTCGCCAACATGCGGCTCTGCGCCAACATGCCCTCGCAGCACGCGGTGGCCACCGCGCTCGGCGGACGGCAGTCGATCGAGGACCTGGTGCTGCCGGGCGGCCGGATCCTGGAGCAGCGGAACACGGCGTACGACCTGCTGACCTCGATCCCCGGGGTGACCTGCGTGAAGCCGAAGGGGGCGCTGTACCTCTTCCCCCGGCTCGACCCCAAGGTCTACAAGGTCAAGGACGACCGGCAGATGGTGCTGGACCTGCTGCGGGCCGAGAAGATCATGGTCGTGCAGGGCACCGGCTTCAACTGGCCCGAGCCCGATCACTTCCGGATCGTCACGCTGCCGACGGTCGAGGATCTGACCGACGCGGTGACCCGGATCGGCACCTTCCTGGACGGTTACGGCCAGCCGTAGCCGGGCCGGGGGCTGCGGGCGGTACGGACAGCCGCAGCCGGGCGGCGGGCGTGGACGGTCACGGACAGCCGTGCGCCGATCACACGTCCGGATCGCAGACAACTTTAGACTCGTTCCAATGTAGGATGGTGGCACGCACCCTCGGGAGGCCATCCATGTACGAGCCGATCCGCAGCCCCTCGGTCCACACCCCGGCCGACGACGCGGACTTTCCGCACCGCAGCCGCGAGGAGGAGCTGGACATCCAGCTCGCCGGGCATCTGGCCGCCCTCCTCGCGGTCACCGACGAGCTGGGCCTGGACACGGCGGGCGACCGTATCGCCGAGCAGGTGGCCCGGCTGCGCGGCGCCCCGCCCGCCCGGCACGCGGGCCTGACCGACGCCGCCCCCGCGGACCTCCACCGCCGCGCCCACGCCCTCGCGGGCCGCGCCCTGCTGGTGGCCGCCTCCCGCGCCGACACGACCGCCGCCATCCTCTCCGCCGAGCGGATGGACGCCCACACCGCGGCTCTCGCCGCCCCCGCCGCCCCTGCCTCCTCCGGGCAGCTGGTCGGCGCCCACTGACGGCCCCGGTCCGCGCGCTTCGGAGGCGTGCGGACCGGGCGCCACGGCTCTCACGCGTCACGCGAAGACCCCCGGAACACGTCCCGAAAACGGGGCGGCCCCCGGAACCGTGAGGGGGTTCCGGGGGCCGGGAGGGTGTCCTTGGTCGGGGACAGGCCCTCCGGGGCTGCCGTCGCCGACAGGCCCCGTACCGCGGCGGGTCGTTCGGCCCCACAGGTCAGGGCGGATGTCCGATGGACCCGGCCGCGGGGTCTTGGGGAGTGCCGGGATCAGCCCAGGCGCTCGACGAGCGCGTGGTACTCGTCCCACAGCTCCTTGGGCGTGTGGTCGCCGAAGGTGTTGAGGTGCTCGGGGACCAGGGAGGCCTCCTCGCGCCAGACCTTCTTGTCGACGGTGAGCAGGAAGTCGAGGTCGGCCTCGGCGAGGTCCAGGCCCTCGGTGTCGATCGAGCCCTTGGCCGGCAGGATGCCGATCGGGCTCTCGACGCCCTCGGCCGTGCCCTCCAGGCGCTCCACGATCCACTTCAGGACGCGGCTGTTCTCACCGAAGCCGGGCCAGACGAACTTGCCCGCGTCGTTCTTGCGGAACCAGTTCACGTAGTAGATCTTCGGCAGCTTGGCCTGGTCCTTGTCGGCGCCGACCTTGACCCAGTGGTTCATGTAGTCGCCCATGTTGTAGCCGCAGAACGGCAGCATGGCGAACGGGTCGCGGCGCAGCTCGCCGACCTTGCCCTCGGCGGCGGCGGTCTTCTCGGAGGCGACGTTGGCGCCGAGGAAGACACCGTGCTGCCAGTCGAAGGACTCGGTGACCAGCGGGACGGCGGAGGCGCGGCGGCCACCGAAGAGGATCGCGGAGATCGGCACGCCCTTGGGGTCCTCCCACTCGGGCGCGATGATCGGGCACTGTCCGGCGGGGACGGTGAAGCGGGCGTTGGGGTGGGCGGCGGGCGTGCCGGACTCGGGGGTCCAGTCGTTGCCCTTCCAGTCGGTGAGGTGCGCGGGCGCCTCCTCCGTCATGCCCTCCCACCACACGTCGCCGTCGTCCGTCAGCGCCACGTTGGTGAAGACGGAGTTGCCCCACATGGTCTTCATGGCGTTGGCGTTGGTGTGCTCGCCGGTGCCGGGCGCGACGCCGAAGAAGCCGGCCTCGGGGTTGATCGCGTAGAGACGGCCGTCCTCGCCGAACCGCATCCAGGCGATGTCGTCGCCGATGGTCTCCACGGTCCAGCCCGGGATCGTCGGCTCCAGCATGGCCAGGTTCGTCTTGCCGCAGGCCGACGGGAAGG
Organism: Streptomyces sp. WGS_02; assembly: GCA_040989845.1. Taxonomy (GTDB): domain Bacteria; phylum Actinomycetota; class Actinomycetes; order Streptomycetales; family Streptomycetaceae; genus Streptomyces. The sequence goes on from JAYMFZ010000004.1 coordinate 2,717,047, forward strand.
CGGCGGCAACGTACTTGCTCTCCCCACGCGGCGGGGTGAGCTTGAGGATGAGCATGTGCTCGGCGAGCCAGCCCTCGTCGCGGGCCATGACGGAGGCGATGCGCAGGGCGTAGCACTTCTTGCCGAGCAGGGCGTTGCCGCCGTAGCCGGAGCCGTACGACCAGATCTCGCGGTCCTCGGGGAAGTGCGAGATGTACTTGGTGGAGTTGCAGGGCCAGGGGACGTCCTGCTCGCCCTCGGCCAGGGGGGCGCCGAGGGTGTGGACGGCCTTCACGAAGAAGCCGTCGGTGCCCAGTTCGTCCAGGACGGCCTGGCCCATGCGGGTCATGGTGCGCATGGCGACGGCGACGTACGCGGAGTCGGTGATCTCGACGCCGATCGCGGAGAGCGGCGAGCCGACGGGCCCCATGCAGAAGGGGACGACGTACAGGGTGCGCCCGCGCATGGACCCGCGGAAAACGCCCTCCTCACCGGTGAAGCTGTTTCCTTCCTCCCCGGTAAAGATGGCCCGCATCTCGGCGGGGTCCTTCCAGTGGTTGGTCGGCCCCGCGTCCTTCTCCTCCTTGGAGCAGATGAACGTACGGTCCTCGACGCGGGCGACGTCGGTCGGGTCGGAGGCGGCGTAGTACGAGTTGGGCCGCTTGATCTCGTCCAGCTTGGTGAACGTGCCCTTGGCGACGAGCTCCCCGCACAGGCGCTCGTACTCGGCCTCGGAGCCGTCGCACCAGACCACCCGGTCCGGCTGGGTGATCGCTGCGATCTCGTCGACCCAGGAGATGAGCTCCTGGTGGGTGGTGGGGACAGTGAGGGGAGCCGCGATGTCGCGCGCCACGATCGCTCCTACGGTGAGGGTGTCAGTTGTCTGTAGGCCCCGTGGGGGCTGCGACCCGGATGCTTCGTACCCTTCGAAATCCCCTGGCGCTCATCCGGTGCCGACTGCACTCATTTGATCATCCGACCGATCCGCCCATATGTCCAGGGGGCCTCACACGTGAGCATCGCCACTCATATGCGCCCCGTATCCGGTACCTACGGTGGCGTAGGTAGCATGCGAGACATGACTGACGCCGCCGCTGCCGCTGCGACCCCGGGCCCCGTCGTTCTCGATCCCACCCCCGTGAAACCGCGGATGCGGGGCTGGCTGCACGCCGGAATGTTCCCGGCGGTCCTGATCGCCGGGATCACCCTCATCGCGCTGACCGACAGCACGACGGGCCGGATCGCCTGCGCCGTCTACGTCCTCAGCGCCTGCCTGCTGTTCGGCATCAGCGCGGTCTACCACCGCGGCACCTGGGGACCGCGCGGCGAGGCGGTGCTGCGCCGCCTGGACCACGCGAACATCTTCCTGATCATCGCGGGCACCTACACCCCGCTGACCCTGCTCCTGCTCCCCGAGTCGACGGCCCGGCCCCTGCTGTGGGCGGTCTGGGCGGCCGCGGCGGCCGGCATCGCGTTCCGCGTCTTCTGGGTCGGCGCGCCGCGCTGGCTCTACACGCCGTGCTACATCGCGATGGGCTGGGCGGCGGTCTTCTTCCTGCCGGACTTCATGCGGACGGGCGGTATCGCGGTCCTGGTCCTGGTGATCGTCGGCGGGGTGCTCTACAGCGTGGGCGGCGTGATCTACGGCATCAAGAAGCCGAACCCGTCGCCGCGCTGGTTCGGCTTCCACGAGGTCTTCCACTCGCTGACGCTGGCGGCGTTCATCGCGCACTACGTGGGCATCTCACTGGTGGCCTACCAGCACGGGTAGACGCCTTCGGCTTGCGGAAAAGGGGCCGGTCACCCAGGACGACCGGCCCCTCTTCCAAGCTGAGGATCTCTCACCCGCCCAGCTTGGCCGCCAGCTCCCGCACATCCGTGGTCGGCGCGTCGCAGACGAAGTGGCGGCAGACGTACGCGGTCGGCTCGCCGCCCACCAGCGGCCGGTCCACCAGCAGCGGGAACTCGGCCCCCGCCCCCGCTCCTTCGCCGGCCGCGACCACCGCGCCCGGAGCCCGCCCCAGCAGCGCCGTACGGTGCAGCTCACCGCCGACAGGTCCCGCCACGGCGACCTCCCGGGGGCCGTCGAGCAGCGCCTCGGCCACCGCGAGTCCCCAGCCGACGAACCGGGGGACGCGCGGGCCCAGGGCCTTCACCACACCGAGCGCGCCCTCGGCGGCGGTGCGGTGGGCCTCGGACCCGGTGTACGCGGCGTACGAGAGCAGCGCCCCCGCAGCGGCCGTCCACCCCGACGGGGTGGCGCTGTCGGTCGGGTCCTGGGGCCGCCGGATGAGCTGCTCGGCGTCGTGGGCGGTGTCGTACAACTGACCGCCCTCCCCCGTGAACTGCTCCAGCACGATGTCCAGCAGGAACCCGGCGAACTCCAGCCAGGCGCCCTCCCCCGTCACCGCGGCCAGCGCGAGGAACCCTTCGGCGACATCGCCGTAGTCCTCCAGCACCCCGGCGTTGTCCCCGGCGCGCCCGTCCTTGGACGTACGGGTCAGCCGGGCGACCTCGCCCAGATGCACCCGCACGAGCAGATCGGCTGCCTCGGTGGCCCGCTCCACGAGGTCGGGCCGGTCGAAGTAGGCGCCGGTCTCGGCGAGGGCGGCGATGGCGAGCCCGTTCCAGGCGGCGACGACCTTGTCGTCCCGCCCCGGGTGCGGCCGCTCGTCACGGGCGGCCAGCAGCCGGGCCCGTACGCCGGCGACGCGCGCGCCGTCCACGGGCCCGGCGTCCCCCGGCAGCCGGAGCACGGAGGCCCCTTCCTCGAAGGTCCCGTCCTCGGTCACCCCGAAGTAGGCGGCGGCGAAGGCGGCGTCGTCCTCCCCGAGCACGTCACGCAACTGCCCGGGCGTCCACACGTAGAACGCCCCCTCGACATGCCTGCCCTCCGCGTCCTCGCTGTCGGCGTCCAGCGCGGAGGCGAAGCCGCCCTCGGCGGTCCGCAGCTCCCGCACCATGAAGTCGGCGGTCTCCAGGGCGATCCGACGGGCCTCGTCCGACCCGGTGGCCCGCCAGAGGTGGGCGTACACCCGGCAGAGCAGGGCGTTGTCGTAGAGCATCTTCTCGAAGTGCGGGACGATCCACTCCCGGTCCACGGAGTACCGCGCGAACCCGCCGCCGAGCTGGTCGTAGATCCCGCCCCGGGCCATGGCCGCACAGGTGTCGGCGGCCATCTGAAGGGCCCCTTCGGCCCCGGTCCGCGCATAATGCCGCAGCAGGAATTCCACGGCCATGGCCGGCGGGAACTTGGGCGCGCCCCCGAACCCGCCGTGCTGCTCGTCGTACTCCCGGGTCAGCCCGAGCAGGGCCTGAGCCACCTCCGACTCCCCCGGCACCCCGTCCCCACCGTGGACCAGCGACCGCCCCGCCAGATCGGCGACGATCCGCCCGGCCACCTCGGCGACCTCCTCGCGCCGGTCGGTCCAGGCGGTCGTGACCCCTTCCAGAACCTGCTGGAAGGAGGGCGACCCGTGCCGGGGCTCGGGCGGGAAGTAGGTCCCGAAGTAGAAGGGTTCGGCATCCGGCGTGAGGAAGACGGTCATCGGCCACCCGCCGTGCCCGGTGGCGGCCTGCACGGCCTCCATGTACACGGCGTCGACATCGGGCCGCTCCTCCCGGTCGACCTTCACGGACACGAAGTGCGCGTTGAGGTAGGCGGCGGTGTCGTCGTCCTCGAAGGACTCGTGCGCCATGACGTGACACCAGTGGCACGCGGAGTAGCCGACCGACAGCAGAACGGGTACATCACGCCGTTTCGCTTCCTCGAACGCCTCAGGTCCCCACGGCCACCAGTCGACCGGATTGTCAGCGTGCTGAAGCAGATAAGGCGAGGTCACACCAGCTAGCCGGTTCATACGGCCCAGCCTCTCACAGCGTCTGCCGCGACCGGTGAAACGCTGACGAGCCCGCCTCACTTGGCCGAATTGCACTTATGCGCCATGACGTGGTGGGCGGCTCCTTCCCTTCCGAGTCGGGCAGCCCGGCGCCTCGGAACAGTAGGCTAGGCGCAGCGGCGCCGGACCTGCCGAGGCCTCTCGAAGGAGGTACACCATGACCGCCGAGATGGTGGCGCCCGCGTGGATGCACACGCAGATCAGCGCGGAGCAGTACGACTCCTGGTCCGAGGAGCAGTGCGCCGGCATCGAGATCGTGGACGGGATGGTCGTCGTGAGCCCGAGCGCCTCCAAGCGCCACAACCGGCTGGCCCGCATCCTGGCCAACGCCCTGGACTCGGCTGCGGGCCAGGACTGGAACGCCGACACGGACTTCGACGTCCGCCTACAGGACGTCCCCCTCACCAACCGCCGCCCGGACGTCATCGTCTACCGGGCAGAAACCATCGACCTCACGCCCACCCGCCCCGAGCACGTACTCCTGGTCGTCGAGGTGGTGTCGCCCGGCTCCGAGACCACGGACCGGATCGTGAAGGTGGACCAGTACGCCAAGGCGGGCATCCCCTTCTACTGGCGCATTGAACAGGCTGCCACCGGTGTCCCAATCGTGTACACCTACGTCCTCGACCCCGCCACCAAGGCTTACAGGGACGGCGAGATGTTCACCGGCACCGTGAAGGCCACCGCGCCATTCCCTGTCACGGTCGACCTTGCGGCCCTGTGAGCAACTAGGAATCGCCCACACCCTCGACGCCTCCGACGCCCCGTGGGCTGAGACATGTCCGCAACCGGGGACCTCTGGGCATCGGCCCCCAACTCGGCCTGGACCGGTGTTGCTTCGGCATTCCGCGTGTCCCGCACAGGCCATGTCGCTTTGGTGGCATCTCTCTTCAGTTCGCTGAACTCGTTTTCTACGTCGGTTTACTGCCTGACCAGCAGCGTCGCCGCATGGGTACATCTGTGCACATTCAGCGGTCTTGACTGATCCGGCATGAGTACGCAGAGTTAGCGCACGCGTGGGGGTGACAGTGGAGTCGCTGGTGGGGGTGCCGAGTGCGCGGCAGCGCTTGTTCTCCGAGCCTCAGCTCGATGACTCGGGTGCAGACACCCTCGACCGGTACAACTGGCAGGCATCGATGGCAGCAGCCGACGGCCTTCGTCTGTACTTGGACTCGCTCGACGGCGATGGACGCCCGTCCAAGGACATCGACAGTCGCATCGTCTGCGAGTTGCAGGAAGACTGGGCAGCGGTCGACGGTGACGCAGTTGAACTGGTCTCGGCCAAGCACCGAGACGTAACCACAGGTCCTTTCACGACGGTCAACGCCCTTGCCGACGCCGGCGGCGTGGCTCACCTCTTCGGCCGTTGGAACGCACTGCACGAGACCGTCACTTGTCGACTCGTGACGACGTTTGGCTTGTCGTCCGACGCGCAGAAGCTCGAAAAGGCCTGGGTGAAGCTGAGAGAGCTTCGCATGGCACGTCAGCCCTTGGACGTGCCCGATGATCACCGCACATCCGTTGCGGACTTCTGCCAGGCCCTGCGGTCGTACTGCAAGGAACTGCCTTCAAGTTGGGCACCAGCCGCAAAACCTATGCCGTCTCCTACCGATGCGGAGATCGCGCAGGTTGTCCGATTTATGACTGTGCTTGATGTCGAGGCCGGGAAGCCTCTCCGCAGCCAGCTCGAGTTCGCCGCCGCGAACATGTATGCACGCCCGTTATGTAACCGCTTGGGACTGCCGATCGATCCTGAGTCGATTTGGGCAGCTGTGCATGACCTCTTCTACGCACGCATGCGCAAGGCAGGACCCACCCCGACAGGCAAGCTGCCCGCCGTACTCGCCTACCGGGTTGGCGCCACATCACCGAACACGGCCCAGTTGGAGCGCTCCCTCCTAAACCGAATCGTCACACTTGACGACATCGACCTGGCGGTCAGGACTGCCATCTCCCAGCCTCACGGCTATCGGCCACTTCCCCGTCTTCAGCGAACCACCAAGCTCGCTGTGAAGATGCAGGCAGGCCAGTGTCCGGACAACAGCATCGAACGAGCTGAGCACCTAGCTCAGGAGTACAGGGACTTCTGGCGTGATGAGCGCAGCGGCAACCCCACCGCCCGAGTGGCTCAAGCACGCCTCAATCGTTACCTCTTGCGCATCAGCGACGAAGCAACCCAAACCACACTCTCAGAAGTACCTCGAGGGCCGGCGTTCTGGAAGGCCGTACAACACCTTCTCGCGGCCTCACCGCCAGCCGAGCTGCCAAACGGGATAGACAGCGAGCTGCTGCTCGGGGGAATCTGCGATCTGAGCAGCCAGTGCAAGGTGTGGTTCAGTGACCGTTTCGACGTAGACCAAGCCATCGAGGCCATCCAGCGAGGACAGGGGCAGATCTCATGAACGACGCCCTGGACCGCGCCCTGCTGCGCGAGGACCTCGCCTATCACCAAACACGGGTCCTTATCCTCGTGACCTCCGTGGCCGGCACCACTGGCCACAGCGGCAAGCTCGATGGCCTAACAAAACTGGCGAAGCTGGACTTCTTGTTGCGCTACCCCGCCTTGGCCTCCACAGTGCTCGACCTGCTTGATCCGCGAGATCGACGTCTGGCTCTGGCCCCTGAGGAACTAGCAGCACCAACCGAGGTTGAGGCACCGATGACTCGATACAAGTACGGCCCTTGGGATGACCGCTACTACGCAGTCATTGGCGCACTGGTAGGACGCGGCCTTCTTCGCTACGCAAAGGGCCGCAGAGGGAGCGTGGCGTTGGTTCCGACGCCGTCGGGTAAGCGACTTGTGGCAGATTTGGCTGCCACAGAATCATGGGCGGTTATTAAGGAACGCAGCGACGCCGTCGCGGAAGCCTCTGCAGACATGACCGGAAACACCTTGAAGGATCTCATCTATGAGCGGCTGGCCGATCTAATGAACCGCCCACACAGGGAGGTCATTCAGTGACTACTAAGTTTCGCCTCGAGAAGGTAGAGATCCATTCTACTGAGGGGCCTGTGCAGTATCAGTTCCCGTCAGATCTGACAGTCCTGGCCGGTCCCACGGGTGTTGGCAAGACCACGCTTCTCGAACTGATCAAGTGGGGTCTAGGAGGCGACGGCCAGCTAGCCCCCGTTGTAACGGAAAACGTTCTAGACCTCTCACTTCAAGTCTCGGTCGGTGAAAACAGGTTCCGCCTCTCTCGAAGTCTTGACCCGCAAAAAAGGACAAACGTTCGCGTCACAGATCTCGTGACCGGCGAGCGACTTCGAGATCATCAGGTTAAGTCGGGCGAGGATGGCAGCCTTAACGCTCTTCTCATGACGAGCCTAGGGCTTCCGACTGACATGCGTGCCGCTGCACAGACTGGCCGCAGCACGAAAGCTGGGTCGCGGATTACATTCGCGGACATCTTCACGTACATGTACGTCCCCCAATCGGAAATAAACCGAGACATCGCGAGAAGCCAAGACTCGTATCTCGAGCCGAAACGCAAGGCAGTATTTGAGCTCATTTTTGCGCTCGCCGATCCGGAGCTCTTCGACAAGCGTTCGGAGGCGAACACCCTCAAGGGGATGGCCGAAGAAGCCTCAGATCACCACAAGAAGATTCTCCAATTCTTGCGGGACAGCAGCACGCAAAGCAAGGAAGAGGCGGAACAGGAACGCGAGAAAGCCCTCGATTCTCAGCGAGAGGCAGAGGAGCAGAGGACACAGCTCAGGGACGATATAGATCCCGTCACCGATCGCGAAACGCAGGCGCTCCGAGACCTGCTCAGCGAGGCCGAGCGAAGTCTCGCTGATGCACGTAGCACGGCGGTTTTCCTCGGCCGGCAAGCAGAGGAACTCTCCGGCGAACGCCGTCGGGTAAATGCTGACCTGGCTCGCCTGAACCGAATGCGCGACGCGGGCGAGAGGTTGGCACAGATCGAGTTCACCACCTGTCCGCGCTGTATGCAGGCACTGAAATCCCGCGAGGTACCCCATGGGCACTGTCGACTGTGCTTGCTTCCGGATGAAGCAGCATCGACGGATGAGCTCGATCAGTACGAAACCGTGCAACTCATGGATCAGATGGAAGAAATGGAAAAGCAGCTGGCCTTCGTTGACCAGCAGACACAGAATGCGCGGCAGTTGATCCTGGATCGCCAAAAGCTTGTTCGACACCTTGAGGCCGCGATCGACACACGAACAGCCAACCGCGTAAGCCCGCGGCTTCAAGCGTACAGCGACATCTCCGAGAAAATCGCAGCCTCGCGGGTCGCGCAGAAACACTTTGAGAATGTCCTGCAGCAATGGGACCGGGTTGCAGATCTGGCAAACGTGGAAGACGAACTCCGGAAAAAGTACGAGCGAACCGTCCGGGAAATCGAGCAGAAAGATTCGCAACTCCAGGAGCGGCGAAGGTACATCGTTGGCGAGATCTCCAAGGAGTTCAATCGCGTTGTATCAGACCTGCAAATTCCTGGAGTTAAAGAAGCCAGCATTCACGAAACCAACTACCTGCCACTGCTTAACGGGAAACCCTTTAAGCAGTTCTCCCGGGGTGGCGGCATCGTAACTGCCACACAGGTTGCCTATTGGACTGCCCTGCTCGCGGTCGCTCTTCGGGAGAGAGAAGTCCCCTACCCGACTTTCCTGCTTCTCGACAGCCCTCGCCTTGCCCTGAACGAGGAACAGGATCTCACTTCCGGTCTCTATCGGAGGTTGGTGACCCTGGCCGAGGCAAACTCCGGACGAGTTCAGATAATCGTTGCCGACCACGCTCTGCCAACGACATACCGAAAGGAGTATGCCGAGATCACCTTCAGCTACGCGAAGCCAACAATTAGTTCAGTAAAGCACCCTGGAAAGGGAGGTGTTAAGCCGTTGGGCGCTACGACTGATTAAGGGAATCCCCGCCGTCTCCGACAGGCAAGTTCATTTCGGGTGAACGAAAATCAAGTCACCCGCCCTCAGCATCAAGCGCCTTCTGCAGGCGGGTGCGGTGGAGATGGACGTGGACGGTGTTCACTGCAACACCGAGGTGATCGCCAATCTCAATTGCATGAAGGCCAGTTGCCGTAAGCAGCAGAAATGATCTCTGTCTAGCTGGCAGTGCGGCGATGGCCGACTCGATCAAGTGCATCAGGTTGCTGCCACAGGTAGCAGCATGCTGAGGACCAATACGCGCACGACCGCCTTGACCACTGCGGGGCTGCGGACCTTAGTCGATGCCCTTCCGCACATGGTGGTCGCCCGCCGTTGCACAGAACGGCGGGGCGCATCATTGGGTTCGACCTAGCGGGCCAAGGCGGCGAAGTGGTTGGGTCTTGCGTTCGTAGCGGTGGAGCCGTCGGACGCCACGAGCCAGGCGGCTCCTTTACCGACTGCGGATGCTGCTGAGCAAGCTGATCAGCTCTGGCGGTTGCAGGGTCTTCCAATCGACTGGACTTGCCTCCGGAGTCACCATGTGATCATAAATTCGCTCACAGGTAACTACGGACTTTTCAACGATGAACAGCAGACCCTCCCAGTCCCTGACGCCAAAAATCTCACCATCAACGAGATCCAGCGGGAAATAAGCGACTGGCCAGCGGCCGAACCGTGCATCTTCCAGCGACTGTCTCATTTGACTGAGGCAGGATGTCACTCCCACCACGGCATGAGGGCCACCTTTGAGTACATCAAAACCAGAAGGCCCGGAATATCGAGCAAATGCCGCCTGCCGCTCAGATTCCTCTATATCCCAAACGGCCGTAAACGCCTGCAAGAGGCGAGAAATTCGCTCATCGAGAATCCTTGCCTTCGTCGATGAGATCTCATCTTGAAAGTTCAGCCTGAAGTCTTCCAGACCAGTCAAAGTGATATTTGTGTTCTGAGTTACACGAATTGCGCCAGCCTGAAATCCACTCTCGGAAAAAACAAGTCCGCGATCGGCCCCGATGTCATCAACTATCCCCTGGAGGGTGAGAATCCTCTCCTTCGGAACCCTCCGCCCCCAGGCCTTACACTCGACTACCCAAAGGATATCTACCCCAGCAATTCTCATGCGGGCCGCTACGTCGACGTCATGCTGTGCGCGCGCACCTTCGATGGTTACGTCCACGCGCGTATCAAATCCGAGCTCAGACAAGAACGAGGAAACTTCTTGTTGATATTTCTGCCATTCCGGCGTCCGTGGCAATTGGATACTCCAGTGGGTGCAAGTGGCGGGATCGGCGGGCGGGGCAGTCAGCGTTCGGATGTGGTGGTTCAGAAGTTGGCGGTACCTGCCATGGGATGAACAGCGTCCGCGCGCCAGTGAGCCCAGGGCACCTCCACGCTATGGGCGGCCGCGTCACCCCACTTCTTGCTCTTGGCAGCGGACGCCATACGGGCCGGCTGAGCCAAGGCTCGCCGACCACCGTCGCCGTTGCGGACAGTGCTGTGGGCAAGGGCCTATCGCCCCTCACCCACAGCACTGTCGCGTGAGCCGCAAAATTGCGGCTCCGTGCCCCTACTCCTCAGCTGTGACAGCGGGTCGGCTGCCCTCCAGGCACTGGCGGATGGCGGCGTACCTCTCGGGCCCCCACTCTGGTGAGGCGGCCAGCTCGGCCTCCACCCAAGCGTCGATGCTTGCGACCAGCTGCTCATCGTAAGTGTCCATGTGACTACCTTCTGGCAACACCCCAGGGCAGGACTACCTGGTTGTGTAAGTTCACTGGCACCAGTGGCAGCTGGCATACCCGACGCTGAGCAGCACGGGCACATCCCGCTTCCTGGCCTCCTCGAACGCATCGGGCGACCAGGGCCACCAGTCGACGGGATTGTCGGCGTGCTGGAGGAGGTACGGGGAAGTGGTCTGCGCAAGTCGGTTGGCCATGCCCCAATCCTCGCGCACCGGCCCCCGCGACGCGGGTGCGCCACGGGGCGGGGCGGGAAGGGGCAGGTGGGACGGGTGAGGGCCGCCGGTACCGGGCGGTGTGGCATCGGCGGACAGTAGGCTGACTCCAGCAGCACCAGGACTGCTGAGGCTCCCCGGGGGAAGCACACCAGGACCGCCGAGGTGGTGGTGCCCGCCTGGACGCACACGCAGATCAGCGCGGAGCAGTACGACTCCTGGACCGAGGAGCAGTGCGCCGGCATCGAGATCGTGGACGGGATGGTCGTCGTGAGCCCGACCACCTCCAAGCGCCACAACCTCCATCACGGTCGGTCTTGGGCACCTGTAAGGAGCCCGGAATCGCCCTCGGTCAACCGACCCGGGGAGTCGGCTCCTTGACCCTCCCTTGCCCTGCGCCCCTCGCGCCGATGCGCTCCACGCAGGACACTTGACCCCGACGCTTGGTATCTGACGCTTGATCCGGCGCTCCGGAACCCGAGGTCCGGAACGCAACTCTCGGAGGGGGACACATATGCGGGACAGCCATCGGGCGGAAGCCGAGAGGCTGTTGGTGCGGGCCGTGGAGGAAGAGGCGCGGCGCAGCGGCGGGCGGACCGACGCCGGGGCGCTGATGTCGCGAGCGCGGGCCGCACTGGACACCATGGCCGCCAGCGCGGGCGAGGAGTACGCCGCGTACACGCAGGCGCTGGACTCGGCGGCGGCGGGTGACCGGCCGCTGGCGGAGCGCTTCAGCAGAGCGACGCTCGGAACGCCCCTGCTGGTGACGGGAGTTGCCGCGGCAGCCGCGTTCGGCGCGGATCTTGCGCTCGGTGCGAACACCGGTCTGGCGTTCGGCGCGGGCGCGGCCGTCGCGGTGGCCGGCACGGCGACGACCGTGGCGAAGGTGACCGCCTCGCACTGGCCCGCCGCCCACCGCCGGGCCGCTGCGGCCGGACAGCCGGGCGGGGCCGAGCAGTTGCGGCTCCAGTGGCTGACCGCCCTGGAGGTACGGGGCATCCGCCCGTACCTGGACCAGCAGCGGATGCTTACCCCCGCCAAGCGCACCCCGAAGAAGCAGACCGCTCCCGTGGTCAAGCAGTTGCGCGGCGGTGACCGCAGCGCGGCGGCCCGCACCCGGGTGGTGCTGGAGCAGTCGTTCGGCCATCTCCCGCAGGCGGAAGGGCCGTTCAGCGGGCGGCGGACCGAGCTGGCGCAGATCGCCCGGTGGGTGCACGCGGCCCGTGCCTCGACGCAGACCCGGCCGACCGTCGTCGTGCTGCACGGCGCCCCGGGGTCGGGGCGGACCGCGCTGGCGGTGCGGGCGGCCCATACGCTCAAGGACCAGTTCCGGGGCGCGTGCGTGGTCGATCTGCGCGGCCAGGTCGCCGGGGAGAACCCGCTGCCGACCCGGGACGCCCTGCTCCATCTGCTGAACCGGCTGGGCGCGCCGCGCGAGCAACTGCTGTTCCGGGAGGGCTCGTCGGCGGAGCAGCAGGTGCGGCGGCTCTCCGAGCTGTACCACCAGCACCTCACGGGGACGCCGGTCACCATCGTGCTCGACGACGCGACGGACGCCGGTCAGGTGCGCACCCTGGTACCGGAGCGCTCGGACAGCCTGGTGATCGTCACCGCCCGGGAGCCGCTGGAGCTGCCCGAGGACCTGGCGGCCTGGGTGCACCATCTGCCGGTCGGCGCACTGGACGCGGCGGGCGCGGAGGAGCTGCTGCGGGAGGTCGCCGAGGACGAGGAGGCCGGGCCGTACGACTATCCGTCGACGGAGGCGATCGTGGAGCTGTGCGGCGGGCTGCCGCTGGCCCTGCGGGTGGCCGGTTCCGCGCTCGGGGCCCGCAGCCGGCACACCCTGGCGGAGGACCTGGGGGCGTACGGTCCTGTGGACCCGGTCGAGCGGGCGCTGTGGCTGCGCTACACCGACCAGGGGGACCAGGCCCGCAGACTGCTGCGGCGGCTCGCGCTGGCGGGCCGGGCGAGCCTCGGCGCGGCGGCGGCCGCCTCGCTGCTGGCGGCGGACGAGCAGGAGGCGGACCGGCTGCTCACCGTGCTGGCGCGGGCCGGGCTGCTGACCCGCGTACGGGGATCGCGCTACCGGCTGCACGATCTGGTGCGGGCCTTCGCGCTGGCCCGGCTGCTGGACGAGGAGGAGCCGGCCGAGCGGACGGCCGCCCAGGAGCGGCTGCTGACGAACTACGCGGAGCTGGCCGACGCGGTGATCCGGATGGTCGACGGGAAGATGTCGACCCGCGCCGGGCAGTTCGGCTCGCACGGCTTCGGTTCGCTGGACTCGGCGCTGCGCTGGCTGGACGACGAGTCGAGCTTCATCACCTCCGCACTGCGGCACGCGGAGGGCGTCGACCAGGCCACGGTGCTGCATCTGCTGGGTGCCCTGTGCGACTACTGCCTGCTGCGCGGCGACCTGTACCGCCTGGGTGAGATCAGCGAGCTCACGCAGGCCGTGGACCAGGGGCTGCTGGAGCGCTCGGTGCAGTGGCGTACGGGCATCGCGGCCCGGCAGCTCGGCGAGCTGGACAAGGCCCGCACCACCCTGTCCTCCGTCGTCGGTCTGTACCACGAGGCGCGGAACGACGCGGGCGAGGCGCTGGCGCTGTGCTCGCTCGGCATCACCCTGCACCACCAGGGCAATCTGACCGAGGCGGCGGCCCGGCTGGAGGAGGCGCTGGCCCTCCAGTCGTCCGAGGCGCAGGCCGAGGACCGGGCCTGGACCCTGCACGCGCTGGCGGCCGTGGAGCGCGACCGGGGCGACCTGCCGAGGGCGCTGGCGCTGCTGGCCGACGCGCTGCGGCTGCACCGGGAGGGCGAGTCGCTGCACGGCGAGGCGTGGACGCAGTTCCAGTTGGGCCAGGTCCGGCTGCGCACCGGTGAGGTGTTGGCCGCCGAGGAGGCCCTGAGCACCGCCCTGGAGCTGTACGGGCGCACCCGCGACGGGCGCGGTGAGGCGTGGGCGATCACCCAGCTGGCCCGGGCCCGGCTGCTGGACGAGGACCCGGCCGCCGCGCTGGAGCAGCTGCGGGACGCACTGGCCCGGCACCGGGACAACGAGGACGCGCGCGGTGAGGCGTGGACCCTGTACTACCTCGGTCAGGCGCTGGAGGAGGACGGGGACACCGATCAGGCGGTACGGGAGCTGGAGCGGGCCCGCACGATGTTCTCCCGGATGCGGGACGTGTACGGGCTGGCGTGCGCCCGGCACCACTCGGGCCGGGTGACCCGGGACCAGCGGGCCGCGCAGACGGGCAACCTCCGCAATTCGGGGTTCGCCCGGCAGCTCCTGATGGACGCCCGGGCCGATTTCCGGCGGATCAAGGTGCCCTACGGCGAGGCGTGGGCGTGCGTGGAGCTGGCGTTGATCGACGCGGGCAACGGGCGGGCCCCGCAGGCGCTGGAGCTGTGCGGGGAGGCGGCGGAGCTGTTCGCCTCGTACGGGGACGCGCGGGGCGGCGACTGGGCCCGGTTCCTGCGCTGCACGCTGCTGCCGTACGCCTCGCCCGGGGGCAGCGAGGTGGGCACGGTGGTCGCCCAGCAGGAGCTGGCCGAGCTGGTCGGGGCCCGGCACCCGGCCAGGGACGCCAAGCTGGAGCAGTCGGCGGCGGCGTTCGCGGTGGCGCTGGAGCGGGGCGTCGACCTGGAGGACGGCTGGCAGGCGTGGCGGCTGGGGCTGACCCCGGGCCGCGGCGCGGGCCAGATCATGGGTGTGGCGGTGGAGCCGGCGAGGCCGTGACGGGATGAGCGGCGGGGTGCCGTCGACCGGTGACGCCCCGGCGCGGGCACCGGAACGGCCGCACCCGCCACCGGCCGCGCCCCGGCCGTGATCCCGACCGGTCACGCCCCGGCGACGGCACCGGACCGGCCGCACCCCCATCGGCCGTGCCCCGGGCGAGGCCCTCGCCGCGCGCCCGTCACCGTACGGGACGGAGAAACGGGAACGAGGCGTCCGGCAACCCGGCCGGACGCCCTTCCCGTATCCGTACGCGCGAGATCGGCTCCGTACGCGCGCGAACTCGGCGCGCTACTTGCCGGGCGAGGCCGCCGTGCCCTGGTCGCCGACGGGCTCGGCCGCCGCCGCGTCCGGGTCGGGGGCCTCCTCGAAGTTCACCCGGCCCATGTGGCGGTTCATCGACTTCATCAGGGCCCACACGCCGACGGCGAGCGCGGCGAAGACGAGGAAGCCGAGGACGCCGGGGGTGACCTTGTTCTTGTCGAGCTCTTCGGCGGCGAGCGGGACGAGGTGCGTCAGTGCCTGGGTCGCGTACATATCAGGCATTGTCGCGGATGCCCGCGAAGAGGTCGCTCTCGGGGAGGGAGGTATCGACCAGAGACTTCGCCAGCTCGTACTCCTCGGTCGGCCAGACCTCGCGCTGGACGTCCATCGGGACCCGGAACCAGCCGCCCTCGGGGTCGATCTGCGTGGCGTGCGCGATCAGCGCCTTGTCGCGGATCTCGAAGAACTCGTCGCAGGGGATGTGCGTGGTCAGGGTGCGCTCGACGCGCTCGAACTCCTCCCAGCGCTTCAGCCAGTCACCGTACGGCGACTCCAGGCCCCGGGCGAGGAGCGCCTCGTGCAGCGCGACGGTGCGCGGCCGGTTGAAGCCCTGGTTGTAGTAGAGCTTCCGCGGCGCCCAGACCGGGCCGAACGCGTCCTCGGGGAAGCGCTCCGCGTCGGCCGCACCGTCGAACGCGATCATCGAGATCGTGTGCGTCATGATGTGGTCGGGGTGCGGGTAGCCGCCGTTCTCGTCGTACGTGGTGATGACCTGCGGCCGGAACGCGCGGATCTTCGCCACCAGGCGCCCCGCGGCGAGCTCGGGGTCCTCCAGCGCGAAGCAGCCCTCGGGCAGCGGCGGCAGCGGGTCGCCCTCGGGCAGCCCCGAGTCGACGAAGCCGAGCCACTCCTGCTGGACGCCCAGGATCTCCCGGGCCTCGTCCATCTCCTTCTTGCGGACCTCGTGGATGTTCTTCTCGATGTACGCGTCGCCCTGGAGCTTCGGGTTGAGGATGGAGCCGCGCTCGCCCCCCGTGCAGGTCACGACCAGCACGTCCACCCCCTCGGACACGTACTTGGCCATGGTGGCCGCGCCCTTGCTCGACTCGTCGTCGGGGTGGGCGTGAACGGCCATCAGTCGCAGCTGCTCAGTCAAAGCTCGATCCTCAGTCATTGGTCGCTCTGGTCGATCATCGGTCGCCGTGGTCCATCCGGTCGGTGTGGGGTGCGATCGGGTGACGGGGGTGCGGCTTCTATAGTGACTGAACGAGGGGCCGGAAAATTCCTCCCTGCCCGGTCCGGAGGGAACGATCATGACGACGGTTCGCGAGGCTGCGCCCGAGGGGCGGTACGGCCGGACCGAGGACCAGCGCGCGGACCGCAAGCTGAAGATCGTCGGATCGGTCCTGGGCGTCGCCCTGCTCGGGGTGATCGGGTGGATCGGCTACGACTACGTGGGCAACCAGGGCATCAGCGGCGAGATGATCAAGTTCAAGGTCGTCTCCGACACCCGGGCCGACGTCCACCTGGAGGTCCGCAAGGACCGCGAGGGCCACGGCTACTGCGTGGTGCGGGCGCTCAGCGAGGACGGCTCCGAGGTGGGCCGCAAGGAAGTCCGGTTCGACCGGGCCGAGGACCGGATCGACGAGGTCGTCACCGTGGTGACCAGGTCCCGGGCGACCGCGGTCGAGCCGATGGGCTGCACGGCCGACGACGGCCCGCGCGGCTGATCCAGCCACCGGCCCTGACCTGCGGTGATACAAGGCGCGGCGGCCGGTCCTGGCGTGTGACGGTTTACCTTCTCCCCCTTTTCCTGCGGAATTGTTAGGCTCGTGGTTTCGCCCACTCGCAGAGGCACATGCTTCTGGGTAGGGCGATGCTTTGTATTCCCGACACTTCCCAGCATTCCCAGCACTTCCCAGTACCGACGAGGAGCACCTGTGACCCAGACCAGCGAAAACGTCACCTGGCTCACGCAGGAGGCGTACAACCAGCTCAAGGCCGAGCTGGAGCACCTGTCTGGTCCCGCGCGCACGGAGATCGCCGTCAAGATCGCGGCGGCCCGTGAGGAGGGTGACCTCCGGGAGAACGGCGGGTACCACGCGGCCAAGGAGGAGCAGGGCAAGATGGAGCTGCGGGTGCGCCAGCTGACCCAGCTCCTGGAGCACGCGAAGGTCGGCGAGGCGCCGGCCGACGACGGCGTGGTCGAGCCCGGCATGGTCGTCACGATCGCCTTCGACGGCGACGAGGACGACACGCTGACCTTCCTGCTCGCCTCTCGTGAATACGCCAGCACGGAGATCGAGACGTACTCCCCGCAGTCCCCGCTCGGCCTCGGTGTGAGCGGCAAGCGGACCGGCGACGACGCGGACTACGAGCTGCCGAACGGCAGGACCGCCTCGGTGAAGATCCTGGCGGCGAAGCCGTACACGGGCTGACGTCCGGCCCACCACGACGCGTACGACGCGGGAGCCCCGGCCTTCATGATGAAGGCCGGGGCTCCCGGCGTCACACGTGGGTCCTCGGTGGCTCAGGTGGCGGCCGAGCGGTACTTGCGGACCGCGAGGGTGCGGAAGACCACGACGATCAGCACCGACCAGATGATCGAGGCGATGATCGGGTGCTCCATCGGCCAGGCCCCGGTCACGGACTTCGGCACGCCGGGCATCGTGTTGCCGAACAGTTCGCGGGCCCCCGCCACCGTGGCGCTGAACGGATTCCACTCGGCGACGTGCTGGAGGAAGGTCGGCATGCCGGTGACCGGGACGAAGGCGTTCGAGATGAACGTCAGCGGGAACAGCCAGATCAGCCCGCCGGAGGTGGCCGCCTCCGGGGTGCGCACCGACAGGCCGATCAGCGCGCCGATCCAGGAGAACGCGTAGCCGAGCAGGAGCAGCAGCAGGAAGCCGCAGATCACCTTGCCGAGGTTCTCGTGGGTGCGCCAGCCCACCAGCAGGGCGACTCCGGCGAGGACGACGAGGGTGAGGGTGGTCTGGACGAGGTCGGCGAGCGTCCGCCCGGTGAGGACCGCGCCCCGGGCCATGGGCAGCGACCGGAAGCGGTCGATGAGCCCCTTGTGCATGTCGTCGGCGATGCCCGCGCCGGCGCCCGCCGTGGCGAAGGTGACGGTCTGGGCGAAGATGCCCGCCATCAGGAATTCCTTGTACAGCTGCGGGTCGGTGGAGCCGCCGATGCTGATCGAGCCGCCGAAGACGTAGGTGAACAGCACCACGAACATGATCGGCTGGATCAGTCCGAAGATCACCATCTCGGGGATCCGGGTCATCCGGATCAGGTTCCGCTTGGCGACGACGAGGGAGTCCTTCACGGACTGCGTGACTCCCCCGGAGGGGCGGGGTACCAGCGTGGGGGCGTCCTTGGCGATCGCGCTCACCGGGCGTCCTCCTTGTCCTCGTTGTCGTCGTTCTGGTTGGCCTCGGCCGCGTGGCCGGTGAGGGAGAGGAAGACGTCGTCGAGGGTGGGCCTGCGCAGGGCGATGTCGTCGATCTCCACGCCCTGGGCGTCCAGGTCGCGGATGATCTCGGCCAGCAGCTTGGCCCCGCCGCTGACCGGGGCGGTCAGCTTGCGGGAGAGCTGGACGACGGTGACCTCGCCCTTGGCGAGGGTGCCCAGCACGGACCGGGCGCGCTCGATCTCGTCGGGTCTGTGCACGACGATCTCGACGCGCTCGCCGCCGGTGCGGGCCTTGAGCTCGTCGGAGGTGCCGCGGGCGATGACCTTGCCGTGGTCGATGACGCAGATGTCGTTCGCGAGGCGGTCGGCCTCCTCCAGGTACTGCGTGGTCAGCAGCAGGGTCGTACCGCCCGCCACCAGGTCCTCGATCACGTCCCAGAGCTGCTGCCGGTTGCGCGGGTCGAGGCCGGTCGTCGGCTCGTCCATGAACATCACGGGCGGCGACACGACGAGTGCCGCGGCGAGGTCGAGTCGGCGGCGCATGCCGCCGGAGTACGTCTTGGCGGTCCGGTCGGCTGCGTCGCCGAGGTTGAACCGGTCGAGCAGGACGCCCGCGCGGGCCTTCGCGTCCCGGGCGCTCAGCTGGTAGAGCTGCCCGACCATCTGGAGGTTCTCCCGGCCGGTCAGATACTCGTCGACGGCGGCGAACTGGCCGGAGAGGCCGATCGAGCGGCGTACCTCGTTGGGCTTCTTCAGTACGTCGATCCCGGCCACGGTCGCCATGCCGCTGTCCGGGCGCAGCAGCGTGGTCAGCACCCGTACGGCGGTGGTCTTGCCCGCGCCGTTGGGGCCGAGCAGTCCGAGGACGGTGCCCTCGGGGACGTCGAGATCGACACCGCCCAGGGCTCGGACGTCACCGAAGGTCTTCACCAGACCCTCGGCGTGGATCGCACCTGGCATGGAGAGACTCCCCGTCACTCGTGGATGACTGTGCCCGTACGGAGCCGGTGCCGGCAGCGAGCCGGGGCGCGTACGGGTCTACTCGGCGATCCTAGGATTCGCGGGGCCGCATCGCGCGCTGAATAGCGAGATCCGGCCACGTGGCGGGGAGTGAACGGTCAGCCCATCACCCGGTAGCCCTCCGCGCGCAGTGCCTCCTCGACGTCCGCGCAGTGCTGCGGGCCCTTCGTCTCCAGATACAGGTCGACCTCCGCCTCGGTCAGTCCGAGGCGCGGGTCGGTGCGCACATGGCTGATGTCGAGGACGTTGGCGTCGGCCACGGTCAGCGTGGCCAGCAGGGCGGCGAGCGCTCCGGGGCGGTCGGTGAGCCGCAGCCGCAGGCTGAGGTAGCGGCCCGCGGCGGACATCCCGTGCCGCAGGATGCGCTGCATCAGGAGCGGGTCGACGTTGCCGCCGGACAGCACGGCCACGACCGGCCCGCGGAACGCCTTCGGGTCGCTGAGCAGCGCGGCCACCGGGCTGGCCCCGGCGGGCTCGACGACCAGCTTGGCCCGCTCCAGGCAGAGCAGCAGCGCACGGGACAGCTCGTCCTCGGTGACCGTGCGGACCTCGTCGACCAGCTCCTCGACCAGGGCGAACGGTACGTCGCCGGGGCGGCCCACCTTGATGCCGTCGGCCATCGTGGCCGGGGCGTCCAGCGAGACGGGGTACCCGGCGGCGAGCGAGGGCGGGTAACAGGCGGCGCCCTCGGCCTGGACGCCGACGATCCGGACGTCGGGGCGCAGGGCCTTCACCGCGACGGCGACGCCCGCGGCGAACCCGCCGCCGCCGATGCCGAGGACGATCGTGCGGACCTCCGGGCACTGCTCCAGGATCTCCAGTCCGACGGTGCCCTGGCCCGCGATGATGTCGGGGTGGTCGAAGGGGTGGATGAAGACCGCGCCGGTCTCGTCCGCGTACCGCTGGGCGGCGGCGAGGGTCTCGTCGACGACCTGGCCGTGCAGCCGCACCTCGGCCCCGTACTCCCGGGTCGCCGCGACCTTGGGCAGGGGCGCCCCGACGGGCATGAAGACCGTGGAGCGTACGCCGAGGAGGGAGGAGGCGAGCGCGACGCCCTGGGCGTGGTTCCCGGCGCTGGCGGCGACCACCCCGGCCGCCCGCTCCACCGGGGTGAGGCCGGAGATCCGGACGTAGGCGCCGCGCAGTTTGAAGGAGCCGGTGCGCTGGAGGTTCTCGCACTTGAGGTGGACCGGGGCGCCGACCAGCTCGGTCAGATGGCGGCTCCCCTCCAGCGCGGTCACCCGGGCCACCCCGTCCAGCATTTTCTGCGCGCCCCGGACGTCGTCGAGGATCAGGGCCGGGTGGTGGGCGGTCGCGCGGAAGTTCATGCCCGCAAGTCTTGCAGCTCGGACCGGGCGCGGCAGACTTGTCCATGGCGGCCTGCGGTGGTGTCCGCAGGTTTGTGCGGCACTGGTACACGTTGCCCCGGGGCCGCGTACTCTGTCCCCCACTCATCCGACACCGCACGAAGAGAGTCCCCGGCCATGCCCCCACAGGACATGACGACTGCTGCGTCTCCTTCCGGGGGCGCCGCCCCCGAACACCCGGGCCCCGACCGCCTGCTGGACGCGCTCCAGCACCAGGTGGCGGTCTTCGCCCGCCGTGCCGAGCAGACCCGCCTCGGCGGTGTCGGCCAGGTCCGCAACTCGATGGACCGGGCGGCGTACCTGCTGCTGAACCGGCTGGACAAGGAAGGGCCGATGGGCGTCAAGGCGCTGGCGGCCGGGATGGGGATCGACTCGTCGACGGTGACGCGGCAGGTCGCGCCGCTCGTCGACACCGGTCTGGTCAAGCGCACGTCGCACCCCGAGGACGGCCGGGCCGTGGTGCTCCAGCTCTCCCCGCGCGGCCAGGCCCGCCTGGAGGAGGTCCGGTCCTCGCGGCGCGAGCTGATGTCGCAGGTGACGGAGGGGTGGACGGAGGAGGAGCGGGACACGTTCTGCGCCCTGCTCACCCGTTTCAACGGGTCGCTGGCCGCCCGGCAGGCCGCGTACCAGCCGCCGCAGCCGGACTGACGGCCGCGCACGTCCCTTCCCCGCGTCCGGAGTCTTGACCGGGGCGGTGCACCGGGGCTCGTATGTGGTGCATGGCAGAGCGGGCGACCCACCGGGACCGGCTCCGCGCCCTGGAGTTCGAGGCCTTCGTGGCGGGCGCGGGCGGCCGCCTGCTGCACACGGCGACGCTGCTCACCGGCGAACCGTCGCAGCCGCCGGGCGCGTACGACCGGGCCGAGGCGCTGCTGCGCGCGGCGCTCGCCCGGACGTACGCCGACTGGGACCGGCTGCACGGCGGCGACCCCTACGACCGGGCCCGCCGGGAGCTGGCGCTGCGCTTCGCCCGGGAGGCCCGGCGCCATCAGCGGCCACGCGGCGGTCTGCTGGACCGGCTGACCCCGATCGAGCGCCTGGTGCTGGTCCTGCGGATGTACGAGGAGGTCGGCGAGGAGCAGACGGCGGCGCTGCTCGGGCTGCCGGCCGACCGGGTCCGCGCGGTGTGCGCGCGGGCGGTGGCGACGCTGCGGGCGGGCAGGCAGGCCTCCGCGCCCCGTGGCCGGGTGACGCCTTGAGCGCCGGACGGCGGGATCCGGATCCGCGCGAGGAGCAGGTCCGGCGGATGCTCGACGGCCCGCATCCGGCCCTGCCGCCCGGTCTGGCCGCGCAGGCGGTCCGGCACGGCGGACGCCGCCTGCGGCTGCGCCGGGCGGCGCAGCGGACGGCCGGCTGGCTGCTGGCCCTGGCGCTCGTGGCGTTCCTGGTCTGGATCGGCGTCGAGCAGCCGTGGGCGACCGAGCCCGCCCAGGTCACACCGCCGTTGGAGGACTGGTGAGCCGTTGGGCCCCCGGTGGGAAAGGCCTACGCTGGAGGGAGCGGCTGTCGTACGAGCCGAGGAGGCCGTGATGACGAGGAAGACCGCGGACTGCCGCAAGTATCCGAGCGAGACGAACTGCACCCTCACCCTCACCGGTGAGGAGGACGAGGTCGTCCGGGCAGCGAGCGAGCACGCGGCGTCGGTCCACGGACACGAGAACACCCCCGAACTGCGCGAGCAGATCAGGGGCATGCTGGAGAACGCGGACGAGAAGGTGAGCGCCTGAACGGCAGGAACGTGAGGGGCGCCCGCCGTCACCGGCGGGCGCCCCTGTCAGGTCCGCGGGATCAGCCCAGCGCCTGCGTGAGGTCGGCGATCAGGTCGTCGCCGTTCTCGATGCCGACGGAGATCCGGACCAGGTCGGCCGGGACCTCCAGCAGGGAGCCCGCGACGGAGGCGTGCGTCATCCGGCCCGGGTGCTCGATCAGCGACTCCACACCGCCGAGGGACTCTCCGAGCGTGAAGAGCTTCGCGCGGTTGCAGACCTCGACCGCCGCCTCCTCGCCGGCCGCGACGCGGAAGGACACCATGCCGCCGAAGGCCTTCATCTGCTTGGCGGCGACCTCGTGGCCGGGGTGCTCGGGCAGGCCCGGGTAGAGGACCTGGGAGACCTTGGGGTGCCGGGTCAGCAGGTCGGCGACCTTGGTGGCGTTCTCGGTGTGCCGGTCCATGCGGACGGCGAGCGTCTTGATGCCGCGCAGTACGAGCCAGGCGTCGAAGGGACCGGCGACCGCGCCCATGGCGTTCTGGTGGAAGGCCAGTTCCTCGGCGAGCTCCGGGTCGCTGACGACGAGCGCGCCGCCGACGACGTCGGAGTGGCCGCCCATGTACTTGGTCGTGGAGTGCACGATGACGTCCGCGCCGAGCGCCAGGGGCTGCTGGAGGTAGGGCGAGGCGAAGGTGTTGTCGACGACGAGGCGCGCCCCGGCCTGGTGCGCGACCTGGGCGACGGCGGCGATGTCGGTGATGCCGAGCAGCGGGTTGGACGGGGTCTCCACCCAGACCGCCTTGGTGCGCGGGGTGATCGCGGCCCGTACGGCGGCCACGTCCGAGGTGTCGGCCACCGAGAACTCCACGCCCCACCGCGCGGCGACCTTCGCGAACAGCCGGAACGTGCCGCCGTAGGCGTCGTTCGGGATGACCACGTGGTCGCCGGGGGTCAGCAGCGTACGCAGGAGGCAGTCCTCGGCGGCGAGACCGGAGGCGAAGGCGAGACCGCGGCGGCCGCCTTCCAGGGCCGCGAGGTTCTCCTCCAGGGCGGTACGGGTCGGGTTGGCGCTGCGGCTGTACTCGTATCCGCCGCGCAGTCCGCCCACGCCGTCCTGCTTGTACGTGGAGACCTGGTAGATCGGCGGAACCACCGCGCCGGTGAGGGGGTCGGCGGTGTTCCCCGCGTGGATGGCGAGGGTTTCGAAGCTGTGCTGGTCGCTCATGGGGCCGAGCGTAGTTCGTCGCGAGGGCCCTTACCGGCCACTCACCGCTCCGGTGACAATGGAGCCATGGAGATTCTGTTGTTCCTGCTCGCGATGTGCATGCTCGCGGCGGTCATCGGCCCGTGGCTGATGCGCCGCCGGGGCGGTATCCGCCAGGTCGCCCCCGGTTCGCCGGACGCCGCCGACCCGGACACCTACGGCTTCGCCCGGCAGGAGGAGCTGGACGTCCGGATGCCGGGGCCCGACCAGGACCTCCTCGACGTGCTCGACGTGGTCCAGGGCACCCAGCAGTGGCGGGCGGCCTCCCAGCTGCTGGCCGGGACGCCGAAGGAGGGCGAGGTGCGCTGGCAGCGGATCCAGGCCTTCGCGGGCGCGGCCTCGCTGGAGCTGGCGCAGCAGCCGGGCAAGGGCGGCTCGTGGCTGCGGGCCTGGCGCGCGGAGTCCCCGAAGGACGCGGGCGGCGCGGCGGTGCACGCGGAGTTCCTGGTGCAGCAGGCGTGGCGGTCCTCGGCTGCGGGCAGCGACGACTTCCGGATCATCCTGGAGGAGGCCCGTACGGTCTGCGGCGAGGCGGCTCTGCTCGCGCCGGGCGACCCCGTGCCGTACATCGTGGAGCTGGCCGTGGCCCGGGGCCTGGGCTACACCCCCGAGCAGTTCGACCAGCTGTGGGCGAAGATCATCGACCGGGCCCCGGCGCACATGGGCGCGCACATCGCGGCGCTGCACTTCCACTCCGAGCGGTGGCACGGTTCGCGCAAGGACGCCGAGGCGTTCGCCACGGCCGCCGCCGCCCGCGCCCCGCAGGGTTCGCTGCTGGCGGCGCTGCCGCTGTTCGCGGTGTACGAGCACCTGCCGGAGGTCAACCTGGTGCAGGGCTTCTACCGCGGCCAGGTGGTGACCAAGGCGGTCGAGGGCGCGATGTTCGCGGTGCACGCGGCGCGGCAGGACGACCCGATGCTCGCCCACGTCCGGCACCTGCTGGTGCTGTTCCTGGTGCACATGGAGCGCTGGTCGGAGGCGATGCACCAGCTGATCCGGATCGACGGCCATGTGGGCGCGCTGCCGTGGACGGCGGAGCCGGACCCCGCCGCGCAGTACACGGTCTACCGGGCGCTGGCGGTCGCGGGGTACGAGGCGAACGGCGGCAGCCCGGCGACGCTGCCGCACTGACCTTCGTACGGGGCCGGTCCTGGCTCCGTACGGAAACGCCCTACGGGCCGGGCCGTCGCGGCGAGGTCAGCTCTTGCCGGGTACGGCGGGTGCGCCGGGCACAGGGGCCCGGCCCGCCGCCGTCGTCACCAGCGCGCCGACCACGAGCGCCGCGCCCGTCACCGTGACCGCCGTGACGCCGACGCCGTCCGCCACCAGCCCGCCGGCCAGCGCCCCGAGCGCGATGGCCGCGTTGAACACCCCGACGAACAGCGAGGAGGCGGCCTCACGGGCGCCGGGGGCGGCGAGCAGCACCCAGGTCTGCGTGCTCACCGAGACACCGCCGTAGCCGAGGCCCCAGAGCACCATCAGGACGGCCGCGACGGCGGGGAACCGCCCAGCCACGGCAGCGCGGCGACGGTGACCGCCAGGACCGTGCCGATCACCAGCAGCGTGCTGCGCGGGGAGCGGGCCGCCCCCGCTCCGGCGAGGAAGTTCCCGGCCACGCCGGCGATCCCGTACACCAGCAGCAGGACGCCGATCGTGCCCGCGCCGACGCCGGAGACGTCCTCCAGGACCGGCCTGATGTACGTGTACGCGGCGAAGTGCCCGGTGACGAGGAAGGCGACGACGAGGAGTCCCGTTCGCAGCCGGGGGTCGCGGGACAACCGCAGCGCGCCACCGAACGGAACGGTGCGCTCGGCGGGCAGCCGGGGCAGCAGGAGCGCCGCGGCGACGAGCACCACGGCCCCGAGGCCGGCGGCCGCCAGGAACGCGGCGCGCCAGCCGGCGAGGTCCCCGAGGTACGTTCCGGCCGGAACGCCGAGCACGGACGCCACGGCGATACCGCTGAAGACCAGGGACGTGGCCGTGCCCGCGGACGTCGCCGGGACCAGACGGACCGCGAGCCCGGCGGCGACGGCCCAGACACCGCCCATGCCGACGCCGACCAGGACGCGGGCGACGACCATGGTCGCGAAGTCGGGCGCCCAGGCAGCACCGAGGTTGCCGACGACCAGAACGGCGATCAGCACGCACAGGGCCCTGCGCCGGTCGGCGCGGCCGAGCAGCGGGACGAGGGCGGGGGCGGAGAGCGCCGCGACGAGGCCGGTGATGGTCAGCGTCAGTCCGGCGACGCCCTCCGGGACGCCGAGCGAGCGGCCCATCGGTGTGAGCAGCCCGACGGGCAGCATCTCGGAGGTGACCACGGTGAACGTGCCGAGCGCGAGGGCCGCCACGCCGGGCCAGCCGTTGCGCCGGGGTGCCGGGCGGGCGGCCCGGGCGCCTGAGGATTCCTGAACCTGCGTCATTTCCCCAGCCAATCGGGGCCGGAGAGCGGGAACAACGGCCGACTTCTCATCCTTCCATGAGCTGGACTCATCGTTCCGGAGCAGGAAGGCGGGGGCACATGAGCAATCCGGAGATCCGCGAGCTGGAGGCCTTCCTCGCGCTGGCCGACGAGCTCCACTTCGGCCGGGCCGGGGAGCGCCTCTATCTCTCGCAGAGCCGGATCAGCCAGCTGCTGCGGGCGTTGGAGAGCAGGATCGGCGGACGGCTGGTCGACCGCACGAGCCGCCGGGTCCGGCTCACCCCGCTCGGCGAGCAGCTGCACGCGGGGCTGCGGCCGGCCTTCGACGCGATCGTGGAGACGATCGGCGAGGTCCGGGAGGCGGCGCGCGGCGTGGGCGGGGTGTTCCGCGTCGGCTTCCAGGGGACGGCGAACGACCCGTTCATGCGGGCGGTCACGGCGTTCCGGGACGGGCATCCCCACTGCGCCGCCGAGATCGTGGAGATACCGCTCTCGGATCCGTTCGGCGCGGTGCACCGGGGCGAGGTGGACGCGGCGGTGGTGCTGATGCCGGTCCGGGACGACGCGCTGGTGCTCGGCGCGGTGTTCTCCGCCCGGCCGCTGACCCTGGCCGTCTCCGACCGGCACCCGTACGCGCGCCGCCCCGGCATCGACGCCGAGGACCTGGCGGGCTGCCCGCTCATCGGCGTCGCGGGGGCGGCCCCGGAGTACTGGCGCCTCGCCCAGGCCCCGGTCGTCACGCCCGGTGGCCGCGCGATCCCGGCGGGGCCCGCGGTGGGCAGTCTGCAGGAGGGCCTCGCCCTGGTACGGGCGGGCCGGGGCGGGATGCTGCTGTGCGACCCGACGGCCGACTACTACGGCAGCCACGCGGTGACCTTCGTCCCGGTGACCGGCCTCCCGGAGTCCTCCCTCGCGCTGGTGTGGCACCGGAACCACGAGACGGCCCGGACGCGGGGCTTCGCCCGGGCCCTGGCAGATGTCACCGAGGCCCCCGCGTGAGTGCCGCGCCGGAATCCTGGCGGCCGCTCCCTTGTTGTACGTACCGAACACCGACCCCCCGGAGGAGCCCCGCATGTTCCTGAACCACCGCACCCCCGTGCTCCCCACCCCGGAGCAGGCCCTGCGCGGCCGCCCCGTCCCCGAATTCACCGTCCCCTCCCGCCACACGGTCCTCGGCAACCCGCTGGCGGGCCCGTACCCGGAGGGCCTGGAGGTGGCGGACTTCGCCCTGGGCTGCTTCTGGGGTGCTGAGCGGAAGTTCTGGCAGACGGAGGGCGTGTGGACGACGCTGGTCGGCTACCAGGGCGGCTACACGGAGAACCCCACGTACGAGGAGGCCTGCTCGGGCCTGACCGGCCACACGGAGGCGGTACGCGTCGTCTTCGACCCGGCCGTCGTGTCGTACGAGGAGCTGCTGAAGCTGTTCTGGGAGTCGCACAACCCGACCCAGGGCTTCCGCCAGGGCAACGACGTGGGCACCCAGTACCGCTCCGCGATCTACACGCACTCCCCCGCCCAGGCAGCCGCGGCCGACGCCTCCCGTGAGGCGTACCAGAAGGTCCTGACGGCCTCGGGCCACAAGGAGATCACCACGGAGATCCTCCCGGCCGAGGGCCGCCCGTTCTGGCCGGCGGAGGCGTATCACCAGCAGTACCTGGACAAGAACCCGGGCGGCTACTGCGGTATCGGCGGCACGGGCGTCTCCTGCCCGATCGGCGTGGCCCCGGCCGAGGGCTGAGCCGGGGCCGGGCCTCCGGCAGCACCCGCCGCCCGTCGCTCAGGCCGCCAGCAGCACGCCACCCATCGGACCCGCAGGGCCGGTCGGACGGACGGGGCCGGCCGTCCGTACCGACCGGTGCCCGCTCGCCGCCCCCAGCGACCGGGACCGGCTCCGGGTGCGGGCCGCCGTGAGGCTCACCAGCCGCTCCCCGGCCAGCGCCAGGACGTCGGCAAGGCTCAGGCCGAGCGCCTGGGCCGCGGCGGCCAGCACCTCCGAGGAGGCCTCCTTGCGGCCGCGCTCCACCTCGGAGAGGTACGCCATGGAGATCCGGGACGCCTCGGACACGTCCTTCAACGTCCTTCCCTGGGCCCGGCGTTCGCGGCGCAGCACCTCCCCGACGAGGTCGCGCCAGAGCGGCTCCCGGGGCAGGTCCCGGGGTGCCGGGTCCGCCGCCGTCGGGAGCGGGCGCAGGGGGATCACGTCGGCCTGGTTCGTCGATCGGATGGTCACCGTCCCAGATTAGGAGGGCGGTGCCCCCTCGGCACGGGATGGGCGTTGCGCTCCGGGCGGATCTGCTGTCGGCGAAGTTCCGTGACAGACGGCGGTGTTCGAGGAACGAGCGCTCCGGCGACGGGATGGTCGCCGAGAGAGCGCTGTGAACAGGAAGGTGAGGA
Organism: Streptomyces sp. WGS_02; assembly: GCA_040989845.1. Lineage (GTDB taxonomy): Bacteria > Actinomycetota > Actinomycetes > Streptomycetales > Streptomycetaceae > Streptomyces. The sequence continues at coordinate 2,745,365 of JAYMFZ010000004.1, forward strand.
TCAGGCCGCCGAGGACCGCCGGGGAGGCATCGGCCCCTCCCCGGCCCGCATCCCTCCGGCGTCCGTCAGATCAGCCCCTGCGCCAGCATCGCGTCCGCGACCAGTTCGAAGCCCGCGATGTTCGCGCCCACCACGTAGTTGCCGGGGCTGCCGTAGCGCTCGGCCGTCGTGTAGCAGGAGTCGTGGATGTGCCGCATGATCTCGGCGAGGCGCTCCTCGGTGTGGGCGAAGGTCCACGAGTCCCGCGACGCGTTCTGCTGCATCTCCAGCGCGCTCGTCGCGACCCCGCCCGCGTTGGCCGCCTTGCCCGGGGCGAAGGCGACGCCCGCCTCCTGGAGGATGCGGACCGCCTCCGGCGTGGTGGGCATGTTGGCGCCCTCCGCGACCGCCTTGACCCCGTTGCGTACGAGGTTCAGCGCGTCGGCCTCGTGGAGTTCGTTCTGCGTGGCGCAGGGCAGGGCCACGTCCACGGGGACCGACCACACGCCCGTACCGGGCACGAACCGGGCGTGGGCGCCGCGCCGCTGGGCGTACTCGGAGACCCGGCCCCGGCCGGCCTCCTTGATCTCCTTGAGGAGGGCGAGGTCGATGCCCTTCTCGTCGACGACGTAACCGCCGGAGTCCGAGCAGGTGATGACGGTCGCGCCGAGCTGCTGGGCCTTCTCGATGGCGTAGATGGCCACGTTGCCCGAGCCGGAGACCGCGACGGTCTGGCCCTCCAGGGACTCGCCCCGGCTGCGCAGCATCTCGGCGGTGAACAGGACGGTGCCGTAGCCGGTGGCCTCCGTACGGGCCTGCGCGCCGCCCCAGCCGAGGCCCTTGCCGGTGAGGACGCCGGACTCGTAACGGTTGGTGATCCGCTTGTACTGGCCGAAGAGGTAGCCGATCTCCCGGCCGCCGACGCCGATGTCACCGGCGGGAACGTCCGTGTACTCGCCCAGGTGGCGGTGGAGTTCGGTCATGAAGGACTGGCAGAACCGCATGATCTCGGCGTCGGACCGGCCCTTGGGGTCGAAGTCCGCGCCGCCCTTGCCGCCGCCGATGGGCATGCCGGTGAGGGCGTTCTTGAAGATCTGCTCGAAGCCGAGGAACTTCACGATGCCGAGGTTGACCGAGGGGTGGAAGCGCAGGCCGCCCTTGTAGGGGCCGAGCGAGCTGGAGAACTCCACCCGGAAGCCGCGGTTGACGTGGATGTCGCCGGAGTCGTCCGACCACGGCACCCGGAAGATCAGCTGGCGCTCCGGCTCGCATATGCGCTCGATGATGCGGGCGTCGACGAACTCGGGGCGCTGCGTCAGTACCGGCCCGAGCGTCTCCAGGACCTCGCGGACCGCCTGGTGGAACTCCTGCTCACCCTGGTTGCGGCGCAGGATCTCGGCGAAGAGCGGCTCGATGACACGGGCTGCGGCGTCCTGGGTGCGGGCGGAGTCGGGCGAGTCGGGGATGACCGGCATCTGATCAAAACCTTCCGTGGTCGGCTCGTGCGCGTCGGCGCCCCCGTCCCGGGGGGCGCCACCGGTCCGATTGTCCAACGCGGCCCGATGATCTTCGAGGGCCATCCACATAGTGGCCAGGATCAGGCGTTTCCCCCGCTTCCGGACGCGTACCCGCGGCAAGGCGCCGCCGTGCGGACCGTGCGGGCCCGGTGAAACAAGGGGCCGGTGCGCTTGTTACCGGCCAGGAACGGGGACACCCCGCCTGACGATCAGTCATGATGCCCCCATGACCAAGCCACGGGGGCGTCGGAGAGGGCGGCCTCCTGACGCGCTGAGGGCGTCGCGCGGGGCGCACCGGGCCGCGAACGGCCCGCCGGGGTCCCGCCCGGCCCCGCCCCCGCCGCCCCCGGCGCAGGCGCCCGCGCGAGCGGCGTATCCGGCCTACGCCCGCCCTGCCGCCTATCCCGCCCCGGGGCCCCACAGGCAGCCGCGCCTGCCCAAGGGCACGGCTGACATGCGCCGGTATCTGGCGGTCGGGCTCGACGCCTATCTGTGCCTGCTGGCCGTCGGGCTGCTCGTGCGGTCCTGCCTGGCCTCCGGCGGGACGGGGCGCGCGATCGCCCTGCTGGTCGTCCAGTTGATCGTGCTGTCGTTCGCCAACCAGGTGCTGCTGACCATGGCCGTCCGGGCGAGCGCCGGAAAGCTGATCATGGGCGTCCGGGTGATCCGGCTGCCCGACGCGGGCCGGCCGGGCTTCCGCCGGCTGGTGCTGCGCTGGCTGTACGGGCTCCTCTGGCTGCCGCTCCAGCCCTGGCGCCGGCTCCGCGGCCCGGCGGCGGCCGGCGGCGGCCCCGAGCGCCCCGCGGGACGCCCCGAGCCGTACGAGGACCTCGCGGGGGTACGCCAGGTGCGGCGCAGCGATCTGCGGTCCTACCGGGCGGCTGTGCGGGGGCGTACGGACTGATCCCGCCCTTCGCCTCGCCCTGCGGGGCCGGCACCGGCCCGGGCGATGAGCAGGGCTACGTCGTCGCGCTCTCCGCTGTGCCGCAGGGTGTGCAGGAGCAGGTCGCAGGTGGCGTCCAACGAACGGCTTGGGTCGTCGAGAACGTCGAGGAGGGCGTTCAGGCGTGCGTCGATCGGCTGGTCGCGCGTCTCGACGAGGCCGTCGGTGTAGAGGACGACCTGGTCTCCCCGCTCGACAGCGATGGAGGTGGATTCGAAGGAGATGCCGCAGCCTCCCAGGGGCGCGCCGGTGGGCAGGTCGAGCAGTTCGCGTCTGCCGTCCGGACGCAGGAGGACGGGCGGCAGGTGCCCGGCAACGGATAGGTCGCATCGCTCGGTGCGGGGGTCGAAAACGGCGTAGACGCAGGTCGCGATGGTGTCGAGGCCGTCCGTGATGTGGTCGAGGTGGTGCAGGACCCGGGCCGGGGGCAGATCGAGATCGGCCAGGGTTCGCGTGGCGGTGCGCAGCTGGCCCATCGTGGCCGCGGCGGTCACACCGCTGCCCATGACGTCGCCGACGACGAGGGCGGTCTTGTCGCCGGCCAGGGAATGACGTCGAACCAGTCCCCGCCGATCTCGATCGTCGCCTGGGCGGGGCGGTAGCGGAAGGCGATCTCCAGCCCCGGCCGCTGTGCGGGTGGGTGGGGCAGCAGGCTGCGCTGGAGGGTGAGGGCGGTCCGGCGCTGTTCCTCCACGGCGCGATGCCGGTCGGTGACATCGACGCTGGAGGTGGCCACTCCCAGGATTTTCCCGTCGGAGGACGCGAGCCGGTAGAACGAGACCGACCAGGCGTGGTCATGGTCCGGGTCGGCCGGCGTGCGGCCCACGGTGTACTGGTCCACGATCGGTGTCCCGGAGGCCAGGACCTCGCGCATGGCACCTTCGAAGGCCGCGTCGAGAAAGGGCAGCACCTCCCGGACGTGCCGGCCGACGTGCTCGGCGGCCGGCACCCCGTTCATCCGTTCCTCCGCGGGGTTGACGGAGATGTACCGGAGGTCGGTGTCCAGCATGGCGAGGCCGATCGGCGCCTGGGACACGAGCTGGGCGGACAGGGCCAGGTTCCGCTCCACCCGCCGCAGCGTCGTCCGGTCGGTGGCCAGCCCGAGGGCCCAGTACTCGCGCTGGTCGTCCTGGAGCCGCATGTTGCGGAACTCCACCACCCGTGTGCTGCCGTCCTTGCGCCGGACGGGAAAGACGCCTGCCCAGCTCTCGCCGTCGTCCATGACCCGGGCGAAGAGCGCCAGCACCGTGTCGAGATGCTCCTTGTCGATCAGCAGATGGCCCGCGTACTCGCCCAGGGCCTCCTCGGCGCTGTAGCCGAAAAGGATCTCGGCCTGGGGGCTCCAGAGGTCGATCCTGCCTTCGGCGTTCAGGAGGACAGCGGCCACGTTCAGCACGTCCAGCAGGCCACCGGGTCCCGACGGGGCCACAGCCGACGAGCCGGGATCGCCGTGGAAACGCTCGGTGGCACCCATGGCCCAGGCTCCTCCCGGCCCCCGCTCTGGCTGTCGTCCGCCGGTGCGGACCATGTGCCGGCACGCATCTCCCGGCTGCTCCATTGTCCCCCTCGCGACCTGGGTGGGCAGCCCAGGAGCGAGCGGCGGCGCCCCGGCCGGCCCGCCGCTCCGCAGGTCCGGCGGAGCTACCGTGGGGCGCGGGCGGAGGGCCGTACGGGCTGAGCCGGGTCCTCGGCCTCCGCCGCTGTACGGTCCCGCGCCGCCCGCATCGCCGCCGCCGTGGCCGGCGCGTCGTACTCCGGGCCGACGCCCGGGACGATCACCATGTCTCCGCTCATGTGCCGGGTGCGCAGCGGCAGAATCTCCTGGTAGGCCGGGGACGCGTACCAGGCGCGGGCCTCCGCCACTCCGGGAAAGCCCACCATGACCACCGCGCCCGGCCACGCCCCCTCCACCACCTCCACCTCGACGCCGTGCACCAGGAAGCGGCCTCCGTAGGGCTCGAAGGTGGCCTGGACCCGCTCGATGTAGTGCAGCACCTCGTCCGGCACGGGGCCGTCGGCGGGGTGCAGGTGAACGATGGCGTACGCGGTCATGGTCCGGTCCTCCGTGCGATCGGGTCGGTGCTCTTCGTGACACCCACGATCCTGCCGGACGGAACGGAGACCGTCGATTACCTCGGACGTCATGCGGAGATCGCGCGGGACGGGGCCGGCCGGGCCCGGACACGCCGAAGGCGGCGGCCCCGGGATTCCGGGGCCGCCGCCTTCGGGCGGGGACGGGGTGGTGCGGAGAAGGGGAACCGGCGGACCGGGAGGGGAGCCGGTGGGTGGATCAGGCCTGGGAGCCGGCCGTCCACTCCGCCCAGCTCATGTTCCAGCCGTTGAGGCCGTTGTCCGGGGTGATCGTCTTGTCCGGGGAGTTCTTGACGATGACCACGTCGCCGACCATCGAGTTGTCGTAGAACCAGGCGCCGGGGGCGTTGGGGTCGTTCGCGCCCTTCACGTCGGCGAGGCCCACGCAGCCGTGGCTGGTGTTGGCGTTGCCGAAGATGCCCTTGCCCCAGTAGTTGCCGTGGATGAAGGTGCCCGACGTGGACAGGCGCATGGCGTGCGGCACGTCCTTGATGTCGTACTCGCCCTTGCCGTCGTCATCGGTGAAGCCGACGGTGGCGCCGTTCATCCGGGTCTCCTTGTGCTTCTCGGAGATCACCATCTGACCGTTGTACGTGGGGTTGTCGGGGGAGCCCGCGGAGATCGGGATCGTCTTGATCGTCTTGCCGTCGCGGGTGACCGTCATCTGCTTGGTCTTCGCGTCGACGGTGGAGACCTGGTTGCGGCCGATCTTGAAGGTGACGGTCTTCTGCTGGACGCCGAAGACGCCGTCCGCGCCCTCGACGCCGTCGAGCGCCAGCTTCAGGGTGACGGTGGAGCCGCCCTGCCAGTAGTCCTGCGGGCGGAAGTCCAGGCGCTGGCCGTTGAACCAGTGGCCCACGACCTCCTGGCCGCTGCTGGAGCTCACGGTGATGCCGTCCTGGACGGCCTTCTTGTCCGTGATCTCCTTGTTGAAGTTGATCGAGACCGGCATTCCGACGCCGACCGTGGAGCCGTCCTCGGGGGTGAAGTTCCCGATGAAGCTGTTGTCGGGCGAGACGGTGGTGAAGGAGCTGTTCTCGTGGGCCTCGCGGCCCTTCGAGTCGGCCGCCGTGGCGTCGATCTTGTACGTGGTGGAGCGCTCCAGCTGGTCCGTGGGCTTCCAGCTGGAGCCGTCGGCCGCCAGCGTGCCCTCGACCGGGGTGCCGTCCTGCGTCGTCATGACGACCTTGGTCAGCTTGCCCTTGGTGACGGTGACCTGGGCCGCGTTGTTGATGCTGGCGTTGGTGGCGCCGTTCTTCGGCTTGATCGCTATCTGCGCCTCGGAGGCGTCCGCGGCTGCCGCCTTGTCGACGTCCTGCTGCGAGGACTCCGAGGTGCCGGTGTTCGCCTTGCCACCCTTGTCGCCGTCGTCGGTACAGGCCGAAAGCACCAGCACGCCGCCGAGCAGTGCGGACACGGCCACGAGGCCCTTGCGCCGCTTGCTGTCCGTCATCACACGCTTCTCCATCGTTGCCGATTCCCCAAAATCCCCGGACGGGACCGCCAGGCGGCATTCCCCGTCAATGTTCCAAGAACACCCGGAAAGGGCGGTCCGTTCCGCATCCTCGACAGATGTGGGGAACACCACTCATCGACGCCGCCCCGGCGGTCGTGGTTCCCGTGGCAGGGCCCCGGTTCCCTCCGCCGCACGGCGCGGCCCCGGTCCGCAGCAGAGCGGGGCCGGGGCCGGTGTTCTCACACGTCACACCCGCTGCGCGGGGTCACCGTCCTCGCCGTCGTTCTTCCCATTGTGCGCGACCGTGTCTGCGTACCCCTCCTCGTCGTCCCCGTCCCGCGGCAGGAAAAGACCCTCCTCGCCGTCGTCCGCGTCGTCCCAGTCCTCCGCGTCGGGGTCGTACTCGATGGACTCGCTGCTCCAGGAGGCCTGGGCCAGCTCGACCCCGGGCACCTCGCTGACCAGGTCGAAGGGGTCGACCAGTGAGGCGAGGGCCTCTGCACCGTCTGCCCGGACCGTGGCCTCGGCATGCATCCGCTCCTCGGCGGACTCGCTCCCGCCGACGCCGGCGACGGGCTCCCCGTACTCGGCGGCGATCGATTCGAGGGCGGTGCCGGTGAGGGCGTCGAGGTCGGTGACCTCCAGCACCATCTCGACGCGAAGTCGAACAAACCTGGATGTCTCATCTGTGCTCATGGCCGGAGCGTACGGCCCGGCGGGGCCGCGACTTTCCACCGACCCGCTGCTTTGCTTAGCATCGGTCCACGGGGCTAACTCATGTTTGTCGCAAGGGGATCGAATCTGTGTCCGTCGCTCGTCGCACACTGCTGACCGCCACCGCCGCAGGCTCTCTGCTGGCCGCTCTCTGGTTCGTCCCGTCGGCCAACGCGACCGGTGAGAACGCCGAGCAGCAGGGCGGCCCGGCCGCCACGTCCGACCGGACCGCCGGCCAGGCCGACGACGCCTCCGAGGCGCGTCTCGCCGACACCGGTCCGGGCCTGGCCACCACCCCGTATCTCATCGGCGGTACCGCCCTGTTGGGTATCGGCGCGGGCTTCGTCACGTACTCGGTACGCCACTCGGGGACGCGCTCGGCCCACTGACCCGGTACGCGCGGGCAGACGAGGAGGGTCCCCGCACCCCCGGCGCGGGGACCCTCCTCCGTACGCGTAAGGGACCGGCTCAGGCCAGCGGCCCGGTGACCGGCTCCACGGCCGCGACCAGGCGCCCTTCCCGTACGAACGTGTCGGCGGCGGCCAGGTCCGGCGCGAGGAAGCGGTCCGGGCCCGGGCCCTCGGCTCCGGCGGCCCGCAGCGCGGCCACGGCGGCCTGCGAGGCCGGGGCGGGGACGAGGCCCTCGGCGGCGCGCAGTTCGACGGCGCGGGTCGCCGCGTACAGCTCGACGGCGACGATCCGGGTCAGGTTGTCCACGGCGGTACGGAGCTTGCGCGCGGCGGACCAGCCCATGGAGACGTGGTCCTCCTGCATCGCGGAGGACGGGATGGAGTCGGCGGAGGCGGGGACCGCGAGCCGCTTCATCTCGCTGACCAGGGCGGCCTGGGTGTACTGGGCGATCATCAGACCGGAGTCGACCCCGGCGTCGTCCGCGAGGAACGGCGGCAGACCGTGCGAGCGGTTCTTGTCGAGCAGCCGGTCGGTGCGGCGTTCGCAGATGGAGCCGAGGTCGGCGGCGACGATCGCGAGGAAGTCCAGGACGTACGCGACGGGCGCGCCGTGGAAGTTGCCGTTGGACTCCACCCGTCCGTCGGGCAGGACCACCGGATTGTCGACGGAGGAGGCCAGTTCGCGGCCCGCGACGACGGCCGCGTAGTCGAGGGTGTCGCGGCCCGCTCCGTTGACCTGGGGGGCACAGCGTACGGAGTAGGCGTCCTGGACCCTGGGCGCGTCGTCCTGGTGATGGCCCGTCAGCTCCGAACCGGCCAGCACCCGCAGCATGTTGTCCGCGCTGACGCCCTGGCCGGGGTGCGGGCGGATGGCGTGCAGTTCGGGGGCGAGCACCTTGTCCGTGCCGAGCAGCGCCTCCAGGGAGAGGGCGGCGGTGATGTCGGCGGAGGTGTAGAGGTTCTTCAGGTCGGCGAGGGCCATGACCAGCATGCCGAGCATGCCGTCGGTGCCGTTGAGGAGGGCCAGGCCCTCCTTCTCGGCGAGCTCCACCGGCGCGATGCCGTGCGCGGCGAGCAGTTCGCCGGCCGGGCGGACCGTGCCGTCGGGGCCCTCCGCGTCGCCCTCGCCCATCAGGGTGAGCGCGCAGTGCGAGAGGGGCGCGAGGTCGCCGGAGCAGCCGAGCGAGCCGTACTCGTGGACGACGGGCGTGATGCCCGCGTTCAGCAGGTCCGCCATGGTCTGCGCGACCTCGGGGCGTACGCCGGTGTGACCGGAGGCGACCGTCTTGAGCCGGAGGAACATCAGCGCGCGGACGACCTCGCGCTCGACGCGCGGGCCCATCCCGGCCGCGTGCGAGCGGACGATGTTGCGCTGGAGCTGGGCCCGCAGCTCATGGCTGATGTGGCGGCTCGCGAGGGCGCCGAAGCCGGTGGAGACGCCGTAGACCGGCTCGGGCTTGGCGGCGAGCGCGTCCACGATGAGACGGGCGGCGGCGAGCGCGTCCACGGCGGCGGCGGAGAGCTCGACCCGGGCGCCGTGGCGGGCCACGGCGACGACGTCCTCGGCGGTGGTTCCGGACGTCCCCACCACGACAGTGTGCATATCCATATTCAGCAGCGTACGGACTGAAACCCGCCATGTCACTAGTGCTGCCGCACAGGGCCCCTTACGGCACCGGCGGGCTCACGGCCGGTTGCCGCGCAGCCTGCGCCGGTCGTGCGCGGACTTCGGCGGGGAGTCCGCGAGCCGGATGACCTCGCCGTCCCGTCCGGCCACCACCGGCCCCTGGGAGCGTGCGGCCTTGGCCCGGTACTGGGCGGCGTCCGCGAGCCGGAACAGCCGCCGGGCCGAGCGCACCGGACCGATCGGGTCGCCGGTCGACGCGACCCCGCAGGCGACCCCGTCGCCCAGCTCGATCACCGCCGCCCGGTCGCAGAGCTCGACGGCGACCCCGACGACCGCGTCGGCCGGCGGTCCCGCCGCGAGCAGGCAGAACTCGTCACCGCCGAGCCGGGCCGCGAGCGCCTCGGGCAGCATCGCCCCGCACAGCGACAGCACCGAGCCGAAACGTTCCAGCAGACGGTCGCCGACCGCGTGGCCGTGGGTGTCGTTCACCGCCTTGAGGCCGTTCAGGTCGCAGACGACGAGGCTGACGACCGTGTCGTCGACCCGGTGCCGCTCGACGGCCTCGTCGAGCTGGATGTCGACGGCGCGGCGGTTGGCGAGGCCGGTCAGCGGGTCGGTGAAGGCCAGCTTGCGGACCTCCTCCAGGCGTTCGGTCTGGGCGATCCCCGAGGCCACGACGGCGGCGAGCACGGTCGCGAAGTCGGCGTCGGCCCGGTCGAAGACGGGCTGCCCGGCCGGCCGCGCCACATACAGCTCGCCCCACGCCCGGCCGTGCAGCACGATCGGCGCGACCACGCAGCAGCCCCGGCCGCGCCGCCGCAGCGCGGCGACCCGCTGATGGCAGTACGGACGGGCGCCGCGCGCCGGTCCGCCCGCTCCGGCCAGCCCGTCGGCGGTCTCCACCCAGGCGTCGGGTTCGCCGCCGCCGGCCCAGCGCTCGTGCAGGAACTCGGTGATCTCCGGGAACTCGTGGACCGGGTAGGCCTCCTCCTCGGGGAACTCCTCCTCCCCCTCGGCCCGTTGCCCCGCGTTCACCAGCACCCGCAGCCTGCCCCGGTCCCGCTCCCACACGGAGAGCGCGGCGAAACTGCCGCTCAACGCCTCGCAGGCGCCCAGCGCCGCCGCCCGCCACGATTCGCGCGGCGTGTAGGCCGCGGCCATGGTCTGCGCCAGCGAAACCACGGCCCGCAGCCGTTCGTCGTCACCACCCATTTCTACAGCCTATGTAGATTTGTCCCTTTTTGATCAGTTTGATGCGTAACTAATTTCAACTATTTCCGACCGCCGCGTCACCCTGTGTCACGCACGCGCGTCGTCACTCGCCGGGCCAGTCCGGGCGCCGCTTCTCGTTGAACGCGGCCACGCCCTCCGCCCGGTCGCCGGAGAAGGCCACCGACCGCCAGGCCGCGTCCTCGACCTCCAGGCCCGCCCGCAGATCGAGCCCCTGCCCCAGCCGGAGCGCCTTCTTGGCCGCCCGCAGCCCGACCGGGGAGTTGGCGGCGATCCGGGCACCCAGCGCGAGAGCCTCGTCGCGATCCCGGCCCGCCTCGACCAGCTCGTCCACCAGCCCCAGTTCGCGCGCCTCGGCGGCCTCGACACGGCGGGCGCTGAACACCAGCTCGGCGGCGCGGGCCGCGCCCACCCGGCGCGGCAGCAACTGCGTACCGCCGCCGCCCGGGATGACACCCACGGACACCTCGGGCAGCCCGACCACGGCGGTGGCGTCGGCGACGATCACATCGCAGGCGAGGGCGAGTTCGAAGCCGCCGCCGAGGGCGAAGCCGTGCACGGCGGCGATCACCGGCATCGGCAGCTCCAGGACCCCGGTGTAGGCGGCTCGGGCGGTGGGCCGCTGGCGGACGAGGTCGGCGTCGGAGAAGGAGTTGCGCTCCTTGAGGTCCGCGCCCACGCAGAAGGCCCGCTCATGGCTGGAGGTCAGGACGGTGGCCCGGACGTCCCGGTCGGCGCCGAGCGCGGCGCAGGCGGCGGCGATCGAGCGGGCCATGTCGGTGGAGACGGCGTTCATGGCCTTCGGGCGGTCGAGGACCAGCTCGGCGACGTGGTCCTGCCCCTCGTGCCGCCGTACGACGACGAACTCCCCGAACCGCTGCTCGGACGTGACGGTCATGACTGCACCCCTGTCGGTCGACTGCGCCCGTTAACGAGCGTTACCCGGCAGGAATCCTATGCAGGACCACCGGACCGCCGACAGGGCGAAGCCGTGACCGATGCCGTAACCGCTCAGGAGCCGGTCTTGCCCCGGCGGGCCAGCAGCCAGGGCTCCACCACGCCGAGCCCGCGCACCGGGCGCTGCCACATCGGCTGGAGCCCGAAGCGGTACGTCGGCAGCGGCGGCTCGTCGTCGGGCTCGCGGCCCTCCTTCTCAGCGAGCCGGGCCCGTTCGGCGGCTGCCGCGACGGCCTCGGCGGCCTGCGCCTCGGACTCCGGGGCGTCGCCGTGGCGGACGAGCTCCTTGGCGAACGCCCCGTCGACCAGGACGGCGTCCTTCGGAGCTATCGAGGTGAGCCGGCTGGCGAGGTTCACCGTGGTGCCGAAGACATCGCCCATCCGGGTGGTGACCGTGCCGAAGGCGATGCCGACGCGCAGGGCGGGCATCGTCTCGTCCTGGGACATCGCCTCGATCAGCCGGAGCGCTATCTCGGCGGCCGTGCCGGCGTCGTCGGCGGCGAAGAGGACCTCGTCGCCGAGGGTCTTGATCAGCCGGCCGCCGTGCGCGGCGACCAGGTCGGCGGCGGTCGTCTCGAAAGACTCGACCAGCTCGCCCAGCTCCTCCTCCTCCAGGCGCCGGGTCAGCCGGGTGAAGCCGACGAGGTCCGCGAAGCCGACGGCGAGCCGCCGGTCGACCATCTCCTCGTCGTCCGCCGCCTGCACGACCCGCCCGGTGGCGGCGGCCAGCTGGCGCCGCCACACGTAGACCAGGAACTCCTGGAGCTCCGGGAGCAACAGCTCGACCAGCGGATAGGTGACCTCGGTGCGGGTCATGCCGGGCTCGGGCGGCTCGGTCAGACCCTCCAGGAACGAGTCGATCTGCCATTCGGCCAGCCGGGCGGTGGTCTGCCCGGTGGAGCGGGCGACCTGGATCGCCATCGGCTCGCTGAGCAGCCCCGCCTCGACGAGACCGGCGAGCCGCCGCAGGGCGAGGACGTCGGCCTCGGTGAGCGCCTTGGCCTGGCCGATGTCGGCGAAGCCCATGGCCCGCCAGAACCGGGAGGCCAGATCCATCGAGACCCCGGCGGTGCGGGCCGCCTGGAACGGCGTGTAGCGCCGGTCGGCCCCCAGGATCAGCGCTTCGAGGCGGATGGCGAGGGGATCGTCGGTCGGTTCCACCGTGTGGTCGACCTCGTGGTGGGGTGTGGCGTGGACCGAGGAGTCCGCCCCGGGCTCCTCACCCGCGCCGGACGACGTGTCGCCGACGGTCACCAGCCGCCTCCTGCCCGTTCCCTGCGCACTGCCTGCCGATCTGTCGCTGATCGCCCCAACAGTGATCTGTCGCTGGATCGCCTCAACAATACGGCAGGTGTGCTCTGGCTCACGTCCTTGGTCGCCCGTCCTCGGTGGGTCGCGCGTGACATCCGCGGCGGAAGCGCTCTCAGGTCCGTACGCCATCGGGGGCGGCGGCCACCTCGGGTCCGTACGCCGTCGGGGCGGCGGCCACCTCGGGCCCGTACGCCGTCGGGGGCCGGGGGCCGCCTCAGGTCAGGCCGCCCGCCGCGCCGCGCAGGTGGACGATGTCCCCGGCCGACACCGGCTGCTGGAGCCCGTCCTCGGTGGAGAGGACCAGCCGGCCGTCCCCGTCGATCGCGACCGCCTCGCCGACCAGGGACGCACCCCCGGCAGCTCGGCCCGCACCCTGCGGTCGAGCGTCGCGCAGCCCGCGGCGTAGGCGGCCTGGAGCCCGCTCGCCGCCGCGTCGCCGTCGGCCGCCTTCCACGCGCCGTACCAGTGCTCCAGCGAGCGCAGGACGGCCCGCAGCAGGGTCTCCCGGTCGGTGGAGACCGCCCCGGCGAGGGCGAGGGAGCCTGCGGTGGGGGCGGGCAGTTCACCGGCGCGCAGGGAGACGTTGATGCCGAGGCCCACGACGATGCCGTCCCCGGCGAACTCGCCGAGGATGCCGCCGGTCTTGCGCTCCTCGCCCTCCACCGTGACCAACAAGTCGTTGGGCCACTTCAGCGACATGTCGACACCGGCCGACTTGGCGAGCCCGGTCGCGGCGGCCACCCCGGCCAGCAGCGGCACCCACCCCCACCGCTCCACCGGGATGTCGCCCGGCTCCAGGTAGACCGAGAGGAAGAGACCGGAGCGGGGCGGCGCGGTCCAGCTCCGCTCCAGCCGCCCGCGCCCCGCGGTCTGCTCCTCGGCGACCAGCACCGCGCCCTCGGCCGCCGCCCCGGCGCGGGCCCGCTCGGCGAGGTCGGTGTTGGTGGATCCGGTGGACTCCACGACCTCCAGCGACGCCCACAGCGCCTCCGGCCGCAGCAGCCCGCGGCGCAGCGCGGTGGCGTTGAGAGGGGGCCGGTCGAGGTCCGACCAGCGGTTGTGTGGCGCATCCGGTGGTGTCATGCAACCCAGCCTAGGTGTGGCAAAGGACGCACTGCCTTTCCGGAGGCGCGCCGATACCCTACGAGGCAGTAACCGCAGAGTGACGAACAAGAGCGCCAGAGCAGAGCCGTACACAGCACCAGCGCGGAACCCAGAATCCGCGTGACGAGTCAGTAGCCGCAGAGCCGGACGGACGACCGCCCGTCCCCCCGTGACCACCATCCGGTCGCCGTCCCCGTGACCAGGCAGGGAGCCTCCCCCGATGTCCGAGCCGCAAAGCGACATCCACACCACCGCCGGCAAGCTCGCGGACCTGACGCGCCGCATCGACGAAGCGACGCACGCCGGGTCGGCCCGCGCGGTCGAGAAGCAGCACGCCAAGGGCAAGCTGACGGCCCGTGAGCGGGTCGAGCTGCTCCTGGACGAGGGTTCCTTCGTGGAGCTCGACGAGTTCGCCCGGCACCGCTCCACCAACTTCGGCATCGAGAAGAACCGCCCGTACGGGGACGGGGTCGTCACCGGTTACGGCACGGTCGACGGCCGCCCGGTCTGCGTCTACTCGCAGGACTTCACGATCTTCGGCGGCTCGCTCGGCGAGGTCTACGGCGAGAAGATCGTCAAGGTCATGGACTTCGCGCTGAAGACCGGCTGCCCGGTGATCGGCATCAACGACGGCGGCGGCGCGCGCATCCAGGAAGGCGTCGTGGCGCTCGGTCTCTTCGCCGAGATCTTCCGCCGCAACGTGCACGCCTCCGGCGTGATCCCGCAGATCTCGCTGATCGTCGGCCCCTGCGCGGGCGGCGCGGTCTACTCCCCGCGATCACCGACTTCACGGTGATGGTCGACCAGACCTCGCACATGTTCATCACCGGACCCGACGTCATCAAGACGGTCACCGGTGAGGACGTCGGCTTCGAGGAGCTGGGCGGAGCCCGTACGCACAACACCACCTCCGGGGTGGCGCACCACATGGCGGGCGACGAGAAGGACGCCATCGAGTACGTCAAGTCCCTGCTGTCGTACCTGCCGTCGAACAACCTCTCCGAGGCCCCGGCCTTCCCGGAGGAGGCGGATCTCACGGTCACGAACGAGGACCGCGAGCTGGACACGCTGATCCCGGACTCGGCGAATCAGCCGTACGACATGCACACCGCGATCGAGCACGTTCTGGACGACGCCGAATTCCTGGAGACCCAGGCCCTGTTCGCGCCGAACATCATCACCGGCTTCGGCCGGGTCGAGGGCCACCCGGTCGGCATCGTGGCCAACCAGCCGATGCAGTTCGCCGGTTGCCTGGACATCGACGCGAGCGAGAAGGCGGCCCGCTTCGTCCGCACCTGCGACGCGTTCAACGTCCCCGTCCTCACCTTCGTGGACGTGCCGGGCTTCCTGCCCGGCGTGGACCAGGAGTACGGCGGCATCATCCGGCGCGGCGCGAAGCTGATCTACGCCTACGCGGAGGCGACGGTCCCGCTGATCACCGTCATCACCCGCAAGGCCTTCGGCGGCGCGTACGACGTGATGGGCTCCAAGCACCTGGGGGCCGACCTCAACCTCGCCTGGCCGACCGCGCAGGTCGCCGTCATGGGCGCGCAGGGCGCGGTGAACATCCTGCACCGGCGCACCATCGCCGCCGCCGAGGACCCGGACGCGACCCGCGCCGAGCTCATGGCGGACTACGAGGACGCCCTGCTCAACCCGTACGTGGCGGCCGAGCGCGGATACGTCGACGCGGTGATCATGCCGTCCGACACCCGGGCACACATCGTCAAGGGCCTGCGTCAACTCCGTACCAAGCGGGAATCCCTTCCCCCGAAGAAGCACGGCAACATCCCGCTGTAGCCACCGGCCCACCCGCTCACCCGCTCACAGAGAGGTCTGCCCATGATCAAGGTCGTACGGGGCAACCCCACCCCGGAGGAGCTGGCCGCCGCCGTGGCGGTGGTCCAGGCGCGTGCCGCCGCCGCGTCCGCCGTGTCGTCCGGCGCCCCGCTGCCGCCCGAGCAGTGGTCCGACCCGGGCCGTATCGCCCGCACCGGCCGCCCGCGGCCGGGCCCCCGGGCCTGGGCGCGGACGTACTGGCCGGCCTGAGTCGGACGGGTGCCGCCGCCTCTTGAGTACCCGTACTCAGGCGCGGCGGCGCCCGGCGCAGCAGGATCGGAACCATGCTGTGGTCCGATCCCGAGAACAAGCCGCCGAAGGAACTGCGCGACGCCCAGGCGATGATGCGCAGAGCCGGCGTGCTGCTGGCGCTGGCGATGCTGGTGGCGATGTTCGTGCTCGGCATCCACTGAGCCTGCGCCCAAGGTTCCCCGGCACCCCCGGAGCCCCGACCCCGGCATCCGCTGCCGTGGGACCCGGTGGCCCTTCTACGATGGCGTGCATGACTGATCAGCGCCGTCTTGTGCTCGCCTCCGCCTCCCCCGCCCGTCTCGGTCTGCTGCGCCAGGCCGGTTTCGCCCCCGAGGTGATCGTCAGCGGGGTGGACGAGGACGCGCTGAGCGCCCCGACCCCCGCCGAGCTGGCGCTCGTCCTGGCCCGGGCCAAGGCGGCGGTGGTCGCGGAGCGCCCCGAGGCGGCGGGCGCCCTGGTCATCGGCTGCGACTCGGTGCTGGAGCTGGACGGCGAGGCGCTCGGCAAGCCCGCCGACGCCGAGGAGGCCACCGCCCGCTGGAAGGCGATGCGCGGCCGGGCGGGCGTCCTGCGGACCGGGCACAGCGTGATCGACACCGCCTCCGGCCGTACGGCGTCGGCGACGGCGTCCACGGTCGTACGGTTCGGCGAGCCGAGCGACGCCGAGGTCGCCGCCTACGTGGCCACGGGCGAGCCGCTGCATGTCGCGGGGGCGTTCACGCTGGACGGCAGGTCGGCCCCGTTCGTCGACGCGATCGAGGGCGACCACGGCAATGTCATCGGCCTCTCGCTGCCGTTGCTGCGCCGGCTGCTGGGCGAGCTGGACGTGTCGGTCACGGAGCTGTGGGCGTGAGTTCCGGCCGCTGGGCCTGAGGCCGGGTCCCGGGCCGCTCAGACGGCCGCCGGGGCCGCCTTGTCGCCGCCCACCGCGTCATCGGCGCGGCTCTCGGGCCCGTACGAGACCAGGGTGAGCACCAGCAGAGCCAGCACCACCATCATGAACGCGAAGGCGGCCCAGCCGACCAGGCCGACGGTGACCGCGCCGAGGACGCCGTGCACGACCGCGCAGCCGATCAGGACGATCCGTCCGACGCGGCCGGGTGCGCGGTCGCGTATCCCGGCGATCAGGGCTGTCAGCCCGCACAGGACGAGCAGCAGCCCGCAGACGCCGCCCATCGCCCAGGTCCCGGCGGACATGGCGTCCGGGTCCAGGCCGGCGAGCGACATGTTCTGGTTCTCGGCGACCGTGGCCAGGACGGCGTTGATGAGCACGATGCCCACCGCCTCCCCGAACAGCACGAGCGCGGTCACGATCGCCACCGGTCTGCGCATCAGCGTCCCACCCCTGTTACCTCTGGTACGTGCGTAGCGCGGACGCTACTCGCGGGTATTCCTCCGGACAAGGGGTTGGACGGGCCCGGGCGCCGGGCAAAGAATCCACCGACCGTTCGTAGGGAGTCCACAAAGAAACGCCGTACGGACTTGACTGCCATGACAGAGACCTGGACCACACCGGCTGGTTACTGTGCGGTTGAGGATCCCGGCGTACCGTGGTGCCACAAGGGATTTCACTACTGGGGCAAGCCTCGGATCACACTCCGTGTGGGCAAGCTCACCATTGGGGACAGGTCGTACGGCCGTGTCGGTAGTCCCTAAACTCAGCTTGTTTCGAGGAGGGAGTCATCGTGCGCAAGGTGCTCATCGCCAACCGTGGCGAAATCGCTGTCCGCGTTGCTCGGGCGTGCCGGGACGCGGGGATCGCGAGTGTCGCGGTCTACGCCGAGCCGGACCGGGACGCGTTGCATGTCCGGGCCGCTGACGAGGCGTTCGCCCTGGGCGGTGACACCCCGGCCGCCAGCTATCTGGACATGGCCAAGGTGCTGCAGGCCGCCGCGGACTCCGGGGCGGACGCGATCCACCCGGGGTACGGATTCCTGTCGGAGAACGCGGAGTTCGCCCAGGCCGTCCTGGACGCCGGGCTGACCTGGATCGGCCCGCCGCCGGCCGCCATCCGCGACCTCGGCGACAAGGTCGCCGCCCGGCACATCGCCCAGCGCGCGGGCGCCCCGCTCGTGGCGGGCACCCCGGACCCGGTCTCCGGCTCCGACGAGGTCGTCGCGTTCGCCGAGCAGAACGGCCTCCCGATCGCGATCAAGGCCGCCTTCGGCGGTGGCGGGCGCGGCCTGAAGGTGGCCCGCACGCTGGAGGAGATCCCGGAGCTGTACGACTCCGCGGTCCGCGAGGCGGTCGCGGCGTTCGGCCGGGGCGAGTGCTTCGTCGAGCGCTACCTCGACAAGCCGCGCCATGTGGAGACCCAGTGCCTGGCCGACCAGCACGGCAACGTGGTCGTCGTCTCCACCCGTGACTGCTCGCTGCAGCGCCGCCACCAGAAGCTGGTGGAGGAGGCCCCGGCCCCCTTCCTGACCCAGGCGCAGAACGACGAGCTGTACGCGGCGTCCAAGGCGATCCTGAAGGAAGCCGGCTACGTCGGCGCGGGCACGGTCGAGTTCCTCGTCGGCCTCGACGGCACGATCTCCTTCCTGGAGGTCAACACCCGACTCCAGGTCGAGCACCCGGTCACCGAAGAGGTCACCGGCATCGACCTCGTACGCGAGATGTTCCGCATCGCCGACGGCGAGGAACTGGGCTACGGCGACCCGGCGATGCGCGGCCACTCCTTCGAGTTCCGGATCAACGGCGAGGACCCGGGCCGCAACTTCCTCCCCGCCCCCGGCACGGTGACGCTGTTCGCCCCGCCCACCGGCCCCGGTGTCCGCCTGGACGCGGGCGTCGAGTCCGGCTCGGTCATCGGCCCGGCCTGGGACTCGCTCCTGGCCAAGCTGATCGTCACCGGCGCCACCCGCGAGCAGGCGCTCCAGCGGGCCGCCCGCGCGCTGGCGGAGTTCCAGGTCGAGGGCATGGCCACGGCGATCCCGTTCCACCGCGCCGTCGTCACCGACCCCGCCTTCACCGCGGACCCCTTCACCGTGCACACCCGGTGGATCGAGACCGAGTTCGTCAACGACATCAAGCCCTTCGCCGCGCCCGCCGACGCGGACGCGGAGGACGAGGCCGGTCGCGAGACCGTCGTCGTCGAGGTCGGCGGCAAGCGCCTGGAGGTCTCGCTGCCGTCGTCCCTGGGCATGAGCCTGGCGCGTACGGGCCTCGCGGCCGGCGCCAAGCCGAAGCGCCGCGCGGCCAAGAAGGCCGGCTCCGCCGCCTCCGGCGACTCCCTCGCCTCGCCCATGCAGGGCACCATCGTCAAGATCGCGGTGGAGGAGGGCCAGGAGGTCAAGGAGGGCGACCTCGTCGTCGTCCTGGAGGCCATGAAGATGGAGCAGCCGCTCAACGCGCACCGCTCCGGCACCATCAAGGGCCTCACCGCCGAGGTCGGTGCCTCCATCTCCTCCGGTGCCCTGATCTGCGAGATCAAGGACTGACCGCCCGCACGCTCCGAAGGGGCCCGGTCCACGTCGTGAAGACGGGGACCGGGCCCCTTCGTCGCAGTGGCATCCTGGAACCCACGAAGGTCCCGAGGACCGAGGGAGGGGCGAAAGCCATGGCAGGGGCGATCCCGATGGACGCGAGCACGGCACAGCCGGCGGCCCGGCCGATGCGCGCGGACGCGCGACGGAACCACGACCGGCTGGTGGGCGAGGCGCGCAGGTCCTTCGCCGAGCACGGCACGGACGCCTCGCTGGAGGACATCGCCCGGCGGGCGGGCGTGGGCATCGGCACCCTCTACCGGCACTTCCCGAACCGGGACGCCCTGATGAACGCGGTCTTCCAGGACGCCCTGTGCTCACTCCTGGACCGCTCCCGGGAGCTGGCGGCGGCGGAGGCCCCGTGCCGGGCGCTGGTGGACTGGCTGGGCGCGATCGTCACTCATGCGGGTGAGTACCGCGGCCTGGCCCACTCCCTGATGTCCGCCTCGCGCGACGAGACGTCGGCCCTGGTGCAGTGCCACCTGCCGCTGAGGGAAGCGGGCGCGGGGCTGCTGCGGCGGGCCCAGGAGAGCGGTTCCGTACGGGACGACGTCTCCATCGACGACCTGCTCCAGCTGACGAACGCGATCGCACTGGCGGCCGAACAGTCGCCGGACGATCCGGAGTTGGCGGACCGGCTGCTACGACTGACGCTGCGCGGGCTGAAGTAGCGGGTCCGCGAAATCCAGCCCCTCCGGCGTGGCCGGCCGCTGCGCGGAGCTTCTCCCCGCCCCGCCCCTTCCCGAACCCGGGGCTCCGCCCCGGACCCCGCTCCTCAAACGCCGGAGCGGCTGAAATGCTAACGCCGGAGCCGCCAAATCCAGCCCCTCCGGCGTTCGAGGAGCGGGGGTTCGGGGGCAGCGCCCCCGACACGGACCTACCGCCGTCGCAGATCCGCCACCCGCGCCCGCTGCTCGCCCGAGACGTCCGTCAGCGCGGAGGCGCTGCGCAGCTGCGGCCCCAGGCCGCCGTTCTGCGTGCGCCGCTGGCCGGGCAGGGGCATGTCCCTCCGGGGCCGGCTCCCCGGAGGGGGAGCGTCCCCGCCCGGCGCGTCCGCGTCCGGACCGGCCACCGTGACCTCCACGCCCTGGTCGGCCAGGGACTGGAGCTCGGCGGCGGCCCGCTCGTCGTGCAGCGGGGGCTCGTCGGTCACCAGCCGGGTGATCAGTTCGGTGGGCACCGTCTGGAACATGGTGTCCGAGCCGAGCTTGGTGTGGTCCGCGAGGACCACCACCTCCGCGGCGGCGTGCACGAGAGCCCGGTCGACGCTGGCCGAGAGCATGTTGGAGGTGGACAGGCCACGCTCCGCCGTGAGGCCGCTCCCGGAGAGGAAGGCCCGGGAGACCCGCAGCCCCTGGAGGGACTGCTCGGCCCCGCTGCCCACCAGCGCGTAGTTGCTCCCGCGCAGGGTGCCGCCGGTCATGACGACTTCGACCCGGTTGGCATGGGCCAACGCCTGTGCCACCAGCAGCGAGTTGGTGACGACGGTCAGCCCGGGGACCCGCGCGAGCCGGCGGGCCAGCTCCTGCGTGGTCGTTCCGGCGCCGACCACGATGGCCTCGCCCTCGCCGACGAGGCCTGCGGCCAGGTCGGCGATCGCGGTCTTCTCCGCGGTGGAGAGATGGGATTTCTGCGGAAAGCCGGACTCCCGCGTAAAACCGCCCGGCAAGACCGCACCGCCGTGCCGGCGGTCGAGGAGTCCTTCTGCCTCCAGTGCCCGCACGTCCCGCCGTACGGTCACTTCGGAGGTCTGGACGACGCGGGCGAGCTCACGGAGCGATACCGCCCCGTTGGCGCGCACCATTTCGAGGATCAATTGACGACGTTCTGCAGCGAACACGAAACTGACAGTAACCTGGCCGTCGGTGAGTTTTCAGCAGTTTGCGCCGAATAACAGAAGTTGTACTTCAAAGGGGCCTCCAAGTGATATAGGAGGCCCCTTCGTTGTTCGGGGGTGATCGCGAAGCGGTCGCAGCTCCGCCCGATCTGCCGGCTCTTGACGGGATTTGCCCGGCTTTCCGGGCCCTCAGCCCTCGCCGGTGAGCTTGCGGGTGTGCAACTGCCGGGCCACTTCGGCGATCGATCCGGACAGGGACGGGTACACGGTGAAAGCGTTTGCGATCTGTTCCACCGTCAGGTTGTTGTCGACCGCGATCGAGATGGGGTGGATCAGCTCGCTGGCGCGCGGCGCGACCACGCAGCCGCCGACCACGATGCCCGTACCCGGGCGGCAGAAGATCTTGACGAAGCCGTCGCGGATGCCCTGCATCTTCGCGCGCGGGTTGCGCAGCAGCGGCAGCTTGACGACCCGGGCCTCGATCTTGCCCGCGTCGACGTCGGCCTGGCTGTAGCCGACGGTGGCGATCTCCGGGTCGGTGAAGACGTTGGCGGAGACGGCCTTGAGGTTCAGCGGGGCGACCGCGTCGCCGAGGAAGTGGTACATCGCGATCCGGCCCTGCATCGCGGCGACCGAGGCCAGCGCGAAGATCCCGGTGACGTCACCGGCCGCGTAGACGCCGGGGGCACTGGTGCGCGAGACCCGGTCGGTGAGGATGTGCCCGGACTCCTTGAGCCGTACGCCGGCCTCCTCCAGGCCCATGTTCGCGGTGTTCGGGATCGCGCCGACCGCCATCAGGCAGTGCGAGCCGGTGATGACCCGGCCGTCGGCGAGCGTCACCTCGACCCGGTCGCCGACCCGCTTGGCGGACTGGGCGCGGGAGCGGGCCATGACGTTCATCCCGCGGCGGCGGAAGACGTCCTCCAGCACGGCGGCGGCGTCCGGGTCCTCGCCCGGCAGCACCCGGTCACGGGAGGAGACGAGGGTGACGCGGGAGCCGAGCGCCTGGTACGCCCCGGCGAACTCGGCGCCGGTGACACCGGATCCGACGACGATGAGCTCCTCGGGCAGCTCGTCGAGGTCGTAGACCTGGGTCCAGTTCAGGATGCGCTCGCCGTCGGGCTGCGCGTCCGGGATCTCCCGAGGGTGGCCGCCGGTCGCTATCAGCACCGCGTCGGCGGTCAGCCGCTCCTCGGTGCCGTCGGCGGCGGTGACGACGACCTGCCGGGATCCGTCGGCGGCCTGGAGCCCGTCGAGCCTGCCCCGGCCGCGCATCACGCGGGCGCCGGCCCGGGTGACGGAGGCGGTGATGTCGTGGGACTGGGCGAGCGCGAGGCGCTTGACCCGGCGGTTGACCTTGCCGAGGTCAACGCCGACGACCCGGGCGGCCTGCTCCACGTGCGGGGTGTCGTCGGCGACGATGATGCCCAGTTCCTCGTACGAGGAGTCGAAGGTGGTCATCACCTCGGCCGTCGCGATCAGGGTCTTCGAGGGCACGCAGTCGGTGAGGACCGAAGCTCCGCCGAGGCCGTCGCAGTCGACGACGGTCACCTCCGCGCCGAGCTGGGCACCCACCAGGGCCGCCTCGTAGCCGCCGGGGCCGCCGCCGATGATCACGATCCGGGTCACGAAAAGTCCGCCTCGCGTTGTGTAACCCGCGGCCGCCTGCCGCCCCGGCCGGGGGTCCGGGGGATCACCCCGGGGGGAATGCAGTACGTACTCCATTGTCCCGCACGCGCCAAGGTGCTTCGCCCCGGGGCCCTCCATACGGGAACGAGCCCCCGGAACGGGCGCCGCACCCGCCCCTCACCCCCGCTCCCCCTCTCCGCCCCCGCTCCCCCGACCGGGGCCTTCGTCACAGGAACCGCCGCTCCCGCCGCCACCTCCCGTACCCTCGGACCCATGTCGCTCTACGCCGCGTACGCCGGCAACCTCGACGCGCGGCTGATGACCCGCCGCGCCCCGCATTCCCCGATGCGCAGCACCGGCTGGCTCAACGGCTGGCGGCTGACCTTCGGCGGGGAGCAGATGGGCTGGGAGGGGGCGCTGGCCACCGTGGTGGAGGCGCCACGCTCCCAGGTCTTCGTCGCGCTGTACGACCTGGCGCCGATGGACGAGGACTCCATGGACCGCTGGGAGGGGGTCGGCCTCGACATCTACCGCCGGATGCGCATCCGGGTACACACCCTGGACGGCGAGGAGCCGGCCTGGATCTACGTGCTCAACGGGTACGAGGGCGGGCTGCCCTCGGCACGCTATCTGGGCGAGATCGCCGACGCGGCCGAGTCCGCGGGCGCCCCGCACGACTATGTGATGGAACTGCGCAAGCGCCCCTGCTGACCAGGGCGGACATCACCCGGCCCGACCCCTGTTCGTACAAAAGCACGAACGCCTCGTGCGCGTCTTTGCGCCCGTGCATCTACGCGCGTAGGGATTCAGCGGTTACGCTCATCCGCGTGAACGCATCTGTTATTCCGGACAACATCCAGGGCGACCCGCAGGCAGCCGCCGCCGGGGCCGCCGCCCGCCTGCGCGAGCTGACCGGCGCCGAGACCCATGACGTCGCCCTGGTCATGGGCTCCGGCTGGGCGCCCGCGGGCGAAGCACTCGGCGTCCCGGAGGCCGAGTTCCCCGTGACCGAGCTGCCCGGCTTCCCGGCGCCCGCCGTCGAGGGCCACGGCGGCACGGTCCGCTCGTACAAGATCGGCGAGAAGCGCGCCCTGGTCTTCCTCGGCCGCACGCACTTCTACGAGGGCCGGGGCGTCGCCGCCGTCGCCCACGGGGTCCGTACGGCGGTGGCCGCGGGCTGCAAGACCGTCGTCCTGACGAACGGCTGCGGCGGTCTGCGCGAGGGCATGCGCCCGGGTCAGCCGGTCCTGATCAGCGACCACATCAACCTGACGGCCGCCTCCCCGATCATCGGCGCCAACTTCGTCGACCTGACAGACCTGTACTCCCCGCGGCTGCGCGCGCTGTGCAAGGAGATCGACGCCACCCTCGAAGAGGGCGTGTACGTCCAGTTCCCCGGCCCGCACTACGAGACCCCGGCCGAGATCAACATGGTCCGGGTCATGGGCGGCGACCTGGTCGGCATGTCCACGGTCCTGGAGGCCATCGCGGCCCGCGAGGCGGGCGCCGAGGTGCTCGGCCTCTCCCTGGTCACCAACCTGGCGGCGGGCCTCTCCGGCGAACCCCTCAACCACGAGGAGGTCCTCCAGGCGGGCCGCGACTCGGCGACCCGGATGGGCGCACTGCTGGCGAGGGTGCTGGAGCGCATCTAGGTCCGAGCCCGGCTTTCCGGCCGCCCGGCGCCTACCGCTTCCGCCCCTCCCACACCGGAGGACCGGGCCCCATTCCAGCCCCTCCGGCGTTTGAGGAGCGGGGTCCGGGGCGGAGCCCCGGCGTCCACCCACCCGCACCGCCCCACCACCACCCGCACACCCCCGAAAGGCGGCCCCCGTGCAGCACGACCTCATCGCGCAGGCCAGGACCTGGCTGGCCGAGGACCCCGACCCCGAGACCCGCGACGAGCTGGCCGCCCTCATCGACGCGGGCGACACCGACGAGCTCGCCGCCCGCTTCGCCGGCACGCTCCAGTTCGGCACCGCCGGACTGCGCGGCGAACTCGGGGCCGGCCCGATGCGGATGAACCGGTCCGTGGTGATCCGGGCGGCGGCGGGCCTCGCCGCGTATCTGAAGGCCCAGGGGCAGGAGGGCGGGCTCGTCGTCATCGGCTACGACGCCCGCTACAAGTCCGCGGACTTCGCGCGCGACACCGCCGCCGTGATGACCGGCGCCGGACTCCGCGCCGCCGTGCTGGCCCGCCCGCTCCCCACCCCCGTACTGGCGTACGCCATACGGCACCTGGGCGCCGTCGCCGGCGTCGAGGTCACCGCCAGCCACAACCCGCCCCGCGACAACGGCTACAAGGTCTACCTCGGCGACGGCTCGCAGATCGTGCCCCCCGCCGACGGCGAGATCGCGGCCGCCATCGCCGCGGTCGGCCCGCTGGCGGGGGTCGTACGCCCCGAGGACGGCTGGGAGACCCTCGGCGAGGAGGTCCTGGACGCCTACCTCGCCCGTACGGACGCGGTCCTGGCCGCCGGCAGCCCCCGTACCGCACGCACGGTCTACACGGCGATGCACGGCGTCGGGACGTCGGTGCTGACGGCGGCGTTCGCCCGCGCCGGGTTCCCGGAGCCGGTCCTCGTCACCGAGCAGGCCGAGCCCGACCCCGCGTTCCCCACCGTCGCCTTCCCCAACCCGGAAGAGCCCGGCGCGATGGATCTCGCGTTCGCCACCGCACGCCGGGCGGCGCCGGACCTGATCATCGCCAACGACCCGGACGCGGACCGCTGCGCCGTCGCCGTGCCCGACACCTCCGTCGAGGGCGGCTGGCGGATGCTGCGCGGCGACGAGGTGGGCGCGCTGCTCGCCGCACACCTGGTGGAGCGGGGCGCCACCGGCGTCTTCGCCGAGTCGATCGTGTCGTCGTCGCTGCTCGGCCGGATCGCCGAGAAGGCGGGCGTCGGTTACGAGGAGACGCTGACGGGCTTCAAGTGGATCGCCCGGGTGGACGGCCTGCGGTACGGCTACGAGGAGGCGCTCGGCTACTGCGTCGACCCCGAGGGCGTCCGCGACAAGGACGGCATCACCGCCGCCCTGCTCGTCGCCGAGCTCGCCTCCGTACTCAAGGAGCAGGGCCGTACGCTGCTGGACCTGCTGGACGATCTGGCGCTCGCCCACGGCCTGCACGCCACCGACCAGCTCTCGGTGCGGGTGGAGGACCTGTCGGTCATCGCGGACGCCATGGCCCGGCTCCGCGAGCAGCCCCCGACCGCCCTGGCCGGCCTCGCGGTCACCTCGGCCGAGGACCTGTCGCGGGGCACGGACCGGCTGCCGCCCACCGACGGGCTGCGCTACCAGCTGGAGGGGGCCCGGGTGATCGTCCGCCCGAGCGGCACCGAGCCGAAGCTGAAGTGCTACCTGGAGGTCGTCGTCCCGGTGGCGGACGCGGCCGGGCTGCCCGCGGCGCGGGCCCGGGGAGCCGAACTGCTCGCCGGGATCAAGCGGGACCTGGCGACGGCCGCCGGGATCTGACGGGCCCGGCCGGCTTCACGTGCGCATCAGGTAGGTGAAGCCGGTGTCGGGGCCCACGCAGGACTGGAGGGTGAGGTCGCCCCAGAACAGGCCATGGGCCGGGACGCCCCGTCCCGGCGTGAGATGGCGCTGGTACACCGTGTAGGTCAGCGTGCGCCGGGGGGTCTCGACGGTCACCTCCGTGCCGAGGGGCAGCGTCGCGAACCGCTCGAACCCGCAGTAGTCATGGCCGACGATCACGATGGTGCGCAGCGCGTGGCCGTTCTCCTCGCCGAACGGCGGGCCGGTCCACTGCACCGCGTCCCGGCAGGCATCGATGGTCTCCTGGTCGCCTCGGACCACGCTCGCCGACCAGGAACCGATCCGCAGCGTGGTGCCGGACCCACGCCCGGCGCGCGGCTCGGCGGCAGGCGCGGTCGTCACGGGCCCGGGCGCCGTGCTGCGCCCGGGACTCGGGGTGTGCGGTGCGGCGCTCCCGGAGGACGCCGGGTCCGGGGGGCGCGGGGCCGGCCGCCCGGAGCGGGCGGGGGGCGCGGGCGGTGTCGTCGTGGGTGCCGCGCCGGCCGTGGTGCGGGGCGGACCGGGCGGCGGCCCGGCCGGCGCGCTCGACGCGGCCGGGGCGGCGGGCACGGTCGGAGTACCGGGGGCGGTCGGCGCGGACACGGGTGGCCGGGCGGCCGCCCGCTCGCCGGCCGGAGCGGAGGCGGCCCCGCGCCCGGCACAGGCGGCCGGCAGCGAGCACGCCAGCGCGGCGAGCAGCGACAGGGTGGCGCGGGTGACGAACCCGCGGCGGATCATCCGAAGCGACCGTTCACGTAGTCGGATGTGCGCGAGTCCTGCGGGGAGTTGAACATGTCGTCGGTCGGGCCGTGTTCGACGATGACGCCGGGCGTTCCCTGTTCGGCCAGGAAGAAGGCGCAGCCGTCGGAGACCCGGGCGGCCTGCTGCATGTTGTGGGTGACGATGACGATCGTCACCTCGTCCTTGAGCTCGTGGATGGTCTCCTCGATGCGCCGGGTCGACGTGGGGTCCAGGGCCGAGCACGGTTCGTCCATCAGCAGCACCCGGGGGCGTACCGCCAACGACCGCGCTATGCACAGCCGTTGCTGCTGACCGCCGGAGAGGGCGCCGCCGGGCTGACGCAGCCGGTCCTTGACCTCCTTCCAGAGCCCCGCCTTGGTCAGGCACTCCTCCACCAGGTCGTCGCGGCCGTCGTTGGACACCTTGAGGCCGTTGAGCTTGAGGCCGGCCAGGACGTTGTCGTACAGGGACATCGCGGGGAACGGGTTCGGCTTCTGGAAGACCATGCCGATCTCGCGGCGGGCCCGGGTGATGCGGCGGCCGCGGTCGTAGATGTCCTCGCCGTCCAGCAGCACCCGCCCGGCCAGCGAGGCCGAACCGATGAGCTCGTGCATACGGTTGAGGATGCGCAGGAAGGTCGACTTGCCGCAGCCGGAGGGGCCGATCAGCGCGGTGACCTGACGCGCGGGCATCGCGAGGGAGACCCGGTCAAGGACCTTGTGGTCGCCGAACCACGCGGAGACCGTCTCGGCTTCGAGGGTCGCCGCGGTGGAACGGCTGGCCGTCCGGCCCACGGAGGGCTGGACGAGGGTGTCGGTGAGGTCGGTCATGGGATCGTCAACTCCTCGGCTCACAGGTTGGATCGGGGGTCAGAGCAGGTTGGGCAGCAGCCGGGTCGCGGCTCCGGCGAGGCCGATACCGAGCGCCCCGAGCACGGGGACGGCGGTGATCCAGGTCTGCCAGGTGCCCCAGACGCGGAAGGCCCAGGCGGCGAGCAGCGCGGCCGCGAGCAGCGCCTGCGACCACAGGAAGACGGCGAGCCAGGCGCCGTTCTCCCCGGCGAGGGCTTCCTCGGCCGGACCGATCCAGCCGTTGCCGCTCTCCCGCGGCGGGTTGGGCTGCACGGGGGTGATCAGGGTGGCGTCGACGCGCAGGACGTCGGCGGGGGTGTACGGGGAGCCGGTCGCGGTGATGAGCGTGAGCCGTCCCTGCCCCTGGGCGCGGGGGGCGGGCAGGTCGTCGCCGGGACGGCGCACGGCGGTGACCTCGTACACCGCCTTGGCCTGACCCGTGGTGATCTCGATCCTCGCCCGGTCGGGCAGCCGGTGCAGGGCGTTGAAGGGGCTGCCGTAGCCCCACTGGCGGCCCATGATGACCGAGGTGCCGGCCTGTCCGGGCAGCGGTGTGTCGCGGCGGTGTCCGGGGCCCGACATGAGCACCTGGGAGGTGGTGCCTTCGCCGACGACCTCCCGCAGCCCCAGGGCGGGGATGCGCAGCAGCGCCACCGGGGCACCCATCGCGAGGGGCTTGTCGTCGTAGCTCCGCTGCCCCACGGGCGCGGTACCGAGAGCGAGTTGCTTGCGCAGCTCGTCGTAGGCGACCTGCTGGTCCCGGGCGTGCTGGAGGTGCCCGACGAGGGTGAGGTTCGCGGCGAAGCCGAGGAGGACGGCGGCCAGGACGCAGAGTGCCGCCCCGGCGAGTGCGAGGCCGGGGCGCGCGGCGGGCAGCGGGGCGACCGGGCGCTTCGGGGGCGGGTCCTGGGGTGGCGGTGCCACCGCCGTGGGCGGGGGCGGGGTCAGCACGGTCACGGTGGCTGCGCTCCTGGCTGCGGAGGGGAGGGGGTGAGAGGGGTGGGGTGCGGGTGCGGGGTGGGCGGGTCCCCGGAGGGTGCCGGGGCCGGCGGCCGGGCGGTTGCCGGGGTCAGGGGCCGGGGGGCGGGCGGGCGTCGAGGCTCACGCCCGAGCCTCACCCGCCCCCCGGCGGCCCGCCGGTCAGTGGGCGGTGCGGCCGAAGCTCAGCAGGCCCTTGCGGCGGACGTGGATCACGAGCGCCGCGCCAAGGCTGACCAAGGCGAGCGCGCCGAGGCCGAACGCTCCGATCCGGCTGCCGGTCGCCGCGAGTCCGCCGCCGGCCCCGGAGCCACCGCCGGCGGATCCGCCGGACGTGTCCGAGCCTCCGGCCGTACCGCCGGAGTCGCCGGCCGAACCGCCGTCGGCACTGCCACCGGAGTCGGCGGCCGAGGTGTCGGTGGGGGTCGGGGTGGGGCTCCCGCCCGCGCCGGTGACGAAGGCGAACTCCACGCTGTGGCCGCCTTCCTTCTTCTCGGTGAGGGTCAGCGTGTGGTCGCCGTCCTCGATCTCCGCGGGCACGGTGAACTCGTAGTTCTTGACGGTCCCGTCCGCGTCAGCGGTCGCTTCCGCGAGTGCGGCCTCGCTGTCGGCGAGGACAGCCTCGACCTTGGCGTCGTTGCTGTACCCGCGCGCGGTGACCAGGACCTTCTGGCCGGCTTCGAGGGTGGGGTTGGCGTCGAGCGGGTTGCCCTCGGCGTCGGTGACGTCGAGGTCGGCGGGCTCGGTGGGGCCGTCGGTGGGAGTGTCCGTGGGCGTCGGCGAGGACGTGGGCGTCTCGGTGTCGGTGGGCGTGGGGGTGGCCGCGACGACGGTCACGGTGCTCGTGTCGGTCGAGCCTTTGTACGCCTCCGGGTCGGTCGGCGTGAACTCGGCCTTGTAGAAGACGCCTCCCGCGGTCGCGGGTGCCTGGACCGTCGATTCGGCCTTGCCGGCCGCCACATCCGCGGTGCCCACTTCGGTGTACGGGCCTTCGAAGGTGGTACTGATCCCGAAGGCCACCCGGCCCACGGCCGCCTCGGGGGAGAGACGCGCCGTCAGCTTCACCGGGGCTCCCACAACTGCCTCGGCGGGCGTCGCCTCCAGGTTCACGGTGGTCGCCGCCACCTGGACGAGGGCCCAGTCCTCTCCGGTGACCCGGATGGTCGCCGAGAAGTAGTCGCCCGACGTTATCGCGCCCAGCGCCGTGACGCAGTGCAGCCGGATCTCGTGTGTACCGTCCAGCGTGCCGGTCGGGACGTTCTTGCGCAGCGTCGTCTCCAGCGTCGCGGACCCGGGGAGCAGGGTGACGGTGAACGGACCGGAGTTCAGGGGCGCTCCCGCTTCGGATTTGGTGATGGGCCACTCAAGTGAGGAGGTCGTCCTCGGGAGAGTGAGTCCCGTCCGGACGTACGGATTCGCGGGGTCGGCGGGCGTGGGGCAGGCGGCGTCCGAGGTGGCCGTGTCGACCATGCGGGCGTCGGTGATCTTTCCGGCAGCGGGCTCCAGCGTGAACGTGCCGATCCGCGCCCCCGCGGCGTGCGC
This sequence comes from Streptomyces sp. WGS_02, assembly GCA_040989845.1. Taxonomy (GTDB): domain Bacteria; phylum Actinomycetota; class Actinomycetes; order Streptomycetales; family Streptomycetaceae; genus Streptomyces. The sequence goes on from JAYMFZ010000004.1 coordinate 2,775,389, forward strand.
GTCGGTGGCGGAAAGGGCCAGCACGGTGGCCAGCAGACCGCAGACCAGCGCGAAGGCGCTGAGCAGGGCAACGGGCGATCTGTGTGGTGCGGGGCGGTTCATTCGCTCCCCCTGGGGTTGTCGTCGTCGTTGATACGCCGTGGGGCCGGGCACCCGATGGATGCCCGGCTGTCACGCGGTAACGGGGTGGTGCTGATCAGCGCTCACCCTTGAGGGTGGTCGCGCCGCAGTTCGGGGCGGGGGTGAAGCCGTAGAGCTGGATGGTGTCGGTGTCGAGGCAGACCTTGGAGTCGGCACCGGTGAACGTGGCGTCGATGGCCGGGGTCGTCAGCTTGGCGGACGGGACGACGTTGTAGACGTCACGGCTGAACTGGCCGCCGTTGACCTTGCCCAGCACGGTGTTGCCGTGACGGTCCGGGACAACCTCGCTGACCTGGGCGTTGTACTGGGAGACCGAGTACGGGGCGATGTCGCCGGCGCTGTCGAGCTGGACGCCGTTGTGCTCCTGCATGGTGCCGACGCAGGTCCCGACGACCGGGTTGCCGATCGCGCCGAGGAAGAAGGAGAGGGTGCCCGAGCCGGCCTGCGGCAGCAGCGGGGTGAGGGTCACGCCGTTGAGCGTGGTGGTGGTGCACTCGAAGATGGACTTGAGCTGGGCCGTGGTCAGGTTCAGGTTGCTGTTCAGGGGGCTGTCCTGGCGGACGGCGATCGTCACCTTGTCCTGGGCGAACGGGATGAAGGTGAGGTCGGTGCCGGTGGCGGCCGGACCACGGGAGGAACGCGCGAAGTCGATGCAGCCGGTGCTGCCGTCGATGGCCGCGTTCAGCGCGGTGATGCCGGCCGAGGAGCCGTTCGGGCGGGGGATGGAGCAGTTGACCGCACGCGTCTTGATGGTGCTGGAGCCCGTCGCGTCGTAGGAGGCGATCGTGTTGCCGCCGTCGACGGACTCACCGAGACCGTTGAGCACGTCCTGCGTCGTGTCCGAACCGACACCGGCGAGGACGCGGTAGTCGGTCGGGGAGGCCGGGTCGGCCGCCGCGACAGGGGCCATGATGCCCAGGCCGAGGGCTGCGGCGCCGAAAGCGGCACCGGCACGAACGCGAGTCTTGACGTTCACTTCTGTTCTCCTCCGTGGATATTCAATGCAAGGAAGGGACGCGAAAGTGCAATCCGGATTCTGCTTCCACCGACCCGTCGGCCGGCCACTGCAAACAATTCCGCAGGCCGCATTTGGCCACCACCAAATCGGGCTGCCCATCAGGTTACGTACGGCTTTCCGAGGCGACACCAAGGGAATTCATCGGAGGGTGGCGGAAATCCCCCGGCCGACCCCGGCCGGGGATTCCCTCCGGCCGGAGGAATTCCGACCGGGGAGGTCAGGGCCGCCGGTGCGGTCAGCCGGAGCCCGGCGTCGCCTTCCGGGCCGCGAGCCTCAGCATCACCGGCCCGGCCAGCGCCGCGGCGCCGCCCGCGACCAGCACACCGAGCAGCACCCAGCGGACGACCCCGAGGACATCCGACGGAGTCAGTCCACCGGACGCCGCGACGGCGGCCTTCTCGGGGTCCGAGGTGCCGGCTGCGGGCGGTGGCGAGCCTTGCCTGTCGCCCGCGCTGCCGGCCCCGGCGGATCCGCCGGCCGCCGGACCCGTCGCGTCGCCGGCCCCGCCGCCGGACTGGCCGCTTCCACCCGTACCGCCGGAGCTGCCCGCCCCGCCGGATCCGGCGGGCGCGCCGGCCACGCCACCGGCCCCCGCCGTGCCGCCGTTGTCGCCTGGCGTGACGGCACCGCGTTCGAGGTCGGCGGCGGCGCCGATGGCCTGCTGACGCAGGGTGGACGGGAGCGGCGCGTACCCGTACGGCAGTTCGCCCCGCGCCGTGCCCTGCTTCTGCCCGGCCCCGACGGCGTACCGGATCATCCGCGCGTAGTCCGAGCGGGCGTCCTCGGCCTGGTCCGTGGAGGCCGCCCCGTAGACGACCGAGGTCAGCGGGTAGGCGTCCTTGGTGGCCTTGCCGGGGTCGAGTGCCAGCACCCCGGGCACGGCGGTGTTCCCCATCTTCCCGACCGCCGCGAGCAGCGAGCCGCTGGAGGGTTTGACGAAGTTTCCGTCGGCGTTGCGGAGGGCGGCGACATCGAGCTGGTAGCGCCGCGCCGAGGCCGCGTCCGTCAGCCCGCCCACCTGGCGGGCGCCCTGGGGCTTGCGCGTTCCGACCAGCTTGGCGCCGGTGGCGCACTCCGCGCAGACCTCGGGCTCCGTCGTCTGCCCGCTGTATCCGCGGCGGATCCGCAGGGCTCCGTCGTGGAGGTTCGCGGAGTACGGGACGATCTCGGCCCCCGTGTAGAGCGCGGTTTTGCCGTTGAGCGCCGTCAGTGCGGTTTCTGTCGGGTCGGCCTTGGGGAAATGGTCCAGCGCGTTCTTGTCCAGCTCCAGTTCTCCGTAGAACGGGTTGCGCTTCATTCCCCAGGGGTCGGGCTTTCCGGCCAGGAATTCCCGGGCGTCCCGGTCGGACTGGAGGTACCGCCACAGAAGCCGGCTCGTGTCGGAGTTCTCTGCCGGTGCCACGAGGCCGAGGGGGCCGCTGCGGTCCGATCGCTCTTCCTCCATTTCAGGATTGAGCTCCAGGAACTCCGGGTCGCTGACCAGAGCCTGCGGATTGCCCGCCACATGGGGCGGTTCGGGGATGTCCACGCTCCAGAGCCTGACGCCGGCGGTGTAGGACTGGGTGAGCATCTTGGCCAGCAGGCGGGGGTTGAGCCGCAGATCGCGGACCCATTCGACCGGGGGGCCGGTGTCCTCCCAGAGGAAGCCCACGGCCAGCCCGCTGATGGCGAGAGGGGCGTGCACCACGGGCGGTGCGCCGTCCGCGCTCTCCACCGGGTCGACCGTGACACCCAGTCCCGGGGAGGAGGGCGTCGGCTGCGTGATCGCGGCGCGGGCCCGGTCCTCGCCGGACTGCGTGAACGTGAACCTGGAGTCCGCGCCGTCACACAGCACCGTCTGCCAGGACGACATGGCGTCGGTGAGGAGCTCCGAGCCGATGACACGGCGCTCGGGCTTGTCGGGCGCACAGGTGTCGCCGACCTGGGCGAACGTCATCGGGAACACGATCCGCTGGTTCCAGTTGGTCTGGCTCAGCGCCGAGGTGTCCAGCCCGCCGTTGGGGAACGGCTCGATCTCGTGCTCACCGCGCGGCACCACGACGAGCCAGCAGGGGCGCGGGCTCGGTGCGTTGCCGCTCACCGCTCCACAGCCCAGATGGGGGGCCTGGAGTGCGGACTGCACCTCGAAGATCGCCTCACCGGTGCCGTCGGGCTGCGTCTTGCGCAGGGGTTCGGCGTTCGAGTCGTTCGGTCCGAAGTACGTGGTGTCGTACGGCGAGTCGGTCGGCTCCCCCTCCACCGGCCGGAACGGCACGAACGGCAGGTCGACGCCGTCGCTCTGGGTGTATTCGGTCTCCAGCGGGTCCGTGTCCTCGGGCAGGCTGCGGCCGGAGCTGAAGAACGAACCGCCCGTGTTCGCGCCGAAGTCGCACTGCTCACGGTCGGGGCCACTGGGGTCGTCGCCCCAGCACTGCATGATCTGGAGGTAGTTGGTGAGATAGAGGGTGCCCTGGGTCGGCGCTCCCCCGGTCCAGGTGACCTTGACCCCCTGTGCCTGGAGGTCCTGTGTCTGGTGGACGGTCACCCGCAGGGCGGAGAAGTCGTCGTGCGGCCCCTTCGTGCCGCTCTTGGTCAGCGCCGACGAGGCAGCCGCCGACGGGTCGGCCGCCTCGGCGGCGCGGGCCTCGTCGGCCCCTTGTGGCAGGGGGACCAGCGCCAGGAGCAGGGCGGCGAGGAGTGACCCCATGCCGACCGCGGTCCGCCGCCCGGGGCGTGAACGCGTGAACCTCATGACAGGTCTCCCTTGCGGCGGGACCGCGCGGCCAGCGCCCGGGCGGTCAGCGGAGGTCCGACGACCACCCCGGCCAGGAGCAGGGCGGAGAGCGCCATCAGGACGCCGCGCAAGCCCACCGCGTCGTCGGACGCGAGGTTGACGGGGTTGGCCACGACCGAGGAGTCGCCGCCGCCCTCGGCGAGCAGTTCTCCGGTGTCGGGGTCGATCACGCCTCCGCCGGCGGCAGCTCCTGCGGATGTCTCGCCGCCTCCGGCGGCCGCGCCGTCACCGTCGGCACCGCCCGTGGCGCCGCCGCTCGCCGCCCCACCCGTGCCGCCGGAACCGCCGGCGCCCGCGGTGGAGCCCGAGCCGCCGGTGGAGCCGCCCGCGCCCGTGGAGCCGCCGGAGCCGCCGTTGCCGGAGCCGCCGTTCGCGCCCTGCGCCGCCGGCTTCACCGGCGTCTGGGCCTTGGCGCCCGCCGTGCCGGTGGCGCACTGGGTCGAGCCGCGCTGGTCACACGCCTTCGGATAGGGCGCGTTCTTGGCGAGGGTGTTGCTGCCGTCCGAGGAGAACGTGGGGTTGCGGCACTTGTTGATGTTGAAGCCGCCCGAGGGAGCGCCGGGTATCCGCTTCACCTGCTCGGCCCCGGCGAGCACGAGGTTCTTCGGCAGGGGGAGTAGCCGAGCTCCTCCGCCTGCTGCTGGCCGTCGCAGAGGAAGTAGTTCCCGAAGGCCGCGAGCGTTCTGCCCTTGGCCTCGGTCATGGGGTTCTTCTCGCCGTCCAGCGAGGTGGGCACGATCATGTAGCTGTAGCTGGAAAGCGGGTAGGTGCGGCGGTCGCCGGAGCGGTAGACGCCGTCGAGGACCTGCGTCAGGTAGTTCGGCGACGACTTGTCGTTGTTGATCCGGGCGCCCAGCAGCCCGACGGCGACACTGGCCGCCGTCGGCTCCACGTAGTAGCCCGACCTGTTGAGCATCTTGACCACGGGGAAGCCGGCACCGATGGCGTAGGAGTACTCCACGTAGGTGATGGCGCCCTCGGCGTGGTTCTGGCGCACGTAGCCCGAGACGCCCAGCGAACCGGACTTGGCGATCTGGGAGGTCCCCGACACGTTGGGGAAGTAGGACGTCATGCCGCACGGGGTGGACCGGCCGGCGCGGCGGCAGAAGTCGTTCCAGGTGGCCCCCTGCTCCTTGGACAGCCAGGTGGTGAACTGGGCGGTGGTTCCGGAGCCGTCGGAACGCACGACGGGGACGATCTGCCGGCTCGGGAGGTTCAGGCCGGGGTTGTCCGCCCGGATCTCCGGCGCGTTCCAGCGGGTGATCTTCGAGGTGAAGATCTTGGCCAGGACGTCGCCCGACAGCCGCAGGTTGGTGACCTTCTTGCCACCGATCTTGAGGTTGTACATGAACGCGGTGCCGCCGGCCACGATCGGCATGTAGGCGTAGCCGCGCCGGGGCGCCACGTCCTGGACGCCTCCCTCCGTGAGGCCGTAGGGGATCTCGGAGACCGCGAAGTCGACCGTGCCGTTCTTGAACTGAGTGCGGCCGTCGGAGGAGCCGGTGTCCTGGTAGTTGACGGTCATGCCGAGGTTCGAGGCCACGTTGCGGGCCCACTGCGAGATCGCGTTGGAGCTCCAGGTGGAGCCCGCGCCGCTGATCTTGGTGAAGGAGGCGGCACGGGCGGACGGCTGGCCGAGGGCCAGCAGCGCGCAGAGCAGTGCGGCCAGCCCCATGGCCGGCCGGGACATGGTCGCGGGTCTCACGACGTACTCCTGGGTTCGGTGGGATCGGTGCGGTTGGTGGAGTCGGTGGGATCGTGCGGGGTGTCAGGGCCGGTGAGCGCCGCCCCACGGGCGTTGGCCCGCGCGGCGAAACGCTCCGCGTCGCGACGGGAGGCGAGGACCCGGCGGTGGGTCTGGCCCTTCGTGAGCTGACCGGGATCGCGGCCGCCGATGATCCGGGCGATCACGAACAGCAGCAGGACCAGGGCCATCAGGGTGGCCGCGGTGCCGAACCCGCGGGCGATCATGGCGGGTTCGGGCGACTTGACGAACGAGAAGGTGGCCAGGGGCAGCGAGACCTGCGGGCCTGACAGCGGGTCGGCGTTGAGTACGGCCGTGAAGCCCGAGGTCAGCAGCACGGGAGAGGTCTCGCCGACGCCCCGCGCGGTGCCGAGGATGACGGACGTGGTCAGCCCCGAACGCGCGGTCGGCAGGATCACGTGCCAGACGGTGCGCCACCGCGAGGTGCCCAGCGCGTAGCTGGCCTCGCGCAGGGTGCCCGGTACCAGCCGGATGACGACGTCGGAGGCCCGGATGATGATCGGCAGCATCATGACGGCGAGGGCGAGGGCGGCCGCGATGCCGGACTTGTCGACACCGAGCGCCAGGATGACCGTCGCGTAGATGAACAGGCCGGCGACGATCGAGGGCAGGGCGGTCATCGCCTCGACGATGGTGCGGACGAAGCGGGCGAAGCGGCCCGGTACCTCGTTCAGGAACACCGCGCAGATCAGGCCGGACGGCACCGTCACGGCCAGGGCGATGGCGATCTGCTCCAGGGTGCCGACGATGGCGTGCAGGATGCCGCCGACACCGAGGCCGTCCAGCGGGCCGGCGAGTCGCATGTCCTCGGTGAAGAAGTTCCAGTGCGGCAGCGCCTTGCGGCCCTCCCACAGCGTGAAGACGATCACGAAGGCCAGCGCGACGAGCATGATCAGGCCGAGGGTGCGCACGACGACTCCGGCCAGCCGGTCCCGGATCGCCGGCCCGTCCTCGTCGAAGGAGACGAGCAGCCCGTACATCCCGAGGAACAGCACATAGGCGACGAGGACGAACCCGACCGCACCGTCGAAGGGCAGCATGCGCCCGAAGAGCAGCCCGGTCATCGCCGGCGACGCGGCCGCCGCCCCGAGCAGGGCGAAGGTGTCCGAGGCCCGGCCGTGCCGGAGGGACCGCCGCACCTCCCCGGCCGGCTCGACGGGCCGGCTGGAGAGTGCGGGCAGCACGGTGCGCGGTGGACGCCGCGGTGCGGGGTGCGGAGAGTGCGGAGCGAGGGTCATGGCGGCGGGTTCCCTGGGGAGTGTCGTGTCGATCGGGCCGGATCGGGGAGCGGGGTCACCGCCTAGGCGTCGCTGGAGGCGCCGGAGCGGCTGCGGGCGACGATCGATGAAGCGGCGAAGTTGACGACGAGGGTCATCAGAAAGAGAGCGAGGCCGGCGGCCATCAGCGCGGACATGCCGAACGGGCTGGCTTCGCCGTAGCGCAGGGCGATCAGCGCGGCGACCGAGCTGGTGCCGTTCTGCAGGACGTGCCACTGGATCTCGAACACCGGCGAGATGATCAGGTAGACGGCGATGGTCTCGCCGAGCGCCCGCCCGAGGCCGAGCATCGTGCCGCCGATCATTCCGCCCTTGCCGAACGGCAGGACGACGCTGCGGATCATGCCCCAGCGGGTGGCTCCGAGCGCGAACGCGCCCTCGCGCTCGCCGGCGGGCGCCTGCGAGAACACCTCGCGCATCACGGAGCAGATGATCGGCGCCACCATGAGGCCGACCACCAGGCCGGCGATCAGCGTGGAGGAGGTGTAGACCGTCTCGGGCGCCAGCGGGTCGCTCGGGTCGGCCCCGTCGACGGTGAAGAGAGGGATCCAGCCGAAGTAGGTGGCGATCCAGCGGGCGGTGGGCAGCAGGGCGCCTTCGAAGAAGAACAGCCCCCACAGCCCGTAGACCACCGAGGGCACCGCCGCCATCAGGTCGACGATGCTGATCAGGGTCCGGCGCAGCCGGGGCGGTGCGTACTCCGAGATGTAGAGCGCGCCGCCGGTGGCGAGCGGCACCGCGACGACGATGGCGGTCAGGGCGATGAGCACCGTGCCGATCAGTACGGCGGCGATCCCGAAGCGGCCGGCGTCCGGTTCCCAGGACTGGGTGGTCAGGAAGGACCAACCGGCCCGTTCCAGCGCCTGCCACGCCCGGTAGAGAAGAAACCCCCCGACCAGGAGCATCACGGCGAGCACCAAGCCGCCGCCGCCCCGCGCCACCCCCGGAACACCCGGTCGGGCAGACCGGGGTCCTTGTGCAGGTGCCGGGCGGTGTCGGGTACGGCGGCCGGCGCCCCGGCGGGCGGAGGTCGCTCCTTTGTTCGCGTCATCACGCCGATGACGCTGCTGGGGGGCCCTTAACCCATGAGCCCCGAAACGTGAACGAGCCGCCTCCTAGAGGCAACTTCCGGTGACGCCGCCCATCTCGGAGAGCAGCGACCGGAAGCGGTCATAGGCCGCCCGGCATGTCGAGTGGCGTTCGTACGCACGGGCGGAGACCGCGGTGACGTCCCCGTCCGGTTTCCTCAGCAGCCAGATCCAGCCATTGCCGGACGGTGTGTGCTGGACCGCTCCCGTCTGTTCCCCGTGCCGGTCGCGCAACTCCTCGAAGGCGCGCCCGCATTCGCCCGGCGCGTCGAACGCCTGGGCGGACACCGCGACCACGCGGCCGTTCTGCGCGATCATGCGCCAGCCGTACCTCCCCTCCGTATCGACGTCGATGCGACATCGCACCCGAACGGCGTCAGCTCTGTCGCCATCCCCGGAACCAGTCATTTCGCCCCACCCCCGTCGCTCTGTTCGGAACTCGTCGAGCGACAGGCGCAATTTATTGAGATGTGCGTGACAGCAGGGACCACAAACCAGGCACGCGGTCGGTTTTCACGGGGATGTAGTCCTCAGGGCGCCCGGCATACACCCCACGGGCCACTAGCGACCCGTCCGCGCCCCCGGACAGACCCCGCCGGCTCGCGACGCGGCGGCGCACCTCAGCCCACCGCCACCAGCACCACCAGCAGAACGGCCCCCGCGACGGCCGGGGCGATCACCTCGTACGCCCAGCGCACCGAGCCCCGGTCCGCGCCCTCCGGGGTCGTGTCACCGGCCCGCTCGGCGATGTCCCGCAGATCGCGGACGGTCTGGTCGGCCGAGCCCGTGCGCCCGGCGGAGTCGCGGACGTCGGCGCTCACCGACGTACGGCCGTAGGGGTCGTCGTGCGCCGCCCGGGCCGCGCTGCGGGCCGCGCGCTTGCGGGCGCGCAGGGAGACCGGGATCGCCCACAGCTGGTACTTCGTGCCGTCCTGGGCGAGCAGCTCGGAGGAGTACGAGGCCCGTACGTCGGCGACCTCGGTCCAGGGCAGCAGGATCGTCCGGAACGGGTTGCGGACCCGGATGCGCTCGTCGTTCGCGAAGACGGCGGGCCGCAGGGTCAACGCCACGACCAGCGGCACCACGAGGAGCAGCGCGGCCAGCGCGAGCCACGGCGTCCGCCCCTCGCCCCGGATCATGGCGTCCCCGGCCATCCAGGCGACCAGCAGGAGCAGCAGCGACCCGCAGACCAGCGCGGCCACGGAACGGTAGGTCCGGTCGGCGTGGGGCGGCTCTGCGGGGGTGTGGGGCTCGTCATGGGGCCGATTCTGCCCGATGGCACTCCGGCCCGGCGGAGCGCCCGCCCGCGCTCGCGCCCCCGGGCCGGAACGCACGGATCGCGCGGCCCCCTGTACAGGTCGCTACGCGCGTAGATATGCTCACCTGGTGACCATGCCCACCACTGCTCCCGCATTCTCCGACGCGACGGCGTCCGACAGTGCGCTGCGCCGCTTCCTGTTCGGGCTGCCCGGCGTCGACGCCGTCGGCCTCGAAGCGCGCGCCGCCTCCCTCGGAACCCGTTCGATCAAGACGACGGCCAAGGCGTACGCCATCGATCTCGCCATCTCGATGATCGACCTGACGACGCTGGAAGGCGCGGACACCCCGGGCAAGGTCCGGGCTCTCGCCGCCAAGGCCGTCAACCCCGACCCGACCGACCGCACGACCCCCGCACCGCGGCCGTCTGCGTCTACCCCGATATGGCGGCCACCGCCGCCGCCGCGCTGGCCGGTTCCGGCGTGAAGGTGGCGTCCGTGGCGACCGCCTTCCCGGCGGGCCGCGCCGCGCTGGACGTCAAGCTCGCGGACGTCCGCGACGCCGTGGCGGCCGGGGCCGACGAGATCGACATGGTGATCGACCGGGGGGCGTTCCTCTCCGGCCGGTTCCTGAAGGTCTACGAGGAGATCGTGGCCGTCAAGGCCGAGTGCGGGGCCGCTCGCCTCAAGGTGATCTTCGAGACCGGCGAGCTGTCCACGTACGACAACATCCGCCGGGCGTCCTGGATCGGGATGCTGGCGGGCGCGGACTTCATCAAGACCTCGACCGGCAAGGTGGCCACCAACGCCACCCCCGCCAACACCCTGCTCATGCTGGAGGCGGTCCGGGACTTCCGGGCGGCCACCGGCGTACAGATCGGTGTGAAGCCGGCCGGCGGCATCCGCACCACCAAGGACGCGGTGAAGTTCCTGGTCCTGGTGAACGAGACGGCGGGCGAGGACTGGCTGGACCCGCACTGGTTCCGGTTCGGCGCCTCCAGCCTGCTCAACGACCTGCTGATGCAGCGCCAGAAGCTCAGCACCGGCCGTTACTCCGGCCCCGATTACGTGACGGTGGACTGATAGCCATGGCATCCGCATTCGAATACGCACCGGCGCCGGAGTCCCGTTCCGTCGTCGACATCGCCCCGTCGTACGGGCTGTTCATCGACGGCGAGTTCACCGAGGCCGCCGACGGCAAGGTCTTCAAGACCGTCTCGCCGAGCAGCGAGGAGGTCCTCTCCGAGGTGGCCCGGGCGGGCACGGCGGACGTGGACCGGGCCGTGAAGGCGGCACGGAAGGCGCTCGAGAAGTGGTCGGCGCTGCCCGGCTCCGAGCGCGCCAAGTACCTGTTCCGGATCGCCCGGATCATCCAGGAGCGCAGCCGCGAGCTGGCCGTTCTGGAGACCCTCGACAACGGCAAGCCGATCAAGGAGACCCGCGACGCGGACCTCCCGCTGGTCGCCGCCCACTTCTTCTACTACGCGGGCTGGGCCGACAAGCTGGACCACGCGGGATACGGGGCGAACCCCCGTCCGCTGGGCGTGGCGGGCCAGGTCATCCCGTGGAACTTCCCGCTGCTGATGCTCGCGTGGAAGATCGCCCCGGCGCTGGCCACGGGCAACACGGTGGTCCTGAAGCCGGCCGAGACGACCCCGCTGAGCGCGCTCTTCTTCGCGGACATCTGCCGCCAGGCGGGACTCCCCAAGGGCGTCGTCAACATCCTCACCGGCTACGGGGACGCGGGCGAGGCACTCGTCACGCACGGGGACGTCAACAAGGTCGCCTTCACCGGTTCGACCGCCGTCGGCAAGGCCATCGCGCGCTCCGTCGCGGGTACGGACAAGAAGGTCACCCTGGAGCTGGGCGGCAAGGGCGCGAACATCGTGTTCGACGACGCCCCGGTCGACCAGGCCGTCGAGGGCATCGTCACCGGGATCTTCTTCAACCAGGGCCAGGTCTGCTGCGCGGGCTCCCGGCTGCTGGTCCAGGAGTCGGTCCAGGACGAGGTGCTGGACGCGCTCAAGCGCCGTCTCTCGACCCTCCGCCTCGGCGACCCGCTGGACAAGAACACCGACATCGGCGCGATCAACTCCGCCGAGCAGCTCGCCCGGATCACCTCCCTGGTCGAGACGGGCGAGGCGGAGGGCGCGGAGCGCTGGAGCGCCCCCTGCGAACTGCCCTCCTCCGGCTACTGGTTCGCCCCGACGCTCTTCACGAACGTCACCCAGGCGCACACGGTGGCCCGGGACGAGATCTTCGGCCCGGTGCTCTCCGTGCTCTCGTTCCGCACCCCGGACGAGGCGGTCGCCAAGGCCAACAACAGTCAGTACGGCCTCTCGGCCGGCATCTGGACGGAGAAGGGCTCCCGCATCCTCGCGGTGGCCAACAAGCTCCGCGCGGGCGTCGTCTGGGCCAACACGTTCAACAAGTTCGACCCGACGTCGCCGTTCGGCGGCTACAAGGAGTCGGGCTTCGGCCGCGAGGGCGGCCGCCACGGCCTGGAGGCGTACCTCGATGTCTGATCAGAACCGACTTGGCGTCTTCAAGACCTACAAGCTGTACGTCGGGGGCAAGTTCCCCCGCTCCGAGAGCGGCCGGGTGTACGAGGTGACGGACTCCAAGGGCCAGTGGCTGGCCAACGCTCCGCAGTCCTCCCGCAAGGACGCCCGTGACGCGGTCGTGGCCGCGCGCAAGGCGTTCGGCGGCTGGTCGGGCGCGACCGCGTACAACCGGGGCCAGGTCCTCTACCGCGTCGCGGAGATGCTGGAGGGCCGCAAGGAGCAGTTCGTCCGCGAGGTGGCCGCATCCGAGGGGCTGTCGAAGTCCAAGGCGGCGGCCGCGGTGGACGCGGCGATCGACCGCTGGGTCTGGTACGCGGGCTGGACCGACAAGATCGGCCAGATCGCGGGCGGGGCCAATCCGGTCGCGGGCCCCTTCTTCAACCTCTCCACCCCGGAGCCGACGGGCGTCGTCGCGGTCCTGGCGCCGCAGAAGTCGTCGTTCCTCGGGCTGGTCTCGGTGATCGCCCCGGTGATCGCGACCGGCAACACGGCGGTCGTCGTCGCCTCCGCCGACGCCCCGCTGCCCGCGCTGTCGCTGGGCGAGGTGCTGGCCACCTCCGACGTACCCGGCGGTGTGGTCAACATCCTGTCGGGCGTCACGGCGGAGATCGCCGCGCCGCTCGCCGCCCACCAGGACGTCAACGCGATCGACCTGACCGGTGCGGACGCCGAGCTGGCGAAGGAGCTGGAGATCGCGGCGGCGGACAACCTCAAGCGCGTCCTGCGTCCACAGCCTGTGGACGCGGACGGCACGTCGGACTCCGAGGACTGGTCGGCCTCCCCCGGCACGCACCGTCTGACGGCGTTCCTGGAGACCAAGACGGTCTGGCACCCGACGGGCGCGCTGGGAGCCGCGGGCTCCTCGTACTGAGCAGGGACCGCCCGCCAGGTACCCGAACGGGGCCGCCCTCCCACCCCGGGGCGGCCCCGTTCGCCGTGTCCGTATCCGTGCCCGCGTACGTCAGCCGGTGACGAGCTTGGTCACCGAACCCACCACGGGCAGGTCGCTCAGCGAACCGCCGCTGGTGATCGGGTCGGTGAGGATCGCGGTGGTCACCGGCTTGAAGTCGGCGATCTGGGTGCCCACGGCGTTGTCCAGCGGGTCCACCCCGGTGTTCGCCAGCGGGTCCAGCTGAAGGTCGGTGATCGGGGCGACGCTGCTGGCCAGCGAGGTCCCGAGCGCGCTCGTCACGGCGGGCGCGGCCGTCTCGCCGACCGCCTGGAGGGCGGAGACCCCCTGCTCCGGGACCTCGGCCGCGGGCGGCAGCGAGACGGCCTGCGCGGAGCCCGCACCGGCGCCCAGCGCGGCCCCCAGCGCGGTGAAGGTCAGACCGGCGCGCAGCAGGACGCGACGTTCGGGCTTACGTGCATGAAGTGCCATGTTTTCCACCTGATCGAGCCTGGTCGGGTAATCATCCGTGCGCGTAGAGTAGTTGAGGTGTGATGCTGGATACCAACAGGAGGCCCGAGGGGTCCCCTGCGCGGGTCAATGCCTCACACTTCTGTTCTGTGAGTTCCCAACCGATCCCGACCCGCGTCGTCCTGCTCGCGGGCCCCTCCGGCTCCGGCAAGTCCGTCCTCGCCGCCCGCACCGGCCTTCCGGTGCTGCGCCTCGACGACTTCTACAAGGAGTACGACGACCCGACGCTGCCCCGGGTCCCCGGCTCCACGGACATCGACTGGGACTCCGCCGGGTCCTGGGGCGCGGACGCGGCGGTGGCCGCCATCGCCGAGCTGTGCCGGCACGGCCGTACGGACGTTCCGCTGTACGACATCGCCACCAGTTCGCGCACCGGCCACGAGACCTTCCACATCGAGCGGTCGCCGCTGTTCGTGGCGGAGGGCATCTTCGCGGCGGACATCGTGGAACGCTGCCGGGAACTGGGGCTGCTGGCGGACGCGCTCTGCCTGCGGGGCCGCCCGGCCACGACCTTCCGCCGCCGCCTGGTGCGGGACCTGCGCGAGGGCCGCAAGTCGGTCCCGTTCCTGCTGCGGCGCGGCTGGCGGCTGATGCGGGCCGAGCGGCGCATCGTGGCCCGTCAGACGGCGCTGGGGGCGTATCCGTGCGGCAAGGAGGAGGCGCTGGGGCGCTTCGCCGCCGCGGCGGCGGGGCGGTGCCATCGGGGGGCACCGGCGGGGCGGACGGTGTAGCCCGGAGGGTGGGCGCGGGCGGTGGGCGCCTGCGGCGGGCTTTCTCCCCGCCCCGCCCCTTCCCGTAACCGGGGCTCCGCCCCGGACCCCGCTCCTCAAACGCCGGAGGGGCTGAAAGAAGCCCGGAACGGCCAGCGGGGCCGTACAGGACCCCCGGCCCGTACGACCCCGCTGTGTTTCCCCCGTGGCCCGCGCCTCCCCCGAAGCGATGGGCCTTTCCCCGTACTCCCCCGTTTCCCCCGGGTCCCCTCGGTCCCCGTTTTCCTGCTCCCCCGTGTTTCCCCCGTGGCCCCCGCCTCCCCCGAAGCGGAGGGCCCTGCCTCAGGCCACCAGCTCGCCGAAGGACTCCTGCTCGTCACGTCCGAAGCTGAGGACCTCGTCCTCGCGCAGCCGGCGCAGGGAGCGCCAGATGCTCGACTTCACCGTGCCGACACTGATGTCGAGGATGGACGCGATCTCCGGGTCGGTGCGGCCCTCGTAGTACCGCAGGACCAGCATCGTGCGCTGGAGTTCGGGCAGCCGGGCGAGCGCCTGCCACAGCACCGCCCGCAGCTCCGTGCCGCGCATCGCGTCCGTGTCGCCCACCGTCTCCGGCAGCTCCTCGGTCGGGTATTCGTTGAGCTTGCGCCTGCGCCAGGCGCTGATGTGCAGGTTGGTCATGGTGCGGCGCAGATAGCCGCCGACGGCCGCCTTGTCGCTGATCCGGTCCCAGGCCCGGTACGTGGAGAAGAGGGCGCTCTGCAGCAGGTCCTCGGCCTCGAACCGGTCGCCGGTCAGGTGGTAGGCGGTGGCGTACAGGGAGGCCCGTCGCTCCTGGACGTAGGCCGTGAACGCCGCTTCGGCGTCCGCGTCCTCCACCCGCGTGGTGCGATCCCCCGTGGCCTTCCCGTACGCGCTTCCCCCGTTGCCCCCCACATCCCCCGTGGGTGCGTCAACCACCGTCATGTACATCGAACGCGGCTGCTCCGCGGTCGACTGCGACGGCAGATGCTGACGCCCGGTGCTCCGAACACACCCCCGTAGGTTCGTCACACCGGACTTCTCGCTGCTCCGCCCGATGTCGTGGAGGCGCGTCACAACTGCGCTTGAGCTGGTGCTGTGCAGTGCGTTCATCTCGCGCCCCCTATCGGTGGAGTCCGTTCGTTCTCTGCTGACCAAGAGCTTGCCGGGGCAGTTTCATGGCGTTGTCCCCCGACTGTCACAGGCCTGTCACAGGGGCGGTCGCGGCCGTGCCCGGCTAATCGGGCGGGACCACAGGTCGAACTGAAGCGCCACCATGGGCCAGAATGACGCTCGTGCCTTTCCTGTTGCTGATCGAGGACGACGACGCCATCCGCACGGCCCTCGAACTCTCGCTGTCACGCCAGGGCCACCGTGTGGCCACCGCGGCGACGGGAGAGGACGGTCTGGAGCTGCTGCGCGAGCAGCGGCCCGACCTGGTCGTGCTGGATGTGATGCTGCCCGGGATCGACGGTTTCGAGGTGTGCCGGCGGATCCGCCGCACCGACCAGCTGCCGATCATTCTGCTGACCGCGCGCAGCGACGACATCGACGTCGTGGTGGGACTGGAGTCCGGCGCGGACGACTATGTGGTGAAACCCGTCCAGGGCCGGGTGCTGGACGCCCGGATCCGGGCGGTGCTGCGCCGCGGGGAGCGCGAGTCGACCGACTCGGCGACCTTCGGCAACGTGGTGATCGACCGTTCCGCCATGACCGTCACCAAGGACGGGGAGGATCTGCAGCTCACGCCGACCGAGCTGCGGCTCCTGCTGGAGCTGAGCCGCCGGCCCGGACAGGCCCTGTCCCGGCAGCAGTTGCTGCGGCTGGTGTGGGAGCACGACTACCTGGGCGACTCCCGTCTGGTGGACGCCTGTGTGCAGCGGCTGCGCGCGAAGGTGGAGGACGTGCCGTCCTCGCCGACCCTGATCCGTACGGTGCGGGGCGTGGGCTACCGGCTGGACTCGCCTCAGTGACCGAGACCGCCGCGCGGTCCCTGCGTGCGGGGCTGCGCTGGACCAGTCTGCGCATGCGGCTCGTCGTGGTGTTCGCGCTGGTGGCGCTGGTGGCCGCGGCGTCCGCATCGGGCATCGCGTACTGGCTCAACCGCGAGGCCGTGCTGACCCGTACGCAGGGCGCCGCGCTCGATGACTTCCGGCGGCAGATGCAGGAGACGGCGGCGGCGCTGCCGACGCGGCCGACCAAGGACGATCTCCAGCGGGCGGCCGGGGAGATGGCGTCGAGCAGCCCGGGCTACAGCGTGCTGCTGGAGGCCGAGCGGGAGCGCGGCAAGCCGATCGTGGGCTACTCCGACCTGGACACCTTCACCCGGGCCCACGTGCCGGACTCGCTGCAGCAGCAGGTGGCCCGCAAGCAGCCGCTGACGTCGAGCAACGAGCACGAGTACCACCTGTTCTGGCAGCGCACGAGCATCGCGGGGACCCCATATCTCGTCGCCGGTACGCGGATCATCGGCGGCGGCCCGACCGGTTACATGCTCAAGTCCCTCGACCAGGAGCGGCAGGACCTCAACTCGCTGGCCTGGTCGCTGGGGATCGCCACCGCGCTCGCGCTGGTCGGCTCGGCGCTGCTCGCGCAGGCCGCCGCGACGACGGTGCTGCGCCCGGTGCAGCGGCTCGGCGACGCGGCCCGCAAGCTCGGCGAGGGCAAGCTCGACACCCGGCTCGTGGTCTCCGGCACGGACGAACTGGCTGATCTCTCCCGTACGTTCAACCGGACGGCGAGCTCGCTGGAGAAGAAGGTCGCGGACATGAGCGCGCGGGAGGAGGCGAGCCGCCGGTTCGTCGCCGACATGTCGCACGAGCTGCGTACGCCGCTGACCGCGATCACCGCGGTGGCCGAGGTGCTGGAGGACGAGGCGGACACCCTCGATCCGATGATCGCGCCCGCCGTGCACCTGGTGGTCAGCGAGACCCGGCGGCTGAACGACCTGGTGGAGAACCTGATGGAGGTGACCCGCTTCGACGCGGGCACGGCCCGGCTCGTCCTGGACGACGTCGACGTGGCCGACCAGGTGACCGCGTGCATCGACGCGCGGGCCTGGCTGGACGCGGTGCACCTGGACGCGGAGCGCGGCATGATGGCCCGCCTCGATCCGCGCCGGCTGGACGTGATCCTGGCCAATCTGATCGGCAACGCCCTCAAGCACGGCGGTTCGCCGGTGGGCGTACGGGTGCGGACCGAGGGCGAGGAACTGGTCATCGAGGTACGGGACCACGGTCCGGGGATCCCCGGGGACGTGCTGCCGCACGTCTTCGACCGGTTCTACAAGGCGAGCGCCTCGCGGCCGCGGTCGGAGGGCAGCGGGCTCGGCCTCTCCATCGCCATGGAGAACGCGCACATCCACGGCGGTGACATCTCGGCGGCGAACTCCCCCGACGGCGGTGCCGTGTTCACGCTGCGGCTGCCGCGTGACGCCGAGAGGATCGCGCGGAACGACGAACCGGGCGCGGGCGCCCCGGGCGAGGACGGGGCGACGTGAAACGCGGCGAAGTCACGTACCGGAGGCGGAACCCGCTGCGGAGTCGTTCGGCGGTCTCCCTGGCGGGCCTGCTGGCGGTCGCGGCACTGGTCTCCGGGTGCGGGATCCGGACGACCTCGGTGCCGGTGGACGCGGGGGCCGCGCCCTCCCGGGTGCCGTGCCGGCTCTCCGCCTCCGACGTCGCCACCCGGCCGCCGGACAGCGTGAGCGCCGAGGTGTATCTGGTGTGCGCCTCGCAGCTGGTCACCGTGGACCGCCCGATGCCGGCGGACGCGGTCGGCGCCGAGCCGGTGGAGGTCGCCCGCGCTCTGCTGAACGAGGTCCAGCAGGCGCCGTCCGCGGGCGAGCGGAGGGCCGGGTTCACCACGGCGGTCCCGGCGGGGCTGCGGGTGGATCCGTCCCGGAGCGGTGATCCGGCGGGCACCCTGCGGCTGAGCAGCCAGCCGGAGGACCTGTCGGCGGAGGCGCTGGCCCAGCTGGTGTGCACGTACGCGGAGAGCGAGTCGCTGGTCCGGGACGGTTCGGTGGTGCTGGGCGGGCCCGGGGACTACCCGCCGCGCGGCTATCTGTGCACCTCGCAGACGAAGTCCCGGCCGGGGGACCTGGCCACCCCGGACGCGCTCCGGCTGGACTGACGCAGCCGGCCCCGACCGTACGGAACCGATCCTGCCGGTCGTGGCGTCTTGGTGGGCGTGCGTCACAGTTCGGACGGCCAGACCGTCATCCACTTCCGCGCGGCGGGCGTCGCCCTCCTGATCGCACATCTCCTGTTCGTCGGGTGGCTGACGCTGCGCCCGCTGGACGTCCCCTGGATCACGGCGGCGAATTTCGAGCCGCTCGCCGGGATCAGGGCGGACCTCGCGCTGGGACCGGCCGAGGCGGCCCGCCGGATCGGCGGGGCACTGGTGCTGCTGGCCCCGCTCGGGGTGCTGCTGCCGATGGCCGGGGGCCGGATCTTCGTCTCCCCCTGGGTCTCGCTGCTGCGTACGGTCGCCGCCGGGGCGCTGATCTCGCTGGCCATCGAGCTGGGGCAGACCGGGGTACCGGGGCAGGTCGTCGACATCGACTCGCTGCTGCTGAACACCACCGGGGTGGTCCTGGCCCATCTGCTGGTCGTCCCGGTCTGCCGGGCGCGGCTGCGCCGCCGGGGCCTGCCGGGGGTGCGGGACCTGCCGCTCCACCGCCACGAGACCCGACTCAGGGACGAGGCCCCTCAGGGGTCGACCCCGACGATTACCGGGGTCGGCCTCGCCCCGTAGAGCGATGCTTTGTCCCCCTTCGCGGCGGCACCATGGATACATCGGGGAGCAGCGGAAGCCGCTCCCACCGCAACGGTTCGCGAAGGAGCCCACCATGGCCGCACTTGTCCGCCCCCGCGAAGGCCGCATGATCGGCGGAGTGTGCGCGGGCCTCGCCCGGCGCTTCGGCACGTCGGCGAGCACGATGCGCGTGATCTTCGTCGTGTCCTGCCTGCTGCCCGGCCCGCAGTTCCTGCTCTATCTGGCGCTGTGGGCGCTGCTGCCCTCGGAGAAGTCCGCCTCCTCCGCGACGGCCTGGTGACGCGCCGGACCACGGGGAGCGAGAAGCCGGACGAGAACGCGCCGTGGGGCGCACACCCTGGACCAGGGTGTGCGCCCCACCGGCATGTGCGGGTGCGCGCCGATCCCGGCGCGCGGGTGGCGATCAGCCGCCGAGCGGGATCCCGTTGGCGGTGAGGCCCTGGGTGGGAAGTCCGCCGAGCAGGCCGGTGACCGGGGCGGCCGCGTCGGTGGCCTGGCCGCCGAGGACCTTGCCGACGGTGTCCTGGACCGGCGCGTTCTGGACCGACTGCGCGACGGTGTCCAGCGCCATCGTCGAGACGGGGAGCGCCCCGGCCGCGGCGTCCAGCGGCAGCGCGGGAGCGGCGGAGGCGCTGCCGGCGGCGGCAGCGGCGAAAGCGGCACCGAGAGCGGCGACACCGAGAGTCTTGGCAGACTTCTTCATGGAGAATTCATCCTTGGGGAAGGGGATGTGAGCGGCTCTGCAAACTAGCCACCCCGCCGCCCGATCCGCAAACATCCCGACACGCGGAAAAAGGGCCGGGAAACCACTTCCCGACCCCTTCACCTGATGCGCCCCTCAGCTCCCGGAGGCCACAGAACTGCTGGTCACAGCGGTCTGACGAAAGAGCCACTCCGACTTCAGCTCGGCATATCCGGGCTTGATGACGTCATTGATCATCGCGAGACGTTCGTCGAAAGGAATGAAAGCTGATTTCATCGCATTGACGGTGAACCACTGCATGTCGTCGAGCGTGTATCCGAAGGTCTCGGTCAGCAGCTCGAATTCCTGGCTCATGCTGGTCCCGCTCATCAGCCGGTTGTCCGTGTTCACCGTGACGCGGAAGTGCAGCTTGCGCAGCAGGCCGATCGGGTGCTCGGCGTACGAGTCGGCGGCGCCGGTCTGGAGGTTGGAGGTCGGGCACATCTCCAGCGGGATGCGCTTGTCCCGTACGTAGGAGGCGAGGCGGCCCAGGGAGACCGAGCCGTCCTCGGCGACCTCGATGTCGTCGATGATCCGCACCCCGTGGCCGAGCCGGTCGGCGCCGCACCACTGGAGGGCCTGCCAGATCGACGGCAGGCCGAAGGCCTCGCCCGCGTGGATGGTGAAGTGGTTGTTCTCGCGCTTGAGGTACTCGAACGCGTCGAGGTGGCGGGTGGGCGGGAAGCCGGCCTCGGCGCCCGCGATGTCGAAACCGACGACGCCCTGGTCGCGGTAGCTGTTGGCCAGTTCGGCGATCTCCAGGGCGCGGGCGGCGTGCCGCATCGCGGTGAGGAGGGCGCCGACCCGGATGCGGTGGCCGTTGGTCCGGGCGATGCGCTCACCCTCGCGGAAGCCCGCGTTGACGGCCTCGACGACCTCTTCGAGGGTCAGGCCGCCCTCCAGGTGCTGCTCGGGGGCGTAGCGGATCTCGGCGTAGACGACACCGTCCTCGGCGAGGTCCTCGGCACACTCGGCGGCCACCCGGAACAGCGCGTCACGGGTCTGCATGACGGCGCAGGTGTGGGCGAAGGTCTCCAGGTACCGGGGCAGTGAGCCGGAGTCGGCGGCCTCGCGGAACCAGATGCCGAGCTTGTCGGGCTCGGTCTCGGGGAGGGAGTCGTAACCCTGCGCGCGGGCCAGCTCGACGATGGTGCCCGGCCGCAGGCCGCCGTCGAGGTGGTCGTGGAGCAGCACCTTGGGGGCGCGCCGGATCTGGTCGGAATCAGGGACATTCGGGGTCTGGCTCGTCATCTTCGCACTCTAGCGCCTACGCGCGTAGAGCGCCGGGTGTCGATGCGTAACAGTGACCGGAAAGTCGGGTGGAGTACACCTGCTCTTCTGAGACTGTTCTGTCATGGGACAGCGCGCACTCCCCCGCCCGCAGCCAGGCTGGGACGGGCCGTTCGCACGGCCGGAGCAACCGACGAGGTCAGCGGCGTGGTTCTGCTGCTCCCGGACGGCGAGGCCGACTCGCACCGCCGCCCCTCCGCCCTCTCGTACGCGATACAGCTGCCGTTCGCCCGCGCCCTGGCCCGCGCCGGGGAGGGCGACGGGCTCGCGGTGCACGTGCTGCGCTACCGCTGCCGGGGCTGGAACGCGGACGACGCGCATCCCGCCGAGGACGCCGCGTGGGCGGCCGACGAGGTCCAGCGGCTCTACGGTGACGTCCCGGTCTGCCTGGTCGGCCACGGGGTGGGCGGGCGGGCCGCGTTGCGGGCCGCCGGGCACGGCGCGGTCACCTCCGCCCTGGCGATGGCACCCTGGCTGCCGGAGCCGACGGCGGCCGCACCGGAGCCGGTGAAGCAGTTGATGGGGCGGCGGGTGCTGATCGTGCACGGCACCAACGACGAGCGCACCGACCCGGAGCTGTCCTACCGGCTGGCCGAGCGGGCGAAGAAGGCCAACCGGGACACCTGCCGCTTCGAAGTCCACTCCGACGGGCACGCGTTGCGCCAGCACCGCTCCGAAGTGGTCGCGCTGGCCGCCGACTTCGTCCGGGGCTCGCTCTTCGCCCGGTCCTACGCCCGCCCGGTCGCGGACGCGCTCGCCGCACCGCCGCCGCTGGGGCTGCGGATGCCGCTGGCCGCCGGGTTCGGCCGGTCGTTGCGGCACTGAGGCGGGCGCCGGCGCGGGGTGGGCGCCAGGCCCGTGCCGCCGTGCGAGTCCCCGGCGCGGGCTGCCACCACCGGGGAGGAGCCGGCGTCAGGCCGTCCGCCGCCGTGCGAGCCCCCGGAGCAGCAGCACGGTGGCCGCCCATACGGCCGCGCATCCGGCGGCGGCCAGCAGCAGGGCGAGCCGGACGGTGTCCGTGACGGTGGCGGCGGTGGCGGTGCCGGCGGCCGCCACCAGGGTCGCCGCCATCACCACGACGACCTGTGCCGTGGGGGTGTCCCTGGCGCGCGTCGCGCGGCGACGGTGCAGCCATCCCGCTCCCCGCAGGAAGACGGCCCCGACCACCAACAGGGCGAGTCCCACGGCAAGTCGGACGGTGGGCTCGCGGTCCGGCGTCCGGGTGGTGTCCTGGCGCAGCTCTCCGCTGCCCAGCTGCCACACCAGGTCGCGCCAGGCGAACACGGTGACCCGGTCGCCGGGCGCGAGTTCCCTCCACACCGGACCGTCGCCCCGCAGCCGTATCCGGAACGACGGTTCCTCGGGGCTGAGATGGACCGTGACCCAGTGGGTGACGGCCTTGTCCGACCGGCCGGTCCCGGTGGAGACGACGGTGGCGGGCCACTCGGCGAGGCAGTTCCCGTTCTCGGGCGCGGAGACCTCCGAGCAGGGTCGCGCGGCCCGGAAGTCGGCGGCTTCGGAGAGCGCCCCGGGCAGCAGCGCGAGCAGGACGGCGGCGGCGAGCACCAGCACCGAGCC
The DNA here is from genome assembly GCA_040989845.1 of Streptomyces sp. WGS_02. Lineage (GTDB taxonomy): Bacteria > Actinomycetota > Actinomycetes > Streptomycetales > Streptomycetaceae > Streptomyces. The sequence goes on from JAYMFZ010000004.1 coordinate 2,797,811, forward strand.
GACGACGGACGCGAAGACGACGCCTTTCGGACTCGGGAGCCCGGGCGGCTGCTGAGGCCAGGGAGCGGGGGGCTGATTCACCGGGTCATTCTCGCTCGCCTCTTCCCCTCGTCCGCTTCCGGTACCCGTTCCCCTCAGTCCGGCAGCAGGTTCCCCCGGCGCGAGAGCAGGAAGCGTTTGAAGGCGGCGACCGGCGGGGTGTCGGGGTGTCCGTCCAGCCAGGCGACGCCGATCTCGCGGGCCGCGCGCGGAGCCGTCACCGTCAGCTCGACGACCCCGGGGCGGGCGACGGCGGGCGGCGGCAGCAGCGCCACCCCGAGGCCGGCCGCGACCAGCCCGCGCAGGGTCTCCGCCTCCTCGCCCTCGAAGGCGACGCGCGGGGTGAAGCCCGCCTCGGCGCACAGGTCGTCGGTGATCCGGCGCAGCCCGTACCCCGGCTCCAGCGTCACGAACGTCTCGTCGGCGGCCTCCGCGAGGCGGATCCGGCGGCGGGAGGCGAGGCGGTGGTCGTCGGGGACCACCAGGCGCAGCCGCTGTTCGTCGAGGCGGCGGGTGACCAGGTCGGGGGCGTCGGGCACGGGCGAGGTGAGGCAGAGGTCGAGGCCGCCCGCGCGGAGCCGTTCGATCATGGCCTCGCCGTAGTTCTGCACGAGCTGGAAGCGGACCCTCGGGTGGTCGACCCGGAAGGCGCGGAGCAGGGCGGGCACGGTCTCGGAGCCCATGGTGTGCAGGAAGCCGAAGGAGACCCGGCCCGCCGTCGGGTCGGCGTCCGCCCGGACCGAGTCGGCGGCCTTCTCCACCTCGGCCAAGGCGCGTTCGGCCGAGCCGAGGAAGGTGCGGCCCGCCGGGGTGAGGGAGACCGTGCGGCCCTTGCGGGCGAACAGGGCGACGCCCAGGTCCGCCTCGAGCCTGACCATGGCCCGCGAGAGCGTGGACTGCGGGACGCCCAGCTCGTGTGCGGCGCGGGTCACATGCTCGTGCCGGGCGACCGCCTCGAAGTACGCCAGGCGGGGCGCGAGCACGGCCCGGATGTCTTCTTCGTAACTGCTTGGTGACAGCCGAGGCTCTGAGCTGTGTTCATGCACCATGGGATTGATTATGGCAGTTTCGTGCATTGGACGCATGAAACCTGCGGGTCTACTTTCGACGTATGCCTCCCGCTGATACCGGGGCATCCACCGTCGTGGTGGGTGCCTCTGCCCCGTCGTCCCCCGTCACCACCACCGCCGCGCCGGCCTCCACCCATGAGCGCCTGGAGCCCGGCCGCCCCGGCTACCGCCGGATGAGCTTCGCCCTCTTCGCCGCCGGTGTCGCGGCGTTCGCCCTCCTCTACTCCACCCAGGCCCTGCTGCCCGCCGTCTCCGCGTCGTTCGACGCCACCGCCGGACAGGCGAGCTGGACGGTCTCGGCGGCGACCGGGGCACTGGCCCTGTTCGTGCTGCCGCTGAGCGCGCTCTCCGAGCGGTTCGGACGGCGGCAGATGATGACGGCGTCGCTGGCGATCGCGGTCCTGGTCGGGCTGCTGGTGCCCCTCGCCCCGTCGATGGGCGCGCTGATCGCGCTGCGCGCCGTCCAGGGTGCGGCGCTGGCCGGGCTTCCGGCCTCGGCGATGGCGTATCTCGCGGAGGAGGTGCGGCCCAAGGCGCTGATCGCCGCGATCGGGCTGTTCGTCGCGGGCAACAGCATCGGCGGGATGAGCGGCCGCATCCTCACCGGCTGGGTCGCCCAGGCGTGGGGCTGGCGCGCCGCGCTCGCGGCGGTCGGGCTGCTCGCGCTGGCGTGCGCCGTCGCCTTCCACTTCCTCATCCCGAAGGCGAAGAACTTCCGCCCCGGTTCGCTGAACCCGAAGGCCCTGGCGAAGACCGTCGCCACCCACCTGGGCAACCCGCTCCTGGTCCGGCTGTACGCGATCGGCGCACTGTTCATGACGGTGTTCGGCGCGGTCTACACGGTGATCGGCTACCGGCTGGTCGAGGAGCCGTTCAGCCTGCCCCAGGGTGTCATCGGCTCGATCTTCCTCGTCTACCTGGTGGGTACGGTCTCCTCCGCCGCCGCCGGACGCCTGGTGGCCCGTCTCGGCCGCCGGGGCGCCCTCTACCTGGCGGTCTCCACGACCGCCGCCGGGCTGCTGCTGTCGCTCGCGGACCAGCTGGCCGCCGTGCTGCTGGGCCTGGTGCTGATCACGGCCGGCTTCTTCGCCGGGCACGCGGTCGCCTCGTCCTCGGTGAGCCGGACCGCGACGGAGGGCCGGGCGCAGGCGTCGGCGCTGTACCAGTCGGCGTACTACCTGGGCTCCAGCGCGGGCGGCACGCTGGGCGCGGTCGCCTTCCACGCGGGGGGCTGGGCGGCGACGGTGGCGCTGGGCCTGCTCGCGGTCCTCGGCGTCGCCTCGATCACCCTGTACGGGACCCGGGTGGCGCGGGCGGAGCGGCGGGCGCTGGTTCCGGCGACCCGCTGAGCACCCGGTCCGGGCGGCAGGTGCCGCCCGGACCGTACCGCTCGGCCGTCAGCGGGCCATCAGTGCGAAGACTCCCCAGCCGAGATACTCGCGCCGGTACCGCGCGTAGCGGGCGGGACCGGTGGTGAGTTCGGCCCGCACCTCGGCGGCCATCCCGTCATCGGGATGAGCGTCGAGCCAGCGGCGGAGGTTGAGCCACTGCGCCGCCTGATACCGGTCCCAGCTGTCCTGGTCGGCGAGCACCATCTCCACGACGTCGTACCCGAGACCGCCGAACCGCTCGATCAGCTCCGGCAGGAGCAGGAAGTCGTCCACGCCGCCCGCGTCGCAGCCCTCGGCGGTCTCCTGGTCCGGCACCTCGCGGAGCCAGTACGGCTCGCCGATCAGCATCAGACCGCCGGGGCGAAGGCTGCTGCCCAGCAGGTCGACGGTGCCGGCCACGCCCCCTCCGATCCAGGTCGCGCCGACGCACGCGGCGAGACCGACCGGCTCGTCCGCGACGTAGCCGGAGGCGTCGCCGTGCACGAAGGAGACCCGGTCGGCGACGCCGAGTTCGGCGGCACGGGAGCGGGCCTTCTCGGTGAACACGGTGCTGATGTCGACCCCGGTCCCGGTGACGCCGTGGTCCCGGGCCCAGGTGCACAGCAGCTCGCCCGACCCGCTGGCGAGGTCGAGCGCACGGGTGCCGGGCACCAGGCGCAGCGCGCGGCCCAGGTCGGCGAGCTTGCCCGGGGTGAGCGGGTTGTGGATGCGGTGGCTACTTTCGCGCAGGGTGAAGATGCGGGGCAGGTCCACGAGAGATGTTCCTTGCGTTCGATGAGGTCATGGCGTCTGCGGAGGGCTGCCGGGCGGAGCCGGCCGCCGCTGCTCGGACCGCCATCAAGAACACCTCTTCGGGAACGCGCGGATCGTGAACCAGGCGAACCTACGGCCTTCCGGACCGGTCGCTCCACCGGTTTTCGGGATGCAACCGAGACATACGGCGCGCAACCACCGCTCCCCTTCGGACGTCTACCAGGCGTAACCACAAAACCACTGTGGGCGAAGGGGAGTTGCCGCATGGGAGACATGGCGAAGACATCCGGCAGACGGCTGCGACGCGGGGTGGCGCTGTCCGTCGCCGGGCTGGTGGCCGCTCCGGCCCTGGTCCTGGGCAGCGGCACCGCCGCCCACGCGGCGTCCTGCACGAAGTCGGTGGGCCCCCACCAGAAGCAGGTCGAGAAGTTCCTGAAGCGGCCCGTGGACGGCAAGCAGTCGACGGCCGACTGCAAGGCGATCCAGAAGTTCCAGAAGGCCCACGGGATCACCCCCACCATCGGCTACGCCGGTCCGCTGACCTGGCGCACGATGAACACGATGCTCGCCCAGAAGGCGGCCGGGAAGAACCCCAACAAGGCGGGGAAGTGCCCCACCAACAAGGGGCGCATCGCCTGTGTCGACCTGACCCGGCAGCTGAGCTGGATCCAGGACGGCAAGAAGCTGACGTACGGTCCGGTGCCAGTGCGGACCGGCCGGGACGGCGCGGAGACCCGGACGGGGGCCAAGAAGGTCTACTGGCGCAGCATCAAGCACTGGTCGACCATCTACAAGGTCTGGATGCCGTACTCCCAGTTCTTCGACGGCGGCCAGGCGTTCCACTCGGTCACCAAGTCCATGTACAACCCGCCGGGCTCCGGCGGCTGCGTCAACATGCGGCCCGCCGACGCGAAGGCATACTGGAAACTGCTGAAGAACGGCGACGACGTGTACGTGTACGGGCGCAAGCCCGGGACCTGAGCGAGGCGCCGGGCGCATCCTCCAGGGGTGCCGGACGGATCTCCTGAGGGGTGCCGGACGGATCGTGGCCGGAGCCACGGCCTCCGGTACCCCTTGTTCGTTTTCCGCCCCCGGCTGTCAGTGGCCTGCGGTAGCTTCCGACGTACCGGGTGACGGATGCCACAGCGCGAAGGCGCGCGACAGGGGTGGAGCGATGAGCGATCTGACCACGACGACGGCCACGGGAGCGGCGGACGCCGGGAAGCCGGATGCGGCCGGGATCGACAGCCGTCTGGAGGGGCATCGGGTCGAGCTGACGGGGTACTGCTACCGGATGCTCGGATCCGCCTTCGAGGCCGAGGACGCGGTGCAGGACACCCTGGTCCGGGCCTGGCGCAACTTCGACAAGTTCGAGGGGCGCTCCTCGCTGCGCTCCTGGCTCTACCGGATCGCCACCAACGTCTGCCTGGACATGCTGAACGCGGGCAACAAGCGGGCCCGCCCGGTCGATCTGACCGGCCCGACCCCGCTCGCCCAGGCCGCGCTGAGCCCCCGCCCGGAGAACGTCTGGCTGGAGCCGATGCCCGACGGCCGGATCCTGCCGTCGGTCGAGGACCCGGCGGAGGCGGCCGTGGCGCGCGAGTCGGTGCGCCTGGCGTTCGTCGCCGCCCTCCAGCACCTGCCGCCGAAGCAGCGGGCGGTGCTGATCCTGCGCGAGGTGCTCGCCTGGAAGGCCGCCGAGGTCGCCGAGCTGCTGGAGACCTCCGTGGCCTCGGTCAACAGCGCCCTGCAGCGGGCCCGCGCCACGCTGACCGAGACGGAGGGCAGGGCGGGCGATGCGGCGGACCCGCTCGACGAGGAGCAGCAGAAGCTCCTGGAGCGCTATGTGAAGGCCTTCGAGGGCTATGACATGGCCGCCCTGACCGCGCTGCTCCACGAGGACGCGGTGATGACGATGCCGCCGTTCGACCTGTGGCTCCAGGGCACCGGGGACATCACCGGCTTCATGACCTCCATCGGCGCGGCCTGCGCGGGCTCCCGGCTGGTGCCCGTCTCGGCCAACGGCTCCCCCGCCTTCGCGCACTACAAGCCCGCCGAGGACGGCTCCGGGTTCGTGCCGTGGGCGGTGCAAGTCATCGACGTCCGGGACGGGGCCATCACCGGGATGCACTGCTTCCTGGACGTCCCGCGCTGGTTCCCGCTGTTCGGTCTGCCGGACCGGCTCCCGGCGGACGCGCGGGAGGCGTAGCCGGACGGGTGGGGAGGCAGACGCGTACGGCGCCCGCCTCCCCACCCGCGTACGTCAGTACAGCCCCGGCACGCGTTCATCCGGGCCCTCCTCCAGCGTCACCACATCGGCCAGCCCCACCAGGTCCAGCAGCGCCCGGAGTTCGGGGGGCACCCGGCGCAGCCGCAGGGTGTGTCCGGCCCGTCGGGCGACGAGGCCCAGCCGGGCCACCGCCTCGACGGCGGTGAGATCCGGCCGGACCATCCCGCCCACATCGCAGTCCACCGCCGCGCCCGGGGTGAGGGCGGCGCCGCGGGGACCGGCGAGGGCGCGCTCCAGCTCGGCGCAGAGGTCCGGGACGACGGCACGGCTGACCCGGCCGGTCACGGTCAGGGTGATCGGATTTTCGGCATCCACACCAGGCAGACCGGACCGGCGGGCGAAATTCATCGGCCCCCTGGGCGCCATCGCGCCGCGGAGGAGCCTTTTCGCGTCAACCCATCACTTCTTGTGTCCCTCCTGTGAACCAATCTCCCCCCTGTCCCCTCTAGTCGGGTGAACCGACGGCCGCAGCCGTCCTTTCTGCGTATCTGCGGGCCGACGGGTTGAGGAACCATCGAGTTCTCCAGGGGGAGAGTTGCGCAGACACGTGAGAAACGCGTGCATACCCGCGGTCGCCACGGCGGCCGCAGTGGCGCTGGCGGCCGGCATGGTCAGCCCCGCCGTCGCCCAGCCGGACCCGAAGGGGGCGGCCGGCGCCCGGGCGCAGGCCCACGACCGGGAGACGCGTCAGCTGACCCTCGTCACCGGCGACCGGGTCACCGTGGACGCCCAGGGCAAGCCGGTCGCCTTCCGACCCGCGAAGGGCCGGGAGCACATCCCGGTCCAGCGGATGAGCGACCGGGGGCACACCCTCGTCATTCCGGCCGACGCCCACCGGCTGATCGTCTCCGGCAAGCTCGACCGCCGGCTGTTCGACGTCACCGAGCTGAGCCGTCCGGAGAACCTCCGGGCCCAGCGGGACGGTCTGAAGCTGATCGTCGGCTACCGGGGCAAGCGGGCCGCCACCGCGAAGGCGCAGGTCCGCGACGCGGGCGGCACCGAGGTCGGCCGGAGCCTGAGGTCGCTGAACGCCGAGTCGGTGACGACGCCGACGACCGACGCGCCGGAGATCTGGAAGGCGCTCACCGAGCGTCGCGCCGGGGGCGACCGGGTGACCACCGCCGCCGGGATCGACCGGGTCTGGCTGGACGGCGTACGGAAGGCGAGCCTCGACAAGAGCGTCCCGCAGATCGGCGCCCCGGCGGCCTGGAAGGCCGGGTTCACCGGCAAGGGCGTCAAGATCGCGGTCCTGGACACCGGGACGGACTCCACCCACCCGGACCTCACGGGCCAGATCCTCGCGGAGAAGAACTTCAGCGCCGCGAAGGACACGAAGGACCGGGTCGGCCACGGGACGCACGTCGCGTCGATCGCGGCGGGCACCGGCGCCAAGTCGGGCGGCAAGCTCAAGGGCGTGGCCCCGGACGCCAAGCTGCTCTCGGGCAAGGTGCTGGACGACGAGGGCTACGGCGACGACTCCGGCATCCTGGCCGGTATGGAGTGGGCGGTCGCCCAGGGCGCCGACATCGTCAACCTGAGCCTCGGCGGACCCGACAGCCCCGAGGTGGACCCGCTGGAGGCGGCGGTCGACAAGCTGTCGGCCGAGACGGGCGTCCTGTTCGCCATCGCCGCGGGCAACGAGGGCGACGGCGCGGGCACGGTCGGCTCGCCGGGCAGCGCGGACGCCGCGCTGACCGTGGGCGCGGTCGACGACAAGGACCTGCTGGCGGACTTCTCCAGCCGGGGCCCGAGGATCGGCGACGGTGCGATCAAGCCGGATGTGACGGCTCCCGGCGTGGACACCACGGCGGCCATCCCGCCCGGTTCGCTGATCGCCCAGGAGGTGGGCGAGAAGCCCGCCGGTTACGCCACCATCTCGGGTACGTCGATGGCCACCCCGCATGTCGCGGGCGCGGCCGCACTGCTCAAGCAGCAGCACCCCGACTGGAAGTACGGCGAGCTGAAGGGCGCGCTGACCGCGTCCACGAAGCCCGGGGCGTACAACCCGTTCCAGCAGGGCTCCGGCCGGATCCAGGTGGACCGGGCGATCGCCCAGAGCGTCGTGGCGGAGCCGGTATCGGTGAGCTTCGGCGTGCAGCAGTGGCCGCACACCGATGACGTACCGGTCGGCAAGAAGGTGACGTACCGCAACCTCGGTACGACCGATGTCACCCTCGATCTGACGGTGACGGGCACGGGCCCGACGGGCAAGCCGGCTCCGGCGGGCTTCTTCACGCTCGGCGCGGACAAGATCACCGTTCCCGCGGGCGGCACCGCGGAGGCGACGCTGACCGCCGACACCCGGATCGGCGGCACGGCGGACGGCATCTACTCCGCGTACGTGGTGGCGACGGGCGGCGGACAGACCGTGCGCACCGCGGCGGCCGTCGAGCGGGAGGTCGAGAGCTACGACCTCACCGTCAAGCACCTGGACCGGAAGGGCCTCCCGGCGGCCACCGCGGAGAGCACGCTCTACGGCTTCAACGACAAGGTGGGCGGCTCGTTCCTGAGCCCGCAGGTGGTGAACGGCACGGCGAAGATCCGGGTGCCCAAGGGCACCTACGTGGTCAACTCCACGGTCTACGGCCACCCGACGGACTTCACCAAGGGCGCCGACTGGATCGCCCAGCCGAAGGTCGCGGTCACCAAGAACACCTCGCTGACGTTCGACGCCCGCAAGGCGAAGCCGGTGAAGATCGCGCTTCCGGCCACCGGCACCAAGACGCTGCTGTTCTCGCCGGACTACACGGTGGAGACGAAGGCGGACGCGGTCAGCTTCGGCTGGCTGATGGACTCGACCGCGGGCTTCCGTACGCTGCACGTGGGCCCGCAGATCACCGACGGGTCGCTCGCCCAGCACTGGACGGGCACCTGGACCAAGGGCGCTTCGACCGAGTACGGCATCGCGGTCGGCGGCAAGGTCAAGAAGCTGTCGACCGGCTACGACCGGAAGTTCACCGCCGCCCAGCTGGCCAAGGTGAAGATCGCCATGGGCGCGGCCGCGCCGAAGAAGAAGGGCTCGATCTCCGCTTGGGGCACCCTGCCCACGTCGGGCGGCGGCTGGGCCGCCTCGGTCGACCAGAAGCTCCCCGGCACCCGCACGCTGTACCTCTCCACCACCGACAAGGTGCGCTGGGGCTTCGAGTTCAGCCAGGTGGGCCCGCCCGACGCGGAGGGCTTCCCGACGTACGAGGCCGGCTACCAGGTCGGCGCCGAGGCCACGTACAAGGGGGCAAGACGTACAGCAAGTCCGTGAACACCGGGGTGTTCCAGCCTCTGGTGAGCGAGGACTTCGGCGTGGTCCGTGAGGGCAACGAGATCGTCGGCACGCTCCCGCTGCTCGCGGACGGCGCGGGCAACGCGGGCTCCATCGAGCACTCGTCGGCCAAGACCGTCCTCTACCGCAACGGCAAGAAGATCGGCCAGAACAACGACCCGCTGAGCGGCGGCGAGCCTTTCGAGGTCCCGGCCGGATCCGCGGCCTACAAGCTGTCGACCTCGGTCAGGCACAGCGCGAAGATCAGCCCGCTCTCCACCCGGGTGGACGCGTCCTGGACGTTCAGCTCGAAGAAGACCGCCTTCACGATGCTGCCGGTCTCCACGGTCCGGTTCACCCCGGCCATCGGCGCCGACGGCCGGGCCACGGCGGGCAGGACCGTCTCGGTGCCGGTGAAGGTGCACGGTGCCGCGGCGGGCAAGAACCTGAAGTCGTTGAAGACGTACGTCAGTTACAACGACGGCAAGACCTGGAAGAAGGTCACGGTGAAGAAGGGGAAGATCACCGTCAAGAACCCGGCGAAGAACAAGGCGATCTCCTTCGCCGCCAAGGTCACCGACAAGAAGGGCAACACCTCGTCGGTGACGATCTACAGCGCGTACCTGGGCAAGTGACGGGCGCTCGCGGGTAGTTCACCCCACGCATGACGGCGGCCCGCCGCACGGAGAGATGCCGTGCGGCGGGCCGCCTGCGTGTCAGCTGATGGGGAAGACGCCGGTGTCCAGCACCAGCCCGAACGGCTCGGGGAGGGTCAGCTCACGCCCGTACTCGACCGTCTCCAGCACGCGGTACGTACCGCTCTCCGGCTTACCATAGAGCGTCGCGGTCGGGCGGCCGGAGTGCCAGGGGTCGAGGAGCAGGAACAGCTCCACCCCGGCCTTGGCATAGCCGTTGACCTTGCTGACGCGGTCGTGGTTGGCGTTGGCGCGGGAGGTGATCTCCACGACCAGGCGGGCTTCTTCGGCGGGGACGGTGTTGCCCGGCCCGGTGGCGGTGGCGCGGTCCACGACGACGAGGTCGGGGATGTAGATCCCGCCCCGCCCCGGGAGGGAGAGGCCGAGGGTCTGGTAGATCCCCCATTCCTCCGGGATCACCGTGTAGAGCGGGCGTTGGAGAAGGGAGGCGGTGCTGCTGTGGTCCTTGGACGGCGGCGGCGACACGGTGACGATCTCGTCGATGATCTCCACCTTGCAGCCCTCGGGTGCGTCCGTCTCCTCCCAGATCCGGACGAGGTCGTCCCAGTCCTGGCCTTGCCCTTGGCCCGGCGCGGGGTCGACGGTGAGCGGGTCCATGGCGGTCTCCTCTGTCGGTGCGTCGCCTCGGGCCGAGTCCAGCATGCCGAACGGGACCGGCGGCAGTCCACCGATCCCGTTCACCCGTACGAGGAAACCGCAGGTCAGGCGATACGTTCCCGCACCACCGGCAGCGGCGAGAACGACGTGCCGGCCGGGGCGATGTCGTACGACTCCGGCAGGGCCTTCAGCGCGTAGTCGAACTTCTCCGGGGTGTCCGTGTGCAGCGTCATCAGGGGCTGGCCCTCGGTGACCGTGTCGCCGGGCTTGGCGTGGAGTTCGACGCCCGCGCCCGCCTGCACCGGGTCCTCCTTGCGGGCGCGGCCCGCGCCGAGGCGCCAGGCGGCGACGCCGACGTCGTAGGCGTCCAGGCGGGTGAGGACGCCGGAGGCGGGGGCGGTGATCACGTGCTGTTCGCGGGCGGTGGGGAGGGTGGCGTCCGGGTCGCCGCCCTGGGCGGAGATCATGCGGCGCCAGACGTCCATCGCCGAGCCGTCGGCCAGCGCCTTCTCCGGGTCGGCGTCCTTGAGGCCCGCCGCGTCCAGCATCTCGCGGGCGAGGGCGAGGGTCAGGTCGATGACGTCCTGGGGGCCGCCGCCGGCGAGGACCTCGACGGACTCCCGTACCTCCAGGGCGTTGCCCGCGGTGAGGCCGAGCGGGGTCGACATGTCGGTGAGCAGGGCGACCGTGCGCACGCCGCTGTCGGTGCCGAGCGCGACCATGGTGGAGGCGAGTTCGCGGGCGTCCTCGATGGTCTTCATGAAGGCGCCGGAGCCGACCTTGACGTCCAGGACGAGCGCGCCGGTGCCCTCGGCGATCTTCTTGGACATGATCGAGCTGGCGATCAGCGGGATGGCCTCGACGGTGCCGGTGACATCGCGCAGCGCGTACAGCTTCTTGTCGGCGGGGGCGAGGCCGTCACCGGCGGCGCAGATGACCGCGCCGGTGGTGTCGAGGACGTTCAGCATCTCCGCGTTGGAGAGGTGGGCCCGCCAGCCGGGGATGGACTCCAGCTTGTCCAGGGTGCCGCCGGTGTGGCCGAGGCCCCGGCCGCTGAGCTGCGGCACGGCCGCGCCGCAGGCGGCGACCAGCGGGGCGAGCGGCAGGGTGATCTTGTCGCCGACGCCGCCGGTGGAGTGCTTGTCGGTGGTGGGGCGGGAGAGCGCGTCGAAGTTCATCCGCTCGCCCGAGGCGATCATCGCGGCGGTCCAGCGGGCGATCTCGGTGCGGTTCATGCCGTTGAGCAGGATCGCCATGGCGAGGGCGGACATCTGCTCGTCGGCGACCTCGCCGCGGGTGTAGGCGTCGATGACCCAGTCGATCTGCTCGGGGGTCAGCTCGCCTCGGTCCCGCTTGGTGCGGATGACGGAGATGGCGTCCATGGGAATCCTTCCGGCCGGGTGCGTACGCAAGAGTCCTCGTTGACTCTACGCGCATAGAGAGGGGAAGAGCGGTGGCCCTTCCGGGAAGGGAAGGGCCACCGCCGGGAGATACGGGGTTCAGCCGAGGTGCTGCCGGCCTCAGCCGAGGTGCTGCGGGCCTCAGCCGAGGTGCTGCGGGCCGAACGACTGCGGCAGCATCGCGTCGAGCGTACGGATGCCGTCCGGCGTCTCCAGGAGGAGTTCGGGGCCGCCGAACTCGTACAGGAGCTGCCGGCACCGGCCGCACGGCACCAGGATCGCCCCGGCGCCGTCCACGCAGGTGAAGTGGGTCAGCCGGCCGCCGCCGGTGGCGTGGAGCGTGGAGACCAGACCGCACTCGGCGCAGAGCGAGAGGCCGTAGCTGGCGTTTTCCACGTTGCAGCCGGTGATGGTGCGGCCGTCGTCCACCCGGGCGGCGACACCGACCGGGAAGCCCGAGTAGGGGGCGTACGCCCGGGACATCGCGTCCCGGGCGGCCTCCCGCAGGGCGTCCCAGTCGGCCTCGCCGGTGGCCGGGGCGGGCGGGGGTGTCACTTGCCCTCGCCCTTGCGGTACGGCACACCGTTGGCCTTCGGCATCCGCAGGCGTTGCGCGGAGAGCGAGAGGACCAGCAGCGTGGTGACGTACGGCGCGGCGTCGACGAACTGGCTCGGCACCTGGTCGGTCAGGAAGTACCAGGTGAACAGCAGCGCCGAGACGACCGCCGCGACCGCCGCGGAGACGTACTTCTTCTTGTACAGCTGCCAGAACACCGCGATGACCAGCAGGATCGCCAGCAGGAGCAGCATCGCGTGGACGTTCTCGGCGCCGCCGCGCAGCTTGAGGCTGTCGGTGAAGCCGAAGAGGCCCGCGCCCAGCGCCATACCGCCCGGCATCCAGTTGCCGAAGATCATCGCGGCGAGACCGATGTAGCCGCGGCCGCCGGTCTGGCCCTCCTGGTAGATGCCGGTGGCGACGATCGCGAGGAACGCGCCGCCGAGGCCCGCCAGACCGCCGGAGACCGTGACGGCGATGTACTTGTACTTGTACACGTTGACGCCGAGGGTCTCGGCGGCCACCGGGGACTCGCCGCAGGAGCGCAGCCGCAGCCCGAACGGGGTGCGCCACAGGATCCACCAGGTGGCGGGGATCAGCAGGAGGGCGACGACGGTGAGCAGGGACAGGCCGGTGATCAGGCCGCCGATGATGCCCGCGATGTCGGAGATCAGGAACCAGTGGTGCTGCTGGAGGTCCGCGAGCCAGTCCGAGAGCCCCGGAATGGTGATCTTGTCGATCGGGTCGATGCGCGGGGACTGCTTGGAGGAGCCGCCCTGGATGCCGTCGAAGGCGAAGTTGGAGAGGTAGCGGGTGACGCCGACGGCGAGGATGTTGATGGCCACACCGGAGACGATGTGGTTCACGCCGAAGGTGACGGTGATGACCGCGTGCAGCAGGCCGCCGATGCAGCCGCCGAGGATTCCGAAGAGGACACCCATCCACGGGCCCCACTGGAACCCGGCCCAGGCGCCGAACCAGGTGCCCAGGATCATCATGCCTTCGAGGCCGATGTTGATGACGCCCGCGCGCTCGGCCCACAGACCGCCGAGTCCGGCGAGGCCGATCGGCACGGCGAGTTCGAGCGCTCCGGCGACCTGGCCGACCGAGGTGATGTCCTCGGCGCCGCTGATGAGGCGGACCAGCGAGATCAGGGCGAGTCCGCCCGCGACGATCAGCAGGACGACGGGCAGGGTGAGCCCCCGGCGGCCGTTGCCCTTCTGGGGGGCGGGGCGTGCGGCGGTGGTTTTGCTGGTGCTCACAGGGCCGCCTCCTTCTCGGTCGTGAGGGCGTGTCCGGCGGCGAGCTCCTCGCCGACCTTCTGCTGCTGGCGGCGGATGCCGTAACGGCGGACCAGCTCGTAGGAGACGACGACCGAGATCACGATCAGGCCCTGCATGATCGTGGCGATCTCCTTCTCGTACCCGTACTGGTCGAGCGAGGCCGAGGACTTGTCCAGGAACGCGATCAGCAGGGCGCTGAGGGCGATGCCGAGCGGGTTGTTCCGGCCCAGCAGCGCGATGGTGATGCCGGTGAAGCCGATGCCCGTGGGGAAGTCGAGGCTGTAGGTGTGCGTGTCGCCGAGCAGGGTCGGCATGCCGGCGAGGCCCGCGACCGCGCCGGAGATCAGCATCGAGGTGAGGACCATCTTCTTGGCGTCCACACCGGAGGCCTGGGCGGCGCTCTCACTGGCGCCGGTGGCGCGCAGGTCGAAGCCGAACCGGGTGCGGTTGAGGGCGAACCAGTAGAGGACGCCGCAGCCGGCGGCGACGAAGGTGAAGCCGTAGATCTCCCCGGCCCCGTCCGCCATCGGCAGCCCCGGGAACCAGCCGGACTCCGCGATCTCGCCGGTGGTCAGGTTGTTGGACCCTGCGGGCTGCTCACCGAAGTTCTTCGGCAGGATCAGCCAGGCGACGAGCGCGGTGGCGATCGAGTTGAGCATGATCGTCGAGACGACCTCGCTCACCCCGCGGGTGGTCTTCAGGAAGCCCGCGATGCCGGACCAGAACGCGCCCACGAGCATCGCGACGATCACGATGAGCGCGATGTGCAGCGGCCCCGGCAGCTCGACGCTCGCGCCGACCAGCGCGGCCATCATCGCGGCGAGGCGGTACTGCCCGTCGACCCCGATGTTGAAGAGGTTCATCCGGAAGCCGACGGCCACCGCGAGCGCGGCGAGGTAGTACGTACCGGCCTGGTTGATGATCAGGACCTGGACGTCGGCGTAGGAGGCCGAGTCGAACATGATCCGGTACGGCTCGAAGGGGTTCTGCCCGGAGGCGAGCAGCACCACGGTCGTCAGCGCGAGGGCGACGACCAGGGCGAGCACCGGGCCGGCGAAGCCCAGGATCAGCCGGTCCTTGTCGAATTTCTTCATCGGGCCTCGTCCTCCGAGCCTTCGAGGTGACCGGTGGCGGCGCCGGTCATGGCCGAGCCCAGTTCCTCCGGGGTGATGGTGGCCGGGTCGGCGTCCGCGACCAGCCGGCCGCGGTACATGACGCGCAGCGTGTCGGAGAGCCCGATCAGCTCGTCCAGGTCGGCCGAGATCAGCAGCACGGCGAGCCCGTCGCGGCGGGCCTCGCGGATCTGGTCCCAGATCTGGGCCTGCGCGCCGACGTCCACCCCGCGGGTGGGGTGGGCGGCGATCAGGAACTTGGGCGCGTGGCTCATCTCGCGGCCGACGATCAGCTTCTGCTGGTTGCCGCCGGAGAGGGACGCCGCGGTGACGTCGATACCGGGGGTGCGGACGTCGTACTCGCGCACGATGCGCTCGGTGTCGGTACGGGCCGCCTTGTTGTCCAGCAGCCAGCCGCGGCTGTTGGGCTTCTCGGTGACGTGGCCGAGGATGCGGTTCTCCCACAGCGGGGCGTCCAGCAGGACGCCGTGGCGGTGGCGGTCCTCGGGGATGTAGCCGATGCCGGACTCGCGGCGCTTGCGGGTCGGGGCGTGCGAGATGTCGTCGGAGCCGAGGGTGATCACTCCGGCGTCCGGGTCGCGCATGCCCATGAGGGCCTCGATGAGCTCGGTCTGGCCGTTGCCCTCGACGCCCGCGATCCCCAGGACCTCGCCCTGGTGGATGGTGAAGTCGATGCCGGCGAGCACGTCGCGGACGGTGCCGTCGGGGTCCGTGACGGTGAGCTTCAGGTCCTGGACCCGCAGCATCGGTACGTCGGTGACGGTGGACTCGCGGGTCTCCGGCGAGGGCAGCTCGCTGCCGACCATCAGCTCGGCGAGCTGCTTGGTCGTGGTGGAGGCCGGGTCGGCGGTGCCCACGGTCGTACCGCGGCGGATGACGGTGATGTCGTCGGCGACCGAGAGCACCTCGCCCAGCTTGTGCGAGATGAAGATGACGGTCAGGCCCTCGGCCTTGAGCTCGCGCAGGTTGGCGAAGAGCGCGTCGACCTCCTGCGGCACGAGGACCGCGGTCGGCTCGTCCAGGATGAGGATGCGGGCGCCCCGGTAGAGCACCTTGAGGATCTCCACGCGCTGCCGGTCGGCGACCCCGAGGTCCTCCACGAGCGCGTCGGGCCGGATGCCCAGGCCGTACGCGTCGGAGATCTCCTTGATCTTCTTCCGGGCGCCGGAGCCGATGCCGTACAGCTTCTCGCCGCCGAGGACGACGTTCTCCAGGACGGTGAAGTTGTCGGCGAGCATGAAGTGCTGGTGCACCATGCCGATGCCGCGCTCGATGGCGTCACCCGGGTTGGCGAACGAGACCTGCTCGCCGTCGATCGCGATGGTGCCCTCGTCCGGCTTCTGCATGCCGTAGAGGATCTTCATCAGGGTGGACTTGCCGGCGCCGTTCTCCCCGACGAGGGCGTGCACGGTGCCCTTGCCGATGGTGATGTCGATGTCGTGGTTGGCGACGACACCGGGGAAGCGCTTGGTGATGCCGTGCAGTTCTACGGCAGGGGGGCTGCTGGACGCGTTGATGACGCACTCTCCTTGGCCGGACAGGAGCGGGGGCGGAGGGGCTCGGGGGGCTCGGGGGCCCTGGGGGGCGGGGGTGAAGTTATCGCGCCGGAGGGCTGTCTACACGCGTAGCGCTGCCGAATCGTGAAACACGGGGTGCACGTCACACCCCGGACGCGGGTCCAGGGTGGGCGGGAGAGCACTGCGGGAGGCGGGTCTTCTTCAGGTCCTACGGTGGGCTGCGGCCCGCGGCCCGCGGGTGCCGCGGGCCTTCGGTGAAGCCCTGGTACGGCTCGGGCGGGCGGCCGGCCCGCCGACCCTGCCCGTCACCGGCGGCGGGAGCCGCGCGGCGTACGGACAGGGCCTGGGAAACCAGCCGGGGCGACGGCCGGGGGCCGCCGGGGTCCGACGGCCCCCGGGAGGGCCGTCGGACTCAGGACCGTCCTTACGGAGCGGTCTTGACGGTGATCTTGCCGTCGATGATCTCCTGCTTGGCCTTGTCGACGGCCGCGATGACGTCCTTCATCTCGGCGAAGGCCGGGTTGGACATCGAGAGGGCGACACCGTTCTTGTCCAGGCCGTAGCGGATCTCACCGGTCTCCGGCTTGCCGTCCTTGACCGACTTGATCAGGTTGAACACCGCGTCCTCGATGTCCTTCGTGACCGAGGTCAGGATGGACGCCTTGTAGGGCGCGAGACCCTTCTGCTGGTACTGGTCGGAGTCGACGCCGATGTTCCACTTGCCCGCCTTGGAGACGGCCTCGATGGCACCGGAGCCGGCCAGACCGGCGGCCGAGTAGATCACGTCGGCCTTCTTGTCGAGCTGGCCCTGCGCGGCGGCCTTGCCGAGGTCGGGCTTGGAGAAGCCACCGAAGTCCGGCGGCTGCGTCAGGTACTGCGGAAGCACGTTGACCGAGGCGTCGGTGTCCTTGACGCCCTGGACGAAGCCCGCCTCGAACTTCTTGATCAGCGGGGTCTCGACACCGCCGATGAAGCCGACCGTCTTCGACTTGCTGACCTTCGCGGCGGCGACGCCGGCGAGGTAGGAGCCCTGCTCCTCGTTGAAGACGATGTTGGCGATGTTCTCGCCGGTCACCGAGGCGTCGTCGATGATGCCGAAGGTGGTCTTCGGGAACTTCGGCGCGACCTTCTTGATGGCGGGCGCGTAGGCGAAGCCGACGCCGATCACCGGGTTGTTGCCGGAGCGGGCCAGCTCGGTGAGGCGCTGGACCTTGTCCGCGTCTCCCTCGCCGTCGGAGGGCTCGGCCTCGGAGCCCTGGACGTCGAGGTCCTTCTCGGCCTTGGCGAGTCCGGCGTAGGCGGCGTCGTTGAACGACTGGTCGCCGCGGCCGCCGATGTCGTAGGCGATGGCGGCCTTGTCGCCGTCGGAGCCGGAACCGGCGTCCGACGAGTTTCCGCCACATGCGGTGATGCTGAGCGCGAGTGCCGCGGACGCGATGCCCACGGTGGTGATCCTGGTGATCCGGCGCAAGGGGAGGCTCCTTCAAACCTGACCGAAGCGCCTCTTCCGGCGCTGGTTTCGCCGCGATCGTAACGCGCGTAGATGTCAGATAAGAGCACGTACGGAAGCCGTTATCGGATCGTCGCGAACAGAACCCACCCACACGGCGGGACAGGAGTCCACGAACGGCCTACGAAGACTGTGTCAACGCTTCACGAACGGCCGCCGTCGAGCAGGGCGGCGGCCGTGAACAGCTCGACCCCCACGGTGATGGCCTCTTCGTCCACGTCGAAGTTGCCGCGGTGCAGGTCGAGGCCGCGTGTGTCGCCCGGGGTCCGGACGCCGAGCCGGGCCATCGCGCCGGGCACCTGCTCCAGATACCAGGAGAAGTCCTCGCCGCCGAGGCTCTGCTCGGTGTCCTCGATCGCATACGATCCGCGGCGCTCGGTCATCGCGGCGTCCAGCAGGCCGATCGATTCGGCGTCGTTCACGACGGGCGGCACGCCGCGCACGTAGTTGATGACGGTCTTGGCCCGATGCATTCCGGCCACCTCGTCGACGGCTGCGTGCACCAGGTCGGGGGCGTCGCGCCAGGCGTCCAGATTCAGGCAGCGGACGGTGCCGGACAGCTCGGCGTGCTGCGGGATGACGTTGGGGGCGTGCCCGGTCTCCAGGCGGCCCCAGGTCAGCGCGAGCCCGGCGCGGGCGTCGACGCGGCGGGCGAGCAGCGCGGGCACGTCGACGGCGATCCGGGCGGCGGCGGTGACCAGATCGGTGGTCAGGTGGGGGCGGGCGGTGTGGCCGCCGGGCCCGTCGAGGGTGATCTCCAGCCGGTCGCAGGCCGAGGTGATGGCCCCGATCCGCAGCCCGATCCGCCCGACGTCCACCTTCGGGTCGCAGTGGACGCCGATGATCCGGCCGACGCCCTCCAGCACCCCGGACTCGATCGCGTCGACCGCGCCGCCGGGCAGGACCTCCTCGGCGGGCTGGAAGATCAGCCGCACGGCGTTGGGCAGCAGCCCCTGCCGGTCGAGATCGGCGAGCACGAGGCCCGCGCCGAGGACGGTGGTGGTGTGCACGTCGTGCCCGCAGGCGTGCGCCCGGTCGGGCACGGTGGACCGGTAGGGCACGCCGGCCTTGGTGTCCGGGATCGGCAGCGCGTCGATGTCCGCCCGCAACGCCAGCATGGGCGTGACCCCGTCCCACTCCCCCACGTCACACATGAGCCCGGTCCCGACGGCCAGGACCTCGGGCTTCAGCCCGGCCTTCTCCAGCCGGTCCTTGATGGCGGCCGTGGTCCGGAACTCCTGGTTGCCGAGCTCGGGGTGCATGTGCAGATCCCGGCGGAAGGCGATCAGCTCGGCACGGAGTTCCTCACCGAGCCGGCCGGGCAGCGCACCTCCCCCGGGCTGGTCGGCCAGGCTGTGGGGGCGGGAGGCGCGGGACTTCAACTGGTTCACCTTATGAAGCGTAGGCCCCTTGACCCCTCAACTGGCCATGGATCTAGGAAATTTCAGCCGTGCAGGCGAACAAAGTTCGGGTGAGGGCGTGTGACGCAGGGTGGTTGCGGGTATACCGGATCGGCTTCTCGGACCGAGGTCCGTCGGCGGTGCGACACTGACCGCCATGAGCAGATATACCGAGGTCATCGTGTTGGCGCGTCGTGCCGAAGAGGTCATGGAGCCGCTCACCCGGCCGGACGGGAACCGTGAGTGGCACCAGTGCTTCACGCGGGTGGACGACCGCACATTCCAAGGATCGAGCATGCCGTCCGAGGAGTGCTACACCTGGGTCATCCAGTTCATCCGCCGCAACTGGACGGGGCTCATGGCCCATCTGGAATCGCTGCCCTGGCCCGACCCGTGGTCCGTGCAGGTCCTGATACGCGACGAGGACGACGACTGCTTCGGAATGTGGATGCTCCACGACGGCCGACTGGTGGAGGTGCCGATCCCCCGGACCGAGCGGGAGCCGTTCTCGGACACCGTCGTCGGAGTCCTCTCCCGCACGGACCGCCCCGGGCGGGGCCCCTACGCATGAGCCGTAGAGGTCAGCCGCTGCACCCCCGTGCCGTCTCCGTGACCCCGCTCAGGAAGCCCTGCGCGCGCGGTGAGGCCGTGGCGCGGAGCCATTCCGGGGCGATGTCGCAGACCGCGACGTTCACTCCCGTGCCGGCCAGGGCCAGCGGGAGGGTGTGGACGACCGTGGAGGGGAAGCTGACGATCGTGCGGCCGATGGGGCCGCGGCGGGCGATCAGTTCCAGGGGGAGGTCCGGGCGGACTATCTCCAGGCCGGTGGCGGCTTCCAGGGCGTGGAGTTTCTCGGCGGACTCGCGGCGGTGGGCGAAGTAACGGGTGGCGCCGTGCGTGCGGGCCAGGGAGGCCACCGCCTCCTGGTACGGGACGGGGTCGACGACGCCCGTCTCGACCAGGGAGGTGCCGACGAGGTCCGCGCCCTTGCCGATGGTGGGCGGGCCGAAGCGGGCCCGGGTCCAGGCGAAGGTGTTCGGGGTGACCGCGACGCCGGGCGGAGCCTCGACCGGCATCGCGGTGAACACCTCGACCTGGTGGCGGGCCGTCGGGGTGAAGCGGCGGCGGGCCGTGGCGGTGACCGGGGCCAGGACCAGTTCACGTGGTCCCGTACGGCCCCGGCGGTGCCAGCGGGTCAGCCGTTCGCCCCGGGCCAGCTGGGCCACGAACTCCATGGTGGCCGTGCCGTCGTCGACCACCGTGAGGCGGTCGGCGCGGACCAGGGTCAGCAGGAGCTGGACATAGCGGGAGAACGGGTCGCCGATCACTATGTGGTCCGCGCGCCGGACCAGGCCGGCCAGGGCGCGCAGGGCCTTCAGGGGGCGCCGGACTCGCCGCGCGCCTCCTGCCAGCGGACCGCGATGCCCTCGTCGCGGGCCAGCTCCGCCATCCGGCGCAGCTGACCGCGCGACATCGGGTCGACCGGGGGAGGACGACGACCGTGGTGGCGGCCGGATCGTCTCCCCCTGGGTGTGAACCCACTCCAGGACGTTCAGGAGCTGGACCGGGCTCTCGACGAAGGCGAGGTTCACCGGTCGGCGCTCAGACCGCGACCGGCTCGGGGGCCGGCGCGTTCTCGGTCTCGGCGACGACGCCCGCGACGCGGCGGAGCTTCTTCATCGGGCCGAGCTCGGACTCGTACACCTTCTTGACGCCGTCGCCGAGCGACTGCTCGATGGTGCGGATGTCGCGGACCAGGCGGGTCAGGCCCTGCGGCTCGACGGAGGCGGCCTGGTCGGAGCCCCACATGGCGCGGTCCAGGGTGATGTGGCGCTCGACGAACGTGGCGCCGAGCGCGACGGCGGCCAGCGTGGTCTGCAGGCCCGTCTCGTGGCCGGAGTAGCCGATCGGGACGTTCGGGTACTCCTGCTGGAGGGTGTTGATGACCCGGAGGTTCAGCTCCTCGGCCTTCGCCGGGTACGTCGACGTGGCGTGGCAGAGCAGGATGTTGTCCGAGCCGAGGACCTCGACCGCGTGGCGGATCTGCTTCGGGGTGGACATGCCGGTGGAGAGGATGATCGTGCGGCCGGTGGCGCGCAGGGCGCGCAGCAGCTCGTCGTCGGTGAGCGACGCGGAGGCCACCTTGTGGGCGGGGACGTCGAACTTCTCCAGGAAGGCGACGGCCTCGGTGTCCCACGGGGAGGCGAACCAGTCGATGCCGCGCTTGGCGCAGTGCTCGGCGATGGCGGTGTACTCGTCCTCGCCGAACTCGACGCGGTGGCGGTAGTCGATGTACGTCATCCGGCCCCAGGGGGTGTCGCGCTCGATGTCCCACTGGTCGCGCGGGGTGCAGATCTCCGGGGTGCGCTTCTGGAACTTGACGGCGTCGCAGCCGGCTTCCGCGGCGGCGTCGATCAGCGCGATGGCGTTGTCGAGGTCGCCGTTGTGGTTGATGCCGATCTCACCCGTGATGTAGACGGGGTTGCCGGGGCCGGCGGTACGGGTGCCGAAGGTGCGCAGGCGGGAGGTGCTCATGGTGGTGCTTCCTTACGTGGTGGGGACTGTGGGGTCAGGGGTGTTGGTGGTGGTGAGGGTGGGGCCCAGCAGCCAGGCCGCGATCTCGCGGATGGCGCCGTAGCCCCCGGGGGTGGTCGTGACGGCGCGCGCTGCGGCGCGTACCGAGTCGTGGGCGCTGGCGACCGCGACGGGCCAGCCGGCGAGGGAGAAGCAGGGCAGGTCGTTGACGTCGTTGCCGACGTAGAGGACCCGGTCGGGTGCGATGGAGTGCTCGTCGCACCAGCGCTTCAGCGCCTCGTCCTTGCGGTCGATGCCGTGCAGGACGGGGATCTGGAGCTTCCGGGCCCGGGCGGCGACGACCGGGTTCTGCTCGGTGGAGAGGATCAGGAGGGGGACCCCCGCCTTGCGCAGGGCCGCGATGCCCAGGCCGTCGCCCCGGTGGACGGCGACGGTCTCGCGGCCCTCGGAGTCGACCATGACCCGGTCGTCGGTCTGGGTGCCGTCGAAGTCCAGGACGACCGCGTCCACGTCCGCGAGGGAGGGCAGCGGGGAGGGGTCCAGGAGCGGGGCGAGCGCCCGGGCGCGGGCCAGGTCGTGCGGGTCGTCGATCTCCAGCACCCGCGCCGGGTCGGTGGGGACCAGGGCGGTGTGGCCGAAGAAGCGGTGGCGGTGGGTACGGAAGCCCGCCGCGTCCATGGCGTAGGCGGCGCCGGTCTCCAGGTAGTCCTGGGGGCGGTCCTGGCGGCGGGGGCGTACGGACTTGTCGTGGTTGACGCCGTACGTGCTCTCCTCGACCGCGTGCCCGTCGCGCCAGACGAAGCCGTGGAAGGGGGCGACCGTGACGGCCGTGTCCGCGCCCTCGTGGGCCACCGCCCTGGCCACGCCGTCGATGTCCTCGCGGGAGACGAACGGGCTGGTGCACTGGACGAGGAGGACCACGTCGACGGTGCGGGCCCGCTCCGCCTCGTAGACGTCCAGGGCGTGCAGGACAGCCGCTTCGCTGGTCGCGGTGTCGCCCGCGATGGCGGCGGGGCGCTCCACGCAGTGCAGCCGGTGGGCGGCGCGCAGGTCGGCGGCGGCGGTGCGGGCGGCCTCGGCGATCGCCCCGTCGTCGGTGGTGACGACGACGTCGGTGACCTCGGGGGCGTCGAGCGCGGCGCGGACGGCGCGGGCGACCAGCGGGATGCCGCCGACCTCGGCGAGGTTCTTCGCGGGGACGCCCTTGGATCCGCCGCGGGCGGGGATCACGGCGAGGACGGTCGGGGTCATCGAAGCTCCTGAAGTAGTGGTCACAGCTCCCCCATCCGGCGGATCACCGGGGCGACGCGCTGGACGCCGTGGCGGTAGGCGCCGCGGGCCGCGTTGCGGACGGTCTCGCGGACCGCGCCCCGGACCCGGCCGGGCTCCTGCGGCGCGGCCGCGCCGGGCAGGGGCGTGCCGTCGGGGGCCAGGTGGTGGCGGCCGAGGATGCCGGGGAGGTAGCCGGGGGCGCTGGCGGGCGTGTAGTAGGGGGCGAGCGGCGGGAGTCGGCCCGCGTCGAGGAGGGCGGTGACCTTGGCGCGGGCGGTGTCGTAGGCGGCGCCGTACGAGCCGTCGGCGGCGACGCCCTGGCCCGCCACCCACGCCGTGTCCGGCCGGGGCCGGGTCCCGCCGTCGAGCCGGTCCCAGGAGGTGAGGAGCCCGGAGCCGACGAAGTGGTGGTTGCCGAGCATCTCGCGGACGCCGAGGTCGGTGAGGATCGCGGTCGGGATGCGGCGGTGCAGGGACTCCAGCGCGGCGGTCGAGGAGACGGTGACCAGGAGGTCGGTGCGGTCCAGGACCTCGCCCATGTGCCCGTACACCAGGCGGAAGTTGGGCGGCAGGCCGCCGGGCAGCTTCTGTGCGAGCTTCTGGTAGGGCAGTTCCTCGATGTGGGTGGTGTGCTCGCCGGGCTTGGAGCGCAGCTTCAGCAGGACCTCGCGGCGCGGATGCAGCCGGGCGTGCTCGACGAGCCGGCGGAGCAGGTACGTACGGTCGGCGCGGGAGGCCGGTACGGAGGGCTGGGCGGCGAACACCACGGTGTCGCGGCCCTCTTCGGGCTGGTACGGGGCTCCGCCCAGGAAGGGCAGGGCGGCCTCGGTGACGGCCGACGCGTCGGCGCCCACCCCCTCGTACACCGCGCGGAAACGTTCCGCGTCGTGGGCCGAGTTGGCGAGGACGACGTCCGCCCCGTGGCGCAGCAGGAGGCCGTCGGCGAGCTTCTCGTAGACGACGCCGACGTATCCGGTGACGACGACGGGCCGGCGCGGGAGGTCCAGCGCGGCGATGCCGTGCAGCATCGCCTGGACGCCGCCGCCGACGAGGGCGAGGACGACGAGGTCGAAACCTTCGTCGCGCACGGTGTGCAGGAACTCGACGGCGGTGACCTCGCGGACCCGCTCGGCGTCGATGCCGACCTCGCCGACCTCCGCGAGCTGGCGGGGCGTCGGGGTGGCCCGGCCGCGCAGCAGCAGCCCGCTGATCTCGACGGGACGCGCGTCCTGTCCGTCTCCGGCGGCCTCGGCGGTCAGGCGGCGCGCGGTGAGCGCGCCCCATTTCCACCGGGTGTCGGAGTCGGCGAGGACGGCGACCCGGAGCGCCGGTCGGGCGGCGGGGGTCTCGGCCGGTTCGGCCTCTTGGCTGGTACGTGGGGGCACGTCGAAGAAGTTAGGAAGGCATTTCGATGAGCGGCCCAACGCGATGGCAACAGATGGTTAACAGCGAGCCGACGATTGGGGGACCAGCCCGAATAGGCCCCCAATTCCTCTTCCGGAAAAGCCGATTCACCTGGGCGACGGCCGTTGTTCACCTGCTGGGCGCATGGCGGAAAAGGAAAGGGCCAAAGCCGCACCTAACGTGATGCGCGTGGTTAAGCTCTCCGTCATCGTGCCGTTCTTCAACGTGCAGACCTACGCGCCCGACACCCTGAGAAGTCTGCGGGCCAACGCCCGCGAGGACTTCGAGTTCCTTCTCGTCGACGACTGTTCGACCGACGGGACGCTCCCGCTGCTGCGCCGGGCCGCCGACGAGATCCCCGGGGCCGTCCTGCTGCGGCACGAGGTGAACGGCGGTCTGGCGACCGCGCGCAACACCGGTCTGGACGCCGCGCGCGGCGAGTACATCGCCTTCCTGGACGGCGACGACTGGCTGGCCCCCGGCCACTACGCGCGGCTGGTGGCCGGGACCGAGGCGCTGGGCTGCGACTTCGTGCGCACGGACCACGTCCAGGCGAACGGGAAGACCCGCGCCGTACGCCGGGTTCCGCACGGGCCGCACGGCGTGGTGAGCGACCCCCGGGCCGCGATCCTGCCCGCCCACCGCACCACATCGGTGGACTACGCGTTCGCCTGGGCGGGCCTCTACCACCGGCGGCTGCTGGACCGGGGGCTGCTGCACTTCACCGACGGGCTGCGCACGGCGGAGGACCGGCCGTGGATCTGGCGGCTGCACCGGGAGGCGGAATCCTTCGCCACCCTGGGCCTGCTCAGCCATTTCTACCGGCGCGGGGTCGCGACTTCCCTCACCCAGATCGGCGATGTGCGTCAGCTCGATTTCCTCCGCGCCTTCGACCAGGTGATCGCGGAGACCGCCGCCGACCGCGAGGCGGAGGTGTTTTTGCCGAAGGCCGTCCGCACGTACTGCGCGATCATCGCCCACCACCTGGGTGACCTGGACAAATTCGAACCGGCCGTGGCCCGTGAACTGAAAGCGCGCGGCGCCGAGGCTCTGGGACGCCTGCCGCAGCGGCTGCTGGACGAGGCGCTCGACGCCATGGACGTGACACGGGCGACCCGGGTGCGCAGGCTGCGCCGCCGTCCGGCCGCCACGAAGGGGGCCTCGGCCGCATGACCATCCGGATCTTCCATGCCTCCTCGCCCGGCGCGGTGGTGCTGCTCGCCGCGGCCATAGACGCGGGCTGCTTCACCGAGCCCGACCGGCGGGTCCTGCTGCTGTCGCGGACCGGGCCCGCCCCGGAGACCGTCGCCGACGTCTCCGCGAGCGCCGGGTTCGAGCGGCTGCGCACCCGGTTCGACGCGGTGCTCTCGTGGAACGACGCGATCTCCCCCTTCCACCCGGACGGCTGGCACCCCCGGGCGGACGACGCCCCGTTGTGGGAACGCCACTTCCGGCGGGCCTGGGGTCTGGGCGAGGAGGAACTGGAGCTCGTCGTGGACTCCCCGCACGGCGGCCCCGCCCGGGCCCTGACCCAGGTGTTCGCCGGCGCCCCCGTCGACGTGTACGCGGAGGGGCCCGGCGCGTACGGCCCGACCGGGGAGAAGATCCCTCCGCTGACCGGGGCCCGGGTGCGGCGGCTGCTCCATCCGGACCTGGTCGCCGGGGTGCGCCCGCTGCTGCTCGGCGAGTTCGGGGTGGAGCCGCGCACCGTCCCGGCCGAGGCGATCACCAAGGTCGTCGTCGAACTCGCGGACGGGGAGGCGGGGTTGCCCGCCGTCGAGGAGCCCGCGCTGCTGCTCGGGCAGGACCTCGCGGAGGCCGGGCTGATCCCGGCTGCCGATGAGGCGGGCATCCGCCTGGAGATGGTGCGCGGGGCGGCGGCGCTCGGTCACACCCGGCTGGTGTACGCGCCGGATCCGTACGCCCCGTGGGAGAACCCGGCGGCGCTGCGCGCGGAGGCGGACCGGCTGGGCGTCGAACTGACCGTACTGGACGGTCCGTTGCCGGTCCCGGCCGAGGTGCTGCTGCAGCGGTTGCGGCCCGCGCTGGTGGTGGGCTGCACCTCGGCGGCGCTGTTCGGGGCGGCCCGGTTCCACGGTCTGCCGGTGGCGACGGTCGGCACGGGGCTGCTGCTGGAGCGCCTGACCCCGTACGAGAACGCCGAGCGGACGGCGGCGACGCTCGCGGACGCGGTGCTGCCGGGGTTGGGGTCGGCCGCGGAGTCGGGGGCCGGGTCGGCTGCGGAGCTGGACGGCCTGCTGGCCGCCGTCGCCTTCGCGATGCGGCCGAGGGTGCGTCCCGATCTGCGCCCGGCCGCCGAGCGCTACCTCGCCGCGCATCTGGACAGCCGCACGTGGCGCTACTTCAAGCGCCGCCGCCTGGCCTCGCTCGCACTGCCCGGCGTGGTCCCGGCCCGGCTGGCGTTCCTGCGCTCCAGCCCGGCGCTGCGCCGGGTGGTCCGGCGGGCGCGGGCGCTGCGGGGCGGGACGGGCTGAGGCCCGAGGGAGGCCGTGCCCGGGGTTCCTTGCAGGGCCGGCGCCCCGCACGGTACGGGCTCACGTGGGCCCGGGGGTTGCGCGGGCCGGGACGCTGCGAAGAGGCGCCGGCGCGGGCCCGGTCCTGCAAGCAGGGGCTCGCGTGGGCGGGGTGCTCAGCCGAGCACCTTGCTCGCCCCCGCCCGTCCCCGCAGCCTCAGCCGAGCACCTTGCTCGCCCCCGCCCGCCCCCACAGCAGGGCCGCGCCGAACGACAGGGCCGTCGTCGCCACCGTGATCCCGGCCACGAGCGCCACGGCGGCCGGGCCGCCCAGGCCCGCCCCGACGAACGCGTCGGTGAGGACGCCGAGCACCAGGACGTGCACCAGGTAGGCCCCGAACGACGCCTCGGACAGCCGGGCCAGCGTGGGGCGCATCCGCTCCGGGACCCGTACACCGTGCAGGGACACCAGGACCCCGCAGCTGAACAGGGCCACCAGGACGTGCGCGTACGGGATCGCGTAGTGCACCTCGTGCTGGTACGCGATCACCCCGGCGAGTCCGGCCGCCGCGAGCAGCAGCCAGGGCCACCGCCGCCTGCCGAACGCCCCGGCCGGGGCGGCGAGCAGCAGCGCCCCGAGCACCGCGTAGATCAGCTGGTACGGGGCGAACGTCCAGCCGAAGCGCGGCAGTTCACGGCCGGTCGCCTCGGCCAGGTCGCCGAGGAGCGACGGGGCCGCCGCCAGGACGAGCAGGACCGCGCCGAGGCCCCACGGCCGCTTGCCCGCCCGGACGAGGACGACCAGCCCCAGGACCATGATCACGGGGAGGTAGGCGTACAGGTACCAGAGGTGGTAGGCGGGACGGACCGAGGCGAACACGGAGTCCAGGGCGAGCCCGCGGACCGGGTCGTCGTTGGTGTCGCGCAGCTTGCCCCAGGCGAGGTAGAGCGCGGTCCAGACGGCGAGCGGCACGACGATCCGCACGATGCGCCGCCGCAGCCGTGCGCCGTCCTTGGGCGGGGCCCCGACCAGGACCACCCAGCCGGCGATGGCGAAGAAGAGCGGTACGGCGAAGCGCCCGGCGGAGTCGGCGGTCAGCCCGGCCCAGTAGGTGCCGGGCCCCCCGATGCCGTTCGGCCCACGGTGTTCACGAACGCCGAGCCGGTGTGGAGGCCGATGACGGCGATGGAGCAGAGCAGCCGGATGAGGTCGATGTCGTAGCGGTGCCCGGACCGGTCGGGGCGCGGTGTCTCCGGGGCCGTCGCGGCGGGAGCGGGGGCGGAGGCCGAGGCGGGGGGTGTGGTGGACATGGTCCTCAGGGGGTGGGCGGGGCGGTGCGGAGGGAAGGGGCGGCACGGTCCTCACCGGCGGCGGACCGGGGCGCGGGGACCACGGGGCCGGCGCCCGGGCCCGGTTCGCCGAACGGGTCGGGCAGACCGGTGAGTTCACGCAGCAGCACGAGGTTGTCCCGGGTCACGGACCACAGCGCCCGCTGCCGGTCGTGCACGTCGGCCACCGCCGCCGGATGGTCGGCCAGCACGGCGAGGGCCCGCTCCGCGAGCCGGGCGCCGAGGGCCCGTTCGTGGACGGAGACGCCCCAGTCGGACCGGTCGATGTCGGCCAGGAAGTAGGCCAGTTTGGGGTGCGAGACCAGGCTGATGACCGGGGTGCCGCAGCCGAAGGGGATCATCCCGGCGTGCCCGCGCATCCCGATCACCAGCCGGGTGCGCCGGTAGAGCTCGCGGATCGCGTCGTTGGAGAGCAGGTACAGCGGCTCCACGGGGAGGATGAGGCCGTGCTCGCGCCGCAGATCGTCGACGAAGCGTTCGTCGGCGGGCATGTGCGCGGCGTAACGGACCTCCGCCGCACCGGACATGGCCCGGATCGCCGCGGCCATCTCCGCGAGGAAGTGCCCGTAGTCGTGGCCGAAGCGGAGCCCGGCCCGGTCGTAGGCGCAGTTGATGAGGACGGTGTCCTCGCGCACGGCCGGTTCGGCGAGGCGGGGGTCGAGGTGGCGGGCGACCGTGGTGGGGCAGGGCTGGTAGCGCACCTTCTCGCGGAGGGAGGCGGGCAGCAGCTCCCTGACCCGGGCGACGGAGCCGTGGTTGCGCAGCCCGAAGAACGCGGACCGCTCGACCAGGGCCCGGAGGGAGGCCGCGAACCGCTCGCGCCGGTAGCGCTGGCCGTCGAAGACGTTGTAGCCGACGGCGAAGACCGCCAGGGGGGCGGTGATCCGGGCGAGCACGTCGTCGGGGATGTTCCACTGCCAGCCGCTGTTGCCGTTGGGCGCGGTGTCGGGGAGGAAGAGCCCGCCGCCGCCGACGATCACGGCCCGCCGGGCGTTGAGGCGTTCGAGGCCGTCCTCGTCGACCAGCAGGTGCGCGTGCTGCTGGTGCCAGCGGTCGGGGCCGGTGTCGGTGGTGAAGCAGCTGCGGACCGCTTCGGGCAGCACCTTGTCGCCCGCGTTCTCGTCGCCCTCGGCGAACAGGGCGACATGGGCGAGCTGTTCGCCGGGCGCAGTGTCCGGCGCGGTGGCTCCCGCCGTGACCATCTCGGACGTACGGGCGTACCAGGCACGGCAGTTGGCGTCGGTCGGGTCGGACTCCAGGCCGGCGAGCGCATATCCCCGGGCGTCCTCGGTACGGCCCAGCAGCCACGCCATCCGGGCGAGTTGGCCGTACGCGCGCGGGGCGAAATCCGGGGAGGCCGTCGCCAGGAGGAGGTGTGTCTCGGCCTCCTCGTACCGGGACAGCGCCATCAGGCAGACCCCGAGCGTCTCGTGGCAGCGCGGCAGGTCCGGGCGTCCCGCGACGGCCTCGCCCAGCAGGGCGACGGCCACGTCGTGGTGCCCGCGTCCCCGGTGGATCTCGGCGAGCTGCCGGACCAGGTCGATCGGCGGCCGGGCCCCGTCGGGGAACGGAAGCGCGAGGTGCAGCAGCAGGTCGGGGTGTTTCGCGCCGGGGAGGGCGAGGAAGGCGGCGCGGAACGCCTCGTCGTCCAGGTCGAAGCGCGCCCGGGCCTCGTGGGCGGGTCCGGCACAAGTGGTCGGCGTACCAGCGAAGTTCAGGACGACGACGCCTTCGGGTACCGCCAGATCGTCGCCGAGCCGCAGCGCCCGGAAGTCGTACCGGGAGTCCAGGGGTACGAGGACGCTCTCCGGGACGTCCTGCGCGGCGGCGGGCGGTACGGAGTGGTCGAGGTCCTGGCGCTGGATCACCAGGAGTCCGTCGTCGGCGATGCCGTGACGCGGGTCGGGGACGCCGTCCGGGCCGGGGCGCGCCACGGCGGCCACGCCCGTACGCAGGCGCAGCAGGTCGTCGAGCCCGCCGAGGACGACCAGAGCGGGGGTGAGCGCGATGACGGTGTCGTAGTCGTCGAGGCGGAAGACGTCGTGGCGTCCGGCGGCCGTGCGCGGGATGAGCCGGGGGTGCAGCCGGTGGGCCGCGTCGAAGGCGGCGTCCGGGAGGCCGGGGTGCAGGACGACGACGTCCTCGCAGAGGGCCGGGGCGGTCAGCGCGAGGCTGCGCAGGAGGGTCTGGAGTCCGGGCAGTCGGCCCACGTCGGCGACGTACACGGCGAAGGCGATCCGGCGCTTCCCGGTGACGGCGCGGCGGTCGTCGGCGGAAACGGAGGCGGATGCGGATGCGGAGTCGCATGGGGACCCGGCCACGGGGGTGGAGTCGTGCGTCGTCATCGGAGAGCGATCCTCACTGCGGTGTCGTCCGTGGCCCCGGTCCGCGCCCCGATCCACTCCCGCTCGCGCGGGGGCAGGGCCGCCGGTCCTTCGAACCCGATGAGGTCCACCCGGGCGGGGGTGCCCAGGAAGTCGAGGAGCCGCAGCACGGTGAACGCGGTGCTCGCGGGTGCGTCCGGGTCCGCCTCCCCGGCGAGCAGCGCGGGGTCGTGCAGCGGGCGGCGCAGCGTCGCGTCGCCGATGCGGTCCTGGGCGCCGGGGACGAGGCGGCTGCGCAGGGCGAGCCGCCAGTGCGGGAGCGGGTCGCCGAAGACCAGCCGGGCGGTGGCCCGGCGGTCCCACCGGGGGCCCTGCCACGGGGAGTCGCCGCGCAGGGTGACGGCGTGCAGGTCGGTCCGGGCGGTGGGGGCGGCGTGGCGTACGGCGTCGCAGCGCACGACGAGGTCGTAACCGCCGATCAGCGCGGCCGGCGCACTGCCGGGCCGCTGTTCCATCTCGGCGGTGTGCGGGGTGTCGGCGACCAGGCACACCGTCCGGCCCGCGAGGAACCGGCGCAGACCGGCGACGCCGATGGGTTCGGCCCCGCCGAGCAGCGGGTCGGCCATCGGGTCATGGTCCGAGAGCCGGCGGTGCTCGGCGTAGAGCGCGGCGAGGCGGCGTACGGCGGGGTCGGCGGCGCCGCGTTCGGTGGTGCGGAGCCGGACGAGTTCGGTGAAGGCGGCGCGGGCGTCGGCGGTGGTCAGGTGGCGGGAGAGACGGACGACGGCCCGGGGGGCTCCTTCCCCGCCCTCGCGCCCGTCCGCGACCAGCGCCAGCGCCTCGTCGATGCGGTCGCCCGCCGCGCGGAGGGTGGTGATCCGGCGTTCGACATCACGCGCGGCGGTGGTGTTCTGCTGGAGCGCGAGGTGGCGTTCGTAGGCGGTGATCGCCTCCTCGCTCCGGCCGAGCGCGTCCAGGGCGTTGCCGCGCAGCCGCCAGGCGCCCTTGGAGCGGGCGCGCAGGGCGGTCGCCTCGTCGGCGAGGGCCAGGGCGAGGCGGGCCCCGGCGTCGCCGCCGCTGTCCAGGGCCTGCTGCCCGGTCCGCAGCAGCGCGTCGAACGCGTCGGCGCCCGGGGTGGAGCACGCGGTGGTCAGGGCCCCGATCGACGCGATGAGCCGGGTCCGGCGGGCGTCGGTGAGGGGGCCGGAGGCGGCGAGGGCGGCGAGGTGGTCGCCGCAGTGCCGCAGGGCGGCCAGGAGTTCCGGGTCAGGTCCGCCGCCGGGGCGGGCCCGGGGCGGCGTTCCCGGCCGTCCCGCTATCGCACGTACTGACGTGAGCAGCCCGGTGAGGGTCTGGCCCATGCTCGTTCCGCCGTTCTGTGAGTCGGACGCCGGCACCGGGTTCGGGCCCCGGTCCCGGCCCCCGGGTCAGAGGCCCAGGGTGCTGCGGGTGCGCCGTACGGTGCGGCGCAGCCGGACCGCCGCGCCCCGGGGACCGCCGCCGGGCAGGGTGAGGCTCTGCAGACGGCGGCGTTTGAAGTAGTGCTGGGTGGTGGGGTCGAGGTGCTCCCGCAGCCAGGCCTCGGCCTCGGGGCGCAGGTCCGGGTTGAGCTTGGCCTGCATGCAGTAGCCGACGGTCCGCACGAGCGGGGCGAGAGTGTCGGGCGCGGTGCGCGGCAGGTGGGGGACGCCCCCGGAGCCTCGTACGTCCGCTCCCCCGGGCCGTCCTGTGCGTCCAGGTCGGGCACGAGGTGGTCGGTGATCGTCAGCGGGATGCGGTTGCTGTTCTCGTACGGGGTGATCCGGTCGAGGACCAGCCGGGTGCCGACGCGGGCGACGGGGATGCCGTAGTAGGCGGCGGCGGTGAACATCGCGGTGGAGAAGCAGCCGACGACGAGGGTCGGCGCGCACCGCTCGTACAGCGTCTCGGCGAGCAGCGGGCTGTCCAGCGTGGTGAGCCGTACGCCGAGTTCGGCGGCGGCCTCGTCCAGGGCGCGGGAGTAGCGGGCCGGGGCGGTGGGGTGCGGCTTGAAGAGGATGGAGGTGTGCCCGGCGCGGGCGGCTCCGCGGAGCATCCGGATGTGCAGGTCCTCTTCCTCCTCGGGGGTGAGGATGGTGAGGGCGGCGAGGTACTGGCCCAGCAGCATCGCGGTGGGGGCGGCGGCCTCGGCGGCGGCGAGCCCCTGGTCGCCCTCGGCGGCGGTGGCGATCTCGGAGAGGACCGCGCGGAAGGCGTCGTCGGGGACGAGTTCGGGCTCGACGCCGGCCTCGGCGAGGAGGAGCGGGCGCAGCCCGGTGACCAGGTCGAGGTGAAGGACGCGCCGGATGCGGCAGGCGATGGACTGGGGCATCCGGTTGCGGGTGGGGCCGTAGCTCATCAGGCCGTCGGCGTAGACGTGGACGGCGCTCTCGGAGAAGATCGCGGCGAGCGCGCGGGCCGGGTTGACCTGGATGGACTCGACGGCGAGGTCGACGGGGGCGTCGGGGGCGATGTCCCAGGCGAGGCGGAAGGCCCGCTGCCACAGGACGGTCTCCTCGGAGCGGGGGCCCCAGCCGCTGGGGTGGTGCGGGCTGATGGCCTCGTTCCAGTCGACGACGGCGTCGAAGCGGGCGGCGAGGGAGCCGTAACCGCGCATCTCCTCCAGGCGCAGGGCGGTCTCGGGGACGGCCGCGTTGTTGGAGACCAGCAGGATGCGGTGGCTGTCGAGGGCCCGGCCGAACTGTCCGGCGTCGAGCGCGGCGGCGAGGGTGGCCGCGCCGTACAGGGTGGAGACCTGGAAGATCTGGGTGCGCGGGGGCGTACGTACGGACGCGGAACCGGCGGAACGGAGCGCCGGGTCGGGTGTGGGGACGGAGTCGGGCACGGTCATCGGTCAGGCGGCCTTCTGCTTGGTGCGCAGACGGCTGAGCAGCGTGCCGC
Organism: Streptomyces sp. WGS_02; assembly: GCA_040989845.1. Classification (GTDB taxonomy): domain Bacteria; phylum Actinomycetota; class Actinomycetes; order Streptomycetales; family Streptomycetaceae; genus Streptomyces. The sequence goes on from JAYMFZ010000004.1 coordinate 2,830,999, forward strand.
GCTTGTCGTCGATCATCGTCAGGGTGCGGTCGAGCACGTCCTGCGGCATCCGGCCCAGCGCGGCGGTGGACTCGGCGCGCAGCTTCCGGGCGGTGGCGGGCTCGTAGTCGTCGGCCTTCTCGTTGTGGAAGGCGATCATCGCGCAGTAGGTACGGACGGCCTTCGGGAGCAGGATGTCCGCGTCCCGGTCGGCGCGCAGCTGGTCGAGCAGCGTGTCGTAGGAGGCGAAGAAGTCGAGCTGGCGGGCGTCCTTGATCTGGGTCAGCGAGGTGGTGACCCCGCGCCGGTAGAAGATTCCGTACAGACCGAGCGCGGCGTAGGTGCGGGCGCGCAGATGGAGCTGCCAGATCCAGAGCCGGTCCTCGGCGGTACGCAGTTCGGTGGCGAAGCGCTGGGCGCCGTCCGCGAAGAGCCGCCGGTGGTAGATCCCGGCCCAGACGAACGGGTAGTCGACCATGGTCTCGCGCTCGGGCACCCCGATGCCGTCGCGGGGGTCGAGCAGGGTGTCCCGGAGCGGGGCGGGGGCGCGCCGCACGACGCGGGTGGTGCCGGTGGACTGGACGTGGTCGGTGCGCGCGAAGTCGCAGTCGAGGTCCTGGGCGGCGCGCAGGAGCCGGCCCAGATGGCCGGGGGCGTACCAGTCGTCGCCGTCGAGGAAGGTGAGGTAGTCGCCCTCGGCGGCGTCGATGCCGCTGTTGCGGGCCGCCGCGATGCCGACGTTCGTACCGTGTCTGATCACCCTGGCGCGCGGCAGCCGCTCGGCCCAGTGGTCCACGATGTCCTGCGTGCCGTCGGTCGACGCGTCATCGACCAGCAGGAACTCGATGTCCGGGTCCGCGTTGCGGGCCAGGCTCCCCAGCGTGGTCGGGGCGTAGGCCGCGACATTGTGGAGCGGTACGACAACGGACAGTTTCGGCACGCGCGCCCTCACCTTCGATCATGGTCCCGACAACGTAGTGAGACCGCGGAAGGATCGGATGACACCCGTCACGACAGCGGGTGAACTCTGCGCGTCCGCCGGGTGGCCGGGCACGCATCGGCGACGGGGAACGGGGAACATCACGCAAAGGCTTGACCTCAAGCTTGCTTGAGGTCCTACGTTTCGAGGCATGAACTACTCACACGACGACGCAGGACTCGCCCGCCAGCCGATCGGCTACTGGAGCTGGGCCGCACACGAGGCGACGGTCACCCACATCCGCTCCGCGCTGGCCGAGCACGGACTCACCCAGCCCCCTTGGTGGGTGCTCAACCAACTGGAGGAGGCGGGCGAGGCGGGACGGGACAGGGCCGAGCTGGTCACCATGCTCAGCGGCTACCTCCACACCGGGACCGACGGCATGGAGGAGGCCGTGGACGCCGTACTGGAACGGAGGCTGGCCACCGAGGACTCGGGGTCCCGGCTGCGGCTGACCCCCGAAGGACGGGAGCTGCGCGAGAAGGCGCTCGCCCGGGTGACCCGGGCGAGCGCCGAGATCCACGAGGGCATCCCCGAGGCGGAGTTCGTCGCCGCGCTCAAGGTGCTGCAGCGGATGATCCACAACGTCGGGGGAAGGCCTGGCACCACTGAGGCGGGCGGCCCCCGGGCTACACGCTGCTGAGCGAGAGCTTGGCGGCGAACCCGAGGAACAGCACACCGGCAGCCGAAGTCGCTCCCGCCGACAGCCGCTTGCGCCGGCGGAAGACGGCGGCCAGCCGGGTGCCGCCGAAGATCAGCACCGAGAGGTAGGCGAAGCTGGCGAGCTGGAGCAGGGTGCCCAGCACCAGGAACGACAGCGCCGGGTAGGCGTAGCCGGGGTCGACGAACTGGACGAAGAAGGAGATCAGGAACAGGATCGCCTTCGGGTTGATCAGGCTGACCACGAGCGCCCGGCGGTAGGGCCGCTCCACGGGCCCCGCCGCCGCTCCGGACGCCTCGGCAGCCCCCTCCGCCTCGACCGTCCCGACGAGTTCGGCGGTACGCCGGTGCCGCTCGCGCCACAGGGCCACGGCGGCCCGCAGCATCCCGATGGCCATCCAGGTCAGATAGGCCGCGCCCGCGTACTTGACGATCGCGAAGAGCAGGGGCGTGGTCGTCAGCAGGGACGCGGCGCCCAGTGCGGCGAGCGTCATCAGGACGGTGTCCCCGGTCCAGACGCCCGCGGCGGCTTTGTACCCGGTACGTACGCCGCGTCGGGCGGCGACGGAGAGCACGTAGAGCGAGTTCGGACCCGGCAGAAGGACGATCAACGCCAGGCCGGCGAGATAGGTCGGAAGATCGGTGACACCCAGCATGAACGGAGTGTCGCACGCCGGTACGGGCCGCCGTCCAGGGGGTTTCACCAGGCGGTACGGACCCTCGGGCGATGCGCGGACGAGGGCCGGTCCCGACGGCCCGGACTCGGCCATGATCGGCCGGGCACGACCTCGGGGGCTGGACGCACGGCCGCCGTCCGGCGGAGGATTCGCTGACCGGGCCGGACGGGAATCCGTACAGCATCCGTACAGGAGGCGCCGGGCCGACAGGGGAGCCAGGGGGATCGACCATGGTGGACACGGACAGCGGGTGGGACGGCCGGGGCGGGACAGGCTCGTACGGTACGGGGGACATGCGCGGCGCGCGTGCGGCCGACGCGATACCGGACCGTGGAGTCGCCGTCCCGGACCGCCGCGTCGCCCTGCCCGGCCGTCGCGTCGCCATCCCCGACCGCAGCGTCGCCGTCCCGGACCGTCACGTCGCCCTGCCCGGCCGTCGCGTCGCCGCCGTATCCCTCGTCGCGCTGGCCGCCCTCGCGACGGGATGCGAAGCGGGTACGGCCACGGGGGTGCGGGACGCGTCGCCGCCGGCGCGGCCCGCGCAGTCCGCCGCCCCCTCCCCCGCCCGCACCGCTCCCGTGACCGAGGACGCGAAACCGCGTACCGCGCCGCCGCCGGGCCCGTCGGCGTCCACCGCCGCGCCGGCCCCCGCCCCGGACCCGACGACCGCCCGCCCGGCCCCGGAACCGAGCACCGCACCGGTGCCGCGCGTCCTGATGCGGACCGGGTCCGAGAGCGACCGGGTGCGCGAACTCCAGGCCCGGCTCCGCCAGATCGGCCACTTCGGGCGCAACCCCACCGGCTACTACGGCTCCGTCACCGCCGACGCCGTACGGTCCTTCCAGGCCAAGCGGAGCCTGCCGGTCACCGGCTCGACCGACGAGGTGACCTGGCAGCGGCTGCTGGCGATGACCCGGGTGCCGACGGCCGCCGAACTGCGCCCGCCGACCGAGCGGCCGTTGGCCGCGCCGGACGAACGGTGCCTGAAGGGCCGGGTGCTGTGCATCAGCAAGAACAGACGGACCCTGGCGTGGATGATCGACGGCAAGGTCGTCTCGGCGATGGATGTGCGCTTCGGCTCGGAGTACACGCCCACCCGCGAGGGGGTGTTCGAGGTGTTCTGGAAGTCCCGGGCCCATGTGTCGACGCTGTACGACACCCCGATGCCGTACGCCCTGTTCTTCAGCGGCGGCCAGGCGGTGCACTACTCCGCGGACTTCGCGGCCAACGGCTACGGCGGCGCCTCGCACGGCTGCGTCAACGTACGGGACAAGAAGAAGGTCGCGGCGCTGTTCGGCCAGGTGAGGACCGGCGACAAGGTCGTCGTCTACTGGTGACCAGCCGCTCGGCCGGTACGGACGAAGAGAGGGCGCGGGCGGGACCGGGGGAACGTGTCCCGCCCGCGCCGATGCGCTGAGCCGAAGGTACGGGGGAACCCCGGCTCGTCGCGCGGCCGATGACCAGTCGGCTCACTCTGTACTGCGCCCGGTCTTCCAAAAACGTCACACCTGGTCGCGCGGACTACCGGACGGGGCCTGAAAGCGCAGTTCAGCGGGTCTGTACGGGGGCCCCACCGCTGCTCTGCGGGAGGGGCGGAACCTCAGCGTCCGCCCCTGCGCCGGCACCGTTCTCCGGAGCCGCTGCGGCACGCGGTACGGGGTGGAAGGAGACGGGCGGCAGGGAGCCGCCGTCACCCGGCCCGTTCTGACCGCCGTCCCCGTCGCCGTCATCGTCGTCGCCGTCCCCGCCGGCGGAACCACCGGAGCCGCCGGAACCACCGCTGCCGCCGTTCCCGCCGAGGAGGCGGTCGCAGAAGCGCTCCAGGTTCTTCTCGCCCTTGGCGAACTCGATCAGCTGGCGCCGGCTGCGGTCGTCCAGCGTGCCCGCCCGGAAGGCCTTGCAGGCCTTGACGGACCTCTCGTACCAGTTGCCCGAGTCCGTGTCGCCGCCGGAACCGCCGGGCCGGTCGTCCTGCCCGGTACCGCCCCCGGTGGTCTCCTCGCGGCCGTTGCCTCCCGGCTGGTCCGGGGTGTCCGGGCGGCCCGTGCCGGACTCCCGGCCGGTGTCGCCGGTCCGCGCGCCGTCGGGCTCATCGGGCCCGCCGGATTCGCGGGCCGTGGGCGAGGAGGCGGACTCCGCCTCGGCGGGCGAGGACGGGTCCGCCGGGGCCGACGGGTCGTCGGCGGATCCGCTGGACATCAGCGGGCCCGGGGTCACTGCGGCCGATACGGAGCTGGCCGGCGTGGGCGAGCCCTGCCCGCCGAAGGTCCCGGTGAACACGCCCGTACCGGCGGCGACCGCCACCCCGCCGAGCGCGCAGCCCGCGAGCGAGGCGACCAGGCCGAAGCGGACCGGCCGGCTCCAGCGCGGGCGGCGGGCCGGGGTGTCGGGGGCGGAGCCGAGCCGGACGGCGTGCAGCTGGCCGGGGCGGCCGGGGACGGCGGCCCCGGCGGCCCGGCCGGCGAGCCGGTCCACGCCGCTGCCGCGGCGGGCCTGCCGGAACGCGGCGAGGACGGCGTCCTCGCCGGGGAGTTCGCCTGCCGGAGAGCGCAGCCCCGCACGCGCCGCGCCGAGCGCGTCGGAGAGGCGGAGGGCTTCGGTCCGGGCCGTGTCGCCGACGGGGACGACCGGTTCGCCGCGGAGAAGTCTCTCCGCCGCGTCCTTGTCAAGCCACTCGTAGTGCTCGTCGGCCATCACATGTCCTTCTGCGTCCACGGTCGCGAATGCGTCACACCGGGAGTGACCACGGCGGGTGCCGCCGGACCGCCGCGGCCGGGCCGCTGGGAGGGCACGGCCCCGAGCCCGGCGCCGCCGCCCGCGTCGTTCCCGCCGTCCTGGGCCGGGGGCCGGTCCGCGGTGCCGTCCGGGTCGAACGCCCCGTCGCCGTCGGCCCGGGGCGCCGGGAGCTGCCCGTCGGCGCCGAGGAGTTCGGCCAGCCGCTTGAGACCGCGGTGGGCGGCGGTGCGGACGGCGCCGGGCCGCTTGCCCAGGGTCTGCGCCGCGCTCTTCGCGTCGAGCCCGACGACCACCCGCAGCACGACGGCTTCGGCCTGGTCCTGCGGCAGCTGGGCGATGAGGGACATGGTGCGGTCGGTGTCCAGGGCCTCGATGGCGTCGCCGGCGGTGTCGGACTCGGCGGCGCGCGTGGTCAGCTCGGTCTCGTCGCCGCTGATCGCGGGACGGCGGCTGCGCATCCGCAGATGGTCCAGAGAGCGGTTGCGCGCGATCCGCGCGGCCCACCCCGGAACCGGTCCGCGTCACCGCTGAACCGGTCGAGGTCGCGCGCTATCTGCAGCCAGGCCTCGGACGCCACGTCCTCGGCGTCCGGCTCTCCGACCAGCGTCCGTATGTAGCCCAACAACCGTGGGTGCACCGCGCGGTACACAGCACGGAAGGCGTCCTCGTCCCCGTCCTGTGCCGCGAGCACCGCGGCAGTCAGCTCCGCGTCGTCCCCCAGCACTCCCTCAACCCGCCCTGCCGTCCTGAATCGCAGCTGGTCAACTGCTGCGCAACCCTGCGCGAACCAGCACGCTACGTGCTCGGTGGGGGCCACGTCCACGACTTGTACAACTCGCAACAATTCGACGGCCGCGGTTCCGGTGTGACAGAAAACGCAGTCATGGCGCTGAGATGAGTACGGGGTCGTGCTGCGACCCCGTGGAAGACGGCCGGGGCCTCTCCTGTGGGGGGTGGCGGCCCCGGTCGTCGCTCCAACACGCGGTCGCTTGACCAGGCGCTTTATAGATCAGCCAGCCTGTCCGTGACCAACGGCGTGACCAACGCGTCTGGGAATCCCTCCGGGCGTACACGTTCTTGAACGCTGGATACCTCAGTGACCAGCGCTTTCCGGTGCTCACCTGACCTGTCTGCGCTCAGTCACCGCGGGACCTCAGGACAAGTTCCTGGCACTTCCGTTCGGCACCAGAGGCAGCCGACGCGGAGAGCCTGTCCGCCAGCGCGACCCAGGCGTCTCCGACGCCAAGAACCATGGTGAACGATCACCGGACAGCAGCCACTAGAGTGCCCAGCGTGAACACCGCGCCTCAGCAGACGTCTGTCTTCCGCCTGATCGTGACGGGGGGCGGCACCGGCGGCCACACTTACCCTGCTCTCACCGCGATCCGCACCTTGCAGGCACGGCTGGCCGCTTCCGGCCGCACCCTCGACGTCCTGTGGATCGGCACGGCGGAGGGCCTGGAGGCCCGGGTCACGAGCGCGGAGGGCATCCCGTTCACGGCCGTGGCCACGGGCAAGATCCGGCGTCACGCGAACCCGCTGAAGATGGTGTCGCCCGCCAACGTCCGGGATATGGCGCGCGTGCCGCTCGGGGTCGCCCAGGCGCGCAGCGCGGTCTCCGCCTTCCGGCCGGACGTCTTGCTCGCTACGGGCGGTTACGTAGCCGTGCCGGCCGGGCTCGCCGCCAAGATGTGCCGGGTCCCGCTGGTCCTGCACGAGCAGACTGTCCGCCTCGGCCTCGCCAACCGCAAGCTCGCCGGCTCTGCCGCGCGGATCGCGGTGTCCTCGGAGTCCACCCTGCCGCTCCTGCCGGAGGGCGTGCGGTCGGCGGCGGTGGTCACCGGCAACCCTGTACGACCCGAGGTCCTGACCGGCCACCCGGACAAGGCCGTGACGGCACTGGGTCTGCACGCGTTCGACCGGCGGCTTCCGACGGTGTACGTCACTGGGGGCGCGCAGGGCTCTCAGCAGATCAACGATGTGGTCGGCAGCGAACTGCCGTGGCTGCTGGAGCGCGCCAACGTGGTGCACCAGTGCGGTCCGGCCCACCAAGAGGCGCTGTCCGCGCGCGCAGCAGGACTTCCGGTCTCCCTGGCCGCCCGGTACCACCTCACCGCCTTCGTCGGACCGGAGCTGCCGGACGTCCTGGCCTTGGCCGATCTCGTGATCTCCCGCAGCGGCGCGGGCACCCTGGCCGAGCTGACCGCCCTCGGCAAGCCTGCCGTATTCATCCCGCTCGCCACGGCGGCCGGGAACGAACAGGCCCACAACGCCCGTCACCTGGAGGAGTCCGGGGCAGCGGTCGCTCTCCTCGGCGAGGTCACCGGCGGGCACCTGCGCGAGGCGGTCGGCCCGCTCCTCCACGATCCTGAGCGCCGGGCCGCCATGGCCGCAGCGGCCAGGGCACATGGCCGCCCGGACGCTGCGGAAAGGCTCGTGGACGTGATCCTGTCCGCAGCGTCCGGCTAACAGCTTGGCCCGCAGTGGGCTACGTGATCCGTCCACCGATATGGAGTGCAGTGCCGACTTCAATGAGCACAGCGCACTCGTGGAACGCAGCGTCGTCCTGGCCCATCGGGTCGGCCACGTCACGGCCAGTCAGGTAGAGGCACAGTTTGTTCTCGTTCTCCGGACCGCAGACGGCCTGGAGGGCGGCAAGAACGGAGACGTCCATGGCGAGTACTGTGTCCGCCCACTCCAGCATGTCGAGGCTGATCTGCTGGGCGCGGTGGGCAGTAAGGTCGTAGCCCAGCCGCCGCGCAGCGTCGATCATGGCGGAATGAGCTGGTTGGTCCTGCCATTTGCCGATGAGTCCGGCTGAGCGGACGGACATATGTGGTCCGCCCCGTCGAGCGAGGGCAAGCTGAGCGAAGGGGCTACGGCAGTAGTTCCCCAGACACACGACGAGCAGATTCGACATCATGAGCCGCCTGTGGCCGTGAGTGCATGTCCGAGGGCGGTCACCACTCGGTGGACATCTGCCTCTGTGAGGTGCTGGTGGAAGGGCAGGCTCAGGATTTCACGGCCGGCCTGTTCGGTGGCGGGCAGGTCACGCGTCCAGCGTGCGAAGGCAGGCTGAAGGTGGTTGGGCGGGTAGTGAACGCCGACGCCGATGTTCCTCGCCCGTAGGTGGGCGAATACGTGGTCCCGGTGCAGTACACGTACCTGACACAGGTGCGGCACCGTGTGGTCGACGTCGACGTCGACGAGAGTCACCCCTCCAGCGCGTCCAGGGCATCGCTGTAGGCGCGCCACAAATGCCGTCGCGAGCGCACGGTGGCGTCGAAGTGGTCCAACTGCGCCAGCCCGATGGCGGCGTTGATGGACGAGAGCTGATATCGCAGGCCGAAGCCTTCCACCCGGTAGCTGGTCGTCTCAGCGCGCTCGCTCTGGGACTGCGTGACGCCCAGCATGCGGAGTCGACGGACAGCGGCGGCCTCCTCGGGCGTACGGGGGATGACGGCCCCGCCTTGGCCACATGTCAGATTCTTGACCGGCCCGAAGGAAAAGCAGGTCAGGGCTGTGTCGTCGGCGCCGACGTGTCTGGGTCCGCAGTGAGAGCCGAAGGCGTGGGCCGCGTCCTCGATGACCACGATGCCCCGCTCAGCCAGATCCTCGCGAATGGAGCTGAGGTCGACGGCACGGCCACCGAAGAGCACCGGCAGTACGGCGGCCGTGTCATCAGTGACTGCGTCCATGACGAGTTGCGGGGTGACGCACAACGTCGCCGGGTCTACATCGATGAACCGCGGGGCGGCTCCTATAGCCCGGACGGCCTGCACAGTGGCGCAGAACGTCATGGACGGCACGATCACCTCGTCGCCAAGGCCGATGCCTGTGGCCAGCAGAGCACTGTGCAGGGCAGCGGTACCGGAACTGACGGCCACCACGTCGGGTACGCCGAGGTACGCCGAGATCCGCCTCTCGAATTCGGCGGTGAGGTCAGTATGCCCGTACTGGCCGGCCTCCAGGACGCGGGCGACGGACGCTGCTTCTCGTCCGTAGAGGTACGGGGACGCGTTGCGCCGGGCGTCGGGGATGGTCAGGCTCATGTGGTTACCCCGTTCATGGCGATGCGCTTCAGGTCGGCCGTCTCACCGATGGCCAACGTCTCGACGTAGTTGGTCAGGAACACCCCTGTCCGGTAGGCCAGGCGGTCGTGGTCGACCGGAAGGCCGAACAGTCCGTTGACCATTTGGCCGACCAGGTCGGCTCCGGCCGCCTCGGTCAGCGGGAACCCGCCGGCGATCCGGACGTTCAGTTCGGTGATGGTGACCTGGCCGTCTGCCTGAACGAAGCCTTGTACGCAGCACAGGCCCTCGGCGCGTACGGCACGTAGGGCGGCCAGCACGAGACCGAGCACGGTGGTGTCGCGAAAGGTGGTGGAGACTGCGGCGAGTCCGGCCTTCACCAGGTCCCGGCGGCGCAGGATCGCCGACGCTCGGCCAGTGCGGTCCACCAGGCAGTCTGCCGTGAACTCGGTTCCGTACACCCGCTCCTGCACCAAAGCACACGGGATCACGTTGCTCAGCAGCAGGGCGTGCTCCTTCTTCTCGACGAAGTGGACGTCCTGGGCGCCGTGGCCGCGCCGAGGCTTGACCACCAGCTGCGTGTTCTCGGGAACCCGGTCGAGGCTGTCGCCCCACCATGACCGAGGGGTTGGCACCCCCTGCTCGGTGAGCACGCGATGAAAGGCTGCCTTGTCGATGCATGTGTGTACCGACGAAGGTTCGGGCAGCCACATACGCACGCCGATCTCCTCCAGCCGAGAACTCATGCGCAGCAGCGGCGGAAGATCGTTCTCGATGGCGGGTACCACCGCGTCCACCGCCAGCGCCCGGCACAGCCCGGTCATGCGGGCCCGGTAGTCCTGGTCGTCGGCTGTCGGAATGACCTGAGGCACGACTTGCGGGAGCAGGAAGCCCGGGGCGAGAGGGTTGGCGTCAGCGGCGATGACTCGGTGGCCGAGACGGGTAAGGCTCCGGGCCAGCCCAAAGCCGGGGTTGGCTCCAGTGCCCGTGACCAGGATCCGGCGCGGTGCGATCTGGTCAGCGGGCATGGCCGTCCTCCAGAGGTGCGAGCGAGGGACGGAGGGCCGGCGGAGCGGTGCGCCGCATACCTCCGCTCGTGAGCGGAGCCCACCGGTCGGGGTTACGGCGATACCACTCTGCGGTTTCAGCCAACCCATCCTCCAAGCGGTGAGCAGGCCGGTAGCCGAGCTGGTCGCGGGCCTTGGACCAGTCGATCGAGTAGCGGGCGTCGTTCGACCGTCGGTCGGGGATGTACGTGACCGCGTCCCACGTCGCGCCGCAGATGTTCAGCAGGTGGCCGGTCAGCTCCTTGGTGGACAGGTCAGTACCTCCACCGAGGTTGTAGACCTCTCCCGGCTTCCCATCACGCAGCACTGCTTCGATCCCGGCGCAGTTGTCTTCTACGTGCAGCCAGTTACGTACGTGCTGCCCTCGGTCGTGGAGAGTGACGGGCGCTCCTCGCAGGAGCCGGGTCACGAAGAGCGGGATGATCTTTTCTGGGTACTGGTAGGGCCCGTAGTTGTTGCTGCTGCGAGTCACGCACAGCGGGAGCCCAAGGGTCTGATGAGCACCCAGGGCTACCAGGTCGGCGGCCGCCTTCGATACCGCGTACGGGGCCGAGGGGCTCAAGGGTGAATCCTCGGTCGCTGTCCCCTTCGGCAGCGGGCCATAGACCTCGTCGGTCGAGATGTGGACGAATTTGTCGATGCCGTGGCGGTGAGCCGCGTCCACAAGCACCCGGGTACCGAGAACATTCGTGGACAGGAACCCGTCGGCCGCGTCATAGGAGCGATCGACATGGGACTCGGCAGCGAAATGCACCACTGCTGTGGGACCGGACGCCATCAAATTGTCGACGCCCGTTGCGTCTCGGATGTCACCATGGACGAACCGGAGCTTGTCCGACAGGAACGCCATGCCCAGATTCTCGATGTGACCGGCATACGTGAGGGCGTCGAGGACGGTCACACGAGCGACGTCCTCAGTCTGGATGATCCGCTTGACGAAGTGCGAGCCGATGAAGCCCGCACCTCCAGTGACGAGTACGTGTTTCATGCACGCCTCCCGGAAGAGTGGCGGCCCGGCACATCGCACAAGGAGGCGATGTCCGAGGGCCGTCGAGAGATGCTCGGAACCTCGCCGAGCTGCCTCCCACGGTGGGCCGCACACCTCGTTGGAGTCTGTATCCCCGATGTGGGCCCGCTCGGTGAACCGGGTCGCTACGGTGCCGTACAGACACCAAAGTTGGGGGTGTACGTGACGACGGAAGCGGTACGACATCCTCTGACCTACGTGCGCCAACAGCGCGGGTGGAGCATGGAAAAGCTCGCCCATCACCTGAACCTGGCCGCGCAGCGCCGCGGTCTTCGCATCGCTGCCGACCGCAGTCGCATCTACCGGTGGGAACACAGGCGGGTAGGCGCTCCCAGCGACCTCTACCAAGAGCTGCTGGCCGACGTTCTGGGCATCGATTCCGCCCGGTTGCGGACCGTGGCATGGCCGTGGTGGCTCCCCGCCTACGCTCGCCCCTTCCCCTTCAGCCCAGCCGGCGTCCGCGCCGCCCACACGGAGTTATTGGTGGATCTCGACCAGTCTGACCGCCGCACCTTCCTCGTGCTTGCCGCCGGATCCTTAGTTGGAATGGCAACCGAATGGGCTCGCGTCGAACCCGAACGCCTGGCCGGGGCTCTGGGCGGGCACCGAGTCGATGAAAGCCTGCTCACCTGGCTGGAGAGCAGCGTCGAACGTCTCCCCGGCCTGGCGAACACATCCCCTCAGGAGTGTGCCGACCTCCTCGGCGCGGCCATGCGCGTCACCATCAACCTGCTCGACTCAGCTCGCTACGACGAACCCACCGGCCGCCGCCTGCGTACCGTCCTGGCTCAGGCGGCGCAGAGCGCCGCGTGGCTCCGCTTCGACCAAGGCCACCACGCCTCGGCGCAACGCCATTGGCGCACCGCACTGCACTCAGCCCACAGCGCCGACGAACGGGACCTCGGAGCCGGAGTTCTCTCCGACCTGGCCTACTCCGCCACTTGGCTCGGTTATCCCGGTGAGGCGGTCGAGATCCTCTCCCTTGCCCGTACTCGAACCCGCCACGCGACAGCCCGCTCCCTGCTGGATGTACGCCGGGCTCGCGCCCTCGCGGTCCTCCAGGACGATGTAGGCACCGCCCGCGCCCTCAACGACGCCGAACACCAACTGGAGCGTGGCAGAACACAATCCGCGCCCCCGTGGGTGTCCTGGATGTCATCCGCCGACCTCGCCGTCGACGCAGGGCGCTGCTGGCTGGATCTGGAAGCTCCACGACGAGCGACAGCTGCGTTGGAGGAGGGCCTGAACTTGCTGGTTCCCGAACGGGAGAGGACCCGCGCCATCATGCTCACCTATCGCGCCCACGCGGCGCTCGCCAACCACGACGTCGACGCCGCCGTGGCGGATACCCGAACAGCGCTGGACACTGCCCTGGGAACAGGCGCATCACGGTGCCTCGACCTGGTGCGCAGCACCCTGCGGGAGGCACTCGAACCCCACAAGGGCGAACCCGTCGTTCGAGACCTGCGCTCGTACGCACACCAGCGGCTGACATCCGTGCGGGCGTGAACAGTCTGCCCGGACGCCGGACGAGCTGGGCGCATCGCATGACCAACGCGTGGCCAACAGCGCCCAGGAACAGCCAGAAGCACCCAGATGGGGACCGATCCAGGCGGCAATCGACAACCTCCGCCAGGGCTACAAAACACCTGGTCAGACGCCACCTACGACTCCTCCGGGCCGGGGGTGGCGGCCCCGGTCGTCGCTCCAACACGCGGTCGCTTGACCAGACGGGTCCACGCAACCAGCGACCCGCCCTCCCTGCACCTGATCACCTGCTCGGTCGCCTGCGGTCGAGGCGGCGCGCTGCCCGCTCCAGGCCCGCCGAGCCATCCAGCGAACCCGTGAGGAATCGCCTCACGGACCGGACCACCGCCCGCCCGGCGGCGCACGGCCGGTGCGCGGCGAGTTCCTCGCTGCTTGCGCGCGGAGGGCCCGCCTCCGAGGAGCGGGCCCGACACGCGGTGCGTTCTCTAGCGGCCGTGCAGGTACTGGGTGTAGTAGTAGCCGCGCTCGGCCTCGAAGTGGGCCTTCTTCTCCTTGGCGTAGGTGATGCCGTACGGGCCGCCGAGGTTCTGGTATTCCGCGCTCGCCTTGTGCCCTTCGATGCGCTGGTATCCGCCGCCGGCCTTACCGCCTTCCCAGTCGTTGGCGGCGGCGGGGGCGGCAGCGACGAAACCGGCGGCGGCGACGGTGGCCAAGGTGAACGCGATACGGCGAAGCATGGGTGTTCCTCTCGAAAGACGTAACGGCTGTCGGGCAACACGAACTCTTACCGATTCTCCGCCGCACGCCACAGTGCCCCGCCTCACCCGAGCGGCAATGCACCCTTCTGGAGCCTTGGTTGAAAGGTGACCGACGAGCTGGGTGACCGTGGGGATGTTGTCGCTCGCCGGTCCGTCGCGGGCAGCGGATCGAGGCACCGTCCTACCAGCGCGCGCAGGCCCGCCGCCGCGTCACAGGTCTTTTTGGCAGGAGGTACGCTCGGCCAATCCCAAATACGCCGCAACCGCGTTCGTCGAGTCCTTTCCCGCGCGCGTGGCCCGGTGGCCGGTCTCGACCACGCTCCCGAGGAATTCCTCCCAGTAACTGCCCCGGTGATGGCTGCGCGACGTCTGGCCGGGCAGGGCGGGTCGAGGTGTCGCCGGTGCGCAGTCGGCCGATTCCGCCTCCGGGGTCCTCGCCGGTGACGGGACCGGGTGCAGGGCGGCAACAGGGGTCCAGGTTTCAGGGCCCAGCGCCAGGCCCTGCGGCTCCGATCTGCTGGTCAGCATGTGAGCGAGTCTTGCGCGCATTTCCTCGTCCAGGACCGCGTACGCGTGTCTCGACGGCAGCGCAGGCGGTTCCGCTTCGTGAGACGGGGGCAGGCCCGGACCCAGCTGCTCGTGTTCCCCGCCGACGGAGGAAAGTTCTTCGCGCACAGGAAGGCCAGGCAGGCGGAGGGCCTCCCTGCGTTCCTGAATGCACGCGAACCTGTCGATCACCTCGGCCGCTTGCGCACTGGCCCGCCTGCTTCCGCCGGCCATGCGGGCCTTTGCGTCAAGGAGGTCGCGATGTGCCACGCCATAGGCGCGGCACAGATCGATGCTTTCGTCTCCGCGGTCACTCAGGCCACTGGCATAGGGCGCGGTGATCGCCAGTGCGGCCAGCGCCGAAAGACCGGAGATCACCGTCTGCGCCGTGAGCGATGAGGATTCGGCGACCAGTGGCCAGGCCAGAAGACCGGTGGAGAAACTGAGTGCTCCCGAGGCGATACTGAAGCGCCTGGCCCTCTGTACCAGGGAAGTGACCTCCCGCGGCATCCTTTTCGACCAGTACGCCGCGTCGTCGATACACGCGTCAAGTCGTCGGGCAAGGGCTGCCGCCTGGGGGTCTTTGGCTTTTCTCAAAGAACCGCTGTAGAGCTTCATGAGTCTCACCGTTGAGTAGGGTCCATCAGGAAGGTGGCTCAGCCGGCAGTGTGCCCGGAATGAGATCGGACCCGTATCGCCGGATTCCCGGATATGGCCGGCAGCCCGTGGCCGGCAGTCGGCGGCGGCTCCCCCGCCGCCGACTGCGGACTACCTTTTCGGGCTTTCCTTCAGAGAATGCGCCGCGCAAGAGCGGTCGTGATCAACGAACGACACAGGACGCCTACGCCGACGGGCGTAATATGTAGCATTCATCTAGTATCGTGCTGAAAGTACCGCACCGGTCAGAGGTGGCTCGTTCGTTCCTACCGCCACTGCTGTCCGGCCGGCGGCCAGGCGCACGCCTGTACCGGAGGCCCCGGCCCGATTCCGACGGGCCGGGGTCTCGGTACAGCGCTGGTGGCGCGACTACCACTTGCCGTGGTTGCTCTCGACGACGCGGAAGCTGCCGACGACGCCGTCCTCGACGTACAGACCGCCGTCGACCCAGTACGGCTTCACGCCGTTGCTGGTGCTGTGCGGGCCCACGGTGGCGATGGGCGCCCCGTTGTCACAGGTGGCGCCGCGGAACACCTCGACGGTCTTGTCGGTGTCGTTGCGGATGTTGAAGCTCCGGGCTCCGAGACCGCTGACCGCGATCGTGCAGCCGTCCGATTCCGCGGAGTAGGACCGCTCGTTGATGTGGATCCGACCCTCGCGGTCGTAGTCCTGCTTGCCGCTTCCGCCCATGGGGGCGGGGGCGGACACGGCGGCCGGGGCCGCCGCGGGGGCGGGGCGCTTGGGGCTCTGGGGCGCCTGGTCGGAAGCGACCGCGTAGTTGATGCCGGTGGCGGTGAGGGCCGCCGCGCCGACGATGGCAGCGGTCACTGCGAGTGAGCGATTCTTCATCTCACATCTTCCTGATTCGAGGTCTGGGCGACCGGGTGGCCGCGCCAGGAACGAACATACCTAAAAGCGACTTAAGTGATGCATGGGATCAGAGGAAAGTGTGAAGAATGGGCCGTTCAGTCGCATTCCCGCGAAGGTTCGAGGCTCCTCATCGGGGAATGTTCGGACTGAAAGGTGTTCATCCGCAGGGAAGTTGACGGCTTATTGGATCTTCTGGGTGACCCGTTGGCTCCGGTTCACACTTTCGATTGCGTGTCGCTTCTTGCGTCAGGGCGTACCGACACCCGGGCCCGTGCGGGACTGACCTCGGAGGCGCTCCGGAGCCGGTCGACCAGTGCGAAACCGTCTCAGAGACACTGATCTCACGAACACGAAGCGTGACAGCCTCCGCCTGGACCGGACCCCCCGTCGCGCCGCCCCCGGCGATCTGCCATCGCTCGGCCTCCGCCGCCGGCAAGGATCACGATCGTCCGACATGACCCGCCCGACACCCCCGCTCGACGTATGCCGATATCGGCGGCTGCCGGGGCGGGTGAGCGGTCGGCGACCGAGGGGCCCAGGCATGGGGGATGACCCGGCCGGGGGCGTCCCAACACGTGCGGGTACTCCGGGAGGTGGGGCTGGTGCGGGACCGCCAGGCGGGCAAGCAGCGCCTCTACGCCCATGACGCCTGCGGCTCCATGCCCTTGACGCCTGCGGTCCGCGGCCCGTCCACGAGTGGACCGGCGATTCGAGCCGGTACGCCATCGAGGCCGTACGTCAGACGCCGGGCACCCTGGCCGCCTACGTCTTCGAGACCCTTGGCCAGGGGGCGGAGGGCACTCACGCCGTCCGGGAGCGGTGACGCGGCCTCGGGGAGCATCGCCTTCAGGCCCTCGGCGTGCGTCCATGCCCGCCCGTACGGGGCGCGACGTACGGACGTGACGATCCAGCCGACTCCATCGGAGTCGGCTCCTGGGGCGACTGCACCGCCCACCCGAGGAGAACGCGCGATACCCCGCTCGCCACGTCGGCCCGCTGCGTCCGGGGGACCGTTCGCCGCTGATCCCCCGGCGGGTCAGATCCCTGAGTGCCGTGTCAGGGCCGCGAGCCGGAGAAGTCCAGCGGCCTGGGGCTCATGCCGGTTCTCAGAACCTCTCCGGATACAGGAGAGCCAGGGCGAGATACCCGAGCAGGGACACGGCCACGACGAGGCCGACGATGTTTTCGGCGGTCATGGTCCGGTCACCGCCGCCCGGGCGATGAGGGCCACCGGCGCGAGTACCGCGGTCGTGGTGGCGACGAAGGCCAGGTCGACCATCGTGAGCTCCTGAGGACGCGAGGAAGTGGATCAGCCGTTCGGCCGATACGAGCAAACCTCTACTTCACCCCGGGGATAAGCCGGCTTGACGGGGTCCATACGAAGGCGACGCCACCCTTGACGGCTGTCTGACGCGCGCCTGACACCGTGGGCCGGCAGGGCCTACAGCGCGCCGTCCTCGGCCAGCGCGTCCCAGTCGATCCCGCGCAGCGCGGGGTCGGCGGCCTCGCCCGACGGCACGACCGCGGTGTCCTGGAACCACGCGACGACGAGGGCGGAGCGGTGCGTCACCGGGTCGAGTCCGGGATCGACCGCCGTCGAGCGGAAGACGCAGACGCACAGGACGGAGGGCAGCACCTCGACCGGGCCGAAAGCGCCGCCCGTCTCGTCCGGGTACGCGGGGACGGGCGGGACGAGGTGGAACGGGAGGGCGGGGAAGTCCTGTTCGGCCCGCAGTCGCGGGCCGCTGGTCTTCATGTCGTTGACCGGCTGGCACGGGTAGCCCTCCAGAAACCCGCCGTAGGTCGACTCCATCCTGACCTGGGTGAGTTCGGCCGAACGGCCGGAGGCGAGGACGACGTGGCTCAGCGACATGCCGTCATCCTGGAGTTCCGGTACTCCGGAGCCGGGGGCCCGGCGCGCGGCCGGCCCTCGCCGGGCCGCGTGACGCCGAAGCCGTGCCCGCCCCGGGCCGCCCCGCCCCGCCGCCTGACGCGACTTTGACAGCCACCGCCCAGTCCATACGGATCGCTGACGCCCATCCCCTCCCGGCCGCCCTTCAATGGGATTCCGGAACGGAACCGACGGGGAGTTCCGGAACAGGACGAGGCAGGAGGCCCGGAGAGTGCGGCAGAGAATCGTGGTCGGTGTGGACGGCTCCCCGGGGAGCCTGGCAGCCCTGCACCGGGCCGCCGCCGAGGCGCGGGAACGCCATGCGGACCTGCACGTCGTGCTGGCCTGGCACCTGCCCGGCGGCGGACTGGGCGGCCGGACCACCTACGGCCCGGCCGTGCTCCGGGAGTGCCGGGAGGCCGCCGTCGAAGACCTGCGCGCCATCCTCGACAGCGCGTTCGCCGTGGTGCGGCCGGGCGTCCCCCTGTCCGGGCTGACCGTACGCGGCCAACCCGGGGCGGTGCTGGTCGAGGCGGCGGGGTCGGCCGACGACCTCCTGGTCGTCGGCTCGGGCCCACGCGGCAGGCGGCTTCCCCGGCTGAGGCCTTCGGTGACCCGCTACTGCCTGGCCCACGCCCGCTGCCCCGTCCTCGCGGTCCCCCCGAACCCCCTCGAAGCCGAACTCGCCGCGCTGCACGACACCCCTTGGTCGCTGTCGCATCTGCCCAGGGCACGCAAACGGTGACCGGGTGGCTTTTGGACTTTCGCGGGTGATTTTCCGACGGTGTCCGGTCCGCCGTCCCCCTCCCCCTAAGCTCTACACATCTGTAGAGCTCCTGGATGAGGGGAACGCGCGTGGCTTCGATCGACCTGGACAAGGTGCTGGACAAGGCGTGGGCGGACAAGAGCGTGCCCGAGGTGCTGGCGGCGCCGGTGTCCGCCCTCAAGGGTGTCTCGGACCGTCAGGGCGAGCTGCTCAAGGAGGCGTTCGGCGTGGTGACGGTCGCCGATCTCGCCGCACTGAAGTACGTCGGGTGGGCGCAGGCCCTGGCGGAGCTGGACGCGGCGAAGTAGCGCCCGGCCGAGGCGTACGGGTGCCGTGGACGACCTCGTCCGCGACACCCCGTACGGCCCGGTCACCAGGGTGAGAAGACCCTGCCGTACACGTCAGCTCCGGCCCCTGGCCCGCCGTGACATGACCGCGCGCAGCACCCGGCGGCCCTCCGTGGACAGGTCCAGCGCCTTGCGGAGGCCGGCCCCGCTGCCCGCCGTGCCGGTGGTCTCCGCGAGGATCTCCAGGATCCGGACCTGCCGTTCCAGCTCCCCCGCGACCAGCGGGCCCAGTGCGGCGGGTTCACCGCTGCGGGCGGCCTTGAGGAGGTCCTCCTCGTCCGCCGGCACGTCCCCGTCCGGGGCGTCGAACCTGCCGTGGACCCGGAGCGCGACCAGCGAGCAGGCGTCCGCCCACTCCCTCAGCGGTACGGCGGCGAAGTCGGAGGGGGCCGCGCCGAGCATGGCCCGGACGAGCGCGGGCGGGCCGTCGGAGACCGACCCCTGCTCCATCTCCGTCCGCACGGCCGCTAGCCGGATGGCCCAATCCTGTCCGTTCTCGCAGCTCGCCCAGAGCGGGCGCAGGGGCTCCGCCTCCGGCCCCGCGAGCAGCGGCAGACAGCGTTCCAGGCAGGCCACGGCACCGGCGGCCAGCGCGCGCTCGTCGGCCCGTCCGATCAGTTCCAGCAGACTCATCGACGTCTCCCTCGGTCTACCGGATACTGCGCCGAATGGCCGAAAATCGTCACTTTGGAGCGGGTGTCACCTGTGTGCTCCCGGAACCGGGGCCGGTGCCGGACCGTCAGGCGCCCTTCCGTGCAAGGCTCGTTCGACCTGCATTCCGGTCACGGCACGGACGTAGAGGACGGCGAGGACGGCGGCGACGATGTCCACCGCGTTGGAGGCCGCCAACAGGCCGCCGGCCCGCACGATCGCTTCCGCCTCCTCGGCCCGCTCCCACAAGCGCTCGGCGACCTGGGTGCAGAGGAGACTCACGACCCACGCGCCCCACCAGAGGTTGAGCGGGGTACGGGGAACCGTGCGCCAGCCCCTGTCCGGGCGGGTCTGCGCACTCGCCTCCCACACTCCGCTCGCGACGCGGTAGGGGAACCAGAAGTTGGCGATCGGAACGAACCAGCCGCCCACCGCCCAGCCCGGGCCCATGCGCTGCACGGACGGGTCGAAGACCTCGGCGTTCCGGCGGGTCCGGTGGAACCAGACGATGAAGACGACACCGGTGGCCGACAGCGCCACCCCCTGGGAGATGGTCGCGATGCCGTACAGCACCTCGGCCGTGCGGCCGTCCCCGGTATGGATGTTCAAGGCGCCGTCCGTCACCAGCCCCTGCCAGAGGCCGCGCAGATGCAGCCCGGTGCCGATGGCGAACAGGTCGGCGGCGATCACCACGCCGAGCAGCGCCGTCACCGCCCGGGCGAGGCCGACCGGCGAGCGCGGCCAGGTGCCCACGCCCCAGCCGCCGGGGCCGGGGACCGGGGCCATCAGGCCGTCCGGCAGCGGGGGCCGGGTGCCCGAGCAGAAGGTGCACAGGCCGTCGTCGGTGACGGCCGTTCTGATACGGCAACGGGTACAGAGCACGGAGAAGTCCCCCCGGGACGCGATGTGGGTGCACGGCCGCGCGTCCCTCCCCAGGAGCGCGCGGCCGACGGTGCGCAGGCCGGCGACTGCCGGGCTGTCCGTCCCGCATCTTCCCAGGTGGGGACGGGGAGGGACAGCCCTTGCGGCGGCGGCCCGCGCTCAGCCTCGCCCTCAGCCCGCGCTACCGGTCCGCTTCGCCAGTTCCTGGAACTGCGCCCAGCTGAGCGCGGGCTTCCGCGGGTCCCACAGCTTCTGCGAGGTCGCGACGAGCGGCATCCTGATGCCGTCGGCCACCTGCTCGGTGGTCTGCGCGTTCGGCAGGTCGCCCCAGACGGCGAACCGGCCGCCGAGGATCTGCTTCGAGTAGCGCTCGGCCACGGGTTCGGTGCCGCGCAGGACCAGCGGGGTCCACTGCTCGTAGATCCGCTCACCGGTCGGGTAGACGAACTCGTTGGGCTCGCCGAGCACGTAGTAGAGGAACTCGTCGTTGAGGTTCAGCATCTTGTAGCCCTCGGCGAGGTACTCCTGCGGCGGGCGGGCGCCGATCTCCTTGCCGGTCCAGTACTCGATCTCGATGTTCGCGTCGGCCGTGACCTTCGTGCCCCGGAAGAGCCCGTCGTTCCAGGCCTTCGCGGTCCGCCCCTTGGGGACGACGACGTCCGCGCGGTCGTTCAGCCAGCTGGTGGCCAGGTCCTCGATGGTGGCGTCGGCGCCGTGCTTCTCCTCGGCGGCCCGCTGGAGCTGGGGGTAGGAGGCGGCCGGGTTCTGGACGGTCAGCGCCTGGTACTCGTCCGCGCCGAGGTGCCAGAAGCGGCCCGGGAACAGCTCGGTGTACTCCTCCAGGAGCTCGTCGATGAGCTTGGCCGCGGCCGGCTTGGAGATGTCGATGGAGCCCTTCGACTCGACGCCCGCGGTGTTGCGCAGCTGGAGGTCGGGGTGGGCGGCCAGCACCGCGCCGAGGTGTCCGGGCGAGTCGATCTCGGGGACGACCTCGATGTGCCGGCTGTTGGCGAGGCCGACGATGCGGCGGACCTCGTCCTGGGTGAGGGCCTCGTCGGAGACCACCTCGGGGTGGGACTTCGACTCGATCCGGAAGGCCTGGTCGTCGGAGAAGTGCAGGCCGAGCTGGTTGAGCTTGAGGTCGCCCATCTCGCGTATGCGGTCCTCTATCCACTCCGCGCTGTAGTGCTTGCGCGCGATGTCGAGGTTGAGCCCGCGCTGCGGCCGGTCCGGCCGGTCGTTGACGACGCCCTCGGGGACCGTGCCGTCCGCCGTGAGCGACTGTTTGAGCGTCCGGGTGCCGTAGAAGACGCCCGACTCGTCGGGACCGGTGATCTTCACCTTCCGGTCGCGCACGGTGAGCTCGTACGACTCGGCGGGGCCCGCGTCCTTGGCGCCGAGCGCCAGCTCGACGTCTCCCGTGCGGGCCGGCTCGGCGCCCCGGTAGCGGATCTTCAGCTCCTTGGCGATCAGCTGCGCCTCGTCGGCGAGCACCTGGCTGCCCTTGGCGATGACGACGGTGCTGTCCCCGCCCGGCTGCCAGCCGGGCCCCCGGGCCGCGGTGTGCTCGCGCACCGCGGGGACCGTGCTCGGGGTGCTGGACATCGGGTAGCTGCGGGAGGGCGACGGGGCGGCGGCCTCGGCGGACGTTCCGGAGGGCGACGCCGTGTCACCGGACGGTCCGCTGCCGGAACCGTCCGGCCAGACGACGACGGTGAGGGCGACGGCGGCTGCGGCCGTGACAGCCGCGCCGGTGACAAGGGCACCACGCGAGGGCGACATCGGGCAGATTCCTCCGTTGAGGGGTCAAGGACGAGTGAAACGAGTGAATAGGGTGCAAGGCTGGCATTTTTGTCGCGGCCTCGCCCATCGAAGACGGCGGGCGACCGGACGGAACCCCGGCCGACGCAGGTCAGACGTCCATCACACGTTCCGAAACTCTCCCGTTCGGGTGATTCTTCGGCGGTCCGTCGGACGGCCGCCGGCCGGTCTCGTTAGCGTTGCGGCACATTCGTCTCCCCCTTCACTCCCACCCCGCGCAACCTCCCTGCGCTCCCGCCTGTCTTTCAGGGACGGAAGACCTTCACGCACCCGGTGGACCCTTCGCGGGATCTCCGGGCCCACCGGGTCACAGCTGTCATTGATACGAGGAGTCCACGCTGTCCAGGTCCAGCGAGTCCCCCGCCGGCCTGCCGAAGCGATCAGCGCCCCCGGCCGGCCGGTCGGCCGTGCCCGTGCAGCCGCGCCACCCGGTCCCGGCCGACGCCCCGGTTCCGGCCGACGCCCCGGCGGTGCCGCCCGCCGACGGGGCGCCGGTCGATCATGCCGTCGGCCTGGCCCATTTCAACAGCCTCCCCTTCGCCGCCGCCGAGGCGGCCTTCCTGGAGTGCTGCGGCAGTCTGCGCTGGGCCCACCGGATGGCCGCCCACCGCCCCTACCCCGATCTCGGCGCTCTACTGGCCGCATCCGACGAGGCGGGCTACGACCTCGCGGCCGGCGACATCGCCGAGGCCCTGGCCGCGGAACCGGCCCCCTGCCTGCAGCACGACGCGCCCCGCGCCGCCCATCTGGCGCTGCGGGCCGCGCACGCGGCGTACGAGAGCAGGTTCGGCCACACCTTCGTGATCTGCCTGGACGCCTACGCGCCCTCCCAGCACGTGGACCAGGTGCTGGCCGGGATCCGGGTCCGGCTGGCGCACGAGGTGGACGAGGAGCGGGCGGTGACCGCCGAGGAACTGCGCCGACTCGCCCGGAGCCGGATCGTCGAGCTGATGACCGGGGGCCCCGGGCCGGAACGGTGAGCGCCCCCTCCGGGGGCCGACCGACCAGACACCCTCTAGCCCGTACGTGCCTGTTTGATTGCCACTTTGATCACACCAGAGGCCCCCGCGCGAACGAACCGACAAAGCGTCGCTACGATGGCCGGGGCCGGTGGACCGTACCCGGCCGGGTCAGACCGACAGTCAAGCCGGCCGACCCCAATCCCCGCTCCCGGAGGGTTCTTCCGTGCCGGCTGGAACGCTGTACCGCGGCCGGGAAGGCATGTGGTCGTGGGTGGCTCATCGAGTCACCGGTGTCCTCATTTTCTTCTTCCTGTTCGTACATGTCCTGGACACCGCTCTCGTCCGCGTCTCCCCCGAGGCCTACGACGACGTCGTGGCCACGTACAAGACGCCGATCGTCGCGCTCCTCGAATACGGCCTGGTGGCCGCGATTCTCTTCCACGCGCTGAACGGTCTCCGGATCATCGCCGTGGACTTCTGGGCCAAGGGCCCGCGCCTCCAGAAGCAGATGCTCTGGACCGTGCTGGGCATCTGGATCGTGCTGATGGTCGGGGCCCTGTACCCCGTCCTCGGTCACGCCGTACGCGACGTCTTCGGGAGCTGAGGCCCATGTCCAGCGAGACTTCTTCCGCGGCCGCGATCGGCGATGTCGAGGGCGTGAGCCTGTACGACGTCGACAACCCGGCACCCGTGATCGAGCCCCCGCGCAAGCGGACGGCCAAGACGCCCAAGGCTTCGCGCGGCAACTTCGAGATGTACGCCTGGCTCTTCATGCGCCTGTCGGGCATCCTCCTGACCGTCCTCGTCATCGGCCACCTGCTGATCCAGCTGGTGCTCGACGGCGGCGTCTCCAAGATCGGCTTCGCCTTCGTGGCCGGCCGCTGGGCCTCGCCGTTCTGGCAGGCCTGGGACCTGATCATGCTGTGGCTCGCCATGCTCCACGGCGGCAACGGCCTGCGCACGGTCATCAACGACTACGCCGAACGGGACAACACCCGCTTCTGGCTGAAGATGCTCCTGTACACCGCCACGGTGTTCACCGTCCTGCTGGGCACGCTGGTGATCTTCACCTTCGACCCGAACATCCGCTAGGCGCCGGGACAGAGGGACCAGAGGAAAACCATGCAGATCCACAAGTACGACACCGTCATCGTCGGCGCCGGCGGCGCCGGCATGCGCGCGGCCATCGAGTCGACCAAGCGCAGCCGCACCGCCGTGCTCACGAAGCTCTACCCCACCCGCTCCCACACGGGCGCCGCGCAGGGCGGTATGGCCGCCGCGCTCGCCAACGTGGAGGAGGACAACTGGGAGTGGCACACCTTCGACACGATCAAGGGCGGCGACTACCTGGTCGACCAGGACGCCGCCGAGATCCTGGCGAAGGAGGCCATCGACGCCGTCCTCGACCTGGAGAAGATGGGCCTGCCGTTCGGCCGCACGCCCGAGGGCAAGATCGACCAGCGCCGCTTCGGTGGTCACACCCGCAGCCATGGCGAGGCCCCGGTCCGTCGCGCCTGCTACTCGGGCGACCGCACCGGCCACATGATCCTCCAGACGCTGTACCAGAACTGCGTCAAGGAGGGCGTGGAGTTCTTCAACGAGTTCTACGTCCTGGACCAGCTGATCACCGAGGTCGACGGGGTCAAGAAGTCCGCCGGCGTCGTCGCGTACGAGCTGGCGACCGGCGAGATCCACGTCTTCCAGGCGAAGTCGGTCGTCTACGCCTCCGGCGGCACCGGCAAGTTCTTCAAGGTGACGTCCAACGCCCACACCCTGACCGGTGACGGCCAGGCCGCCTGCTACCGGCGCGGTCTGCCGCTGGAGGACATGGAGTTCTTCCAGTTCCACCCGACGGGCATCTGGCGCATGGGCATCCTGCTGACGGAGGGCGCCCGCGGTGAGGGCGGCATCCTCCGCAACAAGGACGGCGAGCGCTTCATGGAGAAGTACGCGCCGGTCATGAAGGACCTCGCGTCCCGTGACGTCGTCTCGCGCTCCATCTACACGGAGATCCGTGAGGGCCGCGGCTGCGGTCCGGCCGGTGACCACGTGTACCTGGACCTGACGCACCTGCCGCCGGAGCAGCTGGACGCCAAGCTCCCGGACATCACGGAGTTCGCGCGGACGTATCTCGGCATCGAGCCGTACACGGACCCGATCCCGATCCAGCCGACCGCGCACTACGCCATGGGCGGCATCCCGACCAACGTCGAGGGCGAGGTGCTGGCCGACAACACCACCGTCGTCCCGGGCCTGTACGCCGCCGGCGAGGTCGCCTGTGTCTCGGTGCACGGCGCCAACCGTCTGGGCACCAACTCGCTGCTCGACATCAACGTCTTCGGCAAGCGCTCCGGCATCGCCGCCGCCGAGTACTCCGTGAAGAACGACTTCGTCGAGCTTCCCGAGAACCCGGCCCAGCTGGTCCAGGACCAGGTCGAGCGGCTGCGCAACTCGACGGGCACCGAGCGGGTCGCCGACCTGCGCACGGAGCTCCAGGAGTGCATGGACGCCAACGTGATGGTGTTCCGCACCGAGCAGACCATCAAGACGGCGGTCGCCAAGATCGCCGAGCTGCGCGAGCGGTACCTGAACGTGTCGATCCAGGACAAGGGCAAGCGGTTCAACACCGACCTGCTGGAGGCCATCGAGCTGGGCAACCTGCTCGACCTGGCCGAGGTCATGGCGGTCTCCGCGCTCGCCCGCAAGGAGTCCCGCGGCGGTCACTACCGCGAGGACTACCCCAACCGCGACGACGTCAACTTCATGCGCCACACCATGGCGTACCGCGAGGTGGCCGCCGACGGCGCCGAGTCGATCCGGCTCGACTACAAGCCGGTCGTGACGACCCGCTACCAGCCGATGGAGCGTAAGTACTGATGGCTACCCCGACCCTGGACAAGACCGACAACGCCGAGGCCGGCTTCGCCGACTCGCCGTTCATCATGGCCACGTTCCGGATCCGCCGCTTCAACCCCGAGGTGTCGGACGAGGTCCAGTGGCAGGACTTCCAGATCGAGATCGACCCGAAGGAGCGTGTCCTCGACGCCCTTCACAAGATCAAGTGGGAGATCGACGGAACCCTGACGTTCCGCCGCTCCTGCGCCCACGGGATCTGCGGCTCCGACGCGATGCGGATCAACGGCAAGAACAGGCTCGCCTGCAAGACGCTGATCAAGGACATCAACCCGGACAAGCCGATCACGGTCGAGGCCATCAAGGGCCTCACGGTCCTCAAGGACCTCGTGGTCGACATGGACCCGTTCTTCCAGGCGTACCACGATGTCATGCCCTTCCTCATCACCAAGGGGAACGAGCCGACCCGCGAGCGTCTGCAGTCGCCCGAGGACCGCGAGCGGTTCGACGACACCACCAAGTGCATCCTGTGCGCCGCGTGCACGTCCTCGTGCCCGGTGTTCTGGAACGACGGCCAGTACTTCGGCCCGGCGGCGATCGTCAACGCGCACCGCTTCATCTTCGACTCGCGCGACGAGGCCGGCGAGCAGCGTCTGGAGATCCTCAACGACCGCGACGGCGTGTGGCGTTGCCGCACGACGTTCAACTGCACGGACGCCTGCCCGCGTGGCATCGAGGTCACCAAGGCGATCCAGGAGGTGAAGCGCGCGCTCATCACGCGTCGCTTCTGACCCTCCCGTAACCGCTGTTACGCCGACGGGCCCCGTCCCCGCAGCCTCACCGCTGCCGGGGGCGGGGCCTGTTGCTGCGTGGGGGCCCGTGCGGGCGGTACGGTTCAGCGGAGCTGAAGACCGAGAAGGAACGGGGATCGTCGTGAGCGAGCCGAATCCGTACGCGGACGACGCGTACAAGTGGGGCCCGCCCCAGCAGCCGGGCCACCAGCCCACCGTCGCGGACGGCCAGGCGTACGGCTATCCGAACCCGGGCGGCGCTCCGGCGTACGGCTATCCGCAGCCACTGCCGGAGTCAGCGACCCAGCCGGGGCCGGGTTACGGGTACCCGCAGCACGGTCAGCCGACGATGCCCGGCCAGTACCTTCCGGTGCCGCAGGGCATGCCGGGCCAGGGCGGGGTGCCGGTGCTGTCGATCGGCGACATCACCGTGATGAACGACGCGATCGTCACCCCGTCCGGGTCGATGCCGCTCAAGGGCGCGGTGTGGACGGCGACGGACATGTCGCGTACGGAGGAGAAGATCCCGGCGCACGCGATCGTGCTGGCGATCATCTTCGCGCTGTTCTGCCTGATCGGGCTGCTGTTCCTGCTGATGAAGGAGAAGCGGACCACCGGTTTCGTGCAGGTCACGGTCACCAGTGGCGGCCGGCACCACTCGACGATGATCCCGGCGATGGGCCCGCACACCTTCCCGGCGATCATGGGCCAGCTCAACCAGGCCCGCTCCATGAGCATCTGAGCCACGGGACCGGGGTTCCCTGACCCACCCCGAGGCAACCTCTGTAGCCCCCTTCTTGAACATGTTCAAGAAGGGGGCTACAGTCATGCCCGCAAGCATTTTTGAACGCGTTCAAGGGAGGGTGGGGCATGGACCTCACTGTTGTCGCGTACGTCATCTACCTGCTGATCAGCGTGGCGCTCACCGTCTGGGTCGCCCGTACGCTCAGCAGCAACGGGCGGATCTTCCTCGCCGATGTGCTGCACGGGAACGAGAAGCTCGCCGACGCCGTGAACCACCTGCTGGTGGTCGGCTTCTATCTGGTGAACCTCGGGTTCGTCACGCTGTATCTGAAGAACGCCGACGGGGTGGCCGACGCCCGCGAGCTGTTCGAGGCCCTCTCGGTGAAGGTCGGCGTCGTCCTGCTGGTGCTCGGCGTGATGCACCTGGGCAATGTGTGGGTGCTCAGCCGGATCCGCCGCCGCAGCGCCCTGGAGCGCGAGCAGACCCCGCCGGTCATGCCACAGGGCTGGACCCCGCCGGCGGCCCAGGGTCCGTGGACCGCCCCCGCGGCCGGCCGGTGAGCCCGGTGGCCGAGGCAGCGCCCGGCGGGCCGGCGGACCAGGCGCCCGGGGCGGCGCCCACCGCGTCACCGGACCCGGCGCCCGGCCCCACGGCCTCGCCCGGGCCCGTGCCGCACGCCGTCGCCTGGCCCGGCCCCGTACGGCGGCTCACCGTGCTCTACGACGCGCGGTGCCCGCTCTGCGTCCATCTGCGGGGCTGGCTTCAGCGGCAGCGGCAGCTCGTGCCGCTGGATCTCGTCCCGGCCGGATCGGCCGAGGCGCGGCGGCGGTTCCCGGAGCTGGACCATGCGGCGACGCTCCAGGAGATCACCGCGGTCGGCGACCTGGGGCAGGTCTACCGGGAGACGGCCGCCTGGATCGTCTGCCTGTGGGCGCTGGCCGAGTACCGCGCCCGCGCCCACTGGCTGACCACCCCGGCCGGGCGGCCCTTCGCGCGGGGCACCGTGCTGGCAGCCGCCCGCTACCGCTCGATGACGGTCCCGCCCTGCGCGCCCGGGGCCCGCGAGTGCGCCGCCCCGCCCGGCGGCGGGTGGGGTCCCCGATAACCTTGGGCCCGTGGTGAAGGAAGAGAAGAACGTGCAGGAGAAGAGGCCGGCCAAGGCCGCGAAGAGCGAGCAGACCCGCACGCTGATTCTCGAAACGGCGCTCCGGCTCTTCGCGGAGCGGGGCTACGACCGGACGACCATGCGGGCCATCGCCCAGGAGGCGGGCGTCTCGGTCGGGAACGCCTACTACTACTTCTCCTCGAAGGAGCACCTGGTCCAGGGCTTCTACGACCGGATCGCCGGCGAACACGCGACGGCGGTCCGGCCGGTGCTGGAGGGCGACCGGGATCTGACCGTACGCATCAGGGGCGTGCTGCTGGGCTGGCTGGACGTGGCGGAGCCGTACCACCGCTTCGCCGCCCAGTTCTTCAAGAACGCGGCCGATCCGGACAGCCCGCTCTCCCCGTTCTCGGAGGACTCGGCGGCCGCCCGCGACGCGGCGATCTCCATCCACGAGCACTGCATCGCCGGGGCGGACGTCAAGAGCGACCCGGAACTGGCACCGCTGCTGCCGCAGTTGATGTGGCTGATGCAGATGGGTCTGGTGCTCTTCTGGGTGTACGACCGCAGCGAGGGCGCCGAGCGCAGCCGCCGGCTCGTCGAGCGCACCGCGCCCATCGCCGCCCGGGCCATCGCGCTCTCCCGCTTCCGGGTGCTGCGCCCGCTGGTGCGTCAGATCCACGGACTGCTGGTGGAGTTCCTGCCGGGCGCCGGCACGGGTACGGCGACGGCCGGGGCGGGGCCCCGGCCGTCGGACTGACGTCGGATGACGGCGGCGCCCCCGGCGGGCGGCCCGGGGGCGGACCGTCAGATCCAGGCCAGTTCCCACAGGCGCCAGGTGCCGGTGCCGTCGGAGAGGTACTGGGATCCCGCGACCTCGGACTTGGCGACGACGTAGTCCTTCTTCTGCCACAGCGGCAGCAGCGGGACGTCCTCGCCGACGAGCGCCTGCATCTCCTTGAAGTCGCCCGAGGTGCGGCTGCGGTCGCTGAACTGCTGCGTGGCGGCGATCAGCTGGTCCATCTTCTTGCTGGAGTAGCCGCTGTGCAGGACGTTGCCGGTGCCGACGAGCGGCTGGCTGAAGGTGTCGGGGTCCGGGAAGTCGGGGAACCAGCCGACGGTGTACATGTCGTACTTACCGGCCGCGTACTCCTTCTGGTACTTCGTCCACTCCACGGCCTGGACCGAGACCTTGAACAGCCCGTCCTTCTCCAGCTGACGGCGCAGCTCGGCGGTCTCCTTGGTGTACATGTCGCCCTCGCGGTACGCGAAGTCGATGGCGACCGGCGTCTGCGCCCCGGCCTGCTCCAGCAGCTGCTTGGCGCGCGCCGGGTCGGAGGAGGGATAGGCGTCGAAGAACGGGGTGCTGTGCCCGATGTAGCCGGTGGGGATCAGGGAGTACAGCGGGTCGACGGTGCCCTGGTAGACGTTCCGGACCAGCGGCCCCCGGTCGAGGAGCGCGGCGACGGCCTGGCGGACCTTCTTCTTCCCGAACGGCGAGTCCTCCCGGGAGTTGAAGATGATGTTGCGGATCTCGGCGCTGGCCGCCTCGGTCACCCGCACGTCCGGGTCGTTGACGTCGAGGTCGGCGAGCGTCTCGGACGGCAGCTGCCGGTGGGCGATGTCCACCTCGTCGTTGTCCCAGGACGTCTGCAGTTCCTCGGAGGTCTTGAAGTAGCGGATGTTGACCGCTTCACCGGTCTTCTTGAGCGCGCCCCGGTACTTCAGGTTCGGCACCAGCTCGGCGCTCTTCCCGGGCTCGTACGCCTTGAGGACGTACGGGCCGGAGCCGTCGACCTGGTTGCCCGCACGGAGCTTGTCCCCGGGATACCGGGTCGGGTCGACGATCGCCGCGGCGCCGGTGGCGATCTTCTGCGGGAAGGTCGCGTCCCGGCCGGACAGGTTGAACGTGATCGTGCGGCCCTCGGTCTTCACCGACTTGAGGGTGGGGAAGAGACCCGCGGGACCGACCTCCGACTTGATGCGGAAGATCCGGTCGAAGGAGTGCTTGACGTCCTCGGCGGTGATCTTGCGGCCGTTGGAGAAGGTCAGGTCGTCACGGAGCTTGCACTGGTACGTCTGGAGCTTCTGCCCGACGAACCCGCAGCTCTCGGCGGCGTCCGGTTCCGGCGTGACGGCGTTGGGCTTGAACGTCATCAGCGACTGGTAGATGTTGCTGTAGATCGCCCAGGAGCCGGCGTCGTAGGCGCCGGCCGGGTCGAGCGAGGTGACGACGTCCGACGTCC
This sequence comes from Streptomyces sp. WGS_02, assembly GCA_040989845.1. Lineage (GTDB taxonomy): Bacteria > Actinomycetota > Actinomycetes > Streptomycetales > Streptomycetaceae > Streptomyces. The sequence goes on from JAYMFZ010000004.1 coordinate 2,861,534, forward strand.
CGACCGTGATCGCGTCGGTCTTCGCCTCCCCCGACGGGAGCAGTTGCCAGGCACCGACGCCCGCTATGACCAATACCGCGAGAATCGCGAGAATCCGCACCCGGACCGACCGCATTGCCGTGCTCTCCCTTACCAGCCCCACCTCGGCGGTCGCGTTTGTGACGCGTACGTCGCCGCATGTTCGCGCTTACCCAATCACACGATTTTCACATCTGGAAGAGTAAATGGGGCACTCACAGCCTTTTATTGGACACGGGCGGGGAGCCCTGTCCGAAAAGGCTGTTTCCTGCCTTCCACCTGCGGGTTTCCGTAGCTGACGGTGACGTTTCGGTGTGTATTTCATGAGGGCGGACCGAAGCGTTCCGGGCCGTCGCACCCGCAACGGCGCTAGGCCTGACGGGAGGCCAGCTCCACGACGGTGATGTCGGACGGGGCGCCGACGCGGACGGGCGGGCCCCAGGCGCCCGCGCCGCGCGAGACGAAGAGCTGGGTGTCGCCGTACCGTTCGAGGCCGGCGACCGTGGGGTTGGCCAGCTCGGCGAGGTAGTTCCCGGGCCAGAGCTGTCCGCCGTGGGTGTGGCCGGAGAGCTGCAGGTCGACGCCGTGCTCGACGGCGTCGTGGATGACGACCGGCTGGTGCGCCATCAGGACGGCGGCGCGGCCCCGGTCCCGGTCGCCCAGTGCGCGGCCGAAGTCGGGCCCCTGCCCCTCGGTCTCGCCCGCGATGTCGTTGACGCCGGCGAGGTCGAAGCCATCGATCTCGACCCGGGCGTTCTCCAGCGGGACGAGCCCGAGTTCGCGGACGTGATCGATCCACTGCTCGGCGCCGGAGAAGTACTCGTGGTTGCCGGTGACGAAGTAGCTGCCGTGCCGGGCGCGCAGGGCGGCCAGCGGTTCGGCGGCGGAGCCGAGGTCCGCGACGGACCCGTCGACGAGGTCGCCGACGACGGCGACCAGGTCGGGCGAGGTCGCGTTGATGGTGTCGACGATCCGGCGGGTGTGGGCGCGGCCGAGGATCGGGCCGATGTGGATGTCGCTGACCACGGCGATCCGGAAGCCGTGGGCGGCGCGGGGCAGTCTGGCCAGCGGGACGGTGATCCGCTTGACGCTGGGCCCGCGCAGCACGCCGTACGTGCCGTACCCGACGGTCGCGAGCCCGGCGGCGGCGGCCGCGCCGCCGACGACCCGGGAGACGAAGAGCCGGCGGGAGGGGTGGGGGACGGGGGCGGGCCCGGGGGCGAGCCCGGCCGGGGCAGAGGTGGTGACCGCCGGTTCCGTTTCCGGTTCCGCCACCGGGTCGGAAACGTCGGACGCCTTACGCGCCAGCGCTTCGGACGCGGCGGAGACCCCGGCGGAACCGGACGTGACCAGCTTCTCGGTACGGGGGCGGGGCTCGTCCGGGACCTCTGTGGGGGTGCCGGCGGTCTCCACCGGGGTTCCGGAAGCCGTTCCGCTTGCCGCCGCGGTCCGCGCCGCGTCGCGCCGGGCGAGGACCCGCAGGAGCAGTGGGCGTACGACCTCCCCCACCAGCAGCGCCAGCGTCAGGTAGAGCAGGCAGGCCAGCCACAGGAAGCCCGGCCAGGCCAGCACCTGCTGGAGCCAGAAGGGGGCGCCCACCCGGCCGGACGTCATGGCGCCGACGCTCAGCAGGGGCAGGACGAAGGCGGCGACGGTGCCCGCCCGGCGCAGCCGGCTGCCGGGCGCCGTCGTGTCACCGACGAAGCGCCGCCACACGTACCGGTGCACGGCGCCGAGCAGCGCCAGCACCACGAGCCCCACCAGAGCGAAGACCACTGCAGCCATCCGAGCTTCCCCATGTTCCCGTCGTCATGCGCGTGTGTCGCGCAAAGCCCGGACTCCGCGCAACCCGATCACGCCGACCGCCGTCCCCAGAAGAAAGGACGTGATGGCGAGCAGCAGGTGCACCCAGAAGTAGCCGGTCGGATCACCCGCGTCGTCGAAGGCGAGGCCACTGCCGTCCTGCCACAGATTCTTGACGAAAGTGATCCAGATGAACCAGCTCCACACCCCGAACGCGAGCAGGAACCAGGACACACGGCGGCTGAGCTTCATGGGTCCAGTATCGCCGTCGTCCCTGGGCCCCCTCCTCCGGGGTGGCGTCCTCCTCCGGGGCGGCGTCCGATTGGGGCCGTCCTGGCGTTCCCAACGGCGGGTCAGCCGGTCCGGGTCCGCATCCCCATCTTCGCCCTGTACGTTTCCGACCGTGCCTGCTCTGAAAAAGATCGCCCTCACGGTCACGTCCGCCGCCTTGTTGTCCGGTTTCGCCCTCAGTCCGGCCGTCGCGGCCGACAAGGACAAGAGCGACGACAAACAGCCCAAGCCGCCGAGCACCATGTCCAGCCTCGGCGGTGAGCAGCTCGGCAAGGCGGGCACCCAGGTCAACCTGGGCGCGGGGGCACCGGTGCTGCCGAAGAAGCTGTCGGGCCGGTCGTGGATCGTCGCGGACGCGGAGAGCGGGGACGTCCTGGCGGCGCACAACGCGCACTGGCGGCTGCCGCCGGCCTCCACCCTGAAGATGCTCTTCGCGGACACGGTGCTGCCCGCGCTCCAGCCCACCGAGACCCACAAGGTGTCGGAGAGCGAGCTGGCGGGGGTCGGTGAGGGCAGCAGCCTGGTCGGGATCAAGGAGGACCACACCTACACGGTCCACGACCTGTGGCTCGGGGTGTTCCTGCGGTCGGGCAACGACGCGGTGCACGTCCTCTCCGAGATGTACGGCGGTGTCCCGCAGACGGTGGCCGCGATGCAGAAGCACGCGGAGGAGCTCCAGGCCCTGGACACCGTGGTGGTCTCGCCCGACGGGTACGACGCGCCGCGTCAGGTCTCCAGCGCCTACGACCTGACGCTGATCGCCCGCAGCGGGATGCAGAAGAAGGACTTCCGCGAGTACGCGGCGACCGCCTCGGCCGACTTCCCCGGCGAGAAGAAGAAGGGGAAGAAGCGCGAGTCGTTCGAGATCTCCAACACCAACCGGCTGATCACCGGGGACATCGGCGTGGACCCGTACAAGGGCATCGCGGGCGTCAAGAACGGCTACACCACCCACGCGGGCAACACCTTCACCGGCGTCGCCGAACGCAACGGCAAGGTTCTCCTGGTCACGGTGATGAACCCGTCGGCGGAGGAGAGCCACGCCGTCTACAAGGAGGCCGCCCACCTGCTCGACTGGGGCTTCGCCGCGAGCGGCAAGGTGACCCCGGTCGGCCAGCTGGTGCCGCCGAAGTCCATCGACACCGGAACCACCACCGGCGGCAAGGGGTCGACGCCCGCCGCCGGCGCGGACCAGGGCACGGGGGGCCAGGAGGAGGCCACGCACGCCTCCGCGGCGAAGGATTCCAGCGGGGCCGGGGTCGCCCTGGCGATCATCGGCGCTCTGCTGGTGGTCGTGGCCACCGCGGCGTACCTGGTGAACCGCCGCTGGCCGCTGTCGGGCCGGGGCGGACGCACCGCCCCGGTGGCAGAGGCACCGGACGCACCCGGGGCGAAGGACGCGGAGGAGACGAAGGACGCGGGCGGAACGGCGGACGCGACGGAGACGAAGGACGCGGCGGACGCGACAGCGACGGCGGACGCGGAGGCGACGACGGAGACGGCGGGCGCGGAGGCGACGGCCGCGCCGGTCGCGCCGGTCGCCTCCGCCGGGAAGCCCGCCGACGGGCCCGACGGCACGTCCTAGGCGCGCGTGGAACCGCCGGGCGCCTCGGCCCCGGCGGCCTTCTGCTCCGCGCCGGCTTCCCGCTCCGCCCCGGACTCCTCGTCCTGCTGTCCCACGCCCTCTTCCTCCTTGCTCCCGGTCGCCGTCCACGCGGCGCAGAACAGCAGCAGCTTCGCGGTGAAGTTGATCCACAGGAGCAGGGCGATCGGCACGCCGAACGCGCCGTACATGCTCTTGCCCGCCACGTCCCTCATATAGCTGCCGAGCAGCAGCTTGAGCAGTTCGAAGCCGACCGCCCCGAGCAGCGCCGCGACCACCAGCCGCCGCCGGGGCGGCTCCACACCGGGCAGCAGGGACAGCAGGTAGAGCAGCAGCAGGAAGTCGGCGACGACCGCGACCGCCAGCGCGGCGACCCGGAGCAGGATGCCGCCGGCCCCGTTCTCGGGGATGCCGATCTGGTCGGCCGTCCAGCCGACCGCCGTGGAACCCACGGTGGAGACCGCCAGGGTCGCGAGCGCCGCGCCGCCGAGGCCGACCAGCAGCACGGCGTCCTTCACCTTGGCGACGACGGGGTTGGCCTCCTGGACGTCGTCCAGGTCCCAGACCGCGCGCAGGCATTCGCGCAGCGAGCCGACCCAGCCGACGCCGGTGAACAGCAGCAGCGCACCGGCCACCAGGCCGACCGTGCCCGCGTTGGCGACCAGGCCGTCGATGCCGAGCTGGTCGGAGATGCCGGGCACCTGGTCGGCGAGCTTGTCCTTGATGGTGTCGAGCTGTTGATCGCTCAGCAGGGCGGCGGCGATCGCCGCGCCGACCGCGATCAGCGGGAAGAGGGCGAGAAAGCTGATGAAGGTGATCGCCGCCGCGAGCCTGGCCCAGTGGACCCGGTCCAGCCGCTCGTAGGAACGCCAGGCGTGCGTCTCCATCAGCCGGGCGACCAGGGGCCCGATCACCGGGAGTTTCTTGAGCCAGTCCATGACGTCACGCGTACCCTCCTGAGCCCGGAACACCAGCGGCCCGCCCCGGACTCTCCCGGACGCGCCCGGCGGATCTCCGTCACCCTGCGCTGACACTCACTCCATCACCCGTTCCGGTGAGCGAATTCACCAATGCCGCAAAGGGGATTTCCAGGACGATACGGTCACTCTCATGTCCGTCGACACGGTGTCCTTGACCGGCTGGGGCCGCACCGCCCCGACGACCGCCGTACGGTTCCGCCCCCGTGGTGGCGAGGAGGCGGCCGCCGTCGTCCGGGGGCGCGGGCCCCGGGGCGTCATCGCGCGTGGACTGGGGCGGTCGCCCGGGGACGCGGCGCAGAACGCGGGCGGCTCGGTGCTCGACCTGTCGGGCCTGGCCGGGATCGGCGGGGTGGACGCCGCCGCCGGCGTGGTGCGCTGCGACGCCGGGGTGAGCCTGGAGCGGCTGCTGCGGGTGCTGCTGCCGCTGGGCTGGCTGCCACCGGTCCTGCCGGGGACCGGCAGGGTGACGGTCGGCGGGGCGATCGGCTCCGATCTGCCGGGGCTCGACCACCGGCGGGCGGGTTCGTTCGCCCGGCACGTGAGCGCCCTGGAGCTGCTCACCGCCGACGGCGAGGTGCGTACGGTACTGCCGGGCACCGCTCTCTTCGACGCGACCGCCGGGGGCCTCGGGCTGACCGGGGTCATCCTGGGCGCCACGCTCCGCCTCCGGCGCGTCAGCACGGGGCTGATGTCGGTCTCCACCGAGCGCGCCGGGGACCTGGACGATCTGCTGGCCCGCTTCACCGCGGGCGGCGACCGGCTGCCGTACGCCTCCGCCTGGGTCGACCTGACGGCCCGGGGCCGGGCGACCGGGCGCGGGATCCTCACCCGGGGGGAGCACACCACCCCTGACATGCGCCCGGCGCACGCGGGGCGCATTCGGCTCGCCCAGCGCTCCGGGGCAGCGCCGGGGAGACCCCTCCCCGGTCTCCCGACGCTGCCGGGCGGGCTGCTGGGCCCGGCGACCGCCGCCCTGTGCAACGAGGTCCGCTACCGCGGCTCGCCCCGCGCGCGGACCGGTGAGCTGCGCCCGGTCCCCGCCTTCTTCCACGCGTCGGACGCCCTCCCGGACGTACGCCCGCTCTACGGCCGGGGCGGTCTGGTGCGCTACCGGTTCACCGTCGGGTACGGCCAGGAGGAGACCCTGCACCGGGTGGTGCGCCGGATCGCGGCGCGCCGGAGCCCCGCCGTGCGGGCCGTCCTCCAGCGGTTCGGGGCGGCGGACCCCGGCCTGCTGTCGTTCGCCGCGCCCGGCTGGTGTCTGGAGCTGGATCTGCCCGCGGCCCTGCCCGGACTTGCCCGCTTCCTCGACGGTGTCGACGAGGAGGTGGCCGCCGCCGGGGGCCGGGTCTGCCTGGCGCAGGACTCCCGGATGCGGCCGGAGACGGCAGCCGCGATGTATCCGCGGCTGGCGGAGTTCCGGGAGCTGCGGGCCCGTCTCGACCCGGCGGGAGCGTTCCGCTCGGACCTGTCACGCCGGCTCGGACTCTGACCCGGTCTTTCCGCCCGTACTCCCTTGAGAAGACCACAGGAGCTTTCCGTGAAGGATGCCTTCGGCGCCCCGCAGTCCCTGCTCGTCCTCGGCGGCACATCGGAGATCGCCCTGGCCACCGCGCGCCGGCTGATCGCCCTGCGCACCCGCCGCGTCTGGCTGGCCGGGCGCCCCTCCCCCGCCCTGGACGCGGCCGCCGCCGAACTGCGCGGGCGCGGGGCCGACGTCCGTACCGTCGACTTCGACGCGCTCGACTCCGCCTCCCACGAGGTCACCCTCGGCAAGGTCTTCGCGGAGGGCGACATCGACGTGGTGCTGATGGCGTTCGGGGTCCTCGGCGATCAGGCGCGGGACGAGGAGGAGCCGATGGCCGCCGTCCGGGTCGCCCAGACCAACTACACGGGGGCGGTCTCCGCCGGGCTGGTGTGCGCCGGCGCACTGCAGGCGCAGGGGCACGGTTCGCTGGTGGTGCTGTCCTCGGTGGCCGGGGAGCGCGTCCGGCGCGCGGACTTCATCTACGGCTCCAGCAAGGCGGGGCTCGACGCGTTCGCCCAGGGGCTCGGCGACGCGCTCCAGGGGACCGGGGTGCAGGTGATGGTGGTCCGGCCGGGGTTCGTCCGGACCCGGGCCACGGCGGGGCTGCCGGAGCAGCCGCTCGCGACCGGGCCCGAGGAGGTCGCGGAGGCGATCGTCACGGGGCTGCGGCGGCGCTCGGAGACCGTGTGGGTGCCGGGCTCGCTGCGGGTGGTGATGGCGGCGCTGCGGCATGTGCCGCGCCCGCTGTTCCGGCGGCTGCTGGTCTGAGCTGCCGGGTCCGGCCTGTCGGGCTGCGGCGGGGCGCTCAGGGCCGCAGCGACGGGGCCGAGGACGACGCCTCGATGGTGTAGCCGCCCTGGGCGGGGACGGCGGGCGTGCCGCCGCCTCCGCCGAACGGGAAGTCGCGGAGCTTGCGCCAGACGGCGTCCGGGCCCTGCTCGTACAGCGCGAAGGAACCGCAGGTCCAGGCCGCCTCGTAGTCGGCGAGTTCCTCGTAGGCCCGGTCCATGGCCTCCTCGGAGATGCCGTGGGCCACCGTGACGTGCGGGTGGTACGGGAACTGGAGCTCGCGGACCAGGGGCCCGGAGGCGTCCCGGACCCGCTTCTGGAGCCACGAGCAGGCCGAGGCGCCCGCGACGACCTGGACGAAGACGACCGGCGACAGGGGGCGGAAGGTGCCGGTGCCGGAGAGCCGCATCGGGAACGGGCGGCCGGCCGTGGCGATCGTCTCCAGATGCGCCTCGATCGCGGGCAGGTCCGCCGCGTCCGCCTCCGTCGGCGGGAGCAGGGTGACGTGGGTGGGAATGCCGAAGGCGGCAGGGTCCCCGAAGCTCGCGCGGCGTTCCTGGAGCAGGCTGCCGTAGGGCTCCGGGACCGCGATCGAAACGCCGAGCGTTACGGTCCCCACGTCGTTCTCCTCCGTCGTCGGTGGTCGGTTTTCGGTCATGCCGCGCGGGCCGGGTGTCCGGCCCGCGCGTTCCGCCGCAAGTGTGACCCCTGCGGCCATGATCTCGCCAGGGTCCTTGGACTCAGTGCTTCGCGGGCAGGAAGCCCATCCGGTCGTACGTCTGCGCCAGCGTCTCCGCGGCGACGGCCCTGGCCTTCTCCGCTCCCTTGGCCAGGATGGAGTCCAGCGTCTCCGGGTCGTCCAGATATTCCTGGGTGCGGGCCCGGAAGGGAGTGACGAATTCCACCATGGCCTCGGCCAGGTCGGTCTTCAGCGCGCCGTAGCCCTTGCCCTCGTAACTGCGTTCCAGATCCTCCACCGCCCGGCCCGAGAGGGTGGAGAGGATCGTGAGCAGGTTGCTGACGCCCGGCTTCTTCTCCTCGTCGAAACGGATCACCGTGTCGGTGTCGGTGACGGCGCTCTTCACCTTCTTCGCGGTGACCTTCGGGTCGTCGAGCAGATTGATGAGGCCCTTCGGCGTGGAGGCCGACTTGCTCATCTTCACCGCCGGGTCCTGGAGGTCGAAGATCTTCGCCGTCTCCTTGAGGATGTACGGCGCGGGGACGGTGAACGTCTGGCCGTACCGGCCGTTGAACCGCTCGGCGAGGTCGCGGGTCAGCTCGATGTGCTGGCGCTGGTCCTCGCCCACCGGGACCTGGTTCGCCTGGTAGAGCAGGATGTCGGCGACCTGGAGCACCGGATAGGTGAAGAGGCCGACGGTGGCCCGGTCGGCGCCCTGCTTGGCCGACTTGTCCTTGAACTGCGTCATCCGGGAGGCCTCGCCGAAGCCGGTGAGGCAGTTCATCACCCAGCCGAGCTGGGCGTGCTCGGGCACATGGCTCTGGACGAAGAGCGTGCAGCGCTCCGGGTCCAGGCCGGCCGCCAGCAGCTGCGCCACCGCGAGCCGGGTGTTGGCCCGCAGCTCGGCGGGGTCCTGCGGGACCGTGATCGCGTGGAGGTCGACGACCATGTAGAAGGCGTCGTGGCTCTCCTGCAGCGCCACCCACTGGCGCACCGCGCCCAGGTAGTTGCCGAGGTGGAACGAGCCTGCGGTGGGCTGGATCCCGGAGAGCACGCGGGGACGGGCGGCCGCACCGGCGCGGCCCGTCTGCGGCTGGTCGGTGGGGAGCGAAGGGCGATCAGAGGCCATGGCCCCATTGTCTCAGGTGCCCGGGGCATCTCCGGCAGCCGGTGCGGAGCGGGCAGGGCGCGTCACCGCACGGTCCCGGAGCACGGGAGCGCACGGCTGAGACGAACCCCACATTCCGGCGCGCCCCGCGTGCGACGGCGGGCGCGCCGCCGGATGAAGGTTTCCCGGCGTGGGTCCCGGCCGACGATACAAAGTGGGCACCACCCTCCGCCCAGCCGCACGACGAACGGAGATCCCGTGTCGACCACGGAAACCGCCATCGCCTCCGCCGAGGCGCACAGCGCGCACAACTACCACCCGCTGCCGGTCGTCGTGGCCTCGGCCGAGGGCGCCTGGATGACCGATGTCGAGGGCCGCCGCTACCTCGACATGCTCGCCGGATACTCGGCGCTCAATTTCGGCCATGGCAACCGCCGTCTCATCGACGCGGCCAAGGCCCAGCTGGACCGCGTCACGCTGACGTCCCGGGCCTTCTACCACGACCGGTTCGCCGACTTCTGTACGGAGCTGGCGGCGCTGTGCGGCATGGAGACGGTGCTGCCGATGAACACCGGGGCGGAGGCCGTGGAGACCGCGGTGAAGACCGCCCGCAAGTGGGGCTACCGGGTCAAGGGCGTACCGGACGGGATGGCCAAGATCATCGTGGCCTCGGACAACTTCCACGGCCGTACGACGACGATCGTCAGCTTCTCCACCGACCCGGAGGCGCGGGCCGACTTCGGCCCGTACACCCCGGGCTTCGAGATCGTGCCGTACGGGGATCTCACCGCGATGCGGGAGGCGATGACCGAGAACACGGTGGCGGTGCTGATCGAGCCGATCCAGGGCGAGGCGGGGGTGCTGGTCCCGCCGGCCGGCTATCTCCCCGGCGTACGGGAGCTGACCCGCGAGCGGAACGTGCTGTTCATCGCGGACGAGATCCAGTCGGGCCTGGGCCGGACCGGGAAGACCTTCGCGCTGGACCACGAGGGTGTGGTGCCGGACATGTACGTGCTCGGCAAGGCGCTGGGCGGCGGGGTGGTGCCGGTCTCCGCCGTGGTCTCGTCGGCGGACGTGCTGGGGGTGTTCCGGCCCGGTGAGCACGGCTCCACGTTCGGGGGGAACCCGCTGGCGTGCGCGGTGGCGCTGGAGGTGGTCGCGATGCTGCGGACCGGCGAGTACCAGCAGCGGGCGGCCGAGCTGGGCGACCATCTGCACCGGGAGCTGGGCCTGTTGACGGGCGGCGGCGCGGTGGAGGCGGTGCGCGGCCGGGGGCTGTGGGCGGGGGTGGACATCGCCCCGGCGCTGGGCACCGGCCGGGAGATCTCCGAGAAGCTGATGGAGGAGGGGGTGCTGGTGAAGGACACCCACGGCTCGACGATCCGGATCGCCCCGCCGCTGGTGATCTCCAAGGAGGACCTGGACTGGGGCCTGGACCGGCTGCGTACGGTGCTGAGCGCCCGGTAGGACGCGTATTCCCCGGAGGATTCAGAGGATGACGTGGGGCAGGAAGCGGGCGTACTCGTCCGTGACCGGCCCCGCCGACTCCCGGATGCCGAGCCCCGCCGCCTCGCCCTCGACGGTCCACGCGCCGAGCACCACCCGGTTGCCGTCGATCTCGGGCAGCGGGGCCAGCTCCTGGTAGCAGCACGGCTCGTCGCGCAGGACGGGCGGGGAGCCGGGGCCGTGGAGGTCGACCCCGGCGCCCTCGCGGCCGAGCAGCGGCTTGGAGACGTACCCCGCGCCGCCGGGTCCGGCCAGCTCGCGCGGTCCGTCGAGATGGGCGGGCAGCAGGTTCGGGTGGCCGGGGTACAGCTCCCAGAGGATCGCCAGCAGCGCCTTGTTGGAGAGCAGCATCTTCCAGGCGGGCTCGATCCAGCAGGTGGTGCCGGAGCCGCCCCCGTTGTCGAGGGTGTCCAGCACCTGCGGGCCGAAGCGGTCGGTGGCCAGCCATTCCCAGGGGTAGAGCTTGAAGCAGCTGCGGATGAAGCGCAGCCGGTCGTCGACGAACCGGCCCGACAGCCGGTCCCAGCCGATCTCCTCGACGGACAGCGCGTGCGTCTCCAGACCGGCCTGGTCGGCGGTCTCGCGCAGATACGCGACCGTCATCAGGTCCTCGCCGATCTCGTCGCCGTCCGAGTGGACGAAGTGCAGCGGGCCCGGCGGCAGCAGGGGCGCCTGCCGCTTCCAGGCGTCGACCAGCCGCTCGTGCAGGGAGTTCCACTGGTCGGCCCCGGGGAACCGGTCCTCCATCCAGAACCACTGCGCGCTCGCCGCCTCGACCAGCGAGGTCGGGGTGTCGGCGTTGTACTCCAGCAGCTTCGCCGGGCCGCTCCCGTCGTAGCGCAGGTCGAACCGCCCGTACACGGACGGCAGTTCGGCGCGGCGGCGCCAGGACTCGGCGACGAGCCCGGCCAGTCGCGGGTCGGTGATGCCGAGGTCGGCGAACCGGTCGTGCTCGACGATGTGCGCGGCGGCGGCCAGGCTCATCGTGTGCAGTTCCTCGACGACCTCCTCCAGCGCCTCGACCTCGGGCAGCGAGAAGACGTAGTAGGCGCTCTCGTCCCAGTACGGGCGGAGCGAACCGTCGGGGTAGCGGGTGAGCGGGTAGACGACGCCCTGCGCCTCGACGGTCTCCTGCCAGCCGGGGCGCGGCTCGATCGTGCGGCGTTCCACGGCGGTCAGCCGCCGCCGGAGCCGGAGCAGCCGAAGCCGCCGCGGTCGACCGCGGACTTGTCGAAGCTGCCGCCCTGCACCTTGCCGCTGTCGCTCTTGCCGCCGTAGTAGTACGAGCCGTTGCCGCCGCTGCGGCACTCGGAGCTGGGCAGGGTCTTCTGGGTCGTGCGGTCGGCGCAGCGCTTGTCCGGCTCCGAGCCGCAGGACGTGATCGTCAGGGCGAGCAGCCCCATGCCGCCGAGCACGACCGTGCTCGACCTCAGCCTTCGTCCGGCCATGTTCGGTTCTCCCCCGTGATACGTGTTCCGGTCCCGGCCGCGTCTGGGCAACCGGACCTCTTGTCAGACTAGTTCGACGGATCGCCGATGCGAAACCTGCGTTTCGTCAAGGGTTCGCCACGGCCCTACGGCAGCACCCGGCACAGGGCGTCCAGGGCGCCGGGCCAGGCGCTCTCGGAGGGCGAGCCGTAGCCGATCACCAGGGCGTCGCGGGTGGCCGGAGCCTCCGGGTGGCGGTAGCGGGACAGTCCCTCCAGCGCCAGGCCCTGGAAGGCCGCCGCCTGGATCACGGAGCGCTCGGCGCCCGCGGGGAGTTCGAGGACGGCGTGCAGCCCGGCCGCGATCCCGCTGACCTCGATGCCCGGCGCGCGGTCCGCGAGCGCCGCGACGAGCTGGTCGCGACGGCGGCGGTAGCGCAGCCGCATGGAGCGCACATGCCGGTCGTACGCCCCCGAGGCGATGAACTCCGCGAGGGTCAGCTGGTCGGGCGAGCCGGAGACCCGGTCGGCCATGCCCTTCGCCGCCATCACCTCGCCGACCAGATGCCGGGGCAGCACCATCCAGCCCAGCCGGAGCCCCGGGGCCAGCGACTTGCTGGCGGTGCCGAGGTAGACCACCCGTTCCGGGTCGAGGCCCTGGAGGGCGCCCACCGGCTGCCGGTCGTACCGGAACTCCCCGTCGTAGTCGTCCTCCAGGATCAGCCCCCCGGTGGACCGGGCCCAGTCGACGGCGGCGGCCCTCCGGTCCGGGTGCAGCGGTACGCCGGTGGGGAACTGGTGCGCCGGAGTCAGCAGGACCGCCCCCGCCCCGCGCAGCGCGGCCAGGTCTCCGGTCCGGGAGCCGTGCTCGTCCAGCGGCAGGCACGGGATGCGCAGCCCGGCGTCGGTGAGGAGGTTCGTGTGGAGGTCGAGGCCGTACGACTCGACGGCGACCTCCCGCACCCGGCGGCGGCGCAGCACCCGGCCCAGCAGCGCCACACCGTGGGCGAAGCCGGCGCAGATGACGATGCGCTCCGGGTCGGCGTACACCCCGCGGGCCCGCGCCAGGTACTCGGCGAGCACGGTGCGCAGTTCGGCGCGGCCCTGCGGGTCGCCGTAGCCGAAGACCTCGTCGGGCGCGGCGGTGAGCGCCCTGCGGGCGGCCTTGAGCCAGGCGGTGCGCGGGAAGCCGGACAGGTCGGGCGTGCCGGGCTTGAGGTCGTACCCGGCGCCGGTCCTGGCCGGCCGGGCGGGGGCCGCCGCCGGATCCGCGCGGCGCGGCGCGGACCGCTGGGCGACCCGGGTGCCCGAGCCCTGGCGGGCGGTGAGCCAGCCCTCCGCGACCAGTTCGGCGTAGGCGTCGGCGACCGTGTTGCGGGCGACGCCCAGGTCGGCGGCGAGCGCCCGGGAGGACGGCAGCCGGGTGCCGGGGGCGAGGCGGCCGGTGCGCACCGCCTCCCGCAGCGCCTCCATCAGCCCGCTGCGCAGCCCCTGCCCGACCGGCTCCAGATGCAGGTCGGCACCGAAAGTGGCCCAGGAATCCGTCATGCCAATGGACCATACCGGCGGGCCATCGGGAACGTAACGTCGTCTCCATGACCACCACGCACGCACACCACCACGCCCCCGCCGACCTCGCCCCCGAGGAGCCGCAGCGGATCTCCGTCTCCCAGCTGCTCCCGGACGTCTACAAGGCGATGGTCCGGCTCGACATCGCCGCCCGTCAGGGTCTGGACCCCGTCCTGGTCGAGCTGGTGAAGATCCGCGCCTCGCAGCTCAACCAGTGCGCGTTCTGCCTGGACATGCACAGCAAGGACGCGCTCGCGGCGGGCGAGTCCGCCGAGCGGATCGTCCAGCTCAGCGCCTGGCGGGAGTCGCGGCACTTCTACACGGAGAAGGAGCTGGCGGCGCTCGCGCTGACCGAGGCCGTCACCGTGCTCACCGACGGCTTCGTCCCGGACGAGGTGTACGCCGAGGTGTCCCGGCACTTCGAGGAGACCGAGCTGGCCCAGCTGATCGCGGCGATCACCGTGATCAACGCCTGGAACCGCTTCGGCGTCACCGGCCGGCTGGCCCCCGGCCACTACACGCCGGGCGACTTCACGAGCTGACCGCGCGCGAGCGCCCCGGCAGCGGCTGCTGCCGGGGGCGCTCGGCGTACTACGGGTGCGGGTGCGGCTCAGATGAGGCCGAGCTCACGGACCGCGTCGCGCTCCTCGGTGAGCTCCTTGACCGAGGCGTCGATGCGCGCACGGGAGAACTCGTTGATGTCCAGGCCCTGGACGATCTCGTAGGTGCCGTTCTTCGTGGTGACCGGGAAGGAGGAGATGATGCCCTCGGGGACGCCGTAGGAGCCGTCCGACGGGATGCCCATCGAGGTCCAGTCGCCCTCGGCGGTGCCGTTGACCCAGGTGTGCACGTGGTCGATGGCGGCGTTGGCGGCCGAGGCGGCGGAGGACGCGCCCCGGGCCTCGATGATCGCGGCGCCGCGCTTGGCGACGGTCGGGATGAAGGTGTCGGCCAGCCACACCTCGTCGTTGACGACCTCGGCGGCGTTCTTGCCGGCGATCTCCGCGTGGAAGATGTCCGGGTACTGGGTGGCCGAGTGGTTGCCCCAGATCGTCAGCTTCTTGATGTCGGAGACGGCGGCGCCGGTCTTGGCGGCCAGCTGCGAGATCGCGCGGTTGTGGTCCAGGCGGGTCATCGCGGTGAAGCGCTCGGCCGGTACGTCCGGGGCGGCGGCCTGCGCGATGAGCGCGTTGGTGTTGGCCGGGTTGCCGACGACGAGGACCTTGATGTCGTCCGCCGCGTGGTCGTTGATGGCCTTGCCCTGCGGCTTGAAGATGCCGCCGTTGGCGGCGAGCAGGTCGCCGCGCTCCATGCCCTTGGTGCGCGGGCGGGCGCCGACGAGCAGGGCGACGTTCGCACCGGCGAAGCCGACGTTCGGGTCGTCGGTGATCTCGATGCCGCGCAGCAGCGGGAAGGCGCAGTCGTCGAGCTCCATGGCGGTGCCCTCGGCGGCCTTGAGGCCCTGCGGGATCTCCAGGAGGCGCAGGTTGACCGGCACGTCCGGGCCGAGCAGGTGGCCGGAGGCGATGCGGAAGAGCAGCGCGTAGCCGATCTGGCCGGCTGCGCCGGTCACGGTGACATTCACGGGAGTGCGGGTCATGGCGGTCTCCGTTTAGACAGCTGGCGGTGGGGGTCCCGGCCCCTGGTGCCGGACCCTGGTGCTGGACGCCTCTTCCGCCCGGCCCGGCCTGACGACCAATCTTGACGTGAAGAGATTTCCAGCGGTCAGGCTATCGGACCCGCCCGGCCCGGACCGCCCACCCCCTGTGGCACCGCACACAACCGGTCACGCACCGCACGCGCGTGCGGTGCGTACCTGCTCGCGCGTGCGGCGGGGTGTCCCGGCCCCGCCGCACCGGTGTCAGCCCGCCGGGTCGGTGCAGCCCTTGGTGCCGGAGGTGAGCGTGGCGCAGGCCTTCGCGTCGGACGCCTTCTTCACCGCGACCATCGGGGTGTACGCGTCGGTGTCCCCCATGACCTCACCGTTCTGGGGGGCGGCGCCCCCGGTGATCTGCACGGTGTCGCCGATCGCCGCCTCGGTGAGGCGGGCCCAGGCGGCGGAGCAGACCTTGCTGTAGCGGACCTCGACCTTGCTGCCGCCGACCACGGCGCGGGCCACCGTACGGGCGAACTCGCCGCCGCAGCCCATCGCCTCGGGGTCCTGCCCGGCGCAGTCCGCACCGCTGCACTCGACGCCCGCGGGCAGCTCGGTCGCCTGAGTCGTGGGGGCGGCCGACGGGGGCGGGGTGGCCTTGGCCGCGTCGTCACCGCCCGGTGCGAGCAGCACGGCGCCGACCACGACGATCAGTGCGCCGACGGCCCCGACGGCGAGCATGGGGCCCTTCCGGCGGCCTCCGGGGGCCTTGCCCGCTGCGGTGCCGCCCGCCTTCCGGCCGGAGCCGCCGCCGTCGGCGTTCTCCGCCGTGTTCCGCTCCGGTCCCCGCCCGCCCTGGTCCGGCACGCCGTCGTACGGCCGGTCCTGGTGGCGGGCGGGGGCCGGTGCGGTGCCGCGCTGGACGGGGACGATGAGGCGGCGCGTGTCGTCGTCGCCGGGCTCGTAGGCCCCGCCGCCGTACGGGCTCCTGCCGTGGGCGTCGCGGGGCGGGGCGTCCGTACCGGCCGGACCCGCGGCGGTGGGGACCCGTGCACCGGAGCCGGCCCCGCCGCGCCGGCCGTCGCCGGAGGACCGGCTGCCCGCCGGAGCGCCGGGGGCCGTCGTGCCGGGCTCGCCGAGCGCGGCACGGGCCTGCGTGATGCGGATGGCCTCCATCGTCATGTCATGGCGCATCTCGGCCCGGCTCCACGCCCGTTCCGCCAGCTCCCACATGGTCGTGAGGTGGTGCTGCGGAGTGTCCGTCACCTCGGCGAGCGCCACGACGGCTCCGCGCGGGGCGAGCAGCCGCCCGTTGAGATACCGCTCCCAGGACGTCTTGCTGTAACCCGTGCGGTCGGCCACGGCGTTGATGTTCAGTCCGCTGCGGTCGACGAGCCGGCGCAGCTGGCTGGCGAACTCCCTGATCTGCGGGTCGAGCTCCTCGGGCAGCGCCTTCCAACGAGGCATGGTGTTTCCCTTCCCCCCTCATGTCCCCCGGATGTGCTTGCTGTTCCCCGCTGCGACCGGTCCTCCGGCCCGCGCATCCCCCGGTCCGTCCGCCGTCGGTCCGTTGCCTTCCGGACCGTCAACCGGACTACCCACGAGGATGCGCGAATCCAGGGTGTCAGTTCCTGACGAGGGGGCGCACGGGAGCATTCGGGACGGGGTACGCAGCTTCACGCGCCTCGAACACCGCGCCGGTCCCTGCCCGGCCCCTGCTCCGCCCGCTCCGTGCCGCTCGGTGTGCCGTGACAGTCTGCCATCGTTGCGCGGCGATCACACCGTGCCGGAATGGTCACTTCCGTGCCACAGGCCCCGGGGAGCGCTTGTTCCCGACTTTCATGTCCATGACGCTGGAGTCGGGACGGGGCAAGGTCGCCCATCTCGCCGCATACCGGGGCTTCTTGCCCGGTAGGCCCCGTTCCGCCGTGGTGTCCGTCCCCCCTCGGGGGTGGGGACGGCCACCACGGGAACGCCTAGCGGATCGTGAAGCGGACCGCGTCTTCGAGGATCGGGACGTCGAGCCACGGATCGGGCTGGGCGACCAGGGCGAGCAGCACGATCAGGGTGCCCATCACCCCGTACGTGACGAGGTCGGTGAAGCGGGACCGTACCGCCAGCATCCCGACCGAGGGCACCACCCAGCGCAGCACGGCACCGGTGATCAGCGCGCCGCCGATCAGGATGGTGCCGATGCGGAACGCCTGCTCGAACGGGTCCAGGACCACGATCAGCAGACCCAGGCCCGCCGCGCAGAGCACGGTGAGCAGCGGCCACTGCCGGGCCGGGGCGGGCGCGTCACCGGACGCCGCCCGGCCGCCGCCCTCGGGCCGGGCGGTGTCCCGGGTGAACCGGGGGAACCGCCGCGACCTGCGGGGCCGCCCGGTCGGCGCGGTTCCGTCGGCCGGCACGGCGTCCCCCTGCCCGGTGGAGCCGCCCGAGCCGCCCGAGCCCCTGGATCCGCCCTGCCCGTCGGCGGCCTCGCCGGGTCCCTCGTCGCGACCGCCCTGCCCGTCGGCGGCCTCGGCGGAGGCTTCAAAAGCGCCCTCGTCGCGGCCGCTCTGCCCGTCGGTCTCGCCCGCCGGGGCGGGGTCGGCCGGACTCCTGCCAGCACCCATGGGGGTTCCCTCCGGATCCGGCCGTCAGCCCGCGGCGGCGGCGTCGGCGGCGTCGGCGGCGACCCGCTCGGCCGCCTCGACCACGTTGACCAGCAGCTGCGCACGGGTCATCGGGCCGACACCCCCGGGGTTCGGGGCGACCCAGGCGGCCACCTCGCGGACCCCCGGGTGCACATCGCCGACGATCTTGCCGTCCGCGTCCCGGCTGACGCCGACGTCGAGCACGGCCGCGCCCGGCTTCACGTCCTCGGGCTTGATCAGGTGCTGCACCCCGGCGGCGGCGACGATGATGTCGGCCTGGCGCAGGTGGGAGGAGAGGTCCCGGGTGCCGGTGTGGCACTGGGTCACCGTGGCGTTCTCCGACTTACGGGTCAGCAGCAGCGGGATCGACCGGCCGATGGTGACACCGCGTCCGACGACCACGACGTGCGCCCCATTGATCTCGACGCCGTGCGCGCGCAGCAGCTGGACGACGCCCTGCGGGGTGCAGGGCAGCGGGCCGGTCTCGTTGAGGACGAGACGGCCGAGGCTCATCGGGTGCAGCCCGTCGGCGTCCTTCTCCGGGTCCATCAGCTCCAGAACACGGTTGGTGTCGATGCCCTTGGGCAGCGGGAGCTGGACGATGTAGCCGGTGCACTCCGGGTTGGCGTTCAGCTCCCGGACGACGTCCTCGATCTCCTCCTGGGTCGCGGTGTCGGGGAGTTCGCGCTGGATGGAGCCGATGCCGACCTGGGCGCAGTCACGGTGCTTGCCGTTGACGTACCACCGGCTGCCCGGGTCGTCCCCGACGAGCAGGGTGCCGAGGCCGGGAGTGATCCCCTGGGCCTTGAGGGCCGCCACACGGACGGTCAGATCGGATTTGATCGCGGCAGCGGTGGCCTTGCCATCGAGAATCTGGGCAGTCATGGGCCCATCCTCGCGGATGACCCCGCCCGCATACCAATTGCGGGTGCCACGCCCGTACGGGACATTGCACTTGCACAACGTCCGGAGCCCCGGACTGGACAAACAAGGGTCCCGCTCATAACGATGAAGGCCGCGGTTGTACGGGGGCGGGCCGCTGATCGATGTCCTTCCTCCGTGTGGCCATCTCGTCCCCACACGTCTGTTGAAGGAACACCCCTTATGAGCTTCGGCGACCCGAACAACCCGTACGGGCAGCAGCCCGGTCAGCCTCCCCAGGGCCCGCCGCAGGGACAGCCCGGTTACGGCTACCCGCAGCAGGCTCCGCAGGGCGTCCCGCAGCAGGGCTACGGCTACCCGCAGCAGCAGCCCGGCTATCCGCAGCAGCCCGGCCAGCCGTACGGGGCCTACCCGCAGCAGCCGGGTTACGGCGGCCAGCAGCCCGGGTACGGCGGCGGCATGCCGGAGCTGGCCCACTGGGGTCTGCGCGTGGGCGGGATGATCATCGACGGCCTCGTCGTCGGTGTCCCCTACCTCATCCTCGGCGGCATCGGCGGGGCCATGGGCGACTCCGGGGGTGCGATCTTCGCCCTGCTCGGCTTCGTCGCGCTGATCGGTCTCGCCATCTGGCAGCTGTACCAGGAGGGCACCACCGGTCAGACGATCGGCAAGAAGGCCGTGGGCATCCGCCTGCTGCGCGAGGCCGACGGCCGTCCGCTCGGCTTCGGCATGGCGTTCGTCCGCCGCCTGGCCCACTTCCTGGACAGTCTCGCCTGCTACATCGGCTGGCTGTGGCCGCTGTGGGACGAGAAGAAGCAGACGTTCGCGGACAAGGTCTGCTCGTCCGTGGTCGTCAAGGCCAACTGACGCTTCCTCCCGGACCCTTCCGGACCTGCCGCGAGGGCCGCACCCGATCACGGGGTGCGGCCCTCGCGGCATGCCCGGAGACTCCGCTCAGCCCTCGCGTACGCCCGGGATCTCCTTCGGCTCCGGTGTCGTGCGCTCCATCACCACGAAGCTGCCGCCCCGGTGCTTGAGCCGGTAGCGCGCCTCGGGGTGCAGCTGCTCGGCGTACGCCACCGGGTCCTGGATCGGGCGGGACCAGCCGAAGTCCAGGTTGATGGCGACGATGTCGGGTGCGGTGCCCGGGGCTCCGCCGACCCAGTAGACGGTGCGGTCGGAGGTGAGGTGGGCCATGAGCGTGATGTCCGTCTCGACCCGCGACCCGGCCGGGATGGCGTCCAGCGCCGCCCGGGCCGCCTGGCTGCGGGCGTCGTCGGTGCGGTAGGTCTCCGGGCGCAGCAGATCGCGCAGCGGCAGGTGCTGGGTCATCGCGACGGCGATCGCGGCGGCGACGGGCACGGCGACCTTCGCGTACGAGGCGAGCCAGGGGCGGTGCGATCCGCGGCTGCGGCGGACGCCGTCGGCGAGCGCGAGGAAGAGCACCGGCATGAGGATCGCGCTGTAGTGCCAGACCATGCCCCAGTGGTTGCTGTCCTGGGAGAGCAGCCGCCAGCCGAGCGTCGGAATGATCAGCAGCGTCAGCGGTGAGCGCAGCGCCATGAACGCGGTGATGCCGATCAGGAAGACCAGCATCTCGATCTTGACGGAGGAGTTGAGGACGCCGAGGACGGAGTCCAGCATCGAGACGTCCTGCTCGCCGTTCTTGTCGATCTTCGTCCAGTAGTCGTAGCGGCCGGCGCTGCTGGCCGCCGGGATGAGGACGACGAGGGTGACGGCGAAGGCGGCGACCCCGAAAGCGGCGAGCAGCGCGCCCTGGAGCCGGCGGCCGTACACGAAGAGCAGGAAGCCGACGACGGCGACGGTCGCGCCGAGGTCCTCCTTGACGAGGACGAGCGGGAGCGACCAGAGCAGGGCGGCCGTGTACCGCTTCAGGAGCAGGGCCCGGCAGACGAGGGCCAGCAGCGGTACGGCGAACGCGATCTCGTGGAAGTCGGCCTTCACCGCCTCCTGGATGCCCCAGGAGAGCCCGTAGGCGACGGTGACGCAGAGCCCGGAGCGCCCGCCGAGGATCTGCTGCGTGGTGCGGCCGACGATGACCGCGCCCAGCGCGAACAGCGCGGCCTGGGCGAAGAGCAGGGACTCGGCGGACGGCCAGAGCCAGTACAGCGGGGCGAGCAGCGCCACGATCGGGGAGAAGTGGTCGCCGAGGATCAGATAGCCGGGGCCCTTGATGTCGACGACCGGCGCGTCGAACCCGGCGTACGCCCGGACCTCCTGCTCGAAGATCCCCAGGTCCCAGGAGGGCGAGCCGAAGCGGGCGTACTGGAAGTACGCGTAGAGGAAGTAGAGCGCGCACAGGATCGCGCCGGCGATGAGATACGGGCGCAGGGGTACGCGGTCGGCGGCCTCCTCCGGGCCCGTGCTCGGGGAGTCGCCCGCCGGGCGGGGGTCCGGGGCGGCGTCGGGCCCCGGGTCCTGGGCGGGCAGGCGTCCCGGCTCCGACCGGTCCGTTCCACTCTTGTTCAGCTCAAGCACGGTGACTGTCCCTGCTGGGGATTGCTTCGGCCGTGTCATTAGAACAGAGCGGCGAGCGGAATCCGTACGGCGGACACGGCGGCGGCCGCGCCCCCGGGAAGGGTGCGGCCGCCGTCGGATGCCTCGGTGATCAGTGGAAGAAGTGGCGCGTGCCGGTGAAGTACATGGTCACGCCCGCCTTCTGCGCGGCCTCGGTCACCAGCTCGTCGCGGACGGATCCGCCGGGCTGGACGACGGCCTTGATCCCGGCGGCCGTGAGGATCTCCAGGCCGTCGGGGAACGGGAAGAACGCGTCGGACGCGGCGTAGGAACCGGCGGCCCGCTCGGCTCCCGCCCGCTCGACGGCGAGCTTGGCGGAGTCGACCCGGTTGACCTGGCCCATGCCGACGCCGACCGACGCGCCGTCCTTGGCGAGCAGGATCGCGTTGGACTTGACCGCGCGGGACGCCTTCCAGGCGAAGGCCAGCTCCGTCAGCTCGGCCTCGGAGAGCGCGTCGCCCGTGGCGAGCGTCCAGTTGGCCGGGTCGTCGCCGTCGGCCTGGAGCCGGTCGGCGACCTGGAGCAGCGCGCCGCCGTCGATCGGCTTGACCTCGAACGCGGCGGTGGGGGCCTCGGGGGCGCGCAGCACGCGGATGTTCTTCTTGCGGGCCAGCACCTCGACGGCGCCGTCCTCGTAGGCCGGGGCGACGATGACCTCGGTGAAGATCTCCGCGACCTGCTCGGCCAGCTCGACCGTCACCGGGCGGTTGACGGCGATGACGCCGCCGAACGCGGAGAGCGGGTCGCAGGCGTGGGCCTTGCGATGCGCCTCGGCGACGTCGGCGCCGATCGCGATCCCGCACGGGTTGGCGTGCTTGATGATCGCGACGCAGGGCTCGGCGTGGTCGTAGGCGGCGCGGCGGGCGGCGTCGGTGTCCGTGTAGTTGTTGTAGGACATCTCCTTGCCGTGCAGCTGCTCGGCCTCGGCGAGGCCGCCTTCGCCGGAGGTGTAGAGCGCGGCGGGCTGGTGCGGGTTCTCGCCGTAGCGCAGGACGTTCTTGCGGGCGAAGGTGTCGCCCAGGAACTCCGGGAGGCCCGAGTCGTCGGCGGCCGCGTAGTCGTCCGCGAACCAGGAGGCGACGGCCACGTCGTAGGCGGCGGTGTGCTGGAACGCCTCGGCGGCGAGCCGCTTGCGGGCGGTGAGGTCGAAACCGCCCGCCTTGACGGCCGCGAGGACGTCCGCGTACCGCTCGGGGCTCGTGACGACGGCGACGGAGGGGTGGTTCTTGGCGGCGGCGCGGACCATCGAGGGGCCGCCGATGTCGATCTGCTCGACGCACTCGTCGTCGGAGGCGCCCGAGGCGACCGTCGCCGTGAACGGGTAGAGGTTGACCACGACCAGGTCGAAGGGCTCGACGCCCAGCTCGGCCAGCTGCTCGCGGTGGGCGTCGAGGCGGAGGTCGGCGAGGATGCCGGCGTGGACGCGGGGGTGCAGCGTCTTGACGCGGCCGTCCAGGCACTCGGGGAAGCCGGTGAGCTCCTCGACCTTGGTGACCGGGACTCCGGCGGCGGCGATCTTCCCGGCGGTGGAGCCGGTGGAGACGAGTTCGACGCCCGCCTCGTGCAGACCGCGGGCGAGGTCTTCGAGCCCCGTCTTGTCGTAGACACTGACCAGGGCGCGGCGGATGGGCTTATTCACCGACATGACCGAGATGAACCTTTCGTCCCTCAATGCGATGGCCGTCACGGGCGATCCGCCCCACGGCCTCGACGAGCAGCGAGCGCTCGACTTCCTTGATGCGTTCATGGAGGGCGGCTTCGCCCTCCGGGGTGTCCTCCTCGGTCACCTCGACCACGCCCTGCGCGATGATCGGACCGGTGTCGACACCGTCGTCGACGAAGTGGACGGTGCAGCCCGTGACCTTGACGCCGTACGCGAGTGCGTCACGCACCCCGTGGGCGCCGGGGAAGCTGGGCAGCAGGGCGGGGTGGGTGTTGACGGTCCGGCCGCCGAAGGCGGCGAGGAACGCCGGGCCGACGATCTTCATGAACCCGGCGGAGACGACGAGGCCGGGACGGTGCGCGGCGACCTGCGCGGCGAGCGCCTCGTCCCACTCGGCGCGGCTCGCGTGGTCCTTGACCCGGCACACGAACGTGGGGATCCCGGCCCGCTCCGCACGCTCCAGCCCCCCGGTCCCGAAGCGGTCCGCGCCGACCGCGACGATCTGCGCCCCGTACCCCTCGGGGTCGTCGCCGATGGCGTCGAGGAGCGCCTGGAGATTCGTACCGGATCCGGAGACCAGCACGACCAGCCGGGCGGGAGAGGCGGGGGTGGGCGGGGAGGCCACGTCGGGGCCCTTTCTCACGTGATGACCGCGTGATGACGCAGGTGCGGCATGCTCTTTGTAGGGTCGTACGAAGGAATCGCCTCACCCGATACGGGGAACCCTACGAACGGGCCGACCGTCAGCAACGATACCGGCACACCCGACGGCCCCCACGGGACGGGGGCGTGACCGGGAGGTAGCGTCAGGGGACAGCGAGCCGTCCACCGGGCGGACGAACCGTCCTTCGGGCGGACATGACGAGATGGGGAAGACGTTCACCACATGCCGGACCGACGCCGTCGCACCGCCTTCCGCTTCCCCCGTCCGGAGCGGTCCGCTCTGCTGATGCGGGAACGCCAGTCCTCGTCGCCGGACTCCGGGTCCGCCGGGAAGTCGCCGGACTCCGGGTCCGCCGGGAAACCGCGGGAGGACAACCCCTTCGCCGCGCCGCCCGCGGACCGGCCGGACCAGCCGTGGCAGCCGCGCCGTCCTGCCGGGTCCGAGGGCCGGGGTTCGGACGAGCAGGACGACAACCGCTCCGGCGGGGACCGCCCGGCCTGGGGCAGCCAGTGGAGCGACCGGCAGCCCGGCCGGGGCAGCGGCGGCTTCGGCGGCCGCCCCGGCGGGAACGGCGCGGGCGGCCCGGGAGGCAAGGGCGGGAACGACCGCGGCGGCCCGGGCGGAATGCGCTGGGACCCCACGGACCCCGCGCAGCGACGCGCCCGTTACGCGGTGCTGGGCGGCATGTGGGCCTTCTTCTTCGCCCTCTTCGACTTCCCGGAGATCGCCCTGCTGCTGGGCGCGCTCGCGACGTACTGGGCGATCAGCGCGCTCCGTACGCCGCTGAAGAGCGCGTCCGCCACGGACCGTACGGCGGTGGACGGCGGCACGGCGGGCACCGGCGCGCCCGCGAACCCCGCCGCCCCGGCCCCGCCGTCGAACGTCAGCAGCAGGCAGCAGACCACGGCGGCGGTCGGCGGCCTGGTGACCGCGCTGCTGGCGCTGCTCATCGTGGCGACGTCGTACACCGTGCAGTTGGTCTACCGCGACTACTACACGTGCGTGGACGACGCCCTGACCAAGTCCGCCTCCGTGGCCTGCAACGACAAGCTGCCGAAGCCGCTGGAGCCGTTCTTCGGCGTCAAGGAGTAGCTCCCGGCCCGTCCGGATCCACCGCACGGCGGTCCGGGACGGGACCGGCGCGGTCGGCTCGGTCGGCCTGATCCGCGCGGTCGGCCGGGCGATCGGCGGGGAAGTCGGCCATCAGTCCGCCGGAGCCCTGCTTCAGGGAGGCCCAACGGGCCTCCCTGGTCTCTTTCCCGTGCCAGGGACCGTCCTTCTCGTGCCACGGGTCGGTCGGCAGGAAGTCGTACGGCTCGAAGCCGGAGGCCGCGTCGGGGGCCGGCCCTGGGGACGGTACGGAGGAGGCGGCCGGTGACGCGGGACCGCCCGGGCCCGCTGCGCCGTCCTCGCCCGCCGCCGCGCGCCGCCCCCGCCAGGGCGCCCACCACCGGCGCGGAGGCCCGACGCCGTCGCCCTTCTCCTCGCCCTCCCCCGCTTCCGCTTCCTCTTCTTCCGCTTCTTCCGCGTCCGCCTCGGCCACCGGGAGCTCGTCCGCTTCCGGTACGTCCCTGCGCCAGGCCCAGCCCGGGGTCCGCAGACGCCACAGGCGCATCAGCAGGGCCGCCGGTACCCCGAGGACGGCCGTCCACACCAGCGCCGCCGGGCCGGTCAGCCACCACACCGGGCCGAACGCGCTCAGCGCCCCGGTACCGATCGGCCCGCCGGCCACCGCCGTGAGCAGCGCCGTCCCCGCACCGCACCCGAGCGCGGCGAGCAGCGTCACCAGCACCGTCTCCCGCGGGCTCCAGGACCGGGCGGGCGGCGCGTCGGCGGGAGCGGCCCTGCGTACGACGAACCAGGCGACCGCCAGTGCCGCCGCCACCGGCACCGCGAGGGCCGCCCCGTTCGGCAGGGCGCCCGCACCCTGGTCCGGGACCGCCGCCAGCAGCGGGAAGCGGGGCAGCGCGGGGGTGCCGTCGAGGCCCAGCGGGGTGGCGGTGGCGCCCGTACCGAGCGAGAAGCCGGGGCCGAGCCCGTACGCCGCTCCCCACAGCGCGGCGTTCGGCACGAGCGCGGCGGCCAGCAGAAGGACGGCGATCCGCCCCGACCAGTCGCCCGCGAGCCCGAGGAACGCGTCCTGGGCCGCCCCCGCGTTCCGGCCCAGCGCCACCGCGACCAGCAGCGCACCGCCCCCGAGCAGCATCGTCAGGCCCGCCACCGCCGACCGGAACGCAGCCTCGGCCCGACGGCGGAAGAGCGTTCGCGCGACCGCCTCCTGGACCGCCAGGGGCGACCAGGACGGCGCGGGCCCGAACGGCCGCCCGGCCGCCGTCCACACCCCGGCGGCCGCCGCACCGGCCACCACCGCCGCCACGGGGAACGCCAGAGTGTCCGGGTCCGCGTACAGCGGGCCGCCCCGCGCATAGGCCGCCGCCCCCGCGACGACCAGGAGATATCCCGCGGTCACCGCGCAGAACGCGCCCGCCCGCGAGGGCCCGGCCACCCCGTCCCGGGACCCCTCGCGCTCTCCCTCCCGCAGCTCCTCCTGCCACTCCGCCGCATCGCGGGCCGCCCGGTGCGCCAGCCAGACCGGGCCCAGCACGAGCAGCAACGGGACCAGGCCGACGGGCGCGGGTACGCCGCTCAGGGTGTCGGGCCGCACGAGCCCGGCGCCGTGCGCGAGCAGCCAGACGCCGGCCGCCGCGCGCAGCGCCCCGCCCGGTCCGCTGTCCGGGTACGGGGAGCTGATCCACAGGACCATGACCAGCACCGCCAGCGATCCGAGGCCGAGCCCGGCGGCGACGACGCCCTTCACCAGGGCGGAGACCAGGGCGAGGGTGCGGTTCCGTCGCACCGTCACCTTCGGGGCGCGTTGCGTCATTTGGGTCACCCGGCCCATGCTGCCAACGACACGCGCTTATTTCGCGTAACGCGCGAACAGCCGCTGTGTCGCTCAATATACGTTTATGTACTTTTTCACCCAGCGCGGTGCTGCCGGGGGACGTCCATGACCCGGAGCACGACCGACGAGGCCGCCGTGCCGCCGCTGCCCTCCCCCAAGGAGCGCCGCAGACTGCGCGAGGCGAAATCGTTGAGCGAGGAGGAGGTGGCGGCGGCCGTCGGCGTCACGCGCGCCACCGTGCGCTCCTGGGAGACGGGGCGCACGAGCCCGCGCGGCCGCAAGCGCGCGCTGTACGCCAAGCTCATCGCTCCCGAACCGGCCGGGAAGCCCGCGGTGGTGAAGCCTCCGGCGGTGAAGCCCGCGGTGGTGAAGCCCCCGGTGGTGACCGCTGAGGCGGTGGCAGCGGTGGGGGTCCCGGCAGCGGTCCCGGTGACGCCCGACCTGCCCGAGGCCCCGCCCGCAGCGCCATCCTCCGACCCGCCCCCGGCACCGCCTTCGGACACGCGCACCGGCGCGAAGGTGCCCGAAGAGCGGCGCGTCTCCCCCGCCGAGGCGTTCGACGAGTTGTACGCCCGCACCGCCCCCGGCCTCGTCCGGCAGACCTATCTGCTGACCGGCCGCCGCGCCCTGGCCCGCGAGTCCGTCGAGCGCGCCTTCGAACTGGCCTGGCAGCGCTGGCCCGAGGTGGCCGTCGACCGGGACCCGGCCGGCTGGGTGCGGGCGGCGGCGTACGAGTACGCGATGTCGCCCTGGCACCGGCTGCGCCGCACCCACCGGCACCCCGACGCCCCGCCCACGGAGCCGGGCAAGCGGGCGCTGTTCGACGCGCTGCTCGACCTGCCCCCGGCCTACCGGCGCACGCTGCTCCTGTACGACGGCGTCGGCCTGGACCTGCCGGAGACCGCGGCCGAGACGGAGGCCAGCACCCCGGCGGCGGCGGGCCGTCTGATGACCGCCCGGGCCGCCGTCGCCGCACGGCTCCCCGAGCTGGCGGACACCGCGCCCGCCGAGCAGTCGGCGCTGTTGCAGGACCGGCTCGGCGGCCTGGCCCGCGCCGAGCACGTCCCCGTACCGCGGCCGGCCCGTGCCGTGCGCACCGGCAGCGAGAGCAAGGCCAGGCTGTGGACCCGGGCCGCCGTCGCGGGCGTCGCGCTGCTCATCGCCGTGACCGGGCTGACCCTGCACACCGCGCCCACCCACTACGAGCCGCCGGTCTCGCCGCCCGAACGGGTCGGGGGCGTACCGCCGCGCGGTGGTCCGCCCAAGCTCACGGCACAGGATCGGAAGCTGCAGAAGTCGCTGAAGGAGCAGTTGGCGCACGGCCCGGAGCGGCTGGTCCCGCGGCCGGAGTGAGCCGGACGGCCGTACGTACACGAACGGCGCGGGCCCGCACCCCTGATCGGAAGGGGGTGCGGGCCCGCGCCGTGTACGCGTGTCCCTGCGGCCTGCGTCAGGCGCCGAGGATCTCGCGCGCCAGCTTGGCGGTCTCGGTCGGCGTCTTGCCGACCTTCACGCCGGCGGCCTCCAGGGCCTCCTTCTTCGCCTGGGCGGTGCCCGAGGAGCCGGAGACGATGGCGCCCGCGTGGCCCATGGTCTTGCCCTCGGGGGCGGTGAAGCCCGCGACGTAGCCGACGACCGGCTTGGTGACGTTCGCCTTGATGAAGTCGGCGGCACGCTCCTCGGCGTCGCCGCCGATCTCGCCGATCATCACGATGAGGTCGGTGTCGGGGTCGGCCTCGAACGCCGCGAGGGCGTCGATGTGCGTCGTACCGATGACCGGGTCGCCACCGATGCCGACGGCGGAGGAGAAGCCGATGTCACGGAGCTCGTACATCATCTGGTAGGTCAGCGTGCCGGACTTGGACACGAGACCGATGCGGCCGGGCTTGGTGATGTCGCCCGGGATGATGCCGGCGTTGGACTGGCCCGGGGTGATGAGACCGGGGCAGTTCGGGCCGATGATCCGGGTCTTGTTGCCCTTCTCGTTCGCGTACGCCCAGAAGGCGGCGGAGTCGTGAACGGCGATGCCCTCGGTGATGACGACCGCGAGCGGGATCTCGGCGTCGATCGCCTCGACGACGGCGGCCTTGGAGAACGCCGGCGGGACGAAGAGGACGGACACGTTCGCGCCGGTCTTCTCCATCGCTTCCTTGACGGAGCCGAAGACCGGGACCTCGGTGCCGTCGAAGTCGACGGACGTACCGGCCTTGCGCGGGTTGACGCCACCGACGATGTTGGTGCCGTCACCGAGCATGAGCTTGGTGTGCTTCATGCCCGTGGCGCCGGTCATCCCCTGGACGATGACCTTGCTGTCCTTGGTGAGGAAGATAGCCATGGTGTTGGAGTCCCTCGTCCCTTACTTCGCAGCCGCGGCGAGCTCGGCGGCCTTGTCGGCCGCGCCGTCCATGGTGTCCACGCGCTGCACGAGCGGGTGGTTGGCGTCGGAGAGGATCTTGCGACCCAGCTCCGCGTTGTTGCCGTCGAGACGCACGACCAGCGGCTTCTCGACCTTCTCGCCCTTGGACTCGAGCAGCGCGAGGGCCTGCACGATGCCGTTGGCGACCTCGTCGCAGGCGGTGATGCCACCGAAGACGTTGACGAAGACGGACTTGACGTCCGGGTCGCCGAGGATGATCTCCAGGCCGTTCGCCATGACCTCGGCGGAGGCGCCGCCACCGATGTCGAGGAAGTTGGCGGGCTTCACGTTGCCGTGGTTCTCACCGGCGTACGCGACGACGTCCAGGGTCGACATGACCAGGCCGGCGCCGTTGCCGATGATGCCGACCTCGCCGTCCAGCTTGACGTAGTTGAGGTTCTTGGCCTTGGCGGCAGCCTCGAGCGGGTTGGCTGCGTCCTTGTCCTCCAGAGCCTCGTGCTCCGGCTGGCGGAAGTCGGCGTTCTCGTCGAGCGAGACCTTGCCGTCCAGCGCCAGGATGCGGCCGTCCTTGGTCTTCACCAGCGGGTTGACCTCGACGAGGAGCGCGTCCTCGGCGACGAAGGTCTCCCACAGGGTCACCAGGGCCTCGGCGACACCCTCGGCCACGTCGGCCGGGAACTTCGCCTGGGCCACGATCTCGCGGGCCTTGACGATGTCCACGCCGGAGTTGGAGTCGACCGGGACCTTCGCGAGGGCCTCGGGGGTCTTCTCCGCGACCTCCTCGATGTCCATGCCGCCCTGCACCGAGGCCATGGCCAGGAAGGTGCGGTTGGTGCGGTCGAGGAGGTACGAGACGTAGTACTCCGCCTCGATCTCCGGGGACAGCTCGGCGATCATCACCTTGTGGACCGTGTGGCCCTTGATGTCCATACCGAGAATGTCGGTCGCCCGGGCGACGGCCTCGTCGGCGTCGCCGGCCAGCTTGACGCCGCCGGCCTTGCCGCGGCCGCCGACCTTCACCTGCGCCTTGACGACAGACTTGCCGCCCAGCTTCTCGGTCGCCTCGCGGGCTGCCTCAGGCGTGTCGATGACTTCACCGGCCAGCACCGGTACACCGTGCTTGGCGAAGAGGTCCCTCGCCTGGTACTCGAACAGGTCCACGCGCGTCCGTCCCTTTTAGTGGTCTCGCGGTTCGTTCTTCTGCGTGGGCGTGCCGCGAAGGGCAACGTGACTGCGCTGTCACTAGGGAGGCATACACGGTGTCCGCGTACGCGGCATGTCCATCCGGCAGGTTATCCCCGCGCTCCGCGTGACCCTAAATCGCAGATCACACCTGAGCGGTGATAACGGTCACAGAGGGTGGCCCTCCCGGCCCCCGGACGGGGCTCGCCGAAGGCCGGGAGGGGCTGTGGGGCACCGGAGCACCGGGCCCGGGTCCCCTGGGGCCGGGTGCTCCGGTGCGGTGAATCGCTACGGCGCGTGCGCCGTGTGCGCCCCGCTCGTCCGGTTACCGCCCGGGCACCGCGTCCGTGACGAAGGACGGGGTGACCGAGGTGAGGCCCTGGGCGCCGGTGGCCGCGTTGGCGACGGCGGGACGGGCGTCCTCGCGGACCGAGTCGGCCAGACCGCCGGCGAACGGCCGGGCCTGCGCCCCGACGCCCTCGGCCAGCGGCTGCACCCGGGTGGTGACCCCCTGGGCGAACGGCGCGACCGCGTCGCCGGTCAGCCCCTGCGCGAGCGGCTGCACCTCGGACGCGACGCCCTCGGCGAACGGCACGGCCGCACCGGTGACGCCGTACGCCAGCGGCTGGACCTCGGTCGTCACGCCCTGCACGAAGGGGGCGGCGGCGTCGCCGACGACTCCCTGGGCGAACGGCCCGACCTCGCCGACGACACCCTGGGTGAGCGTGCCGACATCGCCGACCGCCTGCCCGACGACCGGGACGGCGACGCCGACCGCACCCGCGGCGAGCGGCGGCAGCACGGAGTCGGACGTCTGCTCGACGACGGGCCCGGCCTCGGCCAGCGCACCCTGGACGGCGGTCGGCACCTGGCTCTGCGCGTAGCCGGGGATCTGCTCGATCGGCCCGAAGAGGTAGTCGATCTCGTCGACCGGCGCCACGGGGATCGTGGCGTCGGGGATCTGCGTGTCGGGGAACCGGGCGTCCGGGAACCCGGCTTCGGGGACGCCCGCGTCGGGGAACCGGGCGTCGGGGATCTGCGTGTCGGGGATCTGGGCGTCGGGGAGGTGGCCTGCTCCGGGCAGCCGCTGTACGTCACCGAGCTCCGGGACCTCGGCGGTCCGCGGGAACTCCGGGGTCTGCGGCGCGCGCACCTGCGACGGAAGGCTGTCGCGCACGTCGGCCTTCGGCGGGAGGCTGTCGCGCACGTCGGCCGCACCGGCGCCCTCGACCGCCTCGGCGGCCTTGTTCCCGGCCTTCGTCAGCGTGTCCTTGGCGTCGCCGGCACGGTCGACGGCCTTCGCGTCGGTGACGGCCTTGACGTCCTTGACCACCTTGGCGTCGGTGACGTCCTCGACGGCGTCCGTCGCGTCGGGGGTCCCGGCCCCCAGGTCCGGGGTGGACAGCGGTACGGACACGGGCAGTTCGGCCGCGCTCGCCGCGGCGGTGCCGAGCGCCCACATACCGGTGGCGGTGGCGGCGACGGCTATGGATCGGCGCATGTTCTTGTGCATGGGTCTGTCAGATCCTTCGAAGATGTTCGGCTGTCCGGAGGATTCGTCCGGACGCGGGCAGACCTGTTCCGCCCCCGCGCGGCAGGTCGAGGCGGGGGAACGGCCTGCCCTAGCCGGGGAATTCGAGGATCTCGCCGGATCTGTCGGTGATCGGGGCAGCGGTCGCGGGGAGCCCGGCTCCCCGGACGAGCGCGGCATACGGGCCGCCCGGCACCGGGGCAGCGTGCAGGTCGCCGCCGCGCGGCCCCTGCACGTCGGCCACCACCGTGCGCACGAGGTCGCCGCAGGGGGCGAACGGCGCACGGTCCCGCGTGGGCGGGAGCGTCGGCGTGGGCGCGGAGAGCTGCGCGTGCCCGGCGTCCGGCGTGCCGGGCCGCTCCGGTCCCGCCGGGGCGAGGCCCGGTGCCGCGGCGCTCCGGTCCTGGCCGGCCGCGTGCTCGGCCGAGGCGTCCGCGCCGGTGGCGCCCGGTGTGGTGGGGCCCTCGGCACCACGGCCGGTGCCCGGAACGGACGGCGCCGGAGCACCCGGCGCGCCCGGGTCACCGCCAGGCACAGGCAGCTCGGGCAGCACGGAGAGGAGCGGAGGGAGCCCCGGCAGGGACGCCACCAGCGGCCGCACCTCCCCGGCGATCCGGTCGACGGCGTCGCCCGCTCCGCCGACCACGGGGGCTACGGGGTCGACGGGTTCCGTGGCCGGTTCCGCGGACGCGGAAAGGGCCGCGGAAGCGGAAAGTGCCGCGGTCGCCTTCTGTCCGGTCTCGGGCTGCACGGGACGGTGAGGCGTCAGCCCGCCCTGTACGGGCAGGTGCTGCGTCGACCGGTGCTGAGCGGCATGCTCGGCCACCGGGTCGGCGGGCAGTGCTTCCAGCGGCTCGACGCCCGATGCGGACACCGGCTCGGCGACCTGGTCCACGCCATTGTCGGCGACCCGGCGGACCGGAGGCTCCACTGCCGTGCGGGCGAGGCCCTCGGGAACCGCGCTCTTGCGAACCGGGCTCTCCCGAACCGCGTCCTCCCGAACCGCGCCCTTCGGCACGACGTCCGCCACGGAGGCGGTGAGCCCGCCCGGTTCCGGACGCTCCTGGGCCTCCGCGCGGCCGCCCGCGAGAAGCCCCAGGGCCAGCAGCCCGCCGAGGAACAGCACCACCTGTACCGCGCGACGCCCCGCCGTCCCGCGCGCCGGGCGCGGATCGACGGCTGCGCGGGCAGCGGCGGTTGCGGTCACCTCGGGTGGACTCCTGGTACGCAGGCGGGTGGAGGCGGAGGGGGCGGAATGCGCCCCTCCGCGAACGACGGTGTCGATGCTTGCACGAGCCCGTGGGGGTCACGCAAGTCCCTGGCTACGGTTGGTACTCCTTGTCCGGTATGGGCAGTGGTCTCTTCTCGATCGCCGCCGCCATGACGTCCGGGAAGAGATCCGGCGTACAGGCGAACGCGGGTGCGCCCAGCGCGCCGAGCGCCGCCGCGTGCTCGTGGTCGTACGCCGGCGCTCCCTCGTCGGAGAGGGCGAGCAGTGTCACGAACTGCACGCCGGACGCCTTCATCGCGGCGACCCGCTTGAGCATCTCGTCGCGTATGCCGCCCTCGTAGAGGTCGCTGATGAGGACGACGACGGTGTCCGCGGGGCGGGTGATCCTCGACTGGCAGTAGGCCAGCGCCCGGTTGATGTCGGTGCCGCCGCCGAGCTGGGTGCCGAAGAGGACGTCGACCGGGTCGTCGAGCTGGTCCGTGAGGTCGACGACCGCCGTGTCGAAGACGACGAGCCGGGTCGAGAGAGTGCGCATGGAGGCGAGCACCGCCCCGAAGACCGAGGCGTAGACGACGGACGCGGCCATCGAGCCCGACTGGTCGACGCACAGGACGATGTCCTTCCTGGCGGACCGGGAGGAGCGGCCGTAACCGATGAGGCGCTCCGGTACGACCGTGCCCGTCGCCCCTGGCGTCCCTGTTTCCCCGGCCGTCGTCGTCGCGGCGTCCGGTGCCGGGAGCGTCAGGTAGTTCTTGAGGTTGGCCCGGATCGTGCGGTCCCAGTCGATGTCCCGGTGGCGCGGCCGGCTGATCCGCGCCGAACGGTCCAGGGCCCCGGTCAGGGTGGCCCTCGTGCGGCTCGCCAGCCTCCTCTCCAGGTCCTCGACGACCTTGCGGACGACGGCGCGTGCGGTCTCCTTCGTCGTCTCGGGCATCGCCTTGTCGAGCGAGAGCAGGGTGCCGACGAGATGGACGTCCGGCTCGACCGCCTCCAGCATCTCCGGCTCCAGGAGCAGAGCCGACAGGCCGAGCCGGTCGATCGCGTCGCGCTGCATGACCTGGACCACGGAGCTGGGGAAGTAGGTCCGGATGTCGCCGAGCCAGCGGGCGACGGAGGGCGCCGATGCGCCGAGCCCCGCCGAACGGGCGCCGGTGCCCCGGCCGTTGGGCTTCTTCCCGGCGCCGCCGCCGTACAGCGCGTCCAGCGCACCGTCCATCGCCGCGTCCTGGCCGGTGAGGGCGGTTTCCGTGCTGTCGGCGCTGTCGGCCCCGAGCACCATCCGCCAGCGCCGCAGCCGTTCGGCGTCGGGCGGGGTGTGCGAGGCCGTGGCCGTCCGTTCCGTCGTCCCTTCCGTGGTCTCCCCCGGCGTCTGCCTCATCGGGTCCGTCCTCGTGGTCGTCCTGGTCGTCGTCATACCGCCGCCTCCAGGGGCTCGGGCGGGCGGCCGAGCAGCAGGCGCAGCACCGGTTCGACCGCGTCGGCCCTGACCGGGTCGAGCCCGGGTCCGAAGCCTCCGGTCGCCGGGGCGGCGTCGTCGCGGCGGGCGCCCTCGGGGACGGGGCCGCGTCGGACCAGCTCGCCGAGGGTGCGTCGCACGCCCGGTTCGTACGCGGAGAACGTGCGGCGCAGCAGCGGCAGCACATCGGTGAACTGGTCGGCCGGGACACCGGTCAGCCAGGTGTCGACGAGGCCGAGCAGCCGCTCGTCGTGGACGAGCAGCATGCCGCCGCCCGACGCGCCGCCGACGAACCCCTCGATCCAGGCGGCGGCGTCGGCGGGCGGGGTGCCGGGCGAGAGCGCGAGGCCCATCAGCCGGGCCGCCTCGTCCTCCGCCAGCCGCCCTTCGTCCAGGAGCAGCCGGGTGGCCCGGCCTCGGATGATTCCGGCGACCGTGTCCCGGACCGCCAGCTTGTGCAGGACGGCGTCCCAGCGCCCCCGCAGCCCCGTGCCCGGCTCCGCCCCCGTGTCCAGCAGGCCGATCGCCCCGTGCACCGCCTCCACCTGACCGCGCAACGCCTCGGCGCCGTCCGGATCGAGGCCGGTGCAGGCGGGCGGCAGGCCGACACAGATCCGCTCGGCGAGCCCGGCGGCGACCTCCGCGAGCGCCGCCGTGTCCGTGGAGCGCACATCCCCGTACCGCAGGGAGCGGGCCAGGGCGGGCAGCGCGTCCGCGAGGTGGCCGACGTCGGCGTCGAGGGCGGCCCGGTCGGCGAGGGCCTTCATCACGACGGGCAGCGCGTCGGGCAGTTCGGCCAGGAGGCAGTGCTCGGCGAGTGCCGTGACGTCGGACAGCGCGGTCGCCGCCACGGCCTGCGCAGCGGCCTTGGCTGTGGCGGCGGTGAGCACGGTCGTTCCCCACACCCCGGCCTCCGCGACCCGGACGTGCAGTTCCGGTTCCCAGCGCAGCCGCCAGCTCTCCCGGAAGGTGCCGGTGCTGCCCCGCCCCGCGACCGGGTCCCCCCAGCCGACGTCAAGGAGGCCCAGCCGGTGCAGGAGGCGGCTGCGGGCGGCGTCGGTCTCCTTGCGCAGGTCGAGGTCCAGCTCGCGTTCCGACGCCTCCGGCTTGAGCCGGAGGGTGCGCTGGCTGCGGGTCAGGTCCCGTTGCAGCGGGACGGCCGGGGCGGTGTCCGGCACCTCGCCGAGGCTCTCGCCGACGATCAGCCGGTCCCGGACGAGGGCGAGCGGGACGTCGGACCCCTCGCACATGACGGCCCGCACGGCGTCGGTCGTCTCGCCCAGGCCGGCCAGCGGGCGGCCCCGGAGGGCGGCGAGCGTCTCGGCGAGCCGGACGGCCTCGATGACATGGGCGGTCGAGACGAACCGGTCCTCGCCGCGCAGCAGTCCGGCGACCTTGGTCATCCAGCGCTCGATCGGCCGGTCGGCCGCCTCGAAGAGGTGCCCGTACCAGCCGGGCGAGTCGATCCCGGCCCCGTATCCACTCCGCCGGGCGAGGCGGCGATGGGTCCATGGCACCCAGGTCAGATCCGTCTTGACCTTCGGGAGGCCCTTGAGCAGGGCGCGGTCGGCGGCGAGGGTGGTGCGCGCGGCGAGAGCGGGGACGTGCCAGGCGCCGCAGACGACGGCGACGCCGTCCCCGAACTCCTTGCGCGCGGTACGCAACTGGATCCGCATGTACGCCTCGCGCACCGCGTCACGCGGCTGCCCGCCGTCGCCGTACGCCTCTCGGAGCGCGCCCATGGCCTCCGCCAGCGCGCCGAACGGGGCGAGGGCATCGCCGGGCGCGCCCGCGGAGGGTGGAGTACCGCCATCGGTCTCTGCGGTGGGTGAGCGGTGCTCGACGACGTCCTCCCACCAGCGCTCGGGGTCGTCGTATCCGGCGGTCTCGGCGAGCACCCGGATCGGGTCGACGACCGGCGTGATCTCCTCCTCCCTCTCTGTGCGCTCCGGGCCCTCCACCGGCTCCTCGGGCGCGGTTTCCTTGAGCGCGAGGGAGTGGGCGGCGGGCAGGTCGATGAAGCGGACCGGGACGTCGTGGTCGAGGGCCCAGCGGATGGCCACCCACTCGGGCGAGAACGCGGCCAGCGGCCAGAAGGAGGCCCGCCCCGGATCGTCCACGGCGTGCGCGAGCAGCGCGACGGGCGGACGCATCCCCGGGTCGGCGGCCAGGGGCAGCAGCGCGTCGCCCTCGGGCGGCCCCTCGATGAGGACGGCAACCGGGCGGGCCGCCCGGAGCGCGGCGAGGACCGCGCGGGCCGACCCGGGGCCGTGATGCCGCACCCCCAGCAGCCACGGCCCGGCGGCCGGCCCGGTCGTGGTGCGGCCCGGCGTCACGCCGGCGGCGACCGCCGCGCCGCTCATGCGGACACCTCGCGGCAGGCGCGGTAGAAGTCCTTCCAGCCGTCCCGCTCGCGGACCACGGTCTCCAGATACTCCTGCCAGACCACCCGGTCCGCCGCGGGGTCCCGGACGACCGCGCCGAGGATGCCCGCCGCGACGTCGCCGGGACGCAGGACGCCGTCACCGAAGTGCGCGGCGAGCGCGAGGCCGTTCGTGACGACGGAGATCGCCTCGGCCGTGGAGAGCGTGCCGGAGGGGGACTTGAGCTTGGTGCGCCCGTCGGTGGTCATCCCGTCGCGCAGTTCGCGGAAGACCGTCACCACGCGCCGGATCTCGGTCAGGCCTTCCGGGGCGGCGGGCAGGTCGAGCGAGCGGCCGATCTGGTCGACGCGCCGGGACACGATGTCGACCTCGACTTCCGGGGTCTCGGGCAGCGGCAGCACCACGGTGTTGAACCTGCGGCGCAGGGCGCTGGACAGCTCGTTGACGCCGCGGTCCCGGTCGTTGGCCGTGGCGATGAGGTTGAACCCGCGGACGGCCTGGACCTCCTGCCCCAGCTCGGGGACGGGGAGCGTCTTCTCGGACAGGATCGTGATGAGCGAGTCCTGCACATCGGCGGGGATGCGGGTCAGCTCCTCGACCCGGGCGGTCATGCCCTCGGACATGGCCCGCATCAGCGGACTGGGCACCAGGGCGTCACGGCTGGGGCCGTGGGCCAGCAGCTGGGCGTAGTTCCACCCGTAGCGGACGGCTTCCTCGGGCGTGCCCGCGGTGCCCTGCACGAGCAGCGTCGAGTCACCGCTGACGGCGGCCGCGAGGTGCTCGGACACCCAGGTCTTGGCCGTGCCGGGGACGCCGAGCAGGAGCAGCGCCCGGTCGGTGGCGAGCGTGGTCACGGCCACCTCCACGAGCCGGCGCGGGCCCACGTACTTCGGGGTGATCACCGTCCCGTCCGGCAGGGTCCCGCCCTGGAGATAGGTGGCGACGGCCCACGGAGACAGCCGCCAACGGGCCGGCCTGGGACGGTCGTCGGCGGCCGCGAGCGCCTTCAGCTCGTCGGCGAACGCGTCCTCCGCGTGCGGGCGCAGCGCCTGGGCGCCGGCCTCCGGCTCGACGGCCTCGGTGGTGTTGGACACGGTCATGGCTCCCCCTCCAGATCGGTCGACCTGATCTGGTTACCACCGTGCACCATGCCACTGACAATGGGCCCTGACCGCAGGTCAGGACCCATTCGGCGAGCGCGCGCCCCTCCCCCGGAGGCCTGTCGGCCCGTTCGGCCGACCGGAGCGGATCGGCCCGGTCAGCCCACGATCGGCGACACGGCGACGCAGCCGCCCGCCGTGAGCATGCCCTCGCCCTTCGCCTCCTTGATGACCTTGCCCTTGTAGGTGATGGAGCAGGTGACGTCGGCGCCGCCCGCGTCCAGGGCGATGGGCGAGACGGCGGGCGGCATGATGCCGCGCAGTTCGACGGTCTTCTTCCACGGCAGGGCCGGCTTGGTGACGGTCTCCAGCTTGGGCTCCATCGCCTCGCCGCCGCCCCCGTGGTAGGTGATCTCGTCGACGCCCGTGCCGGTGACCTCGTACGTGACCTCGTAGGTCTCGTCGACGGTCTTGTCGACCGCCTTGCCGACCGCCTCGTCCACGGACTCGGCCGAGCAGGCCCCCAGTCCGAGCACGAGGACGGCGACCGCGAGGGCGCGGGTGGTGCGGGTGGTGCGGTTCATCTGGGATCCCCCTGGATCGGTCCGGGCACGGATCCGTTCCGTACGCGGAGACCGCAGAGAAACGCAAAGGCAGGGCAAAGTCAAATTTCTCCCCGGACCGCGGCTTCGCAGGTCGGAGGGGGATCGGAGCAGGTCGGAGGGGATTGTCAGTGGTGCCCCCTACCGTCGGAGACATGCAGCTATCTCACGGGGGAGAGTCCTCGCCCACCGGTGCCCCGGTGGCGCGCCGGTCGGTGGAACAGGTGCTGGCCCTGGCTCCTGACGCGGCATCACGCAAGGCGGGCACGCGCCTCGGCGCGTCCGGTCCGTGGTCCGGTACGGGGTGCGATGCGTCGGGCGCGGTGTGGGGCCTGTGCAAGGGCAGCGGAAGCACGCCGTATCGCACGGTGGTCGACACCACGGGGCCTGCCTACGCGTGCAGTTGTCCGAGCCGGAAGTTCCCGTGCAAGCACGCGCTGGGGCTGTTGCTGCTCCTGGCGTCGGGCGACGGCGCGTTCCGGCCCGCCGAGCCGGCCGACTGGGCCGAGGAGTGGCTCGCGGGCCGGCGCGCACGCGCGGCGCGGGAGAGCGGTCCTGCGGCGGGTGGCGACAGCGCGCGGGGCCCCGCCGACCCGGTCGCCGCCAGAAAGCGGGCGGAGCGCCGCGCCGAGCGGGTCACGCGCGGTGCCCAGGAGCTGGAACAGCGCCTGGGCGACCTGCTGCGCGGCGGACTGGCCGCGACCGACCGCTCGGGGTACGGCCTGTGGGAGGAGACCGCGGCCCGCATGGTCGACGCCCAGGCCCCCGGTCTCGCCGCCCGAGTGCGGGAGTTGGGCGCGCTCACCGGGTCCGGGCCGGGCTGGCCGGTGCGGTTGCTGGAGGAGTGCGGCCTGCTCCATCTGCTGGACACGGCCTGGCTCGGCCGGGACCGGCTGCCGGATCCGCTGGCCGCGACCGTGCGGACGAGAGTCGGGCTGCCCGTGTCCGCCGAAGGCCCCCCGGTCCGCGACCACTGGCTGGTCCTCGCGCAGTACGACACCCCGGACGGCAAGATCGTCACCCGCCGGATCTGGCTGTACGGACGAGGGTCGGGCCGCACCGCTCTGCTCCTCTCGTTCGGTGCGGCGGGCCGGTCCCCGGCGCAGGCGCTGCCGGTGGGAGCGACGGTCGACGCCGAGCTGACGCCGTATCCGGGCGGCGGGCAGCTCCGGGCGGAGCTGGGCGAGCAGTTCGGGGCCACGTCCGCGGCCGGTCCCCCGCCCGGGATCGCCGCGGCGGCCGCCCCGGCCGTCTACGGAAACGCCCTGCGGGAGGACCCCTGGCTGGACGCCTGGCCGGTCACCCTGCGCGATGTCATACCCGTGCCGTCCAAGGACGGCTGGCAACTGGCCGACGCCCGCACGGGCGCCAACGTGGACGCCCGCACCGGATCCGCGCTGCCGATCGCCCCGGCCGCACTGTCCCGGCCGGGCCTGTGGAAGCTCGTCGCCCTGTCCGGCGGCGGCCCGGTCACGGTGTTCGGCGAGATCGGCCACCGCGGCTTCGACCCGTTCGCGGCCTGGGACCCGGACGAGGAAGAGGAAGAGGAAGGTGAAGGCACCACGGGCGGGTCGGTCGTCCAACTGGTCTGACCGGCGGGCGGACGGGCCGACCGGCTGACCGGCTGGCCGACCGGCTGACCGACGGACCCGCGCGACGACGCCCACGCGCACGCCCCAGATGCGTCGCGCCCTGTCCTCTGCTCCTGTCTCCTGCTCCCTGTCCTCTGCTCCTGTCCTCTGCTTCCGTCCGCTGCTTCTGTCCGACATCCGCGCATCCCTGACACGGGAGGGGAAAGAGATGCCTCACACGACCAGCCCCACCGCGCCCCCCACCGGCACCACCACATCCACTTCCGCATCCGCTTCCACAACCGCCGACTCCCTCCCCTGGGAGGAACTGGTCACCTCCGCTCTCCTGGGGACCGATCGCCGTCCTCCGGCACCCCGCGGCGGCCCCGTACCGGCCGATGCCCCCGCGGCCCTGCTGGACGCCGCCGCGCTGCACACCGTGCGGCGGCGGGCCGGGCTGC
Source organism: Streptomyces sp. WGS_02 (assembly GCA_040989845.1). Lineage (GTDB taxonomy): Bacteria > Actinomycetota > Actinomycetes > Streptomycetales > Streptomycetaceae > Streptomyces. The sequence continues at coordinate 2,901,614 of JAYMFZ010000004.1, forward strand.
TGCCCGCCGTGCCGGAGGCCCGGCCCGAGCCCGCCGCCCCGGATCCGCGCCCGGTGCTCCCCGAGGCCGCCCGGCGCCGGCTCGCCCATCTGCTGGCCGACCGCTCCGCGCCCTCGGGCGGCGGGCGGCGCGGGACCGCGCCCGACCTCACGGAGCTCATCCCGCAGTGGCTGGCCATCGCCAACCGGCGGGGCTTCCGCGCCCCGCCGGCCCTGCTGCCCGCGCTGCTGGACGCCGCCCGCGCGCGGACGGACCTGCGCCCGCAGGCGCTCGCGTTCGCCGGGCCGCGCGGGATGTGGCTGGCCGGACTGAACCCCGACTGGAAGTTCGCCCTGCGGGGCTCCGCGAGCGGGGCTCCGCAGCCCGACCTCACGGACCCGGACGCGGTGGCCCGACTGTGGGAGGAGGGGCTGTTCGCGGAGCGGGTCGCGCTGCTCGACGCCGTACGGGCACAGAATCCGCCCGCCGCGCTCGCCCTGCTCGCCACCACCTGGCCGGCCGAACGGGCGGAGGACCGGCTGATGTTCCTGGACTCCCTGCGGTCGGGGCTGGGCGGCTCCGACGAGCCGTTCCTGGAGCAGGCCCTGTCCGACCGCAGCCGCAACGTCCGCGCCACCGCGGCCGAACTGCTCTCCGCCCTGCCCGAGTCGGCACTCGCCGGACGGATGGCGGCCCGCGCGCTGTCCTGCGTGCATCCGGACCGTACGGGGGCCGTCGCCGCCATCGCCGTGGAGGCGCCGCACGAATGCGACGCGGACATGCAGCGCGACGGCGTCATGGCGGTCCCGCCGACAGGCCGGGGCGAACGGTCGTGGTGGCTGGGGCAGTTGGTGGAGGCCACCCCGCTCGGCGTCTGGGAGCAGCGGTTCGGCGGGCGCCCGGCCGACCAGATCGTGGCCCTGCCCGTCGCCGACGACTGGGCCGACGAACTGCACACCGCCTGGTGCCGGGCGGCGGTCCGGCAGCGGAATCCGCAGTGGTCCCGGGCCCTGCTCGGGCGCCCCTCGGAGCCGGTGGCGAGCGGCCCCGGGACGGCGTCGATCGCCGAGCGCTCGAAACTCCTGGCCATTCTGGACGAGGGGGAACGTGCCTCCTGGGTCGCCGGGTTCATCGCGGCGCACGGCCTGTCGGAGGCGTTCCAGCTGCTCGGGGTGTGCACGGTCCCCTGGGCCGGGCCGCTCGGGCGTGCGGTGGTCGACGCGCTCGACATCGCGCGGGACGGCGGGAGTTATCCGTGGAGCTTCAGCGGGGTGATGGGCCTCGCGGAGCGCTGTCTGGATCCGGCCGAGGCCGACCGGCTGGAAGTCCTGACGGCCGCGCAGGACGAGCAGGAGGGCGCGTCGCCCGGGGCCGCCGGCTACTGGTCCGAGGCCTTTCAGCGCCTGGTCTCCACGCTGCGGCTGCGCGCCGCGATGGAGGCGGAGCTGATGGCCTGACGGCGACGAAGGATGCGCCGAGGGCCGGGACGAAGACGGGCCCGTGCACGGCGGACCCGTCCCGGGTGGGCGTTGCGGCCTGGGGACAGCGTTCGGACTGGATACGGCACCCAGGCCCGGGTGCGGCGTTCAGGCCTGGGCGGCCTGGCGGACGTTGGCGTTGACCCACGTGACGATCTCGGTCGTCGTCGCCCCCGGCGTGAAGAGCTCCGCGACACCCAGCTTCTTCAGCGGGGCGATGTCGTCCTCGGGGATGATCCCGCCGCCGAAGACCTTGATGTCCTCCGCCTCGCGGGCCTTCAGCAGCTCGATCACCTTGGCGAACAGCGTGTTGTGCGCACCGGAGAGGATCGAGAGGCCGATGGCGTCGGCGTCCTCCTGGATCGCCGTGTCGACGATCTGCTCGGGCGTCTGGTGGAGCCCGGTGTAGATCACCTCCATACCGGCGTCCCGCAACGCCCGCGCGATGACTTTGGCCCCGCGGTCGTGGCCGTCGAGGCCCGGCTTGGCCACCACCACACGGATCGGACCGGTCACACCCATCACTGCCTCCACCTGGTCTCCCGCGCCTGAAGGGACGGGGATGTGAACGAACGTTATCCACAGCATCCCGCAAGCCACAGTTTCGCGGCAGCCGGGGAGGGGAAATCACACGTGGGACATGTTCGCCAGGCGTCGTCCCCGGCAACACGCGGAGTTCCGGCCGCGCGGGGCCCGGCGCAGGGGAGAGCCGCTACGAGGTCGCCGTACCACCGCGCCGCCAGCCGCACGGCACGGTGGTACGGCTCCACGACCCCGGCCACGGCCGCCCGGCCGGTCGGCAGCACTCCTCGTCCCGCCACCCACAAGGGCGTACGGGGACGGGGCCGCCTCCTCCGTACGCCGGTGCAGGAGGCAGGCCGTGAAGTTCCCCCCACCCCTCTCCCCACTGACCTGCCTCACTCACATCACCCACCTCAGCCGCCTCACCCGACTCCCGGCTCTCCCCCGGCTGCCGGGGCCCCGGCTGTCGTCCGCGCTGCTCGGCGCCACCGCGCTGGAGCTGTTCGTCCTCACCGGGCGCCTGATGGTCTACCCCTTCGGGCTCACCCCCGAGCGGGGCGGAACCGGGCCCGCCGAGGCCGGGCCTCCGGCCTCGACCGATCCGCCGACCAGGACCACGACCGCGACCACCGCCCTGCCGGCGACGCGCGCCGCGACGCCGCCCGTCGTCCTGTTGCACGGCTTCATCGACAACCGATCCGCTCTCCTCGTCCTGCGTCGCACGCTGACCCGGAACGGCCGGCGTCCGGCATCCCTCAACTACTCGCCGCTGACCCGCGACGTCCGCACCGCCGCCGAACTGCTCGGCCGGCATGTGGAGGAGATCTGCGCGCGCACCGGGCACGACCGGGTCGACATCGTCGGGCACAGCCTCGGCGGCCTGATCGCCCGCTACTACGTGCAGCGACTGGGCGGTGACCGGCGTGTGCGCACCCTGGTGACGCTCGGGACCCCGCACGGTGGCACCGCCGTCGCCCCCGGGGCGGGCGTTCACCCCATCGTGCGGCAGATGCGCGTCGGCTCCTCGGTGATCGAGGAGCTGCGCGGTCCCGCCCCGGGCTGCCGGACCCGGTTCGTGAGCTTCTGGAGCGAGCTGGACCAGGTGATGGTCCCCGTCGAGACGGCGTGCGTCGACCACCCGGATCTCGACGCGGTGAACGTACGCGTCACCGGCATCGGACACCTCGCGCTGCCCGTGCACCCCACGGTGGCCGCCGCGGTCCGTGAGGCTCTTGAGGTGCCGGAGGCCGGAGAGGACGACGCCACCGCCGCCGGGGCGACGTCCGTGGCTTAGAAATAGAACATTACTCGAACGTAGGGCCAAGCCTGCGTCTGCCGTCCACCGAAAGACGGCCGATTGCCCGTTTCCTACGGACTCAAAACCTGTCGAAGATTGTCGTCCTCACATACCGCCGGGTACAGTCGCGGCCATTGCTTCCCTCTGGGACACCCGTGACCGGGACCCGGAACAGTCCTGCTGCCGAGGCGAGAGAGACGTTGGTGAACGACCAGCACCCCCACGCCGGGCACGTCGGGTACGACGACCGACCGACCGGCAGCTTCGACACCGACCCGCTCTTCGGTTCGCTCCCCGGCGGCCACGACACCGGCTACGACGTCGGTCACCCCGCCGCCGGATACGGCGACGCCTCCTACGGCCAGGGCGCCTACGGCGACGGCTACGCCACCGCGTACGCGACCGGACAGCCGGACCACAGCGGCCAGTACGACGCCTCCGCGTGGAGCACCGGCGCCCAGCAGACGCTGACCCACGACGGCTACGCCGCTCAGGAGCACCTCCAGGACCACCCCCAGCAGGCCCACGCCACGCAGCAGTGGGACACCTCCGGGGCCTGGCAGCAGGTCGACGACCAGGACCTGACCGGCCAGTGGGTGACCGCCGACACCGGCGCCTTCCCCACCACAGGCTTCCCCTCCGCCCCGTACGGCACCGACGCCGCGTACGGGGCGGAGGCGTACGACACCACCGGCGCGTACGACACCACCGGCGCGTACGGCACCGGGGCGTACGAGACGGCCGCCCACGAGACCGGGGCGTACCCGGCGGACACCGCGTACGGAACCGGCGGCGCCTACGAGACCGGGGCGTACGCCACCACCGCCTGCACGGCCGACGCCTACGACACCGGGGTCTACGAGACCGGTGCGTACGGCACGGCCGCGTACGACACCGGCGCCTACGACGCGACCGCCTGGAACTCCGGCGCCACGCCCGGGGACGCCGCGTACGAACCCGAACAGACGTCGCACTCGCTGTACGAACACCCGCAGGCCGACCAGACGGCGCCCGAGGGGCCGGCCGAGGCGGACGGCACGGCCGGTGAACCGCTGGCCGACGCGTCCTCCACCGCTCAGTTCGACGCCCTCTCCCACGACTTCGCGCCGGACGTCACGCCGGAGCCGGAGGAGGACGCCGGGCACGGCTTCCCCGCCCCGCACTCCGTGAACCGCACCGCGGTCCGTCCCCCCGCCCCGCGCAACCGGGCCCGCCGCCGCACCCCCGCCAAGCGCTCTGCTCTGCTGACCGTCGCGGTGCCCTCCGCCTGCGTGATGAGCGTCGCGGGCATCGCGGCCGCCTCGGTAGGCGGGATGCCCGGCGGCGAGGAGAAGCCGGAGGAGACGACCACCTCACTCGCGGTCGCCGACCCCAGCACGGTCCAGCCGGTCGCCGCGAACAACCGGCTGGACAGCCAGCTGGCGCAGCTCTCCGAGGGCAGCGACGACTTCCGCGAACGCGCGAGCCGCACCCAGGAGCGCATCGACCTGCGGGAGCGGCAGGCGGCGGAGAAGAAGAAGCGCGAGGAGGAGGCCGCACGCCGGGAGGCGCTGCGCCCCAAGTTCGTCCTGCCGGTCAAGCAGCACGGGCTCTCCGCCTACTACGGCCAGGCGGGCGTCAACTGGATGTCCGTGCACTCGGGCATCGACTTCCCCGTCTCGTACGGCACTCCGGTGATGGCCGCGACCGACGGCACCGTACGCACCCAGCTGAACAGCGCCTACGGGGTCATGGCGATCGTGACCGCCGCCGACGGCACCGAGACCTGGTACTGCCACCTCAGCAGCACCAAGATCCGCTCGGGCCGGGTGAAGGCCGGCGACGTCATCGCGTACTCCGGGAACTCCGGCAACTCCACCGGCCCGCACCTGCACTTCGAGGTCCGGCCCGGCGGCGGCGCGGCGATCGACCCGCTGGTGTGGCTGCGCAGCAAGGGTCTCAACCCGGCCTGACGCCACGGCGGAAGAGCGAGCACGGGAGTGAGGGGGAAGGGCCGGAGCCCTTCCCCCTCACTCATGTCCTACAGCTTCTCGACCGGCGCGTACCGCAGGAGCAGCTTCTTCGGGCGCTCGTCGCCGAAGTCGACCGTCGCCTTGGCCTGGTCGCCGTGGCCCTCGACGGCCGTCACCGTGCCCAGGCCGAACTGGTCGTGCGTGACCCGGTCCCCGACGGCCAGGGAGACCGTCGGCTTGTCCGAGGAGCGCCGGGTCGCGAAGCCCGAGGGGCCGGAGCGGGAGCGGGAGGAGGACAGCGAGGAGGTGATCCCGGAGGTGGGCCCGGCGGGGGCGGCCATCGGGCCCTTGCGCTTCCACTCCAGGTGCGCTTCCGGGATCTCCTCCAGGAACCGCGACGGCGGGTTGTACGAGGGCTGGCCCCAGGCGCTGCGCATCGCGGCGCGGGTCAGGTAGAGCCGCTCGCGGGCACGGGTGATGCCGACGTACGCGAGGCGGCGCTCCTCCTCCAGCTCCTTGGTCTGGCCGAGGGCCCGCAGGTGCGGGAAGACGCCGTCCTCCAGGCCGGTGAGGAAGACGACGGGGAACTCCAGGCCCTTCGCCGTGTGCAGGGTCATCAGCGTGATGACGCCGGAGCCGTCCTCGTCCTCATCGGGGATCTGGTCGGAGTCCGCGACGAGCGCGACCTTCTCCAAGAACTCCGCGAGCGTGCCCGCGCCCTCCTCCTCGCCGCGCTCCTGCTCGAATTCGAGGGCGACGGCGGCGAGTTCCTGAAGGTTCTCGATCCGGGTCTCGTCCTGCGGGTCGGTGGAGGCCTGGAGCTCGGCGAGATAGCCCGTGCGCTCCAGGACGGCTTCCAGCACGACGGCGGGTCCGGCGCCGGACTCGACGATCGTGCGGAGCTCCTCCATCAGCGTGTTGAAGCGCTTGACGGCGTTGGAGGAGCGGGCGGCCATGCCGTACGCCTCGTCGACGCGGCGCAGCGCCTGCGGGAAGGAGATCTTCTCGCGCATCGACAGGGCGTCGATCATCGCTTCGGCGCGGTCGCCGATGCCGCGCTTGGGGACGTTGAGGATGCGGCGCAGCGGGACGGTGTCCTCGGGGTTGGCGAGGACCCTCAGGTAGGCCAGGACGTCCCGGACCTCCTTGCGCTCGTAGAAGCGCACGCCGCCGACGACCTTGTAGGGCAGCCCGACGCGGATGAAGATCTCTTCGAAGACACGGGACTGGGCGTTGGTCCGGTAGAAGACGGCGACGTCGCCGGCCTTGGCGTCGCCCGCGTCGGTGAGCCGGTCGATCTCGTCGGCGACGAACTGCGCCTCGTCGTGCTCGGTGTCGGCGACATAGCCGGTGATACGGGCACCGGAGCCGGCGTTGGTCCAGAGGTTCTTCGGGCGGCGGCTCTCGTTGCGCTCGATGACCGCGTTGGCGGCGGAGAGGATCGTCTGCGTGGAGCGGTAGTTCTGCTCCAGGAGGATCGTCGTCGCGCTCGGGTAGTCCTCCTCGAACTGGAGGATGTTGCGGATGGTCGCGCCCCGGAAGGCGTAGATCGACTGGTCCGCGTCACCGACCACGCACAGCTCGGCGGGGGCGTCGTTCTCCCCGGCCGGGCCGACCAGCTCACGGACCAGCGTGTACTGCGCGTGGTTGGTGTCCTGGTACTCGTCGACGAGGACGTGGCGGAAGCGGCGGCGGTAGTGCTCGGCGACGTCCGGGAAGGCCTGGAGGAGGTGGACCGTCGTCATGATGATGTCGTCGAAGTCCAGGGCGTTGGCCTCGCGGAGGCGGGCCTGGTAGAGCGCGTACGCCTGGGCGAGGGTCTTCTCGAAACCATCCGCTGCCTGTCCGGCGAAGGTCTCCTCGTCGATGAGCTCGTTCTTGAGGTTGGAGACCTTGGCGGTGAAGGACTTCGGCGGGTAGCGCTTGGGGTCGAGGTCCAGATCGCGGCAGACCAGGGCCATCAGCCGCTTGGAGTCGGCTGCGTCGTAGATCGAGAACGACGAGGTGAAGCCGAGCTTCTTCGACTCACGGCGCAGGATGCGGACGCACGCGCTGTGGAAGGTCATGACCCACATGGCGTTGGCGCGCGGCCCGACCAGTTGCTCGACGCGCTCCTTCATCTCGCCGGCGGCCTTGTTGGTGAAGGTGATCGCGAGGATCTGCCCGGGGTGCGTGCCGCGCTCGGCCAGCAGGTGGGCGATGCGGTGGGTGAGCACCCGGGTCTTGCCGGAGCCGGCCCCGGCGACGATGAGCAGCGGGGACCCGGCGTGCACGACGGCGGCGCGCTGCTCGGTGTTGAGCCCGTCGAGGAGCGCGGCGGAGTCGATGGCCGGGCGCGGGTGGCCGTCCCGGTAGTACCCGTCCCGGGGCGGCGGGGGCGCGTCGTAGACGCCCTCGAAGAGTCCCTCCGGCACCGCTTCGGGCGCGTGGTCCTCGGGGGGCGGCGGGGGGCCGTCCTCCGCGGGCTGGAGGCCGGTCAGGAAGTTGTCGTCAAAGAGGCTGCTCATCGCCTCCCGAGTCTAGGCGTCCGGACTGACAACGTTCGGCCGAAGCCGGGAAGCCGGCCGGAAGCGGCAGCCCGCACCGGTACATCGCCCGCCCCTCACCCGTACGCACGGCGAGCGGACGTCCACGTTCCGTGAAGGAGCGCCCGGTCGGAGGGGGTGCCCGGTCCCCCGGTCCGGAAAGGTCACGAAAATGTATCGGGCATATCGCTCATCGTCCTTCCCAGCGGTGGGGCGCTTTGGCTAGCGTGCTCGGTCAGGTGATCCGTACCTCCCTGAGGCGAACCGCGCCTAACGGACACCTCTGCCGAATCCGTCCTGCCTCCCCGGCCGTTCGGAACCGGGGACCCACACGCAGAACCGGGGTGAATCGGTCCGTGCCCTCGCATACGGACCGTAGGACAGCCTTCCGTTCCGTCCGAACCCGACAGCTAACCCGGTAGGCGGTCCACGGAAGGAGATGCCGGTCTTGGCATCGCATCGCAAGCCGCGCACGAAGGTGCGCACCACCACCCCCGCCGTCGGGCTGACGACGGCCGCGCTGGCCTCGGTGACGTTGCTCTCCACGCAGAGCGCCACGGCGGCGCCCGCGGAGCCGAAGCCCGCCATCGAGGACGTGCAGAAGAAGGTCGACGCCCTGTACCGGCAGGCGGGCTCGGCGACCCAGGAGTACAACCGGGCCAAGGCCGCCTCCTCGTCGCAGCAGAAGAAGGTCGACACGCTGCTCGCGGACGTGGCGAAGCGCACCGAGCGGATCAACGAGGCGCGCCGGGCGCTGGGCTCCTACGCGGCGGCCCAGTACCGCAGCGGCGGCATCGCGCCCACGGCGACGTTCTTCCTCGCGGACGATCCGCAGGGGTATTTCGACCAGAGCCGGCTGATGGACCGGGCGACGGAGCGCCAGCAGAAGGCCGTGAGCGACTTCCGTTCGCAGCAGGCTTCGGCGGCGAAGAAGCGCGCGGAGGCCGTGAAGAGCCTGGAGACCCTGACCGAGACGCAGGCCACGCTCGCCTCCAGCAAGAAGGACGTCCAGACCAAGCTGACCGAGGCGCGCGGGCTGCTGTCCCGGCTGACCGCCGAGGAGAAGGCGCGGCTGGCGGAGCTGGAGCGCAAGAAGGAGGCCGAGGCGAAGGAGAAGGCGGCGAAGCTGGCCGCCCGCCAGGCCGCCGAGGCGAAGGCGAAGGCCGAGGCCGAGGAGAAGGCCCGCGAGGAGGCCGCGAAGGAGTCCGGCGGCGGTTCGGGATCCGGAGCGGGCACCGGTACGGGCACGGGTCCGGGATCCGGTTCCGGTACGGGCAGCGGTTACGCCGCCAAGGCCGAGAAGGTGCTGGCCTTCGCCCGCGCCCAGATCGGGAAGCCGTACGTCTGGGGGGCGACCGGCCCCTCCAGCTACGACTGCTCGGGGCTGACCCAGGCGGCCTGGCGGGAGGCGGGCGTGACCCTGCCCCGGACCACCTGGGACCAGGTGGAGTTCGGCACGCGGGTCGCCACGTCCGACCTCCAGCCCGGGGACCTGGTCTTCTTCTACGACGACATCAGCCACGTCGGCATCTACAAGGGCGACGGGATGATGATCCACGCCCCGAAGCCAGGTGCGAACGTGCGCGAGGAGTCCATCTACTCCATGCCGATCTACGGGAGCGTACGCCCGGCGTGACACGGGCGGGGGCGGCCGGTGACCGGCCGCCCCCGGAAGACAACGGGTCCGGCATCAGGTCCAGAGGGTGGCGATGAAGATGTTGACGGTCGTCAGGGCGCCGACGGCGATGAGCGCACCCTTGTCGACCTTCTCGTCGTCGCGCTTGACGTAGACCAGAGCGAGGATGACGACCAGCAGCGCGAGCTTGATGCCGATCTTGACGTTGTTCACGGTCTGGTCGTCGGCCTGGTTGAGGCCGACCAGGGCCACACCGGTGACCAGCATGGTCAGCGCGCCGTGCAGCATCGCGGGGGTGAACCGGGCGGTCCCCGACCCCATGGCCTTCATCTGCGTCAGGAAGCCGCCCAGCAGGGAGGCGATGCCGATGATGTGCAGGGCGACGAAGACATTGATGAGTACGTCCATGGCTCGGGAGCCTAGCCATGGCCAAAGTTTTACTTTTCAGTGAGGCAAGCCTTGCTCGGTACTTCGATCATCCGTGACCGGCGAAACGTCACATCAGGGCAATAGCTGTCATGGCGACTCTTTTCTCCGCGCCGGGATTAGCGTCCATCCCGGACCCGCCGCCGTTCCCGGCGGACAGCCGAGAGGAAGGATGCCGCCCCCGTGGCAGCGCACCGCAGGTCAGCTCATCGAAAACCCAAGCAGCGCCCGCTCACCGGCCCTGCTGCCCGCACCGCCGCCACCCTGGCGCTCGCCGGGGCCGCCGCCGCCGGCTCGGTCACCGGGGCGGGCGCGGCCCCCGCCGAACCGGTCCCCACCGCGGCGCAGGTCAAGGCGAAGGTCGACCGGCTCTACCACGACGCCGAGGTCGCCACCGAGAAGTACAACGGGGCGAAGGAGAAGGCGGATGCCGCGACCCGCACCGTCGACGCCCTGACCGACGAGGCCGCCCGGCGCACCGACCGCCTCAACACCGCCCGGCACGCGCTCGGTTCGCTGGCCACCGCGCAGTACCGTTCCGGCACTCTGGACCCGGCCCTGCAACTGGCGCTCTCCTCCGACCCCGACGCCTATCTGGAACGCGCCTCCTACCTCGACCGGGCGGGCGACCGGCAGACCGGGCTGCTGCGGAACATCAAGCGGCAGGTCTCCCGGATCGCCCAGGTCAAGGACCGTGCCGACGAGGAGACCGAGCGCCTCGCCGCCCGCCGTACCGAACTGCGCGAGCACCGCGCGGCGATCCGCGCGAAGCTGGCCGACGCCAGGAAGCTGCTGGACACTCTGACGGCCGACGAGCGCGCCGACTTCGAACGCTCCGCCGACGCCCGGCACGGCGGCGGCCCGGACCGTGCCGACCGCTCGACGCCCCGCAGCGGCCCGGTGGCCGCTCCCAACTCCCGCGCCGGGCAGGCCATCGCCTTCGCCCACGGCGCGATCGGCAAGCCGTACGTCTGGGGCGCGACCGGCCCGAACGCCTTCGACTGCTCCGGCCTCACCCAGGCGGCCTGGAAGGCGGCGGGCGTGAGCCTGCCCCGCACCACCTACACCCAGATCAACGCCGGACAGCGCATCCCGCGCTCCCAACTGGCCCCCGGCGACCTGGTGTTCTTCTACTCCGGGATCAGCCACGTCGGCCTCTACATCGGCGGCGGCCAGATGATCCACGCCCCGCGCCCGGGAGCACCGGTGCGCATCGCGCCGATCGACCAGATGCCGTTCGCCGGAGCGACCCGGGTGGCGTAGGGGCTGTCAGCGCGACCGGCCCCCGGCCTCAGACCAGCCGTCGCGCCGTCGCCCAGCGGGTCAGTTCGTGCCGGTTGGAGAGCTGGAGCTTGCGCAGCACCGCCGAGACGTGCGACTCGACCGTCTTCACCGAGATGAACAACTGCTTGGCGATCTCCTTGTAGGCGTAGCCGCGGGCGATCAGCCGCAGGACCTCGCGCTCGCGCTGGGTGAGGCGGTCCAGGTCCTCGTCGACCGGCGGGGCGTCCGTGGAGGCGAAGGCGTCGAGGACGAAGCCGGCCAGGCGGGGCGAGAAGACCGCGTCGCCCTCCTGGACCCGGAAAATGGAGTCGACGAGGTCGGTGCCGGTGATCGTCTTGGTGACGTAGCCGCGGGCACCGCCGCGGATCACGCCGATGACGTCCTCCGCGGCGTCCGACACGGACAGGGCGAGGAAGCGGACCGGGTTCTCCACCGCGCCCATCAGGGGGGCGCAGCGGCGAAGGACCTCGACGCCACCGCCGCCCGGGAGGTGGACGTCGAGGAGGACGACCTCGGGGCGGGTCGCGGTGATGACGGTGACCGCCTGGTCGACGTCGGCGGCCTCGCCGACCACCTCGACGCCGGTCTCCTCGGTGCGGCCGATCTCGGCCTGCACCCCGGTGCGGAACATCCGGTGGTCGTCGACGAGCACGACCCGTACCCGTCGCTCCGGGCCCCCGGTGGCTTCGGTGTTCTCGGTCATTCGCTCGCCCTCTCCATCTCCAGCTCGACCTCGGTGCCCCCGCCGGGCACCGAACGCAGCCGGGCACTCCCGCCGTTGCGCTGCATCCGGCCGATGATTGATTCTCGTACGCCCATGCGGTCCCCGGGAACCTCGTCCAGGTCGAAACCCGGGCCCCGGTCCCGTACGGACACGAAGACCGTACGGCCCTCGACCTCCGCGAAGACCTGGACCGCCCCGCCCTCGCCACCGTACTTGGCGGCGTTGACCATCGCCTCGCGAGCGGCCTGCATCTGTGCGGACAGCTTCTCGTCGAGGGGGCAGTCGCCGACCACGACGACCTCCAGGGGCACCCCGTGCTTGTCCTCGACCTCGGCGGCGGCCCGTTTGACCGCCTCGGCCAGGGTCTCCGGTTCCTCGTCCTCGTCCTTGCCGGTGCCCTCGGGGTTGTAGAGCCAGTTGCGCAGCTCGCGTTCCTGGGCGCGGGCGAGGCGTCGGACCTCGCCGGCGTCGTCCGCGTTGCGCTGGATCAGGGTGAGGGTGTGCAGCACGGAGTCGTGGACGTGGGCGGCGACCTCGGCCCGCTCCTGGGCGCGGATGCGCATCAGGCGCTCCTCGGAGAGGTCCTGGGTCATCCGCACGAGGGAGGGGCCGGCCAGCAGGAAGATGCCGGTCAGTACGGCGACGGCGGCGGTCAGCAGATTGCCGAGCTGGGCGGCGGAGCCGCGGACGACGAAGAAGACGGCGAGGCCGAGGCCGACCAGGGCGACCCCGGCGAGGCCGCGGGCGACGTGGAGCAGCCTGCGGTTGCCGCTGACCTCCATCCACCGGGCCCGCCGGGCGTTGTCCGCCTGCCGCCAGACCAGGACGGATCCGGCGCCGATGAGGAGAGTGGGCCAGATGTAGCGGCCGGTCTCACCGCCCATGTCGACGTTCACGGCATACGCGACGGCCCCTGTCGTCAGGGCGACCAGGGCGAAGACCTGGCCCTTGTCCGGCTTGCGGAGCCTGCGGCGGCCGTCCGCGACGGTCTCGAAGACGGAGCGGGAGGGCTCGACGCCGCCGACGCCGAGCGGGACGACGATCCAGAACACCGCGTAGAGCAGGGCGCCGAGGCCGTCGGTGACGAACAGTCCGAGGAAGACGAGCCGCACCCAGGCGACCGGCAGTCCGAGGTGTCCGGCGAGCCCGCGCGCGACGCCGCCGAGCAGCCGGCTGTCGGCGCTGCGGTAGAGCTTGCGCAGCGGCGGCTCCTCCGGGTCGGCGGAGAGGGAGCTGGCGGCTCGGGCGGTGGCGGCGGGCATACCCCGATCGTCACACGCGCGGGCGCGGGGCGGCATCAGGGTCAGCCCCCGAACCGACCCTGATGCTGTCCCCCGGGTGCGGCCTGGTGCCGGCACCTCTCCCCTGCCACGCCTTGGTGCCGGCGCCCCTGCCCGGCCACGCCTGGTGCCGGCGCCCCTGCCCGGCCACGCCTGGTGCCGGCGTCCCTGCCCGGCCACGCACTTCAGGGGCGTACGCGGGCAATATCAGGGACCGTCCAGGGTCGGGGCGGGTCCCGGCGGGCGGTCCGGCCCGTCACCATGGAGGCATGACCGCTCCCTCCAACACCGCTCCCGGCGTCGCGCCCCCCGAAGCGCCGAAGCCGACGCTGCGGCGCACCCCACGGCAGAAGGTCGTCGCCGGGGTGTGCGGCGGGCTCGGCCGGTACTGCGACGTGGATCCGGTGATCTTCCGGATCGTGGTCGGCGTGCTGTCGGTGACCGGGGGCATCGGTCTGATCTTCTACGGCTTCGCCTGGCTGCTGCTGCCCGCCGAGGGCGAGGACGAGAACGAGGCGCGCAAGCTGCTCTCGGGCCGGGTCGACGGGGCGTCCCTGGTGGCGCTGCTGCTGGCGCTGATCGGCTGCGGCCTTTTCCTGTCGATGCTGCACAACCGGGGCATGCTGTCGTTCGCCGCGCTCCTGACGGTGGCCGTCGTCGGCTTCGCCGTGTGGACGCAGTCCCGGCGGACGGCGGACCCGGAGGACCCGGCGGCCCCGCCCGGCGCACCGGCAGCCCCTCCGGGCCCCGCGCACACCGGCGGGCTCGGCACACCGCCACCCGAGGTGAAGGCCCCGCCGACGCCGGGCAGTCCGTCGTGGTGGCGGGACCCGATCGTGAAGGACGGCACCACCGGGCCGGTCGGCTCCGGCTATCTGTGGGGTCCGCCGGACACCGACGCGGAGGCGGCGCGGGCCGGGGCGAAGGCCGGGCGGCCCACTCCGGACGCCCCGTTCCGGACGCCGCGGCCCTCGGCCGAGCCGAGCGGGCCGCGCTCGATCGGCGGCCCGGTCTTCCTGACGGCGCTGGTGGCGGGCGGTCTGGGCACCGGGCTGAGCTGGGAGCACCAGCCGCTGGGCACGGCCCTCCAGATCGGTCTGGTCGCGGCTCTCGCCGTCTTCGGACTGGGCCTGCTGATCGCTTCGCTGCTGGGGCGGACGGGCTTCGGCACGGTCTTCATGGCGATGGTCACGGCGGGCCTGCTGGCGGGCTCGGCGGCGGTGCCGAAGGACATCGACACCTCGTGGGCCCGCCAGGAGTGGCGGCCCGCGTCGGTGACGGCCGTCCAGCCGCGCTACGAACTGAGCACGGGCGACGCCCGGCTGGACCTGTCCGGCCTGAAGGTCCCGAAGGGCAAGACCGTGCGCACCGAGGTCGATGTGGCCGCGGGGCGGGCGGCCGTCGTCGTCCCGGCGGACGCGACGGTGAAGGTGCGCGCCGAGGCGGGGCTCGGAGAGGTCCGTCTGGAGGAGGGGCAGCGGGTCCAGGTCCGGATCAACAACGGCGAGTCGACCGAGCGCACGCTGCCGCCGCCGAAGGGCACGAAGCCCGCCGGGACGGTCGAGCTGGACGTGGAAGTCGGCATCGGACAGGTGGAGGTCACCCGTGCTGCGTCATGAATTCCGGCCCGGCAGGGCGGTGGCCGGCCTGGTGATGCTGGGCCTGGCCGCCGGGTACGCGGCGGACGCGGCCGGGGCCTGGGAGGTCCCGTGGACGTTCTTCCTGCCGCTGTTCTTCGGCGGGCTGTGGCTGGCCGCGACGGTGACCTGGGCCGCCTACCTGCTGCGGCGGCGGCGCGCGGCGAGGAAGGCGTCGGCGGAGAACAGCGGGGCGCCCGCGAGCACCAGCGGCAGCCACGCCATCAGGTAGGGCAGGTCGTTGCCGTAGTAGTACGGGGTGGCCTGCCAGCTCACGGTCAGCCAGAGGCTCAGCGAGATCAGCGCGCCGCCGAGTGCGGCGAGCCGGGCCCAGAGGCCGACGAGGGTGCCGAGGCCGACGAGGAGTTCGCCGATCGCGATGGCGTAACCGAAGCCTTCGGGGCTCTTCAGGGCCAGGTCGACGAGGGCGGGGATCGCGGAGGAGTCGCGCACCCCGCGCATCATCTCGCCGATGGACCCGTTGCCGGTCGCGGACAGGAACGCGCTGTCGGTGAGCTTGTCGAGGCCCGCGTAGACGAAGGTGACGCCGAGGAAGATCCGCAGCGGCAGCAGGGCGTAGACACCCGCCTGCTCCTTCAGTGTCCTGCGCTCGCCCAGTCCGTACGAACCCCGCTCGCCGTAACCGTTCATGACCGCTGCCCCATTTCCCGATGTCCCGTCACTTCGACCATACGTACGCCTTCGGCGCGCCGCTCACCAGGGTTGCGGGGCAGATCGGTGAAAGCGGGCGTCGGTCAGTCGGTGACGTCGATCGGGACCCGGTCGGTCTCCACCCCGGCGGCGGTGACGACCTGGACGTCCACGGTGCCCGGCTCGACCTCGACCGGGACGGGCACGGTGAGGACGGTGTCGGTGGGGTTGGCGAAGCCCCCGGCGACCGGGACCAGCGGGACGTGGACATGGACGGTCCCTATCCGCACGACGAGCCGGGCCAGCCGGTCGGGGGTGCCGGCACCGGGCGGGACGAAGCCCGCGCCCCGGATCTCGATGTCGTCGCCGGTCCGGATCGGGGCGTCCAGGTCCCCCGCCTCCCGGGCCCGCACGACGGACAGCACGACGGGCCGGCCGCCCTCCGCGTACTTTCCGGCGAAGTAGGTCGCCGCCGAGACGGCCACCAGCAGCGCGAGCCCCCACGGCAGGTCGGGCAGCTGCTCGGGGCGGCGGGCGAGGCGGACCGCGGCGAACAGCACGGCGACGGCGCTGACCAGCACGTACTGCACATCGGTGAACGACCCGCGCCCGGAGTCGTCGGTGAGCAGGTCGGCGGCGCGCGGCCGGTCCGCGCGCAGCTTCTGGAGCCGCCGGCCCAGCACCCGTACGGTCACGACGCGGCGCACGACGACGGCCACCGCGCAGACCAGGGCCAGCACGGCCACGACCCCGGCGGAGCGCACGAGGTCGAGCCCCTCGATCAGCGCGTCCCGGTCGTCCGGGTCGGAGGCCCCGGCCAGTTGCAGCGCGAGGACGAGGACGGCGAAGACGGCGAGCAGCACCCAGGAGGCGGCGACCGTCCGGGAGGTGGAGAGCCGGTTGTCCTCACCGATCAGCGGGGCGAGGAGGCCGCCGCGGGCGCGGTGGAAACGGGCGGCGGCGGTGAGCAGCCCGGCGGTGACGAGGGCGGCGAGCAGGGCGGCGGTGCGGGCGGTGGACCAGCCGGCTCCGATCGCGGTGACGCAGACCCCGACGAGAAGCGCCCCGGCCGCGCCCCAGACGGTGAACAGGGTGGACCGCCAGACCTGGTGCGGCCAGGCGTCCCCGGCCTCCCGGGCCCGTTCGGCGACGGCGCGGGCGGACCCGGTCAGTTCGTCGGAGACCCACTGCCGGGAGGCGGAGGGAGACTGGGCGACCCCGGCGGGCAGCCCGTTGCCCGCGGCGAGTTCGTCGCGTCTGGCGAGGAACGCGGCGACCGCGTTCCGGTGTCCGCGGCGCGCTCCGTGCGGGCAGTCGCCGCAGGTACAGCCGCCGCTGTGCGTGCCGCTCGTCCTGGTTTCGTCCAACGCCACGGAGGATTACGCCCTTTCCCGCCCCGGTACAGCCAACTCACTTGCGATATCAGCGAATTGTGCCGTACCGGGCGACCGGTCCCCGCATCGGGGCGGGCCGGGGGCGGGTGTCGTCAGAACGTTCGACTGATCCGCTGCCACAGGGGCTGGTAGTTGATCCAGGCCACCAGGTCGCTGCCGAGGTGGTCGCGGGTGGTGAGGGCGTCCCGGTGCGAGATGAGGACGGGCTTCCCGGCGGCCCGCGCCAGCAGCTGCACCTGGCAGGCGCGTTCCAGTGTGAGGAACCACCAGGCCGCCGCGTCCACCGAGTCGCCCACGGTCAGCAGCCCGTGGTTGCGCAGGATCACCGCCTTGTGCGGCCCGAGCGCGGCGGCGATCCGCCGGCCCTCGTCCTCGTCGACGACGACCCCGGAGTAGTGGTCGTACAGCGCGTGGTCCTCGTAGAAGGCGCAGGATTCCTGGGTGATCGGCTCGATCGGCTCCCCGAGCGCGGCGAGCGCCCGGCCGTGTGTGGAGTGGGTGTGCGCGACGGCCACGGTGTCGGGGCGGGCCCGGTGCACCGCCGCGTGCACGGCGAACGCGGCCTGGTTGACGTGGAAGCGGCCCTGGACGACCTGGCCGTCGCCGTTGACGAGGATCAGGTCCCCGGGGGCGATGTCGGCGAAGGGCGCGCCGAACGGGTTGACCCAGAAGCAGTCCGCCAGTTCGGGGTCGCGCACGGTGATGTGCCCGGAGACCCCGTCCTCGTACCCGAGCTGCCCGAACAGCCGCAGCGCGCCGGCCAGCCGTTCCCTGCGGTACGTGCGTTCCTCGGCCGGTGAGGCGTGCACGGGCGGCATCGCGAACTGGAGCTGCTCGACGGGGATCGGGGCGGGGTCGGACACGGCGATCTGCTCGGACATGGCGGCTCCTCACGTTCTCCGAGGCGTACAGGACCGGAAGTTACCGCCGGGTGGGATCGGTGAGAAGGGGTGGGGTCCGCCTCAGGCGCTGAGCACCAGATAGGCGAGGGTGAAGGAGGAGCGGTAGCCGCCGTAGTAGCCGGTGCGGCGGGCGTCGATCTCGGCCGTCACCTCGGCGTGCAGGGGATGGTCCGGGTTGGCCAGGGCCCAGCGCTGCCCGCGGCCGATCGGCCCCTCGGACTCGAAGAGGTCCCACTCGCGCTCGTCGGCGACGGTGACCTGGAGGGCGCGCAGCCCGACGGACTCCGCCAGCCGGATCAGCTCCAGGAGCGAGCCGAAGTCCCCGGGCTCGGCGCCGATGCCCGCCAGCGCGGCGGGGGTGGGTTCCCGCCGCCAGATCCCTTCGCCGAACAGCACCCGTCCGCCGGGGCGTACGGCGGCGGCGAGGGCGGTGAGCGCGTTCACGGTCGACTCCCGGGCGGTGGCGCCGGGCCAGGCGTGCGAGGAGCCGATGGAGACGGCGAGGTCGTAGCCTCCCTCGGTCCACTCGGCGGCGGGCACCGGGTGAAACCGCACCCGGTCCGCGAGCCCCCGCTCCCCGGCGAGCTTCCGCCCGCGCGCCACGGCGTCCGGGTCGGTCTCGACGCCGTCCCCGGTGGCCCCGGGCGCGGATTCAACGAGCCGCATCAGCAGTTCGCCCCAGCCGGAGCCGAGGTCGACGATCCGCGCTCCGGGGGCGGGGTCGCAGGCGGCGATCAGCCGGGCCGCGTGCTCCTCGGAGAGCGGGGTGTTCCAGATGAGGCGGTCGTTCCCGGGGGCGGACATGATGGCGCGGACTTCTTCGGCGGACATGGTGGAGGAGCCTGGCACGGGCGGCGGGCCCGTGCCAGGGAATTACCGGCGGCCCCGGCGGTGGATCTCGCTGAGGTCCACGTCGATCAGGAAGGGAACGGACAGGTTCATCTTCTGGTGGTGGATTCCGGTGGGCGTGTAGGTGTGGGTCGCTGGGTCGAGCTCGTAGACGTAGACGACGGGCAGATCGTCGTCGCCCTGCTCGACCCGCCAGAAGTGCTTGACCCCGGCCTCGGCGTACTTGCGCGGTTTGACGCCCCGGTCACGCTCCAGGGAATCGGGGGACACGACCTCGACGGCGAGGACGACGTCCTCCGGTGCGTACCAGGTCTGGTCCGGCCCGGTGTCCGCCTCCGCGCGGTACACCAGCAGGTCGGGCTCCGGGCGGTTGCTGGTGTCCAGCCTGATGGTCATCTCCCGGTCGACGTCCAGATCCGCGGGGACGTGGGCGAGAAGGGCGGATTCCAGCAGCCACATGGCTCGCGTGTGGAACTTCCGCTGCGGACTCATGAAGACGAGACTCCCGTCGATCAGCTCGGTGTGGGGCGGGAGGCCCGGAATCCGGTCGAGGTCGTCCGCCGTCCAGCCGCCCTCCGGCGGGACCGGCCACCGGTTCGGCTCCTGCTCAAGCCTGTCCTCGGGTGCGGCGCTCATAGTTACTCCCATACGCCGAAGTCTCGTCTCTTCACTCAGCGTACCCATCCGATACGACAATGCCGCCGCCCAAACGAATGAGCGACGGCATCGACGTTGACCTGAGGGCTCTCAGGAGGCGGGAGGGGTCACTCCCACTCGATCGTCCCCGGCGGCTTGCTCGTCACGTCGAGGACGACGCGGTTGACCTCGGCGACCTCGTTGGTGATGCGGGTGGAGATCTTCGCCAGCGTCTCGTACGGCAGGCGCGACCAGTCGGCCGTCATGGCGTCCTCGGAGGAGACCGGGCGCAGCACGATCGGGTGGCCGTAGGTGCGGCCGTCGCCCTGGACGCCGACCGAGCGGACGTCGGCGAGGAGGACCACCGGGCACTGCCAGATGTCACGGTCCAGGCCGGCCGCCGTCAGCTCCTCGCGGGCGATGGCGTCGGCCTCGCGGAGCAGGTCGAGCCGGTCCTTGGTGACCTCGCCGACGATGCGGATGCCGAGGCCGGGGCCGGGGAACGGCTGGCGCTGGACGATCTCCTCGGGGAGGCCGAGCTCCTGGCCGACCATGCGGACCTCGTCCTTGAACAGCTGACGCAGCGGCTCGACGAGCTGGAACTCGATGTCGTCGGGGAGACCGCCGACGTTGTGGTGGGACTTGATGTTGGCGGTGCCGGTGCCGCCGCCGGACTCCACGACGTCCGGGTAGAGCGTGCCCTGGACGAGGAAGGCGACCTCGGGGCCCTCCTCCTGGAGGATCTCCAGCTGGGCCTGCTCGAAGACGCGGATGAACTCGCGGCCGATGATCTTCCGCTTCTCCTCGGGGTCGGAGACCCCGGCGAGGGCGTCGAGGAAGCGCTTCTCCGCGTCGACGACCTTCAGCTTCGCGCCGGTCGCGGCGACGAAGTCCTTCTCGACCTGCTCGGTCTCGCCCTTGCGCATCAGGCCGTGGTCGACGTAGACGCAGGTGAGCTGGGAGCCGATGGCCTTCTGGACGAGCGCGGCCGCGACGGCGGAGTCCACGCCGCCGGAGAGACCGCAGATGGCGCGCTTGTCGCCGACCTGCTCGCGGATGAGGGCGACCTGCTCCTCGACCACGTTGGTGGTGGTCCAGTTCGGCTCGATGCCCGCGCCGCGGTAGAGGAAGTGCTCCAGGACCTGCTGGCCGTGGGTGGAGTGCAGGACCTCGGGGTGGTACTGGACGCCGTAGAGCTTCTTCTCGTCGTTCTCGAAGGCGGCGACCGGGACCACGTCGGTGGAGGCGGTGACCGCGAAACCCTCGGGGGCGGCCGAGCAGGCGTCGCCGTGCGACATCCACACCGGCTGCTCGGTGGGCGTGCCCTCGAAGAGCGTCGAGCCCGCCTTGGTGACGTGCAGCGGGGTGCGGCCGTACTCACGGGCCCCGTTGTCGTCGACCGTGCCGCCGAGCGTCGTCGCCATCAGCTGGAAGCCGTAGCACATGCCGAAGACCGGGACCCCGGCCTCGAACAGCGAGCGGTCCAGGGACGGCGCGCCCTCCGCGTACACCGACGAAGGACCGCCGGAGAGGATGATCGCGCGCGGGTTCTTGGCCAGCATCTCGGCCACCGGCATGGTGGACGGGACGATCTCGCTGTAGACCCGGGCCTCACGGACGCGGCGGGCGATGAGCTGGGCGTACTGCGCGCCGAAGTCGACGACGAGGACCACGTCGGCCGTGGCGTCGGGGGCGGCGGGGGTGCTGCTGGCACGGGGCGGCCTTCCGGCGGTGGTGATGAGGGTCGGTTCTTCCGATTCTACCGGCCGTGCGCGGCCCCTCCGCCGGGCCGGTGGCGGGGTGCCCCCGCCACCGGTCGCGCCCTGTCGCGTCTCACGATCCGGGCCCCGTTTTGTCGGCGCGACGGAAACAGGGCCATACTGTGCGCCATGCGTCAGCACACGACCTTCGTCTTTACCTATGGCATCCGGCCCGCCGGCTGCCATGGTCGTGCTGCTTGAACCACTGACAAGCAACGTTCCAGGCGCCCCGGGCCAGCAGGCCCGGGGCGTCTCTCGTATCCGGGCCCGTAGCCCCGGGGGCCGTCACCCACCGACCCACCGGGAGTCACCACCATGAGCAGCATCAGCACCACCGACACCACCACGGCCACCGGCGCCCACACCGACGAGGCCGCCGCCCTGATCGGCGGGGCCCGGGAGCGTATCGACGCTCTGGACGACCGGATCATCGGTCTCGTGCAGGAACGGATGGCCGTCTCGGCGGTGATCCAGGAGGCCCGGATCACCTCGGGCGGCCGCCGGGTCAACCTCTCCCGTGAGACGGCCGTGCTCGGCCACTACAGGGACGCGCTGGGCAAGCCGGGCACCGCGCTGGCGATGACGCTCCTGGAGCTCTGCCGCGGGCGGGTCTGAGGCCCGGCGGGCGGCGCGCGGACGGAACGGTTCTCCGCCCGCGCCGCACGGGCCGTATCTGCGTTCGGGGCCCGTCTCACCCGTACGGCGCGTGACCAGGAGCGCGGTGGCTTCGTTGGTCCTGATGTCCGTGCCAACCAGGGGCGGCATCGGTAGGAAACCACGCGTGGCTCCGCCGGGGAGTGTGACGTACTGCAGGTGCGTCGTGGGACCACGACCCGGCGTATGTGACCGGTCCGCAGGGGACAGCAGCCCGGTCACCCCATATGCGGCCGATCCCGGGGACGCCCGGGTCGGCCGCATCGGATACGCATCCGGGCGGAGGCCCGCTCCCTCCTCCGCCGCCCTCCGCTGCCGGCTTCTCAGCTGTGGCGCGCGGCCCGTCGCCGTGCCGCCGTGAACAGCACCAGGCCCGCCGCCAGCGCCGCCGCCGCCGTGCCCGAGGCGATCAGGGCGACCGATCCCGTCGAGGCGAGCCCGCCGCCGGAACCTCCAGCCGTACCCGACGAGGAGCCGCCGGACGTGGTGGACGCCGAGGTGCCGGACGGGCTCTCCTCCGGGTCCGGGGCCGAGGTCGGCGGGGTGGACGGCTCGCCGGAGCCACCGTCGCCGCCCTCCGTCGCACCGCCGGAGTCGGAGCCGTCGCCGCCGCCCTCACCGTTCAGGATCAGGTAGGCCGTGTTGTTGGCGGGCTTCGGGTCGAACGGGAGCTTCGGGTTCTGCAGCCAGGTGTTGCGCACGGTGACCTCGCCGCTCGCGCCGACCATGGCCTTGTCGATCCGCAGCTCGAAGGGCAGGTCGAGACCCGCCCCGTCCCGCACGGTCATCGAGGTGTTGCAGACGTAACGCGGCGCGGGGCTCGTCTGGTCCTCGCGGTACTTGACGTCGGCCGTGACCGCGCGGCAGCTCTCCGGCTTCGACGTGACCGAAGCGCCCTGGGGGACGGTGAAGTCGACGGTGGCGACGTCCTCGCCGGAGCGGATGTGGCCGATCCACGCCGGGCCCTCGTTGCGGAAGCCGAGGTCGGCCGTGACGAAGGAGCCCTCGGACCCGGCCACCCGGTCGCCGTACGCCACGAAGTCGGCCGTGTTCTCCGTGCGGAAGTCGGCCTCCTGCTGGTTGTCGTACGGGTCGAGGTCGGCGCTCCGGGCCGCGGCGCCCTTCTTCGCCGGGACGGCCTTCAGCACGCCGCCGGTGCCCCGCTCGAAGGGGGCGCCCGCACGCTGGGCGGTGCGCTGGGCGGCGCTGTTCTCGTGGATGCCGTAGAGGAAGGTGTCGTAGTAGGCGCGCTCGGTGGCCTCCAGCGTCAGCGGGGTCGCCAGCGTGTACGTCGCGCCCGCCTCGAAGGCTCCCTCGACGGAGCAGAGCGCCGTGGTCCAGCCGAAGTCGGGCAGGTCCGGGTCGTCCACGGTGTACTCGCAGTTGGAGTAGCGCTGCGGGATGTCCAGACCGCGCGAGTACCGCAGCGTGAGCAGGACGCCGTCGGCGTCCCGGGTGCCGCGGTTGGCGAAGGTGATCGGGGCCGGCTGCTTCTGGCCCGGGGTCAGCTGCGTCGTGAACGGCAGTTGCTCCATCACCAGGTCGGGGCCGCCGACCGTGAGCCGGGTGGTGAACGGGGTGAAGGCGGCGCCGTCCGCCTGGCCGGTCACCTTGATCGTGCCGGTGTCGCCGTTCTCGCTGCCCTTGGCGGCGGTGACGACGAAGCCGGCGGCCGACTGGGAGCCGGGCCAGATGCCCCAGTCCTCGCAGACGGCCTTCGTGCCGGTGATCTCGCAGTCCGGGCTCACCTCGCCGTCGATCTTCACGTCGGCCACGCCCGCGATGCCGCTGAGGTCGAAGGTGAGGGTGAAGTCGCCGCCGAATCCGCCGTTCTCCTCGTCCTCGGACGGGTTGTTGAGGGTGATCCCGACCGTGGACGACTTCGGCTTTCCGCTCTCCGGGTACGGGTGCAGGGCCGTCTCGGCCGGGCCGCCGAACGTGAACACCGGCGCGTCCGCGGCCTGTGCCGGGGCGGCCGCCCCGGCGAGCGCGGCCGCGGCCAGCAGGCCTGCGGCGGCGAACGAGCCGGCTGCGCGGCGCAGCACGGATCTCGGGGAACAGAGTGTCATCGGGGACCTCGGAGACTCGGCAGGAGCTGTGGGGCTGCTGTGACAGTAGTCGCGGTACGGGTTGGACCGCACAGCTCCCCGGACAGTTGCCCTCCCCAAGATCACGGATTGGGTACGGGGGTGTTCCCGACGCCCTTCACGTCCGCGCCGGCCTCCGCCGTGTCCTTCGGCGGCACCACGGGGATCCCCAGGAACGGCAGCCTCAGCGCGCCGAACGCCTCCTTGGGCACGGCGGGCGTGCGCGGGGCGACCGGGGCGAGCCGCTCGTAGGCCGCGTCCTGCTCCGGGCGCGGGTCCGCCTCGCCCTTGTTGGGCCACAGCGACATCGCGCGCTCGGCCTGGGCGGTGATGGTCAGCGACGGGTTGACGCCGAGGTTGGCGGAGACGGCGGAGCCGTCGACGACGCTGATGCCGGGGTGGCCGTAGAGGCGGTGGTACGGGTCGATGACGCCTTCCTCGGCGCTCGCGCCGATCGGGCAGCCGCCGAGGAAGTGGGCGGTGAGCGGGGTGCCCATCAGCTCGCCGACGTTGGACCCGGCGAAGCCGTTGATCTCCTCGGCGAGCAGGCTCGCGCCGAGGGTCGCCTCCGGGATCTGCGTCGGGTTGGGGGCGCCGTGGCCCTGGCGGGCGGTGAGCAGGCCCTTCCCGACGCCGCCCGGTTTGCGGTACGTGGTCAGGGAGTTGTCCAGGGACTGCATGACCAGGCCGATGATGGTGCGCTCGGACCAGCGGCGGTTGGAGAGCGAACGGGCGGCGAGGGTGGGGTGCTTGATCATGTTGGCGATCCAGCCGCGCACCCGGTGGGCCCCGTAGGGGACTTGGAGGACCGTCAGCGCGCCCATGGCGTTGGAGCCCCGGCCGTAGCGGACCGGCTCGATGTGGGTGTTGTCGTCGGGGTGGATCGACGAGGTGATCGCGACGCCCCGGGTGAAGTCGGCCCTGGCGGTGCCGTGCTTCTTGCGGTAGCGGCGGTCACTGGTCTGGGCGCCCACCAGGCCTTCGGAGTTGGTACGGGTCAGCTCGCCGAGCTTCGCGGAGAGCCGGGGCAGCAGCCCCCGGTCCTTCATGGTGTGCAGGAGGGTCTGGGTGCCGTACGTCCCGGCGGCGATGACGACCTCGCGGGCGCGCAGCTTGATGGGCTTCGCCCGGTGGCGGCGGTCGGTGGGGACGGTCAGGACCCGGTGGCCGCCCTCGGGGTCCTCGGTGACGGCGACGACGGAGGTCATCGGGTGGATGACCGCTCCGGCCCGCTCGGCCAGGTACAGGTAGTTCTCGTTGAGGGTGTTCTTCGCGCCGTGGCGGCAGCCCGTCATGCACTCGCCGCACTCGGTGCAGGCCTTGCGGTCGGGGCCGGCGCCGCCGAAGTACGGGTCGGCGACGGTGCCGCCGGCCTTGGCCCTCGCGGTGCCGTCGGCGTCCTTGCCGTCGCCGAAGAAGACCCCGACCGGGGTCATGTGGAAGGTGTCCCCGACGCCCATGGTCTCGGCGACGGCCTTGAGGTGGATGTCGGACGGGGTCATGGTCGGGTTGAGGCGGACCCCGAGCATCCGGCGCGCCTGGTCGTAGTACGGCTTCAGCTCGTCCTGCCAGTCGGTGATCGAGGCCCACTGGCGGTCCTCGAAGAACGGGGCGGGCGGCACGTACAGGGTGTTGGCGTAGTTCAGCGACCCGCCGCCGACTCCGGCCCCGGCGAGCACCATGACGTTGCCGAGGAGGTGGATGCGCTGGAGGCCGAAGAGGCCGAGGGCGGGGGCCCAGAGGTAGTTCTTCAGGTCCCAGGAGGTCTTGGGGAGCGTGCCGGAGGTGAAGCGGCGGCCCGCCTCCAGGACGCCGACGCGGTAGCCCTTCTCGGAGAGGCGGAGCGCCGACACCGCGCCCCCGAAGCCCGAGCCGACGACCAGGACGTCGTAGTCGTACGCGGCGTCGTCCTCGGCCGGGACATGGCTCACGGCCTGTTTCTGGGCAGGGCTGTCCTGGGACATGGCACTCCTCGGAACGGAATCGGTACGAAAGGGGCGTGCTGCGGCGGCTCAGCGCAGCCGGAACGCCTTCATCACCTTGAGGCTGCTCGTCATGAACGCGGCGTACTTCTCGTCGTCCATCCCGAAGGCGGGCGCGAGCGGGATCAGCCGCTGCTGGGCCACGGTCTGGGCCTCGGTGTACTTGAGGATGCCCTCGGAGCCGTGCCGCCGGCCGAGACCGGAGTCCTTCATGCCGCCCATCGGGGACTGGACGCTGCCGTAGGCGGGGGCGTACCCCTCGTTGATGTTGACGGTGCCGGTGCGCAGCCGGGCGGCGACCGCGTGGCCGCGCCGGGAGTCGGTGGTCCAGACGCTGGAGTTGAGACCGTACGGGGTGGCGTTGGCCAGCGCGATCACCTCGTCCTCGTCGCTGAAGCGGTAGATCGCGACGACCGGCCCGAAGGTCTCCTCGCCGCAGACGGCCATCGGGGCCTCGACACCGTCGAGGATGGTCGGCTCGTAGAACAGCGGGCCGATGTCGGGGCGGGCGACGCCGCCGGCGACGAGGGTCGCACCCTTCTCGACGGCCTCGTCGACATGGCGCGCGACGGTCTCCAGTTGGCGTTCGCCGACGAGGGAGCCCATGTCGGCCCCGTACGCCAGGGAGCTGCCGAGCCGCATGGCCTTCGTCCGGGTGGCGAAGCGCCGCACGAAGTCGTCGGCAATCGACTCGTGGACGTACAGCCGCTCGATGGAGATGCAGAGCTGTCCGGCGGAGGAGAAGCAGGCCCGGACGGCGCCCGCGGCGGCCTTCTCGACGTCGGCGTCCTTGAGGACGAGCATCGCGTTCTTGCCGCCGAGCTCCAGCGAGACGCCCACCAGGCGGGAGGCGGCGCCCACGGCGACCTCGCGGCCGGTGCGGGTGGAGCCGGTGAAGGAGACGTAGTCGGCGCGGCTGACGACCTCGGGGCCGACGACCGGGCCCTCGCCGAGGACGATCTGGAAGACCTCGGCGGGCAGTCCGGCCTCGATCAGCAGGTCGCGGGCCCACAGGGCGGTGAGCGCGGTCTCGGTGTCGGGCTTCATCACGACGGCGTTGCCGGAGACGAAGGCGGGCAGGGCGTCGCCCACGGAGAGTTCGAGCGGGTAGTTCCAGGGGGCGATCTGGCCGACGACACCGCGCGGCTGGCGCAGTTCGGTGACCTTGGTGAGGGTCGGGACGACACCGGTGTGGCGGCGGGGCTTGAGGTAGGAGGCGGCCTTGCGCCCGTAGTGGCGGGCGGCGACGGCGACGGCCTGCACCTCCTCGTGGGCGTGCAGGCGGGCCTTGCCGGTCTCCAGCTGGATGAGGTCGAGGACCTCGGACTGGCGGCTCAGGACGAGGTCGTGGAAGCGCAGCAGGACGGCGGCCCGCTGCCGTACGGGGACGGCGGCCCAGACGGGCTGGGCGGCGCGGGCCCGGTCGAAGGCGGTGGCGACGTCCTCGGGGGTGGACTCGGGCAGGTCGGCCAGCTTCTCCCCGGTGAAGGGGGTGTGGTTGGCCGTTCGGCCCGACCCGACGACCCCGCGGATCAGCTGGGCGATCACCTCGGGGGTGACCACGTCGGCGGCCGTGCGCACCCCGGCGGGGGCGACCGCCACGGGGTTCGTACCGAGAGGGGCGTCAGGGGCCTGCGAGTCCGTCATGGGGCCGAGAGTATGTCCAGCCGGAGCCTTTGGGTACCCGTCGGTAACAGTTTTTCACAGGACCCGCCACCCCCGTGCGGCACCACCCTCGAACGAGCCAGTGATCGCTGGCTACATAACCGCTGATCAGTGGCGTTGCGGCCGACCGCCCGACGGCGGTCGGCCCGCGACCCTCAGGAAGCGTGAATTTTCAGCCCCTCGGTCACCTCGGCGAAGATCGCGTCCCCGTCCTTCGCCGCCTCCCCTTCGCGGGCGTCTTCACCCGCACATGCCAGTAGGGGTCGCTCTTCGTCTCGCCGGGGATCAGCAGCTCCCGGAAGCGCAGGCGCACCGGATCGTCGTCGGACGAGGCGTAGGGGACGTACTCGGTGGTCATCTCGATCGCCTCGCGCCCCTGGTGGGTGGTGTCCTTGTACGTGACGGAGGCCTGCTCCATCTGGGTGCCGCTCGCCCCGCCCTTCTCGTAGTACGCCTTGCGGGCCGCCGGGTCGACGCCGGGGTCGTCGTCCATGGAGTCGGAGTCGCTCTTCGGTGCGCGGTGCCAGAAGTCGATCTCGAAGACGCCGCTGGGATCCGCGTACCAGACCAGTTCGCCGTCGTCGTCCTGGACCCGCTTGTACTCCTCGGGCACCGCCACGTCCGCCGACAGGACCTCGTTCTCCGGCCGGATCTGCCAGTTCTCCGGCGGTCCGTCGCCCGCGAACGGGTTCAGCAGCACCAGCACGAGCGCGGCCACCACCGCCAGCGCCCCGCCGCCGAGGGCGAACCCGGCGGCCCGGTTGCGGTGCAGCACCGGCGGCACCCACTTGCTGCCGCCGCCGCTGCCCGTGGCGAACGCGCCGTACGGGGAGGCCGCCGGGGCCGGGGCCGGGGCGGCCAGCTGCTGGAGCGTCCGCCGGACCTCGGCGGCCGGCGGGCGCGCGGCCGGGTCCTTGCGGAGCAATTGCATGACGAGCGTGCCGAACGCGCCGGTGCCCCGGGCGGGCGTCTGCGGTTCGGCGGACAGCACGGCCTGGAGGGTGGCCGGGGTGTGCGAGCGGCGGTACGGGGACATCCCCTCGACCGCCGCGTACAGCACGACGCCCAGCGACCAGAGGTCCGACTCCGGTCCGGGGCGCTGTCCGAGGACCCGCTCCGGCGCGATGTACTCGGGTGAGCCGATGAACGCGCCGGTCTCGGTGAGCCGCTGCTCGCCCTCGATCTGCGCGATCCCGAAGTCGGTGAGGACGACCCGGTCGCCGGTGCCGAGCATGACGTTGTCCGGCTTGACGTCCCGGTGCAGGATGCCGACCGCGTGGGCGGCGCTCAGCGCGTCGAGGACCGCGAGGCCGATCCTCGCCGCCTCGCGGGGGTCGAGGGTGCCTTCCTGGAGGCGGTCGCCGAGCGACGGGCCGCGCACCAGCTCCATGACGATCCACGGCTTGCCGTCCTCGGTCACCACGTCGTGGACGGTGACGACGGAGGGGTGGTCGATCCGGGCCGCGGCCCGCGCCTCGCGCTGCATGCGCTGGTGCACGGTGGTGTGTTCCCGCTCGCCCAGGTGGTCCGGCACGCGCGGCTCCTTGACGGCCACCTCGCGGTCGACGACCTCGTCACGGGCCCGCCACACCGTGCCCATCCCGCCGTGCCCGAGCCGTGCGATCAGCCGGTAGCGCCCGCCGATCAGCCGGTTCGCCGCCCGGTCCGGCGCGCTC
Source organism: Streptomyces sp. WGS_02 (assembly GCA_040989845.1). Classification (GTDB taxonomy): domain Bacteria; phylum Actinomycetota; class Actinomycetes; order Streptomycetales; family Streptomycetaceae; genus Streptomyces. The sequence continues at coordinate 2,930,610 of JAYMFZ010000004.1, forward strand.
GCCGGAGGGGCCGGGGAGGGAATGTGCGCCGGGGGCGCGGGGTGCGGTGTGCCGAATCCGCCCGGAGCGTGCGGTGGCTGGAGTCCGTAGCTGGTGGGCTCGTCGGCCCGTCCCCCGTGATCTGTCATGCGCACCATCCTGGTTCACGTCCGGGGCCCGGCACCACCGGGGTCGGTCACCGGGTACGGAGCCGTGACCGTACAGCAACCCGCGCGCGGCACGGGCCTGTCGGGACGCCCGTCCTCACTGCTGCGGCTGCGGGGCGCGCCAGCTGCGGAGCATGATGTCGAACTTCTCCCGGCTGGCCTCCCAGCCCTCCTGCGGGGCGGTCAGGTAGAGCGCGTACTCGGGGCCGCCGGGACCGCCGTAGTACATCTGGTCGATCCCGTGCCGGGGTCCCGCGTGGTCCTTGGTCTCGTTCCAGGTGAACTCCCACAGGGAGCCCGGCCGGTCGCGGAAGGTGTTCTTCTCCATCCCGATCCGCTGGTAGCCCGGCAGCCGAGTGGAGAGCTGCTCCTCCATGTTCTCCATGTGCAGATACGGATGGTCGAAGTCCGGGTCGGGGTCGACGCTGATGCGTATCCGGTGGGCCCCGTCGTCCGGGGTGTAGTCGATCTGGCCCTCGTTCACCTGGCGCTCCCAGCCCTTGGGCACGACGAGGCTGAAGCCGGCCGGGTCGTCGACCCGGTGCCAGCCGTCGGGCACCTCCGATGCGGGGCTGGTGGGCTCCGGGGTGGTCCCGGGCGCGGACGGCGTGCTTCCGGCGGCCGTACCGCCGCTCGCGCCGGCCGGGGTGCCCGAGCCCTCCCCGTACTTCATCGCGATCAGCCCGGCCGCGCCGCCGAGCACGGCCGCGGCGACGACCACGACGAGCACGGTGCGCCACCGGGATCCGGCACGCCGGGTCACCGGGGCGGAGGCGGAGCTGTCGGGGACCGGAGCGGCGTGGGCGGTCGGCGCGGTCGCGGCGGGGCCGTTCGGTGCGGAGGAGGCGGCGGCCCCGGGCAGCCGGGCGGTGGCGCCGTCGGAGCCGGGCGGGGCGGCCGGAGTGCCGGAGCCGCTGCCGTCCCGGTAGCCGTAGCGGGACTCCTCGGGGAAGCGCTGGGTCGGCACATGCGCCTGGGCGGCCCGGGGTTCGCGGCCCTCCATGGCGTCCAGCAGCATCTGCTCGGTCTGCGCGGCCGTGGGCCGCTCGGCCGGGTCCTTGCGGAGCAGCGCGGTGATGACGGCCCCGAGCGGACCGGCGTTGACCGGGGCGGGCGGCTCCTCGGTGACGACGGCCTGCATGGTGGAGATCGGGGACGTACGGCGGAACGGGGAGGTCCCCTCGACCGCCGTGTACAGCGTCGCCCCCAGCGACCAGAGGTCGGAGGCCGGTCCCGGGTCGCCGCCGCGTACCCGCTCGGGGGCCAGGTAGTCGATGGAGCCGACCAGTTCGCCGGTACGGGTGATGGTGGAGTCGCCCTCGATCGCGGCGATCCCGAAGTCGGTGAGGAGCACCTGCCCGTCGCGGGCCAGCAGGACGTTGCCGGGCTTGACGTCCCGGTGCAGCACCCCGGCGCCGTGGGCGGCGCGCAGGGCGCTCAGCACGTGCAGCCCGATCCGGGCCGCCTCGCGCGGGGCGACCTCGCCGCTCTCCTTCGCCTGGTCGGCGAGCGAGGGCCCGTCGACGTACTGCATGACGATCCAGGGGCGGTTGTCGTACTCGATCACGTCGTGGACGGTGACGACCCCGGGGTGCGTGATGCGCGCCGCCGCCCGGGCCTCCTTCTGCGTCCGGGCGTGCAGGACGAGCCGGTCGGCCTCGGCGACGTACAGCCCGGCGGTCAACTCCTTGACGGCGACCGTGCGGTGCAGCACCTCGTCGTGGGCACGCCAGACCTTGCCCATGCCGCCCCGGCCGAGGACGTCGCCCAGCCGGTAGCGCCCCGCCAGCACCAGTCCCGCGCCCGTGCCCTGTGATCGATCCACGTGAAGTCCCCGCCCCGTTCCTCGAATGGCCAGATTACGGAGGCGGGGCGCGGCGGGGATACGGGGGATCGCCCACGAGACCGCACTGTGATGGTTGTCGGCACCGCACAACGCCCGTGTTGCGCCGCCGCTGATGACGTGAGGTCAGCCGGCGACCCGGTACGAGGCGATGGCCTGCTCGTAGATCTCGGTGACCTGGTCCCGGTCGCTCTCGGGGCCGATGACCTGGATGACGTGGTAGCGGCCGTCGACGATCATGGCGAGGTTACGGACGAACACCTCGCGCCCGCCGCTCTCCTGCCAGGTGAACTGCCCCTCGGCCATGGCCTGCCGGCCGACGTCGACCCGGCGCAGTCCGGACGAGGAGGACCAGCTGGAGTCCCGGAACGGCTGGAGCTCGGGCTCCTTGTCCCGCTGGTAGTCCAGCGGATCGCTGCCGGCCGACTTCACGGTGTCCCGGCCGGGCACCACGAGCAGGGTGAACCCGTCGCTGCCGTAACGGATCTGACGGTCCGCGTTGGCCGGGCTGCGCTGCCAGTCCTTCGGTACGCCGACCTCGAAGCCCTCCGCGTCCTTGCGGAGCGTGTAGCCGGGGGCGAGGGCGGCGGCGGAGCGGCTGGTCTGCGGCTGCTGGGAGCCGGGCCCGTCGGATCCGTCCGCCGAGCCCGAGGGCTCGGGCTCTCCCGAGGCGGCGGGCGGTGCGGCGGAACCGGTGGGCGCGGGCGCCCCGTTGTCCTGGCCCGGGTCCGCCTTCGGCATGAACATCACGGCGTACGCGATGGCCGCGGCCATCAGCAGCAGGATCAGGACGAGCAGCAGCCGGCCCAGCTTGCGCGGGGAATCCTCGCCCCGGCGCGGGGGTTCGCGCAGCACCCGGGGGCCCTTGGGGGCGCGCGGCGCGCGGGCCGGGCGCTCGTCCTCCCAGGTCTCCACGGGCCTGCGCGCGGAACGGTCGGGCGGCAGCAGCGACTCGTGGCGGTCGTGCTGCTTGCCGCCGCGCTGCTGCGGCGGCTGCTGACGCTTCCCCTGGCGGTGCCGGCCGGCGCCGGCGCCGCCGAACCGGCCCCGGCGCCGCCGGACCAGCTCGCCGCGGCGGCGTACGACGGGGAGCCGGGTGGCGTCGGGTGCGGGCAGGGGCACGACGTCGGTGCCCGCCTCGGGCTCCGGCGCGGAGCGCACCAGCGAGCGCAGCCAGCCGCGCAGCTCCTCGAAGTCCGGCCGCTCGGTGGGGTCCTGGCGCAGCAGCGACTCGACGACGGGCCGCAGCGGACCGCACTCCTCCGCGAAGGCGGGCGGCTCGCCGCACACCATCTGGACGAGCTCGGCCGCGTTCTCCTCGGGGTAGGGGGCGTGCCCCTGGACGGCGCGGTAGAGCAGCGCACCGAGCGCCCACAGGTCGGTGGAGGGGCCGATCGGCGGCGCGAGCTGCCAGTTCTCGTGGACCGGGCCGGCCTGCTCGGGGGCCCAGCGCTCGGTGACGGCTCCGACGACGGCGATCCGTGCCTGGCGGGCGCGTTCGGCGGCGAGCGGGGTGGCGGGACCGCGGTAGACGGCCGGTTCGCCGCCGCCCGCGACGGCGTCCTCCCAGGCGCGGGTGGTGGTCCGCGCGGCCGGGAGCGGCGCGGTGCGGGCCGGCTCCTTCGCGGCGGAGCCCGGCACGCCCGATACCCCGGGCCGCCGGGAGTCGGCGCGCAGGGCGTCCGCGCCGGATCCGCCGGCGGGGACGGAGCGCCCGGCGCCGGGCCCGTCGTCCCAGGTCCCGGCGAGATGGACGCGCCGGCCCGGCGGCCGGGGGCCCTCTTCGTCGTCCTCGTCGTCCTCGTCGTCGTAGGGGTCCTCGCCGGGGCTGCCCCAGGGGGCGGTCAGCCGGGGGGCGGCGGGGGTACCGGGGGCTCCCGGGGCCGGGGTTCCGGGAGCGCCGGGGGTGCCTGAGTCCGTGGCGTCACCGGCGGCTTCGGCGGTACCCGCGGTTCCGGCGTCCGGGGCCGCTGCGCATCCGTCCAGCGGCGGCTTCGTGAGGTCGGCCGGGGCGTGGTCGGCCTGCTGGCGGTCCTCGGTGACCCGGGCGGCGGCCCGCGCGCCCGCGCGGTAGGCGGCGATCGCCCCGGCGCGGGCGGCCCGCAGCTGGGCGGCGCTCGCGGCGCCCAGCTCGGCGGGGGGCGGTACGGCGGTGTAGGGGACGGCGGGGGCGGCGGGTCGCGGGACGATCTCCTGCCCGTCGGCCCGCTGCTCCGGGACGGCGTCGGCCTCACGGCCCGGCGGCAGGTCGTACGGTTCGTACCCGTCGTCCTCCCGGCGCGGCGCGTACCCCTGCGGCAGCGGCGGAACGGGCAGCGCACGGCCGTCACGGCTGCCGTGGACCTCACGGCTGCGGTCGCCGTCGCGGTCCATGCCGTGGAGCTCACGGCTGCCGTGATCGGCGTACTCGTCCGCGTACTCCTGGACGTCCGCGTACTGCTGGACGTCCGCGTCGCTCCTGGCCGCCGGGAGCGCATAGGCGCCGCCGAGCTCCCTCGGCGGGGCGGGATCGGGGGCCGGGATGCCGTACGTCGTCGGGCCGGGTGCCGCCGGACCGGCCACCGGATCGGCGTCCGGCAGCGGTTCGGGGGCGTACCCGCAGAGGGCCTCCTCGGCGGCGCCCGCCGCGAGACCGGTGAGCATGACGCGGCCGTCGTCGCAGACCAGGACCGTGCGCACGGTGATGTTGCGGTGGGTCCAGCCGTGGGCGTGCAGCACCCGCAGGGCGGTGAGCACGTCGGAGCCGATCTCCGCGGCGCGGTAGGGGGTGAGGGGGCGCTCGGCGAGGAGCGCGGCGAGCGGCCGGGCCGCGACGAGCTCGCTGACTATCCAGAGCGAATCCGCTTCGGCGAACACGTCGAAGACCTGGTCGAGACGGGGGTGGTCGGGCACCTGGGCGGCGGCCTGCGCGGCCTCGATCGCCCGCCGGACCGCGGGGTCCGTACTGCGGCGGACCGCCCGCCCGCCGGCCCGCCCGGACATCGGGACCCGCCCGTCGGCGTCGAGCACCTCGGCGTCCACGATCTCCGGCAACGGCACCTGGCGGACCAGGACTTCCTGGCCGCTGTAGGTGTCGAACGCCCGGGTCTCGGCCAGTTCGTACCCGTCGGACGGGGGCAGCGGAAGGCGGTAGCGGTCGGCAAGCACCCGACCCGCGTAGTCGTCCACGACGCCTCCCCAGAGCGCGCTGTTCCCCGGCCATCAGAGCTGCACGATTCCGTCAGTTACGGTCGTCCGGCGGGCAATTGACCCGTCGTTCCGGCTGCGTACGGTCTCCGGTCTCTTACGATACGTGGCAACACGGGCGGACGGGCCGGGTCGCGCCAACCCGGCCCGCACAAACGTTTCACACCGGCCCGGATCGGGCGCGCCCGGCGGTCACTTCGTGGGCGCGAAGGTGGCGAACGCCGTCTCGCGCAGCGTCCGGCACTCGTCGCCGTCCCACTCGTCCGCCTTGCAGCTGATCATGATGGAGTAGCCGCGCTCGGCGTCCACCTTGAAACCGCGGTTGAGCACCTTGACCCGGACGCCGTTGTGGCTGCGCTCGAACGTCCAGTCGGCGACGGTCGGATAGCCGTTGTACTCGACCTTCTTTATGCTGCCGTGCCGATAGCCGTCGCTGAGGACCTTGGCGCTGGCGACGGCCCCGCGCCAGGCGGCCGCGGCGTCGTCCTTGGGCGAGCTGTTGAAGTCGACCTGGACCCGGGGGAAGCTGCCCTGCCCGGCGTTGTAGATGCCTCCGGAGTTGGTGCCCGCTATGGCGGTGCGCCGGAAGTCCTCGGGCATCGCCATGGTGAAGTGGAACCGGGTGTCGGAGACCTCCTGGTAGCCGGCGGGCAGGGAGTCGCCGGCCGGCTTGTCGCCGCCGTCGCCCTCGTCCCCCTGGGGGTCGTCGGTCTTCGGGGCGTCGGAGGCCTCGCCGGACGGTTCCTCGGAGGCCCGGCCGTCCTCCGTGCCCTGGCCCTCCTTCTGGCCGTCGCCCTCCCCGCCGGACGAACCGCCGCCCGTGTCATCGCCCTTGCCGTCGGCGCCGCCTGTCGCGGCTCCGGCCGACGCGGCGGTGTCGTCCTTGCCGCTCTTGTCCCCGTCGTCGCCGCCGAGGGCGAGCGCGAGGACGGTGCCGAGGACGGCCAGCGCGACGACGGCAGCGATGATCGCGAGGGTGCGGCGGGGCACCACGTCGGTGATCGAGGCACGCGTGGAGGAGGCCGAGGACGGCGGGCGCTGCCCGGGCACGGAAGCGTTCGCCGTCACCGCGGACTTCGGGGCGGCTGTGGTGGCCGCTCCCTGCGCGCCCGCGGAGGCGGATCCGGCCGCCGCTCCGGCCTTCGTGGCCGGGGCGGGAGTCCCGGGCGGGGACGGCGGCTTGGGCGGGGCGACGGGCGAGCCGGTGGACGCCGCGGCCGACGAGCCCGAGGACGCCGCTGCCGCGCCCGCTGCGGCCCCGGCGGCCACCGCCGGGGTCTTCGCGTTGCGCACGGACCGCAGGGCTCCGCGCAGCCGGTCGCGGGCGCCTTCGCCGGACTCGCCCGTTCCGGTGGACTGCTTCGGCGGCTTCGGGGCCTTGGGCTGCTTCGGCGTCCGCTTGACGAGAGGGTCGGCGGCGGTGGCCGGCGGGATGGCCATGACCTGGGTGGAGTCCGCGGGGGCGGGCGCGGGGACGTCGGGGGCGTTGATGACGGCGTTGAGCAACGCCCTTGCCCCGGCGTCGTCGAGACGCTGCTCGGGGTCGCGGGCGAGCAGCCCGTAGATGACCTCGGTGAGCGGACCGGCGTTCTTCGGCGGGTCGAGCGGTTCGGTCATCACGGCCGTGAGCGTGGCGATGGCCGAGCCCTTGTCGTACGGCGGGCAGCCCTCGACGCTCGCGTACAGCAGGCCGCCGAGCGACCACAGGTCGGCGGGCGGTCCGGGCTTGTGGCCGCGGGCCCGCTCGGGCGAGATGTACGAGGGGGCGCCGACGAGCATGCCGGTGGAGGTGACCGAGGGGTCGCCCTCGACCTGCGCGATGCCGAAGTCGGTGAGGACGACGCGCCCGTCCTCGGCGATCAGTACGTTGGACGGCTTCACGTCGCGGTGCAGGATGCCCTCGCGGTGCGCCGAGCGCAGCACGTCGAGGATGGCGAGCCCGACCTCGGCGGCCCGCTTCGGCGTCAGCGTGCCGTCCTCGCGGATCGCCTCGGCGAGCGACTTGCCCTCGACCAGCTCCATGACGATCCACGGGCGGTCGTCCTCGTCGACCACGTCGTAGACGGTCACCGCGCTGTTGTTGCGGATCCGTGCGATCGCCTTGGCCTCGCGCAGGGTGCGCGTGATCAGCCGGCGTTTCTCGTCCTCGTCGATCGCCGAGGGGAACCGCAGTTCCTTCACGGCGACCGTGCGGCCGAGCGTCTCGTCGTCGGCGCGCCAGACCGTACCCATGCCGCCCCGGCCGAGCACTCCCCCGAGCCGGTAGCGCCCCGCGAGGAGACGACCGTTCTTGTCCCCTTGGGGCTCCCGTGCCTGCTCCGCCTCCGACATGCGTCCCCTCTGCGATCAACCCGCCCTGGCAGAGCGTTCATTGTCCCTCACCCCGGGACCGGTCCTGGTGCCGGGTCCGGGTCCGCCGCACCGCGGCCCACGGAGGGAATCCCCCACAGCCTCCTACCAACCGGGCCTCCCCGTCCAGGCCGGTCCGGCCCACGGCCCCGCCCCACGGGGCAGGCGGGCCCCAACTGCCCCGGAGGCAACAGGCGGTGGCCGCCGTCCGGGGCTCCGCGGAGCACTCCTCAGGTGGACACGATGTCCGGTGCGCCCAGCCGGGCCGCGTCGGCCGTGAGGTCGTCGGGCTGCCGCTGCGACTCGCGCTCGGCCTCCACCCGCTTCTCGTAGTGCTCGACCTCCCGGTCGATCCGCCCCTGGTCCCAGCCCAGCACCGGCGCGATCAGCTCCGCGCAGAGCCGGGCGCTGCGGGCGCCCCGGTCGAAGGTCTCGATGGAGATCCGGGTGCGCCGGGTCAGCACGTCGTCCAGATGGCGGGCGCCCTCGTGCGAGGCGGCGTAGACGATCTCGGCGCGCAGATAGTCGTCGGCGGCGGGCAGCGGTTCGCCCAGGGTGGGGTCGGCGAGGATCAGTTCCAGAATTTCCTCGGTCATTGAGCCGTACCGGTTGAGCAGATGCTCCACCCGGGCGACATGGAGTCCGGTGCGGGCCGCGATCCGGGCCCGCGCGTTCCACAGGGCCTTGTACCCCTCGGCCCCCAGCAGCGGGGTGTCCTCGGTGACGCAGGCGGCGACCCGCTGGTCGAGCCCGTGCACCGCCTCGTCCACCGCGTCCTTGGCCATGACCCGGTACGTCGTGTACTTGCCGCCCGCCACGACGACCAGGCCGGGGGCGGGGTGGGCGACCGTGTGCTCGCGCGACAGCTTGCTGGTGGCGTCCGACTCGCCGGCCAGCAGCGGGCGCAGTCCGGCGTAGACGCCCTGGACGTCATCCCTGGTCAGCGGGGTGTTCAGGACGGAGTTCACGTGCTCGAGGAGGTAGTCGATATCGGCGCTGGAGGCGGCCGGGTGGGCCTTGTCCAGGTCCCAGTCGGTGTCCGTGGTGCCGATGATCCAGTGCCGGCCCCAGGGGATGACGAAGAGGACGGACTTCTCGGTGCGCAGGATGAGGCCGGTGGAGGAGTGGATGCGGTCCTTGGGGACGACCAGGTGGATGCCCTTGGAGGCCCGGACGTGGAACTGTCCGCGCTCGCCGATGAGCCCCTGGGTGTCGTCGGTCCACACGCCGGTGGCGTTGACCACCTGCTTGGCCCGGATCTCGTACTCCGTGCCGCTCTCGACGTCCTTGACGAGCGCGCCGACGACCCGCTCGCCCTCGCGGAGGAAGCCGACGACCCGGGCCTGGTTGGCCACGTGGGCGCCGTAGGACGCGGCGGTGCGCACCAGCTCGGTGACGAAGCGGGCGTCGTCCATCTGGGCGTCGTAGTACTGGAGGGCGCCGACCAGGGCGTCCTTCTTCAGCGCCGGGGCGACCCGCAGGGCGTGCTTGCGGGAGAGGTGGCGGTGGACGGGGAGGCCGCGTCCGTGGCCGGAGGAGACCGACATCGCGTCGTACAGCGCGACGCCGGAGCCGGCGTAGAGGCGCTCCCAGCCCTTGTGCTGCAAGGGGTAGAGGAAGGGCACGGGCTTCACCAGATGCGGGGCGAGCCGTTCCAGAAGCAGCCCGCGCTCCTTGAGCGCCTCCCGGACCAGGGCGAAGTCCAGCATCTCCAGATAGCGCAGGCCGCCGTGGATCAGCTTGCTCGACCTGCTCGATGTGCCGGACGCCCAGTCGCGCGCCTCGACCAGGCCGGTCGTCAGGCCTCTGGTTGCGGCGTCCAGCGCCGTGCCCGCACCGACCACGCCCGCCCCCACGACCAGCACGTCCAGTTCGCGCTCGGCCATGGCGGCGAGCGCGAGGGTGCGCTCGGCGGGTCCCAGTGTCGCTGTCCTCACTGCTGCCTCCCGGTGGATCGGGGTGGTCGGACACGGGAGTGCCACCCGGCCGAGGGGCCGGCCGCCCGTGTCCACCTCTCGATTCTGTCCGCGCTCTTCGAGTTCAGCCACCGCCTGTGGACAACACCCCGGTGACCGGAGCGGCACAATGCGACATATAGGTCATATTTACGCCTAGTCTGACATTGCGCTGTCCACAGCAGTTGCGATCTTCGCTCTCCGCACTTAGGGGGTCTTCCTGTATGCCCGCAGACCTCGCCGTCATCGGACTCGGTCACCTCGGCCTGCCGCTCGCCCAGGCCGCCGTGAATGCCGGAATCGACACCGTCGGCTACGACCCCGATCCCCGCCCGTACGCGGAGCTGAGAGCCGGCCGGAGCCCCGTCGAGGGCGCTCTCACCGCCTCCGAGGTCCGCCGTATGCTCTCGGGCGGCTTCCGGCCCACCACCGACGCCACCGAGCTGGGCCGGGTCCGTACCGCCGTGATCTGCTCCCCCACCCCGCCCGGCCCCGACCGCGCCGTCGACCTCACCGCGCTCGGCGACGCCGCCCGCGCCCTGGCCTCCCGGCTGCGCCCGCACACCACCGTGCTGCTGGAGTCCGCCGTACCGCCGGGCACCACCGAGACCTTCCTGCGCCCCCTGCTCGAAGAGGGGTCCGGACTCGTCGCCGGCCGCGACTTCCACCTCGCCTGCTCCCCCGGCCGGCTCGACCCCGGCAACCGCACCCGCACCCTGGCCAACACGCCCAAGGTCATCGGCGGCCTCACCCCCGCCTGCACCGAGTCGGCGGCAGCCTTCTACGGACGGCTCACCGACAAGGTCGTACGGGCCCGCGGACCGCGCGAGGCGGAGATGACGAAGGTCCTGGAGACCAACTTCCGGCACGTCAACATCGCGCTGGTCAACGAGATGGCGGTGCTCTGCCACGACCTCGGCGTCGACTTCTGGGACGTCATCAGATGCGCCGAGACCAAGCCGTTCGGCTTCCAGCCCTTCCGCCCGGGACCCGGCGTCGGCGGGCACGGCGTCCCGGTCGACCCGGGCTGCCCGCCCCACGGCGGCCGCGCCTCGGGACACCCGCTGCGGATGGTCTCACTGGCGCAGGAGATCAACGAGCGGATGCCCAGCTACGTCATCCAGCGCTGCGCCACCCTCCTGAACGAGCACGGCAAGTCCGTCCGGGGCGCCCGCGTCCTGCTGCTCGGCGTCACCTACAAACCGGACACCGCGGACCAGGAGGCCGCGCCCGCCCGGGAGATCGCCACCCGGCTGATGGACATGGGCGCCCAGATCGGCTACCACGATCCGCACGTCCTGGACTGGCGGGTGCGCGAACGCCCCGTCCCGCGCGCCGACTCGCTGTACGAGGCGGCGGCCGCCGCCGACCTGACCGTACTGCTGCAGCAGCACCGCACCTACGACCTCCAGGGCCTCGCGGTCAAGGCCCAACTGCTCCTGGACACCCGGGGGGCCACTCCGGCGGGGGCCGCACACCGGCTCTGAACGCGCACGCTCACCAGGTGACGGACCGTCGAAAGATAGTCAGTGACCGAAAGCAAGGGGTGCTGCTACTCTGCGGCGTCACAGAGCGCACACACGTGCGTATTCCGCGCAGTAGTGCGCAGCCGCCCCAGGGGGAGTCCCACCGTGAGCCAGCCCGTGCAGCCGCCGAACCAGCCCCAGCAGCCCTTCGGCGGTCAGCCCGTCGACGGCAACCCGTACGCGGGCGGGCCGGGCCAGGGCGCCCCCGCCGCCCCCACCGGCAACCCGTACGGCCAGCAGCCCCCGGCCCCGACCGGCAACCCGTTCGCGGGCCAGCAGCCGGGCCAGGGCGCCCCGTTCGGCGGCGGCGCGCCCTTCACTCCGGCTCCCCCGGCCCGCAACAACGTCCTGCTCGGTGTGGCGGTCGCGCTCGGCGCGGCGATCGTCGCGGGCATCCTGTACGGCGTGATCGCGGGCTCCATCGAGCGCGAGGTCGGTTACGCGGCGGTCGGCGTCGGCTTCCTGGTCGGCTTCGCGGCGAGCAAGGTCGGCGGCTCCAACCCGGCGGTCATCGCCGCCTCGGCCGTCTTCTCGATCGGCGCGGTCTACGTCGGTCAGCTCATCGGCATCTCGATGATCCTCTCCGACCTGGCGCAGATCCCGTTCTCCGAGGTCGTCGGGGACCACTTCGACTCGGTGACCAAGGCGTGGTCGGACGAGGCCGACTTCATGACGTACCTCTTCCTCGGTCTCGGCGCGGTCGCCGCCGTCGGTGGCGCGAAGAAGGCCGGCTGACACCCGCAGGACATACGGAAGGGCCCGGACCGCTGAGCGGTCCGGGCCCTTCCGGTAGGGGTGTCAGCGGCGGTGCTGCGAGTCCGCCACCGTCACCTCGACGCGCTGGAACTCCTTGAGGTCGCTGTAGCCGGTGGTGGCCATCGCGCGGCGCAGGGCGCCGAAGATGTTCATCGAGCCGTCCGGGGTGTGCGAGGGGCCGGTGAGGACCTCCTCCGTCGTCCCGACCGAGCCGAGGTCGACCAGCTTGCCGCGCGGCACGTCCTCGTGGACGGCCTCCATGCCCCAGTGGCGGCCACGGCCCGGCGCGTCGGTGGCGCGGGCCAGCGGGGAGCCCATCATCACGGCGTCCGCACCGCAGGCGATGGCCTTCGGCAGGTCGCCGGACCAGCCGACACCGCCGTCGGCGATGACGTGCACGTACCGGCCGCCGGACTCGTCCATGTAGTCGCGGCGGGCGCCGGCGACGTCCGCGACGGCGGTGGCCATCGGGACCTGGATGCCGAAGACGTTGCGCGTGGTGTGCGCGGCGCCGCCGCCGAAGCCGACGAGGACACCGGCAGCACCGGTCCGCATGAGGTGCAGGGCCGCGGTGTACGTGGCGCAGCCGCCGACGATGACCGGGACGTCCAGCTCGTAGATGAACTGCTTCAGGTTCAGCGGCTCGGCCGCGCCGGAGACGTGCTCGGCGGAGACCGTCGTCCCCCGGATGACGAAGATGTCGACGCCCGCGTCGACGACCGCCTTGGAGAACTGGGCGGTGCGCTGCGGGGAGAGCGCGGCGGCGGTGACGACACCGGAGTCGCGCACCTCCTTGATGCGCTGCCCGATCAGCTCCTCCTGGATCGGCGCGGAGTAGATCTCCTGGAGCCGGCGGGTCGCGGACTCGACGGGCATCTCGGCGATCTCGTCGAGCAGCGGCTGCGGGTCGGCGTGCCGGGTCCAGAGCCCTTCCAGGTTCAGGACGCCCAGGCCGCCCATCTCACCGATGCGGATGGCGGTCTGCGGGGAGACCACGGAGTCCATGGGAGCGGCCAGGAACGGCAGCTCGAAGCGGTAGGCGTCGATCTGCCAGGCGATCGAGACCTCCTTCGGGTCCCGGGTGCGGCGGCTCGGAACGACAGCGATGTCGTCGAATGCGTAAGCCCGGCGGCCGCGCTTGCCGCGCCCGATCTCGATCTCAGTCACGATGTGTGGCCTTTCCCTCTACGTCTGCGCTGACCAGTATCCCCGACGCACACGTGAGGGGCGGTACCGGGAACTCCGGTCCGCCCCTCACCTGCGGTGATGCGTTACTTCCTGCTGTAGTTCGGTGCTTCCACCGTCATCTGGATGTCGTGCGGGTGGCTCTCCTTGAGGCCCGCCGAGGTGATCCGGACGAAGCGGCCCTTGCTCTCCATCTGGTCGACGGACGCGGCGCCGACGTAGCCCATGGTCTGGCGGAGGCCGCCGACGAGCTGGTGAAGGACGTTGGCCAGCGGGCCGCGATAGGGCACCTGGCCCTCGATGCCCTCGGGGACGAGCTTGTCGTCCGAGGAGACCTCGGCCTGGAAGTAGCGGTCCTTGGAGTAGGACCGGCCCTGGCCACGGGACTGCATCGCGCCCAGCGAGCCCATGCCGCGGTACGACTTGAACTGCTTGCCGTTGATGAACATCAGCTCGCCCGGCGACTCCTCGCAGCCCGCGAGCAGGCTGCCCAGCATCACGCTGTCCGCGCCCGCGGCGAGCGCCTTGCCGATGTCGCCGCTGTACTGGAGGCCGCCGTCGCCGATCACCGGGACACCGGCGGCACGGGCGGCGAGCGCGGCCTCGTAGATCGCGGTGACCTGCGGGACGCCGATACCGGCGACCACGCGGGTCGTACAGATGGAGCCGGGTCCGACGCCGACCTTGACGCCGTCGACACCGGCGTCGATCAGGGCCTGGGCGCCGTCGCGGGTGGCGACGTTACCGCCGATGACGTCGACGCCGACGCTCGACTTGATCTTCGCCATCCAGGCGAGGGCGTTGCTGTTGTGGCCGTGCGAGGTGTCGACGATGAGGAAGTCGACCCCGGCGGAGGCGAGGGCCTGCGCGCGCTCCAGCGCCTCGGGGCTGGCACCGACGGCAGCGCCGACCAGCAGGCGGCCCTCGGCGTCCTTGGCGGCGTTCGGGTACTGCTCGGCCTTCTTGAAGTCCTTGACCGTGATGAGGCCCTTGAGCAGGCCCGCCTCGTCGACCAGCGGCAGCTTCTCGATCTTGTGGCGGCGCAGCAGCTCCATGGCCTCGACGCCGGAGATGCCGACCTTGCCGGTGACGAGCGGCATCGGCGTCATGACCTCGCGCACCTGGCGCGTGCGGTCCGACTCGAAGGCCATGTCGCGGTTGGTGACGATGCCGAGCAGCTTGCCCGAGCCATCGGTGACCGGCACACCGCTGATGCGGAACTTCGCGCAGAGCGCGTCCGCCTCGGCGAGCGTGGCGTCGGGGTGCACGGTGATCGGGTCGGTGACCATGCCGGACTCGGACCGCTTGACCAGGTCGACCTGGTTCACCTGGTCCTCGATGGAGAGGTTGCGGTGCAGCACGCCGACGCCGCCCTGGCGGGCCATCGCGATGGCCATGCGGGCCTCGGTCACCTTGTCCATGGCGGCCGACAGCAGGGGGATGTTCACCCGTACGTTGCGCGAGATGAGGGTCGAGGTGTCGACCGCGTTGGGCAGGACCTCGGACGCGCCGGGCAACAGCAGCACGTCGTCGTAGGTCAACCCGAGCGTCGCGAATTTCTCGGGCACTCCGTCGACGTTTGCAGTCATGACACCTTCCCCAAATGGCCTTGATCGGTGCGGATGTCCATGCTAACGGCCCCGGGAGGTGTCTCATTCCACGATCAAGATCACTTGGCGGTTCTGGAGCTTCGCACGAAGCGGTCGGCGGCGGGCCCCGCCGTGCCGCTACTGCTCGGCGAGCGCCCGGAGCCTGCTGAGCGCGCGGTGCTGGGCGACCCGGACCGCACCCGGTGACATCCCGAGCATCCGTCCGGTCTCCTCGGCGGTCAGCCCCACCGCGACCCGCAGGACCAGCAGCTCGCGCTGGCTCTCCGGGAGGTTGGCGAGGAGCTTCTTGGCCCAGGCGGCATCGCTGCTGAGCAGGGCGCGCTCCTCCGGGCCGAGGGAGTCGTCGGGCCGTTCCGGCATCTCGTCGGAGGGGACGGCGGTCGACCCCGGGTGGCGCATCGCGGCGCGCTGGAGGTCGGCGACCTTGTGTCCGGCGATGGCGAAGACGAAGGCTTCGAAGGGCCTGCCGGTGTCCCTGTAGCGCGGCAGCGCCACCAGCACCGCGACGCAGACCTCCTGTGCGAGGTCCTCCACGAAGTGGCGAGCATCACCGGGCAGGCGGTTCAGCCGGGAGCGGCAGTAGCGCAGGGCGAGGGGGTGGACGTGGGCCAGCAGGTCGTGGGTGGCCTGCGCGTCTCCGTCGACGGCGCGGTGCACCAGGGCACCGATCACCGTCGTCTCGTCATCGCGCATCGAACCATGGTGCCCTGATGCCACTCGGTCCGCTGCACCACGCCCGGAGTTGTGCACCGAAGCGTTATGAGCGGGTGCGCCGGATGTCATGTCCTGCGCCCTCCCCTTCCGCTCGACCGAATCGTTCCTGAGGAACTCCACGACTCAAGGATGCGTCATCGGCCGGGAAGCGTCACATGGCACCGCTGGGCGGGCGCCCGGTTACGGGGTGTGGAGCCGGTGGCCCGCTCCGTCCCCCGTCCGCCGGTCTGCGGACGGGGCGCGGTCCGGGCCGCGTCCTCAGCGAACCAGGCCCCAGCGGAATCCGAGGGCCACCGCGTGGGCGCGGTCCGAGGCCCCGAGCTTCTTGAACAGCCGGCGGGCGTGGGTCTTGACCGTGTCCTCGGAGAGGAAGAGCTCCCGGCCGATCTCCGCGTTGGAGCGGCCATGGCTCATGCCTTCGAGCACCTGGATCTCCCGCGCGGTGAGCGTGGGGGCCGCTCCCATCTCGGCGGACCGCAGCCGGCGCGGGGCGAGCCGCCACGTCGGGTCGGCCAGCGCCTGGGTGACGGTGGCCCGCAGCTCGGCGCGCGAGGCGTCCTTGTGCAGATAGCCGCGGGCCCCGGCGGCGACCGCGAGCGCGACACCGTCCAGGTCCTCGGCGACGGTCAGCATGATGATCCGGGCGCCGGGGTCGGCGGAGAGCAGCCGACGGACGGTCTCCACACCTCCCAGACCGGGCATGCGTACGTCCATCAGAATCAGATCCGAACGATCGGCGCCCCAGCGGCGGAGGACTTCCTCGCCGTTGGCCGCGGTCGTCACGCGCTCGACGCCGGGCACGGTGGCCACCGCGCGACGGAGCGCTTCTCGGGCAAGCGGGGAGTCGTCGCAGACGAGGACGGATGTCATGACCGTCCTCCGCAGCTGATGCGCGTCACCTTGAGCCTCCAGGCTGATACAAGTCGTCACCTGTGCGGTCGACCCCCTCGGACATGTGCCCGAGCCGGATATCCGTCAACCGCATCCGTTCCCTTAACGACGGTCACTCGAAAGAGTTACGGGTCGTGCGACCGGGTTCGGCACTCTACGTGAAGGCCCGAATACGGAGGAGAACGGCACGGGTGATTCACCCGTCAACCGAATCTTCACTCCCTGGCATGCCCTATTTGGCAGCTTTTCTTCCCTTTCGAGGGTGTCTGTGGCTAGATTCGCAATCAGTCATATTTACATCTACTAGCACCGTAGATGTACGGTCGAGACTTCGGTCACACCGATCAGAGACGGTCCGAACACAGCAGGCCGTCGATCACGGACGGTCGAGGATGCCGCTTCCGACGCAGCACAGCTCCGAGGGGACAAGCAATGGCAGATTTCTCCCGCCTTCCCGGACCCAACGCAGACCTGTGGGACTGGCAGCTGCTCGCCGCCTGCCGAGGCGTGGACAGCTCCCTGTTCTTCCATCCGGAGGGTGAGCGCGGCGCGGCGCGGAGCGCCCGCGAGACCTCCGCGAAGGAGGTGTGCATGCGCTGCCCGGTACGGGCCGAGTGCGCGGCGCACGCCCTGGCCGTTCGGGAGCCCTACGGCGTGTGGGGCGGCCTGACCGAGGACGAGCGCGAGGAGCTGATGGGCCGGGCCAGAACCCGGCTGATCAGCGCGGCGCCCTCCGGGGCCCCCGCCGCGGGACCGGGCTCCGGCGCCACCTGACACCCGTACGACCCAACGCAGCGCAGAAACGTTTCTTCGATACCTTCAGCCATCCGGCCCGCGACCGGCCGCGACGGGCGCCCCGTGCGCGACGCGCCCCGCAGGACGCGTGCGCGGCGCGCCCCGCGCGGTCTCAGCGGGCGGCGGTCCGCGCCAGCTGGTCCAGGGTGGCCGCCACCGCCGGAACCCGCGCCAGGTCCGGCAGGGTCAGGGCGACGATCTCCCGCTCGATCGCGGGCTCGACCGGCACGGCCCTGGCCCCCTTGGGGCGTACCGACTCGACCGCCAGCTCCGGCAGCACCGCCACGCCGAGCCCGGCCCCGACGAGGCCCATCACCGCCGGGTAGTCGTCGGTGGCGAAGTCGATGCGCGGGGCGAAGCCGGACTCCTCGCAGACCTCGACCAGCTGGCGGCGGCAGCGCGGGCAGCCCGCGATCCAGGACTCGTCGGCCAGTTCGCCGATGGACACGCTCGGCGCCTCCGCCAGCCGGTGCCCCTCCGGGAGGAGGCCGATCAGCCGGTCGGTGAGCAGCGGCCGGACCACCAGGTCGTCCCATTCGCCGCCGGTCGCCCCGTAGCGGAACGCCAGGGCGATGTCGCAGTCGCCCTCGCGCAGCAGGTCCACCGAGCGCGGCGGCTCGGCCTCGACGAGCGAGACGCGGGTGCCGGGGTGGTCGGCGCGCAGGGCGGCCAGCGCGCCCGGGACCAGGGTGGAGCTGCCGCTGGGAAAGGAGACGAGCCGGACCCGGCCGGCCCGCAGTCCGGCGATGGCGGCGACCTCCTCCTCGGCGGCGGTCAGCCCCGCGAGGATGCCGGAGGCGTGCCGCACCAGTGCCTCACCGGCCTGGGTGAGGCGCATCTCGCGTCCGGTGCGGATCAGCAGCGTGGTGCCGGCGGAGGCCTCCAGGGCCTTCATCTGCTGGCTGACGGCGGGCTGGGTGCAGCCCAGTTCGCGGGCGGCGGCGGAGAACGAGCCGGTGGTGGACACGGCGCGCAGGACACGGAGGTGGCGAGCTTCGATCACCCCCTCATCATAAGAGATTCTTGGAGGAGGGGCGAATTAATGATGTACCCCTTTGGGTCAGGGGCGGTTAGCGTAGCCGCATGAAGCTGCTCACCGTGAACATCGGCCGTCTCCGCCCCAACGCTCAGACCGACGGCCCGAACGGCCTCTCCGGAATCGACAAGCGGCCGGTGGAGGGCCCCGTCGAGGTGCGCGACCCCGGCCCCAAGGGCGTCGGCGGCAGCGGTCTTTCCGGGGACGCGGTGAGCGATCTGCGCCATCACGGCGGCAGCGACCAGGCGGTGTACGCCTTCGCCCGCGAGGATCTGGACGACTGGGAGCGGGAGCTGGGCGGCCGGACGCTGGCCAACGGGGTGTTCGGCGAGAACTTCACGACCCTGGGTCTCGACGTCAGCGGTGCGCTGATCGGCGAGCGCTGGCGGGTGGGGGCGGACCTGGTGCTGGAGGTGACCTCGGGGCGGATCCCGTGCCGTACCTTCGCCGAGCACGTCCAGGAGAAGGGGTGGGTCAAGCGATTCACCCAGCGGGGCGTGACCGGCGCTTATCTGCGGGTGGTCGAGCCGGGCACGGTCCGCGCCGGGGACCCCGTCGAGATCGTGCACCGGCCGGACCACGAGATCACCGCCGCCCTGCAGTTCCGGGCGTCGACGACCGAACGCACCCTGCTGCCCTCCCTCTTGGCGGCCGGGGAGGCGCTGCACCCCGAGTCGCTGCGCAAGGCCCGCGAGTACGCGGCACAGCAGGGCTGAGGGACCGGCCCCGGTGCACCCCGGGCAGCGCCCGATAGGGCCGGCGGGCGGGTGAGGTCCCGGACCATGCGGGGCATGAGGGCGTGTCCGGCGGATCAGGCCCCGGTCAAGATCCACCGGACATGCCCTAACGTGCCGCGTATGACGACTGCACTGATCACAGGCGCGACCGCGGGTATCGGGGCCGCGTTCGCGCGGCGGCTCGCGGCTCAGGGGCACAACCTGGTGCTGGTGGCGCGGGACACCGCGCGGCTGCGCGAGCAGGCCACGGAACTGCACGACCGCCACGGCATCGAGGCCGAGGTGCTGAGCGGCGACCTGTCCACGGACGGCGGCATCGAAGCGGTCGAGAAGCGGCTCGCGGACCGCAGGCACCCGGTCGATCTGCTGGTCAACAACGCCGGGTTCGGCAACAAGGGGCGCTTCCTGGAGGTGTCCATGGCCGACGAGCTGACGATGCTGAAGGTGCACTGCGAGGCGGTCCTGCGGCTGACCTCGGCGGCGGTCGCCGGGATGCGGGAGCGGGGCCGGGGCGGGGTCGTCAACGTGGCGTCCGTCGCGGCGTTCGTGCCGCGCGGTACGTACGGGGCGTCGAAGTCCTGGGTCGTGCAGTTCACCCAGGGCGCGGCACGGGACCTGGCCGGGTCGGGGGTGCGGCTGATGGCGCTGTGCCCCGGGTTCGTGCGGACGGAGTTCCACGAGCGGGCCGGGATGGGCACGGACAACATCCCGAACTGGATGTGGCTCGACGCGGACAAGCTGGTGGCGTCCGCGCTGACGGATCTGGCCCGGGGGAAGACGGTGTCGATCCCGGACCCGCGCTACAAGGCGCTGATGGGGCTGGTGAAGGTCGCGCCGCGGGGGCTGCTCGGCGGGGTCACCTCGCGGACGGGGCGCAAGTACGGTCCGCAGTAGGCGGCCGGCCTCGGTGCGCGGTACGGGGAGCCGCACGGGAGTCGCTCGTCCCTCCCGTGTCCGGCCGCCTCGGTACGCGATGCGGGCGGGTCCCGCCCTCTCCCCTGTCCGGCCGCCCTAAGATCGAATGATCGCCCGTTGCTCAGGGTTCGATCATTTCTGCTCCAGGGGGCTGTCTCCGTGCGCGAAGGTGCTGCTGAACGTCATGACCGGTTGCTGAACCTGGTGCGCGAGCGCGGCACCGTGCGGGTCTCCGACCTGGCGGACCGGCTCGGCGTCGCCACCGTCACCGCCCGGCGCGACGTCGAGGCGCTGGCCTCCCGGGGGCTGCTGGAGCGGGCGCACGGTTCGGTGTCCTGGCCGGCCGAACGGGGCCCGGCCGGTACGCCGGTGGGCGGTGGCCCCGTGATCGGGATGCTGGCCCCGGCCGCCGCCTACTACTTCGCCGAGGTGATCCGGGGCGCGCACGAGGCGGCCGCCCGGCTCGGCGCGCGGCTGATCCTGCGGGTCACCGACTACCGGCCCGAGGACGACGCGGCGCACGCGGCCGGGCTGCTGGCGGCCGGGGCGCAGGGGCTGCTGCTGGCGCCGAGCTGGACGGCGCCGGACCACCCCGAGCGGTACGGCGAGTGGATAGCCCGGCTGCCCGGCGAGAAGGTGCTGGTGGAGCGCGAGGGGGTGCCGGGCGGTCCGCTGGAGGGCCTGGACCGGGTGGTCTCCGACCATGCGCACGGGGTGCTGCTCGCCGTACGGCATCTGGTGCGGCTGGGCCATGGGACGCCGATGCTGGTGGCCCGCTCGGACAGCCCGACGGCGCAGTCGGTGCGCGCCGGGTTCACGCGGGCGCTGGCCGCGCTCGGGCTCGCCGGGACGGAACCGCTGATCACGACGGTCTCCGCCGACCGCGATCCGGCGCCCTTCGAGCGGTCGGCGTCGGCACTGCGTGACGCGGTGCGCGAGGGGCGGGCGAGTTCGGTGCTGGTCCACAACGACGAGGACGCCATCCGGCTGGTGCGCCGGCTGGCGGAGCTGGGCGTGCGGGTCCCGGAGGACCTGGCGCTGATCACGTACGACGACGAGGTGGCGGCGCTCGCCGACACCCCGCTGAGCGCGGTCGCCCCGCCCAAGCGGGACGTGGGGCGCAGTGCGGCGGAGCTGCTGGTGGAGCGGTTGTCGGGGCCCCGGTATCCGGGCGGGGACGGGCGACCTCCCCGGCGTCATGTGGCGCTGCTGCCGACGTTGCGGGTGCGGGAGTCCTGCGGTCGGCCGGGGGCGGACGACGCCGACCGTCTCGCACCGGTCTGACCCGCTTCACCCCTCCTCAAATCGATCATTATTCGATCATTCAATCTTTCGCTCTTGACTTCGCTCAGACGGAATCGAAATATCACGGCACCGGCCGGAACCCCGGCCGCCCTGCTCGTACAGGAGCCATGCCGTGAGCCGCAGTTGGTCCCGTTCCGTCCAAGCGCTGGTCGGCGCCGCCACCGCTCTCGCCGTCGTCACGGCGTGCGGCGGCGCCGACGACTCCCGCGCCCGAGGTACCGCCGACGACCCGGTGACCGTGTCCTTCTGGGCATGGACGAAGGGGTCCCAGGAGGTCGTGGACGCGTTCAACGCGACCCACGACACGATCGAGGTGACGTTCGAGGAGATACCCTCGGGCGGTCTCGGCGGCTATCCCAAGATCGCCAACGCGGTGAAGGCGGGCATCGCCCCCGACCTGCTCTCCATCGAGTATCCGCAGTTGTCCGCGTTCGTCAGCCAGGGGTCGCTCCAGGACCTCAGCCCCTATCTGACCGAGGACATCAAGAAGAAGTTCCTGCCGCAGACGATCGAGATGACGACGCTCGGCGGCCGGAACTGGGCCGTCCCCTTCGACGCCGCGCCCCAGGTCTTCTACTACCGCAAGGACTTCTTCGCCGAGCGCTCCATCGAACCGCCCGCCACCTGGGACGCGTTCCGGGACGCGGCGGAGCGGGTGCGCGAGGCCGCCCCGAGGACCCGGATCGCCACGTTCTTCCCCGACGACCCGACGTTCTTCCAGGCCATGGCGTGGCAGGCGGGCGCGCAGTGGTTCCGGGCCGGTACGGACGCCTGGCGGATCGACACCACGGATCCCGCCTCCGAGCGCACGGCAGCCTACTGGCAGGGCCTGATCGACGACCGGCTCGTCTCCACCGCCTCCTCGTTCAGCCCCGAGTGGACCGGCTCCCTCAAGCAGGGCACCACCGTCGGCTATCTCGGCGCGTCCTGGGGCGCGGGCGTCCTGGCGGGCATCGTGCCCGAGCAGAAGGGCAAGTGGGCGGCGGTCCGGCTGCCGAGCCAGGAGGCGGACCGGCCGGCCAGCGGGATGCTCGGCGGCTCCACGTTCGCCGTCAGCAAGGGCAGCACCAAGACCGCGGCCGCCGTGGAGTTCGCGCTGTGGATGGCGACGCACGAGGACGCGATCAAGGCCCGGATCGGGGCGAGTACGTCGAGCGCCCTGCCCGCGTCGCCCGCCATGGTGCCGATCGCGAAGCGGGCGTTCGACACGGGCTTCTACGGCGGCCAGGACCTGTACGGGCTGTTCGAGGAGGCGGGCCGGTCCATCGGGCCGCAGTGGGTGTGGGGCCCGAGCCCCGGTGCGACCAACGCCGCGCTGGGCGACGAGCTGGGCGAGGTCGTCGGGGGCGGCTCGACGCTGCCGCGCGCGCTCAGGAAGGCCCATGAGGCCACCGTCGCCGACCTGCGGAAGCGGGGCCTGAAGGTGGAGGAGCGGTCATGAGCACCCACGACGCCGAACGGCGCGGAGTCGGTCGCGCCGGGGTGCCGGGCCCCCGCACCGGGTCCGCCCCGGACTCCGCCCGTGCCGACGAGCGCGGCGCGAAGGCACCCGGACTCACCGCCCGTACCGGCGAACGCCGCTCGCAAACGCCCGCCCGGACCCCGCGCCGCTCCACCGCCCTCAGCTCCCGCACCCGCACCCGGCTGGCGGCGGGCACCCTCCTCACCCCGTTCTTCGCCCTGTTCACCGTGGCGATGATCGTCCCGGTCGGCTACGCGCTCTGGCTGAGCCTCTTCACCGAGCAGCAGTCCGGTCTCGGCTTCGACGGCCCCCGTACGGTCTTCGACGGGCTCGGCAACTACGCGACGGCCCTGGGCGACCAGGCGTTCCGCGACGGCTTCCGGGTGCTGCTCGGCTACTGCGCGCTCTACCTGCCGCTGATGATCGGCGGCGCGATCGCGCTGGCGCTGCTGCTGGACACCGCGCTGGCCCGGGCCCGCCGCTTCTTCCAGCTGGCGCTGTTCCTGCCGCACGCCATCCCGGGCCTGATCGCCGCACTGATCTGGATCTACCTCTACACACCAGAGCTCAGCCCGGTCGTGGCCGCCATGGAGGCCGGGGGCATCGGCTTCGACTTCTTCTCCGCCGAGGGCACGCTGCCCTCCATCGTGAACATCGCGCTGTGGCAGTGGCTCGGCTACAACGTGGTGATCTTCTACGCCGCCCTCCAGGCGGTGGACCGCTCGCTGCTGGAGGCGGCGACCGTCGACGGGGCGGGCAACTGGCGGATCGCCTTCCCCGTCAAGCTCCCCTGATCCGCTCGTCCCTGGTGATGGTGCTGCTCTTCACGGTCATCGGTTCGCTCCAGCTGTTCACCGAACCCCTGATCCTCAGCCGTGGCTCGGGCTCGGCGGTGACCAGCACCTGGACCCCCAACATGTACGCCTACAGCGCCGCCTTCGAACGCAACGACTACGGTCTCGCCGCCGCCGCGTCCGTCCTGATCGCCCTGGCCGCCGCCGTGCTCTCGTATCTCGTCACGCGCTTCACCAACCGCCGGAAGGGGGCACGCCCGTGATCTCCGGCAACCGATGGCTCTCGAAGTCCGCGGTCAACGTCGTCCTGCTGATCGCCGCCGTCTACACACTCTTCCCCCTGATCTGGCTGGTCTCGGCGGCCACCAAGGACGCGGGCAACCTGCTGGGCGGCGACGTCTTCTCCCTCCAGGGCTTCGACCTCGCGCACAACCTCTCCGAGCTGACGGCCTACCAGGACGGCATCTACTTCCGCTGGTACGGCAACTCGCTGCTGTACGCGGGGGCCGGGGCGCTCGGCTGCTCGCTGGTCAGCGTCGCCGCCGGGTACGCCTTCGACAAGTACCGCTTCCGGGGCAAGGAGAAGCTGTTCGCCCTGGTGCTGCTGGGCGTCCTGCTGCCCTCCACCGCCCTCTCCCTGCCGCTGTATCTGCTGGCGGTCGAGACCGGCACCGTCAACACCTACTGGGCGGTGCTGATCCCGGCGCTGGTCAACCCGTTCGGCGTGTACCTCTCCCGGATCTTCAGCGCGGGCTACATCCCCGACGAGGTCCTGGAGGCCGCCCGGCTCGACGGGGCCGGTGAGCTGCGCGCCTTCTGGTCGGTCGGGCTGCGGATGGTCATGCCGGGGTTCGTGACGGTGTTCCTGTTCCAGTTCACCGCGATCTGGAACAACTTCTTCCTGCCCCTGGTCATGCTCTCGGACAAGGACCTCTATCCGCTCAGCCTCGGCCTGTACAACTGGCACAGCAACGCCAACGCCGACCCGTCCTTCTACCCGATGGTCGTCACCGGCTCCCTCCTCGCCGTCACCCCGCTGATCATCGCCTTCGTCACCCTCCAGCGGCACTGGAAGGCCGGCCTCACCGCAGGAAGCGTCAAATGACACCCACCCCCACCGCCCTTCTCGCCATGGGCCCCGGCATCGCGGACCGCCTCTTCACCCCCGTACGACGGGCACGCCTCACCGCCCTCGTCGACACCGACCCCGCCCTGGTCGCCCACCGGCTGACCGGCCCGACGCCCGAGGTGGCCCGGGCGCTCGCCGGGGCGGAGCTGCTCATCACCTGCTGGGGCGCGCCCCCGCTCACCGCCGACGTCCTCGCCGCCGCGCCCCGGCTGCGGGCCGTGGTGCACGCGGCCGGGAGCGTCAAGCACCACATCACCCCGGCCTGCTGGGAGCGCGGCATCCAGGTCACCTCGGCGGCCGGGGCGAACGCGCTGCCGGTCGCGGAGTACACGCTGGCCGCGATCCTGTTCGCGGGGAAGAACGTGCTGCCCGCCGCCCGCCGCTACCGTGAGCTGCGCGTCCCGCACGACTGGCGCGGGGAGCTGGACGGGCACGGCAACTACCGGCGGTGCGTGGGCATCGTGGGCGCCTCCCGGATCGGCCGCCGGGTGATCGAGCTGCTGCGCCCGTTCGATCTGGACGTGCTGCTCTTCGATCCGTACGTGGACGCGGGGGCGGCGGCCCGGCTCGGCGCGGAGAAGGTGGAACTGGAGGAGCTGTGCGCCCGTAGCCGGGTCGTCTCCGTCCACGCGCCCGAACTGCCCGCGACCCGGCATCTGATCGGTGCCGCGCAGCTCGCGGCGATGACGGACGGGTCGACGCTGATCAACACCTCGCGGGGGTCGCTGATCGACGGTGCCGCGCTGCTGCCGGAGCTGGTGTCGGGGCGGCTGAACGCGGTGCTGGACGTGACGGAGCCGGAGGTGCCGTCCGCCGGTTCGCCGCTGTACGACCTGCCGAACGTGCTGCTGACCCCGCATGTGGCGGGCTCCCTGGGCGGCGAGATCCACCGCCTGGCGGACTGTGCGCTGGAGGAGATCGCGCGTTACGCACAGGGGTTGCCGTTCGCCGACCCGGTCACCCCGGACGACTTGACGCGCATGGCCTAGAAGCGACGCCCGGAACGGACCGAGGCCCGGTGCCCCCGCGACGGGGGCACCGGGCCTCGGTGACGTACCAGCAGGTACTAGTGGGAGTGGCCGTGGCCGCCGTGACCGGCGTCGGCCTCTTCCTCGGCCGGCTTCTCGACGACCAGGGTCTCGGTCGTGAGCAGCAGCGACGCGATGGACGCGGCGTTCTCCAGGGCGGAGCGGGTGACCTTGACCGGGTCGATGACGCCGGCCTTGACCAGGTCGCCGTACTCGCCGGTGGCGGCGTTGAAGCCCTGGCCCTTGTCGAGGTCGGCGACCTTGGAGGTGATGACGTAACCCTCCAGGCCGGCGTTCTCGGCGATCCAGCGCAGCGGCTCGACGGCGGCGCGGCGGACGACCGCGACACCGGTGGCCTCGTCGCCGGTCTTGCCGAGGTTGCCCTCCAGGACCTTCACGGCGTGGACGATGGCGGAGCCACCGCCGGAGACGATGCCCTCCTCGACCGCGGCGCGGGTGGCGGAGATGGCGTCCTCGAGGCGGTGCTTCTTCTCCTTCAGCTCCACCTCGGTGGCGGCGCCGACACGGATGACGCACACGCCGCCGGCCAGCTTCGCGAGGCGCTCCTGGAGCTTCTCGCGGTCCCAGTCGGAGTCCGTGGACTCGATCTCGGCCTTGATCTGGTTGACGCGGCCCTTGACGTCCTCGGTGTTGCCACCGCCGTCGACGATGGTCGTGTCGTCCTTGGAGACGGTGACGCGGCGGGCGGTGCCGAGCACGTCCAGACCGGCCTGGTCGAGCTTGAGGCCGACCTCCTCGGCGATGACGGTCGCACCGGTGAGGGTGGCGATGTCGCCGAGCATGGCCTTGCGGCGGTCGCCGAAGCCCGGGGCCTTCACCGCGACGGCGTTGAAGGTGCCGCGGATCTTGTTGACGACGAGGGTGGAGAGCGCCTCGCCCTCGACGTCCTCGGCGATGATCAGGAGCGGCTTGGAGCCACCGGACTGGATGACCTTCTCCAGGAGCGGGAGCAGCTCCTGGATGGAGCCGATCTTGCCCTGGTGGATCAGGATGTACGGGTCGTCGAGGACGGCCTCCATACGCTCCTGGTCGGTCACCATGTACGGGGACAGGTAGCCCTTGTCGAAGGCCATGCCCTCGGTGAACTCCAGGTCCAGACCGAAGGTGTTGGACTCCTCGACGGTGATGACACCGTCCTTGCCGACCTTGTCCATCGCGTCCGCGATGAGCTCGCCGACCTGCGGGTCCTGCGCGGAGAGCGCGGCGACGGCGGCGATGTCGGCCTTGTCGTCGATCGGGCGGGCGGTCGCGAGGAGCTCCTCGGAGACGGCCCTGACGGCGGCGTCGATGCCCTTCTTCAGGGCGGCCGGGGAGGCGCCGGCGGCGACGTTGCGCAGGCCCTCGCGGACGAGCGCCTGGGCCAGGACGGTCGCGGTGGTGGTGCCGTCACCCGCTACGTCGTTGGTCTTGGTCGCCACCTCCTTGACGAGCTGGGCACCGAGGTTCTCGTACGGGTCGTCGAGCTCGACCTCGCGCGCGATGGTGACACCGTCGTTGGTGATGGTGGGGGCACCGAACTTCTTGTCGATGACGACGTTGCGGCCCTTGGGGCCGATCGTCACCTTGACCGTGTCGGCAAGCTTGTTGACGCCGCGCTCAAGGGCGCGACGGGCGTCCTCGTCGAACTTCAGAATCTTCGCCATGGGCTGTATCCCTCTCAAAATGAACTGCGCCCCTCGCCGCCCGGCTAGTTGTTACGCAGGGGGCCAGGGGCGCAGAACACAAGCAAACGTGGGTGAATTACTTCTCGACGATCGCGAGGACGTCGCGGGCCGAGAGGACGAGGTACTCCTCGCCGTTGTACTTCACCTCGGTGCCGCCGTACTTGCTGTACAGGACGACGTCGCCGGTCTTGACGTCGAGCGGAAGCCGCTCGCCGTTCTCGAAGCGGCCCGGGCCCACGGCGAGGACGACGCCCTCCTGGGGCTTCTCCTTCGCGGTGTCCGGAATGACCAGGCCGGAAGCCGTGGTCTGCTCGGCGTCGAGCGGCTGGACCACAATGCGGTCCTCGAGCGGCTTGATCGCAACCTTGGAGCTGGTGGTCGACACGATCCGGTCTCCCCCTTCGGAGATCTCACGGGGTTTAACAGTCTGTGGGTGGCGATCGGACCGATCCGTCGTCGCGGGTGCCGGACCTGCCCTGTCGCGCAGAGTGGTGCTGGCACTCTCCAGGGGGAGTGCCAGACCCGAGACTATGACCGCGATTAGCACTCGGTCAAGCGGAGTGCCAATTCACCACCCGCGCGCCGTCTCGATCGGGGCTCCGTCGGATCACCGTCCGGACAACGTGGGGGCGGAGCTTCACGTTCCGTACGACGGTACGGGGATGACGCACTCGGGGAGCCGCCTGCCGGGACGACCGGACGAGAGAGCCGCATCGCGACAGCCGTCGTCGAGCCCCGGCGGCTGCGCGGACCCGCTGATGGGCGTGCTGCTGGTGGTCGCGGAGGCGGCGGCCGGGGCGCTGCTGGCACTGTGGCTGGCGATGCGGGGCCTGACGCGGTCGCGCGAGGCGACCGACGGCGAGGTGTCCGCGCACGTGCCCGGGGACCCGGGCACGGACTGGACGCCGGTCGTCGTTCTCCTCGTCCTCGCCCTCCTGGTCGCCTGCGCCGCCGTGGGGCTGCTGCGCGGCGGGTGGTACTGGTCCGGCGGGATGCAGGTGGTCGTCGCGGTGGCGCTGGGCGCGACGGTCCTGGCGTCCGCTGTGCAGGGAAGCGGCCGGGAGGCCCCGGAACCGGCCGCCACCTGGAACTCCCCGCCCTGCCGCAGCGGCGGCGACAGCGACGAGTGCGCGCGCAGCGGACGCTGAGCGCGCACCCGGGGCCGGGTACGGGGAAGGGGCGGGTCAGACGTAGTCCTCCAGTTTCGCCACCGCGTACCCCTTGTCCGTGATGGTCTTCATGACGCGGCGGACCATGTCGGGCATCGAACCCTTCCAGTCCTCCTTGCCCCGGAAGTGGGTGAGGACGATGTCGCCGGGGTGCAGGTCCTGGTCCCACTCGCGCCATTCCATGCGGTCGGGGAAGGCCTCGGACGACCACAGGGGTACGGCGGTGATCCCGCAGGACTTGGCGACGACGAGGGTGTCGCGGTTGTAGTTGCCGTAGGGCGGACGGAAGAGCGTGGGGCGCTTGCCGTAGTGCTTGAGGATCTTCTCCTGCTGGCCGCAGATCTCCCGCTTCTGCTCGGCGCGGGAGAGGCCGGGCAGATAGCGGTGGTTGAGGGTGTGGTTGCTGATGGTCACCCCGCGCTGCTGCATCTTCCTGAAGTAGCCGTAGTCGTCATTGATGACGTAGTCGCTGACGAACGCGCTGTACGGGATGGAGAGTTCGGTCATCATCCGCAGCAGCTCGGGGTCCTTCTCGGCCCCGTCGTCCATCGTCAGGAAGACAATCTTCTCCTTGGTCGGGACGGTGGTGAAGACCGGCGGGAGCCCCTTGTCGTTCCGGACCTCGAAGCCCTTGCGGGTGGTGATGTACGGCTTGGCCTTCGGCGGTTCGGGGGCCGCGAGCGGGACCTTGGCGAGCCCCCACTTCTTCGCGGCGACGGCCCGCGCGGCCTGCTTCTTCCTGGCCGTCTCGGCGTACGTGTCCGGGGCCCGGGCGGGCCCGGCCTGCGGGGCCGCGTCGCCCGACCGGCCGGCGGTGGGCTTCGCGGATCCGCCGGGAGCCCCCGCGCCTCCGCCGCCCGTCTCCGCCGCGCACCCGGAGGCGACGGCGGCGGCCAGCAGGGCCGCCAGCACGACGACGCCCGACCTGTTCCGCTTTCTGACTGATTTTTCGTTTTGTCGTACTAGCTGCATGGCGCCGCATCCTGCCAGCCGCCACCCCGTGCGCCCTTTCCGACACCGCGAGCGGACCGGCGCCGTCCCCCGGGCGGCCCACAGGGACCTCCCCCGGCGCACCGGTCACAATGGACCGGGTGAACGCAACGACCCCCTCCGCCTCCTCGGCCGACGACCCCGCCCGTGCCGCCTTCGCCGCGCTGCGCACCCCCGAGGGCGAACAGCTGCTGGCCGAACTGCGCGACCACGACCCCGCCGACGAGCTGGCCACCGCGACCCGGCTGCGCCGCACGCACCCGGCGGAGCTGGTGTCGGCGGCCCTGGGCCAGGCCCGGCTGCGGCAGCGGGCGGTCGCCAAGTTCGGGGCCGAGGACGCGTACCGGATGTACTTCACGCCCAACGGGGTCGAGCAGGCCACCCGCACCTCGGTCGCCGCCCACCGCGCCGCCCGGTTCGCCGGGCTCGGCGTGCGGAGCGTGGCCGACCTGTGCTGCGGGATCGGCGGTGACGCGATCGCCCTGGCCCGTGCCGGGATCTCCGTGCTCGCCGTGGACCGCGACCCGCTGACGGCCGAGGTGGCCCGCGCCAACGCGGAAGCCCTGGGGCTCGCGGACCTGATCGAGGTGCGGTGCGCCGACGTCACGGAGATCGACACCGCTCCGTACGACGCGGTGTTCGTGGACCCGGCGCGGCGTGGTGGCCGCGGCAGGATCTTCGATCCCGAGGCCTACTCGCCGCCGCTCTCCTGGGCCACGGCCGCCGCGCTGAAGGCCCCCAGGGCGGCGCTGAAGATCGCCCCGGGCATCCCGCACGAGGCGATCGGCCCGGAGGCGGAGGCCGAGTGGATCTCGGACGGCGGGGACGTGAAGGAGGCGGTGCTCTGGTACGGGGAGGGCATCGCGCCCGGCGCGTTCCGGGCCACCCTGCTGCCGTCCGGGGCGACCCTGAGCGCCCCGGCCCCGCTGCCGGCCCCGCCGGTGGGCCCGGTCGGGCGCTATCTGTACGAGCCGGACGGCGCGGTGATCCGGGCCCATCTGGTGGCGGACCTCGTGGAGCGGTGCGGCGGGCGGCTGGTGGACGAGACGATCGCGTACATCACGAGCGACGAGCCGTACTCCTCGCCGTACGTCGCCGGGTACGAGATCACCGACGAGCTGCCGTTCAGCATGAAGCGGCTCAAGGCGCTGCTGCGGGAGCGCCGGATCGGCGTGCTGACGGTCAAGAAGCGGGGTTCGGCGGTCGAACCGGAGGAGCTGCGGCGCCGGATGAAGCTGAGCGGTCCGGGCTCGGCGACGGTGTTCCTGACCCGGGTCGCGGGGGCTCCCACGATGCTGATCGGCCACCCGCTGGGCTGACCGGGACGGCCCCGGCCCCCGTGCCCGTACCGCTGCCGCCGCCCATCAGCACCCGCACCACCCAGCGGCGGTGGGCCAGGGCCGTCACCCCGCCGGCCAGCGCGGTCAGCCAGGCGACCATGCCGACGCCCATCACCAGGGCGACCAGCCCGTACGTCTCGCGGCCCGGCCGTGCGCTCGCGGGTCCGATGACGCACAGGGCGAGCCCCACGGCGCCCAGGACGAACGACAGCAGCAGCCAGGTGAGGCTCGTCCCGGGCATCCGCAGCCGCCGGTCGCGCTCCGGGTCGCGGTCCAGCGCACCCCACGCGTCGAGCAGCGAACGGACCTCGCGGTCCCGGGAGACGCCCAGGCAGGCGAAGACGACGGCCGGAATCAGAGCCGCCGCGCCGACGACCAGACTGAGGACTCCGGCGATGCCGCTGAAGAAGTCGGACCCCTGCTCGATGAAGACGAGCCCCGAGGCCGCCACGCTCCAGCCGGTCGCGGCGAGCGCCGCCCACATCCACAGCAGCCCGAGCCGCCCCGGCCCCACGTGCATCTTCACCAGCTCGCCCAGGACCACGGCCCGGTCGGCGAGCATCGCCTCGCGGTCGGGCCAGGACCGGATCTCGACGGGCGGCGGAGGCGGCGGCAGCGGAGCACGGCGTGGCATGCGCAGAACACTACCGAGCGGGCCCCGGGGGCCGGACTGCCGGTCAGGCGTCGCGCAGGGCCTGGACGTCCAGCTTGCGCATGCCGAGCATCGCCTTCATCGCCCGGCCCGCCTTCGCCGGGTCCGGGTCGGCCAGCAGGCGCGGCAACTCGTTGGGCACGATCTGCCAGGACACCCCGAACTTGTCCTTGAGCCAGCCGCACTGGCCCTCCTCGCCACCCTCGGAGAGCGCGGCCCAGAACCGGTCCACCTCGGCCTGGTCGGCGCAGTCGACGGAGAGCGAGATCGCCTCGGTGAAGGGGAACTGCGGTCCGCCGTTGAGCCCCATGTAGTCCTGCCCGGCGAGCCGGAAGCCGACGGTGAGCACCGAGCCCGTCCGACCGGGCGCCTCGTCGCCGTAATAGGTGGTGTCCAGGATCCGGGAGTCACCGCCGAAGATCGCGACGTAGTGCTCGGCCGCCTCCTCGGCCTGACCGTCGAACCAGAGACACGGGGTGATCTTCTGCATGACCTTCACCTCTTCGGGCCGTCCACACGTCCGGGCCGGGCGGTCCGGACGTCGTGGAAGGTAGACCGGGCCCGCCGCCGGAACTCATCGGACACGCGACGGGACCCCGCGCCTCACCCCACTGCTTCGAACCGCCACCGGTGCACGGCCCGGGTGATCAGGGCGGCGTCGGGTTCGGGGAGTTCGGGGAGGTCGTCCCCGTAGGAGGCGTCCGGCCACCAGGTCATCACGAGCACCCGGTCCTGCGGGGCGCGCAGCAGTTCGCGGCGGGCGGGCTCGCGGGACAGTTCGGCGGAGCGGGCGCGGGCCCACTCCAGGAGCTCGCCGCCCCGGCCCTCTGCTGCGCGGGCCTCCCACATGAGGACGATGGTCGCGTCGCCGCTCATGAGTACAGGTTGTCCTTGCTGATCTCGTGCACGTGGTCGTGGGAGTGCGCGTGGGCGTGCGCGGTCCCCGGCACGTGCGGTTCCGTGACCGGCAGCGAGGAGTCGGCCGACAGCTCCAGGTCGGAGGGGAGCCGGTTGCGGGCGACCATCTCCGCGCCGAGCGCCGCGACCATCGCGCCGTTGTCGGTGCAGAGCTTCGGGCGGGGCACCCGCAGCCGGATGCCGGCCCGCTCGCACCGCTCCTGGGCCAGGGCGCGCAGCCGGGAGTTGGCCGCGACGCCGCCGCCGATCATCAGGTGGTCGACGCCCTCGTCCTTGCAGGCCCGGACGGCCTTTCGGGTGAGCACGTCCACCACGGCCTCCTGGAAGGACGCCGCCACGTCCCGTACGGGCACCTCCTCGCCCGCCGCGCGCTTCGCCTCGATCCAGCGCGCCACGGACGTCTTCAGCCCGGAGAAGGAGAAGTCGTACGGGGCGTCGCGCGGGCCGGTCAGACCGCGCGGGAACGCGATCGCCTTCGGGTCGCCCTCCCGGGCCAGCCGGTCGATGACCGGGCCGCCGGGGAAGCCGAGGTCCAGGACGCGGGCGATCTTGTCGAAGGCCTCGCCCGCCGCGTCGTCGATCGTCGCGCCGAGCGGGCGGACGTCGCTGGTGATGTCGGGGGCCAGGAGCAGCGACGAGTGGCCGCCGCTGACCAGCAGGGCCATCGTCGGCTCGGGCAGCGGCCCGTGCTCCAGCTGGTCGACGCAGATGTGGGAGGCGAGGTGGTTGACGCCGTAGAGCGGCTTGCCGAGGGCGTACGCGTACGCCTTGGCGGCCGAGACGCCGACGAGCAGGGCCCCGGCGAGCCCGGGACCTGAGGTGACGGCGATCCCGTCGAGGTCGCGGGCGCTGACGCCCGCCTCCTCCAGGGCGCGCTCGATGGTGGGGACCATCGCCTCCAGGTGGGCGCGGGAGGCGATCTCCGGGACGACGCCGCCGAAGCGGGCGTGGGTGTCGACGCTGGAGGCGACGGCGTCGGCGAGCAGGGTCGTGCCGCGCACGATGCCGACGCCGGTCTCGTCGCAGGAGGTCTCGATGCCGAGTACGAGGGGTTCGTCGGCAGCCATCATTCAGTCCCGGTCTCTGGTGCGTTGTCCGTTGCGTGTTCGTGCAGGGTGAGGCGCATGACCAGGGCGTCGATGTTCCCCGGCTGGTAGTAGCCGCGCCGGAAGCCGATGGGCTCGAAGCCGAAGCGCTCGTACAGCTTCTGCGCGCGGGTGTTGTCGACCCGGACCTCCAGCAGCACGGTGGCGCATTCGAAGGCGGTCGCGGCCTTCAGCAGGTCGCTGAGGAGTTCGGAGCCGAGGCCGGTGCCCCAGGCCTCGCGGCTGACCGCGATGGTCTGGACGTCGGAGAGGTCGCCGAGGGCGGCGAGCCCCGCGTATCCGACGATACGCCCGGTGGCGGGCTCCTCGGCGACGACGTAGTGGCGGGTGGCGCCGGGGCCGCGGGCGTGGGCCAGCTCGGACCAGAACATGCCGGGCGACCAGGCGTCGTCCGGGAACAGCGCGTGTTCGAGCTCCAGCACCGGTTCGATGTCCCACCAGCGCATCTCGCGCAGTACGGCGGTGGCGGCGGCGCTCACTTGGGGGTGACCACCTTGTAGTTCTTCGGGACCTGGGCGTCGGGCCGGCGCAGATAGAGGGGCTGCGGCTCCAGCAGCTCCCGCCCGGCGGCGAGCCGTTCGGCGGCGAGCGCGGCGAGCGCCCCGGCGGCCACGTGCTCGGGGCCGCGCGCGTCCGGGAAGGACTCCGGGTAGAGCGCCGCGCCCGCGCCGACGACGGGGAGCCCGGCGACGGCCTGGGCGATGTCGGCGGGCCGGTCGACGGCGGGTTCGCCCGTACGGGTGCGGGCGTTCTCGTACCGCGCCCAGTACACCTCCTTGCGGCGGGCGTCCGTCGCCACGACGAAGGGGCCCTCCAGGCCGTCCTGCCCCGCGGCGTACGCGATCCCGTCCAGGGTGCACACGCCGTGGACCGGTACGGAGAGGGCGGAGCCGAAGGTGGCGGCGGTGACCAGGCCGACGCGCAGGCCGGTGTACGGGCCGGGGCCGACGCCGACGACCACGCCCGTCACGGCGTCGAGCTTCGTCCCGGCCGCGGCGAGGACCCGGTCGACGGCGGGCAGCAGCAGCTCCCCGTGCCTGCGGGCGTCGACCTGTCCGGAGGAGGCGATGACGGACGTACCGTCGTGCAGGGCGACGGTGACGGCGGGGGTGGCGGTATCCATGGCGAGCAAGAGCACGCAAACAGCCTACGGCTCCGCCGACGGCGTTACGGCGTCCGTACGGCGTCCCGGCCCGCACCCGTGCTGCTGCTACCGTCACCGGGTATCCGGGGGTACGACGTAAACGCTTGTACGACATGCGGCAGACGGCCGCCGAAAGGGGAGTTCAGGTGGCAAGGAGCAGCTCGGGAATCGTGGCCGGGCTCACCGCCGCGGCGGTCGCCGCGGTCGCCTTCCTCGCTTACCAGGCCTCGGCCAACGCCCCCGACTCGGTGGCCTCCTCGCCCGGGCCCAAGGCCTCCGCCACGGCCCCGGCCAAGCCCTCCGCCAAGCCGAAGCCGGCCGACCCGCTGGCGATCCCGGCGGCGTCCGGCACGGGCGAGCGCGTGGTGTACGCGCTGAAGGACCGCCGGGTGTGGCTGGTCAACGAGGACGGGAAGTCGATCCGGACCTTCACGGTCATGCCGAGCCCCGTCAGCCCGCCGCCCGGGGTCCACAAGGTCACCTCGCGCTCCGGCACGGTCCAGGGCTCGGACGGCGTCCCGATCGAGCACGTGGTCCGCTTCGCGAACGTGGACGAGGTGGCGATCGGCTTCAGCGCCGCGCAGGACGGCTCGATGGCCAGCCCGGACCCGACCTCGAAGACCGGCGGCGTGCGGATGAAGCGCGCGGACGGCAACGCGATGTGGACCTTCGCGACGGTCGGCGCGAAGGTCGTCGTCGTCCCGTAGCCGCCGGGCGCTCTCTAGGCCGCGTGGCGCCGGACGGCGTCCGTGTGGCCGCCGCCCCCGTCCCGGTCCGCCGCGGAGGCTTTACGGGCATCCGTGGTGTCGCTCGGCGGGGTGGAGACAGCGGTGGCCGCGGCGCACGAGGCCAGCAGGTCCTTCATCGACAGGGCGGACGGAGTCGGTCGCGGCTGCGGTCGCGCTGCGCGCTCGGGCGTCGGCATGGATGCCTCCTGGGGGCTCCGGTGGAGGGCGCGGTTAGGTAAGCCTAACCACACCTCGTACCCATGTGACCATGACCACGGTCTCCCGCGCAACAATTTACCGACGCCCTGTCGGGAAGGCCACCCCCGGGCGTTACGCCAGCGCCTCCCGCAGCCCCGCCCAGCGCGCCCCGATGCCCACCAGGGTGACCTCGCGCCGCTCGTCGTCGGTGTCGCCGGTCGCGCGGTCGATGAGGACCCGCAGCCGGTCCTCGGAGAGTTCCTCGACCTTGCCGTCGCCCCACTCCACGACCAACACCGACTCGGGCAGCGACACGTCCAGGTCCAGGTCCTCCATCTCGTCGAGCCCGCCGCCCAGGCGGTACGCGTCGACGTGGACCAGGGCGGGGCCCTGGACCAGCGAGGGGTGGACGCGGGCGATGACGAAGGTGGGCGAGGTGACCGCGCCGCGCACGCCCAGGCCTTCGCCCAGGCCCCGGGTCAGGGTGGTCTTCCCGGCGCCCAGCTCGCCCGTGAGCATCACGAGGTCGCCGGGGGCCAGCACCCGGGCGAGGCTGCGGCCCAGGTCCTGCATCTGTTCGGGGGAGGTGACGGTGAGCGTCACGGTGACGGCCTCGGGCACGGCCCCCACGGGGTCGGGAACGGTCCTCCCGGCAGGCTCGGGGACGGTCTCAGCGGCCGGGCTGTTGTGCGGTGCTTCCATGTCCGCCAACGTTAGCGGCCGGCACCGTGCCGCTGCGGACGAGCAGGTCGGCCAGCCGGTCCGTGACGGTCTCCGGGTGCTCCAGCATCACCAGGTGCCCGGCGTCCGGCACGATCACCAGCTCGGCGTCGGGCAGGACGTCCGCGATGGCCTCGCTGTGCGAGCTGGGCGTCACCAGGTCCTTGTCCCCGGCCAGGATCAGCACGGGCACGTCCCGGAACCCGGGCAGCGCGCCGCTCTTGTCGTGCTCGGTGAACGCCGGGTAGAACTCGGCGACCACATCGATCGGGGTGGCCTCGATCAGCCGCTCAGCGAACCGGGCCACCGCCGGGTCCACGTCCTTCGAGCCGAACGAATACCGCTTGATCAGCCCGGCGAAGAGGTCCGCGGTGGCCCGCCGCCCCTTCTCCACCAGCTCCGCCTGCGAGCCGAGCGCCTTCAGCACGCCCGGCAGCACCCGGCGCACCGCGTTCACGCCCGCCACCGGCAACCCGAAGTTGACCTCGCCGAGCTTGCCGCTGGAGGTGCCGATCAGGGCGACGGCGGCGACCCGGTCCCGGATCAGCGCCGGGTACTGGTCGGCCAGCGCCATCATCGTCATGCCGCCCATGGAGTGCCCGGCCAGCACCACCGGGCCCTCGGGGGCCGCCGCGTCGATGACCGCCTTCAGATCGCGGCCGAGCTGGTCGATGCCGACCGGCACCCCGTCCGCCTGGGACCGCCCGCGCTCGGAGCGGCCGTGGCTGCGCTGGTCCCAGTAGACGGCCCGGACGAGGCCGCGCAGGGCGGCTCGCTGGAAGTGCCAGGAGTCCTGGCCCAGGCAGTAGCCGTGGCTGAAGACGACGGTGACCGGGGCGGGGGCCTTGCGCCCGAAGAGCCGGCGGCGACGGGAACCGGACGCGCCCTCGTCGCCCGTCGCCGGCGCGGCCTCCACCTCGTCGATCTCGTAGTACAGCTCGGTGCCGTCGTCGGCGACGGCCCGGCCCGGGGTGCCGCGCAGCGAGCCGTAGGGCCCGGTCGCGTCCAGCGCGAGGCGGGCCTTCTTGCGCATGCCGCGCCCGACGGTGAGCCGCTCGACGGCGACCCCGGCCGCCGCACCGGCGGCGAGCACCCCTATCGCGGCGCCGGCGATCCCGGCGCGCCGCCAGTTCGCCGCACCGGCCGCACCGGCCACGTTCGCGGTCGCGGCCACCACGGCCTCCGCGCTGCTCTCGCTCACCGCGGCACGCCTCCGGTCACCTCGTCGGCCGTCTCGTTGACATACACCCGGGGCACGCGGGCGCCGATACGGGTGACGATCTCGTACGCGATGGTGCCGGCGGCCTCCGCCCAGTCCTGCGCGGTCGGCTCGCCCCGGTCGCCCGGCCCGAACAGCACCGCTTCCGCGCCCGCCTCGGGCCGGTCGCCTTCGAGGTCGACGACGAACTGGTCCATGGCGACGCGGCCCGCGACCGTGCGCACCTTGCCGCCGACGAGGACGGGCCCGCTGCCCGAAGCGTGGCGCGGGACGCCGTCCGCGTAGCCGACGGGGATCAGGCCGAGGGTCGTGGCGGCGGGAGTCGTGTAGTGGTGGCCGTAGCTGACGCCGTGTCCGGCGGGGGCGTCCTTGACCAGGGCGACGGCCGCGGCGAGCGTCATCACCGGGCGCAGCCCCAGCTCGGCCGATGTGCCCAGCTCGGGGGCGGGCGAGATGCCGTACATCGCGATGCCGGTCCGGACGAGGTCGAAGTGCGCCTCGGGGATCGTGAGCGTGGCCGGGGAGTTGGCCAGGTGCCGCACCTCGGGCTCCACGCCCTCCTTCTCGGCGTACGCCACCAGGTCGCGGTAGACGGCGAGCTGGGC
This sequence comes from Streptomyces sp. WGS_02, assembly GCA_040989845.1. Taxonomy (GTDB): domain Bacteria; phylum Actinomycetota; class Actinomycetes; order Streptomycetales; family Streptomycetaceae; genus Streptomyces. Next base: position 2,968,446 of record JAYMFZ010000004.1, read on the forward strand.
GGCGATCGAGGGGTGGCCGGGCTCGTCGGCGCAGGCGAAGTGGGACCAGAGTCCGGTGATCCGGAGATGTCCGGCCCGTTCGGCGTCGCGGGCCGCGCCGACCAGTCCGGGCCAGTCGGCGGGCTGGCAGCCGCCCCGGCCGAGGCCGGTGTCGGCCTTGAGCTGGACGCGGGCCGGGCGGCCGGCGGCCTGGGCGGCGGCGATGATCTCGCGCAGCGCCCACATGCCGCCGGCCGATACGTCGATGTCGGCCTCGATCGCCTCGCGCCAGGGGCCGCCGGGCGTCCACAGCCAGCACATGATCCGGCCGTCGAGTCCGGCCGCCCGCAGCGCGAGCGCCTCGTGCGGGGTGGCGGTGCCGAGCCAGGTCGCCCCGGCCGCCCGCGCGGCCCGTGCGCAGGGCACCGCGCCGTGCCCGTACCCGTCGGACTTCACGACGGCCATGAGCTGCGCACCGTCCGCCCGCTCACGCAGGACGCGCACGTTGGCGCGCAGCGCGGCGAGGTCGATCTCGGCACGGGCTCTCAGGGACGCTGTCTCGTTCATCGCGCCCAGTCTCTCAGAGGCGTCGCCCGCCTCCCCGGCAGCGCACGCCGGTATCCAGGCCTATGTACGTTTCATCACATGCTTGAGGTGGTCGACGAGCACCGGGACATGGCTGTCGGCGACGTCCTTGGCTGCGGTGACCAGGGTGACGGGCCCACCGTCCCGCACCAGCCCCACCAGCCGCTCGATCGCCTCCGTGTGCGCGGTGTCGTCCAGTTCGGCGCGGTAGCGCTCGACGAACTCCGCGTGCCGGCCGGTGCGGTCGTGGTGGTACCAGACGCGCAGCTCGTTCGAGGGCGTGAGGTCCTTGAGCCATACGTCGACGGCGGCCCGCTCCTTGGAGAGGCCCCGGGGCCAGAGCCGGTCGACCAGCACCCGGGTGCCGTCGCCGTCCCCGACCGGGTCGTAGACCCTGCGTACGCGTACGGGTTCCCTCACGCTCCCCACCATCGCCCGGCCTCACCCCGCCCGCACGTCGCGCCAGGCCGCCGGGATGCCGTCGGCGACGTCCTGCGCGGAGACCGGGGCGCCGTCGGAGCCGTGGCGGGCGGCGAGCCCGTGCAGATAGGCGCCCACGGACGCGGCGTCGCGCGGGGCCAGCCCGGCCGCGAGCAGGGAGCCGGTGAGACCGGAGAGGACATCGCCGCTGCCCGCCGTGGCGAGCCAGGACGTGCCGGTCGGGTTGACCCGGACGGGGGTGTCGCGGGCCTCCGCGATCAGGGTGGTGGAGCCCTTGAGGAGCACGGTGGCGCGGTAGCGGGCGGCCAGTTCGCGCACGGCGGTGAGCCGCCCGGACTCGACCTCCTCGCGGGCCGTGCCGAGCAGCGCCGCGGCCTCCCCCGCGTGCGGGGTGAGGACGGTCGGGGCGGTCCTGGTCCGTACGGTCTCGGCGTCCAGCAGCCGCAGCCCGTCCGCGTCGACGAGCACGGGCACATCGGTGGCCAGCACATCGGCGACCGCGGCCTCCGCGGCCCGCCCGTCCCCCAGCCCCGGCCCGACCACCCAGGCCTGCACCCGCCCGGCCTTCGACGGCGGCCCGGCGTGCACCAGCGCCTCGGGGAACCGGGCGATCACCGCGTCCGCGCCCGGTCCGACGTACCGCACGGCCCCGGCCCCGCCGCGCAGCGCGCCCGCGACGGCGAGGACGGCGGCGCCCGGGTAGCGCTCGGACCCGGCGACGACGCCGACGACGCCGCGCCGGTACTTGTCGCTCTCCGCGCCCGGCACCGGCAGCAGCGCGGCCACGTCCGCGTACTGGAGCGCCTCCAGGTCCGGCGGCTCGGGCAGTTCCGGGCCGAGCCCGATGTCCACCAGCCTCAGGGCGCCCGCGTGTTCGGCGGCCGGGTCGATCAGGAGGCCCGGCTTGTACGTCCCGAAGGTGACGGTGGCGTCCGCCCGGACGGCCTCCCCGTGCACCTCCCCGGTGTCGGCCTCGACCCCGCTCGGCAGGTCGACGGAGATCACCGGCGTACGGTCCCGGGTCACGGTGTGCACCAGCTCGGTGGCGTCCTCACGCAGCCCGCCGCGTCCGCCGATCCCGGTGATGCCGTCCACGACGAGGTCGAGCACGCCGAGCCCGTCCGGCCCGTCGACGACCTGTCCCCCGGCCGCCCGGAACGCGGCCAGCCCGCCGGGGTGGGCCCGGTCGGGGGCGAGCAGCAGGGCGCGCACACCCGCGCCCCGGCGGGCGAGGCGGGCGCCCGCGAACAGCGCGTCGCCCCCGTTGTCGCCGCTGCCGACGAGGAGCAGGACCCGGGACCCGTACACCCTCCCGTTGCGCCGCAGCAGATCGCCGCAGGCGGTGGCGAGCCCGGCGGCGGCTCGCTGCATCAGGGCGCCCTCGGGCAGGCGTTGCATGAGGGCGGCCTCGGCGGCCCGTACGGTCTCCACGCTGTAGGCACGTCGCATGGGTCCAACCCTCCGCGATCACGGGGCCGGACGCCAGCGCCGCGGGGCGTGGCGAGGCGGACTCCCGCTGCGTGGGGCGTGGCGGGGTTCATCGGCGTGGGCGCTCACCCGTCGGCGAGGGCGACGGCCGAGGCGACGCCACGCGGCGGCGGAGACCGGCTGGGCGATGCCCCGGGAGGGCGAGCCCGGACGGACTCGCGCGGCGGCACACGGCCAGGGGGCACCGGGCGGTCTCACCCCTCCGCGATGACCACCGCCGACGCCACCCCCGCGTCATGGCTGAGCGAGACGTGCCAGCCCCGTACGCCCAGTTCGGCGGCGCGGGCCGCGACCGTGCCGCTGACCCGCAGCCGGGGCTGCCCGCTCTCCTCGACCCAGACCTCCGCGTCGCTCCAGAGCAGCCCGCCCGGTGCGCCGAGCGCCTTGGCCAGGGCCTCCTTCGCGGCGAACCGGGCGGCGAGGGAGGCGACCCCGCGCCGCTCGCCGCTCGGCAGCGTCAGCTCGCTGCCGACGAAGAGCCGTTCGGCCAGCTGGGGCGTACGCTCCAGCGCCGCGCCGAACCGCTCGATCTCGGCCACGTCGATGCCGACCCCAATGATCACGGCCCCCACCCTCGTCCGTTCACTTGCTCACTCGCTCACTCCACGGTCACGGACTTCGCCAGATTGCGCGGCTGGTCCACTTCGTTGCCGCGGGCCGTCGCGAGCTCGCAGGCGAAGACCTGGAGCGGCACGGTGGCGACCAGCGGCTGAAGCAGCGTAGGCGTTGCGGGGACGGTGATGAGGTGGTCGGCGTACGGGAGGACGGCGTCGTCGCCCTCCTCGGCGACGACGATCGTCAGCGCGCCCCGGGCCCGGATCTCCTGGATGTTGGAGACGATCTTGTCGTGGAGGACGGAGCGCCCGCGCGGTGAGGGGACGATGACGACGACCGGGAGACCTTCCTCGATCAGTGCGATGGGCCCGTGCTTGAGCTCGCCCGCCGCGAACCCCTCGGCGTGCATGTAGGCGAGTTCCTTGAGCTTGAGCGCGCCTTCGAGGGCGACCGGGTAGCCGACGTGCCGGCCGACGAAGAGGACGGTGTCGTGGTGGGCGAGGGAGCGGGCCAGTTCACGGACGGGCTCCATGGTCGAGAGCACGCTCTCCACCTCGGCGGAGATCGCGGAGAGCTGGCGCACCACCGTACGGATCTCGTCGCCCCACTTCGTGCCGCGCACCTGGCCGAGGTAGAGGGCGACGAGGTAGCAGGCGACGAGCTGGGTGAGGAAGGCCTTGGTGGAGGCGACGGCGACCTCGGGCCCGGCATGGGTGTAGAGCACGGCGTCGGATTCGCGCGGGATCGTCGAGCCGTTGGTGTTGCAGATGGCGAGCACCTTCGCGCCCTGTTCGCGGGCGTGCCGCAGGGCCATCAGGGTGTCCATGGTCTCGCCGGACTGGGAGATGGCGACGACGAGGGTGCGCTGGTCGAGGATCGGGTCCCGGTAGCGGAACTCACTGGCCAGCTCGGTCTCGCAGGGCAGCCGGGTCCAGTGCTCGATGGCGTACTTGGCGATCATCCCGGCATGGAAGGCGGTCCCGCAGGCGACGATGACCACCTTGTCGACCTCGCGGAGTTCGGCGCCGGGGATGCGCACCTCGTCCAGGGTCAGCGACCCCTCGCCGTCGACCCGGCCGAGGAGGGTGTCGGCGACGGCCTGGGGCTGGTCGGCGATCTCCTTGAGCATGAAGGAGGCGTAGCCTCCCTTCTCGGCGGCGGAGGCGTCCCAGTCGACGTGGTACTCCCGGACGTCCGCGGGCTCCCCGTCGAACCCGGTGACGGTGACGCCCTCGGGGCTCAGCTCGACGACCTGGTCCTGGCCCAGCTCGATCGCGGAGCGGGTGTGGGCGATGAAGGCGGCGACGTCGGAGGCGAGGAACCACTCGTCCTGGCCGACCCCCACGACGAGCGGGGAGTTGCGCCGCGCGCCGACGACGACGTCCGGCTGGTCCGCGTGGACGGCGACGAGGGTGAAGGCCCCTCCAGCCGCCGGCACACCTCCCGCATGGCGTCCGCGAGGTCCCCGCCCGCCGAGAACGCCTCGGCCAGCAGATGCCCGACGACCTCGGTGTCCGTCTCCGACTCCAGGGCGTGCCCGCGCCCGGTCAGCTCCCGCCGCAGGACCGCGAAGTTCTCGATGATCCCGTTGTGCACCACGGCGACCCGGCCCGCGTTGTCGAGATGCGGATGGGCGTTGACGTCGGTCGGCGCCCCGTGCGTCGCCCACCGGGTGTGCCCGATCCCGGTCCGCCCGGCCGGCAGCGGCCGCTGCCCCAGCTCCTTCTCCAGATTGACGAGCTTGCCCGCCTTCTTCGCGGTGGCGAGCCCGCCGTCCGCGAGCACGGCGACACCCGCCGAGTCGTAGCCCCGGTATTCGAGGCGCTTGAGTCCCGCGACGACGACGTCCTGCGCCGACTGCGTACCGACGTAACCCACGATTCCGCACATATCGGCACCATAAGGCCGGAGGCGGCTCGCGGGAGGAATGTTGGTCACATACAATTTCTTGTACATGCCCCACATGGCGCTGGACGCACGACGGGAGGGCCGGACATGTCGGTGACCCAGATCGACATAGACGATGAAGCTCTGGAGCGGGCGATGGCCCTGTCCAAAGCCCGCACGAAGAAGGAGACCGTCAACATTGCCCTGCGCTTCTACGCGGAGCAGCAGGAGCGGGCGGCACGCATCAGCCGACACTTCGATCGCGCGCGGACGTGGGGTGCGGTTGAGGACGCCGAGCGGCGGCACCGGGCGGAGAAGGACGGGCCGTGATCTACCTGCTCGACACGTCGGGCCTCGTACGGCTGCTCTCCGACCCCGCCCTCCAAGTCGCATGGTCCGATGCCATCGAGGCCGGGGCGGTCGCCTCCTGCTATCCGCAGCGGGCGGAGTTCCTGTACGGCGCGCGGAACGCGCGCGAGTACGACGAGATCGTGGAGATGTTCACCGACCTCTACCCGGACGTCTCCGTGCCGAAGAGCGCAGGACGCTGGATCACGTCGGTCCAGCACCGCATGGCCCGTGCCGGGCAGCACCGCAGCGCCTCAGCGGTGGAACTGATCATCGCGGCCACAGCGGCCCACCATGGACTGACGGTCCTTCATGACGACCTCGATTACCGCACGGTCGCCCGGCACGCCCCGGATCTGGGCGAACACAGCGTCCACGACGTGGCCTGAGACTCCGGTGCGGGCCCGTACGAGGTCCCGCACCGGAGCGGAGCCGGCCTCACTCCGTCAGGAGCAGTACTGCGCCTCCTTGCCGATCGACCGGTACATGCAGTCCGCGTTCTCGATCAGCTGCAGCACCGCGTCCCGGTTGCGGGAGGTCTCGCGCTCGATGACCTCGTCGGGCGGGTAGAAGCCGCCGCCGGAGGCCGAGCGCGGGTACATCTCGAAGGTGTAGCCAAAGATCTTCTGCGAGCCCCACAGCCAGTCGTCGATCGACCCGTCGGTGATGTACAGGTCGCTGGACTGCTCGGCGGTGTAGCCGTTGCTCGCCGCCATCTTCTGGCCGACGGCCGCGAACGCGTTGCGGTCGTCGGCGGTCATGCCGGGGGCGGTGTCGTTGTACGTGTAGCCGAAGGGCCACAGCACCAGTTCGCTGTACGTGTGGAAGTCGATGGCCGCCGTGATCTGCTGCTTGCCGCCGACCACCCGGCCGCGCACGAAGTCCGCCACGACCTTCGTCTCGGGCGCGGACTCGGCGGCCCGGCCGCGGTAGGTGTCCGATGACGGGCTGGAGGAGGAGCCGCCGCAGCAGCCCCACTTGTAGGCCCAGTTGCGGTTGAGGTCGGTGCCGATCGCGCTGGAGCCGGAGTTGGGCTGCCGGTTCTTGCGCCAGCTGCGGTACGAGCCGGAGGCGATGTCGTACTCGCCGCCGTCCGGGTTCATGTCCGGCACGATCCACAGCTCACGGCCGTTGACCGCCTGCGTGATCCGGGAGTCGGAGCCGTAACCGGCGGCGAACTCGCGGAGCAGGTAGAGCGACATCTCGACGGTCAGGTGCTCACGGGCGTGCTGGTGGGCGGTGAACAGCACCTCGGGTTCGGCCTCGTCGGTGCCGACGTTGTCGCTGACCTTGACCGCGATGATGTCGCGGCCCTGGTACGTCTTGCCGATGACCCGCTTGCTCATGATCGAGGGGTTCGCGGCGATGCGGGCGTCGATCGCCGCCGTCATCTCGGCGTAGTTGTGGTAGCGGGAGTCGGCGGGCGGGAAGTCCTGCACGCCGACGTCCTCGGCCCCGTGCGCGTGCGCGTGGGCGTCGGGCGCGGGCAGGGCCTCCAGGGTGTGCCCGCGCGCCCGCAGCTTCTTGGCCTGCGCGGCGTCCGCGGTGATCACGATGCCGTGGTCGTGCACCTCGTCGATCGAGACGCCCGCGCGGGCGATGTCGGTGCGGGCGGCGGGGGTGGTGCGCCCGGCGATCTCGTACTGGAGCACCCGCTCGTCGGCGGCGACGGCCGCGTTCGGGGCGGAGGGCTCGGCGGTGGCCACGGCGGTCGCGGGGGCCGCGAGGCCGAGGGCGAGCAGAACGGCCAGGGCGGCGTTGCGGCGGGTCCTCGCCGGCCGGGTTCTCGGCCGCGAGGCCCGTGGGGTGACAAGTCGCATGCTGGCATCTCCTGGGTCCGTCGGGGTGGGGGTGGTGGAGCTGTGCGACGGGCACAGGATGGAGTCATGTCATGAGCGGGTCAAGAAGGGGATTCCGGCCATCGCGCCCCTTTTGGCCGAACGGGAAACGACAGGGAAAAGAGCGCGGGAAGACCGGGAGGACAGGGATGCCCGGCCCCGCCTACTCCCCCAGCTTCCGCCGCAGCGCCGCCCGCTCCGGCTCGGTGCCCGTCGCCTCCAGCGCCTCCCGGTACGCCACCGCCGCCTCCCCCTCCCGCCCCAGCCGGGTCAGCAGATCACCCCGGGCCACCGCGTACGGCGGGTACGCGCGCAGCCTCGGCTCCCCCGCCAACGCGTCCAGCAAGGCGAGCCCGGCCCCCGGCCCGTCCCGCATCGCCACCGCCACGGCGCGGTTCACCGCCACCACGGGGGACGGCGTGAGGGCGAGCAGCACGTCGTACAGGGCCACGATCTGCACCCAGTCCGTGGACTCCACGTCCGCCGCCTCGTCGTGCAGGGCGGCGATGGCGGCCTGCACCCCGTAGGGCCCGGCCGGTCCGCCGGTCAGCGCCCGGACCACCAGGTCACGGCCCTCCTCGATCATCGGCCGGTCCCAGCGCCCCCGGTCCTGCTCCTCCAGGAGCACCGGCTCGCCCTCCGGGCCCGTCCGCGCGTCGCGCCGGGCGTGGACGAGGAGCAGCAGGGCGAGGAGCCCGGCGGTCTCCCGCTCGGCGGGCAGCAGGCGGCGCAGTATCCGGGCCAGCCGGATCGCCTCTCCTGCCAGGTCGAGCCGCTGGAGACGAGGGCCCGAGCTGGCCGCGTACCCCTCCGTGAACACCGAGTAGACGACCTGGAGCACCCCGGGCAGCCGCTCCGGCAGTTCGTCGGGTCCGGGCACCCGGAACGGGATCCGGGCCTCGCGGATCTTCTTCTTCGCCCGCACGATGCGCTGGGCCATGGTCGCCGTCGGTACGAGGAAGGCGCGGGCCACCTCCGGTGTGGTGAGACCGGCGAGACAACGCAGGGTGAGGGCGGTGCGGTCCTCGGCGGCGAGAGCGGGGTGGGTGCAGGTGAAGAACAACTGGAGCCGTTCGTCCGGCAGTTCACCGGGCCCGGGGGCCGAGGCGGCTCCCGCGTCCGCTGCGGGCGCGAGGGCCTCGTCCCGTTCCGCGTCGGCTTGGAGGACGGCGAGCCGGGCCGCGTACGCCTGGTCGCGCCGCAGCCGGTCCACGGCCTTGCGCCGCGCGGTCGTCAGCAGCCAGGCCCCGGGGCGGGCGGGGACGCCCTCGGCGGGCCAGTGCCGCAGGGCCGCCTCGATCGCCTCGGACGTCACCTCCTCGGCCAGGTCGAGGTCCCCGAACCGGCGGACGAGGGAGGCGAGCAGCAGCCCGCGCTCCTCCCGGAACACCGCCTCGACGGCTTCGGCGGCGTCTCCGCCCGCCACCGGTCTCAGGCCCCGAAGTCCGCGACCGGCCGGACGACGACCGCGCCGCCGTCGCGCGAGCCGGGACAGCGCGCGGCCCAGTCGAGGGCGGCGTCGAGGTCGGGCACGTCGATCACGAGGAACCCGCCCAGCAGCTCCCGCGTCTCGGCGAACGGCCCGTCCGTGACGGTCCGCTCCCCCGTCCGCGAGACCCGCACGGTGGTCGCGGTCACCAGGTCGGCCAGCGACTCCCCGGACACGTGGATTCCGGCGTCGCGTACGGCCTTGTCGTAGGCCATCCAGTCCTCGACGGTGCATTCGGGAGCGCCGCCCCGCTCGTCGACGGCCCCGCTGTGGATCAGCAGCATGTACTTCACGATCGGCTCCTGTCGCCTGTCGGGACTCTCATCCGGTCCCTGTGGTCCAGCCCTCGGGGCTGGCTTACACCATGACGACGATCGGGACCGGGCCCGATCGACACACCGCCCGCATCTTTTACGACGCCCCCTCCGCCCCCGCCCGCCCGCACACCCCCAGGCTGCACCAGCGCCGCCGGCCTGCCGTGTCGAGGAAGAGCCACCCGCAGTCCTTCCCCGGGCAGGCGCGGACGGTGAGGCGGCGCGGGTCGGCGAGCAGTTCCGCGGCGCGCTGGGCCACGGCGTGCAGCGGCAGCCGGAGCCCGGAATCCGGGTGCGGGCTCCAGCGCCCGAGGCCGTCGTCGCCCCGGACGAAGACGGCGTGGCGCATGGCCTCCTGGACCACCCCGGCGACCCGCCCGAAGGCAGCGTCACGGACCTCACCCACTCCCGGCTCGTCCACGAGGCACCCGTACAGCGCGCTGCGGAACTCCCGCGCCCTTTCCAGCACCGCGCTCGCCTCCTCCGGCCGCTCCCGCGCCCTCCGCAGCAGCCGGGTGACCGCACGGTCGTCGAGGAGGTCCAGGTGTCCGGCCCAGATCGCGAGCGTGCGGTAACCGCGCAGCCACTCCGAGCCGGGCAGCCGCTCGCCGCCCCACCCGGCGAAGGTGTTGCAGAACTCCAGGGCGGGGTCCCCGCCGGTGTTCCACGGCAGCCACTCCCCCCGCACCCGCACGGCGTACGTGGGCGCTTCGGGCCGCCGCAGCGCCGGGTCGTCCCGGCGTACCCGGTCGTACAGGGTCCGCAGGTCCCGCCCCGGCTCGGCGTCGAAGGCGGACCGCAGGGTGCCGCGCACGGACCGGTAGAGGCGCAGCGCGTCGGCGGACCGCCCGCTGCGGTGCAGGGCGAGCATGCTGTCCGCGACGAGGCGTTCGCGTTCGGGGTGCTCCTCGGCGAGCGGCGGCAGCTCGGCGGCGACCCGCTCGTGCCGCCCCAGCGAGAGCAGGAGCCGGGCGCGTTCCTCCGCCGCCGACAGCCGGAGCGCGGCGAGCCGTTGACCGATCCGGTCGCGCAGGGCCGCGTCCGCGACGTCCGCCAGCGGTTCACCCCGCCACAACGCCAGCGCCCGGTCGTAGCGGAGCACCCGCTCCTCGTCGCCCACGGCCGCCGCGGCCTCCCGTACGCCGTCCTCGAAGGCCCGGGTGTCGATCAGATGCTCGTCGGGGCGGAGGAGATAGCCGTCGTCGCGCGTCTCGATGTGTACGCCGTCGGGCCCGAGAGCGGCGCGCAGCCTGCCGATGTAGGTGTGGACGGTGGACCGGGCCCCGGCCGGGGCCTCGCCGTTCCAGAGCAGGTCGATGAGGCGTCCGGTCGGCACGGCCCGGCCCGCCTCCAGGGCGAGGACCGCCAGCAGACACCGTTCCTGACGGCGCACGCCGGTGAGCACCGGGCGGCCCTGGTGGAGCGCGGCGAACGGTCCGAGCAACTGGAGTTCCATCGGGAAAGCATCCGGCCGCCCGGCCCGCGGGGCCACACCTCCGTGGTGAGCGTTTGGTGAGCGCCCCGGCGGATCGTCCGTCCGGCGGGCCGGGATCCCGGCCCGCCGGACGGACGATCGGGGAGTTCTCATGCGCAAAAGCGTTCTCGGCACGGCTGGTACGGCTTTCGGCACGGCGTGCGTGACCGTGCTGGCACTCGGACTCGGCACGGCCCCCGCGACAGCGGCCCCGCCCGCCGCCGCCTCCCAGGGGGCCGGCTGGGAACCGGCCCCCTCCGCCCCCTGGGACGTCCCGGCGGGCGAGCGGTGCGCGTTCGCCGTCCGCGGCGAGCCGGTCGTGGACGAGGTCGTCCGCCGCGAACTGCCGCCGCCCGCCGAGGGGGTGACCCGGACCGCCTACAAGGGCGACCTGGTGATCCGGGTGACGAACAAGGAGACCGGAGCCCACTACGACGCCGACGTGAGCGGCACCGCCCTGGTCGACGTGTACGCCTCCGGGGCCCAGTTCTGGCGGGTGCTCGGCCCGGTCCTGGTCGGCGTGGGCGAGGGCAACCTGGCCCGGGGCCTGTACGTCGTCGACGGCGCGTACACGATCGACATCAGCCCCACGGGCAGCAAGACCGTGGCCGGTCCGGTGGTCAGGACGGACAGCATCTGCGCCCGGATCGACTGACTCCGCCGATTCAGGCGCCGATCACGCGGGGGCGGAGCCGCGCCGCAGCGTGAACCAGAAAGTGGGGACCGGGTTCGTCCCGGGGGTCACGTCGGCCAGTTCCCACCCGGTGAACCTGGCGCGGAGTTCGTCCGCCGTCACGCCGGACCACGCGTCGTCGAACGCGCCGGGCCCGTATCCGAACATCAGCAAGCGGGCGCCCCGACGTCGACACCGCCCGCGCCGCCGACCTGCTGTACGGGCTGCTCAGCCCCGAGCTGTACCTGATCTTCACCCGCGACCGGGGCTGGTCCCCGGACGCCTGGGAGGCATGGGCTCGCACGGCCTTGACGGCGCAGCTCAGAGAGGACCGGGAGCAGCCGGCCGGCGGCCTGGACGACTGACCGGCCGCCTCACGCGCTGATCAGGCGGAAAGTCCGCCGGGCTCGACGAGGTTCAGCTCATCAGCGGGCTGATCAGCGATCCGAGGCACGTGCGGATCCTGGACCCGCGCTGCCGTCCGGGCGGACTTCGTCACGGACGCGTCGGAGGGCTGAGCCGGTTCGCCCTTTCGGCCAGGTCACGCTGCCCGCAGGGGCCTGGCTTCGACCCCTTCCCGTCCGGTACGCAGGAGAGGTCGAAACCCCTGCGGCAGAAGAGGCCCCGTTGCGCGACCACGAGAGCGCCGGCACGGCTGGTGGCGAACACGACAGCGCCCCGGCTCGCACACCTGTGGAGCGGGCGCGGACCGAGCCCCGGGGACTCTTCGCCCTGCAGAGGAGTCTGGGCAACGCGGCGGTGGTTCAGCTGCTCCGGGAGAGCGGCCGGGGGAAGGACGAGGAGCACGCCGTGCAGCGTTCCGCCGTCCACGACGTGCTGCGCGGCGGCGGAAGGCCGCTCGACGAGCGCACCCGCACCGATATGGAAGCGCGGCTCGGCGCGGACTTCTCCGACGTGCGGATCCACACCGACTCCGCGGCCAGGGCCTCCGCGGCCGGCATCGGGGCCCGTGCCTACACCTCCGGCAACCATGTCGTCATCGGCGAGGGCGGCGGGGACGGGCACACCCTCGCCCACGAGCTGACCCATGTCATCCAGCAGCGCCAGGGGCCGGTCGCGGGCACGGAGACCGGCAGCGGCCTCAAGGTGTCCGACCCTTCCGACCGCTTCGAGCGGGAGGCGGAGGCGAACGCCCGGCGGGTCATGAGGGCCCCGGTGAGCGGCCTCGGAGAGCAGCAGCCGACGGAGGAGCCGTCCGGGGAGCGGGAGAGGCGGTCGGGGCCCGCGCCGGTGCAGCGAGTCCTCGCCCTGGGCGGGAAGAAGGACCAGGCGCCCGACGCCGACACGGCGTACGACACGATCCGCCGAGGGCTCACGAACGACCGGCTGATCAGCGCCTGGGAGAAGGACGACAACCGGCCCGTGATCGCCCAGGTACTCCGGGAGTGGACCGCGGCCCCGGCTCCGTCCGCGCCGAGAGCGACGGGCGAGGAACGCCCTGCGGGCTCCCAGGACGCGCTGGCCCGCCACTACGGGACGATGGACGAGGCCGCGGCCGCCGTACTGGACCGCGCCAACGCCCTGCCGGTAGCCGGCGTGGAGCGGGAGATCGCCCAGGCGGTCGCGGCCGACCAGGAGATCCTGAAGACCCTGGCCGGCTTCGTCGGGCAGAACCTCTCGCCCTGGCTCGACCAGCAGAAGAGTCAGGCACAGGAGTTGCAGGCCGAGCTCGCGAAGACCACCTCCGAACTGGCCGCGACGGGCCGGCTCTACCTGCCCTACGTCGAGTACGGCCAGAAGACGCTGGCGTCGATCCTGGCCCAGCCCGAGGCGCAGAAGTTCGCGACGCTCATCAGCGCCATCCACGACGTCGCCGAGATCCTCTACGCCCTGGGCGGCCTCCGGGAGCATGTGGAGGTCTCCGAGGAGGAGTTCAAGGGGTATGTGTTCAAGGACGATCAGGGACTCGGAGGGGAACGGAACTCGCCCGCCTGGGCTCTGGGCGGCCCGGCGGGGGCGCCGGGGCAGGAGACCGACCAGTTGGAGCGGACGCCCATACCCAAGACCTTCCGGGGAGCCATGGCCACGCCCAACCAGAACAACGACCAGGTGCGCGCCGCCGGGCGCCTGGGCTACCCGGTGTCGCTGGGCCCGTCGCGGACGACCGGCAAGCTGATGAAGCTGGCCGACCGGGCCGGTGCCGACCCCCGGGTGAAGGAGACCATCGCCTACTCACTGCTGGCCCTGTGGTACACGGAGTACCGGCGCGACCTCACCGACATCCACCGCTATCACTTCGTGATGGACATGGCGGCCAACTTCGGCGTCGCCTACGACCCTCATCGCCCGCCGCGCAACCCGGCGACGGGTGCGGACTACTCCGCGGAGATCGCCAAGGCGCTCCAGCGGTTCCGTACGAACCAGGAGGCGGAGGCCTCGAAGTACTGGAAGAACGACGCGGACCGTAAGTTCAGGCAGAGCTCTCAGGCCGGCCCGGTCTCCTCGTCCGACGTCAACGCCGGGCCGCCCGCGGCCGGCCCGGTGGACGCCGCACCGGCGGATGCGGGCCCGGCGTGGGCCGGGCACCAGGACGCGCGCGCCATCATGTCCGCGCTCAAGGCGGCGGCGTCGGACAAGTTCAGGATCTCGGGCACCAAGGAGCAGGTGCTCACGACGCTGGGCCTGCCGGAGGAGCGGTTCGACGCCGCGCTCGCCCTCCTCCAGAGCAAGCCGTTCGTGGCCAAACCGCTCGTGAACCTGGACACGCTGGGCCTGGGGCTCACGAATCCCGGCAAGGCGGTCACCAGAAGGATGGCGGATCTGTAGCGGATCCGGGCCGCGGGCCCGCAGCCGTTCCGGGGGGGCCGCCACCCACGTGACCGACCCCACCCCCCACTCCGTCAAAACTCCCGCGACAATGAAGGGTGATCACTTCGCCCGCACGGAGCCCCCAGCGCCGCACCGAGCATGCGCCGACCCCGTACGTCGACCTCTCGCGCGACGAGTGGAGCGCGCTGCGGGACAAGACGCCGCTGCCGCTGACCGCCGACGAGGTGGAGCGGCTGCGGGGGCTCGGGGACGTCATCGACCTGGACGAGGTGCGGGACGTCTATCTGCCGCTCTCCCGGCTGCTCAACCTGTACGTCCAGGCCACATCCGGGCTGCGCGGCGCGCTGAACACCTTCCTCGGGGACGCCGGGAACGGGCACGGGGCGCAGCGCGGGACCCCGTTCGTCATAGGGGTCGCGGGCAGTGTCGCCGTCGGCAAGTCCACCAGCGCCCGTATCCTCCAGGCGCTGCTGGCCCGCTGGCCCGAGCACCCGAGGGTGGAGCTGGTGACCACGGACGGGTTCCTGCTGCCGATGAAGGAGCTGCGGGCGCGCGGGCTGACCTCGCGCAAAGGGTTCCCGGAGTCGTACGACCGGCGGGCGCTGACCCGGTTCGTCGCGGACATCAAGGCGGGCAAGGACGAGGTGACCGCGCCCGTCTACTCGCACCTGATCTACGACATCGTCCCCGGCGAGCGGCTCACCGTGCGCCGCCCCGACATCCTGATCGTCGAAGGCCTCAACGTCCTCCAGCCCGCCCTGCCCGGCAGCGACGGCCGTACGAGGGTCGGGCTCGCCGACTACTTCGACTTCAGCGTGTACGTCGACGCGCGCGCCGAGGACATCGAGACCTGGTACCTGAACCGGTTCCGCAAGCTGCGCGCCACGGCGTTCCAGGACCCGTCCTCGTACTTCCGCAAGTACACCCAGGTCGCCGAGGAGGAGGCGCTGGACTACGCGCGGACGATGTGGCGGACCATCAACAAGCCGAATCTCCTGGAGAACGTCGCCCCGACCCGCGGGCGTGCCACCCTGGTGCTCCGCAAGGGGCCGGACCACAAGGTCCAGAAACTGTCCCTGCGCAAGCTCTGAACACTCAGCCCGGGAGGGCCTGCCGCGTGCAGCATCTGCGTCTGATCGTGCCCGCCGACACCACCGACGAGGTGGTCACGCTGCTGGAGACCACCGTCGGCTCCACCCACATCGTGGTCCTGCCGGGCGCCGCCCGCTCCCCTTCCGGTGACGTCGTGATGTGCGACGTCGCCCGCGAGGCCTGCGACGAGCTGATCCGGGATCTGCGGGACCTCGGGCTGGAGAAGTCCGGGTCGATCACCATGGAGAACATGGAGCTGACCCTGTCCGACCATGCGGACCGGGCGGAGGACGAAGCCCCCGGCGAGGGCGCCGACGCGGTTCTGTGGGAGGAGCTGACGGAGGCGACGCACGAGGAGTCGACCTTCTCCGTCACCTACGTCTCCTTCCTCGCCCTCGCCACCATGCTCGCCGCCTGCGGTGTGATGCTCGACAACGCGGTGCTGATCGTGGGCGCGATGGCGGTCGGACCGGAGTTCGGCCCGCTGGCCGGGATCTCCACGGCCATCGTGCAGCGCGCTCCGCGCCTGGTGGTCCGCTCGCTGTGGGCTCTGATCGGCGGCTTCGTGCTGGCGATGATCCTCACGGCCGGCTTCGCCTGGCTGATGGACGCGTTCGGCCTGTTCACCCACGACATGATCGACAAGCCCCGGCCGAACACCGGCTTCATCTGGCACCCGGACTGGATGTCGTTCGTCGTGGCCTTCCTCGCGGGCATCGCCGGGACGCTCTCCCTCACCTCGGCGAAGTCCGGAGCCCTGATCGGCGTAGCGATCTCCGTGACGACGGTCCCGGCCGCCGCCAACGCGGCCGTCGCGTTCAGCTACTCCGACTACCAGCAGACGATCGGCTCGGGGCAGCAGCTCCTCGCCAACCTCGGCGGGATCATCCTGGCGGGCACGCTGACGCTGCTGCTGCAGAAGGGCCTGTGGAGGATCGGGCGTAAGCAGAAGCCCCCGGCGAGCACGCAGGGGGCTTCGGCGGGGGCGTGACACGCCGGGTGCGTGAGTGAGGGCAGTGCCGTCGGGCGGCCCGGGGCAGCCGGTGCGAACCGGGTGCGGGCGGTGTAGAGAGGAGACATGCCGCAGCGCCCCGAAGGACCCGGCCCTCGGTGGGGGATGATCGCCATCCCGATCCTGTGGATCGTCGCGGTGACCGTGATCGACGTGCTCGCTCCGCCGGACATCCACCTCGGTCCGCTGCTCGTCGCGGCCCCGGCGATCACGCCGTCGTTCGGCGGACCGAGGACCGTGGGCGCGGTCGCGGCTGTGGCGGTGGTGGCCCAGACCCTCATCGGGGTGATCCGCGATCCGGACGACCTGCTCTCGGCCAATCACGAAGCGCAGATCATCGCCCTGGTGCTGGTCGGCGTCAGTCTGGTGGTCTTCTGTGTCGTGCGGGAGCGCCGCGCGAGGGAGCTGACGCAGGTCCGCCATGTGTCCGAAGCCGCCCAGCGCGTGGTCCTGCCACCGCTGCCCAGGAAGCTCGGACCCCTGCGGGCCTCAGCCCTCTACCTCTCCGCGGAGGCCGAGGCGCGGATCGGCGGCGACCTGTACGCGGCGGCACGCACCGCCTCCGGCACCCGGCTGATCGTCGGCGACGTCCGGGGCAAGGGACTGACCGCGGTCGACGACGCCGCCCTCCTGCTCGGGGCGTTCCGTGCCGCCGCCCACCGCGAGGCGGGCCTGAGCGAGCTGGTGAGCGATCTCGACCGAAGCGTGCGCGGGGTCCACGGGGAACCGGGCGGGACCGGCCACCCCGGGGAAACCTTCATCACGGCCACCGTCATGGACGTTCCCGACCAGGACGGCCCGGTGCGCATGATCGCCTGCGGACATCCGCCGCCCATCGTCCTGCGCGACGGCCGCCCGGTGACGATGCACGTGGGACACCCGGCGCCCCCGCTGGGCCTGGGCGACCTGGCGCACCCCCGCTACGAGGCCGACAGCTTCCCGTTCCGGCCGGGAGACCTTCTGCTGCTGTACACGGACGGGGTGACCGAGGCGCGCGACGGCACCGGCGCCTTCTATCCGCTCGCGGATCGCGTCACCGGATGGAACGAGAGCGATCCGGACGCCTTCCTCGACCGTCTCCGGCGCGACCTGCTGCACTACGTCGGCGGAGAACTCAACGACGACGCCGCCATGGTCGCCGTGGTGCGGCCCGCCCTCCCCCGGGTGTGAGCGCCCGGTCGGGGCGCCGCTCGGGCGATGGCCCCCGGCTCGGTCACCGGAGGCCCCCGCGGCGCGAGGCGCGCGACGGCTCACCCCAGCGCGGACTTCACCACATCGGCCAGCCGGCCCGCGACGGCGCGCGCCTGCTCGATGTCGGCGGCCTCGACCATGACCCGCACCAGCGGCTCCGTACCCGACTGGCGCAGCAGCACGCGCCCGCTCTCGCCGAGTTCGGCCTCCGCCTCGGTGACCGCGGCGGCCAGCTCGGCCGAGGTGTTCACCCGGGTCTTGTCGACGTCGGGGACGTTGACGAGGACCTGGGGCAGACGCTGCATGACCCCGGCCAGCTCGGTGAGGCTCCGGCCGGTGGCGGCGACGCGGGCCGCCAGCATCAGGCCGGTCAGCGTGCCGTCGCCGGTCGTGGCGTGGTCCAGGACGATGACGTGCCCGGACTGCTCGCCGCCCAGCGCGAAGCCCTCGGCCTTCATGGACTCCAGGACGTAGCGGTCGCCGACCGCCGTCTGGACGAGCTGGATGCCCTCGCGCTCCATGGCCAGCTTGAAGCCGAGGTTGGACATGACGGTGCCGACCACGGTGTCCTTGCGCAGCTGCCCGGCCTCCCGCATGGCGAGGGCCAGCACGGCGAGGATCTGGTCGCCGTCGACCTCCTCGCCCGCACCGTCCACGGCCAGGCAGCGGTCGGCGTCGCCGTCGTGCGCGATGCCGAGGTCGGCCCCGTGCTCGACGACGGCGGCGCGCAGCAGCTCCAGATGGGTGGAGCCGCAGCCGTCGTTGATGTTCAGGCCGTCCGGGTCGGCCCCGATGGTGACGACCTCGGCGCCGGCCCGGGCGAACGCGGCGGGCGAGACGCGGGCGGCGGCGCCGTGCGCCTCGTCCAGGACGACCTTCAGCCCGTCGAGCCGGTTGGGGAGGACGCCGACGAGGTGGGCGACGTACCGGTCGAAGCCCTCCGCGTAGTCGCTGACCCGGCCGACGCCCGCGCCGGTCGGGCGGTCCCACGGCTCACCGGTGCGGTGCTGCTCGTAGACCGTCTCGATCCGGTCCTCCAGCTCGTCGGCGAGCTTGTGACCGCCGCGGGCGAAGAACTTGATGCCGTTGTCGGGCATCGCGTTGTGGCTGGCGGAGAGCATCACGCCGAGGTCGGCGTCGAGCACGCCGGTGAGGTGCGCGACCGCGGGCGTCGGCAGCACGCCGACGCGCAGCACGTCCACCCCGGCGCTGGCCAGGCCCGCCACGACGGCGGCCTCCAGGAACTCTCCGGATGCCCGCGGATCACGTCCGACCACGGCGGTCGGGCGATGGCCCGCGAAGGTGCCTGCCTCGGCGAGTACGTGCGCCGCCGCGACCGAGAGACCGAGCGCCAGCTCGGCCGTCAGGTCGGCGTTGGCGACACCCCGTACTCCATCCGTACCGAAGAGTCGTCCCACTGGTGTCCTCCGAAGTGCTCCGAAATCACAAACCACTACTGCACAGCACATGAAACTGGGAAAAACAAAAGACGAAAGCGACGAAAAACCACAAAAGGGCACGTCGAGTGGCATCGCTCAGGCCTGGTGCGTCCGGGCCGATGAACGTCTCATGCCGTTATACGCCCGCGAGCGTCGATAAACGAACGCCCCGGCGAGCACGGAGTGTGCCGCCGGGGCGAACGTGACAGTCGAGCAGGCGATATTTAGCGCTTGCTGTACTGCGGGGCCTTACGGGCCTTCTTGAGACCGGCCTTCTTGCGCTCGACCGCACGGTCGTCACGGGAGAGGAAGCCGGCCTTCTTCAGCGTGGCGCGGTTGTTGTCCACGTCCGCCTCGTTCAGCGCGCGGGCCACGCCGAGGCGCAGGGCGCCGGCCTGACCGGAGACGCCGCCACCCGAGATGCGGGCGATGACGTCGTAGCGGCCGTCGAGCTCGAGCACCTTGAAGGGCTCGTTGACTTCCTGCTGGTGCACCTTGTTGGGGAAGTAGTCCTCAAGGGTGCGACCGTTGATCTTCCACTTGCCGGTGCCCGGAACGATCCGGACGCGGGCGATGGCGTTCTTGCGACGGCCCAGGCCGGCGGCGGGCTGCGGGTCACCGAAGCGGCCCGCGAGGGACTCGCTGGTGTACTCGCCCTCGACGGGAACCTCGGACTCGAAGGTGGTGACCTCGGCGAAGGTCTCCTCGCCCTCGGTGCCCTCGACGGGGTTCTCAACAGTGGTCTCGGCCACGATTCTCCTCAGATCTTTCTGTACGTCTTAGGGGGTGGCCGGAACTACTGCGCGACCTGGGTGATCTCGAACGGGACCGGCTGCTGAGCAGCGTGCGGGTGCTGGTCGCCCGCGTAGACCTTGAGCTTCGAGAGCACCTGACGGCCCAGGGTGTTCTTGGGGATCATGCCCTTGATGGCCTTCTCGACGGCCTTCTCGGGGTTCTTCGCCAGCAGCTCGTCGTAGCGCACCGAACGGAGACCGCCCGGGAAGCCCGAGTGGCGGTACGCCATCTTCTGGGTCTTCTTGTTGCCGGAGAGGTGCACCTTGTCGGCGTTGATGATGATGACGAAGTCGCCCATGTCCATGTGGGGGGCGTAGATCGCCTTGTGCTTACCCCGGAGGAGGTTCGCAGCCGTGGTGGCGAGACGGCCCAGGACGATGTCCTGAGCGTCGATGATGTGCCACTGGCGAGTGACATCGCCGGGCTTGGGGCTGTACGTACGCACTTCGTAGCCTTCGCTTCTTAGTGGATGAGGTCCAGACAACACATGGCACCCCTGAAGCGATCATGCAGCTGGGGCTCACAGCGCCGGGACGATGCCCGTATGCGAGCCACTGGTAACTGCTCCAGAGAACCTACGTAGGGGCCCTGAGCGCCACGGGGGCGCGGCCGATACGCATAACAAAGAAGAAGCTTACCGTCGCCCCCCGACGGGGGTCAAAACGCCCCCGAGCCCTGCGGCTCCGCCGCACCATTCCAGCGTCGCCGCGCCCCTTCAGCCCCGCCGCGCCCACCCCCGCACGAGGCAACCTTCTCAGCCCCGCCGCACCCATCCAGCCCCGCCGGCGCTTGAGGCGATCCTTTCAGCCCCGCCGGCGCTTGAGGCGCGGGGGCCCGGGGGCAGCGCCCCCGCAACGGCGCCGCACGGCACCTACCGCGACCGCTCAACCCTCCGCTCGTCCCACACCGGCTCCGCCGTCTCCCGCACCACCCCATCCGCCCCGAAGACCAGATACCGGTCGAACGACTTCGCGAACCACCGGTCGTGCGTCACGGCCATCACCGTCCCGTCGTACACCTCAAGCCCGTCCTGCAACGCCTCCGCCGACTCCAGGTCCAGGTTGTCCGTCGGCTCGTCCAGCAGCAGCGCGGTCGTCCCCGCCAGCTCCAGCAGCAGGATCTGGAACCGCGCCTGCTGCCCTCCGGACAGCTTGTCGAACGCCTGGTCCCCCTGCCGCTCCAGCTCGTACCGCCGCAGCACCGACATCGCCCCGCCCCGGTCCTTCGCGTGCTCGGACCAGAGGATGTCCACCAGCGTCTTCCCCAGCAGCTCCGGATGCGCGTGCGTCTGCGCGAAGTGTCCGGGCACCACCCGCGCCCCGAGCTTCCACTCCCCCGTGTGCGCCACCGGCTCCCCCGCCAGCAGCCGCAGGAAGTGCGACTTGCCGGACCCGTTGGAGCCGAGGACCGCGACACGCTCCCCGTAGAAGATCTCCAGGTCGAACGGTTTCATCAGCCCGGTCAGCTCCAGGCCCTTGCAGGTGACCGCCCGCACCCCGGTCCGACCGCCGCGCAGCCGCATCGTGATGTCCTGCTCGCGCGGCGGCTCCGGCGGCGGCCCGGCCTCCTCGAACTTCTTGAAGCGGGTCTGCATCGCCCGGTAGCGCGAAGCCATGTCATGGCTGATCGACGCCTGCTGCCGCAGTCGCAGGACGAGCGCCTTCAGCCGGGCGTGCTCCTCCTGCCAGCGCCGCAGCAGCTCCTCGAACCGCGCGAACCGCTCCTTCCGCGCCTCGTGGTACGTGTCGAAGCTCCCGCCGTGCACCCACACATCGCTGCCCGCCGGGCTCGGCTCGACGCTGACGATCTTCTCGGCGGCCCGGGACAGCAGCTCCCGGTCGTGGGAGACGAAGAGGACCGTCTTACGGGTCTCCTTCAGCTTCTCCTCCAGCCACCGCTTCCCCGGCACGTCCAGATAGTTGTCCGGCTCGTCCAGGAGCAGCACCTCGTCGGGCCCGCGCAGCAACGCCTCCAGCACCAGCCGCTTCTGCTCGCCGCCGCTGAGGGTGCGCACCTCGCGCCACTGCGCCTTGTCGTACGGAACGCCCAGCGCGGCCGTCGTGCACATGTCCCAGACCGTCTCGGCCTCGTACCCGCGCGCCTCGGCCCAGTCGCTCAGCGCCTGCGCGTACGCCATCTGCGCGGCTTCGTCGTCGACGGTGAGAATGCGTTCCTCAGCCGCGTCGACGGCCTTCGCGGCCTCCCGGATCCTCGGCTGCGACACCGACACCAGCAGGTCCCGTACGGTCCGCTCGTCCCGTACCGAGCCCACGAACTGCGGCATCACGCCGAGCCCGCCGCTCACCGAGACCGTGCCGCCGTGCGGCTGGAGCTCACCGGCGATGAGGCGCAGCAGGGTCGTCTTGCCCGCCCCGTTCGCCCCGACGAGCGCGACGACGGCGCCGTCGGCCACCCGGAACGAGGCATCGCCGAGCAGCACCCGCCCGTCCGGAAGGTAGTACTCAAGGTGGCCCGCTTCGAGATGTCCCATACCGAGCATTGTCACGGTCCGCGAACTCCAGGCCCAACCGGTTTACCGCACCCCCTAAACTGCGCGCATGAGCTTTGGGCAAGGGGGGCCTCCTGGGGGCCCGGGGGCGACGGAACACCGGACTGGGCGGCGCTGGCGGATCAGTCCGCGGCGCGGGCCCGCCGCAAGAGACTGCTGATGATCGGCGGCGGGGCGCTGGCCACCGTCGCGATCGGCGCGATCGTGACCACCGCCGTGGTCACATCGAACGGCGGCGACACCGGCAAGGCCGACAAGAACGCCGGCCAACTCCCCGCCCCCGCCGACCTCCCCGAGGACACCTCGGCGCCCCAGCCCTCGTTCTCCTCGGTCGCCCCGCCGCCCCCGCCGGACCCCAAGGACTTCATATCCAGCGCCGACAAGGACAGGGCGCCGGTCACCGTCGACGGGTTCTTCCCCGGCAAGAAGCTCACCATGGGCGACCGCGTCCACCTGAAGGGCGCGACGAGCAGCTCCGCGAAGTGCGCCACGGGCACCCAGGGCGCCCTCGGCTCCGTCCTCACCAACAACGGCTGCACACAGCTCATCCGCGCCACCTACCGCAAGGACGGGGTGGCGGTCACGGTCGGCGTCGCCGTCTTCGCCACGGAGGCCCGCGCGAAGAAGGCCGTCGACCAGGCATCGGGCGGTCTCGCCTCGCTCAGCGGCGGCGGCGTCAACACCTTCTGCCGGGGCGGCACGGTCTGCCTGCGCACGTACAACTCCTACGGCCGCTACGCCTACTTCACCATCGGCGGCTTCCTCAACGGCAAGCGGGTCACCACCGCCGACGAGAACGTCTACGCGGTCAACAAGGACCTGACGAACTTCACCTTCCGTCAGATCCACCGCCGAGGCCAGATCCAGGCCTCGCAGGCCGCCGCCGACCCCAACGGCTGACCCGACGCCCGGGGGCCGGCCGTCAGCAGCAGCCCGCCCCCGGCAACGTCCGCACGTTCCGGGCCTCTTCGGCCCGTGCCGCCAGCAAGTCGTCCGCCGGGTAGGCCACTTCCTCCAGCGTCAGCCCGTGCGGGCGCACCACGTGCACCCCGGGGTCGCGCACCTTCGCCGCCAGCACCTCGGCGGGCCAGGAGGCAGGGCGCCGCCCGTCGCCGACGAACAGCGCCGCCCCGATCAGCGCCCGCACCATGTTGTGGCAGAACGCGTCCGCCTGCACGGTCGCGGTGAGGACCCCGGACTCCTCGTCCCGTACCCAACTCAGCTTCTGGAGAGTCCGGATGGTCGTCGCCCCCTCGCGCTTCTTGCAGTACGCGGCGAAGTCGTGCTCACCGACCATCAGCGCGGCCGCCTCGTTCATCGCCTCCAGGTCCAACGGCCGGTCGTGCCACAGCACATGACCGCGCGTCAGCGGGTCGACCCCGCCGGGCCGGTCGCCGACGCGGTAGGCGTACCGCCGCCACAGCGCGGAGAAGCGGGCGTTGAACCCTGCCGGGGCGGGGGCCGCGCGCCAGATCCGGACGTCGAGCGGCAGCCGGCCCGCCAGCCGCCTCAGCAGCTTCTCCTCGTGCTCCGCCCAGACCGCCTCCGGGAGATCCACATGGGCGACCTGGCCGCGCGCGTGCACCCCGGCGTCCGTGCGGCCCGCCACCGTCAGGTCGTACGTCACCGACGAGCGGGTCACGGTCCGCAGCGCGTCCTCGATCTCGCCCTGCACCGTGCGCCGGCTGGTCTGCTTCGCCCAGCCGGAGAAATCCCTGCCGTCGTAGGACAGGTCCAGTCGTACCCGCACGAAACCGGGCTCGGCCTGGTCACTCACCGTGTCTCCCTCTCACACCCTGGTCAGCGAAACGGGCCCGCACCGCCCCGAAGGGTGATGCGGGCCCGTTCCGTGGTCGCTAGAACGCTCAGGCGTCCTTGGACTCGGCGTCGTCGGCCGGCTTGGCGTCCTCGACGGACTCGGCCGCGGGGGCCTCGTCCTTCTTGGCCGCGTCTTCCTTGACCGCGCGCTTCGTGGCGGCCTCGGCCTCACCGGTGGCCTGCTGGGCCACGGTCAGCGCCTCGACCAGCTCGATGACCGCCATCGGGGCGTTGTCGCCACGACGGTTGCCGATCTTGGTGATACGGGTGTAACCACCGGGGCGGTTCTCGTACCGGGGAGCGATCTCGGTGAAGAGCGTGTGGACGACGCTCTTGTCCGTGATCGTCTGGAGCACCAGGCGACGGTTGTGGATGTCGCCCTTCTTCGCCTTGGTGACGAGGCGCTCGGCGACGGGGCGCAGGCGGCGAGCCTTGGCCTCGGTCGTCGTGATGCGGCCGTGCTCGAACAGCGACTTCGCCAGGTTGGCGAGGAGCAGACGCTCGTGCGCGGCGCTGCCGCCCAGACGGGCACCCTTGGCGGGACGCGGCATGGTGATTCTCCTTGTGTGCTGCACCGGCCGTACCAGGTACCGGTGTCAGTTCCCGCGAGGCGGTCGCCTCACGGAAGTCATAGCTGCCGGACATAGGCCAAATTCAGCCCACCCGACGTTCACGCCGGACATCAGCCAAATTCAGCCCGCCCGACGTCTGCCGGACATCAGCCAAACTCAAGCCCGTCCGGCGATTGAGGACAAAGCCTCAGCCCCGGCCCGGGGGCACCCTCAAAAACCGGGCACCCCCAGCCGGGAGGCGACTCAGTACTGCTCGGTCTCCACGAACCCGGCGTCCGCATCGTCGTCGGCGCCAAAGGCGTCCGCCGCGGCGGTCGGGTCGAAGCCGGGAGGCGAGTCCTTCAGCGCGAGGCCCATACCGGCCAGCTTCGCCTTGACCTCGTCGATCGACTTCGCACCGAAGTTGCGGATGTCGAGCAGGTCCGCCTCGGAGCGGGCCACGAGCTCACCCACGGAGTGGATGCCCTCGCGCTTGAGGCAGTTGTACGAACGGACCGTGAGCTCCAGCTCCTCGATCGGCAGAGCCAGATCGGCGGCGAGAGCGGCGTCCGTCGGGGACGGGCCCATGTCGATGCCCTCGGCATCGATGTTGAGCTCGCGCGCCAGACCGAACAGCTCGACCAGGGTCTTACCGGCCGACGCCATGGCGTCACGGGGACGCATGGCCTGCTTGGTCTCGACGTCGACGATCAGCTTGTCGAAGTCGGTGCGCTGCTCGACACGGGTCGCCTCGACCTTGTACGTGACCTTGAGCACCGGCGAGTAGATGGAGTCGACCGGGATACGGCCGATCTCCTGGCCGACCTGCTTGTTCTGGACGGCGGAGACGTAGCCGCGACCGCGCTCGACGGTCAGCTCCATCTCCAGCTTGCCCTTGCCGTTGAGCGTGGCGAGAACGAGGTCGGGGTTGTGCACCTCGACACCGGCCGGGGGCGCGATATCGGCGGCGGTGACCAGACCCGGGCCCTGCTTGCGCAGGTACATCACGACCGGCTCGTCGTGCTCCGAGGAGACGACCAGCTGCTTGATGTTGAGGATGAGGTCGGTGACGTCCTCCTTGACGCCCGGCACGGTGGTGAACTCGTGCAGGACACCGTCGATCCGGATGCTGGTGACAGCGGCACCGGGGATCGAGGAGAGGAGCGTACGGCGGAGGGAGTTGCCGAGGGTGTAGCCGAAGCCCGGCTCCAGCGGCTCGATCACGAACCGGGAGCGGAACTCGTCGACGACCTCTTCGGTCAGCGACGGACGCTGAGCGATAAGCATGCGGTGATCCTTCAGTCGTGGGCACCCACTATTTGATGCCCGACAGATGTAACAAGGGTACGGGCGGTACGCCCCGTAAGAGGCGTACCGCCCGGACCCGGCGCTACTGACGCACGGCCGTCACCGGCCGTAGCGGGTCAGACGCGACGACGCTTCGGCGGACGGCAGCCGTTGTGCGGCGTCGGGGTGACGTCCTGGATCGAACCGACCTCCAGGCCGGTGGCCTGGAGCGAACGGATCGCGGTCTCACGGCCGGAGCCGGGACCCTTGACGAAGACGTCGACCTTGCGCATACCGTGCTCCTGCGCGCGGCGGGCGGCCGACTCGGCGGCCATCTGCGCGGCGAAGGGGGTGGACTTGCGCGAGCCCTTGAAGCCGACGTGGCCGGCGGAGGCCCAGGAGATCACGTTGCCCGAGGGGTCCGTGATCGAGACGATGGTGTTGTTGAACGTGCTCTTGATGTGCGCGTGGCCGTGAGCGACGTTCTTCTTTTCCTTGCGACGCACCTTCTTGGCTGCGCCCTGACGACCCTTGGGGGGCATGTCTTGACTCCAGATGGAGAGGGGAGGTGATCGGTCCTACAGCGAAGACCGCTGGTTGCTGCGGGTTCCGGGAGAACCGGAGGTCCGCAGTGCGTCCGCTGAGGACTACTTCTTGCCCGGCTTCTTCTTACCGGCGATGGCGCGACGCGGGCCCTTGCGGGTACGCGCGTTCGTGCTGGTGCGCTGACCGTGGACGGGCAGGCCACGACGGTGGCGGATGCCCTGGTAGCAGCCGATCTCGACCTTGCGGCGGATGTTCGCCTGGACCTCACGGCGGAGGTCACCCTCGGTGCGGAGGTTGGCGTCCACGTGCTCGCGGATCTTGACGAGGTCTTCCTCGGCCAGGTCGCGAACGCGGGTGTTCGGGTTCACGCCGGTGGCGGCGAGGATCTCCTTGGACCGGGTGCGCCCGATACCGAAGACGTAGGTGAGGGCAACCTCCACGCGCTTTTCGCGCGGGATGTCAACACCTGAAACGCGTGCCATTCAATGGCTCCAGTTGTTAGATCGGGGGTCTTCCGCAGTTCCACTCCCGACCGCCGACCGCTCACGAGGAGCAGTGGTACGTCCGGGTCCCCGGCCCCCGCCGGAGGTGTCGTCAGCCGTGGCTTGGACGGGTACTGCGTATGTACGTATTACGTGCGTCGCGCGAAGAACTGCGAGATGCAGGCGGTCGTGCGTCAGCCCTGGCGCTGCTTGTGGCGCAGGTTGTCGCAGATGACCATGACCCGACCGTGACGGCGGATCACCTTGCACTTGTCGCAGATCTTCTTGACGCTCGGCTTGACCTTCATGGGATGTCAGGTTCTCCGGGTCAGTGCCATCACCCGCCGAAACGGGGTGGGGGCAAGATCTACTTGTAGCGGTAGACGATCCGGCCACGCGTCAGGTCGTACGGAGAGAGCTCCACCACAACCCGGTCATCGGGGAGGATACGGATGTAGTGCATCCGCATCTTGCCGCTGATGTGCGCCAGGACCTTGTGACCGTTCTGGAGCTCCACCTTGAACATTGCGTTCGGGAGGGACTCGATCACGGTGCCCTCAATCTCGATGGCACCTTGCTTCTTGGCCACGCTTCGCCTTTCGAATCGGCTACCTTGATCGGCTCCCGCGATCCTGTACCTGCCATGCGATTGCATGTGGACACACGGATGCACCAGAGCCGACGAGTCAGTCTACGTCAGCGGACCCCAAAAGACGAATCCGTCAAGTTTGCCCAGCCGGGGTGATCCTTAGACCTCACGGAAGGGTCGCATCACCCGAGAGGGTCCGGCGCGGCCTCGATCCCGTACTTCGCGAGCCTCGCCTTGCCGCAGTCCGGAGCGGTCAGGACCAGGGGGCCCTGCTCGGTCAGCGCGATGGAGTGCTCCCAGTGCGAGGACCAGGTGCCGTCCGTCGTGATGACCGTCCAGTCATCGGCGAGGGTCTCCGTCCGCGCCGTGCCGAGCGAGACCATCGGCTCGATCGCCAGGCAGACGCCGGGGACCAGCTTGATGCCCTTGCCGCGCTTACGGGAGACGTAGTTCAGCAGGTGCGGGTCCATGTGCATCTCGGTGCCGATGCCGTGGCCGCCGAAGTCCTCGATGATCCCGTACTTCCCGGTCGCCGGGCGGGGCTGGCGGCGGATGTAGGTCTCGATGGCCCGGGAGATGTCGACGAGCCGGTCGTTCGCCTTCATCGCGGCGATCCCGGCCCACATCGACTCCTCGGTCACCCGGGAGAGCTCGACCAGCTCCGGAGCGTGACCGGTGCCCACGAAGGCCGTGTAGGCAGCGTCACCGTGCCAGCCGTCCACGATCGCGCCGGCGTCGATCGAGATGATGTCGCCGTCCTTCAGGACCGTCTTCTCGTCCGGGATGCCGTGGACGACGACCTCGTTGACCGAGGTGCAGATGGTCGCGGGGAACCCGCCGTACCCGAGGAAGTTCGACTTCGCGCCATGGTCGGCGATCACCTTGCGGGCGACCTGGTCGAGGTCGTGCGTGGTGGCCCCGGGAACGGCCGCCTCACGGGTGGCGGCGTGAATGGCAGCGACCACCAGGCCCGCCTCGCGCATCTTCGCGATCTGCTCGGGGGTCTTGATCTGCACCATTGCTCGGCGCCTCTCTGCATCGACGGTGACGGGTACGGCTCGGCGTGTTCAACGATACGGGGCAAGCAGTCGGCCGCGGCGCCCAGAGGCGCCGCGGCCGGCTTGCACAGCGGGTGATTCGGGGTGACGCTCAGCTCTCGTCGGAGGGCTTCAGCGCGTCCATGGCGCGGGCGGTCACGTCCGCGACCTCGCCGAGCGCGGAGATGGTCACCACCAGGCCCTGGGCCCGGTAGTAGTCGATGATCGGCTCGGTCTGCGTGTGGTAGACCTCCAGCCGGGTCCGGACCGTCTCCTCGCTGTCGTCGTGCCGCTGGTACAGCTCGCCGCCGCAGACGTCGCAGACGCCCTCGGTCTTCGGCGGGCTGTAGGACAGGTGGAAGACGTGCGCACTGTCCTTGCGGCAGACGCGGCGGCCCGCGATCCGCTTCACGACCTCGTCCTCGGGGACCTCCAGGTCGAGAACCGCGTCGAGCTTCACGCCCTCGTCCTTGAGCATCACGTCAAGGGCTTCGGCCTGGCCCACATTCCGCGGGAAGCCGTCCAGCAGGAAGCCGTTCACGGCGTCCGACTGGGACATGCGGTCCTTGGCCATCCCGATGGTGACTTCGTCCGGCACCAGCTGCCCCGCGTCGATGTAGGCGCGGGCCTGCTTGCCAAGGTCGGTGCCCTGGCTCATGTTGGCGCGGAAGAGGTCACCCGTGGAGATGTGCGGAATCGACAGGTTGTCGGCAAGGTACGCAGCCTGCGTTCCCTTGCCGGCACCCGGAGGCCCGACGAGGACGATGCGCATCAGCGGAGGAACCCTTCGTAATTGCGCTGCTGGAGCTGACTCTCGATCTGCTTCACGGTTTCCAGACCCACACCCACGATGATGAGGATGCTCGTCCCGCCGAACGGGAAGTTCGCGTTCGCACCGCCGAAGCCCGCCAACGCCATCGTCGGCACAAGAGCGATCAGGGCCAGGTACAGCGAGCCTGGCCAAGTGATCCGGTTGAGCACGTAGCTCAGGTATTCGGCAGTAGGACGACCTGCGCGGATACCCGGGATGAAGCCACCATACTTCTTCATGTTGTCGGCGACCTCGTCGGGGTTGAACGAGATGGCCACATAGAAGAACGCGAAGAAGACGATCAGCAGGAAGTACGCCACCATGTAGAACGGCTCGTTCTGCTGCACGAAGTTGTCCGTGATCCAGGTCGCCCAGCCGGCGTTGGAGCCGGAGAACTGGACGATCAGCGCCGGGATGTAGAGCAGCGACGAGGCGAAGATGACGGGAATCACACCCGCCTGGTTCACCTTGAGCGGGATGTACGTGGACGTACCGCCGTAGGAACGGCGACCGATCATGCGCTTCGCGTACTGCACCGGGATGCGGCGCTGGGCCTGCTCGACGAAGACGACGAGGCCGACCATCACGAAGCCGATGAGGATGACGGTGCCGAACTCGATCCAGCCGTCGGCCAGCTTGCCGCTCTCCTTGATGGACCACAGGGCGCCGGGGAACGTTGCGGCGATCGAGATGAACATCAGGATCGACATGCCGTTGCCGATGCCGCGGTCGGTGATCAGCTCACCGAGCCACATGACGGCGGCCGTACCGGCGGTCATCGTGATGACCATGATGACCGTGGTGAAGACCGACTTGTCCGCGACGATCTGGTCGCCCACGGAACAGTTCTGGAAGAGCGCACCGCTGCGGGCGGTGGCGACGAGACCGGTGCCCTGGAGGACGGCCAGCGCGACCGTCAGATAACGCGTGTACTGCGTGATCTTCGCCGTGCCGGACTGCCCCTCCTTCTTCAGGGCTTCCAGGCGCGGGATCACGACGGTCAGCAGCTGCAGAATGATGCTCGCCGTGATGTACGGCATGATGCCGAGCGCGAAGATGGTGATCTGCAGCAGGGCGCCACCGCTGAACATCTGCATCAGACCGAGGAGACCTCCCGAGTCCGCCTGGTCGATGCACTGCTGCACCTTCGTGTAGTCGACGCCGGGAGCCGGGATGTGCGCCCCGAGCCGGTAGATCACGATCATGCCGAGCGTGAAGAGCAGCTTCTTGCGCAGGTCGGGCGTCTTGAACGCTCGGGCGAACGCGGTGAACACGGTGCCTCCTGCGACCCCCGCGCTGTGCGTCAGAGGCGACGGGTCTGGATGGGATCGGATACAGGGCAGCCCTACATCGTAAGGAGGCCACAAAAGATTAACGGCGCTACCCTACCCGGCCCGGGACTGAGCAGGAAACACGCGCCGCACACCGGTGCACGGCCCGCTTCCCGGCCCGCGTCGCGAAAGACCGGCCAAGCCACACCATTTGGGACGTGAACGCCCCTGCCCTCCCCCACCGCCGGTGCGGTGGACACCCGTTCAACCTTTCCCGAGCCTTTACGGTTCCCGTATATCGCACCGAAAGGGTTCCGGGCACGAAAAACCCGGCCGGCCGCCTCCGAGGAGGCAGCCGACCGGGCTCAGTTCTGTCGCCGGGGCTCAGACGAGCTCGGTGACCGTACCGCCGGCGGCGGTGATCTTCTCCTTGGCGGAGCCGGAGACGGCGTCAACCGAAACCTGCAGCGCCACGGAGATCTCGCCCTGTCCGAGGACCTTGACGAGGTGGTTGTTGCGCACGGCACCCTTGGCGACCAGGTCGGCCACCGTGACCTCTCCACCCTCGGGGTAGAGCGTCGCGAGCTTGTCCAGGTTCACGACCTGGTACTCCGTGCGGAACGGGTTCTTGAAGCCCTTGAGCTTCGGGAGACGCATGTGGAGGGGCATCTGGCCACCCTCGAAGCGCTCCGGAACCTGGTAACGGGCCTTCGTACCCTTGGTACCACGGCCTGCGGTCTTACCCTTGGACGCCTCACCACGACCCACACGGGTCTTGGCGGTCTTGGCGCCCGGGGCAGGCCGGAGGTTGTGGGCCTTCAGCGGGCTGTTCTCCGCCATGTCAGTCAACCTCCTCAACCGTCACGAGGTGGCGGACGGTCTGCACCATGCCGCGGAACTCGGGGCGGTCCTCCTTGACAACCGAGTCGTTCAGGCGCTTGAGCCCGAGCGAACGCAGGGTGTCGCGGTGGTTCTGCTTGCTGCCGATGTACGACTTCGTCTGCGTGATCTTGAGGCGAGCCATTACGCACCCGCTCCCGCACGCGCACGAAGCAGAGCCGCGGGGGCGACGTCCTCGAGGGGCAGACCGCGGCGGGCCGCGATCTCCTCGGGACGCTGCAGGCCCTTCAGGGCCTCCACGGTCGCGTGCACAATGTTGATCGCGTTGGACGAGCCAAGCGACTTCGACAGGATGTCGTGAACGCCGGCGCACTCGAGCACGGCACGCACCGGGCCACCGGCGATAACACCGGTACCGGGGGAAGCCGGCTTGAGCAGGACGACGCCCGCTGCCTTCTCGCCCGTGATCGGGTGAGGGATGGTGCCCTGGATGCGGGGGACCTTGAAGAAGTTCTTCTTGGCCTCTTCGACACCCTTGGCGATGGCCGCGGGAACTTCCTTGGCCTTGCCGTATCCGACACCGACCGTGCCGTCACCGTCGCCCACCACGACCAGCGCGGTAAAGCTGAAGCGACGACCACCCTTCACAACCTTGGCGACGCGGTTGATCGCGACGACGCGCTCGACGTACGCGGTCTTCTCGGCGGCGCTGGCGCCACCGTCACGGCCCTTCCGGTCCCGCCGCTCGCCGCCACCGGCACCGCTGCCGCGGCGCTGGGGTCCAGCCATGGGAATTACCTCTCTCTGTTACGTCCGCTGTGCGTAGGAACCGGGGCTTAGAACTTCAGCCCGGCTTCACGGGCGGCGTCAGCCAGAGCGGCAATCCGCCCGGCGTACTGGTTACCACCGCGGTCAAACACGACGGCCTCGACGCCTGCAGCCTTGGCACGCTCGGCGACCAGGGCGCCGACCTGCTTGGCCTGGGCGCTCTTGTCGCCCTCGCCACCACGGATCGAGGTGTCCAGGGTCGACGCCGAGGCGAGCGTGTGGCCCGCGATGTCGTCGATGACCTGGGCCACGATGTGGCGGTTGGAACGCGTCACGACCAGACGGGGCCGCTCCGGCGAACCCGACAGGTGCTTGCGGACGCGGATGTGGCGCCGCTTGCGAGCAGCGCGCTTGTACGCGTCGCCCTTGGCGATCTTCACACCGTATGCCATGGCTACTTACCAGCCTTTCCGACCTTGCGGCGGATGACCTCGCCCGCGTACTTGACGCCCTTGGCCTTGTACGGGTCGGGCTTCCGCAGCTTGCGGATGTTGGCGGCCACTTCGCCGACCTTCTGCTTGTCGATGCCCTCGACGCTGAGCTTCGTGGGCGACTCGACCTTGAAGGTGATGCCTTCCGGCGCCTCGATGAGGATCGGGTGGCTGTAGCCCAGGGCGAACTCCAGGTTGGAGCCCTTCGCCTGGACGCGGTAACCGACACCGCTGATCTCGAGCGCCTTGGAGTAACCCGCGGTCACGCCGGTGATCATGTTCGCCACCAGCGTGCGGGACAGGCCGTGGAGGGCCTTGTTCTGACGCTCGTCGTTCGGGCGGGTGACGTTGAGAACGCCGTCCTCACCCTTGGAGACCTCGATCGGCGCGGCGACGGTGTGCGTGAGGGAACCCTTGGGGCCCTTCACCGCGACCGTACGGCCATCGATGGTGACGTCCACACCGGCGGGAACCTGGATGGGGAGCTTGCCGATTCGCGACATGAGCTTTCCTTCCTTTCCCGACTACCAGACGTAGGCGAGGACTTCCCCACCTACGCCCTTCTTGCCTGCCTGCTGGCCGGTCAGGAGACCGTGGGACGTGGAGATGATCGCCACGCCCAGGCCACCGAGGACCTTCGGCAGGTTGGTGGACTTTGCGTACACACGCAGACCCGGCTTCGAGATGCGCTTGATGCCGGCGATCGAACGCTCGCGGTTCGGGCCGAACTTCAGCTCCAGGACGAGGTTCTTGCCGACCTCGGCGTCCTCGACCTTCCAGCCGGTGATGAAGCCCTCCTGCTGGAGGATCTCCGCGATGTGCGACTTGATCTTGCTGTGCGGCATCAC
This sequence comes from Streptomyces sp. WGS_02, assembly GCA_040989845.1. Lineage (GTDB taxonomy): Bacteria > Actinomycetota > Actinomycetes > Streptomycetales > Streptomycetaceae > Streptomyces. The sequence continues at coordinate 3,001,684 of JAYMFZ010000004.1, forward strand.
GACGGAGTCGTGGTACGCCGAGTTCGCGTTACGCAGACGCGTGAGCATGTCTGCGATGGGATCAGTCATGGTCATGAATTGGCCTTCGGCCTCTCTCGCCGGGGTTTCCTGTATGCGCCATCCCTCTCCCCACTCACTGGCGGGACGGGTGCGGCGCGGGGACCTACGGCGTAGTAAGTCGGTCTTGGGCGGCAGGCGCCCAACCCTTCAAGCCTACGGCATGAAAGGCGGGGCTCCTGCCGACCAGATGCTTACCGAGAGTCTCCGGGAACTTCCAACGCCCAGGGGGCGAAGGAGAGTTACCAGGAGCTCTTGGTCACGCCCGGCAGCTCGCCACGGTGAGCCATCTCACGAAGGCACACGCGGCACAGGCCGAACTTGCGGTAGACGGAGTGGGGCCGGCCGCAGCGCTGGCAGCGGGTGTACCCGCGGACGCCGAACTTCGGCTTACGGGCGGCCTTAGCGATCAGAGCCTTCTTCGCCACGGTCAGTTCTCCTTGAACGGGAAGCCGAGGTGACGAAGCAGGGCACGACCCTCGTCGTCGTTGGTCGCCGTGGTGACCACGGTGATGTCCATGCCCCGGACCCGGTCGATCTTGTCCTGGTCGATCTCGTGGAACATGACCTGCTCCGTGAGACCGAAGGTGTAGTTGCCACGGCCGTCGAACTGCTTGGGCGACAGGCCACGGAAGTCACGGATACGCGGAAGCGCGAGCGACAGCGTACGGTCCAGGAACTCCCACATCCGGTCACCGCGGAGGGTGACGTGGCAGCCGATCGGCTGGCCCTCGCGCAGCTTGAACTGCGCGATGGACTTGCGGGCCTTCGTGACGGCCGGCCTGGCCGGTGATCGTGGTGAGGTCGCGGACGGCCCCGTCGATCAGCTTGGAGTCGCGGGCGGCGTCGCCCACACCCATGTTGACCACGATCTTGACCAGACCGGGAACCTGCATGACGTTCTCGTACGAGAACTCCTCACGCAGCTTGCCGGCGATTTCCTCGCGGTAGCGCGTCTTGAGACGCGGCGCAGTGGTGGCAGTCATCAGATGTCCTCACCGGTCCGCTTGGCAACGCGGATCTTGTTGCCCTCGTCGTCAAAGCGGTAGCCGACGCGGGTGACAACCTTGTTGCCGTCCTTCTCCACGACCAGCTGAACGTTGCTGACGTGGATCGGAGCCTCGGTGGTCACAATGCCACCCGTCTGCGAACCGCGAGCCGTCTGACCGGCCTTGGTGTGCTTCTTGACCCGGTTGACACCCTCGACGAGGACGCGGTCCTGAGCGGGGTAGGCCACGATGACCTTGCCCTGCTTGCCCTTGTCCTTACCGGTGATGACCTGGACCAGGTCGCCCTTCTTGATCTTCATGCTTACAGCACCTCCGGCGCGAGCGAGATGATCTTCATGAACTTCTTCTCGCGCAGCTCCCGGCCCACGGGGCCGAAGATGCGGGTGCCGCGGGGGTCGCCGTCGTTCTTCAGAATGACGGCGGCGTTCTCGTCGAAGCGGATGTACGAGCCATCCTGACGACGACGCTCCTTGACGGTGCGAACGATGACGGCCTTGACGACGTCACCCTTCTTCACGTTGCCACCGGGGATCGCGTCCTTGACGGTGGCGACGATGACGTCACCGATACCCGCGTAGCGGCGACCCGAGCCACCGAGAACACGAATGGTGAGAATTTCCTTCGCACCCGTGTTGTCGGCGACGCGCAGTCGCGACTCCTGCTGGATCACGTCTATCTCCTGATCGTCTGCCGGTTCCCGGCGGGGAGCCACGTAAGTGACTTACGTGGCTCCCTCACCGAGCCTGGCGGAACTGACCTGAGGGAAACCCCTCAGGAATTACTTGGCCTTCTCGAGGATCTCGACGATGCGCCAGCGCTTCGAGGCGGACAGCGGACGCGTCTCCATGATGAGGACACGGTCGCCGACGCCGGCGGAGTTCTGCTCGTCGTGAGCCTTGAGCTTGTTCGTACGGCGGATGACCTTGCCGTACAGCGCGTGCTTCACACGGTCCTCGACAGCGACGACGACGGTCTTGTCCATCTTGTCGCTGACGACCAGACCCTCACGGGTCTTGCGGAAACCGCGCTCGGTGTTCGTCTCAGTCACAGTCTTCTCGCTCATCAGGCGCTCTCCACCGTCTCGATGCCCAGCTCGCGCTCACGCATCAGGGTGTAGATCCGGGCGATGTCCTTACGGACGGACTTGAGCCGGCCGTGGTTCTCGAGCTGGCCCGTCGCCGCCTGGAAGCGGAGGTTGAACAGCTCTTCCTTGGCTTCGCGGAGCTTGTTGAGGAGCTCCTCGTCGCCCAGCTCGCGCAGCTCGGACGCCTTGGTACCGGCCGACATCACGACTCACCTGCCTCGCGCCGAACGATCCGGCACTTCATCGGAAGCTTGTGAGCAGCGCGGGTGAGCGCCTCACGAGCAATCTTCTCGTTCGGGTAGGACAGCTCGAACATCACCCGACCGGGCTTGACGTTCGCGATCCACCACTCGGGAGAACCCTTACCGGAACCCATGCGGGTCTCGGCAGGCTTCTTCGTCAGGGGACGGTCCGGGTAGATGTTGATCCAGACCTTGCCGCCACGCTTGATGTGACGGGTCATCGCGATACGAGCGGACTCGATCTGACGGTTCGTCACGTACGCCGGGGTCAGCGCCTGGATGCCGTACTCGCCGAACGCAACCTGCGTGCCACCCTTGGACATACCGCTGCGCTTCGGGTGGTGCTGCTTGCGGTGCTTGACCCTACGGGGGATCAGCATTTCGGTCAGGCCTCCGTTCCGGTGCTCTCAGCAGCCGGAGCAGCGGCGGCGTCGGCCTTGGGGGCCTCGGCTGCCGGCGACTGCTGCGGCTTACGGCCGCGACCGCCACGCTCGCCACCACGGCCACCGCGGCCGGCCGGGCGGTCAGCGCCGCCACGAGCCGGACGGTTGCCGGCGCGGGCCGCGGCGTTCTCGGCGCGAACCTCGGCGATGTTCTTGACGTCGCCCTTGTAGATCCAGACCTTCACGCCGATGCGGCCGAAGGTCGTCTTGGCCTCGAAGAAGCCGTAGTCGACGTTCGCACGGAGGGTGTGCAGGGGCACACGGCCCTCGCGGTAGAACTCCGAGCGGGACATCTCGGCGCCGCCGAGGCGACCGCCGCACTGGATCTTGATGCCCTTGGCGCCGGCCTTCATCGAGGACTGCATGCTCTTACGCATGGCCCGACGGAAGGAGACGCGGGAGGAGAGCTGCTCGGCGACGGCCTGGGCCACCAGCTGAGCGTCCACCTCGGGGTTCTTGACCTCGAGGATGTTCAGCTGGACCTGCTTGCCGGTCAGCTTCTCCAGCTCGCCGCGGATGCGATCGGCCTCGGCGCCACGGCGACCGATGACGATGCCCGGGCGGGCGGTGTGGATGTCAACGCGGACGCGGTCGCGGGTGCGCTCGATCTCGACCTTCGAGATGCCGGCCCGCTCCATGCCCTTCGTCATCATGCGACGAATGGCGACGTCTTCCTTGACGTAGTCCTTGTACAGCTTGTCGGCGTACCAGCGGGACTTGAAGTCCGTGGTGATGCCGAGCCGGAACCCGTGCGGGTTTACCTTCTGGCCCATTACCGGGTTCCTTCCTTGCTGCTGACGACCACGGTGATGTGGCTGGTCCGCTTACGGATCCGGTAGGCACGGCCCTGAGCACGCGGACGGAACCGCTTCAGGGTCGGGCCCTCGTCCACGTACGCCTCGCTGATGACCAGCGAAGAGGCGTCGGTGTGGTCGTAGTTGTGTGCAGCGTTGGCGATGGCGCTGTCCAGCACCTTGCCAACCGGCACGCTCGCGGCCTGCGGGGCGAAACGCAGGACCGCCTGAGCCTCCGTGGCATCCATGCCACGGATGAGGTCCACCACGCGGCGGGCCTTCATGGGCGTGACGCGGATGTACCGCGCCTGGGCCCTGGCTTCCATGGTTGTCCCTTCGGTGTAAGTCATAGTCGTTTCCACCCCGCGCTTAGCGGCGCTTCGACTTCCGGTCGTCCTTGACGTGGCCGCGGAAGGTGCGAGTCGGCGAGAACTCGCCGAGCTTGTGGCCGACCATCGACTCGGTGACGAACACCGGGACGTGGATCTTGCCGTTGTGCACCGCGATGGTGTGACCCAGCATGGCCGGGACGATCATCGAGCGACGGGACCAGGTCTTGATGACGTTCTTGGTGCCTGCCTCGTTCTGTACGTCCACCTTCTTGATGAGGTGTCCGTCGACGAAGGGCCCCTTCTTGAGACTGCGCGGCATCTAAACCCGCTCCTAGCGCTTCTTGTTCGTCTTGCGGCGGCGGACGATGTACTTGTTGCTCGCCTTCTTGGGAGCACGCGTACGACCCTCCTTCTGACCCCACGGCGAGACCGGGTGACGACCACCGGAGGTCTTGCCTTCACCACCACCGTGCGGGTGGTCAACCGGGTTCATCGCGACACCGCGGACGGTCGGGCGGACGCCCTTCCAGCGCATGCGGCCGGCCTTGCCCCAGTTGATGTTCGACTGCTCGGCGTTGCCGACCTCACCGATCGTCGCGCGGCAGCGCGCGTCGACCAGGCGGATCTCACCCGACGGCATACGAAGGTGGGCCATGGTGCCCTCCTTCGCCAGCAGCTGCACGGAGGCACCCGCGGAACGGGCGAACTTCGCGCCGCCGCCGGGCCGCAGCTCGATGGCGTGGATGGTCGTACCGACCGGGATGTTGCGCAGCGCCAGGTTGTTACCGGGCTTGATGTCGGCGGTCGGACCGTTCTCGACACGGTCGCCCTGCGACAGGCCACGGGGAGCGACGATGTAACGCTTCTCGCCGTCCGCGTAGTGCAGCAGCGCGATGCGCGCGGTGCGGTTCGGGTCGTACTCGATGTGCGCGACCTTGGCCGGCACGCCGTCCTTGTCGTGACGACGGAAGTCGATCACGCGGTAGGCGCGCTTGTGGCCACCACCCTGGTGGCGAACGGTCACACGACCGGCGTTGTTACGGCCGCCCTTGCTGTGCAGGGGGCGGACCAGCGACTTCTCCGGCGTGGACCGCGTGATCTCGACAAAGTCGGCGACGCTGGAGCCACGACGGCCCGGGGTCGTCGGCTTGTACTTGCGGATACCCATTTCTCAGTCCTCGTCCGATTCCGGACGACTCGAACTCCGTTAGGAGGTCGGGCCGCCGAAGATGTCGATACGGTCGCCCTCGGCGAGGGTCACGATGGCGCGCTTCGTGTCGGCGCGCTTGCCGAAACCGGTGCGGGTGCGCTTGCGCTTGCCCTGCCGGTTGATCGTGTTGACCCCGGTGACCTTGACCGAGAAGACCGCCTCGACGGCCTGCTTGATCTGGGTCTTGTTGGAGCCGGGCGCGACGATGAACGTGTACTTGTTCTCGTCGAGCAGCGCGTAGCTCTTCTCGGAGACCACGGGCTTGACGAGAACGTCACGCGGGTCCGAGTACGTCTTGCTGGTAACGGTCGCCTCGCTCATCAGGCGGCGCTCCCTTCGGTCTCAGCGGTCTGGGGGCCAGACACGAAGGACTCGAAAGCGGCCTGGGTGAAGACCACGTCGTCAGAGACGATCACGTCGTACGTGTTGAGCTGGCCCGGCTCCAGGATGTGCACCTGGGGCAGGTTGCGCGCGGACAGCCACGCGGCCTCGTCGGCGCGGTCGACGACCAGGAGCAGGTTCTGGCGCTCCGAGATCTTGCCGAGCAGCGTCTTGGCGGCCTTCGTGGAGGCGGCACCCTCGACCACGCCGGTGACGACGTGGATACGGGAGTGACGGGCCCGGTCCGAGAGGGCACCGCGCAGGGCGGCGGCCTTCATCTTCTTCGGGGTCCGCTGCGAGTAGTCACGCGGCTGCGGGCCGTGGACGACGCCACCGCCGGCGAACTGCGGGGCGCGGGTCGAACCCTGACGGGCGCGGCCGGTGCCCTTCTGGCGGTAAGGCTTCTTACCACCACCGCGGACTTCACCGCGGCGCTTGGTCTTGTGCGTGCCCTGACGGGCAGCCGCCAGCTGAGCGACAACGACCTGGTGGATCAGCGGAACGCTGGTCTTCGCGTCGAAGATCTCCGCGGGGAGCTCGACGGTACCGGCCTTGTCGCCTGCCGGCGAAAGGATGTCAATGGTGCTCATTACCTCAAGCCCCCTTGGCCGCGGTACGGACCAGGACGAGGCCGCCGTTCGGACCGGGGACCGCGCCCTTGATGAGGAGCAGACCCTTCTCCGCGTCAACCGCGTGGATGGTCAGGTTCTGGGTGGTGACGCGCTCGTTACCCATGCGGCCCGCCATGCGCATGCCCTTGAAGACACGCCCAGGGTGGCGCAGCCACCGATGGAACCGGGGGAACGGTGCTTGCGCTGGGTGCCGTGCCCGGCGCCGAGGCCCTTGAAGTTGTGACGCTTCATGACACCGGCGAAGCCCTTGCCCTTGCTCTTGCCCGTGACGTCAACCTTGACGCCGGACTCGAACACAGCGGCGGTGACCTCCTGGCCCAGCGTGTACTCGCTGGCGTCAGGGGTGCGGAGCTCGACCAGGTGGCGGCGCGGGGTGACGTCGGCCTTGGCGAAGTGACCCTTGAGGGGCTTGTTCACCTTGCGCGGGTCGATCTCGCCGAAGGCGATCTGGACCGCTTCGTAGCCGTCGCTGTCGTTGGTGCGAACCTGCGTCACGACGCACGGACCGGCCTTGACGACGGTCACCGGGACAACCCGGTTGTTCTCGTCCCAGACCTGGGTCATGCCGAGCTTCTCGCCCAGGACGCCCTTGATGTTCTTGCTCATCTCGGCCCGTCCCCTCAGAGCTTGATCTCGATGTCGACGCCGGCCGGCAGGTCGAGACGCATCAGCGAGTCAACCGTCTTCGGCGTGGGGTCGAGGATGTCGATGAGGCGCTTGTGGGTGCGCATCTCGAAGTGCTCGCGAGAGTCCTTGTACTTGTGCGGCGACTTGATGACGCAGTACACGTTCTTCTCAGTGGGCAGCGGCACCGGGCCCGCGACCGACGCACCAGTGCGGGTCACCGTCTCGACGATCTTCTTCGCCGAGGAGTCGATGACCTCGTGGTCGTAGGCCTTGAGCCGGATGCGGATCTTCTGTCCCGCCATGGCTACTAGTAGTCCTGTCTCTCTGTTTAACGCTCTGGAACCCGGGGGTTCTCTGGACTCCCCCTCCGACCCACGCGGTCGGGCGTGTCGCATCCCCTCTACGAAAATCTCCCGGAGGAGATCCCAACCAAGGGGGTGCGGGCCCGAGGACCGCGGAACCGGGGGCGGAACACCCACCGGGTGCCTGGCCGACGCCCTGCATTGCTTCCCGGAAGATTCCCGTACGTCCGGCCCATCAGGGCCGACGAGTACTGTGGGACTCGCTTCCGGTCCTCCCGGCGGGAGGCGCGCAGCATTGACACTCAACCGAGCAACCTGGTCAGTGTGCCATACGGGGCGCGGGCCTGGCCAATCGAGTCGGGAATCCTACCCCGAGCGAGCGTGTGATCAAACGCGGGCGCGCATCCGGCGGACCGGAACCCCCACGGACGCCCGGGGACGGCACCCGCACGGGCCTCTGCGGCGATCCCGGACGCCCGCGGCGCACACCTGGTGCGCAAGCCCACACCCTCACCGGGCAACCCGTCCGCCCCTCCGTCCGTCTCCTCCCCGCAGGCGCGGCTCGACCACCGCTGACCTGCGCGGAGACCCAGGAGTGACGCAGGACGGGGCGGCCGTTCGCCCGCTGCGGGGGAAGCGGGAGCGGACGGAGTGCGCGGCGTGGTGGATCGATCTGTCCCGGGCCGGATACGGATGCCCCGGCGCACCCTGCTCCTCGCGGCCGGAGCGGCCGGCGCCGCGGCCACCGCCGGGTGCGCCGTACCGCCTCCCCGGCGGCGCGGGCCGGAGGCGGACCCGGCGCCCGGTCTGGCCATAGCGAGCACCCGGCGCGCCCTGGTGCTGCAAGTGCTGGCCCACCCGGACGACGATCTGTACTTCATGAACCCGGACACCCGTGAGGCCCTGGACGCCGGGACCCCGCTGGTCTGCGTGTATCTCACCGCGGGCGAGGCGGACGGCGTCAACAAGATCCCCGGCGCGCCCCGCCCGGCCCCCGACCGTGCCGCGTACTCCTCCTCCCGCCATCAGGGCCTGCGCCAGGCGTACGCCGAGCTGCTCGGGCTCGACCGGTTCACGCCCTGGCAGAGATCGGTGGCCGCCCTGCACGGCGGCCACCGGGCCGAGAGAGACGTCCTGACCGACGGCGTCCGCCGGGTCGAGCTGGTCTTCCTCAACACCGCGATGCACACCGGGCGCGGCCGCCCCGGGCTGCCCAGCCTCTGGCGGGACCGACGGCTCGTGCTGCGCACCGTCGTCGCCGACAACTCCCCTCTGGAGCGCGCCGGTTCGTATACGTACGAGTCGCTGATCGACGTCCTCACCGGGCTGCTGGAGGAGTACCGGCCGACCGTGGTGCACACCCTCGACCCGGACCCGGACCTCCAGTTCAGCAGCGAGTACGAGCGCCGCCGGGACAGCGAGCAGCGCGGGTACTCCGACCACGCCGACCACACCGCGGCCGGGTGCTTCGCCTGGGCGGCCCTGATCCGCTGGGTGGCGCGGGCGACGGGGCGCGGGGAGCCGGTGCCCGGGTTCGTGGTCGCCTCGTTCCGGGGGTACTACAACCGGCACTGGCCCAAGAACCTGCCGCCCGCGGTGCTGGAGCGCAAGGCCGCCCACCTCGTCCCGTACGGCGGCGCGCCCGACTGGGAGTGCGGCAACCCCTCCGGCTGCGGGGACTACAACGTGGGCGGCGACCGGCCGCTCACCAACCGGAAGGGGTGGGTGCGCTCCACCCACCACCGCTATCCGGGCCCCCGCGCCCAAGTCGCCGCCGGGGCGGACGGCCGGCTCACCGTCTACGGGGTGCTCGGGCTGCGCGCCGTCCGGTGGCGCGAGAGCGCGCCCGGCAGCGGGGTCTGGGACGCGCCGGACGACCTCGGCGGCGGCCCGCTCGCCCCGGTGCTGGGCGCCGCGGTGACGGCGGACGGGCGGCAGTTGCTGTTCGGGCTGCGGTTCGCTGCGCTCGGCGGGCACGGCGCGGACAACGAACGCGAGATCGTGCTCCTGGAGCAGCGCTCCCCCGGCGGCCCCTTCCTCGCCTGGCGGGGCCTCGGCAACCCCGCGACGGGCCCCGACCACGGCCGCCGCATCGGAACCCCGGTCGCCGTCACCGCCCCGGACGGCCGCGTCCACCTCTTCGTCCGGAACGCGGAGAAGGGGCTGAGCACCCGGGTGCGCAACGCGGTCACCGGCCGCTGGAGCGGCTGGCGGGACATGGGCGGCGGCGAGATCCAGGACGGGGTGACCCCGGTCGTGGACACGGCGGGGCGCGTCCATGTGTACGCGGCCGGGCACCATGCCGTGCACCACTGGACCCAGGACGCCCCGGGCACCGACGTCACGGCCCGCACCCAGCTCAACGGCTCCCCCGTCCCCGCGCACGCGCCCGGCGCACTCCCCGCGCCCGACGGGTCCGTGGAGCTGTACTACCGGCCCGCCGCGCGCGAGCGGCTCGTCGCCGTACGGGCCGGAGCCGCGCCCGCGCCCCGCTTCGGGGGGTACGGTCCGGTGACCGCCGCCGCGTCACCGGCCGGCCCGGTCCTGCTCGGCCGGTCCGCGGAGGGCCGGATCCGGATACGTACCGCCGAGAAAGTGACCGTACGGTCCCGGGGCCCCGTCGCCCTGGACGGCGCCGCCCTCCACCTGGGCGCGGCGGACGGCCGGCCCGTGGTCGTGGGCTTCGGCCCGGACGCAGCCCCCTGGGTGTGGCGGCCGCAGAAGGAACCGCTTCCCCCAACTCCCGCCCCATAACGCCGCGTTATGGCCAAACGTTAGTACCCCGCCCTCGTCGCGCTCCGGCACCCTGTTGCCCACCATCCCCCACGGACACGCCTACCCAGCGTGTCACGCGAAACGAGGCATCATGCGCATATCCCGGCTCATGCCCGCTGTCGCCGCGGCAGCGGCCTGCGTCCTCTCGCTCTTCGCACCGTCCGCGACGGCCGCACCCGCGCCGCCGCTCCAGGACGCCCCGCCGCCGAGCACCCAGATCATCGGCGGCGGCCAGGCGACCAACGCGCCCTGGGCCGCCCGGCTCTTCTCGAACGGCAGAGAGACCTGTTCGGCGACGATCATCGCGCCGACCTGGATCCTCACCGCCAAGCACTGCGTCACCGGCGGCGGCCTGTCGTTCCGCATCGGCAGCCTCGACCAGCACAGCGGCGGTGTCGTCGCGAACGGCGTCCAGACCTACACCCACAGCTCGGACCTGGCACTGGTGCGGCTGGACCGCTCGGTGCAGGCGACCTACTCCCGCCTCGGCTCGCCCGGCTCGGTGAGCGTCGGCCAGAGCGTCCAGGTCTGGGGCTGGGGCGCGACCTCGCAGTGCGGCTCGGAGGCGAACTGCCAGTCGCGCTACCTGAAGGTCGCCAACGTGACGGTCACCGGCGGCTGCGGTGACGCGTACGGCGGCTCGGCGATCTGCGCCCGCCGCGGCAACGGCATCACGGCCGGCGGCGACTCCGGCGGCCCGATGACGGCCAACGGCATCCAGGTCGGCGTCGCCTCCACCAGCGACCGCCAGACCACGACCGCGTACACGAACGTCACCGCGTACCGGTCCTGGATCCAGTCGATCGCGGGCGTCTGACCGGACGCCCCACCCGGGACGGCGGGCACCTGACCGGTCCGCCGTCCCCCTGAACCGTAGGGCCCCCGTACCTCACCGCCCGAGGTACCGGGGCCCTACAGCCATGCTCTGCCGGGGAACCCGGCCGTACGCCGAAGGGCCCCGCACCTCTTTCGAGGTGCGGGGCCCTTCTTGCAGCTCAGTGAGCCACCAGGTCCAAGGACCAAGCAGAAACTACTTGATGATCTTGGTGACCTGGCCGGCGCCCACGGTCCGGCCACCCTCACGGATGGCGAACTTCAGGCCCTCTTCCATGGCGACCGGCTGGATCAGCGCGACGTCCATGAGGGTGTTGTCACCCGGCATGACCATCTCGGTGCCCTCGGGAAGGGTCACAACGCCCGTCACGTCCGTGGTACGGAAGTAGAACTGCGGGCGGTAGTTGTTGAAGAAGGGGGTGTGACGGCCACCCTCGTCCTTCGACAGGATGTAGGACTGCGCCTGGAACTCGGTGTGCGGGGTGACCGAGCCGGGCTTGATGATGACCTGGCCGCGCTCGACGTCCTCGCGCTTGATGCCACGGAGGAGCAGACCGACGTTCTCACCGGCCTGGCCCTCGTCGAGCAGCTTGCGGAACATCTCGATGCCGGTGACCGTGGTGGTGGTCTTCTCGGTCTTGATACCGACGATGTCGACGGTCTCGTTGACCTTCAGGACACCACGCTCGATGCGGCCGGTGACGACCGTACCGCGACCGGTGATCGTGAAGACGTCCTCGATCGGCATGAGGAACGGCTTCTCGACGTCACGCTCGGGCTGCGGGATGGACTCGTCCACGGCGGCCATCAGGTTCAGGACCGACTGGCCCCACTCCTTGTCGCCCTCGAGCGCCTTGAGCGCCGAGACCTTGACGACCGGAACGTCGTCGCCCGGGAACTCGTACTCGGAGAGGAGCTCACGGACCTCGAGCTCGACGAGCTCCAGGATCTCCTCGTCGTCCACCATGTCGGCCTTGTTCAGGGCGACGACGATGTAGGGGACGCCGACCTGGCGGGCCAGGAGGACGTGCTCCTTGGTCTGCGGCATCGGGCCGTCGGTGGCGGCGACCACGAGGATGGCGCCGTCCATCTGCGCGGCACCCGTGATCATGTTCTTGATGTAGTCCGCGTGACCCGGGCAGTCGACGTGCGCGTAGTGACGCGACTCCGTCTGGTACTCGACGTGCGCGATGGAGATGGTGATACCGCGCTGGCGCTCTTCGGGAGCCTTGTCGATCTGGTCGAAGGCCGAGGCCTCGTTCAGGTCCGGGTACGCGTCGTGCAGCACCTTGGTAATGGCGGCCGTGAGGGTCGTCTTACCGTGGTCGATGTGACCGATGGTGCCGATGTTGACGTGGGGCTTAGTCCGCTCGAACTTTGCCTTCGCCACTGGGGTCCTCCTGAGTGGTTCTGTACGCCTTGCTTCATCGGCGCCAGGGTGATCTTTGCTGGGGTGCCGGGGCCGGGGACGCGGCACAGTGCTGACGCGCTGTGCCGCGTGCCCACCGGGCTCCGGTGACAAGCCTAAAGCGTGAGCTCGGGAGAGTTACTCGCCCTTGGCCTTCGCGATGATCTCCTCGGCGACGTTCCGCGGAACCTCGGCGTAGGAGTCGAACTGCATCGAGTAGCTTGCGCGACCCGAGGTCTTGCTGCGGAGGTCTCCGACGTAGCCGAACATCTCCGAGAGGGGCACGAGGCCCTTCACGACGCGAGCGCCGCTGCGCTCCTCCATGGCCTGGATCTGGCCACGGCGGGAGTTGAGGTCGCCGATGACATCGCCCATGTAGTCCTCGGGCGTGGTGACCTCGACGGCCATCATCGGCTCGAGGAGCACGGGAGAGGCCTTGCGGGCACCCTCCTTGAACGCCTGCGAACCGGCGATCTTGAAGGCGAGCTCCGAGGAGTCGACCTCGTGGTAACCACCGTCGAGAAGGGTGACGCGGACGCCGACCATCTCGTAACCGGCCAGGATGCCGAACTGCATGGCTTCCTGGGCACCCGCGTCCACCGAGGGAATGTACTCACGGGGGATGCGGCCACCGGTGACCTTGTTGACGAACTCGTACGACGCGTCGCCGCCCTCGATGGGCTCGATGGCGATCTGCACCTTCGCGAACTGGCCGGTACCACCAGTCTGCTTCTTGTGCGTGAAGTCGATGCGCTCGACGGCCTTGCGGATCGTCTCGCGGTACGCGACCTGGGGCTTGCCGACGTTCGCCTCGACGCGGAACTCGCGCTTCATGCGGTCGACGAGCACCTCGAGGTGAAGCTCGCCCATACCACCGATGATGGTCTGGCCGGTCTCCTCGTCGGAGTGCACCTGGAAGGAGGGGTCCTCCTCCGAGAGGCGCTGGATGGCGACACCCAGCTTCTCCTGGTCACCCTTGGACTTCGGCTCGATGGCGACCTGAATGACCGGCGCCGGGAAGTCCATGGACTCCAGGATGACCGGGTTCTTGTCGTCACACAGCGTCTCACCGGTGGTGGTCTGCTTCAGACCCATGACGGCGATGATGTCGCCGGCGCCCACCGATGCGATCTCCTCACGCTTGTTCGCGTGCATGCGGTAGATCTTGCCGATGCGCTCCTTCTTGCCCTTGACGGAGTTCAGCACCGCGGTGCCGGCCTCCAGGCGACCGGAGTAGATCCGGACGAAGGTGAGCTTGCCGAGGTGCGGGTCGCTCGCGATCTTGAACGCCAGGCCGGAGAACGGCTCGTCGTCCGAGGGCTTGCGTGCGACGACCTTCTCCGGGTCCTTCACGTCGTGGCCCTCGATGGCCTCGACGTCCAGGGGGAAGGCAGGTAGCGCACGACCGCGTCGAGCAGGGGCTGGACGCCCTTGTTCTTGAACGCGGTGCCACAGAACACCGGGGTGACGGTGACGGAGTCGGCACTGCCCTTCGACGCCAGCGTGATGCGGCGGATGGCCTCGTGCAGCTGCTCCTGGGTGGGCTCGTTGCCCTCCAGGTACAGCTCCATCATGGCGTCGTCGTTCTCGGCCACGGCCTCGAGGAGCTTGCCGCGCCACTCGGCGGCGGACTCCTTGAGGTTGTCCGGGATCTCGACGACGTTGTACATCTCGCCCTTGGCGGCCTCTTCGGGGTACACGAAGGCCTTCATCGACACGAGGTCGACAACGCCCGTGAAGTCCGCTTCGGCGCCGATGGGGAGCTGCATGACGATCGGGGTCGCGCCGAGGCGGTCCACGATCATCTCGACGCAGCGGAAGAAGTCCGCACCGGTGCGGTCGAGCTTGTTGACGAAACAGATACGCGGCACGCCGTAGCGGTCCGCCTGACGCCAGACAGTCTCGGACTGCGGCTCGACGCCCGCGACACCGTCGAACACGGTGACGGCGCCGTCGAGGACGCGGAGCGAACGCTCCACCTCGACGGTGAAGTCGACGTGACCCGGGGTGTCGATGATGTTGATGGTGTGGTCAACATTGTTGAGCGGCCAGTGGCAGGTCGTCGCGGCGGACGTGATCGTGATGCCGCGCTCCTGCTCCTGCTCCATCCAGTCCATCGTGGCAGCGCCGTCGTGGACTTCACCGATCTTGTAGCTCACACCGGTGTAGAAGAGGATCCGCTCAGTGGTGGTCGTCTTGCCCGCGTCGATGTGGGCCATGATCCCAATGTTGCGGACCTTGGCCAGGTCAAGCGAAGTGGTGGCCATAAGGCTCAGTCTTCTCTCGGTCTCGATGGGGGTAGCGACTACCAGCGGTAGTGCGCGAAGGCCTTGTTGGACTCGGCCATCTTGTGGGTGTCCTCACGCTTCTTGACCGAAGCGCCGAGGCCGTTGGAGGCGTCGAGCAGTTCGTTCATGAGGCGCTCGGTCATGGTCTTCTCGCGGCGGGCGCGGGAGTAACCGACGAGCCAGCGCAGAGCGAGGGTGGAGGCGCGACCGGGCTTGACCTCGATCGGCACCTGGTAGGTGGCGCCACCGACACGGCGGGACTTGACCTCGAGCGAGGGCTTGACGTTCTCAAGCGCGCGCTTCAGCGTGATGACCGGGTCGTTGCCGGTCTTCTCGCGGAGGCCTTCCATGGCGCCGTACACGATCCGCTCGGCGGTGGAACGCTTGCCGTCGAGCAGGATCTTGTTGATCAGCGAGGTGACAAGAGGAGAGCTGTAGACCGGGTCGATGATGACCGGGCGCTTCGGGGCGGGGCCCTTACGAGGCATTCTTACTTCTCCTTCTTGGCGCCGTAGCGGCTGCGGGCCTGCTTGCGGTTCTTGACACCCTGGGTGTCAAGGGAGCCGCGGATGATCTTGTAACGAACACCCGGCAGGTCCTTCACACGGCCACCACGCACGAGCACGATGGAGTGCTCCTGCAGGTTGTGTCCCTCACCCGGGATGTAGGCCGTGACCTCGATGCCGGAGGTCAGACGCACACGCGCGACCTTACGGAGGGCCGAGTTCGGCTTCTTCGGGGTGGTCGTGAACACACGCGTGCAGACACCGCGACGCTGGGGCGAACCCTCGAGCGCGGGCGTCTTGTTCTTCTCGACCTTGTCCTGCCGGCCCTTCCGGACCAGCTGCTGGATCGTAGGCACTACTTCTCCGGTTTCTGTGTGCCGTTCGTGAAACTAACCTGGAACATCGCCGACCCACGCGGTCGGGTGTGTCGAATACTGCGGACTCCCGCCCGGGGGCGGAAGGGGCGCAGATTGCGGTGGCCACTGACGGACTCGCGCTGCGGTTGAGGACACGCGCACGAGCCCAGGCACACCCCAGGCACAAGGCTTGAGCGTACCTACCTCACGGACGTGGGTCAAAACAAATGATGTCCACCCCCGGCACACCCGGACCGCAGGCCACCGCGGCCGGGCGGCGCCGCGCCCGTCACGGCCGCCGCCCCGGGGGACGGCGGCCTTCCTGTTCCTCCCGGTCCCCCGAATCCGCACGCTGCCCCTGGCTCCGGGGATCGGGGCGGCCCGGCCGCTGGACGGCCAGGCGCGGAATGGTCGGCGCCCGGGATTTCCGGTTCTTCGCCACCAGTCCGGAGCCGGGCTGGGCGGCACGGCGCGGAACGACGGGCGAGGGGGCCGGCTTGCCCGGTACGTCGTCGGCCCGGGAGGCGTCCGTGGCTTCGGCGCCCGCGGCGCCCCGCACCGGAGCGTCCGGCTCGGGCAGCGGAACGTGCCACGCCGCACCGGACGCGTCCTGGGGAAACGGGATGACGGCGGCCTGGCCCGGGGTCCGGCCGACGAGCCTCAGCCTGCGGCTCTGGGCGATGCGCCGCGCCTGCTCCAGAGCGGGTTCGTACGCGTCGGCGGCGTCCCGCCAGCCTTGGGTGTAGGCGAGGAACTCGCGCCGCTCCAACTCCGCGCGGAGCAGGATGGCGACGTCCGCCGGGGAGTGCCGCTCCAGATACGTCCCGAGCGTGGCGAGCAGGGCGGAGAGACCGTCGGACGGCTCGCCGGACCCCGGGCCGGGGCCGCTCCCCTTCGGCTCGTCATGGCCGGCCGGGTCCGCCCGCTCGCCCCGTTCGCGGGCGGGGCCGGGCCCGCGGGGCGAGCCGCGCGCCGAGCGGGCGCGCTCGTCACGCTCGACCATGCACGGCTCACTTTCACGTCCTGTCGGTCGCCCCGACTGACAAGGAGCCTGCACGCGCGGGGGCCAGGCCGAGAAAAATCATACCGGCCACCCCTGCTCGGAACCCGAAAGGCCTTCCCCGCCCCTTCCTCAGGGATGTGGATGATTCCCCAGGGATGTGGACGACTCCTCAGGGATGTGGACGTGCGCTACTCGGACGCGACCCGCGCGGCGTCCGTCTCCGCGCCCGCCGGCAGGAACTGCCCGGCAACCCTGATGAACATGTCCCACTGGTCGCGCGGGACGCCGAGCCCGGCCGCGGCTTCCTCCAAGGTCAGCCGGAGCGGCGGCGCGGCGGCGGACGGGGCGCCCCCGAGGTCCGGCAGGGGCAGGTCCTCCTCGGAGAGCCGGCCCGAACGGATCAGCATCTCGCGCACCGGGACGCGCAGGACGTGCGCGAGCCGCCGGGTGGTCTCCAGGTCCGGCATGCTCTGGCCCTGGAGCAGCCGGGTGATGGCCGCCCGGTGCACGCCCGCCTCGTCGGCGAGGCGCGACTTGCCGCCGCCGCGCGAGCTGTCGATGTCGTATCCCCGTGCGCGGATCAGTTCCTCGATCCACGCCGTGAACTGGTCAAGGTCGCTGCTGCTCACAGGTGGTCGCCTCCCTCCAAGGCGCAGCCAGACTAACGCGCTCGCACGCACGGAGTTACACGCTTGCGCGCAATCAATTGTAAGCATTTGGTGCAGGAGATCACCAGAACTTAGTTGCGCGCCCACGCGCAACATGTCAGTGTGCGAGCTCGCAACAACTTGGACCCGTCTCGGTCAGCTGGGAGCCCCGTCATGTCCGTATCTTCCGCAGTTCTTCCCACCGAGGCCGGGGATGCCTCCGGCTGGCGTTCGGCCGCAGCGTGCTCCGGCCTCTCCCCCGCCGTCGTCTTCGCCCGCCGGGCCGCCGACGCCGCCCCGGCCCTGCGCGCCTGCGCCCGCTGCCCGGTGCGGCGGCAGTGCGAGGAGACCGTGGCCCCCGGCGAGAGCTGGTTCGACGGCGTCAGCGCCGGGCGGCTGTGGCGCAACGGCCGGCCCGTCGCGCTCGACGGCGCACACCGGTGACCACCGCCCGCCCCAGGACGAACGAACGAACGGCCCCCGCCCGCGCGACCGCGGCCGGCCGCACCCGGAGGACCTCATGACACACGCCGCATCTTCCCCTTCCCCGTCGTCCGGCGACGGCACGACCGCGGCCCGCGACGCCGGGCTCTGGGCCGGGACGCTGATCCGCCAGTTCCCCGAACTCCTCATCGAACTCGCCCCGGGCCGGGGGCCGTCGGAGGCGGAGCGGCACGCCCCCGGTCAGGCCCGGCTCGCGTGCCGCGCCGCCCGGACCGAGGCGGAGCGCCGGGAGGCGCTGCTGAACGAGCAGCGGCACGGCCTGACGGTCCCGGGGCACTCCGCCGCTCCCGTACGGCTGTATGTGTCCGACGCCATCCGCGACATCACCGACGGCGTGGTCGAGTTGGAGGAAGCGGTCCTCGACCGGCTCGGCCTCGGCCGGCCGCGCCGGGCCCCGGTGGGGCGGCGGCTGCTCAACATCACGGCCCTCCTGGAGCGCGTCGCCGCAGACGCCGTGCTGGCCGGCCATGTGCGGGACGAGCTGCGCAGGCTGGCCAGGCGGTGCGCCAGGGCGCTCGGAGAGACGGAGAGCGTGGTGCGGGTGAGCGGGCGGTGCCCGTGGTGCGACTCGGTCTCCCTGCGCGCGTTCCCCGAGCGGCGGGCGCTGGTGTGCGTCAATCCGGCGTGCCGCTGCACCGATTCCGGGTGCGACTGCGTGGGCGACCCGGCCTTCCGTCACCTGTGGCCGGAAAACGCCTGGCCGGAGCTGATCGAGGCGGCCGGGACGAGTGCGGCGGACATCGCCGCGGGAATGGCGGACGGTGGGGCGCCGCCCTCCGGGGCAGCCGTGCGCCGGGGCGGGAAGCGCCGGTGAGCGCCGGTCAGGCCCCGCCCCGTACGGCGGCGCGGGCGGTACTGATCACCGGCGTACTCGCGGCCCAGGAGGTGGACGTCGCTCCGGCCACCATCCGCAAGTGGGTGCAGCTCGGGTACCTCGCGGCGGCCGGGCAGCGCGGCCGGGCACAGCTGTACCGGCTGGAGGACGTGTTCGCCGCCGAGCGGGCGGTGCGCGGGAGACCGCTCACGAGGTGACGTACGGAAGAAGAGGAAGAAGGCGTCGGGCCGGCCACCCCCGGGGGTGGCCGGCCCGACGCCTTCCGTGTCCGGCGCCGAACACGCGGTGCGGTCAGGGACTTTCGGTGCGGCCCGGGCGCCGCGCGTCACCGCGGCGCAGGCGGTCCGGGCCGTCGGGCCGTCTGGCGTGGTCCGGGCGGTCCTGGCCGTCGGGCCGTCTGGCGTGGTCCAGGCGGTCCTGGCCCTGTCCGTCCGAGGCCCGTCCGGGCATCCGGAAGACCTGGGCGCTCGCGGGCGCCTTGGGCGCCATGAGCGCCACGGCCTCCTGCCAGCCGCTGGTGAACCCGCGCATCTCGGCGTCGAGGGCGATGCGGGCGCCGACCTTGCCGACGACCGACGTGAGGCATCTCCCCACCTCCGCCGTATAGGTGCCGGCCTCCGCCGTCTCGGCGGCCACCTCCACGGCAGCCGCCACCACATCCGCCAGCCGCTCCTGCGCGCTGATCACCACGAGCGTCCCACCCCCACTGTCCGCCCTGCCGTCGTACTCGTCGCCAATGCTCACCGCTCCTCACGCCCGTACGGCGCTCTGCGCGTCACACCGCCTCTACTCGAACTTTCGTTCGATAAATCGCAGAGTAACGCAGGGGGCTCCCGAGCGGAGAGCATTGAGCCACCCGACTAGTTAGTTGCGCGCACGCACGCCATGGATCACAATAGGTGCAGCGGCGGAGCTGTGCCCCCACCCTCCGGGGGCGCGGCTCCGCCGCCGTGCGTCAGCCGCTCTCCCTAGGAAAGGAGTACCCCTGGCATGCCCTCTTCCCCGAGCGTCTTCCCCGATGTGCAGGCTCTCGTCGTGGAACTTCTCGCCGACCGCTCGGAACTGGCGGGCGTGATCGTGGACGAGACCCCTCCGGCCGGATTCGACGGCACGGCAAGAGCCGTCCTCGTGTCCCGCGTCGGCGGTGCCTGGATCGACGATCTCCACCTCGACCAGCCTCTGGTGGAACTGGAGGTCTACGGTCCGGACAAGTCCACGGCCCACACGCTCGCCAACACGGCGCGGGCAGCTCTGCTGGCCGCCACCGGCACGGTCCACGGCACGGCGACGGTCACCGACATCGCCGAGGCCGACGGGCCGCGCTGGCTGCCCGACTTCACCCGGCCCCGGGCGAGCCGCTACCTCTCCACGTACCGCGTCTCCATCCGTCCGGCATAGCGCGGGGCCGGGGCCACCGAGCGTCCCGGACCCCACCCATGAACGAGCCCCGTCGCCCACGCGGCGGGGCTTTCGCGTACCCACACCACATCAAGGAGCAGTACTCATGGCGAACAACAACGGCAACCAGATCCGCGTCGCCGGCACCGGCCGCATCCTGGTGGCGGCGGCCGGGGCCACCCCGCCGGCCGCCCCCAAGCACACCGCCGACGCCTGGCCGACCGGCTGGACGGAGCTGGGTTACACCACGACCGACGGCATCAAGTTCAACAAGAAGGACAAGATCGACCCGGTCGACACCTGGCAGTCGGTGAGCCCGGCGCGGTTCATCTACTCCGACCGCGACCTGACCGTGAAGTTCCAGCTGCTCCAGTTCAACAAGGACACGCTGCCGTTCTTCATGGGCGGCAACGCGGTGACCCCGGTGACCGCCACCGGCGCCGTCGACACCTTCGAGTACAAGCTGGGCGCCGAGCCGCAGCGGGACGAGCGTCAGCTCGGCATCGAGTTCAGCGACGGCGCGGACGTCACGTACCGCTTCATCATCCCGCGCGGCCAGGTCACCGAGACGGAGGAGATCGCGCTGACCCGCACCGGCGCGCTGAAGCTGGGCGTGACCTTCACCGCGCTCGCCGCCGAGAACAGCAGCACCCTGGCGACGTGGCTGATGAAGGACAAGGCCGCCTACGGCGTCTGATCCGGACCGGGGTACGCCCCGCCCTCCCGGTGGCCGGTGTGCGACGGCTCCCGTCGCCCACCGGCCACCGGCCCCGCCCTTTCCCTCTTCCCCCTTCCTCCCAGCAAGGAGCCCCGCAGCATGTCCACCTTCAACGTCAACGCGGCCCGCGCCCAGCGTCTCGAAGCCCTCGGCCGCGCATGGTCGTTCGAGCTCGACGACCACACCTTCGAGCTGCCCACCGAGCTCTCCCGCGCCACCGCCCGCAAGCTCCGCGCCCTCGACGACAACGACGTCGACGGCCTGCTGCGCCTGCTGCTCGGCGAAGAACAGTTCGCCCGCTTCGACCGGCTCGACCTGACGATGCAGGACATCGCGGCGATCCTGGAGGCGTACGGCAAGGAGACCGGGCTCGGCCTGGGGGAAGGCTGAGCCTCGGCGAGCTCGTCGAAGAGCACGCCGAGGCCCTTGAGGCGGACCTGCTCCGCCATTACGGCACGGATCTGCTCGACTGGCACCGCGGCCGGCTCTCCTCCCGCCGGCTCGCGGTGCTCGTCAAGCACCTGCCACGCGACAGCGCCCTGGTGCGCGACCTCCACGGCGAGGCCGCCGACTGGTCGGTGACCGACTATCTGCTGGCCACCGCCGTCGACCAACTCGCCGAATCCAATTGGATGTTCGCGACCGTCAACCAGGACGAGGAGGCAGAGGCGCTGGAGTACCCGGTGGCGGTGCGGCGGCCCGGCGGCGACGTGCCGGAACCGGCCCCGGCAGCCGGGGCGGCCACGTCACCCAGTTCGGCCGAACTCACGCACTTCTTCGCCTGACAGTGCCGACCGCCCCGCTGTAATATCCGCTGCACAGACCAGGGGAGGGAAATCGTGTCGGCGAAATCTTCAGAAATACAGGAAAAGGGCTGGCGGAGCCGCATGGTGCGCATTGCGCGCCCCGCGGGTGAGCCCGCGATCGTGGAACTCCGGTCCGGTGGATTCGCCACACACTTTTCCGCTCTGGGGGCGATCGACACCGAACACGTGACGTCGGAGGACGACGCGGTATACGTGACCACGACGACAGGAACCAAGCCCTCCCCCTTCGTGCTCGCCCCCCGGCACACACACGTCAAGGTTCAGCGGCACAGCGGAGACTCCGGCGGTTTCGCCCGGTGGTACCTCCGTACCATCGCCCCGGAAGACCTCCGCACCCTCGGCTCGGACCTGGCGGGAGAGGCCGGGGAGGTCCTCCACGGGACGGACGGCGGTGAGTTCTCCTTCTCGTTCGACCAGAAGGGCGGGGTAGCCGGCTTCGTCTGCACCGACGTCCGCGGGAATCCGATGGACATCACCCACGAGGGTCACACCCGGGGACGCGTCACCATTCCCGGCCCGGGTTTCATCGCCGTGACGTGCCTGGGCCCGTGGAGGCTGAAGCGCCTCTGACTCCGCACATCCGGAACTGACCACAGACGGCCGAAGCCGACGGGTGGTGCGGTCGGAACGATCTCCCTGCGAGATCGTTCCGACCGCACCACCCGTCGGCTTTTCCATGACCCCAGAAGGGGCTCAACCCATGGGATTCGATCTCACCACCCTAGGAAAACAGCTCGGTTACGCCAAGGAGGACATCTCCGCCGTCAAAGCGGAGCTCGTAGGCGTTGCCCACTCCGTGAACATCCTCAAGCCCGAACTGAACGGAATGGTAACCGAGGCCGTGGGCGCCAATTTCGGCGTCAAGCTGTTCAACGCCGAGCACACGTTCTTCGACCTCAAGGAAATGCAGGCGAAAGCCAGAGGTGAGGATCCCGCCGACCTCAAGGCGCGCATCGACAAGATCGGCGGCGGCTCGGCATTCCCCGCGGAGGACGGCGGCCTGATCGGGCAGCACAAGACGAAAATCGCCGCACTCGAAGGAAAGGCGGCCAGTGCCCAGCGGGCCGCGGATCGCGCCCAGACGACGGCCGACGCAGCACGACGCAACGCCTCGCTCGCCAACCGGTCGATCGGCTCCATGACGTCCGGCGCTCAGCGCACCGGCGTGCGCCCGGCCACGCGGCAGGCGGACATCACCGAGGTCAGGCACGCCGCCACCGCCATCAACATGCTCGAGAACCGCGTGAACGCACTCGTTCGCGCACTGTCCTAGCGCACGCCATCTCCCCACCTGAGAGCGAGGTCGCTCCATGAGCCTCAAACGCGCAGTACTGAATCTTTCATCAGGTCTCAAGGGCCTCAAGGGCCAGCTCAACACCGCCTCCCAGGGAATGGGTGCCCTCCAGCGGTCGGCCAACAGCACCGCCGCACCGATGTCCCGGCTCAAGTCCGGTGCCGGGCAGGCCGGTTCGGCCATGACCAAGGTCAAGAGCGGCGCCGACAGGGCCGGCTCCGCCCTGGGCAAGCTCCGTACCTCCACCAACAGCGGCAACACCGCCATCGGCCAGCTGCGCACCGGCCTGCGGAACGCCGACACCTCGCTCGGCAAGGCCAAGGGCGGGTCCGACAAGCTCAAGACCTCGCTCGACCGGCTCAAGGGGTCGGCGGACAAGGCCAAGAACTCCCTGCGCGACGTCAAGCGGCAGGCCGACGCGGTGGAGAAGTCCGTCGGTCAGGCCGGCAAGAACGCCGACAAGACCGGCAAGACCATGGGCGGCGGCCTCGCCAAGGGCCTCAAGGGAGCCGGTCTGGCCCAGCGCGGGCTCAACCTGGCCATGGCGGCCAACCCCTTCGGGCTGATCATGGCCCTCCTCGCACCGCTCATCGCCAGGTTCGTCAACATCGACAAGGTCGTCGACGTGGTGAGCAAGGGCTTCAAGTCCGGAATGAAGGCCGCGTCGAACGCGGTCTCCACCGCGATCAGGGTGATGACCCCGATCCTCAAGGGCGTCGGCAACGTGCTGCTCGCCCCCTTCCGCGCCTTCGCCACCGCCGTCAACACCATCATCGGCGCCCTCAACGGCTTCAAGGTCTCGATCCCGAGCTGGGTCCCGGTCTTCGGCGGCAAGAAGTTCAGCCTCAGCCTTCCCAAGATCCCCGTGCCCCACCTCGCCAAGGGCGGCGTCGTCCAGCCCCGCAACGGCGGCACCCTCGCCGTCATCGGTGAGGCCGGCGAGTCCGAGGCCGTCATCCCGCTCTCCAAGCTGGAGGCGATGCTCGGGCACGGCGCCGGCAGCCGCTCCCAGCTGGCGCGCCTCACCGCCGCTGTCGAGCGGCTCGCCGAACGCCCCGTGCACGTCCAGGTGGACGGGCAGACCATCGCCCGCGCCGTACTGGCGGGCCACCGCCAGCTCGCCCGCAGGTAGGCCCCGGACCACACACCCGCAGACAACGAAGAAGGAGGCACCCGACCATGCCACGCAACCTCTGGATCGGCCTGCCCGGACGACTGCGCGAGATCAGCCAGGCGGCCACCGCCTTCGAGCGCGGCGCCGAGCTCGGGGTCACCCAGTTCACCTCGCTCGGCGGCCAGGTCACCACCGTCGCGCCCCAACGCACCGCCCGTAAGACGAAGTTCACCTTCGACCGGCTCTCCGAGGACGACGCCGCCCACCTCGACCGGCTGGCCCGGCGCATCGACGGGCCGGGCCCCGTCGTCGTCATCGACCCCGTGACCCGTAACCTCCTCGACCCGCTCCAGGCCGAGGGGCGCAGCCCGGGAGGATCGGCCGCCCCGTACTGGTACTCCTCGGGCGGCGGCACCGGGAAGCTCCAGCTGTCCACCCGGACCGGCGCCGCCCGCGACGCCTACGAGTGGAAGCCCGACTCGGCCACCACCCAGCTCAGCTGGCACCGCAGGCCCGGCGCCGGGTTCCCGGTGGCTCCGGGCATGACGGTGCGGTTCACGCTGCCCGTCTCCTGGCGGGTGGGACCTTGCGCGACGCGCCTGCACTGGCGGGACGCGGCCGGCGTCTACCTCTCCTCCGCGGCCGTGACAGGGCACACGCTCTCCGCGACCGTCCCCGCCGGTGCCGCTCTGGTCACTCCCTCCGGCATAGCCGGCGAGGTCGGCACCTACCCGCTCGACGGGGCCGTGCTCACCATCGACGACCCCCACATCCCCACCGCCCCGGTCAACCTCCTCAGCGCCGACCAGGCGGCGGGACGGGGCGCGACGACGCAGTGGCCGGCCGTCGGCTTCACGCTGTCGACGGACGCCGGTGGATTCGTGGTGGCGTCCCTCCCGGCGAACACCTCGGGTTCGCTGACCTTCGAGCAGGAGGGCCCGAACAACTACCGCCCCCTGCCCGGCCCCGGTTTCCTCAGCCCCGTGCTGCCGCCGGCCCTCCGGGCCCGCGCGCAGTACTGCCACATCGGCTACTTCAACGCCTCCGGCACGTTCCTGGCGTTCAGCGACGGCTGGGCGCCATCGGAAGTACCCGCCACCGCCACCCACTTCACCTGCTCCATCACCTTCGCATCGGCGACGACCGCGTTCTCCACGCGGCTCGGCCCCGCCAAGCTCCTGCACATCGACACCACGGCCCCGCAGCTCGCGGGGAGGGCTGCCCGGCCATGGCGGTGACCGGCTACACCGACTCCCCCGCGCGTCCGCTCCCCTACCGCAACATCTCGATCGATCTCACGGAGGTGACCAGTGCGAGCATCTGACGCGCGCGCGACCGCCGCCCTCGAATCCGGCTCACGGGTCACCGCCCACACCACCCGCCTGGGCGGCAAGGACGTGACCGACCAGGTTCTGTCCTGGGAGCTGGAACGCAGCTACAGCACCGATCTGCCCGACGCCATGCGCGCCTTCTCCGGCAGCTCCTCGGCGCAGCTGCAACTCCAGATCGCGGGCACCGGCGGCGCGTCGGCACCGGCCCTCTACTCACCCTGGGCCCCCCGCTCCACGGGTGACATCGCCCGGCCGGGCCAGTCGGTGGTGCACGCCTACGGGACGGACGCCGGCACCCTGCCGGCGTTCCGCGGCACCCTGCGGAACCGGTCCGCCGCCTCGGGCACCGACCTGGTGCAGCTCACGGCGCTGGACGGCGCCGAGCGGCTGCACGGCCCGGCCGCGCTGCCCAAGCCGTACGCCGGGTTCTACTGGCGCCGCCCGGTGGCGACCGCCACCTGGTGCGTCGATGAACTCCTGCGTCAGGCCGGCGTGCACAGCGGCCCGCCGCCGCGCTTCCCGGACGTGGCGGCGAACGCGCCGCTGACGCTGATCCACGCCTCCCTGCACGGCGGGTTCGCGACACCGTACGGCCAGCCGGAGCACCTGCCCGACCCGCGCCACTACAGCTGGACCAGGACCGGCGCGCCGCACGAGATGATGCTCGTCCCGCACGCCTCCCCGCACGCGCAGTCCCCCGATACGGACGTGAGCGGGCTCATCGCGTCCTGGTTCCCACGCAGCCGGCCGACCGCACCCGGCGGCCGGCTCTTCGCCGAGACCTGGGTGAACAGCGCGTTCGGCATCGGCAGCACGGTCTCGATGGAACTGGACCTCAAGGGCGAGGGGACCCACGTGGGTCAGCTCCGGCTGACCGCCGACTTCTCCCAGGGCAAGGTCTTCATGTACTCCGGGAGCCGGGGCGTCGGCGGCTGGCACTTCACCTGGGACCTGCCGGAGATGAAGACCCAGCCCGGTGTCTGGCACATCGGCGGCCTCTTCGACCTGACGGCGGGCAGCACGACCGTGTTTCCGACCCTTCAGCCCCGGCTCACGGGACCCGACGGGAGCCACTACACCTTCACCGCGGGCACCTTCACCAGCGCTCACGCGACCGCCCTGCAACAAGTCTCCGAACTCGCCCAGATGCGTCTGATCACCACGATCGGGACGGAAGGGGTCCAGCTCACCAACGGGATGCCCGCCCTCCCGACCGCCGCCGACTTCGCGCAGACCGGAAGCTGGACCAAGGGGGCCGAGCTCGACGAGGCGATCCTGCCGCTCTACTCCGTACCGCGCGTCTCCGGTTCGCAGTGGGAGGTGCTGACGCAGATCGCCAAGGCATCGATGTCCACCGCGGAGTTCGACGAGCGGGGCATCTTCCGCTGGCACAACCACACCCGGTTCGCCATCCTGCCCTCGGCTCCCGACCTCACCCTGACGTCGGTCCGGGACATCTCCTCGCTCACCGTGGCCGAGGAGATCGACGCCTGCCGCAACTACTGCGTGCAGCCCTACCGGGACTGGACGGCGGTCAAGGTCACCAGTGGGACGACGTACGCGGACACCGTCATCCGGGAGATCCCCGGACTCTCGTCGATCACCATCAAGTACGTTCTCGCCGACGAGGAGTTCGACGTCGGTCCGCCGAACACCGACGACGACCAGAGCGTGGCGCCCGGCTTCTCGGTGCGCTTCGCAGCGGACGACGCGGCGGGCGCGGACGCGGTGAAGGGCGCGGTGGAGGTCCTCGCCCGGCGCGAGGACGGCTACCTCGTGGTGCAGTTCACCAACCGCGGCACCCGCCGGCTCTACACCGTCACGGTGGACGGCAAGCCCTCGGTGTTCATCCAGACCCTGAAGCCGTCGGCCGAGGCGGTCGAGCGCCAGGCCACCTCGTCGTCCGTCGGGGGGACCAGCGAGCGCTACTACGGTCGCCAGGAGTTCTACGCCGAGGCCAGTGACTGGATCCAGGACTACCGGGCCGCCAAGGAACTCGCCGACGCGATGCGCGCGGCCGGCCAGTACCCGGTCCCGGTGATCAGCGAGATCCAGGTGCTGTACGACCCCCGCATCCAGCTGGGCGACGTCGTGCGGCTGCTGGACTCCACCGGGGCGGAGTTGGACACCCTCGCCTGGGTCGTCGCCATCAAGACGTCGTCGGCGGCGGCCGGGGCCGTCCAGCAGACCCTGACGCTGCGCGGCACCCGCCCCAACGGTCTGCCGTACGACACGGGGCTGACCCCGGACACACCCGCCGACCACACCCCGTTCCCGGCCGGAAACACCTATGCGGCCGTCAGGTCCCGGTACGCGACACACGCCGCTCTCGCGGCGGGCGGCCGGACCTGGCGCCAGGTGAAGGAGGAGACCCATGACTGAGACCACGCCCGGCACCCCGGTGCCCCAGCTCCCGGAAGAGCCGCCGTCCGTTCCGGACGCCCCCGCTCCCCTCCCGGTGGTCCTGGACGACCAGCAGCTGAACCAGCTGGCCTTCTCGGTCGCCGCGGAGCTGGCGTCGTATCTGGGCGTGCCCACCACGGTGCCCGCCGTCCCGGGGCTGCCGGTCGCCGCCTCGGCCGACGGCCCGAAGGAGCCGGTCTCCGAGGCCCCGCCCGCCGGACAGCCCGCCGACGCCGTACTCATCCCCCTCGCATCAGTCCAGGAGTCCGCCGCATGACCACCCAGTACACGCCGCTCAGCAGCCTCCCCTACCCGCAGTCCAGCGATCCTGCCGACCTGCCGGCCCAGCTCCAGACCCTCGCCCAGGCCCTGGACGGACGCACCGTCCTGCGCTTCGGTACGGCGGCGGAGCGCGACGCCAAGATCCCCACCCCGGTCGCCGGCATGGTGGCCTGGACCGCCTCGCCGCCGCGGCTCACCCATTACACCGGCTCCGCCTGGGCACCGGTCGGCGCCGTACCGGTCTTCCGGGTCAACCTCGACGGCGGTGACACGAAGTCGGTCACGTACAGCGAGACACTGCTCAACGCCACCGGCGACCCGATGCGGGCCGCGTTCGTCGCACCCGCGTCGGGCCAGGTCATCGTCACCGTCGGCGGCTACATCTCCAGCTCGGTGGCGAACACCAACTCGTACATGTCGGCCAACATCCGCAACGCGTCCGACACGGTCGTCCTCGCCGCCGCCGACGACCGGGCCGCGCTCGTCAGCTCCGCCAACCGCGCCTCCGTCTCGACCCAGTTCCTCGTCACCGGCCTGGCCGTCGGTACGAACCACACGGCCACGCCCGCCTACCGGTCCGGCGCCGCCACCAGCAACGCCGCCTTCGACACGCGGTACATCCGGGTCGACCCGATCATGTGACACCCGGCGCACTCCCTGACGGCCCCGGCCCCCGCGCACAGCGGCGGGCCGGGGCCGTTTCCGTCTCCCCGCAACCCGAGAACGACCACGAGGAGGTACGTCCCATGGCAGCCCCCCTGTCAGCCGACGCCTTCGTCCGCGCCCTGCGCGCCGAAGGGGTCCGCGTCAGCGAACACGCCGGCTGGCGCGACCACAACCGCAACCACAAGGGAGCCTGGGGTCCGGTCCACGGCGTCATGCTCCACCACACCGCCGGGACCAGCAGCGTCGCCTTCTGCCACCGCGGCACCGCCGCGCTGCCCGGACCGCTGTGCATCGGCGTCGTCACCAAGTCCGGCCTGGTCCACCTGGTCGGCTACGGTCGTACCAACCACGCCGGCAGCGGCTCGGCGGGAGTCCTGGCCGCCGTCCGCGCCGACGCCCGGCACCCGGCCCCGGGCACGGACACCGTGGACGGGAACGCCCGGTTCTACGGCTTCGAGATCGAGAACCTCGGCGACGGCCGCGACCCCTACCCGGCCGCCCAGCTCGACGCCGTGGAACGGCTGTCGGCCGCGCTGTGCCGCGCCCACGGCTGGTCCGCCGCCGGGGTGATCGGCCACAAGGAGTGGACCCGCCGCAAGATCGACCCGACGTTCCCCATGGACGGGATGCGCGCCCGGATCACCGGCCGGCTCGGGAAGGAATCCGCCCGCCCCTCGCCCGCCCCGGCGCTCGCCGCCTTCCCGGGGGCGCGTTCTTCACCCCAGGCAAACGCTCCCCGCTGTTCACGGCGGTCGGCAGACGCCTGGTCGCCGAGGGGTGCGGGCGGTATGCCGAGGGCCCTGGACCCGTCTGGAGCGAGGCCGACCGCCGCTCGTACGCCGCATGGCAGCGCAAGCTGGGCTACACCGGCAAGGACGCCGACGGCGTACCCGGCCCCTCGTCCTGGGCCGCGCTCAAAGTCCCCCGCAGCAGCTGACCACCCCGCGATTCGGAAAGGTACCTCCCCATGTCAGAAGCGACCCGCCGGTCTCTGCGCACCTTCGTCCAGAGTGCCCTCGCCCTCGCCGTCGCCCTGCCCGCCATCGTGGACGCCTCCGGTGTCGCCGCCGGCCTGCCCTGGGCGGCCGGGGCCGCGGCGGCCGCCGCCACGCTGAGCCGGATCATGGCGCTGGAGTCCGTGCAGCGCCTGCTGCCGCGTCCCCTGCGGACCGGAGCGGACGACGGCCGGGAGCTCGCCGCGCTGCTCCGCTCCGAGCGGAGGCGCCGATGAACGAACCCGCCCACAGTGATCCGGCGGCCGTCGCCCTGGAGCTGGAACGGCTCCGCGGCACGGTCGAGGTCGGCTTCGCCCGGGTCGACGGCTCGCTCGCCCTGCTGGTGCAGCGCAGCGACCAGAGCGACCGTCAGCTCGCCGAGCACGAGACACGGCTCGACACCCTGGAGCGGGCCCGCTGGCCCCTGCCGAGCGTCGCCGCGATCACCGCTGCCACCAGCGCGGCCCTGTCCCTCTGGCAGCTCACCACCCGGTAGCGGGCACGCTCCACCCGCACACGCCGAAGGGCGGCCACCCCCGACGTACAGGGGGTGACCGCCCTCAGGCGTTCAAGCGACAGCTCGCTTACTGGTTGTACGGACCGTAGTCGTAGTCCTCCAGCGGAACGGCCTGGCCGGAGCCCGTGCCGAACGGCGAGTAGTCGATGTCGTCGTAGCCGACGGCCGAGTACATCGCGGCCTTGGCCTCCTCGGTCGGCTCGACCCGGATGTTGCGGTAGCGGGACAGGCCCGTACCGGCCGGGATGAGCTTACCGATGATGACGTTCTCCTTGAGGCCGATCAGGGAGTCCGACTTGGCGTTGATCGCCGCGTCGGTGAGGACCCTGGTCGTCTCCTGGAAGGACGCCGCCGACAGCCACGACTCGGTGGCGAGCGAGGCCTTGGTGATACCCATCAGCTGCGGACGGCCGGAGGCGGGGTGACCGCCCTCGGTGACCACACGACGGTTCTCGGTCTCGAACTTCGACCGCTCGACCAGCTCGCCCGGAAGCAGCTCCGCGTCGCCGGACTCGATGATCGTCACCCGGCGGAGCATCTGCCGGATGATGATCTCGATGTGCTTGTCGTGGATCGACACGCCCTGCGAGTTGTAGACCTTCTGGACTTCGCCGACCAGGTGGACCTGGACCGCACGCTGGCCGAGGATGCGCAGCACGTCGTGCGGGTTGGTCGCACCGACGGTGAGCTTCTGACCCACCTCGACCGCGTCGCCCTCGCCGACCAGGAGACGGGCACGCTTCGAGATCGGGAACGCCGTCTCGTCGCTGCCGTCGTCCGGGGTGACGACGAGCTTCTTGGTCTTCTCGGTCTCCTCGATCCGCACGCGGCCCTTGGCCTCGGAGATCGGGGCGACACCCTTCGGCGTACGGGCCTCGAAGAGCTCGACGACACGGGGCAGACCCTGGGTGATGTCGTCACCGGCCACACCACCGGTGTGGAAGGTACGCATCGTCAGCTGGGTACCGGGCTCACCGATGGACTGGGCGGCGATGATGCCGACCGCCTCACCGATGTCGACCAGCTTGCCGGTGGCGAGCGAGCGTCCGTAGCAGAAGGCACAGGTGCCGACCGCGGACTCACAGGTCAGGACCGAACGGGTCTTGACCTCCTCGACGCCGGCGCCCACCAGGGCGTCGATCAGGACGTCACCGAGGTCGACGTTGGCAGGCGCGATGACCTTGCCGTCCACCACGACGTCCTCGGCGAGCATGCGGGCGTAGACCGAGGTCTCGACGTCGTCCGTCTTGCGGAGCACGCCGTCGGCGCCCTTGACCGCGATCTTCAGCTTCAGGCCGCGGTCGGTACCGCAGTCCTCCTCGCGAATGATCACGTCCTGCGAGACGTCCACCAGACGACGGGTCAGGTAACCCGAGTCGGCGGTACGCAGGGCGGTGTCCGCCAGACCCTTACGGGCACCGTGCGTGGAGATGAAGTACTCCAGAACGGTGAGGCCCTCGCGGAAGGACGCCTTGATGGGACGGGGAATCGTCTCGTTCTTGGCGTTCGACACCAGACCACGCATACCCGCGATCTGACGCATCTGCATCATGTTTCCTCGGGCACCCGAGTCGACCATCATGAAGATGGGGTTCGTCTTCGGGAAGTTCGCGTTCATCGCCTCGGCGACCTCGTTGGTCGCCTTGGTCCAGATCGCGATGAGCTCCTGCGTGCGCTCGTCCTTGGTGATCAGACCGCGCTCGTACTGCTTCTGGACCTTCTCGTCCTGCTCCTCGTAGCCCTTGACGATGGCCTTCTTGGCCTCGGGCACGACGACGTCGGAGATGGCCACGGTGACGCCCGAACGGGTCGCCCAGTGGAAGCCCGCCGCCTTCAGGTTGTCGAGCGTCGCCGCCACGATGACCTTGGGGTAGCGCTCGGCCAGGTCGTTGACGATCTCGGAGAGCTGCTTCTTGCCCACCGAGTAGTCGACGAACGGGTAGTCCTCGGGCAGCAGCTCGTTGAAGAGCGCACGGCCCAGGGTGGTCCGCAGCCGGAAGGTGTCACCGGGCTGGTACTCCGGCTCGCCCTCCTCGGCGACCGGCGGCACCCAGCCACGCGGCGGCATGGTGCCGACCGGGAAGCGGATGTCGACCTTCGCCTGGAGCGACAGCTCGCGGGCGTCGAAGGCCATGGTGGCCTCGGCCGTGGAGCCGAACGCGCGGTCCGCGCCCTTGACGTTCCGGCCCTCGTCGTCCGTGGTGAGGAAGAAGAGGCCCAGCACCATGTCCTGGGTCGGCATGGTGACGGGACGGCCGTCGGCCGGCTTCAGGATGTTGTTCGAGGACAGCATCAGGATGCGGGCCTCGGCCTGCGCCTCCGCGGAGAGCGGCAGGTGCACGGCCATCTGGTCACCGTCGAAGTCCGCGTTGAACGCGGTGCAGACGAGCGGGTGGATCTGGATGGCCTTGCCCTCGACCAGCTGCGGCTCGAAGGCCTGGATGCCGAGGCGGTGCAGGGTGGGCGCACGGTTCAGCAGCACCGGGTGCTCGGCGATGACCTCTTCGAGGACGTCGTACACGACGGTGCGGCCACGCTCGACCATGCGCTTGGCCGACTTGATGTTCTGCGCGTGGTTCAGGTCCACCAGGCGCTTCATCACGAACGGCTTGAAGAGCTCCAGCGCCATCGCCTTCGGCAGACCGCACTGGTGCAGCTTGAGCTGCGGACCGACGACGATCACGGAACGCGCGGAGTAGTCCACGCGCTTGCCGAGGAGGTTCTGACGGAAACGGCCCTGCTTGCCCTTGAGCATGTCGCTCAGGGACTTCAGGGGGCGGTTACCGGGACCGGTGACCGGGCGACCGCGGCGGCCGTTGTCGAACAGCGCGTCGACGGCCTCCTGCAGCATCCGCTTCTCGTTGTTCACGATGATCTCGGGGGCGCCGAGGTCGAGGAGACGCTTGAGGCGGTTGTTGCGGTTGATCACACGGCGGTACAGGTCGTTCAGGTCGGAGGTCGCGAAGCGGCCACCGTCCAGCTGCACCATCGGACGCAGGTCCGGCGGGATGACCGGCACGCAGTCGAGCACCATGCCCTTGGGCTTGTTGCTGGTCTGCAGGAACGCGGAGACGACCTTGAGGCGCTTGAGCGCACGGGTCTTCTTCTGGCCCTTGCCGGTACGGATGATCTCGCGGAGGCGCTCGGCCTCCTCGTCGAGGTCGAAGGACTCCAGGCGCTTCTGCAGCGCGGCGGCGCCCATGCAGCCGTCGAAGTACGTGCCGAAGCGGTCACGCAGCTCGCGGTAGAGCAGCTCGTCGCCCTCCAGGTCCTGGACCTTGAGGTTCTTGAAGCGGCTCCACACCTCGTCGAGACGGTCGATCTCGCGCTGCGCACGGTCGCGCAGCTGCTTCATCTCACGCTCGGCGCCTTCGCGCACCTTGCGGCGCACGTCGGCCTTGGCGCCCTCGGCCTCCAGCTCGGCCAGGTCGGTCTCGAGCTTCTTGGCCCGGGCCTCCAGGTCGGCGTCGCGGCGGTTCTCGGTCTGCTGACGCTCGACGGAGACGTGGGCCTCCAGGGACGGCAGGTCGCGGGTACGACGCTCCTCGTCCACGAACGTGATCATGTACGCGGCGAAGTAGATGACCTTTTCCAGGTCCTTCGGCGCGAGGTCCAGCAGGTATCCGAGGCGCGAGGGAACGCCCTTGAAGTACCAGATGTGGGTGACGGGAGCGGCAAGCTCGATGTGGCCCATCCGCTCACGACGCACCTTGGCGCGAGTGACCTCGACGCCGCAGCGCTCGCAGATGATGCCCTTGAAGCGGACACGCTTGTACTTGCCGCAGTAGCACTCCCAGTCCCGGGTCGGACCGAAGATCTTCTCGCAGAAGAGTCCGTCCTTTTCGGGCTTGAGCGTGCGGTAGTTGATGGTCTCCGGCTTCTTGACTTCGCCGTGCGACCAGGTCCGGATGTCGTCCGCGGTGGCAAGGCCGATCCGCAGCTCGTCGAAGAAGTTGACGTCGAGCACTTGTCGTCAATCCCTCTTTCGGGGTCTCGTCTCAATCAATGGTCTGAACGGGTCCGGGGAGGGCCGGCCGCCTCGGGATGAGGCGGCCGGCCGGCCCGTCAGACCTCTTCGACGCTGCTCGGCTCGCGCCGGGACAGGTCGATACCGAGTTCCTCCGCCGCGCGGAAGACGTCCTCGTCCGTGTCGCGCATCTCGATGGACATGCCGTCCGAGGACAGCACCTCCACGTTGAGGCAGAGCGACTGCATTTCCTTGATGAGCACCTTGAAGGACTCGGGAATGCCGGGCTCGGGGATGTTCTCGCCCTTGACGATGGCCTCGTAGACCTTCACGCGGCCGGTCACGTCGTCGGACTTGATCGTCAGGAGCTCCTGGAGGGCGTACGCGGCGCCGTAAGCCTCAAGGGCCCACACCTCCATCTCACCGAAGCGCTGACCACCGAACTGTGCCTTACCACCCAGCGGCTGCTGCGTGATCATGGAGTACGGGCCGGTCGAACGCGCGTGGAGCTTGTCGTCGACCAGGTGGTGCAGCTTGAGGATGTACATGAACCCGACCGAGACCGGGTCCGGGAACGGCTCGCCGGAGCGGCCGTCGAACAGCTGGGCCTTGCCGGAGGGCTGGACCAGGCGGTCGCCGTCGCGGTTGGGGATCGTGGCCTCGAAGAGACCGGAGATCTCGTCCTCGCGCGCACCGTCGAAGACGGGCGTGGCGACGTTGGTGCCGGGGGCGACCTGGTCGGCGCCGATGGCCTGCAGGCGCTGGGCCCACTCGTCACCGAGGCCGGAGACGTCCCAGCCGCGGCTGGCGAGCCAGCCGAGGTGGATCTCCAGGACCTGTCCCGGGTTCATTCGGGACGGGACACCCAGCGGGTTGAGGATGATGTCGACCGGGGTGCCGTCCTCCAGGAACGGCATGTCCTCGATCGGCAGGATCTTGGAGATGACGCCCTTGTTGCCGTGACGGCCGGCGAGCTTGTCACCATCGGTGATCTTGCGCTTCTGCGCGACGTAGACGCGGACCAGCTGGTTCACGCCCGGCGGCAGCTCGTCGCCCTCTTCGCGGTCGAAGACGCGGACGCCGATGACCTTGCCGATCTCACCGTGCGGCACCTTCAGCGAGGTGTCGCGCACCTCGCGCGCCTTCTCACCGAAGATCGCGCGGAGCAGGCGCTCCTCGGGGGTCAGCTCGGTCTCACCCTTGGGCGTGACCTTGCCGACGAGGATGTCACCGGCGACGACCTCGGCACCGATCCGGATGATGCCGCGCTCGTCGAGGTCGGCGAGGACCTCTTCGGAAACGTTCGGGATGTCCCGGGTGATCTCCTCCGGGCCGAGCTTGGTGTCACGGGCGTCGACCTCGTGCTCCTCGATGTGGATCGAGGAGAGGACGTCGTCCTGCACGAGGCGCTGCGACAGGATGATCGCGTCCTCGTAGTTGTGACCCTCCCACGGCATGAACGCCACGAGCAGGTTCTTGCCGAGGGCCATCTCACCGTTCTCGGTGGCCGGTCCGTCGGCGAGCACCTGGTCGGCGATGATCCGGTCGCCCTCGGAGACGACGACCTTCTGGTTGACCGAGGTGCCCTGGTTGGAGCGCATGAACTTGGCGATGCGGTACGTGGTGTACGTGCCGTCGTCGTTCGTGACGGTGATGTAGTCCGCGGAGACCTCCTGGACCACACCGTCCTTCTCGGCCTTGAGGACGTCGCCGGCGTCGGTGGCGCAGCGGTACTCCATGCCGGTGCCGACGAGCGGGGCCTCCGACTTGATCAGCGGCACCGCCTGACGCATCATGTTCGCGCCCATGAGGGCACGGTTGGCGTCGTCGTGCTCCAGGAAGGGGATCATCGCGGTGGCGACGGACACCATCTGGCGCGGCGAGACGTCCATGTAGTCGACGTCCGTGCCGGGCACGTAGTCGACCTCTCCGCCACGACGGCGGACCAGGACGCGCGGCTCGGTGAAGCGCAGCTCGTCGTTGAGGGTCGCGTTCGCCTGGGCGATGACGAAGCGGTCCTCCTCGTCGGCGGTGATGTAGTCGACGTCGTCGGTGACCTGGCCGTCGACGACCTTGCGGTACGGCGTCTCGATGAAGCCGAACGCGTTGACGCGGCCGTACGAGGCGAGCGAACCGATCAGACCGATGTTCGGGCCTTCGGGGGTCTCGATCGGGCACATGCGTCCGTAGTGGGACGGGTGCACGTCTCGGACCTCGAAGCCGGCCCGCTCACGGGAGAGACCACCCGGGCCAAGAGCCGACAGACGGCGCTTGTGGGTGAGACCCGACAGCGGGTTGTTCTGGTCCATGAACTGCGACAGCTGGCTGGTGCCGAAGAACTCCTTGATGGAGGCGACGACCGGCCGGATGTTGATCAGGGTCTGCGGCGTGATCGCCTCGACGTCCTGGGTGGTCATGCGCTCGCGCACGACGCGCTCCATCCGCGCCAGGCCCGTACGGACCTGGTTCTGGATGAGCTCGCCGACGTTGCGCAGACGACGGTTGCCGAAGTGGTCGATGTCGTCGGTCTCGACGACGATCTCCCGGCCCGACTCGCCGATCGTCTCGGTCTCGCCCGCGTGCAGCTTGACCAGGTACTTGATGGTCGCGATGACGTCGTCGGTGGTGAGCACCCCGGCGTCCAGCGGCTCATCGGCGCCGAGCTTCTTGTTCACCTTGTAGCGGCCGACCTTCGCGAGGTCGTAGCGCTTCGGGTTGAAGTAGAGGTTCTCGAGCAGCGTCTGAGCGGCCTCGCGGGTCGGCGGCTCGCCCGGACGCAGCTTGCGGTAGATGTCGAGCAGTGCGTCGTCCTGGCCCTGGGTGTGGTCCTTCTCCAGGGTGGCGCGCATGGACTCGTACTCGCCGAACTCCTCGAGGATCTGCTCGGTGGTCCAGCCGAGAGCCTTCAGGAGGACGGTGACGGACTGCTTGCGCTTGCGGTCGATACGGACACCGACCATGTCGCGCTTGTCGATCTCCATCTCCAGCCAGGCACCCCGGGAGGGGATGATCTTGGCGGAGAAGATGTCCTTGTCGGACGTCTTGTCGATGGAGGAGTCGAAGTAGACACCCGGCGAGCGGACCAGCTGCGACACGACGACACGCTCGGTGCCGTTGATGACGAAGGTGCCCTTGTTGGTCATGAGCGGGAAGTCGCCCATGAAGACCGTCTGGGACTTGATCTCGCCGGTCTCGTTGTTGGTGAACTCGGCCGTGACGAAGAGCGGCGCGGCGAACGTGAAGTCGCGCTCCTTGCACTCGTCGATCGAGTTCTTCGGGGGCTCGAAGCGGTGGTCGCGGAACGTAAGCGACATCGACCCGGAGAAGTCCTCGATCGGAGAGATCTCCTCGAAGATCTCCTCGAGGCCGGACTTGGTGGGGACGTCTTGTCCACTGTCCAGAGCAGCCTCGACGCGAGCCTTCCAGGCGGCGTTGCCGAGGAGCCAGTCAAAGCTCTCGGTCTGCAGCGCGAGGAGGTTCGGAACCTCGAGGGGCTCCTTGATCTTTGCAAAAGAGATGCGCAGCGGGGCGGTGCTGGCACCGTTGTTCGTATTCGCGGTCGAGGCGTTGCGCGAGGCGGCCAAGAGGGGGTCCTTCCGAGGGCTCGGACTCACTACGCGCGTACCGGTCCCACTCTGGACACAGAGACAGGCCGTTCCGAATCGGTCGCAAACGACCAGGTCGGAGGGGGTCGGTTCTCGGTGCTTCAGCGTGGGCATGCCCCTGGTGACGGGCAGGAGGCAGCTAACAGGCAGCGCAAAGGGTCAGTGTAGCCAAGTGGCACACTGATGTCCAGTCGGGGTTCTCAGAGACCCACGTTGCTCTCAACAGCTGTTCTCAACACCTATGTCTTGCCCTCGCGCGGGGTGCGCGCTTCTTTACTTCCCTCTTCACTCTCGATCCATGCCTCGGATACGGATCGAAGTGATGACGCGTCCTGAGAATTGCGCGCCGCGTCCGGTTCGTCAAGGCCCGCCGGTCCGATCGGACCCGCCAGGAGCCTTCACCGGCCACCCCCGGGAACCCGCGGGACGCCCTGGAGGGGTCTGCGGGAGGCGCACGGCGAAGATCACCCTACTCGTCGTCGGCGGAAGAGCAAGGCACCCGCCCCGGGCACGCCGAAGGGCGACCACCCGGATGGATGATCGCCCTTGGCGCGGGCACCTGACGTGCCCGGGGAGTCCCGAGGACTCCCGAGGTGTTACTTGACCTCGACGGAAGCGCCGGCGGCCTTGAGGGACTCGGCAGCCTTCTCGGCGGCCTCCTTGGCGACCTTCTCGAGGACCGGCTTCGGGGTGCCGTCGACGAGGTCCTTGGCCTCCTTCAGACCCAGCGAGGTCAGCTCACGCACGACCTTGATGACCTGGATCTTCTTCTCGCCGGCGCCGGTGAGGATGACGTCGAACTCGTCCTTCTCCTCGACGGCCTCGGCAACGGCGCCCGGGCCGGCCGGACCGGCGACGGCGACGGCCGCGGCGGCGGTGACGTCGAACTTCTCCTCGAAGGCCTTCACGAACTCGGAGAGCTCGATGAGGGTCATCTCTTCGAACTGCGCGAGCAGGTCGTCCTGGGACAGCTTCGCCATGACAGGCGTCCTTCCACTATTCGGCAGGTGCCGGATGTATATGTCGGCGGGCGTACGTGGAGCCCGCTGGACCGCTGAGCGTGATTACTCGGCGGCCTCGGCGGGAGCCGGAGTACCGGCACCGCCCTGCTCTTCCTTCTTGGCGCGAAGAGCTTCCGCGGTGCGGACGAACTTGGAGGGCAGGGCCTGGAAGACCTGCGCCGCCTGCGTCTGCTTGCCCTTGAAAGCACCGGCCAGCTTGGAGAGCAGAACCTCGCGGGACTCGAGGTCCGCGAGCTTCTTGATCTCATCGGCGGACAGCGCCTTACCGTCAAGGACACCGCCCTTGATGATGAGGTTGGGGTTGTCCTTGGCGAAGTCACGAAGACCCTTCGCCGACTCCACCGGGTCACCGGTGACGAAGGCAACCGCCGTCGGACCCGAGAACAGGTCGTCCAGCGCGTCGATCCCGGCCTCGTTGGCCGCAATCTTGGTCAGCGTGTTCTTCACCACGGCGTACTGGGCGTTCTCACCGAGCGAACGGCGCAGCTCCTTGAGCTGTGCCACGGTGAGACCCCGGTACTCGGTCAGCACGGCGGCGTTCGAGCTGCGGAACTGGTCCGTCAGCTCGGCTACCGCGGCAGCCTTGTCGGGCCTTGCCATGAGCGTCGGCCTCCTTCCGGGTGATGAGGACCGCTCAGAAGGGGCCGGGAAAGACGAAACGCCCCAGCACAAGTGCCAGGGCGCAGCTCGACCGAACAGAGTCCGGGAGCGATTCCACAGTCACCTGCGCAGGTCGTCCGATCTAGCGGAACCTTCGGTCACCGTCCCTTGGAGAGGCACAGCGACGACCAGCGGTCTTTGGCTTCCTGGTGAGCGTACGCGACCGGACGGGCGACGGGCAAATCCGTCCCTGTTCGTCCCGTGGAACAGGTGTCAGGAGGCCCCGCCCGGGGTACCGCCCTGCTTCAGCAGCTCCTTGAAGTCCACGGTGTCCGATGCCTCCGGCCGGTCCGAGGGGACCTCGGTGCCGTAGTCGCTGTAGAAGAGCGTCGAGTTGAACGTGCCGGTCTTCATCTCGCCGCGCTCGGTCTTCTTCACCAGCAGGTCGTTCTCGTCGACCCAGATGTCGACGGTCTGGGTGGTCACCCCGGCCAGCGCCAGCTGCTCCTTGAACGCGGCGAGCTGCTTCGCGTCCAGGTCGCTGTTCTTCGCGGTCAGCTCGGCCACGTCGATCGTGCCGGAGTAGTGCGTCGCGGAGACCCCGCGGACGTCCTCCTGGCCGACCTTCTTGACGTCGCCGGAGGCCAGGAGCGCTTTCACGCCCTGGTCGGGCGTGCTGTTCTGGAGCTGGTCCTGCATGACGTCGCCGGAGGCCCCGCCCAGCTCGGCGAGGTCATTGTAGGAGTACCGGATCCAGTTCTTGCCGCCGGTGTTGGCCGCCATGCCGGCGCCCATGTCGGCGTAGTACTCGTACTTGAAGTAGCGCGCCTCGACCGATCCGTCGCCGCCGGCCTTCTTCAGGGCCTCGCCCATGGTGCCGCCGGTGTACGTGATGGTGAGAGCGCCCGAGAGTCCGTCGGCCCAGCCGATGGCCCCGGACTG
This sequence comes from Streptomyces sp. WGS_02, assembly GCA_040989845.1. Taxonomy (GTDB): domain Bacteria; phylum Actinomycetota; class Actinomycetes; order Streptomycetales; family Streptomycetaceae; genus Streptomyces. The sequence goes on from JAYMFZ010000004.1 coordinate 3,041,635, forward strand.
CTTCATGGACATCGCGCTGCCCATCTCGGTGGTGCCCTCGACCTTCGCGGACTGGGCGCCGCCGGTCTTCTGCTGCACCTGCTTCAGAGCGGCCACGGGGCTCGCCTTGGCGACGGCGTCCGCCGTGCCCTTCCCGGAGCCGCCGGCGCTGTCGGAGCCACTGCAGGCCGCCATCGACGTCAGTGCCGCCGCGGCGGCGAGAGCCGTACCCGCGCGTCGTGCCGTGCTCGTCCTCATGGTGTCGGTCCACCCCTCGTATCGTCCGTCGTCCCCAGCAGCCCACAGTGGCACAGGGCACTGACAGGCGTGGGGCCTTACGGATACGAGGACGGGCCCCGCACCTCGAAAGGTTGCGGGGCCCGTTCACACAGTGCACGCGTACGACGCGGCTACCGGGTGAGCGCGAGGGCTCAGACGGCGGCCGGGTCCTCCTCGACGAGGAGGTTGCGGGTGCGGTTGGCGTCCAGCGGGATGCCGGGGCCCATCGTGGTCGTCAGAGCGGCCTTCTTGATGTAGCGGCCCTTGGCGGCGGACGGCTTCAGACGGAGGACTTCCTCCAGCGCCGCTGCGTAGTTCTCCACCAGCTTGGTCTCGTCGAACGAGACCTTGCCGATGATGAAGTGCAGGTTGGAGTGCTTGTCGACGCGGAACTCGATCTTTCCGCCCTTGATGTCGTTGACAGCCTTGACGACATCGGGGGTGACGGTGCCGGTCTTCGGGTTCGGCATCAGACCACGCGGACCGAGCACGCGGCCCAGGCGGCCGACCTTGCCCATGAGGTCCGGGGTGGCGACGACGGCGTCGAAGTCCAGACGGCCCTTCGCCACCTCGTCGATGAGCTCGTCGGCGCCGACGATGTCGGCTCCGGCGGCTTCCGCGGCCGCAGCACGGTCACCGGTCGCGAAGACCAGGACCCGGGCGGTCTTGCCGGTGCCGTGCGGGAGGTTCACGGTGCCGCGGACCATCTGGTCGGCCTTGCGCGGGTCGACACCCAGGCGGAAGGCGACCTCGACGGTGCCGTCGAACTTCGTGGTGGCGGTGTCCTTGGCGAGACGGACGGCCTCGAGCGGGGCGTACACGCGCTCCCGGTCGATCTTGGCGTCCGCAGCGCGGAGGTTCTTGCTGCGCTTCACTTCTGCTCCTGTGGTTTCAGAGTGTGGAGTCGTGGTGCGGACCAGCGCTTGGCCCTACCACTGGGGGTTACGGGGCTGACTCAGCCTTCGACCGTGATGCCCATGGAACGGGCGGTGCCGGCGATGATCTTCGACGCGGCGTCGAGGTCATTGGCGTTCAGGTCGGGGAGCTTCGTCGTGGCGATCTCGCGGACCTGGGCAGCCGTCAGCTTGGCGACCTTGGTCTTGTGCGGCTCGCCGGAGCCCTTCTCCACACCCGCGGCCTTGAGGATCAGCTTGGCGGCCGGCGGAGTCTTGGTGATGAAGGTGAAGGAGCGGTCCTCGTAGACCGTGATCTCCACCGGCACGACCATGCCACGCTGCGACTCGGTCGCGGCGTTGTAGGCCTTGCAGAACTCCATGATGTTGACGCCGTGCTGACCGAGCGCGGGGCCGACCGGCGGGGCCGGGTTCGCCGCACCGGCGTTGATCTGGAGCTTGATAAGCCCCGTGACCTTCTTCTTCTTGGGAGGCATTGCTCTCTCCGGGTCCTAGTGAGAGTGTTTCGCCGCCATTCCGGTCATCCGGATGGAGGCATACCGCACAACGATAACGGGTATAGCTGTGCGACCAAAACCCAGCAGGTCAGAGCGGCTGTAGAGCCCCTCTGACCTGCTGGGTAGGCATGTGTCCAGAAAGCGGCGGGAAGCGCCTAGTTCTTCTGGATCTGGTCGAAGCTGAGCTCGACCGGGGTCTCGCGGCCGAAGATCTCGACGAGGCCCTTGACCTTCTTCGAGTCGGCGTTGATCTCGTTGATCGTGGCCTGCAGCGTGGCGAACGGGCCGTCGGTGACGGTGACCGAGTCGCCGACCTCGAAGTCCAGCACCTGGACCTCGACCTTGCGGGCCGGAGCCGGCTTGCCCTCGGCCTCGGCGGCCTCGCGGGCGGCCTTCTCCTCGGCCTCCGGGGCGAGCATCTTGACGATCTCGTCCAGGGTCAGCGGGTAGGGGTCGTAGGCGTTGCCCACGAAGCCGGTGACGCCCGGCGTGTTCCGCACGACGCCCCAGGACTCGTTCGTCAGGTCCATGCGCACCAGCACGTAGCCGGGGAGCTTGTTCTGCCGGACGTTCTTGCGCTCGCCGTTCTTGATCTGGACGATTTCCTCTTCAGGCACCTCGGCCTGATAGATGAACTCCTCCACGTTCAGCGAGACGGCGCGCTGCTCCAGGTTGGCCTTCACGCGCTTCTCGTAACCGGCGTACGTGTGGATGACGTACCACTCGCCGGGGAGGGTGCGGAGCTCGTCGCGGAGGGCGGCGATGGGGTCGACGGGGGCGGCCGGCTCGGCCTCCTCCTCGTCGGCGGCCTCGACGGCCTCTTCCTCGTCGGCGGCCTCTTCCTCGACGGCCTCGGCCGCCTCATCGGCTGCCGCGTCCTCGCCCTCGGCGGCTTCGGCCTGGTCCGGGTCCACGGAGTCAGCAGCCTCAACGATGTCGAGCTCGTCCTTGGCGGACTCTGAGGCGCCGGCCTCGGGCTCGACGGCGTCGTTCAGGTTCGGGTCAGACACGATGGCTGCTTCTTCCTGGATACAAAGGGTGGAACGTGCGAAAGGGGCGCCGGGGTCCGACGCCTTCCGCGTGATCAGCCGAAGACGTACTTGACGACCCGGGCGAAGCCCATGTCGAGAACGGTAACAAGACCGATCATGACGACGACGAACACGATCACCACGGAGGTGTACGTCGTGAGCTGGCTACGCGTCGGCCAGACAACCTTACGGAGTTCGGCGACGATCTGGCGGTAGAACAGCGCGAGCCGACCCAGAGGGCCCTTCTTGCCGCGCTTGCCGCCCTTCCGAGTCTTCTTCTTCGACTCGGGAGCTTCATCATCGGCATCAGGCATGTCGATGGAGCCCACGGCGTCCGTCACGCTACTCACCTGATTCCGGGTCGTGGCCGTGCCGCGCCCGGTGGAGCCGCACGGCTGTGCAATGAAGTACGTACATGCGCACACATCCTGGCGAAGGAGTGTGTAGCAGGGCCGGAGGGACTTGAACCCCCAACCGCTGGTTTTGGAGACCAGTGCTCTACCAATTGAGCTACGACCCTTGGTGGTTTCCACCAACCTACCGCATCTTCCCCGGTGACCGGGTGCAGGAACGGTGCGGCTGGTGAAGGCCAACGACAGGTGAGTGTACGTGCTCAGGGCCGCCGCGTCGAACAGACAACAACCGACCGGTCCTGTCCGGATGCTGTCCAGGTCCTGTCCGGTCCCTGAAACCCCTGCGCCGACGGCTTTCGCGGTCTGCAAGCATGGGGCCATGAGCGCTGCAACTTCACCGTCCGAACGCCGGGTTTCCGCCCGCATCGGTGCGATCTCCGAGTCCGCGACCCTCGCCGTCGACGCCAAGGCCAAGGCCCTCAAGGCCGCCGGGCGTCCGGTGATCGGCTTCGGGGCCGGCGAGCCCGACTTCCCGACGCCCGACTACATCGTCGACGCCGCGGTCGAGGCCTGCCGCAACCCGAAGTACCACCGCTACACCCCCGCAGGCGGTCTCCCCGAGCTCAAGGCCGCCATCGCGGAGAAGACGCTGCGCGACTCCGGCTACGAGGTCGACGCCAGCCAGATCCTGGTGACCAACGGCGGCAAGCAGGCCATCTACGAGGCCTTCGCCGCGATCCTCGACCCGGGCGACGAGGTCATCGTCCCCGCCCCGTACTGGACCACCTACCCCGAGTCGATCCGGCTCGCCGGCGGTGTCCCGGTCGAGGTCGTCGCCGACGAGACCACCGGCTACCGGGTCTCCGTCGAGCAGCTGGAGGCCGCGCGCACCGAGAAGACCAAGGTCGTCCTGTTCGTCTCGCCGTCCAACCCGACCGGCGCGGTCTACAGCGAGGCCGACGCCGAGGCGATCGGCCGCTGGGCCGTCGAGCACGGCCTGTGGGTCCTGACCGACGAGATCTACGAGCACCTCGTCTACGGCGACGCGGTCTTCACCTCGCTCCCGGCGATCGTCCCGGAGCTGCGCGACAAGTGCATCGTCGTCAACGGCGTCGCCAAGACGTACGCGATGACCGGCTGGCGGGTGGGCTGGATCATCGGCCCCAAGGACGTCGTCAAGGCCGCGACCAACCTCCAGTCGCACGCCACCTCCAACGTCTCCAACGTCGCCCAGGTCGCCGCTCTCGCGGCCGTCTCCGGCCCGCTGGACGCCGTCGCCGAGATGCGCACCGCCTTCGACCGCCGCCGCAACCTCATCGTGCGGATGCTGAACGAGATCGACGGCGTGTTCTGCCCGGAGCCGGAGGGCGCGTTCTACGCCTACCCGGCGGTGAAGGATGTGCTCGGCAAGGAGATCCGCGGCAAGCGCCCGGCCACCACGGTCGAGCTGGCCGCCCTGATCCTGGACGAGGCGGAGGTCGCCGTCGTGCCCGGAGAGGCCTTCGGCACCCCCGGTTACCTGCGCCTTTCCTACGCACTGGGTGACAACGACCTGATCGAGGGCGTCTCGCGGATCCAGAAGCTGCTGGGCGAGGCCAAGGCCTGAGAAGCCCGCGCGTCAGTGCCCCCGGCCGCCGGAATCCCCTCCGGCCGGGGGCACTTTTTTGTTCGAGCAGCCCCCGGAAGGGGAAAGCGGCTACCGCTCCGGCCCGCCCGTGCGGCAGGATCTTCCGATGGAGCGTGATGTACGTCTGTTGCCCAAGGCCCACCTGCACCTGCACTTCACCGGGTCGATGCGGCCCACCACCCTGCTCGAACTCGCCGACAAGTACGGGGTCCATCTCCCCGATGCCCTGACCGGCGGGGAGCCGCCGAAACTGCGGGCGACCGACGAGCGCGGCTGGTTCCGTTTCCAGCGGCTCTACGACATCGCCCGGTCCTGCCTGCGGTCCCCCGAGGACATCCAGCGTCTGGTGCGCGAGAGCGCCCAGGAGGACGTCACGGACGGCTCCGGCTGGCTGGAGATCCAGGTCGACCCCACCTCGTACGCCCCGCTGCTCGGCGGGCTCATCCCGGCCATCGAGATCATCCTGGACGCCGTGGACAGCGCCTCCCGGGACACCGGCCTGGACATGCGCGTGGTGATCGCCGCCAACCGGATGAAGCACCCGCTGGACGCCCGCACACTGGCCCGGCTCGCCGTGCGGTACGCCGACCGGGGCGTCGTGGGCTTCGGGCTCTCCAACGACGAGCGGCGCGGGATGGCCCGCGACTTCGACCGGGCCTTCGCCATCGCCCGGGACGGCGGCCTGCTGGCGGCTCCGCACGGCGGGGAGCTGTCGGGGCCCTCCAGCGTGCGCGACTGCCTCGACGACCTGGACGCCTCGCGGATCGGCCACGGTGTGCGGGCGGCCGAGGACCCCCGGCTGCTGCGCAGGCTCGCCGAGCGGCAGATCACCTGCGAGGTGTGCCCGTCGTCCAATGTGGCGCTCGGCGTCTACGAGAAGCCCGCCGATGTCCCCTTGCGCACTCTGTTCGAGGCGGGCGTGCCGATGGCGCTGGGAGCGGACGATCCGCTGCTGTTCGGTTCGCGGCTGGCCGCCCAGTACGAGCTGGTGCGCCGCCACCACGGCTTCACCGACGAGGAGCTGGCCGAGCTGGCCCGCCAGTCGGTGCGCGGATCGGCGGCCCCCGTGGACGTACGGGAGAAGCTGCTGTCCGGGATCGACGACTGGCTGGCTAACTGATCCCGGCCAGGAGCGTACGGGCGAGGGAGGCGGCGAAGTCGTCCAGGGGCGGCGGGAGCCGGCCGCCGGGCAGCGTGGAATAGGCGAAGGCCCGGTGGGCGCAGGCGCCCAGCAGCAGGGAGGCGGCGGCGTAGGTGTCCGCACCGGCCCGGACACGGCCCACGCCCTGCTCGGCGCGGAGATAGGCGTCGAGCTGCTGGATCGGCAGGTGGGGCCCGGACTCCACCCCTCCCACGCCCTGCTCGTGGCGGCGCTTGAGCTGGGGTTCGGCGTACAGGGACGCGGCCATGGGGAAGGTCTGCTCGTAGAACAGGGCGGCATGGCGGGCGATGTCGGTGAGGTTGCCCTCGACGCTGCCTTCGCCTGCGGTCAGTTCGTCGAGGAGGCCGATGAGCCGGGGCAGCCGCTCCGCCAGGACGGTGACGAACAGCTCCTCCTTGCCGGAGAAGTACTTGTAGAGCGCCGCCTCCGAGCAGCCGGCCGCCTTGGCGATCTCCTTGGTGGTGGTCCGGGCGAGGCCGATGGACAGCATCAGCTCGTACGCCGCGTCGACGATCCGGACGCGGGCGGGCTTCTGGTCCATGCGCGCTCCAACAGGCCGTGACCCGGCATTCTTGACGACCGGGTGGGAGGTCACCCAGTCTAGAGGTTGGTAAACACTCACCCACTTCAGAGGGGCGCGCTATGAAGATCACCGTGTTCGGGGCGACCGGGGGTGTCGGCCAGGAGATCACGGGCCAGGCGCTCGAGGCGGGCCACGAGGTGACCGTGGTGGTCCGGGACCCGGACCGGCTCCCGGAAGCGCTGGACCGCGCGGCGCTGCACGGTGTCGTCCGGCTGGACGACGAGGCGGCGGTGCGGTCGGCGGTGGCGGGGCGCGACGCGGTGCTCTCGGGGCTGGGTTCGCGCGGCCGTAAGGCGAACGGCGTCGCCGAGCGGCTCACCGGGCGGATGGTGTCGGCGATGGAGGCCGAGGGCACCCGGCGGCTGCTGGCGGTGAGCGCGGTGCCGGTCGGACCGAAGGCCGTCGGCGACCCCCTGACCGACCGGCTGTCGCTCAAGCTGGTCGGGACGGTGTTCGCTGACCTGTACGCCGATCTCGCCCGGATGGAGGCGGTGCTGGCCGGCAGCGCGACGGACTGGACCGCGGTGCGCCCGCCGAGGCTGACGGACGGGCCGCGCACGGGTGTCTACCGCAAGGTCGTGGGCGGCACGCCGCGCAGCAGCCGGACCATCTCCCGGGCCGACGTGGCGCACGCGATGCTCGCGCTGGTCGACGACCCGGCGGCCGTGAGGCAGGGCGTGGGCATCGCGTACTGAGCGCGCACGCCCCACGCTCGTACGCGGCGCTCCCCTACAGGCTGACGCCTACCGTCACCGGCTCGTTGACCAGGGTGACGCCGAAGGCCTCGTGCACTCCGGCGACGACCTCGCGGGCCAGGGCGAGCAGGTCCTCGGTGGTGGCCGCGCCCCGGTTGGTGAGGGCGAGGGTGTGCTTGGTGGAGATCCGGGCGGGGCCGCTGCCGTACCCCTTGGTGAATCCGGCCCGGTCGATCAGCCAGGCCGCCGAGGTCTTGGTGCGGCCGTCCTCGGCGGGGAACGCCGGGGGCGTCACGTCCGGCCCGAGGCGGTCGTGGACCCGGCCGATGAAGTCCTGGAACGCGGCCGGTCCGAGGATCGGGTTGGTGAAGAAGGACCCCGCGGACCAGGTGTCGTGGTCCTCCGGGTCCAGCACCATGCCCTTGCCCGCGCGCAGCCGCAGGACGGTCTCGCGGGCGGCCGGCAGCGGGACGCGGTCGCCCTGCTCGACGCCCATGGCCCTGGCCGTTTCGGGGTACTTGAGGGGCGCGGAAAGCCCGTCCGCCTCTTCCAGCTCGAATCGGACACGCAACACCACGAAGCGGTCGGGTTCGGCCTTGAAACGGCTGTGGCGGTACGAGAACACGCATTCCGTGTTCGGAATCGTCACGGTCTCCTCGGTGCGCCGGTCGTAGGCGACGACCTCCGTGATGGTGGAGGACACCTCCTGTCCGTACGCGCCGACGTTCTGGATGGGTGTCGCGCCCGCGGATCCGGGGATGCCCGCCAGGCACTCGATGCCCGCGAGACCCGCCTCGACGGTCCGGGCGACGGCGTCGGTCCACACCTCTCCGGCCGCCAGCTCCAGTGACGTGCCGGAGAGCTCGAAGCCCTGGGTGGCGATGCGCAGCGCGGTGCCGTCGAAGCCCTTGTCCCCGATGACCAGGTTGGAGCCGCCGCCGATGACGAGCAGCGGGGTGCCGTTCGCGTCGGCCTCGCGGACGGCGGCGATCACCTCGGCGTCGGTCGTGGCGGTCAGCAGCCGGGCGGCGGGGCCGCCGAGCCGGAAGGTGGTCAGGGGGGCGAGGGGGGCGTCGTGGAGTTCCTGCACGGGGACAAGAGTACGGTCCGTGGCCCCGCCGCTCGTGCGGGGCCACGGACCGTACGCCGGGGTCGGGCGGCTCGAAGGGCCGCGCCTCAGGCGAGCCGGACCACGGCCCGGGACATGCCCAGCACCTTCTTGCCGTCGCACATCGCGACCAGGTCCACCCGGACCAGGTTGTCGTCCAGCTTGGCCGCGACCTTGCCGCTGACCTCGATCAGCGCGCCCTTGTCGTCGTTGGGCACGACGACCGGCTTGGTGAACCGCACCCCGTAGTCGACGACCGCGCCCGGGTCGCCGGCCCAGTCCGTGACGACCCGGACCGCCTCGGCCATCGTGAACATGCCGTGCGCGATGACGTCCGGCAGTCCGACCTCGCGGGCGAACTTCTCGTTCCAGTGGATCGGGTTGAAGTCGCCCGAGGCGCCCGCGTACTGCACGAGCGTGGCCCGCGTCACCGGGAACGACTGGGCCGGCAGCTCGGTGCCGACCTCGACCGACCCGTAAGAGACCTTCGCCGTCATCACGCCTCCTCGGCGGCGCGCGCCACCAGCTTCATCAACGTCGTGACCACCAGCTCACCGGTCTCGTCGTGCACGTCCCCGCGGACGTCCAGGATGTCGTTGCCCGCCAGGGACTTGATGCCCTCGATCGTCGACGTGACCGTCAGCCGGTCCCCCGCCCGCACCGGACGCACGTAACTGAACTTCTGGTCACCGTGGACCACGCGGCTGTAGTCCAGGCCCAGCTGCGGGTCCTGCACCACCACTCCGGCGGCCCGGTAGGTGATCGAGAAGACGAATGTGGGCGGCGCGATCACATCGGCGTGACCGAGCGCACGGGCGGCTTCCAGGTCGACGTACGCCGGGTGGGTGTCACCCACCGCCTCGGCGAACTCGCGGATCTTCTCCCGGCCGACCTCGTACGCCGGAGTGGGCGGATAGGTCCGCCCCACGAAGGACTGGTCGAGCGCCATGAGCTCGCTACCTCCTGAGAAACCTGGTGAAAGACGAACAAGGGCCCGCCCCCGTGCGGGGAGCGACCTCATACAACGACACGAGGCCGCCCCCAGAGGGGACGGCCTCGTGTACGAGCCTGATTCAGCGCGTTTCGCGGTGCGCGGTGTGCGAGTTGCAGCGCGGGCAGTGCTTCTTCATCTCAAGACGGTCCGGGTTGTTACGCCGGTTCTTCTTGGTGATGTAGTTCCGCTCCTTGCACTCCACGCAGGCCAGCGTGATCTTCGGGCGGACGTCGGTGGCAGCCACGTGAGTGCTCCTTGGACGGACGTTGGACGGATGAACGCATAAAAGGGTAGCCGATCGAAGGACCGACCCAACAATCGGCTACCGTTAGTAGCGGTGACCGGACTTGAACCGGTGACACAGCGATTATGAGCCGCTTGCTCTACCGACTGAGCTACACCGCTTTGATGATGAGTCCCCCGCCGAAGCGGGGTTTCCCGATCACCAGAGCCCCAATGCGGAATCGAACCGCAGACCTTCTCCTTACCATGGAGACGCTCTACCGACTGAGCTATTGGGGCGAGCGATGAAGACATTACACGGTCCTCGGCCGGTTGCCCAAATCCGTTTGTGCCGCATCCTCCGGCCCCCTGTCCGGGGCCTCCCACACCCCCTGATCAGGCCTTGATCCAGGAGGCGTCCGCACGCGGACCCTGCCCCGTCCGCGGCCGGCGCAGGCGCACCGGTACGACTATTCCGCTCCTCCCGGAAGCCGCCGCCGCACGCCCCTAGGGTGTGGTGACTCCGTGTGATCTTGCACCCCTCCCAGGAGCGCGATGCCTGACAGCCAGCCACGGCGGCCCGACGACAACGCGCCCGACAGCGCCGACGCAGCCACCACCGCCGACACCCCCGCCCTCGTCCTCGGCGGCGCCCGCCTCGCCGACGGCCGGACCGTGGACGTACGCCTGAGCGGCAGCCGGATCGAGGCCGTGGGCACCGCGGGCAGCCTCACCGCCCGCGGCCCCCGGATCGACCTCCGCGGCTATCTGCTGCTCCCCGCCCCGGCCGAACCCCACGCACACGGCGACACCGCCCTCACCGCGGACAGTCTGGGCCCCGACAGCCCGGGCCCCGCGTCCCACCGCTCCGAGGACATCCAGCGCCGTGCCACGGAGGCGGCCCTCCTGCAGCTCGGCCACGGCGCCACCGCCCTGCGCACCCACGTCCGCGTCGGCGACGTCCAGGGCCTCGCCCCGCTCGAAGCCGTCCTGCAGACCCGGCGCGCCCTGCGCGGCCTCGCCGACGTGCTGCCCGTCGCGGTCCCCCGGCTCCTCACCGGCATCGCCGGAGCGGACAGCCTCGCGATGCTCAGGGACGCGGTGAAGATGGGCGCGGCCGTCGTCGGCGGCTGCCCCGACCTCGACCCCGACCCCACGGGCTACACCGAAGCCGTCCTGGAGATCGCCGCCGAGCACGGCTGCCCCGTGGACCTGCACACCGACGCCGACGACCCCGCCCGCCTGGCCCGGCTCGCCGCGATGGCCTCGGGGCTGCGCCCGGGTGTCGCCCTCGGCCCCTGCGCCGGTCTCGCCCACCTGCCCCTGGACGCCGCGGCCCGCGCCGCCGACCGGCTCGCCGCCGCCGGGATCACCGTGGTCTGCCTGCCCCAGGGCGGCTGCGCCGGTTCCGAGCGCCGTACGACCGCCCCCGTACGCCTTCTGCGCTCCGCCGGCGTGCACGTCACGGCGGGCAGCGGCGCGCTGCGGGACACGGCCAACCCGGTCGGCCGCGGCGATCCGCTCGAAGCCGCCTACCTCCTCGCCTCGCAGGCGGGGCTGCGCTCCGAGCAGGCGTACGCCCTGGTCTCCACGAGCGCCCGTGCGGCCCTCGGTCTGCCCGACGTACGCGTCGAGGCGGGCTTCCCGGCCGAACTCCTCGCCGTACGCGGCGAACGGCTCTCCGCGGCGCTCTCCCTCGCGTACAGCCGCATCGTCATCCACCGCGGCCGGATCGTGGCCCGTACCAGCGCCGTACGCGAGTACTGCGACTCCGACGCCGAGGCCGCGGCGGGCCTCGGCGGACTGCCGCGCCAGGGGCGGCCCGACCCCGGCGCCGGGCCGAGGAACTGAGCGCGACCCCGTCCCCGGGCGTACGGTCGGGGGTATGCGCATTGTCATCGCAGGTGGACACGGACAGATCGCACTGCGGCTGGAGCGGCTGCTCGCCGCACGCGGGGATGAAGCCGTAGGGATCATCCGCAACCCCCAACAGAGTCAGGACCTGACCGACGCCGGCGCCGAACCCGTCGTGCTGGACCTCGAATCGGCCACCGTGGAGCAGACCGCCGAGGTGCTGCGCGGCGCGGACGCGGCCGTCTTCGCGGCGGGCGCCGGGCCGAACAGCGGCACCGCCCGCAAGGACACCGTCGACCGGGACGCGGCCGTGCTGTTCGCGGACGCGGCCGAGGCGGCGGGCGTACGCCGCTACGTCGTCGTCTCCTCGATGGGCGCCGACCCCGACCACCCCGGCGACGAGGTCTTCGACGTGTATCTGCGGGCCAAGGGCGCCGCGGACGCGGCCGTACGCTCGCGTACCGCGCTGGACTGGACGATCCTGCGCCCCGGCATGCTGACGAACGACGCGGGCACCGGCCAGGTCCTCCTGGCCGCCTCGACGGGCCGCGGCCCGATCCCCCGCGACGACGTGGCGGCCACGCTGCTGGAGCTGCTGGACACCCCGGCGACGGCGGGCCTCACCCTGGAGGCGATCTCCGGGAACGTGCCGGTGACGGTGGCCGTGAAGGACGTGGCGGGCAACTGAGGCCTCGCGGGCGGCCGGACCGGTCGCCCGCGACGGGCTCCGGACCACTGCCGAGGACAACGAGGAAGCCCCCGACCGGAGAACCGGTCGGGGGCTTCGTTCGCGTGGCGGCGCCAGGGTTCGAACCTGGGTAGGCTGAGCCGGCAGATTTACAGTCTGCTCCCTTTGGCCACTCGGGCACACCGCCTCGAACGACGCGTTGGATCTCGTGGTGAGCTCCTTGGCGACGACGTAAACAATACCCGATGGCCAGGGGTGCTCCGCCACCTCATTGATCAGCGCCCGGAGGGTGCGGCGGTGGCTAGGCTTTGGCCTGTATCCCCACGCACATTCGACGCAAGGAGCCACACGTCATGGCCGACTCCAGTTTCGACATCGTCTCGAAGGTCGAGCGGCAGGAGGTCGACAACGCCCTCAACCAGGCCGCCAAGGAGATCTCCCAGCGCTACGACTTCAAGGGCACCGGCGCCTCGATCTCGTGGTCGGGCGAGAAGATCCTGATGGAGGCGAACGGCGAGGAGCGCGTCAAGGCCATCCTCGACATCTTCCAGTCCAAGCTGATCAAGCGCGGCATCTCGCTGAAGTCGCTGGACGCCGGTGAGCCGCAGCTCTCCGGCAAGGAGTACAAGATCTTCGCCACGATCGAGGAAGGCATCTCCCAGGAGAACGCCAAGAAGGTGGCGAAGACGATCCGCGACGAGGGCCCGAAGGGTGTCAAGGCGCAGGTCCAGGGCGACGAGCTGCGCGTCAGCTCGAAGAGCCGGGACGACCTCCAGGCCGTTCAGGCGCTGCTGAAGGGCAAGGACTTCGAGTTCGCGATCCAGTTCGTGAACTACCGGTAGTCACGGCAGTCGGCTGCCGTGCACAGCGGGGGCACACCGCCGAGGCCGACCTCGACGGCGTGCCTTTCCGTGTTTCCGGCCCGTGCGGGACGTGCGGAGCGCGCGGACGCGATGTCCGAATACCGCCGGTGACGGTGGGGCGGACGGGCGCAGACTGACCGTACGGACCGGGGAAGTGAGAAGGCATGACGACAACGGTGTACGCGCGGGTGGAGAGCCCGCTGGGCGAGTTGTTGCTGGTCGGCGAGGTGCCGGCAGTGAACGGACCGGATACGGGCGAGGGGGTCCGGCTGCGTTCGTTGTCCGTGCCCGGCCAGAAGGGCGGCGTGGCCGTCCAGGACGGCTGGCGGCACGCCCCCGAGGCGTTCACGGACGTCGCCCGGCAGTTGGAGGCGTACTTCGCGGGCCGTTCGACGCGGTTCGACGTACCGCTGGCCGAGGGCCTGGGCACGGAGTTCCAGCGGCGGGTCTGGGCGGTGCTGGAGTCGATCCCGTACGGGAGCACGGTGTCGTACGGGGAGGTCGCGGCACAGGTCGGCGCCTCGGGCGCGGGAGTACGGGCCGTGGGCACGGCGATCGGGCGCAATCCGCTGCTGGTCGTGCGGCCGTGCCACCGGGTGATCGGAGCGGACGGGGCGCTGCGGGGATACGCGGGCGGGCTGGAGCGGAAGAAGCTGCTGCTGGGGATCGAGGGCGGGGCCGGGCGGTCGGAGCCGTGACGCCCACGCCGCCCTCCGACGGCCTCTCCTCGGGCAACCCCTCTGCGGACGGTCCTTCCTCCGACGGTCTGTTCCGGCGGCCTCGTACGGTCGTGGCGCCGGGGGCCGTCCATGTGCCGGAATGGCTTTCGGTGGAGCAGCGGGCGGAGTTGGTGGTGGCGTGCCGTCAGTGGGCGCGGGGGCCGGTCCCGTTCCGGCACACCCTGCTGCCGGGCGGCGGGGTGATGTCGGTGCGGACGGTGTGCCTGGGGTGGCACTGGCAGCCGTACCGGTACGCGCGTACGGCCGACGATGTGAACGGCGCCCGGGTGGCCGCTTTCCCGGACTGGCTGGGCGACCTGGGGCGGGCGGCGGTGGCCGAGGCGTACGGGGACGAGGACGCGGCACAGGCGTTCGCGCCGGACACCGCGCTGATCAACTTCTATGACGACGCCGCGCGGATGGGGATGCACCAGGACAAGGAGGAGCGGTCGAGCGCTCCTGTGGTGTCGTTGAGCATCGGGGCGAGGTGCGTGTTCCGCTTCGGGAACACGGAGGGACGCGGGCAGCCCTACACGGATGTGGAGTTGGCGTCCGGGGATCTGTTCGTCTTCGGCGGACCCTCGCGGTTCGCGTTCCACGGGGTCCCGAAGGTGTACACGGGAACGGCCGACCCGGCAGCGGGGCTGCGGGCCGGCCGGTTGAATCTGACGTTGCGGGAGACCGGGATGGCGTCGGGGGACGCGTAGGCGAGCGTGCGCCGCCCCCGGGTCGGCGACGGCGTCAGCGGCGGTCGCGGGAGTGGCCGAACAGCAGCCGGTAGGCGATCAGCAGGACCAGGGAGCCGGCGATGGCGGCGATCCAGGTCGCGGTGTCGTAGAAGTCGTTGCTGATGGGGCGGTCGAGGAGCTGGCTGGAGAGCCACCCGCCGACGAAGGCCCCGGCGATGCCGATGAGGGTGGTGCCGATGATGCCGCCCGGGTCACGGCCCGGGAGGAGGATCTTGGCTATGAGTCCGGCGAGCAGGCCGAGAATGATCCAACTGATGATGCCCATATCGCTGCCCCTACCCCTTGCTTCGTCTTGAAATCACAGACGCGGCGGGCAGGTGTTCGGTTGCTCGGGGGCCGCCGGACTCGGCCGGTCAGCGGGTGGCGAAGGGCTGGTCCGAGGGGACGATCTCCTTGCCGAAGGGCATGAGGGAGACGGGGATCAGCTTGAAGTTGGCGATGCCCAGGGGGATCCCGATGATCGTGATGCACAGCGCGATGCCGGTGGTGATGTGGCCGAGGGCGAGCCACCAGCCGGCGAGGACCAGCCAGAGGACGTTGCCCACGCAGGAGGGTGAACCCGCGTCCCGGCGGTCGACGACGGTGTGGCCGAACGGCCAGAGGGCGTAGACACCGATCCGGAAGGCGGCCACGCCGAAGGGGATGCCGATGATGGTGATGCAGAGCAGGACGCCCGCGAGCAGGTAGCCGAGGAACATCCAGAATCCGCAGAGGATCAGCCAGATGACGTTCAGGATGGTTTTCACGGGCGATGACCTGCCATCTGTTCGAGTCGGGCGATGCGCTCCGCCATCGGCGGGTGCGTCGAGAACATTTTCGCCATCCCCTGACCGGGGCGGAAGGGGTTCGCGATCATCATGTGGCTCGCGGTCTCGATCCGGGGCTCGGGCGGCAGCGGGAGCTGTTTCGTCCCGGCGTCGAGCTTGCGCAGGGCACTGGCGAGCGCCAGCGGGTCACCGGTGAGCTGGGCTCCGGAGGCGTCGGCCTCGTACTCCCGGGAGCGGCTGACGGCGAGCTGGATGACGGAGGCCGCGAGCGGCCCCAGGATCATGATCAGGAGCATGCCCAGGAGGCCGGGCCCCTCGTCGTCGTTGGAGCGGCCCACCGGGATGAGCCAGGCGAAGTTGACCAGGAACATCACGACGGAGGCGAGGGCTCCGGCGACGGACGAGATGAGGATGTCCCGGTTGTAGACATGGCTGAGCTCATGGCCGAGGACGCCGCGCAGCTCGCGTTCGTCGAGGATCTGGAGGATGCCCTCGGTGCAGCAGACGGCGGCGTTGCGCGGGTTGCGCCCGGTGGCGAAGGCGTTGGGCGCCTGGGTCGGGGAGATGTAGAGGCGCGGCATGGGCTGACGGGCGGCCGTGGAGAGCTCACGCACGATGCGGTAGAGCTGCGGCGCCTCGAATTCGCTGACGGGGCGGGCGCGCATGGCCCGCAGAGCCAGTTTGTCGCTGTTCCAGTACGCGTACGCGTTGGTGCCGAGGGCGACCAGGAGCGCGACGATCAGTCCCGTACGTCCGAAGAAGCTGCCGATGACGATGATGAGTGCGGACAGTCCCCCGAGGAGTACGGCGGTCTTGAGCCCGTTGTGCCGGCGGTGCACGGTACGCCCTCCAAGTGGTGCAGCAGGGGAACCCTTTGCATGGTGGTGCTCCACTCCCCAGTGGAGCCTCCTGTACTGGTCAACGCCAGGCGAGAGGAGCTAGTTCCCTTGTGCGTGCGGCTGGAGGGCGGGGGCTGTGCCGCGTGTTCGCGCCGGTCGGGCCGCCGGCCCCGTACGGAGTGGCGCTGGGCCGTACGGGTGGCGGCGGGTCGTCCTGATGGTGCGGGGTGACCCGGCGGGTCAGTGCTGCTGTGCGGGGAGCCTGGCGAGGGAGAGGGCCTCGGGGTCGGGCTCGACCTCGCTCGTGCAGTGGCCGCAGCGGGAGGCGACGGCGGGGATCTCGCTGAAGCAGCGCGGGCAGTCGCGGAGGGCGGCCTTGATGTCGACGGCCTCTTCTTCCTTCGCGAAGCGGTTCTGGACCTTGGCCATGGGGACCACGACACAGAAGTAGAGGACCGCGGCGGTGATGATGAAGGCGATGGCGGCGCTGACGAAGAGGCCGTAGGGGAAGTCGACTCCGTCGACCGTGTAGTGGGCCTTGCTGAAGTCACCGGTGCCGCGGGTGGCGAGGCCGATGAGCGGGGTGATGAAGGCGTTGCTGAAGCCGGTGACGACCGCGGTGAAGGCGGCACCGACTGCGAGACCGATCGCCATCGAGATGACGTTTCCGCGCAGGATGAAGTCCCTGAACCCGTTCAGCACTGCTCTCTCTCCTCGTTCTCCCGACGTGTCCACGCCGAATACGTGACGTATACAGCCAAGACCATGCCCTGCGGCGGAGGCCGCGGGCAAACCGATCTTGCGGGGTCGGGAACCCTCAGAAGAGGCTGACGGCGGCGAAGCGCAGGACCGCCTGCGGGACCCCGGAAAGCAGGATTCCGGCGGCGGATGTGAGGACGATCGCCGTGGTGAGCGGGGTGGGCACGCGGAATCGGCGGGGCGGGGCGGGGGCCGGGGATCCGGTGTCAGGCCCGGCCGTTTCCGGAACCCCGTCCGGCGCGCGGAAGAGGTTCGCGGTCCACTGAAGGTAGTAGTAGAGAGCGATCACCACGTTGACGGCCATGACGACGGCGAGCCATCCGAGGCCCGCGTCGACCGCCGCCGAGAAGACGGTGACCTTCGCGAAGAGCCCGATGATGCCGGGCGGCAGTCCGGCCAGGCAGAGCAGGAAGAACCCGAGGGCCAGGGCGGCGAGGGGCCGGGTGGCGTACAGGCCCCGGTAGTCCGGGAGCCGGTTGCCGGGGTGCGTACGGGCGACGAGGGCGGCGACCGCGAACGCGCCCAGGTTCACCACCGCGTACATCAGGGCGTACGCCACGGTGGAACCGATCTGTTCGTCGCTGGAGTACGCGGCGGCGGCGATCGGGACCAGGAGGTAGCCGGCCTGGGCGACGGAGGACCAGGCGAGGAGGCGGACGGCGCTGCGGGCGCGGGTGGCGTTCTGGCGGAGGGCGGCGACGTTGCCGACGGTCATGGTGAGCGCCGCCAGAACGGCGAGGGCGGGCCCCCAGACGTCCGCATAGGAGGGGAACGCGATGACGGTCACCAGAATGAGGCCCGAAAACCCTACGGCCTTCCCCACCACGGAGAGGTACGCGGCGATCGGGAGGGGCGCGCCGACGTAGGTGTCGGGGACCCAGAAGTGGAAGGGCGCGGCGGCCGTCTTGAAGGCGAAGCCGACGAGCGTCAGGGCCACCCCGGTCTTGGCGAGGGTGTCGAGGACCGGCGACACGTCGTCGAGACGGTCGGCGATCTCGGTGAGGTGCAGGGTGCCCGTGGCCGCGTAGACGAAGCTGACGCCGAGCAGCATGACCGCGGTGGCGACGACGGAGGAGAGGAAGAACTTCAGCGCGGCCTCGGAGGAGCGCCGGTCGCCGCGCTTGATGCCGACGAGGGCGAACGCGGGCAGCGAGGCGACTTCGAGGGCGACGACGAGGGTGGCGAGGTCACGGGAGGCGGGCAGCAGGGCCGCTCCCGAGGCGGAGGCCAGGAGCAGGAACCAGTACTCCCCCGCCGGCAGCTTGCGGGTGTCGTCGAGGGAGAGCAGGACGGTGAGGAACGCACCGCCGAGGACGAGGGCCTGGATGACGACGGTGAAGTGGTCGGCGGTGTAGCTGCACGCCTGGGCTCCGGTGGTGACGCAGAAGGTGGACCGGTCCCCGGAGCGCAGGGGGATCAGGAAGGCCAGGGCGGCGGCGAGCGCGGTGAGGGTGGCGTACCCGAGGAGCCGTTTGCGGTGGGCGGGCAGGAACAGGTCGGCGACGAGGACGGCCAGGGCGGCCAGTGCGGTGAGGGTGGGGGGCGCGATGGCGAGCCAGTCGATGGACTGGACGACGCTGGGCACGTCGGCCGCGACGAGGCTTCCGGCGGCGTCGCCGGTGCCGGGTGCCGTCGTGTGCGGGGCCTGCGCGAGAAGGCTTGTGGCGGTGGGGCTGAGGTCCGCGGTCACGACGTGCCTCCTGCGAGAAGCTGCTGCACAGCGGGGTCGGTGAGGCCGAGGAGGACGGCGGGCCAGAGGCCGGCGACGACGGTGAGCACGGCGAGCGGGGTCCAGGCGGCGGCTTCGTACGGGTGGATGTCGGCGAGCTGCGGGGTGGTGGCCGTACGGGGGCCGGCGCTCCCGGACGACTGGGAACCGGCGGCTCCTGGCTGCGGCGGGCCGTCCGCCGTTCGGGGAGCCTGCTCGCCGGGTGACAGCCGGGAGTGGGGCGCGTGCTCGCCCATGCAGACGCGGCGGACGACGATGAGCATGTACGCGGCGGTGAGCAGGGTGCCGAACGCCCCGATGGCCATGAAGGTGCGGAACGCGGGGCGGCTGAGGCCTTCGGCCGGGCTGTACGCGCCGAACAGGGTGAGCATCTCGCCCCAGAATCCGGCGAGTCCGGGCAGGCCGAGCGAGGCGACGGCGGCGAAGGCGAGCAGCGCGCCGAGACGGGGGGCCCGGCCGTAGAGGGCGGCTCCGGTCGCTCCGGCGAGGGTGTCGAGGTCAGCGGTGCCGTAGCGGTCCTTGATCGCGCCGACCAGGAAGAACAGCAGGCCGGTGATGAGGCCGTGGGCGATGTTGGCGAAGAGCGCGCCGTTGACTCCGGTGGGGGTCATGGTGGCGATGCCGAGCAGGACGAAGCCCATGTGGCCGACGGACGAGTACGCGATGAGCCGCTTGAGGTCGCCCCTGGCGCCGGTACGGGCCAGGGCCAGGCAGGCGAGGGACCCGTAGACGATGCCGACGACGGCGAACGCGGCGAGGTAGGGCGCGAAGGTGCGCATGCCGTCCGGTGCGACGGGGAGCAGGATCCGGACGAATCCGTAGGTTCCCATCTTCAGCAGGACGCCCGCGAGGAGGACGGATCCGACGGTGGGGGCGGCGGTGTGGGCGTCGGGCAGCCAGCTGTGCAGGGGCCACATCGGGGTCTTCACGGCGAGCCCGAGACCGATCGCGAGTACGGCGATGACCTGCACGGACGTGGTGAGGCCGCGGCCGTTGTCAGTGGCGAGTGCCACCATGTCGAAAGTGCCGCTCTTCAGCCCGATGAGGAGGAGGCCGAGCAGCATGACGACCGAGCCGAGCAGCGTGTAGAGGATGAACTTCCAGGCAGCGGCCTGCCGTTGGTCGCCGCCCCAGCGGGCGATGAGGAAGTACATCGGGATGAGGACCATCTCGAAGGCGAGGAAGAAGAGCAGCAGGTCGAGGACAGCGAAGGTGGCGAGGGTGCCGGACTCCAGGACGAGCACGAGGGCGACGAACGCCTTCGGTGAGGGGCCCGCGGGCAGCTTGGCGTAGCTGTACAGCGCGCAGAGGAAGGTCAGCAGCGCGGTCAGGACCAGGAGGGGGAGCGAGATGCCGTCGATGCCGAGGTGGATGCGGACGTCGAGCGCCGGGATCCAGCTGATGTCGGTGGTCGCCTGCATCGTGGCGGGGTGGTCGTGGTCGAAGCCGGCGGCCAGGACGATCGCGGCGACGAGGACGGCGCCGGTGACGGTCACGCCGTGGCGGAGCACGGCCTGGTCGGGGTTCTTCCCCTTGAGCCCGGGCGGGGCGGGGAGCAGGGCCGCGAGGGCGCCGAGGAGCGGGGCGACGACGATGAACGCCAGAAGGAACTGCATCACGGACGGGCTGATATCGATCACGGTCACGACCCCGCGTTGACGTTGGCGAAGACGACGGCGGCGATCGCCAGGGCGAGGGACCCGGCGAGCAGGGCGCTGACGTAGGTCTGCACGTTGCCGGTCTGGGCCCGGCGGACGGCGGTGCCGAGGAGCCGGGCCACGGCGCCCGTTCCGTTGACGTAGGTGTCGACGACCTCGCGGTCCAGGAAGCGGACGAGGCGGGCGGCTGCCCGGACGGGCCGGACGAACAGCGCCGTGTACAGGGCGTCGAGGTGGAAGCCGGTGACCGCGTGGCGGTGCAGCGGGCCCAGGAGGAGCCTGCCGGGGTCGGCCGGGTCGGGGGCGTCCGCGATGGTGCCGTAGGCGGCGGTGTGGGACGTCATGGCCTCGGCTTCGACGAGAGCGGGTTCGGCGCCCGGGTGGGCGGCCACGGCCCCGATGGGGGTGCGGGCGGCGAGGGCGGTCGTGTGCCGCCAGGCGCCGTAGGTGACGAGGCCGCCGACGAGCGTGACGCCGGTGGAGAGGACGGCGGTGGTGAGGGACGGCGTGAGGGCGTGCCCGTCGAACCAGTCGCCGAGCAGGCCCGCGGTGAGGCCGAAGCCGATGCTGGGGACGGCCAGGATCCACAGGACGGAGGTCATGGCGAGGGGCTGCTTGCCGTGGTCGGGGACTTCGGCCCCGCGGCCGCGGAAGGCGAGGAGCCAGAGGCGTACGGCGTAGGAGGCGGTCAGGACGGCGGCGAGGAGCCCGGCGATCAGGATCGTCCAGCCCGCGGCGGCCGGGGCGACGGTCCGGTCCCCCAGCGCGGTGTGCTCGGCGGCGACGAGGACGGCTTCCTTGGAGAAGAAGCCGGCGAACGGCGGGATGGCGGCCAGCGCGAGGAGCGCGACGGTCATCGTCCAGTAGGCGTCCGGGACGCGGCGCGCGAGGCCGCTCATCCGGGACATGGCGGCGAGCGAGTTGGTGCCCGCGGCGTGGATGACGACGCCCGCGGCGAGGAAGAGGACGGCTTTGAACGCACCGTGCGAGATCAGGTGGAAGACGGCCGCGCCCCGGTCGCCGACGGCGAGGGCGCCCGACATGTAGCCGAGCTGACCGATCGTCGAGTAGGCGAGGACGCGTTTGATGTCGTCCTGGGCGAGGGCGGCGAGCCCGGACCCGATCATCGTGACGGCGGCCATCACGGCGAGAACGACGAGCGCCGCGCCGGAGGCCGCGAAGACGGGCAGCAGGCGGGCGACGAAGTAGATGCCGGCGGCGACCATCGTCGCGGCGTGGATGAGCGCGGATACGGGGGTGGGGCCGGCCATCGCGTCGGGCAGCCAGGTGTGCAGGGGGAACTGCGCCGACTTGCCCGCGACGCCCGCGAGGAGCAGCAGGGCGATGAGCGTGGGGTGCTCAAGCCCGCCGTTGGTGACGGCGGCGAGGATCTTGGTGATCCGGAAGCTGCCGGTGTCGGCGGCGAGCGCGAACAGACCGATCAGGAAGGGGACATCGCCGAGCTTGGTGACCAGGAAGGCCTTGAGGGAGGCGGCCCGGGCCTCGGGCGTCTCCCAGTAGTGGCCGACGAGGAAGTACGAGCAGATGCCCATGATCTCCCAGCCGACCAGGAGCACCATCAGATCGCCGGAGTAGACGACCAGGAGCATCGCGGAGGTGAAGAGGGAGACGAGGGCCGCGTAGGAGGGGTAGCGGGCGTCGTCGCGGAGGTAGGCCGTGGAGTAGAGCTGGACGCAGGTGGCGACGACGGTGACGAGGACGGCGACCAGCACGGCGAAGCCGTCGAGGTGCAGCGCCAGGTCGATCGGGACCGAGCCGGTGGGCGTCAGCTGGGTCGCGGCGTCGATCGCCCGGCCGCCGCCCTGACGGACGGCGACCAGCACGGCGAGCACAGCCGCGGTGAGGGTCGGGAGGATCGCCAGCGGGCGGACGAAGCCGGGGGCGGTACGGCCGACGGCGAGCCCGCCGAGGGCGCCGAGGAACGGGAGGAGGGGGACGAGGGCGGCGAGGGTCGTGGTGGTCACGTGGTGGCCTCCGCCTTCTTGGTCTTTCCTGTTTTCCCGTTCGCCCGGCCGGGGGCCGTCTCGGTGCCGTCCTCTGTGTCGTCGGTCCCTGCGGTGTCGGGGAGCGTTTCGGCCTCGGCCGTCTCGGCGGTGTCGCGGAGCCGGTCGATGTCGGAGGTGCCCCGGTTGCGGTGGACGGCCAGGACGATCGCGAGGCCGATGCCGATCTCGGCGGCGGCGATGGCGATGGTGAAGAGCGTGAGGGCCTGGCCGGAGTGGAGGGTGTCGCGGAGCCAGACGTCGAAGGCGACGAGGTTGAGGTTGACGGCGTTGAGCATCAGCTCGACGGACATCAGGACGAGGATCGCGTTGCGGCGGGCGAGGACGCCGTAGAGGCCGACGCAGAAGAGGAGGGCGGCGAGGACGGCGGGATAGGCGAGGTGCATCAGCGCTGCGCCTCCTTGCCGGGTGTGCCGGGTGTGCCGGTCGGGCCGGGCCGGCCCGCGGCGCCCGTGCCGTTGCCCGTGCTCGTGCTCTTCCCCCGGCCCTGCCCCGCGCTCGTGTCCGTGTCGCGTTTGCGGGACAGGACGATCGCGCCGACGAGAGCGGCGAGGAGGAGGACGGAGAGTGCCTCGAAGGGCAGGACCCAGTTCCGGAAGAGGAAGGCTCCGGTGACGGCGGTGGAGCCCTGGGCCGGCCCATCAAGGTCGATCCAGGTGGTACGGAAGGCGTCCACGACGACCCAGACGAGCGCGGCGGCCGAGGCGAGGGCCACGCCGAGGGCCACCCACCGGTTGCCCGAGTCGGCGTCCGGGGAGCGGCCGATGGGGGCCCGGGTGAGCATCAGGCCGAAGAGGAGGAGGACGACGACGGAACCGACGTAGATCAGTACCTGGACCCAGGCGATGAACTCCGCGGTGAGCAGGAGGTACTCGACGGCCAGACCGCCGAGCGCGACGACGAGCCAGAGCGCGGCGTGCACCAGTTGCCTGGTGGTGACGGTGATGACGGCGGCGCCGAGGGTGGCGAGGCCGACGAGGAGGAACGCGATCTCGACGCCGGACGGGGAGAGGAAGCCGGGGTGGTCGCCGGCGGCGGTGAGCAGAGGGGCTGCGGTGTGCGGCATCACGGGGTTCCTCCCTTCTCGTCCTGCTGTTGTGGGTGTTCCTGCCGTGCCTGCTGGTCCTGTGCGCGTTGGGCGGCGAGCTTGTCCGCGGCCTTGCGGGCGGCGGCGAACTCCTTCGGCTCCTCGGCGCCGGGGTCGAGGGCGGGCGGCTCCGGCACGGTCCACATCCACTCACGGAGCTTGTCCCGCTCGTGGGTGAGTTCGTGGATGTCCGTCTCCGCGTACTCGAACTCGGGTGACCAGAACAGCGCGTCGAAGGGGCAGACCTCGATGCAGATACCGCAGTACATGCAGAGGGAGAAGTCGATGGCGAAGCGGTCGAGGACGTTCCGGCTGCGCTCACGGCCGCCGGGGGCGGCGGGCGGCGACGTCTCCTTGTGGGAGTCGATGTAGATGCACCAGTCGGGGCACTCACGGGCGCAGAGCATGCAGACCGTGCAGTTCTCCTCGAACAGTCCGATGACGCCCCGGGAGCGGGGCGGGAGTTCGGGCTGGGTGTCCGGGTACTGCGCGGTGACGGTCTTCTTCGTCATCGTGCGCAGGGTGACGGCGAGGCCTTTGGCCAGGCCGGATCCGGGGATCGGGGGCATCAGTTGATCGCCACCTTCACGATGCCGGTGAGCGCGATCTGCGCGAGGGCGAGCGGGACGAGGGTGGTCCAGGCGAGCTTCTGCAACTGGTCCTCACGCAGGCGCGGGTAGCTGACGCGCAGCCAGATGACGACGAACGCGAGGAGCGCGGTCTTGAGGAGGGTCCAGAGCCAGCCGAGTCCGTCGGCGCCGAACGGGCCGTGCCAGCCGCCGAGGAAGAGGACGGTGGTCAGGGCGCACAGGATGACGATGCCCGCGTACTCCGCGAGGAGGAACAGGGCGAAGCGCAGACCGGTGTACTCGGTGTACGCGCCGAAGATGATCTCGGAGTCGGCCACCGGCATGTCGAACGGCGGTCGCTGGAGTTCGGCGAGACCGGCCACGAAGAAGACCAGGGCGCCGACGATCTGCCAGGGCAGCCACCACCACGCGAAGGCGTCGAGGATGCCGGTGAGCGAGACCGTACCGGCCGCCATGGCCACGGAGGCGGCGGCCAGGAGCATCGGCAGCTCGTAGGAGAGGAGTTGCGCGGCGGTACGGAGACCGCCGAGCAGGGAGAACTTGTTGGCGGACGCCCAGCCGGCCATGAGCGAGCCGAGGACGCCGATGCCCATGACGGCGAGCACGAAGAAGATGCCCGCGTCGACGACCTGGCCGACCGCGCCGTCGCCGGGGCCGACGGGGATGACGGCGAGGACGAGGAGGTACGGGAGGAGGGCGACGGCGGGGGCGAGCTGGAAGACCCGGCGGTCGGCGGCGGCCGGGACCACGTCCTCCTTCTGCGCGAACTTCACGCCGTCCGCGACGAGCTGGGCCCAGCCGTGGAAGCCGCCTGCGTACATGGGGCCGAGGCGGCCCTGCATGTGCGCCATGACCTTGTGTTCCGTCTGGCCCACGAGGAGGGGGGCGACAAGGAACACGACGAAGACGACGGCCAGACGGAGGGCGACGTCGAGAACGTCGTTCACTCGGGATCGCCTCCGGCGGGGTGGTCTGGAGCGGGGCTGTCTGGGGTGGGGGGGTGCTTGTCGGGGGTGGGCTTGTCGCTGGGGTCCGGCGCGTCACGGAGGTCCGGGGTGTCGCTGGGGTTCGAGGCGCCGCCAGGTTCCGGGGTGTCGCTCGGGTCCGGAGCGTCGCTCGGGTCCGGGGCGTCGCCAGGTTCCGGGGTGTCGCTCGGGTCCGGAGCGTCGCTCGGGTCCGGGGCGTCGCTGGGGTCCCGGGTGTCGCTCGGGTCCGGAGCGTCGCTGGGCGTGGGGGTGGGGCCGCTGCGCGGGGCCTCTCCCCTACCCGCCCCTTCCCGAACCGGGGGCTCCGCCCCCGTGCCCCCGCTCCTCAAACGCCGGAGGGGCTGGGAAGGGGCGTCCGGAGACTCGCCCTCCGGGCCCTCCGGTTCGTCGAAGGCCGGCTGCGCGTCGTGCCACGGGGCGTCCGTACTGCGTACCCGGGGCGGACGCGACGGCGGGCCCGCGGGCGCGTCCGACGCCGAACGCTGGCCGGCCGAGCCGCCGGACGCCGAGCGGGAACGGCGTGGGCCGGCCATCGGCGGCGCGGGCCGCTCGCCCGCGTCGGGACGCTGGCTCGCCGAGCCGTCCGACGCAGAGCGGGAACGGCGGGCGGGCCGGGCGGGGGCGGTCTCCGGTCCGCCCGAATCCGGGCGCTGACTGGCCGAACCCTCCGACGCCGAGCGGGACCGGCGGGCCGGGGCGGGTGGGGTCTCCGCCGGACCATCGGCGGGAGGCTGCTGGCTCGCCGAGCCCTCCGAAGCCGACCGGGACCGGCGAGGGCGGGTCGCCGCAGGCGTCTCGGGTGCGGCAGCGGTCTCCCGTGTCGCGGGGGTGGGGGCGTGCTCACCGGCCGTCGTGGGGGTCTCCGGGCCGGTCGCCTCCGGGGCAGCCGTGCCGGGGGTCGTGACGGCGTCCGGGCCGGGCGGCGTGGTGGTCTCCGGGCCGGGCGACGTGGCGCGTTGTGCCGCCGAGCCCTCGCCCGCCGTGCGGGTGCGGCGGGGCGGGCGGTCGGCCGCGGGCCGGGCGGCCCGGGCCGGGCGGGCGGCGGGCGGGGGGAGTTGGCCCTTCAGGGGGCCCCATTCGTTCGGGTCGGGGACTCCGGGCGGGAGCATCGCGCGTCGCTTCGGTCCGGTGTGGCCCTCCGCCGGCTCCCCCGGCTCCTTCGCCCCGGGCCAGGCCTTGGCGACACGCGCGGCCAGGACGAAGTCCTTGCGCAGCGGGTGGCCTTCGAAGCCTTCCGGCAGGAGGAGCGGTGCAAGATGGGGGTGGCCGTCGAACGCGACGCCGAACATCTCGTGCGTCTCGCGCTCGTGCCAGGCCGCGCCCGCGTACACGTCGATGGCGCTGGGCAGCACCGCCGCGTCGTGCGGCACGGTCGTGCGGACCATCAGCCGCTGTACCGTTCCCGTGCCGAGGGCCGCGACATGGGCGCAGACGCGGAAGCCGACGCCCGGTTCGTCCACGGCGCTGAGCCAGTCGAAGTAGGTGCACCCGAGTTCGTCGCGGGCGGTCCGCAGCGCCGTGAGCCAGTCGGCGGCGGGGACGTCGACGGTCAGCAGGTCGTACGCCGACTCCGCCGTGGCTCCGTCGCCGAACACGTCGGTGACCGCGTCCGGCAGCCGGCCGTAGGCCCCGGTCCCGGTCCCGGTCCCGGCCTCGGACTCCGCCTGATGGTCGCGACCGCTCATCGCCGGCCCTCCTCGTCCGGTTCCGCAGCCACCGGCGGAGCCGCTGCCGGTGCGGTGACGAGGCCGCTGCGCAATGCCTCGGTGGAGGGGCCGCCGCCCGTGCCCACGGAGGCGTAGCGCTCGGCGAGGGATTCGCGCGCGATCTTCTCCTGGAGCTTGAGGATGCCCTGGAGCAGCGCCTCGGGCCTGGGCGGGCAGCCGGGTACGTACACATCGACGGGGATGATCTGGTCGACGCCCTTGGTCACGGAGTACGAGTCCCAGTAGGGGCCGCCGCAGTTGGAGCAGGCGCCGAAGGAGATGACGTACTTCGGTTCGGGCATCTGCTCGTACAGCCGCTTCACGGCCGGTGCCATCTTGTCCGTCACCGTGCCGGACACGATCATGAGGTCGGCCTGCCGCGGGCCGGGGGCGAACGGGATCACGCCGAGCCGGATGAAGTCGTGGCGGGCCATCGACGCGGCGATGAACTCGATGGCGCAGCAGGCGAGTCCGAAGTTGAAGACCCAGAGGCTGTAGCGACGGCCCCAGTTGAGGACGACCTTCATCGGTTCCGGCGCGAGCCGGGAGAGCACGCCGAGGCGCTTGGGCTCGGGAAGGAGGACCGGGTCGGCGGGGGCCGGGGGCGGGGACGCGGGCTGCTGCGACGCGGGGTTCGGCCGGCTCGTCAGGCCCATGCGAGGACGCCCTTCTTCCATGCGTAGAGCAGTCCCACGGCCAGGAAGCCGAGGAAGATGAACATTTCGACCAGGGTCGTCGCGCCGTATCCCGGCGCCGCGAACACCGTGGCCCACGGGAACAGGAAGATGGAGTCGACCGCGAAGATCACGTACAGGAACGCGTAGACGTAGTAGCGCACCTGGGTGTGCGCCCAGCCCTCGCCGACCGGGTCGACGCCGCATTCGTAGGTGAGCAGCTTCTCCGGGGTGGGCACGATGGGGCGCAGCAGTCGCCCGGCACCGAAGGCGACGGCGACGAACAGGACGCCGACCAGGGCGAGCAGGCCGATGACCGAATAGCTCTGGAAGTACTCGGAGGCGAGTGCGGTGGCTCCGTCCACCGGAAGGTGGGACACCCCGGTCATGCCCGCCGCGTCCGCCACGCCGGTCACGTCCGTAACGTCGGCCACGTCCGCCCCTCGCTCCCTCGTCGTCCGCATGTGTCCCGCGTGCCCGTTGTGTGCACACGGGTTCTGTACGCACGGGAGTCTAGGGCCTGCTAAACGGAGCGTAAGCAGCCGCGTCGGACATCGGGTGGGGTTATCCCTACTTCACCCCCACCCACGAGCCCCATGGTGTGCGCGGGTGCGGCCCGGCAGGCTGGGGGTATGACCATGAGCCCCTCCCTGCCGGACCCCGACCGGCTGCCGCCCGCCCGCTTCGCCCTCGACCGGTGGACCTGGCGGGAGATCGCCTATCTGCTCGCCAATCTGCCGGTGGCCGTCGTCGGGTTCGTCTACACGGTTGTGGTGATCAGTGTGGGCGCCGGACTGTCCGTCACCGTGATCGGTCTGCCGCTGCTGGTCGGCGGGCTCCAGGGCGCTCGGCTGCTGGGTGGGCTGGAGCGGCGGCGGGCGCGGTGGATGCTCGGCGTGCGGGTGGACGAGCCGAGTCCGCTGGGGCGCGGCCACCGGGACCAGGGGTTCTTCGTCCGCCTGTGGGCGGGGCTGAAGGACCCGGTGGGCTGGCGGGCGTTGTTGTACGGGTTCATCCGACTGCCGTGGGGCGTGCTGACGTTCGCGGTGACACTGGTGAGCCTGTTCGTCCTGTGGCCGGTGCTGCCGTTCATCGCGCGGGGGCTGACGACGGTGGACCGGGCGATGGTGCGCGGGCTGCTGTCTCCGTCGGACGAGTTGGAGCGGCGCATCGCCGAGCTGGAGTCGGACCGGGGCGTCGTCGTGGACACCGCCGCCGCCGACCTCCGCCGGATCGAACGCGACCTGCACGACGGCGCCCAGGCCCGCCTGGTCGCCCTCGCCATGGGGCTCGGCCTGGCGAAGGAGAAGCTCACCGACGACCCCGAGGCCGCAGCCCGCATGGTCGACGAAGCCCACGGCGAGATCAAGGTGGCCCTCCAGGAGCTGCGCGACCTGGCCCGCGGCATCCACCCCGCCGTCCTCACCGACCGGGGCCTGGACGCCGCACTCTCCGCCATCGCCTCCCGCTGCACGGTCCCGGTCAAGGTGTCGGTGGGGCTTCGGGGGCGTCCGGCCGAGGCGATCGAGGGGATCGCGTATTTCACCGTCTCGGAGCTCCTTCAGAACATCAGCAAGCACAGCGGTGCGCGGTCGGCCTCGGTCGACGTGTGGCGGGCGGGCGACCGGCTGCTGCTCCAGGTCACGGACGACGGCGGGGGCGGGGCCCGGTTGGACGGCGGCTCGGGGCTGGCGGGGCTCGCCGAGCGGCTCGACGCGGTCGACGGGGTGTTCGTCGTGGACTCGCCGGAGGGCGGGCCGACGACCGTCACCGCCGAGCTGCCATGGCGCGACCGGACGGTTGCGGCCGCACGCACGGCATAGCCGCTGACCGCTTGGTCGGCATGGCCTCCACCACGGCCGGGGGTAGGGAAAACCCCCGGTCGGATACGGAGAGGGACCACATGGTGCGGAAGGCCGCCGGCCAGCACTCTTGAGGGAGAACGGCGGAAGAGCGGCCCGTGGTCACGGGCCGCCTTGGGCGCCACGACGGCGCACGCCCCACGGACAGCCCACCGAGAGACTGAGACAGAGACGGAACGGACGGGACTCATGGCCACGGCATACGGACCGGACACGCGGGACCGGGAGCACGAGGGTTCCGCCCCCGGCTTCGGGGTGAAGACCCGGACGAGGCATTTCCTCCCCGCGCCGCTGCGTGCGCCGCTGGAGGCCCGTGCCTGGCGCGAGCTCCTCTACGCGCTGCTGAGCTTCCCGCTCAGCACGGTGATGTTCGTCTTCGCGGTCACCATGACGTCGTTGAGCGCGGGTCTGATGGTCACCTTCATCGGGATACCGGTTCTCGCCGTCGGCCTCGCCGTGTGCCGGGGCTTCGGGACGCTGGAGCGGCACCGGGCGCGGGCGCTGCTGCGGGTGGAGGTGGCGGATCCGGAGCGGGTGCGGGGGAAGACCGGCGGCCCGATGTCCTGGATGGGCGCCGTCCTGAAGAGCGGGGCGTCCTGGCGGCACCTGCTGTACACGCTGCTGCACTTCCCGTGGGCCGTATTCACGTTCGTCGTCGCGATCACCTTCTGGACGTACGGTCTGATGGCGCTGACGTACCCGCTGTGGTTCTGGCTCTTCCCGATGTTCGCCGGGCAGGACGGCATCCAGGTGTTCGGGGACCGCACCCACGAGGAGTATCTGAACTCGCCCCTGGAGCTGGCGGCGACCGGGGCGGTGGGCCTGGTGCTGGTGGTGGCGGCGCCCTGGGTGGTGCGGGGTCTGCTGACGGTGGACCGGCTGATGGTCACCGGTCTGCTGGGGCCGTCCCGGCTGGCCACCCGGGTCTCCGAGCTGGAGTCGGACCGGGGCGTCGTCGTGGACACCGCCGCCGCCGACCTCCGCCGGATCGAACGCGACCTGCACGACGGCGCCCAGGCCCGCCTGGTCGCCCTCGCGATGGAGCTCGGCCTGGCGAAGGAGAAGCTCACCGACGACCCCGAGGCCGCGGCCCGCATGGTCGACGAAGCGCACGGCGAGGTGAAGGTGGCCCTCCAGGAGCTGCGCGACCTGGCCCGCGGCATCCACCCCGCTGTCCTCACCGACCGGGGCCTGGACGCCGCACTCTCCGCGATAGCCTCCCGCTGCACCGTGCCCGTGACCGTCGAGGTGGACCTGGACTCGCGTCCGGCGCAGGCGATCGAGGGGATCGCGTATTTCACCGTCTCGGAGCTGCTCCAGAACATCAGCAAGCACGCCCGTGCCACCCGGGCCACGGTCGATGTGTGGCGGGCGGGCGACCGGCTGATGCTCCAGGTCACGGACAACGGCCGGGGTGGGGCGTCGCCGGCCTCGGGCGGCGGCCTGGCCGGGCTGGCGGAGCGGCTGGACGCCGTGGACGGGGTCCTGGTGGTCGACTCCCCGACCGGCGGCCCGACGACGGTCACAGCCGAGCTGCCCTGGCGCGGCTGACCCGAACGACCCGACCGGGCGAGGGCGCGCTGGACAGCCCCGTCGCCCGGGCGGGCTCGCCCCGGACGGACCCGTCGCCCTGGCAGGGCAGGGTGACCCTGCGGAGCCCTGGCGCGGCGGGGTGACCCGGCGGAGCCGCCCTGGCGGGGCTGGCCCGGCCCGGCCGGCCGGGTGAGGCTGCCCCGGGCGAACCTCGCCCTCCCCCCGTTCCTTGCCGGGCCGGCCGCCTCTCCCCGCAGGGGCCGGCCCCTCTCCCGCCGCTCCCCTGCCCCTCCCCTCCTTCCCCTGCCTTCCCTTGACCTCTGCCTCCGGCCTCTCCCTCACCGGTCCGCGCGGGTTATCCACAGGCCCCCCATCCGAGTCCGGGTCCTGGGATGCTGGGACGGTCGGGGCGCGGCGCGCGGTGAGTCGGGCGTGGGGCGTGCGGGGTCGCGGGGAACGCGGCATATTCGAAAAGTGGGGGACTCGCAGTCGTGGAGAACGTGGAGAACAGGGTGCGCGTGGTCATCGCCGAGGATTCGGTCCTGCTCCGGGAGGGGCTCACCCGGCTGCTCACCGATCTCGGGCACGACGTGGTCGCGGGGGTCGGGGACGCGGAGGCGCTGCTCAAGACCGTGGCGGAGCTCGACGCCGAGCAGGCGCTTCCCGATGTGGTGGTCGCCGACGTGCGGATGCCGCCGACACACACGGACGAGGGAGTGCGCGCGGCGGTGCGGCTGCGGAAGGACTATCCGGGCATCGGGGTGCTGGTCCTCTCCCAGTACGTGGAGGAGCAGTACGCCACGGAGCTGCTGGCGGGCAGCAGCCGCGGGGTGGGGTATCTGCTGAAGGACCGGGTGGCCGAGGTCCGCGAGTTCGTGGACGCGGTCGTCCGGGTGGCGCAGGGCGGGACGGCGCTGGACCCGGAAGTGGTGGCGCAGCTGCTGGGCCGCAGCCGCAAGCAGGACGTGCTGGCCGGGCTGACGCCGCGCGAGCGGGAGGTCCTCGGTCTGATGGCCGAGGGCCGGACGAACTCCGCCATCGCCCGGCAGCTCGTGGTGAGCGACGGGGCGGTCGAGAAGCACGTCAGCAACATCTTCCTGAAGCTGGGGCTCTCACCCAGCGACGGCGACCACCGGCGCGTCCTCGCTGTGCTGACCTACCTGAATTCCTAGATAGCTGACACCCTGTCAGATATTGAGCACGCGAAGAAGCGCCCCAAGAAGCACCCGAAGGCGCCCCGGGAGGGGGTGATGAAGGCGGGGGACCTAGGGCCAAAGCCCCAGGAGCAGCGCATCTCCATCCCACGATCGGGGGTCGGCATAACGTGACAATCCCTACTCAAAGGGTGTCTCAAAACGGCGTCCACCATATGATCGGTCCCTGGAGGGCAACCTACGCAGACGTAGGGTGGCCTCCGGGATCCGCCGGCCGCCGGACGGTTCCGAACCGCCGCCCCAAGGGAGGTCCAGTTCAGTGACGAGCCAGGTCAGTAGCGCGGCAGAGAAGGCCGATGAGGCCAACGACGCCGTCCTCGGGGGCCAGCGAGCCCCCTGTCAGGTACGACGGGAACCACGGGCGGCGACGGGAAGGAAGTCCGCCGCCTGGACCGGGTGATCATCCGTTTCGCGGGCGACTCGGGTGACGGTATGCAGCTCACGGGTGACCGGTTCACCTCGGAGACCGCTTCCTTCGGCAACGATCTCTCCACCCTGCCGAACTTCCCGGCGGAGATCCGCGCCCCCGCAGGCACGCTGCCGGGGGTCTCTTCCTTTCAGCTCCACTTTGCCGATCATGACATTCTGACCCCGGGCGACGCCCCCAACGTCCTGGTCGCGATGAATCCCGCCGCGTTGAAGGCGAACATCGACGACGTACCGCGCGGCGCGGAAATCATTGTGAACACCGACGAGTTCACGAAGCGGCCGATGGCGAAGGTGGGATATGCGACCAGTCCGCTGGAGGACGGTTCGCTGGAGGCCTACAACGTCCACCCGGTGCCGCTGACGACGCTGACGCTGGAGGCGCTGAAGGAGTTCGGGCTCCCCCGCAAGGAGGCCGAGCGGTCCAAGAACATGTTCGCGCTCGGACTGCTGTCGTGGATGTACCACCGGCCGACCGAGGGGACGGAGGCGTTCCTGCGGGCCAAATTCGCGAAGAAACCGGAGATCGCCGAGGCCAATGTGGCGGCCTTCCGGGCCGGGTGGAATTTCGGCGAGACGACCGAGGACTTCGCGGTCTCCTACGAGGTCGCCCCCGCGTCGCAGGCCTTCCCCACCGGCACCTACCGCAACATCTCGGGGAACCTCGCCCTGTCCTACGGCCTGATCGCCGCCGGGCAGCTGGCGGACCTGCCGCTCTACCTGGGCTCGTATCCGATCACCCCGGCCTCGGACATCCTGCACGAGCTGTCCCGGCACAAGAACTTCGGCGTGCGGACCTTCCAGGCCGAGGACGAGATCGCCGGGATCGGGGCGGCGCTGGGAGCCGCGTTCGGCGGGGCGCTGGGTGTGACGACGACGTCCGGCCCCGGTGTGGCGCTGAAGTCGGAGACGATCGGGCTCGCGGTCTCCCTGGAGCTCCCGCTGCTGATCATCGACATCCAGCGCGGCGGTCCGTCGACCGGGCTGCCGACCAAGACCGAGCAGGCCGACCTGCTCCAGGCGATGTACGGCAGGAACGGTGAGGCCCCGGTGCCGATCGTGGCCCCGCAGACCCCGGCGGACTGCTTCGACGCCGCGATCGACGCGGCCCGGATCGCCCTGACGTACCGGACGCCGGTCTTCCTGCTCTCCGACGGCTATCTGGCGAACGGTTCCGAGCCCTGGCGCATCCCGGAGGCGGATTCGCTGCCCGACCTCAAGACGCCGTTCGCCACCGGGCCGAACCACACCCTGGCCGACGGCACCGAGGTCTTCTGGCCCTACAAGCGCGACCCGCAGACCCTGGCCCGCCCCTGGGCGGTCCCCGGGACGGCCGGCCTGGAGCACCGCATCGGCGGGATCGAGAAGCAGGACGGCACCGGCAACATCTCCTACGACCCGGCCAACCACGACTTCATGGTCCGCACGCGCCAGGCCAAGGTCGACGGCATCGAGGTTCCCGACATCGAGGTCGACGACCCGGCCGGGGCGGCGACGCTGGTGCTCGGCTGGGGGTCGACGTACGGGCCGATCACCGCCGCCGTTCGCCGTCTGCGCGCCGCGGGGGCGCCCATCGCCCAGGCCCACCTGCGCCATCTCAACCCCTTCCCGAAGAATCTCGGCGAGGTACTGAAGCGCTACGACAAGGTCGTCGTGCCGGAGATGAACCTCGGCCAGCTCGCGATGCTGCTGCGGGCGAAGTATCTGGTGGACGCCCACAGCTACAACCAGGTCAACGGAATGCCGTTCAAGGCCGAGCAGCTCGCCACGGCTCTCAAGGAGGCCATCGATGCCTGACACCGACGAACTGCGGCACAACGAACTGCTGCAGCTGGTGCCAAAGGCCGAGGCGAAGCAGTCCATGAAGGACTTCAAGTCGGACCAGGAAGTGCGCTGGTGCCCCGGCTGCGGCGACTACGCGGTCCTCGCCGCCGTCCAGGGCTTCATGCCGGAGCTGGGGCTGGCGAAGGAGAACATCACCTTCGTCTCCGGCATCGGCTGCTCCTCCCGCTTCCCGTACTACATGAACACGTACGGGATGCACTCCATCCACGGCCGGGCCCCGTCCATCGCGACCGGGCTCGCCACGTCACGCCGGGATCTGTCGGTATGGGTGGTCACCGGTGACGGCGACGCGCTCTCCATCGGCGGCAACCACCTCATCCATGCCCTGCGCCGCAACGTCAACCTCAAGATCCTTCTGTTCAACAACCGGATCTACGGGCTGACGAAGGGCCAGTACAGCCCCACGTCCGAGCTGGGCAAGATCACCAAGTCGACGCCGATGGGGTCGCTCGACGCCCCCTTCAACCCGGTGTCGCTGGCCATCGGCGCGGAGGCGACGTTCGTGGCACGGACGGTCGACTCCGACCGCAAGCACCTCACGAGCGTGCTCCGCGCGGCCGCCGAGCACTCGGGCACAGCGCTGGTGGAGATCTACCAGAACTGCAACATCTTCAACGACGGTGCCTTCGAGGTCCTGAAGGACAAGGAGCAGGCGGCCGAGGCCGTCATCCGCCTCGAACACGGGCAGCCGATCCTCTTCGGTTCCCAGGAGCCCAAGGGTGTCGTCCGTGATCCGGCCACCGGCGATCTCCAGATCGTGGCCGTCACGGAGGAGAACTGCTCGCAGGTCCTCGTCCACGACGCCCACGCGGAATCGCCCACGACGGCGTTCGCGCTGTCCCGGCTCGCCGACGCGGACACCCTGCACCACACCCCGATCGGGGTGCTGCGCAGTGTGGAGCGGCCCGTCTACGACACCCTGATGTCGGACCAGCTCGACGCCGCCGTCGAGCGCGACGGCAAGGGCGACCTCGCATCGCTCCTCGCGGGCAACGACACCTGGACGGTCATCGGCTGAGCCGAAGCGCGTCCCTACGAACTACGAAGAACGTCACCGGAGCCCGGGCCCGATCCCCGCAGGATCAGGCCCGGGCCTCGTCGTATGCCACGCGTGCCGCCTGCACCGCGTCCACCTGGCGTTCGGTCCAGCGGGCGAGCGCCGACACCTGCTCGGCGGCCTCAATACCGAGCGGGGTGAGCGAGTAGTCCACCCGCGGCGGGATCACCGGCTTCGCGTCCCGGTGCACGAAACCGTCGCGCTCCAGCGTCTGCAAGGTCTGGGCCAGCATCTTCTCGCTGACGCCGCCCACCTCGCGGCGCAGTTCGCTGAAGCGGTACGAGCGCTCCAGCAGCGCCACCAGAACGAGCACGCCCCAGCGACTCGTCACATGCTCCAGGATCAGCCGGGACGGGCACATGGGCTGCTTGATGTCCGCGATCACACTCACTGCCATACCAGTACCTTACTTCAAAGTGGGTACTTTCTCAGGGTTAGCGCTTCCTCTAGGGTGGCGAGCGAAGCACGGAAACGCACCAGCTGATCGAAATCGGAGCCCCCCATGAGCATCGTTGTCACCGGAGCCACTGGCGCACTCGGCCGCCTCGTCGTCGACGCCCTGCTGGCCACGGTCCCGGCCGCCGAGGTCGTCGCGGTCGTGCGCGACAAGGAGAAGGCCGCCGCCTTGGCCGCCCGGGGCGTGGAGCTGCGCATCGCGGACTACAGCGCCCCCGAGACCCTCGCCGGAGCCTTCCGCTCCGGCGACCGGGTGCTGCTGATCTCCGGCAGCGAGGTGGGCCGGCGCGTGGCGCAGCACGCCGCGGTCATCGGCGCGGCCAAGGCGGCGGGCGTCTCCCAGCTCGCCTACACCGGCATCCTCGGCGGACCGGACGCGGACTTCACGCTGGCCGACGAGCACAAGGCCACCGAGCAGCTGATCCTCGACTCCGGGCTGCCGTACACCTTCCTGCGCAACGGCTGGTACACGGAGAACTACACCGCCAACCTGGCCCCGGTCCTGGAGCACCGCGCGGTCGTCGCCAACGCGGGCGAGGGCCGTCTCGCCTCCGCCTCCCGGGCCGACTACGCTGCCGCGGCGGCCGCCGTGCTCACCGGCGACGGCCACCTGAACACCGCCTACGAGCTGAGCGGCGACAGCGCCTGGTCGCTCGCCGAGTACGCCGCGGTGATCTCCGAGCTGACCGGCGAGACGATCACGTACAAGAACGTCCCGGCCGCCGCGCACCAGGAGATCCTGGTCGGCGCGGGGCTGCCCGAGGGCCTCGCGGCGATCCTCGTCGACGTGGACGAGGCGATCGAGCGCGGCCGGCTCGCGGGGACGGGCGACGACCTCGCCCGGCTCATCGGCCGCCCGACGACGCCCCTCGCCGAGACCGTGCGCGCCGCCCTGTCCGCCGCCTGAGCCGCGACGCACCCCCCACGAAGTACCCGCCTGAGCCGCGACGCGCCCCGTCACGAACCCACCCACGCGGCACTGTCATGAGTGTTTCCGTGAGACGGCTATGACACGCAGCCCTTCCGGCGCTACCGTCGTGCCGTCGGCCGGATACGGCCGTCGCGCGCGGGCAGGCCGGGAGGGCACACGTGGAGGGCAAGAACGAGCAGCGGGCGGGCCTGCTGTACGGAATCGGCGCGTACGGGATGTGGGGCCTGGTCCCGCTGTTCTGGCCGCTGCTCGAACCGTCCGGGGCGATCGAGATCCTCGCCCACCGGATGGTCTGGTCGCTGGGCGTCGTCGCCGTCGCCCTGCTGGTCGTCCGGCGCTGGGCCTGGATCGGCGAGCTGGTCCGCGACCGGCGCAAGCTGGGGCTGATATCGGTGGCGGCGGCGACGATCTCCGTCAACTGGGGCCTCTACATCTGGGCCGTGAACAACGGGCACGTCGTCGAGGCCTCGCTCGGCTACTTCATCAATCCGCTGGTCACCATCGCCCTGGGCGTCCTGCTGCTGGGCGAACGGCTGCGGCCCGCCCAGTGGGCCGCAGTGGCCATCAGCGTGGCCGCCGTCCTTGTGCTGGCGATCGGGTACGGCAAGCCGCCCTGGGTCTCGCTGGTGCTGGCGTTCTCGTTCGCCACGTACGGCCTGGTGAAGAAGAAGGTGAACATGGGCGGCCTGGAGTCCCTGGCCGCCGAGACCGCCGTGCTCTTCGTGCCCGCGCTCGGCTTCCTGCTCTGGCTGGCCGCCAGCGGCGCGTCGACGTTCACGGCCGGGGGTGCCGGGCACGGGTTGCTGCTGGCCGCGACGGGCATCGTCACCGCGCTCCCGCTGATCTGCTTCGGCGCGGCGGCGATCCGGGTGCCGCTGTCCACCCTGGGGCTCCTCCAGTATCTGGCCCCGGTCTTCCAGTTCGGCCTGGGCGTCCTCTACTTCCACGAGGCGATGCCGCCCGAGCGGTGGGCCGGGTTCGCCCTCGTGTGGCTCGCCCTGTCGCTGCTGACCTGGGACGCGCTGCGCACCGCGCGGCGCAACCGGGTGCTCGCGGCGGAACTGCTGGCGGTGGCGGCAGCGGCCCCGGCGCCCACGACCCCGGACACCACGCAGACCTCGGACGTCACGCTGACCCCGGACCTCCCAGCGACCCCTGACGTCACGCAGACCCCCGACCTCACGCAGACCCCGGGCACCGCGCCGACGCCCCCGGACCCCGCCCAACAAAAGGTTACCTAGTTGCTTTTCTTACTCGGTTACGCTTCTCTGGTCTCGGACCACCGGAGCGTGACCGAGGGAGTGGCATGGGCGTGACCGACGTACTCATCGTGGGAGCCGGACCCACCGGGCTGGTGCTGGCCTGCGATCTGGCTCGGCGCGGGACCGCCGTTCGGATCGTGGACCGGTCCCCCGCACCGCCGCGCACCTCGCGCGCCAAGGGGCCCAACGGCCGGTCGCTGGAGATCCTGGACGACCTCGGGGTGGCCGAGGAGGTGCTCGCCGCCGGGTCGGCCCCGCTGCCGATGCTGAAGTACCGCGACCGCCTCCCGGTAGCGGAGACCGATCCGTGGGCGGACTCCGCGCCGTCCCCGGACGCCCCCTACGACCGGGGGCGGCTGATCGCCCAGTGGCGGCTGGAGGCGATCCTCCGCGACCGGCTGGCCGGGTGCGGTGTCCGCGTCGAGCCGGGCCGCGAGGTCACGGGGCTGGCGGAGGGACCCGGCGGGCGGCACGTGGACGTGACGTTCACGGAGGGCCGTACGGAACGCGCGCGGTACGTCGTCGGGTGCGACGGCGCCCACAGCTCCGTACGGAAGCTGCTCGGGATCGGGTTCGAGGGGGCCACCGCCGAGGACCAGGTGATGGTCTGCGGCGATGTCGACCTGGCCGATGGCGCCCTGGACCGTACTCGCTGGCACCAGTGGTTCGACGAGGACGGCGCGGTCATGCTCTGCCCGATCCCCGGTACGCGCACGGGCTGGTGGTTCCAGGCAGGGCCGGAGAGGGACGGTCGGGGCCGGCCGCTCGCGCCCACCGCCGACGGGTTCCGGCGGCTGCTCACCCGCCACACCGCACTGCCCGGCCGAGCCCTGACGCGGGCCGAGCTGCTGTCGACGTACCGGGTCAACGTGCGGATGGCGGACCGTTTCCGCGCCGGGCGGGTCTTCCTCGCGGGCGACGCGGCGCACGTCCACGCCGTCGCGGGCGGTCTCGGCATGAACACGGGCATCCAGGACGCGTTCAACCTGGGCTGGAAGCTGGGTCTGGTGCTCGCCGGCCACGCGGGCCCGGAGCTGCTGGACACGTACGAGGAGGAACGGCTTCCGGTGGCCGCCCGGACCCTGGACCTCACCTCGGAGCGGCTGCGGGCCACGCTGGAGGCGATCCGCCGGCCCGGGGGCGGCCTGGACGCGGCGATCACCTCGGACACGACCGGCCTGGGCGTCGGCTACCGCTGGAGCTCCCTGGCCCGGGGCCTCGCCGAGGACCCACCGGACGGGGACGGCTCACCGGACGCCGAGGACCGGCCGGCGCGGGACGACGAGCGGCCCGCCCCGCAGCCCGGGGACCGAGCCCCGGACGCCCCGTGCGTGAACGCCGTCACCGGGGCCCGCACCCGCCTCCACCGCATCTTCGCGGGCCCCCACACCACCGTCCTGGGCTTCGGCCCCGGCAGCGCGGCAGCCCTGCGCGAGGTGGCGGCCGCGTACGGCGACGCCGGCGTGCGGACCTGCCGCGTGTACGCGGCGCACGAGGACCGAGCGACGTCCGGCCCGGGAGGTGCGGTCGTCGACGACGAGGGCCACGCGGCCGCCGCGTACGGAACGAAAGCCTCCGACGGTACGGGGACGAGCACCCTCGTGGTCGTCCGCCCCGACCATCACCTGGGCCTGTCCGTCCCGGCGGCCGACGCCCGCTCCGTACCCGCGTATCTGCGGCGGCTCCACGGAGCGGCCCGGTCCGCGGAAGGGTCCGCTGACCGGTTCTCCGGCATTGGTGGACGCCACCGGTAAAGGCTGATTGAGTGCCCGGATGGGGACTGTCCTGGGGGCCATGAGGAACGTGCGGTGGCACGAGCTGCAGCATGCGTACGGTTCCGCGTCCCAGGTTCCCGGGGTGCTGTCGCGGATCGCCTGGGGCGACGCGCCGTCCTCGGACGAGGCGCTGAACGATCTGGAGCGGTGGATCGGCACCCCGCCCGTCTTCGACTCGACGGCGGCGACGGTGCCGTTCCTCTGGGAGCTCGCGGCGACGGACACGGTCCGGGACCGGGCAGGCGTGCTGGACCTGCTCGCCACGATCCTGGCCGCCGGGAACCCCGCGCACCCGGCGTGGACCCGCGCCGCGCACGAGGCCGTCGCCGAGGGGCGCGGCACGGCCGCCCGGCTGGCCGGGGCGGTGCCGGACGCGCGCGAGGCACGCCACGCCTCCGGCCCGCCCGACACACCCGACTCCGGGGGCCCCTCCCCCACGCAGGCCCTCCGCACGGCGGCGACGCGTCTGCTGGCCGCGATCGACGGGCACACGTGCCCCGCCTGCTCCGCCCCTTCCCCGGACGCGGCACAGAGACATCGCGACATAGGGGCATAGGGGCATGGGGACCTCAGGTCAGCTCGGCCTCGATCCGGTCCATCACGTTCTTCCAGTGCGCACGGCGCTCCGCGCGCTCCTCGGCGCTCGCCAGACGCTCCTGGTGGAAGCGCAGCACGGTCCGGTCCTCGGAGCTGCCGGGCGTCACGGCCACCTGGACGGTGGAGGTCCCGTGGGTGAGGCGGACCCGGTCGCCGGGGCGGAAGCTGCGGATCTCGCCCTCGATGCCGTCCGCCGTACGGTACGGAGCGCCCTT
The DNA here is from genome assembly GCA_040989845.1 of Streptomyces sp. WGS_02. Lineage (GTDB taxonomy): Bacteria > Actinomycetota > Actinomycetes > Streptomycetales > Streptomycetaceae > Streptomyces. Next base: position 3,081,944 of record JAYMFZ010000004.1, read on the forward strand.
CGCGGTGGGCAGCGGGCCGTCGAGGCCGAGCCAGAGCGCGGCGCCCTCCGGGCCGGCGACGAAGTCCCACACGGCGGTCAGCGGTCGGTGGATGGTCCGGGAGACGCCGATCTCCCAGCCTGCGTCCTGTGTGAGTCCGGTCGGCATGACGGACACCCCTTCGTCAGTCGGTGCGAGTCAGTCGGTGCGAGTCAGTCGGTGGCTTCCTCATCGGGGGCGGTGAGCCGGGCACGGTGGGCGCGAACCTTGTGCCGGTTGCCGCAACGCTCCATCGAGCACCAGCGGCGCTTGCCCGGGCGGGAGGTGTCGACGAACAGCAGAGCGCAGTCGTGCGCGCCGCAGGTGCGGATGCGGTGGGCGTACGCCCCGGCGAACAGGTCGATCGCATCGCGCGCGACGGTGGACAGCAGCCCGGTCCCGGTGCCGCCCGGCGTCCATGACCGCTCACCACCCACGGTCAGCCGGGACGTCAGCGACGGTCGGGCCGCCGCGTCGTTGAGGGTGGCGAGGTCGTCCGGGGCCGGCGGCTCTTCCCGCACCCGGCTCTCCGCGATCCGCCAGAGCGCATCGCGCAGCGCCCGCGCGTCCGCCACCTCCGCCCGGCTCACGGCGAGCCCGTCGCCGGAGCGCGAACCGGTCCCGGGGCCGAGCCCGTCCGGCAGCCGGCTCTCCTCCGCCCAGCGCACCAGGTCGGCCGGCTCGTGCAGCACCTCGAAGTACGACAGCGGGCCGGGTCCACCGGTCGGCAGCAGTTCCAGGCACAGCGCGCCCGGATCGAACCAGAACGAACTGCCGTCCGGGTGCCGCAACAACAGCCCCGGCGTGTTGGTTGCCTTCCCGCTCATGTAACCACTATAAACGGTTTCCATGACGGAGACACCGACACAGCCACTGTCCTGGAAGCTCGTGATCGACAGCGCCGACCCGCACGCGCAGGCCGGATTCTGGGCGGAGGCCCTGGGCTACGTCGTCGAGGACAACAGCCCGCTGGTCGAGCAGCTGCTCGCCGCCGGAGCCGTGCCCGAGGCCATCACGACCCGCGCACACGGCCGCCGCGCCTGGCTCGACCTGGCGGCGGCCCGGCACCCGGACGACCCGTACGACGAGGTCAGCGGCACGGGACAGGGGCGGCGGCTGCTGTTCCAGCGGGTACCGGAGCCGAAGACGGTGAAGAACCGCATCCACATCGACGTGCACTCCGCCCCGGGTCAGCGCGACACGGAGGCGGAACGGCTGACGGCACTGGGGGCGCGGGCGCTGCGCTCGGTCGACGAGCAGGGCGGAAGCTGGATCGTGATGACGGACCCGGAGGGCAATGAGTTCTGCCTGAACTGAGCGCCGGGCCGGGCGGGCAGGCCTCCCGGCCCGGGCCGGACACCCGAACCAGGCCACACACCCGAGCCGGGCCGGACAGCTCTCCCGGCCCTGCCCGACCTGCCCGGCCCGCCCGGCCCGCCCGGCCCGCCCGCTCACCTCACGACGACGACCGCGCCTCCCGCAGACCGCGCAGCAGCAGGTCCACCAGCCGCCGCGGATCGTAACGCGGGTCGTCGCCGCGCCCCACGCACAGATTCCCGACTCCGCGCATCAGCTCATAGGGCTCGATGCCGGACCGGACCTCTCCCGCGCCGACCGCCGCGTCGAGCAACTGCCCGCAGACGGGCACCAGGCGGTCGAGGAAGTAGGCGTGCAGCGCCTCGAAGCCGCCGCTGTCCGAGCGCAGCGCGTCGGCGAGCCCATGCTTCGTGACCAGGAAGTCGACGAAGAGGTCGACCCACCGCTCCAGCGCGGTGGACGGGGACTCCTCCTCGGCGAGCAGAGCCGGCCCCGCCTCGACACAGGCCTCGACCTGGTGGCGGTAGACGGCCACCACCAGGTCCGCCCGGGTCGGGAAGTGCCGGTAGATCGTGCCCATCCCGACCCCGGCCCGCTGGGCGATCTCGCGGATCGGCGCGTCGACCCCCGAGGTCACGAACACCTCGGCGGCGGCGGCGAGCAGCGTCTGCTGATTGCGTACCGCGTCGGCCCTCTTCGGTCGGGCGGACGCCCCTCCGGCTTCATCGGCGGCAGCCACCGCGCACCCCTCTCCTCATTCGCCCACCCGTTCCGCCGCCACAGGACCCCGCAACGGAAACGGGAATCCGTCGCTGGAATCCGTCACCGGGCATCGCCGTTGACAAAGCGGAACAGCGCTCCGTATCGTAAATGGAACAACGCTCCGCTTCACTTTAGCCGAAGTCGGACGCTTCCACTCCCCTGCCCTGCCCCCCTTCGGACCCGCGGCAGGGGCCTCCCGGAAGGGCTTCCCCATGCGTACACCCTCCCCCGTCCTGTCCGTCGCCCCGCTGGGGCTGCCCACCCCCGACCGCGCCGTGGACCTGGAGTTCCGCGTCTCCCTGCCGCTGCCCCCGGCCGGCACCGGGGCACCCGGGGACGGGGACCGGCTGCCGGTCATCCTGCTCTCGCACGGCCAGGGCCACTCGAACAACCTCTCCTCGCTCAACGGCTACGCCCCCTCGTCGCCTTCTGGGCGGCGCACGGGTTCGCCGTGATCCAGCCGACCCACCTCAGCTCGACGACGCTGAGCCTGCCGCCCGAAACCCCCGGCGCCCCCATGCACTGGCGCTCCCGCGCCGAGGACATGTCGCGCCTCATCGACCGGTTCGACGAGATCGAGGCGGCCGTGCCCGGACTCGGCGGACGCCTGGACCGGGACCGGATCGCCGTCGTCGGGCACTCGATGGGCGCCCACACGGCCGGCCTCCTGCTGGGCGCGAGCCTCACCGATCCGGACGACGGTACGGAGGTGGAGCTGGCCGATCCGCGGATCAGGGCGGGCGTGGTGCTGGCCGGACCCGGCCGGGGCGGCGACGCGATCACCCCGCCCATGGCGGCGGCGCTGCCGTTCCTCACCACCACGGACTTCTCCCGGATGACGACGCCCGCACTCGTGGTCAGGGGCGAGAAGGACGCGTCCGCCCATCTGACGGTGATGGGCCCGGACTGGCACGCCGACCCGTACGTCCTCGCCCCCGGCCCCAAGACCCTGCTCACGCTCTTCGCGGCGGAGCACGGCCTCGGCGGGATCTCCGGATACGACGTGGCGGAGACGACCGACGAGAACCCCGCACGCGTCGCCGCGGTCGCCCACCTCACCTCGGCCTATCTGCGCGGCGTGCTGTACGGCGACGACGCCGCGTGGCGGACGGCCGTCGAGGCGCACGCGACGGGCCCGGACGCGTTCGGGCGGGTCGAGTCGAAGCAGGACGCCGGCCGGGGCGAACCGAAGTAGCCGGAAGCGGCGCCCGGGCGCCTCAGCGCCTGCCGCCCCCACCGCCGGAAGAGGCGTCCGGGGGCGCCTCAGGGCCTGCCACCCCGGGCGCCCTCACCGCCGGAACCGCCGCCATCACCCTCGCGGTCCCGCCGCACCTCTTCCCGGATCTGTTCCGCCATCAGATCGGCGAGCGGATCCGTCACGTCCCAGGAGTGCGCGGCCGGGTGCCGGTCGTACAGCACGCAGACGTCCCCCTCCTTGACGGACAGCCGATGGATGACGGCCGGGCACGGCAGCAGTTCGACGAAGCGGAACTTCCGGCGCCCGTCGCCCTCGGTCCAGAACATCCAGAGATCACGCCCGGCAGCGGGCGACGCCGACCAGAGCTGGGCCGCGTGCTCGGCCCCCTCCTCGTGCTCGCCGAGTTCACACAGCAGGAACTCGTCCAGTTCGGGCACGTCCGTCGCCAGGTCGATCCCGTCCTCCAGACCCATGAACGCGACCCGCGCGGCCATCTCGGGGAGTTCGGTGAAGGCGGTGCACTGCAGCATGGCTCTCATCCTTGCCGGTGAGGGGTGGGGGATGACGGTCGTTCACAGAACCTCGCCCCGGCTGCGGGCGTTGAGCCGGGCGGTCCTGGCGCGGAGCTGCTCCATGAGGAGCGCGGGCCGGACCCGGTGCGGCTCGGCCTCCCACTCGGCCCCGCCGCCGACGGGCCGCAGCGACCAGTAGGGGCCGGCGACCCCGCGGAACTCGCCCACGCGGTCACCGTGACCGGTGTCCACCATGAGCGTGCCGAGAGCCGGGAGGCCGGGAGGGCCCTGCGCATTCGGGCAAACGTTCTCACCGTCCACCTATCGCTCCTCTCTGTAGCCATACGACTACCGGGGCGATTCAGCGTGACCTACCGTGAGGAGTCCTTCAACTTGCCTATTCGGCACGGAAGATCGGGGCGGGATCCGTGAATCTCAAGGAGTTGAACCCGGAGAGCTCCGCGCAAGCGGCCTACGGTGCACGTCTGCGCGACTTACGCGAGAAGCGGGGCTGGACACAGGAAGGGCTGGGAGACCGCAACGGCTACTCCAGCACGCACATCTCGTCCGTGGAAACCGGCCGCAAACTCGCGACCTTGCGCTTTTCGCGCAGTACGGACCGGGCGCTGGGGCTCACCGGGACCGAGGCGTCATTCGAGCGCGAGCTGGGCGAGATCAAGCACGGCAGCCTGCTGGAGGGTTTCCCGGAGTTCCTCGGTTACGAGCGCCGGGCGGCGGAGATCCGGCTGTACGAGGTCGGCGTCATGCCGGGGCTGCTCCAGACCCCGGAGTACGCGAGGGTCTTGGCCGACAGCGCCGTCAGGCGACTGGCGATCACCGCAGACCAGGCCCAGGAGCGCGTCGCGCTGGTCGCGGAACGTCAGGCGGCGCTGGTCCGGGAGAAGCCGCCGCTGGTGTTCGCGACGCTCGACGAAAGCTGCGTCCGCAGGCCGGTGGGCGGTCCGGAAGTCATGCGGGCACAGATGGACCGGCTCATCGAGTTCGCCGAGCAGCCCAACACGGTGATCCAGGTGGCGACGTTCGACATGGGCGAGCTCCGCCCGTTCAATCTGCCGGTCACCATCCTGACCATGCCGGACCGCTCGCTCATGTCGTACGCGGAGTCGGCCCAGCAGGGGTATCTGGAGCGTGAAAGTGGCTCGGTGGTACACCATCTGACGGCCTACCATCAGATGCAGGCGGTGGCTCCCTCCCAGGCCAAGTCCGTTGACATGTTCAAGCAGTTGCGAAAGGGCTTCCAGTGACAACCGAGACCCCCCGTTGGTTCACGTCCTCCTACAGCGACAACGGCGGCCAGTGCGTCGAGGTCGCCACCAACCTCGCCGCCCCGCACGGCATCGTCCCCGTCCGCGACTCCAAGAACGTGACCGGCCCGGCCCTCACCGTCCCCGCCGCCGCGTTCAGCGCCTTCGTCGCGGGCGTCCGGGCCGGAGACTTCGGCACCGTCTGATCCGCGCGCACCGGCCGAGCAACAGCCCCACCACGCAGGCACGGTGGGGCTTTGCCGTGGTCGCCCGCTCCCCACTCCCCCCGGCTCCCTCTTGCCCTCAACCGCGCTTGAGGTCCTACGGTCGCCGTGAGGCCTGTACGACCGGCCCGGCCATCACGCCATCGAGGGAGCATCCGCCATGCCCGACGAGCAGCTCAGCGACGCCGAACTCGCCGCACAGCCCGCCGCCCACTGGACCGGGGTCGCGCACGAGGCGCTGATCGCGTACACCCGGGAGCGGCAGGCCGAGAAGGGGTACACCCAGCCCCAGTTCTGGCTGCTGCGCAATCTGTCGGCCGCCGACATCTCACCGGACGGCGCGGGGATGACCCTCCCCGAGCTTCAGCGGGCCATGGCCTCGTACATCCGGCCCGAGGACGACCTCGCGGCCGAGGCCGAGGCGCTCGTGCGGAAGGGCTGGCTGCGGCGCGACGCGGAGGACCGGCTGTGGATCACGGAGGAGGGGGAGCAGGCGCGCCTGGACCTCAAGCGCAACGCTCCCGCGATCCGCGCCGCGCTCCACGCCGGGATCCCCGACGCGGACTACGTCACCACCGTGAAGGTGCTGCGGCAGTTGGCGCGTAACGCGGGAGGGGCAGCCGCCTGAAAGCCCCCTTATCCGGTCCACCCCTCGCGGGCAAGCGGCCGTTCGGGGCCTTCTAGGCTGGGGGCCATGCCCACGCCCCCGCATATGCCCTCGTCGCCACGGACCTGGACGGCACCCTGCTGCGCCCCGACGACACCGTCAGCGCCCGGTCCCGCGCCGCGCTCGGTCTCGCCATCGCTTCGGGCGCAAGGCATCTGATCGTGACCGGGCGGCCCGTCCCCGGCATACGGGCGCTGCTCGCGGACCTCGCGTACAGCGGGCTCGTCGTCTGCGGGCAGGGCACCCAGCTCTACGACGCGGACGCCGGGCGGCTGCTGCGCTCCGCCGCCCTCGACCGCGAGGCCGCCGACACCGCGCTCGGCAAGATCGAGGCGGAGGTGGGGGCCGTGTTCGCGGCCGTGGACCAGGACGGTGTGGACGGGGTGACCCTGATCGAGGCCGGCTACCGGATGCCGAATCCGACCCTGCCCGCCCAACGCGTCCGCTCCCGGGAGGCGTTGTGGGAGCGGCCCGTCATCAAGGTGCTCGTGCGCCACCCGGAACTGGGCGACGACGCGCTGACCGCCGCCGCACGCGGGGCCGTCGGCGATCTGGCGACGGTGACCCTGGCGGGGCCGGGCACGGTGGAGCTGGCTCCGCGCGGGGTGGACAAGGGCACGGGTCTCGCGGCGGCCGCCGAGCTGCTGGGCATCGGGGCCGAGCGGACCGTCGCGTTCGGCGACATGCCCAACGACCTGCCGATGTTCGCCGCTTCGGGCCTCCGGGTGGCCATGGGCAACGCCCACCCGGAGCTGCGCGCGGCGGCCGACGAGGTGACCCTGTCGAACACGGAGGACGGCGTCGCGGTGGTCCTGGAGCGGCTGTTCGGCACCGGGGGCTCACCGGCTCCCGCCCCGAACCCTGGTTTGGTCTAGACCAAGACGGGTAGGCTGCGGTCGCCCTCGTGGCGACCCCACCGCCACGCGCGGCGCTTGACATGCCCCTGCCCTTGCCTGCTCCGTCACGGCAGGCGGGCGGGCCCCCACGGACCCACCGAGGAGTTGTCGTGAAGCGCAAGAGGATGTCGGCCGTCGTAACCCTGCTCGCCACCGGCCTCGCCGTGTCCCCGGCCGTCGCGGCCCCCGCCGCCGCGGAGGGCAAGTCCCGGGTCGGCGCCGACTGGGCGAAGCAGTCGGTCACCTTCACCGCCGCCCCGGGGCAGGTCAACGACCTGCACGTGGTCCCGATGGACCAGGGCGACGGAGTCCGGCGGATCGGCTTCCGGGACTCGGTTCCGCTCCAGCCCGGCGACCACTGCACGTACCTGGAACCGGGCGTCGAGACGTACGTCGTCTGCGAACTGCCCACCGACAGCGCCCGGCCGGACCGGATCGACGTCCACCTCGGCGACGGCGACGACGAGATCGCCACCAGCGACCCCGGGGTCGCCACCGTCAGCGGCGGCCCCGGTGACGACATGCTGCACGCCCACACCGCTCACACCGTGCGGGGCGACGCGGGCGACGACATGGTCATGGGACGCGTCATCCTCGACGGCGGCGACGGCATGGACCACCTGATGGCCGTCGACGGCGACCAGTTCCTGTGGGGCGGCCGGGGCGACGACATGATCGAGGCGTACGACGGCAAGGACGTCGTGCACGCCGGCCCGGGCGACGACCACGTCATGGGCGGTGACGGCGACGACATCCTCTTCGGCGGCTCGGGCGACGACATGCTGCACGGCGAGGCGGGCGACGATGTGCTCGTCGGCGGCTCCGGGAAGGACACGGCCGAGGGCGGCCCGGGCCGGAACATCACCCTCCCCTGAACCCCCTCACACCTGGGACGGGTTGAGCCTGCGGAAGTAGGTCCAGCTCGTCTCGTTCGGCTCGCTCCACCGATCCGGGGCGTGCGCGAACTCCGGGTGGTGGTCGGCGATGTAGGCCCGGGTGCGCTCGGGGACCTCGGTGTACGCGCCGAGTTTGCGGCCCCGGCAGTGGAAGGTGAGACCGCCGGGCCGCTGCCCCCGGGCCATCCACGGCAGCCACGGGGACATCCGGCTCCACGACATGGTGGCCGGAACACGGGGGGCAGGGCCCGCCAGATCGGCGCGGTCCGCGAAGAACTGGAAGAGTTCCAGGGCCTGGTAGGTGTCCCCCGCCGAGTGCACCGGGTACTGGGCGACCGGCAGCGGCGACGGGTAGGCGAGCGGGATCTCCAGGCTGAAGCAGACCTGGTCCCCGAGGTCGGTCGTCGGGATCGGGAAGGGGCGCCACTTCTGGTTGGCCGGGTCGTTCCAGACGTGCACCACCGGGAGGTCCTGCCAGGTCTCCAGGATCTCGCGGCTGACGGGGTCCAGGTAGAACGCGGCCTCACGGGTGAGCAGTTGGTACGCGTCGGGCCCGGCTTCCACGTCCTGGACCAGGCGGGCGACGTTGAGGCCCTCGAAACCGAAGATCCGCTGGTAGGGCTCGTCGGGGGCCCAGGAGTAGACGTCTCCGGACCACCAGTACGTGACCTCCTCGCCGTCGAGGGACGCGCGGGTGCGGGCGAAGGAGCGGAGCAGTTCCGCGGGGGTCGTCATACCGACCACTGTGCGCGATACGGACCGCTCTGCGCGATCGGCGGGCGGCAGCGACCACGGTGCGCGCGATTCAGCCCACCGGGTCGGGCGGACCGTCCGGCAGCTCCTGCTCGGTCCACAGCACCTTGCCGTCCGGCCCGTGGCGCGCTCCCCAGTGGGAGGCGAGGCGGGAGACGATGAACAGGCCCCGGCCGCCCTCGTCGACGGTCCGGGCGTGCCGCAGGTGCGGGGCGGCCGTGGAGCCGTCGTGGACCTCGCAGGTGAGCGTGGAGTCCAGCAGGAGCCGCAGCCGCAGCGGCGGGGTGCCGTAGCGGACCGCGTTGGTGACGAGCTCGCTGACGATCAGCTCGGTCGCGTCCACGGTGTCCTCGTCCAGCCCCCAGCCCTGGAGCCGGTCGCGGACGAGCACCCGGGCGGTGGCGGGCGTCGTGGCCTCGTCGGCGAGGTCCCAGGTGGCGACCAGGTGGTCGGAGACCGTACCCGTACGGGCCAGGAGCAGGGCCGCGCCGGCGGCGCGGGTGTCGTCCGGCAGCGCGTACACGATGTCGTCGCCGAGCTGCTGGAGGCTGCGGCCCGGCCGGGCGAGGGCCCGGGTGATGCGTTCGGCGGCGTGGTCGCCGGAGAGCAGTTCGGCCGTGCAGAACGCGAGGACGCTGCCCACCTCCAGGGTGACGGTGGCCGGGGCGAAGAGAGCGCTGTCGGTGGAGAACAGACCGGGCCCCTCCGGTACGTCGAGGGGGACCGCCCGTCCGTCGGGGCCGACGATCAGCGGCGCGGGGTGCCCGGCACGGGCGACGGTGCAGGTACGGGTGAACGGGTCGTACACGCCGTAGACGCAGCCCGCGCTCAGCGGTTCGCCGTGGAGGCCGTCGGCGGGCGGCAGCGAGGCACGTTCGTGGGCGAGGCGGTCGGCGGTGTCCTTGAGCCGGGCGAGGACTTCCTCCGGCTCCAGGTCGAGGCCGGCCAGCGCCTGGATGACCGTACGCAACTGGCCCATGGCGATGGCCGACTGGAGGCCCTCACCCGCGACGCCGCCGACGACGAGCGCGGTACGGGCGCCGGACAGGGCGATGGTGTCGAACCAGCAGCCGCTGTCCCGGCCGGGCAGCAGGACGTGCGCGGTGTCGACGGCGGCCTGCTGCCGTTCGGCCTGCGGGAGCAGCCGCCGCTGGACCGTCGAGGCGATGACGTGCTCGCGCTCGTAGCGGCGGGCGTTGTCGATGGCGAGGGACGCGCGGGTGGCCGCCGTGACGGTCACGGAGAGGTCGTCCTCGTCGAAGGGCTCGGCCGTCCCGCAGCGGTAGAGGCTGACCAGTCCGAGGACCGCGCCCCGCAGCGTGAGGGGCACGACGATCAGGGAGTGTGCGCCGGTCTCCGCGACGGCCCGCGCCCCGTCCTGGTCGGTGCCGAGCCACGGGGTGTCCGGCCCGAGCGGGACGAGCCGGGCCCGCAGATCCGCGGCGGCGAGCGCGTACGGCGTACGTGCGGGAAGGTGGCGGGTCGTGCCCTGTGCCCGCCCCCGGGCCCCGCGCCCGCTCTCCACCGCGTCCCGCACGGAGTCGCACCGGCCGCTGGCGGCACGGCGGAGCGGGGTTCCGGGCGGCATCGGGCCCGCCGGCGGCTCGGCGCCGCGCAGGACGTCGTCCACCACCTCCACGACGGCGAGATCGGCGAACCCGGGCGCCAGGGCGTCGGCGAAGGCACGGCAGGTGGTGGTGACGTCGAGGGAGCCGCCCACCGCGTCCCGCACGGCGGTGAGCGCGGCCTCCCTGGTCCGGCCCCGTTCCCGCTCGGTGACGTCGACGACCGCGACCACCAGGCCGAGGGCGGGGGCGTCCGGGCCGCCGGAGCCGTGCAGGCGGTACAGGGAGGTCAGGAACACCCGGTCGCCGGGGATCCAGCGCAGCCGCCCCCGCACGAGGTGGTCGCGCACGGGGCCCTCACCGGCCAGCACCCGCTTCATGAGCTGCTCGGAGCCGTCCGGGTCGTCGAGCCGGAAGACCTCGGTGAACGGGCGGCCGGTGTAGTCCCCGGTCCCCACGCCCTCGACGAGGGAGTTGGCGCGTACGAGTCTGAGCTGCGGGTCGAGCACGACGAGGCCGACGGCGGACTGGGTGAACAGCGCCGCGAGAAGCGCCTCGTCGAAGCCGCCGTCCGTGCTCGCGGCCCGCCCGGGCCCGGCCGGGTTCTCGCTGTCCGCCACGGATCCACCCGCCCTCCGGCTCCGGCACGCCGGAGTACCGGTTCCGGCCCGCGCCGGACCAGCATCACCCGCCGCCCCGGCCCCGGCCACCGGTGGACGGCAGGGGTGTGACAGCCCGGGTACGGCCCGGGTTCCGGGGGCGGCGGGGGTCAGTCCCGGTCCACGATGACCAGGGTGCCCCGGCTGCCGGGCCGTACCGCGTGGGCGACCCCCGCGCCCACCACGTACATCCCGCCCGGTCCCACCCTCACCTCGCGCCCGTCCACGGACAGTTCGAGGCAGCCGTCGAGCACCAGCAGGACCTCGGCCTCCTCATGCCGCTCCTCCTCGACCGGCAGCGCGTCCATGCGCAGGACCCGCACCGACGCCGTCCCCACCCGGGCGAGCACCGTCGAACTCCACGCCCGGGGAAGGGCGGACGCCGTTTCCGGCACCGTGACCACGCTCATCGCACACACCTCTCGGCGGGCTCTCCACGGCCTGCCGTGGGGAGCCCGCGCCTCGGATCCGAAGGGATGCGAGGACGCTATCCGGGGCGGGGAGGCGGGTGGTCGACCGTTCGGCAAAGACTTCCGCGCCACCCGCGGGACGTCCCGCCTCCAGGAGTGGCCGCAGGACCTGCCGCTGGTCCTGGAGTGCTTCCGGCGGCGGCAGGGACCGGCCTCAGTACCCCGGCGCGCGCAGCGACCGCAGCACGTGGTCCACCAGTGCGGCGACCGTCTCCTCGTCCTGGACGGGCTTGCGCAGCACATGGCGGTAGTAGACCGGGCCGTACAGCATCTCCACCGCCAGCGGGAGGTCCGCGCCGGGCGGGATCTGGCCCTGGTCCTGGGCGCTGCGGAGCCGGCCGATCGCCTCCTCGACGCGCGGGTCGACCAGCTGTTCGCGCAGTTGCTGGGCCAGGCGGTCGTCGTGATGCAGCTCGGAGAGGATGCCCGCGTAGGCGGGGCCGAACGGCGGCACCGAGAGCAGTTTCACCGCGCCGGCGACGTGGGTGCGCAGGTCGGCCCCGATGTCGCCGGTGTCCACGAACGGAGTCGCGTCGATCAGGGCGTCCGTGAACGCCTCCAGCAGGACCGCCCCTTTTGACGGCCACCAGCGGTAGATCGTCTTCTTGCTGACCCCGGCGTCGGCCGCGATGGCCTCTATCGTGACGTGCCCGTAGCCCCGCTCCGTACAGAGGTCGAGGGCGGACCGCAGGATCGCGCGGCGTGATCGTTCGCTACGTCGCACACTGCTCGGCGATGTGATCATTCCGTGAGCATAGGGGGGTTCCAGCCAATCTCTTGTTGACATCTCGTCGCCAAAGACCGCACCATACCCAGGCGGAAACGGAACGTACCGTGTCGTGTCGTTCCCGTTGTCCGCACCGTTCGTGCCGTTCGTGCCGCGACGAGCCGATCGGGGACGGCTCGCCCGGCCGACGGCGCGTGCGGCCCCCGGCGATCCGATCAGGCCAGGCCCCCTTGCGCTCACTCGGGACGTCCCTCATGCCGTGATGTCCTTGGCCGTGAAGCGGGCCCAGGCCGCCGAGCCGAACACCGCGACATACAGCCCCTGCAGCTGGAAGTTCTTGCTCAGGTCGTCCCAGTGGACCGGTTCGCGCAGGACGTCCGCGAACGACATCCAGTAGTGCGCGAACAGATACGGGTGCACGCCGCTCAGCTGCGGAATGCTGTCCAGGATCTGCACCGTGATCAGCAGTCCGACCGTGGCCGCCATCGCGCCGATCCCACTGCCTGTCAGCGTCGAGACGAACAGCCCGATCGCCGCGAACCCAGTCAGCGACACCGCGACGACCAGCGCGGTCAGCGCCGCCCGCACCAGCCCCTCACCGAAGCCGATCCGGGTCCCCGAGATCGTGGTGACATCCCCCACCGGGAACAGCAGCGCGCCCGCCGCCAGCGCCGCCACCGCCACGACCAGGGTCGCGACGAGGCAGAAGACGAGGACGGAGGCGTACTTCACGAGCAGCAGCCGGGTCCGGCCCGCCGGGGCTACCAGCAGATAGCGCAGGGTGCCGCTGTTCGCCTCGCCCGCGATCGCGTCGCCCGCGACGACGCCGACGGCCATCGGCAGGAAGACCGGCAGCGTGGCGGCGAGGGCGGCGAAGACCAGGAAGAAGCCGTTGTTGGTGACCTGGGCGAGGAAGGCCGGGCCCGCCCCGCCGTCCGGACCGGCCTCCCCGCCACCGCCGCCGCCCGTCTCGATCCGGACCGCGATCCCGATGAGCACGGGGACGGCGGCGAGGACGCCGAGCAGGGCGTAGGTGCGGTGGCGGCGCAGCAGCGTGGTGATCTCGGAGCGGAGGAGACCCAGCGTCCACAGCGGATGGCGGGGGCCCTGCGGGTCACGGGGACGCGCCCGTCCAGCCTGCGACTTCTCCGCCCGCGACTTCTCAGCCTGCGACATCGAAACCCTCTCCCGTGAGTGCGACGAAGGCGTCCTCCAGCGAACCCCGCTCGACGCCGAAGAACCGCACCCGCACCCCGGCGCCCACCAGCGCCGCGTTGAGGTCGGCGAGGTCCACGGCGGCGGGCGGGGCGTCGGCGGTCAGCCGGTCGCCGTCGGTGCTCAGGCCGGTGACCCCGTGCTCCTTGAGGATGCGGGCGGCGTCCCCGGGGTCGGGGGTGGTGACGGCGAGCCGGCCCCGGGCGCGCGCGGCGAGGTCGGCGACCGGGCCCTGGACGATCAGCCGGCCCCGGGCCATCACCGCCGCGTGTGTGCAGACCTGCTCGATCTCGTCCAGGAGGTGGGAGGAGAGGAACACCGTGGTGCCCTCGGCCGCCAGCTCCCGGACCAGGAGGCGGATCTCGCGCATGCCCTGCGGGTCGAGGCCGTTGGTCGGCTCGTCCAGGACCAGCAGCCGGCGCGGCCGGAGCAGGGCGGCGGCGAGGCCGAGGCGCTGCTTCATGCCGAGCGAGTACGCCTTGGCCTTCTTCCCGGAGGCGGCGGCGAGCCCGACCCGCTCCAGGGCCGTCCCGACGCGGGCCCGGCGGGTGCGGGGGTCGGCGGTGGGGTCGGCCCGGTCGTACCGCAGGAGGTTGTCCCGGCCGTTCAGGAAGCCGTACAGCGCGGGCCCCTCGATCAGCGCGCCGACCTCCGGCAGCACCGTACGGGCGGCCTCCGGCATCGGGCGGCCGAGCACCTCGGCGGTGCCGGACGTCGGGTCGATGAGGCCCATCAGCATCCGGATCGTGGTGGTCTTCCCGGAGCCGTTGGGGCCGAGGAAGCCGAAGACGCTGCCGGCGGGCACGGTCAGGTCGAGGCCGTCCACGGCGAGCTGACCGCCCCGGTAGCGCTTGGTCAGGCCACGGGTGCGGATGACGGGGACGCGGGTGGCCGCGTCATCCGCACCCGGGGCGTGCACGGCCCGTGCCCGCGCGTCCGTCGCCGCCGTGTCCCCGGCCGCTGTGTCCGTCATGGCGGTCGCACCTCTCCGTGAGCACGGGTCGTCGAGCGCGGGGCCGCCGTGGCCTCCACGCGGGTGCGTGGAGGCCACGGCGGCCGGGGTGTCCAGTTGCCCCTGGGAAGGTTCTACTTCGCGGCGGCGTCGGCCGCACGCACCAGCGCGTCCTTCGTCACCGCTCCGACGTACACCGAGCCGTCGTCCGTCAGCAGGGCGTTGACCAGGCGCGTCTTGAAGACCGTGCCCGAGCCGAACTTCCCGGTGACCTTGTCGCCGAGCGCGTCGAGGAAGCCCTGCGCCTCGGCCGGCATGTCGCCCGAGCCCGCCTCGGGGAGGCCCTTGCCGCCGGGGGACTTGATCTCGGCGATCGAGGTCCAGCCCTTCCCGATGACGTTGAAGCCGCCCTCGCCCGCGAGGCCGTCCAGCTCGGCCAGCTGTCCGGGCAGCGCCTGCTGCGCCGCGCCGCGCTCGTCCTTGCCGGTCTCCAGCTCGTCGGCCTCGGTCACCTTGGCGCCCTTGGGCGGCGTGAAGGCGAACGTGGACGCGGCGGGCTTGGCGAAGTCGACCTTGGTGAACCCGGCGTCGACGACGGCCTTGCCGCCGCTCGCCGCGGACAGGGTGAACTTCAGCGGTACGCCGTTCTCGGCGTCCACGGCGATCCGGACCGAGCCGATCGTCGAGCCGGACTGCTTCGGCTTGATCAGCAGCTGGTACGCGTCCCGCCCGGCGACCTGCGCCGTGCCGTCCACGGTCACCGAGGTGGTGTCCCCGGCCGCCGCGAGCGCCTGCTCGGCGAAGTCCTTCGGGGTGGCCGGAGCGCCCTCGGGGCCCTTCGGGGCCTTCTCCGCGTGCGTGCCGCCGTCCCGGCCCTCGGGCGCCTCGGCGTGGTAGACCTCGTCGGACGCGCTGTCGTACGCCCAGACCTCGCCCTGGTTGTGGATGACGCTGTACTCGGACGCGTCGCCCAGGACGGAGAGCTTCTGCCGCTCCGGGCCGTCGGCGGCCACCCGCAGCGTGTGCGTGCCGGACGTCAGCTCCATGAGCTTGTCCTGCGGGGCCGCCGCGCCGCCGTCCTTGCCCTCGCCCCCGCCGCCCGGTACGAGCGAGCCCGCGAGGCCGTCCAGGGGCAGGCCCAGGTCGGTGCTGATCTTGAACGTGCCGGAGAGCTGCTCCTCGTCGGAAGCGGCGATCTTCTCGATGAGTTCCTGCGCGCTGATCTTCGGCAGGTCCGGGTCGCCCGAGCTCGCGAGCGCCGGGACGAGACCGATGGTCGCGGCCGCCACCCCCGCGACCGCGACGGGGACGATGTAGCGCGCCGTCTTCCGGCGGCCCACGACAGTGCTCGTGGCCTCGCCGGTGGTCTCTGCGCTGTCGTTCGGTGCCATGGTGTGCCCTACCTCCGTGGTCGGCGGCTTCCGTTGATAACCATCTGACCAAATCGGACGGTTCGAAGCGTCAGCCCGGGGAATCAACTCCGCCTACTGCTCCGGTATGACAACCGAAGGGGGCGTGTACGCCATCCCGTAGGGGTGGGCCGCACCGTGACACCGCGTGGTGGGCCACCCGGTGACACCACGTCAACCGGAGGCGGAAAGGGCCTCAGCCCGCGCGGTGCACCACCGCGTCGCACAGCTCCTCCAGCGCGGCCTTCGCGTACCCCTCGGGCAGCGGGGCGAGCGTGGCGCGTGCCTCCTGGGCGTAGCGCACGGTGTCCTGGCGGGCCTGCTCCAGCGCCGGGTGGGCGCGCAGCCGGCGCAGCACCTCGGCCAGGGCGTCGTCGCTGCTCAGGTCACCGTCGAGCAGTTCCACGAGCTCCAGGTCGTCGGGCTTCCCGTCGGCCGCCGCCTGGGCGCGCAGCCGCAGGACCGGGAGCGTCGGGATGCCCTCGCGCAGGTCGGTGCCGGGGGTCTTGCCGGACTCGTGGGAGTCGGAGGCGATGTCGAGGACGTCGTCGGCGAGCTGGAAGGCGATGCCGAGCCGTTCCCCGTACTGGGTGAGGACGTCCACGGTCCGCTCGTCCGCCCCGGACATCATCGCCCCGAACCGGCCGGAGACGGCGACCAGTGAACCGGTCTTGCCGCTGAGCACGTCCAGGTAGTGGTCGACCGGCTCGCGGCCGTCGCGCGGACCCGCGGTCTCCAGGATCTGCCCGGTGACGAGGCGCTCGAAGGCCTCGGCCTGGATGCGGACCGCCTCGGGGCCGAGGTCGGCCAGGATGTGGGAGGCGCGGGCGAAGAGGAAGTCGCCGGTGAGGACGGCGACCGAGTTGCCCCAGCGGGTGTTGGCGCTGGGCACCCCGCGCCGGACGTCGGCCTCGTCCATCACGTCGTCGTGGTACAGCGTGGCCAGATGGGTCAGCTCGACGACGACGGCAGAGGGAACGACTCCCGGCGCGTCGGGATCCCCGAACTGTGACGCGAGCATGACCAGCAAGGGACGGAACCTCTTGCCGCCCGCGCGCACCAGGTGCTGCGCGGCGTCCGTGATGAAGGGGACATCGCTCTTGGTGGCTTCGAGGAGCCCTGCCTCGACAGCGGCCAGGCCCGACTGGACATCGGCCTCAAGAGCCTGGTCCCGCACGTGCAGTCCGAACGGCCCGACGACGGTCACGGGGACATCTCCTGTCTGCTGACGATCACACGCAATGTCGATGTGTCGCTGTCTCTCGAATCAACTTCAGCGTATCCGGTCCTCTATGGATCACCGTGGGCGGCTTCCCATGACCGCCGGTATGTTCGGGATCAGCTCATACGATCAGGAGTCTCCGCTTTGTCCCACAGCACCGCCGGCACCGCGCCGGCCCAGCCACCGCCCGAGGACGACCACGCCTTCTTCGGCCAGCCACGGGGCCTGTTGACCCTGTCCGGCCTGGAGGTCTGGGAACGGTTCTCGTTCCTGGGCATGCAGGCCATCCTCGTGCTGTTCTTCGCCGACACCGTGGCGAACGGTGGCATGGGCATGGACCCCGGCACCGCCGCGTCCGTCTCCGCCGCCTACGGGACGCTGGTCTATCTGGTCTCCGTGGCGGGCGGCTGGCTGGCCGACCGGATCCTCGGCTCGTACCGGGCCGTGCTCTACGGCGGCATCCTCATCGCCTGCGGCCACTACTCCATGGCCGTCCCCACCGACGCCATGACCTGGGTGGGCCTCGGCCTGATCAGCGCCGGAACGGGCCTGCTCAAGCCCAATGTGGCCGCCATGGTCGGCAAGCTCTACCGCACCGACGACGAACGGCGCGACGCCGGCTTCGCCCTCTACTACATGGGCATCAACATCGGCGCCTTCGCCGGACCGCTGATCACCGGCTGGCTCGGCGAGCACTGGAGCTGGCACTGGGGCTTCTCGGCCGCCGCGATCGGCATGACCTTCGGCCTGATCCAGTACGTCGTGGGCCGCCGTCACCTGGTCGGCCGCAAGGAGGGCGCGGAATTCGCGCTGGCCCCCGACGCGATGCGGCGGGCGGTGCGCCTGATCATCGGCGGGGCCGTCGCGGTGGCCCTCGTCGCGACCGTCCTGGCGCTGGTGGGATGGCTGACCATCGACCGGTTCGTGGACGTGCTGACGGTGATCTCGATCATCGCCCCGATCGCCTACTTCGTGGTGATGTTCAAGAGCCCCCGGGTCACCGCGGAGGAGCGCGGCAGGCTGCGGCCGTATGTGGTGCTCTTCCTGGGTTCGGTCTTCTTCAACTTCATCCTCTTCCAGGCCTACTCGACGATGATCCTGCTGGCGTCGACCAACGCCCGGACCGAGATCTTCGGCTTCACCTTCCCGGCCAGCTGGTACGCCTCCGCGCTCGGCGCCTTCGAGGTGGCGCTCGCGCCGGTGGTGGCCGCCACCTGGGTGCGGATGGGCCGCCGCCAGCCGCACGCCTCCAACAAGATCGCCTTCGGTGTGATCCTCGGCGGGCTCTCCTTCCTGCTGATGGTCCTGCCGACCTCCGGGCACGCCGACGACACCTACAAGATGGCCGTCTGGTGGATCGTCGGCTCCTACCTGCTGCTCGGCCTCGGCGACGTCCTGCTGGAGACCTCCGGCCTCTCGGCCAGCAGCAAGCTCGCCCCCAAGGCCTTCGCCAGCCAGACCATGGCCCTGTGGTTCCTCTCCCTGGCCGTCGCCAACGGCATCCAGGCCCAGACCGTGAAGCTGTACGGCGAGGTCTCCAACCCCGCGTACTTCGGCGTCAACGGGGCGATCGCGGTGGCGGCCGGTGTGGCGATGGTCCTGGCCGCGCCCTGGCTGAAGCGCACGATGCACCCCGTCCACTGACCCGTACGCCTCACGCACCCCGTCCCCCACCGAGGTGGCCCATGAACATCACGACCGAGTTCCCGTACGAGACCACCCACGAGGACGTCCGGATCCCGCTGCCCGACGGCACCCGGCTCTACGCCCGGATCTGGCGGCCGCTGACCGACGAACCGGTCCCCGCCCTGCTGGAGTACCTGCCCTACCGGCTCAGCGACTGGACCGCGCCGCGCGACTGGCAGCGCCACCCTTGGTACGCGGGCCACGGCTACGCCTCCGTACGGGTCGACGTCCGGGGGCACGGCAACAGCGAGGGGCTGCCGGGCGACGAGTACGACGCTCAGGAGCTGGCCGACGGGGTCGCCGTCATCCACTGGCTGGCCCAGCAGGAGTGGTGCTCGGGCCGGGTCGGGATGTTCGGGATCTCCTGGGGCGGCTTCAACTCGCTCCAGATCGCCGCGCTCGCCCCCGAGCCGCTGAAGGCGATCGTCACCGTCTGCTCGGCCGACGACCGCTACGACAACGACGTCCACTACATGGGCGGCTCCGTCCTCGCCGTGGACATGCACGCCTGGGCGGCCACCATGCTCGCCTTCGTCTGCCGCCCGCCGGACCCGGCGCAGGTCGGCGACGACTGGAAGGAGATGTGGCTGAAGCGGCTGGAGGCCGTCGAACCCTTCAGCCACACCTGGCTCGCCCACCAGAGCCGCGACGCCTACTGGAGGCACGGCAGCGTCTGCGAGGACTACGGCGCGATCAAGGCGAGCGTTCTCGCGGTCGGCGGCTGGCACGACCCGTACCGGGACACCGTCCTGCGGCTCGTCGAGCACCTGGACCCCGGTCAGGTGCGCGGGATCATCGGGCCGTGGTCGCACCAGTACCCGGACCGGGGGCTGCCGCCGGGGCCCGCGATCGGCTTCCTCCAGGAGACGCTGCGCTGGTGGGACCAGCACCTCAAGGGCAAGGAGACGGGCGTGATGCGGGAGCCGCTGCTGCGGTCCTGGATCAGCGGCTCGCACCCGCCCGCCACGGTGTACGAGACGCTGCCGGGACGCTGGGTCGGGGACGCGTCCTGGCCCTCGGAGAACGTGAACCCGATGGCGTACGCCCTCCAGGGCGGCGAGCGGATCGTCGCCTCGCCGCAGCAGACCGGCCTGGACGCGGGCCGCTTCTTCCCGTTCGGCAACGAGGCGGACCTCCCGCCGGACCAGCGGGACGAGGACGCCAAGTCGGTGTCCTTCGAATTCCCCGTCACCGACGCGCCGATCGAGATCCTGGGCCGCCCCCGGGTGAAGCTCCGCATCCGGATGGACGCGACCCGGGGCCAGGCCATCGCCCGGCTCTGCGACGTCGCCCCCGACGGCGCGTCGACCCTCGTCACCCGGGGCGTCCTCAACCTGGCCGCCCGGCACGGCCGCGACCGCACCGACGACTGGACACCCGGCGAGAGTGAGGACGTGGTCTTCGACCTCAACGGCATCGGCCACACCTTCCCTCCCGGCCACCGCATCCGGATCGCGATCTCCTCCGCGTACTGGCCCTGGATCTGGCCCCAGGCCGGCTCGGCGGGCTTCACCCTGGACGCCGACGGGAGCTTCGTCGAGCTGCCGGTACGCCGCCACACCGAGGACCCGGCGATCACCTTCGGCGAACCGGAACAGTCCGAACCGCTCGGCGTGGTCTACCCGGTCACCCTGGAGGAGCCGCGCCCCGAACGCCTCGTCGTCCGCGATGTCGCCAAGGGCGAATGGCGCCTGGAGGTCGACCCCCGCTACGGCGGTACACGCGTCTACCCCGACGGCCTCGAATTCACCGAGGACGCCCTGGAGACGTACACGATCCAGCAGGACGACCCGCTCTCCGCACGGACCCGCAGCGACTGGACGATCCGGCTGCACCGGCCGGACGCGGCGTGGGACGTGGGGATCGAGACCCGCTCCGAGATCACCGCCGACGAGCACGACTTCATCACCTCCGACGAGGTGGTCTGCAAGGACGGCGAGGAGATCGTCTTCCACCGCACCTGGGAGAAGCGCATCCCGCGCACCGCGGGCTGAGCGGCTGCCTTGTTTCCGGCGCGGTTCCCCCCGGTTTCCCGGGGGGAACCGACGGTAACCGGTGAACTTTCCGGGCAATACGCACAGTTGGGGATGGTCAGGGCACTGCCGCTGGGTAGGAGCCCCGACGTAACGTGTCCCCCAACGCGACCTGGAAAGCGAGGCAGCACCACATGCCCGAGCAGAGCAGCCCGCTCGATCCGGCCGAGGGCGACCCCTTCGGCCCGCACAACCTTCCGTACGGTGTGTTCTCCACCCCCGACCACCCCGACGTCCGCCGGGTCGGCGTCCGCATCGGCAACCACGTCCTGGACGCCGGGGCCGCCGCCCACGCGCTGGGCTCCCCGTACGCGGGGCTGCTGGCACAGCCGAGCCTGACACCGCTGCTCGCGGCGGGCCGCACCGCCTGGAGCGATGTGCGCCGCGCGCTCACCGCCTGGCTGACCGTCCCCGCCCACCGCGCGGACATCGAGCCGCTGCTGCACCCGGTGGACGCGGTGATCCTGCACCTGCCGTACGAGGTGGCGGACTACGTCGACTTCTACGCCAGCGAGCACCACGCCACCAACGTGGGAAGGATCTTCCGGCCGGACGGCGACGCGCTCACCCCCAACTGGAAGCACCTGCCGATCGGTTACCACGGCCGCTCCGGCACCGTCGTGGTCTCCGGCACCGACGTCGTACGCCCCAGCGGCCAGCGCAAGGCCCCCACCGACCCGGCGCCCGTCTTCGGGCCCTCGGTGAAGCTGGACATCGAGGCCGAGGTCGGCTTCGTCGTCGGCGTCCCCTCCGCGCACGGCACCCCGGTCCCGCTGGCCGACTTCCGCGAGCACGTCTTCGGGCTCTCCCTCCTCAACGACTGGTCCGCGCGCGACCTCCAGGCCTGGGAGTACGTGCCGCTCGGCCCGTTCCTCGGCAAGTCCTTCGCCACCTCCGTATCGGCGTGGGTCACCCCGCTGGAGGCCCTGGACGCCGCCCGCACCGCGCCCCCGGCCCGGGACTTCCCCCTCCTCCCCTACCTCGACGACGCCGAGGACGAGGAGCCGGGCGGCTTCGACATCCGGATCACCGTCGAGATCAACGGCCAGGCCGTCGCCGAGCCCCCGTTCGCCTCGATGTACTGGACGGCGGCCCAGCAGCTCGCGCACATGACGGTCAACGGCGCGTCGCTGCGCACCGGCGACCTGTACGGTTCCGGCACGGTCAGCGGCCCCGGAACGCACCAGCGCGGCTCACTCCTGGAGCTGACCTGGAACGGCCGCGACGCGCTGGAACTCCCCGAGGGCAAGCGGACGTTCCTGGAGGACGGCGACACGGTCACGCTGACCGCCTGGGCGCCCGGCCCGCACGGCACCCGCGTGGGCCTCGGCGACGTCACCGGAAGGATCGTCACCGCGCCATGACGCAGGACGCCTCCGCCCTGACCCTGCCCGAGGAACTGCTCCTGCTGACGCTGGACCCGGAGCGCGGCAAACCGCTCTGCGACCGCACGTATCTGCGGTACGGCGCGGCGGGAGCGGTCCTCGCCGAGCTGGAGCTCCAGGGCCGGATACGCGAGGAGCGCGGCCGGGTCCAGGTGGTCAACCCCCTGGACCCGGCCCACCCGCTGCTCGCCTCGCTGCTGGGCACGCTCGACCCGCCGTCCGCCAAGAAGAAACGCTTCCGTCCGGGGACCAGCGCCAAGAGCTGGATCCGACTGTACGGCCGCAACGCCGAGGAACGCCACCTGGACCACCTGGTCGAACGCGGCCTCCTGCGCCGCGAGACCCGCCGCTTCCTCGGCGTGCTCCCCTACCAGCGCCACTTCCCGGGCGACCCCGACCTGACCGGCGCGACCCGGTGGCGCTTCGGCCAGGCGGAGGATCGGGGCTTCCCGGACCAGCGCAGCCGCGCCCTGGCCGGCCTCGTCTCGGCCGTGGGCCTGGCCGGCACGCTCACCACCGGAGGCCGCGAGGGCCGCCTGGCGATGAAGACCGTGCGCCGCGCCCTGTGGTTCGCCTCGGCGGTCCACCACAACGTCCGCCAGAGCCAGTCCAGCGGCGACGGCGGCGACAGCGGCGGTGGCTGGAGCGACGGCGGCGGGGGCGGCTGCGGAGGGGGCGGCGGGGACTGAGGGCGGGCCTGCGCGGGTCGGCGGAGACGCTCCTCGCGGTGGGGAAGGGTGCGAACGCGGTTGGCGGGTAGCCGGGCGATAGGAGCACACATCCGGATGCGGAGGCTCCGTCGTGGCCGTCCCGCGGCCGCAGCCTCCGCCCCGGCGCAGACCATCGACAGCGTCAAGGCCGATCCGGCCGAGGCCGAGGAGAGGGCTCACCGATGAACGACGAGTCGCAGAACACGATGGGTTCGCCCACCCCCGAGGAAGTGCGTCGGCAGGTCGAGCGCACGCACGACGAACTCGGTCGGACCGTCGAGGGATCGGCGGGCAAGGCCGACATCAAGGCGCAGGCGAAGGAGAAGGCCACGGCGGCGAAGAAGCAGGCCGCCGAGAAGACGGCCGAGCTGAAGGAGCAAGCCGCGGAGAAGACGGCGGCTGCGAAGGAGCAGGCCGCGGAGAAGGCGACGACGGTCAAGGAACAGGCAGCCGAGAAGGCAACGGCCGTGAAGGAACAAGCCGCCGAGAAGGCGACGGCCGTGAAGGAACAAGCCGCCGAGAAGTCTGCCGAACTGAAGGAGCAGGCCGCCGAGAAGACCGCGGCGGTCAAGGAACAGGCCGCAGCCGCCACCGCCCAGATCCGCGAGAAGACCGCGCAGGCCGCACAGGCGGTGAAGGACAGGACTCCGGATCCCGTGCAGGAGAAGACGGCACAGGCCGCCACGCAGGTGCGGGAAAGCGCGGCCCGGGCCGGGCAGTTCGCGGTGGACCGGACCCCCGACCCGCTGCTGGAGAAGGCGGACCGGGCCGCGAAGGCCGCCCGCGCCAACCGGACCCCGCTCCTCGCGGGCGGCGCGCTGCTGGTCGCCTTCCTGTGGATACGCCGCGGCCGGGGGCGCAACAAGTGAAGGCGTCCAAGCTTGCCTACAAGCCGATGGGGTTCGCCCTCGGTGCGCTCAGCGGCGTGATCG
The DNA here is from genome assembly GCA_040989845.1 of Streptomyces sp. WGS_02. Lineage (GTDB taxonomy): Bacteria > Actinomycetota > Actinomycetes > Streptomycetales > Streptomycetaceae > Streptomyces. The sequence goes on from JAYMFZ010000004.1 coordinate 3,105,417, forward strand.
CGAGCGCCGCGTTCAAGCAGACGTGGAAGGTCATCGAGGGCGAGGGCGACGCCCCCGACCCCCTCGACGAGGACCGTCCGTGGCGGCAGATCCTTCTCGCCGCCGCCGTACAGGGCGCGATCTTCGCCGTGGTCAAGGCCACCGTCGAACGCTCGGGCGCGAAGGCGACCCGGCGCGTCACGGGCGTCTGGCCGGCCTGACCCGCGGCGGTTCCGGCCAGGCCCGGCAGGCGGCCGGCACCGCCTGCCAGGCTCGGCTCAGCGCCCCGGCCCCGGCCCCGGGTCTTCGGCGTCCCGGACGAGGAGGGCGATCCGCACCCGGTCAGCCTCGGGACAGGCGTCCCCACGTTCGGGTCATCCGGATCCGGTTCCCGGCGGATACGCTGGTCGGGCCCGCGAGACTCCTCCCCATGGGAGCAATGATGAGCATCGAACCCGAGGCATCCGAGCCGCGGTGGGCGGTCCCGCCCGAGGGCGGCTGGACCGCCGATGACCTGGACACACTCCCGAATCTGCCTCCGCACACGGAGCTGATCGACGGGAGCCTCGTTTTCGTGAGCCCGCAGACCCTTTTCCATTCGCGAGCGGTCAGCTTCTTCGAATGGCAACTGCAGTCCTTGGTGCCGCCCGAGCTGGAGGTCGTGCGCGAGTTCACCATCGACATCGACCGCTACAACCGGCCCGAGCCCGACGTGATCGTCATCGACGGCGATGTCGTCGATGACCCGAACCAGACCCGGTTCCCCGCCGAGTCGGTGCGCCTGGCCATCGAGGTCGTCTCGCCGGAGTCCCGGTCCCGCGACCGGGAGACCAAGCCCGTGAAGTACGCCCGCGCGACCATCCCCCACTACTGGCGGGTGGAGAACCACGACGGGCGTGCAGTCGTCTACGTCTTCGAGCGGGAGCCGGCCACCGGCGCGTACACCTCGACCGGGATCTTCCACGACCGGATGAAGGTGTCGGTGCCGTTCACCGTGGACCTGGATCTGACGGCGATCACGGCCCGCCGCAGCCGGGCGGCGGACCCGGAGTAGGTCCCGCCGCCCTCTCGCCCTCGCCGCCCGGTCCGCGCCTCACTCGTACTCGGGCGGTTCCTCGTCCCAGCCGAACTCGGGGTCGCCGTGCTGCGGGGCCGCGGCCGGGGCTTGCGTACGAGCCGGAGCCGCCGCACGGGGTGCGGGGGCCGGGGCCGCCGGTGCGGGGGTTTCCCCAGACGCCCCCGGGGACGTCTCGGCCAGAACCTCCAGCACACCTTCCCCGTACGTCGCGAGCTTCTTCTCGCCCAGGCCGCTGATGCCTCCCAGCTCCCCGATCGTCGTCGGGTGGACGGTCGCGATCTCCCGCAGCGTCGCGTCGTGGAAGATCACGTACGCCGGGACGCCCTGCTCCTTCGCCGTCGCCCCGCGCCAGGCGCGCAGCGCCTCGAAGACCGGGACGGCGGACTCGGGGAGGTCGGCGGCGGCCGCCTTGCCCTTGGCACCCCTGCCGCCGCCCGTCGAGGACGACGAACGGGACGTGGGCTTCTTCGGCTCCTTGCGGAGCAGCACGTCCCGCTCCCGGCCGAGCACCGTCGCGCTCTCGTCGGTGAGGACCAGCGTGCCGTACTCCCCCTCGACCGCCAGCAGGCCCTGGGCCAGCAGCTGGCGGACCACTCCGCGCCACTCCGCCTCGGCCAGCTCCTCGCCGATGCCGAAGACGGAGAGCTGGTCGTGGTCGAACTGGATGACCTTCGCGGTCTTGCGGCCGAGCAGGATGTCGATGATCTGGCCCGCGCCGAACTTCTGGTTCCGCTCGCGCTTCAGCCGCACCACCGTGGAGAGCAGCTTCTGCGAGACGACCGTGCCGTCCCAGGTCTCCGGCGGGGTGAGGCAGGTGTCGCAGTTGCCGCAGGCAGTGGCCGTGGGCTCCTGGCCGAAGTAGGTCAGCAGCTGGGCCCGGCGGCACTGGACCGTTTCGCACAGGGCCAGCATGGAGTCCAGATGCGCGGCGGCCCGGCGGCGGAACGCCTCGTCGCCCTCGCCGCCCTGGATGAGCTTGCGCTGCTGGACGACGTCCTGGAGTCCGTACGCCATCCAGGCCGTGGACGGCTCCCCGTCCCGGCCCGCGCGGCCGGTCTCCTGGTAATACCCCTCGACGGACTTGGGCAGGTCGATGTGGGCGACGAAGCGGACGTCCGGCTTGTCGATGCCCATGCCGAACGCGATCGTCGCGACGACGACGAGCCCCTCCTCCCGGAGGAAGCGCGCCTGGTGGGCGGCGCGTGTGGCGGCGTCCAGGCCCGCGTGGTACGGAACGGCCTGCACGCCGTTGTTGCTCAGATACTCCGCGATCTTCTCGGTGGAGTTGCGCGAGAGGCAGTAGACGATGCCCGCGTCACCGGCGTGCTCCTCCTTGAGGAAGGAGAGGAGCTGCTTCTTGGGGTCGGCCTTCGGCACGATCCGGTACTGGATGTTCGGCCGGTCGAAGCTCGCGACGAAGTGCTTCGCGTCCGGCATGCCCAGTCGGCGGGTGATCTCCTCGTGCGTGGCGTTCGTCGCGGTCGCGGTCAGGGCGATGCGCGGCACGTCCGGCCAGCGCTCGCCGAGCACGGACAGCGCCAGATAGTCCGGGCGGAAGTCGTGGCCCCACTGGGCGACGCAGTGCGCCTCGTCGATCGCGAAGACGGAGACCTCGCCCCGGGCCAGCAGGGAGAGCGTGGAGTCCAGGCGCAGCCGCTCGGGAGCCAGATAGAGGATGTCCAGCTCGCCCGCGAGGAACTGCGCCTCCATCGAGCGGCGCTCGTCGAAGTCCTGCGTGGAGTTCATGAAGCCGGCCCGGACGCCGAGCGCCCGCAGGGCGTCGACCTGGTCCTGCATGAGGGCGATCAGCGGGGAGACGACGACGCCGGTGCCCCGTCGGACCAGGGACGGGATCTGGTAGCAGAGGGACTTTCCGCCGCCGGTGGGCATGAGCACGACCGCGTCGCCGCCCGCCACCACATGCTCGATGATCGCGCCCTGCTCACCGCGGAACGACTCGTACCCGAAGACGCGGTGCAGCGTCCGCCGTGCCTCGCTCTCGCCTCCCGCGCCGGTGCCGGTCACCGTCCCGGTGGTCTCGTCCATGCTCACGCCCAATGCTCTGTCCCCCGAGGGTCCGCCGAGGGTCCGCTCGCCCGGCCCTGTCCCGTCCTGCTCTCGTCCCCGTCCACGATAGGCGGAGGCAACGACAACGCCGGACGGTCTGTGGATAACCGACCGTCCGGCGCTGCTGTCGCTCATACTGCGGGGGCTTCCCGCGCGGGCTACCGCTACCGCACGAAGACCCCCGCCTGGCTCGCCAGGTCCAGGAAATACTGCGGGGCCAGGCCCAGCACCAGGGTGACGGCGACGCCGACCGCGATCGTCGTCATGGTCAGCGGGGACGGGACGGCGACCGTGGGGCCGTCCGCCTTCGGCTCGCTGAAGAACATCAGGACGATCACGCGGATGTAGAAGAACGCCGCGACGGCCGACGAGAGCACACCGACGACGACCAGCGCCCCGGCCCCGCCCTCGGCCGCCGCCTTGAACACCGCGAACTTGCCGGAGAACCCGGAGGTCAGCGGGATCCCCGCGAAGGCCAGCAGGAACACCGCGAAGACCGCCGCGACCAGCGGCGAGCGGCGGCCGAGCCCGGCCCACTTCGACAGGTGGGTGGCCTCGCCGCCCGCGTCCCGCACCAGCGTGACCACGGCGAACGCCCCGACCGTCACGAAGGAGTAGGCGAGCAGGTAGAAGAGGACCGAGGAGATGCCCTCCGGGTTGGCCGCGATGACGCCCGCGAGGATGAAGCCCGCGTGCGCGATCGAGGAGTAGGCGAGCAGCCGCTTGATGTCGGTCTGGGTGATCGCGACGATCGCGCCGCCGAGCATCGTGACGATCGCCACCGCCCACATGACCGGCCGCAGGTCCCAGGTGAGGCCCGGCAGCGCCACGTACAGCAGGCGCAGCAGCGCGCCGAACGCGGCGACCTTCGTGGCCGCGGCCATGAAGCCGGTGACCGGGGTCGGGGCGCCCTGGTAGACGTCCGGGGTCCACATGTGGAACGGGACCGCGCCGACCTTGAAGAGCAGGCCGGTCAGGATCATCGCGCCGCCGATGAGCAGCAGCGCGTCGTTGCCCATGGTGTCGGCGAGGGCGGGGTCGATCTCCAGGACCGAGCCGTCGACGACGTTGGCGATGTCGGCGTACGAGAGGGAGCCCGCGTAGCCGTAGATGAGGGCGATCCCGAAGAGGAGGAACGCCGAGGAGAACGCGCCGAGCAGGAAGTACTTCACGGCCGCCTCCTGCGACATCAGCCGCTTGCGGCGGGCGACGGCGCACAGGAGGTAGAGCGGCAGCGAGAAGACTTCCAGCGCGATGAAGAGGGTCAGCAGGTCGTTGGCGGCCGGGAAGACCAGCAGCCCCGCCACCGAGAAGAGCAGCAGCGGGAAGACCTCGGTGGTGGTGAACCCGGCCCGCACCGCGGCCTTCTCACCCTCGCCGCCCGGGACGGACCCGGGCTGGGCGGCGAACGAGTCGACGCGGTTGCCGTTGCTGCCGGGGTCGAGCCGGCGTTCGGCGAAGGTGAACACCGCCACCATGGCGACCAGGAGAATGGTGCCTTGCAGGAACAGGGTGGGGCCGTCGATAGCGATCGCGCCCATGGCCGCGATCTGGGCCTTCGTGGTGCCGTATCCCCCGGCGGCGAGGCCGACGATCGCGGCGAACGAGGCGGCGACCGCCACCACGGTCAGGAAGAGCTGGGTGTGGTAGCGGGCCCGGCGCGGCACGAAGGCCTCGACCAGGATGCCCAGGACGGCGGCGACCACGATGATCAGGACCGGCATCAGCTGGGTGTACTCGATCTTGGGCGCCGTGAACGAGTCGCCCGGCGCCGCCGCTGTCACCCCGCTCGCCGTCGTCCACAGACTGTGGACAGCTGTTGCGCTCACTTGGCGGCCTCCACCTCGGGCTGGGGGTCCTTCTTCTGTACGTCGGACATGGTGTGCTCCACCGCCGGGTTGACGACCTCGGTGAGCGGCTTCGGGAAGACGCCCAGGAAGATCAGCACGGCGATCAGCGGAACCGCGACCGCCAGTTCACGGGCCCGGAGGTCCGGCATGGAGCGGACCGATTCCTGCACCGGGCCGGTCATCGTGCGCTGGTAGAGGACCAGGACGTAGAGCGCGGCGAGCACGATGCCTGAGGTGGCGATGATGCCGGCCACCGGATACGCGCTGAACGTGCCGACCAGGACCAGGAACTCACTGACGAACGGGGCGAGTCCGGGCAGCGACAGGGTGGCGAGCCCGCCGATGAGGAACGTCCCGGCCAGCACGGGGGCGACCTTCTGCACCCCGCCGTAGTCCGCGATGAGCCGCGAGCCGCGCCGGGTGATCAGGAAGCCCGCGACCAGCAGCAGTGTGGCCGTGGAGATGCCGTGGTTGACCATGTAGAGCGTGGCGCCCGACTGGCCCTGGCTGGTCATCGCGAAGATGCCGAGGATGATGAAGCCGAAGTGTGAGATCGAGGCGTAGGCGATGAGCCGCTTGATGTCGCGCTGGCCGACCGCGAGGAGCGCCCCGTACACGATGGAGATCAGCGCCAGGGTGATGACCACCGGCGTCGCCCACTTGCTGGCCTCCGGGAAGAGCCCGAGGCAGAAGCGGAGCATCGCGAAGGTGCCGACCTTGTCGACGATCGCGGTGATCAGCACGGCGACCGGGGCGGTCGCCTCGCCCATCGCGTTGGGCAGCCAGGTGTGCAGGGGCCACAGCGGGGCCTTCACCGCGAAGGCGAAGAAGAACCCGAGGAACAGCCACCGCTCGGTGCTGGTCGCCATCTCCAGGGAGCCGTTGGCGCGGGCCTCGGCGATCTCGGAGAGCGAGAAGCTGCCCGCGACCACGTACAGGCCGATGACCGCGGCCAGCATGATCAGACCGCCGGCCAGGTTGTAGAGGAGGAACTTGACCGCCGCGTACGAGCGCTGGGTCGCGGCGCTCTCGTCGCTGCCCGCGTGGGCCCGGTCGCCGAAGCCGCCGATGAGGAAGTACATCGGGATGAGCATGGCTTCGAACAGGATGTAGAAGAGGAAGACGTCCGTCGCGACGAACGACAGGATCACCATGGCCTCGACCATGAGGATCAGGGCGAAGAAGCCCTGCGTCGGACGCCAGCGGGTGGACTTCGTCTCCAAGGGGTCCGCGTCGTGCCAGGCGGCGACGATGACGAACGGGATCAGCAGCGCGGTGAGGCCGAGGAGCGCCACCCCGATGCCGTCGACGCCCAGTTCGTACCGGACGCCGAAGTCGGCGATCCAGGCCCGGGACTCGGTGAGCTGGTAGCGGTCGCCGCCCGGCTCGAAGCGGAGGAAGACGACCGCCGCCAGGACGAGCGTGCCGAGCGAGAAGAGCAGCGCGAGCCATTTGGCGGCGGTGCGCCGTGCGGCGGGGACGGCGGCGGTGGCGATCGCACCGATCGCCGGGAGCGCCGCCGTCGCGGTCAGGAGGGGAAAGGACATGTGATCAGACCGCCCTCATCAGCAGGGTCGCGGCGATGACGACCGCCGTACCGCCGAACATCGAGACCGCGTAGGTGCGGGCGTAGCCGTTCTGGAGCTTGCGCATCCGGCCGGAGAGCCCGCCGACCGAGGCGGCCGTGCCGTTGACGACGCCGTCGACCAGGGAGTGGTCCACGTAGACCAGCGAGCGGGTGAGGTGCTCGCCGCCGCGGACCAGGACCACGTGGTTGAAGTCGTCCTGGAGGAGATCGCGGCGGGCGGCCCGGGTGAGGACCGAGCCGCGCGGGGCGACCAGCGGAACGGGCTTGCGGCCGTACATCGCCCAGGCGATGCCGACGCCGATGACCAGGGCCACCACGGTGGCTCCGGTGACCGTGGCCGCGCTCAGCGGGGAGTGGCCGTGGTCGTAACCGGTGACCGGCTCCAGCCAGTTGACGAACCGGTCGCCGATGGCGAAGAACCCACCCGCGAAGACCGAGCCGAAGGCCAGCACGATCATCGGGATGGTCATCGACTTCGGGGACTCGTGCGGGTGCGGCTCGTGGCCGTCCGCGTCCGGCTGCCAGCGCTTCTCGCCGAAGAAGGTCATCAGCATCACGCGCGTCATGTAGAACGCGGTGATCGCGGCGCCCAGCAGGGCGACCGAGCCGAGGATCCAGCCCTCGGTGCCGCCCTTGGCGAAGGCCGCCTCGATGATCTTGTCCTTGGAGAAGAAGCCGGACAGGCCGGGGAAGCCGATGATGGCGAGATAGCCGAGCCCGAAGGTGATGAAGGTGACCGGCATGTACTTCCGCAGGCCGCCGTACTTGCGCATGTCGACCTCGTCGTTCATGCCGTGCATGACGGAGCCCGCGCCGAGGAAGAGCCCGGCCTTGAAGAAGCCGTGCGTCACCAGGTGCATGATCGCGAAGATGTAGCCGATCGGGCCGAGGCCCGCGGCGAGGATCATGTACCCGATCTGCGACATCGTGGAGCCGGCGAGCGCCTTCTTGATGTCGTCCTTCGCGCAACCGACGATCGCACCGAAGATCAGCGTGACCGCGCCGACGATGACGACGACCAGCTGGGCGTCCGGGGCGGCGTTGAAGATCGCGCCGGAGCGGACGATCAGATAGACACCGGCGGTGACCATGGTCGCGGCGTGGATGAGGGCGGAGACCGGGGTCGGGCCCTCCATCGCGTCACCGAGCCAGGACTGCAGCGGCACCTGGGCCGACTTGCCGCAGGCGGCCAGCAGCAGCATCAGGCCGATGGCCGTCAGCTTGCCCTGGCTCGTCTCGTCCGCCGACTCCAGCACCGGCCCGAAGGCGAAGGTGCCGAAGGTGGTGAACATCAGCATGATGGCGATCGACAGGCCCATGTCGCCGACCCGGTTGACCAGGAAGGCCTTCTTCGCGGCGGTGGCCGCGGTGGGCTTGTGCTGCCAGAAGCCGATGAGCAGGAACGACGCCAGACCGACGCCCTCCCACCCGACGTACAGCAGCAGGTAGTTGTCGGCGATGACCAGGATGAGCATCGCCGCGAGGAACAGGTTGAGATAGCCGAAGAAGCGGCGCCTGCGCTCGTCGTGCTCCATGTAGCCGATGGAGTAGATGTGGATCAGCGTGCCCACACCGGTGATGAGCAGGACGAACGTCATCGACAACTGGTCGAGCTGGAAGGCGATGTCGGCCTGGAAGCCTTCCACCGGGATCCAGCTGAACAGGTGCTGGTGCAGGGCCCGGTCCTCGGCGCCCTTCCCCAGCATGTCGGTGAAGAGGATCAGTCCGACGACGAACGAGGCGGCGGCGAGCGCGGTGCCGAGCCAGTGGCCGGTCTTGTCGAGCCGGCGTCCGCCGCAGAGCAGGACCGCCGCTCCGAGCAGGGGCGCCGCGACGAGCAGCGCAATCAGGTTCTCCACGTTTCCGACCCCTTACAGCTTCATCAGGCTGGCGTCGTCGACCGAGGCCGAGTGGCGGGAGCGGAACAACGACACGATGATCGCGAGCCCGACGACGACTTCCGCGGCGGCGACGACCATCGTGAAGAACGCGACGATCTGCCCGTCGAGGTTGCCGTGCATCCGGGAGAACGTGACGAGCGCCAGATTGCAGGCGTTGAGCATCAGCTCGACGCACATGAACACCACGATCGCGTTCCGCCGGATCAGCACCCCGGAGGCGCCGATCGCGAACAGCAGGGCCGCGAGGTAGAGGTAGTTGACCGGGTTCACTTGGCGGCCTCCGAGTTCTCCGCCGCGGACGCGGGTCCTGATCCGCGTGTCGTGGCGTCCGCGTCCTCACGTCCGAGCCGCTCCCCGGAGCGCTGCTCCAGGGCCCTGAGGTCGGCGAGGGACTTCTGCGAGACGTCCCGGATCTGACCGCGCTCCCGCAGCGTCTGCATGACGGTCAGGTCGGACGGCGTGCCGTCGGGGAGCAGACCGGGGATGTCCACCGCGTTGTGCCGGGCGTAGACGCCGGGGGCGGGGAGCGGCGGAAGGTGCTTGCCCTCGCGGACGCGCTGCTCGGCCAGCTCCCGCTGGGTCTTGGCCCGTTCGGTGCGCTCGCGGTGCGTGAGCACCATCGCGCCGACCGTCGCCGTGATCAGCAGGGCGCCGGTGATCTCGAAGGCGAAGACGTACTTGGTGAAGATGAGGTTGGCGAGTCCCTCGACGTTGCCGCCATGCCGGGCGTTGGCCGCGCCGAGCCCGTTGAACGTGGCGAGCGAGGCGTTGCCGATGCCCGCGATCAGCAGGATGCCGAAGCCGAGGGCGCATCCGGCGGCCAGCCAGCGCTGCCCCTTGAGGGTCTCCTTGAGGGAGTCCGCCGCGGTGACACCGACGAGCATGACGACGAAGAGGAACAGCATCATGATCGCGCCGGTGTAGACGACGATCTGGACGACGCCGAGGAAGTAGGCCCCGTTGGCGAGGTAGAACACCGCGAGGACGATCATCGTGCCGGCGAGGGAGAGCGCGCTGTGCACGGCCCGCTTCAGCAGGACCGTGGAGAGCGCGCCGATCACGGCGACGGTGCCCAGGATCCAGAACTGGACGGCCTCGCCGGTGGAGGTGGTGGTGGCTGCGGCCAGCGCGTTCACGCGTCCACCCCCTTGTCGTGCCGGGTGGCGTCGGCGGCCCGGGTGGACTCGATGGGGTCCTCGTCGGGCTTGTCGCCCTCGCCCTTGGACACGGCCGTCTGCCGGACCGTACCGGGGGCGGCCTCGGTGACCACGCCCCGGTAGTAGTCCTGTTCGTCCATGCCGGGGTAGATCGCGTGCGGGCTGTCGACCATGCCTTCCTGCAACCCCGCGAGCAGCTCCTCCTTGGTGTAGATGAGGCTCTCGCGGGTGGTGTTGGCCAGCTCGAACTCGTTCGTCATCGTCAGCGCCCGGGTGGGGCAGGCCTCGATGCACAGTCCGCACAGGATGCAGCGCGCGTAGTTGATCTGGTAGACGCGGCCGTAGCGCTCGCCCGGGGAGTAGCGCTCCTCCTCGGTGTTGTCCGCGCCCTCCACGTAGATCGCGTCGGCGGGACACGCCCAGGCGCACAGCTCGCAGCCGACGCACTTCTCCAGGCCGTCCGGGTGGCGGTTGAGCTGGTGGCGGCCGTGGAAGCGGGGCGCCGTCGTCTTCGGCGTCTCCGGATACTGCTCGGTGAGCCGCTTCTTGAACATGGCCTTGAAGGTCACGCCGAAGCCGGCCACCGGGTTCTGGAACTTCTCCCCGGCTCGTCCGCCCGGCCCGAGGACCCAGCGGATCCCGATGAGCCCGTGAGCTCTGGTTTCTCAGACACCGCCGGCCTCCTTTCCGTCACTCGCGTTTCCGTCACTCTGAGTATCCGGCCCACCACTGACAACGAGCTCCCGCTCACGTCGGGGAGTGCGCCTGGGAACCGGCGGCAGGCTCTGTCCGGGCAGCGGCGGCACCGGGAACCCGCCCGCCATCGGGTCGAAGGCGGGCTCGGGTCCGGCCGCTTCCGTCTCGGTCCGCCTCTTCCGGTCGCGGAACATGTCGACGACGAAGGAGATCAGCAGGATGGCGATCACCGCCGCGCCGACGTACAGCACGATCCGGGAGAAGTCGTAGCCCTCGTTGCGCAGGGCGCGGACGGTGGCGACGAGCATCAGCCAGACCACGGAGACCGGGATGAGGACCTTCCAGCCGAGCTTCATCAGCTGGTCGTAGCGGACCCGGGGCAGGGTGCCGCGCAGCCAGATGAAGAAGAACAGCAGCAGCTGGACCTTCAGGACGAACCAGAGCATCGGCCACCAGCCCTGGTTCGCGCCCTCCCAGAAGGTGCTGACCGGGTACGGTGCCCGCCAGCCGCCGAGGAAGAGGGTCACGGAGACCGCGGAGACGGTGACCATGTTGACGTACTCGGCGAGCATGAACATCGCGAACTTGATCGAGGAGTACTCGGTGTTGAACCCGCCGACGAGGTCGCCCTCGGACTCCGGCATGTCGAACGGCGCCCGGTTCGTCTCCCCGACCATCGTGATGATGTAGATGATGAAGGAGACCGGCAGCAGGATGACGAACCACCGGTCCGCCTGCGCCTCCACGATCGCCGAGGTCGACATCGACCCCGAGTAGAGGAACACCGAGGCGAACGCGGCGCCCATCGCGATCTCGTAGCTGATCATCTGGGCGCAGGAGCGCAGACCGCCGAGGAGCGGGTACGTCGATCCGGAGGACCAGCCCGCGAGCACCAGGCCGTAGATGCCGACCGAGGCGACCGCGAGGATGTAGAGCATCGCGATCGGGAGGTCGGTGAGCTGCATCGTCGTACGGTGGCCGAAGATCGACACCTGGTTGTCGGCGGGGCCGAACGGGATGACCGCGATCGCCATGAAGGCCGGGATCGCCGCGACGACCGGCGCCAGGATGTAGACGACCTTGTCGGCACGCTTGACGATGAGGTCTTCCTTCAGCATCAGCTTGATGCCGTCGGCGAGCGACTGGAGCATGCCCCAGGGGCCGTTGCGGTTGGGGCCGACGCGCAGTTGCATCCAGGCGACGACCTTGCGCTCCCACACGATGGAGAACAGCACGGTCACCATCAGGAACGCGAAGCAGAAGACCGCCTTGACGACGACGAGCCACCAGGGGTCGGTGCCGAACATCGAGAGATCCTCGGCGGCGAGGACGACGCCCTCGGGCGCCGTCGTGAGTGCGGCGAGGCCAGTCACGCTCGTACCTCCGATGGTTCGACGGGAGCGCCCGGTGCGGCGGCGGGGCCGATCCGCACCAGGCCGCCCGGGTTCACGCCGGTGTCGGCGGGGATGCCGCGTCCCACCGAGTTCAGCGGCACCCAGACCACCCGGTCCGGCATGTCGGTGACCACCAGCGGCAGTTCGACGGTGCCGGCGGGTCCGGTGACGGCGAGCGGGTCGCCGTCCTTGACGCCGGTCTCGGCGGCGGTGACCGCCGAGAGCCGGGCGACGGCGGCGTGCCGGGTCCCGGCGAGCGCGGTGTCGCCCTCCTGGAGCCGGCCGAGGTCGAGCAGCATGCGGTGGCCCGCGAGGACCGCCTCGCCGTCGCCCGGCCGGGGCAGCGGCTGCGCGCCCTCGCGCGGGTCGTCCGCGTGGCCGCCCTCCCAGCCGCCGAGCCGGTCCAGCTCGCGGCGGGCGGCGGTCAGGTCCGGGAGCGCGAAGTGCACGTCCATGGCGTCGGCCAGCATGTGCAGCACCCGGGAGTCGGTCGGCGCGAGCGTCCGGGACATCTGCTCGGGCTTCAGCGCCGCCTGGAACATCCGGACCCGGCCCTCCCAGTTGAGGAAGGTGCCGGACTTCTCCGCGACGGCGGCGACCGGGAAGACCACGTCCGCCCGGGCGGTGACCGCGCTCGGCCGCAGCTCCAGGGAGACCAGGAAGCCGACCTCGTTCAGCGCCTGGATGGCGCGGTTGGGGTCGGGCAGGTCCTCGACGCCGACCCCGGCGACGAGCAGCGCGCCCAGTTCGCCGGTGGCCGCGGCCTCGACGATCTGGCCGGTGTCGCGGCCGTGCCGGGAGGGCAGTTCGGCCAGCCGCCACAGCTCCGCGACCTCGTCGCGGGCGCGCGGGTCGGTGGCCGGGCGGCCGCCGGGCAGCAGCGAGGGGAGCGCGCCGGCCTCGATCGCGCCCCGGTCGCCCGCCCGGCGCGGAATCCACACCAGGCGTGCGCCGGTGGCGGTGGCGGTGCGGATCGCGGCGGACAGTGCGCCGGGCACGCCCGCGAGCCGCTCACCGACGATGATCAGCGCGTGCTCGCCGCGCAACGCCTCGGCGGCGGCAGCCCCTTCGGCCTCCAGGCCGACGCCGCCCGCGAGCGCGTCCAGCCACTCGGTCTCGGTGCCGGGGGCGGCGGGCAGCAGCGTGCCGCCCGCCTTCTCCAGGCCCCGGGTGGCGTGCGAGGCGAGCGCGAAGGTCTTCTGGCCGCTCTTGCGGTGGGCCTTGCGCAGCCTGAGGAAGACGCCGGGGGCCTCCTCCTCGGACTCGAACCCGACGAGCAGGACCGCGGGAGCCTTCTCCAGCGCGGTGTACGTGACGCCTTCGCCGTCGAGGTCCCGGCCGCGTCCGGCGACGCGGGCGGCCAGGAAGTCGGCCTCCTCGGCGCTGTGGACGCGGGAGCGGAAGTCGATGTCGTTGGTGTCGAGGGCGACCCGGGCGAACTTGCTGTACGCGTAGGAGTCCTCGACGGTCAGCCGGCCGCCGGTCAGGACACCGGTGCGGCCGCGGGCGGCGAGGAGTCCGGCCGCCGCGGCTTCCAGCGCCTCGGGCCAGCTCGCCGGTTCCAGTTCGCCGTCGGCGTTGCGGACCAGCGGGGTGGTGAGGCGGTCGCGCTGCTGGGCGTAGCGGAAGCCGAACCTCCCCTTGTCGCAGATCCACTCCTCGTTGACCTCGGGCTCGTTGGCCGCGAGGCGGCGCATGACCTTGCCGCGCCGGTGGTCGGTCCGGGTGGAGCAGCCGCCCGAGCACTGCTCGCACACCGAGGGGGTGGAGACCAGGTCGAAGGGGCGGGAGCGGAACCGGTACGCCGCCGAGGTGAGCGCGCCGACCGGGCAGATCTGGATGGTGTTGCCGGAGAAGTACGACTCGAAGGGGTCGCCCTCGCCGGTGCCGACCTGCTGGAGCGCGCCGCGCTCGATCAGCTCGATCATCGGGTCGCCCGCCACCTGGTTGGAGAACCGGGTGCAGCGCGCGCAGAGCACGCACCGCTCACGGTCCAGCAGCACCTGGGTGGAGATCGGGACGGGCTTCTCGAAGGTCCGCTTCTTCCCCTCGAAGCGGGAGTCGGCGGCGCCGTGCGACATCGCCTGGTTCTGGAGCGGGCACTCGCCGCCCTTGTCGCAGACGGGGCAGTCCAGCGGGTGGTTGATCAGCAGCAGCTCCATCACGCCCTTCTGCGCCTTCTCGGCGACAGGAGAGGTGATCTGCGACTTGACGACCATGCCGTCGGTGCAGGTGATGGTGCAGGAGGCCATCGGCTTGCGCTGGCCCTCGACCTCGACGATGCACTGGCGGCAGGCGCCGGCCGGGTCGAGGAGCGGGTGGTCGCAGAAGCGCGGGATCTCGATGCCGAGGAGTTCCGCGGCCCGGATGACCAGGGTCCCCTTGGGGACGCTGATCTCGATGCCGTCGATGGTCAGCGTGACCAGGTCCTCGGGCGGAACCGCCGCCTCGCCGCCCCCGGAGGGCGCACTCGTGGTGACTGTCATGCGTTCACCCCCCGGTGAGCGTTCTTGCCGTCGGTGTTCTTGTCGTCGGCCCAGGCCGTGGACCGGGCGGGGTCGAAGGGGCAGCCCTTGCCGGTGATGTGCTGCTCGTACTCCTCGCGGAAGTACTTCAGCGAGGAGAAGATCGGCGAGGCCGCGCCGTCGCCGAGCGCGCAGAACGACTTGCCGTTGATGTTGTCGGCGATGTCGTTGAGCTTGTCGAGGTCGGCCATCTCGCCCTTGCCGGCCTCGATGTCGCGGAGCAACTGGACCAGCCAGTACGTCCCTTCGCGGCAGGGCGTGCACTTGCCGCAGGACTCGTGGGCGTAGAACTCGGTCCAGCGGGTGACGGCCCGCACGACGCAGGTCGTCTCGTCGAAGCACTGGAGCGCCTTGGTGCCGAGCATGGATCCGGCGGCGCCGACGCCCTCGTAGTCGAGGGGGACGTCGAGGTGCTCCTCGGTGAACATCGGGGTGGAGGAGCCGCCCGGCGTCCAGAACTTCAGCCGGTGCCCGGCCCGGATGCCGCCGCTCATGTCGAGGAGCTGGCGGAGCGTGATGCCGAGCGGGGCCTCGTACTGGCCGGGGCTGGTGACATGGCCGCTGAGCGAGTAGAGCGTGAAGCCCGGGGACTTCTCGCTGCCCATCGACTTGAACCAGTCCTTGCCCTTGTTCAGGATCGCGGGAACCGAGGCGATGGACTCGACGTTGTTCACCACAGTGGGGCAGGCGTACAGACCGGCGACCGCAGGGAAGGGGGCCGCAGCCGGGGCTGGCCACGCCGTCCTTCGAGAGAGTCGAGCAGCGCGGTTTCCTCACCACAGATGTACGCACCGGCGCCCGCGTGCACCGTGAGTTCCAGATCGAGTCCTGAACCCAGGATGTTCGTCCCCAGATAACCCGCCTCGTACGCCTCTCGTACGGCCTCGTGCAGTCGTCGCAGCACGGGGACGACCTCACCCCGCAGGTAGATGAACGCATGCGAAGAACGGATCGCGTAACAGGCGATCACGATGCCCTCGATGAGGCTGTGCGGGTTCGCGAAGAGGAGCGGGATGTCCTTGCAGGTCCCCGGCTCCGACTCGTCGGCGTTGACAACCAGATAGTGCGGTTTGCCATCGCCCTGCGGGATGAACTGCCACTTCATCCCGGTGGGGAACCCCGCGCCCCCGCGGCCGCGCAGACCGGAGTCCTTGACGTACGCGATGAGATCGTCGGGCGCCATGGCCAGCGCTTTGCGCAGCCCTTCGTAGCCCTCGTGGCGGCGGTAGGTGTCCAGCGTCCAGGATTCGGGCTGGTCCCAGAAGGAGGAGAGGACGGGGGCGAGCAGCTTCTCGGGGCTCGTCCCGTTGTGGTCGATCTCGGCGGCCAAGGTCATCACTCCCCTCCTCGGCTGCGGGCCCGGCCGGGTGCTCCGGGTCGGAGGCCGAGGTCTGCTGCGGTGCGTCGTGCGAGCTGAGCCGCTCGGTCGGCGAAGGATCGTGGACCTGCGCGTCGTGCGCCGGCCCGTCCTGGGGCTGTCCGGCGCGCGGGGAGACCACGCGTGCCTTGGGGAGCGCCTCGCCCTTGGCGAGCTTCAGGCCGATCAGGGAGGCGGGGCCCGCGCCGCCGGTGGCCTCGACCGCGCCGGGGCGCTCGTCGGGGAAGCCGGCGAGGATGCGGGCGGTCTCCTTGTACGAGCAGAGGGGGGCGCCCCGGGTCGGCTCGACGGTCCGGCCGGCGATCAGGTCGTCGACGAGCTGCGTGGCGCTCTCCGGCGTCTGGTTGTCGAAGAACTCCCAGTTGACCATCACGACCGGCGCGAAGTCGCAGGCGGCGTTGCACTCGATGTGTTCGAGGGTGACCTTGCCGTCCTCGGTGGTCTCGTTGTTGCCGACCCCGAGGTGCTCCTTGAGGGTGTCGAAGATGGCGTCGCCGCCCATGACGGCGCACAGGGTGTTGGTGCAGACGCCGACCTGGTAGTCGCCGCTCGGCCTGCGCCGGTACATGGAGTAGAAGGTGGAGACGGCGGTGACCTCGGCGGTGGTGAGGTCGAGCGTCTCGGCGCAGAAGGCGATGCCCGTACGGGAGACGTATCCCTCCTCGGACTGCACGAGGTGCAGCAGCGGCAGCAGGGCGGAGCGGCTGCCGGGGTAGCGGGCGAGCACCTCCTTCGCGTCCGCGTCGAGCCGGGCGCGCACCTCGGCCGGGTAGGGGGTGGCGGGGAGCTGCGGCATCCCCAGACTGACGTCTTGGCGTGAGGTGGTCACCGGTCGACGCCTCCCATCACGGGGTCGATGGACGCGACGGCGACGATGACGTCGGCGACCTGGCCGCCTTCGCACATGGCCGCCATGGCCTGCAGGTTGGTGAAGGACGGGTCGCGGAAGTGGACCCGGTAGGGGCGGGTGCCGCCGTCGGAGACGATGTGCACGCCGAGTTCGCCCTTGGGGGACTCGACGGCGGTGTACGTCTGTCCGGCGGGGACCCGGAATCCCTCGGTCACCAGCTTGAAGTGGTGGATCAGGGCTTCCATGGAGGTGCCCATGATGTTGCGGATGTGGTCGAGCGAGTTGCCGAGACCGTCGGCGCCGAGCGCGAGCTGGGCGGGCCAGGCGATCTTCTTGTCGGCGACCATGACCGGCCCGGGCTCCAGGCGCTCGATGCACTGCTCGATGATCCGCAGCGACTGGCGCATCTCCTCCAGCCGGATGAGGAAGCGTCCGTAGGAGTCGCAGGTGTCGGCGGTGGGGACCTCGAAGTCGTAGGTCTCGTAGCCGCAGTACGGGTCGGTCTTGCGCAGGTCGTGCGGGAGGCCGGCGGAGCGCAGCACCGGGCCGGTGGCGCCGAGCGCCATGCAGCCGGTGAGGTCGAGGTAGCCGACGTCCTGCATCCGGGCCTTGAAGATGGGGTTGCCGGTGGCGAGCTTGTCGTACTCCGGCAGGTTCTTCTTCATGGTCTTGATGAACGCGCGCAACTGGTCGACCGCGCCCGGGGGAGGTCCTGGGCGAGGCCGCCGGGGCGGACGAACGCGTGGTTCATGCGCAGCCCGGTGAACAGCTCGAAGAGGTCGAGAACCAGTTCACGATCGCGGAAGCCGTAGATCATGATCGTGGTCGCGCCGAGCTCCATGCCGCCGGTGGCGATGCAGACCAGGTGCGAGGAGAGCCGGTTCAGCTCCATCAGCAGCACGCGCAGGACGGTGGCCCGGTCGGGGATCTGGTCCTCGATGCCGAGGAGCTTCTCGACGCCCAGGCAGTACGCCGTCTCGTTGAAGAACGGCGTCAGGTAGTCCATGCGCGTGACGAAGGTGGTGCCCTGTGTCCAGTTGCGGAATTCGAGGTTCTTCTCGATGCCGGTGTGGAGATAGCCGATGCCGCAGCGGGCCTCGGTGACGGTCTCGCCGTCGATCTCCAGGATGAGGCGGAGCACGCCGTGCGTGGACGGGTGCTGGGGGCCCATGTTGACGATGATGCGTTCGTCGTCGGACTTCACCGCGGATTCGACGACTTCGTCCCAGTCGCCGCCGGTGACCGTATATACGGTCCCCTCGGTCGTGGCGCGAGGTGTTGCGTGGGGAGTGGTCATCAGGAGTACGACCTCCGCTGGTCCGGAGCCGGGATCTGGGCGCCCTTGTACTCGACGGCGATGCCGCCGAGCGGGTAGTCCTTGCGCTGCGGGAAGCCCTGCCAGTCGTCCGGCATCATGATCCGGGTCAGGGCGGGGTGCCCGTCGAAGATGAGCCCGAAGAAGTCGTACGCCTCGCGCTCGTGCCAGTCGTTGGTCGGGTAGACCGCGACGAGCGACGGGATGTGCGGGTCGCTGTCCGGGGCGGACACCTCCAGCCGGATGATCCGGCCGTGGGTGAGCGAGCGCAGGTGGTAGACGGCGTGGAGCTCGCGGCCCTTGTCGCCCAGGAAGTGGACGCCGCTGACGCCCGTGCAGAGCTCGAAGCGCAGGGCGGGGTCGTCGCGCAGGGTGCGGGCGACCTGGACCAGGTGTTCGCGGGCGATGTGGAAGGTCAGCTCGTCGCGGTCGACGACGGTCTTCTCGATGGCGTTGGCGGGGAGCAGGTCCTGTTCCTCCAGGGCCCCTTCGAGCTCGTCGGCCACCTCGTCGAACCAGCCGCCGTAGGGCCGGGATGCGGCTCCCGGGAGGGTGACGGTACGGATGAGGCCGCCGTAGCCGGAGGTGTCGCCGCCGTTGTTCGCGCCGAACATGCCCTTGCGGACGCGGATGACCTCGCCGCCGGTGTCGCGCGGCGCGGGTACGGAGTCGCCGTTTCGCTCGTCGCCGTTGGCCTTGGGGTTCTCGGTCACCGCAGCAGCCCCTTCATCTCGATCAGGGGCAGTGCCTTGAGGGCCGCTTCCTCCGCCTCGCGGGCGGCCTCCTCCGCGTTGACCCCGAGCTTGGAGCCCTGGATCTTCTGGTGGAGCTTGAGGATGGCGTCCAGCAGCATCTCGGGGCGGGGCGGACAACCCGGCAAATAGATATCTACCGGGACAATGTGATCAACACCCTGCACAATGGCGTAATTGTTGAACATACCGCCAGATGACGCGCAAACTCCCATGGAAATGACCCACTTGGGATTCGGCATCTGGTCGTAGACCTGCCGCAGGACGGGCGCCATCTTCTGGCTCACCCGGCCCGCGACGATCATCAGGTCCGCCTGGCGCGGCGATCCGCGGAAGACCTCCATCCCGAACCGGGCCAGGTCGTAGCGGCCCGCGCCGGTCGTCATCATCTCGATGGCGCAGCAGGCCAGTCCGAACGTGGCCGGGAAGACGGAGGCCTTCCGCACCCAGCCCGCGGCCTGCTCGACCGTGGTCAGAACGAAGCCGCTCGGCAGTTTCTCTTCGAGTCCCATGGTGTGCCCCTCAGCCCCTCAGTCCCATTCCAGGCCGCCGCGACGCCACACATACGCGTAGGCGACGAAGACGGTGAGCACGAAGAGCAGCATCTCCACGAGCCCGAAGATCCCCAGGGCGTCGAAGGAGACCGCCCAGGGATAGAGGAAGACGATCTCGATGTCGAAGACGATGAAAAGCATCGCCGTCAGGTAGTACTTGATGGGAAAGCGGCCGCCTCCGGCCGGAGTCGGGGTGGGTTCGATACCGCACTCGTACGCTTCGAGCTTTGCCCGGTTGTAGCGCTTGGGGCCGATAAGCGTGGCCATGACCACGGAGAAGATCGCAAACCCTGCCCCGAGGGCGCCGAGCACGAGGATGGGCGCGTAGGCATTCACGCTCCTCGCTCCTTCCAGTCGTCCTTGACCTTTGGACCGCATCGGGCGACCGGCTCGCCACCTCATCAAGATCGTGCACATGTGAGGCAGTTCACAAGCCCGACTGCCCCGCATCCTATGCCCGGTCCCCTGTGATCTGCGACACGGGGTGCGACAACGACTTTGTGATCTCCACCACCTGACGAAGGATCATGAAGTCGTATGAGCGGTGATCTTCGTACGCGAAGCGGCCGAGTGATCACGAGACGTGACATTCGACGGTGTTACCGCTGGTCAAAGACGTGCGGCGCTATCAATGGAAGGGCTGTACAAGCAAATTGGCGGTGGACTGCCCCAGGGTGATATGGGAGCCGATCGACTTCGGTGCTCACCCGGACGAGGGGCTGTCGGGACCGACGGGGACATGTGCGCGCATTCACGAACTTCCGGAAGGGGCGCCTCCGCGGGGCGGAGGAGGCTCCGGAGGCCACCCGCCCCCGGCGACCCGCCCACGCGCATCGCGGGCGCGAGGGTTGCCCGCCTCGCCGCCCTCACGCTGTGACCTGCGCCACTCACCCCATCGTGCCGGGAAACCGGGCTTGGCCATCGGTGTGAACGGATGGTAAGCGACGGGCAATTCGGGCGTATTACCGAAAGGCAGTGATCACGGGCCTGATCACTCCTGCCCGTTTTGCCCGTTACGGCGTCAATAAAGGCGCTCAAAAAGCGGATTCACAGATTCCGAACGTAACTGTGTCGCAACACACGTTTCTTGATGGGACCCCTACAGCCCTGATAGCGCTAGTACCCATGTCCCACACCGCTCACATACCCAGCCACCGGAAGCCCCGTCAGCGCGCCTCGAAGTCGGCACTGCGGGCCGGAGTTGCCGGTGGCTTCCTCAGCACCATCGCGGTCGCGGGTGCCGCCGGTCCGGCCCAGGCCGAGCCGGTGACCCAGACGATCGAGATGCCCACGATCACGGACGGCTTCTCCACCGCTGTCGCCGCCTCCGCTCAGGCCACGCAGCAGGTCGCCCTCGACCTGGAGACGCAGGCCAGCGAGGACGCCGCCGCCGAGAAGGCCGCGAAGACGGCCAAGAAGGCCCACGCCGAGGCCGTTCGCAAGGCCGAGGCCAAGAAGAAGGCCGAAGCCGCCGCCAAGGCCGAGGCGGAGGCCGAGGAGCGCGCCGAGCGCGCCTCCCGGACCTCCGAGCGCACGACGCTCAGCGCCTCCTCCGGCTCCTCGGACTCCGGCAGCTCCGCCTCCGCCCCGTCCTCCTCCTCCTCGAACGTGAGCGGTTCCGCCGCCTCCATCGTGGCGTTCGCCAAGGCCCAGGTCGGCGACGCGTACGTCTCCGGCGGCACCGGCCCGAACGCGTGGGACTGCTCGGGCCTCGTCCAGGCCGCCTACCGCACGGCGGGCATCGACCTGCCGCGCGTCTCCCAGTCCCAGTCGACCGCCGGCACCCAGGTCTCCCTGGACAACCTCCAGCCCGGCGACATCCTGTACTGGGGCGGCGCGGGCAGCGCGTACCACGTGGCGATCTACGTCGGTGGCGGCGAGTTCGTCGGTGCGCAGAACTCCAGCACCGGTACGGTGCAGCGCTCCCTGGACTACGACCGGCCGACCGGCGCGGTCCGCGTTCTCTGAGTCACCAGCGGGTCCCTGAGAGCCGCCGTTCCCCCGCTCGGGGGCGGCGGCTCTTCGCCGTGGTCGCGGCGACGAGCAGCGCCGCCAGCATCAGCAGGGCGCTCACCCCGACCGGCGCCCGGTAGCCGAACCCCGCGCCCAGAGCCAGCCCGCCCGCCCACGGGCCCACCGTGGCCCCCAGGTTGAACGCGGTCGTGGAGGAGGCGCCGGCCAACGTCGGGGCTCCGGGGGCGAGGCTCAGGACCCGGGTGATCAGGGCGGTGCCCGTACCGAAGGCGAGCAGGCCGAGCAGCGGGACCAGGGCCAGGGCGAGCACCGGGCTGCCCGCCGTCAGCGCCAGCAGCGACCAGCCGGCGGTGAGAGCGGACATGCCCGTGGCGACGACGGCGACCGGGTGGGCGTCCGCGTACCGGCCGGCCACCGTGACTCCGGCGAACGCCCCCGCCCCGAAGAGCGCCAGGGCCACCGGCACCCACCCCGCGCCCAGGCCCGACTCGCGGGTGAGGAGCGGCTCCAGGTAGGAGAACGTACAGAAGGTCGCCCCCTGCACCAGGGCCATCGTGAGCAGGACGGGCCGCAGCCGGGGACCGGTCAGGACCAGCAGTTC
This sequence comes from Streptomyces sp. WGS_02, assembly GCA_040989845.1. GTDB lineage: Bacteria > Actinomycetota > Actinomycetes > Streptomycetales > Streptomycetaceae > Streptomyces. The sequence goes on from JAYMFZ010000004.1 coordinate 3,127,076, forward strand.
GTCCCGTACGGAGACGGAAGCGGCACCCGCGTCCGTACCGCCCCGGCCGCCCGGGATGCTGCGCAGGACCGCGAGGAAAGCGGGCAGCGAGACGATCGCGACCGCCCAGAAGGCCGACCGCCACCCCCACCGCTCCCCCAGCACCGCGCCGGCCGGCACGCCCACCACGCAGGCGACCGTCACCCCGCCGACCACCACGGCGGCGGCCCGGCCCTTCAGCCGGTCGGGGACCATCGCGACGGCGGTGCTCAGCGCCACCGCCCAGAACCCCGCGTTGGCGAGGGCCCCGACGAAGCGGGTCGCGAGGAGCACCCCGTAGCTGGGGGTGAGAGCGCCGACGGCGTGGACGGCGACGAACACCGCGAGGAAGAGCAGCAGTGCGCGGCGGCGCGGCCAGGTGCGGCCGGCCAGCGCCATGACGGGTGCGCCGACGACCATGCCGACGGCGAACGCGGAGGTGAGGAGGCCGGCGGCGGAGAGGGAGACGCCGAGGTCGGCGGCGATGCCGGAGAGAAGCCCGGACAGCATGAACTCGGAGGTGCCCTGGGCGAAGACCGCGAGCCCGAGGACGTAAACGGCGAATGGCATGGGTGAGAAGCCCCTTGGACGGAACCGTCGGGTGGACAGACAGACCGGGTGCGGGGATACGGGCCGCGCGGACGGCCGCGCCGGAGGTCCGGCGGGGCGGCGCGAGGAAGTGCCCGGCGGTGATCGGCCGGTGGCACGGCTCCGCGTACGGCGGTGCTTCAGCGCGTACGCGAGAGGGAACGGCCCGTACCCGCGGTGATCCGGCGGGCGTGGAACCGTGACGGAGGGACCGGTGACCCGGGAGGGGTCAGTCGGTGGAGCTCAGCACGGACACGGCCACCGGCGCACCGGTGGCCGGAGTCTGTCGGACTCGGGGCAGGCCATGGGGGAGAGCTTACCGGCGGCGGGGGCGGCGGTTGGGCCGCTCCTGCTCCCGGGCCGACGTGGTGGGCGCGGGGAGCGCTTCGTACGCGGCGTCGAAGTCCTCGTCGTCGTCCGGCGTGGTCAGGTCCACGGTGAACTGGGGCTCCAGGAAGAGGTCCTGGTGCTGAGGCAGGGAAGCGGTGGTCATGGCTGTGTGTCCTTGGGGTCGAGCAGCGCTGTAGCGGCTTTTTCTGTACCCCGCCGGCCTGCGTTCGATAAGAGGATGCGATATGAGGGTGCGTCAAAGAGGGTGCGCGCACCGCGTGCCGCCACGGGTGGGCGGGGGCGGGCGTGGACCGGCCCTGGCCGCCGATGGGGCCCGGCAGGCGCGCAAATCATCGCACACGATCACCCGTGGGGCTGAGGATTAACTCCCGGCGTGATGCGGAGGGCCGGGTTCGGGCGTCGTCCGGTGGTGTCAGAGGACGACGCGGAAGTGGGTGGTCAGCCGCCGGTCCTCGCCCAGGATGTGAAACGCCAGGCCGGGCGGCTGGTCCCGGTCGGCCGGCCGGTCGCCCTCCCAGGGCAGGCGCAGGGTCCAGGTGACGGCGGGGCCGACGATCAGGGGGCGGCCCGCGAAGGTCGAGGCGGCGGCCGTGTGGGCGTGTCCGGTGAGGACGGCGACGACCCGCGGGTGGGCGTCGAGCAGGGCGGCGAGCCGCTCCGGCTCCTGGAGCATCCCGGCGTCCGGCAGCGGGTGGTGGAGTTCGACGGGCGGCTGGTGGAAGGCGATCAGCGCGGGGACGCCGTCCGGGAGCGCGCCGAGCGTGGTGTCGATCCAGGCGAGCGTCTCCGCGTCGAGGCGTCCCTCGTCCCGTCCGGGAATGGTCGCGTCACACATCAGGACGGCGGTTCCGGCGATGTGGTGGACCCGGTTGACGGGGGCGGTGTCCGGGGCCTCGCCGAGGAACGCCTTGCGGTAGGCGGGGCGGGCGTCGTGGTTGCCGGGGCACGCGAGTACGGGGAACGGCGCGTCCAGCAGGCGTACGGCCTCCTCGTACTCGGCCTCCGCCGCGTGGTCGGCGATGTCCCCGGTGACCAGCAGCGCGTCGACCGGGCGGGGCAGGGCCCGCAGGTACTCCATGACGCGGTTCGCCCGGTCCCTGGCGCGGTCGCTGCCGTCCAGGTGCAGATCGCTGATCTGAGCAAGCAACATGAGCGGCACTCCCCCGTCTAACGCCTATTCGCTTTCTTTCATTAGGACCCTAAGCTGGAGAGCGCAGACGTTCAAGAGACCCGGAAGGAGGGGGCGATGACCGAGCGTCCTGTGATGGAACTGGCGAGCACCATCCGCCACGACGGGGACGGCGGGGTCCTCGACGACCTGGAAACGGTCCGGGGAGCGCATCGCTGGCTTCAGCACCGGTCCGGCATCCTGGCCACCGCCACGGCCACCGGGGACCTGGTCCTCGACGAGGAACTGAGAGAGGCGGTCGTCGACGTACGGCGGGCCGTCCGGGCCCTGTTCGCGCGGGTGGTCAGCCCGGCCCCGCCGAGCCCGGCCGACGCCCACCGCCTGCTGCCCGTCGACGAGGCCATGAGACTGCTCAACGCGGCGGCGGCCCGGGAGCCGGTGGCTCCCCAACTGCACTGGCCCGCCGAAGGGCCGCCCACGGCAGGCCTGTTGTCGGCCGAGGGAGACCCGGGCGTACGGCTGGTCGCGGCCCTGGCACGCGACGCCGTGGACTTCCTGAGCGGGCCGCAGCGCGAGCACCTGCGCGCCTGCCGCGCGCCGCGCTGCGTCCGGTATTTCGTCAAGAGCCACGGCCGGCAGGAGTGGTGCAAGCCGTCCTGCGGCAATCGGGCGCGGGTGGCCCGCCACTACGAGCGGGCGCGCGCGACGGGCTCCCCCGCGTCAGGCCTTCGGCGCCACCTTCGACAGGCCGTTGATGATGCGGTCCATCGCGTCGCCGCCCTGCGGGTCGGTCAGGTTGGCGAGCATCTTGAGCGTGAACTTCATCAGCAGCGGGTGGGTCAGGCCGCGCTGGGTGGCGACCTTCATGACCTTCGGGTTGCCGATCAGCTTCACGAAGGCGCGGCCCATCGTGTAATAGCCGCCGTAGGTCTCCTTGAGGACCTTCGGGTAGTTGTTCAGGGCCAGTTCGCGCTGGGCGGGGGTGGCGCGGGCGTGGGCCTGGACGATGACGTCGGCCGCGATCTGGCCGGACTCCATGGCGTACGCGATGCCCTCGCCGTTGAACGGGTTGACCATGCCGCCCGCGTCGCCGACCAGGAGGAGGCCCTTGGTGTAGTGCGGCTGGCGGTTGAAGGCCATCGGGAGGGCCGCGCCCCGGATGGGCATCGTCATGTTCTCGGGGGTGTAGCCCCAGTCCTTCGGCATCGAGGCGCACCAGGCCTTGAGGACCTCGCGCCAGTCCAGCTCCTTGAAGGCGGAGGAGGAGTTGAGGATGCCGAGGCCGACGTTGGAGGTGCCGTCGCCCATGCCGAAGATCCAGCCGTAGCCGGGCAGCAGCCGGTCCTCGGCGCCGCGCCGGTCCCACAGCTCCAGCCAGGACTCCAGGTAGTCGTCGTCGTGGCGGGGCGAGGTGAAGTACGTGCGGACGGCGACACCCATCGGGCGGTCGTCGCGGCGGTGCAGGCCCATCGCGAGGGAGAGGCGGGTGGAGTTGCCGTCGGCGGCGACGACGAGCGGGGCGTGGAAGGTGACCGGGGTCTTCTCCTCGCCGATCTTCGCCTCGACGCCGGTGATACGGCCGGTGCGCTCGTCGCGGATGGGGGCGCCGACGTTGCAGCGCTCGTACAGCCGGGCGCCGGCCTTCTGCGCCTGGCGGGCCAGCTGCTCGTCGAAGTCGTCGCGTTTGCGGACCAGCCCGTAGTCCGGGTAGGAGGCCAGGTCCGGCCAGTCGAGCTGGAGGCGGACGCCGCCGCCGATGATGCGCAGGCCCTTGTTGCGCAGCCAGCCCGCCTCCTCGGAGATGTCGATCCCCATGGCGACGAGCTGTTTCGTGGCGCGGGGCGTGAGCCCGTCGCCGCAGACCTTCTCCCGGGGGAAGGCGGTCTTTTCCAGCAGCAGGACGTCGAGTCCGGCCTTGGCGAGGTAGTACGCGGTCGTGGAGCCGGCAGGGCCCGCTCCGACGACGATGACATCCGCGCTGTGCTCGGAGAGGGGCTCGGTCACGGTCGGATCTCCCGAAGACTCGAATTCGCGTGCCGCGCGGCACATGTCCCGTGCAGTCTATGGGGGCCTGCGAACCAACCCTCCGAAGGGCTCCCTCATGTCGATCGCGCCTGCCACGCCTCACGCTCCGGCCCCCGCCGTACGCCTCCGTGTTCCGACCGACGAAGACGCCCTGAACTGGTACCGGGTCTTCGACGACCCCGAGGTGATGGAGTTCTTCGGCGGCCGCCGGGCCGATCTCTCCGTGTACGAGGAGCTCACCGCCCGCCAGCGCCGCCACGACGCCGAGCTCGGCTACTGCCTGTGGACGCTCACGGACGAGGCCGGCACCGTCCTCGGCTTCACCGGGGCGCAACCGTGGCCGCACACGCATTACGGGCCGGTCGGCGCGATCGAGATGGGCTGGCGGCTGGGGCGTGAGGCGTGGGGTCGCGGGTACGCCACCGCCGCCGCCCGCGCCACGCTGGAGCGGGTGCGGGCGGCCGGGGTGGGCGAGGTGGTCGCGATGGTCCACTCCGGCAACGCCCGTTCGATGGCGGTCGCGGAGCGGGTCGGGATGCGGCGGGCCGAGTCGTACGACACCCCGCGCGGCCAGGAGGCCGTCTGCTTCCGGCTGGAGTTGTAAGCCCCGGAGCGTGGATCAGGCGCGGGTGGCCCGGTGCAGGGCCACCACGCCGCCGGTGAGGTTGCGCCAGGCGACCTTCGACCAGCCCGCCTTCTGGAGCAGTGCGGCGAGGGCGGGCTGGTCGGGCCAGTCGCGGATGGACTCGGCGAGGTAGACGTACGCGTCCGGGTTGGACGACACCGCGCGGGCGGCCGGCGGGATCGCCCGCATCAGGTACTCCGTGTAGACCGTGCGGAACGGGGTCCAGGTCGGCTGGGAGAACTCGCAGATCACGACCCGGCCGCCGGGCTTCGTCACCCGGTACAGCTCGCGCAGCGCGACATCGGTGTCCTGGATGTTGCGCAGCCCGAAGGAGATCGTGACGGTGTCGAACGTCTCGTCCCTGAACGGCAGCTTCATCCCGTCGCCCGCCGTGAACGGCATCCACGGGTGGCGTTCCTTGCCGACCTTGAGCATGCCGAGCGAGAAGTCGCAGGGCACGACGTAGGCGCCCGCCTTCACGAAGGGCTGCGAGGAGGTCGCGGTGCCCGCCGCCAGGTCGAGGATCTTCTGCGCGGGGCGGGCGTCGACCGCCGCCGCGACCGCCTTGCGCCACAGCCGGGCCTGGCCGAGCGAGATCACGTCGTTGGTCAGGTCGTAGTTGGCCGCCACACCGTCGAACATCGAGGCGACTTCGTGCGGCTGCTTTTCCAGGGAGGCTCGGGTCACCCTTCCATTCAAGCAGCCGCACCACCGGGATCAGTGAGGGCGGTCGCCCGCGATGGCCACGCGCTCCGCGACCCGGCGGTGCGGGGCGTAGTCGTTGACCGCGTAGTGCTGGGTGGCCCGGTTGTCCCAGAACGCGACGTCGCCCGCCCGCCAGGAGAACCGCACCTGGAACTCCGGGGCGTGCGCCTGCTGGAACAGCAGCCGCAGCAGCCGGTCGCTCTCCTCCCGCGCGAAGCCCGTGATCCGCGTGGTGAACGACGCGTTGACGAAGATCGTCCGGCGGCCGGTGACCGGATGGCGGCGGACCACCGGGTGCTCGACCGGCGGGAACCGCTCCTGGTGCGCCGCCAGCCGCTCCGGCGGGTGGAAGCGGGCGAACCCGGGGATGAAGTCGTGCACCGCACGCGCCCCCTCGATACGCTCCTTCACCTCCTCGGGCAGGTTGTCGTACGCGGCAGCCATGTCCGCCCACAGCGTGTCCCCGCCCACCGGCGGCACCTCACGCAGCTGGAGGACCGCGCCGAGGGCGGGACGCTCACGGAAGGTGACGTCGGCGTGCCAGACGTTCTCGAAGGTGGGCACGGTGGTGCGGTCGAGGCGGGCCACCTCGGGATCGTCGCCGGTGGCGAGCAGCGGGTTGGTCTCCAGCTCGCCCCAGAGCCCGGCGAACGCCCGCTGCTGCTGGGAGGTGAGGTGCTGGTCGCGGAAGAACAGCACCTTCCACTCCAGCAGCGCCCGGTCCAGTTCGGCGCGCACGGCCGCGTCCAGCGGGCGGGACAGGTCGACGCCGTGGATCTCCGCGCCGATCACCCGGCCCAGCGGGAGCAGGCGGAAGCGTTCGTAGGGGCGGTCGGTCCAGCCCTCCGGGACCCTGCGCAGCTCGCGCGGGCCCTCGTACAGGCCATCGGCGGGGATGCGGTGCTCACGCAGGACGGGGGTCGTCGCGGTGGTCATGATCCTTCTCCTCTCGTCGTACGGGGGTGTCAGCCGGCCGCGTCGCGTACCGCTGTGCCGATCTCGGCGCGCAGCGCGGCGTACGCGGACAGGTGCCGAGGAAGACCGCCTCGTCGACGCTGTGGGTGACGAAGACCGATGTGGTCCCCCGTCTCGGCGCTCACGGCGCGCAGGTCCTCCTGGAGGCGCTCCCGGGTCAGCGCGTCCAGCGGACGCGCGCGGGCATCACGTGGGCATCGCGAAGGACGCCGCGGCCGGCATCAACAGGATGCGCTGGAGACGCGGCAGAGATCGATGGGGAGGCACTCCACCAGAAAACGATCGACTGTCACGGGCGCCGTTGTAGCACAGCGCTTCGCGCCCGCACCAGGATCCGCCGGGGAGTGAGACACCTCGGGACCGGTACGGGGACGGGCCCGGTGACATGGGGCCGGGCCCGTGGACTCGTCGGCGGCCAGGCGCGCACACCGCCTCGAACTGATCTTCACTCCTCTTCAACCTTTTCGGCACACGAGTGCTCTGTAACGGGTGGGAGTCGAGCGAGGAGAGGGGAGGGCGGATGCCGGCAGGGGCTGAGCCCGCCATGGCGGACGGCGAGCGCGCCGCGTTCGAGGCGTACGCCAGGACCGGGCAGCGCCGCCTCTACCGGACGGCCTACCTGCTGTGCGGAGACACCGAGGGTGCGCAGGACCTGACGCAGACGACGCTCGCCAAGCTGTTCCAGCACTGGCGCAGGGCGAGCCGTGCGGACAACCTCGACGCCTACGCCAAGACCGTGCTGGTGCGCACGTTCGTGGCCGAACGCCGGCGCTCCGTAAGGGATCTGCTCGCCCACAACCGCAACGCGCCCCGCCCGCAGCCCAATCCCGCACCGGGCGCCGACCTCCGGGTCACCCTGCTGGCCCTCCTCGCCGAACTCCCGCCCCGGGCACGGGCGATGGTCGTCCTGCGCTACTGGGACGACCTGAGCGTGGAGACCGTGGCGTCGCTGCTGCGGTGCAGCGAGTCCACGGTGAAGAGCCAGTGCTCGCGTTCGCTCGTCCGCCTGCGCGCCCGGATGGGCGACGTCCAGCTCTACACCACCGGAAGCTGAGGGCCGGTCATGACCCCTGAACCGTACGGGCACCTGCCGCGCCGCGCGCCTGACGACGAGCCGGCCCGGGACGAGGAGCTGTTCCGGGAGGCCCTGCACCGGACGGTCGGCGCCCTGTCCCTCCAGCCCGATCTGGTGTCCGACGCCGTCCGGGAGGGCCACCGGCGGCGGGCCAGGAGCCGGGGGTACACGGTCGCGGGCGCCTTCGTCGCGGTGACCGCGCTGACCCTGGGCCTCTCCGTGCTCGGCCCCCGGCTGCTGTCGGGCCCGGAACCCGTGTCGCCCGCCGGACCGTCCCTCTCCCTGCCCGCCTCCCCGCCCACCCCGTCCCCCCGACGTACGGAGCAACCCCCCGACATGCCGAGCCCCACCGCCACCCCCGTGCCGACGGAGTCCGCGGCCGTGCCGCCCGCACCCCCCGGGCCGCCCGCGCCCTCCCTGTCGGTCCCGCCGGGGCTCGGCCCCGAGGAGGTCCAGCGCCTGGAGGAGTTCCGGCAGCAGGCGGCCCGGGCCCTGGACGCGCTGCTGCCCGCGTCCGTCGGGGACGTCCGGCCGGCCGGCGACGACCCGGGGAGCTATGCGGGGCGGCGCGGCGGCGTCGTGCACGCCGTCCGGCTGGCGGTGCTCCCGGATCCGGGGAGTCCCGAGCCCGGCTGCCGCGACATCCCGGAGAAGGGGCTGACCTGCGAGTCGTTCACCCTGGACGACGGCACCCGTGCCCGGGCCTACCGGCAGGCCGTCGCGGACCGGGCGGTCACGGAGGTCTCGCTCCAGTACCGGTCGGGCCGCAGCACGGTGGCGCTGTCGGTGTCGCCCGCGCGGTCCGGGGCGGGCGGCACGCCCGTCACCTCCGGCGACCTCGTCCGGGTCGCCGAGAGCCCGCGGTTCCGGGAGCTGATCGCGTACGCCGACGAGAACCCGGTGGCGTGGGGCGGGGCCGCCTCGTGACACGCCGCCGCACGACCGGCACGCTGCCGCCCGCGTACGGGGAACCCGTCCGCGACGAGGACACGTTCCGGCTGCGCGTGCCGCCGCCCCGGGCTCCGGGGGCCACCGGGAACGGGGCGCCGCCCGCTGCCCGTTCGGGCCCCGGTGCTCGCTCCGGGTCCGCTTCCGGCTCCCGGTCCCGGTCGGTCTCCGCTCCCCGGTCCCGGTCGGCGGCGCGGTCGCGGGTGCGGCGGCGGCAGCGGAACCGGCGGCGGGTTCTCTCGCTGGCCGTGCTGGTGCTCGCGGTGGCTGCGGGCGCGGCGCTCCTCGTCGGACGCCCCTGGCCGCACGGGGACGGCCCGGCCGACGCGGCCCCGTCCCGTACGGACCCGGCGGGCGGACCGGACAACGCCTCCAAGCCGCTGGAGGACGCCCCCGCGCCCACTCCCCCGCCTGCCCCGACCCCGTCCGCCCCGGCCGGCACGGACGCGTCGCGGGAGGGTGACGCCCTCGGCCCCGAGGACATCCCCGCTTCGGGGCCCGGCACGTTCACCGTGGCCCGTGCGGGCGTCACGCCGAAGGGCAGGGGCAGCGCCTACCGGGTCGAGGTGGAGAACGGCATCGGCGTCGACCCCGACCGGGCCGCCGCCGGCATCGCCGCCGTCCTCGCCGACCCGCGCGGCTGGAGCCACGGCGGCGAGCGCTCGTTCCGCCAGGTCGCCGACGGATCGGCCGGACTGGTGATCCGGATCGCCACCCCGGCGACCACGGACCGGATGTGCGGCGCGTACGGCCTGAAGACGCGCGGCGAGGTCAACTGCCGGGGCGGCGAGAAGGTGATGGTCAACCTGAAGCGCTGGCAGCTCGGTTCACCGCAGTTCGACGGGCCCGTCTCCGAGTACCGGGCGCTGATCATCAACCACGAGGTCGGCCACTGGCTGGGGCGCGGCCATGAGACCTGCCCGGGCAAGGGGCGTCCCGCGCCCGCGATGATGCAGCAGATCGACGGGCTGAAGGGCTGCGTCGCCAACGCCTGGCCGTACGACGCGAAGGGACGCTACCTGGGCGGCCCGAAGGTGCCGTGACGCCCGCCGCGGTGGCCTTCAGCGGGCGCGGTGCACCAGCCGCCCCGCGAGCACGGTCGCCACGCAGGGCCGGGGCCCGCCCCCGTACAGCGCCGCCTCGTCGGGCACGTCGAAGACCGCGAGGTCGGCCCGGCCGCCGACGGTCAGCGGGCCGTGCGCGGTACGGGCCAGACCGCCGCCCGCCGCGAAGGGGTCCAGGTCCGGCAGGCCTTCGCGTACCGGAACGGGCGACGGCGCGATCCGGACGGCCAGGCCCGACCGGGCGACGGCCGTGCGCAGCGCCTGGTCGTCCGCGCCGAACGGGCCCGCCAGGTGCGTGGTGCCGTGGCGCAGCATCCGCTGGAGCCCGCGCCGTACGCTGCCCGCCCGCCGGGTCGGGTCCATCGTCGCCACCAGCCGCTCGAACTCCTCTCCCCACAGCGGGAGTTCGCCCAGCTCGTCGGCCTCGCGGGGGTCCGGGTGGTAGCAGCCGGCGAGCAGTTCCCGGGCCCGGTCCTGGACCAGTCCCGGGGTGAGGAGGCCGGGCCAGCGGCGGATGCGGGCGGCCGGGTACGCGGCGGCGACCTCCTGGTACGGGCCGAGGGCGGCGATCCGGTCGCCGTCCACCGCGACCGCCCCCTCCACGACGGCCGCCGCGCCCACCGGGAGGACCAGGGGCGCGGCATGAATCGTCAGCACGGGGCGAGGCCCTAGTTGGCGTTGAGGAGCTTCAGCTCCGGGTGGGCGGTGCCGCCCTCGATCGCGGTGGACGAGATGTGCGAGACGACGCGCTCGTCGACCGGGTCCATCGCCGGGTCGTCGTGCACGACGAGGTGCTCGTACGTCGTGGCGCGCTGGGCGGGGACCCGGTCCGCCTTGCGGATCAGGTCGATGATCTCCAGCCGGTTGGAGCGGTGCTTGGCGCCGGCCGAGGAGACGACGTTCTCCTCCAGCATGATCGAGCCGAGGTCGTCCGCGCCGTAGTGCAGCGACAGCTGGCCGACCTCCTTGCCGGTGGTGAGCCAGGAGCCCTGGATGTGGGCGACGTTGTCGAGGAAGAGCCGGGCGATGGCGATCATCCGCAGGTACTCGAAGAGCGTGGCCTGCGTGCGGCCCTTCAGCTTGTTGTTCTCCGGCTGGTAGGTGTACGGGATGAAGGCGCGGAAGCCGCCCGTACGGTCCTGGACGTCCCGGATCATCCTCAGGTGCTCGATGCGCTCGGCGTTGGTCTCGCCGGTGCCCATCAGCATGGTGGAGGTCGACTCGACACCGAGACCGTGGGCGATCTCCATGATCTCCAGCCAGCGCTCGCCGGACTCCTTGAGCGGGGCGATGGCGGTGCGCGGCCGCGCGGGCAGCAGCTCCGCGCCCGCGCCGGCGAAGGAGTCGAGCCCGGCGGCGTGGATACGGCTGATGGCCTCCTCGGCGGAGACCTTCGAGATCCGGGCCATGTGCTCGATCTCGGAGGCGCCGAGCGAGTGGATGACCAGCTGCGGGTACGCCTTCTTGATCGCGGAGAAGTGCTCCTCGTAGTACTCCACACCGAAGTCCGGGTGGTGGCCGCCCTGGAACATGATCTGGGTGCCGCCCAGCTCCACGGTCTCCGCGCAGCGGCGCAGGATGTCGTCGAGGTCGCGGGTCCAGCCCTTGTCGGTGGCCTTGGGCGGGGCGTAGAAGGCGCAGAACTTGCAGGCCGTCACGCACACGTTGGTGTAGTTGATGTTGCGCTCGATGATGTACGTCGCGATGTGTTCCGTACCGGCGTAGCGGCGGCGGCGTACGGCGTCGGCGGCGGCGCCCAGTGCGTGCAGCGGCGCGGACCGGTAGAGGTCGAGCGCCTCCTCCGGGGTGATCCGACCGCCTTCGGCGGCTCGGTCGAGGACGGGCTGAAGGTCGGCCTTCTCGGTCACCGGGCTGTCACCTTTCGGCGGTTTTTTGAGGATCCACGGACCGATCCAGCGTACGCCAGCCCCTTGCGCGATCAGTCGCCGGACCGGGTGAGCTTCCCGTACGGGAGCCCTGCGGCGCGTTCCTTCGAGCGGTAGTCCAGGGTGCCGTCGTCGGCGAGCCGGAAGACGACGTCGGCCTCGGTGCCGGTGCACAGGCCGGGGGTGCTGGGGCGGTCCGGGTCGGTGGCCTCGCGGATGTTCAGCTCCTTCGCGGTGCCGGAGGCGAGGGTGCCGACGCTGTTGCAGGTGACGGTGATGCCGAGCTGGGAGATGGTCGTGCTCATCCGGACGACCCGCTCCCCGCGCTCGCCCTCGGTGAAGACGGCGGTGAGCGTGCCGTGGGGCTGGCCGGTCGTCCGCTCGGTGACCGGGCCTTTCCAGGTGCCGATGTACGCCTTCGGCAGGGCGGTGGCCGGGGCCTCGCTCGCGTCGTCGGATGCGGTGGGCGTCGGCTTCTCCCCGGCCGGCGGGGAGGCGGACCTCGACGGGGTCGCGGCGGCGTCGCTGCTCCGGTCCCGGTCGGCGTCGCCGCCCGGGAAGAGGCCGTCGAGCAGACCGGTGCCGATCGTGACGGCCGCGAGCGCGCCCGCCACGGCCAGGGCGATGGTGCAGCTGACCCGGCGGCCGCGGCGCTCGCCGGGGGTCTGCCGGTTCTCCGCGCTGACGGTGAGGGAGAGGCGGGGGTCGCCGCCGCGCTGCCCCGGCAGGCCGCTCGCGCCGTGCGTGCCGTCGCCGCCCTGCCGGTAGGTCCCGGCGTGCGCCGGCGACGGGGGTCCGGCGGGGGCGGGCGTGGCACGCGGCGGCATCGGGGGCGGCGGAGGGGGCGGCGTCCCGTAGTCGTCCTGCGGATGCGGCGTCCCGTACGCGTCGTCCTGCGGATGCGGTGTCCGGAACGGCACGTCGTCCTGAGCCGTTTCTCCCGGCGCTCGACGCGACGCTTCCGCTGCCGCGTCGCCCGGCGCCCGGCGCGGCGCTTCCGACGCCGCGTCGCCCGGCGCTCGACGCGACGATTCCGCTTCGCCCGGCGCTTCCTGCGGGCGCGGTGTCCCGTAGGACGCTTCCCGCGGGTCCGGGGCGGGCGGGCCGGATGCGCCGGGCCGGCTCTGCGCGGCCTCCCCCGGCCAGGGGCGGGGCCCGGCCCCGGCCCCCGCGCCCAGCGACGCGCTGCTGAACGGCACCGGCCCCGACTGCACCGGCGCGTCCTGCGGTTCCAGGTCCAGCAGCGCCACCGCCGACCGGCTCACCTCGCGCACCAGCCGGCCCGGCAGCCAGCCGCCCGCCACCATCGCCGCCGCCCCGCCGGGAGCGAGCGCCCGGGCGAGGTCGGCCGGGGCGGGGCGCTGCGCCGGGTCCTTGGCGAGGCAGCCCGCGACCACCTCGCGCAGCTCGCCCTCCAGGTCGCCCAGTTCGGGTTCCTCGTGGACCACCTTGTAGAGGAGGACGGCGGAGGAGTCGCCGGGGAAGGGGGCGGCGCCGGTCGCCGCGTACGCGAGGACGGCGCCCAGCGAGAAGACGTCGGCCGCGCCGGAGACGTCCCGGCCCCGGATCTGCTCGGGCGCCATGTAGCCGGGCGAGCCGACGGAGACCCCGGAGGAGGTGAGCGAGACGGCCGCGCCGAGGGCTCGGGCGATACCGAAGTCGATGAGGCGGGGGCCGTCCAGGGCGAGCAGCACGTTGGAGGGCTTCACATCGCGGTGGACGATGCCCTGCCCGTGGACGACGGCGAGCGCCTCGGCGAGGCCCGCGCCCAGGGTGCGTACCGCGTGTTCGGGCAGCGGGCCGTGCTCGGTGATCGCCTGGGAGAGCGGGGGGCCCGCGACATAACCGGTGGCGACCCACGGCACCGGGGCGTCCGGGTCGGCGTCCAGGACCGGGGCCGTCCACTGGGCGCCGATGCGCCGGGCGGACTCCACCTCGCGCCGGAACCGGGCGCGGAACTGCTCGTCGAGGGCGAAGTGGGGGTGGACGACCTTGACCGCGACCGTACGTCCGCCCGCGCTGCGGCCGAGATAGACCCGGCCCATGCCGCCCGCGCCGAGCCTGCCGAGCAGCCGGTAGGCACCGATGGTGTGCGGTTCGCCCGCTTCCAGCGGCTGCATATGGACTCCCCCTGTGAACCCTGCGGACGGTGAAACCGTGGACGGTAATCCCTGTGGCCGGTCCGGACCCGGACCGAAGCCTAGGGGGCGCCACCGGCGCGGTCACCGGGAAACGGCCGGACCATTCCCCCTTCTCCGGTCAGGAGGGGATCTTTTCGCCCCGGGGAAAGGCGCGAATGTGTTGTTCCGCAACCCACCATTCACTGCCCGGTACGCCTATCCGGCAGACCTGTTCCGGGAAGGGGATAAGGGAATTCCTTCCTTTCCCCGGCGGTGCCGCCGGCTTCAGCCGCCGAGCAGCTCCACCCGGACGTCCGCCGGGTAGCCGGTGTCCGCGCCCGTGCGGCGGGCGAACTCGCGGACGCCGGCCAGCTGGTCGGGACCGAAGCGGAAGTCGAGCGTCGTGAAGTACTGCTCCAGCACCTTCGCGTCGAAGGCCTCCCAGCGGGCCGCCTGCTCCGCGACCTTGGTGACCTCCTCCAGGGAGAGGTCCCGGGAGGCCAGGAACGCCTCGTGGACCTGGGCCGCCCGCTCGGGGTGCGCGGCGAGGAAGTCCTTGCGGGCCGCCCAGACGGCGAAGACGAACGGCAGCCCCGTCCACTCCTTCCACATCCGGCCCAGGTCGTGGACCTGGAGCCCGAGCCGGGGGGCGTCGTGCAGATTGGCGCGCAGCGCGGCGTCGCCGATCAGCACGGCGGCGTCCGCCTCCTGCATCATCAGGCCCAGGTCCGGCGGGCAGGTGTAGTAGTCGGGCCGGACGCCGTAGCGCTCGGCCAGCAGCAGCTGGGCCAGCCGCACCGAGGTGCGGGAGGTCGAGCCGAGCGCCACCCGGGCCCGGTCGAGCTGCTCCAGCGGGAGCTGCGAGACGATCACACAGGACATGACGGGCCCGTCGCAGCCGACCGCGATGTCGGGGAAGGCCACCAGGTCGTCGGCGTTGCGCAGGTACTCCACGAGGGTGACCGGGCCGATGTCCAGGTCTCCCTGATCAGCTGCTCGCTGAGGCGCTCCGGGGTGTCCTTGGAGAGCTCCAGGTCGAGCAGGGTTCCCGTCCGCGCCAGGCCCCAGTAGAGGGGGAGGCAGTTCAGGAACTGGATGTGGCCGACGCGGGGCCGGCTGCGACGGTCGTCGCCTTCGCGGGGGAGACGGTTGAATTGTCCACATCGCGAGGCTAGACCCGCATCCGGTCACGAGCACCACCGGGGCCCGCGCAGCCCCTTTTCACGGGCCTCTCGCGGGACGCCCGTCGGGTCGATCAAACCTTCGGGTGAAGTGATCTTTCCCTCTACCGCTCTCCGGAGACTGCGTGCTAGGCTCGCCCGCAAGTTGCAGTTTGGTTTCCCTTGCAGTACAGAGCCTGCGGAGCATGTAACCCGCAGGCTTTTGTAGTTTTCAGACTTGTTTGCAGGTTCTGGAGCAGGGCAACCCTTTGGCCCAAGGAGGGCTTATGGCTACCGGAACCGTCAAGTGGTTCAACGCTGAAAAGGGCTTCGGCTTCATCGCCCAGGACGGCGGCGGCCCGGATGTCTTCGTTCACTACTCCGCGATCAACGCGTCCGGGTTCCGCTCCCTCGAGGAGAACCAGGTCGTGAACTTCGACGTCACTCAGGGACCCAAGGGTCCGCAGGCTGAGAACGTCACCCCGGCCTAGTTGCCCGGGTCGGCCGATCGCGGCCGCACCTAGCAGTACCCAAGGAGCCCCGCTCCCCCGCTTCGGCGGAGGAACGGGGCTCCTGCCTGTATACGGTCCGGTCCCGCGCCGCGCTTGACCTTGACCCCGTGTGAAGGGGTGCAGTGGAGCCATCATGTTCACCATCGGAGACTTCGCCAGGTACGGACGGGTGTCGCCCCGGATGCTGCGTCATTACGACGCCATCGGACTGCTGCGCCCGGACCGCACCGACCCCGCCACCGGCTACCGCCTCTACGGCGCGGCCCAGCTCGCCCGGCTCAACCGGATCATCGCGCTCAAGGACCTCGGCTTCACGCTCCAGCAGGTGGGGGCGGTCCTGGACGAGCAGGTGGGCCCGGAGGAACTGCGCGGCATGCTGCGGCTGCGCCGGGCGGAGCTGGCCGAGGCCGCGGCAGCGGCGACGGCGCGGCTGGCCCGGGTGGAGGCGAGGCTCCGGTCGATCGAGAGCGAGGGGCACATGCCTGCCGACGACGTCGTGATCAAGACCGTTCCGGCGGTCCGGGTGGCCGAGCTGACCGGGACGGCCGCGAGCTACCAGCCCGAGGACATCGGACCGGTGATCGGCCCGCTGTACGCGCGGCTCTTCCCGCTCCTGGAGGGCGCGGGCGTCCGACCCACCGGCCCCGGCATCGCACGGTACGAGGACGAGCCCGGGGGCGGCGGAATCATCGTGCACGCCGGGGTGACGGTATCCGGCCCGGTGGGCGCGGTCGGGGACACGGGGGTGCGGGTGGTGGAGCTGCCGGCGTTCGAGGCGGCGGCGATCGTGCACCGGGGCGCGATGGACGACGTGCTGCCGGCGGCACACACCCTGGCCCGCTGGCTGGAGGCCAACGGCTACCGCTCCACGGGGTACGCCCGCGAGGTCAACCTGGAGTGCCCGCCGGACCGGGAGCTGTGGGTGACGGAACTTCAGGAGCCGGTGGCGAAGGTCTGACGCGGCCGCCCGTACGGGGAGGGGTCACGGGCCTTCTCCCCGTACCCGCCGCAGGCTCAAGGGCCCGCCCAGAGCCCGTCCTCCGTGAGCCCCAGCAGCTCGATGGCGTTGCCGCGCACGATCCGGTCGACGACGTCCGGGGCGAGGTGGCCCATCTGCTCCTCGCCGACCTCGCGGGAGCGGGGCCAGGTGGAGTCGGAGTGCGGGTAGTCCGTCTCGTAGAGGACGTTGCCCACGCCGATCGCGTCGAGGTTCTTCAGCCCGAAGGCGTCGTCGAAGAAACAGCCGTGGACGTGCTCGGCGAACAGCTCGGACGGCGGGCGGTGGACCTTGTCGGCGACGCCGCCCCAGGCGCGGTTCTCCTCCCAGACCACGTCGGCGCGTTCCAGGATGTAGGGGATCCAGCCGATCTGCCCCTCCGCGTACATGATCTTCAGGTTGGGGAAGCGTTCGAACTTGCCGCTCATCAGCCAGTCGACCATCGAGAAGCAGCAGTTGGCGAAGGTGATGGTGGAGCCGACGGCGGGCGGGGCGTCGGCGGACGTGGACGGCATGCGCGACGAGGAGCCGATGTGCATGGCGATGACGGTGCCCGTCTCGTCGCAGGCCGCGAGGAGCGGATCCCAGTCGTCCGCATGTATGGACGGAAGCCCGAGATGGGGAGGTATCTCGGAGAACGCGACGGCGCGCACGCCCCGCGCGGCATTGCGCCGCACCTCGGCCGCGGCGAGTTCCGCGTCCCACAGCGGGATGAGGGTGAGGGGGATGAGGCGGCCCTGCGCCTCGGGGCCGCACCACTCCTCCACCATCCAGTCGTTGTAGGCGCGCACCCCGAGGAGCCCCAGCTCGCGGTCCTTCGCCTCGGTGAACGTCTGCCCGCAGAAGCGCGGGAAGGTCGGGAAGCAGAGCGCGGACTGGACGTGGTTGACGTCCATGTCGGCGAGCCGGTCCGGGACCGAGAAGGAGCCGGGACGCATCTGCTCGTAGGTGATGATCTCCAGCTTGATCTCGTCCCTGTCGTAGCCGACGGCGGTGTCCAGGCGGGTGAGCGGGCGGTGCAGGTCCTCGTACACCCACCAGTCGCCCACCGGCCCGTCGTCGCCCTTGGCGCCCATCACGGGTGCGAACTTTCCGCCCAGGAAGGTCATTTCCTTCAGGGGCGCTCGGACGATGCGCGGGCCGGAGTCCGCGTACCTGGACGGGAGCCGGTCCCGCCAGACATGAGCGGGCTCCACCGTGTGGTCGTCCACCGAGATGATCTTCGGGAAGGTCTCCATGGGCTCCACGGTAGCGTCGATCTGACGAACCGTCAGCTATCGTGCGGGCATTCGCGACGGGCAGGGCCCGGGGCACGGTTCCCGAATCGTTGTCGAGGGCTTGTGCAGAGCGTCACCCACTGCTGACGAGCCCACCCGAGACAAGGCAGACTGTTGAGCGCGATACCAGCGGTACCGCGCCATCCGGATGCACACCGCACTTCGGCGCAGGGCGGACATTCGGGCGCGGGCACCACCGGCAGGATCCGCAGACGAGGGACCGGTAGGCGAGCAGGACAGGGGGCATCAATGGACCGTGACAGCGGGCCACGCGTGCGCGTACCGGAGCAGCGTGCTCCGGAGAAACCGGTTACGGCGGATGCCCTCAGGTTCACCGTGCTCGGCCCCGTACGGGCCTGGCGTGGTCCGGAACTGCTCTCCTCCGGCTCACCCCAGCAGCGCGCCCTGCTGACCGCGCTGCTGCTGCGTGAGGGCCGGACGGCCACCGCGGGCGAGCTGATCGACGCGTTCTGGGGCGAGGACCCGCCCTCGCAGGCGCTGGCCACGATCCGGACGTACGCCTCCCGGCTGCGCAAGATCCTGGGCCAGGACACGCTGGTGACCGAGTCGGGCGGGTACGCGATCCGGATCGACCGGGGTGCGCTGGACCTGACCCTGGCCCAGGACCTGGCGGCCGAGGCGGAGAAGGCACGGGCGGCCGGGGACCGGTGCCAGGCGCGCACCCTGATCAACAAGGTGCTGGGCCTGTGGGACGGCGAGGCGCTGGCCTCCGTGCCCGGCCCGTACGCGGACAACCAGCGGACCCGGCTGGAGGAATGGCGGCTCCAGCTCACCGAGACGCGGCTCGACCTGGACCTGGAGGTCGGCTGCCACGCGGAGGCGGTCTCCGAGCTGACCGCGCTCACCGCGGCGCACCCGCTGCGGGAGCGGCTGCGCGAGCTGCTGATGGTGGCGCTGTACCGGAGCGGCCGGCAGGCCGAGGCGCTCGCGGTGTACGCCGACACCCGCCGCCTCCTCGCCGAGGAACTGGGCGTGGACCCGCGCCCCGAACTGGCCCAGCTCCAGCAGCGGATCCTGCGCGCCGACGAGGAGCTGGCCCGCCCGGCGGACGAACCGGCGCCCGCTCCGGCTCCTCTGCGCCCCGCCCAGCTCCCCGCCACCGTGCCCGACTTCACCGGCCGGTCCGCGTTCGTGGCGGAGCTGGGCAGCCGGCTGGCCACGGCGGAAGGCTCGGTCATGGCGGTCTCGGCGGTGGCCGGGATCGGGGGCGTGGGCAAGACGACGCTGGCGGTACACGTCGCGCACCAGGCCCGCCGGCACTTCCCGGACGGGCAGTTGTACGTCGACCTCCAGGGCGCGGGGGCGCGGGCGGCGGAGCCGGAGACGGTCCTCGGCTCGTTCCTGCGCGCTCTCGGTACGGCGGACTCGGCGATCCCGGACACGCTGGACGAGCGGGCCGCGCTGTACCGCTCGACGCTGGACGGCCGCCGCATCCTGATCCTCCTGGACAACGCCCATGACGCGGCCCAGATCCGCCCGTTGCTGCCCGGTACGCCGGGGTGCGCGGCGCTGGTCACGAGCCGGGTGCGGATGGTGGACCTGGCCGGGGCGCATCTGGTGGACCTGGACGTGATGTCGCCGGAGGAGGCGCTCCAGCTCTTCACCCGGATCGTGGGCGCGGAGCGGGTGGGCTCGGAGCGGGAGGCGGCCCTGGACGTGGTGGCCGCGTGCGGCTTTCTGCCCCTGGCCATCCGCATCGCCGCCTCCCGCCTGGCGGCGCGCCGCACCTGGACGGTGTCGGTGCTGGCCGCGAAGCTCGCGGACGAGCGGCGCCGGCTGGACGAGCTCCAGGCGGGGGACCTCGCGGTGAAGGCCACGTTCGAACTCGGCTACGGCCAACTGGAACCGGCCCAGGCCCGCGCCTTCCGCCTCCTGGGCCTCGCGGACGGCCCGGACATCTCCCTCGCCGCGGCCGCCGCCCTGCTGAACCTGGACCCGCACGCGGCGGAGGACCTCCTGGAGGCCCTGGTCGACACGAGCCTGGTGGAGTCCGCCGCCCCGGGCCGCTATCGCTACCACGACCTGGTCCGCCTCTACGCGCGTGCGTGCGCGGAGCGGGACGAGCGGGCGGTGGAGCGGGAGTCGGCGTTGTCGCGGCTGCTGGACTTCTATCTGGCGACGGCGGCGGGGGTGTATGCGCTGGAGCGGCCGGGGGACCGGCTGGCCGATCACCGGGAGCCCACGCAGTACAGCGGGCTGACGTTCACCGACCGGCACAGCGCTCAGGACTGGCTCTACACGGAGGCCAACTCCCTGCTCGCCTGCGTACGTCAGTCGTCGGGGCCGGGTGCGGTGCGCCGGGCGGTCGATCTGCTCTGGGCCACCAAGGACCTCGCGGAGTCCGGCGCGAACTCCAAGCAGTACGAGGCCGCGGCGATCACGATGCGCGATCTGGCGCGGTCCAGCGACGACGCGCGGGCCGAGGGGCGTGCGCTGATCACCCTCACCAACGCGCGCCTGGTCGCGGGACGTTTCGACCAGGCGGAGCAGGACGCGCAGCGTGCGATGCGGCTCGCCCGCGCCGTGGACGACCCGCTGCCGAGTTGCTGGGCTCCGAACGACCTCGGCATCATCGCGCTGTACCAGAACCGCCATGCGGAGGGAGAGGCGTACCTGGAGCAGGCCATCGCCAACTTTCGGGCCGACGGCAATCGCCCGGGCGAGGCAAGCGCCCTGTGCAATCTCTCGCGCATCCATCTCGCGATGGGAAACACGACGAGCGCGGTGGCCCTGGCCCAGCAGGGCATAGACGTCTACGACGAGCTGGGCCACGCGCTGCGCGGCGCGAACGGCCGTTACGCTCTCGGCCTGGCTCTCACGCAGAGTGGCCGGTTCGCCGATGCGACGGAGCAACTCCACGACGCGCTGACGGTGTTCCGGGACAGCAGGCAACGCCTCTGGGAGGGTATGGCCACGTTCCGCCTCGCGGAGGTGGACCTGGCGGCCGGCCTTCCTGCGCAGGCGGCAACGAAGTCCGAACAGGCTCTGGCGATCCTGCGCGGCATCGGCGGGGAGTGGCGGCGCGGCAACGTCCTCACCGTGCTCGGCCGGGCGCTCAGCGAGATCGGGCAGCCGGGCCGGGCCCAGGTGTGCTGGCGCGAGGCGCTGGACATATACGAGACGCTCGGCTCGGCGGAGATCGAGACCGTGAGGAAGTTGCTGGCTCCAACGCTGCCTGCGTGAGCCTGTGATGAGCGTTCATCATTCGTTTATCGCCTCCCGACACTCTGGTTCCAGTCGTTCCGTCGCGTCGGGGGGCAGACGGGTCGGCTTTGGCCGTAGGGGTACGTTGATCGGCCAGATGACACCCGCCCGGCAACCCGACGGGGGAGTTGCCGGGCGGGCTCGTCGAATCCGAGCACAGCCATTCAGGGACTGGAGAACACCATGAGCGATGCGAAGAACAAGCCGGTCGTCAAGCCGCTCGACAACCACGCCACCGGCGGGGAAGCCAAGCCGCAGGACAACCACGCGACCGGCGGCGGGGTGAAGCCCCTGGACAACCACGCGACCGGCGGCACGATGAAGCCGCTCGACAACCACGCCACCGGCGAACCCGCCTAGACCTCCCCGACGGGGATACGGGGAAGCAGCCGCGGTGGCGCCGAGGGGGAGCCACCGCGGTCGCGGTACGGGGGAATGTGTGAGGGGCCCGAGACGGGGGAACGCTCGGGCCCCTCACGCGTGTCCGGGGGCGGGACCTACAGGGCCCGCAGCTGAACCTTCTTCCCGCACAGCTTCCCCATATCGTCCACGTCGGACGTGAACAGCGCTGTCCGGCCCTGCTGACGATGCGCGGTCGCCGCGAGCGTCGCGTCGATGGCGTACTTGTGGCCGTGGAGGCCGGCCTCGCGCAGGAGACGGATCGCCTCGTCGGCGATGTTCTGGGTGACGGGTTCGACGACGATGCCGGACATCGCCCAGTCCCACACCGGTCGCCGGATCTTGCTGTGGTACGCCTCGACCAGAGTCATCGCGCTGGTCACCACGCGGATGCCCGCCCGGTGGGCGTCCTTGAGGCGGCTTTTCATCTCCGGGTCGCCGAGGGCCGCCCGCGAGACGGCCTCACAGTCCAGTACGTAAGTGATGTCCGGCATCAGGCAGCCGCCGCGTCCTGGCGCGCGGGGGCATCCGCCTCCTGGTCGGCGAACCACTGCTCGATCTCACGACGCTCGGCTTCGGCCGCCGTCAGGTCGGCATCGGTGACAGGACCGTATTCACCCTCCAGGCGCTTCACCAGCTCCCCCAGCCGGTCATGCTCACGCTGACGTTCTATGGCCCGCGTGACATAGGCGCTGAAGGCCCCCGGGCCTACCTCCGCGCGGATCTCCTCCGCCAGCTCCTCCGGCAGGGTGACCGTGTACTTCTTAGTTGCCATACTCTCGACCATACCGCCGAAAGCAGGCGCGCCCCACTCCTCCTCATCCCATCCAGTGGAGCCGAACGGACGTTCCCCTACCCCCGCCCCCGCAACTCCCCCTTCACCACCTTTCCGCTCGCGTTGCGCGGGAGTTCCGGGACGAACTCCACCGTCCTCGGGACCTTGAAGTTCGCCATCTCGCGGCGGGACCAGGCGATCAGGTCGTCCGCGGTGAGCGTCGCGCCCCGGCGGCGGACCGCGTACGCCTTGCCGACCTCGCCGAGGCGGGGGTCCGGGACGCCGATGACCGCGACGTCGGCCACGTCCGGGTGGAGGCCGAGGAGCTGTTCTATCTCGGCCGGATACGCATTGAAGCCGCCCACGATGAACATGTCCTTGATCCGGTCCGTGATCCTGAGGTTGCCCGCCGGGTCCAGGACGCCCACGTCTCCGGTGCGGAGCCAGCCGTCCTCGGTCATCGTGGCGGCCGTCGTGTCCGGGTCCTCGAAGTAGCCGGTCATCACGGTGAAGCCGCGGACCTGGACCTCGCCCGGTGCGCCCGGGTCCGCCAGGACGCGGATCTCGGTGCCGGGGATCGCGCGGCCCGAGGTCGTCGCCACGGTCTCCGGTGCGTCGCCCCGGCGGCACATCGTGACGATGCCGCTCGCCTCGGAGAGGCCGTACGCCGTGAGAACCGTCGCGATGTGCAGTTCGTTGCGCAGGCGTTCGACGAGTTGGAGGGGGACCACCGCCGCGCCCGTCACCACCAGGCGCAGGGCCGACAGGTCGTGCGCCTCGCGTGCCGGGTGGTCCAGCAGGGACTGGTGGAGGGTCGGCGGACCGGGCAGGACGGAGATGCGTTCCGCCGCGATGTTCGCCAGGACCGTGTCCACGTTGAACACCGGCTGCGGCACCATCGTGGCCCCCCGCATCAGGCAGGCGATGATCCCCGCCTTGTAGCCGAAGGTGTGGAAGAACGGATTCACGATCAGGTAGCGGTCGCCCTCGCGCAGGCCCGCCAGGTCGCTCCAGATCTCGTACGCGCGCAGCGTCTGCGCGTGGGTGATCACCGCGCCCTTGGGCGCGCCCGTCGTGCCCGAGGTGTAGATGATGTCGGAGGGGGACGACGGGGCGATCGCCGCCGTCCGGTCCCGTACCGCCGAGGGCTCCACCCCCTCCCCCGCCGCCAGGAAATCCGGCCAGCTCGTGTAGTCCTCGGGAGCCGTGTCCGCCAGCACCACCACCCGCTCCAGGTCCGGCAGTTTCACCTCCGCCCGGCGCAGCGACGCCACGTACGACGTGCCCAGGAACGTCCCCGTGACGAACAGCAGCCGCGCCCGGCTGCGCCGCAGGATGTACGCCGCCTCCGTGCCCTTGAAGCGGGTGTTGAGGGGGACCAGTACCGCGCCCGCGCTCACCGCACCGAGCGCCGCGACGATCCACTCCGTCGTGTTCGGGGCCCAGATCGCCACCCGGTCCCCCGGCTCCACCCCGGCGGCCATGCACGCGGCCGCCGCGCGTTCCACCCGGTCGCCGAGTTCGGCGTACGAGAGCCGGGTGCGGCCGTCGGCCACCGCCTCGGCCGGGCCGTACCGCTCGGCCGCCGCCCGTACCAGCCCCGGGATGCTGCCCCACTCCTCGTCGCCCCGCATCACGCGCCCGCCTTCCGCCGCCGCACTAGCTGACTATCCGTCAGATTAGCGGTAGCCTCTGCCGCTGTCAGCAGGCGCGACAGTGCGGGAGGTCAGCGGATGGCGACGCTCAAGGACGCGACGGCGATAGCCGGGATAGGACAGACGGCGTTCGCGAAACGCCTCCCGGAGTCCGAGAAGACCCTCGCCTGCCGGGCGATCCTCGCCGCCCTCGACGACGCGGGCATCGCGCCCTCGGAGGTCGACGGTTTCGCCTCGTACACCATGGAGGAGACCGACGAGGTCGAGGTCGCCAAGGCGATCGGGGCCGGGGACGTCACCTTCTTCTCCAAGGTGGGGTACGGCGGAGGCGGCTCCTGCGCCACCCTCGGCCACCTCGCCGCCGCCGTCGCCACCGGGCAGGCGAGCGTCGGGGTCGCCTGGCGGTCACGGAAGCGCGGGTCGGGCCCCCGGCCGTGGAAGAACACGGCCGTCCAGCTCCCCACCCCCGCCCAGTGGACCCGGCCCTACGGGCTGCTGCGCCCCGCCGACGAGATCGGCATGCTCGCCCGGCGCTACATGCACGAGTACGGGGCCACCCGCGACCACCTCTTCAACGTCGCCCTCGCCTGCCGCAACCGGGCCAACCAGAACCCGGACGCGATCATGTACGACCGGCCGCTGACCCGCGAGATGTACATGACCTCCCGCTGGATCAGCGAACCCCTCTGCCTCTTCGACAACTGCCTGGAGACGGACGGGGCGTTGGCCTGCGTGATCGTCTCCGCCGAGCGCGCCCGCGACTGCCGGCAGAAGCCCGTCTACCTCCACTCCGTCGCCCAGGGACTGCCCGCCCAGCACCACGGTATGGTCAACTACTGGAACGACGACCCGCTCACCGGACCCGCCTGGACGGCGGCCCGGCAGCTCTGGAAGCAGGCCGACTTCGGCCCGGACGACGTCCATGTGGCGCAGATCTACGACGCGTTCACCCCGCTCGTCCCCCTTTCCCTGGAGGGCTACGGCTTCTGCGCACGCGGCGAGGGCGGCGCGTTCACCGAGGGCGGGGCGCTGGAGAGCGGCGGACGGCTGCCGGTCAACACCGGCGGGGGCGGGCTGAGCGAGGCGTACGTCCACGGCTTCAACCTCATCACCGAGGGCGTCAAGCAACTGCGCGGCACCTCCACCGCCCAGGTGCCGGACGCCGCCACCTGCCTGGTCACCGCCGGTGAGGGCGTCCCGACATCCGCTGTCCTGCTGAGGAGTTGAGGCGATCCCATGAGCCTGACCGATGCCGATTCCCTGCTGCTGCCCGTCGTCGACGAGGACGGCGCACCCTTCTGGGAGTACACCGCCCGGGGTGAACTCCGCGTCCAGGCCTGCGCGTCTCCCGCCTGCGGCGAACTCCGCTTCCCACCCCGCCCCTGCTGCCCGCACTGCGGGTCCTTCGCGAGTGAATGGCGGCTGATGAGCGGGCGCGGGCGACTCTGGTCGTACGTCGTCCCGCATCCGCCGCTTCTTCCCGCATACGCCGAACAGGCCCCGTACAACGCGGTGTTGGTGGAGCTGGTGGACGCCCCTCGGATCCGGCTCGCCGGGAACGTCGTCGCCTCCCCCGACGCGCCGCTGAACTCCGTCGACTCGGCGCGGCTGCGGATCGGGGCTCCGGTGCGGGCCGCGTTCTGCCCGGCGGGGCCGAGCGGCTCGGTCACGCTCGTCCGCTGGCTCCTGGAGCGGTGAGCGGTGGCGCTGCGCATCGAGCGGGAGGCCGCGGCCGGGGTCGTGCTCGTCACCCTCGACCGGCCGGCGAAGCTCAACGCGATCGACCTGGAGACCGCCGCGGAACTCACGTCGCTGTGGCAGGAGTTGCGGTACGACGAGAACGTCCGGGCCGCCGTTCTCACCGGGTCGGGAAGGCGTGCCTTCTGTACCGGGATCGACCGGGGGGCCGAGGTCCCGCAGCCTCCCTCCCCGTACGCCCTCGACGACCCGCTCCTGCGCATCGGACCCAAGGCGAACGACCTGTGGAAGCCGGTGATCGCGGCGGTGGAGGGGATGGCTTGCGGCGGGGCGTTCTACCTGCTGGGCGAGGCGGAGTTCGTCGTCGCGTCCCGGGAGGCGACGTTCTTCGACCCGCACACGACGTACGGGATGGTCTCGGCGTACGAGGCGATCGCGATGGCCCAGCGGATGCCGTACGGGGAAGTCGCCCGGATGTCCCTGATGGGCACCGCGGAGCGGGTGAGCGCCGAGCGGGCGTACGCGGTCGGCCTGGTCAGCGAGGTGACGGAGCCGGGCGGCGCGGTGGCGTCGGCGCTGCGGTCGGCGGCCGTGATCGCCGGATACCCGACGGACGCGGTCCAGGGCACGGTCCGGGCGGTGTGGTCCGCGAAGGAGGCGGCCAGGACCCAGGCGATGGCCCAGGCCCCGGCGCTGATCGCCCTGGGCAACCTGCCGCCGGACCGGCAGGCGGAGCTGTTCGGGGCGCGGGGAGCGAGCGGGGCGCCTCGGGTGCGGTGAGCGGGTGTGCCGTGCGGTCAGACCACCTTGGCGGTCACTTCGCAGCGCTTGACCTTGGACACCTTGCCGGGGCTCTCCATCCGTACGGTGAGGGTGCGCACCTCGCCGCCGTCGAGATTCGCGGTGGTCTCGGCGGTGTCCACGGTGTTGCCCAGTGCGTCGACGAACCGCACGTCGATCTCGTACGCCTGCGAGCCCGGCTCGTTCGCCCGCAGCTCGACCAGTGACGAGGTGACCGCCTTGCGCTTGCCCTTGCGCGGCGTGGCGCAGCGGATCACCCGGACTGCGGGGGCGTCGGACGCGGTGGGCGTCGGGGTCGAGTAGGAGCCGGAGGACGAGGAGTCGTCGTAGTCGTCGTCGTAGTCCGTGTCGCGGTAGCCGTTGTTGCTCTTCTTCGAGCTGGAGCAGCCACCGCCGCCCGAGCTGCTGCTCTTGCCCTTGCCGCCGCTGCTGGAGGTCGAGAATCCGGTGAGCGCGAGCACCACCACGACCAGGACCGCCGCGAGTTTCGTCTGTCGCCGCATCATGGATGCAGCCCCCTTGATTTTCGTTGCCGTATGTCGAGCCCATGGCGTGCGTTGTGAGCTTCAGCATGCCGTGCGGGACTCCCCTGTCAGGTCATGACCCTGTCACGGTCCGGTCATGGTCTGCGTGGCGGGGGTGATCGGCCCGGCGTAGCGTCGGTGCCGGGGGCCGTTCACGTACGCCCGGGAGGCCTGACGATGATCCGCAACATCCTCGGCTCCGTCGTCGCCCTGGCCGGGGCCGCCTCCGCCGTGCTGAGCCCGTTCCGCGACTGGTACGGCGGGCGGGTCGGGCACGACTACCGGGTGCGGGACCTCTTCGAGGGGATCACCCCTGTGGAGTCGGGGGTGCTGGTCTCGATCCTGCTCCCGTTCCTGGCGGCGGCACTGCTGGTGGTTCTGGGCGTGGTGCTCCGGTCCCGGCTCGTGGTCGCCCTCGCGGGCCTGGTGGTGCTCGGCTTCACGATCCTGTGGATGGTCCGCCAGGGGCAGGCCGCGGGGGCGCTGGTGGTGGGCGGGGACGGGGCGGGGCTGCAGGTGGGGGTCGCCCTTGCGCTGGCGGGCGGGGTGCTGATGCTGATCGGGGCGTTGCTGATGAGCGGGCGGCGGAGCCGGCGGGAGCGGAGGGCGGTGCGCGAGCGGGAGCCGGTGGAGCCGTTCGCCGTGCCGGCGGCGGATCAGGTGGACACATGGCCGCCGACGCAGGAGCCGGGGATGTCCGTGCAGACGTCGCCGTGGCCGGAGCCGGAGGTGGACCCGTACACGGGGCCCGATCCCCGTGACCCCCGCACGCGGTCGTATCCGCAGGCCGCCCCGCACCCGGAGGACGACCCCCGGGACCCGGTGCATCCGCCCCACCGGCCGCCGCCGCCCCCGCCACCTCCGCAGGGTTGACGCCCGCCCCCGTCAAGGGTTCCGTCCTCAAACGCCGGACGGGCTGGAATCACGCAGCCTCGCCGCCCTCCCGAGCAAGGGTTCCGTCCTCAAACGGCGGACGAGCTGGGTGTGCGCCCGACCGGCTGGGTGTTCGCCGGACGGGCCGGAAAATCAAGCCCGTCCGGCGATTGAGGACGAAAAGGTGGCTCAGGTCCGCGCCCGGTTCCCCGTGCCCGTGCCCTTCAGCGCGTCCAGCGCGTACACGCAGCGGTCCTTGCTGCAGGCGTACACCACGCCCCCCTGCGCCACGGGCGAGCCCGTGATCTCGCCGCCCGTCGCCAGCTTCCAGCGGAGCTGGCCGCCCGCCGCGTCCAGGGTGTAGAGCACATGGTCCGCCGAGCCGAAGTGGACCCGGCCGTCCGCCACCACCGGCGCGCCCACCACGTCGCCGCCCGCCGCGAAGCGCCACTTCGGGGTGCCGGTGACCGCGTCGAGGGTGTACAGCGCGCTGCCGCTGCCGACGTGCACGTTGCCCACCGCGACCAGCACCGGTTCGATGGAGGAGCGGGCCTCCGTGGCGATCCGCCAGCGGTCCTTGCCGGTCGTCGCGTCCAGCGCGTACACCGTGCCGAGGTAGTCCGCGAGGTACACCCCGCCGCCGGTCACCGCCGGGCCCGGCGCGAACGCGGGCGGGGAGAGGAAGACCGCGGGGGCCTCGAAGTGCCAGCGCACCCGGCCGGAGCCGGTCTCCACCGCCAGCACCCGGGTGCCCGCCGCGACGTAGACGTAGCCGTCGGTGGCCGGGGTGACCCGGACCGGGACGCCACCGCAGGAGGCCGCGTCGCCGATCGGGTACGACCAGCGCTCCAGGCCCGTACGGGCGTCCAGCGCGCGCAGCCGGGCGTCCTGCCAGACGTACACCGTGCCGTCGTGGATGACCGGCCCGGCCTCCGCCGTCTCGAAGTCGCTCTGCGCGCCGGTGACTTCCCACAGCTTCTCGCCGCTGGACGCCTCCCAGCCCTGTACGCCGCCGCCCCGGGTCGCGGTCAGGACCGTGCCCCGGTCGGCCTTGAGCGCGTACACCCAGGCGTCGGTCGACAGCCGCCACTGCTCGGCGCCGGTCGTGGCGTCCAGCGCGTACAGCGAGGGGCCGTCCGAGGCGTGGATCCTGCCGCCCTCGACGGCCATCGCCCAGGCCACGTCGCGGGTCTTGAACTGGCGTCGGCCGTTGCCCACGTCCAGCGCGTGGACCTCGAAGGACGTCACGTACAGCAGATCGCCGGAGACGACGGGCGTGCCCCAGACGTCGTTGGACATGCGGAAGCGCCAGGGCCGCCAGCGGTCGGGGGCGGGGGCCGAGGCGTCCGGGGCGGGGCCCGGGGGCGGGACGGCGGCGGTGGGGGCCGCGGCCGGTGAACCGTTCACCCCGGCGGGCGGGCGGACCCAGCCGGTCGCGGGGGCCGGGTGCGCGGCGGCCGCCCCGCGCCCGTCCCCGGCCCGCGGTCCGGGGCCGATCGGCACCTTCGCGCCGGGCAGCCGGACGGGCCCGCTGTCGGGAGCGGCCGACGGACCCGCCGAGGGGGCCGGGCCGGGGCCGCCGGACATCGGCGAGGACGAGGCCAGCGGGGAGGGCGAGCGCAGATCGGCCCCGCTGCGCCAGGCGGTGTCCCGCTCCGGGGCCCTCGGGGGCTGCCGAGGGGGCGGCGGGGGTGATACCGGGGCCGCGGGCGGCGCGGTCCGCCCGCCGCCCCGGCGCGCCTCGATCATCGCGGTGGCGCGGGAGGGCAGCCAGGCCGAGGCCGTCCCGCTGTCGTCGCCGCCGGAGGCGAAGAGGTGCGGGGCGAGCTGGGCCTGGAGGTCGGCGGGGCTGGGCCGCTGGGTGGCGTCCATCTGCATGCAGGACTCGATCAGCGGCCGCAGGTCGTCCGGCAGCCCTTCCAGGTCGGGGCCCTCGCGCAGCAGCATGAACACCGTCTCGACCGGGTTGGCCCCGTGGAAGGGGGCGTGCCCGGTGGCGGCGAAGACGAGGGTGGAGCCGAGCGAGAAGATGTCGCTGGCCCCGGTGACGCTGCGGGAGTCCCGGGCCTGCTCGGGCGACATGTACGCGGGCGTGCCGACGGCGACGTTCGTCATGGTCAGACGGGTGTTGGAGACGCCGGACGCGATACCGAAGTCGATCACCCGGGGGCCGTCCTCGACGACGAGGACGTTGGACGGCTTCAGGTCGCGGTGGACGAGACCCGCGCCGTGGATGGACTGGAGGGCCTCGGCGATACCGGCCGCCAGCCAGCGCACGGCCTGCGTCGGCATGGGACCGCACTCGTTCACTATCTCTTCGAGCGAGGGCGCGGGCACATAGGCGGTGGCGAGCCAGGGCACGGCGGCGCGCGGGTCGGCGTCGACCACGGCGGCGGTGTAGAACCCGCTGACGGCACGGGCGGCCTCGACCTCGCGCGTGAAGCGGACCCGGAAGAGCTGGTCCTCGGCGAGTTCGGTCCGCACCGTCTTGATCGCCACCCGCCGGCCGGACGCCGAGCGGGCGAGATAGACCAGCCCCATGCCGCCGGCCCCGAGCCGTCCCAGCACCTCGAACGGGCCGATCCGTCTCGGGTCGTGCTGCGTCAGCTGCTCCACCACGTGCCTGCCACCTCCCCGTACGGACCTCGGCGTCGAAGTCCGCGAATTACCGCCCGGTCGAATCCCGCCCTGCGCGCACCCCGATTCTTCCTGGCTCGGGCCCCGGTTGCGAACCCGGGGGCGGATCGGGGTGTCCCATGTCACTTCATCCCGTATCCGTCCACACCGGGTTCACCCGCACCGGTCAGGGAAGCAGTTCGCCTGGCTGCAGTACGGCGAAGGCGGCCCCCTGGTCGTCGTGGAGCACGGCCATCCTGCCGTAGGGGATGTCGAAGGGCGGCTGGGCGACCCGGCCGCCGAGCTGCACGGCGAGCTCGGCGGCGGCGTCGCAGTCGGCGACGGCGAAGTAGATGAGGAAGTAGCTGGGCATCTCGGCCGGGAAGGCGTCCGTGATCACGCTGCGGCCGCCGACGGCGGTGTCGGGGCCCGGTTCGACGCCCTCGGGGGACCACATGCGGAAGTCGACCAGCGCTTCGGCGTCGTCGGAGACGTCGTGGCCCGCCTCGTCCAGGTCGGTGCCGTGGAAGCCGAAGACCTTCTCGTAGAAGGGGTCCACCCGGTCCGGCTGCCGGGTGTAGACCTCGGTCCAGCAGAAGGAGCCGGGGTCGTTCTGCTTCTCGAAGCCCGCGCGCTCCTCCGGCTGCCAGAGCCCGAAGACCGCGCCCCCGGGGTCGGCCGCCTCCGCCACGATCCCGGCGGCCCCCGCCCGTACGGGGTCGGTGATGATCTGGCCGCCGTGCTCGCGGATCGAGGCGACGGTGGCCCGGATGTCGTCGGTGGAGAAGTAGACGCCCCAGGCCGTGGGCATCCGGCCGTCCTTCTTGGCGGCGAGCGCGGCGACCAGCCGGCCGTCGCTGAGCGCGTCCGCGAAGGGCATGCCGTCGCCCGCCCGGAAGGTCCAGCCGAAGAGCCCGCCGTAGAAGCGCTTGCCCGCTTCGAGGTCGGAGAGCTGCACGTCCGCCCAGCACGGCGCGGAATGCGCGAATGCGGCCATGGGACCGGGTCCTTCCTTAGCAGTGACGCCGGCGGTGACACCGTGACGTCGTGACGCCCGTCACAGTCAACGTAACGTCGCCCCCGGCCCCGCGCGCCCCGACGCACGGCGAACGCGGAGCGGATGCACCTATAGAGAACATTCGCCCGGTTGGTGAAGGGGACGCCCAGCATGTGGACGAAAGTTGTCCACCGAAGTTATCCACAGGCTGTTGATAACATTTACCGTACGTAACATCCCCAGCTCCGCAGCCCTCGCGGGCGGCGGCCGAAAACCGCCGCTCCCCACCCCCGCGCACCCCGCCGAGCCTGCGCCGTTCCCCATTTGCAGTCGGCCGAATCGCGCTCCCATCACCCCTCGGTAAGCTGACGGCATGACAGGACAAGTACGCACCGTCGACGGCCGCGTGGCCGGTCGACGCGGTCAGGCGACGCGGCAGAAGCTGCTCGACTGCCTCAGCGAGATGCTCAGCTCCTCGCCGTACCGGGACGTCAAAGTCATCGACGTCGCCCGGAAGGCCGGGACTTCACCCGCGACTTTCTACCAGTACTTCCCCGACGTGGAGGGCGCCGTCCTCGAAATCGCCGAGGAAGTCGCCAAGGAGGGTGCCGGACTGACCGAACTGGTCGCCGGACGCTCCTGGGTCGGCAAGGCCGGCTGGACCACCTCCGAGCAACTCGTCGAAGGGTTCCTCGACTTCTGGCGGCACAACGACGCGATCCTGCGCGTGATCGACCTCGGCGCGGCCGAGGGGGACAAACGGTTCTACAAGATCCGGATGAAGATCCTGAACTCGGTCACCAACTCCCTCACGGATTCGGTGAAGGAGCTCCAGAGCAAGGGCAAGGTCGACAAGGACGTCAGCCCGGCGGCGATGGCCGGCTCCCTGGTGGCGATGCTGGCCGCGGTCGCCTCGCACCAGAAGGGCTTCACCACCTGGGGCGTGAAGCAGGCCGAACTGCGCCCGAACCTGGCGCTGTTGGTCCACCTCGGCATCACCGGCAAGAAGCCGACGAAGTAGGCCCACCCCGCCACGTCCTGTCTCACCGACGGCGGACCACCCCACGCACCCCTGCGGGTGGTCCGCCGTCGGCGTCCCCGGACGACGCCCGCGGTCGCCGCTCTCCGGCTACCGCCGCTCCAGCCGGAACAGCCGGATCTGCCGCTCCACCCTCCGCTGGTACGCCGCGTACGGCGGCCAGAACGCGAGCGCGGCCTCCCACACCCGGGCCCGCTCCTCGCCCTCCAGCAGGGTCGCGCGGACGGGGATGTCCCGGCCGCGCCAGTTGACGACGGCCTCGCCCCCGCGGGCCAGCAGGTTCGCGGTCCAGGCCGGGTGACCCGGTCGGCCGAAGTTGCTGCCGACCAGGATCCAGGCGCCCTCCACCTCCCCCTCGGGCATACAGGCCAGCGGGGTGGTCCTCGGCCGGCCCGTGCGCGCCCCCGGCACCGTGAGGACGAGCCCCGGCAGCATCCGGGCACTGAGCAGCACCCTGCCCCGGGTGAGCCGGTGCACGGCCCGGTCCAGGACGGGAACCACGCGCGGGGCGATCAGCGCGAAGGCCCGGGTCGAGGAGACCCGCTGGACCAGCCGCACACCCCGGGTCCCGGTCACCGGACGCCCGCCCCGTGCAGGACCCCGGAAGCGGTGGCGGCGGGGCCGAAGAGTCCGGCCCGCTGCGCCGCGTGGTCGCGCAGCCGGTGGACCGGGCCGAAGAGCAGCTCGTCGCCCGCCGCCCGTTTGAGGTAGCGGTGCGCCTCGTGCTCCCAGGTGAAGCCGATGCCGCCGTGCAGCTGGACGGCCTCACCTGCGGTGATCCTGGCCGTCTCCAGGGCCTGGGCGAGCGCGAGCGGCCCGGCCTCCGGTTCCCGGGCCGCGTGGTACGCGGCCGAGCGGGCCGCCTCGACCCGTACGTACAGGTCGGCGAGGCGGTGCTTGACGGCCTGGAAGGAGCCGACGGCCCTGCCGAACTGTTCGCGCGCCTTCACGTACTCCACGGTGCGCTCCAGGGCGCTCGCGGCCGTCCCGACCGCCTCGGCGGCGAGGATCGCGGCGGCCGTGCGCCCGGCGTCGGCGAGGGCGGCGGCCGCGTCGGCGGTGTCGTCCGCGCCGAGCCGTTCGGCGGGGGTGTCGCGCAGTTCGACGCGGGCCAGGGGGCGGGTCTCGTCGAGGGCGGTCAGCCGGGTGCGGACGAGCCCGGGCGCATCGCCGCGGACCAGGAACAGCTGCGTACGGCTGCGCGGATAGCCCCCGGCATGGGCGGCGACCACGAGCAGCCCGGCGCTGTGCCCGTCCAGCACCCGGTCGGCCTCCCCGTAGAGCCGCCGGCCGGCCGCCTCCCCGTGGGCCTGGATGCCGCCGGCCCGGCCGCCGCCCGCCCAGGTTCCGTCGAGGTTGTCGCCGGTGAGGCCGAGGGCGGTGGCGAGCGAGCCGCCGGGGAGGGCGAGCGCGGCGGTCAGGGTCCCGTCGGCGATCCGGGGCAGGAGGGCGGCCCGCTGGTCCGCGGTGCCGAGGGCAGCGATCAGGGGTGCGGCGAGGGCGGCGGTGGCGAGGAGCGGTGAGGGCAGCAGCGCCCGCCCGGTCTCCTCGCAGGCGAGGGCCAGCTCGGTGGTGGTGCAGCCGGCCCCGCCGTACTCCTCCGCGAACGCGAGTCCCGGCAGCCCGAGGTCCCCGGCGAGCCGGCCCCACAGGGCCGGGTCGTAGCCCTCGGCGGTGCCGACGGCGGCGGGGATCGCGTCGGGTCCGGTGTGCCGGGCGAGCAGGTCGCGCAGGGTGCGGCGGATCTCGTGCTGTTCCGCGGTGAGGGCGGTGTCCATCGGCGGGCTCCTTCCACCCGGGGCACCCGACGACCCCGGATCTGACGATCCGTCATATTAGGGAGAGGCGGCGGGAATTCCCAGAGTCGCGCACCCGAGCGGGGCAAGGAAGGCGTCGCGCGGGCATGGTTGCCACCACCCTCATCTGATGTACCGTCAGATGCATGTCTGCCTCCCGCCCTCGCAAGGTCGCCGTCGTCGGCGTGGCGCTCGCGGACTGCGGCCGCGTCGACGACGCCACGCCGTACGCCCTGCACGCGCAGGCCGCCCGCCGCGCGCTGGCCGACTCCGGCCTCGACCGCTCGGTCGTCGACGGCTTCGCCTCGGCGGGGCTCGGGACCCTGGCCCCGGTGGAGGTGGCCGAGTATCTGGGGCTGCGGCCCACCTGGGTCGATTCGACGGCGGTGGGCGGCGCCACCTGGGAGGTGATGGCCGCCCACGCGGCGGACGCCATCGCCGCGGGCCGGGCCCGGGCCGTGCTCCTCGTCTACGGGTCGACGGCCCGGGCCGACATCAGGGCGGGCCGCCGCACGTCGAACCTGTCGTTCGGGGCACGGGGCCCGGCGCAGTTCGAGGTGCCGTACGGGCACAGTCTGATCGCCAAGTACGCGATGGCCGCCCGCCGTCACATGCACGCGTACGGCACGACGCTGGAGCAGCTCGCCGAGGTGGCGGTGACGGCGCGGGCGAACGCGGCGGCGAACCCGGAGGCGATGTTCCGGGACCCGATCACGGTGGACGAGGTGCTGTCGGGGCCGATGATCGCGGACCCGTTCACCAAGCTGCACTGCTGCATCCGCAGCGACGGGGGCTGCGCGGTGCTGCTGGCCGCCGAGGAGTACGTACCGGACACCGCGCAAGCCCCCGTCTGGATTCTCGGCACCGGGGAGCACACCTCGCACGCCACGATGTCCGAGTGGGAGGACTTCACGGTCTCCCCCGCCGCCGTCTCCGGCCGTCTCGCCTTCGAACGGGCCGGGGTGCGGCCGGCCGACATCGACCTGGCCGAGATCTACGACGCGTTCACTTACATGACGCTGGTGACGCTGGAGGACCTGGGTTTCTGCGCGAAGGGCGAGGGCGGCGCGTTCGTCGAGAAGGGCCGCACCGGGCTGCGCGGCGAGCTCCCGGTGAACACGGACGGCGGCGGTCTGTCCGCCTGCCACCCCGGGATGCGCGGGCTGTTCCTGCTGGTGGAGGCGGTGCGGCAACTGCGCGGCGATGCGGGACTCCGGCAGGTGAGCCGGGCCGGGGGCGGGCTGCCGGAGCTGGCGGTGGCGTCGGGGACGGGCGGCTGGTTCTGCTCGTCGGGGACGGTGGTGCTGGGGCGGGGGTGAGCGGGTGGCGCCGGGCCGGGGGTGAGGGGCCCCGACCTCAGAGCCCCACGACGGTGACGGCGCTCTCCAGGCCCTGGAAGTCGTCGGCGTTCCGGGTGAAGAGCGGCAGGCCCCGGACCGACGCGATGGACGCGATCATCAGGTCCGTGCGGCGCGGCCGGGGATCGCGCCGGGCCGCGAGGACGAGGGCGACCAGGGTCCCGTACCGCGCGGCGGCGTCCCCGTCGAACGGCAGCGGCTCGAAGTCCGCGACGGCCGCGCCCAGCTTCTCCATCCGGGCCGCCCGGACCAGCGGGTCCGTCGCCCTGGCCACACCTTGCTGGAGTTCGGCCAGGGAGATCACCGTGAGGGCGGGCAGCAGGGGCAGCCGCTCCGGCTCCAGCAGGTCGAGGTCGACGTACGTACAGGTGTCGAGCACTCCCGTGCGGTGCCGCGCAGCCACCGTCGCGCTCCCACACGTCGCCTCGATCCGTTCCTCCGTGCCGAAGAACGCGTCCTCCTCGCGGCGCAGCAGGTCGCCGTCGACCCGGGGCAGCCGCCGGTGCCGGGCCACGAGCTCCTCGGCGCCGAGCTGCCTCGTGCGACTCAGCGGACGCAGTTCGGCGGCCTCTGTGCCGTTCCGGGTGATGTGGAAGGTCGCCCCGCCTCCCCATGCGGTCCAATGGCCCCATGACCGACGACACCGCCCAGCGCTCCTTCCGCGGCCTTCTGCACGCCCAGCGCGTCTGGGACACCGAGCTGCCCGCCTTCGATCCGGAGACGGCCCCGCCCGCGCCCCTCGCCCTCTTCCACGCCTGGTTCGCCGCGGCCGTGGCGGCGGGGCAGCCCGAGCCGCACGCCATGACGCTGGCCACGGCCGACGCCGAGGGGCTCCCCGACGTCCGCACGCTGCTCCTGCACGACGCCGACGAGCGGGGCTGGCACTTCGCCTCCCACGCCACCAGCGCCAAGGGCCACCAGCTCGCCGCCCGCCCGCACGCCGCGCTCGGCTTCTACTGGCCCGCGCAGGGCCGGCAGGTACGGGTCCGGGGGGCCGTCGTCCGCTGCACACCGGCCGAGAGCCACGCCGACCTGCACGCCCGGTCCACCGGGGCGCTGGCCGCCGCGCTGACCGGGGCGCAGAGCGAGGTCGTCGGCTCGGTGGCGGAGCTGCACCGGACGGCGGACGCGGCCTGGGACCGGGCGGTGGCGGAGCCGGACGCGGAGGCCCCGACCTGGACCCGGTACGTGGTCGAGCCGGCCGAGGTCGAGTTCTTCCAGGGCGATGCCCGGCGCCGCCACGTGCGGCTGCGCTACCGCCGGACGGAGGCGGGCGCCGCGGGCGGCGAGTGGAACCGGGAGCTGCTCTGGCCCTGACCGGTGCAGACAGCACGTTTATCCGGTTCTCACCGCTGAGGGGCACTATGGGAGACAGCTGAGCTGTTGGGAGGCACCGATGCCACGGGCCCGTTCGCGCTACGCCCCCGACCGGGGTCTGACCGGCCGCATGGTCACCACCATGTTCCTGATCGGTCTGCTCTACGTCGTCTTCGTGGGAGTGCTCCTCGCGGCCCTGCGGGGCTCCTGGCCGATCATCCTGATCATCACGGGCGGCCTGTTCATCGCCCAGTTCTGGTTCAGCGACCGCATCGCCGCGTACGGCATGGGCGCCCGCGAGGTCACCCCCGAGCAGGCCCCCGAGCTGCACGGCACCATCGACCGCATCTGCGCGCTGGCGGACATGCCGAAGCCCAGGGTGGCGATCGCCGAGAGCGACGTACCGAATGCGTTCGCCACCGGCCGCAGCGAGAAGACGGCCCTGGTCTGCGCGACGACGGGCCTGCTGCGCCGGCTGGAGCCGGAGGAGCTGGAGGGGGTCCTCGCCCACGAGATGTCGCATGTCGCGCACCGGGACGTGGCCGTCATGACCATCGCCTCGTTCCTGGGCGTCCTGGCCGGGGTCATCACCCGGATCGCCCTGTGGGGCGGCTTCGCGCGCAGCCGCCCCGGCAACGACCCGGCGGGCATCCTGCTGCTCCTGATCCCGCTGATCAGCGCCGTCGTGTACGCGATCAGCTTCCTGCTGACCCGGCTGCTCTCCCGCTACCGCGAACTCTCCGCCGACCGGGCCGCCGCCCTGCTCACCGGGCGCCCCTCCGCGCTCGCCTCCGCCCTGACGAAGGTCAGCGGGCAGATGGCCCGCATCCCGACGGAGGACCTGCGGAAGGCGGAGCCGTACAACGCGTTCTACTTCATGCCCGCGTTCTCCGCGAAGGAGAGCATGGGCCGGCTGTTCTCCTCGCACCCGACGCTGGAACAGCGCCTGGACCAGCTGTCCCGGATCTCCACCGACCTGTCCCGCTGAACCATCGAGCGTTGAAGGAGTTACGCCCGTGGGCCTGCTCGACGCGATCCTCGGCCGGAGCAAACCGGTCCGCCCCGACCTCGACCAGCTCTTCGCCGTCCCCTCCGCCGCCCTCACCCTCCAGGCCGCCACCGGGTTCACCCCGACCGGCCGGGGCTCGGTCTGCTTCGCCGGGGTGGAGGGGGCGGCTTCGCCCGGCTCCAGGAGGACGTAAGGGAGTTGCTGGACGCGGACACGGAACGCGGGGGCATCCCGGTGGAGTTCAGCCGGGACGCGTACGGCTACACCTGGCTGCTGGCCACTCACCCGGCCGACGACTCGGCGGGCCTGGTCAACGACCTGCACGCGGTCAACACGATGCTCCAGGACGGCGGTTTCGGCCCGCACCTGCTGTGTTCCCTGATCGGATTCCGGAACGCGGAAGGGCGTGCGCTGGCGCTGGTCTACCTCTACAAGCGCGGCACGTTCTACCCGTTCGCCCCGCTGCCCGGCGCCGCCGAGAAGCGGGACAACCAGCTGGAGCTCCAGGTGCGGGGCGCCCTCGGCGACGACCTCCGG
Source organism: Streptomyces sp. WGS_02 (assembly GCA_040989845.1). Classification (GTDB taxonomy): domain Bacteria; phylum Actinomycetota; class Actinomycetes; order Streptomycetales; family Streptomycetaceae; genus Streptomyces. Next base: position 3,165,150 of record JAYMFZ010000004.1, read on the forward strand.
GTGGAGAAGGACCTGTCCCGGTGGTTCCCGGTGTGGGGCGCGCCGGGGCTGTGATCAGCCGTTGGCGACCGCGTGGTTCCGGAACGCGGTCCAGGCGGCCGGGGAGTGACCCCCGGGGGCCTCAGCCTGCGGGCCGGAACACCGGCACGGCCTCCTCCCCCGCCTCCCGGAAAGCAACCGTCAGCCGCATCCCGACGCGCAGCGCCTCGTGCGCGCACTCCACGATCTCCGTCATCATCCGGGGCCCCTCGGCGAGGTCGACGACGGCCGCGACGTACGGGACGCGGGAGCCGAAGGGCGGCAGGTCGTTGCGGTGGACGACGGACCAGGTGTAGAGGGTCGCCTCCCCGCTCGCGCGCTCCCACCCCACGTCCTCGCTCCAGCAGTACGGGCAGAACTCGCGCGGGTAGTGATGCGCGCGGCCGCATCCGGCGCAGCGGCGGATCAGCAGCCGCCCCTCCGCCGCCGCGTCCCAGTAGGGGCGGGTGAAGGCGTCCGGCTCCGGGAGGTCGAAGCGCGGAGCCGCGGCGGCTCGTTCGGCGCTCACGGGAACAGTCCCAGCGCCGCGTCCAGCGACCAGGTCTGCCAGGCCATCGCGAAGAGGGCCACGAGCGAGATCAGCGCCATCATCGCGTTCTGCCCCTGCTCGGCCCAGTCGTGGATCATCAGGACCAGGTAGAGGAGGTTGAGGAGCAGACCCGCCACCAGGGCGACCGGGGTCAGGAATCCGGTCACCAGCCCCAGACCCAGGGCCAGTTCGGCGTAGACGACGACGTACGCGATCAGCTTCGGGCGGGGCTCGACGACCCGGCGGAAGCCCGTCCGGACCAGCCCCCAGCGATGCTTGCCCGCAATGTCCGCCGCCCAGGCGATCCCCGTGCCGCGCTCGAACCAGCCTTTCCTGTCCTTGTGGCGCCAGCTCTCCAGCCACCACAGGCCGAGGCCTATGCGCAGGACGGCCAGCCATTCCGCTCCGCCGAGCCAGATCGTCTGCATCGGCCCTCCACTCACAGTTTTCTGACGATACGTCAGTTCACCGGACGGCGGCCGTCCCCGCAAGAGGTCTGCACCGCCTTCAGCGCCGCCGCCCGCGCCCCAGCAGCCACGCCAGGTAGACGCCGCCGAGCGCGCCGGTGACCACACCCACCGGCAGCGGTCCGGCCGTCGGCAGCGAGACCGCGGCGAGGTCGGAGGCGGAGAGCAGCAGAGCGCCCATCGCGGCGGCGGGCAGCAGCCCCGTCCCCGTACCCCGGCCGAGGCGGCGGGCCAGTTGGGGTGCGCAGAGCGCGACGAACACGATCGGTCCGGCCGCCGAGACCGCCACCGCGCTCAGCCCGACCGCGATCAGGAGGACGAACACCCGGGTGCGGGCGGCAGAGATGCCCAGACCCCCGGCCGCCTCGTCGCCCATCTCCAGCAGGTCCAGGCGGCGGACGACGGGGAGCGCGGCCAGCAGGAGGGCCCCCAGAGCGAGCAGGGCGGGCAGGACCTGGTGGCGTTCCGCGCTGCCGAGGCTGCCGATCAGCCAGAGCTGGGCGGACTGGGCGTGGTCGAGGGCGGCCCGGGTGAGCAGGTACGCGTTGACCGAGGCGAGCAGCGAGCCGACGGCGATCCCGGCGAGGATCAGGCGGTTGCCCCGGAACGAGCCGCGCCGGGCGAGGAGGTGGACGATCACCGCCGTGGCGAGTCCGCCGCCCGCCGCCCCGGCCGCCACGTACGCCGGGTCGCCGTGCAGCAGGACCAGCAACGCCCCGGTCGCCGCACCGGAGTTGAAGCCGACGATGTCCGGACTGCCGAGCGGGTTGCGGGAGAGCTGCTGGAACAGCGCCCCGGCCGCGCCGAGTGCCGCGCCGACGACGAGCCCGAGGGCCACGCGCGGCAGCCGCAGCTCCAGGACGACGAACGCGGCCTGCTCCGAACCCGCGCCGAACAGCGCGCCCAGCACCTCGGCGGGCGGCACGAGGCCGTCCCGGGTGAGTGCGAGCGCGCCGCTGCCCGCCGCGAGGAGGGTGAGGAGGAGGGTGACGGCCAGGGGGCGGGGGCGTATCCGGAGGGAGAGGCCCCGGCCCCGTACGGCCATGGTCCGGCCGGAGCGGCACCGGCCCCGTACGGCCACGGGCCTGCTGAGCGTACTCACGCCGTGGCCACCGCCGTCCGCGAGGCGGACCGGTTGCGGCCGATCAGCCAGATCAGCACGGGCGCGCCCACGAACGCCGTCACGATGCCCACCTGGATCTCGGCGGGGCGGGCGACCACCCGGCCCACGATGTCCGCGACGAGCAGCAGGCCCGCCCCGATGAGGACCGCGTACGGCATCAGGCGACGGTGGTCGGGCCCGGCCAGCAGGCGCGCCACGTGCGGGGCGACCAGGCCGATGAAGCCGACCGGGCCGATCGCGGCCGTCGCGGCGCCGCTGAGGAGCACCGTCGCGAGCGTGCCGAGCAGCCGTACACGACCGGGCGCGACGCCCAGCGCCCGGCCCGCCTCGTCGCCGAGGGCGAAGGCGTTGAGGGCGGGCGCGGTGGTGAGGGCGAGTGCCGCACCCACCAGCAGGAAGGGCAACACGTGCCACAGAACCGGGAGTTCGCGGCCCGCCAGCGTGCCGACCGACCACATCCGCAGCGTCCCGTACGCATCCGCGTCCAGCACCCCGAGCCCACTGACGACCGCGCCGAGCACGGCCGTGACGGCGACTCCGGCGAGCACGAGCCCTTCGGGGGTGCCCCGGTCCGCGCCCCGGCCGCCGAGCAGATACACGACCACCACCGCGACGGCCGCCCCGAGCAGCGCCCACCAGACGACGGCCTGGAGCGAGCCCGTACCGAGCAGGACGGTCGCGGCGACGACGGCGCACGCGGCTCCGGTGTTGACGCCGAGGAGGCCGGGATCGGCCAGGGGGTTACGGGTCAGCCCCTGCATCACCGCACCGGCGAGGCCGAGCGCCGCTCCCGCCGTGACGGCGAGGAGGGTGCGGGGCACCCGGACCTCCCGGACGATCGACGCGTGCGGGGCGCCGGGGTCGAGCAGCGCGGCGAACACCTCGGCCGGGGGCACGGGCTGGGCGCCCACGGCGAGGCCGCCGGCCACGGCGAGGGCCAGGAGGACCAGCCCCGCCGTGAGCCCGGCGGCGTACCGCACGCGGGCGGCGGGTTTGTCGCCGGCCACGGTCAGCCGAAGGCCTTCTCGATCTTGTCGATCAGGTTGCCCGCGCTGTAGTAGTCCAGCCGGAAGGTGTCGAGGCCGAGGTCGTACACCCGCTTGTCCTTGACGGCTGCCAGGTCCTTCCAGACCGGGCGTGCGGTGGCGGCGGTGATCTCCTCGGGGGTGTGGCTGACGAAGAGCAGCGAGCTGTCCTTCGCGGTGTCGGCGACCTTCTCCTGGCTGAACTCCGCGAAGTCCGAACGGCCGCCCTGCGTCTGGCCCTTGCCGGCCGGCGGCTCCAGCACGGCGAAGCCGAGGGAGGTGAGGAGGCGGCCCTGGGCGGACTCGGGGGTGAAGACGGTCATCGCGGACTGGTTGTCGCGGACGAGCGCGGCGGCCTGCTTCGGCACGGTGATCGCGGCCTTGACCTCGCCGACCCGCTTGTCGTGCGCGGCGACGACCTCGCTCGCGCGCTTCTCCAGACCGAGGTCCTTGCCGAGGCGGGCGGTCAGGTCCTGCCAGGAGACGTCGTCGTGGCGGTAGAGGAGGGTCGGGGCGACGGCGGAGAGTTTGTCGTAGAACTTCTCGGCGTTCTCCGCTCCGGAGGACGCGCCCACGATCAGGTCGGGCTTCAGCGCGAGGACTTTCTCCACGTCCGGCTCGAAGCCCTGGTAGGCGACCTTGACGCTGTTCTTCGCGGCGGCGTCGGACCACTGGGTGAAGAAGCCCTGCTTGTCGGTGATGACGGAGGGCGGGGTGGCCTGGGAGGCGATGACCGGGGCGTCGAGCGCCAGCAGATGGCCGGTCATGGTGACGCTGACCGAGACGATCCGCTGCGGCCGGTCGGGCACCTTCCCGGTGGTCCCGGCGTCGTGCTTCACGGTGCGGGCGGCGGCCGATCCGCCCTCGCCGCTCCCGTCCCCCTTGGCGCCCGCGTCGCCACCACCGCAGGCGGTGAGCGCGAGGAGCCCGGCGGCGACCACCGCCACCCCCCGGAAACGGGCCCGGAGCTGTCTGCCGTTCATGTACGTCCCACCCCTTCACCCCCGGACGGGCGCACGGCACGGCGCCGCGCGGCTACCCCCGGAGGTCACCCCGCATCAGTCAAGGCAAGGTTAGGCTTACCTTATCCACATAAGGGCACCCGGGCACGCGCGGTCACCGCACCGCACCGCTCGTGATCAATTCGCAATCGATTTCCCTCTTGACCGAGACCCATCAACAGAGCGGACGATTACGCTCCGAACCATGCCCAACAGCCCGTCCTCCGCAGCCCGTCACGACGCCGTCGCCCTCACCGACCGTACGGAGGTCCGGCCCGTGTACGTCATCGGCGGCGGCCCCGGCGGCCTCGCCACCGCGGCCGCGCTGCGCGCCCGGGGTGTACGGGCGGTGGTCCTGGAGAAGTCGGACCGGGTCGGGGCCTCCTGGCGCGGCCACTACGACCGGCTGCACCTGCACACCACCCGCCGCTGGTCGGCGCTGCCGGGGCTGAAGATGCCGCGGAGGTTCGGGCGTTGGGTGGGCCGGGACGACGTGGTGCGGTACCTGGAGAAGTACACCGAGCACCATGAGCTGGAGGTGGTGACGGGCGTCGAGGTGACCCGGGTCGACCCGGCCTCCGACGGCTCCGGCGACTGGCAGCTCACCGCGACGGGCGGCCGGGTCCTGCGGGGCCGCGCGGTCGTCGTCGCGACCGGCTTCAACCACACCCCGCGCCTACCGGACTGGCCGGGCCGCGACACGTTCACGGGCGAGCTGCTGCACGCGGCGGCGTACCGGAACCCGGCCCCGTACGCCGGAAAGGACGTCCTGGTCGTCGGCATCGGCAACACGGGCGCGGAGATCGCGGCGGACCTGGCCGAGGGCGGGGCGTCCGCCGTGCGCATCGCGGTCCGTACGGCCCCGCACATCGTCCGCCGCTCCACCGCCGGCTGGCCGGCCCAGGCCACGGGCATCCTGGTCCGCCGCCTGCCGGTACGGCTCGTCGACCGCGCCGGGGGCGTGATGGCGAGGATCGCCGTGCCCGACCTGACCGACCGGGGCCTCCCGCGCCCCGCCACCGGCCTCTACTCCCGGGTCCGCGAGGGAGCGATCCCGGTGCAGGACGTGGGACTCATCGACGCGGTGAGGAGCGGCCGGGTGGACCCCGTGGCGACGGTCGCCTCCTTCGACCAGGACACGGTGGTCCTGGCCGACGGCACCCGGATCACCCCGGACGCGGTCATCGCCGCCACCGGCTACCACCGCGCCCTGGAGCCGCTGCTCGGCCACCTGGACGTGCTGGACGGGCGGGGCCGCCCGGTGGCCCACGGCGGCCGCTCCCCAAAGGGCGCGCCCGGGCTCTACTTCACCGGCTTCACCAACCCGATCAGCGGGATGCTGCGCGAAATGGCCCTGGACGCCGAGAGGATCGCGAAGAGGGTGGCCCGCTCGCCACGTTGAGGAGGCGGCCGGGGGCGGGCCGGATGGTCCGCGCCGGCGGCTAGGGTCGGGCCCCAGGGGGCGGCATCCCATCCTTCTTCCGAGGAGTCGATCATGACGGTTCGCCGTGTCGTACCCAACCTCCGGACGGATGCGGTCGAGGAGAACCGGGACTTCTACGGTCTGCTCGGCTTCGAGGAGGTCATGAACCTCGGCTGGATCACGACCGTCGCCTCGCCGTCCGGCCCGCAGGAACAGGTCAGCTTCATGACCCACGACCTGACCGGCCCGGTCGTCCCCGACCTGAGCGTCGAGGTGGACGACGTGGACGCGGTGTACGCGGCCGTACGGGCCCGGGGCGCGGAGATCGTCCACCCGCTCCAGGACGAGGAGTGGGGCGTACGGAGGTTCTTCGTCCGGGACCCCGACGGCCGGGTGGTCAATGTGCTGAGCCACCGGTGAGCCCCGGGCCCGGCCGGCGCCGGCCCCGCTGACGCTCACCCCTCCGGAACGGGGCCGCCGCTGCCTAGGCTGGGCGTCATGGACGTGTTCGACGAGCTGTTGCGGGGCGTGCGGGGCCGGGGGGCGGTGTTCGGCCGTTCGGTGCTGTGCGCACCCTGGTCGCTGCGGTTCACCGACGGGGCGTATCTGACCCTGTGCATGCCGCTGCGGGGTGCGGGGTGGATCGTGCCGGAGGACGGTGAGCCGCTGCGGGTGGCGGCCGGCGAGGCCGCGGTCGTGCGCGGCCCGGCCCCGTTCGTCTTCACCGACGACCCGGTGGACGGTACGGGGCCGGGGCCGGCCGGCGGGGTACGGGAGGTGCGCTGGGACCAGGCCCGGGACACCGGCTCCGCGTCGGGCGGCGCCCCCGAGTTCGACTGCGCCACCGTGCTGCTGGCCGCCGCCTACGACGTACAGGAGCAGCTTCCGCAGCGGCTCCTGCGGGCGCTGCCCCCGGCCGTCGTGGTGCCCGACGAGGAGGACTGCTCGCCGCTGCGCGACTACCTGGAGGCCCAGCTCGGCCGGGGCCGGCCGGGCGACCAGATCGTGCTCGACCGGCTGCTGGACTGGATGCTGGTGTGCACGCTGCGGGACTGGTTCGACCGGCCCGAGGCGAATCCGCCGGGGTGGTACGGGGCGCTCGGCGACGAGGTCGCCGGCCCCGCCCTCCGGGCGATGCACGAGGACCCGGCGCACCCCTGGACCACGGCGGAGCTGGCGAGCCGGGCCGGGGTGTCGCGGACGACCCTGGCGAAGCGGTTCACCGAACTCGTCGGGGAGGGTCCGGTGGCGTATCTGACCGAGTGGCGGATGACGCTGGCCGCCGACCTGCTGACCCACCCCGAGCTGACCGTGGCGGCCGTGGCCCGCCGGGTCGGTTACGCGGACGCGTTCGGGTTCAGCGCGGCGTTCAAGCGGGTGCGCGGCGAGAGCCCGAGCGCGTTCCGGCGGGAGGCCCTGGCGTCCGGGCCGGTGGACGCGGCGGCGCCGGCGGGGTGATCGACGGCTGAGGGCCGGGGGCGGACCGGGGCCCTTTCCGAGGGGCCCGGGGGCCTTTCCGAGAGGCCCTGGGCCCTTTCCGAGGGGCCCGGCCCGGAGGCCGGGTGCCTCTGGAGAGAGCCCGGCCCCCTGCCCCGGGCGTCAGCCCCAGACCCCCGCGCCGCCGCCTCCCGGACGAAGTCGGCGAAGTCGCGCGGCTCCCGGCCGAGTGCCCGGCGGACGCCGTCCAGGACGGGCGCCTCCCGGCTCGTGGTGATCGGGATCAGCGCGTCGGTCCACAGGCCGGCCTCCTCGTCGGTGAAGCCCTGGGCGACGAGCCCGGCGCGGAAGACGGCCGTTTCGACCGGAACGTACGCGGCGCGCTTCCCGGTCTCCTTCGCGATCTCGTCCAGCACGTCGGCGATGCCGAGCGCGCGCGGGCCCGAGAGTCCGTACTCCTCGCCCGCGTGGCCGTCCTCCGTGAGCGCGGCGACGGCCACGTCCGCGATGTCGTCGGCGTCGATGAACGCGGCCCTCCCGTCCCCGGTGGGCAGGGCCAGTTCCCCGTCGCGTACGCCGTCGAGGAAGACGCCTTCGCTGAAGTTCTGGGAGAACCAGCCAGGCCGCAGGATCGTCCAGGTCACCCCGGAGGCGCGGACGGCCCGCTCCCCCTCCCCGTGCGGTCCGCCGACCTCGTGGGCGGCTCCGAAGTAGCCGGGCACGTCCACGCCCCGGGCCGAGAGCAGCACCAGCCGCCGCACCCCGCTCGCGACGGCCTGTTCGACGAAGGCGGGGGTCGGGGAGGGCGAGGCGTCGAGCGGGGTGATGTAGACGGCGCTGACCCCGTCCAGGGCGGCCTGCCAGGTGGTGGGGTCCGCCCAGTCGAACGGGGTCTCCCCGGACCGCGAGGCCGCCCGGGTCTCCACCCCCAGCTCACGGAGGCGGGCCACCACCCGGCGGCCGGTCTTGCCGGTGCCGCCGGTCACGAGTACGGGTCCCTGCACGGAGGCCGCTGCTGCGGTCGCGTCTGTCTGAGTCATGGCACCAGCCTCACGCGCCGGGGCGGTCCCCGCCCATGGCTCAGCGTCCGGGAGGGATGTCCGAGCGTCCGGCACCAGCACCCGGCGCCGGGCGCCGACGATGCCGCCACCACCGCAGTGGCAGCCACCGCCATGACCCCGCACCACGGGTTCGCCCTGCGTGACGGTGTGAGCCTTTGCCTGCACACCCATTCCTGACGCAGCGTCAGTTCAGTAACCTGACAGGGCGTCAGTTAATCGGCCGGTCCCGCCCGTTCCCCGGCGGGGCCCTCGAGCAGGAGTGGGCGGAACGATGCTTGGATCGACTCACGGCACCCTCACCACCGACTTCCGTGCCCGGGTGGTGGCCTGCGGCGAGGAGCCGCACGCCGCCGTCGTCAGCCTGCCCACCGCCACACGGCAGGGCGGACTCGACGTCAGCGGGCGTCCGCTGCACCTGGCCGTGCCCGACCTGGACCGCTTCTTCCGGCCCCGCTCGGTGGCCGTCGTCGGGGCCTCGGACGCCGAGGGCCGCCCCAACACCGGCATCACCCGCCAGCTGATCGCCTGGGCCGAACGGGTCGGGGCCCGGCTGCACCCGGTGCACCCGACCCGGACCTCGGTGTTCGGCCGGGAGTGCGTCCCCACGGTCGCCGGGCTGCCCGAGCCGGTCGACCTCGCGGTCCTGCTGGTCGCGGACCCGCTGCCGGTGATCGAGGAGCTGGGCGAGGCCAAGGTGCCCTTCGCGGTGGCCTTCGCCTCCGGGTTCGCCGAGACCGGGGAGGCGGGCGCGGCAGCCCAGGCCCGGCTGGCGGCGGCCGTGGAACGGTCCGGGCTGCGGCTGCTCGGGCCGAACACCAACCTGAACGCCTTCGAGCGGTTCCGGGACGACCTGGAGGGCCCCGCCATCGCCCTGATCACCCAGTCCGGGCACCAGGGCCGCCCGCTCCACGCCCTCCAGGAGCTGGGCATCCGGCTCTCGCACTGGGCGCCCACGGGCAACGAGGCCGATCTGGAGACCGCCGACTTCCTGGCGTACTTCGCCCAGCTCCCCGAGGTCGGGGCGGTCGCCTGCTACGTCGAGGGGCTCAAGGACGGCCGCTCCTTCCTGCTCGCCGCCGACCGGGCCGCCCGAGCGAAGGTCCCGGTCGTCGCCGTGAAGGTGGGCCGCACCGATGCCGGGACCGAGGCCGCCGCCTCGCACACCGGGAAGCTGACCGGGGCGGACCAGGTGGTCGACGCGGCGATGCGGCAGTTCGGGGTGGTCCGGGTGGACGGACTGGACGAACTCCAGGACACCGCAGCCCTGTTGGCACGGGCCCGGCCGCCGCGGGCCGAGGGCGTGGCCGTCTACTCCATCTCCGGCGGCACCGGCGCGCACTTCGCGGACCTGGCGACGGCGGCGGGGCTCACGCTGCCCGCCCTGTCACCCGAGAAGCAGGCCGAACTGCACACCTGGATACCGGAGTACCTGAACGTCGCCAACCCGATCGACAACGGCGGCCACCCGGTCGGCGACTGGCGCGGCCGGAAGATCATCGACGCGATCCTCGCCGACCCGTCGGTCGGGGTGCTGATCTGTCCGATCACCGGCCCGTTCCCCCCGATGAGCGACCGGCTCGCCCAGGACCTGGCGGACGCGGCGGAGGCGACCGACAAGCTGGTCTGCGTCGTCTGGGGCTCCCCAGTCGGCACCGAGGACGCCTACCGCACGACGCTGCTGGGCTCCTCGCGCCTCGCCACGTTCCGTACGGCACGCAACTGCGTCACCGCCGTGAAGGCCTACCTGGACCACCACCGCTTCACCGACCGCTACCGCTCCCCCTTCGAGGACGCCCCGCGCACCCCGTCGCCGTCCTTCCGCAAGGCGCAGGGCCTGCTGCGGCCGGGCCAGCAGCTCAGCGAGCACGCGGCGAAGCAGCTCCTGCGGGCGTACGGGATCCGGGTGCCGCGCGAGCAGTTGGTGACCAGCGCGGCCGGTGCCGTACGGGCGGCCGGGCCGGTCGGCTACCCGGTGGTGATGAAGGCGTCCGGGCCCCGGCTCGCCCACAAGACGGAACTGGGCCTGGTGAAGGTCGGCCTCACCTCGGCCAGCCAGGTCCGGGACGCCTACCGCGAGCTGACCGACATCGCCCGGTACGAATCGGTGGACCTGGACGGCATCCTGGTCTGCCAGATGATCGACCGGGGCGTCGAGATGATGGTCGGGGTCACCCACGACGCCCTGTTCGGCCCGACGGTCACGGTGGGGCTCGGCGGGGTCCTGGTGGAGGTGCTGCACGACGCGGCGGTCCGGGTCCCGCCGTTCGGTGAGCGGGACGCCCGGGACATGCTCGGCGAGCTGCGCGGCAGGGCCCTGCTGGAGGGGGTGCGCGGCCGGGCCCCGGTCGATGTGGACGCCCTGGTGGAAGTGGTGCTGCGGGTCCAGCGCATGGCCCTGGAGCTGGGCGACGACCTGACCGAGCTGGACATCAACCCGCTGGTGGTGCTGGGCCGGGGCCAGGGCGCGGTGGCCCTGGACGCGCTGGCGGTGTGCCGGTGAGCGGGGAGGCGGGTGCCATGCCGGGCGCTCACGCGCGTACGGGCGCACCGGACGCCGGACCGCGGACGGCGGGCTCCACCCCCGCGGCGGCCACCGTCCTGCACACCCTCGACGGCGGCGTCTCGTGGATCACCCTCAACCGCCCCGAGGCCATGAACGCCGTGACCCGGGACCAGCGGGAGCGGGTCATCGCCCTGCTGGCCGAGGCCTCCGCCGACCCCGCCGTACGGGCCGTGGTGCTCACCGCCACCGGCCGGGGCTTCTGCGCGGGCGCCGATCTGCGCGGCACCCCGGCCCCGGACCGCGAACGGGTCCCCGGGGACGTCGCCCGGACGATCCGGCAGGGCGCGCAGCGCCTGATCGCGGCCGTCCTGGACTGCGAGAAGCCGGTGATCGCCGCCGTGAACGGCACGGCCGCCGGGATCGGTGCGCATCTGGCGTTCGCCTGCGATCTGGTGCTGGCGGCCGACACGGCGACGTTCATCGAGGTGTTCGTACGCCGGGGACTCGTCCCGGACGGCGGCGGCGCGTATCTGCTGCCCCGGCTGGTGGGCCCGCGGCGCGCCAAGGAGCTGATGTTCTTCGGGGACGCCGTCACCGCGGCGGACGCGGAGCGGCTGGGCCTGGTCAACCGTACGGTCCCGGCAGCGGAGTTGGAGGCCCTGGCCAAGGAGTGGGCGGGACGGCTGGCGGCGGGGCCCACCCGGGCCCTCGCCCTCACCAAGCAGCTGGTGAACGCCTCGCTGGACGGCGACCGGGCCACGGCGTTCGCGGCCGAGGCGGCGGCCCAGGAGATCAACATGACCACGCGGGACGCCAACGAGGGCGTGGCGTCCTTCGTCGAGCGCCGGCCGCCGACGTACGAGGGTCGCTGAAGCCCCTGCACCTTCACATCTGACGCTTCGTCAGTTCTTATGGAGGACATGATGGGACACGCAGGCATGGCCGCCACCGCCGTCCGGTACCTCAGGTCCGTCGGCGCCGCCACGACAGCAGCACCGGAGCCCCCGCCCCAGGCACTGCCCCGCCCGGACCTGAGAGCGGTCCGGGACGACGAGCGGCTGCCGATCGCCCCGGCCGAGTTCCGGCGCGTGCTGGGCCACTTCGCCAGCGGCGTCACCGTGATCACCGCCCGCGACGCGGACGGGCCGACGGGCTTCGCCTGCCAGTCCTTCGCCTCGCTCTCGCTGGACCCGCCGCTGGTGGCCTTCATGGTCGCCCGTACGTCGACGACCTGGCCGCGCATCGCCCGCGCCGGGGTGTTCTGCGTGAACATCCTGGGGGCGGAGCAGGGCGCGCTGTGCCGGGGGTTCGCGGTGAGCGGGGCGGACAAGTTCGCGGGCGTGCCGTACGGGGACGCCCCCGCGACCGGGTCACCGCTGCTGGACTCCGTGCCCGCCTGGATCGACTGCCGCGTCCACGCCGTCCACACCGGCGGCGACCACCTCATCGTGGTGGGCCGGGTGGCGGCGCTGGGCGCGGAGGAGGAGGGCGAGCCGCTGCTGTTCCACCGGGGGGCGTTCGGGCGGCTCAGCCGCTGACGACGGGCTCCTTCGGAGCCGGGACGCGACGGATCACCAGCGACATCAGCGCCGCCATCGCGCACAGCGCCCCGGCCGCGTACCAGACCACGTCGTAGCTGCCGAACACGTCCCGCGCGACTCCGCCGAGGAACGCGACCACCGCCGCGCCCACCTGGTGCGAGGCCAGCACCCAGCCGAAGACGATCGCGCTGTCGTCGCCGTACTGCTCGCGGCAGAGCGCCAGCGTCGGCGGGACGGTGGCGACCCAGTCGAGGCCGTAGAACACGATGAAGAAGACCATCGGCGGCCGGACGTCGGGGGCCATGAGCATCGGCAGGAACAGCAGCGAGATCCCGCGCAGCGCGTAGTAGACGGCGAGCAGTCTGCGGGCGTCGAAGCGGTCGGTGAGCCAGCCGGAGAAGATCGTGCCGATGACGTCGAAGACCCCGATCACGGCGAGCAGCGAGGCCGCCACGGTGATGGGCATGTGGTGATCGTGGGCGGAGGGCACGAAGTGGGTGCGGATCAGGCCGTTGGTGGAGGCCCCGCAGATCGCGAAGGCGCCCGCGAGCAGCCAGAACGGGCCGGTGCGGGCCGCGTCGACCAGCACGCGCACCGTCCGGCGCGCGGCGCCCCGGGCGGGGGCCGGCTTCTCCACGTACGTACCGCCGTAGGGGGCGAGCCCCACATCGGCCGGGTGGTCGCGCATCAGGAGCCAGACGAACGGGACGACGACGAGGGCCGCCAGGCCGACGGTGACCGAGGCGGGCTCCCAGCCGTGTTCGTCGACGATCCAGGCGCAGAGCGGGAGGAAGACGAGCTGCCCGGAGGCCCCGGCGGCGGTGAGGATGCCGGTGACCAGGCCCCGGCGGGCGACGAACCAGCGGTTGGTGACGGTCGCGGCGAACGCCATCGCCATGGATCCGGTGCCGAGGCCGACCAACAGGCCCCAGTAGAGCATCAGTTGCCAGGACGCCGTCATCCAGACGCTGGCGATCGCCCCGGCCGCCACCATCGTGAGCGCGCTCGCCACGACCCGCCGGATGCCGAAGCGGTCCATGAGCGCGGCGGCGAACGGCGCGGTCAGCCCGTACAGCGCCATGTCGATGGAGACGGCGAGCCCGATCTCCCCGCGCGACCAGCCGAATTCGGTGTGGAGCGGGTCGATGAGCAGGCCGGGCAGGGAGTTGAAGGCCGCGCCGCCGATGATCGTCACGAAGGTGACGGCGGCGACGAGCCACGCCCGGTGGATACGGAGGCGGGGGCGGCGGCGCTCCGCGCGGGGCGGACGCCGGTCGTCCCGGGCCGCGCTTTCGATGGTCTCGGTCACGTGAACCAGCTTCCTGGCCTGGGGCTTTCCCCACGAGTGGCCGGAGGGACACGGTTCGCAGGAATCGGGCCATGCCCCGGCACATGGGGGCCGGGGCCCTGCGCATAGCATCGCCGTCGGCCGGTCGGCGGGGCCGAGAAGCCGCCGCGTACGAACAGATCCGGGGGACCTCATGCAGTGGGTCGCACGTCAGCAGTTCCACCGCACGTCGACATCGATGCAGACGTGGGGGTCGTACTGCTGCTCGGCGCCTGCGCGTTGTGGGTGCGGCTGGCGTTCCTGCTGGTGGAGCAGTCGGACGCGTCCTGTTACGGGGAGACGCAGTACTGCGACCTGATCGAGGCCTGGCCGGAGCAGCTGACCCTCCTGGCGATCTCCGCCCCGGTGTCGGTGCTGGGCACGGCCCTGTTCGTCGCCGGCGCCGTCCGCCGGCAGACCAGCGCCCACGTCCTGGAGGTCATCGAGATGCAGGGGGCCGAGGAGCGGGCCCGGCAGAAGAAGCAGACGAAGCCGTAGCGCGCCGCCGGGCCCCAGCGTGGACGAGCCAGGCCGCCGCCGCGCCCACCGCGTACCAGAACAGGTCCGGCGCGTTGAAGGTCGAGCCGAGGACCAGCCGGGCCGCCGCGCTGCGCGCCGACAGCTCCGCCGGTACGCCGGTGAGCTGCGCGAACTCCACCGCCCAGCTCAGGCCCAGCGCCGTGGCGGCCACCGCGAGGGGCCGCGCGCGGGGTGCGCAGAAGGCGACGAGCGCGCAGAGCAGCACCGTGTAGAGCGCGCTCCCGGCGTACTTGGCGAAGGCCCCGTCCGCCCCGGCGCGCACGGCGAGACCCGCGGCGACGGTGCCGCCGGCCGCCACCGCCGCGACAGCGCGAGCCGTGAATCCGCGGGTGTCACTGTCCGCGTCGGGAATGGACGCGGGCTCTGTCGGCTTCTCCCTCACATCGCTAACCTGTATCAGCTCGTGGTCTATACCAGCCACCCGCCCCACCGGGGATCTCCGAGGAGGCCGTCATGCCGCACCGCGTCGTCGTCCTGGCTCTCGACGGAGCGCTCCCCTTCGAACTGGGCATCCCGCAGCGGATCTTCGGCCGCTCCCTCGGCACCGGGTCGGGCGGCCCGGGCAGGAAGCTGTACGACGTGGTGACCTGCTCGATCCGCCCGCCGGGCCCGGTCAGGACCGACGCGGACTTCGCCGTTCTCGTGGAGCACGGCCCGGAGGCGCTGGCCACCGCCGACACCGTGGTCGTCCCCGCCTCCTACGAGCTGGGCCCGGTCTTCGAGGAGGGCAGGCTCACCGAGGAGCTGGCCGCCGCGCTCGCCCTGGTCCGGCCCGGCACCCGGATGGTCTCGATCTGCACCGGCAGCTACGTCCTGGCGGCGGCCGGATACCTCGACGGCCGCCCCGCCACCACGCACTGGTCGTCCGCCGACCACTTCCAGCGGATCTTCCCGCAGGTCCGCGTCGACCCGGACGTCCTGTTCATCGACGACGGCGACGTCCTCACCTCCGCCGGGGTGGCCGCCGGGATCGACCTCTGCCTGCACCTGGTGCGGCGCGACCACGGGGCGGCCGTCGCGAACGAGATCGCCCGCCGCACGGTCGTCCCCCCGCACCGGGACGGCGGGCAGGCCCAGTACATCCACCGCCCGCTCCCCGACCCGCAGTTCGCGACCACGACGGCCGCCCGGGCCTGGGCGCTGGCCCGTCTCGACCGGCCGATCCTGCTGCGGGACATGGCGGAGCAGGAGGCCATGAGCGTACGGACGTTCACGCGCCGCTTCCGCGAGGAGGTCGGGATCAGCCCCGGCCAGTGGCTCACCCAGCAGCGGGTGGAGCGGGCCCGCCAGCTGCTGGAGTCGACCGACCTTTCCATCGACCAGGTGGCCCGGGACGCGGGCTTCGGCACGGCGACCTCGCTGCGCCAGCACCTCCAGGCGGTCCTGGGCGTGCCGCCCACGGTCTACCGGCGTACGTTCCGGTCCTCGGCGGACGCCTCGCGCTGAGCCGTCCGGGCCGGCCGGCTCAGCCTTCGCGCCCCACCAGGCCGTCCAGCTCGGCCTGGAACAGCAGGGCCGGGTCGAAGCCCATGCCGGTGAAGTGGCCGGCGAGCTCCAGGGACAGCACCCCGTGCAGCCGGGTCCAGAACGCGAGGGCCCGCCGCAGCGCCCCGGGCGGGGCCGAGTGGTCCCCGGCCCAGTCGCGGTGGTCCGCCAGGTGGGCGGCGAACGGCGAGGCGGGCACGTCCGGTTCGAAGGCCGTCCAGGCGGTCAGCAGGTCGGCCATGATCTCCTGCGAGATGCCGGTGATCTCGTCGGGCGCGTGGTAGCCGGGGACGGGGGTGCCGTAGATGAGGAAGTACCGCTGGGGGTCCGCCAGGGCCCAGTCGCGCAGGACGTGCGCGAGGGCGGCCGGGTCGGCGCCGGTGACGGCCGCCGCGTGGACGGCGTCGGCGAGGCTGCGGTACGCGTCCCGGATGAGCTCGGTGATCAGCTCGTCCCGGCCGGCGAAGTAGCGGTAGAGCGCGGGCCCGCTGACGCCCATCCGCTTGGCGATCGCGTTGAGGGAGAGCGCGGAGGCCCCGGCCGTGGCGATCTGCTCCCAGGCATGCTGCTTGATCTCCGCGCGGACCTGGGCGCGATAGCGCTCCCGGGGGTCGCGGCGTCGGCCTTCGCCATGGGATGCCGCCTTCCGTCACCACGTCAGCTACTGACTCAAATTTCCGTTAGAAGATATCACGGACCCCCTTGACCCCTCGACGCGATAGGAGTTACAACTTCTCACGAACGTGTCAGTCACTAGCAGAGGACGAGATCCCGATGTTCCGGACCCGCACCACCGCCGCCCTGCTCACCCTCCCGCTCGCCGCCGCCGCGCTCCTCGCCACCGCCGCCGCGCCCGCCACCGCGCACCCGGCCCCGTCCCTCACCTGCCAGGGCAAGGGCGTCGACGCCAAGGCCCTGGTCCGCGCCCGCACCGAGACCGTGATCGACGCGTCGCTGAGCACCGTCTGGAAGCTCCAGACCGACGTGGAGCGCTGGCCGGGCTGGCAGACCCACGTGACGAGCGTGGACCGCCTCGACCACGGCCCCTTCCGCCCCGGTTCGGCGTTCCGTTGGACCACTCCGATCCCGCCCAACCCGGCGACCCCCGCCACCAGCCTGGACATCACGTCCACCGTCCGGCAGGCCGAGCGCGGCTCGTGCATCCGGTGGACCGGGCCCGCCGTCGGCGAGGGGCTGCGCATCGACGGCGTCCACGTGTGGACCTTCCAGAAGGTCCGGGGCGGCATCCTCGTCCGTACCGAGGAGACCCACACCGGCGAACAGGTCGAGGCGAACGTCCCCTACGCCACCGAGATCCTGCGGCAGGGCCTCGAAGCGTGGCTCGGCGAGCTGAAGGCGGCGGCCGAGGCCCGCTCCTGCCCGCGCGGCTGACCGGGAGGGGTCAGAAGACCAGCACCCCCGGGCCACCCGCCCGTGGTGCGCGTCGTCGGCGGCCTTGGCGAAGTCCTCCACCGGGTACGTCTTGGTCACCAGCTCGTCCAGCAGCAGCCGGCCGGCCCGGTACAGGTCCGCGTACAGGGCGATGTCGCGCTGCGGCCGCGAGGACCCGTAGCGGCAGCCCAGGATCGACTTGTCCAGATACATCGAGGAGACCAGGAACGACGCCTCGGCACTCGCCGCCGGGACGCCGAGCAGGACCGCCTGGCCGTGGCGGTCCAGGAGGTCGATCGCCTGGCGGATCAGCTCGGTGCGGCCGACGCACTCGAAGGCGTGGTCGGCCCCGTCGGGCAGGATGTCGCGTACGCCGTCGGCCGAGGTGAGGAAGTGCGTGGCGCCGAACTGCCGGGCCACCGCCTCCTTCGCCGGGTTGCTGTCCACGGCCACGACGGTCCGCGCGCCGGCCAGCCGGGCCCCCTGGAGCACGTTGAGGCCGATACCGCCGGTGCCGATGACCACGACACTGTCGCCGAGGCCGACCCTCGCCCGGTTCAGCACGGCCCCGACGCCGGTCAGCACCCCGCAGCCGATCAGGGCGGCGGAGGTGAGGGCAGATCGGCCGGGATCTTCACGGCCTGGACGGCGCGCACCACCGTACGTTCCGCGAAGGCGGAGTTGGAGGCGAACTGGAACACCGGCTCCCCGCCCCGCGAGAACGGCCGCCCGGGCCGTCCGATCGCCTTGCGGCACATGGTCGGCCTGCCCCGGTCGCACTGGGCGCAGGCACCGCAGTTGGCGAGGGTGGACAGGGCGACATGGTCACCGGGCCGTACGTGGACGACGCCGGGCCCGACCGCCTCCACCACGCCCGCGCCCTCGTGGCCCAGCACGACGGGGGCCGGGAAGGGGATCGTGCCGTCGATCACCGACAGGTCGCTGTGGCAGAGCCCGGCGGCGGCGATCGCCACCAGCACCTCGCCGGGGCCCGGGTCGCGTATCTCCAGGTCGTCGACGACCTCGGTCCGTGTGCCGTCGAAGACGACGCCTCTCATCTCGGCTCCCTCGGTAGGCCGAGCACCCGCTCGGCGATGATGTTCCGCTGGATCTCGTCGGAGCCGCCGTAGATGGTGTCGGCCCGGCTGAAGAGGAACAGGTGCTGTGCGTCGTCGAGTTCGTAGGGGCGGTCCGCCGTCCACGGCTCGGGGCCGACGGCCCCCGCCTCCCCCGCGACCTCCACCGCCAGCTCCCCCAGCCGCTGGTGCCAGCCGCCCCACAGCAGCTTCGCCACACTGGGCGCGCCCGGGTCCCCGGTGGTGCCGAGGGTGCGCAGGGCGTGCCGGCGCATGGTGTCCAGCTCGGCCCACTGCCGTACGAGCCGGGCCCTGATGACCGGGTCCTCGGCGGCCCCGCTCGCCACGGCGGCGGCGACGACCCGACTCAGCTCCTCGGCGAACCCGATCTGCTGGGCGAGGGTGGACACCCCGCGCTCCCGGGCGAGCAGGCCCATGGCGACCTGCCAGCCGTTGCCCTCCCCGCCGACGGTCTCGGTGGCGCGTGCCCCGTCGAAGAACACCTCGTTGAACTCGCTGGTCCCGGTCAGCTGCCGGATCGGCCGCACCTCGATCCGGCCCGGCTGGTCCATCTCCAGGAGCAGGAACGACAGTCCGCGGTGACGGGTGGAGCCGGGGTCGGTGCGGGCGAGGACGAAGCAGAAGTCGGCGTCCAGGGCGAGCGAGGTCCAGATCTTCTGCCCGGTCACGGCGTAACCGCCGGTGCCGTCCGGGCTGGCCGTGGTCCGTATCCCGGCGAGGTCGGACCCCGCGCCCGGTTCGCTGTACCCCTGGCACCAGAGCGTCTCGCCGCGGGCGACGGGGGGCAGGTGGCGGCGCTTCTGCTCCTCGGTGCCGTGGGTGATGAGGGTCGGGGCGAGGAGGTTCTCCCCGATGTGGCCCATCCGGGCGGGGGCGGTGGAACGGGCGTACTCCTCGGCCCAGACGACCTGCTCGGGGAGGGTGGCGCGGCGGTTGCCGTACGTCTCGCCGTCGCCGGGCCAGCCGATGCCGATCCAGCCGGCCTTGCCCAGTTCGCGTTCCCACGCGCGGGGGTGGGGGGTGGGGGTGTCGGTGAGGTGGTCCGCCAGCCAGGCGCGCACCTCGGCACGAAAGTCCATGGGTTCCTCCTGTCCCTGGGGGCTCCGCCCCCAGACCCCAGCTCCTCAATCGCCGCAGGGGCTTGGTTTTCCAGCCCCTGCGGCGATTGAGGACCGGGGTCCGCACATCCAGCCCCTCCGGCGATTGAGGAGCGGGGTCCGGGGCAGCGCCCCGGGGGCTCCGCCCCCAGACCCCAGCTCCTCAATCGCCGGAGGGGCTGGAATTGCCCCGGTCGTCCCGCGCGGGTCCGCCGGAGGGGCTGGAGGTGTTCGGGCGGTCACCCGACCTCGCCGCCGCCGCCATCTCCGCCACCCGCGCCAGCATCGGCATCGGATCCACCCCCACCGTCCCCGGCAGGAACTCCGCGATCCGTTCCGGGGTCCAGGGCGCCCCCTCCGCGTACCCCGCCCGCAACTCCCTCGGCTGGGCCCAGACCGCGATCTTCGGGCCCGCGATCGTGTACACCTGACCGGTGATCCCCTCCGCCCGCGCCCGCTCGCTCAGCAGGTAGACGACCAGCGCCGCCACATCCTCCGGCTCCCCGATCTCCTTCAGCTCCATCGGGACCCCGGCCGACATCCGGGTCCGCGCGACGGGCGCGACCGCGTTCGCCGTGACCCCGTAGCGGTGCAGGCCCAGCGCCGCGCTGCGGACCAGCGAGATGATCCCGCCCTTCGCCGCGCTGTAGTTGGCCTGCGAGACGCTGCCCTGGTGGTTGCCGCTGGTGAAGCCGATCAGCGTGCCCCCGGCCTCCTGCTTCCGCATCACCGCCGACGCCGCGCGGAAGACGGTGAAGGTACCTTTCAAATGCGTCGCGAGGACCGGGTCCCACTCCTCCTCGGACATGTTGAACAGCATCCGCTCGCGCAGGATCCCGGCCACGCAGACCACCCCGTCGAGCCGGCCGTACTCCGCCAGCGCCGTGTCCACGATCCGCTGTCCGCCCGCCATCGTGGAGATGTCGTCCCCGACCGCCACCGCCGTGCCGCCCGCCGCCTCGATCTCCTTGACGACGGCCCGGGCGACCTCGCTGGTCGGCTCGGCACCCTCGACGGAGACGCCGTAGTCGTTGACGACGACCCGCGCCCCCTCCGCCGCCGCGGCGAGCGCGACCGCCCGGCCGATGCCCCGGCCGGCCCCCGTCACGGCGACCACCCTGCCTGCCAAGAAGTTCCCCATGCCCGGCCCCTTCCCGCGGTTTCTGACGGACCGTTAGATTTTACGGGCAGTCGGATACCCCGGCACAAGACCCAGGAGGTCCCCATGTCCCTGCCGGCCGAGTTCCACGAGATCGCCAAGCGGGTCAACAACTGGGGCCGCTGGGGAGAGGCCGACGAACTCGGGACGCTCAACCTGATCACCGACGGCGTCGTTCGGGAGGCCGTCGCGACCGTCCGCACCGGCCACCGGATACCGCTCGCGCTGCCGCTCCGGCAGGACGGCGTACAGAGCGGGCTCATCCCCGGCCGGATCAATCCGCTGCACACCATGGTGCAGATCAACCAGGAGATCTTCGGGCCCGATACGGTCGCCACCAGCGACGACGCCGTCACGATGGGCCTCCAGGCGGCCACCCACTGGGACGCCCTGCCCCATGTCTCGCACAGCGGGAAGATCTACAACGGCCGCCCGGCGGACAGCATCACGGCGCACGCCGGAGCGCGGTTCTCGTCCATCGCCGCCGTGGAGCACCTCGTCTCGCGCGGCGTGCTCCTGGACGTGGCCCGCGCCCGGGGCGTGGACCGGCTGCCCGGCGGTCACGCCGTCACGCCGGAGGACCTGGCGGCGGCGGAGGAGTTCGGGGGCGTACGCGTACGGGCCGGGGACATCGTGCTCGTACGGACCGGGCAGATGCGCCTCGCGCTGGCCGGGGACCGGGACGCGTACGGCTATCCGTCCCCGGGGCTCTCCGTGCGCACGCCCGAGTGGTTCCACGCCCGGGACGTGGCGGCTGTCGCCAACGACACCCTGACCTTCGAGATCTTCCCGCCGGAGATCGCGGACCTGTGGCTGCCCGTGCACGCCCTGCACCTGGTCGAGATGGGGCTGCTCCAGGGCCAGAACTGGAACCTGGAAGCGCTGTCCACCGCCTGTGCGGAGGAGGGCCGGTACGCGTTCCTGCTCACCGCCGCGCCGGAGCCGTTCGCCGGGGCCACCGGGTCGCCGGTCGCCCCGGTGGCCATCCTGTAGAGCGGTTCGGGTCAGGCGGGTTTCAGGCCAGGTTGTCGGTGAAGACGCAGGACGGTGGTTCGCACGCCTCGCCACCGCCCTGGACGACCACCGTGGGCAGCTCGGCGGCCCGCACCGGCCCGCTCCGGTCGACCTCGCACCAGATCTGCTTCCCCGCGCCCTCCGGCAGCCAGCCCCAGCGGTCGGCGAGCCCGTCCACCAGCTCCAGGCCCCTGCCGCCCGTGTCCTCGCCCGCAGCGTGCCGCTGGAGCGGCGGGCAGTCGCTGGCGTCCGCGACCTCGACCCGGACCGTCCCGGAGGCCCCGCCCCCGCCGAAGAGCATCCGCAGCACGGCGGGACACCCCGTGTGGACGACGGCGTTGGTGACCAGCTCCGAGATCAGCAGGATGAGCGTCTCGGCGAGCGGCTCGTCATCCCCTATCCCGGATCCGACCAGGCGCGACCGCGCCCACCTACGGGCCCGCCCCACCTCCGCGGGATCCGGACCGACCTCCAGCTGAACCTGAAGCACCTGCACCGCTCACACCATCCAAACCGGCGGACACATCGCCTCGCGCCTCCTCAGGGTCACGGAACGTGATTCCCTTACGCGACAGCATGGTTGACGTACAGTCACCGCAACAAGCGCTTCGGGCATATTCCAGCGCGAAGGAGTACGCGTGGTGCATACTGTGCGACGCACGCTGCGGGGAGTCGAACAGGAGCGCGCAGAGACTGCGAGAAACGCTCTTCGGGCAGGCCCGGCACATCTCCGGCGAGAGCCCTCGCCCCGGACCGGAGCCGCCGCACAGGCCGCCCCCGGATCGCCCGGTTCCAGAACCACTCGCATCCCACGGAGCGTACCCGAGCCGGACCCCGACTCCACCCGGTGACGAATCACGCAAAGGACACAACCCGGTATCGACACCCGGCGGATGCGCTGCGTCACCCTCCGCCCCCTGCTTCCGGGACCGGCCGCCCGTACGCCGCCGAGCTGCGCGGAAGCCGCCCCGCCGCCCCCAGACCGGCGGCGAGAAGTTCCTCGGCCGCCGCCCCGGTGAGCCAGGAGGCGGTCCGGAGCCAGGCCCGTTTCAGGTGGAGGTGAACATCTGCCTCCCAGGTGAAGCCCATCCCGCCGTGGATCTGGAGGCAGTCACGGGCGTTGCGTACGGCCGCCTCGTCGGCGAGGAGCTTCGCCGCCGCGATCTCCGCCGGGTCGCCGGTCACGGCGGCCGCGTACACGGCGGCGCGGGCCGGTTCGGTGCGGGCGAGCATGTCGGCGCAGAGATGTTTGACCGCCTGGAACGATCCGATGGGTGATCCGAACTGCTGGCGTTCCCCGGCGTGTTGGACGGCCGCCTCGGTGGTCCGTGCGGCGCTGCCGAGCTGTTCGGCGGCGGTGAGCAGCGCGGCCTCGAAGCGGAACCGCCCGGCGTGCGCCGGGGTGCGCTCCGTCGCGACCGGGGCACGGTCCGCGTCCGCCGGCGCACTGTGCAGCGGTGTGAGCGGGTCCATCGACCGTACGGGCCGCGCGGCGGCCACGAAGGCGCGCAGCGCCTCCCCGGCGAGCACGTCACCGCCCGGCACGTCCCCGGAAAGCGCCTCACCGCCCGGCCCCTCCCCGGCGAGCACCTCACCGCCCTCCGCCTCCCCGGGGAGCCGCGACGCCGGCCCGTCCACCACCAGCACCGCGTCCGCCTCCGCCAGGTGTGCCACCGGCTGGTCCGCGGCCACGGCCGTCACCACCGCCTCGCCCTCCGCGGCCCCCTTCACCAGGCCCGCCGCCAGGTGCGTGGCGACCAGCGGGCCCGGCAGCAGCGCCCGGCCCGCCTCCTCGAAGAGCAGCACCGCCTCGGGCAGCCCGAGGCCCACCCCGCCCGCCTCCTCCGGCAGCCGCAGCGCGAAGAACCCCGCCGCGCCCAGCTCCCGCCACAGCGGCCGGTCCAGGGCCCCGTCCCGCTCCACCGCCGCCCGCAGCCGGTCCCGGTCGAACACCGCGCCGAGCAGGTCGCGCATACCGGACCGCAGGGCCCGCTGGTCGTCCGAGAGCTGGAAGTCCACGGCGGCCTCAGCGTCCCTTCGGCAGGCCGAGGATGCGCTCGGCGACGATGTTGCGCTGGATCTGCGAGGTGCCGGCGGCGATGGTGTACGAGAGGGAGGACAGCCGGTCCAGGACCCATTCCCGGTCGACGTCGAAGGCGTCCGCGCCCAGCACCTCCGCCGCCGCCTCGTACAGCTCCTGGCGGACCCCGGAGTAGCGCAGCTTGAAGACCGAGCCGCCGACGCCGGGGACGCCGCCCGTGCGCTCCGACTCGCTCACGTTGGCCTGCGTGAGCCGCCACAGGGCCCGGAACTCGGCGTTCAGCCGCCCGAGCCGCCGCCTCAGCACCGGGTCGTCCCAGCGCCCGGTGCGCCGGGCCTCGTCGGCGAGCGCGTCCAGGGTGCGGCGGCAGGCCACGACCTCGCCGACGAAGGCGGTGCCGCGTTCGAAGGAGAGGGTGACCATGGTGACCCGCCAGCCGTCGTTCTCCGCCCCGACCCGGTTGCGTACCGGAACGCGGACCTCGTCGAGGAAGACCTCGGCGAACTCCGTCGACCCGGCGAGCGTCCGCAGCGGCCGGACCGTGATCCCGGGGGCGTCCATCGGCATCGCGAGCCAGCTGATGCCCCGGTGTTTCGGCGCGTCCGGGTCGGTCCGCACCAGCAGTTCGCACCAGTCGGCGACCTCGGCGTGCGAGGTCCAGATCTTCTGCCCGGTGACCACGTAGTCGTCGCCGTCGCGCACCGCCCGGGTCCGCAGGGCCGCCAGGTCCGAGCCCGCGTCCGGCTCGCTGAACCCCTGGCACCAGATCTGGTCGCCGCGCAGCACCGGGGGCAGCCAGCGGGCCCGCTGTCCGGCCGTGCCCTCGGCGGCGATGGTCGGCCCGGCGTGCAGGAGGCCGACGAAGTTCGCCCCGACGTACGGCGCCCCGGCCTTTTCCGTCTCCTCCAGGAAGATCAGGTGCTGGGTGGGGGTGGCCCCCTGCCCGCCCGCGTCGACCGGCCAGTGCAGGCCCGCGTACCCGGCGTCGTACAGCATCCGCTGCCAGGCCGTGTCGTACGCCCGGCGCGCGGGCCAGTCGTCGGGCGAGGGCTTGGCGGGCAGGCCGGGGAGGACGGCGGCCAGCCACTCCCGCAGCCGGCCCCGGAACTCCTCCTCGGCCTCCGTGTACGCGAGATCCACCGCCGCCCCCGCCTACTGGTCCAGGTCCAGGTCCAGGCCGAGCATCCGGATCGCGTTTCCGCGCATCAGTTTGTAGACGGTCTCCTCGTCCAGCCCCTTGACGTGGTCGAGGGCGACCTCCTTGGTGTGCGGGAAGGTCGAGTCCACGTGCGGGTAGTCGGTCTCGAAGGTGGCGTTGTCGCGGCCGACGACGTCGAGCGCGGAGATGCCGTGCTTGTCGCGGAAGAAGCAGCAGAACATCTGCCGGTAGTAGTACGTGGAGGGCGGTTCGGGGATCAGATCGCGCACCCCGCCCCAGGCCCGGTGCTCCTCCCACACGTCGTCGGCGCGCTCCAGGGCGTACGGGATCCACCCCATCTGCCCCTCGCTGTACGCCAGTTTGAGCGTCGGGAACTTCACCAGCACCCCGCTGAAGAGGAAGTCCATCATCGAGGCCATCGCGTTGTTGAAGGAGAGCGAGGCCTGCACGGCGGGCGGGGCGTCGGGGGACGCGGCGGGCATCTGGGAGCTGGAGCCGATGTGCATGTTGACGACGGTGCCGGTCTCCTGGCAGACGGCGAAGAACGGGTCCCAGTAGCCGGTGTGGATGGAGGGGAGCCCGAGGTAGGTGGGGATCTCGGAGAAGGTGACCGCGCGGACGCCCCTCGCCGCGTTCCGCTTGATCTCCGCGACCGCGAGGTCGATGTCCCAGAGCGGGATGACGCAGAGCGGGATCAGCCGGCCGCCGCTGTCGCCGCACCACTCCTCGACCATCCAGTCGTTGTAGGCGCGCACACAGGCGAGGGCGACCTCCTTGTCGTGCGCCTCGGCGAAGGTCTGCCCGCAGAAACGCGGGAAGGTCGGGAAGCAGAGGGAGGCCTCGACGTGGTTGAGGTCCATGTCCTTGAGCCGCTCTGCCGGGTCCCAGCAGCCGGGCCGCATCTCGGCCCGGGTGATGCCCTCCAGGGTCATGTCGTCACGGTCGAAGCCGACGGCGGCGATGTTCCGCTTGTACGGGAACTTCAGGTCCTCGTAGATCCACCAGTCGGTGGGCGGCCCGTCCGGGTCCATCGTGATGACGTACTTCCCGCCGGTGTACGCCAGCTCCCCGATGCCCGCCGTGAGCGGCTGGGGGCCGCGCTCGCGGTACTTCGCGGGCAGCCAGGTGGAGAAGAGGTGCGCGGGCTCGATCACATGGTCGTCGACGCTGACGATCCGAGGCAGTTCCGTGTCCGTCATGGTGTGTGCCGTCCCCTCCGCGCACCCGGAAGCGTCTCGCCGACTCCAGACCCCGGGCACTTTCTGATGGTCCGTCAGATGCGATTGCGGGACTCAGGCTAGCCCCGCACCCCTGGACCGACAAGGCGCGGAGCCCTACGCTCTGCGCAATATCTGACTGGCCGTCAGTTCGGAGGGATCCCTGTGACCGCCGTGAACGACGTGACCGCGCTCGCCCGCACCCTGGGCGCCTCCCGCACCTTCTGGGAGCTGATCGAGGCCCGCGCCGCCCTCACCCCCGACCGCCCCGTGCTGCTCCAGGAGGAGAGGACCCTGACCTTCGGCGAGCTGCGGGACCGCGCGGAGCGGGTCGCGGCCGGGCTGTACGGGCTGGGCGTCCGGGCGGGGACCGTCGTCGCCTGGCAGCTGCCGACCCGGCTGGAGACGGCCCTGCTCTCCTTCGCGCTGACCCGGCTCGGGGCCGTGCAGAGTCCGGTCATCCCGTTCTACCGGGACCGCGAAGTGCGGTTCGCGCTCCGGGAGTCGGGGGCGGCGTTCTTCGCCGTGCCGGGTGTGTGGCGGGACTTCGACCACACCGCGATGGCCGAGCGGATCGCCGCCGAGCTGCCGGACCCGCCGCATGTCTTCGAGGCGTACGACGCCCTCCCCGACGGCGACCCGGCGCTCCTGCCGCCCCCGCCGGAACCGGCCTCCGGCGAGGAGGTCCGCTGGATCTACTGGACCTCGGGCACCACGTCCGACCCCAAGGGCGTCCTGCACACCGACCGCTCCCTGATCGCGGGCGGCTCCTGCCTGGCCCACGCGCTGAAGCTCCTCCCGGACGACGTGGGCTCGATGGCGTTCCCGTACGCCCATGTCGCCGGGCCCGACTACACGGTGATGCTGCTGCTCCACGGCTTCCCGGCGGTGATGTTCGAGCAGTTCGCGCTGCCGGACGCGCTGGCGGAGTACCGGCGGCACGGGGTGACCGTGGCGGGCGGGTCGACGGCGTTCTACGCGATGTTCCTGGCCGAGCAGCGCAAGGCCCCGGACCGCCCGCTCATCCCGTCCCTCCGCCTCCTGGCGGGCGGCGGGGCGCCCAAACCGCCGGAGGTCTACCACGCGGTGGTGCGGGAGATGGGGGTCCAGCTCACCCACGGGTACGGGATGACCGAGGTCCCGATGATCACCATGGGCGCGCCTGACGACACCCCGGAGCAGCTGGCTCTGACCGAGGGGCGGCCGCCGGAGGGCATGGAGATCCGGATCACCGACGAGCACGGCAAGCCGCTCCCGTACGGGCAGGAGGGCGAGGTACGGCTGCGCGGGGAGGCGGTCTGCCGGGGCTATCTGGACACCGGGGCGACGGCGGCGGCGTTCGACGCCGAGGGATTCCTGATCACCGGGGACGTGGGCCTCCTCCGGGAGAGCGGACACCTCACGCTCACCGGCCGGCTGAAGGACATCATCATCCGCAAGGGCGAGAACATCTCCGCCAGGGAGATCGAGGACCTGCTCCACACGCACCCGGGCGTGGCCGACGCGGCGGTGATCGGCCTGCCCGACCCGGAGCGCGGCGAACGGGTCTGCGCGGTGATCGAACAACCGCCCGGCGCGCCGCCGTTGGCACCGGGCGAGCTCGCGGCCCACCTGCGGGTGGCGGGCCTGTCCGTCCACAAGGTGCCGGAGCAGTGGGAAGTGCTGGACGCCCTGCCCCGCAACGAGACCCTGCGCAAGGTGCTCAAGTACCAGCTGCGGGAACGGTTCGGCGGGTGAGGGCGGGCGGGACGTGAGGCGTTACGGGGGCGGGTGCGCCGTCCCCGTAACGCCCAGGACTCCTACGCGTCGGGCTCGATCACCGTGAAGTACACGGCGAGCGCCGACACCACATCGCTCTCCGCGACCTTCCCGTCCCGGTCGGTGTCCAGGCTCTGGGCGGCGACGCCCGCGATCTCGGCGCTGGCCCCGAGGACCCGGAGCGCCCGCTCCACGTCCGCGACCGACGCTCTGCCGTCGTTCCCGCCGTCCGCGACCGCGATGACCGCCCGCAGGAACGGCCGGGCGATCTCGGCGAACCGCTCGGGATTGTCCCGCAGCCGCTTCACCGCCCCGCCCACGAACTCCTCCCGGGTGACCCGCTGGTCCCCGTCCACATCGGCGATCCCCGCCATGCCCTGCCAGAAGGCCTCGGCCCCGGTGTAGAGCGCCTGCCCCTTGTCGCAGCGGGCCGTCGTACCGAACTCGGTGAGCAGACGGGCGGCTGCGGCGTTGAAATCGGCGCGATCGATGTAGCCGTTGCCGTCCTGGTCGAAGGCGGCGAAGCGGTGCGCGATCTTTCGCTCGTACTCTGCGCTGTCCATGCGGGGAGCGTACGTCGCCGGGAGGGCCCACGTGTCATCGAGAAGCTGTTCCTGTGTGACAACCTCGCATCGGCGGGTGCCGCTTCAGGCGCTCAGCGGCCTGCACTCCTCGTCGGTGGCCGACAGCGCGTCGGGGTAGACGTCGAAGAGCCGGCGCACGCCGAGTGCGCCGAGCACCTTGTTGACGTGCGAGCCGTCCTCCGCGCCCCGGGCCGGGAGGATCAGCCGGAGGCGGCCGCCGCAGGACTTCATCAGGCGGCGTGAGGCGATCAGCACACCGACGCCGCTGGAGTCGCAGAAGAAGACGTCGGACAGGTCGAGCACCACATCGTGCTGCCCCTCCGCGACCGCGTCGTGGACGGACTGGCGCACGACGGGCGAGGTCACCAGATCGAGTTCACCGCTTATGCGCAGCACGGCCCAGGAGTTCTGCTCCGCCTCGTCCACTTTGAGCGTCACGGCTGGACCTCTCGTTCCGGGGCTCCCGGCAATCCGGAAGTTTCCGTTCCTCCTCGCGGCTGCCCAACCGCACCCCCATGAAACACCGAAGCACCCATCAAGGCCCAGGAGGTTTCCGGCGCAAAGGCGCGGTTCGGCCCGTTTTCGCTGGTCAGAGTGGCCGGGGAGGCATCCGGGCCGAAAATCGACTACCGCCGTCGGCCACGCGCCACGGGAAGAGAGTTGCTTCAAAGGGGCGTGCACCGCACACCCGGCGGACTACATTCGGTCCTCACGGGCACAGGGGCATCACGGAGCTGAGCACGACGGAGCCGGGGGCTGGGGGGTTCATGGCGAAGGACACGGCGCCCCGCTGGGACCGCAGGATGCAGCAGAGGCTGGCCCGCGGCGAGGCGGCGGCGCTCGGCGAGCTCTACGACCGGTTCGCGGCCCTCGTCCACAGCCAGGCCCACCGGATGCTCGACGACGACGACGCCGCCGACCTGGTGACCCGCGAGGTCTTCGCCCAGATCTGGGAGAACCCCGAGGCGTACGACCCGAAGCAGGGCTCGATGCGCTCCTGGGTGGCCCGCCTCACCCACCGCCGGTCCGTCCAGCGGCTGCGCCACGCGGCAGCCTCCTCGTACGCGGCGGAGCACGGCGAGGGCGCGGTGCCCGACCCGGAGGAGCTGGAGCGGCGGGTGCGCAGCGCCACGGCCGCCGCCCGCGCCGACTACATCGTCTCCTCGATGCCCGTACCGCTGCGGGAGGCCATGGAACTGGCCTACATCCACCGGCGGGACTACCGGCAGACCGCCGCCGATCTCGGGGTCACCGAGGACGAGGCGCGCCGCCGGCTCCGGCTGGGGCTCCAGTTGCTCTCCACGGCGAACGCCCGCCCGCTCGAAGGGTCCGCGCCACCCGGTTACGGACGGGTCCGGTGACCGGCGGCGGACGCGAGAGCGAGGGCGGCGAGGAGGAGGTGCGCGGCGCCCGGCGGATACCTGGCCCGCGCGGGGCGGCGGACGACCTCGACCTGGCGTCCGTCCCGCTGTCGCCCCTGCCGCCGCCCGGCGGTACGGCCCCCGACGAGGCCGTACCGGAACAGTCGCAGCCCACGTCCGCGCCGGGCGACGCGCCGGAGAGCGATGGCGGGGAGCCCGGGCCGGGCCCCGTGCCCGCCCCGGCGGCGGATGGCCGGACCGAGCCGGACCCCTGGCCCGAGCCGGAACCGGCCGACGGCCACCAGCGTCCGGCTGCCCAGGAAGGGGACCCGGCCGCCCCGGCGGCGGAAGCCTGGCCCGACCCTGGTCCAGAGCCCGGACCGGCCGACGGCACCCCGGACCCGCACGCGCCGGACCCCCTCGTGAGCTCCGCCTCCGTCGTCCTCCCCCACCAGGTCCTCAAGGCCCTCCTCGGCGCCTGGGCGCTGTCCGCCTGCTCGGCGGAGGAGACCGCCGCCGTGGAGGACCACCTCACCGGGTGCGCCCCGTGCGCGGACGAGGCGCTGCGGCTGCGGGACGCGGTCGGGCTGCTGCACACCGACGGCTCCCTCGACCTCGACCCGACGCTCCGCACCCGGGTGCTGGACGGCTGCTTCGGCCGCCGCCCGGCCCGGATCCCGGTGCCGGAGTGGGCCGCCCCGTACGACGCCGAGACCGCCCGGCTCGACGCGCTGCTCCGCGACATCGGCGACTCCGAATGGCACGCCCCGGTGCGGCTCCAGTGGTTCGAGGAGGAGCGTCGGGTCAGCCGCCGGACCACGGTCGCCGGGGTGATCGGGCATCTGATGGCCGTCGACGGGCTGCTGTCCGCCGCGCTCGGGCTCGACGACCCGCTCGACGGCGGCAAGGCGCCGCTGGACCCCACCGAGCGCACCGAGACGTACTGGTCGGCGACGCGCAGGCCGCCCACCCGGGCCGTCCGTGAGCCCTGGCGGGCCCAGAGCCACGAGCTGATCCGTACGGCGTCCTTCGCCGGGCGGAACGTCGCCGAGACCTCCGTCTCCTACGGCGCCTTCGCCCTGCCGCTCCAGGACGCCGCCCTGGACCGGGCGTTCGAGTGCTGGATCCACGGCGGGGACATCGCCGACGCCGTCGACTACCCCTACCCGGCCCCGTCCGCCGCCCATCTGCACCGGATGATCGACCTGGCGGCCCGGATGCTTCCGGCCGCCCTCGCGGGCCGTCGCAGCGCCGGACTGGCCGGACCGGCGAAGGACCTCGTCGCAGCGGGCGCGCCGGGCCGCTCGCTCCATCTGGAGATCGAGGGGCACGGCGGAGGCGACTGGTACATCGCGCTGGACTCCCCGGCGGCCGTCGGCGCGCCCGAACGTGCGGTGGCGCAGGTCGCGCTGGACGGGGTCGAGTTCTGCCGGCTCGTCGCGGGCCACATCTCGCCGGTCGAAGCGGCGGCGGGCCAGGAGGGCGACCGCGAGGCCATCCGCGACGTGCTGTTCGCGGCGGCCTCGCTCAGCCGGCTCTGAAACCGGGCCGGACGTTTCAGCCGGCTCCGACGCAGAGCCG
Source organism: Streptomyces sp. WGS_02 (assembly GCA_040989845.1). Taxonomy (GTDB): domain Bacteria; phylum Actinomycetota; class Actinomycetes; order Streptomycetales; family Streptomycetaceae; genus Streptomyces. Next base: position 3,196,111 of record JAYMFZ010000004.1, read on the forward strand.
CTACGCGAAGATCACCGTGCGGCGGCCGTTGGGCAGGATGCGCCGCTCCGCGTGCCACTTCACCGCACGCGCCAGCGCCTGGCACTCCACGTCCCGGCCGATGGCGACCAGCTGGTCGGGGGTCACGTCGTGGCCGACGCGCTCGACCTCCTGCTCGATGATCGGGCCCTCGTCGAGGTCGGCGGTGACGTAGTGCGCGGTCGCGCCGATCAGCTTCACGCCCCGGGCGTGCGCCTGGTGGTAGGGCTTGGCGCCCTTGAAGCTCGGCAGGAACGAGTGGTGGATGTTGATGATCCGGCCGCTGAGCTGCTTGCACAGATCATCGGAGAGGACCTGCATGTAGCGGGCGAGGACGACCAGCTCGACGTTCTCCTCGCGGACCAGCTCCAGCAGCGCCGCCTCCGCCTCCGGCTTGTTGTCCTTCGTCACCGCGAGGTGCCGGAAGGGGATGCCGTACGAGGCGACGAGCTCCGCGAAGTCCGTGTGGTTGGAGACGACGGCCGCGATCTCGACCGGCAGCGCGCCCGTACGGGAACGGAACAGCAGGTCATTGAGGCAGTGGCCGAACTTGCTGACCATCAGCACGATCCGCATCTTCTCGTCCGACCGGTGGATCTGCCACTCCATCCGGAAGGCCTCGCCGATCGCCGCGAAGCTGGCGCGCAGCTTGTCCACGGTCACGGTGGCGTCCGCCGAGAAGTGGACGCGCATGAAGAACAGACCCGTGTCGTGGTCCCCGAACTGCTGGCTGTCCTCGATGTTGCAGCCGGTCATGAAGAGATAGCTCGACACGGCGTGCACGATGCCCTGTTTGTCGGGGCAGGAGAGCGTGAGGACGTACTGCTCGGTCGCGGCGGCGTCCGGGATGGCGGCGGAGGCGGGCTGTGGCGCGGTCATCCTCGTAGCGTGCCACACCCGCCGCCCGCTAGGCGGCCCTGGTCATGATGCGGATGACATCCAGCGAGCGGGGCGGTATGTCCGGATCCTCCGCGTCGTTGGTGGCGAGCATCACATGGGCCTCGCGGGCCGCCTGGACGGCCTCGGGCCAGCCGTGGTGCTCCAGATAGGCGGAGACGGGGGCGTCCGCGCCGACCTGGTGCATGATCCGCAGCACCCGGAGGGCGGCGGCGTCCACGGCGGCGGCCTCGGCGGAGTCCCTGAATATGGTGCCGACGTACTTCTCGGCGGACCAGTTGTCGAGCCAGGTGTCCTCGACCAGGCGGTACACGGCGTCGGTGACGTCCCCGTACCCTTCCCGGCCGGCGAGCCAGCACTCGTGGTGGAAGACGGGGTCGGAGAGCATGTGCAGCGCCGAGCGCACGTTGGTGCGCCAGCGCCACCACGGCATGTCAGTGAGCGGCATGCCGCCCATGGTGGAGGAGCGACGGCCGCGACGGGAAGAGTTCTCCGAACCTTGCTGCACGGTGCTCGATCGTACGTTCCTTCACCGCACCTCCGCACGGGCCCCCGCAATTCACCTGTACGTCACCGAGCGTTGAGCACGGCAGACCGCGCCGTTACCCCGGGCCCGGAAAAGTCCCTTTCCATGACCGGACGGCGACGCCCCACCTTCCCCCGCCCCTTCCCGGGCGTCATCAGCGCGGCGGCGGCGGGGGCGCTCCTGCTGTCCGGCTGCGGCGGGCTCCCTGGGGCCACGGGGGGATCCAGGGAGCCCGTCACGGTGATGACCTGGGCCCCCGACCGGTCCGAGGACATCAACGCGGTGAAGATGGCCGGGGTGCCCGCGATGGCGCAGACCTACGCCCGCTGGGTCAATGACACCGGGGGCATCGACGGGCGCGAGCTGCGGGTGATCGTCTGCGACGAGGGCGACACCACGATCGGCGCCGAGCGGTGCGCGCGGGAGGCCGTCGCCAAGGAGGTCGCCGCCGTCGTCGGTTCGTACAGCAGTCACGGGCAGAGCTTCATGCCCGCGCTGGAGGCGGGCGGCGTCCCGTACATCGGCGGGTACGGCGCCTCCACCGAGGAGTTCAGCAGCTACCTCTCCTACCCGGTCAACGGCGGCCAGTCGGCCCTGCTGGCAGGCCACGGACAGCAGTTGGGCGGCAGCTGCACCCGGGTCTCGCTGGTGCGGCCCGACTCGGTCGGCGGCGACGGCATGCCGCCGCTCCTCAACAACGGGCTGATGGCCGCGGACCGGCCCGCCTCCACCGACATCCTGGCCCCGCTGGACGCCACGTCCTACGACGAGCAGGCCGCGCAGGCGCTGGAGCGGTCCGGCGGCGGCTGTGTGACGGCGGTGCTCGGCGCCCGTACGGAGACGTTCTTCGACTCCTTCCGCCGGCTGGAGCCGGACGGGCAGCAGGTCAGGATCTCCTCCGTGCTGGGCAGCGTCAGCCAGCCGCTCATCAACCGCACGGGCGGCCGGAACAGCCCCTTCGAGGGCGCCTACGTCACCGGCTGGTACCCGGACGCGAAGAACGCGCGCTGGCAGCAGATGCGCGACGTCATCCAGAAGTACGCCTTCGGGGACAACCGCATCGACCCGGACGACACCGCCGTGCAGACGACGTGGATCGCCTACACCGCGCTGCGGGCAGCCGTCCGGGCGATCGGTGACGAGACCGTCACCCCGGGCCGGGTCGTGGCCGCGCTCAACGGGGGCGTCGAGGTCGACACCGGCGGCCTGACCCCGACGCTCCGCTGGCGCTTCAAGGACCTCGTCGGCACGCTGGGCTACCCGCGCATCGTCAACACGAAGGTGACGTTCCAGGTGGTCCGCGAGGGCCGCCTCACCGCCCAGAAGAAGGGCTTCGTGGACGTCGCGGACGCCCTGACGGACGCCCCGCGCAGTTAGCCGCCCGCTTCCCGGCTCAGAGCTCGGTGGGCGTGTGCTCGGTCAGACCGTACGTGCCCGCGATCGCGTTCCAGAGGGTGGACGCCTCGCGCTTGGCCTGGGTGGCGACCCCGCTCTGGTTGTTCGCCTTGGCCGTCTCGTTCGTCGAGCGGGCCTGGCCGCCCTTGCAGACGGCCTTGTTCTTCTTGGCCTGCCGCGCCCAGGCGGCGTAGTGGTCGTCGGCCGCCGCCGACGCCTTCCACGCCCGGTTCAGCGCGGCCGTGAGCTTCGCGTTCTGCGGCAGCTTGTCGACGGTCAGTCCTTCGAGCCGGGTCACCAGGTCGCGGCGCTGCTGGGCGGCGCCCCTGAGGTCGGCGTCCGCCCGGTCCAGGTCCTGGCAGGACTTGATCTTCTCGACCGCGCTGATCACCGCCGCCCGGCTGTTGTTGCTGTCGGCCAGCAGCTTGTCCAGCGCCTCGGCCTGCGGCTTCGCCGGGTCGGCCGCCGCCTTGGTGGTGGGCTCCGCCTCGGACGGTGAACTCTGCGCGGCGACCGGCTGCTTGTCGTCCTTGCCGGAGTCGTCGCCGCCGCTCATCAGCGCGCCCGCGCCGAGTCCGATGACCGCGCAGCCGACGACGACCGCGGCGATCAGCGGAATGTGGGCGGACCGCCGGCGCGGGGCCTCGCCGCGCTGCTGCGGGACCGGCCCGTCGTCCTCAGCGCGGCCCTGGAAGCCCTGGAGGCCCGACTGGTAGCCGCCGGACGCCTGCGGCGGCAACGCGCCGCCCTGGGAGGGCTGCTGGGGCTGGTAGCCCTGCTGCTGGTACGGGGGCGGGTGCTGCTGCCCCGCGTCGAAGAGCGGCATCTGCTGCGTGGCGCCCGCCGGTTCCTCGCTGCGGAACAGGTTGTCGAACTCCGCGGGCGGCTGCCGGTCCCCCGGCGCGCCCGGCCTGATCCCGTACGGGGCTCCGCCCGGCACCGGGGGTATGTACTGGGTCGCGTCCGCGTCACCGCCGCCCGGCTGCGGCCCCACAGGCCCGGGGCCGCCCGGGACGGGCGCGATGTACTGCGTGGCGTCCGCGTCCCCGCCCGGAGCCCCCTGGCCGCCCGGCCCGGCCTCCGGCGGCAGCGGCTGCGCGTACGGAAGCGGCTGGGACGAGGACGGACGCTGTTGCCCGTGGTGCTGCTGGTCGTGCTGAGGCTGGTGCGGCTGCTGGTACTGCGGCTCATACGCCCCGGGGCCCTGCGGCTGCTGATACGGGCCGGGCTGCTGGGGTTGCTGGTACGCCCCGGGCTGCTGGTACGACTCCGGGCCCGGCGTCTGCTGCGCGGGCGGCAGGGGCTGGACCGGCGGATATCCGTAGGACGCCGGCCCCTGGGCCTGCGGGTAGCCGTAGCCCCCCTGCGCCTGCTGATCCGGCTGCGGCGCCCCGGCGGACTGCGGCCCCCAGGCCTGGCCCCACGGCTCACCGCCCGGGGGAGCGCCCTGCCCGCCCTGCCCGCCCGCGGGTTCCCCCGGGGTCCAGGGGGCGCTGCCGTCGGCGGGCAGCACGACACCCTCGTGCGCGGGTCGTGCGGCGGGAAGCTGATGCTCGCCGCCGTGTCCGCCCTGCCCGCCCTGTCCGCTCTGCGTCACCGGGACTCCTACGTGTGAACCTACGGAATCGTCGACTCACGCTATCGGGTGGTCGCCCGCCTCCGCCAAGCGCGTGGTGCCCCACACCACCCCTTCACAGGGTGGGTAACATCCCGCGGCCCGACGACGCTGTTATATGGCCGGACCGTCGCGCCGGGCTCCCGGGCCGCCCCGTACACGGCCCGGACCGCCCCGGAGAACCGCCGCTTCCTCACGCCGCCTGGAGCTCCAGCCGCTCGCCGAACTCCCGTACCGCGGGCTCCTCCCCGAAGGGCGTCAGCCGCTGCTGGAGGTCGTCGAGATACTCGGCGCCCCGGCTGGAGCGCACCGTCGACAGCAGCTCCATCGCCCGGGTCCCCGTGTGGCAGGCCCGCTCCACCTCCCGCTGCTGCACCTGCGCCGAGGCCAGCAGCACCAGCGCGATGCCCCGGCGCCGGGCCCGGGTCTCCGGCAGCGCGGCCAGTGCTTCCCTGGCCCGCCGGGCCGCCTCGTGCGGCTGCCCCAGATCCCGGTGGCAGTGGGCCAGTTCGTCCGCGAGATAGCCGGTGTCGAAGTGCCGGATCCAGACCGGGTCGTCGCCGGTGTCCGGATCGGCCTGCTCCAGCGCGGCGACCGCCCGCCCCGCCACCGCGTGGCAGGTCCGGGCGTCCCCGAGGAGCGCGTGCCCCCGGGCCTCCGCCGCGTAGAACATGGCCTGGGCGCGGGGGTGACCTGGCCCCGGGCCCCTTCCTGGGCGGCGCGGGCGAGTTGGGCGATCTCGCGGGGGTTGCCGAGCTGGGCGGCGAGATGGCTCATCGAGGCGGCCAGCACATAGCCGCCGTACGCCCGGTCGCCCGCCGCCTGCGCGAGCCGCAGCGCCTGGATGTAGTAGCGCTGGGCGAGTCCGGGCCGGCCGGTGTCGACCGCCATGTAGCCGCCGAGCTCGGTGAGCCGGGCCACCGCCGCGAACAGCTCGCGCCCCACCTGTTCGCGGTAGGCCCCCGAAAGCAGCCCGGAGACCACGCTGTTGAGGTAGTGCACGAGCACCGGGCGGACATGGCCGCTGCCGAACCGGTGGTCGAGGTCGGTGAGCGCGGTGGTCATCGCCCGCACCGCCTCCACGTCGGACATCCCGACCCGGGCCCCCGCCGTCCGCTCGACCTGGGCGTCGGGGCCCGAGATCAGCCAGTCCCTGCTGGGCTCGACGAGCGCGGACGCGGCGACCGACGAACCGGTGAGCAGATCCCGGCGGCCCACGTCACCGCGCCACAGCTCACAGACCTGCTCGACGGCCCCGGCGACGGTCGGCGCGTACTGGAGGCCGACGCCCGAGGAGAGGTTCTTGCCGTTGGCCATGCCGATCTCGTCGATCGTGACCGTACGGCCCAGCTTGCGGCCCAGCGCCTCGGCGATGATCCCCGGAGCCCGGCCCCGGGGCTGCTGTCCCCGCAGCCAACGGGCCACGGAGGTCTTGTCGTAGCGCAGATCGAGCCCGCGCTCGGCGCCGACCATGTTCACCCGGCGCGCGAGGCCCGCGTTGGAGCAGGCGGCCTCCTGGATGAGCGTCTGGAGCCGTTCGTTGGGCTGGCGGGCTACGAGAGGCCTTGCAGCCATATGTCCCCCTGAAACATCGGTTATGTGCAGTGATCGGTGAAAGGGATCACTGCCCGGCACATACACAAGAAATGCGCATATTCCATCGGCATTCGGTACGGGCATGGCGCGTCGCACCGTCGCGGCGGGCCGGGTGAGGCCCTGGGCGGCGGTCCTGGAGGTGGTTACCCGCACTTCGGTGCGACACCTCACGCGCGCCCCCGCCCATGCACCGATGCGCCCCGTGTGCAGGATCGATGCGCCGGGCCCCGGTTCAGGGGAGGCCGTAACCCCAGGTGACGACGGGAGTTGTGCTGGGCGTGGAGAAGCCCATCGGAGTCACGGAAGCCGCACAGGTCCCCCAGCAGCGGAGCGAGCTGCTGCTCGACGCCGCGGTGCGGTATGCGGAAGAGCGTCACTGGGACGTGTTCCCCGGCACCTGGCTGGAGGCGGTGGGCGGCGGGGAGCGGTGCTCCTGCGGCGACGCCGGCTGCGCCCTGCCCGGTGCCCACGCGGACCGGCCGGACTGGGCGGGCCAGGCGACCGGCAGCGGGGCCGCGGCCCGGCGCATGTGGACCCGGCAGCCCCGCGCCTCGGTCCTGCTGCCGACCGGCCGCGCCTTCGACGCGCTGGAGGTCCCCGAGGCGGCGGGCTTCCTGGCGCTGGCGCGGATGGAGCGGATGGACCTGACGCTGGGGCCGGTCACCTGCACGCCCGACCGCCGGATGCTGTTCTTCGTGCTGCCGGGCGGCGCCGCCAAGGCCGCCGAGCTGGTGCGCGCCCTCGGCTGGAACGCCGAGGCGATCGATCTGACGGGCCGCGGCGAGGGCGACTACATCGCCGCCCCGCCCACCCGGGTCGGCGGCCGGGGCGGGGTGCAGTGGGCCTGCGGTCCCACCAACGCCAACCGCTGGCTGCCCGATGTGGACGAGCTGATCAGCCCGCTGGCGTACGCCTGCGCCCGGGAGGCGGCCGCTGCCCGCGCCCGGACCTCGTAGCGGACGGGGGCCTTTCGTAGGGTGTCCTCACCACGTGGGGATATCGAGAGGCTGTGCCATGCCGGACCGGGCAGATGCACGTACGACGACAGAAGCGGCGACGGACGCGGCGACAGGCGGGGCGCACGAGGTGCGGCCCGCCGTCCGTGTGCAGGGACTGTGGAAGCGGTTCGGGGAACAGGTCGCCGTCGCGGGGATCGATCTGGAGCTGCCCGCGGGCAAGTTCATCGGCCTGGTGGGGCCCAACGGGGCGGGCAAGACGACGACGCTCTCGATGGTCACCGGGCTGCTGCGGCCCGACATGGGGAAGATCGAGGTCGCGGGCCACGACGTGTGGACGGACCCGGTCGAGGTGAAGTCCCGGATCGGGGTGCTGCCGGAGGGGCTGCGGCTGTTCGAGCGGCTCTCGGGCCGTGAACTGCTCGCGTACAACGGCCGGTTGCGCGGGCTGCCGGGCGACGAGGTGGACAAGCGGGCCACGCAGTTGCTGGACGTGCTGGATCTCGCGGGCTCGCAGCACAAGCTGGTCGTCGACTACTCCACCGGGATGCGGAAGAAGATCGGGCTCGCCGCCGCCCTGCTCCACAACCCCGAAGTGCTGTTCCTGGACGAGCCGTTCGAGGGCGTCGACCCGGTGTCGGCGCAGACCATCCGGGGGTGCTGGAGCGCTACACCCGGTCCGGGGCGACCGTGGTCTTCTCCAGCCATGTGATGGAGCTGGTCGAGTCGCTGTGCGACTGGGTCGCCGTGATGGCGGCGGGCCGGATCAAGGCGCAGGGCACGCTGGCCGAGGTGCGCGGCGACGCGCCCTCGCTGCAGAACGCCTTCCTCGAACTGGTCGGCGCGGGCGGCCGGGACAACGGCGACTCCCTCGACTGGCTGGGCGGCTCCCGATGAGCGTGCTGGACGCCCCGGTCTCCTCGGCCGCCCCCGTCGCCCCGACGACGGGCCTGACCCCGGTCTTCGTCCGCCTCAAGCTGGCTCTGCTGCGCAACGGGCTGCGGCAGTCGACCGGGCGGAAGGCGGCGTTCATCGCCTCCCTCGTGATCAGTCTGCTGCTCGCCGCGGGCCAGGTGCTCGGTCTGGTCCTGCTGCGCGGCAACGAGCACGCGGGCACCGTCGTGGTGCTGCTCACGGGGGTGGTGGCGCTCGGCTGGGCGGTGCTGCCGCTGTTCTTCCCGAGCGGTGACGACACACTCGACCCGACCCGGCTGGTGATGCTGCCGCTGCGGCCCGAGCCGCTGATCCGGGCCCTGCTGGTCTCCTCGATGATCGGCATCGGCCCGCTGTTCACCCTGTGCCTGGTGGTCGGCTCGGCGATCGCGCTGGCGCACGGGGCGGCGGGCGTGGTGTTCGGGGTGCTCGCGGTCCCGCTGACGATGCTGCTGTGCGTGGCGCTGTCGAGGGCGGTGGCCACGGCCAACGTACGGCTGCTCAACTCCCGCAAGGGCCGCGACCTCGCGGTGCTCAGCGGGCTGGTGATCGCGGTGGGCATCCAGTTCGTCAACTTCGGCGCGCAGCGGCTCGGCCAGGCGGGCGGGCTCTCCACGCTGGACCCGGCGGCGGGCGTGGTGCGCTGGCTGCCCGGCGCCTCCGCCGTGGCGTCGGTCGACGCGGCGTCGGACGGGGCGTACGGGATCGCCGTCGCCCAGCTGCTGATCACGGTCGGCGCCCTGGTGGCGCTGATGTGGATGTGGCAGCGGAGTCTGGTGAAGCTGATGACCGCGCCGGACGGTTCGACGCTGGCGGCGGCGGAGCCGACCCGGGAGAAGGCGTCCGGCCGGGGCGGGCTCTCGGCGCTGCTGCCGGAGGGCCGTACGGCGACGGTGATGCAGCGCAGCCTGCGGTATGTGGCCCGGGACCCGAAGACCAAGGCGGCCTGGGTGACGGCGCTGGCGGTCGGGGCGATCGTGCCGCTGCTCAACGCCCTCCAGGGCACCGGCTCGGTCTACTTCGCGTGCTTCGCCGCCGGGATGCTCGGCATGCAGATGTACAACCAGTTCGGCCAGGACACCTCGGCGTTCTGGATGGTGGCGCTGACGATCTCCTCACCCCGGGACGCGTACGTCGAACTGCGGGCGCGGGCGCTGGTCCTGCTGCTGCTCACCCTGCCGTTCACCCTGCTCGTGTGCGGGGTGACGGCGGCGATGATCGGTGACTGGCAGTCGCTGCCGGGGGCGCTCGGCCTGTCCTTCGCGCTGCTGGGCTCGATGCTGGCGACGGGGGCGGTGGCCTCGGCGCTGTTCCCGTACTCGATTCCGCAGGAGGGCGCGTTCAAGAACGTGGTGCCCGGGCAGGGCGGTCTGGCGTGGATCTCGATCTTCGGCGGCATGCTGGCCGCCGGGCTGCTGTCCGCGCCGGTGATCGTGCCGGTGATCTGGATGCATGTCGCGGACCATCACGACGCGCTGTGGCTGATGGTGCCGGGCGGGCTCGTGTACGGGGCGTTGATCGGGTGGGCGGGGCTGCGGATCGCGGCCGGGCGCACGGCGAACCGGCTGCCGGAGATCCTGGCGGCGGTCAGCAAGGGCTGAGCCGCCGCCCTCGGGGTGGGGCGCTACGGCGCGACCGGTTCGCGGTCGTCGCGGTTGTCCTCGGCCAGTTGCTCCAGAAAGGGCTCCACGGCGGCCCGCCAGCCGTCCGGCTGGTCGTAGTGGACGAGGTGGCCGGCGTCGGCCACCTCCGCGTACTGGCCGCGGGGCAGGACCCGGACCATCTCCTGGGCCTCGGCGCGGCCCAGCTCCCCGTCGAGGCCGCGCAGCACCAGGGCGGGGCACCGGACCTGCGCCAGCTCCTCCCAGTGGGCGTCGAAGACCCAGGTGGCGCGGGAGCGGAGCATCTGGCGGCGGGAGAAGACGGGGCGCCAGCCGTCCTCGCCCTCGGCCATCACCTCGGCGTAGAACTCGCCCCGGGCGGGGCTCGGCCGCTCCACCCAGGGGTCGTCCTCGCCGAACCACTTCCGTACGTCGGCGAGGGTGGCGAAGGGCAGCGGCCAGGAGTCGAACCAGTCGCTCCACTCGCGCTGGGAGGCGGCCCCGAGGGCGGAGGCCCGCATGTCGCAGATGACGACGGCGCGGACCAGGTCGGGACGCTTGGCGGCGAGCTGCCAGCCGGTGAGCGCTCCCATGGCGTGGCCGACGACGGTGACCGGGCCGAGTTCGAGCTGTTCGATCGCGGCCTCGGCGTCGGAGACGTAGGCGTCGCGGGTGTACGGGCCGTCGGCGGGCTTGTCGCTGCGGCCGTGACCGCGCTGGTCGAGGCCGACCGCGCGGTGCCGTTCGGAGAGCCAGCGGGCGGTCGGGGCCCAGTGCGAGGCCCGGCCCATCAGCCCGTGCAGCAGTAACACCCCGGGAGCGCCGGCCGCTTCCGCGCGCTCCTTGGGCGGGTCGGCGAACTCCCATGCCGCGAGGCGTACGCCGTCGGTTCCGGTTACGTCGATGCGCCGCACCATAGTCCTGGCACCCCCTTCTGGTCCTCGATCACCGTGTGGTCGCGCCGCCAGGCTATCGAACTCATATTCGAAAGTGGGGGTCTGCCACCCAACACCCCACGTTCGAGTGACACCGGTCAAGGATTGAGGCCGACCGGCCTGGGGAGATCTTCAGCGGGAGGCGGGCCGCTCGGGGACAGGGGCCCGCGGGAACTGACCTTGAGAGCTCGGGGCTCCGGGTCAGGACGGGGGAGGAACGGCCCCGGCGTCTGCGGACGCCGGGGCCGCCCCTGTCCGGGGGCGGCCGTCGGCGGTCTCGACAACGATGGCAGCCGTGCGGTGCGCGTGACGCTGCGACGGGCGCATTCCCTGCTCCCTCCCCGACCGTGCCGGCCTGAGCCGGCCGACACCCCAGGTCCTCTGCCTGGCATCAGCCTGGCATGTGACGCGTCCGGGCGCTGCCGTTCCGGACGGGAAGTCGGCGGCCGCACATCACGGTTGTGTTGCCGCGCGACAACGGTGCCGCCACCGGGCGGCGACGTGGTCAGCGCTTGGCGACGAACACGTGCGAGGCGACCTCGGTGTCCAGCTCGGCCGCCTCCCCGCTGGAGCCGACGAGCACCCCGCCGGGCGACTCGGTGACGCTCACGACGGACCCGGGCTGCACCCCGGCCCTGCGCAGCGTGTACATCAGCTGGGCGTCGGTCTGGATCGGCTCCCCGATCCGCCGCACCACCACGGTCTTGCCCTCGGCGCCCGGGTCCAGCTCGGCCAGGCTCACCATGGAGGCGTCCAGGAACGACTCGGCCTCGGCCTTCTCGCCCAGCTCCTCCAGGCCCGGGATGGGGTTCCCGTACGGCGACTCCGTCGGGTGGCGCAGCAGCTCCAGCACCCGCCGCTCCACCGCCTCGCTCATCACGTGCTCCCAGCGACAGGCCTCGGCGTGGACCTGCTCCCACTCCAGGCCGATCACGTCCACGAGCAGACACTCGGCGAGCCGGTGCTTGCGCATGACGCGGGTGGCGAGGCGGCGGCCCTCCTCGGTCAGCTCCAGATGGCGGTCCCCCGCGACCTGGACCAGTCCGTCGCGCTCCATGCGGGCCACCGTCTGGCTGACGGTCGGACCGCTCTGGTCCAACCGTTCAGCGATACGGGCGCGCATGGGGACCACGCCTTCCTCTTCCAGTTCGAGGATGGTGCGGAGATACATCTCCGTGGTGTCGATCAGTCCGGACATACGTGCCCCTCGATGCTGTGACTAGAAAACGTCGTGCGATGGCCCTGCACCAATTCTGACGTATAGCGCCGACAACCGTGCCGCCCCTGTGGAAGACCGGTGGAAGAGGGTGTGGGCACGGACGCCGGGCGGTATTGACAGTCCACTGGTCCAGACCGCAACGTGATCGGCGGCACAGGCATTCCCGGGCCGCCGAACGCCCCCACCGCACCCCGTCGAAAGGGCTCTCCCCCATGAGCGACAGCAAGCTGGCCGGTCAGTTCTTCGATGCGGCGATCGGCCTGCTGACGCGGGTACGGGACGAGGAGGCGGAGAGCATCGCCGCCGCGGGCGCGGCCGTCGCGGACACCGTCGAGTCGGGCGGCCGGCTCTTCGCCTTCGGCGCGGGCCACTCCTCGCTGGCCGCCCAGGACGTCGTCTACCGCGCGGGCGGGCTCGCCCTGATGAACCTGCTCACCGTGCCCGGCGTGGTCGGCGTGGACGTCATGCCCGCCCCGCTCGGCTCGGCGCTGGAGCGGGTCGACGGGCTCGCCTCGGCCGTCCTGGACTCCAGCCCCGCGACCGCCGGGGACCTCCTGGTGATCGTCTCGCTGTCCGGGCGCAACGCCCTGCCGGTCGAGATGGCGCAGAACGCCCGCGCCCTCGGGCTGAAGGTCATCGGCGTCACCTCGGTCGCGTACGCCGAGAACACCCGCTCCCGGCACGCCTCGGGCGGCTTCCTGCGGGACCACTGCGACATCGTCCTGGACAGCAAGATCGCGATCGGCGACGCGGAGCTGACGGTCCCCAGTGTCGAGGCCCCCTTCGCCCCCGCCTCGACGGTGGTGACCAGCGCGATCATGCAGTCGATGCTGGCCGCCGCCGTGGAGCGGCTGGTGGCCCGGGGCGTCGAGCCGCCGATGCTGCGCTCGGGGAACGTGGACGGCGGCCACGAGTGGAACGGCCGGGTCATGACGGAGAACCGGGACCGGATCTTCTACCGCCACTGAGCGAGCACGCCCGGCGGCCGCGGCTGCCGTCACCGGGCCCGCGCCGCCGGAGGACCCGCCCACCGTCACCGAACCCGCGCCGCCGGGAGGCGCGTGGGCAGGGTGACCCGGGCCGTCAGCCCGCCGCCCGGGTTGGCCCGCGCGCCCACGTCCCCGCCGTGCGCCCGTGCCACCGACGCCACGATGGAGAGCCCGAGGCCAGCGCCCTCGCCGGGTGCGTGGCGGCGGGCCCGCGCCCGGCGGAACGGTTCGAACAGCAGCGGCAGGGTCGCGGCGTCCACCCGGGGCCCGGTGTTGGCGACCTCCAGGCCGTCCGGGCCGACCCGGACGGTCACGGTCCCGCCGGGGTGGTTGTGGCGCAGCGCGTTGGCGACCAGGTTGTGCACGAGGTGGTCGAGGAGGACCGCGTCGCCCTCGACCGTCACGGGCCGGGCCGTCACCTCGACGGTGATGTCCCGCTCCTTCGCCTCGGCGGCCAGCGCCCCGGTGACCGTGGTGACGGTCTCGTCAAGGGCGACCCGCTCCCGCCGCCGCAGCCCCTCGTCGGAGACCGCGAGGAGCAGCAGCCCTTCGATGAGCCGCTCGCTGTTGTCCGCGGTGTCGATGAGCTTGTCCCGGATCCAGGCGACCTTCTCGGGCGGCGGGTCGTCGGCGAGCCCGATCTCGGCGGCGGCCCGCTGCACGGCGAGCGGGGTGCGCAGTTCGTGGGCGGCGTTGGCGGCGAACCGCTGCCGGGCCGCGACCAGCTGCTGGATCCGGTCGAGCATCCCGTCGAAGGTGTCCGCCAGCTCCTTCAGCTCACCGGGCGGGGCCTTCAGCGCGATCCGTTCGTGCAGGTTGGAGCCGGAGAGCCGGCGGGCGCGGGCGGTGATGACGCCGACCGGCCGCAGCACCCGGCCCGCCATCCACCAGGCGAGGGCCACGGAGAGCGCGGAGTAGACGGCGAGGGAGACCCCGGAGACGGTCAGCAGCTGGCTGAGGGCCGCGTCGCCCGCCGCGGTGCTGACCTTCTGCGCGACGGCGTACTGCCCGGGTTCGATGACGGCGGTCTGCGCCCACTCCGAGGAGGGAAGAGCGGGTGCCGGTACGGAGCCGGCGTCCAGCCGGGCGGTGGGGACGGCCGGGGCGACGGCCGTGACGATCCCGGCGTACACGCCCTCGCTGACCAGCAGGTAGACGATGGCCAGAAGCAGGACGCCGGCCATGACCAGCAGCCCGCCGTACAGCGCGGCGAGACGGGTGCGTTCACTGTTCACGGGGTGCCGCTCCCGGTCGCGGGGCCGTCTTCGGGGGCCGGCCCGCCGCCCCCGATGCGGTATCCGGCTCCGGGCACGGTCTCGATCACGGGTGGCGCCCCCAGTTTCGTACGGAGTTTGGAGAGGGTGACGCGGACCGCGTTGGTGCGGTAGCTGGTGTCCGCCTCCCACACCTCCTCGATCAGGTCCTCGCCGCTGACGACCGCGCCCTCGGCCCGCAGCAGGGTCTCCAGCACGGCGAACTCCTTGCGGGACAGGGAGAGGAAGCGGCCGTCGCGGCACACCTGGCGGCGGGCGGTGTCGAGCGTCAGCCCGGCCCGCTCCAGGACGGGCGGCAGGGCGGGGCGGGCGCGGCGGCCCAGCGCGAGGACCCGGGCGAGGAGCTCGTCGTACGCGAACGGCTTGGTCAGGTAGTCGTCGGCGCCGAGCCCGAGGCCGGCCACCCGGTCCCGTACGGTCCCCGCGGCGGTGAGCATCAGGATCCGGGTCAGCAGGCGCAGGGCGACCACGCGGCGGCACACCTCGTCGCCGTGCAGCCCCGGCAGATCGCGGTCGAGGATCATCACGTCGTACGCGCCGAACCGCAGCCGCTCCAGCGCCGCCGGGCCGTCGGTCGCGATGTCCACGGCGACGGCGTCACGGCGCAGCCCCTCGGCGATCATCTCCGCCAGGAATTCCTCGTCCTCCACCACCAGCACGCGCATGGGCCCTGTGTACCCGAAAGCGATGTTTCGCCGGTGTAAGCATCGGTGCTGAGAGAAACGAAACAGCGTCCTCGCGCACGCTCGGGCCGACGTACCCGGTCTGTCTGTCAGCAACCGACGAGGAGCCCCCCATGAACCCGACCCTTTCCCGCCGGACCGCCGCGCGCTCACGCGGGCGGTCCCTCGCCGCGGCCTGTGCGCTGGCCGCCGCCCTCGCCCTGACGGCCACCGCGTGCTCGGGCGACGGCGGTGGGACGAAGGACGGCGGATCGGCGTCCGACAGCAAGAAGACGAAGGAGGACCAGGCGCTGGAGCACCGCACGTGCCTGCGGGAACAGGGCCTGGACATCCCCGAGCCGAAGCCGGGCGAGAACGGTATGGGCGTGACCATCGACGGCGGCTCGATGGGCAAGGAGAAGATGGAGAAGGCGTTCAAGGCCTGCGAGGACAAGGCGGTCGGCGGCGGGCCCAAGGAGCTGACGCAGGCGGAGAAGGACAAGATGGTCGCCTACGCCCGGTGCATGCGCCAGAACGGCTTCGACATGCCCGACCCGAAGTTCGACGGCGGGGCGATGCAGGCGGCGCCCGCGCTGAAGCAGAAGGACATGAAGAAGTTCGAGAAGGCCAACAAGGCGTGCGAAAGCGCCGGCCGATGAGGCGGGGGCGTGCCGTGACGGCGGCGGTCGCGGTGGCCGTGCTCGCGGTGACGGCCGGCTCGGTCGCCCTCACGCAGCTCGGCGGCGAGGAGGAGACCGGCGCGGCGAAGAACACCGGCCTGCCCCCGGCCACCGCCGCAGTCGAGCGCGGGGACCTCCGCGACAGCGCCCAGGCCGACGGGACCCTCGGCTACGACAAGGAGCGCAAGGTCAACGCGGGCGCGGCGGGCACCGTCACCTGGACACCGCGCACCGGCTCGACCGTGGAGCGGAACGAGCGGCTGTACGAGATCGACGGGCGGCCGGTCCGGCTGATGTACGGCTCCGGGCCCATGTACCGGACGCTGAAGCCGGGCGACAAGGGCCGGGACGTGGAGCAGCTGGAGCGCAATCTCGCGGAGCTGGGCTACACGGGCTTCACCCCGGACCAGGAGTACACCGAGCTGACGGCGGCGGCCGTCAAGCGCTGGCAGAAGTCCCACGACGCGCAGCAGACCGGGAAGGTCGGGCCGGGGGACGTCACGTTCGCCCCGGGGAAGGTCCGGATCAAGAGCGTCGGGGCGGGCGTGGGCGAGCAGGCGCAGCCGGGCGCCCCGGTCCTGGTCACGACCGGCTCGGAGCGCATCGTCACCTTCCGGCTGGACGTGGCCGAGAGCCAGTTGGCGAAGGCGGGCACGAAGGTGAGCGTGGAGCTGCCGGACGGCACGACCGCGCCCGGGAAGGTCTCGTCGGTGGGCCGGACGGCGAAGCCCGGCGACGACCCGGCGGACGACAGCCCCAAGGTCACGCTGACCGTCTCCTTCGACGACCCGGACGAGGTCGGCGGCTTCGACCAGTCGCCGGTCACGGTGAACCTGACGGGCGAGACCCGCGAGGGCGTCCTGACCGTGCCGGTGAACGCGCTGCTCGCGCTGCCCGGGGGCGGCTTCGGCCTCCAGGTGGTCCAGGGCGGTACGGCCCGTGAGGTGAAGGTCGAGCTCGGCATGTTCGCGGAGGGCCGGGTCGAGGTGTCCGGCGGCGGTCTGCGCGAGGGCATGAAGGTCGGGGTGCCGAAGATATGAGCACCAACGCCGCCGCGGCCCCGGCGCCCCGCACCCGTACGGTCGTCGCCCTGTCCGGCGTCACCAAGGAGTACCCGGGCCCGGTCGCCGCGCTGCGCGGGGTGGACCTCACCGTCGAGGAGGGCGAACTCCTCGGCATCGTGGGCCCGTCGGGCTCCGGCAAGTCCACGCTGCTGCACATCATCGGCACCCTGGACCGCCCCACCGCGGGCTCCGTCCACATCGCGGGCCACGACGTGGCGGCCCTCTCCGACCGCAGGCTCTCCGCGCTGCGCGCCCAGCACGTGGGCTTCGTCTTCCAGGCGTTCCACCTGGTGCCGGGCGTCAGCGCCCGCGACAACGTGGCGGAGGGCCTGCTCTACTCCGGCCTCTCCCGCGCGGTGCGCCGCCGCCGGGCGGCCGACGCGCTGGCCCGGGTCGGCCTCGCGGACCGCCTCGACCACAAGCCGCACCAGCTGTCCGGCGGCCAGAAACAGCGGGTCGCGATCGCCCGGGCGGTGGTCGGCGAGCCCGCGCTGCTGCTGGCGGACGAACCGACCGGGGCGCTCGATTCGGCGTCGGGGGCGGCGGTGATGGAACTGTTGCGCGACCTGAACCGGGAGGGGGCCACGATCGCGGTCATCACGCACGACACGGAGATCGCGGCGCAGTTGCCGCGCGAGGTGCGGATCCGGGACGGCCGGGTGGTCGCGGACGTGACCCACGGGATGGCGGCGACCACGGGGGCGGCGCTGTGAACGGGGAGCGCGGCCGGGGCCGGGGAAAGCTGAAGGCGGCCCGGCTGAGCCCCCGGGACGTAGCTCATGTCGGCTCGTCCGGACTGCGCAGCCGCCCGATGCGGGTGGTGCTCTCGGCCCTGGGCATCGCCATCGGTATCGCCACGATGATCTCGGTGGTCGGCATCTCCGCCTCCAGCCAGGCCCAACTGCTGCGCGAAATGGACAAGTTGGGGACCAATCTCCTGGTCGCCTCGCCCGGTGAGTCGATGTTCGCCGGGGAGGAGGTGAAGCTGCCGGAGGAGTCGGTGGGGATGGTGGGCCGGATCAAGGGCGTCCAGGACGTGGGCGCGACGGCCGATCTGAACGCGACCGTACGCCGCACCGAGAAGGTCGACGAGGACGACACCGGCGGGATCGCGGTGAAGGCGACGACGGCCGGCCTGCTGCGCGTCCTGCGCGGCGAGGTCGGCAGCGGCGGCTGGCTGAACGCGGCGACCGGACGCTACCCCTCGGTCGTGCTCGGCCATGTGGCGGCGGAGCGCCTGGGCATCACGGAACCGGGCCGCCAAGTGTGGCTGGGCGACCGATACTTCACGGTCGTCGGCATCCTCGACCCGCTCCCTCTCGCCCCGGAGATCGAACGCTCCGCCCTCGTCGGCTGGGAGGGCGCGAAGCGCCTGCTGGACTTCGACGGCCACCCGACATCGGTGTACGAGCGCTCGGCGGACGCAGCGGTCGAGGACGTACGGAAGGTGATGGCGGCGACGGTCGACCCGCGGAACCCGCAGAACGTGAAGGTCACCGACCCGTCATCGGCACTCCGCGCGAAGGCGGCGACCGAGGGGGCGTTCAGCAGCCTGCTGCTGGGCCTGGGAGGCATCGCCCTGCTGGTCGGCGGGGTCGGGGTGGCCAACACCATGATCATCTCCGTCCTGGAGCGGCGGTACGAGATCGGCCTGCGCCGCTCGCTGGGCGCGACACGGGGCCAGATCCGGATCCAGTTCGTCACGGAGTCGCTGATGCTGTCGGGCCTGGGCGGCCTGGCGGGTGTGGCGCTGGGCGCGGCGGCGACGGGGGTGTACGCGCACTCCGGCGGGCTGCCGTGGGTGGTCCCGCTGTGGGCGGTCGGCGGCGGCTTCGGCGCGACGCTGGTGATCGGCACGGTGGCGGGCCTGTACCCGGCGGTCCGGGGGTCCCGCCTCTCCCCGACGCTGGCGCTGCACGCGGCGTGAGGGGGCGGGGCCGTGGGGCTGTCCGCCGGGCGGGCGCGGCCGGGCGGCGCGTCGAGCCTCGCCAGAGCGGGGCCCGGCGGCTGCTCCTAGGGGCTGCCCGCCGCCCCGCTCGTCACCTGCGCCAGGTCCACCGCTCCCGCGACCCGGGCCGCGACCGTCTCCGCGTACGGCGCGTCGGTACGTTCGAAGGCGGCCCGGTTCGCCGCGCGGAGGAACGTCAGCACGCCCAGCGTCCGGCCCCGGCTCCGGAGCACCGCGCAGAGCGCGTGCGCCGCGTCCCGGGGCCAGCGGCGCTCCACGGCCCAGGCCGTCGACGCGGCGGCTCCGGCGCCCGCGCTCGTCCGCACGGTGCCGGTGCGCTCGACGGACTGGAGGGCCGGGTGCCCGGGGGCGTACCGAGCCGGGATGGAGCCCCCGGCGACCAGCAGGCACGGGCCGGGCGCGTCGAACGGTGTGGCGGCCGTCCGTATCAGGCGCTCGCCCGCCACCAGATCGACCAGGACGTGATCGGCGAACCCGGCGAGTGCGAAGTCCAGCAGGGAGGTCGCCGCCTCCATCGGGTCCTCGCACTCGGAGGCCGTACGGGCGGCCCGGTGCAGCTGGCTCGTCCGGAACCGCAGCCGGTCGGCCTCCTGCTCCGCGAGCTTGGCGGCGGTGACGTCCTGGAACAGCCACCCCACCCCGAGCGGAACCGGCTCCTCCGTCAGCGGCGAGGCGAGCCGCAGGAATCCGCTGCGCCAGCACCGCCGCCGCTCGCCCTCGGCCGTCCGCAGCGTCACCCACAGCTCGGCCGGGGCGCTCGGGGCCCCTTCGGCGAGCACATGGTGCAGGGCGGCCTCCAGCTCCTCGACGCCCTGGACCACCAGCTCGCCGAGCGGGCGGCCGAGGAGGGAGGTGCGGCTTCCGCCGAGCGCCCGGGAGGCGTGCGCGTTGACGACGGTGGGGCGCAGGTCGACATCGACGAGGACCACGCCCCAGGACGCGTCCTCCAGCAGCGCCTCGCTCAGCGCGATGGCCCGCTCCAGGTCGATCTGGGCGTGCACCTCGCTGAACGCGCAGTAGACCCCGGCCGGCTTCCCGTCGGCGTCGCGCACCCCGGCGGACTGGGTCCGCACCAGCACCCGGCCGCCGTCCTTGCGCAGCAGCGCGAACTCGTGCACCTGCCGCCCCGGCGCGTCCATCGCCGCCATCAGCCGGGCCCGCACCTCGTCCGCGTCGGCCCGCCGCACCGCCCAGCCCGCGAAGCCGCTGCGGCCGACGGCCTCGTCCGCGGACCAGCCGAGGACGCGTTCGGCCTCGCGGTTCCAGTGGGTGACCGTGCCGGCCGCGTCGAACGCGCAGAGCGCGGCGTCCATGCCGTCGAGCAGCGCCGCCAGCAGCTGGGACCCGTCGGGCGCACCGGGGATCGCGTCCTGACCGGCCCGGCTCCGGGGATCCGTGGAGCACCCCGCCGGCCCGCCGCCGGAGTCCTCGTCCGGTCCTAGCTCGTCGGTGGTCCCACTGCTCCTGGAAGCACCCACTCCGCACCCCCCGCAGAACGTGTCGGCCGTTCTCCCACGCGTCACCGCGTGTATCGCTGCACGTCAGACCATTCAACTCGAACGTGACCCAGCGCACATCCACTTCGCCCAAATCTTCTGGCCCGGTCCGGCGAATAAATCGGTTGTACGGCGATCCGGGGCGCTCGTAGGCTGTGGAGCACACAGGAAAGGAGGTGTTCCGGAAGTGATTTCTCTTCGGACTCGTGAGGTGGCTGCGGGCTGACGCCCGTCGTCGCACTCTTTTGCAGTGCCAGGCCGGTCGCCGGCCAATCCCAAGCAGTCACCGACCCGCAGGCTCGCCGGTAAGTCCGGCCGGCTCCTCTGTGCACGGAGGAACCAGAGCCTGCGGGTTTCTGCGTTGTACGGGTCTGCTGGGCGACGGCCTCACGGGCAGAGCCGCTCCACCCGCCACCGGCCGCCGGGCTCACCGCCCTCCCTGACGTACCGCAGCCGGTCGTGCAGCCGGTTCTCGTGGCCCTGCCAGAACTCAATCGTCTCGGGCACCACCCGGAAGCCGCCCCAGTGCGGCGGGGCCGGGACCCTCTCACCCTCGGGGTAGCGGGCGGCCAGCTCCTCGTACCGGGCGATCAGCTCCTCGCGGGAGCCGACGACGGTGGACTGGGCGCTGGCCCACGCGCCGAGCTGGGAGCCGTGCGGGCGGGTGCGGAAGTAGCCGACGGTCTCCTCGCGGGAGGTGCGGGAGGCGGTGCCGGTGACGATGACCTGGCGGGCCATCGGGTGCCAGGGGAAGAGCAGGGAGGCGTACGGGTTCGCGGTCAGCTCGCGGCCCTTGCGGGAGTCGTAGTTGGTGAAGAAGACGAAGCCCCGGTCGTCGTACTGCTTGAGCAGCACCGTGCGCGAGGACGGGCGGCCGTCCGGGCCGGCGGTGGAGACGATCATCGCGTTGGGCTCGTGCAGCACGCCGCCGACGGCGACCTGGCGGAACCAGCGGGCGAACTGCTCCATCGGGTCGGCGGCGAGGTCGCGCTCGACGAAGTCCTCCGAGCGGTACTGCTCGCGCATGGCCGCGGGATCGGTGCTGGAATCGTCCGGGAGGGGCCCCGGGGAACCTTCTGGTGTGGGCACGGGCCCATCCTGCCGCAGGGGCCGAGTGTGCCCGGCGCCGAGGGGCCGTAACCACGCCCCGGCGAAAGGGGGTCCTGTGCCGGATGTCACGCTTCCCCGCATCGGAGGAAGCCGCCAATATCTTGGGGCAGGCCGCTGTGGCTTCCGCACAGCCCAGCACGCCGCGCACCGCCCGTCGCCCGCCGAACTGAGGGAGCCGCCTGATGTCCGACTTCGTACCCGGTCTTGAGGGAGTCGTCGCGTTCGAAACGGAGATCGCCGAACCGGACAAGGAAGGCGGTTCGCTCCGTTATCGCGGGGTCGACATCGAGGATCTGGTCGGTCACGTCTCCTTCGGCAATGTGTGGGGTCTGCTGGTGGACGGGGCGTTCAACCCCGGCCTGCCGCCCGCCGAGCCGTTCCCGATCCCCGTGCACTCGGGTGACATCCGGGTCGACGTCCAGTCCGCGCTGGCGATGCTCGCCCCGGTCTGGGGCCTGAAGCCGCTGCTGGACATCGACGAGGCGACCGCCCGGGACGACCTGGCGCGGGCCGCGGTGATGGCCCTGTCGTACGTCGCCCAGTCGGCGCGCGGCCAGGGGCTGCCGATGGTGCCGCAGAGCGAGATCGACAAGGCCCACTCGGTGGTCGAGCGCTTCATGATCCGCTGGCGCGGGGAGCCGGACCCGAAGCATGTGCAGGCGGTCGACGCGTACTGGACGTCGGCGGCGGAGCACGGCATGAACGCCTCGACGTTCACGGCCCGGGTCATCGCCTCGACGGGCGCGGACGTCGCGGCCGCCCTGTCCGGCGCGGTGGGCGCGATGTCGGGCCCGCTGCACGGCGGAGCCCCGTCCCGGGTCCTCGGCATGATCGAGGAGATCGAGCGGACGGGCGACGCGACCGCGTACGTGAAGCAGGCCCTGGACCGGGGCGAGCGCCTGATGGGCTTCGGCCACCGCGTCTACCGCGCCGAGGACCCGCGCGCCCGCGTCCTGCGCCGCACGGCCCGCGAGCTGGCAGCCCCGCGCTTCGAGGTGGCGGAGGCGCTGGAGAAGGCGGCCCTGGAGGAGCTGCACAACCGTCGCCCGGACCGGGTCCTGGCGACGAACGTGGAGTTCTGGGCGGCGATCGTGCTGGACTTCGCGGAGGTCCCGGCGCACATGTTCACGTCGATGTTCACGTGCGCCCGTACGGCGGGCTGGTCGGCGCACATCCTGGAGCAGAAGCGCACGGGCCGCCTGGTCCGCCCGTCGGCGACGTACGTGGGCCCGGGCTCGCGGGACCCGCGCGAGATCGGCGGGTACGAGGACATCGTCGCGGGCTGAGCCGGGGCCGGGGGTGTTCCCAGGGCGGTGAACGTGCCGGTGCGGGGTAGGCGTACCGGCACGTTTCCGGCGCATCCCGGCGCATGCCGGCGCGCTCCCGGCACGAGGAGGCAGACCATGAGCACGCCCCGCCCGTCCCTGACCCTGTCCAGCACGGTTCTCGACGCTCCGGACGCGGCGGAGTTGGCGGACTTCTACCGCCGCCTCCTGGGGTGGGAGACCGTGCAGGATGAGCCCGGCTGGGTGAAGCTGCTGCCACCCGGCGGCGGCTCGGGCCTGGGCTTCCAGACGGAGAAGGCGTACGTGCCCCCGGCCTGGCCCGCATCCACCGGCGACCAGCTGATGATGCTGCACCTGGACTTCGAGGTGGAGGACCTGGAGGCGGGCGTGGCCCACGCGGTCGCGGAGGGCGCGACACCGGCGGAGTTCCAGCCGCAGCACGACGTACGGGTGCTGTTCGACCCGGTGGGCCACCCGTTCTGCCTGTTCGTGAACGAAGAGGCCCCGGGCGAACCCCCGGCGATCAGCCCCGAGTGGGTGGCGGAGCAGACCCGGGAGATCGCCGAGCAGGACCGGCTGACCATCCAGGACGCGGTGGCCCCGGACCCGTCGGCCCCGGCGGCCCCGCCACGGCAGGCGGAGCCGGACACGCTGACGTGACGCGGCTTTGACGTGCGCGGTCCGGAGGGCCCGGCGGACGGCGTGACTCAGTCCTGGTGGGCGCGGCGGACGGCGATGACGTTGTCGGTGACGGTCGCGGTCTCGCCGCCGGGCCCGGTGGCGGTCCGCTCGGGCGCGTGGCAGCGCTCGGTGCGCCATCCGTCGCCGAGCCGCAGGGATGCGAGGACCTCGTCGGGGCTGGGGAACGTCACGTCCTCGTGGCCGTCCCGCCAGGACCAGGGGGCGAGCGAGGCGTGCTCGACCAGGACGAGGAGACCGCCGGGGGCGACGGCTTCGGCGGCGCGGCGGAGGACCTGATCCCGCGGGATCTCCACCGGGGTGTGGAAGTAGCTCGCGGTGACCAGATCGAAGGCCCCGCCGGGGAAGGACCGGGCCAGATCGTGCCGGCTCGGGTGAACGCGGTCGGTCAGTCCGGCCGCGGCGGCCCCGGCGGCGACCCGCGCCAGGGCGGTGGCCGAGACGTCGACGGCGGTGACGTCCCAGCCGAGCGAGGCGAGCCACAACGCGTCGCCGCCGTGCCCGCAGCCGAGGTCGAGCGCCCGCCCGCCGCCACCGCCGACCGGCTCGGGGGCCAGGGCGGTGACGACCTCGGCGAGGACGGCGTTGGGCCGGGTGCCCCACTGCGGGTCGACGCCGGCGTAGTGGTTCTCCCAGAACGCGGCGGAGTCGGTGGTCTCGGGGGCACGGGTGGTGTCGCTGTTCACGGCGAATCCCTTTCGTTTCGCTGCTTCCTGATGAGGAAGGTGCGCTGCGGCCTGCCGCCCTTGCAAGCTTCCATGCCGTTTCGGCAACCTGGGGCCATGGGAGACACAGGAAGCAAGGACGGCGTCCTGGCGGCGGTGGGCCCCCGCCTGCGCGAGCTGCGACGCCGGCACGGCATGACGCTGGCCGAACTGGCGGAGCGGACCGGGATCAACGAGAGCACCCTGTCCCGCCTGGAGGGCGGCACGCGCAAGCCGACGCTGGAGATGCTGCTGCCGCTGGCGGAGGTCCACGCGGTCCCGCTGGACGAACTGGTGGGCGCACCCCGCACCGGCGACCCGCGCATCCACCTCCGCCCGGTGACGCGGGACGGCCTCACGTACGTACCGCTGAGCCGCCCGGGCGGGGTCCAGGCCCACAAGCTGCTGATCCGCCCGAGCCCGGCGGGCACGGAACCGACCCTGCGGACCCACGAGGGCTTCGAGTGGCTGTACGTCCTGGCCGGCCGGCTCCGCCTGCTCCTGGGCGAGCGGTCCCTCGTCCTGAAGCCCGGCGAGGCGGCCGAGTTCGACACGCATGTCCCGCACTGGCTCGGCTCCGACGACGACCGCACCGTGGAACTGCTCGTCCTCTTCGGCCACCAGGGCGAACGGGCCCACCTGAGGGCTCGCCAGGAGCCTTTGCGAGGATCGGCGGATGGGACACCCTGAGGCAGCATCCGTGAGCCATTCCCCCTCGACCTGGCAACAGCCGTGCCCCGGACCGGCTTCGGCCGAGCGCAGCGCGCTGACGGAGGCGGTCGCGGAACGCGTACGGGCTCTCGGACCCGGTCGGCTCCTGGTCGGCATCGACGGCTTCACCGCAGCGGGGAAGACGAGCTTCGGCCACGAACTGGCTTCGCACATAGCCGAGTCGGGCCGCACGGTGCTCCGGGCCACGCTGGACGACTTCAAGAATCCATGGAGGGACCGGCACCTGTACGACCGGGAGTCGGGCGAGGGCTACTACCGCAACGCGTACGACTACGACGCGGCCAAGCGCCTCCTGCTGGACCCCGCCCGATCGCCGGGGGCGGAGTCCTGCTCCCTGTGCTCGATCGACCCGCTGACGCAGGAGAACCACGCGGCCGAGACGGCCCCGCTCGCCCCGGACTCGGTCCTGATCGTGGACGGCGTCTTCGCGTTCCGGCCCGAGATCGACGCCTACTGGGACTTCCGGATCTGGCTGGACGTGGACGCCGAACTCTCCGTACGACGGGGCGCGGAACGCGACCAGGACTGGGCGGGCTCGGACGCGGAGGCGATCCACCGCGACCGTTACCTGGTGGCGGAGCGCCTGTACCTGAAGGAGGTGGACCCGCTGCCGAGGATGGACGTGATCGTCGACAACACGGACTTCGCGAGGCCGAGGCTGGTCCAGGGCTGACACCGCTGTCCGCTTCGTGAAGGCTCCTCCACGGGCACACAGGGCCGCGAGAATTCACGTGCTCCGCCGGGCAGGCCCGCGTTATCGTCATCCGTATGAACGTCACCGGCCGAAGCACCACCGCGACCGCGCGAGCGACCAGCTCGCCGGTTGCCGCCGCCTGACCTCATCCCTCTCCCCCGGCGACCGGAAACGGTCCGTCGGTAGTGCCGCGGAGCCTCTGGCTCCCGGCCGGGTGACTGAACGGTCCCGTTCTCCGGTGCCTCCCCCGCTGCCCCGCGAAGGAGCCACCCCCATGCGTACGGACCAGCTCATCAGGACGTTCGTCGAGTACTACGAAGAACGCGGCCACCGCCGGATCACCGGCTCGACCCTGCTGCCACCCCCCGGCGACCCCGTCCTCTTCACGACCTCCGGCATGCACCCGCTCACTCCGTACCTGGAGGGCCGGCCTCACCCCCTGGGGAAGCGCCTGGTCAACGTGCAGCGCTGTCTGCGCACCACGGACCTGGACGAGGTCGGGGACGCCACGCACCTGACGGTCTTCGAGATGCTGGGCACCTGGTCGCTCGGCGACTACGGGGGCCCGCGCAGCCTGGACTGGGGGTACGGGCTGCTCACCGAGGGCCTGGGGATCGACCCCGGCCTGCTGCACGCCACGGTCTACGCCGGCGACGACCGGACAGGAACAGGGCCGGACACGGATTCCCTCGACCTGTGGCAGGGCCTCGGCGTCCCCGTGGAACTCACGGTGGAGGACAACTGGTGGCCGAAGAGCGTGGACGACAACGGGGGTGACGGCCCCGTCGGCCCCTGCGGCCCCGATTCGGAGATCTTCCTCTGGAGCGGTGAGGGCCCGCCGCAGTCGACGCCCACCCGCGACGACCGCTGGGTGGAGGTGTGGAACCACGTGACGATGACGCACCGCCGCCTCGACGGCGGTTCGCTCGTACCGCTGCCCCAGCGCAACGTCGACACCGGGCTCGGCCTGGAACGGCTGGCCTCCCTGCTCCAGGGCAAGCCGTCCGTCTTCGCCTGCGACGTCTTCGACCCCTGGCGCCGCCTCGTACCACCCCTCTGGCCCCTGGAGGAGCCCGATCTGCGCCTGGTCAGCGACCATCTGCGCTCGGCCGTCGTGGTGCTCGGCGACGGCGTGCGCCCGTCCAGCACCGGGCGGGGTTACGTGCTGCGCCGCCTGGTCCGCCGGGTGCTCACCGTGCTGTGGCGGCAGGACGCCTCACGCAGCCTCGGGGACCTGCCGGAGGACCTGGTCCGGCACACCTTGGACCACTTCCGCCAAGACGTCCGCCCGGGCGACGTGCTCCGGACCCTGCTCGACGAGGAGCAGCGCTTCGCCCGCCTCCTGGAACGCGGCCGCCGCGTACTCGCCCGCCCCAGCTTCCAAGGCACGCTGTCCGAGGAGGACTTGCACTATCTGCACGACACGCACGGGCTGCCGCGCGACCTGGTGCGGAGCTTGCGCGATGAGTGAGGCGGAAGGGGTGAACTCCCGGCCGTAGCACTGCCTGCCGGAAGATCACACACGAACGGCCCCGGGGGAGCACCCTGCCCCCGGGGCCGTTCCCTTCCCGTGCGGCTCCGAACGAGTGGACTTGGCGGGGCGCGGCAGGGACGCGGCGCGTGGTCCGGTGGCCGGATGGTGTCGTTGCCGTCCGCTCCCCGCCCCTCCCCTCCCCCTGGAAAGGCCCTCCGCCATGCGACGCCGCTCCCCCACCCGACGCCTCCTCGCCGCGACACTGCTCGCGGCGTCCGTCCTTGCCCCGATGGCCGTGGCCCCCGCCCCGGCGGTACACGCCGCAGGCTCCGACCAGCACGGACAACACGGCCGGCACGGACAGCACGGCGAGGACGACTGTCCGCCGGGCGGCCTCGATCCCGCGCTGACCGCCGAGCTGGACCGGACCATCGACGAGGTCCGCGAGCAGGCCGGGATCCCCGGTGCCGTCGTCGGGCTGTGGATGCCGGGCAAGGGGAGCTACGTCCACGCGAGCGGCGTCGCCGATACGGTCACCCGCGAGCCGATGTCGGCCGGCCTCCGGGTCCGGATCGGCAGCGAGACGAAGACCTTCACCGTCACCGCGCTCCTCCAGCTCGTCGACGAGAAGCGCGTGAAGCTGGACGACCCGATCTCCGCCTACGTCCCCGGCGTGCGCGACGGCGACCGCATCACCTTGCGCCAGCTCGCCGGGATGCGCAGCGGTCTGTTCCCGTACACCTCCGACCCGGGCTTCGTGAACGACCTGCTGAGCGACCCGTACCGCTCCTTCACCCCGCGAGAAGTGCTCGCGTACGGCATGAAGCACAAGAACACCTTCAAGCCGGACGCGCAGTTCCAGTACTCCAACTCCAACCTCGTCCTGCTCGGTCTGGTGATCGAGAAGGTCACCGGTCAGCGCCTCGACCGCGTCATCCACGAACGGGTGCTGCGCCCCGCCCGGCTGCACAACACGCTCTTCCCGACCGGGGCCGAGTTCCCCGAGCCGCACGCGCACGGGTACACCGACCAGACGCTCAGCGGCGAGACCGAGGACTCCACGGACTGGAACCCCAGCTGGGCCTGGGCCGCCGGTGCGATGATCTCCGACCTGCACGACCTGCGCCGCTGGGCCGAGGTCGTCGCCACCGGCGAGCTGCTGAGCCCCCAGACCCAGGCGCAGCGGCTCAGGACCCGGCCGACCGGATTCCCGGGGCTCGGCTACGGCCTCGGCATCTTCGAGACCGGCGGCTGGATCGGCCACAACGGGTCCCTGCCGGGGTACGAGACGGTCACCGTCTACCTGCCCGCGCAGAAGGCCACCCTGGTCATCATGATCAACACGGACTCGCTCAGCGGGGGCCAGGAGCCGTCCACGCTGCTCGCCCGTGCGGTCACCCAACTCGCCACGCCGGACCACGTGTACGACGGGAGCGCAACGCAGGGACGCGGCACCGCCTGAGGTCACGCGCGCGACCCGGCACCCTCTCGGGCCTACGGCGACCGGCCCCGCCCCGAGGCTCGCATTCCGGGCTCCGGGGTTCGGGATGCGAGCTGAAGGCCCCCGCAGGGGGTCACCCCAGCCCCTCCTCCACCAGCGCCGCCCACTGCGCCACCACCCGCTCCCGGCGGGCCGTGTCGTCCGTGAGGAGGTTGGCGAGGCCCAGGCCGCGGGCCATGTCCAGAAGGCCCTGCACCGTTTCGCGGGTGCCGGGGCGGGACTCGTCCGCGCCGAGGAGTTCGACCGCGATGCGATGGGTCTCGCGGCCCACCCGCGCCTCCAGTTCCGTGACGCGCGGGCGGAGTTGGGCCTCGTTGGAGGCGGCCACCCAGAGCTGGAGTGCCGCCCGGAACAGCGGGCCCGTGTAGAGGTCGACCAGGGCCGCGACCACCTCCGCTCGGCCCTGGACGGGGAGCGCGCGCAGGGCGGCGGAGCGTTCCTCGGCGACGTACTCCACCGCGCCGGTGAACAGGTCCTCGCGGGTCGGGAAGTGGTGCTGGGCCGCGCCGCGCGAGACGCCGGCCCGTTCGGCGACGACGGAGACGGTGGAGCCCGCCCAGCCGTGTTCGGCCAGGCAGGCCACCGCCGCCTCCAGGAGCCGTTGCCGCGTCGCCCGGCTGCGGTCCTGCTTGGGCGCGTGAGCGGCCCGGGGAGCAGAGGAGGAAGAGGTCACCGCACCCATGCCGGGTCCCGTCGTTCGAGGAAGGCCGTCATCCCCTCCCTCGCCTCGTCGGAGGCGAACAACGCGGCAGATCGGGCGATGAGGTCTTCGGCGTACTGGTCGAAGCTCCTCAGCACCGTAGCCGTGACCAGCTCCTTCGATGCGGCCAGCCCCTGGGGTGAGGCCCGGCGCAGACCGTCCAGGACGGGTACGAGGGCTTTGTCCACGTCCTCGGCGGCCATCGTGACCAGGCCGATCCTCGCCGCATCGGTCGCGTCGAACCGCTCCCCGGTGAGGTAGTAGCGGTTCGCCGCAGTACGGTCCACGCGCGGGAGCAGGGTGAGGGAGATCACCGCCGGGGCCAGGCCCAGGCGGGACTCGGTGAGGGCGAAGGAAGACGCCTCGCCCGCCACCGCGATGTCGCACGCCGCCAGCAGGCCAAGGCCGCCGGCCCGGACATGGCCGGTCACCCGGGCCACCACCGGCTTCGGCAGCGCCACGATCTCCCGCATCAGGCCCACGAACGCCTCCGGGTCCGGCGGAGCCGTCAGGTCCGCCCCCGCGCAGAACGTCGAACCCGTGTGGGTCAGCACCACCGCCCGTACGGTCTCGTCGGCCGCACAGTCCGCCAGGGCGTCGCGCAACTCCCCGACCAGCGCAGCCGACAGCGCGTTGCGGTTCGCCGGGGAGTCCAGCGTCAGGGTCGCGATGCCCCGCTCCCCCGTCCGTACGATCAGGGTCACGTTCCGTCCGTCCTCTCCGTCTTCTCCGTCTTCTCGCGGTCGCGCAGCTCGCGCCGGAGGATCTTGCCCGAGGCCGCCCGGGGCACCGCCTCGATGAACTCGGCCCGCCGCACCTTCTTGTACGGGGAGACGCGCTCGGCGACATACGCCATCACCTCGTCCTCCGTCAGGGCGTCCGCTCCCGGTCCCCGGACCAGGAACGCCTTCGGGACCTCGTTGCCCTCCGCGTCGTAGACCCCGATCACCGCCGCGTCCGCGACCTCCTCGTGGGTGAGGAGCAGGGCCTCCAGCTCGGCGGGGGCCACCTGGTAGCCCTTGTACTTGATCAGCTCCTTCACCCGGTCGACGACGTACAGCCAGCCGTCCTCGTCCGCCCGGCCGACGTCGCCCGTGTGCACCCAGCCGTCCTCGTCGATCATCGCGGCCGTGGCGTCCGCCCGGCCCAGGTAGCCCTTCATCACCTGCGGGCCCCGGATCAGGATCTCGCCATCCGCCCCCGGCTCCACGTCCTTCGCCGGGTCCTCCAGCGACACGATCCGCATCTCGGTGTTCGGCAGCAGCTTGCCGACCGTGCCCGGCGGCGGCTGCTCGACGGAGAGCGGCACCACGTGCGTACCCGGCGACAGCTCCGTCATCCCGTACGCCTGCCGCACCGGCGGCACCCCCAGCCGGGCCGAACACGCCTCCGCCAGCTCGGCGTCCAGCGGGGCGGCGGCGCTCACGATGTACTGGAGCGAGGAGAGGTCGTACTCCCCACCAGCGGGTGCTTCGCCAGTGCCAGCACGATCGGCGGAGCCACGTACAGACCGGAGATGCGGTGCGTCTGGATGGCCTCCAGGAACGGGGCGAGGTCGAAGCGGGGCAGCACGACGACCGTCGAGCCGCAGCGCAGGGGTACGTTCATCAGCGCCGTGAGGCCGTAGATGTGGAAGAAGGGGAGGACTGCCAGGATGCGGTCGCCCTCGCCCATGGGAATGAACGGTCTCAGCTGCTCCAGGTTGGTCGCGATCGACCGGTGCGTGAGCATCACGCCCTTGGGCGTGCCCGTCGTGCCGGAGCTGTACGGGAGGGCCGCCACGTCCTCGCCGGGGTCGATCGCGATCTCCGGTTCGGGGGCCGTGGAGGACAGCATGTCGAGGACGGAGGTGTGGCCCTCCGCCTGGTCGCAGACATAGATCTCCCTTATCCCGCCGGTCAGTTCGGCCGCGCGGCGAGCGGTCGGCAGGAGCGGGGAGACCGTGACGATCCACTTCGCCCCGCTGTCCGCGAGCTGCTTCGCGAACTCCTCGGGGGTGGCCAGCGGGTGGACCGTGGTGACCGAGGCGCCGGCGCGGGTGGCCCCGTAGAAGACGGCGGGGTAGGCGATGGTGTTCGGGCTGTGCAGGGCGAGGACGTCACCCTTCCTGAGCCCCGCCTCGGCGAGCGCGGCGGCGATCCGCCGGTGGAATCCGTCGAGTTGGGCGTAGGTGAGGGACATGCCGTTCGTCCCGTCGATCAGCGCGACCGTGTCTCCGAACCCGGCGGCCTCGCCGAGAACCGCTTCGTGGATGGGTGTGTCGAGGGCCGTTACGTCTGCGTACTCGCTGCGGAACACCATGGCGGTCCCCTGTCGTCGCGGTCGCCCGCGCCGCCCGGGTGGCGGCGCGGGACGCCGTGCGGGTGTGGAGTGTGGAGGGTCAGAATCACCCCTGCGGGGGAGGGATGGGGAGGGGTCGGACGCGTTTCTCTCCGGACAGGGAGAACGGGGACTAGTACGACTTCGGCAGGCCCAGCGACTGGTGCGAGACGTAGTTCAGGATCATCTCCCGGCTGACCGGGGCTATCCGGGCCACCCGCGACGCGGTGATCAGGGACGCGAGACCGTACTCCCGGGTCAGGCCGTTGCCGCCGAGCGTGTGGACCGCCTGGTCGACGGCCTTCACGCACGCCTCCCCGGCCGCGTACTTCGCCATGTTGGCCGCCTCGCCCGCCCCGATGTCGTCGCCCTCGTCGTACAGCCGGGCCGCCTTCTGCATCATCAGGCGCGACAGCTCCAGGTCGATGTGCGCGGTGGCGAGCGGGTGCGCGATGGCCTGGTGGGCACCGATCGGGTCCTTCCAGACCTGGCGGGTCCGGGCGTACTCGACGGCCCTGGAGAGCGCGAAGCGGCCCATCCCGATGCCGAACGCGGCCGTCATGATCCGCTCGGGGTTCAGTCCGGCGAAGAGCTGGAGCAGACCCGCGTCCTCGTCGCCGACCAGGGCGTTCGCCGGCAGTCGTACGTCGTCGAGGACCAGCTCGAACTGCTTCTCCGGGGCGTGGAGTTCCATGTCGATCTGGTTCCGGCCGAACCCGGGGGCTTCACGCGGGACGATGAACAGGCAGGGCTTCAGCTTCCCCGAGCGGGCGTCCTCGGTCCGGCCGACGATCAGCGTGGCGTCGGCTATGTCGACGCCGGAGACGAAGACCTTGCGTCCGGTGAGGACCCAGTCGCCGCCGTCGCGACGCGCGGTGGTGGTGATGCGGTGGGAGTTCGATCCGGCGTCGGGCTCGGTGATGCCGAAGGCCATGGTCAGGGAGCCGTCGGCGAGGCCCGGCAGCCACTTCTGCTTCTGCTCCTCCGTACCGAAGCGGGCGATCACCGTGCCGCAGATCGCGGGCGACACGATCATCATCAGGAGCGGCGAGCCGGCCGCACCCAGCTCCTCCAGGACGATCGAGAGTTCGGCCATGCCGCCGCCCCCGCCGCCGTACTCCTCGGGGAGGTTCACGCCGAGATAGCCGAGCTTGGCGGCCTCCGCCCACAGTTCGTCGGTGTGCCGGCCCTCGCGGATGACGGTGGTCATGTAGTCGCGCCCGTACCGCTTTCCGAGGGCGGCGACGGCTGCGCGCAGGGCCTGGTGCTCTTCGGTTTCGAGGGCGGTGCGTGCGGTGCTCATGCGGTCTCCTCCGGTACGGGAACGGGTACGGGGGTGGCGGCCGGGTCCTCCTGGACCACGGCGAGCAGCGCGCCGACCTCTACCTGGTGGCCGGGCGCGGCGTGCAGGGCGGAGAGGGTGCCGGAGGCGGGCGCGAGGATGCGGTGTTCCATCTTCATCGCCTCCAGCCAGATCAGCGGCTGCCCGGCCTCGACGGTGGCCCCGGCGGCCAGGCCCTCCGCCAGGCGGACGACGGTCCCGGGCATCGGCGCGAGCAGGGAGCCGGGGGCGGTGTGCGTGGCGGGGTCGGTGAAGCGGGGCAGGGCGGTGAAGGTGTACGAGGCGTCGGTGGCGTCCACGTGGACCCGGTCGCCGTGGACGGTGATGGCGAAGTGCCGTGTCACGCCGTCGACTTCGAGCGTGACGCGGTCGGGGGTAACGGTCAGGACCCGGGTGCCGGGCGTCTCGTGCGGTTCCGGGGTCCCGGTGCGCGGGGTGCGGTAGGCGACCTCGTGTTCCGTGCCGTCGGGTTCGCTGCGGTAGCGCTTGCGCTGGGGCTGCGAGGGCACGTTGCGCCAGGCTCCGAAGCGGGCCGGGGCGGGGCCTCCGGGGCGCGTGGGAGGTACGGCTTCCGGACCCTGTACGGCCTTCGGACCCCGTAGAGCTTCCCGACCCCGTACGGCTTCCTGACCTCGTACGGCTTCCGCAAGAGTCGCGGCGAGGGCAGCCGTGGCGGGGTCACCGGCTCCGGCTCCCGGGCCGGTCAGCTCCGCCAGGTGCCGGTCGTAGAAGCCGGTGTCCAGGCGGGCGGCTGCGAAGTCCGGGTGGCGCAGCGAGCGTACGAGCAGGTCGCGGTTGGTGACCGGACCGTGGATGCGGGCCCGCTCCAGCGCGCGGGCCAGCAGGCGGACGGCCTCGGCGCGGGTCGGGGCGTGGGCGATCACCTTGGCGATCATCGGGTCGTAGTGCACGCCGACGGTGTCGCCGCCGGTGTATCCGGTGTCCAGGCGCAGGCCGGGCCCCTCCGGCACCTCCAGGGTGAGCAGCGCTCCGGTCTGCGGCTGCCAGTCGCGGGCCGGGTCCTCGGCGTAGAGCCGGGCCTCCACCGCGTGGCCGGACGGCGGCGGGGGCTCGGGGGCCGGCAGCGGTTCGCCTTCCGCCACGCGCAGTTGCAGGGCGACGAGGTCGAGCCCGAACACGGCTTCCGTGACGGGGTGTTCGACCTGGAGGCGGGTGTTCATCTCCAGGAAGTACGGGCGGCCCTCGGCGGAGACCAGGAACTCCACGGTGCCCGCGCCCCGGTAGCCGACCGCCCGTGCCGCCGCCACCGCCGCCTCGTGCAGCCGGTCGCGCAGTGCGTCGTCCAGGCCGGGCGCGGGGGCCTCCTCGATGACCTTCTGGTGGCGGCGCTGGAGCGAGCAGTCCCGGGTGCCGAGCGCCCACACGGTGTCGTGCGCGTCCGCCATCACCTGGACCTCGACGTGCCGGCCGCGCTCCACGTACGGCTCGGCGAACACCTCCCCGTCCCCGAAGGCGGAGGCGGCCTCGGCGGCAGCCGCCAGCAACTCGCCGGGCAGAGCGTTGAGTTCGCGGACGATCCGCATGCCGCGACCGCCGCCGCCCGCCGCCGCCTTCAGCAGGAGCGGCAGGTCGTCGGGGCCCGCCGTCGCCGGGTCCACCGGGGCCAGCAGCGGCACCCCGGCCCCGGCCATCAGCTCCTTGGCCCGGGTCTTGGAGGCCATGAGCTCGATCGCCTTCACCGGCGGGCCCACCCACACGAGCCCCGCGTCCTGCACGGCGGCGGCGAACGCGGCGTTCTCGGAGAGGAAGCCGTAGCCGGGGTGCACGGCGTCCGCCCCGGCGGCCCTCGCTGCGGCCACGACGAGGTCGCCGCGCAGATAGGTGTCGGCGGGGGCCGCGCCCGGCAGCCGTACGGCGAGGTCGGCCTCCCGTACGTGCAGGGCGTCGGCGTCCGCGTCGGAGTACACGGCGACCGTGGTGATGCCCAGGTCGCGGCAGGTACGGAAGATCCGGCAGGCGATCTCGCCCCGGTTGGCGACGAGCAACGTGGTGATGGTCATGCGAGCCCCATCGGTAGCGGTGGTCATCTGGGCCTCACATCCGGAAGACGCCGAAGCCGCCGCGGGCGCCCTCGACCGGTGCGGTGTGGATCGCGGACAGGCACAACCCGAGGACGGTCCGGGTGTCGCGCGGGTCGATGACCCCGTCGTCGTACAGCCGCCCGGACAGGAACGTCGGCAGCGACTCCGCCTCGATCTGCTGCTCCACCATGGCGCGCAGCCCGGCGTCCGCCTCGTCGTCGTACGGCTGCCCCTTCGCGGCGGCCGAGGCGCGGGCGACGATGGAGAGGACGCCCGCGAGCTGCTGCGGGCCCATGACGGCGGACTTGCTGCTGGGCCAGGCGAAGAGGAAACGCGGGTCGTAGGCGCGGCCGCACATGCCGTAGTGGCCCGCCCCGTAGGACGCGCCCATCAGGACCGACAGATGCGGGACCTTCGAGTTCGCCACGGCGTTGATCATCATCGCGCCGTGCTTGATGATGCCGCCCTGTTCGTACTCCTTGCCGACCATGTAGCCGGTGGTGTTGTGGAGGAAGAGGAGCGGGATGTCACGCTGGTTGGCGAGCTGGATGAACTGCGCCGCCTTCTGCGACTCCTCGCTGAACAGCACCCCCTGGGCGTTGGCGAGGATGCCGACCGGGTAGCCGTGGAGCCGCGCCCAGCCGGTCACCAGGCTCGGCCCGTACAGCGGCTTGAAGGTGTCGAAGTCCGAGCCGTCGACCAGGCGGGCGATGACCTCGCGCGGGTCGAACGGGGCCTTCAGGTCGCCGGGGACGATGCCGAGCAGCTCGTCCTCGTCGTACTTCGGCGGCTCGGCGGGACCCGGATCGGAGTGCGCTTTACGCCAGTTGAGCCGGGCGACGATCCGGCGGGCCTGGCGGATCGCGTCGTGCTCGTCCACGGCGAAGTGGTCGGCGAGCCCCGACGTCCGGGCGTGCATCTCGGCCCCGCCGAGGGACTCGTCGTCGCTCTCCTCGCCGGTGGCCATCTTCACCAGGGGCGGGCCGCCGAGGAAGACCTTGGACTGCTCCTTGATCATCACGGTGTGGTCGGACATGCCGGGGACGTACGCGCCTCCGGCGGTGGAGTTGCCGAACACGACGGCCACGGTGGGGATTCCGGCGGCGGAGAGCCGGGTGAGGTCGCGGAAGAGCGCCCCGCCGGGGATGAAGATCTCCTTCTGCGACGGCAGATCCGCCCCGCCCGACTCCACCAGGCTGATCGCCGGGAGCCGGTTGGCGAAGGCGATCTCGTTGGCGCGCAGGGCCTTCTTCAGCGTCCAGGGGTTCGACGCCCCGCCGCGTACGGTCGGGTCGTTGGCCGTGATCAGGCATTCGACGCCCTCGACCACCCCGATCCCGGTGACGAGCGAGGCCCCGACCGCGTAGTCGCTGCCCCAGGCGGCCAGCGGCGACAGCTCCAGGAACGGGGTGTCGGGGTCGACGAGCAGCTCGATCCGCTCCCGGGCCGGCAGCTTGCCGCGCTTGCGGTGCCGGGTCACGTACTTCTCGCCGCCGCCCGCGAGCGCCTTGGCGTGCTCGGTCTCCAGCTCGGCGAGCCTTTCCACCATGGTGGCCCGATTCGTGGCGTACTCGGGGCTGTTGGTGTCGAGCGCGGTGGGCAGGACGGTCATGCGGTCACCTCCGGGGCATCGATGCCTTCGAGCAGGGCCACGGGGATCGGCAGCCACCGGGACCGCAGCCACTCCCCCAGCGCCTTGGCCTGCGGGTCGAACCGGGCCTGGGCGGCGACGCCTTCGCCCAGCAGACCGTGCACGGTGAAGTTCAGGGCGCGGAGGTTGGGCAGGACATGGCGGACGACCCTCACGTCGGACGTCTCCGGCAGGAGTTCCTTGAAGCGCTCGACGCTCAGCTCGTGCGCCAGCCACCGCCAGGCGTCGTCGTCGCGCACCCAGACGCCCACGTTGGCGTCACCGCCCTTGTCGCCGCTGCGCGCGCCCGCGATCAGACCGAGGGGGGCGCGGCGGGCGGGGGTGCCGGAGGGGCACGGGTCGGGGAGCGGCGGCTCCTCGACCTCGGCCAACTCCTGGGTGT
This sequence comes from Streptomyces sp. WGS_02, assembly GCA_040989845.1. Taxonomy (GTDB): domain Bacteria; phylum Actinomycetota; class Actinomycetes; order Streptomycetales; family Streptomycetaceae; genus Streptomyces. The sequence continues at coordinate 3,232,572 of JAYMFZ010000004.1, forward strand.
GAGAAGGAGGTTCGATCATCTCGCGAGTCCCGTCCGGTAGCACGGCGATGTGCTCGACCTCCGCCGCCGGTACGGGCCGGGCCTCGAACACCCCGTAGGGCGCGCCCTTTCCGGGCGGGGCGGTGACGTGGAAGCCCGGGTAGCTACCGAGGGCCAGTTCGATGGCCGCCCCGGAGACGGTGCGGCCGACCGCGTCGGCGTCCTGGTCGCGGACGACGAGCCGGAGCAGGGCGCTGGCCCGTTCCTCGGTGTCGGCGTCGGCGTGGTCGGTACGGGCCAGCTCCCAGCGCACCTCGGCGGGCGGGCGGCTGCCGCCGCGCTCCAGGGCGTCGGCGAACTGGGCTTTCACCAGGTCGGCCTTGGCCTCGATGGCGAGTCCGGTGAGGACGAAGACGACCTCGTTGCGCCAGCCGCCGAGCCGGGTGAGCCCGGCCTTGAGGGTGGGCGGCGGGGCCTCGCCGCGCACCCCGTCGATCCGCACCCGGTCCGGGCCGTCGGGCGTGAGGCGCACGGTGTCGAGGCGGGCGGTGACATCGGGGCCCGCGTACCGTGCTCCGCCGGTCTCGTACAGGAGTTGGGCGGTGACGGTGGAGAGGTCGACGACCCCGTCCGTACCGTCGTGCTTGGTGATGACGGACGAGCCGTCGGCGTGGATCTCGGCGAGCGGGAAGCCGGGGCGGCGGAGGCGGGCGGGGTCGTGGTCGCCGAAGAAGGCGTGGTTCCCGCCGGTCGCCTGCGTGCCGCACTCCAGGACGTGCCCGGCGACCACGGCCCCCGCGAGCGCGTCCAGGTCGTCCGGGCCCCAGCCGAAGTGGGCGGCGGCGGGCCCGGTGACCAGGGCCGCGTCGGTGACCCGGCCGGTGACGACGACATCGGCCCCGGCCCGCAGGCAGGCGGCGATCCCGGAGCCGCCGAGGTAGGCGTTGGCGGTGAGGAACCCGTCCGGGACGGGCAGGCTGTCGCCCTCGACATGCGCGACGGCGACGGACACGCCGGCCTTGTCCGCCAACTGCTGTACAGCGTTGGCGAGTCCGGCCGGGTTGAGGCCGCCCGCGTTGGCGACGATCTTCACTCCGCGCTCGACGGCGAGGCCGAGTCCTTCCTCCAACTGGCGGAGGAAGGTGGTGGCGTAGCCCTTCTGCGGGTCCTTGAGGCGGCTGCGGCCGAGGATGAGCATGGTCAGCTCGGCGAGGTAGTCGCCGGTGAGGACGTCGAGGGGGCCGCCGGTGAGCATCTCGCTCAGGGCGTCGAAGCGGTCGCCGTAGAAGCCGGAGGCGTTGCCTATGCGCAGGACGGGGGCGGGGGCGGCGTTCATCGGTGGTCGCCCTGTTCCGCGCGCGGCAGCCGGCCCGGTCCCGGCGGTCCGGCGAAGGCCTGGGCGATGGAGAGCCACTGGTCGGCCTCGCGGCCCTCGGCGGTGACCGCGAGGTCAAAGCGGTGGGCGCGCTGGGTGACCAGGAGGCAGAAGTCGAGGAGCGGGCCGGTGACGCGCTGGGCGGCGCCCTCGGGACCGTAGGTGATCATCTCCCCGTCCGGGGCGTGGAGTTCGACGCGGAACTCCTCCTCGGGCGCGGTGATCCCCCGTACCGCGTAGGCGTAGTTCCGGGCTCGTACGCCGATCCGCGCCACATGCCGGAGCCGGGCGGTCGGGGTCCGGGTCACACCCAGGGCGTCGGCGATGTCCTGGCCGTGGGCCCAGGTCTCCATGAGCCGGGCGGTCGCCATGGACGCGACGCTCATCGGCGGCCCGTACCAGGGGATCCGGGTGCCGTCCGGGGCGTCGCGGAGGACCTTGCCGAGCCGCGTCCGCCCCTCGCGCCAGCGGGCGAGCAGGGCGTCCGGGGCGTGGGCGGCGACCAGGGCGTCGGCCGCCTCGTCGACGAAGGCATCGGGGGCGGCCAGGGCCTTGGCGACCTCGTCACCGAACCGGTCGGGCTCGGTGGCGGCCAGCAGGGCGACCTCGTCGGTCCAGCTGAGATGGGCGATCTGATGGGCGACGGTCCACCGGTCGGCGGGCGTCGGGCCATGCCAGCCCGGGTCGTCCAACTCCGCCACGAGTTGGTCGAGTTCGTCGCTCTCCTCGCGCAGATCGTCGATCACGGCTACGACAGCGGACACGTGCGCCCCCTCGGGACCGGGTGTGGTGCCCAGGAGCATGGCAGCGCCCCGGGAAACAATCAAGCGCGCTTGCATGATTTTCTGCCCGGGGTGTGCGGCGCACGGGGCGACGCTCACCGCGCCGCCCCGCCGATCACCCGCCGCCGGTCACTCGCCTCCCATGGCCGCCTTCGCCATCCGTTCCGTGGTGCTGGCCCCGTCGAGGGCCTCGCGCACGATGTCCGCGTGCCCGCTGTGGTGGGCGATCTCCCGGAACGCGTGCAGCAGGACGTGCCGGACGGTCCGGACGAGGGGCTCCGGCGGCGACCAGGGGTAGCGCGGCAGCGTGATCGCCCGGTCGAGATCGGGTTCCTCGCGGACGGCCCGGTCGAAGGCCTCCGCCCCGGCCCGGAACGCGTCGAGGTGACCGACGAGGGTCTCCTCGTCGGTCATGCGGTTGCCGTCCGGATCGAGGTCGGCCCAGCCGACCTCGGGGGCGGCGGTGCCGTCGATCACGGACAGCCAGGTGCGCTGCACCTCCGCGAGGTGTTTGACGAGGCCGCCGAGGGTCAGCTCGCTGACCGTCGAACGGGTGCGGGCCTGCTCGTCGGTGAGCCCGGTGACGGTGTAGAGGAAGTTGGTGCGCTGGTCGGCGACCATGGCCAGCAGGTCATCGCGTTCACGGGACTTCGGGGCGGTGCTGGTCGGCTCGTTGGGTTCCACGGCTGGCCTCCGGGGGCGCGGGGCGGGGGGCGACGGGTCGATCCGGCGACTCTAGAGCCGGGCACCGTACGGACGAAGGCATTCCGGCGGCGGCCCGGCCGTGCTGCGCGTTAGCCTCCGTCGATGACTGCCGAAATCCGCCCGGTGACCGTCCTGTTCGAGGCCGACCAGCTGATTCTGGAGCTCCGCCACGACGCCGAGGGCGCGTACCACGCCTTTCCAGGCTGCGGCCGGGGCGAAGACACCGGGGGCCTCGTCGGCGTACCGCGCGTCGCCCTGTCCCTGGCGGAGGCCCTGCACGCCCGCATCCGGCCTGCCGGGACGGCGGAGACGGTGCTGCGCGCCTGGGCGGGAGGCACGGCCCCGCAAGGCCCGGTGGCCCTGGTCGACCCCGCGGCGGTTCCGCCGGTACGGGTACGGGCCGGGGCGGTCGTCATCCGGGACGGGTCGATGCTCCTGATCCGGTTCACCGAGGAGGGCGGCGGGGCGTCGCACTACGAGATTCCGGGCGGCGGGGTCGAGGCGGGCGAGACACTGGAAGCGGCCGTCCTGCGGGAACTGGGCGAGGAGACCGGCCTGGCCGGGACCGTCGGGCCCGAGCTCGCCCGGGTCTGGAAGGACGGCCGGCACGAGCACTACTTCCTCGTGTCCGCGACCGGTGAGGTCGGCCCGCCCGAGACGCTGGACAACTACGGCGGCACCCCGGTCTGGGTGCCGGTGGAACGTCTGCCCGCCACCCCGTTGTGGCCCCGGCGGCTTTCCTGGCGCATCGAGCACTGGCACCGCACGGGGTGGCCCGAGCGCCCGGCGGAACTGGCCGACTCCATCACGGAGCTGGAGCCCCCGTGCGGGTGGTAGGAGGTGCGTCCGGTCACGTTCCCCCTGCCCTACGTAGGGCAGGGGCGGGCCCGGCTCACGCCTCGCGTCGTGGCGCCGCCCCCGACCGGCTGCGCACCGCGCCGATGCTCGCCCCGATGACCAGGGCGATGGCGAGGGCGTCCGTCGTGGAGAGGGCCTGGTCCAGGATCAGGAAGCCCGCGCCGGCGGCGATGGCCGGCTCCAGGCTCATCATCACCGCGAACGTCGGTGCCGGGAGCCGGCGCAGGGCCATCAGCTCCAGGGTGTACGGGAGCACCGAGCTGAGGACCGCCACCGCCGCGCCGAGCGCCACCGTGGACGGGACCGTGAGCTTCGCCCCGGACTCGATGATGCCGAGCGGCAGCGAGAGGACCGCGGCGACCACCATGGCCAGCGCCAGCCCGTCCGCCTGCGGGAAGCGGCGGCCGGTGCGGGCGCTGAACACGATGTACGCCGCCCACATCGCCCCGGCCCCCAGGGCGAAGGCCGCGCCGACCGGGTCGAGGCGGTCGAAGCCGCCGCCGCCCAGCAGGACGACGCCGACGAGGGCGAGTCCGGCCCACAGGACGTTGATCAGGCGGCGGGAGGCGAACACCGAGAGGGCGAGCGGGCCGAGCACCTCCAGGGTGACGGCGATACCGAGCGGAATCCGGTCCAGCGCCAGGTAGAAGAGCGTGTTCATACCGCCCATCGCGACACCGAAGGCCAGCACCGTGCCCCAGTCGGCACGCGAGTGCCCGCGCAGCTTCGGGCGGCAGATCACCAGCAGGATCAGCGCGGCGGCCGCCAGCCGCAGGGTGACGACGCCCAGCGCGCCCGCCTTCGGCATCAGCAGGGCCGCGACCGCCGAGCCGAACTGGACGGACAGGCCACCGGCGACCACCAGCGCGATCGGCGCCAGCGCCGCCCGGCGGTCGGTCCATGACCGTCCGGCGCCTTCGAGTGCCGTCACCGCTTCGGGTACGGCGACGGCTGCGGCGGCCGGTTCGGCGGCGCTGCGCTGGTCGTTCACGGGGGGCCTTCCGGGGCGAGCGGGCAAGTGCACTGTAATGCACTGGACGGTACAGGATGGCGAACTGTGTCCGCCATGGCTTCCCCTCCACCGTATGGACGCCCGCGCGTTCCGTGAAATGCCGGTCACGCTCTCGTTATGCTTCCGGCGCATGAGCGAGGAACCCGCCACAGGACGTCCCGTGGAACTCCGGCATCTGCGGGCCTTCCTCGCGGTCGCCGACGAGCTCAACATCACGCGTGCCGCCGCCCGGCTCCGGCTGACCCAGCCCGCCGTGTCCCGCACCCTCGCCGCACTGGAGCGGCATCTCGGGGTCCGGCTCGTCGACCGTTCCACCCACCACCTCGCCCTCACCCCCGACGGCGTCGCCTTCCGCGACAAGGCCGCCGCCGCGGTCGCCGCCTTCGACGAGGCGCTCGCCCCCGGCCGGCTGCGCACCTGGCCGCTGCGGCTCGGGCACGCCTGGTCCGCGTTCGGGCCGTACACCACACCGCTGCTGCGGACCTGGCAGGAACGCTTCCCGGGCACCCCGCTGGAGCTGCTCCGGATCGACGACCGCACCGCCGGGCTGACCCGGGGCGAGGTCGACGCGGCGCTGCTGCGCGGGCCGGTGGACGCACCTGGGCTGGTCACCGAGGTGCTGTTCACCGAGGCACGGGTGGCGGCGGTGACCGCGGACGGGCCGCTCGCGGCGCGCACCTCGCTCGAACTCGCCGATCTCGCGGACGGCCCGGTCGTCCTGAACACCGTCTCCGGCACCACCACCGTGGACCTGTGGCCGCCGCACGCCCGCCCGGCCGCCACCCTCACCGTCGGCAACACCGACGACTGGCTCACCGCCATCGCCGCCGGGCGCGGCAGCGGGGTGTCCACCGCGTCGACCGCGGACCTGCACCCGTACGCGGGGGTCGCCTACGTCCCGCTCGACGACGCCCCGGCCGTCCCGGTCCTTCTCGCCCGCCGCGACGGCCCGGGTCACCCGGCCCTGCCGAAGCTGGCCGCGCTGGCCCGGGAGATCGTCGCGCGACGCTCCGCACACCAGGCTCCGGCACGACGTGGCCGCACGGGGCCCGATGACGGGGCGACGTGGCCCCGCGGGCGCTGACTCCGCCGTCAGCGGGCCAGGGGAAGCACGAGGGCGTCCCGGTACCAGTCCGCCGGACGATCGATCGTGCGAACGGTGCGGGCGTCGAGCGCGACGGTGGCGGAACTCGTCCCCAGCGTTCCGTCCGGGCGCCAGGTGCCGACGACGGTCACCCAGGTGTCGGCGGGGGGTGTCTCGGCGCCGTGGATCCGTACTTTGACCGCCTGGGCGTCCGCCGAGCAGCAATTGATCAGAAGCCGGGTCAGGTCCCAGCCCTCGCCCCGTTCGACGGGCGTGACGAAGCCGGCCATCTGGATGCTGCGCCCCTTGACGGCCTGTTCGGGGTCCTGGCGGACGCGCGTGGCGAAGTCGCCGAGGGTCAGCGGGAGGGGCGAGACCGCGGGGAGCGGTTCGAAGTGGTCCTGCGGTACGGCGATCGGCTGGGAGGTCTGCCGGGAGGCGGTGTAGGCGCCGAGGGCCGGTGGGGCGTAGAGGAGCATGCTCAGCGCGGGCAGGAGGAGCAGCCAGGCCGCCCGGGGCACACCGGAGTGGTCATGAGAGTGGCCGTCGTGGTCCTCGTACGTGCCCTGTTCACCCCGGTCCCGAGGCGCACCCGGCCTGCGGTGCGCCCAGACGTCGGCCGCACCGAGCAGGAGCAGCAGAACTCCCGACGCGATCAGCATCGGGCGCATCCACTCCTTGACGTAGCGCAGGTAGAGGTCGGTGAGGAGGGCGATGTGCAGCAGGCCGGTGCCGCTGAGGACGAGCAGGATCGCCTGCGGGAAGCGCTTCACAGCAGTATTCCTCCGACGAGCGTGCTGCACAGGATGGCGACGACCGTCGTCGCGGCGGAGAAGCGGATCGCGAAGGCCCGGCCGAACGTGCCCGCCTGGAGCGCGATCAGCTTGAGGTCGACCATCGGCCCGACCACCATGAACACCAGGCGTGCGACGGGCGAGAAGCCGGTGAGGGAGGCCGCGAGGAAGGCGTCGGCCTCGGAGCACACGGACAGAAGGATGGCGAGCCCGGCCAGGAACAGCACCGACAGCCAGGGCGAGCCGGAGAACGTGGCGAGTACGGATTCGGGGACGGCGACGTTGAAGGTGGCCGCGGCCATGGCCCCGACGACGACGAAACCGGCCGCGTGCAGGAAGTCGTGCTGGAAGCCGAGCCGGAACTCCGTCCAGCGGCTGTGCCCCGGCTGGTGTCCGGTGTGGCGCACGGTCGGCCGCAGCCACTTCTCCCGACCCAGCGCGAGCCACAGCCAGCCCATCACGACGGCGGTGGCGAGCGAGGCGAGCAGCCGGGCCACCACCATGGACGGATCGCCGGGAAAGGCGATGGCCGTCGTGGTCAGGACGACCGGGTTGACCGCCGGAGCCGACAGCAGGAAGGCGAAGGCCGCGGCCGGCGTGACACCGCGGCCGATCAGGCTGTTGGCGACGGGGATCGACGCGCATTCGCAGCCGGGCAGTACGATCCCGGCCGCCCCGGCCACCGGGACGGCGAGCGCGGGCCTGCGGGGCAGCGCCCGGTCGAACACCCTCGCCGGCACGAACGCGTTGATCGCGCCGGACAGGGCTGTTCCCAGCAGCAGGAACGGCAACGCCTGGACGGAGATGGACAGGCAGACGTTCCGCCATGCCTGCACGGCCGGTTCGTCGCCCCACAGGCCGACGACCACGACCAACGACCCGGGAAGCACCGCCGCGCCCAGAAAGAGCAGGGGCACGAAGAGGGGCGAGCCGCGCGGGAGCGACTCGTCCTCGGCGGCCGGGGGAGCGACCGCGCCGACCGTGGCCCCGTACGGATCCCCTGACCGTTGACCTGCCTTGTGCATGCCGCTCCGATGATCTGATGCTCGGACCGAAAGATACCTTCCACCGGCCCGGCCCACCGGCGCCCCGGTGGTGGCCGCGGCGAACACGCCGAGCGGAGGGGGCGGCGCAGCACGCTCGTCGTCATGGTGGGCCTTCGCGCGCGTCCTCGAACCTTCACGCCGACAAGGGCCCGCAGTCGCGGCAGCCCTGCCTCAGGAGCGACCGTCCCCCAGCCCCTCGGCCATCACCTCCGCGAGGTGCCGGGCCCGCCGTCCGGCCAGCTGGTCCAGCTGCGTACGGCAGGAGAAGCCGTCCGCGAGGAGTTCCGTCCCGGGTTCCGCCTCCCGTACGGCGGGGAGCAGCCGCTCCTCCGCGCAGGCGACGGACACCTGCCAATGCCCCTTCTCGAAGCCGAAGTTCCCGGCGAGCCCGCAGCAGCCGCCGCTGAGTTCGCCGGTCAGGCCGAGCCGTTCGCGCAGCCGCCGTTCCGCCGCGTCGCCGAGGACCGCGTGCTGGTGGCAGTGCGTCTGGCCGGCGGCCGGGCGGTCCAGGCGGGGCGGTGTCCAGTCGGGGGCGTACTCCTCCAGGTACTGGGCGAACGTCCGCACGGACGAGGCCAGTTCGGCGGCGCGCGGGTCGTCGGGAAGGAGCTCGGGCAGATCCGTGCGGAGGGTCGCGGCGCAGCTCGGCTCCAGGACGACGAGGGGGTGACCGGGGAGAAGGTCGAGCCCGTGCAGGGTGCGGCGCATCACCCGGCGGGCCGCGTCGAGCTGCCCGGTCGACACGTACGTCAGCCCGCAGCACAGCCCGCGCGGCGGCGGCAGCACCGTACGCCCCGTCGCCTCCTCCAGCACCCGCACCGCCGCCCGGCCCACCTGTGGGGAGAGATGCTCGGTGAAGGTGTCGGCCCAGAGGTGCACCACGCGGCCGGCCGAGAGAATCCGCGTTCCCCTGCCCTGCCTCCGGCGCAGCCACCGGCTGTACGTCTCGGTCGCCAGCACCGGGATCGTCCGCTCGGGCGCGATCCCCGCCAGCCGTTTCACGAGCGCGGCGAGCGGGCGCAGCCGGGCGAGGGCGTTGAGCGGGCGGGCGAAGGGGCGTGCCAGGCGCAGCCACTGCGGCAGGCGGCCCAGCGCGTAGTGGGCGGCGGGCCGGAGCCTGGACCGGTAGTGGTGGTGCAGGAACTCCGCCTTGTACGTGGCCATGTCGACGCCCACCGGGCAGTCGCTGCGGCAGCCCTTGCAGGAGAGACAGAGGTCGAGCGCGTCCCGGACCTCCGTGCTGCGCCAGCCGTCCGCGATGACCTCACCGGCCAGCATCTCGTGGAGGAGCCTGGCCCGGCCCCGGGTGGAGTGGGCCTCCTCGCCGGTCGCGCGGAAGGACGGGCACATGACGTCCGCGCCGCTCGCCTCCGTCGTACGGCACTTGGCGACGCCGACACAGCGGCGGACCGCACCCGTGAAGTCCCCGCCGTCCTGCGGATAGCCGAACTCCACGTCCACCGGGCGCTTCGGGAGGACGGTGAAGCGGAGGTTCGTGTCGAGGCGGTCCGGGCGGGCCAGCATCCCCGGGTTCAGGCCGCCGTCCGGGTCCCACAGGTCCTTGAACCGGCCGAAGAGAGCGACGAGTTCGTCCCCGTACATCCGGGGCAGCAGCTCCGCGCGCGCCTGCCCGTCGCCGTGCTCCCCGCTGAGGGAGCCGCCGTGCGCGACGACCAGGTCGGCGGTCTCCTCGGAGAACCGGCGGAAGCGGGCCACCCCGGCCTCGGTGATCAGGTCGAAGTCGATGCGGACATGGATGCAGCCGTCGCCGAAGTGGCCGTACGGGGTGCCGCGCAGGCCGTGTTCGGCGAGCAGGGCCCGGAAGTCGCGGAGGTACGCGCCGAGCCGGGCGGGCGGGACCGCGCAGTCCTCCCAGCCGGGCCAGGCCTCACTGCCGTCGGGCAGCCGGGTCGCGGTCCCGGCGGCGTCCTCGCGGATCCGCCACAGGGCCCGCTGCCCGGCCGGATCGGTGACGACGGCCCCGTCCACCGCGTCGGCCGCCCGCAGGACGCGTTCGGCATGGGCGCGGGCCTCGGCCGGGGTGGCGCCGCCGGTCTCGACGAACAGCCAGGCGGCCCCGCGCGGCAGCAGCCCGGCCGGTGCGGTGACGAGGTCGGCGGCCATGCCCTCGACGGTGAGCGGGCCGTACGGGAGGAGGCCCGGGGCGGCTTCGGCGGCGGCGGACTCGTCGGCGTACCCGAGAACGGCCAGGGCGCGGGCGCGCGGCGCTTCGACCAGGCGCACGGTGGCCTCGGTGATGACGCCGAGGGTGCCCTCGCTGCCGCAGAACGCCCGGACCGGGTCGGGGCCGCCGGGGTGTTCGGGGAGCAGGGCGTCGAGGGCGTATCCGGAGATGCGGCGCGGGAGGTCGGGGTAGCCGGTGCGCAGGAGGGCGAGGTGGGAGGCGACGAGGGCGTCGACGCCGACCGGGCCCGTGCCGCTTCCCTGCTCCAGGCGCAGCGCCTGGCCCCCGTACCGGACCACCGACAGCCCCCGCACGTTGTCCGCCGTCGTCCCCCAGGCCACCGAGTGCGCACCGCAGGAGTTGTTGCCGATCATCCCGCCGAGCGTGCAGCGGCTGTGGGTGGACGGGTCGGGGCCGAAGGTCAGTCCGTGGGGTGCGGCGGCGGCCCGCAGGTCGTCCAGGATCACGCCGGGCTGGACGACGGCGGTGCGGGCGGCGGGGTCCACGTCGAGGATCGTCCGCAGATGGCGGGTGAGGTCGAGGACGAGACCCGTGCCGGTGGCCTGGCCGGCGATGGACGTGCCGCCGCCACGCGGGACGACCGGCACCCCGTGCTCCTGGCAGACCGTCAGCGCGGCCGCGATGTCGTCGGCGTCGCGCGGGGCGAGCACGCCGAGGGGGACGCGGCGGTAGTTGGAGGCGTCCATCGTCGTCAACGCCCGGGCGGCGGGCCCGAAGTCGGTCGCGCCGCGCACGGCGGAGCGGAGCGCGGCGACGAAAGCCGGGGAGGCCGCGGCAGCAGGTGATGCCGTGGCGGACGGTCCGGTATGCGGTCGATGTTGTTCGGCCATTCCTTCAGCATGCCGCCGGTCTCGGTGAACTCTTGGGATGCGCACGGATGAAAGTGCACAAGCCGCACAAAAAAGCCCACAAGATCTTCCCAAACAGACCGTCAAGTCTCCTATAGTGACCAAGACTTGCGCAGGAACTATCAGCTCCAGTTGTGCAGGATCGCCCGCACCCGTGACGAACTGTCCTGAATTCGCCCCACCGCCCCGCACGTCCGCCACCGAGGACTCCGATTGCGCCCCTCACACCGGCCCACCGCACTCGCCCTGCTGATATCGGCAGCCGCAACCGGCACGCTGACCCTGTGGGCCGTCGCCGCGGCCCCCGACACGGTACGGACCCCGCTGGCCTGGGGCGCGGGCGCAGCCGCCGTGCTGCTGAGCGTCTGCGTGGCCGTCACCGTCCACACCCTGGGGACCGCGCGGACGCTGCGCACCCTGCGGGCCGCCGACGCCCAGCGGTTCACCTCCGAGACCTCGCGCCTGGTCTCCGCCTCCGCCGTCGAGGCCCAGCGCTTCACGGCGGAGACCGCCCGGATCAAGGGCGCCGCCTCCGCGGAGACCGCCCGGCTCGTCTCCGAGGCCCGTGCCGAGAACGAGCGGATCGTCGCGGCGGCCGCCGCCGAGCAGTCCCGGCTCCAGGTCAGCGTCGACCGGCTGGCGGCCCGTGCCACGCGCGCCGAGACCGAGCGCTCCGCCGCCGTCGCCGCCTGCGCCAACGCGGCGGGCCGGATGCAGGCCCTGTCCACCAGCATGCTGGCCGACCTCCGCGAGATGGAGCACCGGCACTCCGACGAGTCCGTGCTCGGGGACCTGCTCCACCTGGACCACCGCACCGCCCAGGCGGGCCGCCTCGCCGACTCCATCGCCGTGCTGACCGGGGCCCGCTCGGGCCGCCGCTGGGCGAAGCCGATCGTCATGGAGTCGATCCTGCGCGGCGCGATGGGCCGGATCGGCAGCTACCAGCGGGTCCGTCTCCACTCCGCCAGCGATGTCGCCATCGCCGGCCACGCGGCCGAGGGCGTCATGCACGCGCTCGCCGAACTCCTCGACAACGCGGCCAACTTCTCGCCGCCCACCGCCGAGGTGCACGTGTACGTGGAGGAGGTCCCGGCAGGCATCGTCATCACCGTCGAGGACAGCGGGCTCGTCATGAGCGAGGTGCAGCTGCGCCGCGCGGAGCGGGCGGTCTCCGCCGACCACCAGGACCTCACGAACCTCTCCGGCACCCGCCTCGGGCTCGCGGTCGTCGGCCGGCTGGCCCGTAAGCACGGCCTGACCGTCTCCTTCCGGCCGTCCGCCCGGGGCGGCACGGGGGCGCTGATGATGCTCCCTCAGGAGCTGATCTCCCGCGCGGTCACACCGGCCCCGGCGGCGGCTACCGCACCGGCGACCGCACCCGTGGCGACCGCATCGGCCCCCGTGGACACGGCCCCGGCCGCCGCGCTCCCCGCCGAGCCCGAGCCCGCGCATGCCTCGGCCGCCGGACCGGACGCCGCCGCCGACGCGGCCCGGCTCCCCCGGACCCGCACCGCGGACGACGCCGCCACGCCCCTGACCCCGGCGGCGGAAGCGGACTCCTTGGACTCCTCGGGCTCACCGGTCCCCTCCGTGGAGTCGGTCTCCGAGTCCACCGGCAGCGTCCCCGAGTTCGGCGAGAGCGGCCTGCCCAGGCGCCGCCGCGGCCGGACGCTGGCCGCCGCCGAAGCCCGTACCGGCAACGCCGCCCCCGGCGGAGCCGACACCCCCCGGCCCGTACCACCGACCCGAAGGTCCAGGCAGCGCGCTTCAGCACCTTCAGCAAGGCGGTACGAGCCAACACCCCGCACCCGGAAGGCAACACCCGATGACCGCGACCACCGACGAGAAGCTCAACTGGCTGCTGGAGGGGCTGCTCGACCGCACCCCCGGTACCCGCCACGCCCTCGTCCTGTCCCGCGACGGCCTCAAGCTGTGCCGCACCCCCGAGCTCTCCGTCGACCAGGCCGACCAGCTGGCCGCGATCTCCGCCGGGATCCAGAGCCTGTCGCACGGCGCGTCCATCGAGTTCGGCGACGGCACCGGCGGCGTACGGTCCGCGATGGCCGAGTTCTACGGCGGCGTGCTGTTCATCGTCGAGGCGGGGGCCGGGGCCCACCTGGCCGTCGTCGCCGACGAGGACTCCGACGTGGGCCTCGTCGGCCACAACATGAGCGAGCTCGTCGAGCAGCTCGGCGAGCACCTCGTCGCGCCGCCGCGCGAACCCGCCGAGGCCCCGGCCGTATGACGACGGCGCCCCGCCCCCGACCGGGCCGCGACGACGATCCGGACCGGCTGTACACCCTCACCGGGGGACGCAGCCGGTCCGACTCCGCCGCCTTCGACCTGGTGACGCTCGTCGTCGCCGAGTGCGACCCGTCCCCGGGGATGCAGTCCGAGCACGTCGCGATCCTGCGGATGTGCCAGGGCCCCACCGCCGTCGTCGAGATCGCCGCGAGCCTGAACCTGCCGGTCAGCATCGTCCGCATCCTGCTCTGCGACCTGCTCGACACCGGCCGGATCAGCGCCCGCCACCCCCGTACAGCCCGTGTCGCGGACCGGCTCCCCGACCCCGACATCCTGGAACAGGTGCTCGTTGGACTCCGCAACCTCTGACCGCGCCACCCTGAGCTCCACCGCCGACAACGGACTCAAGATCGTTGTCGTGGGCGGCTTCGGCGTCGGCAAGACCACCATGGTCCGATCCGTGAGCGAGATCCGTCCGCTCAACACGGAGGAGACCATGACCCGCGCGGGCGAGGCCGTCGACGACCTCGCCGGCGTCCACGCCAAGACGTCCACCACGGTGGCGTTCGACTTCGGCCGGATCACGCTCGACGAGCGCTCCGTGCTGTACCTCTTCGGCGCGCCCGGACAGGAGCGCTTCTGGTTCCTGTGGGACCGGCTGTTCGCCGGCACGCTCGGCGCGGTCGTCCTCGTCGACACCCGCCGGCTCGCCGACTCCTGGTACGCCATCGACCGCCTGGAGCACCACGGCACGCCGTTCATCGTGGCGTGCAACGACTTCGGCGGCCCGCTCCACAGCGAGCAGCAGATCCGGGAGGCCCTGGACCTCTCGGAGGACGTACCGCTGGTGGAGTGCGACGCCCGCGACCGGTCCTCCAGCAAGTACGTGCTGATCACGCTCGTCGAGCACCTCGCCGCGCTCTCCGCCGCCCGCCTCCAAGCCGCCGGAACGACCGCCCCGGCGGCGGCCGCGCCCGAAGCGGCCCTGGCGGCGGCCGGCCCGACCCCGGAGCCCGCCCCGTGACCACTGTCTCCGGCTGCCCCGTCACCCACACCTCCGTCCCGCTGTCCGGGCCCCGCTTCCAGAGCGACCCCGTCCAGCTCTACCGGGACCTGCGGCGCGACCACGGGGCGATCGCCCCGGTCGTCCTCGACGGCGACGTCCCCGCCTGGCTCGTCCTCGGCTACCGAGAACTGCACCAGGTCACCGGCGACCCGGGCCTCTTCAGCCGGGACTCCGACCTGTGGAACCAGTGGGACCGCATCCCCGACGACTGGCCGCTGCTGCCGATGATCGGGCGCAAGCAGCCCTCGATCCTCTACACGGTCGGCGAGCGCCACAGCGTCCGCGCGATGATGATCAGCAACGCGCTGGAGGGCGTCGACCCGTTCTCGCTGAAGCGGTACGCGGAGGAGTTCGCCGACGAGCTGATCGACCGGTTCTGCACCAAGGGCTCGGTCGACATCATCGCGGAGTACGCCAAGCTGCTCCCCGCCCTGGTCCTGGCCAGGATCTACGGCTTCTCCGACGAGGAGGCGCACCCGCTGGTCGGCGCGATCAACGACATGATCGACGGCCGGGAGCGGGCGCTCGCCGGACAGCAGCACCTGGCGACGTCCATGTTCCAGCTGCTGGCGGACAAGCACGCCGAGCCCGGCGACGACGTGGCCACCCGGATGCTCGGGGACGCGGGCGGCTTCACCGACGAGGAGGTCGCGCAGGACCTCATGGTGATGATGGCGGCCGGTCACCAGCCGACCGCCGACTGGATGGGCAACTCGCTGCGCCTGATGCTCACCGACGACCGGTTCGCCGCCTCGCTCTCCGGCGGCCGGCACAGTGTCGCCGAGGCCATGAACGAGGTCCTCTGGGAGGACACCCCGACGCAGAACGTGGCCGGCCGCTGGGCCACCCGCGACACCCACCTCGGCGGCCGCCACATCCGCGCCGGCGACCTGCTGCTTCTCGGTCTCGCCGCCGCCAACGGCGACCCGCAGGTCCGCACCGACGGCTCGGCGCTGACCGGCGGCAACAACGCCTTCCTCTCCTTCGGCCACGGCGAGCACCGCTGCCCGTTCCCCGCCCAGGAGACCGCCGAGGTCATCGCCCGTACCGGTATCGAGGTCCTGCTCGACCGGCTGCCGGACGTGGACCTCGCCGTCCCCGCCGAGCAGCTCACCCGCCGCCCGTCGCCATGGCTGCGCGGTCTGACGGACCTGCCGGTGCTCTTCACTCCCACCCCCGCCCTCGGCAGACCCGGAAGCCACGGAGGCCCCGCATGACCCGTATCGCGCTCGACCCCTTCGTCACAGACCTCGACGGCGAGAGCGCCGCGCTGCGGGCCGCCGGTCCGCTGGCGGAGGTGGAGCTGCCGGGCGGTGTACACGTGTACGCGGTCACCCGCCACGCGGAGGCCCGCGCGCTGCTCACCGACAGCCGGGTGGTCAAGGACATCGACGTCTGGAACGCCTGGCGGCGCGGCGAGATACCGATGGACTGGCCGCTGATCGGCCTGGCCAACCCGGGCCGTTCGATGCTGACGGTCGACGGGGCCGACCACCGCCGGCTCCGTACGCTGGTGGCGCAGGCGCTCACGGTGAGACGGGTGGAGCGGCTGCGGGCGGGCATCGAAGCCCTGACGAACGCGAGCCTGGAGAGGCTGGCGGCGCTGCCCGCCGGGGAGCCGGTGGATCTGAAGGCGGAGTTCGCCTACCCCCTCCCCATGAACGTCATCAGCGAGCTGATGGGCGTGGACGCGGCGGACCACCCGCGGCTGAAGGAGCTGTTCGAGAAGTTCTTCTCGACGCAGACCCCGCCGGAGGAGGTCCCGCAGATGATGGCGGACCTCGGGACCCTCTTCACGAAGATCGTCGACGGCAAGCGGGCGAACCCGGGCGACGACCTCACCAGCGCGCTGATCGCGGCCTCCGAGGACGGTGACCACCTCACCGACGAGGAGATCGTCAACACGCTGCAACTGATCATCGCCGCCGGACACGAGACCACGATCAGCTTGATCGTCAACGTGGTGGAGGCGCTCCAGACCCACCCGGAGCAGCGCAAGAAGGTGCTGAGCGGCGAGATCGGCTGGGACGGCGTGATCGAGGAGACGCTGCGCTGGAACACCCCGACCTCGCACGTCCTGATCCGCTTCGCGACGGAGGACATCGAGGTCGGCGACAAGATCCTCCCGAAGGGCGAGGGCCTGATCATCTCGTTCGGCGCGCTGGGCCGGGACGAGGAGCAGTACGGCCCGACGGCGGGCGAGTTCGACGCCGCCCGCACCCCGAACCGCCACATCGCCTTCGGCCACGGCCCGCACGTCTGCCCCGGGGCGGCGCTGTCCCGCCTGGAGGCGGGCATCGCGCTCCCGGCCCTCTACGAGAAGTTCCCGGAACTGGACCTGGCGGTCCCGGCGTCCGAACTGCGCAACAAGCCGATCGTGACGCAGAACGACCTGCACGAGCTGCCGGTGAAGCTGGGCTGCCCGTTCGGCGGCGACGCCTGACCGCTCGTGGTGAGCGCACGTCCACGGGCGGGTGGGCACGCCTCCGCTCGGCGTCCACGGGCCGGAGCACACGCCTCCGCTCGGCGTCCACGGGCCGGAGCGCACGTCTCATCGGACGGACACGGTTACGGAGCCGTGCCACCGAGGGACTACGCTCCGTCCCGTGGCCGACATCCAGATTCCCGCTGACATCAAGCCCGCCGACGGACGCTTCGGCGCCGGTCCCTCCAAGGTGCGGACGGAGGCGCTCGACGCGCTGGCCGCCACCGGCACCTCCCTCCTCGGCACGTCCCACCGCCAGGCCCCGGTCAAGAACCTGGTCGGCGAGGTACGGGACGGTGTGCGCGCGCTCTTCTCCCTGCCCGAGGGTTACGAGGTCATCCTCGGCAACGGCGGCTCCACCGCCTTCTGGGACGTGGCGACGCACGGTCTGATCGACTCGAAGTCCCAGCACCTGAACTTCGGCGAGTTCTCGTCGAAGTTCGCCAAGGCCGCGAAGCTCGCGCCCTGGCTGTCCGACCCCACCGTCATCGCCTCCGACCCGGGCACCCACCCGGACCCGCGGGCCGAGGCGGGCGTGGACGTGTACGCCTTCACCCACAACGAGACCTCGACGGGTGTCGCGGCGCCGGTCGAGCGCGTCGCGGGCGCCGACGAGGGCGCGCTCGTCCTGGTGGACGCCACCTCGGGCGCGGGCGGCCTGCCGGTCGACATCACCGAGTCGGACGTCTACTACTTCGCCCCGCAGAAGTCCTTCGCCTCCGACGGCGGCCTGTGGATCGGCGTGTTCTCCCCGGCGGCGCTGGAGCGCGCGGCCCGGATCCACGCCTCGGGCCGGCACATCCCGGAGTTCTTCTCGCTCCCGACGGCGATCGACAACTCCCTGAAGAACCAGACGTACAACACCCCGGCACTGTCCACCCTCTTCCTGCTGAACGAGCAGCTGAAGTGGATGAACACCCAGGGCGGCCTGGACTTCACGACGGGCCGCACGGCCGCGTCCTCGGGCCACCTCTACGGCTGGGCCGACGAGTCGAAGTACGCCACCCCGTTCGTCACGGACCCGGCGAAGCGCTCGCAGGTCATCGGCACGATCGACTTCGCGGACGAGATCGACGCGGCGGCCGTCGCCAAGGTGCTGCGCGCGAACGGCATCGTGGACACCGAGCCGTACCGCAAGCTGGGCCGCAACCAGCTGCGCGTGGCGATGTTCCCGGCCATCGACCCGGCGGACGTGCAGGCGCTGACGGCGTGCATCGACTACGTGATCGAGAAGCTGTAGCCCTTCGGTTCTCCGCTGTACGGGGACGGCCCGGCACCCACGTGGGTGCCGGGCCGTTTCTGCTTCACTCGACTGAGTGGCATATGCCAGAAGCGCGGTTCTCGGCCGCGCGGCCCTACGATGATGGTCTCGACACCAGCCCATTCCAGGAGGCCCGCAATGTCTGCAGCAGCAGTCGAGCACCCCTGTGACGATGGGCAGGAAACGCTGCTGGAAACGGCCAACCGTCTCACCGAGCAGCTTCCGGGGCATCGCGTCGAGATCATCGGAGGCCTCGTCACCGTGGCACCACCCCCGGACGGCCCGCACGCGGACGCTCTGACCACGCTCATGGTCCCCTTCCTCTCCGCCGGTCTGCACGGCGAGGAGTCGAGAGTCCTCCAGGGCATCGGCCTCTGGCTTCCCGGCGGCCCCGAGGACTACGCGATCCCCGACCTGACGATCGTGGACTCCGACTACAACGAACGTCTGATCGCGAACAACAGCTACGACCCCGCCTGCTTCCGCCTGGTCCTGGAGGTCACTTCCGGGAACTACCAGAACGACCTCCGTCACAAGGTCACCGCCTACGCCCAGGCCAAGGTCCCGGTCTACGTGATCGTCGACCGTAAGCACGGCCGAGTCCACGTACTGACCGAACCGCTGCCCAGCGGCTACGACCGCCACGAGGTCTACGCCCCCGGCCAGCAGGCCCCGCTGCCCGCCTCCATCGGCGCCGAAGTCTCCCTGGCCGTCGACGAGATCGTGCGCGCGGGCAGCCCGAAACGCTGAGGCGCGGGCGGGGTCACGCCGCAGCCAACACCGCCCGCAGCCTGGCTATCCCCGCCAGCCACTCCTGGTCCGCACCGGCGTCCGCCCACAGGTCCAGCGGCTCCGCGTTCTTCGCGATGAGGCGGTCCAGGGCCCGGACGGCCAGCGGGCGCAGGTCTGCGGGGAGTGGGGGCAGGGGGTGCTTCGGGCCGTACGGCGTGGTGACGGGGTCGCCGCCGGGGCACTGGGCCGCGACCAGCGCGGCGGCGGCCACCGCCTCCTCCCCGCCGTCCACGTAGTCCTCGGGGCCCGTGCCCGCGACGGCGGTCAGGACGTCCCGGAGCACGTCCGCCTTCCTGCCCGGCTCCGCGTCGTCGACCCGGCCGCCGAAGTCGGCCGCGGTGTCGTTGTCGAAGTGGCCGATTTCCCAGGCGCCCATGGGGTCCCCCTCAATCCGTGTGCCGGTCAGTCCGTCGCGCTGATGTCCCCATCCTCACAGCCGCCACTGACAACCGGCCTGCGCGCGAGGACGAACCCCTGCGGCACCCGCTCCGTGCCCTAGGGCCAGTTCGACGACAGGGCCCAGGGGCTCGTCAGTCCTCCTGTTCCGGCGTCGGGCGGCGCTCCGGTCACGGCCGGGCCAGGAGCTGCGTCTCCCAGGCGAAGGCCACGCCCGAGGCGCCGCCGTGCTGGGCCTGCACCTCGATGGCCCCCGCGATCGTCTCCTCGCGGGCCCAGTCGCGCTGCCACTCGGCCATCACGGCCAGCCACGTGATCGGCACGACGCCCGCCTGGACCATGCGCCGCACCGCCATGTCGTGGGCCTCGGCCGACACGCCCCCGGACGCGTCGGTGACGGCGTAGACCTCGAACCCCTCACCCACCGCCTGAAGGGCCGGCATCGCGAGGCATATCTCCGTCCAGAGCCCGGCGAGGATCAGCTTCTTGCGGCCGGTCGCCTTGACGGCGTCGACGACGCGCTCGTCCTGCCAGGTGTTGATGAGCGTCCGGTTGATCGGCCGCTGCTCCGGGAACACGTCCTGGACGCCCTGGATCAGCAGGCCGCCGCGCTCCTCCAGCACCGTCGTCAGGATGGTCGGCACGCCATACGCCTTGGCGGCCTTGGCAAGGCCGACGACGTTGTTCACCACCATCGTCGGCTCATGGCTGTTCAGGTTGGCGAACTGGAACGGCTGATGGTCGATCAGCACCACGACGCTCTCCTCGGGCGTCAGCAGCGCGTCGAGTCCGGCCTTGTTCTGGGCGCTCATGGGATTCCCCTCCACCATGTGGTTGACGTGTCATCCACCCTAGACATGGGTGGTTGATGCGTCAACAAGAGCTGTACGCGGGAGACTTGCCGCGAACGCCGGGCCTCCGATGGAGGCGCCCGGGACGGCCTCGCTACGCTCCTTGCATGAACGCGACGCCTCGCTGGCTGAACCCGGAGCAGCAGGCCGCCTGGGACGGCTTCATCCGCATGCAGGAGAAGCTCATCGGACGGCTCTCACGCCGGGTCCAGGCCGACTCCCGTATGTCCCCCGCCGACTACATCGTGCTGGCCAAACTCACCGAGGCCGGCGGGCGCATGCGCTTCATGGACCTCACCAAGCTCGTGGAGTGGGAGAAGAGCCGCATGTCCCACCAGGTCGCGCGGATGGCCAAGCGCGGTCTCGTCTCCAAGGAGGAGTGTCCCGACGACGGACGCGGCGCGTTCATCGTCGCCACCCCGGCCGGCCGCACGGCGATCGAGGAGGCCGCGCCCGTGCACGTCGAGCACGTCCGGCGGCTGTTCATCGACGCGCTCACCCAGGAGGAGCTGGACAGCCTGGCCCGGATCTCGAACCGCGTCCTCGCCCACCTGGAGAAGCAGCCCGACTGAACGGGACCCGGCCCCGGTCACGCCTACGGCATCGGAGGCAGCGGCATGCTCGCCGCCCACCGCCGCTCGCCGTCCTCCCACTCCTCGGTCGGACCGAGGCCCGCCGCCACCGCCACCGCGGCGGACGCGGCGTGGTCGGGGTGGATGTGGGCGACGAGTTCGCGGACTCCCCCGGCCGGGACCAGGTGCGCCGCCAGGCCCCGCGCGGCCTCACTCGCGTAACCCCGGCCCTGCCACGGCGTTCCGACGACCCAGGCGATCTCCGCGCGGGGCCCTCGGACCGTCGCCTGGACATATCCGGCGAGGCTCCCGTCCTCACGGACCCGGAGCACCCAGTTCCACCACCGCTCCCCCGGGTCCGGCGACCCGGCGCACTGGCGCTCGTACCGGGCCCGCAGCGCGTCCGGGGCCGGCGGCTCGCCCCCGGTGAACCCGTAGAGTGCCGGGTCCGCGAGGACGGCCGCCATCTCCTCGGCGTACGCCGGTTCGAGGGGAAGCGCGTCGAGGCGGGCGGTGCTGAAGGGCGGCGGGGTGATCGGCAGGGGGGTCGCGGTCGTCGGCACGAGGCCTGACCCTACGCCGCCGACGCCCGCCCCGACCGCTCCTTTCCGCCCCTCACCGGCTCAGGCGCTGGAAGCGGCGGACCGCCAGCGGCAGGGACACCAGCGTGATCACCAGCGGCCACACCACCGCCATCAGCAGCGCGTGCTCCTCGACCCAGGTCCCGCCGCCCGCCACCGGGTTGCCGAACAGTTCGCGCGTCGCCGTCGCGGTCGAGGAGATCGGGTTCCAGGCCGCGACGAAGCCGAGCCAGTCGGGCATCAGGGACGGTGAGACGAAGGTGCTGGAGATCATGGTGAGGGGGAAGGCGACCGCGTACAGCCCGCCCGCCGCCTCCGGTGTGGGGACCAGCATGCCGAGCCAGACGCCGACCCAGATCAGACTGAACCGCAGCAGCAGGAGCAGTCCGAACGCCCCGAGCGCGCCGAGCACCCCGCCGTCCGCGCGCCAGCCGATCAGCAGGGCCGTGACGGCCAGGATGGTGAGTTCGGCTGCGGCCACCACCAGGTCGGCCGCCCCGCGTCCGGAGGCGAACGCGGACGGCGCCATCGGCATGGACCGGAAGCGGTCGACGACCCCCTTCGACGCGTCGGTGACGACGGCCACGGCGGTGTTCATGAAGCCCATGGCCATGGTCATGGCGAACATGCCGGGCATCAGGAACTCCCGGTAGTCCCCGCCCCCGGGCACCTTCATCGCGCTGCCGAAGACATAGCCGTAGAGCAGGAGCGAGAGGATCGGGAAGCCGAGCTGCCAGACGATCGCGGCGGGCCGGCGCTGATAGTGGGTGAGGGTGCGGCGGGTGATGTTCCAGCAGTCGACGACGGCCCAGTGAGCGAGGCCGCGGCCGGGGTCGGGGCCGACTCCGGGGCCGCGTACGTCCGTCGTCGCGGGATTCCGTTCGATGGTGCTCATGCCGCCACCTCCGGGGCGTCGTGGTTCTCGGTGCCGTGGCCCGTCAGCCGCAGGAACACGTCGTCCAGGCTCGGGCGGCGCAGCCCGATGTCCTCCACCGCGATGCCGTCGTCCTGAAGGCTCCGGGCCACCTCGGTGAGCGCGGCCACCCGGTCGGCGACCTGGGCGTGGACCCGGCGGGCGGGGGTGTCGGTGACGACGAGCCCGCCCCCGGCCACCCGGTCGACGGTCTTCGCCACCGCGTCCAGGTCCCCCGCGTCGGCGGCGACGACCTCGATCCGGTCGCCGCCGACCCGGTTCTTCAGCGCGTCCGGGGTGTCGTCGGCGATGGCCCGCCCCCGGTCGATGACGGTGATGTGCGAGGCGAGCCGGTCCGCCTCGTCGAGGTACTGGGTGGTCAGCAGCACCGTCGTACCGCCGGCCACCAGCGCCCGGACCGCCTCCCAGACCTCGCCCCGGCCGCGCGGGTCGAGCCCGGTCGTCGGCTCGTCCAGGAAGAGCACATCGGGCTGGAGGATCATCGAGGAGGCGAGGTCGAGCCGGCGCCGCATGCCGCCGCTGTACTCCGTGGCGGCCCTGTCGGCCGCCTCGGTCAGGCCGAACCGGTCCAGCAGTTCCCCGGCGTGCTGCCGGGCCCGGCGGTTGCCCAGGTGGAAGAGGCGCCCGAACATCTCCAGGTTCTGCCGCCCGGTGAGACCTTCGTCGACGGCCGCGTACTGGCCGGTGAGCCCGATCCGGCTCCTGACGCGGCGGGGTTCGCGCGCCACGTCGATCCCGGCGACCTCGGCCCGGCCCGCGTCGTACCGCAGGAGGGTGGCGAGGACCCGCACGGCGGTGGTCTTGCCGGCCCCGTTCGGGCCGAGCAGGCCGTGGACGGTGCCGGGACGGACGGCGAGGTCGAACCCGTCGAGCGCCCGCTTGCCGCCGCCCTTCTCCTTCCTCGCCCCGTAGCGCTTCACGACGCCCTCGGCGAGCACCGCGTATCCGGATGCGGACATGGCACAACCCCCTGATTCCGCCAGATTCCCGACCGTTCGGCCGCATGAACTGAGTACACCGTACCCGATTATGAGTACGGTGTACTCACTTTCTGTCCGGCCCCTTACGCTGAGGACATGACGAACGACCGAACGACAGCCGGGGCCGCGTCGAAGGCGGACGGGTCGGCCACCGGGAGCGGCGACATCGCGCGCAGCCTGGAGCTGCTGTGGGGCACCGGCGAGCGCCCCAGCCGCGGCCCGAAACCGGGGCTGACCCTGGACCGGATCGTCACCGCCGCCGTCGCCGTCGCGGACGCGGAGGGGCTGGCCGCCGTCTCGATGCGCCGTCTCTCCACCGAACTGGGCACGGGCACGATGTCGCTCTACCGGTACGTCCCCGGCAAATCCGAGCTGCTGGACCTGATGTTCGACCGCGTGCTGGGCGAACCGTTCGCCGACCACCCCGGCGAGCCCCCCGCCGAGTGGCGCGAGGCGGTCGAACGGATGGCCCGGGGCCACCTGGACACCCTGCGCCGCCACCCCTGGCTGCTGAAGATCAACCAGGCCCGTACGGTGCTCGGCCCCAGCGCCCTGCGCGGACTGGAGCTCGCGCTCACGGGGCTGCGGGGCATGGGGCTGCGGGACCCCGAGCTGATCGGCGTGATCATCGCCGTGAACAGCTTCGTGGAGGGCCTCGCCCGCACCCAGGCCGACGCGGCGGAGGCGGTGGCGCAGACCGGGCTGAGCGACGAGGCGTTCTGGGACAACCAGCGGCCCTACCTGGAGCGGGCCATGCTCAGTGGCGCGTACC
Source organism: Streptomyces sp. WGS_02 (assembly GCA_040989845.1). GTDB lineage: Bacteria > Actinomycetota > Actinomycetes > Streptomycetales > Streptomycetaceae > Streptomyces. The sequence goes on from JAYMFZ010000004.1 coordinate 3,256,195, forward strand.
CGATGATGGCGGGCATGGCGGAGGACACCTTCAGCTCCGAGTTCGACCACTTCGCGTTCGGGCTGGAGCGGCTGATCGCCGGTTTCGACATGCTGGTCCGGGAGCGGGCGGCGGAACGGGCTGCGTCCCGCACATGACAGGGCGGCAGCACCGTGCCCCAATGGAGGTATGGACGCCAGCCGGGAGCTCGCTCCTTTCGTCAAGCAGTACGCCGTCCTGCTGAGCAGCCACCGGCAGGACGGAACCTCCGTCGGCACACCGGTCAACATCGCCGTCGAGGGCGATCACGCGTTCATCCGCACGTTCTCCTCAGCCTGGAAGGTCGAGCGGATGCGCAACCACCCGCGGGTGGAGCTCGCCCCCTGCACGGTGCGGGGTGTCCCGACCGGGCCGCAGATCAGGGCGCACGCGCGGCTGCTGCGGCCGGGCACGAAGGAGAACACGCACGCGGCGCGGATGCTGTCGCGCAAGTACCCGGTGGTGCAGGGCGTGCTGGTCCCGCTCGCGCACCGGCTGAAGCGGGACCGGACGCTGCACTACGAGGTGTGGCCGGTGACGGACGACGACTGAGGTCCCAGGCCCGAGGGATCCGGTGCTGAGGGCAACCGGCTCCCCCGGCCCCTACCCCTGCACCCGCTTCCGCCGGAGCGCGAACCACAGGACGCCCACCCCGACGACGATCGCCGCACCGAGCCCCGCACCACCCTTGCCGTCGCCCTCCTCGCCACCGCCACCACCGCCCTGGTCACCGGCTTCGCCACCGGCGCCACCGCTCCCCGAGGGCTTCCCCTGCTCCTGTCCGCCCCCGGAACCGCCGCCCTCCACCTCCACCCGGACGACGTCACTGCCCGCCCCCTCCGAGCCGAACATCAGGGCCGAGCCGTCGGCCGTGTACGTCACGGACTCCGCCTGCCGCTGGAACGGGGCGGCGACGGACCGGTCCTCGCCGAGACGGCCGTTCTCGAAGGCGTACTCGCGGGCGCTGAAGTACGAACGCAGCACCAGGCGCTTCCCGTCGGGCGAGAAGGCCCCGTCCGTGACCCACGGGACCTCGCCCACCCGGCGGAAGGTGTTCACACCCCCGGCGGTCAGCTTCGCGGGCCCTTCGTAGAGGCCGCCGCCGTCCTCGTTCTTGGAGGCGATGTAGACGCGGCCGGTCTTCGGGTGGACCATCAGCGCCTCGGCGTTGCGGGCCCCGTCGGCGTACTTCACGTCGTACTGGACGGCGTCGACGGTGGCGTCGCGCAGCTGCTTCGGCTCGGGGAAGCGGTAGATCCAGACGTGGCTCCAGGTGCCGTCGAGGTTGTCCCCGATGTCGCCGACGTAGAGGTCGCCGTCGGGCCCGATGGAGATGCCCTCGACGTCCCTCGGCTCCCCCACCCCCCGCAGGGTGATGGTCGCGAGGGTCTTCCCGGTGCGGGAGTCGACGGCGAAGACGTAGGGGCCGTCGTCGCTGTCGTTGTGCGTCCAGTAGACGCCGGGGTGGGCGCGGCTGGCGGCGAGGCCGCTGGACTCGGTGATCCGGGGGTCCTCGATCGTGAAGTCACGGTCCGGCCGCCCGTCGTCGGCCACGGCGGGGCCGGCCCCGGCGAGCAGCAGAACAGCGGCGGTGAGGGCGGCGGTACCGGTGCCCGCCGGCCCGGTCGGATACAGGCGCATGGCCCAAGTGTCCATCGTCACGTCGCAGGCCGGAGCGGTGATCGGCCATGATGACGCCATGCGTTTCCTCTTCGTCGGCGATTCCATGACCATCGGGCACGCCGGCGACTTCACCTGGCGTTACCGGATGTGGCAGCACCTGGAGGCGTTCCCCGGCCTCCCGTACGAGATCGTCGGCCCGCGCTCGACGCTGTACGACGCCGAGGCGGACGCCCCGCTCTCCCACGCGTACGCGGACCCGGCCTTCCCGCCCGCCGCCCGCCGCCATCTGTCCGGCTGGGGAGAGGGCTGGCTGCACATGGCCCCGGTGATCGCGGACGCGGTGCGCGGGACGGAGGCGGACGTCCTGCTGGTCTCGCTGGGCCTGATAGACCTCGGCTTCTACACGGACGCCGAGCAGACGGCGGCGAACGCCCGCGCGTTCGTCACGGCGGCGCGCACGGCGAACCCGCGTCTGCGCATGGTGCTGCTCCCGGTGATACCGAACATCCGGGCCGAGACGGACGCCCCCTTCGCCGCCTCCTGCGCCCGCTTCAACGAACTGCTGGCCAAGGCGGTGGCGGACCTGGACACCGCATCCTCCCCGCTCCTGCTGGCCTCGCGCCCGCCCGGCTACGACATCCACACGGACACGTACGACGGCACGCACCCCGGCCCGAGCGGGGAACACCTCCTGGCGGCGACGTTCGCCGACGCGATGCACCAGGCATGGGGGCTGGGCGGCCCGTACGCGGGCGGGCCCCCGGCACGGGTACCGGCGCAGGCGCGGGTCTCGGCCCCGGTCTGACCCCGGCTGTCACGGCTCCCACACCGAGGAGTCGTGCGCGAAGAACACCCGCGCCGGGTCGAACGCGGCCAGCCGGTCCAGCCAGGGCCGGTACGGCGGCAGCGGCTGCGCCACCCCGTCGAGCGCGGCGCGGCGGGCCAGCTCGTCGGACGCGTAGTGCGAGGCGAAGTCGTGGGCCTGCCCGGCGAGGACGACGACGGTGCCGTCGTCCCGCCGGACCACCAGCGACTGGTGCCCGTCCGTGTGCCCGGGGGTCGGCACGATCCACACCCCGGGCCGGAGCTCGGCCTCCCCGGCCAGCTCCTCGTACACCGCGCCGGGGAAGTCGACCAGGGCGTCGATGGTGTACCCGCCCCGCCGCGCGACGGCGAGTTCGCTCTCCTGGACCACGACGGGCACCCCGGCCAGCAGGGGATTTCCCCCGATGTGGTCGAAGTGGAGGTGGCAGTTCACGACGAGGTCCACGTCCGAGAGTGCCGCACCCACGGCGGCCAGGGCACCCGGCAACGGCCGACGCCGGGGCCGGTAGTGCGCTTCGGCGCCGGGGTCCCCCGCCCCGATCCCGGTGTCGAAGAGAATCCGGCCGCGCCCGTGCTCGACGAGGTAGGCGAGCACCGGTTCGACCCGGGGGTGCGGCCCGCCGGTCTCGGACGCGGGCCGGACGAAGGAGCCGAGGTCGAGGCGGTGCACGGTGACGTTCGTACGCTGCGTCATACGGTCAGCGTGTCAGCTCGGCGGGCCGGCTGTCCCCGGCCGCGAGCGTTCCGCCTCCGCCCGCACGGGCGCGACCTCATCCGCTCCGCTGCGACCCCAGCATCGTCAGGGCCAGCTGCGTCAGTTCGCCCGAGACCTCGCCGGGGCGGGCCCGGCGGCAGCGGCGGGCGTGGTGGGCCATCAGCTCGTGCACCGTGCCGACCATCACCATCACGTCGACCCGGTGGTCCCGGTCCTCCGCCTCACCCCGGTCCACCGCCCGTTCGGCCTCGCCCGTCAGGAACTCCGTCCACAGCGCCCGCCAGAGCTTGCAGTGCTCGTCCACCACGGCGCTCACGCCCAGCACTTCGACGAACGTCACGCGGGCCTCGCGCGGGTCGCTGGTGACGGCCTCCACATACGCGTCGAAGAGCAGCCGGACCCGTTCCTCGATCGAGCACGCGTCGATGCCCTCGGTCAGCAGGGCGCGCTCCGCCGCCCGCAGCCCGGTCGTCGTCACCCGGTTGTGGAGGGCGATGAGCAGCCCCTCCCGTGACCCGTACTCCTGCCGCAGCACCTCGACGGGCACACCGGCCGCCTCGCACACGTCGTGCTCGGCCGTCGCCCGGTATCCGTTGACGCCGTACAGCTCCCTGGCCGCTTCCAGGAGTTGCTCCCGCGCCCGCGTGCGCGCGGCGTCCCCGGGCCCGGTCCGCTGAACCGTCCAGCTGTCCGCCACCGGTCCTCCTTGAGCACAAGGTGCGGGAGAGGAGCCTGCGCGCCTCTGCACGAACCGCCGCCCCATTGTGCTCGCCCCACCGCCGTCCGGACGGCCGCGCCACACCCGTACGGGGTAGTACCCGTACGGGGAAACGCTTCTTCTTTGCGCGCCCCGAGTGCGCCCGCGATCGCGCGCGGGGCGGTCCCCTCGGCCGCCGCCCACCGTCCAGGGCTCACCCCTTGACCGTGAACTCCCCCGCAGCAGCGCCTCGTCCCGGGACGACGGGCCCACCAGCAGCTCGAAGCGGCCCGGCTCCACCCTGCGGACGCCCTCCGCGTCCACGAGCGTGCACTCGGCCACCGGCAGCCCGAAGAGGATCTCGCGCGACTCCCCCGGGGCCAGCGCCACCTGCCGGTAGGCCTTCAGCTCCTTCTCCGCCCAGGTCACCGATGTCACCGTGTCGCTCACGTACACCTGGACCGTCTCCAGCGCGGGCCGCGCCCCCGTGTTGGTCACGGTGACCCGGGCCCGTACGGTCTCCGTCTCGTCGACCACGGCCGTCAGCACCTCCAGGTCCGTGTAGGCCACCGTCGAATAGCTCAGCCCCTCGCCGAACGCGAACGCCGGGCGCTGGGTGAGGTCCGCGTAGCGCGTGCCGTGCTGGCCGCGCACCTGGTTGTAGTACGTCGGCTGCTGGCCCGCGTGCCGGGCGAAGGACAGCGGCAGCCGCCCGGTCGGCTCGATCAGGCCGAGGAGGAGTTCGGCGATCGCCCGGCCGCCGAGCATGCCCGGGTTGGCCGCGTACACGATCGCCGCCGCGTCGAGCGCGGACGGCGGCAGCACCAGCGGCTTGGAGCTGATGACGACGACGACCAGCGGCTTCCCCGTCGCCGCCAGCGCGTCCAGCAACGCGACCTGGTCACCGACGAGTTCGAGAGTGGCCGTCGACTTGCCCTCGCCGATCAGCTCGATCCGGTCGCCGACGACGGCCACCACATGGTCGGCGGCCTCGGCGGCGGCGACGGCCTCGGCGATCAGCTCCGCGTCGGGGGCGGCCGGGTGGACGACCTCCGGGCGGGGCTGCCCGTCGGGGAAGAACTCCCCTCCGGGTCGGGCCCGACCTCCAGGATCCGGGCGCCGGGCGCGTACGCGACGGTCCAGTCGGCGGGCACCCGGTCGCGGAAGCCGTCGAGGACCGTACGGATCATGGCGCGCGGCTGGCCGTCCGGCAGCCAGTCGGCCTGTCCGGAGGAGCCCGCCCAGTCGCCCAACTGGGTCTGCGCGTCGTCCGCGTTGGGGCCGATGACCGCGACCGTCCGGGGGCCGGGCCCCGTGGGCCGCCCCTCCCCGGCGGCCTCCAGGCCGCCCGCGAACGGCAGCGTGCCGTCGTTGGCCAGCAGCACCAGCGAGCGGCGGGCCGCCTCCAGGTTCAGCGCCGCGTGCCCACCGCTGCCGATGACCTCGGCCTGCCGGCCGGCGTCGGGGTGGCGCGGGTTCTCGAAGAGCCCGAGCTCGAACTTGAGCGTCAGGATGCGGCGTACGGCGGCGTCGATCTCCGCCTCCGTCAACGCGCCCTGGGCGACGGCCTCCTGGGCCCCTTCGAAGAAGTTCGACGTGGTCATCACCATGTCGTTCCCCGCGCGGACCGCCGCCGCCGACGCCTGCGCGTAGTCGGCGTAGACCTTCTGCTCCCACACCATGCGGCCGACGTTGTCCCAGTCGGTGACCAGGGTGCCGGTGTAGCCCCACTCGCCGCGCAACACCTCGTTGAGCAGCCAGTTGTTGACGGTGATCGGCACACCGTCCATCGACTGGTAGCCGAGCATGAAGGTCCGGCAGCCCTCCTTCGCGACCCGTTCGAACGGCGGCAGGAACCAGGAGCGCAGCTTGCGGCGCGAGATGTCCGCCTCGCTGGCGTCCCGGCCGCCCTGGGTCTCGGAGTACCCGGCGAAGTGCTTGGCGCAGGCCAGGATCGCGGTCGGGTCGTCCAGGCCCTCGCCCTGGTAGCCGCGCACCATCGCGGAGGCCAGCTCGCCGATCAGGAACGGGTCCTCGCCGAACGTCTCGCTCACCCGCCCCCACCGCAGGTCCCGGGTGATGCAGAGCACCGGCGAGAACGTCCAGTGCACCCCGGTCGCCGCGACCTCCACCGCCGTCGCCCGCGCGATCCGCTCCACCAGCTCCGGGTCCCAGGTGGCGGCCATCCCGAGCTGCGTCGGGTAGATCGTGGCGCCCTCCCAGAACGAGTGCCCGTGGATGCAGTCCTCCGCGACGAGCAGCGGGATGCGCAGCCGGGTCCGCGCCGTGAGCGCGGCGGCCTCGCGCACCCGCTCCGGGGAGGCGTGCAGGATCGAGCCCGCGTGCAGGTCCTCGACGAGGTGCCGCACGCCCTCCTTGGCGTTGAGCTGGAGCATCTGGCCCACCTTCTCGGGCAGCGTCATGCGCCCCAGGAGGTCGGCGACCCGCTCCGCGACGGGCAGCGCGGGGTCGAGGTACAGCGGCTTGGGACCCACAGGACTTCCTCTCACGACGGCCACAACGGCCGCGACGGCTGTGGCGGCACTCGCAGTACCGTACGCTCAATCCCGACCGCTTGGTAAGTATTGACCCCTGTGAGAATCTGGGGCGGAAGCGAGAGAGGCGTGGCGATGACAGCGGGTGGATACGCGTGACCCCGGGAACCCGGCGCGGCTACGCCAAGGGCCGGGCCAAGCGGACCGAGATCCTCGACCAGGCGATGACCCTGTTCGGCGAGGCCGGCTACCGGGGCGCTTCGCTGCGGGTCATCGCCACGCGCTGCGGCATCTCCCACCCGGGGCTCCTGCACCACTTCCCGACGAAGGAGGCGCTGCTCCTCGCCGTCCTCCAGCGCCGCGACGACGTGGACGACGAGTGGCTGGCGCTCGGCGTCACCCGGGGCGTGGACCATCTGCGCCGCTTGGTGGACCTCGCCGAGCTGAACGCCAAGCGGCGCGGGATCGTCGAGCTGTTCTCGGTGGTCGCGGCGGAGGCCACAGCCCCCGACCACCCGGCGCACGCGTACTTCGAGGCCCGCTACCGTACGTCCGTCGCCAACACCGAACGCGCCTACCTCCAGGCCCGGGAGGCGGGCGAACTGCGGGACGACGTCGACCCGCCGGCCGCCGCGCAGCAGCTCATCGCCCTGATGGACGGCCTCCAGATCCAGTGGCTGATCAGCGACTGCACGACGGACATGGCGGGAGTGCTGCGGGCGCACGTCCGCGCGCAGCTGACCGTGGAGTTCTGAACCGGCCCGGTCGCAGCGCTCCTCGGCCGAAGGCGACGCCCAGCGGATACGGCGTGCGGGGCAGCGTCAGCGCCGCTTCACGGATCCTCCGTCAGGGGTCAGGGACTCACCCGCTCGATCCCGCGGCGGCCGGCGATCCGGGCCACGGTGAGGCAGTACAGCGGGGCGAAGACGAGTTCGACCACCATCGCCTGCCAGGGGGCGTCGGCGGCGGTCTCGGTGCCGGCGAGCTCGCCGAAGCCGGCCGCCAGGCCGAAGGCCAGCAGGTTGTTGGCGACGTGCATGACGATCACGGCTTCGAGCCCGCCGGTACGGATCACCAGCCAGCCCCACCACAGGGCCGAATACAGCAGCAGGAGGAACCCGGAGAGTTCACCGAACCCGTGGGCCAGGGCGAACAGCAGGGACGCGACGACGACCGCGGGCCAGGGGGTGCGCACGACCCGGCCGACCACCTGGACCAGCCAGCCCCGGAAGACGTACTCCTCGGCGGCGGCCTGGAACGGGACGAGCGCCAGGATCACGGCCAGGCTCAGCAGGAAGACGGGCCACCCCGGGAAGCCGGTCCCCGACTCACCGACCGGCTCGTCGTTCCAGGTCCACGCGATCAGCACGCCGATCTGCACGGCCATCAGCGGGAAGCCCACGGCGGCGCACCGCCCGAGCCAGCCCCAGCGCAGCCGCCCGACGACGGACGACACGGTCCCGGCGGGCCGCCGGCCGATCACGCGGGCGCCCCACAGGACGATGGGTATGGCGATCGCGATGCCGAGGAGCTGGACGACCAAATCGGCGACGGGGTCCTCGAAGAAGAGGTCGCTGTCCGCGTCGGCGGGCCCCGCGTCCAGCAGCTCCGCAAGGACGAACCCGCCGATGCTGACGACCAGGACGCCCGCCACGACCAGCCCCACGACGGCCGACAGCTCACCGATCCAGCCGAACCGACCGCCCTGCCCGTTGCGCCCCTGCTCGTCGTAGCGGGACCCGGAGGGCGCCCGCACCGGCCCGGTCGGCGGGCGGCGCCACTCCGGGGGCCGGTCCCAGCCCTGGCCGCCCGGCCGGGCGGGCCCGGCCTGTCCGGTCCGCCAGGCGTGTTCGGGCGGGTGCGGCGGCTCGCCCGCCGACGACGGCGGGGCCCAGGGCGACGGAGGAGGCGTGGCGGACGGGGGCGGCGCCGCGTCCGTACGGGGCGGCCCGTCCGAGGGCGAGGACGAGGGCGGCGGCGGATCAGAAGGGTGGCTCACATCAGCGATCTTCGGATGCCGTGCGCGTACGGGTCAACGCCAGCCGTCCTCGCGGACCCGGGTCGCCAGGTCGATCTTGGTGTAGGTCGGCCGGCCCGCCTCCTGGTACTTGGCTTTCACCCGGTCCAGGTAGTACTTCGCCGTGTTCACCGTGATCCCGGCCCTGCGGGCGGTGGCCTTCAGCGTGAGCCCGGAGGCGTACCCCACCAGCACCTCGCGCTCCTGGGGGGACAGCCGGGGGCGCACGGAACCCCGGTCGTAGGCCAGAGCGAAGGCCAGTTCCGGGGAGTGGGCGGTGCGCCCGGCCGCGATCTCGCCGACGGCTTCGACGAGTACGGACAGCTCCTGGTCCTTCGTGAGAAAGCCGTCGGCGCCGTCGGTGACGGCCGCGACGATCCGGTCGCGGTCCGCCACCACGCTGATCATCAGTACCCGGCTGCCGGCCGCCCGCAGCCGGCGGATGTTGTCGGCGGGCGGCCGGTCGTCGCGGAGCATGAGATCGAGCAGCACGACGTCCGGCGGCTCCCCGGGGCCGGCGAGCAACTCGTCGACGGTGGCGGCGCAGGCGACGAGGTCCAGTTCCTCGACCCCCGCGAACCACGACCGGATGCCGTCCCGGAGCATCCGGTCGTCGTCCACCACGGCGACGGTGATCACCCCGGCCATCTCAGCTCCACGCGCACGCCCTCGCCGGGGGCGCTGTCCACGAAGGCTCGCCCTCCCACGCCGCGCATCCGGGCGTGCACGGAACGGTCGAGCCCGATCCCGCCGGCGCCCGGCCGGGCGGGGCCGGGCGGCCTCGCCGCTCCGCCCGACGCCTCCGCACCCGCCGAGGCGTCCGCTCCGTCCGGTCCGGCGGCTCCGACAGCGAACCCCCGGCCCCGGTCGACCACGGTGACGACCAGCCGGCCGGAGTCACCGGCGGCGGTCAGGAAGGCGTGCCCCGTACCGGCGTGGCACCGCACGTTGTTGAGCGCCTCGGTCGCGGCGCGTGCCATGGCCAGCGCTATCTCACCGGGCACGGCGGGCGGTTCGTGGTAGCGGGCGGTCACCCGCAGCCCGAGCGCTTCGGCGGCGCGTACGGACTCCTCCAGTGCGGCGCGCACCTCGGAGGCCTGATCACGGTCGTCCCCCTGCTCGACCAGCCTCCTGAGGTACGCGGCCTCCCGCGCGCAACGCTCGCGCATCATCGAGGTGTTGGCGTCGACGCCACCGCGGGCGATGGCCGTCAGGGTGGCGAGGACGGTGTCGTGCAACGCGTTGTGATGGGCCACGCGCTCCGCGAACCTGGCCCGCTGCGCCTCCGCGGCCAGCGCACGCCGGTTGGCGGAGTCGACCTGCTCGCCCTGACGGCAGAGATACCAGGTGAGCACCCAGGAGACGACGGCGGAGAAGACCAGGGCGTTCAGGTGAGCGCCGGTCACGGAGGCGTCCGCCTCCACCAGGAGGTACCCGGCGAGATGCGTGACCACCAGGAGCACGACGGCGACGGCGAGGAGGCGCGCCCGGAAGGCGACAGCGGCCATGGCCGAGGACGATCCGCCCAGGAGCATGACCCAGGCGATCGACTCCTGGGCGTGGGCACCGCCCCAGGCATACGCGCCGAAGGGCAGCAGGCAGCCGATCGCCAGGACGTCGAGGCCCACGGCCCAGGAGACGAGCCGTCTGCGCCGGACCGCCATGAACCAGATGAGAGCGGTGGCCGCGACCGCGGCCCCCAGCGCCAGCCACGGGAACAGGCGGTCGCGCTGATGCTGCGCCACCACGGCCCCTCCCGCGACCAGATGACTGCCGCGGTACAGCGCGGTGGCGATGACCATCGTCTTCCGGGCCCGGTGCAGCCCGGTCTCGGCTCTGTCGATGCGACGGCCCCCCTTGATCACAACCCCCAGAACGGGTGGTGCACCGGCCCCTCGGCACACCGCTAACGTCACCCGTGGCGATCAGGGGATCGCTCGCGGCCACGATAGGCAGACCCCGGCCGAGGCCGGTCTGCGATTCCCGGACAACTCGGCAGATCTTTCGATCTGCCGTGGCTGAAAAGGCATGTGACGTGCCATCACCTTCTGTGTCGCCCCCCATGTCCCGCACGCGGCACCGCCCCCGCCGACCCGCACCGCACCGCACCGCACCGCACCGGCCAGGAAGGATCGCCCGTGAGTACGCACCGCGACGAACACGACAGCGGCAGCTTCTTCGCGCTGGACACCGGCCTGCTGCCCGGCATCGTCGAAGGGGTGCTGCACCGGCGCGGAGCGACTCTGTGGTCCGTCGAGCAGGGGGAATTCTGGTGCTCGGTCCGGCCGCACGGCCATCGGAGCGGCGAGCAGGGCTGGAAGCTGCACCTGTCGGCCACCCCGCTGTCCGCGGCCCTGGTCCTGGCGGTGGCGGCCGACGTCCTGGTCGAGGAGCGGGCCTCCTTCAAGTTCGCGGGAGCCCTGGACCGGGTCGCCCTGCTGACGGGCGGGCGCGCCGACCGCGGGGGCGGCGGAAAGTTCATCACGGTCTACCCCGACGAGCCTGAGCTGTTCCGCCGGCTGGCCCGGCGGCTGCACGAGGCGACGCTGGGGCTGCGCGGACCACGCATCCTGTCGGACCGGCCGTACGCGCCGGGCAGCCTCGTCCACTACCGCTACGGCGTGTTCAGCGGGGTGCGGACGACGACGAACGACGGGGACACGGACGTACGGCTGCGCCGTCCCGACGGCGGACTGGAGAAGGACCGGCGGCAGGCCTGGGTCACCACCCCCGCGTGGGCACCGCCACCGTTCCCGGAGCCGACGCCCTCCCCGGAGGCGGTGGCCCGCTCCGGGGCCGTGCCGAGCCGGCCGCGGCAGGTGGCCGGGCCGCGGAAGCCGGAGAGCGGACCCGCGAGGAAGTCCGTCCGTCTCAACGGCCGTTACGTGGTCGCCAAGGCGATCCGGCACGCCTTCAAGGGCGGGGTGTACCTCGCGACCGACGAGACCACCGGCGGGCGGGTCGTGGTGAAGGAGGCACGGGCGCACGTCGGCGTCCGCATGGACGGCACCGGTCTCCAGGACACCCTGCGCCACGAGGCCGAGATGCTGGAGGCGCTGGCCCCGCTGGGCCTCACCCCGGCCGCGGTCGAGTTGTTCGCCCAGGGCGGGAACCTGTTCCTGGCCCAGGAGTTCGTGCCGGGGCGGACGCTGCGCGACCGGCTGGTGGAGCAACCGGTGCGGGAACTCGCGGAGTTCCTGGACCTGGGCCGGCAGATCGTGGAGATCGTGGCGGCGGTCCACGGCACCGGGCGGGTGCTGCGCGACCTCTCGCCGAACAACCTCATGGTCACGCCGGAAGGCCGGGTCCGGCTCATCGACGTCGAGTACCTGGCCCCCGAGGGCGTTCCGGTCCGCCGCGGGTACACCCCCGGCTATGTCGGCCCCGAGGTGTCCTCGCTGCGGGACTACGACTTCACGCCCCCCACGTACGCGAGTGATCTCTACGGGCTCGGCGCGGTGCTGCTGCACCTGGCGACAGGCGTCGACATGCTCCTGGTCCCCGACGACCGCCCGGTGGGCGACCGTACCGAGTCGCTGATCAGGTCGGCGATCGCCGATCACTGCTGGTCGGCACCGCTCCTGCCCCTGCTCCTCGCCCTCTGTTCCCCGCTCCCCGGGGAACGCTGGGAACTGCCCCGGGTACGGAAGGTCCTCGCGGAGCTGCCCGGCGCGGGCCACCGCGCCGCCGACGGAGACCGAGAAGACGGAGACAGCAGGGGCGGCGGAGACAGCGGAGACAGCGGACGGACCGGCGGGGGCATCACTCCGGTCGCGGGCTCCACGGGTGAGGGCGGCCTCCCGGCCCTGGGCGACGAGGAGCGCGAGCGGCTGCTCGCCGATGGCCTCGCCTACCTGCTGCGCACCCGTCCCGGCAGCGGCGGACACCTCTGGGACGTCAGCGCGTTCGGCGCGACCACCGACCCGCTGAACGTCCAGTACGGCTCGGCCGGCGTCCTCGCCGTGCTCACCCGGGCCGCGGCGGCGGGCGCGGGAGCCGACGTCCGCGACGGCGTGGCGGAGCTGACCGAGTGGACCCGGCGGGGTCTCGCCGGCCTCCCCACCGGCCGGACCGCCGACGGAACGCTTCTGCCCGGGCTGCACTTCGGCCGCTCCGGCACCGCCTGGGCGCTGCTCGACGCGGCCCTGCTGCTGGGCGACGACTCCGTCGCCGCCGAGGCGTCCGCGCTGGCGCGCGCGGTCCCCGTCGACTGGCCCAACCGGGACATCTGCCACGGGGCGGCCGGAGCCGGAATGACCCAACTGCACTTCTGGCGCACGACCGGTGACCCGGACTTCCGCGACCGGGCGGTGCAAGGCGCCGAGGCGATCGTGGCGGCGGCGGAGGATCACCCCGCCGGCGTGATCTGGCCCGTTCCGGCCACCTTCGACTCGAACCTGGCCGGAGCCCGTCACTACGGGTTCGCCCACGGCATCGCGGGGATCGGCGCGTTCCTGCTGGCCGCAGGCGTGGCGGCGGAGCGCGCGGATCTCGTCCGGGCGGCCCGGACGGCCGGCGACACCCTGGTGAGGCTGGCCCGGACCGGGAACGGCCGGGCGGTCTGGGCGGCCGGGGACCGGGACGCCGACGGGCCGGTGGGGCAGACGCACTGGTGCAGCGGCTCCTCCGGCATCGGGACGTTCCTGGTCCGGCTCTGGGCCGAGACCGGCGACGAACGCCACCGGGAGGCGGCCGTACTGGCGGCGGCCGGAGTCCGGGAGGCCATGTGGCTCTCCTCCCCCGCCGCCTGTCACGGGCTCGCCGGGAACGCCGAGTTCCTGCTCGACCTGTCCGCCGCGCTCGGTGATCCCCGCTACCACGACCAGGCGGGTCAGTTGGCCGCGTGCATCCGCACCCGTGCCGTTCGGCGCGACGGGCTGCTGGTGGTGCCCGACGAGTCCCTGGAGGCGGTCACCGGCGGCTACCAGACCGGTGTCGCCGGCACGGTCGGCATGCTGCTGCGCCTGCGGGACGGGGGCCCGCGGCTCTGGATGCCGGACGCCCCGGACCTCTTCCCGCCCGTCGGCCGGAACCCGCGTACCACGGTGGGAGCGCGATGAACCGGCGGCCGGAACGCATCAGCTTCCGCTTCTCGGCACGGTCCCGGTTCGCCGCCTGCCTGGTGACCACGTCCGACGGCGCACTGGCCCCGGGGTGGTGGGACCTCGACGGCACCCGTCCCCCGTACGCCGAGGACTCGCCCCGCTTCCACGAGGGCGCCCCGGCGGAGACCACCGCCACCCAGGTGCTGCCGACCGAATGCGGCGGGCTGCTGCGGCTGCGCGGCGCGGCGGGCTCCGGTCAACACCTGCTCCTGTTCTCCCGCCCGACGTCCGCGGAAGCGGTGACCGCGGGGACCATGACCGCCGGTACTCCGCTCGCCGGACCCCGGGGCCTCTCCCCGGCCGGGACCGGTCCCGGGGTCCCGGGCCCGGCCGAGGACGCGGCCGCGTGGCTGTCCGTGGAGGCGCGGGGCCTGCGCCTGGTGCCCGGCGGCCCGCGCGGCACGCTCGCGCTGGCGGTGGAGACCGCTCACGACGGCCGCACCCGCGTCTGGCGGGTCCGGTCCGCGCCGCTGCGGCTGAGCGATCCCGTGACCCTGCCGGGCCGGGTCACCGCCCTCCTGCCGCTCGACGGAACGGGCTGCCGCTACGCCACGGACCTCGAAGGGCCGGAAGGGCTGCGCCCCGCCGCTCTCGACCTGCGCGACGGGACCTGGCGCGCTCTCCCCTCGCCGCCGGAGGGCCGCATCCACCGGCTGCTGCTCTCGGCACCGGCCTCGGGACTGCTGCTGACGGCGAGCGACCCGGGCGACGGGCGGCTGCGGATCGCCCGCGCCACGCTCGGCCACCGGCCTCGGCTCGACTTCCCGGACCGGCTCAACTCCCTGGACGGAGCGGTCCTTCCGCTGGCCGCCGACCCGGCGGGTGAGCGGGTCGCGCTGCGGGTCTCCCGGGGCGCGCAGGCCCGCCTCTTCCTGTACGACGTGGCGGCGGACCGGCCCCGGCACGCCGAGCTGCCGCCCGGCGCGTTCCACCCCGTGGCGGGCTGGAGCGAGGGCGGGCTGCGCGTCGTGTACGCGGCCCCGGACCGCCCCGCGGACCTGGTCGGCGTCCCGGACACCGCAGCGCACGGCGCACGGTCCCCCCGCTCCGGGGCCGCGTCCTCCACCCTCGACGCCTCCGCGACTCCCCACGCCCCCACCGAGTGGTTCGCCACCCCGTCCGGCCGGTTCGAGGCCGTCCGGCTGGGCGACTGGCGCACCGCGCCCACGGTCGTCGTGGCGCTGCACGGCGGTCCGGAGGACCACTGGACGCTCGGCCACGACCCGGTGCTCGCGCGCCTGTCGGAAGCCGGGGCGGCGGTGGTGGCCCCCAACCAGCGCGGCAGCACCGGCTACGGCCGGGCCCACGCCGAGGCGATCCACGGCGCGTGGGGCGTACCCGACCTCGCGGACATCCGCGTCCTGGTCCGTACGCTCACGGAGCAGCGCCCGCCGGACGCCGAACCACCCGTGCTGCTGGGCACGAGTTACGGGGGCTTCCTCGCCCTGCTGGCCGTGTGCGCCGACCCGTACGCCTGGGCACGCTGCGCGGTGATCGCCCCGTTCCTGTCCGCGCGCGGGCTGCGCGAGCGGTCGTCGCCCGCCGTGCGTGCGCTGATCGACCGGCACGGCCTGGGGGAGCCGCCGGACGACGACCTCGGCCCCAGGGACGTCGAACGCCTCGCCCACCGCATCCGCGTTCCGCTGTTCGCCCTGCACGGCTGTGACGACCCCGTCGTGCCGGTGGACGAGACGCGCAGACTCCGCCGGGCACTGACCCGGGCGGGCGGCCCCGAACGCGCGCCCCACGACTGCCTCGACATCGCGGGAGCGGGACACCACCCGCTCCAGGAGCGGGGCGGCGCCGAACTCACCGACCGGCTGGTGAGCTTCCTGACGGCCGGGTTCCCCGACCGCCGCCGCTCTCCCGCTCCCCCTGGACTCACGGTCGCCGACGCGACCGTGCGGCACCGCCCATCCTCGGCGGTGTTCGGGCACATCACGCACGACGAAAGGACACCATCATGATCGACAACACCATGACCGTCGACGTCGACGAGCTGCAGACCCTGGAGGGCGAGGAGTCCGTCGCGCTGGCCGGCTGCACCCGGACGTGTACCTGGACCTGCTCCATCACCAGCATCGAGCAGCAGTAGCAGCCGTGCGCCGGACGGGCCCCTCGCGGACCTGTCCGGCGCACGCCGTGTCTCCCGTACGCACGGCTCACCGCGATCCGTGCCCGTCACCCGTGCCCGTCCGCCCCCCGCGGGAGCCACGGACGGCCGGAAGGATCCCGATGACGTCTCCCCGGCGACTGGTGTGGGACGCGACCGCCCGGACCCGTGGCTGGTTCGTCCTCGCCTCCGCCACCGCCGTCCTGGGTTCGGCCGGCACGCTGGCCTTCCCCTGGGCGATGGCGCGGGCCCTGGACACGGTCGTCGCCCGGCGGCCCGCCACCGGCCCCGTCCTCGTGTGCGCCGCGCTCCTCGCCCTCGTCGTCGCCACGGGGGCCCTCCAGACCCTCGCCAACGGGGGGTACGGCTCCGGCACGGTGGCGGCGCTGCGCCGTTCCCTGGTCCGGCGCGCCCTCGACGCGGGGGTGCCGGGGACGGCCGACTTCCCCGCCGGGGACCTCGCGGGGCGCCTCTCCGCCGGATGCGCGCAGGCCGGATCGGCGGGGGTCACGCTGGTCACGGCCTCGGCCGCGGTGCTGACCTCGCTCGGCGGGGTGGTCGCGCTCTGGCTGCTCGACTGGCGGATCGGGCTCTGCTTCTCGCTGGGCGTCCCCCCGTTGGTGCTCATCGCCCGGATGTTCATGAACCGCGGATCGGGGCTCTTCCTCCGGTACCAGGAGACCCAGGGCAGGATCTCCGCCCTGCTGCTGGAAGCGCTCGGCGGGGCCCGGACCATCGGCGCGAGCGGCACCGCGGCGGCCGAGACGCGCCGGGTCCTGGAGCCCCTGCCGGAGCTGTCCCGCACCGGACACCGGGTCTGGGCGCTCCAGCGGGACACCGGATGGCAGGTGGGCCTGCTGATCCCGGCCGTCGAGGTGCTGGTCCTCTGCGCCGGGGGTCTCGCCCTCCTCCACGGTGACATCAGCGCGGGCGAACTGGCCGCGGTCGTCGGGTACACGGCGCTCGCGATGGCCGCGCTGGACCAGCTCGACGCCCTCTTCGCGCTCGGCATGTCCGCCGCCGGTGCGCGCCGGGTCGCCGAAGTCGTCGACCAGCCGGTCCCGGCCCCCGGAACCCGGGCCCGTCCGGCGGGCGGCCCCGGCACGGTGACCCTGTCGGGGGTGACGGTGCGTTCCGGTACCCGGCTCGTCCTGGAATCCGTGGACCTGGTCGTCCCGGCGGGCACGGCGCTCGCGGTGGTCGGACGGTCCGGGGCGGGCAAGAGCACCCTGGCGGCGCTGATCGGGCGGTTGCGGGAGCCGGACGCGGGCCTGGTCGCCATCGACGGCGTACCCCTGCCGGAGCTGACTCCCCGGGCCCTGCGCGCCGCCGTCGGCTACGCCTTCGAGCGTCCCGCCCTGCTGGGGACGACGGTGGCCGGGACGATCGCCTTCGCCCGCCCGGACGCCGCACGCGAGGAGGTGGCGGCGGCGGCCGGGGCCGCGCGGGCGGACGACTTCATCGCCCGCCTGCCGCACGGTTACGACACCCCGCTCAAGGACGCGCCCCTCTCCGGCGGCGAAGTCCAACGCCTGGGAATCGCGCGTGCGTTGGTCCACGATCCGACGGTGGTCGTCCTGGACGACGCGCTGTCGAGCCTGGACACCGCGACGGAAGCGCGGGTCGGCTCCGCGCTGGCCTCGGCCTGGTCGGGCCGCACCCGGGTGCTGATCGCCCACCGGGTGTCGACCGCGGCCCGGGCCGACCTGGTGGCCTGGCTGGAGAACGGCAGGGTCCGCGCTCTGGGCCCGCACCAGGAGCTGTGGCGACTCGACGGCTACCGGGCCCTCTTCGCGGCGGGCACCGGGACGGAAACGGAAACCGCGCAGGAAGCCGCCCGGGAGCACGACCCGCATCCGCACCCCCAGGAGTCGGTATGAGCGAGGCAGCCCCGCGCCCCATCGACCGGCACCTGTTCGCCGGGTTCCTGCGGCAGCACCGCGGAGCGGCGGTCGCGGTGGCGGGGTGGTCACTGCTGGAGGCCGTTCCCGCGCTCGCCTCCGG
The DNA here is from genome assembly GCA_040989845.1 of Streptomyces sp. WGS_02. Taxonomy (GTDB): domain Bacteria; phylum Actinomycetota; class Actinomycetes; order Streptomycetales; family Streptomycetaceae; genus Streptomyces. The sequence goes on from JAYMFZ010000004.1 coordinate 3,273,807, forward strand.
GCTTCTCGTGGCCGCCGCTCTGGACCGGGGCTTCCTCGCGGGCCGCCCGGCCGAGGGCTTCTTCTGGATCGGTCTGCTCGGGGCCGCGATGGTCTTCCGCGCCCTGATGACCCGGACCCTGACACCGTGGCTGGGACGGCTCGTGGAGCCGCTGCGGGACGAACTGGTGACGGCCGTGGCCGCGGGGGCCGTACACCGCGCGGCGGCGGGAGCGCGGGACGGAGCGGGCGCGGGCGTGGCCCGGCTGACGGTCCAGGTCGAGACCGTACGGGCACTGGTGTCCGCCCTGCTGCGCTCGGCGCGGCAGCTCGGCGTCTCGCTGCTGATGGCGTTCGTGGGCCTGGCCGCCCTGTCCGCGCCGGTGGCGGCGGTCACCCTGCCCCCGGTCCTGCTCACCCTGCTCCTCTGCGCCCCCCGGCTCCGCGTCCTCGCCCGCCGCCAGCGCCGCCAACTCCGCGCCGAGGAAAGGCTCACGGCGGCGGCTGGAGAGACCTTCGACGGCATCCGGGACGTCGTCGCGTGCGGCGCCAGGGACCGGGTGGCCGACGACCTGTCCGCCCGGGTCACGGACCACCGGGACGCGGTCCGGGCGGTGGCGAGGGCCGCGTCGGCCACCACCCTGCTGGTGTCGCTGGGCAGCCATCTCCCCCTGCTGGTCCTGCTCCTGGCGGCACCGCGGCTGCTGGACCAGGGGGCGCTGTCGGTGGGCGAACTGCTGGGCGCGACCAGCTATCTGATCAGCGGGGTCGCTCCGGCCCTGCGCTCGCTCGTCGCCGTCCTCGGCTCGTGGGGCGTGCAGCTGGCGACCGTACTGCGCCAGTTGAGCCGGTCGACGACGCAGGCGTCGCGCGGGCCGGCGGAGGGCCCGGCCACCGCCGGCCCGCGGACCCCGCACTCCCCGGACCTGTCCCTGGTGAACGTCGGCTATGCCTACGGCCCCGGCGCGGCTCCCGTCATCGACAGGCTCTCCCTCGACATCCCCGCCGGCTCCCATCTGACGGTCGTCGGGCCGAGCGGTGCGGGGAAGTCGACTCTGACGACCCTGCTGGCCGGGCTTGCCGCACCGGACAACGGCCGGCTGACCCTGGGCGGCGTGCCGGTGACGGAGGTCGACCGGGCCTGGCTCCACCGGGCGGTGACGTTGATCCCGCAGGAGGCGTACGTCTTCACCGGCACCGTGCGGGACAACCTCCGCTACCTGCGCCCCGGAGCCCGGGACGCCGACCTCCTCGCCTCCGCGACGGCCGTGGGTGCGCGAGCCCTCGTGGACCGGCTCGGCGGCCTGGACGCGCCCGTCGGTCTTGACGGCCCCCCGCTCTCCTCCGGGGAACGGCAGCTCGTGGCGCTGGCACGCGCCCATGTGTCCCCCGCGTCGGTCGTGCTGCTGGACGAGGCCTGCTGCCACCTGGACCCGGCGGCGGAGGAGCGGGCCGAGCGGGCGTTCGCGGCACGGGGCACCACGCTCGTCGTGGTGGCGCACCGCATCAGCTCCGCGCTGCGCGCGCCGCGCGTCCTGGTGCTCGACGGTGAGCGCACCGCCATCGGCACGCATGTCCAACTCCTCGACGAGAGCCCGCTCTACGCGGACCTGGTGGGCCACTGGGTGGCCGCCGGAACTCCGTAGGCGTTGTGGCAGACTGCGTCGACTGACTGGTCCACACCACGTGTATCTGGAGTTCGGTATGACGGCACAGGCGCCTCACCCCCGATCGACACCAGCAAGCCGCACTCGGCCCGGGTCTACGACGCCCTGCTGGGCGGCAAGGACAACTACCCGGTGGACCAGCAGGTGGCCGAACTCCTCCCCGTCGAGGCGAAGATCGGCGCCCGCCAGCAGCGGGCCTTCATGCACCGCGCGACGGCGTGGCTGGCGGGCCAGGGCGTGACGCAGTTCCTCGACATCGGCACCGGCATCCCCACCGAACCGAACCTGCATCAGATAGCCCAGGAGATCCGCCCCTCCGCGCGGATCGTCTACTGCGACAACGACCCCATCGTCCTGCGCCACGCGGAAGCGCTGCTGGTCAGCCGCCCGGACGGCGTGACGGACTACGTCCACGCGGATGTCCGCGAGCCCGCGCTCATCCTCGACGCGGCCCGCGAGACCCTGGACTTCGACCGCCCGATCGCCCTGTCCGTGCTCGGCCTCCTCCACTTCCTCCCCGACGCCGAGAAGCCCATCGACATCCTCCGTACGTTCACGGACGCGATGGCGCCCGGCAGTTACGTCGTGCTGTCCCACGGCGCGTCCGACGTGAACGAGGAGAAGGGGGAGCGGGCCGGGGACGAGTACAAGAAGGGCGGCATCCAACTGGCCCTGCGGACACGGGAGGAGTTCTCCCGGTTCTTCGAGGGCCTGGAGATCGTCACCCCCGGCCTGGTGAAGGCCCCGGAGTGGTTCAACGGAACTCCCGCGCCCGAGCAGGAGCACAGCGGCATGTACGTCGCGGTGGCCCGGGTTCCCTAGCCGGAGGCCCCATCGGCACGCGTCTCGGCGGCGACGCGCTCCCGCCAGGACGGCGGCGTGGGCGCGGGGTCGGCCTCGGCGCGGGCCAGCAGCTCGGCCGCGTGGGCGCGTTGCCGCTCACGGTGGCAGGGCCCGCAGGTGGTGACCCAGGATGCGTGCGGCCGGAACAGGTGCTCCTCGCCCGGCCCGTCGCAGGCGATGAGGGGCAGAGGCAGAGGTGACGGCGGCGGAGGCGTGGGCTCCGCCGTCTCCTCCGGCCGTGGGGGCAGCTTCTCCACGAGCCGGTGTGCCAGGAACCCGAAGGCCGTGCGGTGGGTCGCGACCGCCAGTCCAGCGGCCAGGTGCCGCCGCCCAGCGCGGGGATCCAGTCGTTCCTGCCGGACCCCATCAGTCGTCGAACCACACCACCAACCGCACGTTGTCGTCACCGTGCTGTTCCGCGAGGCCCTTCATGGCCTCCCAGACAGGTCGCCACTCGCCGGTCTCGGTGACGGCATACCTGCGGCGGAGGGTGACCGACCTGTAGAGCGTGCCCCCGATGAACCACTCAGCGCCTTCGGGCCACTCCCGGACATCGCCCCGCTCCAGTCCGACAGCCTCGCCGAACTCCGCGCTCCAGGAGGACTTGCCCGTCATCCTCAATCCGCTCGGCGTCTGCCGGTACTCGTGAAGGCGGCTGTCGGGCTTCTCCGCGGGCTCGTCCCAGTCGACGGCCTTCACCTCGGCCCAGGTGATCCACGTGGCGCTGTGAAAGCCGTCCTCGCCGTACCACTCGGTCAGCTGCGCGAGCCGCGCGCTCAACTCGCCCGAGGCGTCGGAGGGAAAGCCCCTGTCTGCGGCCAAGGGTCGGAAGTTCGCGTAGTTGCGCACCCCGAAGAGACACCCGAACGCGTCGTAATTGCGAACGTCGTCGTTGAGGGGGCTGAGGTCGTGTGCGCCGAACCAGACCGGCTCCCGGTCGTCCCCCGGCGCCCGGTACTCGATGAAGCCGCTGATATCCGTACCCATGCCAGGAATTCTCCCGACGCCGTCAAACGAATTCGCCCGCTCGGTCAGAGGGAGGCGTAGGTCTGCCGCCCGATGCGGCAGGATCCAGGCACGCCAGGTCTCGTCCCGGCAACCGTCAGACCGCCTGACCGATCGCCGCACGGGCCGCCAGGCGGAACTCCTTGACCGCCTCGTAGAGGACCCGCTCCCGTTCGGTGGCCAGGGCCGAGCGTTCCGCCTTGCGGGCGGTGTCGCCGGAGCGGGCATCCTCGGCCATGGTCCGCATGACGTACGAGAGGTCGGCGGAGGCGTTGGTGACGCGTTCCGCGACGGCCGCGACAGTGGCCGGGCCTTCGAGGATGACCACCTCGCAGGTCCGGTGGACCTCACGGGCCAGGGTGACGAATCGGGCCGTCCGTTCCTCGACCGTGGTCAGGTCGGGCCGGTCCGGGCGCAGCGCGTCGAGCACGGCGCCCATGGCGAGGTCGCGGTCGTGGAGGGCGCTCAGGTACCGGGCGTACGCGTCACGGCGGTGCTGGCGGCTCTGCTGTGCATGCTGGGACCGCGCCTGGGCACGGCCGCTGACGATCGCCGCCCCGAGCGTCGCGGCGGAACCGACGGCGGCGCCCAGCAGTGCGGCAAGTCCTGAATCCATGCGCCCCAGTCTGCCGCGCGTCCCGCACTCACCCCACGTGAGCGACCGGCAGGATCAGTCCTCCGGCGTCGTCGACCGCACCAACGAGACCGGCTCCGTCTGCTGGTTGGAGGCGGAGACGCGCGTCGTGTGGCGGGTGAGGCGCAGGCCCATCGCCGTGAGGGCGTCCGTTTCGTAGAGCGCGCACAGCAGCGCCGCCGCGTCCGGGAGCGGCAGCGGTTCCGTGGCGCTGTACCCCAACTGCTCGGCCGTTTCCGGGTCGTCGAGGGCGGCCTGCCGGGCGTGGGCGAGGACCTGGTGGGGGTCGTCGACGACGAGTTCGTCGATCTGGATCCGCTGGGCGCGGACGCGCAGGTCGAGCGGGCGGGGCTGGGCGGGCCTCGGAGCCGTGACGACGGACCGCAGTCCCGGGTGGACCAGGGGGGTCACGTCGGCCAGGCGGTTCAGCGGAGTCGGGTCGGTCAGGCCGGTCGGGTGGTTCATGCGGTGGGCTCCAGAGAACGGGCCGCCGGAACGACGGTGCACGGAACGGCAGAACGGGGGTACGGCCACGGAGTACGGAGTACCCGTAGCGGGTGGACGGAGGGGCATGGGGCAAGATCGGCCCGGTCCTGCCGAGTTGGCGTGCGATGAAGTCGGACATGCTTACCTTGGGAGCGCCGTGCGAGCGTCGCAAGGTGCGCTGTGTGCACTGTGCGCAGGCTGCGCGGAATGTCGGTCAGATCGAGCCGGAGCGGGAAGGGGGAATCGTGGCGCGCGAACGGTCGGGCCGTACGGCACGGCACCTGGTCCTGGTGGCCCGCCTGCGGCACCTGCGGGAGGGCGCCGGCCTGTCCGTACCGCAGGCGGCGACGCAGTTGGGCTGGCATCCCTCGACGCTCCGGCGGCTGGAACAGGCGCAGACCTCCCTCGACGTGGGGCAGGTGTCCGCCCTGCTCGACCTGTACGGGGCCGGCGCGGCGGAGACCGACGACATCATGGGGCGGCTCAACGCCGCCAACATGCCCGGCTGGTGGCACCCCTGGCGGGATGCCATGGCCCCTTGGCTGATGGATCTGATGAGCGTGGAGTCCGCCGCGAGCGTCGTCCGGACCTGGCACCCGGCGCTGGTTCCGCTGCTGCTGCGCACCCCGGCGTACGCGATGGCCGTGGACGAGGTCATGTTCCCCGAGCGGGACGCGGCCGAGCGGCACCGGCGCGCGGACTTCCTGGTGGAGCGTCAGAGGCGGCTCCAGGAACAGCAGACCCGCCTCTGGGCCGTCCTGCCCGTCACCGCGCTGCGGTGCCGGGTGGGCGACGACGAGGTGATGCGCGAGCAGTTCGAGATGCTTCAACAGACGGCGGAACGTGGGGATGTGACGATGCAGCTGCACCCCGAGTACGCACCGCCGCACCCGCTCACCGGTGTTCCGGCGCTCTCCCTGTACCGGGTGGAGATCCGGGAGATCGCCGACCACGTGGTGCGGGAGGGCGGGTTGCCCGGCACGGCGGAGGTGTGGGACAGCCCCCACCCCGTGCAGACGTATCAGGGAATGCTGGACGTGTCGTGCGTGATGGCGATACGTCCGGCCCGAACCAGAGAGGTGTTACAGGATGAGTACGACCGGAAATGGGCCTGAACTGCCCGCGCAGATCGACACGAGCGTCGCGCACTCCGCACGTGTCTGGAACTACTGGCTCGGCGGCAAGGACAACTTCCCGGCCGACCGGGCGGCGGGCGACGCCTACCGGGGCAAGTACCCGCTGATCGAGACGTTCGCGAAGGAGTCCCGGGACTTCCTGCGCCGGACCGTCACCTATCTCGCCCGGGACGCCGGGATCCGGCAGTTCCTCGACGTCGGGGCGGGACTGCCGACCGCGAACAACACGCACGAGGTCGCCCAGCGGATAGCCCCGGAGTCCCGGATCGTCTACGTCGACCACGACCCCCTGGTGCTCCTGCACGTCCACGCGCTGCTGACCAGCGCCCCGGAGGGTGCGACCGCCTACGTCGAGGCGGACATGCGCGACACCGAGACCGTCCTCACCGGGGCCGCCAAGACCCTGGACCTGACGCAGCCCGTCGCCCTCGTCATCAGTGACGTCCTCGGGCACATCGTGGACTGGGACGACGCGCTGTCCCTGGTCCGGCGGCTGGTGGAGCGCCTGCCCTCCGGCAGCTACCTCTCGCTCAGCCACTCCACCGCGTCCGACGAGGCCCACCGGGCCGTCCAGGACGAGTACAACGCGAGCGGTGCGATCCCGTACATCTTCCGGGAGCCGGAGACCACGGTCGCGTTCTTCGACGGGCTGGAGATGGTCGAGCCGGGGATGGTGTCCTGGCCGAACTGGCGGCCCGACGCGAACACCGGCACCACCACGGCCCGGGCCGGATGGGGCGCGGTCGCCCGCATTCCCTGATCCGCACCCCGGCCCCCTTCCCCAACTGTCGTGCCGCGTACGGTCTTCCGCCGTACGCGGTGCGCACGGCCCGCAGAGGCTCTCCCCCATGAGCACCACAGGTACGACCGGTCACGAGGCCGCCTGCCCCGGCGGCGCCCGGCAGGCTCGGGAGACGACGGACCGGCTGCTGCGGGCAGCGACCCGGTCCGGTGCGCATCTGATCGCCGAGGCCGCGCTGCTGGTCCAGGGGTGGGCGGTGCTGGCCGACCCGATCGCCGGAGCCGTCTACAGCACCCCCGCCGCCGCGGCCGCCGACGGCGTGCACGCGGCAGCCGACCCGCACGAACACCCGCACTGCCTCCGGCGTCCGGCCGCCGGAGCCGTGCTCGTCCTGGCCCCCGGGCCCACCGTCCCCCCGGAGCTGGCCGCCCGCGTCGCCACGACCACCGCGGCTCTCCTGGACGTGCGCGGGCAGCGGGCGGCGGAGCTGCGGGGCGAGCAGATGCGGCTGCACACCACCCTCGTCCGGCTGCTGCTGGCCGGCCACACCGCCGCCGTCGCCGACACCCTGGGCGGGCACAGGCTCACCCATGTCACGGTCTACCGGCTCACCGGCGCCGACGTCCCCACCGCCCACCAGGTCCTGTGGCGGGCCGTCCGCCCCTCGCTCGCCCCGCACGCCGACGCCTGCACCCTGCTGGGCCGGCTGGACGGCGAACTCGTCGTCGCCGAGCTGCACCGGGGCGGCGACGACGGCCGGGTCCTGCGTCTGGTCTCCCGGGTGAGCGAGCGCCACCACCTGCTCGCGGGCATGGCCGGGCCGCTGCCCCTGGCCGAGATGCCCACCGCCCACAGCGACGCCGCCGCCGCCCGGCACAGCGCCACCGCCGACCGCCGCATCGTCCCCGCCGATGCGGTCGGAACCACCCGGCTCACGCCCCTGCTGCCCACCGCCCCGTACGCCCGCTGGGCGGGAGCCGTGCTGCGCCCGCTGGCCCCGGCCCACCAGCACCTGCTCCTCGTGTGGCTCCGGACCGGCTCCAAGCCCCGCGCCGCAGCCGCGCTCGGTCTGTCCGCCGGTACGGTACGGGCCCGGATACGCGAGCTGTCCCGGCTGCTCCGCGCGGACCTGGAGGACGCCACCGTGCAGGCGCACCTGCTGCTCGCCCTCCGCGCGCCCGCGCCCGCCGACGCCGGCGGGAGCGAGGACGGGAACGGTCCCGCGCGTCTGGAGACGCTGCCGGCCGGCCTCCTGGACACCGAGGCGGCCCGGTCCTGGGCGCTCGGCCTGGTCGGCGGTCTGGAGCCGCACCTGCGGATCGCGCTGACCTGCTGGCTGGACCACCACGCCCGGACCGCCCCCGCCGCGGCCGAACTGCACGTCCACCGCACCACCCTGGCCAACTGGCTCACCCAGTGCGCCGAACACCTCGCCCAGAACCTCGGCGACGCCACCGTGCGCGCCGAGATCCACCTCGCGCTACGGGCCACCCGGACCGGGCCCGACGACCCGGCGGCCCTCCCCGGCGCGGCGGCCGGACCTACCGCCGCCTGTGACCGATGCCGGGGAGCGCGGCTAAGACGGCGCCTGGCCCGTCTCGAAGCGGCTGACGCGGTCGCCGGTGACCGTGAAGACCCAGCGGGTCCGCATGGTGCCCCAGGTGTCGTTCGTGTAGTCGACGACGAGGACGCGGCCGTCGTCGGAGGCGTCCACGACCTCCATACGGCCGTTGGCCTTCGGGGAGAAGATCTCCTTCTCCGTCCAGGCCGCCAGGTCCCGTTCGCTGCCGTCGTCGGACATGGTGGCGTCCTCGGTGAGGACATCGGCGAAGAAGGCGCCCTTGTCGCCCGCGTTCACCGCGGCGATGAACTTCTCCACCACCGGATCGCTGATCGATGTGGTCATCGTGTTCCTCCTCCATCTGGTCATGCGTCCGGGGGCGGACGCACCGGAGATCCCCACCGAGTCTCTGTCGGCGGACTCGCCGCCGCATGTCGGGCGCGTCCCCGCCGCGCTCACCCGGCGGCGGCCAGCCCCTCCATCAGCCGGGCCAGCTCCGCCGGGGCCTGGAGGTGCGCCATGTGCCCCTGGCCGGGAAGTTCGTGGACCGCGGCGCGGGGACGCGCCGTGCGACGTCGTCGAACGACGTTCCATAGGGGGGCGTGCCGCGATGGGCCCCGCCGACGATCAGGTCGACGCGGTCCGCCCGCCGGGCGAGGGAGTCCGGCGCGGGCTCCCCGTACAGCGCGGCCGTCTCGGCGTAGAGCGGCGCGGCCAGCCGGCACAGGGCCTCCCACACCTCGGGGTCGGCGCGCAGCGCGTCGACGACCGCCCCGTCGAGACCGGCGATCCGCCGGTGCACGATCTCGACGGCCGTGTCCCGGTCCGCCGCCTCGTCCGCCACCTTGAGGTCCGGGAGCACGTCGAGGCCGAACGGCCGTATCACCGGCTCGTACGCGATCACCTGGCCCAGCGGCCGTTCGTCCGCGGTCAGCAGGGCGATGAGGCCGCCGTAACTCCAGCCGAAGAGGGTCCGCACGCCCCCGAGCCCGTCGAGGACCGCGCCGAGGTCCGCCACCTCGGTGCGCAGGGAGTAGGCGGCGGTCAGCGGCCCCGAGGGCGCACGGCCCCGGCGGTTGACGACCGCCACCGACGGCCACGCGTCCACGGCGGTCGCGACGGCACGCCACCCGAGGGCGTCACTCATCGCGCCCGGAACCACGACGAGGCCCGGGGTGTCCGGCTCCCCGTACACGTCGACCGTGACCCAGCTGCCGTCGCCGACCGGGAACTTTTTCTGAATCGTTCGCTCCATAAATTTATTATGGTGCGATCGCTCTACAATGCAAGCGTGCCCCAGCCGAAACGTGGACGCCCCCGAGCCTTCGACCGTGACCGCGCGCTCCTCGACGCCGCCCGCCTCTTCTGGCGACGCGGCTACTCGGGCACCTCGACCCGCGATCTGACCGCGCAACTCGGCCTCTCCACCTCCAGCCTCTACGGAGCCTTCGGCAGCAAGGCCGAGCTGTTCGAGGAGGCGGTACGGACCTACGCCGAGCGCTACCGCGAGATCTACGAACAGGCTGTCGCCGCAACGGAGTTCCGGACCGTCGTCGAACGCGTCCTGATCGACTCCGTGGATGAGTTCACCCGGCCCGACGACGAACACCCCGGCTGCCTGCTGAGCAGCGCCGCCATGGCCGACAGCACCAGCACCCTCGACACCAGCGCCTACTTCGCCGAACTCCAGGGCCACAACGAGCGAATCCTCCGCGCCCGCGCCGAACGTGCCGTCGAGGAGGGTGAGTTGCCCCCGGACACGGACCCTTCGGCCCTGACCGGGCTCATCCAGTCGATCTGGCACGGGCTGTCGGCGCGGGCCAATCTCGGCGCGGACCGCGCGGACCTGCTCGCGGTCGCCCGGCTGGGCCACACGTTGATCTGCCGGCCGGCCGCCCCCTGAGACGCGTCGCCGAGGGGGAACAGAAAGATCGCGTCGGCCCACCAGGAAGACGGGTCACCGCAGGTCAGCACGGGTCGGCACAGGGTGCCGCGGTGACCGGAAACCTCATTGACGTACGCCTACGGGTCGCGAAGGATCACCGCGTGACGACTACCGCGCAGCCCTCGCCCGCTCCCGCCCCGGCCCGCCCCATCGCCCTGATCACCGGCGTCGGCCGCAGCATCGGCATCGGCGCGGGCATCGCGCGGCGGCTGGCGGCCTCGGGCTGGGACGTCGCTTTCACCTACTGGACGCCGTACGACCGCCGGATGGAGTGGGGCGCCGAACCCGGGGCCGCCGCGTCCATCGCGCGGGAGCTGGCGGAGGCCGGAGCCCGTACGGCGGCGATCGAGGCGGACCTCACCGACCCCGACGCGCCGGCCCGCATCTTCGACGAGGCCGAGCAGCACCTCGGCGGACCGGTGACCGCGCTCGTCCTCTCGCACGCGGAGTCGGTGGACTCGGGTCTGCTGGACACCACCGTGGAGGCGTTCGACCGGCACTTCGCGGTGAACTCCCGGGCCAGTTGGCTGCTGATCCGGGAGTACGGTCTCCGCTTCCGCGGCGCACCGGGCACCGCCACCGGCCGGATCGTCGCGCTCACCAGCGACCACACCGTGGGCAACCTCCCCTACGGCGCCAGCAAGGGAGCGCTGGACCGCATCACGCTCGCCGCCGCGCACGAGCTGGCCCACCTCGGGGTGACGGCGAACGTCGTCAACCCCGGCCCGGTGGACACCGGATGGATGTCCGACGACCTGCGCGAGGCCCTGGTCCGGGGGACCCCGCTCGGCCGGCTCGGCACCCCGCGGGACACCGCCCATCTGGTGGACTTCCTGTGCTCCCCCCAAGGACAGTGGATCAACGGCCAGTTGCTGAAGAGCAACGGCGGCGCGGCCGCCTAGAAGGTGTCTAGTCTGGCCTGGTCCATGTAGTGCACAGGGGGTCGTATGCACAACGAAGACAGGGCCGGCAGAGCGGGCGACGGGCAGGACGGGCGCCTCGCCGGCCGCAGGCCGGACGACGAGGCCCCCCGGACCGTGATCGACGGCCGCTACGAGCTGCTGGAGCGGATCGGCAGCGGTGGGATGGGCGAGGTCTGGAAGGCCCACGACCGGCGGCTGAACCGGTTCGTCGCGGTCAAGGGCCTGCTCGACCGGAACGCCATGACGCCGGGCACGCAGGCGACGGCGATGCAGCGCGCCCGCCGCGAGGCGGAGGCCATCGCCAAGATCGAGCACGTGAACGTGGTGACGGTCCACGACCAGGTCGAGACCGCCCACCAGGTCTGGATCGTGATGAAGCTGCTCGAAGCACTGTCCCTCGCGGACCTGTTGAGCCGCGACGGGGTCCTCGCCGTGCCGCGCGCCGCGTCCATCGGCCTCCAGGTCCTCCAGGGGCTGCGGGCGGTCCACGCGGCATCGGTCGTCCACCGCGACGTGAAGCCGGGCAACGTCCTCGTCCGGGACGACGGCCTCGCGATCCTGGTCGACTTCGGCATCGCCACCTTCGAGGGCGCGGACCGGGTGACCCGGACCGGCAGCGTCATCGGCACCCCCTCCTACCTGGCCCCCGAACTCTTCGCCCCCGCCTCCCCCGGCCCCACGCCCGCCTCCGACCTGTGGGCGCTCGGCGTCACGCTGTACGAGGCGGTCGAGGGCCGCGTGCCCTTCGCCGGGCACGAGGTGTGGGAGGTCCAGGAGAACATCCGGCAGTCCCCCGACCCCGTACTCCGCTACGCCGGGCCGCTCGCCCCGGTCATCCAGGGCCTGTTGATCACCGACCCCCGGGAGCGCCTGGACGCGGCCACGGCGGAGGCGATGCTCCGCGAGGTGCTCGACGACCCCGCCGCACCGGACGCGGGCACGGCGGCAGCGGCGACGCATCCGCCCACAGCGGTCTCCACGCCGGACCCCTCGACACCCCCGACGCCCGCTCCGCGCACGGCTGTTCGGCCGCCGGAGCCCGCCTCGCCTTCCCCTGCGGCGAGCGGGCGGCTTGCTCGGTACCGGAGTTGGCAGATCGCGGCGGCCGTCGTGTGCGTGGCGCTGCTGGCCGGGGCGGGCTGGCTGGCCGCGCGGGGCGACGGCGAGGACGGCAAGCAGGGCGAGAGGTCCGGTTCGGCGGAGGGGCGGGGGCAGGCCGGCAGCGGCAGCCAGGAACGGTGGAAGGACACGCACCCCACCCTGGAGATCGGCGTCAAGGACGACCAGCCCGGGCTGAGCAAGTTCGACAGGAAGACGCGTACGTACCGGGGTTACGACATCGACCTGGCCTACGCGATCGCCGAGTCCATGGGGTACGGCAAGGGCGAGGTCGCCTTCACCACGGTCGCCACGGACTACCGGTCCACCGCACTGAAGACCAAGCAGGTGGACCTGGTCATCGCCTCGTACAGCATCACCGACGACCGCAAGACGGCCGCCCCCGACGGCTACAGCGTCGACTTCGCGGGACCGTACTACGAGGCGAGCCGCGGCTTCCTGGTCCGCGAGAAGTCGGCGAAGTACACGATCAACGACTCCAGCGATCTGCGGGACCTCGGTGTCGAGGTGTGCACGGCACGGGAGTCGACGTACGAGAAGGCGCTGCCGAAGCAGGGCTTCACCATGGCGACGTCCCAGCCCAACACCTACCAGGACTGCCTGGACAAGCTGCTGGACCCGAAGTCCGAGGTGTACGCGGTGGCTTCGGACGACATCATTCTCGCCGGGTACGTCGAGGCCAACCCGGGCAAGGTGCGGCGGCTGGAGAACATCCAGGGCGCGGAGGGCTACGGCGTGGCGATGCGGCCGGGGACCCCGACGCTGAAGCGCGAGGTGTGCTCGGCGCTCCGGACGATCCTGGCCGGCCGGGTCTGGGAGGACATGTACAAGGAGAACCTGGCGGGCCTGGTGGGCGACAAGAACCCGCCGGGGCGGCCGGAGCTGACGGAGTGCGAGGGGTTCTGAGGGGTGCGGCGGCGGGGCCACGCCGCTGCCGTAGGCTGTCCGGCCGACTCACGAGGGAGGGCCCGGGGATGGAACGAACGCGGGACGACACGCTGTATCCGCCGATCGAACCGTACGAGAGCGGCATGCTGGACGTCGGGGACGGCAACCTCGTGTACTGGGAGGTGTGCGGCAACCCGGACGGCAAGCCGGCCCTCGTCGTCCACGGCGGCCCCGGCTCGGGCAGCACGCCCCGCTCCCGCCGGTACTTCGACCCGGACCGCTACCGGGTGGTCCTCTTCGACCAGCGGGGCTGCGGCCGCTCGACGCCGCACGCGAGCGATCCGGCGACGGACATGCGGTACAACACGACGGCCCACCTGATCGCCGACATGGAACGCCTGCGGGAGCACCTGAACATCGACGCGTGGCTGCTGTACGGGGGCTCGTGGGGATCGACGCTGATCCTGGCGTACGCCGAGGAGCACCCGGAGCGGGTCACGGAGGCGGTGATCCCGGCGGTGACGACGACCCGCCGCAGCGAGATCGACTGGCTCTACCGTGGCGCGGGACAGCTCTTCCCCGAGGCCTGGGCCGCCTTCCGCGCGGGCGTCCCCGAGACGAGCGACCCGGCCGGCCTGGTCGCGGCGTACGCCCGCCGGATGGAGAGCGAGGACGCGGCCGTACGGGAGAAGGCGACGGCGGACTGGTGCGCCTGGGAGGACGCGGTCCTGTCGATGGAGGCGATCCCGGGGCCGCCCCCGTACGGCAGCCGCCCGGGCCGCGAGCAACTGGCGCTCGTCCGGATCTGCTCCCACTACTTCGCCCACGGAGCCTGGCTCGAGGAGGGCCGTCTCCTGGCCCACGCCCACCGCCTGACCGGCATCCCGGCCGCCCTGATCCACGGCCGCTTCGACCTCGCGGGCCCCCTGATCACCGCCTGGGAACTGGACCGGGCCTGGCCCGACGCCACGCTGACGGTCATCGACAACGCGGGCCACATGGGCGGCACCGAGACCCGGCGGGCGGTGCTGGCGGCGCTGGACGGGTTCGCGCGCCGGGGGTGAGTCCTCGAAGGCCGGGAAGGCAATCCCGTACGGCCCGGTCCCCCGAACGTGGCGGCGGAGGGGAGGCATGGCGGCCGGGCCCCGGGGCACAAGGTGAGCCACATTGCCTCTGCAACGGCTGGTGAGGACAGAATGCTGACCCCGAGCCCGGATGCCATGCGCACCCTGCTGGCCCGCTACAACGATCTGCAGCTGCGCCATTCCCAGGACTCCGACTACGAACTCCAGCGGAGCCTGGAGGACGTGACGTACACGCTGTGTGTGAGCACCGGCACCCGGACCGTCCATGACGCCCTGCTGGCGGCCGACGCGATCCTGCGCAAGGCGGCGGCCGAGGAGGAGGCGGTGTCGGGCATCCCGATCCAGCGCATGGTGCCGCCGGGTGTCTCCGTGCCGAAGCCCCGGACGGCCTGACCGGCACGAGACGAAGGGAGTCGGCCCATGGAGAGCGAGGGGGCCGATACGGCCAAGCCGGTGTCCCGGCCGAGGACGGCCGCCGAGGCGCGGCAGGAGGTGGAGTTCGCCCTCTACCCGCTGTCCTGCTCGCCCGACGCCCGCTACCGCTCGGCACATCTGGCCAGCGTGTGGGACGCCACGCTCATCGCCTCCGAACTCGTCGGCCATGTGCTGCACCACCGGGCGGGCCTGTCCCGGGACTGTTTCCTGGTCTGCACGCTGAGCTGCGGCGAGATCACCATCAGCGTCACCGACCCCTGTGACGAGGTCCTCCCCGCCTCCCCCGTCGCCCCGGACCCCCGCCGGGGCGGGCCGGCGGGGGCGGGCTGGTGGCTGGTCCACCAGCTCGCCGACCAGGTCGACATCGCGCGGCTGCCGGAAGGGGGCCGTTCCATCACCGCGGCCGTGCCGCTCTCCGGGCCCTGACCCGCGAGGAGCGGAAGCGGATCACCGGGCCGGAAGTCTGACCCGCTCACGACAGGGCATACGGCGTATCGCCGAGGGAGAAGTGGTCTCCCCCGAACCGCCGGACGGCGGAACAGACGTGGGGGGACTCGATGGGCACCAGCGTTCCGGCGAGAGACACGAACGGGACCGGGGAGGCCGGCAGCAGCGTCCGCCCCGCACGAGCCGGCGGGAACAACGGGACCGGTCGGACCGGTCGTCGGGGAGCATCCGTTCCCCCGCGCCCCGGCCACTCCCCCGCCCTCTCCACCGGCATCCCCCGGGCGGCGGCCCGGATCGGCGCCTTCGCGGTCTGCCAGGCGGCCGTCATCGCCGGATTCGGGCTGCTGATCACCGGGCCCGCCCGGGAGTTCTGGCCGATGACCGCGGAGGACACGGCCGTCGAGGCGCTCGAAGACACCCGTACCGCCACCCTCGACACGGCCTCCACGATCGCCTCCGCCCTGGGGGACACCGCCACGGTGGTGGGCCTCACCCTGCTGGCCTGCCTCGCGCTGGTCCTGGTCCCCCGGCTGCCCCGGTGGCGCGAGGCGGTCTTCCTCGCCGTCGGGGTGTCGCTCCAGTCGATGATCTTCGTCCTGATCACCGCCTCCGTCGACCGGACCCGCCCGGACGTGGAGCGCATGGACGACTCCCCGCCCACATCGAGCTACACCTCGGGGCACACCGGAGCGGCCACCGCGCTGTACGCCGGGCTCGCCGTCCTGGTCCTGTCCCGGGTCAGGGCCCCGTGGCGCAAGCCGCTCGCCGCGCTCCTGCTGCTCCTCCCGCTGCTCGTGGGTCTCGCGCGCCTCTACCGGGGCATGCACCACCCCACCGACGTGGCCGGCGGGCTGGCGAACGGCGCCCTGTCCCTGCTCGTCGTGGGCCGGGCCGTGCTCCCCGGGCACTCCTGGGTGGGCCGCCCCCCGGCCGACGCCGTCGACATCGCCGTGGCCGCCGCCGAGGAGCGGCCCGCCCCGGCACGCAAGCAGGTCACCGTCATCGTCAACCCGACGGTGACCGACGAGGCCACCCAGGAGCAACTGCGTCTGGTCCTCGCCCAGCACGGCTACCGCGACACCCCGTTCGTGGCCACCACCGCCGAGGACACCGGCGGCGGCCAGACGGCCGAGGCCCTGCGCGCCGGGACCGAGCTGTTGGTGGTCTGCGGCGGCGACGGCACGGTACGGGCGGTCGCGGACGCCCTGGCCGGCACGGGCGTCCCGCTGGTTCTCGTACCGTCCGGCACCGGCAATCTGCTGGCCCGCCACCTGCACCTGCCGCTCGGCCCCGCCGAGGCCCTGGCGGCGGGCCTGACCGGCGAACCCCGTGCCCTGGACCTGGGCCGGATCGAGGGCGACGGGTTCCCCGCCGTCCACTTCACCGCGATGGCCGGGGCGGGGCTGGACGCGACGATGCTGGAGGAGACCTCCGACCGGGCCAAGTCGGTCCTGGGCTGGCCCGCGTACGTCCTCGCCGGGGCCAAGGGGCTGCGCACGCCCCGGATGCGGCTGACCCTCCGTCTCGACGGCGGCCCGGAACTGCGCCGTACCGCCCGGATGGTCCTGCTCGCCAACATCGGAACGGTCCAGGCGGGCGCGGCCCCGGTCCCCGCCGCGAAGCCCGACGACGGCCTGCTGGACCTCGCGGTGTTCGACCCCCGGGGCGCGGGAGGCTGGCTCCGCGCGGCGGGGGTGCTGCTGCGCGCGAAGCGCCGGGGCGCGGGCGGCCCGGACACCCGCCGCAGGGACCCGGGAGGCGGGCGCACGCCCGCCCCGCCCCGGTCCGCACCCGGCGACGTCGGCCCCGTCGAGTTCCTCACCTTCCGCCGCGCCGAGCTGACCTTCGCCCGCCCGCAGCCGCGCGAGATCGACGGGGACCCGGTGGGCCCCGGCCTGCGCCTCACGGCGGAGGTGCGGCCCGGCGCCCTGACCGTCATGCTCCCGGCACGGGAACGCTGATGGGGACCGCGACCCGGGTCCCGGTGACCCGTGACATGAGCGGGGACGAGCTGTCCGGCGACGAGGCGCTCGCGGCCCTGCGCCGGTACGGCCGCTGGCCGCTGGTACGGGACGCCTTCACGCGCTTCCGCTACGCCGACGGCTTCAGCCACGCCCGCGCGCTGGCCCTGCAGACGATCCTGGCGATCATCCCGCTGGTGATCGCCTTCGTCGGTCTCTCGGCCGAGCTGCACACGGAGGACGTGGGACGGCTCGCCGAACTCACCATCCACGGCATCAGCGAGGGTCCCAGCGCCGAGGTGGTGGACGACGCCCTGAACCGCAACCAGCAGAGCGACGGCGACGGCCCCGAGGTCGCCCTCTGGCTGGGTCTTGCCTTCTCCGTGGCCAACGTCACCACCGCGATGTGCCAGATAGAGCGCGGCGCCAACCGGATCTACGGGGTGGAGCGGGACCGCGTCTTCCACCTCAAGTACCTGCGCGGGCTGGTGATGGCGCTGAGCGCGGGCATCCCGCTCGGCATCGGCTCCGTGATGATGGTGGCCGGCGGGGAACTCGTCTCGGCGGCGGCCTCCGTGTACGGTCTCGGCGACACCGCCCGGGACACCTGGGACCTGCTGCGCTGGCCGCTGGGCTTCCTGCTCGCCCTCGTCTCGGCGAGCGCGATCTTCCGCCGGTCCCCGCGCCGCAAGCAGCCCGGTTACACCTGGCTGGCCTTCGGAGCGGCCCTCTACCTCGTCGTGTGGACGGCGCTGACCTGGCTCCTGAGCCTCTACCTCCGGCTCAGCGGCTCCTTCGACACCGTCTACGGTCCGCTGAGCGCGTTCATGTCGCTGCTCCTGTGGGCCTACCTCACCTCCATCGCCCTCTTCCTCGGGCTGGCCTTCGCCGCCCAGCTGGAGGCGGCCCGCGCCCGCAGGCCCGGACCGATCACCGCCGACCCCGGAGCATGACGTGCCACGACCTCCCACCGGACCCCCCGCCCCGGAACCGGACCCCGCCGCCCGGAACGCCCGCCAGGACCGGACCCGCCGCGCCGACCGCCGGCTGGGCGTCCGCCTGCTGCTGGCCGTCGGGGCCGGCGCGGCCGCGGCGGTGCCGTTCGGTCTGCTCCTGCTCCTCGTCGAGGGGGCCTGGCCGCCCCTGCTGCGCCTGGACGCGGGGGCCGCCCGCCGGCTGCACGAGGTGGCCCTGGAGCACCCCGGGTGGACGGCGACGCTGCGCTTCCTGTCGGACTGGCTGTGGGACCCGGCGACGCTGCGGATCGCGGTCGCCCTGCTCACCGGCTGGCTGCTGTACCGGCGGGCGTGGCGGCTGGCCGCCTGGGCGGCGACCACCGCGATCGGGGGCGCGCTGACCGGGGTGCTGGTGAAGGTCGTGGTGGAGCGGGCCAGGCCCTCGCTCCAGGACCCGGTGGCCCGGGCGCCGGGCTACTCGTTCCCCTCGGGCCACGCGATGACGGCCACCACGTCGTGCGCCGTCCTGCTGCTGGTTCTGCTGCCGCTGGTGCCACGCCGGTGGCGCGGGCTGTGCTGGGCGGCGGCCGGGATCTCCGTGCTGGGCGTCGGGTTCACCCGGATCGCGCTCGGCGTCCACTGGTTCAGCGACGTCATCGGCGGATGGCTGCTGGGCGGGGCGGTCGTCGTCCTGACCGGCTGGGCCTTCGAGGCCTGGCGCAGCGATGCGGGCCGCCCGCGTACGGACGTGTCGGAGGGACTGGAGCCCGAGCTGACGGACGAGGAGCCGGAGCCTCAGGCGTACGGCTCGGGGAGCGGCTCGCGGGACCGCTGACCGGGCCGGCCGGGAGCGGCGGCCCGGCCGAACCGGAACCGGACCAGTGGCGCCCCGGGGTCAGTACCCCTGCCCGACCAGGAAGGAATCGAAGTCCAGCGCCAGGGACCGCGACTCGGAGACCTTCGCCTCGCTGTCCCCGTCCACCAGCACGAACGTGCAGACGCCCTGCGCAGCCCGGACGACCCACATCGCGCGGTCGCCGTCCCGCAGCAGGGCGAGTTCCAGCTCGCTCCCGGTGACGACGTCGGAGATCACCTCACGGCTCTCCCGCTGCCAGAACGTGCCCGCGATCCGCAGACCCCGGGGGTGGACGGCCTCCTCGCACACGGTGCACAGGGCCTCGACGTCGTCCGCGTCAGCGCCCTGCGCATCGGGCGCCATCGAGCGGAAGTACGGCCACCCGTCCTCGTCCCCCCGCCCCGCGACGGCGAAGAACCCCGCATCGGCGGAGAACGCGGCGGCGGCCCGCACGGGCGATCCTTCCTCGCCGAGGGCCAGATGCGTGCGCAGGACCTCGCCCCACTTCTCGGTCACCGGAGACATCGTTGCGTCCTCCCCATTCTGATGCTCTTCGTCCTTCGTCGTCCGCCGGGCGGTCACCCCCGGGCCCGGCCCAGCATCTCCTGCCCCGGTATCTCCCGGACAGACCGTTCCTGTCCGCCGCGCGCGGACGACAACACCGCCCGGAGGATTCAGCTGCCGACGATCGGGCACGCGTGGCAGACACCGCCCGCCCACCACAGCACCAGGACAAGGAATCACCATGATGATCGTCGGAATAGTCGCGGTCTGCGCCGTCCTCCTCGTACTCGCCTTCCTCGTGCCGCGCCTCTCGCGCCACCCGGAACGCGGCACCCAGCGCACGCTGGGCCTGGGCTCGCGCGCCGGTGGCAAGGCCCCCGGCATCCTGGGCCGCCTCTTCAGCAAGCCGTTCCGCAGCAGCTCCAAGGCGGTCGGCAAGAGCGGCTCGGCCGGTCGCCGTGCCCGCGGCCACATGCCGTTCTGACCGTGGCGCCCCGGCCCGCAACCCCGGAGAAGGGGCCTCCCGTCACAGCGACGGGAGGCCCCTTCTCCGTGTCCTTGCAGCCCTACCAGGCGAACGCCTCCGGCGACGGACCCGGGCCCGGGAAGATCTCGTCCAGACCCGTGAGCACCGCCTCCGGGAGCTCCAGCTCCAGGGCCCGCAGCGCGCTGTCCAGCTGCTCGGCGGTGCGCGGGCCGACGATCGGGCCCGTGATGCCGGGGCGGGTCAGCAGCCAGGCCAGGGCCGCTTCACCGGGCGCCAGGCCGTGCTTGTCGAGCAGGTCCTCGTACGCCTGGAGCTGGGCGCGGGTGGCGGGGTCGGCCAGGGCGTCGGCCGCGCGACCCGAGGCGCGGCGGCCGCCCTCGGTCGTCTTCTTGATCACGCCGCCCAGCAGGCCGCCGTGCAGCGGGGACCAGGGGATGACCCCGAGGCCGTACTCCTGCGCGGCCGGGATGACCTCCATCTCGGCGCGGCGCTCGACGAGGTTGTAGATGCACTGCTCGCTGACCAGGCCGAGCGAACCGCGCCGGGCGGCCTGCTCGTTGGCCTGAGCGATCTTGTAGCCGGAGAAGTTGGACGAACCGGCGTAGAGGATCTTGCCCTGCTGGACCAGGACGTCGATCGCCTGCCAGATCTCGTCGAAGGGCGTGTTCCGGTCGACGTGGTGGAACTGGTACAGATCGATGTGGTCGGTCTGCAGACGCTTGAGCGAGGCGTCGACCGCGCGCCGGATGTTCACGGCGGAGAGCTTGTCGTGGTTGGGCCAGGCCTCGCCGTCGGCGCCCATGTTCCCGTACATCTTGGTGGCCAGGACCACCTTGTCGCGCCGGCCGCCGCCCTGGGCGAACCAGGTGCCGAGGATCTCCTCGGTGCGCCCTTTGTTCTCGCCCCAGCCGTAGACGTTGGCCGTGTCGAAGAAGTTCAGGCCCGCGCCGAGCGCGGAGTCCATGATCGCGTGACTGTCCGACTCGTTGGTCTGCGGGCCGAAGTTCATCGTCCCGAGGACGAGTCGGCTGACCTTGAGTCCCGTACGTCCGAGCTGTGTGTACTTCATGGCGCCCAAGCCAACTCCTTCGAGTCCACTCCAGGCAAGCACGCACCCCGGACGCGCCGGGCTTCCGGGAGGCGCGACGCCACCCGGCGGCCCGCCGGTCTCAGCCGCCCAGGGCGGCCCCCACGGCGACGACGACGAATATCAGCACGAGCACGGCCGCCATGATGCGGTTTCTGGTCTTCGGGTCCACCCTTCGAGCCTAACGGCACCGCTCACCGGACCCGGCCGCCGGGCCGCCCCGGGCGTCATGGCGGTCCCTCACCCGCGCAGCGGCCAGGCCCGCACCGCCGCGTAACGCGGCCGCTCCCCCGGCACCCCGGACACCGGCAGGTGACTGCGTACGAGCGTGAGCTCGGCGGCCTCCCAGCGCTGCCCCTCGAACCCCGCCAGTGCCGCGGCGAAGGGCCGCAGATCCGCCGTGCCCCGGCTCCGGGCCAGTGTGAGGTGCGGGGTGTAGCGGCGGTGCTCCTCCATCGGCAGCCCGGTCCGCCGGGCGGCGGCCTCCGCGCGCTCGGCGAGCAGCCGCAGGGTGTCGAGCCCGCCCGCCGCCCCGGCCCACAGCGCCCGCCCGCCGAAGTGCCCGGCCCCGTGCACGCGGAGGGCGAAGGGCCGGGTACGGCGCGCGGCCCGCTCCAGGCGTGCCTCCAGCTCCGGCGTGGCGTCCTCGGGCACCTCCCCGTAGAACGCCAGCGTGAAGTGCCAGCCCTCGGGGCCCGTCCAGCGCAGGTCCCGCGATCCCGGCAGCGAGTGCAGCGGCGCCAGTGCCGTACGGAGCTCGGCGACGGCCGCGTCGGGCGGCAGGACGGCGGCGAAGAGGCGCTCGGTGGCCGGACGACCGGGATCGCTGCTGCTCATGCGCGCGAGTCTCGCAGGTCCGGGCGGGTCCGGGGCACCGGGCCTATCGTTGTCCTACGCGGCTGCCCGCACGCCCGTGCGGCAGCGGGGAGGAGCGGCACGATGACCGTCGTAGACACCGACAGGATCGACATGGCCGACACCAGCGACGAGCGCACTCTGGACGAGATGTTCGAGTGGCTTGAGCCCACCCCCGAGGGATTCAAGGTCGAGATCGTCGAGGGGACCGTTCACATGTCGCCGCAGCGGGACACGCACTGGGAGATCATCCGTCGGATCGTGCGTGCTCTGGAGGACCGGTTCGGGATGGATGTGAAGGCCCTTTCGGACGTACGCATCGACTTCGGCGAGGGCAACGGTTTCGCCCCGGACGTGATGAAGCTCTTCGACAAGTCGGCCAAGGACAGCCGTGGCCGCTGGCTCCCCGAGCACGTCGAGTTCGTGGCCGAGGTCATCTCCAAGGGCACGGCGGCGGCCGACTACGGGCCCAAGAAGGACGCCTACGCGGCCGCCGGGATCCCTGTCTTCCTCATCGTCGACCCGTACACGGGTCGCTGCCTCCTCCACTCGGAGCCGAAGGACGCCGGCTACCACAAGAAGCTCGTCGTCGACTTCGGCATCGACGTCGATCTCACCGACACCTCGGTGGACCTGGTCCTGAAGACCGACGCCTTCCCCCGCGACTGACCCCGCGCCCCGCCCTGCGAAAGGCGCCCTCCCCCGCTCCGGGGAAGGGCGCCTTTCGCATGGCTCACGCCGCCGTCGCCAGCTGCTCGCGCGGGACGAAGCGGACGTGCGGGCGGCCCGGGCGGAGGTCGACCTTCAGGCGGAGGCCGCCGACACGGGCGAGGGCGAAGCCGACCGCCAGAGCGGCGATCACCGAGATCGCGCCGCCGGCCGCGAAGCCGGTGCGGGCGCCGTACGTGTCGCTGATCCAGCCGACGATCGGGGCCCCCACCGGCGTACCCCCGGCGAAGACCATCATGTACAGGCTCATCACCCGGCCGCGCATCTCCGGGTCGGCGGCCATCTGGACGCTCGTGTTCGCGGTGATGTTCGTCGTCAGGCCCAGCATGCCGATCGGGACCAGGAGGATCGAGAACAGCCAGACGGTCGGGGAGAGCGAAGCCGCGATCTCCAGCAGCCCGAACGCCGTACCCGCCGCCACCAGCATCCGCAGCCGCGAGGAGCGGCGGCGGGCCGAGAGCAGTGCGCCGGCCAGCGAACCGGCCGCCATCAGGATGTTGAAGAAGGAGTACATGCCCGCGCCGCCGTCGAAGATCTCGTCGGCGAACGCGGTCAGCCAGATCGGGAAGTTGAAGCCGAACGTGCCGACGAAGCCGACCAGGACGATCGGCCAGATCAGCTCGGGGCGGCCCCGGACGTAGGCAAGGCCCTCGCGGAGCTGGCCCTTGGCGCGGGGCACGGTCACCGAGGCGTGCAGTTCGTTGGTCCGCATCATCAGCAGGCCGATGAGCGGGGCCAGGAAGGACAGGCCGTTGAGCAGGAACGCCCAGCCGCTGCCGACCGTGGTGATCAGGACACCCGCGACGGCGGGGCCGATGAGCCGGGCGGACTGGAAGTTCGCCGAGTTCAGGCTGACCGCGTTGCGCAGCTGCGCGGGGCCGACCATCTCGGAGACGAACGACTGACGCGCCGGGTTGTCGACGACGGTCACCATGCCGAGCAGGAACGCCACCAGGTAGACGTGCCAGACCTCGACGACCCCGGAGAGGGTCAGGGCGGCCAGCGCGATACCGCACAGGCCGAGCATGGCCTGGCTGACGAGCAGGATCTGCCGCTTCGGGAGGCGGTCGGCGATGACGCCGCCGTACAGGCCGAAGAGCAGCATCGGAAGGAACTGCAGGGCTGTGGTGATGCCTACGGCGGTGGCGGAACCCGTCAGGCTCAGCACGAGCCAGTCCTGCGTGATGCGGGACATCCAGGTACCGGTGTTGGAGATCACGGCGCCCGTGGCGAACAGGCGGTAGTTGCGGATCTTCAGCGACGAGAAGGTCCCGCCGGTCGTGCTCTCGTGGGTGGAAGTCGGTGCGGGGGCGGAGTCTGCTCCGGGTCCCGTACTCAAAAGGGTTCATCTCCTCGTACGTCTGCGGCGTGCGGTCCGACGAGGACGTGACGACGGGCGCTCCGGCGGTGATCCGGTCCGGTCCGGCCGTATACGGACATCCGGCCCGGCGGGTGGATCACCTTCGGCGCGCCCGTGGGGTCACAGGTGGGCGAGCTTCTCCAACACGGGCGCGGCGGCCCGAAGCGTCTCCCACTCGTCCTCGTCCAGGCCCTCGGCGAGGTGGGCCAGCCAGGCGTTCCGCTTGGTGCGGCTCTCCGCGAGCATGGCCTCGGCCTGCTCGGTCTGGCTGACCCTCTTCTGCCGACGGTCATCGGGGTGCGGTTCCAGCCTGACCAGCCCCTTCGCCTCCAGCAGCGCGACGATGCGGGTCATCGACGGCGGCTGCACGTGCTCCTTGCGGGCCAGCTCACCGGGGGTGGCCGAGCCACAGCGGGCGAGGGTGCCGAGCACCGACATCTCGGTGGGGCTCAGCGACTCGTCGACACGCTGGTGCTTGAGGCGACGGCCCAGCAGCATCACGGCGGAGCGGAGGGAGCTCACGGCGGCGGCACTGTCGCCGTCGTGGATCAGGTCAGGCATGTTTGTTAGCGTAACTCATTACCCAACCTAAATACCACCCGGTTACACCTTCCGTAAATTCCGATCACCCGAACGAGTGAGTTGGAAGCGGAAAGTGACGCCAAGAGCGCTCCGGGGCGAGGACCCTGCTGGGCATGGGATCGACAGTGCTCAGCCTGCGGATAGACGGTGAGCTGCTCGACCGGCTCCGGCAGCACGCCGCCAAACGCGGAATGAGCGTCCAGGACTACGTGGTCCGGACGCTCATCCGCGATGACTTCGACGAACGCTTCAAGGTGGCCGTCGAGGAGACGGAGAAGTTCTACGGAGAGACCGAGAAGCTCTGCGGGCCGACGGGCCCCGCGGTGACCAGGGACCCGATCACGTGAGGCCGAGCGCCGGCATCGCGTAGTAGAAGACGAAGACCGCCGACACCACGTACATCGCGATCGGCACCTCACGGCCCCGGCCCGCCGCCAGGCGCAGCACGGAGAAGGCGACGAAGCCGATGCCGATGCCGTTGGTGATCGAGTACGTGAACGGCATCATCACCATCGCGAGGAACGCCGGGATCGCGAGCGTGTAGTCGCTCCAGTCGATGTCCCGCACCGAACCCGCGATGATCAGGAAGCCGACCGCCAGCAGGGCGGGAGTGGCCGCCTGCGACGGGACCATGGTCGCCAGCGGTGTGAGGAACAGCGCCACCGAGAAGAGCAGACCGGTCACCACGCTCGCCAGTCCGGTGCGGGCGCCCTCGCCGACGCCCGCGGTGGACTCCACGAAGCACGTGGTGGCGGAGGCGGAGGTCGCCCCGCCCGAGGCGACCGCGATGCCGTCCACCAGCAGCACCTTGTTGATGCCGGGGAAGTTGCCGTTCTCGTCCATCAGCTTCGCCTCGTCACCGACGCCGAGGATGGTGCCCATCGCGTCGAAGAAGCAGGACAGCAGCACGGTGAAGACGAAGAGCACGCCCGTCAGATAGCCGACCTTCTCGAAGCCGCCGAACAGGCTGACCTCGCCGAGCAGCCCGAAGTCCGGCGCGGAGACCGGATTGCCCGGCCACGCGGGCGTCGTGAGACCCCACGCCCCGTCGGGCAGGCCCGCCACCGCGTCGATGACCACGGCGACGACCGTCATGGCGACGATCGAGATCAGGATCGCGCCGGGCACCTTGCGCACGATCAGCGCGAGCGTGAGCAGCGCGCCGAGGACGAAGACGAGAACCGGCCAGCCGTTGAGGTGGCCGTCGCCGCCGAGCTGGAGCGGCACGGTGGTCATGGCGGCGTCCGGGATGCGCGAGACGAAGCCGGAGTCGACCAGGCCGATCAGCAGGATGAACAGGCCGATACCGATGGCGATGCCCTTGCGGAGCGACCTCGGCACGGCGTTCATCACGCGTTCCCGCAGCCCGGTGGCGACCAGCAGCATCACCACGATGCCCGCGAGGACGACCATGCCCATCGCGTCCGGCCAGCTCATCCGGGGGGCGAGCTGGAGCGCGACGACGGTGTTGACGCCGAGGCCCGCGGCGAGCGCGATCGGCACGTTGCCGATGACGCCCATGAGCAGGGTGGAGAAGGCGGCGGAGAGCACGGTGGCGGTGACCAGCTGACCGTTGTCGAGCTGGTGGCCGTACATGTCCTTCGCGCTGCCCAGGATGATCGGGTTGAGCACGATGATGTACGCCATCGCGAAGAACGTGGCGAACCCGCCGCGGAACTCACGGGCGACGGTCGACCCCCGCTCGGAGATCTTGAAGAACCGGTCCAGGCTGCCCTGGGGCTGCGGAGACGCGGGGGGCGGGGAGTCGACCGGAGCGGTGGCCGAGGGGGCATGGGTGACCTCAGTCGTACGTAGGGGAGGCGGAGCAAAGGACGAGAGGTGATCGAATTTGGATGTTCCGACGAACAATTCGAGCCAGCCCAAAGCAGATTCAGTATGAATACATCAAGCGAAGATCGCTATCTCCGCGCGTAGACCCGTGTGCCGACCGCCCCGCCACCCGCCGTCCGGGTGGTCCGGGCACGTCCCCATACACTGAACGCATGGAGAAGTGGACACCGAAGCACGAGGCGCCCGAACCCCTGGAGGGCCCCGTCGTCGCCACCGTCGTCGGCGGCACGATCCTCTGGTTCGTCCTCTTCCTCGCCCAGCTCCCCTTCTACGACTGGTTCGCCGACCGCGGCCACACCTGGTGGGTGTGGACCCCGCTGGCCGGCGCCGGACTCGGCCTGATCGGGATCTGGTACGTGCGCGGCCGCGACGCCGCCCTCAAGCGCCACGCGGCCCGGGCCGAGGTCAAGGACGCGGCAGGGGCCGAGGCGGCGGACAAGGCGCTGAGCGGCGACCGGCCGGACAACGCCGACCGGACCGCCTGACGGCCTGACCTGGCCGACCCGACCGCCTGACCGCCTGACCCGCTCGCGTCTCCGTACGACCACGGGACCGTCTTCGTCCTCCCCTGGTCGGATCTTCGACCCCCTGGCGGGAGATTCACCGCGAGCGCCCGTAACGTCGGACGCATGACGCAGCGGGCACTCGATTCCTCCGGGGAGACCCCCGGACCCTCCCGGCCGGCCATGATCGACGCGGGGGCGGAACTCGACCCCGTGCACCCCATGGAGCCACCGCCGCCACCCCACCGGCCGGACGGTCTGACCACGGCCGAGGTCGCCGAACGGGTCGCGCGCGGCGAGGTCAACGACGTACCCGTACGGTCCTCGCGCTCGCTCACCGAGATCGTCCGGGCCAACGTCCTCACCCGGTTCAACCTGATCATCGGCGTGCTCTGGGTGATCATGCTGTTCGTCGCGCCGATCCAGGACAGCCTCTTCGGCTTCGTGATCGTCGCCAACACCGGCATCGGCATCATCCAGGAGTGGCGGGCCAAGAAGACCCTGGACAGCCTCGCGGTGATCGGCGAGGCGAAGCCGACGGTGCGGCGCGACGGGGTCGCCGCCGAGATCTCCACCCACGAGATCGTCCTCGGGGACGTGATCGAGCTGGGCCCCGGCGACAAGGTGGTCGTGGACGGCGTGGTCGCGGAGGCCGACAGCCTGGAGGTCGACGAGTCGCTGCTGACCGGTGAGGCCGACCCGGTGATCAAGCGGCCCGGCGACCCGGTGATGTCGGGCAGTTTCGTCGTCGCGGGCGGCGGCGCGTTCACCGCGACCAAGGTGGGGCGTGAGGCGTACGCCGCGCAGCTCGCCGAGGAGGCGTCGCGCTTCACGCTCGTCCACTCGGAGCTGCGCAGCGGCATCAGCACGATCCTGAAGTACGTCACGTGGATGATGGTGCCGACGGCGATCGGGCTGATCATCAGCCAGCTGGTCGTGAAGGACAACAACTTCAAGGACTCCGTCGCCCGGACCGTCGGCGGCATCGTCCCGATGATCCCCGAGGGCCTGGTGCTCCTCACCTCCGTCGCCTTCGCCATCGGCGTCGTACGGCTGGGCCGCAAGCAGTGCCTGGTGCAGGAGCTGCCCGCCATCGAGGGCCTGGCCCGGGTCGACGTGGTCTGCCTGGACAAGACGGGCACGCTGACCGAGGGCGGCATGGACGTCACGGAGGTCCGGCCGCTGAACGGGAGCGACGAGGCGCACGTCCAGGAGGTGCTGCGGGCGTTCGGCGCCTCGGATCCCCGGCCCAACGCCAGTCTCCAGGCCATCATCGACGCGTATCCGCAGAGGGAAGAGGCCGCCTGGACGGTCACCGACGCGATGCCGTTCTCCTCGGCGCGCAAGTACAGCGGCGCGGCGTTCACCGAGGCCGACGGGACGCCCTCCGCCTGGCTGCTCGGCGCGCCCGACGTCCTGCTGTCCGAGGGCGACACGACCCTGGCCGAGATCGAGCAGCTCAACCAGCAGGGGCTGCGGGTGCTGCTGCTGGCCCGGGTGCGGGGCGACGGCCTGGACGCGCCCGGCGCCGCCGCCGGAGCCACCCCCACCGCCCTGGTCGTCCTGGAGCAGCGGCTGCGGCCGGACGCGCGCGACACGCTCGCCTACTTCGCCGACCAGAACGTGGCCACCAAGGTCATCTCCGGCGACAACGCGGTCTCGGTCGGCGCGGTCGCCGGGAAGCTGGGCCTCGCGGGCGCGGAGAACACGCTGGACGCCCGCCGGCTGCCCACCGACCCGGACGAGATGGCCACGGCGATGGAGCGACACGCGGTGTTCGGCCGGGTCACCCCGCAGCAGAAGCGGGACATGGTGGCGGCCCTCCAGTCGCGCGGCCACACGGTCGCGATGACCGGCGACGGCGTCAACGACGTCCTCGCCCTCAAGGACGCGGACATCGGCGTCTCGATGGGCTCGGGCTCGGAGGCGACCCGCGCGGTGGCGCAGATCGTGCTGCTGAACAACAGCTTCGCGACGCTGCCGTCGGTGGTGGCCGAGGGCCGCCGGGTGATCGGCAACATCACGCGGGTCGCGACGCTCTTCCTGACCAAGACGGTCTACTCGGTGCTGCTGGCGATCCTGGTGGTCTGCACCCAGGTGGAGTACCCGTTCCTGCCGCGGCACCTGACCCTGCTGGCCACGCTGACGATCGGGGTCCCCGCGTTCTTCCTGGCGCTCGCCCCCAACAAGGAACGGGCCCAGCCCCACTTCGTACGCCGGGTCATGCGGTACGCGATCCCCTCGGGCGTCATCGCGGCGGCGGCCACCTTCACCACATACCTGGTGGCGCGGCACCACTACAGCGGCGAGGGCGCGCTGGACGCCGAGACGAGCGCGGCGACGCTGACCCTGTTCCTGGTCGCGATGTGGGTTCTGGCGATCATCGCCCGCCCGTACACCTGGTGGCGGATCGGCCTGGTGGCGGCGATGGGGCTCGGCTTCCTGATCGTGCTCGTGGTGCCGTGGCTCCAGGAGTTCTTCGCGCTGAAGCTGGTCGGCACGACGATGCCGTGGACGGCGGTCGCCATCGCGGTGGCGGCGGCCGTCCTGCTGGAGTTCGTCTGGCGCTGGGTGGGGCGGCGCTTCGGGGCGTAGGCCTCGGACAGGGGAAGCCCCGGGAGGACGGTGATCCTCCCGGGGGCTTCCGTAGGTCCTGCTGTGCGGCTGCGGCTACTTCACGTCGACGAAGTCACCGGCGACCGTGACGGCCGGGGTGGTGGACGTACCGGCGAAGCTGTAGCGCCAGTTGCCGTCGGCCGAGGCCTTGACGGTGGTCTTCAGGGCGCCGGTGGAGCTGGAGGTGACGGTCTTGACCGTCGTGTAGCTGGTGGCGCCCTTCTTCTTGAACTGAAGCTTCACGGGCTGGTTGGTGTAGCCCTTGTACGTGCCGGTGTCCCAGTGCGCGCGGGTCAGCTTGCCGGTGACCGTGAGGGTGGCGCCCTTCTTCACGGGCTCCGGGCCGGCGTTCACGGTGAGCTTCGAGAAGCGCTGGAGCGACGTCTTGGCGACCGAGTAGTTCTCGATGACGTCACCGTCGTTGGTGAGGGCGGCCGCACCGATGTTCCAGGTGCCGGCGTCCACGTTGTACAGGAACGCCGGGTCGAAGGTGACCGTCATCTTGCAGGTGGTGGTGGTCGCGCTGACCGCCGTGCACTTCGAGACGTCCTCGTTCTGGTTGATGCCGTAGCTGTTCGGGTCGTCGATGGACGAGCCACGCCAGACGTAGGCGAACATGTCCGAGACACCGGAGGGGGCGCTGGCGGTGACTGACAGGCTGTAGGTCTGCCGGGACTTGGTGCCCGCCACGGCGGGCTTGCCGCCGTTGAGAACGGCGTGGGTGATCTTGGCAGTGCCGGACTTCGCGGTGGCGCCGAACGGGCTCTTCGCCTTGCCGGACTCCGCCTTCGAGGGCTGGGAGGCCGAGAACGGCTGGGGTGCCGACCACGAGCGGTCGTCCTCGGCCTGCGCGGCCGGTACTGCGAAAGCGGAAAGGGCCAGGGCGCCGGAAACGACGGCCACGGTGGCACGAATACGCATGTGTCCCCAAGTGGAGAAGGGGTCCCGGGGCGCGCTGGTGTCGTCGGCCCGGCGGGACCCATCTGGTCCATGAGCCTCTTGGCTCACTGGAACAGACAGGCGAATCACGTGAACGGTTGTACGAGGCTGTGACTTTTCTGTGAAGTGCCCGGCCCGTGCGTCGCGCACCCCCTACAGGGGGGTCAGTCGAACCAGCGGTCCCGCGCCAGCTCCTCCGTGCGCGACGGGTCCTCCAGCAGGGCCGCGACCTCGAAGCGGCGGGGCCACTGGCCGGCCGCCCAGGCGAGACCCGCCGCCACGCCCTCCAGGGTGGCGGCGTGGACGACGCCGTCCGGGGTGCGGCGCCAGTCCAGTTCGACGCCGCCCGCGCGGAGTTCGGAGTGTTCGATGTACGTGTCGGGGGTGGCGGGGCCGAGCAGGACGCGGACCGGATCCGGTACGCGGTGCTCCTCGCCGTCGCTGGTGACGTCCGCCTCGACCGTCTCGGCCAGGCGGCGCACCTGGAGCAGGTCGGCCAGCTCGGCGGCCCGGGACGGGGCGATGGGGAGCAGGGGCAGGCCCGCCGTCAGGGGCAGCATGTCCGGGGCGTCCGCGATCACGGCGTCCGCCGCGTCGACCACCGTGACGTCCCCGTCCACCACCGCGCGCAGCTCGTCCGGCAACGTCACCTGGTCCGGGTCCAGTTCGGCGAGGGCCGTGTAGAGCGCGTGGAGCTGTACGGGGGTGACGGGGCGGTCCTCGTCGGCGAGGCGGCCCAGCAGTTCGGCCGCGCCGCCCGGTTCGTCCAGGAGGGCGGCGACCGAGGTCCGCACCCCCAGGGCCCGCAGCACCTGGGCGTCGTCGAAGCCGGTCGCGTCCACCGCGTCGTACAGCCCGGAAAGCAGCGGGTCACCGCCCGCCGAGCGCAGTCCGGCCGGGCGGCGGCCGTCCAGCACGGGGTGGTCGCGCAGCCACCACGCGGTGTACGCGCGCACGGACCGCGTCGTGCCGTCCGGGAGCAGCACGCGCACCGGCTGCGTCAGCGCGTCGCGCAACGGCGGCTGGGCGAGCAGGGCGAGCGCCTGCGGCCAGGCGTCGTCGTCGACCAGGTCCAGATCCCGTACGGCGACGATCTCGGTGGCGACCGGCGGTACGGGTGTCTCGGGCAGCTGGTCGAGCAGGTCCTCGCACCAGACGTCGACGGCGTCCAGCAGCCCGGCGTCGTCGGGTTCGGCGAAGTCGCTGTCACGGGGCTCCAGTTCGTCCGGGTCGAGGACGACGTCGGCGGCCCGGACGAGGGCGAAGGTCGCCAGGACACCGCAGGCGGTCAGCGGGCCCTCGCCCCAGCGGTCGGCCAGCTCCTGATCGACGAGCGCGAGTTCCCCCTCCCGCATGATCTGCGCGAACGGGCTTCCGGGGAGGACCAGTTCACCGGCGGGGGCGGGCTCACCCTCCTCGTCGGGGAGCGCGAGCGCACCCAGCCACGGCTCGTCGCCGGGGGCGAGTTCGGCGTCGCGGACGAGCGTGAGCACGGTCTCGGCCAGCTCGTCGGCGTCGAGCGCGTCCTCGTCCCAGATCTCCCCCGCGTCCAGCGACCCGGCGACGGCGGAACGTACTTGAGGAGTCGTCAGGACAGCCCGGGGGGTGGCGGGCAGCGCGCCGAGCTTCTCCAGCAGGGGGTGGGCGGCGTCCGGATGGGCGACCTTCAGGCCGAGCCGGGAGAGGCGGCCGAGGACCGGGCCGGTCAGCGCGTCCGGGAGGGGCAGCAGGATCTGGCGGGGCCCGATCGTCGTGCGCGGCGGGCGGCCGGCCTGCTCGTCCTCCGGGGCGCCCGCGAGCGGGACGGGGAGGCCGGTGAGCCGGTCGGGGTCGGTGCCCGCGAGGCTGTCGTAGAGCCGGTGCCACCAGGCGGGGTCGCGCTCCAGGCCGGCGAGGCGGTCGATCGCCTCGGTCAGGGGTACGCGGGCGACACCGAGGGTGCGCAGTTCGGTGCGGCGCTCCAGGCCCGCGGGCAGCAGACAGGGCAGCACCTCGGCGAGGACCCGTACGGTCTCGGCCCCGACGCCCTCGACGACCTCCGCCTCGACGGGCCGCAGGGCGGAGGTGTTCTCCGTACGGTCCTGGTCCCGGTCCCAGTCATCGCCCCAGCCGCTCTCCGCCTCGGGGTCCCGGGGCGCCGCGGGCTCCAGGAACGCGATCCTCGGCAGCCGGGCCAGGATCGCCCCGCGCAGGGCCCCGTCCAGCGCGCCCTTGCCGAGCTGGCCGGGCACCAGGTCGATCGTCCCGGTCGACACGGGCCGCCAGGCACCCAGCAGCTCCGCGTACGCGTCGGCCGCCCGCTCCACCAGGAAGTCCGTCAGCGGCCCCGGCGCGGGGTGCCTGCGGGCGGTGTCCAGCGGGAGCGAGGCGATGAGCAGGGCGGGGATGCCGAGGGGTTCGTCGGTGGGGGTCGGGGCGTGCACGACCGGTGCCGTACGCGGGTGGAGCGGGGCGCCCGACTCGTCGACCGGGACCGCCCAGGTCACCGACCAGTGCGGACGCAGCCGCTCCTCGACGGGCCGGTCGGCGAGCAGGGCGGGCTCGATGGGCCCGTGCTGGAGGACGGTACGCCAGCGGTTCAGGCCCCGCTCGGAGTCGTCGATGTGGGTGTACGGGCCGTGCTGGGACCGGCTCAGGGTGCGCGTGCCGTCCGGGGTCTCGATGACGATCTCGTCCAGGCCGGGCAGCGTGAGCAGCAGCGCGTCGTCCACGGCGGCCAGCAGCCGGGCCACCAGGTCCTCGGCGGTGCCGTCGCGCAGCGGCAGCACGACGACGGTGTCGTACCCCTCGGGCGCGGAGCCCTCGGCGGGCAGCGGCAGGCGCAGCAGCGGTACGTGTCCGTCGCGGCGGCGCAGCTCGTCCCCGAGGCCGGGGGATCCCACGGCGGCCTGGCGGGCCAGCTCGCGGGCCTCGGCCAGGGACCAGCGGACGCCGCCGTGCCGGCCGAGCACCGCGGGTTCGTCGCTGACCGCGAGGACGGCGGCGAACCCGACGCCGAAGCGGCCCACCGCGGACTCGTGGCCCTCGCGCTTGGCGGAGGCCCGCAGGGTGCTCAGGGACTCGACGCCGGTCGCGTCGAGCGGTGCGCCGGTGTTGGCGGCGGCCAGCACGCAGCGGGCGTCGGGGTCGCCGGGGGCGGCGGGGTGCAGGGTGAGGCGGAGCCGGCCGGGGACCTCGGCGCGGGCGGCGGCGTCGGCGGCGTTCTGGGCCAGCTCGACGACGAGGCGGTCGCGGTAGCCGCCGAGCGCGAGGTCCTCCTCGGCGTTGGCGTCCTCGCGGAACCGGGCGGGCCCGGCACCCCAAGCGTCGAGCACGCCGCGCCGCAGCCGTGCCGTCCCGAACGGATCGGCCCCCTCGGTCGCCTTCATGCTCACGCTCTCGACTCCGTCCGCGTTGTGGGTGGCCCGCGCATGCCTGTGCGGCCCAGTGTGCGCCCGAAGGTACCGCGTCGGCGCGTCGGCCTTTCAAGCCCGTCCGGCTGGCCCTTCAAGCCCGTCCGGCGTTTGAGGACGGAACCGTGGCGGTGGTCCGGGGCGCCGCCATGTCAGCCCGTCCGGCGATTGAGGACGGAACCCCTGGCCGGGGCGGCGGCCACTGAACAGGCACCTGGGGCCCAGGCCCGCGAAGCCGTACCCCGGACCACGTCGACGGTTCCGTCCTCAAACGCCGGACGGGCTGGGTGGTGCGGCCGGACGGGCTGGGTGGTGCGGTGCCTCAGGAGTGACCGAGGTCCTCCGACGCGCCGTCCGGCTCGGCGGGCACCGAGCCCTCGCCCCGCTCCGGCCGCAACGCGTACGCGTCCACCCGCATCGTGTCCAGCGCATGGTCCGCCGGCCGCACCGGCTTCGGCATCACCGCCGCCTCCGAGTGCCCCCCGCACCCGTACGCCAGCGACACCACATGCCCGTCCGCCGGACCGAACTCGTTCGCGCACACCCCGAAGGCCTGCTTCAGCGAGCCCGCCATCGGGATCAGGAACGCACAGCTGACACACGTCGCCGGGGCCGCCTGGGCCATCGGCGTCTTCGGGCCGAACGCCTCGTCCCAGCGGTCGGCCGCCTCGTACAGCCCGTACCGCGACAGCACCCGCGCCCGGCGCGTACCCAGCTCCTCCGCCACCGCGGCGATGGAACCCCGGCTGGTCGCGGCCACCGGCCGGTCCGTCAGCTCGGCGTCCTCCGAGTCGGCCAGCTCCGCCAGCTCCCCGGAGACCACGGAGTTCGGCGGCGGTTCGTCCTCGCCGGTCCAGCCGGGCTCCAGGCGCAGGTCCTCCGGCTCGGTGGGCAGCAGGTCCCCGGGGCCCATGTCGCCGGGGCGCAGCCGCTCGCTCCACGGCACCCACTCCGGCGCCAGGAGCGCGTCCGCCCCCGGCAGCAGCACCGTTTCGTCCAGGGTGACGTTCTTCGCGCGGGAAGCCCGCGCGACCGTCACCGCCCAGCGCCAGCCCCGGTAGCCGGGCTCCTTGGCCTCGAAGTAGTGCGTGACGACCCGGTCCCCCTCGGAGACCACGCCGACGTGCTCGCCGACCACACCGGGCGCGGCGGCCTCCTCGGCGGCCGAGCGAGCGAGGTCGACCGCCTCGGCGCACAGGCGGTCGGGAACAGGGGTACGGGTCGCACGGGTCGTACGGCTTCGCGTGGTCGTCGCAGCACTCACAGGTCTTCGCTTCTCTCCATACGCCAGTCTCACGAGCGCGCCAGCTGCTGCACGATTGCCGTTTTCGGCCAGACAAGTGCGGGCGGAGCGGACCTGGGGGCCGCGTCGACGTCCACACCCGTTGTGCCTGCCTCGGGCGCGCCTTCTGCCACCCATTCTGCGGGATCGCCGAGAGACGCGCGGCCAAGAACAACCGCCGGTGGCGCGTTACGCACGCTACCCTCTCCGCCGCCCCGCGCCCACCTGCCCGTCCCAAACGTGCCGTATCCGTTCCACCGGCGACCCGCACCCGGCCACCGGCACCCGGTCCGTTCCACCGGCCACCGGCACGCGTCCCCGTACGACAGCGCCGCCGCTCGCCCGACAGGGCGTCACCCCCGGTATCCCGCGCGAGTCCGTGGCCGATCACCGTTCGAACCGGCCGGGGTGGGGCACTATGACGAGGTGACAGCCGCCAGGTCGCACGACGGTCCCGGCCCGCTCCGCAGGGCGGGACGGGCGACGGGCCGTGCCCTGCGCGCCCCGTTCACCGGCACGGCGCGCTCCATCCGCAAGGCGACGCACGCCCACGGCGCGGGGGAATCCGGCCTCGGCAAGCTGATCGAGCTGCACGCCGTGAACGGCGCGGGCGACGTCATGATCACCGTCGCTCTCGCCTCCACCGTCTTCTTCTCCGTGCCGACCGACGAGGCGCGCGGCCGTGTGGCCCTCTACCTCGCCATCACCATGGCCCCCTTCACGCTGCTCGCCCCGGTGATCGGCCCGCTGCTGGACCGCCTGCCGCACGGCCGCCGGGCCGCGATGGCGGGCGCGATGCTGGCCCGCGCGCTGCTGGCGATCACCATGTCGGGCGCGGTCGCCACCGGGGGCTCGAGCTGTATCCGGCGGCGCTGGGCGTCCTGGTCTCCTCGAAGGCGTACGGCGTGGTGCGCAGCGCGGTCGTGCCACGCCTTCTGCCACCGAATTTCTCCCTGGTGAAGGCCAATTCCCGGGTCACCCTGGCCGGACTGCTGGCCACCGGGATCGCGGCCCCGATCGGGGCCGGCCTCCAGATGATCGGCTCCGCCTGGCCGCTCTACGGCGCGTGCGCGATCTTCGTCGCGGGGACCTTCCTCGCCTTCACCCTGCCGCACAAGGTCGACTCCGCGAAGGGCGAGCGCCGGGCGCGGCTGATCGTCCCGCACGAGGACGCCATCCCCTCCCGGCCCGCCCCAGCCAAGGCGTCGGGCCGGACCGGCAGCACCCGCGCCGGGCTGCGCAGGGGCGGCAGCACCAAGGAGCGGCCGCCGGGACTGCGGTCCGTCGGCGGGTCCGTCCTGCACGGCCTCCAGGCCAACGCCGCGCACCGGGCCCTCTCCGGCTTCCTCATCTTCTTCCTGGCGTTCCTGCTGCGCGAGCATCCGCTGGCGGGGCAGAGCGCGGCGGTCTCGCTCGGCATCGTCGGCGTGGCGGCCGGGGTCGGCAACGCCTGCGGTACGGCGGTGGGCTCCTGGCTCCGGGCGCGCGGACCCGAGGTGATCGTCGCGACGGTGCTGGGGCTCGCGCTGAGCGTGGCGATCCTCGCAGCGGTGTTCTTCTCCACCCTGCTGGTCGCGGCCCTCGGCGCGGTCGCGGGCTTCACCCAGGCCCTGTCCAAGCTGTCGCTCGACGCGATGATCCAGCGGGACGTGCCCGAGGAGGTCCGCACCTCCGCGTTCGCCCGGTCCGAGACGTTGCTCCAGATGGCCTGGGTGGTCGGCGGCGGTATCGGCATCGCCCTGCCGCTCAACGCGGTGCTCGGCATGTCGGTCGCCGCGGGCATCCTCGCGCTCGGGGCGGCCGCCTCCGTACGGGGCCTCCTGGGGGCCGCGCGGCGCGGCACGCCGCACCCCCGCGTGGCGTGAGCGGGGGCGACCGATAGCCTTCGGCCCATGACCGTTGCGTTCTTCTCCGGTAAGGGCCGTCGAATCGGCGTCGCTCTTGGTGCCGTGTCCGCGGGACTCCTTGTCCTGTCCGCCTGCGACAAGCCGACGCCGCTCGCGACCGTGACGGTCGGCAGCGACTCGGTGAACACCGAGGCCGCCTGCTACAACGACGGCGAAGCGATCAAGGAATCGCTGATCCAGGGCTGCCTGAACAAGAAGACGGACAAGGTCGTCAAGATCTCCATGGACGACAAGGTCCGCTTCGGCGTCGACCCCGAGATCGCCGAGAACGGCTGGACGCTCTTCATCAACGGCCAGCAGGCCGAGCAGGAGCCGTACAAGAACACGTACCGGACGATCCCCGGCAACGCGTTCCTCGCCAGCCAGACGGGCCAGACCGCCGAGCAGACGAACGTCTCCATCGTGGAGACCAAGGGCAAGAAGCTCACGGGCGTCTGGCAGTTCCGGTTCGAGAACAAGGACAAGGACTGACCCGGACCCCCGGCTCCGGGATCACCTCTTCATCCCTGCTCTCCCCCTCTGCTCCCCGTCCTCGACCTTGAGGCTGACATCCGTGCGTGTGCTCGTCGTGACCGCTGTCCCGGTGGAACGGGACGCGGTCACGCGTGCGTTCGGGGGTCCTGAGGAGCGCGTGGCGCTGCCGGGGGCCGAGTTGCACCGCTGCGGTGCGTTCGACGTGCTGGCGGGCGGTGCGGGCCCGGCCGCCGCCGCGGCGGCCACCGCGTTCGCCCTGGCCTCCGGGGCCTCGGCCACCGGGGCCGCGGCGTCCGGAGCATCGGCGTCCGCTCCGTACGGTCTCGTCGTCTCGGCCGGGATCGGCGGGGCGTTCACCCCTGTGACCCCGCTCGGCTCGCTGATCGTGGCGGACGGCATCGTCGCCGCCGACCTGGGCGCGGAGACCGCCGACGGCTTCCTGCCGGTCACCGCGCTCGGCTTCGGCCGGGACCGCTTCACCCCGCCGCCCGCGCTGGTACGGGCGGTCGCGGCCGCCACCGGCGCGGCCGCCGGCCCCGTGCTCACCGTCTCCACCGTGACCGGCAGCGCCGAACGCGCCGGTGCCCTGCTCGCCGCCCACCCGGGAGCGCTGGCCGAGGCGATGGAGGGCTTCGGGGTCGCGGAGGCCGCCGCCCGGACCGACGTGCCCGTACTGGAGGTGCGGGCCGTCTCGAACGCCGTCGGCCCCCGCGACCGGGACGCCTGGCGCATCGGCGACGCGCTGGCCGCGCTCACGGACGCGTTCGGGAAGGCGGCACCCGTACTGCGAGGCTGGAACAGCCACGAGGACCTGGAAGGTTGACACCGGCATGACGACCGACACCGACACC
This sequence comes from Streptomyces sp. WGS_02, assembly GCA_040989845.1. Taxonomy (GTDB): domain Bacteria; phylum Actinomycetota; class Actinomycetes; order Streptomycetales; family Streptomycetaceae; genus Streptomyces. Next base: position 3,311,893 of record JAYMFZ010000004.1, read on the forward strand.
GCAGCCAGCGGCAGCCCGGCCGGGGACGCGATCCGGATCGCCTACTCGCCCTGCCCCAACGACACCTTCGTCTTCGACGCCTGGGCGCACGGCCGGGTCCCCGGCGCGCCCGCGCTGGACGTGACCTTCGCCGACATCGACATCACCAACGGCATGGCCGAACGCGGTGAGCTGGATGTCCTGAAGGTGTCGTACGCGGTCCTGCCCTGGGTGCTGGACGAGTACGCGCTCCTGCCGTGCGGCGGGGCGCTGGGCCGGGGCTGCGGTCCGCTGGTCCTCAGCAAGGAGCTGGGCCTCGACCTGACCGGCCGGACCGTCGCCGTGCCGAGCGAGCGCTCGACGGCGTACCTGCTGTTCCGGCTCTGGGCCGCGGAGATGGTCCCGGGCGGCGTCGGCGAGGTCGTCGTGATGCCGTTCGACGAGATCATGCCCGCCGTGCGGGACGGCAAGGTGGACGCGGGACTGGTCATCCACGAGGCCCGCTTCACGTACCGGAACTTCGGGCTCCACAACCTGGCCGACATGGGGCGCCACTGGGAGGACACCACGGGCCTCCCGATCCCGCTCGGCGCGATCATCGCCAAGCGCTCGCTGGGCGAGGAGACCCTGCGGCGCCTGGCCGACGCCGCCCGCAGCTCGGTCCGCCTCGCCTGGGACCACCCGGAGGTCTCCCGGCCGTACGTCCTGGAGCACGCCCAGGAGATGGACCCGGCCGTCGCGGACCAGCACATCGGGCTGTACGTGAACGAGTTCACCGCCGACCTCGGCGAGGACGGCTACGCGGCGGTCCGCGGCCTGCTCACCCGCGCGGCGGCGGAGGGGCTGGTCCCGCCGCTGGGGCCGGACGCGCTGGCGTTTCCCTGAGCGACCGGGCGGTGAGCGTCAAACGGCCGACAACCGAAGGAATCCTGCTGTGCACACCGCGATCGGCCCGTTCACCCTGGAGTTCTGGAAGGAAGGCCGCACCCATGAGCGGCGGTCCGGCCTCCGGGGCACGGTGCCGGAGTTCGGCGAGGTCGTCCTCACCGCCCCGCTGCCCCTGAAGCACACCCCGGGCAGCGTGGTCTCGGAGGTGCGCGGCCCCTCGATACCCACAGCGGTGTTCGAGACCCGCGGCATCCACACCGAGGCCACCGGTCTGCCGACGCTCAACGGTTCGACGCTCCGGGTCGGCGACGCCATGGTGTACCTGCGGCGCAACCGCTTCGGCCTGACGCTCCGGGCCCGTGCGCTGCACTTCCGGTACGGCGGCGACCGCTACCAACTGCGGGCGGTGAGCCGGAAGCGGTTCGTCCTGACCCGCCGGGCCGACGACGAGGACCCCGGGGTCGCGCTCACGGCGAAGCAGTCGGGGATCGGCGGCGGCAGGAAGCTGGTGGTGCGGACGACGGGCCGGGCCGTGGCCGCCGACATCGCGCTCGTCGCCCTCTTCGCCGGGGTCGACCGCGCGCCGCTGACCCGGGGCGGCGCGGTGCGCGCGGCCTTGGGCCGGTCGACCCGGCTCCTCGCGGAGAGCCAGGCCTGACCCGTGACCGCGCTCCGCGCGCCTACACGTCGAGCTGGTCGGCGACCGCCCTCAGCAGGCCCGCGATCTTCGCGCCGGCGGCCTTGTCGGGGTAGCGGCCCCGCTCCAGCTGCGGCGTGATGTTCTCCAGGACCGTCGTCAGGTCCTGCACGATCGACGCCAGCTCGTCCGGCTTGCGGCGCTGTGCGGCCGCGACGGACGGGGTGGGGTCGAGGACCACCACGGAAAGGGCCTGGTCGCCGCGCTGGCCCGCGACCACGCCGAATTCCACGCGCTGGCCGGGCTTGAGCGCGTCGACTCCGGCAGGGAGTACCGACGAGTGGACGAAGACGTCGCCGCCGTCGTCGCGGGAGAGAAAGCCGAAGCCCTTCTCGCTGTTGAACCACTTGACCTTGCCGGTGGGCACGTCTGTCCTCGTCCTCGTACTCGTCGGTGTGCGGGAGAGCCGGAAACACGGCTCCGAAAAGCACCGGATAGCAATACAGCGGGTCACCGTGACCCGCCCGGTCCCAGGCTAATGGCCCTACGGCCGGTGACAAGACGTCGCCGGAGAGTTCCTCCGGGCTGGGAACTACCCTGGTCGCGTGAGTACTACTCCTTCAGGCGCAGGCGACCGGCTCGTTCAGGTCGGCGCTATCGTCTTTTTCGTCGGCGCACTGGCCACCCTGGTCACCGTCGCCCCCCTGTTCCTCGGTACGGACCCGTTCCCGCCGATCGCGTACGGCGTCTGCATGCTCATGGGCGTCGGGTTCCTGATCGCCGGGGTGGGCGTGGTCCGCTCGGCGTGGGTGAACTCGCCGAAACGGGCCGCCAACTCGTAGGGGCCCGGGCCTCCTCCTAGGCCGCCCGGTCCGCCTCGAAGGCGGCCAGCCAGGCCGGGAAGCCCGTCAGGTCCTCCAGCACCACGTCCGCGCCCGCCGTCCGCAGCTCCGCCGCGTCGCACGGGCCCGTCGTCACCCCGAGCGACAGCGCTCCGGCCACCCGTGCCCCGCGCACGTCGCCGGTGTGGTCGCCGACGTACACCTGTGCACCCTGCTCACGCAGGGCCTCGCCCTTGGCCTCCGCCCACAGCGAGCCGATCACCGTGTCCGGCTCGATCCCGAGGTACGCCAGGTGCAGCTTCGCGTGCGCCTCGTTCTTCGCCGTGACGACGATCGCCCGGCCGCCGAGTGCCCGCACCGCGGCCACCGACTCCCGCGCCCCGGCGAGCGCCGTGCTCGGGGCTATCGCGTGGTCGGGGTAGGCCGCCCGGTAGAGCTCGGCGGCGGCGGGCACCCCGGCCGCCGGGAACCAGTGGGCCAGCTCCGCCTCCAGCGGCGGCCCGAGGCGGCTCACCACCAGGTCGATGTCGATGGCCGCCCCCGTCTCCGCGACCAGGACCCGGTAGGCGGCGGCGATGCCGGGGCGGGAGTCGATGAGCGTCATGTCGAGGTCGAAGCCGACCGTCAGGGGGTGGTGGACGGGGTGCTGAACCGTGGAAGCCATGCCCGCCATTCTGCCGACCGGCCCCCTTCGGCGGCGAAATCGGGCCGCCTAGACTGAAGCGCGCACTTAGCCAAGCCTTACCGGCCTGGCCCGGTCCGTACCGCTCACCGACTTCCGCGTCCGTCCCGATCTCCCGATGGGTTCCCATGTCAGCGTCAGCGCCCGTGCGGGCCGCCGCGCCATCCGGATTAGCCGGTGCGCCCGGTGCGCCCCGCTTCACCCGCCGCGCGACCGCGACGGCCGCGGCCTTCGCCGCTCTGCTGCTGGCCGTCCTGCTGAGCCTCGCCGTGGGCGCGCGCTCCATCCCGCCGGGCGAGGTGCTCGACGCCCTGCTGCACGGCGGGCACTCGGACGCCGCCGAGGTGATCCGCACCATGCGGGTGCCGCGCACGCTCATCGGGCTGATGGTCGGCGCGGCGCTGGCCCTCGCGGGCACGGTGCTCCAGGGGATCACGCGTAACCCCATCGCCGACCCCGGCATCCTCGGGATCAGTCAGGGCGCGTCGGTGGCCGTGGTGATGGCCATCGCGTTCGCGGGGGTCCACACGCTCACCGGGTACGTCTGGTTCGCCTTCGCGGGTGCGGCCGTCGCCTCGGTCGCCGTGTACGCCGTCGCGTCGAGGGGTCGCGGTGGCGCGACGCCCGTGAAGCTCGCGCTCGGCGGGGCGGCGATCAACGCGCTGCTGGTGTCGGTGACGATGGGGATCCTCACGACGAAGGCGTCCGCGCTGGACGAGTTCCGCTTCTGGCAGGTCGGTTCGATCGCGGGCCGGGATGCGGACGTCGTCCGTCAGGTGTGGCCGTTCCTCCTCGTCGGGACGGTGCTCGTGCTCGCCGTCGCCCGCGGCCTGGACGCGCTCGCGCTCGGCGAGGACGTGGCGAAGGGGCTCGGGCAGAACGTCGCGGCGGTCCGGATCACCGGCGGTGTCGGGGCGACCGTGCTGACCGGGGTCGGGGTCGCCGCGGCCGGGCCGATCGCGTTCATCGGGCTCGCCGTCCCGCACATCGCCCGCGCGGTCGTCGGCAACGACCACCGCTGGGTGCTGCCCATGGCGGCGCTGATCGGGCCGGTGATGCTGCTCGTGTCGGACGTCGTCGGCCGGATCGTGTTCCCGCCGAGCGAGGTTCCGGCGGGCGTGACGACGGCGCTGATCGGGGTGCCGTTCCTGGTCGCCCTGGTCCGCCGGAGGGCGGTGCCGGCATGACGGGCGGGACGTCTGTGGCCGTGAAGTCCGTACGGGTCCGGCCCGCCGGATACGCCGTCGTGAAGGCCGGGCCGCGCGGCCGGTTCCTGCTGCACCGCAGGGCGTGCGTCGTGGCGGCGGCCCTGGTCGTCCTCCTCGCCGCCGTCTGCGTCGCCTATCTCTGTGTCGGGGAGAGCTTCGTCGCGCCCGGCGAGGTCGTGAAGGTGGTCCTCGGGCAGCCGTCGTCGGCCGAGCTGGTCGTGGGCACGCTGCGGCTGCCGCGCCTGGTCGTCGGGCTGCTGGTCGGCGCCGCGTTCGGGGTCGCCGGGGCGCTGATCCAGACGGTCGCCCGCAACCCGCTGGCCAGCCCCGACATCATCGGCATCAGCCAGGGCGCGAGCGCGCTCACGGTCGGTGCGATGACGTTCGGCATCACCTCGTACACGGTCCTGCCCTACCTCTCCGTCATCGGCGGAGTGGCCGCGGCGGCGCTCGTGTACGTCTTCGCCTGGCGCGGCGGCCTGCACGCCACCCGCTTCGTCCTCATCGGCATCGGCTTCGCCGTCGCGCTGCGGTCGGTGACCACGCTGTTCCTGACCAAGGGCGACTACCTCGTCGCCCAGCAGGCGCAGATCTGGATGACCGGCTCGCTGAACGGGCGGGGCTGGTCCGAGGCCGCCCCGATCGGCTGGACGCTGCTGGTGCTGCTGCCCGCCATCGCCTGGGCGGCCCGCGCGCAGCGCACGGTCACGATGGACGACGACACCGCGACCGGCCTGGGCGTACGCCTGGGGCGCGTACGGCTCGGGCTCGTCGCCCTCGGCGTGGTCCTGGCGTCCGTGGCGACGGGCACGGCGGGACCGGTCGACTTCGTGGCGCTGCTCGCCCCGCAGATCGCCCGCCGGACGACCCGGACCGCGCAGATCCCCCTGCTGTCCTCGGCGCTGCTGGGCGCGGTGATCGTCGTCCTCGGCGATCTGCTGGCCCGCAGGCTGTTCTCCCCCACCGAACTGCCGGTGGGCGTCCTCACGGCGGCGGTCGGCGCCCCGTATCTGATCTGGCTGATCATCCGCGGTCACGGTGGCCGCAGGGGAGGCACCGCATGAGCCCGAGCCGAAGCACGAACGCGAGCACGGGCCCGAGCCCGACGACCGGCGCGGCACAGCCGGGCTCCCGCCTGGCCGCCCGTTCCCTGACCCTCGCGTACGAGGACCGCGCCGTGGTCCACGAGCTGGACCTCACCGTGCCCGACGGGCAGGTCACCGTCATCGTCGGCCCGAACGCCTGCGGCAAGTCCACCACCCTGCGGGCGCTCGGCCGGCTGCTCAAGCCGCGCGGCGGGGCGGTCCTGCTGGACGGTACGGACCTGGCGCGGATACCGACGAAGCAGATCGCCCGGTCCATCGGACTGCTCCCGCAGACGCCGGTGGCGCCCGAGGCGATCACCGTCTCCGACCTGGTCGCGCGGGGCCGCCAGCCGCACCAGAGCTGGTGGCAGCAGTGGTCGGACGAGGACGAGCGGGCGGTGACCGACGCCATGTCCCGTACGGACGTGACGGCGCTGGCCGACCGGCCGGTGGACGAGCTGTCGGGCGGTCAGCGCCAGCGGGTGTGGATCGCGATGGCGCTGGCCCAGGACACGGACCTGCTGCTGCTCGACGAGCCGACGACGTATCTGGACATCGCCCACCAGGTGGAAGTCCTGGACCTGGTACGCCAGTTGGCCGCGCCTGCCGCGGACGGCACCCGAGGCCGTACGGTCGTCACCGTGCTGCACGACCTCAACCAGGCCGCCCGGTACGCGGACCGCCTCGTCGCCATGAAGGAGGGCCGGATCGTGGCGGAGGGCGCCCCCGGGGACATCGTCACGGCCGAACTCGTCGCCCAGGTCTTCGGCCTGGAGGCGGTGATCGTCCCGGACCCGGTGACGGGCTCGCCGCTCGTCGTCCCGGGCGCTCCGTGGACCCCTTCGACGCCCTCCGCTCCGGCCTCCCCTTCCCCCTCCGTCTCCGCCCCGACTCCCGGAAAGGTCCTCTGACCATGACCCTGCGCAGCTTCCGCCCCCGTGCCCTGGCCGCCGTGTCCCTGACGGCCGTCGCCGCGCTGACCCTGGCCGCCTGCGGCTCGTCCGACGACTCCGGTGCCGACTCCGCTTCCGGCTCCGACGCCACCCGTACGGTGAAGACGGCGATGGGCGACGTGAAGGTCACGCGGGCCCCGCAGCGGGTGGTCGTCCTGGACACCGCCGAACTGGACTCGGCCCTCACCCTCGGGGTGAAGCCGGTCGGCGCGACCCACGCGGACGTGACGTCGGGCTTCCTGGACTACCTGCCGAAGGACCAGGTCGCGGGCATCGAAGACGTCGGCCGGATGATGACCCCGAACCTGGAGGCCATCGCCGGTCTGAAGCCCGACCTCATCCTCACGAGCAAGATCCGGCACGGCGACAAGTACGCCGAGCTGTCCAAGATCGCGCCGACCGTGATGACGGAGAACACCGGCTACCCCTGGAAGGAGAACTTCCAGGTCCACGCGGAGGCCCTCGGCAAGGAGGCCGAAGCGAAGATGGTCGCGGACGGCTACGCGGACCACGTGGCGGACGTGACGAAGGCGCTCGGCGGCAAGGAGAAGGTCGCCGCGACCGAGGTCAGCATGGTCCGCTTCGTCGAGGGCGCGGACATCCGTCTCTACGGCAAGAAGAACTACATCGCCACGATCCTGGCCGATGTGGGCCTGGGCCGCCCCGCGATCACCGACAAGGCCAAGGACGGCTTCTCCTACGACGTCAGCCCCGAGAAGATCGACCTCGCGGACGCGGACGTGGTCTTCCACTCGACGTACGGCGACCCGAAGAAGGCCAAGGAGACGGAGACCACGGGCAGCGGCCTGTGGAAGAACATGGACGCGGTGAAGAACGACAAGGTCTTCGCGGTCGACGACCAGCTGTGGATCCAGGGCATCGGCTACACGGCGGCCGACAAGATCCTCGGCGAACTCCACAAGAGCCTGGCGAAGTAGGCGTCTTCCCGGCCCCGGGGCCGGCGGAGCCCGGCCCGCCCGGGGCTCCGGCCGCTGGAGCCCGGCCCGCCCGGGGCTCCGCCGGTGAGCCCGGCCCTCACCCCTTACGCCTCCGCGCCCGCCACACCAGGTAGAGCGCGGAGGCGACGGCGGCGACCCGGACGACCACCGGCCAGGTCTCCAGCAGGACGTCCCGCATCGCGCCCTCGCGGATCGGCTCGCCCCAGCGCCCCTCCATCCGCCCCCACACCCACACCAGGGCCCCGGCCGCCACCACGCCCGGGAGGCCGAGCGCCGCCCACTTCGCCTCCGTACGGGAGAGGGTGCGCGAGCTGTACGCGATCAGCCAGCCGCCCGCCAGCGGCAGCCAGGAACCGGTGACCACACCGGCGACGAGCAGGGCGGCGGCCAGGAGCAGCAGCGGGTGGGCGAAGCCGCCGCGGGGGCCGGGGGCGGCGACCGCGGGTTCGACGACGACGGGGGCGGGCTCGCGGCGGCGGAGCTTCACGAGGCGCAGGGCGCGGCGGCGGGCGGCGGTGCCGTCGGCGCCCGCGTCCTTGCCGTCGCCCACGCCCTCCGAACCGTCTCCCCCTTCGGCCTCCTCGTCCTTCGTGCCCTTCTTCTCCATGTCGACGGGGATCGGCCGCCTGCCGAGCAGTTCCGGGGCCTCGATGCCGCCGAAGAACCCGGGGATGGCGGTCCCCTCGTCGAAGGGCCCCGGCTCCAGGCGCCACCAGTCGGTCGCGTCGTCCGCACCGCCCTGCTGGTCCTGGCCGAGCACGTGCGGGGCGGAGGGGTCGGGCCAGGAGGGGACGGGGGCGTCGTCGGGGGCGGGCCCGGGACGCGGCACGGCGGCACCGGTCCGCTCCTCCGGCGCGTCCCCGGCATCACGGTCACGGCGCGACGCGCCCCACCCGAATCCGGCTTTCGGCTTCCGGGGAGCCGTGGTCTCCCGCGCCTCGTCCGCGCCGGGACCGGCCTCCCTCGGCTCCTTGCGCAGCAGCCCGCTGCGGGGCCGGGGCAGCCCCCGGCGCTGGGGCTCACCGCCGCCCGCACCGGTCCCGGCGGACGGCAGCGGAACCGTGCCGTCGGCGGACCGCGCCGCCGCGGCGACCAGTTCGTCCGGGCTGCCGAGCCTGCCGATGATGCGCCGGACGGCCGCCGGGGAGTCCGCGCCCTCCGTGGTGCGGCGGCGGTCGATCTCGCCCCGCAGCGTCGAGACGAGCCGCATCCGGGCGCCCGACGAGAGCTGTTGCTGCTGAGCCAGGTCGCCGACCCGGCTCAGGTAGTCGTACACGAGCTGGTCGCTCTCGATCCCCACGCGGCGCATCCCCTCTACCCGGCCCTGCCCCGACGGTAGCGTTCCAGCGGCTACCGTGGGACGGATGGGGACGACCACACCACCGCGCACGCTCGCCGAAGCCCTGCGCGCCCGGGGCGACGAATCGCTGGCCGGGCTGCTGCGTGCCCGCCCCGACCTCCTCAATCCGGTGCCGAACGACATCACGCAGCTCGCCACGCGGGCCGGTACCCGGGCGTCGGTCGTCCGCGCACTGGAGCACCTGGACCGGTTCGCGCTGCAGACCGCCGAGGCGCTGGCGGTGGCGCCGGACCCGGCCCCGTACGACATGCTGCTCTCTCTGCTCACCGGCGACGGTCTCGACGACGGCGAGCAGCGCGACGACGTGGGCGCGGCGATCACCGCCGCGCTGCCGGGCGCGCTGGCGACGCTGCGCGAACAGGCCCTGGTCTGGGGCGAGGACGACCGGCTGCGGCTCGTGCGCACGGCCCGCGAACTGCTCGCCCCGTCCCCGCAGCACCCCTCCCCCACGGGCCTGGGCCCCACGGTCGCGGAGGCGACGGCGGGCATGTCGCCGGGCCGCCTCCAGGAGATCCTGGCGGCGACGGACCTGCCCGCCACGCACGACCCGGTCTCGGCGGTGGCCGCGCTGTCCGCCCTGTTCACGGACCGGACGCGGATGGCGGAGCTGCTGGACACGGCCCCGGTGGAGGCGCTGTCGGTGCTGGACCGGCTGGTGTGGGGCCCGCCGTACGGGGAGGTCACGCCCAACCCCACTCCTCCGGTGAAGTGGCTGCGCGACCGGGGCCTGTTGCTGCCGGTGTCGACGCGCACGGTGGTCCTGCCGCGTGAGGCGGCGCTCCATCTCCGCGCCGGGCGCGCGCACCGCGTGCCGGAACCGGTCCCGCCGGTCGTCGCGGCGGCGGCCGAACGCGATCCACAGGCTGTGGACAGGGCGGCGGCGGGGCAGGCGTTCACGGCACTGTCCACGATCGAGGAGCTGCTGAAGCTCTGGGACGGCGGCGGACCGACGATCCTGCGCGCGGGCGGCCTGAGCGTACGGGAGCTGAAGCGCGCCGCGACCGCGCTGGACGTGTCCGAGCCGATCGCCGCGTTCTGGATCGAACTGGCCTACGGGGCCGGGCTGCTGGCCTCCGACGGGGAGACCGACGAGCGGTACGCCCCGACGCCCGCGTCCGACGAGTGGCTCGACCTGGCCGCCGAGGACCGCTGGACGCATCTGGCCACCGCCTGGCTCGCCGCCACCCGGACCCCGGGCCTGGTCGGCGGCCAGGACGCCAAGGGGCGGGCCCTGTCCGCGCTCGGCCCGGAGCTGGACCGCTCGGCCGCCCCCGACGTACGCCGCCGGGTGCTGACCCTGTTCGCCGAACTCCCGCCGGGCACCGCCCCGGAGGCCGAGACGCTGCTGCGACGGCTGCGCTGGGAACGCCCGTTGCGCGGTTCGGCACCGACGGCGGAGGGCTCGGACCTCCGCTCCCGCCTGGCCCTGTGGACGCTCAACGAGGCGGAGCTGCTGGGCATCACGGGCCGGGGCGCGCTGTCCGCACAGGCCCGCGCACTCCTGGAGGAGGGCGAAGACACGGCGGCGGCCCTCCTTGCTCCCCTCCTCCCCGACCCCCTGGACCACGTCCTGCTCCAGGCGGACCTGACGGCGGTGGCCCCGGGCCCCCTGGAACGCCCGCTGGCGGACATGCTCTCCGTCCTGGCCGACGTGGAGTCGAAGGGCGGCGCGACGGTCTACCGCTTCACACCAGGCTCCGTCCGCCGCGCCCTGGACGCCGGGCAGGCGGCGGCCGACCTGCACGCGTTCCTGGCCGCGCACAGCCGTACACCGGTGCCGCAGCCGCTGAGCTACCTCATCGACGACGTGGCCCGCCGGCACGGGCACCTGCGGATCGGGGCGGCATCCGCGTACGTACGCTGCGACGACGAGGCGGTCCTCAACGAGATCCTGGCCGACCGCCGCTCCGCGGGCCTGCGTCTGCGCCGCCTGGCCCCCACGGTCCTGGCCGCCCAGACCGACCCCGGCTCCCTCCTCGAAGCCCTGCGCGACATGGGCTACGCCCCGGCCGCCGAGTCCGCCGAGGGCGACGTCCTGATCACCCGCGCCGGCGCCCGCCGCACCCCGCCCCGCACCCCGCCGGTCCCGGTCCCCGAGGGCCCCCCGGTCCCGGACGACACCCTGCTCGGCGCGGCGGTCCGGGCCGTCCGCGCGGGCGACACGGCCGCCACGGTGGCCCGCAAGGAACCACCGGAGGGCGCCCCGGGGTCCACCCCCTCCGGCACCCTCCCCCGCACCACCCCCGCCGAGACCCTGGCCACGGTCCAGGCGGCGGCGATGACCGGCTCCACGGTCTGGATCGGCTACGTCAACGCGGACGGCGCGGCCAGCCAACGCGTGATCGCCCCGGTCCGCGTGGAGGGCGGCTTCGTCACGGCCTACGACCACACGGCCGACGAGGTCCGCACGTACCCGCTGCACCGGATCACGGGGGTGGCGGAACTGGCGGAGGAGGGGCAGGGGTAGGGGCGGCCTCATCTCGTCGGCGGCCGGGGCCGTCTGCGATGCTGCGGACATGTCCACCCCTGACCGGAACCCCGAGCCCGTGTCGCCGCACCCGCCCGCCGCGCCGATGCCTCCGCTGCTCACGCAGTCCTGGCTGGATCTGGCGTTCCTGCACTGGGCGGTCGACCCGGCGGACGTGGCACCGCTGCTGCCGCCGGGGACGGTGCCCGACACCTTCGACGGGGCGACGACGTATGTGGGGCTCGTGGCGTTCCGGATGTACCGGGTGGGGGTGCTTGGGCTGCCGGGGATTCCGTATCTGGGGACCTTTCCCGAGACCAACGTCCGGCTGTACTCCGTTGACGGGCACGGCCGGCGCGCGGTCGTCTTCCGGTCCCTCGACGCCTCCCGGCTCGTCCCGGTCCTCGTGGCGCGGGCCGCGGTCCGGTTGCCGTACGTGTGGTCCCGGATGGGTGTCGAGCGGTCCGGCGACACCCTCACGTACACGAGCAGGCGCCGGTGGCCCGGTCCCCGTGGGGCGAGGAGCAGGATCGTTCTCCGGCCCGGCGGAATGGTCGACGAACCCACCCCGCTGGAGCACTTTCTGACCGCCCGTTGGGCCCTGCACACCTCGCTCTTCGGGCGGACCGCCTACCTCCCCAACGTCCATCCCCGGTGGCCGCTCCACCGGGCGGAGCTGCTGGAGTGCGACGAGGACCTGGTCGCGGCGGGCGGGCTGCCCGCGCCCGTCGGGGAGCCGATGAGCGTGCTGTACTCCCCGGGGGTGCCGGTGCGGTTCGGGCCGCAGCGGCGGACCCGTCCCAGCGACAGCCGGGCGTGATCACCCGCGCATGATGCACACTGGACGTTTGGCCGCAGCCGTGGCCGTACCCCGCAGAAAGGGCCGAAGCGCGTGACCGGACCCCTCATCGTCCAGAGCGACAAGACGCTGCTCCTCGAAGTCGACCACGAGCTGGCCGAGGCCTGCCGTCGTGCCATCGCGCCGTTCGCGGAGCTGGAGCGTGCGCCCGAGCACATCCACACCTACCGGGTCACCCCGCTCGGACTGTGGAACGCCCGCGCCGCCGGGCACGACGCCGAGCAGGTCGTCGACGCGCTCGTCGAGTACTCCCGGTATCCCGTGCCGCACGCGCTCCTGGTCGACATCGCCGAGACGATGGCGCGGTACGGCCGGCTCACCCTGTCCAAGCACCCCGTGCACGGGCTCGTGCTCACCACCACCGACCGGCCCGTGCTGGAGGAGATCCTCCGGTCGAAGAAGGTCCAGCCGCTGGTCGGGGCCCGGATCGACCCGGACACCGTGGCCGTGCACCCCTCCGAGCGCGGGCAGGTCAAGCAGACGCTGCTGAAGCTCGGGTGGCCCGCCGAGGACCTCGCGGGTTACGTCGACGGCGAGGCCCATCCGATCGAGCTGGCCGAGGACGGCTGGGCGCTGCGGCCCTACCAGAAGCAGGCCGTGGAGGGGTTCTGGCACGGTGGGTCAGGGGTTGTCGTGCTGCCCTGCGGTGCCGGGAAGACGCTCGTCGGGGCCGGTGCCATGGCCGAGGCCAAGGCCACCACGCTCATCCTCGTCACCAACACCGTCTCCGCCCGGCAGTGGAAGCACGAGCTGGTGAAGCGGACCTCGCTCACCGAGGACGAGATCGGGGAGTACAGCGGTACGAGGAAGGAGATCCGGCCGGTCACCATCGCCACCTACCAGGTGCTGACCACCCGGCGGAAGGGCGTCTACCCGCACCTGGAGCTCTTCGACTCCCGTGACTGGGGGCTCGTCGTCTACGACGAGGTCCACCTGCTGCCCGCACCCGTCTTCAAGTTCACCGCCGACCTCCAGGCCCGGCGGCGGCTCGGGCTCACCGCGACCCTCGTGCGGGAGGACGGGCGGGAGTCCGATGTCTTCTCGCTCATCGGGCCCAAGCGGTTCGACGCCCCGTGGAAGGAGATCGAGGCGCAGGGCTACATCGCGCCCGCCGACTGCGTCGAGGTCCGCGTCAACCTCACCGACTCCGAGCGGCTCGCCTACGCGACCGCCGAGACGGAGGAGAAGTACCGGTTCTGCGCCACCACCGCCACCAAGCGGAAGGTGACCGAGGCGCTGGTGCGCAAGCACCGCGGCGAGCAGACCCTGGTCATCGGGCAGTACATCGACCAGCTGGACGAGCTGGGGGAACACCTGGACGCGCCCGTCATCAAGGGCGAGACCAGCAACGCCCAGCGCGAGAAGCTCTTCGACGCGTTCCGGAACGGGGAGATCAGCGTCCTCGTCGTCTCCAAGGTCGCCAACTTCTCCATCGACCTGCCCGAGGCCACGGTCGCCATCCAGGTCTCCGGCACCTTCGGGTCGCGCCAGGAGGAGGCACAGCGTCTCGGCCGCGTCCTGCGGCCGAAGGCCGACGGGCACGAGGCCCGGTTCTACTCGGTCGTCGCCCGCGACACCATCGACCAGGACTTCGCGGCGCACCGCCAGCGCTTCCTGGCCGAGCAGGGGTACGCGTACCGCATCGTCGACGCGGACGAGCTGCTCGCCGAGAGCTGAGGAACGGGGCGGGTACGGCGAGGCCTCAGCGGCCCCGCCGTACACCCGCCTCTTCCGCGTACTCCCCCAGGAGGACGACGCCGAACGCCGTCGTCACGAACACCTTCACGGCGCGCAGCGCGTCGCCGACGCGGTGGGGTCGGTGGTCACCGGTCGCCGCGGTCGCGCCGTGCGCGGGGCCGGTCGTGCGGGGGTTCAGGGTGGCTGTGCTCATGTATCCATGGTGCTCCCGTCACCCGTTCGGACGCGTCGGCCCGCAGACGGAAGCGGGTGAGCGGGCGCGTAGGTCTGCGGTGCCATGCCGGGGCCCGGCATCCCCTACGGGTATCCCCTGCACCCGCTCCCTGCGGTGGAGCCCGCGGGCGTGCCGACGGACGCCCCGAGCGGGCGGAACCCCGTAATTCGTTTCGCCCGTACGCCCCCCTGTGGCTACAATCGCCGGTCTGCCCGCCTCCCGCACCGTGGTACCGGCCTTCGCTGCCGGCAGCCGGGGGAGCGCCGCCGGCCGGACGGAAACCGGCCGGCACCACGCGAACCAACCTTCCGAGCGGACCGCCCTGCTCCGGCCCCTGCCGGTCGCGGCGCGCGGCCCGCCGTCCTGCGTTGAAGAGCCGGAGGCAACACCGTGCCCGCGCACGTAGCAGAGAGCGATTCCACCCCCGACCCCACTGGCACCACGGGCACCCCCGATCCCCTGGCGCACGAACGTGCCCATCTCGCCGCGTCCCGCGCCGCCCTGCGCGGGATGCGCGAGGACGTCCAGGCCCTCGACATCCGCGATGTCACCGCGAACTGGGTCAACGCCGCCGTGCTCCAGTCCCAGATCGACGACCGCATCAAGGCGCTCGCCGATCTCGCTCACACCCCGCTGTTCTTCGGCCGCCTCGACTATCTGCACGCCGTCGGCGGCGAACTGGCCGAGGGAGCGGACGGCGAGCGGTTCTACATCGGCCGCCGCCACGTCCACGACGCCGCCGGGGACCCGATGGTCATCGACTGGCGCGCGCCGGTCTCCCAGCCGTACTACCAGGCGTCCCGGACGAACCCCCAGGACGTGGGGCTGCGCCGCCGCTTCGGCTACACCGGCGGCGAGCTGACGGCGTACGAGGACGAGCACCTCACCGACCCGGCGGAGGCCGAGCACACCAGCCGGCTCCTCCAGGCGGAGATCGAGCGGCCCCGCGTCGGCCCGATGCGCGACATCGTCGCCACCATCCAGCCCGAGCAGGACGAGATCGTCCGCAGCGGCCTCGGCGGCACCGTCTGCGTGCAGGGCGGGCCCGGCACCGGGAAGACCGCCGTCGGCCTGCACCGGGTGGCGTACCTGCTGTACGCGCACCGCGAGCGGCTCGCCCGTACCGGCACCCTCGTCATCGGGCCCAACCGTTCCTTCCTCCACTACATCGAGCAGGTGCTGCCCGCCCTCGGCGAGCTGGAGGTGAAGCAGGCCACCGTCGACGACCTGGTGCGCACCGGCGTCGAGGTGCGGGGCGAGGACGAGGCGGCCACCGCCGTCGTCAAGGGCGACGCCCGCATGGCCGAGGTGCTGCGGCGGGCCGTCCGCTCGCATGTGACCGCTCCCGTCGAGCCCGTCGTCGTGGTGCGCGGCTCCCGGCGCTGGCGGGTGCCCGCGTACGAGATCCAGGAGATGGTCGACGAGCTGCTGGCCCGCGACATGCGGTACGGGGCCGCGCACGAGGCGCTGCCGCAGCGGATCGCCCACGCCGTCCTCGTACGGATGGAGGAGGCCGGGGAGGCCCCCGACGACCGGGTGCAGAACGCCGTGGCCCGGAACCCCGCGGTGAAGGCGGCCGTGAAGGCGATCTGGCCCGCTGTGGATCCGGCGAAGGTCGTGCTGCGGCTCCTGTCCGACGCGGAGTTCCTGGCCGCACACGCGGGAGGGCTGCTGAGCGAGGAGGAGCAGAAGCGGCTGCTGTGGGCGAAGCCCGCCCGCAGCGTGAAGTCCGCGAAGTGGTCGGCGGCCGACGCCGTGCTGATCGACGAGGCCGGCGACCTCGTCGCCCGTACGCACTCGCTCGGCCATGTCGTGCTCGACGAGGCGCAGGACCTGTCCCCGATGCAGTACCGAGCGGTGGGGCGGCGCTGCTCGACCGGTTCCGCCACCGTCCTCGGCGACCTCGCGCAGGGGACGACCCCGTGGTCCACGGAGAGCTGGGGCGAGGCGCTGTTCCACCTGGGCAAGGCGGACGCGGTGGTGGAGGAGCTGACGGCCGGTTTCCGTGTGCCGCGCGAGGTCATCGCGTACGCCTCGCGGCTGCTGCCCGCGATCTCGCCGGGGCTGGCGGCGGTGGAGTCGGTGCGGGAGTCGCCGGGGTCGTTGGCCGTACGGGAGGTGGCGGGCGGGACGGATGAGCTGGACGCGGCCGTCGTCGCCGCCTGCGAGGAGTCGTTGCGTCACGAGGGGTCGATCGGGCTGATCGCCGCCGACGCCCGGATCCCGGTGCTGGGTGCGGCGCTGGAGGCGGCGGGGCACGCGTACCTGTCTCCCGGCGAGGAGACCACCGCCGCGTCCCGGCTGACGCTGGTGCCGGCGTCGCTGGCGAAGGGCCTGGAGTACGACTACGTGGTGCTGGACGAGCCGGGGGCCGTGGTGGACGGCGAGCCGGACGAGCGGACCGGGCTGCGGCGGCTGTACGTGGCGCTGACCCGTGCGGTGTCGGGGCTGACCGTGCTGCACGCGGCCCCGTTGCCGGACGTGTTGGTTCAGGCGTAGGGGCCGAGGGGATTCAGGGGCGGGATTCAGGGGCGGGACGCTCCGGTCCCGCCCCCTCGCACGCTCGTCCCGGGGCTCTCCGGTCCCTGGGTTCAGCCCCGGTCAGGCCTCAGGCCTCAGGCGTCCAGCGCCTTGCGCCACTCCCGTACCGCCGCCGCGTCGACCGGGGCCGACCAGCCCGCGGGCCGCGCCGCTCCGCCGATGTGGAACGCGTCGATCCCCGCCGCCAGCAGCCGGGGCAGGTGGTGCAGGTGGAGGCCGCCGCCGACCAGGACCTGCGCCTGGTATCCCGGCTCGCCGCGCCGGGCCGCTTCGGCCAGGAGGGTCGGGATTCCGGCGTCCACTCCGTCCGGGGAGCCCGCCGTGAGGAACGTGTCGAGGCCCGGCAGGTCCGCGAGCTGCTTGCGCAGGGCGTCGCGGTCGGCGCACCGGTCGATCGCCCGGTGGTAGGTCCACCGGCAGCCGTCCAGCTCGGCGACCAGGCGCTCGACGGCGACCACGTCGGCATGGCCCTCCGCGTCGAGGAAGCCGAACACGAACGCGTCGGCTCCCGCCTCCCGCAGCTCACGGGCCCGGCCGACCAGTACGTCGATGTCACCGGCGGCGAAGCCGTCCGCCGTCCTGAGCATCACGCGCAGCGGGATGTCCACGGCGGCCCTGATCGCCGCGAAGGTCTCCCGGGACGGGGTGAGGCCGTCGGCGGCCATGTCGGTGACCAGTTCGAGGCGGTCTGCACCACCGGCCTGGGCAGCGACCGCGTCCTCCGCGTCGAGAGCGATCACCTCCAGGACTGCACGGTTGCTCATGGGTCCCCATTCCTCCGATACACAGCGACAGGTCCGATACACGGCTACCGACCTACACGGCTATAGGTCTAGTCCAATGGCCACCCTACGGGCGGCCGACGGGCCGCGCAGCCCTCTATCTGAACGCACGGACCCGGCGGTACGCGAACCGGCCCCGCAGACGAGTGACGCACCCCTCCCGTCACACCTTGCACTTCATAGGGGAGGGGGTATACATGGGGAGAGACAGAGATACCCCCAGGGGGTATCCGGGACGGCTTCAGGGAGGACCCCGTGTCCGCGCACTCCGCCACCACCGCCACCACCGCCACCACCGCCGCCGGCTCCCACGCCGGCACCACCGCGGTCGAGCTCGCGATCGGCGGGATGACCTGCGCCTCGTGCGCGGCCCGTATCGAGAAGAAGCTCAACCGGATGGACGGCGTCGAGGCCACCGTCAACTACGCCACGGAGAAGGCGAAGGTCACCTACGCGGGCGCCGACGTGTCCGTCGACGATCTGATCGCCACCGTCGAGGCCACCGGCTACACCGCCCGGCCGCCCGCACCGCCCACCGCCGCGACCGCCGCCCCGCCACCGGGGAGCGGCGCCGCGGAACAGGGCGCCGCCGAGGACGACGGGCTCACCACCCTGCGCCAGCGGCTGATCACCGCCGTCCTCCTCGCCGTACCGGTGATCGCGATGGCGATGATCCCGGCGCTCCAGTTCGACTACTGGCAGTGGCTCTCCCTCACGCTGGCCGCTCCCGTCGTCACCTACGCCGCCTGGCCGTTCCACCGGGCCGCCTGGACGAACGCGAAGCACGGCGCGGCGACGATGGACACGCTGATCTCCGTCGGCACGTCGGCCGCGTTCCTGTGGTCGGTGTGGGCGCTGTTCTTCGGGACGGCGGGCATGGTCGGCATGACGCACCCGTTCGAGTTCACCATCGCCCGCAGCGACGGCGCCGGGAACATCTATCTGGAGGCCGCGGCCGGGGTAACGGCGTTCATCCTCGCCGGGCGCTACTTCGAGGCGCGCTCGAAGCGGAAGGCCGGGGCGGCGCTGAAGGCGCTGATGGAGCTGGGGGCGAAGGAGGTCACGGTCCTGCGCGACGGTGTGGAGACGACGATCCCGACCTCCGCGTTGCAGGTCGGGGACCGTTTCCTGGTCCGTCCGGGGGAGAAGATCGCGACGGACGGGACGGTGGTCGAGGGCTCCTCCGCCGTGGACGCCTCGATGCTCACCGGTGAGTCCGTACCCGTGGAAGTCACCATCGGCGACACCGTCACCGGCGCCACCCTCAACGCCGGCGGACGCCTCGTCGTCGAAGCCACCCGCGTCGGCAACGACACCCAACTCGCCCGCATGGCCAAACTCGTCGAGGACGCCCAGAACGGCAAAGCCTCCGCACAACGCCTCGCCGACCGCATCTCCGCCGTCTTCGTCCCCATCGTCATCGCCCTCGCCCTCGCCACCCTCGGCTACTGGCTCGGCAACGGCGCCGGACTCACCGCCGCCTTCACCGCCGCCGTCGCCGTCCTCATCATCGCCTGCCCCTGCGCCCTCGGCCTCGCCACCCCCACCGCCCTCATGGTCGGCACCGGACGCGGCGCCCAACTCGGCATCCTCATCAAGGGCCCCGAAGTCCTGGAAACCACCCGCCGCGTCGACACCATCGTCCTCGACAAGACCGGCACCGTCACCACCGGCCGCATGACCCTCCAGACCACCCACACCACCGACACCACCACCGAAACCGAAGCCCTCCGGATCGCCGGAGCCCTGGAAAACGCCTCCGAACACCCCATCGCCCAGGCCATCGCCACCGCCGCGACCGACACCACCGGCCCCCTCCCCACCCCCGAGGACTTCGCCAACATCCCCGGCCTCGGCGTCCAGGGCATCGTCGACGGCCACGCCGTCCTCGTCGGGCGCGAACAGCTCCTCGCCGAGTGGGAGATCCGTCTTCCCGCTCACCTCGCCGAGGCGAAGAAAGCCGCGGAGGCCGCCGGGCGCACGGCGATCGCCGTCGCCTGGGACGGCGAGGCGCGGGCCGTGCTGGAGGTCGCCGACGCGGTGAAGGACACGAGCACCGAAGCCGTCCGCCGGCTCCGCGCCCTCGGTCTGACCCCGATCCTCCTCACCGGCGACAACCGGGCCGTGGCGGAGTCGGTCGCGGCCGAGGTCGGCATCGACGAGGTGTACGCGGAGGTCATGCCGCAGGACAAGGTCGACGTGGTCAAGCGCCTTCAGTCCGAGGGCCGTTCGGTCGCGATGGTCGGGGACGGGGTCAACGACGCCGCCGCCCTGGCCCAGGCCGACCTGGGGCTCGCGATGGGCACCGGCACCGACGCCGCCATCGAGGCCGGGGACCTGACCCTGGTCCGGGGCGACCTCAACGCCGCCGCTGACGCGATCCGCCTCTCCCGCCGCACGCTGTCCACCATCCGCACCAACCTGTTCTGGGCCTTCGCCTACAACGTCGCCGCCCTCCCGCTGGCCGCCGCCGGGCTGCTCAACCCGATGATCGCCGGGGCCGCGATGGCCTTCTCGTCGGTCTTCGTGGTCGGCAACTCCCTGCGGCTGCGCACCTTCAAGGGGGCGTGAGACACGGAGCCCGAGCGCGGCGGGACCCTCCCGGTCCCGCCGCGCTGCTGTGCGGGGGCGCGCCCGGCTCAGGCGCGGACGAAACGCAGCCGGGTCCCCGGCACCGCCTGCGCCGCCGCGGCGAGGGCCCGTTCGGGGACGACGCCGACGACCGGGTAACCGCCGGTCGTCGGATGGTCGTTGAGGAAGACGACGGGCCGGCCGTCCGGCGGCACCTGGATCGCGCCCAGCACCAGGCCCTCGCTGGGCAGTTCCTCCGTACGGGACCGCTCCAGCGGCGGGCCCTCCGTGCGCAGGCCGATGCGGTTGCTGTGCGCCGAGACCCGGTAGGCGGCGGTGAGGAGCGTACGGAGCGCGGCCTCGGTGAACCAGTCGCGACGGGGCCCGGGGTGGACCGGGAGCACCAGTTCGGCGGGGACGCCCGGCCAGGGCACGGGACCGGCGTGCGGCGGCGGTCCGCCCGACACCGGTTCGCCCAGCGGGAGTTCGCCACCCGCACTCAGCGGAGCAGGCCCGAGCCCCGACAGGAGGTCCGCCGAACGGCTGCCCAGCACCGGGTCCGGCACGAGCCCGCCCGCGAACGCCAGGTAGCTCCGGAGTCCGGTCCCGGCGGGGCCCGCGTCCAGCACCGCGCCCGCGGGCACCCGGACCGGCGCGCCCCACGCCACCGGCCGCCCGTCGACCGTCACCCGGCAGCCCGCCCCGCCGACGACGGCCACGACGGGCCGGTCCGGGCGGACCGCGCACCCGGTGAGGGTGGTCTCCAGGACGGCGGCGTCCGGCGGGTTGCCCACCAGCCGGTTGGCCAGCCGGGCGGCGGGCGCGTCCAGCGCCCCCGCCCGCCCGACCCCGAGGTGCGCGTGGCCGGGGCGGCCCGCGTCCTGCACGGTGGTGAGGGCTCCGGGGCGTACGACGTACAGGTGGCGGGGCGCGAGGGCTCCGGGGCGTCCGACGCGAAGGCGGCGTCCGGCGTCCGGAATCATGTGTCAGCCCGGACGTCGCCCGCGCGGGGAGCGGGCAGCTCGGCCGCCTTCCCCGCCTCCACCGGCACGAATCTCACCGGCGTCCCCGGCACCAGCAGCGCCGCCGGTTCCCGGCCCGGATCCCACAGGGCCCCCGGGTCCGGCGTCCGCCCGACGATCTGCCAGCCACCGGGCGAGGGGCGCGGGTACACCCCCGTGTAGGGACCGGCGAGCGCCACCGCCCCGGCCGGGACCCGGGTGCGCGGGGTCGTGCGCCGGGGCACGTGCAACCGCTCGGGCAGCCCGGTGAGATAGCCGAACCCGGGGGCGAACCCGCAGAACGCCACCCGGAACGCGGTACGGGAGTGCAGGGCGGCCACCTCGCCGGTCCCGACGCCCCAGAGCGCGGCGACCTCGTCGAGATCGGGGCCGTCGTAGACCACGGGGACCTCCACGGCCTCGCGGTCCTCGCCACGCAGCGGCTCCACCCGCCAGGAGCCGAGTTCGCGGGCCAGCCGGTCCCGGTCCCCGGGTGTGCGCTCCGCGATCCCGTCGAGCAGGACGGTACGGGCGGCGGGGACGATGTCGCGTACGGCGGGGAGTCCGCCGCGCTCGCGACGCCGGATCAGTTCGGCGTGGAAGGCCTCGGCGTGCTCGCCGTCGGCCAGCTCGACGAGCAGCGCGTGCGGCCCGGCGGGCAGGACGCGCGGCCTGCCGGGGGCTCGGGGGTCACTGGGACGGCTGAGACCGCTGGGACCACCGGGGTCGCCGTGTCCGGTGGGGCCATCTCCCGTGGCGTCGGGGTCGACCACGCGACCGCCCGTACCGCCGGGGCTGCCCGCGCCGTTCGCCCCGCTCGCCCCGCTCGCCCCGCTCACGCGAACGCCCTCACCGCGACGCCCGCTTCCTCCAGTGCGGTCCGCACCCGGCGGGCGAGGGCCGCCGCGCCCGGGGTGTCCCCGTGAACGCAGAGCGAGCGCGCCGAGACCGGTATCCGGCGGCCGTCCGCCCCGGTCACCGCCCGCTCGACGGCCATCCCGACGCTCCGGCGTACGACGTCGTCCGGGTCGTGCACCACCGCGCCCGGCTCGCCGCGCGGCACGAGGGTGCCCTGCGGGGTGTACGCGCGGTCGGCGAAGGCCTCCTCCACGGCGGGCAGTCCGGCCCCGGCCGCGTGGGCGAGCAGCCGGGATCCGGGCAGCCCGAGCACGGCCAGGTCGCCGCCCGCGAGCCGGACGCCCGCGACGACGGCGGCGGCCTGGTCGTCGTCCCAGACGGCCCGGTTGTAGAGCGCGCCGTGCGGTTTGACGTAACGGACGGTGGATCCGGCGGCCTCCGCGAAGACCCGCAGCGCGCCTATCTGATAGGCGATCTCGGCGGTCAGCTCGGCGGGCGGCACGTCCATCGACCGCCGCCCGAACCCGGCCAGGTCACGGTAGGAGACCTGCGCCCCGA
This sequence comes from Streptomyces sp. WGS_02, assembly GCA_040989845.1. GTDB lineage: Bacteria > Actinomycetota > Actinomycetes > Streptomycetales > Streptomycetaceae > Streptomyces. The sequence continues at coordinate 3,334,035 of JAYMFZ010000004.1, forward strand.
TCCGTACGCCGCCCGCCGCCGCGGTGTCGCAGACCCGCCGCATCACGGAGGCGTCGCCCGCGTGGAAGCCGCAGGCCACGTTGGCGCTCGTGACACAGGCGAGGAGCGCTTCGTCGTCGGTCAGGGTCCAGGTGCCGAAGCCCTCGCCGAGGTCGGCGTTGAGATCCATCATCACGGGGCGCACGGTAGGGCGGTCCCGGCCGGGCGACAAGGGGAGGTCCGGTGGGCGGAACCGTCGTCCCCCCGCGCAACCCCTCCCCGGGCCCGTACGTCCTAAAGTCGCCCCATGACGGATCACCCCATCCCCCACCCGCCCCAGGGCCCCGACGGCGACGGTGACGGCGACGCCGAGGCCGGTCTCCGGGACCGCTGGCACGACACGCTGGTGGCCGCGCGCGCCGGGGCGGAAGGACCCGATCCGCTGCCGTACGCCGAGAACCTTCTCGCCCGCTGGGCCGAACCGCAGCGCCGCTACCACACGACCGCCCACCTGAGCACGGTCCTGGACCGGGTCGACACGCTGGCCGGGCACGCCGACGACGTCCACGCGGTGCGGCTCGCCGCCTGGTTCCACGACGCGGTGTACCGCCCCGACCGGAGCGAGAACGAGGAGCGCAGCGCCGCCCTCGCCGAGCGCGCGCTGCCCGAGGCGGGGGTGCCGGACGCGGTGACGGAGGAGGTCGCCCGGCTGGTCCGGCTCACCGTCACGCACGACCCGGCGGACGGCGACCGCAACGGCGAGGTGCTGTGCGACGCCGACCTGGCGATCCTCGCGGGCGGCCCGCGGGAGTACGGGGCGTACGCGGCGCGGGTCCGGGAGGAGTACGGCTTCGTCCCGGACGAGGCGTTCCGGGCGGGCCGGGCGGCGGTCCTGCGGCAACTCCTCGATCTGCCCCGGCTGTTCCGTACGCCGTACGGCGCGGCGGAGTGGGAGGCGCGGGCCCGGCACAACCTGGCGACGGAGCTGGAGCTGCTGACCTCGTCCGGCCCCGGGACCGGCTGACCGCGCGTCCCGCCCCCGTGAAAGTTCCGGTTCGTTGTCGTGCCGTACATCGCGGACAGCGGTCGCACGCTGTGGGCTCTCCGGCCGGGTACGGGGAAGCAGCTCCGGCAGTCCACGGCCCTGAAGGACGCGAGCGCGCAGGTGCCCCGGCCGTTCGTCACGGCGGCACCCTTTACGCGGCCACCGACACGGTTGGCCCGTGACGGGGCGCGCCCGGCCCGTGTGACAGGTGGCTTACGTGACGGGGGTGTGAACAGGCGGACCCCCTCCCGGCGCCGGGGAATGCGGATGCGTTCCCCGGCGTTGGGACGAGTCATGCCCGACTCTCCCTCCCGCCGCGCACCCATGCCCCTGGCCGTATACATTCTCGGCCTCTCGGTCTTCGCTCTCGGCACCAGCGAGTTCATGCTGTCGGGCTTGCTCCCGCCGATCGCCGACGACATGAACGTGTCGATCCCGCAGGCCGGGCTCCTCATATCCGCGTTCGCCATCGGCATGGTGGTCGGCGCCCCGCTGCTGGCCGTCGCCACGCTGCGGCTGCCGCGCCGCACCACGCTCATCGCGCTGATCTCGGTGTTCGGCCTGGGCCAGATCGCCGGTGCGCTGGCTCCGACGTACGAGGTCCTGTTCGCCTCCCGTGTCGTGAGCGCGCTGGCCTGTGCGGGTTTCTGGGCGGTCGGCGCGGCCGTGGCCATCGCGATGGTCCCGGTGAACCAGCGGGCACGGGCGATGGCCGTGATGATCGGCGGCCTCTCCGTCGCCAACGTGCTGGGCGTACCGCTGGGGGCCTTCCTCGGCGAGCACCTCGGCTGGCGGTCGGCGTTCTGGGCGGTGGGGGCGGCCTCGGCGGTGGCCTTGGTCGGCGTGGTCACGCGCATCCCGCACATCCCGCTGCCGGAGAAGAAGCCCGAGCTGAAGCGGGAGCTGACGATCTACCGGGACCGGCAGGTCTGGCTGGCCATCGTGATCACCGCGCTCGCGGCGGGCGGGGTGTTCTGCGCGTTCAGCTATCTGGCGCCGCTGCTGACGGACGTGGCCGGCCTCGACTCGGGGTGGGTGCCCTGGATCCTCGGCCTGTTCGGGGCGGGCGCGCTGATCGGCACGATGATCGGCGGCCGGGTCGCGGACGCGCACCTCTTCGGGGTGCTGCTGAGCGGGATCACGGCGTCCACGGTGTTCCTGGTGGCGCTGGCCCTGTTCGCCACCTCCCAGGTGGCGGTGATCGCACTGTCCTTCCTGCTGGGCCTGTCCGCCTTCTTCACGGCCCCCGCGCTGAACGCCCGGATGTTCAACGTGGCCGGGGCCGCCCCGACGCTGGCCGGGGCCACCACGACGGCGGCGTTCAACCTGGGCAACACCAGTGGCCCGTGGCTCGGCGGCACGGTGATCGACCTGGACTTCGGTTTCGCCTCGACCGCCTGGGCGGGCGCGGCGATGACGGCCCTGGCTCTGGCGGCGGTGGGTGTGGCGCTGCGCCTCCAGCGCGGCGGCGGGGACGGGACGGGCGGCGCGGGCGGCCGGTCGCGTTCGCGGCTGATCGCGAAGAGCGCGGCGGTTCGCGCCGGGCGCCCGGCGCGAGCCGATTCCGTCCCGTCGGCGGGCGCGTGACTCCCTAGCCCCGGGCCCACCCGACCGCTTTCGGCCGCCGCCCGGCCGATAGCCGTCGGGTCGCCGAACAGCAGCCGAAAAAGTCACTACCGACCAGTAGTGAGACGGTCACCCGCCCTTCATTATTGAGCGCGAGCATGACAACCCGTCGTCCGATCGACGCACGGGCCATCGCAGGTTTCCCACCCAGGAGTCCTCATGCATGCAGGCGCCACCGTCCAGCGCACCGCCGCGACACTGACCGCGACGCTCGCCCTCGTCGCGATCCCCGTCACCTCGGCCGGCGCGACGGAGATGACGGCCCCGGCCCGCACCGCCCCCGCCCCCGCCCCCGCGGCCCCCGCCGCCGCCCTCGCCGCGGACGTCGACTACGCCGCCTGGCGGCGGGACGTCGCGGCGGTCGTCGCCGAGGCGCGCCCCTGGATCGAGGCCCGGACGGAGAGCGCCGGGAGCGAGAAGCAGGCGATCGTCCTGGACATCGACAACACCGCGCTGGAGACGCACTTCCACCCGTTCTGGAAGCTGCCCACCCCCGCCGTCGGCGATGTCCGCGAACTGGCCCGCTACGCCGACGCGCGCGGGGCGGCCGTCTTCTTCGTCACCGCCCGGCCGGGCATCATCCACTCCCTCACGGACTGGAACCTGAAGAAGGCCGGCTATCCGGTCGACGGCCTCCGCGTACGCAGCCTGCCCGACCTCTTCGAGGAGGTCAGCGCCTACAAGACCGAGCAGCGGGCGGAGATCGAGGCGAAGGGCTACAAGATCATCGCCAATATCGGGAACAACACCACCGACCTCGTCGGCGGCCACGCCGAACGCGGCTTCAAGCTCCCGGACTACGACGGCGCGCTCTCCTAGGGCCTGCCGTCAGGGGCCGGAGGGGCGCCCCGCAGGCGCGGGCCGCCCCTTCGGCCTCCGCAGTCCGGCGGCCGTGAGCCGCCGGACCAGCTCCTTCGAGCCGACCTCCCGGGCCCCGGCCCGCACCGCGTCCGCGTAGTGCGCCTCCGGTACGTCGTAGTGGTCGCGCTCGAAGGCGCGCGGCGGGCAGCCGATCGCGGCGGCGAAGGCGTGCAGCTCCTCGAACGAGACATCGCTGACCAGGTGCGACCAGAGGCGGCCGTGTCCGGGCCAGGTGGGCGGGTCGATGTAGAGTGTCACCGCCGCAGCACCTCGCCCAGCGCTCCCACCGGCGCCACCGCCACGGCCGCCTTGGTGCAGACCCAGTGCGGGTCGGGCCCGAGCTCCGGCTCGACGTCCAGGGCGTGCGGCTCCTCCTCCGGCGAGCACGCGGGGCACAGCGGCCACCGCCCGTACCGCTCCAGCAGCGCGTCCTGGACGTCCTGGGCGACCAGCCCGGCGACGAACTCCGCGCCCTCGGGCCACTGCTCCACCCACCACCGGCGGTGCGTCACCGCGTCCTCGACCAGCGAGACGATGTCCGCCTCGGCGACGTCGGCCGCCGCCAGGTCGGCCATGACGAGTGCGCGGGCGGTGTGCAGGGACTGCTCCAGGGCGTTCAACTCCATGCCCCCATTGTGCGCCCGCGCGCGGAGGGCTCATCCGAAGATCGCGCCGCACTCCCCGCTGAAGATCCCGCCAGAGGTAGGGACCAAAGGGGGTTGACGGACCCGGAGGTTGAAAATATCTTTCAGATGTGACCAGTGATGTGAAGGAAATTTTCAGCAGCGACTCGCCGCCCGCCCCCGCGGCGCTCGCCGCCAAGGTCCGGACCCTCGCCCCCTCCATGACCCGCTCGATGCAGCTGGTCGCCGAAGCCGTGGCGGGCGACCCGGCCGGCTGCGCCGCCCTCACCGTCACCGGTCTCGCCGAGCGCACCGGCACCAGTGAAGCCACCGTCGTCCGCACCGCCCGCCTCCTCGGCTACCCCGGCTACCGGGACCTGCGCCTCGCGCTGGCCGGTCTCGCCGCGCACCAGGAGTCGGGCCGGGCCCCGGCCGTCACCGCCGACATCGCGGTGGACGACCCGATCGCCGACGTGGTCGCCAAGCTGGCCTACGACGAGCAGCAGACCCTCGCCGACACCGCCGCCGGGCTCGACACCGTACAGCTGGGGGCGGCCGTCGCCGCCGCCGCGACCGCCCGCCGCATCGACATCTACGGTGTCGGGGCGTCCTCCCTGGTCGGCCAGGACCTGGCGCAGAAACTGCTCCGGATCGGGCTGATCGCCCACGCCCACATGGACCCGCACCTCGCGGTGACCAACGCCGTGCAGTTGCGCTCCGGCGACGTGGCCATCGCGATCACGCACTCCGGCTCCACGGGCGATGTGATCGAGCCGCTGCGGGTCGCCTTCGACCGCGGGGCGACGACGATCGCGATCACCGGACGCCCCGACGGGCCCGTGTCGCAGTACGCCGACCATGTGCTGACCACGTCCACCGCACGCGAGAGCGAGCTGCGCCCCGCCGCCATGTCGAGCCGGACGAGCCAGCTGCTCGTCGTGGACTGCCTGTTCATAGGCGTCGCCCAGCGGACGTACGAGACCGCCGCGCCCGCCCTGGCCGCCTCCTACGAGGCGCTGGCCCACCGCCACACCCCGCGCACCCGCTGACCGCCCGCCGCCAGACCCGTCCGCGTACACGTACGAGACCGAGCACCCCGAGAAAGCTGAGCCGCACCTCATGACCTCCACCACCGACGCGAACACCGACACCTCCGGCGCCACCCGGACCCCCGGGGCCTCCGGGACGTACGGCGAGCTCCGTGCCCAGCTGGCCACCCTCACCACCGAGGCGTTCCGCCCCGAGCTGGCCGAGATCGACCGGCTGTCCACCGAGGAGATCGCGCGGATCATGAACGGCGAGGACGCCACGGTCCCGGCCGCCGTCGCCGCGCGGCTGCCGCAGATCGCCGCCGCCATCGACGCCACCGCCGAGCGCATGGCCCGCGGCGGCCGGCTGATCTACGCGGGCGCGGGCACGGCGGGCCGGCTCGGGGTGCTGGACGCCAGCGAGTGCCCGCCCACCTTCAACACCGACCCGGCCGAGGTCGTCGGCCTGATCGCGGGCGGCCCCTCCGCCATGGTCACCGCCGTCGAGGGCGCGGAGGACAGCAAGGAGCTGGCCGCCGCCGACCTGGACGCGCTGAAGCTGACCGCCGACGACACCGTGGTCGGCATCTCCGCCTCCGGCCGCACCCCGTACGCGATCGGCGCGGTCGAGCACGCCCGCGCGCGCGGGGCCCTGACGATCGGCCTCTCCTGCAACGCGGACTCGGCGCTCGCGGCGGCGGCGGAACACGGCCTGGAGGTCGTCACCGGACCCGAACTGCTCACCGGCTCGACCCGGCTGAAGGCGGGCACGGCGCAGAAGCTGGTCCTCAACATGCTCTCGACGGTCACGATGATCCGGCTCGGCAAGACGTACGGGAATCTCATGGTCGACGTCCGCGCTTCCAACGAGAAGCTGCGGGCCCGCTCCCGGCACATCGTCTCCCTGGCCACCGGCGCGTCCGACACCGCGATCGAGGCCGCCCTCGCCGCCACCGACGGCGAGGTCAAGAACGCGATCCTGGTCATCCTCGGCCAGGTCGACGGCCCCACCGCCGCCCGGCTCCTCACCGAGTCCGACGGCCACCTCCGCGCCGCGCTCGCGGCCGTCCGCACCACCTGACCCACCGGGTATCCCCACCCCCCGCACAGCAAGGCACCCAGCACCATGGCCACAGAAGACAAGAACCGCGCCACCGCGGCCGCGATCCTGCCGCTCGTCGGCGGGGCCGCGAACGTCGCCTCCATCGCCCACTGCATGACCCGGCTCCGCCTCGGGCTGCACGACCGGACCCTCGTCGACGACGAGGCGCTGAAGGCCCTGCCCGCCGTGATGGGCGTCGTCGAGGACGACACGTACCAGATCGTGCTGGGTCCGGGCACGGTCGCCCGGGTCACCCCGGAGTTCGAGCAGCTGGTGGAGGAGGGCCGCGAGGCCGCCCCCGCCCCCGGACCCGGTGGTCCGGCCGCCGTCTCGTCCGACGATCTGGCAGCACAGGGCGCGGCGATCAAGGCCCAGCAGAAGGCGAAGAACGCGACCCCCTTCAAGCTGTTCCTGCGGAAGATCGCCAACATCTTCGTGCCGCTGATCCCGGCGCTGATCGGCTGCGGGATCATCGCGGGCCTCAACGGTCTGCTGGTGAACCTTCAGTGGCTGCCCGCCGTGACGCCGGCGCTGGCGGCGATGGCGTCGGGCTTCATGGCGCTGATCGCGGTGTTCGTGGGCTACAACACGGCGAAGGAGTTCGGCGGTACGCCGATCCTGGGCGGCGCGGTGGCGGCGATCATCGTCTTCCCGGGCGTCGCGAACATCGACGCCTTCGGCCAGACGCTCTCGCCCGGCCAGGGCGGTGTGCTCGGCGCCCTGGGCGCGGCGGTCCTCGCGGTGTACGTGGAGAAGTGGTGCCGCCGGTGGGTGCCGGAGGCGCTGGACGTCCTGGTCACCCCGACCCTGACGGTGCTGATCTCCGGCCTGGCGACGATCTTCGGCCTGATGTACGTGGCCGGGGAGATCTCCTCCGCGATCGGCACGTTCGCCGACTGGCTGCTCTCCAACGGCGGCGCGGGCGCGGGCTTCGTGCTCGGCGGCCTGTTCCTGCCCCTGGTCATGCTGGGCCTGCACCAGGCGCTGATCCCGATCCACACGACCCTCATCGAGCAGCAGGGCTACACGGTCCTGCTGCCGATCCTGGCGATGGCCGGGGCGGGCCAGGTCGGCGCGGCGATGGCGGTCTACTTCCGCCTCCCCCGCAACGAGTCGATCCGCCGCACCATCAAGTCGGCGCTCCCGGCGGGTCTGCTGGGCGTCGGCGAGCCCCTGATCTACGGCGTCTCGCTCCCGCTGGGCCGCCCCTTCATCACGGCGTGCGTGGGCGGGGCGTTCGGCGGCGGCTTCGTCGGCCTGTTCAACCAGCTCGGCGACACGGTCGGCTCGACGGCCATCGGCCCGTCCGGCTGGGCCCTGTTCCCGCTCCTGGACGGCAACCACGGCCTGGGCTCGACGATCGCGATCTACGCGGGCGGCCTGCTGGTGGGCTACGTCGCCGGCTTCCTGGCCACGTACTTCTTCGGCTTCAGCAAGGACCTGCTGACCGAGTTCAACGTCTCCCAGGAACCGGCCCCGTCCACGATCGCGGCGACGGGCGGCACGACCCCTTCCGCGACGCCCCCTTCCGCGGGCGGCCCGGACACCCCGGACCCCGGCACCGACCCGGCGAAGGCCCCGGCGGGGGTCTGACCTCCGGCGCGAGCGCGGTTCGCGTGCCCCCGGTCCGCCGCCCCACCCCTGGGGCGGCGGACCGGGGCGCCCTCAGGACCACACGCCCCGCGTCCCGCGGACTACGCCTCAAGGGCCGCCCCACCCCGGTCTCCGGCCCGATCCGCCCCCGGCACCCCGCCGCCTAGCGTCGTCCTCATGCGCATCGGACTGCTCGGCACCGGAAATGTCGCCCGCGCCCTGGCCACCGGCTGGCGCGCCGCAGGGCACGACGTCCTCCTCGGATCGCGTCACCCGAAGGAACGGACCGGCCTCGGCCTGCCCGTCACGGGCCTCGACGAGACGGCCGCCCACGCGGAGGTCCTGGTCAACGCGACGCCCGGCGGCGTCTCCGTGGACCTGCTCCGCTCGATCGGGGCCCCGGCGCTGGCCGGCACCCTGCTGATCGACGTCGGGGTCGGCCTCTCCGACGACTTCAGCGCCCTCACCCATCCCAACAGCAGCCTGGGCGAACTGATCCAGGCGGCGTTCCCCCTGACCCCCGTCGTCAAGACGCTCTGCACGATGGACTCGACCACGATGACGGCCCCGGGCGAGCTCACGGAGCCGGGCACGGTCTTCCTCTCCGGCGACGACCCCGAGGCCAAGGCCACCACGGGCCGGCTGCTCACGGACCTCGGCTGGCCGGCCTCCTCCCAGCTGGACATCGGCGGCATCACGACGGCCCGCGGCCAGGAGCACTTCGCGTTCCTGTTCATGGGGATCGCGGGCGGGGTGAACTCCCACACCTTCAACATCAAGGTGGTCACCCGGCCCTGACCCCGCCATCCGTCAGGCAGGGCCCGGGAACTCCTCCGTCGGCAGCTGTACGTCGAACGGGGACGGCACGGTCAGCGGCTTGCCGAACGGCACCGCGTCCGTGTGCTTGTAGGTGCCGTCCTCGTTCGGCTCGGTGAACAGCGTGACCATCGGCCCCCGGGTGTCGAACCGGTCGACCAGCAGATACATCGGGACGCCCGCGCGGGCATACGCCCGGTACTTCTTGGTGCGGTCCTCCCGGGCGTTGCCGCGCGAGGTGATCTCGACGACGAGCAGCGCCTCCGAGGCGTCCATCGGGTCGCTGGTCTCGGGATCGGCGTCTGTGATCAATACCCTCGGCATGACCACCAGATCGGGGACGTACAGCTTGCCCAGCGGGGCAATGTGGACGCCGAGGGTCTGGTAGATCCCCAGCCCTTCGGGCAGGCCCCTGTAGAGACGGCTCTGTACCGCCTCGGCGATCCCGTTGTGGTGTGCGTGCGGCGGCGGTACCAAAACGATCTGCCCCTCGTCGATCTCGGCGCGCCACCCCTCGGGCACGTCCAGCTCACGCCATGTCTGCAGGAGGTAGTCCCACGCGCGCCCATCCGATGCCTGGCCGTTCTCGACAAACGCTGCGGTCATCGCGGGTCCCTTCTTCCGTGGCCTTGCCGAGCAGGCTAGATCGGGGTTTCACGGCCGCCGGCCGTTCCCCGACAGCGTCCCACGATCGAGTGGTCGCGCGCAGGCAGCACGCCCTCGCCGCCCGATACGGGCGCCCCGCCCCAGGAATGAAATCCGGCCCTCCGGTCATACTGGCCCAGGGCAGACGACAGGCATCGGGCAACTCACGAACAGCACCGGAGGGCGGGGGCATGGTCGACGACGACACGTGGTCCGGCGCGTTGCACCGGCTCTGGCAGGCCGCTTCGCAGGCGGAGGAGGTCGCCGCGCTGGCGGACGACGTGTACGCGCCGCTCCTCGCCACCCCGGGCGTCCACCTCGTCGTGGGTACGCGGTGGGACGAGGACGCGACCCTGCGGTACATGCGGGCCCTCGGTGCGGACGGCGACGCCCCGGTGATCGTCGCGACGGCCCGGTCGATGCCCGGGGCCGCCGTGCGGGAGCCCGACGGCGAACCGGTCGTCACCCGGTCCCCGGTCGACGAGCTCGACGACGCGGCGTGGCCGGAGGCGGAGTTCCTACGGCAGTCGCCGGGGGCGTCCGTCGTGGCGTGCACCTTCCGGCTCGACCGGAACGGCTGGGCGGGGCTCAGCGTCGCCGTGGACGCCTCGGCCGACACGGAGGGCGTCGCACGCCGGCTGGCGCAGGCCGTCGACGTCATCGTCGCCTGCCACACCGGCATACTCCAGCGCGGCCGCGAGGCCCGCCGGGGCGCCGACGACGCCCTGCTCGCCGAGGCGTCGCTCCAGATGGACTCGTCGCTCGACGTCGAGGACACCCTCAGAAGGGTGGCCCGGATCGCCGTCCCGGCCGTCGCGGACGGCTGCCTCGTCCATCTGCTGCGCAAGGACGGTCCCGAGTTCGTGGCCGCCACCCACGTCGCCGTACAGCAGCAGCGCGCGCTGGAGGAGGCGGGTCGCGACGACCCGTGGCTGGCCGCGCTGCTCGCCCGGCGGGACGACGGCGACCAGGCCCTGTTCCTGAGCGGCGCCGCGCTCGACGGATCGCCGTTCGCCGGCCCCGGTCCCGCCGGAGGCGACCGGCACCCCACGGTGGTCAGCGTCAGCACCCTGCACGCCCGCGGCCGCGTCGTCGGCAGCATCACCTTCGTCTACCAGCGCCCCGAGGACCGGCTGCCCGACAGCGCCTTCCTCGACAGCCTCGCCACCCGCGCCGCCCTCGCCATCGACAACGCCCTGCTGTACGAGCTGCGCCGGCATGCCGTCCTCTCCCTCCAGGAACACCTGCTCCCCTCGCAGCTCCCGGCCGCCGCGGGCTGGGACCTGTCGGCGAGTTACGAGGTCGGTGACCCGATGCTCGACGTCGGCGGCGACTTCTACGACGCCGTGCCCCGCCCCGACGGCTCCATCGCCCTGCTGATCGGTGACGTCTGCGGGCGCGGCGCGGAGGCCGCCGCCCTCACCGGCCTGGCCCGGCACACCCTGCGCACGCTCCTGGAGGAGGGCACCGACCCGGGCACCGCGCTGAGCCGCCTCAACCGGGCCCTGCGCCAGGAGGGGGCGTCCCGCTTCCTCACCGCGGTCGTCGTGACGATGGCCCCCCGGGCCGACGGCACCGTACTCCTCACCACGTGCAGCGCCGGCCACCCGCGGCCCCTGGTGCTCCGCGCGGACGGCTCCATCGGCGAGGTCGTCTCGGGCGGGCTGCTCCTCGGCATCCTGGACGACGTCTCGTACGAGAGCCACGAGGACTTCCTCGCCCCGGGGGACACCCTCGTCCTGTTCACCGACGGGCTCACCGAGTCCCGGGAGGCGGACGGCACGTACTTCGAGAGCGTCCTGCCCGGGCGCCTCTCCGCCCTGCGCGGCAGCGACCCCGCCCAGGTCGCGGAGAGCCTGGCCCGGCAGGCCAGGATCTTCCGCTCCTCCGGGCAGGACGACATCGCCCTGCTCGTGGCCCGCTGGAACGGCATCGCGCCCTCCGACGGCCTGCTCCCTCTGGAAACCCTGCTCGAACAGGCGGCGTTGCGATGACCGGTGGCGGACTGATTCTCGTGGCCGAGGACTCGGAGGAGGACACCGAGGCCATCCAACGCGCCCTGTCCCGCTCGCACCCCTTCCTGGACCTGGAGTTCGCCCCGCGCAGCGAGGACGTGCTCCCCCGGCTCCTGGACCCGGCCGCGCGGACCCCGGACCTGCTGCTCCTCGACCTCAACATGCCGGGCATGGACGGCCTGACGCTGCTGTCGAACCTGCGCGCCCACCCCGCGTGCGCGTCGCTGACCGTGGTGATCTTCACCTCCTCCACGGCCTCAGCGGAGGAGGACGCCTGCTACGCGGCGGGCGCCGACAGCTACATCTACAAGCCCGTCAACTTCGAGCTGTTCCAGACCGTTCTTCAGGGCGCGGTCGACTTCTGGCTGCCGCGCGCGGCCGACGGAGCGGTCACGGCCGCGCCTCCGGCGGCTCCTCCAGCGTGAACCAGACGGCCGTGCCGGGCCCGCCGCCGCAGTCGGCGTCCGGCGCCACGGCCGGGCTCTCCAGCCACAGCCGGCCGCCGTGCCGTTCCACGATCCGCTTGACCACGGCGAGGCCGACGCCCGAACCGCCGCCCCGCTCGTCGCGGCGGTGCAGCCGGCGGAACAGCTGAAGGACGTCCGCCTGCTGCCCGGGCGGGATCCCGATGCCGTTGTCCCGGACGACGAGAGCCGTCTCCGTACCCCCGTCCGTCCCGCCGCCCCCGTCTCCCTCGGGGGCCCGGCCGGGCGGGGCGACCCGTACCGCTTCCACCCACACGCGCCGCTCCCCCGCACCCTCGTCCGCCGCGTACTTGGCCGCGTTCACGAGCAGGTTCTCCAGCACCTCCAGCAGCCGCTCCCGGTCCGCCAGCAGCCGGGGCAGGGCAGCCGGGCGTACCAGCCTCACCCCCTGCTCGGCCAGTCGGCCTCCGGCCACCACCAGCGCCTCGTCCAGCACCTCGTCCACCGACAACGCCTCCCGCTCCAGGCCCACCTGCCCCAGGCGCGAGAAGTGCAGCAGCGAGTCCAGCAGCCCGTCCATGCGCTCCGCGAGCCGGCGCACGGTGGTCAGCCGGCGCAGGGTCGTCGCGTCCAGGACGGTCCCGGCGTCCTCGACGATGAACGCGGCGGCGTTCGAGATCCCCCGCAACGGCTCCTTGAGGTCGTGAGCCGCCGCGTGCGCGAACGAGTCCAGGTCCTCGTTCGTCCGGGCCAGCTCCGTGTTCCGCGCCTCCAGCGCGACGACCTGGCGGGTCAGCAGCCCCGACACCTCCCGCCACAGTTCACCGGCGACCACCCGCTGGGCCGGACTCCACGTCGCGCTCCGCCCCCGTACGGTCGCCCGGTAGACCGCCGCCGAACCGCGCGGGGTCAGCCGCTCGCCCCCGGGGCCCGTACGCACCGGCCGGGACGGGTCGGCCGCCCACTCCCGGGGCGCGGGCTGCTCACGACGCCACCAGGCCAGCAGGTCGCCGTCCCGGTTGAACGGGAGGAGCAGCAGACCGGCCGGGACGCCTGCCGCCTCGGCCTCCTCCGGCTCCAGGCCCAGCACTTCGGGCAGCCGGTCGCTGCTCCACACCTCGCCGACGGAGCCGTCCCGCGCGAGCCGGGCCAGCACACCGGACAGCGCGTCCGGCAGCGGCTCCCCCGCCGTCAGCGTCTCCGTGCCCCGCAGCAGCACCGCCCCGTCCGCGTCGAGCAGTTCGACCAGGCCGGATCCGGGCCTCATCAAGTCGTCCGGTGCCCCGGAGGTCAGCCGGGCCAGCACGGCGGCGAGCGCCCGCCGGGTCCGGGCGAGCTCGTCCGCCTCCTCGCGCCCGGCGACGGCCGCCAGTTGCAGGGACAACGCGATCCCGAAGAACTCGCATGCCGCCCGCACCTCGGGCGACAGCCGCCTCGGCCCGTCGCCGTGGCAGGCGATCAGCCCCCACAACTCCCCTTCGTGCAGCAGCGATACGGACATCGACGAGGCCACCCCGATATTGCGCAGGTACTCCAGGTGGTAGCCGGAGACCGTCCGCAGCACGGACGCGGAGAGGTCCAGCGGCGCACCCGTTTCCGCCCGCAGCTCGGGCACGAGCCCCGCCGTGCGGTCGTCCACATCGCCGATGACCCGGATCCAGTTGCGGGCGTAGAGGCGGCGGGCCTGCGGCGGGATGTCACTGGCCGGGAACCACAGGTCCAGCCAGGGTTCGCGCCCCTCGCTGCGGTCCTCCGCGATCACCTGTCCTGGCCCGTCACGGCCGTCGAAGCGGTACGCCACCACCCGGTCGTAGCCGGTGAGCGTACGGATCTCCCGGACGGCGGCCGCACAGCACTCGGTGACGTCGGTCGCGCCCTGGAGCTTGTGCAGGGCGCGCCGCACCCGGGGATAGAAGTTCTGGAACACGAACGGCCCGCCCTCGGCCCGGGGTTCGAACTCCAGGACCAGCAGATCCCCGTTCCGGTGCACGGTCACGTCGAACAGCCGGGCCCCGCCCTCACCCTCCAGGGTCAGCGGCAGCACTCCGGAGGACGCGGGCCCCTCCTGCGGGGCGGCCGCGCCGGAGTCCGTCATTGCCTCCGCGCTCTCCCGGGCCCGCGCCCACTGCTCGTCACCGATCAGCTCCGTGACCGGCCGGCCCAGCAGTTCCCCGGCCGCCCCGCCCAGCACCTCGGCCGCGTTCCGGCTGACGGTGTCCACGACGGCGTCGTCCCACCGCGCGGCGATCAGCGCCCCGTAGGACTGGACGCCGCCGAGCAGATGGATCGGCTCGCGCACACACTGCGACAGGTCGAATTCCTGGCTGACCCCGGCCTCGGCCGCGACCGCCCGGGGAGTGAGCCACCCCTGCACGTCTTCGGACACCGTCTCTTCTCCGTCCCTCGGCTCCGCCCTGCTCCTTCCTACCCCCTGGTGGTCGCACCAGGTGTGGGCCACCTCTCGCCGGGCATTCGAAAGCCAGCGGAAACACCGAGGAAGCACCGCAAGAATAGGCGAGGCGACCTTCGCGAAAGGAGCCACAATGAGCGACTCCCTGTGGGGCTACCAGCCGTCGAGCGGTCACACCGCGGGCGCCGATCTGACCGGTTACTCGGTCGAGGCGACCGACGGCAGTATCGGAAAGGTCGACAAGTACTCCGACGAGGTGGGCTCGGCCTATCTGCTCGTCGACATCGGAGTATGGATCTTCGGCAAGGACGTCCTGCTGCCGGCCGGCACGGTGAAGCGCATCGACACGGAGGACCGGAAGGTCTACGTCGACCTCACCAAGGAACAGGTCAAGGACTCACCGGAGTTCGACCGCCACCAGCACATCGAGGATGCGGCCTACCACGAGCAGCTGTCCGCGTACTACACCGCGTACCGCATCCTGTGACGGAGGCGCGCGTACGGCCCTGAACGGCGGCGGGCCCGACCCCGAGGAGGGGCCGGCCCCGCCGTCTCACGCGTGGCGTCCTTTGGATGTGCGACATCAATAGCGGGATCGTGCGGCCCTCAGCCCGCCAGGTCCGACCAGAACGGCACCCGGTCCCCGGCGGCGGGCTCCGGCCACCGCTCCCCCGGGTCCGGGTCCCCGAACTCCCGCTCCACCCACTCCGCCAGGTCCCGCCCGTAGTGGATGGTGTCCGCACCGACGACGGAGAGCACCGGCCGCCCATGAGCCGCTCCCGTCCCCGACGCCAGATACCGGTGCGAGTGGAGCGGGATCAGTGCCGGTACGGAGGAGAGCGCGGCCCGTGCCGCCGCCACGGCCTCCGCCGGATCCGCCGGGCGCGGCCCCCACCGCCCGCCGGGCAGCCACCAGCCGTGCTCGACCGAGAACAGCAGCTCTTCCACCGGCCGCCCCAGCCGCTCCCGGATCAGCTCCGGGTCGCCGTCCCGCCAGTTGGGCCACGGGTTCCGCGGGGACTCCCCCGCCTCCCGGGGCGCCGCCCGGTCCACCGGCAGCCAGGACGCCAGGAAACCCCGGTGGCCGGGGGCGAAGACGATGCCGTACTCCGCCTCGATCCGGTCGAACTCCGCATCGCTCAGACCGGGTTCCAGCGCGCACACGCCCAGCTCCGCCAGACGGCGTGCCGCCCGCGCCCCTGCCCGTACTCCCTCACGCACCACCTCGTCACCGGTCATCGCAGCAGCGTAGCGACAGCCGACGCTGGGAGCGCTCTCAGCAATGTCGGCGCCCGGCGCTAGGCTTAGACGATCCGGCGACGACACCGAGCACGCACCACGCACACGTACGCGCAGACGCGGACGCACGCACCGGCCCGCGTATCGCCGCCCCGTCGACAAGGAGCGACCGCCTTGCCCGAGCAGTCCCCCGGGTCCCGGCCCACCCTGGAAGCCGTCGCGGCACGCGCGGGGGTGTCGCGGGCCACCGCCTCGCGGGTCGTCAACGGGGGCGACGGCGTCCGCAAGCCGCTCGTGGACAAGGTGCTCAAGGCCGTCGAGGAGCTGGGCTACATCCCGAACCACGCGGCGCGGACCCTCGTCACACGGCGCACCGGAGCGGTGGCCGTGGTCATCGCGGAGCCGGAGACGCGGTTCTTCTCCGACCCCTTCTTCTCCCAGCAGATCCGGGGCATCAGCAAGGAGCTCACCGCCCACGACACCCAGCTCGTCCTGCTGCTGGTGGAGGGGCCCGGGGACTTCGACCGGATCGCCCGGTATCTGGCCGGCGGGCATGTCGACGGCGCGCTCGCCTTCTCGCTGCACACCGACGACCCGGTGCCCGCGATCACCCGGCGGGCGGGCATCCCGGCGGTGTACGGCGGGCGGCCCAGCTGGACCGCCGACCCGGGCGACCAGGCCGTCCCGTACGTCGACGCGGACAACCGGGGCGGGGCCAGGCTGGCCGTGCGGTATCTGCGGGACCTCGGGCGCCGGCGCATCGCGCACATCGCCGGGCCCGCCGACCAGACCTCCGCGATGGACCGCCTGGACGGCTACCGGGACGTGCTGCTGGACGTGGACCCGACGCTCGTCGCCGACGGGGCGTTCACCGTGGAGAGCGGGGCCCGGGCGATGGCGGAGCTGCTGGAGAGGCGGCCCGACCTGGACGCGGTGTTCGTGGCCAACGACCTGATGGCCTCGGGCGCGCTGCGGGTCCTGCGCGAGCGGGGG
The DNA here is from genome assembly GCA_040989845.1 of Streptomyces sp. WGS_02. Classification (GTDB taxonomy): domain Bacteria; phylum Actinomycetota; class Actinomycetes; order Streptomycetales; family Streptomycetaceae; genus Streptomyces. The sequence goes on from JAYMFZ010000004.1 coordinate 3,350,435, forward strand.
ATCTCGGTGCCGGAGCAGGTGGCGCTGGTGGGGTTCGACGACATGGACTCGGTGGCCTCGGAGACGGATCCGCCGCTGACGACCGTCGGCCAGGAGATCGAGGGGCAGGGGCGGCTGATGGCCCGCCTGCTGCTGCGCGCCCTGGACCGGGAGCGTACGGGCAACGGCGACGTCCCGGAGTCGGTGATCACCCCGGTCACGCTGGTACGGCGGGCCTCCGCCTGAAGCGGCGCCACCCGGGCCCCGCGCACGCGTACGGGCGGGCCTCCGCCTGAAGCAGGGCCGCCCCGGCCCCGCGCACGCGTACGGCGGGCCTCCGCCTGAGGAACCGGAGACCCGCCGCGCTCTACGTCACCCGTGCCGGTCGTCGACCGGCAGCGGTCACTGGTACGGAATCCGCAGCACCGCCGCGTCCGTGCCGGTCTGCACCTGGGACGTGCCGTTGCCGAGCGCGTTCCAGATCTCCAGCCGGACCGTGCCGTTCTTCAGCTCGCTCAGGCTGCCGGTGGTCGCCTGCGCGCCGACCGCCTGCGTGTACTCCTCCCACCCGGCGACCGGGTCGGTCGCGAAGTAGCGGAAGGTCTCGGTGCGGTCGAACGTGCCGTCGCCGGTCAGGTCGTAGCTGACCCGGACCTGCGGGGCGAGCCCGACCTTGGCGCCCGCGTCCACCCGGAGGCGGAAGCCGGTGGCGGCCCCGGAGGCGACCTTGCCGTTGACCTTCTTCACCTCGTAGACGGTCGGGCGGTACGGGGTGCCGTCCCGGTTGACGCCGTCGGCCGAGGCGATGGTGTCCGCGCCCGCCGGGTCGGTGGTGGCGGTGGTGAGGACGCCCCCGGTCTTGAGGCGGAAGGTGTTCCCGGTGGACGGGTTGCCCGGGTCCGGGTCGGGATCCGGGTCACTGCCGCCGGGACCCGTGCTCGTGGCCGTCGAACGGGCGGGCACGGACAGGGTCTTGCCGTCGGAGAAGGTCACCGTACGGGCGCTGGAACCGTGGTTGTGCGCGGTGTAGGTGCGCGTCCCGTTCTTCGAGAAGACGGCGGAGGTCGGGATGTCGCCGCTGACCGTCATGTCGGGGGCGCCCACCGTCGCGAGGGTGTTGATCCAGTGGTAGGTGTGCGCCTTGGACTCACCCTGCTCGGGGGTGTAGTTCCCGTTCACCCCGTCCCACTTGGCCTTCGCGGCCGCCGGGTCGGAGAGCGACTCGAACTCCCAGAGCAGGTCGCGCCACTCCTGGGCGGGCCCGCCGTTCTCACGCTCCATCTCGGCGATGTTGCGCTTGATGGCGGCCTTCTCGCGGGCCAGGTGGAGCGAACCACCGGTCACCGGGAGGACGTTGATGCCGTGGATCTCCTCCGGGTTGGCGGTCCACCAGGTGGAGTACGCGCCGCCGCTGCCCCAGACCATGCCGACCGTGTCGTGGCCGAAGGAGGCGGGGAAGACCTGCTGCGAGGCGTCGAACCAGTACTGGGTGATGGCCTCGGACTCGGTGGTCAGCAGGTAGCTGCCGAGGTCGCGCAGCGCGTTGTCGCCGGTGGCCGAGCCGAAGAGCACCAGGGCGGCGCTCAGGTTGATCGACTCCGAGGAGGACTCCTGGTTGTTGCCCGCCGCGAAGCCCTGGTGGCCGGAGGCCCAGCTGTGGCCCGCGTACACGTCGAAGCCGCGCAGGAAGGGGTAGGCGGAGTCGGTGCGGCTGGCGTTGGCGGTGTCCCGGATCAGGTGCTTGATCATCGTGCCCCAGGCCGAGTCGGCGACCCAGGCCTGGTCGTACTGGGCGATGATCGCCGCCGCGTAGACGTAGTAGCTGTAGTGGAAGTGGTGGTCGTTGAGCTCGGTGTCGCTGCCGTACGAGGCCGGGTAGCCGGTGAGGGTCTTCCAGTCCTTGTCGTAGCTGAACTCACTGGCCCCGCCCGCCGTGAACCACTCCTGGAGCCGGCCCTTCATCAGGCCGAGGAGCTTGTCGCGGGTGGCACTCTCGCCGATCTGGTCGGCGACGGGCACCAGCTGGGCTAGGCGGCCGAGCGCCTTGCCGGTCCAGTAGGTGTCGGTGGCCCCGGAGAAGGGGTCGGCGGCGTTGGCGACCTCGTTGAGATAGCCGGTCAGCCGGGCCTTGTCGACGCCGCTGGAGGCGGGCAGCGCGGGCACGACGCCGTTGTTCTTCTGGCTGGTGGTGAAGGTGGCGGACTCGCGCACCTTCATCGTGCCGCGCGGTGAGACGTACGTGTACGGGGTCAGCGCGTCGGAGGTGTGCAGCCACTGGTGGCGGTAGAGGGCCTGGAGCGTGCCGCGCTCGGTGCCCTCCTTGGCCTCGGTGGTCAGGCTGTAGGTGGCCCGGACGTTGCCGCCGGTGGTCTGCCAGGCCACCTGGGAGCCGGTGACGAAGCTGAAGGCGTACTTGCGGTAGGTGGCGAGCGCGTCCGTGGAGGGCAGCACGGCGAGCGAGAAGTAGTCCTTGGAGCCGAGCCCGGCGGTGATCGTGGAACCGGAGATGTTCCAGTCGCTGCCGGTCGGCGCGAAGAGCGCGTAGTGGTGCCCGGCGACGGTGATGCCGAGGACGTTGCCCTGGTCGGAGAAGACGGTGGGCGCGGAGGCGGTCGTGATCCGGGCGTCGCCGCCGGAGCCCTTGGCGTACACGAAGGGCATGCCGTGGCCGATGGTGGCGCGGAAGGTGCGCGAGCCGTCGGCCCAGTAGGGCGTGACGGTCCAGTCGGACCAGGCGTCGGCCTTGGTGTCGGGTGAGTTCAGCCCGGACAGCCCGACGGTGAGGTCGGCCTTGTGGGCGTACTCGTACTGGCGGCCGTCGCCGACGATCGCGGGCGTGGTCGGATAGCCGACCTCCAGGCCGGACGCCTTGGCCTGGTACGTGAGCGGGTGACCGTACATGGGGGTGCTGTACGGGTTGTCGCCGTAGCGCTGGAAGGCCAGCGAGGACCACCAGTCGTTGGTCGGGACCGGCTTGTCCCGCACGGCGCTGGTGAGCTTCGGGGTGACGGGCGCCCCGGTGTTGGTGGTCGGCCCCTGGGTGCCGGCCGGGCGCGCGTCGGTGTAGCTGCCGGCGCCGGCGGGGATGGTGGCGGCGGCAGCGGGGGAAGCGGCGGGGCCCAGGCCCACTGCGGCCACGGCGATCGCGAGGAGCGTCGCGGCCGCGGGTCTGGGGGTGACTCGGGAAACGAGTCCGGAGAGGGAGGTCAGCACGAGCAGCACCTCGATCATGGGGGGCGAAGAGCGCGTTCGAGAGCGCTCTCAAGTGCCAAGGAACGTAAAACTCCTGAAACGTGAGTGTCAAGAGAAGGCGCACAGAGGGCAGTTGTGCGGACGCCCGATGGAACCCCAAGCTGTTATGCGTTCGAGTCTTGACGGGGCGGGGGTGGTGGGGGACGCTCCAGACGCAGGATTTGAGAGCGCTCTCAAGGCGCTCGGTTCATCCCGAAGCCAAGGGAGGCTTCCCATGCCCATCGCCCGAGCCGCCAAGAGAGCCACCGCCCGCCTCGGCGCGGTCGTCCTCGCCGGGGCCCTCCTCGCCGCCTGTGGATCCAGCGACTCGTCGGACTCCTCCGACAGCGCGGGCGGGAAGGTCACGCTCAACGTCGACCTCTTCGGGTCCTTCGGCTACAAGGAGGCCGGGCTCTACGAGGAGTACCAGAAGCTCAACCCGAACATCACGATCAAGCAGAGCGACACCCAGGACGAGGCGGACTACTGGAAGTCGCTCCAGACCCGGCTCGCGGGCGGCGGCGGTCTGGCGGACGTGCAGGGCGTGGAGGTGGGCCGGATCGCGTCGGTCACCCAGCAGCAGTCCGACAAGTTCCAGGACCTGAAGGAGTTCGGGGCCGACAAGCTCAAGGGCGAGTTCGCCCAGGCCAAGTGGTCGGCGGCGACCACCAAGGACGGCAAGATCCTCGGTCTCGGCACGGACGTCGGCCCCGAGGCGATGTGCTACCGCACGGACCTCTTCAAGGAGGCCGGGCTGCCCACGGACCGCGAGGAGCTCGCCAAGAAGTGGGCCACGTGGGACGGCTACCTGGAGCTGGGCAAGGAGTACAAGAAGAAGGCCCCCGCCAAGAGCGCCTGGCTGGACAGCGTCGGCTCGCTGTACGGGATCATGATCGGCCAGGAGAAGGAGCGTTACTACGACGCCTCCGGCGAGCTGATCTACGACAAGAACCCGGCGGTCAAGGAAGCCTGGGACACCTCCGTGGAGGCGGCCGAGGCCGGCCTGAGCGCCAAGCTCGACCAGTGGTCCCCGCAGTGGAACCAGGCGTTCGCGGCCGGTTCCTTCGCCACCATCCCCTGCCCGGCCTGGATGCTCGGCTACATCAAGGGCCAGGCCGGTGACGGCGGCCAGGGCAAGTGGGACATCGCCAAGCTGCCCGGCGGCGCGGGCAACTGGGGCGGCTCGTACCTCTCCATCCCGCGCGCGGCCAAGCACAAGGAGGAGGCGTACAAGCTGATCGAGTGGCTGACCGCCCCCGAGCAGCAGGCGAAGGTCTTCCAGAAGCAGGGCAACTTCCCGTCCTCGACGGGCGCCATCGAGACGATCGCGGGCGCGAAGGACGACTACTTCTCGGGTGCGCCGATCGGCCAGATCTTCGGTGACGCGGCGAAGGAGTCCCCGGTCCAGGTGCTGGGGGTGCACGACCAGAACGTGATGCAGCAGATCACGAACGCGCTGAGCGAGGTCGAGCGCAAGGGGACGTCGTCGGACAAGGCGTGGGGGACGGCGAAGAAGGGCGTGGACAACGTGATCGGCTGACCCGCCGGTCCGCACCATCCGGCGTGGACCACGTAGCCGCCTGACCCGCCGGTCCACGCGGTCCCGCTCCTCCCCGCCCGTCCCCGGGGCCGGCCCACCGGTGCACACCACGGTGGCCCGGCCCCGCCCCCGTACGCCGCTCCTCTCCCCTCCGTAACCACCGCCCCCGATCCCGAAGGGCCGCACCGTGTCCCTCACCGCCACCGCGAAGGCCGGGCCGCGCAGCCCCGCCGGAACCGGGCCCGGCCCCGACGACGGCCGGGCCGCCGCGCTCCGGCGCACCTGGCGCAAGGCCTCCCCGTACGCCTACATCGCCCCCTTCTTCACGCTCTTCCTGGCCTTCGGCCTCTTCCCGCTCCTCTACACCGCGTTCGTCTCGCTCTACCGGGTCGAGCTCCAGACGAGCGGCGAGATGGAGTGGCGGGGCATCGCCAACTACACGGCGCTGTTCACCGACGAGTACTTCTGGATCTCGCTGCGCAACACGTTCACGATCGGCGTGCTGTCCACGGTCCCGCAGCTCGCGATGGCGCTGGGTCTCGCGCACCTGCTCAACTACAAGCTGCGCGGCCGGACCTTCATCCGGACCGCGATCCTGCTCCCGTACGCGACCTCCGTGGCCGCGGCGACGCTCGTCTTCGCGCAGCTCTTCGGCAAGGACTTCGGGCTGATCAACTATGTGATCGGTCTGGTCGGCTTCGACCCGGTGGACTGGCAGACCGGCACGGTGGCGTCCCAGATCGCGGTGTCGTCGATCGTGATCTGGCGGTGGACCGGCTACAACGCGCTGATCTATCTGGCGGGCATGCAGTCGATCCCGCACGAACTGTACGAGGCGGCGGAGATGGACGGGGCGTCGCGCTGGCGGCAGTTCATCCACGTCACGCTCCCCGGGCTGCGCCCCACGATCGTCTTCACGGTCATCATCTCGACCATCGGAGCGACCCAACTCTTCGGTGAGCCACTCCTGTTCGAGGGGTCGATCTCGGGCGGCATCTCGCACCAGTACCAGACCCTCGGCCTGTACATGTACGAGCAGGGCTGGGGCTTCTTCCACCTGGGCCGGGCCGCGGCCATCGCCTGGGTGATGTTCGTCCTCATCGTGGTGCTCGTCGGGGCCAACGCCCTGATCGCGCGCCGCCGCGCACGCAAGGAGGCCGGCCGATGACCGCGCTCGCCGCACCGCCGACCGCGCCCGAGAAGGGCGATCCGCCGCAGACCCCGCCACCGGGCCGCCGCATCGGCAAGGGAGGCGCGGGCCGCACGATGAAGGGCGGCTGGCTCTCCTACCTGATCCTCGGCTTCGCCCTCCTCATCTCGGCGTTCCCGTTCTACTGGACGATCGTCGCGGCCAGCCGGTCCAACGCGGACATGGCGAAGGTCCCGCCGAGCCTGCTGCCGGGCCCGAACCTGATCAAGAACTTCGAGCAGGTCCTCGAAGAGGCGGACATCGGCAAGGCGCTGCTGAACTCGCTGATCGTGTCGGGTTCGATCACGATCGGCACGGTCCTGTGCTGCACGCTGGCCGGATTCGCCTTCGCCAAGCTGAAGTTCAAGGGCCGGGGTGCCCTGCTGACGCTGACGGTCGGGACGATGATGATCCCGCCGCAGCTCGGCGTGATCCCGCTCTTCATGCTGATCGCCGAACTCCAGTGGGTGAACCAGCTCCAGGCGGTGATCCTGCCGGGCCTGGTCTCGGCGTTCGGTGTCTTCTTCATGCGCCAGTACCTGGTGCAGTCGCTGCCGGACGAGCTGATCGAGGCGGCCCGGGTCGACGGCGCCTCCACCGCGCGCATCTTCTGGTCGATCGTGATCCCGATCGCGCGGCCGGGGATGGCGGTGCTCGGGATGCTCACGTTCATGACGGCGTGGAACGACTTCTTCTGGCCGATCATCGCGCTGTCCTCGCAGGAGCCGACCGTGCAGGTCGCGCTGCGCCAGCTCGGCGGCGGCTATGTCAACGACCAGTCGGTGATCATGGCCGGCACGCTGCTCGGCACGCTGCCGGTGCTGCTGGTCTTCGGCCTGCTGGGCCGGCAGATCGTCGGCGGCATCATGCAGGGCGCGGTGAAGGGCTGACCGGACCACCCGCCCCTCTTCTCTTTCTGTCCCCCCTCACCCTGGAGTGTCCGTCTCATGACCGCTGTCGATGAAGCCCGCCCGGCGACCGCCCCGGCCGCCCGACCCGAGACCGGTACGGTGCTCCGCTTCCCGGCCGGTTTCCGGTGGGGCACGGCCACCGCCGCGTACCAGATCGAGGGCGGGGCCGCCGAGGACGGCCGTACGCCGTCCATCTGGGACACCTTCAGCCGGACGCCCGGCAAGGTGCGCAACGGCGACACCGGTGACATCGCCGCCGACCATCTGCACCGGATGCCGGACGACGTGCGCCTGATGAAGGAACTCGGCGTCACGGACTACCGGTTCTCGGTCTCCTGGCCCCGGGTCCAGCCGACGGGCCGGGGCCCGGCGGTGGAGCGCGGCCTGGACTTCTACCGCCGCCTGGTGGACGAGCTGCTGGGGGCCGGGATCAGACCGGTGGCGACGCTCTACCACTGGGACCTGCCGCAGGAGCTGGAGGACGCGGGCGGCTGGCCGGAGCGGGACACGGCGCACCGCTTCGCGGAGTACGCGGGCCTGGTGGCGGGGGCGCTGGGCGACCGGGTGTCGACGTGGACGACGCTCAACGAGCCCTGGTGTGCGGCGTTCCTCGGGTACGGGAACGGGGTCCACGCCCCGGGCCGGACCAGTGACCTGGCGGCCCTGCGGGCGGCGCACCACCTGAACCTGGCGCACGGCGCGGGCGCGAGGGTCCTGCGGGACCGCCTCCCGGACACGGCGGAGATCTCCCTCACCCTGAACCTCCATGCTCTGCGCCCTCTGACGGACACCGCGGCGGACCGGGACGCGGTGCGCCGGATCGACGCGGTGGCGAACCGGATCTTCCTGGACCCGGTGTTCCACGGCCGGCTGCCGGAGGACCTGGTGGCGGACACGGCGGCGGTGACGGACTGGTCGTTCGTGAAGGACGGCGACCTGGAGGTCACGTCGACCCCGATCGACTCGCTGGGCATCAACTACTACTCCCCGAGCGTGGTTTCGGCGGGTACGTCGGAGTCCCCGTCCCCGTGGGCGGGCGCGGAGCAGCGGGTGGCGTTCACCCCGGCGGCGGGGCCGCGCACGGCGATGGACTGGCCGGTGGACGCGGACGGCCTGTACGAGCTGCTGACCCGTCTGCGCGACGAACTCCCGTCCGTGCCGCTGCTGGTGACGGAGAACGGGGCGGCGTACGACGACTACGCGGACCCGGAGGGCGATGTGCACGACCCGGAGCGGGTGGCGTACCTGGACGGGCACCTGGGCGCGGTGCACCGGGCGATCGAGGACGGGGCGGATGTCCGCGGCTACTTCCTCTGGTCGCTGCTGGACAACTTCGAGTGGGCGTACGGCTACAGCAAGCGGTTCGGCATCGTGCACGTGGACTTCGCGTCCCAGCGGCGGACGGTGAAGGACAGCGCGCGGTGGTACGCGGAGGTGATCGGGAGGGGAGGCCTGGAGCGGGCCTGATCCCTGACTCACCGAAGGGCCCCGGGGTTCGCGTGCTCGCCCCGGGGCCCTTCGGCGTGCGCGACCGCTGATTCGCCAGGGCTCAGCCGGGCGCCCGACGCCTGACTCCTCCCGGGTTCGGGCGGGTGGCTTTCGGCCGGATGGAAGATCGGGCGTGCGCGGAGGCGGGGCGAGAGCGGCCGGGGTGAGCGGCGGGGCGCCGGAGTGACTGACAGGCCCATCGGCACCGGTGAACCGAGGGTGAGCCATGCCAGGCTCTGCGGAGGGCTTGGCCCCGGTCCGTACGGCGACCGCATCGGCAACCGCTTCCATCCCCTGAAGCAACATGGCGCGAATGCGCCCCTTGCGGCGGGGGCTGCGGGACGCGCCCCTTGACGACCGCCCAGCCCTAATCCGTATGGTCTAGACCAAGCAGTCGAGGCAAGGGCAATCCGGCCACGTCGATCACGTACCGGCTCAGCCCCCGCTCCCCGCCCCACCTCCAGGCGCGCACCGCCCCGCACCATCCACGCATCCCCCCGTCGCCCCAGGTGCCCGACGAGCCGCGCGGGTCCACCCATGCACGTTTTCCCACCCCCACAGACCTCACGGGAGATCGCACATGAGCAGCCACACCGTAGAGCCGAGCCTGCCCCCGACCAGCGGAAACCCTGAATCCCCCTGGGGCAGGCGAGAGCTGGACGGGACCCACCGCCCTCCCGGCTCCCGATCCCTTCGACGGCTCGCCGAGCTGGTGGACGTCCACGCCCTCACCCTGCTGAGGGCGACGGTCGGCCTCGTCTTCGTCGGCTTCGGCGTCCTGAAGCTGTTCCCCTCGGCCAGCCCGGCCGAGCAGTTGGCCGTGGACGCGGCCACGAAGATGACCCTGGGCCTCGTCCCGGAGACCGTCCTGCTGCTCTCCCTCGCGGCGCTCGAAACAGCCATCGGCATCGGCCTGATCGCCGGCCGCCGCCTGCTGCGCCCCGCCCTCGTCGCGTTCTTCCTGCACATGGGCGGCGTGTTCTCGACCCTCTTCCTCCTCCCGGACGCGATGTGGCAGCCCCACTCACCCGCGCCGACGATGGAGGGGCAGTACGTCGTCAAGAACGTGGTCCTGGTGGCGGTGTGCCTGGTGGTGGCCGCGCGTGAGTGGAGTCGGGGGAACGGTCGCCGGTCACGAGGACGATGACCGGCACAGCCGGCGGAACAGCGGTACAGATGCCCTAGCGCTTCGATGCCGCCCGGATCAGGCGCAGTTGCCCGATCTCAGCGACGTTCTTCATCAGCTCGGCGTTCAGCCAGGCGACCGTGTGTCCGACGGTGTTGTCCGGCGGGGTCTGCCACGGCAGCGTGGAGACGGCATCAAGATCGGCGTCGGTGAGTTCGTCGAGGACAGCCAGCCACTGGGTGCGCAGCTCCTGAAGCCAGATGACAGCCGCCGGTCCGCTGCCCGGCCACGTGACGTCGGTACGCTCCCGGGGCGTCCGTCCTCGTACGTGGTCGATGGCAGTACTCCACCACCAGCCGATGTGCCAGCTCACCCAGCCGATGGTCGCAACGGGAACGGGGTCGGGCTCGGTGTCGGCCCAGTCCGGCAGCCAGTTTCCGGCGGCGTCCGGACGCACGGTCCACGACGGATCAGCAGCTTCCCAGAGGAAGTCATCGGGCCCGAGTCGCTCCAGGTGGTAGTCGAACAGTGACCAGGTCATGTCGAACTGCCAGCGCAGCAGCTCGCAGCGAGGATTGCTCATCATGCGATCCTCGCACCCGGCCCAGAAGCGAAGCCATCCCGTTTCTTGGTGCGGGGTTCCACGGTTCAGCTCGCCCGCCGCAGGCGGCGCACCGACGGCCTCAACTCCCCTTCACTTGCTCCACACCCAAGAGAAGGAGCAACAGAGACACGCAGGTCCTAGCGGGATCTGGTCACCCATCCCGCTGAAAATCTGCCGCAAGTCAACACCGCTTCCATGGAACGGATTCGCTGAAACAGAAACTGGACATACGCAGGATCATTTCAGGATGGAGCCGCCCCTAACGTCGTCGAAGTCAGCACAGAGCACCGCAGTCGACCGCCGTTGGAGTTCATGATGCGCTCGCGTCTCGCCACCCGTTCCGCCCGTCTCGTCCTGGCCGCCGCCGTCGTGACAGCCCTCGCCGCCACCACGGCCTGCGGCCCCGAGGACCCGTCGGAGACGGGGGCTGCGGCACCCTCGGCCTCCACCTCCTCGTCCACTTCCGCCTCCGCCTCCACCGAGGGAACGGAAAGCAGCGAGAGCAGCGACGGCAAGGGCGAAGCCGAGGCCACGGCCGGCGACAAGGGCGACCCCGCGAGCGGCGACAAGAGCGGTTACGGACAGTCCTGCGGCACCAACGACCTGGACTTCACGGTCACATGGGAGGCGCAGCCGATCAGCCACTACCTCATAACCGCCAAGGCGAAGTCCGGCATCGCCTGCTACCTGGACGTCAACACCCCCAGTGTGTCCTTCGGTTCGGGCGCCGACGGCGTGGCCTCGCCCGTCGGGCAGGGTGGTGAGGACCCGATCAAGCTCTCGGGTTCCTCGGTCGCCTACGCCGGTATCAACGTCAAGACCACCGAGGGCGAGGGCGGCAAGCAGTTCGAGAACGTCATCATCGCCACCTCCGAGGACGACCCGAACCCCGCCGAGGTCGAGCTGCCCGACGCGCCCACGGTGGACAAGCCGATCGTCACGAACTGGTCGACGAAGCGCGACGAGGTCATCCCGCGGATCGTCTGACGGTCCGGCGCGGGGGCTACCCCTTGCCAGGCCGGATGACCTCGCTCGGGTCCCGGAGCCACACGTGCTGGCCCCGGTCGGTGACGGTCAGCCCGAACTGTTCGGCGCCGGGCCGACCGGCCGACTCGTACTCCCACCAGGCTTGCTCGATCTCCTCCCAGAGGAACCCAGGGCCGTACTGCCACACCTCCTCACCGGTGGCGGCCGTGGCCCCGGCTCCGTCCTCGCGGGTCACCCACACCTGGACGCCTTCCCCGGTGCCCTTATGGATGAGCCGTACACCGGGGAGCCGTGCCCCGGCGTACAGGGCGAACCCGAGGTCGAGGAGCTGGGCGGGGTCCAGGCCGGCTGACCGGGCCCGCCCCTTCCCGCGAACTTCGTGGAGGTCGGGCACGCGGTGGGCGCGCATCGGCAGGTACGTGGCCCCGCCGCAGAACGGGCCGGACGCGGTGCCGTCGTCCTGGACATGGAGCTGAACCAAGGCCCCGGACCAGAACTCCCGGGCCAGCGGCGCCACAACGACCCCGCCGGGACGGACCTGCCGCAGCAGGGCGTACGGGACGTACCGCAACGCGCACGTCGCGATCAGCCGGTCCACCAGCCCCAGCCCGGGCCACGGCTGTTCGCCGTCCCCGACCCGCAGATGCGGCCGGTACCCGGCCTGGGCCAGAGCCTCGGCCGCCTCCCGGGCCACGACCGGGTCCAGCTCCACGCTGTGGACCAGGTCGTCCCCTAGCCGTTCGCAGAGCAGCGCGGCCACGTATCCGGTGCCGGTGCCGATCTCCAGCACCCGCTGCCCGTCCTCGACGTCGAGCAGCCCGAGCATCCGGGCCACCATCGACGGCATCGAGTTCGACGACGTCGCCACACCAGGCCCGCCCTCGGCCCCGTCATCGAGCTGCGTCACCACCGGCTCGTCACTGTTCACCAACGCCAGCCACGCGTCCGTCCCCACCACCGACTCGCACCGGTCGGGGAGCTGCCGCCAGACAGCGGCCGGAACGAACCGACTCCGCGGCACAGCCTCGAACACCTGCCGCCACCGACCGGTCAGCAACCCGCGATCGGCGAGATCCCGCACCAGATCCGGGTACGTAGGCGCCCGCTGCACGCTGCTCACGACTGCGGCACGAACTGAGTGCGGCTGCCGTCCGGCGACGGCTTCGGCTCCTGCGGCGGAGTCCGCGGCTTGTCCGACGGAGCCCCGCCATGCTTCCCGGCCTCAACCTGCATGGGGATAGTGGTCATCGTTCATCTCCTCTGGTTATCCGGCCCGGAAGGCGGTCGCCATCACGTGGCACGGGCAGGCACACCCCGGTAGGCGGCACAGGGCGTGCACGTCGGCCAAGTCCGTCACCAGCGCACTTCGGCAGACGACGCTGCACGGCCCATCCGCCCCCGCCGACAGGGCGTCCAGGGCAACTAACGGCCCGGCCACTTCGACTGCGGTGATCGGATCACCGCGCCACAGCACCGTCACCCCACGCTGCGCGCAGTAAGCACCCGGTTCGTCCTGGCCAGCGACGTCATGCGAGTCCCCGTTCTCTTAACCCCTCATCCGCGCCGCACCTCCCGCCAAGCACGCCCCAAACGCACAGCCGTCGGACAGCAGACTTCGACACGACAGGCGGCGCAGGTGGTGGTGTGGCGAAGGAGTCTGCGGTAGGCAGCTTCGGGCCTGGGTGAGGGCATCGTCAGCGCGCTCATGGCGTTTCCTTCGGCAGGTGTGGGCATCGTGATCGGCACGCTTTCGCGTGGCCATGACCAGCACATTAGGGAGCTGAGAGAGAGCGCGCTGGGCGATTGTGCCGGGTTGCGAATCCACCGCGGCGGGTTGGGCGCAGTTGGCTATGCGAGTTCCAGCGAAGCTCGCGCGCGGCCGATCAGACGCCGTGCCTGGGGCCCCTGGACCGCGGCCTCGGCCATCAGATCCCATGCCCGCTCGTACAGAACGATGCTCTCCTCGTCGTCGAGCCACATCTCGGTGTTGATCGTTTCGACGATCACGCGACGCCGGTCGTAGATCCAGAACCCGTGGCCCGGTGCGCGCCGCAGCTCCGCACCGAGGGGAGGACACTGATCTCGACCGTATCCAGGCCGATCAGCCCCGCCAGGCGGTCCAGTTGTGCGGTCATGACCTCACGGGGGCACGTCAGTACGTACAGTGCCGCTTCCCACACCACGAACCGGAAGAGCTTGCCGGCCTCGTACAGAACCTCCTGGCGGCGCAGTCGTGCCCGGACCGCTGCCTCGATGTCCCGGGGGGTCCTGCGGAACTCGGCGTTCGCCTCGAACGTGTGCCGGGCGTAGTCCGCCGTCTGGAACAGGCCCGGGATGCGGGACACCTCCACGCCTCGGATGAGCTGCGTAGTTTGCGTCTCGCCGACGGCCAGTTCCTGGCGTGCCCGATGACCACCGGCGAGTTGCCGCCGCCAGGACCGGTACTGCGATTCCAGTCCGACGAGCCGCCCCCGCAACTCGGTTGCCACGTCCGGCCGCCCCACCACTCGGGCCCACTGGGTGAGGTCGCTCGCGGTGGGTGTCTGCTTCCCCGTCTCCAGGCGCGAGACCTTCGAGCGTTGCCAGCCGAGCACCTCGGCCAGGCCCTTGCCGTTGAGACCGGCTTCGCTCCGTAACTCCCGGAGCCGAGCGCCGAGAGCGACCCGCGCGGTCTGGAAGTCGGTGCTCACCCGGTGGAAGCCACCGCCTTCGCGAAGTCCGTGGTGCACGTCGCGTGGTGCCAGGCCGCGTCTCGTGCCTGGCATGCGAGAGCGACCTCGGCCGGGTCCTCACTCAGGACGACGCCGAGGGTCGTGTCGTCCTCGTCGAAGACGAACCGGGCGACCAGCCGGGAGTCGAACAGCCAGAAATCGTGGTCCGGCAGGCCAAGTCGGTCCGCCTGAGCTCGTGGAAGGTTACGGATGTCCTCACCGGCCGCCACATTGCCACGACCGCTGTCGAGCAGGAACCGCTGCCCCTCGGTGAGAGGCTGGTCGACGAGCCGAACCCGCTCGAACCGCTTGCCCTCAGCCGTCTGCGCCCGGACGTTCTCGCGCCATGCGTTGTCCGGTTCGGTCGCGATGTCCGCGCCGCTCTTCCACCGGTCCCACTTCGGACTGCTGCGGTCGGAGGCGTATCCGCGCCGGGTCTCCAGCCGGAACGCCGTGTGCTTGAACTCGCGGAACAGCGAGGCGATCTCGGAGAACGGCACCATCTCGGTAGCCGTGGCACGCGGGGCGAAACGGACCAGGAGGTCGCGTGGCACCAGCACAAACGTCTCGCCGGCCTTCACGTCGCGGAGCTGGGCAAGGTGTTCGGGGTCGCTCACGCGATCGCCCTGAACAAGGATGTCGTTGGTGCCTTCGACCTCGTAGAGCGTGGGGCAGTCTCCGTCGTCGCTGGTCGTACCGAGGAACCTGAGGCGCGTCATAGTGACCTCCGTCTACGCCGGGTGAGCATCCAGGATGCGGCGGATGGCACACGACTGCTGATGGATTGCGCGGAATTGCTGATCGTCATCGAGGCACGGAGATTGCGCGCAACTGCCTCTGGATGATCACCGGGTTGGTGACCGGAGGTTGCGGGCCGCCTGAGCCAGTCCGCCCCGGTGCAGTCCCGGGTAAGGTCCGGGGATGTCGAATCAGTCAGTTGCGGCGGGAGTCGGTCTCGCCGGTGTGATGGCGCACTGCGGCGGAAACCCGGTCGGCGCCGTGGAGCTTCTGGTGGGGGCCATAGCCTCGGCACCGGCGGCTCCTGAGCCCTATGCGGCCCTCGCGGAGCTGTGGCAGGACCGGCGTTCGGACGCTCTGAAGAAGAGCCTCGAAGAGAACGGCTCCGTGAGTGCCGTGCTGGCGCAGGCGTACTTCCTGTTCCTCGACGGGGACATGGACGACGCGGTGATGGCCCTCGGTTCGGTCACGGGTGTGCGGCCCGACGTCGCCTGGGGTGCCGCACCCTGGTTCGGCCATGCGCGGTTCCTCGGTGCGGTGAGTGCCGCGGCGCTGGCCGAGGCGTGTCTGCGGACGCTGGACTACGGCCACGACCTGGACTCCGACGCCATGCGGGAGCGGTTCGCGCCCTGGTTCCATGCCCTCGACGTGGTGTCCGAACGGGACCCGGCGCCGGAATCGCTGGCCGCCATGGTCCGGCTCCCCGGGCCTGCGGCCGGTACGAACTGGCCTTCGCTCTGTGCGACCGCGCCGATGCCGTCGATCGGGTCATGTGGACGGCCCTCGCGCGAGCGGCCACCTGGCGCGTGATGGGCGACCTGGACCAGGCTGCCGCGGCCTTCGAGAGTGCCCTGCTCCTGGAGCCTGCCAACTGGTCCCTCTACCTGGACCTGGCGGACGTGCGTGCCGAGCAGGGCGACTTCGCCGCAGCCGCGAGCCTCGTCCGGCAGGGCCTGGACCACGAACCTCACGAAGTGACCCTGCGCGCGGCGGGCGCCGCCTACCGGACCCGCCTGACCGGCTCGGCCGACGACCTGACGGACCTGGTCACCCTGGCACCCGAGCTCGCCAACACCGCCTACCGGAACCTGCTGATCGACTACGCGTGTGCGGGGCCGCAGCTCCCTCCGGGACTGGCCGCCGAGGCCCAACGGATCCGTCGAAGCTGAACGGGGCCCGTGTGTCGGCCGTTGTCAGGACGGCCGGCTCACCCCGCCACCGCCTTCGCCGGATCCATCGCACCCGCTTCCCTCGCCTCGGGTAGCAGGACGTACCCCCGCCGCCGGTACAGCGCGATGGTGCGGTGGCTGGTCGCGCCGGCCGACCGGACGATGCTGCTGGTGCTGGCCCTGCTGGCCAACAACGGCGTGGCGAACGGAGCGGGCCCGGACGCCGCTGCGGCGTCCCGACGCCTGGTGGGCTACCTGCTGGAGTCGTTCCGGGCCGGCCCCGCCACCGGCCCGCTCCCGCCGCCTGCGGGGCTGGAGTTGGACCGGCTGGGCGGGGCGGGGTGACGGCGGAGGACGGGGAGTGTGCGGGCTCGCGCAAGCGAGGGTGTCCCGCCCGCAGGCCCCCGGCTCGCCCCCTGACTCAGGCGAGGGCTGTGACCAGCGAGGCGAAGGCGGCGATGAGGACGGCCACACGGACGTAGTGGTAGCGGTCCCAGCGGTTCATCTGCTCCTTCCAGTCCTCGGGCCGGTTCTCCGGGGTCCACGTCTTGCCCCGGTTGTTGATCGGGACGAGCAGCAGGAGCGACATGACCACGCTGAGGAGCAGCAGCCCGCCCGCGGCGACGACCAGGCCGACGCCTCCCTCTCCCCATCCGGCCACGGCCCAGATCGCGCTCAGGACGAGCGAGCCGATGTACCAGAACGGCATCAGCGCTCCCAACATCCGGCCTCCGTGGCTTCGGCCGAGCTGCGCGCTGTCGTCGGGGAGCGCGTCGAGGATCCGGTTGATGACGAAGGCGACGGAGAACTCCACCCCCACCAGCAGTCCGACGATCACGGTGGTGACGATCTCCAGTGCGTCGAGCATGATGACCCCTCCTCGAATCTAGCGGCGCTAGATGATGGGGCAACGCTAGCGCTACTGCCGCTCGGTTGTCTAGCGATGCTAGGATCGATCCATGTCGGTACAGGAGCGCAAGGAACGGGAACGAGCGAGCCGCGAGCGCCTCATCGTGGCGACGGCCCGCGAACTCGCCGAGCAGCAGGGCTGGGACGCGGTCACCACGCGCCGGCTCGCGGAGCGCATCGAATACAGCCAGCCCGTCCTCTACAGCCACTTCCGCGGCAAGCGCGAGATCATCGGCGCCGTCGCCCTGGAAGGCGCCGCCGAGATGGCCGCTGCGCTGCGGGCCGCCGCCTCCGGCGCGGACGGCCGCCGCGCCCGGGTCGCCGCCCTTGCCCACGCCTACCTGGAGTTCGCCGAGCGGAACCCGGCGGTCTACGACGCCCTGTTCCAGCTCGACGGCGGCCTGGCCTTCGCGCAGGAGGACACCCCGGAGCCGCTGAAGGACGCCTTCGCCGCGCTGCTGGAGACGCTCGGCGAGGTCGCCGGGGAGGGCGTACACCCGGCCCTGTTCACCGAGCTCTTCTGGTCCGCCCTGCACGGGCTGGCCACCCTGACCCGGGCGGGGCGGCTCCTGCCGGAGGGCGCCGAGGAGCGGCTCGATCTCCTGGTGGAACGGCTCGCCGTGCTCTGACACGTACACGAACCGGCCGGGGAACCGGTCCCCGTCTCCTCACCCCGCCCATCTCCCCGTCAGGAACGTCAGCGCGACGAGCGTCGTCACCGGGGCCGCCACGCACAGGTACGCCGTCCTGAACCACGGCCGACGCAGGCTCAGCGCCGCCAGGCCGATCCACAGCGGCCACCACAGCAACGTCGCGCGCGGGACGGACGTGTACCAGTACGAGGTTCCCAACGCCCATAGGCTCAGGGCCACGTACACCGCTTCCGGCCAGCGGCTTCGGCGTACCAGCAGCGCCACCAGGGCCAGACCCACCAGCATCGCCGCCAACTCCGCCTGGAACATGAACGCGTAGCCGGTCGACTGCGTACCGCCGAACGCCCCGGTCCAGGTGTTCGCCCACGCCTCCCAGGGCGGGTGGAACGTGCGGTACCAACCGCGTTCCTGCGCGTGCTTCCAGGCCATCCAGTCGCCGGTGCGCGCGTGCAGATACCAGCTGTACGCGGCCGGGGGCAGCGCCGGCAGCAGCGTCCAGCCCGCCGACCGCCAGGTCCGCCGGCCCCCGCCCGCACGGGCGGACAGCAGGAACAGCAGCCCGATCGCCGCCGCGAGGAACAGGCCGCTGACGCGTACCGCCGTGCCCAGCGTCGTCAGGACGGCGGCGAGAGCCCACCGGTGCTTCATCGCCGCGAGCCAGGCGGGCAGGGCGAAGGCGAGGAACAGCGCCTCGGTGTAGCCGGCCGCCAGGAACACCGCGCAGGGCGAGAGCAGGAAGAGGACGACCGTACGGTGGCCCGCCTCCTCCTCCGGCAGATACACCCGCGCGACACGGGCCAGGGCCAGTACGGCAACGGCCCCCGCGACCAACGAGATCAGCAGCCCGGCCGCCGTCCAGTCCGGTACGACCGTGTGCACGGCACGGAGCAGGAAGGGGTAACCGGGGAAGAATGCCTCCCGGTTGTCCCAGCCGCTCGTCCACGGCCCCGCGCCCGCCGGGAAGTAGCCGTCGCGCGCTATGTGGAGGTAGTGGTTCGCGTCCCACCGCTGGAAGGGCGCCAGGACCGGGGCCGTCTCCCGTACGCCGGACTGCGCGGGAAACAGCCAGCGGGCGAAGTGGGCCGTGATCCACAGGGATATCCGGGTCAGGAGGTAGAGCCACAGGACATCGCGATCGGCGGGGCTCAGGCGGAACCGCGCCGCCCGGGGCTCGGGCGCGACGGCGACCGCCGCAGGACGGACGGGCGGAGGCCGCAGCCCGGGGGAGAGCGTGGACAACGCAGGCACCTTTCGGGCACGCCTCGCGGGTACGTCGGGGCGCGCCGGATCGCCCGGGAAGCCGCCGGGTCACGGAAGGGGAAGGGGAAGAGGAGAAGGGGACGCCGCGTCAGGGCGTCGGCGCGCCCCCGTCGGTCGTCGCCGAAGCCGTCGGTGGCGTCGTGCTCGCGCTCGTACTCGTGCTCGTCCGGGTGGGAGGGGGCGGTCCGCCCGGCTCGGTGGTCCGGCCCGTCGGCTCCTCCGAACCCGCGCTCCCCGGCATCGTGGTGCTCGGCGACGGTGGCGGGGAGGGCGGCTCGGTCGGCAGGCCCTCCGACGGTGCGGGCGACGGGTAGCTGGGCGACGGGCTCGTGGCCGGGGCCACCGGCTCCGGCCGCACCGGCAGCAGGCTTACCGCGACCGCGCCGCCCCCGCCGACGACCAGGCACACCCCCACCGCGACCACGGCCATCCGGCGCCGCTGGGCGCGCATGCCGCGCCGGGTGATGTGCGACGCGGTCTCCGGGGCGGTCAGGACCTGCCCGAACTCCCCGGCCTCCCGGAACAGGGACCGCAACGGATCCTGCGGCCCCCTCGGGTCCTGCGGTTCAGACATCAGGAGCCTCCTCGATGCGGGGGTCCCGCAGACGGTGGGCGAGCGCCGCCCGTCCACGGACCAGATGCGTCTTGATCGTGCTGGTGGAAAGCCCGGTCTCCCCGGCGATCTGCTCGACCGTGAGATCGCACAGGTAGTGCAGGGTCAGCGTCCGCCGCTGCTGGGCCGGCAGCTCCCGCAAGGCGTCGACCAGGACCACATGGTCCGGATCCGGCGGCGCGACGTGCTCCGCCGCACCGCTCCCCCGGCCCCAGGCGTCCGCCGACCGCCGCCGGAAGCGCCAACGGCTCACCGCCAGCCGCCAGGCGACCGTACGGATCCACGCCTCGGGCTGCCCGTCCCGCTCCAGCCGCCCCCGCCGGACCCACGCCTTGACGAACGCTTCCTGCACGACGTCCTGCGCCTCCTGGAGGTCGCCGGTCATCACGTACAACTGGCCGGTGAGACGTGCGACCGCCTGGGCGTAGAACTCTTCGAACTCCTCGACGGTCAAAAGCTGCTCCCGGATCTTTCGCTTCACCGGGTATACGCCCGCCGACGCCCATCCGGTCTACATCACCGGAGAGGCCAGGGGGTGACCGTCGTCACAGCAGGTGCTCGCCCCGGGCCGGCCGGCTCTCAGCCCTTGCCCGCCCTGGGCCCGCCGGTGCGCAGTCGGTGCCCACGCTGGGGCCCGCCGGTGCGCAGTCGGCGCCCACGCTGGGGCCCGCCGGTGCGCAGTCGGCGCTTACCCAGGGTCTGGCTCGGGTTCAGCCCGCCGCCACCCGCTTCTCCAGCAGCGTGACCCCGTACGTCCGGCCGCCGTCGCCGTTCTTCCCCGCCTGCTCGCCGACCACCGCGTACCCCGCCTCCTCGTAGTAGCGGCGCAGCCGGGTGTTCGACGTCAGGCAGTCGAGCCGGCACAGCGGGCGGCCCGACGCGGCGATCCGGCGCTCGGCCTCCGCCAGCAGCGTCCGCCCGGCTCCGGGCGGGGCGGTGCGCCGGTCGGTCATCAGGCGGTGGACGTAGCCCGCGACCGGCGGCTGGACGCCCCAGGCCGGCTCGTCGTCCCACCAGAGTTCCCAGGCCTCGGCGCTCGGCCCGCCGGGGCCCGCCGTGGCGATCCACACCTCGCCGCCGCGCAACCGCGCCCCGAAGTGCTCCGGGCCCAGCTCCCCGGGCTTCCACTGGTCGATGCCGCGCTCGATCTGCCAGCGCGCCGCGTCGTCCCGGAGGCGGACGAGCTCGGTCAGGTCGCTCTCCCCCGCCCGCCGGAACGACAACGCGGGCGACGACGTGAGCGAGGGATCGAGCGAGGACTCCGTGGAAGAAGGGCTTGCGTGCGTCATGCCGTGATCTTCCCTCAGGAGGACCGGCCCGCCGCCCCGACCGTTCGCCTACGCCCCTTGGCCGTCCGCCGCCAGTTGCGTCGTCGCCAGCTCGCGGTACAGCTCGTCCCCCTCGATCAGCTCCTCGTGCTTGCCCGCCGTGCGGACCCGGCCCTCCTCCAGGACCACTATGCGGTCGGCGTGCCGGACGGTGGACAGGCGGTGCGCGATCACCAGCACCGTGGTCCGCTCGGCCAGTTCGAGGATCACATCGCGCAACGCCTGCTCGTTGACCGCGTCCAGTTGCGAGGTCACCTCGTCGAGGAGGAGCAGCCGGGGGTGGCGCAGGAGGGCACGGGCGATGGCGATGCGCTGGCGTTCGCCGCCGGAGAGGGTGACGCCCCGGTGGCCGACCGCCGTGTCCAGGCCCTCGGGCAGCCGCTCGACCAGGGCGTCCAGCCGGGTACGGGTCACCGCCGACGCCAGTTCCTTCTCGTCCGCGTCGGGGGCCGCGAAGAGGAGGTTCTCCCGCAGCGTCCCGGCGAGCACCGGCGCGTCCTGTTCCACGTACGCCAGCGAGCCCCGCAGTTCGGCCAGCGGCCAGTCCCGGATGTCCCGGCCGCCCACGGTGATCGTGCCGGCCTCGTGGTCGTAGAAGCGTTCCAGCAGGCTGAACACCGTCGACTTGCCCGCCCCGGACGGGCCCACCAGCGCCACCATGCCGCCCGTCGGCACGTCGAACGTCACCCCCTGGTGGGCGGGGGCGCGCTCGTCCCCGTACCCGAAGGTCACGTCCTGGAAGGTCACCCCGAGCGGGCCGCCGTTCCCCTTCGTCAACCCGCCTGATTCCTCCGCGGGTTCGCCCGGCAGCGACTCCACCTCGTCGATCCGGCGCACCGCCGCCAGCCCGCTCTGCAGGCCCGTCCAGCCTTCGACCAGACCGGCGATCGGGCCCATCAGGTAGAAGAGGTAGAGCAGGAACGCGATCAGGGAGGAGATCTCCAGCGAGCCGGAGGCGGCCCGCGCCCCGCCGACGCCCAGCACCGCCAGGAACGCCAGTTGGATCGACATCGTCATCGTGACCTCGGTGACCGAGGACCACTTCGCCACCGTCACGCCCCGGTCGTGCGCATGCCGGGCCGCCGCCGCGACGGCCGCCGTCTCCCGCTCCTCCGCCCCGCTCGCCTTGACCGTGCGGAACGCCTGGAGCACCCGGTCCAGGGCCGCGCCCATCGCCCCCACGGCCTCCTGCGCCTTGAGCTGGGCCCGCTGGATGCGCGGCATCAGCAGGGAGGTCACGGCCCCGATGCCGACGACCACCACCAGCGTCACTCCGAGCAGCGTCAGGTCCATGTAGGCCATGAGGGCGATGGTGCCCAGCAGCATCAGCACGCTGTTGAACGACTCGACGAGCCCGCTGGACAGCACCGTACGGAGCAGGGTCGTGTCGCTCGTGACCCGTGACTGGAGGTCGCCCGGCGTCAGCCGGTCCACCGCCGGGACCTTCAACCGCATGATGCGGCCCACCAGTTGGTCGCGTGCGCGCAGGACCACTCCCTCTCCCGTACGGGACATGAGGAAGCTCCCGTAGGCGGAGAGGCAGGCTCCCGCCAGCACCAGCGCGGTCAGTGCGACGAGCGGGGCGACGGGCGAGCGTCCTTCGGCGAACGTGTCCACCGCGTGCTTCGCCATCAGCGGCATCGCCAGACCCGCGCCGGACCCGGCGAGCGAGAGCAGGCCCGCCCGGATCAGGACGCCCCGGTGCGGACGGACCCGGGCGAGGAGCAGGCGGAGAGGGGACACGGAAGGGGAGGCCGGGGCGGGGCCGGCCGGGCCCGGGAGTGTCGCCGGGCCGGGTGGTCGCGTGTTCTCAGGCGGTCTGCCCGGACCCTGACCCGCCTGTCCCGGCTCCGCCGCCGTCCCCGCCACCGCGCTCACCCCGAACCCCCTCGCGTACCGTCACCACCATCAAAGGACGCAGATCGGCGGCCTCTGCCTGCTCCCCGACCGTACGTCCTTCCGCCAGCACCCAGGCGTGCGGGGAGAACGGCGGGGTCGCCCACACCCCCGCGCACCAGTCGGGCCAGACACCGGACATCCGGCAGGCCAGGGCGACGGCCACGGATCGGGGCAGGCAGCCGTAACGGCTCGCGCAGCGGCGGCTGGTGGCGACGACCGCCTCCAGCGCCTCCAGCGTCTCGGCGTGCGAGGCCGGGCGCGCGCCCCGCGAGCACCGGGCCAGCACCCGGCGCAGCCGGCCGGGCTTGAGCCGGGCCAGGACGAACGCGGCGGCGATGGCGGCCCGCAGGCGCACCCCGCCGGCTCCCGCGCCCCGGCGCGGCATCGTCATCTCGGTCGTCATGGGCGCAGGATCTTCGCCTCGACGAGCCGGCGGGTCAGCTCCGCGACGTCCGACTCGGCCTCGGCGCGCTCAACGTCGAACTCGGCGACGATCCGGTCGACGGCGGCCTCGGGGGCGCGGCCGGCGGCGAGGGTCTCGACGACGATGACGCTGGTGTCGTTCAACTGCCAGTAGCTGCCGCTCTTCTCGTCGAGGAGGACACCCCCGTACTCGGTGGTCGTGACGGCGATGCCTTTTCTGAGCTTCACAGGGATGCCTCGCTGGGGGTGGTCGTGGGGGCCGGCTCGGGTGCGGGCCGGCCGTTCTCGGCCGTGCGGAGCCAGGTCTCCCCGGCCACGGTGGAGCTGATGGAGTGTTCGACCAGGACCGGCGAGAAGGGTTCGGCCGCCAGCCTGAGCAGGTGGCCGGAGTCCACCAGGCCGTGTTCGGCGAGGCGGGAACCGGTCCACAACTCGGTCAGTTCCGGGGCGTGTTCGCGCAGGCCCTGGTGCTCGTCGGAGGACATGTGGTCCTTCGTCGTCCGGGCGAGCAGCGCGTCGGGCACCACCCCGCGCATCGCCTCGACGAGCAGCGGCTTGTAGCGCCAGGGGCTGATGCGCTCCGGGAGGCGTACGGCGAGGGTCGCCTCCAGGACCCGGTCGTCGTAGAGGGGTGCGGCGACCGGCAGGCCGAGCGTCATGCCGATGTCCTCCATCGCCTGGAAGTGCCGGGCTCCCATCCGTACGCCGTCGATGTCGACGTGCCGTCCCCGCCACGGGTCGATCGGCTCGGCGTGCTCGGCGGCGGCCCGGAACTCCTCGGCGATCAGGGTCTTGGCGTGTTCGGTGAGCCAGGGGTGCGGGGACTGCCGTACGCCCCAGGAGAGCAGCGGGGTCCGGGCGACGGGCTGGGGCGCGGCGGTGACCGCGCCGGCGAGCCAGCGGGGGAACGCCGAACGGTCCAGCAGGGCCTTCACCGTGGGCAGAAGCGGCCAGCCGAGCTGGTGGCGCAGACCGCCGAGGCGGCTCCAGGCGGTGAACGGGTTGCCGTGGAAGAGGTCCTGGTAGGCGTGGGGCAGGCCGAGGAAGATCTCGTCGCCGCCGTAGCCGGTGAGGTGGTAGCGGGAGCCGGTGGCCCGGGCGCGGCGAAGGAGAAGTTCCGCACGGGCCCGGCCGGGGGCGACGGGGAGCGGTTCGTCGTTCAACTCGGCGGCGGTGGCCGCGAGATCGGCGTAGAAGTAGGGGGCTTCGGCGGCGGGGATGACGTGGTGGTCCAGGGCGGGGGCGGTGCTCGCGGCCGTGTTCCGTGCCGCCTCGACCGCTCTGCGCGCCCAGGTCTCGTCCTCGCTGTAGCGGTCCCGGGCGGCCACCGTCAGCAGGGACAGCGACGCGGGGCCGGTCTCCCGGGCGGCGAAGGCGAGGACGGTGGAGTCCAGGCCGCCGGAGAGTTCGCAGCTGATCCGGTCCAGGCCGCCGACATGGGCCCGTACGGAGGCGGCGATGGCCTCGCCGACCCTGCGGGCCCCTTCCGCCAGGGGCAGTTCGCCGGGCGGCGGCTCCCACCAGCGGTGTTCCGTGGGACCGGGGACGGCGGCCGTGCCCGGTGCTGCGACGGGCAGGGCCAGGCCGTACCCGGCACCGGTCTCGTGGACGCCCCGCCACACGGCGCGGCGGCTCAGGGGGTGCGGCACGAAGTCCAGCAGCCGGAGCGCCAGGGCGCTCTCGTCGAGGGGCGCGCCGATCAGGCGGGCCAGGACGGCGGGGCGGTCGGAGGCGATGGTTCCGGCAGCCGGGTGCCGGGCGTGGTAGACGCGGCGGAGTCCGGTGGCGGTGCCCCGGATCCAGCCCTCCCCCGACAGCTGGGCGACCACGTGGTAGAGGCCGGGCAGCCGGGCGAGGCCGCGCTCCAGGCCGGTCCGGTCGCGGGCGCCCTCCAGGATGCCGGCGAGCACGGCGTCGGGGACGCGGTCCGGGCCGATGAGGACGAGGGCGTCCTCGCCGCGCGCGAGATGGCTGACCTTGCGGACCAGGGGGCGGGCGACGACCCAGGGTCGGCCCGAGGGATGGGCGACGGTCAGGGTGTCGGCCACCTCCCGGGCAGGCCCGGTGGCGTCCGGCGCGGAGGACCGCCCGGCAGCCGCTTCCGGTACGGGAAGCTGCCCGGCCGCTGCCGCTCCCGCCGCGCTGTCCGGCAGGACGACGAAGTAGTCACGCAACTGGCCGGGCATCTTCACCTTTCGGAAGTTCTCACGCGGTGCACAGGAATCGGATCGGCGGATCAGACGATGCGCCGGGTCCAGTACTCCTTGTACGAGCCGACGAAGTAGCCGGCGGTCTTCTTCGAGAAGTCGCCCTGCTGGAACATCGACGGCTTCACGTAAGCCTTCTTCTGCTGCTTCTGCTGCTTCTGCTGCTTCATGACACCTTCCCTTCTGCGCGGTTGACGACCGTTATGCCCAATTGATTCCTGCATAACGGGAGTTATTCGTGCGACGGGTGTTCATCATGCGAACACCAGAGCCATCATGTCCGGCCGTTGAAGCGGTACGCATGATTCCGACTTACCGTGCGAAGTTGGCCGGATAGCGCGAGCGCCGAGGTCCGGGGCGGGCTCATCCGGGACACCTCCGCCCCGGGCCGGGACGCCCCTCCCGCCACCCTGTGCAGTCGCACACGACCCGGACCGGGGCGCCCGGTGGACTGGACCAATGACTGGATGCGGCCAGGAGACCGGGCAGTGAGCTGGCACGACGGGGAGCGGCCGTCGGCGGACCGGCCGGAACGGGCCCCGGGGCGGACTCCGCGACCGCTCTATCCCAGGGATCGCGGGCGCGCCACCGCCCTCGGCACAGTCGCACCGAAACGTGCTGCCGTACGGGAGTGGCCACGGCAAGTAGTCATTCGGCCACGCCGACCCCGTGCGCCCCCCGGCCCCGGCGCTCACCCGGCCCGTAGCCGCCCCGCCCTACCCCGTGCGCAACCGGTAGCCGCCCCAGGCCGCCGCCCCCGCGCCCAGGAGCAGCGGGATCATGCCGTAGCCGACGACCGTCGAGGAGTGGGCGTACCAGCGTCCGCCGTCGAACACCTGCGTCGCGGTGACCGTTGCGGGGCCGGTCGGGCCGTCGTGGTCGGCGAAGAGGATCCTGCTGCGGCTGATCTCCGCGGACCGGGGCACACCGTCCACATGGGCGCGCGTCGCCTCGCGGGCCACCCGGTCGCGCTCGGCCGCGTTGGCGCGCCGCTGGGCCGGGCTCTCGCCGAAGCAGTGCCAGACGGTCTGCCCCTTCTTGGTGCGGGTGTCGTGGCAGTCGATCCGGCCGAAGGTCTCCACGCGCATGCCGAGGGCGCCGGAGAGGCCCGTCCCGGTCACCAGGACGAGCAGCCCCAGCGCGAACAGCAGGGCACCGCACACGACGAGCGAGACCCCCTTGAGCCGGCCTCGGCCGCCCGTTCTCCCCGTAGCGCTCACCCTCACGCCCGCCCCGCCCCCGTATCCGTAACTACGTGTCCGTACGACCGTCCCCTCACGCCAGTGTCCCAAGGAACCCGGACACGGCCCAGGGAGCCCGGACACGCCACAGGGGCGGTACCTCCGTGAAGGAGATACCGCCCCTGGGGGACGTACCTGCGTACTCGGCGTACGCGGAACCTCGATCGACCGGCGCGGAGCCGGAACCGATCAGAAGTCCATGTCACCGCCCGGCATGCCGCCCGGAGCGGCCGCGCCGGCCTTCTCGGGCTTGTCGGCGATGACGGCCTCGGTGGTGAGGAACAGCGCGGCGATGGACGCGGCGTTCTGCAGGGCGGAGCGCGTGACCTTCGCCGGGTCGAGAATGCCCTCGGCGATCATGTCGACGTACTCGCCGGTCGCGGCGTTGAGGCCGTGACCGATCGGCAGGTTGCGGACCTTCTCCACGACGACGCCACCCTCAAGACCACCGTTGACGGCGATCTGCTTGAGCGGGGCCTCCAGCGCGAGCTTCACGGCGTTGGCGCCGGTCGCCTCGTCACCCGTGAGGTCGAGCTTCTCGAAGACGGCCGAGGCCTGGAGCAGAGCCACGCCACCACCGGCGACGATGCCCTCCTCGACGGCGGCCTTGGCGTTGCGCACCGCGTCCTCGATGCGGTGCTTGCGCTCCTTGAGCTCCACCTCGGTGGCGGCGCCGGCCTTGATGACGGCCACGCCGCCGGCCAGCTTCGCGAGGCGCTCCTGGAGCTTCTCGCGGTCGTAGTCCGAGTCGGAGTTCTCGATCTCGGCACGGATCTGGTTGACGCGGCCCTGAACCTGGTCGCTGTCACCGGCGCCGTCGACGATCGTCGTCTCGTCCTTGGTGATGACGACCTTGCGGGCGCGGCCGAGCAGGTCCAGGCCGGCGTTCTCCAGCTTGAGACCGACCTCCTCGGAGATCACGGTGCCACCGGTGAGGATGGCGATGTCCGCGAGCATGGCCTTGCGGCGGTCGCCGAAGCCCGGGGCCTTGACGGCGACGGACTTGAACGTGCCCTTGATCTTGTTGACGACCAGGGTGGAGAGCGCCTCGCCCTCGACGTCCTCGGCGATGATCAGCAGGGGCTTGCCCGACTGCATGACCTTCTCCAGCAGCGGGATCAGGTCCTTGACGCTGCCGACCTTCGAGTTGACGATCAGGATGTACGGGTCGTCGAGCGACGCCTCCATGCGCTCCATGTCGGTGGCGAAGTACGCCGAGATGTAGCCCTTGTCGAAGCGCATACCCTCGGTGAGCTCCAGCTCCAGACCGAAGGTCTGGGACTCCTCGACGGTGATGACGCCTTCCTTGCCGACCTTGTCCATCGCCTCGGCGATCTTGGCGCCGATCTCGGTGTCGGCGGCGGAGATGGAGGCGGTCGAAGCGATCTGCTCCTTGGTCTCCACGTCCTTGGCCTGCTCCAGCAGAGCGGCGGAGACGGCCTCGACGGCCTTCTCGATACCGCGCTTGAGGGCCATCGGGTTGGCACCGGCGGCGACGTTGCGCAGACCCTCGCGGACGAGTGCCTGGGCGAGAACGGTGGCGGTGGTCGTACCGTCGCCGGCGACGTCGTCCGTCTTCTTGGCGACCTCCTTGACCAGCTCCGCACCGATCTTCTCGTACGGGTCCTCGAGCTCGATCTCCTTGGCGATGGAAACACCATCGTTGGTGATCGTGGGCGCGCCCCACTTCTTCTCGAGGACGACGTTGCGGCCCTTGGGGCCGAGGGTGACCTTGACGGCGTCGGCGAGCTGGTTCATCCCGCGCTCGAGACCGCGCCGTGCCTCCTCGTCGAACGCGATGATCTTGGCCATGTGAAGTGGTCCTCCCGGACAGGGGTGGATTTCTCCGGACCGGGAGGCGCCCGCGACGGACGGCCTGCGCGTGTGCTGGTTCCTTGCCCCAGCACACCTGCGGGCCTCACCGGCCCGGTCCAAGTTCTGTCACTCTCACCTGGAGAGTGCTAACGCCAATGATTAGCACTCGACCCCCGAGAGTGCAAGCGCCTTCGGCGTGTGCCCGCCATGCGGCCGAGGGACGCGAAGCCCCGCCGGCGCCGGGCCGTGACCGCCCCCCGTCCCCTTCACGCGTGTAGGGCCCGACCCCCTGATCCCGGGGTCGGGCCCTACACGCGTGAGTGGTGTCGTCGTACGACCGCGCCGAGCTCAGCCGACGGCGAGCTTGACCATGTCGGCCTGGGGCCCCTTCTGGCCCTGCGAGATCTCGAATTCAACTCGCTGACCCTCTTCGAGGGTGCGGTACCCGTCCATCTGGATCGCGCTGTAGTGGACGAAAACATCCGCACCACCGTCGACCGCGATGAAGCCGTACCCCTTCTCCGCGTTGAACCACTTGACGGTGCCCTGAGCCATGCCCAACTCCCCTATTACTGGCCCTTGCGCAGGACCGCACTTCGCGGCCCCGGGTCGTGACTCACCCTCCGACAGGAGAGGGTGCGCAGCGCCGCAGCGCGTCGACCGCGGCCGAATGTATCCGTCCAACTGCCCTCTGCAACAGGTCAATCGGACGAGAATTCTGGGCGCGGAAGAACACGCGAATATGCGGGTTTGCTGAGATTTACGGGCAAGTCGGGCCAGGCAAAGGGCACTTATGCCGCAAGAGGTTCACGCACTTTGGCTGCTTCTTATCGGGGCCGGGCGCATTCTCATATGCGGGCGGCACGGGCAGCGGATGGGGCTTCCCCAACTGTACCGCGCTCAACCATGCAGAATTGCCCCCTCCGCTTCTCTCGCGGAGGGGGCAACCGTGGTCACACAGAGGTGCGGTGGGGGCCGCAGGCGAGCGGCCCGGGGCGGGTCAGCAACCGCCGGCCACCGCGGGGATGATCGAGACGCCGGCGCCGTCCGGGGTGGCCGCGTCGAGGCCGCCCTCGAAGCGCACGTCGTCGTCGTTGACGTACACGTTCACGAAGCGGCGCAGCTTGCCCTGGTCGTCCAGGACACGGGCGGCGATGCCCGGGTGGTCCTTCTCCAGGGACTCGATGACCTCGGAGAGCTTCGTGCCCTCCGCCGGCACCTCGGCCTGGCCGCCCGTGTACGTACGGAGGATGGTGGGGATGCGGACCTTGACGCTCATGGTGGTGCCCTTCTTCCTTCGGTACGGGGTGGTCGTCAGGCGGTGCCGAGGCCCGCGGCGCGGAACGCGTCCAGGCTCGGCTTGATGGTGGCCGTGGCCTGCGAGGTGGCCGAGACCGCGTCGAGTGTCTTGAGGCCGTCACCGGTGTTGACGACGACGGTGGTGAGCGTCGGGTCGATGACACCGGCCTCGACGAGCTTCTTGGTCACGCCGAGCGTCACCCCGCCCGCCGTCTCGCCGAAGATGCCCTCGGTGCGGGCCAGCAGCTTGATCGCGTCGACGACCTGCTCGTCGGTGACGTCCTCCACCGCGCCGCCGGTGCGCCGGGCGATGTCGAGGACGTACGGGCCGTCGGCCGGGTTGCCGATGGCCAGCGACTTGGCGATGGTGTTCGGCTTCTGGGGCCGGACGACGTCGTGACCGGCCTTGAAGGCGGCGGAGACCGGGGAGCAGCCCTCGGCCTGGGCGCCGAAGATCTTGTACGGCCGGTCCTCGACCAGGCCGAGCCTGATCAGCTCCTGGAGCCCCTTGTCGATCTTCGTCAGCTGCGAGCCGGACGCGATCGGGATGACGATCTGGTCGGGCAGCCGCCAGCCGAGCTGCTCGCAGATCTCGTACGCCAGCGTCTTGGAGCCCTCGCCGTAGTACGGGCGGAGGTTGACGTTGACGAAGCCCCAGCCCTCGCCGAGCGGGTCGCCGATGAGCTCGGAGCAGAAGCGGTTGACGTCGTCGTAATTGCCCTCGATGCCGACCAGTTCACCGCCGTACACCGCGGCCATGACGACCTTGCCCTGCTCCAGGTCGTGCGGGATGAACACGCAGGAACGCAGTCCGGCGCGGGCGGCGGCGGCGCCGACGGCACCGGCCAGATTGCCCGTGGAGGAGCAGGAGAGGGTGGTGAAACCGAAGGCGCGGGCGGCCTCGACGGCGATCGCGACGACGCGGTCCTTGAAGGAGTGCGTCGGGTTGCCGGAGTCGTCCTTCACGTACAGGCCGCCGGTGACGCCCAGCTCACGGGCGAGATTGTCGGCCTTGACCAGCTTGGTGAAGCCGGGGTTCAGGTTGGGCTTGTCCGCGACGTCGGCGGGGACGGGCAGCAGCGGGGCGTAGCGCCAGATGTTGTCCGGACCGGCCTCGATGCGGCGCCGCAGTTCCTCGGGCGAGCCGGTGGGCAAGTCGTAGGCCACTTCGAGCGGCCCGAAACAGGACGCACAGGCGAAAAGGGGGCCGAGCTCGAAACGCTCGCCGCACTCGCGGCAGGAAAGCGCCGCTGCGGGACCCAGGTCCGGGGAAGCGGTGGTGGCATTACCTGCGACGGTCTGAACAGCCATGATGGCGGAGGCCCTTTCTCCTCATCTTCCTCGCGACGCATTTCGCCGCAAGACGGAATTGGCACCTTCCCCACCGTGACCTCGCGGTCGGCAGGAGGGTTGCCGGGACTTCAACGGGCCGTTCCCTCAGTCCCTCTGGATGAGCTCTATGGCGCTGGATCTTCGATCCAGGCGTTTATGTGCGGTCCGACCCCGACATGCGACGGTCATCCGCGTTGTTCAAGACTGTAACCGAAGCACCGGACCGTTGAGATAGTCGTCCGAACCGCGAGATGGATCACACACAGGGAGTACCGACCGTGCTCGAAGAGGTGGAACGCTGGCTGACCAGGCGTTCCTGGTCGTCCGGCGACCGCCCGCCGCACCAGCTCACCGACGCCCGGGCCGCCGACCCGCGCGGCACGTCGGTGAGCGTGGTGCTGCCCGCGCTGAACGAGGAGGCCACGGTCGGCGCGATCGTGGCGACGATCCGCCGCGAGCTGATGGAGAAGATCCGGCTCGTCGACGAACTCGTGGTGATCGACTCGGGCTCCGCCGACGCCACCGCGGCCGTGGCCCGGGCGGCGGGAGCCCGCGTGGTCCACCGGGACGCGATCCTGCCCCGGATTCCGGCCCTGCCCGGCAAGGGCGAGGTGCTGTGGCGCTCACTCCTGGTGACCAGCGGCGAGATCGTCTGCTTCGTGGACGCCGACCTGAAGGACTTCTCGGCGGACTTCGTCTCGGGGACGGTCGGCCCGCTGCTCACCGATCCCGCCGTGCAGTTCGTCAAGGCGATGTACGACCGCCCGCTCGGCGACAGCGCAGGCCAGGGCGGCCGGGTCACTGAACTGGTGGCACGCCCGCTGCTCAATCTGCACTGGCCGCAGCTGGCCGGTTTCGTGCAGCCGCTGGGCGGCGAGTACGCGGTGCGCCGGTCCCTGCTGGAGCGGCTGCCGTTCCCGGTCGGTTACGGAGTGGAGCTGGGGCTGCTCGTGGACGCGCTGCACACCGTGGGCCTGGACGCGCTGGGCCAGGTCGACGTGGGCGTCCGCAGACACCGCCACCAGGACGGGCAGGCGCTGGGCCGGATGGCGGCCGCGATCTACCGCACGGCACAGCTGCGGCTCTCCCGGGGCCATCTGGTGCGGCCGGCGCTGACCCAGTTCGAGCGCGGCGAGGACGGCTTCGTGCCGCGCACCCATGCGGTGGACACGGAGGAGCGGCCGCCGATGCGGGAGATCGCGGAGTACGCGGAGCGCCATGCGGCGTGAGGGGGTGGGCGGCGGCCGTGCGGGGCGGGCACGCGGTGTGCGGGCGGTGACCGGTCCTCCGGACGCGCGTTTGGCGGCTTCCCGAACGGGCTAGGTTCCGCTACATGGTCTCCGAGCACACGTCTTCCTCGAACGCCCAGGTCCTCGTCGCGTCCAACCGCGGCCCGATCACGTACACGCTCGGCGAGGACGGGACGCTCGACGCCAAGCGCGGCGGCGGCGGTCTCGTCTCCGGGCTGAGCGCCGTCGACGACAAGCTGTGGGTCTGCGCGGCCCTCGGCGACGGGGACCGCGAGGCGGTGCGCCGAGGCGTGGGCGAGCCGGGCGTCCGGATGCTCGACATCGACGCCGAGGTGCACGCCGACGCGTACAACGGCATCGCGAACTCCGTGCTGTGGTTCGTCCACCACCTGCTGTACCAGACCCCCGTCGAGCCGGTCTTCGACACGGAGTTCCGGCGGCAGTGGGCCGCGTACGAGACGTACAACCGGGCCTTCGCCGAGGCGCTGGCCCAGGAGGCGGGGCCGGGGGCGGCGGTTCTCGTCCAGGACTACCACCTGGCCCTGGTCCCCGGCATGCTCCGCGAACTGCGCCCGGACCTGCGGATCGGCCACTTCTCGCACACGCCGTGGGCGCCGGTCGACTACTTCCGGCTGCTGCCCGACGACATCGCCGAGCAGTTGCTGCGCGGCATCCTCGGCGCGGACCGGGCCGCGTTCCTGACCCGGCGCTGGGCGGACGCGTTCATCGCCTGCTGTACGGAGATCCTCGGCGGCACGGGCCGGACCAGGATCGGGGTGCACGGCCTCGGGGCCGACGCGGACTTCCTGCGCCGCCGCTCGCACGAGGCGGACGTGGACGAGCGGATGTCGGCGCTGCGGGAGCAGGTGGGCGAGAACCGGAAGACGATCGTGCGGGTGGACCGCACCGAGCTGTCCAAGAACATCGTGCGCGGCCTGCACGCGTACCGCACGCTGCTGGAGACCCGCCCCGAGTGGCGCGAGCGCGTCGTCCACATCGCCTTCGCCTACCCCTCCCGCCAGGACCTCGCCGTCTACCGTGACTACACGGCGGCGGTCCAGTCGCTGGCCACGGAGATCAACGGGGAGTACGGCACGGAGAGCTGGACCCCGGTCGTCCTCCACGTCAAGGACGACTTCGCGCGCTCGCTGGCCGCCTACCGGCTGGCGGACGTGGCCCTGGTCAACCCGATCCGGGACGGGATGAACCTGGTCGCCAAGGAGGTCCCCGTCGTCTCGGACCACGGCTGCGCGCTGGTGCTGTCGCGGGAGGCGGGGGCGTACGAGGAACTGGGCGAGGACGCGATCGTGGTGAACCCGTACGACGTGACGGGCACGGCGGAGGCCCTGCACGAGGCGCTGACGATGAGCGGGGACGAACGGTCGGGCCGCACGAAGCGGCTGGCGGAGGCGGCGACGGCGCTCCCGCCGCAGCGGTGGTTCCTGGACCAGTTGGAGGCGCTGCGACAGGAGTGAGACCCCTTGGGAGGCACTGCGGGTAGGGGTGAGACCCCTTGTGGCTCTACGCGCTCTACAGGCGGTCCGCCAGGGCCGCCAGGAAGTCCACCACCGCGGCCGGGCCCGGCACCGACAGGTCGGCGCGCTCGGCCAGTTCGGGCACCTCGGCGCTGCCGCTGCACACCAGGAGACCGGGGATGCCGTCCGGGCCCTCGCTGCGCAGCTTCTCCACCGCGGCGAACGCGGCGAGGTCCCCGAGGTCGTCGCCCGCGTAGATCACGGACTCCGCGTCCAGCTCCGCGACGAACCCGGCGAGCGCGACGCCCTTGTCCATGCCGGGCGGGCGCAACTCCAGGACCAGACGCCCCGGTTCGACGATCAGCCCGTGCTTCGCCGCCAGCTCGCCGAGGGGTCCGCGCAGCGACTCGAAGGCCGCCTGCGGGTCCTGGGCCCGCCGGGTGTGAACGGCGACGGCCTGCCCCTTCTCCTCGATCCAGGTGCCGTTCCAGGCCCCGAACTCGTGCAGTACGCCCGGGAGTTCGGCGCGTACCGCCGTGACGCCCGGATGCGGGGCGGGGGCGTGGACGGTGCCGGTCACGGCGTCCCAGCGCTCGGCCCCGTAATGTCCGAGCACGACAAGGTGCTCCAGGCCGGGAACGCCCGCGAAGCCGCCGTAGCGCACGGCGACGCCCGCCGGGCGGCCGGTGATCACGGCGATCGCGGCGACCTTCGGCGCGAGCGCGGCGAGCGCCTCGACGGTGCCGGGGTGGGCGCGGGCCTGTTCGGGGTCCGGGACGATGTCGGCGAGCGTGCCGTCGAAGTCGAGGGCGACGACCGCGCGGTCCGGCCGGGCGAGTACGGCGTCGAGCCCCTCGCGGCCGGCCGGGGTGGTCGGGTTCGGAAGACGTTCCGGGTGACTGCCCATGGGGCGAGCCTAAGCCCTGGGCGGAGGGAGCACGAGCGTGCTCGTGGTGGCGGCGACTGTTCCGACGACTACTCACGGGAGCCGGCGAGTTCGACCGGCCGGGTCCGCAGGGCGGACAGGGCCGGCAGGACGGCGGAGCCCGCGGCCAGGAGGGCGGCCGCCGCGACGACGAGGCCGACCATGGCCCACGGCACCACGACGGCGGACGTGACGCCCAGCAGCGCCAGCGCGCCCCGCACCACCAGCAGGTTCACCGCGGCGACCACGCCCCCGAGCACCGCGCCCACCCCGACCGCCGCCACCGCCTCGGCGACGACGAGCCGCAGGACCTGCGGGACGGTGGCCCCGGCGAGGCGGAGCACGGCGAGATCGCGACGCCGTCCGGAGGTGGCCATGACCAGCGTGTTGGCCAGGGCGGTCCCGGTGGAGAGCAGGGCGATGCCGAGGATCATGCGCAGGCCGGTGCGGGTGTGGTCGTCGGGGCCGGGGGCGGTCGGGGCGAGCCACGCCGCGCGGGTCGCCACCCGCGTACCGGTGTCGGCCGCGGCGGTGTCCAGCGCGGCGGCGACGGCGCGCCGGTCGCCGTCCGGGGCGACCTCGACGTCGATCCGGTCGACGTCCGCTCCCCCGGCGTTGCGCGGGGTGACGTAGACGCCGTTGTCGCCGGTGCCGGTGGCCAGGACGGCGGCGATCCGCAACGACCTCTCGCTCCCGTCGCCGAGCCAGACGGTGACCCGGTCGCCGGCCCGGGTGGTCAGCCACTCCTCGTTGACGACGATCGCGTCGTCGTCGAGATCGGCGAGCCGGCCGGCCGTCACGGGCAGCTCGGCCACGGCCTCCAGGCGGGCGGGGTCGACCGCGCGGGCCTCGGAGGAGACGAGGGCCGTGTTCTCTTCGAGGACCGTGACGGCCGTGGACCGCGAGGCGCTGACCACGGCCCCGTCGATGTTCCGCACCCGGTCCAGGAAGGCGGGGTCGAGCGGTCGGCCCTCCTGCCCCGGCGTCGCCACGAAGTCGGCGGTCGTGGCGGTGCGCGCCTCGGCGGCCCTGGCCTCCTCCAGCGTGCCGACCGTGCCCGTCAGGGACGCGGCGAGGGCGACGGTGATGAGGACGGGCGCGGCGACGGCGGCGGTCCTGCGCACCCCGGCGGCGGTGTTCTCCCGGACGAGTACGCCGGTGGCGCCGGGCAGCCGCGCGGGCAGCCAGGTCAGCAGCCGGCCGACCGGGCGCACCAGGACCGGCGCGAGGAGGGCGCAGCCGACGATGAGGACCATGGGCCGGGTGACGTAGGACTTGCGGCCCAGCAGATCACCGGGGTCGGTCGCCAACGCCAGGGCGGGCAGGCCCAGTCCGAGGAGCAGGACGAGGACGGCGGCCGTCCAGCGGCTCACCGGCATCACGCGGCTGTCGACGGCTGCCTCGCGCAGCGCCTCGGTCGGGGCGGTCCGCCCGGCCCGGTGGCAGGAGACGAGGGCCGCCGCCGTGGCGACGGACACGCCGGTCCAGAAGGCGGTGTGCAGCGGCCAGGACGGATCCCCGAGGGCGAACCAGGACGGGGCGAGGCCCGCGTCCGTCATCCGGCGGACCAGCAGAGGCGCTCCCCCGGCCCCGAGCAGGGCGCCCGCCGCCGAGGCAGCCACCCCGACGAGGACCGATTCCGCGAGCACCGTACGGCGGATCTGGCCGGGCGTCGCACCGGCGGTGCGCAACAGCCCGAACTCCCGCCGCCGCCCGGCCACGGCGTACGAGAACGTCGAGGCCACGACGGCGGCGGAGACGAACAGGGTGATGCCCGCGGCGGTGCCGAGCAGCGCGTTGACGGAGACCAGGGCCCGGGCGTCGCGGTCGGGGTCGGGATCGGCGCGGCGGCGGTCGTGGCCGGTGAGGACGTCCATGCCGCTGTCCGGCCCGAGCGCGTCGCGTACGGCGGTGGCGTCGGCGTGCACGACCAGGGCGTCGATGTCCGGGGAGATCCGGGCGGCCTCGTCGTCGCTGAGGAAGACGGCGTCCTCGAAGCCCCGGCCGGCCACGGTGCCGACGACGGTCCGGGCCTCGCTTCCGGCCGGGGTACGGACCCGGAGGCGGTCCCCGGTACGGAGCCGGGGGCCGCCGGACCCGGTGGTGACGACGATGTCGCCGGGGGCGGCGGGGGCGCGACCGGTGGTCAGGCGGTACGGGGCCGCAGCGGCGACGGACCAGGGGTGTCCGACCCGGGCGCCGGCGTCCTGACCTGGGTGAGGATCCAGGAGGTCCACCGGGAAGGACCGGTCCTCCACCGTCCGCCCGAGGGAGGCCAGTTGAGCGGCGAGGCCGGGCGGTACCGGGCCGGGCCGGTCGAGGGGCGCGGTCCGGGTCCCGGCCGGGGTGTCGACCCGGAGGAGGCCGTCGGCCCGGACGACGACGGGAGCGGCGGCGAACCGCTCGGGCCCCCGCTCCGGGGCGTCGAACGTCGCGGCGAGGGCGAGCCCGGTGGCGGCGATGAGCCCCACGCCGAGGGTCAGGGCCACGAACGACCCGACGAAGGTGACCCAGCGCAGCCGGATCCCGCGGAGCGCGAGCATCAGCACGGGACCACCACCGCGGTTCCAGCAGCCTCGGTAGCCACAACAGACCCAGCAGCCACAGCGGACCCAGCGGACCCAGCGGGCTCAGCAGGCTCAGCGGGCTCAGCGGGCTCAGCGGGCTCAGTACCCTCAGCAACCTCGGCACCCTCGGCAACCTCAGCGGCTGAGAGCGACGCCATCCGCGCGGCGACCCGCTCCGCCGAGGGCGCGTCCAGTTCGTCCCTGACCCGGCCGTCGGCCAGGAAGAGGACACGGTCGGCGAAGGAGGCGGCGATCGGGTCGTGAGTCACCATGATCACGGTCCGCCCGTCGTCGGTCATCGCCCGCAGGAGGCCGAGCACCGCACGCCCGGCGGTGGAGTCCAGGGCGCCGGTCGGCTCGTCACCGAAGAGCACGTCGGGCCGGGTGACCAGGGCGCGGGCGATTGCCACCCGCTGCTGCTGGCCGCCGGAGAGCTCTCCCGGCCGGTGGCGGGCCCGGTCGCGCAGCCCGACCCGGTCGAGCGCGTCGAGCACTTCCGCCCTGCGCGGCCGGCGCCCGGCGAGCCTCAGCGGCAGGGCCACGTTCTGCGCGGCGGTCAGGGAGGGCAGCAGGTTGAACGCCTGGAAGACGAAGCCGATCCGCTCCCGGCGCAGCCGGGTCAGCCGGCCCTCGCTCAGCCCGGTCAGATCGGTGTCACCGAGCAGCACCCGGCCGGCGGTCGGCCGGTCCAGGCCCGCGGCACAGTGCAGGAACGTCGACTTGCCGGAGCCGGAGGGGCCCATGACGGCGGTGAACGTACCGCGGCGGATGGTCAGGCTGACGTCGTCGAGCGCTTTCACCACTCTGCCGTCCCGGCCGCCGCCATCGTAGGAACGGGTCACGGACCGGAGCCGAACGGCCGCGTCCGGGCCGGTGGTCGCTGCTGGATTCATGGCGTCCACTCAACCGGCGGCGCTCGCCCCGCACATCGCAGCGGGACGGAGTCCTCATGGTGGAGCCAGCTCCACCATGAGGGGGCAGGAGGCAGGGTGGCCGACCACGAAAACCGTCTCGTAACGTGCCGGGCATGCTCACCCCCAGCCCATCGCCCCCGTCACCACCGGGATCCACGCCGACCCCCTTCCGGGCCGCGCTGTACCTCCTGACCAGCGTGCCCCTCGGGGCCGTGACGCTGGTCGCGCTGCTCCTGCTGGCCGGTGCGGGCAGCGCGCTGGCCGTGCTCGTCATCGGGGTGCCGCTGCTGCTGACGCTCGTCCTGTCCGGCATCCCGCTGGCCGCGCTGGAGCGGCGCAGGCTCCGGCTGATCGACCCGGTGCCGCTCGCCGATCCGCACCGCGAACCGCCCGCGCCGGGTCTGGCGTCCTGGCTGCGGACCCGGCTCCAGGAGCGGTGCACCTGGCGGGAGTTGGCGTACGCGCTGCTCTTCGCTTTCGTGCTGTGGCCGTTGGAGGCGCTGGCGGTCGGCACGGTCCTCCTGGTGTGCGGCGGGCTGATCGGTACGCCGGTGATGATGGCGGTGGGCGGGGACGGCGAGGCGCGGGTCCTGAAGCTCTGGCTCGCCGACTCCTGGCCGGAGGCGTTCGCGGTGCTGGTGGCGGGGGTGGTGCTGCTGCCGCTGCTGACCTGGCCGCTGAGGTTCGTCGCCCGGGGCCGCGCCGTACTGACGCGGGCCCTGCTCTCCCCGCCGCACTCCGCGCTCGACTCCCGGATCGCGGAGCTGGACCGGTCGCGGATGCGGCTGGTGGACGCGTTCGAGGCGGAACGCCGCCGTATCGAGCGCGATCTGCACGACGGCGCGCAGCAACGGCTGGTGGCACTCTCCATGACCCTGGGCCTCGCCCGGCTGGAGAAGCCGGCCGAGCCTCTGGGCGGCCTGCTGGAACGGGCGCACGAGGAGGCCTCGGCAGCGTTGGTGGAGATCCGGGAGCTGATCCACGGCATCCACCCCCACGTCCTCACCGACCGGGGCCTGGTGGCCGCGGTCGAGGACCTGGCGGACCGCTCCCCGATACCGGTCGACGTGCGTCTGACCGTGCCGGACCGGCCGCTCGAAGCCGTGGAGACCGCGGTCTACTTCGCGGTGAGCGAGGCGC
Source organism: Streptomyces sp. WGS_02 (assembly GCA_040989845.1). Taxonomy (GTDB): domain Bacteria; phylum Actinomycetota; class Actinomycetes; order Streptomycetales; family Streptomycetaceae; genus Streptomyces. The sequence continues at coordinate 3,389,358 of JAYMFZ010000004.1, forward strand.
TGACGAACGTGGCGAAGCACAGCGGGGCGACCCGGGTGACGGTGACGGGCGAGGCCGCGCACGGACGGCTGGCGGTGGCGGTCGAGGACGACGGGCGCGGCGGAGCGGTCACGGCTTCCGGCACGGACACGAACGCGGACGTGGGCGGGGGGACCGGACTCCAGGGCGTGGCCGATCGCCTCTCGGTGCTGGGCGGGGCCCTGCTACTGTCCAGTCCGCCCGGGGGGCCGACGGTCTTCCGGCTGGAGGTCCCCTGCCCGCCCGCGGATTCGAGGACCTGATGCTGCGCGTCGTACTGGCCGAGGACAGTGTGCTCCTGCGCGAGGGCCTGGTCGGCCTGCTGGAACGCTTCGGGCACCGGGTCCTGGCCGCGGTCGGCACGGCCGACGAGCTGGACGCCGCCACCCTGGAGCACCGCCCGGACATCGTCGTGACCGATGTCCGGATGCCGCCCGGCTTCACGGACGAGGGCCTGCGGGCGGCCGTCGCGCTGCGCGGGAAGCTGCCGGGGCTGCCGGTCCTGGTGCTCAGCCAGTACGTCCAGCGCGCCTACGCCGAGGACCTGCTGGCCACCTCGGACGGTACGGGGGTGGGCTATCTGCTGAAGGAGCGCATCGGCCACGTCGAGGAGTTCGCCGACGCGCTGCGCCGGGTGGCCGAGGGCGGCACGGTGGTGGACCCCGAGGTCGTACGGCAGTTGATCCGGCACCGCCGCGATCCGCTGGCCCGGCTCACCGCCCGCGAGCTGGAGGTGCTCGCCCTGATGGCGGAGGGCCGGTCCAACGCGTCGGTCGCCGAGGCCCTGCACGTCGGCGAGGGCACGGTCAGCAAGCACTTCGGCTCGATCCTCACCAAGCTCGACCTCGATGTCTCGGACGCCACCAACCGACGGGTGCTCGCGGTCCTGGCCTTCCTGCGCGGCTGACCCTCGCGCTCCCCCGCACGCCCGCGCCCACGCGCCCCGGGCTTGACAGTCATTCCCTCACGACTCCATGATTCCATTAATTGATTCATGGAATCACGATGACGAATCGACGAATCGACGGATCACGGAACCGAGGTGAGGCGCGTGGCGAGACACGAGCACCCCGAACGCGACGTTGGGCAACTGGGCCCTGGAGGCCCGCGGCCTGGGCAAGCGCTACCGGCGCGGCTGGGCGCTGCGCGACTGCTCCTTCCGGATCCCGGCCGGCCGCATCTGCGGTCTGGTCGGCCCGAACGGAGCCGGCAAGAGCACCCTGCTCGGGCTGGCGACCCGGCAGGTGCAGCCGACCACCGGCGACCTGCGCGTCTTCGGCGTACCGGTCGACGACCCCGCCGTACTGCCCCAGGTCGCGTTCCTCGGCCAGGACAAGCCGCTGTTCAAGCGGTTCACCGTGGCGGAGACGCTGCGGATGGGCGCCGAGCTGAACCCCGGCTGGGACGCGGCCGCGGCGGAGCGGATCGTCCGCGCGGGCAACGTCCCGGCGGACGCGAAGGTCGGCACGCTCTCCGGCGGCCAGCGCACCCGGGTGGCCTTCGCGCTCGCCTTCGGCAAGCGGCCCGACCTGCTGCTCCTGGACGAGCCGATGTCGGACCTCGACCCGCTGGCCCGGGACGAGATGAGCACCCTGCTGATGGCGGAGGCCGTCGAGCGCGGCACGACGGTGGTGATGTCCTCGCACATGCTGACCGAGCTGGAGGACATGTGCGACTACCTGCTGGTGGTCTCCGAGGGCCGGATCCGCATGGCCGGTGACGCCGACGCGCTCGTACCGGCCCACACCCTGGTCACCGGGGTGTCCCGGGACGGCTCACTGCCGCCCGAGCTGACCGCTCACACGATCGTCGAATCCCGCGTCCAGGGACGCCAGTTCCAGGCGATGATCCGCCCCGGCGGCCCCCTTCCGGCCGACTGGGAGAGGGCCGAACCCTCCCTGGAAGAAGTCCTCCTCGCCCATCTCCGCTCCCCGGACGCGCCCCCGCTCTACACCCAGGGCGCCCGCGTCGACGCCGAAGGGACCCAGGCAGCATGAGCACCACCACCCTCACCGAAAAGCCCGGAAGGTCCGGGAAGCCCTCCGAACTCGCCCCCGGCCGACGCCTGTTGCGCGGCCTCCCCTGGCTCGTCGTCCGCCAGCACCGGGTCGCGCTGGCCTGCGTTCTCGGCCTCACGCTGCTCACCGCGCTCTGGATCGCGTACGAGCGCCACGAGCTGGTGCAGCTGCTCGACGCGAAGGGCTGGCCGGAGAAGGACCCCGGCCGCCCGATGGACAACAACCGCGGCTACAACTCCATCACCAGCATCATCAACGGCCTGCCGCTGATCCTCGCCGTCTTCGTCGGCGCCCCGCTGATCGCGGGCGACCAGGAGAACGGCACCGCACAGCTCGTCACCACCCAGTCCGTGACCCGCCGCCAGTGGCTGATCGCCAAACTGGGCCTGGCCTACACCCTCGCGCTGGTCTCCGGCCTGGTGATCTCGGCGCTGTTCACCTGGTGGTGGAAGCCGCACCGCTCGCTCTTCCTCAGCGAGTGGATCGACGGCGTCATCTTCGACAACACCGGCCCCGTCCTCCCCGCCTTCCTGCTCTTCCTCACCGCCGCGGGCATCACCATCGGCGCCCTGGTCCGCCGGATGCTCCCGGCCATGGTGGGCGCGTTCCTCTTCACGGCGGTCACCACCCTGTTCGTCTGGGACGAGGTCCGCGTACGGCTCGGCTCCCCGCAGATGTTCACCTACCCGATGGACAGCGAACTCCCGGCCCGCTTCAACGACGCGTACGAGGTGGACCGCTGGGTCGGCAGCGCCGACGGCACCCTGTACGGCTGGGGCACCTGCGCCGAGGCGACCGAGAAGGCGACGAACGCGTGCATCAAGGAGCACGGCATCGTCAACGACGTCATCCAGTACATCGGCTACCACCAGATGGCGGGAATGCAGTGGCTCGCGGCAGGCATCCTGCTCGCCGGCACGGTCCTGCTCACGGCGTTCACCCTCTGGTGGACCTCGCGCCGCCCGCTGTGAGCCACCGCCCCCTCCTCTACGTAAAGTGTCGGCAATCGAGCGGAAGGTGAAGTCCGTGGTCGTGTTCCGCATCGACCGGCGCAGTGGGGTGGCGACCTATCTCCAGATCGTCCGGCAGGTCGAACAGGCGCTGCGCATGGGGGCACTGGAGGAGGGCGACCGGCTGCCCACCGCGGCCCAGGTAGCCGCGACCACGAAGGTCAACCCCAACACGACCCTCAAGGCCTACCGCGAACTGGAACGCATGGGCCTCGCCGAGGTACGCCAGGGAGCGGGCACGTTCATCACCCGCACCCTGGCCCAGCCCCAGTCCGGCCCCGACTCCCCGCTCCGCACCGCCCTCACCGACTGGCTGACCCAGGCCCGCGCGGAGGGCCTCACGGGCCAGGACGTCACGGCGCTGTTCCACGCGGCGTTCGAGAACGCGTACCCGGGCGAGGCGGCGGACTGACCTGGTCGGCTTCGCCTTCTGCAAGCCGTTCCTGTCCATGCCACTTACGCGGGCCGTCTCCGACCCAAGGAGGGCACGCGGCCCGGTCATTCCTCAGCCTCGGGGGTGAATTCCCGTTTGCCTTCCTGAAAATCCTTGATCATTTCAATGAGCTCACTCTTCCTCATACGAGCCGTGCCGCGGATTCCCAGCCCGCTCGCAACCTGCTGAAGCTCAGCAAGAACCATTCCCTCCAAGCCTGCTCCAGATCGTCTCCGCCGCCCCAGCGGAAGGTCACCCCGAGGGGAAATCGGCGACGCAGAACCCCGAGGCGGAAGGCCCTGAGCCCACTGGCCGATAGCCCTGTCAAAGCGATGACTGGAATACTTCACGAAGTCTTCCAGTTCCACCAATCGGCGCTCCTGCTGCCGCATCAGAACCAACATCTCCGACAACATGTCAGAGTTACTCCTGCCTGCACTTCCGCGAGCACTGGAGGAGGCGGCTCGAATCTTTCCCAGCTCCGCGTCCAGCTCGGGCCAGAGCCGATCGAAAATTCGAGAGAGACGGTCCTGACTCACGTTCGAGCTCTTCTGTGCAGCATTCATGTCGGACATCAGCTTCCTGACGTCCTCCTGGGCTGAACTCTCCGTGGCCTGAAACTGAGTCATAGGCCCCGTCAGGTCTGCCACCTTCAGGTCCAGCAAAAGCGGGACCACCAACGCATCGTCAACCTGCTTCGACAAGGCACCGGCCTCAAAGTTCACCCACTGCGAATTTTGATTATCTGCCGTAACACACAGGATTCCGAAGTTGCATTCTGAGAGCTCATCGGCTATTTCCCTCAGCCCTCGGCCCCCTTTACCAATGTCATGTTCCGACATCCAAGGTTCTACAGCCTGAATCACGTCCGGGATCCAGGCCCTGAGAACATTCGCCATTCTCCTCGACCGCTCACCGGACCAACTCAAGAAGATCTTCACAGCCAGCCTTCCCTGCCCAGGGTTATCCAGTGCACCAAAGCGTAGCGCCATCGAGGATCACGTAGAAAGCGCACGCCAGAATGGGCACCGCGCCCACAATTGACCCCAGGTCGACGAGCCGTGGATGACGTCCCGGGTTACTGCCGCCGCCGTTCCTCAGCCGAGGTCGCCAGGCGGCGGACGTATACCACCGGAGAGCAAGCATCACCGGACGCAGCTGACAGATCACCGAGCGGTCAAGCTCGCGGGCGGCACCGCAACATGCGGACCAGACGTCCCGCCCCACGCTGAGCAACAGAAAACCCCGGGGCACGTCCTGCGTGACCCGGGGTTCTTCTGAGCCGCCTTCGGGATTCGAACCCGAGACCTACGCATTACGAGTGCGTTGCTCTGGCCAACTGAGCTAAGGCGGCGCGCCCTGTCGCACTATGGTGCGGTCAGCAGCGGAGCCAAGTCTACACAGTTTCCGGGGTGCTCCGCACACGGCACCCCCGGATGCGTTTGCCCTGGTCAGGGTCGGTCAGGTGCACTTCTTGGCGTCGGTGGGCGCGGTGCCCTCCAGGAGGTACGTGTTGATCGCCGTGTCGATGCAGTCGCTGCCCCGGCCGTACGCGGTGTGGCCGTCGCCCTCGTACGTGAGCAGGGTGCCGGAGGCGAGCTGCTCCGCGAGGGCCTCGGACCACTTGTACGGGGTGGCCGGGTCGCGGGTGGTGCCGACGACGACGATCGGGGCGGCGCCCTTCGCCTCGGTGCGGTGCGGGGTGCCGGTGGCCTTCGTCGGCCAGTACGCGCAGTTCAGGGAGGCCCAGGCGAAGCCGCGGCCGAAGACCGGGGAGGCCTTCTCGAAGTCCGGGAGCGCCTTCTCGACCGCGTTGGGGCCGTCGAAGGCTGGCGGCAGGTCGAGGCAGTTCACGGCGGCGTTGGCGAACATCAGGTTCGCGTACTTCCCGTTGGGCTCGCGCTCGTAGTAGCTGTCGGCCAGCGAGAGGAGGCCGGAGCCGTCGCTGCGCTGCGCGCCCTCCAGCGCCTCGCGGAGCTGCGGCCAGGCCGCCTCGTCGTACATCGCGGCGATCACCCCGGTGGTCGCCAGGGACTCCGTCAGCTCGCGGTCGTCGCCGGTCGGGATCGGCTTGGCGTCCAGGTCCGTGAAGAGCTGCTTGAGGGCGGTGGCCGCATCGGCGGTGTTCGTGGTGCCGAGCGGGCAGTCCGGCTGCTTCACACAGTCGGCGGCGAAGGACTGGAAGGCCCCCTCGAAGCCCGCCGTCTGGTCCCGGTTCATGTCGATGGCCTTCAGGGACGGGTCCATCGCCCCGTCCAGGACGAGGCGCCCGGCCCGCTGCGGGAAGAGGTCCGCGTACGTGGCGCCCAGGAAGGTGCCGTACGACGCTCCGACGTAGTGCAGCTTCTCGTCGCCGAGCAGCGCGCGCAGGACGTCCATGTCGCGGGCCGTGTCGACGGTGGAGACGTACGGGAGGATCTCGCCGGACCGCTTCTCACAGCCCGCCGCGAACTTCTCGAAGGCGGCGGTGAGCTTCCGGACCTCCGCGTCGTCGTCCGGTGTCTGGTCGACCTGGGTGTAGGTGTCCATCTCCTTGCCCGTGAGGCACTCGACGGGCTCGCTGCGGGCCACGCCGCGCGGATCGATGGCCACCATGTCGTAGCGGGCCCGCACCGGGGCGGGGTAGCCGAGCGCCGCGTACCCCTGGAGATAGCCGATCGCCGAGCCGCCGGGGCCGCCCGGGTTCACCAGGAGGGAACCGATCCGCTTGCCCGGGCCGGTGGCCTTCTTACGGGAGACGGCGAGCTCGATGTCCCCGTCGTCCGGCTTGTCGTAGTCCTTCGGCGCCTTCATCGTCGTGCACTCGAACCCCTCCACTCCGCAGTCGCGCCAGCTCAGCTTCTGCGTGTAGTACGACGACAGCCCCTCGGGAGCCGCGGTGCCGGTGGCCGAGGCAGTCGGCGACGAGCCGCTGCCGCTGCAGCCGGAGATGAGCAGGCCGGCAGTGCCGATCCCGATGGCGAAGGTGCGGAGCAGGCGCCTGGTATCCATTCAGGGAGCGTATCCGCCGGGTGACGAGTCGTACGATTCCCTGCTCATTCGGGTGAACAAGGACCCAAGCCGAACAGGCTGCGGGAAGCTCAGCCCGCCCGCAGCGCCATCGTCATCGCCTCCACCGCGAGCAGCGGCGCCACGTTCCGGTCCATCGCCTCCCGGCAGGCGATCACCGCCTCGATCCTGCGCAGGGTCTGCGCGGGTGTCGAGGACTCGGCGATCCGGTCGAGGGAGTCCTGCACGTCGACATTGGCGATGGCCAGCCGCGAACCCAGCTGGAGCGCCAGCACATCACGGTAGAACCCGGTCAGCTCGGTCAGCGCCAGGTCCAGGCTGTCGCGCTGTGTACGCGTCTTGCGGCGCTTCTGCTTGTCCTCCAGCTCCTTCATCGCCCCCGCCGTGCCGCGCGGCATCCGGCCTCCGGCCACCGCCCCGAGCGCCGCCTTGAGGTCCTCGGTCTCCTTGGCGTCGACCTCCTCCGCCAGCTGCTTGGCGTCGTCCGTCGCCGTGTCGATCAGCTCCTGGGCCGCCTTGAGGCAGCCGCCCACGTCGGCGACCCGCAGCGGAACCTTCAGCACCGCCGCACGCCGCGCCCGCGCCCGCTCGTCCGTGGCGAGACGGCGGGCCCGCCCGATGTGCCCCTGGGTGGCGCGCGCCGCGTTGTGCGCCCGCTCGGGGTCGATGCCGTCGCGGCGGATCAGGACATCGGCCACGGCCTCCACCGGCGGGGTGCTCAGATTGAGGTGCCGGCAGCGGGAACGGATCGTGGGCAGCACGTCTTCGAGCGAGGGGGCGCACAGCATCCAGACCGTGCGCGGCGCGGGCTCCTCGACGGCCTTGAGCAGGACGTTGCCCGCGCCCTCGGTGAGGCGGTCGGCGTCCTCCATGACGATGACCTGCCACCGCCCGACCGCCGGGGAGAGCTGGGCGCGCCTGACCAGGTCCCGGGTCTCCTTCACACCGATGGAGAGCAGGTCCGTACGGATGACCTCGACGTCGGCGTGCGTACCGACCAGGCTCGTGTGGCAGCCGTCGCAGAAGCCGCAGCCGGGGGCTCCGCCCAGCGCGCGGTCCGGGCTCGTGCACTGGAGCGCGGCGGCGAACGCCCGCGCCGCGGTGGACCGGCCGGAACCGGGCGGTCCGGTGAACAGCCAGGCGTGCGTCATCTTGGAGCCCTGGTCCAGCGGCTTGCCGTCGGACACGGCGGTGACCAGCGCATCGGCGTCCCGGGCGGCAGCGGCGAGCTGTTCCTGCACTCGGTCCTGTCCGACCAGGTCGTCCCATACGGTCATCGGTCACCGCCCTTCCGGTGGTGTCGTGCGCGGCCCGCGAACCGCGGTGCGTCGTCGCTCTCCATTGGTCGCTCTCCATTGTGGGGGACGCCACTGACAGTCCCGCCCGCCCGCACCGGAAGGACGCCACTGACAGTCCGGCCCGCCCGCCCCGGAGGGACGGACGGGCCGGTACTTCTCCCCGGAGCCACGGCTCCGCAGTGGGCGCGTCAGCCGCGCGGCCTGCGTCCCCGGCCGCCGCGGCCCTCGTCGTCCTGGCCGCCGAGCAGCTCGTCCGCCAGGGTCGGCAGATCGTCCAGCGGGGTCTCCTCCGCCCAGTCCGGGCGGGGGCGCTTGCGGGCCCGCTGCTGCCGGTCCGGGGCCGGGGCGTTCGGGTCCTCGACCTGCGGCAGTTCCCGGGTGCGCTCGTTCTCGCTCTCCGCGGGCGAGGGCGCCGGGCTCTCGTCCCGGAAGAAGCCCTGGGGCACCCGGTCGGACGGCTGGTCGTCCCGTACCGGCGGCAGCACAGCGGTCTCATCGGCGTCCCGGGCCGGCCGAGGACCCGAGGATCCCGTCGATCCCGCCTGTCCCGTCGACCCCGTCGAGCGCTGGTCCGTGTAGCGCGGCAGCATCGTCGTCTCGTCGTCCCCGGAAACCGAACCGGAACTCGATGAACCGGAACTCGATGAACCGGAAGACGAACCGGAACCCGCTGCACCGGAACCGGAGCGGCCGGAACCCGCGGAACCAGCACCCGAAGGACCGTCGTCCTCCGGTCGCGCCGTCGGAACCGGCTGTGTGATCTCATTCCGGTTCACGATCGGCGTGGGCACCGTGATCTCGTTCTCCGGCACCGTCGGACCCGACGCGCCCTCGGAGCGCGAGGACGTCTCCGTACGAGAATCCGTCAGGGAATCCGTACGGGAACGCGCCGCCCGCTCCGCCTCCGCGCGCTCGGCCTCGGCCCGCGCCGCCTCCGTACGGACGGCCGCCTCGGCCTCCGCCCGGCGGCGGGCCTCCTCGGCGCGCAGCAGGGCCTCTTCGGCCTTGCGCTGCTTCTCCAGCCGCAGTGCCTCGGCCTCCTGGCGCTGCCGGGCCTCCTCCTCGGCCTTCAGCCGCAGCCGCTCCTGCTCCGCCTCGCGGACCCGCTCCTCGGCCTCCAGCCGGAGCCGGTCCTCCTCGGCGCGGCGGCGGGCCTCCTCGGCGCGCTGGCGGGCTTCCTCCGCCTGGCGTTCGGCCTCGCGGCGGCGGGCCTCCTCCAGCTCGCGCTGCTTGCGCTCCTCCTCCTCGGCGCGCAGCCGGGCGAGCTGCTCCTGGCGCTCCTTCTCCAGGCGCTCCTCCTCGGCCTTGCGGGCGGCCTCTTCCTCGGCCTTGCGCCGCGCCTCCTCCTCGGCCTTGCGCCGGGCCTCCTCGATGGCCTCGATCTCGGCCTCGGAGAGCGGAAGGAGCTGGTCGAGCCGGTGGCGTACGACCGTGGTGATCGACTCCGGATCCTGGCCGGCGTCCACCACCAGATAGCGGGCCGGGTCGGCCGCGGCCAGGGTCAGGAACCCGGACCGTACCCGCTCGTGGAACTCCGCGGGCTCCGACTCCAGCCGGTCCGGCGCCTCCGTGAACCGCTCCCGGGCGGTCGCCGGGTCGACGTCCAGCAGCACCGTCAGATGCGGTACGAGGCCGCTCGTCGCCCACCGCGAGATCCGGGCGATCTCGGTCGGTGCCAGGTCCCGGCCCGCGCCCTGGTAGGCCACGGACGAGTCGATGTAGCGGTCGGAGATGACGATCGCGCGGCGCTCCAGAGCCGGGCGGACGACGGAGTCGACGTGCTCGGCGCGGTCGGCGGCGTACAGCAGGGCCTCGGCGCGGTTGGAGAGACCGGCGGAGGACACGTCGAGCAGGATCGAGCGCAGCCGCTTGCCGATGGGGGTGGCCCCGGGCTCGCGGGTGACGACGACCTCGTGGCCCTTGGACCGGATCCAGTCGGCGAGCGCCTCGACCTGGGTGGACTTGCCCGCTCCGTCGCCGCCCTCCAGGGCGAGGAAGAAGCCGGTGGCCGCGGGCGCGACGGCCGGTTCGTCGCCGCGCAGCGCCTCGCGCAGGTCCCGGCGCAGCGGCACGCCCGCCCGGTCGTCCGTCCTGGCGAGGACGAAGGCGGCGACGGGCAGCAGCAGCGCGCCGAGCAGCATCAGAGTGAAGGCGGCCCCGCCGTGGGCGAAGACGAAGTCACCGGCGACCAGCCGGTGCCGGCCGATCGCGGCGGCCAGCAGCGGTCCTGCGACCGCGCCGAGCGCGACGAGCACCCGGACGACGGCCTGGAGGTGCTCAGTGGTCCGGGCCTGCCGGAACGCCTCGGTCTCCTGGTCGATCAGGGTGTGCCCGGTGTTCGCGGCGACCCCGGCGGCGTAGCCGGCGAGCAGGGAGATGGCGATCCCGGTCGCGGTGTCCGGCACCAGGCCGAGCGCGAGGAGCGCGAGACCGGTGACCATGACGGCCAGCGCCAGCAGGCGGCGGCGCGACAGGGTCGGGAGCACGTGGCGTGCCGTACGGATGCCGAGGGCGGTGCCGCCGGTCAGTCCGAGGATCAGCAGCGCGAAGGTGGCGGGACCGCCGCCGAGGTCGTAGGCGTGCAGGACGGTGACGGCCGCCGCTGCGGCGACGGCTCCGGCGACGGAGGCGCAGACCGCGACCAGCAGGGGGACGGCGCCGGTGCGGCCCTTGTCGGGGCCGGTGCCGGTGGCGGGGCGGCGCAGGCCTTCCAGCGGGGAGCGCGGCCGGGGCGTCCGGTCGGCGGGGAACTGAAGGAAGTACAGGGTGGAGATGGAGGCGGAGAAGAGCCCCGCCGCGACATAGGACCCCAGGGCCGCCTGGTGGAAGGAGAACCACTCCAGGCCCGAGCCGAGGAGGTTGCCGACCAGCGTGGCGGCCAGCAGGACCACCGCGGCGGCGGGCACGGCGAGGAAGTTCGTGCGCAGCGACAGGCGGCGCAGGGCGTCGAGGTGGTCGGGCAGGGGGCGTACGGCCGCGCCTTCTGGGGGCGGGCCGGGCAGCAGCGCCGGGGCGGCGCTGTCCTTGGCCACGGCCCACAGGCGCTCACCGGCACCGGCCACGAAGACGGTGATGAGGATCATCAGGAGCGCCTTGTTGGGCGTCCAGTCGATCCACAGCGGGGCGACGACCAGCAGCGCCAGGCGCAGCCCGTCCACCCCGATCATCAGCCATCGCCGGTCCAGCTTTCCGCCGGGCCCCGTGAGGGACGTCAGGGGTCCCAGGAGTACGGCTCCGAAGAACAGGGTGGAAAGGATCCGGGCACCGAAGACGGCGGCGACGGCGAAGGCCGCCCCGCGGTATCCGGTGCCGAATGAGCCCTCAAGGACCGCCGCTTGCAGCGACAGCAGCACCAGCACGAGAAGGGCGAGTGCATCGCCGATACCGCCGACGAACTGGGCGCTCCACAACCGCTTCAGCGGAGGAATACGCAACAGGGCCCGTACGGCGCGCTCGCGTGAGTCTGCGGCAAGTGTGTCGGAGGTGGGGCTCACGACCGTTGGCTGCTCGGCTCGCGTCATCCGCCCAGCCTATCGGCAGCGGTGCGGTGACTGTCGGCCCGTCCGAACATATGGACGCAGACAGTTTCCGGCCAGGCCCTCACCGGCCCCTGACGCACCGCCGCCCGGCGCCGGGATCACGGGGATCCAGGGCGCCGGGCGGCGGTGCGCGATACAGACGGGATACGGAGGTCAGTCGTCCGACGGAGCGGAGGACGAGGCCGTCTTCTTGGCCGCGGTCTTCGTGGCGGCGGTCTTCGTGGCCGTCGCCTTCTTGGCCGTCGTCGTCTTCTTCGCCGCGGTCTTCTTGGCGGCCGTGGTCTTGGTGGCCGTCGTCTTCTTCGCGGCCGTCTTCTTGGCCGTCGCCTTCTTCGCGGGGGCCTTCTTGGCCGTCTTCTTCTTGGCCGGCCCCTTGGCGCGCTTCTCGGCGAGCAGTTCGTAGCCGCGCTCGGGCGTGATCTCCTCGACGCTGTCTCCGGTCCGCAGCGTCGCGTTGGTCTCGCCGTCGGTGACGTACGCGCCGAAGCGGCCGTCCTTGACCACCACGGGCCGCTCGCTGACCGGGTCGGTGCCGAGTTCCTTCAGGGGCGGCTTGGCGGCGGCCCGGCCGCGCTGCTTGGGCTGGGCGTAGATCGCGAGGGCCTCTTCGAGGGTGATGTCGAAGAGCTGGTCCTCCGAGGTCAGCGACCGGGAGTCGGTGCCCTTCTTCAGATACGGGCCGTACCGGCCGTTCTGCGCGGTGATCTCGACGCCCTCGGCGTCCTCGCCGACGACGCGCGGCAGCGACATCAGCTTGAGGGCGTCGGCGAGGGTGACCGTGTCCAGGGACATGGTCTTGAAGAGCGAGGCGGTCCGCGGCTTCACCGCGTTCTTGCCGGTCTTCGGCGTGCCCTCGGGCAGCACCTCGGTGACGTACGGGCCGTAGCGCCCGTCCTTGGCGATGATCTGGTTGCCGGTCACCGGGTCGGCGCCGAGCTCGAAGTCGCCGCTGGGCTTGGCCAGCAGTTCCTCGGCCAGCTCGACGGTCAGCTCGTCGGGGGCCAGGTCGTCGGGCACGTCGGCGCGCTGGTGGCCCTCGGCGTCCTTCTCGCCCCGCTCGATGTACGGGCCGTAGCGGCCGACGCGGAGCTTGATGTCGTTGCCGACGGGGAAGGAGGAGATCTCCCGGGCGTCGATCGCGCCGAGGTCGGTGACCAGCTCCTTCAGACCGCCGAGGTGGTCGCCGTCGCCGTTGCCCGCGTCGGACGCGGCGCCCGCACCGGCCGGGTCGTCACCGGAACCGGTCGTTCCGAAGTAGAAGCGCTTCAGCCACGGTACGGACTTGGCCTCGCCCCGCGCGATGCGGTCGAGGTCGTCCTCCATCCGGGCGGTGAAGTCGTAGTCGACGAGCCGGCCGAAGTGCTTCTCCAGCAGGTTGACCACGGCGAAGGACAGGAAGGACGGGACGAGCGCGGTGCCCTTCTTGAAGACGTAACCGCGATCCAGGATCGTCCCGATGATCGAGGCGTACGTGGAGGGGCGGCCGATCTCGCGCTCTTCCAGCTCCTTGACCAGCGAGGCCTCGGTGTAGCGGGCCGGGGGCTTGGTGGCGTGCCCGTCGACCGTGATCTCGTCGGCGGTCAGCGCGTCGCCCTCGGCGACCTGCGGCAGCCGGCGCTCGCGGTCGTCCAGCTCGGCGTTCGGGTCGTCGGCGCCCTCGACGTACGCCTTCATGAAGCCGTGGAAAGTGATCGTCTTGCCGGACGCGGAGAACTCGGCGTCCCGGCCGTCGCTCGCCCGGCCGCCGATCTTGACGGTGACCGAGTTACCGGTCGCGTCCTTCATCTGGGAGGCGACGGTCCGCTTCCAGATCAGCTCGTAGAGCCGGAACTGGTCGCCGGTGAGCCCGGTCTCGGCGGGGGTGCGGAAGCGGTCGCCGGAGGGGCGGATCGCCTCGTGCGCCTCCTGCGCGTTCTTCACCTTGCCCGCGTACGTGCGCGGCTTCTCGGGGAGGTAGTTGGCACCGTACAACTGCGTGACCTGGGCCCGGGCCGCGGCCACCGCGGTGTCCGAGAGGGTCGTGGAGTCGGTACGCATATAGGTGATGAAGCCGTTCTCGTACAGCTTCTGCGCCACCTGCATGGTCGCCTTCGCGCCGAAGCCCAGCTTGCGGCTCGCCTCCTGCTGGAGGGTCGTCGTCCGGAAGGGGGCGTACGGGGAGCGGCGGTAGGGCTTCGACTCGACGGACCGGACCGTGAAGGAGGAGTCGGCGAGCGCGGCGGCGAGCGCGCGGGCGTTCGTCTCGTCCAGGTGCAGGGTCTGGGCGGAGCCGGCCTTGAGCTGCCCGTCGGGGCCGAAGTCGCGGCCCTGGGCGATGCGGCGGCCGTCGACCGCGCTGAGGCGGGCGGTGAGGTTCGAGGGGTCGGAGGCGTCACCGGTGCGGCCGGTGGCGAACTTTCCGGTCAGGTCCCAGTACTCGGCGGAACGGAAGGCGATGCGCTCGCGCTCCCGCTCGACGACGAGGCGGGTGGCCACGGACTGGACGCGGCCGGCCGAGAGCTTCGGCATGACCTTCTTCCACAGGACCGGCGAGACCTCGTAGCCGTAGAGGCGGTCGAGGATGCGGCGGGTCTCCTGGGCGTCGACCATGCGCTGGTTGAGCTCACGCGGGTTGGCGACGGCGGCCCGGATCGCGTCCTTGGTGATCTCGTGGAAGACCATCCGGTGGACCGGGACCTTGGGCCGCAGGACTTCCTGGAGGTGCCACGCGATGGCTTCGCCCTCGCGGTCCTCGTCGGTGGCGAGGAAGAGTTCGTCGGACTCGGCCAGCAGCTGCTTCAGCTTCCTGACCTGGGCCTTCTTGTCCGCGTTGACGACATAGATGGGCTGGAAGTCGTGCTCGACGTCCACGCCGAGGCGGCGCACCTCGCCGGTGTACTCGTCCGGGACCTCGGCCGCGCCGTTCGGGAGGTCGCGGATGTGCCCGACGCTCGCCTCGACGACGTATCCGGGGCCGAGATAGCCCTTGATCGTCTTCGCCTTGGCAGGCGACTCGACGATGACGAGTCGGCGGCCGCCCTGTGCGGTCTCGCTGGTCGGGGACAACTTCGCTCTTCTCTCCGGTCGACACTCGGTGGGCATCCGGGCGGCGTCATGACGCTGCCCGCGGTGCTGTCGCTGCGGAGTGTGACGGTACAACCCGCCCCCGTGTCAAACGGCAAAAGCCCGCAACGGCCACTCGAACGGTAACCCGACTTCCGCCATTCCTGCCGCCCGGACCGCCGGGTCCGCGTCACGCGGGGCCTCGGCCTGCGGCTTTTCGGAGACGGCCGCGGTATCCCGGCGCGGGTCCTGCCGACCCGGGCGCCGCCCGGCCGGGAGCGGGGATCAGACCTGCGTGAAGACCCACACACCGAGGCCGAGGAAAACTACGCCGAAGAGCGTCGTGAGTGCGGTGGAGGCGACAGGGCTCACACCGTGCGCCACCGGCGCGCGGTGCAGGGCTCGCGCCCCGGTCCAGATCAGGAGGGCGGCGCCGAACAGTGCCAGGGCCGTACCGGCGAAGACTGCGGTGGCGCTCTCCATGTCGTACCCCTAGACCGTCGTGTGACCCGTCGCACGACTCGTCGGGGAGCCGCCCGGGGCGGGCCGTACGGGCCCGTCGGAGCCGGACCTCGGCGGTCCGGCACGGGGAGGTTGTCACCCCGGGGCATCGCCCACACGAACCCCGGGTGAACAGCACTCCCCCGCCGACGGGCGGAACTCCTTCGGCGGTACGGGCCGGGGCCGGGACATCCGTGACCGGAATGTGCGGGCCGGGCGCGCCGCAGGGGGACGTGGAGACGAACGCGCTGGTTAATAAGGACAGCGCGCCTCGAACGACGATCACCACCAACCGGTACCGGAAGGGGCCCGGGATACCGGAAGGCGTCCGGGGCGGAAGGCGTGCGGGCCGCACCCGGGCGGCGGCCGAGCGGGCGGCGGCCGTCCGATCGTCCCGGGCGGCGGCCGTCCGATCGTCCCGGGCGCCCGGGACGATCGGCACCCGGGTTTTCAGGGCGGCGGACACCTGGGTGTCGACGGCGCCCCACTCCCGTCCCCCCGCCGCGGTCGGCCTACTCCCCCCGCGCCACGCCCCCGGACACCGGCTCCAGGAAGCCCTCCTCGACCAGCAGCCGGATCGCCTGCGGTGTCCGGTCGCGCAGGAGCACCGGGTCCTCCGCCATCAACTGCGCGATCGCGTCCAGGATCCGCCCGGCGGGCAGCGACCCGTCGCACACACCGGCGAACCCGGCGGCCACCGCATCGACCTTGGTCGCCCGCATCATGCCCCGGTGCTGACGCAGCACCACATGCTCGGGGTCCTCCGCGCCCGGCAGGCCGACCTGCTCCTGCACGACCTCGGCGGCGAGGGAGAAGTGCCCGGCGAGCAGCGCCGCGTCGTCCTGGTCGCGGAGGTAGTCCTGGCGGGCGAAGTGCTCCTCCACCGCCCGGCCCAGGGGCTGCTGCACCGCGTGCGGCCACTCCTCGACGACGATCGAGGGGCGCCCGGCCTCCGCGGCGGAGGACTTGCGCAGGGTGATCCAGCCGAAGCCTACGGACGTGGTGCGCCGGGCCTCGAACTCGTCGAGCCACGCCTCGTACCGCTCGTCGTAGTCGACGGGGTCGCTGCGGTGGTCACCGCTGTCCCGCAGCCACAGCTCGGCGTACTGCGTGACGTCCTGGACCTCGCGCTGGACGATCCAGGCGTCACAGCCGTGCGGCACCCAGGAGCGCACCCGGTCCTGCCACTCCTCGTCCTCCACGTGCTGCCAGTTGGCGAGGAACTGGGCGTAACCCCCTTCGTTCAGATGGGCGCCCGCCTGCTCCACCAGCGTGCGGCACAGGTCGTCGCCGCCCATGCCGCCGTCCCGGTAGGTGAGGCGGGCGCCGGGCGAGATGACGAAGGGCGGGTTGGAGACGATCAGGTCGAACGTGTCGGAGCCCACCGGCTCGAAGAGGGACCCTTCGCGCAGATCGGCGGGGGCTGCGCCGGACAGGGCGAGGGTGAGCCGGGTGAACTCCAGGGCGCGGGGGTTGAGGTCCGTGGCGGTGACCCGGGTCGCGTGCTGGGCGGCGTGCAGCGCCTGGATCCCGGAGCCCGTACCGAGGTCGAGCGCCGAGGCGACCGGCGTCCGCACGGTGATCCCGGCGAGGGTGGTGGAGGCCCCTCCGACGCCGAGGACGACGCCCTCCTCGCGCGAGCCGATCCCGCCCGCGCCGCCGACCGCGCAGCCGAGATCGGACACGATGAACCAGTCCTCGCCGTCCGGCCCCCCGTACGGCCGTACGTCGACGCACGCGCGGACCTCCCCGTCCGCACCGCCCTCGCGGGTCACCCAGCCGTCCGCGACGCACTCGTCCAGCGGCAGGGCCGCGCGGGCCCGGTCCTCGGCGACGGGGCGCTGCAGGAGGAACAGCCGCACCAGCGTGTCGAGCGGAGTGTCGCCCCGGGTGGCCCGCAGGGCGGGGACGGTCTCGCTGCGCGCGAGGGCGGCGTAGGCGGGCGCGCCGAGGCGTTCGAGGAGCCCGTCCGCGGTGAAGTCCGCGGCGAGCAGGGCCTCACGGAGGGCGGCGGCGTGGTCGGGTGCGGGAAGGCTGCTCTTACTCACCCTCCCATTGTGTCCGGTCGCACCGACAACGGCAGCGGCCCGGACACCCACCGGGTGTCCGGGCCGCTGCAAGGGAGGACGGCGCTCAGGACTTCTTCTCCGAGGACTCCTTCTCGGCGGAGCCCTTGTCCTCCGACTCCTTCTTGTCGGGGGCCGAGCTCCCCGAGGACGCGTCGGCATCGGCGTCGGCCGCCCCGGAACCGGAGGGACCGGTCGAAGCGGTCTGCTTCTGGCAGCCCTCCTGCTTCGACATCGCGACACCGACCTCGCCGGACTGGAGCTTCTTCAGCGCCTGGTCACCACCGGCGCTGATCTTGTTCAGCTCGTCGGCGATGGTCTTCAGCCCGTCGGCGAACTTGCTCTGCTCCTTGGTGTCGAGTGCGTCGACCTGGGTCTTGAGGTCGGCGTATGCCTTGGAGGAGGCGTTGAGCTCCTTCACCGCCGCCTTCTGCGTTGCCTCGCCGCCGTCGACGGGCGGCGGGCCGGCCGAGTCCACAGCCGTGCCCAGCGCCTTGTACGCCTCGGACATCTCCTGGAAGGCGACCGAGTCGGCCTCCTGGACGTCGGCGGGCTTGTTGTTGTCGCCGGTCTTCTCCAGGATCGAGGCGTTGGCGTTGTTGATCTTCTGGAGTTGCGGCTGAACCTGGTCGCAGACCTTCTTGGCCCAGTCGTTGACCTTGTTGTCGCTGTCGTCGCTGCAGCCCGACAGCGTCAGTACGAGTACCGCACCGCCGGACAGTGCGGCTGCAAGCTTCTTGTTCACCGGATCGGTCCCTTCCAAGGCTCTCGGCCCGGAACTTACACGGCGAGGGGACGACAGCCGGGTGCCGCCCATACTTTATGCACCCTTTTGAAGCCATTTGCACCAAGGGAAATGAGGGAGATGCCACTCAAGGAGAGAACCGTACGCATGAGCGGTAACTCATCCGAATGACGGATTCCGCCCGGGCGGTGTCCACGCCGTGCCGGAATCCGCACGCCGAGAGGGGACGGGCGGGAGCAGCTCCGGAGGAACGCAGGGCAGCAGAGAGGAGGAGGCGGACGGACGGCCCGTCAGCGCGGGCCGTCCACCCGCCTCTTGATCACACGTCACCTCACCTCATCACGAGGCCGACCCCGGCCCCTCCCCGACCCCTTGCGCAGGGGTCACGGAGCCGCAGCCGGATCCGGCGCGGGAACCGAGGAGCCGCTGTCCCCCGAGGCGTCGTCGTCGCCCACGGCGATGCCCCGCCGCTTGGAGACGTACACCGCGGCCACGATGATCCCGATGGCGACGACGGCCACCAGCGCCCGCACCCAGGGGTTCGCGTCGGCGCCGTAACTGAACTGCACGATCGCCGGGGCGATGAGCAGGGCGACCAGGTTCATCACCTTGAGGAGCGGGTTGATCGCCGGGCCCGCCGTGTCCTTGAACGGGTCGCCGACCGTGTCGCCGATCACGGTCGCGGCATGGGCCTCGCTGCCCTTGCCGCCGTGGTGGCCGTCCTCGACGAGCTTCTTGGCGTTGTCCCAGGCACCGCCGGAGTTGGCGAGGAACACCGCCATCAGCGTTCCCGTGCCGATCGCGCCGGCGAGGTACGAGCCGAGCGCCCCGACGCCGAGGGTGAAGCCGACCGCGATCGGTGCCAGCACCGCGAGGAGCCCGGGCGTGGCCAGTTCCCGCAGGGCGTCGCGGGTGCAGATGTCGACGACGCGCCCGTACTGCGGCTTCTCCGAGTAGTCCATGATCCCGGGGCGCTCGCGGAACTGCCGCCTGACCTCGTAGACCACGGATCCGGCGGACCGGGACACCGCGTTGATGGCGAGCCCGGAGAACAGGAAGACGACCGCCGCGCCCAGGATCAGGCCGACGAGGTTGTTGGGCTGCGAGATGTCCAGGCTCAGCCCGAGCTCGCCCACCCCGGCCCCGACGTCGTCGACCGCCGTGGCGATGGCATCGCGGTAGGACCCGAAGAGCGCGGCCGCCGCCAGGACGGCGGTGGCGATGGCGATGCCCTTGGTGATGGCCTTGGTCGTGTTGCCGACCGCGTCCAAGTCGGTGAGCACCTGGGCGCCGGCCCCCGTGACGTCCCCGGACATCTCGGCGATGCCCTGGGCGTTGTCGGACACCGGACCGAAGGTGTCCATGGCGACGATGACGCCGACGGTGGTGAGGAGCCCCGTCCCGGCGAGCGCGACCGCGAAGAGCGCCAGCATGATCGACGTACCGCCCAGCAGGAACGCCCCGTAGACACCGAGGCCGATCAGCAGCGCGGTGTACACGGCCGACTCCAGACCGATGGAGATGCCCGCGAGCACCACGGTGGCCGGACCGGTGAGCGAGGACTTCCCGATGTCCCGGACGGGGCGGCGGTTGGTCTCGGTGAAATAGCCGGTGAGCTGCTGGATGAGCGCGGCCAGGACGATCCCGATGGCCACCGCGACCAAGGCGAAGATACGGGGGTCGCCGCCGTGCCCGGTGATCGCCTCGTCGCCGACCCCGTCGAGCTCGGCGTACGAGGACGGCAGATAGGTGAAGGCGGCCACGGCCACGAGGCCGAGCGAGATCACCGCGGAGATGAAGAAGCCGCGGTTGATCGCGGTCATCCCGCTGCGGTCGGCGCGGCGCGGGGCGACCGCGAAGATCCCGATCATCGCGGTGACGACACCGATCGCCGGGACCATCAGGGGGAAGGCGAGACCGGAGTCACCGAACGCGGCCGTACCGAGGATGAGCGCGGCGACGAGCGTCACGGCGTACGACTCGAAGAGGTCGGCGGCCATGCCCGCGCAGTCACCGACGTTGTCCCCCACGTTGTCGGCGATGGTGGCGGCGTTACGCGGATCGTCCTCCGGGATGCCTTGCTCCACCTTGCCCACCAGGTCGGCCCCCACATCCGCGGCCTTCGTGAAGATCCCGCCGCCGACCCTCATGAACATGGCGATGAGCGCCGCACCGAGGCCGAAGCCCTCCAGCACCTTGGGCGCGTCGGCGGCGTAGACGAGCACCACACAGGAGGCCCCGAGCAGACCGAGGCCCACCGTGATCATTCCGACCACTCCACCGGTACGGAAAGCGATCTTCATCGCTTTGTGCGAGACGGAGGTGAGATCCTTTTCCGGTTCGCCTTCCGCCGGAGTCGCCTCCCGCGCCGCTGCCGCCACCCGCACATTGCTCCGTACGGCGAGCCGCATGCCGATGTATCCGGTCGCCGCCGAGAAAAGCGCACCCACCAGGAAGAAGAGGGAACGCCCCGCGCGCTGCGACCAGTTGTCGGCCGGCAACAGGAACAGCAGAAAGAACACGACGACGGAGAAGACACCGACGGTGCGTAGCTGCCGGGCCAGATAGGCGTTCGCACCCTCCTGGACCGCCGCGGCGATCTCCTTCATCCGTTCGGTGCCCTCGCCGGCCGCCAGTACCTGGCGTACGAGCAGCTGGGCGACGATCAGCGCGGCGACGGCGACGACCGCCACGACGATGACGATCAGCCGGTTGCCGTCGGTGAGTGCCGCCGCCGCGAGGGAAGCGGGCCGGTCGGAAAGTGCGGATTCTTGCGTCAGTACTGCCATTGGGGTGGTGAAGAACTCCGCCATACGTCCTCCTTGACGCTCAGCGCTCAAGTCGTGGACGGATTGTAGGGAGCGGAACCTGATCAAAACAGTGGGCGGGAGGAGAATTGATCGCTCTCCCCCAACGCCGAAAGATCAGCGGAGCGATTCTGCTCGAATGCAGTAATGAGGCAGACGCATTACCCGGAACCCTCGACGAGCCCCCGCCAAGGCCTCAATCAAAAAAGACCCTGCTCAGCAGGGCCCGAAAAAACGAAACATCACGTCACCCGCACGCCTGGGGCCACACGGACCTCAGGCGCAACCTGCTCGCGCGCGAGCAGAAAGGGTACGGGCACGGACGCGGGCACAGGTACGAGCGCGGGCGCGGGCACAGACGCGGGCGCGGACGCGGGCGCAGATACGAGCGCAGGCACGGACGCGGGCGCATACGAGCGCGGGCCTCAGGACCGCGCGGAGGCTCCGATGCCGGGGGCGCGCCTGCCCAGCCGAACCGCACCCCCAGGGCTGCACGGCAGCTTCAGGGCCCGCACCGCGGCTCCCAGTCCCCTCGCGGCTTCCCGCCCGTTCGCAGCTTCAAGACCGAACTACGGCGTCGGCCGTCGGCCAGCTCATGCGGATCACTCCGCCACCCGCACCGGAACGGACCTCCACGTCGTCGACGAGCCCGCTGATGACCGCGAGGCCCATCTCGTCCTCGCCCTCACCGTCGGCCTCGGAACCGTGCCGCGCCGAGCCCGCTCCGGACCCACCGGCGGCGTCAGGCGCCCCGGACTCGGCCGGATCGGCGCCGGGATCGGGAACGCTGTCCCCGACTTCGATGGAGAACGCCTTCTCCTCCTCGGTCAGCGCGACGCTGACCGGCGCGGTGATGCCGTGACTGCGGTGCAGCCCGACCGCGCGGCTGCACGCCTCGCCGACGGCGAGCCTGACCTCGTCGAGCACCGCCTCGTCCACGCCGGCCCGGCGCGCCACGGCGGCCGCCACCAAGCGGGCCGTCCTGACATGTTCAGGCTGGGCGCTGAAGCGGAGTTCAACGGTGGCCATGCCATCCCCCTCGAACGATCGGGCGTACGCCTCAGGGGCCCCGGGCGTGTCGCCCGGCACCCCTGCTCTCCTCCTCCGGAAGCCGACAAAGCCGACAGCCGACCCGAAGGTCGACCGCCTGCCCGTCGCGGCCCATGAGCTGCCGCTGCCGGCCTGTTCACTGCCTGCCGACCGGCCCGGAGGCCGGTCCGCTCCGACCTCAGTCGGTGGCGGCGACAGCCTCGTCGACCGTGGTGTGAATCGGGAACACCTTGGTCAGACCCGTGATCCGGAAGATCTTGAGAATGCGCTCCTGGTTGCAGACCAGGCGCAGCGAGCCCTCATGGGCCCGGACACGCTTCAAGCCGCCCACGAGCACGCCGAGGCCGGTGGAGTCGAGGAAGTCGACGCCTTCCATGTCGACAACCAGGTGGTAGCTGCCGTCATTCACCAACTCGACCAACTGCTCGCGCAGCTTGGGCGCGGTATACACATCAATCTCGCCACCGACCTCGACGACCGTACGGTCGCCACCAGGGCCGGACACATTGCGAGTCGACAGGGACAGGTCCACGGATCCTCCAGCACCTTGCTATCGAGCGGTCGCCCCTCGGTCTCCCCGACGGAGGCCAGGGGACGGATCGCCAGCCGCGATGGCATTCAATCACTTACCAGCAGCCATGCACGACGCCTTGGGACCATTGTCCGTCACGCCAGTGACACACTCGGTGCCGATGGCCAAGAATCACCGTCCCGGACGACCAGCCGAGAGCAGGGGCTCGCGCCCCTCTCCCGCCATGATCCTCGACCGGCTCGCCACAGGGGCGGGCCGGGCCGCGCGCATCACTCATACGGAGCACCTGCCCCCGAGATCGGGAACCCATGCCATCTGGCCGGATCGCGTGCGGCCAGAAGTGATCTCGGCGATCGAGAAGGCCGGGATCGACCATCCGTGGGCGCATCAGTCGGCCGCGGCCGAGCACGCTCTGGACGGCGAATCGGTCGTGATCGCCACCGGCACGGCCTCCGGAAAGTCCCTCGCGTACCTGGCGCCGGTCCTCAGCACCCTCCTGGACGGCTCGGAGGCCCCGAACGGCCGCGGGGCCACCGCCCTGTACCTCGCCCCCACCAAGGCCCTGGCAGCCGACCAGCGGCGCTCGGTGAAGGCGCTGGCGGCCCCGCTCGGCAACGCCGTCAGGCCCGCGGTCTACGACGGCGACACCCCGGTCGAGGAACGTGAATGGGTACGGCAGTACGCCAACTACGTCCTGACCAACCCCGACATGCTGCACCGCGGCATCCTTCCCTCCCATCCCCGCTGGTCATCGTTTCTGCGCGCCCTGCGGTTCGTCGTCATCGACGAGTGCCACACCTACCGGGGCGTCTTCGGCTCCCACGTCGCCCAGGTACTGCGCCGTCTGCGCCGCCTGTGTGCCCGTTACGGGGCCGATCCGGTCTTCCTGCTCGCCTCGGCCACGGCGGCGGACCCGGCGGTCGCAGCCGGGCGTCTGACGGGCCTGCCGGTCGTCGAGGTGTCCGACGACGCCTCCCCGCGCGGCGAGCTGGTCTTCGCCCTGTGGGAGCCCCCGCTGACCGACCTCCACGGCGAGAAGGGCGCCCCCGTACGCCGTACCGCGACGGCCGAGACCGCCGACCTGCTCACCGACCTGACCCTCCAGGGCGTCCGCTCGGTCGCCTTCGTACGCTCCCGGCGCGGCGCGGAACTGATCTCGGTGATCGCCAAGGAGCGCCTCGCGGAGGTCGACCGCTCACTGCCGAAGCGGGTCGCCGCCTACCGCGGGGGCTACCTCCCCGAGGAGCGCCGGGCCCTGGAACGGGCGTTGCACTCCGGCGAGCTGCTCGGCCTGGCGGCCACCACCGCCCTGGAACTCGGCATCGACGTTTCCGGCCTCGACTCGGTGGTCATCTGCGGCTACCCGGGCACACGGGCCTCCCTCTGGCAGCAGGCGGGGCGCGCCGGCCGCTCGGGGCAGGGCGCCCTGGCCGTCCTCGTGGCCCGGGACGACCCGCTGGACACCTATCTGGTGCACCACCCGGAGGCGCTGTTCCGGCAGCCCGTCGAGTCGACGGTGCTGGACCCGGACAACCCCTACGTCCTGGCCCCCCACCTCTGCGCCGCAGCCGCCGAACTCCCCTCACCGAAGCCGACATCACGCTCTTCGGCCCCGCCGTGCCCGAACTGCTGCCACAACTGGAGTCGGCGAAACTGCTGCGCAGACGGGCCTCGGGCTGGCACTGGACCCGCCGCGAACGGGCCGCCGACCTCACCGACATCCGGGGCGGGGGCGGCCGCCCCGTCCAGATCGTCGAGGAGGGCACCGGCCGGCTGCTGGGCACCGTGGACGCGGCCGCCGCCCACACGGCCGTCCACGAGGGGGCCGTCCACCTCCATCAGGGCCGCACCCACCTGGTCCGGAAACTGGACCTGGAGGACTCCGTGGCCCTCGTCGAGCAGGCCGAACCGCCGTATTCGACGGTCGCCCGCGACACCACCGCCATCGCCGTCCTGGAGACCGACACCGAGATCCCCTGGGGTCAGGGCCGGCTCTGCTACGGCTCTGTCGAGGTCACCCATCAGGTCGTCTCCTTCCTGCGCCGCAAACTGATCACCGGGGAGGTCCTGGGCGAGACCAAGCTCGACCTGCCGCCCCGCACCCTGCGCACCCGCGCCGTCTGGTGGACGGTCACCGAGGACCAACTCGACGCCGCCCGCGTCAACCCGGAGATCCTCGGCGGCGCGCTCCACGCCGCCGAACACGCATCGATCGGACTCCTCCCCCTCTTCGCCACCTGCGACCGCTGGGACATCGGCGGCGTCTCCCTACCCCTGCACCCGGACACCCTCCTGCCGACGGTCTTCGTGTACGACGGTCACCCCGGAGGAGCCGGATTCGCCGAGCGCGCCTTCCACACCGCCCGTGCCTGGCTGACGGCGACCCGGGAGGCCATCGCGTCCTGCGAGTGCGAGGCGGGCTGCCCCTCCTGCATCCAGTCCCCCAAGTGCGGCAACGGCAACGAGCCCCTGCACAAACGCGGAGCCGTACGCCTCCTCACCGAACTCCTCAGGGCCTCCCCCGTGGAACCGGACGAACCGACCATCCCGAAGGACTGACCCGACGAGGAGGGAACCGACGGCCATCGCGACCGCCACACCGACGAGACGTCAGGACCCGCCAGATTCCTCACCCGGCGCCTGGGCCGAGGGATCTGCCGGAGGCCCGGCCCGGGACCTGACGGCGGGTAGGTAGGGCCCGAATCCCGCGCGGGCGGTCACATCGGCGACCTCCCCCTGCACCGCGCAGCGAACGATCGCGGCGTCCTGCGCCAGAGCCACTCTCCGGGCCGCCTCACACGCGGCCTCCACCCCGTCCAACGCCCGGTCCGCAGCCGCGAGGGCCGCCAGATCCGCGGCCCCGCCCGCCCGGTGACGGGCAGCCACGGCCTGTCCCAGTGCGAGCACCACGGCGAACACGGTGCACAGACCGGCCGCGGTCACAGCCACCCACACGGTCGCCACACCCCGGTCCGTGCCCGTACCCCGGCCCCGGTCCGTGCCCGTACCCCGGCCCCGGTTCGGGCCTTGGCCCTGACTCGGGCCGCAGCTCAGGTCCCGGCTCGGGCCCCGGCCGGGGCCCTGACCCCGGCCCCACTGCCACCGCCGCAACGCGCCCCGCCCCATGCCCGGGGCAAGGGCACCCAGCCCTCGGCCCCCAAGCCCCCTCGCCCTCATGGCGCGGCACCCCCCACCGTGTCCTCCGCCAGGGCAGCCGCCTCGGCGCTCAACGTCAGGGCCAGCACCCCCGGGCCCCGGGTCGGCGCCTCCACGCGGACGCGCCACAGGTCTCCCGCCCGCCCCATCTCGACCCGGGCCCCCTGGGGCGCCGTGTCACGCGCGGCATCCAGCACCGCCGTCTCCGGCTCCGATCGAGCCGCGGCCCGAGCCCCTGCCCGGGCCGCATCCACGCACCGGATCTGGTCCGCGGCGGCCATCAACGCCCAGAGCAGGGCCAGGGCGAACGCCACCAGCACCGGGATCGCCACAGCCGCCTCCGCGGTCACCGCGCCCCGGTCGCCGCTCGGGGCCCGGCCCCGGAGCCGCCCCCGAGTGGCCCCCCGCGAGAGCCACTGGTCGAAACAGCGGGAGTGACTCCGGAAGAGGCACCTGCCCGATTGCCTGTACCGGGCCCCCGTACCTGGCCCCGGCCGAATCTCAGAACTTCGCATCGAGTGCGTCCTCGACCAGTGACTGCAGCGCCGACAGCACCGGCCCACTGTTCACCACCTTGTAGAGCACCGCCGCGAAGGCACACGCCGCGATCGTCCCCACCGCGTACTCGGAGGTGGTCATCCCCCGATCGGACCGGCCGAGCCGACCCGCCCACCGCGCGGACCACTTCACCCGCCGGTCCGGCCACCCCGTGAACAGCCGTCCCCCGGGCAGAGCGCCGACGGCCCGGTCCCAGAACTTCGTTTTCATTTCATCCCCCGATGAGCATCGATGACGAGCGGGCGCCCGAACGGAACACCCGTGAGTGACAGCGAAAATGAATGACCGCCAGATCGACCGGCAGGCAACCGCCGGCCGCGAACCGTGCGCGGCCTACCGGCCCGGACCGCCGGTCGCGAGCAGATCGCCGGCCAGGCCGATGATCACCGGCGCCACCCCGACCGCCAGGAAGGCGGGCAGGAAGCAGAGGCCGACCGGCGCGGTGATCAGCACCCCGGCCCGTTGCGCCCGTGCTACTGCCGCGGCGGCTCGCTCGGCGCGTATCGACGCGGCCAGCCTGGCAATCGGCTCCGCCGCCGGGGCCCCCGTCGCACCTGCCCGGTGCAGACAGCGGGCCAGCGGGCCTGCGCCCGGTATCTCCCCGAACCGGCCCCACGCCTCGGCCGGTTCGCCGCCGAGCCGGATCTCGACGGCGGTTCGGGCGAGCCGGTCTCCGACCGGGCCGCCGATGGATCGGCCCACCTCCTCGGCCGCCTCCCGGGGACCGGCCCCGACCGCGACACAGGCGGCCAGCAGATCCGCGGCCAGGGGGAGCTGCCCAGCGATCTCGGCGCGCTCCGAAGGGCTGTCACCGGGACGGTCACGGGGGCGAGCCTCCTGCCACCGCCACGTCCCGTACGCCGCGGCCGCCCCGACCGCGCAGCCCAGCACACCGCCGACCAGAATCCATCCGGTCAGCCAGACTCCGCCGGGAGCCGCCCACCGCCGAGAGGCCTCGGAAAGGCGCGGACCTCCGCTCGATCTGAGCCGCGCGACCAGTCGGCCCCGCCCGCCGGGCCCCGGGGCGACGCCCACCCCCAACAACTGCGCGCCCCGCCCGCGAACCGCTCGCTTCCGACATCTGACAGCGATCGCGGCTGCCACCTGCGCCGCCGTCCCCAGCACCGCGGCCGACATCCCCAGGCTGTGGAGAACTTCTCCGCCCACCGCGTTCACGCCGCCTCCCCGCCGCGCACGATTCGGCGGGCCCAGTACAGCCCGGCCGCCTCCAGGAACGAGCCCACCGCCAGACAGGCCAGGCCGCCCGGGGTGTGCAGCAGGACGCGCAGGGGCTCGGTGCCGAGGGCCGCACCCAATCCCAGACCCGCGACGGGAAGCAACGCCAGGACCACGACCGTCGACCACGCACCCGCCAGCTGGGCGCGCAACTCCTCGCGTCTGCGCCGGTCCTCCCGCAGCGCGGCCTCCAGGCGCTCCAACCCGGCCGCCAGGCCCGCCCCACCGTCCACGGCCACCCGCCAGCACGCGGCCATCCCGGACAGGCCGCCCATCCCCGGGCTCTCCGCCGCCTGCCGCAGCGCGGCCGGCACATCGCCGCCGAACCGTGCCGCCGCCAGCACGGCCGCCTCCGCCCCACCAAGCCTGCTGCCGGAAGCGCCCGTCGCCGCAGGTCCGTCCTCCGCGAGACCTTCTCGCAGGGCGACCAGCAACGCCTCCCCGGGCTCGCGCCCGGCCCGAAGCTCCCCGACCACGGCTCCGCACAACGCCGCGACCGCGATCGTGCCCTTCTCCGCCTCCCGCGTTCCGGCCCGCCTCCGCAGCCATCGGCGTACCAACGGGAGCGCCACGGCTCCCGCGACCAGCGGCAGCACCGAACTCCCCAGCACCGCGAGCACGACCGCGCCCGGAACGCACCACCACTCCCGACGCTTTCGGGCCGTTTCCCTCAGGCGCCCCCAGGCCTCGATCAGACGTAACGACCGGCCCCACGTCCGACGCGGCGCGGGCGGAGCGTCCACGAACAGCACCCGCGCCCGCCGCACGCCCGGGTCCCGCATCATCGCGAGCCATACCGCCGATCCCGCACAAAGGGCCACCGCGTGGGGCCCGTACGCCGATGTCACCGCTGTCGCCGTCGTCGTCATCGCCGTGGCTGTAGTTGTCATCGCCGTCACAGCGCACCACCGATCAGCGACCGCAGCCGTTCCCATCCCCGCTCCGGAACGAAGCCCCCGACGCCCCAGCTCAGGGCCGGGACCGTGAAGACAAGACCTGCTGCGTCCCGCTCCAGGACGTGCACCTCGGCGACCCGTCGTTGCCCCGCGCGATCCCGTACGAGATGGACGACCACCGAGAGCGCGGCAGACAGCTGACTGTGCAGAGCGACCCGGTCGAGGCCGGCCGCCGTACCCAGCGCCTCCAGTCGGGCGGGGACATGCTCGGCGGCGTTCGCGTGAACGGTGCCGCACCCCCTTCGTGCCCGGTGTTCAAAGCGGCCAACAGTTCGGTGACCTCGGCGCCCCGCACCTCGCCGACCACCAGACGGTCGGGTCTCATGCGCAACGCCTGCCGCACGAGATCGCGCAACGTCACGCGGCCCGCGCCTTCCTGATTGGCCGGACGGGACTCCAGGCGGACCACGTGCGGATGGTCGGGTCGCAGTTCGGCGGAGTCCTCAGCGAGCACGATCCGCTCGTTCACGCCGACCGCCCCCAGCAGGCTGGAGAGAAGCGTCGTCTTGCCTGCCCCGGTGCCCCCGCTGATCACATAGGAGATCCGGGCTTCCACGAGGGCCCGCAGGATCCGGTCGCCACCCGGCGGCACCGTGCCCGCGTCCACCAGCTCCGCGAGCGAGAAGGCCCGCGGCCGCACCACGCGCAGGGAGAGGCAGGTCGAGCCGACGGCCACCGGGGGCAGCACGGCGTGCATCCGTGTGCCGTCGGGCAGTCGTGCGTCCACCCAGGGCCGTGCGTCGTCCAGCCTCCTGCCGGCCACCGCCGCGAGACGCTGGGCCAGCCTCCGGACCGCCGCCGCGTCCGAGAAGGTGACGCCGGTCAGTTGGAGCCCGCCGCCCCGGTCCACCCACACCCGGTCCGGCGCCGACACCAGCACATCGGTCACCTCGGGATCCGTGAGCAAAGGCTCCAGCACGCCCGTGCCGACGAGTTCGCCGCGCAGCTCCTCCGCTGCTCCGAGCACCTCGGCATCCCCCAGCAGCCTCCCCTGGGCCCGCAAGGCGGCGGCCACTCCGGCCGGTGTGGGCGCGGCACCACTGCGTGCCAGCCGCTGACGTACCGCATCAAGCAGTTCGTCCGTCATACCGGCCCTCCCCCGGGCGGACCGGTCACGGGGCTCGTGTCTCCGGCCACCGCCGCCTGGTCCCAGAAGGCGGCGCAGAACCGGGCCAGCGAGCCCCGGGCGTTGCCGCCGGGCGGGGTGCCGTCGTCCTGGGAGTCCAGAAGGCCTGATTCCCAGGAGAGTTCACCGACGAGCGGCAGACCGACGGCCCCGGCGACCCACCGCCCGTCCAGTCCCGAGGCATACGGGCCCCTGGGCACCACCCGCAGGTCGTCCAGCACCATGGCGGCCGTGGACGCGACGCGCTTGGCAGCTGCCACCGCGCGCAGTTCGCCCGGCACCACGAGCAGCCCGAGATCGAGTTGGGCCAAGGCTTCGGCGACTCCCTCGTCGACCCGGCGCGGGAGGTCGACGACCACCACTCCACCGAGTCGGCGCGCGGCGGCGAGGACAGCCCGCATCGCCTGCGGCGGGATCACCACCTCGTCGTCGCGTCCCCAGCTCAGCACCCTCAGCCCGTGGAGCGCGGGCAGCGAGTCCTCCAGGGCTCCGCCCCCGAGCCGACCCTTCGACTGCGCGAAATCCGGCCACCGCATGCCCTCGGCCCGTTCGCCACCGAGCAGGACGTCGATGCCGCCTCCCAGCGGGTCGGCGTCGATCAGCATCGTCCGCCGACCGGACCTCGCCGCGCTCACGGCAAGGGCGCAGGCCAGCGTCGATGCGCCGGAGCCGCCCCGGCCGCCCATCACGCCGACGGTGAGCGCGGGCCGTCCCACGCCCTCGGCGGCGTTGGCGATCTGATCGACCAGCCAGCCCTCGGAATCGGGCAGCCGCAGCACATACTCGGCCCCGATCTCCACCGCCCGCCGCCACACGTCCGGGTCGTCCTGGTCGCGGCCGACCAGCATCACCCCTTCCTCCGGCCGGCACCCCGGCATCGCGCTGCGGCGTCATCGCCCACCAGCACCATCGGAGCCCGCTCCCAGCTGCCACGCAGCCCGGGCGGCCCGTGATGGACCTCCGGTTCGGCACCGGCCGCCGCGCACAGCCGCAGCAGGTCGTCGAGCAGCTCCACGTCCTCCGTCACGATCAGCGGGCCGCCGCGCCGCCCGCCGACGGCCGTCGTCTCTTCTCCTGCGAGGGATCCAGCCACGATCTCCGCCCCCTTCTCACTGCCCCTTCAGTGCGGTTCGCGGTGTTCTCGGAGCGTTTCCGAGATGCGCGATTCCGGCCCCCGCGGACTTCGCGGGTGGAATCAACGTGCAGCACGACGGAAAAACATGTGGATCTTGATGAAAAACTGTGGACAACCCCTGGGTTGTGAATAACTTCGTCACCCATACCAGCGACTTCCGGAGTGCAGTCCCTTGGCTACACACTGTGACGAGACGAGTCGCACGAAGGCCGGCTCACACGATCAGGCCGATGACGGCCAGATGGGAGACATAAGGTGGTTTCCGCCCCCAAAACGCGTCCGGACATGCGACGACCCCCGCCGGGGGGAGAGCGGGGGTCGTCCCCACGGCCGACTCGGGGGGGAGGAGTCGGACCGGGTTAGCACGGTCGCGAACGATCCGTGACTTCCATGGTGTACCCGAGGCCCTTCTCAGGCAAACCCACGCGCCGGAGTTTACGCCGAATGGTGGGCCCCTATGCTCAGCGTTGTGGAAAACTGCTTCTCGCCGCGCACAGCAGCCTTCTTTGACCTGGACAAGACGGTCATTGCGAAGTCTTCGACGCTGACCTTCAGCAAGTCCTTCTACCAAGGCGGACTGATCAACCGCCGCGCTGTACTGCGCACCGCGTACACACAGTTCGTGTTCCTCGCCGGGGGCGCCGATCACGACCAGATGGAGCGGATGCGTGAATACCTCTCCGCCCTCTGCAAGGGGTGGAACGTCCAGCAGGTCAAGGAGATCGTCGCCGAGACCCTGCACGACCTGATCGACCCGATCATCTACGACGAGGCCGCCACCCTCATCGAGGAACACCACACGGCAGGGCGCGACGTGGTCATCGTCTCGACCTCGGGAGCCGAAGTCGTCGAACCCATCGGCGAACTGCTCGGCGCCGACCGGGTCGTCGCCACGCGCATGGTCGTCGGTGACGACGGCTGCTTCACGGGAGAGATCGAGTACTACGCCTACGGCCCCACCAAGGCCGAAGCCGTGAGGGCGCTCGCCGCCTCGGAGGGGTACGACCTTTCGCGCTGCTACGCCTACAGCGACTCGGTGACCGACGTGCCGATGCTGGAGTCGGTCGGCCATCCGCACGCGGTCAACCCCGACCGCGCGCTGCGCCGCGAAGCGACCCTTCGCGAGTGGCCGATTCTCGTCTTCAACCGCCCGGTCCGGCTCAAGCAGCGCCTGCCCGCCTTCTCGATGCCGCCACGCCCCGCCCTCGTGGCGGCGGCAGCAGTCGGCGCGGCGGCCGTCACCGCCGGACTGGTCTGGTACGCCAGTCGCCGCCGTACCGCCGGGGCAGCCCTGCCCAGGTGAAGCGGAAACCGAACGCGGCCCACGTCCGATTCGCCGCCCCATTCGCCCGTGATTGAACCTAAAAGTAAAGAAGCGGGGCCAGGGGTTTCCGTTCCCCTGGTCCTGGAGTACAAAGGACATAACGGCCCGCGAGACCAAGGACATCCGCGAGGATGACCTGTTGTACGCAGAACGGCCCCACGGACCGCGCACGAGAGCCGAGCACCCACGCGACGTCGACCCGTCGAATACGGGCCAGCCGCACCAGGTGACGGGCAAAGCCCCCGACCTGATGGGCAATTTACGAGGACGCTTGGTAACTGGGCCGACGTGCCAGCGGCGGTACCGCACTCCGGTACCGCCGCAACCCTTACACCGGGCCGCCACCACCCTGGGCCGCCCCTCTCGCAGAGCCAACGCCCGAGACCGAGCCACCTCCCTGGACCCGGCCCCGACCCCGCCCCCGGTCGAGCCATCACCCCAGGGCGCGTACGCTCGCCGGACTCTCAGGCGGCGCCTCGCTGGAGCGCCTCGCACACCGCGGTCGACTCGCGTACGCCCAGCTCGATCGAGCGCCCGCAGTGGGTGATCCAGGCGGCCATACCTTCGGGAGTTCCGGCCGTGTAGCCCTCGAACGCCGCGACATAGGCCGCCCGGCCCTGCTCCGCGTGCCCCACCTCGGCCGGGCAGATCGACTTCGGGTCCAGCCCGCTGCCGATCAGCACGATGCGCTCGGCCGTCCGGGCCACCAGGCCGTTGTGCGAGCCGAAGGGGCGCAGCGCCAGCAGTTCGCCGTGCACCACGGCAGCCGTGATCAGGGCGGGGCGCTGCCGCCCGCGATGATCAGGCGCGAGAGCCCTTCGAGCCGTCCGGCGACTTCCCCGGCGCTGGGAAGCGGCGCCTCGATCAGCGGCTCGTCCACGGCCTCGCCCGCCAGCCGAGGGCGCCCGACCGCGTCGTCGGGGGTCGCCCCGCCGGCCGCCACCAGATGCAGCCGGGCCAGCACCCGCAGCGGTGACTGCCGCCAGACGGAAAGGAGTTGCCCCGCTTCCGCGGTGAGCCGCAGCGCCGCACCGACGGTGCGCGCCTCGCCGTCCCCGCTGAAGTCGGTACGCCGACGGACCTCTTCGAGGCTCCAGTCGGCACCGGCCAGTGCGGCCGAACCACGCGAACCCCGCAGTGCGGCTTCGGCCGTGACCTCGTTGCTGCGGCGCCGCATGACGCGGTGGCCGTAGACCCGGTCGACGGCCTTGCGAACGGAGTCCACGGCATCGGGCACGCCGGGCAGGGAACCGAGCGCGGCGAGCGGGTCTGAGGCAGTCGTACTCATAAGTAGCGAGGCTACGCGCCCACCCCACCCGGACCACCCTCAAGTGGCCATCTTCACGAACGATGACAGCACACAGCAAGGGAACCACTACCCTAGGTGAACATGAAGATCGCTTTCGTCGGGAAGGGCGGCAGCGGAAAGACCACGCTGTCCTCGCTCTTCATCCGCCACCTCGCCGCCAACGAAGCCCACGTCATCGCCGTGGACGCCGATATCAACCAGCACCTGGGGGCAGCCCTCGGGCTGGACGACGCGGAAGCCGCCGCGCTGCCCGCCATGGGCGCCCACCTCCCCCTCATCAAGGACTACCTGCGGGGCACCAACCCCCGTATCGCTTCCGCCGAGACGATGATCAAGACCACTCCGCCCGGCGAGGGCTCCCGGCTGCTGA
This sequence comes from Streptomyces sp. WGS_02, assembly GCA_040989845.1. GTDB lineage: Bacteria > Actinomycetota > Actinomycetes > Streptomycetales > Streptomycetaceae > Streptomyces. The sequence continues at coordinate 3,422,596 of JAYMFZ010000004.1, forward strand.
GGGTCCGCGAGGACAACCCGATCTTCGACGCCTGTGCGCGCACGGTGCGGCTCGACGACGGAGACATCCGGCTGATGGCGACGGGCCCCTTCACGGAGTCCGACCTCGGAGTCGCCTGCTACCACTCCAAGGTCGGGGCCGTGGAGCTCTGCCTCAACCACCTGGTCGACGGCCCCGACGAGTACGTCGTGGTCGATATGACGGCGGGCTCGGACTCGTTCGCCTCGGGCATGTTCACCCGCTTCGACATGACGTTCCTGGTCGCGGAGCCCACCCGGAAGGGGGTGTCGGTGTACCGCCAGTACAAGGAGTACGCACGCGACTTCGGCGTCGCCCTGAAGGTCGTCGGGAACAAGGTGCAGGGCCCGGACGACCTGGAGTTCCTGCGCGCGGAGGTCGGCGACGACCTGCTGATCGGGATCGGCCACTCCGACTGGGTGCGGTCGATGGAGAAGGGGCGGCCGTCCAGGTTCGAGCTGCTGGAGGCCGACAACCGGATGGCCCTGCAGACGCTGCAGGACACCGCCGAGGACTCGTACGAGCTGCGCGACTGGGAGCGCTACACACGCCAGATGGTGCACTTCCACCTGAAGAACGCCGAGAGCTGGGGCAACGAGAAGACCGGAGCCGACCTGGCGGCCCAGGTCGACCCGGCCTTCGTGCTCGACGAACGACACGCCGGAGCGGGCGTCGCGACACCCGCCTGAAGCAGTACGCAGGGGCGAGCGTCGCGCGACCGCCTGAAGCGGTACGCCGGAGCGGGCGTCGCGGCACTCGCCTGAAGCGGTAGGCCCAGGGAGCCGTCGCAGTACGCTCGGGGAGCCGTCGCCGTACGCCCAGGGAGCCGTCGCCGTACGCCCAGGGACTCGTCGCAGTACGCCCCGGGAGCCGTCGCGGAACGCCGGCTCCCGAGCACCGGCCCCCGCACGTCGTTCGCCGGCCACCGCAGGGTGGCCGGCGAACGACGCCGTGATGCAGCGACCGCGGTGAAGCAGTGGCGCAGCGACTCGGTGGTGCGGCGACTCGGTGGTGCGGCGGCCGCGGTGCGGTCAGTCGGGATTCAGCCGGTCGCCCCGGCGGGAGGCGCGCCCGCGTCGGCCTCCGCGGGCTTCTCGGCCGGCTTCCCCGCCGGCTTCTCCTCGGGCTGCGTGGTGCCCGGCCGGTTGCCGAGGTAGGACGACCAGCCCGTCTTGGGGGCCTCGCCGACGCCGAGCGTCGTGAGCTTGGCCAGCGTCTTCGGGTCCTGCGCGTCCAGCCAGTCGACGAGCTGCCGGAAGGACACGCAGCGCACGCCTTCCTTGGTGCACACGTTGGCGATGGTCTCCTCGATGGCGCGCATGTAGGTGCCACCGTTCCAGGACTCGAAGTGGTTGCCGATGATCAGAGGCGCCCGGTTGCCGTTGTACGAGCGGTCGAAGGCCTGGAGCAGCCCGTCCCGCATCTGGTTCCCCCAGTACTCGTGCTGGGAGGGGTCGCCCTGGGTGGTCGTCCCGGACTGGTTGACCATGAAGTTGTAGTCCATCGAGAGGGTCTCGAAGGCGCGGCCGGGCATCGGGACAAGCTGGAGCGGGATGTCCCAGACCCCGCCCTTCTTCTTGGGCCAGACCTGGTTGCCGACACCGCTGGAGTCGTAGCGGAAGCCCATGGTCCGGGCGGCGGCGACCATGTTCTCCTTCCCTTCGAGGCAGGGGGTCCGGGCGCCGATCAGTTCCTTCTCGTAGTCGAAGGGAAGCGGCGCCTCGCCCTTCAGCTCCGGGGTGTTGGTCTTCCAGCCCTTGACGAAAGCTTTCGCCTGGCTGATTTCGCTCTCCCACTCCTCGACCGACCAGGTCCCGACGCCGCCGTCCGCGCCGCAGAAGTGGCCGTTGAAGTGGGTGCCGATCTCGTTGCCGTCCTTCCAGGCGGCACGGACCTCGGCGAGGGTGTCGCGGATCCCCTCGGTGTCGTTGAAGCCGATGTCGGAGCGGCCCGGCGCGTGCTGGGGCGGGTTGTAGAGGTCCTTCTTCTCCTCCGGCAGCAGGTACACGCCGCTCAGGAAGTACGTCATCTTCGCGTTGTACTTCTTGGCCACACCGCGGAAGTGCGAGAAGAGCTTCTGACTGTCCTCCCCGGCGCCGTCCCAGGAGAACACCACGAACTGGGGAGGCTTCTCGCCGGGAGCGAGGCGTTCGACGGCCGGCATGTTCGGCTGTACGCCGGTGAAGGCGGTGGACCCGTCCCCGATGAGCTTGACCGCGTTCTTCGGGGCGTTGGCCGGCGGGTTCTCCTTGGCGCCGTGGGCGCCCTTCTCCGCGCCTCCGGACGCCGACCCTCCGGCTCCGTTGCCGGACACAGAGCCGGAACAGCCCGCGAGAACGGCGACCAGGGCCGTGGACATGACGCCCATGGCGATCCTCTTCGTGGCGGCCATCATCCGCCCACCCTCTTCCTTGCAGGTCAATTGCGCCGAAGTGCATAGAAGTGCGCCGAAGTGCGGCGAAGTACCGACGGCGGCGCGGCCAAATTCGCACGCAGTCCCGTACGAGCAAGGGAGACATACCGAATGAAAAGCTTCTTATTCACCCATAAGAGTTATCAAATAGCCTGAACGCCTCCGGCCTGAACCGGACGGGCCCGAAGTCCGTGCCATCAGATGACCCCGTTCAGATGGCCGGAAATGTCGCACGCCACGCGTCGTTCGGCGGCTCTCGAACGCGGAGCGGGATCATGGCCCCATACACGAGAACACAGGTCTAAACCAATTCCCGGCAGGCCCTTGTCACCCGGCCTCGCGCCTGATGAGCTATGCCCCGGGACACAACGGACACCCTGGGACTGGGAGAAGTCGTGAGTAACGAGAGCCTGGCCAACCTGCTTCGGGAAGAGCGGAGGTTCGCTCCGCCTGCCGAGCTGGCGGCCGACGCCAACGTCACCGCCGAGGCGTACGAGCAGGCCGAGGCGGACCGGCTGGGCTTCTGGGCCGAGCAGGCCCGCCGCCTGACGTGGGCCACCGAGCCGACCGAGACCCTCGACTGGAGCAACCCGCCCTTCGCCAAGTGGTTCGCGGACGGCCAGCTGAACGTCGCGTACAACTGCGTGGACCGCCACGTCGAGGCGGGCAACGGCGACCGGGTCGCCATCCACTTCGAGGGCGAGCCGGGCGACAGCCGGGCCATCACCTACGCGGAGCTGAAGGACGAGGTCTCCCGGGCCGCCAACGCCCTCACCGAGCTGGGCGTCGGCAAGGGCGACCGGGTGGCCGTCTATCTGCCGATGATCCCCGAGGCCGCCGTCGCGATGCTGGCCTGTGCCCGCATCGGCGCCGCGCACTCCGTGGTCTTCGGCGGCTTCTCGGCCGACGCCATCGCCGCGCGCATCAAGGACGCGGACGCCAAGGTCGTCATCACGGCCGACGGCGGCTACCGCCGGGGCAAGCCGTCCGCGCTGAAGCCCGCCGTCGACGACGCCGTCTCCCGGTTCGACACCGTCGAGCACGTCCTCGTCGTCCGCCGCACCGGCCAGGACACCGCCTGGACCGAGGGCCGCGACGTCTGGTGGCACGAGATCACCGCCCGGCAGTCCGCCGAGCACACCCCCGAGGCCTTCGACGCGGAGCAGCCGCTCTTCATCCTCTACACCTCGGGCACCACGGGTAAGCCGAAGGGCATCCTGCACACCTCCGGCGGCTACCTCACCCAGGCCTCGTACACGCACCACGCGGTCTTCGACCTCAAGCCCGAGTCCGACGTCTACTGGTGCACCGCCGACATCGGCTGGGTGACCGGCCACTCGTACATCGTCTACGGGCCGCTGGCCAACGGCGCGACCCAGGTCATGTACGAGGGCACCCCGGACACCCCGCACCAGGGCCGGTTCTGGGAGATCGTGCAGAAGTACGGCGTCACGATCCTCTACACCGCCCCGACGGCGATCCGCACGTTCATGAAGTGGGGCGACGACATCCCCGCCAAGTTCGACCTGTCCTCGCTCCGCGTCCTCGGTTCGGTCGGTGAGCCGATCAACCCCGAGGCGTGGATGTGGTACCGGAAGAACATCGGCGCCGACAAGTGCCCCATCGTGGACACCTGGTGGCAGACCGAGACCGGCGCGATGATGATCTCGCCGCTGCCCGGTGTGACGGAGACGAAGCCGGGAAGCGCCCAGCGCGCGCTGCCGGGCATCTCCGCCACCGTCGTCGACGACGAGGCCAACGAGGTGCCGAACGGCGGGGGCGGCTATCTCGTCCTCACCGAGCCGTGGCCCTCCATGCTCCGCACCATCTGGGGCGACGACCAGCGCTTCATCGACACCTACTGGTCGCGCTTCGCGGGCAAGTACTTCGCGGGCGACGGTGCGAAGAAGGACGAGGACGGCGACGTCTGGCTGCTCGGCCGGGTCGACGACGTCATGCTCGTCTCCGGGCACAACATCTCGACCACCGAGGTCGAGTCGGCCCTCGTCTCCCACCCGTCGGTCGCCGAGGCCGCCGTGGTCGGCGCGGCCGACGAGACGACCGGTCAGGCCATCGTGGCGTTCGTGATCCTGCGCGGTACGGCGACCGCGTCCGACGAGCTGGTCGCGGACCTGCGCAACCACGTCGGCGCGACGCTCGGCCCGATCGCCAAGCCCAAGCGGGTGCTGCCGGTCGCCGAGCTGCCGAAGACCCGGTCCGGCAAGATCATGCGCCGCCTGCTGCGCGATGTCGCGGAGAACCGCGAGCTGGGCGACGTCACGACGCTGACCGACTCCTCGGTGATGGACCTGATCACCACCCAGCTGCCGGCCTCCTCGTCCGACGAGGACTGACAGCTCCGTCCGGACGGACACACCCCAGCTGTACGGCTCCGATGGGCACCCGGCGACGCGCCGGGTGCCCATCGGGCATTCAGACCGACGATCACCTCGTACGATCACGCTCCGCACGCCCCAGGTAGGGTGGACGTTCCACCGACACATTCGGACAACTTCAGAGAACATCTCCACAGGGGCGCCGGGAAGTCTGGTCGGCATGCCGACCCACCATGCCCGTACGCCGTCCCCGCCAGGAGGTTTCTCCCGTGGCACCGCCCGCCCAGGACACCCCGCCCACGCCCGCCCCGTCGCGCCCTCCCCTGCTCGGCAGGCTCCCGCTCCCCGAGCGGAACTACGTGGCGGAGGCCCTCCGTACCGAGACGGTCGGTGGCGTGCTGCTGCTGGTGGCGGCGGTCGCCGCGCTCGTCTGGGCCAACACCTTCGGTGGCTCGTACAAGGAGGTCAGCGACTTCCACCTCGGTCCCGGCGCCCTCGGCCTGGACCTCTCCGTGGCGCACTGGGCGGCGGACGGACTGCTCGCCGTCTTCTTCTTCGTCGCCGGTGTCGAGCTGAAGCGCGAACTGGTCGCGGGTGAACTCCGCGATCCGAAGGCCGCGGCCCTCCCCGTGGTGGCGGCCCTGTGCGGTATGGCCGTGCCCGCCCTCGTCTACTTCCTCACCACCGTCATAGGCGGCGGCTCGACCGACGGGTGGGCGGTCCCCACAGCCACCGACATCGCCTTCGCCCTCGCCGTCCTCGCGGTGATCGGCACCTCTCTGCCGTCCGCGCTGCGCGCCTTCCTGCTGACCCTGGCCGTCGTCGACGACCTCTTCGCGATCCTGATCATCGCGGTGTTCTTCACCTCGGACCTGAACTTCCTGGCGCTCGGCGGGGCCGTCCTCGGCCTCGTCGTCTTCCACCTCCTCCTGCGTTTCGAGGTCCGGGGCTGGTACGTCTACGTCCCGCTCGCCCTGGTCATCTGGGGCCTGATGTACAACAGCGGCGTCCACGCCACCATCGCCGGTGTCGCCATGGGCCTGATGCTGCGCTGCACCCGCCGCGAAGGCGAGCGGCACTCACCGGGCGAGCACATCGAGCACCTCGTCCGCCCGCTGTCGGCCGGGATCGCCGTCCCGCTGTTCGCCCTGTTCTCGGCCGGGGTCTCGGTGAACGGCGATGCGCTGGCCGGCGTCTTCACCCGGCCCGAGTCGCTCGGCGTCGTCCTCGGTCTCGTCGTCGGCAAGACCGTCGGCATCTTCGGGGGCACCTATCTGGCCGCCCGCTTCACCAAGGCCGAGCTGAACAAGGACCTGGCCTGGGCCGACGTCCTCGCCCTCGCCTCGCTCGCCGGTATCGGCTTCACGGTCTCGCTCCTCATCGGCGAGCTCGCGTTCGAGGGCGATCCGGAGATGGTCAACGAGATCAAGGCCGCCGTCCTGATCGGCTCGCTGACCGCGGCCCTGCTCGCCTGCGTGCTCCTGAAACTCCGGGTCCGCAAGTACAAGGAGTTGTACGACGCCGAGGAGCTGGACGAGGACGAATCCGGGGTACCGGATGTCTACGAGCAGGATGATCCGGAATATCACCTGCGGATGGCCGCCATCCACGAGCGCAAGGCGGCCGAACACCGCCGTCTCGCCGAAGAGCGGGCGGGGGCAGCGAGCGACAAGCCGAACAGTCCGGCATGATCTGACATCGGATGTGTCGAAGACGGAGAGGGAGTCAGGGATGAGCGACCCCGGCAACAACGCGGGCAGCACGGACCGCAGCATCGGGCAGCTGGTCGCCTCGGCGACGGCCGAGATGTCCGCGCTGGTGCACGACGAGATCGCCCTGGCCAAGGCGGAGGTGCGGCAGGACGTCAAGCGCGGGGTGATCGGCAGCGCCGCGTTCATCGCCGCCGGTGTGCTGCTGCTGTTCACCATGCCGATGCTGAGCTTCGCGGCCGCGTACGGGATCCACAACCTGGGCCTGGGCCTCGCGTGGTCCTTCCTGATCGTGGCCGGTGCCTTCATCCTGCTGGCCGCCCTGATCGCGTTCATCGGCCTGCGGAAGTTCAAGAAGATCAAGCCGCCGGAGAAGTCCATCGCCTCCGCCAAGCAGACCGCCGCCGTCCTGCAGAAGGCCAAGCCGCACCCCCGCCCGTCGATCGAGGCCGCCGCGATCATCGAGCGCTCCGCCGTCTCCGGCAGTTCGCTGGCGAAGAAGAGCGTCGAGGGCGGCTCCGGTCAGGACAAGGCCGACGCTGTGGCACGCTCGTCCACATGACCGTTCCCGATTCCAGCGCATTCGGCCCGACGGGTCCAGTGGACCCGGAGGGTCCGGCTGCCCCGTCCGACCCGGCCACGGGCCCCTCGGGCCGGGGTGCGGCCGGAGGGCCGGTGCGGCTCGACGGCCCCTGGACCCACCGCGACGTGGCGGCCAACGGGGCGCGCTTCCACATCGCCGAACTGGGCGAGGGGCCGCTCGTGCTCCTGCTGCACGGCTTCCCGCAGTTCTGGTGGACCTGGCGCCACCAGATGACCGCGCTCGCCGACGCCGGCTTCCGGGCGGTCGCGATGGACCTGCGCGGGGTGGGCGGCAGCGACCGCACGCCGCGCGGTTACGACCCCGCCAACCTGGCCCTCGACGTCACCGGCGTGATCCGCTCCCTCGGTGAGCCCGACGCGGCCCTGGTCGGCCACGACCTCGGCGGGTACCTCGCCTGGACGGCCGCCGTGATGCGGCCCAAGCTGGTCCGCCGGCTGGTCGTCTCCTCGATGCCGCACCCGCGCCGCTGGCGCTCCTCCATGCTGTCGGACTTCGCCCAGTCGCGGGCCGGTTCGTACGTCTGGGGCTTCCAGCGCCCGTGGCTGCCGGAGCGTCAACTCCTCGCGGACGACGCCGCCCTGGTGGGCAACCTCATCCAGGACTGGGCGGGCCCCCGCACCCCGGAGTTCCCCGACGAGGAGACCCTGGACGTCTACCGGCGGGCCATGAGCATCCCCTCGACCGCCCACTGCTCGATCGAGCCGTACCGCTGGATGGTGCGGTCGATGGCGCGCCCCGACGGGATCCAGTTCAACCGGCGGATGAAGCGCCCGGTCCGGGTGCCCACGCTGCACCTGCACGGGTCGCTCGATCCGGCGGTCCGCACCCGCAGTTCTGCCGGGTCCGGCCAGTACGTCGAGGCGCCCTACCGGTGGCGACTTTTCGACGGTGTCGGGCACTTCCCGCACGAGGAGGACCCGATCGGCTTCTCCACCGAACTCATCAACTGGCTCAAGGACCCCGAGCCGGACCGGTAGCCGTCGGCCCCGCCTGGGCACAGGTGTCCGACGAACAGCCAATTGCCTGCCGCATAGGCCAATTGGCTGAGGCGCGCACGATTACCGACCTTGGGTCACGGGCAGACGTCGGGGTATGGGCTGGACGCACGACTTCACTGACGAAGCACGCAACCGCCGCTCCACCGTCTCAGCCGGTGTGAGCACTCATGAGGGGGCGGCCCTCGCGGCCGGGTGCACCAAGTGCGAGACCTTCACCGTTCCCGTCTCGGGATTTCCCGCATCCTCCGCCGTCGGGCCCGCTGGGTCTCGGCACGCCTCCGCCACCCCCGTAACTGACCCTCGCCAAAGGCCCCCGGGCGCTCTCGAAGCTCCCTGGGGCCCCTGAGGCGTGTCTCCGGGGCCCTTAAGGCGTTCAGAGGGCGCAGCCCTGGCTGTCGACCTGCTGGTTGGCGGCGCGGCCGATCTCGATGTCCTCGCGGATCTCGTCCGCCGTCAGCGCGTAGCCGGTGTCCGGGTCGTCGAGCGACTTGGCGAACACCACTCCGTACACCTTTCCGTCCGGAGTGAGCAGCGGGCCGCCCGAGTTGCCCTGGCGTACGGTCGCGAAGAGCGAGTACACATCGCGGCGCACCGTGCCCCGGTGGTAGATGTCCGGGCCGTCGGCGTTGATCCGGGCGCGGACGCGGGCCGAGCGCACGTCGTACGCGCCGTTCTCGGGGAAGCCCGCGACGATCGCGCTGTCGCCTGTCTCCGCGTCGTCGTCCGGGCCGGTGAACTGCAGCGGCCTGGCCTGGAGGTCGGGGACGTCCAGGACGGCGATGTCGCGCTGCCAGTCGTAGAGGACGACCTTCGCGTCGTACAGCCGGCCCTCGCCGCCGATCTGGACGGTGGGCTCGTCCACACCGCCGACCACGTGGGCGTTGGTCATCACCCGGCGCTCGGCGAAGACGAAGCCGGTCCCTTCGAGGACCTTGCCGCAGCTCGGGGCCGTACCCACGACCTTGACGATCGACTTCTTGGCGCGGGCCGCCACCGGGCTGCCCACGAGGGCCGGGTCCGGGGCCTTCACCTCGGTGATCGGCTCGTTGGCGAACGGGCTGAAGACCTGCGGGAAGCCGTTCTGCGCGAGGACGGAGGAGAAGTCCTGGAACCAGCTGGGCGCCTGATTCGGCATCACCCGGTCGACGCCGAGCAGCACCGAGGAGTTGCGGACCTCCTTGCCGAGGGTCGGCAGCGAGGTGCCCGCGAGCAGCAGGCCGATCATCCAGGCCACCAGCAGCATGGCCACCACGTTGACCAGGGCGCCGCCGGTGGCGTCCAGGGCGCGCGCGGGCGACCAGGTGATGTACCGGCGGAGTTTGTTGCCCAGGTGGGTGGTGAAGGCCTGGCCGATCGAGGCGCAGATGATCACGACGACGACCGCGCCGATGGCGACCGCGGTGGAGACCTCGGCGTCCTCGGTGACCCGGTCCCAGATGACCGGCAGCAGGTAGACGGCGACGAGGCCGCCCCCGAGGAAGCCGATCACCGACAGGATGCCGACGACGAAACCCTGGCGATAGCCGATGACCGCGAACCACACGGCAGCCAGCAGCAGCAGGATGTCCAGCACGTTCACCGTCGGTAGCCTCGCAGTTTCGTCACCTGGCCCGTCGGTGGTGACGGGGTCCGGGCCGGGCCCGGAACAGCGCAGCAGAACAGCCAGCGTGTCATGCGCGCCAGTCGAGCGGCACCTGTCTGGTCCTGTCCCAGGGGCGTTCCCATCCCGCGTAGTGCACAATCCGGTCGATCACTCCGGCTGTGAAACCCCAGACCAGGGCCGATTCGACCAGGAATGCCGGGCCGCTGTGCCCGCTCGGATGGACGGCCGTCGCCCGGTTCCCGGGATCCGTGAGATCCGCCACGGGGACCGTGAAGACCCGGGCCGTCTCGGCCGGATCGACCACCCCGACCGGACTGGGCGTCCGCCACCAGCCGAGCACGGGCGTCACGACGAAGCTGCTGACCGGGATGTAGAGCCGGGGCAGCACACCGAAGAGCTGTACGCCGCGGGGGTCGAGCCCGGTCTCCTCCTCGGCCTCGCGCAGCGCGGCGCGCAGGGGCCCGGTGGTGGCCTGGTCGCCGTCCTCGGGATCCAGCGCGCCCCCGGGGAAGGACGGCTGACCGGCGTGGGAGCGCAGCGTCCCGGCCCGCTCCATGAGCAGCAGCTCGGGTCCGCGCTCCCCTTCGCCGAACAGGATCAGGACGGCGGACTGCCGGCCCGCCCCGCTCTCGGGCGGCAGGAAGCGGCTGAGCTGCTGCGGCCGGACGCTGCGCGCGGCGCCCGCGACGGGGTCGAGCCAGGCGGGCAGGCCGTCGGTGGTGACATCGACGGCCATGCCGGGAACACGGCTGACGGGGCCGTGGCCCGGCGGGCTTCCGGCGGAGCCGTTCCCGGTCTGCGCCGTGCTGTGTGTATGCGTGTGCGTCATAGGCACCCCCGTCGATTCACAACGCCTGTCGTCGGCCATTTCGTTCCGAACCGCTCCGTCCTGGGGAAGGAATCCGCCCTGAGGGTGAACCCGGGGAGGAATCCGTCCCGGCGTTCATCCGTTCCCCGGGCGATCCGTGCCGATCACCGGGCGATCGGCGCCGAGGCCCCTCACCCGTTCCCGAGGGCGGGCGCGGGCTTGCCCGGGTAGTCGGCGGGCGGGCTGAGCCGCTGCCCCGGATAGCCGCCCATCTCGTATTTCAGGAGCTTCCTGGCCTTCTCCGGATCGGTCTCGCCCTCCCCGTACGACGGGCAGAGCGGGGCGATGGGACAGGCCCCGCAGGCGGGTTTGCGGGCGTGGCAGATCCGGCGGCCGTGGAAGACGACGCGGTGCGAGAGCATCGTCCACTCGCTCTTGGGGAAGATCCCGGCGACGACCGCCTCGACCTTCACCGGGTCCTCCTCGTCCGTCCACTTCCAGCGCCGCACCAGGCGCCCGAAGTGCGTGTCGACCGTGATTCCCGGGACGCCGAAAGCATTGCCGAGAACGACGTTGGCGGTCTTGCGGCCGACGCCGGGCAGCTTGACGAGGTCCTCCAGACGCCCAGGGACCTCGCCGCCGAACTCGTCCCGGAGGGCCGCCGAGAGGCCCATCAGCGACTTCGTCTTCGCCCGGAAGAACCCGGTCGGCCGGATGATCTCCTCCATCTCCTCCGGCACCGCCGCCGCCATGTCCTCGGGCGTGGGGTACGCGGCGAAGAGCGCGGGCGTCGTCTGGTTGACCCTCAGGTCGGTGGTCTGGGCGGAGAGGACCGTGGCCACGAGGAGCTCGAAGGGATTACGGAAGTCCAGTTCGGGATGGGCGTACGGATAGACCTCGGCGAGCTCGCGGTTGATCCGGCGCGCCCGGCGGACCATCGCGAGATGGGACTCGGCCTTGGGCGCCTTGCGCGGGGCCGCCGCCTTGGACCCGGTGACCGCCTTGCGCGGGGCCGCCTTGGCCTCGGTGGCGGCCTTCGCTTTCTTTCCGGTCGTGCCGGGCGTTGACGATGACACTGCGGACCTCCTGGCCGACTTCCCGAACGTCTTCTCCGGCCCTCCGGGGGACCGTGCGCGTCTCCGAGGGAGCCATTCGCGGCATTCTTCGGGCGTGACCGGGCTTGTTCGCCCACAGCGGAATCGTCGCCCTTCACCACCCCGTCGGCCCCCTTGGCCTGCGCTCTCCCCGGCGATCCGGAGACCCGGCCAGCCTAGGGCCAGGCACGGACAACCACCCTTGCCACGGCGTATCCGCCCCCGATCGGCCCCCTGCCGTAGGGTCCGGCACGCCCGTGCGTCAAACTGGTTTGTGATTGATCGCACTGTTTTACCGTCCGGCATGATGGGGACCACGGTTCCCTGGACAGGCCGACAAGGAGAGAACTCGTGGACGACGTTCTGCGGCGCGCCCCGCTTTTCGCGGCGCTCGATGACGAGCAGGCCGCGGAGCTCCGCGCCTCGATGAGTGAGGTGACCCTCGCGCGCGGAGACGCGCTGTTCCACGAGGGCGACCAGGGGGACCGCCTGTACGTGGTCACCGAGGGCAAGGTGAAGCTCCACCGCACCTCGCCCGACGGGCGCGAGAACATGCTGGCCGTGCTCGGCCCCGGCGAGCTGATCGGGGAGCTGTCGCTCTTCGACCCGGGCCCGCGTACGGCGACCGCCTCCGCACTGACCGAGGTCAAGCTCCTCGGCCTCGGCCACGGCGACCTGCAGCCCTGGCTGAACGCCCGGCCCGAGGTGGCCACCGCGCTGCTGCGCGCGGTCGCCCGACGGCTGCGCAAGACCAACGACCAGATGTCCGACCTGGTCTTCTCCGATGTGCCGGGCCGGGTCGCCCGCGCCCTCCTGGACCTGTCGCGCCGCTTCGGCGTCCAGTCCGAGGAAGGCATCCACGTCGTGCACGACCTCACCCAGGAGGAGCTGGCCCAGCTGGTCGGCGCCTCCCGCGAGACGGTCAACAAGGCCCTCGCGGACTTCGCGGGCCGGGGCTGGCTGCGCCTGGAGGCCCGCGCGGTCATCCTGCTCGACGTCGAGCGGCTGGCGAAGCGCTCGCGCTGAGACGCGTCCACGGGGCCCCGTCGGCGCCCCGTCGCTGATCCAGGGCTCAGCCCTGGATCAGCCCGTGCTCGGTGAGGTATTCCAGCTGCGCCCGCACCGACAGCTCGGCGGCCGGCCACAGGGAGCGGTCCACGTCGGCGTAGACCGCCGCCACCACCTCCGCCGGCATACGGTGCCCGGCCTCCACCGCCGTCTCCACCTGGGCGAGCCGGTGCGCGCGATGGGCCAGGTAGAACTCCACCGCCCCCTGCGCGTCCTCCAGCACGGGCCCGTGGCCCGGCAGCACCGTGTGGACGCCGTCGTCGACCGTCAGCGACCGCAGTCGCCGCAGCGAGTCCAGGTAGTCGCCGAGCCGCCCGTCCGGGTGCGCGACCACCGTCGTACCGCGGCCGAGGATCGTGTCGCCCGTCAGCACCGCCCGGTCGGCGGGCAGATGGAACGAGAGCGAGTCCGCGGTGTGCCCCGGCGTCGGCACCACCCGCAGCTCCAGGCCGCCGGTGGTGATCACGTCGCCCGCCGCCAGGCCCTCGTCGCCCAGCCGCAGCGCCGCGTCCAGGGCCCGTACCTTCGTCCCCGTCAGCTCGGCGAACCGGCCCGCGCCCTCCGCGTGGTCCGGGTGCCCATGGGTGAGCAGCGTGAGGCCCACGCGCCGCCCGGACCGCTCCACCGCCTCGATCACGGCCCGCAGGTGCACGTCGTCGAGCGGCCCGGGATCGATGACGACGGCGAGGTCCGAGTCCGGCTCGGCCACGATCCAGGTGTTCGTCCCGTCGAGCGTCATGGCGGACGGGTTGGGCGCGAGGACGTTGACCGTACGGGCGGTCGCCGGGCCGGAGACGACGGTTCCGCGCGGCTGTCCGGGGAGGGCGGCTGCGTCGGTCATGCGGCACCGCCTCCCCCGCCCGCAGCGGGCACATGTTTGGTGAACTCGTCGTGTCCCGGCCAGGTCAGCACCAGTTCGTCGCCCTCCAGCCGGGCCTGCGCGAGGACCGGGGTCATGTCCTGCGCGTCGGCGGCCTCCAGGGCCTCGACGGCCGTCCTGTACGGCGCGAGGGCCCGCAGCGTGGTCACGGTGGGCGGCATCATCAGCAGTTCGCCCGCGTCGTAGCGGCGGGCGGCCTCCGCCGGGGCGATCCACACCGTGCGGTCGGCCTCGGTGGAGACGTCCCGGGTGCGCTGCCCCTCGGGGAGCGCGGCGACGAAGAACCAGGTGTCGTACCGGCGCGGTTCGAACTCCGGGGTGATCCAGCGCGCCCAGGCGCCCAGCAGATCCGAACGCAGCACCAGACCGCGCCGGTCCAGGAACTCCGCGAAGGACAGGTCCCGGGCCACCAGCGCCTCCCGGTCGGCCTCCCAGTCGTCCCCGGTCGTGTCGCGGACCACGGTCGTCGCGGTCGGCCCGGCGAGCAGGACGCCCGCCTCCTCGAACGTCTCGCGCACCGCCGCGCAGACGACGGCCTGCGCCTCGGTGACCGTCGCCACGCCGAGCCGGTCGGCCCACTGCTCCAACGGGGGCCCGGCCCACCCGATCAGCCGGTCGTCGTCGCGCGGATCGACTCCGCCACCCGGATAGGCGTACGCGCCGCCGGCGAACGCCATCGACGTACGGCGGCGCAGCATGTGCACGACGGGTCCGGGCGTCGGTGCCTGGGGCCCACGGTCGCGGAGCAGCATCACCGTGGCCGCCCGCCGGGGCGTCACGGCCGTCAGCTCACCGGCGGCGAGGGCCCGGATCCGGTCGGGCCATTCCGGGGGTACCACTGACCTTGCGACATGGCCGGAGGCTATCCGGAACCGCGCCGATGTTCGAGAGGCTCCCTGATCATCACGGCGCCCCGACATGCCCCGTACACGCCCGCCATGCCCCGTACACACGCGATCGGCCCGTCGTGGCACCCGTACACACGCGATCCCGCCCGGTCACGGGGACCGGGCGGGATCGGAAACGTACGGAAAGGGGTCCTCAGGCCTTGACGAGCTCCACCTGGACCTCGACCTCGACCGGTGCGTCCAGCGGCAGCACGGCGACGCCCACGGCGCTGCGCGCGTGCACGCCCTTGTCGCCGAGGACCGCGCCCAGCAGCTCGCTGGCGCCGTTGATCACGGCGGGCTGGCCGGTGAAGTCGGAGGCCGAGGCGACGAAGCCCACGACCTTCACGACGCGCTTGATCCGGTCCAGGTCACCGGCGACCGACTGCACGGCGGCGAGCGCGTTGAGCGCGCAGGTCTTCGCGAGCTCCTTCGCCTCGTCCGGCGTGACCTCGGCGCCGACCTTGCCGGTGACGGCGAGTTTGCCGTCCACCATCGGCAGCTGGCCGGAGGTGTACACGTACACCCCGGACTGCACGGCCGGCTGGTACGAGGCCAGCGGCGGCACGACGGCGGGCAGGGTCAGGCCCAGCTCGGCGAGGCGCGATGCGACGGCGCCCGCCACTACGCCTTCTCCCGCTTCAGGTAGGCCACGAGCTGCTCGGGGTTGTTCGGGCCGGGAACGACCTGGACCAGCTCCCAGCCGTCCTCGCCCCAGGTGTCCAGAATCTGCTTGGTCGCGTGCACGAGAAGGGGCACGGTCGCGTATTCCCACTTGGTCATGGGCCCGACTGTAACGCCTGGCACGTACGGTCCCGTGCGTAGGCCGGGGCAGGACTGGTTAGGCTCGAATACGTGAGCAGGTTCCAGGTCGTCAGCGGCAAGGGCGGTACCGGTAAGACCACGGTGGCCGCCGCCCTCGCGCTCGCCCTCGCGACCGAGGGCAGGCGCACCCTCCTCGTCGAGGTCGAGGGCAGGCAGGGCATCGCCCAGCTCTTCGGTTCCGACGCGCTCCCCTACGAGGAGCGCAAGATCGCCGTCGCGCCGGGCGGCGGCGAGGTGTACGCGCTGGCGATCGACGCCGAACGCGCGCTCCTCGACTACCTCCAGATGTTCTACAAGCTCGGCAGCGCCGGCCGCGCCCTGAAGAAGCTCGGCGCGATCGACTTCGCCACCACCATCGCGCCCGGCGTCCGGGACGTCCTGCTGACCGGCAAGGCGTGCGAAGCCGTACGCCGCAAGGACAAGCAGGGCCGGTTCGTCTACGACCACGTGATCATGGACGCCCCGCCGACCGGCCGGGTCACCCGCTTCCTGAACGTCAACGACGAGGTGGCCGGGCTGGCGAAGATCGGCCCGATACACAACCAGGCCCAGGCCGTGATGCGGGTCCTGAAGTCCCCGCAGACCGCGGTCCACCTGGTGACCCTCCTGGAGGAGATGCCGGTCCAGGAGACCGCGGACGGCATCGCCGAGCTGCGCGCCGCCGAACTGCCCGTGGGCAGCGTCTTCGTGAACATGGTCCGCCCGCATCTGCTGGACGAGGACGCCCTGCGCACCGCCGCGGGCGGCCGTCGCAAGGAGATCGCCAAGACGCTGACCCGGGCCGGGGTGACCGGTTCCGCCGCCCTCGTACGTCCGCTGGTCGCGCAGGCGGCCGAGCACGCGGAGCGGGTCGGCCTGGAGCGGGAGCAGCGCGCGGTGCTGGCCGGTCTCGGCCTGCCGACGGCGGAGCTGCCGCTGATGGGCGACGGGGTGGACCTCGCCGCGCTGCACGACCTGGCCACGGAGCTCCGTAAGCAGGGCGCGGGGGAAGAGGGGGACGCATGAGCGCGGACACGGACACGGTGGCAGCAGACGGGCCGGGCACGGTCGCCGACGCCGACGGCGGGCTGGACACGGACGCGCTGCTGGACGACCCGGACATCCGGATCGTCGTCTGCTGCGGCTCCGGGGGCGTCGGCAAGACCACGACCGCCGCGGCCCTCGGCGTACGGGCCGCCGAGCGCGGCCGGAAGGTCGTCGTCCTCACCATCGACCCGGCCCGCCGACTCGCCCAGTCCATGGGCATCGACCAGCTGGACAACGTGCCCCGCCGGGTCGACGGCATCGACGGCGACGGCGAACTGCACGCCATGATGCTCGACATGAAGCGGACCTTCGACGAGACGGTCGAGGCGCACGCGGACGCCGAGCGGGCGAAGGCCATTCTGGAGAACCCCTTCTACCAGTCCCTGTCGGCCGGGTTCGCCGGTACGCAGGAGTACATGGCGATGGAGAAGCTCGGGCAGCTGCGCGCGCGCGACGAGTGGGACCTGATCATCGTCGACACCCCGCCCTCGCGCTCCGCGCTGGACTTCCTGGACGCGCCGAAGCGGCTCGGGTCGTTCCTCGACGGGAAGTTCATCCGGCTGCTGATGGCGCCCGCGAAGGTGGGCGGCCGGGCCGGGATGAAGTTCCTCAACGTCGGCATGTCGATGATGAGCGGCACGCTGGGCAAGCTGCTCGGGGGCCAGTTCCTGCGGGACGTCCAGACGTTCGTCGCCGCGATGGACACCATGTTCGGCGGCTTCCGCAGCCGCGCGGACGCTACGTACAAGCTGCTCCAGGCGCCCGGCACGGCCTTCCTCGTGGTCGCGACGCCGGAGCAGGACGCGCTGCGCGAGGCCGCCTACTTCGTGGAACGGCTGGCCGCCGAGGACATGCCGCTGGCCGGTCTGGTCCTCAACCGCGTGCACGGCAGCGAGGCTTCGCGGCTCTCCGCGGAGCAGGCGCTGACCGCCGCAGAAAATCTTGACGACGCCCGCATTGTGGATCAGAGGGCCGGGAAAGCTGGCCTTGGTGACCGGGTAGCCCCCGACCCGGCGGTCACCGCTTCCGGAACGACCGAGCCACCTCTCTCCCCCGAGGCCGGGCAGGCGTCCGGTCCGCAGACCTCAGCCGAGCACCAGGACACGACGGAGAACGAGCCGCCCCACGAGAACATCGCGCACGCCGCGACCGCCCCCGAGGGCGAGACCGCCGACGCCGCACCTGCGGTGGACACGGCCGACGTGACCGGAGTGTCGGACACCGACGCGACGGACGTCATCAGCATCGAGGAACTGACGGCGGGTCTGCTGCGCCTGCACGCCGAGCGCATGCAGGTCGTCGCCCGCGAGAACCGCACCCGCGACCGCTTCACCGCGCTCCACCCGGAGGTGCCGGTGACGGCCGTGGAAGCGCTGCCCGGCGACGTACACGACCTGGACGGCCTCCGGGCCATCGGCGACCTGCTGGCGGACGGCTCCGCCCCGGCCCCCGCCGGAGCGGCATAGCGCCGACGCGCCGAGCGGCGTGACCGGAGCGCTATCCCACCGCGGCGTAGGTCTCGTGCAGTTCCTCGTCCTCCAGCCCGATGACTCCGGGCAGGATGCCGGTGGACCGCTCGTACTCGCTGCGTGCGGTCTCCAGCAGTCGGCGCCAGGACGTGACGGTCGGCCGGCGGCGCAGCAGTGCGCGGCGCTCCCGCTCCGTCATTCCGCCCCACACGCCGAATTCGACGCGATTGTCCAGCGCATCGGCCAGGCACTCGGTCCGCACCGGGCATCCGGTGCACACCGCCTTGGCTCTGTTCTGCGCTGCCCCTTGTACGAACAATTCATCCGGATCGGTAGTGCGGCAGGCTGCCTGCGCACTCCAGTCGGTTACCCAGCCCATGCCGGCGCCGTCCTCTCCCGAATCGAGGCTCCCCCACGGCGGTAGCGGCATATTCACCGCTGCCAGTTGAGGACGTTACGGAAGGTGGGGACAGCACAACACCCCCTTCGGGCCCAATCTTGAATGGTCCGAACGGACTATGCGTATGCGGCAGATCACCCAGGGGAGTGAGCCGACGACATACGCGACTATCCCCACGAAAAAGGGACAGTGCACTCAAGTTGCAACGGACTTCTCGCGACATACGAGGCGAATTCGGGAGCGCCTCGCTGGGTGTGTGAAGGGCGATGCGGTGGCACATCGACCGGGCGAAGAATGACCAGAAGATGCGCATGGGGCGGCAGGGGGCTTGATACGGAACCGGACTGCTGTGACAGTTGAGAGCAGCTTAGGCCAACGCCTGCCCGTCTGTCCGGCGAATGGGAACGTAGGCCCTCCGCGTCCGCGTGCCCGCGCCATGACGGTGTGCCGTGTCTCCGCCCGGCCCGATTCCCCGCCCGGATGTCACGGTCTGGTACGGGAACGCTCCGAGAGGCCCCTGCTCCTGCGACACGTTCATCACTACGGATTAGGCTGCCCCCTATGCCAAAGAAGCGCTCGGGCGGCGGTCTCACCACGACTCAGCAGGCCGCCAAGTTCGTCGGTGTCGCCGCCCTCTCCGGAGCTGTCCTGGCAGGCATCGCGCTGCCCGCGGCCGGAGCGCTGGGGCTCGCCGCCAAGGGGACGGTCGAAGGATTCGACGAGATCCCCTCCAACCTCAAGACGCCGCCGCTCAGTCAGCGGACCACGATCCAGGACCGCGACGGCGGCACCATCGCCACGGTGTACTCCCGCGACCGCACGGTCGTCCCGCTCAAGGACATCTCGCCGCACATGCAGGCCGCGATCATCGCGATCGAGGACTCCCGCTTCTACGAGCACGGCGCGGTCGACCTCAAGGGCATCCTGCGCGCCATGAACCGCAACGTACAGGCGGGCGGGGCGGCGCAGGGCGCGTCGACCCTCACCCAGCAGTACGTGAAGAACGTCTTCGTCGAGGAGGCGGGCGACGACCCGGAGAAGGTCGCCGAGGCCACGCAGCAGACGCTCGGCCGCAAGGTGCGCGAGCTGAAGTACGCGATCCAGGTCGAGGAGGAGCTCGGCAAGAAGAAGATCCTGGAGAACTACCTCAACATCACGTTCTTCGGGCAGCAGGCGTACGGCATCGAGGCCGCGTCCCAGCGCTACTTCTCCAAGCACGCCAAGGACCTCAAGGTGGAGGAGGCCGCGCTGCTCGCCGGCATCGTCCAGTCGCCGAGCCGCTACGACCCGGTCAACGACACGGAGGAGGCGACCAAGCGCCGCAACACCGTGCTGACGCGGATGGCCGCGGTCAAGAGCATCACGCAGGCCGAGGCCGACAAGGCCATGGAGACGCCCATCAAGCTGAAGGTGTCCCGGCCGAAGAACGGCTGCATCACCGCCGTCAGCGGCTCCGGCTTCTTCTGCGACTACGTACGCAAGACGATCCTCACCGACCCCGCCTTCGGCAAGACCGACGAGGAGCGGGCCAAGCTCTGGAACCTCGGCGGTCTGACCATCCGGACCACGCTCGACCCGCGCGCCCAGAAGGCCGCCAACGAGGCCGCCACCGCGAGGGTCAACAAGGACGACAAGTTCGCGGCGTCCGTCGTACAGGTCCAGCCGGGCAGCGGCAAGATCCTCTCCATGGGCCAGTCCCGCCCGTACGGCCTGGACCAGAAGCAGAACGAGACCGTCCTGAACCTCGCCGTCAGCAACAAGATGGGCGGCAGCACCTACGGCTTCCAGGTCGGCTCCACGTTCAAGCCGTTCACCGCGGCGGCGGCGCTGGAGAAGGGCATCAGCCCGGCGACGTCGTTCTCCTCGGACTGGAAGATGACGCTCCAGGAGCAGGACTTCCGCAACTGCTCCGGCTCCCCGGCCGGGTACGCGCCCTGGCAGCTCCAGAACGAGCTGGAGTCCGAGAAGGGCACCTGGGACATGACGAGCGCGCTCGGCAAGTCCATCAACACCTACTTCGCGATGCTGGAGCAGAAGGCCGGCCTCTGCGAGACCGTCGAGATGGCCAAGAAGGTCGGCTACGAGCGCGGTGACGGCAAGAAGATCGGGGAGTACCCCTCGATCACCCTCGGCGGTGAGGTGAGCACCCCGCTCTCCATGGCCGGCGCCTACGCCGCCTTCGCCAACCGCGGCACGTACTGCACGCCGATCGCCATCGAGTCCATCGAGGACCCGCAGGGCAAGAAGCTCGACGTGCCGAAGACGTCCTGCTCGCGCGCGATGAGCGAGCGGACCGCGGACACGATCAACCAGATGCTCAAGGGTGTCGTCGAGGACGGCACCGGTACGCAGGCCGGACTCAGCGACCGGGACAACGCGGGCAAGACCGGTACGACCAACGACCGCAAGGACGCCTGGTTCGTCGGGTACACGCCGAACCTGTCCACCGCGGTGTGGGTCGGTGACGACGTCGGCGAGAAGAGCTCGATGTTCAACGTCACCATCGGCGGCCAGTACTACGACAAGGTCTGCGGTGGCTGTCTGCCGGGCCCGATCTGGCGCATCGCGATGACCGGAGCACTGGACGCGTCCGAGACTCCCGGGTTCAACACCGTCCCCGTGCCTCGCGGCAAGGAGAAGGACGACAAGGAGAAGGGCGACCGCGACCGGGGCCGTGACCGTGACCGGGGTGACGACGACAAGCCCGGCGACGGCGGCAACCGGTTCCCCGGGCTCCCGGAGGGCGTGATCGGCGGACCGGGCGGCGGCGGCCGGGGCGGCGGCAACGAGGGCCCCTGACCGCGGGACTCCGCACGGAAAAGGGGTGGGCGCCCGGTCATCGACCGGGCGCCCACCCCTTTCCTGTCCGCTCAGCTTTTCTTGTCCGCTCAGCTTTTCTTGTCCGCTCAGCTCCGCTCGGCGATGCCTCAGCCGGCGAGGAGCTTCTTCACCGCGGCGGCGACCCGGCCGCCCTCGGCGAGCCCGGCGACCTTCGGGTTGACGATCTTCATGACGGCGCCCATCGCGCGCGGCCCCTCGGCCCCGGCGGCCTTCGCCTCCTCGACGGCCGACGCCACGATGACGTTCAGCTCGTCATCCGTGAGCTGCTTGGGCAGGTACCCGTCGAGCAGCTCGCCCTCCGCCTTCTCGCGCTCGGCCTGCTCGGTCCGGCCGCCCTGGGCGAAGGCCTCGGCCGCCTCACGGCGCTTCTTCGCCTCCTTGGCGATCACCTTCTGCACCTCGTCGTCGGAGAGCTCACGCGCCGACGTGCCGCTGACCTCTTCCTTCGTGATCGCGGTGAGGGTGAGCCGAAGGGTGGACGAGGTCAGCTCGTCACGCGCCTTCATGGCCGTGTGGAGGTCTTCCTTGAGCTTGGACTTGAGCGTGGTCATGCCGTGATTGTGACAGGTATGGGGCCGGAACCGCCCACCGATTTCCCTCTCCCTCCCCTCACCTTTCCTCTCGCCTCCCTCTCGCTCCCTCTCGCCTTTTCTCCGGGCGTTCCGCTTCTGCGACGATGGGCGCATGCGCGCACGCTACGGAGTACCCCTGAAAGTCACGGCAGTCGGCGCGGCGGTCGGCGCCGCCGGACTGGCCTACGCCGCCGGGTTCGAGGCCCGCTCGTTCCGCCTGCGAAGGGTCACCGTTCCGGTACTCCCCCTGGGGCACGCCCGTTGCGCGTGCTCCAGGTCTCCGACATCCACATGGTGTGCGGTCAGCGCAAGAAGCGCGCCTGGCTCCAGTCGCTGGCGGGCCTGCGCCCCGACTTCGTGGTGAACACCGGCGACAACCTCTCGGACCCGGACGCGGTGCCCGAGGTGCTGGACGCGCTCGGCCCGCTGATGGAGTTCCCGGGCGTGTACGTCTTCGGCTCCAACGACTACTACGGCCCCAAGCTCCGCAACCCGGCCCGCTACCTCCTGGAGAAGGTCCAGGGCAAGCACGGCCTCAACGGCAACGCCCCCGCGGTCGGGGTCGTCCACAACCCGTGGGAGCCGATGCGCGACGCCTTCGACGAGGCCGGCTGGCTGAACCTGTCGAACACGAGGGGCCGGCTCAAGCTGGAGGGCATGGAGCTGGCGTTCACCGGCCTGGACGACCCGCACATCAAGCGGGACCGTTACGCCGAGGTCCAGGGCGGCCCGGAAACCGGCGCCGACCTCTCCATCGGCGTGGTCCACGCCCCGTACCTGCGCTCCCTGGACGCCTTCACGGCCGACGGCTACCCCCTGATCCTGGCGGGCCACACGCACGGCGGTCAGCTGTGCATCCCGTTCTACGGGGCACTGGTCACCAACTGCGACCTGGACACGGACAGGGTCAAGGGCCTGTCGAGCCACACGGTCGGCGACCAGCGCGCCTACCTCCACGTCTCCGCGGGCTGCGGCACCAACCGCTACACCCCGGTCCGCTTCGCCTGCCCGCCGGAGGCGACGCTGCTGACGCTGGTGGCGAAGGGCTGAGGAGGCGGGGCTGCTGAGACTGGTGGCGAAGGCCTGAGGAGGCGGGGCTGCTGAGACTGGTGGCGAGGCCTGAGGAGGCGGGGCTGCTGACGCTGGTGGCGAGGCCTGAGGAGGCGGGCCGCTGACACGGGTGGCGAGGCCCGAGGGGTGGGACTGCCCGGACGGCGCGCGTGGGGGGGACGCGGCGGGCTGCGGGCGCCGGGGGACGGGCTGGTGGGCACGACTGGCCGCAGGCATCCGAGGGGACGCGTACGCGACGGGCCGGGGCCGAGGCGCACCGGAGCGGTCGACGGCGGAGGGCGGCCGACGAATCGCGGGGGTCTTCCCACCCCCTTACGGTACGAATCATGACCGCGCCCCGGACCGCCCTGCTCCCCCGCCCCCGGGCCGCAGAGGTGCTCCGGGACCCCACCGGCCCCCGCCGCCCCTGGGCCACGGCCCTGCGTACGCTGGCATGCGGGGCGGCGGTGGCGGGCCCGGCCATCACCCTGGCGACCGGCTACACCCCTCCACCCCTGATCCACTTCACGGTCCTGGCGAACCTGCTGGTCGCGGTGGCCTTCGGCTGGTCGGCGGCACGTTCCTGGCGAGGCGCTCAGCCACTTCCTCCGTACCTGACGGGCGGGGTGCTGCTGCTCGCGGCGATCACCGCCCTGATGCACCACCTGGTGCTCGTGAACTACCCGGAGACCCCGGCCCCCGGGGCGGGCTGGTCCCTCGCAGCGACGCTCCTGCTCCACACGGTGACCCCTGTGGCGGTCACCGCGGACTGGCTCCTGCTGACCGCGCCGCGGAGCCTGCGCCTGGCCCACATCCCGCTGTGGCTGACGGCCCCGGCGGCCTACCTGGGCCTGGTTCTGACCCGCGGAGCCCTGCTCTCCCCCGGCACCGCGACCCGCTACCCGTACCCGTTCCTCGACGTCGACACCTACGGCTACACCGGCACCCTCACCCATGCCCTCGCCCTCGGTCTCCTCTTCACCGCGCTGGCCAGCCTGATCACCGCCGTGGACCACATCCGGCCGAACGTGGCGGGGTGGATCCAGCACCGAGGAAACCGGATTTCGCCTCCGGCCGCCGGTGGGCTAAAGTAATCGATGTCGCCGGGAGTCCGGTGGACATCGGGGTGTAGCGCAGCTTGGCAGCGCGCTTCGTTCGGGACGAAGAGGTCGTGGGTTCAAATCCCGCCACCCCGACAGATGAAACACCAGGTTAGGGGCCTGATCCGCTTAGCGGATCAGGCCCCTAAGTGGTTTCCTCGAGCGCTTCGGGAGCCAAGTGCGGGAGGCGGCTCCCCGGACAGCTCGCACGAGAACGCCAGTGGGTTGGGGAGTTTCAGTCGGCAGGGCGTCCACCGATCAGACTTCGCTGACCTTTGACTGTCAGTGGCCGCCCCTACCGTGAGAGGTGATTCGCCGCACGTCCCAGGAGAGCCCGTGGACCACCTCGTCAAAGACCTCGGCAGCCTCAAGAGAGGCTCCGTAGTCGTCGTCACCCTGCGCAAGCAAGCCAACGTCCAGGTGATGCCTCGCAGCGAGTACACCAAGTACAAGTCGGGGAGGAGGTACCAATACCTCGGTGGTCGTGTCAATCGCTCTCCTCACCGGATCACCATCCCGAGAAACGGACACTGGGTCGTGGCTATCGACCTCGGCGGCAATGCTGGCCGCATCGCAGCATCTGTTCAGGTGCAGCCACCTCCGCGCGGGCCCCTCCCGATGGCCCGGGAGTCGCAGGGCAACCCAGCCCGCTCCGTCGCAGTCCATGAGCCGGAGGAACCAGCCGGAGACGTGCTGGGCGGCCAGACCTGGGACGTCTTCATCTCGCACGCGTCCGAGGACAAGGCAGCTGTTGCCCGGCCCCTCCGGGACGCGCTTACCAAGTTGGGCGTGACTGTCCGGCTAGATGAAGCTCAGATGCGGATCGGACACAGCCTCCGTCGCAAGATCGATGAAGGGATCAGAGCAAGCCGATACGGCGTCGTAGTGCTCTCCGAGCCCTTCATCTCCAAGGGCTGGACAAATCACGAACTTGACGGACTCGTCACCCGCAACGTGGCTGGGGAGCAGTCGCTCCTGCCAATCTGGCACAACCTGAGCGCAGACGATGTTCGCCGCTACAGCCCTTCCCTCGCGGACAAGGTGGCAATGAGCACCGGTGAATACTCCATCGAGGAGATCGCACAGCAGATCGCCGACGTGGTGCGAGAGGACGGCGTGGCCTGAGTCCGCAGCTCTTTTGGCCGATTCGGCGCGCATCCAAGGAGGCAGACGCACACGACTTGTGCTGTCGCAGCTTTTGTCGGACCACGAGCTGCCAACACCCCTTTAGAATTGCATGGCCACGATCGCCGGACCTGTACGCCCGCCTGCGCCCACGCGCCGGCCACGACGCCGAGCGAGACCTCGCCACTCTCAGCACCTGCCCGCTGGTGATCCTGGACGACCTCGGCGCGGCCAAGCAGTCGGAGTGGACCGAGGAGATCACGTATCGGCTGATCAACCGCCGCTACACCGATCTGCTCCCCCGCTCATCACGACCAATCCGCCGACCGCCGCGCTGCGCGACGCCGTCGGCGACCGCGTCGCCTCCCGTCTCACCGAGATGACCACAACCGTCGTCCTCACCGGCACAGCCCGCAGGAGCCGGTCCCGCGCCTGACCACACGGCGCCGATCCACCTCACCACTTGCCCATGCCGCCCGTCTGAGCCTACGCCTGCCCGAACGGCGCGGCGGGCCTCTCTGGAAACCCCTGTATGACGCAACTCGCCCTGCCCACAATCGGGCTCTGGACCTCAACGTCTCTCGCCCTTACCGCAGTGAACCCCGAAGGGCGGTGTCCGGCTTGGCCCGGATCACGAGAGTAGAGCCTCATCGAGATAGTCCCGTACCGGCTTGAACAGTTCGTAGGGCACGTAGTGCGGGATCTCGCCGTGCGCGACCCAAGCCAGATCGGCTACCTCGTCCGGACTCGCGATGCCCGCTTCGCCGCCAGAGCGTCTACACGCGATGTAGTGGATCTCCCAGCCGGTCATGGGGGAACCCGTTGCCCGAGCACGATCTGGGGAATCACCAGCAGCCCAGTCTCCTCCCGGGCCTCGCGCGCCGCCGCCTCCCCCGCACTCTCGCCGGATTCGATCTTCCCTGCCGGGAACTGCCACGAAAGCGCGCCCTCCGACACTCGCCGTCGTACGAGCAGCACCCGCCCGTCCTGCACGACGACGACGGCTGCGACCGCCGGATTGACCTCAGTGGTCACGGAGGTCCCTTCCCGAGTGCGTAGGTCGTCGCGCGTATCCCACCGCTGTGGTCTCAGCCCTTGGTGGGCACGTCCCTGGCTGCGTAGTAGGCGTGCAGTGCGGCCTCGCTGCCTGACCCCAGAGCGGTCATGATTCGCTGGAAGCGGGCGGAGCGGAGGTCGCCGGCCACGATGACGCGGGGGTGCTGGTCGGTCGACGGGCAGTATCCGTCCGGGCCCCGGGTCAGATCGCCGGGCGGCGCGGTCGGGGCGTTGCCGATGCTGAGGTAGACGGAATCCGCTGCGATCGTTCGCTTCGTGCCATCCTGGCCCATTGCTTCCGCCGACACCGGGGTGCCCTCTGCGGCCTTCAACGTCAGGTGATCGACGGGGACGAGGGTGACCCGGAGATCGTCCCGGATTTCCTCGATCTTGTACGCGTCGGCTGCCGGGTACGCCACGAGCAGGCGGGTGTCCGTGGCCGGGTGGGCGCGCAGGAACGTGCCGATCGGGCGGTCGCCGCCCAGGACAAGGAGGGTGCGCCCCTCGGCGTCGTCGGCTTCGGCCTCCCAGAGCGGAGGCAGGACACGGCTGCTGGGGGCGGTGATCCAGGTGACGTCGTGGGGCTGGAGGGGGCCGACGCCGGTGGCGACGACGGCGTACGGAGCCGTGAGACGCGCACCGGTGTCGACCGTGACGGTCACCCGGTCGTCATCGGCGCGGAGTTCGGTGACACGTCTGCCGAGTTCGAGGCGGCACAGCTCGGTGCCCTTCAGCTCCGCCACGATGGCGTCGGCCAGGTCGGGGCCGTTGGTGTGGCCGCCGAGGACGTTGTTCAGGGCCGGGATCCGGTAGAGATTGCGGCACAGCCGGTCCGGCTCGACCAGGATCGTGCGCATGCCCACGCCGGCGGCCATGCGGGCGGCGGCGCAGCCCGCCGGTCCTCCGCCGATGATGATCAGGTCGGTGTCGAGCGGTGCGTCGGCCATGGGGCTATTCCAGCACCGGGTCGGCCGTACGCGTATCGAGTTGGCCCATCACATGCTCAATGTCCACGAGTTGGCCTGTTCCGATCAGGCGCCGGGCGACGAGCAGACCGGCGTCGTGGACGTCCGGGCCGGCGTCACTGGCACAGGCGTCCGTGACGATCCAGGGTGCGTATCCGTGCTCGAAGGCGTCTGCGGCGGACTTCAGAACGCAGCTCTCGGTGGCGATTCCGCAGAAGACGAGGTCGGTCCAGCCGGCCCGTCGCATCAGTTCTGCGGCCTCGGGTGTGAAGAGCGTGTATCCGGTCTTGTCGACGCCTGCGTGCGCGTGGCCCGCCGCCTCGGCGAGCTCGGGAACGATGTCGGTCTCGGGTGGTTCCTGGAGTCGGCGCCATTGGAAGAAGCGCTCGTAGGGGCTGTCGGGATAGTTGAAGTACCGGGTGAAGACGACAGGGCGCCCGGCGGCGGACCATCTGGCGACGAGGTCGGCGACTGTGGGCACGACGTGGCGACTGTGGTGGTTCACAAAGCCGTTCTGCATGTCGATCACGACCAGTGCGGCACTGCTGATGTCCATCGGCTCTCACTCCTGCCCGTTCTCAGCCGGCGCTCTCGCGCAGAGCTTCCTGCGCGGTGCGCAGCCGTTCGGCCAATCCGCTGGTCTTCATGATGGCCTCCCGCATCAGGACGTGCTGCGCGGTCTCCTGAGCACGGGCGGTGGTGAGCCGGGAAGCCGCGGCACGCAGGAATCGCCAGCCGTACCGCTCCGGCATGGAGGGGTCCTGGCCGTCCTCGACCATCTGCTGGATGTGGCGGGTGAAACACCACAGGGCCTGGACGGTCAGCTCGCAGGCGACCAGCTCATCGGTGGTGAGGCTGCGCTCGCTGGAGTGGGAGGCGTAGGCGACGCCGGACCAGCCGGCGTAGGCGGTGGACACTCCCCGTACGCCGAAGGAAACGATGTCCGGGTGGTCGAAGCCCGTGGCAAGAAGCGACTCCTCGACCGTGCAGGCTAAGGGCGCGGGACCACCCGGCGCCCCGCGGTCGACCAGAACCGAGGGAGTGGAGAGCAGGCGCAGCGCGGTGTCGTAGGCGTCCCCGGCCCACGGACCGGAGGTGAGCCAATAGAGGGAAAGGACGTATTCAGGGTTGGGGGCCCCGGCGTGGTCCCCTTCGAGGAGTTCGCGGATCTTGTCCCGGGCCCACGGAAGGTCGGACGCGTAGGAGCGGTAGCGCCAGACGGCCAGGTCGGTCAACGCGGCGGGTTCGTGCGGCTGGACAAGGTGGAAGACGGCCACCCCGCATGCGAAGACGTGCAGGACACAGCTCTGCGCCTCGGGGTGGTCCAGTCGGGTCGAGGAGGACTCCAGCCACTGAGCGCCCCCACTCGGTGTCAGATACTCCCGAAGTCGGCCGGCGCGCTCGACACCGATGAAGACCGGCAGGAACTTGTGAGAGTCGACTTCTATCCGCCCCGTGACAGGTGCAGCCGTGTCACTCATTCCCTGCGCTTCCGCGAACCGGGTTCTCGCGTCGTCGGGTGCGCGACCGAGCGCGGTGTCGAGAATGCCCTGAGACTCGGCGCGAGGCTGGTAGCCGGCACCGCCTGCCTCCCAGTTCGACACAGTACGGTCGCTGACCCCCAGGTACGCGGCGAAATCCCGCAGGCTCATGCGCAGGGCATCGCGTAGCAGCCGGGCCTCCCGGCCGGACCATCTCTGCACCGTGACCACCGTGGCACCCCCTGTCCATCACGCGGCGAAACGACCGAACGACCAGCGTAGCCAGCCTTGTTCAG
Source organism: Streptomyces sp. WGS_02 (assembly GCA_040989845.1). Classification (GTDB taxonomy): domain Bacteria; phylum Actinomycetota; class Actinomycetes; order Streptomycetales; family Streptomycetaceae; genus Streptomyces. Next base: position 3,451,220 of record JAYMFZ010000004.1, read on the forward strand.
CAGCGCTGCGGCATTGCTGCAGCATCCGTACATCACACTCTGCAACCGTCTTGCTCCATGCTGAATCCACCGCGCCGGGGCCGGCCACCACCAGGCAGCCCCTCCGCCGTTCTCTCCTGCACCACCACCAGAAGGAGCAACCGGCATGACCGACATCGTCAAGCGCAACGCCCGCGCCATCCTCCTCGACGGCGACGACCTGGTCCTGATCAAGCGCACCAAGCCGGGCAGGGAGCCGTACTGGGTGACGGTCGGCGGAGGGGTCGAGACGGACGACGCGACCATCGAATCGGCTCTGCACCGGGAGGTGTTCGAGGAGCTCGGCGGCAAGCTGGCGCGCGCCGAACTGGTCCACCTGATCACCGACCAGTTGGAGGGCGGCGTCGGCGTCCAGCACATCTTCGCCGCGCGCCTGGAGTCGATGGACCTGGCCGCGCGTACGGGAACGGAGTTCGCGAAACCGGAGCGGGGCGAGTACGAGGTCGTACGAGTCCCGTTCACCAGCGGGGCAGTCCGCGAACTGAATCTGATGCCTCCGGAGCTCGCCGAGTTCATCGCCGCCAACACCTACGCGATCACCTCCGTACTCGACACCCCGATCCGCGAGGCGTGAGCGATGACGCGAGCCCCGGACTTCGTCAGCCTCAACGGCCCTGACAACGTCGGCAAGACGACCCACCTGGTGCGGCTGGCCGAACGGTGGGACAGCTTCCAGCCGCTAGGCGCGGTGCACGAGCATGATCCCGAGCCCTGGGCACGGGTGGCCGCCGGCGACTACGCCCAGTGGTGGTTCGAGACGTCCACGACCGTCGAGCTGACCGAGATGCTGCTCGCCGGTCACGCCAAGCGGGCCGCCGCACGCAAGACCGGGCGTACGGGTCTGTTGGACCGGGGCCTGCCCATGCTGCTCGCCGTGGCCGCTGCGACCTGCGTGGTCAAGGACAGGCTGACCGTCGGCGAGGCGTTCAGGACCGTGACGGGAATCGCCGGTTCGCGGGCTGCCACACCCGAGACGTCCATCCTCCTGCTCCCGTCATCCGACGCCGAACGCAGCTACGCCATCACCAGCGCCCGCGAGGGCCGCCCGTGGACCGGGATCTACCCGGAGTACCAGAAGACACTGCACGCGGTTCTGCTCCGCCAGGTCGACCATGGTGTGTTCAGCGCGGTCGTCGACTGCGAGGGCCGCTCCCTGAACGACGTCCACGCCGACCTGATCGCTCGCCTTGGCCTCAACCAACCCACCAACGGGAGGCCCCGATGACTCAGAATTCCCCGCCCCTGGTCCTGCCGTCCGGCCTGTCCCGCGCCATCGCCGCGCTCCCGGACAAGGACCGGAACCGCCTGGACGACATCATCACCCGGCTCCACACCGTCAACGGGCGCCTGTGGGACACCGAGGACCGGGTGCGCGGCGCCTTACTCTCCGCCGCCCAGGTCGCCGACTGCAAGCGCGAGATCGACCAGCTCAATGCCGAACGGAACCTGCTCGCCGAGCGGGCTGACGAGGTCCTCGGCTCGCTGGCCGACGCGGGCCGCGCCGACATACCGCTGCACACCGAGACGCTCGCCTCCGTCGTCGACCGCCTCTCGGTGCTGACACTGAGGATCTGGCACAGCGAACGGGCAGCTTGCCGGAACGAGTTGGCCCGCCGACGTGTCCCCGTCCTTCACGGCCAACGGGAGGAACTGTGCGCCGCCCTCGACGCGCTGGTCTCCGACGTCGTCGCAGGCCGCCGCCGGCTCCCCGTACCGGCTCGCTTCAAGCTGTACGGCCGGGACGGCGCCGCCCCCGCAGAGATCAAGCCGAGTCGGCGGCTGCGCCGGGTCCTCGCCTTCGGTGGACTGAGCGAGTGCGGCAAGAGCACAAGCGCCGAGTTCGTCCAGCGCACCTGCGGTGCGCAACGCTTCAAGATCGGTTTCCTGTTGCGGCAGGCGGCCCATCGGGACGGTCTCGCGGACCCGTACGCCCTGTCGGCCCGTCGGCAGGCCGAGCTGCTGCTCGGTGAGCTGAACCGTTTCGCGGACGCGCACGTCGACACGGAGCTGTTCACCATCGAGTCCGTCCACGACGACGCCTCGATCGCCGAGCTCAAGCGACTCATGGGCGACGCACTCCAGATCGTCTACCTGGACGCCTCCTTCGCCGTTCGCGTCGAGCGGTCCGGCACTCCGGCCCAGGCCGTCGCCGCGAAGGACGAGATCAAGATGAGCCGTGGCGCCCACCAGGTAGCCGCGCTCGCCGACCACGTCATCGACAACACCGGCAGCATCGCCGCCCTCCGCGCCCGGCTCCGGCGCATCGCGGCCCCGCCCGCATCCACGGCGCTACGCGCGGCCACTCCGTACGGGCTGGGGCTGCCTGCCGCCGTAGCCTCGGCGACGGCCGACTTCACCGACGCGGTACGGGCTTACGGCCCCGGCGTGCGGCTCGCCGCCCTGACCGGCAGCCCCGGCGAGGGCAGCTGGATCGCCGGCTGGTCCGACCTGGACCTCCTCGTGATCGCCGAGCACGAGGCCATCGGTCGGGTACACGAGGCCCTGGAACAGTACCGGACCGCCCTCGGCGGTGCGGCCTCCCTCGGCCCCACCCTCGTCACCCCCGGCGAACTGACCGCCCGGCGCCTCACCCCGCGCCTGGCGTTCGTCCTCCACCAGCTCCAGCAGGCCGGCCCTGTTCTGCATGCCGCACCCGGCCCTGTTCTGCATGCCGCACCCGGCCTCGAACTGCCGACGATCAGCCGAGGCGAGCTGGCGTTCGCCGCTGTCCGGGAACTCCCCCAGGTCATCCTGACCACGCGCCGTCTGCGCGCCGACGCGGGGCCGACCGCACTGCGGCAGCTCTACAAGCACCTCGTGCTCGCCTGCCGCCTGCTCCTGCGCGAGCACAACCAGTGGGAGTCCGGCCCCGATCGGATCCTCGCCGCAGCCTCCCGCATGCCGGGCCTGACGGCCCTCGCGACGCCCTCCCTGGCCGAGATCTCCAGCGCTTGGCGCGACGGCGAGGCCGAGCTCGTCCTCAAGCCCGTCACCGTGGCCGTCGACCAGCTCCTCACCTGGTACGCCGCCCAGCTCGCTGCCTGAACAGGCTCCCTCTCCCTCCTCGTTCTCCGTCCGACAGGAGCTTCGCCATGCCCGAAACCATCGCCGTGCCATCCTTCACCGCCCGGATCGTCGAACGGCTCAGCGTCGGAGCCACGAGCCGCCGTGAGCGCGTCATCCATTCCCTGGACGGCCTGGAGGACCCGGTCCACCCCGAGACCCTCGCCAACACAGGGGCCGGCCTGTGGCGTCTGCTCCAGGAGCAGGTCCCGGAAGAACTCGGCTCCGTGGACTTCCTCCTCGGCCTGGACGCCGGCGGCATCCTGCCAACCGTCTCCCTCGCCGGCGCCGCTCAACTCCCGTACAAGATCGCCTGGAAGCTGCACCTCCCGCTCGACGGCGCGGTCCGCTTCTGCGAGCCCCACGCGATGCGCACCGACGTCTTCGCGTACGGCATCACTCCCGGCCAGCGCATCGTCATCGTGGACGACGAGATCACCACCGGCCGGACCCTCGCCGACCTCACCCGCCGCCTCCGCGAGGCCCGCGCCGTCCCGCTGGCGGCGGCCTGCCTGGTGGAGGACACGACCCGCGGAGCCCGCGACCTGCTCACCGACCTCGGTCTGCCGCTCGTCTCGCTCACCACGATCGAGGGCGCGGAATGACAGCTCTGGCCCCGGCGGGGATCCGGTCCCACCACGGTTCCCTGATCATCCCCGCCGGGGCCGTCCACACCACCCCGCTCGGATACGACCGGGACAGCGTTCCCGTCGGCGCACCGCTACCCCTGGCTGCCTCCGCCGAGCTTGTCCACCGCCTGAGCGGGTGCGGCGAGATCGTCGTGGCCTTCGAGGGGAAGCTCGGTGACACGCTCCTCGCACTGTCGGGGGTCCGCGCGGTCCTCGATTGGATGCGGCTGCGGTCGGTACGCGTGGCCGTCCGGGCGGTGGGTCCGTACGCAGGGCTGATCGCCCGCACGGGGCTGATCACGCAGCCCCAGGCCAGCGCTCCCAGCGGCTGGCGAGCCGTGATCGGCGACCGCACGGGCGTTGAGGCGCACGGCTCGGAGACGGCGGTGAGCCTGGTGCTCGACCCAGCCGCCCCGCCGTGCTGGTCGAGCGACGGCCGCACCCACCCGGACCTGCCCGCCCGGCACTACCTGGCTTTGGAGCGCCGCCTCGGCATCCGCCTGCCCGGCACGGCTCCGTTCGCTCCCACCCTCGCGACCGGGCCGAACAACCTCGTGGAGGAGCTGCGCTCGGTGGGCTGGCTGGGCGGTCTGACCATCGCCGCCATCACCGCCACCAGTTGGCCGGAGCGCAAGGACTACACCGCCCAGCGCTTCATCGCCCTCGCCGAGCACATCGCCGAGGCACAGCAGGCCCAGGCCCGGCTGCTGCTCATCGGCGGTAACCCAGGCCACGGCCTCCGCGTCACGGCGGAGGCTCCCCGGCGTCACGTGCAAGCCCTCCACATCGACGGGATGCCAGCCGACGGCCTCGTCGACCTCTTCCCGCACTGCCACCTGATCGTCGGCAACGACACCGGCCTCACCCACCTCGCCGCGATGGCGCGCGGCGGCCAGGATCGCGGCGGACCGCCGGTCATCGGCCTGTACGCGCGCCACAGCCACAGCAAGTGGCGCACCGGCCTGTCGCACCACCATGCCGTCGCCACCAACCTGTCCGACCGCATGCACCAGGGCGACCTCTGCCCCGTCCGCGACGCCATCGCCCCGAACTCGGACGTGCACATGGACGCCTTCCCGCCCGCCGCGCTGGCCCAGGTCGGCCTCGAACTACTCAACGAGGTGGGGCGATGACCTTCCGGCCTCTCTTTCGGGTCGGGCCGGTGCGACGCTTCACCCGCAACCTGCTCTGCCCGGTCGACCTCTTCGGCCACTCGCTGCTCCTGAAGTACACCCGCAACCCGGCCGAGGCCGGAGAGGAGATCCACGGCCACGCCCGCCTGGCCCGGCACTACCGTGTCCCCGCCCTCCACACCCACCTGCGCGTACCGGGCGGACACCTCCTCGCGTACGAACGCCTGCCCGGCGGCACCGACCAGGGACTTCTGCTCGACCTCCTCAACACAGACGGGCCGACCAGCCACCTCCACACCTACATCGAGGAGCTCACGGCCGCGTATCAGGAGGTCATCCTCACGACGGCATGGCCGGCCGATCCGGCGCACGTCGTCCGCAAGCTGTACTGGGACCGCGCGGCACCCGGCGGCCGACTCGACACGTACTACGCTGGCAAGGACTTCCTGATCGCCGACGGCCTCGTCGACATCCCGGTATCCCGCCTCAACACCTACGCCCTGAAGATCAACGGCCGCCGACACCACCTGGATTGGGCCGCCACCCTCCGTTGGCTGCGCGCACACTTCGCCACGGCAGAGCCGGTCTGGGCGGCCCTCACCCAAGGCGACCCCACCGATGTCAACCTCGCCCACCCGCTCGCCTGGTTCGACTACGACACCGCGGGAATGAACAGCATCCCCGGCGAGTTCGCCAACTTCCTCTGGTACGCCTCCGCTCTCGGCGGCTGGCTCGCACCCACGTACAACCCGACCGCCTTCGCCGACCACCCCGCCACCTTCACCCACGTCCCGGCCAACACCCCAGAGATCCGACGAGCGGCCATCGACCACACCACCAGCACCATCCACATCGACTACACGCCGCGCCTCTCTGCACCTCGGCGAGCCGCCGTGACCGCGTACTGGAACAAGCTCGTACGACCGGTCGCGGACCGTCTCTGGCCCGGCGAGGACCTGGCGAACCTGCTCCGCCCCTACCTCGCCATGCGCATCCTCGGCGTCTACAACCTGGCCGACCTGGCCTCCGAGGACCGGCTCCTCCTCCTCGCCCGGCTCGCCGAGGCCATGAGCCCCACCTTCGACCCCACCACCTACTTCTGCCCGCTGGAGTCGCCATGCCCGGCTCTCTGAACGGCCGCACCGCCCTGGTCAGCGGAGCCACCGGCGGCCTCGGCTCGGCCATCGCCCGCCGTCTCGCTGCCGACGGCGCCACCGTCGCCCTCGCGCACCTCGACGATGACCTGGCCGCAGCCGAGCTCACCGCCCACATCAGCGGCAGCGGCGGCGCCACAATCAGCCTGGCAGCCGACCTCCGCGACGCCGAGGCCGTGCGCGCCCTCTGTCACCAGGCCCACGACCAGCTCGGTCCGATCGACATCCTGGTCAGCAACGCCGGCGCCTACCCGCGCCGCCCGTGGACGGAGACAACGCCAGCTCACTGGGACGAGGCTCTGGCCTCTAACCTGACCAGCCACTACCTCCTCGCCCACGAGCTGACCCCTGCCATGACGGCCGCCGGCTGGGGCCGGATCATCACCATCGGCTCGGTCCTCGCCACGGCGGGCCGTCACGACCTCGCCGGCTACATCAGTGCCAAGGCCGGCCTCGAAGGACTCACCCGTGCCCTCGCACGCGAACTCGGTCCAGCCGGCATCACCGCGAACTGTGTCGCCCCCGGTTCCATCCGCGTCCCCGCCGAGGACACCGTCGTCGACGACTCGGAAGCCATGGCCGTCAGGCAACTCGCCCGCCAGTGTGTCCAGCGCCGGGGCCGCCCGGAGGACATCGCCTCGGCCGTCGCCTTCCTCGCAACCGACGACGCCGGCTTCATCACCGGCCAGACCCTGCGCGTCGACGGAGGCTGGATCCTTGGCTGACATCTGGCTCATGCGCCACGGCGCCTACGAAGGTCACCGCCCCGGCTACCACGCCCCGCACGAAGCCGCCCTCACGCAGGAGGGCCGCGAGCAGGTACGCCGCTCCTTGCCCCTCCCTGAGGGAATCACCGCGATCGTCACCAGCCCGATCCCCCGCGCCCGTCAGACCGCCACCCTCGTCTCGCACCTCTCGGGCCTGCCGATCGTGGCCATCTCCGGCCTCCTTGCCGAATGGCGCGCCCCGAGCATCGTTCTCGGCCGCACGGCCGAGACCTACCCGCCGGCCTACCGCGCCTGGCGAGCGCGGCGCCTCGCCAACCCCTCCCTACGCTGCGAAGACGGCGAAAGCCTCACCGACCTCCACACCCGTGCCCGCCACTGCGCCGCCTTCCTCCACCACACCGCTGGGCGCCACGGCCCCCTCCTGGCCGTCTCCCACACCCTCCTCCTCGGCGTCCTCACCCACCTCCCAGAAGGCCCCGCCGCCTTCACCACTGCGGCAAAGGCGCCCCTGCAGTTCGCCGAGACCCGTCTCTTACCCGCCCACCAACGCGTAGGACCTGATGTTCGACGACCTGCCCGGTAAACGACTGGCGATCCGACTACTACGCCCGGTGGAAGACGCTCCTACCCGTACGTCTCCTTCCAGCGCTCCCGGTGCCGACGGTCTCCCTGCCCCGTACCGTTGACCGCACTGAGCGACAGCAGTGAGGCACCGTTGTTCCACAGACCGAAGTGATCACGGTGGACCGCCAGGATGTCGTTCTCCGCGGCGAACATCTCCGCCGGGCCGCTGAAGTAAGTGGTGGCCACGAAGATCGCCACATCGGCCTTGAAGTGCACCTTCGCACCAAGCAGATCCCGGACCTCCCGGCTGGGGATCTTGCGCTTGGGCGCGTATCGCTTGCACTGGATCACCATGCTCCGCCCATCGGGAAGGTGCCCCAGCACGTCAGCCCCGTTGTCGTGTGAGCCACCGACCCCCCGGACATCAGTGCACCCGTCACGACGGCACAGTTTTACGACGAAGTCCTCAAACTCCGTCCCCGTCATCACGTCAATCTCGGCAAGCGTCCGCTGCCCTGCCCGCACGGCCTCGTCATGCCGCCACTGCCGATCACCGCCCCTGATGAACCGATCGGTGCGCCACAGCCACCACCCGCCACCGCCGAGGCTACTGAGAGCAAGTACACCGACGAGATAGGGCCAGATCACGCCCCAAAACGCCACTACCGCGACAAGGCCGAGGCCCCCGGCGGTGGCCCCAATCTTGAGATGCCGCTGCCGACGTCTACGCGCAGCTGAGGTCCGCAACTTCCGTGCCACTGCCATGCTCCTCCCATGTGCTCTGGCACAGCAGGATCAAGGAAGCAGCGCCGGAGCATCAGGTTGCCAATCAGCCACTGGCTGATTGGCAACTTTTCGCCCACCTGGCTGTCGGGCCACAGGACCGGAGCCTCGCCATGGCCGCACGGGGTACGCGCCGGGGGTACCACGGCATCGCTGCGTACAACCAGAAGAACCTCGTCCAGCTACTCACGGATTTGGGCGATGGCGCCACCATGGCCTGAATCGCATTCTTGTCGTCGATATCGGGGGTTCCTACCGTCCCTTTGCATGGACTCCACGGCCTTCGACGTGATCAAGCGTCTCGGTGACCTTCTGACCGTGCAGGTGAACTCATCGACCGAACTCAGCGCCGGAGTGGGGAAAGCAGCCAACGCCGTCGACCGCGAGCGGGCGAAAAAGAAGACCTCGAACGAAGGTCATGGTCCCCGCAAGCCGGGCCTGCGCCAACTACCCCGGCCCGAGCGTGGTCCCCTATGGGTGACTCCATGGGATGTGCTCGCGACGTTTGCGCGTGGTACGGCCTTGGCGCGGCAAGGACGAGGCAGGGGACTGGCTGAGCACTGGCAGGCGCTGAAATACTGCCGCGCCTTCGCCGCCGACCGGCACGGAAGTCTGCGCCTTACCGATGAGGGGAAAGCGCCCGAACTGTCCTATCGGGCCATGCAGGCAAGGGAGCTGGGCCGAGCGTTCGGGCTCGCCGTCGCTGAATGGGCGCTTCGCGAAAGGTATCCGGACCACCTGATCAGCATCGTCGACGCGGAAACCGTCCTGCTTCCCGGCTTCGCGCGAACAAAGCCGGCCGGGACTCTGGGCGCGAGGCCGCGGCCGGACTTCCTGTTGGAGGCATGGCGTCCCGGTGAAGGCTCCCGAGTCTTCGTGGTGACCGTGAACGGCAACCACCAGGCCGTGACGCCGAAGACCTCCGCAAGCTCTCGCACGACATACAGGCAGCTGGCCCGGGGCAGTGAGCGCGTGGAGCGATTCCATCTGGGGCAGCGAAACGCGACTCCCGCGCTCACGACCTCGACCGAGTTCCTGGCCGCCGCCGGTGTGACGGTGCATGTCCTGCACACGGATGGAGGTGTCGAGCTTCCCTTACGACCGGCGGCCGGTGCGGATTCAGCCGATACGGCCATCGGCCGCCGGACCCTGCCGTACGTGGACTCCGTGGCCCTCCCCAAGGAGCTGGGGGCGGAACGGCACAACGCATTCTTGATCCCCGAGAAGGAGTTCTCGTGGTTCAGCCGCGTCGTCGCCCGGGCGCACGCCGCCGGGCAGCTCTCCCTGGCCGGCGGCGGTGGGACTGTCGGCCAGTATTTGATCGACGAGCAGGGCCGCAAGCACTTCAGCGAAACCGCCTACGCCGGGACTGCCAGTGTCCACGACGCGAAAGCCTGCTTCGCCGGCGAGCAGTACGTCGGCACTGACCAGGTCTTCCGTGTCAACGGCACGCGGGTCGAGGCGTTTTCAGGCATGGCCGCAGATCTCTACGCCCTGCTCGCGAAGGGCAAGGTGGAGGAGTATCGCCGACGGACTTACGAGCGGCGGAATGACTGGCCTGAGCCGGACGACATCGACGACTGGGGTGCGAGTTCCATCCGGCCGGACGGCACCGCACTCGCGATAAGGGTGGTGCCGGAGCCGGCATCGTCCGACGACCGTTCCCGAGGCTGATCCGTACGAAGGAGAGTCCCGGAGGAGAAGCCGGCTCTTGCCGGTCCGTGCCGACTCGAGCTGGTCCGGCGCCTCCCCTCCGGCGCTGGGCGGAGTGGCCGGATGCCGTCCCTCCAGCTCATCCCCGGCTGTCCCACTCGACGGCCTACGTGCCAAAGTCGCTGGACAGGCCAGCAAGCGCATACGCGAAGGCAAGGAGCGGCACATGCACAACGGGGGATCGCCGTGGACACTCACTGTGCCCACAGGGGGTGACACACTCCGGCAGGAGCGTCTCACCCGGGATCTGCACGACAGTCTTCGGAGGGCAGACGATCTCGTCGTCGGCTTCCATGACGCCGAAGAGCCCGCCGAACCGGGCAGTAAGGGCACAGGTGTCGGCGAGGTGGCTCTCTGGGCCGCCACCACCGCGGCAGTCGCCCGTCCGGCGTCCCAGGTCCTGATCACCCTGATCAAGGAGTGGTGCGCTAAGGAGCGGCACCGCAAGGTCGTGGTCACCATCGGGGACGACTCCATCAAGATCACCGGCCGTCCGGACGCCGCACAGGAGCGCATGGTCCGGGAGTTTCAGGATCGGGTCGCCGGCGACGACGGCACCGCATCGGACGACGACGCGACGTGACCCGCTTCCACAAGCGCCGAGCTCTCCTGATCGGCAACGAGCACTACGACGATGGCCGCTTCTCTTCGCTGGCTTCCGTAAGGGCGGACGTATGGGGACTCACCCAGGTCCTGAAGCACCACAAGATCGGCAACTTCGTCTCCGTACAGACAGAATCCGATCTCGCCGCCGATGACATGCGAGCAGTCATCGGTGAGTTCCTCCAGGAGCGCGACGAGGACGAACTCGCGTTCGTGTACGTCTCCGGGCACGGCGTGCGCACCGTACGTGACGGCGGCGAGTTCCACTTCGTCGCCAAGGACACCGACTACGACCGGGTGGCCGCGACCGGAGTCAGCGCCGGGTTTCTCAACGACGCGTTGGAGGAGTGCGTCGCACCGCAGAAGATCGTGATGATCGACTGCTGCCGCAGCGGCGGGTTCGCTGTGGGTCTGCGTACGTCGGACCGGCAAGGTGACGGCTCCGTGGCCAAGTCCGGCGAGCGGCCCCCGCTGACGAGCAGGGGCGTGTACGTCCTGTCGTCCTCACGGGCCGGGGAGGACTCGTACGCGGACGCGGGCGGCGGCGATGATGTGAAGCCGTCAGCATTCACCGGCGAGGTCATCGAGGCGCTGCGCACAGGGAAGGTCAGCAAGGACAGCGGCAGCGCGGTGACGGTCAGCGACCTGTTCCACTATGTCAACCGGCGTATGCGTGCCCAGGACAGCGGGCGTCAGGTGCCGGTGCAGTCCGCGCTCGGCGTCGACGACCGCATCGTCATCGCGGACAGCCCCTTCGGCCGAGCCCCCATCCTGAATCCTCTGAGTCCTCGGCCCCGGACAGCCGCGGGAGAAGCTGCACCGCCACACGCCGAGAAGTCCGCTCACGCACAACCCACCTGGACCAACCTGCTGGACTACTACCGCGAGTGCGTCCTGGCCGAGAGTGCCGAGACACCTCTCATGGACGTGAGTCGGCAGGGCACCTCGTACGTGTGTCTGGACGGCGCGGAAAGGTTCATCTCCGGCGACGTCGACGACGACGGCTGCGTCGCGCTCCCCAAAGAAGCGGGCCCGCTGGTTGATTCAGCGGCAGAGGAGGACGCCGAGCTCTGGGCGGGCTATCCGGCCGTGCTCCTCACCGGGCCCCGCACCGGGAGCGCCTGGCGGCAGCCGAAGTTCGCGCCCCTGCTGGTGCGCCGGGTCGAGATCGTCCAGGACGAGGGCGAGGTACGGCTGAAGCCGTACGGGCCGGTACAGCCGCACCCTCAGTTGGCCCACGACTGGCTGGGCGAGGACGAGGCCAACCAGCTCATCGACACGTTTCAGCCGTCCTGGCATCGAGGACAGCACGACCGTATGGCGGTGGAGGTACGTAACCTCCTCACCCAGGAGTTCGAGCTGCCGTGCGTACAGGAGCTCCGCCCCGACCAGCTCTCCGACCACATCGACGTGCGCACACCCGGCCACGGGGCCCGCAACACCGCGGTTCTGTTCTCGGCACGCCCCCAGACGAACTTCACGAAGGGGCTTCTCAACGACTTCGCCCGCATCACCGAACAGACAGACCAGATCGGAAATACTGCCCTCGGAGTGCTCGCGCCCGACCCCTCGCAGCGCATCCGATGCCTCGCCCACACAGATCCCGAGCCGACGGGCCTCGTGACTCCGCTGCCCTGCAACGAGGCGCAGAGCTTGGTTCTCCGGTCCGCCATGACCCGTCGCCTCACCGTGGCCACGGGCCCGCCCGGCACCGGCAAGAGCCAACTGGTCGCCAATCTCGTAGCCACGGCGATCGCGGCAGGCCAGACCGTGCTCGTCGCGTCCACCAACAACGATGCCGTGGACGAAGTATGGCGCCGCTGCGACGAGCTGGTGCCCGGCAGCGTCGTACGCACCGGCTCGGCACGGAAGACCGGCAAGAGCAACGCGGAGCACGAGACCGCCGCGCTCCACGCGCTGCGTACCGGCCCGGAGCCGTCCACCACCGTGGCCACGGCAGCCATGGAGACCATGCTGGCCGCCGACCGTCTGGCAGAGGTACGGCGGCAGCTGGCCCACATCGCCGAGACCGAGCTGAAGCTCCGCCGGGCAGGCGAGGCGCGAGCCCACTACGCGGGACAGCTCGGGATCACTGTCACCGAACTGCAGGAGCTGCTCGGCGGCCCGCAACTGCCGAGGGAGCTGGAGGACAGCGCACGCCGCCGCTCCCGCGCGCGCTTCCTCGGATCATGGCGCCGATCCCGTTTTCTGCGCAAGGTCGGCCTGGAAGGGTACGCCGGTGATCCCGTCACGGGCTGCCTCGCGCTCGCCGGGTTCGCCGCGGCCGAGGCGGAATGGCGTGACGGGCACGAGCGCGGGGCCGCCGTTGACGACACAGCGCTCACGCGTGACCTCCGCGATGCGGAGAGCGCCGTCCAGGACGCTTCACGTACGTTCCTCGCCACCAAGGTCCAAGCTGCCGCCTGGGCCGGACGCCGCCGCATCATGGAGCTGTTGACGGCCCGGGAGGGCAAACGCGGCGACTGGCCGCAGTTGGGAAAGGTCCTCGGGCGCTCGGGAACCTCGATGACCGCGCCCGCGGTGGCCGGATGGGCGGTCACCAGCCTGTCCGCCCGGCGTTTCCCACCGGACCCGGCCCTGTTCGACCTCGTCGTCATCGACGAGGCCAGCCAATGCGCCATCCCCCAAGTCCTGCCCCTGCTGTTCCGCGCACGGCGCGCCCTGGTCATCGGCGACCCCATGCAGCTCACGCACATCACGAAGACCAGCCCGCACCGCGAGGCTCTCATCAGACGCGGGAACGGGATGCGGTCCGACTGGCTGGAGAAGCACCACCTCGCCTACCGGCGCCACTCCGCCTTCCACGCGGCCGAGCAGTCCGCGGGCGGCACGCTGCTTCTCGACGAGCACTTCCGCTGTCATCCTCACATCGCGGGGATCTCCAACGAGTTCTTCTACGACGGTGGGCTGACCGTTCTCACCGACACCCGTGGCCGTCCAGCACTGGCAAACCGTTCCGCCGTGATCTGGACGGATGTGGCCGGGCGGGCCGCCCGGCCTCCGTTCGGTGGCTCCTGGCACAACGAGGACGAGATCCGCAAGGTACACGAGAGCGTCCGCTATCTGCTGGACCAGCTCCCGCCCGAGGCCACCGTCGGTGTCGTCACTCCCTTCACTGCACAGGCCGAAGCCCTACGCAAGCGACTGAGCCCGTACGACGAGGAGCGTCTGCGCATCGGTACGGTGCACACCTTCCAAGGCGGTGAACGCGACGTCATGGTGTTCTCCCTCGTCGTCGGCGAAGGTATGCACCCGGGCTCCGTCGCATGGGTCGGTGAACAACTGAACCTGTGGAACGTCGCCATCACCCGGGCCCGCAGTCACCTCATCGTGGTGGGAGACAAGAGACTCTGGCGAAAGCGGGGAGGCGTGGGCGGCGCGCTGCTTGAGGCTGTGGAGCGGGACGGCCTACCTCTGGGAGGCGAGGACGTACTGCTCAAACGCTTGTACCAGACCCTCTCCCTCGCGGAAGGAGCCACTGTCACGCTCGGCGAGACCATTCACGGGTATCCCACGGATGCCGTCGTGCGCGACATCGGCGGAGCTGCCCCCCAACCCGTGCTTCTCGATCGAGGAGTGGAAGAGGACGGCGACGCGGCACGCCACCTCCGGCTCATGCTGCACCGCCGGAATCTGCTGGGCGATGGTGACGGTGAAGCCGAAGCGGCGCGGTGGCCGGCCTGGCGGCTGTACGACACCGACGAGCAGCGGGGGTGACCTTCGGGCGTTCCAACCAGTCGACGAAGTGCCGCGTCTGACGTCATGCCTCGCCAGCGGCTACGGGACAGCGCTTGACCAGGAAGCTCTCTGCTTCAACCTCGACCGGGAGCCACTGACCGGCTTCCGGAAGCCGTTGAGAGCCGTCGCCTTCCTGGTCTGCGCACAACGACGCGAGTGCCGCATACGGCTGTGCAGCCATCGCGGACGTGCTGGAATGCGAGTGCAGAATCGAGAGTTTCGGCGCGTTTGTCACGCGGCTGCAAAGACGAGGGGCACGCTGCGGTCACTTCACCCGGGTGGATCCACTGCAGCAGACCCGAGGCACCACGGATTCCTCCTGGCCTGCGGCGCGGCAAAAGCCTGACTGGCTGAAGTATCCCGCTCAGGATCCACTAGGACGCTGCCTGACAATCAGCGGCGGAATCCACGGTGGGGATCTCGCGCCTGGACGTTCAGGAACGGTTCGAACCAGGCAGCGACACGGAGATCGCCGATGCCCATGTGCTGGTTCGTCTCGCCGTCCGGATCCTCGATTCCGTCGAAGTGAGAGTTGTAGAGCATCAGCACGTCGGTGTCTTGGAAAAACACTTCGGAGCACATATCGAAGTCGTAGTCGTCACGGTGGGTGGGCAGCCTCCCGTGGTCACCAGCGTCATCGCCTTCGTCCCCGCGGTCTCCCGCGTCGCGGATGGCGAGGTGAAGGGCAAGTTCCTCGGCCGTGCAGGTGGGCTCCGGCCACTGCCCGCGTTCGAGGTCACCGGCAAGGTCGTCGACTGCCCGGGCGAACCAGCGGCGCCACTGGAGGTCGGCCGCGAAGGTCAGCTTCGGGAGATAGGCGAAAACGCCCCATTGGCCGTCGTGCTGGTCTGGCACCACCGGCCTGTCACCAAGTTCCTCGCTGTCCTCGTACGCCTGGTCGGCGAGCACGCACAGTTCCGTGTACAGGATGTCGGCGGTTCGGGGGGTGAGTTGCCACTGGCACCGCTCGTCTTCGCACTCCGGGTCGTCGCAGTGCAGCGCCTCCGTCGCGAACAGCGCCGCGAAGTCCGGGGCCTTCTTCCTCGTCGACGGCGTCGCCAGCTCACCTCGGCGGACAGCCGCTGTGTACCGCCAGCCCGCGCCGAAGTCGGCGACCACCGTTTCCTCGCTCCAGTCGGCGACCTCATGCCCGTTCTCGGTGTGCAGCCGCAGGCCCTGAGAGGTATCGGTGACCGTGTCCGCACCCTCGACCTCGCTGTCGGACTCCCCCAGCCACATGATGGCCCCGACGACATCCTCAGGGTCCTCGCCCTCGAGGTCGTCGTGTGGCTGGGGCTCCCAGCCCGCGCTCCTAGCTGCCTTCAACACGGCCTGCTGGTCATGCACGTGAAACTCTCGGAGTACCTCTACCCGAATGACCGGACCAGCCAGATCAGCGAGCCGTGCGTCGTTCGGGGTGCGCACGGCTCGCGTGACCGCGTCGACGTCATTGCCCTCATCCACGTCGTCGTCATCGGCGATCTGCTCCCACTTCAGGAAGCTGCCGGCGGGCATGGGCCAGACTCCCGCGAGGGCGTGCCGTGCGGCACTGCGAAGGGAGGAAGCCGGAGCATCCGGCAGCTGGGCGCACAGCCTCTCCAGCGGCTCTGGATTCCAAGCATCGGTGGAAGAACCGATGGCCTGTTGGAGGATGCCCACCGCTTGCTGCGCGAGTTCGGGGTGCCGACAAGTGAGAACGGCCTGCAGTGAGGCAGGGCCATCTCGATGGTGGACGAGAGCGAGGATGCGGCTCTTGCTAGGGGTGTGCTCGCAGTGGAAGCCGCGGAGCGCGGCCATGGTCAGCTGAGCAGGCATGCGGAGGACTCCGAACAGTGGACGCACGAAACCGTGCGCGGAAGCGAGTGGAGTTCCGCTGGTGGGCACGCTGCTGACGCGCCTCCGGACGGCGAAGATTAGTGCGCTCGGCTGGTTCCCCCGGTGCTACCGGGAGTCCGGACCTGGCTCCCACAGCTTACTCACCCGACGCGTCGGAGGAGACTGATCCGAGACCAGAGTTCTACCTATGGGGACCTGGCGCATACCGATGGACGTCGCGGCCGCCTCCATGCTTCGATGCGACAGCGTCGCGCGATCGGAGGCAGGATTGAAGCAGTCAACGCGGGTTCTGAAGCGAAAGGCCCTCGCCTCACTCAAAAGAATGACTTCCGCATTTAACGCAGTTGACGAGGAAGGTCGCACCTCGTCCGTCCTGCTAAGCTTCCAGCATTCATTTGAAATGCTCCTAAAAGCAGCACTGGTTCATAATAATGTGCCGGTCTTCGACAAAAACCTTGGACGGTCGATTGGATTCGAAAAATGCCTACAGCTAGCTCGCCAGGCGCCAGGCGTAAAGATCACTGATGCGGAATCCGGCGCTTTGCGTGCGATCGACGCGCTACGCGATGACGAGCAACATTGGTTCAACGCCGTCAGTGAACCTATCCTGTTCATCCATGCTCGTGCCGGCGTCACGCTATTCGATGACCTCTTGAACCGAGTTTTTGGTGAGCGACTGGCGGATAGCCTTCCGCTACGGGTGCTTCCCATTTCCACCGCGCCCCCTATGGGGCTCGACATCCTGATCGACCAAGAGTTCAGCCAGATTCAGCAGCTCTTGCAGCCAGGACGTCGGGCCCGGAACGAGGCCCGGGCGAGGATCCGGACACTTCTCGCGATCGAGGGGCACGCCTCTGAAGAGAGCCTTGTCAGCGAGAGAGACGTCGATCGAGTCGAGAAAGGGATGGTCGAAGGGAAGTCCAGGAGTGCGGTTTTCCCAGCGCTCGAACAAATTTCTACCGAGTTTTCAGGTGAAGGGCCGACACTAACTGTACGGTTTGACAAGAAGGGACCTCCAGTCAAGTTTGCGGGAGAAGACTCAGACGCTGCCGCGATTCGCGAAATCGACCTTCAGAAGAAGTTCCATTGGTCGGCAACGAATCTAGCTGCGAAGCTGAACCTGTCGCTTCCAAAATCAATTGCCCTGCGTCAACATCTGGGGATCGATACGGATCCAAAATGCTACTACGTTTTCGAGATGGGCTCACAGAAGCACCCACGTCTCTCAGATGACGCACTCAAGCGCATGAGGGAGTCCATGAAGAGCATCGACATGGATGCTGTATGGGAAGCTCACAAGCCAGTCGGCAAGGGAAAGGGGCCCCGGCCGTGCTTCGTGGAGGGATGCGCGCAATCCTGAGAAATCGATTATCCGGGGCCTTCCAGCGTTCCACTGAAGCCTTGGCCTGCCTCTACCTCCGCCAGGCCAAGGCGCTCTCCCGGGATATCCAGCCATGGCGGCCGACACGTCTTTCAACCGCTCCTACGACCTGTGGGACCCCCGACTGGATCGGCAGGTACGGCGAGCCTCAACTCAAGTCCACCGAGGGAAAGATCATGCTGACCAGGGGGCAGAAATGTTCGATCGCGACGTGACCTACCCGTGTGCTGTCGCCAGCTACGACGCCGAGGGTGTGGGCGCAGCCATCGACTGGTGCTGCGAGCGCATGGAGGACGGTGACACGCTCACCGTATGGACCAGCCTCAAGTCGAATCTGAGTAACTGCTCCGAGTTGGAGCAACTGGTCAGCCGACACTCCAACGTCGAGCACATCACCGGTAGGGGCGGCGGGTTCATCCGTGGAAACGGTCCGGTGCTCATGGCGTGGCCGGACATGGCAGACATCGGGAAGCTGGCGCAGTACGGCGGCCACCACATCCGGGCGCTTTGCGTCATCACGTGGAACGAAGACGAGATCAGGCCGTGGGTAACAGCCGTGAGGCCATCGATCCTGGGCGACGGCTCGGCGTGGGAAGAGCTGACGCCAGAACTCGACCCCGTCGTCGTCGAAGCCCTGAAGAGCCTGACTCTGACCGTCAACCACAACAACACCATCTCGGCCGGTTACGAGAAAGACATGGTCGTAACCTGCCTGCTTGCATTGCACGACGCCGGCATCCCTATGGACGCTGAAGCCATGCAGGGGTGGGCTCTCGCACATGGATGGTCGGGCAAGAACCCCGAGCGCCTCGCCAAGTACGTGGAGGACATCAACGCAGGGAAGCGTCCGCGATGCCGCCCCATGCTCCGTCCGGACTACGTCGACAGCCTTCGGCGCCGAGCCGCGGACGACACATAGAACCGCAGACGGACCCCTGTCCCAGCAACAGGGCTCCTTGGGAGCCGTCTGGGAGCCAACCCGCTCCCCAGACCCCTTCGGGACCACCCGAGACCACGACAGACCGACCCTCTGACCAGGGCAAAAACCATCCGCGCTGGCAAGATCAGTAACCGACCCTCATTCGGGACGAAGAGGTCGTGGGTTCAAATCCCGCCACCCCGACAGCTAAGCACCAGGCCAGAGGGCCGGTACTGATTCCAGTACCGGCCCTCCGGCTTTCCGCGCGTGCGCGAGGCGATCCGACACGACGGGGGAACGCGTCAGCAGCCGCTTCCTGCGCAGCAGGAGTCGGGGCTCGCCTGCCGGGCAGGCGTCTACTGGCTGCTGCCGGGGACGATCGACAGGCTCGCCGGGGTTCTGACCCTGTCCGGGAAGCCCGCCGCGTCGGGCCCGGAAGGCCCCGCCCGTGTCTGACACCGCCAAGCCCTCGGTCCTGTTCCTCTGCGTCCACAACGCCGGGCGCTCCCGGATGGCCGCCGGGTTCCTTGCCGAGATCGGTTCTCGGTAGGGGGTCAGTCGCGGTTCACTCAGCGGCAGGGCTTGCTCAGGTAGAGGGCGTACTCGCCGGCCGAGGCGGTGAACTCGTAGAGCGAGGTGTCCAGGCCGCAGAGTGTGAAGCCCATCCGGCGGTACGCGTGGATGGCGGGGGCGTTGATGTTGGTGACCTCCAGCCAGATGTGGCCCGCGCCGCGCTCCCGGGCGAACTCCTCCGCCCGGGACATCAGCGCCCTGCCCACCCCTCGGCCCCGGTGGTCGGGGGCGACCTCGATGTCCTCGATCGTGAGGCGGCGGTTCCACCGCGCGTACGCGACCGAGACGAAGCCTGCCAGGGAGCCGTCGGGGGCCACGGCGAGGAAGGTGGGGTCTCCCTGGAGTTCTTGATCTCCCTCGTCCGTCGAGTCCTCCTCGTCGTCCGGGAACACCTTCGTCAGCGGCGGTTCCACCGCCGTCTCCCGCAGAGTGAAGCCGTTCTCCGCCGTCTCCACGTGGAAAATCGTGGCCGTCGTGAACGAACCGTCCAGCGCTTCGACGAGCCCGGTGTCCTCGGGCGTGGCGGTGCGGATCTCGTACGTCGTGTCATCGGCCGGGGGCATGGCCCGAGACTACGGCGAGGTGAGCCGGCGTCAGCAGGGCGTCCGTTCAGGAGCCGGGCGTCAGGGTGTCGGAGCGGCCCTCCTCGATGCGCGACCACTGCGGGATCGGGCGGCCGTTGGTGCGCATGGGGTGCTCCGGGGGCGCGTCCATGGTCTGGGGCCAGCCGGAGGGCGAGTCCTCCCAGAGTTCCTGGCGGCCGTACACGGTCAGGTCCATCAGCGCGTAGTCGTAGTCCATCACCTCCACCCCGCGCAGCGTCGTCCAGTACGTCTCGTAGACCCGGTCGCCCTCGCGCAGGTAGCAGACGATGTGCATGCTGCCGACCTGGCGTCCGGTCAGCAGCTCGTCGTTCGAGGGGAGCGCGGAGTACCAGGGCATCTCCCAGCCCATGAAGTCCCGGTAGCGGCGGCTCTCCTCGTACGGGCCCTGGCAGAAGACGGCGTAGGTGATGTCGCGGGAGTGCAGGAACTCCAGCTCCCGCACCTGGTTGGTGACCCAGGTGCAGCCCTCGCACTGGTCGGCCGCCTCGTGGCCCTCGTGCCACATGAAGTAGTACGCGATCAGCTGCCGGCGCCCTTCGAACGCGTCGAGCAGCGTCACCGGGCCGTTCGGGCCGGTCAGTTCGAGGGTGGCATCCACCTCGACCATGGGCAGTCGGCGGCGGGCCGCCGCGATCGCGTCGCCTTCCCTGGTGTGCGCCTTCTCGCGGAGCCGCAGACTCGCCACTTCCGCCTCGAAGGCCGCCCGGTCGGCCACCGGCGGCCGGGCCGGTGCGCGGTCGGGGTCCTGCGTGCTGCTGTCGTGCTCGGTCACGGTCGTGTCCCGTCGTCGTACGTCGTCACGCGCCCCCGTCGGCCGGAGGTCGGCTCCGTCCGCGGGCACGCGAGTTTCCCAGGAGCGCCCGGGCCGGTCCAGCTCCCCGCACGGCGAGCCGGGTTACCGCACCGGGACGCCGTAACAAAACCCACCAGGCCCTAGAGTGCCTCCGTGCCGACCTACAGCATCGGCCGGGCCGCGGAGCTGCTCGGCGTCAGTTCGGAGACCGTCCGCCGGTGGGCCGACGGGGGGCAGCTCGCCATGGAGCGGGACGGGGCGGGGAACCGGGTGATCGACGGGGTCGGGCTCGCCGCGTTCGCCAAGGACCGGGCCGCCGGGCTGCATCCCGTGCCCGGGGAGACGCGGACCTCGGTGCGGAACTCCTTCGCCGGGATCGTCACCGCCGTCACCGTCGACGACATCGTGGCCCAGGTCGAGATCCAGTCCGGGCCCCACCGGCTCGTCTCCCTGGTGAGCCGGGAGGCGGTCGACGAGCTGGGTATCGAGGTCGGGGTGACCGCCACCGCCCGGGTGAAGTCGACCAACGTTCACATCGATCGGGCGTAGAGCCGGAAACCCGGATCAGCGGCAGAGCAGCGCCGCCTTCAGGTCCAGCTTGTGGTCCAGCCGGGCCAGGTCGCGGCCCGTCAGCATCTCCACGCGCTGGATGCGGTAGTGCACGGTGTTCACGTGCAGATGGAGCGCCTCTGCCGTGCGGGCCCAGGAGCCGTTGTGCAAGAGGAACACGTCCAGGGTCTCCAGGAGCATCCGGTGCGAGGGGTTCGTGTCGTCGGCCAGCGGGCCCAGCGCGTGGATGCCGAAGGCGGTCCGTACATCGGCGGGGATGCCGGTGAGGAGGGCGTCGAGGGTGGTCAGGTCCTCGATCGCCGTCAGGTCGGACGTGGGCGCCTCGGTCCCGGGCGCCCGCCGCGAGCGCGCCGCCGTCAGCGCGTAACGTGCCTGCGTCAGCGCGCCCTTGAGGGTCTGCGGGGTGGCGGCCGGGGTGCTGATGCCACCGTGGAGGGGGGCGTTCGCGTGACGGGACTGGAGCGTCGGCCAGAGGTTCTTCAGCGTCGTTGTGATCGTGTCCGTACGCGAGTCCGTACGTGAGTCCGTACGTGAGTCCGTATCTTTGCGGGTGCCTATGACCGCCGTCGCCTCCCCCGGCTCCGCCGTCGGCGGCCTTCCCACCGCGAAGCCGCAGTCCGTCAGGTGGTGCAGTGCCTCGGTCAGGGCGTCGACCGTTCCGTCGTCGTCCGCCGCCCCCTTCACCGTGATCACCGTGTACGGGTCCTGATCCGCCAGGCCGCACGCCGCCAGCGCCCTCCCCAGCGCGGCCGGGGCGGCGGCGCTCGACGGGGTGTCGATCAGGGCCAGCAGGTCGGCGGCCCGGCCCCGGGCGCTCGTCTCGCGGCGGAGCGCCGCCCGGCGGAGCTGAGCCAGCACCTCGGCTATCTCGTGCAGCATGCGCGGCGGCGTCTCGACCGGCTCGGGCAGGTGCAGATGCCACTGGGCGTACGGAGAGGCGTCCGGGTCGACGCTCAGGGTCGTGGTCCCCGTGACGGCCTCGGCCGCCCGGCGCACGGGCAGCGGCGGGGCGGTCGGGGTGCGGGCGATCGTGCGGCCCGTGGCGCTGAGCACGTACGCGGGCGGGGTCCCGAGGTGGGCGACGGCGCGGGTGAGCAGCGTGTCCGGGTCCGTGCCGTCCGCCAGGAGCCGGCTCAGCTCCGCCCGGACGTTCTCGGGCAGCGCGTAGGGGGCGGCGGGACGCCGGCTCAGGTCGCCCCACTGCCGGAGGTACACCGTGTCGGTCACGGCCCGGAACGACGTGTGCACCGGCACCGAGAGGATCGCGATGCCGTGCCGGCGGCACGCCTCGACGAGCACCTCCGGCACGCCCCCGTGCGTCTCCTCGCCCGCCAGCAGGGCCACCGCCCCGGCCTCCGCCAGCGCGGCGACGAAACGTTCCGCCTTCGCCTCGTCGTCCGCCGGGGCCCACCACACCAGACCGCTGAGGACCAGCTCGCCGCGCTGGAGGAAGCGCCCCGGGTCCTCCAGGTCGGTCGCGGTCACCCCGGAGATCTCCCGGGTGAGCTGCGGGCGGTCGCCCCAGAGCAGGGTCAGGCCCAGGGACTCCAGCCGGAGGAGGTCTTCGACGTGCATGGGCGGTCTCCTTGCGGGTTCCGGGCACCCACCCGGCATCTCACATTCACGAGGGCGAGACGAGTCATTGCATCGTAAATGCAAGGTCAGGCGCGGCAAACACCTCTTGGTTGTTCCTCCAGCGTTACGGCTTCGGGCTGGTGTATTTCCGTACGGTGAACCAGTCGTGCGCGGCCCTCCCGCGCGGCTTCACTGGCCGTCATGGACCTCAACACGGTGCTCGACGTACGGGACGCCCGCAGCCCCGTTCCCTGGCGGCCGGGCGATGCCTGGCTGGGCGGGGGCACCTATCTGTTCTCCGAGCCCCAGCCGCATCTGCGCCGGCTCGTGGACCTCGGCCGGATGGGCTGGGAGCCGGTGCGGGAGCTGCCGGACGGGTCGCTGGAGATCGCCGCGACCTGCACGATCGCTCAGCTCTCGCGGTTCGGGAAGGCGTGGGGCGTGCCTGCGGCTCCCCTCGTCGAGCAGTGCTGCCGCGCCTTCCTGGCCTCGTTCAAGATCTGGAACATGGCGACCGTCGGCGGGAACCTCTGCAACGCCCTGCCCGCGGGGCCGATGATCTCGCTCACCGCCGCCCTGGACGGGGTGTGCCTGCTGCGGGCCCAGGACGGTTCGCTGCGCAGGGTGGCGGTCGCGGACTTCGTCGTCGGAGCGGGGCGCAAGGATCTGGGCGAGGGCGAGCTGCTGCGCTCCGTCACTCTGCCCGCCCGCGCTCTCGCCTCCCGTACCGCCTTCCGGCAGGCGTCCCTGTACGGACTCGGGCGCTCGGGGGCCCTGGTCATCGGCGTCCTGGACCCGGTGGACGGGTCGCTCGCCGTGACCGTGAGCGCGGCGACGGTCCGGCCGTTCCGCTTCTGGTTCCCGCTGCCGCCGGACCGGCGGACGCTGCGCGCGGTGATCGACGCGGCGGTCGGGGCGGACGACTGGTTCGACGACATCCACGGACTGCCCGCGTGGCGGCGGCACATGGCCCTCCGCTTCGCCGAGGAGATCCGCCGGGAACTGACCGGCGACACCGGCCGCACCGCCGACACACCCGCCCCGGGAGGGCTCCGATGACGTACGCGATCCGGGTCAACGACCAGCCCTTCGACGACGAGCCGCGCCCCGGCCAGTGTCTGCGCACCTATCTGCGCGAGCGCGGCTGGTTCGGCGTCAAGAAGGGCTGCGACGCCGGGGACTGCGGCGCCTGCACCGTGCACGTCGACGGCGAACCGGTGCACAGCTGCGTCTACCCCGCCGTACGGGCCGAGGGGCGTGCCGTCACCACCGTGGAGGGGCTGGCCGACGCGGACGGCGAACTCCATCCCGTACAGCGGAAGTTCCTCGACGCGCAGGGGTTCCAGTGCGGGTTCTGCACCGCCGGGTATCTCATGACGACGGCCGCCCTCGACGAGGAGCAGCTCGATGATCTGCCGCGGGCCTTCAAAGGGAACATCTGCCGCTGCACCGGCTACCGGGCCATCGAGGACGCGGTACGCGGCGTACGGCACACCGAGGACCCCGGGGCCGGGCAGGCGGTCGGGCGGAATCCGGGGGCGCCCGCCGGGCCGCTGGTCGTCACCGGCACCGCGCGCTACACCTTCGACGTCGACGTCCCCGGCCTCCTCCACATGAAGCTGCTGCGCTCCCCGCATCCGCACGCCCGCATCGTCTCGATCGACACCTCCGCCGCCCTGCGCGTGCCCGGAGTGCACCTGGTCCTCACCCATCACGACGCCCCCGAGCGCCTCTACTCCACCGCCCGCCACGAGCACCCCACCGAGGACCCCGACGACACCCGGCTCCTCGACGACACCGTCCGCTACATCGGCCAGCGCGTCGCCGCCGTCGTGGCGGACAGCGAGGGCGCGGCCGAGGAAGGGTGCCGCCGCGTCGAGGTGGTGTACGAGCAGCTCCCGTACGTCGTCGACCCGGAGGAGGCCATGGCGCCCGGCGCTCCGGTGATCCACGACAAGGGGCCCGCGTCGCGCATCGTCCGGCCGGAGAACAACGTCGTGGGGGAAGTCCACGGCGAGATCGGGTCGGTGGAGGACGGGTTCGCCGAGGCGGACGTCGTCTACGAGGAGACCTTCCGCACCCAGCGGGTCCAGCACGCCAGCCTGGAGACGCACGGCGCGGTCGCCTGGTACGAGGAGGGCGAGGACGGGGCGGAGCGGCTGACCGTGCGCTCCAGCACCCAGACCCCCTTCCTCACCCGGCGGGCCCTGTGCGCGCTGTTCGACCTGGAGCTGAAGCAGGTCCGGGTGCTGGCGGGCCGGGTCGGCGGTGGCTTCGGCGGCAAGCAGGAGATGCTCGTCGAGGACATCGTGGCGCTCGCCGTGATGCGGCTGCGGCGGCCGGTGAAGCTGGAGTACACCCGTCCCGAGCAGTTCTACGGGGCGACCACCCGCCATCCGTTCACCATCCGGGTACGGGCCGGGGCCCGGGAGGACGGCACGCTGACCGCGCTCCAGCTGCGCGTGGTGGCGAACACCGGGGCGTACGGGAACCACGGCCCGGCGGTGATGTTCCACAGCGTCGGCGAGTCGATGGCTGTCTACCGCGCCCCGCACAAGAAGGTCGACGCCTTCTCCGTGTACACCAACTCCGTTCCGGCGGGCGCCTTCCGGGGCTACGGGCTCGGGCAGGTCGTCTTCGCCGTCGAGTCCGCGATGGACGAGCTGGCCCGCCGCACGGGCGTCGACCCCCTGGTCTTCCGGGAGCGGAACATCATCGGGCCCGGCGAGCCCATGCTCAGCCCCGGCGGCGAGGAGGAGGACCTGGAGATCGCCAGCTACGGACTCGACCAGTGCCTCCAGGTCGTACGGGACGCCATCGGGCGG
The DNA here is from genome assembly GCA_040989845.1 of Streptomyces sp. WGS_02. Taxonomy (GTDB): domain Bacteria; phylum Actinomycetota; class Actinomycetes; order Streptomycetales; family Streptomycetaceae; genus Streptomyces. The sequence goes on from JAYMFZ010000004.1 coordinate 3,476,465, forward strand.
TACGGGGACGGGTCCGGCGACGACGTGCCGGAGGGGTGGCTCGTCGGGCAGGGCACCGGGATGTCGATGATCGCCACCGGCCCGCCCGGCGGGCATTTCGCCGACGCGACCGTGCAGCTGCTCTCGGACGGTACGTACGACGTCGCCGTCGGGACCGCGGAGTTCGGCAACGGCACCACGACCGTCCATCAGCAGATCACCGCCGGGGCGCTGTCCACGACGGTGGACCGGATCGTGATCCGGCAGTCGGACACCGATGTCGTCCGGCACGACACGGGCGCTTTCGGCTCGGCCGGGACGGTGGTGGCCGGCAAGGCCGTGCTGCGGGCCGCCGACGGACTCGCCGTGCAGATCCTGGAGTTCGCGGCTGGGCAGCTGGGGGCGGCCGCGGGCGACTGCCGGCTGACGGTGGACGCGGTGGAGTGCGCCGGGCGCGCGATCAGCCTGAAGGAGCTGTTCCAGGCCGCCCGCGCGGTGGGGCGGGAGCTGTCGGCCGACGGGCACTGGGGCGGATCGCCGCGTTCGGTGGCGTTCAACGCCCAGTGGTTCCGGCTGGCCGTGGACCCGGGCACCGGCGAGATCCGCATCCTGCGCAGCGTGCACGCCGCCGACGCGGGCAAGGTGATGAACCCGATGCAGTGCCGGGGTCAGGTCGAGGGCGGGGTGGCCCAGGCGCTCGGCGCGACGCTCTTCGAGAACGTCCGGCTCGACGAGCGCGGCGAGGTGACCACGGCCGCGTTCCGCCGCTACCGGCTGCCGCACTACGCCGATGTGCCGCGCACCGAGGTGCACTTCATGGAGACCTCGGACGCGATCGGGCCGCTGGGCGCGAAGTCGATGAGCGAGAGCCCGTTCAACCCGGTCGCCCCGGCCTTCGCCAACGCGCTGCGTGATGCGACGGGCATCCGGTTCACGGAGCTGCCGGTGACCCGCGACCGGGTCTGGCTGGCCGTCGACGAGGCGTCGGGGAAGTCACAGGTGCTATGAGAGTGACGGCTTTGCGTTGTCTGTTGCGATGGGAATGGCGTACTTCGGTTAGCTTTTGAGGGTTCGTGGGATTTCCGGGCCGCGCCGGCGGGCATCACGTAGGGCGTGGATCGCGGCGGACCGGACCGGATCGCCGACGCAGACTCCCAGGGGGCAGCCATGCCGGTGGACCGACTCGGAACGCGGGACGTGGCGGTACGGTCGCTCGCCCTGGTCGGCGCGTTGCACCGGCCGGTGACGCTCACGGTCACCGATCTGCGCGGGGGCTGGGAGCAGCACCGCGCCGATGTGACGTTCGACTGCGCGAAGGAAGGCCCGCAACACCACACGTTCGAGGGGCCGTTGCTGCGGGAGGTCGTCGCGGACGCGGGCCCGGCCTTCGACGTACGCCGGCGCAAGGACCGCTCGCGCTTCCTGCTGGCCGTCACGGGCGGGGACGGGCACCACGCGGTGCTGTCCTGGGCGGAGATCGACGCGGACTTCGGTGATGCGCCCGTCCTGCTCGCCACCCGTATGGACGGCAGGACGCTGGAGCCGGACGGCAGTCAGCTGGTGATGCCCCGGGACCGCTGCGGGGCCCGCTACGTCAGCTCCATCACCCGGGTCTGGGTCGGGGCCGCCCAGCTTCCCCCGTACACCGGAGGCTGAACCTCAGCGCCTCTCAGCACGCCCGGCGTTGAGCCGTCCGGATGAACTCATCGGCTCGCGAGGGCCCGCCGGGGCGCACAGAATTCCCCCGAACTTGCCTATTCCGTCACCGGGTTGAGGTTTATCTACGCGCGGAGCCCGAGCCGCCGAACGATCCTTCGGGCATATCAGACGACTTCTCGCACGGCCATTACCGGCGGGTACCGAGAGCTGCTAGAAACTGCATTCCCCACATCCCCCCACGCTTCGAAGGGCTGGCAGCCATGTCAGTACGAAGAATTTGGGCCTCTCTCTCCACTCTCGCGATCGCCGCCGTGGCGGCCATCGGTGTCGCCGGGCCGGCTTCCGCCGCCGACTCGGCCGCCGCGGGCGGCTATGTCGCTCTCGGCGACTCCTACTCCTCGGGCGTCGGCGCCGGAAGCTACCTCTCCGACAGCGGCGACTGCCGGCGCAGCACCGCCGCCTACCCCTACCTGTGGCAGGCGGCGAACTCCCCCGCCTCGTTCGACTTCGTCGCCTGCTCGGGGGCGACGACCTCGTCCGTGGCGAGCGGCCAGCTCGGCGTGCTCAGCGCGTCCACCTCGCTGGTCAGCGTCACCGCCGGAGGCAATGACGTCGGGTTCGCCGATGTCATGCAGGACTGCGTGCTCGGCAGCGAAGCCACCTGCCTGGCCGCCGTGGACGCGGCCGTCGGCCAGATGAACAGCACCCTGCCCGGCAGCCTGGACGCGCTGTACGACGGCATCCGGGCCGGCGCCCCGCAGGCGCAGGTCGTGGTCCTCGGCTACCCCCGCTTCTACCAGCTGTCCGGCAGTTGCATCGCCGGGCTCAGCGAAGCGGAACGGGCCGCGATCAACAACGCGTCGGACGTGCTGAACGACGTCCTCGCCAAGCGGTCCGCCGACGCCGGGTTCACCTTCTCCAGCGTGGTGGACGAGTTCACCGGACATGAGCTGTGCTCGGGCGACGCCTGGATCCACAGCGTCACCGTCCCGATCGAGAACTCCTACCACCCCAAGGCCGCGGGGCAGTCGGGCGGCTATCTGCCCGCCTTCCGCTCGGCGGTGTAGGACCTCGCAGAGGCACGACGGCGGTTCACCGGACGACGACCGGTGGGCCGTCGTCCCGCGTCGGTCTCAGTAGCGCTCGACCAGATGCTCCCGGCCCACCGGAGGCTCGTACGACTCGGGCCAGAAGTCCGTCACCCCGGTGATCAGGCCCTGCTCGTCGAACGTGAAGAAGTGGATGGCGTCCAACTCCTGCTCCGGCGCGCCCTCCTGCTGCCCCGTCACCGTGAACCCGGTCCGGGCAGCGGCCTGCCGGCCCTCCGCGTCGGCGACGATCCGCTCGACCCGGACGTGCCAGTCGCCCGGATACTCCTGGTTGAACCGGAGATACCGCTCCTTGCCGAGGATCCGCTCGCGCGTCTGCGGCAGTTCGTACACCACGTCCTCGGCGAGGGTCGCCCCGAACGCACCCCAGTCGCGTGCCTCGGCCGCCGACCAGTACGTCTCCACCGCCCCGCGCAGCGCGGCCGTCGTCGTCCCCGAAGCGCTTCCTGTCATCTCGGTCATGAAGAAGAGTGTGGGCCCCACCACTGACAATCGGCCGGAGAAGACCCGCGGGGCGGCTCCCACCTGCGGTTGTCCCTACCGCTCTGCCGGGCGCGACGCCTTGATCGAGTACATCAGCGGGATCCTCGGCCGGCCGGCCGGGAAGCGGTAGTGGCCGTCCGCGTGGCGCTCCAGCGTGTCGAACCGCGGGACGAGCGAGATGTCGTGCTCGTGCAGGAACTCGATCCGCAGCCCCACCGAGGCGAGCGCCGTCACCACCCGGCCCACCGGGTGCTGCCACTCGACGCTGCGGTTGTGCACGGTCGGCGCGTCGAGGTCGGCGTACGTGCCCGGTGTCTCGTCCACCCAGGCGTCGCGGCTGAAGTAGTCGTCGGTGACCACCGATCCGGTCGCGTCCATCGAGTCGGTCAGCGGGTGGAACTCCGCCAGGTAGAGGAACCCGCCCGGAGCGACGAGCGACGCGACGGTCTCGGCCCAGCGGTCGATGTCGGGGAGCCAGCCCAGCGCGCCGATGCCCGTGTAGACGATGTCGTACGCGGAATCCGGCACGGCGGCCGGGGCGTCGTACACGTCGGCCACGACGAACGCCGCCCGGTCCGGGCCGAGACCCAGCGACACGGCCAGGCCCCGGGCGGTCTCGACGGCGGGTTCGGAGAAGTCGAGGCCCACGACCTGTGCGGCGCCGTGCCGTGCCCAGGACAGGGTGTCCATGCCGAAATGGCACTGGAGGTGCAGCAGCGTCTTGCCGGTGACGTCCCCGACCTCCGCCAGCTCGAAGGCGCGCAGCGCGTCCTTGCCCGCCCGGAACGCTTCCAGCTCGTAGTAGTCGCTCGCCACGTGGATCGGGACGCGTTCGTCCCAGCGGGCCCGGTTGGTCGCGTGCCAGTCGTCCGGAGTCGGGGAGTACATGTCCGGGAAGCTACCGACGGGCCGGGCGGGGGCGCGAGTGGTTATTCGACGCCCTCAAGATCCCCCTGGGTCCATCGGGTTGGATGGGGGCATGACGACTGATGCTGCAGCCGCGCCCGACTGGGAGAAGCGGTTCCGTGCTCCCCGCGTCTCGCTGCCCGACTGGGCCGAGGACGCCCCCGACCGTTCGCTGTTCGTTTCCAACGCCACCGGGACCTACGAGCTCTACGCGTGGGACCGGGCGAGCGGGCGGCAGCGCCAGGTGACCGACCGGCCCAACGGGACCACCGACGGCGTCCTCACGCCGGACGGGGAGGCCGTCTGGTGGTTCAGCGACACCGACGGCGACGAGTTCGGGGTGTGGATGCGCCAGCCGTTCGGGGGCGGCGAGGACGAGCCGGCCGCGCCGGGCCTCGCGCCCTCCTACCCCGCGGGCCTGGCCATCGGGCGGGACGGTTCGGCGGTGATCGGCCGCTCGACCGACGAGGACGGCACGACGGTCCACCTGGTGCGGGCGCCCGGCGCCGAGCCCGTGGAGATCTACCGGCACCGGGAGTCCGCGGGCGTCGGAGACCTCTCCCACGACGGGACGCTGATCGCGCTGGAGCACACCGAGCACGGCGACGCGATGCACTCGGCGCTGCGCGTGGTCCGCCCCGACGGCTCGACCGTGGCCGAGCTGGACGACACCGAGGGCGGCACGAAGGAGCTGGGGCTCAGCGTGCTGGGCTTCGCGCCCGTCGCCGGGGACACCCGGCTCCTCGTCGGGCATCAGCGGCGGGGCCGCTGGGAGCCGATGATCTGGGACCCGGTCGCGGGCACGGAGACCCCGCTGCCGATCGACCTGCCGGGCGATGTGGGCGCCGAGTGGTATCCGGACGGATCGGCCCTGCTCGTCGAGCACGAATTCGAGGCGCGCAGCGAGCTGTGGCGGTACGAGCCGGGGGCGGACGCGCCCGTGCGCGTGGAGACCCCCGCCGGCACGGTCTCGGGCGCCACGGCCCGGCCGGACGGGACGGTGGAGTACCTGTGGTCCTCGGCCGCGCGGCCGCCCGCGGTGCGCTCGACGAGCGGTGCGGTGGTCCTGGACCCGCCGGGAGCGAAGGCCCCGCCGTCGGTGCCCGTCGAGGACGCTTGGGTGGAGGGTCCGGGCGGCCGGATCCACGCCCTCGTGCAGAAGCCCGCGACCGGCGACGGCCCCTTCCCCACCATCTTCGAGATCCACGGCGGGCCCACCTGGCACGACAGCGACGCCTTCGCCTCCGGTCCCGCCGCCTGGGTCGACCACGGCTTCGCGGTCGTCCGGGTCAACTACCGGGGCTCCACCGGATACGGCCGAGCCTGGACGGACGCGCTGAAGCACCGGGTCGGCCTGATCGAGCTGGAGGACATCGCGGCCGTACGGGAGTGGTCGGTGAAGTCCGGGCTCGCGGACCCGGACCGCCTGGTCCTGGCCGGCGGGTCCTGGGGCGGCTATCTGACCCTGCTCGGCCTGGGCACCCAGCCCGACGCCTGGGCGCTGGGCCTGGCCGCCGTGCCCGTCGCGGACTACGTCACGGCGTACCACGACGAGATGGAGGCCCTGAAGGCGATGGACCGCACGCTGCTGGGCGGTACGCCGGAGGAGGTGCCCGAGCGCTTCGAGGCCTCGTCCCCGCTGACGTACGTCGACGCGGTGCGCGCCCCCGTCTACATCTCGGCGGGCGTCAACGATCCGCGCTGCCCCATCCGTCAGGTGGAGAACTACGTCGACCGGCTGGCGGCGCGCGGCGCGGTCCACGAGGTCTACCGCTACGACGCCGGGCACGGCTCGCTGGTGGTGGAGGAGCGGATCAAGCAGGTGCGGCTGGAGCTGGAGTTCGCCCTGAAGCACCTGGGCGGCGGTGCCGTCCAGGGGGCGTAAGCACCGGATAAACTACGGACCCCGCCCCGGGTGCCCGGGGCGGGGAACCGTACCTTTGAGGGGTGTACCGGTTCCTGCTGACCCCACGGTGGTGGGGGATCAACCTCTTCGTCGTGCTGGCCATCCCGTTCTGCGTGTTCATGGGCACCTGGCAGCTCGGCCGCTTCGAGGACCGCGTCCAGTCGCACGAACAGGCGGAGAAGGCCCCCGATCCGAGCACCCGGGCCGCGAAACCCCTGGCCGAGCTGCTGCCCGTCGACAAGGTGACGTCCGGCCGCCCGGCCACCGCCACCGGGACGTACGCCGACCAGTTCCTGGTGCCCGGCCGGAAGCTGGACGACCGGGAGGGCTTCTACGTCCTGAACATGCTCCGGACCGACAGCGGCACGGCCCTGCCGGTGGTACGGGGCTGGCTGCCCGGGTCCGCGACCGACGCCCGGGTCCCCGCCGCGCCGCAGGGCGAGGTCACGGTGACCGGCGACCTCCAGGCCTCCGAGAACACCCACAGCGACGGCGTGAACGTCCGCGGCGGGCTCCCCTCGGGCCAGGTCGGCATGATCAGCGCGGCGACCCTGGTGAATCTCGTCCCCTACGACGTGTACGACGCCTGGGTGACGCTTCCCGAGGCCGAGGCGGGCGGTACGGGCGGCGCGATGAAGCCCGTGCCGGCGGCGGCTCCGGAGGGCAGCGGCCTCGATCTGAAGGCCTTCCAGAACCTCGGCTACACGGGCGAGTGGTTCGTCTTCGCGGCGTTCGTGCTCTTCATGTGGTTCCGGCTGGTGCGGCGCGAGGCCGAGGCCGAGCGGGACATCGCGCTCGGTCTCGTACCGGAGGAATCCGCGGCTCCGGCGACTGCTGACGCCTCGGAGGGCGCCGGTCCGGCCGCGGAGGGGGCTGCGGCCCCGGACAGCGCGGAGGGCGCCCCGAAGGGCGCCCCCGGGGATCCGTCCTCGCCGGACTACGACGTGGCGAGCACGCCCGTCCGGTAGATCGTGCCCGAGCAGGCGTTGGGGATCTCCGTCTGCGCGGTGGGCGCTCCCGACTCCGGGGTGTGCGTCACGGCGACGCTGCCCTCGGCCGTGGTCCCGCCGTCCTCGTACAGCGACTGCGGGTCCATGCCGGACTGGTTCTCGGAGCCTCCGCCGACCGGTCCTCCGGCGCCGTCCGCCGACGGGGTCGGGGTCGGCGAGGGGCCCGTGGTCGGACACGTCTCGGTCGGCACCCAGGCGAACCGCACCTCGTACGCCATGGCCGGCTTCAGCAGCACCGTGCCCGGCTCCTGGGACGGGTCGGGCAGGCCGGGGGCCGCGTCGCCCGCCGCGTGCTGGACCACGACGATCTTCTGCGAGTCGGCCGCGCCGAGGGCGGTGAAGCCCACGGTGCCGTTGCTGCTGACCGTGCAGTCGGTGCCGGACACGTTGGCGATCCTGAAGCTGCCGTAGACCGTGCCGTCGGCCCCCGGCGCGTCGGTGCTCGCGGACGCGACGCCGAGCTGGCCGGGGTCGCAGACGGGCAGGGACGCGTAGTCCACGCTCGGGGTGTCGGGCTTCTCCCCCGCCACCGCCCCGTCCGGGTCGCTCCCCTCGCCCCGGGAGGGGCTGGGGTCCGGGGTGGCCTCGCCCTCGCCGCCCTCGCTCTCGCGCTCGGCGGGCGCCTCGGACCGCCGGCCCGGCTCCTCGGGGCCGGGCTCCTCGCCGTTGCCGCCCTGGGCCTGCTCGCCGTGTCCGGCGATGGCGGGGTTGGCGGTGGACGAGCCGTCCGAGGTCGCGACGTGGACGAAGGCGGGGACGGCGGTGCCGATCAGCAGGGCCGCGGCGGCCGCCCCGACGACGGCCTGCCGCCGCCGGGCCCGACGGGCGGGAACGGCGCGGTGGAGGTGGTCGAGGGTCCCGTCGGAGGGGGTGATGTCGCGGACCGCGCCGTGCAGCAGGCGGCGCAGGGCCACCTCGTCCAGCTCGCCGGGCCGGTCGGCGGCCGGGGCGCGTCTGCCTTCGGCGAAGAGGTCGGTCAGCGTGGCGAGGAAGTCGTCGTCGGACGCGCCGGGGGTGTCACCGGGGGCTTTGCCCGCACCGGGGGCGGTGGTGGCGGTGTCCTTACGGGTGTCGTCGCCGGATTCCGTACCCTCGCCGTCGGCGGTGTCCGTACGGGCGTCCGCGCCCGTCTCCGTCCCCGCGTCGGCGGTCTCCGTACGCGCATCCGCGCCGTCGGCGGTCTCCGTACAGGCGTCCGCGGCACCGTCCGCCGGGGCTTCGGCGCCCGCGCCCGCCAGGGCCTGCGGGGCCGGGTCCGGAGTGGCCGTCGGCGGCTCCGGGTCCCGCTCGTCGGGGTCCTCGGTGGACTCGCTGTCCACGCTCGCGGGCGGCGCCGGTTCCGGGGGCCCGCTGTCGCCGGGGCCCGCGTTCTCGCCCTGCGGTCGGTCCGGATCGGTGTGCGGAGTCTTCTCCGGCCCGTGGTTCACAATTCCGTTTCCCGTCGGGTCGTTCTCGTGCCTGTGCTCAGGGATATCGGGGTGGCGTTCGGACCCGCTCATGCCTGGGCCTCCATCACCACACGCAGCGCCGCGATGCCCCGCGAACCGTACGCCTTCACCGAGCCCAGCGAGACGCCCAGCGTCTCGGCGACCTGGGCCTCCGTCATGTCCGCGAAGTAGCGCAGCACCAGCACCTCGCGCTGGCGTCGCTGGAGCCCCTTCATGGCCTTGATCAGCGCGTCCCGCTCCAGCTGGTCGTACGCGCCCTCCTCCGCGCTCGCCATGTCCGGCATCGGCTTGGAGAGCAGCTTCAGCCCGAGGATGCGGCGGCGCAGTGCGGAGCGCGAGAGGTTGACGACCGTCTGCCGGAGGTAGGCGAGGGTCTTCTCGGGTTCACGGACGCGGTTGCGCGCGGAGTGCACCCGGATGAACGCCTCCTGCACCACGTCCTCGCAGGACGCGGTGTCGTCCAGCAGCAGGGCCGCGAGGCCGAGCAGGGAGCGGTAGTGGGCGCGGTAGGTCTCGGTGAGATGGTCGACCGTGGTTCCTGCTGCCACCGTCTCTTCAGCACCCCCGCGCTGCGTGGGCAGCGAGGCCGGGCGCGCAGCGGGCATGGGCGCGATCACCGGCATGCCGCCGGGCGCGCGGGGCCGCCGGAGCGGGCGCACCGAAGCGCCTCGCAACGGGCCCACCACTGTGATGTCGAGAACCTCTGCCACGCCTGTTGGACACGCTGCCCCCCGTCAGGGTTGTACGCGGACCGCGCCACGTTCGACGCTGTGCGACATGCCCTCATACGAACCTGCTCTTCCCCAAATGCCCCGTTACGGCGTCCGGCCACGCACAAAGTGACGGCATAGACGCAACCCGGCCGAGGCGCGGTTGCAGATGGCCGGGAGATCATCGTCGGACATGACAACGTCCCAGCTCAAGAGGTTCAGACCAGCGAATTCCTCATAGGGCGTTCACAGATCCTACAAAACAGATTCGATCGTCATCGAGGGAATTCGGCGGCGACCGATTCGGCGATCTGCGCCACGTTCAAAGCCGCACCTTTTCGGAGATTGTCCCCGCATAGGAACATTTCCAGGGCATGCGGATCGTCCATCGACCGCCGGACACGGCCCACCCAGGTGGGGTCGGTGCCGACCACGTCGGACGGGGTGGGGAAGTCGCCGGCGGCCGGGTTGTCGAACAGGACCACGCCGGGGGCGGTCGCCAGGATCTCGTGCGCCTTGCCGACCGCGACCTCGTTCTCGAAGCGGGCGTGGACGGACATCGAGTGGGTGGCGACGACGGGGACGTACACGCAGGTCGCGGTGGTCTTCAGGTCCGGCATGCCGAGCACCTTGCGGCACTCCTCGCGCAGGAGGATCTCCTCGGAGGACCAGCCGTCCCCGGCGTCCGTACCGGCCCAGGGCACGACGTTCAGGGCGACGGGCGCGGCGAACGGGCCGGCCGCCGCCGCGCCCTCGTCGCCCAGGGCCCGGCGTACGTCTCCGGGCTGGGTGCCCAGCTCCGTACCGGCGACCAGGGCGAGCTGTTCGCGGAGGGCGGCGACGCCGTCGCGGCCCACATCACTGACGGCCTGGTAGGACGAGACGATGAGCTCGCGGAGCCCGAATTCGGCGTGCAGGGCGCCGACCGCGACGATCAGCGACAGCGTGGTGCAGTTCGGGGACGCGATGATGCCGCGCGGTCTGAGCCGTGCGGCGTGGGGGTTGATCTCGGGGACGACGAGCGGAACGTCGTCGTCGAGCCGGAAGGCGGCGGAGTCGTCGATGACGACGACGCCCTTGGCCGCGGCGATGGGGGCCCACCGGGCGGACACCTCGTCCGGCACCAGGAAGAGGGCCACGTCGATGCCGTCGAACACGTCCTCGGCCAGCGGGAGGACCTCGCTCTCCTCACCGCGCACGACCAGCTTGCGGCCGGCCGAGCGCGGTGAGGCGACGAGTCTGACCTCGCCCCAGACGTCCGCGTGCTGCGAGAGGATCCGGAGCATGACACCGCCGATCGCCCCGGTCGCACCGACGACCGCGAGCGAAGGGCGGTGTTCCGTCATCGGCCGGTGCCTCCGTAGACCACGGCCTCGTCGGAGTCGCTGTCGAGCCCGAAGGCGGTGTGCACGGCGCGCACGGCCTCGTTGACGTCGTCGGCGCGGGTGACCACCGAGATACGGATCTCGGATGTCGAGATCAGCTCGATGTTGACGCCCGCGTCGGACAGGGCTTCGAAGAAGCCGGCGGTGACGCCCGGGTTGGTCTTCATACCCGCGCCGACCAGGGAGATCTTGGCGATCTGGTCGTCGTAGCGCAGCGAGTCGAAGCCGATGGCGCTCCGGGTCCGCTCCAGGGCGTCGATGGCCTTGCGGCCCTCGGCCTTGGGCAGGGTGAAGGAGATGTCCGTCAGGCCGGTCGTCGCGGCGGAGACGTTCTGCACCACCATGTCGATGTTGACCTCGGCGTCCGCGATGGCGCGGAAGATCGCAGCCGCCTCGCCCGGCTTGTCCGGTACGCCGACGACGGTGACCTTGGCCTCCGAGACGTCGTGGGCGACTCCGGAGATGATCGCGTGCTCCACCTTCTGGTCCCCTTGCGGCTCGTTGCTGACCCAGGTGCCGCGCAGTCCGGAGAAGGACGAGCGGACGTGGATCGGGATGTTGTAACGGCGTGCGTACTCGACGCAGCGGTGCAGCAGCACCTTGGAGCCGGACGCGGCCAGCTCCAGCATGTCCTCGAAGGAGATCCAGTCGATCTTCTTCGCCTTCTTCACGACCCGGGGGTCCGCGGTGAAGACGCCGTCGACGTCGGTGTAGATCTCACAGACCTCGGCGTCCAGCGCGGCGGCCAGCGCGACGGCGGTCGTGTCCGACCCGCCGCGGCCGAGGGTGGTGATGTTCTTGCCTTCCTGGCTCACACCCTGGAACCCGGCGACGATGGCGATGTTGCCCTCGTCGATCGAGGTCCGGATACGGCCCGGGGTGACGTCGATGATGCGCGCTTTGTTGTGGACCGAGTCGGTGATGACACCGGCCTGGCTGCCCGTGAACGACTGGGCCTCGTGGCCCAGGTTTTTGATCGCCATCGCCAGCAGGGCCATGGAGATCCGCTCACCCGCGGTCAGCAGCATGTCGAACTCCCGGCCGGTAGGCATCGGAGACACCTGCTCGGCGAGATCTATCAACTCGTCCGTCGTGTCGCCCATCGCGGACACCACGACAACCACCTGGTTGCCGTTCCTCTTGGCGTCGACGACTCGCTTGGCGACCCGCTTGATGCCCTCGGCATCGGCTACGGAGGAGCCTCCGTACTTCTGCACGACAAGGCCCACGTGCGCTCCTCGCTCAGTCATTACTGCGGTCGGCTCAGTTTAACGAGCAGTCCGGAATCGACCCGTCCATTACCAGATGGTGAGATGTCCCGCTCAGCACCTGGTACGGCGTGTCGCTCCGAACTGCTCGTACGAGGCTGCTGCCCAGCCCGGCCGTCGCGCACTCCCGTTTGTGTCCCAGCCCACACGATCGGACACGGACCGGCCAGCCGGGAGGGTCAGTCGGCGTACCCGCCGGGCGGAGTTCCGCTCGCCGCCCCAACCGCAGCTGAGGACGAGGACCCTTCCGCAGGACCTACTGCACCGGCCGCAGCCCCAGCGGCCCCGCGATCTCCTGGAGCATCACGCGGCCCGCCTCCTCGGCGAGGTCCTCCTCACCCGGGTCCTGATCGGTGTCCAGGCCGTCCAGCTCCGCCAGGGGCTGGCCGAGGCGGATGTGGGCGACCAGGGACTGGAGGGCGCGGAGGGTGGCGGAGGCGGTGGAGCCCCAGTTGGAGAAGTACGAGAACTGCCACCACCACAGCGCCTCGGCGGTGCGGCCCGCCTCGTAGTGCGCGAGGCCGTGGCCGAGATCGGTGACCAGGTCGGCCAGGTCGTCGGAGATGCGGTGCGGGACCGGGGCCTTGCGGGGCTCGTACGGGTCGAAGACCTCGGAGTAGACGTCGATCGGCTCCAGCAGCGCCGCGAACCGCTCGCGCAGACCGTCCGCGTCCGGCTCCGCGCCGAGGTCCGGCTCGTACCGCTCGTCGGGCAGGACGTCCTCGTACGCGCCGAGGCGGCCGCCCGCCAGCAGGAGCTGCGAGACCTGGAGGAGCAGGACCGGGACGGCCTCCTCCGGCTCCTCGACCTTGGACACCTCGGCGACCGCGACGATGAACGTCTTGATCTGGTCCGCGATCTGGACGGCGAAGTCGCCCGGGTCCTGCGTGACGGAGTTCAGCGTGGCGTCAGACATCGAGGGGACCTCCCGTGGGCGCGGTCACAGACGGCGGAGCGGACGGCGGTACGTGCAGGAGCCCGGGCCCGGACCGGGGGCGTACGGCGGGGGTGTCGGTGCCGGTGTCAGACATCCAGCAGCCGCCTTCCCTCGAAGGCACGGCCCAGGGTGACCTCGTCGGCGTACTCCAGGTCGCCGCCGACCGGCAGACCGCTGGCCAGCCGGGTCACCTTCAGGCCCATCGGCTTGACCATCCGCGCCAGGTACGTCGCGGTGGCCTCGCCCTCCAGGTTGGGGTCGGTCGCGAGGATCAGCTCCGTGATGGAGCCGTCCGCGAGCCGCGCCAGCAGCTCGCGGATCCGCAGGTCGTCCGGGCCGACGCCCTCGATGGGGCTGATCGCCCCGCCCAGCACGTGGTACCGGCCCCGGAACTCACGCGTCCGCTCGATCGCCACGACGTCCTTGGGCTCCTCGACCACGCAGATGACGCTCGGATCGCGGCGCGCGTCCCGGCAGATCCCGCACTGCTCCTGCTGCGCGACATTGCCGCACACCTCGCAGAACCGGACCTTGTCCTTGACCTCCAGGAGGGCGTGGGCGAGCCGGCGTACGTCGGTGGGCTCGGCCTGCAGGATGTGGAAGGCGATCCGCTGCGCGCTCTTGGGACCGACGCCGGGCAGCCTGCCCAGTTCGTCGATGAGGTCCTGAACAACGCCTTCGTACAACGGAACGCCTTTCTTCGCTTCCTGCTCCGTACCGTAGTGGGTACGGGTCGGTACCAGTAGGCCCCGCGGGCCTGCGGAACCTCAAGGCCCGGTGGCCGGCCGGGTCAGAACGGCAGACCCGGAATGCCGCCCCCGCCGCCCAGACCCTGCGCCAGCGGGCCGAGCTTCTCCTGCTGGAGCGTCTGCGCGTTCTCGTTGGCCGCCTGGACGGCCGCGACGACGAGATCCGCCAGCGTCTCGGTGTCCTCCGGGTCCACCGCCTTCGGGTCGATCACCAGGGCGCGCAGCTCGCCGGAACCGGTCACCGTGGCCTTCACAAGACCGCCGCCCGCCTGTCCCTCGACCTCGGTCCTGGCCAGTTCCTCCTGGGCCGTGGCGAGATCCTGCTGCATCTTCTGGGCCTGCTGGAGCAACTGCTGCATGTTGGGCTGGCCACCACCGGGAATCACGGTCACTCCTGGCATTTCGACGACAAATGTTTCGGTAAGCCGAGCCTACGTGCTCCCCGGTCACCGCGCTCCACCCACCGGGGACCAACTCTTTCGAGTGAGATCTCGGAACCGGCGTGAGTGCTCCTATACCTGACCAGGGGCCCTGCCCAGGCGGGAATCCCGCGATTTCGACCCCACGGCCCACCATTCGGCGGTAGGAAGGGCATGCACCTCGGCACACGAGCGTGCATGTGCGGTGACGCAGAGTTACCCCCTGATGACCCTCACGCGTCCGTCCCGTCCGTCAGAGTGCAGAGGAGTGCCCCGGTGAGTCAGCCGGAGATGCAGCCCGAGGGGCCGCCCCGCAAGGAGTCCGATGCGGGATCCGGTGAGAACGGAGCTGAGCATTCCGCTATGGGAGTCCCGGTGGAGGGGCGTGCCGGTGGGCGCTCCGGCGGCCGTGCCGGGTGGCGGGCCGGAGGGCGCGATCTGACCGGGCGGCCGTTCCCCCTCGGCGACTGGGGCGAGCCGGCCGAGCGGCTCGACGAGCTCTACCGCTGGGTCGAGACCGGCGCCCTGGACACCGCGGACTGGTATCTGAACGACCGGGTCTGGAAGCGCCGGGCGGCCCGGGCCCTGCGGATGGGCACGGCCGCCGGGGTGGTCGCCGGGGCCGCCCTGCCGCTGCTCGATCTGACCGGGGCGCTGAGCGGGTCGGCGGGCTGGGGCTATCTGTCGTTGCTGCTGGGGGCCGCGTGCATGGCCTGCGACCGGTATTTCGGCCTCACCTCCGGGTGGATAAGGAACCTGGCGACGGCCCAGGCCGTGCAGCGGCGGCTCCAGGTGCTCCAGTTCGACTGGGCCTCGGAGTGCGTACGGGAGACGCTCGGGCCGACCGAGGGCACGGCCAGCGAGGCGACCGAGCGGTGCCTGGGGGTGCTGCGGAGGTTCTCCGAGGACGTCACGGAGCTCGTGCGGTCGGAGACGGCGGACTGGATGGTGGAGTTCCGGGCGGGGCCCGCGCCGATGGGGATGCAGGCGTTGGCGGCGGGGAGTGCGGGGCGGGGGGAGCCGGGGGTGGTGCCGGGGCGGTTCTCGATGCCGTCGGTCGCCGCCCGGCCGAACATGCCGCGGCAGCGGCCGCCGGAGTCGCCGCCGCGGTGAGGTGTTTCGGGGGCGCCGACGCGGGTGACGCTTCGGGGGCGCTGCCCGGGGTGACGCTTCGGGGGCGCTGCCCCCGGACCCCCGGTCCTCAATCGCCGGACGGGCTGAACTTCGGTGCCCCGGCCCGTGAGGCGCGGGGGCTAGCTGAAGATGATCATTGAGCCCTGGGCCAGGCTGCGGGTCGCTGCCGCGTGGAGGCCCAGCCAGACGTGGCGTTCGCGGGCGAAGGGGCTGTCGTCGTAGGGGATCGGGTGCGCCGGCTCCTCCAGGGCGGTTGGGCCCGCGGGGGGTTGCGGGGCGGCCGGCGGGTTGGCCGGGTCGATGCCGATGGCCGGGGCCACGAACTCAAGCTCCCGCAGCAGCCCGTGCGCGGAGCCGAGGGGCCGCCGCCCGCCAGGAGGTCGTCGTCGGAGAGCGGGGCCGGGAAGTCCACCGGGACGTAGGCCCCGGCGTGGTCGTAGTGCCAGACCAGGTGCGACTGCTGCGCGCCCTGCTCAAACATCTCCAGGAGCTGCTCGTAGTCGCCGTCGAGACCGGCGACCGGGGTGACGGCCAGCCCGCTCAGCTGGAGCAGATAGGCGCGGCGCAGGAAGTGCAGGGCGTCGTAGTCGAAGCCGGCCACCGGGGCGACGTCCCCGGTGAGGCCCGGCATGTAGGCGTAGACCGGGACGGGCGGCAGCCCGGCGTCGTTCAGCGCCTTGTCGTAGACGGCGATCTCTTCGGCGAAGGGGTTGTCGGCGCTGTGGCACAGCACGTCGACGAGGGGGACCAGCCACAGGTCACAGGCCACGAAGTCTCGCTCTCGGAAGGGTTCGGGCGATCGTCGGGACAGCGTAATGCGGGGCGAACCTCACGCACAGTGCCCCGGCGACTCCGGGGACCGCGGAGGCATCGCGGAACCGGTTCCCGGCAGTCCGTCGGTGCGCCCCTCCGCGTCCTCTGCCGCTTTCCCCTCAGCGTTCCCTTCCGCCTCCCGCGCCTCCAGGCGGTCCGCCCAGGCGAGCGCGTGTCCGTAGTAGGAGTGCATCTCGGCGTGCACCTGCTCGTGGTCGCCGCGGGCGATGGCCTCGACCAGCTCCTCGTGGCCGAACCACAGCACGTCCTCGTCCATGCCGTCGCGGCGCAGCCGGTGCACGGCGAACACCCAGGCCTGGACGCGGAGCCGGGTGAGGAAATCGGCGATGTACGGGTTGAGGACGAACTGCCCCAACTCCCGCCAGAACCGCAGGTCGTACCCGATCAGGACGTCGAGGTCGCCGCCCTTCGCCGCGCGGACCGCCTCCGCGGCCCGTCGGCGGATCGAGGCCAGCCCCTCGGGCCGTACGGCGACCCGTTCGGCGGGGTTGCGGAAGAGGCCTTCGACGACGAGGGCCCGGGCCTCGGCCATCGCGCGGTAGTCGGCGACGGTGAACTCCCGCACCTGGAAGCCCCGGTGCTGGTCCGAGGCGAGGAGTCCCTGCGCGGAGAGATCGAAGAGCGCCTCGCGGACGGGCGTCGCGGAGACCCCGTACTGCTCGGCGATCTGCTTGACGGTGAACTCCCGGCCCGGCGGCAGACGTCCCGCGAGCACCTCGTCACGCAGCGCGTCGGCGATCTGCTGGCGCAGGGTACTGCGCGTCACACCTGCGCTCGGACTCATGCCGACCCCTTCCGTCCGTCCCCGTGCGTACCCGGCGTACCCGTCGTGGTTCGGGTCACCTTAAGCCAGGGCCGCCGCCGTGCCCGATTCCGGGCACGGCGGGGAGACGTACGGGGTCGATTGCGTACGGAATCGGCTCGTCCGGTTACTCCGCGTACGGGGCGGAAGCGGACGTGGTCAGCTCTGCGCGCCCTGCACCGTGTACGTGTCGGCCACGGAGAGCGCCACGTCCAGGGCCGCGAGCCCTTCCTTGGCCTCGGCCTCGGTGACGTTGCAGGCGGGGACGGCGTGGGTCCGGTTCATGTTGATGAACGGCCACAGCCCCTGCTTCCTCGCCGCCGCGCCGAAGGCCGCCATCGGGGCGTTGGCCTCGCCCGAGGCGTTGTACGGGACGAGCGGCTCGCGGGTCTCACGGTCGCGGACCAGATCCAGCGCCCAGAACGCGCCGAGGCCGCGCACCTCGCCCACCGAGGGGTGGCGTTCGGCGAGTTCGCGCAGGCCGGGGCCGAGGACGGTCTCGCCGATCCGGGCCGCGTGCTCGACGACCTTCTCGTCCTCCATCACGCCGATGGTGGCGACGGCGGCGGCGCAGGCCAGCGGGTGCCCGGAGTAGGTGAGGCCGCCGGGGTAGGGACGGGTCTCGAAGGTCGCGGCGATCTCGGCGTTGATGGCGACGCCGCCGAGCGGTACGTAACCGGAGTTGACGCCCTTGGCGAAGGTCAGCAGGTCCGGCACGACGTCGAAGTGGTCGGCGGCGAACCAGGCGCCGGTACGGCCGAATCCGGCCATGACCTCGTCGAGCACGAAGACGATCCCGTACCGGTCGCAGATCTCCCGGACGCCCGCCAGATAACCGGGCGGCGGGGTCATGATGCCCGCCGTTCCCGGGACGGTCTCCAGGATGATCGCGGCGATGCTCGACGGACCCTCGAAGGCGATCGTGTCTTCCAGGTGCTGGAGCGCGCGGGCGCCCTCCTCGGCCTCGGTCTGCGCGTAGAACGGCGAGCGGTAGAGGAAGGGCGCCCAGAACCGGACGACGCCCGCGGAGCCGTTGTCAGAGGGCCAGCGGCGCGGGTCCCCGGTGAGGTTGATCGCGGTGGAGGTGGCGCCGTGGTACGAGCGGTAGGCGGAGAGCACCTTCGGACGGCCGGTGTGCAGCCGGGCCATCCGGATGGCGTTCTCGACGGCCTCGGCGCCGCCGTTGGTGAAGAAGATCTTGTCGAGGTCGCCCGGGGTGCGCTCGGCGATGAGGCGTGCGGCCTCGGAGCGCGACTCGATCGCGAACGCGGGCGCGAAGGTGGCGAGCTTGCCCGCCTGCTCCTGGATCGCGGCGATCACGGTGGGGTGCTGGTAGCCGATGTTGGTGTAGACGAGCCCGCTGGTGAAGTCGAGGTAGCGGTTGCCGTCGTAGTCCCAGAAGTAGGACCCCTCGGCGCCGGCGACGGCGAGCGGGTCGATGAGGCCCTGGGCGGACCAGGAGTGGAACACGTGCGCGCGGTCCGCGGCCTTCACGGCCGCACCGGCCGCGGGGTCGGCGTACGGGGCATGAGGGGCATGAGGGGTCATGCGGCCGAGCGTAAGCGCTGGTGGGGTGCGGCCTCCATGGCCACCTTGTACGGCCTGGGGCGGATGCTGTCGGCAAGGTGTCGCCTCTGCTCCCCTCCACCCTCTTGACAGCATGCTGTCGACATGACAGTCTTCTGTCATCGAGCCGAGGAGGTCATCATGACCAGCAGCAGCGCCGGAACCGTGCATCTCGCCGTTTACGACACCTTCGCCGACTGGGAGACGGGGTACGCGACCGCCCATCTCACCCAGAACGGCTACACCGTGCGGACCGTGGGGCTCTCCCGGGAGCCGGTGACGACCATGGGCGGCCTGCGCGTCCAGCCCGACCTGGCACTGGACGAACTGCGTTCACAGGACAGCGCGTTGCTGATCCTGACCGGTGCGGCGGGCTGGGACACGGGCGAGACGCTGGCCCCGTTCGCGCGGGCGGCGCGGACCTTCCTGGACGCGGGGGTGCCGGTCGCGGCGATCTGCGGGGCGACGGCAGGGCTGGCCCGAGAAGGGCTGCTGGACGACCGGGCGCACACGAGCGCGGTCTCCTTCTACCTCGCGGCGACGGGGTACGCGGGCGGCGAGCGGTACGTGGAGGTGGACGCGGTCACGGACCCCGGGGCGGACGGGACCGGGCGCCTGATCACGGCCGGGCCGACGGAGCCGGTGGCGTTCGCGCGGGAGGTGTTCGGGCTGCTCGGGGTGTACGACGCGAAGAAGCTGGACGCGTGGTACCGGCTGTTCCACGACTCGGACGCGAGCGCGTACGAGGTGTTGCAGGGTGAGTAGCGAGGGTGCGGGACGGGTCCCGTCCGAGCAGGAGTTCCTGAGCCGGGCCGCGCTCACGGCGTTCCGGCTGAACGGGCAGTTCCTGTCGGTTGCCGACGAGTTGGCGCGGCCGGGCGGGCTCACGGCGGCGCGGTGGCAGGTGCTGGGGGCGGTGCTGGTGGAGCCGTTGCCGGTGGCGGGGATCGCCCGGACGATGGGGATCACCCGGCAGAGCGTGCAGCGGATCGCGGACCTGCTGGTCGAGCGGGGGCTCGCGGAGTACACGGAGAACCCGGCCCACCGCCGCGCGAAGCTGTTGCGGGCGACGGGGGCGGGGCGCGAGGCGGTGGCCCGGATCGGCCCGCCCCACGCGGAGTTCGCGGCACGGCTGGCGGGTGAGCTGGGGGTGGAGAACCTGGCGGAGACGCTGGCCGCCTTGGACCGCCTGTCGCAGGCGTTGGACACCTTGTCCGCTGCGGACCGGGGTACGTCCGGCCCGTCCGGCGGCGCTTAGGCCGCGGATCCGGGGCGCTTGAAGCCCGTCCGGCGTTTGAGGGCGGAACCCTTGACCCCACGAGGGCGGTGCGCACTCCAGCCTGCCCGGCGTTTGAGGGCGGAACCCTTGATCCCACGAGGGCGGTGTCTCATGCCGGGGCGGTACCCCGGAGCACCCGGGACGTTCAGGCCGAGGCCCGGCACCTCGACGGTTCCGTCCTCAAACGCCGGACGGGCTGGAAAGGCGGGCGGGCGTGGGACGGGCGGAAAGGGCGGCAGGCGGGCTTAAGCGGGGCGGGGCGCGGCGTTATTCTCGTGCGGGCCGCACGGGGAGGTAGCGCACCATGGACAAGCTCGGGCCCGACGACCCGCACCGCATCGGCGCGTACCGGCTTCTCGGCCGCCTCGGCGAAGGCGGCATGGGCCAGGTCTTCCTCGCCCGATCCGACCGCGGCCGCACCGTCGCCCTCAAGCTCGTCCGCCGCGAGCTCGCCGAACGCCCCGAGTTCCGCGCCCGCTTCCGCCAGGAGGTGCACGCCGCGCACCGGGTCGGCGGCGCGTGGACCGCACCGGTGCTGGACTCCGACACCGAGGCCCCCGTCCCCTGGGTCGCCACCGGTTACGTCGCCGGGCCCTCCCTCCAGCGCATCGTCTCGGGCCGCCCCGGCGCCCCGGTCACGGCCTCGGGGGCGTACGGCCCGCTCCCGGCCCGCTCGGTACGGTTCCTGGGGTCCGGGCTCGCCCACGCCCTCCAGCACATCCACGGGGCCGGGCTCATCCACCGGGACCTGAAGCCCTCCAACGTGCTGATGACC
Source organism: Streptomyces sp. WGS_02 (assembly GCA_040989845.1). GTDB lineage: Bacteria > Actinomycetota > Actinomycetes > Streptomycetales > Streptomycetaceae > Streptomyces. Next base: position 3,496,823 of record JAYMFZ010000004.1, read on the forward strand.
ATCGACGGGCCCCGGGTCATCGACTTCGGCATCGCCCGCGCCCTGGAGTCCGTGGCCGACGGCGATCTGACCCGCACCGGGGTCCTCGTCGGCTCGCCCGGATTCATGGCCCCGGAGCAGGTGCGCGGCGAGCGCGTGACCACCGCGTGCGACGTGTTCTGCCTCGGGTCCGTCCTCGCGTACGCCGCTTCCGGGCGGCTGCCGTTCGGTACGGCCGAGCGTGGCGGCGTCCATGCCCTGATGTTCCGGATCGCCCAGGAGGACCCGGACCTGACCGGGGTCCCGCAGGAGCTGGCCGGCGTCGTCCGCGACTGCCTGGCGAAGGACCCGGCGGCCCGCCCCGGTACTGACGAGATCCTGGCCCGTCTGGGCGAGACGGATGCGGACGAGCCCTGGCTGCCTGCCACCCTTCTCGCCCAACTCGGCCGCCAAGCCGTGGGGTTGCTCGACGCGGAAGACCCGGAGGAGCCGGACACGCCGGAGACGCCGGGCAGGCCCGGGAGCCCGCGCGGGCCGGAGAGCCCGCACGCGCCGGAGACGCCCCGCACGCAGGAAAGCCCGCACCCGCCGGAGACACCCCGCACGCCGGAAAGCCCGCACCCGCCGAAGACGCCCCGCACGCCGGTGAGCCCCCCGAGGCCGGCCGGGCCGGTCGTGCCGCCCTCGGGCTCGCGTACCCTCGCAAACCCCCCATGGCCCGCAGCGCCCGCACAGCCCACGCGGCCATCCCCGCCCGCCTATCCCATCGCCCCCATACCCCCGGCCCACTTCGCGCCCACGCCGCCCCCGCCCGGCCGGGAACGCCGCTCCGCCGGGGCCACCGTCGCCCTCATAGCCGTCGCCGTCGTCGTGGCGATAGGGGCGGGCGGATCGGTGTACGCCTTCATGAAGGGCGACGGGCCGGGCACCACCGCCTCCCCCGGGCCCTCGGGCTCCGCCGACACGGGCAGTGGCGGCCAGGGGCAGCAGGGCGGCGGCCAAGGGGCCGTCCCCGAAGGGTTCCTCGGCACCTGGTCCGGCTCCCTGCCCGGCGAACAGGGCTCCTCCACCCGCACGTTGACCATCCGGCAGGGTGATGTCGGCGACCAGGTCCTCGCCCTCACCGCCGAGGGGCCCCTCGCCTCCGGGTCCACGTACCACTGCGAGTTCAGCGCCCCGCTCGCCGACAGCCCCGCCGGGGACGGCCCGGTCCGCATCGGCCCCTCCACGGTTTCCTCCGGGCGCCCGGCATCCTCCTGCTCCCCCGGCAAGCCCACCGAGCTGACCCTGCTCCCGGACGGCACCCTCCGCCGCACCACGACCGGCACGGGCGCGAGCCTGATCTACACCAAGTCCGGCTGAGAGGAGCGCGCTTCGGCCACCGGAGCACCCGGGCCGGGCCGCAGCGCCCCCGTGATCAGCGCCGCCCCGCCCAGCAGCACGAGCACCACCACCATCGCGTTCCGCAGCCCCACATGGTCGGCCAGGAAGCCCAGCGACGGCGGGCCGACCAGGAACGCCGCATAGCCCGCCGTCGACACCGCCGCGACCCGGGCCGAGGCGTCCCGTACGCCCTCCCCGCCGCCGAGATCGTGACCGGGAAGCCCAGCGAGGCGCCCAGGCCCCACAGCACCACCGCCGCTCCGGCGAGCAGCGCGCTGCCGGAGAAGGCCACCAGTGCCACGCCGACCGCCGCCACCACCGCACTGGCCCGGACCACGGCCGCCGGGCCGTACCGCACCAGCAGCGGCCCGCCCGTGAACCGGCCCGTCGTCATCGCGACCGCGAACAGCATGAACGTCAGCGAACCGGCCGTCGCCCCCGTCCCGTGGCCGTCCACCATCAGCAGCGGCAGCCAGTCGTTGGCGGAGCCCTCCGCGAAGGCCATGGCCAGCACGATCAGGCCGATCAGCACCAGCCGCCGGTCCCGCCAGACGGCCGGCTGCCCGCGCACTCCCCCGGTCCGCCCGCCACCACCGGCCAACGGGCCCACCGCACCCGCCGAGCCCGCCGCACTCTCCGTACCCGCCGCGCCCGCCGAGCCCGCCGCACCCGCCGAGCCCGCCGAGCCCGCCGTACCCGCCGAGCCCGCCGCACCCGCCGCACCCGCCGCACCCGCCGCACCCGCCGCTCCCGCCGCTCCCGCCGCACAATCCGCGTCACCGGTCACCGCCGACTCCCGCCCCGTCCCCGCCGGCACCGCCCGTACCGTCCACACCCCGGCCGCCGCGACGGCCAGCGCGACCGCCGCCAAGTGCCAGCCCACCGGGAAGCGGACCGCCGTCAACCCCATCCCGAGCAGCGCGCCGACCACGGTCCCCAGGCTGAAGCAGCCGTGCAGCACCGGCAGGACCGGGCGGCCCACGGTCCGTTCGACGGCCGCGCCCTCGATGTTGAACGCCACCTCCGCCAGGCCCATCCCGGCCCCGAACAGCGCGAGTCCGCCGAACACCCCGCCGGACACCTCCAGCGCCGCTCCCCCGGCGATCACCAGCAGCCCGGCCACCAGCAGCGCCGCCCCGACGGTGATCACCAGCCGCCCGCCGTACCTGCGCACCAGCCCGCCGGAGGCCAGCACCCCCGCCATCGAGCCGACCGAGAGCCCGAACAGCACCAGACCCATCGCACCCGTGGACACCTCCAGCGCGTCCCGGACGGCCGGGGTCCTGGCCACCCAGGACGCCATGCTCACCCCCGTGGCGAGCATGAAAAGAAAGAGCGCAGCGCGCCAGCGGCGGGTGACGGCGTCCACGACCTGCGGGTTCTTCATGGGGTACGAGCGTACGCCTGGAGCGTACGTCCGTACACTCTCTGTCCGCGTTCTATGCTGCGCGGAGAATCCAGCAGACCGAGACCAAGACCGAGGCCGACCCCGAGGCCGACCCGAGGAGGCACCGCGTGGCGACCGGGCGCACCGACCCCGAGCGGCGGGACCGCATCATCGACGCGGCGCTCGACCTCATCGTCGACGAGGGCGTCGCGGGCGTCTCGCACCGCAAGGTCGCCGCCCGCGCGGGCGTGCCGCTGGGCTCGATGACGTACCACTTCTCCGGCATGGACGAGCTGCTGCACGAGGCGTTCACCCGGTTCTCCGGGACGATCGTCGCCGTCTTCGAGGAGCGCCTCGGCGCGGCGACCACCCCGGACGAGGCCCGCGAGGCCGTCGCCGATCTCGTGCACCACCTTTCCGGCGGCAACCAGCGCGAGCTGATCCTCACCCACGAGCTCTACACCCTCGCCGCCCGCCGCCCCGCCTACCGCGAGCTCACCCGCACCTGGATGGGGCGCAGCCGCCGCGCCCTGGAATGGCACTTCGACCCGGCCACCGCCCGCCAGCTCGACGCGCTCATCGAGGGCCTGTCCATCCACCGCGCCCTGGAGACCGAGCCCCACGAGCGCGCCCTCACGGTCGAGGCGATCGCCCGCATCACCGCGCCGCGTCCCTGACGGGTCTCCTCGCAGACCGGCTCGCCGCCCGTCACGTCACGCCCGTCACGGTGACGATGATCCGGAACTCGTCGCCGGGGTACCGGGTGGTGAGGTGGTGGTCCACCGCCGCGCGGACGGCGCGGGTGGTGTCGAGGGTCCGTCTGTCGGAGCGGCAGATCAGGCGGATCTCCACGGTGGTGCGGGTATCCCCGCCGGGTGCGGAGACGGTGATGCCGGGGGTGTCGTCGCCCGGGCGGGCCAGGGGTGAGGTGGCACGCAGGGCGCGCAGGCGGCTGCGGAGGCCGGGCGCGAGGAACGCCACTCCGGGGACTTCCCGGACCACGTGGGCCAGTTCGCTGTGCATGGTGTCGGCGGAGGCACTCATCAGGGGGCGCTCCCTTCCTGCGCTGATCGCGGTGCGGCTTCGTCCTCGGAGACCAGGTCGGTGATCCGGACGTTGATCTCGCCGAGACGAAGTCCCAGGCGTTCGTGGGCGGTTACGCCGACCCGGTCACGGATCTCCTGGGCCAGGGCCTGTACGTCGGGTGTCGTGAGCGGCACGTGCACGGACAGGTCGACGTTCACGGGCGTACCGCCGGGAGCGTCCGTGAGGGTGAGGCGGCAGGAACCCGCCCGGACCCCGGGGATCTCTTCGGCGGCCTGACGCAGGGTGCGGGCAGCCACGTTCTCCATGATCCGCAGGTCCTCGTCCGCCTCGCCGAGCGGCAGGGGCCGGCCGGGGCGCAGTTCGAGGCGGACCACGTCCATCACCCGGTCGATGAAGGAGGCCGCGTCGACGGGCTGCTGGGCGGGGTCGGAGTCCAGGGCGCGCACCTGCGACTCCAGGCGCTCCAGGTCGGCGACCGCGAGCCGGCAGTGGGCGCACTGCGCGGTGTGGTCGTCGTGGACGCCCTCCTCCCAGTCGGCCCAGACCTGGGAGAGGAGGCGGCCGCAGGGAAGCGTCTCGTCGTCGGGGTCGGTGCGGGTCTCGGGTGGCAGGTTGTTCATTGCCAGGCCCCCAGGGAGTGAGTCAGTTGGCGGCGAGCTCTGAAAACACGGGCGCGTACGGCTTGTTCACTGATGCCGACGGTCTTCGCGATGAAGGCGTACGACCGGCCGTCCAGCGTGCGCAGCGTCCAGCAGATGCGTTGTTCGGGTGAGAGCGTGGACAGCGCCTCCTGTACGTCGTGGAGCGCCGCGCGCCCCTCGGTGATGCGGTCCGGAGCGGTGGAGTGCGCCGGGGCCGGCAGGTCGGGCAGTTCGTTGAGCGGTGCCTGCGGGCGCCGGGCGCGCAGGATGTTGAGGCACCGGTTGGTGACGATGCGGTACATCCAGGTGCCGAAGGAGGATCTGCCCTGGAACTCCGGCAGGCTGCGCCAGGCGCCGACGAGGGCCTCCTGGACGGCGTCCTCGGCCTCGGCCCGGTCGCCGAGCAGACGGGTGGCCAGGCGCAGGAGGGAGGGGCGTGCCGGCGCACCAGTACGGCGAAGGCGTCCTCGTCGCCTTCGGCCGCGCGCTCCGTCATCAGGGTGTCGTCGGACCGTTCGCCCTCGACGTCGGGCGGCTCGCCCGGCGGGGGATTCCCCGTCACAGTCTCGCTCCTCCTCATGCGGTACGCGCCCGCTGGTCGTGGTGGTCTCACCCGTTCTGACACGGGAGCCGGTGCGCTGTGACGCGTACCCGCGAGATGAGCCGAAAGCGCACGGCTTCCAGGAGTAAGCGCACGGATTTCGGGGGTAGGTGCAGGCGGCTCGCCGGGGTCCGGAAAATTCGTGCGTCTTCGTGCGTCACAGAATCCCGGGAGCGGAGTCGAACGTCTTGAAGGACCACACAGCACACAGCACACAGCGACGCACGCCCAGCGCTGACGACATCGAAGGAGCACATGGTGGCTACCGACACGAAGACGACCCCCTCCACCGACAGCGTGACGAACAGCGGCAAGGCGGCCCGCTTCGAGCAGCCGACCGGAGCGGTCCGGTCGGCGGGGACGAGCCTGTCCGCCGGGGCGACCGGGGCGGAGGCTCCGGCCGGCGACCGCGGCCGCACCTCCATCGCGGACGTCGTGGTCGTCAAGATCGCCGGCATGGCGGCGCGTGAGATCCCCGGCGTCCACGACATGGGCGGCGGCCTCTCGCGCACCATCGGCGCCGTCCGCGACCGGGTGCCCGGCGGCCGTCCCAACGTGGGCCGGGGAGTAAAGGTCGAGGTCGGTGAGCGGCAGACCGCGATCGACCTGGAGCTCGTCGTGGAGTACGGGGTGTCCATCAAGGAACTGGCCTCCGACGTCCGGGAGAACGTGATCCTGGCCGTGGAACGGATCACCGGCCTGGAGGTCGTCGAGGTCAACATCGCCATCGACGACGTCCGCCTTCCCGACGACGAGGACTCCTCCGCGTCCGCCGGTGACCAGAGCCGGGTCGCGTAACCCCTGACCACCAACGGAATCCGGAAGAGCGGGCGGGCACCCGTACGCCCCGTAACGAAGAGGAGGGGGCCTGTGAACGGCCGGTCCATGGGTCTGCTGGCAGGAGTCGCGCTCGGCTTCGCCGCCTACTTCGGCGGGTTCGCCGCGTTCCTGCTCGTCGGCTCTCTGGGAGCGGTGGGCTGGGGGGTGGGAGCCTGGCTGGACCGGGAAGGGGCTGCCCACCTGCGTGAGCTGTTCGACCGGGAACGGCGGTGATCCCGGCAGCCGCGCGGGGCACCACCACCGTGTCCGCGCGGGCCGTCGCCAGGATCGCCCAGCAGGCCGCCACCGAGACACCGAACCCGGTCGGTGCGGTGCGTGGCACGGCGACCGTACGGGGGCAGCGTGCCGAGGTCTCCGTACGGCTCGGTCTGCCCTGGCCGGCCGACCTGGGCCGCCGGGCGGGAGAAGTGCAGCGGCACGTGGCTTCCCGTACCGGCGAGCTGACCGGGCTGTCCGTGCGGGTGGCGCGGCTCCGGGTCGTCCGGCTGCAACGCCCCTCGGGGGGCACGGTCGTGTTCGAAGAGACCACCGCTCCGGCCGCCCCAGGGCGTCGTGTTCCCCGGCGCTGGTGGTCCGCGCGTCCCACACCCGTCGTGGTGGCGGCCCTCCTGGGCGCGGCGGCTGCGGGGCTCCTGACCGCCGACATGGCCTCGGTCCGCCTCTTCGGCAACGCTCCGGCGGCGTGGCGCACCGGCCTCGTCGACCGGCTCGCCGACACGAGTCCGGCCGCCGGCGCGGTGACGGTCGCGGCGGCGGCCCTGGCCGTGGCCGGTCTCTGGCTGCTCCTGCTGGCCTGCACCCCGGGTCTGCGCAAACGCTACGTGGTCGCGGGCTTCGGCGCCGGGCGGTCCATCGCGCTCGACCGGGCGGCGGTCGCCTCCGTGGTCCGCGACCGTGTCCTCGACACGGACGGCGTCGACTCGGTACGTGTCAGGGTCGGCCGACGGCGGGTCCGCGTCCGGGCCGACCTCGCCTTCGGTGACCGGGCCGCCGCCCGCGAGCAGGCGGGTGCCGCCGCGCGGGAAGCCCTCGCCGACTGCCGGCTGAACCGGCCCCTGCGGGTCGCTCTCCGGCTCCGTACCACCGGCGCCTGGGACCCGTCACCGCCCGTCCCCGACGCCGCGTCCGCCGACGCACCCGACTCCGTCTCCGTGCCCGTGCCCAGCCCGGCCGGTGGAGCGGACGCTGGAGCAAAGCGTAAGGAGAGCCCGTGAAGTCCCGGAGCGCAGTGAACAGGACGCTGATCGCCCTGGCCGGAATCGCGCTCCTGGGTGCGGGGCTCTGGCTCCTCGGCGCGACCCGTGCGGTCGCGGACCACCTGCCCGCCTGGTGGCCCGCTCCTCCCGCCGACGGCGTTCTCCTCGACCGGGACGGGCTCGCCTCGCTGCGCGAGACGGCCTGGTGGGCCCCTGCCGTGATGGCCGCCGGGACGGTCCTCACCCTCCTGTGCCTGGCCTGGGCCGTGACCCGGACACCCGTACGCGGCCTCCGCCCGACCGGGCCGCTGTCCACCACCCGTGCCGAGCTCAGGATCACCGCCCTGGAGGACACGGTGTGCGCCGACGCGCGCCGGATCGAAGGCGTCGCACGAGCGCGCTGCCGCATCGCGCTGCGCCGCACGTCCGCCCGCCTGACCCTGCGCGTCTGGACCCGGCCCGGGTACGCCGCGAAGGACGTCCTCGACGGACTCGGCGCCGTGTCGACGACCGTCGAGCACGCCCTCCACCCACGCGGTCTGGACACGCGCACCCGCGTCAGTGCGCAGCGCCACTCAGCCCCGCACGTTCGCTGAGGCGACTCCCCCAGATGGTTGCATGGACATGTATATTATTGCCCCAGCGCTGTCGAGAAGGGGAGCCCCGCCATGACGATCCAGCAGCAGCCCCGCGCCGCCTCCGATCAATCCATGTGGGACTCCGTCCTCGGTCTGCACACGTTCGTGGAGCGGCAGTTGGCGCACGCCCTGCAGCGCCGCTTCGGGGTCGGCCTGTCCGAGTACCGGGCCCTGGAGGTCCTCACGCAGGCCGAGAAGGGCGAGCACCGGATGCAGGAGCTGGCGGACCGCGTCGGCCTGGGCCAGAGCTCGGTGACCCGGCTCGTGGGGCGGCTGGAGAGCGCCGGGTACGCCTACAAGGACACCTGCGACGACGACAAGCGCGGCGTCTACGCCGTCATCACCGACGAGGGCCGCAAGCACTATCAGGACGCCCGGTCCACCTACGCCGACGTCCTCGGCGCGGCCCTCGACATCGCGAGCGCCGACGATCAGCTCGCCCGCGCGGTACGGGCGCTGCGCGGCGCCGCCTGACGCAATCGCGCCCCGACGCCCGAAGCTCGGCACTCAGGACACCAGTGCCGGAGCGCGGTGTTCACTCGTGCGGGTCAAAGCGCCCTGAGGAGGCGGGCAGGACGCGGTCAGGGCGTGACGATCGCGAAGCCGGGGTCGGGGGCGTCGAGGACGGACATGAGGGTGGCCAGGGAAGCCGGGTCGCCGGTGTGCTCGATGCCGTCGAGTCCCAGGCCGCCCAGCAGATCCATCAGTTGGGGCTGGGTGAGGGTGAGCGTGAGGTCCGCTTCGGCAGCATCCTCGGCGACCGGGTGGTGCACCAGGACGCCGTTGCGCAGGCTCGTCCGGTACGCCGCGTCCAGGTCGGTGAACCGCCACAGCACCGCCAGGGAGTGGTCCCAGGCCCGGGGCCCGTTGACGCGGATGGCGAGGGAGTCGAAGACCTGTTCCACCGAGAGCGCGGCGGACATGCTGTCGGCGGCGATCGGCACGGGCTGCACACCGTTGCGCAACTCGAAGGCGCCCATGAGGTAGTTGTTGCGCCAGGTGCCGCATTCGGCTCCGTGGCCGAGGCGTTCGAAGGTCTCGGCGAGCAGGTCCTTGGCCCGGGAGTCGCCGGGAGCCGCGAAGGTGGCGTGCTTGAGGAGCTGGGCGGCGAACCGCAGATCACCGGCGTCCAGATAGGCGCGGGCCTTGGTCAGGACGGCACCGAGGCCGCCCATGCACTCGACATAGCGGTGGGCGGATTCCGCGGGCGGGTGCTCCCAGAGAGAGGCCGGGTGGCCGTCGTACCAGCCCATGTAACGGTGGTAGATCGCCTTGACGTTGTGGCTGACCGAGCCGTAGTAGCCACGGGCGTGCCAGGCCCGGGCGAGGCGCGGCGGGAGTTCGATCATCTCCGCGATCTCGATGCCGGTGTACCCCTGGTTGAGCAGCCGCAGCGTCTGGTCGTGCAGATAGCCGTAGAGGTCACGCTGCTCGGACAGGAAGGCGGTGAGGCGCTCGGTGCCCCAGGTCGGCCAATGGTGGGAGGCGAAGAGGACGTCGGAGTCGGCGGCGTACAACGTGATGGACTCGGTGAGGTAGCGGGACCAGATCCGGGCGTCGCGGACCAGGGCGCCGCGCAGGGTCTGGATGTTGTGCAGGTTGTGCGAGGCGTTCTCCGCCATGCACAGGGCCCGGCGCTCGGGCAGGTGGAAGTTGAGCTCGGAGGGGGCCTCGGTGCCGGGCGTGAGCTGGAAGCGGAACAGGACGCCGTCGAGCCGTTCCTCCTGTCCCGTACGGGTGACCTCCAGGGTCGGCGGCAGGAGGCTCGGCAGTCCGGTGGAGGCGGCGAAGCCGAGGCCGACGCCGATCAGACCGCGCGGGTCCGGGTCGAGTTCCCAGCCGGTGTGGTACGCGCCCCGGCGGAGCATCGCGGTGCCGGCGTACACGTTCTCGGCGACGGAGTTCTCCATGAACCCGGCGGGGGCGACGATCGGTACGTCGGCGTCGGGGCCGATCACGCCGAGCACCCCGCCGAAGTGGTCGATGTGGGAGTGGGTGAACACCACCGCGGTGACCGGCCGGTCGCCCCGGTCGGCCCGGTAGAGGGCGAGCCCTTCGGCCGCGCACTCCTGGGAGACGAGCGGGTCGACGACCACGACACCGCGCTCCCCCTCGATCAGGGTCATGTTCGAGAGATCAAAACCCCGGATCTGGTAGACGCCCTCGGTGACCTCGTACAGACCGGCGCGGGCGCAGAGCTGCGACTGCCGCCACAGGCTCGGGTGCGCGGTGTCGGGGCAGTCGCCCCGCAGGAACGCCGTGGCGTCGAAGTCCCACACCACCCGCCCGTCCGCCGCCGTGATCCTCGCGTTCGCGGGACCGGCCACCAGACCCCGGTCGGCGTCCTCGAAGTCGGTCCGGTCGGCGAAGTCGAGCGCGGCGTCGGGAGGGGTATCGGGCGAGGTGCCGGGAGAGGTGCGGGCATCGGTCGTGGACACGGCGGGCCTCCTGGTCGGGACGCGGGCACGCCGACGGACGGTCGCGTGGCCGGTAACGCCATCGTCGGCCGCCCCCGGGCCGCTCGCCTGCCGGGGATGAGCCGATCAGGTGAGCGCCCCGGGGGCGGCCGTGCGGAGGAGGAGCGGTCCTGGCGCGTCAGGCCCGGACCGCGTCCGCCGGGCCCGCCAGGCGGTCGGCCGCCGGCGCCGGAGCCGCCGCCTCGGCCGGCTTCGTCCGGTCGGCGAGCTTCAGCCAGATGACGCCGACGATGATCACGGCCAGCCAGACGCCCTTGGCCACGGTGAGGGTCTCGTCGAAGAAGAGCGGGCCGAGAACGGCGGCGCCGACCGCGCCGATGCCCGCCCAGACGGCATAGCCGATGCTCACGTCGATCGTGCGGAGCGCGAGGCTCAGCGCGTAGAGCGTCAGCAGGAAGAAGACCACGGCGACCAGGGACCAGGTCAGGACGGTGAAGCCTTCGCTGCCGCCGACGGCGAGGGCGTACCCGATCTCGAAGACTCCGGCGAGCAGGAGCGAGAGCCAGGCGTTGGTGGAGGAGTTCTTGGCGGCGGCGGTGGAGTTCGGGGCAGCGTTCGGCATGGGAAGTGAACCTCTCTCGGGGAAGGGGAAGTCGTCAGGTGCTGTGCAGGGGGTGTGCTGTGCGGATCAGGCCGAACCGCTCAGCTGGAGGCCCACCACCCCGCCGATGACGAGGACGATGCCGATCGCCTTGTGCAGGTTCAGGCGCTGGCCGAAGAACAGCGCGCCGAGCACGGTGATGCCGACGCCCGCGACCGACGTCCACAGGGCGTAGCCCACGCCGACGTCGAAGGTCAGCAGCGCCTTGCTGAGGAAGAAGGTCGCGGCGGCACCGCTGGCCAGGGTGATGGACGTCCACTTGCGGTTCTTGAAGCCCTCGGCCTTTCCGGCGGCGATGGCGACCAGGATTTCGAAGGCGACGGCGACGGCGAGGTAGAGCCAGTGCATGGCAGGTCCTTCCATGGAGTGCGCGTGACGGTGCTTGCTCGTACATGCAATTGAGTGTCGGCACCGATCCGCGTCGATGAGCCGCCCTCATGTCGCAGACTCTTGCATGTGCAAGTAAGGACTGTCAACGCCTTCTGCGCCCGCCCGAGGTTCAACTCAGTAACGCGTACGCCGCGTTGAACAGGATCAACGTGTGCACGAACCGCCCCGCACGCGTGGGCGGGTACCGCCACATCAGCGGCCAGGTGTCACCTCCGAGCGCCGGGACGGGTACGTAACTGATCCGCCCGGTCGCCGAGTTGAACGTCGTCACCTCACGCGGCCACGGCCGCCCCGCCGTCGACCCCGGCGGTACGAGGAAGTACACCCCGCGCCGGCCGTTCGACTCGCTGACGACGGGCCCCGGTTCGCCGCCGACCAGCTCCTCCATCAGATCGGCCAGCCGCCGCCCCGCGTCACCGTCCACGCGGATCGCGTCGAATTGCACGCCCGCCTTGCGGAGATGGAATCCGTACTCCGGAATCCAGTCCGCCGTCACACCGCCATTAGTTGCGTTCACGGGACGATTGTGACCCTGATCACCTAGCGTTATCCATGTCTGCCGAGGTGCGTCGCAAAGCCGTTGACCTGCACGAACTTCGCTGGAGCCGCGTTGAGTTCGACGGCATCGAGTAGTGACCGGTTGAGTTCGGTTGAGTCGAAAAGAGATCGCGTAATGGCGAGTGCTGAGAACAAGGAAACGGCGAGTCCGATGGCCCGGATGGTGGCCGAGATGGCCCGGACGCTCCGTGTCCAGCGCGGGTGGACCCAGGAGCAGGAAGGCAAGGAGATCGGCTACTCGGCGGCGGCGATCAGTGCGATGGAGACGTGCGCGCAGCCCGCCAGCGACGCCATGCTGGTCGAACTGCAACGGGTGCACGGCAAGGGCACGCGCATCTTCGAGACGGCACGGCAGTACATGCGGATGGAGCGGCTGCCCGAGCAGTTCAAGGATTACGCGCTGTTGGAGGAGGCCGCGCTCAGCCTCCAGTTGTTCGTCACGAACGTCGTTCACGGGCTGTTCCAGACGGAGGCGTACGCGCGGGCGCTGATCGGGGGCGGACACCCGCCGCTCCCCGACGCGCGCGTGGAGGAGCTGGTCCAACTCCGGATGGCCCGCACGGCCCTCTTCGACCGCGACCCGCTGCCGATGATCGAGATCATCATCGACGAGTCCGTTCTGCGGCGCGTCATCGGCAGCGAGGAAATCATGCGGGAGCAGTTGCTCCATCTCGTGGAGTGCGCCCGGCGGCGCAATGTCACGCTGCTGGTGCTGCCCCTGGACGCGGGGAAGGATGGGGAGTACGCAGGCGCTCGCGGCTCGATGAACCTGCTGGAGACCCCGGAGCACGAACGCCTCGTCTATCTGGAGCCGCAGGACGAGAGCCTGCTGATCAGCGACCCGGCAAAGGTGAGCGTCTACGCGCAGCGCTATGCGAAGATCCGGTCACAGGCCCTGGGTCCTCGTGAATCGCTGGACCTCATCAAGCGGTTGGCAGGAGTGACGGAATGAGCAGCACCCTCCGATGGTTCAAGTCAAGCTACAGCAGCGACAGCGGCGGCGACTGCATCGAGGTCGCGTTCGACTGGCGTACGTCCTCCTACAGCAGTGACAGCGGAGGCGAGTGCGTCGAGGTCGCCGCGTGCCCCCACTCCGTCCACGTCCGTGACTCCAAGGTCTCCGGAGGGCCCGTCTTCGCCGTCGCGCCCGACGCCTGGTCGGCGTTCGTCACCTGGGCGGAGTGAGCCGAGCGCGGCTCCGTCCTGACGTATCCGCAGGTGGCGGGCGTGTTAGCGTCGGCTTCATGGCAGTACAGCGTGCTGGTGACGCGGACCCGGAACCCGAACCCGAATCGGCGCACCCGACACCGCCCGCAGGGCTCAAGAGCCGGGACCGGATTCTGTGGGCCGCCTCGACCATGCTCGGCGAGGGTGCGGGCGCGGCGCTGAGCGTGCGTGCCGTGGCCGAGCGGGCGGGGGTGAGCACGGGGTCCCTGCGGCACCATTTCCCCACGCAACGCGCGCTCATGGACGCCATGTTGAAGGTCGTCTTCGACCTCGTCCTGCCGGAGGCCGCCTTCCGCGATACGTCCATCTCTCCGCGTGACCGGCTGCTCGGCTGCGTACAGGGCCTCCTCGTACCGCCGGACAGCGCCCGGGGCCCGCGCGAGGCGTGGCTGACGGTGCACGAGCGGTACATCGCCCAGGAGCCCACCCAGGCGATGCGGGCGGAGTACCAGGCGATGCAGCGCGAGGTGACCCGCCGGGTCGAGGAGTGCCTGAACGTGCTGGTCGACGAGGGGGCGCTGAGCGCCGGGGACACCACGCGGCGCGCGCGGTTCCTGTTGACGCTGGCCAACGGCGTATCCATCGAGCAGGTGCTGCCGAGCGAGGACGCGCGGATCGCCACCGAGCTGGACGTCCTTCGCACCGGCGTCGACCTCGTGCTGGACAACCGGGTCTGAGGCGGCGGCCCTCGGCGTGCGTCAGGTACCGGCTCCGCCGTCCAGGAGCCAGTGGTAGCGCATCCGCATGGCCCGCTCGGTCGCGCCGATGGCCGCGCCGAAGCCGAGTGTGACGTTCAGCCATATCGGCAGCCGCACCGGCGACTCGAAGGTCCCCAACGAGTCCGCGATGGCCGGGATTTCGGAGATCGACTGCGCGGCCTGGAGCAGGTTGAGGCCGACCCCGATGACCAGGAACACCACGGACACGACCCCGATGAGAGCGCTGGCACCCGGGTGCTGACGGGCGAAGTTCATGCGCCGCCCCTCCGCCGAGCGGGGGTCGGGGACGAGGCGGGTCTCGCTGCCGTCGTCCGCGACGAAGTGGCAGCGGCGCATGCCCACCTCGCTCCGGCGGACCTCGATGGTCCCGCCGGGGACGGGGAAGCGCGCCGGGAGCTTGGACTCGGCCTCGCAGAGCCCGTCGCGGTACAGCCGGGCCCGGACCACGCCCGACTCGGGATCGCCGCCGTGCTTGACCTCCACCGTGTACGTCGCGGAGAGGCCGCCGCCCACCGGCAGCACGATGGAAAGGAGCGAGCGCCGGGTCATCTGCCACCAGCGGAAGGGCTTCAGCGGCTTCCCGTCGCCCGGCTTCACCCGGCGCTCCAGTCGTCGGTCGTTCCAGCTCAGCCCCATGGTGACGCCCTCCCCGATCGTGACCAATACGGTGTGCTACTTCAACCTCCCGATCCAAACTAACACACTGTACTAGTAACGCACGGTGATCAGAGGGCCCCGCGTGACGGACCCACGAGGGCTCGTGGCTGAATACCCCCACACAGAAGCAACCAGGGGTGGGGGCACCACAGATGACCGGACACACCGCTCGGACCAGACGTTTCGCCGCACTGGCCGCGACCGCCGCGATGACCGTCGCCGCGACCACGCTGTCCGGGGGGACGGCGGGGGCCGCGCCACTGCCGGTGCCGCAGGACATCAACGGGGACGGGTACGGGGACATCGTCCTCCCGGCGCCCGGAGCGACCGTCGCGGGCAAGGAGTACGCCGGGGCCCTCGTCGTGCTCTACGGATCCGCCAAGGGCGTCTCCGCAGCCAAGCGGGCCGTGATCACGCAGGCCTCGCCGGGAGTGCCGGGGGCGGCGGAGGCCGGGGACGCCTTCGGGGCGTCGAGCGCCATCGCGGACCTGGACAAGGACGGCTACGCGGACGTCGTCGTCGGATCGCCGTACGAGACGGTCGGCTCCGCGAAGGCGGCCGGCGCGGCGACCGTCCTCTGGGGCAGCAAGAGCGGGCTGGTGTCCGGAGCCGCGCTGCCCACCGCAGCCGAGAAGAACGGGCAGGCGGGCCGGGACGTGGCCGCCTGGTCCGGCCCCGGCAACGCCCAGGTCCTCATCGTGAACAACAACACCACCACCCGTCTGACCGGCCCGTTCACGCGGGCGGGCGGCGTCCCGTCGTCCTACCTGCACGAGGAGACGGGGTGGATGCGCTCCGCCGCGTACGGCGACCTGAACGGGGACAAGGGCGCCGACCGGGTGCTGGTCACCGGCCGTATGGGAGGGCTCAGCGGCGGTTACGCGTTCGTCAACTCCTCCATGGAGGACACCTCGTTCCGCCGGATGACCGGCGGCGACGGGCTCACCTCGGCCGTCGGGGACGTCAACGGGGACGGCTACGGCGATCTGGTCCTCGGCGACCCTGACGAGCCCGGCACGGTGGAGGGCCTGTGGGGCCACACCGGCGGGGCGGTCCACGTGTGGTTCGGGTCGGCGAAGGGCGTGGCGTACGACAAGGATCCGATGATCATCCACCAGGACACCGCCGGGGTACCGGGCGGCGGGGAGCGGTACGACATGTTCGGGGCGTCCGTCGCGGTCGCCGACCTGAACCGGGACGGGGCCGCCGAGATCATCGTCGGTACGCCCGGCGAGGCGATCGGCGGCAAGGGCAACGCCGGGGGCGTCATCGTCGTGCCAGGCCGCCGTACCGGCCAACTCGGCGCGGGTTCCCACACGTTCAGCCAGGACACCGCCGGGGTGCCGGGCGGCATCGAGGCAGGCGACCAGTTCGGCGCGACGGTCAGCGCCGGGGACCTGAACCGGGACGGGCGGCCGGACCTCGTGGTCGGCGCCGCGTGGGAGAACGACCAGGGCGCGGTGTGGGTCCTGCCGGGCGGTGCGTCGGCCCCCGCCTACACGTCGTCGGCCTCCTTCGGCCCGGCCGGTCTGGGACTGCCCTGGGCCAGCGGGATGCTGCTGGGCGGCGACCTCCAGCAGTGACCCGCGCGGAAGGGCGGCGCTCCCGCGGGCGCACGGCGCCGTCAGGCCGCTGCCGCCAGGTCCCGGGACCTCAGGGCCAGCCACAGGTCGTAACGGGCGCTCGGGGGCCGCAGCAGCGAGCGCTGAAGCGCCGTTTCGAGGCGGGTGAGGCGCTTGCGGGTGCCGGGCACGGAGATGCCCAGCTCGGCTGCGGCCGGGCCGATGCGGCCCTCGCACCGCACCCAGGTGCGCAGGGTCTCCTCGGCGCCGAGGACGGGGGCCAGTTGCTGGTCCGCCCAGTCGCGTACGGCGGGGCGGACCAGGATCGCGTCGAGACCGCCCGCCGCCTCCGACGTACCGGAAGCCGGTGATCCGGACGGTGCGGGCTCGGGGGTGCACGCCGGGGCGGGGGTGGAGCGGACGCGCAGGGCCAGATCGAGGGCGGCCTGGTCGGCCAGCCGGTGCAGGTCGAGGCCGAGGAGCTCGCCTATGAGCCGAAGCCGGGCGGCGAGGGTGTTGCGGTGGACCTTGAGGTGCTCGGTCGCGTGGGACGAGAACGCCAGCCAGGAAGCGGCCGTGGCCAGCAGCTCCTGGCTCCCCGGGTCCTGCGGGCGGCGCGGAACGTGCGTCAGGAGCGGGTTCAGCAGCTCGTCCGCCCACCGGTGGCCGGCCGGTCCGACGACGAGCGCAGAATCCGGCGAAACTCCGAACCGGGCGTGCCGGGTGGGCAGTTCGCGGGCGACGGCGAGGGCGTGGAAGGCCTGGCGGTAGCCGGTCGCGGTGTCGGCCAGCGGCACGGGCTCGCTGACGCCCACCACACAGTCGCCCACCCGGGCGGCGACGGTCTCGTCGGGCGGGACGGCCCCCGGCTCCGGCACCGCCTCCGCGGGCATGACCAGGATGAGGTGGCGGGCGTAGACGGGGCACCGCACGATCCAGGAACGGCCGCCGTCCGCGTCCGCGCAGACCCGGGCGACCTCGTCGCGCCCGCCGCCGGAACACTCCACGACACACACCCGCACCGGATCGGGAAGCCGGGGGCGCAGCGCACCGGCGACCTGCTGGGCGACGGAGAGCTGACCGGTCATCAGCAGGTGCAGCACCGCCTCACGGCCCCGGGACTCGGCGAGGTCCACCCGGCGGCGCTTGCGCTCCAGCGTCTCGGCCTGGAGGCACAGGGAGAGCGGCAGGACCACATCGGCGAGCAGCGTGGCGAGCCCGGCGGCCACCGGCCGGGGCGTGACGACGGCGAGCACGGGAGCACCGGGGTCGCCGACGCCCGGAAAGGAGACGCCCAGAGGGAAGAGCAGGGCGGTGTACGCACCGGTGTCCACGGAATACGCCTGGACACCGCGCTCGGCGAGGGCGCTCGCGCCCTCGGCGACGAGCCCCGCGACATCGGGCACCATCGCCCCCGCCGTACGGGCCGCGGCGTGCAGCACCGTGCCGTCCGGCCCGACGAGCCCGGCCCAGCCCTCGGCCCGCCCGGCCAGCCAGCGCAGCAGCTCGGCCGTTCCGCCGGTGCGGGCCAGCCGGTGCATCCGCAGAAGATCGTCCGCACGCTCCCCTGATCGCATCAGTCCCCCGTTCCGCCCAGGACACAGCCGTGTCGCCGTGACCGGGCCATTCTGACTGTGCGGACCGATACCCCGACGGCCGTCCCAATGGGCGTATTGAATCTCCCGGTCCCCCTACCCTCCGATCTATCGTCCGAACGTGTTCCGGCACGTCGGAGGACGACGGGGAGGCCGGAACACGGGACGCGGGAACGCGGCGGCAGCGGCTCACGGGGGTGGTCGCTGTCGCCGGTTGCCGTGCTCCCGCGGGTCAGGGCCGCGCACGGGCTGCGCCGGGGCCGGGCCTGATTGTCAGTGGTGCCTCGTACCGTCGTACGCAGGAGTCGGCCGACGGCTTCGACGTCCGAGGAAGGCGCCCCATGGAGTTCCGCATCGAACGCAGTGCCCTGGCCGAGGCCGTGTCCTGGGCGGCCCGCGTCCTGCCCGTGCGCTCGCCCGTCCCCGTGCTGGGCGGACTGCTGCTGGACACGGAGGCCGCGGCCGGATCCGGGGACGGGCGGCTGCGGATCTCCGGGCTGGACTACGAGGCGTCCGCGCGCATCGACGTGGAGGCCGATGTCCCGCGGCCCGGGAAGGTGCTCGTCATGGGGCGTCGGCTGCTGGACATCTGCAAGGTGCTGCCCGACGGCCCCGTGGAGTGCGCGGTGGAGGGGTCGCGGTTCACGGTCTCGGGCGACGGGGCCCGGTTCGGCCTCTCCGTGCTGCCGTTGGACGACTACCCGGCCCTTCCCCGCTCCCGCGGGTGCGGGGCGCGGTGGACGCGGAGCTGTTCGGGGCGGCGGTGGCCGATGTGGCGGTCGCGGCGGGGCGCGACGACACGCTGCCCGCGCTCACCGGGATCCGGCTGGGGCTCGACGGCGACACGATGACGCTCGCCGCGACCGACCGCTACCGCTTCGCCGTGCGGACCGTCCCGTGGAAGGCGTCCGCGCCCGGCGAGAGCGCCGACGTCCTCGTCTCCGCCCGCCGGCTCACCGAGATCGCCCGCTCGCTGGGCCGCTCCGGGCTGGTGAGCGTCGCCCTGGACGCCGGTTCGGCGGGCTTCGAGCACGCGGGCATGCGGACCACCGTCCGGCTCCTGGAGGGCCGACTGCCGCGCCACGAGAAGCTGTTCGCGCTGGAGGACCCGGCCGTGGCGGTGGTGGACCGGACCCGGCTGACGGAGGCGGTCAAGCGGGTCTCCGTCGTCGCCGACGGGGACAGCCCGGTGCAGATGACGTTCTCCCGCGCCGACACCTCCGTGACGCTCCGGGCGGGCTACGAGGACGATGTCGCCTCCCAGCGGCTGCCGGCCACGCTGGAGGGGGCCGAGGAGCTGACGGTGGCCTTCAACCCCGCGTATCTGGCGGACGCCCTGGCCTCCTTCACGGGTCCTGTCCTGCGGCTCCAGCTGCTGGGGGCGGGCCAGCGCGCGCTGATCACGGACGCGGCGGGCCCGGAGGGGGCGGGCCCGGACGCGCACCGGCATCTGCTGATGTCGGTGCGGCCGCAGTTGGTGTGAGGGGGCCCGGCCGCCTTCCGTCCCTGCCGCTGTCCGTCCTGCCGTTGGCCGTGCCCGCCGCTGTCCGCGCCCGCTGGCCGTGCCCGCCGCGCGGGCGTCAGTTCCGCGGCCGGACACCCGCCTTGTCGACCACCGCCGTCTCGATGCGGGCGCTGTCCCCGAGGAAGTCGCCCTTCCTGCCGTACTCCGTGTCCCGCGTCAGATGGCTGCTCCAGCCCAGGTAGGACAGGTCCTCCGGGTCGAAGACCCACTCGGTGCGCGCGCCGGAACGCTCGTCGTCGCGGGCGATCCCCACGCCCTTGCGGCCCAGAGCGTCCACCGCGTCGGAAGTCCTGGTCACGCCGGGGATGAGGGCGACGGCCTCGAACAGCCCGGCGGCGGTGTCGGGCGGGAGGAGCGCGTGACCGACCAGGCCCCCGATCGCCTCGAAGAGGGCCTGGTCGCGGTCCTCCCCCTCGAACTTCGGGGTGATCTCGTCGACATAGTCCAGCAGTTGCCGCGGATCGGTCGGCAGCGTGGCCAGCCAACGGTAGGTGGGCCGGTGCAGGCCCGGCCGGGTGCCCTCGCTGTCGCCCAGCTCGGCGTTGATGGGCACGGTGTCCCCGCCCCGGCGGACCAGACCGAGCTGCTTCTGCGGGCCGGGCTTCTGCGAGTACCAGGACTCCGACTCCTCCAGCGGGCCGACCACCGCCTTTCCGCTCGTCAGGTCGACGTCCCGGCCCGTGCCGCGGGTGTAGAGGAACTGGTCGTCACGGATCGGCAGGGCGTCGCTCCTCCCCGCCGCGTCCGACATCCGGTGGAGCACCTGGGACACCGACCGGGTGTCTCCGGTGCCCGCCGGGCCGCCTCCGTTCTGCGCGGCGTAGCCCAGGACCAGCGCCCCGGCCACGGCCAGCGCGGTGGCGGGCGCAAGGAAGGAGGGACGCAGCAGGCGCGACCGGCCGGGGCGGTCGGCCCGCTCGCGGGCGCGGTCCCCGGCGCGGGCGGTGTCGTCGTCGATCAGGTTCATCAGGCGTTCCCTGTGGTGCTCGTGACGGCCCGGCGGAAGGTCGGTCCCGGGGGCGGGCGGCAGCAGCCGCGCCAGTTCGGCGCGCTCGGCCGCGTACGCTTCGCGGCCGTGGTCGGTGCCCGTCATCGTGATCCCCTCTCGCTCGGCAGGGCGACGATCGCCGCCCTGCCTCCTACCTCTCCGCGGCCCCGGCCGGGTTCCCGCGCTTCCTGTGCGAGCCGTTCGCCCGTCAGCGCGCGCAGCCGCTTCCGGGCCCGGGAGAGCCGGGATCGTACGGTGCCCACGGGCACGCCCAGCGCGTCCGCGGTCTGCGCGTAGTCGAGCCCGGCCCAGACGCAGAGCGCCAGCACCTCCCGCTCGGGCCCCCGGAGCCGGTCGAGCACCGCGCGTACGGCTGCCAGCTCCCGCTGGTGGTCCAGCCGTTCGGCGGACGCCTCGGCGAAGTCGGCGGTCTCCTCGGGCTTCGGCTGCCGGGCCAGGAAGGCGAGCCGGCGGCCGACCCCGCGGCGGTGGTTGCGGGCCTTGTTGGTCGCGATGCCCAGCAGCCAGGGGCCGAGCGGCCCGCCCTCGGCGCGGACCTGTCCGCGGGTGCGCCAGGCGGCGAGGAAGGTCTCCGACATCACGTCCTCGGCGGCCGAGAGGTCCCCGGTGAGACGGGCGGCGTGCTGGTGGACGGTGCGGGCGTACCGGTCGTAGAGGTCCCCGAAGGCCTCCCGGTCACCGGCCCGGATCCGCTCCCGTACTTCGTTGTCTTCCACGCCCTGTACCTCTCCGGGACCTGCGCCCGGTTCCCGTGGCCCGCGTCACACCCCCGGGGCCGGCGTCTCACGCCGATCGTGCCAACCGTGCTCCGAACGCCGAAACGGGGGTGCGCACCGGCTTCCGCCGGACGCACCCCCGCTCGGGTGGGGTTCTCAGGCCCTCACGAGGACCTTCGGGTCAGCAGCTCAGGTTCGAGCCGGTGGTGGTGCCGAGAAGCTGGGTGAACTGCGTGAACTTGTTGATCCGGCTCTGGACCTGGGCCGGGTTGCCGCCGTTGCACTCGATCGCGCCGTTGATGGAACGGATCGTCTCACCGAAGCCGGCGTTGTTCACGATGGCGTTGTGGCCGGTCATGGTGCCGGGGCCGGACTGGGTGTTCCAGTACCAGAGGCCGGTCTTCCAGGCGATGGCGGCGTTCTGCTCGACCAGGTAGGGGTTGTTCAGCAGGTCGATGCCGAGCGCGTCACCGGCGGCCTTGTAGTTGAAGTTCCAGCTCAGCTGGATCGGGCCCTTGCCGTAGTACGCGGACTGGCCGGCCGGGCAGCCGTAGGGCTGGCTCGCGTCGCAGTAGTGCGGGTAGTTCGCCTCGTTGACTTCCTTGATGTAGACCAGCCCGCCGGTCTCGTGGCTGACGTTGGCGAGGAAGGCGGCCGCCTCGCGCTTCTTGATCTCGTCGCTGCCGGTGTTGGCGAAGGCCGGGTAGGCGCTCAGGGCGTCGGTCAGGCCCTGGTAGGTGTAGAAGGGGTTCCGGTTCGGGAACATCTGGTTGAACTGGGCCTCGCTGACGACGAATCCGTTGCTCTGGCCCGGGTCCTCACCGCCCCCGCCGGTACCGCAGGCGCCCTTGTCGGCCCATACGTCCGACGAACCCGGACGCTCGTTCTGGGTCCACCACTTGGCCGTGTAGTTACGGCCGTTGTACGAGACCGAGCCGCCGTTCGTGTAGACGGCGGAGGAGCTCCAGGCCGTGGCGCAGGTGGCCGCCTGAGCGGTGGCGGCGGGAAGGACGACGAGCGCCGCGACGACCGCGCCGAGCGCGACCAGCAGGCTCATGACACGTCGGATCACGTGATCACACTCCTTGGACGCGGCGCGACGTCCGGCCGTGCGCCGCTGTGGGGGTGCCCGACACTCAAGCGAGGATGGTCTGGACCTGTCAAGGTCTAGACCACCCTCGGAAAGGGTGCGGGTTCGACCGGTCCCGAGCCCGGCGACTCGGGGCGATCGCGTCAAGGGCGCTCTCAACAGCCGCTATTACGGAAGCAGTCCATCCGGATCCCTCGCGAACGAGGGAGGACCCGAAGGTAAAATCTTCCGGCCCGCCCAGCATGCGGACGGTGCCGGGCACCGTGGCGGACGCGAGCCTGCCGACAGCGCGGCCCGGGATCAGCGGGTGAACCCGGAGCCCGGCCACCCCGGCGACGCGCTCGTACCGCCCCACCGGGCGAACAGCGGGAGAACAACGGCCGACACTCTCCTTCCGCCCCTCCCGCTCCTCCCCCGGCCCGCCTACGGTGACTCGCACCGACGCGCCGGCACGGGGACCGGAGGCGAGGGCACGGGGTACCGGGGGGCAGCCGTGGAGTGGTTCAGCGCCGAGAACGTCGTGGCCGTGCTCACCGCCGCCCTGGGCGTCCTGGCCTCGATCGGCGCGCTCTGGTACGAGCGCCGGGTCCCGCGCCGCAAACGCATCGGCTACCGCGTCCAGATGGACACCCCGATAGGCAGCGACGTCAGCCAGGGCCGGGCCAACGTGCGCCTCGGCCTGTTCAGCGAGACCCCCGACATGTCGGACGCCACGCTCGTGCTGCTGCGCGTCGAGAACGACGGATCGCAGTCCATCGCCGACAGTGACTACACGGGGCGCGAACTGCACGGCCTGACAGCCGAGTTCACCGGACGAACGGTGCGCGGCATCGCCGTCACCCAGCCGCCCGGCGCGGTGCACCTGATGGAGCACTTCACCCCGGCCGCCGGCATGCGGCACACGGGATCCCTCATCCGCCTCCCCCGCGTCCCGCTGAACCGGGGCGAACACTACAAGCTGCTCGTGCTGCTCACCGGCGCGGACGTCGGCAGCCCGATCCGGATCACCGGCGGCATCCGGGACGGCGAGGTGACGGTCAACCGCGCCGCCCGCCCCGACGACAAGCCGCCGCTGTTCGGCCGGGCCGCCCGGCTCGTCACCGTGGTGCTGACCGTCTGCGTCGTCGCCCTCGCCACGATCATCCTGGTCCGCGACGACACCCCGGCACCCCTCGACTGCGCCCGGGGCAAACTCCGGGTGACCGGGTCGACCGCCTTCGCCCCCGTCGTACGGGAACTGGCAGCGACGTACATGAAGGAGTGCGAGGGCTCCTCCATCGTGGTGGACCCGCGCGGCAGCACCTCCGGCATTCGCGAACTGGCCGACGAGGGCGCGCGCGCCGCGGGATCCGGTTCACCGGCGCTGGTGGCCCTCTCGGACGGCCCGAAACCGCCCGGCCACCCGGAGCTGCGCGAGACCCGCGTCGCCGTGTCGCTGTTCTCCCTGGTCGTGGGCGACCGGGTGCCGGTGCGCGACCTCGCCCTCGACGACATCCGCCGCATCTACGCGGGCGAGATTCTCAACTGGCGCGAGCTGGGCGGCCCGGACCTGGAGATCCTGCTCGTCAGCCGGGACGCCAACTCCGGCACCCGGGAGGTGTTCCAGCGACGGGTCCTGGACCGCAACGAACCCGCCCTGTCCTCCCGCGACTGCGCCACCAAGGACGACATGCGCGCCCGGGTCGTACGCTGTGAACTCGACGGCACCGACCAGGTCCTGGCCACGGTCGCCCGGCTGGACGGCGCGCTCGGCTACAGCGAACTGCGCGCCGGCAGCGAGCCGCCCGGGGTCCACCGGATAGCGATCGACGGCGCCACCCCGTCCGTGGACTCGATCGGCTCCAGCGCCTACCCGTACCGCGAGATCGAGTACGCCTACACCTACGGCCGCCCGCCGGCCGACTCCCTGGCCTCCAGCTTCCTCGGCTATCTGAGCCGGGGCCGCGGCCAGGACGTGATCCAGATCCACGGCCACCTGCCCTGCTCGACCCCGAAGGGACTGCGGGTCTGCGGCGAGGACTGAACGACCGGCGACCCAGCTCGTCCGGCTCCGTACTCCACCGACGGCACGCGGCCGATCGCGCGGTGAACGGCCGCGTGCCACCGGGTGTGCGGCGGCGGACGACGGGTCGTGCCCGCCGTCCGCCGCCGCGGTGTCGCCCACTGGTTCCTACAGGAACGAGTTGATCTCGATCGTCTCGGTCCGGCCGGGGCCGACGCCGATCGCGGAGATCGGGGCGCCCGACATCTCCTCCAGGGCCTTCACGTAACCCTGCGCGTTCTTCGGCAGGTCGGAGAAGGTCTTGGCCTTGGTGATGTCCTCGGACCAGCCCGGGAGGGTCTCGTAGATCGGCTTCGCGTGGTGGAAGTCGGTCTGGTTGTACGGGAGCTCCTCGACGCGCTTGCCGTCGATCTCGTACGCCACGCAGACCGGGATCCGCTCCCAGCCGGTGAGGACGTCCAGCTTGGTGAGGAAGAAGTCGGTCAGGCCGTTCACCCGGGTCGCGTACCGCGCGATCGGGGCGTCGAACCAGCCGCAGCGGCGGTCACGGCCGGTGGTGACACCGCGCTCGCCGCCGATGCGCCGCAGCGCCTCGCCGTCCTCGTCGAACAGCTCGGTCGGGAACGGACCGGCGCCGACACGCGTCGTATAGGCCTTGAGGATGCCGATGACGCGACTGATCTTCGTCGGGCCGACACCGGCGCCGGTGCAGGCACCGCCCGCCGTCGGGTTCGACGAGGTGACGAAGGGGTACGTGCCGTGGTCGACGTCCAGCAGAGTGCCCTGGCCGCCCTCGAAGAGCACGACCTTGCCGTCGTCGATGGCTTCGTTCAGGATCAGGGTCGTGTCGGCGACGAACGGCTTGATCTGCTCCGCGTACTGGAGCATGTCCTCGACGACCTTGCCGGCCTCGATGGCCCGGCGGTTGAAGACCTTGGCCAGGAGCTGGTTCTTCTGCTCCAGGGCCGCCTCCACCTTCTGCTCCAGGATCGACTCGTCGTAGAGGTCCTGGACGCGGATCCCCACCCGGTTGATCTTGTCGGCGTACGTCGGGCCGATGCCGCGGCCCGTCGTGCCGATCTTGCGCTTCCCGAGGAAGCGCTCGGTCACCTTGTCGAGCGTGACGTTGTACGGAGTGATCAAATGAGCGTTGCCGCTGATCAGAAGCTTGGACGTGTCGACGCCTCGCTCGTTCAGACCGCTCAGCTCGGAGAGCAGGACCGCCGGGTCGACCACGACACCGTTCCCGATGACCGGGGTACAACCCGGCGACAGGATTCCGGAGGGGAGGAGATGAAGTGCGTACTTCTGGTCGCCCACGACGACCGTGTGACCGGCGTTGTTACCGCCCTGGTATCGCACGACATAGTCCACGGATCCACCGAGGAGATCGGTGGCCTTCCCCTTGCCCTCGTCACCCCACTGAGCACCGAGCAGCACAAGTGCGGGCACAGGCGTACACCCCTTCCGGGCGGGGCATGTCCAAGGTCAGGGGGCGTACGTCAAGGTCGTACCTGCCGTACGACGATGTACGGCAAAGCCTGAGCCGTCGAACCGGGTGCCCCGGAATAGACGAAGCCCCTGGCGCAATAGCGCAAGGGGCTCTTGCACCAAGATGCTACCCGAGGAAGGACCGAGGTGTCGGCTGCAGAGCCCCCCGGCGAGGGCGACGACCAGCTCCTGGTGGTCATCGACCCGGTCGCCCGCCGGAGTGACGGCGAGTCCGTCCGTATCGCCAAGGACGTGCTGAGCGCCGGTGCGCACGCCAAGATCTGCCTTCCGGACACCCCCGAGGAGTTCGCCCGGGCCCTGTCCCGGCGGGGTGCGCGCCGGCCCGTCGTCGTCGGGGACGACCATGCGCTGCTGCGCGCCGTCGCCCAGCTGCACCGCGAACGGGAGCTGGCCGCCGGCGTCCTCTCCCTGATCCCCGTCGGCGCCGCCCACGCGCTGGAGGTCGCCCACGCCCTCGGCGTCCCCCGGGGCGCGGTGGCGGCCGCCCGCACCGCGCTGGACGGTGCGGTGCGCCGCCTGGACCTGCTGGTCGACGACAGCGACGGCGTGGTCCTGGGCCGCCTGCGCATCCCGGCCCCGCCGCCCCCGCCGCCCGGCTCCGGAACCCCGCACGCGGGCGTCACGGCCGTCTGGGACACCTGCCGCTCGCTGGTCACCTCCCTGGTCCGCCCGGCCCCCGTCGCCGCCACGACGAACCCGGGCACGCACCGCCTGCGCATCGAGGCGGACGGGGTGCTGCTGAGCGACCTGGACACGCCCGTCCGGGACCTCTCGGTCACCTCCCAGGGCGGCGGGGGCCTCGCCGACGTCGTCGTCCGCACCGGTTCCGGCGAGGACGTGACGGCGGAGGCCAAGGCCGTCACGGTCTCCGGCGCGGACTTCCGCTACCGGGCCGACATACAGACCGGGGGGCCGGTGCGGACCCGGACCTGGACGGTCCGGGCGGGCGCCTGGGGGCTGATGCTGCCGGGCCCGGCGAGCGCGGACGCGGCGGCGGGCGCACGCTGGTAGAAGACGGCCCGGAGCCGTCCCCCTTGCCCGCCCCCGGTCCCGGAGGTGACCGTCATGACCAGGATCGCTGTCGGATGGCACATCGACCTCGAATTCGAGGAGGACACCCACCGCACGCGCGCGGCGGCGCTCGTCCGCCTCTCCGACGGAACAGAGGTACGCGCCCACGGCTACGCCAGCCGCCATCCCTCGGACGCCGACCAGCAGCGCGTCGGCGAGGAGATCGCGGGGGCGCGGGCGCTCAACGAACTGGCGATGAAACTGCTGACCAAGGCGCACGACGAGATCGACGAGGCGTCTGGGCGGACGTCGTATCCGCTGACGTAGCTTCGGGGGCTCCGCCCCCGTACCCCTCGCTCCTCAAACGCCGGAGGGGCTGGACACCCGCACCCGGAACCGCGCCCGCGGTCATCGCGTCTCCCCCGCATGGAGATCCAGAACTCGCGTCGCGAAGCCGTCACCGGCACCGTCGGCTGTCTGACCGCCTTCGTCGGAGCGCTCGCGGGCATCGTGCTCTGGGCGCCGCACGGCAAGGGCGGTCTCCTCGACGGTTTCGAGGGCGCCTCCAACTGGAACGTGCTCTGGGTCGGCCTGCCCCTCATGATCCTCGGCGGGATCGCGGCGGCCCTGGCCGTGTTCTTCCTGGTCCGGCGCGACGGGAAGCGGGCGCTCGGGTGCGTCGCGGCCATCGGCGTCCTCTTCGCGCTCGGCGTCGCCGTGGACGCGCTGGCCGGGGCGCCGAGGCCGGAGTGCTACGACCCCTGCTGAGCCCGCCCCGGCCGGAGGCCTACACCTCCGCCCGCAGCTCCTTCAGCCCCCGGATCACGTAGCCCGGCTGCCACTCCGGCTCCGCCGTCATCCGCAGCGCGGGCGCCTTCCGCAGCAGCTCCCCGAAGGACGCGGCCAGCTCCAGCCGGGCCAGCGGGGCGCCCAGGCAGAAATGGATGCCCGCGCCGAAGGAGATGTGCGGGTTGTCCGTACGGGACAGATCCAGGACGTCCGGGCGCGCGAACCGCTCCGGGTCCCGGTTGGCCGAGCCGAACAGCAGCGCCACCTCCGCGCCCCGCCCGATCACCTGGCCGTCGATCTCGATGTCGTCCAGCACCCAGCGCTCGAACATCTGCAACGGGGTGTCGTAGCGCAGCAGCTCCTCGATCGCGGTGGGCAGCAGCGCGGGGGCGGCGCGCAGGGCGGCCAGCTGCTCCGGGTGGCGGAAGAGGGTCCGCCAGCCGTTGACGGTGGTGTTCACCGTCGCCTCGTGGCCCGCGTTCAGCAGCAGCACACAGGTGGAGATCATCTCCTGCTCGGTCAGCCGCTCGCCCTCGTCGTGGGCGGCGATGAGCGCCGAGACCAGGTCGTCGCCGGGGTTCGCCCGCCGCTCGGTGATCAGGCCGCGCAGATACGCGGAGAAGTCCACGGAGGCGCGGACGGCGGCCCGCGCCGTCTCCTTGGGCGGATTCAGCTCGAACATCCCGCAGATCGCCGCCGACCAGGGCCGCAGCAGCCCCCGGTCCGCCTCCGGGACGCCCAGCATCTCCGCGATGACGGCGACCGGCAGCGGCTCCGCGACCTCCGCCAGCAGGTCCCCGCCCCCCTTGGCCACGAACGCGTCGACCAGCTCGGCCGCCAGCCGCCGCACCGTCGGGGCGAGGTTCTCGACCGTACGCGGGGTGAACGCCTTGGAGATCAGCCGCCGGATCCGGGGGTGGTCGGGGGCCTCCAGATCGAGGATGCCCTGACCGTTGAGCGTGGTGAACGGCTCGTGCTCGGGCGGCGGCGGGGTCCGGCCGAACTCCTCGTGGCTGAAGCGGTGCAGATACGTCCGCCCGAGGCGGCGGTCGCGCAGCAGGGCCGATACGTCGGAGTGGTGCGGGATCAGCCACTGCCCCGTCGGCTCGAACCAGTGCGCGCGGCCGGCGGCGCGCAGCGCGGTGTAGGCGGGGTAGGGATCGGCGACGAACGCGGGCGACCAGGGGTCGAAGGACACGTGCATGGCCCGACGCTACCCGCGCCCGCGCCCGCCGCAAGGGGTCCGGCCCGACCGGCGGCTACCCCGGGGTGACCAGCCGCGCCTCGTAGGCGAACACCGCCGCCTGCGTCCGGTCGCGCAGCCCCAGCTTCACCAGGATGCGGCTCACATGCGTCTTGATCGTGGACTCGGCGACGATCAGATGCGAGGCGATCTCCGCGTTGGAGAGCCCCTGCGCGATGAGCACGAGCACCTCCGTCTCCCGCTCGGTGAGATCCCCGATCCGGGCCAGCGCGGGCGGCCGCGGGGTCTCCGCGAGCTTGGAGAACTCGGTGATGAGCCGCCGGGTGACCGTCGGGGCGAGCAGCGCCTCGCCCGAGGCCACCACCCGTACCCCGTCGGCGAGCTGCCGCGCCGAGGCGTCCTTGAGGAGGAAGCCCGAGGCCCCGGCCCGCAGCGCCTGGTAGACGTACTCGTCGAGGTCGAAGGTCGTCAGCACCAGGACCTTCGCGTCGGCGTCCCGGGCGACGATCTCGCGGGTCGCCTCGATGCCGTTCATCTCCGGCATGCGGATGTCCATCAGGACGACGTCCGGGCGCAGGGCGGCGACCTGGTCGAGCGCCTGCCGGCCGTCCAGCGCCTCGCCCACGACGGTGATCCCGGGCATCGCGTTGAGCAGGACCGAGAAGCCCTCGCGGACCATCATCTGGTCGTCGACGATCAGGACCCGGATGTCGGTGTCGCTCATGCCCGGCCGTCCCGGTCGATGACGACGGTGTCGGCGTTGCGTGAGGCCGCCTCGCGGGGCTCCTGCTGCTCCGGCTGCTCGGACAGCGGCACGGGGAGGAAGACCGCGACCTCGTACCCGCCGTCGGCCGTCGGCCCGGCCGTCATCTCGCCGTTCAGCATCGCGACCCGCTCCCGCATCCCGGTGATCCCGTGCCCGGCGCCGGGCGAGGGCTTGACCAGGCCCCGCGCGGGTCCGTTGACCACGCGCAGCCCGAGCCCGCCGAGGACATAGCCGAGTTCGACCCGGGCCGTGGAGCCCGGTGCGTGCCGCAGGCTGTTGCTCAGGGCCTCCTGGACGATCCGGTACGCCGACAGCTCGACGCCCTGCGGCAGTTCGCGGACGGCCCCGGTGATCACCTTCTCCGTCTCCAGGCCCGTCTCACGGACGTTGTCCAGGAGCCCGTCGAGCGCGGCGAGGGTGGGCTGCGGGGCGTCGGGGGCCTCGTAGTCCTCCGCCCGGACGACCCCGAGGACGCGGCGCAGTTCGGTGAGGGCGGCGACGGCGTTCTCCCGGATGGTGACGAAGGCCTGCTCCAGCTCGGGCGGCGGGTTCTCGACCCGGTAGGGGGCGGCCTCGGCCTGGATCGCGACGACCGACATGTGGTGGGCGACCACGTCGTGCAGCTCCCGGGCGATGGTGGTGCGCTCCTCCAGCAGCGTGCGCCGGTCGCGCTCGACGGCGGTGACGGTGCGCTGCACGGTGACCTCGCGTTCGGCGTCGCGGCGGATCTGGACCACGGCGACGACGAGCAGCGCGAAGGCCGAGAGGGTGACCACGGGCGCGGTGATCGACGGGTCGCCGCCCTCCAGCAGCATCCCGAAGAGCAGGGTCAGCAGCCACATCCAGGCCGCCGCCCGGGGGCGGGTCCGGGCGGCCACGACGACCAGGACCACCACCTGGGCCATGAAGGCGCTCGGCCCCCACAGCCCGTCGGTGCCGAGGACGGCGCAGAAGACGGTCGTCACCATGGACGCCCAGAACGCGGCGACCGGCCTGATGAGGGTCATCGCCACCGGGATCGCGGGCACCACGCCCATCAGGAAGCGGTACTCCCACTCGGCGAACCCGGCCATCATCACGAGGAACGCGGCGAACAGCACGATGGCGTGCGGAGTCCAGACGACGAACCGGCGCAGCCCCTCGGGCAGCCGCCGGATGAACCGTCCGTCGGGGTTGAGCGGCGGCAGCGGCCGGTAGGCGAACACATTGCGCAGGAGGTCGTCCCGCAGGCCGTCTATCGCCCCTGCGGCGGCCCGGAACTCCGGGCTACTGGTCTTCGTCTGGGTCTCGGTCACGCTTCCACGGTAGGCGGCGGCGGACGGCGGGTCGTCACCATCGCTACGGATCCCGGAGCGTCCCTCTCAAGGACTACCCGCCTCCGCCGTGCCGTCCCGGAGGTCCGGTCAGGCCTCCGCGCGGAAGGCGTGCGCGTGCTCCTCGGCCCACTGGGCGAAGCTCCGCGCCGGCCGCCCGGTGACCTTCTCCACCGTGTCGAGCACGGTCCGGCCCTCCGGCGGCGTGTCCCGGTAGACGTCGATCAGGAACGCGATCACGTCCTCCGGCATGCCCTGGCCCCGCCAGCTCGTCAGCGCCTGCTCCTCCGTGAGCTCGACCAGCTCCACGTCCGCGCCCCGCGCGGCGGCGATGCCCGCCGTCCGGTCGCGGACGGTCAGCGCCTCCGGTCCGGTGACCAGGTACTCCTGGCCGCCGTGACCGTCCTCGGTGAGGGCGACCGCCGCCACCGCACCGATGTCCGACTCGTGGACCATCGCGCTCAGCCGGTTCACGAACGGCTCGCGCACCACCCCCTCGCCGCGGATGCCGGGCGCCCACTCCAGGGCGTTCGCCATGAACTCCACCGGCATCACGACCGTCCACGCGAAATCGCTCGCGCGCACCGCCGTCTCCATCGGGGTCTCCCCGCCGCCGTGCAGGACGGTCACCCGCCGCACGCCCGCCTCCTTGGCCAGGGCGAGGATCTCGTCGGCGGTCTCCAACGGGGCGAAGAGGGCCCCGCCGAAGGTGATCAGGTGCAGCCCCGTCGCCCCGCGCAGCGCGGACGCCAGCGACGCCGGGTCCTCCAGGTCGCCGCCGACCACCTCGACCCCGGCCGGGAACTCCGCCCGCTCCGGGTCGCGGGTCAGGGCCCGGACGTGCTCACCGCGTTCGAGCAGGTGCTCGACCACGCGGCGGCCGACCGTTCCCGTGGCTCCGGTCACCAGGATCGTCATGAGGTCTCCTTCGTCGGTTCCGACTCCGTGCGAGCGGCAACACGACCCAACGTAGAGACCATTGAGGACAGCTTCGGTCCTCTAATCCCGGTCCTCCCGTCGGGGAGGGCTCACCAGGCGAGCTGGGTGATCTCCTCGGCGACGACGGCGCAGGCGTCGGCGGCCGGATCGATCAGCGGGAAGTGCCCGACGCCACCGAGCAGCGTCAGCCCGACCGTCTCGCCGGCCTGGGCCGCCGCGTCGACGTACGCCTCGGAGACGGCCTGCGGCACGACGATGTCGTCGGCTCCCTGCACGATCGCGGTGGCGATCCCGGTCGGCAGCAGCACCCCGGGGTCGGCGTGCGCCGCCCGGTCCGCGAAGTCGGGCTCCCCGCCCAGGAGCTGGGTGACCGCGCCGCCGCACACCCCGAGCCGGACCGCCGCCGCGAAGTCCGCGATCGGGGCCAGGGCGACGACCCCGCGCAGCGGCGGCGGGGCGGGCAGCCGCCACGGCGACCCCTCGGGCAGGACGTGACGCGCCGCCGCCCACAGGGCCAGGTGCCCGCCCGCCGAGTGCCCGGTGACCACGATCCGCCGCACATCGGCGCCGGGCAGCGCACGGGCGGCCAGCACGGGCATCGCGTCCAGGGCCGCGGCCACGTCGTCGAAGGTCTCCGGCCAGCGCCCCGCGACCGGGTCCGCACCGGCGGGCGCCGGCCCGCTCCCGCCGCCGCGCTGCTGCGGGATGTCGTCGCCGCCGCGCCGGTACTCCACGTTGGCCACGGCGAAGCCCCGGCGGGCCAGGAAGTCCGCGAGCGGGGAGGCGTGGACCCGGTCGTAGCGGGAGCGCCAGGCGCCGCCGTGCAGGAAGACGACGAGCGGGGCGGCGGGGCGGCCGTCGCGCGGGGCGTAGAAGTCGACGACCTGGTCGGGGTGGTCCCCGTAGGCGGCGGTGGCGTCGGGGGCGACGGGAGGATGGGCGAACGCCGACGCGCTCTCCGCCTCGTCCCGATCACGCGCCGCAGAGTCCGGGAAACCCGGGGAATCCGA
Source organism: Streptomyces sp. WGS_02 (assembly GCA_040989845.1). Lineage (GTDB taxonomy): Bacteria > Actinomycetota > Actinomycetes > Streptomycetales > Streptomycetaceae > Streptomyces. The sequence goes on from JAYMFZ010000004.1 coordinate 3,529,207, forward strand.
CATTTTGCTCAACCGTCCTCTGCCCGTGGCCTGTGCCTGTGTGCTGCCCAACTGGGTTGACCTGCGGGGACGGTACCAGCACTCGGCACCGTCCCCGCCCGGTCGCACACGCGGGGACGGCCTGTCAGACCGCCGGTGTCTCCGCCAGCACCTCGGCCAGCACCCGCGCCGCCCGTTCCGCGTCGGCGAATCCGACGTACAGCGGGGTGAAGCCGAACCGCAGAACGTCCGGCCGACGCAGGTCGCCGACGACACCCCGCTCGATGAGGCGGCGCATCACGGGCTCTGCCTCGTCGCAGCGCAGGGCGACCTGGCTGCCGCGTTCGGCGTGCGCGGCCGGGGTGACGGAGGTGACCCGGCCCGCCGGAACGTACGCCTCGACGCACTCCAGGAAGAAGTCCGTCAGCGCCAGGGACTTGGCCCGTACGGTGTCCACCGCCACCCCGTCCCACACGTCGAGCGCCGCTTCCAGCGTCAGCATGGAGACGATGTCGGGGGTGCCGACCCGGCCCCGTACGGAACCGTCCGCCGGGGCGTAGCCGGGGGTCATGCCGAACGGGTCGGCGTGCGAGTTCCAGCCGGGCAGCGGCGAGTCGAAGGCGGCCTGGTGGCGCTCGGCGACGTACAGGTAGGCGGGCGAACCGGGGCCGCCGTTGAGGTACTTGTACGTACAGCCGACCGCCAGGTCCACCCCGTGCTCGTCGAGCCCGACGGGCAGCGCGCCGGCGCTGTGGCAGAGGTCCCACACCGCGACCGCGCCCGCCGCGTGGACGACGGCGGTCAGCCCGGGCAGGTCGTGCAGCCGGCCGGAGCGGTAGTCGACGTGGTTGAGCAGGACCACCGCGGTACGGGGACCGAGCGCGGCCGGTACGTCGGCCGGATCCACGGGCACCAGCCGGTGGCCGGTGAGCCGGGCGGCGGACGCGGCGATGTACCCGTCCGTGGGAAAGGTCGTCGCGTCAACCAGGATCTCGTCGCGTCCCTCGCCCGCGATCCGGGCCGCGGCGACGACGGCCTTGAAGACGTTCACGCTGGTCGAGTCCCCGACGACGATCTGCCCGGCGGCGGCCCCGACGAGCGGGGCGATCCGGTCGCCGATCCGCTCGGGCGCGGTCCACCAGCCGCTCTCGTCCCAGGACCGGATGCGCAGCTCGCCCCACTGGCGGGTGAGGACGTCCTGCACCCGGGCGGGAACGTGGACGGGCAGCGCGCCGAGGCTGTTGCCGTCGAGGTAGACGCCGTCGTCGAGCGCGAAGAGCTCGCGGCGGCCGGCGAGCGGATCGGTGGCGTCGAGCTTCAGCGCCCGCTCGCGGAGCGCGTCACGGGAGGTCTCAGACATGGCTGCGCGCCGTCCACAGCTCGGGGAACACGTTCTTCGTGGCGCGTTTCTCCAGCCAGGCGACCCCGGCGGAACCGCCGGTGCCGGTCTTGGAGCCCATCGCGCGACGGGTGGCGACGAGGTGGTCGTTGCGCCAGCGCCACACCAGCTCGCCGACGTCGGTGAGCAGCTCACCGAGGCGGACCAGCTCGTCGTTCTGGTCGTCGGCGGCGTAGATCTCGGCCCACACGGCCTCGACCTCGGGCGACGGCTCGTACCGCTTGGTCAGGTCCCGGGTGGTGACCGCCTCCGGAATGGCGTACCCGCGCCGGGCCAGCAGGGCGAGGGTCTCGTCGTACAGGCTGGGCTCCCCGAGCGCCTTCTCCAGCTCGGCGTACACCCGGGGCGCGCCCCGGTGCGGCACCAGCATGGAGGCGGACTTGTCGCCGAGCAGGAACTCCATCCGCCGGTACATCGCGGACTGGAACCCGGACCCCTCGCCGAGCGAGCTCCGGTAGGAGTTGAACTGCGCGGGGGTGAGCCCGGCGAGCGGCCGCCAGGACTCGTTGAGCGCCTCCAGCTCGCGCAGCGAACGCTTCAGGGCGTCGCGCGCGACGGGTATGCGGTCCTCGCGCAGGGCGCGGGTGGCGGTCTCCCACTCATGGACGATGACCGTGAACCACAGCTCCATGACCTGGGTGGTGACCAGGAAGACCATCTCGCCGGGATCGTCCGAGCGCAGGTGCTGGAGGTGGGTCAGGACATCCGCCTGGACATAGTCCTCGTACGGAGTCGTTCCCGCGAAGTCCAGGTACGGGGTGTCCGCACCGGTGGCTTCGGGGTCGGGGTGGTTGGTCGACATTTCTGTCTCCTCGACACGAGCTTCCGGGTAGCGGTCCGCCCCTTCCGTGAGGTGGTGGAGCTCCGGTCCCCTGCTCGCATACTAAGCGGCTCCCCGCCCGGTGTGCTCGGGCGGGGAGCCGCTCAGTGGTACGTGCCCGGGGTCAGCCCAGGATGTCGGCGGCGGTCGGCGAGGAGTCGCGCAGGAACGTCGTGCAGCGCTCGTGCTCCTCGGTCTCGCCGATCGCGCCCGCGGCACGGGCCAGGGCGTGCAGGGCGCGCAGGAAGCCGCGGTTCGGCTCGTGCTCGAACGGGACGGGCCCGTGGCCCTTCCAGCCGGCCCGGCGCAGGGAGTCGAGGCCGCGGTGGTAGCCGGTACGGGCGTACGCGTACGACTCGACGACCCGGCCGCCCTCGTACGCCTCGTCGGCGAGCTGCGCCCAGGCGAGCGAGGAGGTGGGGTACTTCGCGGCGACCTCGGCGGGCGGGGTGCCGGCGGCGAGCAGCTCGCGCGGCTCGGGGTCGTCGGGGAGGTGGGTCGGGGCGGGGCCCCCGAGCAGGTTCTCGTGGATGGACATGGTTCAAGTGTGCCTGCCGTCACGTCCCGGCGGGACCACGGCCCGGGCGGACCGTGAGGGCCGTCGCCGTCCCGGCGGCACCGCGGCCCGGGCGGACCGTGAAGGCCGTCGCCGCCCCGGCGGCACCGCGGCCCGGGCGGACCGTGAAGGCCGTCGCCGCCCCGGCGGGACCACGGCCCGGGCGGACCGTGAAGGCCGTCGCCGCCCCGGCGGCACCGCGGCCCCGGCGGACCGTGAAGGCCGTCGCCGCCCCGGCGGCACCGCGGCCCCGGCCGGTCTCACCCCTCCCGCCGCTCCGGCTCCAGCGGCGGGGCGGTGACCCCGCAGTGCACCGCGCACTCGGGCCGCTCGCTCCGGACGGCGGCGGTCGCGGCCGGGGTGCGCACCGTCCACCAGGCGAGGACGGCACCGGCGACCAGCAGCCCCGCACACATCGGCATCGCCCGCCGGAAGGTCGTGGCGAACTCGCCCGCGTCCCGGTACGCCTCGGGCCCCATCCCGGCGAGCAGCGGCAGGGCCGCCACCGCGATGAGCCCGGCGGCCCGGGCGGCGGCGTTGTTGATGCCGCTGGCGAGCCCGGCCCGCCCGGTGTCCACGGCGGCCAGGACGGTCGCGGTGAGCGGCGCGACGACCACGACGAGCCCGGCGCCGAGCACCAGGACGGCGGGCAGCACCTCGGTGACGTACCCGCCGAAGGAGGCGCTGCCCGGTCCCACCCGCAGCATCAGGAGCATCCCGGCGGCGGCCAGCAGCGGACCCGCGGTGAGCGGGATCCGGGGGCCGATGCGCCGCCCCAGCTCTCCGGCCTGGGCGGAGAAGAGCAGCATCAGCACGGTGGTGGGCAGCAGCGCGGTGCCCGCCCCCAGCGCCGAGTACCCGGCGACGACCTGGAGCTGGATCGCGGAGAGGAAGAAGAAGCCGCCGAGGGCCGCGTAGACGCAGAAGGTCACCAGGTTGACCGAGGTGAACAGCCGGGAGCGGAAGATCGACGGCGGCAGCATGGGGTCGGCCCGCCGCCGCTCGACCGCCACGAACGCGGCCCCCAGCAGCAGCCCGCCGACGGCCGCGCCGATCACGAGCGGCGACGCGCCCTGTTCCGGGGCCTCGATCAGCGCGTACGTCACCCCGGCGAGCGCCAGCGCCCCCAGGGCGGCCCCCAGCACGTCGAACCGCCCGTGCGCCGCCGGGTCCCGCGACTCCGGTACGTGCCGGAGCGCGACGGGTACGCAGATCGCGGCGAGCGGCAGATTCAGCAGGAACACCCACCGCCATCCGGGTCCGTCGACGAGCCACCCGCCCACGAACGGCCCCACGGCCGCCCCGACCCCGCCGAATCCGGACCAGAGCCCCACGGCCCGCGCCCGGTCGTCCGGATGGAAACTGGCCTGGATGAGCGCGAGGGACCCCGGCGTGAGCAGCGCCCCGCCGACGCCCTGAAGCGCCCGGGCGGCGATGAGGACGCCCGCGTTCGGTGCGATCCCGCAGAGCAGGGAGGCCACCGCGAACCACACCACCCCGACGAGGAACACCCGCCGCCGCCCGTACCGGTCCCCGAGCGCCCCGCCGAGGAGGATCAGCCCGGCGAGCGTGAGCATGTAGGCGTTGACGGTCCACTGGAGGGCGGCCATATCGGTGCCGAGGTCCTCGCCGATACGGGGCAGGGCGACGTTGATGACGGTGGAGTCGAGCATCGCCATGCCGGACCCGAGCACGGTGGTCAGCACGACCCAGCGCCCGACGGGCGAGGCGACCCGGATCTCCCCGGGGGCGGAGCCAGCAGCAGCCATGGGGCCAGCGTGCCCCAACAGGGCAAGTGCCCGCACTTCCAGCCCCTCCGGCGATTGAGAAGCCCGCACTTCAAGCCCCTCCGGCGATTGAGGAGCTGCGGAGAACCCGCACGGGGCAAGTGCCCGCACTTCCAGCCCCTCCGGCGATTGAGGAGCGGGGGCCGGGGGCAGCGCCCCCGGAACCACCGGCTACCGCACGGCCTCCACGGCCCGCACCCCTGAGCACCGTCACGGGGGCGCTGCGCTTGAACGGAGGCTCTCCACCGCCCGCACCAACGCGTCCACCCCCCGTACCGCCTTCTCCCGGGGACACCCCACGTTCAGCCGCACGCACCCCGGCGCCCCGTAGACGGAACCCCCCATCACCGCCACGCGCTCCCGCTCCACCAGCACCCGCTGCAACGCGGACTCCTCCACCCCCAGCGGCCGCAGGTCGATCCACGCCAGGTATCCGGCCTGCGGCGGTTCCCACCCCAGTTCGGGGAAGGCCGCCCCCAGCCGCCGTGCGACGTACCCCAGGTTCCCCGCCACATACGCCCGCACCGCGTCCAGCCACGCCGCCCCCTCCCGGTACGCCGCGATGTGCGCGGTCAGCGACAGGACCGCCGGTGACGCCAGTCCCTCCGCCGTCTCCATCCGCCGCAGGAACTCCGCCCGGTCGGCGGGGTCCCCGATGAACCCGTACGAACCGGTCAGCGCCGGAAAGTTGAACGCCTTCGACCCGGAGGTGATGAGCGCCCACCGGCCGTCGCCCGCCACCCGCGTCCACGGCACATGGACCCGCCCCGCACCGCCGTCGTGCACGAAGTCCGCGTGGATCTCGTCGCTGATCACCGCGACCCCGTACCGGTCGGCGAGCGCCGCCGTCCGGGCCAGCTCGTCGGCCGTCCACACCCGGCCGGTCGGGTTGTGCGGCGAGCACAGCACCAGCACCTTCGCGTCGCCCCGCGAAAGCTCCCGCTCCAACGCCTCCTCGTCCCCCACCGGCACGCCGCGCAGCTCCCGCCCGAGCCCGGTGATCGCCTTGCGGAAACCGTCGTACACAGGGGTGTGGACGACGACGCCGTCCCCCTCCGCCGTCCACATCTGGAGCAGCTGGGAGAGCTGGCTGAGCACGGACGGCGCGTAGACGAGCTGCCCGGTGTCGATCTCGGTGCCGTACCGGGTGGCGTACCAGTGGGCGATCGCCGAGCGGAAGTCGTCCTGCCACCAGGTGGTGTAGCCGAACACGCCGTGGTCCAGGCGGGCCCGGAGCGCGGCCAGGACCTCGGGGGCGGTGGCGAAGTCCATGTCGGAGATGGTGAACGGCAACAGGCCGTCGACTCCGAACCGGTCGGCGACCCCGTCCCACTGGACGCACCAGGTGCCCCGGCGGTCGACGGCGGTATCGAAGTCGTAGGGCGCGCCCACAGCAGATCCTCTTCTCTCTCTCCCGGCACAGCGACGGGCCCGGCACAGCGACGGGCCCGGCCCCCCGAGGGAGGACCGGGCCCGGCACCGTACGTCGTCCCGTCCGTGCGGACGGGTGACTACTTCAGCTTCGTGCCCGTGGAGCGCAGGTTCGCGCAGGCCTCGGTGACGCGCGCGGCCATGCCGCCCTCGGCGAGCTTGCCCCAGGTGCGGGGGTCGTAGGTCTTCTTGTTGCCGACCTCGCCGTCGACCTTCAGGACACCGTCGTAGTTGCGGAACATGTGGTCCGCGACCGGACGGGTGAAGGCGTACTGGGTGTCGGTGTCGAGGTTCATCTTCACGACGCCGTTCTCCAGCGCGGTGACGATCTCCTCGGCGGTGGAGCCCGAGCCGCCGTGGAAGACGAAGTCGAACGGCTGGCTGCCGGCCGGCTTGCCGTACTTCTCGGACACGCCCGCCTGGAGGTCCTTCAGCAGCTCGGGGCGGAGCACGACGTTGCCCGGCTTGTAGACACCGTGGACGTTGCCGAAGGAGGCGGCCAGCAGGTAGCGGCCCTTCTCGCCCAGGCCGAGCGCCTCGGCGGTACGCAGCGCGTCGTCGACGGTCGTGTACAGCTCGTCGTTGATCTCGTGCGTGACGCCGTCCTCCTCGCCGCCGGTCGGGGTGATCTCGACCTCAAGGATGATCTTGGCGGCGGCGGCCTTGGCCAGCAGCTCCTGGCCGATGGCCAGGTTGTCGGCGAGGGTCTCGGCCGAACCGTCCCACATGTGGGACTGGAACAACGGGTTCAGGCCCTTGGCGACGCGCTCGGCGGAGACGTCGAGCAGCGGACGTACGTACCCGTCCAGCTTGTCCTTCGGGCAGTGGTCGGTGTGCAGCGCGATGGTGACGTCGTACTTCGCCGCGACGATGTGCGCGAACTCGGCCAGGGCGACCGCGCCCGTGACCATGTCCTTGTTGTACTGGCCGCCCAGGAACTCCGCACCACCGGTGGAGATCTGGACGATGCCGTCGCTCTCGGCCTCCGCGAAGCCGCGCAGCGCGGCGTGCAGGGTCTGGGACGAGGTCACGTTGATGGCCGGGTAGGCGAACTTGCCCGCCTTTGCCCGGTCGAGCATCTCGGCGTAAGCCTCGGGGGTTGCGATGGGCATCTGACCGCTCCTTGGGATGTGCGGGTGTGCAGGCTGTGAGTCCCTGACCTGGGGGCGACGTCATCGTCGCCCCCATCTTCCCAGACTTGCCATCCGGCTCCACCCGGCGGACCCGGTTTCACGTGAAACCGGGTCCGGGGCGGGTTCAGCCCAGGTCGAGATCGGCCACCGAGTACACGTGGACGTACGGCAGACCGGCCTCGGCGATGGCCGGGGCGGCCCCGCGCTCGACGATCACGGCGACGGCGACGACCTCGCCCCCGCCTCACGGACCGCCTCGACGGCGGTCAGCGGCGAGCCGCCCGTGGTGGAAGTGTCCTCGACGACCAGGCAGCGGCGGCCCTTGACGTCCGTGCCCTCGATCCGGCGCTGCATCCCGTGCGCCTTCTGCGCCTTGCGGACGACGAACGCGTCCAGGCTCTGCCCCCGGGCGGCGGAGGCGTGCAGCATCGAGGTGGCGACCGGGTCGGCGCCGAGCGTCAGCCCGCCGACGCAGTCGTAGTCCAGCTCGGCGGTGGCGTCGAGCATGACCTGCCCGACCAGCGGCGCGGCCTTGCCGTCCAGCGTGATCCGGCGCAGGTCGATGTACCAGTCGGCTTCCAGACCCGAGGAGAGGGTCACCTTGCCGTGCACCACGGCCTTGTCCTTGATCTGCTGGAGCAGGTCAGCGCGTACGTCAGTCATGCCCACGAGGGTAAGCGGTGCCGCCCGGGCCCACGCCCAGCCCCCATGCCCGGGCCCACGCGGCCCCGATGCCCGGGCCCACCGCCGGGCACCGGCTCAGAGCCGCGTCCAGCTCCAGGTCGTGGTCATCTCCAACGGGTCGATCGGGGTCACCAGGCGGGGCGTGGTGTTCAGCCCGTTCGGCGGACCGGACTGCGGTTCCACGCAGACGGCCTCGTCCTGCTCGTCGTAGATGACCACCCACTCGCTGCGGCTCTTGACCGTCAGCTCCAGCCGCTCCGGCCAGGTGATCTTCACGTCCACGCCGTCGGGCATGCCGAAGCAGTCGTCCCACGGGCCGGGTTGCGGGTCGACGCGCCGCCCGGTCGGCAGGTGGTCCCCGCCCCGCTCCTCCTGCCAGGCGGCGTCGAAGGACAGTTGGGCGTCCCGGCCGTCCAGGGTGCGGTGGAACCAGGGGTGCCAGCCGGCCTGCGCCGGGAAGGAGTCGCCGTACGTCTCGACGGCCAGGCCCAGCGTGAGCGTGTCCTCGGTCAGCTCGAAGGTCTGTGTCACCCGGCCCTCGTACGGCCAGGGCTTCGCGAGGTCGTAGTAGAAGGCCGCCCGGCCCTCGGCCAGGTCGGCGGCCGTGTGCGCGAGGTGCCAGGAGGTGTCGCGGCCGGTGCCGTGGATGGCGTGCGGCGGGGAGTTCAGCGGCAGCTCGTGGAGCTCGTCGCCGTTGCGGAACTGCCCGTACCCCGTGCGTCCGCACCAGGGGACCATCGGGAAGCAGCCGTACCGATCGCCCTGGCGGAGCAGTTCGGTGGACCCGATCCGCAGGCTGCTGATCCGGCAGCCGTGCACGGGGTCGACGGTCAACTCGGCCGCGCCGACGGTCAGCCTGACGTTCTCTTCGCTGCTGCTCACCCGACGACCCTACTGGCGGCTCACGGCCTGCGGCGCCGCAACGCCCGGCCCAGCACCACGGCGGAGGCGAGCGCGAGGGCGGCGGCGGGGGCGACCCACCGCAGGGTGGTGCTCGCACCGCCGGCCTCCGGGGAGGGCACGGGGGCGTAGCGGCCGCGCGGGGGCGCGTGGTCGACCTCCTCGGCGCTGCGCCCGATCATGGTGCGGCGGGCGTGCGCGGCCTCGGCGGGCGGTTCGTCCGGAACGGTGAACTCCACCCCGGCGACCGGGTCGAGCGAGGGCGGCGGCACGGGTGAGTCGTAGAGGGACCCGGGGTCGTCACCGCCCGCGCCGCCCCCGTCGTCCGCGCGGATCTCGTCCCCCGCGCCGTCCACGCCCTCCTCGTCGCCCGCAAGCCCCTCCGCGGCCACCGCGTCGTCCCCATCGGCGTCGGTGTCCGCGTCGGCGTCCCCGTCCTCCCGCCCCGCCAGCGACTCCGTCACCAGCTGCTGGGTGAAGCGGTCAAGGAGCCGGTGGGCGGCCGCGAGCGCAGCGCCCTCCTCCAGCTCGACCAGCCGCCCGTCCCCGTCGGCCGTACCGCTGTAGGCGATCGTCGTCCCGCCGTCGGTCGCCGTGAGGCCGATGGTCAGGGCCAGCTCGACCGCACCGGTGCCTCGGGCCTCCACGCCCTTGCCGGTGACGGAGAAGCGGTCTCTCTCCGGACCGGTGAGCAGCAGCTCGCCCCGGTAGGTGATGGTGTGGCCGCCGGCCCGCAGCTTCAGCCGGCCCGCCAGGGGCGACGCCGACGCGTCGGCGTCCTGCTGGAGGCCGGGGACACAGCGGGCGACCCGGGCGGGATCGCCCAGGGTGCGCAGCAGGGTCGGGACGGGAACCGGAACGAACACCTCATGCTCCATGGCAACCGAGCCTAATCGGCCACGGGCCGGAACGTGAGCGCTTCGCCCCTCCGAAGGGCCGCCGCGGGACCGCCGAAGGGCCGCCGCGGGACCGCCGAAGGGCCGCCGAAACCGGGGGCGCACACCACGTGCTCACGCGTCCTCCCAGTACCTCGGGTGGACCAGCGTCGACGGGAGCAGCCCCGGCAGCCGGGCGTCGGCCGCGGCCCGTGCCCCCTCGCGCAGCTCCCGGCCCCGCAGCGAGCGCGGTTCGGGCCCCCGGCGGCCAGCGCGGCCTGCGGCGCCTCGCCCGCCGCGGCGAGGAGGAATCCCCAGTCCTCCCGCTCCCGGTCCTCCCCGCCGCCCCGGTCCGGGCTGGCGGCGAAGCCCGCGTACCGGCCGGTGACGCGGTAGGGGCTGGCCGCCAGGCCGCCCGCGCGCACCGACGCCTCCACCGTCCAGAAGGTCTGCGGCCGGGCCCCCAGCGGGCCGGCGTGCACCACGAGCCGCCCGCCCGGGGCAAGGGCCTCCCCGATCAGCCCGTAGAACTCGGCCGAGTACAGCTTCGTACTGGCGGTGATGCCCGGGTCCGGGAGGTCGGAGATCACCACGTCGTAGCGGCCGTGGTCGGCCCGGAGCCAGGGGAACGCGTCCGCCCCGACCATGGTGAGGCGGGGGTCGCGGAAGGCGTGGCTGTTCAGCTCGGAGAGGGCGGGGTCGGTACGGGCCAGTCGGGTGACGGCGGGGTCCAGCTCCACGACGGTGACCGCGCGGACGTCGCGGTAGCGCAGCACCTCGCGCGCGGCGAGCCCGTCGCCGCCGCCCAGGATGAGCACGCGGGTGCGGGGCCCGTTCATCGCGGGGTGCACCAGCGCCTCGTGGTAGCGGTACTCGTCACGGGCGCTGACCCGCAGCCGGCCGTCCAGATACAGGCCCAGGGAGTCCCGGTCGGCGCCGGTCACCACGACCTCCTGCACCCCGGTCTGCACGGCGACCCGCACCTGGTCCCCGTACACCGCCCGCCGCGCCGCCCGCTCGAAGTCGTCGACCAGCACCGTGGCGGTGGCCAGCACCGCGATCACCGAGACGTTGGCCAGGACGAGAAGCCAGCGGGAACGGGCGCTCAGATCGCGCCGGAACACCCACAGGACGAGCGCCCCGCCCGCCGCCGCGTTGACCGCGCCGGTGAACAGAGCGCCGGTCAACTGCCCCAGCATCGGCAGCAGCAGAAAGGGGAACGCGAGCCCGCCGACCAGCGCGCCCACATAGTCGGCGGCGAAGAGATCGGCGACGGCCCCGCCCGCGTCCTGCCGGTCGACCCGCTGGATCAGCGTCATCAGCAGCGGAATCTCCGCGCCGATCAGCACCCCGATCGCCAGCGAGAACCCGACCAGGGCGTACTGCGAGTCGCCGAGCCAGGCGAACGAGGCGTAGAGGACCAGCGCGGATGAGCCGCCGATCAGGGCGAGGGCCGCCTCGATCAGCCCGAAACCGACGGCGGCACGGCAGCGCAAACGTTTCGCGAGAAGGGATCCGATGCCCATCGCGAACACCATCACGGAGAGCACGACGGACGCCTGGGTGACCGAGTCACCGATGAGATACGAGGCGAGCGCGACCAGTTCGAGCTCGTAGACCAGACCGCAGGCGGCGCAGACGAAGACCGCGGCCAGCACGAGGAGCCGGCCGGTCCTCGGCCGCACGGGGAGCCGCGCCGCGCCCCCTCGCAGCGACATCTGCTGGTCGATCATGACGCGAACGCTACGTCACGACTCGGTCCCACCTTGTCACCCACACGGGTGTAAGTGCCCCTGCCAACTAGGCCGCGGGTGCGGGAATCCGCACGCCCACCCGGGTCCGGGTCACCACCAACTGGCCCTCCTGCGGGTACGCGTGCCAGGTGCGCCACCGCACCTGCCCCTCGGTGCGCTGGGCGAGCATCGCGGTGAAGGCGTACGGGCTGCCGGGGAAGGTGCCCACCAGGCCGTGCGGATGGTCGCTCACCAGGGCGAGCAGTTCCTGCGCGCGCCCGGCGAACTGGCCCTGGGTCAGGGTCTCGACCCGCGCCGCGAATTCGTACTCCCGGTCCCCGAGGCGCTTCGAGACACCGAGGGGCAGGGGCGTACTGCTGCCGGGCATACAGGCCACGGTCTCGGAACAGCCCCCGCTCTCCTCCTGGAGGAGCACCTGGTGGGAGGCGCCGAGGAGCCTCAACTGGAGTTCGGCGCCGTCGAACCGGAGGTCGAGGACCGCCAGGGCGGGCAACGGCTCCCGCCCGAGCATCCAGGCCAGGTCGGCGGCGCGGGTATCGGAATAGGCCGTCTGGAGGGTGGTGAGCATGGGTGGGCTCCGCAAACACACATGGACACCGGGACAGCGGAACGCCCCCTGCGTGACTACGCGTGGGAGGTGAGGGCACCCGATCTGGCCCAACTGGGGTCCGAGGGCTGAATGTTCTCTTCGACGAGGGAATCACGAAGTACGCCGCACTCACAGCGTTTTCGCCCAACTTGCCGTGGTTTCCATCCCCTCGGGGGCCCCACGGTTCACCTGTTCAACCAAGACCAACCGCGTGTCGCTCAACGAAAAGGCGTCCGGAGGGAGTTCACCCTCCGGACGCCGGGTGCCGAGTCACTGTCGGTGACCGCGCGAGGAGGCCCCGTCAGCTGCCGCCACCGCCGCAACCACCCCCGCCGCCCCCGCACGACGAGCCGCCGCCGCAGGAGTGCCCACCGGAACCGGAGTCACCGCCGGACCCGGAGTCGCCCCACGACGACCACCAGCCGCCGCCGGAGTCGCCACCGCCGGAGCTGTCGCCGCCCCCCGATGCCACGCTCGACGAACGCCGGCTCCCCTTGCGCCCGCTCGACGGCCGGCTCCCACCGGTGGCCCGCAGAACGGCCAGCAGTCCCCCGACCACGACCGCGGCGATCACTGTCGCGATGAAGACGCCCATGGCCCCCACCCGCCTTTCCTTCCCCCGAAGCGAGGTCCCCCGTCGCTTCCCCGTTGTTGTGTGACAGGGGGATTCCCAGGGCAGTCGCGCACCAAAGCGGACTTGAGCAACTCCAGAGCTTCGGCCCAGGATGGCGGCCATGACACAGGGACGACCGCTGCTCAACCGCCGCCTCGCCGCGTTCGGCACGACGATCTTCGCCGAGATGTCCGCGCTGGCCGTGCGGACCGGCTCCATCAACCTCGGCCAGGGCTTCCCCGACACCGACGGACCCGAGGAGATCCGGGAGGCGGCGGTCCGGGCGCTGCGCGCCGGCCACGGCAACCAGTACCCGCCCGGCCCCGGCGTCCCGGACCTCCGCAACGCCGTCGCCGCCCACCAGGAGCGCTTCTACGGCCTGACCTGGTCCCCGGAGACGGAGGTCCTGGTGACGACCGGGGCCACGGAGGCGATCGCCGCCTCTCTGCTGGCCCTCCTCGAACCGGACGACGAGGTCATCGCGTTCGAGCCGTACTACGACTCGTACGCCGCCTGCATCGCCATGGCGGGCGCCGCCCGCGTACCGCTCACCCTGCGCGCCCCGGACTTCCGCCCGGACCTCGACGAACTGCGCACCCTGATCACCCCGCGCACCCGCCTCCTGCTGCTGAACACCCCGCACAACCCGACCGGCACGGTCCTCACCCCCGACGAACTGGCCGGGATCGCGGCCCTGGCGGTGGAGCACGACCTCCTGGTGGTGACCGACGAGGTCTACGAGCACCTCGTCTTCACCGGGGCGCACCACCCGATCGCCGCGCTCCCCGGGATGCGCGAGCGCACGGTGTCCATCTCGTCGTCGGGGAAGACGTTCTCGTACACCGGTTGGAAGATCGGCTGGGTGACCGGTGACGCGCCGCTGGTGGCGGCGGTGCGCGCGGCCAAGCAGTATCTGACCTTCGTCAGCGGGGGCCCGTTCCAGTACGCGATCGCCGAGGCGCTCGCCCTGCCGGACACGTTCTTCACCGGCTTCCGCGCGGACATGCACCGCAAGCGGGACCTGCTGGCGAAGGGCCTGCGCGCCGCGGGCTTCCGGGTGTACGAGCCGGAGGGGACGTACTTCATCACCACCGACATCTCCCCGTTCGGCGACGAGGACGCGTACGCCTTCTGCCGTGCGCTGCCGGAACGCTGCGGGGTGGCGGCGGTGCCGGTCTCGGTCTTCTACGACGACCCGGAGGCGGGCCGCAGCCAGGTGCGGTTCACGTTCTGCAAGAGGGACGACGTGCTGGAGGAGGCGGTGGAGCGGCTGGCCCGGCTCGGCTGAGCCCCCGGGATACGGGCCCCGGGATACGGGCCTCGGGATACGGAAACGGCCCGGACGGCGGTCGCGATGACCACTGCCCGGGCCGTGACCCGACGCTTCGGAGGACCAGGGCGTATCCGGCCCTGATCCGCCGGATACGCCCTAGGCGCCCGCGGGCTCCTCGCCGTCCGTCTTGCCCTCGGCGGGCTGGATGCCGAGGCGCTCGATGAGCCACTTGTCGAACTCGATCGAGGCGCGCACCCAGCTCACCGTCGAGGAGACGAAGTGCTCCAGGCTGACGCCGGTGCCGATGAGCATCTGCGCCTCACCGATCAGCCGGACGGAACCCGTCTCGCCCTCCTCGCCCTCGTGGGCGTGGGTGTAGACCTTGGGCCACAGGGTGCGGCGGTTCCAGTCGTCGATGGCGTCCAGCAGGACAGGACGCTGGTCCACGTCGTGCGGGCGGTCGTAGAACGTACGGACCGAGAAGACCTGCTGCTCCGCCTCGCCGCGGAACATGAAGTACGTCCGGAACTCTTCCCATGGCGCCGCGAGGTCGCCCTCGTCGTCGACGACGTACTTCAGCTCCATCTGGTCGAGGAGCTGCTTGACGAGGTCCTGGTCAGGGACGACGGGGCCCTCCGGTCCTGCCGCCTGCGGTTCGGGCTGGCCCCCGAAATTAGGAATCGAGGACGGATCGATGCTCACCGTTATTTCCCTTCGTGCGGTTGCGGCCATCCTCTCCCATGGCGGGCGGGGCATGGCAAGCCCCGGCGGCCCCGATCAGCCACAAGCTGACAGACAGCGGGTGGAGACGGGGCTCGCCGGGCATTCGCTGACAGCGTGCGACGCTCGGTGACCGGCGGTTACGAGGCGGGGCCGACGATCAGCCCGTCCTCGGCCCGGTCCACCCGTACGGTGTCACCGTCGCGGACCTCGCCGGACAGGATCTCCTTGGCGAGCCGGTCGCCGATCGCCGTCTGGATGAGCCGGCGCAGCGGTCGCGCCCCGTAGGCCGGGTCATTGCCCTCCTGGGCGAGCCAGGCCAGCGCCTCGGGTGTGACGTCCAGGGTGAGCCGCCGGTCGGCCAGCCGGGCCGCGAGACGGTCGATCTGGAGCCCGGCGATATGGGCCAGCTCGTCGCCGGACAGGGCGGAGAAGACCACGAGGTCGTCGAGCCGGTTGATGAACTCCGGCTTGAACGACGCCCGCACCACGTCCAGCACCTGCTGCTTCTTCACCTCGGGCTTGACCAGGGGGTCCATCAGGAACTGGGAGCCGAGGTTGGAGGTGAGGATCAGGATGGTGTTGCGGAAGTCGACCGTGCGGCCCTGGCCGTCGGTGAGCCGGCCGTCGTCGAGGACCTGGAGCAGGATGTCGAAGACCTCGGGGTGGGCCTTCTCCACCTCGTCCAGGAGCACGACGCTGTACGGGCGGCGACGGACGGCCTCGGTGAGCTGGCCGCCTTCCTCGTACCCGACGTAACCGGGCGGGGCGCCGACGAGGCGGGCGACGCTGTGCTTCTCGCCGTACTCGCTCATGTCGATGCGGATCATGGCCCGCTCGTCGTCGAAGAGGAAGTCCGCCAGCGCCTTGGCCAGCTCGGTCTTGCCGACGCCGGTGGGCCCGAGGAAGAGGAACGACCCGGTGGGCCGGTCGGGATCGGCGATCCCGGCCCTGGTGCGGCGTACGGCGTCGGAGACGGCCTGCACGGCCTCGGTCTGCCCGATCAGCCGCTTGCCGAGCTCGGACTCCATCCGCAGCAGCTTCTGGGTCTCGCCCTCCAGCAGCCGCCCGGCCGGGATACCGGTCCAGGCGCCGACGACGTCCGCGATGTCGTCCGGCCCGACCTCCTCCTTGACCATGGTGTCCTTGTCCTTGGACGCCTCCTGCTCCGCCTCGGCGGCCTCCTCCAACTCGCGCTCCAGGCCCGGGATCTCCCCGTAGAGCAGCTTGGAGGCGGCGTCGAAGTCGCCGTCACGCTGAGCGCGTTCGGCCTGGCCGCGCAGCTCGTCGAGGCGCTCCTTGAGCTCACCGACCCGGTTGAGGCCCTGCTTCTCCTTCTCCCAGCGGGCGTTGAGGCCGCGCAGCTCCTCCTCCTTGTCGGCGAGGTCGCGGCGCAGCTTCTCCAGGCGCTGCTTGGACGCGGGGTCGCTCTCGTTCTTCAGCGCAAGCTCCTCCATCCTCAACCGGTCGACGGAGCGCTGGAGTTCATCGATCTCCAGGGGCGAGGAGTCGATTTCCATCCGCAGCCGGGAGGCGGCCTCGTCGACCAGGTCGATGGCCTTGTCGGGGAGGAAGCGGGAGGTGATGTAGCGGTCGGAGAGGGTCGCGGCGGCCACCAGCGCCGAGTCCGCGATCTGCACCTTGTGGTGGGCCTCGTAACGGCCCTTGAGACCGCGCAGGATCGCGATGGTGTCCTCGACGGACGGCTCGGCGACCAGCACCTGCTGGAAGCGGCGCTCCAGGGCGGGGTCCTTCTCGATGCGCTCCCGGTACTCGTCGAGGGTGGTCGCGCCGACCATGCGCAGCTCACCGCGGGCCAGCATCGGCTTGAGCATGTTGCCCGCGTCCATGGCGGAGTCGCCGCCCGCGCCCGCGCCGACGACGGTGTGCAGCTCGTCGATGAACGTGATGATCCGGCCGTCGCTCTCCTTGATCTCGGAGAGGACGGTCTTCAGCCGCTCCTCGAACTCGCCGCGGTACTTCGCGCCCGCGACCATCGCGCCGAGGTCCAGCGAGACGAGCCGCTTGTCCTTGAGGCTCTCCGGGACGTCGCCCTTGACGATGCGCTGGGCGAGCCCTTCGACGACGGCGGTCTTGCCGACGCCGGGCTCGCCGATGAGGACGGGGTTGTTCTTCGTGCGGCGCGACAGCACCTGCACGACGCGGCGGATCTCCTGGTCGCGGCCGATGACCGGGTCCAGCTTGCCGTCGCGCGCGGCGGCCGTGAAGTCGGTGCCGAACTTCTCCAGGGCCTTGTACTGGCCCTCCGGGTCGGGTGTGGTCACCCGGCGCCCTCCCCTGCTCGTCTCGAACGCGGCCAGCAGCTTCTTGGCGCCGGCCCCTTGTCCGTCGAGGATCTCACCGGCCCGCCCGCCCTTCGCGGCGACGCCGACGAGCAGGTGCTCGGTGGAGATGTAGTCGTCGCCCAGCTCCTTGGCCCGCTGGGCCGCGTCCTGGATGACGGCGAGCAGCTCGCGGTTGGGCTGCGGCGGGGCGACGGTGGACCCGGTGACGCTGGGCAGGGTTCCGAGCAGCCGCTCGGTCGCGCCCCGTACGGCGGCCTGGTCCGCCTCGACGGCGGCGAGCAGGTCGATGATGTTCTCGTTGTCCTGGCCCCCCAGCAGCGCGAGCAGCAGGTGCCCCGGGGTCAGGTCGGGGTGCCCGTCCTTCACGGCCCGGTTGGTGGCCGTGTTGATGGCGTCGCGGCTCTTGTTGGTCAGCTCGGCGTCCACGTGTGGTTACTCCTCCTCGCGGCTGGGGTCGGGCGTACGTCGCGCATTGACCTGATCAACGTACACAAAGTTGAGTCTATTCCACTCAAGGTCCTGCGCGCACGCGCTGCGGCCGCCCGGTCTCCGGCCTCGTACGCTGCCCCCATGGCAGACGTACGCAACCCCTCCCCCGAATACGTCGCGTTCTGGCGCGAGAGCCACCTGTCCACGCTGACGACCCCCCGCCCGGACGGCACGCCGCACGTGGTGCCGGTCTGTGTGACGTACGACCCCGAGGCCGGGATCGCGCGCGTGATCACCGACGGGGGCAGCCGCAAGGTCGCCCACATCCGCGCGGCCGGCCCCGACGGGGCGCGCGTGGCCGTCTGCCAGATCGACCGGGCCCGCTGGGCGACCCTGGAGGGCCGCGCGGTCATCCGCACCGAGCCGGAGACCGTCAAGGACGCGGAGGCCCGCCACGAGGAGCGCTACGGCCGTCCGCCGCGGATCAATCCGACCCGGGTCGTCATCGAGATCACCCTCGACCGGGCGCTCGGCAAGGCCTGACCCCGCGCAGAGCAGCGGAGACAGCACAACGGCGCCACCGTGTTCAGGTCACGGTGGCGCCGCTGTGTGGGGAAGCGCCTGGAGCGACAGGTGACGACGGGGGAATCGCTCAGGCACTGCGGGGGGTGGCGGAAAGGGGTTCTGCGTCGAACAGCTCGTGGTCGCGCTGGTCGAGATTGACGAAGATCATGCCGTACCTGACGGCACAGCGAACCGGCTGCGGGGCGCCGCGGGGCCGACGGAGGCAGCGATAGGCGCGGACGTCCTCGTCCTCTTCCATCACCACGACGATCGGCTCTCCGAACAGGGTGACCATCAACGAGTCGCCACGGCGGGGAGGGCCGTGAGCAGATCGATGAAATGCCACCCTGAGCGATAGGCGGTTGCCATCTCGCGCCGGAAGGTGCGGTCGTCCGGCGGGGTGCTCATGCGACCGTACGGGCCGGAGCGACCCAAGCGATGTCGCCGCCGGCGGGCGACATCGACCAGGCGATGTCACTCGGCGCCGCTGCCGGTACGAACCAGGCGATGTCGCCGGGTACAGCCGCTCCCTTGGCCCCCCAGGCGATGTCTCCGGGCGCAGCTGCCACTTCGACACCCCAGGCGATGTCCCCGGGAACGGACACCGCCTCGGCACTCGAAGCTATTCCGCTACTGCCCAGCGCACCGAAAGCCACGGCTGCGACGAACGAGGCGGCAAGCGCCGAGCGAAGCATTCGCTTGTACATAGTCGGCTTCGTCCTCACTTGTGGATTCTTCTCCCCCGCACATAAGACGATGTCCTACCTGGGCACTCGAACACCACTGAGTCGATGCATCATGTTCCTGAATGTTCAGGAACATGGGGGGTGGAGATATGCCTACAAGCGACACAAAGCCGACACATCCTCACGGGATAACCGAACTATGTGCGGCGGGAGGCCACCTCTACGCCAGTGCACTGCGTTCCGGCCGCATCGCACGCGCGGAAGTCGCACCGGCACCTTGCCTGATGGAGTTCGCCCTACTCCACCCCGATCCCGATGATCCGGAATGGCTGCGGCCCGTACCGCCGTCCGCCGCCCTGGCACAACATCTGCACCCCATAGAACGCGAGATACAGGAACGGCGAAGGCACTCCGTCGAACTGACGGAATCCTTCGAGCCTTTCATGGACATCAGCGCCCAGGATCCGCCGACCACCCATGCCATAACGGTGCTGGAAGGCGTCAACAGGATCAACGCGGCACTCGATCTCGCGACAGCGGAGTGCCGCACCGAGGTTCTCACCGTGCAGCCCGGGGGCGGCCGCAGCGAGGACCGGCTCAGCGAGGCGCTGGAGCGCGGCATGTCCGTGGTGGACCGGGGTGTCAGTATCCGCACGCTCTATCAGCACACCGTGCGCCACAGTCCCGGCACACTCGCCTACGCGGAGCGCATGGCAGACACACATGTGGAGATCCGGACTCTCGAGGAACTCATCGAGCGCCTGATCATCTTCGATCGCACGGTGGCCTTCATCCCCGCGCAGGACGACCGCCAAGTCGCCCTGGAGCTCCGCCATCCGGGACTCGTCGAATACCTGGTGAAAGTCTTCGAACAGCTCTGGACCCGCGCTGCCCCCCTCATGGAAGAGGTCAAGTACGACCCGACCCCGCAGGGCGTCAGCGGTGTCCAGCGCTCCATCGCACAACTCCTGGTCGAAGGCCACGTGGATGACTCCATCGCCCGCAGGCTCGGTATGAACGTCCGCACCTGCCGCGCCCATGTGGCCAAACTCTCCGCCGCCCTGGGCAGCAGCAGCCGGGCCCAGCTCGGCTATCTGATCGCCCGGTCGGGGATCCTCGAATCGGATTCCTGACCGACCCTCCCGCCCCGGGGTACGGGCGTGACTGCACAACAGGGGAGAGCACAGCCACGCCCGTACGCGTCGAGGAAGTTCCCGGCTCCCTCGACGCGTACAGAATCCCCCGGACGCCCACAGTCGCACCACCATCCACTTGTTGCACTGCACAAAGCAGGGGGTACCCATGGGAACAGAAGACATCGAAATACCCCATCCGCACGCGAACACCGAGGTGTGCGAGCCGGCGTTGCGCCTGTACCGCGAAGCCCTGCACACCGGGCGGGTGGCGCGAGCCGATCTCGGCGCCGTCCCCTGCCTCATCGACATGGCTCTGCTCCACCCCGACCCGTGGGACGACCGGTGGATGCGCCCCGTACCGCCTTCGGCCGCCCTGGCCCACCTGTTGCAGCCCGTGTCGCGGGAGATCGACGAGCGTCTGCGCCTCGCGACATCCTTGAGCCAGGCGCTCCTGCCGCTGACCGCCGGCACCAACGACGACCCCAATCTGGCGATCACGGTGCTGGAGGGCATCGAGACCATCCAGGCATCCATCAAGGAGGCCACCGAAACCTCGACCGACGAGATCCTTACGGCCCAGCCGGGCAGCAACCGCCCTTCCAGCACGCTGCGGGCCTCTCTGGCCAACGCGCACACGGCCATTCGGCGCGGGGCCAAGATCCGGCACATCTACCAGCACCCGGCCCGGTACAGCAGCTCCGTCAGAAGCTATCTGTCCCAGATACCGGTCCAGCATCTTCAGGTTCGCACGACCGAGCTCACGGTCGAACGCCTGATCATCATCGACGGGACGGTCGCCTACATCCCCGCATCCGCCGACAGCAACACCGCCCTGCGGATCGGACATCCGGCCCTGGTCGCCTACCTCATCCAGGTCTACGAAGTCCTGTGGGCGCAGGCCGTCCCACTGGCCGAGAACCATCACACGGCCGCACCGGACGTCCCGGTCACCGCCGTGCAACGCAGCATCGCCCGCCTCCTCACCGAGGGGCACGTCGACGACGTCATCGCCCGCAAGATGGGCATCAGCGTCCGCACCTGCCGCGCCCACATCGCCAAACTCATGCAAACCCTCGGCGCCACCAGCCGCACCCACCTCGGCGCACTCCTCGTCGCATCAGGCATTGTGGAAGCAACGCCCGCCGAGGGCGTACCTCCCCTCGAGAACGAATAGTCGGCTGGTCATGTCCCTCTCACGCCCGTACGTCAGCGTCTAGCCTCGCGGTACGGAGTAACACCCTGGGGGGACCACACATGTGCGTGCCGGCAGACGCGGGCAGTACGAAAGATCTTCACGAGCTCTGCGAGCCCGGCATGAAGCTCTACACAACAGCGCTGCGAGAAGGCCGTGTTCGGCGGACAGCCCTCGTGGAGGCGCCCTGCCTCGTCCACCGTGCACTCGTCCACCCCGATCCGGAGGACGAAAGGTGGATGCTGCCGCTTCCGGCGTCGGCCACTCTCACCCGGATGCTCAAACCACTCGCGCAGGACGCTTTCGAACGCCTCTCCACCGCAGCCACACTCGTGGACGCCCTGGTGCCGCTCACCTCTGTCCCCACCCGCCCACCGAACCCGGCGATCACGGTCATCGAAGGGCATGAACGCATCGTGGCGGCTCTCCGGGAAGCATCCCGTGCCGCCCGGGACGAAGTACTCACCGCCCAACCGGGCGGCAACCGCATGGTCGACAGCCTGCGCCAGGGGATAGCGAACGCCCAAGCCGTCATCGCCAGGGGTGGCCGCCTGCGCCACCTCTACCAACACCCGGTGCGCTACAGCAGACGCTTCGCACAGTACGCGCACGAACTGCCCCCGGAACGCCTGGAAGTACGCACCATGGAGCAGGCCATCGACCGCATGATCGTTTTCGACCGGCAGGTCGCGTACATACCCGCCGCCCCCGGCCGCGACGTCGCCCTGGAGATCCGCCACCCCGCGCTCGTCCGCTATCTGGTGCACGTGTACGAAGTCCTCTGGGCCCAGGCGATTCCCTTCGGCGACCCCCTCCCGACCACAGCCCCCGGCACCCTCGTGACCGCCGTACAACACAGCATCGCCCGCCTCCTCGCCGAAGGCCACGTCGACGACGTCGTCGCCCGCAAGATGGGCATCAGCGTCCGTACCTGCCGCGCCCACATCGCCAAACTCATGCAGGCACTCGGCGCCACCAGCCGCACCCACCTCGGCGCACTCCTCGTCCGGTCCGGCATCGTCGAAGCCGACCGGCGCGAGCGATGACACGCCGGAGGCGGTGGCCCCACGGCGCCGGGGCGTGACCGCACGCAGGGAAGTGCGCGGTCACGCCCCGGCGGGGTCGTTCTCAGACGTCGCGGTGGGTGAAGAGGCGGGTGCCCGCCAGGGACATCGCTGCCGTCCAGCCCACGAGCAGCAGCAGACCGTACGGCGCCGCCAGCGCGTCCGGGAAGCCGGAGGCGTCGCCCAGCAGGGCGAACTGGGCGCCCTCCGGGAGGAATCGGCCCACCTCGGGGAGCTGGCCCAGCACCAGTACCTGGCCCAGCGTGCCCCAGACGACCAGGCCGAGGACCGCGGCGAGCCGGTTGCGGACGACGAAGCCGATCGCCGCGCCCCACGGACCGGCCAGGGTGCAGATCGTCAGGACGGCGGCGGCGGTCGTCCAGGTGGAGCCGTCGACACTCAGCCCGGAATCCTTCGCCGCCAGCGCCGCGTAACCGACGGCGAGCGAGCAGACCACCGCCGCGACGCCGAAGAGCAGGCCCGAGACCGTCGTGGCCAGCAGCTTGGCGCCCACGACCGCCGAACGCCCGGGGGCGTACAGCACGGTGCGGCCGATCGAGCCGGAGCTGAACTCGCCTGTCACGTGCAGCGCCCCGAGCAGGGTCGCGAAGAGCGCGGCGGATGCGCCGAGCCCGACGATGTTCGCCGTCAGCTCCGCACCGGCGGACGCGGGGTCCGACTCCGCGTACACCAGGCCCAGTTGCCCCAGCGCGCAGAAAGCGAGGGCCACCAGGAGCAGCGCCGGGAGGGCCAGGCCCGTACGGAGTTTGAGGAGTTCGGCGGAGAGTTGGTTGCGCAGGACCTCAGGCACGGGTGACCTCCGGACGCGGCGCGGCGTCCGCGCCCTCGACGAGTGCGAAGTAGGCGTCCTCCAGGCGGCCGCCGCCGCGCCGCACCAGCTCCTGGAGCGAGCCCGTGAACAGCACCGAGCGGCGCAGCACGACCACGTCGTCCACACTCTGCTCGACCTCGGAGAGCATGTGGCTGGCGATCAGCACCGTCCGCCCCTCGTCGGCGGAGCGCTCGACCAGGCGGCGCATCCAGCGGATCCCGTCCGGGTCGAGCCCGTTCAACGGCTCGTCCAGGATCAGGAGTTCGGGGTCGGGGAGCAAGGCGACGGCCAGCGCCAGGCGCTGCCGCATACCCGTCGAGCACGCCTTCACCCGCCTGCGTTCCGCACCGTCCAGTCCGACCTGCCCGATCACCTCGGCGATACGCGAGGACGGCAGCCCCAGCGAACGGGCGGATATCTCCAGCTGACGGCGGACCGTCACCCGGGGGTGGAAGCCGATCGCGTCCATGACCACACCCACCCGCTGCGCCCGCTCCGGGGCGGACAGCGGCTCCCCGCCCAGGACCTCGGCGCTCCCCGCGTCGGGGCGGGCCAGCCCGAGCAGAATTCTCAACAGGGTACTCTTGCCCGCCCCGTTGGGCCCGAGCAGGCCGGTGACCTTGCCCGGCCGCAGCGCGAAGCTCACGTCGTCGAGGGCCTGATGGCCGCCGAACCTCTTGCTCACGCCGTCGAAGACGACGCTTCCCCTGCCCGGGGCGGATGATCTGGTCGCACGTGTTCTTCCTGTCCTGCCGTTCGGTCAATGCGGTCCGCACCGACGCCGGTCACGCGTCGGCGGGTGTTCCTCAGCCAACCAGCCGGCCAGGCCGCTCCCCCGGCTCCACGGACGCAGCTTCCTGCCGATCGCCGGGCAGGAAGCTGCGGCAGGCGGCGAGGATCTCCTCCAGGTCCTCCACCGCCGCGTGCACCCCCTCGCCGAGAAGCACCCCCGTTGGATTGAGCAGCACCTCGTCCACCCCGCTGCGGCGGTACGCGTCCAGCGCGCCCGCGATCTCCTGCGCACTGCCCGCCACGACCACCCGGTGCCGCAGCAGGGCGTCGGCGCTGCCCGCCGGATCGTGCGGGTCGAGAGTGAGACCGGCCGCCCGCAGCATCGCCGCGTAGTGCGGGGCCTCGCGGTGTCCGGCGGTCGCCGCGAGCGCCAGGGCGCGTACGTCCCGCCCCGGCCGGTCGAGGACGACGTGGACGGCGGTCGCGATCCGGGGTGCCCGTGACCTGCCGGCCGCTGCCGCACCCTCCTCCAGCGCGGGCCGCAGCGTCCCCGCCACATACCCCGGCGGCGTCATCCACGTGATCGCGACGTCCGCGGCCTCCCCCGCCGTCCGCGCCATCCCGGGCCGCAGCACCCCCGCCCCGACCTCGACGCGCGGCGCGTGCGGGAGCACCGGCAGTGCGCCGTCGAGGTGGTGGTACGGGCCGCCGGCCTCGACCCGCTCCCCGTCCAGCAGGGCGCGAACGGAGCGCAGGTAGTCGCGGACCGCCGTACGCGGACTGTCGTACGGGCGCCCCGTCAGGCCCGCCACGAAGTCCGGGTTGCCGATGCCGAAACCCGCGACGACCGGCTCGTCGGTGAGCAGCGCCAGCGAACGGGCCTGGAGCGCCGCCTCGTACGGGTGCCGCAGCGGGAGCAGGGTCACACTCGTCCCGACCGGCACCGTGTGCCCCGCGCCCGCCAGATACGCCAGCACCTGGTGCGTCTCGGCCTGGAAGGACTGGCACATCCACAGCCGGCGGGCCCCGGTGCGCCGGACCAGCGCCGCGAAGGGGGCGACGAGTTCGGGGTGGTCGGGCTGGAGGGGGTAGAGGACGGCCGAGTTCACGGGTGAGCACCCTTCTGGTCGTGGGGCAGGGCGGGGACGGGAGCGTGCGCGGACGGGTGTGGGTCGGTGTGCGCCGGGGCCGGCGTGGGAGCGGAGGTGTGCGCGTCCCTGGGCGGCGCAGCCGGCGTGGGGGCGGAGCTGTGCGCGCCCCTGGGCAGCGCAGCCGCCGTAGGAGCGGAGGTGTGCTCCCCCTGGGCAGCGCAGCCGCCGCGGGCCCCGGCTCGTACGTCGCCACCACGGCCCGGTCCGGGGCCAGATGGCGGGCGGCCGCCTCCGCCACCTGCTCGGGCGTGACGGCGGCGAGCCGGTCCCGGTAGCCGTCCAGCCAGTCCGGCTCCAGGCCCGCCGCGGCGAACCCGGCCAGCGCGCTCGCCTCCTCCGCGCGGGTCGCGAGGGCAAAGCGGGTGAAGCCGGCCGCGTAGGCGCGGGCGCGTTCCACCTCCGCCCGGGACGGACCGTCCTCGGCGAGGTCCCGGAGACACCGGGTGATCTCGGCGGCGATCCGGCCGGCGCCGCCCGGCGCTCCCGCGCACGCGATCTCCAGCCAGCTGCCCGCCCCGTTCTCGCGGAGGCCGGCGGAGACGTCGTACGCGAGCCCGTGCCGGTCGCGCACCTGCCGGGCGAGCCGGGCGGAGGCGTACCCGCCCAGCAGCAACTGGGCCAGGTGGAACGGGGCGTGCAGCGGATCGGCGGTGGGGACGCCGGGCCCGACCGTCAGGACGAGGGACTGCCCCCTGCGGCGTCGCCCCTCCCGGCCTCCGAGGCACCCGGCTCCGTGATCTCCACCGCGCCCGGACACGGGACCGGGCGGGCGAACGGCGGGAGCGTGAGCCCCGACGGGCCCCCCGACCAGGGCGCGAGCCGTTCGCCGACCAGGCGCAGCACGGCGTCCGGCTCCTCGCCCGCGAGGACGACCAGCGACGAGCCGCCGGGGACGACGGCGCGGGCGTGGAGGGCCAGGAGGTCGTCGGGAACCAGGGAGACCACGTCCAGGAGCGGTGCCGTGCCCCCGGACTGCGCGGTCAACGGGTGCGGGCCGAACCCGTGCGCGAGTGCCGCGCGGCGCAGCCGTACCCTGGGCGCGGGCGCGCGCGGCGCGTCGGCCGCCCGGCGCTGGGCGAGGGCCACCTCGCCCTCCTCGTAACGCGGGCGCAGCAGCAGTTCGGCCAGCAGGTCGAGCGCACCGGGCAGGCCCGGGGCCAGCACACTGACGGAGAGGATCAGGGACTCGGCGGTGACGACGGTGCTGAACTCCGCCCCGAGGTCGGCGGCCCGGTCAGCGATGTCCTGCCGGGTACGGTCCCGGCTGCCCGTTCCGAGACAGGCGGCCAGCAGTTCCTGGGCGGCGGCGAGCCTTGGTTCGGTACGCGCGTAAGGGATGACGAGGCGCACCTCCGCGAGCGGGGCGGCGGCAGCGTGCGCCGCGAGCACGCGCAGCCCGGTGGGGAGAACGGCGGACAGGGTGGTGCGGGGCCCGGCGGCGGGCGGGGGCAGAGTGGGCGGAACTCCGGTCGGGAGTACGGCGGTACGGTGCCGGTTCATCCGACGGCGCCTTTCTGCGGGGCGAGTTCGGTGCCTGCCTGTGTGGTCGGGACGGTGCCTGCCTGCGGGGCGAGTTCGGTACCTGCCTGTGCGGTCGGGACGATGCCTTCCTGCGGGGCGAGTTCGGTCACGGTGACCGGTCCTTCGAGCAGCGCGCGGGCCGCCGCCGCCACCTCGGCGGGTGTGGTGCGGCGCAGCTCGGCGGGGAGGGCGTCGGGACCTGCCGAGCCCGGCAGGAGCAGGGCGTCGCGGCCGAGAGCGACGGCCCGGGTGGGCAGCGCGTCGGCCTGCCGGTGCCAGGCGACGAGCAGGGAGTTCACCGCACGCCGGTGCTCGGCCTCGGGCAAGGGCCCGTCGGCCACGGCCCGCAGGACCGACCGCCAGATGCCGACGGCCGCATCGACCCCAGTACCGGGCGCCCGGCCGAGCACCGCGAGGGTCAGGTCGGGGGCGGCGGAGGCAAGCCACTGGCCGTGGTAGCCGCAGGTGACGGTGGCGGAGGTGAGGCGGCGCCCGTCCCGCGCGGACCGGGCCAGCGCGGGCAGCCGGGACCGGCCGAGCACCTGGGCGAGCACGGCCTGGGCGAGGTACGCGGGGCGGTCGGCGACCGGGTCGGGCAGCGGATGCCCGACCGCGACACCGGGACGCCCGGAGGGGAGGGCCACGGTACGGATCTCCCTCGCGGCGGGGGTCTTCTCGGCGGCACGGGTCTTATTGGCGGTGCGGGGCTCTCTCGCCGCGCGGGACTCCTCGGTGGCACGGGGCTCCCCCGCCGCGCGGATCTCCTCGGCGGTACGGGGCTCCCCCGCCGCACGGGACTCCTCGGCGGCACGGGTCCTATTTTTGGTACGGGGCTCTCTCGCCGCGCGGGACTCCTCGGCAGCACGGGACTCCCCCGCCGCGCGGATCTCCTCGGCGGTGCGGGGCTCCTCTGCGGTACGGACCTCCATCGCAGCGCGGATCACCCTCGCCGCGAGTGACTTCTCGACGGCACGGGACTCCACAGCGGTACGAGGCTCCACAGCGGTACGGACCTCCATCGCCGCGCGGATCACCCCGGCGGCACGGGCCTCCCCCGCAGCACGAAGCTCCCCGGCAGCGCTGGGCACCCCCACCCCCGCGAACACCTCACGCGCCACCGCCATGACCCGCGCCGGGTCCACGTCCCCCACGACCGAGAGGACCATCCGCGGTGCCGTGTAGTGCGCCCGGAAGAACGCCTCCACCTCACCGGCCGTGATGCCCGCCAGCTCCGCCGCCGTACCGAAGCTGTCCCTGCTTCCCGGGTACAGCGCACCCAGCGCCGATTCCCAGTAGCGGCCGTTGTCCCCCGCTCCGCGGATCTCCTCGCCGATGACGTCGGTCTCCGTACGGATCACGTCCTCCGTGGGCGCGAAGCCGCGCAGGCGGCGGGCCTCCCAGGAAAGGGCGTCGGGCAGCAGCTCGGCGGGGACCGTGGTGTGGAAGACCGTGTGGTCGCGGTGGGTCTCGGCGTTGCAGACCCCGCCCGCGCCCGCGACCAGCGCCGCGTACCCCTCCCCCGCGGGGTCGGCGGAGCCCCCGCCGGAGCGCGGGAACATCAGGTGCTCGACGAGATGCGCCGTACCGTGGCGTCCGGCCGGGTCGTCGTCGCCGCCCGCCGCGACGGTGAGCGCGACGGCGGCGAGGCCCCGCCCGTACTGCGGGACCGACTCGACGCACACCCGCAGCCCGCCGGGGAGCACGGACAGGCTCGGGCTCATCTCAACCGGCCTGGTTCAGCGGACGGAACACGGAGACGCACATCTTGCGGCTGTCGCCTCCGTCGAAGGGCTGCTCGCGCCAGCCCGCGTACCGGCCGACGAGCTCCAGGCCGGCGATCGCACCGAGCAGGTCCAGCTCGCCCGGCCACACGTACCGCATCACGGTCGTCGCGGACCTCGGGGCGTCGCCGTCCAGGAACAGCGTGCTCTGCAGCATCATGTTCTGCGAGGCGGGCAGCACCCCCACCGACTCGATGAGCGCCCCGCGCGCCCCGATCGGATAGGTGTTGACCTCGTTCTTCTTCTGTACGTGGTAGTCGCTCGGGTCGAACATCTCGATGACCACATGCCCCTCCGCCGTGACGTGCCGGGCCATGGCGTGCATCAGCGCGATCTGCTCGTCGACCGCCATCGCGCAGCACAGCACGTTGAACGGGGCGAGGACGACGTCGAAGGAGCGGCCGAGGTCGAGCCCGGCGAAGTCGCCGTGCACCGGGGTGATCCGCCCCTCGGGGTCCTTCTCCGCGAGGCGGGCCAGCATCCCTTCGGAGGACTCGACACCGGTGACGTCGAAGCCGCGTTCGGCGAGCGGAAGCGCCACCCGGCCCGTACCGACGCCGAGTTCGAGGACGCTCGCGCCCGGTGCGGCGAGGGTGAGCAGGTACGTCGCGATGTCGTCGAGGTCCGGGGTGCTGGGGTAGATGTCGTCGTAGACACCGGCCAGCGCGTCGCTGTAGGCGACGGTGATCGCCGCACCGAACCCCCTGCGGCCACCGCCTGTTCGCCGGCGCCCGCAGCCTCGGTTCCGGGAAGCGCCACGGTCTCGGGGTTCTCCGTCGTCCGGGTCGTCGTGGTCATCGGGCTCACACTCCAGCGGTGGCGGTAGAGGGGGTTGCGGCAAGGTTGTTCTCGGGGTGCTCCGGGTCGATCCCCGCCGCGCGGAAGGCCCGTACGACGTGATCGGCGAGGCTGTCCCCGGCGCCGGCCCCCTGCGCGTGGTCGACCAGCGCGGTGGCCAGCGCGAAGCTGCGGTGCTGGCCGAAGCTCATGCCGTCGCGGCCGGGGCGCGGGTCGCGCGGGTCCCAGGCGGCGGCGACGCCGGGAGCCAGCCGGGCGGTGAACAGCGAGGTGTCGCCGCCGAGTCCGGGCAGGTCCCGTACGGCGGCGGCCACCGCCCGTTCGGCCGGTGCGTGGTCGCCGTGCAGATAGACGACGACGCTGTCGCGGCGCGGGTAGTCGTCCTCGTCGGACAGGACCTTGGCGTGGTACCGCGCCCCGGCGTCCTCCAGGGCGGCCAGCGCGGCGGCCCACAGTCCGACGGCGGCGTCCGGGTCGCGGGCGTGCAGGAAGAGGCGGCGGACCGGGCCCGAGGGGACCCGCAGGGGCCGCGAGCCCATCACGTAGAAGAAGCCGGGTGAGAGGGCGGGACGCGCCGCCTCCAGCGCGACCTGGACCAGTTCGCCCGGTACGGGCGCGGCGGGGCCGATGAGCCGGTCGGCGGTCAGCCGGGCGGTGATCTCCGGCAGCCGCACGACCAGTTCGCCGTCCTCCCCGACCTCCAGCAGCCGTCCGGTGACCGGGGTCGTGGGGTGCGGCACGGCCGCGGCGAGCCGCCGCTCCAGCGCGGAGTCGCGCAGCGTGCGGCGGGGAGCGGCGTCCGCGTCCCGGCGGTGCGCCCCGTTCCCGGCGTGGAACTCCTCGTACAGCGCGTTGGTGAGACGGCCGCGCAGATCCCGCGGGCTGTCCCCGGTCAACGTACGCCCGGCGAGCCGCGCTTCGAGGCCGTCGGCGCGTACGTCCACGAGGTCGAGCGCGGCGGCGAGCCGGGGGCGAGCCCGGCCGGCCGGACCGGGGCGGAGGTGAGGGTCATCGGGTGCTCCCTGAAGGCGCGTCGGCGGGATGCGGCACAGCGGCAGGCGTCACAGCGGGGCCCGGCACAGCGGCAGGCGTCACAGCGGGACCCGGCACAACAGCAGGCGTCACAGCGGGGCGCAGCACAGCGGGGTGGGTCAGGCGCAAAGTCGCCACCGCACCCGCCGGGTTCAGCAGCAGCGTCCGTCCGATCCCGGCGGCGGCCCGCGCCACCGGATTGAGGACGGCGTGCGCCTGCGCCGTGGCGATGAGCCGGTCGTACAGATGCCACCCCGCGAACCCGACGACACGCTCGGCGAGTTCGGGGTCCGGGGTGCGGCACTCGGTGTAGCCCGCCCAGAAGGCCGCGATACGGGGGATGTGGTGGCCCAGTCCGGCCGCGCCGCGCTCCACGATCTCCTCGTGGGACAGGTCGAAGCCGGGCGCGACGGCGTCCTTCGCCGAGGTGGGCTCGCCCGTCGGCGCGAAGACCGAGTACGTGGCCTGGAAGAGCCATTCGCCGACGAACGCGCCGACGTCGCGGGCCGGGTCGGCGAGCCGGAACTCCTCCCAGTCGCACAGGTAGAGCTGTCCGTCGTGGACGAGGAACTGGTCGAAA
Source organism: Streptomyces sp. WGS_02 (assembly GCA_040989845.1). Lineage (GTDB taxonomy): Bacteria > Actinomycetota > Actinomycetes > Streptomycetales > Streptomycetaceae > Streptomyces. The sequence goes on from JAYMFZ010000004.1 coordinate 3,559,524, forward strand.
CGCAGATCGCAGTGGGCGGGGGTGTGCGGTGCCGTACGCTCACGCTCCCGCAGCCGGTGGAGCGCGGCGACGACCTCCGTGTCGTCCTGGACGAGCTTCCAGGCGGCGATCTGCGCCATGCTGCGGTCCTGGACCTCGCTCCACGGGAACGCCCGGAGCCAGCGCATCGGCGGCAGCGGGGCCTCGGCGGTGTCGATGGCGGGGCCGGAAGCCCCGTCCGGATCCTCGCCGCCCGCCGTTCCCAGGGTGTGCAGCGTGGCGACGGCCCGCCCGGCTTCCCGGCACAGCGCCTCGTCGAAGTCGCCGTCCAGCGCGACCTCCGAGCCCGAACGGGACCCGGGCAGCAGCCGGAAGGCGCTGACGGCCGATTCCCGGTCGGTGCCCAGGTGTTCGGGGGTACGGAGCGGCGAACCGGCCGGCAGCCGGGCGGCCGACGCCTCGAAGGCGAGAGCGCGGTCGATCTCCGGCCGACTGCCGTCGGAGGCCCGGGCGACGGTCTTGACGAAGACCTGGCGGCCACGGGTGGTCGTACCCGCCCAGTTGTCGTTGCGGCCGCCGAACGCGGTCAGCCCGTCCGGCGCGAACGAGCCGAGGCCCAGCCGCTCCAGCAGCGCGTTGACCTCCGGCGCCGTGTCGAGCCCGGTCGGCCGGAACCTGATCAGCGCGGGCGCGTCCGCCGTGCTCGCCGTGGCCACCGCGCTCCCCGTGGCCACCGCCTCCGTCGGGGCGGCCGTCGTACTCGTCGTGGTCGTCATGACACTCCTCGGGGGACCGCCCGGCGGCCCTCCTCATCGATCAACTCGGCAGTGAAGGCGAGGTAGTCGAGCAATTCGTCGCTCCACTCGCAGTAGGTGGCGAAGTCCCGCATGTGCGTGACGACACGGAGGACGGCGCAGCGCCCGACGGCCACCGGGTCGTACACCGGCCCCGCCGGTCCGTGGTCGTCGCGAGGGCGACCACCACCGTCGTGACCGCGACCGTCGTGACCGCGACCGTCGTGACTGCGACCGTCGTGACCGCGACCGTCGTGACCGCGACCGTCGTGCCGGCCACCGTCGTGGCAGCCACCGTCGTGACCGCCGTCCTCCCGCCCGCCCAGGTCGCTACCGGCGGCTTCGTACGCACCGAGGAACACCCGCTGCAGATCCGTGACGGACAGCAGCCCCGCCCTCTCCCCCGCCGCCCGATGGAGCGGCGAGGACCAGGCCAGCTCGGCCAGGTCGCCCAGCAGCCAGCCCAGGTCCAGTTCCCGCCGTCCCGCGCCCAGGTCCTCACCGGTGAGCAGCGCGACCCGGCCCCGGCTCCGGGGCGGTACGAGCGAACCGGTCGACGCCCAGCCGTGCAGCGGCACGACCGGAGCTCCGGGGCCCGAGGCGCGTACGGCGTCGTCCGCCCAGCCCAGCAGCCGTTCCGTGCGGACCTCGCCCCACACCTCCCGCGCACGCCGGCGCAGCCGCGCGGCCGCCGGGGCGAGCGGCGCGGTCCCGGCCGCCCACTCCCGCAGTCGCCGCACCCCCGGGGGCGGAAGAGGCTGCGGGCCCGGGGGCAGGGGAACCTCGTGCAGGGCCCGGAGCGCCCGCGCGGCGGCGGCGAGGGAGTGGGCGACGAGCCGCCCGGCCTGCGGGCGGGGGTCCCGCAGCCAGGCGGCGGCCGACGCGGACCCGGCGGCCCGGTGGAGCAGCCCGTCCCCGTACGGCGTGCCGGTGGCCAGCAGTGCGGCCGTCTCGACGGGTCCGAGATCCGGTACGAGGGCGGCCGACCGGGCGGGCACGCGCAGCGGGCCCCCGCGCTGAGGCCCCGGCCCGTGCCACCACAGGAAGTCACCGGCTCCGCCGAGGCCGCCGTCGAGCGCCCGGTGAACCCGGGTGACCTGAAGGCCGGTTTCGTACTCAGCGACCGGAACACCCAGCTCCAGGGCCGGACTTGCCCCGTTCACGACGACCCCCCGGCCACGCCCGCGCCGACACGGTCCCCGCCCACGCCCGCGCCGACACGGTCCCCGGCCACATCCGTACCGACGCCCGCAGCGCCCTTACGGTGTGCGACGCACAGCTCGTACAGCTCGTTCAGCGGTGCCGAGCCGCCGTCCTCCACCTCACCCGTACGCGCGCTCCGCGCGGGGATCGTGGGCGCCAGCACCACGCCGGGCCGCTCGCGCAGCGCCGCCAGGTGCCCTTGGACGACCGGGCTCCCGTGCGCTCCGGGCGGCAGCGACGGGGCGACGCCGACCAGGGCGCGGGTGGTCTGCAGGGCGACCATCAGCGGGGTGTCGGCGACCCCGAGGGCGAAGCGGCCGACGAAATTCAGGGTGGCGGGATGGACGAGGATCAGATCCGCCCATTCCGCGATGTCCACATGCGGCACATCGACACCGGAGAAAGCGTTCCAGTCGTCGATGAAGACTTCTTTTCCGGAGAGCACGGCCACCGCGTCCGGCGACACGAACCGGCATGCGGAACGGGTCAGCGCGAACCGCTTCTCGATATCGGGAAAGGAATTCCCGAGCCAGTTGATCCAGAACGGCAGGAAGGCGACGCCGAGGGCTCCCGTCCCCACGACGAGGATGCGCTCGAAGTCCCGTTGCTGTTCCTCCACGACGCCTCCTGTTGCACGTTGGGGCCGGGGGCCGGCCGGAGCATGCGCACCGCATCTCCGGCCGACCCCCGCGGCTCACAGCGAAGAGTCGCTGGTCAGCACTTGTTCTCGACGGTCTTCGCGGCGAGCGAGCCGAGAGCGGCGGCGCACTGCTGCGAGGAACGCGCGGTGATGATCGTGGCGCGGATGGCCCACGGGATGGTGGGGCTGAACGCCGGCGCGGCCTCCTGGCCGTCGTGCAGGCCGAGCTCCTCTGCGGAGGTGTAGGCGGTGTAGCCGTCGAACAGGTCCTTCTCGGTGACGTTCTGCATGAGATTTCCTTCGAGTGATGAAAGGGAATTGACGACCGGCCACTTCGCGCATCTCGCCGATGCCTGGTTTACCGGTGTCCGTTGCGGACAGAAAGAATGTTGACCCACGCCGCCAGGTCCGCACCATTGGCTCTTACGGCATTGCCGCAAACGACAGTTCCCCGCGCGGGTGGAAGAGGATAGAACTACGGGTGTGAACACACCTGACGCAGAACAGTCTCCGGCGGAGCGGCCCGCGCTGCGGGCGCTGCTCTCGTACGCGCGTCCGCACCGCGGCATCCTCCTCACGGTGCTGGCTCTGACCCTGGCGGGCAGCGCCGCCGGCCTGGCGCAGCCGCTGGTCATCCAGTCGGTGCTGGCCAAGCTCATGACGGGTGAAGGGCTGCGGGACGACATCCTGCTGCTGACCGGCCTGCTGCTCGCCTCCATCGGGCTGACCTGGCTTCAGTCCTGGCTCAGCGAGCGGACCGCCGAACGCGTCGTGCTCCAGGTCCGACGCGGCCTGATTGCCCGTCTCATTCGGTTGCGTACAGTCGAGTTGGACCGTACCGAGCCGGGCGGGCTGACCACGCGCGTCACCTCCGACAGCACGCTGGTGCAGCACGCGGCGACGGGCGGTCTCATCCAGCTCGTCGACGGGTCGATCCACCTGCTGGCCACGATCGTGCTGATGGGCATCGTCAGCCTGCCGCTGCTCGGCATCACCTCCGCCGTGCTGGTGGTCGTCGGCATCGCGATGGGCGTCGTCATGCCGCGGATCAAGCGGGTCACCACCGAGGCGCAGACCTCCGTCGGCGAGATCGGTGCGGCGCTCGACCGCTCGCTCGGCGCGGCCCGCACCGTCAAGGCCAACGGCGGTGAGGCGAAGGAGACCGAGCGGGCCACCGAGGCCGCGACACGCGCCTACCGGGCGGGTCTCAAGGGCGCCCGGTACCACGCGCTGATCGCCGTGCTGGCCGGGCTGATCGTCCAGGCCTCGTTCCTCGCCGTCATCGGCTTCGGCGGTGCGCTGGTCGCCATGGGCACCCTCGAACTGGCCGCGCTGATCGGCTTCCTGCTCTACCTGTTCAACCTGGGCGGCCCGGTCCTCTCCCTCGTCGGCGGCACCACCGCCCTGCAGCAGGGGCTCGGCGCCCTGGCCCGGATCGAGGAGGTGCGGTCCATGGCGGCCGAGGACGACGTGGACGGTACGCCGCCGGCGCCCTCCGGCCCGCCGCCCGCCGTCACCGTCGACGGGCTGACCTTCGGCTACGAAGGCCGCACGCACGTCCTGGACGGCACGAGCTTCGTCGCGCCGGCCGGGAAGGTCACCGCGATCGTCGGCCCGTCCGGCTCCGGCAAGACCACGGTGTTCTCGCTGATCCAGCGGTTCTACGACACCGAGGACGGCCGCATCCTGCTGGACGGCACCGACATCCGCTCCCTGGACCGGGCCGACCTGCGACGCCGGATCGCCTATGTCGAGCAGGACTCCCCGATGCTCGCGGGCACACTCCGCGAAAACCTCCTCTACTCCGCCCCGGACGCGACCGACGAGGCCGTCGCCGACGTGCTCCGCCGCACCCTCCTCGACGGCTTCGTCGCCTCCCTCCCGGACGGCCTCGACACGGCCGTCGGCGCCCGCGGCCTGGCCCTCTCCGGCGGCGAACGCCAACGCCTCGCCATCGCACGGGCCTTGCTGCGCCGCCCGCAGGTCCTGCTCCTCGACGAGGTCACCGCGCATCTCGACGGACTCAGCGAGACCGCGCTGCGCCGGACGGTGGAGGAGGCCGCGCGGGACTGCACGGTGCTGCTCATCGCGCACCGGCTCTCGACGGTCACCACGGCGGACCGGCTGGTGCTGTTCGAGAACGGCCGGGTCAGCGACCACGGACGGCACGAGGAGCTGCTGGAGCGCAGCGCCCTCTACCAGGACCTCACCGCAACGCAGTTGACCGCAGGACCTGCGGTCGCGACCGCGGGAGCACACTGACCGGCACCGGAGCACGGCACGCTCCTGGGAGAATTCCGTACGCCGGTGAGCCGCGCGCGCCCTCGACTCCTCGCCCGTGACTCCGTACGGCAGTGAAGCTCCGCGAACACCCCCCAGCACGACCGAAGGGTTCAAGGATCCAGATGACCGACACCACCTCCCTCCCGCTGCCCGCCTCCACCGAGGACGACCACTACGGGGAGATCTCCGTCGAACTCCTCGGCGAGCACCGGGAGAAGCTCGTCGTCAGCGGCGAGCGCATCCCGACCGTCACCATCGTCCGCGCCCTCGAAGCGGAGGTCGACGACCACATCGTCATCGGCACCCGCGACCCCCGGCATCTGACGATCACGGTGGACGGCGCCGACGCGACGATCAAGCCGGGCAAGGGCAAGCTCCGGCGGCAGACCTACCGGGTCGACGTCCAGCACGCGGGCATCCCCTACCGGCTCGTCCCGAACTCGATCCCGTTCAGCAAGCTGACCCGCGACGGCAAGCACCTCGGCGACTTCTCCTCGGACGGCGACCGCCGGGTGATAGCGGAGTGGCGGGAAGAGGCCGGAACCCCCGAGCCCCTCGACGCGGCCATCGGCTACGCGCTGTCGGCGGCGTTCGGAACGGGTGGTCAGCCGATGTGGATGATGCTGGTGGACGCGGTCAGCGCCGCCCTGCCCTAGGGCCTGTCGTCAGGCGGGATGGCGGGATGGCGGGATGGCGGGAACACCCGAAGTCCCGGGCCCGGAAGTGAGACTTCCGGGCCCGGGACTTCGGGTGTATTGGTCCAGGGGTGCGGTCCGGCGTCAGATCACGGACGCGGCCCCCTGATGTCCTCTGATGTCCTCCGCGTGCAGATACGACACGATCGCCGCCTCGAACCGGGACTTCAGATTCAGCTTGCGCACGATGCTCGACGTGTGCGCCCGTACGGTCCGTTCCGTGATGCCCAGTCTCCGGGCCAGCCAGCGGTTCTGCTCCCCGCTCGCCAGCAGCGCGAGCACTTCCAGCTCACGTTCGGTGAGCGTGGCGAAGTCCATCTCCGGCCGGCCGCCGACGGCGTCCCCCGCCCGTCCGCCGGTCCTCATCCGTTCGTCGGCCATCATCGTCACAGCAGTCTCCTCCATTGATCGTCACCGTCCCCCGTCCCGCGCCCGTCACCCGGACGACCGGGACTACCTGCTGCTTTACCTATGGATTACCCTCTCCCTCATCGGTTCGACGGTTGCGCGGCATTTGACCCATGCCACGGTGCGCCGTCGGTAGTCGTGCGGCACGCGGGGGGCGGCAGCGGTGAACGGCGGAAGCCTGTCCATACTCGGCCTGGACATCACGGAGGAGCGTGCCTACCGGCACTTCCTCCGCAATCCGGGCACCGGCACCGAGGACATCGGGGTGCTGCTCCACAGCCCTCGGGAGGAGGTGGAGAAGGCCCTCGCCCACCTCGACGAGCTGGGCCTGCTGCGGACCGACGAGCACGGCGGCGTCTCGGCTGCCGCCCCGGAGACCGCGGTCGAGCGGCTCACCGAGATCCGGCTGCGCGAGCTGCACGAACAGCTCCACCAGGTCACCAGGTCCCGCCACCTGATCGCCGAACTGACCGCCGAACAGCAGACCCGCCCGCTCGCCACCCAGGGCGTCGAGCGGCTCGAAGTCCTCCGGCAGATCCGCGACCGGATCGACGACCTGGCCTTCTTCGCCCGCCAGGAGATCCTCTCCGTCGAGCCGTACACCGCCCTCACCGCCGAGAACATCGCCCATGCACGCCCCCTGGACACCCGGTGTCTGCGCCGGGGCGTGCAGATCCGCAGCGTGGTGCTGCGGGAAGCGCTCGACCACCCGCCGACCGTCGCCTACCTCCGCGAACTCACCGCGCAGGGGGCGTCGATCCGGGCCGCGGACAAGCTGTCCGAGCGGATCCTCGTGTACGACCGCCGTACGGCCCTGGTGCCCGTCGACCCCTCGGACACCTCGCGCGGCGCGCTGGTCACCCAGCAGGCCGGTCTTGTCTCCAACATCCTGGCCCTGTTCGAGAAGATCTGGGCCGAGTCCACGGACCTCTCCACCCTGATCGACACCCACGCCTCCCCTCCGACGTGCTGTCCGAGATGGAGCAGCGCGTCATGGAGGAGATGTGCCGGGTCGCCAAGGACGAGACGGGCGCGCGGAACCTGGACATCTCGGTGCGGACGTATCGCCGCCATGTCGCCGACGTGCTCCGCATCCTGGGCGCGACCAGCCGCCCGCACGCGGCCCTGCTGGCCCGCGAGCGTGGCTGGATCTGAGCCCCGGGGGCGGGTCCGTCCGGATCCCGCCCCCGGAAGCGGCGGAGGGCCTGACCGGCCCCTCGCCCAGGGCGTGTCCGGCCCTGATCCGCCGGACACGCCCTAGCCGGCCCCCTCCAGAACCCACCCGTGCAGCGTCCGGTCCCGCAGCGCCTCCGCGCACCGTTCCCGTACGGCGGTGACGTCCTGTGCGTCCCGCCCGGAGCCGAGCACCAGGACGGTGATCCGGTCCTCCTCGATGCGCTGGCCGCACTCCCACCGCGCGGGCAGCATCCCGATGAGGCGGAGGACCGCGATTCCGGCGGGCGCGGCGTCGGTGGAGACACGCGCCACCGTGATCTCCACCGGGTCTTCTACTGCCAGCCGTTGACGCACTTCACCTTGCCCAGGAACGGCACCAGCGGCTTCGGCAGCGGAGCCCCGCAGATGAGCCGGCCGACCGCCTCCTTCACCTCCGACGCGATCTCCTCGCCCCGGTTCCCGATGCCGGCCCCCGTCCCGGTGGTCAGCGGTGCGGCTGCCCCGCCCGCGGTGCCGGTCCCCGGACCGGCGGTCGCGTGGGCCGGTGCCGCGGCCGCCCCGAGAACCAGTCCCAGGAGCAGTCCCCCCGTGGCGACCGTCCTTCCGGTGAACGCGTAGACGCCCATGTCTTCCTCCCCGTACGTCACGTGTCTCGTCGGCTCGTTCCCGCCGACATGCACCACCCTGTCAGCGGAGCGATCCGCTCCGGGAGGCGATCACTGTCAGCTTGCTGCACGATTCCGGCCACTTGGTGCCAGCCACCGGCCATCACGGGGACACGAAGACGGCCGGGGTGGAAGAACACCCTGTGTTCTTCCACCCCGGCCGTCTTCGTACGGAATAGCCCGCCCCGAAGCTCCTGCTACTGCTTCGGCTTGGGCCGCCACACCACCAGCGCGCCCGTCTGCTGCACGTCCTGGTACGGCACCAGATCGCGGCGGTACGAGGCGTGGACCTGGGCCTCGCGCTGCTGCATGGCGACCGCCGCGCCGTCCACCGCGGCCGAGAGCTCGGCGACGCGCTGCTGGAGCGCGGTCACCTGGTTCTCCAGCTCGATGATCCGCTTGATGCCCGCGAGGTTGATGCCCTCGTCCTGCGACAGCTGCTGCACGGTGCGCAGCAGCTCGATGTCGCGGGCCGAGTAGCGCCGGCCGCGCCCGGCCGTACGGTCCGGGGAGACCAGGCCGAGACGGTCGTACTGGCGCAGCGTCTGCGGGTGGAGCCCCGAGAGCTGGGCCGCGATCGAGATCACGTACACCGGTGTCTCATCGGTCAGCTGGTACGGATTGCGTCGACGGCCGTCCATCTCAAGCTCCCTTCGCGGCCTGGAACAGTTCCGCCCGCGGGTCCTCGTCCGCGGTCGCCTTCCGGTAGGTCTCCAGGGCGTCCCTGGCCTCCTGGCCCAGGTCCCTGGGGACCGCGACCTCCACGGTGACCAGCAGGTCGCCGCGGGTGCCGTCCTTGCGCACCGCGCCCTTGCCCCGGGCGCGCATCGTACGCCCGTTGGGGGTGCCGGCGGGAAGCTTCAGCGTGACCGGGGGTCCGCCGAGCGTGGGGACCTTGATCTCGCCGCCGAGCGTGGCCTCCGGGTAGGTGACGGGCACGGTGACCGTGAGGTTGTCGCCCTTGCGGCCGAAGACCGGGTGGGCGTCGACGTGGACGACGACATACAGATCGCCGGCCGGACCGCCGCGCTCGCCCGCACCGCCCTTGCCGCGCAGCCGGATCCGCTGGCCGTCCGAGACGCCCGCCGGGATCCGCACCTGCATGGTGCGCGCCGACTTCGCCCGGCCGCTGCCCTTGCAGACGTCGCAGGGGTCCTGGGCGATGAGACCCCGGCCCTTGCAGTCCACACAGGGGTCGGTGAGCGAGAAGCCGCCGCCGCTGCCGCGCGAGACCTGGCCGGTGCCGACGCAGGTCGGGCAGACCCGGGGGTGCCGTTCTTGTCGCCGGTGCCGGAACACGCCTTGCAGGGCGCCTGGCTGGACATCCGCAGCGGGACCGTGGCCCCGTCGACCGCCTCGGTGAAGCTGAGCGTCACCTCGGACTCGATGTCCTGGCCGCGCTTGGGCTGGACCCGGGTGCCGGTGCCGCCGCGGTTGAACAGCCCGCCGAAGACGTCGCCGAGACCGCCCCCGCCGCCGAAGCCGCCGCCCGCGCCGCCCTGTCCGCCGCCCGGGGCGCCGCCGCCGAAGAGGTCGCCCAGGTCGAAGTTGAAGTTGCCGCCCGCACCACCGGGGCCGGCCCGGAAGCCGCCGTTGCCGAAGAGGGCGCGCGCCTCGTCGTACTCCTTGCGCTTCTTGGGGTCACCGAGGACGTCGTTCGCCTCGGAGATCTCCTTGAAGCGCTCCTCCGCCTTGGCGTCGTTCTTGTTGGCGTCCGGGTGGAACTCGCGGGCGAGCTTCCGGTACGCCTTCTTGACCTCGGCGTCGGTGGCGTCCTTGGGGACGCCGAGGACCTTGTAGTAGTCCTTCTCGACGAAGTCCTTCGTGCTCATCGACGTCCCTCCTTCCGGACGATCGGCCGAACGGCCGGCCCATGGGCCGGCCGCCGGGCCGGTCGGTGTGCACCGCGGTGATCAGACGTGTTCCCGTCAGACCTCCTCGGTGCCACCGCTCTCCTCGTCGTCTGCCTTCTTCTCTTCCTTCGCCGCGGCGGGCGTGGCGCCCGGCTGCGGCTCGGCGACGGCCACCCGCGCGGGGCGGATGGTGCGCTCGCCGATGCGATACCCCGGCTGAAGGATCGCCACGCAGGTCGTCTCGGTGACGTCCGGCGCGTAGCTGTGCATCAGGGCCTCGTGGATCGTCGGGTCGAAGGGCTCGCCCTCCTTGCCGAACTGCTGGAGGCCCAGCTTCGCGACGATGGTCTCCATCGATTCGGCCACCGACTTGAAGCCGCCGACCAGCTCGCCGTGTTCCCGCGCGCGGCCGACGTCGTCGAGCACGGGCAGGAGCTCGGACAGGAGGTTCGCCACGGCGATCTCCTTGACCGTGACCCGGTCCCGCTCGACGCGGCGGCGGTAGTTCTGGTACTCGGCCTGGAGCCGCTGGAGGTCTACCGTGCGCTCGTTCAGCGCCGTACGGACCTGGTCCAGCTGCGCCGTCAGACCGACGGTCGCATCGGTGTCCCCGGCCGGGGCCGCCGCCTCCTCCTCGGAGGAGTCGGCAGCCTTCGGCTCGGCGTCATCAGGGGTGGCGCCGGAGGGGACGTCGGGCTTCTCCTCGAAGCCCGGAGTCTCCTCGGTCACGCCGCACCGCCCTTGGTGTCCTTCTCGTCGTCCACGATCTCGGCGTCGACGACATCGTCATCGGCCTTGGCCTGGCCGTCGCCCGGGGCCTCGGCGCCCGGAGCCGCACCCTCGGCCTGGGCGTTGGCGTACATCGCCTGGCCCAGCTTCTGCGAGACGGCGGCGACCTTCTCGGTGGCCGTACGGATCTCGGCGGTGTCCTCGCCCTTGAGCTTCTCCTTCAGCTCCTCGACCGCGGTCTCCACCTCCGTCTTGACGTCACCGGGGACCTTGTCCTCGTTGTCCTTGAGGAACTTCTCCGTCTGGTAGACGAGCTGCTCGCCCTGGTTGCGCGACTCGGCGGCCTCGCGGCGGGCGTGGTCCTCCTCCGCGTACTTCTCGGCCTCTTCGCGCATCCGGTTGACCTCGTCCTTCGGCAGCGAGGAGCCGCCGGTGACGGTCATCTTCTGCTCCTTGCCGGTGCCGAGGTCCTTGGCGGCGACGTGCATGATGCCGTTGGCGTCGATGTCGAAGGCGACCTCGATCTGCGGGACACCGCGCGGGGCCGGCGGCAGACCGGTCAGCTCGAACATCCCGAGCTTCTTGTTGTACGCCGCGATCTCGCGCTCGCCCTGGTAGACCTGGATCTGCACGGACGGCTGGTTGTCCTCGGCCGTCGTGAAGATCTCGGAGCGCTTGGTCGGGATCGTGGTGTTGCGCTCGATGAGCTTGGTCATGATCCCTCCCTTGGTCTCGATGCCGAGGGACAGCGGGGTGACGTCGAGGAGCAGGACGTCCTTGACCTCGCCCTTGAGGACACCGGCCTGGAGCGAGGCGCCGATGGCGACGACCTCGTCCGGGTTCACACCCTTGTTGGCCTCCTGGCCGCCGGTCAGCTCCTTGACGAGCTCGGCGACGGCGGGCATACGGGTGGAGCCACCGACGAGAACGACGTGGTCGATCTCGGAGAGCTGGATGCCCGCGTCCTTGATGACGTTGTGGAACGGGGTCTTGCAGCGGTCCAGGAGGTCCGCGGTCAGCTGCTGGAACTGCGAGCGCGTGAGCTTCTCGTCCAGGTGCAGCGGGCCCTCGGCGGACGCCGTGATGTAGGGCAGGTTGATCGTGGTCTCGGTCGAGGACGAGAGCTCGATCTTCGCCTTCTCCGCGGCCTCGCGGAGACGCTGGAGAGCCATCTTGTCCTTGGACAGGTCCACGCCGTGCCCGTTGGCGAACTGCTTCACCAGGTAGTCGACGACGCGCTGGTCCCAGTCGTCACCACCGAGGTGGTTGTCACCGTTGGTGGCCTTCACCTCGACGACGCCGTCGCCGATCTCCAGGAGGGACACGTCGAAGGTGCCGCCACCGAGGTCGAAGACGAGGATCGTCTGGTCGTCCTTGTCGAGGCCGTACGCCAGGGCGGCGGCGGTCGGCTCGTTGACGATGCGCAGGACGTTCAGGCCCGCGATCTCGCCGGCCTCCTTGGTCGCCTGACGCTCGGAGTCGTTGAAGTACGCCGGGACGGTGATGACCGCGTCGGTCACCTTCTCGCCCAGGTAGGACTCGGCGTCGCGCTTCAGCTTCTGCAGGATGAAGGCGCTCATCTGCTGCGGGTTGAAGCTCTTGCCGTCGAGGTCGATCTTCCAGTCCGTGCCCATGTGGCGCTTGACGGAGCGGATGGTCCTGTCGACGTTGGTGACCGCCTGGCGCTTGGCGACCTCGCCGACGAGCACCTCGCCGTTCTTGGCGAAGGCGACGACGGACGGCGTGGTCCTGGCGCCTTCGGCGTTGGTGATGACGGTGGGCTCGCCGCCTTCGAGAACGCTGACGACGGAGTTAGTCGTGCCCAGGTCGATGCCGACCGCACGTGCCATTTCAATTCCTCCAACGGATTACTTGAGTGGATCTGACTCAAGAATGCACGACGCCCGCCCATGAGTCAACAGACCTGAGTCGGGCACGCTCAACTTAAGTGCTTACGTGGAACTTATCTGCGCCGATCCGCTCGCCACACCACCGCACCGGCGCACGCCACGCCCCGCGCGCACCACCCGACCCACCGTCCCACCATGGGATCGTTCTGTCACAAAATGCCGTGAGACGGCCACAACCGTCACCGACCGGCAGGTTTCAGCGTGGATCGTCACCCATGGTGTCCCATCGAACCTCGAACCCCGGGCGGGCGCGATGCAGAACGCGAGGAAGCGGCACGTACGGCAGAGGAGACGCGAGAACCGGCCGGCGGGAGGCACCGGGCGGCCGCGCCCACCCGCGTACGCGACCGAGTCCGGTACCGCGCGGGGCCACTTCCCCTCCCGCCCCGCCGCACGCCTGACAGGCCTCACCGACCGGGCACGACGGCTCGCGGACCGCGCCCTCCCCCGTACGACGGCCGAACGCGCCCTGGACCTGGTGCTCGGCACCGCGCTGCTCGCCCTGACCTACCCCGCCGTCGCCGTGGCCGCGCTCGCCCTGACCGCGCGGCGCACCCCGGGCGGCGCCTGGGACCGCCGGCCCCGGACCGGCCTGGGCGGCCGGGTCTTCGAGCTGCGCACCCTGCGGACCCGGAGACTCCGTCTGGACCTGTTCTCGCGGCTGCCGCACGTCGTCCGTGGCGATCTCGCCCTGGTCGGCCCCGCCCCCTGGCCCCCGGCGACCCCCGGGCCACCAGACCCGGCGCCCGGCGGTGGCGGTGGGAACTGCGGCCGGGACTGACCGGTCTGGCGCAGGTGCGCGCCCGTTCGGGCATGCCGTGGGACGACCCCGCCCTGCTGGACCAGCACTACGCAGAGCACCATGGAGTGGTGCTCTACCTGGCGATCCTCGCCGAAGCGGCCCGCAACCCCCTGCGGGAACAGCTCCGGAAGGCCCGCCGAACCAAGGCACACCTGAGCGACGCAGATCACCGCCCGCCCGCCTGTAGGAGGGTGGACCAAGCGGATAGTGTCAGCACAGACTAATTAAGTTACTGCTTAGTAGTAGCGGGCAGTATCACCTGACCAACTGGATCCCGCTCTCGCAGGCCCGAGGAGCCCCACTCATGCAACTCGCCGCGATCATCGTGTCGCTGGTGCTGACGGTCGTCGGCGTTGCGCTCGTCGCCCGAGCCGTCGCGCAGATCTACCGCTTCGTCCGCCTCGGACAGGCGGTACCGGCTGGCAGCCGCACCGACGACCCCAAGCAGCGGACGATCACCTTGATCAAGGAGTTCGTCGGCCATACCCGCATGAACCGCTGGGGAATCGTGGGCGTCGCCCACTGGTTCGTCGCGGTCGGCTTCCTGACCCTGGGCCTGACGATCGTCACGGCGTACGGCCAGCTGTTCAAGGCCGACTGGGTGCTGCCGTACATCGGCACCTTCCTGCCGTACGAGGTGTACATCGAGTTCATCGCGCTCGGCACGACCCTCGGCATCCTCGTGCTGATCGCGATCCGCCAGCTGAACCTGCCCTCGCGGGCGGGCCGCAAGTCGCGGTTCACCGGCTCCAAGATGGGCCAGGCGTACTTCGTCGAGGCGATCATCCTGATCATCGGCGCCGCGATCATGGTGCTCCGCGGCCTGGAGGGCGCGCTGCACCACGTGGACGGCTACGGCCCCGCGTACTTCGCCTCGTACCCCCTGGTCATGGCCTTCGAGGGGCTGAGCACCGAAACGCTGCAGAACCTGGTCTACCTGTTCGCGATGATCAAGCTCGGTACGACGATGATCTGGGCGATCACCGTCGGGCTGAACACGAACATGGGTGTGGCCTGGCACCGTTTCCTCGGCTTCCCGAACATCTGGTTCAAGCGGAACGCCGACGGCGAGGTCGCGCTCGGCGCGCTCCAGCCGATGACGACGGCCGGCAAGGAGATCGACTGGGAGGACCCGGCCGACGACGCGGTCTTCGGTGTCTCCCAGGTCGAGCAGTTCTCCTGGAAGGGCATCCTCGACTTCTCCACCTGCACCGAGTGCGGCCGCTGCCAGTCGCAGTGCCCCGCCTGGAACACCGGCAAGCCCCTCTCGCCGAAGCTCCTGATCATGTCGCTGCGCGACCACGCGCACGCCAAGGCCCCCTACCTCCTGGCCGGCGGCGGCAAGGACATGGAGGGCAACGAGAAGGCCACCGAGGAGCAGCTCAAGGACGTCCCCGCCTCCGCCCTCGCCGAGGCCGAGCGCCCGCTGATCGGCACGGCCGAGGAGAACGGCGTCATCGACCCGGACGTCCTGTGGTCCTGCACCACCTGCGGCGCCTGCGTCGAGCAGTGCCCCGTCGACATCGAGCACATCGACCACATCGTCGACATGCGCCGCTACCAGGTCATGATCGAGTCCGCGTTCCCGTCCGAGGCGGGCACGATGCTCAAGAACCTGGAGAAGAAGGGCAACCCCTGGGGCCTCGCCAAGAAGGCCCGCGTCGAGTGGACCAAGGAAGTCGACTTCGAGGTCCCCATCGTCGGCAAGGACGTCGAAGATCTCACCGAGGTCGACTACCTGTACTGGGTCGGCTGCGCCGGCGCCCTGGAGGACCGCGCCAAGAAGACCACCAAGGCCTTCGCGGAGCTGCTGCACATGGCGGGCGTCAAGTTCGCGATCATGGGCGGCGACGAGAAGTGCACCGGTGACTCCGCCCGCCGCCTGGGCAACGAGCCGCTCTTCCAGCAGCTCGGCCAGGAGAACGTCGCGATGCTGAACATGGCGTACGGCGAGGACGACGAAGACGAGACGACGAAGAAGCCCAAGTCGTCGAAGAAGATCGTCGCGACCTGCCCGCACTGCTTCAACACGATCGCGAACGAGTACCCGCAGCTCGGCGGCGAGTACGAGGTCATCCACCACACCCAGCTGCTCCAGCACCTCATCGACGAGGGCAAGCTGATCCCGGTGACCCCGGTCGAGGGCCTGATCACGTACCACGACCCGTGCTACCTGGGCCGGCACAACAAGATCTACACCCCGCCGCGCGAGATCATCGCGAAGGTCCCGGGCCTGCGGAACGAGGAGATGCACCGCCACAAGGAGCGCGGCTTCTGCTGCGGCGCCGGCGGCGCCCGGATGTGGATGGAGGAGCGGATCGGCAAGCGCGTCAACAACGAGCGCGTCGACGAAGCCCTCGCCCTCAACCCGGACATCGTCTCCACCGCCTGCCCGTTCTGCCTCGTCATGCTGACCGACTCGGTCAACGGCAAGAAGAACGACGGCCAGGCCAAGGAGTCGATCCAGGTCGTGGACGTCTCGCAGCTCCTCCTGGAGTCCGTGAAGACGCCCGTCGACCCGACCGGCGAGCCGGAGCAGGTGGACGCACCGGAGCCGGAACCGGCAAAGTGATCTGACGCACCAGAGCGAAGAAGCGGCCGGACCTGCCTCGGGGGCAGGACCGGCCGCTTCTTCGTGTCCGGGCCCCGGTGACCGGGGGCGACGTGACGACCGCCGCAGAGGAAGGGTGAACTCGGACATGTACGCGCCGACGTGACGGGAGCATCATGTGCTCCCGGAACACCTCCCGGGCCCCGGCGGCCGACGGGAACACCGGTCCACGAACGACGAACGAGGCCCCCGTGCGTCCACGCCCCCGCACCCGCACCGAGCACCCGCAGGCAGCGGTCACCAGCAGGGTGGCGGCCTCCCTCGCCGTGGGCTGTACGGCCCTGCTGCTGGCGCTCACGGCCTGTACGGCCCCGTCCTCCACGTCGTCCGACCGCAAGAACGGCGACACCCCGCCCCCGGCGCGGGCACGGACGCAGGCGGAGACGGCGAGCGCCCCCGTCCCGCGCGGCACCGGCAGCCGTGTCCCGTACGACTTCAACGGCGACGGCCACCGCGACCTGGTCGTCAACGACCTGGTGAAGGCCCCGGAGGACAGCCACGGCGACGGTGACGACGACCTCGTCGCCGCCACCCGCCCGCACGCACCCGGACAGGCGGGCAAGGGCACCCTCCTCCTCGGCTCCGCGAAGGGCCCGGCGGGTCCCGGCAGCACGTACGCGTTCGCCGCGGAGGACGTCCCCACCGCACCGCTGAAGACGACGGGCACCCCCGCACCACCCTCCTGAACCACGGCGACTACGACGGCGACAAGAAGCCGGACACGGTGGTGCGGACGTACCGGGGCGAGCGGCAGGACCTGATCGCGCTCTACCCGGCGGGCACCACGGACCAGCCCCTCGTCACCTTCTCCACAGCGCTGTTCCTCCGCTGAACTCCCCCTCCGGGGCCCCGGGGTGCGGCCCCTAGGGGATGTCACAGCTCGGCAGCAATGGCGCCCCGGTTCCCCCGCCCCCCGCTCGCCGCCCCCCGGGACCAGGTACGTTCGACGGGTGGCTGGATTCAGGATCGGACGCGGCCGGGACAACCGCACCCCGCAACAACCGCAGCAGCGGCAGCAGCCGTACGGAGGGCAGGCACCACAGCCGCCGTACGGTGCTCAGCCGTGGCCGACGGCAGGAGGCCCGGGCAACGCGGCGCCGCCGCCGTACGGAGCCCAGTACGGCGCGGGCGGACACCAGGGCCAGGGACAGGGCGGCCACGGCGGCCACGGGCAAGGCGGCCATCACGGCCACCAGGGCCATGGCGGCGGCCACGGGGGCCACGGCGAGCCGGAGTACTTCGGCGACCCGTACACGGACCCCGCGCCCCACGACCCGTACGCCAACAATCCGGGCCACACGCAGGCGTTCCGCGTCGACGAGGACCCGTACGGCGACGGCAACACCTACCGCGCCGGCTCCGCCCCCGCCCAGCCGGCGGGCCCGCGGCTGCGCTGGAAGGAGCTGCTGAGCGGCATCGTGATGCGCCCGGGCCCGACGTTCTGGCAGATGCGGGACTACCCGGTCTGGGGCCCGGCGCTCGTCGTCACGTTCCTCTACGGCCTGCTCGCGCTCTTCGGCTTCGACCAGGCGCGCGAAGAAGCGATCAACGCGACGATCTCGACGGCCATCCCGTACGTCCTGTTCACCGGCGTCGGCTTCGTCGTCGGCGGCCTGGTCCTCGGCGCGGTGACCCACACCCTGGCCCGCCAGCTCGGCGGCACGGGCTCGTGGCAGCCGACGGTGGGCCTGTCGATGCTGATCATGTCGATGACGGACGCCCCGCGCCTGCTCTTCGCCCTCTTCCTGGGCGGCGAGAACTCCCTGGTCCAGATCGTGGGCTGGCTGACCTGGCTGGCGGCGGGCGCGCTGTTCACGTCGATGGTGAGCAAGTCGCACGACCTGCCGTGGCCGAAGGCGCTGGGAGCGTCGGCGATCCAGCTGATCGCGCTGCTGTCGATCATCAAGCTGGGCACGATCTGAGCGAGTGACGCGCGAGAAGGCCCCGGAACGCTTCCGCGTTCCGGGGCCTTCTCGCACAGGTCCTCACAGCCCCTAGGCGTCGAGAACCTGCCCGTCCCGCCGAACGACGGGCTTCTCGACCGACCAGGGGAAGTTGATCCACTGGTCGGTCTTCTTCCACACGTACTCGCACTTCACGAGGGAGTGGGACTTCTCGTAGATGACGGCGCTGCGGACCTCGGCGACATGGTCGACGCAGAAGTCATGGACGAGCTTGAGGGTCTTGCCGGTGTCAGCGACGTCATCAGCGATCAGAACCTTCTTGTCGGAGAAGTCGATCGCGTTGGGGACGGGCGCCAGCATGACGGGCATTTCCAGGGTGGTCCCGACCCCGGTGTAGAACTCCACGTTGACGAGGTGGATGTTCTTGCAGTCGAGGGCGTAGGCGAGCCCGCCGGCGACGAACACGCCACCGCGAGCGATGCTCAGCACCACATCCGGCTCGTAGCCATCGTCGGCAACGGCCTGGGCGAGCTCGCGCACGGCGCGCCCGAAGCCCTCGTAGGTAAGGTTTTCCCGCACGTCAGTAGCCATGGTCGATCACACCTGGGTCCGATGGAAGTTCTGGAAGGACCGCGAGGCGGTCGGCCCGCGCTGCCCCTGGTACCGCGACCCGTACCGCTCGGACCCGTAAGGAAACTCGGCGGACGAGGTCAGCCGGAACAGACACAGCTGCCCGATCTTCATCCCCGGCCACAGCTTTATCGGCAGCGTGGCGAGGTTCGACAGCTCCAGGGTCACGTGCCCGGAGAACCCGGGGTCGATGAACCCGGCCGTCGAGTGCGTCACCAGACCGAGCCGCCCGAGCGAACTCTTGCCCTCCAGCCGCGAGGCCAGATCGTCGGGGAGCGAGATCACCTCGTACGTGGAGGCCAGCACGAACTCGCCGGGGTGGAGGATGAACGCCTCATCGCCCTCGGGCTCGACGGTCCGCGTCAGATCGGGCTGTTCCACGGCGGGGTCGATGTGCGGGTACCGGTGGTTCTCGAACACCCGGAAGAAGCGGTCCAGCCGCACGTCGATGCTCGACGGCTGCACCATCGAAGGGTCGTACGGATCGATACGGACTCGCCCGGCGTCGATCTCGGCCCGGATGTCCTTGTCTGAGAGAAGCACGCCCCGAGGATACGCAGAACGCGCGAGCCCGCCCCAACCGGACCACCCGCGCGCCCCTGCTCCACGTCTCCGCGACTACTTCTTCGCTACCACTCCACCACCGCCGGCGACCGCGTATCCACGAAGACCGCTACCCCGACCGCTACCGCTTCTCGAACGCCACGGGAACGGCCAGCCGCAACCGGGCGCACCGGGGACACCGGATCAACCGCCCCGGTCCGATCCTGTCGGCCCCGAGCTGCTGCATCGGAAACGACGAGGTAGCGAAAACGTGCCCTTCGGCACAGCGGACGACGGTGCGCTCCATCGACTCCATCAAGTCCCTTCCCCAACCACATCTGGACGAGAACGCCACATTAGGGGATGAACGGGACGCCACTCCACGCGGCACTCCGACCACCCACGCTACGCCCCCAACTCCCGCCCATCACACCCCCGTCCACCTTTCCTCCGACCCCCGGCACACGACACGAAGGCCCCGCGGCGCATCCGCCGGGGGCCTGACATGGGGTACAGTGTGGAACGATGCAGAGCCGGTGATCGGCATGCTTCGCGGGTGTAGTTTAATGGTAGAACATGAGCTTCCCAAGCTCAGAGCGCGAGTTCGATTCTCGTCACCCGCTCCACACGAAAGCCCCAGGCCAGCGGCCGGGGGCTTCTTTGTTTGGGTCATCTTGGATGCGTCCGGTCGGCTTCGGTGGCCTCTCCCTGGATAATCGACGTATGGCATCACAGCCCAGTCTTTCTGATCTCCGCCGTGCCAAGTACGCCCGGCGCCTGCCCACGGCGCTCTCCGAGCTTGCCGGCCCCGAGCACGGCACGATGAGCCTGCCACTGCACCTGGCATGGTCGGGACTGACCACGTTCGACCTCGACCAGCCACGGCTGCGGATGAGCTGTTACCGCATCGTGTTGGGCGAGGGGCGGCACGACGACCTGGTCCGGTACCTTAACCGCGGCCTCCTCGTCAGCTTGTGGCCCACACTGCGCACACTGATCAGCCGTGATGTCCGTGAAGTCTGGGAGCACTCCTTCGACGAGCTGGCTCGCAGCGCCCAGGCTGCTGCGTGAACCTCACCGACCTGCACCGTCGCCTGCTGGCTGATGTACTCGCCGTGGGCGGTGCCTACCCTCTGGCGCTTACCGGCGGCTACGCAGTCCAGGCACACGGCCTGGTCGACCGGCTCAGCCAGGACCTCGACGTGGCGACCGAGAACTCCGATCGCATGGAGGACATTGCCGCTGCCGTGCGCGTCGGCCTGGAACAACACGGGTGGCAGGTCAGCGCTCTGGAAACAGACCCGCTCTCAGCGCGCCTGATCGTCACCGATCCCGTCAGTCACGAAGAGTGCGAGGTCGACATCCTCAAGGAAGCGCTCTGGCGACCGCCCGTACACACCGACCACGGTTTGGTGCTGTCCCTCGAAGATGTCGTCGGGACCAAAGTCCGCGCACTCCTCGACCGCGGACTCGCCAGGGACCTGATCGACGTACAGGCTGCCGCGGACCGCTGGAGCCATGTCGAACTCGAAGAGCTCGGTCGACGCCACGCCCGCGACTCCTTCGACCTGAACGAGTTCCAAGCGCGACTGGACGGAGCCGACTGGATCGACGACACGGAATTCGCCGCCTACGGACTCGACGAACAAGCGATCACCGGGCTGCGCCAGTGGGCTCAGGCATGGGCCACCGACATCGGCGAACGGCTCCAAGAGCTGGAGACTCCGCACGAAGACTGATGGCCGCATGGAGGCCGTGCGCGCTCAGCACGCTGCACGCCAGGCCATCCGGCCCACGCCCGGCCGTGCCCCATCCGTGCCCAGCAGAGCGGACAACGGCGGTCAGAAACGGCTCGCAGAGACAGGGACCCATCACCTGCCTGCTGCAAAACCCCAGTTCAGGTCCCCTCTGGCAGCCCAAGAACCGTTGATTCCCGAGCTCAGAGCGCGAGTTCGATTCTCGTCACCCGCTCCACGACCAAGGCCCAGGCCATCGACCCGGGCCTTGTTTGTTGTCGGGACCACTCCAGGCGTCGCGCACCAGATCCAGGGCAGACAGTTCACCCTCGTGCGACTCGGACAACCACCGGGCGACCTCCGGCAATTCACCTCGACCGTGGGCGCCCCCGCAGCCGCCCACGGGGCCCACTCCCCCCGCCTCGCCGCCCGGCGGCGCCGTATCTCGCTGGGACAGCCCAGGCTCCGGGCGACCACGGTCTCACCTCGCAGCCGCCCTCTTGTCCGTGCCCGCCGACCGTGAACAATCTTGGTAACGCGGCCCGGAAATGAGAGCCTGTTCGCACGTGCGTTCAGTGAACGCAGCTTTGCACGGGGGATTTCGCGCTGTGGCTGTGACCGTGCCCGATTGGGCCGACACCCTGCTCGACGTCATCGGCGTCAACTGGCCGAACGTCGACGAGGACGCGTACCGCGACATGGCGGACGCTCTCCGGGAGTTCGCCGACGACGTCGAGGACGACGGACACCTTGCCAACCAACACGTGCAACGTTTGCTCTCCTCCGGAAGCGGCGAAGCTCTCGACGCGCTCAAGGGCCACTGGGGCAAGGTTCAGAAGAAGCATGTGAAGGACCTGGCCGGCGGTGCGAGGACGATCGCCGGCGCCTTGGACAACGCGGCCACGGCGATCGAGGCCATGAAGTACGCCGCACTCGTCCACCTCGGCGTGCTGGCCGGCAAGGCCGGCATCTCCATGGCGCTGATACCGGTGACCGGCGGGCTCTCCATGCTCATCGGCGGGGCGGCCATCGCCGTCGCCCAGCAGGCCATCCGCCGGATCATCAAGGAGTGCATGGAGGAGGTCGTCGGTTACATCGTCTCCGCCCTGACCGAGCCGGCCGTCGCCGCGCTGGAGAACATGGCCGCGGACCTCGCCGTACAGGTCGGAGCCAACGCGCTCGGCCTCCAGGACGGCGTCGACATGAACCAGGTCGGCCAGTCGGGCAAGGAAGGCTTCAAGGAAGGGGTGGCGGGGGCCAAGGATTCCCTCCAGCTCGCTTCGGCCGGCGGCTCCGGTCCCGGCCCCGCAGCCGGCAAGGGCGTGCACATCGAGCACGCGGAGCACACGCGCGCCGGCACCAAGCTGAACCTGGTCAGCGTGAACGTGCACGGCAGGACCGCGGGCAAGCTCTCCAAGGCCAGGACATCCCACGGACGCACGCGCGGCAAGGACGACATCGCCGGCGCCCTGGACCCCGTGATCGACAAGGCCATGAAGGCGCTCGGCAAGGCCAACAAGGCCATGGGCGACCACATCGGCACGGCACTGCCGAAGTCGGTCAAGGAGATCTCCGACAACCAGAAGAAGATCGAACTGGACATCAAGGAGATGATGTCCAAGGGCGTCAAGGTGCAGAAGGGCGACAAGGAAGACGGCTCGCGCCCCGACGCGCCCCGAAACTCCGCCCGCACCAAGGCCGATGCCCTGAAGAACGCCAAGGACGAGCCGCGCCGCAACGCCATCTCGCTGGAGAAGAAGACCTGCGAGAACGACCCGGTGGACGTCGCCACCGGCGAGATGACTCTCCCGCAGACCGATCTGGCCCTGCCCGGAGTCCTTCCTCTGGTGCTTCGCCGGACCCATCTCTCCGGCTACCGCTACGGCCAGTGGTTCGGACGTAGTTGGGCCTCCACGCTGGACGAGCGGATCGAGCTGGACCCGGTCGGCGGGGGCGCGGTGTGGTCCCGGGAGGACGGTTCGCTCCTCGTCTATCCGCGGCTGCCCCTGCCCGAGGACGACGACGGGGTACTCCCCGTGGAAGGCCCCCGGCTGCCGCTCCGGCACGGGGGCCAGGGCAACAGCGAAACCACCTATCTCGTCACCGACCCTCGTTCGGGCCTGACGCGTTCCTTCCGCGGCGGCCCGTACAACGCGTCCCCCGCCTACTGGCTCCGGGAGATCGAGGACCGCAACCTCAACCGGATCGACTTCGCCCGCCTCGGGGACGGCAGTCCGACCGCCGTCGTCCACTCCGGGGGCTACCGGGTCGCCCTGACCGTCGAGGACTCCCGCATACGGGAGCTGTCCCTGCGTACGCCCGACGGTCCTGTCACCGTCCTGCGCTACGGCTACGACCCTCTCGGCAACCTCGACGCCGTCATCAACTCGTCCGGCCTGCCATTGCGTTTCACGTACGACCCGGACGACCGGATCACCGCGTGGACCGACCGTAACGACTCCACGTTCCGCTATGTGTACGACGATGCGGGCCGCGTGGTCCGCACGGTCGGCCCGGACGGCTATCTGTCGTCCACGTTCGCCTACGACGTCCATCCGGAGACGGGCGACCGCGTCACCCGGTACACGGACTCCCTCGGCGCGACCAAGGTGCACCAGTTCAACGACCGGCTTCAGGCCGTCGCGGAGACCGATGCGCTGGGCGGCGTCACCCACCGCAGCTTCGACCGGTACGACCGGCTGCTGTCCCGGACCGACCCACTCGGGCGCACCACCACATACACCTATGACGATCGTGGAAACCCGGTCCGGGTCGAGCACCCGGACGGCACCGTCGCCCGGGTCGAGTACAACGAGCTGAATCAGCTCGCCGCCGTCACCGGGGCCGACGGCGGGACTTCGCGGCAGGAGTACGACGACCGGGGCAATCCGACGCTGTTCACGCGGCCGGACGGTACGACGACCCGCCTCAGCCACGGCCCGCAGGGCCAGCTCATAGGAGTCGACGACTCCCTGGGAGCCCTGGACCGGCTGCGCTGCGACGCGGCGGGTCTGCCGCTGGCGGTCCGCGGGCCGCTCGGTACGGTCACCCGCTACGTCCGGGACGCGTTCGGACGCCCGGTCCGCATCACCGACCCCCAGGGCCGCACCACCGAGTTGGAGTGGACGGTCGAGGGCAAGCTCGCCCGCCGGACGGACCCCGACGGCTCGCAGCAGTCGTGGACGTACGACGGCGAGGGCAACTGCCTAGCGCACACCGATGCGGCGGGCGGCGAGACCCGCTTCGAATACACCCACTTCGATCTGGTCTCCGCCCGCACCACACCGGGCGGCGCGCGACAGGAGTTCACCCACGACACCGAGCTGCGCCTGACCCGGGTCACCAACCCCCAGGGTCTGACCTGGGACTACACCTACGACGCGGCAGGCCGCACCAGCGCCGAGACCGACTACGACGGCCGCACCCTGCGCTACTCCCACGACTCCTGCGGCCAACTCCTCTCCCGTACGAACGGACTCGGCCAGACGGTCCGCTACGAACGCGACCTCGCGGGCCGAGTCACCGCCAAGGACGCAGACGGGAGCGTCACGCGCTTCGCCTACGACATCCACGGCCGTCTCGCCTCGGCGACGGGCCCGGACAGCGACCTGTCGTACGTACGCGACGGCTCGGGCAGGGTTCTCCGGGAAGTGTGCGACGGCCGCGAACTGGTCAACACCTACGACGAGACCGGGCGGCGCACCCGTCGGGTCACCCCGTCCGGTGCGGTCAGCTCCTGGTCCTTCCCGTCCGGTCGCACCGCTGAGCTGACCGCCTCCGGCCACCGGCTGGGCTTCCACTTCGACGAGACGGGTCGCGAGACCGGCCGCCGGATCGGTGACGCGCTGGCCATCGACCTCGCGTACGACCCGTCGGGGCGCCTGATCGACCAGCTCGTCCGGACGACCGGTGACCGGGTACTCCAGCGCCGCACGTACACGTACCGCCCCGATGGCCATCTCGCCTCGGCCGAGGAGCTGACCGGAGGCCGCAAGCGGCTGGAGGTCTCCCGTGACGGCCGGGTCACCGGCGTCACGGCGGAGAACTGGTCGGAGCGGTACGCGTACGACGAGGCCGGGAACCAGACCAGTGGATCCTGGCCCGGTGCGGGCGACGCCTCCGGGCCGCGCGAGTACGCCGGAACGCGCATCACCCGTGCGGGCCGTGTCCGGTACGAGCACGACGCCCAAGGCCGGGTGACCCTGAGCCAGAAGACCCGCCTCTCCCGCAAGCCCGAGACCTGGCGCTACGGCTGGGACGCGGAGGACCGCCTCGTCTCGGTCACCACACCGGACGGTACGCGCTGGCGCTACCTCTACGACGCCCTGGGACGGCGCTCGGCCAAGCAGCGCCTGGCCGAGGACGGGGCGACAGTGGTCGAGGAGGTGACCTTCACCTGGGACGGCGACACCCTCTGCGAACAGACCACCTCCACGACGGGCTCCCCGGACTCCGTCGCCCTCACCTGGGACCACGACGGCGTGAAGCCGGTGACCCAGGTGGAACGCCGGCTCGTCGACCAGGCGGAAGTCGACAGCCGCTTCTTCGCGATCATCACCGACCTCATCGGCACACCTCGTGAACTGGTCGACGAGCAGGGCGAGGTGGCGTGGCGCACCCGCTCCGCCCTGTGGGGAGCCACGTCGTGGAACCGCGACGCCGACGCGTACACCCCCTGCGCTTCCCCGGCCAGTACTTCGACCCGGAATCGGGGCTCCACTACAACCGCCACCGCCACTACGACCCCGAGTCGGGCCGCTACCTCTCCCCGGACCCGCTCGGTCTGGCACCGGCCCCGAACGCGGTCACCTATGTCGACGACCCGACGCGGTGGATCGACCCGCTGGGGCTTGCGGGATGCCCACACCGAGGTGGGGAACACCGGCACAGTGTGGTGCTGGGGGTATCCATAGAACCGGACCTGGCGTCGGATTCGCTGGCCAAGTACCTTCGCAACGACCTCTCGGACGCCGCCCACGATCCGACCCGTGGCCGCGATCCCGGAGCACACACCTACAACGGCCCGGACTATTCCGCTGACGAGGCGGGAGGCCCGGTATGGATGACGAATGTGATGGGCGCCGTAGGGGACCGCGCCACCACCCTGTCAATCACCCTGGACGGAATGCCCAACAGTAGGGGCGAGAAGGGGAACTGGAGCGAGCCGGCGGACATCGTGGACGCCTTCCAAAAGGCAGCGCAGCACGGTTCCCAGTTCAATACCTCGCATGAGGATAACTATCCGGCCCAAGGTGATGGAACTGCCTGGGAAATGAGCGAAGTAGCCTACGCCGTGCGCAACTACGATGGAGCCGCCGCGTGGGGCGATCCTGATGACGAACGCCCAGGCCGGCCATGGGAAGAGATCCACTGGTACACCCGCGACGGAGACGAAGGAGCTTACAAGGAGGTCAGCGTGCCCAAGCCGGACATTCCTGAGATCAAGCCGAACCTGGCAAATCTTCCAGAACACTTGAGGTAGGTACCCATGACGAGTAATGAAGCCTCCCAGAGCGATGCTGAAGTCGTTGCTGCGGCTTGGTCTGTTGTTCTGTCCTACGGTACGGATCGTATCGATCCGGTCGTTCCCAGAACTGCCTACAGCCACGCGTCCCTGCGAGTGCTCTGGCCTATGGTCAGCCACGGCGTCCTGTACCTGAGCCGGTGTACCGAGTACCCGTGGTCACGTGATGTGGGAACGGCTTTCCCGCAAAGCGCGGGCGGCTACCGAGTGCGCCGTGAGTCCGATAGGACCCTCATCGGTGTGGCAGCCACTGTCGAAGAGGCCTACGAGTTGATCGCAGCCAATCTCCCTGACAACTGCGGGCCCGCCGTAGTCGGTACTGCGGACGACCTGTGATCGCAGCGCCTTCCTACAGAGGGTCGCGCTGTCCTCTGACCCCTACAAGCCTGGCGGCCCCCACATCCTGGACCGGGCCGGCGGACGCGGCTGGCTCATCTACACCTTCATGCGTCACCACGCCAACCCACAGATCGTCGTCACCGAAGTCTTCGGGGCCTGACGTCTACGCCACCGGAGCGTCTGCAGCAATAGGTGGCCTCTGTTCCTTTTCTCCTCACCCGCTCCAGCACAGAACGTCAAACTGATGACCCGCCGTCGACGTGCCCCATCCGCGCCCAGCAGAGCGGACAACAGCGGTCAGGTACAGCCTCCAGAGACCATGGCGACTCCAGCTTCCGCGCAGGAAAGCGCATTTCAGAGCGCTCGTCGGCCGCAGGGCTTCTGCTCGTCTCGTCCCCATCGGTGCTTGCTTCGACGGTCCCGGTCCACAGCGACTTGAGCATATGACGGACCGGGCTGTGGTCGATGAGTTGTTCGGCCTCAGGGAGCCTTCCGGCTCGGAGCAGGCTGAAGTAGCGGCGAACGACAGCTTCGACGTCCGCCTTGGCAGGGTGCTCCGTCCAGGTTCTCACCGCGAGATCATACGAGTTCGGTGACTGCCTCAGTCTGAGCCGGCCAGTTGGAGGGTGAGGACGGCTTGGACGATGTTTCTCTTGATCGATATCCCATCTACCAGGGGCTTCGTCCGTCTGTCAGTCCAACTGGCCATCCTAAGCGTGAGGTTGGAAAAGGCTCCTGTGTCCGTAATGGCTGTGCGCGGGTGACCCCGTGTGGCGATAGAGCAGGCTTGTAGCTGCGGACCACTTTCGCGACACAGGAAGCCGGAGGTGTTGCATTCCGAGACCCTTGTCGTGACGCAGATCACTTCCAGGGCGCTTCGGGTCGGACATGCGCGATCATGATCGGTATGGACGCTCGATTCCTTGGCATCGCTGATCTGGTCGAACCCCCGTCCGTGGCGGTCGTAGTCGACGTCATGCGTGCGTTCACCGTGGCCGCCTGGGCCTTTGCCCAGGGGGCGGAGAAGATCGTTCTTGCTGAGTCGCTGGACGAAGTTTTGGCGCTCAAGGATCGCCACCCGGATTGGGTGGCACTCAAAGACGGTCCGCCCGCGCCCGGGTTCGACATGGTCAACTCGCCGGGCCTGCTGCGGTCTGTTGACCTTGGCGGACGGACCGTTGTGCAGAAGACCACGGCAGGGACGGTCGGCGCCCTTGCGGTCAAGGAGGCGTCGCTGGTGCTGTGCGCCAGCTTCGTAGTGGCGGAGGCAACGGCTCAGCTCTTGCGGACACGCAAGAAGGACAGTGCCATCTTCGTCGTCACTGGCGAAGATGGACGGGCCGAGGAAGATCTGGCGTGCGCTCAATACATCGCTCGGAGCGTCACCGAGGCAGGGACGGATGCTGCTGAGTTCCTCCGCCGCGCTGCCGAGTCGCGCGCCGCCGCCGAACTGGCGGAGGGCGTGCGTCAAGGAGTCCATCCCGATGACGTTGCACTCTGTCTTGAGCTCGACCGGTTCCCCTTTGCCATGGTGGCGACCTTGGAAGACTCGCTCATGGTCCTGCGCCCGTATGCCATGCCTTCGCTGACCGACGGCGCCCCGATCTGATCGCTGGCGAGGCGCAACGCTCACCATGCGGGAGTCGGCGTCCAGTTGGGCATGCGGCATCAGCTGCATGCGCCGATGGCGGTAGTTCGGGGTGGCGGCAGATGGCTGACCCGGGTCGTGCCGGCAGCGATCTCGCGGAGCCGGGCGATCTCTTCGTGCTGGGCGGCGAGCCGGGCCAAGGCAAGCGCGCGGAACTCGCTGAGCTCGGCGTTCACGTCCTCGGCGCAGTCGACCGTTCCCTGAGAGTGACGATCTCAGCCTTGAGCCATTCGATCTGGGCCTCGCGCGGGTCCGGGACCTGCCCCGCTTCCTGCAGAATCTGGAGGTGGCGCTCGAACTCGGCGCGGAGATGCGCGTAGGGGCGGGCGCCGGGAGCCCACACCTACAACGGACCGAACTACGCCGATCGGGAACCTGGCGGCCCGGTATGGATGACCAACGTGGTGGGGGCCATCGGGGATCGTGATACCACTCTGTCGATCACGCGCGACGGAATTCCCAACAGCAGCGGCCGGAAAGCGAACTGGAGCTCACCCGAGGATACTGTGGACGCTTTCCAGACTGCGGCACAGAACGGAGAACCGTTCAACACCAGCCACGAGGAAAACTATCCGCGCCGCAGTCATGGCACAGCAGGGGGAATGAGCGAAGTCGCCTATGCAGTGCGTGATTACGATGGGGCGGCAGCGTGGGGAGACCTCGATGACGAACGCCTTGGGCGACCGTGGGAGGAGAACAAGTGGTACACCAGAAACGAGGAGGGGGATACACGGAAGTCACCGTGCCCGAGCCGAACATTCCCGAGATACAACCAGACCTGTCGAATCTACCGGCAAACTTGAGGGACAAAATTCGTGGCAAGCAACGAAAAGGCCCGAAGCGCGGCTGAAATCGTGGCAGCAGAGTGGCCTGTTGTGCTGTCCTACGGCTGGGACCGCATCGACCCGGCCGTCCCCCGAGCTGCCTACCAGCACCCGTCGCTGCGCGAGCTCTGGCCCATGGTCAGCCACGGCGTCCTGTACCTGAGCCGGTGCACCGAGTGGCCATGGTCAGACGATGTCGGTGCGGCCTACCCGCTGGCCAAGGGTGGGTATCGAGTACGTCGAGAGTCCGACAACACCCTCCTCGGCGAGGTCGACACCGTCGAAGCGGCATACGCGTTGATCGCCGCCACGCTCCCCGAGGGTTGCGGACCTGCTGTCGTCGGCACCCCGAAGGACCTGTGACCGCAGCGCCTGTCCACCCCTGCCCAAGGGGAAGGGACGGTTCAGGGGCCTACAGCGGGCGAATAGCCGCTGGTTCCCCAGCTCAGGCGACTGTGGCGGAGGACAGCACTGCCTCCATGAATTCAGCCGGCGGGAGGTAGCCGCGGGCTTCGATGTAGTGGGCGACAAGTTCGGGGGCGGCATACGCCACACCACTTCCCATCACTCTTGTTTCAGTGCTCCCTTGAGGAACTTCAGGGCGCCGGGGATACAGTCGTAAGGCGCACCAGGGGCAGAGATGAAGGCCGCGGGTCTGCCGCACTCGGTGAGTCCGGGTCATGCGCTTCAGCGTCTCCGTCAGACTCGGTGGCGGGACGCCCTTCGAGTACCTCTTGCCGCGTCCGAGCCAGCCCACGTTCAGCACCCGAACGCCCCGCCAGAAGCCTGCGTCCCCAGTAGTCCAGTTGCCGCTGCCGTACGTGTACGGCGTCAGATCCGCGTAGTACGTCATGACGGCTGTCTACCAGCTGCAGCAAACGCCATGGAGACCAGGCGCACCCGATGAGCACCAGACGCAGCGGTGCGCCACGGACAACGTCTCCGGCTGCGTACCGGAAGCCGTGGCCCGCCGGATCCGGCAGCGAAGACGGGACCGAAATCTGCGGCAACCATGTCCGGACCCACTCATCGGAGATAGTCGTGATCCCGATCGGAAGAATTGGCAAGATCAGCGGGGAGAGGAAGACGGTCGATTCGTCAAGATCGAGGAACTTCCGGATCACCCTCCGAGTTACTTGATCCTCCTGGCGCAAGAGCCGGACTTCACAGGTGGATGCGGAGACTATTGGGTGAAGGACAGTGAAGACTTGGAAGAATTCATCAACGAGGCCCTGTGGCGCATCACATGACCCCTCGGTGATAGTCAGAACATTGAGTAAGTCGATCGCGGCGCTTGAGGGACAAAATTCGTGGCGAGCAATGAAAAGGCCCGAAGCGCGGCTGAAATCGTGGCGACAGCGTGGTCTGTTGTGCTGTCCCACGACAGGGACCTCATCGATCCAGCCGTCCCCCGAGCTGCCTACCAGCACCCGTCGCTGCGCGTGCTCTGGCCCATGGTCAGCCACGGTGTCCTGTATCTGAGCCGGTGCATCCGATATCCCTGGTCCCGTGACATCCCAACGGCCTTCCGTCAAGGCGGTGGCGGTTACCAGGTACGACGCCAGCCCGATCAAGCCCTCCTCGACGTGGTCGACACCCTCGAAGAGGCGTACGCGTTGATCGCCGCCGGCCTTCCTGACGGTTGCGGGCCGGCCATCGACGGAACCGCTGACGATCTCCGGTCGCCCGCCGGGCCAGGCAAGGAGACATAGAAGCGAATGACAGCTGAGAATGATGCCGGCGCCCCCGGCTCCGTCATCAGGGAGTGGCAGAGCGCCCTGGCCGAGCCGTCCGGCGTGATCGATCCGGCCCTTTCACGGGCCGCCCATGTGAACCCGAAACTCCATTCCCTCTTTCCGCTCATCAGTCATGGCTCCCTCCAGTTCAGCCGCTGCACACGGCCCCCGTGGTCCTGGGATGTGCCCTCCCTTTTCAGGCGACGCGACGGACGCCTCTCCGTCATTCGCCTCTGGGAGACGGGAGAGTCCGGTCGCCGGTACGTAGGCGTGGCCGACACCGCGCCGGAGGCAGTCGCGCTCCTCTCGGCGGCCCTGCCCGAAGACTGGGGGCCTGCGGTCGAGGGGACGGCCGACGACCTGTGACGCCGGACGGCTCCCACCCCTCGCCGCCGCCGACGACGTGGGGCGGACGGAACCGCTGGTTCCCGTCGTGCGTGGTGTCCTAGCGTGTGCAGGAGTGAAGGGTGACAGCTCACGTACGGGGAGGGCTTCCAGTGGGTGACGGGGCAGCGCTGGCGGATCGGATAGCCGAGCGGCGGGCCGGGGTCGGGGACCCGGGGGCGCTGGTGGGTGAGTTGCGGCGGGCCCTCGTGCTCGTGCCGTATGACCGGGGTGGGCTGTGGACCGCCGAGTTCGGGGGGATCCGGTGGGTGTGCGGGTTCACCGATGAGGCTGCTCTGGCCCGGTTCGCCGAGGAGCGGGCCGTGGTGGTGGGGACCGGGGATGCGTCGCGGAGCTGGGAGTACGCCGCGTTCCGTGGGGCCCGGTTGCTGGACGAGGTCATTCCGGCCCTGGGCGTGCCGGCCGGGGTGGCGGTGAACGTCGCTGATCCGGACGGGTCGATGCTGTTCCCGCCGGTCGTGGGGATCGTGCCGGATGCCGTCGCCGTCGATGCCGATGTCGACGTACCCGGCGGGGGGCGGGGGCTGTGAGCGGTACGGGGGCTGAAGACCTCGACGTCGATCGGGTCAGTGTTCAGCAGATCACCAGCGGGCTGCGCGGGGCCGTGGCCGAGTTGAAGGAGATCGGGGACGGCACGGGGGCCGTGCTGGGCAAGGGGCTCTCCGAGCTGTCGATGACCGGGATGGTGGCCGGGCATCACGGGCTGTCCGTGGACTTCGAGGACTTCTGCGAGCGGTGGGAGTGGGGGGTGCGGGCGCTCGTCCAGGACGCCAACGCGATCGCGGCGAAGCTCGGGTTGGCGGCGGGGATCGTGTGGGAGGAGGACCAGTACGTCGAGGGCACGCTGAAGATCGCCGTGAACGCGGGCGTCGGGAATCCGCATGCCTCGGAGGACGAGATCGTCAAGCAGGGGTGGGGCGATGTGCTCACCCCGGACTATCTGAGCCCCGACTACAGCCGCGAGTCGTTCGAGCGGACCGCGGACGAGGCCGGGCAGACCTGGAAGGACACCGGGCGGGCACTCGTCACGGAAGGGAACGGGGGCGTCAGGCGGACCAGCTGAACGAGCTGTTCGGTGTGGATCAGCAGGCGTTCGACCGGTCCGTGGACGAGGCGTTCGGGCCATCGCCCGAGGAGCGCGCCCAGCAGCAGGGCGGCGGGGGGAACTAGGCCATGGGGTTCGGGGATTTCGTCAGCGACATCACGCCCGATGTCGTCGAGGACGCGGTCGAGGACGGTGTCGAGTGGGCCGGTGACCGGGTCGAGGACGCCGGGAACTGGGCCGGCGACCGGCTGGATGACGTCGGCTGGGAGTCCGGGGCGGACTGGGTCCGGGAGAAGTCCCGGTCGGTGGCGAACCGGATGGGCGCCGAGGTCGACGAGATGGACCTCGGGCAGACCGAGGACAAGACCAAGCTCATCTACGGCAGTCCGACCAAGATCCGGGCCTCCGCCACCCATCTGCGGAAGTTGCAGGGGTCGTTCGACCAGGTCGGCGGTGGGCTCAAGGGCGTCGACTCCTCCGCGATCAAGGGGCAGGCCGCCGACGCCTTCCGGGACTCCGTGTCCATCGAGCCGCCCAAGTGGTTCAAGGCCGCCGACGCCTTCGAGAAGGCCGCCGGTGCGCTCGACTCCTTCGCCGGGTCCGTGGAGTGGGCCCAGGGGCAGGCGCAGACAGCGATCGACAAGTGGAAGGCCGGGACCAAGGCGTCGGAGGAGGCCAGGGACGCGTACAACGCGAAGGCGGAGACGTACAACAAGGCCGTCGACGCCTACAACGCGAAGCCAGCCGATGAGCGTGATCCTTCCTCGCTGCCGTCCAAGCCGGGAGCCTTCAAGGACCCGGGCAGCGGGCGGATGGAGGAGGCGCAGTCGCTGCTCGCGGAGGCGCGTAAGCAGCGCAACACGGCGGCCGAGACCGCCCGCAAGGCCGTCACCGCGGCACGGGACTCCGCGCCGCCGAAGCCGCGGTATGCCGAGCAGGCCATGGACGGGCTCGCCGAGTACGAGGTGATCCAGACCCATATCGCGGGCGGCGTCGTCAAGGGCGCGGCGGGCATCCTGAACTTCGCGCGGAGCGTGAACCCGACGGACCCGTACAACATCACGCACCCCGCGGAGTACGCGCTCGCGCTCAACAACACCGCCGCCGGACTCACCCGGGTCGCCAACGACCCCTGGGGCACCGGCAAGCAGATGGTCAGCGACTTCATGAAGGACCCGGCTGAAGGATTCGGGCGGCTCCTGCCCGACCTGGCCCTCACCGCCGCGACCGGCGGCGCGGGGGCAGGCGTGAAGGGGGCCCGGGTGGTGAAGGAGGCCGCCGATGTCGCCTCCGACGCCCGCAAGCTGGAGAACCGTTCACCCGACGGCACCCACAACCGGCCCGACGGTGAGCGCACGAGCGGGGGAACCGACCCGGTCGACCTCGCCTCCGGGCGCATGTTCCTGCCTCAGACCGACGTGAGGCTCCCCGGCGTACTGCCCCTGGCCTTCACGCGTCGCTTCGAGTCCGGGTACACAGCCGGGCGGTTCTTCGGCCCCTCCTGGTCCTCCACCGTCGACGAACGCCTGGAGATCGACGCCAACGGCGTCATCCACGTCACCGACGACGGACTGCTCATTACCTACGCGCACCCCGTTCCGGGAGTGCCCACCCGTCCCGGGAGCGGCACTTCACGCACCGTCCTGATTCGCGACGAGGCCGGCGACTACACCCTCACCGACCCCGACACCCGGCTCTCCAAGCACTTCGCCGCCCCTCCCGGAACGGAACCCGGTGAGGACGGTGCCGCCTGGCTCGTCCAGATCGCCGACCGCAACAACAACACCATCAGCATCGACCGCACCGACGACGGGACACCGCGGGAACTCGTCCACTCCGCCGGGTACCGCCTCTCGCTCACCAGCACCGAAACGGGGATCACCGTGCTGAGTGTGAGAGGTGAGACCGGGGCGGCCATCCCCATCAGGTCCTACGGCTACACAGGCGGCGATCTCACCACCGTCACGAAACCGTCCGGCGCCACACTCACCTTCATCTACGACGATCGGGGGCGGATCACCGCCTGGATCGACTCCAACAACCACCGCTACGACTACACCTACGACAACAACGACCGCGTGATCGCACAGGGAGGTGAGGGCGGTCACCTGCAGATGACCCTCGCCTACAGCGATCCGGACGCGGCGACCGGCCAGCGTACGACCTCTCTGACGACCGCACGCGGTCACACCACCCACTATCTCGTCGGCAGAGGCAGCCGGATCCTCTCCACGACGGACCCGCTCGGCCAAACCACTCGCTTCACCCATGACGCCCGCGGAAGGCTGCTCACGCTCACCGACCCACTCGGTCGCGCCACAACTCACCAGCACGACGAGGAGGGGAGACAGACCGCGGTCCTCCATCCCGATGGCAGTGAGGAGCGCATCGCCTTCGACCGGCTCGGCCTGCCAACTCGCTACACGGCTCAAGACGGGGCTCGTTGGCTGCAGGAGTTCGACGACCATGGCAATCGGACCGCCGTCACCGATCCCACGGGCCACACAACGCGCTACAGCTACGACGCTGCCGGTTTCCTGACCGGGATGACCAACCCGCTCGGAGCGGTCACCTCGATACGGTGCGATGCGTCAGGACAGCCCGTGGCGGTCACGGACGCCGTCGGTGCCACCACCCGTTACCAGCGGGACCTCCTGGGTCGCCCTGTCCGGATAACCGACGCACTGGGTGCGACCACGGTCCTGGAATGGTCAGCCGACGGACAGCTGGCCAGTCGCACCACCCCTGACGGTTCCAAGGAGTCCTGGACCTACGACGGCGAAGGAAACTGTACGCGTCACGTC
The DNA here is from genome assembly GCA_040989845.1 of Streptomyces sp. WGS_02. Taxonomy (GTDB): domain Bacteria; phylum Actinomycetota; class Actinomycetes; order Streptomycetales; family Streptomycetaceae; genus Streptomyces. The sequence goes on from JAYMFZ010000004.1 coordinate 3,594,410, forward strand.
GACGCGCTCGGACGGGAATCCCACTTCGAGTACACGCACTTCGATCTTCTCTCGGCGAGCAGGTCACCTGGAGGAGCGAGCTTCGAGTTCCAGCACGATGGCGAACTCAACCTCACGCAGGTCCGGAACACGCTGGGCTCGGTGTGGTCGTACACACGCGACCCTGCGGGGCGGCTCGTTTCGGAGACGGACTTCGACGGCCGCACGCTCACCTACGAGTCGGACGCTGCCGGACACGTGGTCACGCGTACCAACTCGCTGGGTGAGTCCATCACGTACGAGCGTGACGCGTGCGGCCGAGTTACCCGCAAGGACGCGGCGGGCGCGGTGACGACCTTCTCGTACGACCGAGCGGGGCGTCTGCTCCATGCTGTGGGGCCGGGAGGCGAACTGCTCTATCAGTACAACCGAATCGGTCGGGTAAAGGCAGAGATAGCCGACGGCCGAGCCACCACCTATACCTACGATGCGCTGGGCCGCCGGACCCAGCGCATGACACCCACCGGTCAGCGCACCAGGTACGCCTATGACGCCTCCGACCGGCTCACCGAGCTGACCAGCGGCAATCGGACCATCGCATTCACCCACGACCTGGCGGGCCGCGAGCTGACGCGCGCTTTCGGGCCCGAGCTGACCTTCAACTCGGCGTGGGACGGCGCCGGCAGGCTGGTCGCACAGCACGTCTTCCGCGGCAAAGACACAGTGAACCGTCGTTCCTACACCTACGACGCCGACGACCGGCTCACAACGGTCGACGACACACTGCGCGGCATGTCGCGCTTCACCCTGGACGCTGTCGGCCGGGTCGTGTCCGTTACGGCGGACCGGTGGGCCGAGAGCTACGCCTACGATGCCGACGGAAATCAGACTTCGGCGACCTGGACTGCCTCCCATCCCGGCCAGGAGGCTACGGGGCCTCGTTCCTATACCGGCACAGAGATCATTCGGGCCGGCGCGATCCGCTTCGAGCACGATGCTCTGGGCCGGGTCACCGTCCGCCGGAAGGCACGGGTGTCCCGCAGGCCCGACACCTGGCGGTACTCGTGGGATGTCGAGGACCGTCTGACGGCGGTGACCACCCCGGACGGCATCACGTGGCGCTACCGCTATGACCCTCTTGGCCGCCGCACAAGCAAAGTCCGGCTGTCCGGCACGGGTGACCCCATGGGCGAGGAGGTCCGTTTCTCCTGGGACGGCACCACGCTCTGCGAGCAGACCACGTGGTCTTCGGAGCTTCCTCGTCCAGTCACGCTCACCTGGGATCACGACGGTATTCGCCCGATCGCCCAGACCGAACGCATCCTGTGCTCGACCACGGGGCAGGACGTGATCGACGAGCGATTCTTCGCGATCGCCACCGACCTGATCGGCACCCCCACCGAACTCATCGATGAGACCGGGAACGTGGGGTGGCAGTCCCGCGTGGCTCTCTGGGGCAGCACGACATGGCCGAGGGACAGCACGACGTACACACCGCTCCGCTTTCCCGGCCAGTACTACGACCCGGAGAGCGGCCTGCACTACAACCACCATCGGCACTACGATCCGCAGACCGCGCGCTACCTCACAGCCGACCCTCTCGGTCTTTCGCCCGCGCCCAATCCCCGTACCTACGTCCACAACCCCCACACCTGGTCCGATCCGCTGGGGCTCGGTCCCTGCCCCCGAGGGGGTGGGAAGAGAAAGCCGACTTCTCCAGCCAGAGTGTGATGAGCAAGAAATTTCACGCCCATGCGGGAGATTTCTTGGACGAGCCGGGTAATCTCAAAAAGGCGAATCTCCAGAGGTTCGAAGATAGTATGCGCGCTCACATAAAAGCGGATGAGACGAAGATTTACCGATTCGACTACAGAGGCCAAGGGCAAGCGATCGGCTTCATTGACCCGACCACTCAGAAGATGGTCATGCTGCACGCGGACACCGGAAAATTCTGGTCGGGCTACAAACTGGGCGACAAGCAATTTCAGAGCATCATCGATAAAGGGTTCCTGTGGTGATTGGGTCGAACGAAGGCGGAACTGGAAGTGCCATGACTGTTCTCGACAGGCAGGGCGCCTTCAGCGGACAATGGCTCGCGGCAGGAGAGAAGAAGATCACCCCGGTGCCAACAGGCAGTCGCACGGACGACTCTCTCGTCAGGCGTATCACCGAGGGATGCCGGACTGCAGGAGCCGACGCCGTCCTGGTGATTCATCCCTCCGCCGGGGCAACGGCCCCGGCGGACAGCCTGCCGCCAGCCGATCCTGGCCTCGTCTCGCTGCCTGCGGATCTTCTGTTTGTCGCTGCGAACCTGGAGGGCGCGGTCCTCTTTCGCGAGCCGGGCTACGCCTTGGTCGCCGGCACGTCGGCGTTCCTCGCGGGAGCGGCGCCGGAGGGAGTGGACCAGGCGCGTGCTCGCTTCGCCCGTTACGCTCGGGCAGCAGCACGGAAATGGCCCGCTCTGGAGTCGACCGCTCGATCGTTTCCCCCGGAAACATTGCCTGGAAACACCCGAGGGACGTTCCTGAGGCCACCGCCACGGGCCAGCAGTTGGCACTTATGAGAGATGTAGCAGCCGGACGCTGCACGGCGGCGGAATTCGCCGTCGGTTGGCTGGACGCACGTCGTCGTTCGCAGCAGCAGGGCGAGCGGGTCCGCGATCCGTTGGAGACTCTTCTCGATCGTGTCTTCTCGCTGCTGGAGGACTACTCCATCGACCCGCAGTTCAAGGAGCCGGAGGATTTGTCGGATGACGACCTGAAGAACGCCGTCATCGAACTGCTAAACAAAGCAGAATGATCAGCGTAAGAGATTTCTGGGACCGGCCGCCGTGGAGGCTGGTGCCGGGGTCGGCTCCTCACGGGCGAGAGCCGGGCGCGTCCGGACGTGGCGTCCGATTCATTCCGGTCGTGCCCCATCCGCGCCCAGCAGAGCGGACAACAGCGGTCCGGTGCAGCCGCGCAATGTGCGCATGTACGAGTCCGACGTGCAGCACGGTGAACTGGAGCCCCTCGGGCGACCGTGGGAAGAAATTCGCTGGTACTCCCAGAACGAGGAAATCCACGTCCCGAAACCAGATATTCCTGAGATTCAACCACCAAAGCCACCGAAGGGATGAAGTAGAAGGTGACGGACAAAGAAGACCTCACACAATCCGCAGAAATCGTGGCTCCAGAATGGAGCGGCCTCTTCAACCTGGGGGATGATCTGATCGACTCCGCCATGCTCCGGGCCGCGTACGCCGAACCCCGTCTCCGGGAACTCTCCCCGAAGGTCAGCCACGGCGCCCTGTACTTCAGCAGGTGTATCCACTACCCGCGGACCAAAGATGCGGGCACGCTGCTCCGTCGCGGGGGCGGTGGCTTCGTGGTCCACCGCCAGTCCGACGGCACCATCCTGGGAGAACCCGACACGGTGGAGGAGGCGGTGGCCCTGATCGTCGCCAACCTTCCCGAAGGCTGCGGCCCAGCCATCGATGGTTCTGTTCACGACCTGTGATCACACCGACGAGTAGCGAAGAGTCCCGGAGCGCGGCTGAGATCGTGGCAGCAGAGTGGTCGGATATCTTGTCTTATGGCAGGGACCTCATCAATCCGGCCGTTCCCCGAGCTGCTTACCAGCACCCGTCGCTGCACGAGCTCTGGCCCATGGTCAGCCACGGCGTTCTGTACCTGAGCCGGTGCACCCGGTGGCCCTGGACGAACGATGTCGGCACGGCCTACCCACTGGTCGAGGGTGGATACCGAGTGCGTCGCAAGTCCGACAAGGCTCTCCTCGGCGTGGTCGACACCGTCGAAGAGGCCTACGCGTTGATCGCCGCCAGTCTTCCCGACGGTTGCGGGCCTGCCGTCGACGGAACCCCTGACGATCTGTGATTACACCGTGGGAGCAGGGATGTATCCCTAAGCGCTCGAAACGACCTGTTCGGCGCCGTCATCGCAGCCCTGCTGACGTTGCACTACGTCGATCCCACCGGCGGACGCGCCGCCTTCGACGAGATCTTGTGCCGGCGGACGCGAAGGGGCCGCGAGGCCGCTGCCCCGGCCTGACGGCCTCCGGACGTGGCCGTCGACCGCTCCCGGTGAACGCAGTTGACGGCCTGCCGTGCTCCACGGTCCGTGTCAGCCGGTAGCGCCCTCTTGCCACAGCTTCGTGAACACGCGGGTCCACAGGTCGTACGTCTCTCCCCGGCGGTACTTGTAGACGGCCGTGCTCCAGCCGTGCTGGTCCGCCCGGTAGCGCGTCACATACACCGCCCGCTCGGTCAGGACGACTCGGGCCAAGTGCGGGAAGTTGTAGCCACGCACCTCGACTCCGCCGGTGGCTAGCGGTGCCAGGTAGTCGTACGTACTGGATATCTGGCGGCGCAACAACTCAGTGCCGAAGGCGCTGTCGAAGGCCTGCAGCTCCTCCTCCCGGTCATTGATCCAGTCCCGCTGACCAGTCGGCACGTCCAGACGTGGCAGCAGCACGCGGCACCGGCAACTGCCTGCCTGGCAACGCCGCCACAGCTCCTGGAACGGACCGCGTTGCAAGTCCATGCCCCGGCTCGTCAGGATTGCCACCTCCCGAGCCCTGCTCAACTCCCTCGTGAGATCCGCTGCCGCGTCCGGGCCACCCGCAAAGACCTCTTCCACATCCAGACGCAGCAGATGGGCTGCCATGCCGCGCAGCATCCGGCGTGCGGTTTTCGAGCATGTCCAGGCCAGGGCGACGAACACGGCGCTGGCCACCAGCGACACCAGAATGTCCTGCACGAATGCCATACTCGCCCGCCCTCGTCCGGCAAGATCCCCCACCCAGCAAGTCCGCCAGGATTGTCCCCACACTCGCGGCCGTCCAGTCATCCCGCTCCAGGTGAGAAGGATGGGCCAGCAGTCCAGCATCTGCTGTCTCACATCGCGTGAGGCGAGCCGAGCTCCGGCCCGATCCATCCTCACCAAGGGCTGAGGTGCGGCGGGACGTCAGGCGGCGATGAGGTCCTGTTCGCGGTCCGGCGTTCCGGCCTTGGGCCGCTTGTTCGGCAGTGCGAGCCGGAAGACCTTGTGCCACGCGGAGAACACCTGCTTGGGCAGCGGGCCGGTGACGTACTCCAGTTCGTACTTCGCGAACAGCGCGCGCACCTTCACCGCGACCTCGGCGTACCGGTTGCTCGGCAGGTCCGGGAACAGGTGGTGCTCGATCTGGTGCGACAGGTTGCCCGTCATGAAGTGCATGGCCTTGCTGCCGCTGATGTTCGCCGAGCCCATCATCTGGCGCAGGTACCACTGGCCGCGTGTCTCGCCCTTGATCGACCGGCGTTCGAAGACCTGTACGCCCTCGGGGAAGTGCCCGCACATGATCACCGAGTGGGTCCAGAGGTTGCGGACCAGGTTCGCGGTGAACGTGGCGGCGAGTGTGGTGAGGAACGACGGGCCCGACAGCAGCGGGTGGATCACGTAGTCCTTGAGCACCTGCTTGCGGATCTTGCGGCCCACGGCCCGGGCCCGCGCGCGGAACTCCGGGTTCTTGCGGCGGCGCTTGTGGAGGTTCTTGCCGAGCTCCAGGTCGTACGCGGCGATGCCGTACTCGAAGAAGCAGGCGTTGAGGAAGTTCCACAGCGGCTGGCCGAGGTGGAAGGGGTGCCACTTCTGGTCCTCGTCGACGCGCATGATGCCGTAGCCGAGGTCGTTGTCCTTGCCGATCACGTTGGTGTACGTGTGGTGCAGCTCGTTGTGCGAGTGCTTCCACTGGTCGGACGGCGAGACGTGATCCCACTCCCAGGTGGTGGAGTGGATCTTCGGGTCGCGCATCCAGTCCCACTGGCCGTGCAGGATGTTGTGGCCGATCTCCATGTTGTCCATGATCTTCGCCACGGACAGCCCGGCGGTGCCGATCAGCCACGCGGGCGGGAAGATCGAGAACAGCAGTACGCCCCTGCTGACCAGCTCCAGCTTGCGCTGCGCCGAGATGACCTTACGGATGTAGGCGGCGTCCTTCTCGCCGCGGTCGGCGATCACCTCGTCGCGGATGGCGTCCAGCTCGCGGCCCAGCTCCTCGATCTGCTCCGCGGTCAGGTGGGCGGTGGGGTCGATGGCGGTCACGGTGCTCCTACCGTTCGATGTCGCAGGGGCCCGCCGCGGCGGACACACAGGTCTGGATGAGGACGCCCGGCTCGGCCTCGGTGATCTCGCCGGTACGCAGGTCGCGGACAGCGCCGGCCTTGAGCGGCGTGACGCAGCCGAAGCAGATGCCCATACGGCACCCGGAGGGCATGAGCACGCCGGCTTCCTCGCCGATGTCCAGCAGCGGCGTGGCGCCGTCCGCGGCCACGGTCCTGCCGGTGGTGCTGAACGTGACCTCGCCGCCCTCGCCGGCGACGACGATGCCGGGACGGAAGCGTTCGGTGTGCAGGCGTGCCTGGACACCGTGCGCGGCCCAGTGTTCTTCGGCCGCGTCGAGCAGGCCCGCGGGCCCGCACGCCCAGGTCTCGCGCTCGGCCCAGTCGGGTACGAGTTCGTCGAGACGGGCGATGTCGAGCATGCCGTCGATGTCGGTGTGCACCTCGGTGAGCCGCAGCTTCTTGTCCGCGACCAGGCTGTGCAGTTCCTTGCGGAAGATCACGTCCTGCGGCTGAGGCGCGCAGTGGACCATGACGACGTCGTCGAACTCGGTGTCGCGCAGCATGCCCATCACGGGCGTGATGCCGCTGCCGGCCGTCAGGTAGAGCACCTTGGCGGGCTTGGCCCGCGGCAGGACGAAGTCACCGGTCGCCTGGTCGAGCTGGATCAGCGTGCCCGGTTTCGCCCTGCGGACCAGGTGGTTGCTGACCTTGCCGTCCGGGATCGCCTTGACGGTGATCGTGACGCGGCCGTCCCGGCGGTTTGTCGGCGAGGTGACGGAGTAGGCACGCCACAGGCGCACTCCGTCGACGTCGACCCCGATCCGCACGTACTGGCCGGCTGTGTGGCCGCGCCAGCCCCGCCCCGGCCTGATCACGACAGTCGCGGCGTCATCCGTCTCGGGGTGTACGGCCTCGATGCGCCCCCGCAGGTCGGCGCCCGCACGCAGCGGGCTGACCAGGTCGAGGTAGTCCGACGGCAGCAGCGGCGTCGTGACCATCTCCAGAAGTTTCCACGCCCTACTGCGGAGGGCTGTACTCGTCATGGCTCCAGCTTGCTGCGCGTGGAGGTGTAAAGTCCTGACCTCAGGACGTGAATCTGGTCGACTGAATTGTTCGCAAGGAACAAAAACGTGAGTCATGCAGCCCGGAGGGCCAGCGAGCTGGCTCTGGATGAGACGACGGTCACCGCGCTTCGGGCCGCGCTGAAGACCACCGCCGACGAGATCGTCCAAGCGATCATCGACGAGGTCCCCTCCTACGCCAATGCCCTTTCGGGCCGGATGGGCGCCACCATCCGGCGAGCCGTCCGCACCGCCCTGGGGCACTATCTGGACCTCGCGAGCGGGAACGCCACGGGCGGCGACGGCGATGACGCAGCCTACGAGCTGGGCCGCGGCGAGGTGCGCGACGGGCGTTCGATGGACGCCCTGCTCAGCGCCTACCGCGTCGGCGCCCGCGTGGCCTGGCGATGCCTGGCAGCGGGTGCCGTACCCGCTGGGCTGCCCGCCGCCGAGGTCGCCAAGTTCGCCGAGCTGACCTTCGCCTACATCGACGAGCTCTCCGCCGCGAGCGCCGCGGGCCACGCCGACGAACTGGCCGCCCGGGGCAGGGCCCACGAGCGCCACCTGGAACACCTGGCCCGCGAGCTCCTCGCCGGCGCCGGCTCGGACGTGCTGCTGGCCTCCGGCCAACGGGCCGGGTGGCAGCCTCCGGTTTCGCTGACCGCGGTGCTGCTGCCCGCCGCCCAGGCCCGGCCTGTCTACCGTGCGCTCGACCCGAGCACCCTCGTCCTCGACGATCTGCCGGATGCCACCGGTGTGCTGCTCGTCCCCGATGCCGACCGGTCACGTCTCCTCCGGCAGCTGACCGACCGCGCCGCCGTGGTCGGCCCGCCCCGGCCCTGGACCCACGTGTCCGCCTCGTACGCACGAGCCCTACGCGCACGAGCCCTCTCCCCCGACATTCGCGACACCGAGGACCACCTGCCCGACCTGGTGCTCAGCGCCGACGCGGACGCGTTCGCAGACTTGCGCGCCCGAGCCCTCGCACCGTTGCAGACCCTGCCTGCCGCGACCGCACGACGGCTGGAGGAGACGTTGCGGGAGTGGCTGCTGCACCAAGGCAGACGGGACGAGGTCGCGGCGGCGTTGTTCGTCCATCCTCAGACAGTCCGCTACCGGATGTCGCAGTTGCGGGAGCTGTTCCCCGATCTCGCATCACCCCACCGGGTCCTTGAACTGACGCTGGCGGTCGGCCTCCGGGTCAGCTGACGCGTCACCCGTCCGTCGTGGCGAGGGGCCGGGCCGCTCGCTCCAGGGGCCACCTGGCACAGCACGCGAGGGATGATGGGGTGGAGGGTGGAGTACGAAGCGTGAGGTCAGGAGGAGTTCCCATGCCGAAACTGGTCCACCGGCCTAGTGAGGACGCGGAGTTCGATTTCATCCTCGCGAGAAGCCGAGTCCCGGTTCTCGCCTACTTCACCGGGGCATGGCCCAAGGCAATCGAGCCCTGTCGGGCGATGGATGTCGTCGCGGGCGACATCGCCGCCGCCTGCACGGGCCGCCTGACGGTCGTCCGCACCGACATCACGCGTTGCCCGGCGGCAACCGAGCGATACGGGATCACCGGAGCCCCGTCCTGCCTCCTGCTGAAAGAGGGAACGGCAGTGGCACACGGCACGGGGCCCATGACCATCGACGAGGTACGGACGTTCCTGGACGGCCACCTCTGAGCGCGCGCCGCGGCACCCGGGCCTTCGCCGTGCCCATGCCCATGCCCGTGCCCATGCCCGTGCCCGTCGGCATCACCGTTCGCTCGTGCGGCGCTTCGTCCAAGCGTGAGGGTTCACACGGATTTCCCACGCTCCCCTGACCTGGTCGGGACAGTGGCCCGGCACGCTCAGCGGCATGGGACGCACACTCGATACCAGGGCGCGGGTCACGCGCCTGCTTCAGCGCGCGGGGTTCGATGCCGGTGCGGATGCGGTGGACGCGGCCGTGCGGGCCGGGTTCGACGCGACCCTCGACCGGGTGCTGGCGGAGGCGGTCGACGGCGGTGTCGACGCCACACCCGCCCCTCGGCTGGGGCCGTTGCCCCCTCGCAACGCGGAGGCGCGGGAGAAGCGGAAGGGACGCGGGCAGGACCGGCCCGCCGGCCGTGCCTCCGATCCCGCCGGACCGGTGCCAGGGGCCAGGGGAACGGCCGACGCCGCCACGGAGTCCGAAGGCGCGGCCGATCCCGTACGGAAGGCGTACCGCCTGGCTCTGCGCGAGCAGCGGGAGGAGCTGACCGTGTGGTGGCTGGACCGGATGGTGGCCGCCGAACATCCGTGGCAGGAGAAACGCACCCTCCTGTGGCACAACCACTGGGCCACCTCGATCCAGAAGGTGAAGTCCGGCGCGGCGATGCTCCAGCAGAACGAGACACTGCGGCGTCTCGGTGGCGGTGACTTCCGGGCGCTGGCCCGTGCCATGGTCGTGGACCCCGCGTTGATGGTGTGGCTCGACGCCGGTGGCAGTACGGCGAAGGCGCCCAACGAGAACCTCGCCCGGGAGCTGATGGAGCTGTTCGTCCTCGGCGTCGGCAACTACACCGAGACCGACGTGCGGCAGGCGGCGGCCGTTCTCACCGGATGGACCGTGGATCGGAGTAAGAATCCCTGGGAGGCTCGCTTTCGGTCGCGTCGGCACGATCCCGCCCCGCGCACCGTCGTCGGGGTGAAGGCGGGCTTCACGGCTCAGACGCTCGTGGATCATCTGGTGAGTCTGCCGGACTCGCACGCCCATGTGGCGGCGCGCATGTGGCGCGCGCTCGTGAGCGCTGAGAAAGGTCCGGACGAAGCCGCGCTCGAACGGGTCACCGCCGCCTACGGGAAGCAGCGCGACAGCACCGCGATGTTCCGGGCCCTCTTCACGGACGCCGCGTTCTCGGATGCCGACAACGTGCTGGTCAAGCAGCCGGTCGAGTACGTGGTGGGCAGTCTGCGGGCGTTGGGGGTCAGGCCCTCGGAGCTGCCGGAGAGGACGCGGAGGCAGTTGCTGACCCGCACGCTGAGCGGACTCGGGCAGGTGCCCTTCGCACCCGAGAGCGTCGGTGGCTGGCCGGCCGGGGCCGCCTGGCTGACCACGGCGGCCGCCCAGGTGCGGATCGGGTTCGCGGAAGGCCTCGTACGGCAGGCCGATCTGAGCGACGTCGAGCGCGCCTCCGCCGGCGAACGGCCCGAACTGCTGGCCCGGAAGCTGGGCACCGGCGACTGGGGCGACGCCACCCGCAAGGCGCTCGCCGCATCGGCGCAGGACCCGCGGAAGGTCACGGCCATCGCGCTGACCGCCCCCGAACACCTCGTACTGAGCTGAAGGAGACAGCGACCGTGGACACCTGGACCCGACGGAAGTTCCTCACCACCAGCGGGGTCGCCGGAGGAGTCGCGCTCGCCGCCGGAGCGACCGCGTGGGGCGTGGACGAGCTGCTCGCGACCGGCTCCGGTGAGCCGGACGCCGACGCCTCCGTGCTCGTACTCGTCACTCTGTACGGCGGTAACGACGGGCTCAACACCCTGGTGCCGGCCGCCGATCCCCGGTACCAGGACCTGCGCGGCGACCTCGCCTACGCGGAGAAGGAAGTCCTGCCCCTCGGGGAAGGGCTCGGCCTGAACCCGGGCCTGGGCGGGCTGAAGAAGCTCTGGGACGAGCGCCGGCTCGCGGTGGTCCGGGGGTCTCGTATCCCCGGCCCGACCACAGCCACTTCCGGTCGATGGCGATCTGGCAGACCGCGTCGCCCTCGGGACCGGTGCCCTCCGGCTGGCTGGGCCGCTGGCTGGACCACGCCGGCGACGGCGATCCGCTGAAGGGGGTTTCCGTGGGCGCCACTCTGCCGCCGTTGATGGCCGGGGAGACCACCGCGGGAGCGGCGGTACGGCTGGGAGGCCGGAAGCTGCCGGACGCCTGGCTGCGCCGCTGCACCGCGTTGTCGGACGTCGAGCGGGACGCCCACCCGCTGCTCCGGCGGGCCGGGGCCTCTTTGTCCGATCTGGTGAAGGTCTCCTCGTCCTTCGGCGGGAGCGGGGAGGAACCGCAGACGCAGGATCCCGGAGAGCCTCGCGACGAGGAGGACGGGAATGAAGGGGCCTCCGCGGGCGGTCAGGGGGGCCTCGGCGCACAACTCGACGTCGTGGCGCGGGCGATCGAGGCCGGGGTGTCGACGCGTGCCTACAGCGTGAGCCTCGGCGGCTTCGACACCCACGCCAACGAGAAGGCCACCCAGTCCCGGCTGCTCGGCGCGCTCGACAAGGACCTGACCGGCTTCCTGGAACGCGTACGGAAGACGAAGGCCGGGCGGAGGGTCGTCGTCGCCGTCTACTCGGAGTTCGGCCGCCGTCCCCAGGCCAACGCCAGCCAGGGGACGGACCACGGCACCTCGGGGCCGGTGTTCGTCCTCGGCGAGCCGGTCAAGGGCGGCTTCTACGGTGACCAGCCGAGCCTGACCGACCTGACCGACGACGACCTGCGCACCACGGTCGATTTCCGCGATGTGTACGCGACGCTGCTGCGCGGCGTTCTGGACACCGAACCCGACCGGATCCTGGACGGTCATGCCGGAAGCCTGGCGTTTTTGTGAGTGCCGGGAGGCCCGGCGTCCCTCGTACGTCGCCCCGTTCCGGCCCCGCGCGTCAGGTGACCGCGCGCCGGTCGCGGGCGTGGTCGAGAGGCAGACTCACCGTCACCCGTGTGCCCTCACCCTCCGCACTGGTGAGGGCGACCGTGCCGGCGTGCGCCTCCGCGATCGCCGCCACGATCGCCAGCCCCAGTCCGCTGCTGTCGCCGCCGGGGGCGGGGGCGGCACGGTAGAAGCGCTCGAACACCTGCGGCAGCGCCTCGGCAGCGATACCGGGACCCTCGTCGGCGACCTCGATCTCGACGCGTGCGCCTCCGGGCATGGCCGCTGCGGTGCCGTACGTCCGGCCGCTGCTCCCCCGGGAGCCGGGCTCCGTCCCGTACGCGGCGTCGGTGACGGCGGTCGTCCGTACGGTGATCCGGGCCGCCGTTCCGGGCGGGGTGTGGTTGCGGACATTCGCCAGCAGGTTGTCCAGGACGCGCCGCAACTGCTCGGCGTCGCCGGGTACTTCGGTGCCGTCCCGAGCCGTCACGGACAGCGGCCGGTCGGGGTCGGCCGCGCGCGCGGCCGCCACCGCTTCGTGGACGACCACGGCCAGGTCGACTGGGCTGTGGTCTCCGGTCGGCACGGCATCCAGGCGGGCGAGGAGCAGGAGGTCGTTCACCAGGCGCCGCATCCGCAGCGCCTCCCTGGTGATGCCGTCCATCGCGCGGTCCCGCTGTTCGGGCACGGTGAGGGCGCCCTGCTGGTGCAGGTCGGCGTAACCGAGCACGGCCGTCACCGGCGTACGCAGTTCGTGGGAGGCGTCGGCGACGAACCGGCGCAGGCGGTCCTGTGTGGCCTGTTGCCGGGCCAGCATCGTGTTCAGGGCCAGTCCGAGTCGGCCCACCTCGGTGTCCTCGTCGGCCGGCCCGACCTCGACGGCGGTGTGTCCGGCGGCGATGGTGTCCGCGGTGTGCGCCATCTCCTCCAGGGGCCGCAGACCTCGCCGCAGGATCCCCAGTCCGGCGCCGGCCAGCAGCACCAGCGCACCACCCGTGGCGGCCGCCTCGATGATCAGCAGACGGCGGAGTGTGCCTTCCGTCTGGTCCAGCGGTACGGCGGCGACAAGGATGCCTCGCCCCGGAACGCGCTGCGTGAGCATGCGGTACTCGGGACCTCCCGGCCGCGTCGGCCCCACGGTGACCGGCTCCCGGCCGCCCGACCGGGGCAGCGGGTCGGGGACCTTCGGCGCGGCGCCCGAGGGATCGCGCAGCCCCGGCGCCAGCTCCCGCACCCTGCCGTCGGGGCGGTGCAGTTGGAGGTGGAACTCCGAGGCGCCCAGCAGCCGTACGTCGTTGCCGAGCCGCGCTTCCGCGCCCGGCTCGCTCAACTGCTGGGCCACTCGCTGGCGTACGGCCCGCAGCGTGGTGTCCGTACGGTCCAGGAGATAGCCGCGCAGGGCCCCGTAGACCACCGCGTCCAGCGCGAGCAGCACGACCGCGGCGAGCGCCAGAACGGCCAGCAGAAGCCGGCCGCGCAACGAGCGGGGTCGCAGGACCAGCCGTCCGGTACGCCGGGGAGTCACCGGTCGTCCGGTTCGCGCAGGGTGTAGCCGATGCCGCGGCGGGTCTCGATCAACGGCGGGCCCAGGGAGTCCAGTTTGCGACGGAGGTAGGAGACGTAGGTCTTGACCACGCCCGGATCTCCGTCCCCGAAATCCCAGACGTGCTCCAGGAGTTGCGTATGCGTGAGCACTTTCCCGCGGTTCCGCAGCAGGTGGCACAGCAGCCGGTACTCGGTGGGAGACAGGTCCACCCGCTGTCCCGCGCGACGTACCTCGTAGGTGTCCGTGTCCATCTCCAGGTCGGCACATACGAGTGTGGCACCTGCCCTCCTGCCCTCGCCCCGGCGCATCACCGCCCGTACCCGGGCCGCCACCTCGGCCAGCCGGAACGGCTTGGTGATGTAGTCATCGGCGCCGAGATCGAGCCCGTCCACCACATCGGACCCGCTCTCGCGCGCGGTCAGGAAGACCACGGCCACGTCCGAGCCGCCCTGTCGCAGCCGCCGGACCACTTCGAAGCCGTCCAGGTCGGGCAGCATGACGTCGAGCAGCACGAGGTCGGGAGCGTGCTCCCGGACAGCCGCGAGCGCGGCGCGCCCCGTCGTCGCCTCGACGACGTCGTACCCGAGGAAGCGCAGCGAGGTCGCCAGGACATCGAGGATGGCGGGCTCGTCGTCCACGACGAGCAGTCGGCTGCCCGGCGGTGCCTTCTCTGTCTTCATGGACACGCATCGTGGCATCTTCGGCGGGGTGGGGTGCCGGCCAGGCCCGGAATTCTCGCGTGCTCAGGCGACGGTGTCGGAGGACAGCACCGCAGCACCGCCTCGACGAATTCCATCGGCGGAAGGTAGCCGTGGGCTTCGACGTAGTGGGCGACGAGTTCGGGGGCGGCATACGCCACACCCCTACCCATCACTCGTATGTCAGCGCTCCCCTGAGGAGCTTCAGGGCGCCGGGGAGACAGTCGTGAGGCGCACCAGGGACAGCGGTGATGGCCCCGAGTCTGCTGCACCGGATGGGTCCGGGTCATGCGCTTCAGCGTCTCCGTCGGACTCGGTGGCGGGACACCCTTCGCGTACCTCTTGCCGCGTCCGAGCCGGCCCACGTTCAGAACCGGAACTCCCCGCCAGAGGCCTGCGTCCCCAGCAGTCCAGTTGTCGCTGCCGTACGTGTACGGCGTCAGATCCGCGTAGTGCGTCATGGCGGCTGTTTACCAGGTGCGTCAAGCGCCACGGAGACCAGAACCAGAGGGGAGAGCGGAGCCGGGGCGTTCGGCGGCTCGCCCGACGACCCGGGCCGGCCCATGACCCACGACGATAGGGTGAGCGGCAACATTCCGGACAGCAGGGGCGGCAGGATGGCGCCCGCCGATCAGATCCGGTGAGGGGCTCACCTGTGGAAATCGCGCTGGACACGCTGCGCGCCGCGGTGACGGACGCGCCGCTCACCGCCGCTCCGCGCCTCGCCCTCGACATCCCCCAGGTGATCGTGGGTGCGTTCAGCGACCGGGCCGGATTCGAGCGGCTGCTCCCCAGCACCTTCGGAAGCCGGGAGTGGCTGGGTTCGGAGACGGACGACCTGCTGTTCGACAACGCCGGCCGCGAGCTGGTGGCCGTAGGGCTCTACCTGCCCCCCGCGTCCGCCCCGGCAGAGGCGGGCATCAGCCTGCCCGCGGGGCCCCCGGCCGTCCCGGGCGGGCTCCGCGCACAGGAGAAGCAGGATGTCGCGCTCGCGCAGACGACGGTGCTGTCCTGCGACCCCGAAGCGAGGGAGCTGGTCTGCCTGCGGAATGCCGGAGTCGTCGGCACTCCGCTCGACGCCCGGATCGGGATCGCCCCCGGTCTGGCGCTCCTGGTGCGGGCCGGGGAGGTTGTCGGCTGGAGTCTGACCGACCCCGCCCGGTACCTGACCACCGGATACGCCGACGCCGATACGTCACCGCCGGCGCGGGCCACCGGGCTGCGACTGGCCGAGTGCCTCGCGCTGATCACGCGTCCCCTGATCGACCAGGTCATGGACCAGGAGCCGTCCGCGTGGGACCGGCTCCGGGCGACCGAGCGTGCCCTGCGCGAACAACGCGAACAGGGTGAGGACCCGCTCAGGGCGGCGGCCCTCCACCAACTGGTGGCGCGGCTGATCGAGGACTATGAGAGCGGGTGAGCGGGCCGGATGGTCCCGGGGAGGGTTACCGCCTCGGATGCGGCACACCAGGGACAGTCTGACCGCCGAGCTCCTTCGTCTCCGGGAGCGCCCGGGTGCGGATGCCGCGCCCCCGGTTCTCTCCCTCTTCGTCATCGATGTCTCCGGGGCCGCCGGGGAGTACGTGGAGCGCCTGCGCTCGGTGCTCGCACCCGCTGTACGGCTCGGCTTCACGGCGGACTTCGAGCAGGCGAGCCTGCCGGTCGACGAGGTCCCGGCGTGGTTCGCGGCGGTGGGTTCCGGAGGCGGGGAGCGGGCACCGCGCTTCGCCCGGGCGGGCCGCGAGGCGTACGCGGAGCACCCCGGGGGCGGCCGGCCGTGGGATCTCCAGGACTGGCTGTACCGCTTCGACCCGGACGAGGACTCCCGGGGCTGGGCGTGGTGGGACGCCACCGTGGCCGGACCGTTCCGCGTCCATGTCCGGGTGGACAGTTGGGGGGAGTCCTTCTTCGGATGCCAGGATCTGCTCTGGGCCGTTTTCACGGCGGGCGCGGTCCACGTCGCTGGACCGACGGTTCAGATCACCTCATTCCGGGAGAATCCATGACCGACAGCAAGAACATCAACAATCCCGTGGGCATGGGCGGAGGCCAGCGCAAGCGGCAGTCCCGCGCCGAACGGCAGAACAACGGGCCGCACCGCAATCTCGACCGCAAGAACGCGGCCGAGCAGAAGGCGGAGCTGGTGCGCAAGATGCGGGAGAAGGCGGGCCGGGCGGAGGGCGCCGGGCAGACGGACACGGCCGGCGGCTGAAGGACCCGTGATCCACGCGTTCGCGTACCGCTTTCGCGGTCCGGCGGGTGGCCTCGCAGTGAATCTGCGGGCCGAAGCCGCATCGCTCGAAGGCGGGGTCCCGCCGCACAGCATGCGGATCCACCGGAAGATCTGGCTCGGTCTCCCGGCAGCAGGCCTGCACTGGGAGGACGCCGCCTGGCTGGCCTTCGGGGTGTCCCTCAACGCCCGCGCCCTGAGTGAGCTCGTACCCGACGGCGTTCTCCTTCGCACGGCCTCACTCGACTGTCCGCTGAGTGACTACCGGTCCGAGGCGGCGGCGTTGGCCATGGACGGGTGGCTCCATGAGCGGTTCTCACTGGACAGCTCGGGGGCCGCCGTCACCTACGACGCTTCACGGGGTGGATTCGTCTTCTCCTGGGGTGGGGCGGCCAAACCCTTCTTGCCGGAGGCGACGTAGGTGCGGAGCAACGCTCGCATGCGGGAACTCCTGCGGGCGACGGACCTCTCCGGTCTGAGCCATCAGGACATCCCGCCGATGTTCCGCGACGTCGTGGCAGGCGGGTGGTCCGTCACCGCTGCCGGTGGACGCGTCCTCACCGGTCTCCGGCCGGAGACGCCCGGCCGCCGCTACGTCGACCGGCTGGCGGAGGAGACCACGGTCAACGGAAGAGGCATGACCGACTACGACCTCCCCGCCGCGCCGCACGAACGCACGCCGCTCCTTGTCCGTCGGTGTCTGGCATACGTGTGCGCCTGCCTCCGGAAGGCGCAGGAGGAGTTCGGCGACTCCCGGGGGAGGGCGTACGTCTCGTTGTCGTGCGCCGATACCGACAAGGGCCTCCTCACCTCGAACGTCACCTTCTGCACCCCGCTTGCCGACGTTCGCCCCTATGTCCCGGGCCTGGAGCAGGTGAGGGACGCGGCTGTCGCCGAGATCTCCGTGGAGGACTGTCGGGCGTGGTGGTGACAGCGGCGCGCGGTCATTCCGCCGGCCCGGCTCGGGCCGCCCCTCAGCCGTGCAGCGTCGCGTTGCTGTAGACGTACAGGCCGATCAACCCGACGACGCAGATGACGATGACCCACGAGCCGAAGCCGGTGTGGCGCCCCCTGCCCTTGCGGCGCGCGGTCTTTCCCGGGCGGCGGGCCCGGCCGGATCCGGGCGCCGCCCCGCCCTGCGTGACCCGCTCCGCATCGGATGCCGCCTCGGCCAGCAGGCGGCGGCAGGCTGCGGCCAGTACGTCCGTACCGGCGGAATGGGGCACCACGGCCTCCGAGCGCGCCGGGGCGGTGGTGCCGCCGTCCAGGATGCGGCCGGCGCGTACCAGGATCTCGTCCCGGCCGCCCGCCGGGGCGAGGCTGATCCAGCGCCGTACGTGCTCGCCCCGGATGACCATGCCCCCGGACCGTTCCCGGTACACGGTGTGCTCGCGCCACAGCACGCCCGCCAATTCCGCAGCGGTGTCCCGCAGTTGTGCCCCCACGATTCCTCCTCCTCCGCCCCCGGCGAATCGAACAAGCACCGCACTCTACTGGCGTGTGCAGATTCTGTGTTCGGCCGGGGGCAGCTGAATCGCGGAGACTCGCTCAGCGGACGGGGAAGCCGAAGGTGTAGCCCTGTTCCCGCAGCCAGGGCAGGACCTCGCGCAGGGCCGCCACGGTCTCGGAGCGTTCGCCGCCCGCGTCGTGGAAGAGGACGGTCGGGCCGCCCGAGATCTCGCGCTTGACGGTGGCGACCATCGTGTCCGCACCGGGGTGTTCGAAGTCCTTGGTGTCGACGTTCCAGCCGAGCGGCCGCATCCCGTGGGACGCCGCGAGCTGCCGGCTGTACGGGGTGAAGGCGCCGCCCGGGGCCCGGTAGTACTGCGAGCGGACGCCCCCGGACGCCTTGATGATCATGCGTTCGGCGTCCAGGATCTGCTGGGACTGGTAGGTCTCGGACTTGGTGTCCATGGTGGTGTCGTGCGAGACGGTGTGGTTGCACAGCCGGTGGCCGTCCGCCACGACCTTCTTGACCAGGTCCGGGTAGGCCTCGGCCTGGGTGCCCACCATGCAGAAGGTGGCCTTCACGCCTTCGTCCTTCAGCAGGCGCAGCACCTGCGGGGTCCAGACCGGGTCCGGTCCGTCGTCGATGGTGATGTTGACGCCCCGCGGGCCGGCCTCCGAGGCGTGTGCGATGTCCGCCGCCACCTTCTTGACCGGCCGTTCCCCGGTGGCCGCCGAGGAGTCTCCGCCCTGCGGCCTGCCTCCGGTGGTGTCGGCCTGGGCGGTCCACACCGAGGCGGCGGCGGCCAGCGCCGTCACGCCGAGCGCCGCCGCGAAGAGCCTGCCGTGCCAGGCCCGTCCCTGGTGCTTCCCCATGTCCGCCCGCCTCTCTTGCCGTGTCCACCCGATGCCGTGCACCCATCCAGACATGCGAACGCCGGGGTGGGATCCCTCGGTTACCGAGCGCGGACATATCTGCGGGCAAGCGGCGACAAACGGCGGTGTTCAACGACGTGGGGGGCAGGGGGCGGGGCTCAGGGGTCAGCGGGCGCTGTCCTCCGCCAGCGTGTGCGCCACCAGGGCGTTGGCGTGCCCGTGGCCCAGGCCGTGTTCGGACTTGAGCCAGCCGACCAGCTCCCTGTGCTTCGTCAGCGGGGAGCTGCGGATGAGGTCCTTCCACTCGGCGACCGGGCGGCCGTACTTCTTCTCGATCGAGGGGAAGTAGCTCGCAGGGCCCTTCACGGCGTTGTCGGTCATGGCGTGTCCCGTCTGTTGGGTGGGGGCGGGGCCCGGCGGGCGCCTTCCCCCGTCCGGTCGGTGTCGCAGTGATGACCGGCGGGGGGCGGCGAAATCATCGGTCGATCAGGGGGCGCTTTTCGTCCGGTCCTTCAGGGCCGGGAGCGTGAACGCCGGCTTCCCCGAGGGGAGTCGGGTCGTGTACGCGCTGATGTACGTGTCCAGGTACGGTGCGCGCTCACCGGCCGTGGGCGTGTCGTCGGACGGGTCGTCCAGCGCCAGGTGGAGCCGTGCGTTCGTGATCCGTACGGTCTGCCGCGACGGGGTGTCGAGCCAGTCGCCGGTCCCGATCGTGCCGATCTCCACGGCCAGCGTGTGGCCCGCGTCCAGGGTCCAGTCGGCCGACTTGAGGTCGAGGGCCAACCGGTCCGCGTCCAGGCGGGAGACCTGCTCGTCGAACATCACGGCCTGGCCGTCCTCGGCCACGTCGTACAGCTTGACCATCACGTTCCCCTCGCCCTCGGCCGTCATCGAGATCCGCGGGGTGCCGGTGATCCGGGTGGGCCGGTCCAGCGGCCGGGAGCGTACGACGTAGCTCGCCCCGGGCTTCTTGCCGGGAGTCTTCGCGGACGCCTCGCCGGACGCCTCTCGGGACGCCTCGCCGGACTTCCCGCTCACCGATGGGGCCTTGCCGGTGTCCGCGTAGACGCCGTCACCCAGCGGCACGGTCACCGACCGGTCCGGCTCCGGCCAGGTCTTCTGGGCACGCCAGGCGCCGGTGGAGTCCTGGATCGCGTACGGCGGGCGGTCGGCCGTCGGCTTCTCGCCCTTGAGGTACTGGTCGTAGAACGACATCGTCTCCTCGAACCAGCCCGCCCGGCCCATCTCCAGGCGCCCCTTCTCGTCCTTCTCGTTGCCCCGCACGTGGTCCCACGGGCCGAGCCAACCGCGCTTCGGGCCCTGGTGGTTGGCCAGGAACTCCCGCATGCCCTCCGGCTTCGTGTTGGACTCGGTGAACCCCTGGGTGAAGAACAGCGGGGTGTCGGTGCCCTCGGCCTTCTCCGACTGGTCGCGTTCGGTCCAGTACGGGTCGGCGGGGTCGGCGATGCGGTAGCCGTCCGAGTTCTCCACGAAGCACTCCGGGTGCTTCTTCTCGTAGGCGGCGTTGGCCCGGTAGCGGGCGTCGTCGTCCTTCATCCCGGGCATGGCGGCGATGGCGTTGTACGTGGTGGCGGTGGCGACGACGTTCGGGCGCGGCACGCCGTGGGAGTGGATGAGGCGGTAGGCGTCCCACACGGGCTCCTGGGCCACGACCGCCTTGAGGGCGTCCCGGTCCGCGTTGTTGCCGATGAGGCCCGTGAGCGCGTCGAAGGACTTGCCGTACATCCCCACCGCCCCCGTGGACCACGGGCGGCCCGCGCTCCAGTCGATCGCGGCCTCGACGTCGGCCCGGTCGCCGGGGCCGCCGAAGTCCAGGCAGCCGGTGGAGCCGCCGAAGCCGCGCGTGTCCACCATCACGAACGCGTAGCCCTTCTCGAACAGGTCGGTGCCCTTCATGAAGTCCTGGAAGCGTGCCGAGGGGCCGGAGCGTTCGTGGCCCTCGGGGACGATCTCCCCGGCGTGCCCGAAGTACGCGCCCGCCGAGAGGATCACCGGCACCTTCTCGCCCTCGGCCAGGCCCTCCGGCAGCAGGACGTCGGCGTGCAGCTCGGTGTCCGAGCCGTCGGACGAGGGGAAGTAGTGCTGGGTCCAGACCGCTCCCTCGGGGACCCGGTCGTTCTCCTCGTGCGTGACGCCGTCCGTCGCGGTCGCGATGGCCGCCCTGTTCCCGGCCTCCTGCGGGGCCGCGGCGGCGGGGGCCGCCGGGGCGACGAGGGTGACCGTCAGCGCGAGGGCGGTGACGAGTCCGGCGGCGGTGAGTTGGGCCGCTCGGTCCGTGGGTCGGGACGTCGTTCGGCGGGGCTTCACGTGTTCCTCCCGGATGGGGGTGGGGTGGGGTGTCGGAGGGGGATGGGGTGAGCGGGCCGGAGCCGTGGCGGGGTCCCGCTTCAGCGGGCCGCCGGCCCTTCCGCCCTCTTGAGCCGCTTCGCCGAACTGCGGCCCGCCCACAGGACGACGAGCAGGCCGACGGCCAGCAGCGGATAGCCCATGGCGAGCTTCGCGAAGGCCAGCCAGCCGGTCCGGTCCTCGTCGTACAGCCACTGCTGGACGACGAACCGGGCGGCGAAGACGGCGGTCAGGGTGAGCGTGGCGATGTCGTAGGCGCGCCGCGAGGGCTTGTCGCGCAGCCAGGCCGTACCGGTCCCGTTGAGTGCGCCCCAGACGATGCCGGCCAGCGGCCTGCGTACCGCCACCGAGAGCAGGAAGACCGCGGCCAGCGCGAGGTTGGACCAGATGCCCAGCAGGAAGTAGCCCTTGGCCGACCCCGTCTTCCAGGCGACGAACGCGGCGACCGCGACGCCGAACAGACCGGACAGGGCGGGCTGGAGGGGCTCCCTGCGGACCAGGCGCAGCACGGTGATCGCCAGGCCGGCGCCGAGGGCGGTGACGATGGCACCCGTCAGGCCGAGCGCCGCGTTGGCGACGACGAAGGCGGTGACCGGCACCATGCTGTACACCAGGCCGGCGGGTCCGCCCAGCTGCTCCAAGGTGGTCTGCCGCTTCCCGTGCCTTCCCTGCGTGCTGCCCGCTTCCCGCGCGTCGGGCCCGGTGCGGGAGGGGTGTGCGGATGCCGTCATGGTGCGAGATCAACTCCCCTGTCGTCGCCCGGCGATGCGGTGGTCCCGATCGCCCCGGCGGTCTCCGTGATCGTGTGCGTGACTCCGTGACTCCAACCTGCCCGGGTCCGGCCGCCCGGCGGGATGCCGACTGTCATGGATCCGCATGACGGATGTCATGGGCACCGCCAAGCCCGCACCCGGCACCCGGTGCCCCGCGCGTGCTGCCCGGCACCCGGGTATTCGTGTGCCCGTTCGCATCAGCTGCGGCATGCTGTCCCGGTGTACGAGAGCCATATGACCGTGCTGTGCGAGGGCGACGAACTCCGCAGGCTGGAACGCTGGGCCGCCCTCCGGCCCGATGTGAAGTTCACGCACATCGCGCTGGCGCGGGGCCGCACCGCCTCCCAGCCGATGCTGACGCTGCGCGGGAGCCGGCCGTCCTACGAGGACGAGCTCGCCGCCGTCCGCGCGGCCGGGGCGGCGCTGGCCGGGGACGGGTTCGCCGTGGCGCGCCTCAAGGTCGAGTGCGCGCCGTGGGCGGCGGAGGTGCCACGCGACGACGCCGACGTCCTTAGAAGCGAACACCCGGACAGCCGACGCCACTTCGAGCATCACGTGAAGCTCCTGCTCGACGGGGCGGACAAGGACGCGGCGGACGGGAGCCGGGCCGCCCTCGTCGAGGTGGCCGTGCGGCACGGCGCGCACGTCTCGTGGAACGCGCGCCGTGTGCGGGCGGACGGCCGGGAGGAGCGCTTCGTCACCCAGCGCTGCCACCGGACGGGCGACCGGCGCGCGGCACTGGCGCTGGACGCACTGCTCGCGGAGCTGGCCGCGCACGGATACGAAGTGGTCGACGTGGAGCGGGAGTACGTGCTCCTGG
This sequence comes from Streptomyces sp. WGS_02, assembly GCA_040989845.1. Lineage (GTDB taxonomy): Bacteria > Actinomycetota > Actinomycetes > Streptomycetales > Streptomycetaceae > Streptomyces. The sequence continues at coordinate 3,616,903 of JAYMFZ010000004.1, forward strand.
ACAGCGGTCCGGAGCTGGACGAAGGATGGTTGGAAGCGACATGAGCAGCGAACAGCGCCCGCCCTCTCCCACGGTGGTGCCGACGGCCGGCCCCGTGCACCCCTCCGCCGGGCCGGACGCACGGCGCCGCTTCCTGGACGCCGTGCCGGGGACGATGGTGCGGGTGATGGACGACGACGCCGTGCAGCGCACCGTCTTCGACCCCGCGCTCAAGCAGTTCCCGAACGCCTTCCGCACCGCCGACCCCGTCTTCCCCTCCCCCGCGGCCACCCGGGCCTGGCAGCGGGCCCGGGCCGCGGTGCTGGCCGCCGTACGGGACGGCGTGGCGGGCTCCCCGTGGGCCGAGTCGCTGGTGATGCGCGGGAGCGTGCTCATGGCTCTGTGGTTCGGCGAGGAGGCGCGCGAGCCCGGTGACCTGGACTTCGTGGTCGCCCCCGCGTCGTGGCGGATGGAGGAGGGGCGGACCTCGGACCTGCTGGCCGGGGTCGCGGCCGCCGCCGAGGCGCAGGCCGCGCGGGGCGCCCACGGGGTGCTGCTCCATGCCGCCGGGGCCGTGTGCGAGGACATCTGGACGTACGAGCGGGTGCCGGGCCGCCGCATGATGCTGCCCTGGGAGGCTCCCGGCACCCCGGGCGGCTGGGTGCAGCTGGACTTCGTCTTCGGCGAGCAGTTGCCCGAGCCGCCCGAGCGGGTCGTCCTGCCGTCCGGCGCGGTCCTGTACGGGGCCACGCCCGCGCTGTCCCTGGCCTGGAAGGTGATGTGGCTGATCAACGACATGTACGCCCAGGGCAAGGACCTCTACGACGCGACCCTGCTCGCGGAGCGGCACCCGCTCCCCTTCGACCTGCTCCAGGAGGTGTTCCGGCTGAGCGGGGAGTGGCCGGAGAACGGGCGGACGCGGGTGGGACGGGAGGACCTGGACGAGGCGCTGGGCTACGTCGAGTGGCATCACTTCGCCGGGGAGTACCCACGCTTCGAGGGCCGGGGGGCGGAGTTCGCCGGGCGGCTGCGGGCGGCGCTGGCCCCGACCTTCGCCGGCGAACCCGGGTGACCTCATCCGGCCAGGTCACCGGAGGGTGACTCCGTTCTTTGCCCACTCTTTACCGTCGTCGCGGCCGAAGCCGGGATGTCCACGCGCCCCGGACGTGTTGGGCCCGGGTGGACACCCCCCGGCTACGGACAGGACACCGACGTGACAGACACGACGACAGCAGACGCGACGACGGCGAACACGACAGGCGCGGCGGACGTCGTGAGCGCCGCCGACCGGGCCGCGAACGCCCTCTCCCGGCCGTTCTCGGTGCGCGGGCTCACCGCCCGGAACCGGATCGCGATGGCACCCATGACCCGGCAGTTCTCCCCGGACGGCGTTCCGGGGCAGGACGTGGCGGACTACTACGCCCGCCGCGCCGCCGCCGACGTGGGGCTGATCATCACCGAGGGCACCTACGTCGACCACGAGTCCGCCGGGACCAGCGACCGGGTCCCGCGCTTCCACGGCGAGGCCGCGCTCGCGGGCTGGGCCGACGTCGCGGACTCGGTGCACCGGGCGGGCGGCGCGATCATCCCGCAGCTGTGGCACGTGGGGGTCACCCGCACCGAGGGCGCCGGGCCCGTCCCGGACGCCGAGCCGGTCGGGCCCTCGGGGATCTCCCTGAGCGGCGAGCCCAAGGGCCGCGCGATGACGCAGAAGGACCTCGACGACGTCATCGCCGCCTTCGCCGACGCGGCGGCCGCCGCCGAACGCCTCGGCTTCGACGGCGCCGAACTGCACGGCGCCCACGGCTACTTGATCGACCAGTTCCTGTGGTCCGGCAGCAACCGGCGTACCGACGCCTACGGCGGTGACCTGGTCGCCCGCACCCGCTTCGCAGCCGAGATCGTGGCCGCCTGCCGCGCCGCCGTGTCCGACGCCTTCCCGCTCTTCTTCCGGATGTCCCAGTGGAAGGCGGACGCGTACGAGGCGAAGCTCGCCGAGACCCCGCAGGAGCTGGACGCCCTGCTGACGCCGCTGGCCGAGGCCGGTGTCGACGTCTTCCACGCGTCCACCCGCCGCTACTGGCTGCCGGAGTTCGAGGACTCCGACCTGAACCTGGCCGGGTGGGTGAAGAAGATCAGCGGCCGGCCGACCCTCACCGTCGGCTCGGTGGGCCTGGACGGCGACTTCTTCAGCGCCTTCCAGGGCAACGACTCCAGCGTCACCGGCATCGAGCAGCTGCTGGACCGGATGGAGCGCGACGAGTTCGACATGGTCGCCGTGGGGCGGGCGCTGATCGCCGATCCCGAGTGGGCGGCGAAGACCCTGCGCGGGCGCACCGCGGACATCACGCCGTTCGGCGCGGAGATGCTGAAGACGCTGCACTGACCCTCAACTGGGCGGTCCCTAGGCCCCGTTCGCCGCAGTCGAAAGCTCCGCGCCCCCTCCGCCCTGTTCGCCGCCGCCGGAAGCTCCGCCCGGATCGCGGCGATGCGCCGGGCCCGCTCGTGCAGATCGCGGGCCCGGCCCCAGTCACGGGCGAGCAGCGCCGGCCGGCCGAGTCCGGAGAGCCGGGCCGAGACCTCCGCCTCCAGGCCCGGTTCCCGGGCCATCCGCAGCCCCTCCAACTGGCGTTGCTCGGCGTCCTCGTACGCGCCCACCGTCGGCGGCGTCCTGCTGCTCGGCGGCGTCCTGCTGCTCGCCGCCGCCGCTGCTGCTCGGCGGCGTCCTGCTGCTCGCCGTCGCCGCTGCTCCTGGCCGCCCGTCTTCGACACCACCGCCCTCGTCTACGGGGCCGCCGTGCTGGGGGGTCTGGGCCGGGGCGGTGTGCCCACCCTGCCGCAGACCGCCGTGGGTGACGCGGGCGGCGAGTCCGCCGACGCGGCGCAGGCGATGCTCGTCACGCTCTGGAACGTCGCGATGGCGGGTGGCGGGGTCGCCGGCCGCATCCTGCTCGACACGCTCGCTCGGCAGCGCGTCCTTCCGTGGACGGTCCTGCTGCTCCTGCTGCCGGTGCTCGCGGTCGTGCTCCACGCCCGGCGGGCCGGATTTCCCGCCCGTCGGCCGGCGGCGAAGGCCGGGGCGGGGCGGGGCGGGGTCAGACTGGCGGGGTCAAACTTCCTCGACGGCGAGGGCCGCCCGTCGTCAGGCCCCCGTCGTCGACCCCGGGCGGACGATCATCAGCACGACGACCGTCGCCCAGAGCAGGTTGAAGATCCCGGTGGTCATGGCGAGCCGAGCCGCCGCCGAACGCCGCTCGGCCACCGTGAGAACGCCCGGGTCCGCCCCGGTGACGGGAAGGTCCTCTCCCGCCCCCGTGCCGGCGGGCCCCTCTCCCGCTCCCTCCTCCAGCAGCTCGCGCTGCCCGGGCAGGACCATGGACATCAGCAGCGCGGCGGCGATGGTCGTCAGCACGATCGACGCCATCAGCCAGGCATCGCCCAGCACCCCCATCTGCGCCCCGGTGGCGAGGCCGAGGACGGGTACGGCGATGCCGACCACCGCGTACCCCCGGCAGATCTTGTGCAGGAAGGCGGCCGTCCGGAGGTCATGGTCCTGCGGTCCGTCGTCGCCGGGCGCGGGCGGCTTGGCGTAGCGCGGAAACATCGAGGCGGCGACCGTGATCGGCCCGACCGCCAGGATCGATGCCAGGACGTGCAGCGAGAGCAGCAGCTTGGTCACGGGAAAGTCCCTTCGAGGCGTTATTGCATTGGCTGCCAATACATGGGCGACCGCCCCAGGAATAGCACGACTCGGGCCTCCATAGGTAGGTGACCTACCTATCCACCAGATCTGCTGGTCTTCCCGCCCGGCTATCTGTAGCCTGCCTACGCATGAGGCAGGATGCGGTACGCGGACACCTGGACGGTCTCCTCCTGGCGGTTCTCGAACCGGCCCCGCTGCACGGATACGCGATCATCACCGCGGTCCAGCAGCGCAGCGGCGGTGCGCTCGAACTGCGGACCGGCACCATCTACCCGGCGCTGAACCGGCTGGAGCGGCTCGGCCTGCTGCGCAGCAGCTGGGAGTCGGAGGGCGGGCGCAAGCGGCGGTGCTACGCGTTGACGGAGGCGGGAGCGCGCTTCCTGGCGGACGAACGCACGGCCTGGCAGGACTTCACCGCCGCGATCGGCTCGGTCCTCAACCCGGTCGCCCCGCACCCGCACGGGCAGGGCGCATGACGACCGGCGGCCCCCCGCGCGACGGCCGTGGCGGTGACCTCGTGGAGGCGTACGTCAGCGAGCTGGACGCCCTCCTGCGCGGACCCGTCCGGGCCAAGTCGCGTCTGATCGAGGAGGCGCGCGACGGACTCACGGAGACCGTGGCGGCGCACGCGCGGGAAGGCGAGCCCTCCGCGCGGGCGGTCCGCCGGGCGGTGGCGGAGTTCGGGTCGGCCCGGGAGCTGGCCGAGAGCTTCCAGCGCGAACTGACCATCGCCCAGGCCCGGCACACCGCTCGCGCCGTCGCCCTCAGCGCCCCCTTCCTCCTCGCGTGCTGGCTCCTGGTGCAGCGCGTCGGCGGCCCGCAGGACGCGGTGGTCCCGCGCACCGCGCACCTGCTGGCGACCCACCTGGCCACGGTCGCCGGCGCGGCGGTCCTCCTGGCCGCGGCCACCCTGGCCGCCACCGGCACCCTGGCCCGGCGCCTCCCCGTCCCGCACCGGCTGCCGCTCACGGTCGCCTGGACGGGCACCACGGCGAGCATCTCCATGGCCGTGGCCACTCTGGCGCTCGCCACGGCGTCGGTCCTCGCCGAGAACTGGCCGCTGACGGCGGCGGCCTGCGCGCTGGCCGCCGCCTCCCACGCCCTCGTCGCCGGTTCGGCCCGCGCCTGCCGCCGGTGCGCACAGCTGCCGCCGGGAGGTCCGGTCGCCCTGTGACGGATCGCTGCCGCGCCCCCGGTGACCAGGGGCGCGGGAACGCGGTGGCCGCCCGGACGCGCACGGCCCGCTGCCGGTCCGTCACCGGCAGCGGGCCGTACCCATCCGGGCGGCGGGACGTTCGGTCAGCCCGTCACCGTGAACGGGCCGCACCCATCCGGGCGGCGGGACGTTCGGTCAGCCCGTCACCGTGAGCGGGCCGTACGCGTCCGGGCGGCGGGTGGTCAGGAACGGGAACAGCTCCAGCCAGTCGCGCCGGGCGTCCAAGTCGAGGTCCGCGACGAGGACGGCGGGCTCGTCGCGGGGGGCCTGGGCCAGGACGCGGCCGTAGGGGTCCACGATGAACGAGCTGCCGTAGAAGGTGAGGCCGTTCTCGGCGCCGATGCGGTTCGGGACGACCATGAACGTGGCGTTGGCGATGGCGTTGCCGGTGATCACCTTCTGCCAGAGCGGCTGGGAGTCGAACCCGGGGAAGCCGGGCTCGGAGCCGATGGCGGTCGGGTAGACGAGGACGTCGGCCCCGGCCAGCGAGTAGGCGCGGGCCAGCTCGGGGAACCACTGGTCCCAGCAGGTCGGCAGACCGAAGCGGGCCTCGTCGACCTCGACCAGCGGGAAGGCGTCGTCGCCCGCGGGGCCGGCCCGGAACCAGTCGTCCTCGTAATAGCCCTCGGTCACCGGGATGTGGGTCTTGCGGGTGCGCTGGGCGAGGGTGCCGTCGGGGGCGACCAGGATCGCGGTGTTGTAGCCGAGACCGTCGTCCTCGCCGCCGGGCGCCGGGGCCTTCTCGTACAGCGAGGCGTGGACGTACACCCCGTGCTCACGGGCGGCCTCGGCCGCGAACGTGAAGGTGGGGCCCGACAGCAGTTCCTCCGGGGCGGCCGGCTCGGGGTGGTCGGCGCGGCGGACGACCGCGAAGTACGGCGAGAGCGTCAGCTCCTGGAGGCAGACCACCCGGGCGCCCTCCGCCGCGGCGAGCCGGATGCCCTCCAGCAGGGCGGCGCGGTGCTCGGCCGGGTCGCGGTGCCAGCGCTGCTGGACGGCCGCGACGCGCAGGGGGGCGCGCTCGGCGGGGCGGGTCCGGGTCGGGGAGGCGGGCGGGTTGTACGCGGTGATCAGACGCATGACCAGTTCCAGGGGCGTGGGGAGGGGCGAGGGGACGGGGGCACGGAAGCCTGCCGGAACGTTCCGGCAACGGATCGAATCTAACCGTGCCGGAACGTTCCGGCAACCCTTCCGCCTGCCCCGCCGCCGACGTCCGGCCGACGTCTAGACTTCACCCCCGTGACCTCCCGGACCGTGACCCTGCTCGACGTAGCCCGTGCCGCCGGGGTCTCCAAGAGCACTGTGTCGGACGCGCTCCAAGGCTCGGGGCGGGTCGCCGAGGCCACTCGGGACCGGGTCCGCGCGGTGGCGGATGAGCTCGGCTACCGCCCCAACAGCGCCGCCCGGCGGCTGCGCCGTGCCAGCACCGGTGCCGTCGGCCTGCATCTGCCGGCCACCGCGACCCGGCTGGACTACTACATGAACCTGGCCTTCGGGGCGGTCGAGCGGGCCCAGGAGGACGGGCTCGACATGGTGCTGCTCGCACCGTCGGGGGCGGCGGGCGGGCGGATCGCCTCACGCGTCGACGGACTGCTGGTGATCGACCCCGAGGCGGGCGACAGCGCGGTGCACGGGCTGCTCGACGCGGGCGTCCCGGTGGTGACCGGCGAGCGCTACCTGGGCCCGGCCACCGGCCCCAGCGCCGCGGTGGTCTGCGACAACGCCGCCTCGCTGACCGCCCTCCTCGACCATGTCACCGAGCGCGGCGCGCGCCGCCCCGCCCTCCTCGCCCCGTCCGGCTCCTCCGCCTGGGCGACCGCCCTGCGCACGACGGCCCGGTCCTGGGGGCTGGCCCACGGGGTGGAGGTGGTGCTGCGCACCGTGCCGTTCGCGGCGACCCCGGCGGAGGCCGAGGAGACCACCCGGGCCCTCCTCACCGCGGACCCCGCCGTCGACGCCGTGATCTGCGCCCCCGACGGCTCGGCACCCGGCGTCCTGCGCGCGGCGACCGCCCTCGGCCGGGCGGCCGGCACCACCGGCGGGGGCCGCGCAGCCGCAGGGCATCCCGAGATCGCGAGGTCCACCGGCCCCGGCCTGCTCGTCGCGGCCTGCGTCGACGGCCCCGCCACCCGGGGCGCCGAACCACCCGTCACCGCCGTGGACCTGCGCCCCGCCGCGTACGGCCGCGCCTGCGCCGAACTGCTCTGCGACATCCTCGCGGACCGCGCCGCCCCCGACACCGTCCGCCGCCACGCCTGGTCCCTGGAGACCCGCGCGTCCACAGGCTCGCCCGGCTGACCCACCGCACACCGGGGCAGGAGCGCAAGGCGCGCGGCTCCCCCGCCCCCAACTCCGCACGGCATGAGAGGAGTCGGGCCGAGACCCCCTCCGCCACATCTCCGCAACGTGAACATTCTGCGTCAAGTGGCAACGGGCGTGGCGGCCTTGACTTTTCGTCGCGTGGCCGATGATAAGATCATCTTACTTCCAGTGGGCTGATGGCGTATGGGGGCATTCCGGGAGGAATGGATTCCTCGGCCCCACCTTCGGAGGGGCACCTCCCGAAGCGGCGCACGGTCGCGGCGAAAGAGCCCTGGTCGCGTGCCGCCTGACGGGGTGTCAAGCCGTTTCCGCCATGGCACTTGAAGTGAGTCTCATGACATTTGCACAGGGCCCTCTCGTCTGGGCGCTGGTGGTCGTAGCCCTGGTCGCCGTGGGTGCCGTTCTGCGCGCTCGCGCGATCAACGTCAAGCTCCGCAGGAACCACGCCGAGCTGCGCCAGGAGCGCGACGCCCTCCTCCACCAGCGGGACGAACTCCACGTCGTCCACAACACGCTGCTCCAGCGTCAGTCCGCCGAACTCGCGGAGGTCCGCAAGGACGCCGAGGAGGAGACCAAAGCCGTCCTCAAGGCGGCCGTCCGCACCCTCCAGGGCCTCGCCGACGAGCAGCAGGTCGTGATCGAGAAGGCCCAGCGCAAGTACGGGGACGACCCCGGGATCCTCGCCGACCTGATGGCCATGGACCACGCCAACAGCCAGTTCGGCCGGCGTGCCCAGGGCATCGCCGTGCTCTGCGGCGGCTGGCTCGGCCGGCGCGAGACCGTGGCCTCCGTCTTCGACGTGGCCCGCAGCGCCCAGGGCCGTATCCGGCACTTCGACCGGGTCCGGGTCAACGGCCAGGTGAACTTCTCCGTCGTCAGCCGCGCGGTCGAACCGGTCGCCGTGGTCCTCGCCGAGCTGCTCGCCAACGCCACGAACTACTCCGCCCCCGGCACGCCGGTCGAGATCAACATCCAGGCCGTGCCGACGGGCGTCTGCCTCATCGTCGACGACGCCGGTCTCGGCATGGGCCAGGAGGAGAAGGACCGCGCGGCGGCCCTCCTCTCCCCCAGGCCGCGATCAGCGTCTCCAGCCTCGGTATTCCGCCGCAGTTCGGGTTCGCCGTCTCCGGGATGCTCGCCGCCCGCTACGGCTTCCGGGTCTCGGTGGACTCCGTTTCCCCCTATGGAGGCGTACGCGCGGTGGTCCTCATCCCCGACGAACTGCTCACCACCGAGGCGCCGCCCGCGGCCGCGCCGGCCGAGGCGTCCGAAGCGGCGCTCGCCCCGGCTCCGCAGGTCCGGCAGCCGGACCCGTGGCAGGCCCGGGCACACTCCCAGGCCCAGCCTCACCCCCAGCACCAGGCGCAGGCCCCGAGCCCGGCCCCCGCGCCGACCCCGCTCTTCCCGCCCGCTCCCCAGCCGGACACCGCCACCCAGCCGCTCGCCCAGATCACCACCACCGCCGGCGGTCTGCCGAAGCGTCGTCGCAAGAGCCCGGTCTCCGCGGTGCCATCGGCCGACGCGGGACCCGCGCGCAGCAACGAGGAGACCGCGTCGCGGCTCGGCGCCTTCCAGCGCGGCACCCGGTCCGGACGCGACACGACGACGACGGAAGGACCCGAGTTCCAGTGAACCCCGATCTGTCCTGGGTACTCAACGACCTGCTCCAGGTACCCGGCGCCCGGCACGCGATCCTGGTGTCCGCGGACGGCCTGCTGCTCGCCAACTCCAGCGAGATCGGCCGGGACGACGCGGAGACCGTCGCCGCGGCCATGAGCTCCATGCAGTCCCTCAGCCGGGCCGTCGCCCCCTTCATCGGGACCCGTGACCCGGGCAGGTGGCGGCAGACGCTCCTGGAGTACGAGGACGGCTGGATCTTCCTGATCGCCGCCGGCACCGGCGCCTACCTCGCCGCCACCGCCGCCGCCGACGTGGACATGGAGGCGATGTCCTTCCGGATGCAGCAGCAGGTCACCGCACTGGGCAAGGCGATGACCACGCCGCCCCGCCGCACCGCGGACAGCGAGATATGACGGCGCCGGGCGAGGAGCAGCAGGTCAGCAGCGGGTTCGTCCGGTCCTATGTCATCACCGGCGGGCGGGGGCTGCCCGACGCGGAGGATCTCTCCCTCGTCACGCTGGTCACCCTCTCCCCCGAGAGCCAGCCGCCGCCGAACCCGAGCCCCGAGGTCAAGGCGATCTGGGAGCTGTGCTCCGGCGGCTACCTCTCGGTGGCCGAGGTCGCCGGCCACCTCGGCCTGCCGGTCGGGGTGGCCCGTCTCCTGCTCCAGGATTTACACCAGCAGGGACACCTGCTGCGCCGGAAGGCGCCGCCGCCGGCCCAGCTCGTTGACAGGAAGATCCTCGAAGAGGTGTTGCATGGACTCCAAGTCCGGTTCGGCTGAGAGCATCTATGTGCCGGAAGCGGTCCAGCGCGCGGCGAAGATCCTCGTCGTCGGGCACTTCGCGGTGGGCAAGACGACGCTGATCGGCACCCTGTCCGAGATCACGCCGCTGCGCACCGAGGAGCGGATGACCCAGGCCGCCGCCCAGGTCGACGATCTGCGCGGGGCGCCCGACAAGACCACGACGACGGTCGCCCTGGACTTCGGCCGGCTCACCCTCAGCGACGAGCTGGTGCTCTACCTGTTCGGTACGCCGGGGCAGCAGCGGTTCGTGGAGCTGTGGGAGGACATGGCGCGCGGTTCGCTGGGCGCGCTGCTCCTGGTCGACCCGGCGCGGCTCGCCGACACGTTCCCGGTCATCGACCTCGTCGAGACGTACGGGCTGGAGTACGCGGTCGCCGTCAACAGCTTCGACCCGCACTCGCAGCACGCCGAGGACGAGCTGCGCGAGGCGCTCGACCTGCTGCCGGACACCCCGGTGGTCTTCTGCGACGCCCGGGACCAGAAGTCCTCCGCGCACGCCCTCATCACCCTGGTCCGCCACCTCCTGGCGCACGCGACCTGACCCGCGCAGGGTCCGACGCGCACACCACGTAGACGTATACGAAGCCGGGGCCCCGACGGCCCCGCGATCACACCGAGGAAGCCGACATGGATCCGCAGCCGGGAGCCACCCCGTACAGCGCCCCCGCCGGGTGCCCCATGCACCAGCAGCACACGCCGCTGTACGGACCGGAGTTCGCCGCCGATCCGCACCGCTTCTACGACGCTGCCCGCACGCACGGCCCCGCCGCACCCGTCGAGCTGGCCCCCGGGGTGGACGCCACGCTGATCGTGCAGCACGAGGCGGCGCTGCGGGTGCTGCAGAACCCGGCGCTGTTCGCCCGGGACTCGCGGCGCTGGGCCGCGCTGCGCGAGGGCGCCGTCCCCATGGACAGCCCGGTGCTGCCGATGATGGTCTACCGGCCCAACTGCCTGTTCACCGACGGCGCGGAGCACCTGCGGCTGCGCAAGGCGGTCACCGAGTCGCTGGCCCGGCTCAACAGCAGCCGGCTGAGCCGGGACGTCGAGCGGATCGCCGACTACCTGATCGACCAGTTCATCGAGCGCGGCACCGCCGACCTGCTCAACGAGTACGCCAAGCTGCTGCCGCTGCTCCTGTTCAACCAGCTCTTCGGCTGCCCCGGCGACATCGGCGACCGGCTGACCCGCTCGATGTCGGCGATCTTCGACGGCGAGGACGTGCTCCGCGCCAACGCGGAGCTGACCGAGTGCCTGATGGAGCTGGTCTCGCTCAAGCGCCGCCAGCCCGGCGAGGACATCACCTCCTGGCTCATCCAGCACCCGGCGGGGCTGCGGGACGAGGAGCTGAAGGACCAGCTGGTGGTGCTGATGGGCGCGGGCGTGGAGCCGGAGCGCAATCTGATCGCCAACGCGCTGCTGCTGATGCTCGCGGGGGAGCAGCCGGGCGCGCCGGAGCGGCGTGGTTCAGGGATGCTCGTCGAGGACGCGCTGGACGACGTCCTGTGGAACAACCCGCCGATCGCCAACTACGCCACGCACTACCCGGTGCGGGACATCGAGCTGGACGGGGTGGTGCTGAAGGCGGAGACGCCCGTGCTGATCAGCTTCGCCGCCGCGAACAGCGACCCGGGGCTCACCGACACCCGCCAGACCCTCAGCAAGGGCGCCCATCTGGCCTGGGGCGCGGGCCCGCACGTGTGCCCGGCCAAGTCGCCCGCGACGCTGATCGCGCTGACCGCGATCGAGAAGATCCTCAACACCGTCCCGGACCTCGCGCTGGCCGTGCCCGCCTCGGGGGTGGCCTGGCGGCCCGGTCCGTTCCACCGGGCCCTGGTCGCGCTGCCCGTACGGTTCACGCCGACGGCCGCGCGGCGGGCTTCGGCCGGGGTGCAGCCGCCGGCGCAGACCTCGGCCCAGCTTCCGGACCCGTACCGGAACGCCCCCTCCGCAGCGCCGGTGACACCCCGTCACGCACCGGAACCGGCCAAGAAGCAGAAGGGCTGGTGGAGTTCGTTCCTGGATGTGTTCCGCGTATGACTCACAGCCCGACACTTCGCATGTGGTAACGGGCATCGGTGACGATTGCCTGTGACGGGGGCAACAGAGATCGATGCTTGGCGCAGATATCCGGAGGGGTAGGTTCAGGTCGGTGACCACGGGCCCAGGTCAAGGAACTCTGCGTGAGCATCGCCGGTGGTACAGGGGGGACGACGCGGTGGCCGCCTGGGCGAAGCCGGTGGTCCGCCGCCCGGAGGCCGCGCCGCGGGTCACCAAGGCGCTGCTGAAATCCTACGCCGCCGCCACCCGGTCGGCCGATCCCTCGTTCCTCGACGCGGAGCTGATGGCCTCGGTCGCGGCCGCCACCCGGCGCTCCCCGGCGGGCGGCAACGGGACGGGCGGGTCACACTCGTAAAAACCCGAGTGGGAGGACTCCGGCGTGGACGTACCGGTGTGGCTGTGGATCGTGTTCGCCGTGACCGTCGTCGTCTCCCTGACGGTCGACCTCCTGGCGCACCGCAAGGCGCATGTCATCGGCTTCAAGGAGGCCGGGCTGTGGAGCGCCCTGTGGGTGGGTCTCGCGCTGGTCTTCGGCGGGGTCGTCTTCCTGACGCTCGGGACGACCGCCGGAACGGAGTACACGACCGCGTGGCTGCTGGAGAAGAGCCTCTCGGTCGACAACCTCTTCGTCTTCGCGCTGATCTTCGCGTATTTCAAGGTGCCCCGGGAGTACCAGCACCGGGTGCTTTTCTACGGGGTCATCGGCGCCCTGGTGTTCCGGGCGCTCTTCCTGACCGCCGGTGTCGCGGTGGTGAACCGCTTCACGTTCGTCCTGTTCCTCTTCGCCGCGATCCTTTTCTACAGCAGCTATAAAATCCTCAGCGGCCAGGAGGAGAATTTCGACCCGGGCAAGAGCTTCGCGGTGCGGCTGCTGCGGAAGATCATGCCGGTCCAGGACGAGTATTCCGGCACGCATTTCGTCGTCCACAAGGAGGGGCGGCGCATCGCCACGCCGCTGCTCGCGGTGGTCGCGGCGATCGAGGCGGCCGACCTCATCTTCGCGGTCGACAGCGTGCCCGCGGTGCTCGCGGTCAGCGACGACCTGTTCATCGTCTACACCAGCAACGCCTTCGCGATCCTGGGTCTGCGGGCCCTGTACTTCCTGCTGGCGGGGCTGCTGGACCGGTTCCACTACCTCAGCCACGGGCTGGCGATCATCCTCGCCTTCATCGCGGTCAAGCTCATCCTCCAGGCGTCCCACAAGATGATCAGCACCTCGATCCCGGAGATCCCGTCGCCGGTGAGCCTCGCGGTGATCGTCGTCATTCTGGCCGTGTCGGTGACCTTGAGCATGCGCCGTCCGCCGCAGAACCAGGACGCCGAAGACGCCTCCGACACCGATACGGACAAGTAAGGCAGAGGCAAAGCAAAGGGAAAGACTTCCCCAAAACCTCCGCCGGACCTATCGTGAGTAAATGGACAGCAAAAAGCGTGACCTCCACCAGCGGGCCGCTTTCATGTGCCCCACCTGCAAACAGTCCGTCCCCTCCGAGATCCACCGCCACAAGTCCCTCGGGATCTTCGTCCCGGTATGGCGCGCGGGCCCCTGCGAGAACCCCGACTGCCCGGAGTACGCCGCCGCCCGGGAACAGCAGTCCCGGCACCGCTCACACCACTGAGGCTCCCCGGCCGGGGGCCGGTCCGCCCGACGCGCGGACCGGCCCCCGGCTGACTAGCGTGGGCGGTGACGGGTGGGGCCGAAGGCAGGACTCGGGGACGCGAGGGAAGGACCGGCACGCCATGGCTGTACAACCCGAGGGCACCCCGTGCTGGGCGGACGCCATGTTCGCCGACGTCGAGGGTGCGAAGAGCTTCTACGCGGACGTGCTCGGCTGGACGTTCGGCGAGAGTCAGGCGGAGTTCGGCTACTACACACAGGCGTACTCCGACGGCAAGGCCGCCGCCGCCGTCTCCCCGCCCATGCCGGGCGAGGAGTCGAACCCCTCCTCCTGGTGCCTCTACCTCGCCTCGCAGGACACCGCGGCGACCGTCGCGAGGGTCCGCGAGAACGGCGGCGAGGTGCTGGTGGAGCCGATGGAGGTCGGCGTGTTCGGCACGATGGCGCTCGCCCGCGACCCCGGCGGAGCCGTGTTCGGAATCTGGCAGGCGAACGCCCACGAAGGGTTCGACACCGAGATGGGCGCGCCCGGCGGGTACTGCTGGGCCGAGGTCTTCACCCGGGACGCGAAGGCGGTGGACGCGTTCTACCCGGCGGTCTTCCCGTACACGGAACGGAAGATGGACGATGCGCCGATGGACTTCGCCGTCTTTCACGTACAGGAGCAGCCGGTGCTCGGCCGGATGGTGATGGACAGCGACTTCCCGCCCGAGGTGCCCTCCTACGTCAACGTGTACTTCGCCGTCCCCGACTGCGACGCGGCGGTGGCGAGGACGACCGAACGCGGCGGGGCGCTGCGCTTCGGACCGATGGACAGCCCGTTCGGCCGGTTCGCGGTGCTCGGCGACCCGCAGGGCGCGGCGTTCGCCGTGATCGACGTGACCACCACCCAGGGCGAGATGCCGGACATGAGCCCGATGGCCTGACCCGGGGCGTCAGCCTCCGACGGGCCGCGACCGGGAGACCGGCGCGGCCCGTTCGGCTGCCCGCCGCGCACCCGTCCGAGGGCTCCACGGCGTCCGTAGATTCCTCCGACAGCCCTCGCATCTGCGATGGAACATCGTCCAGAGAATGGCAGATGCCACCCCGATTGGCCTAGCGTGTTGCACATGCAGTCCTACACAATCGGCCAGGCAGCACGACTTCTCGGGGTCAGCCCCGACACCGCCCGCCGCTGGGCGGACGCCGGCCGGGTCGCGACCCATCGCGACGAGGCCGGCCGCCGTCTCATCGACGGCCGCGCGCTGGCCGCCTTCTCGATCGAGGTCGGCCAGGGTGCGGGCGGCGAGGACGAGGCCCCCTACACCTCGGCCCGCAACGCGTTCCCGGGCATCGTCACCGCGGTGAAACTCGGTGACGTCGCGGCCCAGGTCGAGATCCAGGCCGGGCCGCACCGGCTCGTCTCGCTCCTGACCCGGGAAGCGGTGGAGGAGCTGGGTCTGGAGGTCGGCATGCAGGCGACCGCCCGTGTGAAGTCGACCAGCGTGCACATCGACCGCACCTGAGCCCGCCCCCGTACTCCCGTACCGCACCTGCGCGCACCCACGTCCCGCGCCTCACGACTCACGCATCCAAGGAGCCTCACCCTCATGTCTCTCCTGCTCACCCGCCGCCGCGCGGCCGCCGCCGCCCTGACCGCCGCGCTCCTCGTCCCGCTCGCCGCCTGCGGCAACGACGACAAGAAGGACGCGGACAGCGGCGCCGGGGCCACCTCGTCCGCCTCCGGCGCCCCGAAGGCCGATCTGACCGTGCTGGCCGCGTCCTCCCTGACGGACGTCTTCAAGGAGGCGGGGGCCGCGTACGAGAAGGCGAACCCCGGCACGAAGGTGACGTTCTCCTTCGCGGGCTCCCAGGAACTGGCCGCCCAGGTGAAGCAGGGCGCCCCCGCCGACGCCCTGGTCACCGCCGACACCAAGACGATGGACGGCCTCTCCGGCGACACCGGCAAGCCGGTCGTCATCGCCAAGAACCGCCTGGTCATCGCAACCGGCGAAGGCAACCCGGAGAAGGTCGAGAACCTGAAGGACCTCGCCGACCCGAAGCTGAAGGTCGTCCTGGCCGCCCCCGAGGTGCCGGTGGGCCGCTACAGCGAGCAGATCCTCGACGCGCAGAAGATCGAGGTGAAGCCGGTCTCCCAGGAGCCCAACGTCCGCGCGGTCCTCAGCAAGGTCGAGCTGGGCGAGGCGGACGCCGGACTCGTCTACAAGACCGACGCCGCGACCGCCACCGACAAGGTGGACGCGATCGAGATCCCGGACGCGGAGAACGCCATCGCCTCCTACCCGGCCGCCACACTGAAGGCGTCCGAGCACAGCGAGGCGGCCGCCGCGTTCGTGGCCTGGCTCGCCACGCCGGAGGCGCAGAAGATCCTCCAGGGCGCGGGCTTCCAGCAGCCGTAACCGCAACCCCGGCCGACCGCCCCGCACCGGCCGAGACCCCCCGTACGCGGCCCGACACCCCCGTACGTCCCGGCGGGCCCGTACCGTCCTACGGGCCCGCCGGGCACCGCCCGTCCCCCGCCGCCGCACGACGAGGTCAGCATGAAACGACCGGCACTCCGCCGTACGCCCGGGGCCCGCGCGCCCCTCCTGCTCACGGTGCCCGCCCTGCTGGCCGTGGCGTTCCTGATGCTGCCGCTCGCCGGGATCCTGGTCCGCACCTCCTGGGGCGAGCTGGGCGACCACCTCACCGCCGAGGCCACCACCGAGGCGCTGCGGCTCTCGCTGCTCGTCTCGCTGTGGGCGCTCGGGTTCTCCCTGCTGCTCGGGGTGCCGCTGGCCTGGCTGCTGGCCCGGGTGCCGTTCCCCGGCAAGGCGTTCGTCCGCTCGCTGGTGCTGCTGCCGATGGTGCTGCCGCCCACGGTCGGCGGCGTCGCCCTGCTGCTGGCGTTCGGGCGGCGCGGGCTGCTCGGCCCCTGGCTGGAGGACACCTTCGGCGTCACGCTCCCTTTCCACACCTCGGGGGCCGTGCTCGCGGCGACGTTCGTCGCGATGCCGTTCCTGGTCATCTCGCTGGAGGGCGCGCTCGGCGGGCTCCGCCCCCGGTACGAGGAGACCGCCGCATCCCTGGGGGCCTCCCCGATCCGGGTGTTCCTGACCGTGACGCTGCCGATGGTCGCCCCCGGGCTCATCGCCGGGGCCGCCCTGACCTGGGCGCGGGCGCTGGGCGAGTTCGGCGCGACCATCACCTTCGCCGGGAACCTCCCCGGCACCACGCAGACCCTGCCGCTCCAGGTCTACCTGCTGCTCCAGGACGCGCCGGAGGCCGCCACCTCCGTATCGCTGCTGCTCCTGGCCATCGCGATGATCGTGCTCATCGCGCTGCGGGGCCGCTGGACCGGCACCCCGGGCGACCACCGGGACCCCGCGAGCCGTGCGGCGGCGGCCCGCCCCGAGGACCCGGCCGCCACGGCCCCGCTCCCCGAACCGCCCCCGGGCCTCCCGCACACATCCGCGCCCGAGCCCTGGCCGCTGCACGCCGCCGTCACCGGCTTCACCCGCCTCACCCTGGACGCCGGCCCCGGCACCACCATCGCGGTGGTCGGCCCCAACGGCGCGGGCAAGACGACGCTCCTGCGGGCCCTTCTCGGCCTCACCCCCGCGCCCACGCCGAACTCCGCCTCGGCGACGACGACGTCACCGGCCTCCCCCCGCACCGCCGGGGCGTGGCCTGGGTCCCCCAGGACGGCGCCCTCTTCCCGCACCTGAGCGCCCTCACCAACACGGCGTACGGGCTCCGCGCCCACGGCGTGCCGCGCGCCGAGGCCCGCCGCGCGGCCCAGGACTGGCTGGACCGGCTCGGGGTGGGCCACCTCGCCCACCGCAGGCCCGCCCAGCTCTCCGGCGGCCAGGCCCAGCGGGTCGCCCTGGCCCGCGCTCTGGCGGCCCGCCCGCGCCTCCTGCTGCTGGACGAACCGCTCGCCGCCCTCGACCAGACCACCCGGGCCCGGGTCCGGCACACCCTGCGCGGGCACCTCGCGGAGTTCGGCGGGGTCTGTCTGATCGTCACCCACGACCCGGTCGAGGCGGTCTCCCTGGCCGACCGGGTCCTGGTGCTGGAGGACGGCCGGGCCCTCCAGGACGAGCCGCCCGCCAAGGTCACCCGGCACCCGCGCTCGCCCTGGGTGGCCCGGATGCTGGGCCGCAACGCCTGGCCCGGCACCGCCACCGCCGACGGGCTCGCCCTGGAGGACGGCGGCCACCTCGTGGTCGCCGAGCCCCTCCCGGCGGGCACGGACGCCCTCGCGGTCATCGCGCCGGAAGCCGTCTCCGTGCACCGGGAGCGGCCCACCGGATCCCCGCGCAACGTCTGGCCGGGCACGGTGCGCGAGATCACCTCGGGCGGCAGCCGGCTGCGGCTGCTGATCACCTCGGACGAGGCCCCGGACCTGGTCGCGGAGATCACCCCGGGAGCCGCCGCCGAGCTGGGCATCGCCGACGGGAGCGCCGTCTGGACCAGCGTGAAGGCGACGGAGGCGACGGTCGTAACGCTGTAGCGGGAGGTGTCGGCGGACCGGCCGCGGGAACCAGAGACACCACCGCGGACGTACTTCTTACGACTCTTGACGCACATCGGAGAAACGGGGACCCATGGCACTGTTCGGCAACGCCCACACGATCAACCCGGCCACCGCCCAGCAGGACTACGCGAGGCTGCTCGGGCAGGGCGAGCAGGTGCACGCCGCGTTCCTGCTGATCCGCGACACCATCCTCTTCACGGACCGGCGGCTGATCCTCGTCGACAAGCAGGGCATCACCGGCAAGAAGACCGAGTACCACTCCGTTCCGTACCGCAGCATCACGCACTTCGCCGTCGAGACGGCCGGGACGTTCGACCTCGACGCCGAGCTGAAGATCTGGATCTCGGGCAACCCGACGCCGCTCCAGAAGACGTTCACCAAGGGCGTCGACATCTACGAGGTGCAGGCGATACTCACCCAGTTCGTCGCCCGGTAGCCGCTCGCGGCGCCCGGCTCGAAAGGACAGGGCTCAGAGGGACGGGCGCAGCCGGGCCGCCGCCGAGTGGCCGGGGACGGCGGCGCGCAGCTTCGCGGCGCGCTCGCGCAGTGCGGGCAGCAGCGCGTAGAGCGCGTCGCCGGGGCAGCGGGTCTCAAAGCTGTCGCGGTGGCCGGAGATGACGTGCAGCCGGGCCACCTGCCCCTCGTCGAAGCGGCTCTCGTCGTTCGTCGAGACCAGGTCGACGCTGCCCAGCGGGTCCGCCCCGGGCCGGAGCTTCCAGGCGGCGAGCCGCACCAGCGCGTCCATCATCGGCTTCGGCACCTCGGCCCCCGGGCCGAAGTTCCCGATCGCCGCGATGCCGACCGTGTCGGCGTTGAACCCCTTGGTGTGCGCGCCGAGCACCGAGCGGCCGATACCGCCGGCCCGGCCCTCGTAGATGGTGCCGCAGCGGTCGACGAGGAAGTTGTAGCCGATGTCGTCCCAGCCGTCCTGCCGGATGTGGTCGCGCTGGACGGCCCGGATCAGCTCGGGGGCGTCCGCGCAGTCGTAGTCGTTGGGGTTGCCGGTGTGGTGGATGAAGACCGCCCGGGCCGCGCCCGTGTAGTGCGGCCCTTCCCGGACCAGCTTCTCGTCCGCGTGCCAGTCCCGGCGGCTGACCATGGCCGGCTGCGGGAGCCCGCGCGGCGGGCGGGGTCCGGTGGCCAGCTCCGCCCCCGGCGCACGGAACGCCGGACCGTCCCCGAACACCAGAAGGGCCAGGGGCAGGACCAGAACGCCCAGGACGAGTCGGCGGGACCACATGGACTCCACCCTGCGCCCTGACCTCCGGGTTCGCAGAGGAGCGGGCTGTTCGGGTGACGTTGCGCCGGACGGCTGCGGGCCCTCCCCCGCAGCCCGGGCACACTGTCCGGAATGCGCGTTTCGCCGGGTCTTCTTACGATGAGATCCGGATCATCGCCCGCTCCCGGCGGGGGTGCCCGGCGGAGCGAGGAACCATGGCCCACGACCGTGTGCGGGACGAACCGGATGTCGGCCTGAAGCCGAACGCGATCGGGTTCGTCGACGCCCTTGTCATCGGTCTGAACGCGACCTCTCCGGCGTACTCGCTGGCCGCCGTCATCGGCCCGATCGTCGCTCTGGTGGGGATCTACGCCCCGGGCGTCATGTTCGCCTCGTTCGTGCCGATGCTGCTGATCGCCTCCGCGTTCTACTACCTGAACAAGGTCGACCAGGACTGCGGTACGACGTTCTCCTGGGTGACCCGGGCGATGGGCCCGTGGGCGGGCTGGCTGGGCGGCTGGGCGATCACCATGACCGGTGTCCTGGTGGTGGGTTCGCTGGCCGATGTGGCGGTGAGCTTCACGCTGCTGGCGGTGGGTCTGGACAGCTGGGTCGAGAACGATTTCGCGCGCCAGTTCCTCACCGTGCTGCTGATCATCGTGATGACCGGGCTCTGCGTCATCGGCACCGAGCTCTCGGCCAAGGTGCAGAACGTCCTGATCCTCCTGCAGATCGCGTTCCTGCTGGTCTTCGTCGGGGTGGCGCTCTACCGGGTGTACGCGGGCACGACCGGCTTCGACTCGATCGAGCCCTCCGGCGGCTGGCTCAACCCCTTCGGCGCGGGCGGTGCCGCGCTGACCGGCGGGCTGCTGCTCGGGGTGTTCATCTACTGGGGCTGGGAGTCCGCGGTCAACCTCACCGAGGAGACCGAGGACTCGGCCAGCGCGCCCGGCAGGGCGGGCCTGTGGTCCACCGTCGTACTCCTGGTGACCTACCTGTCGGTCGCCATCGCGGTCGTCGCCTTCGCGGGGACGGCGTTCCTTGCGGAGAACGCGGGCGAGGAGGAGTTCATCTTCGCCCAGCTCGCGGGGGACGTGCTGGGCGGCTGGGACTGGGTCCTGCTGCTGGCGGTGGCCACCTCCGCGATCGCCTCCACCCAGACGACGATCATCCCGGCGTCCCGGACCGCCCTGTCCATGGCCCGCCGGCAGGCGCTGCCGCGGCACTTCGGGCACATCAGCCCCCGGTTCCGTACCCCGGACGTGAGTACGTGGTGGGTCGCCGGGATCGCGATCGCCTGGTATCTGATCGTCAACCAGATCTCCGCCAACGCCCTCTTCGACTCGCTGACCGCCCTGTCCCTGCTGATCGCCTTCTACTACGCGCTCACCGGGGTGGCCTGCGCCGTCTACTACCGGCGCCATCTCACCGAGAGCGTGCGCAACTTCCTGCTCATCGGGCTCGGCCCGGTGGTCGGCGCCGGACTGCTGACCTGGCTGCTGGTGCGCTCGGTCATCGACATGTCCGACCCGGCCAACTCCTACAGCGGCACCTCCTGGTTCGGGCTCGGCCCGCCGCTCGTCATCGGCATCGTGATCGCCCTGGTCGGCGTGGTCCTCATGGTGGTGTGGCGGCTGCGCGACGCGGTGTTCTGGCAGGAGCGGCCCGGGGTCGCCGACCCGGACCTGGTGCACGCCCCGACCCGGAAGGGGCCGTGAGATGTCGGTCGTCCTCGGTTACGACGAGTCCCCCGGCGCCGCCCGCGCCCTGCGCATCGCCATCGAGGTGGCGGCCGCGTACGGGGAGGAGCTGGTGATGGTCTACGGGGCCGCCGCCCCCGGGCTGCGCGACGGCGCGGAGTACCGCAGCCACTACGACGCGATCCGCCAGGCCGGGCGCACCGGCCTGGAGCACGCGCTCACGTCCGCCGAGGAGGCGGGCGTACCCGCCTCGGTCGAGGTGCTGGACGAGAAGCCCGCACAGGCCCTGCTGGACGCCGCCGGACGGCACGGGGCCCGGGTCATCGTGGTCGGCACCTGGGGCGAGAGCCCGATGCGCGGGGCCCTGCTTGGCTCGACCCCGCACAAGCTGCTGCACATGTCGACGGTCCCGGTGCTGTGCGTACCGACGGAGGAGGGCCCGGAGCAGCCGCGGGCCTAGGCGAGGAGGTCACCACGCCTCCCCGCTCTCCGCCGCCCGCCCCGGAACGGCCCTGCCCCCGCCGCCGTCCTCCTCCCGGCGCAGCAGCCGGAACGCCAGCAGCGGGAACACCAGCACCGACACCATCGCGGCGGCGACCAGCGCGGCCGCCTCCCCGGCCCCGATCACCTTCTCGTCCAGCCCGATCGCGGTGATCGCGACCACCAGCGGCAGACAGGTCGACGCGAACAGCCCCAGCGCCCGGCGCGACCCGCGCCCGGTCAGGTCCCGCGGGGCCAGCAGATACGCCGGAACCCCGCGCACCAGCAGGAACAGCAGCAGGAAGACCGGCAGGAGCACCAGCGGGCGGCCGTCGTCCAGGAGTGCCGCGAGGTCGAAGTCGATGCCCGTGACGATGTAGAAGAACGGCACGAGGAAGCCGAAGCCGATCGCCTCGACCCGCTCCAGGATCGCGTCGCTGCGCTCGGGCACCGACCCCTGGAGGACGAGCCGGGTCAGCATCCCCGCCGCGAACGCCCCGAGCAGCGTGTCCAGGCCGAAGACATGGGCGAGCCCCAGCATCCCGGCCAGCAGCAGCATCACGAAGCGGACGGCGAACTGGCCGCTGGAGTGCAGGGTCGCGGCGACGATGTGGGCGAACCACGGTGGCCTCGGCCGCATCGCCCAGAAAACCGCGCCCGCCGTGACGACGGCGAACACGGCCAGCACCGCGCTCGCCGCCCCCGGGCTGCGCCCGCTGAACAGCAGGGCCATCGCGATGATCGGCCCGAACTCCCCCACCGACCCGAACGCCATCACCACCGACCCGAACCGACCGTCGAGACGCCCCGAGTCCCGCAGGATCGGCAGCACCGCGCCCAGCGCGGTGCTGGTCAGCGCGGTGCCGATGACCAGGCTCTTCGCCAGGTCCGCCCCGCTCAGCAGCAGGGCGACGCCGAGCCCGGCGGCGAACGACAGCACCCAGGCCCCGCCGGCCCGGCGCAGCGTGTCGCCGCGGACCTCGGCGAACCGGATCTCGTACCCCGCCAGGAAGATCAGCATCGAGAGTCCTAGGTCGGACAGGGTGTCGATGACCTGGTCGTGGTGGGCCCAGCCGAGCACATCGGGCCCGACCAGGATCCCGAGCACGATCTCGAAGATGACGACGGGGACCGGCAGCCACCGCCCGGTGGCGTAACCGAGCAGCGGGGCGAGAACCGCCAGGGCCATGATCAGGACGAGGGTGCCCGGGTACTCCATCGCTCGTGTATAGCAAGGAGCGTCCCGGAATCAGCCGTTATGACACTCCTGGAAGGACGGCTCAGTCCGGGCAGTGGGTGTCCCGGGCGGGGCGCTGCCCGGTGACGAGGAAGTCGCTGACCGCCCGGTCGCCGCAGGCGTTGCCGCTGCCCAGGTACATCCCGTGCCCGCCCTGGCCGACGGTCACCATCCTGGCCCGCTCGCCGAGCGCCGCCCGCATCTTCAGGGCACCGGCGAGCGGGGTGGCGGGGTCGCGCAGGCTCTGGATCATCAGGACGTTCGAGGGGCCCTCGTCGGTGATCCGGGTGGGCCGCGGCTCCTCGTCGTGCTTCCAGAAGGAGCACGGGGTGATGTTCGCGGGAAGCCCGGCCGTCAGCGGATACCGCGCCCGGTCGGCCGCGACCCGGCGGGCGTATCCGGAGTCCGGTCCGGGCCAGCGCACGTCGTTGCAGACCACCGCCAGGGTCAGCGACGCGTCCTCGTCCGGCAGCGCGCCCGCGAGCTCCGGCGGCAGCACCGGGCGGCCCTGCGGATCCCCCGCCGACCGGATCAGCCGGGCCAGCGGAGCGAACCCCGTATCGCTGTTGAGGCTGCCGTGGAGCGCCTGCCGCAGCCGGTTCCCGGTCAGCGGCACGCCGGGAACGTCCGACTCCCTCGGCTCGCGGTCCAGCTCCCGGGCCAGCGCGAGGAACAGCGGCTGCACGTCCTCGGCGCGCCGGGCCAGCCGCAGCCCCTCGGCCTCCCGGGCGGGGTCCGCCGCCCAGGCCGCGAAGTCGGGGAAGCGGAGGGCGACGGCCGGGCCCACGTTCGCCATCCAGCCGAACCCCACGCGCGCCGGGTCCGGGTCGCCGGTGCTGTCCAGGACCAGCCGGTCGACGCGGTCCGGGTGCTCCTGCGCATACCCGGCCGCGACGTAACTGCCGTACGAGTGGCCCCAGACCGACAGCTTCCGCTCGCCCAGCGCGGCGCGCAGCCGGTCGATGTCGCGGACCTGGTTCCGGGAGCTGAAGGACCGCACCACCGGGCCGCCGTCGCGCGCGCACGCCGTGGCGAGGCGGCGGGAACGTTCGGTGTTCTCCGTGATCGAGCCGTCCGCGGCGGGCCAGGACCGCAGCGTCACCAGGTGCCGGTCCGCCTCGGGGATCCCGCAGCCGGCCCGGGTGGAGCCGCCGACCCCGCGCGGGTCGAGGCTGACCAGGTCGTACGCCCCCTCGGTCGCCGCCCGCAGCGCCTCGCCCTTCTGCGCGAGGCGCTGCACCCCGAGCCGCCGGGGCCGCCGGCGAGCGCCAGCAGGGTGCCCCGGCGGGCCTCGGGCCGGTCGGTGCGCAGCCGGGTGACCGCCACCTCGACGGTGCGCCCGCCGGGGGCGCGGTAGTCCAGGGGAACGCGGAGGGTCGCGCACTGCTGCCCGGCCGGGACGGGCGTCCCCGGGATCGGGGCACAGGGCCCCCAGGCGAGCGGAGACGCGGCGGGTCCCGCGGGGCGGCTGTGCGCGACGGGTGCGCCGACGGCGGTCAGGGTCCCGGCCACGGTGGCGGCGGAGACGGTGAGAAGTAAGGCCTTGCGGGTCCAGTTCGTCATGGACACAGCCTGGTCGGGCAGCGATCCGCCGCCCATCCGGGAGCCCGGTGGAACGGGGTGGGGCCAGCCCCCGGACGCCCCCGGGGCCACCCCCCGGGCGCCCCGCCTCGACGCCTCCCGGCGCAGTCCCCGTCCGAGCACCCCGAAACCGGCACCCGTCACCCGTTCTCCCGCACCGGCGTGCCGGTCGGCGGCCGGGGCCGTTGAATGCGAAGTCAGCGAACCATCGAAGGCATCTGCCGGGAACACGGTCGCGAACGGGGCGGGAGGCAGGAGAGACCGCATGCCGTCGTCACCGACCCGCACGGGCCCGGCAGCCGCCCCGCGCCGCCGGGGTGCGCTGCGCCGCACCGGCGAGTGGTGCGCCCGGCACTTCGTGACCGTCCTCGTCCTGTGGGTGGCCGCGCTCGCCGGTCTCCAGGTCCTCCAGCACGCGTACGGCGGCGACTACTCCGACGACTTCTCGCTGCCCGGCACCCAGTCCCAGGACGGCCTCGACGTCCTCAAGGCGCATGCCCCGCAGGCGGGCGGCTACAGCGCGCAGGTCGTCCTGCACGACCCGGACAAGCCGCTCACCTCCGTCTCGGACCAGGTCGCGACCGCCGTCGCCGACCTCCAGAAGCTCCCGGACGTGCTCTCCGCGCAGAGCCCGCTGCCGTCGTCCGGCTCCACCCCGCCCCCGCCGCCCGACCCGAACACCGGGCCGCTCTCCACGGACCAGAAGACCGCCTACATCACCGTCCGGTTCAGCGTGCAGCCCTCCACGCTCGACGCGTCCTACCTGGACGGGGTCGACGACGCGGTGCAGCCGCTGCGGTCGGCCGGGGTGACGGTGGAGTACGGAGGTTCGCTCGGCGAGCTGGCCCGGCCCGAACCGAGTGACCGCACGAGCGAGGCGATCGGCTTCGGGGTGGCGATCGTGGTCCTGCTGATCGGCTTCGGCAGCCTGCTCGCCGCCGTGCTGCCGCTGGTCACCGCGCTGATCTGCGCCCTGTGCGGGCTGGCGCTCCTCGGCCTCTTCGCCGCCGCCGCGACCTTCGCGACCGTCTCCCCGACGCTCGCCACGATGATCGGCATCGGCGTCGGCATCGACTACGCCCTCTTCCTGGTCACCCGGCACCGGCAGAACCTTCTGGACGGCCAGGACCCGGTGACCGCCGCCGGGAACGCCGCCGCCACCAGCGGGCACGCCGTGCTGCTCTCCGGCTGCACGGTGATCATCGCCCTGTCGGGCCTGTGGGTCTCCGGGATCGGGTTCATCGGCAAACTGGGCCTGGCCGCCGCGGTCACCGTCGTCACCGCGGTGGCGGGCGCCCTCACCCTCGTACCGGCGGTCCTCGGTCTGATCGGCCGCCGCATCGACCGCGTACGGGTACGGAAACCGGTGGCCGAGACCGTACCGGCCCCCGAGGGCGCGGAGCCCGGCGGCTGGCACCGGTACGCGCAGCGGGTGGAGCGGCGGCCCTGGTGGTTCCTGGCCGGCGGGGTGGTGCTGCTGGCCGTCCTGTCCTTCCCGGTCTTCTTCATCCAGCTCGGCCACATCGGCGACGGCGCCGACCCGAAGTCGTTCACGGACCGGCGCGCCTACGACCTGATGTCGAGCGCCTTCGGCCCCGGCTCCAACGGCCCGCTGACCGTGGTCATCGACCAGAGCAAGGTGTCCTCCGGCGACCGGTCCGCCCTGGCCGACCAGGCGCAGAAGGCGCTGACCGGGGTGCCCGACGCCGAGGTGATCACCCAGCTGACCGCCACATCGGACGGCGACGTGCTGACCGCCACCGCCTACTCGGTGGCCGCCCCGCAGGACGAGCGGACGACCTCCCTGACGAACCGGCTCACCGACGACGTCCTGCCCCAGGCCGTCTCCGGGTACGACGCGAGCACGTACGTCACCGGCACGACCGCCGCCCAGGTCGACTTCCTGGACATCGTCTCCAGCCGGCTCCCGCTGATCATCGCGGTCGTCGTGGGCCTGGCGTTCCTGGTGATCCTGGCCGTCTTCCGGGGCCTGCTCGTCGCGGTGAAGGCCGCCGTGCTCAACGTGCTGTCGATCGCCGCCTCGTACGGGGTCGTGGTGGCGGTCTTCCAGTGGGGCTGGGGCGGCCCGGCGCTGGGGGTGTCGGGTGACGTCCCGATCGAGAGCTATGTCCCGATGATGATGTTCGCGATCGTCTTCGGGCTGAGCATGGACTACGAGATCTTCCTGCTCTCCCGGATCCACGAGGCGTGGGTGCGCACCGGGGACCCGCGTGCGAGCGTGGCCCACGCGCTGGAGATCACCGCCCGGGTCATCACCTGCGCGGCCCTGATCATGGTGAGCGTCTTCGCCGCGTTCGTCATCAGCGACAACATCGTGGTGAAGATGCTGGGTCTGGGGCTCGCCGCCAGTGTCCTCATCGACGCCACCGTCGTACGGCTGCTGCTGGTCCCGGCGGTGATGACCCTGCTCGGCCGGGCCGCCTGGTGGATCCCCGGCCCGCTGGACCGGATCCTGCCGCGCCTGGACGCCGAGGGAAGCGCGGAGCCGCCCGCACGGTCCGACCGCAAGTGATGCATGACACAGCGGATGGAGGGAGCGCCTCCGCGCTCTAGGGTGTCAGGATGCCTGCCCCTCTCACCTCCGAGCAGCCGCGCCCCACCGCCGCTGCCGCCGTCCCGGAGACCGGAAAGCCGCCTTCCGACGGCCGGGACCACTTCTTCGACAACGCCAAGTACCTGGCGATCGTGCTGGTGGCGATCGGACACGCGTGGGAGCCGCTGCCCTCCGGCCGCCTGGTGGAAGCCGCGTACACCTTCGTCTACACGTTCCACATGCCCGTGTTCATCCTGATAGCGGGCTACTTCTCACGGAACTTCGAGCTGCGGCCGGACCGGGTGTGGAAGCTGGTCACCAGCCTCCTGGTGCCCTACGTCCTGTTCGAGGTGCTCTACACGCTCTTCGAGCGGGTGGCGGACAAGCCGGACTTCCCCCTCTCGCCGCTGTCGCCCTACTGGCTGCTGTGGTTCCTGCCCGCCCTGTTCCTCTGGCGGCTGTCCACCCCCTCTGGCAGGCCGTGCGCTTCCCGGTGCTGGTCTCCCTCGCGATCGCCGCCCTCGCGACGCTGTCACCGGCCGCCGACGGATCTCTCCAGATCCAGCGCATCCTGCAGTTCCTGCCGTTCTACGTCCTCGGCCTGCGGCTGCGCCCGGAACACTTCCAGCTGCTGCGCTCCACCTGGGTGCGGATCGTCTCGGTGCCGGTCTTCGCCCTCGGGCTGCTCGTGGCGTACTGGCTGGTGCCCCGGACGTCCACCTCGTGGTTCTACCGCAAGAGCAGCACCGACCAGCTGGACATGGCCGAGTGGACCGGTCCGACCGTCACCGTGCTGCTGTTCCTGGCCGCGCTCGTGCTGGGCGCCTGCTTCCTCGCCTGGGTGCCCAAAGGCAAGAGCTGGATGACCGCGCTCGGCACCTGCACGCTGTACGGGTATCTGCTCCACGGCTTCGTCGTCCGGGGACTGAAGTACGGCGGCCTCTACGAGGACCCGTTCTTCGAGACCACGCTGGGCACGGTCGCCGTCACCCTGGGCGCGATCGCCGTCATCACCCTGCTCTGCACGCCCCCGGTCCGGCGGCTGCTGCGTCCGCTGCTGGAGCCGCGCATGGCGTGGGCCCGGCAGAAGCCGCCGGCCGCCCGGGCGTCCTGAGACGCCACCGAACGGCCGGGCCGGGGGCGGGGGTTCAGTGATCTGCGACGACGGTCCGGCCGAGCACCGCGACATGCTCCAGGACGTCCTCCAGCGGATCGTCGATCTGGCCCGTCGCGATCAGGGCCACCTGCGGGCCGTTGTGGGAGTCGGTGTGCGTCTCGTCGGCGTGGGCGGCGGCGGTGGCGGGCAGCACGGACGCCACCACCGTCACGCCTAACGCGGTCAGCTTCCTCTTCATGGCGCCCATCCTGGTGTCTGCCGTGCGCCGGGACCGGGACCGACGCCCGGCCCCCGGCACCTTGTTACAGACAGTCACCTGACCGTGAGCGGCGGTGCCGTACGGTCACGCCGCGCGGTTCTTCCGGCGCTGCGCGGCCGCCGCGCGGGCCTCGGGCGTCGCCGCCCCGGGGCGGCCGCGCCGGGCCGGGGCCCCGCCGCCACGCTGCGTACCGCGGCCCATGAACGCGCCGCCGCCACCGCGGCCGGAGCGCTCCTTGGACGGGGCGGCGGGGACGACCGGGACACCGGAGGGCGTCTGCGCACCGGTGATCCTGCTCAGCTCGGCCTCGCCGGAGCGGACCTGGGCGATCTGCGGCCTGATCCCGGCGTCCGCCATCAGCCGGGTCATCTCCCGGCGCTGGTTCGGCAGCACCAGCGTGACGACGCTGCCGGACTCCCCGGCGCGGGCGGTGCGGCCGCCGCGGTGCAGATAGTCCTTGTGGTCGGTCGGCGGATCCACGTTGACGACCAGGTCGAGGTTGTCGACGTGGATCCCGCGCGCCGCGACGTTGGTGGCGACCAGCACCGTGACCTGCCCGGTCTTGAACCGCTCCAGGGTGCGGGTGCGCTGCGGCTGGGACTTGCCGCCGTGCAGCGCCGCCGCCCGGACCCCGCTCTGCAGCAGATGGTCGGTGAGCCTGTCCACGGCGTGCTTGGTGTCCAGGAACATGATCACGCGGCCGTCGCGGGCGGCGATCTCCGTCGTGGTGGCGTACTTGTCGGCGCCCTGGACGTACAGCACGTGGTGCTCCATCGTCGTGACCGCGCCGGCGGCCGGGTCGACGGAGTGCACGACCGGGTCCTTCAGGTACGTGCGCACCAGCAGGTCGACGTTGCGGTCCAGGGTGGCCGAGAAGAGCATCCGCTGCCCGTCCGGGTTCACCTGGTCGAGCAGCTCGGTGACCTGCGGCATGAAGCCCATGTCGGCCATCTGGTCGGCCTCGTCGAGGACCGTGACGGTGACCCGGTCCAGCTTGCAGTCGCGGCGCTCGATGAGGTCCTTGAGGCGGCCCGGCGTGGCGACGACGACCTCGGCCCCGCCGCGCAGCGCGCTCGCCTGACGGCCGATCGACATGCCGCCGACCACGGTGGCGAGGCGCAGCTTCAGCGACCGGGCGTACGGGGTGAGCGCGTCGGTGACCTGCTGGGCCAGCTCCCGGGTGGGCACGAGGACCAAGGCGAGCGGGCGCTTGGCGTCGGCACGGCGGCCGGCCGTACGGGCCAGCAGCGCCAGGCCGAAGGCGAGGGTCTTGCCGGAGCCGGTGCGGCCGCGGCCCAGGACGTCCCGGCCGGCCAGCGAGTTCGGCAGGGTGGCCGCCTGGATCGGGAAGGGCACGGTCACGCCCTCGGCGGCGAGCGCCGTCTTCAGCGGGGCGGGCATCTCCAGCTCACCGAAGGTCTCGGCGGCGGGGAGGGCCGGGGTGAGCGTCACCGGCAGGGCGAACTCGCCCTTGACACCGGAGGGGGAACGGCGGCTGTGTCCGCCGGACCGGCCGGAGCCTCCGGGCCCACCGGACCGGCGGGGTGTGCGTTCGCGATTCATGCAGAACCTTTCCTCGATGGGCGCGTATCGAGGGATTCTTTTCGGGGTAGCGGCCACGTGAACGGCGCCCGGAATCGCAAGAACGAGCCGATGAAATGACAAAAGAAAACGGGGCCCGGGCCCCGGAAACGACAACGAGCTGGGGCCCGCACCCATGGTGCGGGCCCCAGCTGCGCAGTACTGCCCGAATGATCAGGCGGGGGTGATGTTCTCGGCCTGCGGGCCCTTCTGGCCCTGCGTGACGTCGAAGGAGACCTTCTGGCCCTCCTGCAGCTCACGGAAGCCGGAGGCGTTGATGTTGCTGTAGTGGGCGAAGACGTCGGCGCCGCCGCCGTCCTGCTCGATGAAGCCGAAGCCCTTTTCCGCGTTGAACCACTTCACGGTGCCGGTAGCCATGTCATATCTCCTTCAGGGCGCAGAGCCCGCGGATCCGCACTGTGCGGATCCCACGTCGCCGCGATGATTACCCCGTCCGGAAGAACACATGAACACCGGAAAGACAAAAATGCACCTGCCGACATCCGGTCGGCAGAGGCACTTGAAGTTTTGGGAACCACAACTGCAACTGCGATCAAGCCTAGCACGGTGACCCGCGAGAGGAAGTGTCCGATATCACCGGCCGGACCGGACCATAAAAGCCTCACCGGACATTGCGCGAAATTCTGCGCTGCCGAATGCAGATATTCAACGGGCGCGGCCGCGCAGCTCCTCGTTGAGGCGCAGCGCCTCCTCCAGCTGGTCCTCCAGGATGACGATGCGGCAGGCGGCCTCGATGGGCGTGCCGGCGTCGACCAGCTCGCGGGCGCGGGCGGCGATGCGCAACTGGTAGCGGGAGTAGCGGCGGTGGCCGCCCTCGGACCGCAGCGGGGTGATCAGGCGGGCTTCGCCGATCGCCCGGAGGAACCCCGGCGTCGCACCGATCATCTCCGCGGCTCGCCCCATCGTGTAGGCGGGGTAGTCGTCGTCGTCGAGCCGGTCGGCGGCGTGCGAGGGGGTCTCCGGGGGCATCTGCACCTCTTCCGTCACGCGCGCCCGGAGGAGCCGGGCGCCGTACGCCTACGGGGTGCACCTCTGCTGCGTACCACTGTTTCCCGTGACTGCACAAGAAACCCTAATCGCCCGGCGAGGGCATGTCTATCGCGACCGGAACAGATTCGGGTGGCCGCGAAGGGCAGCACGGATCTGCCCTCGCAGCCCCTCCGCGGATCACTGACCGACCGGTCAGTTGTCGTCGGGAGTACCGCGGGGCCATAATGCACGCGTAGCCCTTCACGCATCCCCCGTCGTGAAGGGCTACACCCCTGTCCGGAGCCGGTTCGCAGCCGCGTCCGACGGCCTCGTCCGGGGCCTGCCCAGGCCCCGGACGAGGCCTGTTCCGGGCAGGGCGGGGCACAGGATCATTCACGGGCAAGGGACTCCCCTCGTGGTCCCCTGCCCGTGTTTTTTCGAGTTAACAGTGACGTAGAGTGTTTACGCAAGCTCAGTTCCGACTCCGAGGTGATCGTGGAGGCCCGGATGGCCATGGACGACGGCGACGAACGCGGTCCGGAACCCGCCGACGCCCCCGGCCCCGACGAGCTGCCCCGCCTCGGCTCGCTGCGGGAAAAAGTCGAGTACATGGTCGAGAAGACGTTCCCCGGCCAGAAGATCTCGGGCCGGGTCTTCGCCGAGCTGGTCCGCGACCGCGGCGGCTCGCTGTCCCACAGCTACTTCTCCAACATCCTGGCCGGCAAGGTCACCCAGCCCTCCGAGGACATCCTCAAGGCCCTCGGGCTGGGGTTCGGCGTGGACTGGCGCTTCTTCAAGGAGGAGTCCGAGGTCGTCGACGACGTCGTCGCCGGACTCCAGTTCCTGGCCAAGCGCCGCACCGGGGAGATCAGCGGCGTGGCCGGCCGGGGCCTGGACGACGACGGCCTCCCGCCGGAACTGCTGCGGTTCGCCCTGGCCCTGCTGGAGGACGCCGCCCGCGAGAAGGACGGCCCCGGAAACGGGGAAGCGGGCGGAGCGGTGGGAGAGATTCCGCGGTGAAGCACCCTCCCTCGGGCCCGGCAGCGTAGCGTCTTCGTCATGTCCCTGCGGAAACTGCGGAAAGAGTGCGAGGCCGGGCTCGCCGACCTGCCCCTCCCGGTTCCCTTCACGCTGGACGGGCTCGTCGCGAACATGGAGGAGGCCGGCGGGCGCACGATCCGGCTGCACGAGATGCCGGACCGACTCGCCCGCGTCAACGCCGCCTGCGGGCTGCGCCTGAAGGCGGGCGGTACCAGCCTGGTCCTCTACCGCCGCAGGCCGACCGCGTACCAGACCCAGCACGTGATCCTGCACGAGCTGTGCCACGAGTGGTTCGACCACGGCACGACGCTCGACGCGGAGCAGCTGCGCACGCTCCTGCCGGTCTTCGACACCTCGCTGATCGCCCGGATGATCTCCCCGGCCGCCGCCGAGTCCTTCGCCTCCGGCGGCGGCATCGTCCAGGCCCGTGCCCAGTACGACACCCATGACGAACGCATGGCCGAATTCGGTGCCTCCCTGATCCCCCGGATGGCGCGGGACCTCACCACCGATGACATGGTGGGGCGGCTGGACAACTCCCTGTCCCGCCCGGTGGCCCACCGGAGGCGCGGCCTCTTCCCCGGAAGACGGTCCGGCGACACCTGACACGTGCCACCGGTCTCCGCCCGCGGGCCCCACCCCCGCACCCCGACCCCGAGGACGAACACCGCCGTGACCCCCTCGATCTCGCCGGCTACCTCATAGCGGGCCTGATGACGGCCGTTGCCCTGTGGCGTATGCCCGCTGCCCTGTGGGGCGACGAGGAGGACCGCAGACGCCGAGCGCTGTGGGGCTGCTACGCCGGATTCGCCATCGCCCTGTGGACGAAGACCGAGGCGGTCCGCATCGGCCTCAACAACAGCGCCGTCACCGACCTCGCCGTCCTCATCAAGCACTACACCGCCACGGTGGCAATTCTGGCCATCCTCAGCTACATCGTGGCCATCTACGGCAGCTATCCCGAAGAGGGCGCGGTCCCCCGCCACGTACGGTTCGCACGGCTCGTGCAGAAGCTGGCGGCCAAGGCCTCCGTCGCCACGCTGATCCTGCTGACCGTCCTGTTCTTCACCGTCGTCGACCGCTCCGAGCCCTCGGACCGCTTCGTCTCCGACCACGCCGGGGAGTGGGGCGCCACGCTCTACATGAGCGTCTTCTACCTCTACCTCGGGGCCGCGTCCGCCGTCTGCGCCTTCCAGTGGGCGCTGGCCACCCTCGACGCCCGCCGCCGCCATCTGCGCATCGGGCTCGGGATGATGACGTTCGCCATGTTCATCGGCGTCGGCTACACCGTCAGCCGCACGCTCTTCCTGTGGATCAGCGTGGTCGACGAGCCGAGCGAGGCGTTCGCCCTGCGCTTCGACCAGATCACCGAGGCCGCGCAGCTGGTGCTGTTCGCCTTCTTCGCCCTCGGCGCGTCCATCCCCGCGTTCGCGGCCGGGGCACGCCGGGCCAGGCTGTGGCGGGCCCAGGTCCGGCTGCACGCCCTCTGGTACGAGTTGATGACCGCGTTCCCGGAGCAGCCGTTCGACCCGCCCGCGTCCCTGCCCCGCGAGCTGACCCGGTTCAACGTGCCGGCCGACCTGCGGGTGGACCGCTGGGCCGCCGACATCGCGGACGCCGCCGAGAAGCTGCGCCACTACGTGCCCGACGGGCTGCTCGACGCCGCCGGACGGGCCGCCGCCCGCGACACGGACGACCCCCGCCGCGCCGAGCCCCTCACCGACGCCTACTGGATCCGGGCCGCCCTGCTCGCCAAGGAGTCCGGCGCGCCCGCCGGGGGCGCCGCGACGGTCGCCTCCCAGCACGCCGCGGACCAGGACGGCGAGGTGGCCCGGCTGGTCCGGGTCGCCGCCGCGTACCGCACAGTCGACGAGGAGCGCGCCCGCGCCGTCCTCGCGACAGCCACGGCCGACACGGCCCGCACGACGGAGACGAGCGCATGACCGGCACCACGGCCCCCACGACCGACGGCGCCCCCGGCCGGGGCACGACCGGCGAGGGGATCCCCACCACCTCCGCCCGCACGGCCTCCGTGGCGCGCACCGCCACCGACGTCCTCCAGCCGCGCAACGTGCTGCTGGCGGGCATGCTCGGCATCGGCCTCGCGGCGGCGGGCGGCGACTGGACCGGGCTGCTCTGGGGCTTCCTCGGGGCGCTCTGCGCCGGGCTGATCCCGGCCGGGTACATCGAGTGGGAGCGCGGACGCGGCACCTGGGGCGACCGCCATGTCGTGGACCGTACGAAACGGGCGCCGATCTTCTTCGTGATCCTGGGCTCGATCGGCACCGGCTCGGTGGTGATGGTGCTGGGGAACGCGCCGACCGGGATCCTCGTCGCGATGCTCGGGCTGTGGGTGATGACGATCGGTCTGCTGGCCGTCAACACGGTGTGGAAGATCTCGGTCGACTCGGCGGTGGCCTCGGCGGCCGTCTCGCTCCTCGCCGTCGTGCACTCCCCCTGGTGGACCGCCGCCTACGCGCTGACCGCGGCGGTCTGCTGGTCCCGGGTCGCCCTCGGCTACCACACCGTCGCCCAGACCCTGGCGGGCGCGGGCCTGGGGGCGGCGACGACGGTGGCGTACGTGTTCGTCTGAGGGCGCGCCGCGCCGGGACGGTCCCACTTCCGCCCGGCGGCGCGCCGTGGTCCGCGCCCCCGCGTTTGCGGGGGTGGCGGACACCCGGTTACGTGGACGGGGAGGGCGCGCCCGCGAACGGACGGCCCCACCGGCTGGAGGTGTCCCCGATGGCGAAGAAACGGTCCGCGACGCCCGTCAAGGGCGTGCGCGGCAGCAAGGCCGGGCTCGTCCTGAGCCTGGGCAGCAGCGCGCTCGCGGTCATCAGGGCGTCCAAGCAGGTCCGCCGGGCCAAGGGCACGCACGACAAGCTGAACACCGCCGACGCCGTGGCGGGGATGCTGCCGCTGATCACCTCGGCCGCCCTCGTCCTGCGGCAGCTGCGCGGCCGGAAGCGGGAGACCCCGGAAGCGGCCTGACCGAGCCGCCCCCGGCCCCGCCCGAAAGGCGGCAACGCGCCGGAGGCCGGGGTCACTCCGCCGGGGTCGGCCGCACCACCGGCGGGCCCTCGCGGATCCGGGAGGCGAGGACGGCGATGTCGTCCTCGGCGTCCCCGCCGAACCGGTCCAGCACCCGGTCGAGCAGGTCCTCCAGACGTCCGCCCGCCGGCATG
Organism: Streptomyces sp. WGS_02; assembly: GCA_040989845.1. Classification (GTDB taxonomy): domain Bacteria; phylum Actinomycetota; class Actinomycetes; order Streptomycetales; family Streptomycetaceae; genus Streptomyces. The sequence goes on from JAYMFZ010000004.1 coordinate 3,651,690, forward strand.
GTCAGCGAGGCCAGCCGCCGCACGGACACGTCGATGTCCTCGCCCCGGCGCTCCACCAGGCCGTCGGTGTACATGAACAGCACGGTCCCCGGACCGCAGGGCACGGACGCGGTCCGGTAGCCGCCGAACCCCGTGCCGAGCGGCGGCCCCACCGGCACTGGCACGATCCGGGCCCCGGCGGCGCCCGGATCGATGAAGACCGGCGGCAGATGGCCCGCGCTGGCCACCTCGCACACCCCGGCGAACCGGTCGACGACGGCGAGCAGACAGGTCGCCGCCCGGTCCAGACCCGACCGCTCCACCATGGTGTCGAGCTGCTCCAGGATCCGGTGCGGCGGCAGGTCCTCCTGCGCCAGCAGCCGCAGCAGCGAGCGGTACTGGCTCATGGCGACGGCCGCCTCCACCCCGTGCCCCATCACGTCACCCATCGCCTTGAGGTGCCGGCCGTCCTGGAGCGGTACGACGTCGAACCAGTCCCCGCCGACCAGGACGCCCTCGTCGGCGGGGAGGTAGCGGGTGGCGACCTCGACGTGGGAGTGGGGGCCCCAGGGCTCGGACAGCAGGGAGCGCTGGAGCTCGCGGGCGATGCTGTGCTCGTGGTCGTACCGGCGGGCGTGGTCGAGGTCGACGGCCGCCCGGACGGCGAGTTCCCGGGCGACGGCCACGTCCTGGTCGTCGAAGAGCGGTGAGCCCTCGGCCCGGATGAGGGTGAGCGCGCCCAGCGGCCGGCTGCGGTCGGTCAGCGGAACGACGAGCGCCTGGCGCAGCCCGAGCGCCAGGGAGGCGGTGATCCGGTCGGAGGTGACGGTGCTGCGCCCGCGCCGGTGGTCCTCCCAGTCGTCGACGACCGGCTCGTTCTCCAGCAGACAGCGGGTCACCGCGGAGTCCGGGGCGAAGTCGACGTACTCCCCGGGATGGCCGAACCGCTGCACCTGCGCGTCGAGTTCGCCGTCGCCCCGCAGCGCGGCCCGCCGCAGCCGTACGACACCGGGCTCCGGGCGGCGTACGGAGTGCCCCACCTCGGCCGGGAACACGTCGACCGCCGCGACGTCGGCGAAGTCGGGCACCACGAAGTCGGCCAGCTCCCGGCAGGTGGTGTCCATGTCGAGCGTGGTGCCGATCCGCACGGCGGCGGTGGAGAGCAGGGCGACATGGCCGCGGGCCCGCTCCAGCTCCTCGCGCTGCCGGGCGATGTCGGTGATCTCGACGACGATCGCCATCAGCCCGCAGCCCTCCCCCTCCACGTCGAGCCGGTGGTACGTGGCCCGCCAGAGCTGCTGCTCGTCCTCGGTCGGCGCCCAGGTCCGCCCGCTGATCGTCATTTCCCGGGGCCTGCCGTCGGCCAGCACGTCGCGCAGGGCGGCGGCCTGGCCGTGCAGCCCGGGCAGCACCTGGGAGAAGGTCCGTCCGATGTGGGAGCGGGCGGGGAGGCCGTTGAGCCGTTCGAGGGCGGGGTTGACGTAGGTGTAGCGAAGCTCGTGGTCGAGCACCGCGACGGCGGCGGGATTGCCGTCGAACAGGGCCGCGACGGTCTTCGGGTCGAAGAACGACGGCATGCCGTCGTCGCACGTGTCGGCCTGCAAGAGCATGCCTCCCACCGCTCGTCGGCTCCCGAGCCTCCATCGTCGGCCGCGGCCTCCGGTACCGCATCCGCAGGGGGGCCGACAGGTCCTGGAGCCCCTCGTCCGGGTCAGGCCGCTCCCCGCCGCAGGGCGGCCGTTTCGAGGAGGGTGCGGACGAACGCGCGCACCTTCGGAGTGTTCCCGGTGGCGGGCCAGAGGAGGCCGTACTCCACGGTCGGGGCGTCGCGGAAGGGGACGTAGACGACATCGGGCCGGGAGTAGTAGTGCGCCGCGCGTGCGGAGGTGGGGGAGACTCCTTTGCCCGCGCCGACCAGGGCGAGCACTTCCTGCCAGGCGGTGGTCGACGGGCCGCGCGGGATGGGCCGGCCCTTCGGTGTGCGGTCCGGGTAATGGAAGTCGAGGAGGTAGGTGGGCTGTCCGGTGACGGTGATCATCGGGGCCTCGGCGAGATCCTCCAGGGAGACGGTCTCCCGCTCGGCGAACCGGTGGCCCGCGGGGACGGCGAGGGCGCGGGGCTCGGAGAAGAGCACCGGGCCGTTGACGATGTCCGGCTCGTCGATGGGCAGCTCGATCAGCTGGAGGTCGCGGCTGCCGTCGCGCAACGGTCCGAGCGGGTCGTTCAGCTGGGAGTCCTGAATGTGGACCACGCAGTCGGGGTGACGGGTCCGGAAGACGTCGGCCGCCGCCACGACGAGGTTGCCGCACCAAGCGGCGGAGTAGCCCACGCGGAGTTCCCCGGTGATCCCCCGGCCGGCGGAGGCGGCGGTGGCCAGCGCTTCCTGGATCTGCTGATAGCCGGCGGCCAGGCCGTCCCTCAGCTGTTCCCCGACGGGGGTCAGCTGGACGTTGCGGCTGGTCCGCTTGAACAGTTCGGCGCCGATGGCACGTTCCTGCTTCTTGATGACCTGGCTGACACGGGCCGGAGTGACGTGCAGCCGGTCGGCCGTCCGGCCGAAATGCAGCTCCTCCGCCAAGGCCAGGAAGATCTGTATCTCCCGCAGCTCCACGCCCGCCGCCCCCGCATCGTGAATCTCTGTGTTAACCGCCGTTGCACGATACGTCGTTGATGCGCCCACCGGCAGCCTCGATGCTTGACCGTGACGGCGGCGGGCAACGCGGAAAGGAAGTCAGCGTATGAACATCATTGCGTCGGCGGTGGTGCTGACCGTCGGCCACCCGGCGGCATCGAGCCGGTTCTTCACCAGCCATCTGGGGTTCCGGGAGGTGCTGGCGGCCGACGGTGTCATCCACCTCGCACGCGACGACGCGGCTGCCGACCTCGTCGTCCTGCGACGCGACACGCAGACGCATCCGGTGCGACAGCGCACCGCGCACGCGGAAGTGATGGTGTCCTTCACGGTCACCGGCCTGGCCGCCGAACACGAGCGGCTGCGGCGGGAGGGCGCGCCGATCTCGATGCCGTTGCGCCAGGAGCCGTGGGGTGAATGGGTGCTGCAACTCCTCGACCCCAACGGTGTGGTGATCCAGCTCGTGGAGTGGGTGCCTCCCGTCGGCGCCTGACGGGCGCTCGCTCCTCGTCGGCCGGTTCCCCCGCCCCCTTCCCGTCCTTCACGTCATTCCTCGGTTCATCCTTCGATCGGGAGGGCCACATGCCTTCTTCTGTCATGCCCACATCCATCTCCGGCGGCGAACCACACGCGCCCGCCGCCGTCTCCACCGTCGGCCTGCGCAAGTCGTACGGCGACAAGGTCGTACTCGACGGGATCGACCTGCGTATCCCGACCGGTTCCGTTTTCGCGCTGCTCGGCCCGAACGGTGCCGGCAAGACCACCGTGGTGAAGATCCTGTCCACGCTCATCGCCGCCGACGGCGGACAGGCCCAGGTCGCGGGCCACGACCTCGCCGAGGCGCCCGCCGGGGTGCGGGCGGCGATCGGTGTCACGGGGCAGTTCTCGGCCGTGGACGGGCTGATCACCGGCGAGGAGAACATGCTCCTCATGGCCGACCTGCACCACCTGCCCCGGCGCGAGGGACGGCGGGTGGCCGCCGAACTGCTGGAGCGCTTCGACCTGGTGGACGCGGCCAAGAAGCCCGCCTCGACCTACTCCGGCGGCATGAAGCGCCGCCTCGACATCGCCATGACCCTGGTCGGCTCCCCGCGGATCATCTTCCTCGACGAGCCGACCACCGGCCTCGACCCCCGCTCCCGCCACACCATGTGGGGCATCATCCGGGAGCTGGTCACGGGCGGCGTCACGGTCTTCCTCACCACCCAGTACCTGGAAGAGGCCGACGAACTCGCCGACCGCATCGCCGTCCTCAACAACGGGAAGATCGCCGCCGAGGGCACCGCCGAAGAGCTCAAGCGAATCGTCCCCGGCGGACACGTCCAACTCCGCTTCACCGACCCGTCGGCATACCGGGGCGCCGTCGTCACACTGCGGGATGTGACCCGTGATGACGAGGCACTCGCCCTGCAGATCCGCAGCGACGGCAGCCAGCGCGAACTGCGCTCCATCCTCGACCGGATGGACTCCGCCGGCATCGAGGCCGACGAGCTCACCGTCCACACCCCCGACCTCGACGACGTGTTCTTCGCCCTCACCGGCCCCGCCGGTGCCCCCGACCACCTCAGGGAGAACGCCCGATGAGCAGCCTGTCCCTTGCTGTACGCGACTCGAGAACGATGCTGCGCCGCAATCTCCTGCACGCCTGGCGCTATCCGTCCGGGACCCTGAACCTGCTGCTCACTCCCATCATGATGCTGCTGCTCTTCGTCTACATCTTCGGCGACGTGATGAGCGCGGGCATCGGTGGCGGTGGCGCGGACCGCTCCGAGTACATCGCCTACATCGTCCCCGGTCTGCTGCTGATGACCGTGGGCAGCACCGTGATCGGAGCAGCGGTGTCCGTCTGCTCCGACATGACCGAGGGCCTCACCGCCCGCTTCCGCACCATGCCGATCTACCGGGGCTCACTGCTGGTGGGGCATGTCGTCGGCGGCGTGCTGCAGTGTGTGATGAGCGTGGTCCTCGTCGGCGCCGTCGGCGTGGCGATCGGCTTCCGCACCACGGACGCCACCGTGCTGGAGTGGGCCGCGGCACTCGGGCTGGTAACGCTGTTCGCCCTGGCACTCACCTGGATCGCGGTCGGCATGGGCGCGGCCAGCCCCAACCCCGAGGCGGCCGGCAACATGGCCATGCCTCTGATCCTCCTGCCGCTCATCTCCAGCGCCTTCATCCCGGCTGCGACCATGCCGGGATGGTTCCAGCCGATCGCCGAGTACCAGCCGTTCACGCCCGCCATCGAAACCCTCCGCGGTCTTCTCCTCGGCACCGAGATCGGCAACAACGGGTGGATCTCCCTTGCCTGGTGCGCCGGGCTCACGCTTCTCGGCTACCGCTGGTCGACGGCGCGGTTCGACCGCGAACCGGCTTGGGCGGCATGAGCCCCGGCCGGCTCGGGCCCTGTCCGCTGCCCACCTCCGCCGACCGGTCCTAGGAGGCGTCCGGCACTCCCGCGCGGGTGGCCGACGCCCGGGTCCGGAGCGGGCCGAGGTCGAGATCCAGATCGAGGGTGCCCTCGGTGGCCTCGGCGGTGGGCGGCAGGGCGAGGGCCTCGGCGACCGGGCCCGGCAGACTGCCGGAACCCAGCAGTCCGGTGACCAGCCCGGTGGTGAGCCGGTGCCAGGCGGAGGCCCGCCGGATCATGGCGTGGTCGCCGCCCCGGACGGTGACCATGCACGTACGGGCGCCGGCGCGACGGGCCCGGGCGGTGAGGGACTGGGTGGCCTGGGGGCTGGTCATCCGGTCCCGGTTGCTGTGGACGAGGACGATGTCACGGCCGGCGAGCTGGGTGACCGGGTCCCCCGGCGGACACCAGGGGGCGAGCCCGACGACGCCCCGCACGAGGGGGTGCCCGGCGGCTCGGAGGGCGGCGCGCGCCCCCATGGAGTGGCCCAGGAGCACCACCGGCAGCTCGTCGCCCGCTTCCTCCCGCAGCGCGTCGAGGGCGGCCACGGCGTCGTGGAAGGGGTGCGCCCGGTCGCCGTTCCAGCCCCGGTGGCCGTACCGCACCTGCGTCACGAGCACGTTCCCACCGGTGGCGCGGGCGGCCCGGTCGACGGCCCGGACGAAGGGGCGCATGCGGGTGCCGGGCAGATTGAGGAGACCCGGCGGCGGGGGCTCCGTACCGGTCTCGCGCCCTCCGTGCAGGACGAGAACCGCTGCCGACGGCGGTCGTTGGGCCACGCGTACCTCCAGGTCCGGGTACGGGGCGCGAGCGCCCCTCTCCCCGTATTCGGCGCCGAGGCCGCCCCGGATGGGCGAAACGGCTCGACGGATCCGACGGATCCCCATGGGCCCCGACGTAACCCGACGGAATCCCCCGGATCAACGACTCGCCGGACCCGGAAAGTGCCGCCCCCGGTACGGTCACGAGCACGGAGCGTCCGTGTACCGCCCACCCAAGGAGCATTCCCATGGCATCAGGCCCCCAACTCAACACCGAGGCACCCGACTTCACCCTCCCGGGCGGAGTCCTGTCGGGCGAGACCTTCGACCGCTCCGACTACCGCCTCTCCGCGACCCGTGGCCGATCCGTGGTCCTCGCGTTCTACCCGGGGGACAACACCTCGGTCTGCACGAAGCAGCTGTGCTCGTACTCCTCGGGCATGGAGGCCTTCGAGGGCCTCGACGCCGATGTCTGGGGAATCAGTCCACAGGGTGTGGACAGCCATGAGTCGTTCGCCCGCGCCTTCGGCCTGCGCATGCCGCTGCTGGCCGACGAGGGCCGGGAGATCGCCAAGGCGTACGGGGTCTCCGCACCGGGCATCGGCGTGCGGCGGGCCGTCTTCCTCATCGGCCCGGACGGAGTCCTGCGCTGGAAGCACGTGGCGTTGCTCGGAGCGACCTTCCAGTCACTGGACACCCTCACGAACCATCTGTCCGGCATCAAAGGCGCGTAAAGATTGCCGGATCCCGGCAGTGACCGGAGCTGGTCCTTTATGGGATCATCCAGCCAGATCGACGAGAAACACTCGGGGGAAGTCGACAGGCAGGGGAGTGATCGCGTGACCTTCTTTCTCGGTCTCGGCATTGCGGGAATCGTCCTGCTGGCCCTCTCCCTGATCTTCGACGGGGTCCTCGAAGGGCTCTTCGACGGTGTGCTGGACGGCCTCTTCGACGGGCTGCTCTCGCTTCCGGTGATCGCCGGCTTCGTCTCGATGCTCGGCTTCGGCGGCGCGATCGTGCTCGGCGCGACCGGTGCGGGGACGCTCGTGGCCACGGTCGTCGGCGTCGCCGCCGGCCTGGTCGCGGGCTGGCTGACCTGGAAGCTCAGCAGGACCCTGATGCGCGACCAGACGCACGCCACGCCGCGCGAATCCGACCTGATCGGCACCTCGGGTTCCGTGGTGACGGCCATCCCGGCCGGGGGCTACGGCGAGGTGCTGCTGCGCCTGGGCGGCCAGCCGGTGAAGTACGCGGCGAAATCGGCCACGCCCGTCGCGCGCGGGACCGAGATCTGGGTGGAAGAGGCCCTGTCGACCACGTCGGTCGCGGTACGCCCGGTGGAGCGCTGACCACGCACCACCGGCTCCACGCCCACCCGTCCACGCACACCGATCACCCCTTCGTCGGTCGGTCAACTCCACAGCAAGGCCCGCTCCACAACGATCTGCCGTCCCCCCAGGGAGGCAGGGGGGACAAACCTCATGAGTCCAGTAGTCATCGCCGTCATCGGCATCGTCGTACTCCTCGTCCTGCTCGGCCTCGTCGTCATCACGCGCTACAAGGTGGCCGGGCCCAGCGAGGCGTTCATCATCACCGGCCGCCGCGGCAAGAAGTCGACGGACCCGGTCACCGGACGCACCAGCATCGACAACAGCGGCCAGAAGGTCGTCGTGGGCGGCGGCGTCTTCGTCGTGCCGTTCGTCCAGCAGAAGTTCACCCTGGACCTCTCCAGCCGGCACATCCCGATCTCCGTGCGCGGCGCGGTGAGCGCTGCGCGGCGTCAAGTCGAACCTCGAAGGCGTCGCGATCGTCAAGGTCGGCGGCAGCGAGGACGCGATCCGCGCCGCGGCCCAGCGCTTCCTCCAGCAGCAGGACGGCATCGTCGGCTTCACCCAGGAAGTGCTCTCCGGCGCGCTGCGCGCGATCGTCGGCCGCATGTCGGTCGAGGACATCATCCGGGACCGGGCCGCGTTCGCCGGCCAGGTCGCGGAGGAGGCGGAGGCCAGCCTCTCCGGCCAGGGCCTGATCCTGGACGCCTTCCAGATCCAGGACATCACCACCGAGGGCTCCTACCTGGAGGACCTCGGCCGCCCCGAGGCCGCCCGCGCCAAGCAGGAGGCGGACATCGCCGAGGCCATCGCGAAGCGGGCCTCGGAGCAGGCCCGGCTGAAGGCGGCCGAGGAGATCGCCATCGCCGAGCGGACGTACTACCTGAAGCAGGCCGAGATCAAGGCCGAGACGGAAGCCGCGGCCGCCAAGGCCAACGCGGCCGGCCCGCTCGCCGAGGCGGCCCGCCAGCAGGAGGTCCTGGCCGAGCAGGAGAAGGTCGCCGAGCGCCAGGCGGCCCTGACCGACCGCGAGCTGGACACGAAGGTCCGTAAGCCCGCCGACGCCGCCCGCTACCAGGCCGAGCAGGAAGCGGAGGCCCGCCGCATCGCCCTGGTCAAGGAGGCCGAGGCCGACGCACAGCGCTCGCGTCTGACCGGTGAGGGCGAGAAGCTGCACCGTTCGGCGCTGGCCGACGCGGTCCGCATCGAGGGCGAGGCGGAGGCCGCGTCCATCGCCGCGAAGGGTGCGGCCGAGGCCGAGGCCATGCAGAAGAAGGCCGACGCGTTCGCCCGGTACGGCGACGCGGCCGTCCTCCAGATGCTCGTCGAGGTCCTCCCGAGCGTCGTCGCGAAGGCCTCGGAGCCGCTGAGCGCCATCGACAAGATGACGGTCATCTCCACCGACGGCGCGAGCCAGCTGGCCCGCACGGTCACCGACAACGTCTCGCAGGGCATGGAACTGCTCAGCTCGACGACGGGCGTGGACCTCGCGTCCCTCCTGGAGAACCTGAAGAACCGCGCGACGACGGTCCCGGCCCCGACCACGGCCCCGGACCAGTCCACGTCCGCGGCGAACGGCGAGATCGAGATCAAGGGCTGACGCGCAGCACGACGCGCGCACCGGTGCCCGGGAGCCACACGGTCGCTCCCGGGCACACCCCTGTCCGCCGGCCCCGCCGAACCGCCCGCCCTACGCCTCGGCGGCACCCCGAGCCTCATGGAGCGCAAGGATCTCCCCCAGGTCATTGCCGACCATGACCCGCGCCAACCGCCCCGCCACGGCCACCACCTCCGGCCACCCCTCGTCCCGGCTCATCTCGCCGGGCGTGCTCGCGCTCGCGGCGCCTCGCATGCCGCCCTCCCCTGAACGCGTCAGCACACGTGCCGGTCCCGCTCCGGGGAGTACAGGTGGCTGTCCCGGAACTGCTCCGCGCCCAGCGTGCGGCCCACCATGATGACCGCCGTACGGATCACCCCCGCCGCCTTCACCTGTTCCGCGATCGAGTCGAGGGTGCCGCGCAGGATGAGCTCGTCCGGGCGGGACGCCATCGCCACCACCGCCGTCGGGCAGTCCGCCCCGTAGTGCGGGAGCAGTTCGCCGACCACGCGGTCCACGTACCTCGCCGCCAGGTGCAGCACGATCAGCGCGCCGCTGCGGCCCAGCGTGGCCAGGTCCTCGCCCTCCGGCATCGCCGTGGCGCGCTGGGCGATGCGGGTGAGGATCACCGTCTGGCCGACCGTCGGGACCGTCAGCTCGCGCTTCAGGGCGGCGGCAGCGGCAGCGAACGCGGGGACGCCGGGGACGACCTCGTACGGCACGCCCGCCTCGTCCAGGCGCTTCATCTGCTCGTTCACCGCGCTGAACACCGACGGGTCTCCCGAATGCAGCCGCGCCACGTCGTGACCGTCCGCGTGGGCCCGGACCAGCTCGGCGGTGATCCGGTCGATGTCCAGGTTCGCCGTGTCGATCAGGCGCGCGCCCTCCGGGCACTCGGCCAGCAGTTCCACCGGGACCAGGCTGCCCGCGTACAGGCAGACCGGGCTGGCGGCGAGGATCCGGGCGCCGCGCACCGTGATCAGGTCGGCGGCGCCGGGGCCCGCGCCGATGAAGTACACGGTCATCGTCTGTCTCCCAAGGGCGAACGTACGTCTGAGGATGAGGGTTTGGTCACCGACCACTGTGTCACCGGCATCGCCTGCCGCCACCCCGTGAACCCGCCGACCGGAACGGCGTGCGCGACCGACAGCCGCACCAGCTCGCCGCCGTACGCCTTGTGCCGTTCGGCCAGCAGCGCCTCCGACTCCAGCGTCACCGTGTTCGCGACCAGCCGGCCCCCCGGCCGCAGCGCCTCCCAGCACGCGTCCAGCAGGCCCGCCGCGGTCAGCCCGCCGCCGATGAACACCGCGTCCGGGGCGTCGAGTCCGGCCAGCGCCGAGGGCGCCGGGCCGGTGACGACCCGCAGGCCGGGGACGCCCAGGCGTTCCGCGTTACGGGCGATCCGCTCGGCCCGCACCGGGTCCCGCTCCACGCTCACCGCCCGGCAGGCGCGGTGGGCCCGCAGCCACTCGATCGCGATCGAGCCCGATCCGCCGCCCACGTCCCAGAGCAGTTCCCCCGGCGCGGGCGCCAGCGCGCCCAGTGTGGCGGCCCGGATGTGCCGCTTGGTGAGCTGGCCGTCGTGCTCGTACGCCTCGTCCGGCAGACCCGGCACCGTACCGAGCCGCAGCGCGTCCGCCGACGCCCGGCACTCGATCGCCACGACGTTCAGCCGGTCCCCGGGCTCGTGCGCCCAGGCCTCCGCGACGCCCTCGACGTGCTCCTCGTCCTCGCCGCCCAGCTGCTCCAGCACCCGCACCCTGCTCGGACCGAACCCCCGGTCCGTCAGCAGCGCCGCGACCGTCGCCGGAGTGCTCGCGTCCGCGCTCAGGACGAGCAGCCGCCGCCCCTCGTACAGGGAGGCGGCCAGCCGCGCCGCCGGGCGGCCCACCAGCGTCACGACCTCCGTGTCCTCCAGCGGCCAGCCGAGGCGCGCGCAGGCGTACGAGGCGGAGGACGGGTGCGGGAACACGTTCAGCCCGTCGGGCCCCAGCTCCTCCGCGAGCGCCCGCCCGATCCCGTAGAACATCGGGTCCCCGCTCGCGAGCACCGCGATCCGCCGCTCCCCGTGCTCGGCGAGCAGCCTCGGAACGGCAGGCCGCAGCGGGGACGGCCAGCCCACCCGTACCCCGGCGCACTCCGGCGGCAGCAGATCCAGCTGGCGCGCCCCGCCGATCAGCACCTCCGCCCCGCGCAGCGCCTCCCGTGCCGTGCCGGACAGCCCGGACCAGCCGTCCGCGCCGATCCCCACGACGGCGACGGGGTACGGACGCGGGGCGGGGGATGGGGGCACGGGCCGGGACCTCGTCGTTCGGGAGAAGAGGAAAGGAGCGGAAACAAAGCGCAACAAGCGGCAACGAAGCGCAGCCGAACTTTACTGAACCCCCCGTTCCGCCCGCCCCGCCGGGGGAACGCCACCCACCGGGGAACGCCACCCCGCCGGGTGAATCCGAAAAACTTCGCGCGTGGTGTCGAGAAGCCCCCATCGGCCCCGACGTCCCCTGTGCAAGCGGAAGAAACCGCATCACGAGCGAAGCCACCACGGAGGCGACAGTCATGAAGTATCTGGTGATGGTCCAGGGCACCCAGGCGGACTACGAGGCACAGAGCGGCAAGGGAAGCGCCGACAGCCCGGTCTGGGACGAGAAGGCCGTGCAGGCGATGTACGCCCACATGGGCAGCATCAACGACGACCTCGCCGAGTCCGGCGAGCTGGTCACCGGCTACGGGCTGCGCGAGCCCGCGTCGGGGCGGGCCGTCAGCCTTGACGGCGAGGGCCGCCCGGTCGTCTCGGACGGGCCGTACAGCGAGACCAAGGAACTGCTCGCCGGGTTCTGGATCCTCGACTGCGAGAGCCTGGAAAGGGTGACCGAGATCGCCGCCCGCGTGGCACGCTGTCCGCAGCCGGCCGGGGCGCCCGAATACCCGGTCCTCATCCGGCCCGTCGACGGCGGGCTCGACGACTGACCGAGCCGAAAGGTCCAGGTGGGCCGAGCGACCGACGACATCGAGGACCTGCTGCGCCACCACGCGCCGCAGGTCCTCGGCGCGCTGGTGCGCCGGTACGGGCACTTCGACCCGGCCGAGGACGCCGTCCAGGAGGCCCTGATCGCGGCCGCCGAGCAGTGGCCCCGGGACGGGATCCCCGACAACCCGCGCGGCTGGCTCATCCGGGTCGCGTCCCGCCGCCTCACCGACCGGCTGCGCAGTGACGAGGCCCGCCGCCGGCGCGAGGAGACCGCGGCGGCGCTCACCCCGGCGGACGCGTTCGTCGCCCCGCCGCCCGGGGAAGGGCCCGGGACAGGGACCTCGGGCCTGGGCCGGGCCCCCTCCGAGGACGACACGCTCACCCTGCTCTTCCTCTGCTGCCACCCCGCGCTCTCCCCCGCCGCCCAGATCGCGCTGACCCTCCGCGCGGTCGGCGGCCTCACCACAGCCGAGATCGCCCGCGCCCACCTGGTGCCGGAGGCGACGATGGCGCAGCGGATCAGCCGGGCCAAGCGGGCGGTGCGCGGTACGCAGTTCCGGCAGCCGGACGCCCGGGACCGCGACCAGCGGCTCGCGGCCGTGCTCCAGGTCCTCTACCTGATCTTCAACGAGGGCTACACCGCCACCGCGGGCCCCGACCTCCACCGCACGGACCTGGCCCGCGAGGCGATCCGGCTGACCCGCGCCGTCCGCCGGCTCCTCCCCCGGGAGGGGCGGGTCACCGGGCTGCTGGCGCTGATGGTCCTCACCGAGGCGCGCACCCCGGCGCGCACCGGCCCGGACGGTGAGCTGATCCCCCTCGACGAACAGGACCGGGCCCTCTGGGACCGTACGGCCATCGCCGAAGGAACCGCCCTGGCCGAGGAGGCGCTCGCCCAGGGACCGGCCGGCGACTACCAGCTCCAGGCCGCGATCGCCGCCCTGCACGACGAGGCGGAGCGCGCCGAGGACACCGACTGGCCGCAGATCCTCGCCCTGTACGACCTCCTCGTGCGGCGCTCCCCCGACCCCGCAGCCGCGCTGGGCCGGGCGGTCGCCGTGGCCATGGCGCACGGGCCCCGGGCGGGACTGGCGGAGGTCGACGCGCTGGCGGAGACGGCGGAGCGGCACTACCGCCTCGACGCCGTACGCGCCCATCTCCTGGAACGGGCCGGGGACCTGGCCGCCGCCCGTACCGCATACCGCGCTGCCGCCGACGCCACCCTCAGCGAGCCCGAGGCCCGCTACCTGCGCAGGCGCGCGGACCGGCTGGACCGGCTGGACCGGTAGGGCTTACTCCCTTCGGCCGACAGGGGAGAGGCCATCGGCGCAGCCCCGCTCGCCGCCGCCCGCCGCGCTCGCGATGATCGGCCTCATGACCACGAGCGACAGCGGCAAGGACATCACCCTGCGGATCGCCCAGAATCCGGAGGCCGACGAGCTTCTCGGCCGCAGCCCGCTGGCCGCTCTGGTCGGCATGCTGCTGGACCAGCAGGTCCCGATGGAGTGGGCGTTCACGGGCCCGTACAGCCTCGCGGAGCGTATGGGCTCCGACGACCTGGACGCGGGACGGATCGCCGCCTACGACCCGGACGCCTTCACCGAGTTGTTCACCACCAAACCGGCCCTGCACCGCTACCCCGGCTCGATGGCGAAGCGGGTGCAGCAGCTGTGCCAGTTCCTGGTGGCGGAGTACGGCGGCGACGCGAGCGCGGTGTGGCGGGACGCCGCGACCGGCGCCGACCTGCTGGAACGCCTCAAGGCCCTGCCCGGCTTCGGCGCGCAGAAGGCCCAGATCTTCCTGGCGCTGCTCGGCAAGCAGTTGGGCGTACGTCCACCGGGGTGGCGGGAGGCGGCGGGCCCGTACGGGGAGGCCGGATCGCACCGGTCGGTCGCCGACATCACGGGCCCGGAGTCGCTGGTCGAGGTGCGGGCGTACAAACAGGAGGCCAAGGCGGCGGCGAAGGCGGCCAAGGCGGCGAAGAAGCCCGGGACGCCACGGAAGAAGTAGGACGTCGCGGCGAAAGACCACGGGAGCAGACGCGCCCCCCGGGTGCGAAAGGGGAGCAGACGCGCCCCCGGATGGCGCGAAAGTGACATGACCATGCACCGGAACCGGCCGACGCTCACGTCCAACCGATCAGAATCAGCCACACCGGTTCCCAGGCGTCACCTCACTCGCTAGCTTTCGCAGCACATTCGTTCAGCCGTTCAGCCGTTCAGCCGTTTCCGTCACCGAGCCGTTCGAGGCACCAGCGGCTCGGGGCGCCAGCCGTTCAGACCGGAAGGACTCCTGTGCACGCAACACGTCGCAGAGCCATGGCTGTCGTGGCCGCCACCGCCCTGGCCACACCGCTCCTCCTGGCCGCGTCCCCGCACCCCGGACGCCCCGCCTCGCACGACCCCGGGAAGGAAGCGGCCAAGCTGTCGCGGGAGTTGGTGAGGAACGCGTCCGCACGCGACGCCTACAAACACCTCCAGCAGTTCCAGGCGATAGCCGACTCCACCGACGGCCACCGCGCCGCCGGCTCGCTGGGGCACGACGCCTCGGCCGCGTACGTCTACCGGCAGCTCCAGCGCGCCGGGTACAAGGTCTCGTACGAGAGCTTCCGCTTCACCTACACCGAGACGCTGGCCGAAAAGCTCGCCGTGGTGTCGCCGACGCCCCGCGACGTGACGATCAAGGCCATGACGTACACGCCGTCGACGAAGGAAGGCGGCCTGACGGCCCAGCTCGTCGCCGTACCCGTCGACGACACGACCGGCTGCGAGGCCACCGACTACGCCGCCGCGGACTTCACCGGCACGATCGCGCTGATCAAGCGCGGCGGCTGCTCCTTCGCGGAGAAGCAGGCGGCCGCGGCCGCGGCGGGCGCGGCCGGAGCCGCCATCTACAACAACACCGAGGGCGCCCTGTCCGGCACGCTCGGCGAGGTCGCCGCCGGGAAGATCCCCACCGGCGGGCTCACCCGGGCGGAGGGCGAGAAGCTCGTCGCCGACCTCGCGGCCGGCGAGGTCACGGTCTCCTTCGAGATCCGCGAGCTCCAGCAGGACCGCCCCACCCGCAACGTCATCGCCGAGACGCCCGGCGGCAACGCGGCGAAGACCGTGATGCTCGGCGCCCACCTCGACTCGGTGACCGAGGGCCCCGGCATCAACGACAACGGCTCCGGCTCCGCCGGTCTGCTCGACGTCGCCCTGAAGCTGGCGAAGTCGAAGAGCAAGCCGGCCAACAAGGTGCGGTTCGCCTGGTGGTCGGCCGAGGAGAACGGCCTGATCGGGTCGGAGAAGTACGTCGCGGCGCTCACCGAGAAGCAGCGCGAACAGATCAGGCTCTACCTGAACTTCGACATGATCGCCTCGCCGAACGGCGTCCAGTTCGTCTTCGACGGCGACAACTCCGACCAGGTCGGCGAGGGCCCCGGCCCGGAGGGCTCGGCCCAACTGGAGCGGGACATCAACGCGTTCCTCGACGGCAAGGGCAAGCCGCACGAGGGCACGGACTTCACAGGACGCTCGGACTACGGACCGTTCATCGAGGTCGGCATCCCCTCCGGTGGTACGGACACCGGGGCTGAGGGCATCAAGACGGCGGCCCAGGCCGAGGTGTTCGGCGGCGAGGCGGGGATCGCGTACGACCCCTGCTACCACGCGGCCTGCGACGACCTGGACAACATCGACATGGGTCACTTCGACACCAACATCGACGTGATCGCCAACGCCGTCGGGACCTACGCGCACGACCTGCGCTCGCTGACCCGCCCGGTCGACCCCGACACCGGCACCGGGACGCCCGGCAGCGGTGGCAGCGGCGGCGGCCTGCGCGAGGGCCACGGCCGCGTCACGGAGTAGCGACCGGCCGGCCACAGCACCGGCTTACGGGCTCCGGCACCCGGCACCGGACCGGAGCCCGTAAGCACCGCAGGGAGGTCCCCTGCCCCGGTATCCCGCCCTATCCAGCGCTATACGCCCTTTGCACCGGCATAGCGGTGGGCTTCCGTGGCTGCGCCCGGTGGCTCTTGACCGGTAGGCTTTCCGTGTGATCTTCAAGCGCATCGGAAATGGGAAGCCGTACCCCGACCACGGCCGGGAATCCACCCGCCAGTGGGCGGATGTCGCGCCGCGTCCGGTTCGCCTGGACCAGCTCGTGACCACCAAGGGCCAGCTGGACCTGGAGACCCTCCTCGCCGAGGACTCCACCTTCTACGGGGACCTGTTCGCGCACGTCGTGAAGTGGCAGGGCGACCTCTACCTGGAGGACGGGCTGCACCGGGCGGTCCGCGCCGCGCTGCAACAGCGCCAGGTCCTGCACGCGCGCGTCCTCGACCTGGGCTGACGGCCCCCCGGCAGCGCGCGCCCGCCCCACGGCACCCCGCACACCACCCCACCGGGGTTTACGCATCCCACCGGACCGTTGATTCGGGCTTTCGGGTGCTTTCACGCTCATCCGGGTGCCCTACGTTGATCATTTAGTACGCATCATCACCGGGTCGCATTACGCTGCCTCCATGAGCATGCTCACTCCCCCGGCATGGGCGGAAAGTACCGCATCACGGGCGACGCCTACCCCCGTATGCGCCGCCCCCGGCACCGCCGCAGACTGGTCCTCGCGGGCATCGGAGCCGTTGTCGTCCTCGGTCTCGTCGGCTGGGGCGGTCTGCAGCTCATCGACGTGTTCACCGGCGGCGACAAGACCGCGAACGCGGCCGACCACAGGCGGGACTGCCCCACCGCGAAGCCGTCGGTGGCCCCCGCCAAGGCGCTGCCGAAGCCGGCCGCGATCAAGGTGAACGTCTACAACGCGACGACGCGCACCGGGCTGGCCAAGGCGGCGGCCGAGGAACTCAAGAAGCGCGGCTTCGCCATCGGCGACGTGGGCAACGCGCCGAAGGAGTACGACAAGAAGGTGCCGGGCACGGGCGTGCTGCTCGGGGCCCCGGCCGCGAAGAACGGCAGCTTCACGGTGCTCGGCACCCAGCTGGCGGGCACGGTGCAGAAGACGGACACCCGGAAGACGGGCGAGGTCGATCTGATCCTCGGGGCGAAGTTCAAGGCGTTCAGCACGCCGAAGGAGGCCACGGCGGCGATGACGGCCCTGACGAAGCCGGCCCCGGCCCCGTCCCCCTCCTGCTGAAGCCTGCTGCCGGGGCGCACCCGGCGCACACGGAAACCCCCCGTTACGGAAGCGCCCCGCTCCGGCGCGTACGCACGAACACGAGACCGTGCGTGACGTACGCACCGGAACGGGGCGCGAAGTCGTGAGGGAAGGGTCCGGGACGGGGCCCTAGTCAGCCGTCCCGTACATCCGGTCGCCCGCGTCGCCGAGGCCCGGCACGATGTAGCCGTGCTCGTTGAGCCGCTCGTCGACGGAGGCGGTGACGACGGTGACCGGGGTCCCGGCCAGCTCGCGCTCCATGACCTCGACACCTTCGGGCGCCGCGAGGAGGACGACGGCGGTGACATCGTCGGCGCCGCGCTTGATCAGCTCCTGGATGGCCGCGACGAGGGTGCCGCCGGTGGCCAGCATCGGGTCGAGGACGTAGACCTGGCGGCCGGAGAGGTCCTCGGGCATCCGGGTCGCGTACGTCTCCGCCTGGAGCGTCTCCTCGTTACGGATCATGCCGAGGAAGCCCACTTCGGCGGTCGGCAGCAACCGCACCATGCCGTCCAGCATGCCCAGACCGGCGCGCAGGATCGGCACGACGAGCGGCCGGGGGTGCGAGAGCTTGACGCCGGTCGTGGGCGTCACCGGGGTCTCGATGTCGACCTGCTCGGTACGCACATCCCTGGTGGCCTCGTAGGCGAGGAGGGTGACCAGCTCGTCGGCGAGCCGCCGGAAGGTCGGGGAGTCGGTGCGCTTGTCGCGCAGCGTGGTGAGTTTGTGCGCCACCAGCGGGTGGTCGACGACGTGGATCCGCATGCGTCAACAGTAACCGCGCCGCCCGGCACTCTGCGCTGGCATCAACCACCTGTTCGGGGGGAAGGTGGGGGCATACGGACCCAGCACTGGGGTGGTGTATCGATGGCTGACGGGGATCTGCGGGACAACCCGGCCGCGCGCGGACCGCGCGAGAGGCGCGACGCCGAGGGCGCGGCGGTCGTGACGAGCGCGACGGGCGATGCCGAGGACGCGCAGGAGAGTGAGGCGGCCCGCCGCCGCCGACGCGCCCAGTTCCTCCGTGAGCTCCATGAGGCCAAGCAGTTGCGGGACCGGGTGCAGCCGCGCCGGGCCCGGGCCGCCCGAATGCGGCAACAGATGCGGATGCGCACGTTCCGCTGGTGATCCGGCGGATGGCGGCGGGCCGATCACCTGACGAATCCCCTGGTGAACCCCCCGGCGAGCCCTCCCCGTACCACCGGCGCACTCCCCCACCGATCGGCGCGTCAGGGTGAGGGCCGACCAGGCACTCCTGGAACTGATGGCCGACGCAACGGTCGAAGAGGTCTCGCGCAGCGCTTGTTTCTGCCACGATGCCGATTGGGCGGGGCTCAGGACGGACGGATCACCGTTCGCCCTCCCGTCGGACCGATTCGCCTATGACCAGTGGGAGAGTCACGGTGTACTTCGCCGCACTGCTCGCGCGCACCGAAGACGGGTGGGAAGCGAGCGATACAGAGCTCGACGATGTGGAGACCCTGTCCGATCTGACGGACCTGGCCCGGGAGGCCTCGGTGGACGAGGACACGGTCCTGGTCTACATCGAGCAGGAGGACGCCTGGTTCGGCGTCGTCCGGGTGGACGGTGAGGAGGACCCCCGAATCTACGTCTCGGACGCGTCCGCCGCCGCCCGCTCCTCCTACGGGGAGATCCTGCTCACCGACGAAATGCTCGGCCGCGAACCAGGGGCCGAGGACGAGATCGCCGCCCTGGAGGAGCTCGTCGACCTCGACGGCACGGAGGACGGCGAACCGGACCGGACCGCCCCCGCGGCCGACACGGACGACGACGCCCCCGACCCGGACGCCGTCCCGGCGGGCCCGATCGGCGAACTCGGGGTCCTGGCGGACCTCGGGATGTCCGAGAAGGAGCTGCTGACCCTGCAGACCGACGCGCTCGCGGAGATCGCGGAGGCCGTGGGAGCGGCGGAGGTGCTGGAGTCGGTCCGCTGAGGGGGTTACGCGGGCCGCTGCCTGGCCCCGCACCCCCGCCCACCTCTCCCACCCCGTCCGCTAGGGTCCGCGAGTGACCGCACGACCACCGGACCCCTCACCCGAGCCCGCCCCGGATCCCGATCCCGTACGCGATCCCTGGCAGGCCCCGATGCACCGCGCGCTGGCCGAGGCCGCGCGGGCGGCGTCGGCCGGCGACGTGCCGGTCGGCGCCGTCGTGCTCGGCCCCGACGGCACCGAGCTGGCGACCGGCCACAACGAACGCGAGGCCACCGGCGACCCGACCGCGCACGCCGAGATCCTGGCCCTGCGCCGGGCGGCCGAGGTGGTGGGCGAGTGGCGCCTGACCGACTGCACCCTGGTGGTCACCCTGGAGCCCTGCACGATGTGCGCGGGCGCCCTGGTCCAGTCCCGCGTAGCCCGCGTCGTCTACGGCGCCCGCGACGAGAAGGCCGGCGCGGCGGGCTCCCTCTGGGACGTCCTCCGCGACCGCCGCCTGAACCACCGCCCGGAGGTCATCGCGGGCGTCCTGGAGCGGGAGTGCGCGGAGCAGCTGACGGCGTTCTTCCGCACCCTCTGACCAGGTGAGACCCGGCTGCCTGCCGACATTGGACTCCTGCCCCGGGAACCGATTTCTGTCCACGGCCCAGGATGGTCTAAGCTCTCTCTCGGTAGCGTGTCCGAGCGGCCGAAGGAGCTCGCCTCGAAAGCGAGTGTGGCGTAACCCGTCACCGTGGGTTCAAATCCCACCGCTACCGCTGTAGACGAAGGGCCCGGCTCGATGAGCCGGGCCCTTCGCTTTGCCCTCCGTCTCAGTTTCCGTCTCAGTTGGCCGGTACGAGCACCCCGGCGGCCCCGTCGTCATCGTCGTCCGGCCGCTCTCCCGCCGGTTTCCAGATGAGCCCGTCGACCTGCCGCGCCACGTCCGTCCGCACGGTGTCGACCATGTGCTGATACCGCGCCGCCATAGCGGTGGTGGACCACCCCATAAGCCCCATGACAGCGCGCTCGGAGACACCGAGGATCAGCAGGACGGTTGCGGCGGTGTGGCGGGCGTCGTGCAAGCGGCCGTCCCTGACTCCGGCGGCGGCCAGCAGCTCCTTCCAGTCGTCGTAGTCGGTGCGGGTCGATGTGCCCCGTCCGTCCGGCGTGGCGAACAGCCACCCCTCATCCACCCACTTGCCGCCCGCCTCCAGGCGTTCGGCTTCCTGCTTCACCTGGTGGGCCGTCAGCAGGTCCGCGAGCTGTGCGGGCAGACCGACCACCCGGCGCCCAGCGCGCGACTTGGTGTCGGCGGTCTCCGGGTTGGTGCGCTTGCGCTGCGGGCAGTACCCGGCCTTCCGCCCGCACGGGTCGCCGCAGCCGTGGGCGTAGCGCGGACGCCGGCGGCTTCGCCGGACCATCAGGACACCCCGCTCCATGTCCACGTCCGCCCACTTCAGCCCCAGGGCCTCCCCCTGCCTGAGCCCCAGGGCGAGCGCCACGGCCCACCGCGCCGCGTTTCGCCGCTTGTCGGCGGCCACAAGAAGGCGCTTCACCTCATCGACGGTGTACGGCTCGATCTCCTCGTCACTCAGGCGGGGGGCCTTGGCGAGCTGTACAGGGTTCCGGGTGAGGTGCCCCCGGCGGACCGCCTCGTTGAGAGCCGTCCGGAAGGTGCGGTGAATCTGATGGATCGTCCCAGCACGGCGGCCATCGGTCTGCATCCGGCCGTAGAACCGCTCGATGTGTTCCGGCCCGAGCTTGTCCAGGCGGTGCGCTCCCAGCGCCGGAATGAGGTGCTTCCCGACCGCGACGCCGTACCCGACCATCGTGTTCTCGTTGACGGCGAGCGGCGCGATGGTCTCGACCCAATGGGTCAGCCAAGCCTCTACTGTCCAGGCACGCCCGGCCTTGCGTACGGCTCCGCTGTCGCGCTGCTTCTCAAGCTCACGAACGGCGGCCGTCACGGCGGCTCGGGTCTTGCGCTCGACGTGTCGCCGGTCCGGCTTGCCGTCGTCACGAGTCCCTACTGTGACGCGGCCGTGCCACTTGCCGTCCTTGCCCTGATAGATGGATGAGCGCCCGTTGGGCTGCCGGGTGCGCTTCTTGTCTTCCGCCACGGGCGGACTCCTTCGGTATGGGTGTGAGCGCGGGCCGCCACCCGGTGGGGTGGCGGCCCGCGCTGGGGGTGGTTCAGGCGGCGTGCTGTTCGGCGCGGAGGCGGGCGAGGTACGCGGCCGGGGCGTCGGCCGGGACTCGCCGGAGACTGCCGATGGTCAGGGACTCCAGGGCCCCGGTGCGGATCAGGGTGAAGCAGGTGGTGCGGCCGACGCGGAGTCGTCGGGCTGCTTCTTCGACGGTGAGCAGGATCAAGGTCGGGTCGTCTGCCGCATCAGGTGCGGCTACGTGAAGGTGCGGCACTGGGTCTCCTGTCGGCGCGGGTGGCGGCGATGTGTCCGAGGCTGCGATTTCTGCGTCACTGCGTCTTCTGCGTCGCACATGGGCCCTGAGCTGGGGCTTTGTGGTGACGCAGTCGGTTGGCCCTGCGTCATTGGTGACGCAGGGCCGTGTCACGGCGGTGACGCGGGTGACGAAGGGTGACGCAGCCGGACCCGTCGTGCGTCACCCCTTCCTGTGCAGGTGGGGCGGTGTTTCGGTGTCGCGGGTGACGCTGGTGACGCAGCTTTCTCCTTATTAGGAAAAAGAGGCGGTGGTGTCTGTTGTGGTGGGGTGCGGGAGGGCGAATGGGGAGCCGCTTCGCGGCGCGTCCTTCGGGCGGCGTTCCGCCGAACAGCAAGAGGAGCACCCGGGGGCGTGGGCGGGGGTGCTCCTCTTGCTTGTCCGCCCCGACCCTCTGGCCGGGTCAGTGGAGTTCGGGCTGTTCGTGGTCGGGGGCGGGGAGGTGGCGGGTGAGTTCGATGTACCGGCCGGAGTTGACACGGCCCCAATCCACTAGAACCCCCCGGGCGTTCAGCGTGGGCTGAAGGCGCTTGAGACGGTCCGAGAGGACCTTGCCGGTGGTGGGCCACCCTTTGGGCACTGAGCGGCACTCGTCGCCGCTGTAGAGGGCGGTGAGTCGGTGCAGCCATTCGGCCGCCGCCATGCGGTCGGTGTGGCCGGGTTCGAGGCCGGCGGCATGCTTGAGGACGGTCTGCGCCAACAGGTCGCCTTCGATGACGTCGTCGTTGAGGTCGTCCAGCCCGGCCCGGTAGGCGTCCAGCGTCCGGAACCCGGTCGCTGCATCGACCCGGGCACAGAGGTGGGCGAAGTCCGCCATCCGCAGATCGCTCGGGATGTCCGCCCGCGTCGCCCGCACCTTCACCGCCAGGTCCAGGACGGACCCCAGGATGAACGGCAGGGCGGGTTCGTACTCCGCCCACAGCTCCGCCTCGGTGCGCCGGACCTTCGGCCGTTCCAGGCGCAGGGTGAGGAGGCGTTCGGCGAGGTCGGGGCGGATGACGCCGACGTCGATGCCGGTGAGGAGGAGGGGGCGGCGGTAGCGGGAGCGGTAGACGTCGCCGTCGCTGAACAGCGCCCGCTTGATGGACTCGGCTCCGGTGACCACGCAGCACATGAGGTCGGAGAGGTCCGGGGGCAGATGGGACAGGTTGTCCAGGGCGGTGATCCACCCGGCGGCCACGGCGGTGATCAGGGACTCCTCGTCCTTCGGAGCCCGGCGCAGGTCGCCGGTCATGCCCTCAATGACCCGCAGCAGCATCCGGCCGGCCGTCGACTTCCCCGCGCCCTGGGGGCCGGTGAGGAACGGGGCCGGGACCGGGACACCCGGCTCCAGGCATCCGACGATCCAGGCCAGGGCCAGCGCCTCGGTTTCGGCGTTGGCGAAGTTCGTCAGCCTGAGCAGGCTGTCGATGCCCTTGCCCTCGGTGTCCCGCACCGGCATCGGAAGTTCCCCGGTGAGCTGGGTGCGCCGCCAGCACACCTCGCGCGGGTCCGGCACGAGGACTTCCCACCCGTTGGCGTGGATGCGGACGGACTGCCCGTCATCCCGCCCAAGGTCCAACCAGGTGGCCCCGTCGAACCCGGGGGCCACACGGATGTGGGTGGGCTGCACTTCCTGGCTGAGCGCGAGTGCTTCGATCAAGTCCAACGCCTCCTTGAGCGACGTCCCGTTGAAGACGCCGACCCCGTCCTTGAAGAGGTCGACCATGAGTTCCTGCCGGTGGCTGCCCGTGGTGCCCTGCGATCGGATCGGGCGGGCCACGGGGTGGCCGATCCGCTGGGCGTAGACGGTGCCCTCCGTAGTGCGGAAGTACCGGAAGTGGGCTTGCGCGTACTCAGTGATGACCTCACGCGCCGGAGTCTTCTCGTCCTCGGACATGGCTCACATCCCCAAAGCGCTACGGGCGTTGGACCACGCATCCGCGCAGTGCCGGGGGCTCTCGCCCTTGGTCTGCGCGGCGGCGAACAACCGGGTGGCGTGGGCCTCGGTCAGGCACCCGCACCGGCCGTGCGCGGACAGCACGGCGAGGAACGTCCGGTAGACCGTGGCGTGCACACCGCTGGACGCCTCGCGGATGCGCTGCTCGGCCATGGCGATGCCCCGTTCCAGGTAGGCGGGGGTCCGGTGTCGGCACTCCCCACCCCCGGACGGCACCTGCGCGGTGACGGGTCGGACGGGCGACGGCTTCTTGACGATCAGGGCCCGGACCGGGTCGGGGAGGGTGGTCATGGTGCCGGTGCCGGGTCCGAGCCACCGGGCGTAGACCATGGTCGACTTGATGTCGACCCCGTCCCGCACCGCGTTCACGGACGGCATCGCGCCCCGGTAGATCCAGTGTTCGCCCCGCGTCGTCGGCACGGTCCGCGTGACGGGGAGCGTCCGGCGGGCCCATGCGATGGCGGCGGCGTGGTCCAGGTCGACGACGGTGAGCCCGATCCCGCCGGGGTGGTAGGCCACGGCCGCCGCCTGCTCCCACAGCGGCGCCCACCCGGGTCCGGTGAGGGTGGCGGGGTCGGTGGTGGCGGCGGCCCATGCGTGGCACGGGCGGGGGCAGGCGCACGGGCCGGGGGTCTTCATGTTCGGCCGCCCGCCGCACGCGTTATCGCGGCAGGCGGGGCAGTTCCCGAACGGGACCTTCCCCACTCGTAACGGCATGGTGGGAACGCCCCGGGCGGCCAGGGTGAGGGCGGTACCCAGGTGGGTGTTCACGCTGCCGCCCCCTCGGTGGGCTCGGTGTGGGCGGCGACGATGTCCATGAGCAGGGTCTCGGCGGCCATGAGGTGACCGACCAGGACGCTCGGGTTGGTGAGGTCGATGGGGCGGATGTTCGCGACGTAGGCGCGGGCTGCCTCGATCGCGACGACGCGTGCGGCCTCCCGCACGACGGTGGGGTGCGTCATGATGGATGTCTCCAGTTCTGAGTGCTGGCAGACGAGAGCGGCCCCACGTCTTTGGTCGGACGGGGCCGCTCTCGGCTTGTCAGGGTCGGGGTGGTCGTCTGGGGTCAGAAGGGCGGTTCGATGCCCCACGGGTCGCGCACACCACGGCGGCGACGACGGATGCGCGGGAGCCGGAGGAGGGTCCAACGGCGGTTTTCGTCCCAGCAGGTGCAGGGGTCCCACTCGGTGCCGGCGTACTCCCCTTCGTGGTCGCCGTAGTCGTAGGCGAACCCGCCATCACCTTCACAGCGGTGGCAGTCGGGGTCGGGGGTGTCGGTCAGGATCAGGGTCCGGTGGCCCCATCCTCGGAGCTGGATACGCGGTCGCATCGGGTGTCCTCTCAGCAGTCGCACTAGTCGACGTCTGTTGCTGTGTGTGACAGGGAGGGAGGCGGCGAGGGGCGCGAAGACCCGTGATTCCGGGGTTTCCGCTGGTCGAGGCGAGCCGCCTCCCTGCCTCCCTAACGGGGTGTTACGGCTGGTCAGGTCGGGGAGGCGGGGTGAGGGAGGCCGGTAGGGAGTTCTCCCTGCCTCCCCGGCCGCCTCCCTTCACGCTGTGTGACTGTCGGGGGTGGTGTCGGTGCGGTCCTCGGATGCTTCGAGGAGCCGGGCGCGGCTGACGACCATGACCCCGCCGGACTTGTAGGCCGGTGCCCCGACCGCGTCCAGGGCGTTGGCGAGGTCGCTGGCGGTCCACCCGTGGTACTCGCCGGGGTTGTGGGCGGCGAGGCGCTGGCGGACCTCATCGGTCCGCATCCGCTTGGCCTCTCCCAGCACCGTCAGGAAGTCGGTCAGGTGGTCGGCAGGCTCATCGCCCGCAGCGTCCGGGACGGTCGTCATGCCTTCGCGGAGGGCGAGGGCGCGTTGGACGACGGGGGTGATCTGGTCGGTGGTGGAGTCCTTGCGGACGTAGTGGGAGCGGACCAGCTCGAACGGCTGCTTGGTGAAGCCGACGGTGAGGGCGGTGCCGACGTTCTCGGCGGGGTTGAGGTTGGTGGCGGTGATCCCGGCCTTGTGCTTGCCCGTCCCGAGGAGTCCGTCGTTGGCGACGTGGTCGCCCACGGCGAACGCGACCCGGTGGGAGGTGTTGCGGGTGACGTCCTTCGGGATGCTGTCCGCCGTCGGGGACACGGTGACGAAGATGAGGGTGATGCCGACCTTGCGGGCCTTCTTCATCACCTTCACCGCCAGCTCGGCGGCCTCGGCCCCGTACTTCTTGTGCATGAACAGCTCGTGGCACTCGTCGAACACCACGACCTTCGGCCGCATCCTCGGATCCCGCTGGGCCAGAGCGCGGGTCAGGCGGACCTCGTCGCCTCCGAGCTGTTCGAGGAGCTTGCCGCGCTCGGTGACCTCATGGCGCAGGTTCCGCAGGGCCTTGACGGCGGCCTCGATCTGCTCGTCCTCGTCGCCCTTGACCAGGGTTCGGAGGCGTTCGCGCATCGGGTCGTAGTCGACGTTGTAGGCCATGACGTACGCCTCGATGTCCACGAGCGGATCGAGCATCGCCCCCAGCAGCAGGGACACGACCAGGGACGACTTACCCGAGCCCATGATCCCGCCGACCATGTAGTTGGCGGCCATGAGCTTGCCGAACACCAGGTCCCCGCGCTGGGACACCCCCACGGGCACACCCTTGAAGTAGTCGGCCTCCCCACCGGTCAACAGCGGCCAATCGGGGACCTTGCCGGACAGGGAACCGGCGTCGGCAACCCAGAGGTCGAGGACGCTGGCTTCTGCTTCGGTGGGCCAGACCTCGACGGGCTTGCGCATCAGGTTGTGGGCCAGCACGTTCTTCTTCTCGCTGACCATCTCGACCGTCACCCCCATCGGGAGTTGCAGCCGGGAGTGCCACCCGTTGCCGAGGCGGGTCGTGGGGGCGACCCATCGGGGCTGCCACCCGTCCTTGAAAGCCTGGTGGAGCTTCGGGATGCCCAGGTGCCGCAGCGCGTCCAGGATCGCGCCCTCATCCGGGACCGTGTCGCGGTTCTCGGTGTCGGCGGTCGCGGGCATCGCCCAGGCGGGGGCGGCCTGCTGGTTGCGGCCCACCGCCCACACGGCGGCCAGCGCGAGCCACGGGCCGATGGCGAGGAGCGGTCCCCAGACCACGGTGACGATGACGACCAGAAGCCGGATCAGGTCGACCAGGGCCATGAGCGGGGTGACGACGTCGGCGGGGTCCTTGGTGGCGATGGCGAGCGCGATCCCGACCGCCAGCAGTAACCCGATTCCGCCGGCCGCCCCGTACCCGGCGGCCTTGACCGCCCGTTCCGGCGCGGTCAGCAGGTCCATCCGCCGCTTGTGCCGCTCGGCCCGGAACCGGTGCAGGCGCTCTTCCCACTCCTCGGCCAGCTCGGTGTTCCCCGCGGCTTCCGCCGCCCGCAGCATCTTCAAGTATCGGGACGCGGTACGCCCGTCCCACGCCCGGCGGGCCACGATCCGGCCCCCGCCGACGACGTACATGCCGTGCCGGACGGTGAACCGGCCCGCCGTACGGGTCCGCTCGTGCGTCGCGGCCGTACGCAGGGCCCGAGCCGTGCGGACCGCCCGTGACACGCGAGGAACGGCCGGCGGTGCGTCGGGGGTGGTGTTGCCCTTGGTCAGGCTCACCACCGGCTCGGTGTCGGGGGTGGTGGGGCGGTGGTCGTCGAGGTGGTGCACGGTCCCCATGACGGGGACCGTGCCGGCGGGTTCGGTCATGATGAACGTGCCTCTCCTGTTTCAGTGCAGCGGGATGGGGTGAGGGGGCGGCCGGTTTCCTTGGCCGGGGTCGGCCGCCCCCGCTCAGCCGCGCTCGGCCTTGCGGACGGCCCGCTCAGCGAGGCGTACGCGCTCCTCGGCGGCCTTGCGGGCCTCCCGGGCGGCGGCCTTCTCGGCGCGGGGGGCGGTGCGCTCGGCGGCCTTGGCGGCGGCGAGGTCGTGGCGGGCCTCGGCCTGCACCCGGTGCAGCGCGGCCAACTCCAGAGCCCCGCGTTCGGCGGCGGACTTGTCGATGCGCTCGATCTTCTGCTTGATGTCCGGGTCGACGCAGTCCGCGAGAGCCTGCCGGAATCCCTTGCGGAAGAGCTTGGCGCGCTCGCGGGACTCGGAACGGGTGTAGCTGTAGACGGTGGGGTTGCTCGGCACGGGGACCTCCCGGGTGGGTGGGGCCGGACTGTCCGACTCCCCAACCACCCCCGCACCATGGCGGGTTCGGGGGTGGCGGGCAGTCGTCAGGCGGGCCGCAACTCGTGGGGGTGGCACAGCACCGGGCCGATCAGCAGCCCGACGCGGTGCACGGTCCAGCGGCCCCCGGTGAGGGGCCCCGGCGGGGTCTCGTCGACGATCCGGCCGGTACGACCAGCCGCACGCGGGTCGTCCTCACAGGCGACGATCTGTACCTCTTGACCTGCCTGGAACACGATGGGGCTCCCTTCGGGTCAGCGGCGCTTGCGGGCGGTTTTGGTGTCGCTCACGGACTTCACGACCGTCACGACACCCCAGGCGCACACAGCGGCGACCAAAGCCAGCAGAGCGAGGTTCGCGGCGATCGCGGTCAGGACTCCGACCAGCAGCGGGCCGAAGTAGACCCCGGCGGCCACCGCCCCGGCGCCCACACCGGAGCCGAGCGCGAGACGCTGCACCGTCCGGTCGGGCGGTGCCTGGTGAACGTGGATGACCTGCGGTGCCGTGTTGGCCGGTTGGTAGGTGGCGGGGAGGTGGTCGGTGTAGGCGGGGGTGCCGTCCGGGAGGTGCACGACGGACGGCCGGCGGGGTGCGGGCAGGTGCTCCATGACGGTCCTTCCGGTCAGGCCGCCAGCGCGAGCGCGGCGAGGACGAGAGCGAGGATGTGGGCGGTCTGGTCGACGTGCGCGGCCCCGCCGTTGGCGGCCCAGGAGGCTTGGCCGGTGTGGTTCATCCACCACTGCACGGGCCACCGGCGGTCGATGAACGCGTGACTCGCGCCGATCCACAGCAGGGCGACCGCGACCATCGGGAGCGACACGGTCACGTCGTCCAGTACCAGGACCCCGAGCGCGAGGGCGGCGGCGCAGGTGGCGACGTGGGTGGCGGCGTGGCGCAGGTTGGCGGCCCATCCGGCGGCGCATCGGTCGGCTTTGTGGGCGGCCTGGTGGTCGGTCTGGAGCGGGTAGTCCGCCAGCAGGTGACCGAGGTAGAGCAGGACGAACAGAGTGGGGAACGGCACGGCATGGTCCTTCCGGTCACCGGAACGAGGCAGGGACAGGGGTGGGGGTGTCGTGGCAGGGGACGCACATGCCGAGCGAGCGCGGGATGCAATAGCCCACGTCGGTGCGGCAGTTGGGGCAGGTGCGGCGGGCCCGCATCGCCGCCGCGAGAGCAGCGGCGCGGCGCGGGGTCATGGGCCGTACAGGGCGGGCTTGGTCGATGCGGTAGAGGTAGGCGACCAGCGGGCCCCGACCCCGACGCCGGGGGCGGTGGAGTTCCGCGACGACGTCCTGACCACCTGGCCGCAGCCCCAGCGCGCGGAGCTGTCGGCGGGTGGCCAACCCGTCGGGGGCGAGCCGCCACCGGTAGATGTCGGCCATCAAGCCGCCGCCTCACCCGGACCGGCCGCCTGCTCGCGCTCGGCGCGCAGGGTGTCGCGCAGGACGCGGGCCTTGGCCGGGGACGTGCGGACCGCCTTGCGGATGCCCTCGGCGGTCAGCTCCCGATCCGACCACTTGGCCGTGGCCTTGCGAGCCTCGGTCAAGAGCTGGTCGGCGGTGCGGGCCGGTCGACTCGACCGGGCCGCCTCGGGAACACGTCCGGTCGCCCGACGCGGGCGGGTCGACTCGGCGGCCACCGCGCCGACCGGGGCCCGATCGGTCGACTTCACCAGCGACACCACAGGGGCCGCCGGAAGCTCCGCAGCGGCCGGGGCCGGAGTGACCGGCGCGGGGGCCGATACTCCCAGGTCACCCGTAGACCGATTTACATATGTCTCGGCCGATTCATCCTGATTCGAGGTGGTGGCCGGTGTCTCGATCGGTCGGTGGTGCAGAACCTTGGCGACCAGGTCGGACCCGAAGTAGATCGACCCGACCGGCAGCGACGTGGCCAGCAGGACCAGCGCCCAGTTGGCGGGGTCCCAGTCGGCCAGTCGACCCCAATCGACCACCTCACCATGGAGCTGCGGGACGAGTCCGTGAACGTAGTTCAGGACGAGTGAGGCCAGGGTGTAGGCGGCCAGCACCCGCAGCGCGAACCGCCGGGCATCGTCCGTCAGGACCAGGGTCGCGACCAGCGCCAGCGCCATCAGCCCGTCGACCACGAAGGGGTAGAGGAACGCTGCGGTCTCGTCGGCCCCGGTCGCCGTGGCCACGTCCCGGAGCGCGTTCCAGGACACCCGGAACGCCATCCCGACCACACCGACCAGAGCGGCGACCAGCAGCCCCTTTCCGAAGCGGTTCATGACGCACCGCCCGACACCGCGACCTCCGTCACGGCGGCGGTGCGGTTGGCCAGGTCCCGGCGGGCAGCCAGCAGCCGCCGGCGGGCCCGCCGGATACGCCGTGCGTCCAGCTCGGACGGGGTGCGGTCGATGGTCATGATCTGCGCGTCGAGAAGAGCCACCTCCGCCATGATCAGCGGCGACTCGACCTCGATCGCGTCCAGCTCTGCGTCCGACGGCTCACCGTCGAACGGGGCGGCCGTAACGGCAGCCTGAAGTGCTGCGATGCTCTTCATTGGGTCAGTTCCTCTCAGGCGGGAACGGCTCACAGAGACCCCCGGGGGTGCCACCCCGGGGGTCTCGCCGTTGGAACCATCCGGCTCCCCTCAGCCCCGCCCGTACAGCACCGCGCGAAGCGGACTGGACGGGCGAGGGAGGCAACCGGCCGCAACGTGAGCTGCGGAGTTGAGATGGTGCGATGTCTCCTTCGCGGGTGCAGCGCCCGTATGAGGTAGCGCTGCATGCCGCGTTGTAGGCATATGGAGACGTGACCTTGCGGTCTAAGCCATCCGGACTGACAAGGCACCGGTCACCTCGGCCCGACCTATCCCGGGCCCCTTGACATCGCATCCGAAGACGCGACGCCCATTCGTGCAGGTCAAACACGCAGCGAGCACAACATCAACTGTCGCTTAGGGGGGTATCCCCTTCCGCTGATAGGTACAGTAAGCAACCTCACTGTCGCGCGCAACCCCCTCTCGCGATAGGGTGCGGTAGACCCCCTAAGCAAGGACGGGAGCACCGTGCAAAGCGAGATGCAAAAGGTCGGCGGGATCGCGGACCCGGTTGACCGTGCCAAAGCGGCCATCGACCTGCTGGCGCGCTACCAGACCCACATCAACGAGCTGGGCCGTGTCCGCCGTGAGGCGATCGAAGAAGCCCAGGCAGCGGGCATGACCCAAACGGAGATCGCAAAGCGGCTTGGGGTGAGTCGCGGGCGCGTCGGGCAACTCGCGTCCGCCGGCCCTCCGCCCGAGCGCGCGTTCTTCGGCACCGACAAGGTCACGGTGTCGCTCGGCGGGAAGTACGAGGCCGGGAAGACACCGGAACAGCAGCCGAGCGAGGTAGTGGTTCGAGAGGACATCGACAACTTCGAGCATCTGCGAACACTGCTGGGCGGCATGAAGCTGGAGACTCAGTACGAGGTGATTCCGCCCAGTGGAATCGTCAATCTCAACCGGGACAACCACGTCGTGATCTGCGGACCCCGTCTGTCACCGATCGTGGCTCAGGTCCTCGAAGGGGACGACTACCTCCGGTTCACGAAGGATCGAGCCTGGCACTTGGTCGACCAGAAGACGTCGACGGAGTATCGGTCCCCTCAAGATGAAGATGGCACTTCCGGCGATGTGGGTTACCTGGGGCGATTGCCGCGTCTCGACGGTAAGGGAACCTTCCTCTACATCGCAGGTATCCACGCCATCGGGGCCAACGGGGTGGTCCATTTCCTCGAAAACAACCTGGCCGAGCTTTACCGGACGGTCCGGACGCGCCGATTCTCGACGCTAATTTCATGCAAGTACAACCCGAAGACGCTCGAAGTGCTGGAAAGCGAGCGCGTTACCCCGCTTTACCAACACGAGAAGTGAACATGCGTATCGCCATCGAAACGCGCCCCGGCGGGCCCGCACCAAACGAAGACTGGATCGCCAGCACTCCAACCACCGCCATCGTGCTGGATGGGCTGAGCACGGCGGGGCTTGAGACTGGATGCCGCCACGGCGTCCCTTGGTACGTGGCGCACCTGGGTGGCCAGCTCACGGCCGCGCTGGCCACTCAGGAGGTCTCGCTCAGGGATGCGCTGGCCGAAGCGCTTGAGCGCGTTGCGGCTTCGCATCCTGAGTGTGACTTGCATAACCCCGGCACCCCGTCCGCAACCGTCGCTGTAGTACGGCAAAGCCACGAGTGCTTCGATCACCTTGTTCTCGCAGACTCACCGGTGATCCTGGAGAGTCACGACGATTTCACCGTAATCACCGATCTCCGCGTGGACGGCGTCCTCCCTGATCTGCGAGCTGAAGTGGAGCAGCACGAGACAAATACTTCTGAGCACAGGGAGGCTCTGCAGCGCTTCGTCACCGCTCAGCGCGAGACTCGAAACACCAGTGATGGCTACTGGGTAGCCGCCGCCGGTCCGGAAGCGGCTGACCACGTGATCACGGGCACAACCGCCATCAAGGATCTACGTAGCCTGGCGGTCATGTCCGACGGTGTATCGCGCCTGGTTACGGAGTACCGTCAGGCGACGTGGGATGAGGTCTTCTCAACCCTCAGAGATGGCGGGCCTCATGCCCTCATCGACACCGTGAGGGCCGTCGAAGCTACGGACCCGACCGGACGACGTTGGCCCCGGTACAAGTCGGGGGACGATGCCTCCGTAGCCTTCTGCCAGTGGTGATCCACCGGTAGCGAGCGTCTCAGTTTCCGTCTCATTCACCCCCGTGCAGAGGCGTCCGCAGGAGATCGGGCGAAGGCAGCGAGAACGGCGGCGAACGGCGGCGAACGCCCCCGGATGAATCTCTGAACTGCATGAACAGACCTCGAAAGCGAGTGTGGCGTAACCCGTCACCGTGGGTTCAAATCCCACCGCTACCGCTGTAGACGAAGGGCCCGGCTCGATGAGCCGGGCCCTTCGCTTTGCTCGCGGCACCCGCAGCTCAGCACGCGACTCAGTACTTGATCTCCTGAGCTTCGTACCCTTCAAGTCCCGTCCCGACGAAGGCAGGTACGAGGGCGTTCAGGTACCAGGCGAGGTCGGTGAACTCCGGCGCCGCCGGGATACGCCGCCGGTCGATGGTGGGCACGAAGGTAACCTCCATGCGACCAGGCAGGAACAAGAGCATCCCGCCGGTCCCCGCCTCCGGGTGGTAGACGTCAACCGCCACGCTGTACGGCAGGTTGCCGGGGTCGTCCAGGCGGGCCAGCACCTCGCCGGCGTCTGCGGGGGAACCGCGATACCACTCGAACATCCCGTCCGCGTCGTCGATCATGTAGGAGAGGGCCCCGAGAGAGACATCCATGGACCAGCCCACCCGGGCCAGTGCGTCCAGAGCCACGCGCACGGTGATCGGGCCCGTGAACGTGAAGTCGATGTCGGCGTCTCTGGATCCCACGGAACCTCCGGCTGGCGTGACGTAGCTCCGCATGCTTGCCCGCGCAGCACAGGTTCGTCGAACGAGTTGGCACCTGGGCAATGGGGTCGGGGCCGGGATGGCATGGACACCTGCACCAGGCAGCTCGACGGATCATCGCGGCAGGAACCTACGCTCGCCGGGGTGATGCGAGGAGAAGCAGCGGTCACCTGGTACGCAACCGGCATGGACCGGGTGCGCGAGGTACGACAGGAACTGGTCGCTCACCAACGGGAACAATCCATGAGGGATCTGGACGAGCGGCTCTACGACTGGTCGACGACTGGTCGACGACTGTCAGCGCTCTCGCACGTTGAACTCAACGATCAGCGGCGAAAGTTCGAGGAGGCTCTCCACCCGGAAGGTAGGGAGTCTCCGCGCTTCCTCCGACTCCCACTGGATCGTGGCCCACGGCCCCCGGTGCACGAGCGCGGTACGCATGCCCGCCGCGACAGCCGGCCCCAGGTCGTTGTCGACGCGGTCCCCGACATAGAGGATCTCGTCGGGCTCGGCCGGAACGACTTCGGCGACACGTACGAAGAACTGCGGGTCAGGTTTCGACGCGCCCCAGTCGTCGGACGTGCCGATCAGATCGACATCCTGAGCGAACAAACCCCGCAGAATGCCGCCCGCGCGCGTCGTCTGGTTCCCCGCGATACCGAGCCACAGCCCGTCCGCACGCAGCGCCTTGAGAGAGTCCCGTACGTCGGGGTACAGATCCGCCTCATCGAAGTGCTCAGGCTGACCGGCAGCGGCGCGCGCGTCCCGCTCGGCGCAGAGATCGAACCCGGGGCGGAACACCTGAAACGTCTCGCGGTAGTCCTTGCCCTGGGCGATCACAGCGCCGAACTGCGCGGCGAAGGTGTGGCGCGGAACCCCGAGCCAGTCAGCCCAGGTGCCGAACTCTCGGGTCTCGTCGACCAGGCACTCACCGACATCGAACACGACTGCACGAATCATGCTGCGATCGTAGGCGGCGGCCGACCGCGCGTGGACAGAGCGACGCCTACGCCCTTGAGGTCGGCCGCCGCAACGGATGCCCGGCGTTGCCTCAGTCGTCGGCGGCGACGATCAACGTGACCTGCCCAGCCGCGCGGTCGATGAGCACGAACTCGTGAAAGGAGTCGTGCACACGTCCCCAGTCATGAATCGCCTCGTCACCGAGCTCGCGCAGGTAGTGGATGCCATCGGCTGCGGTCACTCGGGCGAACACCTCCCGCCGCAGATCTGCCTCCAACTCGGTCGGCACGTCCCAGAGCGGATCCATCCACTCCCGCAGGATCTGTACAGCCTTCTCCTGGCTGATGGACTCATACCGGTCGGGGGTGATCAAGCGCAGCCAATACGGACCGTGCCGAGGCCCGTCCGGCAGCACTCCGCCACCTGCATAGTCGTCCCGGAACTGCTCATGCCCTATCAGTGCGGCAAGCAGCTCTCTGTCGTCCACCGACTCCGCAGAGAAGCGCAGCCGTTTGATGTCAACCCACCGAAACCCGTGTTCCTTCGGATCCCGGACGTAGCGTCGAAAGTTGATGAAGACGCTGTCCTCGTGGGCGAGCCCGTTTTCCATGGCTCCAGCCTAGAAAGCGGGGGCTCTGCCGAATCACCGGAGAGACCCTGGTGTCTCTGCCATGACCATGGCGGACGCCTGGGCCCGCGACGTCCCACTACCCACCCCGAAGCTCGGATCCCGGGCCGCAAGCCTCGGGCTTCGGGGGCGGTCGGGTCACTCTTCCGGGGGTACGCGGACGGGGCTCCGGCCCGAAGCTCGGGTTCCGGGAATCGGGCGTCGGGATGCGGGACCCGGGGTTCGAGCGCCTTCTTTAACCGGGGGGTAGAAAAGGGTGGTTGGGAAAACCTTCCCCCTCCCTACCCCGTCACGGCCAGCCAGTATGACTAATCGTGACAGCTTGCGGCGCAGCGTGACCGCCGCTTACGGTGCGAGAACTAAACGACCCCGACGCGGTGTTGCCACACCAGGCCGGGGTCTCACCGCAAGATCGAACCCCTTAGAAAGACGATCCCGTGGCTACCCAGCACCATAGCTCTGCCCTGCCCGCCCCCGCAGTCTCCGCCGCGTACCCGATGGCCAAGCCCGGCTACGGCAAACGCTCCACGCCCGGCCAACAGGCCCGGACGCGTGATGACTTCGCCTTGCTGCCCGCCCGTGAACGGTACGTCGCCGGATTCGTCGACCACCTCCCCGACGGTGCCTCGATGAGCGTGAAACAGCTCGCCAAGCAGCTCCCCCTCTACGGGCAGCAGGCCATCTCCACCGCCCTGAAAGCCCTGTCCGTCGCCGGGCACCTCCGGCGCGTCCGGTGCGCTGTCGGCGCGGGCGACGAAACCCGCTGGGTCTTCCGCACCTTCTGGTCCCGCACCGCACGAGACAACGCGTGGTGGAGCACGTACCTCACCACCGAAACCGCCTCCCAGACCGCAGCGCCCGCCCCCGAAACGGCCCCGCCGCCTCCGTGGGTCCCGGTCGAGGAGCCGCCGCCCGACGGGCTCGAAAGCCCGGCCGCGGCGGAACAGGCCCCCGGCCCCACCCCCGTACCGCCCCAACGCACCCCGCCCCAGACCCCGGACGCCGAGGCAGCAACGCCCACCACCCCCTCTCCCGCCTACCTCGCCCTCGCCCGCCTCGGCCGCGACGACCACCGCCTGGGCCTCTCCGCCGACGACTGCACCGCCCTCGAACCCCTCGCGGCCCAATGGCTCGACCGGGGCGTCACCACCGACTACCTCACCAGCACCCTCACCGCAGGACTCCCGGCCGAGGTCGACTCCCCCGTCGGACTCCTCCGCCGCCGCCTCATCGACAAACTGCCACCCCGGCTGCCAGGCACCTCACGCAACGCGGCCAACACCCCCACCCACCGTCTCCTCGTCGAATGCACCGACTGCGGCCGCCCAGGCCGACCCGAAGCCCTCCCCGACGGCCTCTGCCGCCCCTGCCGCGCCACCCACTCCGCAGGCAGGCGGCCCTCACCCGAACCCACCCAGATCGCCGCCGTCAAAGCCCACATGGCCAACCTTCGCGACCTGCTCAAACCCGTCTGAGCCCCCGCCACAGCTGCACAGCCCACCACGGTCCGTCTGACGGAACTGCCGAGCGAAACTCACCCGGCAAGACCAACACTCCTGCCCGACGTGACGGAGACAGCTGTCCCTCTTACGAGGAAGCCGCGCCGTACAGCCGCCAGCGGGCAGAATCACCATCGAGGCGGGGAGCATGACGAGTACTGCCGCGCTGTCTCACGAACGCCGGGAACGCCCCCGCAGGCGCGGGGACCACCGGTGGCGCTCGGGTTATCTGGTCAGATTGACCAGGAACGCCCCCGCGGGTGCGGGGCCCACAGAGGGATGCAGGGTGTTATGAC
This sequence comes from Streptomyces sp. WGS_02, assembly GCA_040989845.1. Lineage (GTDB taxonomy): Bacteria > Actinomycetota > Actinomycetes > Streptomycetales > Streptomycetaceae > Streptomyces. The sequence continues at coordinate 3,687,815 of JAYMFZ010000004.1, forward strand.
CAGCGCACCGGACTACAACCAAGGCATCAACGCCGAGCGCGCCCTGAAGTTCGCCGTGCAGCGGATCCGTGGGGATCGCGTCCAGATCATCGAGGGGATCATCGAACCGGTAACACCGACGTGGGACCACGAGCGCGCCGCGCGAAGCTCGTACGCCGTCAGATCGAGAAGCGGGTGGACGAACTCGGCTGCGTCGAAGGGTCCGGGAATCTGGATCTGCCCGGCTCGTCGAACTGGTACATCCCCGATATCGCTGTCGTGCCGGAGGAACTGGCGAAGGGAGGCAGCGCGCTTCTCCCCGACCAGACACTGCTGATCGTGGAAGTGACGTCCGAGTCGAACGCGGAGACTGACCGGGGCGTCAAGCGGCGCAGGTACACCGAGTACGGGGCGCCGCTGTATCTCCTCGTCGACCGCGTCGACCGCTGCGTGACGCTGTTCTCGGAGCCGGGAGAACTGGGATACACCCGCGTGGACGCCCCTACCCGTTCGGGACGGTCGTGCGTCTTCCGGTGCCGTTCGAACTCGACATCGACACGAGCGGGCTCGCCTGACCGGCGCGTGCCTGCGGGGAAGGTCAGGTCGGGGGAAGCGGCATCGGGGGGACAAGCCGCTTCCCCCGGTGGGAACAGGGCCTGCTGGTCGTCCGTCGCGGTCAGGGGGAAATCGCGCGGCGGCCGGCCCCACAGAGAGGCCCTGTTCCGGCCTTCCGGGTCCTGCCTGGTCCCGTCCGGCTCGCTTTCCATCGTGCCGGGCGGGACGGCTCCTGGGGTCCGGCGAAAGGCCTTGATAGCTGGGTCGTAGGTCCTTAAAAGGCGCATCAGTGATCAAAAACGGCCACCGGATACGGCCATTCGTGCGGATAGAATCGCCCGATCGCACGTGAGGTCGACGGGGAGGCACGGTTGTGGCCAAGGCAAAGACGATCATCATCTACATGCTGGTGGTCTTCGTGCTGTACACGATCATCATGTCTCCCCAGCGGGCCGCCGAACTGGTCCAGGTAGGGTTCGAGGGCATTTCCACCGCCGCCCAGAGCGTCGGTGACTTCATGTCAGAACTGGTGAAGTAGGAGCCGCCCGATGATCCGCCACCTGGTCCTCTTCAAGCTGAACGACGGCGTCGAGCGCGACGACCCGCGGGTCGTCGCCGGGGACCGGGCCTTCCGGGAGCTGGAGGGGCAGATCCCGGAGCTGGAGTTCTGGGAGTGCGCCTGGAACATCACCGACCGGCCGATCGCGTACGACTACGCCATCAACTCCGCCGTCGCCGACGAGGACGCGCTCAAGCGGTACATCGAGCACCCCGCCCACCAGGCCGCCGCCGGACAGTGGCGTGAATTCGCCACTTGGGTGATCGCGGACTATCCCTTCTAATCGTGCCAACGGGGACCGGTACGTCCGGTTCCGTCAACCCCTCACCGTTCCGGTGGGGGGTTTCTTTGTTCTGTTTAAACCCTTATGCCGTCAACACGGCACTATGCGGTGCTTGCACACAGTGGACATGTCTTGTGATGCTATGACCGCTTTTGACGGATGAGTTGACCGTAGTTGACTAGTTGACCGCAAAGGGGTGGCGTCACCGTGCCGGCCAGTACAGCGCCTCAAGTGCCTCCCCAGTCCGTCCAAGCCGCCCCGACCGTCCCGGCCGTCCCGGCCGAGGACATCCAGACCGAGACCCCGGATCCCTCGGCCCGGCCCGCCCGGGCTCGCGGCGCCGACACCCGGGCGCTCACGCAGGTCCTCTTCGGTCAGCTCAAGAATCTGGAGCCGGGCACGCCGGAGCACCGCCGGGTCCGGGCCGCGCTCATCGAGGCGAACCTCCCCCTCGTCCGGTACGCCGCCGCGCGCTTCCGCAGCCGTAACGAGCCGATGGAGGACGTCGTCCAGGTCGGCACGATCGGTCTGATCAACGCCATCGACCGGTTCGACCCGGAGCGCGGCGTCCAGTTCCCCACGTTCGCGATGCCCACCGTCGTCGGCGAGATCAAACGTTACTTTCGCGACAACGTGCGCACCGTCCACGTACCCCGCCGGCTGCACGAACTCTGGGTCCAGGTCACCGGCGCCACGGAGGACCTGACGACCGCTCATGGGCGCTCCCCCACCACCGGCGAGATCGCCGAGCGGCTGAAGATCTCCGAGGACGAGGTCCTGGCCTGCATCGAAGCCGGGCGCTCGTACCACGCGACCTCGCTGGAAGCCGCCCAGGAGGGTGATGGGCTGCCCGGACTGCTGGACCGGCTCGGCTATGAAGACCCGGCGCTCGCCGGGGTCGAGCACCGCGACCTCGTCCGGCACCTCCTCGTCCAGCTTCCCGAGCGCGAACAGCGCATCCTTCTGCTGCGCTACTACAGCAACTTGACCCAGTCTCAGATCAGCGCCGAGCTGGGCGTCTCGCAGATGCATGTGTCAAGGCTCCTCGCCCGAAGTTTCGCCCGACTGAGATCCGCAAACAGGATCGAGGCGTAACCGGAACGGGTAGACCGTCCACAGAGCAGTTCTGACGGCATAAAAGGGCTACACCCCCGTTTCCAGGGCGGATTCGGCGCTGACTTGTCGACATGTCACTACAGCGTGTTGCCGACATGTGACATTCTGCTCGAAGCGCGTTTGCCGCAGCCCCACCTCCGGTATTCAGGTGGAGGCTGCGTTCCTCCGATGGTCGCGGCCACCGCGACCGTCCGCGACCTCAAGGGGGTGGCATGTCCGAAGAACAGGGCAGCTCGAAGGTGCTCACGCTCACGAAGAGCGTGCCGGCACCCGCCGTGCTCACCAGCTCGCCGGAAGCCATCGACACCCGCACACTGTCCCGCTCCCTGTTCCTGCGGCTCGCCGCGCTCGGCCCCGCCTCGGGCCCGGAGGGAACGGACAGTCCGGAGCGGACCTATGTGCGGGACACACTGATCGAACTGAACCTCCCGCTGGTGCGGTACGCCGCGGCGCGGTTCCGCAGCCGCAACGAGCCGATGGAGGACATCGTCCAGGTCGGCACGATCGGCCTGATCAAGGCGATCGACCGGTTCGACTGCGAACGCGGCGTCGAGTTCCCGACGTTCGCCATGCCCACCGTCGTCGGTGAGATCAAACGCTTCTTCCGCGACACCTCCTGGTCGGTGCGGGTCCCCCGCCGCCTCCAGGAGCTGCGGCTCGCCCTGACCAAGACCAGCGACGAGCTCGCGCAGAAGCTCGACCGCTCGCCGACCGTCCCGGAGCTGGCCCGCGCGCTCGGGGTCTCCGAGGAGGACGTGGTCGACGGTCTCGCCGTCGGCAACGCCTACACCGCATCCTCGCTCGACTCCCCCTCCCCCGAGGACGACGGCGGCGAGGGCTCGCTCGCGGACCGCCTCGGGTACGAGGACTCGGCGCTGGAGGGCGTCGAATACCGCGAGTCCCTCAAGCCGCTGCTGGCCAAACTCGCCCCGCGCGAGCGCCAGATCATCATGCTCCGCTTCTTCGCGAACATGACCCAGTCGCAGATCGGCGAGGAGGTCGGCATCTCCCAGATGCACGTCTCCCGGCTGCTGACCCGCACGCTCGCGCAGCTCAGGGAAGGGCTCATCGCCGACTGAGCCGGAGAGCCGCCGCCGAACCCCAGGTCCGGAGAGTCGGAAAAGTGGTTCACGAGGGTTCATATGTGACGGGGCGTCAGACACACTGACGCGATGCGACGTCAGACATACGGCTCCACCGGCCGCCGAGGCACCGCCATCGCCGCCTCGGCGGCCGCGCTGTGCCTGGGCACCGGCCTGCTGTCCGGCTGCGGCAGCGGGCCGGACGACGGGTACACGGCCGTGGGCGCGGCCGCCGGAAACGCGAAGCCCCCCTCGGACGGAGCGCCCTCGGGCGACGTGACGCTCACCCCCCTCGACGGGAACGGGGGCGGGAGCGGGGGTGCTGAGGGCCGGGGGCGTGGTGGCGGCGGTACGTCACCGAGCGGCGGTACGTCACCGGGTCCCGGTGCGTCGCCGGGGGCGGGTTCCCCGGGTGCCGGACGGTCCGGCGACGCCCAGGACGGGTCCGGTGGGGCGCGTACGGGGACGCCGGGCGGGCGTCAGGCCGCCGGTTCGTCCGGCGGGCCGGGGGAGGTCCCCTCACAGCCCGCGGCCCCCTCCGCGCCCTCGAAGCCGGGCGGCGGTGAGACGGGCAACCCCTCGCCCCCGGGACCAGGCCGCCCCGGCACACCCAGCAGCCCGAAGCCCCCCGCTCCGCCGGCGACTCCGGCCGCGCTGACGCTGAGCGCGCCGCAGCGGGCGGCGGCGGACAAGCGGTGGTGCGAGAAGGTGACCGTGGAGTTCCGCAACACCGGAGGCTCCCCGGCGCGCTCGGGGACCGTCACCTTCGCCACGCACATCATCGGCGCTCTCGGCGTCGACTGGGCGACGATCACCTCGTCCCAGCCCCTGCCCGCCCCGATCGACGCGCGTTCCACGCGCTCGAAGACGTACACCGTCTGCGTGGAGTCCTGGCGGGTCCCGCTGGGGATGCGGGTCGAGACCCAGGACGTGTCCGCCGTGTGGGAGTGACCCCCACACGGCGGGTGTCGTATCAGTGCGCCCACGTGCCGCCGTGCGGCAGCACGGTCGTACGGCCGCACATCAGCTCAGTGCGCGCCTCGTCAGCCCAGTGCGAGCCAGGCCACCGCGCCGAGGACGACGACGACCGCGATCACGGCCGCGATCACCCCGACCCTCGGCCCGGACGAGGTCGCCGCGGGCTGCTGCCGGCGCTGCGGCTCGCCCTCGTCGACGAAGGCGCGGAACATCTGCGTGCTGCCCGCCGGGTCGTGGTTGCCCTCGGGGCCCGGCTGAGGGGCGTGGGGGTTGTGTGCCATGGGGCAGGACCCTAGCGAACTCGGGCCCCCGGCCCAACCCCCGGGGGCCACCGGGCACCCCGCCCTACCTGCGGCGGCGCATCTGAAGATCGTCCGAAAATCGCACGGTCAAGGAAGCGGGAGACCGGCGGCGCAGGCGCTTGACCTCGACCCTACGGAGGCTTTTGCGTTCCTTTACTTCTGCAAGGCCGTTTTCGTTTGCCTGCAGCAACCAACGGCTTCTATCGTTGCCCTAAGCAACAACATAGTCGTGAGTGTGCTGGGGGTTCCCGTGGCCGCACGGAGTAGTTACGAGGAACTGGCCCGACAGCTCAGCGCCGTCGGGGCCGTCAAAAGGGGCTCGCCCGAGCGCTGCCCCCCGAGTGCCCCGCGGGATCCGCCGCCGTGCTGACCCTCCTGGACCGGCACGGCGAGATGCGGATCAGCCGGCTCGCCGAGCTGTTGTCCGTGGACATGTCGGTGACCAGTCGCCACGTGGCCCATGTGGCCGATCGCGGCTGGATCGAACGGTCTCCGGACCCGGCGGACAAGCGGTCCCGCATCCTGCGGCTGACCCCCGGCGGACACGCGCAGCTCGACGAACTGACCCGGCGGACCACCGAGGTGTTCGCCCACAACCTCCAGGACTGGTCCGACGACGACGTCGGCCTGCTCATCGCGCTGCTGTCCCGGCTGCGTGACAGCTTCGCCTGTCGCGGATCCGGCGGCTGCGCCCCCGGACGTCACACCGGCGAGTGCAGGACCGGCCTCGGCGACGAGGCTCACGCCCGTACACCTGTGTAACAGAAGCAAATACGCACGGATAAGGAACTCAATGGCTACGACCACACCCACCGGTGTGCGGGGCGGCCACGCCAAGCACGGAGGGCACGGCGGCGGCAACGCTTCCGGCGCCTCCGACGGCACGCCGATGACACACCGGCAGATCATGGAGGCGCTGACCGGGCTGCTGCTCGGCATGTTCGTCGCGATCCTGTCGTCGACGGTCGTCTCCAACGCCCTGCCCGAGATCATCTCCGACCTCGGCGGCGGCCAGAGCGCCTACACCTGGGTCGTGACGGCCTCGCTGCTGGCCATGACCGCCACCACCCCGCTCTGGGGCAAGCTCGCCGACCTCTTCAGCAAGAAGCTGCTGGTCCAGATAGCCCTGGTGATCTACGTCCTGGGCTCGGTCGTCGCCGGTCTGTCGACCAGCAGCGGCATGCTCATCGCCTGCCGCGTGATCCAGGGCATCGGCGTGGGCGGTCTCTCCGCCCTCGCGCAGATCGTCATGGCCGCCATGATCGCCCCGCGCGAACGCGGCCGCTACAGCGGCTACCTGGGCGCGGTCTTCGCCGTCGCCACCGTCGGCGGTCCGCTGCTCGGCGGCGTCATCACCGACACCAGCTGGATGGGCTGGCGCTGGTGCTTCTACGTCGGCGTGCCCTTCGCGGTCATCGCGCTGATCGTGCTCCAGAAGACCCTGAAGCTCCCCGTCGTGAAGCGCGAGGGCGTCAAGGTCGACTGGTCCGGCGCGTTCTTCATCAGCGCCGCCGTCTCCCTGCTGCTGGTCTGGGTGACCTTCGCGGGCGACAAGTACGACTGGCTGTCGTGGCAGACGTACGTGATGGTCGCGGGCTCGGTCCTGCTCGGCCTGATCTTCGTGTTCATCGAGTCGCGGGCCAAGGAACCCATCATCCCGCTGCGCCTCTTCCGTAACCGCACCATCACGCTGGCCTCGATCGCCTCGCTGTTCGTCGGTATCGCGATGTTCGCGGGCACGGTCTTCTTCAGCCAGTACTTCCAGCTGGCGCGCGGCAAGTCGCCGACGATGTCCGGCGTCATGACCATCCCGATGATCGCGGGGCTCTTCCTCTCCTCGACGATCTCCGGCCAGGTCATCACCAAGACCGGGCGCTGGAAGGCGTGGCTGGTCACCGGCGGCTTCCTGGTCACGGCCGGGCTCGGGCTGCTGGGCACGATCCGGTACGACACCCCGTACTGGCACGTCGCGGTCTTCATGTTCGTCATGGGTCTCGGCATCGGCATGATGATGCAGAACCTGGTCCTCGCCACGCAGAACCAGGTCGCTCCCGAGGACCTCGGTTCCGCCAGCTCCGTCGTCACCTTCTTCCGCTCCCTCGGCGGTGCGATCGGCGTCTCGGCGCTCGGCGCGGTCCTCGGCAACCGGGTCACCCAGTACGTCAAGGACGGCCTCGCCGCGCTCGGCCCCGAGGGCGCCAAGCTCGGCCACGGCGGCACCGGCGGCGGGGGCATCCCCGACCTGGACAAGCTGCCCGAGCCGTTCCGCGTGGTCATGGAGTCCGCGTACGGGCACGGCGTCGGCGACGTCTTCCTGTACGCCGCTCCGTGCGCGCTCATCGCCTTCATCGTGACGATCTTCATCAAGGAGGTCGCCCTGAAGACGAGCGCGGCGAACGACGCCCCCACCGAGGCCTCGGACCAGGCCCCGGCTCCGGCCGCCGTCGAGACCGCCGAGATCCCGGTGCCCGCCACCGTCGGCGCCGCCGGTCCGGTCTCCGAGGGCGTGGCCGGGGTTACCTCCCTCGACACGGCGGAAGCCCCTCAGGACACCGTCCAGGGCACCCCCGTCCACGGTGTGGTGCGCGGTGCCGAAGGCGCTCCGGTCGCCCGCGCGGCGGTCACCCTGATCTCGCTGGGCGGCCGGCAGCTCGGGCGCTCCGTGGCCCGGACCGACGGCGCCTACACCCTGGACGCCCCCGGCTCCGGAAGCTACGTCCTGATCGCCTCCGCCGACGGCTTCCAGCCGCAGGCGTCCACGGTGGTCGTGGGCGACGAGCCGCTGGCCTTCGACATCCTGCTGTCCGGTACGAGCGGACTGGCCGGGACCGTCCGGGCCGCCGAGTCCGGCGCCCCCGTCGACGGCGCGATGGTCATCGTGACCGACGTCCGGGGCGACGTGCTGGCCACCGGCGCGTCCGGCCCGAGCGGTGAGTTCGCCTTCGGCGAGCTGATCCCGGGCTCCGTGACCGTCGCGGTCAACGCGGCCGGCTTCCGTCCGCTGGCGCTGCCGGTGGAGATCGGCGGCCAGGGCGTCACCCGTGTCGAGGCCGCGCTGCGGTCCGGTGCGCTGGTGCGAGGCGTCGTGCGGGCCGGGTCCGGCCGGGGTCCGCTGGCCGACGCCCGGGTCACCCTGATCGACGCGGCGGGCAACGTGGTCGCCACCGCGACGACCGGCGAGGACGGGGCGTACGCCTTCACCGACCTGGACGCGGGCGAGTACTCCGTCATCGCGACCGGCTACCCGCCGGTGGCGGGCTCCCTCACCGTCAGCGGTACGGGAGTCGACGGCCACGACATCGAGCTCGCCCACCCGGGCGAGTGACGGTCCTTCACGTGAGCACGTGCTCCTGAGCACGTGAAGAGCACGGGCTCACGTGAAGGGATCGCGAAGACCCCTGGTCGGGCGGCACTTCGAGCGGAGAGGCTGTCGCGACCGGGTGGAAAGGGGCCCCGGTGGCGGGTACGGCAGGCAGGGGACGGCCGGCCGTGACCGCCCCGGGGCCCGACTCATGCGGCCCCCACGATCCATCAGGTTCCGTCGCCTTCCGACGGGACACCGGGTCGTCGGGGCGTCGCACGCGGGTCATCGAGTCATCGAGCTAGGGCTTCTGGGAGAGATACGGATGGGACTTCGCGCACAGGTACGGACGCGGGACGGCTGGGCGGTCCAGCACGCCGTCGTGACGGTCACCGACATGACCGGCGCCCAGGTGCTGCGGGCCGCGGCCGACGAGAACGGGACCGTCCGCACGGACGGCTCCCTGACGGCCGGCGCGTACACGGTGATCGTCACGGCGGTCGGGTACGCCCCCGCCGCCTCCACCGCCCTCGTCACCGCGAGCGGCCGGATCGAGGCCGGGCAGATCGTGCTCGCCCGGCAGGGCGGGGTGGAGCTGCCGCCGCCGGGCGCCTGGTCGCTGGACCCCGCGCACTCCTCGGTCGGCGCGGTCGCCCAGCACCTGGGGATCTCCAGCGTGCACGGCCGGTTCACCGACTTCGGCGGCCGGATCGAGATCGCCGAGGAGGTCGGCAGTTCCCGGGTCGACGCGGTGATCCGGGCGGCCAGCATCGACACCGGCAACGGCATGCGGGACAAGCACCTGCGCTCGCCGGACTTCCTGGACGTCGACCGGTACCCGGAGATCGCCTACAGCTCCACCGCGCTGGACCCGGCGGGCCCCGACCGCTGGACCGTGCACGGCGAGCTGACCATGCACGGCGTCTCGCGCCCCGTCGACCTGGACCTGACCTACCTCGGCACCGGGCCCGACCCGTGGGGCGGGGTGCGCGCGGCCTTCCACGCCACCGCCGAACTGCGCCGCGACGACTTCGCGATGAACTACAACCAGGTCGTCCAGGCGGGCATCTCGGCGATCGGCACGACCCTGCGTGTGGAGCTGGACATCCAGGCGGTGCAGGGCGAGGCGCTGCCCCTGGCGTGACCCGGTCCCGCCTCGCGCCGGTCGTGGGCGGGGCGCTTCCCGGACGGCCGCACGGGCCGGTCGTAGGGTGGTGGGCATGGCACCGAACATCGCGACCAACACCGCTGTGGAGCTCGACGAGTTGCTGGCGTTCGTACGCCCCCGGCACCGGGCGGTCCTGCTCACCACCCGGGCCGACGGCCGCCCCCAGGGATCCCCGCTGACCTGCGGCGTGGACGACGCGGGGCGGATCGTCATGTCGACGTACCCCGAGCGCGCCAAGACCCGCAACGCCCGGCGCGACGAGCGGGTCAGCGTGATCGTGCTGTCGGACGAGTGGGACGGGCCGTGGGTGCAGGTCGACGGCGCGGCGGAGGTCATCGACGCCCCGGACTCGGTCGAGCCGCTGGTGGAGTACTTCCGGAACATCTCGGGGGAGCACCCGGACTGGGACGAGTACCGGGCGGCGATGCTGAAGCAGGGCAAGTCGATCATCCGGGTCACCCCGGAGCGCTGGGGCCCCGTCGCCACCGGCGGCTTCCCGGCCCACCTGGCCCCGGGGAGCTGATCGCGCGATGAGCGAGAGCAGCGGGACGACGGACGCGGTGAGCGCGGGTGCCGGGCCGGTTCCGGCACCGCATGTCGCGGCACCGCAGGTCACGGGGGCGCCCGACGCGAGGACGCCCGACGCCGGGGCACCCGTCGCGAGGACGCCCGACGCGAGGACGCCCGACGCCGGGGCACCCGTCGCGAGGACGCCCGACGCGAGGACGCCCCTCGCGGGAACGCCCGACGCCGGAACTCCCGACGCGGGGGCACCCGTCACGGGAACGCCCGCCGCGAGGACGCCCGATGCAAGGACGCCCCTCGCGGGAACGCCCGACGCCGGAACGCCCGACCCCGGGGCACCCGTCACGCGAACGCCCGACGCCAGGACGCCCCTCACGGGAACGCCCGACGCCGGAACTCCCGACCCCGGGGCACCCGTCACGCGAACGCCCGACGCCCGAACGCCCCCCTCGCTCCTCGCGTGCGGGCTGCCCGTTCCGCCCCCGCCGCCGCCCGCGCCCGATGCCCTCGCGCGGGCCCGGCTGCTCGTCGCGCCCTCGCTGGACCCCGGCCTCGTACGGGAGTTGGAGCGGATCGCCGGGCGCGGGGCGGAGCCCCTGACGGACGTCCCGCCGCCGTCCGACGTGCCCCTCCTCTGCGTGGGCGACGCACTGCCCGACGCCCTGCGGACGGACCGGCTGCTCTGGTTCCACAGCATCACCGCGGGGTCGGACAGGCTGCTCTCCGGAGGCCCTTGGCCCGGCCCGGCGCTGCTGACCCGGACCGTGGGCCGGATGGGCGAGCGGATGGCCCAGTACGTCCTGGGCTGGATGCTCGCCGAGGCCCAGTCCGTACCGGAGTTCGCCGAGCAGCACGCCCGCGCGCACTGGGAGCGCCTCCCCTCGGAGCTCGTCGCCGGGCAGACCGCCCTGATCTACGGCACCGGCCGCATCGGCGCGGCGGTGGGACGGCTGCTGGCGTCCTGCGGAGTACGGACCGTCGGCGTCGCCCGCACCACGCGGTACGGGCCGGAGCCCGGCGCCGACCGCGCGGTGCCGCCGGGATTCGACCGGGTGATCGGGGCCGCCGAGGATACCGAAGCGCTGGGTGAGGCCCGCTGGGTGATCTCCACCCTGCCGTTGACGGCGGCCACGGAGGGCTTCTTCGGGGTCGGCCGGTTCGCGGCGGTGCGCGGGGCGACGTTCCTGAACGTGGGGCGGGGCGCGACCGTGGACATGGGGGCGCTGGAGACCGCGCTGCGGGACGGCCGGGTGCGGCGGGCGGTGCTGGACGTACTGCCGACGGAACCGGCCGCGCCCGAAGACCCCGTGTGGCAGCTGCCCCGTACGGTCATCACCTCGCACTCCTCGGGGATCACCACCGACGAGGACATCGCCGTGGACTTCGCCGCCTGCTGGGAGGACGTGACGGCGGGCCGCCGCCCCGCGCTGACGGTGGACACGGCCCGCGGCTACTGAGCCGCAACCCGTCGGGCACACGGGCGGCGATCCGGCCACCGGACCGGATCCCCTCCGGGCACACGGGCGGCGGACCGGCCACCGGACCGGATCCCCTCCGGGCACACGGGCGGCGATCCGGCCACCGGACCGGATCCCCTCGGGTACGCGGGCGGCGATCCGGCTACGGGGCCGGATCCCCTCGGGTACGCGGGCGGCGATCCGGCTACGGGGCCGGGGAACCCGTCCGGTCGCGCACCGCCTCGATGCCCGCGATCACCAGGTCCAGCGCGAAGACGAAGTCCCGCTCGCGCATCTCCTCGACCGTCTCGCCGCCCCGGGCGGACATGATCTCGTCGGAGTAGTCGGAGATCTCCCGCAGGTGCGGCTCCGCCCGGATCGTGCCCATCGCCTGCTGGTGGTACTCGTCCTGGGTGAGCCCGGTCGCGTCGCACCGCGCCTTGAAGTTGCCTTCGACGGTGCCGAATCCGTACACGAACTGGAAGACCGCCGAGAGCGCGCCCGTCTGCCGTTCCAGGGGCAGGCCGGTGTCCCGGATCACGTCCTGGACGGCGTACGAGAACAGCATGGAGTTCGGGCCGATGTTGAGGAACGTCCCGGCGAGCGGCGAGATCCAGATGTGGCGGACGAGGAGTTCGCGGTAGCTGCGGGCCAGTTCCCGCAGCCGGTCCCGCCAGTCGGCGTCCTCGCGGGGCCGGTCGATCTCGGCGTACACCGAGTCGAGCGCCAGCTCCAGGAGGTCGTCCTTGGTGTCGACGTACCAGTAGAGGGACATCGCGGTGACGTCCAGCTCGGCGGCGAGCCGGCGCATCGAGAACTTGGCGAGTCCGTCGGCGTCCAGCAGCCGCACCGACGCCTCGGTGATCCGGTTGCGGTCCAGACCCGCCGGGGACTCGGTGCGGCGCGAGCGGGCCGGGGCCGTGCGGCCCAGCCAGACGCTGGGCCGCACAGCGGCGCCCTTCGAGCCGCCGGACGGCGCGGAAGCGGGACCGGCGGAAGGAGCTGATGCGGGCGCGGACACAGCCTCTGACGTCGGCTCAGACGCGGAATCGGGTTCGGAACCGGGCCCGGACACCATGGCGCACTCTCCTCGTCGTGCTCGGTTCGGCCACCGAGCGGTCCTGCCGAACGCGGGGCCGTGCGGGCCCGCCGGAAGACCGCGTACCGGACGCTGACGGTCCGGTACGCGCGTCATCTCCGATGCTATGCCGCCGGTCCCGCCGCGTCTGCCCGGTCCCCCGCCCGCGCCGGCCCGCCTGCCGCCTCCACCCGCTCGGCCCGGCGCAGCAGCAGCGCGGCGAGCAGGCCGCCCGCCAGCACCGCCACGGCGCCGACGAGCTGGCTGGTCTCCAGCCCCGCGGCGAACGCGTCCTTGATCTGCTCCCGGGCGGCGGGCCCGTCGGCGGCGGCGAGGGCCGCGGGCAGCGAGGCGGCGCCGACGGCGGCCGGGACGAGCGCGGCGAACCGGGCGTTGAGGACCGCGCCCAGCACCGCGACCCCGAGTCCGTTGCCGAACTCCGCGAGCGTGCCGTTGACGCCCGCGCCGACCCCGGCCTTCTCCGGCGGGATGGCGCTCATGATGGCGTTGGCCATCGCGGGCATCGCGAGGGCGACGCCCGCACCCATCACGATCAGGCCGAACAGCATGCCGCCGTACCCGCCGTCGCCCCCGCCGAGCACCGCGATGGCGACGAGGCCGGCCGCCAGGCAGCTCATCCCCGCCGCGATGACGGCGGGCGTGCCGAACGTCCGGACCGCCCGCGCGCCCAGCCCCGTGAGGTTGAGGGCGACCACGGTGAGCGCCATCGGGGCCGTCCGCAGACCCGCCTCCAACGGCCCGTACCCGAGGACGAACTGCAGGTGCTGGGTGAGCAGGAAGAGCGAGCCGGTCATCCCGAAGGCGACCAGGATCGCGCCCGCGACCGCGCCGGTGAACTTCTGGTTCCGGAAGAAGTGCATGTCGAGCATCGGGTTCGGGATGTGCAGCTCCCACAGCACGAACCCGGCCAGCACGGCGATGCCGAGGAACGCCGTCAGCAGCACCCGGCCGGAGCCCCAGCCGTGCTCGGGCCCGGAGATGATCGCGAAGACGGCGGCGGTCATACCGATCGTCGAGAGCAGGGCGCCCAGCAGGTCCGGCCGCTGCCCCTGGCCGGACTTCGACTCCGGTACGAGCCGGACGACGGCGACCAGGGCGATCAGGGCGACCGGGATGTTGATGAGGAAGATCGCGCCCCACCAGAAGTGGTCGAGGACGAACCCGCCGAACAGCGGGCCCGCCGCGAAACCGAGGGAGGAGACGGTCGACCAGATGCCGATCGCCTTGACGCGTTCGACGTCGTCGAAGATCTGGACCACGACGGCGAGTGTCGTCGTGAGCAGCAGCGCACCGCCGACGCCCATCCCGGCGCGGGCCGCGATGAGCTGGCCGGAGGACTGGGCGAGCCCGGCCACGAGCGAGCCGACGCCGAACAGGGCGAGGCCCACCATCAGCATCTTCTTCCGCCCGTAGCGGTCCGCCGAGCTGCCCGCGGTGAGCAGCAGACCCGCCTGGACGAGCGAGTAGGCGTTGATCATCCACTGCACGTCGGCGGTGGAGGCGTGCAGTTCCGAGGTGAGGGAGGGGATCGCGACGTTGAGGACGGTGTTGTCGAGCAGCACCGTGAGCTGGGCCAGGCAGATCACGCCGAGGATCAGCCAGCGTTGCGGATGTCCCTGGTGGGAAAGGTCGGGTCGCTCTGCGGCGGGCGCCGTCATGCGGGCTCCTTGGGCTCCATGGGTGGGTGGCCCGTGGTGGTGCGGCCGGTGGTTGTACGGCGTACGGGACTCTGTGTTGTACACCGTAAGGCAGCCCTGTACGACGTACAAGTCGATTTCTCTCGAGCCGCACCCGTCGCGCCGCCGGGACCCGGGGGTGGCCCGGCGGTACGGTTCTCGACGCTTACCTGACAAGTTTTCTGACAAAGTGCGCGATTTCCGGCCCTTGGGAGAGCCATGTCACTGCGTCGCCGCTCGTCCCGTGTCCCTCAACTGCTCCTCGCCGCCTCCCTCCTGGGAGCGCTCCTGGCACCGACCGCCGCCGCCGCGTCGGCCGACCGCTCCCCTTCCGGTGAACCGGGCGGGACCGGCGGCGGCCGGGGCCTGCCGCTGCGGGTCGCCACATACAACATCCATGCCGGTGCGGGCATGGACGGCCTCTTCGACCTGGACCGCCAGACAGCCGAACTCCGTGCACTGAAAGCCGATGTGATCGGACTTCAGGAGGTCGACCGGCACTGGGGCTCCCGCAGCGAGTGGCGGGATCTCGCGGGCGAACTGGCCCGGCGGCTGCGGATGCACGTCTTCTTCGCGCCGATCTACAGCCTCGACCCGGCCGAACCGGGCGGGCCCCGGGCCGAGTACGGGGTGGCCGTGCTGTCGCGGCACCGGATCGTGAGCGCCGAGAACCACGAGATCACCCGCCTCTCGACCCAGGACCCCAACCCGGTGCCCGCACCCGCCCCGGGGTTCGGCGAGGTCGTCGTACGGGTGCGGGGGCTGCCGGTGCACGTGTACGTGACCCACCTCGACTACCGCCCGGACCCCGCCGTCCGCGTCGCCCAGGTCGCCGACACCCGGCGGATCATGGCCGAGGACCGGGGCCCGAAGATCCTGCTCGGCGACTTCAACGCCGAGCCCGCCGCCCCCGAACTGGCCCCGCTGTGGCGCGAGCTGGCGGACGCGGACCCGGGCGCGCCCACGTTTCCGGCGCAGGACCCGGTCAAGCGGATCGACTTCGTGACGGTGGCGAAGAACCGGATCGGGGTGCGGAGGGCCTGGGTGCCGCAGAGCCTCGCCTCCGACCACCGGGCGGTGGTGGCGGACCTGCTGGTACGGGGGTGACGGCGGGGCGGAGACAGGGGCGGGGCGACAGAGCCGGGGCTGATGAGCCCGGGGCGAGCAGGGCCGATGAGCCCCGGGCGATGAGTCCCGAGCGCTTCCGCAGTCCCTCTTTCGGCTCGAATGCTTCCTTTTGCGGCGGGAACGCGTCCTCCTTACCGAGGGCCGCCGCGAAAGACCACGCGGTACCGGACGGACGAAGGACGGTCATGACCACCACCCTGCACGAACTGCTGGACACCCACATCGCCAGGGGATCGATGCCGGGCGCGGTGGCGCTGGTCGCCCGGGGCGAGCGGGTCGAGGCCGTGTCGGCCGGTACGGCCGGCCTCGCCGGGTCCGCGCCGATGCGGCGGGACTCCGTGTTCCGCATCGCCTCGATCACCAAACCGATCGTGGCGGCGGCCGCCATGACGCTCGTCGAGGACGGCCTGATCGCCCCCGCCGACCCGGTCGCGGCCTGGTTGCCCGAGCTGGCCTCGCCCCTGGTCGTCCGGACCCCGAAGAGCCCGGTCGACGACGTGGTGTCGGCCGTCCGCCCGATCACCCTCCTGGACCTGCTGACCTTCCGGGCCGGCTACGGCTTCCCGTCCGACTTCTCGCTCCCGGCCGTCGCCCCGCTGTTCGATAAGCTGAATCAGGGCCCGCCGCAGCCGCAGACCGGTCTCGCACCGGACGCCTGGATGGCCGAGCTGTCCCGTATCCCGCTGCTGCACCAGCCGGGCGACGGCTGGCTCTACAACACGTGCTCCGACATCCTCGGCGTCCTCATCGCCCGGGTCGCCGACCGCCCGCTGCCCGCGTATCTGGCGGAGCGGATCTTCGAGCCCCTCGGCATGAAGGACACCGGGTTCTGGGTGGAGCCCGCCGCGCTGGACCGGTTCACCAGCTCCTACCGGGCCGGGGCGGGCGGGGACGGGGGCGGTGGCGAGCCCGAGCTGATCGACGCCCCGGACGGGCAGTGGAGCAGCCCGCCCCCGTTCCCGTCCGGCGCCGGAGGCCTCGTCTCGACCGCCGACGACTGGTACGCCTTCGGCCGGATGCTGCTCACCGAGGGCCTGAACGACGCCGGTGACCGGGTGCTGGCCGGCGAGTCGGTCCGTCAGATGATCACCGACCACCTGACCCCGGAGCAGCGCGCCGCGAGCGGGCTGTTCACAGAGGGCCAGGGCTGGGGGTTCGGCGGCGCTGTGGACGTCGAGATCGCCGCCCCCTGGAATGTGCTCGGCCGGTACGGCTGGGTCGGCGGCACCGGCACCACGGCCCACGTCACCCCGGCCACGGGCACGGTCGCCGTCCTGCTCACCCAGATGGAGATGGGCGGACCGGCCGCGCCCGAGGTGATGCGGGACTTCTGGACGTACGCGGCCGGGTTCTGACCTGTGCGCCGAACCCGGCCGGGGACGCCCGGAGCCATCACCTCGTGGGCTGCGTCAGGTCGTAGAACGTGGCGCCGCCGACGGTGACCTCGGTGAAGTTCTCCGTCACCCAGGAGGAGATCTGGGAGGAGGTGCCGGAGGAGCCCATGCCGCCGGGGCCGCCGCCCATGCCGCCGCCTTCGCCGGCCGTGCCGCCCCGCATACCCCCGCCCATTCCGCCGCCCGAGACGAAGTAGTGGATCCTGCCTTCCGCCACGTACTTCTTGAACTGAGCGAGCGTCGGCGACGGGTCGCTCCCGTTGAACCCGCCGATCGCCATCACCGGGTCGCCGGTCGCGAGTTGGTAACTGGCCGCGTTCTGCGCGCCGACAGCCGCGGCGACCCAGGTGTAGTCGTCCGCGTCCTTCGTCAGGAGCGCCTTCGCCTCGGTGTCGACGGTCGCGCCGTTGAGCAGGCCGCCCATGCCGCCACCGCCCCTCATGCCTTCACCGAAGGCCGTACCGGTACCGCCGGGTGCGGTCCCGCCGGGCAGGGTGGGCATGCCACCCGGCGCGTTGCCCTGCTGGTTGCCCTGGGACTGGCCCTGGCCGGCAGGTCGGCCCTGGCCCTGGCCGGGAGGCTGCTGCATGCCGCCGCGCTGACCGCCGTCACCGCCGCCGGGTCCACCGGGTCGGCCACCACCGCCCCCGGGCCCGCCCATGCTGAACCCGCCCGCCGAAGGACCGGCGGTCACGATCGAGCCCTGGTGGCCGCTGTTGAGGGTGTTCAGGGTGTACGCCGTCGGCCCCGCCAGCGACGCCGCGCAGCTCAGCCCCACCACGGCGACGGCCAGGCCCCGCCCGCCGACCCGCCCCACGACCAGCAGCCCGAGCGCGCCGGCGATGCCGCCCGCGAGCACCGCCCACCGCAGCCACGGCAGGTAGTCCGGGGTCCGGCCCAGCAGGACGTACGCCCAGAGCGCCGTCGCGAGGACCGTGCCCGCGAGAACCGCGCGCGGCCACCACGCGCCCCGCTCCTCCCACAGCACCGCGATCCCCATGGCGACGAGCGCCGCGATGTACGGGGCGAGGGCCACCGTGTAGTACTGGTGGAAGATCCCGGCCATGAAGCTGAACACCGCCGCGGTCATGACCAGCGCACCGCCCCAGGCGAGGAACGCCGCCCGGGCTGCGTCCGTCCGCGCCGCCTTCCGGGTCAGCCAGAGACCGGCCACCAGCAGGATCAGCGCGGCCGGGAGCAGCCAGGCGATCTGGCCGCCGACCTCGGAGTTGAACATCCGCCCGATACCGGTCTCGCCCCAGCCACCGCCGCCCCCACGGCCACCGCCCCCGCCGACGCTTCCGGTCTCCTCGCCGTTGATACGGCCGAGCCCGTTGTAGCCGAAGGTCAGCTCCAGGAAGGAGTTGTTCTGCGAGCCCCCGACGTACGGCCGCGAGGACGCCGGCATCAGCTCCACGATCGCGACCCACCAGCCACCGGCGACGGCCATCGTCAGCGCGGAGAGCGCGAGTTGGCCGATCCGCTTCCGTACGGGAACGGGGGCGCACACCGCGTACAGCACGGCCAGCGGCGGCAGGATCAGGAACGCCTGGAGGGTCTTCGTCAGGAACGCGAGACCCACCGCGGCCCCCGCCCACAGCAGCCACATCGTCCGGCCCCGCTCCAGCGCCCGCAGCACGCACCACACGGTGACGGTCATCAGCAACGCCAGCAGCGCGTCCGGGTTGTTGAAGCGGAACATCAGCGCGGCGACCGGCGTCAGTGCGAAGACCGCGACCGCGATCAGCCCGGCGACCGGCCCGAAGCGACGGCGTACGGCGGAGTTGAGCACGGCCGCCGTGGCGAGGGCCATCAGGACCTGAGGGGCCAGGATCGCCCAGGAGTTGAGCCCGAAGAGCCGTACGGAGAGGGCCATCGGCCAGAGGGCGGCCGGGGGCTTGTCGACGGTGATCGCGTTCGCGGAGTCCAGCGAGCCGAAGAAGAGGGCCTTCCAGCTCTGGCTGCCCGCCTGAACGGCGGCGGAGTAGAAGGAGTTGGCGTAGCCGGAGGCGCTGAGGTTGTAGACGTACGCGAGGCCGACGGCGAGCAGCAGCCCGTACAGCGCGGGGCGCGCCCAGCGGGGGCGGCTGTCCGGCGCGGACGGCCCGGGCGGCACGGCGGCCGGGGTCGCGGGGGCGGTGATCGTGGTCATCGCAGATCCTCGGAGTCGAAGCGAGCGGGAGGGGTGGTCGTCGTCATCGGACGTCCTCGGGGCCGGGGGCGGCGCGGTGGGTTCCGGCCGGGAAGACCCAGGCGCGCAGGAGCAGGAAACGCAGCACGGTGGCCGCGAGGTTCGCGGTGATCAGGACGGCCAGCTCGGTGGAGTGCGAAGGCGAGCCGGTGGCCGCGCCGAGCGCCGCGAGCGAACCGCTGGTCAGCGCGAGGCCGATGGCGAAGACGACCAGGCCCTGGGCCTGATGCCGGACGGCTCCGCTCCGGCCGCGTACCCCGAAGGTGAGCCGGCGGTTGGCGGCGGTGTTGGCGACGGCGGAGACGAGCAGCGCGCCGCCGTTGGCGACCTGTGGGCCTACGCCGAGCCGGAAGAGGGAGTAGAGGACGAGGTAGAAGAGGGTGGAGAGGACCCCCACGGCACAGAATCCGATGAGCTGGCGGGCGAGCCCGCGCTCCACCCCGGTCAGCGCCCGGTCGCGCGGATCGTCGCCGAAGGGCCGGGCGAGCCGGTCCAGCGGCAGCGCGCCGACGGCCAGCGCCCGCCCCACCCGCCATACGCCTTTCAGGTCCTCGGTGGCCGTCCGCACGATGTGGACGGTCGAGTCGGGGTCGTCGATCCAGTCGACGGGCACCTCGTGGATGCGCAGCCCGGCCCGCTCGGCGAGGACCAGCAGCTCGGTGTCGAAGAACCAGCCGCTGTCCTCGACCATCGGCAGCAGCCGCTCGGCGACCTCGCGCCGGATCGCCTTGAACCCGCACTGGGCGTCGCTGAACCCGGCGGCGAGGGACGAGCGCAGGATCAGGTTGTAGGCGCGCGAGATGAACTCCCGCTTCGTTCCCCGCACCACCCGCGAACTCCGCGCCAGCCGCGAGCCGATGGCCAGGTCGGAGTGGCCGGAGATCAGCGGGGCGACCAGGGGAAGGAGGGCGTTGAGGTCGGTGGAGAGGTCGACGTCCATATAGGCGAGGACCGGTGCGTCGGAGGCCGACCACACCGTCCGCAGGGCCCGCCCGCGCCCCTTCTCCTCCAGCCGGACGTACCGCACCCCGGGCAGCTCGGCGGCGAGCGCGGCGGCCACGGCCGGGGTGGCGTCGGTGCTGGCGTTGTCGGCGACGGTGATCCGGAACGGGTACGGGAAGGTCCGCGCGAGATGGCCGTGGAGGCGGACCACGCAGGGGTGGAGGTCCTTCTCCTCGTTGTACACGGGGACGACGACGTCGAGCACGGGGGCGGCGGAGGCCGTGGCGGCCGGCTGCCGGGCCGGAAGGTGCTCCCGGCCCGGCAGCCGGCCGTGGGCCTCTCCGCCCCCGCCGTCCCTGCTGCTACTGCGGCGGCCGGTCGTTCCGGGGCCGCTCCGGAGGCTGCTGTCGGTGGTCATGCTCCGACATTCGCCAACCGCGCTGTCACACCGGTGTGGTGAGCCTGTCCCCGACCTGTGAGTCCGCGCGGATCATGACGTGGCCCGCCGGTAGGCCGTCCGCCGGTACGCGGTCCGTCCCTGGGCCGTCCGCCGGTACGCGGTCCGTCCCTGGGCCGTTCGCCGGTACGCGGTCCGCCCGTGGGCCGTCCGCCGGTAGGCCGTTCGCCGGTAGGCCGTTCGCCGGCAGCTCGACCGCGAAGACCGTGCGGCCCGGCGCGGACTCCACCCGTACGCGGCCTCCGTGCGCCGCGACGACGGCCTGCACGATGGCCAGGCCGAGCCCGGTGGAACCGGTCGCTGCACCGCCGTCGGTGCCCCGCGTCCGGGAGGCATCCCCCGCGCGAACCGTTCGAAGACGTGCGGCAGCAGCTCCGCCGGGATGCCGGGCCCGTCGTCCCGCACCTCCAGCGTGACCGGGTCCCCGGCGCGTACGGGCGGCTGGACGGAGACCGTGACGGTGGTCCCCGGCGGGGTGTGCGTGCGGGCGTTGGCGAGCAGGTTGACCAGCACCTGCTGGAGCCGCTCGGGATCGGCGCGTACGGTCACGGGCTCGGCGGCCTCGGGCAGTTCGAGCCGCCAGTGGTGCGGGGCTCCCGGGCCGGTTTCCGGTCGGTACGGGGCACCCGGACCGGCCTCCGGTCGGCGCGGGACACCCGGTCCTGCTCCCGGTCCGTCCGCCGCCCGGGCGTCGCTCACCGCGTCCACGACCAGCGGCAGCAGATCCGTGGCGCCGTACGAGAGCGGACGTCCGGCGTCCAGCCGGGCCAGCAGCAGCAGATCCTCCACCAGCCCCGTCATCCGGTCCGCCTCCGACTCGATCCGCCCCAGCGCGTGCCGGGTCACCGGATCGGGCTCCGGGCCCGCCGTTCCCCCTGCGGCGCGGCGGGTCAGCTCGGCATAGCCCCGGATCGAGGCGAGCGGCGTACGCAGCTCATGGCTCGCGTCGGCGACGAACTGCCGGACCCGCGTCTCGCTCTCCTGGCGGGCGGCGAGGGCCGAACCGACATGCCCCAGCATCCGGTTGAGGGCCGCGCCCACCTGCCCGACCTCGGTGCGGGGATCGGCCTCGGCGTCCGGGACGCGTTCGAGGAGCGCCACCTCGCCGCTGTGCAGCGGGAGTTCGGAGACCCGGGTGGCCGTGGCGGCGACCCGGCGCAACGGCCGCAGGGCGATCCCGACGAGCACGGTGCCCGCGATCGAGGCGGCGATGAGCCCGGCGGCGGTGACGCAGACCTCGACGACGATCAGGGTGGTCAACGCCCCGCTCACCTCGGCGCTGGGGATGCCGACGAGGACCGTGTCGCCTTCGGCGGTGGTCGTGGCCTCGACCCGGTAGCCGCCGAGCCCGGGCAGCTCGACGCCGCGGGTGCCCTCACCGGCCCCCGGGGCGGCGTTCTCCAGCGCGGTCCGCTGTTCCCCGGTCAGCGGCTTCGCGCTCTCCTGGGCGCGGAGTCCGCTGTCCTCGACGACCTTGGACGCGGTGACGTCCCCGTCGGCGTCGACGAGCGCCCCGAACGTGCCGAGCGGCTGCCCGCCCCCGCCGACGAAGCCGAGCGGACCCGCCGCGCGCAGCGAATCGGGCACCGGGAGCGGACCGGGCGGCCGTTGGGCGCGCTCGACGACGGAATGCAGCTGGTCGTCGAGCTTGCCGTACAGGTAGCTGTGGAAGGCGATCGTGGTGACGGAGCCGATGACGGCAGCGACGACGGCGATCAGGGACACGGCGGAGACGACGAGCCGGGTCCGCAGCGTCCACGGCCTGCGCAACACCTGCCTGGCCCTCACGGCCTTCATGGCCTCACTGCCTTCATGGCTTTCATGGCCCTCATGACGGGCCCCTACTCACCGGGCTTGATCAGATACCCCGCGCCGCGCCGGGTGTGGATCATCGGCGTGCGCCCGGCGTCGATCTTCTTGCGGAGGTAGGAGATGTAGAGCTCGACGACGTTGGCCTGGCCGCCGAAGTCGTAGTTCCAGACCCGGTCGAGGATCTGGGCCTTGCTGAGCACGCGGCGCGGGTTGCGCATCAGGAAGCGCAGCAGCTCGAACTCGGTGGCGGTGACGTGGATCGCCTGCCCGGCCCGCCACACCTCGTGGCTGTCCTCGTCGAGCACCAGGTCCCCGACGGTCAGCGTGGATTCGGCGCGACCGGCGGCGACGGCCGAGCCCGAGCGGCGGATGAGCCCGCGCAGCCGGGCCACGACCTCCTCCAGGCTGAACGGCTTGGTGACGTAGTCGTCACCGCCCGCGGTGAGCCCGGCGATCCGGTCCTCGACGGCGTCCCGGGCGGTCAGGAAGAGGACGGGCACATCGGCGTACTCGCGGCGCAGCCGGCCCAGCACGGCCAGCCCGTCCATGTCCGGCAGCATCACGTCCAGGACCACCGCGTCCGGCCGGAAGTCGCGGGCCGCCCGGACCGCCGCGGCCCCGTCCCCGGCGCTGCGCACCTCCCACCCCTCGTAGCGCAGGGCCATCGAGAGCAGCTCGGTCAGCGGAGCCTCGTCGTCCACGACCAGGACCCGGACGGGGGTACGGTCCGGCCTGAGCAGTTCGGTACGCCCCTGGGGCGCGGTCGTCGTCGTCATGGGCCCACTCTGTGAGGGGCCCGTGAGAGAAGCCTGACCCGTTCCTGTGAATTCCCTGAGAAAGCGGTCCGGGTTCCAGCAGCCCCTAGGCTTCCGGCAGCTCGAACAAGGCGGCGGCGTTCCCGTGACAGACCGCCCGCAACCACGCGTCGCCCAGCCCGAGCCGCTCCAGCGCCTCCAGCTGGTGGACGTACGGGTAGGGAATGTTCGGGAAGTCCGTCCCCAGCAGGATGCGGTCCCCGAGGTCGGCGAGCCGCCCGCGTTCGGCCGCCGGGAAGGGGCTGAGCCGCTCGCTGAAGTCGGTGAACGCCATGGTCGTGTCGAGCCGGACCTCCGGATACGCCTCCGCCAGCGCCAGGAACTCCGCGTACTCCGGCATCCCCATGTGCGCGACGATCAGCCGCAGCCGGGGGTGCCGGGCCAGCAGCCGCCCGATCGGCCCGGGCCCGGTGAACCTGCCCGGCGCTGGCCCCGAACCGCAGTGCATGACCACCGGAATCCCGGCCTCCGCGAGCAGCCCCCACACGGCGTCGAGCAACGGATCGTTGGCGTCGTACGCGCCCACCTGAAGGTGCGACTTGAACACCCGCGCCCCCGCCTCGACGGCCTCCTTCACGTACACCTCCACGCCCTCCTCCGGGAAGAGGGTCGCGGTGTGCAGGCAGTCGGGGGTCCGGCCGGCGAAGTCGGCGGCCCAGCCGTTCAGCCAGCGGGCCATACCTGGCTTGTGCGGGTAGAGCATGGCGGTGAACCGGACCACCCCGAACGCCCGCAGCACGTCGAGCCGCCGCTCCTCCTCGTACCGGTAGGTGATCGGCCACTCCAGCCCGGTGAGCGGCCCGGCCGCGTCGAAGTAGGCCCACACCTTGCGCAGGACCTGTTCGGGCATGAAGTGGGTGTGTACGTCGATGATCCCGGGCAGCCCGAGCCGCTCCCGGAACCGCTCCACGTCATCGCTTCCCGTTTCCATCCGCAGGCCCTTTCGCCGGTGGTCCGGAACGACCCAGCCGGTCGTTCAGAACAACCCACCCTGCACACCACCGCCGCCGATGTCGATGAGGGGGACACGTACATCGCTCCCGGTCACCTCGGTCACCTCGGTCGCCCGGGTCACCGCCGTCAGGTCCCACCCGGTGATCAGCCGCGTGTCCAGCACGACCACGCCCCCGTCCGCCACCGCGAGGTGCAGATCGGGCCCGGCCGCCGCGACGAGCCGCCCCGCGACGACGCCGCCGTCGACCAGCTCCCGAACCGACCGGACGGGCGCGGGCGCACTTTCCCGCACCGACCGGCCGGGCCCGGTCCCACCCTCCCGTACCGACCGGCCGGGCGCGGGATCGGCATCGGCATCGGCATCGGCATCGGCATCGGCATCGGGCGCACGGTCGAGCCCGAAGACGCCCACCTGGTCGACCACTTCGAGGGGCAGCCGCTCCAACGACTCCGGCCAGCCCCGCCCTTCGAGCTCCGCCGCCCGCGCGTACAGCTCGGCCACGGCCCCGGCCCGCTCCTCGGCCCCCGGCAACTGCCCGCGCACAGCACGCTTTTTCGCGTAGGGAATCCGGTCGGGCACCCCGAGGGCCGCCCGCAGCACCTCCTCGGTCCGCCGCGCCGCCATGAGGGGCCCGCGCCCCAGCCAGCTGAAGGCCACGGCCCCCTGCTCCCGCAGCCGGGCGGCCCCGCGCTCCTCCCCGGTGATCCCGACCTTGACCATGCCGGGCCCGAACCAGGCGAGGTACACGCGGTACGTCCGGGGGTCGTCCGCCATCGTGTCGGCGGCCACCGAGTGCGCCCGGTCCAGCCGCGCGCACTCATCGCACCGCCCCCCGGTCGAGCGCCCCGGCACCACGGCCCCCAGCGGGCACACGTTTCCCCGGGCCCCCACGCAGTGCCGCTCCCCGACGGCCCGGAACCCGAGGCCGGCCCCGTACGCGAGCACACTCACCCGCCGGTCACCGCCCCGGCTCCACCCCAGCTCGGGTACCTCCCGGGGCCACCGCACCCCGGCACACCGCCACCCGCCACCGGACTCCCGGACCGCACACGTCATCCGGAGATGCTAAGCGCGCCCTCCGACACCCTCGATCCCACCGACGCCACCAACGCTGCCGACACCACCAACGCCGCCGACGCCACGAACGCCTTCGATCCGCCGGCGCATCGCGACCATGCGCCGCACGAAACGCCGGTTGAACCAGATCATCCAGCTCATGAAGGCCACGCCGAAGCCGAGCGCCCACAGCCCCGCGGGCACATCGCCCGAGGTGAACCAGAGCAACGGCATCCCCAGGAAGATCACCCCGAGCATGGGGAAGGCCCACCGCCGACTGCGCCGCAGCTTCTCCTCCCGCCGCCGGATCAGCCGGACCATGGCCGCCTGCTCGGCCGGGTCGTCGGGCAGTTCACCGTTCTTCGCGATGCGCCGCTCCAGCTCCGGCACCCTGTCCGGCTCGGTGCCCACGGCCCTCGCGTCCCGCCGCCTGCGCCGCATGAGGAACCACGTCAGGAATCCGGCGTAGAAGACGCCCCCGACCAGCGCCTCCGGCCACGCGGACCAGCCGCGGAACGCCAGCCGGACGGCGACCCCGATCACCAGCACCAGCAGCCCGACGGCCCACCACTGATCGCGCCAACGCCCTCTGGCCGCCTGCCCCTTCGCGTCCATCGTGCCCACCTCCGAACGGAGGGGCGCCCAGCACGCCCCGTCATTCCTCGGCTACCCCGCCCCCGCGACGACGAACGGCCGCTCCCGCCCCCGCGCCCCTCCCCGTTAGGATCCGGACCATGGCGCTGACCGGGAACCAGATGGACCAGTTCGAGGCTGCCATGCCCCGCCTCAAGGCCATCGCCTACCGCCTCCTCGGCTCGGCGAGCGATGCCGAGGACGCCGTGCAGGACACGTTCCTGCGCTGGCAGGCCGCGGACGTCGACCGCATCGAGGTCCCCGCGGCCTGGCTGACGAAGGTCCTCACCAACGTCTGCCTCAACGAGCTCACCTCGGCGCGCGCCCGCCGCGAGACGTACGTGGGCCAGTGGCTGCCGGAGCCGCTGCTCGCGGGCGACCCGATGCTCGGCCCGGCCGACACCGCCGAGCAGCGCGAATCGGTCTCGTTCGCGGTCCTCGCCCTGATGGAGCGGCTGTCCCCCAACGAGCGGGTGGTGTACGTGCTGCGGGAGGCGTTCGGCTACCCGCACCGGAGGATCGCGGAGATCCTGGACATCACGGAGGCGTCCGCCCAGCAGATCCTCCACCGCGCCAAGAAGCACATCGCGGCGGGCCGGACCCGTACCGAGATCGACGAGGGGGCCGCCCGGCGCATCGTCGAGGAGTTCCTCACGGCGGCCACCAGCGGCCGGACCGAACCGCTGGTCCAGCTGCTCACCACGGACGCCATCGCGATCGGCGACGGCGGCGGAAAGGTACCGGCCCGCGCGAAGGCGTTCGAGGGGGCCGTGGCCGTCGCGAAGTTCATGCGGAGCCTGTTCACCCCCAACCAGGCCGCCCGCCGCCTCATCGGCGGCACGGCGGAGATCCACGTCTCGTCCGCCAACGGGTTGCCCGCCCTGGTGGTCCTGGTCGACGGCCGGGTGATCGGCGTGGTCTGCCCGGAGTTCACGCCGGACGGCATCGCCGCGTTCCGCAGCCAGGTCAACCCCGACAAGCTCGAACGCGCGACACGGCAGTGGGCGACGACGGACCACGGGGCTCCGCTCCTCCGCATCGACGAACACATGTGACCCACATCACATTCCCCGCCTGTCAGATATCGACGGCCTGCCCGGTTCAAGGGGCGAAACCGCGCGAGACAGGAGTGCAGGGACATGCAGAACATGCGGCAGACCATCCAGCAGCACCGCGTCGTCGTCATCGGAGCCGGATACACCGGGGCGACCGCCGCCGGACGCCTCGCCAGGCGGCTGCGCGGCGAGGACGTCTCCATCACCCTCGTCAACGCCGAACCGGACTTCGTCGAGCGCGTCCGGATGCACCAGCTGGCGGTGGGCCAGACTCTCCACCCCCGCCCCTTCGGCGAGATGTTCGCCGGTACGGGCGTTGAGCTGCGCCTCGGACGGGTAACGAGCATCGACGTCGACCGCAGGACGGTGACCGTCACCGGCGCGGACGGGCCTTCGGACCTGGAGTACGACACCCTCGTCTACGCCCTGGGCAGCGCCTGGAACACGCAGGGCGTCCCCGGCACCACGGAGCACGCACACGAGATCGCCGGTCGCGACGGGGCCCTCCGCCTGCGCGACCGCCTGGCCGCCCTCGCCCCCGGCAGCCCCGTGACCGTCGTCGGCGGCGGCCTCACCGGCGTGGAGGCCGCGACGGAACTGGCCGAGACCCGCCCGGACCTCGACGTCTCCCTGATCGCCCGGGCCGGACTGGGCGACTGGCTCTCCCCCAAGGGCGCGCGTCACCTCCGAAAGGTCTTCGGGAACCTTCGGATCACGACCCACGAACACACCACCGTCACCGCCGTACACGCCGACCGCGTCACCACCACCGAGGGCGACATCCCGGCAGCGGTCACCATCTGGACGACGGGCTTCGCCGTCCACCCGATCGCCCGGGCCACGACACTGGAGACCGGCGAGACGGGCCAGATCGTGGTCGACGCCACCATGCGCTCGGTCTCCCACCCGGACGTGTACGCCATCGGCGACGCGGCCCTGGTGGCCGGCCCCGGCGACAAGCCGCTGCGCATGTCGTGCGCCTCGGGCGTCCCCACCGCCTGGCAGGCCGCCGACGCCATCGCGGCCCGCCTGACGGACACCAAGCTCCCGACGATCTCGGCCCGCTACTTCAACCAGTGCATCTCGCTGGGCCGCAAGGAGGGCCTGATCCAGTACGTCACCGCCGACGACCGAGCCGTCAACGCGGCCCTGACCGGCCGCCTGGCCGCCCTCTACAAGGAGTTGGTCTGCAAGGGCGCGGCCTGGGGCGTGGCAAACCCCACGATGGGCCTGCCGGTCCGCCGCCGCCGGGTGACGGCGGAGGGGGCGCGGGTGGGCGTGCCGGCGGCTTGAGGTTCCGGCTCGTCCCCGACCGGATCCGGTGTACGGGAGGCTCCCGGAATCCCCCGGGAGCCTCCGTAACTGCACTTTCTCGAAAGCTACTTCGACGTTCCCGACGTCATCCCTCGCCCGACACGGGATCATTGCCCGAGACGGAGTGTCAGGCACAGGGAGACTCGGGGGCCACGATGACCACGACCTCGCAGCGGTTCTTCATCAGCTACGCGGGCCTGGACCGCCCCTGGGCCGAATGGGTGGGCTGGCATCTGGAACGGGCCGACCACCAGGTCATCCTCGACGTATGGGACTGGAGCACCGGGGACAACCTCGTCGAGCGCATGGACGAGGCCCTGAAGCAGGCCGACGCCGTGGTGGCCCTGTTCTCCAAGTCCTACTTCGACGCCGAGCGGTGGACACGGGAGGAGTGGACCGCCGCCGTCGCCCGCAGGGAGCGCATCATCCCCCTGGCCCTCGAACCCCTCGCCGCCGCGGACACCCCCCACCTTCTCGCCCCCAGGCTCCACAAGAACCTCCACGGCCTGGACGAGACAGCCGCTCTCGCCACGCTCCGCGAGGCGATCAACGGAGGGACCCGCCCGACCAGCCCGCCGCTCTTCCCCGGCAACACCCCGGCAGCAGAGCCGACCGAGGCCGAGGGCCGCACCAAGCCGAGGCTGCCCGGCAGCTCAGGGCAACCCGACGTGTGGAACGTACGCCGTCGCAACCCCGACTTCGCCGGCCGCGAGACCGTCATCGTCCAGCTCCGTGAGAGTCTGCTCAACGGCCAGCAGGCGGTCGTACAAGCACTGCACGGAATGGGCGGCATCGGGAAGACGCAGATCGCCCTGGAGTACGCCCACCGCTTCTCCGGCCAGTACGACCTCGTGTGGTGGATCGACGCCGAGCAGTCCGACCAGATCCCCGTCCACTACACCGAGCTGGCCGACCATCTCGGCATCGCCAAGCCGGACGCCGGCTCCGACCCCAACGCCCGTGCCGTCCTGCACCACCTGCGGACGCGGAACCGCTGGCTCATCGTCCTCGACAACGCCGAGGACCCCGCCCAGATCGCGCCCTGGCTGCCGGAGGGACCCGGCCACGTCCTGATCACCTCCCGCAACCACAACTGGCGCGGCATCGCCCACCCGACCGGGCTGGACGTGTTCACCCGCTCCGACTCACTGGCCTACCTCGGAACACGCATTCCGGGCACCACCCCCGCCCAGGCCGACGCCCTCGCCCAGGACCTCGGAGACCTCCCACTGGCCCTGGCACAAGCCGCAGGAGTCATCGGCAGTGGCATGACCCTCGACCGCTATCGCCAGCTCCTCACCGACGACACGGCGCGCATCATGCGGGAGGGCGACGCCCCCGGTTACCCCGCGCCCCTGGCCGCCACGGTCGGCATCGCCACCACCCGCCTCGACGACAACCACCCCGAGGCCACAGCCCTGCTCCGCCTCGGCGCCTTCCTCGGCCCCGACCCCATCCCCATCGCCTGGCTGGAGTCCGCGCGCCCCCTCCTCGCCACCATCCCCGGCGACCCCGACGACCTGATGTGGCTCCACGCATCGCTCCAGCACCTGGGCCGCTACGGACTGGCCCGCATCGACCACGAGAC
The DNA here is from genome assembly GCA_040989845.1 of Streptomyces sp. WGS_02. GTDB lineage: Bacteria > Actinomycetota > Actinomycetes > Streptomycetales > Streptomycetaceae > Streptomyces. Next base: position 3,717,235 of record JAYMFZ010000004.1, read on the forward strand.
CTTCCAGATCCACCGCCTCACCCAGGCGGTCCTCCGCGACCAGACCGACTCGGCCCAGACGGAACTGATTCGGGATGACGTCACGACTATCCTGCGCACCATCGAGCCGGGCGATCCGGAGAGCCCCGACAACTGGCCGGCCTGGGCCTCGCTCACCTCTCACCTCACCTCACAGCACGTCCTCGTCGCGGACCGCCCCGAGCTGCGCCCGACGCTGCAGCAGGCCGCCATGTTCCTCATCCGGAGTGGCCAGCCGCGCACCGCGGTCGAGCTCCTCACCTCTCTGCGCGAGACATGGACCGCCGAGTTGGGGCCCGACGATCCCGAGGTCCTCACGTGCACGCAGTACCTCGGCCACGCGACCTCCGACCTCGGCGATTTCAGAAACGCCCGCCCGATCATCGAAGACACCCTGACCCGCCGACGGCTCACTCTGGGCGACGACGACCCGAACACCCTCCAATCCGCCAACGACCTGGCTGCGGTCCTGAGCGAGCTGGGCGACCACGTCGAAGCCCGCAGCATCCTGCAAGACACCCTCACCCGTCGACGCCACATCCTCGGCGACGACGACCCGAGCACCCTCCAATCCGCCGCCAACCTCGGAGGCGTCCTGGACGAACTCGGCGAGCACGTCGAAGCCCGCCGCATCCTGCAGGACACCCACACCCGAGCACGCCGCACCCTGGGCGACAACCACCCCCACGCCCTCCACACCGCCACCAACCTCGGCATCAACCTGAATGAGCTCGGCGAGCACATCGAAGCCCGCCGCATCCTGCAGGACACCCACACCCGAGCACGCCGCACCCTGGGCGACAACCACCCGGACACCCTTCAAGCCGCCACCAGCCTCGCCTTGGCCGTGGGCCAGCTCGGCGAGCACATCGAAGCCCGCCGCATCCTGGAAGACACCCACACCCGAGCACGCCGCACCCTGGGCGACAACCACCCGGACACCCTCCACACCGCCACCAACCTCGGCGCCATCCTGGACGAACTCGGCGAGCACATCGAAGCCCGCCGCATCCTGGAAGACGCCCACACCCGAGCACGCCGCACCCTGGGCGACGACCACCCGGACACGCTCCACACCGCCACCAACCTCGCCCGCAGCCTGAATGAGCTCGGCGAGCACATCGAAGCCCGCCGCATCCTGGAAGACACCCTCGCCCGCCGACACCGCACCCTGGGCGAGAGTCACCGCCGCACCCTTCAGTCCGCCTATGGCATCGCCATCACCCTGCACGCGCTTCGCGCCTACCCCGAAGCAGCCGAACTGCTCGAAGACGTACGTGCCCGCCAGCGCCGCATCCTCGGCGACGACCACCAGCACACTCAGCGCACCACTCGCGCCTTGGCTCGCACCCTCACCGCGATGGGAAAGCGCTACGCGGCCCAGAAACTGCTGGCCGGAAAGAAGCCCAAGCGCCGCCTGGGCCGAAAGCGGCGCTAGCCGGCGGGCCCGGCCTCGGGCCCCTTCGCGGGCAACGCGAGAGGCCCCCAGGATTTCTCCTGGGGGCCTCTGGCCTTCTGTGCACTCGGCAGGATTCGAACCTGCAACCTTCTGATCCGTAGTTGTATGAACGCCGTCCATGGCGTCCATACAGTCCAGGGAAGTCCCTGGGGGACCAGGTGGGGCGCTCCGAATCCCGGGGCTCCGCCGCAGTCTGTTAGACGAGTGTGAGAAATAGGGAGGGCGCCGACGCCAGCGGCGCCCTCACAACCGCAGCATCCGGGCCTGTCAGGGCACCGGGTCGTCTTTGCCGAGGACGCCCGCCACGCGCGCCGCCGCGATCTCTGCACGCAGGGAATCGACCCCCCGCCGGATGCCTCGGCCGAGCAGGAAGAGCGCGACGAACTCCGCGACGATGAGGAGCCCGAGTACCAGCATGATCATCCGTGGTGCCTTTCCCCGTTGACTTGGTACGACGGCCCGGCAGACGTCATCGTCTGCCGGGCCGCCCCGGCCTCCTCATGCGAGGCCGAAGGTGTTTCCTGAAGATCGCCTCCTTACGGGGGCGATCAGCCCCAGCCCGGGTCCGTTAGAGCTGCCTCCGGCTGCGGTTCCGCAACCCTGACGCCCCAGCCCGGGTCCGCGACGACGACCGTGCTGTCCGGCGGGGCCGCACTGACGGCCGGAGCGGCCAGGGCGGGGAGGACCGCGAGCAGCGCTACGGCTGCCGCGCGTCTGAGCGTGCGCGTGATGGACATGTGGATCCCCTCCATGAAACCTCTACGAATCGAACGCCCGTGCGGAATGTGACGTCACTGAAAGTAGGTTCGCATGGTGATCCTGTTAAGGAAAGAGGTTACGGTGTGCCAGAAACAGCACGTGCGGTTTCTAGTACAAGGTTGAAAGGGCTACAGAATGCCTGACCTGCCAGACCTCCCGCTGTCTCCAGACGACCGGGAAACGTACCGGGCGGTCGCTACTGACGGAGCGCCCGTCGCAGGTCACGACGTCGCGCGCCTCGTGGACCTTGGGCTGATCGCGCCCAATCCGGACCAGGACGGGCGCTTCATCGCGCATGACCCCCGAGCTGCCGCTCAGCGAGTCCTGGCACAGGTGCAGGCGACCATCGCCCAGGCTGCCTCGTGCATGGCCGAGCTGCCGTCCGTGGAGGGCTTGGCCCCGGCGTACGACCAGCACCGCTGGTACAGCGGGCCCGTCTCCGAGCTGCTGCAGTCGCGCGACGAGATGAACCGGCGGATACAGCAGGCGCTGCGGACGGCCTCCGAGGAGATGTGGACGGCCCAGCCCGGCGCCCCTGTCGACCGCGACCCAGAGGTGCAGCGCGCCGGGATGGACCGGGTCCTGGAGCTGCGGCACCGCGGCGTCTCGGTCAGGTCCCTCTACAACGTGGCCGTGCGCGATCACGGCCCGACGGCTGGCCACCTGGCGGCGGTGGTGGAGGCCGGGGCCGAGGTAGCCACCCTGGAGGAGGCCTTCCCGCGTTTAGTCATCATCGACCGCACCCACCTCTTCATCGACAACTGCGTCCTGCCCGGCGACCGGGATGCGGGGTGGCACGTCACTGACAGGGCAACCGTCGCCTGGGCGCACATGCTGTACCAGCAGCTCTGGGCGCGCGGCACCCGGTGGCAGGAAGGGGACGCGTCCAGCGAGATGCTGACCGAGCGCCAGAAAGCGATCCTGCGGGCGCTCGAGGAGGGCGAGGCCCAGCACCAGGTCGGCCCGCGGCTCAGCCTGTCCGATCGAACCGTGACGAAGGAGCTGGCTTCCGCGCGCGCCGCCGTGGGGGCGCAGACGGTGTACCAACTGATGGCCTGGTGGGGACGTCGACAGGCAGAGGCGTAGTCAATCCGCCAGCGCGGCCGCCACCTCTTCGGGGGTGGCGGCTCTCGCGTTTCGGCAGGGGACGGACCACTCCGGCCCCGGCGTGAGCGGCTCGAGGACCACGCCGTCGGCGTTCCTCTCTACGAGCCGGCCGACCCGCCCGGATCTGGTGTCCACCATCACGCGCTGGCTCGTCCGTGCTCGCCATCCGTGATCGGTGGACACTGCGCCGTACCTCCGTGCTGGGTCCCTGCAGCTTGCTTGATCAACCGTTTCACGGTCAATCGTGATGACAAATGATCAAGGTCTTACCGAGCGTTGGCGGGTGTACCACGAGCCGATGTCCCCCGAGCGCGTCCTCGCCAGACGGCGAGCGATCGGCCTTCGGGTCCGCGCCGCCCGCGAGGGCGCGAGTCTGACGCTGGAGGCGGTGTGGCTTCGGTCTGGTATCCGGACCACGACGATCAGCGACATCGAGCAGGGCCACCGAGCGGCAATGATCGACACCGTGATCAAAATCGCTGATGCGATCGGCGTACCGCTCGAGAACTTCTTCCGCGAGGAAGGCGGCGAGGAGTAGCCCCCACCTCTCGCGAGGTAGGGGCCAGCCCATCAGTGGCCGCAGACGCTGCAGGGGTACGCGGTCTGGCTGATGCAGTTGCCGTGGTCGTCGTATATGTAGATCACGGACTTCGTTCCGGGGCAGCCGGGGGTGCTAGTGCACCCGATGGCCCTGTCCTCTTGATGTCCCATGGTGTTGACTCGCCTTCTGCTCGGGGGTGGGTTCCCACGTCCTCCGGCAGCCGCTGCACCACCAGACCCACCGGTGAGGGTGGGACGGCGCGGTGCGGGTGGTGTCTCGCCAGAGCGCCCGGCGGTCCGGGCAGTGGGGGCAGAGCGGCGGCTGGTCCACGGTGTCCTCCTGGAGCAGGTCTTGAGTCAGCGTGTCCCGGCCGCGTGGGCGGTGCTGTGCTCACCCGCTCTGGCCACCCGGATGGGTGACGGGCGGGGGTTCGGGGGCGCCTACGGAGTCGTCATTCCAGAGCAGGGTGACGCCGTGCTCGGGGCAGTGGGCGCCGGTCTCGTCCTCGACCGGGAAGGGGTGCGCGCCGCCGTCGGCGTAGCACGTCGTCACCGTGCGGGCGTCTTGCACTGCCTGCACTCACAGGCAGGGAACTGGTGCGATGCCTCCGGCTGCGCGAGCGGAACAACTTCCCCTTCCTGTCGCACGATCCGGGTGAGCCCCTCGCGGGTCACCTCGTACACCTTCAGCGTCATCGCCATGAGCCTCTCCGCATCGTCGGCGGTTTCCGTCGCCATAAAAGCGTCGGCCCGGCCGCCCAACTTCGGGATGACCAGCGGGGGTTACCGAGGCGGTAATACACTCGTTGGCGCTCCAGTAAGGCGCCTGCGCGTGCATAGGATCGCAACGGAAGTCAGCCCATGGATGCCACCACCCCCGGACTGCTCGCCCCCGACGTGCTCGACAGAGCGGACGTCCGGGCAGCGCTCATCGAGCACGACTTCGCCGCCGTCTTCACCCTGATCAAGAAGTGGGGCGGCCTCTCCCAGAACCGCATCGCGTCCGCCTGCCAGCTCACCCCCGGCAAGGTGTCCACGATCATCAGCGGATCCCAGCGCGTCACCAGCTTCGAAGTCGTCTGCAGAATCGCCGACGGGCTCCGCATCCCGGGCGCCCTTCTCGGGCTCGCACCGCGCCCCTGGGAATGCAACGCCAACCCAGCACCGCTCACGCCAGACGCTCCAGGTGACCGGCCAGACACAGACGAAATCCCGTGGCGGCCCGACGCCACCGTGGACCTGGCCACCCATCTCACCAGGAGTGATCTCGTAATGGACCGACGGGCCCTCACCCGCGCACTCGCCGGTGCCGCAGTCACCGGTGCCGCCCTCCTCGACAGCCTCGAGGGGTGGCTCGTCCCGGCCGCCACCGCCCAGGGGCAACGCCGCCCCGGGCGGCTCGGTATACGCGAGGTAGAAGAACTGGAGACCACAGCAAAGGCGTTCCGGCAGTGGGACCACCAGTATGGCGGGGGTCTCCGGCGAAAGGCCGTGCTCGGCCAGCTCGCTGAAGTTTCCGGCGCCCTGGACGAGAACCAGGCCCCGGCCGTCGCGACCCGCCTGTACCGGGTCATGGCGCAGCTGGCCGGCACCGCGGCGACCATGGCGTGGGACTCCGGCCTGCACCGGCGCGCACAGGATTACTACCGCCTCGCCCTCCGTGCCGCTCACGCGGGCGGCGACGTCGTATTCGGGGCCAACATCCTCGCCGGGATGGCCCGGCAGATGCTCTACCGCGACCGGGCCGACGACGCACTGCAGCTGATCCACCTCGCCCAGGAGGGCGCCCGTGACGTGATCGGCCCACGAGCCCGAGCCATGCTCCACACCCGTGAGGCCTGGGCCTACGCCGCGCAAGGGCGCATCGTCGGCTTCAACCGGGCCACCGCCAAAGCTGCCGAGGACCTCGCCGCCGCCAGCGCGGACAGCGACGAGCCGTACTGGATCGCCTACTTCGACGAGGCCGAACTCGCCGGAGTCACCGGCGGGCGCCTCCTCGACCTCGCCCGCGTCGACCCACGCCGCCACGCCGCCCACGCTGCGGACAAGATCCGGACCGCACTGGCAACCCGCGGCCCCGAAGCCGGGCGCTCCCACGCGCTCGACCGCATCGGCCTGGCCGAATGCGCCTTTCTCGCCGGAGACATCCAGGGGGCAGCCGCCGAGACGACGTTGGCGGTGCAGGCCGCACGCGGCACCCAGTCAGGGCGTGTACGAACACAGCTGGGGCAGCTTTACCCGTACACCGTGGGACACAGCGCCTCGCGTCCGGTGCGTGAGGCGCGCGATAGTATCCGCGACCTGCTGTCGAGCTGAGGAACGCGCATGACGACACTTGCCGTGACCGGGCACATGGACCTGACCGACGAGACCGTGCCCCTGGTACGGGCCGCCCTCCGCGAGCTGCTCGCCGAGTGCAGCGACGACCTGACCGGGGTGTCCTGCATTGCGGCCGGATCCGACAGCCTGTTCGCGGAGGAAGTCACCGCAATCGGGGGCCGCCTCGTCGTCGTGATCCCCTCCCAGGACTACCGGGCGAGGAAGGTCAAGCCCGAGCACGCCACCGTCTTCGACCACCTCGTAGAGGCCGCCGAGCATGTCGTGACCTTGTCGCACCCGACAGCGAACCGGGCCGCATACGAGGCGGCCAACGCCGAGCTGCTGCGCCGCGCAGACCGCCTCGTCGCGGTCTGGGACGGCACCCCTCCCTCGGGCAAGGGGGAGGAACCGCCGACACCGTCGAAAAGGCACGGGAGGAAGGGCTCCCTGTAGATGTCGTCTGGCCCTCTGGAGCCGCGCGGCGCTCCTGACCCTGGACGCACAAAGCGCCCCCTGCCTGGCCGTGATGGCCGAGGCAGGGGGCGCTGGTCGTTCATGGGTACTGGCGGCGGGTGGGGTCCAGGCCTGCGGCGAGCGGGCTCGGTGTGCTGGCCGGGTCGTCCGGCTCGGGCGGTGCGCCCGTCCGCCGGCAGACCAGGGCGTCGGGGTCGGTGGGCGGCGGCTGCAGGGTGTACCCGTCCGGGCAGACCGGGCCCGGGGCACCAGGTGCGCCGTCTTTTCCGTCCCGGCCGTCCTTCCCGTCTTTCCCGACACCGTCCTTCCCCGCCGGCCCCGGCGGACCGGCAGGACCCGCAGGCCCGGCGGGGCCCGGCACGGCCGAGTCCGTGCCCGCGCGCCCGGGCGCACCGGACGGTCCGGGAACCGGCGACGCGTCGGCCCCCGGCTGTCCGTCGCGGCCGTCCTTTCCGGGCCGTCCGGCCGGCCCCGGTGGGCCGGGGATCGGTACGGGGACCTCGGCCCGGGCGGGTAGATCATCGACCGCCTGGGCCGGGTCCGGTACGGCGGGCGTCTCGCCGCGCGCCTTGATCTGGGCGCGCAGCGTACGCACGTCTCCGGCGAGCGTGCTGACCGCGTCCCCCCGCCGGTCGGCCTCGGTCGCCAGCTCGGTCGCCCGGCCCTCGGCCCGGTCGATCTGCAGGAAGGCGAGCGCCAGGCCGCCGCCGAGGGCAAGGAGCGCGGCCGTAATCCACAGCAGGGCACGGCGCCGGTAGAGGAGGGTCTGCGTCCGCGTCACGGCGTACCCCCCAACTCGGTCACCAGCAGCCGCAGACGGGCGATCTCCGCAACGAGCTCGGCCTCCCGAGCTCCCGCCCGCAGCTCGGCGGCGGCCTGGTCCGCCTCGGCCTTGTCCCGCTCGGCAGTAAGCCGCGCGGTCAGGCTGTCGTAGCCGGTCATCAACGTGCCCTCCCGGGACGCACGCGCTGCGCCCCGGGACCCGTAGATGGCTGCTGCGGCTGCCACCGGCGAGGCCAGCAGTGCACCCAGCGCGGTGAGCATCGCAGCGTCCACACGGTCCTCCAGCGCACTATGCGGTCAGGTCAGGCGCCCAGGCCGGACGAGGCGGGCGGGGTGGCCGGATCCTTGGCGGCGGGGAGCGTGGACGCGGTGCCCGGGCGGCCGACGAGCCGCCCCGCAACCCACGACTTCGCCGAGGCGGCGAGCAGTGCGATCGGCGCGGCCCACCACACGGGTATGTTCGCGAGCTCCACGGCGGCCAGGCCGAGGGCGGCCTCGGCCCCGGTCCACGCCGACCGCTCGGCCAGGTCCAGTACGAGTTTCTGCATGGTCGATCTCCAGTCGGTGAGGTTGGTGTTGGCGGGGTCAGACGTTGGGGACGCGGAGCCGGTCCCAGCTGGTCTTGCCGGGGATGCCGTCCGCGTCCCCGCCCGAGTAGCCGAGCTTCCGCTGGAAGGCGGCGTACGACTTCCGGTCCGCCTCGGACCACCGGGGGCCGGGGCCGACGGAGTACCGGCCGCAGCCCTCGGCGACCAGGCGCTTGCCCATGGCCGTGATGACGGCGCTGTTCCGGCCGGCCTTGAAGAACGCCGCTCCGGGGAACGGCTCGTACGTCGGCTTGGGCTTGGGCTTCGTGGGCGGCGGCGTCGGCTCGCTGTCCAGGCGCTTCCCGACCCGCGTGCGCATCGAGTTCATGGTGAAGCCGCGCGGGTCGACCTTGCCCGGCTGCCACTCCAGGTGGCCGATCACGCACCGCTCCGACCAGCCGTGCACCCGGCACAGGGCGGCGGCCGCCCGCTCGATCGCCAGCAACTGGGCCGCCGGCCACGGGTCTTTGCCGTCGCCGAGGTTGACGCACTCGAACCCGTAGAAGTGCCGGTTGCCGTCGGTGTTGGCCTCATTGTCCGGCGGGAGCTCCCGCTCGGCAATGACCGCCCGGAGGACGTCGTCATCGCCCAGGCCCGCATGGTTCGTGCGCCCGTGGCCGACGAGGTACACGGTGCCATCCTTGGCGATGACCCCGTGGCAGAGCGGCCCGGGCAGCGCGGAGTGGCCGTTGTAGCAGAGCTCGACGGAGCTCATCGTGCCCGAGGTGACGGTGTGGTGGATCATCACGCCGTGCATGGGCCCGATGCTGCCCTTGTGGTTGCGGCTGTTCGTCCACCAGCTGCGGTGTTCGACGACCTTGAGGCCCTCGTCGCGGAGGGCTTTGAGGAGTCTGTCGGCGGAGAGGAATGAGGCCATGGCAGGCCCTCCAGACGTGACGATGCCCCGGGCCGGACGGCTCGGGGCGTGTGGAATGCGGCGGTGTGGCCGCCCGGTCAGTGGCTGTGCGGGACCTGCAGGGCGCGCCAGATCGTCTCGTTCGGGTATCCGGCGTATGCGCCGCCCGGGCTGCCCTGCGTTGTGTGCCAAGCGCTCCAGGCGTTCAGGTCGCCCGAGCCGAGGTCGTTGGTCGGGGTGTAGGAACCTGCCCCGACGGCGATGAGTCGTTTCGCTGCGGCGAGCACCAGCGGGGACGTCCGGCCGACCCTGAACCAGTCCTGTCCCGGGTAGGGCGCATACGCCGCGGCGGTGCCCGACGAGGTCTTGATCAGTGCCGGGTCGTCGACCCAGTTGGGGTCAGCGGTCACCATCGGCGAGCAGTATTTCGGGTAGCCGTAGCCGTACACGTTGGCGTCGGCACGGTTGCGCACCCGGAGGTAGACCCCGTCGCCCTCGCTGCTGCCGTTGACGTTGGTGTTGCCCTCGATCGTCCAGATCCGCGTGGCGTCGTACCGGTACACCAGGCCGGTATGGTCCTGGCCTGCTGAGCCGAGCATGACCTGCGAGCCGACGGCCGGGTACCACGACCACCGGCTCCAGGACTGGTACGTCGTGATGGCCGTCGCACAGGCCGGCGTCTGCGGCATGATCGTGACGTCACCCGCGCGGTGTGCCAGCCACAGCAGGACGATCACGCACCACGACTGCCCCTGATAGGACGCCATGCCGGGCGTCTCCGCCGCGTATTTGTTGATGTTGGTCCAGGTGCCGGAGACGCGGTCTTCCTGGTACTTGATCGCGGCCTCTTGCTGGCCGAGTTCGATGAGGGTCTGCGGCGCGATCGCTGCAGGCATGTCGTCTCCAGTCAGCTCGGGTCGAGGATGCGCCAGCCGACCGTTGACGTGTCGCTGGCCGAGGTGGACTTGATCGTGAACGAGGTGCCCGCGGTCCTGGCGTTGACGTAGGGCGCGCCGACCGTGCCGCCGGGCGTCTGGGTCGTCAGCTGCACGTTGCTGTTCGCGCCGATCGCCGTGGTGTTCACGGTGACCTGCCCCGCGACCAGGACGGCGGTTCCCATGCGTGCGGCCGCGCCGCCGGTCGGCACGATGGTCTTGCCCGCCACCACGAGGGAGCCGTCGCCGGGGTCGAGGCGGTTGACTGTGCCGGCCAGTGCGTTCGCCTTCACCGCGGTGAGGCCGAGCACGGTCGCGATCGTCCCGGCGTCCGTACGCAGGCACGCGGTTGCCGCCGCCACGGGGGCCATCTCGGTGAGGCCGACCAAGACGACTCCGGTCGCGCCGTTGGTGAGCCATACGGACGTGCCGTCGGAGGCCTCGGTGACGAACCCGTTCACGGTCGTGCCCTTGCCGCCGTACACCGTGAGCCCGGTGGTGCACTGCTCGGCACCGCACCCGGTGAGCGACACCGCCGTGCAGGTATCGAGCCGGACCCCGGTAGGGGATCCCTGCGCCGCGCACGCGGTCAGGCCGGTGTACGACATGCGGTCGAGCCAGTACCCGGCGACGACGTTGCCCTCTGCCGAGCAGCCGATCAGAGACGTCGACGCGCCGCCGAGGACGGTGTCCTGCGGTGCCTGCAGGTGGAACCCGATGCCGCCGCAGGAGCGGACCCGCACCCGGTGCAGCACGCTGGACGCGAGCTGGTGGCAGAACACCCCGTCGCCGCCCATGGACTGGATCAGCACGTCCCGCAGGGTGATGTTCGGTGTCGACGGCGCCGAGAACCGGGTGAACCTCACGCCGCTGCCGAAGCCGCGGCCGGGCCCGGACAGCTGCAGGCCCTGCAGCGTCACGCTGCTGATGTCCGTGCCGGTGATCAGGTCCAAGTTCTGATTGGTCGCCTGCAGGATGGACACGCGGTCGCCCGCGCCGACCATGTTGACGCCGCTCGCCCAGGTGAGCGCCGCGTTCAGGATGTACCGGCCAGCCGGCACATAGAGGGTGCCGCCGCTTGATGCGCTCGCCGCGTCGATCGCGGCCTGAATCGCGGGCGCGTCGTCGGTGACCCCGTCGCCCGCCGCCCCGAGATCGCGGATGTTCAGCCAGTCCGTTGACGACCCGGGCGAGGTGCCGCCGCTGGTCGGCAGGTTGTGAGCCTCGATCCATGTGCGGGACAGGCCGCCCGCGTCCGCCCACATCCCGGTGACGCCGTCGGGGCCGAAGAACCGGTGCAGTGCCCCGTACTCGTCGGCTCGGACCGACGTCATCGGGGTGCCGCTCGCGTCCTGCAGGTCGGTGTACTGGACGCCGTCCTCCGCCGCGTCCCAGAAGATGACGTTGGCGCCGGAGCCGACCGCCCACAGGCCGTCGGACGGGGTCACGACGAAATCCGCGATGCCCGCCCCGAAGGTGTGCCGTGCCATCAGTAGTCCACCACCCAACTGATAGAGCTCGACAGGACGCGGTCGCCGACGGCGATGTCCGGGTGCTGCGTCAGCCAGACCTGCCCGGCCTGGGCGTTGTTCCTGGCCAGGATGGTTACGCGCCCAATGTGGGCGCCGGTGATGTAGACGATGCCGAACTGATCTCTGGTGGGGTGCCGGTAGGCGGCCGGGATCAGCACCGGCAGGCGGCTGTTCGTGTCGTGATCGAGCAGCCGGGAACCTCGCTGGAAGCTGCCGAGGCGCAGGCACACGACGCCGTTTCGGGCCTCCAGTACCGACGCCGTTTCGTTCGACCACCCCGCGAACGCCGAGTCGACGACGATCTGAGGTGACCGGTGGTGCAGCGTGCGCAGCTCCTCCCCGTCGTAGATTGCCAGGCGCTTGGTGTCGGTCTCCCAGCGCATCTCGCCCAGAACCGGGTTGGGGTCGGTCAGCGCTTCGCTGGTGCAGGGCCGTACGCGGGTGCCCACGTACCGCTCACCGCGGGTCACGGTGACCGACGTCGCGTTGGGCGGCACGGTGATGTTGCCGAGGAGGACCTCGTACACCCCGGTCGTCCCGGTCTGCTGCGTCAGCGTCGGCACACTGCCCCCGGTCGAGCCCTGCTTGATGACGGCGCGGACGGTCCAGTCGCTGCGGTCCAGGCGGAGGACGGCCCGGTCCATGCGAGTGGACGCGGAACCGTTGGCGGCCACGCTCAGGGGCACGGTCGACGATCCCGACGTCCAGGCGTGCCCCCGCACTGACCCGGTCACGCCCGCGCGGACGTTGACGCTCAGGCCGACGCCCTCCGTGACGACCGCGGTGTCGGTCGGGTCGCCGTAGATCCCGTCGTCGCTGAACCGTGCGGCCATGGCCTCGTACTCGGCGTCGGTGACGGCCCGTTCGTTGTAAGAGGGCGATGGCCAGGAGCTCTGGGCCACGGCGTCACCTCGCTTCCAGCCGCCCGAGGCGGCGTGTCAGGGTCCGCACCAGGCGGACCATCTGTGGGTCGGTCGTTGCGGTCGGGGAGCCGACGACAGCGGAGACGTACTCGCCGCTGTCGGGAGTGGCCTGCAGGTGGATGGAGCGGACGACGTCGGTGACCTCCAGGCCGTGAGGCAGCGCGACCGACACCCGGTCGCCGAGGTCGTAGTCGACTCCGGCCCGCAGGTCCGGGGTGTCGACGGTGACCGTGGCCAGCTCCACCGGTGCGGCGCTCTCTCCGAGCTCGGCGCTACCTGCCGCGGTGAGCTCGCCGTCCGCGTCCGTCTCCGAGCTGCCGTCGAGGTAGCGCTCCACGCGCCACCAGGCGGCGGCCGCTGCCGCATCGGATCGCTCAACGAAGGCCCGGGTGGTGGACCCCTCGGTCTCGGAGCCCGCGACCAGGACGTGCGTCGCGGCCGGGGCCGACGCCTTGTACTGCAGGCTGCGCAGGTTGCCCAGGCCGAGGCTGAACCGCGCGGTGCCGGTCAGGTCGGCGGGCGCGTAGCAAGAGAACTCGATGCCGGTGGCGGTCTGCTGGGTGCGGAAGCCGATGCGGCCGCCGTCGATGGCGACGCGGCGGCTGACCTCGAGTAGTGGCTCGAACCGTGTGCGGACCGTCGTGGTGGTCCCGACGCCGGCCGCGGCGGCCAGGGTCAGGTTCGGGATTCTCCGGGCGGGCAGTGCGCCCGGCCCGCAGTTCTCGTTGACGAGGGTGCGGATGATCGTCTCGGAGTTGGCCGTGTTGAGCTGCCTCCAGGTGTTGCCCTGCTGGGCCGTCCACGCGGATGCGGGGGCGGGCCAGGTGATGAACCCGGCGAGGACCGCCAGGTCGTCGGAGAACGCGACGGTCACGGAGCCGTCGCCCGGGTCCTGGTCGACGGACCAGGAGTAGTCCGTAGGGATCTCCATCGGGCCGGCCGTCCAGACCTGCCCGTCGCGGATCACGACCAGCCGGTTGCCGGGCTGCAGCTGCGCCATGACCTCCGGCGTGGCCGGCAGCTGCACCGTGCCGCTCGCTGGTTCGTTGAAGCGTTTCGTCGCGTCGAGGTCCGTCCACCCGTCGAGCGGATCGCCCTGCACCGCGAGGTCCCCGTCCGTGACGAGGAGTTGGATCGTCATGGTCAGGCCATCTCGTAGCGCGGGTGAAACGTGAGGTCGACGGCGCTGCCGGTGTTCGCTCCGTCTAGCTGGAAGGAAACGCCAGTGTCGCCGGAGGGCAGGCTCCACAGGTTGCTGGCGGGCCAGTTGAGAGCGCCGATCCAGTTGACGCCGTCCGGGCTTCCGTCCTGGTAGCGGACGCGCGGGGGTCGGTGGAAATGACGACCTGCTCGCCCGCCAGGAGCGCGCCGTGCGCCGTCTCGGTCGGGTCCAGGACGAAGGAGTCGCCGGTGTCCTGGCGGGTGAACGTGATCAGGGTCGCCGGTCCGGTAACCACCCACTCCGGCCAGACCTCCACGTCGCCCGGATTGGTGACGACGGTCTCGCCCAGAATCTGAGAGGAGGAGACATTGGGGTACGGCACGAGGAAGTCGCCCGCCACCCCGGCCTCCCGGTGGACGGCCAGCGGGATGGCGTCCACCCAGTAGGGGTCCTCGCACCACAGGGTCACAACCGCGCTGTCCCACGTGATGCCGGTGGCGGCCTGGCCGCGTCCGTCCCAGCCCTCGCTGTAGTGGACGGGGAGCCGCCGGACCCGGCCGTCGGGCCGGGCGACCTCCAGGGTCCCCGGCCCTTCCCGCAGGGTCCGGGTGAAGGCCCTCCCGAGAGCCCGCCAGTTCTCCGTGAACACCATGTGGTCACGGCCCTTCACGAGCACCGGCCACACGACCGTGCGCGGCTGCGGCTGAGCATGCCGCAGCCGCGCCCCGCCTCGCGGGTGCGGGTCCGACGTCAGCGTGTACGTCACGGCCCCCAGCCCTGACACCCCCTCGGCGAGGGCGTACCACTCCAGGCTGGTGTCCGTCATCGGCCACCGTTGCCCGGTCGGGTCGATGTACGTGATGGCCGCGTATCCGACCTCGGGGACCTCTACCGGCGGGACGACCGGCGGTTCCTCCGGGGCGATGTACGGCGCTGTGATCAGGGGCATTTACCTGGGCCTCCCCACTCGCTGCCGTGCGTCTTCCTGCCGCTGGATCAGCCGCAGGTCCTCCACCGAGATCACTGACGCCCGCGGGTAGATGTTGTAGGTGACGGGCGGCCCGTACGGTGCCGCCGTGCTGCTGGCCGCGGTGGGGGCGGCCCGGCCGGCGGAGGGCGCCGACCGGCCGACGGGAAGGGTTCCGGCGTTCAGGGCGTCCATGAACTTCACGCCGTACTTGTCCACGGACGCGGCCTTGACCATGTACTCGCCGGTGGATGCCCAGATCGGGATGGAGTCGGACTGGCTGGTGCCCGGGCCGAGGAGCAGCCCGCCGCCGGGGAACCGAGGGATGTGTCCGCCGCTCGCGTACTTGAGCTGGGACCCGTCGGACCCGTACCGGCGGGCGGCGCTCCCGTCGCCGACCGTGACGTGCCGGGTTGTGATCACGACGGTCTTGCCGCGCATCGCGTCGACCTTCTGCTGGGCGGCCGCGATCTTGCGCTGCAGGTCGGAGATCTCGCCTTTGATCTTCGCGGTCTTGGAGCTCGGCGCTTTACGCAGTCGCTCCTTGGCGTCGGCGAGCTTGGCCCGCAGGTCGTCCAGGTCGCCCCGGAGATACGCCGTCTTGTTCGGGGTGTCCATGATCTGCTTGGCGAGGGACCGGGCCTGGGACTCGTTCAGTCCCATCTGCGTGGCGGCGCGGATGAATGCCTGCCGGCCCCGGTCGTAGATCCCGCTGACCTCTTCCCATGATGCCCCGGACTCGCGGGCGGCCGCGGTGGCGGCGTCGGTCTTGGCCGCAAGGTCGGACAGCGATGTCGCGGCGGTTCGCTGCTTCTCCGTGTTCAGCACCAGGCTGCCGTTGTGCATGTCGAGAACTCCGGCGTTCTCCGCCGCCGCTTTCGACGCGGCGTCGATCGCCGCCTCGAACCCGATCATGCCGTTGAGGCCTTGCCGGTTGACGTCGTTCAACGCCTGGATGCTCTGCCTCAGCCCGTCGGCGGACGCCTTCTGCGCCTCCAACTTGGCCTTCACCTCGAGGGACTGCGCACCGAACAGCCCCATCGACTCGGCGGCCAGGCGCTGCTCGAGGGCCTGGCCCTCCAGCGCCGCCTGATAGTTGTCCAGCTCGGCTCGCAGCTCCTTGCCGGACAGGCCCTGCTTCCGCATGGCCGCCTCGAGCTGTTCGAGCGCCGCGGCCGCGAGCTCCGCACGCCCCTGCGAGACGAGGTTCGCCAGGGACTGGTCGACCGCGTCCAGGTCCTCCTTCGCGTTCTTGATCTCCCGGGTGTCGATGCCGACGAGCGACCCGATCCACTGGTCGATCCCCTGTCCGACGTCAGGCCGGGCCAGGGTGCGCAGGCTGTCGGCCAGGCCGCCGAGGTCCTCGCCGTACGCGCGGACCGCCTCGCCGGACACCTTCCCGCTCTGGCCGAGCTTCGTGATGGACACGGTCAGCTTGTCGACATCCGGGGGCGCGTCCTGGCTGGCCTCGGACAGCGACGCCAGGGCGATGAGGAGCAGCCCGATTCCCGTCCCGGCCACCGCGAGCTTCGCGGTGCGGGACATGGTGGCGATGGCTGCGCTGACCCCGGCCAGCCGGTTCGGTGCGCCGGCCGCCGCGGTGCGCATCAGGACCAGTTGCCCGGCCAGGGCTCCGAGGCCGGCGGATGCTGCCGCGCCTCCGGCGGCCGCGAGCCGCACAAGCTTGATCGCGATGGCCACTTGCAGGAGGGTCGCGATGGCGCCGGGCGGGACGGCGGCGACGATGCCCGACAGGGCGTTGATCAGGTCGAGCATGCCCATGCCGACGCCGGACCCGGCCTCGATCAGGTTGAGCGCGGCGTCGCCGATGTTGCGCAGCGTGTCGGTGACGAGCGGCCCGGCCTCCTCGCAGTAGGCGAGGAACTCCTCGACGTTGCCGCCGACTTCGCCCCGCTCCACCTTGGCGAGGAACTCGGCGACGCTGTCGACAGCGTTGCGCATGGTGTCGTTGGCGAACACGGTGAAACGCTTGTTCAGGGCGTCGAACCCGGGGCTGCTGATGCCGCCGCCGACCATGGTGATCAGCCGGTCGAACTGGCCGGCTGTTCCCTTGACCAGGCCGTTGGTCCGGGGCAGTAGCGCGTTGGTGACGGCGACGCCCTTGGTGAAGGGACCCATCACGTCACCGGCGAGGCTGTCCGACCAGTCGGCGAAGTTGTCCGACAGCAGGCCGACCGCGACGGCCGCCTCTCGGGTCGCGGGCGGCAGCTGGTCCAGCTGCGCCCGGAGGTCGGCCTCTGCCGCGACAGCTTCGCGGGATGTTCGCCCGGACTTGGCGACGGCGTCTTCGTACTTCTGCTGGGCTTCCCGTGCCTTGGTGATGGCGCTGATCTGGGGGCCGAGCGCCAGGGCGTACGCACCGGCCGCGGCACCGGCTGCGCCGAGCTGGGCGCCGACGGCGGCCGCGGCCCCGGCGAGCCCGGCAGCGGCCGGGATCGCGGCGGGCGCGAGGCTGATCAGGCTGGCCTGCAGCCGCTCGCCGAACACCCCGATCTTGTCCGAGGCGTTGGCGAACGGCGTGGACGTGGCGTTGGCCCCCTCGCGCAGTCGGCGCATCGCCTCGTCGGTGCTGATGATGTTGCCCTGCAGGTCCCGCAGCGATCCGTCCGCCGACCGGGAGAACCCGGCGATGGCCCGGGCTGAGTCGTCGGCCGCGGCGTCCAGGCGGCGGCGCATCCGGTCGGCGGCGTCCCCCGCCCCGTTCAGGGTCCGCGAGAGGGCGTCGCGGCCCTGCAGGACGAAGTTCAGGGTGGTCACGGCTCATCCCCTCTGCTGTGCTGCCACGTGGCGGGAGACCCAGGCGACGGCCGACTCCAGGTCGTCGGCCGTCAGGTGCTGGATCTCCCAGGGGCGGATGTGGAGGTAGTGGGCCAGGAGCCACCGGTACTCGTGGATCAGTCCTCGGAGCCCGCCGGGGCCTTGACCAGGTGGCCTTTTCCCAGCGCGTTGAGCGCGGCCTCGATGTCGTCGCGGTCCTCGGCGAGCTTCCGCAGGTGCGGGAGCATCGCCTCGATCGTCGAGTCCTCGGAGGCGGCGAGCGCCTCGGCCATGAGGTTCTCGAGAACGTCGTCGATCTCCTCGCGCTCGATCCGGGCCTTCAGCCGACGTCGCCACCCGGGCACATCGACGTCGCTGAACTTCAGGCTCGGGTCGGTCCGCTTGCGGAACGCCCACAGGACGGCGCGCATCGCGGTGGGGTCCTGGCTGCGGAGCTGGTCCTCCACGACCCGCCAGGCCGTGCCGCCCATGACGGCCTCGATGTCCGCGGACTCGATGGCGGACAGGTCGTTCGTGGAGACCCGCTCCACGGTGTCGTCCGCCTGGGTGTACGTGATGATCATGGGCGTTGTCTCTCATTCGATGTCGCGGCGCACGTCGGCGACGATCCGTGCAACCTCTGCTTGCATCCGCGGCGTACCGGCCGCGACGGTCTTGGACCACCAGCCCGCCGGCCGCGCCCACTGAGTGGCCCACCGCTTCCGGTTGCCGAACACCGGGTGCCGGACCCGGCCCGACTCGATCACCCACGGCATGTTGCGCATGTCGCGCGGCAGGCGGGACCGGTCCATCCACACACGGGCGCCGGGGTTCGCCCCGGTACGGACGCTGATCCGCACCCCGCCCGCGAGCGTGGCCCGCAGTGGCCTGGTGGTCGGCGACCTGCCGCCGCGCTTCCCCGCCTTGCGCCCCTCCGATACGAGGGGCTGGCGGCGGATCGCCTGCTGGAGATCCCGCTGCAGCGGCTCGGCGGCCCGCCGGATCCGCCGGGTGAAGTTGCGCTGGAGGCGGGGGCCGCCCGCCGCCTTGAGGCGGCGGGACAGCGTCACCAGCTGGCCGGTGCCCTGGATCTGCACCAAGCCCGCCATGTCAGGCTGCCGCCGGGATGGTGACGTTCTCCTTGGGCTCCGACGTGATGGCGAACTGGCACATGATCTGTGCCGCGCTGTCGAGCTCCCTCACCTTGGCCTGGGAGGTGACCGTCACCGCATAGACGTCCATGGTCTGTCCGGCGACGTCGCCCTCGTCCATCCACACGATGAACCCGGAGGCCTCGCGGACCAGGAGGGCGCGCACGTCGTCGCCGTCCTTGGACGCCCAGAACGTCAGCGAGGAGTCGGCGGCGGTGATCGCGCCTCCGACGACCGGCGTGAACCGGCTCCCGAGGGCGGGCGTCGGCACGGTCTCCGAGGTGGTCTGCCACCCGCCCATAGCGCCGGTCTCGCCCTCCAGCGCCGTACCCGCGGAAAGCTCGGGACGGGTCGGCGCTGCGATCGACGCGATGGTCGGCACCCACAGGACCCGGGTGATCCCGCGCCGGTAGTACCGGATGGATGACTGGATTGGCGTAGACATCAGTTGTTCTCCTCTGCGGTCCGCCGACGGCTCGTCGCCGCGGCCGGTGTGGTCGTCGGGGCCGCGTCGTTGTCGACGACCGTCCAGCCCATGCGCTCGTACGCGGCGACGGAGATGTCGGCCACGGTGATGTGCTGGCCGTCGGGCAGGCCGCCGTGCTTCATAAGCACCGCCATGCCGGTGCTCCTCTCTACGTGAAGGCGCTGCCGGCCACGGTGAGCAGCAGCCGGGCCTGTGCGCCCTGGTCGGTCTGGGGCTGGAACAGCTGGGACGCCTCGATCGCGACCTGAAGCGACGGCAGGCCGACGCCGGGGTCTGCGGCGAGGAGGGCCTCGAGGCGGGCACCGATCTCGTACACCCGCATGCGGGCGGCCCGTACGTCGGTATCGCCGCGGGATGCAACGGCCGCGACGAACACCTCGATCTGCTCCTCGCGGCCGGTAGCCAGGGACGACCAGCCGCCGAGGGTCTGTGCCGCCTGGAAGTCAGCGTCCGGATCGCCGTTGAACCCGACGATCAGCCAGTCCGGTGCGCTGGACTCGCTGACCTCCGGCCCATCAGTGACGGCCACGCCCTTGAGCGCCTGGTCGCCGCTCAGAGCGGCGACCAGGGCGTCGATCAGCTCGGGTACGCGGGATGCCATCTACGCCACTCCTGGGGGCAGTCGGTCGGGCTCAAGCAGCTGCACGGCCCGGTTGGGGATCGCGTATCCGAGGCCGGGGATCGGCTCGGTCACGGAGTAGTCGGTGCCGCCGGGGAGACCGCCGCGTCCCTGCGCCAGCTGGGTGCGCCACAGGTGCTGGAGGATGATCCGCGCCGCGCCCTGGATGTTCGCGGCGACGACCATGCGCCCGGCGGTGTAGGTGAAGCGCAGCGGCCCCCGGAGGTAGCCCCCTCCGGCGAGGGAAACCCTGCCGGTGTCCTGGTCCACCACCAGGTTCCCGACGTCATACGCGGGGCCGCCGACGCGCAGCTGCTCCACGGCGGTGATCGCGACGACGGGCGTACGCATCAGCACGAGAGAGGACTGCTGCCGCTCCCGGTGCAGCTCGGTGAAGGCGCGGGGGATGACGGGCCCGGTGAAGAACTCGATGCACCGGGTGGTCGCCTCGTTCCAGAACCGCACCTCGTCGTCGTCCACGGAGGTCCGCTGGTTCAAGTGCCTCTTAGCGTCGGCCAGCGACAGGATCACCGGCGGCGCGGCGGCGCGGACGTCGAACACATCGGTGTACGCGTGACCCGGGCCGGTCCATACCCAGCGCACCTCGTGGCGGCCGGGCTCGGTGGTGAGGTAGTCGGCCCGGTAGACACCGGGATCGCCCTCGGTGACGGCCGGGGAGGCGGTCATGCCGTCCGGGAGCGTGACCGTCACCACGGCCGTGGCGGCGGTGGTGAGCGCGCCGCCCGGGTCACGGCACTCGGCGGTCAGGCGCGCGGTCGCGCCGAGGTCGTACGGCACAGCCCGCTCCTTACTCGCTCGCGGCGTCGCGGGCGCGGGCGTCCTCGAGGACCTGGTCGCGGACCTTGCGGATGCCAGCCCGGTTCTCCCCGGCGGCCTCGGCGTCCAGGACCCGCAGGGCCTCGGCCTCGCTGACGGTGTCGAGGTAGGCGAGGACCTCGCGGGTGACGGCCGAGGTGGGGTCGAACGCCGTCTCGTCCCCGTCGTCCTTGGGGCTGCTGCCACGGCCCCCGCCGGAATCCTCTTCCGGGTTCTCGTCGGGGTTCGGGACCGTGGCCGGCGGGGTGAGGGTGCGGCGCTCGCCGGGTTCGTTCGTCGCGGCCTCGGCCGGAATCGACTGGACCGGGCGCCGGGCCGCTTCGGCGACGTCCTGGAACAGGTGGCCGTGGCTCTTGAGGATCGGGTCCTTGTCCGGCACCAGCTGCCCGGCGGTGTAGGTGATGGGGGCGCCGTCGCGCCAGATGGTGAAGGCCTCGCGGCATCGCTGAACAGCCATAGCAGTGTCCGTCCTTGTCAGGTGTGGGAGATGGGCTGGCGGCGGGGAAGCCGCGCAGGATCAGCGCGCTGACCGTGCCGCCGGTGGTGGCCCCGGACACCGTGGATACGGCCCGCAGGTACCGCTTCGCGCCGAGGTAGCCGACCTCGTAGACGCGGTCGTCGGCGGTGTCGGTGATGGACGGGGCGGTGCCCTGCAGGTCGGCGGCCGCGACCGTGGACCAGGCCGAGCCGTTGTCCGACTCCTGCAGGGTGATGGCGTGCGTCCCGTCGGTGATCGTCCCGGACAGAACGATCAGCATCGCCGAGCGGGACGCGTCCTTGTTCTCGTGGAGGTCCACCGTGGTGCCGTTGGTGGAGCCGTTGGTGCGCAGCGCCGTCGCCAGGCTGATCTTGGCTCGCGCGATGTTGTAGAGGCTCGACTTCATGCCGGTACTCCTGGGGGAATGCCGACGGCCGGACCCCTGGGGTGGGGTCCGGCCGTACGGGCGGGGCGAATCAGGTGATGTTCAGCATCCGGAAGGCGCCGTCGTTGACGCTGTCGGCGCCGACTCGGTACCAGGCGTACCAGCCGCGTTGGCCCTTGGGCCTGCCGTTGGCGCCCATCAGCTGCGGCAGGAACTCCACGCTCATGCCGACGCGGTCAGCGATGACGTAGTTGTCGAAGTTCCCGTAGACCAGGGCGTAGTTGTCCTGGCTGGCGGTGACGGTGCCGTCCATGTCCTCGGCCTCCAGGGCGCGGCGGCCCATGAGGAGCGGGGGGACGTCCGCGCCGATGCGTTCCCACAGGGCGGAGCCGCCGGAGGTGTCGAACTGGCGGACCTGGTTGTAGATCGCCCGGTTGCCGAGCCAGGACGCGTTCTTGCGGTGTCGGGCGGGCAGTGCGCTGTCGACCTTGTAGACGTCGCTGGAGGCGAAGGTGTCCGTGGTCGTGCTGGTCACGACCGAGCTGGTCCCGGTGAGTGCGGTGACGATGCCGGTCGGCTGGCCGGAGCCGGTGCCGATGGCGAGCGCGGTGGCCTCGAGGTCGTCCTTGCCGGCCGCCAGGAGCTTGCCGACTTCCGAGGTGACGTTCTCGGCGTCGTCCAGCGCCTCGTAGGAGATCGGCACGAAGCCGTCCGCCTTGTGCAGCGGAACGCTCGGTCCGCCGAAGCCGGGGGCGTTGTCCCCGGCTTCGGAGCCCTCGGCCGCCCACCGCCACTGCACGGCACCGGCGGACACCCCGTTCCACACGTCGCCGGTCGCGACTACCTGGCGGGCGACCTGCCGGATGTCGTTCTGCGACCCGTTGGACGTGATGATGATCGTGGGGTCCAGCTGGAACGGGACGAGGTAGCCGCCGGCGTTGTCGGTGAGGCTCATGGCCCGCTCGAGGGCCTTCTGCTCCTCGGGGGTGACCATGTGGCCCTTGCCGCGAGCGAGCTTGGACCAGGCCCGGAGGTACTCCGGCGACGACGTCGCCAGGCACATGCGGGCGATGGTGCCCTTCTTGTCGTCCCACTCCTCGATGACGCCGGTGGCCGCAGAGCGGATGCGGTCGTTGGCTCCGCTCATCTTTTCCACGGCGCACAGCGCGCGGGCCTTGAGCTCCAGGCCGATGTCCTCGCTGGAGCGGGAGTAAGTCCGCATCTCGCCGAGGTCCCACGGGTTGCGGAACCGCCGGTCCTCCACCGAGTCGGGGTTGAGGATCGGGTCCAGGTCGTAGGCGCTGCCCGAGCCTGAGGGCGTGCCGCGCTCGACTCCGAGGGAGCCCGGCCGCCCCGGAGCGCGCTCCGTGGCCTGCGTGGCCGACCGGACCCGCTCCAGGGCGGAGCGGCGCTCCATCTGGCGGCGGTGGTTGTCGACGTCGCTGAACTCACGGGTGAGCTCGTCGAACGTCTGCTCGTCCTCGGCGGTGAGGTTGTCGCGCCGCTCGAGGTCCTCGAGCTGGGCGCGGATGTCCTGCAGGCGGATGACCGCCTGCTGGTGCGAAAGCTGAAGCTGCGGAGGCATCAGCGGTTCTCCTTCGTGTCGATGGACGCCAGGACGCCGTCCATCAGCGCGCCGATTTCGGCGAGCTGGGGGCGCATGCGCTCTGTGCGGGATGGCGACGGGTGCCCATCGGCGGGCGGCGCGTCGGTACTGCGCGGGGTGGGCGGGTGCTCGGTGAGCGGCGCGCCCTGCGGTGTCGGTTCGTCCGGGTGCCCGGGAGCGGGCGGCGCGGGCGGTGTGGTCTGGTCTCGGGCTTCGTCGCCCGAACGCTGGAAGAGGAGCGCGGCCGCGACCTCGCGGCGCAGCTGCGGGTCCTCCGGGACGCTGGGTGTGGCGGCGTCGCGGGCGAGGGACTGGCGGATGCGCTGGGTCATATCGGCGTCGTGGGCCAGGCCGTGCGCCATGTCCCTGGCCCGCACCGACACGCTGGTGCCGGCATAGGCGGGGAAGACGACGGGGCCGAGCTCGCGGCATTTCAGCTCGATGAGCTCCCGTTGCAGGGGGCCGCGGTCGCCGGGCCTCCACAGCAGCTCGTAGACCTCCTCGGCCTTGACGATCTTGCCGTTGGCATCGCGCCATTCCTCGCGGACGACTTCAAACCTGAACGACATGCCGTTGATGGTCTGTTCGGCGATGGCGTCGCGGACCGGCTGCATCAGCCAGTTGTCCGTGATGCGGCCCTCCACGTACAGGCCCTGGTCGTCCTCGCGGAGCTCGGCGATGGACCCGATGGGGATCGACCCGATCAGCGGGTGCCGGCCGTGGTCGAACTGCATGACCGGGGTGGACTCCCGGATCGTCTTGCGGAACGCGCCCTTGCGGATCGTCTCGGTGAACTCGCCCTCCCACGAGGAAATCTCGGTCTGCTGACCGAACAGGGCGGCGTACCCGGACAGGGTCCGGCCGTCGGGCTCGGCGTCGTCCTCGGCGCGCTGCAGCTGGAACGGGGCCGAGCGCAGCAGCTCGCGGCTGGCGGTGTGCATGGTGGGCATCAGGCCCCCTCCTCGGGTGGTTCGGACGGGTCGGTGGTCGGCCCGGGCGTGCCGGACCCCGGCGGCTGCAGTTGCACGGAGAACATGCCGGTGTGGACGAGTAGCGCCCAGTCCTCGGACCGGACGGCGCGCTGGACGGACTCGGGGGTGTACCCGGCGTCGACCAGGGCGCGGATGGTGCGGGACTGGATGCCCTGGATCTCGGCGGCGTCCTTGCGGTCCTCGCGCAGGAACGGGACGTCGTTCGCGTCGTACCAGAGCCGTACGGTCTGGCCGAGGCCTCCGGGCGGGGTGACCAGGTGCTCAAGAGACCCGGCGGCGTTCTGCCACAGCGGGTGGATCGTGCCGTCGGCGAACCGGCGGCGGGCCTGCCCGTAGTTGGAGTAGGTGGCGGCCTGTAGGCCCTCGGACAGGCCAACGATGATGGGCGGTACGCCGGCCGCTGCGGCAATGCGGGTCTCCCCGGCCCCCTGGGTCTTGGAAAAGTCGAGCTGTTGGAAGTCCTTGCCGACGACGGTGACGTCCGCGCCACCGCCCAGGTACAGGGTCCTGTAGGCGTTCTCTATGCCTCGGTGGTCGCTGTCCATCTTGTCTCTGAACTTGGCGAACGCGTCGGGCGTGACCTCGCGGGCGAGGCGGACCACCATGTTCGGGGTGGCCGCGTTCTCCATGAACTTCCTCTTGTGCGCGGCCATCATGTTGTCGGCCTGCGTCTCCCGGATCACCGGGGTCAGCCACGACATGCCGCGAAACGTGGCCAGCGGGTCCGGCGTCGGCGCGAAGTGCGCGACCTCCTCCGGCCACAGGAACACCGGGTCGCACCCAGGCTCCTGGTACAGGTACCCGTACCGCCGCCAGCCGAGATAGCCCCCGTGCGGGTGCATGCGGCGCTCGAGGACGATCTGAACCCAGTCGGGGCGCAGGCGGACCATCTCGTCCATGAACCGGGTCCAGTAGCTGTTCCCGGCCAGGTCGGCATCCTGGATCTTCCGGTTCAGCAGGTCCTGCGTGGTGCCGCCGAGCCAGGGCCGCTCCAGCGGCGCCAGGTCGCTCGTCCCGAACGTCTCCGACGGCTGGCCGTTGTTGAGGCGCTGCCACTGGAACCGAGGAGCGGAGAACACCGCCATCCTGGCCACCATGCACGCCCAGATCACCGGGTTCGTCGCGAACATCTGCGCGTACCCGACGAGGTCCGTCGGGGCCTTCTCGGCGGCCTGCCCGGGCTGCGTCTGCGTGAAGCCCAGCGGCGACCACCCGTGATAGCCGAGGGACTCCTGCAGCGCCGCAGCGTAGTCCTCGACCGTGCTGATGCTGCGGGCCTCCTTACGGCCCCGTGCAGCCCTCCACAGGCTCGTCACGCGCTGCCCCCGTCCACGTCCATCAGAAGCAGGCAGTACGCCACCAGCAGCACACCAGCCACCGCCAGGCCGACCGCCAGGCCCAGCCCGAGGCCGGCCCCCGTGGCCATCAGGCATCCGCCGGTGAACACCCCGGCCCGCGCCCGCACTCCAGCGCTCACCCGTACGCGGCCCATGGCTCCACCTCCTCTTCCTCTTCCTCGACCTCGGCGGACAGACCCCACCGGGCGAGCGTCACGGCGACCAGCGGGCTGATGTCGACGCCGGCGGACTTCCGGGCCCAGGCCCAGGCGTCGCCGAGCTCTCGCTTCTTTGCGCCAGCCAGGGCCGTCGTCAGGGGCGCCTGGTCCAGGTGCGTAATCGCTCCGGCCTCGACCGCGTCGTACAGCTGGCCGCAGGCCTGCGCCATCTCCCGCGCTGTCGGCGAGACGATGGTGAGGCCCTTGTCCGTAAGGGTCTTGATCAGTGATCCGGCTGGGCCGGATGCGTCGATGACCCAGACGTGCGGGCTCCACTTCTCCTGCAGTTCCACGGCCCGGGCGACGACCCAGTCCATGCCCGGGCGGTTCTCCGGGACCTCCAGGTGCGTTCCTGTGCCGTAATCGCCCGCCACCCCGATCGAGGCGTGGGAACGTTCGGGGGTCGCGTCGATGCAGAAAGCCACCGGGTCGCTGGGCTGGCTGTCGTTGTCCGCCAGCGCCTGCCAGGCCTCCTTGTCGATGACCGTCCACGTGTCCTCGGCCGTCTCCGGGTAGTCCCCGACGCCCAGGCGCTCGCGGTCGAACAGGTCCCCGCGCATCGTCGCCATCTCCCGGGCGACGTGCGCCGGCCGGATCCGGATACCGAGCGCAGGGTTGGCGCGGGCCCAGGACTTCGGATCTGCCCGGTCGTCGTGCTCCGTGCATGTCAGCCGCCCGGCCTCGTCCTTCGCGCACTCCTTCACGTGCTCGGAGATGGACCACTCCAGGTAGGCCAGGGAAGGGTCGGGGTGCTCGGTCTCGGCGAGCGCACGGGCCCGCAGCGTGGCCAGTTGCTCGGACTCCTCGCCGAGCCCGGCGCTGCAGGTGTACAGCAGCTGCGGGTTGCGGCGGGCGGACATGACGGGCAGTAGCGAGCCGATCGGCCCGGATCGAAGCTTCATCGCCTCGTCCATGATCACGGTGTCGCCGGAGAAGCCGCGGCCGCTGTCCCCGGACCGGGCCAGGAAGCGAATACGGGCCCCGTTGTGGAACTCGAACCCTTCTTCGCCGTGGCTGCGCAGAATGCGCTTCACCCGGCGGGAGAGATTCGCGGACCCGGAGATGATTTCGTCCAGGCGGATGAAGGATTCCTGCGCGGTCTTGAACTGGTGGGCGGTGTGGATGATCAGCTTGTCGCCGAACAGCATCACTCCGGCGAGCTGGCGGGCCTCGAGCCAGCCGCCTTTGCCGTTCTGGCGGCAGATGTTCAGCACAACCTCGAACGCGAGCCACAGGCCCTCGCGGTCCTCGGCCAGGGAGTGGTGCAGGGCGAGTTGCTGCCAGGGGTCCAGGTTGATGCCGCTATCCTCGGCGAGCTCCACGGCCTCTTGCCCCGACGGGGAACGGAAGTCCAGGGCCGCCTGGTCCTCGGTCCCGTCCCACCGGCCGGTCGTGATGTTCCGGTACAGCGGGGCAGACAGGATCCGGGGCGTCTGAGACCCGATCAGGGGTTCAGGCGCCACGGGTGGCGCGTCGAGCAGCAAGCTGGTCAATCTTGTCTCCTCGCTCCTTCGGCGGCGCGAGCGCTCGCACGGTCTGCATCGCCTGGCGCAGCTCCCGGCTGACGGCGGCGGTGGCCTTGGCGTCGGTGGACGAGTCGACCTCGGTGGCCAAGCGCAGGGCGGTGGCGGCGGACGCGTTGGCCTTGGGGTCGACACCCAGATCGGCGAGCTCGGCCTTCGTCGCCTTGTGTACTGCGCCCGCTCGCAGACGGCGTCTGGGGGAGGGTGGTTCGTCCTCGACCACGGCGACCCCCATTCACATGTCGAGGCAATGCGCAAGCCCCAACGGAGAGTCACTTTACGTGACGGTTACTCTGCGTGCTATTTGGTCGAGTGGTGAGGCTGGAGCGATTAGCGATTCGCTCGGGGAGAGAAACGGGCGACAAGGGCTTTTGGGTCGCCCGGCCTGCCGAATTCCACGATGGCCAAGGCCCCCTCCCTCTGGCCTTGATCACGCGAAGACGCCGCAAGCGCGACGCGAATCAACGAGAGTTCGCGCTGTGTCACCGGCGACCCGTCCCAGCCGGGCCGCTCACTCGCCCGCGACCCGGCGGCACACCGTCGCCCGTGCCGGGGGTGGTGGCCGACCCCGGCCCGGGGGTGCCTGGCCGCCCGTCGCCGTGCACCAGGCCGACGCGGTCAGGCGGCTCCGGCGGCCGTGCTCGTCACCACTGGCGGGACGACTGGCGGGTGACTGCCGGCCCTTGGGCCTTGCCCTGCCCGGCGTACCACCGCGACACCACGGCGACCATGGCGTCGGCCCGCATGTCCCGCACGCGCTGCATCACGACGTCCTTGCCGGGATCCACCACGATGATCCGGGCACCGAGCCGTTCGTAACGGGCCTTGGCCTTGGCGCTCGGCATGGTGTGGATCAGATAAACGTCAGTCTCCTCGCGGTGCTTCACCGCCTCGTCAATCGCTGCAAACCGCGCCCGCTGTGCCACCTTCACCAGCAGCTTGTCCTGGTTCCACTGGGGCGCACCGGGCCCGGACAGGGCCAGAGTGATCTTGTCGAGGTCGATGACGATGTCAGTGGGCCTGGCCCGCGCCTGGATCCACGAGGACTTGCCCGAGGCCGGCGGGCCGGTGATGACGTGGAGCACGGCGTCACCGGCCTGACAGGTCAACGGTGTACCGGACCTGCTCGCCGTCGCGCGTGCACTCGAGGGCCAGTGCGATGCCGTCGATCTCGATGTACTCGGTGCCGTAGGAGCAGAGGGTGACGCCGGTGTGCATGGCCGTGTCGGCCAGGCGGTCCAGGGCGTCGGCGAGGCGGCGCAGCGTGGCGGCGTCCACGAGGCTGGCCATGCTCACCGCCTCCGTTCTTTGCAGCGCGGCCTGCCGCAGTCGACGAGGCCGGGGTCAGCGTACGCCTTCGTGAACGAGGTGGCATTCGCCTGGTGCTTGGTCACGGCGTCGGGGTCGATGCCGAGCTCGGCTTCGAGCTGGGCGATGCGGAGTGCTGAGGGGACGTCGTGGAAAGGGCAGCGGCGGCGGAATCCGAATAGCGGCACTACTTCACCAGTTGGTCGAGCAGGCGGTGTTGGGCGCAGCTGTCGCAGCCGCCGCAGCCGCAGTCGTCGGGGTCGAGATCGGCGCGAGCGGCGGCGACTGCGGCGTTCAGGATTCGCGGAGCGAGCTCCCACGGGTCCAGGTGATCACCTGGCGTTGCGTTCCGCAGCGTGGCTATGGCGGCCGCGCGGGAAGTAAGGGCGCTCGTGCTCACCACCTCCGGGGATGGGGTACGGGGCGGCCGACGCAGGTGCGGTTATGGCGGCCGAGGCGGCAGGCAAGACGGCGAGGCGCAACGTAGGCGAACTCGCGAGGCTCGCTGATGAGGTAGCGCAGCCAGTACGTGAGGCCGGTGGAGGTGTAGCTGTACTCAAACCACCGCGGCCGTCGTGGAGCTGGGCGAGGGTGGAGGTTCGGGTGCACGGTCACCACCTCCGGGACGCTTTCGGTTGGTCGGTAGCCATCCGGTTGCCGCGCTGGCTGTTGCACTTGCGGTGCGCCGAGCGAGCGTTGGCGGGGTCGAGGAGGCTGCCACCGCGACTGAGCGGTATCTCGTGGTCGAGGGTGAAGGCGAGGCGGTGCTTGCCTGCCTCGGGGCCGGTGATGTCGTACGCGATGTCGCGGCCGCAGATCCAGCAGGGCAGGCCGAGGGCGCGTTGACGGGCGCAGAGGGCGCGGTAGGGGCGCCCGTTGCGGGGGTTGCCGGCCACGGGCGCCGCCCTTCCGATTGGTCAGTAGTCGCCGGTGGCGCGTAGGTCGGCGGTTACCTGGTCGGTGAGGTCGGGGCAGTGGCTCTTGGTGGCGAGCACCAGGAGCTCGTTGGCCTCGTCTCGCTTCGTGCCCCAGTCGTCGCCGAGGGGGTAGAGGAGGCCTTGGTCTGCGGTGAGGACGTGGTCGGCGCTGTGTCCGTCGGTGAAGGCGTCGCACCACCGTTGCGGGTAGTCGAGGAGCTCGGCGTCGGTGGGGCCGGTGGTGGTCCAGCTGGCGATGCCCGCGTCGCCGACGGCGGCGAGGAACTTCTTGTCGGGGCTGACGGCCAAGGGCTTGGCCTCGGTGTCCGGTTCGGGCTCGGTGCTGCAGGCGGTGAGGGCGAGCAGGCCGGCCACGAGGAGCGCGGCGGCGGTACGGGTGCGCATGGTTCCCCCCAGGGATGTGCGTGGCGTGAGGGGTCATCATCGAGCACCAGGTGCGCCGGTGTCCGCCGTTCCGGTCAGCGGCTCTTCGGCGTGCTGGCGTAGACGTACGGTCCGGCGACGCCTGCGCTGTGGTGCTCGGCGGCCGCGAGCGCGGCGGCAAGGCGGCGTCGCGGTGGCAGGAGGCCTGCGGTGGCGTGCAGAGCGCCGAGGGCGAGGTCGTCTCCGCAGCCGACGGCGGCGTAGTCGTCGGCGTGCTCGGCGACTTGGTAGTCGTCGTAGACGCTGAAGAGGCGGCCGTGTATGCCGACGAGGAACGTTCCGGCCTGCTCCTGCTCGGATTCCTTGCGGGCCCAGCCTCCGTCTTTGAGGCAGGTACGCAGGGCGTCGGTCCAGGTGGTGACCATGAACTGGTGGAGGCCGCCGGTGGGGTGCGGGGGCTGGAAGGAGTGCTGCAGGAGCTGGCCCATGCGGTAGCTGGTGGTGAAGCCGACGACGTAGGCGCCGTTGCGGAACACCTTGGGGTCGCGCCGGATGGCGATGCTGAGCCCGGAGACGCCGGCCGAGTCTCCGCCGAGGTGTACGCGGCCCTTGTGGACGAGCCCGGCGATTACGGTCATGCGGCGTTGGCCTCCTGTGGCGTGGCGGCTGGGGCGCTGAGGTTCTGCAGGGCGCGCTTCCGTGTGGCGAGTTCGGCGCGGGCGACGTCGGCGAGTCGGTAGGTGCGGCTGCGTCCGTCGGCGGCGATGCCGGTGGCGGTGAGGTGGCCGCGGGTGACCCACTGGCGGATCGTGGCGGGCTTCACGCGGGCGGCTCCGGCGCTGAGTGCTTGGCGGGCGCGGTCGGCGTGGGCGGCGGCCTGGGCGGCGGTGAGGTGGTCTGTGTCGACGGTGTCCACGGCTGGCCTCCTCCGGGCGTACGAAAGCCCCTGCCGGTGTCGGTCAGGGGCTCGGGGCACACGTGTGGTGGTGGCAGCAGTGTGACGCAGCCGCTGCGATCTTGTCCAGCGGCGTTCGGCCGGGGCGTGGCGAAGCCCCCGGCGGATCGGGTCGGCGGGGGCGTCTGGAGGCGGGGTCAGTGGCTGTGGGGCGGGTACCACCAGCCGCAGACGGCGCAGTAGACGTTGTTGCCGAGGGCGGCGAGCTGCCGAAGGAGTGCCATGATCGTGTTCCTGTCTCGTGGTTGGGGATGGGTCCCGGGGCGGCCGGTCGCCTGGCAGTGAGTCGGTCGCCCCGGTGGTCAGTTGTCGTCGGTCTCGGTGACCTTCAGGTCCGGCCGGTGTTTGCGGATGCGGTCGATGCGCTCTTGCGCGAAGTCGCGGGCGTTCGTGGCGAACTCGTCGAGGAACGTGCCGTCGGCGTCCTCGACGCGGTAGCGGACGAAGTCCATGGGTCAGGCCCTTTCGTGGTGGACGTGGTGGCGGGCGGGGTTGTCCGGGTCGTCGGTGATCCGGAAGGGGCGGGAAGGGGTGTTGCCGACGTTGTTGTTGTTGGGCTGACCTGCGACAACAACGCCAACAACGGGGTCGCCGAGAGGGGGTGGGGGGAGGGGTGGGAAGTCCTCTTGGTGGACCCCCTCGCGGCCGCCCTTGGGGGGCACCCGGACGCCATCCCGTACGCGCACCCCGTGGCGAGCGAGCAGGGCGCGGACGTGGTGGGTCTTCCAGGGGGTGGCGGGGAGGCCCATCAGGGGGTGTGGGAGAGGCGCTTGGCGAGGTAAGCGAGGTGCACCCCGGAGCCCTTGGTGTAGGCCTCGTTCAGCAGGATGGCGACGTACGGGAGCGGGAGCAGCTCGGAGGGGTGCTGCTCGGGCGTCGGGGTCTCCTGCTCGGGCTGCTCCTGGTCGTCGCTCTCGCCCTTCGCGGACTGCTTCTCCTTCGGCTTCCTGGTGGCGATGAGGCCGAGGGTGATGGCAGTGACGGTCCATGCGACGGCGGCAGCGACCGCGATGCGGGTGGTCCAGGGCAGTCCGTAGATGAACCCGACGGCGAGGACGAGGCAGAGGATGCGCAGGGCGGGTGACCCCTTCGTCGGGGTCGGCTTCCTCTTTTCCGCCTTCTCCGGAGGGGTTTCCGTAGCCTCCCCTGCCTCCTCCCCCGCCTTCTCGGCGTCTTCGGTTGGCTGCTCCGCTTCGCTCTTGGGCTTCTGCGGAGGCGTGGGCGGCGTGGCGGGGGTGGTGCAGAGCACGAGGTCGATGGCACGCCCACTCAGGGCGATCCAGCCGACCCACACGGCGGTCCAGAAGCGGATCCACGCGGTCACCTCAGCCTCCGAAGGACATGAGGATGGCGGCGGCGAGCTGGCCGGGGATGGCCCAGATGGTGCCGTCGCCGGTGGCCGGCCAAACGAACGCGGCGATCATCGCGACGACGGCGGCGCGTACTGCGGTGAGGGGTGCGGCGACCATGATGATCAGGAGGAGGAGGGCGACCGCGCCGATCCCGACGTTGCCGAACGGGCCGTCGGAGCCGACGCCGAAACCGGTCAGGCCCTGGGCGACGACCTTCTCGGCGTTCGCCCAGATCTTCCCGGCCGCGACGTACGAGGTCCCGGCGAGGAACGCGACGACGCCCGCTTTCCCGGCCCCGAGCTTGATCCGGCCTCCCCCGCGGACGCCGAGGATCAGCAGGGCGGTCAGGGCGAGGGCAATCCCGCCGCCGCCGAGGGTGCCGAGGACGGCGCCGCCGCTGGTGGGTGCTGCGAGGAACTGCATGGTCAGGGGTCCTTACAGGTGGCCGGGGGCGTGCAGGAAGAGGGCGAGGGCGGCGGAGCAGACGGGGATCCGGGCGGCCCAGACGAGGACGGGCCGGAGCGCCGGAGGCATGTACGGGAGGCCGGGGAGGTAGGAGGCGACGATGTACGTCACCAGGCCCATGGCGACCCCGACGCCGGCCGCGGCGGGCCCGGCGTCGGTCAGGAGGTCGCGCATCATGCCGACGAGGCCGAACGCCCACCCGGCTCCGGCGGCACCGCCGTGGTAGGCGAGCCAGATCCGGCGCCGGTGCAGGCGCTCGGCGGCACGTTCGGCGGCCGGGTCGGGGGCGAGCCACGGCGGGGGTGCGGCCGGGGCGGGCTGGTTCACGGTGACGTAGAACCCGGGGGCGAGTTCCTGCTCGACGGGGGCCGGTTCGGGCTCTGGGGCCGGGGCGCGGTGCCCGAACGGTCCGGGCGGCAACTGCCACCACGGACGCTTGGGCTCCTCCTCCGGCTCGTCGTCCTCGACCGCGGGCTCGTGGGCGTTCGGCTCGGCCGGGGCCGGCGGACCGGCCGGAGGCGGGGGCGTGTAGCGGAACTTGACGAGAGGCTCGGGCTCCGAATCTGGCTCGATGACGGGGCCGTCGATCCGCTCCCGGAGCCAGCCCTTGAGTCTGCTCTCAGCGTCGGGCTTCTGGGCGGTCACTTCTTGCCTCCGAGGGCGTCGCGGATGTGCTGTGCGCGCTTCTGGCCGATGCCGTAGGTGACCTTGAGGCGGGCTACTCCGCCGGGTACCTCGGTGCCGAAGTCGCGGCGGGCCTGCTCGATGAGCGGGTCAGGGTCGGGTACGTCGCGGTCACCTTCGGGTACCTCCTCGTCGTCCTGGGCGGGTACCTCGGCGCTGGGGGCTACCTGGGCTACCTCGGCCTCGGGTAGGTAGTCGGCGCGGACGACGGCGCGGGTAGGTGCGGCGGGGAGAACGGGCGCCGGGGCGGAGCGCGCGGGCGGGCGGATGCTCTGCTTGCAGAACACACGGAGCAGCCGGACGCTGCCGGGAACCACGGAGCCGGGCACGGCAGCGGGCAGGACGGGTACCTCGGTGTCCGGTGGGGCTACCCGTTCCACGGTGGTGGTCGTGGGGGTCTCCCAGGGCGAGGTGATCGCGACGGTGCGGAGCTCCGAGGCGGAGCGGCGGGCGGCGAGCTGGCGCATGAGGCGGTCACGCTGCTCAGGGTCGGTGGCTGCGCCGGAGCGGGCGACGGCGGCCGCGAGGCGGTGGCGGCCCAACGGTGTGCGGAGCTTGCGGGAGGCGAGCCGTACGGCGCGGGCGGTGGCCCGGTCACGGGTGATCTGCGCTGCGGTGCGATCGCGGGCGGCGAGGCCGAGGTAGGACAGGAGGCGCTCGCGGAGCTCCCGGCCGATGAGGGCGAGTAGCCCGGTGGAGAGGGCGGCGGGGCGGGCTACCCGGATCTCCAGGCCCATCGCGAGGTGCCACAGGAGGCCGGCCATGACGGGGCCGATGACCGCGCGGACGGTACCGCCGACGAGACCGGATGTGGAGTAGCAGGCGATGACCTGCACGCCGGTGATGACCCAGACGAGTACCCCCGGGGTACCCGGGCTGCCTGCGCTGTCCTGGGTGGCGGTGGCGCGCTTGGTCGCGCGGGCCATGATCGCGCAGGCGAGGAGGGCTACCTCCCCGGCGGCGAACATGATGACGCGTTCGGTGTCGTCGACCATGCCGAGGTGGGACCCGGCGAACCGCCAGCTCGTGTCTGCGGAGTAGGCGGTGCAGACCAATGCACCGGTGGTCGCGGCGGCGACGGGCAGGGTGAGGGTGCGAGTGGCCCGCCGGATGATGGCCGCGAGGACGACGAGCACCAGGAGGCCGGCAGTGATGGTGTACGCGGGGTGGGTGGTGGTCCAGCGTTCCAGCTGGTCAATGGTCACGGGGTAGCTCCGGGGTCGGGGTACCTCCGTTCCGGGCGAGCGGGTAGCAGCCCGCCCGGAACGGGTTCAGCGGACGGTGGCGGCGGCGTTGCCGTGCGCGCGCGAGAGCGCCAGCGCGTTCCGGGCGTCGGCTTCGCGGTCGGTACGTCCGGCGTAGTCGGCGGCGGCCTGGCGGTGGAGCTCGGCGACGCGGAGGCGGGCGGCGTACTCGGCGCGGGTCCCCGTGAGGGGCACGTCGCGGATCGCGGCGAGGGCGGCGGTGATGTCCCGGCCGACAACAGCGCTGTTGTAGACGCCGTGGTGGTCCCACACGCTGAGCTGGATCTCGAGGTGCCGGGCGTGGGCGCTCATGGCGGCCTGCGGGGTCATCTGCTCGAGGCGCTCGGCCGTCGCGGTCAGGATGACGGGGAGCCGGTGGGCCAGGGTGCGGGGGCTCGCGGCGGCGAGTGCGGCGGTCATCAGACGGTTCCAGCGGCGGCGTTCAGGCACAGGGCCCACTCGCCTCGGGTGCGGGAGGTGGTCCACATGGCGGAGTCCAGGGCGGCCATGGCCCGGCAGCTCGCGTTCTGGGCGACGGCCGGCGGGTAGCCCGTGAGGACCCGGGCGTCGGCACGGGCCAGGGCGCGGCCCCATCCGGCGAGGGTGAGGGGCTCGGTGGGGCGGATCGTCGCGAGCTGCTCGGCGGCGTGCTGCAGCAGCTGGGCCGAGAGGCTGGGGCGGGCGAGAAGCTCGCGCAGCTGGACGGCGAAGGGGTCAGGCTGAGGGCTGCGGGCTGCCGGTACGGCACGGCCACGGTTACGATCGCGCATGGTCATCCTCCTGTTGCATCAGGCGGTTGGCTGGCCCCGGCCATATGGCGTTGCGACCGCCCGGCCGGGGCCTCTTGTTGAGCGATGGGAGCGGGCTCCCGTTCGTTGTGTGGGGACTCTACACAGTGTAGGGTCCCCACACAAGCAGATCGGTATCCGCGCTCCGGGAAGGAGCGGTATGGCCGACAGAGACCAGGAGGTGCAGCAGGTGCTCGACTCCATCGACGCCCTCGGTACGGCCGAGACCCCTGCAGCGCGGGCGAAGCGGCTGACTCAGCTGCTGGACGCCATGCCGGAGAAGCAGGCGAAGGTCCGCGAGATGCGGCAGCAGGCCGTGATCGAGATGCGGGACGAGGGTCTGTCCCTGCGCGCCATCGCCGCCGAGCTCGGCATCTCCTTCGGGCGTGTCCGCGACATCATCGACGGGGTCACGAAGCGGCCACCGAAGAGGCCGGCCCCCGAGGCGTGACCAACGAACGCTGCGCCCCCTGCCTGTGAGAATCAGGCAGGGGGCGCAGCGCTGTTCGGGAACGTACACGGTCAGGCGGCGGGTTGCTGGGCGGTGGCGAGGCGGAGGGCGAGGCTGGCGAGCGCGGGCATGACGGCGGCGCGGTGGGCGTCGTACTCGTCGGGGGTGAGCCGGGCCGGGCAGACCGTGCACGTGATGTGGAGCTCGTCATCGCGCTCCACCAGCGACCACGCCGAACAGAGAGGGCAGGGCGCGTCCTTGGCGCGGGTGAGGGGCCGGGTGTGGGTGAGCCGGCGGACCCGGTCGAGCAGCTGCTCGAGCTGCTCGTAGAGGTCGTCCCACCACGGGCGGGTCGCCGCGTAGAAGAGGTAGGCGTCCAGCCATCGGCAGAGGCCGGGGACGTCGCCTCCGCCCCGAATCCAGGGGCCCTCGCAGCGGGAGGTGTGGACCGTCCCGTAGCTGTCGCGGCGGGCCACGGGGACGTCGGCGTCGGCGGTGAGGTAGCGGGCCCAGCCGTACAGGAGCGGGGTTATGGGGACGCCGCTGGTCTGGTCGCCGTGCGGGTCGTCCAGGAGCACAACCTGCCCGGGGCCGACGAGGTCCAGGGCCTCGAGGCGGACGGGGAGCGGTGCGTGGGCGCGGCCGATGCCGCCGCGGCGGGCGGGGCCGGTGTCGGGGTGCAGCATGTCCTGCAGCAGCACCCACTGGCGGGGGAGCTCCCGGAGCCAGGTGTGGGCGCGGTACTCGCAGGCCTCGCAGCCCGTGCGCGGGGAGTCGTCGGGCAGCCGGCCGAAGCAGGAGAGGCAGATGTCGTTCATGGTGACGCTCCGGATGGTGCGGTGGGTCAGAAGAGAGGGCTGGCCGGGACGTCGTCGACCGGGCGCCCGCCCACGTACGGCGGGAGAGCGGGGCGACGGGTCGCGGGCAAGCGCACGGGGCGGGTCTTGCGGTCGCAGACCGGGCCGGTGCCGCGCGCCCGCGATGCCGGGTCACGGAGGGCGCGGCCGCACACGGTGCAGCGCGGGGAGTCAGCCACCGTCGGCCCCCGTCATGGTGATCTCGGCGAGTGGCACGCCACGGTCGAGCTGGCCGTGGAGCTCGCGCAGCCGGGCGAGGGCTGCACCGTCACGTCGGCGGAGCGCCCGCCTGGTGGCGGTCGGGAGGCTGGACCAGCAGCCCGGGCAGAGGTACTGACCGGTTGCCCTGAGCCGCGCGCGGCAGGAGGGGCAGGGGTGCATCATCGTGCGGTCTCCTCGGGTGCAGCAGGGACAGTGCGGGTGCAGGTGGCGGGGTGGTGGAGGCCGCCGCGGGTTGCCCAGCCGCGCTCGCAGCACCACCCGGCCCACGGCTCCGTCCAGCCGTCGGGGAACGCAGCCTCGAGCTCGCGCGCTTGTTCGTCCTGGTGGCGACCGACTGTGTGCCGGATGCGGGCGCAGCCGAGGCCGCTCAGGCCGGTGAGCCACAGGCAGACCACCGCACCGGCCCAGACGCCCTCGAGCAGCCAGAGCAGACCGAGGATGAGGAGCCCGTACGCGGCCAGGGCCAGGGCGATGTAGCGGAGGCGGGCGGGGATCATCGGGTAGCTCCTCGGGCCATG
Organism: Streptomyces sp. WGS_02; assembly: GCA_040989845.1. Lineage (GTDB taxonomy): Bacteria > Actinomycetota > Actinomycetes > Streptomycetales > Streptomycetaceae > Streptomyces. Next base: position 3,754,212 of record JAYMFZ010000004.1, read on the forward strand.
CGGGCGGCTCTCTGGCGGGCGGCCGCGGCGGCGGCCCCGGTCTTGCAGGTGGGGCAGCGGCAGTTCCAGTTGCTGTAGCCCCACGGCCCGTGCGTGAAGGTGGCGGTGTCACGGCGGGCCGCACGGTCCCGGCGGGCGGCCGCGAGGCGGGCGCTGTTCGCGGCGACGCAGACCGTGCACCGGCAGCCGCGCACCTTGTACTGGGCGGGGCTGCCGCACCCGGCCTGCGGCCCGGGCGGCTGCCACAGGCTCGGGATGCTGTTCCGCTGCCGGATCCGCAGAACGGTCCGCGGGTGAACGCCGAGCTCGCGGGCGATGACGGTGTCCGGTTCGGCGTGGCCGGCCATCTCCCGGACGACGGCGAGCTGTTCGTCGCGGGTCATCGGTCGGCCGCTGCGGTGTCGCGCGCCCGCCAGGCCTCCAGGACGGCGGCGGAGATCTGACCGCGGGCAGGGACCGACAGGTTGTGGGCCTGCGCCCAGGCCCGGACCTCGGCCGCGTCGTAGTCCCGGCTGGCCTTCTTCGGCTTCAGCTCGGCCCGGCGGGCACGGACAGCGGCGAGGCGCTCCTCGAGGTCACGCTCCTCGGCGTCGACCCGGGCGAGCTCCTCGTCCGCGGCGTGCCGGGTGCGCAACCAGCCGAGGTTGTCGTGGGCCTGCTCGCCGTGCCGGCGAACGACCCGGTCGGAATGACCGAGAGCCCAGGCGATCAGCGCGCCGACGGCCATCGGCGCGGTCGTGGAGAGCGGGGCCGAGGGGCGGGCAGCGGATTCGGGCTGGGTGTTCATCATGGTGTCCTTCGCAAAGAATCGGGATCGGGGGATACGGGGTGCCGGGTGGCGGGGGATGCCGGGGAGCCCCTCCTCGATGAGGGCCAGGAGCGCGGCGACGGTCATGAGGCCGTGGTCCTGGCGGCCCGGTCGGCGAGGGTGGTGCGGTCACCGAGCCGCCAGCCCTCCAGGGCCTCGGTCAGCTCCTGGACGTGGTCGGCGGCGTCCGGATCCGGCTGCCCGGCCTTGCGCGGAAGGCGAGTTCCGGCGTACGTCCCGTCGGGCCACTCCTCCCGGCCGGCCTCGGCCCGCTGCAGGATCGCCGCGTCCTCGGCGCTCAGCGCTGCCACGGGACCGGCCTGACCGCACCCGACGTCGCCCGCTGCCCGCCGCTGCTGCGCCTCGGAGGCGGGGAGGTGCACGTGGCGTGATGGGGCATCGCCCGCCACTCGCCGGGCCGGATGTCCGGGCGGGCGGCGGTGACGGTGCGGACATACAGCACCCCATCCGCGCCGGAGGAAACGGCGACGTTGCCCTCCTCGTCCGGCACGGCGTTCACCGGCTGGCGGCGGCCGTTGGCCGAGGTAAGGCACCAGACGATCGGGGCGGTGCAGCGGCGGCAGCGGGTCATGTGGTGGCTGGCGGGCTTCATGCGGTGGTCCCTTCGTCGTGCTGGTTGGTGAGGTGGGGCAGGACGAGCGCCCTGCCGTACAGGCGGATCGCCGCGGGGACGCCGTGCTCGGCGAGCGCCTGGCGGACGGTCTCGGGGGTCGCGGCCGCGCGCAGCTGCTCGCGCTCGGCCGGGCCCGGGGGTTCGGGGCCGGCGTCCGGCGGCGGGGGCATCGGGAGCCACGTCGTCGGCGGCCACACGGGGTCCGGCGGTTCGGGCCGGGGCGCGGGGGCGAGCAGCTGCTCGGCGGCGACCGCGGCCAGGCGCTCGGCCTCTGCGGCGATGTTGGCGCAGAGGTGGCAGCGCTCCCCGGTGGACCAGGTGGTGCCGGACTCGCAGGACGGCAGTCGGCATCCGTGTCGGGGCAGGCCTGCGCCGAGGATCCACCGGCCGACGTCGCCGCGCTGGGCGTTCTCGGTGGCGGGGGCGTGGGCGGTGAGCCGTGAGTACCGGGTCAGGAGTCGGGTCGTGAGCCGTTCCATGCCGACCCCGGCGGACAGCTGCTCGCCGATCTCGCGGCCGATGCGGCGCAGCACGTATGGGCTGATGCCGGGGAGCTCGGCCCGGACGGGTTCGAGGACCTGCCACACCCTCGGCGACAGCTGCAGACCCGGCCCGCGGTACGTGCCGCCGCCGTTGTTGCTGCGCTTTTCGCCGTAGCCTCGCGCGCTACTACGCGCATCTCGCCTACGGCGGATCGAACCACCAACCCCCGCCCTCTTCACCGGTCGGTCAGTCTGCAGGTCTTCCCTAGACGCGAGGGATCCGGCGTGATCGTCTGCACCGGATCCGTCATGAATGTCAGGAGCGGCCGCCGGGGCATGGGCGACGGCGTGGACGGGGTGGCGGTGGGTCTCGTAGGCGTGGCGGCCCTGCAGGCCCTGCCGGGCGTGCACGGTGATCCACCCGGTGGCGCCGAGCTCCTCGAGGAGCCGGGCGGCCTGGCGGTCGCCGAGGTGCTGGCCGGCGGACTTCCCGGTGTGGTGGTAGAGCATGCCGCCCAGGTCCCCGATGGCCAGCGGAACGTTGCGGGCCTCGGCGTAGGCGATGAGGGCGTAGAGGCGTAGCAGGCGCGGTGACAGGGCGTCGGCGGCCCGGACGGGCACCCACACGAAGTGCTCGCCTTCGGCGGCCGTACGGACGACGCGGTGGGCGGACTGCCCGCGGCCGCCGCGCAGGGTGCGCCGGGTCGTGATGACCTCGATCAGGCCGTCCACCTCGTCGGGGTTGGCCAGGTCCTTGAGACCTCGCTCGGCGACGCTCTTGGACAGGCCGAGGTACTCGGCGAGGACGGACACCTTGGCGGTGCAGCCCTCGGGGCGCATCGCGAGCGCTGCCACCTTGATGTAGACGCTCAGGGCCGCATCGCGGTACTGAGCGCCCACAACCAGGCGCAGAGGTACACGCACACGCAGGCCGCCGCCGGGGCGCGGCCGGGCGCCGGTCGACGCGCGGGGCGTCTCCGGGCACGGCACTGCAGCAGCGGGGGCTGCTGCGTACGCGACGGCGGCGGTCAACGGGTGCTCCAGGGTGGGGTGTTACGGGGTGGGCTGGTCGGTCTGCGCGGCGGCGCGGGCGAGCGCGATCTCCCGCTCGCGGGCGCGGCGCGGCTCGAGGAGGACGAAGTTCAGGGCGCGTTGGGCGGCGAGGCCGTAGGCGTAGGCGGCGTCGGCCATGCCGGAGGCCTCGGCCCATGCGCGGTGCATCTCTCCGGCCTCGTGGTCACTGACGGGTTCCCGGTCCCCGAGCTCCTCGCCGTACTCGGCGGCCTGTGCGCAGCGCAGAAGGGCGTTGTAGGCGGCATCCAGGGCCGGGCCGTCGGCATAGGTGTCCAGGCCGGGGATCTCTGTGGCGTGCGGACCGGGCTCGCCGTGGTCGTCGACCTGAAAGACGACGCGCGGCGGCTGCTCTCCCGCTGCACGGCGCGGATCGCCCAGGCCGCGCCGGACGCGTAGAGGAGAGCGGCCGCCTCGTAGTGCCCCTGCGTCTCCGATTCGACCGTGCTGTAGAGGCGGTGGAGAACAGACAGCGCCTGGGCGTGCGGGGCGCGACTCGCGGTGTGGCCCCAGGCGTTGGTGCGGCCCACCAGGGCGATCTGCCCCTCGTGGGTCACACGGCGGTCGAAGTCGACGGTGGAGGCCGTGACCCCGGCGGCGCGGACGGCGGTCCGGTACTCGGCTGCCGTCTCGTACAGGGCGTACACGGAGTCGAACAGCGACTCGGTCCAGTGCTGGGTCTTCTCAGGCATCGGCTGAACTCCGGTTGGTGGTGGTCTGGTGGTGGTGGCGGCGGGCGCGGGCGAGCGCGCCGGGGGGCAGGGTGAGGACCAGGTCGGCGTTGTCGATGGGGGCGTCGGCCGGGGACAGGCGGATGAACCCGCGGTTGAGCAGGGCGGCGAGCGCGACGCGCACCTGGCCGACGGGGAGCCCGGTGTTGTGGACGAGGCCGATCACCCGGGGCTGGCGGGCGAAATGGCCGCGGCCGTCGGCGTGCGTGGCCAACGCGATGCCGACGAAGCGGAAGTTCCCGGGCATCGACGACGCGAGGATCGCCCTCTCCCACGGCTTGCGGTGCGCCGGCCGCGGATCGAGGGCCGGGGCCTCGGGGGCGGCAGGTTCGGGGCGGCGGCGCGGCATCTGGGCCGGGCTGGGTCGGGCGGTGGTCGTCATGACGGCGGCTCCTGTTCCTCGGTGGGCGGCTGCTCGGTGGTGGGGTCGGGGTCGTCGCGGGGCGGCCAGCCCGGGCCTGGCGGGCACTCGGGCAGGCCGCGGATCGCGCGAGGGGTGTGGAGGTTGCACTTCCAGCCGGTGACGTACCGGCGGGCGTAGACCAGGCCGTGCGGGAGGCCGAGGTCGCCGCACGGGCGGACGGACCCGCTCATGCGTCGGGGTTGAGCTGGCCGCAGTTCGAGCAGCGCAGGCCCTCGTCCGTCTCGTCGTGCGGCCAGCTGATGTGTCCGCACTTGGGGCGGTGGCAGGCCACCAGGGGACGGGGGTCCCGGAACGGCTCGACGGTGGCCGGGATACGGCGGGCGGCGTAGAGCCCGGCGATCAGGAACCGCATGGCGAGGGAAAGGAGGGCCCCCAGGACCAGGACCGCCACGATCAGGGCCGTCAGGACCAGGGCGGGCAGGACCAGGAGCGGCAGGTCCGACAGGACGTCACGCATCGGGGGTCTCCCGGGTTCGGTGGGTGATGCGGCGGTCGGCGGCCCAGGCCACGGCGATGAGTGCGCCGATGGCCAGGCCGAGACCGATCACGGCGCAGAGGAGTAAGAGGTCGCCGGGCACGGCGTCACTCGGCGTCGGGGTCGTACGCAGCGGCGACGGACAGCGGGACGACGACGTACCCGGTAGGCGTCTCGTCGCCGCCGTCGACTCGGACAGTGAGCTCGCACGGCTCCTCGTCGTCCTCGTCGCCGATCCAGTCGAAGATCAGAGCCCGGTCAGCCGGGTAGTCCCTGCCGAGCCATCCCTCGCAGTGCCTGCGCGCCTCGGCCTCGGAGGTGTAGAGGCCGAGGGGGATTCCTTCGTGCTGGGCGCGGTAGTCCGTGTGGGCGGCCTGGGGATGCGCGGCGGTGATACCGAGGTCGTCGTCGATGTGCGCCACGCTCGCGAGAGCGTCCGCCCATGTGGCCATCTCGCCGAGGTCCTCCTGGACGACGGCCTCCCCGAGCACGTCCAGGCCCTCGAGGAGCCAATCCCGGGTGGGGTGCTCGCGCAGAGCGCGGGCAAACGCAACGAGGACGGCCGTACGGGCGTCCCGGGCGGAGATCGTCGGGGTGGACTCGCCCTCGCGGGTGTCCTTCCCCGCCTCGATAACGTCGGCGATCCGCTGGGCGAGGCCGGCCACGGTGCCGGTCCAGGTGTCCCGCCCGGTCTGGAGCGGCTGCTCCACCGTGACCCGGGCGTCCAGGGTCGCGCCGGGCAGGACGCCGAGGACCGCGCCGGTGATCTGGGTATGGCGGTTCATGCGGTCTCACCGCCCCGGGCGTCATCCACGGCGGCGATCCACTTGGCGGCGGCGGTGACCGAGCGCAGCTCGCTGCGTGCCTGGGCCCAGCGGGTCAGGCCGTATCCGTACTCGCCCTTGGGGTCGGGGACGGCGGCGGCGGACCACTGCACGCCCCGGCGTGGCCCGCGCGCCTTGTGGATGGAGCCGATGACGTTGTCGACGGTGACGCGGTCGACGCGGGTCCGGGTGACGAGGTAGCCCTCCGGCTCCTCGTCCTCCCCGTGGCCCCAGCCGAAGAGGAGCGGGGCGCCGGGGTACAGCCACACGCCGCCGGCCTTCTTCGGCGGCTGCCCGTACCCGATGGCCTTCGTGCTGGTGCCGCACATGCCGTCGTCGTCGCCGGACATGATCAGGACCAGGCCGCAGGAGGAGCACACGACGCGCAGGGACGTCTTGGTGTACCGGGCGGAGTGCCCGCACTCCTCGTTCGGGCAGGCGTGCGTGGGGCCGCCGCCGACCGTGCGGAGCGCGTCGTGCTCGGTCCGGGTGTCGACGGCCCAACTCGGCTTGGCGCAGCCGGGCTTGTGGGTGAGTTCTTCCCACGGCAGGTAGACGTCTGTGAGGAGGCTCATTCCGCCACCGCCGGGGCGTCGGCCGGGTCGGTGGTCCAGATGGTGACGGTGACGCCGTCCACCGGGACGACCACGCTGTACGTGGTGCCGCCCCCGAGCGACTTCGTCTCGGTGACCAGGGCGTCGTACGCCTCGGCGATCTCCAGGAGCGGGGCCAGGAGCAGGTAGTGGACGTGCCCCGTGTGCTCGCCGTCGCCCATGTCGTTCTGCGTGACGCAGAACGGCGAGGCCTCTGCCGGGATACCGATGGCCTTCCAGGTGGCGTTCGTCGCGAGCTGCAGGCTGCCCTTCCACGTGGGTGCGGGCGGCTCGGGTGTGGGTGTCGGCGCGGTGCCGATAGTCTCGGTGGACACGGTTACCTCTCAGTGCTGTTGAGATGTGCCGGTTGAGGGGTCGCCCAGGACCAGGCCCGGTCCCGGCGGCCCCGTTTGCTGTGGTCAGGCGGCTTCGAGCAGGCGGACCAGCGACGCGGTGACGACGCGGTGGCTCTTGCCGAAGGTCAGAGTTCGTACAGGCGCGTCGCCGCACTTCACGAGGGCGTACAGGTGGGCCCTGCTCACGCCGAGAGCCTTGGCCGCGTCGGGGACGCCAACGGTGGCCGGCCACGCCTTCACCTCGTCGAGCGTGGGCCCGACGTCGCCGCTCATGCCGGAACCGATGCCGGGATGGGCGGGGGCATCAGATCGGCGACTTCGCACTCCAGCGCCTCGGCCAGCCGAGACAGCAACGGGGCAGATGCACCGGCGGTGCCGCGCTCGATCATGGAGATGTGGGCCTTGGAGACCTTGGCCTTCTTCCCCAGCCCTTCCTGCGTCAGCCCAGCCTCGATCCGCCGCCTTCGGATCTGCACGGGGTCCTGGTAGTGAGCTTTCATGTGCGACACAGTAGCTATAAGTTCAAAGAAGTACAAGAAAGAATAAGTCTTAGGTTGCCCTAAATCGCTGTTGCCTACCGCTCGGGGGGCTGGTGTCATAAAGTTCAGCGAAGTTCGATGATCTGCATCCTGAAAGGACTCCCGTGGTGAGCGCGCCCCCACCCGCACCACCGCCCGAGGCCGAGGTCATCCGGGTCGCCCGGCTGGCTCGAGGCCTAAGCCCAGAAGTGGCTGCGGAGCGGACGCCGGTTCGCCTCGGGGGTGGTCGGTGGCGGCACATCGAGCAGGGCTACACCCGACGCACCCCGTTCACCCCGACCACCGCGCCGGCCAAAACGCTCGCGCACATGGCGAACGTCGTGGGCGTGGATCCCGAGCAGCTCGAAGGGGCGGGGCGGGAGGACGCGGCGGAGATCCTGCGGGAGATCCGACGCCAGGAGGCAGCCGACGAGCAGTCGGCCGCCGGCCCTGTGGACCCGCGCGTGCAGATGGCAGTGGACATCCTCATGGATCTGCCGCCACGCGTCCGGGAAGAGGCCTTGCGTCGGCTCGGCCCGGAGCACAGGAAGCGGATCGAGGACAGCTAAGGACCACCAAAGTCCCCGCAGCCGTCACAACTACCCTCGGCTGCGGGGACTTTGGCGTAGGCGGGCCAGGGCGATGGGCGCCCCGGCCGACAGGAGGGAAAGCATGCCAGAGATCAAGAAGGTGACAGCGAGGGGCAAGATCCGCTACCGGTTCGTGGTCGACATCGGGGTTGACCCGGAGACTAAGAAGCGCCGCCAGCTCACGGTCACGAAGGACACCCTGACCGAGGCCAAGGGCGAGCTGGCACGGATCCAGCACCAGCAGGCCACGGGCCGGTTTGTCGCACCGTCGAAGACGACGGTGGAACAGCTGGTCGACGCCTGGCTGGAGATGGTGAAGCCGGATGTGGAGATGAAGACGGCGCGGTCGTACGAGGACGCGATGGCGTACGTCAAGAAGCAGCTCGGCGCGAAGCTTGTGCAGCAGCTCACCGAGGAGGACGTGATCGAGATGGTCACGTGGATGCTCACGAGCGCCCGCCGGATCGGCGGAGAGCCGGGGACCGGCCTTAGCGCCAGGACGGTGTCCCTCACGCTAGGTCGGCTGCGCGCCGTGCTCTCCCTCGGGATCCGACGCAGCATCCTCGAACGCAACGTCGCCGAGTACGTCACGGTGCCGAAGGCGGCCCGGAACGCGGCCCGCGCGAAGAAGCGTGAGCAGCAGCCCTGGGACGAGGACGAGGTGAAGCAGTTCCTGGCCGGCATCCGGAACGTCCGGGAGTACGGCGGGTGGATGCTCACGCTGATTGCCGAGCGGCCGGCCGAGGTCTGCGGTGCCCGCTGGGACGAGGACATCGACCTGGTCAAGGGGACGACCTCGATCGGGAACACGCGGACCCTGGCCTACGACCCGAAGCTCCCCCGCGGTAAGCGGTCCGTGGTGGTGGAGAAGAGCACCAAGACGCTGGCTGGGGAGCGTGCGCTCCCTCTGCCGATGCCTACGTGGGTCGGACTGAAGGACTTCCGTATCGCCCAGGTCGCTGAGCGCCTTGCGGCTGGCGAGGCGTACCACAACACCGGTTACGTGATGGTGGACAAGCTGGGTCGGCCGTGGAAGACGGACAAGCTGCGGCGTGAGGCGTACAAGCTGATGGACCAGATCGGGGTGCGGCGCATCACGATCTACCTGGCCCGTCACGCGGTCCTGTCCTGGATGGCGAACAACGGCGTGCCGGACACGGTGGTGTCGGCGTGGGCCGGCCACTCCGACCTGTCGTTCACCAAGCGGATCTACGTACACCCTGACCCGCAGTCACTCCGCGTCGGCAGCGACAAGTTGAACGAGCTGCTCGGGTGACCGGGCCGAAGAAGATCAACTAGGCGTGTGAGAAAAAGTGAGACGAAACGAGGAAGGCCCCGATCCTCCGGTGAGGTATCAGGGCCTTGACCTGGTGTTTCTTGTGCACTCGGCAGGATTCGAACCTGCAACCTTCTGATCCGTAGTCAGATGCTCTATCCGTTAAGCTACGAGTGCTTGGCGTTCCGGGCTTTTTCTTCCCGGTCGGCGTTGCGAGAACAACATTACATGACCTGCGCCGTGACGCGAAATCCATTAGCCGCACCACCGCTGAGCTGCGGAAACAACCTCTGTCGCCCGACCACGGGCACCCCTCCGCGCACCCCCTCCCCCGGAACGACCGAAGCCCCGTGCCAGGGGCACGGGGCTTCGGGATGGAGCGGAGGCGGAGGGATTTGAACCCTCGATGGGCTTTAAGACCCAAACCGCATTAGCAGTGCGGCGCCATAGACCGGACTAGGCGACGCCTCCTCCACACGCCTCGCGCGGACGCGAGTGGTGCGTGCAGATGATGACACAGTCGAGCGTCGTGCCACCAATCGCCGCCAACGTTACTAGGCCTCCGGGGGGCAGGGCAAAGCAGTTCGGCGTGGTGGCGCAACGTCCGGGCGCGGTGCGCGTTAGAGAGAGGTGGGGGCCTCGGGTCTCCGTCAGTCGTCCAGTCGTCGTCGCCCGTTCGTCGTCCGTCAGCGTGGCGCCGGGGCGGGTCCGTGATCCGTCCGTGGCCGCCGCCCGCGGCCGGCCCCGCCGCAGAGATCCTGGAGCTTTCGCATGCTGCGCCGTCTCGCCCTCTCCGCCGTCGTCCCGCTCGCCGTCCTCGCCACCGCCGTGCCGGCGGCCACCGCCACCGCCTCCGGGGCCGCGTCCTCCGGACCGGTGCCCTCGGCCGCGCCGACCTCCGGTCCGTTCGCCGCCGCCCGGCCCGCCCTCGGCCCGCTGCCCATGCCCCTTCCGCTGCCCGGGTTCCTGGACGACGGGGAGGGGACCGGGGCCGGTGGGACCGAGGAGGCGCGGACGCGGCTCACCGTGAGCGTGGAGAACACCGGGGTCCCGGGGGCCGACGGCACGTTCGAGCTGGAGTGCGGGCCCACCGGGGGCACCCACCCGGAGGGGCATGCCGCCTGCGACCGGCTGGCGGAGGCCGGGGCCACCCGGGCCGGGCGGCAGGAGCTGTTCCGGGAGACCCCCGAGGGCACGATGTGCACGATGATCCACGGCGGCGACGCCTTCGCACGCATCGTCGGCACCTGGGAGGGCCGGGCCGTGGACACCACCGCCAGCCGCCGCGACGGATGCGAGATCGCCCGCTGGAACAGCCTCGTGCCGGTGCTCCCGGATGTCCGGTAGTAGCCCGTCGGCGGCCGGACCCTCCGCGGGCAGCGCCCCGGCGGCCGGCCGGTCGGTGTCGGCACCTGCGTCTGCGTCTGCGTAAAGACGTTCGCAACGGCGAAGAGGCGCGGGGCTTTCCCGGGCCCGGGAAGCACCGCCGCGCCCCGCGTCCGCGCACGTCACCGGGTGTGCGGACGCTCACGGCATGGGCCCCTGGCGTACACCGCGCGCACAGAACCTTGGTGAGAGCTCCCCCTCATCCGCCGCCCCCGGGGCCTCCCCTGCCCTTAGACTCCTCCAGTGACAGTCTGCGGCCCGAGGGGCAAGATGGGGCCCGCTGTCGGCAAGGTGCGGTAATCAGGGAGGAAGCGTCGTCGTGAGCAGCAGGCCATCCCGAGGCACTGCTCGCCTCGCAGCCATACTCGATGCCCTTCCTGACGGGCTTCTGCTCGTCAATTGCAATGGCACGGTCGTCAACGCCAACGCCATCGCCCTCGAAATGTTCGAGACCCCGGGCACCGCGCTCGTCGGTCGAGGACTGCTCGATCTGCTGCCGGAGTTCGACTCCAAGCTGATCCCGGGGTCGATGCGACGGCCCGAGGCTGCGGACGAGCAGGGCAGGACCAAGCCCACGCGGATGACCGCGCGGCGCACCGACGGCCACGAGTATCCGGTCGAGGTCACCAGCGCGAGTCTCGACAGCGGACAGGCCGCGTACAACGACATCCACTCCAGCTACACCGGCGACGAGCTCCTCATGATCGTCGTCCGGGATCTCTCCGGCACCGTCGACACCGAAGCCGAGCTGGCCCGTTCGCAGCGGCAGACCGAGATGATCCTGCGGGCCGCGTCCGAAGGCGTCGTCGGTACGGACACCGACGGGCGCGTCGTCCTCGTCAACCCCGCCGCCGCGCAGATCCTCGGCTTCCGGGCCAGCGACCTCGGCGGCCAGGAGCTGCACCCGCTGATCCTGCACTCGCGGGCGGAGGGCGAGCCGTTCCCGTACGAGGACTCCCCGCTCGCCGACACCCTCAAGTCCGGGCGCAAGCACCGGGTGCGCGGGCAGGTGCTGTGGTCCAAGAGCGGCGACCGGGTGCCGGTGGATCTGACGACCGCGCCGGTACGCGACGGGGACCAGCTCGTCGGCGCGGTGATGACGTTCACCGACCGCCGCCCGTACGAGGAGCTGTCCGCCCAGCACAAGAACGTCGTCGCCGAGCTGACCACGAGCCACTCCGCCGAGGTCACCGCGCTCAAGGAGGCGCACGCCAAGGAACTGGAGACGCTGAAGGAGGCGCACGCCGCCGAGCTCGCCGACCGCAGCGAGCGGTACGCCGCCGAGATCGAGGGACAGGCCGAGCTGCTCGCCTCCCTGAGCGCCCAGCACGCCCAGCTCACCGCCGTCCTCGGCGGTTCGCTGCGCGGGCCCCTGGAGGAGCTGCGCGGCGAGCTGTCCACGCTCGCCTCCGACCCGGCCGGTCAGCTGTGGCCCGAGGCCAACCAGATCCTGCACCACCTCGCCGCCGGGTACGCCCGGATGACCACGCTCGTCGACAACGTCCTGGGCTACCAGCGCCTCGACGCGGGGGTGGAGGGGCTGCACAAGGCCCCCACCCTGGTCGAGGGGATCGTGAAGGGCGGCATCGACGGGGCGGTCGAGCTGATCGGCCCCGGGCGCGCCCAGTTCGCCGTGCACGCCCCGCCGATCGAGGCCGAGGTCGACGCGCTCCGGCTCGCGACCGCCATCGCCCATCTCGTCGCGGACGTCTGCGGGGTCGACTCGACCGGCAAGACCCGGGCCGTCCCCGGGGGCGGCTACGTCGACTCCACCGTGGTCGTGGCCGCCGCCCAGCGCGGTGACGTCGTCCGCATCGAGGTGCGCGGCCCGTTCGCCGGGGGCGACCCGGTGCACGAGCCGATCGTCCGCGGCATCGTCCAGGCCCACGGCGGGGTCCTCCAGACCCACGAGATGCCCGGCATGAGCGGCAGCGCGTACGTCCTCGACGTGCCCATCGGCGCGGCGGCGGGCACGATCGCGCCCCCGGAGCCGGACGCGAACGGCCTGGCGCCGGAGCCCGTCGCCCCGATGTCCTCGTCGTCGCCGGAAGGCGTCGGAGCGCCGGGCGTCACCAGCGGCGGCCGGCGCCGGGCTCGCAGGTCCTCCACCGACGCGTTCCTGGACAGCCCGGTCGGTACGCCGGAGAGCGCGGATGACGGCACGGCGGCCGAGGCTCCCGCCGCTCCCGTTGCCGACGAGCGGCCTCTCGCCGAGCCGACCGGGCGGCGCCGCGCACGCCGTGGCCCGGCCGCGCCCGAGGAGCAGCAGGCCGCCGAGCTGATCCCGGCCCAGCAGGGCGAGGGTTCCGGGCGGCGGCGCGGCCGGCCCAGCCCCGCCGAGGCGGCCCTGGACACCGCTGCTGGGACCGGCGCCGGGAACGCCGTGCGGGAGCAGCAGCCGCAGCGTCAGGCGCTGGCCCTGACCTCCGGCCCGTCCGGGCCCTCGGAGGGGGCGGTCGTCACCGCGGCCGAGAACGCCCAGGGCGGCGGCCGTCCGCAGCTCGGGCAGACCGTGCCGCCCCAGGGCGTCCCGGTGGACCCGCAGCAGCCCGTTCCGCCCACCGGACGGCGAGCCCGTCGGGAGGGCGAGCCCGCCGCCCTTCCCGCACTCACGTCCGGCAACGGCGGACACCCGGATCCGGCTCAGCAGCCGGGTGGCCGTCGGGCCCGGCGCGCGCTGGCCGCCGCCCAGGAGCGCACCGCGGCGGACGCCGGTCCGCGTACCGCCTTCGCCCTGCCGCCCGCCGAGGCGGACCGGGCACCGGCGGCCCCCGTCGCCCCGGTGAGCCCCGTCGCCCCGGCGGGCCCCGGCGACGACGCGAGCGCCCACCACGCGCGTACCGCACCGGAGGCCGGCCACACCCCTCCGCAGGCGCACCCCGTCGGCCCAGCGCACCACCTCCCGCAGACGGACGCGACCTCCGGGCAGGGCATCCCAGGGCAGGGCGTCTCCGGGACGGACACCTCCGGGAACGGCCTCCCGCAGGCTCCGGCGCCGGCAGCAGGACAGGGACCGGAGAACGGCTCCTGGGGGGACAGCGGGCAGAACGAGCAGACCGGGCAGAACGAGCAGACCGCGCACACCACTGGCGTCGCCGCCGTCACCGGTCCCGGGGCGCACCCGGCCGACGGTGACCCGGGCGTTCCGGCCCCGGACGCGCGGCGGCAGCCGCTGCCCGCCGAGGAGCCGATGCCGGAGGGCACCAACCCCGACTCGACGCAGGGGAGGGCCTTCAGCGTGCGCACGCTGGGCCAGGGCGTGCCGTTCGCCCAGCACCTCGCGCACCAGCAGAACCAGCCGCACCAGAGTCTCGGCGGGGCCGGCCGGCGTCGCAAGCTCGCCGCCCCGCCGGAGGACGACCGCACCCCGGGCCGGGCTCCCGGCAACCAGCAGGCCGCGCCCCAGCAGGACCACCGGGGCGCTCAGCCGACGGGCCCGACGCCGACGCCCGCTCCCGCGACGACGAACGCGCCCACACCCCCGCCCGGAGCGCAGCAGAACCAGCCCCCGGCCCCGCCTCACGGTCCGGCGCACGAGCACGCCCAGCCGGGGCAGCTCGGACAGCCGGGGCACACGAGTGGCGGGCCCGGCGCCGCCTACGGCGAGGGGCAGCTGCTCGCGCCGCCGGTGGCGGAGGGGCGTGCTTACGCCATAGGGGCGCCCGACGAGGGCGCCGAGGGTCCCGAGCCGCTGGACGGGCCCGGGGGCGCGGTCGAGGTCGCCAACCGGCCGCACCCGCACCCGGTCGACGACGAGCTGCCGCCCGAGCCGCTCGACAACCCGCGCCGGCTGCTGGTCTGGCCCGCCCCCGACGTACCGACCCAGCAGGCGCTGAGCGACCGCGGCTACCGTCCCGTGATCGTGAACTCCCGTGAGGAGGTCGACGCCCAGATCGCCGCGTTCCCCGCCGCGCTCTTCGTCGACCCGCTGACCGGTCCCATCACGCGCACCGCGCTGCAGTCGCTGCGCCAGGCGGCCGTCGCGGCCGAGGTCCCGGTGCTGGTCACCGCCGGTCTCGGGCAGGCGACCCGGGAAGCGGCGTACGGGGCGGACCCGGCCGTCCTCCTCAAGGCGCTGGCCCCGCGCGACAGCGAACAGCATCCCTCACGGGTGCTCCTGATCGAGGAGCACGAGGAGATCGCGGTGGCGCTGACGCAGACCCTGGAGCGGCGCGGAATGCAGGTGGCGCGCGCCGCGACGGACAGCGAGGCCGTCGACCTGGCGGGCCGGATGCGGCCCAACCTCGTGGTGATGGACCTGATGCAGGTACGCCGTCGGCGCGCCGGGATCGTCGACTGGCTGCGGGCCAACGGGCAGCTGAACCGCACCCCGCTGGTCGTCTACACCTCGGCCGGGATGGACCAGGCGGAGCTGCCGCGGCTCGGATCGGGTGAAACCGTTCTCTTCCTGGCAGAACGGTCGACCAGCGACGAGGTCCAGTCGCGGATCGTCGACCTGCTGGCCAAGATCGGCACCAACTGAGCACCGGCGTAAGGCAGAACAGGGCGGGGGCGGTACGGGATTCCGTACCGCCCCCGCCCTGCTGTTTCACGTGAAACCAGAGGCGGAACCGGGGACTCAGAGCTGGGTGACGTCCAGCTCGCCTTCCGCGTACTGCTTGCGGATCACCTTCTTGTCGAACTTGCCGACGCTCGTCTTCGGCACGGCGGGGATCACCGACCAGCGCTCCGGCAGCTGCCACTTGGCGATGCCCGACTCGGCGAGGAACGCCTTCAGCGCCTGGTAGTCGACATCGGCGGCGCCCTCCTTGAGGACGACGGTGGCGAGCGGCCGCTCGCCCCACTTCTCGTCCGGTACGGCGACGACGGCCGCCTCCGCGACGTCCGGGTGGGCCATCAGCGCGTTCTCCAGCTCGACGCTGGAGATCCATTCGCCGCCCGACTTGATGACGTCCTTGGCCCGGTCGGTCAGCGTGAGGAAGCCGTCGGCGCTGATCACGCCGACGTCGCCGGTCTTCAGCCAGCCGTCCTCGCTGAACTTGTCCTCGGGGCGCAGGTGCTCGCCGTCGGACCCGCCGTAGTAGGCGGCGGCGATCCAGGCGCCTCGGACCTCCAGCTCACCGGCCGACTCGCCGTTCCACGGGAGGTGTTCGCCGCCGGGGCCGACCAGCCGCGCCTCGACTCCGGCGGGGAAGCGGCCCTGGGTGATCCGGTAGGGCCACTGCTCCTCGTCGCTCAGGCCGGCGGGCGGGTGGGCCATCGTGCCCAGCGGCGAGGTCTCCGTCATGCCCCAGGCGTGGCAGAGCCGGACGCCGAGCTTGTCGTACGCCTCCATCAGCGAGGGCGGGCAGGCCGCGCCGCCGATGGTCACGTTGGCCATGGAGGTGAGGTCGCGGGGGTTGGCGGTGACCTCGGCGAGCAGGCCCTGCCAGATGGTGGGGACCGCGGCCGCGTGCGTGGGGCGCTCGCGCTCGATCATGTCGGCGAGCGGGGCGGGCTGGAGGAAGCGGTCCGGCATCAGCATGTTGACGCCGCTCATGAACGTGGCGTGCGGCAGGCCCCAGGCGTTCACATGGAACTGGGGCACGACGACGAGGGTGGTGTCCTTGTCGGTCAGCCCCATCGATTCGGTCATGTTGACCTGCATCGAGTGCAGGTAGATCGACCGGTGCGAGTAGACGACGCCCTTGGGGTCGCCCGTGGTGCCGGAGGTGTAACACATGGCGGCGGCCTGGCGTTCGTCCAGCTCGGGCCAGTCGTACGTGGTGGAGCGGCCCGCGATCAGCTCCTCGTACTCGTGCACGCGGGGCGTGATCCCGGCGAGGGCGGTGCGGTCGCCGGGACCGGCCACGACGACGTGCTCGATGCTCGGCAGGTGGGGCAGCAGCGGCACGAGGAGCGGCAGCAGCGAACCGTTGACGATCACCGCCTTGTCGTCCGCGTGGTTGACGATCCAGGCGAGCTGCTCGGGCGGCAGCCGGAGGTTGAGGGTGTGCAGCACGGCGCCCATGGAGGGGATGGCGAGGTAGGCCTCGACATGCTCGGCGTTGTTCCACATGAGCGTGGCGACCCGCTGGTCGCCGTCGATGCCCAGTTCGTCGCGGAGCGCGTTGGCCAGCTGGGTGGCCCGGGCGCCGATCTCGGCGAAGGTGCGGCGGTGCGGCTCGGGTTCGCCGGTCCAGGTCGTGACCTGCGACTTCCCGTGAATCGTCATCCCGTGGTGCAGGATGCGGGTGACAGTCAGCGGTACGTCCTGCATGGTGCTCAGCACGGCGTCCTCCCGGTGGGCGCTACGCGGCAGTAGGGTTCCGCTGATTCTGCGCACATACCAAGCGGTATGTCACTACTCGCGGGAGAAAATTCCTGACCGGGGCCTTGCGGGAGACTTCTCCGTGATCGTGAACCTGGGGGCCCGAGAACCGGACCGACGCCACCGGGCCGGCGTCAGCGGGCCGCTGTCAGCGGACCGGTGTCAGCTCCGGGTCCTCGCGGAGCTTGCCGAGGGCGCGGGAGACGGCGCTCTTGACCGTGCCGATCGACACGCCGAGGACCTCCGCCGTCTGGGCCTCGCTCAGGTCCTCGTAATAGCGCAGGACGACCATCGCGCGCTGGCGGTCCGGGAGCTTGAGCACCGCGCGCCACATCGCGTCGTGCAGCGACTGCTGCTCGGCCGGGTCCGGCGTCGGAAGGGCCTCGCGCTCGGGCAGCTCCTCGCAGGCGAACTCGTCGACCTTGCGCTTGCGCCACTGCGAGGTGCGGGTGTTCAGCAGGGCCCGGCGGACATAGCCGTCCAGCGCCCGGTGGTCCTCGATCCGTTCCCACGCGACGTACGTCTTGGCGAGCGCGGTCTGCAGCAGGTCCTCCGCGTCGCACGGGTTCGCGGTGAGCGAGCGCGCGGTACGCAGCAGGACCGGTCCCCGGGCCCGTACGTACGAGGAGAACGACGCGTAGGGCGTGTGGGGGTGGTGTCCGGCGGTGGCGGAGGCCGCCCTGGAGGCGCCCGTGCAGACTGGCGTGGTCATGTACCCAACGCTAGGAGCGAGCGCCGCCGAGGGGATCGGCCCCAGGTCCCGAAGCGCTGTCCGCCTCAGGTTGTAGGGGGCGTCCACCCTGAACCTCCTGAAGGTGGACGGGCCTTCCCACCTCCGTCAGGGTCCACCCCCGGGAGCCCCCAGGAGCCGCCCGGGCCCGGGCGGGGCCGTTCAGCCGTCCGCGCCGAGGACCAGGCCCGACGTCGGAACGCCCGTACCGGCTGTGACCAGGGACCTCGCCGCGCCCGCCACCTGGTTCACCGAGCTGCCCCGGATCTGCCGTACGGCCTCGGCGATGCCGTTCATCCCATGGAGGTACGCCTCCCCCAGCTGACCCCCATGGGTGTTCAGGGGCAGGGCGTCCGCCGCGACGAAACCGCCCGCCTCCCCCGGCCCGCAGAAGCCGAACTCCTCCAGCTGCATCAGGACGAACGGGGTGAAATGGTCGTAGAGGATGCCCACATCGATGTCGGCCGGGGACAGTCCGGAGCTGCGCCAGAGCTGCCGGGCGACGACGGCGGTCTCCGGCAGGCCGGTGAGCCCGTCCCGGTAGAAGCTCGTCATCTGCTCCTGCGAGCGGCCCGCCCCCTGTGCCGCCGCGACGACGACGGCGGGCGGCCGGGGCAGATCGCGGGCCCGCTCCACGCTGGTGACGACGAGGGCCTGGCCGCCGTCCGTCTCCTGGCAGCAGTCCAGCAGCCGCAGCGGTTCCACGATCCAGCGGGACGCGGCGTGATCGGCGAGCGTGATGGGCTTCCCGTGGAAGTACGCCGCCGGGTTCCGCGCCGCGTGCCGCCGGTCGACCACCGCCACGTGCCCGAAGACCTCCGGATCCAGCCCGTAGGCGTGCAGGTAGCGCTGGGCCGCCATCGCCACCCAGGAGGCGGGGGTGAGCAGCCCGTACGGCAGGTTCCAGCCGAGCGCCGCGCCCTCGGCGGTGGGCTCGCGCCGCTGGACGCCGGAGCCGAAGCGGCGGCCGGAGCGTTCGTTGAAGGCCCGGTAGCAGACGACGACGTCCGCGATGCCGCCGGCCACCGCGAGCGCGGCCTGCTGCACGGTGGCGCAGGCCGCGCCGCCGCCGTAGTGGATGCGGGAGAAGAACGACAGCTCACCGATCCCGGCCGCCTGGGCGACGGTGATCTCGGGGCTGGTGTCCATGGTGAAGGTGACGAGCCCGTCCACGTCGGCGGGGGTGAGGCCGGCGTCGTCGAGGGCGGCGCGGACGGCCTCGACGGCCAGCTTCAGTTCGCTGCGGCCGGAGTCCTTGGAGAACTCGGTGGCCCCGATGCCGACGATCGCGGCCTTCCCGCCGAGCGAGTCGGCTCTGCGGATGCTCATGTTGCCCGTGCGCCTTTCTGCGGGAGGGCGATGGTGACCGTGCCGGTGACGTGGCGGCCGATGCCGTTGTCGCCGGTGACCTGGACGACGGCTTCGGCGGGTTCTCCGGCTCTCACGTCGGTGATGTGCCCGGTCAACCGCATGACATCGCCGGGGTAGTTGGGGGCCCCGAGCCGGATGGCGACCTTGCGGAGGACGGCGGTGGGGCCGAAGTGGTCGGTGAGGTAGCGGCCGACGAGCCCGTTGGTGGTGAGGATGTTCATGAAGATGTCGGGGGAGCCCTTCTCCCGGGCCAGGTCCGCGTCGTGGTGAACGTCCTGGTAGTCGCGCGAGGCGATGGCCCCGGCGACGATCAGGGTCCGGGTCACCGGGATCTCCAGGGGCGGCAGCTCGTCGCCGACGCGGTACGCCCGCGTCATGACGCATCCCCCTGAGCGCTGTCCGCCAGCAACAGGCCCAGCTCCTCCAGGACTTCGCCGCCGCAGCCGAGGTAGGCGTCGAGCTGGCGGCCCCAGAGGAAGTGGCGGTGGACCGGATGGTCGAGGTCGGCCCCGGCGCCGCCGTGCAGATGCTGGCCCGCGTGGACGACCCGCTTGCCCGCCTCCGAGGCCCACCAGGCGGCGGTCAACGCCTGTGCTGCGCAGGCCCGTCGCTCGTCGTGCCGCCAGGCCGCCTCGTACGCGGTGACCCGGATGGCCTCGGTGTCCATGTGGGCGTCGGCGGCGCGGAGCAGGACGCCCTGGTTGGTGGAGAGCGGACGCCCGAACTGCTCGCGGGTGACGGTGTGGTGGACCGCGCGGGCGAGCGAGCCCGCGCACACGCCGGCCTGAAGCCCGGCGAAGGCGGTACGGGCGGTGCCGAGGACGGCCGTATACGCCTCCGGCCCGTTCCCCAGCCGCTCCCCGCGTACGCCGTCGAGAACCAGCCGCCCCGCTGCCCAGGGCGCGGTCGTCTCGACGGGTTCGACGGTGACGCCCGCCGCGCGCTCCTCGGCGCCGGGCCGGCTCGCCTCCACGATCCACAGGGCCAGGTCCGCGTCCGCCACCAGCACATGGGTGGCGTCGCGCAGCCACGGAACCCAGGGCACGGACCCGTACAGCGCACCGTCCTCCACGAGGTGTACGCGGCCCCGCGCCGGGAACGCGCCCGTCGCCACCGCCGTACCCTCGCGCAGCCCCGGCAGCAGGCGCCCTCGCTGCTCCGCCGTACCGTGCTCGGCGACCGCGAGCAGCCCGTACACACAGGTCGCCGCGAACGGGACCTGGGCGGTGGTCCGGCCCTGCTCCTCCAGGAGGAGGACGAGGCCGAGCAGCCCGATGTCCTCGACGGCGGCCGGCAGCCCCGCCGCGCACAGCTCCTTCCACAGCTCGGCGTCCGTGCCCGTACCGGCCGCCGTCAGCCGCTCATGCGTGGCCAGGTCGCCGAAGATCCGCGCGGCCAGTCCCCGCGCGGCGGACTGCTCCTCACTCGGGGTGAAGTCCATCTCAACCCCTTCGCCCGCCCGGAAGACGGGCAGTTCGAGGTCGGGGTCCGTACGAAGGAACTCCAGGTGTACGGGCATGCCGACGCGGACCTTGTCGTACGGCACCCCGATGACGTTGCTGACGATGCGGACGCCCTCGGCCAGTTCGACCAGCGCGACGGCGTACGGTCCGCCATCGCCGTCCGGGGCGAAGGCCGGGAACGACGGGTGATGCATGACGACATGGCTGAAGACCGTGCCCTCCCCGCTCGCTTCGACCGAGTCCCATTCCGCGCCGCCGCAGGCGTTGCAGCCGGGCAGCCAGGGCAGACGGAGGGTCGCGCAGTCGGTGCAGCGCTGGATGAGGAGGCGGTGTTCGGCGACCCCGGCCCAGAACCCGGCGTTGTCGCGATTGATCACGGGCCGGGGGCGGCGGGCCGGTTCGGCGTCCGCGGTCCGCTGCGCGGGGCGGTACTTGAGGATGCGGAAGCGGTGCGTCCCGGCGAGTTCGCCCTCAGTGCTCACGTCCGTGCGGGTGGTGACGAAATAGCCGGTGCCGAGCCTGGTCGTCTTGCACGGGGAGACGGACTCGATGACCGTGTCGAAGGTGATCCGGTCGCCGGGACGGAGCGGTCGCGGGTATTCCTGCTCGCAGTCGGTCGCGACGACGGAGGTGTACCCGGCGGCGTCGAGCAGCGCGAACATCTCGTCGTACGCGGCGGAGCGCCCCGTGCCGTCCGTGTGCCCGGAGAGCCCGCCCATCGTCCAGGCCTGGAGCATCGTCGGCGGGGCGACGGCGTCCGGCCCCCGGTAGGCGGGCGAGGTGTCGCCCATCGCCTCGCACCAGTGCCGGATCATCGGCTCGTTGACGGGGTCCTTGCCGCGCCCGGCGGTGGCGGCGGCACGGCCTTCGTAGGCGCGGAGCTGGGCGTACAGCTCGTCGTGCTCGGCGTTCTCGGACGTTTCGGCGCCCGGCCGTGGGGCGTCGGCGCCCGCATGGCGGCCTTCGGCGCCCGCCCCGCTCATCGCCTGCCCCGGATCATCCCGAGCCCGGCCGTCGCCACGATCTCGCGCTGCACCTCGCCGACACCGCCCCCGAAGGTGTTGATCTGGGCCGCCCGGTTCATCCGCTCCAGCTCCCCGTCCGGCCCGAAACAGCCGGGGGACCCGCCCCGGAGCAGGGCGGTCTCGCCGACGGCCTCCTGGCACATCCGGTAGACCTCGACCGCACTCTCCGTGCCCGCGAACTTCACCCCGCTCGCCTCGCCGGGGGCGGGTGCGCCCGCGCCGACGGCGTCGACCAGGCGCCAGTTCAGCAGACGCGTCGCCGCGAGCCGGGCGTACGCCTCCGCGAGCCGGGCGCGCACCCACGGCTCGTCGATCCGGCGGCGCCCGGTAGCGGGGTCGGGGGTGCGGGCGTGGGCGAGGGCCTCCTCGTAGAAGTCCTCGGCCTGCATGCCGATCGCGGCCAGGGCGACGCGTTCGTGGTTGAGCTGGCTGGTGATGAGCTTCCAGCCGCCGTTCTCCTCGCCGACGAGGTGCATGGCCGGGACGCGTACGCCGTCGTAGTAGGTGGCGGTGGTGGTGACCCCGCCCACGGTGGGGATCGGCGTCCAGGAGAAGCCGGGGGAGTCCGTGGGCACCAGGATGATCGAGATGCCGCGATGCTTGGGGGCCTCGGGGTCCGTACGGCAGGCGAGCCAGATCCAGTCCGCCTGCTGGGCGTTGCTGGTGAAGATCTTCTGGCCGTCGATGACCCAGTCGTCGCCGTCCCGCACGGCACGGGTCCGCAGGGCCGCCAGGTCCGTACCGGCCTCGGGCTCGCTGTAGCCGATCGCGAAGACGAGGTCGCCGCCGAGGATGCGGGGCAGGAAGTACGCCTTCTGCTCCTCGGTGCCGTACGCCATCAGGGTCGGGCCGACGGTGTTGAGCGTGACCATGGAGACGGGGGCGCCGGCCCGGTACGCCTCGTCGAAGAAGACGAACTGCTCGTCGGGGCCGCGGCCCTGCCCGCCGTACGCCTCGGGCCAGCCGAGCCCGAGGAGTCCGTCGGCGCCGATCCGGCGGAGCAGCCGACGCTCGTTCCCGGGTGCCGCCTCGTCCCTCATCAACGTACCGAAATACGAGCGGAGTTCGGCGCGGAGTCGCTGCTGGCGTTCCGTAGGAGCGAGATGCACGGAGGGGCCTCCAGAGCTGCGGACAGGTCAACGGCCAGAACGCGGCTGTCCGGCATCACGGCGACGCTCCGGCGACCGACGGCCCACGCTCAACACATCTGACTGTCCGTCAGATAAGGAACGCCTGTCAAGACACGAGCAGCCCGCACGGGGGCACCGAAGTGCCGCCGTACGGGCTGCCGTTCAGTACGCCGGAACCCACCCCCGGGAGGTCCCGACGACCGGTTCACCGGGGAACGATCACCAGAAGAAGGGCGTGAAGTTCACCGCGACACTGTGGTCCGACTGGTCGATCGGCACGAAGGCCGAGTTGCTCACCTGGGCGGACGTGTTCTGGTTCGACGCACCGGCACCGACCGCCTGCTGCTGGGTCGTGGACGCGTTGCCGGAGTTGTCGCCGCCGACACCGCTGCCGCCGATCGTCGCCACGGCCGCGTTCGATCCGTCGTTCGCGAAGGAGCCGTTGTCCGCCGCGGCGACCCCGCCGCAGAGCGCGACGGTCAGGGGCAGAGCGGCGACGGCGGCGAGGACGCGAGCGGTACGGATACTTGCCATGTCATTTCCTCCAGAAAGCGGAACTGCGGCTTCATCTTCATCTGGTTCCGGGGGAGTTGGCCGACCACCCCGGTGCTGTTCACAACGTCGCGAGACCAGAGTTGCCCAGCACATCCCCGGCGAATCCCTCACCACCTCCCGATTCCCCCTCACGTATGACGAAGAGCGGATAAACCTCCTAAGCCGCAGAAAAGTCCAGGTCGGCGGGGCGACCGCGGCGACCCGTTGGCGCACCGGGGAAGAAGCGTTCCGCCACCCACCCCCACGGCGCGCCCCCGCGTCGCCCAACGCCCGCCTCGCCACGACCCCCTTCCTTTCTTCGAACGCATGTACGAAACTCATTCCATGGCCACCATCGACCGACAGACCCCCACCCTGGCCCTCGCCCACGCCCTCGCCGCCGCCGGGCGGGGCCTCCCCGTCTTCCCCCTCTCCGCCACCAAGCTCCCCGCCCTGCGCTCCCCGCACCACGGCGAGCAGCCCCCGACGCACTGCCGGGGCGAGTGCGGGCTGCCGGGACACGGCGTGCACGACGCCACCACCGACCCCGCGGCCGTCCGCGCCCTCTTCGCCGCAGCACCCCGGGCCACCGGCTACGGCATCGCCTGCGGACGCGCGCCGCACCGCCTCATCGGCATCGACCTGGACGTCGACCCGGCGTACGGCAGCGACGCGGCGGGCGCACTGCGGCAGCTGGCCCTCCAGCACCTGTTCACGATCCCGCCCACCGTCACGGTCCTCACCCCGAGCGGCGGCCGCCACCTCTGGCTGACCGGCCCCGCCGACGCGACGGTCCCGAACTCCGCCGGCCGCCTCGCCCCGGGCATCGACATCCGCGGCACCGGCGGCTACCTGGTCGGCCCCGGCTCGGTCACCGCCCACGGCCGCTACCGCCTGGCCCCCGGCACCGCCCACCTCACCCCGGCCCCGTGCCCCCGCGCCCTGCTCCGCCTCCTCACCCGGCCCCGCCGCCCGCCCACGGGCACCTGGGGCGCGGCCCCCACCCCGGACCGCCGGGGCGAGGGCCTGATCCAGTTCGTCCTGGCCGCGCACGAGGGCCAGCGCAACACCCGCCTGTTCTGGGCGGCCTGCCGCGCATACGAACACGGCTTCGGCGACGCCCTGGCCGACGCGCTCACCGCGGCCGCCGTCCGCACGGGCCTGCCGGAACACGAGGCCCGCGCCGCGATCGCCTCGGCGGCCCGGCTGACGTCGAGGCGCGGCGAGGAGACGAACGGCGCGGCCTGAAGAACACCAGAGGGACAGCGCTTTCTACGGCGAACCGCCAGCGCCGCACCTCCCACTTCCCCAGGTCAAACCATGGGATGGAAGCCATCAGAGATCATCGCACATCCATCATCTGTACAACGATAAAATAGAAAGCGCTTGCCGACCTGTTGCCTTTCCTGCGAGGGCTGCCCTTCACTGTTGTGCGGCAGCCCGTCAGCCACCGACCGCCGGCTGCCTCGGCCCCCAAGGAGGCAGGCCCATGCGGCGCTTGGCCGTACTCGTCTCAGCCGTGTTCCTCTCCACCCTCGTCCAGGGTCAGGCCGCCGCCCAGCCTCCCGACCTGCCGCCGCAGGAACCGGGCGTAACCCTGCGGGTCTTCGACGTACAGATGGCGCTGGAGGACTTCTGCACGCTCAAGCCCGGTCAGACGCCCAACGTCGACGAGCTGAAGCCGACGATCGACTGGACCACCGCCGACGACTTCGGGCTGAGCGGCAAGTTCGTCACCGAGGTCACCGCGAACCTGACCGTCGAGTCGGCCGGGACGTACGACTTCCGTATCACCAGCGACGACGGATCCCGGCTGATCATCGACGGCGCGGAGATCATCGACAACGGAGGCAAGCACGGCGCCCAGCCCAAGGAGGGCTCGGCCGAGCTGACCGAAGGCCACCACGCGCTGCGCATCGACCACTGGGACGGCGAGTACGACCAGCGCCTCCTGCTGGAGTGGCGGCCGCCCGGGTCGGACGCGTACACGGTCGTCCCCACCTCGGTGCTGAGCACCGACGCCGACGTCACCCGGGTCACCTCCCCGGGCCGCAAGCTGTGCGAGGGCATCGACGAGTCACCGGGCGACGGCCTGCCGCTGGCCGGGGTGCACCCCGACTACACGCTGACCGATCTGCGCCCCGACGGATTCGAACCGCAGGTCACCGGCATGGACTGGCTGCCGGACGGCCGGCTGGCCGTCAGCACCTGGGGCGGCAGCAGGGAGAGCGAGCTCGGGCAGGTCTACCTGCTGGACAACGTCACCGGGAACACCGACCCGTCGAAGGTGACCAAGAAGCTGGTCGCCGAGAACCTGCTGGAGCCGATGGGCCTCACGTACGTCGACGGCACGATCTACGTCTCCGAGAAGGACGGCCTGACCGCACTGGTCGACAAGAACGGTGACGAGGTCACCGACGAGTACCGCCAGATCGCGACCTGGCCGTTCGGCGGCAACTACCACGAGTTCGCGTTCGGGCTGCTGTACGAGAAGGGGCACTTCTACGTCAGCACGGGCATCGCCATGGTCCCCGGGGGCGCGACCCAGGACCCGCAGAACGTGCCGAACCGCGGCTCCA
This sequence comes from Streptomyces sp. WGS_02, assembly GCA_040989845.1. Taxonomy (GTDB): domain Bacteria; phylum Actinomycetota; class Actinomycetes; order Streptomycetales; family Streptomycetaceae; genus Streptomyces. The sequence goes on from JAYMFZ010000004.1 coordinate 3,779,483, forward strand.
CCCTCAAGATCGACAAGAAGACCGGCAAGGTGTCGTACGTGGCCGGGGGCTGCGCACCCCGAACGGCCTCGGCTGGGGCCCGAAGGGCGAGATCTTCGCCACCGACAACCAGGGCGCGTACGTACCGACGTCGAAGCTGGTCCGGATCAAGCAGGGCGCCTTCTACAACCACCACACCAACCCGGACGGGGTGTACGACGACCAGCCGGTGACCGAGCCCGTCCTCTGGCTGCCGCACGGCGAGATCTCCAACTCGCCGAGCAACCCCCTCCTCCTCCCGAAGGGCCCCTTCGCCGGGCAGATGGTCTTCGGCGACGTGACCTACGGCGGCCTTCAGCGGGCCTACCTGGAGAAGGTCGGCGGCGAGTACCAGGGCGCGGTGTTCCGGATGACCCAGGGCCTGGAAGCCGGGGTCAACCGGATCAGTCTCGGCCCGGACGGGGCGATCTACGCCGGCGGCATCGGCGACGCGGGCAACTGGGGCCAGGAGGGCAAGCTCAAGTTCGGCCTGCAGAAGCTCACGCTCACCGGCGACGACGCCTTCGACATGCGCGCCATGCGGGCGGTCGACGGCGGCTTCGCGATCGAGTACACGCAGCCGCTCTCCGCGGAGACGGCCGAGGACCTGGCGTCCAAGTACGCAGCCCAGCAGTGGCGTTACGTGGCGACGCCGCGCTACGGCGGCCCGAAGGTCGACGAGGAGACCCTCGACGTCACCTCCGCGACGCTCTCCAAGGACCGCAAGACCGTGACGCTGACCATGGACGGCCTGCGCCCCGGCCACGTGGTGCACGTCCAGTCCCCGCGCCCCTTCGCCGCGGAGTCCGGGGCGGAGCTGTGGAGCACCGAGGCCTGGTACAGCCTGAACACGCTGCCCGACGGCTCGAAGGCGCCGCCGGTGTACGAGGCGGAGTCCGCGTCCCTGTCCGGCGGCACCAAGTTCAACGACAACCACTCCGGCTACTCCGGTACCGGCTTCATCGACAACAACTGGGAGCCGGGCGCCCGCACCACCTTCGCCGTCCACGCCGGCAAGAAGGGGAAGCACGACCTCGCCCTCCGGTACGCGAACGGCCAGAACGCCGACCCGCAGCCCACTCCCCGGTCGATGACCCTGTACGTCAACGGCGAGCGGTGGAAGCAGATCTGGCTGAACTCCACCGTCACCTGGAACAAGTGGGCGACCCACACCGAATCGGTGCCGCTACGGAAGGGCGCGAACACGATCACGTACGCCTACGAGCCCGAGGACGACGGCCATGTGAACCTCGACCACCTCACCGTCACCCCGACGCAGCGCACCACGCTCTTCGACGGCACGGACCTGGACGCCTGGGAGGCGAACGACGGCAGCCCGGCGAAGTGGCCCGTGGCGAACGGCTCCATGGAGTCCTTCGGCGGCGACATCCGTACGAAGGAGAAGTACGGCGACTTCCGGATGCACGCCGAGTGGTACCAGCCCGCCTACCCACCGGACGTCACCGGACAGGCCCGGGGCAACAGCGGGGTCTACATCCAGGAGCGGTACGAGCTCCAGATCCTGGAGTCCTTCGGAGTCGACACACCGGCCACGAACGACGCCGGCTCGATCTACCTGCGCAAGGCCCCGGACACCAACGCGGCGAAGCCGTCCGGCACCTGGCAGAGCTACGACATCGAGTTCCGGGCGGCGCGCTTCGACAGCGACGGCAAGAAGGTGGCGGACGCGCGGGTGACGCTCCGGTGGAACGGGAAGCTGGTCCACCGAGACGTCGCCATCGCGGGCCCGACGGGGGCGGGCCGCCCGGAGGGCCCGGCACCGGGCCACATCAAGTTGCAGGACCATGGGGACCCCGGTGAGAACCCGAGGTTCCGGAACATCTGGATCGAACGGCTCTGATAGGCGGGTTCACGACGGGACCACGAAGCGGTGCGGCCCCCTCCTCCGATGCCGGAGGAGGGGGCCGCACCGCTGGGTCTCCTTGCCGGCTCAGCCCCGCAGGGAGACGTAGTACGCCCCGACCTCGGTCAGATATCCATGGTCGGTCGTCTCACTGTCGGTGGTGAACCGGGGAGCCGACTTGATCTGCTCGCGGGACGCCGCGACCTTCACCTTCCGCTCCCCACCGTCCACAACGGTCACCGCCCCGGCCGGAATCAGCACGCTCCTGCCGAACTTCCACACCCCGGTGTCGACCACCAGGTGCTGCCTGCCGGGCTCGTCCTCCAGGCGCTCCACATGCCCGATGACCCCGTCGGTGGACTCCACGTCGAAGCCCACGAGCTCCTGCCCCACGACGAAGCCACTGTCCCGCCCGAACGCCCACACATCGCCCACAGCCACGTCTCCTCATTCCCACCCGGCGACGCACGCCGGACACCTCACGACGCCTTACCGATCGCGTCACCGGGCTGATGCCCCGGTACGGGGCGGCCAAGCCCACCCGACGCCGCGGAGTCGGCCCGGTATACGACTGCCACGCGGCGCGCCGCCGGGGTGGCGCACGGCTCCCACGCGCTCAGGTATCGGTGGGTCCCACATCGCCGAACTGCCCTATCCGGGAGAGCCCGCGCCCCTACACTGCTCGGGGAAGTCGGTCTGGAGGGGGCATCAGCGCATGGCGGACGTCTTCATGAGCCATCGAAGTGCGGACGACAAGGAAGCCCGAGCACTCGCGCTCGAACTCAGCAGCAGGGGCCACCGGGTCTGGCTCGACGTCTTGGACATCGGGGTCGGCGACTCGATCGTGGGCAAGATCGATGAAGGGCTGGCCAGCCATCCCCATCTGGTCCTCTGCCTGTCCTCGGCAGGCATGAACGCGCCCTGGATGAACAGGGAATGGATGTCTGCGCTCGCACGCCTGCTGAACGGCGCGGGCGGACAACTGCTGCCCGTCCGGCTCACCGGTGGTGACCTCCCCGCGATTCTGGCCGACATCCGATACGCCGACCTCGTCGCCGACTGGAACGCGGGCGTACAAGCACTGGACAGCGCGCTGAAGTGAACGCCCAGGAGGTCTATATCGTCGCGGCTGCAGACGAGGCCCACCTGGCAGAGCGCGTCGCGCAACCCCTTCGAACAGCCGGATACCGGGTCTCCCACAGTGGCACCGTGCCGGTCGGCGGCTCCATCGTGGAGGCGGCTGTCCAGGCGCTCGACAGGAACAGTCCTGTCGTGCTGTGCGCGACGCAGCGGGCCGTCGGCAGCGCTTGGACGCACCAGTTGGTCAATGCGGCCCGAGCGCGAGGCTCGTCGTGGGTGTTCGTGGTGCAGATGGAAGCCGACGCCTACGTCGGCCAGCTGGCGGTCAACACGGTGGTCGCGCGGTACTGCGACGACCCGGCCAGGGCCATCGCCGATCTGGAAGCGGCGCTGCAGCAGCACTTCCCCTCCCGGCCGGTTCCGCCTCCCCCGCCTCCACCCTCCGCGAGCACCACGCGGACCGCCCCGCAGTTCCTTGACGAGCCCAGCGCCACGACGGAATTCGACCATGACGTCGTGCGTGCCTTCCGCGACGATCTGCGGGAAGAAGTGCTCGTCGACCATCCGGCGTCGCTGACCGCCACGGAATTCCTCCGCCGCACCGGGGTGTGGAACGACGGTGTGCTGACCCGTACAGGCGTGCTGATGTTCGCCCGGTATCCCGGCTCCGAGTCGGTCCGGTCGATGGTCAAGTGCGTTGAGTACTTCGGCGGCGACCGCTCGGCTTCCCGGTACGCGGTCACCCTCGAAGGCCCCGTGACCTCCCTCATCACCCTCGCACGCGGCTTCGTGGCCGACCGGGTTCGGCGCGGTGAACGGCCCACCGCGTCGCTCGCCCGATCCGCCCCCGACTACGAGCTTCCGATGATCGCGGTACGGGAGATCATCGCGAACGCCCTCGTACACCGCGACTACTCCCGTTTCGACTCCTGCGTTCACGTCCGGCTCTTCTCCGACCGTCTGGAGATCAGCAGCCCCGGGACCTGGTCCGGCCGTCCCCTGGAAGAGGCCACTCCACAGGACCTGAGCGGCCTGGAGGGGCAGTCGGTCAAGCGCAACTTTCAGCTCGCCCGCCTGCTCACCTGGAACCGGCTCGTGGAAGGTGAGGGCAGCGGCATCCCCACGGCAGTCGCCGACTGCGACGCGGTCGGCGCGGTCCCGCCCCAAGTGATCGAGACGGACGGATTCGTGTCCGTGACGCTGCGGCGGCACCTGGCGAAGCCGCCGTTCACGACCACCTCCGCCGCCCGGTCGGCGTGGCCCATTCAGGTCGGAGTCGTACCGCGTAAGGCCGACACCTCACTCCAGCGCACAGAAGAACTGGCCGTGCTCGAAGCCGCTACCGGCTCCGAAGGCGTCGTGCTCACCGGCATGGCCGGCGTCGGCAAGACACAACTGGCCGCGCGATACGCCACGGAGGGAATCACGAGAGGCGGACTCGACCTGCTGGTGTGGGCGCCTGCCACCAGCCGCGAGTCCGTTCTCAGCACCTACGCGCAGGCAGCCGTCTCCCTGGGTCTGGCTACTCCTGGTGAGGATGTCACCGCGGCGGCGAACCTCTTCCTCAGCCGACTGGCCACCGCGGACTTCCGCTGGCTCGTGGTGCTCGACGACGTCCTGGACCCGGCGGACGTCATCGACCTCTGGCCGCCCTCATGCCCCTCGGGGGTGGTGGTCGTGACCACGCGACGACGTGATGCGAGCCTGCTCGGCACAGCGCGGGCGGTCCGGGTGGACACCTTCACTCCGGAGGAGTCCGTCGCCTATCTCACCCAGAAGCTCGCGGCCCACGGCATGAGCGATCAGCCTCATCTGCTGTCCCAACTGGCCGACCAACTGGGACACCTGCCGGTGGCGCTGTCGCACGCCGCCGCATACATGGTCGACGTGAACCTCGCCAGCTCCGCATACCTGAGCCTGCTACGGGACCGACAGATGCGTCTCCAGGACGTGTTGCCCGACTCCTCCGGGCTACCCGAGCACGCCACGCTGACGGCAACTTGGGCCCTGGCCATGGCCCAAGCCAACCGGATGCGACCTGCGGGGCTCGCCGGTCCCACCCTCCAGCTCGCCTCGATGCTGTCTCCGAGCGGCATCCCCACGACCTTGTTCTTCACATCGTCCGCGCTCCAGTACCTGTCGGCCCGCAGTGCCGCCATGGGCGAGTACACACCTACCCCGCTTGAGGCACGCGCCGCGCTGAGCTCCTTGAACCGCCTGGGCCTGGTATCGCTCGAGCGCGATCCCGAACGCGTCCACGTGCATCGTCTCGTGCAGCGGGCCACGCTCGAGGTCCTTTCACCCCCTGATGCGGACAGGTTGACGCTGGCTGCCGCCGACAGCCTGGCAGAGGCGTGGCCCTCGGTGGAGCTCGACGCGGGACTGGCCCAGTCACTGCGCACATGCGCCCGGGCGCTGATGGAGAGCGCCTCGGAAGCATTGTGGGATGACGGAGTACACCCCGTGCTCCTGCGGCTCGCGGAGAGCACCGGCGAGACCATGCCCCGGGAAGCCGCCCGATACCTGGGCGACTTGGTGCCCACCGCCGTGGGACGGCTGGGACCCGATCATGCGGACGTGTTCAAAGCGCGCTCGCTGAAGGCGACGTACCAGACGGCCGCCGGAGACATCCGTGGAGCGAGCGCGGAGCTGGATGAACTCCGCGCCGACACTCTCCGTGTCCTGGGGCCGGACCACCCGGAGTCGCTGCGTGCCGCTCACGACCTGGCCTGGTGTCGCGGGCAGTCCGGTGACCCCGCCGCGGCCGTGGCCGCCTTGGCCGAGATCCTGTCCGCGTCCCAGGGCGTTCTCGGCCCCGACCACCCCCTGACGCTCTCCGTCCGACGCAGCCTCGCAACGTGGCGCGGTGAGTCCGGCGACAGCACCGGCTCCGTCGCGGAGCTGCAAGAGCTTCTCACCTCCGCTGAGCGCCTGCTTGGCCCTGAACACCCCGACGCACTCGTGCTTCGCGCCAATCTCGCCTGGTCCGTCGGCCGGGCCGGCGACGCGGGTCGAGCCGTCCACCTCTGGCGCGAGCTGGTGAGCGATCAGAGCCGGGTCCTGGGCCCTGACCACCCCGACACGCTCACCTCTCTCAACAACCTGGCCTCCTGGCTGGGGCAGGCCGGCGACGTGCACGGCGCCGCGACCCTTCAGGACGAGATCCTGCGGACCCAGACGCGCGTCCTGGGCCCGGACCACCCCGACACGCTCACCTCTCGCAACAACCTGGCCTCCTGGCTGGGGCAGCGTGGCGACGCCGGGGAAGCGGCCAGGATTCTTGCCCAGTTGGCGGCAGACCGATCCCGCATTCTGGGACCCGACCACCCGGACGCCCTTGTCACCCGGGCCAACCTCGCGCATTGGATGGGCGTCAGCCTGGAGGCGAGCAAGCAGCTGGCGGACGAGGTCGCCGCATCGGTCGAGCCGATCGACCTCAGCCTGGCGCAGCGTGTGCGCCAGTATCTGCGTGGGAAAGACCGGTCCGTCCCTCCCTGGCGGGCCCTTGTCGATCACGCGCTCGCCACTGGTGCCGGCGAGGTTCTGAACATCCTCGTCCGCCGCTCCACCCCCACCGTGCCGGTCGAGCGGACGGGCGACGCCATCGGTCCGGGCGGTGGCCGCGCGGTCACGGGTATCCACGGCACGAGCAATGCGGTCACCGGCGATGCGTTCCACGGCGCCGTCGTGATCTCAGGAGACGTCTCCAGCACCGGGAGCGAGTGAGGGCCGGGACAAGAGGGCTTCGTCGAGCAGCAGGCCGCACCCGGACTGTCCACGGGTCCACGCTGCCACCGGCGTCTCTCCGGCGGCCCCCCGCCGTCGCGGCAGCTTCGGCATCGGTGCGATGGAGACGGCTCAGCACTCGGCCGCCGCGGCGCCCACGCCTCAGGAAGTGCGCGGCTCCGCGTTCCGTACTCCGACGGCCGTCCAGACTCCGGGCGACCTCTCGGGCATCGGGCCCCTGCCCCACCGTCCACGTCTCCCAGCGCCGGGAGCCCGCACCTGCCCGCCCCTGGTGACCGGGTTTCCGGAATCACGCCCCGGGCCATCGGCCAGGCCGGATCATGGGTGGGGTATCCGCGGCGGGCGCGGGGCCTGAGTACGCAGTTGGGGGCAGGCGATGCCGGAGACCACGGAATCGGTGTTCGTCAGTTACGTCGGAGCGGACCGCGCGTGGGCGGAGTGGGTGGCCTGGCACCTGCGCGAGGCCGGGCACCGTGTCGAGCTGGACGTGTGGGACTGGCGTACCGGCGACAACTTCGTCGAGCGGATGGACCATGCCCTGGAGCGCGCCACCGCAGTGGTGGCGCTGTTCTCCAGCAACTACTTCGACCGTGCGCGCTGGACGCGTGAGGAGTGGACCTCCGCCGTGGCGCGGCGGCGCCGGCTCGTGCCGTTGACGATCGAGCCCCTGAGCGGCGGCGAGGTTCCCGACATCCTGGCCGCGGTGATCCGCAAGGATCTGCACGGACTGGACGAACAGGCCGCGATCACCGCGCTGCGGGAGGCCGTCGCGGGCCCCACCGGCCCGCTCACGGCCCCGCCCTTCCCCGGCACGGCAGGAGCGGCGGCGCCGAGCGTGGATGCCGGTGGCGTCCGTCCCCGGCTGCCCGGCGGTGCCGGCCTGCCGGAGGTGTGGAACGTACCGCGCCGCAATCCTCACTTCATCGGCCGCGAGGCGACGATGACCCGGGTCCGCGAGGCGCTGTTGGCCGGCCGGCAGGCGGTGGTGCAGGCCCTGCACGGCCTGGGCGGGATCGGCAAGACGCAGCTCGTCCTGGAGTACGCCCATCGCTTCGCCAGCCAGTACGACACCGTGTGGTGGATCGACGCCGAACAGGCCGACCAGATACCCGTCCACTACACCGAACTGGCCGCGCGCCTGGGCATCGCCGCCCCCGGGGCCGGGACCGGCCACACCACGCGCACCCTGATCGAGCACTTGCGCACCCGTGAGCGCTGGCTGATCGTCCTGGACAACGCCGAGGAACCCGGCGCCTTCGAGACCCTGCTGCCCACCGGCCCCGGCCACGTCCTGATCACCTCCCGCGACCCCGGCTGGAAGGACCTCGTCCCCAGCCACGGCCTGGACGTGTTCCCCCGCGGCGACTCCGTGGCCTACCTGACCACCCGGATCCCCGACATCGCCACGCAGCAGGCCGACTCCCTCGCCGACGGCCTCGGCGACCTTCCCCTCGCCCTGGCCCAGGCCGCCGGCGTCATCACCACCGGCATGACGACGGACCGCTACCGCAAGCTGCTGGACGACAAGACCACGCGGCTCATGGCCAACGGCGGCCCGCCGGGCTACTCCGCCCACCTCGCGGCGACGGTGGACATCGCCACCGCACGCCTGAGGAACGCCCACCCGCCGGCCACCGAACTACTGCGCCTGGCCGCCTTCCTGGGCCCTGACCCCATCCCCACCGCCTGGCTGGAGACCACCGTCGGCCGACTGTCCACCCTCGCCGTCGACCCCGACGACTTCATGTGGCCTCAGAGCGCGCTCCAGCACCTGTCCCGCTCCGGCCTGGCCCGCGTCGACCACGAGACCTTCCAGGTCCACCGGCTCACCCAGGCCATCGTCCGCGACCACACCGGCGAAGCCGACGCCACCGCGGCGGAGGACGACGTCACCACCCTCCTGGCCGCCGTCGCGCCGAGCGACGCGGTGGACCCGGTCGGCTGGCCGACCTGGGCGGCCCTGACCTCGCACCTCACCGCAGGCCTGCACACCGCCGCCCAGCAACCCCCACTGCACAAGACACTCATCCGCGCCGCCCGCTACCTCTGTGTCAGCGGACAGTCACGTGCCGGCCGCGACCTGTCCGCCACTCTTCACGCCACGTGGGTCACCGCCCTGGGCGAAGACCACCCCGTCACCCTCGGCATCGCCCAGTACCTCGGCCACGCCACCGCCGATCTCGGGACCGACGCAGCGGCGTGCCGCATCATCGAGGACACCCTCGAACGCCGCCGCCGGACCCTGGGCCCGGACCACCCCGACACCCTCAACTCCGCCAACGACCTCGCCACCACCCTGGCCCGTCTCGGTGAATACGAGCTGTCGCGCAGCCTGCACGAGGACACCATCGAGCACCGCCGCCGCACCCTGGGCCCGGACCACCCCGACACCCTCACCTCGGCCAACAACCTCGCCACCACCGTGGCCGGTCTCGGGGATTACGCACAGGCGCGCCGCCTGAACGAGGACACCCTCGAAGCCCGCCGCCGCATCCTGGGCCCGGACCACCCCGACACCCTCAACTCCGCCAACAACCTCGCCGCCACCCTGGCCCGTCTCGGGCAGCACGAACAGGCGCGCCGCCTGCACGAGGACACGATCGAGCACCGCCGCCGCATCCTGGGCCCGGACCACCCCGACACCCTCACCTCCGCCAACAACCTCGCCGGTGCCCTGGCCCGTCTCGGGGAGTACGAACAGGCGCGCCGCCTGGACGAGGACACCCTCGAAGCCCGCCGCCGCATCCTGGGCCCGGACCACCCCGACACCCTCACCTCCGCCAACAACCTCGCCGCCACCCTGGCCCCTCTCGGGCAGCACGAACAGGCGCGCCGCCTCAACGAGGACACCCTCGAAGCCCGCCGCCGCATCCTGGGCCCGGACCACCCCGACACCCTCACCTCCGCCAACAACCTCGCCACCGCCCTGGCGAATCTGCGGCAGCTCAGAGCAGCAGAACGGATCCTCAGAGACGCTCGTGAGCGAAGCCGCCGCGCCCTGGGCGAGAACCACCCCGACTCTCAACGCGTCACCGAGAATCTCGCTCAGGTTCTCAGCGCCCTGGGAAGGCCGTTCGAAGCCCAGAGGCTGCGCGCACCCGGTCGTAAGAAGGGACAGCGCCGCTAGCGGCGCTTTCGAAACCGGTCTCGCCCGGCCCTGAACCGCATCGAGATCAGCGCCCGGGGGCGGCACCCGTACGCGTCTTCGGGGCAGGCACCACGTCACGATGAAGCCCGCCGGAACGGGTGACCGCCCTGTCCGGCTCGGCCACGGGCCGGCCACACTCGCTGGTTGATGCCGGGAGACAGACGGAACGGCGGAGGGCGGGCCTCCACTCCGGAGACCCGCCCTCTGACCTGCTACTTCTCTCACCTGGCGGTGGGTGTGGGATTTGAACCCACGGTGACATCGCTGCCACGACGGTTTTCAAGACCGCCTTCATCAGAGAACCTCCGGCTCTCTGACCTGCGCAGTTGCTGGCAATTCGCCCCAGAGGTACTACGCCGGCCCACACATGGCCCACGGCCGCTGATGGGTCACGGCCGTTGCCGACTCTCGACGGCCCAGCGGGGGCACCGCATGCGGAGCATCTGCCTACTGGCGCCAGCGTTCGCGGTGGTGGCGGACACACTCCATGTCGATGATGTGCCGGGGATCGGTCCTCAGAGTGCCGGCCGGCTGACCACCGCGGATCACCGTTAGGTCGTCCTCGATGACGATGGCGCCGGCGTCAAGCATCACGTGACAGTTCGGGCAGAGGCAGAGGACGTTGCCGGTGGTGTCCGGGCCGTTATGAGGAGCCCCAAGGGCTCTGACGTGAGCGCCTTCGCTGTAGCTGCCTCCAGGCACATCGATGCGCAGGTCGCAGATCTGACACTTGTTATCGTGCCACTGCTTTACCTGACGCTTCACAGCGCTGCTGCGAACGATGCGCTGCACAGTCGAGGTAACACGCTCCGGCGTCTCATTCCCCGTGACAGCAGACTCCGTCTCTCCAGGCGTGGCGGGGAGTTCCGGCTGCTGCGTTGCAATAGGCGTGGGGGTGTCTTCGTAGGCTTCAAGGCGGAACTGCCAGATCAGGAAACCATCGATGCCGAGCTTGCTGCCGTAGCTGGTAACCCGGTAGAGGCTGTCGTATCTGTACCCGCGCGCAGGAGCGTAGGGCGTGCCGGCCTGGTAGCCGCGCACGACGCGAACGGGCAATCCTTCGAGGTAGCTGGTCACCAGCGCTGCGTTGCCCGAATCGTCCAGGGTCTGGTCGCCCACCTGGTTGCCGGCGCCGTCCTGGCCACCGTGGCCGGTGTAGACGATGACGTCCCCGTAGTCCTCATCGTCTTTGTAGCCGCCGGACACGACAATGGACTCGGCACCGGTCCTCTTCGTCCCGCAGATACCTGCCTGCAGGGGCCTATGAACACCCGCCTCGTGCGCCTGCCGACGCGTGCTGAACTCTCGACCTGCTTCAACGTTGGGCACATCACCGATCATGGCCACAGCCTGACACGCAGCACTGACACTTCCGCGCCGGTCTCCGAGACCGCCTACTCGCCAACCTGCCCCAGTTGCTGGAGGCGAGCCGCCCTGCGGTTCGCATGGAGTCTAGGCATGCAGACCCAGCTCGCTGTAGGCGACAACGCACAGTTTCCGAGCAGAGTCGAACATCGCGACACAACTAGTCACATTCGACTCACGCAGAGTAGGATCGCCTCGAACTATGCGACCCAGGAGGCCCGTTGACGGCACGCAAGCTGTTGCCCATCAATGCCTTGCTGGGTCTGTGTACTCCCTATGACATCAACCCTGCGTCGTTCGCCGAGGCAGGATTCCGCGTGGTGGCGCTAGAGGTTCCCCTCAGCTGTGGAGAGAACAGCAGCGTTATCCCTGATGCGGTCCTGTTCCACGACATCGCGGCCCATCTTGTGCTTTTTGAGTCCAAGTCAGGCCCAAACGTGGAAGCTGATCAAGCGCGGCGTTACGGCTTGGTGACACCCCGGCAAGTCATCCAGGCCACCTCTATTAACCTGCCTCGCGCACATACTCCGACATTGGAGGTCGCCTACCTAGGCTTGGAAGAGCACACCGAACGCCTTCTACTGAGCCTAGCTAGCGCCGAGGTCGACTACCCGCTCGTGACAGCATCGGACAAATCGATCCGACTCGTTACTCCCGAGCGCGCATCCGAGCACCTGCGGGCCGGCTTTCCCCCACGAGGTGTCGAACTCGTCGCCCCACCAACCACCTACATCCCTTACGACCACGAGTCGGATGACAGCGAGTTCCTGGCCCCGGTTCGCAGCCTGCTCGTGAAAGCCGCAGCACTTGGGGAGACCAGCGTCACAGTCCGCCGACTCGCCGAAGACTGTTGCCGGTACTACGCCTACTACGGCAAGGCTGCGCGCAGACAGCTTCAAAGCAAAGTGGACAGGGCAGCCAGACAAGTAGCCCGAGAGTCCCCTGAGTCTTTTCGGTGCAGCTTGGGGCCGGGAAAGGACGACACCATCGTCCAGGTGCTGCGGACCCCCGAGGCGTTCGACGCCCGAGGCCGAACACAGGCATACCAGGCCATGTCGCGAAGAACACGGTCACGAGCGCGCCTCCAACCGGACCCAAACCAGCTTGACCTACTCCAGGAGCTGGGGAACGGTGACGATAATGAAGACGACGAGGCAGAGGAGAGGCCATGACGACTCGGGCGACCATGGTCGAGCGGCTGCTGGAAGCGTCTGGACCCACGCGCACAGTGGTGCTTGAGGCTCACTGCGAAGGGAACGACCCCGAGGCTAAAATCAACGCTATTTTCGGAGCGAACAATTACGCCCCGACGGATGACGCTTTCCTGTTCCGCGTATTCGTCGATAACGGGGAATTGTGGGTTGACCAATTGGGAGAGCGGTTCTGGTCAATTCATACCTGCATGCCCATGCGCAAAATTAGCCCGTACCTACACGAAAAAGTAGAACGCCGGCGAGACCTAGACTGGATGTGGCTCCCTTCCGGTCACCTAGAGAACATCTGGCCAAGCGCTACCTCCAATCGCGTTCGCACGAAGTTCCACGGGAAAGACTTCCTTACCGAGGATGACCCTGCCCAAGATTTGACCATTAACCTATCCGGAAAAGGAGCAGAGCGCCTACTGCGCCACATTTCCCACGACGAAAAGTACCGCTCGGCGGTATCCTTCGATAGCGTTCAGGTGACTCTAAACAACCCCGAATTTGGGCGTCTGAGCGAGGGTGTAGACAGGATGGGAAAGTTCGCCGCTACCGGCGACCCTCAATACCACTTTCAATTCGTCGATACCGTTATTCAGCGATACCAAAACTTCATCCGCCTCTGCGAGGATCGCTCGCTGAACTGGTCACCCCTAGAGCACGAAGGCGGATCGAGATTCGATGGAGCACCCATCGCAGTCCGCTTCAGTCGACGCATTCCCGACTTGGGACACTTTGTGGCGAATCTATTCGCCTCCAGGCAACCATTCAGACTTTGGGGAATTCCCGAAGTCTCAGGCGATGTGGCAACGGTTGAGGCCGTCGACCTCCACGTTGGGCACACTCTAAGACTGGAGATCGGCCTTCAGTGGATGCGAATCTACCTCGACAAGGGGACGTGCGGAAATACAATCGCGCGCCTCGTCAGCAATCTACAACATCGCTTTGACAGCCAATTGAGCTTCATTGATCCACAAATTCAATCTGCCCTAGAGTTGAGCGACCCTCATGCAATTCACGCAGAGAGAAGTGCGCTAGGCAGGTGAATAGCCTGATATTTTAAAGCCGCGTTTGGCAACGTGGCTATTTTCGCATGTCGAGAGCACGTGGATCGCACCGCCCTCAATCCCCCTTCACGGCGGGGACGGTTCCCACCGCCAACAAGTGAGAACTGGCGGCAAGGAGTTCCGGGTATGGCTCCGCCATACGGGCCGCGGCCATGGCCGAGGCAATCAGCTCATCTGTGGGGCCCTCACCCGGCTGCTGCTCCGCTGCCTTCACTAGTGACCACGCCGGGCCTTCGATACCGAAGACCTGCACACCCTCCAGCCCGGCGGCCACCAGCTCCTCCACCAACTCCTCGCCACGGTGGAAGTACGAGAGGGTGAACCCCCGCGCCCCGTCGTAGACCGCCGTCTCCAGAATCTTGGACACCGAGTTGTGAATCCGTTCGGTATGCAGGTGGGCGTACGTAACGTGCTCGAACAGCGAGGCGTAGCGGTTGATCGCAGCGGCGGCTACGAGTCCACCAGGCTTAGCCACTCGGGCAGCTTCCGCGAGCGCTTGATGCCTGTCGGCAGGGTCGGGCAGGTGGTAGAGCGGCCCAAAAAGTTGCACGACGTCGAATAGCCCATCTACCTCTGGCAAAGCACGCGCGTCTCCGACGAGCGCCGGGCACACCGCTGATGCAGCCTCCACGTGACGGGGCACTGGGTCCACCAGAACGACGTCGTAGCCGTCCTTGACCAACCACTCAGCGTGCACACCGGTCCCTCCGCCAACGTCAAGCACACGCGCAGGCGCAGCTGGCAGAAAACGTCGGAGGAGTTCTTGAGTCCTAGCCAGTTCCATCCGGCCGTCTGCTGAGCTGCGCAGACGGCTGTCCTCGTTCACCGTCTCGCCGTAGAACCGCATCACGGAGGGCGCCAATTCGAGATTCGACATGGTCGCAGTATCGTGTGTACCGGTGGACCAGTCCAGTGCAGGGAGTTAAGGGAAGCCATGGCAGTCCTGAAGTACGAAGAGATCGCAGAGTTCCTTCGCGCCCGCATCGCCGCTGGTGAGATCGAGCCTGGAGCGACGATCCCATCGGGCCGCGAGTTGGCCGAGCAGTGGGACGTGTCGCGAGCCACCGCCATCAAGGCTGTAGATGTACTGCGCAACGACGGCGTGGTTGTGGCCAAGCAGGGGACCGGGTTCGTCGTCACGGAGACACCCGTGGCGCGTCCTGCGGGCTCCCGCCGAGCGGGATCGGCGCGCATCCTGGGCGGGATGCCATTCCGGCGCGTTGGCGATCCCGACTGGGCCGAACCCCCTGCCCGCGTCGCCGCCGCCCTTCGCCTCTCGCCCGGGACACGGGCGCTCCGCCGTGTTCGAGTCCTCCAGCTCCCGGATGGAACGCCGAATAGCTGCGTTGAGGCGTGGTTCCCCCCGGACGTTGCAGAAGCGTCTCCGCGCCTCGCAGACACCAACCCCATCGCCGAGGGAACAACACGCTACGTACGACGACAGACCGGACGTGGGCCGGCTGAAGGCGTTGACGTCACCACCGTGCGCCTCGCGTCGGAAACGGAGGCTGACCGCTTGCAGCTCTCTCTGAACACGCCGGTCGCCGTACTGCTGCACACGGCCTATGACGAGCGCGGGAATCCGCTGGTCTGCGAAGAAGGCGTCACTCCCTCGTCGTTCTTTGAGCAGGTGGATACCTACGCCATGTAGGCGCGCAAGGCAGCGACAGAGACAGCTGGACCGGTCCACCGGTTCAGCTTTTTTGTTGCCCGCAAACCCCACCTGAGCTGCACTTCTCTTCTCGAAACGGAGGTCACGAGCAAAATCGCTACTTGACTGGACCGGTCCACCGGTCCAGTCTCTTGTTGTGGCTATCGCCCAACCCGGAATGTACGGAGAGGCGAGTCCGTCACGCCAAAATTCCACAGCGTGATCCACCGCAGTTCGGCGACCGTGACCGTTCCGGCCGAGGTGAGTGGAGACCAGTCGGCCGAGAAGAGGCCCCCGTCACACCGGGGCCCAACACCCCACATGGGGGACACGCCACCGACTCGAAAGAACCGCTACGGCACACCTTGAAGCTGCCACCTCAGACGTTCGGGACTTCGGATCTCCCCGGACCGAGCAGCGCCGAGCGAACACGAGAACCGAAGCACCAGCGCTCACGGTGTCCGGCACCGCCACCCCGCCCTGCCGGCGGGGTGGCGGTGCCGGGTCGCCGTGGTCGCTCGTAGCCCACGAACGACCTTCGCCAGACGGCGCGAGGCCCCGGTGCGGGAACACCGGGGCCTCAGTTCGGGCCGTCGCACCTGCTAGGGAGAACACGACCCATGAAGAGCATCGCAGCACTTCAGGCTGCCGTTACGGCCGCCGCCCCGTTCGACGGTGAGCCGTCGGACGCCGAGCTGGACGCGATCGAGGTCGAGTCGCCGCTGATCCTGGCGGAGGTCGCGCTCCTCGACGCGCAGATCATGACCATCGACCGAACGCCGTCCGAGCTGGACGCGCGGCGTATCCGCCGGGCCCGCCGGCGGGTGCTGGCCGCCCGCCGGGACCTGGCCAACCGCACCTTCGTCGCGACGGTCTCGGGCGGGGCGGCATGAGCACCTCCACCGCGCCCCCGCCCGCTCTGCTGGACCACCGGGGTCGCCGCCGGGCCCGCGCCGCTACGCACCTCACGCACGAACAGGCGCATCTCGGTACGGCCTTTCACGAGGCGGGGCACGCCGTTGTGGCGATGTCCTACGGGATGCACGTGGTTTCCAGCGAGGTCATCGCCTGGGTCAGTGCCCCGGGTCAGTCCACGGTGACCGGCGTGACGTCGGTCTCGGTGGAGAGCCTGGAGGCGATTCACCCGTGGCGGTTCGCCGCCCAGGCCGCCGCCGGGGAGATCGCCCAGGTCCAGTACCTGATGGTGCACGGGCTGTGGACACCCCAGCGGGCCATGGCATGCGCGGCCGCTCACGATCGTGATCAGGCCGTCGACGTCCTCGCGTCCCTCGGCTACCGGCTCGACCCCGGGCGCGTTCCGGCGGGCGGGAAGTCCTGGGCCATGGTCCAGGGCATGGCCCGCCGCCGGATCGGCTACCTGTGGCGGGAGATCCGCACCGTGGCCGAAGCCATGGACAAGCGCACCACGCTCACCGGCGACGAGATCGCCATGCTCACCGGCCTGAACAACCCCCGGCTGATCGGCGGTGCGGCATGAACCGCTTCGGCAAGTGCCTGCTGATCGCCGCTCTGGTCGGCGTGGTCGGCATGGCGTTCCGGGTCTCCTGGAACGCGTTGCGCGACGTCGCCACCGCCACCGGGGCCGACCCCACCGCAGCGACGCTCTACCCGTTCGTCGTCGACGGACTGATGGCCCTCGCGCTGGTCGCGACCCTGGTCCTGACCGACGACGCCCGACGGTTCGCGCTGCGGGTGCTGGCCGCCTACACCCTGGCCTCACTCGTCCTCAACTACGTCCACGGACTCGTCCCGCAGTTGCACGACGAGGTGGTCGACTGGGGTCGACTGGCCGACTGGGACCCGGCCAACTGGGCTCTGGTCCTGCTGGCCACGTCGCTGCCGGTCGGCTCGATCTACTTCGGCTCCGACTTGGTCGCCAAGGTCCTGCACCACCGACCGGTCGAGACACCGACCACCACACCGAATCAGGATGAATCGGCCGAGACATATGTAAATCGGTCTAAGGCTGACCTGGGAGTATCGGCCCCCGCCCCGGTCACCCCGCCCCCGGTTCCTGCGGCGCTTCCGGCGGCCCCGGTGGTGTCGCTGGTGAAGTCGACCGATCGGGCCCCGGTCGGCGCGGTGGCCGCCGAGTCGACCCGCCCGCGCCGGGCGACCGGTCGAGTCCCCGAGTCGGCCCGATCGAGTCGACCGGTGCGGTCGGCCGACCAGCTCCTGACCGAGGCCCGTACGGCTACGGCCGACTGGTCGGATCGGGAGCTGACCGCCGAGGGCATCCGCAAGGCGGTCCACACGTCCCCGGCCAAGGCCCGCGTCCTGCGCGACACCCTGCGCGCCGAGCGCGAGCAGGCGGCCGGCACGGGTGAGGCGGCGGCCTGATGGCCGACATCTACCGGTGGCGACTCGCCCCCGACGGGTTGGCCACCCGCCGACAGCTCCGCGCGCTGGGGTTGCGGCCGGGTGGTCAGGACGTCGTCGCGGAACTCCACCGCCCCCGGCGTCGGGGGCGAGGCCCGCTGGTCGCCTACCTCTACCGCATCGACCACGCCCGCCCCGTCCGGCCCATGACCCCGGGCCGTGCCGCTGCTCTGGCGGCGGCGATGCGGGCACGCCGCACCTGCCCCAACTGCCGCACCGACGTGGGGTATTGCATCCCGCGTTCCCTCGGCATGTGCGTCCCCTGCCACGACACCCCCGCCTGACCCGGAAGGACACCGCCATGACCTACCGCTTCACCAGTGCAGCCGGAGACCGCTCGGCCCTGACCGCTGAACCGGTCGTCCTGCGGGGCGGTACCGACCGCGCGGAGCCCGCCGTGGCCGTGCGGATCAGCAGCGGCGGAAAGAGCCGGATGCTCTACGTCACCCTCGACCACATCGACGAGGTGTTGACCGGCATCGCGGACACCGGCCCCCAGGCCGCCGCCGACTTCCACCACGGAGCCTGAGAGGACCGTCATGGAGCACCTGCCCGAACCCCGCCGGCCGTCCGTCGTGCACCTCCCGGACGGAACCCCCGCCTACACCGACCACCTCCCCGCCACCTACCAGCCCACCAACACGGCACCGCAGGTCATCCACGTCCACCAGGCACCCCCGGACCGCACGGTTCAGCGCCTCGCGCTCGGCTCCGGCGTGGGCGCCGGGGCGGTCGCCGCCGGGATCTACTTCGGCCCCCTGCTGGTCGGGGTGCTGACCGCGATCGCCGCGAACCTCGCTCTGCTGGCCCTGGTCGCCTCCGTGTGCGCCTGGGGTGTCGTGACGGTCGTGAAGTCCGTGAGCGACACCAAGGCCGCCCGCAAGCGCCGCTGACCCGAGGGGAGGCCCACCGTGTTCCAGGCTGGTCAAGAGGTACGGATCGTCTCCTGTGAGGACGACCCGCGTGCGGCCGGTCGTACCGGTCGGATCGTCGACGAGACCCCTCCGGGGCCCCTCACCGGGGGCCGGTGGACGGTGCACCGTGTCGGGCTGCTGGTCGGCCCGGTGCTGTGCCACTCCCATGAGTTGCGGCCCGCCTGACGGCTGCCCGCCACCCCCGAACCCGACGTGGTTCGGGGGTGGTTGGGGAGTCGGACAGTCCGGCCCCACCCGTCTGGAGGTCCACCGTGTCGAGCAACCCCATCGTCTTCAGCTACACCCGTGCCGAGTCCCGGGAGCGCGCCAAGCTCTTCCGGAAGGGTTTCCGTCAGGCGCTCGCGGACTGCGTGGACCCGGACATCCGCCGGAAGATCGAGCGCATCGACCGGTCCGCTGCCGAGCGCGGGGCTCTGGAGCTGGCCGCGCTGCACCGGGTGCAGGCCGAGGCCCGCCACGATCTCGCCGCCGCCAAGGCCGCCGAGCGCACCGCACCGCGTGCGGACAAGGCCGCCGCCCGGCAGGCCCGCAAGGCCGCCGAGGAGCGCGTACGCCTCGCTGAGCGGGCCGTCCACAAGGCCGAGCGCGGCTGAGCGGGGGCGGCCGGACCCGGCCAAGGAAACCGGCCGCCCCCTCACCCCATCCCGTTGCACTGAGCAGGAGAGGCACGTTCATCATGACCGAACCCGCCGGCACGGTCCCCGTCATGGGGACCGTGCACCACCTCGACGACCACCGCCCCACCACCCCCGAACCGGTGGTGAGCCTGGCCAAGGACCCCACCACCCTCGACGCTCCGCCGCCCGTTCCCCGCGTCTCCAGGGCGGTCCGTACGGCTCGCGCCTTGCGTGCGGCCGCGACGCACGAGCGGACCCGTACGGCGGGCCGGTTCACCGTCCGGCACGGCATGTACGTGGTCGGCGGGGGTCGGATCGTGGCCCGGCGTGCGTGGGAGGGCCGTACCGCCGCCCGGTACGAGCGCATGCTGCGGGCGGCGGAAGCCGCGGGGAACCTCGACCTCGCCACCGAGTGGGAGGAGCGCGGTCAGCGGTTCCGCGCGGCCCGTCACCAGCGGCGCATGGACCTGCTGTCCGCCCCGGTGAAGGCGGCCAAGGGGGCGGCGGCCGGGCTCGGCATCACCGCCGGCGGCCTGCTGCTGCTCGGGATCATCCTCGCCGTGGCGAACGAGAACTTCGCCGACCTCGCCACCCCCACCCTCGCCCTAATTGAACTGGTCCGCTGGATCGTCCTCATCATCACCGTGGTGTGGGGCCCGCTGGTCGGCCTCGGACCCTGGGCTGCTCTGCTCGCGTTGTGGGGTGTGGGCCGTCATCAGCAGGCCGCACCGCAGTGGGTTCTCCCGGCCCGTGCTGCGGACGTCGGTGCGCCGATCACTCCGTCCGTCGTGGTCACCGCTCTGCGGGACCTGGGGATCGCGCCGCTGCGGCAGGCGGTGAAGGAGATGGGGGATGCGGGGGCGGCGATGCTCGGTCCGATCCGGATCGCCGGATGCGGCGTCGAAGTCGACGTCACCCTCCCCTCCGGCGTTGCCACGGACGAGGTGCAGAAGCGCCGGCGGAAGCTCGCGGAGAACCTGGCCCGGCACGAGCACGAGGTGTTCATCACGATCCCGCAGGCCGCCCGCACCGTGCGGCTGTGGATCGCGGACAGCGGGGCGCTGGACGAGCCGATCGGCCCGTCGCCGCTGATGACGGACACCACCCTGACCGCCGACTACGCCAAGGGGAAGGCCCCGTGGGGCCAGGACCTGCGCGGGGACGCGGCCCTGATCAGCCTCTACCAGCGGCACATGCTCATCACCGGGCTGTCCAACCAGGGCAAGACTGCCGCCCTGCGCGCCCTCGCCCTCTGGCTCGCCCTCGACCCGCGTGTCGAGTTCCGGATCGCGGACCTCAAGGGCGTCGGGGACTGGGGCATGTTCGACGGGCTCGCCACCGTGCTCATCCAGGGGCCGACCGACGACCACGTCATCGAGGCGACCGAGATGCTCGAAGACCTGGTCAAGGAGATGGAGCGCCGTATCCAGGCACCCCCGGGCACCGTGTTCACGCCGCTGATCGGCATCGTGGATGAGGCGCAGGTCGCGTTCATGTGCCCCGTGGTCGACCGTGAGAAGCGCCCCTACGGCGGGTCCAAAGCCACCTCCCGCTACTTCATGGCCGCACGGAAGATCCACAACCAGGGCCGGGCCGTGGACGTACTGCTCTACGAGGGCACGCAGGACCCCACCGACCAGAACCTCCCCAAGCTGGTCCGCGAAGGAGCCCACACCCGCGCCTCCCTCGCTCTCGGCACCGAGTCCCAGGCCCGCATGGCCCTCGGGGACAAGGCCGTTGACGGCGGGGCCGCCCCGAACCTCCTGCGCCCCGGGCTGGACAAGGGCACGGTCGTCGTCGCCTCGGACGGGATCAAGATTCCCGCCGGGCAGGCCGCGTTGACGGTGCGGACGCACTACATCAGCACCGACGACGCCGCCGAGATCGCGAACCGGGCCAAGGCCCTGCGCGACGGCGTCACCACCCTCCACTCAGTCGACCGGGGTGAGGAGCGCGACCCGCTCACCGACGTCATGACCGTCCTCGGAGATGCCTCCCGCGTCCTGACCACGGACGTCCTCAAGCGGCTGACCGCGCTGAGCGAGGACACCTACGGCACGTGGTCGCACCTGGACCTCAAGCGGGTCCTGGACGGCACCGGGGCCGAGCCCTACAAGTCCCACGGCCGGATGGTCATCGACCGCGAACGGCTCTTCCGCCACCTCGCCAACCGGCCCGCCGACGGTTCCGCTTCCGCCGCCGAGTAGCGGGGAGGCGACCCCGCCCGGCCCGGGGAGGCGGGGAGAACTCCCCAACCCCCTCCCCATGCCGCCTCCCCCGCTCTGATCAGCAGAAATGACCATCGGGGGAGGCGGGGAGGCGCCGCAGGTCAGACCCCCGAAACCCCCTCCACACGCACCCCGACAGGGGGCGCCCAAGCCTCCCCGCCCAACCAGGAGCGGGGATTCCGGATACCGCCCGGCAAGCCGAGAGCGGCCCCTCTCACACCAATGATCCGGGGCCGCTCTCGTCTGCCAGCACACAGGGAACTGGAGACATCCATCATGACGTACCCCACCGTCGTGCGGGAGGCCGCACGCGTTATCGCGATCGAGGCCGCCCGCGCCTACGTCGCGAACATCCGCCCCATCGACCTCACCAACCCGAACGTGCTCGTCGGTCACCTCATGGCCGCCGAGACCCTGCTCATGGACATCGTCGCCGCCCACGACGAGCCCGCCGCGACCGATCGGGCGGCCGAGTGAACGGCCACCTCCTCGCCGCGGCCCTGGACGCGGCCGGGCGCGGGTGGCACGTCTTCCCGCTCCGCCCCCGCGACAAGCGACCCGCCCTCCACGGTGAGATCGCCTGCCCCGGCACCGGCGACTGCACGGCCGGTCACCGGAAGTGGGAACAGCGGGCCACCATCGACCCCGACCGCATCCGCAAGGCGTGGTCGGCCGGCGCGTTTAACGTCGGCATCGCCACCGGGCCCAGTGGGCTGGTCGTCGTCGACCTGGACTCGGTCAAGGCGAAGGACCCGAAAGGAACGCCTGACGGCGTCACTTCCCTGCAAGCGCTCTGCGAGCGCGCCGGGCAGACCGTCCCCGCCACCTACCGGACCCGGACCGCGAGCGGCGGTGGACACCACCTGTACTTCACCGCCCCGGTCGGGGCCCGGCTCGGCAACAGCGCGGGCAGGCTCGGCAAGCACATCGACACCCGCGCCCACGGCGGATACGTCGTGGGCGCTGGCAGCACCCTCCCGAACGGTGCGTACGAGGTGGTCGACCCCACCGAGCCCGTACCGCTCCCGGAATGGCTGTACGCCCTTCTGACGCCCCGTCAGCCGTCGCGGGCATTGATGGCCGCGCCCGTGCCGGTTCGTACGTCCAGGTACGCGGCAGCGGCTCTCAGGGCCGAAACGGCGGCCGTCGCCGGGGCCGGGGAGGGTGTGCGGAACTGGACGCTGGTTCGGGCCGCCCGCGCCCTGGGGCGGTTCATCCCGTCCGGCGACCTCGACCGCCATGAGGTCGAGCAGGCTCTTAATTCAGCGGGACTGGCGGCTGGCCTCCGCGACAGTGAGTGCCGCGCCGCCGTGACCAGCGCTCTCAACTGGTCCATCGCCAACAACCCCGGGCGGCCGGCATGACCACTGCCCCCAATCTCCGCCTTAAGAGCCTGGCTGCCACCCCGAACACCCCGCAGGCCGCCAGCACGGCCGCAGCACGGATGACCGGTGGCGAGCCGAAAGGCGTCGCCGAAGGCGTCCCCGTTGCTGTTCTCCCTGACCAACAGGTCGGAGACGGGCGGCGGGCGGTCGGGTTTCTCCGGATCAGCGCCCCAGGGCGGAACGCGCGTCCGGCCGCCGAGTCGTTCTGCTCCTGCGGCCGTCACGAGACCGCCCGGGGCCAGGCCCGCGTCCTCGCGCTGATCGACGACCACGCCACCCACCGGGCCACCTGCCCGATCCAGACCGAAGGGAGGACCCCCGCGTGAACACCGCCGAGGAGCTGCCCGCACCTTCCAACCCTCTCGCCGTCGCCCGGCGGATCGTCCCCGACTGGACCACCCAGGAAGGACACCTGCGACTGCGCCGCTGGCGGGGCTCGTGGATGCACTGGACCGGCACCTGCTGGCGCGAGTACGACGAACAGCAGATGCGCGCCGGCCTCTACAAACGCTTGGAGCACTGCGTCCACACCGTGCTGAGCAAGAAGGGCGAGCCCGAGGCTCACCCATGGGCACCGACGAAGACGAAGATCAGCAATCTTCTCGACGCCATGTCCGCAATCAGCTTGCTGCCCGCCGACACCGACGCCCCGTCCTGGATCGACCACGAGCAGGGGCGGCACGACGACAGCCCGATCGTCGCGTGCCGCAACGGGCTCCTGCGCATCCGGGACCGGGCGCTGCTTCCGCACGGACCCGGGTTCTTCAACATCGTCTCCGTCCCCTACGACTTCGACCCCACCGCCACCGCCCCCACCTGGGAAGGGTTCCTGCGCGGGATCTGGCCCGATGATCCCGCCTCCGTCGCCGCGTTGCAGGAGTGGTTCGGCTACGTCCTGTCCGGGCGCACCGACCAGCAGAAGATCCTGCTCATGAAAGGGCCCTCCCGGTCTGGGAAGGGCACCATCGCCCGCATCCTGAAAGAGCTGGTCGGCAAGGAGAACCTTGCCGGGCCCACCCTCGCCGGGCTCGGCACGAACTTCGGGCTCTCCACCCTGGTCGGCAAACCCCTCGCGGTCATCTCCGACGCCCGCCTGTCCGGCGACGGCGGGCAGGTCGTCGAACGGCTCCTCACCATCTCCGGTGAGGACACCATCGACATCGACCGGAAGTACCGTGACGTCTGGACCGGGAAGCTCCCCACCCGGCTCATGGTCCTGACCAACGAGCTGCCGAACTTCGGCGACAGCAGCGGGGTCATCGCCCGGCGGTTCGTCGTCCTCAACATGACCGTCTCCTGGCTCGGTCGCGAGGACACCGGACTCACCGAAAAGCTCGCCGCCGAGATGCCCGGCATCATCAACTGGGCCCTGGACGGCCTCGCCCGCCTGGAGCGCAACGGCCGCATCACCGAACCCGCGTCCTCCCAGGACGCCATCACGATGATGCAGGACACCGCCTCCCCCACCAGCGCATTCGTCCGAGAGCGCTGCATCACCGGCCCCACCCGCGACGTCCCGGTCGACGTCCTGTGGAACGCCTGGCGCGAATGGGCCGAGGACAACGGCGTACGGGCTATCGGCACGAAGCAGCTCTTCGGCCGCAACCTCCTCTCCGTCGTCCCCCAGCTCAACCGCACCCGCCCCCGCGACGCCTACGGCCGGCAGGTCGCCACCTACACCGGCATCGCGCTCAGCACGGCCGAACCACATCTGCCTGAGTCGTGACTCATCGCGACTCAGACCCGCCCAATCCCGCTCTGAGTCGCGATGAGTCACGACTCAGAGCAATGTCACTCCACCTCCACCAGAGCACTAGGAGTCGCACCGTGGCCCGCCCTCAGATGCTGAAGCTCCCGGAAGTCCTCGCCGAACTGAACATGAGCCGCGCTGCCTTCTACCGCCTTCGCGCACGGGGCCTCGCCCCCAAGCTCATCAAGCTTCCCAACCACCAAGTACGTGTGCGCCGTGCCGACCTTGACGCCTGGCTCGCCAGGTACGAGGAAGCCGCCTGAGTCCGCACCGACGAGATCTGAGAGGGCCCGCCACGGCGGGCCCTCTCTTCATGGAGAGACATGCTCACCTTCGACGTCGTCATCTGGTCCATCCGGCAGCGAAAAGGCCGGCCGAAGCCCTGGGAACTCCGCTGGCGTGTGGGAGCCGAGGGGCACTCGAAGAGCTTCACTCTCAAACCGCAGGCCGACGGGCGTCGCTCTCAGCTCATGGCCGCTCTGCGAGCGGGGCAGCAGTTCGATGAGGAGACCGGGCTCCCGGAGAAGGAGCTTGCCGCCCTCGCGATGCCAACGTGGTTCGAGCACGCCAAGGCGTACGTCCTGATGAAGTGGCCCGGGGCGGCGGCGAAGCATCGAGCGAGCATCGCGGAATCCCTCGCGGTCGTAACGCCCGTCTTCACGACTGGCACCGGCACCCGACCTGACGCCCGCGTGCTTCGCGCCGCTCTGTACCAGTGGGCGTTCCGGGCCGTGGACGGGCCGAAGGATCAGCTCGTCTCGCGCGCCGAAGCCCAAGAACCGCCCGACGAAATTCGGAAGGCACTGGAGTGGGTTGGACAGCATTCGATGAGGGTGGACGAAGCCGCCAAGCCGGAGCACGTGCGAGCGGCGCTCACAGCCCTTTCCCGGCTCCTGAACGGGAAGCCTGCGGCGGAGAACACCGCCAACCGGAAGCGCATGGTGCTGAGCAACGCCTTCCGTTACGCGGTTGAGGAACGCGCCCTCCTCACCCGCCACCCGTTCCTGTCGGTGGACTGGGCCGCTCCGCAGACCTCAGACGAGGTCGATTCCCGGTGGGTGCCCGGCCCTCGACTCGCTCGCGCTCTACTCGCCGCCGTGGCCGCGCAGGGAGAACGCGGTGAGCGTCTGGAGGCGTTCTACGGGGCCGTCTACTACGTGGCGACGCGCCCCGGCGAAGCCGCGGCGCTCAAGGAATCGGACTTCATCCTGCCGCCCGAGAGCGAGCCGGAGGCGTGGGGTGAAGTGCTGGTGTCGGAGAGCCACCCGGAAGTCGGGGGCGGCTGGACCGACAGCGGGAAGTCGCACGACGAGCGCGGCCTGAAGCACCGGGCGCGGAAGGCCGTACGCGCCGTTCCCGTCCCGCCGATATACGTGCGCATGGTCCGCGCCCACATCGCTCGCTTCGGTGTCGCACCGGACGGCCGACTGTTCCCGGCGGTGCGTGGCGGCCGTCTGACGTCGAACGAATACTCCGAGGTCTGGAGCGAAGCGCGGAAGGCGGTGCTCAGCGAGCAGGAGATCCGAACCGCGCTGGCGGAGGTCCCGTACTCCCTGCGGCACGCCGCGATCTCCCTGTGGATCAAGTCCGGCATGGACCCGGTGGAAGCCGCCTACCGCGCCGGCCACAGCCTTGCCGTGCTCTACCGGTTCTACGCCAAGCTCCTCAAGGGCGGGTCAGCGGCGGCCAACCGGCTCGTTGAGCTGGGGCTTTGCGCCGAGGAGTAGGGCCGATCCTGGCCCGCGTATGGCCCACACGCCCTGGTCGACACCGGGAATCAGGGGCGTGGGGTGAGACAAGGTGAGCGCAGAGGGCGGGCCCCCGTTTCGGAGACCCGCCCTCTGACCTGCTGCTTCTCTCACCTGGCGGTGGGTGTGGGATTTGAACCCACGGTGACATCGCTGCCACGACGGTTTTCAAGACCGTTCCCTTAGGCCGCTCGGGCAACCCACCCCGCGTCTGCCGCCCGGTCGCTGTGCAAGCCGATGGGCCGTCAGGCCCGCGAGGGGCCGGTTCGACGCGTGGGACAGCCTAGCCGGTCAGCTGTCGCCCTCGCGCTGGCCCAGGGTGACTTCGGCCGTGGCCTCCTTGCCGTCGCGCTCGTACGTCAGGGTCACCTTCTCGCCCGGCTTGCGGGTCCAGATCTCGCCGATCAGGGTCGGGCCGCTGTCGATCACGGTGTCGTTGAACTTCGTGATCACGTCGCCCGCCTTCAGGCCCGCCTTGGCCGCCGGGCCGTTCGGGGTGACGGCGGGGGTGCCGCCCGCGCCCTCGGCGGAGATCGCCGCGCCGCCGGTCTTCTCCTCCATCGTCACCGTCGCGCCGATCACCGGGTAGACCGGCTTGCCGGTCTTGATCAGCTGCTCGGCGACGTTCTTGGCCTGGTTGATCGGGATCGCGAAGCCGAGGCCGATCGAGCCGGCCTGGGACTGGCCGAGGCCGCCGCCGGTCGACTGGATCGCCGAGTTGATGCCGATGACCGCGCCTGTCGCGTCCAGCAGCGGGCCGCCGGAGTTGCCCGGGTTGATCGATGCGTCGGTCTGCAGGGCGCTCATGTACGAGTTCTTGTTGCTCTGACCGTCCCCGGACGCCACCGGGCGGTTCTTCGCGCTGATGATGCCCGTGGTGACCGTGTTCGACAGGCCGAAGGGCGCGCCGATCGCGATCGTCGAGTCGCCCACCGCGACGCTCTCCGAGTTGCCCAGGGGGAGGGGGCCAGGCCCTGCGGCGGGTTCTTCAGTTTCAGGACCGCCACGTCGTAGCCCTGTGCCCGGCCGACCACCTCGGCGGCGTACTTCTTGCCGTCGGAGAACGTCGCCGACAGTTCGCCGGACTCCGCGGCGGAGGCCACCACGTGGTTGTTGGTGAGGATGTGGCCTTCCTTGTCGTACACGAAGCCGGTGCCCGTGCCGCCCTCGCCGTCGCCGCCCTGCGCGTCGATCGTGACCACGCTGGGGAGCGCCTTCGCAGCGACCCCGGCCACCGTGCCCGCCGGGCGCTTCAGGTCCCTCGGGGTGTCCGACGCCGACACCGTGGTCGAGCTGCCGGAGGAGCCGTCGTCGTTGCGGTCGGCCGCCCAGAAACCGAGGGCTCCGCCGACGCCGCCCGCGACGAGCGCCGCGACAGCCACGGCGGCCACCAGGCCGCCCGCCTTGCTCTTGCCGCTCTTGCCGCCGCCCGCGGGGTCCGTGCCGGGCGGGACCGGAGCGCCCCAGACCGGGCCGTGGCCGCCGCCGTTGCCGATACCGCCGGACGCGTGACCGGCGGCGTGGCCGGACGTCGGACCGGCGTCCCCGCCGGCGTACGACGGGACGGCGGGCGGAGGCGGCGGCCAGGAAGCGGCGCCCGCGGGGAGGTCGGACTCCGCTCCGTATCCGGGGTTCGATCCGTACGGAGGGTGCTGCGGCGGCTGCGTCGGATGCGGCGGCTGGTTCGGGGTCGGGTGCGCGGCGCCCTGGCCGTACGCGGGCGTGCCCGCAGGTCCCGGAGCGCCCTGGTGCGTCGGGTTGTGGCGCGGCGCCTCCGCGTGCGCCGGAGCGCCGGCCGGGGCCCCCGCGCCGGATGCGCCGGAGGCGCTGGGTACGCCGTCAGCGCCCGGAACGGCCGGGCCGCCCGGAGTCGCGCCCGTGTCATGCACCGGCAGACGCGCCGTGTCCTGTGCGGAGTCGTGCGTGGGCACGTCGTGTGCGGAGTCGTGCGCGGGCGCGTCCTGGGCCGCGGGCGTCCGCGGCAGAGACGTGGTTGCGTCGGTGGCCGGTTCAGGAGTGTCGGCCGGCACGGGAGGTGCGGACGGAACGGACGGCACGGCCGGTACCGCGCGGTCCTCGGTGCCCTCGTTCTCGGTGCTCACAGCTCTTTACTCCTCGGTTCCACTCGGCATCCAGACGGCATTCGGCAAGAAATCCGCTGTGCACGTGTCTGCGGTCAGCTTTTCCCACAACACGTCGGGCCACTGTAAGCAGGACCTGTGCATCCGCACACCAATCTTTACATCCGACAAAACGGACCTCCAGGGTGACATGTGCTCAGCCACCCCCGCGGCGGTGACACCATGGCCCGGGTGACCCACGCACGGCAGCGCAGCGCGCACACCTCCATCCAGGTCATCGCCCACCGCGGGGCCTCCGACGACGCCCCCGAGCACACCCTGGCCGCCTACCGCAAGGCGATCGAGGACGGTGCCGACGCCCTGGAATGCGATGTCCGGCTCACCGCCGACGGCCACCTCGTCTGCGTCCACGACCGGCGGGTGAACCGTACGTCCAACGGGCGCGGCGCCGTGTCAGCCCTGGAGCTCGCCGACCTCGCCGCCCTCGACTTCGGCTCCTGGAAGGATCACGAGGAGTCGCCCGACTGGGATCCGGTGCCGGGCGAGCTCACCTCCGTACTCACCCTGGAACGGCTCCTGGAGCTCTTCACCGAGGTGCGGGCCACCGGGCGGGATCTGCAGCTGGCCATCGAGACGAAGCACCCCACCCGCTGGGCCGGGCAGGTCGAGGAACGGCTCCTGCACCTGCTGAAGCGCTTCGGGCTGGCCGA
This sequence comes from Streptomyces sp. WGS_02, assembly GCA_040989845.1. Classification (GTDB taxonomy): domain Bacteria; phylum Actinomycetota; class Actinomycetes; order Streptomycetales; family Streptomycetaceae; genus Streptomyces. The sequence goes on from JAYMFZ010000004.1 coordinate 3,808,476, forward strand.
TCCGCCCGCCGACGGGCCCTCGCCCATCCGCATCATGAGCTTCTCCGCCCGCTCCCTCCACCGCGTCCAGGCGGCCGCCCCCACCCTGCCCACGGTCTACCTGATGCAGTTCGTCTCGCCCCGCATGCGCGACGGACGGCTGCCCGCCGGGGCCCGGATCGCGGGGCCCGGCATGCGGATCGTGCGCAGCCATCCCGGGTACATCGAGCGGCTGCACCGCGCGGGGCACCGGGTGCACGTGTGGACCGTGAACGAACCGGCCGACGTCGAGCTGTGTGCCGAACTCGGCGTCGAGGCGATCATCACCAACCGTCCGAAGCAGGTTCTGTCCCAACTGGGTCGCGTTTAGCACCATCTGCGGTGCGTTTTCTCCGGAATCGGTACGGAAGAGGGCGCTCCGCAGCCCCGACCTCGACCGTTACGGGGTGTGCTCCGGCGCATTCGCTGCGCGTTCGATCGTCACGAGTGCGTCACCCGCAGTGCCTTGGCCGGTTTCCGGTCCAGCCCGGTGGGGCATCCAACCCGTGGCGTGGGGCAAAGGAGGTCTCGGGGGTGGCGTTGGTGGTGGCACAAGAGGTGCCCGCGTCGTCGAGCATGGCCATTCCTCATGGTCCTGCCGGCGTGGGGCAGGCACGACACCGGATGCGTGAGCAGTTGCGCGGCAACGGGGTGTCGGACGCGGTCGTCGACGACGCTGTTCTGATCCTTTCCGAACTTCTCAGCAACGCCTGCCGGCACGGCAGGCCGCTCGGACGGCACACCGACGTCGGCGACGGGGACATCCGCGCCGCCTGGCGGGTGGACACCGGCGGCGGGCTCACGGTGGAGGTCACTGACGGCGGCGGTCCCACCCGCCCGGTTCCGGCCACCCCTTCGGTGACGGCACGCGGCGGCCGGGGCCTCAACATCATCAGCGCCCTGGCCCAGGAGTGGGGCGTACGGGACGACGCGTCCGGCGAGGTCACCGTCTGGGCCCTGGTCTCGTCCAGGAAGCCGCCCGGCATCGGAGGCAGCGGCTCCGACGCGAACGGCTCGGACGGGAACCGCTCCGACAGGAACGGCCGCGGTACGAACCGTGTCGCCGCGAACGGCGTCGGCGGGCTCACCGGGTTCGAGGGTCTGGACTTCTCCGACGTTCTCGACGACGTGGGCTGAGAGCCGGAGCGAAGAGGCGTGGCGCGGACGGGCCCGCGAGCGACTGCCGGCGGGGCGGACGGCGAGGTCCGATCGCGTACGTGGGCGGGGCACGGCCCCCGGGACGGCTAGGCTCGCGCCGAGTCCGCACTGTCGCAATCGGGAGAATGCCCACCATGGCCAAGAAGCGCCCTCAGTCCAAGGCCGGGAAGCAGCAGCTCAAGGACGGTGAGATCCCGGTCGTCGGGGCCCGTGAGCCCTGCCCGTGCGGATCGGGCCGCCGTTACAAGGCGTGTCACGGTCGCGCCGCCGCCCAGGCCGTGACCGAGCTCGTGCATCGCCCCTTCGAGGGACTGGCGGGCGAGTGCGACTGGGTCGCGCTGCGCGAGCTGGTGCCCGCCGCCACGGTCGAGCTGACCCTCAAGGACGGGCTGCCCGAAGGGGTTCCGTCGGTGAAGCTCGCGACGGTCCTGCCGATGGCCTGGCCGGCGCTGCGCCGCGACGACGGTTCCGTCCTGCTCGCCCTGCAGAACGACACCTCCTCCGGCGACCTCAGCCGCGACCTCGCGGACACCCTCCAGCGTGCCCTGGAGGCCGAGCCCGGGACCCCGGTCGCCGCCCGCCGCGTACCGGCCGACGGCCCGCGCCTCCAGGACCTCCTCGCCCCGGACGCAGCCTTCGAGCCGGAGGTGCATTCCGGGTTCGAGTTCTGGGTGCCGGACGCCGAGAACGCCACCGCCGAGGTGTCCGCGTCGCTGGAGCGGGCGAACGCCGCCGCGATCCCGACGACGCTGCTGTCCGGTGTCGACGCCGCGTACTGGTGCGAGACCCCGGAGAAGAACCACCTGCGCTGGGTCATGCCGCACCCCGAGGAGCAGCTCCTCGACGCGCTCGCCCGGCTGCACGCCGCGGGCACCTCCTCGCTCGGCGACGACACCCGGCTGGTCGGCTCGTTCCGGGCGCACGGTCTCGTGGTACCCGTCTGGGACCTGCCGAGTTCGATGGGGGCCGAGGCGTGCGAGAAGCCCGCGGTCGCGTTCGCCGAGCGACTGGCCACGGCGCTCGCGTCCGACGCCCCGCTCACCGCCGAGGAACGGCGCGCCCGGGGTGGTCTCACCAACCGTCAGGTGACCCTCAGCTGACAGTGACACCAGGACGCCAAAGATGGTGACCCACGTCACAACTCGCCGTACTCGTAAGTAAATACGCGTCCCTACAGGCGAGATCGAATTTGCGAACAGCAGATCTCTTGTTACGGTTCTAGAAGCCCGGTCGCTGGTGCATCCCCCGTCGCCAGCGACCGGGCGTTCTCGTTTCCGGCTGCGGCCCGCCCTGTGACACCCCCGGGGCGCGGCGCTCGGCCTCTGGTGACAGCGCCCGTGCCTCAGCCCCTGGCGTCCGGCGCCCGTTCCGATCCGGCGCGCAGCAGCAGCGGCGCCTCCTCCACCGGCCCCGCGCCCACGAACTCCGCCACCGCCGTGGCGGATCCGGGCGGGCCCGAGGAGGGGACGCGCGGCGTCTCGCAGATGTCCGGCTCGTCGTGCGCGGCCGGTGCGCAGTGCAGCTCCACGGTCCGCCCGCCCGGCCCCATCAGCGTGAGCACGGAACGGAGTTCCTCGCCGGTCGCGTTCCGGTAGTAGAGGCGCGCCCACACCGTCTCGCCCCGGGTCATGACACAGGTCTGCGCCTCGACGCCCTCCGGTGCGACCACCTCGGGCCCGCACCGCGCCGCCGTACCCGACCGTTCCCACGCCGCCGCACCCGCGTGATCAAACTCGGACAGGGAACCGGCTTCCGCGCTCATTCCCGATGGCGATTTCGGCAATGCCGAAGAAGGGGCGAGGGGATCATCTCCGGAGAGCTGATCAGAAACCTTTGGCCTATGACTTTCTGGCGATCCGCCAGATGATTTCCCGGCGACCGGATCAACCGATACGGCATCCGGAGCAACGGCGGGGTGCGCGGAAGCAACCAGCGGAACAAAGCATCCGCACACCACGGCTGCCGTGAGACCGATCATGCGGAGATTCATGGTGGCCCCACCTGGCAACTGCGCGGAATTCCTGACGACGGACCGACGATATCGACGGAATAGGTGCCGCCGGGACGCCCGGCAGCCGAATACCCCGGATCCTGACCGGCTCACACCCGTTCGAGTGAGCCGGACGCCGGACCGCCCCCTGACGAAGAGCCACCGCCGGCGATCCCGAAGCCGCAGGACGTCAGTAGGCGAGCCGGCTGCCCCCGCCCGGCGCACCGGTGCTCGCCTCGACCAAGGCGTCGAGGACCGCTTCGACATCCGGCAACCAGGGGGACGCGGCCACCGGAGCGCTGCCCTTTGCCCGCCCGCGCGACACCGAGGAGGCGGACGTTCCGAGCGGACCCGGGGGCCGCTCCCAGCGGACCTGGCCCGCGCCCGTGCGGGAGGGCGGCAGGACGAGATAGCCGCCCTCGCCGTGGAACCGGAGCGAGCTGGGCACCCAGTCCTTCGCGTACAGCAGTTCGCCGAGCCGCTCCAGGGTGTACGGGGCGACCAGCAGCGACCACCGGGTCGGTGTCGCCACGACGGGGCCGAGCCGCATGCCCAGCGCGTCGAGGGCGCTCAGCGCCCGGGCGCCGGCCACGGCGGGCAGGCTGACCGCGCAGGGCGCGCGGCCGCCGGTCGCCAGCAGCACGGGGGCGATCGGGCGGTTGGTCCACCACCAGCGCACCATGCGCTCGTCCGTGGTGGCCGCCAGCAGGCCGGGGTCGAAGGGGTGTGCGCCCGGTACGGCGCAGTCGGGTTCGGGGCAGGCGCAGCCGAGGCCGACGCTCTCGCCGTACGGGGCGGTGGCCTGCGCCGTCCCCACTCCGGGAAGCACGGGCCACTGCCATACGGTGGCGCAGGTCAGGGCCGCGTCGAGGCGGGCGGTCGCCTCCTTGCGCCGGAGCCGGAGCCTGCGTCGCCTTCCGAGGATCTCGCGCATGAGCGCTCGTTCCTTTCCGTTGAACGCCGAGTCCACATGGCGCCACGCGTGCGTGACACCACGTGCGTATCTCTTCGCTGTGCGTACGTGCTCGTCAGTTCCGCGGTACGGGCGTGCTGTCGATACCGAGCGTGAGCCGAGCCGAGTGAGATCGATCCGAAAAGAACCGATCCGAGGTGGAACAGAGCCGAGCCGAGCTGAGCAGAGTCGAGCGGAGTCGAACCGGACAAGGTCTCACCGACCGAGCGGAGTCGTGCTGCTCCGGCGGAGTCGTGCGGGTCGAACCGAGCGGGTCGAGCCGGGCCGGCTGTCGCGGGCGAGGGCGGCCTGCGCCTCGCCTGCCGTCCCTGGTGCGAACCCCGCCGTCCCGGGCGGGGGCGTCACGTTCACGGGTTAGGACGCCCGAACCCGCTGCCGGGTTCCTGGGCGATCACAACTGCGCCCGCGCATCACCGTTTACGTACCCAGCATGCCCGGGATGACGCTCCTCCGGCGACCTGACGCCGGAGGTACCCCTGTCGAACGGCCTCAGTCGATCGTAAATAGCGTCCATAGGGTGCATTTTTTGGCCAAGTTAACCGACACTGGGAGAGCACGAATCGCCCGGTCCCCGAAGGGACAATGCTGGACATCGGGTTACTTGTGCGTGTACATGTGGATGCACTGATAGTGGCGCAGAATCACATGGGGGTTTGCGATGCTATTCGACGAATCGCACCGGTCGGAAAGCTGGCTGCCATGAGCGCCCCACACCTGCCGAAAGTGGCTGGAATCGATCCAGAGGTTCCGGTTTCAACGCACACTCCCGCACCCCTGACCGAGGTCCCGGGACCGCCCGGAGCCTTCATCCAGGACCGCCTGGCGGGCTGGGTATCGGACCTCACGACCCTGCACGAACTCACCGAGCGGCTGGCCGGGACGAGCACCCTCGACAGCGCCCTCGACGAGCTGTTGCAGGCCGGAGCCGCCCTCGTCGGGGCCCGCCGCGGACTTCTCGTTCTGGAACCGGCGAACGGCGAAGGCCCGTGTGCCACCCGCGGTCTCGGGCTCACCCACGCCGAGCTCGGGCACCTCGAAACCGTGCCGCGCGCGGCCACCGACCTCGGCCGCGTCCTCGACGGGCTGCCGGACACGGCCGACGGCATCGCCGGCCCCGACCTGCTCGGCGAGCAGGACCTCGACCCCCGGCACCGCGAGGTCGCCACCCGGCTCGGCTACGCCGCGAGCTACACCCTCCCCCTCGCCTCCGAGGCGGCCGGCCGGCTCGGCGCGGCGCACTGGCTCTACGACGAACCGGCCGAGCCGGCCCAGAAGCAGCGCCATCTCGCCGGCCTCTACGCGCGCTACGCCACCGAGCACCTGGCCCGCCTGATCGAGCTGGAGCGCGCCCGGGCGGACATCGCCGCCGTCGCGGAGGAGCTGCTGCCCAGACGGCTCCCCCGGATCCCCGGCGTCCAGCTCGCCGCCCGGCACCGCACAGGACCCCGGGGCGGCGGCGACTGGTACGACGCGCTGCCGCTCCCGGACCGCGCGCTCGGCCTCGCCGTCGGCTCCGTCGGCGGGTCCGGGCCGAGCGCGATGGCCGCGATGGGCCGACTCCGCGCCAGCCTGCGGGCGTACGCGGTGATGGAGGGCGAGGACCCCGTCGCCGTACTCTCCGACCTGGAACTGCTGCTGCGGCTCACCGAGCCCGCGCGGACCGCGACCGCTCTGTTCGCCTACTGCGAGCCCGCCGCCCGCAAGGTCGTGCTGGCCGGGGCCGGGCACACCCCGCCGCTGATCCTCGGCGACCGGCGCTGCGAGTACGTCGAGACAACGCTCTCCGCCCCGCTCGGGATGCTCGCCTGCTGGGAGGCGCCGAGCGTGGAGTTCAGCCCCGCGCCCGGCGAAACGGTGCTGTTCTACACGGACGGGCTGCTGCGCCGCACCGGTGACGCGATGGACCGCGCCTTCGCCCGGCTGCACTCCGCCGCCGCTTCCGTACCGAGGGCGGGCCGGCACGATCCGGCGGCCGTGGCCGACCACGTCCTGCGCACGATGCTCCCCGACGGCCTCGACCGGAGCGACTCGACCGAGGACGTCGTGATCCTCGCCGCCCATTTCGACTGACGCCCCGGCCGCCCCCGCGAGGCTTTTCCCGACGCTCTCTCCGGTAACAGGTCCTTCGGCCCTGGGCCCCCTTCCGTACGCCCGTACGATGGGTGATGGTCCAGTGTCGTATCAAGGAGAGACAAATCGTGTCTGAGGAGCTCATCCCGGAGACCCCGGAGCAGGAGACCGAAGAGAACGAAGCAGCGGAGGCGATCAAGCAGCGGAAGAACGGCCTCTACCCGGCCGTCTCCGACGAGCTCGCCGAGAACATGAAGTCGGGCTGGGCCGACACCGAGCTCCACGACCTCCAGCCGATCCCGCAGGCCGAGCACACCGCGAACCGCCGCGCCGCGCTCTCCGCGCGCTTCCCCGGCGAGCGCCTGGTCATCCCCGCGGGCAACCTGAAGACCCGCTCCAACGACACCGAGTACGCCTTCCGCGCCTCCACCGAGTACGCGTACCTCACCGGTGACCAGACCCAGGACGGCGTCCTCGTCCTGGAGCCGGCGGGCGACACCGGCCACGAGGCCACCCTCTACCTGCTGCCGCGCTCCAACCGCGAGAACGGCGAGTTCTGGCTCGACGGCCAGGGCGAACTGTGGGTCGGCCGCCGCAACTCCCTCACCGAGGCCGAGCAGCTGCTGGGCATCCCCGCGAAGGACGTCCGCGAGCTGCCCGCCGCGCTCGCCGAGGCCACCGGCCCCGTCCGTAACGTCCGCGGCCACGACGCCGCCATCGAGGCCGCCCTCACCGACAAGGTCACCGCGGAGCGCGACGAGGAGCTGCGCGTCCAGCTCTCCGAGGCCCGCCTGGTGAAGGACGCCTTCGAGATCGCCGAGCTGCAGAAGGCGTGCGACGCCACCGCGCGCGGCTTCGAGGACGTCGTGAAGAGCCTCGACAAGGCCGAGGCGACCAGCGAGCGCTTCATCGAGGGCACGTTCTTCCTCCGCGCCCGCATCGAGGGCAACGACATCGGCTACGGCTCGATCTGCGCCGCCGGGCCGCACGCCACCACCCTGCACTGGGTCCGCAACGACGGCGCGGTCCGCGCGGGCGAGCTGCTGCTCCTGGACGCGGGCGTCGAGACCAACGACCTCTACACCGCCGACGTGACGCGCACCCTGCCGATCAACGGCACGTTCTCGCCGCTCCAGCGCAAGATCTACGACGCGGTGTACGAGGCCCAGGAGGCGGGCATCGCCGCCGTGAAGCCCGGCGCCGACTACCGCGACTTCCACGACGCCGCGCAGCGCGTGCTCGCCGAGAAGCTCGTCGAGTGGGGCCTGCTCGGCGACCTGTCCGTGGACAAGGTCCTGGAGCTGGGCCTCCAGCGCCGCTGGACCCTGCACGGCACCGGCCACATGCTCGGCATGGACGTCCACGACTGCGCCGCCGCGCGCACCGAGACGTACGTCAACGGCACGCTGGAGCCGGGCGTCTGCCTGACGGTCGAGCCCGGTCTGTACTTCCAGGCCGACGACCTGACCGTGCCCGAGGAGTACCGGGGCATCGGCGTCCGGATCGAGGACGACATCCTCGTCACCGAGGACGGCAACCGGAACCTCTCCGACTCGCTGCCGCGTCAGGCGGACGAGGTCGAGGCCTGGATGGCGCAGCTGAAGGGCTGACCCCTCCCGTACGGCACGCGCCGGGGCGCGCCGCTCACTACACCGTGAGCAGCGCGCCCTCGCGCCATTTCAGGACCTTGTCGAAGCTCACCACCGCGCCACGGCCCGGCCGGTTGCCGAACTGGACGTGGTCGGAGAGCTGCTGGATCAGATCGAGGCCCCGGCCGCTCTCGGCATCGGCCTGGGGGGAATGCGCGGCTGGGCGAAGCGCGCGGCGGACCGGAAATCCCGGCCCCGAGTCACTGACCTCGATACGGCATTTCTCGCCGTCCAGATAGGCCGTGACCCGGTACTGCCCGGAGTCCGCGCAAGGGCGACCCGGCCCGGAATCCCCCATCTCCCCGAGCACCGTCCGGTCGCCGCCGTGCTCGACGGCGTTCGCACAGGCTTCGCTGAGCGCGACCGACAGGTCGAAGGAGATGTCCGGATCCACCCCGGCGGTTTCCATGGTGCCGAGCAGAAAACGACGGGCGAGCGGAACGCTCGCAGCTTCGCGCCGCAAATGGAGAGACCACCAGATGCTCATCTTCCAGCCTCCTGGCTGCGGCTCGACGTATCGATACGTATTGCCGCCCTCGGCACTTCGTAAGCACGGATCGGGTGGGAGAGCCCTCGTTCGGCGGATGTGGATATTCGGCTGCCCGGTGTATGAACCGGCCCGGTCGCAGGTCACCGGGGGCGCGTTTCCGGTACCCGGAGTGCGCCCGCCGGTTCGTACATCCCCCGCGAACAGGCGCAACAAGCACGGTTGGGGACGGAGGCTGATCTTCCGGACCTGCCGTACGGCGCACGGGGGCACAGTGCGATGATGTCCCGGCCATGTCCACGCCTCTCGCACGCGCCGGAGCCGGTCTGCGGCTCATGAGGGCCGCGGTGTTCACCGCGGTCTGCGTCGTGCTGTCCGCGGCCGGACACATGCTCGCCGCCGGTACGGCTGTCCCCGCGTGGACCCTGCTCGCCGGATTCCTCGGCGTCCTCGCCGTCGCCGCCCTCCTCGCCGGACGGGAACGCTCCCTTCCGGGCATCGTGGGCGCGCTGGCCGGCGGGCAGATCCTGCTGCACGTGCTCTTCGCGTACGGCAGCCATGGCAGCTCCCCGGCTGGCGCCACCGGAACCACGAGCGGTGACAACCCGCTCATCCGGTTCGCCTCCGGGCTCGTCTGCGGCGAAGGACCGGCCCGGCTCGACGCGGCCGAAGCCCACCGCATCGTCTCCTCCGCGGGCATCGACCCGTCGACGCTTCCGGGGGCCCACGGCCATCCCGGGGCGGGCGGCGTGTCCGGAGCCGCCCAGGCCGCCGCGTCGGCGGGAGGGGACGGGGCCTCGGGCATCGCCCAGGTCTGCGCCGCGGTCACCGCGATGCTGCCGAGCCTGCCGATGTTCCTGGCGCACGTGCTCGTCGCGCTCGCCACCGGCTGGCTGCTGCGCCGCGGCGAGATCGCCCTCTTCGCGCTGGCCCGGCTCTCCGCCCACAGCGCCCAGGCGCTGGCGGCCGGGGCCCGGCTCCGGTCCCTGCGCGCGACGCTCGCCCTCGTCCGCGCACTGCGGGCCGGGGAGCGGGAGCGGCTGGTGGCCGGACCCCGCGCCCCGCGTCACGGCGACGACATCCCCCTGCCGACCGCCGGGGACCCTCTGCAGCATCTGGTGATCAGGCGCGGGCCACCGGCCCCGTACGCCCTCGCAGCCTGACGCGACGCCTCCACCGGGCCCGCGGGCCGCTCGCGCACGTCCCCGTGCGCGCGACCGTCCGCACGGAACCGCACCCCGAGGTGTCGTGATGCCGCCGCGCATCCGCGCGCCGGACCACCGTGTTCCGTTTCCCTGTGGAGATTCCTGCCATGAAGCTTTCCCGTATCGCCCTCGCCGGCGGCGTCGCCGCTTCCACCGTCCTGCTGATCGCCGGCCCGGCCGCCGCCCATGTCAGCGTCCAGCCGGTGGGCGAGGCCGCCAAGGGCGGATACGCCACGCTCAACTTCAAGGTCCCCAACGAGCGCGACCAGGCCTCGACGGTGAAGCTCGAAGTGAACTTCCCGGCCGACCACCCGCTCTCCTCCGTCACCCCGCAGGCCGTCCCGGGCTGGGACATCAAGATCGACAAGAGCAAGCTCGACAAGCCCCTCGAAGTGCACGGCAAGAAGATCACCGAGGCCGTCTCCAAGGTGACCTGGACTGCGGACGACAGCGAGATCGCCCCCGGCTACTTCCAGCAGTTCCCGGTCTCCGTCGGCGCGCTCCCCGAGGACGCCGACCAGCTCGTCTTCAAGGCGATCCAGACGTACGACAACAAGGAAGTCGTCCGCTGGATCGAGGAGCCCACCGAGGGCGGCGAGGAGCCCGACAGCCCCGCCCCGGTCCTGAAGCTGTCCGCCGCCTCCGACGACCACCACGGCGGTGGCGCGGCCGACGACGCCAAGGAGGCCGACGACCACAAGGCCGCCGACACCGCCGCGTCGGCCAAGGAGACCCACGCCGCCGCGTCCTCCTCCTCCAGCGACACCACCGCCCGCACGCTGGGCATCATCGGCATCGTCATCGGTGTCGCCGGTGTCGCGTTCGGCGTGCTCGCCGGACGCCGCCGCTCGGCCTGACCGGCCGGTTCCCTCACCCGCACCACGTTCAGGACATCTCTTTCATGCGCAACAAAAAGCAGTGACGGCCGTGGCGTTCGCCGCCGCGGCCGCACTGGCCCTCTCCGCCTGCGGCTCCGGTGACGACAAGACGGGCTCCTCGGCGATCGCCGACGTCAGCGCCGCGCCGAAGGACAAGGCCGCCACCGTCCTCGACCAGCCGTTCACCAAGCCGAACCTCGTCCTCACCGACACGAACGGCAAGGAGTACGACCTCCGCGAGGCGACCAAGGGCAAGCCGACGCTCATCTACTTCGGCTACACCAACTGCCCCGACGTCTGCCCGCTGACCATGAGCAACATCTCCCTCGCCAAGCGGGAGCTGCCCAAGGCCGACCAGGACAAGCTCCAGGTCGTCTTCGTCACCACCGACCCCGAGCGCGACACCCCCGCCTCGCTCGGCAAGTGGCTCTCCGCCCAGGACCCCACCTTCACCGGCCTCACCGGAGACTTCCCGACCATCCAGGCCGGGGCGCGGCAGATCGGCATCGGCATCGACGCGCCGAAGAAGGAGAAGGACGGAACCGTCGTGTCGATGCACGGCGCCCAGGTCATCGCCTTCTCCCCGAAGACGGACGAGGGGTATGTGCTCTACGGCGAGGACACCTCCGCCGAGGAGTACACCAAGGACCTCCCCAAGCTGATCAAGGGGGAGGCCCCGTGAACCGGCGCCGCACGTCTCTCGCCGCCGTCCTCGCCCTCACCACCGGGCTGACGCTGGCCGGGTGCTCCTCGGACAGCGGGTCGGGCGGTGATCCCGAGCTCAAGGTCGTCGGCGCGTTCATGCCGCAGCCCGTCAGCGACATGGCCGCCGGATTCCTCGTCGTACAGAACAGCGGCGGCACCGCGGACCGGCTCACCTCGGTGACCAGCCCGCTCTCCGACGACGTCACGATCCACGAGACGAAGGACCAGAAGATGCGGGAGGTCTCGTCCTTCGAGGTGCCCGCGAACGGCGAGCTCGATCTCGAACGCGGTGGCAACCACATCATGTTCATGAAGCTCAAGCAGAAGCCCAAACAGGGCGAGAAGGTCTCCGTCGAGCTGCACTTCGAGAAGGCCGACCCCATCACGGTCGACCTGCCGGTGAAGGAAACCACCCACAACCCGAAGAAGCAGTGAGGGACTGAATCCAGATGTCTGCCACCGCCCCGTACGCCGGGACCTCCCCGATACGACGGCCGCTCGCCGCCGCCGCGCTCCTCGCCACGCTGGCCGCCCTGGTGTTCGGGCTGCTGCTGGCCGGCGCGGGCCCGGCGTCCGCGCACGCCGCCCTCACCGGGAGCGACCCGGCGGACGGGGTGGTGGTGGACACCGCGCCCAAGGAGGTCACCCTCAGCTTCTCCGAGGCGATCGCCGTGGGCGACGACTCCATCCGGGTCCTCGACCCGAGCGGCAAGCGCGCCGACACCGAGGCCGAGCCGAAGGACCTGTCCGAGGGCTCCACCGTCCGCTACGGCGTAGCGCTCCACTCCGGACTGCCGGACGGCACCTACACGGTGGCCTGGCAGGCGATCTCCGCCGACAGCCATCCGATCTCCGGCGCGTTCACGTTCTCCATCGGCGCCCCGTCCGACACCACCGTCGCCCTGCCCTCCCAGGAGGCGGGCGGCGGCCCGGTCGGCGTCGTCTACGACATCGCGCGCTACGCGGCGTACGGCGGATTCGTCCTGCTCGTCGGCGGCAGCGCGTTCGTCCTCGTCTGCTGGCGGGGCGGCGCGACCGCCCTGCCGATGCAGCGGCTCGTGGTCCGCGGCTGGCTCACCCTGACCGCGGCGACCCTGGTCATGCTGCTGCTGCGCAACCCGTACACGGGCAGCGGGAAGTTCGCCGACGCCTTCGACCTCGCCGGACTCCAGTCCGTCCTGGACACCAAGCCCGGCGCCGCCCTCGTCTCCCGGCTGCTGCTGCTCGGGGCCGCCGCCCTGTTCATCGCCGTGCTGTTCGGCACCTACGCGCGGCGCGAGGACGAACGCGAGAAGAAGGACCTCACCTTCGGGCTCGCCGTCGGGGGCGGGGTCGTCGCGACGGGCATCGCCGCCACCTGGGCCATGTCCGAGCATGCCTCGACCGGTATCCAGGCGAACATCGCCATGCCGGTGGACGTCCTCCACCTGCTGGCCGTCGCCGCCTGGCTCGGCGGACTCGCCTCGCTCCTGGTCGCGCTGTACCGGACGCCGGACATCGGCAGCGCCGCGGTCCGGCGCTTCTCCACCGTCGCGTTCAGCAGTGTCGTGGTCCTGGCGGCGACCGGGATCTACCAGTCCTGGCGGCAGGTCGGCTCCTGGTCGGCGCTGACCGGTACGCGCTACGGGCAGCTGCTCATCCTCAAGGTCGCGCTGATCGCCGTCCTGCTCGCGGTCGCCTGGTTCTCCCGGCGCTGGACGGGACGGCTGACGGACCGGGCGGTGGCTTCGGAGGACACGGCCGACGAGGAGCCCGAATCCGAATCCCGGTCCGAGTCCGAAAGCGGCTCGGCCGACCCCGAGCGCGCCGCGCAACTGGCCCGTCAGCGGGCCGCCCTGACCGCGACGAAGAAGAAGCGGATACGCGACGCCGACCCGCAGCGCTCCGGGCTGCGCCGGTCGGTCCTGGCCGAGGCCGCCGTCGCCGTCGTCCTGCTGGCCGTCACCACCCTGCTGACCTCCACCGAGCCGGGCCGTACGGAGGAGGAGGCCGCGGGCGGGACCCCGTCCGCGAGCGCTCCCGCAGCGGGCGGCCCGGTCAACCTGGAGATGCCGTTCGACACCGGCGGCCAGAACGGCAAGGGCACCGTCCGCATCGACATCGAACCCGGCCGCACCGGCTCCAACGATCTGCACGTGTGGATCGACGGCAGCGACGGCAAGCCCATGGACGTCCCCGAGCTGAAGCTGGCCCTCACCCTGGAGTCGAAGGACATCGGCCCGCTGCCGGTCGTCCCGGACCGGCTGGCCGAGGGGCACTGGTCGGCGAGTGCGGTACAGATTCCCATGGCCGGGGACTGGAAGATCGACGTGACGGTACGGACGTCGGACATCGACCAGGTCACCATCGACAAGAACGCGAAGATCGGCTGAGCACGTGAGCAAGACCAGGAAGCAGGCCCCGGCCCGGACCGCCACGGCCGTCCCCTCGGGCAGCGGCGGCGGTACCGCCGGTGACCGTGCCGCCCCGACCGGCGTCTCGCGGCGGCGGCTGCTGGGCACGGCGGGCGCGGCGGGCGCCACGGGGCTGGTGGTGGGCGCCGGGGGCGGGGCCGCCGGATACGCCGCCACCCGCCCCGAGGAGCCGGCCGCGCTGACGGCCGTCGGCGCGACCGAGGCGATGTTTCACGGGAAACATCAACCGGGGATCACCACTCCGCTTCAGGCCCGGGGCCATCTCGTCGCCTTCGACCTGGCGGCGGGCGCGGGACGCAAGGAGGCGGCGACGCTGCTGCGGCGCTGGTCCGCGGTGGCGAAGGAGCTGATGGCGGGCCGCCCGGCGGCGGGCGCGCCGGACGGTCCCGGCCATGACACCGGGATCGCCCTGGACGCGGGTCCGTCGTCCCTGACCGTCACGTTCGGCTTCGGCCGTACGTTCTTCGCGCGCACAGGACTGGCCGCCCGCCTGCCCGCCGCGCTCGACCCGCTGCCCGCGTTCTCCGCCGACGCCCTCGACGCCAAGCGGTCGAACGGAGATCTGTGGGTGCAGATCGGCGCGGACGACGCGCTGGTCGCCTTCCACGCACTGCGGGCGGTGCAGAAGGAGGCCGCGGGCACGGCGCGGGTGCGGTGGCAGATGAACGGCTTCAACCGCACCCCCGGCGCGACGGCCCGGCCGATGACCGCCCGCAACCTGATGGGCCAGATCGACGGGACCGGTAACCCGAAACCGTCCGAGGAGGACTTCGACCGCCGCGTCTTCGTCCCCGCGTCCCCCGGCAAGCCGCAGGAGTGGATGGAGGGCGGTTCGTACGCCGTCGTCCGCCGGATCCGGATGCTCCTGGACGACTGGGAGCAGCTTCCGGTGGAGCGCCAGGAGCGGGTCATCGGGCGGCGCAAGGCGGACGGGGCGCCCCTGAGCGGGGGGACCGAGACCACGGAGATGGACCTCGACAAGGCGGGCCCGGACGGCAGGCTCGTGATCCCCGACAACGCCCACGCCCGGATCTCCTCGCCCGAGGAGAACGGCGGGGCCGCCATGCTGCGCCGCCCGTTCTCGTACCACGACGGCATCACGGAGGACGGCACTCCGGACGCCGGTCTGCTGTTCATCTGCTGGCAGGCGGACCCGTTCCGGGGCTTCGTTCCGGTCCAGCGCAAGCTCGACCGGGGCGACGCGCTGTCGCCGTTCCTGAGGCACGAGGCGAGCGGGGTGTTCGCCGTGCCGGGCGGGGCGGCGGAGGGCGAGTACGTGGGACAGCGGCTGTTGGAGTCGTAGGCACGCGTACGGTCCGGGAGGGCGTTCGGGACCGCATTCTGAGACAGCGCGGCGGGCCTCGCGGGGCGCATTAGGGTGACCGTATGTCAGCCACGCGCTACGCCTATCTCGGCCCCGAAGGCACCTTCACCGAGGTCGCCCTCCGTACGCTCCCGGAGGCCGCCACCCGGGAACTCGTCCCGATGCTGTCCGTACCGGCCGCCCTGGACGCCGTACGCAGCGGGGAGGCGGCGGCAGCGCTCGTGCCGATCGAGAACTCCGTCGAGGGCGGTATCACCGCGACGCTGGACGAGCTGGCCGGCGGGGACCCGCTGATGATCTACCGCGAGGTGCTGCTCTCCATCACCTTCGCGCTGCTGGTGCGGCCCGGGACCAAGCTGTCGGACATCAAGACGGTCACCGCGCACCCGGCCGCCCAGCCGCAGGTGCGCAAGTGGATGGCGGAGCACCTCCCGGGCGCCCTGTGGGAGTCGGCGGCGTCCAACGCGGACGGGGCCCGCCTGGTCCAGGAGGGGCGGTACGACGCCGCGTTCGCCGGGGAGTTCGCGGCCGCCACCTACGGCCTGGAGCCGCTGGTGACGGAGATCCACGACGCGGCGAACGCCCAGACCCGCTTCGTCCTGGTGGGCCGGCCCGCCCGGCCCTCCGCACCGACCGGAGCGGACAAGACCTCCGTGGTGATCTGGCTGGCCGACGACCATCCCGGCGCCCTGCTGGAGCTGCTCCAGGAGTTCGCGGTGCGTGGCGTCAACCTGATGCTGATCCAGTCCCGCCCGACCGGCGAGGGCATCGGCAACTACTGCTTCGCCGTGGACGCGGAGGGGCACATCGCGGACCGGCGGGTCGGGGAGGCCCTGATGGGGCTGAAGCGGATCAGCCCGAAGGTGCGGTTCCTCGGTTCGTACCCGCGGGCGGGTGTCTCGCCGGACGAGGTGCGGCCGCTGCGGGCGGGCACGTCGGACGCGGCGTTCACGGAAGCCTCCGACTGGCTGGCGCGCAGCCAGGACGGCCGGATCTGACGAAAGAGCGGGAAGACGCCCGGCGGGAAGGCTGCCGGGAGCCTCCCCACGCGCTCCGCAGCGGTGCGATCGACAGATAGTCACGCACTCCGGAGAGTTATCCACAGGGGATGCTCTCGACCTGGGGACAAGTCGACACCACAATGCGACATCATCGACAAATCAATCCAGTCACCCCAGAGCCGTCCACAGCTCCGTGAGGCGGCATGAGTCGTCGGGTGTCACCTCAATTCCCTTGATCAACTCTTTGGGGCGGGGGAATCCCATCCGAATGAGCACGCGGGACGGGTTTGGGCAGAGATTCCGCGGGGCTTCGTCCGGCTTCCGGAAGAATGCCCTCCGGCATCCACAGAACTTCCACACAGCCTGTGGATAACTATTTCGACACCGGCCCTCCTGTGGACAACGGGGACCGGCGCACCCTCAACTCCCGCCTCCCTCAAGGTCGGTACGTCAAGGCGAGCCGCACCTTCTGCCCTGTTCAGGGGAGTTAAGCGCCGTTATTGACGCCCGCCCCCGCTCCGGGATCACCGCCGCTCACGATTCCTCCCCAGGAATATCAATTCCGGCAATTCGGTCATAGAGACACGCTCGGCAATATCGGTTCGAGTGCCAGATCCACGCACCGGTAGCCTGGAGGGGTGATTGACCTTCGCCTGCTCCGTGAGGACCCCGACCGTGTTCGCGCCTCCCAGCGCGCCCGTGGAGAGGACGTCGACCTCGTCGACGCCCTGCTCTCCGCCGACGAGCTGCGCAGGTCGTCCGGCGTCCGCTTCGACGAACTCCGCAACGAACAGAAGTCGCTCGGCAAGCTGATCCCCAAGGCCACCCCCGAGGAGCGCACCGAGCTCCTCAAGAAGGCCGAGCAGCTCAAGGCCGACGTCAAGGCGGCCGACGCCGCCCAGGACGAGGCCGACGCCGACGCCAAGCGGCTGCTGCTCCAGCTCGGCAACATCGTCCACGAGGACGTGCCGGTCGGCGGCGAGGAGGACTTCGTCGTCCTGGAGACGCACGGCACCATCCGCGACTTCGGCGCCGAGGGCTTCGAGCCCAAGGACCACCTGGAGCTCGGCGAGGCGCTCGGCGCCATCGACATGGAGCGCGGGGCGAAGGTCTCCGGCTCGCGGTTCTACTACCTCACGGGCGTCGGCGCGCTCCTGGAGCTCGCCCTCGTCAACGCGGCGATCGCGCAGGCCACCGAGGCCGGCTTCACCCCGATGCTGACCCCGGCGCTGGTCCGCCCCCGCGCCATGGAGGGCACCGGCTTCCTCGGCCAGGCCGCCGAGAACGTGTACCACCTGGAGAAGGACGACTACTACCTGGTCGGCACCTCCGAGGTCCCGCTCGCCGCGTACCACATGGACGAGATCATCGACGCCGACAAGCTGCCCCTGCGGTACGCCGGGTTCTCCCCGTGCTTCCGCCGCGAGGCCGGCACGTACGGCAAGGACACCCGAGGGATCTTCCGCGTCCACCAGTTCGACAAGGTCGAGATGTTCTCGTACGTCGACCCGGCGGACGCCGAGGCCGAGCACCGCAGGCTCCTGGAGTGGGAGAAGCAGTGGCTCACCGGCCTCGAACTGCCCTTCCAGGTGATCGACGTCGCCACCGGTGACCTCGGCGCCTCGGCCTCGCGGAAGTTCGACTGCGAGGCGTGGATCCCGACGCAGGGCAAGTACCGCGAGCTGACCTCCGCGTCGAACTGCGACGGCTTCCAGGCCCGCCGCCTGTCGGTCCGGATGCGCGACGGCAAGAAGGTCCAGCCGCTGGCCACGCTGAACGGCACGCTCTGCGCCGTACCGCGCACGATCGTGGCGCTCCTGGAGAACCACCAGCTCCCCGACGGTTCGGTCCGCGTTCCCGAGGTGCTCCGTCCGTACCTGGGCGGGCGCGAGGTCCTGGAACCGGTCGCCAAGTGACCTTCCCCTACAAGCTCGTCGCGACCGACCTCGACGGCACGCTGCTGCGCGGCGACGACACGGTCTCCGAGCGCACCCGCGAGGCGCTGGCCGCCGCCACGGCGGCCGGCGCCGCGCACATCATCGTCACCGGACGCGCGGTCCCCTGGACCCGGCACATCCTGGACGACCTGGGATACGAGGGGCTCGCCGTCTGCGGTCAGGGCGCGCAGGTCTACCACGCGGGCGAGCACAAGCTGCTGACCTCGCTGACCCTGGACCGGCAGCTCGCGGGTCTCGCGCTGTCCAAGATCGAGGCGGAGGTCGGCCCGCTGCACCTGGCGGCCAGCCGCGACGGTCTTGAGGGCGAAGTCCTGGTCGGCCCCGGCTACCGGGTGCAGGAGGGGCCCCTTCCGTATCTCTTCGTGGACGACGCCACCGAGATGTGGACGGCCCCGCTCAACAAGGTCTACATACAGCACCCGGAGCTGGACGACGACGCGCTGGCCTTCGCCGCGCGGGCGGCCGTCGGCAGCCTGGTCGACGTCGTCATGGCCGGGGCCGGTGTGGTCGAGATCCTGCCGCTGGGTCTGAGCAAGGCGACCGGCCTCTCACTGGCCGCCCGCCGGCTCGGGGTGAAGGCGGCCGACACGATCGCCTTCGGTGACATGCCGAACGACATCCCGATGTTCGGCTGGGCCCAGCACGGCGTGGCCATGGCCAACGCCCACGACGACCTGAAGGCCGTCGCCCACGAGATCACGGCCTCCAACGAGGACGACGGCATCGCGGTGGTGCTGGAGGAGCTGCTCCGCTCGGCGCCCGTACAGCCCGCCCGGTAGGACGGCACCACCCGCACCCCGGACAGCGCGACAGCGGCCCGGCACCGTTTCCCACGGTGCCGGGCCGCTTCACTCAGCGCTGCCCGCGTTGCCCGTTACGGCGGCGCAGATCCTTCAGCTGCCCGGCGAAGGCGTCCATCCGCCCGTCGAGCCGTACGACATCCAGCTGCACATCCGTCAGCCGCAGACTCATCGCGCCGACCACCTGATGTGTCATCTCCACCTTCCGGTCCAGACTGTCGAGCCGCTCCGACATCCGCACCAGCACCGGCCCGAGCTCCTGCAGGGCACTGCCGACTCCGGTGAGGCAGCTCTCGATGCGTGTGACGCGGTGGTCGAGGGAGGCGTACTGCGTGCGGAGCGACTCCTCGGCGTCGAGGAGGTACGTGCGCACGCAGCGGGCGATGTCGCTGTCGCGAAGAAGCATCGCGATATTGAGGACGGTGCGGCGGGTGTAGAGGGTCAGCTGCGTGGCAGCCTGTGGATAACTTTCCCGCCCCTCCCTCTCCCATAGAGACAACATGTCCCTTTGGAAAAGCCGCAGATCAGAGCCGCGCAGCACGACGAGGCCATTCTCCTCAACCTCGGCTCGGTGCCGCTGCGTCACCTTCTTCACGACCTCTGTGGATACTTCGAAGTAACGAGCCACGTCCTCTGTGCGAACGTGAATTCCGTCCGGGAGCATGACAAGGCTCTTCACCTTGTCGAGGACATCGACGCGCCCCATCTGCTCCCCGCGCAGCGCGCGCGATTCGAGCAGGGCGACTTCCGTGGGCATGGGTATGCCTTTCGTACGAGGGAATGACGAGGACGGCCCATACCCCGGGCTTCAGGGGTGGAGGACGCTCACGGTTGCCACTCACTCGATGACCGGTCCGGTGGGCTGAGCCTCACCCGGTGCCGGCATTCCCCGATTTCACGATCGCTACGACGCCACGGATTCCAGTTGCCTCCACGCACCCTGCCCAACGACCCGATAAACACAACGTCACGCGCACGCCTGTCCGGTCATACGACGATCCCCGCCCTTGCCGGGGCAAGGGCGGGGATCGTCGGGACGCGGCAGGGAGCTCAGGCCGCAGGCCTCACTCCTCGCCCGCCAGCTTCAGGGCCCGCAGCTTCTGGCCCGCGTACCAGGTGGCGGCGGCCGTGACGACGACCAGCAGGACCGTGGCGAGCGGCAGGCCGACCTCCGAGGTCACCACGCCGTCGCCCGACACTTTCTGGGCGACCGCCAGGGACCACTGCTGGACGCTGAGCGTCCGCGCACCGGCCACCAGGCTGCCGAAGAGGGCCTCCCAGACCAGCGCGTAGACCAGGCCGAGGACGACCGCGTGCCGGCTGACCGTGCCGAGCAGCAGGAACAGGGCGCTGTAGGCGATCGAGGCGACCAGCGCCGCGATCGTGTAGGCGACGGCGATCTGCTGGCCGTTGCCGTTGAGGATCAGTCCCGCGAGCAGCGTCGGCAGCGCCGAGAACACCATCGTCACCGCGATGGCCACGATCAGCTTGGTGAAGATGATCGTGGGACGCTTCACCGGCTTGGCGAGCAGATAGACGATCGATCCGTCGTCGATCTCGGGGCCGATCGCCCCGGTGCCCGCGATCACGCCGATCAGCGGCACCATCGTGGCGATGGCGAAACCGCCGAGGACGTTGGAGGCGATCTGGTCGTCGGCCCCGGCGAACATCCGCACGGCCGCGGCGATGAGCAGCAGCAGGGCGGGCAGGACGAACAGGATGGCGGCCCGGCGCCGGCCGAGCAGGGCCCGGTAGGTGAGCCGGGCGACTGTGGGGTCGTACATGACGGTGCACAGCTCCTTTCAGGCCACTACTCAGGCCGCTACGAGATAGGAAAAGACCGATTCGAGGGACTCGTCGGACGGCGAGACGGTGAGCAGCCGGATGCCCTGCTCCCGGGCGACCCTCGGCAGCAGTTCGGTGAACCGCCCGAAGTCGACGGCCTGGATGCGCAGCGCCTTCTCGGTCAGGTCGACCTCGATGCCCGCCGTGGAGGGGTCGGCGATGAGCGCGGCCGCGAGGGCCCGGTCGTCGCTGGAGCGCACCAGATAGCGGTGCGGCCGGTCCTTCATCAGCCGGCGGATCTTGCGGAAGTCGCCGGAGGCCGCGTGCCGGCCCGCCACGATCACCTCGATGTGCGAGGCCAGTTGCTCGACCTCTTCGAGGATGTGCGAGGAGAACAGGACCGTACGGCCCTCGGCGCCCATCCGCCGCAGCAGCTCCATCAGCTGCATCCGCTGGCGCGGGTCCATTCCGTTGAACGGTTCGTCCAGGAGCAGCACCGAGGGCTCGTGGACCAGCGCGGAGGCCATCTTCACCCGCTGACGCATGCCCTTGCTGTACGTGGAGATCTTGCGGTCCTGCGCGTACTCCATCTGGACCGTGGCGAGCGCCCTCTGTGCCTCGGCCCCGCCCAAACCCTGGAGTTCGGCGTTGGCGACGACGAATTCCTTGCCGGTGAGGAAGTCGTACATCCCTTCCCGCTCCGGGACAATGCCGATCTCCTTGTAGACGGCCTCGTTGCGCCAGATCGTCCGGCCGTCGAGCGTGACCTTCCCCGTCGAGGGGGCGAGGAATCCGCCCATCATGTTGATGAGGGTGGACTTCCCGGCGCCGTTCGGGCCGAGGAGTCCGGTGACGCCGGGGCCCACGGTCATGGAGACGTCGTTGACGGCGACCACGTTGCCGAACCAGCGCGAGGTGTGGTCGATCTCGATGGTGGTCACAGCCCGACCCTCCGGTAGCGGCGCATCAGGACGGCGTACGAGCCGGCGACGAGCGCGAGAACAACGATCAGGTAGACCACGCCGACTCCGGCGCCCGGGCCTTCCCCTCCGGGGAAGGCGGAGGTCGCGCCGAGGAACGCGGTCTGGACGCCGTCGATCAGGGTGATCGGCGAGAAGAGGCCGAGCCACTGCACGGCCCCTTCCGACCCGGTCTCCCAGGCGATGGCCTGGACCGTGGAGACGGCGCCGTAGGTGATGGTCAGGAGGGCGATCACCGCGGCGACGCCGAAGCCGCGCCGCGGGGTCAGGGCGGCCATCACCAGGCCGAGCCCGGCGAACAGCACGGACAGCAGCGCCACCGACACCAGCCCCTGGCCGAACCACTTGGTCTGATCGGCGAAGTCGAACTTCGCGAGCAGAGAGCCCACATAGAGGATGAGCAGCGGCGCACCGGTGAGGATGAAGAGCGCGGAGGCGGTGGCGGCGAACTTCGCGACCACGTAGTCGGCGTGTTCGATCGGCCGCGAGAAGTACAGGGGGACGGTCTTGAAGCGGAGATCCCTGGAGACCGCCTGCGGAGCCTGGGCGGCGATGAAGAGGCCGATGACGGCCTGGAGGTAGATCGCGTACGAGGTGTACTTGACCACCAGCTTGCTCGCGTCGGGCGCGGCCATGGAGACCGCCACCAGAATCGCCGCGACCAGCGCCATCACGCCGAACAGCAGCATGGGCAGCACCTTGGACTTGGCGGAACGGCCCAGTCCGAAGGAGCCCCGCAGCGTCTGCGAGAACAGGGAGCGGCGGGCGTAGGCCCGGCCGAGCCGCGGTCCGTCGTAGGAGCGGTAGCCGATGTTGTGGATCCGGGAGGCTTCGCGCCCGGCCGCGGCCTTGGTCTCAGTGCTCATCGCGACCGCTTCCCTTCTGCTGGACGACCCCGGCGGTGGCGGCCGCGGCCGGGACGGCGGCTGTCTGCGCCGCGCCCTGTTCGGTAAGGAAGACCTCGGCGATCTGGTGGCGGCGCTGTTCCATGCGGACCAGGCCGAGCCCGAGCCCGGCGACGCTGTCGCGGACGACGTCGTACGTCTCCTCGCCCGTCGCCTCGATCAGCAGGATGTGGCCCGCGCCCGGCAGCCCCTCCGTGTCGATCCCGTCGTGGCCGATGAGCGTGACCCCGGCGTCGGTGAGGACCTTGCGCAGCGCACCGGTGCCGTCGGGGTGGGTGTCGCTGTCGGTCACCTCGACCGCGAGGGTCGCGGTGGTCTGGGTGAAGTCGCTGGTGGAGCTGGAGCGCAGGAGCGTTCCGCCGTCGATGACGACGACGTGGTCGCAGGTGCGTTCCAGCTCACCCAGGAGGTGCGAGGTCACCAGCACGGAGATGCCGAAGTCGGTGTGGATCCGCCGGATCAGACCGAGCATCTCGTCCCGGCCGACCGGGTCGAGGCCGTTGGTCGGCTCGTCGAGCAGAACCAGCTGGGGGTCGTGGACGAGGGCCTGGGCCAGCTTCACCCGCTGCTTCATGCCGGTCGAGTAGCCGCCGATGGGGCGGTAGCGCTCCTCGTAGAGGCCGACGTGGCGCAGGGTGTCGGCGGTGCGCTCGCGGGCCGCCGTGGGCGGCAGCCCCGACATGCGCGCCATGTGCACGACGAACTCGGTCGCCGAGACGTCGGGCGGCAGGCAGTCGTGCTCGGGCATGTACCCCACCCGTTCCCGGATGGCGGCGCCGCTGGTCGCGACGTCGAGCCCGAGCACCGCGGCCCGGCCTTCGGTGGCGGGGGAAAGACCCAGCAGGATCTTGATCAGTGTGGACTTGCCGGCTCCGTTGGAACCCACCAGACCGGTCACACCCGGTCCGATGTCCAACGTGAGCCGGTCAAGCGCGGTCACCCGGGGGAACCGCATGCTCAGGGCTTCGGTAGCGATTACGGCTGTCACGGAAATGACGTTAGTGGCGCGGACCACAGGGGTCGTCAGCCCTGACGGTTGGATCCGCGTCAGACTCCAGGCGTACGCGCCCGTAGGGGGATGCGCCGTGGATCCACCGCGGAGCCGGGGTTTTCCACAGGCCGTGCACACCCCTTGACGCAGCCGCCGGACATTGTCACATTCATCAGTGTCACGTTACGGGCACGTACCGCACACGGCAGGGAACGGACGGTGGCATGACCGGCTTGGCCAAGGCAGTGCAGGACACCAACACCCCGGAGCTGCGCGGGTTCAGAGAGGTTCAGCGCCTCGCCTATGCCTGCGCGGAGGCGGTCGCCGGTCAGCTGCGCTCCGGTGTGACCGAGCGGGAGGCGGCCCGGATGCAGCGCGTGTGGTTGCGGGAGCGCGGTGTGCGCGACTGGTTCCACCTCCCGTTCGCCTGGTTCGGGGACCGTACGGCGTTCGCCGGGTTCAAGGTGCCGCTGCAGTTCTTCCCGACCGACCGGAAGCTGGAGCCGGGCATGCCGTTCATCCTCGACATGGCCCCGGTGTACAAGGGGTTCACCGCCGATGTCGGGTATGCGGGATGTCTCGGCCTCAATCCGCTGCACGACAGGCTGCTGGCCGACCTGGAGGCCCACCGCGAGCTGATCCTGCGCGAGGTGCGCGAGCGCCGTTCGCTGCGCGAGATCTACGAGGACGTCGAACGCCTCATGGCGGCACAGGGATACGCGAACCGGCACCGGGCCTACCCCTTCGGCGTGATCGCCCACAAGGTCGACCGCGTCGCCGAACGCCGTTGGTCCCCCCAGGTGTTCGGCTTCGGCACCCAGGCTCTCAAGGGGCTCGTGAGCGACGCGCTGCACGGCCACCGGGAGGGCTGGTCGCCGCTGTGGAGCCCTTATCGCTTCTCCGACCACCCGCCGCAGCCGGGGCTGTGGGCGGTCGAACCCCACCTCGGATTCCGGGGTACGGGCGCGAAGTTCGAGGAGATCCTGGTCGTCACCGACTCCAAGGATCCCGAGCAGAGCGCCTTCTGGCTGGACGACGATCTGCCGCATGTGCGGCGCTGGGCCGAGGAGAAGGTGGCGGCGTGAATCTGTCTCAGGCGCGTGACCGGACCGTGCGCACGGGAGGCGTCGAGCTGTGCGTCGCCGAGCTGGGCGACGCGGGCCGGCCGACCGTGGTGCTGGTCCACGGTTATCCGGACAGCAAGGAGGTCTGGTCGGACGTCGCCGTCCGGCTGGCCGAGCACTGGCATGTGGTGCTGTACGACGTGCGGGGGCACGGCAGGTCCACCGCCCCGAAGCCGCTGCGCGGCGGCTTCACCCTGGAGAAGCTGACCGACGACTTCCTCGATGTGATCGACACGGTCAGCCCGGACCGGCCGGTGCACGTGGTCGGTCACGACTGGGGGTCCGTCCAGGCCTGGGAGTTCGTCACGGTCGGCCGGACCGAGGGCCGGATCGCCTCCTTCACCTCGATGTCCGGGCCGTCCCTCGACCACTTCGGGCACTGGATCAAGCGCCGCATGGCCCGCCCCACCCCGCGCAAGGTGGGGCAACTGCTCGGCCAGGGCGCGAAGTCCTGGTATGTGTACCTGCTCCACACGCCCGTCCTGCCCGAGCTCGCCTGGCGCGGGCCGCTCGGGAAACGCTGGCCGGGGATCCTGGAACGGCTGGAGAAGGTCCCCGCGGGCGACTACCCCACCGCCTCCCTCCGGGACGACGCGGCGCACGGCGCCTGGCTCTACCGCGACAACGTCCGTGCCCGGCTGAGCAGGCCCCGCCCGGACGCCTACGCCCACGCACCGGTGCAGCTGATCACCCCGACCGGGGACTCCTTCCTCTCCGAGCGGCTCTACGACGGCCTGGAGGACTGGGTCCCCACGCTGGTACGCCGCTCACTGCCGGCCAAGCACTGGGTGCCCCGCACCCGGCCGGACCAGCTCGCATCCTGGATCGACGAGTTCGTCACCGCGAACGAGTCCGCCGCGCGGGACGGCGGGCCCGTGCAGCAGGCGGTGGCGCCGGGCCGCTACGCGGAGCGGTTCGGCGGTCAGCTGGTCCTGGTGACGGGCGCGGCCTCCGGGATCGGCCGGGCCACGGCGTTCGCGTTCGCCGAGGCGGGCGCCCGGATCGTGGCCGTGGACCGGGACGCGGAGGGCGCCGCCCGCACCGCGGAGATGGCGCGGCTGATCGGGGCGCCCGCGGCCTGGGGCGAGGCCGTCGACGTCAGCGACGAGGCCGAGATGGAGAAGCTCGCCGCCCGGGTCGCCGCCGAGTACGGAATCGTCGACGTCCTGGTCAACAACGCCGGGATCGGACTCTCCGGCTCCTTCCTGGAGACCACGAGCGAGGAGTGGAAGAAGGTCCTCGACGTCAATCTGTGGGGCGTCATCCACGGTTGCCGGTTCTTCGGCAAGCAGATGGCGGACCGCGGCCAGGGCGGCCACATCGTCAACACCGCGTCGGCCGCGGCCTTCCAGCCCTCCCGGGTGCTGCCCGCGTACAGCACGTCGAAGGCGGCCGTGCTGATGCTCAGCGAGTGCCTGCGGGCCGAGCTGGCGGAGAAGTCGATCGGCGTAAGCGCCATATGCCCCGGCATCGTCAACACCAACATCACCGCCACCGCGCGGTTCGCCGGGGCCGACGCGGCGGAGGAGGAGCGGCTGCAGAAGCGGACGAGCCGGCTCTACGGCCGGCGCAACTACCCGCCGGAAAAGGTCGCGGACGCGATCCTGCGGGCGGTCGTGCGCAACCAGGCCGTGGTCCCGGTGACCCCGGAGGCGCGCGGCGCACGGCTGCTGTCCCGGCTGAGCCCGGGAACGCTGCGCTCACTCGCCCGGCTGAAGCCGCCGCTGTGACCGGGGCCGGGGCGGAATCGGGTGCCGGATCAGCAGCCGGGGCCGCCGAGTACCGGATCGAGGACCTGGCGCACGCCAGCGGGGCCACGGTGCGCACGATCCGCGCCTATCAGGACCGGGGGCTGCTCCCGACGCCCGAGCGGCGCGGCCGGGCCAATGTGTACCGGGAGGCCCATCTGGCCCGACTGCGGCAGATCGCGGACCTGCTCGACCGGGGCTACACCCTGGCCAGCATCAAGGAGTTGCTGGAGGCGTGGGACGCGGGCCGGGGTCTCGGCGGGGTGCTCGGGCTCGTCGCGGAGGTGCAGGGGCCGTGGACGGACGAGGAGGCGGACCGGATCACCCGAACGGAGCTGGACGCGAAGTTCGGCGGCGCGCAGGACGACGAGGCGATCGCGGAGGCCGTGGCGCTCGGCGTGCTGGAGCGCGTGCCCGGCCGGGGCGACGAGTTTCTCGTGCCGAGTCCCCAAGAGCTCTCGGTGGCGATCGAGTTGCACGCGGCCGGGGTCCCGCTGATGGCAATATCCGGTCATCTGCGGGAGCTTCGCGGTCAGGTCGAGCACATAGCCTCCCGTTTCCTGGAGTTCACCACCGAGCACGTCTTCGCCCGCTACCTGGGCCATCGCCCGCCCACCGACTCGGATGCGGCCGAGGCGGCGTCGATGGTGCGCCGTCTGCGGCCGCTCGCGCAGCAGACGGTGGACGCCGAACTGGCTCGCGCCATGCGGTTGTTCGCCACCCGGCATCTGCATCACCACCTCGGCGCCCAGGAGAGCGCCATCGAGGGGAGCGAGACCCGTCCGGTGCTCCTGCCCCGCCGGACAACGCAGGCTGTGCAGGAACTCGTTGGCGCCGACCGGATGGCGGCTTTCATCGCGGCAGCCGCCGAACGTGAGGTACAGGCACGCACCTTGGACGCACTCGCCTCATCTCACGCAAGAGATGATAAAATTGAGCAAAAGGGTTGAATCGCCTGCCAGTTGTCCACAGAGTCGTCAAATAGTCTGTGGATAAGTCGAGTTGGCTGTGGATCAAACATCAATGCGGAGAAAGACGAAAAGAAGCCTGTAGGAAATCCGGATGCACCGATGAATCGCGTACGGGCACTCTGGCGGGATGGACGAACGTCGCACCGTCAAGGTGTCCAAGTACCTCTCGAAACATCTGCGGCACCAGCCGGAGCGCATCGGGATCACCCTCGACGAGAACGGCTGGGTGGGCGTCGAGACCCTGCTGAGCGCGGCGGCCCTCCACGGCTTCGCCATCAGCCGCGCCGAGCTCGACCACGTGGTCACCGTCAACGACAAGCGCCGGTTCACCGTCGAGAGCGGCGGCGCGGCCGGCGTCGGCGGCGACCGCATTCGCGCCAACCAGGGCCACACCGTCGCCGTGGACCTGGACCTGCCGCCGGCCGAACCGCCCGCGTACCTCTACCACGGCACGGTCGCCCGGGTGATGGACGCGATCCGGGCCGAGGGCCTGCGCCCGATGACCCGCCATCACGTGCACCTGTCACCCGACCGGGAGACGGCCACCCGCGTCGGCGCCCGGCGCGGCCGCCCCTCGTCCTCACCGTGGACGCGGGCGCGATGCACCGGGCCGGACATGTCTTCCGGGTCAGCGCCAACGGTGTCTGGCTCGCCGACGCCGTACCGCCGAAGTTCCTGCGCCTGGGCGACTGAAGGACCCCGGCAGCGGGAACCGCCGGACCTACGCCGACTGCCGCGCCTACGCCAGCTGCGCGGGTGCCTCGGTGGCGATGCGCTCGAAGACCTTCGGGTCGACGGCGAAGACCGAGTCCGGGATCGGGGCGTGGACGACGATCTCCGTGAAACCCAGCTCCGCATGGCGTCCCGCGAAGTCGACGAACGCGTCCACGGACTCCAGCGGGGCGGTGCGGTCCGGGGTGAAGCCCGTCAGCAGGATCCGGTCCGGCTCCGAGGCGTCCCGGCCGATCTCCGCGCAGGCCGCCGTGAACTTCTCGCTCTGCGCCCGCAACGCCGCCCGCGACTCCTCCGGGGTGCCGTTCTCGTACAGCTTCGGGTCGCCGGTGGTGACCCACGCCTGCCCGTGGCGGGCGGCGAGCTTCAGCCCGCGCGGCCCGGTCGCGGCGACCGCGAAGGGCAGCCGGGGCCGCTGGACACAGCCGGGAATGTTCCGGGCCTCGTCCGCGGTGTAGTGGGTCCCTCGCTCGGTCACCGCGTCCTCGGTGAGCAGGCGGTCCAGAAGCGGTACGAACTCGGCGAACCGGTCGGCGCGTTCGCGCGGGGTCCAGGCCTCCTGGCCCAGGGCGGTGGCGTCGAAGCCGTTGCCCCCGGCGCCGATGCCGAGCGTGATCCGGCCGCCCGAGATGTCGTCCAGGGAGATCAGCTCCTTGGCCAGCGTGACCGGGTGGCGGAAGTTCGGCGAGGTCACCAGGGTGCCGAGACGCAGACGTTCGGTGGCGGTCGCCGCGGCGGTGAGCGTGGGCAGGGCCCCGAACCACGGGCCGTCCCGGAAGGTCCGCCAGGACAGGTGGTCGTAGGTGTAAGCCGTGTGGAAGCCCAGTTCCTCCGCGCGCCGCCAGCGGTCGCGACCGCCCTCGTGCCAGCGGTGGACGGGAAGGATCACGGTGCTCAGACGGGGGCTCATGCCTCTGAGCCTACGACCGTCCCCCTGCTCCGCGACCACCCGATGGCTTTGGCATATGCCGATGGATTTTTCTGCAGATCAGCGCCCTACCTACTCACATGTGCGCCCCTTCGCACGCCCGTGCACTCTCGTGGGCGAGAATGGCCCGGTGACCTCAGTGACCGATACGCCTCTTCCCGCCGTGACCCGGCTGATCGCCACCGACCTCGACGGCACCCTGCTGCGCGACGACAAGACGCTGTCCGCGCGCACCGTCGCGGCCCTCACGGCGGCCGAGGAGGCCGGGATCGAGGTCTTCTTCGTCACCGGCAGGCCGGCCCGGTGGATGGACGTCGTACGGAACCACGTCCAGAGCCACGGCACGGCGATCTGCGCCAACGGCGCCGTGGTCACCGATCTGCGGACGGACGGCGACCTCCTCGCCGTACGGGCGCTGGAGCGCGATGCCGCCCTCCACGTCGTGCGCACCCTGCGCGAGGCGGCCCCCGGCACCTCCTTCGCCGTCGAGCTGACCACCGGCATCAACTACGAACCGGTCTACCCGCCGTTCCACCTGGACCCGGGAGCCTCGGTCGCCGTCGCCGAGAAGCTGCTGCACGAGGACATCCCGGGCACCGGCGCGCCCGTGCTCAAGCTGCTGGCCCACCACAGCGAGCTGGCACCCGACGCGTTCCTCGACCTGGCCCGCGCGACGGCCGGCGACCGGGCGTCCATCACCCGCTCCAGCCCGTCCGCCCTGCTGGAGGTCAGCGGGCTCGGCGTCTCCAAGGCCACGACCCTGGCCGCCTGTTGCGCCGAGCGCGGCATCACGTCGGCCGAGGTGGTCGCCTTCGGCGACATGCCCAACGACATCGAGATGCTCAGCTGGGCCGGGGCCTCCTTCGCCATGGGCAACGCCCACCCGGATGTGGTGGCCGCCGCCGGGGGCGGACCGCGACCAACGAGGAGGACGGGGTGGCCCTCGTCATCGAGCGGATCCTCGCCGGCCGCGCGGAGGGCCGCGCCGAGGCCCGCTGAAACCTTTCGGCACACCGGGGAGTCGCACCCTTCACAGCGGCGCCTCCCACACCACCGTCGTACCGCCGCCGTCCTCCCCGATGCCCGGCTCGATCCGGCTCGACCCGCCCAGGGACTCGGCCCGGCGGGCCAGGTTGCGCAGTCCGCTGCGGCGACCGCCGTCCGGGATGCCCACCCCGTCGTCGGCGACCGAGAGCCGCACCGCGGCCCGCCCGTCCGGCAGCGTCACCGTCGCGTCCACGACCACATCGATCAGGGACGCCTCCGCGTGCCGGAACGCGTTGGAGAGGGCCTCGCGCAACGCGGCGACCAGGTTCTTGCCGGTCAGCTCGCCGACGAGCGAGTCCACCGGGCCCAGGAAGCGGTGCGACGGCTTGAAGCCGAGCGGGACGGCCGCCATGTTGATCTCCCGCAGGACGCGGGTGCGCAGCCCCGAGGGGGCTTCGGCCGGCTCCTGCTGGAGGGCGAAGATCGCCGTACGGATCTCCTGGATCGTCACGTCCAGCTCGTCCACCGCCCGGCCGACACCGGTCCGCACCTCGGGCACCACCGATCTGCGCTGGGCGCTCTCCAGCATCATCCCGGTGGCGAACAGCCTCTGGATGACCAGGTCGTGGAGGTCGCGGGCGATCCGGTCGCGGTCCTCGTACACCGCGAGCCGCTCCCGGTCCCGCTGCGCCTCGGCCATCATCAGCGCGAGCGCCGCCTGGGAGGCGAACTGCGCGGCGAGCGTCCGCTCGGCCTCCGTGAACGGGCGCGCGCCCCGGGAGCGGGGCATGGCCAGCGCGCCGAGCACCCGGCCGCCGCTCTGGAGCGGCAGCAGCATGCTGGGGCCGAACCGGTCGGCCAGTCGCGTCACCATCCGGCCGTCGGAGGCCGAGTCGTCGATGAACACCGCCTCGCCCGCGAGAAGTTTCACCACCACCGCGCTCCGGCCCGGGATGATCATCCCGAGCGAGGACGAGGGGTCGTCGGACGACACGGCGACGATCTCCAGGCCGCCCCCTCCGCGGGCAGCAGCACGATCCCGGCCGCGGCGTCCGCGAGCCGGCGGGCCTGTTCGGCGACCACGGACAGGGCCTCGTCGGCGTCCCCGCCCGACAGGAGCGCCGTCGTGACCGCCACCGACCCGTCGATCCAGTGCTCCCGCTGCCGCGCCGCCTCGTACAACCGGGCGTTGCCGATGGCGATCCCGGCCTCCGTGGCGAGCACTCGGACCATGTGGAGGTCGTAGTCGCTGAACTCCGCGCCGCCGTGCTTCTCGGTGAGGTAGAGGTTGCCGAAGATCTCCCCCTGGACCCGGATGGGCACCCCGAGGAAGGACCGCATCCGGGGGTGCCCCGGCGGAAACCCGGCGGACCGCGGATCGGTGGACAGATCGGCCAGCCGGACCGGTCCGGGGTCGTGGATCAGCGCGCCGAGCAGACCCCGGTGGCCGTCGGGCCGTCGCCCGATCTCCTCGGCGACCTCCTGCGGAACGCCGTGGGTGACGAAGTCCGAAAGGCCCTCGCCCAGCTCGTCGACGACGCCGATGGCCGCGTACCGGGCGTGGGCCAGCTCGGCGGCCGTCTCGCAGATCCGGTCCAGGGTGGAGTGCAGTTCCAGCCCCGCGCCGACGGACCGCATCGCCTCCAGGAGCTGCGGCACCCGGGCGGTCAGCTCGGTGGAAAGGCCCTGGAGGCTGCGGGTGGCCCGGGTGGCGGCGTCGAGGGAGTCCTTCGGATCGGGCTCTGCCATGGCCCGAGCCTATTAAGTGCTGATACAGGACGAAAGTCGGGAATGCACCTGATGAGCGCAAGGGCAGCGGCCACCGCCGTCCTCATCGCCTACACCCCCGCCCCCACCGTGTCCCGTTCGCGTTCCAGCATGCCGCGCAGCGGCCCGTCCTCGGCGGCGAGTTCGGCGTACGGTCCGCGCTGCACGACCCGGCCCGCGTCCAGCACCAGCACCTCGTCGACCGCCTCCAGGCCGGTCAGCCGGTGGGTGATCAGGACCGTCGCGCGCCCCCGGGTCGCGGCCAGCAGGTCGGCGGTGAGGGCGTCGGCGGTCGGCAGGTCCAGGTGTTCGGCGGGCTCGTCCAGGACGAGTACGGGGAAGTCGGCGAGCAGCGCGCGGGCCAGGGCGAGGCGCTGGCGCTGGCCGCCGGAGAGCCGGGCGCCGTGCTCGCCGACGGCCGTGTCGAGGCCTTCCGGCAGGGCCCGCACCCAGTCCAGGAGCCGGGCCCGGGAGAGCGCGTCGCTCAGGTCGGCGTCGGTCGCCCCGGGCCGGGCCAGACGCAGGTTCTCGCGGATCGTGCTGTCGAAGACGTGGGCGTCCTGGGCGCACAGCCCGACCGAGCGCCGGACCGTGTCCGATTCCAGGGCGGACGCCTCGACGCCGCCGAGCCGGTACGTCCCCGACGAGGCGTCCAGGAAGCGCAGGAGGACCTGGGCGAGCGTCGTCTTGCCCGAGCCGGAAGGTCCCACGACCGCGATGCGCCGTCCGGGCGTCAGCGTCAGGTCGAGCGAGGCGAGCGCGTCGTGCCCGGCCCCCGGGTAGCGGGCGCTCAGCCCCCGTACCTCCAGCGGGAAGGGCGAGCCGGGCTCCTCGGCCGGGGTCCGGGGCTCCTGTACGGGTACGGGGGCGTCCAGCACCTCGAACACCCGCTCCGCGCTGCGGGCGACGCGCTGGCGGTACTGCACGGCGAGCGGGAGCCCGGCGACGGCCTCGAAGGCGGCGAGCGGGGTCAGCACCACCACGGCGAGCGCGACCCCGGAGAGCCGTCCGTCGTTGACGGCGGGGACGCCGACGGCCGCGGCGGCCACCACGGTGAGCCCGCAGACCAGGGCGGAGAGACCGCCGCCCAGCGCCGTCGCGGCGGCCGCCCGGGAGGCGATCCGGGTCAGGAGGGTGTCAGCGGCGCGCAACTGCTCCTGCCGGGCGGGCAGGGCGCCCGCGACGGTCAGTTCGGCGGTGCCGCCGAGCAGATCGGTGACCCGGGTGGCCAGGGTGGCGCGGGCAGGCGCGAGCTGACGCTCCGTACGGCGGGCGCAGGCGCCGCTGACGAGCGGGACGCCGACCCCGGCGAGCAGCAGACCGATCGCGAGGATCACGCCCGCCTCCGGGAGCAGCCAGCCGGTGAACCCGGCGGCGGCGGTCCCCACCACGACGGCGGTGGACGCGGGCAGCAGCCAGCGCAGCCAGTAGTCCTGGAGCGCGTCCACGTCCGCGACGAGGCGGGACAGCAGATCCCCGCGCCGGGTGGTGCGCAGACCGGCGGGGGCGATGCGTTCGAGGCCCCGGTAGACGGCGACACGCAGACTGGCGAGGAGCTTCAGCACGGCGTCGTGCGAGACGAGCCGCTCGGCGTAGCGGAAGACGGCCCGCCCGATGCCGAAGGCGCGGGTCGCGGTGACCGCCATCATCAAGTACATGACCGGCGGCTCTTCGGAGGCGCGGGAGATCAGCCAGCCGGAGACCGCCATGAGCCCCACGGCCGACCCGACCGCCAGGCTGCCCAGCAGCAGGGCCAGGGCCAGTTGTCCGCGCCGGTCCCCGGCCGACGCGCGGACCCGGGCGAGCACCCGTCCCGGGCGGGTACCGGCGGGCGCGGGGGAGCCGAGGGACTCCACGGGGCGGGCGGTCGGCAGTTCGCCGCCGGCGAGAGGCTCCGGGACGGCGGGGCCCGGGGCCGCGAGGCTCGCGACGGGCTCCCCGTGCGCCTCCGTACGGACGTCGGTGCGCGGCTCCAGCGCCACCACACGGTCGGCGACCGCCAACAGCGCCGGGCGGTGGACGACCAGCAGCACGGTCCGCCCGGCGGCCAGCCTCCGTACGGCGTCGACGATGCCCGCCTCGCTCTCACCGTCCAGGCTCGCGGTCGGCTCGTCCAGCAGCAGGAGCGGCCGGTCGGCGAGGAACGCCCGGGCGAGGGCGATGCGCTGGCGCTGGCCCGCCGAGAGCCCGGCCCCGTCCTCGCCGAGCGCGGTCAGCATCCCGTCCGGCAGGGCGGCGACGAAGTCGTACGCGCCCGCGTCCCGCAGCGCCGCGACGACCGCCTCGTCGTCGGCGTCGGGCCGGGCGAGGCGGACGTTCTCGGCGATCGTGCCCGCGAAGAGGTGGGGGCGCTGGGGGACCCAGGCGATACGGCTCCGCCAGCGTTCGGGGTCCAGGTCCGCGAGGTCCCGGCCCCCGACCCGGACCTGCCCCTCGTCGGGCCGGGCGAAGCCCAGGATCACGTTCAGCAGGGTGGACTTGCCGACGCCGCTCGGGCCGACCAAGGCGACGGTCTCCCCCGGCTCCACGGTGAGCGACGCGGCGTCCAGCGACGGTTCGGCGCGGCCCTCGTGGCGTACGGTCACGTCCGCCAGCTCCAGGCGCAGCGTGTCCGGGGCGTCCTCGGTGCCCGAGGTCCGGGGTTCGGTCTCCAGGACCGCGAAGATCTCCTCGGCGGCCGAGAGCCCCTCGGCCGCCGCGTGGTACTGCGCCCCGACCTGGCGGATCGGCAGATACGCCTCCGGGGCCAGGATCAGAACCACCAGGCCGGTGTAGAGGTCGAGCTCGCCGTGGACGAGCCGCATGCCGATGGTGACGGCGACGAGGGCCACCGACAGGGTCGCCAGCAGCTCCAGCGCGAAGGAGGAGAGGAAGGCGATCCGCAGGGTGCGCAGGGTGGCCCGGCGGTAGTCGGAGGTGATCGTGCGGATCGACTCGGCCTGGGCCTTGGCCCGCCCGAAGACCTTCAGCGTCGGCAGCCCGGCGACGACGTCCAGGAAGTGGCCGGAGAGCCGGGACAGCAGCTGCCACTGACGGTCCATCCGGGACTGGGTGGCCCAGCCGATCAGGATCATGAACAGCGGGATGAGCGGCAGGGTGACGACGATGATCGCCGCCGACACCCAGTCCTCCGTGACGATCCGGGCCAGTACCGCCACCGGCACGACGACCGCGAGACCGAGCTGCGGGAGGTAGCGGGCGAAGTAGTCGTCGAGCGCGTCGATCCCCCGGGTGGCCAGCGCGACCAGAGAACCGGTGCGCTGGCCGCCCAGCCAGTCCGGACCCAGGTGTGCGGCCCGCTCCAGGAGCCGGCCGCGCAGTTCGGACTTGACGGCCGCGCTGGCGCGGTGGGCGGCCAGTTCGGTGAGCCAGGCGACCAGCGCCCGGCCGATCGCCACCGCTGCGAGGAGAAGGAGAGGGGTGCGCAGTTCGGTGACCGTGAGCCCGTCCTCGAAACCGCCCACCACGATCTCGGCGATGAGCATCGCCTGGGCGATCACCAGCAGGGCGCCGACCAGGCCGAGGGTCACCACGGCCGCCAGGAAGAGGCGGGTGGCCCGTGCGTGGTGGAGCAGACGCGGATCGATCGGTTTCACGTGAAACATCCCCCCGGCGGGGTCGGTGAGCTCTGCGGGATCGGGAGCTGCCGCGGGCCTCGCGGGGCCTGCGGCAGCTCACGGGAGTCAGTGCGCGTCAGCGATGTGCTGGGTGCCGATGCGCTTGCGGAAGACCCAGTAGGTCCAGCCCTGGTAGAGCAGCACGACGGGCGTGGCGATGCCCGCGCACCAGGTCATGATCTTGAGCGTGTACGGGCTGGACGAGGCGTTGGTGACCGTGAGGTTCCAGGCGTCGTTCAGCGAGGACGGCATGACGTTCGGGAACAGCGTCAGGAAGAGCATCGCGACCGCCGCCGCGATGGTCACGCCCGAGAACGCGAACGACCAGCCCTCACGTCCCTTGGCGATGGCGCCGATCGCGGCCAGCAGCGCCACCACCGCAACGATCAGGGCGCCCAGGCTCCAGCCGTCCCCGTTGTCGGCCTGGGTCCAGAGCAGGAAGCCCAGCGCGAGGACCGCGGTGACCGGCCCCAGCTTCAGCGCCAGGGCGCGGGCCCGCACCCGGATGTCGCCCGCCGTCTTGAGGCCGGCGAACACCGCTCCGTGGAAGGTGAAGAGGGTGAGCGTGACGAGGCCGCCGAGGATCGCGTACGGGTTGAGGAGGTCGAGGAAGTTGCCGACGTACTCCATGTCGGCGTCGATCTTCACGCCCCGGACGATGTTCCCGAACGCCACCCCCCACAGCACGGCGGGGATCAGGGAGGTCCAGAAGATCGCGGTCTCCCAGTTCGTCTGCCACCGCTCCTCGGGCCGCTTGGCGCGGTACTCGAAGGCGACGCCCCGCACGATCAGGCAGAACAGGATGATCAGCAGCGGCAGGTAGAAGCCGGAGAAGAGGGTGGCGTACCACTCGGGGAAGGCGGCGAAGGTCGCGCCGCCCGCGCTGAGCAGCCAGACCTCGTTGCCGTCCCAGACGGGCCCGATCGTGTTGATCAGGACCCGCTTCTCCTTGCGGTCGCGGGCCAGCAGTTTGGTGAGGACCCCGATACCGAAGTCGAACCCCTCCAGGAAGAAGTAGCCGGTCCAGAGGACGGCGATGAGCACGAACCAGACGTCGTGGAGTTCCATCTCTCAGCTCCTGTGCTCAGTACGAGAAGGCCATCGGCCGGTCGGCGTCGTCTTCGTCGTGGCCGCCGATCTTCGTGGGCGGGTTGAGGTCGTCCTCGGTGAGTTCCGGCGGCCCGGCCTTGATGTACTTCACGAGCAGCTTCACCTCGATCACGGCGAGCACCGCGTAGAGCAGGGTGAAGACGATCATCGAGGTGATGACCTCGCCCTGCGAGACACCGGGGGAGACCCCGGCGCGCGTCTCCAGCACTCCGTAGACCACCCACGGCTGGCGGCCCATCTCGGTGAAGATCCAGCCCCAGGAGTTGGCGATCAGCGGGAAGAGCAGGGTCCAGAGCGCGACGAGCCAGTAGAGCTTGGTGAGCCTCGGGCTCAGCGCCTTGTTCTTGAAGAGGACCAGATGCGGCACCTCGTCCTCACCGGTCCGCAGTGCCGGTGGCAGCAGGAACTTCTTCCGGGTCAGCCAGAGCCCCAGGAGGCCGAGGCCGAAGGAGGCCATCCCGAAGCCGATCATCCACCGGAAGCTCCAGAACGCGACCGGGATGTTGGGCCGGTAGTCGCCGGGCCCGTACTTCTCCTGCGACTCCTTGTTGATGTCGTTGATGCCCGGGACATAGGAGTCCGGATCGTTGTTGGCGAGGAAGGACAGCACCCCGGGCAGCGAGATCTCCACGGAGTTGTGGCCCTCGCTGACGTCGCCGTACGCGAATATCGAGAAGGGCGCCCGCTCCTGGCCGTCCCACAGAGCCTCGGCGGCGGCCATCTTCATCGGCTGCTGCCGGAACATGACCTTGGCGAGGCTGTCGCCGCTGACGGCGGTGAGCAGTCCGGCGACCACGACGGTGATCAGTCCCAGGCGCAGCGAGGTCCGCATCACCGGGATGTGCTTCTTGCGCGCCAGGTGGAACGCGGCGATACCGACCATGAAGGCCCCGCCGACCAGGAACGCCGCCGTGATGGTGTGGAAGAACTGGGTGACCGCGGTGTCCTGGGTGAGCACCCGCCAGAAGTCGGTGAGCTCGGCGCGGCCGCGCTCCTCGTTGATCCGGTAGCCGACCGGGTGCTGCATCCAGGAGTTGGCGGCCAGGATGAAGTAGGCGGAGAGGATCGTGCCGATCGAGACCATCCACATGCAGGCCAGGTGGATCCTCTTCGGCAGCTTGTCCCAGCCGAAGATCCACAGACCGATGAAGGTGGACTCGAAGAAGAAGGCGATCAGCGCCTCGAAGGCGAGCGGAGCGCCGAAGATGTCGCCGACGAAGCGCGAGTAGTCGGACCAGTTCATACCGAACTGGAACTCCTGGACGATGCCCGTGACCACACCCATGGCGATGTTGATCAGGAACAGCTTGCCCCAGAACTTGGTCGCCCTGAGGTACTTCTCCTTCTCCGTCCGCACCCACGCCGTCTGCAGGCCGGCGGTGAGCGCGGCGAGCGAGATCGTCAGAGGGACGAAGAGGAAGTGGTAGACGGTGGTGATGCCGAACTGCCATCGCGCCAGGGTCTCCGGCGCCAGAGCGAGGTCCACGTCGTCAGTCTCCTTACATCGCCGTGGTCACACCGGCACTATGCCCCTTTGATTCCCCCGATTACGGGAGAAAGCAGGGCACGCTTGTGAACGCGTTCACATTCACAAGCAATTATGGCGCACACACTTTCGGAGCCTTCGCCGGGGGTACCCCTTTTCGGTCGGCGCCCCGCGTCACCGGGCTCTCGCCCCCCTGGAGCCGCCCCGCCGCACGCGAAGGGCCCCGGACCTCGTCGATCGAGGTCCGGGGCCCACCCGGCCGTACCGGCGGCTTCGCGACGCGCCGCGAAGCCCTACAGCTCCGCGCGGCACGCCTCCGCCGCCTTGAGGAACAGGTCGTTGCCCTCGGTCTCGCCGATCGTGACCCGTACGCCCTCGCCCGCGAACGGGCGGACGACCACACCGGCCCGCTCACAGGCCCCCGCGAAGTCGAGGGTCCGCTCGCCGAGCCGCAGCCAGACGAAGTTCGCGTGCGACTCCGGCACCGTCCAGCCCTGCCGCGCCAGCTCCGCGCTCACCCGGGCGCGCTCGGCGACCAGCGAACCGACCCGGCCCAGCAGCTCGTCCTCCGCGCGGAGCGAGGCCACCGCCGCGTCCTGGGCGAGCTGGCTCACACCGAAGGGGACGGCGGTCTTGCGCAGCGCCGCGGCCACCGGCTCGTGCGCCACGGCGAACCCGACCCGCAGCCCGGCCAGGCCGTACGCCTTGGAGAAGGTCCGCAGCACGGCCACATTGGGCCGGTCACGGTAGATCTCGATGCCGTCGGGCACGTCGGCGTCGCGGATGAACTCCTTGTACGCCTCGTCCAGCACCACCAGCACATCGCTCGGCACCCGGTCGAGGAACCGTTCCAGCGCGGCCCGGCGCACCACCGTGCCGGTGGGGTTGTTGGGGTTGCAGACGAAGATCAGCCGGGTCCGGTCGGTGATCGCCTCCGCCATCGCGTCGAGGTCGTGCACATCGCCCTCGGTCAACGGGACCTTGACCGAGGTCGCGCCGCTGACCTGGGTGATGATCGGGTACGCCTCGAAGGACCGCCAGGCGTAGATGACCTCGTCACCGGGGCCCGAGGTGGCCTGGAGCAGCTGCTGGGCCACCCCCACCGACCCCGTTCCGGTGGCGAGGTGCGAGAGGGGCACACCGAAACGCTCGGCCAGCTCGTTCATCAGGCCGGTGCACGCCATGTCCGGATAGCGGTTGAAGTTCCCCGCGGCAGCGAGCGCCGACTCCAGGACACCCGGCAGCGGCGGATAGGGATTCTCGTTGGAGGACAGCTTGTACGCGACCGGTCCGCCGGCCGCCGCAGGCTTGCCCGGCACATAGGCGGGAACGCCGTCCAGCTCGGCGCGCAGCTTGGGGCTCGTCTCGCTCACCGCAGGTCCTCCTCGACCGTCCGTTCACAGCAATACTGCACACCCTATGAGGATTGGCCCCCGCTGCGAATGGCCCGAGCGGGAAATGGACCGCAGTGCCCGGGAATGGGGCCTCCCCCGGTCCCGGTCCGGGGACTCCGCCCGGGGGAGCGCTTCCCGTTCCGGCGCGCGCCGGTGGCTCGCGCCGTGGCGCGCGTCCCCCGAAGTGGTGAGTTGAGACCTCTTCGAGACATCGCACATTCAGCAGGCTGCCACCCTTCCCTACCTGACACATGTATGCAGTAACCTTCAACTGCCTTGCATTAAAAGGAATTTGATGGGGCGTGACCTTGCAGAAACGTGCCTGTCAACGTGCGCATATGCGACCGGACCGACCACCCCTCGGAGCCCTAATATCGGCTCGCCATGACAGCAGCAGGGAAGCACCAGGTGAGCCGGACGGAGACACCCCGGCGCAGCGGCCGGCCGGGACGGGCGGGGATCCGTGACGTGGCCGCCGCGGCCGGAGTCTCGATCACGACCGTCTCCGACGCGCTCAACGGCAAGGGCAGGCTCCCGGACGCCACCCGCCGCCATGTCCGCGAGGTCGCCGAGCGCCTGGGCTACCGCCCGTCCGCCGCGGCCCGAACCCTCCGTACGGGCAAGTCGGGGCTGATCGGCCTGACCGTGACCACGTACGGGAATGAACCTTTCACCTTCACCGAATTCGCGTACTTCGCGGAGATGGCGAGAGCCGCGACCTCCGCGGCGCTGGCCCGCGGCTACGCCCTCGTCATCCTCCCCGCCACCTCCCGGCACGACGTCTGGTCGAACGTCGCGCTCGACGGAACCGTCGTCATCGACCCCTCCGACCAGGACCCGGTCGTCACCGAACTCGTCCGCCAGGGACTGCCCGTCGTCTCCGACGGCCGCCCGGCCGGGACGCTCCCCGTCACCGCCTGGGTCGACAACGACCACCGGGCCGCCGTGCTCGACCTCCTCGACCATCTCGCCGCCGCCGGGGCCCGCCGCATCGGCCTGCTGACCGGCAACACCACCGACACGTACACCCGGCTCTCCACCACCGCCTACCTCCACTGGTGCGAGCGGGTCGGCCAGGATCCCGTCTACGAGTCCTACCCGGCCCACGACCCCTGCGCGGGGGCGGTCGCCGCCGACCGGCTGCTCGCCCGCCCGGACCGCCCCGACGCGGTCTACGGGCTCTTCGACCCCAACGGGACCGACCTCCTCGCGGCGGCCCGCCGCTACGGGCTGCGCGTCCCCGAGGACCTGCTGCTCGTCTGCTGCAGCGAGTCCACCGTGTACGCGGCCACCGAGCCGCCCATCACGACGCTCTCGCTGAAGCCCCGCCGGATCGGCACGGCCGTCGTCCAGCTCCTCATCGACGCCATCGAAGGGGTCGAGCACGACGGTCCCGTGGAGCAGGTCATACCGACGGAGCTCATCGTCCGGACCTCCTCGCAACGCCGCCCGCCGCGCACCACGGTCAGCGCGCCACGCTCCCCCAGCGGGGATTGATCGTCTCTTTTCGGACCAATCGGCCGGTGAACCGTGCGTGCGCCCGGATTCACCACCCCTGGTGCGTCACACAGATCGATCCGCATTCCTATGATGGGCGCACGACACCGCGGACCACCTCTACCAGGCAGGGCCCGTCAGGTGTACGGCGGCGCGACGGTGGTGGAGGGGTCGATGACTCAGGGGGCCGGTCAGGAACCCGTGGTGCGGACGGCGACGTTGCGTGACTTCCGGGTTCCGCCGTACGCGCAGACACCCGTGCCACAGCAGGCTCAGGGCGCGCCCCCTTCCCCGGTGCCGCACCCCGGGAACGCCGTCGTCGGCGACGAGCAGCCGGAGGGCTACACCCCGACCGAGCGCGACCTCCCGGTCATCCGCCGCGGCGACACGGTCCAGGTGCAGACGGTCGCCGAGCCGCGCCCCGCGTCCGACGACGGCCGCGGCCCGCTCTTCGTCGTCGGGGACGTCCACGGCTACCTGGACGAGCTGCTGGCCGCCCTCGGCGAGCAGGGCCTCATCGACGCCGACGGGAACTGGGCCGCGGGCAACGCCCGGCTGTGGTTCCTCGGCGACTTCACCGACCGCGGCCCCGACGGCATCGGGGTCATCGACCTCGTCATGCGGCTCTCCGCCGAGGCGGCGGCGGCCGGCGGCTACTGCAAGGCCCTGATGGGCAACCACGAACTGCTGCTGATCGGCGCCAAGCGGTTCGCCGACACCCCCGTCAACTCCGGGGCGGGCACCGCCACCTTCCAGGCGGCCTGGCTGCTGAACGGCGGCCAGAAGGCCGACATGGAGCGCCTCCAGGACGTCCACCTCCAGTGGATGTCCCGGCTCGACGCGGTCGTCGAGGAGGACGGGCATCTGCTCATGCACTCCGACACGACGGCCTACCTCGACTACGGATCCACCATCGAGGACGTCAACGACACGATCACGGCCATTCTCACGCGTAACGACGCCGACGAGTGCTGGGACCTCTTCCGCAAGCTCACCAAGCGGTTCGCCTTCCGCGACGAGGGCGGCTCCCAGGCGGTGCGCGAGCTGCTGACGACATACGGCGGACAGCGCGTCGTCCATGGTCACAGCCCCATTCCGTACCTCCTGGGCGAGGTCGGAACCGAGGAGGGCGACGACAGCTCCGGGCCCGTGATCAACGGTCCGCACGTGTACGCGGACGGCCTCGCCATCGCCATGGACGGCGGAGTGACCATGGCCGGAAAGCTGCTGGTGGTCCAACTCCCGCTGCATGACTGACCGTCAGCGGGGAAGGCGCTTCAGGTTCAGCCCGCGCCGACCTCGCCGATCGCCGGGCCCGTCACCGGGCCCAATTCTGGAAACACCCTGTCACCCCTTGCCGTGAGCGCTCTACCATCGGCCTATCAGTGGCAGGCTCTCCTCCGTTTCCGCCCGATCGCCCGGTCCCACGCGGGCAGCCGGGCACCGACGGAGCATCGGGGGATGCAGATGACAAGCGCTCCGCACCTGCTGGCCGAGGACGGGCCCGAGTACGAGCGGATCCTGGGCGACGCACTGCGCCACGCCCACGAACGCCCGGACCTGGAAGGCGTCGGGGACCGGCTCAACACCGAACAGCTGCGCACCATGGCGCTCGGCGCCACAGCGCTGATCACCGCGGCCGCGGCCACCGAGTACGAGCACTACACCAAGGCCCGCGGCGAACTGCGCCGCGCGCCGAACGCCGAAGGGGCCGACGGGCTCCCGGGCCTGGACGGGCCGCAGAGCACCTCGGCCGGATCGGGCGCCGGGATAGGCGCGGTCATCACGGTCCTGACCCCGCTGCTGGCCGGCACCGCCGCGCTCATCTTCCTGCTCGTCGGCTATCTGCTGAAGGCGGTCAGCCCCTCGCTGACGTTCGGCCGCACCATGGTCACCGCCGGGTGGTTCTTCGCCTGCGTCGCCGCCGCCGCGATCCTCGTCGCCGCCGTCGGACTGCTCGTCACCGCCCTCCGCAACGGCGCGACGTCCCTGGCCGCCGAGGAGGAGGAACAGGAGCTTCCGGAGGAGGTCGCGCGGGCCAGGGAGGCATGGCGCCACGCCCTGCTGGAGCGCGGCATCCTCCCGTTCTTCCGGGACGCCCTGGCCGACCCCACGGCGGGGCCCGCCGCGCGGACCCCGCACCGTTCGCCCCACCGCATCCCGAAGGTCGGGTACAGCAGGCCGGACTTCTCGGGCCCGGACGACGGCCCGGCGGCCGGCCCCCGGCCGACCTTCACCAGCCCCGACTTCACGAGCCCGGACTTCGGCGGCCCGGAGCACCAGCCGGACTGAGCACGGCGCGGTCCCCCGGACACACCGCGGGCCGGGGCGGCAGTTGCCGCGCCCGGCCCGGGGACGCTCCGGACGGACCGGAGCGGTGGATCAGACGGCCTGCGGAGACAGCTTCGGGTTGACGCCGTGCTCGTTCGTCTCCGGCTTGCCCTCGGAGGCGAGGAAGACGAGCAGGACGATGGCGCCGACCAGGGGGACGAGCGCGATCAGCAGCCACCAGCCCGAACGGCCGGTGTCGTGCAGACGGCGGACGGCCACCGCGAGCGACGGGATGACCGTCGCCGCGAAGTAGATGTAGTACGGAACCTGCGTGTCGATCGCGAACCCGACGATCTGCAGCACCACAGCGATCACAAAGTTGATCAGGGTGAACATCCAGTACTCCTTGCGGCGCGCACGTCCGCTGAAGCCTGCGTAGTTCTTGAGTACGGCCAGGTACCAGTTCATGGTGTTTCCCTCCCCGGGCCCCCGTTCCGGGGGCCGCCAACTTTCAGCCAAGCAAGCCGGAAAGTAAGCCACAGATAAGGAACGGGTCAAGTCAGGTTGACCCGTTCCCGGAACGTACACAGAGCTGCCGCAGGACTGTGTCCATACTGTCGCTTAACAAGCCCAGTAAGCGTGTCAAATCCTGACTAGAGCAACCAAGTTACCCATATCGCCATAAATCTCTCCTCCGCGACGGTCCGGCGGACAGCCCGGTACACGGTCGGTACGCCGCCCGCACACGCCTGTGCGGCGCCTCACGCGCCGCGGACGGGTCAGTCCGCGATCAGCAGGTAGACCCGGTTCCCGATCTTCATCGACTGAAGGATCGGTCCGCAGATCGGGCAGGTTCCCCGCTCCCCCAATCCGTAACAGGAAACCCCTTGGTCAGCAGTACGCGCTCGAATAGCGTCGGTTTCTCATCCGCACCATCACCGGGGGACTCATGCACGCCCGCACGACAATGTTGGGCACCACAGCCGTAGCTCTCATCGGCCTGCTCCTCACGTCGGCGTGTGGCTCGGCGCGGCAGCCGAAGGCCGCGTCCGGAGCGTCGTCCGCCACCCCGTCGGCCAGGGCCGCCAGCACACCCCTGACGATGGCCCAGCTCAAGAACCTCGCTTTCAA
Organism: Streptomyces sp. WGS_02; assembly: GCA_040989845.1. Lineage (GTDB taxonomy): Bacteria > Actinomycetota > Actinomycetes > Streptomycetales > Streptomycetaceae > Streptomyces. The sequence continues at coordinate 3,852,530 of JAYMFZ010000004.1, forward strand.
GGACGGAGAAGTCCCGCAGGCCCACGAGCCCATCGAGGTACAGGAACCGATGCCGGAGGGAAGCGGGCGCACCTTCCCGCCCGTATCGGACCCCTCCTGCCAGCCGATCGTCGACGCCACGTCGGGCAAGGGTTCATTCGCTCACGTCTTCCAGATCTTCAACTGGAAGAAGAACATCATGGGTGGCGGCTCGACACTTGCCTCCTACGAGGACGGCAGAGCCGAACAGCGCTTCGCAGAAATCAAGCAGGCTGTCGGCACCTGCCGGTCCTACGAGGGCGAGGGCTGGGTCGGGAAGTACAAGGCGACAGTGAAGGCGGAGGCAGCACCGCGATCGGGCGACGAGGCGGTGGCCTTCCGCGGGATCATCCCCATGGGGCCGGACCAGCCCGGAGACCGCAACGAGCAGTTCATCGTGGTGCGCACGGGGAACACCATCGCCACGTTCCACGAGCTCAGCATAGGCACCGAGAACCTGTCGTTCCCCGCCGAGCTGGTCAGACGGCAGGTGGAAAGGCTGCGGAAGGCTCAGCGCCCGTGACCAGGCGAACAGCCGGCCGACGCCCCCGTGGCCGTCGGCCGGCTGCCTCCAATCCGTAGATTCAGTCGGCCAGCGGCAGGTAGACCCGGTTACCCGAGGCCGCGAATTCCTTGGACTTCTCAAGCATCCCGGCCTCGATCTCCTCCTGCGAACCGCCGTGCTGACGGCGGATGTCCTGGGAGATCTTCATGGAGCAGAACTTCGGCCCGCACATCGAGCAGAAGTGCGCCGTCTTCGCCGGTTCGGCGGGCAGCGTCTCGTCGTGGAACTCCCGCGCCGTGTCCGGGTCGAGGGCCAGGTTGAACTGGTCCTCCCAGCGGAACTCGAACCGCGCGTCGGAGAGCGCGTCGTCCCACTCCTGGGCGCCCGGGTGCCCCTTGGCCAGGTCGGCCGCGTGGGCGGCGATCTTGTAGGTGATCACGCCCGTCTTCACGTCGTCCCGGTTCGGCAGCCCCAGGTGCTCCTTGGGCGTGACGTAGCAGAGCATCGCCGTGCCCCACCAGGCGATCATCGCGGCGCCGATGCCCGAGGTGATGTGGTCGTAGGCGGGCGCGACATCCGTGGTCAGCGGGCCGAGCGTGTAGAACGGCGCCTCCTCGCAGATCTCCTGCTGGAGGTCGATGTTCTCCTTGATCTTGTGCATCGGGACGTGCCCGGGGCCCTCGATCATGGTCTGTACGCCGAACCGCTTGGCGATCGTGTTCAGCTCGCCCAGCGTGCGCAGCTCCGCGAACTGCGCCTCGTCGTTGGCATCCGCGATCGAACCCGGACGGAGCCCGTCCCCGAGCGAGTACGTGACGTCGTACGTCGCGAGGATCTCGCAGAGCTCCTCGAAGTGCTCGTAGAGGAACGACTCCTTGTGGTGCGCCAGGCACCAGGCCGCCATGATCGAGCCGCCGCGCGAGACGATCCCCGTCTTGCGGCGGGCCGTCAGCGGGACGTACGGCAGGCGCACTCCGGCGTGCACCGTCATGTAGTCCACGCCCTGTTCGGCCTGTTCGACGACGGTGTCCTTGTAGATCTCCCAGGTCAGCTCCTCGGCCCGGCCGTCGACCTTCTCCAGGGCCTGGTAGAGCGGGACGGTGCCGATCGGCACGGGGGAGTTGCGCAGCACCCATTCGCGGGTGGTGTGGATGTTGCGGCCGGTGGACAGGTCCATGACCGTGTCGGCGCCCCACTGGGTCGCCCAGGTCATCTTGTCCACCTCCTCCTCGATGGAGGAGGTGACGGCCGAGTTGCCGATGTTGGCGTTGACCTTCACCAGGAACCGCTTGCCGATGATCATCGGCTCGATCTCGGGGTGGTTGACGTTGGCCGGCAGCACCGCCCGGCCCGCCGCGATCTCCTCCCGTACGACCTCGGCCTCGACGTTCTCCCGGATCGCGACGTACTCCATCTCCGGGGTGATCTCCCCCGTCGGGCGTACGCGAGCTGGGTGACGGGGCGTCCGTCGCGGCTGCGGCGCGGCTGGCGCGGGCGGCCGGGGAAGACCGCGTCGAGGTTGCGCAGTCCGCCGCGCGGCGAGGTGTGCTTGACCCCGTCGTCCTCGGGGCGGACCGGGCGGCCCGCGTACTCCTCGGTGTCACCGCGGGCGATGATCCAGTTCTCCCGCAGGGGCGCGAGGCCCCGGCGGACATCGGTGTCGATGGCGGGATCGGTGTACGGCCCCGACGTGTCGTACAGCGTCACGTCCTTGCCGTTGGTGAGGTGCACCTGTCGGACCGGCACCCGGAGGTCCGGGCGCGAGCCCTGGACGTACCCCTTGTGCCAGCCGATGGACTTTCCGGCCTCGTCGCCCTCGTGCTCGGCGTTCTGTTTCGAGGCAGGCGTGCGTGCGTCCGATGTGGTCATGAGACCTACTCCCTACGCCGGCATTACCCGGTAACAGGTTCGGCGGTCGGCGCAGCGTGTCCCGTACGGATGTACGGCGATCCCAGCGCCCTCTCAGCCCGGTGCTCCGAGCTCCCGCGTGTGCAAAGGTGCCTCCACGCTAGCGTCCTTTCCGGCGAGCTGACCAGAGGGCCCTCCCGTTCTTGCGATGATCGCCCCGTGACCTCCCCTCAAAACGACCCCGCACCCCAGCCGCCCCAGGGCCACACCCACGCCCACACGCACAGCCATGGCCCGGCCGCCCCGGTCTCCCGGCATCTGCGCAAGGTCATCGCCGCCGTGCTGATCCCCTTCGCGACGGCGGTCGTCGTCGGCCTGATCGCGTTCTGGCCCGGCGGCGTGCCCGATCACGAGCGCACCGGCGTCGGATTCGACCGGCAGACCCAGGACGGCAAGGTCGTCCAGGTCGTCCAGGTCGACTGCGCGGACGTCAACGCCGCGCAGGTACCCCCGACCGGTGACACCTCCACGCCCTCGGGGCGGGAGGCCGTCAACGAACAGGAAGGGGAATGCGCGAAGGCGACCATCGAGGTGACCAGCGGCGACGACAAGGGCCGCAGGTTCGTCGAGGTGGTCCAGCCGGACGCGCCGCGCCAGCTGAAGGAGGGTCAGGGCGTGGTCGTCGCGTACGCCCCCGACGCGCCGCGCGACCTCCAGTACTCGGTGACCGATGTGAACCGGAAGGTCCCGATGGCGCTGCTGGCCGGGATCTTCGCCCTGGCGGTGGTCCTGGTCGGCCGGATGCGCGGGGTGATGGCGCTGGTGGCGCTGGCCGTGTCGTTCGCCGTGCTGACGCTGTTCATCCTGCCGGCGATCCTGCAGGGCTCGAATCCGCTGGTCGTGGCGGTGATCGGGGCCAGCGCGATCATGCTGGCGGCCCTCTACATGTGCCACGGCGTGACGGCCCGTACGTCGGTCGCGGTCATCGGCACGCTGATCTCGCTGCTGCTGATCGGGCTGCTGGGCTCCCTGTTCATCGGCTGGGCCAGCCTCAGCGGCAACACCGACGACAACACCGGCCTCATCAAGGGTCTCTACCCGGACATCGACATGAGCGGTCTGCTGCTGGCGGGCGTCATCATCGGTTCGCTCGGCGTCCTCGACGATGTGACGGTCACCCAGACCTCCGCGGTCTGGGAACTGCACCAGGCCGACCCGGAGATGGGCTGGAAGGGGCTGTACCGGGCAGGGATCAGAATCGGCAGGGACCACATCGCCTCGGTGGTCAACACCCTGGTGCTGGCGTACGCGGGCGCTGCGCTGCCGCTGCTGCTGCTCTTCTCCATCGCCCAGAGCAGTGTGGGGACGGTGGCCAACAGCGAGCTGGTCGCCGAGGAGATCGTCCGCACGCTGGTCGGGTCGATCGGACTGGTCGCCTCGGTGCCGGTGACCACGGTGCTCGCCGCGCTGGTCGTCTCGGCCGACCGCACGGGGCCGGGCGGCGCACAGGCGGCTACGGCCGCACCCGCGCGGACCGGCCGGGGCCGTCGCCGTAAGACGGGGTGACGGGCCGCCGGGACGCGGGGTTGAGCGGGCGGAAGGGACCAGGCAGGGTGCGCCCGGTCAGCCGGCGTTCTGCTCCTCGGCCAGGATGCGGCCGAGCGCGTCCTCCAGGTTCCCGTCGAAGTCACCCAGCGTGTGCTCCTGGCCGAGCGGCACGAGCTTGTCCGTCCGGTCGAGAAACGCCACCAGCGGTGCCGTCCCCGCCCGGAACAGCGCGCGATCCGCGCCGACCTGAAGCCGGATGTGCACATCTGCGAGTCCCTCGGGCTCGGTCGGGCCGATGTGCACATCTCCGTCGCCGCTCGGGCTGTTGAGCCCGTCCAGCAGCAGTTCGCGTCCGAACGCCCAGGTCACAGGGGCATCGCCGGGCAGGTGGAACGTCATCCGGACGGCGTACGGATCGCCGACCTCGTACCGGAGCTCCACCGGAATACGGAACGAGAGCTCCTCGGAGACGAGGAAGCTCATCATGACCTCTGCTTGAACCGACTCGCGCATCGTTCAACCCCGCAGTAGATGAAACTGGCCAGGAATGATCCCCCATGGCCCTATTGACGCCATCGTGGTGCACGCGATAGCAGATCACAAGGAGTGATTTTTCAGATACTGATAGAGAACACGAACGAACGCAAGAGGCTGGCGACTTCGCCACGTAGCTGTTCGACTGCGGGCAGCAACCGATCTTCCCGGTCCAGGGGTACGGAAATGGCCATCGCCGCAATGGTGGCACCGGCCGTCACCGGAATCGCGGCGCAGACGGTCCCCAGTGCGTACTCCTGGCGTTCGATGACCGGTTCACCTCGTCGGAGGGTGCGCAGCCGCTCCAGAAGCGTGGCCCGATCTCGCACTGAGTAACGGGTGAGGGGCCGAACGGGGTGCCGGTCGAGGTGGTCCTCGCGGGCCCGCTCGTCGAGCTGGGCGAGCAGACACTGACCGATGGCGTGCGCGTGGCCGGTCTCCCGGAACGAGGCCCACTCCTCCACCGCCGGGGTGTCGGGGGCGTCCGCGACCGCGATGAGGTCGATCTCGCCGTCGCAGTAGACGGCGCAGTACACCGGCGCTCCGAGGACATCCCGCCAGTGACCGAGGGAGTCGGCGACGGAGATGGGGCGCGGGCGGCTCCTGACCCCGGGCGCCGCGGTCAGATTCTCGGCGGCCGCGCCGAAGAGGAAGACACCGTTCTCACGGCGGAGATAGCCCTCATGGGTGAGCGTGCGCAGCAAGTGGTACGCGGTCGGAAGCGGAAGACCCGCCTCCCGCGCCAGTTGCTTGGCAGGCGCCCCGTCCCGATGAGCGCCCACAGCCTCCAGCAGCCTCAACGCCCGCTGAACCGAACCGATCAACGTCGGGACAGCGGTGCTCGATGCCGTGGTCAAAGGTCACCCCCAGGCATGGTGACGGGCCGTCGGCCCTCCCGTGGGGGCCGCCCCCACGGGCCTGCCGCGATCCCGAGGGCCGGAGGGGACCGGAGATCCGGTGACCGTGACCGGCGAGGACCGATCCGGGCGCGGCGATCGGAGGCCAACGACCGGACTGTCGTACCCAGGAGCGATCAGGCGATCGACAAGGTGACGGAAGATCACATTCCGGATGGCGGCAGCGGTTTGCCACTGTATCGGCCGCCTGCGGCAGACGGGTGGTTTCCTCCGGGACTTAGCTCTGCTGGGCTAATCCCACCCGGATCGGACGGGACAGGCCGGCCCCCGCGCCGGCGCACGGTCCGTGGCATGCCGGTCGCCCGTGGTCTACCAGTCACCGCGCGAGGACGACGACGACATGAACTTGCGGACGACGAAGATCAGTCCGCCGACCAGCACGACGAAGACCAGCACCTTGAAGAGGAGGCCGATCACAAAGCCGACCACGCTGGCGATCAGACCGCCGAACACGAAGATCGCAATGACGGGCACCGCGATCCACTTCACCCACCAGGGCATCCCCGCGAATATCTCCCGCACGGCCATCGCCTCTACCTCGTCTCTCTGAGTCCTTGCCTCGATGCTAAAGGCGCGACAGTCCCCGGCGGGGCGCGCGCAGCCCTTGAAGACCCCTGATCGAGCCCCTAGGGATCCCTGACGCGAACGCGTGCTCCCGGCAGGTCCGGGGCGGGCGGCTCAGCCCTCCGGCGGCGAGAAGACGACCATCACCCGGAGGTCCTCGGTGATGTGGTGGAACTTGTGGGCCACCCCCGCGGGCACGTAGACGACGCTTCCCCTGCCGACCTGGGTCGTCTCCATCCCCACCGTGATCGACGCACGTCCGCTGACGACGAAGTAGACCTCGTCCTGCTGATGAGGCTGCTGCGGATCGAGCTCTCCCGCGTCCAGGGCGTACAGACCGACCGACATGTTGCGCTCCCGCACGAACTGCAGGTAGGCGCCGTCGTTGGCGGCCCGCTCCGCCTCCAGCTCGTCCAGTCTGAATGCCTTCATGGCCCGTCCCGCCCTTTGTGCCCGCGCTGTCGCCGGTACCTGTGCTGTCGGTGTCGACCACCGATCATGTCTGCCACGATCAGACACATGAAGAATTTCGTAGTCAAGACGATCGCCAACGCGGGTGCGCTGGCCGTGGCCATCTGGCTGATCGGCAATATCACGCTGGAGGGCGGCAGCACGGGCCGCAAGGCCCTCACCCTGATCCTGGTGGCGCTGATCTTCGGGCTGGTGAACTCTCTGGTCAAGCCGGTGGTCCAGCTCCTGACCTTCCCGTTGTTCATCCTGACGCTCGGGTTGATCACCCTGGTGGTCAACGCCCTGATGTTGTTGCTGACCTCCTGGCTGGCCGGCGTGGTCGATCTCAGTTTCCACGTCGAGGGGTTCTGGACGGCGGTGCTCGGCGGACTGATCATCTCGGTCGTGTCCTGGGCGCTCAATGTCGTCCTGCCCGACGAGAACTGACCCGGGGATCCCGGGTTCCGGCACCCCCGATCCCAGCATTCGGGATTCCGGTACACGGCGGAAGGCTCCTCCCGACCTCTCTGGAAGAGTGCAGGGGACACCGGTCTCCACCAGGGAGAACAGCGAAGGAGCAAGGCATGAGCACCATGGGCGACGGAACACGTGCGGTACGCGCCGGGCTTCCGGAACCGGAGCAGTTCGAACCCACACTGCCCGGCCCCGTCTTCGCCGCGCACTTCCACCTCTCCGGCGAACCGGTGGGCCCGTACACCTACGGCCGGGAGACCAACCCGACCTGGACCCATCTGGAGCGGGCCATCGGTGAGCTGGAGGCTCCCGGCGAGGACGTGGGCACCACGGTGTTCGCCTCGGGCATGGCGGCCATCACCGCGGTGCTGCTCTCCCAGGTCCGCTCGGGCGACGCCGTGGTCCTGCCCGACGACGGCTACCAGGCGCTTCCCCTCGTACGGGAGCAGCTGGCGGCGTACGGGGTCGAGGTCCGGACCGCGCCGACCGGCGGCGACGCCCAGCTGGCCCTGCTGACCGGGGCGAAGCTCCTGTGGATCGAGAGCCCGTCCAACCCGGGCCTCGACGTGTGCGACATCCGGCGGCTGGTGGAGGCCGCGCACGCGGCGGGCGCCCTGGTCGCCGTCGACAACACCCTGGCGACCCCGATCGGCCAGCGCCCGCTGGAGCTGGGCGCCGACTTCTCGGTCGCCAGTGACACCAAGGGCATGACCGGCCACGGCGACATCCTGCTCGGCCATGTGACCTGCCGCGACCCCCGGCTGACGGCGGACGTACGGCGCTGGCGCAAGGTCGTCGGGGCGATCCCCGGGCCGATGGAGGCCTGGCTCGCCCACCGATCGCTGTCCACCCTCCAGCTGCGCATCGACCGGCAGTGCACCACCGCCCTCGCCCTCGCCGAGGCACTGGCCAAGCGGACGGAGGTGACGGGCCTGCGGTATCCGGGGCTGCCCACCGACCCGTCGTACGCCGTCGCCACCCGCCAGATGCGGCGCTTCGGGTCCGTCGTCTCCTTCGAGCTGGCCGACCGGGACACCGCCGAACGCTTCCTGACCGCGCTGCGCCTGGTCGACGACGCGACGAGCTTCGGCGGCGTCCGATCCACCGCGGAGCGCCGGGGCCGCTGGGGCGGTGACGCCGTCGCGGAGGGCTTCGTCCGCTTCTCGGTGGGCGCGGAAGACCCCGAGGACCTGCTCGCCGACGTCGAACAGGCGCTGGACGCGGCGGTCCGGTAGGCCGGGGAGTTTCAGACGGCTCTCCGCGGGCCACTCTCTTGCCATGACCGAACGCCCTGTGGTCAAGCGCACCGCACGCGCCGTCCTGCTCGACGGCGACGATCTCATCCTGATCAAGCGCACGAAGCCGGGAGTCGATCCGTACTGGCTCACGCCCGGCGGCGGGGTAGAGCCGGAGGACGCGACCGTCGTCGACGCGCTGCACCGCGAGGTCGACGAGGAACTCGGCGCCAAGATCGTCGACGTGGTCCCGTGCTTCGTCGACACCGTGGAGCACATCGCGGACGGCGGCGTGACGGGGGTGAAGGTCCAGCACTTCTTCGTCTGCCGGCTGGCCTCGATGGACGTCTCCCTCCGGCACGGCCCGGAGATCGACGAGCCCACCGGGGAGTACGAGAGCGTCCGGGTGCCGTTCAGCCGGGTCGGGATCGCGGCCGTGCACCTCGTCCCGCTGTCCCTGCGGCACTACCTGGACGGCAACATCGAGGGCGTACGCGCGATGCACGCCCCCGACCTGGGCTGACGTCCACGCGGCGAGGCCACGCTCCGGTCCCGGCCGGGGCGCCTACTCCCCGGCCGGTACTCCTGGATACTCCCGCTGCGGGACGCCCCGGGACGGCCGGGCTCGGCATCGTGTTTCACGTGAAACCACTCAAGCGCCCCGTACGCCGCGGGCTCCTCGTCGCCCATGTCGCCGTCTCCGTCAGCTGGCTCGGCCTGACCGTCGGCCTGCTGGCGCTCGGCATCACCGCGTTCACCACCGGCGATCCCGCCACCGCGGGGGCCGCCACCCGGGCCATGAAGGTCTTCGGGGACTGGCTGGTGGTTCCGGTGGCCCTGCTCGCCCTGGTCAGCGGCCTGGTGCTGGCGCTGGGCACTCCGTGGGGCCTGGCCCGGCATCGCTGGGTATGGACCAAGTTCTGGCTGACCCTGATCACGACGGGTCTGTCGGTCTTCTCCCTGCGCCCCGGGATCGACGCGGCGGCCGCCGACCAGGCCGTCGACATCAACCTCGTGATCGCGCCGTCGGTGGCCACCGCCACCTATCTCTTCATCACCGCGATCTCGATCCTCAAGCCCTGGGGGCTCACCCGGCGCGGCAGGCGGTTGCGGTTCTCGGCCAGTTCCGCGAAATCGGTGGACGCGCGATCACCCCGTCAGACAGCCTGACCCCATGCACAGCCCTTCACCCCGCTCCCTCGTCGACCTGCCGATCCGACGCCTGAACCGGGGAGACCTGGTCCCCTGCGCCGATCTCTGCGAGGACCGCGGCTGGCCGCGCGACGAACACCGGTGGGGGCTGCTCCTCTCGGCCGGCACCGGGTACGGGATCGATGCCCCGGACGGCAAGGGCCTGGCGGCGACCTGCCTGACCATGCCCTACGGATCCGACTTCACCGCCGTCGGCATGATGCTCGTCGCCGGACGCTACGCACGACAGGGGATCGCCCGTCGGCTCATGCGGCATGTGATGGAGGCGGTGGGGGACACCCCGCTCGCCCTGTACGCCACGGAGCAGGGACAGCCCCTCTACGAAGACCTCGGCTTCTCCCCCGTCGGCCGGGCCGAACGCGTCGGTGGCCGGTTCGAAGCACGCGGCTCAGGCGGCTCCCCTCAGCTTCTGCCGCTGCTGCCTCCTCATCGTCGGCTGTCCAGGCGTCGGGACTTCCGTCATCGGCCTCGTCCGTGACCACCCGGCCGGCCGCGGCGGACGATCTGCAGACGATGGTCCGGCTCGACCTCCCCGTGTTCGGCACCGACCGGACGCATCTCCTCGCCCGGCTGCCCGCCTTCTCCGACCGGCTCCAGGTCGCCGAGGAGCACGGCGAGCTGGTCGGCTACGCGGCGCTCTGGCCGAGCGGGCAGGCCGAGGTGGTGGGGCCGCTGATCGCCCGGGACACAGCCACCGCGCAGGCCTTGGTCGCGGCCCTGGCCGCCACGACCGACCGGCCGCTGCGGGCCGATGTCGACGCCCGGCACAAGGAGCTGCTCGGCTGGCTGACGGAGCACGGCCTGGAGCCCCTCTCCCGGACCACCGTGATGACGTACGGGATCCCGGATCTGCCCGGTGACGCCGCCCGTAGGTTCGCCCCGCTGACCGTCGCGACGGGCTGACAGGTAAACAGCCGCACCGCCACGAGGACGGTGCGGCTGGCTCTCTGCCGGGGAGGAAGCGCGAGGCGGCCGATCCGCCGTGCGGCCGATCACCGGTGCGCGGGCCCCCAGGCGCCGGGGCTCAGTGCCGGGCAGCCGCGACGGGGGACTGCTCGGGGCTGCTCCGGGTGACGACCCGGCCCTTCCCGGTCTCCCGGCGCTCCAGGATGCTGGAGAGCACCGCGAGGACCAGCGCCGAGGCGGCGAGCGCCGCGCCGACCCAGTTGGGGGCCGTGTAGCCGAGGCCGGCCGCGATGACGAGACCGCCGAGCCAGGCGGACAGGGCGTTGCCGAGGTTGAAGGCTCCGATGTTGACCGCGGAGGCCAGCGTCGGCGCACCCGCCGCCTGATCGAGGACCCGCTTCTGCAGCGGCGGCACGGTCGCGAAGCCCAGGGCGCCGATCAGGACGATGGTGACGGCAGCGGCGACCTTGTTGTGGGCGGTCACGGTGAACAGGCCGAGGACCACGGCGAGCGCGCCGAGCGACACGTACAGCAGGGGCATCAGACGGCGGTCGGCGAATTTCCCGCCGACCAGGTTGCCGCCCACCATGCCGAGGCCGAAGAGGACCAGCAGCCAGGTGACGGACGAGGCCGAGTAACCGGCGACCTCGGTCATCATCGGGGTGATGTAGGTGATCGCGGCGAAGACTCCGCCGAAGCCCAGGACGGTCATGGCCATCGCCAGCAGGACCTGGACGTTGCGGAACGCGGCCAGCTCGTGGCGGATGCGTACACCTTCCGCCTTGGGCTGCTCCGGGACGAGCTTCGCGACGCCGAGCAGTCCCACGACGCCCAGGGCCGCGACGACGAGGAACGTGGTCCGCCAGCCCGCGGTCTGTCCGATGAACGTGCCGAGGGGAACGCCGACGACGTTGGCGACGGTGAGTCCGGTGAACATCATGGCGATGGCCCCGGCCTTCTTCTGCGGGGCGACCAGATCGGCCGCGACCACCGAGCCGATGCCGAAGAAGGCTCCGTGCGCGAGGGAGGCGATCACGCGTCCGGCGAGCATGACGCCGAAGACCGGAGCGAGCGCGGACACCACGTTGCCCACGACGAACAGCCCCATGAGCAGCATCAGCATGCGCTTACGGGTGACACGGGTGCCCAGCAGCGTCATCAGTGGGGCTCCGAGGACCACACCGAGCGCGTAGCCGGTCACCAGGAAGCCCGCGGTCGGGATCGAGACCTGGAAATCACCGGCGACCTCGGGGAGCAACCCCATGATCACGAACTCGGTCGTTCCGATCCCGAATGCCCCGATGGCGAGAGCGAGGAGCGCTAGCGGCATGGGTTTGACCTTCCTTGGAGATTGCGTCTGCGCCTTACGAGCGTCCACAATAATTGCAGACGCTGGTTAATTGCAAGCGCGGGCTATTGCGAATGTCCCCTATCCTGGAGTCACACCGCTCCCGTACGGAGGAGAGAGACATGACAGCGACCGACCCCGCCCTGACCGCCATCGCCCAGAGCTGGTGCACGCTCTCGCTGCTCCACGGGAAGATCGAGGCCCGTATCGAGCGGGCCCTCCAGGCGGGCCACGGGCTCAGCGCACGCGAGTACTCCCTGCTCGACGTGTTGAGCCGGCAGCACAACGGGGTCGGCGGGCATCTCCAGATGAAGCAGGTCGCCGACGCCGTCGTCCTCAGCCAGAGCGCCACCACCCGGCTTGTCACCCGCCTCGAGGACCGTGGGCTGCTGACCCGGTATCTGTGCGACACCGACCGTCGGGGCATCTACACCGACGTCACCGAAGCCGGGCTCGCCCTGCTGAAGGCCGCCCGGCCGACGAACGACAGCGCACTGCGGGCGGCCCTGGACGAGGCGGCGGAGAACCCGGAACTCGCTCCTCTGGTCAGGGCGGTCGAAGAGCTGAAGGCTCCGGCCTGACCGACTCCGGCGTCCCCGGCGCCCGCCCTAGGATGCCGATCATGAGCGATCTCGACATACGCCCCGCCACTCCGGACGACCTGCCCGCGGTCGTCGCGATGCTCGCCGACGACCCCCTGGGCGCGCATCGCGAGTCACCGGACGACCTCACGCCCTACCAGGAAGCGCTCCAGCGGCTGGCCGATGACCCGAACCAGCACGTGGTCGTCGCCGTCCGCCAGGACCGCGTCGTCGGCACCCTTCAGCTGACCATCATCCCGGGGCTGTCCCGCCGGGGCTCGACACGCTCGATCATCGAGGGCGTCCGCATCCACGGCGACGAGCGGGGCAGTGGCCTCGGCACCCAGCTCATCCAGTGGGCGGTGGACGAATCCCGCCGCCAGAAATGCCAGTTGGTGCAGCTGACCTCGGATGTCACCCGCGAGGACGCGCACCGCTTCTACGAGCGGCTCGGCTTCACGGCGAGCCATGTGGGCTTCAAGCTGGCGCTCTGACAGCCGAGAGCGGGTGGGTGTTTCACGTGAAACACCCACCCGCTCTCGGCACCCCGGGGCCCGGGGCTCAGCCGCCGAGCCCGCGCCAGCCCTCCGCGTCCACGCCACCGGGCACGGCCGCCGCCGCCTCGTACGGCTCCCGTGTGAAGACGAACGAGCCGAGGTCGAGGTGGTCCACCGAGCCGTCGTCCCTACGTACGACGCGCAGGGTCTCCCCGCGTAGTAGCCGTTCCGGCCCGACCAGGTGCCGTCCGGCCGGCAGGTGAAGGCCGCGCCGCGCCCCATACCGCCGAGCGGCGTGAGCTGGAGGCCCCGGTCCCCGGTGAGGCTCAGCGTGAACGTGCTGGTGCCCCAGTGCCAGACGCCGGTCAGCGCGAGCAGTTCGTCGTCCACCTCGGGCAGCGGACGCCAGGGCTCCGGAATCCGCGGCTCGGCCTCGACCACGATGTTCAGGAGTTCGGCGGCCACCGTCGCGGCAGGCAGCCCGGAAGTGACATTGGCGAGGACGACCGCCGCCACGTCCTCCTCCTCGCACACCCAGAGGCCGGCGACGAATCCGGGAAGCGACCCCGAGTGCCCGAAGAGCACGCGCCCTTCGCCCCCGACGATCTGGAGCCCGAGACCGTAGCCACTGCCGCCCGTCTCGACCGGTGCGGCGGGCGTCCGCATCTCCCGTACGGAGGAAGCCGAAAGAACCCGCTCGTCGCCCTCGGTCAGGAAGACGGCGAACCGCAGCAGATCCTCCGCGGTGGACCACAGCTGACCGGCGGGCGCCATGATCCCGAGGTCCTCGGCGGGCTCGCTCAGCATCACGTCGGCCCAGGGGTGGACGGCCCAGCCGCCCGCGTGCGGTGCCACAGGGGCGCTCGTCGTCCGGTGCATACCCAGCGGCTCCAGGATCTCGCGGCGCAGCGCCTCCCCCCAGGAGACGTCGCGAACCGCTTCCACCAGCGAACCGAGCAGGGTGTAACCGGGGTTGGAGTAGTGATGCCGATGCCCGGCCGGATGCATCTGCGGCCGGCCGCCCAGGACATCGGCGATCTCCGGCCGCATGCTGCCGGGCGTCCGCTCCCACCAGGGGGCCGGGGTCTCGGCCCCCAACCCCGCGCTGTGGCACAGCAGCTGAAAGACGGTCGCCCCTCCCACGCCCGTACCGGGCAGGTGCTTCTCAAGGGGGTCGTCCAAGTCGATCAGGCCCTCGTCCCGCAGCCGCAGCACCAGAACGGCGGTGAACGTCTTGGTGATCGAGCCGATCCGGTACTGCGTATCGGCGTCGGGAGCATGCCCGTCGACACACGTACGCGCCCCGCTCCAGGCCGTACGCCCCTGCCGCCCCACCGCAGCCACGAGGGACGGCGCACGCCCGTCCCGCTGCGCGACGGCGATGCGGTGCAGCAGGGCGCGCCGGGTATGGGGGAGCAGGTCTTCATCGAGAGAACTCATGGTCCCACCCTTATCCGACCGGCCGCCCCTTGACGAACCCATTTGCACGGAGTCGGGAAGCGCAGCCAAGGACACCAGGCGCCACGCTCCGGATCGGGTGGTGCCATCGGGGTCACGACCGCCAGTATGGGTGGACGAGGTAACTCGTCGAACAAGCAGACCTGTTGAGCACACCGCCCGTCGCTCCGGCGAACGCCCCAGCACGACGGACCATCGAAAAGGAAGATCCGCCATTCCCACCAAGACCGTGCAGATCCCCACCACCGACGGCCTGGCCGACGCCTTCGCCGCCTACCCCGACCACGGCGAGCGCCATCCCGGGGTGCTGATGTACCCGGACGCCTTCGGCATCCGGCCCGTCATCCGGGACCTGGCCGGCGAACTGGCCGGGCACGGGTACTACGTGCTCGTCCCCCACTTCTTCTACCGGGAAGGGCCCACACCGATCATCGACCTTCCCGAACACATCGGAGAAGCGGACCGGTCCGCGCTCGTCGCCCGGCTGATGCCCCTGATCAAGGAGCTCACCCCCGAACGCGCCCTGAGCGACGCCGACGCCTACCTCGGCTTTCTCACGGCCCAGCCCGAGGTCGGCGCGGGACCGGTCGCGGTGACCGGCTACTGCATCGGCGGGCTCTTGGCGACCCGCACCGCCGCGGCCCACCCCGGCCAGGTGGCCGCTTTGGCCGCCTTCCACGCCCCGGTCACCGCCGACGGACCCGAGAGCCTGCTCGGTCTCACCGCCGACGTCCACTTCGGCCACGCCGCAACGGACATCACCCCCGAGGCGCTGGGCGAGCTGAACCGATCCCTGGACGCCGCGGGGATCGCCTGCACCTCGGAGATCTACCCCGACACCGTCCACGGCTTCACCATGGCCGACACCGATGCCTTCGACCCGGCCGGCCTGCGGCTCCACTGGGACCGCCTGCTCCCGCTCCTCACCGGCGCCCTGGCGAAGGGCTGACCGTCAGGTCTGCGCCATGTCCACGAAGCGGGAGTAGTGGCCCTGGAAGGCCACGGTGATGGTGGCCGTCGGACCGTTACGGTGCTTGCCGACGATGATGTCGGCCTCGCCCGCGCGCGGTGACTCCTTCTCGTACGCGTCCTCGCGGTGGAGCAGGATGACCATGTCGGCATCCTGCTCGATCGAGCCGGACTCACGCAGGTCGGACACCATCGGCTTCTTGTCCGTACGCTGCTCGGGGCCACGGTTCAGCTGCGAGAGCGCGATCACCGGAACCTCCAGCTCCTTGGCCAGCAGCTTCAGGTTTCGCGACATGTCCGAAACCTCCTGCTGACGGCTCTCGGACCGCTTCGACCCGCCGGCCTGCATCAGCTGCAGATAGTCGATGATCACGAGCTTGATGTCGTTGCGCTGCTTGAGCCGACGGCACTTCGCGCGGATCTCCATCATCGACAGGTTGGGGGAGTCGTCGATGTAGAGCGGAGCGGCCGAGACCTCGGGCATCCGGCGCGCGAGCCGCGTCCAGTCCTCGTCCGTCATCGTGCCGGACCGCATGTGGTGCAGGGCCACCCGTGCCTCGGCCGACAGCAGACGCATCGCGATCTCGTTGCGCCCCATTTCGAGGGAGAAGATGACGCTGGGCAGGTTGTTCTTGATCGACGCGGCGCGCGCGAAGTCCAGCGCGAGCGTGGACTTGCCCATCGCGGGGCGGGCCGCGATGACGATCATCTGGCCGGGGTGCATACCGTTCGTCAGGGCGTCGAGGTCGGTGAAGCCGGTCGGAACCCCGGTCATCTCGCCGCTCCGCGAGCCGATGGCCTCGATCTCGTCGAGCGCGCCCTCCATGATGTCGCCGAGGGGGAGGTAGTCCTCGCTGGTGCGCTGCTCGGTGACCGCGTAGATCTCGGCCTGCGCGGAGTTGACGATCTCGTCGACGTCCCCGTCCGCCGCGTATCCCATCTGCGTGATCTTCGTGCCCGCTTCGACCAGCCGCCGCAGCACGGCCCGCTCGTGGACGATCTCGGCGTAGTACGAGGCGTTGGCCGCGGTGGGCACGGACTGCACCAGGGTGTGCAGATACGGTGCTCCGCCGACCTTGGTGATCTCTCCGCGCTTCACCAGCTCGGCGGCGACCGTGATGGGGTCGGCCGGCTCGCCCTTGGCGTAGAGGTCGAGGATCGCCGTGAAGACGGTCTCATGGGCGGGGCGGTAGAAGTCGTGGCCCTTGATGACCTCGACGACCTCGGCGATCGCGTCCTTGGACAGCAGCATGCCGCCGAGGACCGACTGCTCGGCGTCGACGTCCTGGGGCGGCACCCGTTCGAAGCTGGGGGCGCCGCTGTCCCAGGCCTCGTCCGAGCCGCGGTCATGGCGGTCCTCGCGCCCCTTGCGGTCCCCGCGACGCTGGCGGGAGACGGGCAGACGGTCCCCGGGACCGGTCTCGGTCCAGGGGTCGTCCAAAGGCTCGGGAATGCTCACCGGGCCGCCTCCTCCCGTCCGCGTCGCGGACCTAGCCGTGCCACTCTTTCTTACGGCACGGCACCGACAAACAGGTCGCCCGACTCCACTTCCGGCGCGTCTGGTTCGGTGGATTCCGGTGCCGGAACGGAGTGCGGGCGCCGCACTACGGTAGGCCCCCGGGCACCGTCAGCCAATCTGGTTATCCACAGGGCATGTGGACGACGGACCAGATGCTGTGGAGAACCCTGCCGAACCTGTGCACGGACCGGGGGACAGCACTGTGGACAAACTCATAGCGCCCCTAGAGCAACCATCCTGACCTGCACGTTCTCCATCCACTGACTGTGGGGGAGAAAAACTTCCGCCCTCATTTCAAGATCACCGCACACGACGCCGGAAGCGTCGCCCCAGCAGCACGCAAGTAAGGACCACTAGTCAATTGCATCTCTTACCTGTGGAAGATTAGATTGACCCCATGACCCAGGCCTCCGCGACCCCGAAGAACGGCCGCCGACGACACGACCGCGAGATCATCGCCCTTGCCGTCCCGGCGTTCGGCGCACTCGTCGCCGAGCCCCTGTTCGTGATGGTCGACAGCGCCGTCGTCGGCCACCTCGGCACCCCGCAGCTGGCCGGCCTCGGCATCGCCGCAGCCCTCCTGATGACGGCCGTGAGCATCTTCGTCTTCCTCGCCTACGCGACCACGGCGGCCGTCGCCCGCCGGGTGGGGGCGGGCGATCTGCCCGCCGCCATCCGCCAAGGCATGGACGGCATCTGGCTCGCCCTTCTGCTCGGAGCCGCCGTCGTCGCCCTCGCGATCCCGACGGCTCCCTGGCTCGTCGACGTCTTCGGCGCGTCCGACACCGCGGCCCCCTACGCCATCACGTATCTGAGGATCTCCATCCTCGGGATCCCGGCCATGCTCGTCGTGCTCGCCGCCACCGGTGTCCTGCGCGGCCTCCAGGACACCCGCACCCCGCTCTACGTCGCCATCGGCGGTTTCACGGCAAACGCCGTCCTCAACGTGACGCTCGTCTACGGCGCCGGGCTCGGCATCGCAGGATCCGCGTGGGGAACGGTGATCGCCCAGGCGGGTATGGCCGCCGTCTATCTCATCGTGGTGATCCGCGGAGCACGAAAGCACGGTGCGTCCCTGCGTCCCGACGCGGCCGGCATCAGGGCCAGCGCCCGGGCCGGCGTACCTCTGCTGATCCGGACCCTGTCCCTGCGCGCCGTCCTGATGATCGCCACCGCCGTCGCCGCCCGCCTCGGGGACGTCGACATCGCCGCGCACCAGATCATCCTCTCCCTCTGGAGCCTGACCGCCTTCGCACTCGACGCCATCGCCATCGCAGGCCAGGCAATCATCGGCCGCTATCTCGGGGCGGACGACGAGAAGGGCGCGCGCGAGGCCTGCCGCCGCATGGTCGAGTGGGGTATCGGCTGCGGCATCGTGCTCGGCGTCCTCATCGTGCTCGCCCGGCCGCTCTTCATCCCGCTCTTCACGAGCGACCCCTCGGTGAAGGACGCCCTGCTCCCCGCGCTCCTGGTCGTGGCGGTTTCGCAGCCGATCGCCGGCGTGGTCTTCGTGCTGGACGGCGTCCTGATGGGGGCCGGTGACGGACGCTATCTCGCCTGGGCGATGCTGGTGACGCTCGCCGTCTTCGCTCCCGTCGCGCTCCTGGTGCCCACTCTCGGCGGCGGGCTCACCGCGCTCTGGTGGGCGATGACGCTGATGATGACCGTCCGCCTGATCACGCTCTGGTTGCGGACCCGGTCGGGCCGGTGGATCGTGACCGGGGCCACGCGTTGATCAGCCGGCTCCCACGCCGGTTCTGCGGGGCTGTTTCACGTGAAACAGCCCCCTCGTTTCACGTGAAACACCGCGTCTGCGAACGCGGTGCGTCCGGACACAGCAGCGGGCCGCACCCAGTGGGTGCGGCCCTTCAGTGGCTCTGCTGAGCACTGCCCTTAGGCAGCAACGACCTCGACGCCGAGCTTCGCTGCGACCTCGGGGTGCAGACGGACGGACACCTGGTGTCCGCCGAGCGTCTTGATCGGCGAGCCGAGCTCGACGCGACGCTTGTCGACGTCGGGACCACCGGCAGCCTTGATCGCCGAGGCGATGTCGGCCGGGGTCACGGAGCCGAAGAGACGGCCGGCGTCGCCGGAGCGAACAGCCAGACGGACCTTCACGCCCTCGAGCTTGGCCTTGATCTCGTTGGCCTGCTCGATCGTCGCGATCTCGTGGATCTTGCGGGCGCGGCGGATCTGCGCCACGTCCTTCTCGCCGCCCTTGGTCCAGCGAATGGCGAAGCCACGCGGAACCAGGTAGTTGCGGGCGTACCCGTCCTTGACGTCGACGACGTCGCCGGCGGCACCGAGGCCGGAGACCTCGTGGGTGAGGATGATCTTCATGCTGTTGTCACCCTTCCCTTATCGCGCGGTGGACGTGTAGGGCAGCAGCGCCATCTCACGGCTGTTCTTGACTGCCGTGGCGACGTCACGCTGGTGCTGCGTGCAGTTGCCGGTGACGCGGCGGGCACGGATCTTGCCGCGGTCGGAAATGAACTTCCGCAGCATGTTCGTGTCCTTGTAGTCCACGTACTGGGTCTTGTCCTTGCAGAACGCGCAGACCTTCTTCTTAGGCTTGCGCACAGGCGGCTTCGCCATGGTGTTTCTCCTGTGTGATCAAGAAGTGGGGGTACGAGCCGCCCTAGAAGGGAGGCTCGTCCGAGTAGCCGCCGCCGGAGGAGCCGCCGGAACCGCCGGAGCTTCCGCCCCAGCCGCCTCCGCCGCCCTGCTGTCCCCCGCCCTGGCCGCCGGCCGGCGAACCGGTCGCCCACGGGTCGTCGGCGGGTGCACCGCCGCCGCCCTGCTGGCCACCGCCACCGGGACCGCCGCCCCAGTTGCCGCCGCCCTGCTGGCCGCCGCCGTATCCACCCTGGCCGCCCTGACCACCGCGACCGGTGGTCTTGGTGACCTTGGCCGTGGCGTTCTTGAGGCTGGGGCCGACTTCCTCGACATCCAGCTCGTAGACCGTGCGCTTGACGCCCTCACGGTCCTCGTAGGACCGCTGCTTCAGCCGGCCCTGCACGACGACGCGCATGCCTCGCTGGAGCGATTCCGCGACGTTCTCCGCCGCCTGACGCCAGACCGAGCAGGTGAGGAACAGGCCTTCGCCGTCCTTCCACTCATTGGTCTGCCGGTCGAAGATGCGGGGAGTGGACGCGACACGGAACTTCGCGACCGCCGCACCGGACGGGGTGAAGCGCAGCTCGGGGTCGTCGACGAGATTGCCGACGACCGTGATGACGGTCTCGCCTGCCATGGGTGAACCTCTCGGCGGGGATTGCTTCTGGCTGCTTGCTGCTACTCGGACCCGAAAACCGCTGAGCTAGATGCTCAGTGGACTTCGGGACGGAGGACCTTGGTCCGGAGGACCGACTCGTTCAGGTTCATCTGGCGGTCGAGCTCCTTGACGACCGCAGGCTCGGCCTGCAGGTCGATGACCGAGTAGATGCCCTCGGGCTTCTTCTTGATCTCGTAGGCGAGCCGACGACGGCCCCAGGTGTCGACCTTCTCCACCTTTCCGTTGCCCTCACGGACGACGGAGAGGAAGTTCTCGATCAGCGGGGAGACTGCTCGCTCCTCGAGATCGGGGTCGAGGATGACCATCACCTCGTAGTGACGCATGTGGAACCCACCTCCTTTGGACTCAGCGGCCACGGTCGTTCCGTGGCAGGAGGGTCGTGATGCGTGATGCAACGGCGTCCCCGAGGAGAACACCCGGCACTGACAATCCGCTCCCGAACGATCCCGTGGAGGAGATTCGGGGAGAGGCTCGCCGTGCTGGCCTGGGCAGACACCGGTGCAGACCGTACAGACTACCCGTAGACCGGCTTCCGGTTGAAATCAGGAGCTCAGAGGGCACAATCGAGACAGATGCGGTGTGAGAGGCGCAACACCCGCCGCAGCGGTAAAGGCGCTGGATCCACCCGCCCGACCTGTCCGGCCAGGAGGTACTCCATGGCACAGACCATCCGCCCCGCCGGCTCCCGGTCACCGACCGGCCGCCGCGCCACCGGTTCGCTCTTCGCGACGGACGGCAAGCCCCATCCGCTCCAGGACGTCCTGATGGTGGTGACCGGGGTTCTCGGCGTCCTCGCCTTCGTCACGGCGATGTTCCACCACCTGCACCTGATCAGCTCCTGGGCAGGCCTCATCGGGATTCTGACCGGCGCCTACGGCCAGTACATCTCGAAGACCACCTGGGAGAGGTTCGGCCTGATCATGGGCCTCGGGGCCTCCGCTGTCGGCTTCTACCTCGGCATGGCCCACGGCGGCCTCTTCGGCGGCGTGATCACCTGACCGGAGCACCGGCCGGAACGCGGGCCGGTGCGGGTGCCCGGGCGCCCGCACCGGTCCGCGTCGCATTCCGTCCCCCGGGGCCAGGCCGGGCGCCCCTCGGTCACAGTAGGCTTCGGCGCGAGAGCCGGAGCCCCTGACCGATGGGGACACGCCTGCCGAGGAGCGCCCCGCATGAGCCTGACCCTGAGGACCATCAGCCGAGAGCAGCATCTGGCGTACATCCAGAGCCTGCCTTCGGCCAGTCACTGCCAGGTCCCGGCGTGGGCTGATGTGAAGTCCGAATGGCGCTCGGAGAACCTGGGCTGGTTCGACCGGGACGGCCAGATCGTCGGCGCGGGACTCGTCCTGTACCGCCAGCTACCCAAGATCAAGCGCTACCTGGCGTACCTCCCCGAGGGCCCGGTCATCAACTGGTACGCGCCGAACCTGGCCGACTGGCTTCAGCCGATGCTCGCCCACCTCAAGCAGCAGGGCGCCTTCTCCGTGAAGATGGGCCCGCCGGTGGTCATCCGCCGCTGGGACTCCGCGGCCATCAAGTCCGGCATCCAGGACCCGGACGTGAAGCGCCTGCGCGACGTCGAGGCCACCCACATCGAGCCGCGCGCCTTCGAGGTCGCGGACCGCCTGCGGAAGATGGGCTGGCAGCAGGGCGAGGACGGCGGCGCCGGATTCGGCGACGTACAGCCCCGTTACGTCTTCCAGGTGCCGCTGGCCAACCGCTCCCTGGAAGACGTCCTCAAGGGCTTCAACCAGCTGTGGCGCCGGAACATCAAGAAGGCCGACAAGGCCGGCGTCGAGGTCGTCCAGGGCGGCTACGAGGACCTGGGCGAGTGGCAGCGGCTGTACGAGATCACCGCCGTGCGCGACCGCTTCCGGCCGCGCCCGCTGTCGTACTTCCAGCGCATGTGGACCGTCCTCAACTCCGAGGACCCCAACCGGATGCGGCTCTACTTCGCCCGGCACAACGGCGTGAACCTCTCCGCGGCCACGATGCTCGTCGTCGGCGGACACGTCTGGTACTCCTACGGCGCCTCCGACAACATCGGGCGCGAGGTCCGGCCGTCGAACGCGATGCAGTGGCGCATGCTGCGCGACAGCTACGCGATGGGCGCGACCGTCTACGACCTGCGCGGCATCAGCGACTCGCTGGACGAGACCGACCACCTCTTCGGCCTGATCCAGTTCAAGGTCGGCACCGGCGGCGAGGCCGTCGAGTACGTCGGCGAGTGGGACTTCCCGCTCAACAAGCTGCTCCACAAGGCGCTCGACATCTACATGTCGCGCCGCTGACCGGCTTCCTTACCCCTCGCGACACCACCCGTTCGTTCCCTGATTCACCGCAGCCACCAGAAAGGTTCCGGGCCGGCCATGGCGCTCTCCCTCTACGTCGACACCGCGCGCTGGCGGGCGCACCAGAAGTCCGTGATCGACCAGTTCCCCGGGCTCGTCCCCGTCTGCAAGGGCAACGGCTACGGCTTCGGCCATGAGCGCCTCGCCGACGAGACGATCCGCTTCGGGTCCGACACCCTCGCTGTCGGGACGACCTACGAGGCGGCCCGGATCAAGGACTGGTTCAGCGGGGACCTGCTCGTCCTGACCCCGTTCCGGCGGGGCGAGGAGCCCGTACCGCTGCCGGACCGCGTCATCCGGTCCGTCTCCTCCGTCGACGGGGTGCACGCCCTGGTGGGCGCCCGGGTCGTCATCGAGTGCATGAGCTCGATGAAGCGCCACGGCGTCAAGGAGGAGGAGCTGGGACAGCTCCACGCGGCGATCGAGGACGTACGGCTCGAAGGCTTCGCGCTCCACCTGCCGCTGGACCGCACCGACGGCTCCGACGCCGTCGAGGAGGTCATCGGCTGGATGGACCGGCTGCGCGCGGCCCGGCTGCCGCTGCACACCATGTTCGTCAGCCACCTGCGCGCCGAGGAGCTGGCACGGCTCCAGCAGCAGTTCCCGCAGACCCGCTTCCGCGCCCGGATCGGCACCCGGCTCTGGCTCGGCGACCACGAGGCCACCGAGTACCGGGGGGCCGTCCTGGACGTCACCCCCGTCGTCAAGGGCGACCGGTTCGGCTACCGCCAGCAGAAGGCCGCCTCCGACGGGTGGCTGGTCGTCGTGGCCGGCGGTACGTCCCACGGGGTCGGCCTGGAGGCGCCGAAGGCGCTGCACGGCGTGATGCCGAGGGCCAAGGGCGTCGCCCGCGCGGGCCTGGCCACGGTCAACCGGAACCTGTCGCCGTTCGTCTGGGCGGGCAAGCAGCGGTGGTTCGCCGAGCCGCCGCACATGCAGGTGTCGATCCTGTTCGTCCCCTCGGACGCCCAGGAACCGCGGGTCGGCGACGAACTGGTCGCCCATCTGCGCCACACGACCACCCAGTACGACCGCCTCGTCGACCGCTGAGCCGCCCGTTCCGAGACCGCTGAGCCCCCCGGTTCAGCCGTTCCGGGTGGGCATGGCGCCCCACTCCACCCGAGGCCCGTCCGTCCGAGCCGCGTGCCCGGACTGGCGGGCCTCTGGCGTGAGCACGAACGTGTCCGGAGCCCCGTCGAGCACACCGCCGGCCGGGTCGTCCGACCCGTCCGCGCGCACCGGGTCCTTCTCCGGCAGCAGGATGTCCCGGACGACCAGCGCGCACAGGTACAGCGTGCCCAGCAGGTGCAGGGCGATCGCGACCTGGTAACCCTCCTGCGGCAGCCCCTGGTGCTTGTCCCCGCCGCTGGTGTAGGCGAGGTAGGACCAGATCCCGAGGAAGTACATGACCTCGCAGGCCTGCCAGATGAGGAAGTCGCGCCATCGCGGCCGCGCCAGGACGGCCAGCGGGATCAGCCAGAGCACGTACTGCGGTGAGTAGACCTTGTTCGTCAGGATGAACGCGGCCACCACGAGGAACGCCAGCTGGGCGAAGCGCGGCCTGCGGGCCGCGGAGAGCGCCAGACCGGCGATGCCGGCGCAGAAGACGACCATGAGAACGACCGAGGCGGTGTTGACGGTCTCCACGTCGATGGGCTTGCCGGTGCGCTGCGTGATGATCAGCCAGAACGAACCGAAGTCGATCGGCCTCTCCTGGCTGAAGGTGTAGAACTTCCGCCATCCCTCGGGAGCGAAGATCATCACCGGCAGGTTCACCACCAGCCAGGCCCCGCCCGCGCCCAGCAAGGCTGTCCCGAACGCGCGCCACCGGCCCGCCCGCCAGCAGAGCACCAGGAGCGGGCCGAGCAGGAGGACGGGGTAGAGCTTGGCGGCGGTGGCCAGGCCGATGAGGATCCCGAAGGCGAGCACCCGGCCGCGGGACCACATGAGCATCGCCGCGGCCGTCAGGGCCACGGCCAGCAGGTCCCAGTTGATGGTCGCGGTGAGGACGAACGCGGGTGCCAGCGCGACCATCAGACCGTCCCAGGGGCGGCGCCGCTGCGTGCGGACGGTGCACACGGCGATGACCACCGCGCAGATCATCAGCATGCCCGCGTTGACCATCCAGTACATCTGCTCGCGCTGCTGGATGGGGTCGCTGTCGGGGGTGAGCGTCAGCCAGGCCGCGACCTGCATGAACACCCCGGTCAGCACGGGGTACTCCAGGTACTGCATATCGCCGCTCAGCCGGTCGAAGTACGGCACGAGGCCGTCGGCGAACCCGCGCCCCAGAAAGAGGTGCGGAATGTCCGAGTAGCAGGCGTGCGTGTACTGCGAGGTGGCGCCGCGGAACCAGGCCCACTCGTAGCAGGGGATCTTCTGCACCATGCCGAGGGCGAACATCCCGATCATGACCAGCGCGACGACGCGTACGGGCGTGAGCGGACCGTCGCCCAGCCGCGCCCAGCGCCCCACCCGGCCACCGAACAGTTCGCTGCCGGCCGCCGCGACCTCGTCCTGATCGGTGGGCCGCACGACGGGCGGTTCCTGGTGCACGCTCGTGTCTTCTGCGCTGGGGCTTGGCATGCCGCACATCCTGCCGTACAGGGCTGTGTCCGGGGCAGGGACCGCCCGGGGGACACGGGAGGAGTGCGCGGGATGCCGCGCGCCGCCCGGGAACGCGCGAGGGCCGCCGTACCGGGTGGGTACGGCGGCCCTCGCCGCTGTGCTGAGCCGGACCCCGAGGGGCGCGGCCGGCGGTCCGGCTATCCGGAATTGCCCCAGATGGAGCCGGTTCCGCCCGGGTTGCCGTTGGCTCCCTGGGCTCCGCCGTTGTCCGTGCCGTCGGTCGTGCCGGTGGTGTCGCCACCACCGTCGGCTCCGCCGTTGTCAGCGCCGCCGTCGGCCCCTCCGTTCTGGCCTCCGCCGTCCGCTCCCGCGTTCGCCCCGCCGTTGGCCTCCTGGCAGTTCGGGTCGAAGATGCCGCAGGTCTTGGTCGGCGTCGGCGTCGGGCTCGGGGTGGTCTGGGTGGGCGTCGGCGTCGGGCTCGGCTCTTCGGAGGGCGTCTCCGAGGGCGTGGGACTGGGGGTCGGGCTGGGACTGACCGCGCCGCCGCCCCACACGATGTCGCCCGGGTCCTGCGGCTCGGGGAAGGCGATGGCCTTCTTGCCCTTCATCGCCCCGGTCATGTAGTCGTGCCAGATGGAGGCCGGGAACGAGTTTCCGTGGATCTTCTCCTCGCCACCCGTTCCGAACATCTTCTCGAACTCACGCGTCTTGTTCGTCTCGTCGTCGTCGAGCCGGAACATGCTGATGGCGGTCGAGATCTGCCGGGTGTACCCGACGAACCAGGCGGACCGGTTGCCGTCGGTCGTACCGGTCTTGCCCGCGGCCTCACGGCCCTCCAGACGGGCGGGCTTGCCCGTCCCGTTCTCCACGACGTTCTTCAGGACGTCCGTGACGTTGTCGGCGATCATCGGGCTGAAGGCGCGCTTGGACTTCTTCTTGTGCTGGAAGACGACCTCACCCTCTCGCTTCACCTCAGTGACCGAGTAGGTGTCGTTCTGCTGACCGCTCGTAGCGAAGGTGGAGTAAGCGCCCGCCATCCGGATGGCACTGGGCGACGAGGTGCCGATGGAGAACGAGGGAACGGACGCGTCCGCCATGAAGGTGTCGTCCTTCAGACCGGCGGCGACGGCGACGTCCTTGACCTTGTCCGTACCGACATCCATGCCGAGCTGCACGAACGGGGAGTTGGCTGACTGCTCCATGGCCTTCCGCAGGTCGATCTCACCGTGGTCGTAGTTGCCGTCGTTGGTCTGGCGCCATTCCTCGTCGTCCTCGTTGAGCCAGATCTTGCCCGTGTAGTCCCTGATCCGCAGGCCGTCGTCGCCGTTGTAGATGCTCTTCGGCGAGACCTGGGTGCGCTGGGACTGGCTCTGCTCCGGAGGACCGGACGGATCGCGCACGCCGTACTGCATGGCCGCCGCCAGCACGAAGGGCTTCCACGTCGAACCGACCTGGGCGCCGGTTGCGTCGGCGTTGTTCGTGAAGTGCGTGGTGGCGTTCTGACCGCCGTACGTGGCGATGATGGCGCCGGTCGTCGCGTCCACGGACGCCCCGCCGAACTCGACGTGCGTGTCCGTCTTGGGACGCTCCTTGGGCCGGATCTTGGCGTCATAGACCTTCTTGACCGCAGCTTCGAGCTGCTTCACCCGCTTCTCCTGGAAGGTGGTGTGGATCTCGAAGCCGCCCAGTTCGAGGTCCTTGGCGTCGATGCCCTGGTCGTTGTTGGCGAGGAAGTACTTCTTGGCGAGCTCCACCAGGTAGCCGGTCTGGCCGCTCAGCTTGGCGTCCTTCCCCTTTTCCCGCGGCATCGGGAACTTCGTGTACTTGGCGCGCTCCGCGGCCGTCATCCGCCCGTCCTTGACCTGCTCGTCAAGGATCCACTTCCACCGTTCCTTGGCCCGCTCGGTGTTCTTCTCCGGGGTCGCGTTCTTCTCGTCGATGTCGATCGCGCCGGCCGGGTCGTAGTAGCTCGCGCCCTTGAGCAGGGTCGCCAGGAAGGCGCACTCGCTCGGGTTCAGCTCACCGGCGTCCTTGTTGTAGTAGGTGCGGGCGGCTGCCTGCAGACCGGAGGCTCCACGTCCGTAGTACGAGACGTTGAGGTAGCCCGCCATCACCTCTTCCTTCGAATCCTCACCTGCGACCTTGAGTGTGATGAAGAGTTCCTGGAACTTCCGCTTGAGCGTCTGGTCCTGGGAGAGCATCGAGTTCTTGACGTACTGCTGGGTGATGGTCGACCCACCCTGGGTCTCGCCACCCGTGGCCATATTGAAGACCGCGCGCCCGATGCCTACCGGGTCGATACCGCGGTCCGTCTCGAAGCTCTTGTTCTCGGCGGAGATCACGGCGTTGCGCATGGCCTCCGGGATCTGCTCGTACTTGAGCTCCTGGCGGTTGACCGAACCACCGGTCGCCACCATCGGGGTGTTGTCGGCCCAGTAGTAGACGTTGTTCTGAGCCTTTGCCGCTTCGTTGATGTTCGGCTTGGTGACCAAGGCGTACGAGATTCCCGCCACGCCCATCATCAGGGCAAGGAACCCCAGACAGAGCCCCGAGACCAGCTTCCACGAGGGCACCCAGCGGCGGAACCCGTACTTGCCGTGGCGCGGGTAGTCGATCATCCGCTTCTTGCCGGGACCGCCGTGGTCGCGCCCACGACCGCCCGGGCCGTCGGCACCCCCGCCGCCACCGCGCCGTCGGCCGCCACCGCCGCCCGCGCCGTGTCCCCCGGCGTCGGCGCCCCGGCGTCGGCCGCTCTTCTGGGCCGCGCGGCGGGCCTCGGCGCGACTGCCGTACTGGCGCTCCTCGCCGTACGACTCGGACGGCGATTCGGAAGGTGACGCGGAAGTGGCTCTACGTGACGGAGCGGCTCGGCGTCCGGTCGACTGCTGGGCGGCTCGTCTGGCCGCGGCACGCCCGCCACCCTGTGGCTGCGGCGATTTGCGACGGTGCTCGCTCATGGAACGACTACTCCTAGGGCAGGCGAGAGCGCCTGGAAGCGGCAGTTGAGATCCGGTCCCCCCGAATTACGGACAAGCCGCTGCGGAAGGCTCATCCGCGGTACATCCGGCAGTCCGCGATGACTGACGCGCGTCAGCGTCTCGCGGTTCCCGGTGGTCTGCATGCCGCACAGACTACGCACGGTCAAAACCCGCCTAGGGCCGAACTTCACCCCAAACAACGCAAGTCGAACCCTGGGAATTGCCGATGTGACGCCGCTCACGAAGGTCACCCTTGTCGAACAGGACGGGCCGATCTATCGTGCTGATGTATCGAGTCGATACATCAGCACGGCATAAGTACGCCGGTGATTCCGGTGGACCGTGCCGACCGAAGCAGCGGGAGAAGGAGGAGGCACCGGTGAGCCGACGCTCCGGCATCCTTGAGTTCGCCGTTCTCGGCCTGCTCCGCGAATCGCCGATGCACGGCTATGAGCTGCGCAAACGCCTCAACACCTCGCTGGGGATCTTCCGTGCGTTCAGTTACGGAACCCTCTACCCCTGCCTCAAGACGCTGGTTGCCAGCGGCTGGTTGATCGAGGAGCCCGCCGGTGACACGGCGGACACCGCGCCGGTCGCCGGACGCTCGACCGCTTCCTCCTCCTCCCTGACCGGACGCCGGGCGAAGATCGTCTATCGGTTGACGGCAGAAGGTAAGGAGCACTTCGAGGAGCTGCTGTCGCACACCGGTCCCGACGCCTGGGAGGACGAGCACTTCGCAGCGCGCTTCGCCTTCTTCGGCCAGACCGAACGCGATGTGCGGATGCGGGTGCTCGAAGGCCGGCGCAGCCGGCTGGAGGAGCGTCTGGAGAAGATGCGCGCCTCTCTCGCCCGCACCCGTGAACGACTCGACGACTACACACTTGAGCTGCAGCGGCACGGCATGGAGTCCGTGGAGCGCGAAGTGCGCTGGCTGAACGAGCTCATCGAGAGCGAGCGGTCGGGACGGGATCGGCGACGATCCTCGCCCGAGGGCTCTGCTCAGCAGGACACACCTGGAGAGACGGGCGGCCTGCCCCGGCACCGGGACAACACCCCGCCGGATCCGTCCGACGACACCGCCAAGTGAAGTCATCGCACTCCGCGGCGACTTCATCGGAAACACCGATTACACAGGGAGCAACCGGAATGGGTTCGGTTCGCGTAGCCATCGTAGGCGTGGGTAACTGCGCCGCCTCGCTGGTGCAGGGCGTCGAGTACTACAAGGACGCCGATCCGGCCGGCAAGGTGCCCGGTCTGATGCACGTCCAGTTCGGCGATTACCACGTCAGCGACGTCGAGTTCGTCGCCGCCTTCGACGTCGACGCGAAGAAGGTCGGCCTCGACCTCGCAGACGCCATCGGCGCCAGCGAGAACAACACCATCAAGATCGCGGACGTGCCGAACACGGGCGTGACCGTCCAGCGCGGCCACACCCACGACGGTCTCGGCAAGTACTACCGCGAGACGATCGAGGAGTCCGCGGACGCCCCGGTCGACGTCGTCCAGGTCCTCAAGGACAAGCAGGTCGACGTTCTCGTCTGCTACCTGCCCGTCGGTTCCGAGGTCGCCGCGAAGTTCTACGCGCAGTGCGCCATCGACGCCAAGGTCGCCTTCGTCAACGCTCTTCCGGTCTTCATCGCCGGCACCAAGGAGTGGGCGGACAAGTTCACCGAGGCCGGTGTCCCGATCGTCGGCGACGACATCAAGTCCCAGGTGGGCGCCACCATCACGCACCGCGTGATGGCGAAGCTGTTCGAGGACCGCGGTGTCATCCTGGACCGCACCATGCAGCTGAACGTCGGCGGCAACATGGACTTCAAGAACATGCTCGAGCGTGAGCGCCTGGAGTCCAAGAAGATCTCGAAGACGCAGGCCGTCACCTCGCAGATCCGTGACCGCGAGCTCGGCGAGGGCAACGTCCACATCGGCCCCTCGGACTACGTGGCCTGGCTGGACGACCGCAAGTGGGCGTACGTGCGCCTCGAGGGCCGCGCCTTCGGCGACGTTCCGCTGAACCTGGAGTACAAGCTCGAGGTGTGGGACTCCCCGAACTCGGCCGGTGTCATCATCGACGCCGTCCGTGCGGCGAAGATCGCCAAGGACCGCGGCATCGGCGGCCCCATCCTCTCCGCGAGCAGCTACTTCATGAAGAGCCCGCCCGTGCAGTACTTCGACGACGAGGCCCGCGAGAACGTCGAGAAGTTCATCAAGGGCGAGACGGAGCGCTGAACCGGCCCTCGCGGCTGACAGCTCCACCGAAGCACTGACCGCTTCACCGGGAGTCCTGAGCGGAGACGCTCATCTCTTCCTGCCGCACGTCGGGGGTCCCCGGGCAATCCGCCCGCGGACCCCCGACGTGTGTGACGCTTGCTCCCATGTCTGTCGCGCGTGATCTGCGCACCCTGCTGCGCCTGCGGAACTTCCGCCGCCTGCTCACCGTGCGGCTCCTGTCCCAGTCCGCCGACGGCGTCTACCAGGTCGCCCTCGCCGCGTACGTCGTCTTCTCCCCGAGAAGCAGACGTCGGCCGCCGCCATCGCCTCCGCCATGGCCGTGCTCCTGCTGCCCTACTCCCTGATCGGGCCCTTCGCGGGGGTACTGCTGGACCGCTGGCCCCGACGTCAGGTCTTCCTCTACGGGAACCTCCTGCGGGCCGCCCTGGCCTGCACCACGGCCCTGCTGATTCTCGCCTCGGTGCCCGACTGGCTCTTCTATGCCTCGGCCCTCTGCGTCACCGCCGTCAACCGTTTCGTGCTGGCCGGTCTCTCCGCCGCTCTGCCGCGGGTCGTCGACACCGACCGCCTCGTCGTCGCCAACTCCCTCTCGCCGACCGCCGGCACCCTGGCGGCCACCGCGGGAGGTGGCCTCGCCTTCGTCGTACGGCTGCTCGCCGACGAGTCCGACGCGGCGGTCGTCCTCCTGGGGGCGGTGCTCTACCTGCTCTCCGCACTGGCCTCTCTGAGCCTCCCCCGCACCCTGCTGGGGCCGGACATCGACGAGAGCCCGATGCGGCTGCGGGCAGCTCTCGCCGTCACCGCCCGCGGGCTCGTCGCCGGGCTGCGCCATCTGGCGCGGCGGAGCCACGCGGCCAGGGCCCTGGCCGCCATGACCGTGATCCGCTTCTGTTACGGCGCGCTCACCGTGATGGTGCTCATGCTGTGCCGCTACGCCTGGTCCGACACCGAGTCCGACGGGCTGGCCCTGCTCGGCCTGGCGGTCGCGGTGTCCGGCGCGGGATTCTTCATCGCCGCCGTTCTCACCCCGTGGGCGGTGGGCCGGCTCGGCCGGTACGGGTGGATCGTCGGCTGCGCCGGGGCGGCGGCGGTCCTGGTGCCCGCCCTGGGCCTCTCCTTCACCCCCGTCCCGACACTGATCGCCGCGTTCGTGCTCGGCGTCGTGACACAGGGGGCGAAGATCGCGACGGACACCGTCGTCCAGACCTCGGTCGACGATTCCTTCCGCGGCCGGGTCTTCTCGCTCTACGACGTGCTCTTCAATGTCGCGTTCGTGAGCGCCGCAGGGGTGGCGGCGCTGATGCTTCCCCCGGACGGCAGATCGGTGACCGTCCTGGCGGTCGTTTCGGTGCTGTACGCGGTGGTCGCGGTGACGATGTTCCGCTGGCGACGTACCGACGCCCACCAGTAGCCGGTCATGGATGTGCCGAGGGGCGTTGTTTCACGTGAAACAACGCCCCTCGGCACATCCCGTCGGCGATGTTTCACGTGAAACATCGCCCTGTCCGGCTCAGCCCTGCTGCGCCCACCACTCCTTGAGCGCCGCCACCGCGGCGTCCCGCTCCATGGGCCCGTGCTCCAGACGCTGTTCCAGCAGAAAGCCGTACGCCTTGCCGATCACCGGCCCCGGCCCGACTCCGAGGATCTGCATGATCTCGTTGCCGTCCAGATCGGGGCGGATCGAATCCAGCTCCTCCTGCTCCTGCAGCAGGGCGATGCGCTCCTCCAGTCCGTCGTAGGTACGGGAGAGAGCGTTGGCCTTCCGCTTGTTCCGGGTCGTGCAGTCCGAACGGGTCAGCTTGTGAAGCCGATCCAGCAGCGGCCCCGCGTCGCGCACATACCGGCGCACCGCGGAGTCGGTCCACTCGCCGTCGCCGTACCCGTGGAAACGCAGGTGCAGCTCCACCAGTTTCGCCACGTCCTTGACCAGCTCGTTGGAGTACTTGAGCTCAGTCATCCGCTTCTTCGTCATCTTCGCGCCCACCACCTCGTGGTGGTGGAAAGAGACCCGGCCGTCCTTCTCGAAGCGGCGGGTGCGCGGCTTGCCGATGTCATGGAGGAGCGCGGCCAGCCGAAGGACGAGGTCGGGACCGTCCTCCTCCAGGTCGATGGCCTGCTCCAGGACGGTCAGCGAGTGCTCGTAGACGTCCTTGTGGCGGTGATGCTCGTCACTCTCCAGGCGCAGCGCAGGAAGCTCGGGCAGCACATGGGTTGCCAGCCCGGTGTCGACCAGGAGCCCCAGGCCCTTGCGCGGATGCTGGGAGAGCAGAAGCTTGTTGAGCTCGTCACGGACCCGCTCGGCGGAGACGATGTCGATCCGGGCCGCCATCTCCGTCATGGCGGTGACGACCTCGGGGGCGACCTCGAAGTCGAGCTGCGCGGCGAAGCGGGCCGCGCGCAGCATGCGCAACGGGTCGTCGGAGAAGGACGCCTCGGGCGTGCCCGGAGTGCGCAGCACCCGGTCGGCGAGGTCCTTCAGCCCCCCGTACGGATCAACGAACTCCTTCTCCGGCAGCGCCACGGCCATCGCGTTGACCGTGAAGTCGCGGCGCACGAGGTCATCCTCGATGGAGTCGCCGTAGGAGACCTCGGGCTTGCGCGAAGTCCGGTCGTAGGCCTCCGACCGGTAGGTCGTGACCTCGATCTGGTAGCCGTCCTTCTGGGAGCCGACCGTGCCGAAGGCGATCCCGACCTCCCACACCGAGTCGGCCCAGGGGCGGACGATCTTGAGCACGTCCTCGGGGCGGGCGTCGGTGGTGAAGTCCAGGTCGTTCCCGAGCCGGCCCAGCAGAGCGTCGCGGACCGATCCGCCGACCAGCGCGAGACCGAATCCCGCCTCCTGGAATCGGCGGGCGAGGTCGTCGGCGACCGGGGACACCCGCAGCAGCTCACTCACCGCGCGGTGCTGCACCTGGCTCAGTGCACTGGCGTTCTCTTCGTTGGCGTTCGGCACAACAGAAAAGGGTACGTGCCCGGGCCGGGCACGACGTCATCGTTTACGGCGGCCCTGCGGGATACCCGCGATCATGTGCGATGGACCCCAGCACTTCGGCCCGCCGCACCTCGTTACCATGCGGGGACGCAGGACCGAACGACCGACAGCAGCTGACGACGATGAGGGACGGGTAGGCGCGTGGCCGAGGCGGCAGACTTCCAGGGGACTCGTCCCTCTCCTGCCCGCCGGTGGCTCCGGCGCACGGCCGCGGCGGTGCTCGGAGCGCCACTGCTGGCCGGTCTCCTGGCCGTTCCGGCCGCCGGTGCCGCTCCGGAAGGCGAGCCCGCCAAGGCCCCCACAGGCTCCCGCACGGTCGATGTGTCACTGAACACGCTCGCCCCGAGCGTTCCGTCGGAGGACGACACCCTGACCGTCTCCGGAACGCTCACCAACAGGGGCAAGGAGACGATCAGCAGCGCCGAGGTCGATCTCCGGGTCGGACCGCAGCTCACCGGGCGCGGAGAGGTCGACGACGCCGCGAAGCGCTCCACGTACGTGCCCGGCGCCGACCCGGTCTCCGTCGGGGACAAGTACACGGTGACCTTCCCCAAGCTCGCCAGGGGCATCAGCCAGGACTTCACGCTCACCGTCCCCGTCGACAAGCTGGGCCTGGACGACCCGGGCGTCTACCAGCTCGGCGTCTCGGTCTCCGGCCGGACGACCACCGCCCCCTACGAGCAGGTTCTGGGCATCGAGCGCTCGTTCCTGCCCTGGCAGCCGGAGGCGAGCGACAAGAGGACGAAGCTCACCTTCCTCTGGCCGCTGATCGCGTCTCCCCATGTCACGGCGGAGACCCGCTCGGACGAACAGCAGACGCCCGTGTTCACCGACGACGACCTGGCCAAGGAGCTGGCGCCCGGCGGCCGGCTGGAGCAGATGGTGACCCTGGGCAGCCGGCTCCCCGTGACCTGGGTCATCGACCCGGACCTCCTGGCGAGCGTCGCGGCGATGGCCGGGAAGTACGAGGTCGAGTCGGGTGACACGACCGTCCCGGGCAAGAACCAGGCGCTCGCCAAGCAGTGGCTCACCACTCTGGAGAAGGTGGTCGAGGACGGCAAGGTGATCGCGCTGCCGTTCGCCGACCCCGATCTGGCCTCCATCGCCCACCGAGGCAAGGCCGTCTCCGGGACGCTCAGTCATCTGCAGAACGCCTCAACGGTGGCCGCGACCACCGTGGAGACCATCCTCCACGTGAAACCGTCCACCGACTTCGCCTGGCCCGTGAACGGCGCCGTGGACTCCTCCATCGTCGATGTGGCGACGTCGGCGGGCGCCCACAACGTGATCGCCCGCAGCGACAGCTTCCGGGAGACCGCGGCACTTCCGTACACGCCGACCGCGGCACGGCCGATCGGCGGGGGACCACCGCGGTCGTCGCGGACGCCCGGCTGTCCACCCTGTTCGACGGCGACATGTCGAGGGCGGGCGCCTCCACCCTCGCGGTGCAGAAGTTCCTCGCCCAGACGCTCGCGCTGACCGAGCAGGCGCCGGACAACGAACGCAGCATCGTCGTGGCCCCGCCCCGGATGCCCACCGCCGCGCAGGCCCAGACGATGGCCCGCGCACTGGAGGGGCTGTCCGGCAACCGATGGACGCAGCCCCTCGACCTGGTCGCCGCCGCCGAGGTCAAGCCCGACCCGAGGGCCACCACCAAGGTCCCCCGCGCCTCCGCCTACCCGAAGAAGCTCCGCGCCCAGGAACTGCCCACACAGGCGTTCCAGGACATCCGCACGACCCAGGGGTCCCTCGACAGCTTCGAGACGATCCTGACGCAGCCCGAGCGCGTGGTGACGCCCTTCGGCAACGCCGTCAACCGCTCGATGTCGACGTCC
The DNA here is from genome assembly GCA_040989845.1 of Streptomyces sp. WGS_02. Classification (GTDB taxonomy): domain Bacteria; phylum Actinomycetota; class Actinomycetes; order Streptomycetales; family Streptomycetaceae; genus Streptomyces. The sequence goes on from JAYMFZ010000004.1 coordinate 3,887,361, forward strand.
TGGCGCGGGCGGTCCCTGGAGTCGCAGCAGTACCGGGACGCGGTCCGCGACTACCTGCAGAGCCTCACCTCCGAGGTGCAGCTCATCGAGAAGTCCGACGTCACCCTCTCCGGGCGCAGCGCGACCATCCCGGTCACCGTGCAGAACAAGCTGGTGCAGGGCGTGGACCGGCTGTATCTCCAGCTGACCTCGGACAACATCCGGCTCAAGTTCAACGACGACGGGACCACGGCCAGACTGCCGGTCAGCATCGCGGGCGGGCACAGCCAGTCCGTGAAGTTCGACACAGCGACCAGCGCCAACGGCCGGGCCCAGGTGACCGCCCGGCTCTTCACGGAGGACGGCACGCCGTACGGCAAGGAGATGACCTTCACCGTGAAGGTCTCCGAGGTGACGCCCACCGTGCTGCTGGTCATCGCCGGCGGACTGCTGCTCCTGGTGCTGGCCGGCATCAGGATGTACAGCCACCGCAAGCGCGCCGTGGCAAGCGACACGGCGGACGGCAACGGCGACGGACCCGAGCAGCCGAGTGACCCGGCTCCGGACACCGGACCGGAAAGCGGGGCCCCGTCGGGAACGGGTGAGAAAGTGGACCGTTGAGCGATGTCTGTCGTGGCCGGTCGGCCGGGGACGATGAGGTAGGGGTTTCGATGAACGCGCCGTACGACGGTGACCGCGGGCAGGGCGCGGGCGGAGCAGCGTCTCCGGGCGGGCCTCCGGTTCCTCCGGACGCGGGCCAGGACGGCTCCGTGCCGCCGGACCCGTACCTCCAGCACGCCTACGACGACGATCCCTACCGGGCGCAGGACCTGACCGCCCAGGACCCCGTGGACGAGGCGCTCTACGACCGCGCCGCCCACCCCCGCCGCCCCCCGGCACCTACCAGGAGCCGGCGCCGCTCTACCAGCAGCCGCCGCCCGCCCCGTACGCCCCGGACCCGCGCATCTGGGCCCAGACCCCGCCCCCCGAGCCGGCGGGGCCCTCCCGGCACCTGCCGTACGGGGACCGCCCGGCGACCACGCAGTTCGTCGGCGTCGACGACCTCGTGACCCGGGCCTCGGACGACCGGCAGGAGCCGGACGCCTTCGCGCACCTCTTCCGGGACCAGGAAGGTTCGGGGAAGCCTCCGGTACCGCCCCAGCCCGAACCGGCTCCCGCACCCGCGCCCGCCAAGGGCGGCGGCGGCAAGGTCTCCGGGCTCCTCAAGTCCAGCGCGGTCATGGCCGCCGGCACCCTCGTCTCCCGGCTCACCGGATTCGTCCGGTCCCTGGTGATCACCGCCGCACTCGGCGCCGCGATTCTCGGCGACAGCTTCACCATCGCGTACACGCTGCCGACGATGATCTACATCCTCACCGTCGGCGGCGGTCTGAACTCGGTCTTCGTCCCCCAGCTCGTCCGCGCCATGAAGGACGACGAGGACGGCGGCGAGGCCTTCGCCAACCGGCTGCTGACCCTGGTGATGGTCGCGCTCGGCCTCATCGTCGCCGCCGCGGTCCTCGTCGCGCCGGTGCTGATCCAGCTGATGTCCAGCACGATCGCCGACGACGTGGCCGCCAACAGCGTCGCCGTCACCTTCGCCCGGTACTGCCTGCCCACCATCTTCTTCATGGGTGTGCACGTGGTGATGGGTCAGATCCTGAACGCCCGCGGCAAGTTCGGCGCGATGATGTGGACCCCGGTCCTCAACAACATCGTCATGATCATCACCTTCGGGCTGTTCATCTGGGTCTACGGCACCTCCGCCGAATCGCAGATGGGAGTCGACACCATCCCGCCGGAGGGCGTCCGCCTGCTCGGCATCGGCACCCTGCTCGGACTCGTCGTCCAGTCGCTGGCGATGATCCCCTACCTGCGCGAGACCGGCTTCCGCTTCCGCCCCCGCTTCGACTGGAAGGGCCACGGGCTCGGCAAGACCGTCAAGCTGGCCAAGTGGACCGTGCTCTTCGTCCTGGCCAACCAGGCGGGCGTCCTGGTCGTCACCCAGCTCGCCACGGCTGCGGGCAAGCTCTCGGGCAAGGACGGCACCGGTTTCCTGGCCTACTCCAACGCCCAGCTGATCTGGGGCATGCCGCAGGCCATCATCACCGTCTCCGTCATGGCCGCGCTGCTGCCCCGGATCTCCCGAGCCGCCCACGACAACGACCCCGGAGCGGTCCGCGACGACATCTCGCAGGGGCTGCGCAACTCGGCCGTCGCGATCGTGCCGGTGGCCTTCACCTTCCTCGCGCTCGGCCTGCCGATGTGCACCCTGCTGTACGCCTCCAGCGGCACCGAGGCCGCCCGCTCCATGGGCTTCATCCTCATGGCCTTCGCGCTCGGCCTGATCCCGTACTCCGTGCAGTACGTCGTGCTGCGCGGGTTCTACGCCTACGAGGACACCCGGACCCCCTTCTACAACACGGTCATCGTGGCCGCCGTGAACGCCGCGGCCTCGGCTCTCTGTTACGTCGTCCTGCCCGCCCGCTGGGCGGTCGTCGGCATGGCCTTCTCCTACGGTCTGGCCTACGCCGTCGGCGTCGGCGTCGCCTGGCGCCGGCTGCGCAACCGGCTGGGCGGCGACCTGGACGGCGCGCACATCGTGCGGACCTACGCCCGGCTCTGCATGGCCGCGGTGCCCGCCGCGCTGGTCGGCGGCGCCGTCGGATTCGGGATGCTGGAACTGGTCGGCACCGGCGCCCTGGGCTCGCTGGCCGCACTGATCTGCGGCGGCGTCCTCCTCCTGGGCATCTTCTTCGTCGCGGCGAAGAAGATGCGTATCGAAGAGGTCAACGGCCTGGTCGGCATGGTCCGTGGACGGCTCGGACGCTGAATGAGCACCCGCCCGCACAACCATCGCCGCACTCCGCGTGTCGTGCATAGCGCCGGAGTGTGGGCACAATTGGCGTGACTGTGCAGAGCTGGCTGGCATCGCGCAACGGATGGGGAGGCAGGAACGACGGTGGCGGAACGTAGCACGGCTGCCGTCGACGTGGCCGACAACAGCGGCGACGAGCCGCTCACCGCCAAGGCGGACGAGGCCACGACCGACGGGACGGCGGAAGCCGAGGACAGCAAGGGCGCGAGCCCCGAGGACACCGAGAGCACGGACGGTGGGCAGAAGCGTTCCGAGGGCGTTCCGGCGTCACCCGATCTGCACAGCGGTCACAAACTCGCCGGGCGCTACCGCCTGGAGGAGTGCGTCACCCGTCTGGACGGCTTCAGCAGCTGGCGCGCGGTCGACGAGAAGCTCCGCCGGGCGGTGGGCGTCCATCTGCTCCCCGCCGACCACCCGCGGGCCCGCTCGGTGCTGGCCGCCGCCCGCTCCTCGGCCCTGCTCGGGGACCCTCGCTTCGTCCAGGTCCTGGACGCCGTCGAGGAGAACGACCTCGTCTACGTGGTCCACGAATGGCTGCCGGACGCCACCGAGCTCACCGCCCTGCTCGCCGCCGGGCCGATGGAGGCTCACGACGCCTACCAGCTCGTCAGCCAGCTCTCCCAGGCGATGGCCGCCGCCCACCGCGAGGGCCTCTCCCATCTGCGCCTCACCCCCGGCGCGGTGCTGCGCAGCTCCACCGGGCAGTACCGGATCCGCGGCCTCGCCGTGAACGCCGCCCTCCGGGGCATCACCGCCGAGCGCCCCCTCCGTGCGGACACCGAGGCCATCGGCGCCCTTCTGTACGCCGCCCTGACCCACCGCTGGCCGTACGGGGACGACGCCCACGGACTCGCCGGGCTGCCCAAGGGCCTGGGGCTCATCGCCCCCGACCAGGTACGGGCCGGCGTCCACCGCGGGCTCTCCGAGCTCGCCATGCGGGCGCTCGCCAACGACGGTGCCACCGCCTCCCGCCAGGAGCCGCCCTGCACCACCCCGGACGAGCTGGCCAAGGCCGTCGCGGCGATGCCGCGCATCCTTCCGCCGGAGCCCACGTTCACCGCGCCGCCGGCCTACCAGCGCACGACCTATCAGCAGGGCACGTACGGGCGCCCGTCCTCCCACCCGTCCGCCGTCACGCAGCCCGTGATGCCGGGCCCGCCGGCGCCCCTGCAGAGCCGTACCGGCCGCGTGCTCAAGTGGACCGTGTCCGCCCTCCTCATCGCCGCCCTGGGCCTCGGCAGCTGGCAGCTCGCGGAGGCGCTGCTCGACCGGACCAAGGGCTCCGACGACACCGGCGTCACCGAGCCGAACGAGGACGACAAGAACAAGGACGACAAGCCCGCACCGTCCGCCGAACCCCTGGACATCGCGGGGGCCACGGAGTTCACGCCCGACGGCTCCGGAATCAAGCAGGGTGAAGTGGCGAACACCGTGGACGGCAACCGGGGAACGCACTGGGTCACCCCGCGGTACGAGGGCTTCGCCAACTTCGGCAACCTCCCCCAGCGCAAGCAGGGCAGCGGCATCATCGTCGACCTCGGCAAGGTGCGGGACGTCTCCGGAGTCGACGTGTCCATGTACCGCAGCGGGCAGACGGCGAGCGTCTCCGCCGCGTCCCCGGACGCCACGTCCCCCTCCACGACGGCCGACTTCGACCAGCAGATCGTCAAGCGGACGGTCGCCGGGTCGACGCTCAAGGAAACGCTCGACGAGCCGGTCCGCACGCGCTACGTCCTCATCCACATCACGGAACTCCCGTCGGACGGCACAGGCGGCTACCGCGGCGGTATCACCGACATCTCCGTCCTCGGCTGATCACGGGCCGGTACCCGGGATCCCGCATCCCGGCCCGTGATCACCGCCCCCACCCGACCGCTACTGTGGGGCGGACCGTCCCGCCCCGCCGAGCACCCGCGGCGACAAGGGTTGCGGCCGTCACGCCCGTGACGGCAGGCTTCTCCCGTCGCACCGCTTCACCGGGCGCGGCCCATAAACGACATCGGATCCGGTTCGGAGGGGGAGCACGGTGGATTCCGTTCCACCAGAGGCACCGAGCGACTCGGATCTGCTCGCCCAGCATGTGGCGGGCGACCCCGACGCCTTCGGTGAACTCGTGCGCCGGCACCGCGACCGGCTCTGGGCCGTGGCACTGCGGACCCTGGGGGACAGGGAGGAGGCGGCCGACGCCGTCCAGGACGCCCTCGTCAAGGCCTTCCGCGCCGCCCACACCTTCCGCGGCCAGTCCGCCGTCACCACCTGGCTCCACCGCATCACCGTCAACGCCTGCCTCGACCGGGCACGCAAGGCCGCCTCCCGCAAGACATCCCCCGTGGACGACGCGGAACGGCTCGATCAGCTCCTGGAGCCCCACGAATCCGCCGAGGCGCCCGCCGTGCGGCAGGACCTCCACCGCCAGCTCCGGAAAGCCCTGGACACACTCCCCGCCGAACAGCGGGCAGCCCTGGTCCTCGTCGATATGCAGGGCTACCCCGTGGCGGAGGCCGCCAGCATCCTTGAGGTGCCGGCCGGCACCGTGAAGAGCCGGTGCGCCCGGGGCCGGGCGAGACTGGCCCCCCTGGTCCGCCATCTGCGCGCGGAAACCGGGGGACAGCTCCCCGGCGAAGACAACGGCGCGGGCGGAAGGAACCAGACGCACGAAGCATCCGTCCCACCTGCGTCAGGCCCCAGAGACGCAGGAGCAAGCGGTCCTGCCGCTACGAAGGGAGGAGGTGGGCGCCCGTGACACCCACGGCCGACACGGCTCAGCACCCGGAGGTCTCCGAGATCTCCGATCTCACCGAGGGGCTGCTCTCCCCTTCCCGGACCGCGGAAGTGCAGCAGCACCTCGCGCAGTGCGACCTCTGCTCAGAGGTCCGGGACTCCTTGGAGGAGATCCGCGGACTGCTCGGGACCATGCCCGACCCCGAGCCGATGCCCGAGGACATCGCCGCCCGCATCGACGCGGCCCTCGCGGCGGAAGCCCACCCCACACCTTCCACCGAGGACGAGCCAGTCGTTGTTTCACGTGAAACAACGACTGGTGAAGGTGCGCCGAGCAGCAGGACGGCGACCGGCTCCGCTCCCGAGACCGGCAGCGCCACTGCCCCGGACCGCCCTGCGGGCCGTTCCTCCGCCGCGACCGGACCGGGCCGCCGTCCCGCCCGCCGCCGTCGGCGCACCGTGGTCCTCGGCACCGCCTTCGGCGCCGCGGTCATCGGGATGAGCGTCTTCTTCCTCCAGTCCCTCAGCCCCTCCGGCGACGCCTCGAAGTCGGTCACCGACGGCGGAGTCAGTGCCGCGGACAGCAGCGCGCCCGCCTACGCCGACGGCACCCTCGAAGCCCAGGTGCGGGATCTCCTCGGCGACGAGACCAGCCAGCAGAGCCCGGGCGTCAAGAAGGTGCCGCCGGAGGCCGACACCAAGTCGTCGAGCGAAGCCCTCACTCCTGAAGCCGAGCCGTCCAGGAGCCCCATGAAGGCTCCCGTCGTCGCCGTCCCCCCTGTGTGCAGAAGGCCACCGGCCGCACCACGCCGGCCCTCGCCCTCGACGAGGGGACGTACCGGGGAACGGACGCCTATCTCGTCGTCCTTCCGCACGCGAGCGACTCCGCACGCGTTCAGGCCTATGTCGTGGCCTCCTCCTGCGTGGACACCGCCCCGGAGTCTTCCGGTCAACTGCTGCTCACACGCTCCTACAACCGCCCCTGAAGGCCGTCCGCGACCGCCACGGCGTGTTCGGGAATGCATCAGCCGTAGGATCCGTTGGGTGGGGTGTGAGTCGTTGACCGACCCCGTAGGCAGTTAGGCAGTCTGCAGAAACGAGGAAGAAACCCGTGAGCGACGTCCGTAATGTGATCATCATCGGCTCCGGACCGGCCGGGTACACCGCCGCGCTGTACACCGCCCGTGCCTCGCTGAACCCGTTGGTCTTCGAGGGCGCCGTCACGGCCGGTGGTGCGCTGATGAACACCACCGACGTGGAGAACTTCCCCGGTTTCCAGGACGGCATCATGGGCCCCGAGCTCATGGACAACATGCGGGCCCAGGCCGAGCGCTTCGGCGCCGAGCTGATCCCCGACGACGTGGTCGCGGTCGACCTCACCGGTGACATCAAGACCGTCACGGACACCGCGGGCACCGTCCACCGTGCCAAGTCGGTCATCGTCACCACCGGTTCCCAGCACCGCAAGCTCGGACTGCCCAACGAGGACGCCCTCTCCGGACGCGGCGTCTCGTGGTGCGCCACCTGCGACGGCTTCTTCTTCAAGGACCACGACATCGCCGTGATCGGCGGCGGCGACACCGCGATGGAGGAGGCGACCTTCCTCTCCCGCTTCGCCAAGTCCGTCACGATCGTCCACCGCCGTGACACCCTGCGCGCGTCCAAGGCCATGCAGGACCGTGCCTTCGCCGACCCGAAGATCAAGTTCGCCTGGGACAGCGAGGTCGCCGAGATCAAGGGCGACCAGAAGCTCTCCGGTCTGACCCTGCGCAACACCAAGACCGGCGAGACCTCCGACCTCCCCGTGACCGGGCTCTTCATCGCCGTCGGCCACGACCCGCGTACCGAGCTCTTCAAGGGCCAGCTGGAGCTCGACGACGAGGGTTACCTGAAGGTCGAGGCACCCTCCACGCGCACCAACCTCACCGGCGTCTTCGGTGCCGGCGACGTGGTCGACCACACCTACCGTCAGGCCATCACGGCAGCGGGCACCGGCTGCTCCGCCGCCCTGGACGCCGAGCGCTTCCTCGCGGCCCTGGCCGACGCCGAGCCCGCCGAGCCGGAGAAGACCCCGGCCGTCTGAACGTCCACACCCCACCACCCCGAGAGACTAAGGAGGCCGCCGTGGCCGGCGACCTGAAGCACGTTACGGATGACACCTTCGACGACGTCGTCCTCAAGAGCGACAAGCCCGTTCTGGTCGACTTCTGGGCTGCCTGGTGCGGCCCGTGCCGCCAGATCGCCCCTCCCTGGAGGCGATCGCGGCAGAGCACGGCGACCAGATCGAGATCGTCAAGCTCAACATCGACGAGAACCCGGCCACCGCCGCCAAGTACGGCGTGATGTCCATCCCGACCCTGAACGTGTACCAGGGCGGCGAGGTCGCCAAGACCATTGTCGGCGCCAAGCCGAAGGCCGCGATCCTCCGCGACCTCGAAGGCTTCATCAGCGCCTGACCGCGCAGCAGCGCCCCGGCGCGATGTTTCACGTGAAACGGGCCCACCCTCAGAAGGGTGGGCCCGTTTTCGTATGGCAGCCCACACGCGGACCGGCCTCACAACGGCCGCAACACCGGTTCCTTCTGGACCGCTCCCAGCAGCCGATCGAGCGCCATCTCCACGTCTTCCTTCCAGGAGAGCGTCGTCCGCAGCTCCAGCCTCAGCCGCGGGTGCACGGGATGCGGCCGCACGGTCTTGAAGCCGACGGCCAGAAGATGGTCAGCGGGAAGGACGCAGGTGGCTTGCTCGGACCGCGTGTCTCCGAACGCCTCGATCGCCTTGAAGCCCCGGCGCAGAACATCCTTGGCCACCGTCTGCACCATGACGCGGCCGAGCCCCTGGCCCTGGTACTCGGGAACGATCAGACCGGTGATGAGCTGAACGGCATCAGGGGAGACCGGGCTGGTCGGGAACGCCGTCGAGCGGGGTACGTACGCGGGTGGGGCATAGAGCACGAAGCCGACCGGCACGTCGTCCACATAGACCACACGGCCGCAGGAGCCCCACTCGAGCAGAACGGCGGAGATCCAGGCTTCCTTCTCCAGCTCCGGCTTGCCCGCCTTTACCGCGGCTTCCCCACTGACCGGGTCAAGCTCCCAGAAGACGCACGAGCGGCAACGCTCGGGGAGATCCGGAAGGTTGTCCAGCGTGAGTGGTACGAGCCGACGCCCCATGACGGCGATTCCTCGCTTCCTTCGCCCGCCGCACCCCGTGCGGCCGCCAGAGCGCTCCGTTCGCGGAACAGGCTGCCGACGAATCCCCCGACGGCGCCCAGGCCGAGACCGACCGTGACGAGCCGACTGCGGCTCACTCTTCGCAAGGTCTCCGCCCTCCTCCGAGGTCGTTCACCGTGGATGCGCCGTCCCAGAACGCATCGTATCCACCCAGAGGTGATGCGGATACCGAGAGAGGGCAAAGGGCGGGGCGTGTTCCGGTATGCACCGGTGCACGGCCCGCCCTTCGATGAAGCCTTGCGGCTCAGCCCTCGTCATCCTCCTCGGACGTCTCGGCGAGCCGGCGCTCCAACACCCGGCCCTCGCCCGGAGCGAGGCTGCCGAGAATGCGGTCCAGGTCCTCCATGGAGGCGAACTCCACGACGATCTTGCCCTTCTTCTGCCCCAGGTCCACCTTCACCCGGGTCTCGAAGCGGTCGGACAGACGCGTCGCCAGGTCGGTCAGGGCGGGGGACAGACGCCCGCCGGCCCTCGGCCCCTTGGACTTCGGAGAGCTCGTGGGGCGCGAGCCCATCAGTGTCACGATCTCCTCGACGGCCCGCACCGACAGCCCCTCGGCCACGATGCGGTGGGCCAGCCGGTCCTGCTCCTCGGAGTCGTCCACGGACAGCAGGGCCCGGGCATGACCGGCGGAGAGAACACCCGCGGCGACCCGGCGCTGCACCGGCGGGGACAGCCGCAGAAGCCTCAGTGTGTTCGACACCTGGGGGCGGGAGCGGCCGATCCGGTCGGCCAGCTGGTCATGGGTGCACTTGAAGTCCTTGAGCAGCTGGTCATACGCAGCCGCCTCTTCCAGCGGGTTCAGCTGAGCCCTGTGGAGGTTCTCCAGCAGCGCGTCCAGCAGTAGCTTCTCGTCGTCCGTGGCGCGGACGATCGTGGGAATCCGCTCCAGGCCCGCTTCGCGGCACGCCCTCCACCGCCGCTCACCCATGATGAGCTCGTAGCTGTCCGGGCTCACCTTGCGGACGACGACCGGCTGGAGAAGGCCGACTTCCTTGATGGAGACGACCAGCTCGGCCAGCGCGTCCTCGTCGAAGACCTCACGGGGCTGACGCGGGTTCGGGGTGATCGCCCCGATCGGGAGCTCGGCGAAATACGCACCGGACGTACCGACGCCCTGCTCGGACCGGTCCTCCGGGGCAGACGCCGGCTCCGGCACCACCGGGGAGGACGGCAGCGCGGTCACCTTCGCCACGGCCACCCCGCGCTCCGCCGTCAGCACCGGACCCGTGCCGGACGCCGCGCCACTGCCGGGCGTCTGCACCTGCTTCTCCTGAGGAGCGGCGGGGATCAGCGCACCGAGCCCACGCCCCAGTCCTCTACGACGCTCACTCACTGAAGGCCCTCCGCGTTCTGCTGGCTGTTCTGCATGCTCGTGTGGGCGTGCTGCGCCTCGTAGTGCACACCGACGCCCCGCAGGGCGATCTCCCGGGCGGCTTCGAGATACGAGAGCGAGCCGCTCGATCCCGGGTCGTAGGTCAGTACGGTCTGCCCGTAGCTCGGCGCCTCCGAGATGCGCACCGACCGCGGGATGCTCGTCCGCAGCACTTCCTTGCCGAAGTGGGTACGGACCTCCTCGGCAACCTGGGAGGCGAGCCTCGTCCGGCCGTCGTACATCGTCAGCAGGATCGTCGAGACATGCAGATCCGGGTTCAGATGCCCCCGCACCAGGTCGACGTTCCGCAGGAGCTGTCCCAGGCCTTCCAGCGCGTAGTACTCGCACTGGATGGGGATCAGCACCTCGGCACCGGCCACCAGGGCGTTCACCGTCAGCAGTCCGAGCGAGGGCGGGCAGTCGATGAGGATGTAGTCCAGCGGCTGCTCGTACGCCTGGATCGCCCGCTGAAGCCGGCTCTCCCGTGCCACCAGCGAGACCAGTTCGATCTCCGCACCGGCGAGATCGATGGTCGCGGGAGCACAGAAGAGGCCCTCGACGTCCGGTACGGGCTGGACCACCTCGGAGAGAGGGCGGCTGTCCACCAGGACGTCGTAGATCGAGGGGACATCGGCATGGTGATCGATGCCCAGAGCCGTGGAGGCGTTGCCCTGCGGGTCGAGGTCGACCACCAGAACGCGCGCACCGTGCAGGGCCAGCGAAGCGGCAAGGTTGACCGTCGTGGTCGTCTTACCGACCCCGCCCTTCTGGTTGGCCACGACCATGACGCGGGTGCGGTCAGGACGGGGCAGCCCTTCGCCGGCGCGGCCGAGGGCCTCGACCGCCAGCTGAGCGGCACGGCCGATGGGTGTGTCGTCCATCGGCGGCGGTGTTTCACGTGAAACACCCTCACCCACGGACTCGGTTCGGGGACCGGGGACCGGGTCGGTCATCGGTCCCGCGATGTTGGCGTCGGACCGCAAGGATTCACTCTCCTCGACTTCAGGCTCGCAATGAACAGAGCCTGCCATGCTTTCGGGGTCGTGAACCAGCGAGGCCCGCTGTTCTGTGGATGAATCCGTGCGTGTGGACAACCCGGCCACCCGTCCGGGCTTGCGGTCGCGCGGCGTGGCAGCCGCACGACCGCGGCTGATGATTCCCTGCAGCAGAGAGCGACGTTTCACGTGAAACACGATGCCTCTGCGAAGCAACTACCAGGCCACGACACTCCGCACGCCGACCGTCCGGAGCGCTCGACCGGAGGGCTACGCCACTGCGCGGCGCCTCTCAGCGACGCCTGCGCGCGCGTCCCGTGCGAGCGGCCTTGGCCCTCTTTGCGGCGAACCTCACACCGCCCGGGCTCTCGCCCACCACGACACGGACCACCGTGGAGAGCGGGTCGACGACGCCCTCACCGACGTGAAGCACCTCGGTCTCCACCACGCCGAGCTTGCTGAGCGCGGCCCGGGCGCCGGCGATCTCCTCCTCCGCGGTGTCGCCCTTGAGCGCGAGCATCTCCCCGTACGGCTTCAGCAGGGGAACGCCCCAGCCCGCAAGCCGGTCCAGCGGCGCCACCGCACGGGCGGTCACCACCTGAACGGGCTGCAGCGTCCCGAGGACCTCTTCGGCCCGGCCGCGTACGACCGTGACATGGTCCAGGCCGAGCAGTTCGACGACCTCCTGGAGAAAGTTCGTCCGCCGGAGCAGCGGTTCCAGCAGGGTGATCTTGAGGTCGGGGCGCACCAGGGCCAGCGGGATGCCGGGCAGACCCGCGCCCGAGCCCACATCGCAGACGGTGACACCCTCGGGCACGACCTCGGAGAGCACCGCGCAGTTCAGCAGGTGCCGCTCCCACAGCCGGGGGACCTCACGCGGGCCGATCAGGCCGCGCTTGACCCCGGCATCCGCCAGAAGCTCCGCGTACCGGACAGCCTCCGGGAAGAGCTCTCCGAACACCGCCCGCGCCTCCGCAGGTGCCTGGGGGAGCTCTGCTGCCTCCGTCACGGGGACCGTCCTTCCGTACCGCACTCGCGCACTGTGGGTGGCTGACTATCAGGCTGACAAAGATCGGCCCCGCCTGCGTACAGACGGGGCCGACAGTACAAGGATCCGGTCAGGCCGGGAGAACGACGACGAAGCGCTGCGGCTCCTCGCCCTCCGACTCGCTCCGGAGACCGGCGGCGGCGATCGCGTCGTGCACGACCTTGCGCTCGAACGGCGTCATCGGGTCCAGCTTCACCGGCTCGCCCGTGCTCTTGACCTCGTTCGCGGCCTTGGCACCCAGCTCCGCGAGGACCGCGCGCTTCTTGGCCCGAAAGCCGCCGATGTCCAGCATCAGACGGCTGCGGTCGCCGGTCTCCCGGTGGACGGCCAGCCGCGTCAGCTCCTGGAGCGCCTCCAGGACCTCACCGTCGCGGCCCACGAGCTTCTGGAGGTCACGTGCCGATTCGCTGATGATCGACACCGCGGCCCGGTCCGCCTCGACGTCCATGTCGATATCGCCGTCGAGGTCGGCGATGTCGAGCAGTCCCTCGAGGTAGTCGGCCGCGATCTCGCCCTCCTGCTCCAGGCGGGTCAGGGTGTCGCTGCCCGCCTCAGCGGCGGCCGTGGAGGTGGTGCCTTCCGTCACGGATGGACTCCTTCTTACTTCTTGGACGGGTGCTTGGGCCGCTGCGGACCCTTGCGCTGCCCGGACTTGGCTTGGCGTGAGGAGCCGGAGGCGGGCTTGCCCGCCGACTTCGGCTTGCTGTCCTGCGGTGCGTCCTGCTTCTCGAGCGAGGTCTTGGAACCGGCGTCCGCGGACTCCGTGTCCTTGGCTCCCGCCGTCGCGTGACCGGTCGTCTGGCGCTTCGCCTTGGTCTGCCGCTTGGGCTGCTGGCGCTTGTGCGCCTGGCCGCCCTCGGCGTCGGCCGCGGCGGTCTCGCTCTTCGCCACCGTGCCGTCCTCCTGGGCCGCGAGACCCAGCTTGCCGAGACCGGTGATGAACTTGCGCTCGATGTCGTTGCGGTCGGAACCCTTGGCGACGATCGCCTTGACCATCTTGCGCCGGGTACGGCCACGCACCTCGCCGTGGGAGGTCACGCTCTTGAGCACCCGCTGGAGGTAGGCGTCCTGCGCCTTGCTGCCCGGCGTCGGGTTCTGGTTGATCACGTACATCTGCTGACCCATGGTCCAGACATTGGTGGTCAGCCAGTAGACGAGGACACCGACGGGGAAGTTGATGCCCATCACGGCGAAGATGACCGGGAAGATGTACATCAGCATCTTCTGCTGCTGCATGTACGGGGTCTTCACCGTCAGGTCGACGTTCTTCGTCATCAGCTGGCGCTGGGTGAAGAACTGCGACGCGGACATCAGCACGATCATGATCGCGGTGACGATCCGGACGTCCGTCAGGGAGGCGTCGAGCGCGGTGACCTTCTCGACGCTGTCCGTGAACTTCGCGGCCAGCGGAGCACCGAAGATGTGCGCCTGACGCGCGCTGTCCAGCAGCTCCTGGTTGATCGCACCGATCTTCTTGCCCGAGGCGATGGACGACAGCACGTGGTACAGGGCGAAGAAGAACGGGGACTGCGCCAGGATGGGAAGGCACGAGGAGAGCGGGTTGGTGCCCGTCTCCTTGTACAGCTTCATCATCTCTTCGGACTGACGCTGCTTGTCGTTCTTGTAGCGCTCCTGGATCGCCTTCATCTTCGGCTGGAGCACCTGCATGTTGCGGGTCGACTTGATCTGCTTCACGAAGAGCGGGATCAGGCAGATCCGGATCAGCACCACCAGGGAAACGATCGACAGACCCCAGGCCCATCCGGAGTCATCGCCGAAGAGCGCTCCGTAGACCTTGTGGAACTGGACGATGATCCATGAGACAGGTGTGGTGATAAAGCTGAACAGACTGGCAATCGTGTCCACTAATCAGGCTCCTTGAGCATTGGGCGAGGTCTCTGCGGCCGGGCTCGGAGGTTCGGAGACCGACCCCCCGGACGGCACATCAGCGGCGGACTCCCCGCCCTTTTCGCCGCGCAGGGCATTGCGCAGCAGCTCGTGCCACCGCGGACGCTTACGGGGTGGAACATGATCCACACCGCCGGGTGACCACGGATTGCACCGCAGGATGCGCCAAGCGGTCAGCGCTGTTCCCTTGATCGCACCGTGCCTGTCGATCGACGTATATCCATAGTGGGAACACGACGGGTAATAACGGCAGACAGGCCCGAGGAGTGGACTGATCGTCCACTGGTACAACTTGATGAGAGCAAGCAGCGGGTACTTCATCGCGCGCCCCCTCCCAGCAGCCGCTGAAGAGCGGCATCCAGGTCTCGGGCCAGCTGTGCATGGTCGGCGTCGCCCGCACCGGGCAGCGCCCGTACGACAACAAGGCTACCGGGGGGCAGCTGAGCCAGCCGGTCGCGGACCAGGTGGCGAAGCCTCCGCTTCACCGCGGTCCGGACGACGGCGCCCCCCACGGCCTTGCTGACAACGAAACCCGCACGCGGCGGGGGAACAGTCTCCCCTGTCACGTGCGGGTCCGTTTCACCGCTGCGTAGATGGACGACGAGCAGCGGACGTCCGGCTCGACGTCCTCGTCGTACCGCGGTCGCGAAGTCCTCGCGCCGCCTCAGCCGATTCTCGGTAGGCAGCACGGCATGGACCTGTGAGCGATCAGGCGGACAGGCTGCTGCGGCCCTTGCCGCGGCGGTTCGCGAGGATCGCACGGCCGGCACGGGTACGCATGCGCAGACGGAAGCCGTGGGTCTTGGCGCGACGGCGGTTGTTCGGCTGGAAGGTGCGCTTGCTCACTCGGGGGCTCCAGAAATGATTCGTGTCTTGGCGGGACATCGCCTGGCTGTCACCGTGCGCCCACGAGGAACTCGCGTAAACGCCTTAGTGCACCGCTTCACAATCACAGATCGTGATCTTTGCCCATCGGAGGCAGGCGGCAGCAGCCATCGACAACTCGACCTGGTCACGGTACGCGCGGCTACGCCATCCGGTCAAACCGGCTCCGCGTGACCCCCCATTGTGCACAGCCTGTGGACAACAACTTGAACCGCGCGGGTCGGCCTGACTACCGTGACGGAACTCCGGTTCTTTTCCTTCCCGACTGCCGGGCTCACCCGACCCGACCCATCCCGTCCCGAGAACCACACATTCGTGGGACATGCGAGAGAGCGTGCCTTGTGGCTGACGTACCTGCCGATCTTGCCGCAGTGTGGCCGCGAGTGCTGGAACAACTCCTCGGGGAGGGCCAGCAGGGCATCGAGCCGAAGGACAAGCAGTGGATCGAGCGCTGCCAGCCGCTGGCACTCGTCGCCGACACCGCACTGCTGGCCGTCCCCAATGAATGGGGCAAGCGCGTCCTGGAGGGCCGGCTCGCGCCGCTCATCAGCGAGACGCTGACCCGGGAGTGCGGCCGCCCCATCCGGATCGCGATCACGGTCGACGACTCCGCGGGCGAGCCCCTCCCCGCTGGCGCCCCCGATGCACCCGTCGCATCAGCAGCACCAGGCGCGCGGGAGCCAGCAGGACCACCGCTATCCGGCGCAGCCGCGCGACGACGCTCCTCGGGGCGACGCGTACGACGGATACGGTCACCGGCCCTCCGACGACGGCATGCCGACGGCCCGGCCGGCCTACCCGGACTACCAGCAGCAGCGCCCGGAGCCCGGCGCCTGGCCGCGTACCCAGGAGGACCTCTCCTGGCAGCAGCCGCGGCACAGCGGGTACCAGGACCGCGAGCAGCCCGCCGGTGAGCCGTACCGCGAGAGCGACACCTACCGGGAGAGCGAGCAGTACCGCGACCAGCCCTCAGAGCCGTACCGCGACCAGCCCGCCGAGCAGTGGCGCGAGCCGTACGGCACCGGACGACCGCAGCAGCCGGGCCACGACTACCGGTCGCAGCCGCCCGAGCACCAGGGGTACGAGCAGCAGCGCCCCGACCGGCAGGACCAGCAGCCGCAGCACCGCCAGACCGGTCCGGGCCACGGCCCCGGGCGGACCGGCGGTTCGGTCCCCGGTCCGATGGGCGCCCAGCCGGCCCCCGCGCCGGGCCCCGGCGAACCGCACGCCCGGCTGAACCCGAAGTACCTCTTCGACACCTTCGTCATCGGGGCGTCCAACCGGTTCGCGCACGCTGCGGCCGTCGCCGTCGCCGAGGCGCCCGCGAAGGCGTACAACCCCCTGTTCATCTACGGGGAGTCGGGGCTCGGCAAGACCCACCTGCTGCACGCCATCGGCCACTACGCGCGGAGCCTCTACCCGGGGACCCGGGTGCGGTACGTGAGCTCGGAGGAGTTCACCAACGAGTTCATCAACTCGATCCGCGACGGGAAGGGTGACACCTTCCGCAAGCGCTACCGCGACGTGGACATCCTGCTGGTCGACGACATCCAGTTCCTGGCGAGCAAGGAGTCGACGCAGGAGGAGTTCTTCCACACCTTCAATACGCTGCACAACGCGAACAAGCAGATCGTGCTCTCCTCGGACCGGCCGCCCAAGCAGCTGGTAACGCTGGAGGACCGGCTGCGCAACCGCTTCGAGTGGGGTCTAACGACCGACGTCCAGCCGCCCGAGCTGGAGACCCGGATCGCGATCCTCCGTAAGAAGGCGGTGCAGGAGCAGCTCAACGCCCCGCCGGAGGTGCTGGAGTTCATCGCCTCGCGGATCTCGCGCAACATCCGTGAGCTGGAGGGCGCCCTGATCCGGGTGACCGCCTTCGCCTCGCTGAACCGGCAGCCGGTGGACCTCGGGCTGACCGAGATCGTCCTCAAGGATCTGATCCCGGGCGGCGAGGAGTCGGCCCCGGAGATCACGGCGCCGGCCATCATGGCGGCCACCGCGGACTACTTCGGGCTCACCGTGGACGACCTCTGCGGATCCTCGCGCAGCCGGGTCCTGGTGACAGCACGCCAGATCGCCATGTATCTGTGCCGCGAGCTCACCGACCTCTCGCTGCCGAAGATCGGCGCGCAGTTCGGCGGCCGTGACCATACGACGGTGATGCACGCGGACCGGAAGATCCGGGCGCTGATGGCGGAGCGCCGCTCCATCTACAACCAGGTCACCGAGCTGACCAACCGCATCAAGAACGGCTGACACAGCCCTCTCAACGCCTCGAAAGGCGCCCCGCACCGACCTCCCACGGTCCGCGCGAGGCGCCTTTCGCCGTTCCTGAGGGGTCCCGGGACCCGTCGCAGCGGTCTCTCCGCACCGGCGCTGTTCGA
This sequence comes from Streptomyces sp. WGS_02, assembly GCA_040989845.1. GTDB lineage: Bacteria > Actinomycetota > Actinomycetes > Streptomycetales > Streptomycetaceae > Streptomyces. Next base: position 3,904,766 of record JAYMFZ010000004.1, read on the forward strand.
ATACGAGCAGCTCAGAGGCCCTTCTCCACAGATGTGCGAGAAATTTTCCGTCCACAGCCTGGGGACTGGGAAGTTGTCCATATTGCGTCCACAGGGTGCGCTGCCGATACTCCATCAGGCCAGGTCATGTGGTTGGGGATTTGTGGCCAACCATGATCCACAGCCTGTGGACAGAATCTTCGTCCACAGGAGGTTGTCGATGTTGTCCACCGGCGGCCCACAGGCTGAGCGGTGTTGTCCCCAGCTTCGCCCTGCTTCTCCACACCCCTGTCCACTGTTCGGCAACGCAACACACGCTCTCACCGCCCGGAGTGAAAGGCGTCACACCAAGGGGCTGGGTTGGGCTGTGGGGAACAGGGGTAAAGCTGGGGACAGGTCTGGGGAGAAGTGGCCCCCTCCTGTGCATCGGGTGTGCAGAACTTCCGTCCGTCCACAGAAGGCCCCGGTTGTCCACGGGCGCCACCCACAGGACCGGTGGACAAAAAACAGTCGCTGACCTGCGCAAACGACGTTATCCACGGTATCCACAAGGCCTACTACTACTACCACCCAGAGTTAGCCAGGAATCCGCTTCGAAGTGGGGCCTGTGTACAACTCGACCGTCGACCGCCGCGAACCTCTTGGCCCGACTTGACCCCGAGCAGCAACGGCTGTCGGTGCCGTACGTCAGACTGGTCCCCGGAGCCTCCGCCGTCTCGGCAGCGGACTCCGGTCCAGACGACGAAGGCCAGCAGGGCGAGCGAGCAACAGCAGGAGGCGGTTCCGGTGAAGATCCGGGTGGAGCGCGATGTACTCGCGGAGGCGGTGGCCTGGGTGGCCCGCAGCCTCCCGGCCCGTCCGCCTGCGCCCGTTCTCGCGGGCCTTCTGCTGAAGGCCGAGGACGGGGCTCTCAGCTTCTCCAGCTTCGACTACGAGGTCTCCGCGCGGGTCTCCGTAGACGCGGAGATCGACGAGGACGGCACGGTGCTCGTCTCCGGCCGGCTGCTCGCCGACATCTGCCGCGCCCTTCCCAACCGCCCGGTGGAGATCTCCACCGACGGTGTGCGGGCCACGGTCGTCTGCGGCTCCTCCCGCTTCACCCTCCACACACTGCCTGTGGAGGAGTACCCCGCGCTGCCGCAGATGCCGACCGCCACGGGCACCGTCCCCGGTGAGGTCTTCGCCTCGGCCGCCGCCCAGGTCGCCATCGCCGCCGGCCGGGACGACACGCTGCCCGTGCTGACCGGTGTGCGGATCGAGATCGAGGGCGACACGGTCACCCTCGCCTCCACCGACCGCTACCGCTTCGCGGTCCGCGAGTTCCTGTGGAAGCCGGAGAACGCGGACGCCTCCGCGGTCGCACTGGTGCCCGCCAAGACGCTCCTGGACACCGCCAAGGCGCTCACCAGCGGCGACACGGTCACCCTGGCGCTCTCCGGCTCCGGCGCCGGCGAGGGCCTGATCGGTTTCGAGGGCGCCGGGCGCCGCACGACCACGCGGCTGCTCGAAGGCGACCTGCCGAAGTACCGCACGCTGTTCCCGACCGAGTTCAACTCCGTCGCGGTGATCGAGACGGCCCCCTTCGTCGAGGCCGTCAAGCGCGTGGCCCTGGTCGCCGAGCGCAACACCCCCGTACGGCTCAGCTTCGAGCAGGGCGTCCTCATCCTGGAGGCCGGTTCCAGCGACGACGCACAGGCTGTGGAGAGGGTCGACGCGGTGCTGGAGGGCGACGACATCTCGATCGCCTTCAACCCGACGTTCCTGCTGGACGGGCTGAGCGCGATCGACTCCCCGGTCGCCCAGCTCTCGTTCACCACGTCCACGAAGCCCGCCCTGCTCAGCGGCCGCCCGGCCGTGGACGCCGAGGCGGACGACGCGTACAAGTACCTGATCATGCCGGTGCGTCTCTCCGGCTGATCCCGCCTCCCCCGCCCGATCGGGGGACGTTTCTGCGGCAGTTTCCGGCGGGCCCGCTCGGCGCGGAGCGGGCCCGCCGCGCTGTCCCCGGCCGGGCGTAGGCTCGGTCGTGGGTGCAAACAGCCCCGACGCTTATCGCCACGACGCTTAAGGAATCTCTGATGGAGCTCGGTCTCGTCGGCCTCGGCAAGATGGGCGGCAACATGCGCGAGCGCATCCGCCGCGCAGGCCACACCGTCATCGGTTACGACCGCAACCCGGATGTCGCCGATGTCCACAGTCTCGAAGAGCTTGTGGGCAAGCTGAAGGGCCCGCGGGTCGTCTGGGTGATGGTCCCGGCCGGTGCCGCGACCCAGTCCACGATCGACGAGCTGGCCGAGCTGCTCTCGCCCGGCGACGTCGTCGTCGACGGCGGCAACTCGCGCTGGACCGACGACGAGAAGCACGCCGTCGAGCTGGGCATCAAGGGCATCGGCTTCGTCGACTGCGGTGTCTCCGGCGGTGTCTGGGGCCTGGAGAACGGCTACGCCCTGATGTACGGCGGCACCGAGGAGAACGTGGCGAAGGTCCAGCCGGTCTTCGACGCGCTGAAGCCCGAGGGCGACTTCGGCTCCGTCCACGCGGGCAAGGTCGGCGCCGGCCACTTCGCGAAGATGGTCCACAACGGCATCGAGTACGCCATGATGCAGGCCTACGCCGAGGGCTGGGAGCTGCTGGAGAAGGTCGACTCCGTCACCGATGTGCGCGAGGTCTTCCGCTCCTGGCAGGAGGGCACGGTCATCCGTTCCTGGCTGCTCGACCTCGCGGTCAACGCGCTGGACGACGACGAGCACCTGGACAAGCTCCGGGGCTTCGCCGCCGACTCGGGCGAGGGCCGCTGGACGGTGGAGGCCGCCATCGACAACGCGGTGCCGCTGCCCGCGATCACGGCGTCGCTGTTCGCGCGGTTCGCCTCGCGTCAGGACGACTCGCCGCAGATGAAGATGATCGCCGCGCTGCGCAACCAGTTCGGCGGCCACGCGGTCGAGTCGAAGACCGAGAACTGACCGGCCGCGCCGCCGGAGATCCGGCGGCGCGGCACGATGTGACGAACCGCGCAGCGGAAGCACCTATAACAACGGGAGAGGGTGGCCACCATGCACGTCACGCATCTCTCGCTGGCCGACTTCCGCTCGTACGCCCGGGTCGAGGTTCCTCTCGACCCGGGCATCACCGCGTTCGTGGGGCCCAACGGGCAGGGAAAGACGAATCTCGTCGAGGCCGTCGGCTATCTCGCCACCCTCGGCAGCCACCGGGTCTCCTCGGACGCCCCGCTGGTGCGCATGGGCGCGGAGCGCGCGGTGATCCGGGCGGCGGTGACCCAGGGCGAGCGCTCGCAGCTGGTCGAGCTGGAGCTGAACCCGGGCCGGGCGAACCGGGCCCGTATCAACAGGTCCTCGCAGGTCAGGCCGCGTGATGTGCTGGGCATCGTGCGGACGGTGCTGTTCGCCCCGGAGGACCTGGCGCTGGTCAAGGGCGATCCCGGTGAGCGGCGGCGGTTCCTGGACGAGCTGGTCACCGCGCGCTCGCCCCGGATGGCCGGGGTCCGCTCCGACTACGAACGGGTGCTCAAGCAGCGCAACACCCTGCTGAAGTCCGCGGCGATGGCCCGGCGGCACGGCGGCCGTTCGATGGATCTGTCGACCCTGGACGTGTGGGACCAGCATCTGGGCCGGGTGGGCGCCGAGCTGCTCGCGCAGCGCCTCGACCTGATCGCCACGCTCCAGCCGCTGGCCGACAAGGCGTACGGGGACGTCGCGCCGGGCGGTGGTCCGGTGGCGCTGGAGTACCGCAGCTCGGTCGGCGATGACGTGGATCCCGAGCGCACCCGCGACGAGCTGTACGAGCAGTTGATCGCCGCCCTCGCCGGGGTCCGGAAGCAGGAGATCGAGCGGGGCGTGACGCTGGTCGGCCCGCACCGCGACGATCTGCTGCTGGGCCTGCGCGGGATGCCGGCCAAGGGGTACGCGAGTCACGGCGAGTCCTGGAGCTATGCGCTGGCGCTGCGGCTCGCCAGTTACGAGCTGCTGCGCTCCGAGGGCAACGAGCCGGTGCTGGTCCTGGACGATGTCTTCGCCGAGCTGGACGCCCGCCGCCGGGAGCGGCTGGCGGAGCTGGTGGCCCCCGGTGAGCAGGTGCTGGTGACGGCCGCGGTCGCGGAGGACGTGCCGGGCGTGCTGGCGGGGACGCGGTACGCGGTGACCGCGGGCGAGGTGGAGCGCGTATGACCGGCCGGGACGAGCAGCCGGGCGAGGCGGGCGCGGTCGGCGGTGCGCCGGAGGCCGGTGGCCCGAAGCCGCCCGAGGCGTCCGGGGTCGATCTCGCCCGGGTCGCGCTGCGGGCCGCGAAGGAGCAGGCCAGGGCGCGGGGAGCGGCGGCGCAGCAGAAGAAACAGGCCCGGCGGGGTGGCGGGCTGCGCTCGGGCGCCCGGTCGGACGGCCGGGACCCGCAGGCGCTGGGGTCCGCGATCAGCCGGCTGATCACCGAGCGGGGCTGGGAGACACCCGCGGCGGTCGGCGGGGTGATGGGCCGGTGGCCGCAGATCGTCGGCGACGACCTGGCGAAGCACTGCGTCCCGCTGCGGTACGACGACGATCCGGCCGCCCGGGTGCTGACCGTGAGCTGTGACTCGACGGCGTGGGCGACGCAGCTGCGGCTGCTGGCACCGCAGCTGGTGGCCCGGCTGAACGCGGATCTGGGGCAGGGCACCGTACGGATGATCAAGGTGGTCGGGCCGGGGGGCCCGGAGCGCCGGTACGGCCCGTTGCGGGCACCTGGCAGCAAGGGCCCGGGCGACACCTACGGATGAGCCTCGGGGCGCCGGCCGCAGGGGGCGCGCAGCGGTCCGCGGGACCGAGGCCGGAGGCGGTCGCGCTGCTGGGGCGATGGCAACCCTGAGCTGCACTTTCGGCGCAAAATTGTCGTGTACCGGGCGAGCTTCTGGGCGGGTTCGTCAGGGTTCGCGGGGCAGGAAACCGGACGGTCCGGCCGGAGCGTCCCTCACCGTAGCGGTGGGTTGACAGGCCGAAGCGCTCAAAGCCCTTCAGGGCCTCTTGGAGCCCCTTCCCGAATATGGGGAGTCGTCAGCCGCTCATTCAGGGCGGCACATGCGTACTCAGGTACCGGCAAACCCCCATTCATGTCAGCGCTACCGGTAGACTGGTGAGTAATCCCGCCGCTGAGGCGGGAGTCGTCGATACAAGCCGAACGACGCAGCCGCTCCCGCCTGTCCGGAGAACGGCCTGTGCTGTGCCAGAAAGGGCGCTTCGTGGCCGATTCCGGCAACCCCAACGAGAACATTCCGTCCACGGCCGGTGAGCCGGGCGAGGTCCCCGAGACCTCGTACGACGCCAGCGCGATCACCGTGCTGGAAGGGCTGGACGCGGTCCGCAAGCGGCCTGGCATGTACATCGGCTCGACCGGTGAGCGCGGCCTGCACCACCTCGTGCAAGAGGTCGTCGACAACTCCGTCGACGAAGCGATGGCGGGCCACGCGGACACCATCGACGTCACGATCCTCCCCGACGGCGGGGTGCGGGTCATCGACAACGGCCGCGGCATCCCGGTCGGCATCGTGCCGTCCGAAGGGAAGCCCGCCGTCGAGGTCGTGCTGACCGTGCTGCACGCGGGCGGCAAGTTCGGCGGCGGCGGCTACGCCGTCTCCGGCGGTCTGCACGGCGTCGGCGTCTCCGTCGTCAACGCCCTGTCCACCCGGGTTTCCGTCGAGGTCAAGACCGACGGTTACCGCTGGACCCAGGACTACAAGCTCGGTGTCCCGACCGCCCCGCTGGCGAAGCACGAGGCCACCGAGGAGACCGGCACCACGGTCACCTTCTGGGCCGACGGCGACATCTTCGAGACCACCGAGTACAGCTTCGAGACCCTCTCGCGCCGCTTCCAGGAGATGGCGTTCCTCAACAAGGGCCTCACCCTCAAGCTGACCGACGAGCGCGAGTCGGCCAAGGCGACGGCGGGCGCGGACAGTGTGGACGCGACCGAGCCGTCCGAGGAGGAGACCGCCCGCTCGGTCACGTACCACTACGAAAACGGCATCGTCGATTTCGTGAAGTACCTCAACTCCCGCAAGGGTGACGTCATTCACCAGTCGGTGATCGACATCGAGGCCGAGGACAAGGACCGGCTCCTGTCGGTCGAGATCGCCATGCAGTGGAACACGCAGTACACCGAGGGCGTCTACTCCTTCGCCAACGCGATCCACACGCACGAGGGCGGTACGCACGAGGAGGGCTTCCGCGCGGCGCTGACCTCGCTGGTCAACCGATACGCGCGCGACAAGAAGCTGCTGCGCGACAAGGACGACAACCTCACGGGCGAGGACGTCCGCGAGGGTCTGACCGCGATCATCTCGGTGAAGCTGGGCGAGCCGCAGTTCGAGGGCCAGACGAAGACCAAGCTGGGCAACACGGAGGCCAAGACCTTCGTGCAGAAGGTCGTCCACGAGCAGCTGACGGACTGGTTCGACCGGAACCCCAACGAGGCCGCCGACATCATCCGTAAGGGCATCGCCGCCTCGACCGCCCGCGTGGCGGCCCGCAAGGCGCGGGACCTGACGCGGCGCAAGGGGCTCCTGGAGAGCGCCTCGCTGCCGGGCAAGCTCAGCGACTGCCAGTCGAACGACCCCACCAAGTGCGAGATCTTCATCGTCGAGGGTGACTCCGCCGGTGGTTCGGCGAAGTCCGGCCGCAACCCGATGTACCAGGCGATCCTGCCCATCCGGGGCAAGATCCTGAACGTCGAGAAGGCCCGGGTCGACAAGATCCTCCAGAACACCGAGGTCCAGGCGCTGATCTCGGCGTTCGGCACCGGGGTCCACGAGGACTTCGACATCGAGAAGCTCCGTTATCACAAGATCATCCTGATGGCGGACGCCGACGTCGACGGCCAGCACATCAACACCCTGCTGCTGACCTTCCTCTTCCGCTTCATGAAGCCGCTGGTCGAGGCCGGGCACGTCTACCTCTCGCGCCCGCCGCTCTACAAGATCAAGTGGGGCCGGGACGACTTCGAGTACGCGTACTCGGACCGGGAGCGCGACGCCCTGGTGGCGCTCGGCAAGCAGAACGGCAAGCGGATCAAGGAAGACCTGATCCAGCGCTTCAAGGGTCTCGGCGAGATGAACGCCGAGGAGCTGCGCGTCACGACCATGGACGTCGACCACCGGGTCCTCGGCCAGGTCACGCTGGACGACGCGGCGCAGGCCGACGACCTGTTCTCGGTGCTCATGGGTGAGGACGTCGAGGCGCGGCGCTCGTTCATCCAGCGCAACGCCAAGGACGTCCGTTTCCTCGACATCTGAGTCGGCCGCACCAGCCACGCCGCAGCTCGAAAGGACTTTGACCAGCAATGGCCGACGAGAACACCCCTGTGACACCCGAATCCGCGACGCCCGACGAGGAGGGCACCATCCCCGGCGTGGGGATGCGTGTCGAACCCGTCCAGCTCGAGACGGAGATGCAGCGCTCCTATCTCGACTACGCGATGTCCGTGATCGTCTCGCGTGCGCTGCCCGACGTACGGGACGGTCTCAAGCCCGTCCACCGCCGGGTGCTGTACGCGATGTACGACGGCGGGTACCGCCCCGAGAAGGGCTTCTACAAGTGCGCCCGCGTCGTCGGCGACGTCATGGGTACGTACCACCCGCACGGCGACTCCTCCATCTACGACGCCCTGGTGCGCCTCGCGCAGCCGTGGTCGATGCGGATGCCGCTGGTGGACTCCAACGGCAACTTCGGTTCCCCGGGCAACGACCCGGCCGCCGCCATGCGGTACACCGAGTGCAAGATGATGCCGCTGTCCATGGAGATGGTCCGGGACATCGACGAGGAGACCGTCGACTTCCAGGACAACTACGACGGCCGCAACCAGGAGCCGACGGTCCTGCCGGCGCGCTTCCCGAACCTGCTGGTCAACGGCTCCGCGGGGATCGCGGTCGGCATGGCGACCAACATCCCGCCGCACAACCTCCGCGAGGTCGCCGCCGGCGCCCAGTGGTATCTGGAGCACCCCGAGGCCTCGCACGAGGAGCTGCAGGACGCGCTGATCGAGCGCATCAAGGGCCCCGACTTCCCCACGGGCGCGCTGGTCGTGGGCCGCAAGGGCATCGAGGAGGCGTACCGCACCGGCCGTGGCTCGATCACGATGCGCGCGGTCGTCGCGGTCGAGGAGATCCAGGGACGCCAGTGCCTGGTCGTCACGGAGCTTCCGTACCAGACCAACCCCGACAACCTCGCGCAGAAGATCGCCGACCTGGTCAAGGACGGCAAGGTCGGCGGCATCGCGGACGTCCGCGACGAGACCTCCTCGCGTACGGGGCAGCGCCTGGTCGTCGTCCTCAAGCGGGACGCGGTCGCCAAGGTCGTCCTGAACAACCTGTACAAGCACACCGACCTCCAGACGAACTTCGGCGCCAACATGCTGGCGCTCGTCGACGGGGTGCCGCGCACGCTGTCGATCGACGCGTTCATCCGCCACTGGGTGACGCACCAGATCGAGGTCATCGTCCGGCGGACGAAGTTCCGGCTGCGCAAGGCCGAGGAGCGGGCGCACATCCTGCGTGGCCTCCTGAAGGCCCTGGACGCCATCGACGAGGTCATCGCCCTCATCCGCCGCTCGAACACGGTGGAGATCGCGCGCGAGGGCCTGATGGGCCTGCTGGAGATCGACGAGCTCCAGGCCAACGCGATCCTGGAGATGCAGCTGCGCCGGCTGGCCGCCCTGGAGCGCCAGAAGATCACCGCCGAGCACGACGAGCTCCAGGCGAAGATCAACGAGTACAACGAGATCCTGGCCTCGCCCGCCAAGCAGCGCCAGATCGTCAGCGAGGAGCTGGCGGCGATCGTCGAGAAGTTCGGCGATGACCGGCGCTCCAAGCTGGTGCCCTTCGAGGGCGACATGTCCATCGAGGACCTGATCGCCGAGGAGGACATCGTCGTCACGATTTCCCGCGGCGGCTATGTGAAGCGCACGAAGACGGACGACTACCGCTCGCAGAAGCGCGGCGGCAAGGGCGTGCGCGGGACGAAGCTCAAGGAAGACGACATCGTCGACCACTTCTTCGTCTCGACGACCCATCACTGGCTGCTGTTCTTCACCAACAAGGGCCGCGTCTACCGGGCCAAGGCGTACGAGCTCCCGGACGCCGGCCGGGACGCGCGCGGCCAGCACGTCGCCAACCTGCTGGCCTTCCAGCCGGACGAGAAGATCGCCCAGATCCTCGCGATCCGCGACTACGAGGCCGTGCCGTACCTGATCCTGGCGACGAAGGGCGGTCTCGTGAAGAAGACCGCGCTCAAGGACTACGACTCCCCGCGCTCGGGCGGTGTCATCGCGATCAACCTGCGCGAGATGCCGGAGGGCGGCGACGACGAGCTGATCGGCGCCGAGCTGGTCTCGGCCGAGGACGATCTGCTGCTCATCAGCAAGAAGGCCCAGTCGATCCGGTTCACCGCGACGGACGACGCGCTGCGCCCGATGGGCCGCGCCACCTCGGGTGTGAAGGGGATGAGTTTCCGCGAGGGCGACGAACTCCTCTCGATGAATGTCGTCCGGCCCGGTACGTTCGTCTTCACCGCTACCGACGGCGGGTACGCGAAGCGGACCCCCGTCGACGAGTACCGCGTCCAGGGCCGCGGCGGCCTCGGGATCAAGGCCGCCAAGATCGTGGAGGACCGCGGATCGCTCGTCGGTGCGCTGGTGGTCGAGGAGTCCGACGAGATTCTCGCCATCACGCTCGGCGGTGGTGTGATTCGTACGCGAGTCAATGAAGTCAGGGAGACGGGCCGTGACACCATGGGCGTCCAACTGATCAATCTGGGCAAGCGCGACGCCGTCGTCGGCATCGCGCGCAACGCCGAGGCCGGCCGTGAGGCGGAAGAGGTCGATGGGACCGATGATGCCGAGGGCGAGACGGCCGAGGCCCACGCCGTAGGCACGGCAGAGGGCACTGTCGAGGGCACGGAGCCTTCGACCGGGGAGCACGAGGAGTAAGAGCGTGAGTGGAGCCACGGGCGCCGGTTCGGCCGCTTCCGGAGCTGGAGCGAACGGTGCCCGTGGCCCTGCCACGGACTCCCAAGGGGGCACTGTGACGGACACACGAGGGCCTCAGCCCCAGTACGAGGGTTACGCGACCGGGCCCCTGCCCGGCGAGCGTGAGCCCGCACCGGGGCCGTCGGGGCCGTACCACCCGCCCCAGGCGTACCAGGCGCCCGGCGGCGGCACCCAGGGCGGCCAGCAGCGCCCCGGACAGGGCGGCGGCACGCTGGGCGGTGCGCAGGGCGTGGGCGGCGCCCAGGCGACGCGCAAGCCGCGCACGGGGGCGCGGACCACACCCCGTACCCGCAAGGCCCGCCTGCGGGTGGCCAAGGCCGATCCGTGGTCGGTGATGAAGGTCAGCTTCCTGCTGTCGATCGCGCTGGGCATCTGCACAGTGGTGGCGTCGGCGGTGCTGTGGATGGTCATGGACGCGATGGGCGTCTTCGAGACCGTCGGCGGCACGATCAGCGAGGCGACCGGTTCGAACGAGAGCAACGGCTTCGACCTGCAGTCGTTCCTGTCGCTTCCGCGCGTGCTCATCTTCACCTCGGTCATCGCCGTGATCGACGTGGTCCTGGCCACCGCGCTGGCGACGCTGGGCGCCTTCATCTACAACCTGTCGGCGGGCTTCGTGGGCGGCGTGGAGCTCACGCTGGCCGAGGACGAGTAGGGCGCCGGGTATCGATTTTGGGACTGGCCCCGACGTGCGCTAATCTTCAGAAGTCAGCGCGGAGCAGTACAGCGCGGCGGGGCTATAGCTCAGTTGGTTAGAGCGCATCCCTGATAAGGATGAGGCCACAGGTTCAAATCCTGTTAGCCCCACCAGACTGAAGGCCCCTCACCGGAGACGGTGGGGGGCCTTTCGCGTGGGCGGAGTGTTCAACTCCGGGTGGCGGGCTGGAAGCGCACGAGGTAGCCGCGTTCGGGTCCCGTGAGCTCCGGCCGTCTGGCGGCCCGCGAACCGGAGGAGGGGCTCGTGGTGTCGGTCTCACTCCGGCTGTACGCGGTGGCTTCCGCCGGCACGGCGTTGCCGGGGCTCGACGCCGGATCGGACGAGGTGGCCGTCCGGGCACACGAGAAGGCCCCCGGCCGGTGTGAACCGGACCAGGGGCCCCGGAGTGCGGTGGGCCGCCGGGATCAGGGGGCGGGGCCGGGGAGTCGCCTTCCGGGGCTGTGTGGTGGGAACCGCTCTGGCCGGTCGTTCGGGCGGTCTGCGCGGGGTCGAGCGACAGGTGGCGGGTGGCCGGGGAGGAACCGTGGGCCTCGGCTCGGATGCGCTGCTTCATCGTGGGCGGAAGGGCCCGGTCACGCGGAAGGGTCCATCGGACCGAGGGGGCGATCGGGGTTGCCGCGGTGGCACCCGTGTGCTCCTGGGTCGTGGTGCTCGGCTGCGCGGCGGCGTTCGCGGTGCTCGCCGCGGCGGTGGCGAGGCCCAGCGACGCCAGGAGGGCGAAGAAGGCGGTGATGAAGGCGGTCCAGAGGTTCTTGGGCTGGAAGGTGCTCATGGCCCCTCGCTTTCGGACGGTCCGGTTGCTGACTTCTCCGATCATGTGGATCCCGGCCGCGATTCCGGGGAGCGACGCCCGTTCTGTGCCGATCTTCGGATTAACACCACTCGTATGGTGCAACCGGGCTGGACAGGCCCTCGCGGGCGGTGAGGAGGGGGTGCCGGGAGGTCGTTCCGGACGCCGTGGAGGGGGTGTCACAGGGGTCCGGGCAGGTCACCGATCGGTATCGGCCGGTGTGTATAGTCGGCGACATAAGGCCCTTACGCCAAGGAAAGACGAGGTCGCGCGGTGAAGAAGCTTCTCCTGGTCGCACTGGCCGCCATCGGTGGGCTCCTCGTGTACCGCCAGATCCAGGCGGATCGCGCCGAGCAGGATCTGTGGACGGAGGCGACCGACTCCGTGCCCGCAGGTTCGGGTGTGTGAGACGACACAGTCTGTTACGGGCCCCGGTCGCTGAGCGGCCGGGGCTTCGTGCTGTCCGGGGCCGGGGCCGGGGCTGGGGCCGGGGCCGATGCCTCGGCCTCTTTGGCTGTTGCGGACCCGTGACGCACCGCCCTTGAGTTCACTCAAGCGAATCTCTAGCTTGCTTAAGCGAAGAGCTCTGTGGGGTCCGGGAAGAACGCGGACAAGAGGGGTCATCCGGCTGTGGCCGGAGACAGCGGCGGTGCGGGCGGGGCAGGATGGACCGGCATCGCGGCCGATGCCGGGGCGGGCGCCTTGGCCGTCGCGGCGGGAGGGTTCCTCCTTGGTGGGTGAGGACGACGAGGGGAAGCGCGTGAACAGGCAGCGCAACAGGGGGCGGGTGGCGGCCGCGGCTCTCGCGGCGATGTGCGCGGCGGCGGTCCTGCCGGGGCAGGCGCACGCGGCGGGACCCGGGGTGTACGCGTTCGACCCCGACGCGAAGAACGTGCAGGGCGCGGTGACCAACGTCGAGGCGTCGACGCTGGACGAGGGCGTCCCGTACCGCAGTTCGATCAAGCCGGGCGAGAAGCTCTACTACCGGGTCACGCTGGACGACGCCTCCGCCGCCTATGTCTCGGCGGTCGCGGTGCCCGGGGCCGGCGGCACGGTCGCCTACGGCGACGGCATCACCGTCAGCCTCCGGGAGACCGACGACACCCCGTGCGACAGGGGGCAGGCGAGCTTCGGCTCCGGCGAGTACGCCCGTCCCATCACGGCGTACGCCTCCCGGACCGTCAAGGAGGGCGGCAGCACCTGCCAGGAGGGCGGCCCCTACGACGTCCTCGTCGAGCGCGAGAGCAAGGACACCTCCAGCCCGGATGCCTGGGACCTGGAGCTGCGCTTCCTCCAGGAGCCGAAGCTCAGGAGCGGTACGTCCATGCCGACCGAGGCCCCCGAGAGCTGGCCCTCCGCCTCGGCGAAGCCGCTGACCGGGAAGCAGCAGAAGCGGTCCGGCGGGTCCGGGTTCTCGGCGGCCACCAGCCTGGAGAACGGCCGCTGGCAGGACACGGTCGCCCCCGGACAGACCCGCTTCTACCGGGTGCCGGTCGACTGGGGACAGCAGCTTTACGCCACCGCCGGGCTCTCCAACACCACGAGTTCCGGCGAGGAGTTCGTCGGCAGCGCGCTCACGCTGTCGCTGGCCAACCCCGCCCAGGGGCAGGTCTCCGACGCCACGCTCTCGTATTCCGGAGGCCCCGCGTCCGCGTCCCTGCGGCCGCTGCCGCCGGTGGCCTACCGCAACCGGTTCGACTCCTCGTCCCAGGTCAGCGCCATGCGCTTCGCGGGCTGGTACTACCTGTCGGTCTCCCTCAGCCCGAAGCTGAAGGAGTACTACGGCGCCGAGCCGATCCCGTTCGAGCTGTCGGTCCAGGTGAAGAACCAGGCCGAGGAGTCTCCGTACGAGGGTGACGCCGGGGTCTTTGGTGTCACCGACCGGGACCGGGAAGTGGCCCGGAAGGGGCAGAACGCCGAACAGGCCGCGAAGAGCGGCCCGATGGCCGTGGTCGCCGCGGCCGGCATCGGCACGGGGTCGGTGCTGGTGCTCGGTCTGGGCGTGTGGACGCTGCTGGCCCGCCGCCGCGCGTCGGCCGCCGGTCACCCGGCCGGCGGGGGCCACCAGCCCCCGGCGCAGGGCTGGTAGCCGCACCGCCGACGGGGCTTCCCTCCGCCGTGCGGCTCTGTCAGACCTGGGTGAGGGCCCAGATCCCGACCGCGAAGCAGATCAGCGCCACCACCAGCACCGGGACGGCCACCTTCGGAGGCGGTCCCGGGCGCGTTCGCCGTGCGGGAGCGTGGGGCGCGGCGTGCTGCACCGGCGGGGCGGGCACCGGCGGGAACTGCTGGTGCTGCTGGGCGGTGTAGGGGCGGGTGGCGGAGGGATCGTGCGGTACGCCGGAGGTCGGCGCCTGGGAGGGGTCCGGTGCGCCGACGGCGTACGCGGGCGGCGCGTCCGCGGCGTAGGGGGCGGACGGCGGCTGCTGGAACCCCGGCTGCGGCAATCCCGGCTGCGGGTGGGGCTGTTGCTGCGGAGGCGCGACACCCGGGGAGGCCGCGGAAGGCTGCGCGGCCGCAGGAGGCGGCGCGAGGTGGAAGCTGCCGGTCTCCGACATCGAGACGGGGGGCGGGGCGGGGGCCTGCCGGTCGGACGGCTGCGGCGGGGCCTTGGGCGGGGCGGTGACGGGCCCGTCGGGGCCGAATCCCTCGGGCAGCGGCCCGATCTGGTCGAACACCTCGACCGGCTCGTCCTCGGGGCCGGCTTCGGGCAGCATCTCGACCGCCGCGGTCAGGGCCTTGCGCGCGCCCGTGGCCGTACGGAACCGGGCGTGCGGGTCGGGCTGGAGCAGACCGGCGAGAACCTGCCACAGCGGCTCGGGAATGCCCTCGGGGGCCCCTGGGGTGCCGTGCGCGGCGAAATGCTCCACCAGCGCCTGGGCGTCCGGCTTCTGGCCCTGGAGGAGGTAGAGCGCGACCAGACCGACCGCGAAGAGGTCCGCGGGGAAGTCGGGCTCGGCGCCCATCATCTGCTCGGGGGCGAAGTAACCGGGCGTACCGACCACGTAGTTGGTCTCGGTCAGCCGAGGTTCGCCCTTGCGCATCGAGATGCCGAAGTCGGACAGGCGCAGATGCGGCCGGCCCGAACCGGTCGCCTCCATCAGGATGTTGGCGGGCTTGATGTCGCGGTGCACCACTCCTTCGGCGTGCACCGTGGAGAGGCCGGAGAGCAGCTGGTCCAGCAGCAGGCAGACGAAGCGCGGGGGCAACGGGCCGTAGTCGCCGATGACATGGGCGAGCGAGCCGCCGCTCACCAGGTCCATGGTGAACAGGACCTTGTCGTCGTCGGCGGCCCAGCTGGCCGGGGCCAGCACGTGCGGGTGCTCGATGCGCAGTGCCTGTTCGCGGACGAAGCGCAGCAGCGTGTGCGCGTCGCTCTGCTGGAGCACCTTGGCCGCGACGTACCGGCGGCGGCGGTGGTCCCAGGCCCGCCAGACGGCGCCGACCCCACCGCGTCCGATCGGATCGATCAGCTCGTACCGACCGGCGAAGACCTCACCCATTGCGCTGTGCCCGCTCCCCGTGCGTAAGGTGCCGCGGCGTCCGCCGCGACCCGTGTCCGGACCCGTGTCCTGCCGGCACCAGGGCGCTGCGCGGTGCGCGTGCCCTGGCTCCGTCGTGCTTCGGTCGGGACGTGGCTAGCTCTGGTGCCCCTCGTAGTGGGCGACCGCGTCCGAGGTGCGTCCCGCGCCGTACACCTTGAGGAACTCTGCCAGTTCCGGGTGGGTCGGGGCGAGGGCGTCCGCGGCATCGATGATGTCGCCGGCCGCCGCGACCGACCGCAGCAGGGACTGGATCTCGCGCACCACACGGCGGACGGTGGGAGCACCGCCGGTGGAGGTGGTCTGGCCGGTCGCGGTGAGGACGGAGCCGCCCTGCGACTTCTTGATCTCCTCCATGCGGTCGGTGGCCTCGCCCGCGCTGACGCTGCCGTCTGCCACCTGGCCCGCCAGCTCCTGAAGGGCCTGGACGCGCTGGACCACCGCGGGGTTCCCGATCTTGGCGCGCTGGCCGCTCATCAACTGCGAGAGCATCGGGGCGGAGAGCCCGAGAACGGCGGCGAGCCGGGCCTGGTTCAGCCCGAGATCATCGATCAGCCGGCGGAAGAGCGCCCCCAACGGCTCTCCGTACCAACTGCGTTGAAGCTCTCTGGCTCTTGCCGTCGCCTCTTGTTGCGCTGCGTCCATGGCGTCTCCCCATCGCTGCGGCTTCGCTGCTGCGAACCTTGCGAGCATCTTACGGAGCGTGGTCGTTCCCGGGGAGTCCCTATCCTTTTGGAAGAATCCGGGGGTACCCGGTACTCTGGTCCCGACGGTGACCCGGGGCCTTAGCTCAGTTGGTAGAGCGCTGCCTTTGCAAGGCAGATGTCAGGAGTTCGAATCTCCTAGGCTCCACTTGATTGAACCCCTCCAACCTGCGGAAACGTGGTGGGAGGGGTTCTTTTGCGTTCCGCCGCCGCCGTACCAGGCACACTTCATACATAAACAGTCGAGCCGCAAAGGACTCAGGCATGATCACGTTGACGAAGGAAGACGGCCCGGCGGACCTGGGCGGAGTGACCCACCTGTCCATCGGGGCGTCCTGGGACCCGACCGTCGGGAGCAGCGGCGGTCTGATGGGGAAGATCCGGCAGAAGGCCGGTACGGACCTCGACCTGATCGCCATCGCCCTGCAGGGCGGCGACCCGGTGCGGCTGGCCGGTCTGGACTCCCTGGACCCGCTGGGCAACGGCTCGCTGGTGCACAGCGGGGACAACCAGACGGGTCACGGTGACGGCGACGACGAGACGGTGACCGTCGAGTTCGCCAGGATCCCTTCGAACATCACGTCGATCGTCTTCATCGCGGCGGCCTACAAGAAGCGCAGCTCGTTCAGCAACGCGCGCAACATCAGCTTCAAGGTGTACGACGCGACGGGCGGCAGCTCGCAGCAGGTCGCCGACATCTGGCCCAGCATGCTCACGCAGGACAACGGCGTCGCCGTCGCCAAGGCGATCCGCGAAGGCGCGGGCTGGAAGCTCCAGGTGATCAACGAGACCGGGAAGATCAAGCAGGGCGACGAGCACGCCCTGATGCGGTTCGCCGTCAGCCGCTAGTCGTCAGCCGGTGGTCGTTCCCTCCGTACGCGTCGGTGGGCACATGCGAACGTGGCCGGGGAAACCGCCTGAGCGGTTTCCCCGGCCACGTTCGTTCTGCTGTGCTGTCAGCCTGCCGGGCTGTCAGGGACGGTCGTCGAGGCCCGGGGTGTCCCCCTCGGCCTCGGCCTGCTTGGCCTCGACCTCCGGGTCGAGGTCGGCCCGCGGGCTGCCGTCGACCGAGCTGAGCGGCGAGCGCTCGTCGCCCACCTCGGTGGCGACGGGCGGCTCGACGAGCCAGTCCGGGTTGGCCTGCTTGTCCCACCAGCGCCAGGCGGCGTAGGCACCGCCCGCCAGGACGCCCAGCACCAGGAACCCCTTCGCGGCCCGGCCGGCCTTGGCCCGCCGCTGGTGCTTCCGGGCCAGCTTCTGGATTTCCTTGGCCGTCACCTGGGTCCGCAGCGCGGCCAGGGCGGCCGCGCTGCGGGCGGACGCCTGCTCGGCGACGGGCAGGGCCACCGCGCGGGCGTGCTCGACCCGGGGTGCGGTGTAGTCGGCGGCGCTGCGCGCGGCCTTCCGGGTCGAGACCGCGGCGCGGTGCGCGGCCTCGTCGACCCGGGGCGGCACGTGCGTACGGGCCTGCTCCAGGCGCGGCGCGAGGTGGGACGCGTACTGGACACGGGCCTGCTGGGCCGCCTTCGTCACCTTGGGCGCGAGCCGTACGCGCGCCTCATGGGCGAGGTGGGCCGCCTGGTCCTTGGCTGTTTCGGCGTAGGGCGCCACCACTTCCGCGGCGTGCTGCGCGCTGTCCTTCGCCGAGTCGGTTGCGGCGCGCACGCTGTCGATGCGGGTCACGAGATCCTCCTCCTTGGTGGCGGGTAGGTACTCCGCCTGTCCGCCCAGTCCAAAATCATGCCTGTTGAGTCCCTGCCCGGCATGCGGGGCGGGCATCCGGGTCATGATCGGCATGTGCGGTCAAAACGGTTCAAGTGAAGTGTGCCGACGACAATGCCATGGTTCGGTGGTGAACGCGCCGGTTCGCCCGGCATCCGGCCGTACATTTCCCGGTCCGTGGGAGGATCGCCCGGACGTCAGCGAAGGATTTGACGGCAGGCGAGGGAAGAGGAAGGCAGATTGTGGCCGAGCAGCTTTACGCCACCTTGAAGACCAATCGGGGCGACATCGAGATCCGGCTGCTGCCGAACCACGCCCCCAAGACGGTGAAGAACTTCGTGGAACTGGCCACCGGGCAGCGCGAGTGGGTCAACCCGGAGACCGGCGAGACCACCACGGATCCGCTGTACGACGGCACCGTCTTCCACCGCGTCATCAGTGGTTTCATGATCCAGGGCGGCGATCCGCTGGGCAACGGCACGGGCGGGCCCGGCTACAAGTTCGCCGACGAGTTCCACCCGGATCTGGCCTTCACCCAGCCGTATCTGCTGGCCATGGCCAACGCGGGGCCGGGGACCAACGGTTCGCAGTTCTTCCTGACCGTCTCGCCGACGGCCTGGCTGACCAACAAGCACACCATCTTCGGCGAGGTGGCCGACGACGCGGGGCGCAAGGTCGTCGACGCCATCGCGGCCACTCCGACCAACCCGCGCACGGACCGCCCGCTCCAGGACGTGGTGATCGAGTCCGTGGTCGTCGAAACCCGCTGACGGCCCGCACGCACCCGGCTTCGCGGGAAGCCCCGCGTACCTGTGGGATCCCTGCGGGAGCCTTGTGGGAACCAACCGCCCTGCCCGTCCGTAGTGATACATAGCGGACGAGCGGGGCGGTCCTGTCCGTGCCGCCGCCGAGAACGAGGGACGAGGACCGAGGACCGAGAGGCAGGCCAGGACCGATGGACCAGCAGCCGCCGGGAGACCGTGCCGCCGCGGGAAGCGGTGTGCCGACGCCGACCTGCTACCGCCATCCCGACCGCGAGACCGGCATCAGCTGTACGCGCTGCGAGCGGCCGGTCTGCCCCGAGTGCATGGTCAGCGCCTCGGTCGGCTTCCAGTGCCCCGACTGCGTACGCCAGGGCTCGGGCACCGGGCACCATCCTGCGGCCGGCCGGCCGCGCACGCTGGCGGGCGGCTCGGTGGCCGCCGATCCGCGCCTGGTCACCAAGATCCTCCTCGGCATCAATCTGGCCGTGTTCCTCCTCGTCACCGTCCGCCCCGGGCTGGTGGGCGATCTGACGCTGCTCGGCCGGGCGTGGGACCCGAGCCCGCCGCCGGGGTCCGTCGAAGGCGTCGCCGAGGGGCAGTGGTACCGCCTGGTGACCTCGATGTTCCTGCACCAGGAAGTGGTGCACCTCGGGTTCAACATGCTGGGGCTCTGGTGGCTCGGCGGACAGCTGGAGGCGGCGCTCGGCCGGTCCCGCTATCTCGCCCTCTACCTGCTGTCCGGCCTCGCCGGCAGCGCGCTGACCTACCTGATCGCCGCGCAGAACCAGCCCTCGCTGGGTGCCTCCGGCGCGGTCTACGGCCTTTTCGGCGCGACCGCCGTCCTGATGCGCCGCATGAACTACGACATGCGCCCGGTGCTCGTCCTGCTGGCGCTGAACCTGGTCTTCACCTTCACCTGGGGCGGTATCGCCTGGGAGGCGCACGTCGGCGGTCTGATCGCGGGCGTCGCCATCGCCGTCGGCATGGTCCACGCCCCGCGCGAGCGCCGTACGGCGGTGCAGACCGGCACCTGTGCGCTCGTCCTGCTGGCGTCCCTCGGGATCATCGTCGCCCGGACGCTGGCGCTCACCTGAGCGGAATGGCCGGTGGGAAGGCGCTCTTCACCCCCAGCCTGACCGAAGTTGTCCACAGTGCGCGCGAAATCTTGTGTATGGCAAAAGGAACAGGTGTGCCCCTTGTCGCTGAGCTGGGTTTTTCCGCCCGGACAACGGGCTGCAGCCCCCCTCGGCGAGGGAGGCTGCAGTCACACCGGCGTCAACTTCAGTGGAGGTTATCCACAGATCGTCTGACCTTTTCCCCCGGCTGTGGATAACTCTGTGGGTAACTCAGGGCAAGGCTTGCGCGGAAGGGCGTCGACCAGCTACAGGCGCGCTGACGCGCCCAGGGGCGACGGAGCGGAAGGGGGGCCGCTACTTCCACTGGGTCGACACGGCGAAGCCGCCGGCGATGAAGCCGAAGCCGACCACGATGTTCCAGTTGCCCAGGGCGTCGACCGGCAGATCGCCTTCGGTCACGTAGAACACCACGATCCAGGCCAGCCCGATGAGGAACAGGGCCAGCATCACCGGAGCGACCCAGCTGCGGTTGGTCAGCTTGATGGCCGTTGCCTGCTTCGCCGGGGGCGGCGTGAAGTCGGCCTTCTTGCGGATACGTGACTTCGGCACGAGGGACTCTCCTGTCGATGCGCTGCGTGACCGCGCAGGGATCTGTGGCGGGCGCCGGGGGCGGGTGCCAGGGGATGCCAGGGGGAATGCTGCCTCCCCCGAGCGTCCGTTAGCGTAGTGCTTCCCTGGCGCCTGATGAGATAAGGGTACGTTGAGCAATTCTGCCGACTCCCCCGAAGGCCCGGCCCGGCGCACCTCCGTGTGGGCGGTCCGGGGGCTCACCGCTGCGGTTTTCGCCCTGGCCGGACTCATCTTCGTCACCAGTGCCAACACGGCCAAGGGCACCAATCTGCGCAGTGACTCCTCTCTCCTCAAGCTCTCCGACCTGATCAGGGAGCGCAGCGAGAAGAACGCGGAGTTGAACGATTCGGCCGCCTCCGTGCGCGCGCAGATCGACGCCCTCGCCCAGCGCGACGACGGCTCCACCGAGGCGGAGGACGCCAAGCTCAAGGCGCTGGAGAGGGCGGCCGGCACGACGGAGATCACCGGCGACTCCGTCAGCGTGACCCTCGACGACGCGCCGCCCGACGCCACCGCCAACCCCGGCTACCCCGAGCCCCAGCCCAACGACCTGGTCATCCACCAGCAGGACCTCCAGGCCGTGGTGAACGCGCTGTGGCAGGGCGGGGCACGCGGAATCCAGGTGATGGACCAGCGGCTGATCTCCACCAGCGCGGTCCGCTGCGTCGGCAACACCCTGATCCTTCAGGGCCGCGTCTACTCCCCGCCGTACAAGGTCACCGCGGTCGGCGACGCCGGAAAGCTCAAGCAGGCGCTCAACAGCTCCACCGCGATCCAGAACTACCTGCTGTATGTGAAGGCGTACGGGCTGGGCTGGAAAGTCGACGAGAACGAGGCGGTGACTCTTCCCGGGTACTCGGGCACAGTGGATCTCCACTACGCACAGCCTGTGGAGTGAGCCCTGGCCGAGCGCCAGCTGAACCCCGGGGAGGCCGGTCCGGTGTCGGTGCGACTCGTCGTCAGGACCTTCAGCGAACTCTGCATCACCGTGGGCGCTCTGATCGTCCTCTTCGTCGTCTACTTCCTGTTCTGGACCGGCGTGAAAGCGGCCGACGCGGCCGAGGGCGAGATCGACACCCTCCAGAGCCAGTGGGCACGCGACCCCGTGGCCCCGCCGCCCCCTTCCCCTTCCGCTTCCGCGGAGCCCGCCGCCCCGGCCCCGTACCGCGACGGAAAGCCCTTCGCGACGATGCACATCCCCCGCTTCGGCCCCGGCTGGGAGTGGCCCGTCCTGGAGAACACCGAGGTCAGAACCTTGCAGAAGGGGCTCGGGCACTACAGCGGAACCGCCCGCCCCGGCGATACGGGCAACTTCGCGGTCGCCGGGCACCGGCGGACGTACGGCGACCCTTTCAAGGACTTCCCGGAGCTGCGCCCCGGGGACGCGGTCGTCGTCAACGACGGCACGACCTGGTTCACCTACCGCATCGCGAAGCAGCCCTACCGGACCGTGCCCACCGACACCGCCGTCGTCGATCCGGTGCCCCGCGGCTCCGGCTTCGAGGGCGCGGGCCGCTATCTGACCCTCACCACCTGCGAACCGGAATGGGGCAGCAGCCACCGGCTGATCGCCTGGGCGCATCTGGACGCGACGCGGCCGGTGAGCGAGGGGGAGCCGCCGGAGCTCGGCGACTGAGTGATGGTTCCCGGCCGGTGGTGGACCACGACTCGTGGTTTTCCCCAGCGGACCCACGCTTCTGCCGCGGCCCTCTAGTCTGGTGCGGGTACCGAATGGAGGGGTCAGCATGTACGGCTGGATCTGGCGGCATCTGCCGGGCAACGCATGGGTGCGCAGCATCATCGCGCTCGCGCTGATTCTGGCGGTCGTCTACGCACTGTTCCAGTACGTGTTCCCGTGGGCGGAGCCGCTGCTCCCGTTCGGTGATGTGACCGTCGACGGCGCGAGCGCCGGTGGAGCAGGAGCCGGCCAGTGAGCGCACGCATCCTCGTCGTGGACAACTACGACAGCTTCGTCTTCAACCTCGTCCAGTATCTGTACCAGCTCGGCGCCGAGTGCGAAGTGCTGCGCAACGACGAGGTGACCCCCGCCCACGCCCAGGACGGCTTCGACGGCGTCCTGCTCTCGCCGGGCCCCGGAACGCCCGAGCAGGCCGGCGTCTGCGTCGAGATGGTGCGCCACTGCGCGGACACCGGCGTTCCGGTCTTCGGCGTCTGCCTGGGGATGCAGTCGATGGCGGTGGCGTACGGCGGTGTCGTCGACCGGGCCCCCGAGCTGCTGCACGGCAAGACCTCCCCCGTGACCCACGAGGGCAAGGGCGTCTTCGCCGGGCTGCCGTCCCCCTTCACCGCGACGCGCTACCACTCGCTCGCCGCCGAACCCGGCGAGCTGCCCCCCGAGCTGGAGGTCACCGCACGCACGGCGGACGGCATCATCATGGGGCTGCGCCACCGCGACCGGGCGGTGGAGGGCGTGCAGTTCCACCCCGAGTCGGTGCTCACCGAACACGGCCACCTGATGCTGGCCAACTGGCTGGAGCAGTGCGGAGACCAGGGGGCCGTCGCGCGCTCGGCGGGGCTCGCGCCGGTGGTGGGCAAGGCCGCCGCGTGACCGCAGGCCGCCCCGGGCACGCCGCCGGACCGGAAGGCCCCGACGCGCACGGGGCGTACGGGACCGACGGCGCGTTCGTGGCGGCGGTGGACGGCCTCGCGGATCCGCTCAACGATCCGCTGCCCGGCGGGCACACGTCGCCGTGGTTCCGGTCGGACACGGTCCCGGCGGCGGAACCCGCGGCGCCCCACGCGGTGCGGTCCGCGACGCCCTCCTCGTACACGCCCGGGTACGCGCCCCACCAAGAGCTTCGTCAAGCGTCTCCTCAAGGGCCTCAGCAGCCCCAGGGAGCCCCGAACGAGTGGTACGACCCCGCCGGGTACCAACGCGACTGGTACGGGCCTCAGGAGCCGTCTGGGCGCATGGCGGCGGCGGACCTCGGCTCCCCGGCGGACCCGGTGGCTCCGGCCGAGGAGCGGGCTCCGGCACCGGCTCCGGCACCGGACCTCCCTGCCGAACCGCGTACCGAAGTGCTCGCCCGCATACCGCCGGAAACGGAGCCCGACCCCGCGCCTGCCCCCGGCGGGCGGGCCGAGCGGCGGCGGGCGGCCAAGGGGCGCGGGCGCCGGCGCCCGGGGACGGCCCCGGAGCAGAAGGCCGCCGCGGTGCCGATGTCCCGGGTGGAGGCCCGGCGCGCGGCGCGGGCGGCGAAGGACAGCCCGGCGGTCATCGCCAGCCGGGCGGTCGGCGAGGTGTTCATCTCGCTGGGCGTCCTGATGCTGCTGTTCGTCACCTACCAGCTGTGGTGGACCAACATCCGGGCCGACCAGATCGCCGGCAAGGAGACGAACCGGATCCAGGACGAATGGGCCAACGGCGACCGCGAGCCAGGGGTGTTCGCGCCCGGCGAGGGCTTCGCGATCATGCACATCCCCAAGCTGGACGTCGTCGCCCCGATCGCCGAGGGCATCGACAAGGAGAAGGTCCTCGACCGGGGGATGATCGGCCACTACGGCGAGGGCAAGCTCAAGACGGCGATGCCCTCCGACAAGCAGGGCAACTTCTCCGTGGCGGGTCACCGCAACACCCATGGAGAACCGTTCCGTTACATCAACAAGCTCAGGCCCGGCGACCCGATCGTGGTCGAGACCCGGGACGCGTACTACACGTACGAGATGGCCAGCATCCTCCCGCAGACCTCGCCGTCGAACATCTCGGTGATCGAGCCGATCCCGGTCGGTTCCGGGTTCACGAAGCCGGGCAGGTACCTCACGCTGACGACGTGTACGCCGGAATTCACGAGTACCTACCGGCTGATCGTCTGGGGCAAGATGGTCGACGAACGGCCACGCAGCGAGGGAAAGCCCGACGCGCTCGTCGGCTGAACATCCTCAGGACAGGGACGGTGCGGTGGCAGCGAGGACCGAGCACGACGAGCGGACCGACACGTCCGCGTCCCCGCCCCCGGCACGCCGCCGCGTCCGCCACCCCGTGGCGACGGCCGTCAGCGTCTTCGGTGAACTGCTCATCACCGCGGGCCTGGTGCTCGCGCTCTTCGTCGTCTACTCCCTGTGGTGGACCAACGTGCTCGCCGACCGCGAGGCCGACCGGCAGGGCGACACGGTCCGCAGCAAGTGGGCGGACGGCCCGGGCGCCCTGGACACCAAGGACGGCATCGGCTTCCTGCACGTGCCCGCCATGAAGAACGGCGAGGTGCTGGTCAAGAAGGGCACCGACCCCAAGAACCTCAACAACGGCATCGCCGGCTACTACACCGACCCCGTGAAGTCGGCCCTCCCCTGGGACGACGAGGGCAACTTCACGCTGGCCGCGCACCGCGACGGGCACGGCGCGAAGTTCCACAACATCCACAAGCTGAAGAACGGCGATCCGGTCGTCTTCGAGACCAAGGACACCTGGTACGTCTACAAGGTCTACAAGACGCTCCCCGAGACCTCGAAGTTCAACGTCGACGTCATCCAGCCGGTCCCGGAGGAGTCGGGCGTCAAGAAGCCCGGCCGCTACATCACCCTGACGACCTGCACCCCGGTCTACACCTCGAAGTACCGGTACATCGTGTGGGGCGAGCTGGAGCGTACGGAGAAGGTCGACAAGGACCGTACGAAGCCGGTGGAGCTGCTGGGCTGAGCCCTCGACGCGGCCCCCGCACACGGGAAGGGCCCCGGTCACCATCGTGGTGGCCGGGGCCCTTCGCCGTACGCTGCGGGGCGGGCGGCGGCTCAGCCGCCCGGGCCTCCGAAGAGGCCGCCTCCGCCGCCGCCCTCGATGGTCACGAGGACGACGGTGCTGCCCTTGTCCGCCTCGGTGGTCGGCGCCGGGCTGCTGGTGATCACCCGGGCGTCCGGCTTGTCGACCGAGTTCGGGGCGAGCTGGACCACGAAGCCGAGCCCTTCGAGCTGGGCCTTCGCGTCCTGGTACGACTTGCCGCCGATGTCACCGGGGATCTGGACCTTCTCCGGCTGGGCCGGGCCCTTGGAGACCTTCAGGACGATCTGCACGTC
Source organism: Streptomyces sp. WGS_02 (assembly GCA_040989845.1). GTDB lineage: Bacteria > Actinomycetota > Actinomycetes > Streptomycetales > Streptomycetaceae > Streptomyces. The sequence continues at coordinate 3,929,745 of JAYMFZ010000004.1, forward strand.
CTTGCCCTGCTTGCTCGGGCCCGTGGGCGTCTGCTCGATCACCTCGCCGGCCGGCTTGTCCGAGTCGACGTCGGTCCGCGAGACGTTGGTGAACCCGATGCCACGAAGCTGCTGCTCCGCCGCCTCGAACGTGCGGGTCCGCATGTCGGGCAGGTCGAGCGTGGCCTGGACGGCGACGGTGATGGTGACCTCGGACTCCTCGTCGGCCTTCGCGCCGCCCTTGGGGTTCTGCTTGATCACCGTCCCCTCGGGCTTGTCGGACTCCTGCGTGGTGACGTTGACCGAGAAGCCGTCACCTTCCAGGACCTCGCGGGCGCCGTCCTCGGACTTCTCCAGGACGTTGGGGACCTCGACCTTCGGCGCTCCGGACGAGACGACGACCGTGACCGTGCCGTCCTTGTCCATCATCGCGTCGGCCGACGGATCCTGGGAGCAGATCTGGCCCTTCTCCTGCTCCTCGCACGGCTCCTCGGCGCCCTTGGTCACGGTGACGCCGGTTCTGGACGCGAGTGTCTGCGCCTCCTCGAGGGTGGAGCCCACCAGATTCGGGGCCTTGACCTGGTTGTCGCCCCCGTTGTCGGAGAAGATCACCCGGCCGATGAGGATCGCGCCGATGAGCACCAGGATGCCCGCGACGACCAGCAGGATCGTCGAGGTGTTGCTCTTCTTCTGCTGGCGCCGGCGGCCCTGGCGGTCGTCGTAGCCGTAGCCGCCGTCGTCCGGGTTGACCGGCGGCAGCATCGAGGTCTGCGCGTTGTTCGGGTCGGTCGGGCGCAGGGCGGCGGTGGGCTGGTCGGGGTTGTAGCCGTCATAGCCCCCGTACCCCGCGGCGCCCATCGTCGCCGTGGCCGCGACCGGCTGGCCGTCGAGGCAGGCCTCGATGTCGGCGCGCATCTCGTCGGCGGACTGGTAGCGGTAGTCCGGGTCCTTGGTGAGCGCCTTCAACACGATCGCGTCCATCTCGGGCGTGATCTCGGGGTCGAAGTTGCTCGGCGGCTGCGGCTCCTCGCGGACGTGCTGGTAGGCCACCGCGACGGGCGAGTCCCCGACGAACGGGGGCCGCACGGCGAGCAGCTCGTAGAGCAGACAGCCGGTGGAGTAGAGGTCGGAGCGTGCGTCGACCTGCTCGCCCTTGGCCTGCTCCGGGGAGAGGTACTGGGCGGTGCCGATGACCGCGGCGGTCTGCGTCATCGTCATTCCGGAGTCACCCATGGCGCGGGCGATGCCGAAGTCCATGACCTTGACCTGCCCGGTGCGCGTCAGCATGACGTTCGCCGGCTTGATGTCGCGGTGGACGATCTGGGCGCGGTGCGAGTACTCCAGGGCCTGGAGGATGCCGACCGTCATCTCCAGCGTGCGCTCGGGGAGCAGTCTGCGGCCGGAGTGCAGCAGTTCCCGCAGCGTCGACCCGTCGACGTACTCCATCACGATGTACGGGATGGAGACCCCGTCGACGTAGTCCTCGCCGGTGTCGTACACGGCGACGATCGCGGGGTGGTTGAGCGAGGCGGCCGACTGGGCCTCTCGGCGGAACCGGGCCTGGAACGACGGGTCACGGGCCAGATCGGCCCGGAGCGTCTTCACAGCTACGGTGCGGCCGAGCCGGGTGTCGTGGGCGAGGTAGACCTCGGCCATGCCACCACGGCCGAGCACCGAGCCCAGCTCGTACCGGCCGCCGAGGCGACGCGGCTCTTCCATAACTGTTCCAGCCCTCTCCGTCAGTCCCGACCGCACCCGTGTGTGGTCCGCGGCGGTGCGCTGTTCGCGCATACGCTACCGGGCACGGGTTACGTGATCAGCCCGCACCCGTCAGCCGATATCCGACCGGTATGCGATGACCGGTATGACGCGCGGCAGCCGTGACAGGTATCACTTCTTGCTGTCGATGACCGCCTTCATCACATCGCGCGCGATGGGGGCGGCGAGGCCGCCACCGGAGATGTCGTCCCGGTTGGCGTTGCCGTCCTCGACCACGACGGCGACGGCGACCGGGGAGCCGTTGTCGGTCTTCGCGTACGAGATGAACCAGGCGTACGGCTTCTCGCTGTTGTTCAGACCGTGCTGGGCGGTACCGGTCTTGCCGCCCACTGTGACGCCGGGGATCTGCGCGTTGGTTCCCGTGCCGTCCTCGACCACGGTCTCCATCATCTGCTGGACCTTCTGGGCGTTCTCACCGGAGAGCGCGCGGCTGAGCTCCTCGGGCTCGGCGGTGTAGACCGGGTCCAGGTTGGGCGCCTGGCGCTCGGCGACCATGTACGGCTGCATCAGCTTGCCGTCGTTGGCGATCGCGGAGGCCACCATGGCCATCTGGAGCGGGGTGGTGCGGTTCGACGCCTGACCGATGCCGGCCATGGCGTTCTGCGGCTTGTTGTCCTCGGGGTAGATGCTCGCGTCGGCGCGGACGGGCGTGAAGACTTCCTTGTTGAAGCCGAACTTGTCCGTCTGCTCGATCATCTTCCGGTTGCCGAGGTCGTCGCTCATCTTCCCGAAGACGGTGTTGCACGACCAGCGCAGGGCCTCCCGCAGCGAGGCGTCCTTGCAGGGGATGCTGCCCTCGTTCTTGAGCTCCGTGGTGGACTGCGGAAGCGTCCAGGGCAGCGGCGAGTCCGTCTTGGCGTCGATGTCGTCGTAGAGCCCGTTCTCCAGGGCGGCGGCGGCGGTGACGACCTTGAAGGTGGAGCCGGGGGGTAGGTCTCGCGCAATGCCCGGTTGAGCATCGGCTTGTCCTTGTCCTTCAGGAGCTTCTGCCGGTTGTCCGAGTCCTCCATGGAGTTCCCCGCGAAGACCGAGGGGTCGTAGGACGGGGTGCTCGCGAGGGCGAGGATGGCGCCGCTCTTGGGGTCGAGGGCGACCACCGCGCCCTTCTTGTCGCCGAGCCCCTCGAAGGCGGCCTTCTGGGCGTCGCCGTTCAGCGTGGTGACGATGTTGCCGCCGCGCTTCTTCTCGCCGGTGAACATCGACAGCGTCCGGTCGAAGAACAGCTGGTCGTCGTTGCCGGTGAGGATGCCGTCCTCCAGGTTCTCCAGCTGCGAGGAGTCGAAGGCCTGGGACGAATAGCCGGTCACCGGGGCCCACAGGGGGCCGTTCTTCCAGACCCGCTTGTACCGGAAGTCGCTGTCCTCGGTCTCGGCGGAGCCGGTGATCGCCTTGCCGTCGACGATGATGTCGCCGCGCTCGTGGGCGTACCGCTCGATCTCGACACGGCGGTTGTACTTGTGGCTGTTCAGTTCGTCGGCACGGACGTACTGGAGCCAGTTGTCGCGGATGAGGAGAGCCATGACGAGGATTCCGCAGAAGATCGCGATCCGGCGCAGCGGCTTGTTCACGGTCGGACCACCTGGGTCATTTCGGCGTCGGGCGACGGTGAGGGGGCCGGAGCCGGGCGGCGGGCGGTGTCGCTGATCCTGATCAGAATGGCGATCAGCGCCCAGTTGGCGAGCACGGAGGAACCACCCGCGGCCAGGAACGGCATGGTCATACCGGTGAGCGGGATGAGGCCCATCACACCGCCGGCGACGACGAACACCTGGATGGCGAACGAGCCGGAGAGGCCGATCGCGAGCAGCTTGCCGAACGGGTCACGGGCCGCCAGGGCGGTGCGTACGCCGCGCTCGACGATCAGGCCGTAGATGAGAAGCACGGCCATCATGCCGGCGAGCCCGAGCTCCTCGCCGACCGTGGCGAGGATGAAGTCGGAGTTGGCGGCGAAGCCGATCAGGTCGGAGTTGCCCTGCCCGAGCCCGGTCCCGAGCGTGCCTCCGGAGCCGAAGGCCATCAGGGACTTCGCCATCTGCTCGCTCGCGGCCACCTCGCCCCAGCCCGCGAAGGGGTCGAGCCAGGCGGTGACGCGCTGCTGGACGTGCGGTTCGAACGTGGCGACGCTGACCGCGCCGACCGCCGACATCAGCAGACCGAAGACGATCCAGCTGGTGCGCTCGGTCGCCACGTAGAGCATGACGACGAACATGCCGAAGAAGAGCAGCGAGGTGCCGAGGTCGGTCTCGAAGACGAGGATCAGGATCGACATCGCCCAGATGGCGAGGATCGGGCCGAGGTCCCGTCCGCGGGGCAGGTACAGGCCCATGAAGCGGCGGCTGGCCAGGGCCAGCGCGTCCCGCTTGACCATCAGGTAACCCGAGAAGAACACGGTGATGATGATCTTGGCGAACTCGCCGGGCTGGAGCGTTCCGAAGCCCGGGATCTTGATCCAGATCTTGGCGCCGTTCACGGCGGGGAAGAACATCGGAAGGATCAGCAGGAACAGCGCCACGACCATGGAGATGTACGTGTAGCGCTGCAGGATGCGGTGGTCCTTGAGGATGGCCAGGACCGCGACGAGCGTGGCCACGCCGATGGCGGAGAACAGCAGCTGCTTCGAGGCGGCCGGGGCGAAGGTGTCCAATGCCTGGAAGCGTTCGGACTGGTCCAGCCGCCAGATCAGCGCCAGGCCGAGCCCGTTCAGCAGGATCGCCAGCGGCAGCAGCAGCGGATCGGCGTACTTGGCGAACCGGCGCACCACCAGGTGCGCGACCCCGCCGAGCAGGGCGAGCCCCGCTCCGTAGCCGAGCATGCCCGCGGGCAGTTCGCCGTTGAGGGCGAGGCCCACATTGGCGTAGGCGAACACCGAGATGGCGACGGCGAAGATGACGAGCGCCAGCTCGGTGTTGCGGCGGCTCGGTGCGTCGATCGCGCCGATGGTGGTCGTGTTGGTGACAACGCTCATGGTGCTGAAGGCCCCCTACGGCTTACTGCTTACCGCACTGCGGGACCAGCTTCTTCTCTTCCTCCGAGAGGCTGGGGCCGGGAGTGGGAGCGGTGGTCGGCTTGGTCCCCTTGGCGGAGGACGTGGCGGAAGTCCTGGTGGCGGGGGCTCCGGCGGTGCCGCCGGCCTCGCCCTCGCCCGTACGGGCCCGGGTCTCGGCCTCGGCCGCGCGGCGCTGCGCGTCCTTCTTGCAGGCGGAGGCCTGGGCGGCCAGCTCGGCGATCTTCTCGCGGGCGTCGGTGATGTTGCCCTCGGCGATCGTCGACTCGACCTGCTTGCGCTGGTACGGCGGCAGGTACTTGAGCTCGATCTCGGGGTGGTTCTTCTCGACCTTGGAGAGCGAGACCCAGGCGAGGTCCTGGCTGATGCCCTGGAACAGCGCGACGTTCTCGTCCTTCGCGCCGACGAAGTACTGCGTCTGCGTCCAGCGGTAGCCGCCGTACAGACCGCCGCCGATCACGGCCAGCGCCAGCACGATGTAGACGGAACGCTTCAGCCACTTACGGCCGCCGCGCGGTTTGACGAAGTCGTCGTCCGTATACGCGTCGTAGGAGCCGTCGGGCATGGCGCCGTAGCCGGGATCGCCGCTGCCGGGCGGGCCGAAGCCGCCGGAGGGCGGGGGTACGGGGCGGCCGAGGCCCGCCGCGCGTCCGGCGGGCGTCTGCATGGCCCCGCCGTCGCCCAGCTGGGCCTGGTTCTCCGCGACCGCGCCGACGACGACCGGGGTGTCGTTGAGCTGCCCGGCCAGGGTGTCGTTGTTGTCGACGTCCAGGACGTCGGCGACGATGCAGGTGATGTTGTCGGGGCCGCCGCCGCGCAGGGCGAGCTGGATCAGCTCCTGGATGGTCTCCTGCGGGCCCTGGTAGCTGGCGAGGGTCTCTTCCATCGTCTGGTGCGAGACCACGCCGGAGAGGCCGTCCGAGCAGATCAGATAGCGGTCGCCGGCCCGGACCTCGCGGATGGAGAGGTCCGGCTCGACATGGTCGCCGCTGCCCAGCGCCCGCATCAGCAGGGAGCGCTGCGGGTGGGTGGTGGCCTCTTCCTCGGTGATCCGGCCCTCGTCGACGAGGCGCTGCACCCAGGTGTGGTCCTGGGTGATCTGCGTCAGGACGCCGTCGCGCAGCAGATACGCGCGGGAGTCGCCGACGTGCACCAGGCCGAGGCGCTGGCCGGTCCAGAGCAGGGCGGTGAGCGTGGTGCCCATGCCCTCCAGCTGGGGGTCCTCCTCGACCATCACGCGCAGCTGGTCGTTCGCCTGCTGCACGGCGGAGCCGAGCGAGGTCAGGAGGTCGGAGCCGGGGACGTCGTCGTCGAGCGGGACGAGGGTGGAGATCACCTCGGAGCTGGCGACCTCACCGGCCGCCTGACCGCCCATGCCGTCGGCGATGGCGAGGAGCCGGGGACCGGCGTAGCCGGAGTCCTCGTTGCCCTCGCGGATCATGCCCTTGTGCGACCCGGCGGCGAAGCGCAGCGACAGACTCATGCGCACCTCGCCCGTCGGCTCGGGGTACAGCCTGTCTCGAGCCACACTGCCCACCCTCCGGTCGGGAACCGGGCAGCGTCCGCCGTCGGGACCGCCGCGGCTCGCTCGCTCCGCTCGCTCATTGTCGTACTACTTCCGCAGCTCGATGACGGTCTTGCCGATACGGATCGGCGCGCCCAGCGGAACTGGTGTCGGGGTGGTGAGCCGGGTCCGTTCCAGATAGGTGCCGTTGGTGGACCCGAGATCCTCGACGATCCACTGGCCGTCACGGTCCGGGTAGATCCTGGCATGCCTGCTGGACGCGTAGTCGTCGTCCAGCACGATCGTTGAATCGTGGGCCCGGCCCAGGGTGATGGTCTGGCCCTGGAGCGCGACCGTGGTGCCCGTGAGCGAGCCTTCGGACACGACCAGCTTGGTCGGCGCCCCGCGGCGCTGCCGGCCCGGCTGCTGGCGCTGCTGGGGCGGCGCCGCTTGTTGTTGTTGGCGGCCCTGCTGGGGGCGCGTGTCGGCGGCAGTGCGGCGTGAGCCGCGCTGCGTGACGCGCGTTCCGAACAGGTCGCTGCGGATGACCTGTACGGCCACGATGACGAACAGCCACAGAACAGCCAGGAAACCTAGCCGCATGACCGTCAGGGTCAGCTCTGACATTGCCCCCGCTTCACCCTTCGGCTTGCCGGTAAACGATGGTGGTGCTGCCCACGACGATCCGCGAGCCGTCGCGGAGCGTAGCGCGGGTGGTGTGCTGCCCGTCTACCACGATGCCGTTGGTAGACCCGAGATCCTGGATCGTCGAGGGCGTTCCGGTCCGGATCTCACAGTGCCGGCGCGATACGCCGGGATCGTCGATCCGCACGTCGGCGTCGGTGGATCGTCCCATCACCAACGTCGGGCGGGAAATCTGATGGCGAGTGCCGTTGATCTCGATCCAGCGTCGCGTCCGGGCGTCCGGCAGAGGGCCGGGCGCCGGCGGGCGCCGGTCGCTCGTGGGTGCCGAGGGCCGTCCTGCGCCGGGCGGCGGGGCCGCGGGCATGGGCGGAGCGGCGCTCGGGGGGTAGCCGTAGCCGCCGGGAGCCTGCGGGGCGCCGGGGCGTCCGGCCGGGGGCTGGTGGGACTGGGCCGACGGATCCTGCTGTGACGTACTCGACGCCAGTGTGCGGCTGCGCACCCGGTAGAGCCCGGTGTCGAGGTCGTCGGCCTTCTCCAGGTGGACCTTGATCGGGCCCATGAACGTGTAGCGCTGCTGCTTGGCGTAGTCGCGCACCAGGCCGGAGAGCTCGTCGCCCAGCTGGCCCGAGTACGGGCTGAGCCGCTCGTAGTCGGGGGTGGAGAGCTCGACGATGAAGTCGTTGGGGACGACGGTCCGGTCGCGGTTCCAGATCGTCGCGTTGTTGTCGCACTCGCGCTGGAGGGCGCCGGCGATCTCGACAGGCTGCACCTCGGACTTGAAGACCTTGGCGAAGGTGCCGTTGACCAGCCCCTCGAGGCGCTGCTCGAAACGCTTCATGACCCCCATGGGGCACCTCCTCCGTTGTCATCGTCCCTGTACTGCTTACTGATCGTATCCACGCGTCGGGAAATCGGCTGGTTCCCCTTGTCTGGCCTGTGGATGAGTGTCACCCCTCACACGGATCGTAGAGGTGGCCTCCTCACAGTGTCCCGCACCCGGGACGCACTCCGGAGGAGCGGGGGGCGATGGTTCGGGGTTCCCGCTTCCCCTCCCGGAGCCGGCGAAACAACGGATGTGAATCCACCCTGTCCAGCGTGCTAATCTTCCGTTTGTCGCCAGGCGCTCACCCACCAAGGTGAGAGTCTGAAAACACCACTCATGCGCGAGTGGCGGAACGGCAGACGCGCTGGCTTCAGGTGCCAGTGTCCTTCGGGACGTGGGGGTTCAAATCCCCCTCGCGCACAACGGCAGGTGCTCGCACCCGCCGAAGTTGAATCGGGAGAACCCCCGCTCCGGAGAAATCCGGAGCGGGGGTTCTTCGTTGTTGCGTGTTCCCGTCAGTCTCGGCGGTCCTGCCGGAGACGTTTCCGTGTTTTCGGCGGGCGGGCGGGGTACGGACAGCGGGTGTGGGCACGGTTTCCGGACAGACCGATGGCCGGTGCAACGGCGCACTTGCATACGCTGGCCGCAGAGGTTGGATCGACGGCGGCTCGGCGGTGAAGGGCTGAGCGCACAGAACGTCCCGGAGGCAGGAAATGGCGAAGCAGGCTCGCGCGGTCCAGACGTGGCGGTCGATCGTGGATGCCGCGGCGAGTGTCTTCGACGACTACGGCTACGAGCGTGCCGCCATCTCGGAGATCCTCCGCCGTGCCAAGGTCACCAAGGGGGCCCTGTACTTCCACTTCGCCTCCAAGGAGGCCATCGCGCAGGCGATCATGGACGAGCAGACCTCGACGGTCGAGTTCGAGCAGGAGGGATCGCCGCTCCAGTCCCTGGTGGACGGCGGCCAGCAGTTCGCTTTCGCCCTCCGCCACAACGCGATGGCCCGGGCCGGCACCAGGCTCTCCATCGAGGGCGTCTTCCTCGGCGGACCGCACCCGTGGGGCGACTGGATCGACGCGACGGCCCGGATGCTGGAGCTGGGGCAGGAGCGCGGCGAGGTGTTCCCGCAGATCGACCCGATGGTGTCGGCCAAAATCATCGTCGCCTCGTTCACCGGTATCCAGCTGGTCTCGGAGGCCGACTCCGGGCGGGCCGATCTGCGCGAACAGGTCGCGGAGATGTGGCGCCACATCCTGCCGTCGATCGCTCACCCCGGTGTCATCGCCCACATCAAGCCCGAGGGCCGGGTGGATCTGGCGGCCCAGGCGCGGGAGAAGGCGGAGCGGGAGGAGCAGGAGGCCAGGATCGCCGCGGAGGCCAAGGAAGCCGGCTCCGATTCCGCGACGGACACGGGCTCCCGACCGGGCGGGGCGGGCCTGCGGGGCGGTGGATCCGCTCGCGGTACGCGGGCCGGGCAGGCCGGCGACGAGGGCGACGAGGAGCCCGCGGGCGCGGGTGCGGCGGCGGCCGGAGGGGCTGTCTGATCCGCGACCGGACGTGCCATGTCTCACGTGCCATGTCTCACGTTCCATGTTTCACGTGAAACGTCCGATTGATCATGAAGCGGCAGGGCCGCGGAGCTCGTAGAAGCTCCGCGGCCCTGCCGCTTCTTCTGTCTGCGGTTCTCTCAGGCGGCGAGGCGGGTGGCGAGGGCCTTCGCCTTCGCCCGGGCGTCGTCGAGCGCCTGGGCGCGGGAGGCCTCGGCGAGCGGAACCAGCTCGGCCATCGACGGCTGGGAGTGCGCGAGGGTCAGCTCCGGAACGATGAAGTCCACCTCGGTGGAGAACATGCCCGCGAACACCTTCTCCAAGTAATTCTGGACAAATTCGAAGTCCTCGCGCGGGGTGCCCGGAGCGTAGGAACCGCCGCGGCTGGCGACGACGGTCACCGGGGTCCCGGCGACGGGGGAGTCGGGGCCCGCGTTGTGCCCGACGATGATCACCTGGTCGAGCCACGCCTTCAGGGTGGACGGGATCGTGAAGTTGTACATCGGGGCGCCGATCAGGACGGCGTCCGCCGCGGCCAGTTCGTCGGCCAGTTCGCGGCGCAGCGGGTCGTCGGCGCCCGCGGCCGTGGCGCCGGCGTCCAGGTGGGGCAGCGGATCGGCGGCGAGGTCGCGGTGGACGACGGTGCCGTCCGGGTGCTGCTCGCGCCAGGCCTCGACGAACGCGGCGGTGACGTCGCGGGAGGCGGATCCCTGGGGGAAGACGGCGGAGTCGAGGTGCAGAAGCGTGGCCATGGGGATCTCCACAGAGAGGGGAAGGGGGCGCGGGTGGGTCGACGCGACCTCACGGGCGTCCGGCGGTAGCCATTGCGTACGTAACTACTAATAGCATAGCTACTTATTTTTAGTAAGCTGCCAAGGTTGGCGCAGTAGGCTAGAGGTATGGCAGATCACAGCGAAAAGGCCTGTCGGCGGGTCGATGTGGGGATCAGTCGGGTCTTCGAGTTGTTCGGCAAGCGCTGGACCGGCCCGATCGTCTCGGTGCTGCTGCAGCGACCGGTGCACTTCGCCGAGTTGCGCAGGGCGATTCCCGGCATCAGTGAGCGCATGCTCTCGGACCGGCTGACCGAGCTCGGCGCGGCGGGTCTGGTGATCCGCGAGGTCGACGAGGGGCCGCCGCTGCGCGTCTCGTACCGGCTCACCGAGGCGGGTACGGCGATGGAGCCCGCGCTCAAGGAGCTGGGGCAGTGGGCGGACACCTATCTCGCGCCGGAGTCCGGCGGCTGCTGATACAGGCCGCCGAATCGGCTGTACCGTCGTGATCGGCCGCTGCTGGGCAGGGCTGCTGGCCGGGCGGGACAGCCGGGCAGCCGGAGAGCGTGGACGAGGTGGGGGAGGCGACGCTCCATGGGCGGAACCGGGACGACGATGCCTGAACAGCGAGCCGAGGAGTCGGAACCGCGTATTCCAGTCGTGCCCGGGTTCGCCCGGCGCGGGGCGGCAACGTCACCGAAGGCGGCGGGCAAGGCGCTCCGCGGCCAGGTGCCCCGGTCCTCCCACGCCTCGCTGGTCCTGCCGCCGGGCCGGCCGGACGCGGTGCGGGCCGTCGAGGAGTCGAACCGGGGCCGTGTACCGGCTCTGGCGCCGATACGCGTGGGCCGGATGGCGGCCACCCCCTTCGCCTTCCTGCGGGGTGCGGCCGGGCTGATGGCCCACGATCTGACGGGCAGCCCCGTCACCGGGGTGGGCGCCCAGCTCTGCGGCGACGCCCACGCGGCCAACTTCGGCCTCTACGGCGATGCCCGGGGCAGCCTGGTCATCGATCTGAACGACTTCGACGAGACCGTCTTCGGACCGTGGGAGTGGGACCTCAAGCGGCTCGCCACCTCCCTGGTGCTCGCGGGCCGGGCCGCCGGGGCCGACGAGGACACCTGCCGCCGGGGCGCGTACGACGCCGTCGGCGCCTACCGCCGCACGATGCGGCTGCTGGCCCGGCTGCCCGCCCTCGACGCCTGGAACGCGATCGCGGACGAGGAACTGGTCTCGCACACCGACGCCCGTGACCTGGTCGGCACCCTGGAGCGGGTCTCGGAGAAGGCCCGCAACAACACCAGCGCCCGGTTCGCCGCCCGCTCCACCGAGGAGGGCCCCGACGGCGGCCGGCGCTTCGTCGACGCCCGGCCCGTGCTGCGCCGGGTGCCGGACGCCGAGGCCGCGGTCGTGGCCGCCGGTCTCGGCGGCTATCTCTCCACCGTCTCCGAGGACCGGGTGCCGCTGCTGGCCCGGTACACGATCCACGACGTGGCGTTCCGGGTGGTCGGCACCGGCAGCGTGGGAACCCGGTCGTACGTGGTGCTGCTGCTCGACCACCGGGGAGAGCCGCTGGTCCTCCAGGTGAAGGAGGCGCGCCCCTCGGTGCTCGCCCCCTATCTGCCCGCGGTCGGTTTCGACGTACCGGAGGTGGCGCACGAGGGCCGCCGGGTGGTGCTCGGGCAGAAGCGGATGCAGGTCGTCAGCGACATCCTGCTCGGCTGGGCGGACGTCGACGGCCGGCAGTTCCAGGTCCGGCAGTTCCGGAACCGCAAGGGCAGCGTGGACCCCGCCGCGCTCGCCGCCGACCAGGTCGACGACTACGGGCGGATGACCGGCGCGCTGCTCGCCCGGGCGCACGCCCACAGCGCCGACCCCCGCCTGCTCGCGGGCTACTGCGGCAAGAACGACAAGCTCGACGAGGCGGTGGCCGCCTTCGCGGTGACGTACGCCGACCGGACGGAAGCGGATCACGCCGAGCTGCTGCGGGGGATCAAGGCGGGCAGGCTGGCCGCCGAGTTCGGCGTATGACCGGTCCGGGTCCGGCGCGCGTGAAGCGGTGGGTCCGGTTCGGGCCCACCACTGGTGCCGCGCCGCCGGGCTGTGGCCATACGCTGGACGGGTGAGCCACGAAGCCGCCGGGGTGCCGACCACCCGGAACGATGAAGACCGGCAGGACGACGTCCCGCAGGACAGCGACGACGTCCAGGACGCCCAGCAGGACGAGGCCGGGCCGGGCGCGCCCGAGCCCGCAGGCCCCGAGGACACCGGCCCCGAGGACGCCGGGCCGCGCCCCGAGGACCGGCTGGCCCGGGCGGTGCGGGTCGCCGAGCAGGCGTTGATCGAGTTCGAGATCGCGGTGGAGACCTTCCGGGTGGAGGTCGAGAACTTCTCCCGGCTGCACCACCAGAAGCTCGGCCCGATGTACGCCCGTCTCGACGAGCTGGACGCGCTGATCGCGGAGGCGCGGGCGGCGAAGACCGGGGATCCGGAGGACGAGCGCAAGGCGCGGGAGGCGCGGGCGGTCGTCATGCCGATGCCCGGGGTCGACGAGCTTTTCCACGACTGGATGGACACCGACGGGCTTTCCCCCGAGGCCGCGGCCATGCTCACCGAGCAGCCGGTCCGGCCGCCGAAGCGGGTCAGGCCGAGCGAGGAGGCCCGCAGGCTCTACCGGGAGCTGGCCCGCAAGGCGCACCCGGACCTCGCCCAGGACGAGGTGGAGCGGCAGCGCCGGGACGAGTTCATCGCCCGGGTGAACGCCGCCTACGGCCGCGGCGACGTCGAGCTGCTCAAGGAGCTCGTGGCGGAGTGGGAGGCCGGACCGGTGCAGCCGCCGGCCCCGCTGAGCGAGAGCGAGGAGCTCTACGCCCGGCTGGAGTGGCTCAGCCGGCGCAAGGAGCTGTTGACGGTGCTCGCCAAGGAGCTGGAGGACGGGGCGATCGGCTCGATGCTGCGGATGGCCCCGGACGACCCGGACCAGCTGTTGGAGGACATCGCGGAGCAGCTGCTGGGCGAGGTCTCCCGGCGCGAGGCCGAGCTCGCGGAGATGACGCGGTAGGCGCGGTGGGCAGGGCACCGCGTGCGGCAGGCGGGGTGCAGTAGCGTTCCGGATGACTCTTCCGTGAGTGGACGACTCTTCCGCGTAGGTACGAGAGAAGGCATGACCCATGAATTTCGCCCCGCTGCCCTCGGTGGACGCCGCGGCGGTGCCGTCGGACGGCTTCGTCCTGGACGTCCGTGAGAACGACGAGTGGGCCGCCGGTCACGTCGAGGGCGCGCTGCACATTCCGATGAGCGACTTCGTGGGCCGGTTCGGCGAGCTGACCGAGGCGGCCGAGGACGGCCGGCGTGTGCATGTGATGTGCCGGGTGGGCGGCCGGTCGGCCCAGGTCACCCAGTACCTGGTCCAGCAGGGCATCGACGCGGTGAACATCGACGGCGGCATGCAGGCCTGGGACGGCGCCGGGCGTCCGATGATCACGGACAACGGGACGCCCGCCTTCGTCCTCTGAGCCGGTCCCCCGTTCTCCGGGCGCGGTCGCTTTCAGCCGAGCGGGTGGGCGGCCAGCAGGTCTCCCAGCGCCTCCTCGTGGGCCGCTGCCGGGCCGAGCGAGAGCTCGATCTGCTTCGCCCAGGCGTGGTAGCGGTGCAACGGGTAGTCGGTGTCCGCGCCGAAGCCGCCGTGCAGATGCTGCGCGGTCTGGACGACGCGGCGCACCCCGTCGGAGGCCCAGATCTTCGCGACGGCGACATCTCCCGCGGCCGGGAGCGGGCCGCCGGTGTCGGTGGAGATCCGCCAGGCGGCCTGCCAGAGGGTCGCCTCCATCGCCCGCAGATCGATGTACCGGTCGGCGGCCTGGACCGCCACCGCCTGGAACGTCGCGACCGGAAACCCGAACTGCTCGCGCTTTCCGGTGTACTCGGCGGTCATCGCGAGCACCCGCTCGCCCAGCCCGAGCGCCAGCGCGCATGTCCCCGTGGTGAGCAGGGACCGCAGCCAGTCCCAGCAGCCGGCCGCGTCGATCAGCTCGCGCGCTTCCACGCGCACGGCCTCCAGCCGGACCTCGGCCAGGCGTTCACCGTTGGTGGAGACCTGGTCCGCCAAGGTGACACCGTCACGGGTACGGGGCACGAGGGCGAGGACCGGGCGGCCCTCGGCGGTCTGTGCGGGGACGGCGATCCGGTCGGCTGCCTGAGCCCACGGAACCGCGGACTGGACCCCGTCGAGCACCCAGCCGGAGCCCCCGCCCGGGCCGCCGGTCTCCCCGTCGGCGGCGTCGCCTTCGCCGCTCCCGTCGCCCGCTCCGTCGTCTTCCCCGTACGGTCGTGCGGAGACGGCGAGTTCGGCCGGATCGTGGCCGCTGCGGCCGTTGGCGCCGACGGTCAGGATCAGCTCGCCCCGGCCGGCCCGGGGCAGCAGCTCCGCCGCGAGGGTGCGATCGCCGTACCGCTCGATGGCCGTCGCCACCGCACAGCTCTCCAGCAGCGGGACTCTCGCCAGCACCTTGGCCGACTCCCGCAGGACCAGGCAGAGCGCGATCGGGTCCAGGCCCGCGCCGCCGTGGTCCGGCGACAGCGTGAGCCCGAGCAGGTCCGTGCGCGCCAGCTCGTGCCACAGCCGCCGGTCGATGTCCTCCGCCACCGCGCCCGGGGTCAGGGCGGGGCTGGGAGCGTCGTCGGGTGCGACGTCCGAGAAGACGGCCCTGGCCGCCTCGACGGCCGCCTGCTGTTCCTCGGTGAAGGTGAAGTCCACTGTCCCGGCCTCCCGTTGACCCTGAGCTAGCTGACGGGTCGTCAAGATAGAACAGGTTCTATGGGAAGGGAACAGTGCGGCGGTCCGCCCGTGCCTCAGCGGTCGAAGTCCAGCTCAACCTCCGGGGTGAGCGGATGCGACTGGCAGGCCAGCACGAAGCCCGCCTCCGTCTCCTCCGGTTCCAGGGCGAAGTTGCGGTCCATCCGGACCTCGCCCGAGACGAGGAACGCCCGGCAGGTTCCGCAGACCCCGCCCTTGCACGCGTACGGGGCGTCCGAGCGGCTTCGCAGCACCGTCTCCAGCAGGGATTCCGCGTTCTCCACGGGCCAGCTGCCCGAGCGGCCGTGGAGGGTGGCCGTCAGCACCGAGTCGGACGGGGCGGCGACCTTGGCCACCGCCGCATCGGCGGGGCCCTCGTCGACGTGGAAGATCTCCTGGTGGACCCGGGAACGGTCGACGCCGAGCGCCTTCAGGGCCTTCTCCGCGCCCCGCACGAGGCCGAGCGGCCCGCACAGGAACCAGCCGTCCACCTCCGCGACCGGGAGCACCGCGGGCAGCAGGCCGGTGAGCCGTTCGGTGTCCAGCCGCCCGGAGGGAAGCCCGGCCGACTGCTCCTCCCGGGAGAGCGCCGTGACCAGCTGGAAGCGGTCCGGACAACGGTCCTTGAGGTCGGCCACCTCGTCCAGGAACATCGTCGAGGCCGCCGTGCGGTCGCTGCGGATCAGGCAGAACCGGGCCGACGGCTCCCGGTCGAGCAGGGTGGCCGCCATCGACAGCACCGGGGTGATGCCGCTGCCGCCGACCACCGCCGCGAACAGGCCCGGGCGCGGCTTCAGGACGAACCGGCCCATCGGAGGCATGGCCTCCACCTGGTCCCCGACGGCCAGTTCCTTCAGGGCGTACGTGGAGAACGCCCCGCCCTCGACCCTGCGGATGCCCACCCGCAGCACCGGTTCGCCGGGCTGCTCGGTGGCCGGTGCGCAGATCGAGTACGAACGGCGGACCTCCTGGCCGTCCACGGTGTAGCGCACGTTCAGATGCTGGCCGGGGGTGTGACGGAAGGTCTCGCGCAACTCGGCCGGCACGGCGAGGGTCACGGCCACCGCGTCGTCCGTGATCCGTTCGATCGCGCTGACCCGGAGCGGATGGAACATCTACAACTCCTTGAAATGGTCGAACGGTTCACGGCAGGCGACGCAGCGGCGCAGGGCCTTGCACGCCGTGGAGGAGAACCGGCTGAGCAGCTCCGTGTCCGTGGAGCCGCAGTGCGGGCAGCGCACGGAGAGCGTCAGGGGCACCGGGCCCCCGTCCGCGCTGTGGGCGCGCGGCGGCGCTATGCCGAACTCGGCGAGCTTGCGGCGCCCTTCGGCGCTGATGTCGTCCGTCGACCAGGCCGGTGCCAGGACCGTGACCACGGAGACCTCCGGCACGCCGTGGTCGTGGAGCACGCGCTCGATGTCGGCGGACATCGCCTCGATCGCCGGGCATCCGGTGTACGTCGGGGTGAGCCGCACGGTCACCCGGCCCGGGCCCTCCACCCGGACATCCCGCAGGACGCCCAGTTCCGCCAGGGTCAGCACCGGGAGCTCGGGGTCGGGCACGGAGCCGGCCAGCTCGCGCAGCTCCGCCTCCAGCAGGGTGTCGGTCACCATGACGCCCCCGGGTGGCTGCGGTGCAGATGCTGCATCTCGGCGATCATGCGGCCGAACGGCTCGGTGTGCAGGCCCTGCCTGCCCGCACCCGCCGCCCAGCCCCCGGACCGCGGGCCCGCGGGGAGGGTCAGAGTGGCGCGCTCGACGACGTCGGTGACGGCGGCGAGCCACCTGCTCTCCAGCGCCTGCCAGTCGACACCGGACCCCGCGGAATCGAGCCCTTCGACCGGCTGGAACATCTCGCCGGTGAACCGCCACAGCGCGTCCAGGCCGCTCTGCATCCGGCCGTGGCTCTCCTCGGTGCCGTCCCCGAGCCGCAGAACCCACTGCTCGGCGTGGTCACGGTGGTAGGCCACCTCCTTCACGGCCTTGGCCGCCAGACCGGCGAACTCGCCGTCCCCGGCCGCCAGTCGCTCGTACAGCAGGTGCTGATACACCGAGAAGTAGAGCTGCCGGGCGATGGTGTGGGCGAAGTCCCCGTTCGGCTGCTCGACCAGCTGGAGGTTGCGGAAGGCGCGCTCCTCGCGGAGGTAGGCCAGCTCGTCCTCGTCGCCGACGAGCGAGAGCAGCACCCGCGCCTGCCCCAGCAGGTCCAGGGCGATGTTGGCGAGCGCCACCTCCTCCTCCAGGACGGGGGCGTGACCGGCCCACTCCCCCAGCCGGTGCGAGAGCACGAGCGCGTCGTCGCCGAGGGCGAGTGCGGCGCTCACAGGTGCTTCACCCCGTCCGGGATCTCGTAGAACGTCGGGTGGCGGTAGGGCTTGTCGCCGGCCGGCTCGAAGAAGGAGTCCTTCTCGTCGGGGGAGGAGGCGGTGATCGCGGTGGACGGGATCACCCAGATCGAGACGCCCTCCGAGCGGCGGGTGTAGAGGTCGCGGGCGTTGCGCAGGGCCATCTCGGCGTCCGGCGCGTGCAGGCTGCCCGCGTGGGTGTGGGACAGTCCGCGCCGGGAACGGACGAACACCTCCCACAGAGGCCAGTCGGTCGAGCTGCTCATGCCGTCTCCTCCACATGCTGCGCGGACGCGCTGGTCTGTGCCGATGCCGATGCCGATGCCGATGCCGATGCCGATGCCGGTGTCCGGGGCGATGTCTGTGCCGGGGCGTGCTTGGCGGCGTACGCGGCTGCCGCGTCCCGGACCCAGGCGCCCTCCTCGTGGGCCCTGCGCCGCTGGGTGATCCGCTGTTCGTTGCAGGGGCCGTTGCCCTTGAGGACCTCCTGGAACTCCGACCAGTCGATCGCACCGAATTCGTGGCCGCCCAGCTCCTCGTTCCACCGGATGTCGGGGTCCGGGAGCTCCAGGCCCAGCGCCTCGGCCTGGGGCACGCAGATGTCGACGAACCGCCGGCGCAGCTCGTCGTTGGAGTGCCGCTTGATCTTCCAGGCCATGGACTGCTCGGAGTGCGACGAGGCGTCGTCGGGCGGGCCGAACATCATCAGGGAGGGCCACCACCAGCGGTTCACCGCGTCCTGGGCCATGGCGTGCTGGGCCTCGGTGCCACGGCTGAGGGCGAGCAGCAGCTCGTACCCCTGGCGCTGGTGGAAGGACTCCTCCTTGCAGATACGGACCATCGCGCGGGCGTAGGGGCCGTAGGAGCAGCGGCAGAGCGGCACCTGGTTGGTGATCGCCGCACCGTCCACCAGCCAGCCGATCGCGCCGACGTCGGCCCAGGTCAGCGTGGGGTAGTTGAAGATCGACGAATAGCGCTGCCGACCCGCGTGGAGCTTGTCGAGCAGCTCCTCGCGGCTGGTGCCCAGGGTCTCGGCGGCGCTGTAGAGATACAGGCCGTGGCCCGCCTCGTCCTGCACCTTGGCCATGAGGATCGCCTTGCGGCGCAGCGAGGGCGCGCGGGTGATCCAGTTGGCCTCGGGCTGCATGCCGATGATCTCCGAGTGGGCGTGCTGGGCCATCTGGCGGATGAGCGTCGCCCGGTAGGCGTCCGGCATCCAGTCGCGCGGCTCGATCCGCTCGTCCGCCGCCACGGCCGCGTCGAAGGCCGCGAGGTGGTCCGCGGCCGCCGCGTCCGTCTCACCCGCCGCAGCCGTGGAACCCGCTCCGCCCGCCGCATTCGCCGTGCCGAGGGTCTTCTGCGTCGTCTGGTGCGCCGTCACTGCCGCCATCCCGGGCTCCCTACCGACCGATCGTTCGGTTCCTTGACTTCAATGGTGAGTCGGAGGCCCGTAGGGTGTCAACCCTGTGGATAACTGAGTGGTGATCGACGGTGAGCGGGGCGGGATGGATTCGGACCACGACAGGAGCTCTGCGGGCGGGGGGAAGGACGCCTGGCCTCAGGCGTTGAACCGGCCGGCGGAGGCGCGGGACACCCCCGGAGCCATACCGGCGGACCATGCGGTCACCACACCCGCGACGCCCTCGTCTCCGCTGCCGGATCCCTCGGTCACCGGCCGGGGCATGGCCGGGCTCTCGACTCCGTACCAGGTGGTCGCGGCCCTGGCGCTGTCCCTGATCGGGCTGCTCGCCTGCACCCAGGTGGCCATGGTGTTCCTGCACGTCGCCCCGTCCAACACGCTGACCAAGGAGCACGGGAAGACGATCGACGACTGGATCTACCCGGAGTTCGAGCAGAACTGGAAGCTGTTCGCGCCCAACCCGCTCCAGCAGAACGTCGCCGTCCATGTACGGGCCGAAGTGGTCGACGCCGACGGCCGCCGCACCACCCGGTGGATGAACCTCACCCACGAGGACGCCAAAGGGATACGCGGCAACCTCTTCCCCAGCCATGTCGACCAGAACGAGCTCCGCCGGGGCTGGGACTTCTACGTCAACTCCCACGACAGCGAGAACCGCCCCAACGGCCTGCGCGGGGATCTCTCCGAGCGCTACGTGCGGCGCATCGCGATGTTGCGGCTGAGCGAGCGCGACTACGGCGGCACGATCGAACGCATCCAGCTCCGCTCCGCCACCAGCTCCATCGCCCCGCCCCCGTGGAGCACCGAGAAGATCAGCACCCGGCCCGTCTACCGCGTACTTCCCTGGTGGACCGTGACCCCCGACGATCTTCCCGAGGATGCGGCGGAACAGCGCCGGGACGCGGCGCGTGCGGAGGCGAACCAGTGACCATCCCCTCGCCGCAGAACCCTGCTCCGCGGAACCCTGCCTCGCTGAATCAGGCCCCGCAGCCGACGGCCCCGCAGCCGACGGCCCCGCAGCCGACGGGGCCGCAGCCGTTCGGGCCCCGGCCTCAAGGTTTCGGCGGTCCCGGCGGTGGCCTGGCCCGTGGCCTTCAGCGTGTCACCGCCTCGGCCCTCGGCCCGTACCAGAGCGCCGTCGTACGGATCGGCTTCGCCGCCACCTACCTCTTCTTCCTGCTGCGCGAGCTGCCGCACCGCCACGAGCTGTACGGCCCGGACAGCCCGTGGCACTGGGACCTGGCCCGCCGGCTCACGGAAGGCAACGATGCCTTCTCCGTCCTGATGTGGACGGACAGCACGGTCTGGTTCGAGGTGGTCTACGTCCTCACGCTGCTGTCCGCGGCGGCGCTGATGGTCGGCTGGCGGACCCGGACCATGTCCGTCCTCTTCATGGTCGGCGTGCTCTCGGTGCAGAACCGCAGCATCTTCATGGGCGACGGCGGCGACAACGTCGTCCACCTCATGGCGATCTATCTGGTGCTGACGCGCTGCGCCCAGGTCTGGTCGCTGGACGCCCGGCGTGCGGCGCGCAACGCGCGACGTGCCGCTGAGGGCCTGCCGCCGCTCCGGGACATCGTGGGCCCGGTGCTCTGGGTGCTTCTCGGCTGCGGTCTCGCGACGGCCTTCTTCCTGGGCGGGCTCGGCGGCACCTGGTGGCTGCCGACGCTGCTGTGGATCCTCTGGATCTCCGCCGCCGTCTGGTGGGCCGTGGACCGCTACGCGCCGCGCAGCGAGACCCGCACCCTGCTCGACGTGCTGGCCAACCTCGCGCACAACGCCACGCTCGCCGTGATCATGGCCGAGGTCTGCCTGATCTACGCGACCGCCGGCTGGTACAAGATCCAGGGCTCGCGCTGGCAGGACGGCACCGCGCTCTACTACCCGCTCAACCTCGACTACTTCACCCCGTGGCCCGCCCTGTCGGACATCCTGGGCACCAGCGGGCTGATGGTGATGGTGCTGACGTACGGCACGGTCATCGTCCAGGTCGCCTTCCCGTTCACCCTGTTCAACCGGCGGGTCAAGAACGTCCTGCTGGTCATCATGATCTGCGAGCACGCGGGCATCGCCCTGCTGCTCGGGCTGCCCTTCTTCTCCATGGCGATGATCGCGGCCGACGCGGTGTTCCTGCCGACGGCCTTCCTCGTGTGGCTGGGCGCCCGGGCCACGACCGGCAGGCGGCGGCTGTTCTCCCTGCTGCCCGGCCGGTCCCGTACGCCGGGGAAGCCCGGGACGCCCGCCCCTGCGGACGGCCCGGACGGACGGCCGACGGACGGCCCGTCGCGGGGCGGCCACGGCGGTACGGAGGAGCCCAGGCTCCAGGGCGGCGGCGGGGGCCATACGCTCGTCGGGTGAGCAGTGAGACCGGCAGAACCCAAGAACCCCCGGCGGAACCCCTCCAGTACGACGACGGCTACGGCCAGCCGATCGGTGTCGGGCCGCACCCGCTGCCCTGGCCCGAGGACGAGCGGTACGACCCCGAGCTGCTGGCCCAGGGCGACCGGCGCAACGTCGGTGACGCGTACCGCTACTGGACGCGGGAGGCGATCGTCGCCGATCTCGACCTGCGGCGGCACGACTTCCACGTGGCCGTGGAGAACTGGACCCACGACTTCAACATCGGCTCCGTGGTCCGGACCGCCAACGCCTTCCTGGCCAAGGAGATCCACATCGTGGGCCGGCGGCGCTGGAACCGGCGCGGCGCCATGGTCACCGACCGCTACCAGCATGTGCGCCACCACCCCGACACGGCCGACCTGACCGCCTGGGCGGCGGCCGAGGGGCTGCCGGTCATCGGGATCGACAACCTCCCCGGCGCCGTACCGCTGGAGCGCACCGAGCTGCCGCGCCGCTGCGTCCTGCTGTTCGGGCAGGAGGGGCCGGGCCTCACCGAGGAGGCGCGCGAGCACGCCACGACGGTGTGCTCGATCGCGCAGTTCGGCTCGACCCGGTCCATCAACGCCGGAGCCGCCGCGGCCATCGCGATGCACGCGTGGATCCAGCGCTACGCCGACGTGCCCGACCCCCGCCGGTAGCGCCTAGGCCTGGCGGCGCACCTCCACCACGCGGAAGCGGTTGGCGACGAAGGCCGCGTCGCACAGGGCCGCGTTGGCCGCCGGGTTGCCGCCGGAGCCGTGGAAGTCGGAGAAGGCGGCGGTCTGGTTGACGTACACCCCGCCGGTCAGGTTCAGCGAGAGCTGGGCCGACTCGTCCAGGCAGACGTCCTCGATCGCGCGCTCCACCTCGGGGGAGGTGGTGTACGCCCCGACCGTCATGGCGCCCTGCTCCCGGATCGTGCGGCGGAGCAGGTCCAGGGCGGCGGACGTCGACTCGACGGCGACGGCGAAGGACACCGGCCCGAAGCACTCCGAGAAGTAGGCCGCGCCGTCGTCGGGCTTGGTGCCGTCGAGCTTCACGACGACCGGCGTACGGACGACCGCGTCGGGGAATTCGGCGTTGGTGACCGTCCGCGAGGGCAGGGCGATCTCGCCCAGCCCTCCCGCGGCCTCCAGCCGGGCCTTGACGTCCGGGTTGACCAGCGCGCCGAGCAGGGCGGACGCGCGGGCGTCGTCGCCGAGCAGTCCGGTGACGGCGGCCGAGAGGTCGGCGACCACGTCGTCGTAGGACTTGGCGCCGTCGTCGGTGGCGATGCCGTCCCGGGGGATCAGCAGATTCTGCGGGGTGGTGCACATCTGGCCGCTGTACAGCGAGAGGGAGAACGCCAGGTTGGCCAGCATGCCCCGGTAGTCGTCGGTGGAATCGATGACGATCGTGTTGACGCCGGCCTTCTCCGTGTAGACCTGGGCCTGGCGGGCGTTCTCCTCCAGCCAGTCGCCGAAGGCGGTCGAGCCGGTGTAGTCGATGATCCGGACCTCGGGGCGGACCGCCAGGGTCCTGGCGATGCCCTCGCCGGGCCGCTCGACGGCCAGCGCCACCAGATTCGGGTCGAAGCCCGCCTCGCCGAGGACCTCACGGGCGATGGACACCGTGAGCGCCAGCGGCAGCACCGCGCGCGGGTGCGGCTTGACCAGCACCGGGTTGCCCGTGGCGAGGGAGGCGAAGATGCCGGGATAGCCGTTCCACGTGGGGAAGGTGTTGCAGCCGATGACCAGCGCGACGCCGCGGCCGGACGTGATGAACGACTTGTGCAGCTTCAGCGGGTCGCGCTTGCCCTGCGGCTTCGACCAGTCGGCGTTCTCGGGGGTGCGGACCTGCTCGCGGTAGGCGTACGCCACGGCCTCCAGGCCGCGGTCCTGGGCGTGCGGCCCGCCCGCCTGGAACGCCATCATGAAGGCCTGGCCACTCGTGTGCATCACGGCGTGGGCCAGCTCATGGGTGCGGGCGCTGATCCGCGACAGGATCTCCAGACAGACCAGGGCCCGGACCTCCGGTCCCGCCGCCCGCCAGGCGGCCGTGCCGGCCTTCATCGCCGGCAGCAGGACGTCCGGGTCGATGTGCGGATACTCGATGCCGAGCTCCGGACCGTACGGCGAGACCTCGCCGCCGGCCCAGCCGTCGGTGCCCGGCTGCCCCAGGTCGAACCGGGTGCCCAGAGCTGCGTCGAAGGCGGCCTTGCCCTCGGCCGCACCCAGGCTGCCCGGGGCGCCGCCCTCGCCGTACGCCTTCGGGTGCTCGGGGTGCGGGGACCAGTACGCGCGGGTACTGATCACGTCGAGGGCCTGGTCGAGCGTGGGCCGGTGGGTCTCGGACAGCTGCTGGGGGGTGAGCGCGGAGGCCATGGCGGACCAACTCCTCATCGAGCCGGGCGGGGACGTGCGGACGGAGTTAGAGTAACCGAACGATCGGTCGGGACAAGGGGCCCTCAAGGAACCTGTGGACAACTTCGGTGGTCCCGCCTGTGCGGGGCCGATCCCTCATGGGGGAGGATCGCGGACATGACCACGGCCAAGCGGGACACGTACACACCGGAGACCCTGCTCACCGTCGCCGTCCGTGTCTTCAACGAGCGCGGCTACGACGGCACGTCCATGGAGCATCTTTCCCGGGCGGCGGGTATCTCGAAATCCTCCATCTACCACCATGTGGCGGGCAAGGAGGAGCTGCTGCGCCGGGCCGTGAGCCGGGCGCTCGACGGGCTCTTCGCCATCCTCGACGAGCCGGGGGCGCAGCGCGGGCGCGCGGTCGAGCGGGTCGAGTACGTCACCCGCCGGACCGTCGACGTGCTGATGGCGGAGGTCCCCTACGTCACCCTGCTCCTTCGGGTGCGCGGAAACACGAAGACGGAGCGCTGGGCGCTGGAGCGGCGCCGCGAGTTCGACCAGCGGGTGGCGGAGCTGCTTCAGGCCGCTGTGGCCGAGGGCGACCTCCGGGCGGACGTGGACATACGGCTGGCGACCCGGCTGCTGTTCGGCATGGTGAACTCGCTGGTCGAGTGGTACCGGCCGCAGCCGGGTGGCTTCCCCGGGGAGGAGCAGCTCGCGGACACGGTCGTCCAGCTGGCGTTCGAGGGACTGCGGGCGAGCGGGTCCCGCTGAGCCCGCGGGCCTGCTGAGATTTCCGAGCCCCGCCGTTTCACCGGGCTGCCGGGGCGTCGTGCTCCCGTGCGCGGCGCGGTCGCCCGGCCGCGCACGGCACGGTCAGGCGAGTTCGGCCGGCCGGTCCGGGCGCGGTCCGAGGTCCGTCTCCTCGAACACCAGCAGCGTGCGCGTCGAAAGCACCTCGGGGATGGACTGGATCCGAGTGAGGACCAGCTCGCGCAGCGCCCTGTTGTCCGGCGTGTGCACCAGCAGCAGTACGTCGAAGTCCCCGCTGACCAGGGCGATGTGCGTGGCCCCGGGCAGCGCCTGGAGCTGCTCGCGCACGGTGCGCCAGGAGTTCTGCACGATCTTGAGCGTGATGTACGCGGACGCCCCCTGGCCGGCCCGCTCGTGGTCGACCCGGGCGCCGAAGCCGCGGATCACGCCGTCCTCGACGAGCCGGTTGATCCGGGCGTAGGCGTTGGCCCGCGAGACATGGACCCGCTCGGCCACGGACCGTATCGAGGCGCGGCCGTCCGTCTGGAGGATCCGCAGGATGTCGCGGTCGATGGCGTCCAGCGGCCGCGCGGGCGGAACCGGGGCCGGCTCCGGCGCCGGGCTCGCGGGGGCGGCGGCCGACGGCGTCGCAGTGGGCGGGGTCCGGTCCTGCTCCTCGCCCCTGTCGGCCATTTGTTCAGCTGCCATCGGCCCGCGCCTCCCTGTCGTGGACGACCTGTACCCATCCCAGGCTGTGGAGAACCGTTTGTCCACAGGCTGGTGGTGCCTGTAGCCAAAATGCGCTTGCGACCGAACAATCGGTAGGTGAGGCACACCACACCCGTGCCTCGCCCAGCTCCCGATGCCTCGCTCCCGATCGACACCCATCGACACCCATCGACTCCGCCGATCGACGCGAAACCGCCGATCGACACCCCTCGATCTCCCTCGATGCCAGGAGGTGCTTCTCATGACGGTCCAAGAGCTGCCCGGCGCGGCCGCCTACCGGCCCACGCCGCCCCCGGCCTGGAAGCCGATCACCGACCCCGCCCCGCTGCTCCCGGACCCGGAGCCCTACCGGGTGCTCGGTACGGACGCGGTCGCCGACGTCGATCCCGAGCTGCTGCTCCGGCTCCACGCGGAGCTGGTGCGCGGGCGTCGCTACAACGCCCAGGCCACCGCGCTGACGAAGCAGGGCCGACTGGCGGTCTACCCGTCGAGCACCGGCCAGGAGGCGTGCGAGATCGCCGCCGCCCTGGTTCTGGAGGAGCGTGACTGGCTCTTCCCCAGCTACCGCGACACGCTCGCGGCCGTCGCGCGCGGCCTGGACCCGGTCGAGGCGCTGACCCTGCTGCGTGGCGACCGGCACACCGGTTACGACCCGCGCGAGCACCGCATCGCCCCGCTGTGCACCCCGCTCGCCACCCAGCTCCCGCACGCCGTGGGGCTGGCGCACGCCGCCCGGCTCAAGGGCG
This sequence comes from Streptomyces sp. WGS_02, assembly GCA_040989845.1. GTDB lineage: Bacteria > Actinomycetota > Actinomycetes > Streptomycetales > Streptomycetaceae > Streptomyces. The sequence goes on from JAYMFZ010000004.1 coordinate 3,955,304, forward strand.
ACGACGTGGTGGCGCTCGCCATGGTCGGCGACGGCGGCACCAGCGAGGGCGACTTCCACGAGGCGCTGAATTTCGCGGCCGTCTGGAAGGCCCCGGTCGTCTTCTTCGTCCAGAACAACGGCTTCGCGATCTCCGTGCCGCTGGCCAAGCAGACCGCCGCCCCCTCCCTCGCCCACAAAGCCGTCGGATACGGGATGCCGGGCCGTCTGGTCGACGGCAACGACGCGGCGGCGGTGCACCAGGTGCTGAGCGAGGCCGTCGCCCGCGCCCGGCGCGGCGAGGGCCCGACGCTGGTCGAGGCGGTCACCTACCGCATGGAGGCCCACACCAACGCCGACGACGCCACCCGCTACCGGGTCGACAGCGAGGTCGAGGCGTGGAAGGCGCACGACCCGGTGCGACTGCTGGAGCGTGAGCTGACGGACCGCGGGCTGCTGGACGACGCGGGCATCGAGCAGGCGAAGGAGGCCGCCGAACGCATGGCCGCCGCCCTGCGCGACCGGATGAACGCGGATCCGGAGCTTGCCCCGATGGACCTCTTCACCCATGTGTACGCCGAGCAGACGAGTCAGCTCCGGGAGCAGGCCGCCGCCCTGCGCGCCGAGCTGGACGCCGAGCAGGACCACGACGAGCAGGGCCCGGAGGCAGGACGATGACCACGGCGGCAGTGACGGCCGAGGGCCGCCCCGTGAAGGCGAAACCGGCCACGATGGCGCAGGCCCTCGGGCGCGCGCTCCGCGACTCGATGGCCGAGGACCCCACCGTCCATGTGCTCGGTGAGGACGTGGGCACGCTCGGCGGGGTCTTCCGGATCACCGACGGGCTGGCGAAGGAGTTCGGCGACGACCGCTGCACCGACACCCCGCTGGCCGAGGCGGGCATCCTCGGCGCGGCCGTCGGCATGGCGATGTACGGGCTGCGGCCCGTCGTGGAGATGCAGTTCGACGCGTTCGCCTACCCGGCGTTCGAGCAGCTCATGAGCCATGTCGCCAAGATGCGCAACCGCACGGGCGGAGCCATGCCGCTGCCGATCACCGTGCGCGTGCCGTACGGCGGCGGGATCGGCGGGGTCGAGCACCACAGCGACTCCTCCGAGGCGTACTACATGGCCACCCCCGGCCTGCACGTCGTCACGCCGGCCACGGTCGAGGACGCGTACGGCCTGCTGCGGGAGTCGATCGCCTCCGACGACCCGGTGGTCTTCCTGGAGCCCAAGCGGCTCTACTGGTCCAAGGCCGACTGGTCGCCCGAGGCCCCCACGCGGGTCGAGCCGATCGGCAAGGCCGTGGTGCGCCGGCCCGGGCGCAGCGCCACCCTGATCACGTACGGGCCCTCCCTGCCGGTCTGCATGGAGGCCGCCGAAGCGGCCCTCGCCGAGGGCTGGGACCTCGAAGTGGTGGACCTGCGCTCGCTGGTGCCGTTCGACGACGAGACGGTGGCCGCGTCGGTGCGGCGCACCGGGCGCGCCGTCGTCGTGCACGAGTCCCCCGGTTTCGGCGGGCCCGGCGGCGAGATCGCGGCCCGCATCACCGAGCGGTGCTTCCACCATCTGGAGGCGCCGGTGCTGCGGGTGGCCGGGTTCGACATCCCCTACCCGCCGCCCATGCTGGAGCGGCACCATCTGCCGGGAGTGGACCGGGTGCTCGACGCGGTGGCCCGGCTGCAGTGGGAGGCGGACAGCTGATGGCCCAGGTGCTCGAATTCAAGCTGCCGGACCTCGGCGAGGGGCTGACCGAGGCCGAGATCGTCCGCTGGCTGGTGGAGGTCGGCGATGTCGTCGCCATCGACCAGCCCGTCGTCGAGGTCGAGACGGCCAAGGCCATGGTGGAGGTGCCCTGCCCCTACGGGGGCGTGGTGACCGCACGGTTCGGCGAGGAGGGGACGGAACTTCCCGTCGGCGCACCGCTGCTGACGGTCGCCGTCGGGGCACCGGAGGGGTCCTCCGGCTCTGACAGGGACTCGGGCTCCGCCCCGGAGTCCTCGGGCGGCTCGGGGAACGTGCTCGTGGGGTACGGGACCGGCGCGCCGGCCGCCCGCCGCCGGCGCATCCGCCCGGACCGGCTCGACCGGTCGGTGACCGGAGCCCCGGTCACCGGTGCGCCGGCGGTGAAGGCCCCGGTGCTCGAAGCCCCCGTGGTCACGGTCCCGGTTGCCGACGCCCCGGTGTCCGAGGGGCCCGTGCCGGTGGTCTCTCCGCTGGTACGCCGGCTGGCCCGGCAGCACGACATCGATCTGCGGCGGCTGGCGGGTTCGGGCCCCGACGGGCTGATCCTGCGCGCCGACGTCGACCGGGCGATCCGGACGGCGGAGGAGACGGCTACGGCACGTGCGGCCCGGGCCCCGGTGCAGGCCCGGACCCCGGCGGTAGCCGTGGCGGCAGCCACGAACGGCGTGGCCGCTTCTGCGGACGCCGAGCGCATTCCGCTGCGCGGGGTGCGCGGAGCGGTCGCCGACAAGCTGTCGCGCAGCCGGACCGAGATTCCCGACGCCACCTGCTGGGTCGATGCCGACGCCACCGAGCTGATGGCGGTCAGGGCGGCGATGAACGCCGCCACGGGCCCGTCCGCCGGGCCGAAGGTGTCGGTCCTGGCCCTGCTGGCGAGGATCTGCACGGCGGCGCTGGCCCGGTTCCCCGAGCTCAACTCCACGGTGGACACGGAGGCCCGGGAGATCGTCCGGCTGTCCGGTGTGCATCTCGGGTTCGCCGCCCAGACCGAGCGGGGTCTCGTCGTCCCTGTCGTCCGGGACGCGCACACCCGTAACGCCGAGTCGATCGGGGCCGAGATCGCCCGGCTGACCGAGCTGGCGCGTACCGGGAAGCTCAGCCCGGCGCAGCTGACCGGGGGCACGTTCACGCTGAACAACTACGGGGTGTTCGGGGTCGACGGTTCGACTCCGATCATCAATCACCCGGAGGCGGCGATGCTCGGCGTGGGCCGGATCATGCCCAAACCCTGGGTGCACCAGGGCGAACTGGCCGTACGTCAGGTCGTCCAGTTGTCCCTCACCTTCGACCACCGGGTGTGCGACGGCGGAACGGCGGGCGGCTTCCTCCGGTACGTGGCGGACTGCGTGGAGCAGCCGGCGGTGCTGCTGCGCACCTTGTAGTCGCGGGGGCGCCCTTGTCGCGGAGGCCGGCCTTCCGGCCACCCCGGCGGGGGCGTCGCTCCGGGGCGCCGCCCATACTCGACGTATGACCGCCTACGACGTGATCGTCCTTGCCGGAGGGGCCGCGAAGCGGCTCGGCGGCGCCGACAAGCCAGGAGTCCGGGTGGGCGGCCGGGCGCTGCTCGACCGGGTCCTCGCGGCATGTGACGGCGCGGCCCGCACCGTCGTGGTGGGCGACCGCCGCGCGACCGTCCGCCCGGTTGTCTGGACCCGGGAAGTGCCGCAGGGCGGCGGCCCGTTGGCGGCGCTGGGCGCGGGGCTGCGGCTGACGACGGCGGAGTACGTTCTCGTTCTCTCCGCCGACCTGCCCTTCCTCGGCCCGGGTACGCTCGACGCGCTGCTCGCCGCCGGCGGACAGCCCGGCCGCGAAGGCGCCCTGTGCACCGACCCCGACGGGCGCGACCAGCCGCTCGTGGCCGCGTACCGCGCCGAGCCGCTTCGCCGGGAGCTGGCCCTGATCGCCACCGAGTACGGAAGCCTCGCCGGACTGCCGCTGCGGATCCTGACGGCGGAGCTGGAGCTCGCCCGGATCGACGCGGGTCCTGACGCCGCGTTCGACTGCGACACTTGGGACGACATCGCCGCCGCCCGGGCCCGGATCAGGGAGCATGGGGCCGTGCTGGACGAATGGATCACCTCGGTCAAGAACGAACTGGGAATCGAACTCGACGTCGACACCGGTGTCCTGCTCGACCTCGCCCGGGACGCCGCGCACGGAGTCGCCCGGCCCGCCGCCCCGCTCACGACCTTCCTGGTCGGATACGCGGCAGCCAGGGCGAGCGCCGGTGCGGGCCCCGACGAGGCCGCCGCGGCGGTCGCGGAGGCCTCGCGCAAGGCCACCGCCCTCGCTCTGCGCTGGGAAGCGGAAGCGGAGGCGGCCGAGTCGGCGGGACAGGGAAGCGATGCGTCGGGCGGGCCGGCGGGCGGGGCGAAGCCCGACGCGGGCCGTGAGGGGACCGGGACATCGTGACCGGCTCCGACGGGCCGCACTCCGAGCCCGGCAGCGACGTCCGGGCCGCCGGGTCGGCGAGCGAACGCGCACGCGAGGAGGAGGAGCGGGCCGTCGAGCAGGCACTCGCCCTGGTCGGCGGGTCGGGCCGGTCCGGAGGCTCGGGCGATCACCCGAGCCGCGGCCGGGACTCCTGGGGCCACCGAGGCGCCCGGGACGAGGACCTGGACGCCGGCGGGAGCAGCGACGCGCACGCTGACCGAAGCCGCGATCCGCAAGCCCATCGGAGCGGCGACCCGCACGCCCGTCGGAGCCGCGACAGCGCCCCTTACGACGGCCGCGAGAACAACCTGCGCGACGATCGCGCCTCCCCGGCGCCCGCCGGCTCCCCCGCCTCCGCCAGCGCCCCGGCCTCCGCCAGCGCCCCGGCTCCCGGCAGCGAACAGCCGCCCCATCCCGGTCGGACCCTCCCGGGCGACCCCGCGAAGAGTTCGCCCCCGCCCCCGTCCTGGGACCGGGCGCGGGCGGTCGCGGCCCGTGCAGGGCGCGGCGGTCCGCCCGCGACGATCCGGTTGCCGCTCGACCGTGCGCCGGGGCATGTGCTGGCCGAGGCGCTCGGCGCGCTCACCGATCTGCCGTCCTTCGACACCTCGGCCATGGACGGCTGGGCCGTCGCCGGACCCGGCCCCTGGGCGTTCGAGGCCGGGGCGGGGCTCCTCGCCGGACGCGGCCCGGCCGCCGCGCTGCCCGACGGCGCCGCCGTACGGATCGCCACCGGCGCCCGCGTACCGCCCGACACCACGGCGGTCATCCGCAGCGAGCACGCCCACGTCGACGAGGCCAGGGGGCTGCTGCACGCCCGGCGGTCCGTGGTCACCGGGCAGGACATCAGGCCCCGGGGCCAGGAATGCCGCTCGGGCGAGCAGCTTGTTCCGGCCGGGACGGTCGTGACCCCGGCGGTGCTCGGCCTCGCCGCGGCCGCCGGGTACGACGCGCTGCCCGTGGTGCCCCGGCCGCGCGTCGACATCCTCGTCCTCGGCGACGAACTGCTCAACGCCGGTCTGCCGCACGACGGGCTGATCCGGGATGCCCTCGGCCCCATGCTCGGACCCTGGCTGCGGGCCCTCGGCGCCGAGGTCTCGGGTCCCCGCCGGCTCGGGGACGACGCCGGGGCGCTGCGCGATGCCCTCACCTCCTCCGACGCCGACCTGATCGTCACCACCGGGGGCACCGCCGCCGGCCCGGTCGACCATGTGCACCCGGTCCTCGACGCCCTCGGGGCCGAACTGCTGGTGGACGGGGTCGCGGTCCGCCCCGGCCACCCCATGCTGCTGGCCCGGCTGTCGCCGGGCGGGCCGTATCTCGTGGGGCTGCCCGGCAATCCGCTCGCCGCCGTATCGGGCCTGCTGACGCTCGCGGAGCCGCTGCTCGCGGGCATCGCGGGCCGCCCCGCGCAGGACCCGTACCGGGCTCTCGTCCACGCCGAGGTGCACGGCCATCCGCACGACACCCGCCTCGTCCCCGTGGTCCACCGCCCTGGCCGGGCGGGCGGCCGGGACCATGTCGCGCCGCTGCGCTACAACGGGCCCGCGATGCTGCGGGGGATCGCCGCGGCGGACGGACTGGCTGTGGTGCCGCCGGGCGGGGTACGGTCCGGCACCGAGGTGGAGATTCTGGATCTCCCATGGGCCCCGGCGACGCCGTGGACGGAAGGGTGTTTCACGTGAAACTTCCCGGCCACGATGCGATGGCCAGGCGAGCCGACGAACTGGTCGTGCCGACCCGGGTGATGCTCCCCCGCCGGGTGGCCCTCGGTCCGGCCCGCCAGGTCGCCAAGCGCCTGCTGATGGCGCTGCTCGTGCTGGCCGCGACCGTGCTGATCGTCTGGCTCGACCGCAGCGGTTACAACGACAACGCCGACGGCAAGGTCGACCTGCTGGACGCGATCTACTACGCGACGGTCACCCTCTCCACCACCGGGTACGGCGACATCACGCCGTACAGCGACGGAGCACGGCTGATCAACGTGGTGCTCGTGACACCGCTGCGCGTGATGTTCCTGATCATCCTGGTCGGTACCACTCTCGAGGTCCTCACGGAGCGGACCCGGGAGGACTTCCGGCTGAAGCGTTGGAGAGCCAACTTGCGAGACCACACCGTCGTCGTCGGCTTCGGCACGAAGGGCCGCTCGGCGATTCTGACCCTCTGTGCCACCGGTCTGTCGAAGGAGCAGATCGTCATCGTCGACCCGGCCACCAAGGTGATCGAGGCCGCCAACGCCGAGGGCTTCACCGGTGTGCTCGGTGACGCCACCCGCAGCGATGTGCTGCTGCGCGCCGAGCTCCAGAAGGCGCGTCAGATCATCATCGCGACGCAGCGCGACGACACCGCCGTCCTGGTCGCGCTGACCGCGCGCCAGTTGAACCGCGGGGCGAAGATCGTGGCGGCGGTCCGTGAGGAGGAGAACGCGCCCCTGCTCCGGCAGTCCGGTGCGGACGCGGTGATCACCAGCGCCAGTGCCGCCGGACGGCTGCTCGGTCTCTCCGTCCTCAGCCCGAGCGCGGGCACCGTGATGGAGGACCTCATCCAGCAGGGCAGCGGCCTCGATCTCGTCGAACGGCCGGTCATAAAGGCCGAGGTGGGCAAGAGCGTCCGGGAGACCGAGGACCTGGTCGTCAGCGTGCTGCGCGGACACCGGCTGCTCGGCTACGACGACCCGGCGGCCAGCCCCCTGCAGTTGACGGACCGGGTCATCACCATCGTGCGGGCGAGCCCCAGTTCGGCCGCGCTGCCGAAGAACCCGATGCCTCCGCACCAGCGACCCTGACCGACGAGGCGCCCGCCCGGGCGAGCGCGGCGGGAGTAGCCTCGCGGCCATGTATGCGATCACGATTCCCGAACCCGGTGGCCCCGAGGCGCTCGTGTGGGCCGAGGTGCCCGATCCCGTACCCGGTGACGGCGAGGTCCTCGTCGAGGTCGTCGCCAGCGCCGTGAACCGTGCCGACGTGCTCCAGCGGCAGGGCTTCTACGATCCGCCGCCCGGCGCGTCCCCCTACCCCGGCCTGGAGTGCGCGGGCCGGGTCGTCGCGCTCGGTCCCGGGGTGACGGGCTGGGCGGTCGGCGACGCCGTGTGCGCGCTGCTGGCGGGCGGCGGTTACGCGGAGAAGGTCGCCGTTCCGGCCGGCCAGCTTCTCCCCGTACCCGACGGTGTGGACCTGGTGGCGGCCGCGGCGCTGCCCGAGGTCACCGCGACGGTGTGGTCCAACGTCTTCATGGTGTCCCACCTGCGCCCCGGCGAGACTTTCCTGGTGCACGGCGGCTCCAGCGGCATCGGCACGATGGCGATCCAGCTGGCCAAGGCGGTCGGTGCCCGGGTCGCCGTCACGGCGGGCAGCCCGGAGAAGCTCGCCCGGTGCGCCGAGCTGGGGGCGGACATCCTCATCAACTACCGCGAGCAGGACTTCGTCGAGGAGATCCGGGAGAACACCGCCGGGGCGGGGGCCGACGTCATCCTGGACCTGATCGGGGCCAAGTACCTGGACCGGAACGTCCAGGCGCTCGCCGTCAACGGCCGCCTGGCGATCATCGGTCTCCAGGGCGGCGCCAAGGGCGAGCTGAACCTCGGCGCCCTGCTGACCAAGCGGGCCGCCGTCACCGCGACCTCCCTGCGGGGCCGCCCGCTCCAGGAGAAGGCCGCCATCGTCGCCGCCGTACGCGACCACGTGTGGCCGTTGATCGGTGGCGGGGTGGTCAAGCCGGTGGTGGACCGGACGCTGCCGATGGCGGACGCCGCCGAGGCGCACCGGGTGCTGGAGTCCAGCGCGCACATCGGCAAGGTCCTGCTGGTGGCGCCGTCGGCTGGCTGATCAGGACCCTTCCCGGTCCGGGCCCGGCCCGGACCGGGAACGGACGCGGATCTACAGATACGGGCCCGAACGGATCGGTCCGTGCGGGTCCGCGCCGCCTTCCTCGTCCTCGTGGGTCATACCGGGCGGCAGGGCGCGGCGCATCTGTTCCAGCTGGGCGCGGGCCGCCATCTGCTGGGCGAACAGCGCCGTCTGGATGCCGTGGAAGAGGCCCTCCAGCCAGCCCACGAGCTGGGCCTGGGCGATCCGCAGCTCGGCCTCGGAGGGCACCGACTCCTCGGTGAACGGCAGGGAGAGCCGCTCCAGCTCCTCGACCAGCTCGGGCGCCAGGCCGTCCTCCAGCTCCTTCACGGAGCTGGCGTGGATCTCCTTGAGCCTGACCCGGCTCGCCTCGTCGAGAGGAGCCGCCCTGACCTCCTCCAGAAGCTGCTTGATCATGCTGCCGATGCGCATGACCTTCGCGGGCTGTTCCACCATCTCCGTCACCGGGACCTCGCGCGACTCGTCGTCACTGGCACCGCCGCCGATAGCCATTCCGTCCTGGCCCACGACAAGGACCTGCGGGTGCTCCTGCGACCGGTCATTCCTCGGCATTTCCATGCCGCCATTGTCTCGCACACATGCTGTACACCACGTTGGTGCCCCCGAAAACGGAAGATCCACCGTCTTCGGGGGCACCGGAACCCCTCCGGGAGACCCGGACGTGCCGTTCAGCCCGCGCGCCGGGCCAGGGTCAGCCGGGAGCTGGTGAGAGCGGCGGCCAGCAGACCGGCGAGCACCGGGACGACCAGGGCCAGCAGCCCGACGGTCTCCCACGGCATCACGATCGGCGTGTACGCCGACTGCATCGGGTCCTCCCGCATCTTCTCCAGCGCCGCGCGCAGGTCGGTCAGACGCAGGGCGACCGCCGGGACGAGTCCCGCCGCCGTCCCCAGCAGGACCCCGGTCAGGGCGACGACCAGGCACTGGAAGCCGGACAGCGAACGCCGTACGCCCGGGGGCGCTCCCACCGCGCTGAGCGTGGTGAGGTCGGCCTCCGCGTCGGCCTTGGACAGCCCGGTCGTGATGGCCGCCGCGCCCAGGGTCACCACACCGGCGAAGAGGGCGAGGATCAGCAGGATCGTGTCGGTCTCGTCGTTCGTCCGGTACTGCTCGTCCGAGCTCATCAGGTACGCACGGTTCCCGGCCTGGTCGAGCGCCGCCTGGGCGGCCTGGGTCTCGGCGCTCGTGGCGTCGCGGGCCAGCGTGTAGAAACTGCCGTACTCCTCCACGTGCAGCCCGAGCCGCGCGGCGGTCTTCTCCGGCATGATCATCCGGATCCCGGGGGTTGCCGCGAAGCGGTCCGGTGCGACGTACGTCTTCAGCCGGTCCGTGGTGGTGCGGGCCTTGCCGGGGTGCCGGGCCCGGTTCTTCTTGTCCCGGTCGTTGTAGAGGTGGGTGGCCTTGAGGGTGACCTCGCCGTTCTTCGCGTACGCCGGGTTCAGCAGGACGGGGGTGCCCTCGGCGAGGGCCTTCGCCGCCGCCGGGTCGTCGAGCTTCACGTACGTGTCGAGGACGTCCGCGCCCCCGATGACGATCTTGTGTTCACCGGTGCCGAACGAGACCATCGTGTAGTTCTCGTCCATGCAGGCCGGGGAGTTCATCATCCGCTTGTGCTCGTCTGCGGAGAGCCGCAGGGCGAGTTCCTTGGCGTCCTTGCCCTTGAGCGGGCAGCTGTGGCCCTGGCCGGTGGGCTTGACGAGTTCGAGGGTGCCGCAGCCGTTCTCCTCCTCGTAGTAGACCGAGCAGTCGCTGCCGGCCCAGACCCGCCCGAAGTCGGCGGGCTTGCCGCTGACCGGGTAGTTCTGCTCGACGGCCGCCCGGGAGCGGGGAGTTCGGCGTCCGCGCCGATGTCGGAGGCCGCCAGCGCGACGGTGCCCGGGGTCATGTTGGGGACGTAGTCGTACGCCTGCTCGGCGGCGTTGCTGCTGGTGTACGTGGCGATCGCGACGCTGCCCGCGACGGCCGCCATCACGGCGGCGACGGCGGGAGCCGTCCGGCCACGGTTGCGGGCCGCGTCGCGCAGGGCGATCCGGGGCGTCAGCGGGAGCCGGCGGCCGAGCCGGCCGAGGAAGCCGACGATCACCGGGATGCAGCCGAGCACACCCAGTTCGGCCAGGACGGAACCGCCGGCGACGAAGGTGGTGTCGCCGGCCACCCCGCCGTAGACCGCGACGCCGGCACCCGCGACGAGCGCGATGACGCCGATCACGGGCAGGACGCGGGAGCCGCGGCGGGTGCCGCGTCGGCCGGTGAGAGATTCCAGGACCGACTGGCGGCCCGCGACGATCGCCGGGGCGAGCGCGGCGAGGACGCCGGTGACCAGCCCGAGCACGGCGATGCCGAGGATCTCCCAGGGCTGTACGGTCAGCTCGCCGAAGCGGCTGCCCGTGTAGTCCTCGATCATCGGGCGGAACAGGGCGGTCAGGCCGAATCCGGCGCCGACCCCGGCCAGCGCGCCGACCCCGCCGAGTACCGCGCCGCCCGCGAGCACCACGGCCCGGACCTGGCCCCGGCTGCCGCCGCACGAGCCGACCAGTCCCAGCTGGCGCCGCGAACGGCGGGCACCCACGGCGAACGCGGGACCGGCCAGCAGCACGATCTCCAGGACGGCCATGGCGGCCACGGTGATGACCGCCGCGGTCGTCTCCGTCTCGGTGGAGTACCCGCTGCTCAGCCCGGCCATCGGGACCTCGGAGTCCGGCGGCGGGTTCAGGACGACCTGGCGGGACGTGACCACCACCCCTCTCTCGTTGGCCGCGAGGATGTCCTGCCAGGTCACGCCCGCTCCGGGCGGGCCCTTCACCAGCCAGTGCGGATCGCCCGGCTGGGGCGGCAGGATCGAGGTGTCGCGGGCGGCGGTCTTCTGCCACGGGGCGATGACCGAGCCGGGGAGCGCGTAGAGGGCGTCAGCCCGCAGGTCGGCGGGGAGTTCGACCGTGCCGGTGAGGGTGTAGGTCTGCTCGGGTCCGCGTACGGTGACGCGGTCGCCGATGGACAGCCCGGCGGCCTCGGCGAAGTCCGAGGTCGCGGCGATCTCGTTCCGCCGGCTCGGGTAGGCGCCGTCGGTCAGTTCGATGCGGCCGCGCAGCATCGGGTCGGAGATGCGCAGCTCGGTGATCTCGGTGTCGGCGATGCCGTGCCGGGTGGTCACCGACGCGGGCAGACTCCGCTCGGTCAGATACCGCGAACCCTCCGGGAAGGCGGCCGGCACGTCGACCGGCTTCGCCTGCTCCTCGGGGGTGGGGTCCGGGGCGCCCTCGGGAGTGCTCCAGTTGACGCCGTCGGGCATCTGATGGATCTTCACCGGGCCGATGCCCGTGGCCCGGAATCCGGCGTCGGCCGACCCCAGTTCCGCCGTCAGCTCCTCGGCCTTGGTGGGCAGGGCGCTGCGGTAGGTGAGGTCGGCGGCGGTCACGCCGAGGACCGGCAGGGCGATCATCGCGACGACCAGGGCGCTGCGGCCCTTGGCCCGTGCCGCGTCGCGCCGGGCTATGCGGAAGGCTGCGCGCCAGCCGGGCAGGGGGTTCACGCGGTGGCCTCGGTGGTTCCGGCGGCGAGCAGGGAGTCGGCTCCCGTGGTCACCGTCTGGTCGACGATCGAGCCGTCCCGGAGGAACACGACCCGGTCGGCCCAGGCCGCGTACCGGGGCTCATGGGTCACCATGACGCCGGCCGCGCCCTGGTCGCAGCGGGTGCGCAGCAGGGCGAGGACGGCCTCTCCGGTCTCGGAGTCGAGCGCTCCGGTCGGCTCGTCGGCGAGCACGAGGCGCCGGTCGCCGACGAGGGCGCGGGCGATGGCGACGCGTTGCTGCTGGCCGCCGGACATCTCGTCGGGGAAGCGGTCGGCGATCGCTTCGAGCTTCATCTCGGCCAGTGCGGCGAGGGCTTCCTTGCGGGCTCTGCGCACGGAGACGCCGTCGAGTTCGCGGGGCAGCGCGATGTTCTCGGCGGCGGTCAGGGCGGGGATGAGGTTGTAGTCCTGGAAGACGTAGCCGACGCTGCGGCGGCGCAGGGATGCCATGCCCTTGGGGCCGAGGCCGGCGATGTCCTGGCCCTCGATGACGACCTGGCCGCTCGTGGCGGTGTCGAGCCCGCCCGCCAGGGTCAGCAGGGTGGACTTGCCGGAGCCGGAAGGGCCCATGACGGCGACCAGTTCGCCCGGGTGCACCGAGAGGTCGATCCCCCGCAGGGCGTGCACCTGGGCGATGCCGGAGCCATGGGTACGGGTCAGCGCCCGCAGTTCGAGTACGGGGCTGCCGCCGGGCGTCCCGGAGGACGACGGGGGCGGCGGAGTGGCGGACGCGGGCATGACGGGTGGTTCCCCCTAGGAACAACTGGTGACGAACCGGGAATGGTCCGGGTCGGGCAGAGCGGCGGTGCCGGTGTCAGCGCTGGGAGCGGGTCCGGCCGGCCAGCGCACGGGCCGGGCCGCGGGTGGCCGCGGGGCCGGGCTCGGCCGAGGGCTCGGTGGCGGCGGCCTCGGCGAGGCGGACGAGCCGGGACTCGCAGTGGTCGAGCCAGCGGGCCTCGGCCTCCGCCTGGAAGATCAGCTGCTCCACGACGAGGAGCCAGGCGACCTCGTCGCGGTTGGCGGGGACGTCGGCCAGGGCCTGGGCTTTGAGCCGGGTGTAGTCCTGCATCGCCTTGAGCGTGTGGTGGCGCTGGGACTGGATGACGTCCCGGATGTCGACGCCCGGGGCCCCCACGGCCATGGCGAGCTTGATGGCCAGCTCGTCGCGGGGCGGGCTGGTGCGGTCCACGGGGGTCTCGAACCAGCTGCGCAGTTCGGTGCGGCCCTCGTCGGTGATCGCGTAGAGGTCGTGCCCGGCGTCGTCCGCGCCGTCCTGGACGACCAGGCCGTCGCGCTCCAGACGGCTGAGCGTCGTGTAGACCTGGCCGACGTTCAGGGGCCAGGTGGAGCCGGTGCGCGACTCGAACTCGGTGCGGAGCTGGGACCCGTAACGAGGGCCCCGCTCCAGCAGGGCCAGCAGGCCGTGGCGAATGGACATACTGAGTATGTATACCGAGTATGTCCGTCCTGGCAAGTCTCGTCGGAGCGGGAACCGGGGGGCGCGACGCTCAGTTCGCGCGGCGCATACGGAACGCGAGGAAGCCGAGTCCCAGCCCGACCAGGGCGATGCCCGTACCGAGCGAGACCTCCTGCACCCGCCGTACGGCAGCCGCGTCCAGCGCCTGCCCGGACCGCTGTCCCGGATCGCTGAACGCGTCGGGCGGCGGGGTGGAAACCGGCAGGTCGACGGGGTCCGCGATGCCCTCGTCGGTCTCCTCCGGCGGATCCTCCTCGACGGGATCCCCGGCCCGCGCCAGCTCCATCGGCGACAGCGAACGCCCGGGACGCGCCTTGCCTGCCCCGGCCTCGCGCCCGGCCAGCGGGGCGGTCGACCCCGATACGTCGGGCGAAGCGGAAGGAGAGAAGGAGGGCTCGGGTACGTCGGCCCCCGGTCCGGAACCGGCTCCGCCGGGGGTCTGCGCGCCGTTCCCGGTCGCCGCCGGGGAGGACGGGGCCGGCCCGGTCCCGGACGTTCCGGAAGCCGGGGCGCCGGACGGCAGGGGCAGCGCCGAAGGGAGCGCCGAGGGCGACGCCGAGCCCGACGGGACGGGCGGCGGAGAGGACGGGGCGGCGGATGCGGTGGCGGTGGGGCTCGACGTCCCCGGGGCCGTGGCGGAGACGGACGGCGGACCGTCGGGCACCGAGGAACCGTGGGCGGAGCCGGCCGACGGCCCCAGCGCCGCTCCGGCCGCCGCCAGCAGACAGACCGCACACCTCGACGGCCATGCGGCCGGAAGTCCTGGAGCCATGAGATCAGCGTCACACGGGCCCCTGCATCCGGCATCCCGGACGCGGTATCCGGAAATCAGGGGCCTGTTACCGGTCCACGTACCGGTCCCTGACGAAGATCCGGCGAGATCCGTGAACCGTAACGATCACCTTCGGACACCGACGTTTCAGGACGGCATACCGATGGTCAGGAGGGTTTCCCGGTGGTTCAGGACGGCCGACCGGTGGAGACCTTCAGCTCGAAGTGCGCGCCCTGCTCGTCGACCGCCGCACCGGAGGACGGGAACTGGCCGACGACCTGGTCCTCGGCGTAGGTGTTGCCCGGCTCCTCGATCACCTTGATCGTCCAGCCCGCGGCGGCCGCGCACGACTTCGCCGACTGGATGTCCTTGTAGATGAAGTTGGGCGCGCGGACCTTCTTCGGGTCGTTGGAGTCCTCGTAGGCGTTCGAGCAGTCCGTTTCCTTCATCGTGCGGTTGCGCTCCGGCGGGCGGTAGCCCTCCACCTGCTCGGTGCCCGTCCCGCCCTCCTTGCCGGCCTCGTCGTCCTTGCCGTCGCCCTGGAGGGCGATCGCGGTGATCAGGCCGCCGACGGCCAGCAGGGCCACGACGATCGAGCCGACGATGACCGGCATGTTCCGCTTCGAGCCGCTGCCACCCGTGGTGCCCACGGCCGTCGAGTGCTGCGGGCTGATCGAGTACGGCGGCGGGGTCTGGTGCGACAGCCGGCCCGGGGTCGGGTAGCCCTGGACCTGGCCGGACTGCGGGTAGCCGTAGCTCGGCGCGGGGGTGGGGTGGCCGTAAGGGCCCGGCTGCTGGTGCGGATGCGGCTGGTACGGCGTCTGGACGCTCGGGGGCGCCGGGGTGCTCTGGTCGACCGGCGGGAACACCGCCGAGCCGACGCCGGAGCCGCTGTTGGCGGGCCCGCCGCCCGACACGATCATCGGGGCGCCGGTCCGGCCGCCGGAGGCGTTCAGCACGCGGGCGATCTCGTCGCGCATCGCGGCGGCGCTGGGGAAGCGCTCGTTCGGGTTCTTCTTGAGCGCGCGGGCGACGAGGGCGTCCATCGCCGGGGTGACCGACCGGTTGATGCTGGAGGGTGCGACCGGCTCTTCCTGCACATGCGCGTACGCGATGGCCAGCGGCGAGTCCGCGTCGAACGGGATCCGGCCGGTGAGCAGCTGGAAGAGCATGATCCCGACCGAGTACAGGTCGGACCGGGCGTCGACGCCGCGGCCGAGGGCCTGCTCGGGGGAGAGGTACTGCGGGGTGCCGACGACCATGCCGGTCTGGGTCATCGAGGTGACGCCGGACTGCATGGCGCGGGCGATGCCGAAGTCCATGACCTTGACGACGCCGCGCTTGGTCATCATCACATTGCCCGGCTTGATGTCCCGGTGGACCAGGCCCATCTCGTGGCTGGTCTCCAGGGCGGCGAGCACGTCCGCCGTCACCTTGAGGGCCTTGTCGGCGGGCATCGCGCCGTGCTGACGGATGTCGGCGGCCAGCACCGAGCCGAGCGGCTGCCCCTCGACGTACTCCATGACGATGTACGGCATCAGCGCACCGCCGAGCTCGTCCTCGCCGGTGTCGAAGACGGAGACGATGTTGGTGTGCTGGAGCTTGGCGACGGCCTGCGCCTCGCGCCGGAAGCGCTCGCGGAAGGACTGCTCGCGGCCGAGCTCGGTGTGCAGGGTCTTGATCGCGACCTGGCGGTCCAGGGCGGAGTCGTACGCCAGGTACACGGACGCCATCCCGCCCTCGCCGAGCAGGTCGCGCAGCTGGTAGCGGCCGCCCGCGACCGAACCGCCCGCATAGCGGCCCTGTGCGCCGTCCTGGCTCATGACTTGCTTCCCCCTCGACGGCGCGCGGTCGCACGCGGCTTTTCTGTCCGACGTGTTTCTGTCTGACGTGATGGCGTGCGACGCGGTTCCCGTACAGCTGCAACGCGATGACGCGCCAAGTCTGCCGTAGGGGTCCGACACGTCAAGCCGGGTGCCCGTTCCGTGACCCTACGCACAAAAAGGGTCTCGGAAGCGTTACAGGAAACGCATCACATTCCTGCGGAGGACGCGCCGGACGGTCCGATGATCCTGCCGGAGCGGAACCGTGGTGTCCGGCGGAGGCTGTAGCGTGACGTGGCAATGCAGCAAGGCACCGTGAGAACCCGCGGACGCGCGGACAGATACGACGGCGAGGACTGATGGCACCCGATTCCGAAGCAAACGGCGGCGGAGTCTCGGATGGCACCGACTCCTGGGGCGTCGGCGGCGTCGTCGGTGACGGCCGTTACCGGATGACCCACCGGCTCGGCCGGGGCGGCATGGCAGAGGTCTACGCGGCGGAGGACGTCCGGCTCGGACGCACGGTCGCGGTGAAACTGCTCCGCTCCGACCTGGCCGAGGACCCGGTCTCCAAGGCCCGTTTCACCCGCGAGGCACAGTCCGTCGCGGGTCTCAACCACCATGCGATCGTCGCCGTGTACGACTCCGGCGAGGACGTCGTGGGCGGCCAGACCGTCCCGTACATCGTGATGGAACTGGTCGAGGGCCGCACCATCCGCGATCTGCTCCTGACCGCCGAGGCCCCGCCGCCCGAGCAGGCGCTGATCATCGTCTCGGGTGTGCTGGAAGCCCTCGCCTACTCGCACCAGCACGGCATCGTGCACCGCGACATCAAGCCCGCCAACGTGATCATCACGGATTCCGGCGCGGTCAAGGTGATGGACTTCGGCATCGCCCGCGCGCTGCACGGCGCGCAGTCGACGATGACCCAGACCGGCATGGTCATGGGCACACCGCAGTACCTCTCCCCCGAGCAGGCGCTCGGCAAGGCCGTCGACCACCGGTCCGACCTGTACGCCACCGGCTGCCTGCTCTACGAGCTGCTGGCGCTGCGGCCCCCGTTCACCGGCGAGACCCCGCTCTCGGTGGTCTACCAGCACGTCCAGGACATCCCGGTGCCGCCGTCCGAGGTCTCGGACGTGGTGCCGCCGGAGCTGGACGGGATGGTGATGCGCTCGCTGGCGAAGGACCCGGACGACCGGTTCCAGAGTGCCGAGGAGATGCGCGGGCTCGTCCAGTACAGCCTGCAGATGCTCCAGGTGCAGGGCGGCCACACGGGCACCTGGAACACCGGCCCGGTCGCGCTGCACGAGGGCGGCCAGACCCCGCCGCACGGAATGACCGGCTCCACCCGCCCGATGGGCACGGGGCACCCGATGCACGGGGACACCTCGCAGGGCCCGATCCTGCCCCCGTACAACCCGGACGACGGGGGGTACGACGGCGGGCAGGGGCGCCCCGGCGGGCGCGGCAAGATGTGGCTCTTCGTCCTGCTGGCCCTGATCGCGATCGGCGCGGGCGTCGCCTTCGCGCTCAACGCGGCGCAGGGCGACGGTGACAAGGACAAGGACCCGGTCACCCCGTCCACCTCGGTCAGCCAGTCCGAGGAGGAGCCATCGGACGAGCCGTCCGAGGAGGAGAGCGAGGAGCCGGAGGAGCCGGACACCACCAGCGGCGGCCAGACCGAGCCGAACCCGCCGCCGTTCACCCCGGACCCGACCCCGAGCGAGCCGACGTTCAGCCCGTCCCCGACGCCGACCGACACCGACGGCGGCACGTCGGACGGCTCCACCAACGAGGGCAGCACCGGGGAGCCCACGGGCGAGCCCACGGACCCGACGACCGACCCCGGCACCCCCGGCGGCGCCGGTGACGACGGCGGGGCCGGTGGCGAGGACGGCGGTACGGGCACGACGCCCGGCGAGGTGGCGGCCGGCGCCACCACGCCGTAGCCAGGCGCCATCGCGCCACCCCATGAGCCCGGCGTGCGCCCTCGTGGCACGCGCCGGGCTCATGCGCGTCCGCACCACGCTTCGCCCCGTGCGGGCACGCCTCACTCCGTGAAGGCCGCGCACACCGCCTCGTACTCGCGCGTCCACCACACCGCCAGGGCCGACACCGCGGGAAACTGCGGGTCGGCCCTGCGGTCGTCCAGGCGGTAGCGCCAGCGCAGTATCCAGAAGTCGTTGAGCCGCTCCCACCACACCCGGTGCACCGCGGCCGCCAGTTCCCCGGCCCCCGCCCCGGCGGCCCGCCGGTACGCCCGGGCGTAGGCCCGTACCTTCGCGAGGTCCAGCTCCCCGGCCGGCCGGACGAAGAAGATCGCCGCCGCCCGCACCGCCTCCTCGGCGCGCGGCTGCACGTCCAGCCGGTCCCAGTCCACGATCGCGACCGGGTCGGCGCCCCGGTAGAGCAGGTTCAGCGGGTGGAAGTCCCCGTGCACCCAGCCGGTGGCGGGCCCGTCCGGCGTGGGCGGGCGGCGGTGGGCGTGCTGTTCGAGCAGGGCGCGGCGCTCCACGAGCCGGTGCACGGCGAGTTCGTCGAAGGCGTCGCGCGGGGTGTCCCGGCCGTCCTCGCCGCGCGCGGCGGCCAGCAGGTCGTCGATCAGCGCGAAGGTGTCGGCGGCGTCCGGGCTGCGGTGCCCCGGCCGGGCGGGCGGGCTCGCGCGGGGCGGGCCGTCGCGCGGGGCCATCACCTGCTCCAGGCCGGTGTGCACGGTGCCGAGGAGCGTGCCGAGCCGGCGCGACTGGGCGAGGGTGAGCTGGGCGCCGACCCGGTGGAGGCCCTCGACCCAGGGGTGCAGGGCGTAGCAGCGTTCGCCGATCATGGTGACGGTGTCGCCCCGGGTGTCCGTCAGCGGCGGCACGACGGGTACGCCGAGCGACTGCAGGCGCTGGGTGGCACGGTGCTGGCGCACGATCGCGGCGCGTTCGCCGCTGGTGTCGTCCAGGTGCTTCTTGTCGAGATGGTGTTTGAGGAAGTACGAACCGCTCGTCGTGGAGACGCGGTATCCGTGGTTCAGCAGGCCTTTGGTGATCGGCTCGCAGGCGAGCGGCTCGCCCACGCCCGGGTAACGGCGCAGCACCTCGCCGACCGGGGGAACAGGCGGACGAGTGACATATGAGCACAGCACTTACCAGATGTTAGATCACTCTGTGTGGCCGCTTTGCGGACTTGCGGTCACGCCGACCGGTGCGCTAGAGGCGATGCCTCAGAAGTCCAGCGTGTGTTCCGTGACGAAGTGCGGATCGACCCGGAGGTACGCCGGCGCGTAGGGCTCCCCGTTGACGCTGACGGGGGCGGCGCCGAACAGTTCCTCCTGCTCGGGGCGGAGGTGCACGATCTCGGCGGGCCCGGTGAACTGCACCGACCACAGGTTGCCGCCGTCGCCCGAGACCGCGTCGCTGTAGTTGTCCGCCCCGTACGCGACGACGCTCCCGTCGCACGCCTCGTGGTGGCCGAAGCCCCGGTGCATCCGCAGCAGGATGTGGCCGTCGCTCACGATGTGCCGGGCCACCGCCAGGAACGGCAGGGCCCGCAGGCTGGTCGCGAGGCGGCCATAGGGGACCCGGCCGAGCAGGTCGAGGGGCTCGGCCGGACCGGTCCGCTCGATCGTGCCGACCGCGCGGCGTTCGCGGCGGGAGCCGTGGGAGTCGAAGGACATGGCTTCCACTGTCCCCCGGGCGTAGGGGCCGCGTAAGAGTCGCCTGCCCCGGGTGGCGCGGGACCAAAGTCCCGCCGCCCCGGGGCGGGTCAGCGGCGCTCGGCCTGGAGCCGTGCGACGTAGGCGGCGGCCTGCGAGCGGCGCTCCATGCCCAGCTTGGACAGCAGGCTGGAGACGTAGTTCTTGATGGTCTTCTCGGCCAGGTGCAGGCGCTCCCCGATGACGCGGTTGGTCAGCCCCTCCCCGATCAGGTCCAGGATCTTGCGCTCCTGCTCGGTGAGGCCCGCGAGCCGGTCGTCGCCCTTGGCGCTCCCGCCGTCACGCAGCCGCTCCAGCACCCGGGCGGTCGCCACCGGGTCCAGCAGGGACTTTCCGGCCGCCACGTCCCGTACGGCATGCAGCAGTTCATTGCCGCGGATCGCCTTCAGCACATATCCCGAGGCGCCCGCCATGATCGCGTCGAAAAGCGCCTCGTCATCGGCGTACGAGGTGAGCATCAGGCATTTGATGTTCTCGTCCTGGGAACGGACTTCCCGGCACACCTCCACCCCGCTGCCGTCCGGCAGCCGCACGTCGAGCACCGCGACATCGGGCCGCGTCGCCGGGATCCGCGCCAGGGCGTCCGCGGCCGTACCGGCCTCGCCGACCACCTCGATGTCCGGTTCGGAGGCGAGCAGCTCATGGACGCCGCGCCGGACGACCTCGTGATCGTCGAGCAGAAATACCGTGATTTTTCCTTCTTCGCGCACGATCGCAGTCTCACATACTCGCCTCCCCTCCGCTCTTCCCTGGCGCTGATCCGCGGGATAACGTGCCGTTGTTCCGGCGGCCTGCAAGGCTGTTTCCAGTGCCCTGACCAGCAGCGCTTCGCGTTTTTTTCGATTTACTTGGAAATCCAAGCAAAATCGCAGGTCAGAGAGGGTTTCGCAGTTATGCGATGCACTGGGTAACGTGCCTATGACAGGGCGCTCGCCGGGGCACCTGTCACGCCTGATCCCGGCCCGACCGGCACCCACCCCGTGCACGGCTGTCGGACTCAGGCGAGCCGCACTGGTTTCCCGGCAGACCCCGGGGGCCGGACCGACGGAGGAGCACGCACGTGACCGTGGAGAGCACTGCCGCCGCGCGTAAACCGCGACGCGCCAGTAAGCGGACCAGCGCCGCGAAGAAGCCGCAGAGCGCCGAGCCCCAGCTCGTACAGCTGCTGACGCCCGAGGGCGAGCGCGTCGAGCACCCGGACTACAGCATCGACCTGAGCGCGGAAGAGCTGCGCGGCCTGTACCGGGACATGGTGCTCACCCGCCGCTTCGACGCCGAGGCGACCGCCCTCCAGCGTCAGGGCGAGCTGGGCCTGTGGGCCTCGCTGCTCGGCCAGGAAGCCGCCCAGATCGGCAGTGGCCGCGCCCTGCGCGACGACGACTACGTCTTCCCGACCTACCGGGAGCACGGCGTCGCCTGGTGCCGCGGCGTCGACCCGACCAATCTGCTCGGCATGTTCCGCGGCGTGAACCACGGCGGCTGGGACCCGAACAGCAACAACTTCCACCTGTACACGATCGTCATCGGCTCGCAGACGCTGCACGCCACGGGCTACGCCATGGGCGTCGCCAAGGACGGCGCGGACTCCGCCGTGATCGCGTACTTCGGTGACGGCGCCTCCAGCCAGGGCGACGTCGCCGAGTCCTTCACCTTCTCCGCGGTCTACAACGCCCCCGTCGTCTTCTTCTGCCAGAACAACCAGTGGGCCATCTCCGAGCCCACCGAGCGCCAGACCCGCGTGCCGCTCTACCAGCGCGCCCAGGGCTTCGGCTTCCCCGGCGTCCGCGTCGACGGCAACGACGTCCTGGCCTGCCTCGCCGTCACCCGTTCCGCGCTGGAGCGGGCCCGCCGCGGCGAGGGCCCGACCCTCGTCGAGGCGTTCACCTACCGCATGGGCGCCCACACCACCTCCGACGACCCGACGAAGTACCGGGCCGACGAGGAGCGGGCCGCCTGGGAGGCCAAGGACCCGATCCTGCGGCTGCGGACGTACCTGGAGAAGGCCGGCCACGCCGACGAGGCGTTCTTCACCGCCCTGGACGAGGAGAGCGAGACCCTCGGCAAGCGGGTACGGGAAGCGGTACGCGCGATGCCCGACCCGGAGCCGATGGCCCTGTTCGAGCACGCCTACGCCGACGGCAACTCCCTCGTGGACGAGGAGCGCGCCCAGTTCGCCGCCTACCAGGCGTCGTTCGCCGACTCTGCCGAGGAGGGCAAGTAGCCATGGCCGTGGAAAAGATGTCCATCGCGAAAGCGCTCAACGAGTCGCTCCGCCTCGCCCTCGACACCGACCCCAAGGTCCTCATCATGGGTGAGGACGTCGGCAAGCTGGGCGGCGTCTTCCGGATCACCGACGGGCTCCAGAAGGACTTCGGCGAGGACCGGGTGATCGACACCCCGCTCGCCGAGTCCGGCATCGTCGGCACGGCGATCGGCCTGGCCCTGCGCGGCTACCGCCCCATCGTCGAGATCCAGTTCGACGGCTTCGTCTTCCCCGCGTACGACCAGATCGTCACGCAGCTCGCCAAGATGCACGCCCGCGCGCTCGGCAAGGTCAAGCTGCCGGTCGTCGTGCGCATTCCGTACGGCGGCGGCATCGGCGCGGTCGAGCACCACAGCGAGTCCCCCGAGGCGCTCTTCGCGCACGTCGCGGGCCTGAAGGTGGTCTCGCCGTCCAACGCGAGCGACGCGTACTGGATGATGCAGCAGGCCGTCCAGAGCGACGACCCGGTCATCTTCTTCGAGCCCAAGCGGCGCTACTGGGACAAGGGCGAGGTCGACACCGAGTCCATCCCCGGCCCGCTGCACCGGGCCGTGACCGCCCGCGAGGGCGGCGACCTCACGCTCGTCGCGTACGGGCCGATGGTCAAGGTCTGCCTGGAGGCCGCCGCGGCCGCCCAGGAGGAGGGCAAGTCGATCGAGGTCCTGGACCTGCGCTCGATGGCCCCCATCGACTTCGACGCCATCCAGAGGTCGGCCGAGAAGACCGGCCGGGTCGTGGTCGTCCACGAGGCGCCCGTCTTCTACGGCTCCGGCGCGGAGATCGCCGCCCGGATCACCGAGCGCTGCTTCTACCACCTCGAAGCCCCCGTGCTGCGGGTCGGCGGCTACAGCGTGCCCTACCCGCCGGCCCGGCTGGAGGACGAGTACCTGCCCGGTCTGGACCGGGTGCTCGACGCCGTCGACCGCTCGCTGGCGTTCTGAGGAGAGGGTTCGTGACGACGATGACCGAAACGTCTGCTCGCTTCCGTGAGTTCAAGATGCCCGACGTGGGCGAGGGACTGACCGAGGCCGAGATCCTCAAGTGGTTCGTCCAGCCCGGCGACACCGTCACCGACGGCCAGGTCGTGTGCGAGGTCGAGACCGCCAAGGCGGCCGTCGAGCTGCCGATCCCGTTCGACGGGGTGGTGCACGAGCTGCGCTTCCCCGAGGGCACCACCGTCGATGTCGGCCAGGTGATCATCGCGATCGACGTGGCCCCGGGCGGCGGCGACGCGCCCGCCCCGGCCGCCGCCGCTCCGGCGCAGGAGCCGGTGGAGGCGCCCGAGGCCGAGGCCGAGCCGAAGGGCCGCACGCCGGTCCTGGTGGGCTACGGGGTCGCCGAGTCCTCCACCAAGCGCCGCCCGCGCAAGGGGGCCGCCGCCGCTCCGGAGGCCGCCGCCGTCGCGGCGGCGGTGCAGGCCGAGCTGAACGGGCACGGGGCGCCGGCTCCCGCTCCGGCCGCGACCGCGACCGCACCGGCCGGTGCTCCGGCGGGTGGCCGCCCGCTCGCCAAGCCCCCGGTCCGCAAGCTGGCCAAGGACCTGGGCATCGACCTGGCGACGGTGGTGCCGACCGGCAAGGACGGCATCATCACCCGCGAGGACGTCCACGCGGCGGCGGCTCCGGCCGCTGCCGAGGCTCCCGCGGCGGTCGTGTCCCCGGTGGCCCCCGAGCCCCCGGCAGCGGCGGTCCCCGCCGCCGTCTCCGACTCCGCCCGCGAGACCCGTATCCCGGTCAAGGGCGTCCGCAAGGCCATCGCGCAGGCGATGGTGGGCAGCGCGTTCACCGCGCCGCACGTCACCGAGTTCGTCACGGTCGACGTGACGCGCACGATGAAGCTCGTGGCCGAGCTCAAGGAGGACAAGGACATGGCGGGGGTGCGGGTCAACCCCCTCCTCATCATCGCCAAGGCCCTCCTCGTCGCGATCAAGCGGAACCCCGAGGTCAACGCCGCCTGGGACGAGGCCAACCAGGAGATCGTGCAGAAGCACTACGTCAACCTGGGCATCGCGGCGGCCACCCCGCGCGGTCTCATCGTGCCGAACATCAAGGACGCGCACGACAAGACGCTCCCGCAGCTCGCGGAGGCGCTGGGCGAGCTGGTCACCACGGCCCGGGACGGCAAGACGTCCCCGGCGGCGATGGCGGGCGGCACGGTGACCATCACCAACGTCGGCGTCTTCGGCGTCGACACCGGTACGCCGATCCTCAACCCGGGCGAGTCCGCGATCCTGGCGGTCGGTGCGATCAAGCTCCAGCCGTGGGTCCACAAGGGCAAGGTGAAGCCGCGTCAGGTCACCACCCTGGCCCTGTCGTTCGACCACCGCCTGGTCGACGGCGAGCTGGGCTCCAAGGTGCTGGCCGATGTGGCGGCGATCCTGGAGCAGCCGAAGCGGCTCATCACCTGGGCCTGATCGACGAACGGAAGAAGGGTGCGGCCACCTCAGGTGGCCGCACCCTTCTGTCATGCCCGGTGCCGGATCAGTCGCGCTGTGCGCCCTGGGGCAGCGTGCGCAGCTTCATGGTCGACGCGGTGCTGGAACCGTAGTAGTAGTCGAGCAGCTTGGCCGCGTCGTTGTAGCGGTCGGTGCCGTTCAGGATGACGCCGACGTACGTCTTGTCGCCCCGGGTGGCGGCGAAGATGAGGCAGGGACCCGCCGCGGTGCCGGTGCCGGTCTTGATGCCGACGGCGCCGCTGTAGGAGCCGAGCAGCTGGTTGGTGTTGTACCAGGTGTACGTGCGTGTCCCGCCGGAGCTGGTGGTCACGGGGGCCACGTACTTGGTGGTGCTCACGATGCCGCGCAGGGTCGAGCCCCGCATCGCGTAGCTGGCGAGCTGCGCGAGATCGCGCGGGGTCGAGTAGTTGTTCCCGGCCGCCGAAATGCCGTCGAACGAGTCGAACTTGGTGTTGGTCATCCCGAGCGATGCGGCCTTGGCGTTCATCTGGCCGATGAACTGCTTGGTCCGGGCTGCCCGGGTGGAGCCCACGCCGAAGGTGTCGGCGAGCGCGTACGCCGCGTCGCAGCCGGACGGAAGCATCAGGGCGTGCAGCAGCTGACGGACCGTCGCCTTGTCGCCGGTCTTCAGATCCGCCGTGCTGGCGCCCTGGGCCGTGACGTAGTCGCGGTAGGTCTGCGAGATGGTCACCTTGCGGGACAGATCGACGCCGGGGGTGTTGACGACCACGGCGGCGGTCATGACCTTGGTGGTGCTGGCCATCTGCCGCTTGATGTCGGCGGCCTTGCCGTACTTCTTGGCGCCGGTCGCCCTGTCCTGCAGGAACGCGCCCTTGGCGCTGAGCGTCGGCAGGGCGGCAGCGGCCTGGGCAGGCGACGCGAGGGGCGTGACCCCGAGCATCACACCACCGGATACGACGGCCGCGACGACAGAGTTGCGCAGGCGCTTGCCGCGGGCCTGGCGACCGGCTTCGGGGCGGGTCTTGTGGCTCGATATCAATGAACGCTCCGATTCCGCGAATGCCTTGAGGGACCGGCCATATGGAGAGGCCCCGATACGAGACTCATGACCGGCCCGCAAGGATGTACGCAGCCATGGCAAAGAATCCGGCTGTGAACCCCTGATGCGTGGGCCCGCACGGCGACCGCGCGGGCCCACCGGCCTCCTCGCCTGTGCGGGGGCGGAGGCCCTACTTCTTGAAGCCGTAGTCCATCAGCTTCTTCGCGTCGGCGGTGCGGTTCGCCTCGGAGGTCGACGTGAGCACCGTGCCGATGACCGTCTTGCCCTTGCGGGTCGCCGCGAAGACCAGGCAGTACTTGGCGGTCGGGCCGGAGCCGGTCTTGACGCCGGTCGCGCCGCTGTAGCTGCCGAGCAGCTTGTTGGTGTTCGTCCACGACATGTAGCGGTGACCACCGCTCTTCGTGGTCACCTTCTGCTTCGTCGACTTGGTCTTGACGATCGAGCGGAACGTGGAGTTCTTCATCGCCTTGCTGGCGATCTTCGTCAGATCACGGGGAGTGGAGTAGTTGTTGCCGCTCCCGATGCCGTCAAACGAGTCGAAGCGGGTGTTCTTCAGCTTGAGGCTCTTCGCCGTGGAGTTCATCTTGCCGATGAACGACTTCACCCGCGCGGCACGGGTCGAGCCGGAGCCGAACTTGTCGGCCAGGGCGTACGCGGCGTCGCAGCCGGAGGGGAGCATCAGGCCGTAGAGGAGCTGGCCCACCGTCACCTTGTCGCCGACGATGAGCCGGGCCGACGAGGCGTTCTTCGAGACGATGTAGTCGCTGTACGCCTTCTGGATCGTGACCTTGGACTTCAGGTTCACGTTCTTCTGGGACAGGACGACCAGCGCCGTCATGATCTTCGTGGTCGAACCGGTGGCCCGGCGGGTGTCCGCGGACTTGGTGAAGAGGGTCTTCCCGGTGCCGTCGTTCATCAGGAAGCCGCCCTTGGCGACGATCTTCGGCGCCGGCGGCGCGGCGGCCTGTGCCGTGGAGGCGAAGGCGCTGCCCGCGAGCACCGCACCGGCGGTGAGCGTCACGGTGGCCATGACGGAGACGCGATTGATGCCGATTTTCAACTGAATGCTCCCAAATGCCCCTGATATGCGGCCACATAAGGGTGCCGCTCGTGGAAGAGACTCCTGAGGAGGGGCAAGGGATGTATTACCGAACGGGTGATTTTGCGCAGGCTTGACCCTGGGCCGTCGGCGCGCAGCAGCCCTTGCCGCGCCATGCCTCGCGGCCTTCCTTGACCGCGAGGCCGGCGATGGCGAGAGCGGCCACCGGGTCCGCCCAGGACCAGCCGAACGCCGCGTTGAGGATCAGGCCGACCAGCAGGACGGCGGAGAGGTACGTGCACAGCAGGGTCTGCTGGGAGTCGGCGACGGCGGACGCGGAGCCGATCTCGCGGCCCGCGCGCCGCTGGGCGGCCGACAGGAACGGCATGATCGCCAGCGAGAGCGCGGCGATGACGATGCCGAGCGGGGAGGGTTCGGCCTCGCCGGTCCCGGCCAGCGCGCGGACCGCGTCGACGGCGACGTACGCGGCGAGGGCGAGGAACGACACGGCGATGACCCGCAGGGCCGTCCTCTCCCGGGCCTCGCGCACCGCGTGCTCGCGGGCGGAGAACTGCCAGGCGACCGCGGTGGCGGAGGAGACCTCGATGACGGAGTCCAGGCCGAAGCCGATCAGCGCGCTGGAGGAGGCGAGCGTTCCGGCGGTGAGGGCGACGACCGCCTCGACGACGTTGTAGGCGATGGTGGCCGCGACCAGCAGCCGTATCCGGCGGGCGAGGGCGTCCCGGCGGGCCGGCGAGGGGCCGAGGGAGAGCGTGGTCATCAGCAGCACCCTTCCGTCTCGGCGTCCGGGCAGGTGCGGTCGGTCTCGACGGCCACCACCGCGGAGCGCAGATCGTCCAGGGCGGTCCCGAGGCGTTCGTCGGCCAGTTCGTAGCGCGTGCGGCGGCCGTCCGGCGAGGTGACGACCAGGCCGCAGTCGCGCAGGCATGCCAGGTGGTTGGAGAGCCGGGTGCGCGAGATGCCCAGGGCTTCGGCGAGGTCGGAGGGGTACGCGGGTGCCTCGCGGAGCGCGAGCAGGAGGCGGCAGCGGATCGGGTCGGCGAGCGCGCGGCCGAACCGCGCGAGCACCTCGATGTCGGAAGCGACGGTCAGCATGGGATGACAGTACAGAGATATCTGAATTCAGGGAAGCCTGAACTGTATGGCGTCTCCGGGTCTGGCGGAGGTCCAGAATCCGGACGCCGGCCCCCATGCGTGCATGTTGTATCTATGCTGTGCGCATGCCTGCCGCATCCTCCGCCCCCGTACGGTCCACGCCCTCCTCCCTCAAGCGCCCACCCGCCGCCGAGCGGGTCTACACGCACATCAAGGAAGCCGTCCTGGAACGGCGTTACGAGGGCGGGACGCTGCTCACCGAAGGGGATCTGGCGGACGCGGTCGGGGTCTCGCGGACGCCCGTGCGCGAGGCGCTGCTGCGGCTGGAGGTCGAGGGGCTGATCAAGCTCTACCCGAAGAAGGGCGCGCTCGTCCTCGCCGTCTCCGCGCAGGAGATCAAGGACGTGGTGGAAACCCGGCTGCTGGTCGAGGAGTTCGCGGCGCGCAAGGCCGTGCCCGCGTCCCCGCAGCTGATCGAGCGCCTGGAGCAGCTCCTGGAGGAGCAGCGGCAGCTGGCGGAGGCCGGGGATCTGGCGGCGGTGGCCGTCACGGACCGCTGTTTCCACGCCGAGATCGTCAAGGACGCGGGCAACGAGATCCTCTCGCGCCTCTACGACCAGCTGCGCGACCGTCAGCTGCGCATGGGCGTCGCGGTGATGGAGGCGCACCCGGGCAGGATCGAGGCCAACATCACCGAGCACGGTGAGCTGCTGGAGGCGATCCGGGCCGGGGACGCCGACGGGGCGGCCCTGGTCGTGCGCCGCCATGTCGGCCGGGTGCGGGAGCTGGTGCGGGGTGAGGACCGGTGAGCTCGGCCTCCCCCACGCTCTCCCTGCCCGGTGACCCGCCCGGCGGCCGGCGTGCCGCCTGGGTCTGGGGCATCGGCGTCGCCGTCTACTTCGTCGCGATCATCTTCCGGACGAGTCTGGGCGTCGCCGGACTCGACGCCGCCGACCGCTTCGACGTCAACGCCTCGGCGCTCTCCACGTTCTCCATCCTCCAGCTCCTGGTCTACGCGGGCATGCAGATACCCGTCGGGCTGATGGTCGACCGGCTCGGCACCAAGAAGGTCCTCACCCTCGGGGTCGTGCTGTTCACCGTCGGACAGCTCGGCTTCGCGCTCTCCCCTCGTACGGGATGGCGCTGGCCGCCCGCGCCCTGCTCGGCTGCGGCGACGCGATGACGTTCATCAGCGTGCTGCGGCTCGGCAGCCGCTGGTTCCCGGCCCGGCGCGGACCGCTGATCGGGCAGGTCGCCGCGCTGTTCGGGATGGCGGGCAACCTCGTCTCGACGCTGTTCATCGCGCGGGCGCTGCACAGCTACGGCTGGACCACGACGTTCGTGGGCAGTTCGCTGGCGGGCGTCGTGGTGCTGGTGCTGCTCCTGCTCTTCCTGAAGGACCACCCCGAGGGCCACGAGCCGCCGCCCGCCGAGCACGCGGGGGCCGCGTACGTCCGCCGGCAGATCGCCGCCGCCTGGCGGGAGCCGGGGACCCGGCTCGGGATGTGGGTGCACTTCACCACCCAGTTCCCGGCGATGGTGTTCCTGCTGCTGTGGGGGATGCCGTTCCTGGTCGAGGCCCAGGAGCTGAGCCGGGGCACGGCGGGCACGCTGCTCACCCTGGTGGTGCTGTCCAACATGGTGGTGGGCCTCGTCTACGGGCAGATCATCGCCCGTCACCACGAGGCGCGTACCCCGATCGCGCTCGGCACGGTGGCGACGACGGCCCTGCTCTGGGCGTCCGCGATCTTCTACCCGGCCGACCACACGCCGATGTGGCTGCTGATCGTCCTGTGCCTGGTGCTGGGCGCCTGCGGACCGGCCTCGATGGTCGGCTTCGACTTCGCCCGCCCGGCCAACCCGCCCGAGCGCCAGGGCACCGCCTCCGGCATCGTCAACATGGGCGGCTTCGTCGCCTCGATGACCACCCTGCTGGCCGTCGGGGTCCTGCTGGACGCCACGGGCGACAACTACCGCGTCGCGTTCGCCTCGGTCTTCGTCCTGGAGGCGTTCGGCGTCGCCCAGATCCTGCGGCTGCGCCGACGGGCCGTCCTCAGGGAACGCGAGCACCACGTGGTCAGCCGCGTCGAGGCCGTGCACGTGCCCGCGTAGCCCTCACCCCGGGGCGCGGGCACGTGCCCGTGCGGCGGTAACGGGGTCACGGGGTCACGGCGAAGTTGTCCAGGATCGCCGTGGCCAGTTCCTGGTCGCCCTCGATCTTGATCCGGTCGGCGACGGCCGCGTGCCGGACCCGGCCGCAGGCAAGGCGGACGTACGTCTCCCAGTCCAGCGACAGCGTCACGGCGGGGCCCAGCGACGGCGCGCCGTCGATCGAACCGCGGCCCTCCGCGTCGACCCGGACCGTCCGCAGGAACTCCACCGGGCCGTGCACGTCGACGACGACCGCCGAGTTGGCCGGCGCGCCCGCGCTCTTGGCGACCACCTTCGGCAGCCCGAGGAGCAGCATGTCGCGGGTGATCAGCGCGCCGGGGGAGTCCAGGTTGCCCGGCTGGCCGAGCGTGGTGCGCAGGTCCTGCTCGTGCACCCACACGTCGAAGGCCCGCAGATTCAACGCCGTTTCGAGGGTCTGCTCGGCGCCCAGGGGCGCGCGGACCTTGGTCTCGGGGCTGCGCGACTCGTTGCGGATCTGGCGGGCCCGGCGGATGAGGACGTACTCCAGCTCGGCGGTGATCTCCGGGGAGGTGTGGTGGCGCCGGACGTCGACCTGCATCTCCATGTAGCGGGCGAAGTCGCTCTGCACGTGGTAGAGGTCGCGCGGCAGGGTGTGGATCGGCCGGGGATCGCCGAGCATCTCGCACTCCATGCCGATGACGTGCGACACGATGTCGCGCACCGACCATCCCGGGCAGGGCGTGCGGCGGTTCCACTCGCTCTCGGGAAGGGGCTTCACCAGCTCGGCTATCGCCTCGATGGAGTGGGTCGCGGCGTCGGTGTAGGGCTGGAGGCTGGGATGGACGGTCACGGGACCCCTCGTGCGGTTCTGCGGTGCATGGGCTGGAGAGAGCAGGGAGTGCTGGCGGGTGGGCCGGCTCTGACGGCACTGTCGGCGAGCTGCGTGGGAGGTTCGGTCGCTCGGACCCACCGACGATCGGGGGGCGGCGTCGCGGGGCTGGGCACGCGCATCTGCGGCGTTGTCGTCAATCACCATGGCTTCGCCATGCCTCGATCCTCCGCCTTGCAGCTGCACACACCCAGCCCCGCTCCTTCCCCCACCCCCCGATCGTCGGTGGGTCCAAGTTACGCTGCGAGCAGGCACCCCGGCAGTGCTTTCGTGTGACGATCGTAGGCCCGTGTTGACGGCTTGAATGCCAGGACGGTGGTAGTGTGCGCGCCTCCCTCATCCAGATCGCAGTAGACCCGGACGAATCCGTCGAGGCCCGCAGGGTCCGAGCGGCCTCCCTGGTGGTCGCCCAGCGCGGCGCCGACCTGGTGGTTCTTCCCGAACTCTGGCCGGTCGGGGCGTTCGCCTACACCGCCTTCGAGGCGGAGGCCGAGCCGCTGGAGGGCCCCACGCACGAGGCGATGGCGAAGGCGGCGGCCGAGGCCAGTGTCTGGCTGCACGCGGGCTCCTTCGTCGAACGGGCGGACGACGGCACCCTCTACAACACCAGCCTGGTCTTCTCGCCCGAGGGTGAGCGCAGGGCCGCCTACCGCAAGATCCACCGCTTCGGCTTCGACCAGGGCGAGGCGGTGATGATGGGCGCGGGCGAGGAGCTGGTGACCGTCGCCCTGCCGGACACCATCCTGGGCCTCGCCACCTGTTACGACCTGCGCTTCCCCGAGCAGTTCCGGGGCCTCGTCGACGCGGGCGCCGAGACGCTCGTCGTCGCGGCGGGCTGGCCCGAGCGCCGCCGCTCCCACTGGACCCTCCTGGCGCAGGCCCGCGCCGTGGAGAATCAGGCGTACGTGCTCGCCGTCGGCACGGCGGGCACCCACGGCGACGTCCAGCAGGCCGGCCACAGCATCGTCGTCGACCCCTGGGGCGAGGTGCTGGCCCAGGCGGGTGCGGACGAGGAGGTCCTGACCGTCGAGCTGGACGCGGACAAGGTACGCGCGACCCGGGACCAGTTCCCGGCCCTGAAGGACCGCCGGCTGGGACTCACGTCACCGCTCTGAGGGCAGCGCGACGGGGTCCGGGGGGCGCCCGGCTGCCTCGGGAGGCGTCCGTGCCCGTGGCCGGGGGCGCCGCCCGTCTACAGTGAGCGCCATGGCTCAACAGGACGGTGAAGCATCGACGTTGCTCCGTGGCACGGCGATCTTCGCCGCAGCGGTCACGGTCGTCCTCTACCTCCTCGGCCTTCTCCTGGCCGGCTTCGCGGTCAGCGAGGTCGGGTCGGGGGCGGACTCGACGCCGATGCACGCATGCCGGTACGCGCCCGACCTGCCGGAGGATGCCGTGGTGGAGACGCACGACGTGCGGTTCATCCCGGTGGACGTCCTGTGCCGCACCACCGACGGCCGGGAGTTCAACAGCGGGGTCGTCCCGTCCTGGCTCAACCCGGCCCTCGCGGTCTCCTTCGCGGCCACCGTCGCACTCGCGGCGGCGGCCTTCGTCCACGCGGACCGGCGAGCGGCCGCGCGGCAGGCGGGACGCGTCGCACCCTGACCGGGCCGGCTCGACGGGCTCCACGTTTCACGTGAAACAAGGAGCCCGCCCGCGCGCGGGCTTCAGCCCTCGTTCTCCTTGTCCGCCAGGACGATCACGCACATCGCCACGGCGATGAGCAGCGCGGTGTCGGCGTCGTCCCGGACGACGTCGATGCCGTACGTGTCCCGGAGGGTCAGCCAGCGGCGCGAGATCTGGGCCAGCAGCTCACCGTCGTACTCGATGGCGAACTCGCGGTCCAGGATCTTGCCGCTGACGTCCAGCTCCGTACCGTCCACCAGCGTCACCCGGTAGTGGTTGCGGAGCAGCGACAGCCGCTTGCGCTTGACCTTCGCCAGCTCCTCGCCGCCCCGCTCGATGAGCATCGTGTCGCGCAGGCTGATCAGCTTCTGGCGCAGCTCGACCAGGACCCGGCCGTCGGTGTCCTTCAGCTCGAAGGTGTCGCGCAGCCGCATCGCCTTGCCGTCGACCAGGAAGACCTTCCGGCCCCCGTCGTCCTCGATCCAGTAGTCGTCGCCGATGGCGAACAGCCGCTCACGTACGAGAAGTCTCATGGGGCACAGGTTCCCCCGGGGCCCGGCGGAATGCGCGCAGGCCGGGACGGTGTTGACTGGTGACATGGCAACACGTGCACGCGTCCGCGCCCCCGAACTCATCGGCAAGGGCGGCTGGCTCAATACAGGCGACCAGCAGTACACCCTCGCTGACCTGCGAGGACGTATCGTCATCCTCGACTTCTGGACGTTCTGCTGTGTGAACTGTCTGCATGTCCTGGACGAGCTGCGCGAGCTGGAGGAGAAACACCGCGACACCGTGGTGATCATCGGTGTCCACTCGCCCAAGTTCGTCCACGAGGCCGAGCACCAGGCCGTCGTCGACGCCGTCGAGCGCTACGAGGTCCACCACCCCGTCCTCGACGACCCCGAGCTGGCCACCTGGAGGCAGTACGCCGTCCGCGCCTGGCCGACGCTCGTCGTGATCGACCCCGAGGGCTACGTCGTCGCCCAGCACGCGGGCGAGGGGCACGCGCACGCCATCGAAAAGCTCGTCGAGGAGCTGGAGGCCGAGCACGGGGCCAAGGGCACGCTCCGCCGCGGCGACGGCCCCTACGTCGCGCCCGAGCCCGTCGCCACGCATCTGCGCTTCCCCGGCAAGGCGCTGCTCCTGCCGGACGGCGGCTTCCTGGTCTCCGACACCACCCGGCACCGTTTGGTCGAGCTGGACGCCGACGGCGAGACCGTACGACGCCACTTCGGCACCGGTGAACGCGGCTTGAGCGACGGCGGCCCGGACGACGCCCGGTTCAGCGAACCGCAGGGGCTCGCCGTGCTCCCGGACGGCCGCGTCGCCGTCGCGGACACCGTCAACCACGCCCTCCGCGCCCTGGACCTCACGACCGGGGTGACCAGCACCCTCGCCGGGACCGGCCGCCAGTGGTGGCAGGGGACCCCGACCAGCGGCCCGGCCCGCGAGGTGGACCTCTCCTCGCCCTGGGACCTCGCCTGGTTCGGCGACCGGCTGTGGATCGCCATGGCGGGTGTGCACCAGCTGTGGACGTACGACCCCGAGAGCGCGACCGTACGCGTGGCCGCCGGGACCACCAACGAGGGCCTGGTCGACGGGCCGGCCGCCGAGGCCTGGTTCGCCCAGCCGTCCGGGCTCGCCGTCTCCGCCGACGGGGAGCGGCTCTGGGTCGCCGACTCGGAGACCTCCGCACTGCGCTGGGTCGACCGCGACGAGCACGTCCACACGGCCGTCGGCACTGGCCTCTTCGACTTCGGCCACCGGGACGGGGCGGCCGGCCAGGCGCTCCTGCAGCACCCGATCGGCGTGACCGCGCTGCCCGACGGGTCCGTCGCGATCAGCGACACGTACAACCACGCCCTGCGCCGGTACGACCCGGCGTCCGGCGAGGTCACCACGCTGGCCACCGACGTCCGCGAGCCCAGCGACGCGGTGCTGGCCGACGGCGATCTCGTCGTCGTCGAGTCGGCCCGCCACCGGCTGACCCGCCTCCGGCTGCCCGAGGAGGCCGTCCAGGTCGCCGACCAGGCGCACCGCACCCAGCGGGCCGCCACCGAGATCGCCCCGGGTACCCTCCGCCTCGATGTGGTCTTCCAGGCGCCCGCGGGGCAGAAGCTGGACACCCGCTACGGTCCCTCCACCCGGCTCCTGGTCTCCGCCACTCCGCCCGAGCTGCTGGCGGACGGCTCCGGCGCGGGGACGGACCTCGGACGCGATGTGGTCCTCGCCGACGGGGTCACCGAGGGCGTGCTGCACGTCTCCGCGATGGCGGCGTCCTGCGACGACGACCCGGCCAACGAGTACCCGGCCTGCCATGTGCACCAGCAGGACTGGGGGTGCCGGTCCGCGTCACCGAGGCGGGCGCGTCCCGGCTGGCGCTGGTGCTGGCCGGGATGGACGAGCAGGGCTGACGCGCCGGTACGGGTCGCCCCCGTGCGGGGCGACCCGGGCGTCAGCCTCTACTGGTAGCGCTGCTGGTCGTCCTGGACGACCGTCGTGGTGGGCGGCACGACCATGCGGCGACGCCGCGCGATGCTCATATAGACGAAGACCCCGACGAGGCCGACGAGCATCATGATCCAGCCGACCAGGTCGACATTGACGGTGTCCATCTTCCAGTCGGTGGCGAACGCCAGGATCGCGCCCGCACCGATCAGGAGAATGCATCCTCCGAGTCCCATGAATTCCGCCTCCTCGACCGCCCGGTGAGTCCGGGCCGGTGTACGACTCGCGTACCCGGCCCGGCAACAACCATGTGCGCGGAGGTGGTTGGGCGTTTCCCGGTCAGCCGGCCAGGAACGCGGTGAGCGCGTTCGCCAGCAGATACGGGTCGTCGGCCCCGCACAGCTCACGGGCGCTGTGCATCGAGAGGATCGCCACGCCGATGTCCACGGTCTGGATGCCGTGCCGGGCCGCGGTGATCGGTCCGATGGTCGTGCCGCAGGGCATCGCGTTGTTGGACACGAAGCTCTGCCACGGCACGCCCGCCTTCTCGCAGGCCGCGGCGAACACCGCACGGCCGCTGCCGTCGGTGGCGTACCGCATGTTGACGTTGACCTTGAGGATCGGCCCGCCGTTGGCGACCGGGTGGTGCGTCGGGTCGTGCCGCTCCGCGTAGTTGGGGTGCACGGCGTGGCCGGTGTCGGAGGAGAGGCAGACGGTCCCGGCGAAGGCGCGGGCGCGATCCTCGTACGTGCCGCCGCGCGCGAACACGGAGCGCTCCAGCACCGAGCCCAGCAGCGGCCCGTCGGCGCCGGTGTCGGACTGCGAGCCGTTCTCCTCGTGGTCGAAGGCCGCGAACACCGGGATGTACGGGATGTCGGCGTCGGGGAGCCCGGCGACGGCGGCCAGGGCGGCGGTCGCGGCGTGCACCGAGAGAAGGTTGTCCATCCGCGGCCCGGCCACCAGCTCCCGGTCCCGGCCCAGGTAGGACGGCGGCTCGATGGCGTGCGGCATCAGGTCCCAGCCGGTGACGTCCTCCGCGTCGACCCCCGCCTCCTCCGCGACGAAGCGGATCAGGTCGCCCTCTTCCACATCGCCGAGTCCCCAGATCGGCTGCATGTGCTTCTGACGGTCGAGCTTGAGCCCCTCGGTGTTGGCCGAACGGTCCAGGTGGACCGCCAGCTGCGGCACCCGCAGCAGCGCCCGGTCGATGTTGACCAGCCGGTGCGTGCCGTCGCGCAGCGAGATCCGCCCGGCCAGGCCCAGATCCCGGTCGAGCCAGGTGTTGAGCAGGGTGCCGCCGTAGACCTCGACGGCGATCTGGCGCCAGCCGTGCGCCCCGGTGTCGGGCAGCGGCTTCACCCGCAGGTTCGGGGAGTCGGTGTGCGCCCCCGCGATCCGGAACGGGGTGTGCGCCTCGGCGCCCTCCGGCACGTACCAGGCGACGATGGCCCCGCCGCGCAGCACGTACTTCCCGCCCGCCGAGCCGTCCCAGGCGGCGGTCTCCTCGACCTGCCGGAAGCCTGCCTCCGCCAGCCGGGCGGCGGCGTTGGCCACGGCGTGGTACGGGGACGGGCTGGCCGCCAGGAAGGTCATCAGGTCATCGGTGTGCGCACGGTCGAACCGGAGAGGGGAACTCATGTTCTTCACTGTAACGAGGACCCGGGGTCCGGTATCCGGTGACCGCGAGATCGGCGGCGCCGTCGCTCCCGGTCCGCGGTCGTGCGAAGCGCCGCCGCCCGGACGTCTCCGGGCGGCGGCGCTGTCGGATGTGCTGAGCGGCTGCGAGCTCCTAGAAGGCGGCCTCGTCCAGCTCCATCAGCGAGTTGTCGATCGACTCGGCGAGCGCGCGCTCGGTCGAGACGCCCGGCAGGACGTTCGCGGCGAAGAACTTCGCGGCGGCGATCTTGCCCTGGTAGAAGGGCACGTCCTTCGCGGAGGCGGTCGGCAGCTTCTCGGCCGCCACGGCCGCGCCCTTGAGCAGCAGGTAGCCGACGACGACATCGCCGGAGGCCATCAGCAGGCGGGTCGTGTTGAGGCCGACCTTGTAGATGTTCTTGACGTCCTCGCCGGTCGCGGTGAGGTCGGTGATCATCGTGCCGACGATCGCCTCCAGGTCCACGGCGGCCTTGGCGAGGGAGTCCAGCGCCGGGGCCAGCTCCTCGTTGCCCTGGGCGCCCGCGAGGAACTTCTTGATCTCCTCGGAGAGCGTGTTGAGCGAGGCGCCCTGGTCGCGGACGATCTTCCGGAAGAAGAAGTCCTGGCCCTGGATCGCGGTGGTGCCCTCGTAGAGGGTGTCGATCTTGGCGTCCCGGATGTACTGCTCGACCGGGTACTCCTGGAGGTAGCCGGAGCCGCCGAAGGTCTGGAGCGACTGCGCGAGCTGCTCGTAGGACTTCTCGGAGCCGTAGCCCTTCACGATCGGCAGCAGCAGGTCGTTGAGGCCGTTCAGCGCCTTGGCGTCCTCGCCCGCGGCCTCCTGCTCCTGGATCGCGTCCTGGACGGTGGCGGTGTACAGCACGAGGGAGCGCATGCCCTCGGCGTACGCCTTCTGCGTCATGAGCGAGCGGCGCACGTCGGGGTGGTGCGTGATGGTGACCTTGGGCGCCGTCTTGTCCATGAAGTTCGCCAGGTCCGGACCCTGGACGCGCTCCTTGGCGTACTCCAGGGCGTTCAGGTAGCCCGTGGAGAGGGTGGCGATGGCCTTCGTGCCGACCATCATGCGGGCGAACTCGATGATGCGGAACATCTGGCGGATGCCGTCGTGCTTGTCGCCGATCAGCCAGCCCTTGGCGGGGTGCTGGTCGCCGAACGTCATCTCGCAGGTGTTGGACGCCTTGAGGCCCATCTTGTGCTCGACGTTCGTCGCGTACACGCCGTTGCGCTCGCCCAGCTCGCCGGTCGTCCAGTCGAAGTGGAACTTCGGGACCATGAAGAGCGAGAGGCCCTTGGTGCCCGGTCCGGCACCCTCGGGGCGGGCCAGCACGTAGTGGATGATGTTCTCGGACATGTCGTGCTCGCCCGAGGTGATGAAGCGCTTCACACCCTCGATGTGCCAGGAGCCGTCCTCCTGCCGCACGGCCTTCGTCCGGCCGGCGCCGACGTCCGAGCCGGCGTCCGGCTCGGTCAGCACCATCGTCGAGCCCCACTGCTTCTCGACGGCGATCTCCGCGATCTTCTTCTGCTCCTCGTTGCCCTCGTCGAAGAGGATGCCGGCGAAGGCCGGGCCGGAGGAGTACATCCACACGGCCGGGTTCGAGCCGAGCAGCAGCTCCGCGTAGCCCCAGATCAGGGAGCGGGGGAGGTGGTGCCGCCGATCTCCTCGGGCAGGCCCAGACGCCAGTACTCGGAGTCCATGAAGGCCTGGTACGACTTCCTGAAGCTCGCCGGGACCGGGGCGGTCTTGGTCTCCGGGTCGAAGACCGGCGGGTTGCGGTCGGCGTCGGCGAAGGAGTCGGCGAGCTCGTTCTCCGCGAGGCGGGCGATCTCGTCCAGGATGCTCTTCGCGGTGTCGACGTCCATCTCACCGAACGGACCGGTGCCGTACACCTTGTCGCGCCCGAGGACCTCGAAGAGGTTGAACTCGATGTCGCGGAGATTCGACTTGTAGTGCCCCATGGGAAGGCTCCGTAATCCATAGCAGTGGCGCCACAGCGCCCCGGGGAGTGATGCGGGTCGGGCGACAGGCAGGCGTAGGTCTATCAGCTGACCTCTCCGATGATGCTACCCGTCAGTAATAAGGCGCAACCCCTCAAGCCGTAGATGTGTCCGATTACTCTTTGCAGCATGTACGGCTACGACCAGAACCCTGGTGCTCAGCAGCAGATGGGTCAGATGGGCCAGATGGGTCAGATGGGCGGCGGCTACGGGGAGCAGCCGCTGTATCCCGAACCGTCGCCGCCCTCCCTGGCCGACGCGGTCCGGGCCTTCACCACCGGCTCCCTCTCCGCCGAGGACTTCCAGCAGATCTTCGCCACGTCGAAGGTCTACTGCCCGCGCGGCGACAACCCCGGCTTCCTGGCGCTGCACAACACGCAGCAGCCGGTGATCCCGATGTTCACCACGCTCAAGGAACTGCGGCGGTACGCGGGCAAGGAGTCGAAGTACTTCGTGATCACCGGGGCCGAGGTGATCGACCTGCTGCCGACGGGGTACGGCTTCGTCCTGGACATGGAGGGCGACCACCGGATGGTCTTCGACGCCAAAGCCGTCGAGCAGATGGTCGACTTCGCGATGCGCCGTATGTACGGCTAGGAGTTCGGTGTCCGCAGCGTCGTTGACCTGCGGTTTCTTCTGTCGGGCGAGGGCCCGCGCCAGGACGGCGCGGGCCCTCGGTCCGTCCCGGCCGCCCTCGGGAATGCGTGACGCCTTGCAAGATGTTCACCATTCAACTAAATTGATTCCAGAACACTCGCCCGGAGGTGGCTCCCATGCCCGCAGTGACTGTCGACAACCCGCTGACCCTGCCCAAGGTGGCCGCTTCGGGTGACGCCGTGGCCCGTCCCGTGCTCGCCGTCACGACCGCGCCCAGCGGTTTCGAGGGCGAGGGCTTCCCCGTCCGCCGCGCGTTCGCGGGGATCAACTACCGGCACCTCGACCCGTTCATCATGATGGACCAGATGGGTGAGGTGGAGTACGCCGCCGGGGAGCCGAAGGGCACCCCCTGGCACCCGCACCGCGGCTTCGAGACCGTCACGTACCTGATCGACGGGACCTTCATCCACCAGGACTCCAACGGTGGCGGCGGCACCATCGAGAACGGCGACACCCAGTGGATGACCGCCGGCTCGGGCCTGCTGCACATCGAGGCCCCGCCGGAGTCGCTCGTCCAGTCCGGCGGCCTCTTCCACGGCCTCCAGCTCTGGGTGAACCTGCCCAAGGCCGACAAGATGATGGACCCGCGCTACCAGGACATCCGCGGCGGCGAGGTCCAGCTCCTCGCCTCCCCGGACGGCGGCGCGCTGCTCCGTGTCATCGCCGGTGAACTCGACGGCCACCAGGGCCCGGGCATCACCCACACCCCGATCACGATGATCCACGCCACCGTCCGGCCCGGCGCCGAGGTGACCCTGCCGTGGCGCGAGGACTTCAACGGCCTCGCGTACGTCCTGGCCGGGCGCGGCACGGTCGGCGCGGAACGCCGCCCGATCGCGATGGGCCAGACCGCGGTGTTCGGGACCGGCGGTTCGCTGACCGTCCGCGCGGACGAGCGGCAGGACGGCCACACCCCGGACCTGGAGGTCGTCCTCCTCGGCGGCCGCCCGATCCGGGAGCCGATGGCCCACTACGGACCGTTCGTGATGAACAGTCAGGCCGAACTGAAGCAGGCCTTCGAGGACTTCCAGGCCGGCCGCCTGGGCACGGTCCCCGCCGTCCACGGCATGTGACGCTCCGTCACCCGTACGGGGTGCGCCGGCGAGCCCGCCGGCGCACCCCGTGATCGGCTGGGAGGGTGCCCGCGTCCAAGCCCCTCCTGCCCGACAGCGCCCGCCGCGCCGCCGCCTGGTGCTGCGTGGTCCTGCTCGTCGTGGGCGTCGCCGCCGTAGCGATCTGGCTGGTCGTCGCCCTCAAGACCGCGGTCACCCCGGTGCTGCTGGCCCTGCTCGGCACCGCACTGCTCGGCCCCGTCCACCGCTGGCTCGTCGCGCGCCGCCTCAACCGTTCGCTGGCCGCGGGGCTGACCTGTGCCGCCCTCGTCGCGGTGGTCGGCGGCGCCGGGTACATCGTCGTCACCGCCCTGGTCGACTCCGGCGACCAGATCGTCGCCTCGCTGAAGGACGCGGGCCAGTGGGTCGTCGACCACCTGGAGATCGCCGGGGCCACGGACGTCGACGATCTGGCCGACAACGCGAAGGGCCTGGTCGAGAAGTTCGGGGCGAGCGCGGCGGGCGGGCTGCTCAGCGGCATCAGCCTGATCGGTTCGCTGGTGGCGACCAGTGTGCTGGCCCTGCTGCTGACGTTTTTCTTCCTGCGCGACTCGGACCGGGCGGTGAACCTGGCCCACACGGTGGCCCCGCGCGGCACGGGGGACCTCGTGGAGGCCATGGGGCGGCGGGCGTTCGAGGCCGTCGAGGGCTTCATGCGCGGCACCACGTTCATCGCCCTGATCGACGCCGTGTGCATCACGGTGGGCCTGCTGATCCTGGACGTGCCGGGGGCGGTGGGGCTCGGCGCGCTGGTCTTCGTCGGCGCGTACATCCCGTACCTGGGGGCGTTCCTCTCCGGCGCGGTGGCGGTGCTGGTCGCGCTGGCCGACCGGGGGTTCGTGATCGCTCTGTGGGCGCTGGGGGTGGTCCTCGCGGTCCAGGTGCTGGAGGGCCATGTGCTCCAGCCGATGATCCAGAGCCGTACGGTGCAGATGCACCCCGCGATGATCATGATCGCCCTGACGGCGGGAGCGAGCGTGGCCGGCCTGATGGGCATGCTGCTGGCGGTCCCCCTGTGCGCGGCGGCTTTCGGCGTCCTGGGCGAACTGCGCGGGCGGCCCGGCGGCCCCGAGGACCCCACCCCGCCGGAGACCGGCCCCGGCCCGCCGGACGCCCACCCCGGCCCGTCCGGCGCACCTCCCAGCCCGTCCGGCGCTTGAGGACGGAACCCTTGCGGTGGTGGGCCCGCGCTTGCTGTGGGCCGGGCCCGGCAAACCCGGCCCGTCCGGCGCACCTCCCAGCCCGTCCGGCGCTTGAGGACGGAACCCTCGCGCCGGTGGGCCCGTGCTCGCTGTGGGCCCGGACCCGGCAGAACCAGCCCGTCCGGTGCTTGAGGACGGAACCGTCACGGGGACGCGCCCGAGCTCTCGGAGAGCCACGGCCCGGGGTCCCCCACCCGCTCAAAGAACCCCCGGCTCATCCGACTCGTACAGCTCGAACCAGATCGACTTCCCCTCCCCCCGCGGATCCACCCCCCACGCATCCGCCAGCATCTCCATCAGCACGAGCCCCCGCCCGCTGGACGCCATCTCCCCCGGCCGCCGCTTGTGCGGCAGCTCGTCGCTCGCGTCGGCGACCTCGACCCGCAGCCGTCGTTCACCCTGCTCGCCGGAGACCTCCGCCACCATCAGCGCGTCCCCGTCCGTGTGGACGAGCACGTTGGTCGCCATCTCGGAGACCATCAGGACCGCCGAGTCGACCTGCTCGGGATCGCTCCAGTCGTGCAGCAGCTCCCGCACCAGCTGCCGCCCCACCGAGATCCGCTCCGGCTCGGCCTGCGCGATGGTCAGGACGCTGCGGCGCGCCGCCGTCTCCGGGGCCGGGGCGCTCTCGCGCCGCAGCACCAGGACCGCGATGTCGTCCTCCCGCCGGTCCGCGAGCGGCCCCGTCGTGTAGTGCGAGGTCGGCCCGTGCACGGCCTGGACCAGGGCGTCGGCGAGCTGTTCCAGGTCATCCGCCGGCTTCTCCAGGACCGGGCGCAGCCGGGTCCAGCCGGTCGCCATGTCGTGCCCGCCGGTCTCGATGAGGCCGTCCGTGCACAGCATGATCGTCTCGCCGGGCTCCAGGACCACCCGGGTGGTGGGGTAGTCGGAGTCCGTCTCGATCCCGAGCGGCAGCCCCCGGCCGTCTGCCGGATCACCGCGGTCCCGTCGGCGCTGATCACCACCGGGTCGGGGTGGCCCGCGCGGGCGATGTCCAGGGTCCCGGCCTCCGGGTCGACCTCGGCGTACAGGCAGGTCGCGAAGCGCGGAGCCGGGGGTTCCTCGTCGCCCTCGACGCTCTCGTACGCGTCGGTGAGCCCGGACAGGAAGCGTGAGGCCCGGGCGAGCACGGCGTCCGGGCGGTGCCCCTCGGACGCGTAGGCGCGCAGGGCGATGCGGAGCTGGCCCATCAGCCCGGCGGCCCGCACGTCATGGCCCTGGACGTCGCCGATGACCAGGGCGATCCGGCCGTTGGGCAGCGGGATCATGTCGTACCAGTCGCCGCCCACCTGGAGCCCGCCGCCGGTCGGCACGTACCGCGCGGCCACCGTCATCCCGGGGATCTCCGGGCCCAGGGTCGGCATCATCGAGCGCTGGAGCCCCAGCGACAGCTCGCGCTCCGTCTCGGCGACCCCGGCGCGGGCCAGGGCCTGGGCGAGCATCCGGGCGACCGTCGAGAGCACCGCGCGCTCGTCCGGGGAGAACCCCACCGGGTGCTGGAACCCGGCCATCCAGGCGCCCATCGTGCGGCCGGACGACACCAGGGGCAGGAAGGCCCAGGACTGCCGCCCGAAGCGCCGGGCGAGCGGCCAGGTGGCCGGATAGCGGCGGCGGTACTCGTCGGGGGAGGGGAGGTAGATCGCGCGGCCGGTGCGGACGACCTCGGCGGCCGGGTAGTCGGTGTCCAGGGGCATGTCGGTGAAGGGCTCCTCGTCCCCGATGTTGTGCCCGTGGTGCCCGATGATCGTCAGCCGTTCCCCGGCCGAGCCGAAGACCGCGAGGCCGTCCGGGGAGAAGCCCGGCATGGACAGGGACCCGGCGACCCGCAGCACCTCCGCGGTGGACCGGGCCTCGGCCAGCGCCCGCCCGGCGTCCAGCAGGAACGCCTCCCGGGACCGCCGCCAGTCCCCGGTGATCGGTGTGTGGGCGGCGTCGGTGGAGCCGGGCTGCGGCTCGGCGACCTCCTGGAGCGTGCCGTAGAGGACATAGGCCTCGCTGTCGGCGTCCGCGTCCGTCCGGAAGACCGGCTTGGAGCGGCTGCGCACGGTACGCAGGACCTGCCCGCGCTCGTCCACGATCCGCAGCCGCGCCTCGGCGAGGCTGCCCTCGGCGACCGCGAGGTTCACCACCCCGTAGATCTCGTTCCAGTCGACCGGGTGGAAACGGGAGCGCACCGCCGCCTCCCGGTAGCTGCCGGGCTCGGGAGGCAGGCCGAGGAGCCGGGCCGCCTCCGCGTCGAGCGTGACCGTGCCGGCTGCGTTGTCCCAGCGCCACAGGCCCGTCGCGATCGCGGCCAGGACTTCCTCGGTGCGCATTGCCCCACTTTAGGAAGATCTGCTCGGTGGACGCCACCGAGAGGCCGCCACCTGCCCAGAGGCCGCCGGGGACGGCGGCACCAAGGGAAATGAAGCCTCCCGGCCCCGGGCGGTAGCCTGGGGAGGCTCAATCCCCACCCCTCGGGTGGGCCCGGCGGATCATGGCCGGGGTCACGACCGGCCCTGACCCCCGGGCACCCCCGCCCCGCGAAGACTGGATGAACGACGATGCATCGGTACAGGTCCCACACCTGCGGCGAGCTCCGCGCCTCTGACGTCGGCACCGACGTCCGGCTGAGCGGCTGGCTGCACAATCGCCGAGACCTGGGCGGCATCCTCTTCATCGATCTGCGCGACCACTACGGTCTGGTGCAGCTCGTCGCCCGCCCCGGCACCCCCGGCAACGAGGCCCTGGCGAAGCTCACCAAGGAGACCGTCGTCCGGATCGACGGCAAGGTCTCCGCGCGCGGCGCGGACAACGTCAACCCGGAGCTGCCGACCGGCGAGATCGAGATCGAGGTCTCCGAGGTCGAGGTGCTCGGCGAGGCCGCCCCGCTGCCGTTCACGATCAACACCGAGGACGGCGTCAACGAGGAGCGCCGCCTGGAGTACCGCTTCCTCGACCTGCGGCGCGAGCGCATGCACCGCAACATCATGCTGCGCTCGGCCGTGATCGCCTCCATCCGCTCCAAGATGGTGGCCCTCGGCTTCAACGAGATGGCGACCCCGATCCTCACCGCGACCTCCCCCGAGGGCGCCCGTGACTTCGTCGTCCCGTCCCGGCTGAACCCCGGCAAGTTCTACGCGCTGCCGCAGGCCCCGCAGCAGTTCAAGCAGCTGCTGATGATCTCGGGCTTCGACCGCTACTTCCAGATCGCGCCCTGCTTCCGCGACGAGGACGCCCGCGCGGACCGCTCGCCGGGCGAGTTCTACCAGCTCGACGTCGAGATGTCCTTCGTCGAGCAGGAGGACGTCTTCCAGCCGATCGAGAAGCTGATGACCGAGCTCTTCACCGAGTTCGGCAACGGCCGCGAGGTCACCTCGCCGTTCCCGCGCATCCCGTTCCGCGAGTCGATGCTGAAGTACGGCAACGACAAGCCGGACCTGCGCGCCAAGCTGGAGCTCGTCGACCTCTCCGACGTCTTCGCCGACTCCGGCTTCAAGGCGTTCGCCGGCAAGCACGTCCGCGCGCTGCCGGTCCCGGACACCGCGGGCCAGTCCCGGAAGTTCTTCGACGGCCTCGGTGAGTACGCCGTCGAGCACGGCGCCAAGGGCCTGGCCTGGGTGCGCGTGGGCGAGGACGGCACGCTGGCCGGACCGATCGCCAAGTTCCTCACCGAGACCGACGTCAAGACGCTCACCGAGCGCCTCTCGCTGGTCCCGGGCCACGCCGTCTTCTTCGGCGCGGGCGAGTTCGACGAGGTCTCCAAGATCATGTCGGCGGTCCGGGTCGAGGCCGCCAAGCGCGCCGGCCACTTCGAGGAGGGCGTCTTCCGGTTCTGCTGGATCGTCGACTTCCCGATGTACGAGCGGGACGAGGAGACCGGCAAGATCGACTTCTCGCACAACCCCTTCTCGATGCCTCAGGGCGGCCTGGCCGACCTGGAGGAGAAGGACCCGCTGGACATCCTCGCCTGGCAGTACGACATCGTCTGCAAC
Source organism: Streptomyces sp. WGS_02 (assembly GCA_040989845.1). Classification (GTDB taxonomy): domain Bacteria; phylum Actinomycetota; class Actinomycetes; order Streptomycetales; family Streptomycetaceae; genus Streptomyces. The sequence continues at coordinate 4,000,263 of JAYMFZ010000004.1, forward strand.
GGCATCGAGCTGTCCTCGGGTGCCATCCGTAACCACGAGCCCGAGCTGATGCTCAAGGCCTTCGAGATCGCCGGTTACGACCGCGAGACCGTCGAGCACGAGTTCGCGGGCATGCTCCGCGCGTTCCGCCTCGGCGCGCCGCCGCACGGTGGCATCGCCCCCGGCGTCGACCGCATCGTCATGCTGCTCGCGGACGAGCCGAACATCCGCGAGACGATCGCCTTCCCGCTCAACGGCAACGCCCAGGACCTGATGATGGGCGCCCCGACCGAGCTGGACGAGACCCGTCTGCGCGAGCTGAACATCCAGCTGCGCAAGCCGGTCGCGGCGAAGGGTGCGTCGGAGAAGCCCGCCGACCAGTAGGTCGTACGGTCCCGCTCCGCGGATGTTTCACGTGAAACAGCCCCCGATCACCCGATCGGGGGCTGTTTCGTTGCATACCCGCGAACACCGGTGGCGGCCGGGCGACGCGGTACAGCCGGATGGCCCCGGTTCGGGTTCGGCCGGGGCGGGCCCGGCAAAGACTGGCACCGAGACACCCCTCTCGCGGCCCGTCCTGCCGCGTCGCGCCGCCCGCCGCCATCCGAGGAGCCCACCGCCGTGTCCCTCCCCCGCCGCCCACCCGCCCTGCTCGCCGCACCGCTCCTCGCCCTGGCCCTGCTGCTCGCCGGCTGCTCCTCCGGCGCCGCTCCCGAGAAGGCCCCGGTCGGCGTTCCGGGGCAGGGCGCGGCGGGCCCGCAGTCCGATGCCGCGTCCGCGCGCCGGTCCTCCGCCGCTCCGGTGCCCGCCCCGAGCCCCGCCCAGATCCCGGACCTCGGGCCGGAGACCCTGGCCCAGATCCCCGCCGAGGCCCGGCAGGCATTCGTGGTCACCGGCGAGGAGGCCGACTCCTACCGCTCCAGCGCGGTCCTGTACAGCCGCGCGGACCCGGCACAGGGCTGGGAGCCGGTCGCCGGGCCCTGGCCGGCGCACAACGGCATGGACGGCTGGACGGACTACCACGAGGCGGGCGACCGGAGATCACCCACCGGCGTCTACACCCTCACCGACGCGGGCGGCCGGCTTCCCGACCCCGGGGCGCTGCTTCCGTACGACGAGCACCCCCGGTTCGCGGTGGACGGCGAAGGCTTCTTCGGCGAGCCGCTGGAGGGCTCCTTCGACTACGTCGTCGCGATCAACTACAACCGCACGGAGGGCGTCAGCCCCCTCAACCGCACCCGCCCGCTCGGCCTCGAACGCGGCGGCGGCATCTGGATCCACGTCGACCACGACGGCCCGACCCAGGGCTGCGTCTCCGTCCCCGAGGAGCGCATGGAGGAACTCCTGCGCACCCTGGACCCGGAGATGAACCCGGTGATCGTGATGGGGGATGCGGAGACACTGAGGCGGTGAGGCAAGCCGGTGAGCAGGGGGAGCAACGCGAGGAGCCCGGGACCGATGATCGCGGTCCCGGGCTCCCGGCGTACGTACGGAGGCGTTACGCCGGCTTCTCCTCCAGACGCGGGAACAGCACCGCGCCCTTCGTCACCGTCGCACCCGCGGGCAGGGCGCCCCAGACGCCCGCGTCCTGGACCTTCTGGTCGGCCAGGGCGCCCAGGGACTCCTCGGCGCCCAGGGACTCCCAGAGCTTCTGCGAGGTCTCCGGCATCACGGAGTTGAGCAGCACCGCGACCCCGCGCAGCGACTCGGCTGCCGTGTAGAGGATGGTCGCCAGGCGCGCCTGGCCCTCCGGGGTGGTGTCCTTGGCCACCTTCCACGGCTCCTGCTCCGTGATGTAGCCGTTGACCTGCTTCACGAAGTCGAAGATCGCCAGGATGCCGCCCTGGAAGTCCAGCTCCTCGCCGATCTTCCGGTCGGCCGTCGCCACGGCCTTCGCCAGGCCGTCCCGCACGGCCTGCTCGGCGTCACCGGCGGCCGCGTCCTCCGGCAGCGCCCCGCCGAAGTACTTGCCGACCATCGCCGCCACGCGCGAGGCGAGGTTGCCGTAGTCGTTGGCCAGCTCGGAGGTGTAGCGGGCGGAGAAGTCCTCCCAGGAGAACGACCCGTCGCTGCCGTAGGAGATGGCCCGCAGGAAGTACCAGCGGTACGCGTCCACGCCGAAGTGCGAGGTCAGGTCCTGGGGCTTGATGCCGGTCAGGTTCGACTTGGACATCTTCTCGCCGCCGACCATCAGCCAGCCGTTGGCGACGACCTTGCCCGGCAGCGGCAGACCCTGCGCCATCAGCATCGCGGGCCAGATCACCGAGTGGAAGCGGAGGATGTCCTTGCCGATCAGGTGCACGTTCGCCGGGAACGTACCGTCGAACTTCTCCTGGTTGGCACCGTAGCCGACCGCCGTCGCGTAGTTGAGCAGCGCGTCGACCCACACGTAGATGACGTGCTTGTCGTCCCACGGCACCGGGACGCCCCAGTCGAACGTCGAGCGCGAGATCGACAGGTCCTGCAGACCCTGCTCGACGAAGTTCACGACCTCGTTGCGCGCCGACTCGGGCTGGATGAAGTCCGGGTTCGCCGCGTAGAACTCCAGCAGCTTCGGGCCGTACTCGCTGAGCTTGAAGAAGTAGTTCTCCTCCTTGAGGAGCTCCACCGGCTTCTTGTGGATCGGGCAGAGCTTCTGCCCGGCGAACTCGCCCTCGCCGTCGATCAGATCGCCGGGGAGCTTGTACTCCTCGCAGCCCACGCAGTACGGGCCCTCGTACCCGCCCTTGTAGATCTCGCCCTTGTCGTACAGGTCCTGCACGAACTCCTGCACCCGGTCGGTGTGCCGCTTCTCCGTCGTCCGGATGAAGTCGTCGTTCGCGATGTTGAGGTGCTCCCAGAGGGGCTTCCACGCCTCCTCGACGAGCTTGTCCGCCCAGGCCTGCGGAGTCACGTCGTTCGCCTCGGCCGTGCGCATGATCTTCTGACCGTGCTCGTCCGTGCCGGTGAGGTACCACACCTTCTCGCCGCGCTGGCGGTGCCAGCGCGTGAGCACGTCGCCTGCGACGGTCGTGTAGGCGTGGCCCAGGTGAGGAGCGTCGTTGACGTAGTAAATGGGGGTCGAGACGTAGTACGCCGTCGCCCCCTGCTTCTCGGATCCAGTGGCCGCCATGGTCGAAATCCTAACGGCCCGTTCAAGATCCACTCACATCGATAAACGGCGGACGGTGCGCGGACGGAGGAAGGCCCTCCGGTGGAGAGCTTTGCGAAACATCCCCTCACGTAATGGTTCCCGTAGGAAAGTCGCATCCTGGGAGGGAGCGGACAAGCGTGCACGAGGCAGGGGACATCACGATGCGGGTACTGGTCGCCGAGGACGAGGAGATCCTCGCGGAGCTGGTCGCCACCGGACTGCGCCGGGCCGGATTCGCCGTCGACACCGTGTACAGCGGGGACGCGGCCCTCGCCTACCTCGGCCTTCACGACTACGACGTCGTCGTCCTCGACCGCGACCTCCCCCGGGTCCACGGCGACGACGTGGCCCGACGGCTCGTCGCCTCCGGCTCCCGCACCCGGATCCTGATGCTCACCGCCTCCGGTGCCATGGAGGACCGGGTCGCCGGGCTCGACCTGGGGGCCGACGACTACGTGGCCAAGCCGTTCGAGTTCCCCGAGCTGGTCTCCCGGGTACGCGCCCTGCGCCGGCGCAGCTCCCGCCCCGTACCGCCCCAGCTGGAGCGCCACGGCGTCCGGCTCGACACCGTACGGCGCTCGGCGCTCCGCGACGGCCGGGACCTTGACCTCTCCCCGAAGGAGTTCACCGTGCTGCAACTGCTCCTGGAGGCCGACGGCGGCACGGTCAGCGCGGAAGAGCTGCTGGAGCGGGCCTGGGACGCCAACGCCGACCCGTTCACCGGTGCCGTGCGCGTCTGCATGAGCAAGCTCCGCGCCAAGCTCGGCGAGCCCGCGCTGATCCGCACCGTGCAGGGCGTCGGGTACGCCCTGTGAAGCGGCCGTCCCCGCTGCGGCGGCCGGCGGACGCCTCGAAGCTGCCGCACTCGACGATCCGCACCCGCATCGCCCTCGTGTACGGCGGTGTCTTCCTGGTGCTCGGCACCGCGCTGCTGGCCACCGTCAACCTGGCCTCCCGCGCCGGTACGGAGACCGAGGCGCGGGCCATCGCCTCCACGGCTGTGGTCGTCGTGCCGCCCGGGTACACCGTGAAGGGCCCCTTCATCGCCCGCAGCTCCACCGGATCGCCCACCGCCTACGAACTCACCGACCATGTCAGCGACGCGGCGGGCAAGCAGCTCCTGAACTGGTCGTTCGCCGCGCTGCTCGTGATGACGGCGGGCGCGGTCGGGGTCGGCTGGTGGATAGCGGGCCGGGTCCTGCGGCCTGTCCACGCGATGACCGCGAAGGCCCGACGGCTCTCCGAGAAGACCCTGCACGAGCGGATCGCGTCCAGCGGCCCGGACGACGAGCTGAAGGAACTGGGCGAGACGCTGGACGCTCTGCTGGGCCGTCTGGAGAAGGCGTTCGACAGCCAGCGGAGATTCATCGCGAACGCCTCGCACGAGTTGCGGACCCCGCTGGCCACCCAGCGTGCCGCGATCCAGGTCGGCCTCGACGACCCGTCCCCGGAGGACCTCGCCCGCACCCGGCAGACCCTGCTGGACACCAACCGGCGCAGCGAGCGGCTCATCGAGGGGCTGCTCGTGCTGGCCCGCAGCGAACGGGGCCTGGCCACGGACGAGCGCGACGTGGTCCGCCTCGACCACGTGGTCAGGGAGGAGACGGGCCGGTATCCGGTGCCACGGGGCGGGGGCGACAGCCGGGAGGGCCGGAGCACGGGCGGTGCAGGCCCGTTGGTGAACGTCGTCGTGGCCGCCTGCTCCGTGCGCGGCAACCGGCTGCTGCTCGCTCAGCTGGTGGCGAACCTGCTGGCCAACGCGGTCACGTACAACGTGCCGGGCGGTTCGGTGGAGGTCGCGCTGAGCCAGGAGGGGGCCCTGCTGGTGCGCAACACCGGGCCGGTGGTCTCCGAGGCCGATGTCGCGGGGTTCTTCGAACCGTTCCGGCGGGGCGAGGGCCGGGACCGGATGGGCCCCGGGTCGGGCCTCGGTCTGTCGATCGTCCGGTCGATCGCGGTGGCCCACGGCGGTACGGTCACGGCGGTCCCGAGCCCGGAGGGCGGCGGTCTCGCCGTGACCGTACGACTGCCGGTCGATCAGGCCCCGGAGCCGGCCTCGCGCGCGGCGGTCCAGTCCGGCAGCCCGGCGAGGATCTGCCGGTAGAGCTCGGCGTCCGCGATCTCGCGGGGGGCCGGTCCGGCGTGGAAGAACCCGGCGTTCGGCGCGTCGAGCTTCCGCAGGAAGTCGAAGCCCTTCGCGTCCTGCTCGCCGAAGGCGACGAACTGGAAGAACAGCGGCAGCCGCGCCGCGTCCGTGAGGGCCTGCCGGGCGGCCTGCTTGGCGTCCGGCGGACCGTCCGTCTGGAAGATCACGAGAGCCGGACCGGTGGCCTCCGACTTCTCGTAGTGCGCGACGACCTCCTCGACCGCGCGGTGGTAGTGCGTCCGGCCCAGCCGGCCGAGGCCCGCGTTGAGCTCGTCGACGCGGCCCTCGTGGCCGGAGAGCTCCAGGGAGCCGGTGCCGTCGATGTCCGTCGAGAAGAAGACGACCTGCACGGTGGCGTCCTCGTCGAGGTGCGCGGCGAGCGCGAGCGTCCGGTCGCCCAGGTGCTGGGCGCTGCCGTCCTTGTAGAACGGCCGCATCGAGCCGGAGCGGTCGAGCACCAGGTAGACGCGGGCACGGAGCCCGGTCAGCCCGTGCGCCTTGAGCGCCGCCTGCGCCGCCTTGTACGGGGCTGCGAGCTGCGGAGCACGCGACTTGACCCGCGCGAGCGTGGTGGCGGGCTTGCCGGGGGCGGGCTCCGACACGGCGGCCGGGGCCGGCTCCTCCGCCGCGGCGGGTGCCGTCGGCTCCGGTGCGGCGGGGGCCACCGGGGTTTCTGCGACGGCAGGGGTCTCTACGGCCGTCGGGGCTTCCCCGACGGCAGGGCTCTCCACGACCGCCGGGGTTTCTGCGAGGGCAGGGGTTTCTGCGACGGAAGGAGCCTCCTCAACCGCCGGGGTTTCTGCGACGGCAGGGGTCTCGACGGCCGTCGGGGCTTCCGCGACGGCAGGGCTCTCCACGATCGCCGGGGCCTCTGCGGGCTCCGGGATCTCCACGACGGCCGGGGCCTCCGCGGATTCCGGTGCCGCTGCGGCCTCGGGCGCCTTGGGTGTCTCGGAGGCCCGGGAGGTCCCGGTCGCCTCGGTGGCCTTCGGGGCCTCGGCGGCGGCCTGGGGTGCCTCAGGCGTGCTCTCCGGGGCTTCTGCCGGTGCGGGCGTGGATTCCTGGGCCGGTGCGGCCTTCGCGGCCTCGTCGAGGTTGAGGTCGAGGTCGAGGTCGATCGTGATCGGCTCCGGCGTCGACACGGGAGCCGGGGCCTTCACGGGCTCCTCGGCGACCACCGGCTCCTCGGGCTTCTCCGCCTTCGGGGAGTCCTTCGCGGCGTCTGCCGGAGCGTCGTCGAGGGCGTCCTCGGGAGCCGACCCCTGTGCGGGGACGGTCGGGGACACCGGCGAGGCGGCCGCCTTGTCGAAGGCCTCCGCCACCAGGTCGGAGGCCGGCGAGCCGTCACGGTCCGTGGACCCGGCGACAGGGGAAGAGGGCGAGGCCGGGGCGGGAATCGACGGCTTCGGCTCCGCCGCGGGCTCGGCCGCCGAAGCGGTCTCCGGCTCCGTCTCCTTGGGCTGAGTGCGCTCGGCCTGGGGCGGGACGGTGGCCGTGGTCGGCTCGTCCTGCTCCGTGCGGCCGAACACCTTACGCAGCAAGCTCCGAATGCCCATGGGCGAGGCCTTTCGCATGAGTTGGGTGCGGGGAATGTCCGACCTGGGGTGAATTCATCCCTGGCCAGGACGGATACGTAAGGTTAGCGGCCGGATCCGGCCGTTCGCCGGTGCGGCCCACCCCTGCGTCAACCGATCCGAAACCGTTCCCGGACCGAGTTCACCGCGGTGTCCACCACCGGCCCTCAAAGGAACAGCGGTGTCCCGGACTTCACCCGCCGTTCACCGGGAGTCCCTCGGACCGGGTGGAGGCGCACCTACCGTCACGCACGACACCAGACGGAGGGAATCCACGTGCGTAATCTGCTGCCGTTCATCAGCTCGCATCCCGGTGGGCGTTCCGCGCTGACCTGCCGCTTCCGCTGTGGGGACGCCTGCTTCAAGGAGACGCCCAACAACAGCGACAACGAGTACGCCGGCGACATCATCGCCGGTGCCGTGTCGCGCCGCTCGATGATGCGCGCCGCCGCCGTGGTCACCGTCGCCACCGCCGCCGGGACCGCCGCGCTGACGGGCCCGAGTGCCCCCCAGGCCGAGGCCGCCGCGCTGGCCGGGCACGGCACCAAACCGGGTCGTCCCCAGAAACCGGGGGCGTCCGGCGCGCGTGGCCTGCGGTTCTCGCCGGTCGCGCCCAACAAGGACGACAAGGTCACGGTCCCCGACGGGTACGCCCAGAACGTGGTGATCCGCTGGGGCGAGCCGATCCTGCGCGGCGCTCCCGCCTTCGATCCGGACAATCAGACGGCGAAGGCGCAGGCGGGCCAGTTCGGTTACAACAACGACTTCCTCTCCCTGCTCCCGCTGCGCGGCGAGCGCGGCCGTCAGGTCATGGTCGCGAACCATGAGTACACGGACGAGATCCTCATGTTCCGCGGTTACGATCCGGCCAACCCGACCCGCGAGCAGGTGGAGATCGCCTGGGCGGCGCACGGACTGTCCGTGGTCGTCGTCCAGGAGGAGCACCGCACCGGCAAGCTGGGCCCGGTCAGCCGGCACCCGCTCAACCGCCGGCTGACCGCGACCAGCGAGTTCCGTATGACGGGCCCGGCAGCCGGGAGCACCCTGCTGCGTACGTCCGCCGACCGCACCGGCCGCAAGGTGCTCGGCACCCTCAACAACTGCGCGGGCGGCACCACTCCGTGGGGCACCACGCTGCACGGCGAGGAGAACTTCAACCAGTACTTCGCCAACGGCACGACCGCCATGCACAAGCGGTACGGGATCGGCACGAGCACCACCGAGCGCAAGTGGGAGCGGTTCGACCGGCGGTTCGACCTGGCGAAGGAGCCCAACGAAGCCAACCGCTTCGGCTGGGTCGTCGAACTCGACCCGTACGACCCGGACTCCACCCCGCGCAAGCGGACCGCGCTGGGCCGGTTCAAGCACGAGGCCGCGCAGCCCCGGCTCACCTCCGACGGCCGCCCGGTCGTCTACATGGGCGACGACGAGAAGTTCGACTACCTCTACAAGTTCGTCTCCAGCAAGCGCATGAAGAAGGGGAACTCGCGGGCCGCTCGCGAGCACAACCTGACGCTGCTCGACGAGGGCACGCTGTACGTCGCCAAGTTGACCGGCGACTCGCCGGTGAACGAGATCGACGGCGCCGGAAAGCTCCCCAACGACGGGGAGTTCGACGGCAGCGGTGTCTGGATCCCGCTGGCCACCGGCACCACCTCGCACGTCCCGGGCATGACCGCCGAGGAGGTGTACGTCTACACGCGCCTCGCCGGTGACAAGGTCGGCGCGACCAAGATGGACCGCCCCGAGGACGTCGAGCCCTCGCCGCGCACCGGCCGGGTCTACGTGGCGCTGACCAACAACTCGGACCGCGGCAAGGAGGGCAAGCCCGGCGCGGACGAGGCGAACCCGCGCAACGCCAACAAGCACGGCCAGATCCTGGAGCTCGCGGAGAACTGGGACGACCCGACGAGCGACGGCTTCGCCTGGCGGCTGTTCCTCGTGGCGGGCGACCCGGACGACCCGGCGACGTACTTCGCCGGCTTCCCCAAGTCGAGCGTCAGCCCCATCTCCTGCCCGGACAACGTGGCGTTCGACGCCCACGGCAACCTGTGGATCTCCACGGACGGTAACGCGCTCGGCTCGCACGACGGGCTGTTCGGCGTGGCGACCCACGGTGACCGGCGCGGGGAGCTGAAGCAGTTCCTCACCGTTCCGACCGGGGCCGAGACCTGCGGCCCGGTCATCCAGGACCGCCGGGTCCTGGTGGCGGTCCAGCACCCGGGCGAGATCGACGGGGCCTCCGTGGAGAAGCCGGCGAGCGCCTGGCCCGACGGACCGGGCAGGATCGTCCGCCCCTCCGTCGTCGCCGTCTGGCGCAAGGACGGGCGCGACATCGGCGTCTGAGTTCACGGCATCGGCGCCTGAGGTCACGGCATCGGCGTGTGAGGTCCGGCAGGAAGCAGGAGACCGGGCGGCAGGCGGGGGCTTTATCGGCTCTCGCCCGCCGCCCGGTCCGCATTAGAGTCGGAGTCATGGTTTCCGGTGACGCGCCGCAGGCGGAAGGAAGCGTCCGGGTCGACGTGTGGATCTGGTCGGTCCGGCTGACGAAGTCCCGTGCCCAGGCGGCGGCCGCCTGCCGGGCGGGACATGTGAAGGTCGGCGGCGACCGGGCCAAGCCCGCGCAGGCCGTGCGCGTCGGCGACGAGGTGCGGCTCCGGCACGCGGGACGGGACCGGGTGGTCGTCGTCTCGAAGATCGTGAAGAAGCGGGTCGGCCCGCCGGTGGCCGTGGAGTGCTTCGTCGACAACAGCCCGCCCCCGCCGCCTCGTGAGATCGCCATCCAGGTGCCCGTACGGGACCGGGGCGCGGGCCGCCCGACCAAGCGCGACCGCCGGGAGATGGAACGACTTCAGGGCCGCTCGCCGGAGAACTGAGCCCACGGCGGACCCCGGTCCGGTGTTTCACGTGAAACACCGGGTCAGCTCTGGTACCCCTCCACCTCGTCGGCGGGGCGGACCTTCGCCGTTGAGGGGTCCTCGCCGTACTCGCTGAGCGCCCGTCGCCGGCGCAGCAGGTCCCAGCACTGGTCGAGCTGGACCTCCACCGCCCGCAGCCGGGCCTTCTCGTCCGTGGACAGGCCCATCTTCGCCACGGAGCGGTCGCGCAGGTCGCGCTCCTCGGAGACCAGTTCGTCGATGTTCTCGAAGATGTCGCTGTCGGCCATGACGCCTCTTTCGGGTTCGTTCGGCGGCGGTCGTCGCTCGGTGGCCCTCCCGGATCCCACTCTCACCCGGGCACCGCCTCATCGCACGTCGGCCCGGGTCCTCCCGCGCCGACGCAGGAGCACCCGGGCCAGTACCGCTCCCACGAGCAGGACCGCACCGACCGCCAGCACCCACCACACCGTGGTCCGCAGCGAGGCGGTCAGGGCGTCGACGACCGCGGCGGCCGCGTCCCGGTCGCTGCCCGGTACCTCGTCCAGCACCCGGTTGCGGCCGACCGAGACCAGCACCCGGAGCACGATCGCACCGAGCACGAACCCCGCGCCCACGATCGCGGTGGCCCACAACCCGGCCCGCAGCCCGCCCCGTACGGTCGCGATGCCCACGACCAGGACAAGGAGCACCAGCGTGGCGACGGCCGGCCAGATGCTGCAGTAGCGGAGCCAGCGGAACGAGTCCCGGAGTTCATCGGCCTGACCGGGGCCGAGCAGGGTGATCTCCGTCCGCTCGACGGGGATCTGGTCCGCGAACGGCACCCCGTCGCGCACCAGGTCCTGCTTGACCTGGTCGATCACCGGGGCCAGATCGATCGTGACGGCCTGTCCGCTGTCGCCGTCCAGGGCGGCCTTCACCGCCTGGTGGGCGACACGGTTCGCGGTGTCCCAGGCGTCGCGGAAGGCCTCGGTGGTGGTGAACGACCGCACGGTCTCCTGCAGGAACTCCCGGACCGTGTCCTGGAGCGGACCGAGATCGATCCGCTGCATCGCCTCCTCGGTGACCAGGTCCGTGACGGTGGCCTGGACCGCCGGGTCGGAGGAGAGCGGGGACACGGCGGCGACGTACCGGTCGGTGTCGTCGATCTCCAGGTCGACCCAGGCGGAGAGCGCGCTCAGCGGCACGAGGACGGCGAGCAGGACGAGCAGGACCGCCGAGAGAGCTGCCGGGACCGCCGAGATCGACGAGGCAGGGGCGGGCGACGGGGTCGGGGAGGTGGCCGAGGAAGAGGTCCGCACTTCTCCAGACAATCCCGTCCGGAGCCGGGCCGCTCCGGACCGTACGCCATTCGAGTTGCCGGGCGGCGCGGTCGGGTGTGCTCTGGAGAAACGGGGGCGCGCGACGGGGGCGAAGGAAGGAGCTGTCCCGATGGCCACACACGCAGCCATGCCCGGCCGAACGGGGGCCCGTGCCCCTGCGCGGACCCGTCATCACACTCCGCTCGCCTGGGCACTGCCTCTGGTGCTCGGCGTGATCTACGGGTTCTACGCGGCGTTCATCCGCCGCGACGGCGGTCCCAGCACCGGCGGGCAGGTCCTGCTCGGTCTCGTCTCCGGGGTCGCCCTGGCGGCCCTCTGCTTCGCGCTGGGCCGGATCCAGCGCTCGCTGCCCCGCGAACTGCGGGCCGTTGCCTACGGCGCGCTCACCGCGTGTGCGATCGGCTTCCTGGTGAGCCTCACCGATACCAGCGTGCTGCGGTCGACCGGCCTGGGGCTGGCCGTCGGGGCGGGCGTCCTCGTCGTGTCGTACTACTACCTCTACTCGCGGGAGACCTGAGGCCCGTCGGGCGTCCCGGGCTTCTCCGACCGTGCGCGGCCGCCAGATTCAATCTGGCGGCCGCGCCTCGCCGTCTCGCGCCCAAGAGGTGAGAGCGGGAGGAGGAACGAGCGATGACGACGGACAGCGCTCCGCTACGGGTAGCGGTGATCATCGGCAGTACCCGTGAGGGCCGCATCGGCGATGCGGTCGGCCGCTGGTTCATGGAGCGCGCGCGGCACCGGAGCGAGCTGGAGCTCGCCGTGCTCGACCTCGCCGATTTCGACTTTCCCGTGCACTTTCCGGGGCGGGCGACCGACCAGATGACGGAGTTCACCGAGGAGATCGCCAGGGCCGAGGCCTTCGTCGTCGTCACCCCCGAGTACAACCGCTCGTTCCCCGCCTCCCTGAAGCAGGCCATCGACTTCGCCTACGACGAGTGGCAGACCAAACCGGTCGCCTTCGTGAGTTACGGACACGGCTCCGCCGGGCTGTACGCCGTGGAGCAGCTGCGCTCGGTCTTCACCGAGCTGCACACGGTGACCCTGAGGAACGGGGTCGCGCTCGACATCCTCCAGCAGCCGCTGGGGGAGCACCCCGGTGACACCGGACGGGACCGGTCCGTGGGTCTCATGCTCGACCAGCTCGGCTGGTGGGGCTGGGCCCTGCGCGAGGCGCGCGCCGTCCGCCCCTACGTCTCATGAGCCCCGCACCCCATGAGCGGCTCGGTCGCACGAACAGCCGGAGCAGGGCGCGGATCTCAGACACGGACCCCAGACCCGGATCACCGACTTCCACCGACGACCACCAAGGAATGGATCATGAGTACTGAACTGGCCATCGAGACCACGGGGCTGGTGAAGGTCTTCGGCGACAACCGCGCGGTGGACGGCATCGACCTCGCGGTCCCCACGGGCACCGTCTACGGCGTCCTCGGACCCAACGGCGCCGGCAAGACCACCGCCGTCCGCATGCTCGCGACCCTGCTGCGACCCGACGGCGGCTCGGCCCGCATCTTCGGCAAGGACGTCGTGAAGGACGCCGACGCGGTCCGCAGCCGGGTCAGCCTGACCGGCCAGTACGCCTCGGTGGACGAGGACCTGACCGGCGCGGAGAACCTCGTCCTGCTCGCCCGGCTGCTGGGCCACTCCAAGCCGGCGGCCCGGGACCGGGCGGAGCAGCTGCTCGACGGGTTCGGGCTGAGCGAGGCGGCGGGAAAGCAGGTGAAGAATTACTCGGGAGGCATGCGGCGGCGCATCGACATCGCCGCGTCCATCCTGAACACCCCGGACGTGCTGTTCCTGGACGAGCCGACCACCGGACTCGACCCCCGCAGCCGCAACCAGGTGTGGGACATCGTGCGGGCGGTCGTCGCCCACGGCACCACGGTCCTGCTGACCACCCAGTATCTGGACGAGGCCGACCAGCTGGCCTCCCGGATCGCGGTGATCGACCACGGCAAGGTCATCGCCGAGGGCACCAAGGGCGAGCTCAAGGCCTCCGTCGGCGCCGGCACCGTCCATCTGCGCCTGCGGGACGCCGACCAGCGGGCCGAGGCGCAGCAGGTGCTGGCGCTCGCGCTGAACGCGGACGTCCTGCTGGACGCGGACCCGGTGGCGCTGACCGCCCGGGTCGACGGGCAGAGCACCGAGCAGGGAGCGGCGGAGCAGGCGGGGCGTGCCCTGGCCGAGCTGGCCCGGTGCGGCATCACGGTCGACAACTTCTCGCTGGGACAGCCCAGCCTCGACGAGGTCTTCCTCGCACTCACGGACAAGAAGGGAGTGGCGGCATGAGTACCGCGACCACCAAGACGGAGCCTGAGGACGTCCAGCTCGCCGCGCCCGACCAGGAACGCCTCTCGGCGCTCCTGGTGGGCCAGGAGCGGCCGCCGAGGCCCAGTGCCCTGTCGGCGTCGGTGGCCTTCGGCTGGCGCGCCATGCTGAAGATCAAGCATGTGCCGGAGCAGCTCTTCGATGTGACGGCTTTCCCGATCATGCTGGTCCTGATGTACACCTACCTCTTCGGAGGGGCGCTGGCCGGCTCGACGGAGGAGTACATCCAGTTCCTGCTGCCCGGCATCATGGTGATGAGCGTCGTGATGATCACGATGTACACGGGTATCGCGGTGAACACGGACATCGCCAAGGGAGTCTTCGACCGGTTCCGCACACTGCCGATCTGGCGGCCCGCCCCGATGGTCGGCTATCTGCTCGGCGACGTCCTGCGCTATCTGCTGGCATCGGCGGTGATGCTCGCCGTCGGAATGATCATCGGGTTCCGTCCGGAGGGCGGGGTGCTCGGAGTGCTGGCGGGCGTCGCCCTGCTGATCGTGTTCTCCTTCGCGTTCTCCTGGATCTGGACCATGTTCGGTCTGCTGCTGCGCTCCGAGAAGTCGGTGATGGGCGTCAGCATGATGGTGATCTTCCCGCTGACCTTTCTCAGCAACGTCTTCGTCGACCCGAAGACGATGCCGGGCTGGCTCCAGGCCTTCGTGAACAACAGCCCGGTCACCCACCTGGCCACGGCGGTGCGCGAACTGATGGCGGGCAACTGGCCGGCCGCCGAGATCGGCTGGACGCTGGGGTGGGCCGGGGTGCTCATGGCGGTCTTCGGTGTGGTGACGATGCGGCTGTACAACCGCAAGTGACCGACGGCGGGCGCGCCCACCAGGGCATTTTGGGCGCGCCCGCCGGTGTGGCCCGGCGGTGTTCGCCCCGGCATCCTTGACCTTCCCCGCGGGGGAAGCCCCAGCATCGGTGGGGCCGGGCGGAAGGCGCCCGGTACGAGGAGGTACGGGGTGGAACGCGAAGGCCGTCCGGTGGGTGCCGCGAGCGAGGAGCTGGTGACGATCGGGGAGTTCGCCCGGTTGTCCCGGCTCTCCGCCAAGGCGCTCCGCCGCTACGACGAACTGGGCCTGCTCCGGCCCGCCCTGGTCGACCCGGTGAACGGCTACCGGTACTACGACCCGGCACAGGTGGAGGGGGCCCGGCTCGTGGCGTGGCTGCGCAGGATCGGCATGCCGCTGAACCGGATCGGCCGGGTGGTGGCGCTCGACCCGGGTGCTGCGGCCGTCGAGATCCGGGCCTACTGGACGCGGGTGGAGGCCGAGACGGCGGCCCGGCGCGACCTGGCGATGTACCTCGTCGACCATCTGTCAGCGGAGGGCAGGACGATGTCGCGGATGCCGGACAACGCAGAGAACACGGGAAGTTCGGGAAGGCCGGGGAGCACGGGGTCGGTGGCGCTTGCGATCCGGTGCGCCGCGCTGACCGATATCGGGGTGGTGCGTACGGCGAACCAGGATGCGGCGTTCGCGGGGCCCCGGCTGCTGGCGGTCGCCGACGGATTCGGGGAGGGCGGTGCTGAGGCGAGTGCTGCGGCGATCGAGGCGCTCAAGCCGTCCACATGGGGCCGGGACGGTGCGCTGTCCGCCGCGGATCTGCTGAACGCCCTGGATGACACGGCGGATTCGGCCGCGCGGGCGGTCCGGGACGCGGTGGCGCCCTGGGCGGATCCGGCCGGTTCGGGGACCACGCTCACCGCGATGCTCTGGACCGGATCGCGGCTCGGGCTCGTGCACATAGGGGACTCGCGGGCCTATCTCCTGCGGGGCGGGGAGCTGTTCCGGATCACGCACGATCACAGCCTGGTCCAGTCGATGATCGACGACGGTTCGCTGAGCCCGGAGGAGGCCGCTTCGCACCCGGGGCCGGCCCTGCTGCTGAAGGCACTGGTCGGCGAGGCGCGGCCTGCGGCGGTGGCCGTGGCGAGCCGCGCGGACGTCCGGCTGCGGGAGGTGCTGGCGGGGGACCGATATCTGCTGTGCTCGGACGGTCTGTCGGCGGTGGTGGAGGCGGCGGATCTACGGGCGGTGCTCGTCGCGACGGACGACCCGCAGGAGGCGGTGCGCCGGTTGGCCGGCCTGGCCCGCGAGGCGGGCGGGCCGGACAACGTGGCATGCGTCGTGGCCGATGTGGTCGTCGACGAGTGAGAGGCAGAGCCGCCGGGCGGAGGGCCGGCCCGGGGGCCGGCGCCCCGTCGTGGGGTGGACGGCCGGGCCGGGGCGCTCCGGTGGCCGGTGGGGTGCGGGTCAGAGCCGCCAGTCGGGGGAGTGCTCGGGGCGGTAGGCGCAGGTGGTCCCGGTCGTCACGGAGGCCTTCAGGTGGGCGGCCAGCGCTGGGTGCAGGGTGTCCAGCTTGCGCAGGGTGTCGCGGATCCGGGCGGTGACCGTCTTTCGGGCCCGCTCCGTCTGGTCGCCCAGCCGGCGGGTCCGGCCGCCGAGCCCGGCCGCGGTGCGCAGCTCGTCGAGGAGTGCCTGCCGTTCCCGGCCGTACTTCTCCACCTGCTGGGTGTCGTCCCGGGCGGCTGCTCGGTCTATCTCGGCGTCCAGCCGGTCCAGGTGTTCCTTGTAGCGGCGCTTGGCCTCCTCGTCGAGCACCGGATCGCCGCCGAGCTGCCCGGCGGCGACGACGAGGTCCCCGCCCTCGGGCGCGAGGAGCCGGACGGCCGGGACGTCGGCGCCGGGCAGCCCCAGCAGGCTGTGCAGGTCCCGCAGGCCCTTGGCGTCCGGGACGTGCACCGTCACCCCGTCCCACCGCAGCTGCCACACCGGCCCGTTCCGCCGGAATTCGGCGGACGCCCCGTCCTGCGCGGCGGCCGTGCCCCGGCCCGGCGTCGCCCCTGCCGTCTCCCGGCCCGGCGTCGCCCCTGCCGTCTCCCGGTCCGGCGTCGCCGCTGCCGTCCCCCGGTCCGCTGCCACCCCGCCACCGGCGCCGCTCCCGCTCGGGTCACGGTCCGGCCCCGGTGTCCGTGAGACGGAGGTGGCCGCGGAGGCGTCGGCCGCCGCGGTGACCGGGGCAAGGGCGGCAGTCGTGGTGGCGGAGGCCGCGCGGGGAGGGGTCGCACGGAGGGCGGAGACCTCCGCAGCCACCTGGTCCAGGGCCAGCTCCCCGGCCTCCCGGGCCACTTCGCCGAGCAGCCGCCGGGCCCGGTCCGCGTCGCCTGCGGAGGAGCCGCCTCCCGCACCGGAGCCGTCTCCCGCACCGGAGCGGGCGAGCAGGGAATGGGCCAGGCACAGCCGGGCGCGTGCGGCCCAGGGGCGGGCGCCGAGGCGGTCCGAGGAGGCGGCGGCCTCGGTGAGCGCCGCCACCGCCGCGTCCTGGTCGTCGCGTGCGGCGGCGAGCATGCCGAGCCAGAGGTCGACGGGGCCGCTGATGTCGCACCCGTACAGCGAGACGACCCACTGCCCCGTGAAGGGGGTCAGTTCGTCCTCCGCGCGGGCGATGAGGCGCGGGTCGCCCGTCAGCGCGGCCGTCTGCGCCAGCAGCCTGAGCCAGAGCGGCATGAACACCCGGGGGTAGGGGGCGGCGCGGTCCGCGTGCTCGGCGATCAGGCGCAGTGCGGGTGTGGCGTCGCCCTGCTCGACCGCCGTGATCGCCTCCAGCAGCCCGGGGTGGGGATATCCGGAGGCCGGAAGCTCGGCGAGGACCTCCTCTGCCTCCGCGAAGTGGCCCTGGAGCAGATGCAGCGCCCAGCGCAGGTGGTGCGCCATGAAGCCGAAGACCGCGTGGTCGTTGGTGTCCGGGGCGAGGGCGTCGTCCGCCAGCGCGGTGGACGCCTCGGTGAACCGGCCCTGCAGCGAGGCGATCAGGCTGGTGTCGATGGCGATCCCCAGGGCGAACCGGGGCAGCGCGGTCAGCTCGGCGAGCCTGACGAACGTACGGAACTGGTCGACGAAGGCCGGGTCGCCCAGCTCCAGCAGCGCCACCCAGCGCATGGACGCCGCGTGCATCTCCATGTCGTGGTGCTGGGTGCGCCGGCCGACGACGGTCATCTCGTCGGTCAGCCCGAGCCGCTCCACCGCCGACCCGAGACCCCACACGGAGTCGTGGCGGGCCCAGAGGGAGAAGGCGAGCGCCTCGTCGTCCGAGCCGCTCCGGGCCAGCGCCATGAAGTGGATGGCCAGCTCCTGGGCGAGCCGGTCGGCGGAGAGGTTGTCCTGGCCCTCCTTGCCGGTGATCCTCCGGTGGGCCTCGGCGAGGAGGCCCTTCGTGGACACGCCGGGGCCGCCCTGGAACCCGTCGCCGTGGAGGGTGATCGCCACCCGGCCCAGCAGCTCCGGGTCGTCCAGCTCCCGGGCCCGGGCGACCGCCCCGTCCAGCAGGCGCTGCGCCTCGGCGGACTCCCCGCGTGCCGGAGCTGTCCGGCGAGGTCGAGACCGATCAGCGCGGCCCGCCTGAGGTCAGGGCCCCGGCCCGCCGCCCCCGATTCGTCGGACGCCACCGCGAGGGCGCGCCGGTAGTGGCCGGCGGCCTCCTCGTCGGCCAGGCGACCCGAGGCGTCCCGGGCGGCCGCCAGCAGCAGATCGAGGCGGCGGTCGCGCTCCAGGGCCTCGCCGGCGAGATGGGCGTGGCGGGCCAGGGCGCCCGGCGGCACCGCGTCGACGAGGCCGCCGTGCGCGTCCAGGGCCCGCACGGCGGCGGCATGGCGTTCGCGGGCCTCGGCGTCGTCCAGCGAGGCGTACAGCGTCTCGCGCAGAAGGTCGTGGGCAAAGGCGTACTGGCCGGACGGGCGGGGGACGACGACCCGGGCGACGACGGCCGACTCCAGCAGCCGGTCCACGTGGGGGACCGGCGCCCCGTGCACGACGGCCAGCACCTGCCGACGGAACTCCCAGCCGAGCAGGGCGGCGGTGGTCAGCAGCGAGACGACCGGCTCGGGCAGCAGGGCGAGCCGCCGGCGGACCGCCTCCCGCACCCCGGGCGGAATGGTGGAGACCGGGGATCCGCTGTGCCAGAGCCGGGCGGTCTGCTCGACGAAGAAGGGGTTCCCGCCGGTACGCCGGTGGACCTCGTCGACGAGCTGCGGCGCGGGCTCACGGCCCGTCGTCACCGTCATCAGCGCGCCCACCTCGTCCCGGCCGAGCCCGGTCAGGGTGAGGGTCGCGGCGGCGCGCGAGACGAGGGGCAGGATCAGCTGCTGGAGCGGGTGCCCGGGGGCCTCCACCTCGACGTCCCGGTAGGTGCCGATGAGCAGCAGCCGCTCGAACCAGGCGTGCTGGGCGGCGAATTCGAGCAGCCGTAGTGAGGCCGGGTCGGAGCTGTGCAGATCGTCGAGGACGACCACCAGCGGCCGGCTCTGGGAGACCGTGACGAGGGCTGTGGTCACCGCGTCGAAGAGCCCGAAGGCCTCGGCGCCCTCCGACGACCCCCAGCCCGGCGGTCCCCCGCCCGTCCATTCACCGCCGGGCGGGCCCGTGTCGCCCGGCGCGCCGGCTTCCGCGCCGGGCTCGCCCCCGTGGGGACCGCCCGTGGCGACGGCGGCAGGGTCGCCGAGGAGCACGGCGAGCCGGCCGTCCGACGCCTCCTGGGCCGCCGCCCATTCCGCCGCCGTGGCGGACCGGCGCAGGCCGCGCAGGATCTGGACCCAGGGCCAGTAGCCCGGGGTGTTGTCCGAGTCCCAGCAGGAACCCCCGACCACCAGCGCCCCGCGCCGCCGCGCCTCGTGCGCGGCATCGGTGACGAGGGTGCTCTTGCCGATCCCGGCCTCACCGGTGACCAGCACGAGACCGCCGTGGCTGTCCGTGGCCCGGACGATCTCCGAGCGGAGAACGCCTGCGGGGTGGTCGCGCCCGAAGAGAGCAGGGGTCATGACCACACGATAGGAGCCCCCACTGACAACGGCCCCTTGCTTCTCCGCGGAGCGCGCTGCCCCACTCGTCGGTCAGCTGCCCCACCTCTCGGTCAGTTACCCCGCTTCTCGGGCAGCCGCCGCACTCCCGCGTCAGCCCCCCTCCCGCCTCAGTCGCGGACCACCGTCACCGGGCACGGCGCGTGCTGGGTGACGTGGAGGCTGACCGAGCCGAGCAGGGTGGCCTTGAAGCCGGTGTGGCCGCGGGCTCCGACGACGAGCAGCTCGGCGCCCTGGGCGCGGTCCAGCAGGGCCTGGGCCGGATTGCCGATGACCACGACCTTGCTGACCGCGGCGGCCCCCGCCGCGCCGAGCGCCTCCTCCAGCGCCTCGTTGAGGGAGACGGTGGCCAGGGCCTGCGGATCGAAGTCCTCCGGCATGCCCGGCATCATCGACGCCCAACTCGTGGCGGGGTACTCCCAGCTGTTCACGGCCTCCACCGTGGCGCCGGTCAGCTCGGCCTGGCGTACGGCCCAGTGCAGTGCCTTGATCGAGGAGTCGGAGCCGTCGACGCCCACAACGATCCTGCCCATATCTGCCTCCAGCTCGGTCGCGCTCGGTAGCTCGGTCGTGCTCGGTTCAGCGCCCTGTCTCACTGTAATCAAATAGGACAATCGGGGCGGGTTGATGTAACCCGCCCCAACGGCCTCGCTCCCGGCCCGGCCTCAGTCCAGCCGCAGGTCCGCGAGCTGCTGCTCGAAGGGGACGACCGCGTCCTCCCCGTCGTCCAGGCCCGGGGTCCGCGAGGCCCCGGAGACCGTACGGCCCAGGACCGCGGAGGCCAGCTCACCGCCCGCACGCCGGATCCGGGACGGCAGGCCCTCGGTGTACTCGTCGCCCGAGGAACCCCAGTCCTCCGAGGCCGCGTAGACGGAGGTGGGCACGGTGACGGCCCGCAGATAGGCGAAGAGCGGGCGCAGGGCGTGCTCCAGGACCAGCGAGTGCCGGGCCGTGCCGCCCGTCGCGGCGATCACGACCGGCTTGCCGGTCAGCGCGGTGTGGTCGATCAGGTCGAAGAACGACTTGAACAGACCGCTGTACGAGGCGGTGAACACGGGCGTCACGGCGATCAGCCCGTCGGCCTCCGTCACCGCGTCGATCGCCTCGCGCAGCACGGCCGACGGAAACCCGCTGACCAGGTGGTTCGCGATGTCCACGGCGAGGTCGCGCAGCTCGACGACGCGAACCTCGACGTCCCTGCCGGCCGTGTCCTGCTCGGCCGTGAGGCGCTCACGGGTGGCGGCGGCCAGCCGGTCGGCCAGCAGCCGGGTGGAGGACGGCCGGCTGAGCCCGGCCGATACGGCGACGACGCGCAGCGGTGTGGTGGCGAGCATCGAGGTCAGCTCTCCTTTCCGGAGGCTCGGGCGGCGGCGACCGCCGGGTGGACGGGCGCGGACTCCGGCACACCGGCCGGCCGCAGGTTGGCGAACTCCTTGCGCAGCACGGGCACGACCTCCTCGCCGAGGATGTCGAGCTGTTCCAGGACCGTCTTCAGCGGGAGCCCCGCGTGGTCCATCAGGAACAGCTGGCGCTGGTAGTCGCCGACCGCGTCCCGGAACGTCAGCGTCCGCTCGATGACCTCCTGCGGGGAGCCCACGGTGAGCGGGGTCTCGCGGGTGAAGTCCTCCAGGGACGGGCCGTGGCCGTAGACCGGCGCGTTGTCGAAGTACGGCCGGAACTCCCGTACCGCGTCCTGCGAGTTCTTCCGCATGAACACCTGGCCGCCGAGTCCGACGATGGCCTGGTCGGCGGTGCCGTGGCCGTAGTGGGCGTAGCGGCGCCGGTACAGGTCCACCATCTTCCTGGTGTGCTCCATGGGCCAGAAGATGTTGTTGTGGAAGAAGCCGTCGCCGTAGTACGCGGCCTGCTCGGCGATCTCGGGCGAGCGGATGGAGCCGTGCCAGACGAACGGCGGGACGCCGTCCAGCGGGCGCGGGGTGGCGGTGAAGGACTGGAGCGGCGTACGGAACCTGCCCTCCCAGTCCACGACGTCCTCGCGCCACAGCTGGTGCAGCAGGGCGTAGTTCTCGATCGCCATCGGGATCCCCTGGCGGATGTCCTTGCCGAACCAGGGGTAGACCGGTCCGGTGTTGCCCCGGCCCATCATCAGGTCGACGCGGCCGTCCGCGAGGTGCTGGAGGGTGGCGTAGTCCTCGGCGATCTTGACCGGGTCGTTGGTGGTGATCAGCGTCGTGGACGTGGACAGGATCAGGTTCTCGGTGCGGGCGGCGATGTAGCCGAGCGTCGTCGTCGGGGAGGACGGGACGAACGGCGGGTTGTGGTGCTCGCCGGTCGCGAAGACGTCCAGGCCGACTTCCTCGGCCTTCTGCGCGATGGCCAGGGTCGCCTTGATCCGCTCGTTCTCGGTGGGGGTCCGGCCGGTGGTCGGGTCGGTCGTGACGTCCCCGACGGTGAAGATCCCGAACTGCATGGCGTCCGCCTTCCTGAGCCCTGGCCGGGGTCCGGAGATTCGAGGATCCGGAGGCCCTGACCGATTTGGTTGAACGTTGAACTACACCCTACAACGGGACCCCCCTCCGACCTATTCCACGTCCGCCGCCGGGCACCTGTCAGCCGGGCGTGAGGCCGCTACACTCGGCCCATGACCTCCGTCCCGTGCCGAAACTGGTGGCGCTCCTCATAGGAGCGGCCACAGCATCTGCACGGAACCAGGGCCGTTCGACAAGGACGGCCCTTTTCGCTGCCCTCGTACGGCGCGGACACGGAAGACGGAGCGCAGCGGCGCTCACCGGCGGGGCCGTCCCTCACGTATCACTCACGCGAGGAGAGGCACCCACCATGACCACCACCACCGCCGGGCCCCGAAGCACCGACCCCCAGGCCGGCGAGAACCGCAGCACCGAGTACCGCGCCGCCGACAGCCGCACCGCCGACACCGAGTACCGCACCGCCGACAGCCGCACCGCCGACCTGGAGCGCCGCATCGCCCAGGACCCCGGCGGCTTCCGGGTCCTCACCGGGGACCGCCCCACCGGCGCCCTTCATCTCGGCCACTACTTCGGCTCCCTGCGCAACCGGGTCCGCCTCCAGGATCTCGGCGTGGACGTCATCGTCCTCATCCCCGACTACCAGGTCATCACCGACCGGGACACCGCGGAGCGGCTGGGGGAGTACACCGACGGGCTGCTCCTGGACTACCTGGCCCTCGGTATCGACCCTGCCCGGTCCACCGTCTTCTGCCACAGCGCCGTTCCCGCGCTCAACCAGCTCATGCTGCCCTTCCTGAGCCTGGTCTCGGTCGCGGAGCTGAACCGCAACCCCACGGTCAAGGACGAGATCGCGCACTCCCGGCAGTCCACGGTCAGCGGGCTGATGCTCACCTACCCGGTCCACCAGGCCGCCGACATCCTGTCCTGCAAGGCCAACCTGGTCCCGGTCGGCCGCGACCAGGCGCCCCACCTGGAAGTCACCCGGACGATCGCCCGCCGCTTCAACGAGCGGTACGGCCAGGTCTTCCCGGAGCCGGACATCCTGCTCTCCGCCGCGCCCCTGCTGCTCGGCACGGACGGTTCGAAGATGAGCAAGAGCCGGGCCAATTCCGTCCCGCTCTCCGCCACCGCCGACGAGACCGCCCGTCTCCTCAAGGGCGCGACCACGGACGCCGACCGGCACATCACCTACGACCCCGACACCCGTCCCAATGTCTCCTCCCTCGTGCTGCTGGCCGCCCTCTGCCTCGACCGGGACCCGCACGAGGTCGCGGCAGAGATCGGCGACGGCGGGGCGGCGGCGCTGAAGCGGACGGTGACCGACGCGGTCAACAGCCACCTGGCCCCCTTCCGGGCCCGGCGGGCGGAGTACGCGAAGGACCTGACGTACGTACGGTCGGTGCTCCGCGCGGGCAACGAGCGGGCGAACGCGCTGGCGGAGGCCACGCTGGGGGAGGTGCGCGAGGCGATGGGGGCGTTCCGGTAGCCGGCCGGGCGAACCACCCGTCCGGGATCCGGCCCGCCGCTCGCCCGCAATCGGCCTGCCACCCGTCCGGGATCCGGCCCGCCGCTCGCCCGCTAGCCGGCCCGCCGCTCGCCCGCGAATCGGCCCCCCGTTCGCCCGCGATCCGCCGCCCGAGAACCGGACCGCCCCTACCGCCCCGGCACCGCCGACCGCTGCCGGCGCAGCAGCTCCGCGAGGCCGCGGCGGGTGGCGGCGATCACCACCCGGTCCTGGGCCCGCAGCACGTAACCGGGGTGCAGGTCCCAGACCAGGCCGGAGGGCGGCGGTGTCGCGTCGCCCTCCGGGTTGAACGGGGGCAGGGCGGCGAGGTCCGGGTTGCGGTCGGCGGGCGGGGTGGCGTCGATGGCCAGGACCCGCCAGGCGCCCGCCCGGAACGCCTGCTCGACCGTGTGGCCCTCCAACTGCGGGTGAGCCGCGACCTCTAGGGCGGCGAACAGCATCACCTTGCGCTCGACCGGGACCGCGCCGAGGATCTGGCGGCCCATCATGGCGCCCGCGAACGCCGGAGCGGCCAGGTGGGAGACCGAGCGGGAGCGGGTCAGGGCCTGGGGGTGCGCGGTGCGCAGGGTGCGGTAGACGGCGGTGGCGAACTCGTCGTCGTACAGCCGCAGCGCGACCCTCAGGTCCGGCTTCACCGAGCGGGCGTACAGCGCCGCTTCCAGGTTCGTCGTGTCGACGCTGGTGAGGGCGAGGAGGGCGCGGGCACGGTAGATCTTGGCCGCTTCGAGGACGCCCTCCTGGGTGACGTCGCCGATGACGGTCGGCACATGCAGGGAGCGGGCCAGCGGAATCCCGCGCGCCTCCGGGTCCTCCTCGACGACGACCACGGGGACGTCGAGCTCCCTCAGGCGTACGAGGACGCGCGTACCGATCTTGCCGAGCCCCAGCAGCACCACGTGCCCCCCGAGGCCGCGGGGCGGGCGGCGCAGCGAGGAGGCGGTGCGCAGGGTGCCGAACGCCTCCAGGACGGCGGCGATGAGCAGCGGCAGCAGGAGCAGACCGGCGATGCCGGAGAGGATCTGGATGATCTGCCGGGCCGGCCGCGCGCCCTCGGCCGGGTCGTTCATGCCCAGCAGGTCGAGGACGGTGAGATAGGCGGCGTGGAGCGCGGTGTCCTTGGTGGTCAGCAGCGAGGCGATCACCAGCGCCACCGCGGCGAGCACGAAGCCGAGGGCCGACCAGCGCAGCCGGCGCGAGAAGATCTGGGCGAGCGGTGCGCCCCTGCCGCCCATCCGGGTCGCGGGCCGGGCCGGGTCGGCGCGGCTGATCGCTTCGAGGACCACCGTGCCCCGGCCGGCCGCGTCGGCGACGGCACGTTCGTCGGGCAGGAGCTGCGGGGCTTCGTCGCCGCTGCTGTCTGAACCCTCCGCGCCCGCCGGGTCGTTGGTGGTGGACGAGAGCAGGGCGAGGGTGCACAGCCCGGGGTCGGCGCGCTCGCCGGGGCGCGGCGGCGGACGCTCGGCGGCGCGCAGGAGCAGCCCCTCCGCCTGGACGACCTTGCTGCTGCCGGTCAGTGCGGTGGCGGCCAGGGCCGGGGCCGCCGTGTCGGCGTCGGACAGGACGGTGGTGGAGGCGTCCAGTAACGCCGGGTCGATGCCGGGCATGGCGACGGCCGCCGCCTGGTCGAGCAGCTCCTCCAGGTGCTGGCCGAGCTTGCGGTTGTAGAGCCGGATCACCAGCCGCAGACGGGGGTTGAGGCGTCGGGCGGTCAGGGCGGCGCGGATGTTGCGCTCGTCGTCGTCGTAGACGAGGGCGAGGGCGGCGGCCCGGTCGATGCCCGCCTCCTCCAGGACGTCGTCGGAGGGCTCGGGCGCCTCCATGATGCGGACGGCCTCGACCCCGGCGTTGGTGTCGCCGCTGCCGACGGTTGCCCCGGTGACGTTGCCCGCGCGGTTCATCGCCGCCGACATCCGGCCGAACAGGGCGGCCGCGCGCCCCCGTTGGGTCAGCGGGGTCTCGGGGCTGTTCGCGTCCCGGCCCGGCGGCAGCAGCAGCGTGACCCGCTCCCCGTAGATGAAGCGCAGCTCCACCGCGAGCCGCCGCGCCAGGGCGTCGTCACCGCAGACGATCATGTGGCCGGAGGACGGCGGCCGTCCCGGCTGCTGAGGAAGTGGAGACACGAAACCCAGCATGCCGTGATCCTTCCGGTCGGTCTTCCCGATCAGGCCCGATCAGTGTGGAGTGTTGGTGATCTTCGCATGACGGCCCGGAGCGCCCCGGTCGTCGACCGCTCGGCCGTTGGCGCCTTCCTGAGCGCTCGCGAGCAGCCGCCGGGGGTCCGCGTAGTGGTCGGAGATCACGGCGGCCGGTTCCTCGTCGTTCATGGCGGGCACGATCCGCTCCGCGATCTTGTTCACGTTGCGGTACGACCCCTGTGTTCCCGAGCCGTGAGGAGATGGTGCAGCGCCGCCAGGACGCGGTCCAACTCCGCAGCCGAACAGGGGTGTTCCAGGTGTTCGCGCGTGCTGCCGGATCGCTTCCGCCCGCCCGGCCGCGCCAGCAGCGCCAGATCGTCCCGGGACCGGGCGGCCAGGATCGCGGTGGCTTCCTCGTCGTGGACGCCCCGCGTGGACCCTTCGTCATACGCCTCAGCGGCCGACTCCTCTACCAGCAGGGCCCGTTCGGCATCGGGCAACGCGGCCGGACGGCTCGCCCCGCGCTCGTCGAGGAGGCGGGTGACGAGGTGCTCGGCTGCGACCGCTGCGTGGTCGTAACCTGCCGCAGCGGCCGGGCCGTTCCCCCTGCTTCCCCGTGCTTCCCCCGCCTTCCCCCTGCCCCCGGGTCCTTCCCCCGGGGTATCTCCCCCGTGTGCTTCCCCCGGGGTATCTCCCCCGTGTGCATCCCCCGTGTTCTTGCTGACCTGATCCTGTCATCCGGGAGCGGCCCGAGGCATTGCCGGATCCCGGCAATCTTTACGCTTTGCTGATGCCGGGCACCGGCACCGCCCCGCATGCGTTGGGGAAATGACAGGACTGCTGCAAGCCTGAAGGGGAGCGCGTGGCCGAGCCGAGGATTCCCGGGGAAATGCTGGGCGATTATGCCCGCATTCTGGGCGAAGTCGCCCTCACGGGCCGACGTCTGACCCGTGACGAACTGGAGGAACGACGCGCCCTGGGCCGGGCGGCGGCGGACGCGGGCCATCAGCTGCGGGCGCTGGTGACCATGCATCTGGCGCAGACCCGGGAAGCCTGGCCCCGGGCCGCTGCCGGAAACTCCCCGCCGTCGCGGATGCCGTCCTGGCCGCGGTGGAGCAGGCGGTCGACGCGTTCGCCGAGGGCTTCGAGCGGGCCCAGCGCCTCACCGTACGGCGGGAGGAGGCGGCGCGCCGGGAGTTCATCGACGACCTGCTCTACGGGCGCAGCGACCTGGTCCGGCTCGCGGAGCGGGCGACCCGGTTCGGTCTGCGGCTGTCCCGGGCGCACGCGGTCGCGGTGTCCTCGGGCCCGGAGGCGTACACGGAGACGGACGCGGTGCCGCGCAGTGTGGAGGCGGCGCTGCTCGCGCGGTTCGGCGGGCGCAAGATCCTGCTGACGACGAAGGACGGCCGGATCGTCTGCATCGCGCCGGGCAGCCAGCCCGACGTCCTGCGGTACTTCGCCAAGCAGGCGCACGCGGCGACGGACGGCGGGCAGGTGGCGGTCGGCCGCCCGCACAAGGGCCCCGGCGGGGTGGTCCACAGTTACGACGAGGCGCTCGAAGCCCTCGATCTGGCGGACCGGATGGGGATGGAGGACCCCGTGCTGTACGCCTCGGACCTCATGGTCTACCCGGTGCTGACCCGGGACCGGCAGGCGATGGCCGACCTGGTGCGCAGCGAGCTGGGACCGCTCCAGAAGGCGAGGGGCGGCGCGGAACCCCTGCTGAACACGCTCGCGGTCTACTTCGACGCGGGCTGCGTCGCCGCCGAGACCGCCCGCAGGCTGGCGCTGAGCGTACGGGCGCTGACGTACCGCCTGGAGCGCATCCACCAGTTGACCGGGTCGGACCCCTCGGACCCGATGCACCGCTACACCCTGCAGACGGCGGTCATCGGCGCCCGGCTGCTGGACTGGCCGGCCAAGGAGCTGTGAAACCTTGACCGGCCGATGACGCACGTACGGATCGAACAGTCCCTACAGGTCGAACTCGTGCGGCGGCAGGTCGAGCGCGAAGCACGCCTCCCGCACCACGGCCTGCTCGGTCGTGTCGAAGTCACCGTCGGCGCCGCCGATGACGATGCCGATCTGGATCACGGCACGGGCCTCGGCCGGCTTCTTCTTCGCCTTGGCGATCTCCTGGACCACGCCGACCTTGCCGAGGGCGAAATCGGCGGTGAGCTGGTCGACGTACGCGTTGAAGCGCCGCCGCAGGTCGTCGGCGGGGAAGTTCCGCAGGACGTCGTTGGACGCGATGAGCGCCGCGACGCGCTGGCGCTCGGACGGGTCGACGGAACCGTCGGCGGCGGCGACCAGGGCGCACATGGCCATGCTCGCGTCCCGGAACGACCCCGACTTCAGCTCGTTCTTCTTCGCCTCCAACTGCGTCTGCATCGACGACGCGGATTCCTTGATGCGATCCCACAGAGCCATGACATCTCCCTACGTTGCGGTACGAAGCCGGGACTGAGGCCAGCAACTCTACAGACGTGTAGAGAATACCGGCGAACGCCGGTCCGCGGCGTCTCGCACACCTGACCGTCCCTCAACAGTGCCCACGAAAACGGGAGATGGTGGCCGGGTCGGGTCGGTGGAACCGTCGTCCGCCCCTTATCGTGGGTGCCATGTCCGCTGACCTGATCCGCATCGTGTCCCGTGACTCCCCGATGGCTCTCGCTCAAGTGGAGCGCGTGCGAGCAGAGTTGGCGGTCGCCCACCCCGGCATCCGTACCGAGGTCGTTCCGGTCCGGACGACCGGCGACAAGTGGATGGGCGATCTCAGCGCGGTCGAGGGCAAGGGCGCCTTCACCAAGGAGGTCGACCAGGCGCTCCTCGCCGGGGACGCCGATCTGGCGGTGCACTGCGTCAAGGACATCCCCGCCGACCGGCCCCTGCCCGCGGGCACGGTCTTCGCCGCCTTCCTCCGGCGCGACGACATCCGCGACGCCCTGATCCACCCCGGCGGTCTGACCCTCGACGAACTCCCCGCCGGAACCCGGATCGGGACCTCGTCCGTACGCCGCTCCGCGCAGCTGGCCGCGTCGCACCCGCATCTCGACTGCGTACCGATGCGCGGCAACGCCAACCGCCGGCTGGAGAAGCTGGCGGGCGGCGACGCCGACGCGCTGCTCCTGGCGGTGTCCGGTCTGGAGCGCATCGACCGTACGGACGTGATCAGCGAGGTCCTGTCGCCCGAGGTGATGTGCCCGCCGATCGGGGCGGGGGTCCTCGCCCTCCAGTGCCGCGAGGGGGACGACGCGGTCATCGACCTCGTGAGCGGCCTCGGCGACCCGGCGGCGTACCGCGAGGCGACCGCCGAGCGGATGTTCCTGCATGTGCTGCAGGGGCACTGCAACAGCCCGATCGCCGGGTACGCGCAGGTCGAACGGAACGGCGATCTCTCGCTCCGGGCGAAGGTGTTCACGCCCGACGGCAAGACCGTGCTGAACGCGCACGAATGGGCGGGCCCGCTGGACCCGGCGACCCTGGGCACGTCCGTGGCGGTGGCGCTGCTGCGGCAGGGAGCACGGGACCTGATCGACGGCATCGCCCACTGAGAGGCACGCACGAACTGATCGGCACGCGCGAACTGACAAGCACGCACGAACTGACAAGCATGCACAAACTGATCAGCACGCACGAGCCGATCAGCACGCACATGCCGATCAGAACGCGCACGCCGATCGGCTGACTCCCGTACGACGCCGAAGCCCCCGGACACGTACCTCGTGTCCGGGGGCTTCGGCGTGGTCCGCGAGTATCGGCGTCGGGGCGGCGCCTACTCGTGCTTCTCGCCCGCCGGTTCCGGGGTGAGGTCGTCGTGCGAGCCCAGCCGGCGCTCGGGAGCGGACTTCGCGACGGGCTCGGCCTCCGCGCCGCTCACGGCCGCGGCCTTGTCGCCGCCGCCAGCGGCGCGACGGGCCTCGATCTTCGCCGCGATGGGCTGCGTCCACCGGGCGGTGAGCGGGCCGACGATGACCAGGATCAGGACGTACGCGGTGGCGATGGGGCCGATGCGCGGCTCGGTGGCCACGGCCAGACCGGCGATGACGATGGAGAACTCACCACGCGCCACGAGGGTGCCGCCCGCACGCCAGCGACCGCGCGAGCCGATTCCGGCGCGGCGGGCCGCGTAGTAGCCGGTGCCGATCTTGGTGAGGGTGGTGATGATGGCCAGCAGGGCCGCGGGCAGCAGCACCGGCGGGATGTCGGCCGGGTTCGTGGAGAGCCCGAAGAAGACGAAGAACACGGCGGCGAACAGGTCCCGCAGCGGGGTGAGCAGCTTGCGGGCTCCCTCGGCGACCTCGCCGGAGAGCGCGATGCCGACGAGGAACGCGCCGACGGCGGCGGACACCTGGAGCTGCTGGGCGACACCGGCGACCAGGACGGTGAGGCCGAGGACGACCAGGAGCAGCATCTCCGGGTTGTCGGAGGAGACCGCGCGGCTGATCAGGCGGCCGTGGCGGAGCGCCAGGTAGAGGACGAGCCCGACGGCCCCGAGCGCGATGACCAGCGCGAGGCTGCCGCCGGCCAGGCTGACCCCGGCGAGCATCGCGGTGAGCAGCGGCAGGTAGATCGCCATCGCCAGGTCCTCCATGACGAGGACGCCGAGGATGACGGGGGTCTCACGGTTGCCGAGCCGGCCGAGATCGGTCATGACCTTGGCGATCACGCCGGACGAGGAGATCCAGGTGACACCGGCGAGCGCGACGGCGCCCACGGGCCCCCAGCCGAGGATCAGGGCGGCGACGGCGCCGGGTGTCGCGTTGAGCACGAAGTCCACGGCGCCGGAGGGGTATTGCGTCTTGAGGCTGGTGACCAGCTCGGACGCGCTGTATTCGAGGCCCAGCAGCAGAAGCAGCAGGATGACGCCGATCTCGGCGCCGACCATGGTGAAGTCCTCGCTGGCGTCGAGCGGAATGAGCCCGCCGTGGCCGAAGGCGAGCCCCGCGATCAGGTACAGCGGGATCGGCGACAGCCCGATCCGCCCGGCGAGCCGCCCCACGAGACCGAGGCCGAGGATGACGGCCCCCAGCTCCACCAGCAACGCAGTCGTGTCATGCACGGTCAGCCCTCCGCAATGATCTCGGAGAGCGCGTCGACGCCCTCACGCGTACCGACGGCGACGAGTGTGTCCCCGATGGCCAGTCGGAAATCCGGTTCCGGCGACGGGTGCGCGCTGTGGGTGCGCAGCACCGCGACGATGGACGCCCCGGTCCGGGTCCGTGCCCGCGTCTCGCCCAGCAGCCGCCCGCCGTACGGGGAGCGGGACCCGAGCGGGATGTGCTCGGTGACGAGGTCGATGCCCTCGGTCCGTACGGCGTCGATGGGTGCCGGATCGATGAGATGCGCGAGGGCGGTGGCCTCGGCCGTCGTCAGGGGGACGGAGAGTTGGCACGCATCAGGGTCGTCCTGTTCGTAGAACCCGATGAACCGGCGTCCGTCGTGGTGGACGACGACCGAAATGTGCTGACCCGTCTCGGTCGTGAAGTCGTACTGAGCACCCACTCCGGGCAGTGAGGTACGGCGGGTTCCCATGGCTTCCTCCCGAGACGTGCGGCAGCGGACCCGCACGTGGCGATCTCTTTATCGGGCCATTACTTTATCGGGCGGCCGAATCCGTTCCCTGGGCGAGCAGTTCCAGGGCCTCTTCCCAGGGGAAGTCGCGGGTCTCACCGGACTTGGGGGTGTGCGGCGCGCGGGTGCTGACCCGGACCCCCATGCTCCGCAGCCTGGCCAGGCTCTCGGCGTACGCGGGATGCTGGGCGAGGAGAGCGTTCACGGCCGGGAGTACGGCGGTGGGCACGCCGAGCCCGTACGCCTCGCAGAGGATGCCGAGCGCCAGGGTGTCCGCGATCCCGGCCGCCCACTTGTTGAGGGTGTTGAACGTGGCGGGCGCGACGGCGATGGCGTCCGGGTCCGGGAACGGGCGGGGGTCGCCCGGGGCACGCCAGCCGGAGCGGATCGGATACCCGGTCCGCGCCTCGACGGCCGCCGCGTCGAGGAAGCCGAGCCCCTGCGGGGTGGCGACGACGCCGACGTCCCAGCCGGCGTCCTGCGCCGCGACGAGGAGCCGGTCGACGTCACGGGCGACGCCGGCCGCGCAGACGACGACGTACAGGAACGGCTTCCGGTCCGGCCGGTCGGGCTGATCGCTCATGGGCTCCCCTGGTGATCGCTGAGGCGGTGCGGCTCAGCAGCGTACGGGGGGCGGACGGCGATAGTGGTGGGGGAGAGGGAGAGGCCTACGGACGCGACCGACCGATGAGTTGAGACGGCGCCCCCGGTCTACCCAGGAGAACGTCAGGACCGGACCACAGGAGGACGGACGGCATGGCTCAACTGCTGCGAGTGCAGAACTTCACGGTGTCGAGTGACGGCATCGCCGCCGGTGAGGACCAGACGATGGAGCGGCCGTTCGGCCACGTCGACCCGGGCCGGCTCTTCTCCTGGGCGGGTGCCACGGCGAGCTGGCCGAACCGGACGGACCCCGGCGGGAGCCGCGGCCTGGACGACTACTTCACCCGGGACTTCTCCCACCACATCGGGGCGGAGATCATGGGCCGCAACAAGTTCGGCCCGCAGCGCGGCCCGTGGGAGGACCACGAGTGGCAGGGCTGGTGGGGCGACGAACCCCCGTTCCACACCCCGGTGTTCGTGATGACCCACCACACGCGCCCCTCGTTCACGCTCTCCGACACCACGTTCCACTTCGTCGACGCCGACCCGGCGACGGTGCTGGACCGGGCGCGGGAAGCGGCGGGCGGCAAGGACGTCCGGCTGGGCGGCGGCGTCACCACGATCCGTGAGTTCCTCGACGCCGACCTGATCGACACCCTGCACGTGGCGGTCGCCCCGGTGAAGCTGGGCACAGGCCTGCACCTGTGGGACTCGCCGGACGACCTGCGCGACCGGTACCACCTGGACGTCGTGCCGAGCCCGAGCGGCATGACGCACCACTTGTTCTGGCGGAAGTGAGGGCGGGGGCCGAGCGAATCCACGAAGTCCGGGGCGCGGCCGCCGGGCATCGTGGAGAGTCGCTTGCGTAGTCGTCCGAGTGCGCAAAGGTACGGAGCGCGCTCGGACACCGCGCGCTGCCCACCCGCAGCCCCCGAAAGAACTTCCGCCGTGTCGCCCTTCGAACCTCGTCACGCTCCCGCCGGAGATGTGGGCGCGGCGCTCATGCTGATCGACTCCCGCCTCAGGATTGTCTACGGGGGCAAGAGCGGGCCCGACTGCGAGCAGGAGCAGCTGGCCCAGCAACTCCTCACGTCACTCGGCCCGGAGGGCATCGACGGTTGTCTCGGTTCGAATCGCGGCGGGTTCTTCAGCATCTCCGCTTGCACCGCATAGGAACGAGTGGCCGCAGTGCCTCCGCTCAGGCCGCAGTCTCGTAGAGCCACCGGCGAACCACGGTGTAACCGTCAGGAAGCTCGTTCCCTGTCAGTTCCCTGTACCTCGCCTTGGCCTCCCCACTGGCGTTCTGACCAGCGGGGAGCCTCCGTAGGAAGGGGTCGCGGTCAGGGGCGAGGAAGGACTGACGAGATTGGCCCCCCGCCTCTTCAGGCGCTGAGAGCGGGTCCCAATCCGCGACCTCGTACCTCTCTGCGTCTCGCCCTTCGATGCGATTGGCGACCACGGCGGCCAGGATCGCGCCGCCGATGGCCAGGGTTGCGCCGCCAGCGGCACGGAGTTTCGGTTCGTGCTTCTTGCACCAGTTCTTCGCCATGGCGATCCGGGTGGGCTCGCCATCCTTGGGGAGCGCGTAGTCCTTCACACGCACATACTTACCTGACCCCTTACTCACCTGTCAGGCAATCACCTGACATCGCCGTGGGCCACATGCGGTCGGGCGAGGCCCATGAGAGCTTCTGCGGGCCTTAGGCGCAGGTCAGCGCAGTTTCGGTCACGTAGTCGGCATGGTCTTGCAACTGTCCTGGCAGCGATGTCCGTTCACATCCCACACCCACGGCCAGGTGTACGGCCCCCGACCAGAAGTGTCGGTCGGGGGCCGTACGCGTCGCACGGGCGAAGGAGCGCTACTGGCGGCTTATCCGGTGTGTACGCCAGGCCTCGGAGGCCGCCGCGAGGCGCAACATCCACGGGGCGGGGTCGGCGGCGCTGATCTCGGCCCACACGTTCGCGTTGGCGGCGGCGAAGGCGGTGATGCCTTCGGCGGGGGCGGTGTGCCAGGAGGGGACCTCGGCGGCCCAGTGCTCGGCGGATGCGGGGGTGTGTCCGGCGGCGATGAGCCAGATGGTCCAGTAGGCGGCGTCGAGCCAGGCCGCGCCTCGGGTTGCCCAGGCCCAGTCGACCAGGCGGGCCCGATCGCCCTGGGGTGCGTGGTCGTCGACCAGGATGTTGGTGTTGTTCAGGTCGGTGTGTAGGAGGTGGGGCCCGGCGAAGTGGCGGAGGTCGTCGGGGCGCGCCGCGTAGCACTCCAACCGCTGTTCGGCGTCGCGCAGTTCGATGCCGGGGCAGGGGGTCTCGCCGAGGCGGTGCAGGAGGGCGGCGACTTCGGGCAGGTCGGGGGAGTTGGGGGTGTAGTCGGCGTGGTGGCCGTTCAGAGCTTCGAAGCCGAGGAGGTCCCAGCCTGCTGTTTCGACGTGCCAGCGGAGGGTGGGGGCCAGGCCGGTGAGGAAGGGGGCGACGGTGGCTTCCCGGGGTTGAGTCCAGGCGCGGGGGTGGTCGGCGCGCAGGCCCTTGATGTGCCAGGTGCCCGTGGTGGAGGTGACGCGGGCGGCGATCTCGCTGTTGAAGCCATCGGTTGTCTCCTTGACTGTGAGGAGGGGGCCGGTGTGCTTCTCGATGGCGGCGCGGGTGGCGGGCGGCAGCTGGCCGAGGCCGATGCGGGTGGTCGCCATGGGCTTCACTCTTCCATGGAGGCGGGTGCGGGTGTGGGCGGGCAGTGGTGCGGGGGCTTCGGGACGGAAGAACGTCCGGAAGCCCCCGCGGTTCTGTGCGGCCGGGTGTCTACCGGTAGGGGTTGTCGTCGTTGCAGCCCGGGATGGCTCCCTCGGACAGCATCTCCAGGTCGTCCAGCAGGATCACTCCCTCGGGCTTTTCCTGGGCCGGCGGTCGGGGGCTGATCTCTACCGTGACAGCGGTCATGACGCTTCCTCGCTTCCGTGTTGGCAGTAGGTGTTCAGTGGTGCCTTCGCCTCCTGATAGGCCTTGGCGAGCGGTCGGCAGACCCGGCAGGTGCCGGAGAGCGCACAGCCGCCGCAGCCGTCGGTGCGAAGCATTTGGGCATCGGCGATGCCGGGCAGACGGAGGAGTCCGTCCAAGCCCTCGGACATGAGGTCGACGGGGTTCTCGCGGCCGACTTTGCACATGGTCGCCAGGCCGTGCGGGTCGACGTGGAAGAAGGTGTGGCCGGCGGGGCAGCCCGTGAAGACGCTGGTCTTGTCCAGGAAGCCGGGTGCCTGCGCGGCCAGCGGTTCGGGTGTGCCGGTGTACGTGGGGGAGATCGTGCCGTACTCCTGCCGGCTCGCCCCGTACCGCTCGGCGAGGGCGCGCATGGCGTCCAGTTCATGAGCGTTGTGCCGGGTGATGATCAGCGCCAGCTCCAGCGCGATGCCCGCCCCGTGTGCCGCGACGAGCCCCTTCTCGACCAGCCTGAACGCTCCCGGCTTGCGGGTGAGCGAGTCGAAGCTGTCCGGAGTCGCCCCGTAGAGGGAGACGGTCACCTTGTGCGGCGGCAGTTCGCGCAGGAGGTCGATGATCTCGGGGCGGTGGAGCCGGGAGCCGTTGGTCAGGATCTCGATCAGCATCCCGGAGCGGTGAGCGAGCGTGTACGCGTCGACGAAGTCCCGGTCGATCAGCGGCTCGCCGCCAGTGAACTGCAGCCACAGCACCCCGGCGTCCCGCAACAGGTGCAGGAGCCGGATCTTGTCCGGCCAGGGCAGTCCCTCGAACTTCCGCTCCGCGAGGTAGCAGTGCTCGCAGTTGAAGTTGCAGCCCTTGTTGATCTCGTACGTGGCCCGGCCGTAGTCGAGACTGGTCTCGGGGCGTACGAGGACGGCGTCCCGCATCACCGCACCCGCCAGGTCCACGTTCCAGGCCGTACGGGCGTGGTCGAGGAGCCAGGCCGGCAGAGAGCTGCTGCTCTCGGCGATTGAGGCCAGCTCTTCGTGCAGCGTCTGGGGGATACGCATGCCGCCCTTGGAGCCGGGGCGGGCGATCAGGAACGTTCCGTTGTACGGGCTCGCGATCAGCTGGTGCACGAGACCTCCTTCGGGGTGTCTTCCCAGGTGTGCTGCTCGGGGTGCCCGCCGAACAGACAGCAGCCATCACCGTCGGGGTCCGGGGCAGTCACGGAGCAGTCCCGCAGCACGACCAGGTTCATCCAGTGCTCACGCCAGCGGAGCCAGAGGGCGACGCCGTACTCGTCGAGTTCGGCCAGGAGCCCGTAGTGCTCGTTGCCCTCGTGGGCGGACAGCTGACACTGGACGGCTCGGTCGACGCACCCGGCCGGAGCCAGCTGCCCCGGCTCCTGCACCAGGCCCAGCGGCACCCTGCGCCGGTGCTTGCACCGCATCACGACACCATCCGTAGACGGTCGATGGACTTCCGCCCCATGCACTGTCTGCATGCGCAGGGCGGGAATCCGCCAGGGTTGTCGGGGAGTACCGGGTTGTCGCCCACGCATACCTCCGTGAGAGGCCCCCACGTGCGGCCCGAGTCGTGCGAGACCCGGAGTGTCATCCGTACCTCAGCAGCCTGGAATGACGGCATGAGTCACCTCATGTAGAAGAGATAGTCTCCTTCATTCATGTACATGAGTGATGCTCGATAGAGTGCCTCACTCCTGTACATGAGTCAAGTGGTCGCCGGGGTGGGCGCTCGCGGGTTATGTGCCTGACGGCTGCTCAGTCCGTAGCTGGGAAGCGGTAGTCCAGGACGAACTGGTCGGCGGCCATGACGGTGTCGCACACCTCCACGACTCGTCCGGCCTGCGTTTCCGCGTTCCGGACCAGGTGGATCACGGGAGAGCCCGGGCTCAGTGCGAGTGCGGTCGCCTCGGCCTTGGTCGCGAGGCGGGCCCGGACGGTTTCGGTGAACTCGGCGAGGGTGTGGCCGTGGTCTTCGAGGCGGGCGTAGATCCCGCCGCCGCCGGGATTCTCGGCGAACATCTCCGGGATGTCCTTCACCACGTCCCACGGCAGGTACGAGGTGGCCTCTTCCGTGGGCACGCCCTCCCTGAAGTAGCGGCGCTTGCGGGCGAGGACCTGGGAACCGGCGGATACGCCCAGCCGCTCGGCGATCTCCTGTGGTGTCTCAGTGGGACCAATGAAGAGGATGGTCACCGACGGTTTGCCGCCGGACTGTTCGGCTTCCGCGAGGTAGGCCGCCTTGCCCGCCTTCCGGTGCGTGCGGCGGAACCGGTCGGAGGACTTGCGCTGTACGGGCGGCCTGGACCGGACGAACGAACCCCGGCCGTGGTGAGTTTCGATCAGCTGGGTCGCCCGTAGCTCGGCGACCGCTTTGCGTACGGTGCCCGAGGCGACGCCGTACCGCTCCATGAGGGCCGTCTCGCTCGGTACGGCGGCCCCGGCTCCCAGGACGCCGGACCGGATCTGCGCGGCAAGGTCGTCGGCAATCTGGAGATACTTCGCCTTGGCCGAAGAGGTCACATCGCTGCTCGCCATAGTCCTTCTGAGTCTCCTATTCTCATGTACATGAGTAACATCCGTCAGGAAACTCCGTCAACGCCGCGCCACTCCGTGTCCGTAGCCGGGGTGGTCGTCCGGGAGGACGGCAGAGTGCTCACGATCAAGCGGGCGGACAACGGAACCTGGGAGCCGCCCGGAGGGGTACTCGAACTGGCCGAGGCCCCCGAGGACGGCGTCCGGCGCGAGGTCTACGAGGAGACCGGCGTCAAGGTTCAGGTGGACCGGCTGACCGGCGTGTACAAGAACACCTCCCGAGGCATCGTCGCCCTGGTCTTCCGCTGCCGCGTCGAAGGCGGTCACGAGCAACTGACGAATGAGGCATCGGCAGTTGAATGGCTGACTCCGGACGAGGTGACCGGCCGCATGGCCGAGGTCTACGCGGTTCGGGTCACCGATGCCCTGCTCGACGGTGCGCCCCGCGTGCGTACCCATGACGGTCGAAGGCTCGCGTGATGCATGAGCCGGCCTCACGGCTTCGGCGGCCCGCAGGGGCGGCCGACTCCGCTGCCGAGGACCTGAAACATCCAGGCGTGATTCCCCGGGGATTCCTCATGGACGAGGGTTACGGCCACGGGCCGGTCGTCGCGGGGAGTCGCTCGTGGGGCGGCGTGGCTTCTGGGCCAACCATCTGCTCGCGATGTGTGGTGACGGGACGTGTGCCGAGTGGGCCGTTCCTGAGTGGTTCGGTGGGGACGGGGCCGATGCCGACGCCCTCGCCGAGGTGCTCTTCGATTCCGAACAGTGGCCGGTGTTCCGTGTCTTGGTGCCGGACGGGCACCAAGTTTCCGGTGTTGTCGTGGTTTACCGGAACTTTGCCGATGAGTTCGGGGTCGACTACCTCCTTGGCGGTCAGGACAGGTGCTTGGTCGCGGGGCTTTCGTGGCAGGAGCTGATTCGGGTCGCCGACTGCTCCGAGCCCCCGGCCGACGGCGTTCAGGACGTCTCCGGGCGCTTCCTGTTGCTTCTGCCCCTCCTGAGTGGAGAGTGGTCGGGCGACGTGGTCCGGGAGCGGATCGCTGCCGCCTTGGTCGCGGTCGGTGCCCCCGAGGGCACCGTCGGGCGTGCGGCCGGTCATCTGCTCGGCCACCTGGAGCGGCGGGCCGTGCACGATTCCGGCTGGAGCTCGCCTCTCAGCGGTGGTTGAGCGGGCCGTCGCCTCGTCCGGCGCGGAAGACGACCGCCGTGCCCAGTGCCGCCTCCGCCGGTACGAAGAGCTCGCCGGTCGGCGCCTCCCGTACCGGGACGTCGTTCCGGTGGAGCAGGTCCCGGGCCAGGGGCAGGTCGCGCACCGTGACGGTGTACGCCACCAGAGCCGGGAGCGCGGGTGGCTCCTCGCCCGGCAGGGTCATGGGCAGGGCTGAACTCGGGATGAGCCTCAGGGCCGCGCCGTCGAGGTCGAAGACCAGGGCCTGGCCCTCCTGGCGAGGGCTGCGGTCCAGGTAGGTCGCGTACCGGTGGTGTGTGGCGGCCAGGTCCTCGTCCGCCACGCACAGCGTCGCCTCGGCCAGACCCGTCGCCCCGTTGGGGTGGTCCAGGTGTCGTGCGGACTGGATGCCCGGGTCGAGATCGGCGACGATGCCCACCCTGCCCTCCGGGACGGTGCCGGGGGCCGTGCCCGTGTGCGGCTCCTCGGCGTCGATCTCCAGGTAGCGGATCGTCTCGACCGGGGAGTCGGCTCCCGAAGGTGCCGCCCGCCGTACCGTGTTGACCCCGGCGTGCCGTACGCCCGCTGCCGTCAGACGTGCGGCCGCCTCGTCGATCGCGGGCGACGAGAACATGAGGATGTGCAGGCCCTGGAAGCGGTCGAGGTAAGCGGCCAGGTTGGCGCTCGTCTCCCCGATCCGTTCCACCAGCAGCGGCAGCACATCCGCAGGGGCCTCCAGGGGGACGAGGCGCGTGTCGGTGGGCAGGTGTCCGGCGTCGCCTTCCTTCACGCAGGTCGCGAGTTCGAGGAAGGAGTCCGGGAAGTCCGCGTGCGTATTGGCCGCCCCGAAAGGCTCGGGCGCCGCCCCTTCGCTCCGGGGCATCGCCGGACAGCTCGGCGGCGGTACGACGAACCCGAGCCGTTCGTACAGGACGCTCGCCTCTGCCAAGTTCTCGACGATGTGGCCCACGTGGTGGAGGCGTGTTGTGTCGTGTGGCATGGCGTTTACCGTAACTGGCCTGTGTGTGAGATGTGTTGGGCTGTCGCCCTCTCCTCTCTCACCGTCTCAGCAGCGTCCTCACCGTCCCCTCCGTCAGGCCCCGCGCCGGGTCCGTGGCCACCAACAGCTTGCGGGCCCTACGGGATTCCGCCCACAGCCGGGCCTCCGCCGTGTGCGCGTCGTCGACCCAGGCCGCCGGGCGGTTCCCCGTGAAGGCCGCGATCGGCGGGACCTTCGCGGCGGGTGCGAACGGGACCGCCGGGAAGCGGTTCACCGGCAGCAGGGGGAGGCCGAAGTGCGGGGCCAGGTAGGTGTTGGCCTCGTCCTCCCAGCCGGTGGCCCACACCAGGTCGAAGCGGGCGGAGAGCTGGGCCAGCCACGGGGGGTGGGAGTCTTTCAGACGGACCGGAGGGTCGTCGTCGGGGAAGAAGCCGTGTTCGCGGTAGCCGGGTGGGCAGGCCGGGGCCGCGAAGGGGTTCAGGACGCCGTCCACGTCCAGGAGGAACAGGGGGCGGGGCGAGGCCGTCCTCGGTGTGTGGTCGCCGTCTCTTCGGTGCATGCGCCCAATGAAGCAGTAAGCCACGTGTCGAGGTGGGGCTTTCCGTGGGACTACCCCCGCCCCACCACCACCCCCGCCCGGTCGACGCACAGCACGTCCACCGCGACCGGCGCGCCCCGCAGCACCGTCAGGGCCTCCTCGCGGGCGCGGGCCGCCACCAGGTCGCCCAGGGGGACGCCCGCCGCCTCGCACAGGCGCAGCGCCTCCAGGCCCGTGTTGGCGGTGGTGATCCGGGCGGCCAGGTCTTCGTCCGCGCCGCCCGTCCGGGCCAGGTCGGCCAGGAGGGCCTTGTCCACCTGGGAGCGGGCCGAGTGGAGGTCCAGGTGGCCCGCCGCGAGCTTGGACAGCTTGGCGAAGCCGCCGCAGATCGTGAGGCGGTCGACCGGGTGACGGCGTACGTACTTCAGCACCGCGCCCGCGAAGTCCCCCATGTCCAGCAGCGCGATGTCCGGCAGGTCGTACTCCGCGCGCACCGTCCGTTCCGACGTCGAACCCGTGCAGCCCGCCACATGCGTCAGGCCCGCCGCCCGCGCCACGTCCACACCCCGGCGGATCGAGTCGATCCAGGCCGAGCAGGAGTAGGGGACGACCACCCCCGTCGTGCCGAGGATCGACAGGCCGCCCAGGATGCCCAGCCGCCCGTTCCACGTCGAGCGGGCGATCTCCTCGCCGTGGTCGACCGACACCGTGATCTCCACGTCGCCCGCCGCACCGTGCTCCGCCGCCACCCGCTCCACGTGCTCCCGCATCAGCCGGCGCGGCACCGGGTTCACCGCGGGCTCCCCGACCTCCAGCGGCAGGCCGGGGAGGGTGACCGTACCGACGCCGGAGCCCGCCCGGAACACCACCCCGGAGCCCGGCGGCAGCCTCCGTACCGTCGCCCGCACCAGCGCCCCGTGCGTCACGTCCGGGTCGTCCCCCGCGTCCTTCACTACCCCGGCGCTCGCCTGCCCGGGCCCCAGCTCCTCCACCGCCAGCGCGAACGCCGGGGTCTGGCCCTTCGGCAGGGTGATGGACACCGGGTCCGGGAAGTCGCCGGTCAGCAGTGCCGTGTACGCGGCCGTCGTCGCCGCCGTCGCACAGGCGCCGGTCGTCCAGCCGGGGCGCAGACCGGTGTGCTTGAGTTGGGCACTGCGACCGCCCTGCGTCTCAGCGTTCATGAGAGAGTCCCGTCCGATGCCTGTGCCTGCTGCCGTGCATGTTCTCGTTCTGGGGGGTACGACCGAGGCGCGCCGGCTCGCCGAGAGCCTGGCCGGTGACCGGAGCGTCCGGGTCACCACCTCGCTCGCCGGGCGCGTCGCTGCCCCCCGGCTGCCTCCCGGCGACGTGCGCGTCGGTGGTTTCGGGGGGCCCGACGGGCTCGCGGAGTGGGTACGTGAGCACCGCGTGGACGCCCTCATCGACGCCACCCACCCCTTCGCCGCCGCCATGAGCCGGAACGCCGCCGAGGCCGCCGCCCTGGCCCATGTTCCCCTCCTCGCCCTCCGCCGGCCCGGCTGGGTCGCCCAGGACGGTGACCGCTGGCACTCCGCCGGATCGCTCGCCGAGGCCGCCGGGCTGCTGCCCGCACTCGGTGAGCGGGTCTTCCTCACCACCGGGCGGATGGGGCTCGCGGCCTTCGCGGGGGCGGGCCTCGACGCGCTGTGGTTCCTCGTGCGGTCCGTCGACGCGCCGGAGCCGCCCTGCCCGGCCCGGATGGAGGTGCTGCTGGACCGGGGGCCGTTCGACCTCGACGGCGAGCGGGAGCTCCTCCGGCGTCACCGCGTCGACGTCCTGGTCACCAAGGACAGCGGCGGGGACGCCACCGCCCCCAAGCTCACCGCCGCCCGCGAAGCCGGGATTCCCGTCGTGGTCGTCCGGCGGCCACCGGTACCGGAAGGGGTGCCGGTGGCCCGCACGCCCGACGAGGCAGCGCGCTGGGTGGCGCGGCTCCACGCCTGCGGGTAGCGGGCCCGCGCCTCCGATCCGCAGCTCCGCGCCTCCGATCCGCGGCTCCGATCCGCGGCTCCACGCCTCCGGGTAGCGGGCCCGCGCCTCCCGGGAGCGGCCCGCCGGGCATCGGCTCTACGCCTCCGGGTAGCGGCGCGGCGTCCAGACGATGCCCCGGCCGTCCTCGCCCCGCCGCACCCACCGCGTCTGCGACGAGCCCACGATCAGCAGCGTCCGCATGTCCACCTCCGCCGGGTCGACGTCGGTCAGCCGTACCGTACGGACGGACTCCGCCGGGCCGCCCACGTCCCGTGCCAGCACCACCGGGGTGTCCGGCGAGCGGTGCTCCAGAAGCAGGTCGCGGGCCTGGCCGACCTGCCACGTACGGGACTTGGAACCCGGGTTGTACAGCGCCAGCACCAGGTCCGCCGAGGCCGCCGCGCGCAGCCGCTCCGCGATGACCTCCCACGGCTTGAGCCGGTCCGAGAGGGAGATCGTGGCGTAGTCGTGGCCGAGCGGCGCACCCGCGCGGGCGGCGGCGGCGTTCGCCGCGGTGACGCCGGGCAGTACACGGACGGGGATGTCCGCGTAGTCGTCCTGGGCGGCCACCTCCAGCACCGCCGTCGCCATCGCGAAGACCCCGGGGTCGCCGCCCGAGACCACCGCGACCCGGTGGCCCCGCCGGGCCAGGTCCAGCGCGAACTCCGCCCGCTCCGACTCGACCTTGTTGTCCGAGCCGTGCCGCGCCTGGCCCGGACGGACCGGCACCCGGTCCAGATAGGTGGTGTAGCCGACGACGTCGTCCGCCGCCGCCAGCGCGCCCCGCGTCTCCGGCGTCAGCCACAGCGGGCCCGCCGGTCCGGTGCCGACGACCACGACCTCGCCGCCGCCCTGTCCGGAAGGCCTCGGCGCGTC
Source organism: Streptomyces sp. WGS_02 (assembly GCA_040989845.1). Classification (GTDB taxonomy): domain Bacteria; phylum Actinomycetota; class Actinomycetes; order Streptomycetales; family Streptomycetaceae; genus Streptomyces. The sequence continues at coordinate 4,042,810 of JAYMFZ010000004.1, forward strand.
GACCCGGCTCGGCAGCACCGCCACCGAGAAGTACGGGACCGACTCCGGGTCGATGTCCGCCAGTTCGCCCGTACGCTCCCCGGCCATCGTGGCCCGTTCGACGTACCGCGCCTCCGGCAGCCGGCCCGACGCCTCGAACGCCCCGCGCACCGCCGGGAACGTCCGCCCCAGCTTCATCACGACCGCCGTGTCGGTCGCCGCGAGGCGGGCCGTCAGCTCCTCCTCCGGCAGTGTGCCGGGCAGGATCGTCAGGATCTCCTCGCCCTCGACGAGGGGGTGCCGAGCCGGGCGGCGGCGGCGCTGACGGACGTGACGCCCGGGATGACCTCGGTCGCGTACCGGTCCGCCAGGCGCTTGTGCATGTGCATGTACGAGCCGTAGAACATCGGGTCGCCCTCGGCGAGCACCGCGACCGTGCGGCCCGCGTCCAGATGCGCCGCGAGACGGGCCGCGGCCTTCTCGTAGAACTCCTCCAACGCGCCCCGGTACCCGCCCGGGTGGTCCGTGGTCTCCGTCGTGACGGGGTAGACCAGGGCCTCCTCGATGTGGTCCGGCCGCAGGTGCGCGGCGGCGATGGAGCGCGCGATCGAGCGGCCGTGCCGGGCACTGTGGTACGCGATGACATCCGCGTCCCCGATGGCCTGGACCGCCCGCAGGGTCATCAGGTCCGGGTCGCCGGGGCCGAGCCCGACACCGTAGAGACGGCCCGTGCTGCCGCTGGACTCGCTCATCACTACTCTTCCTCGCTCGCGATGGCGTTCAGTGCCGCCGCCGCTATCGCGCTGCCGCCGCGCCGGCCCCGGACGATCAGGTGTTCCAGGCCCGACGGGTGCTCGGCCAGGGCCTCCTTGGACTCCATCGCGCCGACGAAGCCGACCGGGACGCCGATCACGGCGGCCGGGCGCGGGGCGCCCTCCTCGATCATCTCCAGCAGCCGGAACAGGGCCGTCGGGGCGTTGCCGACCGCGACCACCGCCCCCTCCATCCGGTCCCGCCACAGCTCCAGCGCCGCCGCACTGCGCGTCGTCCCCATCTTCGCGGCCAGTTCGGGCACGGACGGGTCGGACAGCGTGCACACCACGTCGTTGTCCGCGGGCAGCCGCTTGCGGGTGACCCCGCTGGCCACCATCGCCACGTCGCAGAGGATCGGTGCGCCGGAGCGCAGGGCGGCGCGGGCGTCGGCCACGGCGTTCGGCGAGAAGGCGAGGTCCGTCACGAGATCGACCATGCCGCAGGCGTGGATCATCCGGACGGCGACCTGGCTGACGTCGGCGGGCAGCCCGGCGAGATCCGCCTCCGCGCGGATGGTGGCGAAGGACTGGCGGTAGATCGCCGGTCCGTCCTTCTCGTACTGGTGCACAGTGCTGTCGCTTTCTTCTGCCGGTAGGGGAGGGGGAGCGTGCTCAGGCGCGGGCCGCGGCGACCGCCGCCGCCCGCGCGGCCGGGTCGTCCCGGACCGTCCGCGGGGGTCCCGCCGCTCTCCGCGGACGTGCGAGATCCGGTGCCCGTCGGGGGTGGCCACCACGTCGATCCACTCCCCGTGGGGGTGGCCGCAGCGGCGTTCGCACCCGGACCAGTAGACAGGGAGCCGCCCGACCGGTCCGACGGCGGCCCCCGCCTCGGCCCGTACGTCGGACAGGGACTTCGCGCAGCCGGGGTGGCCGATGCACGCGCCGACCCCGGTCCACGGGGAGTCGGGGGCGGTGATCAGCCCGGCCGCCGCCAGGGTGGCGAGCGTGTCGGCCGCGTCCTCCGGCCGCCCGAACGGCCCGGGGACGACGATCCCGCGCCACGGGGTGAGCCGCAGCTCGTCGCCGTGCCGGCGGGCCGTTCCGGTGAGCAGCCGCCACTGGGAGGAGGTGAGCCGCCCCAGGGGTACGTCGACGCTGATCGCGTCCGGGGAACCGTGCGCGCCCGGGGCGGGGGAGTCGCCGTACGCGGACGGGGCCGGGGCACGGCCGCCGCCCCGACGGTCCGGACCAGTTCGGCCCGAACGTCGGCGCGTACTCCGGCCCGTACGTCGTCGGGCAGGTCCTTCACGCGCCACGCGCCCGTGTCCCGGGCGGCGCGCAGGAAGATCCCGGCGGCCAGGAGCGCGGCGCGCGGTCCTTCCCCGCCCGGTATCCGGACCACCTCGTCCTCTGCCCCGATCCGCAGGAGACAGCTGTCCTCCGCCGCGATCAGGGTCACGTCCGCGCCCAGCGCGTCCACGTCACCGCGGCCGTCGTCCAGGGCGAAGAGGAAGCGGCCGGAGAGCGAGGCGGCGGCGGGCGATCCGCAGACCAGGGCGTCCAGTTCGGACAACCAGCCGCTGACCGGGGGCGATCCGTCCAGCCCGGCGAGCGGCGAGGCCACGATGTTGCGGGCCCGCTCGTGCGCGGCGGACGGCAGCAGCCCGGCGGCGGTCAGCAGCTCGGCGAGGGCGCCGCCGCACGCAGCGTCGAGGCCGCGCAGCTGGACGTTGCCCCGCGAGGTGAGATGCAGCTCACCGTCCCCGAACCGTTCGGCCGCCGCGAGCAGCGCGTCCGCCCGGTCCGCGCCGAGCACCCCGCCGGGCACCCGGACCCGGGCCAGCGCACCGTCGTCGGCCCGGTGCAGCCGCAGCGTCCCCGGGCAGGCGTCGCCGCTCCCGCGGAGGGCTGGGCCGCCCGCGGAAACGGGCGAGGGGGCGGAATCGGGCATGGCGGCGAGCATACCGACCGGGCCGCTCCCGGCGAGGGGCCCGCCGCTGTGACCTGCGGGACAGCGGCGGCGTACCGGTGGTGGTCGCCGGAAACAGTGATCACCACCGCACCCACGCCCCCTGCCCCGCCCCCACCCCCGCCGCTTAGGATGCTGGCGGTGGTCCGTTCAGGCCGCCATCGCCAGACGGCGACAGGGGAGGAAGCCCGGTGAGATTCCGGCGCGGTCCCGCCACTGTGAGTCCGGCCGCCGCCACCACCGGCTGCCGGACGAGTCAGGAACTCCCTTCCCCGCGTGCCCGGTAGCCACCGGACCGCCCGGGGAGACCCTCCGACACCCGCCCGGGGCGTGGACACCCCGAGGAAGGCCTGACGCAGCATGATCCTGCTCCTGTCGACGTCCGACACCGACCTCCTGAGCGCCCGCGCCTCCGAGGGACCCGTCAGCTACCGGTACGCCAACCCCTCCCGCGTCGACCTCGGCGGACTGCCGGAGCTGCTGGACGGCGTCGACCTCGTCGTCGTCCGGCTTCTCGGTGGCGTACGGGCGTGGCAGGAAGGGCTCGACGCGGTGCTGGCCACCGGCCGCCCGGTCGTCGTGCTGACCGGTGAGCAGGCCCCCGACGCCCAGCTGATGGCCGCGTCCACCGTGCCGATCGGCATAGCCGCCGAGGCGCACGCCTACCTCGCGCACGGCGGGCCCGCCAACCTGGAGCAGCTGGCCCGGTTCCTCTCCGACACCGTGCTGCTGACCGGCCACGGCTTCGAGCCGCCCGCCCCGGCCCCCGCGTGGGGCCCGCTGGAGCGGGAGGCCCGCGCGGTGCCCGAGGGCGCGCCGACCGTCGCCGTCCTCTACTACCGCGCGCACCACATGAGCGGGAACACCGCGTTCGTTGACGCGCTGTGCACGGCGGTCGAGGACGCCGGGGGCCGCCCGCTCCCGCTGTACGTAGCGTCTCTCCGTACCCCGGAGACGGACCTCATCGACCGGCTCCGCGCCGCCGACGCCATCGTCACCACCGTCCTCGCCGCGGGCGGCACCAAGCCCGCCGAGGCCTCGGCCGGCGGCGACGACGAGTCGTGGGACGCGGGCGCGCTCACCCAGCTCGACGTGCCGATCCTCCAGGCGCTCTGCCTCACCAGCCCGCGTACCGCCTGGGAGGAGAACGACGAGGGCGTCTCCCCGCTGGACGCGGCCACCCAGATCGCGGTGCCGGAGTTCGACGGCCGCCTGATCACCGTCCCGTTCTCCTTCAAGGAGATCGACGAGGACGGGCTCCCGGCGTACGTCCCCGACGCCGAGCGCGCGGCCCGGGTCGCCGGGATCGCCGTACGCCACGCGAAGCTGCGGAACATCCCCAACGCGGAGAAGAAGATCGCGCTGGTCCTCTCCGCCTACCCGACGAAGCACTCCCGCATCGGGAACGCGGTCGGCCTCGACACCCCCGCCAGCGCCGTGGCCCTGCTGCGCCGCCTGCGCGCCGAGGGGTACGACTTCGGCCCCGAGGAGGACATCCCGGGCCTGGTCTCCGGCGAGGGAGACGAGCTGATCTACGCCCTCATCGACGCGGGCGGCCACGACCAGGAGTGGCTGACCGAGGAGCAGCTGGCGAAGAACCCGGTCCGCATCCCGGCCGCCGACTACCGCCGCTGGTTCGCCGAACTCCCCCAGGAGCTCCGGGAGTCGGTGGAGGAGCACTGGGGCCCGGCGCCCGGCGAGATGTTCGTCGACCGCTCCGCCAACCCGGAGGGCGACATCGTCCTCGCGGCCCTGCGGCGCGGCAACCTCCTCATCCTCATCCAGCCGCCGCGCGGCTTCGGCGAGAACCCGATCGCGATCTACCACGACCCCGATCTCCCGCCGTCCCACCACTACTTGGCCGCCTACCGCTGGATCTCCGCCGCCGCAGAGGACAACGGGTTCGGCGCGGACGCGATGATCCACCTGGGCAAGCACGGCAACCTGGAGTGGCTGCCCGGCAAGAACGCGGGCCTCTCCGCCGCCTGCGGCCCCGACGCCGCCCTCGGCGATCTCCCCCTGGTCTACCCGTTCCTGGTGAACGACCCGGGCGAGGGTACGCAGGCGAAGCGCCGCGTCCACGCCACGCTCGTCGACCACCTGGTCCCGCCGATGGCCCGCGCCGACAGCTACGGCGACATCGCGCGCCTGGAGCAACTCCTCGACGAGCACGCGCAGATCGCCGCGATGGACCCGGCGAAGCTGCCCGCGATCCGCGCCCAGATCTGGACGCTGATCCAGGCGGCGAAGCTCGACCACGACCTCGGGGTGGCGGACCGCCCGGAGGACGAGGGCTTCGACGACTTCATCATGCATCTGGACGGCTGGCTCTGCGAGATCAAGGACGTCCAGATCCGCGACGGCCTGCACGTCCTCGGCAACCCGCCCGCCGGGAACGACCGGGTCAACCTGGTCCTCGCCGTCCTCCGCGCCCGCCAGATCTGGGGCGGCACCGCCTCCTCCCCGGCCTGCGCGAGGCGCTCGGCCTGGACGAATCGGCGGCCACGCGCACCGCGGCCGACGAGATCGAGGAGCAGGCGCGCGCCCTGGTCCAGGCGATGGACGACGCGGACTGGGCGCCGGCGGCTGTGGCGACGGTGGCGGCGGGCCTCCCGGACGCGGTGGCCGACATCCTCACCTTCGCGGCCACCGAGGTCGTCCCGCGCATGGCGGCCACGACCGACGAACTCACCCACGCCGTCCACGCCTTGAACGGCGGCTTCGTCCCCGCCGGCCCGTCGGGCTCCCCGCTCCGCGGCCTGGTCAACGTGCTCCCGACGGGCCGCAACTTCTACTCGGTCGACCCGAAGGCAGTCCCGTCCAAGCTGGCCTGGGAGACGGGCCAGGCCCTGGCGGAATCGTTGTTGACCCGCTACCGCACCGACAACGGCGACTGGCCCACCTCGGTCGGCCTCTCCCTCTGGGGCACCAGCGCGATGCGCACGGCGGGCGACGACATCGCGGAGGCGTTCGCGCTGCTCGGCATCCGCCCCGTCTGGGACGACGCCTCGCGCCGGGTGACGGGCCTGGAGCCCATCCCGTACGAGGAGCTGGGCCGCCCCCGGATCGACGTCACGCTCCGCATCTCGGGCTTCTTCCGCGACGCGTTCCCGCACACGGTGGGCCTGCTCGACGACGCCGTACGCCTGGCGGCATCCCTCGACGAGCCGGCCGAGCGCAACTACGTACGGGCGCACACCCAGGCCGACCTGGCCGAGCACGGCGACGAACGCCGGGCCACCACAAGGATCTTCGGCTCCCGCCCCGGCACGTACGGCGCGGGCCTCCTCCAGCTCATCGACTCCCGCGACTGGCGCACCGACGCCGACCTCGCCGAGGTCTATACGGTCTGGGGCGGCTACGCCTACGGCCGCGAACTCGACGGCCGCCCGGCCCGCGAGGAGATGGAGAGCGCCTACAAGCGCATCGAGGTCGCCGCCAAGAACACCGACACCCGCGAGCACGACATCGCGGACTCCGACGACTACTTCCAGTACCACGGCGGCATGGTGGCCACCGTGCGCGCGCTGAAGGGCACGGCCCCGGAGGCGTACATCGGCGACTCCACCCGCCCCGAGACGGTCCGCACGCGCACCCTGGTCGAGGAGACGTCCCGCGTCTTCCGCGCCCGCGTCGTCAACCCGAAGTGGATCGAGGCGATGCGCCGCCACGGCTACAAGGGCGCGTTCGAGCTGGCGGCCACGGTGGACTACCTCTTCGGCTACGACGCCACGACCGGCGTGGTCGCCGACTGGATGTACGACAAGCTCACCCAGACCTACGTCCTGGACCCGGAGAACAAGCAGTTCCTCCAGGAGGCCAACCCCTGGGCCCTGCACGGCATCGCGGAACGCCTGCTGGAGGCCGAGTCCCGCGGCATGTGGGCCAAGCCGGACCCGGCGGTCCTGGAAGCGCTGCGCCAGGTGTACCTGGAGACGGAGGGCAACCTGGAGGGCGAGGACTGACGGGCGGGCCCGGCAACCGACCGGCCCCGGGAGAGCGAACTCTCCCGGGGCCGAGGGATACCGAAGAAAAAGCGGATCAACGCCTCCTCGGTGACGACTAGTTGGCGTTCACCAGATCATGCGCGGGTACCTGCACGGTCCGGGCGCCCTTCTTGCCGCCGAGGACGACCTTGCGCAGGGCGCTGTTGTTCTTGTGGTTGGTCTCCTTGAGCCGGTTCTCCGGGTTGGCGAGGACCTGGATGTAGTACGTGCCGTTCGGCAGACCCGTGATGTCGAAGGACTGGCCGGGCAGGTCCTGGGTGTAGGTGTCGCCGGAGCCGACGTCGAGCACCTCGCGGACGGAGATCGAGTTCTCCTGGCCGCACGCGGTGGACAGGTCGGTGTTGTCCGGGTGCCAGTTGGCGTTCTTCACCGTGTAGTCGACGGCGTCGGTGTTGGCCAGGCAGAACGCCTCCTTGCCGCTGCGCACCGACTCCTTCTTGTCGGCCTTCAGCAGCCGGTAGCTGGCGAAGTCCGTGAAGTGCCAGTGCTCGTGGCCGGGGCGCGGGTCCCACTCCATGGTGCCGGTCGGGGTGTAGCCGACCTGCTTGCCCTTGGCGTCGTAGAAGTACTGGTAGGCGTCCATCAGCTCCTTGCCCGGGGAGCGGAAGCCGTCCACGACGAGTTTGGCAGGGCCCGCGTTCCACACGTTGGCGCTGAAGGCGAGGTAGTCCTTGCCGGGCACTTCCTCGTAGCCGTCGCTGACGGTGATGCCGTACGCGGGCAGCGAGCGCAGGTCCGGCTTGGGCACGTCGGGCACGGTGGCCTTGCCGGTGGGCCGCTTGGCGTTGGGCTTGGCCGCGGGCGCCTGCCGCGATCCGTCGGTCTGCCCGGGGCGGTCGCCGACCTTGGCGGCCGAGAAGGCCTGCCGCTGGAGGGACTCCTTCTTGAGCGCCCACGGCAGGGCGGGCGGCGCGGGCGGGTAGGGCCCGTGGCCGACGTTGAACGTGGGAGCGGCACCGGTGGTCCGGCCGGCGGGGGCCTCGGGCCGGGCGGGAGCACCGTGCGCGGCGTGGGCGGAGGCGGCGGGCGCGTGGCCGGCCTGCTGGTGCCCTTCATGGCCGCCGTGCCCGGTGTGCCCCTGGTGACCGGTAGCGGACTTGGCGGACTGGGGAGCGGCGCTGCGAGCTGCGGAGCCCGAGCCCCCTCCTCTTCCCAACTGCGCTCGCGGACGGTCACCTTGACGGTCTGCGGCTTGTTCGCGATGCCGAAGAGGTCGCGGTACTTCTTCGTCACGGAGATCTTGGCGGTGTAGGTCCCGGCGGCCAGCTGGACCGGCTTGGCGTAGTACCCGGCGTAGGTGTTGGACGCCCAGCCGTTCTCCACGCCCCAGACCGAGCCGAGGGTGAAGGGGTTCACCGGACAGCTCTGCGGATACTTCGATTGGGCGGGTGCGTCCGGCCGGATCCGCCCGGAGGCGTTGTTGGGGCAGAAGGCCTCGGTCTGCTTCAGCACGGTCTTGCCGGCCGCGTCGGTGACGGAGACCTCCGCGAAGCCCGGCAGCCCGGAGAAGTCCTTCACGAGCCCGGCGGGAAGCGCCTTGGTCGTCGTCGTCTTCCCCTTCCGGAGCACCTGCGTGGCGACGACCGGGTCCTTGTACGACTTCCGGGTCACCTTGAGCTCGAAGGCGCCGTTCTCCGAGGTCAGATAGGTCCCGAGGTCGAGATAGACACCGGGATCGTCCTTCCACGAGTCGAGCGTCACCGAGGTGGACGCGGCGATCAGACTGAGCTTCGGCGTCGGCTCGGCGGTCTTGGCGTCGGGCGCGGCGGCCACGACACCCGCCGTCACGGCGACGGCCGCGGCGACGGCGATCGAGGGGCGGGTAAGGCGGTTGGTGCGGCCCTGCGGGGATCTGGTCATCATTCCTCGTACTTCCGGCTTCCGAGTGCGCGATGGAACGTGGACGGGCAGCACGGCCCCAACTCAACTCACCTGTGGCGACGCTGTGTCCGGCCTGTGAGAGGCGGCACGGGTGGGTCGGGTTGTCTCCGGTCCCCCGATTGGCGCAGGGTTGTCCGAAAAGTACCGCCCGAGCCTCCGCGACCGAGCCGGGTGGGCAGCCCCGGCACCTCCCCTGGGCAGCGGCTCCGCCGGACAGCGCCCCTCTCGCTTTTCGGCCACGGCCCCGACAACGGACGGGCTCGTCCCGTGCGGCGCAGAGCCGTGGGCGGATCGCACGAGGAGGTTCGGTCTCGGGTCGGGCAAGGGGGTGGCGTCCGGGCCGTGGTGCCCCGAAGCCACCCCCCCAGAGCTCACTGCCCGTACGCGACCAGCAGGTTGGTGGCCGGGACCACGACGAGCCCACCGCCGGCGAGGCCGCGCTGCGCGGCGCGGGTGCTGCAGAGGCTCAGCCGCCCCGCGCCCGCAGGATTCCCTCGACCCCCAAAAGGAAGGTCTCGGCGACCGGCTTCGGGTCGGAGAGGCAGCCCGCGGCCATGGCGCCGTCGCGGAGCATGACGAGGTGCCGGCCGGCCTCCTCGGCGGGCTCGTCGCCGACCCGCGCCAGCAACTCGGTGACGGTCTCCAGGAACCACCGGCGGTGGGCCAGGACGGCCTGGTGGATGGGGTGCGCGGCGTCGGGGTACTCGGCCGCCGCGTTGAGGAAGGCGCAGCCGCGGAAGCCGGGGCTCTGCATGCCTCCGGTGATGAACCGGGCGACCGCCCGGACCGCGTCGGCCGCCGATCCCTCGCCCGCCCGCGCGGCCTCGATGCCCGCCCGGATGCCGCGGTCGGCCTGGTCGAGGTAGGCGAGGACGAGCTCTTCCTTGCCGGTGAAGTGCCGGTACAGCGTGGCGCGGGTGACCTGCGCCTCCGCGATGATCCGGTCGACGCCGACGGAGTGGATGCCCTCCGCGTAGAAGATCCTCGTCGCCGTGTCGAGCAGCCGGGCCCGCGCCGCCGACGTGCTGCCCCTTCCCGTGGCTTCGCTCATGCGCCCAGATTACCGCACGGATGAGGGAGAACGTTCGGTCTTGACAGAGCGCACCCCGCCCCCTTCTCATGGTGAATGAGACCGAACGTTCTCCCTCTCCAGAGGAGGGCCGCCGGTGCCCAGCCGATCGCTGTGAACTCGGCTTTCCTGAAAGGAACTTCCATGGACACCCTCGTCGGTACCCCTCCCACCACCAGCGTCCCCGCCGCCCTGCGCAAGCTGTACCTCCTGCGCTTCGCGTTCGCCGCGGTGTGGGCCGCCCTGCTGTTCGCAACCGCCGACACGCTGGGGACGCTCACCGCCACCCTGCTGGTGATCTATCCCCTGTTCGACGTGGCCTGCGCGGTCGCCGACATCCGGTCCGCCCGGACGAACGGCCAACCAGCCCGCGCCCTGTACGCGAACATCGCGCTCAGCGCCCTCACCGGCATCGGCCTCGCCGTCGCCGCCACCTCCGGCATCCCCGCCGTCCTGCGGATCTGGGGTGCCTGGGCGATCACCGCGGGCATCGTCCAGCTCGTCGTCGGCCTCGCGCGACGCCACCTGGGCGGCCAGTGGGCGATGATCGCCAGCGGCGGCATCTCCACGCTCGCCGGCGCCTCGTTCATCGCCCAGGCGGGCCAGGACGGCGCCTCCCTGACCAGCCTGGCCGGATACGCCTTCCTGGGCGGCGTCTTCTTCCTCGTCTCCGCGCTCCGCCTGCGCGATGAGCACGGCCGGTAGCCCGCCGACCGCGCCGTACGGCCGGAACCGGGGCGAGCGGCCCCGGCTCGCCCCGGGTGGCATCCTGCACCCATGCGAACCGGAACCGGCCTGACCGAGAAGAACCTGCGGCGGCTCCTCAACGAGTGGGATCCGATCGGCGTCGCCGACGAGGTGCCCGACGAGTACGACTGCATGCTCGCGCCTCTCCTCGGGAGGCTCCGCAGTGGCGCGGACCGGGCGGAGATCGCCGCGTTCCTGCGGACCGAACTGGTGGAGCACTTCGGCCTCACCCCCGCATCGTCGGAGCCCGAGGCGGTGGCCGACCGCCTGATGACCCTGAAGGCCGAAGACGCATGAGCGGCGAGCGAGAGGCCCGGACCGTGGCGGAGCAGACGGCGCACAGTACGGACGGCGGCGTCGGCGGCGGACCACGCCCGGCCCCCGAACAGTCCGCTCACGTCATCCTGAGCAACGAGCCCGGCTCGTTCGCCTGGGGCGTCCTGGCCAACCGCCATCCGGCGTTGATCCAGCAGGTACGGAACGCCTTCCCGTACGGCCCCCGCCAGCACCAGGCACTCGACGCCCTGCTGGAGCAGAACAACACCGGGGTGATCGAACCGCTGGCCCCCTCGGAGCCCGACCACGCGCAGTGGTCGGCCTGGGGGCGGGAGCTCTTCGGACGATCCTGGTTCGACGCCCCGTTCCTGTGGGCGGAGAGCTACTTCTACCGCAGGCTCCTCGGCGCCACCGGCTACTTCGGGACAAGCCCGTGGCAGGGCGTCGACCCCTTCGCCCCCTTCAAACAGGCCGAGCTTCGCGGCCCGGCGGTGGACCAGGAGCTCCGCGCCCTGGACGCGCTCGCCGACGTACCGGCCGACGAGCGGGCCACGGCCCTGCTCCGCGCCTCCGTCTGGGGCAACCGCGCGGACCTGGGCTTCCGCGTCACGGAGGGGGATACGGCTCCCGGTACCGCTGCCGACGATCTGGTCGCCGACGACAGCCCTCGGCTCTGGCAGCTCCTGCCCGCCGGGGCCGGCGCCACGGTCGCCGTGGTGGCGGACAACGCGGGGCGGGAACTGATCCCGGACCTGATCCTCATCGACCACCTCCTCCTGCACCGCCACGCCGAGCGGATCGTGCTCCACGTGAAGCCCCACCCGTACTACGTCTCCGACGCGACGACGACCGACGTGGTCGACTGCCTGCGCCGCCTGGTGGAGGCCCCCGGTGAGGCGGGCCGCATCGGAAGCCGCCTCTGGGACGCCATGGCGACAGGCCGCCTGGAGGTGCGGGCCCACCCGTTCTTCTGCGCCCCGCTGCCGTACGAGGAGATGCCGGCGGACTTGCGGGCGGAGTTCGAGGCGGCCACCGTGACGGTCCTGAAAGGCGACCTCAACTACCGCCGCTTGGTGGGCGATCGGGCGTGGGACGCGACGACACCGTTTGCCCACCGCACGGCGTACTTCCCCGGGGCGGTCGCGGCGCTGCGCACACTGAAGTCCGACGTGGTGGTGGGGTTGGAGCGGAAGACGCTGGACGCTCTGGAGCGTTCCGGTGCGGCTTGGCGGACGAGCGGTACGCATGCCTTGATCCAGGTGCGCGGGTAGACCGGTCTTCCGAGCCGAGCCACTGACGCTGAACCGCGGCCTGGGGCTGCTCACTTCCTCGCTTGTGTGGGTGAACGCGGGCCGGTGGCCGTTGGGAGGTTCTAGGCTCGGTAGTTCAGCGGGGTGGCGGGACTCGGGGGATCGGCATGGTCGGTGTTGAGGTGCCTGGCGGGGCGTGGTTCGTCAGTCACGCCGGGGCGGACCGGGCCTGGGCGGAGTGGGCGGCGTGGCAGTTGATCGATGCCGGTTTTCAGGTGGAACTGGATTACTGGGACTGGGGTGCGGGTGACAACTTCGTCCTGAAGATGAACGCCGCTTTGGAACGGGGACGTTTCCTGGCGTTGTTCTCCCCGGCCTACTTCGAGCCGGACCGGTTCACCACGCCCGAGTGGACGGCCATCGTGGCGATGAAGGAGAAGATCACCCCCGTTCGTGTGGCCGAGGTCGTAGCGGAGCCGATCCTGCGCCCCCTCATCGCCCCTGATCTGTTCGGAATCGGGGAGGAGGCCGCCCGCCGGGTGCTGTTGGATGCGGTCAGCGGCCCGCGTCGGCCGACCGTCGCGCCGGCCTTCCCCGGGGCGTTGCGGCAGCTGGGCGGCAGCGGTCCCCGCCTGCCCGGGTCGCTGCCGCGGGTGTGGAACCTGCCCGCCCGCAACGCCTCCTTCACCGGCCGTGACACCCTCCTCGTCCGGCTTCGCCAGAACCTGGCGGCCAATAGTCGCGTGGCCGTCCAGGCCCTGCACGGACGTGGCGGGGTCGGCAAGACTCAGCTTGCTGTCGAGTACGCGCATCGCTTCGCCGGCGAGTACGAACTGGCCTGGTGGATCGCCGCCGAGGATCCCGCGCTGATTCCCGATCAGCTCGCCACCCTTGCCACCCGGATCGGTGCCGCGCCCGCCGACGCGCCCTCCGCCGACGCCGTGGAAGCGCTGTCGGGTGAGTTGCGCACCCGTTCTCGCTGGTTGCTGGTCTTCGACAACATCGAGGACCCGGCAGCCCTGGCCTCCTATCTGCCCGGTGGCGGCGGCCATGTGCTCATCACCTCCCGCAGCCCTCACTGGAAGGCTCACGCCACCCCGCTGGATGTCGACGTCTTCAGCCGTGCCGAATCGGTCGCCCTGCTGCACGCCCATGGCGCCGTTCTCCGTCATACCGACGCCGACCGCCTCGCCCTCGGCCTGGACGACCTCCCCCTCGCCCTCGCCCAGGCCGCCGCCCTGCTCACCGACGGTCTGTCCGCCGCCGACCTGACCGCCGAACTGGCCCGAAACGCCGCAGAGGTCCTGGCCGAGGGCCGCCCCGCCGACTACCCCGTCTCCCTGGCCGCGCAGGTCCGTCTCACCACGACCCGCCTGGCAGCCGACCACCCCGGCGCGGCCGCCCTGATCTCCGCCCTGTCCCTGCTGGCTCCGGAACCCTTCCCCGTCACCGTCTGCGCCGGCCACCTCCCCGACTCCACCCCCTGGCCGATGCCCTGGCCACCCGCCTGACCGGCACCACAGCGGTGCGTGCCATCACCCGGCACAGCCTGGCCCGGGCCCAGGACGGCACCGTTCAGCTCCACCGCCTCACCCAGACCGTCCTGCGCGACCAGCTCACGCCCGACCAACGCGAGCAGGCGGCCCGGGACGCCGAAGCCCTCCTGACCGCGGCCGATCCCGGCGACGTCGTACTTCCCTCGACGTGGCCCGCATGGCGGGTACTGCTGCCCCATCTCCTTGCCATGGACCCGGCTCTCATCACCAGCGAAGCGGGACGCGATGTGGTCCGCACGGCCTGCTGGTACTTGATGGACCGCGGTCAGGCCCGCACCGCCCGAGACCGCCTCCAGAAGCTGCACCACACCTGGTCCCGGCAACTCGGCCCGGACCACGAAGGCACCCTCTGGACCGCCCACTATCTAGCACGTGCCCACGATGACACCCAGGACCACGAGGGCGCCCGCGCCCTGGACGAGGACACTCTCCGCCGCCGCCGCCGTCTGCTGGGCGAGGACCACCCAGCCACCCTGAGCACCGCCTCCAACCTGGCCATCCGGCTGTCGGCACTGGGGCTGACGGAGGAGGGCCGCGACCTCGGTGAAGACACGCTCGCCCGGCGGCGGCTGGTGCTGGGCGAGGACCACCCCGACACGCTGCGCACCGCTTCCAACCTGGCCGCCGATCTGGCGGCGCTGGGCCAGGCGGAGGAGGCCCGCAACCTGGCTGAGGGCACCCTCACCCGGCTGCGGCGGGTGCTGGGCGAGGACCACCCCGACACCCTGGGCACCGCCTACAACCTGGCCATCGACCTGGCGGCGCTGGGCCAGGCGGAGGAGGCCCGCGACCTCGGTGAGGACACCCTCGTCCGGCTCCGGCGGGTGCTGGGCGAGGACCACCCCGAGACCCTGGGCACCGCCTACAACCTGGCCCTCCAACTGGCGGAACTGGGGCAGACGGAGGAGGCCCGCGAACTGGCTGAAGGCACCCTCACCCGGCTCCGGCGGGTGCTGGGCGAGGACCACCCCGACACCCTGAGAACCGCCAGGCTCCTGGAGCTGTTGCAAGCCACGCGGGACGAGCCCGACATCGAGGAGTGATCAGACACCCCGTCGACGCTCCAGCAGCGGTTGGCACGTCCCCACAGATGCGTGCCCGGTACCTGCACGTGCCCGACGCCATGCTGAGGGAGGCGGCGCAGAAGCTCGCGGACGCCATCAGGGGTCCGCGCCGAACACTCCTGCGGACAAAGGCCAGAACGACGGGGACGCGGACAACCGCGAAGGGCCCCACCGCAAGCGGTGGGGCCCTTCGACGTATTGCCCGGTGAGAGCAATGGCGGAGGATACGAGATTCGAACTCGTGAGGGGTTGCCCCCAACACGCTTTCCAAGCGTGCGCCCTAGGCCACTAGGCGAATCCTCCGCCGCAAACAATACAAGACGTTTGAGGGTGCTCGCGAACACGATCCCCGGAGATCGTCCCGAGGGGGCACCGCAGACGTTCCGCAGGTCGTTCGCGGGGGCGGGCGGGTGGACCGGAGGGGGTGGGCATCCGCTAAGGTGGGCGTCAGCCCCTCACGTGGCGCTATCTGACTGAACTCCCCCAGGGCCGGAAGGCAGCAAGGGTAGGTTGGCTCTGGCGGGTGCGTGGGGGGCCCTTTGCGTTCACCGTGAGTGCCTGTGCGGCCGGGTGTCAGTCCGCCCCGATAACCTCGTAGGTGTGTCGTCCCTTGCGCTGTACCGCCGCTACCGCCCCGAGTCGTTCGCCGAGGTCATCGGTCAGGAGCATGTCACTGACCCGCTCCAGCAGGCCCTGCGGAACAACCGGGTCAATCACGCGTACCTGTTCAGCGGGCCGCGCGGCTGTGGAAAGACGACCAGCGCGCGCATCCTCGCCCGCTGTCTGAACTGCGAGCAGGGGCCCACGCCGACCCCGTGCGGGGAGTGCCAGTCCTGCCGGGACCTCGCGCGGAACGGGCCGGGGTCCATCGATGTCATCGAGATCGACGCCGCGTCCCACGGTGGTGTGGACGACGCCCGTGATCTGCGCGAGAAGGCGTTCTTCGGGCCCGCCTCCAGTCGCTACAAGATCTACATCATCGACGAGGCGCACATGGTCACCCCGGCGGGCTTCAACGCCCTGCTGAAGGTGGTCGAGGAGCCGCCGGAGCACCTCAAGTTCATCTTCGCGACGACCGAGCCCGAGAAGGTCATCGGGACGATCCGGTCGCGTACGCACCACTATCCGTTCCGGCTGGTTCCCCCGGGGACCCTGCGGAGCTATCTCGCCGAGGTGTGCGGTCGGGAGAACAGCCAGGTCGAGGACGGCGTCCTGCCGCTCGTCGTGCGCGCGGGGGCCGGGTCCGTGCGTGACTCGATGTCCGTCATGGACCAGTTGCTGGCCGGTGCGGGTGACGACGGTGTGACGTATGCCATGGCCACCGCGCTCCTCGGGTACACCGACGGCTCGCTCCTCGACTCGATCGTCGACGCCTTCGCCGCCGGCGACGGGGCCGCCGCCTTCGAGGTCGTGGACCGGGTCATCGAGGGCGGCAACGATCCGCGCCGGTTCGTGGCCGATCTCCTGGAGCGGCTGCGGGATCTGGTGATCCTCGCCGCCGTGCCGGACGCGGGGGAGAAGGGGCTCATCGACGCGCCCGCCGATGTCGTCGAGCGCATGCAGGACCAGGCCTCCGTCTTCGGCGCCGCCGAGCTGAGCCGGGCCGCCGACCTCGTCAACGACGGGCTCACGGAGATGCGCGGGGCCACCTCGCCGCGCCTCCAGGTCGAGCTGATCTGCGCCCGGGTCCTGCTGCCCGCGGCCTACGACGACGAGCGCTCCCTGCAGGCCCGGCTCGACCGGCTGGAGCGCGGGGCCTCGGCCGCCGCCGCTGCCGGCGCGTTCGCGGCTCCGCCCGTCGGTGCCGCGCCCCTGGGGTACGTACCGGGCCCGGACGCTCATGTGCCGCAGGGGCATGCCGCCCCGGGCCCCGGCGGTCCGGACGCCGCCCGTGCCGCCGTGCGGGGCGAGGCGCCACCCGCCTACGCGCCGGCCCCCGCCCCGGCCGCTGACGTACCGCCCGCCGCCGAGCCCGCCCCGCAGGCCCCTCGGCGCCCGCTCCCGAGCCCGGCCAGCGGCCCGGTTCCTGGCCCGCCGCCGCAGGAGCCGGATCCGGGGCCGGACCCGGGGCCGGGGAGCAGGCCCGTCGGCCCGGTGGCTGGCCCACCGCGTCCGCGCCCGGCAGCGGGCCGGCCCCCGCCGCCACCCCGCCGCCCGCCGCTGCTCCGGCCGCCCCGGCGGCCCCCGCCGCACCGGCCGCGCCCGAGGGCGGGCAGAACCTGGCCCAGGGCGCCGCCCAGGTGCGGAACATGTGGCCCGACATCCTGGAGGCGGTCAAGAACCGCCGCCGCTTCACCTGGATCCTGCTCAGTCAGAACGCCCAGGTCGCCGGGTTCGACGGGACGACGCTCCAGCTCGGCTTCCTCAACGCGGGCGCCCGCGACAACTTCGCCAGCAGTGGCAGCGAGGAGGTCCTCAAGCAGGCCCTCGCCGAGCGCTTCAACGCCCAGTGGCGCATCGAGGCGGTCATCGACCCCTCCGGTGGCGGCGGGACCCCGCAGCCCGGTGGCGGCGGACGTCCCGCCCCGCAGTACCAGCCCGCCCCGACGGCCCCCGCCGCCCCGGTCGCGTACGAGCCCCGGCCCCAGCACACGCCCCCGCAGCAGTCCGCGCCCGCGCCGCAGGGGCAGCCCGCCCCGGCGGCCCGGCAGCCGTCTCCCGCCGCCCCGCCGCAGGGCCGGGATGCCGCGCCCGCCCCCGAGGCCTCACGCAGTTCGTACGGGGCCGAGCCGCCACGCTCCGTCTCCCCTGAGGACGACGTTCCGGAGGACGACGATCCGGATCTCGTCGACTCCGCGCTCTCCGGCCACGACCTGATCGTCCGCGAGCTCGGCGCCACGGTGATCGACGAGTTCGCCAACGAGCAGTGAGGCGGCCCCCACCCTCAGGCGTCGGCCGTCCACCGTCCACCCGCCAGCGGGTGGACGGGCTCGCCGCACCCGGCGGTGCGTCCGCCCGCCGGCGGCCGACCGGGCTCGCCGCACCCGGCGGGGCGTCCGCCCACCGGCGGCCGTCGGGGCTCCCCGCGCCCGGCGGCTAGGCTGCATCCCGTGAAGGTCCTCGTCATCGGCGGCGGCGCCCGCGAACACGCCCTGTGCCGCTCTCTGTCCCTCGACCCCGACGTCACCGCTCTGTACTGCGCCCCCGGCAACGCCGGCATCGCAGAGGTGGCCGAACTGCACCCGGTCGACGCGCTCGACGGTGACGCCGTCGCGCGCCTCGCGACCGAGCTGGGCGCCGGGCTGGTGGTCGTCGGCCCGGAGGCGCCCCTCGTCGCCGGGGTCGCCGACGCCGTGCGCGCGGCCGGCATCCCCTGCTTCGGCCCCTCCGGCGAGGCAGCGCAGCTGGAAGGCTCCAAGGCGTTCGCCAAGGACGTCATGGCCGGCGCCGGGGTCCCCACCGCCCGCAGCTACGTCTGCACCACCCCCGCCGAGATCGACGAGGCCCTCGACGCCTTCGGCGCCCCTTACGTCGTCAAGGACGACGGCCTCGCGGCCGGCAAGGGCGTCGTCGTCACCGAGGACGTGGACGTGGCCCGCGCCCACGCGCTCTCCTGCGACCGCGTGGTCATCGAGGAGTTCCTCGACGGCCCCGAGGTCAGCCTCTTCGCCATCACCGACGGCACCACCGTCGTGCCGCTCCAGCCCGCCCAGGACTTCAAGCGCGCCCTGGACGGCGACGAGGGCCCGAACACCGGCGGCATGGGCGCCTACTCCCCGCTCCCGTGGGCCGACCCCAAGCTGGTCGACGAGGTCCTCGAAACCGTCCTCCAGCCGACCGTCGACGAGCTGCGCCGCCGGGGCACCCCTTCTCCGGGCTGCTCTACGCGGGCCTCGCGATCACCTCGCGCGGCGTCCGGGTCATCGAGTTCAACGCCCGCTTCGGCGACCCGGAGACCCAGGTCGTCCTGGCCCGGCTGCAGACCCCGCTGGCCGGTGTCCTGCTCGCCTCGGCCAACGGCACCCTCGACGTCCTCCCGCCGCTGAACTGGCGCGACGACGCCGCCGTCACCGTGGTCATCGCCTCGCACAACTACCCGGACACCCCGCGCACCGGCGACCCGATCGACGGGCTCGCGGACGTCGCGGCGCAGGATGCCCCCGACGCGTACGTCCTGCACGCCGGGACCCGCGCCGAGGGTGACGCGGTGCTCAGCGCGGGCGGCCGGGTGCTCTCGGTGACCGCGACCGGCAAGGACCTCACGGCGGCCCGGGAGCGCGCCTACACCGCGCTCGGCCGGATCCGCCTGGACGGCTCCCAGCACCGTACGGACATCGCTCTGAAGGCCTCCCAGGGCTGATCCCGGGCATCATCACCAGCCCGGACCGCACCCCCGCAGCCCCTCGCACCCACCACTCCCGCACGCCACCGGCGTACGCGGCAGGCGCGCGGGGCTGCCCCGTGCCACCAGCCCGTTCACCGGCCTGCCCTATGGGCGCGAACACGTCAGCAGCTTTGCCCAAAGCCATTCCATCGGGTGACGACTGGGCTATCCGGATGACGGCCGCCGGACCCCCAACTAGGGTGCGGCGCAAGCGTTCCGGCACTTGGCCCACCGGCATTGCGATGTCGGTGACGGGTGCCACAGTGGGGGAGTGAGCAACACCGCCGCGAGGGCCAAGAGGGCCGCGATGAGGGCAGAGGGGGTGACGTCCGGCCGTGTCCGGTATCGACGTGGGTGAGGAGCTGGGTGCGCGGGCCGCGCAGGCCTGGGCGCTCGCCCTGCTGCGGATCCGCAGCAGGGCCCTGGCCGTGGCGATCCTGCCCGCGGCCGTCGCCGTCGTGCTGTTCGCCGCGGACGCGCAGGGGCATCTGGCCGGTGCGGCCTGGGACGCCGTGCGCTGGACGGTCCTCGGCGTCGCGGTCGTCGTGCTCCTGGTGACCGTCCTGGTCGCCGTCTCCGTGGCCCGCGCGCGGCCCGCCATGAGTCCGACCGTCCCCGTGCCGGAGGAAGGCGCCCCCGACCTCTACCGCCTGGTCCGCGACCTGGCGGACCGGCTCGACGTGCCCGCGCCCTCGGCCATGGCGCTGACCCCGGACTGCGACAGCTGGCTGGAGGACCGGACGCACCGCGCGCTCCGGAGGGGACCGGGAGCCTCGCTCCGGAAGGGCCCGGGAGCCCCGGCGGGGGACGCGGACACCGCCCCCGTCCTGGTCATCGGCTCGCCGTTCCTGTGGTGGATGCGCGTCGCCGAGCTCCGCGCGGTCCTCGCCCCCGTCGTGGCCGGTACGGGCCCGTCCGCGCATCCCGACATAGCCGCCGCCCGCCGCTTCGTCCGCGGCCTGGACGCCGCGATCGCCGACGCCGCCGCCTCCGGCCGGGGCCCGGTGCGCGGGGCGCCGCTCGCCTTCGCCGGCTGGGCCGCCCGGCTCCTGCTGCGGGCCTGCCGGGGCCATGCCGCCGAGATGGAGCGCTGTGTGGCGGCCGCCGCGTCCATGCGGGCCCAGACCGTCGACTACGGGCTGCGTATCGCCGCCCAGGAACAGGTCGGCCTCGCCTACGCCGGCTGGGACCGGCTGCTGACCCGGGTGGCGCTGCCCGCCTGGCGGATGGGCCGCTGGCCCTCCCGCCTGGACGCCGGGGTCGTCTCCGCGCTCACCGAGCTCTCCCGCCGGGACCGGCTGGCGGACGGCTTCGCCCTGCGCCTGGGCGAGCGGCCCGCGTGCGACCTGCTGGAGGAGCCCGGGGTGGCCGACGAGGCCGCGTCCCTGCTCGCCGCCCGGCTCTTCCACGGCGGACCCGCCGAGAGCGGTCCGGGCTGGGCGCCGGTGGACTGGCAGCAGTATCCCGACGAGGTCGTCGACCGGAAGTGGCGCAGCGAGGCGGCCCGGCTGCACCGCGTCCTGGACAACCTGGGTGTCCCCCGGGCCTCCGCCGCCGACCCGGCCGTCCCCACGCTGGCCCGGGTGATGGAGCACCTGGCGGGCCCGGGCGGACCCGGCGGCCCGGGCGAGGCGCTCGCGGCGGGCATCGGCGCCGCGGTCGCCCGGGAGGAGGCCGAAGCCCCGGTCCACGGCGGAGGCCAGGGGCAGGGCGGACAGGTGCACGGAGCCGCGGGGAGCGGCCCGGCCGACGACCCCCTCGACCTCTGGGGTCCTGGCCCGCTGCCCCTCTTCCCGCTCCAGCCGCCGCGTACGGGCACCGAACTGCTCGCCGACCATGTCGCCGCCATGGTCTGCTGCGCGGCCGTGGACACGGCGGGCGCGGCCCCCGGCCTGGACTGGCTGGACGGCCCCGCGCTGCTCGTCGGCGGTGAGCGGCGGACGGACCTCGCGGCTCCGGTCCTCAGCCTCGTGGAGGACGGCGATCCGGACCCGCTGCTGTCCTGGCTGGCCGAGGTGGGGGTCCGCACCGACAAGCCGGTCCGGCTGGTGTGACCGCGTACGGGACATACAGGTCCGGGGCGCGCCGCCCCGAGGCCGTGTCCCGGACTCGAAGCCACAGCCCGAACAGGGGGCGTCCGGAGTGCGGAGCCCGCTGTTCGGAAGGAATGGTTCCGTTCCCGTCAATTCGCGACGAAGGGTGACGGGCTGCGTGCGTTATGTGATGTGCTGGGGATCGGCGCTGACATTCGGCGCACCAGAGTTGTCCGGGGGGTCACCCGAGTCGTGCGGGTGATCCGAGGGAGGGGCGCGGCATGGGGGCGGAGCAGATTCGCCGGTGGGAGTCGGGCGCCCTCGCGCACGCGGTGAGCGATCCCTTCGGCCAGGGCCCGCTGCCCTGGCTGCGCGGCAGTGAGAACTACTTCGACGACACCGGCCAGGTCGTCCCCTGGTACGCCGACCTCGCCCGCTCCACCGGCGGCGGCACCCGGACCGCCGACGACGTGCACCGCCAGATCAAGGGTTTCGTCTCGCCCGGCGCGGCGGCCCTCGGCGAGGCCATCGACTTCCACATCACCGTGGACCCGCCCCAGCAGTTCTCCGTCGACGTCTACCGGATCGGTCACTACGGCGGCGACGGCGCGGCCAAGATCACCACGAGCCCGCGGCTCTCCGGCATCGTCCAGCCCCCGCCGCTCGCCGCCGACCGGACCGTCTCCTGCCACCACTGGTGGATGTCCTGGCGGCTCCAGATCCCGAGCTACTGGTCGGTCGGCGCGTATGTGGCCGTGCTGACCACCGCCGACGGATACC
The DNA here is from genome assembly GCA_040989845.1 of Streptomyces sp. WGS_02. GTDB lineage: Bacteria > Actinomycetota > Actinomycetes > Streptomycetales > Streptomycetaceae > Streptomyces. Next base: position 4,064,497 of record JAYMFZ010000004.1, read on the forward strand.
GCTCGCACATCCCCTTCACCGTGCGCCACGACCACCCCGCCGATCTGCTGCTCCTGCTGCCCGACATCACCTGGCAGGCGTACAACCTCTACCCGGAGGACGGCCGCACCGGCGCCAGCCTCTACCACGCGTGGGACGAGCGCGGTCGGCTGCTCGGGGAGGAGGACGCCGCCGTCACGATCTCCTTCGACCGCCCCTACGCCGGATCGGGCCTGCCGCTGCACGTGGGGCACGCGTACGACTTCATCCGCTGGGCCGAGCGGTACGGCTACGACCTCGCCTACGCCGACGCCCGCGACCTGCACGCGGGCCGCGTCGACCCCAGCCGATACCGGGGCCTGGTCTTCCCCGGCCACGACGAGTACTGGTCGCTGCCGATGCGCCGGGCCGCCGAGCGCGCCCGGGACTCCGGCACCTCGCTCGTCTTCCTCTCCGCCAACACCATGTACTGGCAGGTGGGCCTCGCCCCCTCCGCGTCCAACGAGCCCGACCGGCTGCTGACCTGCCGCAAGCGCCGGGGGCCCGGGAAGTCCGCCCTGTGGCGCGAGGTGGACCGGCCCGAGCAGCAACTCCTGGGCATCCAGTACGCGGGCCGGGTCCCCGATCCCCGCCCCCTGGTCGTGCGCAACGCCGAGCACTGGCTCTGGGACTCCACGGGCGCGGTCGAGGGCGACGAGATCCCGGGCCTGGTCGCCGGCGAGGCCGACCGCTACTTCCCGCGCACCAGCCTGCCCGAGCACGACAACCGCATCCTGCTCGCTCACTCCCCGTACGAGGACTCCGAGGGCACCACCCGCCACCAGGAGACCTCGCTCTACCAGGCCCCCTCCGGAGCCCTCGTCTTCGCCTCCGGCACCTTCGCCTGGTCGCCTGCCTTGGACCGCCCCGGACACACCGACCCCCGGATCCAGCGAGCGACGGCGAACCTCCTCGACCGGATCTGCAAGCGCGACTGACCGAAGGCCGGGCCCCGGGCGAAGAACGGGTCGCGGATACGGGACAATCGGAACCGCTCCTGGATCAATCTACGCGGAGGCACCGTGTCCGGTTTTGTAGAAAAGCCCGAGCCCGTGCAGGTTCCGGGCCTCACCCACCTGCACACCGGCAAGGTGCGTGACCTGTACCGGAACGAGGCGGGCGACCTCGTGATGGTCGCCAGCGACCGTATCTCCGCGTACGACTGGGTCCTGCCGACCGAGATCCCCGACAAGGGACGCGTCCTCACCCGGCTCTCGCTCTGGTGGTTCGACCAGCTTGCCGACCTGGTCCCCAACCACGTCATCTCGACCGAGCTGCCCCCGGGCGCCCCGGCCGACTGGGCGGGCCGCACCCTCATCTGCACGTCCCTGCGCATGGTCGAGGTCGAGTGCGTGGCCCGCGGCTATCTGACCGGCTCCGGGCTCGTCGAGTACGACGCCACCCGTACGGTCTGCGGCATCGGCCTCCCCGAGGGCCTGGTCAACGGGTCCGAGCTGCCCGGGCCGATCTTCACCCCGGCCACCAAGGCGGCCGTCGGCGACCACGACGAGAACGTCAGTTACGAGGACGTCGCCCGCGAGGTCGGTGTGGAGACCGCCGCCGAGCTGCGGCGCACCACGCTCGACGTCTACCGCCGGGCCCGGGACATCGCGCACGAGCGCGGGATCATCCTGGCCGACACCAAGTTCGAGTTCGGCTTCGAGACCGCCGAGGACGGGACCGAGCGGCTGATCATCGCCGACGAGGTGCTGACCCCGGACTCCTCCCGCTTCTGGCCCGCCGCCACCTGGGAGCCCGGCCGCGCCCAGCCCAGCTACGACAAGCAGTTCGTGCGTGACTGGCTGACCTCGCCGGCCTCCGGCTGGGACCGCGAGAGTGAGCAGCCGCCCCCGGCGCTGCCGCAGGAGATCGTGGACGCGACCCGCGCCAAGTACATCGAGGCGTTCGAGGTGCTGACGGGCACGAGCTGGGCGTAACGACCGGCGGACACGCAGAAGGCCCCGGACCGAGAGGTCCGGGGCCTTCTTATCGTGGAGCGGACGACCAGGTTCGAACTGGCGACCTCAACCTTGGCAAGGTTGCGCTCTACCAACTGAGCTACGTCCGCAGTGCGCCGAAGCGCGATGCCTACTATACCCATCCTCGCTCGCGTGCGAGACGCACTGCCGTATGCCGGTTCTCCGCACCGATCTTGGAGGCGGCCGAGGACAGGTAGTTGCGTACGGTCCCCTGGGACAGCGAGGCCCGCTCGGCGATCTCCGCGACCGGCGCCCCGTCCGCCGCCAGTTCGAGGACCTCAGCCTCCCGGGCGGTCAGCGGGGAGTCCCCGGCGGAGATCGCGTCGGCGGCCAACTCCGGATCCACGTATCGGTTTCCGGCGTGAACGGTACGGATGATCTCGGCCAGCCGCCGGGCACTGACCGTCTTCGGCACGAACCCCCGTACGCCGGCGGCGAGCGCCCGCTTGAGGTGCCCGGGCCGGCCGTGGCTGGTCACGATCATGGTGCGGCAGTCGGGCAGTTCGGCCCGCAGCGATGTGGCGACCTTCACACCGTCCGCACCGGGCATCTGAAGATCCAGGACGGCGACGTCGGGCCGGTGCGCCAGAGCCATCGCCAGGGCCTCGGGACCGCTCGCCGCCTCCGCGACCACGACGAGGTCCTCCTCCAGGGCGAGCAGCGCGGCCAGCGCGCCGCGGATCAGGTGCTCGTCGTCGGCCAGCAGGACGCGCAGGGGCCGCGCGGTGGTCATCGTTCCTCCGGGAGGGCGGAAGGGTCGGGGGAGGGAGGGGAGATGGCCGGGCTTCCGCCCGGGCTCGGGGGGCCGTCCGGGTCCGGGTGGCCGTCCGGGTCCGGGGACGAGGCGGCCCGCCGGGCCGGGTCCGGGCGGGACGCCGTGAGGGGCACCGTCGCCGTCACCCGGAACAGATCGTCCCCGGCCGGTCCGGCGGTGAGGGTGCCGCCGAGCGCCCCGAGCCGTTCGCGCAGCCCGGCCAGGCCCGAACCGCCGCCGTCGCCCCCGCCGCCGAGCGGATCCGTGGCGCCGACCCCGTCGTTCTCGACCTCCAGGACCACCGCGTCCCGGGTCCGGGCGAGGCGGATCGAGCAGTGCGTCGGGTCGCCGTGACGCAGGACGTTCGTCGCGGTCTCGCGCACCACCCAGCCGAGCGCCGCCTGCACGGCGGCCGGAGCCCCGATACCGGCCGGGCCGTCCGCGCCCTCGACGGTGACGGAGATCCCGGCTGCCTGCAACACGCCCCGTGCGCCCATGAGTTCGGTGGGCAGGTCGGCCTCGCGGTAGCCGCGCACGACATCGCGGACCTCCTGCTGCGACGCCCGGGCGATCCGCTGCACCTCGACCATCTGGTCCACCGCCGCGACGTTCCCGCGCTGGGCCAGCTCCACGGCCAGCTCGCTCTTCAGGGCGATCACCGACAGGTTCCGGCCCAGCACGTCGTGCATGTCCCGGCCGAACCGCAGCCGTTCCTCCGCCACCGCGAGGCGGGCCTGCATGTCCCGCGCCTCCTCCGCCTGCCACATCACGCTCATGCTCCAGGCGCTCGGCCGGACCGAGGAGAGCACGAGCAGGATCGCGACGAGCATCGAGAGCACCGCGCCGAAGAGCAGCCCGGTGGGCACCCCGACGGCCGCCAGCAGCGCCACCAGGACCACCGCGTAGACCGCGCAGTGCACCAGGTAGGTGCGGACGGGGACGAGGAGGACGTACGGGATGGCGAACGCCAGCGGCACGTCCAGCACCAGCAGGCCGAGACCCGCGTCCTTGAGGTCGGCCGTCGCCGCGAGCGCCACCATCAGGCCGGTCAGCAGCGCGAGCAGCGCCGCCGGGAGCCGCAGTCGCCGCATCGGGAAGGTCTCCGTGCCCCGGTGGTGGGCGAACGCGGCTCCCAGATGGCGGTTGCTCAGGACGCACAGGGCGGTGTTCACCGCGAAGAACGCCACGGCGAGACCCGCCGGCACGGGGCCCTGACCCAGCACGGGGAGGAGCGGCAGCAGGCCCCAGGAGAGGAGGAAGACCCAGGGGAGCCCGGCGAGGGTGCTCCGGGTGTACAGGTCGATGCGCTGGAGCTTGCTGCGCTCGTGCCAGCCGCGCCGCCAGCCCCGTACCCGACCGATCACGCTCCTCAGCCCCTTCATGTCAGCCGCGCGGGTCCCAGCGGAACCACCGTCGCACAGCAAACACCGCGAACGCGGTCCAGGCCAGCGCCGCCACGACGGCCGTGACCAGGTCGCCGCCCTCCACCCCGCCGAGCCAGCCGTGCCGTACGAGGGTCATCACGCCGGTCAGCGGCAGCAGCTCGAAGACGGCGGCCAGCTTGTCCGGGAAGACGTCCAGCGGGACGAAGATCCCGGAGGCGAAGAGCGAGACGAAGAACAGCGGCAGCGTGGTGAGCTGCGAGGTCTGGACCGTCCGGGTCACCGCGGAGGTCGCGGCGGCGAGCGCGGACATCATCACGAAGCCGGCGAGCAGGCCCAGCAGGAACAGCTCCGGCCGCTTCGGCGCGGACAGGTCGAAGGCGATCGCGCCCGCCACGACGAGCAGCACGCTCTGGAGGACCGCCAGTGCGACGGAGGGCAGCGCCGTGGAGATCAGGATCTCCCGGTCGGTGACCTCGCCGGTGCGCAGCCGCTTGAGGACGAGTTCCTCGCGCCGGGTGACATAGCCGGTGACGAGGTTCATGTAGACGACCTGGACCAGCACGATGCCGATACCGCCGGTGAGGGCGGCGCCCGCCATGGAGAGTCCGGTGCCGGCGAGGTCGATCTGCTGGAGTGACGCCCGGATCGAGAAGATCATCACGATCGGCAGCACCAGGGCCAGGAAGATCGCGGACCGGTTGCGGATCAGCAGGATCAGTTCGGCGCGGGCGAGGGCGTTCAGCCGCCGGAGGGAGGCGGACCGGCCGGAGGGGAGGGGGCCGCTCGGGGGCCGTGCGGCCGTCCGCCAGGGCGGTGGGCGTGGTCATGCCGTCACCTTCTTCGTCTCGTTCGGGGTGCTGCCGTCGGCGGACCCGTGCCGGGGTCCCGCCCGGCGCGGGTCGTCGGCCCGCGAGCGGAGCTGGGTGTTCGCGATCTGCAGGAACGCCTCCTCCAGGGACGCGGAGCGGGCGTCGAGCCCGAGGAGTTCCACGCCCGACTCCCTTGCCCAGCCGAGCAGTTCGTACAGGGACTCCTGGAGCATGGGCGTACGGATCTCCACCCGCTGCCCGTCCGCCCCGGCCTGGAGCGAGAGGGGAAGATGTGCGGCCGGTACGCCGTCGGGCAGGGTGAAGCGGATCCGGGCCGGGTGCGCGGCGGTGACCTCGGCGGTCGTCCCGGCCGTCACGATCTGTCCCTGGTGCATGATCGCCAGCCGGTCCGCGAGGGACTCGGCCTCCTCCAGGTAGTGGGTGGTCAGCAGGACGGTCGTGCCGGACTCCCGGAGCGCCCGGATCAGGTCCCAGGTGTCGCGCCGCCCCTCGGCGTCCAGTCCGGTGGTCGGTTCGTCCAGGAAGAGCACCTCGGGCCGCGAGGTGAGGGCCAGCGCCAGGTCCAGGCGCCGCTTCTCGCCGCCGGACAGCTGCTTGACCCGCACCTTGGCCCGGCTGGTGAGGCCGACCATCTCCAGGGCCTCGCCGGCGGGGCGGGCGCCGGTGGTGCACGCCGACCACATCTGCGCGGTCTCCAGCACGGTGAGGTCGGAGGGGAAGCCGCCTTCCTGGAGCATGACGCCGGTACGGGGGCGGACGGCGGCGCGTTCGCGGTACGGGTCGTGGCCGAGGACCTTGATGGTCCCGGAGGTCGGGAGGGCCAGTCCTTCGAGGAGTTCCACCGTGGAGGTCTTGCCCGCGCCGTTCGTCCCGAGCAGGGCGAACAGCTCGCCGCGGGCGACGGAGAAGGAGACGCCGGAGACGGCCTCGAAGCCGTCCTTGTAGCTGCGGCGAACCCCGTCCACCGCGATCACCGTCTCCGCGGTCACGGTTCCCGAGGGGGCCGTGACCGGGAACGTGCCACCGTCGCGTCGGTCGTTGAGAAAGTCGTCGCTGGTCATGCTTCAAGGGTTCCGCCGGATCGGGCCCGGAAGCAGTGCGCGCTGTCACCACTGCTCATGACAAACGTCATGGGGTGGCGCAAGAACGCCAAAGGCCCCGATCGAAACGATCGGGGCCTTTGCCTCTGAGCGGACGACCAGGTTCGAACTGGCGACCTCAACCTTGGCAAGGTTGCGCTCTACCAACTGAGCTACGTCCGCAGTGCAGCCACTCGGCTTTCACCGGTGGAGCGAGCACCACTCTACCTGATCCACGAAGGGGTCCGAAGAGTCGTGCAGAGCGGGTGACAGGAATTGCACACTGCGCCTTCCCCCTGGAAGGGGGCTGTTCTACTACTGAACTACACCCGCACGCTGCGTGGGATTCGGCTTTGCGGCCTCGCCCCTCGGCGTGTTCCAGACTCTATCCGACCTGCGGGGGTGTCGCGCAAGTCGGCTCCCCGCGGAGCTCGGCGAGCGGACCCGCGGGGAGCGCCGGCGAACCGTCCGGCGGTGCGCCCGGGGCCGCCTGACGGGGCGTCGTACGGCGCCGGCTCAGCCCGCCGCGGCGAACGCCTCGTAGACCTTCTTCGGGATGCGGCCGCGGGCCGGCACGTCCATCCGGTGCGAGCGGGCCCAGGCGCGTACGGCCGCCGGGTCCGGGGCGAGCGAGGTGTGGCGGTAGGCCGTGGGCGTCCTGCCATGCTTACTGGCATTTGTCTGCTTTCGGCCGGCGGCCACGTAAGGCGCCAGGGTCTTCCGCAGTTTCTTCGCGTTGGCGGGATTGAGGTCGATCTCGTACGTCTTCCCGTCCAGGGCGAAGGTCACCGTTTCCGCCGCCGCTCCCCCGTCGATGTCGTCGGAGAGTGTCACCACTACGCGCTGAGCCACGGATATCGGTCCTTTCCTGCGGCACCGGCGCGTTCTGCGTGCGCGGATGCCGGCCTTCCGGCTGCCGGGCGGGCGGAAGCGGATCGACGAGATGTCGACTGTTCCGTTGTCCCCGGGGCAATGGTGCTTTCCCCGGTAATCATTTGTACAGCGGTGGGTACCGCATTGTGAAGCCCAACCAATTACGTGCGCGTGTCCGTGTGCAATCCGTGTGCAATCCGGGCGGGTTTTTCCCAGAGCTTTTCCGTGCGGTGTCACGGCCGATATACGGACGTGATCTACGCACCGCCCTCACCAGGCCCGTCCTGCCCGATATCTACCCGCGTAGAAATTTTGGCCAGGTACGCTGAGTGGACCCGCGGGGGTCTGGGGAACCCCCGGAGAGACAGCCGCACCACACCACCACACCGGGAGTGCCAGTGGCACGCGTCGTAGTCGACGTCATGCTCAAGCCCGAGATCCTCGACCCGCAGGGACAGGCGGTGCAGCGCGCACTGCCCCGTCTCGGCTTCGAGGGAATCGCGGACGTTCGTCAGGGAAAGCGTTTCGAGCTGGAGGTCGAGGGGCCGGTCGACGACGCCGCCCTCGCCCGTATTAACGAGATGGCCGAGACGTTCCTCGCCAACACCGTCATCGAGGACTTCGTCGTGAAGGTGGAGGAGGAGAAGTGACCACCCGTATCGGCGTCGTCACTTTTCCCGGCACCCTCGACGATCAGGACGCCCTGCGCGCCGTCCGTATCGCGGGCGCCGAGCCCGTATCCCTGTGGCACCGCGACAAGGACCTGCACCAGGTCGACGCGGTCGTCCTGGCCGGCGGTTTCTCCTACGGGGACTACCTCCGCGCCGGTGCCATCTCCCGCTTCTCGCCGGTGATGGAAACCCTCATCGAGCAGGCGAAGGCCGGGATGCCGGTCCTCGGCATCTGCAACGGTTTCCAGATCCTGACCGAGGCGCACCTGCTGCCCGGCGCGATGCTGCGCAACAACCACCTCCACTTCATCTGCCGCGACCAGACGCTGCGGGTGGAGAACGCGGAGACCGCCTGGACCTCGGACTACAGCGCCGGCCAGGAGATCAGGGTCCCGCTCAAGAACATGGACGGCCGGTACACCGCCGACGAGCACACGCTCGACGAGCTGGAGGCCGAGGGCCGCGTCGCCTTCCGCTACCTGGACGGCAACCCCAACGGCTCGCTCCGCGACATCGCGGGCATCACCAACGCCGCGGGCAACATCGTCGGCCTGATGCCGCACCCGGAGCACGCCGTGGAGCCGCTCATCGGCACCGGCCGCACCGACGGCCTCGGTTTCTTCACCTCGATCATCAAGAAGCTGGTCAACGCATGAGCCTGGATACGGTCAAGCACGCGGCCGAGACCCCGGACGCCGCGCAGCCCTGGAAGGAGCTCGGCCTCAAGGAGGACGAGTACGCCCGGATCCGCGAGATCCTGGGCCGCCGTCCCACCGGCGCCGAGCTCGCCATGTACTCCGTGATGTGGTCCGAGCACTGCTCGTACAAGAGCAGCAAGGTCCACCTCAAGCAGTTCGGCGAGAAGGTCCCCGCCAACGACGCGATGCTCGTCGGCATCGGCGAGAACGCGGGCGTCGTCGACGTCGGCCAGGGGTACGCGGTCACCTTCAAGGTCGAGTCGCACAACCACCCCTCGTACATCGAGCCCTACCAGGGCGCGGCCACCGGTATCGGCGGCATCGTCCGCGACATCCTCGCGATGGGCGCCCGCCCGGTCGCGGTCGTCGACCCGCTGCGCTTCGGCGCGGCGGACCACCCCGACACCAAGCGCGTCCTGCCGGGTGTCGTCGCGGGCATCGGCGGCTACGGCAACTGCCTGGGCCTGCCCAACATCGGCGGCGAGGTCGTCTTCGACGCCTGCTACCAGGGCAACCCGCTGGTCAACGCCGGGTGCATCGGCGTGATGAAGCACGAGGACATCCACCTCGCGCAGGCCTCCGGCCCCGGCAACAAGGTCATCCTGTACGGCGCCCGCACCGGCGGCGACGGCATCGGCGGCGTCTCCGTGCTGGCGAGCGAGACCTTCGAGTCGACGGGTCCCGCCAAGCGGCCCGCCGTCCAGGTCGGCGACCCGTTCCAGGAGAAGCTCCTCATCGAGTGCACCCTGGAGATCTTCCAGGAGAAGCTCGTCGCGGGCATCCAGGACCTCGGCGGCGCCGGGCTCTCCTGCGCCACCAGCGAGCTGGCCTCCGCAGGTTCCGGCGGCATGCGCGTCGAGCTGGACACCGTGCCGCTGCGCGACTCCTCCCTCTCGCCCGAGGAAATCCTCATGAGCGAGTCGCAGGAGCGCATGTGCGCGATCGTCGAGCCGCAGCACGTGGACCGCTTCCTGGAGATCTGCGAGAAGTGGGACGTCATCGCCACCGTCATCGGTGAAGTGACCGACGGCTCCCAGCTGGAGATCTTCTGGCACGGCGAGCAGATCGTCGACGTACCGCCGCGCTCGGTCGCCCACGACGGCCCGGTCTACCACCGCCCGTTCGCCCGGCCGTCCTGGCAGGACGCGCTCCAGGCGGACGACGCGGGCAAGCTCGCCCGCCCGGCGAACGCCGCCGAGCTGCGCGAGCAGGTCCTCAAGCTGGTCGCGTCGCCGAATCAGGCATCGAAGTCCTGGATCACCGACCAGTACGACCGTTTCGTGCAGGGCAACACCGTCCTCGCGATGCCCGAGGACGCGGGCATGGTCCGCATCGACGCCGAGTCGAACCTGGGCGTGGCGCTGGCGACCGACGGCAACGGCCGGTACGCCAAGCTCGACCCGTACACCGGCGCACAGCTCGCGCTGGCGGAGTCGTACCGCAACGTCGCCGCCTCCGGCGCCAAGCCGCTGGCCATCTCGGACTGCCTCAACTTCGGCTCCCCCGAGGACCCGGACGTCATGTGGCAGTTCGCCGAGGCCACCCGCGGTCTCGCGGACGGCTGCCTGGAGCTGGGCACCCCGGTCACCGGCGGCAACGTCTCGCTGTACAACCAGACCGGTGAGACGGCGATCCACCCGACGCCGGTCGTGGCCGTGCTCGGTGTGATCGACGACGTGAACCGGCGCACGCCGGTCGCCTTCGCGGAAGAGGGCCAGCTCCTCTACCTGCTGGGCGACACGGCCGAGGAGTTCGGCGGCTCGGCCTGGTCCGAGGTCGTCCACCAGCACCTCGGCGGCCTGCCGCCCAAGGTGGACCTGGCCCGCGAGAAGCTGCTCGCGGAGATCCTCATCTCGGCCTCGCGCGACGGCATGATCGACGCCGCGCACGACCTGTCCGACGGCGGTCTGGTCCAGGCGGTCACCGAGTCCTGCCTGCGCGGCGGGAAGGGCGCCCGGCTGGTCGTGCCGGACGGCCTGGACGCCTTCACGTTCCTCTTCTCCGAGTCGGCGGGCCGCGCGGTCGTCGCGGTCCCGCGCAGCGAGGAGCTCCGCTTCACCGACATGTGCGGGGCGCGCGGTCTGCCCGTCGCCCGCATCGGTGTCGTGGACGGCGAGGAGATCGAGATCCAGGGCGAGTTCAGCATCCCGCTGAGCGAGCTCCGTACGGCGCACGAGGCGACGATCCCCGCGCTGCTCGCCTGAGCCGCGCGCCGACCGGCGTTTCACGAAGCCCCCGCCCGGGCCGTCCGGGCGGGGGCTTCGGCCTTCCCCCGAACCCTCTTGATGGAAATTACGTAATTACGTAAGGTTGGTGTCATGGAGCTGGAGCAGCGGGTCGCCGAGCTGGAGCGGCGGCTCACGGCGCTGGAGCGGCGGGACCCCGAGTCCCCCCGGCTGGGCGACGGCGACTTCTGGGCGCTGGAAGGGCTGAAACAGCAGCTCGCCGACGCCGGGAAGGCCGGGGCCGACGGGGGAGTGCTCTACACGGGCTCGGTCCGGCTGCCCACCGGTGAGCAGTACGGATGGCAGTACGGCGCTTTCACCGAGGCCCTGTTCGACGGGGACTGGGCGGACGCGGCCGAGTCGTTCGCCGCCCTGGGCCACCCGGTCCGGCTGCGCCTGCTCCGCGAGATCCTCGGCGGCCTGAGGACGGTCGCCGAACTGGCCGCGCTCGACGGGGTCGGCACCACCGGCCAGATCTACCACCACGTGCGCCAACTGACCGGCGCGGGCTGGCTGCACGCGGCGGGGCGCGGCACGTACGAGGTGCCGCCCGCCCGGGTCGTGCCGCTGCTGGTGGTGCTGACGGCGGCGCGGCCGTAGAACCGCGGACAAGCGCCGTGGAACCGCAGACAACAGGGGGAAAGACCATGTCCGTTCGCGCAGTCGTCCCGGTCGCCATGCGGCTGTCCTGGCTGGTCCTGTTCGCGCTGATGATCGGCGAGTTCGTCACGGATCTGCCCGGACCGGGCTGGGCGACCAGCTTCCTGCCCGCGATGGTCGTGCTCGCCCTCATGGTGGCGACGATGGCCCTCCAGGCCCGTGCCGCCGCGCCCCGGGGCGAGCCGAGGCCCCCGGTCGAGGTCGACCCGCCGGTCACCGGCCGCTGGAGCGCCCTGAACAGCCCGGCGGACAAGGTGCCGAGCCACGGGACGCATGTGTACGGGCAGACGTACGCGATCGACATCGTGGCCGACCCGGAGACGGGGAGGGCGAGCCCCCGGCCCGGCCCGCGTTCCGCTGGATCTGGCCGCTCTTCCGCCGCAACCACGCCTTCCCGGCCTTCGGCGCGCCGCTGCTCGCGGTGGCCGACGCCACGGTCGTGCGGGCGGGCGACGGCCAGCGTGACCACCTGAGCCGGAACTCGCTCCCGGGGCTCATCTACCTGATGCTCATCGAGGGCAACGTCCGCTCGATCGCCGGCGCGCACCGGGTCATCGGCAACCACGTGATCCTCGACCTCGGCGACGGAACCTACGCCGTCTACGCGCACGCCCGGCGCGGCTCGCTCCTGGTGAAGGCCGGGGACACCGTCCGGGCCGGGCAGCGGATCGGCAGCGTGGGGAACTCCGGCAACAGCTCCGAACCGCACCTCCACGTCCACCTCATGGACAGCCCGGACCTCGACGACGCCCGGGGTGTCCCGTTCACCTGGCGGGGTGTCGGAGTCCCGGCGAACGGGACGACGTTCACGGTCGACGAAGCCGAGGAGCGGATCGCGGAGGCCCGGCCCGGCGATGTCGGTGGCGCCGGTTAGTCTCGGCCCCATGCCCCCGGCCAAGAAGCGCCCGCGCGTCTACGACCACCTCAGGACCCGGACGGCGGTCCTCGCCCAGTACGCCCATGTGCGCGACGCCGTCGCCGCGCTGACGCCGCAGCAGCTCGCCTCGCCGACCCGGCTCGGCGCCTGGACGGTGCGTGATCTGGTCGCGCACATCGCGCAGGGGCTCGGCTCGGTCAGCCGGGACCTGGCCCTGCCGGAGCCGCCGGGACCCAAGCCCGCGACCACCCTCCTGGAGTGGCCGCCGGCCGTCGCGGCGGTCGTCAGGGACCCCGAGGCCCCGGCTCCGGCGGCCGACCGCCCCGACCTCCGCGCGCTGTACGGCGAGGTGGAGGCGGCCTTCCTCGCGGACGTCCCGGCCGCCGGCCCGGGGGACCGGCTGCTGCCCACCCGGGTCGGCTCCATGCGGCTGGCCGACTACCTGGTCACCCGGACCGTCGAGCTGATCGTCCACACGGACGACCTGAACGAGGCGCTCGGGCTGGAGATCCCCTACGACCGGCAGGCCCTGGCCGCCTGCGCCCGGCTGCTGGCGGACACCCTCGCGGACCGGGCCCCCGGCGGCTCGGTCGAGGTGCGCGTCCCGCCGTTCGCGGTGGTCCAGTGCATCGGCGGGCCCAAGCACACCCGGGGCACCCCGCCCAACGTCGTGGAGACCTCCCCGCTGACCTGGATCCGGCTCGCCACCGGGCGTACGGAGTGGGCGCGGGCCCTGGAAGAAGCCGAGGTCAGCGCCAGTGGGGAGCGGGCCGACCTGGCCGCGCTGCTCCCGCTGCTGCGCTGAGCCGGGCGCCCGGCGGCGCAGCCGGGTGAGCCGGTGGCATACACCCCGAAGCGGAGGGGACGGAACCGGATCGGGCCCTCGTACCGTCACATCGCCATGCACACACAACGGATGACCCTCAGCGCAAGTGTCCTGGCCGTCCTCGCCCTCGCCGCCTGCGGTACGGAGTCGGGTTCCGGCTCCGGCAAGGGATCCGGCGACGGCGGTGACACCGTGCAGAGCGATGTCCCCGTCACCGGCGTGGCGTGGAGCGTCGACTCGGTGACCGTCGGCGGGAAGAGGACCGAGGCCCCGGCGGGGGCCCGCCTGGAGATCGACCCGAAGGGCCGGGCCACCGCGGACTTCGGCTGCAACCACATCAGCGTGGACGCGCAGGTGAAGGGCGACCGGATCACCCTCGGCAAGCCCGTCACCACGCAGATGGCGTGCGACGTGAAGATCGAGAGGTTCGAGAAGGCCGCCATCGACGCGATGGGCGGCGAGCACACCGCGAAGCTCTCCGGCGACAAGCTGACCCTCACCACGGAAGGCGGGGACACCATGGCCCTCAGCGAGGAGAAGCCGGCCGACCTGGTGGGCACCAAGTGGACGGTCAACACGCTGCTCGACGGGAAGACCGCCACCACCGTGCCGGCGGACCTGCCGAAGGAGCGGACGCCGCACCTGACCTTCGCCGAGGACGGCACCGTACGCGGCAACGCCGGCTGCAACTCCTTCAGCGGCAAGGCCACGGTCAAGGACTCCCGAATCGTCTTCGGGCCCACGGTCAGCACCCGCAAGATGTGCCCGGAGGCCGAGATGGAGACGGAGCGCGCCGTGCTCGCCGCCCTCAAGGGCACCAAGACGTACACGATCAAGGGCAGCACGCTCACCCTCGCCGCCGACGACGGCAAGGGGATCGGCGCCACAGCCGCACCCGCCGGGGCCGGAAACAGCTCCGAGCACGGCTGAACCCGGCCCCTCGGTGTGAGGCTCACCACGAAACGAGCGTTCGGCCAGCAGCCGCGGCGAAGATCCGCCGGGTTCACCGAGCGCCACGGCCGTCCGCCCGCCGCCCAGCATGGCTACCCGTCGGTAACCAGCCGCTCGGCCCGGAAGGGAGCGCCGCGTCCGCCCCGGACGCTCCGCGCCCTCCGGGCGGGCGTCACGCACGGTCACCGACCGAAGTCCCGCGAATCGCCCGCCCCGGGCGGCGGGCGGGCCCGTTCCCCGTGCTCCACCGCGCGTTCGCCCCCCGGTCCCCAATTCGGACCAGTGGCCGACCTCGCCTACACTCGGTGCCGTGCCCCGTGGTGATGGACGACTCAACCACGACCTGCTCCCCGGAGAGAAAGGCCCCCAGGACGCTTGCGGCGTCTTCGGTGTCTGGGCTCCGGGCGAAGAGGTCGCCAAGCTCACCTATTTCGGACTGTATGCCCTGCAGCACCGCGGACAGGAATCCGCGGGCATCGCAGTGAGCAACGGGTCCCAGATCCTGGTCTTCAAGGACATGGGACTGGTCTCGCAGGTCTTCGACGAAACGTCTCTGGGTTCCCTCCAGGGCCATATCGCGGTCGGTCATGCCCGCTACTCCACCACCGGCGCCTCGGTGTGGGAGAACGCGCAGCCGACGTTCCGTGCCACCGCGCACGGCTCGATCGCCCTCGGCCACAACGGGAACCTGGTCAACACCGCCCAGCTCGCGGAGATGGTCGCCGACCTCCCGCGCAAGGACGGCCGCGCCACCCAGGTCGCCGCGACCAACGACACCGACCTGGTGACCGCGCTGCTCGCCGGGCAGCGCGACGAGAACGACAAGCCGCTCACCATCGAGGAAGCCGCCGCCAAGGTGCTCCCCGACGTGAAGGGCGCCTTCTCGCTCGTGTTCATGGACGAGCACACGCTCTACGCCGCCCGCGACCCGCAGGGCATCCGCCCGCTGGTGCTCGGCCGGCTGGAGCGCGGCTGGGTCGTCGCCTCGGAGTCCGCCGCGCTCGACATCTGCGGTGCCAGCTACGTACGCGAGATCGAGCCGGGCGAGCTCGTCGCCATCGACGAGAACGGTCTGCGCACCTCGCGATTCGCAGAAGCGAAGCCCAAGGGCTGTGTCTTCGAGTACGTCTACCTCGCCCGCCCCGACACCGACATCGCCGGGCGGAACGTCTACCTCTCCCGCGTGGAGATGGGCCGCAAGCTGGCCGCGGAGGCCCCCGTCGAGGCGGATCTCGTCATAGCGACCCCGGAATCCGGCACCCCCGCCGCGATCGGGTACGCGGAAGCCAGCGGCATCCCCTTCGGCGCCGGACTGGTCAAGAACGCCTACGTCGGCCGGACCTTCATCCAGCCCTCGCAGACCATCCGCCAGCTCGGCATCCGGCTCAAGCTGAACCCGCTGAAGGAAGTCATCAAGGGCAAGCGCCTGGTGGTCGTCGACGACTCGATCGTCCGCGGCAACACCCAGCGCGCCCTGGTCCGGATGCTCCGCGAGGCCGGCGCCGCCGAGATCCACATCCGGATCTCCTCGCCGCCGGTGAAGTGGCCCTGCTTCTTCGGGATCGACTTCGCCACCCGCGCCGAGCTGATCGCCAACGGCATGACCGTCGACGAGATCTGCACCTCCATGGGCGCCGACTCGCTCGCGTACATCTCGATCGACTCGATGATCGAGGCGACGACGATCGACAAGCCGAACCTCTGCCGCGCCTGCTTCGACGGTGAGTACCCCATGGACCTCCCGGACCCGGAGCTGCTCGGCAAGCAGCTGCTGGAGACCGAGCTGGCGGCGGGCCCCGCGGCGACCGCCGCGGCCGACGCGCTGCGCCGTCCGTGACCCGGACGTACCGCGGCCCCTCCCACCAGCCCCGTATCTCCACACGAAAGATCCCAGGCCATGTCTGAGACAACAGGTGCTTCCTACGCGGCGGCCGGCGTCGACATCGAAGCCGGTGACCGCGCCGTCGAGCTGATGAAGGAGTGGGTGAAGAAGACCCAGCGCCCCGAGGTCGCCGGTCTCGGCGGGCTCGGCGGGTTCGCCGGCCTCTTCGACGCCTCGGCGCTGAAGCGCTACGAGCGCCCGCTGCTGGCCTCCGCCACCGACGGCGTGGGCACCAAGGTGGACCTGGCCCGCCAGATGGGCGTGTACGACACCATCGGCCACGACCTCGTCGGCATGGTCGTGGACGACCTCGTCGTCTGCGGTGCCGAGCCGCTGTTCATGACCGACTACATCTGCGTCGGCAAGGTGCACCCCGAGCGTGTCGCGGCCATCGTGAAGGGCATCGCCGAGGGCTGTGTCCTGGCCGGCTGCGCCCTGGTCGGCGGCGAGACGGCCGAGCACCCGGGCCTGCTGGGCCCGGACGACTTCGACGTCGCCGGAGCCGGTACGGGCGTGGTCGAGGCCGACCGCCTGCTCGGCCCGGACCGTATCCGCAAGGGTGACGCCGTCATCGCCATGGCATCCTCCGGGCTTCACTCCAACGGGTACTCGCTCGTCCGCCACGTGGTCTTCGACCGGGCCGGCTGGTCCCTGGACCGCGAGGTCGAGGAGTTCGGCCGCACGCTCGGCGAGGAGCTCCTGGAGCCCACCCGGATCTACTCCCTGGACTGCCTCGCCCTCACCCGTACGACCGAGGTGCACGGCTTCAGCCACGTCACCGGCGGCGGCCTGGCCAACAACCTGGCCCGGGTCATCCCGGACGGCCTGCACGCCACCGTGGACCGCTCCACGTGGACGCCCGGCGCGGTCTTCGACCTGGTCGGCAGGGCCGGGAACGTGGAGCAGCTGGAGCTGGAGAAGACGCTCAACATGGGCGTCGGCATGATCGCGATCGTCCCGGCCGACTCGGTGGACGCGGCCCTGACGACGCTGGCCGACCGCGGGGTCGACTCCTGGGTCGCCGGTGAGATCACCGACCGCGGCGACCACACGACGGGCGCCGAGCTGACCGGGGCCTACGCACGCTAGGCGCCGACCTGCGGTGGTGCGCCCGGCGCACCACCGCACACGGCACGGAAACCGGCGCGCCACGGGCGGCCCGGACCGGGACACACAGAACCCGGCCCGGGGCAAGCCCGGACCGGGTCCGAAGTGTCAGCGCGAGGTCAAGCGCCGCGGCGCTGTGACGACGGACCGGACTGGTCGTCCTGATCGTCGTCCTCGTCCTGGTTGTAGCGATCCGCGTACTGTGCGTACGGGTCATCTTCCTCGTCGTCGTCCTCGAACGGCTCTGCGTTCGGTGGCTGACTCGAAGGCGATGCGCCCAGCTCATTGGCCAGACGCGACAGGTCTGTCCCGCCGCTGCTGTACTTCAGCTGGCGGGCGACCTTGGTCTGCTTGGCCTTTGCCCGGCCGCGCCCCATGGCTCGACCCCCTCGGTGACGGGGCTCGACGGCCCCAGAGTCTTGACACGCGTTCATGTTTCAGGACGGACTCTCGGCAGAGAGACCGCGCCCGTAGAGCTTTAACGGTACCTGCTTCCGTGGCCATACGGTACGCCGCCCGCATTCCGGTCCCCGGCACAGGGCCAGTGAGGAGCCCCGTCCTCGCTGGTCAACTGCGATTTTAACCTCTTGTGGAGGTACGACCCGCCGACCGGCGTGAGTCTTGTCTCGCCGGTCGGCGGTCACGGGCGGCCGGGCGGTCAGCGCGAGCGCGCCTCCGCCATCCGCTGCTCGGCGAGCCGGTCGGCCGCCGCGGCCGGCGGAATTCCATCCGCCTTCGCACGTGCGAATATTTCCAGCGTGGTGTCGAAGATCTTCGTCGCCTTCGCCTTGCACCGGTCGAAGTCGAACCCGTGCAGCTCGTCGGCCACCTGGATCACACCGCCGGCGTTCACCACGTAGTCGGGCGCGTAGAGAACCGACCGGTCGGCCAGGTCCTTCTCCACGCCCGGGTGCGCCAGCTGGTTGTTGGCCGCGCCGCACACCACCTTCGCCGTGAGAACCGGCACCGTGTCGTCGTTCAGCGCGCCGCCGAGCGCGCACGGCGCGTAGATGTCCAGGCCCTCGGTACGGATCAGGGCGTCGGTGTCCGCCGCCACGGTGACCTCGGGGTGCAGGTCGGTGATCGCGCGCAGCGACTCCGCGCGGACGTCGGTGATCACGACCTCGGCCCCGTCGGAGAGCAGGTGCTCGACGAGGTGGCGGCCGACCTTGCCGACCCCGGCGACGCCGACCTTGCGGCCGCGCAGCGTCGGGTCGCCCCAGAGGTGCTGGGCCGAGGCCCGCATGCCCTGGAAGACGCCGAACGCGGTGAGCACCGAGGAGTCGCCCGCGCCGCCGTTCTCGGGGGAGCGGCCGGTGGTCCAGCGGCACTCCCGGGCGACGACGTCCATGTCGGCGACATAGGTGCCGACGTCGCAGGCGGTGACGTAGCGGCCGCCGAGCGAGGCGACGAACCGGCCGTAGGCGAGGAGGAGTTCCTCGCTCTTGATCTTCTCCGGGTCACCGATGATGACGGCCTTCCCGCCACCGTGGTCGAGGCCGGCGAGGGCGTTCTTGTACGACATCCCGCGCGACAGGTTCAGCGCGTCGGCGACGGCGTCGGCCTCGGAGGCGTACGGGTAGAAGCGGGTGCCGCCGAGGGCCGGGCCCAGGGCGGTGGAGTGGAGGGCGATGACGGCCTTGAGGCCGCTGGCACGGTCCTGGCAGATCACGATTTGCTCGTGGCCCCCCTGATCCGAGTGGAACAGGGTCTGCAGTACGTCTACGTGCCCGCTAGTCACATCGGTCACTGTGGTGACTCCCAAAGAACGAAGCGGCGGAGGCCCTCCTAGGGGTGGGGAGGACCCCGGACCGACCGGCACGGCCGGTCCGATGGGCAAGAGCGTAAGTCCTCCGGCGGCGCGGATCTGCCCCCGCGCGAAGGATCACCCTCCGGGGGTTGCCGGTCGTGACACGATGCGCTCCATGTCGGTGGTGTCTTCGGTGCTCGTCCCTTACACGTCCTACCTCCGGATCTACGAGCCGCTCGCCGCCTTCGCGGAGCCCGAGCGCAGCCACTGGGCGCGCTACGCGCAACGCGAGGAGCTCCCCACGGCCCAGGACGAACTGCGCCGCTCGCTGGCCGACTTGGTGTCGACGCCGCCGGTCGGGGTGCCCGCGCACGAGAGCGGCGACGCGTTCGTGGCGGAGCTGGACGGGGTGGTGTGCGTCTGTCCGTGGCGGACCCGGCTGCGGGGCTGGCTGGCCCTGGAGGAGCTGGGGGGCATGTTTCCGGCCAACGTGCTCGACGCCGTGCTGCCCGCGGTGGTGCGCGGCCAGGCGGCGGCGGACCACGAGCGCTGGCGGCGGCTCCACCCGGACGCGCGGCCGTGGATCCGCACCACGGTGTGGCAGGTCCCGGTGCGCTGGTTCGTCCTCTTCCACGACGGGGAGCGGGAGTACGCGGCGGCGGACGGTGAGGGGGCGGGACCCCTCCTGCGGTACCGCACGCCGATGGTCGAGGCCCGGCGCCGGCTGGCGCGGGCGCTGCGGACGCTGCGGGAGAGCGTTCCGGAAGGGCCGCTGACCGAGGGGCTGGTGGACGTGGGGCGCTGGCTGGAGGAGTTCCATCCGCGCTCGCTGGTCGAGCTGGACTACGGGGGCCTCGTCCACGCGCTGCCGGCGGACCGGCTCGCCGGGGACCGGTCGGCGGCGGATGTGGCGGAGGGGCTCGCCGCGCTGCGCGACGGCGACAGCGAGGGCGCCGGGGAGGCGTACGCGCGGCTCGCGGAGCGCTGGCGGGCGGTCCGGGATCTTCAGTTCACCAATTGACGTGAAAAGGCCCACAGCGGCATCAAGGTGACGGAACCGGGGCATCCTTCATCCAGGACGAAGGGCCGGGACGCGAGGAGGAGGGAGGAAGCGGAGCGGACGGGCCGTGAACCGACGGACAATCCGTGAACCAGTTTGCTGTGAACCGGCGTTCCGTGTGACGCGTGAGATCTCATGGGACGGGTGAGGCAGGGGTGTACGCCGCCGGGCCCGGGACCTAGGTCCCGAACCGGGCCTTTGCCTCAAGCGTGATGGACAGCACTAACGGGGCCCTTGCGCCTATCCCTAACCCTCATGCCAAAATAGGACAAGGAGTCCGGGGAGGGCTCCTTCTGTCCAAGTAAGGGCGGAATGCTCGACATTGCACTCTATGGGGGGTCTGACGACTCCTGATCGCTCTGTGACTGATCGTCACTGGGGCGTGACTGTCCGCTATGGCATGGTCCATCGGCTTCCGTCGCTGATGAACACCTGGGAGGGCAATTCCATCGGTTTGGCCGACGTGGCTGGACGGATGGTGTAGTTGTAGTGCCGAGGACAAGCCGTTCGTCCTATAACCGACTCGGCCCGCGTCCGCCATTTCGGGCAACGCGGGTCAAGGTGCAGAATTTAGAGGAAAGAACCGAGAAGGTTCGGTTCTCCCGAGGAGGCCGCTCATGACCGCTCGCACCCCTGATGCCGAGCCGCTGCTGACCCCGGCTGAGGTTGCCACGATGTTCCGCGTGGACCCGAAGACGGTCACCCGTTGGGCCAAGGCTGGCAAGCTCACGTCCATCCGCACGCTCGGTGGACATCGCCGGTACCGCGAGGCAGAGGTCCGCGCACTGCTCGCGGGTATTCCGCAGCAGCGCAGCGAGGCCTGACACACCCCTGCCGACCAGCGATAACAGCAGCACAGCAGTACCGCAGCACCGCACAACATCCGGGCAGCTGACAGGTCCCCCAACCCCAGTCGCCCACCCATAGCTCCACTCGACGGACGCCTGCCCCAACGGGCGTCATACCTGTGTTCCACGGGTTTTCGTCGTATCGATCGCGCTGGACTCCGCCGGGTCCAGCGCGATCTTTGTGTGCCCGGAAGGGGCCTCTCCGGCCGGCTCCCGGACCGCCCGCACGGTCCCTGGCAGCGCTCTCCGGGCCGCTCCCGCGCCCGCACCGGCCCGGAGTCAGAACCGGGCGGTCGGTCGGCTTCAGGGCCCCGACGGGGGCGTTCGTGGGTCTGTGAGCGGGTCTGTGCGGGAGTGTGGGTGAGCGTCCCGGACGCGGTGGGACAGCCCCGGACGGAACGGTCCCCGCAACTCCACGGACCCCGTGCAATTGCACATATTAAATTCACCAGTTGTAGGGGAGGCGTAAAATCCCCCGGTCTGAAAACTCTTTCGGTGACTACCATCACATCGCCTGATGCTTGCCAACTTCGAGCGTGCCACTGTCCGAACGCGGAGTCACCCGGCCGATGGTCGTGTCGCCGGGGGTCTTTCGTCCTTGATCCCGCTGACGTCGTGAGGGACGTCCTCGTATCCGCTGACGTCCTGAGAGCCCTCGGCCGCCCCTTCGGGCTCCGCGGTCGCCCCGGGCTCCATGGCGAGGCGCAGGAGGCGATGGCAGACCGCGCAGTGCCGGGTGAGATGGCGATAGGAGGAAGCGGCCGCCAGATGGGCGCGCAGCAGCGCGCGGGTCTCGTGTCGTGCTGCGGACGCGGACATACGAGCCACCTCCCGGTGGGCCCGGCCGTCCCCCGCCGTCAGAAGCGCCGAGGGTACGGATGCGGCCTCTGCTTCTACGGGGTACCCGCGCCGGTCGGGCGCGTCAAGACGCGAGAAAGCCCGGATCGAAACGATCCGGGCTTTCTTCTACTGCGGTCCTGACGGGATTTGAACCCGCGGCCTCCACCTTGACAGGGTGGCGAGCACTCCAAACTGCTCCACAGGACCAGGTTTTCGCCGCTTGCCTTGCGGCTTGCTGCGAAACCAGACTGTACAGGAGGTGGGAGGTCCAGGTCGACTTCACTCCTGGTGGTGACTCCGTCACCCGCCTCCCGGGCCCCCGCGGCGGCCCCGGGTCAGGGCGCGAGGGCGTCGATCGCCTTCACGATCCGCTTGTCCGAGACGGGGAACGCGGTCCCCAGCGCGTGGGCGAAGTAGCTGACCCGGAGCTCCTCGATCATCCAGCGCACGTCCAGCGCCTCCTGCGGCACCGGCCTGCCCTGCGGGAACTGTTCGAGCAGCCAGGCGTACTCGTCCTGCATCTCGTGGACCTTCTCCATCCGCGTGGTGTCCCGCTGGACGGCCGTCGGCATCTGCTGGAGCCGCCGGTCGGCCGCGACGAGGTAGCGCATCAGGTCCGGCAGCCGGCGCAGCCCGGTGGCCGTAACGAAACCGGGCGGTACGAGACGGGCCAGCTGCTCCTGTACGTCCGTGACGTTGGCCACCAGCGCCAGGCTGCTGGTCGACTTCAGCCGGCGCTCGCAGGCCTGCCACGCGGCCAGGATCTGCTGCACCTGGTCGATCGTGCGGACGGTGAGGTCCACCAGGTCCGCGCGGACCTTGTCGTACAGCGTCCGGAACGCCTTCTCGTCCCACGCGGGCCCGCCGTGCGCGGCGATCAGCCGGTCGGCCGCGGCGGTCGCGCAGTCCTCGAAGAGGGCCTGCACCGAACCGTGCGGATTACGGGACAGCGCCAGCTTCTGCTGATTGCCCAGCCGGTCCGATGCGAACTTCGCCGGGTTCACCGGGATGTTCAGCATGATCAGCCGCCGGGTCCCGCGCCACATCGCCTGCTGCTGCTCGGCCTCGGTGTCGAAGAGCCGCACCGCCACGCTCTCGCCCTGGTCGACCAGAGCCGGATACGCCTTGACCGGCTGACCGGCCCGACGGGTCTCGAAGACCTTGTTCAGCGTGCCGATCGTCCAGTCCGTGAGGCCCGAGCGCTCGATGGACTCCCCGGAGGCTCCCGCGGTCGCCGCGGCGGCCTTGGAGAGCGCCTGGCGGGCCTTCGGGCGCAGCTTGAGCCTCAGCGCCTCCAGGTCCTTGTCCTCGGCGACCTTCCGCCGCCGCTCGTCGACGATCCGGAACGTGATCTTGAGGTGGTCCGGGACCCGCGAGAGGTCGAAGTCGTCCGCCGTGACCGGCACCCCGACCATCCGCTGGAGCTCACGCGCCAGGGTCTGCGGCAGCGGCTCCTGGAGCGGGACCGCCCGGTCCAGGAACTTGTCCGCGTAGTTCGGGGCGGGGACGTAGTGCCGGCGGATCGGCTTCGGCAGCGAGCGGATCAGCTCGGTGACGACCTCCTCGCGCAGCCCCGGGATCTGCCAGTCGAAGCCCTCGGCGGTGACCTGGTTGAGCACCTGGAGCGGCACGTGCACGGTCACACCGTCCGCGTCCGCGCCGGGCTCGAACTGGTAGGTCACCTTGAACTTGAGCTTCCCCTGCCGCCAGGAGTCCGGGTAGTCGTCCTTGGTGACGGCCCCGGCCTTCTCGTTGATGAGCATGGAGCGCTCGAAGTCGAGCGCGTCCGGCTCCTCACGCCGCTTGTGCTTCCACCAGGAGTCGAAGTGCGCCCCGGACACGATGTGCTCGGGAATCCGCTGGTCGTAGAAGTCGAACAGGGTCTCGTCGTCCACGAGGATGTCGCGGCGACGGGCCCGGTGCTCCAACTCCTCGACCTCGCCGAGGAGTTTGCGGTTGTCCTGGAAGAACTGGTGGTGGGTGCGCCAGTCGCCCTCGACCAGGGCGTTGCGGATGAACAGATCCCGCGAGGCCTCCTGGTCGATACGTCCGAAATTGACCTTGCGCTGGGCGACGATCGGCACGCCGTAGAGCGTGACCCGCTCGTACGCCATCACCGCCGCCTGGTCCTTCTCCCAGTGCGGCTCGCTGTAGGTGCGCTTCACCAGATGCTGGGCCAGCGGCTCGATCCACTCGGGCTCGACCTTGGCGTTGACCCGCGCCCAGAGCCGGGAGGTCTCCACCAGCTCCGCCGACATCAGGAACCTGGGCTGCTTCTTGAACAGCGCCGAGCCGGGGAAGATCGCGAACTTGGCGCTGCGCGCGCCCAGATACTCGTTCTTCTCGGTGTCCTTCAGCCCGATGTGCGACAGCAGCCCGGCCAGCAGCGAGGTGTGCACCGCCTGCTCGGGGATGGACGCCTCCGCCTTGGGCTCCTCGACGGTGATGCCCATCTGCTTGGCGACCGTCCGCAGCTGCGCGTAGATGTCCTGCCATTCGCGGATGCGCAGGAAGTTCAGGTACTCCTGCTTGCACATCCGGCGGAACGAGGACGAGCCGCGCTCCTTCTGCTGCTCGCGGACATAGGCCCAGAGGTTCAGGTACGCCAGGAAGTCGGAGGTCTCGTCCTTGAACCGGGCGTGGTTCTGGTCGGCCTGCGTCTGCTTCTCGGCGGGCCGCTCGCGCGGGTCCTGGATGGAGAGCGCGGCGGCGATGACCATGACCTCGCGGGCGCAGCCGTTCTTGTCGGCCTCGATGACCATGCGGGCCAGGCGGGGGTCGACGGGCAGCTGGGAGAGCTTGCGGCCGAGCGGGGTGAGCCGCTTCTTCGGATCCTTCTCCGCCGGATCGAGCGCCCCCAGCTCCTGGAGGAGCTGCACGCCGTCGCGGATGTTGCGGTGGTCCGGCGGGTCGATGAAGGGGAACTTCTCGATGTCGCCGAGCCCGGCGGCGGTCATCTGGAGGATGACGGAGGCCAGGTTGGTCCGCAGGATCTCGGGGTCGGTGAACTCCGGCCGGGTGACGAAGTCGTCCTCCGAGTACAGCCGGATGCAGATGCCGTCCGACGTACGGCCGCAGCGGCCCTTGCGCTGGTTGGCGCTGGCCTGGGAGATCCGCTCGATCGGCAGCCGCTGGACCTTGGTGCGGTGGCTGTAGCGGGAGATCCGGGCGTTGCCCGGGTCGATCACGTACTTGATGCCGGGGACGGTCAGCGAGGTCTCGGCGACGTTGGTCGCGAGCACGATGCGGCGTCCGGTGTGGCGCTGGAACACGCGGTGCTGCTCGGCGTGCGAGAGACGCGCGTAGAGGGGGAGCACCTCGGTATGTCTGAGGTTGCGCTTGTTCAGCGCGTCGGCCGTGTCCCGGATCTCGCGCTCACCGGAGAGGAAGACCAGGACATCGCCGGGGGCCTCGTGGCCCAGCTCGTCGACGGCGTCGCAGATCGCGGTGATCTGGTCGCGGTCGGACTCTTCGCTGTCCTCCTCCAGCAACGGGCGATACCGCACCTCGACCGGATACGTCCGCCCGCTGACCTCCACGATCGGGGCGTCCCCGAAGTGGCGCGCGAACCGCTCGGGGTCGATGGTCGCCGAGGTGATGACGACCTTCAGATCGGGGCGGCGGGGCAGCAGCCGGGCCAGATAGCCGAGCAGGAAGTCGATGTTGAGGGACCGCTCGTGGGCCTCGTCGATGATGATCGTGTCGTACGCCAGCAGCTCGCGGTCCGTCTGGATCTCGGCGAGCAGGATGCCGTCCGTCATCAGCTTCAGATACGTCGACTCCGGGTTCACCTGATCGGTGAAGCGGACCTTCCAGCCGACCGTCTCGCCCAGCGGCGTCTTCAGCTCGTCCGCGACGCGCTCCGCGACCGTACGGGCGGCGATCCGGCGGGGCTGGGTGTGCCCGATCATGCCCCGGACGCCGCGCCCCAGCTCCATGCAGATCTTCGGGAGCTGCGTGGTCTTCCCGGACCCGGTCTCCCCGGCGACGATCACGACCTGGTGGTCGCGTATCGCCTCCAGAATCTCGTCCTTCTTCTGGCTGACCGGCAGCTCTTCCGGGTACGACAGGGCGGGCAGCCGGGCCGCGCGCGCCGCGAGCCGTTCGGCCGCCTTGCCCGCCTCGGCCGCGATCTCGTCCAGCACGGACTGGCGGGCCTCGGGCTTGCGGATGCGGCGCGCTCCTTCGAGGCGCCGGCCGAGCCGGTTCGCGTCGCGGAGCGAGAGCTGACCGAGCTGGGACTGGAGATCGGCGAAGGAAGTAGACATACGGATCCCAGGATCTCACCCGGCCCCGGCCGGTGGCGACCTCATTTCGCGCGGGCTGCGTCACGCGGCACGTACCATTTCGGGCAGTCGCACGCCCCGTCACCACCGCTCACGCGAGAAAGGCCCGGTCCCGTGTCCCGTACGCAGTGGTGGAGCCTGACGGCGCTGCTCGCGGTGGTGCTGGGGCTGCTGTGCGGGCCGGGGGCGGTCGCCGTCGCCGGTCCGGGGGCCTCCGCCGCGCCGGTGGCGCGCGTGGCGCAGGGCCCGGCTGAGGCGGAGGGTCAGGCCAGGGTCGAGGGCTCGGCTCCGGACCGGGTGCCGCACCGGACCCAGGCGCAGACCCTCGCGGCCGAGGCCCCGACCTCCGTGGCCGAAGCCGACGCCCACGCCCAAGCCCCGGCCCGGAGCCCGGACCGGGTGCCGCACCGGACCCAGGCGCAGACCCTCGCGGCCGAGGCGAACGCGCCGGCCCCCGTGGCCGACGCCCACGCCCCCGTGGCCGAGGCCTCCGGCGAGCGCGCCCCGGTCCCCGGCTGCGGGAAGCTCCGTGATCACGACGGTGAGCCCGCCGTCCCCTCCCGCGCCCGGTCCGCCCACGACCACGCGCCGGGGCTCGCGCCCTGGGGGCTGCCGGTCGCGACGGGGGCGCCGCCGGCCGAACCGCCGCCGGGGATACGGGCCCGCGCCCCCTCCCGTACACCCCGACCCCGGTCGAACTCTCCGTGCTGCGGGTGTAGGAGGCGTCCGGTGGGCGCCCGCCCGCCCCGCACCGTCCGCCCTTCCTCCCGCATCACCAGCACGGAGTGCCGCATGCCCACGCCCAAGAACCCGAAGTCCGCGAACGCCCGCAAGCCCCTCGTCTACGGCGCGGTGGTCGTCGTCGCGGCCGGTCTCCTCGGCTTCGCCTCGTACAAGGCCACCGCCCCCGACACCGCCTCGAAGGACACCACCGCGACCGGCCCCGCCGCCGAGGTCTCCGCCGACCCCAACGAGGGCGTCTACCCGGAGCTGGCGAAGCTCGCCCGCCGCGACGCGGACGACAAGCTGGCCATCGGACCGGCGGACGCCCCGGTCGTCCTGATCGAGTACGCCGACTTCAAGTGCGGCTACTGCGGCAAGTTCGCCCGGGACACCGAGCCGGAGCTGATCGAGAAGTACGTGAAGGACGGCACGCTGCGCATCGAGTGGCGCAACTTCCCGATCTTCGGCGAGGAGTCCGAGAACGCCGCGCGCGGCGCCTGGGCCGCCGGGCAGCAGAACCGCTTCTGGGAGTTCCACCGAGCCGCCTACGCCGAGGGGGCGAAGGAGAAGGGCTTCGGCAAGGACCGGGTGAAGGCGCTCGCCGAGGAGGCCGGGGTGAAGGACCTGGACCGGTTCATGAAGGACCTCGACGGCGACGCGGCCCGCGCGTCGGTCAAGAAGGACCAGGAGCAGGCGTACGGGATCGGCGCCACGTCCACCCCGTCGTTCCTCATCAACGGCCGCCCGATCGCGGGCGCCCAGCCGGACGAGACGTTCACCCGGGCCATCGAGACCGCCGCCGAGCAGGCGAAGACCCAGAAGGCGGCGGGCCAGGCCGGGGAGCCCGCCAAGTGACGGCGGACATCGGCTACTTCGCGGCCTTCCTCGGCGGGCTGCTGGCCCTGGTCAGCCCGTGCAGCGCGCTGCTGCTCCCGGCGTTCTTCGCATACTCCATCGACTCCACCTCCCGGCTGCTGGCCCGCACGGGCATCTTCTACGCCGGGCTCGCCACCACCCTCGTCCCGCTCGGCGCGGCCGGTTCGTACGCCGGACGGCTGTTCTACGGGCACCGGGACGCCCTCGTCACCGGCGCGGGCTGGCTGATCATCGTGCTGGGCGTCGCGCAGATCGTCGGCCTCGGCTTCGCCTCCCGGCGGATGGCCGAGCTCAGCGGCCGGATCCGCCCCACCACCGCGTTCTCCGTCTACGCGCTGGGCGCGGTCTACGGCCTGGCCGGATTCTGCGCGGGCCCGATTCTCGGCAGCGTCCTGACCGTCGCGGCGGTCAGCGGCAGCCCGGTCTACGGCGGGCTGCTGCTGGCGGTGTACGCGCTCGGGATGGCCGTACCTCTCTTCGTCCTCGCCCTGCTCTGGGAGCGGTTCGACCTGGGCCGCCGCACCTGGCTGCGCGGCCGGACCGTCCGGCTCGGCGGCCGGTTCCAGCTGCACACCACATCGCTGCTGTCGGGGCTGTTCTTCATCGGCCTCGGCGCGCTGTTCCTCGTCTACGACGGGACGACCGCGCTGCCCGGCCTGCTCGGGGTCGACGACTCGTTCGCGGTCGAGCAGTGGGCGCAGAAGCTCGGCGAACGGGTGCCGGACGGTGCGGCGCTGGTCGCGGTGGTGCTCGTGGCGCTGCTGGTCCTGGGCGTACGGGCCTGGCGGCGGCGCGACGCCGGCGTACCGGCGGCGGAGAAGGAGCAGGAGGAGCACGCCGGGACCGAGAAGGTGTGACACGGCGAAGGCCCCGTCCGGTGGACGGGGCCTTCGTGAAGTGGCTGGGGCCGGGATCGAACCGGCGACCTATCGCTTTTCAGGCGATCGCTCGTACCAACTGAGCTACCCAGCCACGCAGCCGCTGGGGCTGCAAGCGGTCCTGACGGGATTTGAACCCGCGGCCTCCACCTTGACAGGGTGGCGAGCACTCCAAACTGCTCCACAGGACCAAGCAATGCGCGAAACAAGTCTCGCACACGGTGAAACGTGCCCCCAACGGGATTCGAACCCGTGCTACCGCCTTGAAAGGGCGGCGTCCTGGGCCACTAGACGATGAGGGCTATTGGCCCGCCGGTTCGCTTTGCAGCGCGTCGGGGACGTGAGAAGCATATGGGATGGGTGGAGCTATCGCCAAAACGGTTTACGGCGATGGGGTCGGGCGGCCCGGGGAGCGGGTCGCCGGGGGCGACGAGGACGCGGACGACGGCGACGGGGAGGGCGAGCCGGGGGAGTCCTTCTTCAGGTTCTCCTCCGGGAGATGGCGGCTGACCTCGGCGGTCGTCAGCCCGAGACCGCCGAGCGTGATCTCGTCCCAGGCCTGGAGCCGGCGGGTGGAGCGGTCCAGGTAGAGCACCGAGGCATGCACCTTCTCCGGCTTCTCGTTCTGCACGGCGCGCAGCCCGCCGCCGCCCGTCGAGCCCTCGACCTTCAGCCGGGTGCCGAGCTTCAGCTGCTCGTTGATCCGGCGGTGGAGGTGGCCGGAGAGCACCAGCGGGACCGTGCCGTCGGTCGCCCGGGCGGTGTTCGGGTCGTGGGCGACGGCGATGTCGACGGGGGTGCCCGCCCGCTCCTGGTCGCGCAGCGCGGTGGCCAGGCGGGCGCCCTCCAGCTGGGCGGCCGCCTTGTTGCCGCCGGGGCCGGTCCGGTCCGGGGTGAAGGAGGCGTCGCCGGTGCCGGCGATCCGCAGCCCGCCGACGTTCACCGCCTTGCCGTCGTCCAGGACGCGGACGTTCCGGAACTTCTCCAGGTAGTCCTGGGTGACGGTCGAGTCGTGGTTGCCGCGCACCCAGACGTAGGGCGCGCCGAGGTCGCGGATCGGGTCGAGGAATCCGTTCTCGGCGGCGGAGCCGTGGTCCATCGTGTCGCCGGAGTCGATGATCACGTCGATCTCGTACTGCTCGACGAGCGAGGCGATGATGTGCCAGGCCGCCGGGTTGAGGTGGATGTCGGAGACGTGCAGGGCCCGGATGGTGCCGGGGTCGGGCTGGTAGACGGGGAGCGTGGAGGTCGCGTCGTACAGCTTGGTGACGTTGGTGACCAGGCGGGCCAGTTCCTGCTGGTACATGTCGAACTCGGTGACGATCGAGCGGGCGTCGCCGACCAGGGACGGGGCACTGGAGAGCAGCCCGGAGAACTTCGGCTCCAGCACGGACTTCGGGTTCCAGGTGGCGTAGGCGCTGACGCCGGACGCGGCCAGCAGGGTGAGGGCGAGCCCGCCGGCGGCCAGGGCGCGGCGGGGGCGGCGGTAGACGACGAGGCCGAGGGCGGTGGCGCCGGAGATCACGGCGACGCAGGAGCGCACGGCCAGCTCCTTGGTCCCGGCGGCGACGTCCCGGGTCACCTCGTCCTGGAGGCCGGAGAACCGTTCCGGCTGGTCGACCAGTGCCTGGGAGCGCTCGGGGTCGAGGCGGTCCACGTCCACGTCCAGCCGGAGCGGCGCGATGTGCGAGTCCAGCTCCAGGGCGCCGAGCGGGGCCACGTTGATCTTGCTGCCGCCGGTGAGGGAGGGCCGGAGCGTCATGTTGGTGTCCATGGGGCCGACCGGCGTACGGATGGACCCCACGGCGAGCAGTCCCAGCCAGGCCCCCAGCACGACGACGGTGAGCATGCCGAGCGCGCGGAGCCAGGGGCTGCGGGCGGGGGCCGCCAGGTCGCCGGGGACCGCCGGGC
Source organism: Streptomyces sp. WGS_02 (assembly GCA_040989845.1). Lineage (GTDB taxonomy): Bacteria > Actinomycetota > Actinomycetes > Streptomycetales > Streptomycetaceae > Streptomyces. The sequence goes on from JAYMFZ010000004.1 coordinate 4,094,484, forward strand.
GGGGTGCCTTCGGGCCGCCGGGGCCCGTCGCGCCCGTTCGGTCCGTCGCGGGGGAGGCTTCCGGGACGGCGGTACGGCTCCGGGACGCCGGGCGGACGAGCTGGCTGAGGCGGTGCCGGACGCGGTCGGCTGCGGCACGGAACGGGACGCGGACCATTGGGCGCGTATGCCCCGGTACGGCCTCCGCCATGCCGGGCGGCGCCACCGGTCATGCGTCCGTACGGACCCGGTCGCCGCGATGCCGGGCGGTGGCCATCTGCCCGTACCCGCCCCCCGTACGGGACAATGGCCGGGTGCTGGAGATGACGCGCGAACAGTTCGAGGAGCTGGTGAGCCAGGCTCTGGACCGGATTCCGCCGGAGCTGACGCGGCTGATGGACAACGTGGCGGTGTTCGTCGAGGACGAACCGGACCCCGGCGACCCCGACCTGCTCGGGCTCTACGAGGGCACCCCGCTCACCGACCGCGGCGAGTGGTACGCCGGAGTGCTGCCGGACCGGATCACCATCTACCGGGGCCCGACGCTGCGGATGTGCGAGACCCAGGAGGACGTCGTCGCGGAGACCGAGATCACCGTGGTCCACGAGATCGCCCACCACTTCGGCATCGACGACGAGCGGCTGCACGCTCTGGGCTACGGATGAGCGAGCAGGAGCTGCCGGAGCCCGGCCCGCCGTCCGCACCGCAGGGCCGGGTGCCGGCGGCGGTCGCGGCGGGCGGCGCGCTCGGCGCCCTCGCCCGGTACGGGGCGCTGGTGCTGTGGCCGACGCCCGCTCACGGTTTCCCGTGGACGGTGTTCGCCGTCAACGCGACCGGCTGCGCCCTCATCGGCGTCCTGATGGTGCTGACCGTCGAGCGGGGCCGGATCACCCACCCGCTGGTGCGGCCCTTCCTCGGCGTCGGGGTGCTCGGCGGGTACACGACCTTCTCGACGTACGCGGCGGACGTCTCGGGCCTGCTGGTCCGTCAGGAGATCGCGGTGGCGATGGCGTACACGGTGGCGACGGCGGTCGCCGCGCTCGGATCGGTGTGGGCGGCGGCCGTGGCCACGCGGGCCTGGCTGGACCGGGGCGGGCGACCGGGGGAGCGACCCGGCGCGCGGGCCGAGGGGCGGACGGCGTGACCTGGCTGCTGGTGGCGATCGGCGGCGCGGTGGGCGCGCCCCTGCGCTATCTGACGGACCGTGCGGTGCAGTCGTACCAGGGGCCGGGCGTCCCGTACGTCTTCCCCTGGGGCACCTTCACGGCGAACATCGCGGGCAGCCTGCTGCTGGGTGTACTGACCGGCGCCGCGGTCTCGTCCCCGGTGCACGCGCTGCTGGCGACGGGCCTGTGCGGGGCGCTGACGACGTACTCGACGTTCTCGTACGAGACCCTCCGCCTGGCCGAGACGGGCCGCGCCTTCCTGGCCGCGGCCAATGTGCTGGCGTCCCTGCTTGCTGGGCTGGGCGCGGTGTTCCTGGGGGCGGAGCTGGCGGGCGGGTTCGGGGTCTAGGTCCGGGCGGTCCGGCCTGTGGCCGGGGGGCGTGGCCGGCCGGCTTCGGCGGGGGCGCTCCGGTCGGTCCGGGCCGGGGGCGTGGTCCGGGTGGCTTCGGCCGGCCTCGGTGGCCGGCGTCGGCGGGCGCGCCGGCCCGGGTGGCTTCGGCCGGCCCGGCGGGTGGCGCGCGGACCGTGGCGGGCCGGTGGACTTTCGGGCGTGTCTCCGGCGGGGTCGGGGGAGTTGGGCACGGTGCGAAGCCTCGCTCCGGCGTCGCGGGCTCCGCCCCTCGCCACGCTCCCGCTCCCTCGCCCCGGAGGTGCCCTCGTGCGCCAGTTCCCCGCCCCTGTCCGCTGGGCAGCCGTCACCGCGCTGACGATCGCCGCGACCACCGGCTGCATGAGCGTCGGCGAGGACGGCGCCGGAGGTCCGGGGCCCTCGCGGTCCGCGGGGCCGAAGGGGTCCGAGACCGATCCGGCCGGGAACACGATTCCCGGCTCCGGGCAGCCCGGAGGACGTGGCGGGGGCGCACACCCCCACTCGGACCGGGGCGTTCCCGGCAGCAGCCCGCGCCCCGACGCCTCCGGGGCGAAGCCGTCGGCCACCGCCGAGGACGCCCGCCCGGAACCGGCCGCTCCCGGGCAGCCCACCCGTGCCGGCGGCGGGGTGCGGCCCACGCCGACGCCCTCGACGCCGGGGCCGGGGGAGCCGCCGCCGGTCACCCCGGAGCCGCCGGCCCCGCCGACGCCCGCCCCGGACCCGGACCCCGAGCCGGAGCCCACCGACCCGCCGGAGCCGCCGCCGTCGGCGTCGCCCGCCGCGCAGTTCCGGGCCCATGCGATGGGCGGGCCGGAGCCGGTCGGGCCGCTGCGGACGCCGGAGGCATCGCCGCAGGTGGGGCCGGTGTAGCCGGCGTCACAGCGAGGGCGGTTTGCGCTAGGTGGGTGAGGGTGCGTATGGTGGTAGATCGTTTGATCCCCTTGCCCGGCGCCGACACAGAAGAGCGCCGTGTGGCGCGTACTCTCCCTTGCCGTGGCTGGACCGCATTGAGGCGGTCGAAATTGCGAATCACGGAGTTATGGGCGCGTGCCGAGACTCCGGAAGGTTTCGCATTTCGCATGTCAATTTCCAGTTCTGACCGCACCGTCATGCCCGAGAACGTCGACAACGCCGAGCTCGCCGAGCTGGTCGAGTCCGCCGTGACCGAGGCTCCCGCCGGTGCGACCGCCCCGGCAGCCGAGGAGGCCCCCCAAGGCGCTTCGGCGTCCGAGGCCGCTGAGGCCCCCGAGGCCGAGGCGTCCGAGGCCTCCACCGAGCCGACCGTCACCTTCGGCGACCTGGGCCTGCCCGAGGGCATCGTCCGCAAGCTCGCGCAGAACGGCGTCACCACCCCCTTCCCGATCCAGGCGGCGACCATCCCGGACGCCCTGGCCGGCAAGGACATCCTCGGCCGTGGCCGTACGGGCTCCGGCAAGACCCTGTCCTTCGGTCTGCCCACCCTGGCCGCCCTGGCCGGTGGCCGCACCGAGAAGAAGAAGCCCCGCGCCGTCATCCTCACCCCGACCCGCGAGCTCGCGATGCAGGTCGCGGACGCCCTCCAGCCGTACGGCGACGTCCTCGGCCTGAAGATGAAGGTCGTCTGCGGCGGTACGTCGATGGGCAACCAGATCTACGCCCTGGAGCGCGGCGTCGACATCCTCGTCGCCACCCCGGGCCGGCTGCGCGACATCATCAACCGCGGCGCCTGCTCCCTGGAGGACGTCCAGGTCGCCGTCCTCGACGAGGCCGACCAGATGTCCGACCTGGGCTTCCTGCCCGAGGTCACCGAGCTGCTGGACCAGGTCCCGGCCGGCGGTCAGCGGATGCTCTTCTCCGCCACCATGGAGAACGAGATCGGCACGCTGGTCAAGCGCTACCTCTCCAACCCGGTCACGCACGAGGTCGACAGCGCCCAGGGCAACGTCACGACCATGTCGCACCACGTCCTCGTCGTGAAGCCGAAGGACAAGGCGCCGGTCACGGCCGCCATCGCCGCCCGCAAGGGCCGCACCATCATCTTCGTCCGCACCCAGCTGGGCGCCGACCGCATCGCCGAGCAGCTCATCGAGTCCGGCGTGAAGGCCGACGCGCTGCACGGCGGTATGACCCAGGGCGCCCGTACGCGGGTCCTGGAGGACTTCAAGAAGGGCTACGTCAACGCGCTCGTCGCGACCGACGTCGCCGCCCGCGGTATCCACGTGGACGGCATCGACCTGGTCCTGAACGTGGACCCGGCCGGCGACCACAAGGACTACCTGCACCGCTCGGGCCGCACCGCCCGCGCCGGCAAGTCCGGTGTCGTCGTCTCGCTGGCGCTCCCGCACCAGCGCCGCCAGATCTTCCGCCTGATGGAGGACGCGGGCGTCGACGCCTCGCGCCACATCGTCCAGGGCGCGGGCGTCTTCGAGCCGGAGGTCGCCGAGATCACCGGCGCCCGTTCGCTCACCGAGGTCCAGGCCGACTCCGCGAACAACGCCGCCAAGCAGGCCGAGCGCGAGGCCGCCGACCTGACGAAGCAGCTGGAGCGCGTCCAGCGCCGCGCCGTCGAGCTCCGCGAGGAGGCCGACCGCTTGGTCGCCCGTGCCGCCCGCGAGCGGGGCGACGACCCGGAGGCCGCGGTGGCCGAGGTCACCGCCGAGGCGGAGGCCGCCCTGGTGGCCGCCATCTCCGTCCCCGAGCAGCCGGCCGCCCGCGACGAGCAGCGCCGCGACGAGCGGGGCAACTACGAGCGCCGCGACAACCGCGGTGGCGACCGTGGCGGCTACCGCGGCAACGACCGCCGTGACGACCGTCCGTCGGGTGGCTTCCGCTCCGGTGGCGACCGTCGGGACGACCGTGGTGGCCGTTCCTTCGAGCGCCGTGACAACGACCGTCCGTCGTTCCGTGACCGTCGCGATGACCGCCCCTCGGGTGGCTTCCGCTCCGGTGGCGACCGTCGCGATGACCGTGGTGGCCGTTCCTTCGAGCGCCGTGACGACCGCCCCTCGTTCAACCGTGACCGTCGCGACGACCGCCCCTCGGGTGGCTTCCGCTCCGGTGGCGACCGTCGGGACGACCGTGGTGGCCGTTCCTTCGAGCGCCGTGACGACCGCCCCTCGTTCAACCGCGACCGTCGCGACGACCGCCCCTCCGGCGGCTACCGCTCCGGCGGCAGCGACCGCCCGTTCAACCGTGACCGTCGCGACGACCGCCCGTCGGGTGGCTTCCGCTCCGGTGGCAGCGACCGCCCGACCGGCCGCCGTGACGACCACCGTGGCGCCAACACCGGCACCAACACCGGCTCGTTCGGCCGCCGCGACGACAAGCCGCGCTGGAAGCGCAACGGCTGACCCCGGCCCGGCCGCCCCCGGCCGAGCAGGTCCGCCTGACAGACCGGCAGGGCCCGTACGCCACCGAACCGACTCGGTGACGTACGGGCCCTGTTGCTGTTCCCGACCCCCCGTCGCCTGGTGTTCCTGGCCCCCTGGCGGGCCCGTCCGGGGTCCGAGCCGGGCTCCCGGAACGGGCGCGACGGGCCCAAGACCGATACCGGATCGGCTGCCGGGACCGGGCGGGCTATGCTCGGGGGGTGATGTTGCAGGGGCCGTTAGCTCAATTGGTCAGAGCAGCGGACTTTTAATCCGTTGGTTGTGGGTTCGAGTCCCACACGGCCTACCGACAGCAGAGCGAGGAAACCTCCTCCGATCTGCTCCTCAGTGCCTCGACAGGTTCCGGCCGGTCGAGGCACTTCGTCGTATCCGGGCAGGTGCGAGCCCGGCCGGCCCCTCCCGTTCGGTCGATCGCCGCGTGACTCGCGCGAGCCGGGCACGTTCATGAAGCATGCGAAAGATCATCACCTGCGGCCTGCTGGCCGCCGCGGCTCTCTCCGCCACCACGCCCGCCTTCGCCGACAACGACAGCAACTTCGGCAGCGGGGTCAACGCGGCGAACAACTGGAACTTCACCGCCGCCGACGTGTGTATCCAGGAACTCGCCGTGGTCCCCGCCCTCAGCGACTGGACCGGGGACCACCGGAACAACTGCTCCAACGGCAACGTCATCGACCACTCCGGCGCCGCCCCGGCGCCCGGCAACTGACCCGGGGCACCCGTCCCCGCTTCCTCCCGCCTCAGGACCCGATCGCCAGGTACTCCGCCGTCCGCACGATGCGTTCGCGGTCCGCGAAGGAGGCCAGGTCCTCGCGGACGGCGCCGCTGTCGCCGTCGCGGTTGATGGCCTCCAGCGTGCGCCGTACCGCGGTGATCATCGCGCGCTGGAGGTCCGAGGGGACGATGATCAGCCGGTAGCCGAGTTCGCGGAGGCGGTCCCGGGGGACCAGCGGGGTCTTGCCGCCGTGGAACATGTTGATCAGCTTCGGCCGCGGGAGGCGGGCGGCGATCTCCTCGATCTGCTCGACGGTCTCCGGAGCTTCCACGAAGATCACGTCCGCGCCGGCCTCGGCGTAGGCGTGGGCGCGTTCGATCGCCGCGTCCAGGCCCTCCGTCGCGATGGCGTCCGTACGGGCGATGAGGACGAAGTCCGGGTCGGTGCGGGCCTCGGCGAGGGCCCGGACCTTCCGGGCCATCTCGTCGGTGGGCACCAGGGACTTGTCGTCCAGGTGGCCGCAGCGCTTGGGGTAGGTCTGGTCCTCGATGTGCAGGCCGGCCACGCCGATGCGCTCGTACAGCGCGAGGGTGCGGACGGCGTTCACCGCGTTGCCGAAGCCGGTGTCGGCGTCCGCGATGACCGGCAGCCGCGTCACGTCGACCATCTGCTCGATCCGTGCCGCGACCTCGGTCAGGCCCAGCAGGCCGATGTCGGGGATTCCGCAGCTGCGGGCGATGGCGCCCCCGCTGGCGTACAGCAGTTCGCTGCCGCTCTCCTCCACGAGACGCGCGCTCAGTCCGTCGTACGCGCCGGGGGCGACGTGGATGTCGTCGCCCTCGATCAGCCGGCGGAGGCGGGTGGTCGGTCGCTGCGGCTCGGTCATGGTGTTTCCTCGCTCATCGGACTCGGGACACTGCGGTCGGCACCGGGCGCTGCTCGCGGCCGTCGTACGAGGCGAGCGGTCTGATCAGGGCGTTGTGGGAGAGCTGTTCGGTGATGTGGGCGGTCCATCCGGTGATCCGGCTCATCACGAAGACCGGCGTGAAGACGGGGATGTCGAAGCCCATCAGGTGGTAGGCGAGCCCGGCAGGGTAGTCCAGGTTCGGGTGGATGCCCTTACGGGTGACCATGGCATGGCGCAGGGCCGCGTGCAGGGTGGCGAGGCGGGTCACCTCGGGGTCGGCCGCGCGGGCGACCAGGCGGTCGAGGGCCTCCTGCATGATCGGGACCCGGGAGTCGCCGTTCTTGTAGACCCGGTGGCCGAAGCCCATGATCTTCCGCTTGGAGGCCAGCGCCTCGTCCAGCCAGTCCCCTGCCCGCTGCGGGTCGCCGATCTCGTTCAGCATGTGCATCACGGCCTCGTTGGCGCCGCCGTGCAGCGGCCCCTTCAGCGCGCCGATCGCCGCTGTCACCGCGCTGTACAGGTCGGAGAGGGTCGAGGTGACGACGCGGGCGGTGAACGTCGAGGCGTTGAAGCTGTGTTCGGCGTAGAGGGTCAGGGAGATCTCGAAGCAGCGGACCACCTCCGGCTCGGGCACCGTGCCGAAGCACATGTGGAAGAAGTTCTCCGCGTACCCCAGCTCCGGGTCCGGCGCGATCGGCGTGAGACCCCGGCGGCGGCGCTGGTCGGCGGCGACCACGGTGGGCAGCTTCGCCAGCAGGAGGAGCGACTTGGCCCGGTTGGCGGCCAGGCTGCCGTCGTCCTCCAGTGGGTCCTCCGCGCCGAAGAAGCTGACGGCGGTACGCAGCACGTCCATCGGGTGGCAGGTGCCGGGCAGCCGGGTCAGCAGCTCCAGCGTGCTGCGGTCCAGGGGGCGCAGGGCGCGCTCGCGGGCCTGGAAGGACGCCAGTTGGGCGGGGGACGGCAGCTCGCCGTGCCAGAGGAGGTAGGCGACCTCCTCGAAGGAGCGGTGGGCGGCGAGGTCCTGGACGGCGTAGCCCCGGTAGGTGAGGGAGTTGGTCTCCTGGATGACGGTGGAGATGCCGGTGGTGTCGACGACGACACCGGCCAGGCCGCGGTGGATCTCCGGTGGGGTCGTGGTCATGAGGTGTGCCTCCGGTTCGTCCGCGACGCCTTCGGGCGCGCTGAGGGAGTACGGGGCGGTACGCGCGCGGGCCATCAGAACAGGCCCTGGGGAAGCGTGGCGTCGTACGCGGCGACCGCCTCGGTGTCCACGGCCGGGAAGAGCCCGTCCAGGCCGGTGGTGGACAGCTCGGCGACGCGTTCGGCCGCGATGAGGAAACGGTCCTGGGCGTCCGGGGCGACGATCCCCTCGGCGAGGGTGCGGAACTTGCGCGCGTACGCGGGGCGGTCGAAGGGGCGGGCCCCGGCCGGGTGGGCGTCGGCGACGGCGAGTTCGTCCTCGATCACCGAACCGTCCTCCAGCGTGATCACGACCCGGCCGCCGAAGGCCCGGCGCTCCGGGTCCGGGTCGTGGTAGCGGCCGGTCCACTCCGGGTCCTCGACCGTGGTGACCTTCCGCCACAGCTCCACGGTCTCCGGCCGGCCGGCGCGCTCGGGTGCGTAGGAGCGCTCGTGGTGCCAGCCCCCGTCCTCCAGGGCGACGGTCAGGATGTACGGGGCCGAGTGGTCCAGGGTCTCCCGGCTCGCGGCCGGGTCGTACTTCTGCGGATCGTTCGCACCGGACCCGATGACGTGGTGGGTGTGGTGGCTGGTGTGCAGGACCACGGAGCGCACCTTGTCCAGCGGGCCGGTCTTCTCGCGGAGGCGTCGCGCCAGGTCGATCAGCGCCTGGGCCTGGTACTCCGCGGAGTGCTCCTTGGTGTACGTGTCCAGGATCGCGCGACGGGCCTCGCCGGGCTCGGGCAGCCGGACCGTGTAGACGGACTCCGGGCCGTTCAGCATCCAGGCGAGGAATCCGTCCTCTCCCTCGTAGACCGGGGACGGGGACGTCTCGCCGCGCATCGCCCGGTCGACGGCCTCGATCGCTGCCTTGCCGGCGAAGGCCGGGGCGTACGCCTTCCAGCTGGAGATCTCGCCCTTGCGGGACTGCCGGGTGGCCGTCGTGGTGTGCACTGCCTGCTGGACCGCCTGGTACACGGTCTCGGTCGGCAGCCGGAGCAGGGCGCCCAGGCCGCAGGCCGTGGCCGCGCTCAGGTGGGCGACGTGGTCGATGCGGTGCTCGTGCAGGCAGATGCCCTTCACCAGCGCGACGTGCACCTCGTAGGCGGCGACGATCCCGCGCAGCAGGTCGGCGCCGGAGCGCCCGGTGTGCTGGGCGACGGCGAGGAGCGGCGGGATGTTGTCGCCGGGGTGGGAGTAGTCGGCGGCGAGGTAGGTGTCATGGAAGTCCAGCTCCCGTACGGCTGTGCCGTTGGCCCAGGCCGCCCACTCGGGCGAGACCCGGCCGGTGGCCCCGAAGACGGTGGCGCCGGGCGCGGCGGCGGCGTGCGCGAGGGCCTGGGCGCGGGCGACGGCGACCGGGCGGCGCGGCAGGGACGCGACCGCGACGGACGCGTTGTCGATGATCCGGTTGGCGGCCATGGACGCCGCGTCCGGGTCGAGCTCCCCGGCCTCCTGGGTGCCGGTGGCGACGACGGCGAGCTTCCAGGCGAGCTGCTCCTCGCGGGGCAGCCGGGCGGCGCTGGGGTGGACGCGTACCTGGTGGTCGATCACGGGACTCCTCGCAGAGAGAGCGGTCGGGCCGTCCGAGCTGACGGAGCTGACAGCGCTGACGGAGCTGACGGAGCTGACAGCGCTGACGGAGCTGACAGTGCTGACGTCATGGACAGTGCCCGTTCCGCAGGCCCGCGACCACCTGTCGAATCTGCGGATCCTCGCCAGGAAAGAGCGGCGAATCTGCGAATTCTGCGAATGACGCGGACGGGATATTCGCACGTACAGTCAGCCGAAGAAGCCGTCTGCGGAGGCGCACGGCGAAGGCACGTGCGAAGGCACCCGACCTGGAGGGACCCCGTGGCCCGACGAGCGACCGAGCACAAGGTCTACGCCCACGCCAAGCTCCGCCGCCTCCGTCGTGAGCGGGGCATGAACCAGGTCGACATGGCCCGCGCGCTCGGCATCTCCGCCAGCTACGCCAACCAGATCGAGCTGGGCCAACGGCCGCTCACCGCGAGCGTGCTGCTCCAGATCGCTAAGGTCTTCGGCGTCGACGCGGAGTTCTTCTCCGAGGCCGCCGGGGACCGTCTCGCCGCCGACCTGCGCGCGGCCCTGGCCGACGAGGCGTGCGGGGTCGCGGTCCCGGCCGTCGAGGAGATCGCCGAGGCGGCCCGCGACCACCCGGAGGTGGCCCGCGCCCTGGTCGCCCTGCACCACCGCTACCGCGAGACCGCCGAGCAGGCGGCCGCCCTCGCCTCACCCGAGACGGGGCGGACCCTGCTGCCCCCGGCGGAGCCGCACGACGAGGTACGCGACTTCTTCTACGCCCACCACAACCACTTCGACCTCCTCGACACGGAGGCCGAACGCACCGCCGAGGCCCTGGAGCTGCGGCCGGGCCGGGCCGCCGACCCCCTCACGGAGCTGCTCGCCGAACGCCACGGCGTCCACGTCGTCCAGGCCGCCCCGGGCCGCACCGCCGACGCCCGCCGCTACGACCCCGACACCGGCCTGCTCTTCCTCTCCCCGTGGCTCAGCGACGGCCAGCGGGCCTTTCAGCTCGCCACCCAACTGGCCTTCCTGGAGCAGCGCCCGCTGATGGACGAACTCGCGGGAAGCGCGGCGGAGTTGACCTCGCCCGAATCGTCCGCCCTGGCCCGTATCGGCCTGGCGAACTACTTCGCCGGGGCACTGCTCATGCCGTACACCGCGTTCCACACCGCGGCCGAGGCCGTCCGCTACGACATCGAGCTGTTGTCCGCCCGCTTCGGCGTCGGCTTCGAGACGGTCTGCCACCGCCTGAGCACCCTGCAACGCACCGGCCACCGCGGGGTGCCGTTCTCCTTCCTCCGGGTCGACCGGGCCGGGAACATCTCCAAACGGCAGTCCGCGACCGACTTCCACTTCTCCCGCCTCGGCGGTACGTGTCCGCTCTGGACGGTCTACGAGGCGTTCTCCGCGCCCGGCCGCACCCTGACCCAGGTCGCCGAAATGCCCGACGGCAAGCGCTACTTCTGGGTGGCTCGCACGATCACCCGGGGCGGCTACAGCCACCACGCCCCGCGGGCCGAGTTCGCCGTCGCCCTCGGCTGCGAACTCCGCCACGCCCACCGTCTCGTGTACGCCGAGGGCGTCGCCCTCGACGACCCCCGGGCGGCGACCCCGATCGGGCTCGGCTGCCGCATCTGCGAACGCCGCGACTGCGCCCAACGGGCCCGGCCCCCGGCGGGCGGCCGACTGGCGATCGACCCGGACCGGCGAACGTATGTGCCGTATCCGGTGGAGAGAGCCGGGCTCCGCTAGCCGGCGATGCGGCGCCGACCGGGCAGCGCGGCGGATCAGTCGGCGGCGATCACCGTCGGCAGGGCCGCCAGCGCGTCGGAGACCCCGCCGGGCCCGAGACCGCCGCCCTGGGCGACCTCGGCGGAGCCGCCGCCGCGGCCACAGAGGAGTTGCTTCACCACGGCGGAGGCGTGCAGGCCCGCTTCCCGGGCCGCGCTGTTCAGCGCGAGCACGAGAGCCCCGTCCTGCGTGCCGACCGCCACCGCGCCGGGCGCGGTGGCGGGCAGCCGGTCGCGGACGGCGAGGGCGAGCGCGCGGGCCTCCTGGGCGCTGCCGTCCGCCGTCGCGGTCACGATCCGCACACCGTTCGCCTCGGCCGCCGCTGCGGCGAGTTCGCCGGCGCGTGCCGTGGTGGCCTGCTGCTTGAGCCGGGCGTTCTCCCGGTCGGCCGTCTTGAGCCGGTCCAGCAGACCGGCGATCCGGTCGGGCAGTTCGGCGCGCGGTGCCCCCAGCTGCTCGGCGATCCGCGCCACCAGGTCCCGCTCGCGGGCCAGGTAGCCGAAGCCCTCGATGCCCACGGCCGCCTCCAGGCGGCGCATGCCCGCGCCGACCGATCCCTCCGAGGTCAGCGCGACCGTGCCGATCTGGGCCGCGCGCTCCACGTGCGTACCGCCGCACAGCTCCCGGGACCAGGCCCCGCCGATCTCGACGACGCGGACCTTCTCCCCGTACGTCTCGTCGAAGAGGGCGAGCGCGCCGATCTCCTTCGCCTCGGGCAGCGTCATCCACCGCACGCCGACCGGCAGATCGCGGCGCAGGGCGCGGTTGGCGGCCTCCTCGATCTCGCTGCGGACGGTTGTGGAGAGGGCGCCGCGCCAGGGGAAGTCGAGGCGGAGGTAGCCGGGCCGGTTGTAGGAGCCGGACTGGAGGGCGTCCGGGCCGAGGATCTCGCGCAGGGCGGCGTGCAGGACATGGGTGCCGGAGTGGGCCTGGCGGGCGCCGAGCCGCCACTCGGGGTCGACGGCGGCGTGCACGGTGTCGTCGGGAGCGAGTTCACCGGCGGTGATCCGGACCTGGTGGGCGACCAGGCCGGGCAGCGGGCGCTGGACGTCGAGGACCTCGGCCTCGACCGAGGCGCCGGACAGCAGGCCGGCGTCGCTGTCCTGGCCGCCGGACTCGGCGTAGAACGGGGTGCGGTCCAGGACGACGGTGACGATGTCCCCGGTGCGGGCCACCGGCACCGGGCCGGCCGGGCCGAGCAGCGCGAGGACACGGGACTCGGTCTCCAGGGTGTCCCAGGCCCGCCAGTCGGTCGGCCCGTGCGCGTCGAGGACCGGGCGCAGGGCGGTGGTGTCCACGGCCCCGCCGGCCTTGCGGGCGCGGGCGTCCGCGCGGGCCCGCTCGCGCTGCTCGTTCATCAGCGCGGTGAAGCCCTCGCGGTCGACCTCGACGCCCTGCTCGGCGGCCATCTCCAGGGTGAGGTCGATGGGGAAGCCGTACGTGTCGTGCAGCAGGAACGCCTGGGCGCCGGGCAGCAGCCGGCCGCCGCCCTCCTTGACCCGGGCGACGGCGGTGTCCAGGACGGTGGTGCCCTGCTTGAGGGAGGAGCGGAAGGCGTCCTCCTCGGCCCCGGCCTGATCGGCGATACGGGGATAGGCGTCGGCGACCTCCGGGTAGCTCGGCGCCATGCAGTCGCGGGCCACCGGCAGCAGTTCGGTCAGCGCCAGGTCCTCGTAGCCCAGCAGCCGCATGGAGCGGACCGCCCGGCGCAGGATGCGGCGCAGGACGTAGCCGCGGCCCTCGTTGCCGGGGGTGGTGCCGTCGGCGAGGAGCATCAGGGCCGTACGGACGTGGTCGGCGACGACCCGCAGCCGTACGTCGGCCTCCGGATCGGCCCCGTAGCGGACGCCGGCCAGGTCGGCGGCGCGCCGCAGGACGGGGCGGGTCTCGTCGATCTCGTAGAGGTTGTCCACTCCTTGGAGGAGGGTCGCCATCCGTTCCAGGCCCATGCCGGTGTCGATGTTGCGGCGGGGCAGCTCCCCGAGGATCGGGTAGCCGGACTTGCCGGTGCCCGGGCCGCGCTCGTACTGCATGAAGACGAGGTTCCAGAACTCCATGTACCGGTCCTCGTCGACCGCCGGACCGCCTTCCCGGCCGAGGGCCGGGCCGCGGTCGTAGTACAGCTCGGAGCAGGGCCCGCACGGTCCGGGGACGCCCATGGACCAGAAGTTGTCCTCGTCCCCCCGGTCCACGATCCGCTCGTCGGGCAGGCCCGCGACCCGGCGCCAGATACCGCGCGACTCGGTGTCGGAGTGGTGGACGGTCACCCAGATCCTGTCCGGGTCCAGCCCGTAGCCGCCCTCGCCCTGCGGGCTCGTCGACAGCTCCCAGGCGTAGGCGATGGCCCCTTCCTTGAAGTAGTCGCCGAAGGAGAAGTTGCCGTTCATCTGGAAGAACGAGCCGTGCCGGGTGGTGCGGCCGACCTCCTCGATGTCCAGGGTCCGGACACACTTCTGCACGCTGGTGGCCCGCTCCCAGCGGGCGGGCGCCTCACCGGTGAAGTACGGCTTGAACGGCACCATGCCCGCGTTGACGAACAGCAGGGTCGGGTCCGGGGTCGGCAGGGGCGCGCTGGGCACGACCGTGTGGCCCCGGGCGGCGAAGAAGTCCAGGAATCGGCTGCGGATGTCGGCGGTACGCACAAGCGGTCCTTTTCGTCCTTCGGTCGGTCACCAGGGGGAAATCCGGGCGCGGTGCCACGCCGCTCAGGCGGCTCTGGCCACCCGCGCGGGTGCCGCGACCGGGTGCAGCGCGGCGTACTCCAACGGCGCCGACGGGTCGATGGACACGTTCAGCTGCGCCGGGTCGGCGCCGGCCCGTACCAACAGGTCGCCGACGGCGGCGATCATCGCCCCGTTGTCGGTGCACAGGGTCAGCGGCGGCACCCGCAGCTCGACCCCCGCCGCATCGCACCGCTCCTCGGCCAGCGCCCGGACCCGGGAGTTCGCCGCGACCCCGCCGACCACGACCAGGGTGCGGACGTCGTACTGGCGGCAGGCGGCCAGCGCCTTGCGCGTGAGGACGTCCGCGACGGCCTCCTGGAGCGAAGCCGCCCCGTCGGCCAGCGGGATGTCCTCGCCGCGCAGCCGGTGCTGCTCGGCCCAGCGGGCGGCGGTGGTCTTCAGCCCGGAGAAGGAGAACGCGTACGGGTCGTCCTTCGACCCCAGCAACGGCCGAGGGAAGGCGACGGCGCAGGGATTTCCCGTCCGGGCGGCCCGGTCGATGGCCGGCCCGCCCGGATAGGGGAGCCCGAAGACGCGGGCGACCTTGTCGAAGCACTCGCCCGCGGCGTCGTCCACGGTGTCGCCCAGGTGCAGGATCGGATCGCGCACCAGGTCGCGGACGAGCAGCAGCGAGGTGTGCCCGCCCGAGACGATGAGCACCACGCACGGATCGGGCAGCGGCCCGTGCTCCAGGGTGTCGGCGGCCACGTGCCCGGCCAGGTGGTGCACCCCGTACAGCGGCACCCCCGCCGCGTACGCCAGGGACTTCGCGCCGGCCAGACCGACCTGGAGCGCCCCGGACAGTCCGGGCCCCGTGGTCACCGCGACGGCGTCGATGTCCCGCACCCCGAGCCCCGCCTGCGCCAGGGCCTCCTGGACGACGGGGGTGAACGCCTGGAGGTGGGCCCGGGCGGCGATCTCCGGCACCACCCCGCCGAAGCGGGCGTGCTCGTCCATGCTCGACGCCACGACGTGCGCGAGCAGCCGGCCGCCGGAGACGATCCCCGCCCCCGTCTCGTCACACGACGACTCGATGCCCAGCACCACCGGAGTCCGCACGTGGTCCTCTTCTCGCACAGTGATCGTTATTGCAACCTGTGTGCAACAAGGTACTCGTCCGGGCGGGGGAACGCGGACCGGAGGGCGGAGGCCGCTTATTGGTCAACGCCGCCTCCGCGATGCCGTACAGTTGTGTTCACCGACGCGGGGTGGAGCAGCTCGGTAGCTCGCTGGGCTCATAACCCAGAGGTCGCAGGTTCAAATCCTGTCCCCGCTACTGAAGATCCGGGCCCGGCACGCAGACAGCGTGCCGGGCCCGAGTCGTTTCCGGGGTCCGGGCCGTTTCCCGGGTCCGGCCGGCGGCGCTTGACCTTGACGCAACGTAAAGATCTAGCGTTTCCGGCATGGAGTGGTCCATTCAGGAAATCGCCCGCCGGGCCGGCACCACGAGCCGCACGCTCCGGCACTACGGGGACCTCGGTCTCCTCGCGCCGAGCCGGATCGGGAGCAACGGCTACCGCTACTACGACCAGGACGCCCTCGTCCGGCTGCAGCGCATCCTGCTGCTGCGGGAGCTCGGGCTCTCGCTGCCCGCGATCAAGGACGTACTGGAGGGGCAGCGGGACACGGCGGTGGCGTTGCGGGCGCATCTGCGGCTGCTCGAACAGGAGCAGGCGCGCATCGGACGGCAGATCGCCTCGGTGCGGACCACCCTCCACAAGACCCAGGAGGGGATGGAACTCATGGCCGCTGAGGTGTTCGACGGCTTCGACCACACCGCCCACGAGCAGGAGGTCACCGAGCGCTGGGGCCGGGACGCGTACGAGGAGGGCGACCGCTGGTGGCGTTCGCTCGGGGACGCGGAGAAGAAGGCGTTCCAGGCCGAGCACGAGGCCATCGCGCGCGACTGGGGCCGGGCCAGGGAGGCCGGGCTGGCCGCCGACGGGCCCGAGGCGCAGGAGCTCGCGCGGCGGCACTGCGCCTGGCTGTCCTCGGCCAAGGAGCCCAGCCGTTCGTACGTGATCGGGCTCGGGGAGATGTATGTCGCGGACCCGCGCTTCGGAAAGAACTACGATCGCTACGGGGACGGCACCGCCGCCTTCGTACGGGACGCACTGACGGTCTACGCGCAGCACCGGCTCTCCGACTGACCACGGCCGGCCGGGCCGCCACCGCTTTTCCCCCTATTCGGCCGATGCCCGGTCGCCGCTCGGCGCGGCTCCGGGAAGCCTGGACAGGGCGCGGTACCGTCCGCAGCCGTGGGTGGACCGGGCAGGAGTGCACAGGTGGGGATGGCCGAGGGACCGCGCAGCGGAGCGGCGGGGAGCATGGACGCCGTGGGACGTGCGGTGTTCGGTTCCCGGGAGGGGGAGCTGACGTCCGGCGGTGGACGGGGCACCGGGCGGTTCATCCGGATGCTGCCCGCCCTGCTGATCATCGGCGGGCTGCTGTTCGACGCGCTCGCCCCGCCCAACTTCACCGCCGTCCCCCTCTTCGTCGCGGCCCCGCTGATCGCCGCCCCGTTCTTCTCGCTGTCCCGGACCGTCCGCACCGGGATCGCCGCGGTCGTCTCCGTCACCGTGATGCGGATTTCCGACGGGACGTCCACCCAGGTCGTCCCGGTCATCGAGATGATCACCGTGCTCACCGGCTCGGTGCTGGCCCTCGTCATCAACGGCGTCGTGCGGCGCGGCAACGAGCAGCTCGCCTCGGCCCGGGCCGTCGCGGAGACCGCCATGCGGGCCGTGCTGCCGACGCCCGCCGAGCGGATCGGCGGACTCCAGGTGGCCGCACGGTACGAGGCGGCGCAGGCGGACGAGTTCGTCGGCGGCGACCTGTACGCCGTCGCGGACACCCCGTACGGCGTACGGGTCGTGGTCGGCGACGTCCGCGGCAAGGGGCTGGGCGCCGTCGAGGCGGTCGCGGTGATCATCGGGTCGTTCCGGGAGGCCGCCGAGCAGGAGCGTTCCCTGGAGGGCGTGGCCCAGCGGCTGGAGCGGGCGCTGGCCCGGGAGGGGACGCGCCGGTACGGGCTGGACGCCATGGAGGGGTTCATCACCGCCGTACTTGCCGAGATCCCGCCCGGGGCGGCCACGGTCCGCGTGGTCAACCGCGGCCACCCGGAGCCGATCCTGCTCCACGCGGACGGCGCCCTGGAGGTGCTGGCGCCCTCGGTGCCCGCCCTGCCGCTGGGGATGGACCTCGGAGTGTGGCCCGACCGCGCCGACGCGTGGGCGATGCCTCCCGGGGCGACGCTCCTCGCCTTCACGGACGGCCTGTCCGAGGCCCGGGACGCAGGTGGGGTCTTCTACGATCCGGCGGCCCGGCTGCGCGGCCGGATCTTCCCGGGGCCGGAGGAGCTGCTGTCGGCGCTGACCGACGACGTACGGCTGCACACCGGCGGGCACGCCACGGACGACATGGCGCTGATCGCGGTCGGCCGGCCGGCGGAAGGACAGCCCGTGCGCCGGACGACGGTGAAGATCGTGGGCCGGGGTGGCGAGGACGCGGCCCGCTGACGTGCCGCGGCTTTTCGCGCCTGCGCGCCGAACGCGCGGCGATGACACGGTGCGTGATCGAAGCGCACCGCTCCGCATAACATATGATGCACCGTCAGAAAAAGGCGTGTGGCTGAGCCCCGGTCAAGTCGCCCGATTCCGCCCGCTTGTGCCCCGTACCTCCCACCCTTGTTCGTTAATGATCAACAGGAACAGCTTGGAATCGGGCCCGGGTGTCTATTAACGTTCGATAACGCAGCGCGGTCGTCACAGCCGTCGTCAGGGACGGCGCCGCGCGCGAGCGCCGAATTCCGCAAGGGAACCGGGGACCCACTACATGGGGTGAATCGGACGCCTGCGTCTCGTGAGAGGCGGAGGGGCCCGTAGGAGACCTTCCTGCTCCGAACCCGTCAGCTAACCCGGTAGGCGAGAAGGAAGGAAAGGAGTGCGCCCACGTGGCGTCCAACCAGCCTGCCCCTGAGGCCCCGTCACCCTTCAGCACCGACAGCTACGGTGGCGCCGAGCGGTCCGTGGGGGAGTGGAATCCCACCGAGGACTCCATCCGTCCCGTGCGCGGCAGGCACCGCGTCGCCAAGCAGCGTGGTCTGGCCCGTAGCTCCACCGTCCTCGGGGTCGGCGTCATAGCGGCCGTCGGAGCGGGGGGCATGGCCACCGCTCAGGACAAGGCACCCGTCTCCATCTCTCTTCCCGATTCCATCGCGGACAACCTCCCCGACGCCAAGTCCCTTCCCGGCGTCGGGTCCTTCATGTCCGACGACGCGGAGGCCGCCCCGGTCGCCGCGGCCGCGCCGCTCACCACCGCCGGGCTCACCAGCGCCGAGGCCGAGCAGGGCACCGACGCCGGCGAGGCGCTGCGCGCCCGGATCCTCCAGCAGGCCGAGCAGCAGCAGGCCAGCGCCGACGCCGAGGCCAAGGCGGCAGCCGAGAAGGCCGCGGCCGAGAAGGCGGCGGAAGAGGCCAAGAAGCAGCAGGACGAGGCCGAGGCCGACGCCGCCGCGAAGAAGAAGGCGGAGGAGGAAGCGGCGAAGAAGAAGGCGGAGGAAGAGCGTCTCGCCAAGCTCGCCGCCAGCTTCTCCCTGCCGGCCTCCTCGTACACGATCAGCTCGACCTACGGTCAGTCCGGCGCGATGTGGTCCTCCGGCCAGCACACCGGCCTCGACTTCGCCGGGGCGGCCGGTTCGCCGCTCAAGGCCGTGCACAGCGGCACGATCACGTCGGCCGGCTGGTCCGGATCGTACGGCTACCGCACGGTGCTCCAGCTCGATGACGGCACGGAGATCTGGTACGCCCACCAGTCCTCGATCGACGTCTCGGTCGGCCAGAAGGTCACCACCGGCGAGACCATCGGCCGCATGGGCGCCACCGGCAACGTGACCGGCGTCCACCTCCACCTGGAGGTCCGCACCGCGGGCGGCTCCGCGATGGACCCGATGGCCTGGCTGAACAGCAAGGGCCTCTCGGTCTGAGCCCGGGGCCGGCGCGCGCCGCCGGCCCCGGGCCGCTCTTCTGCGGCGGCCCACCCCCGAAACCCCGGCAGCCCTGACGCACACCCCCGACGTCAGGGCTGCCGGTCTGTCCGGGGGAGGTGGCGACAGGCCCGTGCGCGGCTCGTCGCGGGCTTACGCGGCGGAATTCAGCCTTCCGGGCGGCCGACGCTGGAATACCGCCCCCCGCCCGGCCCGTTGAACCCGCACATGACTTCCGCGCGCACCACCCTCGGCACCTCCGGCCTCCAGGTCTTCCCCCTCGCCCTCGGCGGCAACGTCTTCGGCTGGACGGCGGACGAGGGACAGTCCTTCGCCGTCCTGGACGGGTACGTCGCGGCCGGCGGCAACTTCATCGACACCGCCGACGCCTACTCCGCCTGGGTCGAGGGCAACCACGGCGGCGAGTCCGAGACCGTCATCGGCAAGTGGCTCGCCTCGCGCGGCAACCGGTCCGACATCGTCGTCGCCACCAAGGCCGGCGCCCACCCCGACTTCCGGGGCCTGGCCGCCGGCACCATCAAGGGCGCGGCCGAGGCGTCGCTCCGCCGGCTCGGCACCGACCACATCGACCTCTACTACACGCACTTCGACGACGAGAACGTCCCGGTCGAGGAGATCATCACCGCCCTCGACCAGCTGGTGAAGGACGGCAAGGTGCGCCACATCGCCGCCTCCAACATCAGCCCGGAGCGCCTCGCGGCCTCCCTCGCCTTCTCCGAGCGCGAGGGCCTCGCCCGGTACGTCGCGCTCCAGCCGCACTACAACCTGGTCTCCCGCGACACGTACGAAGGCGCCCTCCAGGACACCGCGGCCGCCGCGGGCCTCGCCGCCGTCCCGTACTACGCGCTCGCCTCCGGCTTCCTCACCGGCAAGTACCGCCCCGGTACGACGGTGGAGAGCGCGCGCTCCGCGAAGGCGGGCGGGCACCTGGAGTCGGAGCAGGGCCGCACGGTGCTGGCCGCCCTCGACCAGGTGGCCAAGGAACGGAACGCGGAGATCGCGACGGTGGCCCTTGCCTGGCTCGCCGCCCGGCCGACCGTCGCCGCGCCGATCGCCTCCGCCCGTACGGTCGAACAGCTCCCCGCCCTCGTCGCGGTCGCCGACCTGCGGCTGACGGACCGGGAACTGGCGCTGCTCACCGAGGCGTCGGCCTGACGGAGCCGGGGTCGCCGTACCCGTAGCCGTACGGCTGGGGCTGTCCGTACGGGTAGGCCTGGGGCTGTCCGTACGCCGGGCCGTGCGGCTGTCCGTGTCCGTGTCCGGGACCGTTCGCGGGCGCGGGGCCGTAGCCCTGCCCCGGGTTGTACCCGTACCCCTGGCCGTACGGCGTCGGCGCGTGGCGTCCGGCGTGGGCGTGGCGGCCGTGGTGCGGGCCCCGGTGGGACGTGAGGCGGGCGGCGTGGGTCAGGGCCGGGGCCGCGACCTCCCGGCGCTGCCACAGATGGTGCAGCAACTCCCGCTCGCGGGCGCCGAAGTCCGGGCCCACCGCGCCGTGACGGGCCCGGCGCCGCAGCCCCGCGAGCGACGTCGCGAACGACTCGTACTCCGCGACCGCGCGGGCCGCCGCCCGGCCCCGGGCCCGGTCCTGCTGCCAGTGGCGGGCCAGGTCGCGGGCCATGCCCCGGGCCCGCATGGAGGAGAGCGCCGACGGCTCGGCGGGGGTGAGCCAGCCGGCCGCCGCGTACGCGGGCAACTCGGCGGCGAGCGTCCGCAGCTCCCGCTGGCGCGACCAGATCGCCAGCCAGGTCACCAGGCCGAACGCCGGGACCATGACGATCCCGTACACCGCGTAGAAGCCGTACGGGCCGAAGGCGGACGAGCCGTTCCACAGGGCGTGCAGCCCCATCGCCAGGAGCAGACCCAGCACCGGCAGGGCGATCCGGCGGACCCGGTGGCGGCGGGCGCTGACGGCCGCGAAGCCGAAGCCGAGGCCGGTGAGGACCGTGAACAGGGGATGTGCGAACGGGGACATGACGATCCGCACGAAGAACGTCCCGGCCGTCACCGAGGCGAACCCGGAGCTGCCGAGCTGCTGGTCCTCGCCGAAGGCGTTGCCCAGATAGAGGATGTTCTCGGTGAACGCGAAGCCCGTCGCGGTGAACCCGGCGACGACGATGCCGTCCACCACCCCGCTGAACTCCCGTCTGCGGAACAGGAAGATCAGCAGCACGGCCGCCGCCTTCGCGCTCTCCTCGACGACAGGGGCGATCACCGTCGCCCCCAGGGTGTCGGCGCTCGCCGGGTCGGCCGTCGCGGTGGCTATCCAGCGCGTCGCGAAGGAGTTGGCGATGATCGCGACGAGCGCGGCGGCGCACGCGCCCCAGGCGAAGGAGAAGATCAGATTCCGCCAGGGCCCCGGCTCGACCCGGTCCAGCCAGCGGAAGGCGGCCATCAGCAGCGGCACCGGCAGCACCGCCAGGCCGAGGCCGACCAGGAACCCCTCGGGCCCGGTCTGTTCGCGGACGAGCGCGAGGATCACCAGACCGCACAGCAGGAGCGCCACGATCACGGCCCCGGCGCGGAACACCTTGCTGCGCCACACCATGCCGACACGGCGCGGCCGGTACCGCGCCCGGCCACGCTCCGGCGCGGCGCCCAGGACCTCGTCGAGCCGCTGCTCGTGGAGGACCGGGACGGCCGGGTGAGCCTGCTGTTGCTGCACGGAGGGGTCGGACACCTCTCGACCCTA
Source organism: Streptomyces sp. WGS_02 (assembly GCA_040989845.1). GTDB lineage: Bacteria > Actinomycetota > Actinomycetes > Streptomycetales > Streptomycetaceae > Streptomyces. The sequence continues at coordinate 4,115,924 of JAYMFZ010000004.1, forward strand.
ACGAGGAGCACTGACACCCGCGATGGCGCATCCGGCCATCGACCGGCTGCCGGCCGGTGTGTCAGACGCGGGCGAACAGCAGGTCGTGGACGACGTGTCCCTTGTCCAGGCCCTGGCCCTCGAAGCGGGTGAGCGGCCGGAACGCGGGACGCGGGGCGTATCCGCCGTCGGCCGCGGTGTTCTCGAAGCGGGGGTGCGCGGTGAGCACCTCCAGCATCTGCTCGGCGTACGGCTCCCAGTCCGTGGCGCAGTGGACGATCGCACCGGGCCTGAGGACCGGGGCGACCAGGTCGAGGAAGTCGGGCTGGATGAGGCGGCGCTTGTGGTGCCGGGCCTTGGGCCACGGGTCGGGGAAGAAGACCCGCAGCCCGTCGAGGGACTCGGGGGCCAGCATCTCGCGCAGCAGGATGACCGCGTCGCCGTTGGCCACCCGGACGTTCGTCGAGCCCGCCTTGTCCGCGAGGCCCAGCAGATTGCCCTGGCCGGGGGTGTGGACGTCGACCGCGAGGATGCCGGTGCCCGGGTCGTCGGCCGCCATCTGCGCGGTGGCCTCGCCCATGCCGAAGCCGATCTCCAGGACCACGGGCAGCCCGTCGAACAGCTCGGCCAGATCGAGGACGCGCTTGCCGTCGATGTCCAGGCCCCACTTCGGCCACAGCCGCTCCAGGGACTCCTGCTGGCCGGTGGTGACCCGGCTGCGGCGCGGCTGGAAGCTGCGGATCCGGCGCTCGTGGTGCGAACCGGCCGGGTCGGCGGCGGGGCCGCCGGGGAAGCGCGGCTCCATGCGCAGCCGGCGCGCACGTTCGAAGGAGGCGGCCCGCAGCGCGGCGGCTTCGTCGGCCGTGGCGTCGGCGGCTGCTGCCTCGTGGTTCGGGGCGTCGGCGAGCGCGTCGGCCGCCGTGGAGCCGTTCCGCGCGGAGCCGGTCGGCGTCTCGTCGGTCGGCGGCGCTTCGGGGGATCCGGCGGGGGTGGGGTTCAGAGGCTGCTCAGACACAATGACCGGATTCTACGGCGGGCGGCTTCCACCCCGTTCCCCGAGCCCGGCGCAGCGCGAGCCGCGCCACCTCCCGTCCGATGGGCAGGCACGCCGTCGCGGCGGGCGACGGGGCGTTGAGCACATGCACGGTGTGCGGGGCCTCGCGGATCAGGAAGTCGTCGACCAGCGTGCCGTCCTTCAGCACCGCCTGGGCCCGCACTCCGGCGGGCGACGGGCGCAGATCGTCCTCGGTGACGGCGGGCAGCAGCCGCTGGACGGCCCGGGTGAACGCGGACCGGGACAGCGAGCGGTGCACCTCGCCCGCCCCGTACCTCCAGTGGCGGCGGGCGATGTGCCAGGTGCCCGGCCAGCTCAGCGTGGACAGCAGTTCGGCGGGGCGGACCTGCGGCCAGGTGTATCCCTCGCGGGCCAGGGCGGGGACGGCGTTCGGCCCGACGTGGACGGAGCCGTCGACGCCCCGGGTGAGGTGGACGCCGAGGAAGGGGAACGCCGGGTCCGGCACCGGGTAGACCAGACCGCGCACCAGCTCGGGGCGGGCCAGCGCGAAATACTCACCCCGGAACGGCACGATCCGCACCCCCGGGTCGTCCCCGGCGAGGCGGGCCACCCGGTCGCAGTGGAGCCCCGCGCAGTTGACGAGCACCCTGGCCCGGACGACCAGGCCGTCCGCCGTGCGCACCGCGACGCCCCAGGGGCGCCGGTCTATCGCGGTGACCTCCGCCCCGTAGCGCACGATGCCGCCCGCCGCCGTGACCTCGGTCGCGAAGCGGGTGGCCACGGCGGTGAAGTCGCAGACGCCTGTCGTGCCGACCCGGATCGCCGCCAGGCCCCGGACCTCCGGTTCGTGTTCCGCGATCTGGGCCGGGCCCAGCTCCCGCACGGGCAGCCCGTGCTCGCGGCCGCGCTGCACCAGGGCGTGCAGCCGGGGCAGCTCGGAGCGCTCGGTGGCGACGATCAGCTTGCCGGTGGTGGCATGCGCGATGGAGTGCTCCGCGCAGAAGTCCGCGAGCTCCGCCGAGCCGCGCAGCGCGTACCGCGCCTTGAGGGAGCCGGGGCGGTAGTAGATGCCGCTGTGGATCACTCCGCTGTTGCGGCCGGTCTGGTGGCGGGCGGGGCCGCGCTCCTTCTCCAGGACCGTGACCCGGGTGCCCGGAGCCGCCCGGGTCAGCGCATACGCGGTCGACAGACCGACGATCCCGCCGCCGATCACCAGCACATCGCAGTCGTACGCCGCGTGCGTCATCATCACGCCACCTCCCACCCCGATAGTGCACTGACCCACTGACAACCGGCTCAAACCCGAGATGGGCAGGGCGTGGCGCACATCCCGCCCCCCTGGGGCCTGCCGTGTCCGGCTCAGGCCTGGGTGACCAGCAGCGGGCGGGCCCGCTCGCGCAGCTCCGCGACGCGGGGCTCGTCCCCGTACGGTTCCAGGCGGTGCAGCAGATCGCGCACGTACTCCGTGGTGCGGGCCGAGGAGATGCGGCCCGCGACCTCCACCGCCCGGGTGCCCGCCGCGCAGGCCGCGTCCAGATTGCCCGACTCCAGCTCGGCGACGGCGGAGACGACCAGCCGCAGTCCGTGGCTGCGGACGAACTCCTCGGTCGGCCGGGACAGCGCCTGCTCGGTGAAGCGCCGCACCTGGCGGGGGGCCTTCAGGTCCCGGTAGCACTCGGCGGCGTCGGCGGCGAACCGGTCGTAGCCGTAGAAGCCGAGCCAGGGCGGGTCGGAATCACCCGCCCGGGACCGCTCCAGCCAGCTCTCGGCGCCCTTGAGCGCGGCCCCCGCGGCCGGTGCGTCGCCGGCCTTCGCGTGGGCGCGGGCCTCCACCAGCCGGAAGAAGCTCATGGTGCGGGCGGTGGCGAGACCCCGGTTGCGCTCGACGGCGGCCTGGGCGAGGTCGACGCCCTCGTCGGCGAAGCCGCGGTAGGTCGCCTGGAGGGACATGGAGGCGAGGACGTAGCCGCCGAGCGGGACGTCGGCGGCGGCCCGGGCCAGGCGCAGGGCCTGGATGTAGTAGCGCTGGGCGGCTTCCTGCTGGCCGGTGTCGAAGGCCATCCAGCCGGCCAGCCGGGTCAGCTCGGCGGAGGCGCCGAACAGGGCCCGTCCGACCTCGTCGGTGTACGAGCCGAGGAGCAGAGGTGCGGCGTCGACGCGTAAGCACTCGGGAACCATGGAGGAACGCCAGTCGCCACCGCCGTACTTGGAGTCCCAGCGCCGGGCGTCCTGGGCCGCCTCGCGCAGCTTCGACACATCGCTGTGGCCGACGCGGAGCGGTGAGGCGTCCGCCGCGGAATCGGGTCCCGGCTGTACGGGGACGGAGCCGGCCGTGCCGGGGGTGTGGAGGATGTGTGCGCCCCGGGCGTCCGGTGCGGTCCCGGGCCCCTGGGCTCCGGCCGCGCCGGGGCCTTCGGGCCCGCCGCCGCGCGCCCCGAGGATCGCCGCCTGTGCCGCCGTCGGATCCCGGGCCACCGACGGGTCGGCGGGGGTTATCAGCCAGCGGGAGGCGGGCGTCGCGTAGGCGCTCACCGAGAAGGACCCCGCCAGGGACTGCCAGATCCCGCCGCCGCCCCGCCGCCCGGCCAGATCCAGCCGGTACAGCTCGGTCGCCGACCGGACCGCCTCGCCCACGTCCCGGGGGAAGGCGAGACCGACCTCCGGGGCCGGGTCCGCGTCGGCGAGACCGATCTCGTGCAGCGGCACCGGCCGGCCGAGCTTGGCCCCGATCGCCGCCGCGATGAGATGCGGCGCCGCGCCCTGCGGAACCATCCCCTTGGCGACCCACCGGGCCACCGAGGTCTTGTCGTAGCGAAGTGTCAGACCGCGCTGTGCTCCGAGGTCGTTGACCCGCCGGGCGAGCCCGGCGTTACTGATTCCCGCGAGGGCGAGAACCGTGCCGAGCTTCTCGTTCGGCCCGCGTTGCTCCCTGGACATGCGCCACCCCTCGACACACAGACGGCCGCCGCGTCACCGAGGACGGCGCGCGGCATTCGTACCGATGCCTCCCCAGGTTCGAACCCTCGTACTCCGCCTGCACACGCATGTGGCCGAGCCCCGAGGAATATGCCCCCCTGACGAGAACACCAGTAAACACAGCGTAGTTCTCCCTATCCCTACCGTTAAGGGGCAGACGTCCGGATGGCGGGATTGTTGTCCGTGCGGGCGGTCCGGGAGTTCGGGGCGGGCGGTCCGGGCCGGGGTGCGGCGTGCTCCCGGTGTGTGGCCGTGCGCCCGGCCGTGCGCTCTGGCCCGTCCCGTCGCGTGGCGCTTGGCTGAGTCCTGCGTGGGTCGGCCCGCTGCACTGGACTCAGTGGGCTGGGGGAAACCGCCGCTCCATTCCCCGCGGGCGGCGGACCGGTCCGGGAGGTGAGGCCCACCTCCCGGACTGTGCGTGGAGGGGCCGCCAGGGGGCGCGGCGGGGTATGCGCGCAGGGCGGCACTTCGAGAGAATGGCCGAATAGCGACGGTCCGGTGAGGGTCTGGCCAACGATCCGACTATGGCCGGATATCGTCGCTGTTTCCGGGCGGCGCCGGCCCCTCCCCTTCCCGGGGAGCGGGCCGGGGCGGCGCGGCGACCGCTCGGCCCGGCCTCCGCAACTCCCGGAACCGGCAGTTCCGTTGCTGTCGCCGCGGTGAAGACCACGCCGGGCCTTTGCCAGGGGCGCATGCTCTTCCGGCGTGCGCTGCCCGTACACCCTCTCCTGCGGCGTTGTCGTGGCAGCATGTCCCGCAGCGGCGTTCTCGTTCATCTCGTACGCCGTTTGTCCACAGCCTGTGGAGGCGGCGATGCGTTGGTTGGTGGGATGGAGCAGTATCGCCGCGAGCTTCGGCACCGTCGGCGCCGTCGGAAACGGCGGTGAGGGGCGCACGGTCCACCCCGTGGGCTCCCAACTCCTGTGGGGCGACCCGGATCCGCTGTGGGCGGTCGGCGACTGGCGCCCCGACGAGATCCGTGTCATCGGCGTCGCCACCCCCGAAGGGGCCCCCACCGCCCGCCTCGCGGTCCTCGGCTGCTGCGGCGCCACCGACGAACAGCTCCGCGTCGGGCTGCTCTCCGCACGCGGCGGCGCGATGCGCCATCTCACCGCCTGGCCCGGCAGTTACACCGCCGTCGTCCAGATCGGCCGCCGCATCACCGTCGCGGGCGACCTCGCCGGAGCCCGGCCCGTCTTCCACACCCCCTGGGCGGGCGGCACCGCCTACGCCACCGCCGCCCTGCCGCTCGCCGACCTCATCGAGGCCCAGCTCGACATCGGGCACCTCGCCGCCCTGCTCGCCTGCCCGGAGACCCCCGAGGCCCTCGGCGACGGCACGCCCTACGAGGGCGTGCGGCGGGTCCCGCCGGGCCACGCGCTGATCCTGCGCGAGGGCTCGCGGGAGATCACCGGGTACGAAGCCGTCGCCTCGCTCGCCGTCGCCGCACCCCAGGCCGACCCGGTGCACGCGGTGGAGGGCGTACGGGACGCGCTCGTCGAAGCCGTGCGCGCCCGGCTCACGGCCCCGCGCCACGCGCCGGAGAGCATGCCGCAGGACCCGGGGCCCGTCCCCGGCATGGGCCCCGCCGACCGGCGCGCCGCCCGGGGCGGACCCGTGGCGGGCATCGGCGCCGACCTCTCCGGAGGCAGCGCGTCCGCCACCCTCGCCCTGCTCGCCTCGGGGCTGCCCGGACTGCCCGGCACCCTCCTCGGCCACGGCACCGGCGCGGGGGAGCGGCTGCTCGCCGTCACCTTCAACGACCTGACCACCCGCGGCAACGAGGGCGAGATGGAGCGCGCCCGCGTCATCGCCGCCAACCCGCGCCTGCACCACGTCGTCGTCGCGGCGGGCGAAGAGGCCCTGCCGTACGCCTCGTTGGAGACCGGACCGCTCACCGACGAACCGGCCCCCTCCCTCGTCCTCGCCGAACGCCACCGCCGCCGGCTCTCCGCGGGCAGCGCCGACCACCTCGTCGGGACCGGGGCCCGGCAGGTCCTGGACGCCCACCCGGCCCGCCTCGCCGACCTCCTGATGGACCGGCGCAGACGCCACCTCCTGCGCCCCGTCGCCGCCCTCACCAAGGCCGAAGGCCCCACGGCACACTCCCTGTTCGTCCCGCTGACGGTCTACCGCGCTGCCCGCCGCCTGGCCCGTACGTCGTACCGCACCGGCCTGGAGTCCGCAGCCGGCCTCCTCCCCGACGCCAACCGGCACGCCCCCGACCTCGCCACCCCCGCCGACGCCTCGCTCGCCGCCCTCGCCTGGTCGCGCCCGGGACCGGCGGCGCGCTGGCTGACGGGGGAGGCTCTGGCCGAAGTATCGGTTCGCCTCCAGGAGGCGGCGATCCGGCCCACCTCCGTACAGCGCCCGGGCGAGGCCCGCGCCCGCGCCGCCCTCGCCCGGGGGGCCGCCGACCACCGGATCCTGGAACAGGCCGCCGAGATCCGCAGCCAGCGGCTGCACGCCCCGTTCCTCGACAACCAGGTCGTCCGGGCCGCCCGCGCCCTGCCCGAGTCGCTGCGCGTCCAGCCCGGCGCGCGGGCCGCGATCCTGCGCCGGGTGCTCGGCGGGGCGGGCATCCACGATCTGCCGCCCGGCTGGGGCATGCCCTCCCAGGCCACCTCCACCGCCGTCACCCGGACCGGCCTGCGCACCGCGCTGCCCGAGCTGATGGCCCTTTTCGACGCCCCGCTGCTCGCCGACGCGGGCCTGGTCGAGGCCCGGGTGGTCCGCAAGGCCCTGCGCGCCGCGTCCGAGGGCGAACCGCTGCCCCTGGACGGCCTGGCGGACCTGGCCTCCACCGAACTGTGGCTGCGCCGCCTGGTGACCCGCCGCGGCACCTGCTGGACGGGCACGGCCGCCCCGCGCCAGCGCGCGGTCGCGGGCGGAGTGATCCCCGCCCGGCGCACCCTCCAGCCCTGACCGGAACCCGCCGCACCGCACCACGTGACCAGGCAGCCGGGGCCGGAACCCCGCCGTCCAGGACGCCCGGCGCGCGTACGGCTCAGGTGCAGCTGATCCGGGACTCCGCCCAGTCGGCCAGGGCCACGCCGCCCATCGGCCCCTCCGGCTCCACCACGAGGCGGATCGATGACTGGCCAGCGATGCCCACGCTCACCGGGACGGCTGGCTCGCCGCCCTCCATCACCGGGGAGCGCCACAGCCGGGCCCCGTCCCCGTTGAACACGGAGAAGCGCACCGCGCCGAGCCCGAGCGTCAGGTCGTCCACCCCGACCATGGCCTCGTAACGCGTGCACGGCCGGTTCAGCTGGATGGTCACCGAGGAGCGGGCATGCACGGTCACCCCGTGCGCGTAACGGGTGGAGGCGACCGACACGTTCGACCGCTGCCAGACCCAACTGCTCTGCCCCATCACGACTTCCGGCTCGCTCTGGTCGCCGAACACCGAATACGCCAACTCGCTGACCTGGTACACCTCCGGCGCGGGCGGCGGCGGTGCGGGTTTCGGCGGCTTCGGCGTCGGCTTCGGGGACGGCGGCGGGCTCGGCGCCGGGGGCGCGGGCTTCGGTGGCGGCTCGGGCGAGGGCGTGGGGCTCGGCGTGGGCTTGGGCGCCGGCTCGGACGGGTCCGGTGCCGGGGCCGCGGGCGGTGCGGGCGCGGCGGGCGGCTTCGGCGTCGGCTTCGGGGCGGGCGCCGGGGGCTGTGGCGTGGGCACGGCGGGCGCCACGGCCGGAGGCTTCGCGACCGGCTTGGGCTCCGGCTTCGGCTGGTCGTCGCCGACCAGCGCCCACACCAGACCGGCCGCGGCGGCCACCGCCACAGCGGCGGCGATCCCCGCCTTGGCAGGCGCGCCGAGCCCTTCGGAGGCGGCAGCGCCACCGGCGGCCCCGCCGGTCGAGCCGGACCCGGTGGCCGCGGCGGCGGCTCCCGCTCCGGCGGCCCCGGCCGCCCCGCCGGCCACGATGCCCGCGGCCTTGAGGGCATATCCGGCGGCGAACCAGCCGATGACCGCGACGGGCAGCAGCGCCGGGATCCCCGCGTTCACATGGTCCAGCTCGCCCGCGGCCACCCGGCACTGGGCGCACTCGTCGAGATGCTTGCGCAGCCCGCGTTCGGCCCGGGTCCGCAGCCCGCCCCGGGCGTGGGCGCCGAGCCGGTCGGCGTACTGCGCGCAGTCCCCGCCGGTGGTGAGCGCCTGGCTGACGTGGGCCTGGAGATACGCCTGCTTGAGCCCTTCGCGGGCCCGGCTGGCCAGCACGGCGGTGGCGTTGGCGGTGAGGCCGAACAGCGGGGCGATCTCGCTCGGCGACTCCTCCTCGACCGTGGTGTGCCACAGGACCGCCTGCCAGCGCTCCGGGAGGCTCCGGAACGCCTGCATCGCCATCGTCTGCTCGGCCTCGTGCATCGCCAGGACGTCGGCGCCGAGTTCGAGGGTGTCGTCGTCGGAGAGCTCGGAGGAGCGGGTCGCCTGCGTGGCGAACACCGCGAAGTCGTCGACCAGATGCTCCCGCTTGGCGCTCTTGGTCCAGGCGGCGGCGACATGGCGGACGGCGGTCATCAGATAGGCCCGGACCGCTTCCGTCGGCCCCTTCCCGCCCCGTACGGCCTGGAGCGTGCGGGCGAACACCTCGGCCGTCAGGTCGTCGGCGGTGTGCGCGTCCCGGCAGCAGCTGCGGGCGTAGCGGAGCACGGCGCCCGAATGCCGCCGGAACAGCTCCTCGTAGGCCTGGTCGTCGCCCGCCCGCATGTCCTCGATCAGCCGGGCGTCGGAGAGACCGGACTCGGGGGCCCCGCTGCGACCGGCGCGCTGCTGCGGAACCGCGTGCGGGCCGACGCCCGCGCCCGCCTCGCCGGACGTGTCCTCCTCGGCGACGGCGGGCCACGGACCGGGCAGGACGGTACCGCCCTCGGCCTCGCCGCCGGACGGGCCGCGCCCGGACTGGACCGGCACCTGCCCGGCGGACAGCCCGTCCGCCTTCGTGTCCCTGTCGGCCGCAGCGATCTCGCCGAGCGGCTCTTCCTGCTGCTCGTTACCGCTCATCGCGGAAGCCCCCGTATACACCCTCGGACCCGAATACCGGCCAAGACTGCCACATGGCTCAATCGTGTTGGCCCTTCCGTCTCGCCAACCACTCATCCGGGGCGTTTTCCCGAATGTGAGTACTAGAGAGCCCTCTTTCGGGGAATCACTCCCCGTTGATTCGACCGAGCGAAACGGGCGAGCGAGGAACGGCACGAGCAGGGAGCCGCACGAGTCGCCGCTCGCACCGACCACGGGCCGGACGGGCCCGTGGCCGAGCTACCGGCCGAGCCGGCCGGACGAGCCCCCGTCCCGGACCGGGACGAGCGGGCCCGCCGACCCGGCCGTCACGCCGGCCGCGACCGCAGGCCCTCCAGCAGGATGTCGAGCAGCCGGGCCGAAGCCGCGGCCTGCTGGGCGGCGTCCGGCAGCGAAGGAGCCGCCGTGGCGATGACCAGCAGCACATCGGCCACCGTCACATCCCGGCGCAGCTCGCCGGACTCCCGCGCCCGGTCCACCAGCCGCCCCACGACCTCCAGCAGCTCGACCGCGCCGGTCTCCTCGCCGAGGCCGTCCAGCCCGTCGCCGACTGCGCCCGAACGCCGGCCGACGACACGGAAGTCGTCCTGGCCCACGCCCTGCCGCTGCTGCGGAACCCGGGTCTCGTCCACCGATTCCGGCGCCGAAGCCGCCAGCACGCCCGGCTGCTCCTCACCGTCGACCCCGACCCGCAGCACCTGCGGCGGCAGCAGCCTGCCCGCGCCCGACGCCACCGACGTACGCAGGAAGCGGGACAGCGCCGACCAGGGCTCCTCCTCCTGCCCCAGCGCCGTCCGCGCCTGCTCGGTGAGCCGGGCGGTCTCCTCCTCGGCTATCCGGCGCACCAGCACGTCCTTGCTCGGGAACCGCCGGTAGACGGTGCCCACGCCGACACGTGCGCGACGGGCCACATCCTCCATCGGGGCGCCGTAACCCAGCTCCCCGAACACCTCGCGGGCCGCCCGCAGCACATGCTCCAGATTGCGCTGCGCGTCGACCCGCAGCGGGGCCGAGCGCGGCGCGCCCGCGGCCCCCGTCGTCGCCGTTCCCGTCGTCGTCGCTCCGCTCGGGCCCGGTCCGGCAGCGGCCGAACCCAGCGCCGCCGCACTCACCGCGGCCGCGGAACGAACAGCATCGGCCGAGCTCATGACGCCCAGCGCACCCACGGAGCCGAGGCGTCCTTTGTCCTCGGAAGCGCGCGAAAGCGCAGCCTGGCCATGAGTATCCTGAATATGCATAACTTCCCCCGGTTATGACGTCTCCCCCGGAGACTTCCCGCCGTTTCAGCCGGGGAGCGGAGCCATACGAAATCCGCACCCGACACCCCGACGGGTTACGAACATAGTTGAGCCCGCGTCAATTCAGAAGGGGGTTGTTCCGCATGGGACGCCCCCCGACCGGACCACGATCCGATCCACGCCGCGACATCACCCCTCCGCTCACCCCGCGCGTGGCACCTGACCTGCACAGCTGTCGTCCTCCACCGGCGACGGGCGCCGAACACCGCTGCCGGTCCTCCGGTCACACAATTTGCCGGGCCTGTGGACAAACCACTGACTCCGTTGCGTCATGGGGTGGTGATGGCTCCAGATTCCCGGGGGACGACCCCCGGCACCCGGCCAGGTGTACGCATTCTCGTCGTCGGCGGCGGCTACGTCGGGATGTACACAGCGCTGCGTCTCCAGCGGAAGTTGAAGCAGAGACTGAGGAGCGGCGACGCCGAGATCGTGGTCGTCACGCCCGAGCCCTACATGACGTACCAGCCCTTCCTCCCCGAAGCGGCCGCCGGCTCGATCTCGCCCCGCCATGTCGTCGTGCCGCTGCGCCGGGTCCTCAAGGACTGCACGATCGTCATCGGTGAGGCCCAGCGCGTCGACCACGCCAAACGGACCGCGACCGTCACCACCCTCGCCACCGGTGAGGACGGCACCGGCGCCCTGGAGATCGGGTACGACGAGATCGTCATCGCCCCCGGGTCCGTGTCGCGCACCCTGCCGATCCCCGGTCTCGCCGACTTCGGCATCGGTTTCAAGACCGTCGAGGAAGCCATCGGGCTGCGCAACCACGTCATCGAACAGATGGACATCGCCTCCGCCACCCGCGACCCCGCGATCCGCGACGCCGCTCTCACCTTCGTCTTCGTCGGCGGCGGCTACGCGGGCGTCGAGGCGCTGGCCGAACTGGAGGACATGGCCCGCTACACGGCGCGGTACTACCACAACATCAAGCCGGCCGACCTGAAATGGATCCTCGTCGAGGCCTCCGGGCGCATCCTCCCCGAGGTCGGCGAGGCCATGGGCACCTACGCCATCGGCGAGCTGCGGAGCCGGAACATCGACGTACGCCTGGAGACCCGCCTCGACACCTGTGAGGACCGCGTCGCCGTCCTCAGCGACGGCTCCCGCTTCCCCACCCGCACCCTCGTCTGGACCGCGGGCGTCAAACCCGCGCCCCTGCTCGCCGCCACCGACCTGCCCCTCACCGAACGCGGCAGGCTCCGCTGCACAGCGACCCTCGGCGTCGAGGACATGCCGCACGCGTGGGCCGCGGGCGACGCCGCGGCCGTACCCGACCTGACCGCCTCCGAACCCGGCCGCGAGACCGCCCCCAACGCCCAGCACGCCGTGCGCCAGGCGAAGGTCCTCGCCGACAACGTCCTCGCCTCCGTCGACGGCAGGCCGCTCACGGAGTACCGCCACGCGTACGCCGGTTCGGTCGCCTCCCTCGGCCTGCACAAGGGCGTCGCCCACGTCTACGGCCGCAAGCTCAAGGGCTACCCCGCCTGGCTGATGCACCGCGTCTACCACCTCAGCCGGGTACCGACGTTCAACCGGAAGGCACGCGTCCTTGCCGAATGGACCCTGTCCGGACTCTTCAAACGCGAGATCGTCTCCCTCGGCTCGCTGGAGCATCCCCGCGCGGAATTCGAACTCGCGGCGGGCGGCGGCGGTTCCGGCACCCCCGGACTGCCCGGCCCGAGCCGCCCGAAAGGCCCCGGAGAACCGCCGAAGGACGCCGGAGAACCGCCGAGGGGCGGCCGGACCGACGGCTGACCGGCCGGCCGGAACGACAGCTGACGGTGGGGCCGGAGAGCCGGCTGACGGCCGTTCACCGGGCGGCCCGGCGGCGACTGTCAGTACGGTCGGTCACACTGGACGTGTGACCATAGGTGGGCCCACACCTGCACAGAGTGACCCGGTCGGCAGTGACCATCAGTGACCAGCAGCGACGCACCACCAGCACGACGAGGCCCGGCTGCGCCTTCCCGGGGGTACGGCTCCCGGAGCCCCGAACACGGCCGAGAAACGGCAGAAGAAGCAGCCCGCCCGAGCGGACCAGACCGACACACGAGGCCAGAAATACCGTGAACTTCACGCGTTGGAGCGCCCGCCTTCCCGGAACGCAGCGCCGAGCCGCCGCGCGGGACGACCGCAGTTCCGTGCCGGCCGCCCGAGCCGAGTACGCCCGGCCGGAAGGCGCGCCCGCCCAGCCGGACGACGACGCCCCGGCGCCTCCCGGCACCGCGACGGCGGAGGGCCTCCCCGGGCCCGCCCTCGACGACCTCTCCGCCCGCGAGATCCTCGGCCGGCTGCCCGCCCCCGTCGCCCTGCTGCACGGCCCGGACCACCGCGTCGCCTATGTCAACGACGCCTACGAGGCCGCGTTCGGCCCCCGCCCGTCCGGCGTCCCCGCCGCCGAGGCCATGCCCGAGCTCGACCGGCTCAGCGTCCTCCCGCTGCTCGACCAGGTCCTGCGCAGCGGCACCCCCGTACGGTCAAGTCCCGCAGAACCTCCGAGGGCGGCTCGTACACGGTGACCTGCACCCCGATCGCCGGGGAGGACGGCGTCCTCGTCTACGCCGCCGACGTCACCGACCACGCCGAAGCCGCCGAACGCCTGCGCGCCAGCGAGCGCCGCCACCGCGAAACGGCCGTCACCCTCCAGCGCTCCCTGCTCCCGCAGGAGCTGGAACAGCCCGACGACCTCCGTATCGCCGCCACCTACCAGCCCGGCGGCACCGACGCCGCGGTCGGCGGCGACTGGTACGACGTCATCACCCTCGGCGCGGGCCGTACCGCTCTCGTCATCGGCGATGTGATGGGCCGCGGGGTCCGGGCCGCCGCCGTGATGGGCCAGCTCCGCACCGCCGTCCGCGCCTACGCCCGCCTCGACCTCCCGCCGCACGAGGTGATCCAGCTGCTGGACGTCCTCGCCGCCGAGATCGATGCCAGCCAGATCGCGACCTGCGTCTACGCCGTCCACGATCCGAACGAGGGACAGCTCGTCTACGCCTCCGCCGGACACCTCCCGATCCTCGTCCGCGACGAGGACGGCACCGTCCACCGCGCCGCCGACCCCACAGGACCCCCGCTCGGCACCGGCGGCTGGGTCCACACCTCGGGCACCATCGCGCTGCCGCCCGGCTCCACCGCGGTCCTCTACACGGACGGCCTGGTCGAACGGCGCAGCGAGGACATCGACGAGGGCGTCGCCTCCCTGGCCCGGGCCCTCTCGGGCGCCAAGGGATCCCCCAGGTGGTCTGCGACCGGCTGATCCGCTCCCTCGGCGTGACCGCCGAGCACGACGATGACGTGGCGGTCCTGGTCGTCCAGCACCCCGCCCGTACGGGGGCCGACGCTGAGCTGTTCCACAACGCCGCGCTCGATCTCCTCGGCGGCGTCGAGGCCGCCCCGCGCGCCCGCGCCTTCGCCACCGGAGTCCTGTCCTCCTGGCGCTTCCCCGTCGAGCTCCGCGACCTCGGCGTCCTCGCCACCAGCGAGCTCGTCGCGAACTCCCTCCAGCACGGCACCCCGCCGATGCGCCTGGGACTGCGGCGTACGGACCGCCGGCTGATCATCGAGGTGACCGACGGCGACGACCACCTGCCGCGCCGCCGCCAGGCCGAACCGGCCGACGAGGCCGGACGCGGCATCTCGATCATCGCCTCGATCGCCACCTCGTGGGGCAGCCGGCGCACACCGGGCGGCGGTAAGGCGGTCTGGTGCGAGTTCGCCCTGCCGCAGTGAAGCAGGGCGGCAGGGCGAACGTTCTTCGTCAGGCTCGGTCAGTGACCGGCGGAAGCCGGGGCGGGAGCGGCTGCGGTGTTCCCGACGGGCGCCGCGCCGTCCGCACCCTCGGGCAGTGACACCGCCACCACCCGCGAGGGAACGGCCGCCAGCGACGGCTGATCCTGTACGGGGGTGAGCCGGCGCCCCAGCCGCAGCGCGAGCACCGTGATGCCCAGCGAGAACAGCACGAACGTCACGATGTACGGGCCGTGCAGCGACGCCCCCATCGGACCGCCGACGGCCGGACCGACCGCCAGCGCGAGCTGCTTGCACAGGGCGAACGCCGAGTTGTACTGCCCGACCATCGACTCCGGCGCCAGATCGGCGACCAGCGGGGCGACGGTCGGCGACAGCATCGCCTCACCCAGCCCGAACAGCGCGTACGTCGAGATGAACGCGGCCGTCGCCATGGCCTGGCTGCCGTGGCCCAGCCCCGCGTACCCGGCGACGATCCAGGCGAACGCCCAGATCAGGCCGACCGCCGCGATGACCCGGCTGCGCCGCCGCCGCTCCACGAGCCGCAGCACGACGAACTGGGCGACGACGATGACGGCGGTGTTGGCGGCCAGCGCGAAGCCGAGGGTCGAGGGCTGGATCCCGGCGGCCTCCGTGCCGTACGCGGCGAGCCCGGACTCGAACTGCCCGTAGCAGGCGAAGAACAGCACGAAGCCCAGAACGCACAGCTGCACCATGGCCCGGTGCGAGAGCAGCGCCCGCATCCCCCCACCCTTGGCAGCGGCGTCGCCCGAGGGCCTGGCCCCGCCGAGGGAAGCCGTACGCGGCATCCGCACGGTGGTCACGACGACACCGAGCACCACGAACATCGCGGCCTCGATCAGGAAGAGCATGGTGAAGCTCGCCGGACGGTCCACGTCCACCAGCTGCCCGCCGACGAGCCCGCCGAGGCCGAGCCCCAGGTTCTGCAGGAAGAACTGCATGGCGAAGGCGCGCGTACGGGTCGCGGTGCTGGAACACCACACGAGCATGGTGGCGAGGGCCGGCTGCATGACGGCCGTGCCCGCACCCAGGACCGCGGCGGCCAGCACGGCGGCCGGAACGCTGCTCGCGAACCCCAGGGCGGCGGCGCCCACGGAGGCCAGGGCGGAGGCCACCACCAGCACGGGCAGCGGGCCCCGCCGGTCGATGGCCCGCCCGGTGAACGGCAGAACGGCCAGCGCTGCCATCGCGAAGACCGCCAGAACGACCCCAGCCGTCCCGGCGCCCAGATCCCGCACCTGCGCCACGTAGACGTACAGATACGGAACGGTGAACCCGAGCCCGAACGCGCTCAGCGCGCTGCCCAGCTGGATCCGCCGCAGCGCTGCGCCCATCTCCCTGGTCACACTCACCTACCTCAAGATCTTGAAGGAATCAGACTCGAAGACTTTAGCACTAAACTTAGAAGGTGAAAACTACAGCCTGAAGGACTTCAAGGGTGGGAAGGGCGTGCCATACTGCCCGCCATGTCCGAGAGCACCGAGGAGCCCGGCCCCAGCGAGCCGAGCCTCGACGAACAGATCGCCTCCTACCAGCGCGAGTTCCGCGACCTCGACCCCCAGGTCGAGCAGGTCGTCTCCGCACTGGGCCGCCTGAACCGCCGGATGAACGTCGCGTACGGGAGGCAGGTCGCCGCGCTCGGCATCAGCAACGCGGAGTGGGAGGTCCTCAAGACCCTGGTCCTGTCGGGCGCCCCCTACCGCCTGGGCCCCGGGGAACTGGCGAAGCGCCTCGGACTCACCCCGGCCGCCATGACCCATCGCATCGACCGGATGGCCGGCGAGGGCCTGGTCACCCGCGACCGCGACGAGAACAACCGGGTCCGCGTGATCGTCGAGCTGACGGATGAGGGCCGTACGAAGTGGCTCGAGGCGATGCGCATGGCGAGCGACTTCGAGGAGGACCTCCTCCAGGATCTGTCCGGCGACGAACGCGGAGTCCTCGGCGAGCTGCTGGTCCGCCTCCTGCGCAGGGTCGAGCACGCCCAGCCGGACGCCGGCGGCCGGCTCACGGACCTGGACTGAGGGCCAACCGGGAGGTCACGGGCGGGGGCGCAGGGGAGGGTTGACACCCTCCTGGTGGATCCGTAAAGTTCTCCGAGTTGTCACGGAGCCGACGGTTCCGGGGCAGCCATCCCGCCGCGGACGCGGCAACCAAACTTCAGCACGATCTCCCACTCGGGATAATTTCGGCATGCCGGAATTCATAACGAGGGCCCGATTATGAGCCGCCGGGAGAATCCGCTAGAGTTTGAGCGTCGGAACGGCCCAACAGCCGGGAGGACAAGCCCCACTGACTGGGAATCAGGCCCGAAAGGATCTGATAGAGTCGGACTCGCCGGAAAGGGGAAACGCGAAAGCGGAGAACCTGGAAAGCGAAACTGCACGGCCCGCTTCGACCGGGAATCGGACACGAAAGAGTCTGATAGAGTCGGAAACGCAAGACAGCAAGACAAAGAAGTAAAACGAAGGGAAGCGCCCGGAGGGCCCCGGTGATACGGGACCGAAGGAAGCGTCCGTTCCTTGAGAACTCAACAGCGTGCCAAAAGTCAACGCCAGATATGTTGATACCCCGTCTCCAGCATCATGCTGGGACGCGGTTCCTTTTGAAATACACAGCGAGGACGCTGTGAACAACGGGTCTTATTCCGACCGGTTGTTCCGCTCTCGTGTGTGTGCACCCGATTACGGGTAAACATTCACGGAGAGTTTGATCCTGGCTCAGGACGAACGCTGGCGGCGTGCTTAACACATGCAAGTCGAACGATGAAGCCCTTCGGGGTGGATTAGTGGCGAACGGGTGAGTAACACGTGGGCAATCTGCCCTTCACTCTGGGACAAGCCCTGGAAACGGGGTCTAATACCGGATAACACTCTGTCCCGCATGGGACGGGGTTGAAAGCTCCGGCGGTGAAGGATGAGCCCGCGGCCTATCAGCTTGTTGGTGGGGTAATGGCCTACCAAGGCGACGACGGGTAGCCGGCCTGAGAGGGCGACCGGCCACACTGGGACTGAGACACGGCCCAGACTCCTACGGGAGGCAGCAGTGGGGAATATTGCACAATGGGCGAAAGCCTGATGCAGCGACGCCGCGTGAGGGATGACGGCCTTCGGGTTGTAAACCTCTTTCAGCAGGGAAGAAGCGAAAGTGACGGTACCTGCAGAAGAAGCGCCGGCTAACTACGTGCCAGCAGCCGCGGTAATACGTAGGGCGCAAGCGTTGTCCGGAATTATTGGGCGTAAAGAGCTCGTAGGCGGCTTGTCACGTCGGATGTGAAAGCCCGGGGCTTAACCCCGGGTCTGCATTCGATACGGGCTAGCTAGAGTGTGGTAGGGGAGATCGGAATTCCTGGTGTAGCGGTGAAATGCGCAGATATCAGGAGGAACACCGGTGGCGAAGGCGGATCTCTGGGCCATTACTGACGCTGAGGAGCGAAAGCGTGGGGAGCGAACAGGATTAGATACCCTGGTAGTCCACGCCGTAAACGTTGGGAACTAGGTGTTGGCGACATTCCACGTCGTCGGTGCCGCAGCTAACGCATTAAGTTCCCCGCCTGGGGAGTACGGCCGCAAGGCTAAAACTCAAAGGAATTGACGGGGGCCCGCACAAGCAGCGGAGCATGTGGCTTAATTCGACGCAACGCGAAGAACCTTACCAAGGCTTGACATATACCGGAAAGCATCAGAGATGGTGCCCCCCTTGTGGTCGGTATACAGGTGGTGCATGGCTGTCGTCAGCTCGTGTCGTGAGATGTTGGGTTAAGTCCCGCAACGAGCGCAACCCTTGTTCTGTGTTGCCAGCATGCCCTTCGGGGTGATGGGGACTCACAGGAGACTGCCGGGGTCAACTCGGAGGAAGGTGGGGACGACGTCAAGTCATCATGCCCCTTATGTCTTGGGCTGCACACGTGCTACAATGGCCGGTACAATGAGCTGCGATGCCGCGAGGCGGAGCGAATCTCAAAAAGCCGGTCTCAGTTCGGATTGGGGTCTGCAACTCGACCCCATGAAGTCGGAGTTGCTAGTAATCGCAGATCAGCATTGCTGCGGTGAATACGTTCCCGGGCCTTGTACACACCGCCCGTCACGTCACGAAAGTCGGTAACACCCGAAGCCGGTGGCCCAACCCCTTGTGGGAGGGAGCTGTCGAAGGTGGGACTGGCGATTGGGACGAAGTCGTAACAAGGTAGCCGTACCGGAAGGTGCGGCTGGATCACCTCCTTTCTAAGGAGCATCTAGATTCCGTAAGGAATCCAGAGCCACTACGTCGGCAAATGTTCGACGGTGGTCAGCTCATGGGTGGAACGTTGACTATTCGGCACGGTGAGCACGGTTTCGTTAGTACTGCTTCGGCGTGGAAAACGGGAACGGGTTGATCGTGTCGGGCACGTTGTTGGGTATCTGAGGGTATGGCCGTATGGCTGCCTTCTGATCCGGCCCCAGTGAACTCGTCTTTCGGGACGGGGTGGTGGGTGGCTGGTCGTTGTTTGAGAACTGCACAGTGGACGCGAGCATCTGTGGCCAAGTTTTTAAGGGCGCACGGTGGATGCCTTGGCACCAGGAACCGATGAAGGACGTGGGAGGCCACGATAGTCCCCGGGGAGCTGTCAACCAAGCTTTGATCCGGGGGTTTCCGAATGGGGAAACCCGGCAGTCGTCATGGGCTGTCACCCGCTGCTGAACACATAGGCAGTGTGGAGGGAACGAGGGGAAGTGAAACATCTCAGTACCCTCAGGAAGAGAAAACAACCGTGATTCCGGGAGTAGTGGCGAGCGAAACTGGATGAGGCCAAACCGTATGCGTGTGATACCCGGCAGGGGTTGCGCATGCGGGGTTGTGGGATCTCTCTTTTACAGTCTGCCGGCTGTGAGACGAGTCAGAAACCGTTGATGTAGGCGAAGGACATGCGAAAGGTCCGGCGTAGAGGGTAAGACCCCCGTAGCTGAAACATCAGCGGCTTGTTTGAGAGACACCCAAGTAGCACGGGGCCCGAGAAATCCCGTGTGAATCTGGCGGGACCACCCGCTAAGCCTAAATATTCCCTGGTGACCGATAGCGGATAGTACCGTGAGGGAATGGTGAAAAGTACCGCGGGAGCGGAGTGAAATAGTACCTGAAACCGTGTGCCTACAAGCCGTGGGAGCGTCGCTGTATGTGCTTGCACATACAGTCGTGACTGCGTGCCTTTTGAAGAATGAGCCTGCGAGTTAGCGGTGTGTAGCGAGGTTAACCCGTGTGGGGAAGCCGTAGCGAAAGCGAGTCCGAACAGGGCGTTTGAGTTGCACGCTCTAGACCCGAAGCGGAGTGATCTAGCCATGGGCAGGTTGAAGCGGAGGTAAGACTTCGTGGAGGACCGAACCCACCAGGGTTGAAAACCTGGGGGATGACCTGTGGTTAGGGGTGAAAGGCCAATCAAACTCCGTGATAGCTGGTTCTCCCCGAAATGCATTTAGGTGCAGCGTCGTGTGTTTCTTGCCGGAGGTAGAGCACTGGATAGGCGATGGGCCCTACCGGGTTACTGACCTTAGCCAAACTCCGAATGCCGGTAAGTGAGAGCGCGGCAGTGAGACTGTGGGGGATAAGCTCCATGGTCGAGAGGGAAACAGCCCAGAGCATCGACTAAGGCCCCTAAGCGTACGCTAAGTGGGAAAGGATGTGGAGTCGCAGAGACAACCAGGAGGTTGGCTTAGAAGCAGCCACCCTTGAAAGAGTGCGTAATAGCTCACTGGTCAAGTGATTCCGCGCCGACAATGTAGCGGGGCTCAAGCGTACCGCCGAAGTCGTGTCATTCACACATATAGGGCCAACGCCTGTGTGGATGGGTAGGGGAGCGTCGTGTGCCGGGTGAAGCAGCCGCGGAAGCGAGTTGTGGACGGTTCACGAGTGAGAATGCAGGCATGAGTAGCGATACACACGTGAGAAACGTGTGCGCCGATTGACTAAGGGTTCCTGGGTCAAGCTGATCTGCCCAGGGTAAGTCGGGACCTAAGGCGAGGCCGACAGGCGTAGTCGATGGACAACCGGTTGATATTCCGGTACCCGCTTTGAAACGCCCAGTACTGAATCAGGCGATGCTAAGTCCGTGAAGCCGGCCCGATCTCTTCGGAGTTGAGGGTAGTGGTGGAGCCGATGAACCAGACTTGTAGTAGGTAAGCGATGGGGTGACGCAGGAAGGTAGTCCAGCCCGGGCGGTGGTTGTCCCGGGGTAAGGGTGTAGGACGTTGTGTAGGCAAATCCGCGCAACATGTGTCTGAGACCTGATGCCGAGCCGATTGTGGTGAAGTGGATGATCCTATGCTGTCGAGAAAAGCCTCTAGCGAGTTTCATGGCGGCCCGTACCCTAAACCGACTCAGGTGGTCAGGTAGAGAATACCGAGGCGTTCGGGTGAACTATGGTTAAGGAACTCGGCAAAATGCCCCCGTAACTTCGGGAGAAGGGGGGCCATTCCTGGTGATAGCACTTGCTGCTTGAGCTGGGGGTGGCCGCAGAGACCAGCGAGAAGCGACTGTTTACTAAAAACACAGGTCCGTGCGAAGCCGTAAGGCGATGTATACGGACTGACGCCTGCCCGGTGCTGGAACGTTAAGGGGACCGGTTAGCTGCTCTTCGGGGTGGCGAAGCTGAGAACTTAAGCGCCAGTAAACGGCGGTGGTAACTATAACCATCCTAAGGTAGCGAAATTCCTTGTCGGGTAAGTTCCGACCTGCACGAATGGCGTAACGACTTCTCGACTGTCTCAACCATAGGCCCGGTGAAATTGCACTACGAGTAAAGATGCTCGTTTCGCGCAGCAGGACGGAAAGACCCCGGGACCTTTACTATAGTTTGATATTGGTGTTCGGTTCGGCTTGTGTAGGATAGGTGGGAGACTGTGAAGCGGCCACGCCAGTGGTTGTGGAGTCGTCGTTGAAATACCACTCTGGTCGTGCTGGATGTCTAACCTGGGTCCGTGATCCGGATCAGGGACAGTGTCTGATGGGTAGTTTAACTGGGGCGGTTGCCTCCTAAAGAGTAACGGAGGCGCCCAAAGGTTCCCTCAGCCTGGTTGGTAATCAGGTGTTGAGTGTAAGTGCACAAGGGAGCTTGACTGTGAGACCGACGGGTCGAGCAGGGACGAAAGTCGGGACTAGTGATCCGGCAGTGGCTTGTGGAAGCGCTGTCGCTCAACGGATAAAAGGTACCCCGGGGATAACAGGCTGATCTTCCCCAAGAGTCCATATCGACGGGATGGTTTGGCACCTCGATGTCGGCTCGTCGCATCCTGGGGCTGGAGTCGGTCCCAAGGGTTGGGCTGTTCGCCCATTAAAGCGGTACGCGAGCTGGGTTTAGAACGTCGTGAGACAGTTCGGTCCCTATCCGCTGTGCGCGTAGGAATATTGAGAAGGGCTGTCCCTAGTACGAGAGGACCGGGACGGACGAACCTCTGGTGTGCCAGTTGTCCTGCCAAGGGCATGGCTGGTTGGCTACGTTCGGAAAGGATAACCGCTGAAAGCATCTAAGCGGGAAGCCTGCTTCGAGATGAGTATTCCCACCAACTTGATTGGTTAAGGCTCCCAGTAGACGACTGGGTTGATAGGCCAGATGTGGAAGCCCTGTAAGGGGTGGAGCTGACTGGTACTAATAGGCCGAGGGCTTGTCCTCAGTTGCTCGCGTCCACTGTGTTAGTTCTGAAATAACGAACAGCCGTGAAATTACCGGTGTTCTAAATTTCATAGTGTTTCGGTGGTCATTGCGTTAGGGAAACGCCCGGTTACATTCCGAACCCGGAAGCTAAGCCTTTCAGCGCCGATGGTACTGCAGGGGGGACCCTGTGGGAGAGTAGGACGCCGCCGAACAATCTTTGTGGGAAAGCCCCGCACCTTCTGGTGCGGGGCTTTTCTGCGTTCTACATCGGGGTGACCAGGCGGGTGTCGTAGGCCAGGATGACTGCCTGCACGCGGTCCCTCGCGCCGGTTTTCGCGAGGATGCGGGTCACGTGCGTCTTCACGGTGGACTCCGCGAGATGGAGGCGGGCGGCGATCTCGGTGTTCGACCAGCCTTGCCCTATCACCGTGAGGATTTCGCGCTCCCGTTCCGTCAGGGCGGTGATGCGTGGATCCGAGATGGCCCGGGCACCGGGTACGGCCGGGAGATGGTGGACGTACGCGTCGAGGAGCCGGCGGGTGAGGGTCGGGGCGACCACAGCGTCGCCGGCGGCCACGGCGCGGATACCGGCGAGGAGTTCCTCGGGCAGGGCGTCCTTGACCAGGAAGCCGCTGGCGCCGGCGCGCAGGCCGTCGTACGCGTACTCGTCGAGGTCGAACGTCGTGACGATCAGGATGCGGGTGCGGGCGCCCGACGCGATGATGCGGCGGGTCGCCTCGATGCCGTCGAGGCCCGGCATGCGGATGTCCATCAGCACGACGTCCGGGTGGTGGCGGGCTACCAGGTGGACGGCCTCGGTCCCATTGCCCGCCTCACCGGCCACCGTCATGTCGTCCTGGCTCTCCAGCAGCATGCGGAACCCGAAGCGCTGCATCGGCTGGTCGTCGGCGATGAGTACGGTCGTCACTGGTGCGTGTCCTCCAGGGGAAGGCGGAGCTGTACCTGCCACCCCGTCCGTTCCGGCAGCGGGCCCGCTTCGAGGGAGCCGTCGTACAGTGCGGCGCGTTCCCGCATGCCCATGATGCCCTGGGCTGCCAGCGGGGCTTCCTCCGTGTCCGCGGTCCTGCCGGGTCCGGTGCCCGTATCGGTGATGCGGGCGTTCAGGTGCGTGGGTGAGTAGGTGAGCGTCACCGTCGCGGACGTGGGGCCGGTGGCGTGCTTGAGGGTGTTGGTCAGGGCCTCCTGGATCACGCGGTACACGGTGAGTTGGCGGCCCGGGGTCAGGGACCGTGCGGGAGCCTCGCCGTTCAGTTCCAGGTGGACGGGCAGGCCCGCCCCGCGTACGCGTTCGATGAGGGGGTCAGTTCGTCGAGCGTCGGCTGAGGAGTGCGCTCGGCGTCGGGGTGGTCGTCACGCAGGACACCCAGGAGACGGCGGAGTTCGGACAGGGCCTGCCTGCTGGTCGTGCCGATGGCTTCCAGGGCCTGGCCCGCGCGTTCCGGGTTCTTCGGGGCCGCGTACGCGCCGCCGTCCGCGAGGCCCGTGATGACGGACAGGTTGTGGCCGATGATGTCGTGCATCTCCCTAGCGATGCGGGTGCGTTCGGCCGCTGCCGCGAGCCGGGCCTGCTGGTCGCGCTCGTGTTCCAGCCGGTGGGCGCGCTCGACCAGGGCCTCGGTGTACTCGCGTCGCGTACGTACCGCGATCCCCAGCAGCACGACGAAGACCAGGCCCCAGACGTACGAGACCACCTCCTGACCCCAGCTGGAGGGAATGCGGAAGCCGCCCGACAGGACCGGGACGAGGAACAGGAGAGCTGCTGCCCCGACCGTACGGAACGAGGAGCGCAGCACGATCTGGAAGACCGGGATCAGCTGGAGGAGGGAGGCCTGCACCACGGCCCCCGTCCAGACGTTGACGAGGGATATCGGTGTCATGAGCAGGACTACGGCCAGGGGGTGCGTACGGCGCCACAGCAGTGGAAGTGAGAACCCCAGGCTCATCAGGAGCACCAGGAACTCGGGTGCCGTCACGTCCTCGTGGGCGGTGTGCCGCCAGCCGCCGGAGGTGTAGTCGAGTACCGCGGCCACGGTCCAGAACCCGGTCACCGCCGCGTCCCAGACCCGTGGCCGGCGTCGGTCGAAGGCGCGGAGCCGGTCCAGGGCGTCGCGGATGATCCGGGTGAGGGGAGGAACCGTTTCCGCGGTGCCCCGGTCCCGGTCGCGGTCCCTCGGTGGGGTGCTCACCTGGTCGCTCCTCATGGGTCAGACGTCGCGGCGCTTGAGTGTCAGCGCTGCCGCGGCCAGGGTCGTACCCGCCCAGAGGGACAGGGCGAGCAGGGCGGGGCCGGGGGAGATGGTGCCCGGGATGGGGGTGGCGGAGCCGAGGGCGCCGGCCGCCTGGGTGGGAAAGTACATGATGGCCCGCTCGACGGCGTCGTACGGGAGCATTCCGAGGATCTCCGGCAGGATCATGACCCCGCCGATGAACGCCCCGATCGCGCCCGGCACCGAGCGCAGCAGTGCGCCGAGGCCGAGGGCGAGCAGACCCAGCAGGGTGAGTGCTCCGGCGTTGCCGGCCAGGGCGCGCAGGATGCCCGGGTCGGTGAACGAGGCGGCCTGGTCGGTGTCGTGGAGGAAGGCCTGCGCCGCGGCGAACGTGACCACCGACGTCGTGAGCATGACCGTGAAGATGGTGGCGGCGAAGACCACGGCCTTGGCCCACAGGACGGGGAGACGGGCGGGTACGGCGGTGAGGGAGGAGCGGATCATGCCGGTCGCGTACTCGCCTGCCGTCATGAGGATGCCGAGGACGACCAGGAAGATCTGGGCGAGCATGCTGCCGTACAGCGACAGGACGACCGTGTCGACGTCGGAGTCCCCGCCGCCGGAGGTGTAGGTCGCGCCCATGATGAGGCCGACGCCGAGCACCATGACGACCGCCGAGATGACGGTGACCCAGGTGGAGCGCAGGGAGAAGAGCTTGTGCCACTCCGCACGCAGGATGCGGGGCGGGGTGACGCGGTACGGCGGCGATGCGGTGGGGTGTGTGGTGGTCACGCTGCTGCTCCGGTGGCTGGTGTCGGCTGCTGCTGTCGCTGCTGTCGCTGCTGTCGCTGCTGTCGCTGCTGTCGCTGCGGGCGGTGGTCGACCGATTCCTGTGTGAGGTCCATGAACGCCTGCTCCAACGACACGGTCTGCGGCGTGAGTTCGTGCAGGGTGATCGCGTGCGTGGCGGCCACACGTCCGATGTGCGCCGCGTCAACTCCGCGGATCCGGAGTTCGTGGGATCCGGGGGTGGGGGTGGGCACGGGCGTGGGCGTGGGGGTGACGGTGACGGTCACGTCCGGGGCTGTGAGGCGGGCTTTCAGTGCTTCCGGTTGCGGGGTGACGACTTTGACGGACGCTCCGCCGGCCGACCGGATCAGTTCGGCCACCGTGGTGTCGGCGAGGAGCCTGCCGCGGCCGATGACGATCAGATGGTCGGCGGTGAGGGCCATCTCGCTCATCAGGTGGGAGGAGACGAGGACCGTACGGCCTGCGGCGGCGAGGGAGGTCAGGAGGGTACGGATCCACAGGACGCCCTCGGGGTCCAGGCCGTTGACCGGTTCGTCCAGGATGACGGTCGCGGGGTCGCCGAGGAGTGCGGCGGCGACGCCGAGCCGTTGGCCCATGCCGAGGGAGAAGCCCTTCACCCTGCGGTGGGCGGCGTCCGTCAGCCCGGCGAGGTCGATGACCTCCTCGACGCGTCGGCGGGGGATGCCGTGGGTGTGGGCGAGGGCCATCAGGTGGTTGAAGGCGGACCGGCCGGGGTGGACGGACCGGGCCTCCAGCAGGGCACCGACCTGGGTGAGGGGCGCGGGGTGGGTGGCGTAGGAGCGCCCGTTGACGGTGGAGCGGCCCTGCGTCGGGGTGTCGAGGCCGAGGAGCATGCGCATCGTCGTGGACTTGCCCGCGCCGTTGGGGCCGAGGAAGCCGGTGACCGTGCCGGGGTGGACGGTGAAGTCGAGGTCCTGGACGACGGTTCGGTCGCCGTACCGTTTGGTGAGTCCGTGTGCCGTGATCATGCGGTCGACGCTACGGAGCCGGCGGCGGGCGGTCGTCCGACCGGGGGCGG
The DNA here is from genome assembly GCA_040989845.1 of Streptomyces sp. WGS_02. GTDB lineage: Bacteria > Actinomycetota > Actinomycetes > Streptomycetales > Streptomycetaceae > Streptomyces. Next base: position 4,141,684 of record JAYMFZ010000004.1, read on the forward strand.
GACGTGGAGGCGGGCGTAGTACCGGGGTACGACGGGGTGTGGGGGTGGCAGCGCGTTGCCGGGTGCCGCGTGCCGGGTGCCGCGTGCCGGTGCTGATGTGGTGAGTACTCGGTTGAACGTGGGGCGGGTGGGGGCGAGGATCGCGGTATGGATTATGTGATGCGCGTGGTGCGGGCCGACGAATGGCCGCAGGTCAGGCAGGTGCGGCTGGACGCTCTGCGGGATCCGGCGGCCCCGGTGGCGTTCCTGGAGTCGTACGAGGACGCTGCGGCGAAGCCGGACGTGTTCTGGCAGCAGCGGGCCGCCGATGCCGCCGAGGACGGACCCGGCCGGGTCCGCCAGTTCGTCGCGGAGTCGCCCGAGGGGGAGTGGGTGGGGTCGGTCACCGTACTCGTCGAGAGCCCGGACGACGAGGTGCGCTTCGGGGAGGCGTCGCCGGTGGACCAGGCGCACCTGGTCGGGGTGTTCGTCCGGCCCGAGGTGCGGGGGACCGGGGTGACCGAGGCGTTGTTCCGCGAGGCCGTCGCGTGGGCCTGGTCGCTGTCCGCGCCCAGGATGGAGCGGGTGCGCCTCTACGTGCACGAGAAGAACCCGCGGGCCGCCGCGTTCTACCGGAAGTTCGGCTTCATCCCCTCCGGCCGGCAGATCTTGGCGCCGGGGGACCGGGGCGAGCAGGAACTGGAGTACGTCCTCGGGCGGCAGGGGTAGGGAGGACCTGGCCGGACGGCCCGACGGGCGGACGGCCGTGGTTGGCTGGTTGGCTTGTTCTTCCGCTTCCGCTCGGCTGTCCCGCTAGCCGATGCCCGGGGCCGGTGCGTGCAGGGTTTCCCGCCAGCGGGCTCGGCCCTGTTCCCGGGAGCGGAGCAGCACCAGGGCGGGCATGCCCCGCATCTCGCCGGTCGCCAGCAGTTCCGGGAGTTGGGGAAGGGGCGCCACGGCCGCGACGTCGTCCAGGACGAGCGTCATTGGTGGGTCGAGCCGACCGTCGGTTGACCGTGCGGCCATGCGGCGGCCGTGCTCGACCACGTCTGCGGCGAGCGCGGTGAGGAGGGGCATCGCGCCCGGGCGTGAGCGGGGATCCTCGATGGGTTCACCCACCAGGTAGAGCGTTCCCCCTCACGGGCAAAAGATTCCAGCGCGGCCGCATCCGATCGGTTGGCCGTGCAGGCCTCGCGGATGTGCACCGAGGAGAGCGCCGAGAAGGCCCGAACGGTCAACTCCTGGGCCATCTCGCGCCGCTCCGGATAGGCCGCGAGTGCGGACTCCAGGAGGCCGGCGAGTCCGGATGCCGCCTTGGGGTGCGTACGGAGAAGGCGTACCGGTTCGTGGGCGGCGGACCCCGAGGCCCAGCGGGCGACCTGGCGGAACGGGCGGCCGTCCACCGCCGCGGCGTGCAGCCAGCACTGGAGGAGCGTCTGCGCCGTGTCGGCCACCGCCGCGTCGATCCTGGCCTGCGGGCGGACCGGGGCGAGCAGGGCGGCGGCCCGTGCGGCGGCGGTGTCGGGGTGCTCGCAGCCTGCGGTGGGCGACCAGTGGAGGCGGTCGGGGGTGTCGCAGAGGTGGCCCGGGTCGTAGACGAGGACGGGGCCGAGCTTGGCCCGGGCGTCCTTGGTCTCGGCCCAGACCGTGGGGTCCGACGTGACGACCAGGGCTGGGCCCTCGGCGTCGTGGATCGCCTGGACGACGGTGGGGCGCCGGGCGGGGGCGGGGGCGTAGACGAGGAGCGGGGTGCGAGGGGAGGGGAGCAGGGCCGTGCTCGCTTCGGGAGGAGGGGGCGTCTCCTCGGCGGGCGGTGGGGTGATGGGGTGCGCCGGTGGTGCTGCCAACGGCTGCGGGTGGGGTTGCTCTTGGGGTGGTGCCGGTGCCGGCCTGTCCGTCGGGGGCTGTGGATCGTAGGCCTTGAAGGCCTGTTCCTCGCGGCGTCGTTCCCGCACGGCACGGCCGCGGGACACGACTCCGAGCGTGAACACCGTGAGGACCAGCAGCACCATCAGTTCGCCGATGAACAGGCCCCAGAACAGGCCGTATCCGGAGAGCTGGGCCGCGGGGGTCTCCGGCCAGGCCGCGGGGAGGTCCTGGGGTGCGGTGGCCAGTTCGCGCAGGGCGAGCGGGGAGCGGGTGAACGTCACCCCCTCCGGCCAGGCCCCGTGGGCGAACAGCCCGGCCAGGCCGGTGGCCGTCCAGGCGACCAGGGTGGCCGCGAGGAAGAGGGCCAGAAGGCCGATCAGCAGGCCGTCCGGGACGCCGCCGCTGCCCTGGGGCCGGCCGTCGTAACCGTCGTGCCGGCCGGGGCCGTTGCCCCGGCCACGCGGTGGTCGGCGTGCCATGTCAGGCCACCGTTGACTCTGACGACTCGTTCATCCGTTGCTGGTGCTCGATGCGGGCCGCCCGTTGTTCTGCCTCCCGTTCGGCGGCGCGGATGTCCTCGGGGAGCAGGTCGTCCGGGTCCATGGCCGATCCCTCGGTCATGGCGCGGTCGGTGAAGACCAGCGGGCGTTCGGCTTCGGTGATCAGGTGTTTGACGACCTGGACGTTGCCGTTGACGTCCCAGACGGCGATGCCGGGGGTGAGGGTCGGGATGATCTCGACGGCCCAGCGGGGCAGGCCGATGACCCGGCCGGTCGCTCTGGCCTCGTCGGTCTTCTGCGCGTAGATCGTGCGGGTGGAGGCCATCTTGAGGATCGCCGCCGCTTCCTTCGCCGCTGCTCCGTCCACCACGTCGCTGAGGTGGTGGACGACGGCGACGAACGAGAGGCCGAGGCGGCGTCCGAACTTCAGCAGGCGCTGGAAGAGCTGGGCGACGAAGGGGGAGTTGATGATGTGCCACGCCTCTTCGACCAGGAAGATGCGCTTCTTGCGGTCGGGCCTGATCCAGGTGTGCTCCAGCCAGACGCCGACGATCGCCATCAGGATCGGCATCGCGATCGAGTTGCGGTCGATGTGCGAGAGGTCGAAGACGATGAGGGGTGCGTCGAGGTCGATGCCGACGGTGGTGGGGCCGTCGAACATGCCGCGCAGGTCACCGTCGACGAGGCGGTCCAGGACGAGGGCGACGTCCAGGCCCCAGGCCCGTACATCGTCTATGTCGACGTTCATCGCCTCGGCGGACTCGGGCTCGGGGTGGCGCAGCTGCTCGACGATGTCCATCAGGACCGGCTGGCGGTCGGTGATGGTCGCGGTGACGTAGGCGTGGGCGACCTTGAGCGCGAAGCCGGAACGCTCGTCGAGGCCGTGGCCCATCGCGACTTCGATGATCGTACGGAGCAGGGCGAGCTGGCCGGTGGTGGTGATGGACGGGTCGAGGGGGTTGAGGCGGATACCGCCGTTGAGGGCTGCGGTCGGGTCCAGGCGGATGGGGGTTATGCCCAGCTCCTGGGCGATGAGGTTCCACTCGCCGACGCCGTCCTCGCCCTGGGCGTCGAGGACGACGACCTGGCGGTCGCGGAAGCGGAGCTGGCGCAGGACGTAGGTCTTCTCCAGCGCCGACTTGCCGTTGCCGGACTCGCCGAGGACCAGCCAGTGGGGGGCGGGGAGCTGCTGCCCGTACAGCTGGAAGGGGTCGTAGATGTAGCCCTTGCCGCTGTAGACCTCGCGGCCGATGATCACGCCGGAGTCGCCGAGGCCGGGGGCGGCGGTGGGGAGGTAGACGGCCTGGGCCTGGCCCGTGGACGTACGGACGGGGAGGCGGGTCGTCTCCACCTTGCCGAAGAGGAAGGAGGTGAAGGCATCCGACAATGCGGACAGGGGGTCGCGCATGGCGTGGCTGCCCTCTCTTCCTGCGGGTTGGGTGGGTTGGACGGGTTGGGCGGTTGGGTTCGGCGTTCTGTGCGGGTGCTCGGGTCAGCGGCGGATGCCGGTGGCGAACGGGAGGGTGTTCACGAAGGCGCGGTGGTGTTCGCGGTCGCACCACTCCAGCTTGAGATACGACTTGCCGGCCGAGGCGCGGATCGTGCGCTTGTCGCGGGCGAGCGCTTCGGGTGAGCGGGACGACACCGTGATGTACCCCACCAGGTTCACTCCGGCCGCACCGCTGGCGAGATCTTCACCCCGCTGGTCGAGCCGGCCGTGGGCGGCGATGTCGCGGGGGTCGACGGTGCGGTTCATCTTGGCCTGGCGGCTGGCCTCGGCGTCGTCGTTGGTCTTCTCGGTCAGCATGCGTTCGATGGCGACCTCGGTGGGTTCGAGGTCCATGCAGACGGCGACGGTGCGGATGACGTCGGGGGTGTGGACGAGGAGCGGGGCGAGGAAGTTGACGCCGACGGGGGTCATCGGCCACTCCTTCACCCAGGCGGTGGCGTGGCACCAGGGGGCGCGGGTGGTGGACTCGCGGGTCTTGGCCTGGAGGAACGTGGGCTCGACCGCGTCCAGTTCGGCGGGCCAGGCGTTGCGCTTGGTCATGGCCTGGATGTGGTCGATGGGGTGGTCGGGGTCGTACATGGAGTGCACGAGGGAGGCGACGCGGCTCTGGCCGAGCGGCTGGCGGACCCGGATGTCGGCCTCGGCGAGGCGGGCGCAGATGTCGGTGAGTTCGCGGGCCATGACGACGGCGAGGCCGGCGTCGCGGTCGAGCTTGCGGCCGCCGTGGGGGCGGGCGGCGCGGGCCATGGCGTTGGCCTCGGCGGCCAGTTCACGGCTGTAGTGCATACAGGCGACGAGGTAGGCGCGGTGCTGCTCGCTGGAGGTGGAGACCATGGACTGCAGCTGGTCGTAGGAGTCCTGGAGCCAGGCCGGGGACGCCTTGTCGCCGCGCTGGGCGACGTCCTTGGCGTGGGCGTCGGGATCGGCGGGCAGGGTGCGGGCGAGCATCTGGAGGCGGGTGACGAAGCCGTCGCCGTTGGCCACGTGCTTGAGGAGGGTGCCGAAGCGGTCGACGAGCGCCTCCTGGTCCTCGCTGTCGCGGAGGCCGACGCCGGGGCCCTCGATCTCGATGGCGGCGGTGACGGTGCGCCGGTCGGCGTGGAGGAGTACGGCGATCTCGTCGGGGCCGAAGGGGGCGGCGAGCCAGCTGATCCGGCCGATGCCGGGGGGCGGGCCGATCTCGACCTCCCGGCCGTCGGCGCTGACGCCGGCTTCCATGGCGCCCGAGCGGTAGGCGGTTCCGCGGCGCAGGGAGCGCTTGAAGGTGCGGTTGATCTCGAACCACTTGTAGAAGGTGCGGCCCTTGTACGGGACGTACACGACGGCGAGGGCCAGCATCGGGAAGCCGACGAGGCAGACGATCCGGAGGGAGAGGACGGGGACGAGGAGTCCGCTCATCATGCCGAGGAACGCGCCGACGATGATCAGGGCGATCTCGCCGGTCTCGCGGTTCTTGCCGACGATCGCGTTCGGCCGGGCGCGGCCGATGAGATACGTGCGGCGGGGCGTCATCGTGTGGGACTGGGTCGTCAACGCCCGCCACCTCCTGTGCTCGGGTTACCTGTGCTGCCGAAGCCGCCTCCGCCTCGGGGGGAGCGGCTGCTGTGGGGGGTGGCGGAGGTGGGCGCGGAGCCGCTGCGGGGCGAGGGTGCGGCGGAGGGGACAGATCCGCCGCCGACCCCGCCGCCGCCTCCGCTTCCGCCGGAGGTGCGGGAGCTGTGGGCGGCGACGCCGCCGCTGGCCGGGTTGGCGGGGCGGGCGCCGCCTCCGCCGCTGTTCTGGTCGTTGCGGCCGCTGTGGGTCTTGATGCCCTGGGAGACGAGGGCGGCCGGGGAGCTGATGAGGGCGGCGGCCTGGGAGCCGTCGGTGGCCTGCTTGCGGTTGGTGCGGGCGCCCTGGATCTCGTCGCCGAAGCCGGGGACGAAGCGGTAGATCATGGCGGAGGCGAAGATGGCCAGGAGGATGATGGAGAGGCCGGAGACGACGGCGGAGAAGGCGTCGGGTCCGTCGCCCGAGGAGAGTGCGCCGGCGAGGCCGAGGACGATGACGATGACCGGCTTGACCATGATGACCGCGATCATGATGCCGGCCCAGCGGCGGACGTGGCCCCACATGTTCTTGTCGACGAGGCCGGCGTACACGACGATCCCGAGGAGCGCGCCGACGTAGAGCAGGGCGGCGCGGATGACGAGCTCCAGCCACAGGATGCCGGCGGCGAGGATCGAGACGAGCGAGACGACGATCAGCATGATGGGGCCGCCGCCGATGTCCTCGCCCTTCTTGAGGGCTTCGGCGAACGAGCCGAAGAAGACGTCCGTCTGGCCGCCGGTGGCGGAGGCGATGATCTCGGTGACGCCGTCGGTGGCGGAGACGATCGTGTAGAGGATGAGCGGGGTGAAGGCCGAGGCGAGCACGGTGAGCCAGAGGAAGCCGACGGCCTCGGAGATCGCTGTGGTGAGGGGGACTCCGCGGATGGCCCGCTTGGCGACGGCGAGGAGCCAGAGGACGAGGGTGAGGATGGTGGAGGCCGCGAAGATGACGGCGTACTGCTGGAGGAACTTGGGGTTGGTGAAGTCGACGTTGGCCGTGGAGTCGACGGCCTCGCTGAGCTTGCCGACGATCCAGGAGGCGGCGTCGGCGCAGCCTTGGGCTAGGGAGGAGAGGGGGTCGAGGGACTCCGAGGGGTCCGGCGACCCGGGCACGCTGCCGGGACTGCTCGCACCCTCTCCTTCCTCGCAGAACTTCTTGACCTCGCCGAACAGCAGACTGCAGTCTTCGTTGGCGCTCGGTGATGGCGTCGGGGTCGGTGTCGGATCGGCCGCCGCGCGTCCGGCGAACGCCAGCGCGGCTGCCTGCAGTCCGATCAGCGAGGCTGCCACCGAGCGGAAGCGGTACTTGGGGTCACCTGGCATAAGTGAAGCCTCCGTACTCTTCAACGGCCTTGCTGATCGTGTCGGACTTCGAAGCCGCGACATCGCCGGGGACGGGTGCCGGGCCGTCGCTCTCGGCAGCGCTGGTGACCTTCCAATCGCCGTCCGACCATGACATTTGCGCGGTCCACGTCTTCCAGGTGGTGCTCACGGGCTTGGTGGAGTCCTCGCCGGACATGCCGAGGAGTCCCGTGTACCAGACAGCTACCTTCGCGGTGTCGTCATCGAACGCCAGCACCTTCGTGCCCACCGGAACGGTCCGTGAGATGAAGGTGCTGCCCTGCGGGGCGTTGCCGTCGGGGTCGAGACCGAGGCGTGAGAGGAACTCGGCCGAGTAAGCCCGATCTTGAGGCGACCGCAGTTTGTCCGCTGCCGCGGGTGAGTAGACCGTGTCGAGGATTCGGTGGCGGCTGTCCTTCGTGAACATCTCCGCCGATCCCAGCGCCACCGCATAGTTCGCAGCCGCACTCTGCGCCCCCTGCTCGTCACGGGCGAACCCGGAGGGGATCGTGCCGTTCTTGCCCCCGACGGGCTTGGTGCCGGTGGCCGCCGTGGGGGCACTTCCCGCGGCTCCGGAGCTCTTGGCTCCCGGGGACGCGTCGTCGTCGCTGCCACCGCCGCGATTGGCGAAGGCGATGGCGGCGACGAGGAGCACGACGATGCCGGTGATCGTCACGAGGGAGCGGGAGTTGCGGACGGGACGGCGCGCGTTGGGGTTGCCCGGGTCGCCGTCGGGGAGACGGGTACGGGTCTGACGGGTGCCGCCGAGCGTGCTGTACGGGTCGTCCGCGCGGCCCCCCTGGTCCTTGCCGCGGTAGTCGTGCTCGTCACCGGGACTCATGCCGCGTTCGCTCCCTCGGTCGTGTGCGGATCCGCGCAGGACGACGGTAGCTCTGCTGGTTGCCGCTTGAGCGCGGTGTGGTGACTCGACATCAGGGAAACGGAACCTCAGCCGGTGGGCGCGACGGACGGATGGTGGGGAGCGGGCTGGGACGGCCCGGTGGGAGCCGGCCGACGGTGGGTCAGACGGCCATTCCGTACACGATGGTGAACAAGGTCCCCAGGGAGCCGATGATGAAGACCCCTGTCAGTCCTGCCACGATCAGACCCTTGCCCTGCTCCGCGCTGAACGTGTCGCGCAGTGCCGTCGCTCCGATGCGCTGCTTCGCAGCACCCCAGATCGCGATGCCGAGGCAGAGCAGGATGGCGATGGCCATCACCACCTCGATCATGATGCGCGCCTCGTTGCCCAGCGTCCCGAACGGCCCCCAGTCCGGAGCGATTCCGCCGATGATGGTGGTGATGTCGCCCTTCTCTGCTGCCAGGATCATGTAAGTCACCGCCCCTGTTGGGTAGTTCGCTGCCCGTGCCGTCCGGCATGGGTCGCCTTCTATCTTCGCTGATGAAACCGTGCTCGCACGACGCCTTCCCGGGTCTCTTTACCCGGATCTCGCACGTTTGACCGGGGAGGCCGCCCTGACCTGCGGATCGTTCGCTCCTTGCGCATATGACTGGTTACTCTGTGTATCACGCGCTGTGACCAGGAGCAACGACGGTGGCCATGGGTTCTGATGCGGTTGCAGCGTTCGCGGGGCACGGCGTGTTCGTATGCGCCGTTCGAGAGCCCTTGGTGCGCCGGTAGTAGGAGGCGGTGACGGCCCCCAGGAGCGGCCCCCGGAGGACGAGCGGCTGGTAGATGACGCCGGCCAGCAGAAGAAGTCCGGTGGGGTCAGCTCCTTGTGGGGGTACGTCCACCACAGGGGCGTGGGGGCCCAGAGCGCCGTCAGCGCGAGGCCCCCGGCGGCTGCCGGTACGACGACGGCAAGGGGCGAACGGGGCGGCCACCGACGACGGGGGTCCAGCGGGGCACCGTTTCGCCCCACGGCCGCACCAGGCCGAGCGAGAGCAGGGCGAGCAGCTCGCAGGCGACGCTCAGCGTCAGCATCCACCGCTGGGAGCCGGGGGTGTCGAACGGTACGAAGCCGGCCTCGGTGTACCCGGACGGGAACCCGCACACCATCGCCGGCCGCCACAGGCCGGTCGGCAGCGCGAGCAGCGTGATCAGTTGCGTGGCGCGAAACGCCCACCGGGGCGGTGGGATGGATGGTGCGGGGGTGCAGGTTGGGGTGGAGTCGGTGGGGTGTTCCTTCCGGGTTCGCATGCGTTCCATCGTGGTGCGCGGGCTGCGGCGGGACGTCAGCTTCTCTTCCTGAGACGTCGGTTCCGCGGTACGAGGCCGGGGCGCGGAGCTCCGCCGAGCGGCAAAGAGACCCTCCGCCCCGGTCCCCGTGCGGGCGACCGCCGCCGTGCGCCGGTGTGTGCGCCCATGTCCGCCTCCCCCTTCGTTCGGGTGAACCGGCCGGGCGCCGCGGGAACGGGGCCTCCGCTTCGCCCGGCCGGGAATCACGGGGACCGGGTGCGGAGGGCGCTGGGGCCTCGCGTGCTGACGTACGGCATGTCGTGTATCGCCGATTTGGCACAGTGCCGCTCCACGATCAAGGGATCAGGAGAGCGGGGTGAGCGGTGTGGGCGGAGTGACCGTGGCCGGGCAGCCGAACGACGGCTGGGAGCGGGTGGGGGCGTCGGCCGGACCGGTGGGTGCTGCCGGATCGTCGGGGGCGGCCGGGGGAGGGGACCTCCGGCACAGTCGTGGTCCGTGGTTACGGGCAGCCGGTGGGGCCGACCAGCTGGTCACGCTCCTCGGCCCGGTGAAGTCCGAACTGGAGGTGGCGCACCAGGGCGTGACCGCCGGGGCCGGAGCGCTGTCCGCGCTGGCGGAACTGGGTGCCGTACGGGCCTCGTGGGAGCGCCGGATCGAGGAGGCCCGCAAGGAGTGCGGGAGCCTCGGCGGGAAGATGCGGGCGGTCGTCCAGGGCCAGACGCAGGCCAACGAGGCGGTGAAGAGCGGCTTCGACGGGGTGAAGACGCCGGGCATCGGTGGCGCGCGGTGAGCGGGCGGAGCGGTGGGGCGGGTTCCGGCCTGACCTGGTCGGCGTTACGTGAGATCAAGTGCGCCGAACTGGAGCAGGCGGCGGACGGCTGGGGGCGGGCCGGTAACCGGGCGGACGCGGCCCGGGACCGTATCGAGGGGCAGCTCCTGCCGGGGCTGCGCGAGACGCAGAGGGGGAGGCGACGGACGCGGCCGTGCGGGGGTTGCGGCGGCTGGGGACCAACTTCCAGTACATCTACACCGAGTGCGGCTTGCTGCGGACCACGCTGAACAGCCTGGCCCACGAGATCAAGGCCCAGCAGCGGGTGTTGCAGGGGGCGCTGGACGATGCGGCGGCGTTGAGGTTCACGGTGCACGCGGATGGATCGGTGACGTATCCGGCGGCGGGCGAGGGCCTGGTCGACGGGAAGCCTCTGGCGGGCGGCACGGCGTCGGGGGTTCCGAACCCGGGCATGGTCCCGCCCTCGGGTCTCGTCGCGCCCAACCCGAACGCGGGCAAGGCCCAGGACATCGCGGACCGGGTGGCGCAGGCGGTGCGGGCGGCGGCCGATGCGGACTGGCGGTACGCCAGGATCCTGCGGTCGCTGAAGGCGCACGAGGGGCTGGGCGTGCCGGTGGCGACGTGGACGGACGCGGCGGCCGATGCGGCGGCGGTGCGGGATGCGGCGCGCGGATACCTGAGGGACGCGATCCCGCACGATGCGAGTCCGGCGGAGCGGAAGGCGTGGTGGGCCGGCCTGACGGACGAACAGCGCGAGGAGTACCTCGCGGTGTACCCGGACCGGATCGGCAACCTGGACGGGATTCCGGCCCTGGTGCGGGACGCGGCGAACCGGGACAACCTCCAGTTGCTGATGGGGAAGCTGGAGGGCCGGGACGACGACGATTCGGCGACCAAGCTTGTGGCGCTGCGGGAGATCGACCGGCAGTTGCGGGCGGGGCCGAAGGTGGGGGAGCCGCCGATGTATCTGCTCGGGATCGGGGATCAGGGGAACGGTCGGGCGATTGTGTCGTATGGGAATCCGGATACGGCGCGGAATGTGGCGGCTTATGTTCCGGGGTTGAATACGTCGTTGGACAAGGAGTTTGCGGAGGGGGATTTGAAGCGGGCGCGGGATCTGTCCATTGCCGCTAATCAGTACGGGGCTCCCGCCGCTGCCATCACCTGGCTGGGGTATGACGCTCCGCAGTCGCCGGACGGGCTCGGGAGCCTTTCTGTCGCTGCGAGTGGAAGGGCGGATGAAGGTGGTCTTGCTTTCCGTGAATTTATGGGCGGAATTAAAGTGGCGAATGAAAACGAGAATCCGCACATGACGGCCGTTGGTCACTCTTACGGCTCCCGGACAGTGGGAGCTGCAACGCAACTTGGGGGCGGAATTCCTGGTGTCGATGACATCGTGTTCGTGGGTAGCCCCGGGGTTGGTGTCGACAGTGCCGTCGAGTTGGGGGTGGGGCAGGATCACGTGTTTGTCGGGGCGGCAGCGAACGATGTTGTGACCAAGCTTCCGTCGAGGGAGCAGTCCGCCATCGGCGGAGTCGAGCTGCTGTTCGGTGGTCCTGCTGCGGCATATGCTGCCGGTGAGCTGGCCGACAGGAACGATGACGATCTCTGGTTTGGCAAGGACCCGGCGAGTGCAGCGTTCGGGGCGCGTCGGTTCGAAGTGGGCGATGGGCCTCCCTTGGTCGGGGATGGGAGGGTCACGATCGACGCACACTCCGAGTACTTCGAGCCCCAAATCGATAGAACATCGGTCGAGAATATGGCGCTGATCGCCGCAGGTCGCGCGGACATGATCCGAGCAGAGAAGCCGCGCTGATGATTATGGGTCGATCGATTCTCCTATTTCTCCTTGTCGGCGTATTGCTCACAGCGTGTACCGGGGTTCGGGGTGAAGGAATGGATATGCAGGGTGCTGGGGAGCGCGCTGACGAGATGCTCGACGGAGTTCTCGCCGAGATCGAACCAAGTGTTCAGTGGGTGCACGGCCCGACTACTACAGGAAGCTGCACGGTCACGCGGAGGCGGACGGTCATGACAGTCGTCTCTGCACAGCGGCGGGGAAGTTTGTTGGGGGTCGTGGATCGGTTCTGGCGGAAAAGCGGATACCGCGTGACAGCGATCAATAGCCACGTCGACGCTCCCGCGATCTACGTGAGGTCACACGACGGGTTCCAAATGAGTCTGACTGTCGCCGACAAAGGCCAGGTGCACTTCACCGTGGACAGCCCCTGCGTCCGCCACTCCGAGGTAGCCGATTCCACCAGCCGCGCCACCGCCTTCCTCGACCCCGGCGCGGAGCTCATCCCCCGCCCCAACGTCCACTCCGACTTCTGGTCGGCAACCGGGTCGTGATCGGGCCATGGTGGCTCAACTCGTCTGACATGCAAGGGCTTTGAGCCCTGTATTGGGTCCTGGGGCCCATGTCGTGCCCCCTGCCCGTGTGGTCGCATACGCGGAGTGACCGACCTGTCGCCCGTTCCGCCCACTCACGAGGTAGGGGACTGCTCTTGTCCGGCATACGAAGAAGCGCGGTCCCTGTTGGCGTCGATGTAAGCGCTGCCGTAGCGGGTTCGGGCGGGCGGTCGATGCCCCGGCCGTTGCAGGCGGCCCTGATCCTGCTTCATGTTCTCTTCGTGGCCACCCTGGTGGGCGCGGTCCGGGCCCTGTCGACCGCCTCGTCGGTGGACGCGGTCGACGGGTATCTCCTCGGGCTGCTGCTCTACGCGTCGTTACCCGGGGTCGCCGTCTTCGTGCTGTCGCTGTACGTCCGGCATGGCGGGGTTCGCGTCTGGTACGGGCTCCTCGCCGTGCTGGCCTGGATCGTCCTCGGCGCCCTCGCCGAGCTGGGCGGCGGGGGTGAGGGGCAAGGCGTCGCGCGGTTGGCCGTGCCCGTGGCCGTCATCGTGCTCCTGTGCCGGCCGGAGAGCCGTCGCTGGTTCCGCAGCGGCCCGGAGCAACGGGCCGAGCAACGGCTCTTCAGCTTCGCCCGGATGATGAAGCTCCGCCGCGATGGCGGGCAGACCGCGTTGGAGTACCTCGGCCTCGTCCTGGTCGTCGTCGCTCTCGTCGGCGGGCTCATGGCCACGGGGACCGGGCAGCAGCTCACCGCGGAGATCCGCAGCGCGATCTGTGAGCTGACCGGCAGTTCGTGTCCGGCGCCGGGACGCGACGCCGTGGCCGGCGGTGGAGGCACCGGCGGGAGCAGCGACGGGGGCGCCGACGGTGGCGGCAGCGGGGTCCATGACACCCCGGGCGCTGGTGCCGGCGGAGGGGGTGGGGAGGGCGAGTCCAGCCTTACCGGTGGTACCGGCAGCACCGGTACCAGGGGTGAGAGCACCACCGGCACCACCGGCCGGCCCGGCGACACCGCCACCACCGGCGACACCGCCACCACCGGGGCCCCCGGCACCAGCACCACCGGCACCACCGGTCGGCCAGGCGACACCGCCACGACCGGCAGCACCGGCGACACCGCCACCACCGGGACCGCCGGCACCGACAGCGGCACCGGCACCCCCACCGCTCCCCTCGACACCCCCCAAGGCGACTCCCCCTTCCCCCACAGCGATCTCATCGTTCCGGTTGACGCGGGTAGACCCGCGGGTCCCCACGGCGGCGGGTTCATCGACGGGTTTCTCGGGGACGGGGCCGGGGGTGATGTCCGCGGGGTCGTCGACGCGGTTCTGCGGCCGGGGGAGACCGGGCAGCGCATCGGCGATCAGTGGGGGCGCGACAGCCGCGGCGCGGAGCAGAAGTGGGCGCGGGGTGACTACATCGGCGCGGTCTGGGACTGGAACAAGGCTGTCGGTGGTGTCGGCGCCGGGCTGGCGATACCCGGGTCCGGGGCGCGGGTCGACGCCGAGGTGCGGGACGCCGAGCGGGCGCACCTCGGCGAGCGGATTCCGCAGAACGCCACGCCCGCCCAGCGCAAGGCCTGGTGGGACGGGCTCTCGCCGGAGGAGCGGGAGCGGTACATCGAGCTCGTCCCGGAGCGGATCGGCAACCTGGACGGCATCCCCGTTCTCGCCCGGGACGCCGCCAACCGCCGCAACCTCCCGGCGCTCATCGACAGGCTGGAGGGCGTCGACACCGACAAGGCCCGCGAACAGCTGGCCGGGCTGCGGGAGATCGAGCGGCAGTTGAACGAGGACGGGAAGCCGCCCATGTATCTCATCGGGGTCGGGGATGAGGGGAATGGGCGGGCGATCGTGTCGTTCGGGAACCCTGATGCCTCGCAGCATGTGTCCGCCTACGTGCCGGGGCTCAACACCTCCCTCGACGAGGAGTTCGCCAAGAACGACCTCGGGCGGGCCCGCGACACCGCGATCGGGGCCCAGGGGTACGACGAGTCCACGGCGTCCATCGTCTGGCTCGGGTACGACGCCCCGCAGCTGCCGGACAAGGACGGGGCGGCCGGCTACTTCGCCGTCATGGGGACCGGGCGTGCCGACAAGGGCGGGGCGGCCTACCGCGACTTCATGGGCGGGATCTCCGTCACCAACCAGAACAAGGACCCCCATCTGACCGCCATAGGGCACTCCTACGGGTCCCGGACCGTGGGCGCCGCCGCCGCTGCCCGGCCCGGAGGGATTCCCGGGGTGGACGACATCATCCTCGTCGGCAGTCCGGGGGTCGGCGTCGATCACGCCGTGGACCTCGGCGTCGGCAGCGAGCACGTCTTCGTGGGGGCCGCCGCCAACGACCCGGTGACCAAACTGCCCTCGAAGACCCAGGTCGTGGTCGGCGGGCTCGGGCTGGCCCTGGGCGGGCCCGGCGGGGCGTACGTCGCCGGCGATCTCGCCGATCCGGGTGACGACGACCTCTGGTTCGGGAAGGATCCCGCGAGCAAGGCGTTCGGGGCCCGGCGCTTCCCGGTGGCCGACGGGCCGCCCCTCGTCAGCGGGAGCGGCATCAGTCTGGACTCGCACTCGAACTACTTCAGCCCGGAACGCGACGCCGTGTCCGCGGACAGCATCGCCCTGATCGTGTCGGGCAACGCCGACCGGCTCAAGATGGAGGAACCGAAGTGAGGCGAGCGAAGCGGGCCCTGCCCCCCGTCGCGGTGGTCCTGGTCCTGGCCCTCGGGGTTCCGCTGGCCGGGTGCGGGAGTGAGAGCGGCTCGCGGGGGAGAAAGCCACGAGTGCGGGGAAGGAGAGCGGGGCGACGATGGATATGCAGGAGGCCGCCGAGCAGTCCGACGCCATGCTCGATGCCGTTCTGGAAGGGATCGATCCCGATGTGCAGTGGGCCCACGGGCCCACCACCACCCGGGCCTGCGGGGTGACCCGTCGGCGTACGGTCATGACCGTCGTGTCCCCCGAGCGCCGGCAGACGTTCCTCGACCGGGCGGAGAACTTCTGGCGGAAGAACGGCTACCGGATCAAGGCCGTCAACAAGGACGAGAAGTTCCCCGCGGTCTACGCGGTCACCCGGAGCGGATTCGGTGTCAGCGTCTCCTTCCGGGGGAAGGGCCAGGCCTTTCTGGAAGCCGACAGCCCCTGCGTGAAGGAGTCGAAGGTCGCCGCCCCCACCACCGAGCCCAACGGTCCCGCCTACGAGGACGTCTATCCGTTGCCCCGGCCGAATGTCCAGTCCGACTTCTGGTCGGGCGAGGGGGATGAGACGGCGTCAGCTCTGGTGCGGGTGAGCCGTCGGCGCCCCCGTGTGCTTCGGGTGCGCCGGTGGTGTGCCGCGGATGACTCGTACACACCGTCGAAAACACCTCTGAAGCGCGTCCCGATGGGGGATGGTTGAGGGGTGCGGAAATTCTGGGTGTTCGGTGGCATCGGCGTCGGCATGGTCATGTGCTTCCTGGCGCTGCTCGTCGTCGGTACGTACTCCGCCGCCGCCGGGCTCGCGGGGTCGGGGGGCGGTGGTGCCGTCGCGCTGGCCAAGGGCGCGGTCCCCGCGCGCTTCCAGCCGCTGGTGCAGAAGTGGGGCAACCTCTGTCCCGCCATCAACCCGGCCCTGCTGGCCGCGCAGTTGTACCAGGAGAGCGGCTGGAACCCGAGGGCGCAGAGCCCTGCCGCCGCGCAGGGCATCGCCCAGTTCATCCCCGGCACCTGGGCCACGCACGGGATCGACGGCAACGGCGACGGCAAGCGGGACGTGTGGGACCCCGCCGATGCGATCCCCTCGGCCGCTTCGTACGACTGCGAGATCGCCGGGTATGTGAAGAAGGTGCCGGGCGACCCGACGAACAACATGCTCGCCGCGTACAACGCCGGCGCGTACGCGGTGATCAAGTACGGCGGTGTGCCTCCTTATAAAGAGACGCAGAACTACGTCAAGATCATTCGTTCCCTGGAGAAGAGCTTCGCCCGGCCCGTCGGCCGGGTCGCTCCCTCCCGGCAGGCCGCCGGGGCCATCTACTTCGCCCAGAAGAAGCTCGGCACGCCCTATCTGTGGGGCGGCAACGGTACGCCCGAGCAGCAGGGGCGGTTCGACTGTTCCGGGCTGACCCAGGCCGCGTACCGGACGGTGGGCATCGAGCTGCCGCGGGTGGCCAACGACCAGTACAACGCGGGGCCGCATCCCTCGCGGGACGAGCTGCTTCCGGGGGATCTGGTGTTCTTCTCCGACGACCTCACCAATTCGCGGGCCATCCGGCACGTCGGGTTGTACGTCGGGGGCGGCTATATGATCAATGCGCCGTTCACCGGGGCGGTCATTCGGTTCGACAAGATCGATACGCCGGACTACTTCGGTGCGACCCGGGTCACCAAGGACGGGGCCGCTGCCCTTCCGACCGATCTGCCCACGGGGTGACGTACGTCTCGACGGGCTCCGGGAGTGGCGAAGGGTGCTGACGGGCAGTCGGCCCTGGCGGGAACTCTCCGTGAAGCCTGGGCCCTGAGCTGCGACGACGAGTCACTCTTCGATAACGTCATAGTGATCATTCGGTGGAGAACGGAACGCAGGCGACGCCGGGGCCGTTCCCTGGACGGGGAACGGAACGCCCTGCGCACTGACCATGCGTCGCAGTGAAGCTGTGCGGTGCAGTGCGGCAACGGATCGCACCGGATACGGGGGTTCGACCAGGGCGGCGCGCAAGGACGCGCGTCGCGGCAGAGAAGCAGACAAGGCAAGGGGCCGCAGCAGATGGCTGGACTCGAACTCGACGGGTCGAACCCGGACGTCAGTCTGCTCTACGACATCAACGGCCTCGCGAAGGCCGCTCCCACCTGGTTCGACCGGGTCATGGAGTACGTCGGCGAGTACGGGATCATGGTCGGCCTCGTTCTGGTGGGCCTGTGGTGCTGGTGGAGCATGCGGGGGCGCGGGACGGCCGAGGACGCCGTGACGGCCGCCGCGGCCATCGTCTGGGCTCCGCTCGCCGCCGCCATCGCGATCCTCATCAACATCCCGATCCGCGGCTTCGTCGAACGGCCACGCCCCTTCAACGACCACGACGGTCTTGAGGTCCTGATCCACGGCAAGACGGACTTCTCGTTCGTCAGCGACCACTCCACCCTGGCCATGGGCATCGCCGTCGGCATCTTCGTGGCGAACCGGAAGTTCGGCCTCTACGCGATCGGCCTCGCGCTCTTCGCCGGTTTCAGCCGGATCTACATGGGCGTCCACTACCCGACCGACGTGATCGGCGGCTTCGCCCTCGGCACCGCCGTCACCCTGCTGCTGGCCCCGCTCGCCATGGCGCTCCTGACCCCGCTGATGGCGGCGGTCGCCCGCTCGCCGCGCGTCGGCTGGTTCGTCCGGTCGAAGAGCGCGGCCGTCGCGTACGCGGACGAGCGCGGCGAGGCGGTCGGCATCCCCGAGCCGCGGCCCGGTTCCCGGCGGGGCGACCCGGGGGAGAAGGACCTGGCCGCCTGACGGCCGGCCCGGCTGGTCGAGGGGCGGCGCCCGGCCGCCTGACGGTCCCGGGGTCCCTCCCCGGTCCCGGGTTCCCCTGTCCCTGATTCCTGTCACGAACCCCCAGGTGCTCCTTGCGCCTGGGGGTTCGTGCTGTACGGGGCCGGGTACGGCGGACCCGCGCGGTGGATCAGGGCGCGGCGATGTGTTCGGCGGCGTCGGTGCGGGCCCGGTCCCGGGATCTGCGCGCCGGTCCCGACCAGCCGCAGCTGCAGCGGGCCAGGCAGAACGAGCCCCGTTCGATCGTCGTGGCGCTGTGCCCGGCGGGCGGGCCCGGAAGGGGAGCCTCCGGCAGGGATGCGGACAGCGATGCGGACAGCGATTCCGCGACGGCGGGGGTGGTCCGGGCGGGGGTGCGCGGCGCGGCGGTGGTGCGAGCCGCGGTGGGGGAATCCTCATGCACCCGTCCACGGTACTGGCCGCGGGACCCCCGTGGCGTGACGGGGGACGGCGGCACTCGTTATGCGGAGCGGGTCAGGGCTCGGCCGGGCGGCAGTCGTTGGGGGTTGGCAGGCGATGGTGGTGCAGCAGTACAGGGACGGAGGCGGGGCCCGTGCTGTCCGCGCCCTCGCCGCGGCCGGGGTGATCGCGGTCACCGCCGGTTGCCTCGGCGGGGACGGGGGCGGCGCGGCCGACGGGTCCGGTCAGCGTTCCGTGGCCGCCGACCGGCCGCTCGATCTGCTCGGGCAGGCGGCGGACGTCCTTGTCGAGGCGGGCGGCGCGGAGACCCGTACGTCGATGGAGACGGCGGCCGGCGGCACGCGGGTGACGATCCGGGGGCAGGGCGCGTACGACTTCCGCACGCAGATGGGGCGGCTCCGGGTGGTGCTGCCCAAGGACCCGGCGGGCAAGGACGCCGCGGGGGCGGGGGGTCATCGGCCGATCACCGAGCTGCTGGCCCCCGGGGCGCTCTACATGAAGAACCGCGGCGCCGGGGTGCCCGACGACAAGTGGGTCAGGATCGACACGACCGGGCTGAAGGACGGCAACCTGGTCACCGGCGGGGTCACCGACCCGATGGCGGCGGCCGAGCTGCTGCGCGGCGCGGCCGATGTGACGTACGCGGGGAAGACCGAGCTGGCCGGGGTGACCGTGCACCATTACCGGGGCGTCGCCGACCTGGGCCGGGCGGCCCGGGCCGCCTCGCCGCAGTCGCGCGGGGCGCTCGGTGCGGCGGCGAAAGGGTTCAGCAAGGACGCCGTGCCCTTCGACGCCTACCTCGACGAGGACGGCCGGCTGCGGAAGGTCCGGCACCGCTTCACCTTCTCCTCCGACGCCCGGGGCCCGGAGGTGTCGGTGGTCTCGACGCTGCTGCTGTACGGGTTCGGGCTGCCGGTCACGGTGACCCTGCCGGACGAGGACGCCATCTACACCGGCGAGATCCGGCAGGGCTGAGCGGTGGAGCGGGGGTCGGACGGGGTGGGGCAGGCGCGGGTACCGGGACGGGCCGGGGGGTGGGGCCGGTTGGGAGGGGGCTCAAAATGGTCCGTCCGTGCCATGCGCGGCACGTATCGCGCTCCCTAGGCTGGGATGTCGGTGTTGCCAGAGGCCGGTGACGGCCGGGAGGACGGCAGAGAGAGGTGACGCACGTGGTGACGCTCAGCGCTCCGAACGCTCAGGACTGTGTGGCCCTCGCCGAGATCGAGCTGTGCGGCGAGCTGATGATCGCCGCGTCGGCCGCGGACGAGGAACGCCTCAGTTCCGACCGTATCGACGAAGTGCTCGACGTCCGGGGTGCCGAGTCCTGGGCGGCGGTCCCCCGGCAGGCCGCCCACCGGGGGTGAAGCCCGCGCGGTCGCGCGTCAGGTGCGGAGCAGGCGGGCGATCGCCTTCGTGGCCTCCTCGACCTTCGCGTCGATCTCCTCGCCGCCCTTGACGGCCGCGTCGGCGACGCAGTGGCGCAGGTGCTCCTCCAGCAACTGGAGGGCGAAGGACTGCAGGGCCTTCGTGGACGCCGACACCTGGGTGAGTATGTCGATGCAGTAGACGTCCTCGTCGACCATGCGCTGGAGGCCGCGGATCTGGCCCTCGATCCGGCGCAGTCGTTTGAGGTGCTCGTCCTTCTGGTGGTGGTAGCCGTGGATGCCGCGGTCGTGGTCCGTGACGATGTCCACAGGTGCGGTTGCCTCCGGGTCAGGAGCGCTCCCGCCCGCCGCTTCCGCCCCCGTGATTCCGGCCCCGGCCCCGGTTCCGGTCGTGGTCATCTGCGTCCTCCCGTTGTCCTGATATACCCCTGCCGGGTATATCGTAACGAATCCTGCCGAAACGTGACCGGGGGTCCGTGTCGATCGCCGTGTTCGATGGGCGACACTGAAGAACGCCGGTTAGCCGTGGCCGGATGATGCGCCTAGCATCAGCCTGACCGAATCCAAAGCATCCCGAGGACCCCACGTGCGCTTTCGTCTGACCCCCAGGGAGACGAGCTTCTACGACATGTTCTCCGCCTCCGCGGACAACATTGTCACGGGCTCGAAACTCCTGATGGAACTGCTCGGGGCGGATTCTGCCTCCCGAGTCGAGATCGCGGAGCGTATGCGGGCAGCGGAGCACGCGGGGGACGATGCGACCCACGCGATCTTCCACCAGCTGAACTCCTCCTTCATCACGCCGTTCGACCGCGAGGACATCTACAACCTGGCGTCCTCGCTCGACGACATCATGGACTTCATGGAGGAGGCCGTCGACCTGGTCGTCCTCTACCAGGTCCAGGAGCTTCCCAAGGGTGTCGAGCAGCAGATCGAGGTGCTGGCCCGGGCGGCGGAGCTGACCGCCGAGGCCATGCCGGGGCTGCGGACCATGGACAACCTCACCGAGTACTGGATCGAGGTCAACCGGCTGGAGAACCAGGCCGACCAGATCCACCGCAAGCTGCTGGCCCACCTCTTCAACGGCAAGTACGACGCCATGGAGGTGCTCAAGCTCAAGCAGATCGTGGATGTGCTGGAAGAGGCGGCTGACGCGTTCGAGCACGTCGCCAACACCGTGGAGACCATCGCGGTCAAGGAGTCCTGAACCTCGTGGACACCTTTGCGCTGGTCGTGACCATCGGCGTCGCGCTCGGCTTCACGTATACGAACGGCTTCCACGACTCCGCGAACGCCATCGCCACCTCGGTCTCCACCCGGGCGCTGACCCCGCGTGCGGCTCTGGCGATGGCCGCGGTGATGAACCTGGCCGGCGCCTTCCTGGGCCAGGGGGTCGCCAAGACCGTCAGCGAGGGCCTCATCGCCACGCCCGTGGGGCAGAAGGGGATGGGGATCCTGTTCGCGGCGCTGGTCGGCGCGATCATCTGGAACCTGATCACCTGGTACTACGGCCTCCCCTCCTCGTCCTCGCACGCGCTGTTCGGCGGCATGGTCGGGGCGGCGCTGGCCGGCGGGACGGACGTCATCTGGTCCGGTGTGCTGGAGAAGATCGTCATCCCGATGTTCCTCTCCCCGGTCATCGGCCTGGTGGTCGGCTATCTGGTGATGGTCGGCATCATGTGGATGTTCCGGAACGCCAACCCGCACAAGGCCAAGCGCGGCTTCCGGATCGCGCAGACGGTCTCGGCGGCGGGCATGGCGCTCGGCCACGGCCTCCAGGACGCGCAGAAGACGATGGGCATCGTGGTGATGGCCCTGGTCATCGCCGATGTCGAGGGCCCGAACGACGAGATCCCGATCTGGGTCAAGGTCGCCTGTGCGGTGATGCTCTCGCTGGGTACGTACGCGGGTGGCTGGCGCATCATGCGGACCCTCGGGCGCAAGATCATCGAGCTGGACCCGCCGCAGGGCTTCGCGGCGGAGACCACCGGCGCCTCGATCATGTTCGGTTCGGCGTTCCTCTTCCACGCGCCGATCTCGACCACCCACGTCATCACCTCCGCGATCATGGGCGTCGGCGCCACCAAGCGCGTGAACGCCGTGCGCTGGGGCGTCGCGAAGAACATCATCCTGGGCTGGTTCATCACCATGCCCGCCGCGGCCCTGGTCGCCGCGCTGAGCTACGGGGCGGTCCTGCTGCTCTTCGGCTGAGCGGCTCCGGGTGGTGACACGTGTGGGTCCGCCCCCGTACTCGTACGAGTACGGGGGCGGACCCTTCGCCTTGTGGTGGCACCGCCATGCAGCACCGCAAGGCCGTATCGGGGGCGTGGAGCCCGGGCGGCTCAGCCGAAGCGGCCGGAGATGTAGTCCTCCGTGGCCTGGACCGACGGGTTGGAGAAGATCCGCTCCGTCTCGTCTATCTCGATGAGCCGGCCGGGCTTGCCGACCGCCGCGAGGTTGAAGAACGCGGTGCGGTCGGAGACGCGGGCCGCCTGCTGCATGTTGTGCGTCACGATGACGATCGTGAAGCGCTCCTTCAGCTCGCCGATCAGGTCCTCGATGGCGAGGGTCGAGATCGGGTCGAGCGCCGAGCACGGTTCGTCCATCAGCAGGACCTGCGGCTCGACCGCGATGGCGCGGGCGATGCACAGACGCTGCTGCTGGCCGCCGGAGAGGCCGGAGCCGGGCTTGTTGAGCCGGTCCTTGACCTCGTTCCAGAGGTTCGCGCCGCGCAGGGACTTCTCGACGATGTCGTTCAGCTCGCTCTTGCGGTAGCTGCCGTTGAGCCGGAGGCCCGCCGCCACGTTGTCGAAGATCGACATGGTGGGGAAGGGGTTGGGGCGCTGGAAGACCATGCCGACCGTGCGGCGCACGGTGACCGGGTCGACGTTGGAGGCGTAGAGGTTCTCGTCGTCCAGCAGCACCTTGCCCTCGACGCGGCCGCCGGGGGTGACCTCGTGCATCCGGTTCAGGGTGCGCAGGAAGGTGGACTTGCCGCAGCCGGACGGGCCGATGAAGGCCGTCACGGAGCGGGGCTCCACGGTCATGGAGATGTCCTCGATGGCCTTGTGGCTGCCGTAGAAGGCGCTGAGGCCGCTGATGTCGATGCGCTTGGCCATGGGAATCACTGCTTCTTTCGGGAGGTCGCTGATGGCCGCGTCAGCGACCGGTCTTCGGGGCCTTCCAGCGGGCGATGCCGCGGGCCACGAGGTTGAGGATCATGACGAAGGCGATCAGTACCAGGGCTGCCGCCCAGGCGCGGTCGTAGGACGCGGCCTCGCCGATCTTGTACTGCTCGTAGATGTAGAACGGCAGCGAGGACTGGGCGCCTTCGAAGGGGTTCGTGTTGATCAGCTGGCTGCCGAAGACCAGCAGGATGATCGGGGCCGTCTCGCCGGCGATCCGGGCGATGGCGAGCATGACGCCCGTGGTGATGCCGCCGATCGCGGTCGGCAGGACCACCTTCAGGATGGTGCGCCACTTCGGGATGCCGAGGGCCAGGGAGGCCTCGCGCAGCTCGTTCGGGACGAGCTTGAGCATCTCCTCGGTGGAGCGGACCACGACCGGGATCATCAGGATCGTCAGGGCGAGCGCGCCCATCAGGCCGGAGGGCTCCAGGTTGGCGATCAGCATGATCGACAGGATGAAGAGACCGGCCACGATGGACGGGATGCCCGTCATCACGTCGACGAAGAAGGTGACGGCCCGGGCCAGCGAGCCCTTGCCGTACTCGACGAGGTAGACGGCGGTCAGCAGACCGAGCGGGGCGGAGATCACCGTGGCGATACCGACCTGCTCCAGGGTGCCGATCAGCGCGTGGTAGACGCCGCCGCTGGCCTCGGAGCCGAGGACACCGGCCATCGAGTGGGTGAGGAAGTAGCCGTCGAGGCGCTCGGCGCCGCGGACGATCGTCGTCCAGAGCAGCGAGGCGAGCGGGACCACGGCGACCAGGAAGCAGACCCACATCACGCTGGTGGCGAGGCGGTCCTTGGCCTGGCGCTGGTTCTCCACGACCGTCGTGGTGACGTAGGAGATGGCCAGGAAGAACAGGGCCGAGATCATGCCCCACTGGATGCGGCTCTCCCAGCCGGCGGCCAGCGAGAGGCCGACGCCGAGCGCGATCGAGACGACGGCGAAGCCGAGCGGCGCGAGGCGGGGCAGGGAGCGGCTGCCGAGGCTGCTCTTCGGGGAGGGCGAGGCGGGCGACGGGCGTTCCATGACGCCGGTGGGTGCGTGGCTCATGCGTTGGCCCCCGAGTACTCCTTGCGGCGGGCGATGATGAGCCGGGCCGCGCCGTTGACCAGCAGGGTGAGGACGAAGAGGACGAGACCGGAGGCGATCAGGGCGTCCCGCCCGAACGCGTCGGCCTCGCCGAACTTGGCCGCGATGTTCTGGGCGAACGTGCCGCCGCCCGGGTTGAGCAGGTGCAGCGAGATGAGGAAGTTCGGGGAGAGGACCGTGGCGACGGCCATCGTCTCGCCGAGCGCGCGGCCGAGGCCCAGCATCGAGGCGGAGATGATGCCGGAGCGGCCGAAGGGCAGCACGGAGAGGCGGATGACCTCCCAGCGGGTGGCGCCGAGCGCGAGCGCGGCCTCCTCGTTCATCTTCGGGACCTGGAGGAAGACCTCGCGGCTGACGCTGGTCACGATCGGCAGGATCATGATCGCGAGCAGGATGCCGACGGTGAAGAGCGAGCGGGCGACGCCGACCTCGGTCTTCTCGAAGATGTACGTCCAGCCGAAGAACTGGTCGAGCCAGAGGTTGAGGCCCTCCAGGTACGGCACGAGGACGAGAGCGCCCCAGATGCCGTAGACGATGCTGGGCACGGCGGCCAGCAGGTCGACCACGTACGCGATCGGGGCGGCCAGCTTGCGCGGCGCGTAGTGCGAGATGAACAGGGCGATGCCGACAGCGATCGGAACCGCGATGAGCATCGCGATGATCGAGCTGACGACCGTGCCGAAGAGCAGGACCGCGATGCCGAAGACCGGGGGGTCGCCGGCCGGGTTCCAGTCGAAGGTGGTGAGGAAGTTGCCCTCGTCCTTCGAGATGGCGAGCACCGAGCGGTAGGTGAGGAACACGGCGATCGACGCCATGATCACGAGCAGCAGGATGCCCGAGCCGCGGGAGAGGCCCAGGAAGATCTTGTCGCCCAGCTGCCCCGTGGACTTGGGGCGCCCGGCCCGTTCGGGCGGGGCCGGCGGGGCCGGTGGCATGTCTATGGGTGTGGTGGAAGCCATGGTCTTTCCGGTCTGTGTGGGGGAGCCGTGGCTCCCCTGGCGGCGGTGCACCGGATGGGCCGGGGCGGCCGGGTCCGGGTGGGGACCCGGCCACCCCGGGGTGTTACGAGAGGGTGCCGATGGTCTCGCGGACCTTGGCGTTGATCTCGGCCGGGATCGGGGCGTAGCCGGCGTCGGTCAGGATCTTCTGGCCGTCGTCGGAGGCGGTGTAGGAGAGGAAGGACTTCACGGTGTCGAGCGTCTCGGGCTTGTTGCCGCTGTCGCAGACGACCTCGTACGTCACGAGGACCAGCGGGTAGGCGCCCTCGGCCTTGGTGGTGTAGTCGAGGTCGAGCGCCAGGTCCTTGCCGGTGCCCTTGATCTTGGCGGCGGCGATGGCCTTGGAGGCGTTCTCCGAGGTGGCCTGGACCGGGGCGGCGCCACCGGTGTTGATGTCCACGGTCGGGATGGCCTGGGACTTGGCGTAGGAGAGCTCGAAGTAGCCGATCGCGCCGTCGACCTGCTTCACCTGGGCGGCGACGCCGGACGAACCGGACGCGGCCTGGCCGCCGGGGGCCGGCCACTTCTTCTCGGCCTCGTACTTCCAGTCGCTCGGAGCCGCGGCGCCGAGGTACTTGCCGAGGTTCTGCGTGGTGCCGGAGTCCTCGGAGCGGTGGAAGGCCTGGATGGCCTTGTCCGGGAGGTCGACGCCGTCGTTCAGCTTGGCGATCGCCGGGTCGTTCCACTTCTTGATCTTGCTGTCGAAGATCTTGGCGAGCGTCGGGGCGTCCAGCGTGAGCTTGTCGACACCCTCCAGCTTGAAGCCGATCGCGATCGGGCCGCCGACCATCGGCAGGTTGATGCCCTGGCCGGTCTTGCACATCTTCTTGGAGTCGGCGACCTCCTCGGGCTTCAGCGCCGAGTCGGAGCCGGCGAAGGCCACGGTGCCCTGGTTGAAGGCGACGATGCCCTCACCGGAGGAGGACGAGTTGTAGTTGATCTCCACACCGGAGCAGGCGGCCATGTAGTTCTTGACCCAGAGGTCCATCGCGTTCTTCTGCGCGCTGGACCCGGAAGCGCGCAGCTGGCCCTTGGCCTTGCCGCAGTCGACGTCCGACGCGGCGGTCGTCTTCTCGCCGGTGCCGGTGGCGCCGCCCGTGTTGTCATCCGAACCGCACGCCGTGAGGACCAGGGCGCCGGAGACGGCGAGGGCACCGAGCGCGGTGGCACGAAGCCGGTTCTTGCGCTGAAGCTTCACTTTCGGGTGTTCCTTCCAGGAGCCGCCGTTGTCTTTCGTTCTACGACGGCGTGCGATGAGGAGGGGTGCTGTGGCTTGCCGCCGCGCACCGTGTACGTCCGAAATTAGGCAGAACAGGTGAAGCCGCCGACGGGGGAGAGTGAACGGCAGGTGAACCGTGTCGGGCAGGCGGGTGCGGGGCCGGTCCCGAGCACGGATCAGGTCGCGGGCAGCACGTCCAGGAACGCGGTCAGCTGCCGGACGTCGCGGGGCTGGGTGAGCCGGGCGCGGGCGGCGTCGGGGGTCAGCCACAGGATGCGGTCCACCTCGTCGTTGGCGGTGAACGAGCCGCCGGTCGCCTCGGCCGCCCAGTAGTCGACGACCTTGGGGCGGCCGTCCACCACGTAGTGGGAGGTGGGGAGGCGCGGGCCCGGGGCGCAGTGGTGCCCGGTCTCCTCCAGCACCTCCCGCACGGCGGCGGCCAGCGGTTCCTCGTGGCGCTTGAGCTTGCCCTTCGGGAAGGAGAAGTCGCCGTACTTCGGGCGGTGCACCAGGCACACCTCCACGCCGGTCCCGGGCCCGTCCGGGGTCCGCCGCCACAGCACGCATCCCGCGGCGCGGATCACGGGGCCGCGAGGGTCCCCGCCGGTGAGGCCGTGCGGGTCCCCGCTCATGGCGCCGTCAGGGCCCGGGCGTACGGCCAGGTCTCGCGGAACACCGCCCGCGCCGCCTCCACCTCGTGGCGCTGGTCCGCGTGGAGCACGCCCAGCGCGTACGCCGTGGCCGGGGCGATCCGGGGGTGCGGGCCGCCGCTGCCGCCGCCGCGGCCGCCTCCACCGCGTCCCGGTGCAGATCGAGGGCGTGCCCGCAGGAGGCGAGGGCCGGGGCCGCGGCGCCGAGCACGACCTCGTGGGCGTACCGGTGGAGCCGCAGCAGCAGGCGGGCCTGGTGCCACGCCGCGTCCTGCGCCTCGTTGTACGGCTCGGCGTCGGTGGGCGGGAGGGCGGCCACCGCGGCGAGGAGGCGTTGCTCGGCGCGTTCGGCGGGCTCCAGCAGGGCCTCGGGGGTGCGGCCCGTGGTGCCGGGGGCCAGCGGTACGTCGGAGGCCAGGAGCGCGACGGCGTCGGCGACCGCGTGGAACCGGGAGGAGCCGAGCGCCTGGAGGGCCGCGGAGTGCGACCGGGTCCGGGCGAGGGTGAGGCGGCGTTCCAGCAGCGCCCCGGCGCGCGCGGCCCCGACCCCGAGGGCGGCGCGCCCCTGGGCGTCGGACGCGGTGGCCTCCCCGGCGGCCCTGGCTCCCCGGGCGGCGGGGAGGGCGGGGCCGGAGAGCTGGTGCAGGGCCTCGACGAGCCGGGTGAGCCGGCCGGCGTAGGCGTGTTCACGGGCGAGTACGCCGGAGAGCCAGGCCAGCTCGGCGCGGAGCTGGTCGGCCCACTGCGGGTCGAGGGCGGCCCGGAAGGTGTGCAGGGAGCCGCTGATCCGGCGGGCCGCGCGGCGCAGTGCGCGGGTGGCGGCCGCCGCGTCGTGGCCGCCGGCGTCGGCCGGGGCGCTGAGTTCGTGGTGCAGGCGCAGGCTGCGCAGGAAGTCCGCGGCCTGCCCGCGGAGGTAGGGCGCGAGGACGGCCTCGGTGGTCAGGTCCCCGGCGGGGTGGACTTCGGCGGTGCGGGCCCCGGAGGCCGTGCGGCCGGATGGTTCGTGGCCGCTCGGGCCGGTCGGGCCGACGGGGGCGGCGTCGGCGGGTCCGGTTCCGGAAGGTCCTCCGGTGAGCCCGGGTCCGGCGGGGTGGCCCTGCTGTCCGGCCCCGTCCGGCGCCGTGTCCGCCGTGGCGTCGGCGCCGGTGCCCCTCCCCGGGGCGGGATCCGACGTGGGCCGGGTCGTCGTCTGCTGGTCAGGGCGTTGCACGCCTGCGCCTCCGGGCGTCGATGAGCATTTCCTGGACGTGCCGCAGCGGCTGGCCCTCCGCGTCCGTGGCGTGCCGGTTCCAGTTCCCGTCGGGGCCCAGGTGCCAGGAGGAGGTGGTGTCGGCCATACCGGTCTCCAGGAGTCGGCTGAGTGCGGCCCGGTGGGCGGGGTCGGTGACCCGGACCAGGGCTTCGATCCGGCGGTCGAGGTTGCGGTGCATCATGTCGGCGCTGCCGAACCACACCTCGGGCTCGCCCCCGTTGCCGAAGGCGAAGATCCGGGAGTGTTCGAGGAAGCGGCCGAGTATGGAGCGGACCCGGATGTTCTCGGAGAGCCCGGCGACCCCGGGGCGGATCGCGCAGATCCCGCGCACCCAGATGTCGACGGGGACGCCCGCCTGGGCCGCCCGGTAGCAGGCGTCGATGATCGCTTCGTCGACCATCGAGTTGACCTTGAACCGGACATAGGCGGGGCGGCCGGCCCGGTGGTGGGCGATCTCCTTGTTGATCCGGGCGATCAGCCCGTCGCGCAGGGACTTCGGGGCGACCAGGAGGCGCCGGTAGGTCTCGCGGCGGGAGTAGCCGGAGAGCCGGTTGAACAGGTCGGAGAGGTCCGCCCCGACCTGCGGGTCCGCCGTGAGCAGGCCGAGGTCCTCGTACAGCCGGGCCGTCTTGGGGTGGTAGTTGCCGGTGCCCACGTGGGAGTAGCGGCGCAGGGTGTCGCCCTCCTGGCGGACGACGAGGGAGAGCTTGCAGTGGGTCTTCAGACCGACGAGGCCGTAGACGACATGGCAGCCCGCCTCCTCCAGCTTGCGGGCCCACTTGATGTTGGCCTGCTCGTCGAAGCGGGCCTTGATCTCGACGAGGACGAGGACCTGCTTGCCGGACTCGGCCGCGTCGATCAGGGCGTCCACTATCGGGGAGTCGCCGGAGGTCCGGTACAGGGTCTGCTTGATGGCCAGCACGTCCGGGTCGCCCGCCGCCTGCTCCAGGAACGCCTGGACGGAGGTGGAGAACGAGTCGTACGGGTGGTGGAGCAGCACGTCCCGCTCGCGCAGGGCGGCGAAGATGTCGGGCGCGGACGCGGACTCCACCTCGGCCAGGTCCCGGTGGGTGCCCGCGACGAACTTCGGGTACTTCAGCTCGGGCCGGTCCAGCGAGGCGATCGCGAACAGCCCGGTCAGGTCGAGCGGGCCGGGCAGCGGGTAGACCTCCGCGTCGGACACCTTCAGCTCGCGGACCAGCAGGTCGAGCACGTACGGGTCGATGGACTCCTCGACCTCCAGCCGCACCGGCGGGCCGAAGCGGCGGCGCATGAGCTCCTTCTCCAGGGCCTGGAGCAGGTTCTCCGCGTCGTCCTCCTCGACCTCCAGGTCCTCGTTCCTGGTGACCCGGAACATGTGGTGCGCCAGCACCTCCATCCCCGGGAACAGCTCCTCCAGGTGCGCCGCGATGACGTCCTCGATGGGGACGTACCGCTGGGGCGAGGCCTCCAGGAAGCGGGTCAGCAGCGGCGGGACCTTGACCCGGGCGAAGTGGCGGTGACCGCTGACCGGGTTGCGGACGACGACGGCGAGGTTGAGGGAGAGCCCGGAGATGTACGGGAAGGGGTGCGCGGGGTCGACGGCCAGCGGGGTCAGGACCGGGAAGACGCGCTGCCGGAAGAAGGTGAACAGGCGGGCCTGCTCCTTCTCGGTCAGGTCCGGCCAGCGGATCAGCTGGATGCCCTCGTCGGACAGGTCCGGGGCGATGTCCTGCTGGAAGCAGGCGGCGTGCCGGGCCATGAGCTCGCGCGAGCGGGTCCAGATGAGGTCCAGGACCTCGCGGGGCTGGAGGCCGGAGGCGGAGCGGGTGGCGACACCGGTGGCGATGCGGCGCTTGAGGCCGGCCACCCGGACCATGAAGAACTCGTCCAGGTTCGAGGCGAAGATGGCGAGGAAGTTGGCCCGCTCCAGGATGGGTGTGGCCGGGTCCTCGGCCAGCTCCAGCACCCGTTCGTTGAACGCCAGCCAGCTGCGCTCGCGGTCCAGGAAACGCCCCTGGGGCAGCTCGTCGCCGTCCCGGTAGGGCTCGTAGGCGTCCGCGTCGGCGTCGAGGTCGGGATCCAGGTCGGCGGCGGTGGAGAAGCTGACCCCGTTGGACGCCGGGGTGGCGTGCGGCCGGTGCGCGGCGAGCGAGCCGACCGACGGCTGGGCGGCGGGCTGGACGGGGACCTCGGAGCTGGGCTGCTGGCTCATGGACCTATTGTTCCGCGCGGAACGCTCCTCAGGCGCGTCGGAGCCCGGAAAGATCGCGGAAGGCCCGGGAAACCCCGGGTCACGGGCTCTCCCGTTGCGGCGGGGGGCGGGCACAGCTGGCTGCATCCCGTGAGGGTCGCAAGAGCGTCTGAATGGCCGGTAACGGCGACATGACGTACAGGAAGCGGTGTGCCTGCGGGTGGGTCTCGTGGTCACTGTACGTGTTCGTCGTCCGGGCCCACCCCTCGTGGGGCCCGGACGACGGGTCTCCCCGGGTGCGCGCTCAGCCGTGGAGGCGGCGCAGGATCTGGAAGGCGGCGAACACGGCGAGGGCGGCGAGGGCGAGGAGGATGCCGGTCTCGACGAGCTGGAGGGGCCAGTAGTGGGAGGCGGGGTGCACCTCCGCGAAGGAGGCGACGGCGCCCCGCTCGCGCATGCAGGCGTCGATGTCCCGCAGCGGGTCGGCGTCGTAGCAGTCCTGCCAGTACAGCTTCCGGCCCGACGCGGTCAGCCTGCCCATGTCGACGACCCAGTCGCCGGGGCTGAGATCCACGGGGCCGGCGCTCTGCCGGAAGACGGTCGGCCACAGCACGTAACGCCTCTGGCCCAGACCGAGGGCGACCGTCCCGAGGACAAGCGCGGTCAGGGACATGGACAGCAGCGTGCGGCGGACCAGCACCGCGCACAGCGCACCCACCGCCACGGCCAACAGCGTGAAGCCGAGGAGGGCGGGACCGGTGCCGGGGAAGATGCCGGCGTCGTACCAGTGGGGCAGCTGGGAGTACGGGTATCCGCGGAGCGCCCACAGCCCCCAGCGGTAGACGGCGATCAGGACCGTCAGCCCGACGACCGTCAGCGCGGCGGGCACGGCCAGCCGCGCGGCGAGCCAGTGGGCGGGGGAGACGGACTGTGCCCAGGCCAGCCGGAAGGTGCCGCTCTCCAGTTCGCGGGCGATCAGCGGTCCGGCGACGAAGACGCCGATGAGCCCGGCCAGCAGGAGCAGCACCGTGCCGCCGTCGCCCAGGAAGACCTCGGTGGACGTACGGGCGTAGCTGGGCTGGTAGACGGGGCCACCGCACGGGGTGATGTCGCCGTCCGCGCACAGCTTCTTCACGGACGCCATCCAGACACGGAGCGCGACGACGATGCCGATGCCGATGACCAGCAGGGCGGCGCCCGTCCACAGGGCCTTGCGGTGCAGGCGCAGCAGCACCCGGACAGGCCCCCGCAGGGTGCCCGGAGCCGTGGCTGCGGCCTCGGTCTTCGGGCGGGTGAGGGTGCTCATGCCGACACCGCCTCCGCCCGCACCCCGGCCGACGCGCTCGGCGTCAGCAGCGGCGGCGCGTCCGGGGAGCGGAGGTGGGCGAGCAGCAGCTCCTCCAGGGAGGGCTGGGTGACGGCCCAGGCGGCGGTGTCCACGGGGCCCTCCCTTCTGACGAGCGCGGTGAGCTGACGTCCCGTCGTACGGGATTCGACGACGGTGTGCGGGGCCAGATCGCGGGCCTGGCCGGTGAGCAGGGCGTGCGCGTCGACGATGTCGTCGGCCTCGCCGCCGAGCCGGACGCGTCCGCCGTCGACGAACAGGAGGTAGTCGCAGGCGCCCTCCAGCTCGGTGAGGATGTGCGAGGACATCACGATCGTGGTGCCGTGCTCGGCGGTCTCCGCCATCAGCACGCCCATCAGCTCGTGGCGAGCCAGGGGGTCGAGGTCGGCCATCGGCTCGTCCAGCAGCATCAGTTCGGGCCGCTTGCCGAGCGCGAGGGCCAGCGCGAGCCGGGTGCGCTGCCCGCCGGAGAGGGCGCGGACGCGGGCGGTACGCGGCAGCGCTCCGGCGATCCGGTCGGCGGTGGCGCGGTCCCAGCGCCCGGGGTTCAGCTCGGCGCCGGCCCGGAGGGTGTCCGCGACGGTGAGCTGCGGGTACAGCGGCTTGTCCTGGGCGACGTACGCGATCCGGTCGCGGACGGCGGCGGGATCGGTGGAGCCGAGGACGGCGAGGGAGCCGGCGCCGGGGCGGTCCAGGCCGGCCGCCAGGTTCAACAGGGTCGACTTGCCCGCGCCGTTGGGGCCGACGAGGGCACAGACGCGTCCGGCGGGCAGCCGGAACGAGCAGTCGTGCAGGGCGCGGTGGCCGCCGCCTCTGCGCCCGTAGGTCTTTCCGAGGCCGTGTGCCTCGATCGCGACGCCGGTCATCGTTCCTGGTCCCCCTTGTGTGAACGGCCCTCTGGATCAGTGCCGTTCGTGCTGTACGTGCTGTCAAGTACGGCGGTGAAGAGCGCGCCGACGTCGTCCTTCTCCAGCCCGGCCGCCCGGGCCCGGCGGGCCCAGTCGGCGAGTTCGGTGCGCAGCGGCGCGTCGGCGGCCGTCGCGTCGGGCGCGCCGCCCAGCGTCCGGCGGACGAAGGTGCCGAGCCCCCGGCGGGCCTCGACGAGCCCTTCGCGCTCCAGCTCCCGGTAGGCCTTGAGGACGGTGTTCGGGTTGATCGCGGTGGCTTCCACGACCTCGCGGGCGGTCGGCAGCCGGTCGCCCGGTTCGAGCACGCCCAGGCGCAGGGCCTGCTTCGTCTGCTGGACGATCTGGAGGTAGGTGGCGACGCCGCTGCGCCGGTCGATACGGAACTCGACCGCTGCGGACTCGGGTGCCATGCGCAGAACCACCCTTTCACTAATTGAGTAGTGAAAGGGTGGTGCAAAGAAGGGGCGGCGTCAAGTGACGCCGCCCTTCGATTGCCTGACGGAGGGTTCAGGACTCCGTGCGGTACATCAGGTCCACCTCGTGCGTGGTGAAGCCGATGCGCTCGTACACCGTCACGGCAGCCGTGTTGTCCGCGTCCACGTAGAGCATGGCGGTGGGCAGCGCCTGGGCGGCCAGGTGGTGCAGGCCGATCGAGGTCAGCGCCTTGCCGAGGCCGCCGCCCTGGGCCTCGGGCAGCACCCCGACGACGTACACCTCGCCGACCTGCTCCTCGGCGTGCACCTTCGTCCAGTGGAAGCCGACGATCTCCCCGTCCCGCTCGGCCAGGAAGAAGCCCTTCGGGTCGAACCAGGGCTCGGCCTTGCGGTCGTCCAGGTCCTGCTGGGTCAGCGACCCCTGCTCCGGGTGATGAGCGAAGGCGGCGCGGTTCACGGCGAGCCAGGCGGCATCGTCCCGCCCCGGCTCGAAGGTCCGTACGGTGACGCCCTCGGGCAGGACCGGCTCGGCGAGGTCCAGCGGGATCAGGCTCCGCCGGAGCTGGCGCAGTTCGCGGAAGAGGGAGAGGCCGAGCACCTGGGCGAGGTGGCGGGCGGCGGAGGTGCCGCCGTGCGCCCAGACCCGCAGCCGCTTGCCGGTCGCGGCGAGGAGGGCGGCGCCTAGCGCCCGGCCGTGTCCGTTGCCTCGCCGGTCGGGGTGGACGACCAGCTCGGCGGCCGGGGCCTCGACCGGGTCGGTGTCCTCCAGCTGGGCGTAGCCGGCGAGCGTGCCGTCGACGGTGAGCAGGAAGTGCCGTACGCCGTCGCGGTGTCCGCCCCGGATCCGGAGCCTGCCCTGCTCGGAGACCGCCTGCCGGCCGTCGGACGCGGCCGCCTCGGCGAGCAGGGCGAGGACGGCCTCGGCCTGTGCGGGGTCGAGCGCGTCGAGGGCCTGAATCTCGCGTCCGGGAGCGGGGAGGGGTGCGTCAGTCGTCATGCCCCCGAGCGTACGGCGAGGGCGCGCCCGGTGGCGGCGCGGCGGGGCGGGTGCGCGGCCGGGGTGCCTGCGGCGGGGAGTTCGGCCCTCTGCGGCACGCGAAGGGAGCCCCATGGAGCCAGGTGGCCGGATGGCAACCAGTCCGTAACCCCGAACACCTGTTGCGCTACGCGCGTTGACTCTAGGCTGCGGCTCGCAGGACGCAGTACTGACACCACTGAACTGACACACAAGGGGACCGATGTCAGCGACTCCACAGAAGAACCGCGCTTCCCGGCGGGTGCTCGCCGCCGCGGCCGGTCTGGTCACCGTGGGCGCGCTCGTCGCCGCGATGCCGGCCGGGGCCCATGACCGGGGCCACGGGCACGGCGACAAACCCCGCACCGTCGACGTGCAGTTGTTGTCGTTCAACGACCTGCACGGCAACCTGGAGCCGCCGGCCGGTTCGGCGGGCAATGTCTCCGAGACGCAGCCCGACGGCACGGTGAAGGCGATCCCGGCCGGTGGCGTCGAGTACCTGGCGACCTCGCTGCGCACCGCGCGCACGGGCAACCCGTACTCCGTCACGGCGGCCGGCGGTGACATGGTCGGCGCGAGTCCGCTGCTCTCGGGCCTCTTCCACGACGAGCCGACGATCGAGGCGCTGAACGGTCTCGACCTGGACGTCTCTGCGGTCGGCAACCATGAGTTCGACGAGGGCGCGACCGAGCTGGCCCGCCTCCAGAACGGCGGCTGTCACCCGGTCGAGGGCTGTTACGAGAAGGGCAAGAAGTTCAAGGGCGCGGACTTCCCCTACCTGGCGGCCAACGTCACCAAGGAGAAGACCGGCAAGCCGCTGCTGAAGCCGTACACGGTCTGGAAGAAGAACGGCGTCAAGATCGGCTTCATCGGAGTGACCCTGGAGGGCACCCCGGACATCGTCACGGCCAACGGCGTCAAGGGCCTGAAGTTCCACGACGAGGTCGAGACGATCAACAAGTACGCCCGCGAGCTGGACCGCAAGGGCGTCAAGTCGATCGTGGCGCTGATCCACGAGGGCGGGGCCCCGGCCTCCACCTCGTACAACTACGACTGCGACAGCCCCGGCGCGGGCGACGGCATCTCCGGCCCGATCGTCGACATCGCCAAGGGCATCACGCCGAAGGTGGACGCCCTGGTCACGGGCCACACCCACCAGGCGTACGTGTGCACGGTCCCGGACCCGTCCGGCCAGCCGCGCATGGTCACCTCGGCGTCCTCGTTCGGCAAGCTCTACACGGACACCACGCTGACCTACGACCGCCGCACGAACGACATCGTCCGTACGTCGGTGAAGTCCGCGAACCACGTCGTTACCCGGGACCAGCCCAAGGCCCCCGACATGACGAGCCTGATCGAGCGCTGGAACAAGCTGGCCGCCCCGATCGCCAACCGGCCGCAGGGCTGGATCAGCGCCGATATCAACGGCCGCGGTTCCACGGCCCCCGAGAAGCCGCTCGGCAACGTCATCGCCGACGCCCAGCTCGAAGGGCTCGCCCCGGCCGACAAGGGCGGCGCGGAAGTCGCGTTCATGAACCCGGGCGGTATCCGCGCGGACCTGGTGCACAAGGCGTCCGGCAGTGAGGGCGACGGGGTCGTCACCTACGGCGAGGCGTTCACCGTCCAGCCGTTCACCAACATGATGAACGTCGTCGACCTGACCGGCGCCCAGCTGGTCACCGCACTCCAGCAGCAGGTCAGCGGCCCGAACGAGGCCAGCCCGAAGATCCTCCAGGTCTCCAGGGGCCTCACCTACACGCTCGACCTGACGAAGAGCGGCGCGGACCGCGTGGTCGCCGGCACCATCAAGCTGAACGGTGAGGCGATCGACCCGGCGCGCACCTACCGGGTCGCGATGAACGAGTTCCTCGCGGGCGGCGGCGACGGCTTCCCGGCCCTCGGCCAGGGCACGAACAAGCTGGTCGGCGCGTCCGACCTGGACCTGTTCAACGCCTACCTGGCGGCCCACTCCACGGCCACCGCCCCGCTGGCTCCGCCGGCGACGGACCGGATCACGGTCATCCAGTAGCAGGGTGTGAGATGAGGGAGGGGCGGCCGGCCTGCGGGCCGGCCGCCCCTCCCTGTTGCCCTGGTGAGATCTTCAGCTCGAAGGCCTGGGGCGGCCGGAAAACAGGACCCGGGACGGGGTGGTGTTCGGGGGCGGCGCGGCGTAGAACTGGGCCATGTCCGCCCAGCCGCCGCCCCCACCGCCACCGCACCGACCTCACACACCCGGTGCGACCGGCGTTCCCTGGGGGTTCGCGCCGCCCCAGCCCCGGGAGATCACCGCCGGCCAGCGCCGGCGGGCGGGAATCCTCACCTGGTCCGCGATCGTCGTGGGGGCCCTGATGGCGGTGGCGCTCGTGGTGAGCGTCGTCTTGCTGGTACGGGCGGACCAGGACTCCCGTCATGCCGGCTTCGGCTACCTCGCGCTCATCCTCTGGGTCGGCATCGCCGCCGGGGTCCCCGTCCTGCTGGCCCTCGCTATCCCCGCCGCGCGCATGCGGCGGAGGCTGCGGGAGCGGCAGCCCGATGGATGGACCGGTGGGGCCTAGGCTCGTGTTCGTCGAGCCGGCGGCGCGCAGGACGGCTGCCGCCCGGAACCGGAGGTTTTGATGCCCGCCAGACTGTCGCCCGACGCACCCGAGGTCCTGCACGACTACTACCGCATCCTGCAAGGCGGCATCGCCGCCTACCAGGAGGGCGTTCGGATGCGAGAACTCCTCACGGACCACCTGGACTTCACCGGCTCCCTGGCCGGACATCTCACGGACGCCACCGAGGGCTTCCTGCACGGCGTCGCCGGGTTCATCGGCACCGTGCGGGACATCGAGATCATCCAGGACGTGCACGACGACTCCGGGTCAGCCGTGCTGTACGCGGCCACGATGCCCGGAGGGCCGGTGACCTTCGCGGAGTTCTTCACCTTCGACAACGACCGGATCAACACGCTCCATCTGCACTACAACGGCCCCGAGTACCTCGACAAGGGCGGCCGTTGATGGACGGGCCCGATCTGGCGGATCGGGTGCGGACGGCCTTGAGCGGTCGCCGCCCGCGTGAGGTGAAGATGTTCGGCGGGATCTCGTTCCTGGTGGACGAGCGCATCGTCGCAGCGGCACGCGGCGGCGGGGACCTGCTGATCCGTATCGACCCCGCCTCGCGGGAGCACTTGCTGACCAGGCCCGGCGCACGCGAGGCGGTCATGGGCGAGGCGAGGCCGATGGGGCCGGGATGGCTGTCCGTCGACCGGACGGCCCTCACCGAAGAGGGCCTGGCCGAATGGCTGGGCTACGCCCTCGACTTCCACGCCTCCCAGGCGCCGGAGTAGCCCACGGGGGCTACTTCGAGCAGATCACCCTGCCCAGGAAGAAGACGGCCACCATCGCAGCACGGGGCGCGGAGCGCGAGGTGGGCCGCTTGGTGATCTTCACGCCCGGCCACGCAACTCTCCCGGACGGCAAGCTCGGCGCAGGGCAGTGCTCGATCACCGTCGACGGCAAGAAGGTCGTGGAGAGCGGAAGGCTCGGGCAAGCCCTGCTCGTACAAGCTCAAGTGGAGAGCTTCATCGGGCGATCTCCTTCCGGGATGCGACGACCACCCCGTACAGGTCGCCGATGGTGGCCAGGGCCCCCTCGTGCACCTGTGCCGCGTCGAGGTCGGACCCGAGGGCCGGCAGGGATCTCGTCGCGCAGGCGTCGGCGACGACCGTGGGGCGGTTGCCGCGCAGGAACGCGCCCTCGGCGGTGAACGCCACGCACATGTGCGTCATCCAGCCCGCGATGATCACGTCCTGGCCCTCGGGCACATGCGCGCCGAGGTCCGTGCCGTGGAAGGCGTTCGGGACCTTCTTGACGACGACGGGCTCTCCGGCGGCCGGGGCGACCGCCGGGTGGATCTGCCCGATCTCGGCGCGGATGTCGTACGGAGTGCCCTCGCCGCCGTCGTTGATGACGTGGACCACCTTCGTCCCGGCCTCGCGGGCCCGGGCCAGCAGGTGTGCGGCCGCGTCCAACGAGAGCTGCCAGCCGTCGAGTTCCATCACGCCACGGGTGTAGGTGTTCTGGAAGTCGACGAGGATCAGCGTCGATCCGGTCAGGGTGGCCGGGGTCGCGTCGAAGCCGTTGAGTTCGCGAAGAGTCGTTCGGGACACGGGTGTACCGCCTCGGGAGTCGTACGTCGGGGACCTGCTCGCCCGTTCCGTGCGGCGAGCTGTTCTCCACGCTAGGAGCCTGGCCCGCATGTCCACAATGACGTCTAACATGCAGATACCGACATGGGGGCGGGAGAGCGGAGTCAGGAGGGCAACCATGGATACCGTCCGACGGCTCGTCGTCATCGTGCTCTTCGACGGCGTCGACCTGCTCGACGTCACCGGCCCTCCGGAGGTCTTCTCGCTCGCCCGGCGGGAGACCGACGACGCGGCGGGGTACGAAGTCGTCCTCGCCGCGCGGACTTTGGAGCCCGTCACCACCGGGGCCGGGGTGCGCATCCTGCCGGATCTCACCTTCGACGAGGCCGTCGGGCGGAGCATCGACACCCTCATCGTGCCCGGGGCGGTGGAGATCGACAGCGAGCGGCGGGTGCACGCCCTCGTCGATCCCGGGCTGGTGGAACGGGTCAAGGCGCTCGCCGCGCGGGCGCGGCGGATCACCTCCGTCTGCGTCGGGGCCCATCTGCTGGCCGCCGCCGGGCTGCTCGACGGCAAGCGCGCCACCACGCACTGGTCGACCGCCCGACAACTGGCCGACGAGCACCCGGAGATCGAGGTCGACGCCGACCCGATCTTCATCCGCGAGGGCGATGTGTGGACGGGGGCCGGGATCAGCGCCTGCCTCGATCTCTCGCTCGCCCTGATCGCCGACGACCTCGGCGAGGCCGTCGCGCTGCGCGTCGCCCGGCAGCTCGTGATGTACCTGAAGCGGCAGAGCGGTCAGAGCCAGTTCAGCGTTCCGCTGGAGCAGATCTCGGCGACGCGGCGCATCGAGGATCTCCGGCACCACATCCTGCGCAACATCGGGCGCCGGCTCACCGTCGTGGACCTCGCGGCGCACGCGCACGTCAGCGACCGCCACCTGACCCGGATCTTCAAGACCGAGCTCGGGATGACCCCGCACGCCTACATCGAGTCCGTCCGGGTCGAGAAGGCCCGTAACGAGCTGGAGTCCTCCGACGCCACCCTCGAACGCATCGCGTCCGTCTGCGGGTTCGGGACCGTGGACACGCTGGTACGGGCGTTCCGGCGACGGTTGAACGCGACGCCCACGGAGTACCGGAGCCGGTTCCGGGCCTCCCGCTGACAGGGTGAGGGGGCGGGGTCCGTACAGCAGGACCCCGCCCCCTCACCACCCTCCTACGGCTCTCGTGATCAGGCGTCCGAGCCCGTCTTCCGGCGGCGGACGACGAACACCGCCGCCGCGCCGAGCAGCACGGCCGCACCGCCCGCGAGGGCGATCGGGGTGGTGGCGGAGGACGAGCCCGTCGCGGCGAGGCTGCCGTTCGTGCCGGTGCTCGCCGGGGTGCCCGACGCCGAACCCTGCGGGGTGGTACCGGTGTTGCCGGGCCTCGGGGTCGTGGAGGGCTTGGCGTCCTCCGGCGTGCCGGGCTTGCTGCCGGCCGCCTTGACGTCGAACTCGTACATGTCGAGGTCGGGCGCTCCGCCGCAGCTGCCGTCCTCGTTGAAGAAGTCGGCCGCGAAGAACGCGACGCCGTTGCCGGCCGGGGTGGCCTTGTCGAGGGTGAGACGCAGCTTCACATCGGCGTGCGCGCCGGGCTTCAGCGCGCCCACCCCGTCGATGTAGTCGTCCGCGTCGGCGTTCTGCCACTTCGGGTCGGACTGGGTGGACCACTGGAGGCGGAAGAACTTGCCCGTGTCCTTGAGGCCGCTCCGGTCGGTCGCGTGGACCGAGACGAACGCGAGGACCTCGTCCATGGGCCGGTCGGAGCCGTTGGTCACCCGGAGGGAGAAGTCGGTGGACGTCCCCGCGACGAGCGTGTCGGGCAGGCCGGTGACCTTGGAGGTGAGGTCGAGCTCGGGCTCGCAGTCCCCGCCCTCCTCGCCCTCTTCGGCGTCCTTGATGGCCTGGGCCAGCGCGGCGTCGGCCGCGACCTTCACGGCGAGCGCGTCCTCCGCCGCCTTGACGAGCACGCCGTAGGCGGTGGTCGCCGCCACCCGTGCGTCTTCGACCTTCTTCCCGGCCTCGGCGGCGGCCGTATCGGCGGTGGTCTTGGCGGTGGCGGCGGTCGCCGCGGTCGCCTTGGCCTCGGAGAGCGCGGTCGCAGCAGCGGCCTTCTCCTCCTCCGTGGCGTCCTCGGGCAGGGCGTCGAGTGCGGCCTGCGCGTCCGTCACGGCCTGGTCGGCGGCGGTCTTGGCGGCAGCGGCGTCCTTGGCGGCCTGCTGGGCGGCGGCCGCGGCCACCGCGAGGGGGTGGGTGCCGCCGACCTCGGTGAGAGCGTCGAGCGTCTTCTCCAGCTCGACGTGGCCGGCGGCCTTCGCCTCGGCGGCCTTGTCGTACGCCGTCTGCGCTTCGGCGGCCGCCTCCTCCAGCTCCTCGATGGTCGGCTTGCTCCGCTTCTCCTGCGTCTGCGCCGCCGGCTTGGCGTCGGCGTACGCGGGGCTCACTGAGAGCAGCGCGGCGGGGGTGGTCACGGCGAGGGCGACAGCGGTGGCGAGTACGCGGCGAATCTTCACAGGGTCCCTTGGGTCGGCTCCGGACGGAGGTGGAGCGGCGGTGCGACGAGCGGCGTTCCGGCGGTGCGGAGGGTGAGGCGTCGGGTGCGTGAGCACGGAGAAGAGCGGCTGCCACGGCGGTACGGATCACGCGGGCTGCCTGCGCTGATCGTATGGGGATTCTGTGATGGTGACGGGTGAATATCCGGAGGGCCGGGGGCGGGACGGTGTCACGCGGAGCGGACAGACGTCGTCAAAGCGCGCAGTTGCCCACGCTTTCTGTGTTTTCGCTGTGACGAAGGCCATGCGGGAATGCTGTGCTCCGCCCGGTGGCGGAACCGGCGGGCCGGGCGGAGCACAGCATTCCGTCAGGAGCCGGGTGTCGCTGCTTCGCCGAAGAGGCGGCGGTACGCTCCGGGCGTCGTCCCGACAGCGGTACGGAACCGCCGCCGCAGGTTGACCGCCGACGACAGGCCCACCCGGGCCGCGACAGTCTCGACGGGCAGATCGGTCCGCTCCAACAGGGACCGGGCCGCGTCGATGCGCTGCTGGAGCAGCCACTGCCCGGGGCTGACGCCGACCTGACGGACGAACCGGCGGGCGAAGGTGCGGGGGAGAGCCCGGCGTACGCGGCCAGCCGGCCGACGGAGAGGTCCGCCGCCAGCCGGGTCAGGGCCCACTCCAGGACGGGGGCCAGCGACGCGTCGGTGCCTGGGCCCGTCGGGGTGGGCGGGGGCGCGTACTGGAGCTGGCTGCCGTCCCGGTGCGGCGGCAGCACCATGCTCCGGGCCACCTGGGCGGCGTAGGAGGACCCCAGGTCGGACCGTACGAGGTGGAGGCAGAGGTCGATGCCCGCGCCGCTTCCCGCGCTGGTCGCCACGTCGCCGTGGTCGACGTACAGCACGTCCTCGGCGACGCTCACCTCGGGGAAAGCGGCGGCCAGTTGTCCGGTCCGCCGCCAGTGCGTTGTCGCGCGCCGCCCGTCCAGCAGCCCGGCCTGCGCGAGGACGAACGCGCCCGTGCAGATCGATGCGGTGCGTGCCCCGCGCCGGTGGGCCGCCCGCAGCGCGTCGAGGACGTCGTCCGGCACCGGTCCGCCGGGCGGCTGCCAGCCCGGTACGACGACGGTGTCCGCCCTTCGCAGGGCATCGAGGCCGTTCTCGACGAGCAGCGGGTACCCGGCGGTGGTCGGCAGGGGACCGGGCCGCCGCGCGCAGATCTCGAAGCTGTAGCGCGCGGGCACTTCGGCGTGGACGCCGAACACCTCCGCCGCACAGGCGAGTTCGAAGGGCGACTGCGGATCGTTCAGCAGTGCCACCACATGGTGATGCCGGGATACGGACATGGCAGGAAAGTACCTGAGGATGTCAGGGCTGACACTCGCCCGGGTGTTCGCGCCGCGCGAGGGTGGCTGCATGAGCGAGGACACGCGGACCGACAGGACGAGCCGCCTCAAGACCGTCGTCCAGGTCGACGACGTCGAGGCGCAGGAGGTGGCCCCGGGCATCGTGCGCCGACGACTGCCGGCCACGGCGTACGCCCGGGGCTGGCTGATCGACTTCGCGGCGGGCACGGAGTGGCCCGAGGTCGACGAACACGCCACGGAGGAGCGGTACTTCGTCCTGAGCGGCGAGGTCATCGACGGCGGCGAGCGCCATGGGCCGGGGGCGTACGTCGTGTTCGCGCCGGGCAGCGCACACCGCCCGCGTACGGAGACAGGGGCGCGGATGCTGGGGATCTCCCTGATGAGCGCCTGAGGCTGCCGGGCCCGAGCACCTGGCTGTGCCTGAGCCCGGGGCCGCCCCGCCCGCCCCGCTCGCCCGGAACAGGGGACCGGACGGGCGGGGCGGGCCCAATCCTCCCGCCGTACCGCTACGAATCACTGGTGAGAGACCGACCGGCTCCCCTCGTACGGCAGGTGGGACCCATGACCGCACGCCAGCTGCTCACCCCTGATCTCCCGCCCCGCTACGTCACGCCGGACCTGCCCGGAGCCTGCGTCCCGGCGGCGCCCGCGAAGCCCTGTGACGCGCCGCGGCCACCGGGTGGCCCCTCGGTCACGTGGACCCGGGCCCGCCCCGGGTCCCGGCCCCGGGAGTGACGCGCCGCGGCCCGTCGTGTGGTGTGCGCACACCACACGACGGGCCGCGGACGTTCAGTGCGGGACGGTCACCGGTTCGCGGCCAGGGAGCCGCAGTTGGTGCCGTTCTTGCCCGCCACCTCGCCGGAGATCTCGCCGCGCCAGGTCACGCACAGGCCGCGTGCGTCGAGGTGGACCGGTCCCGCGTACGTGGTGAAGTACCCGGTGTCCGTGACCGTCGTGGTGGGTGAGGCGAAGCCGAGCGAGGCCGTCATGTGCACGGCCCTGCCCGGCTTGTTGCGGAGGGTCACCACGCAGTTCTTGCCGGTGGCGGAGTTGTACGTGAGGAAGACCGTGCCCTTGGTGCCGATCTGGGCGGAGTTCACCACGGCGTAGCCGCTGCCGCAGACCCCGTTGTACTGCGCGGCGGCGGCCTTCGGAGCCGCGGTGGCCCGCTGGGCGGCCGGCTCGGCCGCGACGGCGGCCGGTGCGAGCGCGACCGCGGCGCAGGTGGTGGCGGTGACAGCGGCGCCGATGGCTGCCGCGCGTCGGATGTCGATCATGTCGTTCCCCGGTTTCTTGATGCGTTCACTGCGCGACGCCTGGTCGGGCGCCCGGCTCCTCACGCCTCGAAGTGGTGTGAGTCACACCCTGTCGGACAGGTCGTGACGCGGAGGAGTTGTGCTGTTTGCACGCTGTTACGCATTCATGACACAGGGGGACAAGATCACCTTTATTGATCAGGCGCCGGATGTCCGGTGGCGATGAGTTCCGGGCGTGCCCGGGGTCTCATACGGCAGACCCGGTCGGGACGCAGTGGAGTGGAGGCAGCCGTGAAGAGCGACGAGAAACGCGGAATCTGGCGCATGGTGCACGCCGAGCGCGCGGCGCTGGTCGATGACCTCGCCGGACTGGAGGCCGGCCTGTGGGCGACGCCGTCGCTCTGCGCGGGGTGGACCGTGCACGATGTGGCCGCTCATCTCGTGGACACCGCGCTCACGACCCGTACCGGCTTCGTCGCCGGACTCGTGCGGGCGCGGTTCGACTTCGACCGGCAGAACGCGCGCGGTGTGGAACTCCGGCGCGGGGCGTCGCCCGCGGAGACGCTGGAGCGGCTACGCCGGGTGGTGTCGCGGACGACCACGCCTCCGGCCTCCCTCGACACCCGGCTGGTCGAAGAGGTCGTGCACGGCGAGGACATCCGGCGGGCGGTGGGCCTGGTCCGCTCCTATCCGCAGGAGGCCGTGGTCCGGGCGCTGCGCCTCCAGGTGCGGACTCCTGCGTCGTTCGGCGGGGCGAAGGAGGCGGTGGCGTCCGTCCGGCTGACGGCGACGGACGCCGACCTGTCCTTCGGGGAGGGGCCGGAGGTGGCCGGCCCCGCCCTGCCCCTGCTCCTGGCCGTGTCCGGCCGCCGACTGGCGCTCGGCGACCTGGACGGGCCGGGGGTGGGGTTGCTCGCGGGGGCCGCTGCCTGAGGGCCCCCGAAGGGTCAGCCGCTGATCTCGAAGAGCTCGAACTGCTCCCAGGAGCCGGTCACTTCGAGGGACCGGGCGCGCAGCGCGTACTGCAGCGAACCGGTGTAGCCGTTCTCCATGGCGACGAAGCGGCCGTTCAGCGCGGACTGGAGCGCCCAGCGGTCCACGTCCTCGTTGTAGTAGAGCGTGAACCGCTCCCAGGTTCCCGCGCCGGTCGAACGGGCGCGCAGGACGTTCTGCCCGTTGCCGGTGTAGTTC
Source organism: Streptomyces sp. WGS_02 (assembly GCA_040989845.1). Lineage (GTDB taxonomy): Bacteria > Actinomycetota > Actinomycetes > Streptomycetales > Streptomycetaceae > Streptomyces. The sequence continues at coordinate 4,185,858 of JAYMFZ010000004.1, forward strand.
CCCTCGACCGCGACATAGAGGTTGTTCGCCAGGGACTTCAGGGCGTATGTCCCGGTGGCCTCGTGCCATTCGAAGGCGAAGCCTTCCCAGGCGCCGGTCACGGCGGCGGAGCGGGCGCGCAGGACACCGGTGTTGGGGGCGGCGTAGTTCTTCTCGGTGGCAGTGAACTTTCCGTTACGGGCCGACTTGAGGGCGAAGGTTCCGGAGTCCTCCGTCCGGACGGAGGCGCTGCGGCCCGTGGCGGCCGGGGCCTGGGGTCTCCCCTCGCTCCCGGCGAATCTCGCCAGCTCGGCCGCGTCCACCCTTTCCCACCCGGCAGGTGCGGTGGCCGGGTTGTCGTCCCGCGGTGCGGCGCCCGCCGCGGGGGCGACAAGCGCGGAGGCGGCCAGCAGGGCGCTCAGGGAAAGGGCGGCGGAGGTCAAACGTCGCACAGGTCTTCCTCGCATGTGGTCGATGGATTCCGCGGCGGAGGGAAAGGAAGGCGTCGGCCGCTGCTCGTGGGCTCGCCGGAAATCGCCATTTCTCCGTGGCGGCGCCGGTCGAATGGACCGGTCAAGTGGTCCCAGAATAAAGGTCCTTCGTGAATTCCGGCAATCTTTTTATGCGGGTTCGATAATTCCGGCCGGTGACATGATGAATATTCCGTTCCGTGGTATTCCGTTCACCCTGGCGCGGCCCACGTCTCCAGACGGGCGCGTACGTCCTCTTTCCTGTGTGACGTGCACCCGACAGAATCCAAGGGTTACCGCCCGGTCAGGCCGGGCCCGGTCCGACCCCCCACGGCCCTTGGAGGTACCCCCGTGTCCACCCCCGCGCGCACGCCCGACTCCGCTTCCCCGTCCCGGCCCTCCCGCAGAGGCTTTCTGGCCGGTGCCCTCGCCGTGTCCGCCACCGCGATCGTCGGCACGGCGCCCGCCGTCGCCGCCACGCGGGAGAAGGCCCGGGCGGTCCGGGGGACGCAGGACTGGATGGCCGCCCTGCCCGACGGCACCGCGCTCCAGCGGCTGACGATCCCGGGGACGCACGACTCGGGGGCCCGGTTCGGAGGGCCCTGGTCGGAGTGCCAGAACACCACGATCGCGCAGCAGCTGACGAGTGGCATCCGCTTCCTCGACGTACGGTGCCGGCTGATCGACGGCTCGTTCGCGATCCACCACGGGGCGTCGTTCCAGAACATGATGTTCGGCGATGTCCTCATCGCCTGCCGGGACTTCCTCGCCACCCGCCCGACCGAGACCGTGCTGATGCGGGTCAAGCAGGAGTACTCCTCCGAGAGCGACGCCGCGTTCCGGGCGGTCTTCGACGACTACCTGGACCGGCGGGGCTGGCGGTCCCTGTTCCGCCTCGACTCCACCCTCCCCGACCTCGGCGGGGCCCGCGGCAAGGTGGTGCTGCTGGCGGACAACGGCGGGCTGCCCGGGGTGCGGTACGCGGACCCGGCACTCTTCGACATCCAGGACGACTACATGGCGGAGCCGTTCGCCAAGTACCCGAAGATCGAGGCCCAGTTCCGCAAGGCGGCCGGGCAGCCCGGCAAGTTCTACATGAACTACGTCTCCACGGCCGCCCTGATGCCGCCCCGCTGGAACGCCGACCGGCTCAACCCGCAGGTGCACTCCTTCCTGGAGCGCGCGGAGACCGCCGGGTGGACCGGGCTCGGCATCGTCCCGCTGGACTACCCGAACCAGCGGTCCGGGCTCGTCGAGTCGCTGATCCGGCACAACCCGGTGGGGTGAGAGGAGGGCCCCCGGCCCTCACATCTCCGGCGGCGGCGTCGGCGCTCCCGGCAGCGTCAGCGCCGCCGCCGTGCCCGGGCCCCCGTCCGGGGCCGGGCGCAGGGCGATCGTGCCGCCCGCCTGGTGCACCGTACGGGCCACGATGGACAGCCCGAGGCCCGAGCCGGGGAGCTGGCGGGCGGTCGGGGAGCGCCAGAAGCGTTCGAAGACGTGGGGGAGTTCCTCGGCGGGGATGCCGGGGCCCCGGTCCCGTACGGTCAGCTCGCCCCGGTGCAGCCGCACGTCGATCGTGGCGTGCGGCGGGCTGAACTTCACCGCGTTGTCCAGGACGTTGACGATCGCCCGCTCCAGCGCCGCCGGCTCCGCCCGTACGTACCAGGGGGCCAGGTCCTCCGTGATCGTCAGCTCCGGGCCGCGCAGGCGGGCGCGGCGCAGGGCGGAGCGGGTGATCTCGTGCAGGGCCACCACCTGGAGCGGGCCCGGCTCGGCCGCGTCCGGGCGGGCCAGCTCCTGGAGGTCGCCGATCAGCGCGGCCAGCTCCGTCATCTGCGCCTTCACCGAAGCCATCAGCGCCTTGCGGTCCTCCGGCGGGATCACCCGGCCCGTCTCGTCGCTGCGGGCCAGCAGCTCCACGTTCGTCCGCAGCGAGGTCAGCGGGGTGCGCAGCTCGTGGCCCGCGTCCGCGATCAGTTGAGACTGGCGGTCGCGGGAGGAGGCGAGCTGGGCGGCCATCGAGTTGAAGGAGTTCGACAGCCGGGCGATCTCGTCCTCGCCGTCGACCGGGATGCGCACGGTCAGGTCCTCCGTGCGCGCCACGTGCTCGACCGCCTCGGTGAGTTCGTCCACCGGGCGCAGCCCCGCCCGCGCCACCCACAGCCCGGCCGCGCCCGCGCCGACGACGCCGATGCCGCCGACCAGGGCCAGCACCCAGGCGAGCGTGGACAGCGGTGCGTCGATCTCGCTGAGCGGGCGGGCCACCGAGACGGCCAGCTCGTTGTTGGCCTGGCCGGAGCTGACCACCGGCGGCAGCTTGCGGGTGTAGACCCGCATGTCCTCTCCGCGGTCGTTCTCCGTCGTGTGCAGGGCGTCGGCCTTCCGCCCCGCCGCCACCGCGATGTCGCTGGGCTGGGCGGGGACGGGCGTCGTGTTCGGGGCCGTGCAGTAGTCGCCGTTCGCCGCGACGATCTGCACCGTGTACTGGCCGGGGAACTCCTGGGCGGGCAACTGCCCGCCACTCAGGCACGAGGACAGCAGATCGCGCATCGGCGCGTTGTCCATCTTCGCGTTGCGCAGCGAGTCGTCGAGCTGGCCCTCCAGCTGCTCCCGGGTCACGAACCAGCACGCCACCGCCACCGCCGCGACCGCCACCGCGACCGCCGTGGCCACCAGCAGGGCCAGCCGGGAGCGCAGCGGCAGCGCCCGGAACCGGCGCAGCGGGTGCAGGCTCCGCCGCCGCCCGCCCGCGACGGCCGTCGACCCGCTGACGCCACCCTGCTCCCGCCCGTCCGCGACGGGCGTCGACCCGCTCACGCCTCTCCGCTCCCGGCCGTCCGCAGCGCGTAGCCCACCCCGCGCACGGTGTGGACGAGGCGCGGCTCACCGCCCGCCTCGGTCTTGCGGCGCAGGTACATCACGTACACGTCCAGGGAGTTGGAGCTCGGCTCGAAGTCGAAGCCCCAGACGGCCTTGAGGATCTGCTCCCGGGTCAGCACCTGGCGCGGGTGCGACAGGAACATCTCAAGGAGCGTGAACTCCGTACGGGTCAGCTCCACCCGCCGCTCGCCCCGGGTGACCTCGCGGGTCGCCAGGTCCATCCGCAGGTCCCCGAAGGACAGCACGTCGTCGTCGGGGGCCTGTGCGCCCGCCGCCGCTGCCGACGCGTAACTGCTGCGGCGCAGCAGGGCGCGGATCCGGGCGAACAGCTCGTCCAGCTCGAACGGCTTGACCAGGTAGTCGTCCGCCCCGGCGTCGAGTCCGGTGACCCGGTCCCCGACGGTGTCGCGGGCGGTGAGCATCAGGATGGGCGTGGTCGAGCCGGTGGCCCGGATGCGGCGGGCGGCGGTGAGCCCGTCCATCCGGGGCATCTGGATGTCCAGGACGATGAGGTCGGGGGCGTACGCCTCGGCCATCGCCAGGGCGTCGTACCCGTCGACCGCGACCTGCGTCCCGTATCCCTCGAAGGCGAGACTGCGCCGCAGCGCCTCGCGCACGGCCGGCTCGTCGTCGACGATCAGGATGCGCTGGGGATCGTCTTCGGCGGGGCTCATCGCTGTCTCGTCCTCTTCTCGTGTCGACCCGGGTCCGTGCGCCCTGCGGGGGCGCTCTCAGCCTCGCACGGTCAGGAGCCGTTCCCCGCGCGCAGGGTGTCCAGGTCGGCCTTGAGCGTGTTCACCGGGATCGCGAAACCGAGCCCCACGCTGCCCGCCGAGGAACCGCTGCCCGCCGCCGAGGAACTGGGCGCGTACATCGCGGAGTTGATGCCGATGATCTCCCCGTCCATGTTGATCAGCGCGCCGCCGGAGTTGCCGGGGTTGAGCGACGCGTCGGTCTGGAGCGCCTTGTACGTGGTGGTCTCCTCGCCCGTGTCGCCGTTGAACTGCTGCCCGCCGAACTCGAACGGCCACTCCTGGCCGCCGCCCTGCCGGCCCTGGCCCTGCCCCTGGCCGGAGCTGCCGGAGTCGTCCTTGGCGACGGTGACGTCCCGGTCGAGCGCGGAGACGATGCCGCTGGTTACGGTGCCGGTCAGGCCCTCGGGCGAGCCGATCGCCACGACCTCCTCGCCGACCTTGACCTGGGAGGAGTCGCCCAGCGTCGCCGTCTTCAGCCCGCTCGCGCCCTGGAGCTTGATGAGTGCCAGGTCCTTGTCGGGGTCGGTGCCCACGACATCGGCGGTGTACGTCCTGCCGGTGGAGAGGGTCACCTGGATCTGCTGGGCACCCGAGATGACGTGGTTGTTGGTGACGATCTCGCCGTCCTCGGTGATCACCACACCCGATCCGGTGGACTTGCCCGCCGAGGAGGCCGCGCCGATCTCCACGATCGCGGGCGAGACCGCCTCCGCGACGCCCGCCACGGTGCCCTTGCTGCTCTGCGAGACGGTGGTGCCGTTGACCGCGCCGCCCGAACCGGTGGCGGCGGAGTTCTGGCCGTTGAACTGGCCGACGAGGGTGGCGGTGCCGCCGCCGATCACGCCCGCCGCGATCGCCACCGCCGCCAGCAGCGCCACCGGCCGCTTCGCCTTGCGCCGACCCGTCGTGGGGGCATACGCGGGGGGCGGCGGGTAGCCGCCCGCAGCGCCGTCGTACGCCGTTCCGTAGGAGGAGGCGTACGGGTACGAGGTCGGGTCCTGGTCCGTCGAGTGCGCGCCGCTCGGGCGAAGGTTCTCCGTCATGTCCACCAGGCTGGGCGGCGAAGATGAGAACGGCCTGAGTACGTCCTGAGAAGCCCGGAAGAACCGCGTATGCCCGCTGTAAAGGCCGCAGCGGGCAGCGGGTCAGCCGGACGCGGAGGGCTCCCCGCAGCCGCAGGAGCGCCGGACCACCAGCGCGGACGGGAACTGCTTCAGCCGCTCCCGCCGCGACCCGGAGACCCGCAGCGCGTCGTCCAGCACCAGGTCCACGGCCGCCCGGGCCATCGCCGGGCGGTCGGAGTAGACCGTGGTCAGCGGCGGATCGGTGAGACCCGCCTCCTTCACGTCGTCGAAGCCCGCCACCGCCAGCTCGCCCGGCACGTCGATGCGCAGCTCACGGGCGGCCCGCAGCACACCGAAGGCCTGGTCGTCCGTGGCGCAGAAGATCGCCGGCGGCCGGTCGGGGCCCGACAGCAGCCCGAGGGCGACCTGGTAGGCGTCGTAACGGTTGTACGGGGCCTGGAACAGCCGGCCCTCCGTGGAGCGGCCCGACTCGTGCATCGCCCGCCGCCAGCCCTCGACGTGGTCGGCGACCGGGTCGCCGACCGACGGGGTCTCTTCGGTACCGCCGAGGCAGGCCACGTACGGGTGGCCGTGCTCCAGCAGATGCCGGGTGGCGAGCTGGGCGCCGCCCACGTCGTCGGTGACGACGGCGACGTCGTCGATCGCCTCGGGGCGCTCGTGCAGCAGGACGACCCGGGCGTCCCAGGCCTCGATCTCGGCGGCGGCGCGCTCGCTGGGGCCCTGGCTGACCAGGATAAGACCGGAGACCCGCATGCCGAGGAAGGCCCGCAGATAGTGGACCTCGCGCTCGTCGCGGTAGTCGGAATTCCCGACGAGCACCATTTTCCCGCGCTCGGCGGCGGCCTGTTCGACCGCGTGCGCCATCTCCGCGAAGAACGGCTGCCGGGCGTCCGGCACGATCATGCCTATGAGGTCCGTGCGGCGCGAGGCCATGGCCTGGGCGACCCGGTCGGGCCGGTAGCCCAACTGCTTGATCGCGGCGAGCACCCGCTCACGCGTGGCCGGGGCGACCGGCCGGGGTCCGTTGTTGATGACGTAGCTGACGACCGCGGTCGACGTCCCCGCCAGTCTCGCCACATCGTCCCGCGTCACCTTGGCCACGCGCGGCAGTCTACGCGGATGGACCTATCCCTTGGCAGCCCGGACCGGGGCCTCTTCCTCCGCCGTGGCCGAAGAGGACTGCTCCGAACGGGCGACGGGTCCGTCCCCCTTCGGCCGCCCGCCCGCGCGCTCCTTCGCCTCCTCCGCCGCGCGTTCGACCTTCTCCGGCACGACGAAGCGGTAGCCGACGTTGCGGACGGTCCCGATCAGCGACTCGTGCTCGGGGCCGAGCTTGGCGCGCAGCCGCCGTACGTGGACGTCGACCGTCCGCGTACCGCCGAAGTAGTCGTACCCCCAGACCTCCTGGAGGAGCTGGGCGCGGGTGAACACCCGGCCCGGGTGCTGGGCGAGGTATTTCAGCAGTTCGAATTCCTTGAAGGTCAGGTCCAGGACCCGGCCCTTGAGTTTCGCGCTGTACGTCGCCTCGTCGACGGAGAGATCACCGTTGCGGATCTCCATCGGGGAATCGTCCGAGGTGATCTGCTGGCGGCCCATGGCGAGCCGCAGCCGCGCCTCGACCTCCGCGGGTCCCGCCGTGTCCAGCAGGACGTCGTCCACGCCCCAGTCGGCGGTGACGGCCGCGAGACCGCCCTCGGTGACGACGAGGATCAGCGGGCAGCCGGGCCCGGTGGACCGCAGCAGCTGACAGAGGGAGCGGACCTGGGGAAGGTCGCGCCGCCCGTCGACGAGGATCACGTCGGCGCCCGGGGTGTCCACCAGGGCCGGGCCCTCGGCGGGGGCCACCCGCACGCTGTGGAGCAGAAGACCGAGGGCGGGAAGCACCTCCGTCGACGGCTGGAGTGCGTTCGTGAGAAGCAGCAGTGAACTCATCGCCGCCCACCTGCCTGGTTCGGTCGATCGTGTTGCACGGTTCGCTCGCCCATTACGTCGGTCCTCCTCGTTCCCTGCGAGAGGGGCACTCCCGGGCCGGACCCGGGGGAGTATGCGGCACTGCTTCGTACGTCAAGCGGGTATTGCGTGCGGTCCCGCGCCCCGGGGACCGCTGAGCTTGTGGAAACGTCGTCGTAACAACGCCCGTAAAGCACAAAAGGACCCGGGGGCTGCATTGCCCGGATCCTCTTCGCAGCAGAATAGCCCACATGAGTTCCGTGTCCGAGGGTCGATTCCGGGGTTCTTCTGTTCCCTTCCTCACGCCACCCCCACGATTCGCCACATTGCTGACAGATGACGGCGTGCCGGTCGAAGCGGTGTACGAGCCGTGTACGGCGGGCTTCGGGGCGCCGGGCGACCGGGCGGCCGGCGCCCTCGCCGCGACCCCGGCGGCGACCCCCGCGATCGTCGTCGCGCACGGGTTCACCGGGTCGGCCGACCGTCCCGCCGTACGCCGTGCCGCGCGGGTGTTCGCCCAGCGTGCGGCCGTGATCACGTTCTCGTTCCGAGGTCACGGACGGTCCGGCGGGCGCTCCACGGTGGGCGACCGCGAGGTGCTGGACCTGGCGGCGGCGGTGGCCTGGGCGCGCTCGCTCGGGCACACCCGGGTGGTGACGGTCGGGTTCTCGATGGGCGGCTCGGTGGTGCTCCGGCACGGCGCTCTGTATACGGCGGAGCCCGCCGCCGGGGGCGCGGAATCCGCGGCCGGGGTTACACCCGTTCGCGTGCCGGAGCGCGAGGGGCGCACACGGCGCACAGGGGCGCACTCGGACGCGGTGGTCTCCGTCAGTGCGCCTGCCCGTTGGTACTACCGGGGGACGGCCCCGATGCGCCGGCTGCACTGGGTGGTCACCCGCCCCTCGGGCCGTCTCGTCGGCCGCTACGGATTCCGTACCCGTATCGCCACCGAGGACTGGGACCCCGTCCCGCTCTCCCCGGTCGCCTCGGTCCCGCTCATCGCCCCGGCCCCGCTGCTGCTCGTGCACGGCGACCGGGACCCGTACTTCCCGCTGGACCACCCCAGGATGCTGGCGGAGGCGGCCGGTCCCGGCGGCGCGGAGCTGTGGGTGGAGCGGGGGATGGGCCACGCGGAGAACGCGGCGGACGACGCCCTCCTGGCCCGTATCGCCGCCTGGGCGACGGGCACACCGCCCGCGTGACCCATCATGGAGAGCTGACGCACGAGGCGTCCGACGAACCGACCGACCGAAGGAGTGGCGCCATGGCAGCGGGGACGATCCGCTACTGGGCCGCGGCGAAGGCCGCCGCGGGCACCGCGGAGGAGCCGTACGCGGCGGCGACCCTCGCCGAGGCGCTCGACGCGGTGCGCGAGAGGCACCCCGGCGAGCTGAGCCAGGTGCTCCGGCGGTGCTCGTTCCTCATCGACGGGGACCCCGTGGGGACCCGCGAGCATGAGACCGTACGCCTTGCCGAGGGCGGCACGGTCGAGGTGCTCCCGCCGTTCGCAGGAGGGTGAACCGCAGGCCATGAGCAGCAGCGATCAGCAGTACCCGTATCCGTACGACCCCGAGCACCCGCGGCGGCCCGCGCCGCCGCACTGGCCCGACGGCACGGCCGGGCAGCACGCCGGGGCCCAGGAGCCGGCCGCCTTCGACCAGGGCGGCACGCAGACGTGGCAGGCGCCGACCTGGGACACGCAGTACCAGCCGACGATCCGCCCGGAGGGGGACCCGGGGCAGGGGTACGGACAGGGGCAGGCGCACGGTTACGGGCAGGGCGACGGCTACGGGCAGGGCCAGGGACACGCGCAGGGCCTCGGTCACGGGCAGGGCCAGGGATACGCGCAGGGCCTCGGTCCCGGGCAGGGCCAGGGATACGCGCAGGGCCTCGGTCACGGGCAGAGTCACGGCCACGGGCACGGGCAGGCGCAGCAGCCCCAGCAGCCCCAGCAGTACGGGCAGCCTCAGCAGCCCCCGTCGTACGGGCAGCCTCAGCCGGAGCCGTACGCGCAGCAGCAGCCTCAGCCCCAGCCGTACGGGCAGCAGCAGCCCGGACCGTACGCGCAGCAGCAGCCGCAGCCCCCGCACCACCGGGGACAGCAGGCGTACCCCTCCTCGGCCGCCGACACCGCCTATCTGCCGCCCCAGGGCGCCTCGGGCTCCTACCCGCTGCCGCCCGAGGTCCCGGCCACGCCCGCCGCCCCGGCCGCCCCCGCACCCGCTCCCGTAACCGAGCCGGTGACCGCGCCCGCGCCCGCCGCCGCGCAACCGGAACCCGGCGACACCGGCTACGGCGCGCCCACGACGCTCGGCAACGCCCGGATCACCGACGCCCAGCGGGCCCGTGCCGAGGGGCGCTCGCCGATCATCGCCCCGGGGATCCAGCCCGCGGCGCTCACCGCCGCGCTCGGCCTGCTGCTCGCGGGCGGCGCGGCGTTCGGGACGTACGCCCTGCTCGTCCCGGTGGTGCTCCTCCAGGCGGTGACGGCCGCCGGCTGGTTCCGGCTCAACGGCATGTGGCCCGCCCGCCAGGGCATCGCGCTCGCCTTCGCCGGGGGACTGGTCGCCGATGTCGCCCTGCTCGTGGCGGGCCGGGAGCACGGTCCCGCCGCGCTGCTGGGCACCCTCGGAGTCTGGGTGCTGCTCACCGTGGTCCTGCAGCTCCGCAGCCACGCGGGGGCCGACGAGCGGATGTACGGCCTGATGGCCACCGTCGTCTCCGCGTCCCTCGCGGTGCTCGCGGGCGGAATGCTCGCGGCGGCACCTGACGCGGTGGTCGTCGGCGGGGCGGCCGTCGCGGCGGCCACGCTCGTCCGCGCGCTTCCGCTGCCCGGCGCGGCCTCCCTCGTGATGGCGCTGGTCGCGGGCGTGGGCACGGGCCTCGTCCTCGGCAACGCGACCGACTTCGGGCAGCAGGGCACACTGCTCGGTCTCGCGGCGGCCGGCTGCGCGCTCATCGGGCTGCGCGTGGCGAGCTACGACTACCCGTCCCGGTTCGTGCACATGACCGCCGGGGTGGCGCTGCCGCTGACCCTGGCGGCCCCGGCCGTCTACCTGGTCGGCCGCGCCCTCCTCTGACCGCCGCCCCCTGGCGCGTACGGCTGCTGACGGCCCCTCGGGAACCACCGGGGGGCCGTCGGTCGTCGATCACCCAGGGCGTCCACTCCTGCCGCAGTAGGCTCACGGGCGCCAGGGGGACCGATCGGCTCAGGGTGGGGAATCGAGACATGCGCGCACTGCGAATACTGCTGGTCCTGGTGGTGGTGCTCGGCGGCCTCTTCCTCGTCGTCGACCGCGCGGCCGTCCGGTACGCCGAGTCCGAGGCCGAGGACCGGGTCACGATCAGCGGGGACGGGCCCGCCACGACGGAGATCTCGATCAAGGGCTTCCCCTTCCTCACCCAGCTGGCCGGATCGCGGCTGGACCGAGTGGACGTCAACCTCACCGGCATGAAGACCAGCGCCGCGGGCCGCACCATCCGGGTCAGCGAGGTCCGGGCCCGGCTGTACGACGTGAAGCTCGGCTCCGGCTACCGCAGTGCGACCGCCACCCGCGCCACCGGCACCGCGCTCGTCACGTACAAGGACCTGACGGCCGCGGCCAGCGACGGCGTCGTCGTGGAGTACGGCGGCGAGGGCAAGGCGAAGGTCACCGGCACGGTCCAGATCCTCGGCCGGCCGATCTCGCGCAGCGTCCTGTCCACCGTGACCCGCGTCGACGGCCACACGATCAAGGTGCGCGCGGACGAGGTGCCGGGCTCGGGGATCCCCGGTGTCGAGGACCTGGTTCGCAGCAGGACCGACTTCGAGGGCGACATAGACGGACTGCCCGAGGGGCTGGAGCTCCGGGAGGTCAAGGTGACCGAGAAGGGCCTGGAGATCTCGGTGAGCGGCTCGGACGTCTCCCTGACCGGCTGACCGGCTGACGGGCTGACCGGCCGACGGGGCCGACCGCCTGATCCGCCCCTCCGATCCGGATGGTGAGACACCCGCGTCCGTTCCGCAGATGCGGGGAAGGCTCCGAGCGCCCGGCGGCGGATCCCGGGCCGGATCACCCCTCTCCTGTCTCGCATCACGGATGATCGTGTCTCACCATGCGACACGACGGTGACATCTCCGTCCGTACCTCCCTACGATCGGACGCATGAAGCGACAGGCGGATCTCACGAAGCGGCGGGCAGTAGACCTGTGCCGCGTCGCCGCCATGCTCTGTCGCACCTTCTGACCGGGACCGCTCGCACCACCGCAGCCGCCCCGCTTCCCCCGGCTCTCCGACCGTCGCCCCTCGACCGTCACCCAGGGCCGACCCCGTGCCCCGTACGCGCCGCGTTCCGTGCCTCCGCGCGTACACCCGCACCCAGCAACTCCGCATCTCGCACCACCCCGCCGCAGACTGCCCCGGAGGAGAACAACATGAGCCGCAGCGACGTCCTGGTAGACGCCGACTGGGTCGAGGCCCACATCGACGACCCGCAGGTCGCGATCGTCGAGGTGGACGAGGACACCTCGGCGTACGAGAAGAACCACATCAAGAACGCGATCCGGATCGACTGGACCAAGGACCTCCAGGACCCGGTCCGCCGTGACTTCGTCGACCAGGCCGGCTTCGAGAAGCTGCTCAGCGAGAAGGGCATCGGCAACGACACGCTGGTCGTCCTCTACGGCGGCAACAACAACTGGTTCGCCTCGTACGCCTACTGGTACTTCAAGCTGTACGGCCACGAGAACGTCAAGCTCCTCGACGGCGGCCGCAAGAAGTGGGAGCTCGACTCCCGCGACCTGACCGACGCCGTCCCCACGCGCCCGGCCACCCAGTACACGGCCAAGCCGCAGGACGAGTCGATCCGCGCCTACCGCGACGACGTCGTCAAGGCCATCGGCAGCCAGAACCTGGTCGACGTGCGCTCGCCCGACGAGTTCAGCGGCAAGCTGCTCGCCCCGGCCCACCTCCCGCAGGAGCAGTCGCAGCGCCCCGGCCACGTGCCGAGCGCCCGCAACATCCCGTGGTCGAAGAACGCCAACGACGACGGCACCTTCAAGTCGGACGACGAGCTGAAGGCCCTCTACGAGGACGAGCAGGTCGACCTGTCGAAGGACACCATCGCCTACTGCCGCATCGGTGAGCGCTCCGCGCTCACCTGGTTCGTGCTCCACGAGCTGCTCGGCCAGGAGAACGTCAAGAACTACGACGGTTCCTGGACGGAGTACGGCTCCCTCGTCGGCGTGCCGATCGAGCTCGGCGCCAACAAGTAACCCACCGACCAGCACCACGACGACCCGAAGGACAGAACCATGTGTGGAGCACAGGCCGGTGGCCCCGACGCTTCGACGATCAAGCCCGGTGAGACCACCATCCAGGGCAGCGTGACCCGCGACGGCGAGCCCGTCACCGGCTACGTGCGCCTCCTGGACTCGACCGGTGAGTTCACCGCCGAGGTCCCGACCTCGGCGACCGGACAGTTCCGGTTCTACGCCGCCGAGGGCACCTGGACGCTCCGCGCCCTGGTTCCGGGCGGCAGCGCCGACCGCACGGTCGTCGCGCAGACCGGCGGACTCTCCGAGGTCGCCATCGCCGTCTGATCCCTCGCGGGATCCGCGGCACGCCGTCTTCCACGGCACACCGAACGGCCGGAGGGCCGCACCCCAGGGGTTGGACGCCACCTGACGCGGGGTGCGGCCCTTCGTGCCGTCCGGCGGCGGGAGTCCTACGCTGGAAGCATGTACGCCCGACGCAGGAGGACTTACTTCCTGATGATGGGCGGATGCGTCGTGCTCTTCGTGTCCGCCTGGGCCGTGGTGCGCCTGTGGTCCATGCCCGCCGCCATCGCGATGTGCGTCGTCGCCATGGTGATCCCCCGATCGCCGCGATGGTCGCCAACCGGCGGGGTCCGGAGGACCGTTGGTGGGACGACCCCTCCGGCGACCCGAAGTCCGACGAGTGGTGGGACGAGCTGGACGGCAAGAAGCGCCGGTAGGTCCCAGCAGGCCTCAGTAGACGAGCGCCTGTGTGTCGTCCGCCAGGGCCTCCTGCACGAACACCTGCGCACCGGCGATGCGTACGCCCTCCAGCACGTCCTTCTCCGTGATGTCGCGCCGCGCCGCGCACTGGGTGCACAGGGTGATCCGGCCGCCCGCCAGGATCGAGTCCAGCAGGTCGGGCAGCGGTGCGGCGTGCGGCAGTTCGAACTCGGCGGCCCGGCCCGGCAGCGCGAACCACGAGGACTCCCCGGTCAGCCAGAGCGAGACCTCCACCCCGCTGGCGACGCCCACGGCCGCCACGGTGAAGGCCTGCGAGCAGCGCTCGGCGGCCTCGGGCCCGGCGGTCACCTTGATCACAAGCTTCTTCGGCATATGCCGAACTGTAATCGTCGGGGAGGCAACCTCCTTGCCCTCCTGGGGGTCACCTGTGCGCGCAGGTAAGGGAACCCGCGCTTCAGGTCTCTTGGGGGGACCCTTTTGGAACCGAACGACACCATTCCAGCCGCACAGCCGGGCGCCGACGTGCCTGCTGAGCCGCTCGGCGTCGGTGAGCCGGCCGAGCCGCCCGCCCCGCCCGTACGCCGCCGGCCGCGCGGCCGTACGACGCTGATCATCGCGGCGGCGGCCCTGCTCGGGATCGTGGGCGGGGTCGCCGTGGGCTACGGCGTCCAGGCGGAGCGGGAGCCGACGCCGCTGGCCGCCCTGTCGCAGCCCGGCCTCGGCTACCCGGCGAAGCCGCTCTCCGCCGACCGGGCCCCGGCCCCGCTGCCGGCCGCCCAGGACCGGCGGGTCAGGACGGACGGAGACCTGCGCAAGCTGCTCATCGACCGGCCCAAGGGCACGCGGAAGACGCTCATCGACGAACTCGGCCTCGGTGACGGCTGGGAGCCCATCGAGCAGTACGCCGAGGGGTACGAGGACCCGCACTACATGTTCGAGGCGTTGGGCGGTCTTGAGCTGCGCCGAGTCGCCTCGGTCGCCTGGGAGCAGGGGGAGCACCGGGAGACCCAGGTCTCGCTCATCCAGTTCCGGTCAGGCGACCAGCACGGCGCGGCGGAGCACTTCGACGACCAGATCATGTACATGCCGTGGGACAAAGACGGCGCGGGCAACACGGGCGAAGCGATCAAGGGCAGCCGCGAGGGCCGCTACTTCCTCTACCCGGTCGAGCGGAAGGCCGGATACCTCCCGTCCTACCGGGCCAGGGCCCTCGCCGTACGCGGCGACATCGCCCTCGACATCAGCATCTACGACACCGCCCCGATCAGCGAGAAGGACATCCGGACGCTGGCCGAGCGACAGTTGGAGCGGCTGTGACCGACGACCGCACGAACCACGTGACCGCGCCGGTGACCGACGCCGCGACCGAGCCCGCCCCCGACGGGGAACACCGGGGACGCCGGGTGCGCAGGGTGCTGCTGACCGCGTTGCCCGTCGTCCTGGTGCTCGGGGCGGTCGGCGGCGCCGCCGGCTACACGAAGAACACCGTGGACGCCGCCGACCGGACCGTCACGACGACGATCTGGGACGAGGCCCACGTACCGAAGGGCGAGGACCCGGCCGGCGATCCGTCCCGGGGCCGCCACGACACCGAGCTGGCCAAGCTGCTGCTCCCGGTGCCGAAGGGCTACCGGCTCGGCCCGGACATCGGCGACCTCGGCAACGACAGCGAGACGAGCGGCGCCAAGGCCTCGGCGGCGATGAAGGAGATGGGGCGCGGCCTGGCGGGGAAGGAACGCCGGGAGCTGAACAGGTTCGTCGAGAAGCTGCGCATCCAGGGCATCGCGAAGCGCTCGTACCTCGCGGACTCCAACGACCTCCTCGTGAACGTGGAGGTCGTGAAGATGAAGGACAAGCGGGCGGTCCACCGGAACTACGCGGACCGCAAGAAGCTGCTGGACGGCGTCGACGAGCTCCGCAAGGGCCCGTCGATCGAGGGCCACGAGAAGGCCGCCTGCTACCGGCTGCCCAAGGGCGACAAGGACACCCTCGACGGCGTCCTCTGCATCGCTTACGAGGGTGAGGTCTCGGTTTCCGTCGAAGCGAGCGGCAGCAAGCCGTTCAGCCCGTCCGAGGTCGGGGACCTGGTGAAGGACCAGCTCGACCACATCGCGTCCCCGGGGGAGTACATATGAGCGAGCAGACGGTGACCCCGGGGGAGGCCGAGGTGCCTCCCGCACCCGAGGCGCCTCCCGCACCCGAGGCGCCTCCCGCACCCGAGGTGCCTCCCGCACCCGCCCCGCACGCACTGCCCGAGGGCGCGCCCCCGCTGCCCGGAGCCCCGCCCGTGGTGCCCGGCGCGGCCGACGCCGCGCCCAGGCCGCCCCGGCGGGTCCTGCGGGCCGTGGCGCGGTGGACGGCCGCCGCGCTCGCCTTCGGGGTGCTCGGCACCGGTACGGCCTTCGGGATCGCCTCGCTGGAGCGCACCGACGTCCCCGGGCTCGCCACCGAGGGCGACGGCCGCTGGGACTACCCGGACCTGTCCCTGCCCGCGCTGCCGGCCGGCTCACCCCGGCCGTTCTCGCCCGGCAACCCGGCCGAGATCCACCACGCCGACCTGCGCGAACTCCTCCTCCCGGCCCCCGCCGGAGCGAAGCCCGACAAGAAGCTGACCGGCGGCTGGATCTCCACGGAGACCTTCCTCGACGCCTACCGGGAGCAGGACCGGCGGCCGGTGGCCCAGCTCCTGAAGGACGCCGCCCCACGGCACATCGCGGCGCGCGGCTGGACCATGCCGGACGGCACGACGTCCCGGATCTACCTGGTGCGGTTCAACTCCACGGCGTTCGCGAGCCGCATGATCGACGACCTGAACGTGGGCTCGTCGGCCGGCAGGCCGCTGGCGCGTACGGACACCACCGACCTCGACCCCGCCTGGGGCTCGGCCAACGACATCGAGAACCTGTCCTCGTTCGTCTTCACCGAGCAGGCGCCCTTCGGGGCCGAGCACGTCCGGCAGGCGTACACCCTGGCGGGGGACACGATGGCGCTCGTCGTGCACGAGCGTCCCGGAAAGCGGGAGACGGCCCGCATCCCCTTCCAGCAGACGCTGATCCTGCAGAACCAGCTGCTCGCCTGAGGTGCGTGCGGGCGCGGCCCGCGACCGGCACCTGAACGAGAAGACCGGGCCCCCACCCATTAGGCTGGGGGCCCGGCCATGCCGTCGCCGCCAACCGCTCGTCACGAGGAGCCCCCTGTGCTTGAGGCATTCTTCACCGCCCTGCTGGTCCTGGTCTGCGTGGGCGTCACCGCCTTCGCTGCGATCACCGTGAAGAAGCTGTACCAGGGCCAGCGCTGACCCTCGTCGCGCAACGGTTCCCCGCCCACCCCGCACCCTCACAGATCGTCTGAGCCGCTCATGATCGAGATTCCGTCCGACCTCCACCCGGACCTCGTCCCGCTGGCCTTCCTCCTCGGCAACTGGGCGGGCGCGGGCGTGTCCGACTTCCCCGGCGCCGAGAAGTGCAACTTCGGCCAGGAAGTCACCTTCAGCCACGACGGCCGGGACTTCCTGGAGTACGTCTCCCACACCTGGGTCCTGGACGGAGAGGGCAAGCAGGTCCGGCCGCTGGAGACCGAGAGCGGCTACTGGCGCATCGACAAGGACCGCAAGGTCGAGGTCGTCATGTCCCGCGACCAGGGCGTCATCGAGATCTGGTACGGCGAGCTGGCGGACCAGAAGCCGCAGATCGACCTGGTCACCGACGCCGTCGCCCGCACGGCGGCCTCCGGCCCGTACAGCGGCGGCAAGCGGCTCTACGGGTACGTCAACAGCGACCTGATGTGGGTCGGCGAGAAGGCCACCCCCGACGTCGAGCTGCGCCCGTACATGTCGGCGCACCTGAAGAAGGTCGTCACCCCCGAGGAGGTCGCCGAGATGGCGCGGAACCTCGAGGACATGCCGGACGACGGCATCGCGTTCTTCAAGTAGGAGCGCCGGGGCCGCGGGCCCCGGCCGGGGTTTGACCGCACGCCCTAGACTGGGCGTGTGGTGACCACCGACTGGAAGACCGACCTCCGGCAGCGCGGCTACCGGCTGACGCCCCAGCGGCAGCTCGTCCTGGAGGCGGTCGACGCCCTGGAGCACGGCACTCCGGACGACATCCTGTGCGAGGTGCGCAAGACGGCGTCCGGCGTGAACATCTCCACCGTGTACCGGACCCTGGAGCTCCTGGAGGAGCTCGGGCTCGTCAGTCACACGCATCTCGGCCACGGCGCCCCGTCGTACCACCTCGCCGACCGGCACCACCACATCCACCTGGTCTGCCGGGACTGCAAGGACGTCATCGAGGCGGACCTCTCCGTCGTCACCGAGTTCACGGGGAAGCTGCGCGCCGACTTCGGCTTCGACACCGACATGAAGCACTTCGCGATCTTCGGCCGCTGCGCGGACTGCACGGCGGCGAGGGCGGCGGGCAAGGCGACGGGGTCGGCGCAGGACGCCGCGAAGGACTCCGCCGCCAAGTCGTAGGCTGGGCGCATGAAGAGCCCCCTGCTGTCCCTGCCCGGCGCCGTCCCCGCCGAAGGCCGCGACGAAGGTGTCGCCGCGCACTACGGCGACCTGTTCCGCGAGCAACGCGCCCTCGCCGACGGCAACGGCTTCGTCGACCTCTCCCACCGGGGCGTCGTCACCGTCACCGGCGACGACCGGCTGAGCTGGCTGCACCTGCTGCTCACCCAGCACGTCAGCGATCTCGCCCCGCACCAGGCGACCGAGGCCCTCATCCTCTCCGCCAACGGGCACATCGAGCACGCGATGTATCTGGTGGACGACGGCACGACGGTGTGGATGCACGTCGAACCCGACACCCAGGCCGAGCTGATCGCCTACCTGGAGTCGATGAAGTTCTTCTACCGGGTCGAGGTCGCCGACCGCACCCCGGACATCGCCGTCGTCCACCTCCCGGCCGGTTCCATCGTGGAAGCCCCGGACGGGGTGACCGTACGGGAGACCCCGCAGGGCCGGGACCTGTTCCTGCCGCGCGAGGATCTGGAGGCGTTCGCCGCCGCCCACGGGCCCGCCGCCGGGATCCTGGCGTACGAGGCGCTGCGCGTCGAGGGGCACCGGCCGCGCGTCGGCTTCGAGACCGACCACCGCACCATCCCGCACGAGCTGGGCTGGATCGGCACCGCCGTCCACCTCCAGAAGGGGTGCTACCGGGGCCAGGAGACCGTGGCCCGCGTCCACAACCTGGGGAAGCCGCCGCGCCGGCTCGTCTTCCTGCACCTGGACGGCAGCGAGGTGCACCTGCCCGGCCACGGCACACCGGTACGGCTGGCCGCCGACGGCCAGGAGGGCCGCCAGCTCGGCTTCATCACCACTTCGGCCCGCCACCACGAACTGGGCCCGATCGCCCTGGCCCTGGTCAAGCGGAACGTGGCCGTCGACGCGGAGCTGATCGCCGGGGACACGGCGGCCGCCCAGGAGACGGTCGTCGAGCCTTAGGGGCCCGGTGCCGACGCCGTACGCCAGGACCCCTGTTCCGACGGCGTACGGGCTACACCTCGACGATCACCGTGAACGGGCCGTGGTTCGTGAGCGAGACGCGCATGTCCGCTCCGAACCGGCCCGTCTCCACGTGCGCCCCCAGCGCCCGCAGCTGCGCCACGACCTCATCCACCAGCGGCTCGGCGACCTCGCCCGGCGCCGCGGCGTTCCAGGTGGGGCGGCGACCCTTGCGGGCGTCCCCGTAGAGAGTGAACTGAGAAATCACCAGGAGGGGCGCACGCACATCGGAACAGGACTTCTCGCCCTCCAGGATGCGCACCGACCAGAGCTTGCGGGCCAGCTGCGCCGCCTTCTCGGGGGTGTCGCCATGGGTCACCCCGACCAGCACACACAGGCCCTCGCCGACGATCTCCCCGACGACGCCCGGGGCCGCCGGGTCGTCCGTCGCCCCGGCGACCGAGACGCTCGCGCCATCCACTCTCTGTACCACTGCACGCATACAGACCAACCTATCTTGGGCTGAACGGGTACAGAGCACCTGCGTCGGCCCCTCGCGGGGTGGCACGATGCACGATGTCGGTGTGCCGACGCACCGGTCGAGGGGACGGAACAGCATGAGTACATATGGAGCCGGACAATCTCCCGGTGCCGTACCGGGCGCACGTCACCGCGCCGGAACCCTGCGCTCACCCGTACAGCGCAGTCTGCCGGGGCAGGGTCCCGTACTGCCACCCGCCACGCCCGCCACCGCCACCGTGCCGGAGCAGGCCGGCGGCGACGCGGGGTTCGGCGGGCTGCGGCTGCCGGAGCTGCGGACGCTGCGCCGCGACGCCCAGCGCGACGAGGCCGATCTCAGTTACGTACGCCGGCTCGTGCAGGGCCGGATCGACATCCTCCGGGCCGAACTGGCCCGCCGCCGGGACCCGCAGGCGCCGGTGGAGGACGCCGCCGTGGTCGACCGGCTCTCGGAGATCCTGGCCGACACCCCGTCCCGGCACCGCACCTCGGCCCGGCACGTCACGCTGACGACGCCGCGCGGCGACGAGTTCCGGCAGCTCGCCGCCGAGAACCTCGCCGAGGTCGAGCTGTCGGACCTGGACGCCCGGACGGACGAGGAGCTGCACACGGCGATGGGCCGGCTCGTCCGCTTCGAACAGCAGGTCTCCCGGCGCCGTCACGAGCTCCAGCGCACGGCCGACGATTGCGGCGCGGAGATCGCCCGCAGGTACCGTGACGGGGAAGCACAAGTGGACGACCTGCTCGCCTGAAGCGACCCTTCCGGGCGCGGGTCCCGCACCCCCGTCCCCGGAAGGCCACCCATGACGTCGAGCGACGCCCCGTCCGCCATATCCTCCGCCCCGGCCGCCGCCCCGCCCGTCCTGGCCGAGGTCGTGCGCTCCGGGTTCACCGAGGGCCACCACCGGGGATCGCTGGTCGTGCTGGCCGCCGACGGCAGCGTGGAGCGGGCGATCGGCGATCCGGCGGCACCGGTCTTCCCCCGGTCCTCCAACAAGCCGATGCAGGCCGCCGCGATCCTGCGGGCCGGCCTCGACCTGTCGGGCGAACGGCTGGCGCTGGCCGCCGCGAGCCACTCCGGGGAGCCCTTCCACCTCGACCTCGCGCGGAAGGTGCTCGCCGAGCACGGACTGAGCCCCGCCGACCTGCAGACCCCGCCCGACCTGCCGCTGGACCCGGTGGAGGCGGAGACGTACCTCGCCGCCGGGAACGTACGCGAGCGGATCACGATGAACTGCTCCGGCAAGCACGCGGCGATGCTCGCCGTCTGCGTCCGCAACGGCTGGGACACCGCCACCTACCTCGACCCCGCGCACCCGCTCCAGCAGC
Organism: Streptomyces sp. WGS_02; assembly: GCA_040989845.1. GTDB lineage: Bacteria > Actinomycetota > Actinomycetes > Streptomycetales > Streptomycetaceae > Streptomyces. Next base: position 4,206,251 of record JAYMFZ010000004.1, read on the forward strand.
TCGTCGGCCAGGTCGTCGCCGAGGCGGCGGGCGAACCGGTCGCGGCGGTCGGCACGGACGGCTGCGGGGCCCCGCTGATGGCGATCGGGCTGACCGGCCTGGCCCGCGCCTTCCGCTCCTTCGTGCTCGCGGAGCCCGGGAGCGCCGAGCGCCGGGTCGCGGACGCGATGCGCGCCCACCCGGAGTACGTCGCGGGCACCCGGCGCCCCGACACCTGGCTGATGCGCGAGGTGCCCGGGACGCTCTCCAAGATGGGCGCCGAGGCGGTCCAGGCCATCGCCCTGGCCGACGGGCGGGCCCTCGCCTTCAAGATCGACGACGGGTCGGCCCGGGCGCTCGGCCCGGTGCTCGCCCGCGGCCTGGAGCTGCTGGGCGTGGACGCCCCGGTGGTCGCGAGGATCGGACGGTCGCCGCTGCTCGGCGGGGCGGCCGAGGTCGGGGAAATTCGCGCGACATTCTGAACCGTGCCTGCTTAGCGTGGAGGAATGAGCCTCGATGTGCGCCCCGTCACCCACTCCGAGATCGCCGACTGGATGAAGGCGGTGGGCACCGGCTTCCTGACCCCCGCCGACGGGAAGCCGGGCGAGGAACTGGTCGCCGACCGGTTCGGGGACGCTGACCTCTCCCGTATGCAGGGCGTCTTCGACGACGGGCGGTGCGTGGCGACGTTCCGCTCGTTCGCCCAGCAGCTGACCGTGGTCGGCGGGGCCACGGTGACGGCCGACGCGGTCAGCGGAGTGACGGTGACGCCCACGCACCGCCGCCGCGGACTGCTCAGCCGGATGATGGCCACGGACCTGGCGGCGGCCAAGGAGCGCGGCGAGGTGGTCGCCTCGCTCGTCGCCGCGGAGTACCCGATCTACGGGCGGTACGGCTTCGGCCCCGCCGCCTGGACCGCCGAGTGGGAGATCGCGGTGCACCGCGCCCGGCTCGACCCGCGCCGCTCCGGGCAGCCGGCGGACGGCGGCCGGATCGAGCTGGTGGACGGCGCCGACGTCCGCAAGACCGGCCCCGAGGTGCACGCGGCGCTGGCGGCCCGGCAGCCGGGCGTCGTCGGCCGCGGCGAGCGCTGGTGGCGCATGCGTACAGGCGTCGCGCCCCGCGCGGCACACGAGACGTGGACCGAGCCGTTCTACGCCGTGCACCGCGCCGCGAACGGCGAGGCCGACGGCCTGCTGGTGTACGGCGTGGACGACAAGTGGGGCGACTCCAAGCAGCCGCTGGGCACCGCTTCCGTACGGGAAATGATCGCGCTGAACCCGGCGGCGGAGCGGGCCCTGTGGCACTACCTCTGCTCGGTCGACTGGATCACCACGGTCCGCTCGGGCTACCGCGCCCCCGACGACCTGCTCCCGCTGCTGCTCCCGGACCCGCGTGCGGCCCGCCTGGTCACCCACGCGGACTGGCTGTGGCTGCGCATGCTGGACGTGCCGCGCGCCCTGGAGGCCCGGACGTACGCCGTCGAGGCCTCGCTCGTCCTGGACGTCCGGGACACGGCGGGGCTGGCGGGTGGCCGCTTCCTGCTGGACGCATCGGACTCCGGTGCCCGCTGCACCCCCACCACCCGGAGCGCCGACCTCGCCCTGGACGTGGCGGAGCTGTCCACGCTCTACCTGGGCGACGAGTCCGTGCGGCGGCTGGTGGACCTGGGCCGGGTGGAGGAGTTGCGGCCCGGTGCGGCGACGACGGCGGACGCGGTGTTCCGCACGGGCCGCCGGCCGTGGTGCCCGGACGTGTTCTGAGCGGCCCGGCTCGCCCCGTCCCCCGGGTCAGCGCGTCCGGATCCGGAACAGCGTCCCCGAGGCGCCGACCGCCACGGCGAGCAGCCCCGCCGCCCAGCCGAGCGCGATCCAGGGGGTGTTGCCCACGTCCTGGCCGAGCAGCAGCCCGCGCAGCGACTCGATGGCCGGGGTGATCGGCTGGTGGTCGGCGAAGCCGTGCAGCCAGTCCGGCATGTTCCCGGTCGGGACGAACGCGCTGCTCGGGTAGGGCAGGAAGGACATGAAGAACGTGAAGCCGCTCGCCGCCTCGGGGGTCCGGGCCAGCAGGCCGATCGCCGCCGAGATCCAGGACAGGGCCACGATGTAGGCGACCAGCACGGCGCCGACCACGAGCCAGCCGCTCCAGGAGGCGGCGGGCCGGAAGCCGATCAGCAGCGCGACGCCGAAGACCAGTGCGGTGGAGCAGAGGTTGCGGACGGTGCTGGCCGCCACGTGCCCGGCGAGCACCGGCGTACCGCCCACGTCCAGGGAGCGGAACCGGTCGATGATGCCGCCCTTCATGTCCTCGCTGACGGCGGTGGCGGTGGTCGCGGCGCCGAACCCGGCGGACAGGAGCAGGACGCCCGGGACGACGTACATGACGTACGAGTCGTCGTCCGTCCCGGTGTCGATCGCGCCGCCGAAGAAGTAGACGAAGATCAGCATCATCATGATCGGCAGGGCCAGGGACGTGATCAGCGCGTCGATGGTGCGGCTGCTGATGCGCAGGGCGCGGGCGGCCATGACGGCGGTGTGGGTGAACGGTCCGGGCCCGCGACCGGGGGCGGGGGCCCGCTCGGAGAGCCGGTCCGGGCTTCTGCGCTGAACGGCGGTGTCAGACATGGGCGGATGCCTCCGGGGGTGTGGGCGTGGTCGCGTCCTGCGCGGGCGCGCTCGGCCTGGTCGCGTTCTGCGCGGGCGCGTTCGGCGTGGTCGCGTCCGTTGTGGGCGCGTTCGGCATCGGCGCGCTTGACGTCAGGGCCAGGAAGACGTCGTCGAGGGTCACGCTGTGCAGGCTGAAGCGTTCGATCTCCCGGCCGTCCGGGTCGATCTCGTCGAGCAGGGCGCGCACCTGGGCCGCCGAGCCGTCGGTGGGGATGCCGAGCGTCAGGGTCCCGGGGGAGTGGTGGACGGCCCGGCCGGCGAGCCGCAGATAGGCCTCCCGGCTGGTGAGGACCAGGTCGAGGCGGTGTCCGCCGACGCGGGACTTGAGGCCGGCCGCGGTGCCCTCGGCGGCGATCCGGCCCCGGTCGAGCAGGGCGATCCGGCCGGCGAGGCGGTCGGCCTCCTCCAGGTACTGGGTGGTGAGCAGGACGGTCGCCCCGCGTGCGGCCAGTTCGCGGACGGCCGCCCAGAGCTCCTGGCGGCTGCGCGGGTCGAGGCCGGTGGTCGGCTCGTCGAGGAAGAACACCCCGGGCTCCGGCGATCCGACGAGTCCGGCGGCCAGGTCGAGCCGGCGGCGCATCCCCCGGAGTACGTCCGGACCGGGCGGCGGGCGGCCGCGGTGAGGCCGAAGCGCTCCAGGAGCTCGGCCGCCCGGTGCCGGGCGGCGGCCCGGGACTGCCCGGTGAGCCGGGCCATCATCCGGAGGTTCTCCTCGCCGGTCTGGGTCTCGTCGACGGCGGCGGACTGGCCGGTGAGGCTGATGGAGCGGCGTACCGCGCTCCGGTCGGCGACGACGTCGTACCCCGCGACCCGGGCGGTGCCGGAGTCGGCCTCGGTCAGCGTCGCGAGGATCCGCACGGTGGTGGTCTTGCCCGCGCCGTTCGGCCCGAGCAGGGCGAAGACGGTGCCGCGTCCGACCTGGAGATCGATGCCGTCGAGGACCCGGACGGCGGGCTTTCCGTAGGACTTGGTGAGGCTGTGCGCCTCGATGGTGGCGGCGGAGTCTCCACTCGGCCGGATCGGTCCTGTCATGTCCGGACCCCCTTCTGCGTATGCCATACGCGTTATTGCGTAAGCCTTACGCATCTCTAGGATGGGGTCAAGGCGTACGGTCACGGGGCAGGGCGCCGGGCAGGACCGGGAGCCGGGCGAAGGGGATGCGGTGGCGGAGAAGAGCAGCTCGGGCGGCGGTGACCTGCCGGCCAGCCTGGAGGCGGCCTGGGGGCTGCGGGACCGCCCGGCGAAGGGCCCGAAGCCCGGTCTGAGCCTGGAGCGGATCGTGGCCGCGGCGGTGGACGTCGCGTCCACCGACGGGCTCACGGCCGTGTCGATGGGGCGGGTCGCCCAGGAGGTCGGCGCCTCCACGATGTCGCTGTACCGGTACGTCTCCGCCAAGGACGAGCTGTACGTCCTGATGCAGGAAGCCGCCTTCGGTCCCCCGGAACCGCTGCCCGCCCCGGAGTCCGGCGCGGGCTGGCGGGAGGCGCTCGCCGCGTGGGCGTCCGCGCAGCGGGACCGGTTCCACGCCCACCTCTGGCTGCTCCGGGTCCCCGTCGGGGGCCCGCCCGCGACCCCGAACTCGCTGGCCTGGTGGGAACAGGGGATCCAGGCACTGGAGGGCAGCGGGCTCGACGAGGGCGACAAGACCTCGGTGGTCCTCCTGGTCTCCAACTTCGTCCGCAGCGAGGCGGTTCTGATGGCCGACCTGGCCGCCGCCGTGACCGCGCGCGGGGTGTCGCCCGACGAGCTGACGGCGTCCTACGAACGCACCCTCGGACGCCTCGTCGACCCCGTCCGGCACCCCGGGATCTCCCGGCTGCTGGAGTCCGGGGCGATGAGCGGGCCGGACGACCCGGACTACGAGTTCACCTTCGGGCTGGAGCGGCTGCTGGACGGGGTGGAGGCGCTGATCCGGAAGACGGACGGCGGCGCCGAGTCCGCTTGACGCCGGGCGCGTACGCTTCATGGTCATGAACGGAGAGAACCCCGCGAACGGCGACCGTTCCGGCCCCGCTTCCGGCCCCGGCTCCGGCCCTGGTTCCGCTTCCGCTTCCGGTTCCGCTTCCGGCGACGGGCCGGCGCCGGTCGGTCTGCGGGAGCGCAAGAAGCGGCTGACCTACCAGGCGGTCTCCGACGCGGCGATCACGATGTTCCTGGAGCGGGGCTTCGACAAGGTGTCGGTGGCGGAGGTGGCGGCCGCGGCGGACATCTCCAAGCCGACGCTGTTCCGGTACTTCCCCGCCAAGGAGGACCTGGTCCTGCACCGGTTCGCCGACCACGAGGACGAGGCGGCCCGGGTGGTCACGGGCCGCGCCCCGGACGCTACCCCGCTGGACGCCCTGCGCCGCCACTTCCTGGACGGCCTCGACCGCCGCGACCCGGTGACCGGCCTCTGCGACGTGCCCCAAGTGCTGGCGTTCCTGCGCCTGTTGTACGGAACACCGTCCCTGGTCGCCCGCCTCCACGCCTACCAGGGCCGCTCCGAGGCGGCCCTCGCCCGCGTACTCGGCGGCGGACTGTCCGACCGCCTCGCGGCCGGGCAGATCATCGCGGTCCTGCGCATCCTGGCCCTGGAGAACTGGCGGCGGATCGACGCGGGGGAGAGCGCGGACCGGGTCTACGCGGGGGCCGTCCAGGCGGCCGAGGAGGCGTTCGTCCAGCTGCGGACGGGCTTGGAGCCTCCGCCGCAGCCTCGCGGCTGAGGGGCGCGGGTGGCGCGGTCGGCGTGCGGCGAGCGTTGCCCCTCCGCACGGTCGGCTCACTCCGCGCAGGTTCCCAGCGCCCGCCGCAGATCCTCCGGTTCGCGGTAGAGGGCGGTGGTCATACCGAGGGCGGCGGCCGCCTCGATGTTCTCCTGGCGGTCGTCCACGAACAGACACCGCTCCATCGGTACGCCCGCCCGCTCGGCCGCGATGCGGTAGATGGCCGGGTCGGGCTTGGCCACCTGCTCCACGGCGCTGCTCACGACCGCGTCGGCGAGATCGGCCAGGCCCAACAGCGCCAGGTCCGCGTCCAGTTGGAGGGTGGCATTGGTGACGAGGACCAGCGGGACGTGGGTCCTGGCCCGGCGCAGCAGTGTCACCACCTCCCCGTCGGCCCGGAACGGCGCGTCCGCGAGCGCCCGGCCCAGCTCAAGGGCCCGCTCCGCGCCCACCCGCTCCGTGAGCCCGGCCGCGATGGACTCCACCCAGGCGTCCGGAGTGATCCGGCCGAGGAGCAGAGGGAGGTCGGTCCCGGGCGCGTAGCCGATGTCCGCCGTGGTGCCTTCCGGCAGTCCGGCGGCCCGCTCCAGGGCGGCGAGCGGGGCCGTGTCGTAGAAGCGGATGACGTTGTCGAGGTCGCAGAGGACGGCGTCGAAGGCGCGGCCGACGGGGGAGGGTGTCACCGTCCGGCGAGTGCGGCGAGCAGCTCGGCGGCCGGCTTCGGGCGGACGAGCCAGCGCAGATGGCCGCCTTCGAGGGTCCGGACGTCGAAGGGGTTGTCGGGCGTGAGCGCGTCGGCCTCGCGGATCATGCGGTCCTGGAGGGCGGGCGTAAGGCTGGTGTCGGCGGACAGCCGCACATAGGTCCGGGGGATACGGCCCCAGGTCGCGGCCTGCGCCCGGTCGGCCGACGTGCCGACGTCGAGGTTCTCGTCGGGCTGGAAGGCGTTGAGGAAGGTCCGGAACTCGTCATCGGTGAGGTCGGCGGCGAACGCCTGCCGGAACGCGTTGAGCGCCGCCGGGTCGGCGGTACGGAAGTTGACCCGCAGCAGCCCGAGTTCGGCCGGATTCCCGACGAGCGCGAGGGCGAGGGCTCCCGGGTCGACGTCGGCCATCTCCGGCTCGGCGTAGTAGTCGCCCACGTCCAGAGCGACGGGGCACCAGGCGGAGACGTAGACGATCCGGTCGATCAGGTCCGGCCGGGCGTTGGCGACGGCGGTGGCCGTGACGCCGCCCCGGCTGTGGGCGACGAGGATGGTGGGCCCGTTCCGCCTGGCCCGTTCGAGGACCTCGATCACATGGGCCACGTTGTCCGCGAGGGTGACGCCCTTGATGGCCCCCGGCTCCGCGGCCAGCGCACCGAGATCCTGGGGTGCCTGGTAGGCGGCGGGGTACGTGGCCCCGAAGCCGTGCCCCGGAAGGTCGACCGCGGCCGATCGGTGCCCGAGCAGGGCGAGTTCGGCCTGGAGCGGCGCGAAGGAGAACGAGGTGGCGAAGGCGCCGTGTATGAGGACGTAGGTCGGTGGATTCTGCATGCTTCAGCCTCCAACAGAACGATCTTCGGGACAAGGGCCGGGAACGGGAAGGGTCGCGGACTTCTGTCCCGCTTGACCTGGACCGAGGTCCAGGGGCGAGGCTTGCGGCATGAGTGAGGCGGATGAGCTGTTCGGTATCGCGGAGGTCTCGGCCGCGATCGGTCTGGAGCCCGACACGTTGCGGTACTTCGAACGTCAGGGGGTCCTGCCGTCTCCACGGCGCGACGGTGCGGGACGTCGCCGGTACACGACGGCCGACGTCGAGCTGATCCGCATGCTCGTCCATCTCCGTGAGACAGGGATGCCCCTGGCCGATATCGCCCAGTTCACCGGCGCCGACGGCACGGCGGCTGATCCGGCCCGACTCCGGGTGGAGCTGCTGACGGCTCATCGCCGTCGCATCCACGACCGGCGCGAGGAGCTGGACCGCGCGCTCGACGTCATCACCCGGAAGATCGCGGACTTCAGCGACCGGATCACAAGCCCGGTGGACCTCCTCGAACGCCCCGACTGCACGATCGCCTACGGCGTCCAGGGTGCCGGGCCGCTGCTGTTCCTCGTCGGCGCGCCCGTCGGGCGGGCCGGTTTCGCGGCGCTGGCGCACGAACTCGCCGACAGGTTCACCGTCGTCACCCACGACCCCCGCGGTATCGGCGCCAGCCGCGCGGTCCCGGGGATGGCCGCGCCCACGCCCGAGGTGCTGGCCGAGGACCTCGCCGCACTGGTCGACAGGTTCACCGGAGGACCGGCCCTGTTCGCCGGTACCAGCGGAGGCGCCGTAACCCTGCTGGAGCTGGGCAGACGGCATCCCGACCTGCTCGGCCGGGCCGTCCTGCACGAACCGCCTCTGGTGTCGCTCCTCGATGACCCGGACCTGGCCGCCCGGGCCGCGGCGGCGTTCGGCGTGGCGGAGGCCGACCCGCAGCGGGCCGTGCAGGAGTTCTTCGACCTCAGCGGCGCCGCTCACCACACGGGACCGGATCAGCCGCCCCCGGCGCCCATGGCGCTCCCCGCGCTGCCCGCCGAGGAACTCGACAAGAACCGCTACTTCCTGGGGCGGATGGCCGGCCCCACGGTCTTCTACGCCCCCGACGTCGAGGCCGTCCGTCGCGTGCCGCTGACGCTGTGCGCCGGCTCGCTGAGCCACCACCAGATGGCGCGCCGGGCGACCCGGGCGCTCGCCGGCCTGCTGGAGCTGCCCCTGATCGACATGCCCGGCAACCACCTCGGCGCGAGCGCCGAGCCGGCGGAGTTCGCCCAGGCCCTCGGGTCCCTGCTCGAACCCCTCGAACCCTGAGCGCGACCGTGTGGGCCTTCTGGCCCTTTCGAGCCGCCGGGTGGGGAGGGGCGTTCGCACGCCGCGACGCGCGACACTTTTGCAAGCACGTGCTTGCAAAAGTTAGCAAGGGTGTTGCACTATCGAGTCATGGCATCACTCAACGTCGGCAATCTCGGTGAGTACCTGCGGGAGCAGCGCCGTGCAGCGCAGCTCTCGCTGCGGCAGCTCGCCGATGCCACCGGGGTGTCGAACCCGTATCTCAGCCAGATCGAGCGCGGTCTGCGCAAGCCCAGCGCGGACGTGCTCCAGCAGGTCGCCAAGGCGCTGCGGATCTCGGCCGAGACCCTGTACGTCCGTGCGGGGATCCTCGACGAGCGGGAGCGGGAGGAGCTGGAGACACGGGCGGTCATTCTGGCCGATCCGTCGATCAACGAGCGGCAGAAGAACGTTCTGCTGCAGATCTACGACTCCTTCCGCCGCGAGAACGGATTCCCGCCCGGGCCCGACGCGGACGCCGGCTCCGCCGATGGCGTGACAGCGGACACCGACGCGGACGGCGATGCCGGGACCCGTAACGGCGACGACGCCGGTACGGGCACCACCAAAGACCACCACCCTCACAGCTAGCAGCTGGTTCTGATGATCCGGGAGGACCACAGTCATGGCCATCACCGATGACCTGCGCAAGACCCTCACCGACCCCACCCCCTCTACTTCGCCGCCGGTACGGCCGACCTGGCCGTCCAGCAGGCGCGCAAGGTGCCGGCGCTGATCGAGCAGCTGCGGGCCGAGGCGCCCGAGCGGATCGACGCCGTGCGCAACACCGACCCCAAGGCCGTGCAGGAGAAGGTGACCACGCAGGCCAAGGAGGCCCAGGCCACCGTGCAGGCGAAGGTCACCGAGGTCTTCGGTTCGTTCGACGCCGCCGACCTGAAGAAGCTCGGCGAGAGCGCTCAGGACCTGGCGCTCCGCAGCGTGGGCGTGGCCGCCGAGTACGCGATCAAGGCCCGTGAGGCGTACGAGAAGGTCGCCGAGCACGGTGAGCAGACCGTACGGACCTGGCGCGGGGAGACCGCCGACGAGATCGTCGAGATCGCCGCCGTCGTCGAGGCCGAGCCGAAGGCCGCTCCCAAGCCCGCCGCCGCCAAGCCCGCTCCGAAGAGCGCGGCCAAGAGCGCGCCGGCCGCCGGGGGCTCCGTGAAGCCCGCCCCGGCCAAGCCCGCCGCGACGAAGGCCTCGCCCGCCGCTTCGGTGAAGTCCGCCGAGGCCAAGGCCGCGCCCGCCAAGAAGACGCCCGCGCCCCGCAAGCCCGCGGCCAGGAAGACTCCGCCGGCCGACGGCAAGTGACCCGCACGGGTTCTCGCCCGACGCGGTACGCGTGACCGGGACGCGGGGCGGGCACCTTTAGGGGTGGCCGGTTCGTTGTCCCGGTACCTTGGCCCTCTCGGCCGCAGGGCGCTCATCCACTCACTAGGCGGTACACAGCATGTTGCTCTCAGCATTCGGCTCACTCCTCCAGCTGCTCTATCTGGCGATGCTGGTGCTGGCCGTGGTCGCGTTCGTCTTCGCGGCGACCGCCCGTGAGGACGCCTACCGTGCCGCCGACAAGAAGAAGAAGTCCTTCTGGCTGATCATTCTCGGCATCGCCGTCGCCGTGAACCTGCTCATCCCGATGCTCTTCCTGCAGCTCGCGGGCGTCGTCGCGTCGATCGTGTTCATGGTCGACGTGCGCCCCGCGCTCAAGGAGGTCTCGGGCGGCGGTGGCCGCAGGGGCGGCTCCAGCAGCGACGGGCCGTACGGTCCCTACAACGGCGGGCGCTGAACGCCCAGGGGGCGCGCGACGGCGGGTGAAGCGGGGCGGGAGCGCGGTGCGCTGCCGCCCCCTCGTCGTATCCGCTCAGGATCGCGGCCCAGCAGCAGGACCGCCACATCGTCGGTGAGCTCGCCGCCGTTCAGCTCCCGCACCTCGGCGACCGCCGCCTCCAGCAGTTCCTCGCCCGCCAGTCCCTCGTCCAGCCGGCCGTTGACCATCGCGACCATGCCGTCCTGGCCGAGCCGCTCGCTGCCGCCGGTCCCCACCCGCCCCTCGATGAGCCCGTCCGTGTACATCATCAGGCTCCAGGCGTCGCCCAGCTCGACCTGGCGGCGCGGCCACCGGGCCCGCGGCAGCAGCCCCAGCGCCGGGCCGCCGTCCTCGTACGGGAGCAGCCGGGCCGGCCGGCCGTGGCGGGCGAGCAGTGGCGCGGGGTGTCCGGCCAGGCACAGTCCGGCCCGCCGCCCGTCGGGCGCGATGTCGACGGTGCACAGCGTCGCGAAGATCTCCTCGCTCTGCCGCTCGTGCTCCAGCACCTGCTGGAGCGTCGAGAGCAGCTCGTCCCCGCACAGTCCGGCCAGGGTCAGCGCCCGCCAGGCGATCCGCAGCTCGACGCCGAGCGCCGCCTCGTCCGGGCCGTGGCCGCAGACGTCGCCGATCATCGCGTGCACCGTGCCGTCCGGGGTGCGGACGACGTCGTAGAAGTCGCCGCCGAGGAGCGCGCGGCTGCGTCCGGGCCGGTAGCGGGCGGCGAAGCTCAGGCCGGAGCCGTCCAGCAGCGGGGTGGGGAGCAGGCCGCGTTCCAGACGGGCGTTCTCCTGGGCGCGCAGCCGGGACTCGGTCAGCTGGTGCTGGGCCATGTCGGCGCGCTTGCGCTCCACGGCGTACCGGATGGCCCGGCTCAGGACGCGCGCGTCCAGCTCGCCCCGGAAGAGGTAGTCCTGCGCCCCGACGCGTACCGCCTCGGCCGCCAGCTCCGTGTCGTCCTCGGCGGTCAGCGCCAGGACCGCGTGCAGCGGGGCGATGCGGAGTACGTGGGTGAGGGCCGCCAGTTCGTCGGCCCGGCCGGGGACGGGGCCGTCGCCGGGGCCGCTGTCGGAGCCCGCCACCGGCAGGGCCAGGTCCAGCAGGATGCAGTCCACGTCGTCGGTGAGCAGCCGCGCCGCCTCGGTGAGGTTGCGGGCGGTACGGATACGGACCCGGGTCCCGGCCGCTGCCGAGAGCTCGGGGACGGTGATGGTGGTGCCCGCCGGGTCGTCCTCGATCACCAGCAGGGTGAGGTCGCCGTGGGAGGTCTCCGCAGCGGGCGCGGAGCGCTGCTGCGGTACGGGTACGGGCATCGGTTCGGGTTTCCTTCCCTCCCCCGAGGGCGCGGCGGGTCGACGATCGACGATCCGCCAGTCGGGGACGATAGCGGTCCGCGGTGGGGGAACGGAATGGCGCGCGGGGGTCGGCCCCTGTCATATGCGCCGTCATAAGCCGCGTCCCGGCACGGATCCGGCGCGCTGGGCGGCCGTACGGGGGCGGAAGCGCCCATGACAAACATCACGCGCCCACGCACGGCGGCGTGGCCCCGCTCACAGGCGTCCGGGCGGCGGGGTCCGCGGGCCGCTCAGGTCGTCCGGTTCACGTCGCCCGGACCTCCTCGACGGCCCTACTTGTCCGGGCGGACCACGCCGAGGATCTTCATCGAGCCCGCGCCCGCCAGCGTGACGTTGCGGCCGGGGCGCGGGGAGTGGACGATCGCGCCGTCGCCGACGTACATCCCGACGTGGCTGGCGTCGGCGTGGTAGATGATCAGGTCGCCGGGGCGCATGTCCTGGATGTCGACGCGCGGCAGCAGCCGCCACTGCTCCTGCGAGGTGCGCGGGATCGGCCGCTTCGCCGCCAGCCAGGCCTGGGAGGTCAGACCGGAGCAGTCGTACGAACCGGGGCCCTCGGCCCCCCAGACGTACGGCTTGCCGATCTGCGCCGTCGCGAAGGCCACCGCCGCCGCTCCGGCCTCACTCGCCTCGCCGCTGACGTCCTTGATCGCACCGGAGGAGAGCCAGGCGGTCTGCGCCTCGTTCGCCGCGTCCTGCTCCAGCCGGAGCAGCCGGTCGCGCTCCTTCTTCTCCAGCCGCGATTCGAGCTTCTCCGCCGCCTTGATCTGCGCGTTGATCTTCTTCTTGGCCTTGGCCTGCTTGACCCGGTTCGCTTCCAGCTTCTCCCAGTTGGCGCTGGCGTCCTGGGTGTACGTCTCCAGGTCCTGCTGCGTCTGGTTCAGCTCGGCCAGCAGCGACTTGGAGGCCTGCTGGCCCTGGCGGACCTTGTTGATCCCGTCCAGGAAGAGCTTCGGGTCGTTGCTCAGGGCCAGCTGCGCGCCGGGCGGCAGGCCGCCGTTGCGGTACTGCTCGCGGGCCTGGGCGCCGGCCCGGTCCTTCAACGCGGCGATACGCGCCTGGCCGTCGACGATCGCCTTGGCCAGCTTCACGATCTCGCCGGACTGCTTCTTCGTCTGCTCCTCGGCGAGGTTGTACGCGTCGGTCGCCGCGCCCGCCTTCCGGTACAGCGTCTCGATCTGCTCGCGGACCTTCTCCAGGTCCGCGTTGGAGTAGCGCTGCGGCGAACCGGCCGGGGCGGAGGACGAGGCGGGCGAGGGCTCCGGAACCGGGGCGGCCGAGGCCTGGCCCGTGGACGTCAGCAGGGCCAGCGCACAGACCAGCGTGATGGCGGCCGTGGCGCAGTGGCGTCGGTTCACGAGCTCCCCCTCCGGGCGCACATCTGACTTACCGTCAGTAACTTTTCGGCAACGTCGCGATCGTGCCATGTCGTCCTCCAAAGCAACAGAGGCCGACGGCACCCGGCACGTCACATGGCGCCCGCACAGGGCCACTTCGTCATCCCCAACCACAGGGACGAACGATGCCCCCGTGGCGTTCCCGGAGCGGGCGATCTCTGCCCGATCGGGGAAAGTTCAGTGCCCGGCGGGCCGCAGCGCGTCCCACTCCACGGTGATCTCGCCCTGCCGCCACCGCCGTACCCCGTCCGTCACCGGCCAGTCGGCGGCCACCGCCCGCACCGCCGCGATCCAGCGCTGCCGCGCACCCAGCGAGGCGTACGGGGAGGCCGCCGCCCACGCCCGGTCGAAGTCCCGCAGGAACGCGTGGACCGGCTCGCCCGGCACATTGCGGTGGATCAGCGCCTTCGGCAGGCGTTCCGCGAGGTCGGAGGGGCGCTCCAGCGAGCCGAGCCGGGTCGCGAAGGTGACCGTGCGCGGCCCCTCCGGCCCCAGGGCCACCCAGACGTGCCGCCGGCCGATCTCGTCGCAGGTTCCCTCCACCAGGAGCCCGTCCGCGTCGAGGCGGGAACACAGCCCCGCCCAGACCTCGGCGACCCGGTCCTCGTCGTACTGGCGCAGCACGTTCGCAGCCCGGATGAGCAGGGGCCGCACCGGCAGGGGCACCTCGAAGCCCCCGTGCACGAAGGTGAGCCCCTCCCGCTCGTACGGCTTCGCCGCCGCGACCCGGTCCGGGTCGATCTCGATGCCCGCCACCGCGGTGCGCGGCTCGGCGGCACGGAGCCGGGCCAGCAGCTCGACCGCGGTCCAGGGGGCCGCCCCGTACCCGAGATCGACGGCCACCGGCGTCCCGGCACGGCGCAGGGCGGGGCCGTGCGCGTCGGCGATCCAGCGGTCCATGCGGCGCAGCCGGTTCGGGTTGGTGGTCCCGCGGGTGGCGGTGCCGATGGGGCGCTGGCGCATGGGTCGAGCGTATGCGACGCGGTGCGGGGTACCCGGTCCCGTCCGGCCGGGCGGGCACGCGGGGCGACGCGCCATGGGCCGCGTAATGATTTGGCAAAGCGGAAATGAAAGGCGGCATTCCACTGTTTCGACCTTCGGAGGGACCCCACGCCCTTCCCCGCAGCATGCCCCTGATGAGGAGGACCGACGAGGTGAGCCAGTACGTCTCCCGGCTCGGCTCCACCCGGACGGCCGCGCGCCTCAGGTTCCCCGGAGGTTTCTCCGGGGCCTCCCGCAAGCCGCGCCGTATCGCGATGCTCTCCGTGCACACCTCCCCGCTCCACCAGCCCGGTACCGGCGACGCGGGCGGGATGAACGTCTACATCGTCGAGCTGGCCAAGCGGCTCGCCGCGATCGACATCGAGGTCGAGATCTTCACCCGGGCGACCACCGGCTCCCTGGCCCCCGCGGTCGAGCTGGCCCCCGGCGTCCTGGTCCGGCACGTCGACGCCGGACCGTACGAAGGTCTCGCCAAGGAGGACCTGCCCGCCCAGCTCTGCGCCTTCACCCACGGCGTGATGCAGGCCTGGGCCGGTCAGCGCCCCGGCTACTACGACCTCGTGCACTCCCACTACTGGCTCTCCGGCCAGGTCGGCTGGCTCGCGGCGCAGCGCTGGGGCGTCCCGCTCGTGCACGCCATGCACACCATGGCCAAGGTCAAGAACGCCGCGCTCGCCGAGGGCGACACCCCCGAGCCGCCCGCCCGAGTGATCGGCGAGACCCAGATCGTGAATGCCTCCGACCGGCTGATCGCCAACACCGCCGAGGAGGCCGACGAACTCGTCCGCTTCTACGGCGCCGACCCGGCCGCCGTCGCCGTCGTCCACCCCGGCGTCAACCTCGACCGCTTCCGCCGTGCCGACGGCCGCGCCGCCGCGCGCGCCCGGCTCGGCCTGCCGCAGGACGCGCTGATCCCGCTCTTCGCGGGCCGCATCCAGCCGCTGAAGGCCCCGGACGTGCTGCTGCGCGCGGTGGCCGTGCTGCTGGAAAGGGACCCGTCCCTGCGCTCGCGCATCGTGGTTCCGGTGGTCGGCGGACCGAGCGGCAGCGGGCTCGCCAAGCCCGAGGGGCTCCAGAAGCTGGCCGCGCGGCTCGGTATCGCCGACGTCGTACGGTTCTGCCCGCCGGTGGGCCAGGACCTGCTGGCGGACTGGTTCCGGGCCGCGTCGGTGCTGGTCATGCCGTCGTACAGCGAGTCCTTCGGCCTGGTCGCCATCGAGGCCCAGGCGACCGGTACGCCGGTGATCGCGGCGGCCGTGGGCGGACTGCCGGTCGCGGTGCGCGACGAGGTCAGCGGCTTCCTGATACCCGGACACGAACCGGAGGCGTACGCCCGCGCGCTCGGGCGGTTCGCGGACGCGCCGGAGCTGGTCGACCGGATGGGGGCGGCCGCAGCGGCGCACGCCCAGTCCTTCGGCTGGGACACGGCGGCGTCGGCGACCGCCGACGTGTACACGGCCGCGCTCTGCGACCACCGCCGCCGGGCCCGGGCGCACCACGGCTGAGGCCGCCGGGCTCGTGCGGCGTACGGCCCTGCCGTAGGCTCGCGGCATGGCTGACGTACCGGACGAAACCGCAGCGGCCCAGGTCATCGAGGCGACGCTGAACGATGCCGGGCTCGCATGGGAGAGCCCGGAGCGCGGCAACTACGTCGTGACCCTGCCGGGCACCCGCAAGCTGTCGACGACCTGTTCCCTGATCGTCGGCAAACACTCCCTCTCCCTCAACGCGTTCGTCGTCCGGCACCCGGACGAGAACGACGCCGAGGTGCACCGCTGGCTGCTGGAGCGCAACCTCCGCCTGTTCGGGGTGAGTTACGCGATCGACTCGCTCGGCGACGTCTACCTGGTCGGCAAGCTCCCCTCTCGGTGGTCACCGCCGAAGAGCTGGACCGGCTGTTCGGCGTGGTCCTCGAAGCGGCCGACGGGGCGTTCAACACCCTGCTGGAGCTGGGTTTCGCGAGCTCGATCCGCAAGGAGTACGCGTGGCGGGTGGCGCGCGGCGAGTCCACCCGGAACCTGGACGCGTTCAGTCATCTGACCCGGGGTGCGTCCGAGAGCTGACGCCCGCCCCATCTGAATTCTCGCTTCTCTCGGCGGCGCGCGGGTCTTTCCCTGCGCCGCCGAGTCGTGCCATGCTCGCCGCCAACGCACACATGAACGTCATTCACATACATGAAAGGCGGCTCGGGTATGGCGACGCACCAGGGGACGGGCAGCGGCGGGCGCGGCGGGGGCGACCGGGGAGTTGTCGCCAGGCGTACGTTTCTCGGCGGCGCCGTGGCCGTCGTGGCGTCCGTCGCGACCGGAGCCGCCACGACCGGGACGGCCCACGCCTCGGCGGTCCTCCCGGCCCGCCCAATCCAGGACGCCGCCCTGTGGCGGGAGTTCGCCGCCTCCCCCTTCACCCACTCCCAGATCCCCTTCGTCGGCCGCGCCGGCTACCGCGCGGGCTCAGACCTCCCGCGCCGTGGCGGGCGCGGCCTCGTCATCGACGTCGTACGCGACCACGGAGCCCGCCCCGACGGCTCGGCCGACGCCGCGCCCGCGATCAACCGTGCCATCGCCGCCGCCGGAGAGCGCGGCGGTGGCACGGTGACCATCCCGGCCGGCACGTACCGCATCGACGACGTCATCCGCATCGGCCACAGCGACGTCGTGGTGCGCGGCGCGGGCAGCGGGGCGACGACGCTGTACGCGACCCGCAGCCTCACCGAACTCATCGGCGTCTACGGCAGCCGGTACGGCGGCGACAAGTCCAGCTGGTCCTGGGCCGGCGGCCTCATCTGGTTCTGCCCGAAGGACCGTTGGGCCTCGCTGACCGACGCGATCCGCGCCCGGGAGTGGCCCTTCGAGGGCTGGACCGGCAACCGCCGTGACGCATGGCGCACCCTCGCCGTCCCGGCCCCCGCCCGCCGGGGCGACCGTACGGTCACCGTCGCCGACGCCCGGAATCTGCGGCCCGGCCGGCTCGTCCTCCTCCGCCTCGCCGACGACCCCGGCCACACACTGCTCCAGCACATGGCGGGCGACGGCGCGGGCGCGCGGGCGTACACCTGGGCCGACAAGACCAAGCTGACCTCGTACGTCCCCTACGAATGGCCGGTCCGTGTCACGGGCGTCCGGGGCCGCCGGATCACCCTGGAACGCCCGCTCCCGCTCGACCTGCGCCCCGAGTGGGACCCCAGGCTGACCACTCTCGTCACCCCGCTCACCGGGTCCGGCGTCGAGGGCCTCACCCTGGAGGCGGTCGAGAAGCCGCAGGCCCCGCACCTGCTCGACCAGGGGTACAACGGGCTCGCGTTCCAGTGTGCGTACGACTGCTGGGCCGACGACGTCACCGTCCGGCACGTCGACAACGGCTTCGGCCTGATCGGCGCGTCCGCCTGCACCCTGCGCCGTACGAAGGTCGAGGGCGCGGCGCGCACCACCCGTACTACTGCCGTGAGGGCTCGCACGACAACCTGGTCGAGGACTTCACCATCGCCGCCCGCACGACTCCCGCGCCCGCCGGCACCCAGCTCCACGGCATCAACGTCGAGGGCCTGTCCAGCTACAACGTCTGGTCGCGCGGCCGGATGGAGATGGGCACGTTCGACTCGCACCGGGGGATGCCGTTCGCCAACGTCCGCACCGACATCACGGTGAACAACAACGGTGTGCACGGCGGTGACGCGAGCGCGGGCCCGCTGTTCGGGGCGCGCTTCACCCACTGGAACATCCGGGTCACCAACGAGCGGGCCGGGCTGATGAAGATCGACGGCCTCGCCCCGTACAGCGCGACCGTGGGCATCAACGAGGTACGGGAGTTCGGGCAGATCGACGTCCCCGACTTCACCGGTGACCTGCACACCCGCCTGGAGGCGTACGGGAGTCCGGAGACGGTCCGCCCGGCCAACCTGTACGAGGCGCAGCGGGGTGTGCGCCTGCGCTGAGGTGATTCTGGATGCTCTCCAGGGCGTCGACGAGATGAGGAGCGACCAACTCCCAGGTCTCGTCGGCGGCTTCGGACCCGACGGCACGAGGAACGGTCTCGACGAGCATGATCAGGTAGAGGTAACTCCGGTAGAGCGCATAGCGGGTGCGGAGCGCATCCGTGAACTTCAGGTCACTGCCCCGGGCTTCGGCGTACCCGGCGAGGAAATCCCGGTCCTGCTCGATGTTCCCGAAGAGCGCGAGCGAGACGAAGTCGGCCACCGGGTCGCCCCAGAACATCCGCTCCCCGTCGACGACCCCGCCGATCGTGCGCGCGCCCGGCTCGCCCGTGACCAGCAGGTTTCCCGGCCACAGGTCGAAGTGCACGAGGGCGGGCCGGGTCACCTCGTCCAGGACAGGGGCGGCGCCCGCCAGCACCGTACGGATGTCGTCGACGGGGTACGGCAGCCGGGCGCGGTAGGTCTCGGCGTCGGCGAGAACCGCCTCGGTCATCGCCGTGAACGCGGTACGCCAGGTGGGGGCGAGGGGCCCGAACGGCTCGGCGGGATAGCCGAACCCGGACGGGGCGGCCCCGGTCGCGCCGTGCAACTGCCCGACGATCCGGCCGAGGTCGGCCCGCAGCCGGGGCTCGTCCCCGTCGTCCGCCGTGGGGGCCACCTCGTGCCAGGGCCGGCCGGGGCGGGCGGTCATGACCAGGTAGGCGCCGGTCGGCGCGGCCGGATCGGTTTCGCTGCGGACGACCCGGGGGATCGCAGGACCGCCGGCCCGCGCGGCGGCGGTGTAGAACGCGACCTCGTTGACCAGGAGGTCGCGTTCGTAGCGCAGGGCGGCGGTGTGCGACGGGGGTGTCTTGACCACCCAGTCGCGGCCGTCGGTGAGCGTGACGCGGGTAACGGTGTTGTACGTGCCGCCGGTGAGCGGGACGATCGACGCGATGTCGCGCTCGCCGACCCCGAGGGCGTCGAGAAGGCGGGGGAGCGGAGGGGCGGCGGGGGCCTGGTCGGACACGCGGATGACGTCCTTTCGGGAGGGTTGTACAGCCCTTCCGCACAGTGCATTCACAGGATGATCACAACGGAATCACGATCACGGAAGGGCGTCGCCGGACCGGTCTTCGCTCACGGGTTCGATCGTAAGGTGTGCATCACTGCGACGGCCCGTCCCAGACGGCGTCGAAGTGCCGTACGGAAGAGGGGCGTTCGCTCACCGAACCGGAGAGAAGAACCATGCGCGCCACTGCCGTACGACGTACCGCCCTCGCCGCCTCCGCGGCCGCCCTCGCCCTGCTGGCCACCGCCTGCAGCGGCTCGTCGGACGCCGACGGCAAGGACGGCAAGGACGAGAAGGGCGCCGCGAACGGGAGCAGCTCGGCCCCGAAGACCCCCGCCAAGGCGCTCACCGCCGCCGAGCTGGAGAAGGCCACCCTCACCCAGGGCGACGTCGAGGGCACCAAGGTCACCAAGGCCGGTCCGGCCGACGAGGTCCCGGCGGACGGCGTCAAGGCCGACAAGGCGGCCTGCCTGCCGGTCGCCCACGCCCTGTCCGGCGTGGCGCAGGAGGGCGCGGTGGCCACCACGAAGCGCAAGGTCATCGACGAGCCGAAGACCGACGGCGAGAAGTCGCTGGAGGACGCGGCGAAGGGCGAGGGCGCCGACGCGTTCAAGGACGCCTTCAACCTGACGTCCACGTTCGTCGCGCTGAGCTCGTACGAGGGGGCGGCGGGCCCGGACGCCTTCGCCGCGCTGAAGAAGGCCGCGGCGGACTGCGCGGGCGGCTTCACCGCCACGGTCGCGGGGACGCCGACGAAGATCGTCTCGATGACCGAGGAGAAGATCACCGGCGGCGACGAGGCCCTGGCCTGGACGGTCACCTCCGAGTCCGACGGCGCCACCACGCCGGTCAAGCTGGCGGCGCTGCGCAAGGGAAGCTCCGTGGCGACGTTCTTCGCCTTCAACCTGGCGGCGGCGGGCGGCGAAGACGTCACGTTCGAGCTGCCGACGAAGGTCGTGGCGGCCCAGGACAAGAAGCTCGCCTGACGTACGCCGCGGCGCCTCTGTCCTGATCCACCACGGGGCAGGGGCGCCGCGGCCGTGGGGGATCAGGGCAGAGGCACGAGCCGGACGACGGTCACGGTCAGGACGGACCGGGAGACGTAGTAGAGGACGATGGCCCCGGCGACGGTCGCCTCACGCCGGTCCCGTTCGCTCTTGACGGCGGAGGAGGCGTGCCCGTACGGCTCCATGCCGAGGGTGCGGACCATCGCGTCCCGGAAGGACTCGCCGCCGCGCATCTTGGCCAGGGTGTCGTCGGCGGGCGGTGCGTAGGAGATGCGGAAGCTCAAGCGACGCTCCGCCTCTCGGCCTCGTCCCGCGCCAGCCGGTCCAGGATCTTCTCGGCCTCGGGATCGGGGACGGCCTCCAGCATCCAGTGCCGCATGACGGCCTGGATCTCGTGCACCCCCGCCTCGTTGATCGCGAGGTCGAACTCCTCGCGTCTCTCCTCGGGGAGCGTCGCCCGGATGTCCGGGATGCTGTTGGGCACCTCGACCTCGGTACCGCCGACGAAGGTCTTCAGAGACTCACCCATGATCGCGCTCCTCGATCTCCTTGCCCTGGAGGGTCGCCGTCACGGACGGCGTGACGGCATGGGCTCACCGTAGTGCGTAGGAGGGGAATTCCGGCCGACCCGGCGGGGCACGGATCGGCCACGGATCAGCTGGCACAGGGCACTTCGGGCTCAGCCCCGCCCGAGCTTCGCCGCCACCCGGTCGCGCAGGAGCGCGTACTCCTCCTGGAGCCGCGGCAGCTCACCGGGCGGCCGGACGACGACCTCACCACCCACGACGACCTCCTCGGGCCCGAACTGCTCCCGGGTCAGATCGATCTCGACGCCCATGCCCAGCCGGTTCCACCAGTGGAAGTCGGTGCGCACCCCGTCGACATGCACCTCACCCCGCACCAGCTCCCCGCCGAGCAGGTCGTTGAGCACCATGGCGGTGACCCCGCACTGATCGCGCGCCGGATTGTCCGGAGTCCAGCGGTCGCGGTACTCCGGGGTGCAGGTCTCGGCGCTCCAACTACTGCGCAGGGCCTGCTCGATGTCGGTGAGGAGGTGGATCGTCATGCCGGCCATCGTGGCAGGGGGACTGACAACGGGGCCGCTCCGCGCCTCGGCCGGCGTCGGCGACCGTACGGCGGACGCGCGGGCGTACGCCGTGGTGACCCCCGAGAATTGCGTCGACAGACATCCCGGGCACCCGGCAGAGTGGTCGCCCGTGACCAGCAGCGAACTGTGGACCCGAGAGACCGCCGACCGCTACGACACCGAGGAGGCCGAGAACTCCTCGCCCGCCGCCCTCGAACCGACCCTCGACCTCCTCGTCGAACTCGCCGGGAACGGGCGGGCCCTGGAGTTCGCCATCGGCACCGGCCGCGTCGGCGTGCCCCTGCGGCAACGCGGCGTGCCGGTGACCGGCATCGAACTGTCCGAGCCGATGGCCGCGGTGCTCCGCCGCAAGGCCGACGAGAAGACGCTCCCGGTGGCGATCGGGGACATGGCCACCACGGTCGTCCCCGGCGAGTTCACGCTCGTCTACCTCGTCTACAACACCATCGGGAACCTGCTCACCCAGGACGAACAGGTCGCGTGCTTCGAGAACGCGGCCCGCCATCTGGCCCCCGGCGGCCGGTTCGTCATCGAACTGACCGTCCCGCCGCTGCGGTTCCTGCCGCCCGGCCAGGTCGCGGTGCCGTTCGACGTGTCCGAGCGGCACCTCGGCTTCGACACCTTCGACCTGGTCGAGCAGACCCTGGTCTCGCACCACTTCACCCGCGACGGCGACGACGGCCGCTACCGCCGAGACACCTGCCGCCAGCGCTACGCCTGGCCGGCCGAGCTGGACCTGATGGCCCGCATCGCCGGGCTGGAGCTGGAACGCCGGATCGAGGACTGGAACGGGACGCCGTTCGGCCCGGACTCCGACAAGCGCATCTCGGTGTGGCGCAAGCCGGTCTGAGGCCACCGGGGTGGGCGGCCCGCTCAACGAGCTCACATCCGCTTGAGCCCGATGCACTGGAGGACGGCGAAGCCGCCGACCGTCAGGCTCTGCAGCACGATCCAGACCGCGCCGACGCCGGTCGGAGAGAACGCACCGGAGACCGCTACCACCAGGCTGAGCACGACCCAGAGTGTGTTCGCCACGATGACCGCCATCAGCCCCGTGCGGCTGATCTCCTGCCGCGTCCCGATGGCAAGCACTCCCACCGCGTAGAGGAGCAGGAACGCTCCGACGGGGTACTGGACCGCCGTCGGGACGCCGAAGAGGGAGTCGAGGACCGTGGCGAGCGTCAGATACGCGATGCCGTTGAGACCCGTGGCCACCGCGTCCAGCTTGAGCGCCAGCCGCGCGAAACCGTCGGTTCCCATGGCCCTTGCGTCTGAGGCAACCCGGTCGTACTGCGTCGAAGCCATTGTTGTCTTCCTTTCGTGCACAAGGGAGTTGCCCGATACGGAAGAGGAATCTCCGCGGGGCCGCCGAACAGTGCTGAAGGTAGGCGGCCGCCCTGGAGGCCATCAATTACCTCCGAGGTAATCAGCCCGTCACACCCAGCGGCCCGCGCTCACAGGGCCCCGGGGCTTTTGCCCGGGCGGCCCGAGAAACGCGATGGCCCCTCACCTGCCCGAAAAACGCAGGTGAGGGGCCTGACGACGTTCTCTACTTCTTCTTGCCCTGGTTCTTCACAGCCTCGATCGCAGCCTTCGCCGCATCCGGGTCCAGATAAGTGCCGCCCGGCTTCAGCGGCTTGAAGTCGGCGTCGAGCTCGTAGGAGAGCGGGATGCCCGTCGGGATGTTGAGGCCCGCGATGTCCTCGTCCGAGATGCCGTCCAGGTGCTTCACCAGTGCGCGGAGGCTGTTGCCGTGCGCGGCGACCAGGACCGTGCGGCCCGTGAGCAGGTCCGGGACGATGCTGTCGAACCAGTACGGGAGCATGCGGACGACGACGTCCTTCAGGCACTCCGTGTCCGGGCGCAGCTCCGGGGGAGCGTCCCGTAGCGCGGGTCGTCGAACTGGCTGTACTCCGCGTCGCGGGCCAGCGGCGGCGGCGGGGTGTCGTACGAGCGGCGCCACAGCATGAACTGCTCCTCGCCGAACTCGGCGAGCGTCTGCGCCTTGTCCTTGCCCTGGAGCGCACCGTAGTGGCGCTCGTTCAGGCGCCAGGAGCGGCGGACCGGGATCCACAGACGGTCGGCGGACTCCAGGGCCAGCTGCGCGGTGCGGATCGCGCGGCGCTGGAGGGAGGTGTGCAGGACGTCGGGGAGCAGACCGGCGTCCTTGAGCAGCTCACCGCCGCGGACTGCTTCCTTCTCGCCCTTTTCGGTGAGGTTGACGTCCACCCAGCCGGTGAACAGGTTCTTCGCGTTCCATTCGCTCTCGCCGTGGCGGAGGAGGATCAGCTTGTACGGTGCGTCGGCCATGGGCCCGAGCGTAATCGAACCCGTGCGACCCCCGCGCGCCCGCCCGTAACGCGGACAGCGCCGGGCCCCGGGCGCCCGGCGTGCGGACGATTGACGGGGGGCGTCAATCCAGTGGCGGGCGGGGAGCCGGGCTTCGTAATGTCTCGAACTGGGTCGGGGGTGTTACCCGAGGCCCGTATCCGTCCGTACGTCCCGTGGGGGAATCCTTATGTCCGTCGCCGGTCTGCGCACAGCCGCCCGCGAGACCGTCTCCGGGATGCCCCGCGAGTTCTGGTGGCTGTGGACCAGCACCCTCGTCAACCGTCTCGGCGCGTTCGTCGCGACCTTCATGGCCCTCTACCTGACCCTGGACCGCGGCTACTCCGCCTCGTACGCGGGGCTCGTCGCCGCCCTCCACGGGCTCGGCGGGGTCATCTCCTCGCTCGGCGCGGGCGTGATGACCGACCGGCTCGGGCGGCGGCCCACCATGCTGATCGCCCAGACGTCCACCGCCGTGTCCGTGGCGGTGCTCGGGTTCATGCACCACCCCTTCGCCATCGCCGCCGTGGCGTTCTTCGTCGGCATGGCGAGCAACGCCTCCCGCCCCGCCGTCCAGGCGATGATGGCCGACATCGTGCCCCCGAAGGACCGCGTCCGGGCCTTCTCGCTCAACTACTGGGCCATCAACCTCGGCTTCGCGATCTCCTCCGCCGGGGCCGGTTTCATCGCCGAGTACAGCTACCTCGCCGGCTTCCTCGGCGAGGCCCTGATGACCCTCGTCTGCGCCGTCCTCGTCTTCCTGAAGGTGCCGGAGTCACGACCCGAGGAAGCCGTGGTCAAGAGCGTCGGCGGCAAGCGGCCGAGGGACGAGGTGCGGCTGACCACCGTCCTGCGCGACGGGCGCTTCATGGGCGTGGTGGGCCTGTCGTTCCTGGTGTCGCTGATCTTCCAGCAGGGGTACGTGGGGCTGCCGGTGGCGATGGGCACGGACGGGCTGTCCAGCTCCGACTTCGGCACCGCCATCGCCGTCAACGGCGTGCTGATCGTGGTCCTCCAGATCCCCGTCACCCGCTTCATCCAGGACCGCGACCCGCGCCGGCTGCTGATCATCTCCTCGCTGCTCGCCGGGTACGGCTTCGGACTCACCGCCTTCGCCGGTTCGGTCGCCGCGTACGCCCTCACGGTCTGCGTCTGGACCCTGGCCGAGATCGTGAACGCGCCCACCCAGACCGGGATCGTCGTCCAGCTGTCGCCCGCGAAGGGCCGGGGCCGCTACCAGGGCATGTACACGATGTCCTGGTCGGTGGCCGCGCTCGTCGCACCGCTGATGTCCGGCTTCGTGATCGACCACTACGGCGCGGCCTGGCTCTGGGCCGCCTGCGCCGTCATCGGTACCGCCGCCGGGCTCGGCTACTGGCTGCTGATGCGCAACCTGCCGCGCGAGGAGCACCCCGCGGTGGACGCCCTGCCCGAGCCCGCGCCCGTCCCGGCCGAGGCCCGCCCGGACCAGGCCGAACCGGAGGCCGCACCCGCTGCGGCGGTCGAGCGGGCCCGCTGAGAAACGGCGCGCGGTGCCCATCCGGAACGGGGGTCCGGGCGGGCACCGCGCGCTTCTCGTACGTGTACCTGTACGGGTACGGGTCAGCCGCAGCAGCCGGCGCACTGGCACGGGGCACCGGACTGGCAGCCGCACCCGCAGGCCGACCCGCATCCGCAGGCGCCGAGCACGACTCGGTGCACCACTTCGGTCGGGGTCTCCCGCTGGGGTTCGGTCGTGGGGGAATCGGCCATGGTCCCTCCTCAGGGCATACGGCTGGGCGGCGGACGCCGGTGCGCCGCCGCCGGGGACGTACGGCATGACCCACCGCTCACGGCCATGGCGCCGTCCCCCGCCCCATTGCATGCCCATCCCCGCGGGCGCATCAACGGCGCACACGCGCAGGAACGGATGTGCGACTCGCGT
The DNA here is from genome assembly GCA_040989845.1 of Streptomyces sp. WGS_02. Classification (GTDB taxonomy): domain Bacteria; phylum Actinomycetota; class Actinomycetes; order Streptomycetales; family Streptomycetaceae; genus Streptomyces. The sequence goes on from JAYMFZ010000004.1 coordinate 4,231,357, forward strand.
ACGCCGGTGAAGCGCCGGTGGTATGCCGGAGGCGCCCGGCCCGTCCCCCGCGCGCCCTCGACCGTGCCCGGGTGCCCTGCCGGCAGCGCCCCCGCGGCTACGCGCCCTCGACCGGGGCCGCCGCCTGGATCTCGTCCGCGTGCTCGCCCGTGACCAGGTAGACGACGCGCTTGGCGACCGACACCGCGTGGTCGGCGAAGCGCTCGTAGTAGCGGCCCAGCAGCGTCACGTCGACGGCCGTCTCGATGCCGTGCTTCCAGCGGTCGTCCATCAGGTGCTGGAACAGTGTGCGGTGCAGCAGGTCCATCTCGTCGTCGTCCTGCTCCAGCTGGAGCGCCAGATCGACGTCCTTGGTGATGATCACCTCGGCCGCCTTGGCCATCAGGCGCTGGGCGAGCTGGCCCATCTCCAGAATGGTGGCGTGCAGGTCGTGCGGGACCGCCGACTGCGGAAAGCGCAGCCGGGCCAGCTTCGCAACGTGCTGGGCGAGGTCGCCCGAGCGCTCCAGGTCGGCGCTCATCCGCAGCGAGGTCACCACGATGCGCAGGTCCGTGGCGACCGGCTGCTGGCGGGCCAGGAGCGCGATGGCGCGGGCCTCCAGGTCGTGCTGGAGGTCGTCGACCTTCTGGTCGCCGGCGATCACGTTCTCCGCCAGCGTCAGGTCGGCGTCGAGCATGGACGTGGTCGCCCGCCCGATCGCCGAGCCGACCAGCCGGGCCATCTCGACCAGGCCTTCTCCGATCGAATCGAGTTCCTCGTGGTAAGCGTCGCGCATGGAAGTCCCTCTCCAGTTCCAACTGAGGCCGGGGTCTCGGACCGACCCCCACGGTGCCACGGTGGGGGCGTAACGCGTCCGGATCCGGCCCCCTAAGTGAACCGGCTCCTACCCCTCGGTGAACTCTGGGCGACGAGTGTTCGAGATGGCACTCGGACGGCTGGGAGGGACTCGGCGCACCCGCATAACCTTGAAGCATGGACGTGAACGCGGCGGTCGCCGCAGCTGCGGCGATCGCCGGTCTCCTGACCGGTGTGATCGCCATGCTGGCGTTCCGCTGGAGCGAGCGCGACCTGAAACGGCCCACGCGCACCTCGCTGCGGCCCGACAGCAACGCCGCTCTTCCCAACGGGGTGGACACCGTCCTCTCCGTCCTCAGCTCCTCCGCCGTCGTCCTCGACGAGAGCGACGGCGTGGTCAAGGCCAGCTCGGCGGCGTACGCCCTGGGCCTGGTGCGAGGCGGCCGGCTGGCCGTCGAGCCGATGCTCAACATGGCCCGGGACACCCGGCGGGACGGCGAGATACGACAGGTCGAGCTGGACCTGCCCCGGCGCGGCACGGGCCGGGGGACACCCTCGCCGTCTCCGCCCGGGTCGCCCCGCTGGGCTCGCGGCTGGTGCTGCTGCTCGTCGAGGACCTGACCGAGGCCCGCCGGATAGAAGCGGTACGGCGCGACTTCGTCGCCAACGTCAGCCACGAGCTCAAGACCCCGACCGGAGCGCTCTCCCTGCTCTCCGAGGCGGTCATGGACGCCTCCGACGACCCGGAGGCCGTGGAGCGGTTCGCCGGGCGGATGCAGATCGAGGCGACCCGGCTCACCAACCTCGTCCAGGAGCTCATCGACCTCTCCCGGGTGCAGAACGACGACCCGCTGGAGGACGCCGAGCCGGTCAAGGTGGAGACCCTGGTCGCCGAGGCGATCGACCGCTGCCGCCAGCAGGCAGGCTCCAAGCAGATCACCATGGCCTCCGCGGGAGCCGAGGGCCTCACGGTCTGGGGCAACCGCGGCCAGCTCGTCGGCGCGCTCGGCAACCTCGTCGAGAACGCCGTCAACTACAGCCCCGCCCACACCCGCGTCGGCATCGCCGCACGCCGCCTCGCCTCGCCCGGCGGGGACCTCATCGAGATAGCCGTCACCGACCAGGGCATCGGCATCTCCGAGAAGGACCGCGAACGGGTTTTCGAGCGCTTCTACCGCGTCGACCCGGCCCGCTCCCGGGCCACCGGTGGCACCGGTCTCGGCCTCGCCATCGTCAAACACGTGGCCGCCTCGCACGGCGGGGAGGTCACCGTCTGGAGCTCCGAGGGACAGGGCTCCACCTTCACCCTCCGGCTGCCCGAAACGGGCGCCGTGAGGGAGCGCACCACCGGCGGACCGCTTATCGTCAACGGCGACGACGAGGGGCCGTACGAGACCGACACCTTTGACCCCTTCCCTGCCCCGGAGGCTCTTCCGTGACCCGAGTGCTTGTCGTCGAGGATGAGGAATCCTTCAGCGACGCCCTGTCCTACATGCTGCGCAAGGAAGGCTTCGAGGTCGCCATCGCGGCGACCGGCCCCGACGGTCTGGACGAGTTCGAGCGCAACGGCGCCGACCTGGTCCTCCTCGACCTGATGCTGCCCGGACTGCCCGGCACCGAGGTGTGCCGCCAGCTCCGCAGTCGCTCCAACGTCCCGGTGATCATGGTCACCGCCAAGGACAGCGAGATCGACAAGGTCGTCGGGCTGGAGATAGGAGCCGACGACTACGTCACCAAGCCCTTCTCCTCCCGCGAGCTCGTCGCCCGCATCCGGGCCGTCCTGCGCCGCCGCGGCGAGCCTGAGGAGGTCACCCCGGCCGCCCTGGAGGCGGGTCCGGTCCGGATGGACGTCGACCGGCACGTCGTCACCGTCTCCGGCGGCAAGGTCGACCTCCCGCTCAAGGAGTTCGACCTCCTGGAGATGCTTCTGCGCAACGCGGGCCGTGTGCTCACCCGTATGCAGCTCATCGACCGGGTCTGGGGCGCGGACTACGTCGGCGACACCAAGACCCTCGACGTCCACGTCAAGCGCCTGCGCGCCAAGATCGAGCCCGACCCGGGCGCCCCGCGCTACCTCGTCACCGTGCGGGGCCTGGGGTACAAGTTCGAGCCGTAAACCGCCGGCGGTGCGGTTTGCGCGGGCCGCGCGGTCCCGTGTACGCCGAAGGGCGCTTCCCGGCCGGGAAGCGCCCTTCGGCATGCTGCGTGCGTGTACCGCCAGGCTTACGGGTCGGCGGCGGCGGTCAGCCGGCCGCGGGCACCGAGGCGCCGTCGCCCGCGCCCTGCGTGGCCGCGTCGCCCTGCGTGCCGGTCTCGCCCTGGGCGCCGGTCTCGCCCTGGCCCGTGGCGCCCTCGGCGGCCGTGCCCTCCGCCGGCGTACCGCCGGTCGCGCCCTCGGCCGTGCCGGGGGTCTCCGCGTCGCCGGTCGCGTCGCCGGACGGCGTCGGGCTCGGCTTCGGGGCGGGCGCCTCGGCCTTCGGGCTGGGACCGAAGTCCTTGAAGAAGCCCTCGGCCGGGAAGACACTCGCGCCGAGGCCGACATCGCCGGTCCGGCTGAGCTTGAAGACGACCTGCTGCACGTCGCCGTTGCGGGCGGCCTCGCCGCTGTTCTCGATCACCGCGGCGGCGTTGCCCTTGCCGCCGATGATGACCCGACCGCCGGCCGGGACCACGATGGGGCCCTTGCCGCCGGCCGCCTGGAGCTTCACCTCGACGTCGCTGCCGGGCAGCGTGATCGCCTCCAGCACCTCGCGCTCGGTGCCGTCGTTGAACAGCGTCGCGGCCACGACGGCGGGGCCGTCCGTGCCGGCGCCGGGCTGCGTGATCACGTTGACGTTCTGGACCTTGATGTTGCCCACCGTCGTGGCCGGGTTGTCCGGCCGGATCTTGAGCGTCTCGGCGTTGTTGCCCGCCGCACAGGCGGACAGGGAGAAGATCGAGAGCGCGGTGGCGGTGGCGGCGAGGGCGCCGTGTCGAAGGCTGCGGCTCACGGCGGCGGCAACTCCTTGAACGTTCGGACTGCGGACTTCGGACGTCGGGCGTCGAGCGGTGGTGTAAAGCCGCCCTAAGGGTGTGTCAGCGGCCTTAGGCTACCGAGCCGCCGCGCCCGCCCTGCACCCGACCCGCCTCTAGGGGGTGTCTCGTCGGCCCGGGGCGGGTCCGATCGACGATCAAGGGCGGGGCCCAGCCGCCGTAGCGGTGTTCTACCGGCCGGTAGGTCATCTGTCGTTCACATAATCCGCGTGATCAATTCTTCCGGGTGTCCCGCCGCCTCTTCGCCCTTTTCCGCCGCGCGGCCACTTCGCCTTCGCGTTCGTCTTCGCGGTCCGGGCGGAAAGTGCGGTAGGCACCTGGCTTGATCAAATTCATTGCGGCCGGGCAGTTGCGTCCGTACGGGTGAGCGATCACCGAACGGAGTAGGGAATGATCGCCATTCGAAACCGACAAAACGGGACTTTCGCCCTCTTCTGCAGGGCTTCCGGGCCGTGTGACGTGGATGTTTCACTCCGGGCGCACAGCGGCTCCGACCTGCGAATACCGTCCTCCGGATGCCTTCCGCAGCACGTCCGTGTCGCTGTTGTCAAGCCCCGAGATATGCCCTGACCTGCGAAAACGCCATTCAGGAGAGTCGATTCTCGTGTTACTCTGGATAGCCACGGAAGGGGTACCTGTCACATGACGTTCAAGGTTGGCGACACCGTGGTCTATCCCCATCACGGGGCCGCGCTGATCGAGGCTATCGAAACTCGCCAGATCAAAGGCGTGGACAAGACCTACTTGGTGCTCAAGGTCGCCCAGGGCGACTTGACGGTCCGTGTGCCGGCGGACAATGCGGAGTTCGTAGGCGTGCGCGACGTGGTCGGGCAGGACGGGCTGGACCGGGTCTTCGAGGTGCTGCGCGCGCCGTACGCCGAAGAGCCGACGAACTGGTCCCGGCGTTACAAGGCAAATCTCGAGAAGCTCGCCTCCGGCGATGTCATCAAGGTCGCGGAAGTCGTCCGAGACCTGTGGCGTCGGGAGCGCGAGCGCGGTCTCTCCGCCGGAGAGAAGCGCATGCTCGCCAAGGCCCGCCAGATCCTGGTGAGCGAGCTCGCCCTCGCGGAGAACACGAACGAGGACAAGGCCGAGGCCCTGCTCGACGAGGTCCTCGCGTCCTGAAACCGGATCGCACCGGTCGTATGAATGTGCCGCGGTGCCCGCTGACCAGCCGTTTTCACGCTGTGTCGTCGGGCGCTGCGGCATGTTCGGACCCGCATGCGCGTATCCCGAATCCGTGAACAACCCGAATCCGTGTGGACGGGGCCGTCAGGCAAGGGCGGCCCCGGTGCTGTGTGAGCCCGGCGAGACCTGCGCTCGACCGGGCGGGTGATCACGGAAGGGGCCCGGTGCGAGTCAGGGTGTCACGCCCGGCTCGCTGGGCCCCTACCCATGTCGGTCGTGGAAACAAACCTGCCGAACCTTCGGACCTTTCCCCCGGGCCCCCGAACCCTCCTCGGACCCCTCGGACCCCTCGGACCTTCGGAGTGCAACCGATGTCATCGACGCCACCCCCGACCGACCGACCGCGCCCTCCCCGTACCGCCGCGGTGATCCCCGCGGCCGGGCGGGGCGTGCGGCTCGGTCCGGGCGCGCCCAAGGCCCTCCGGGCGCTCGGCGGGACGCCCATGCTGATCCACGCCATTCGTGCCATGGCCGCGTCCCGCGCCGTCTCCCTCGTCGTGGTCGTCGCCCCGCCGGACGGCGCGCCCGAGGTGAAGCACCTCCTCGACGAGCACGCGCTGCCCGAGCGCACCGACTACCTGGTGGTGCCGGGCGGTGAGACCCGACAGCAGTCCGTCCGCCTCGGCCTCGAAGCGCTGCCCGAGGACGTCGCCGTCGTCCTGGTCCACGACGCCGCCCGCCCGCTGGTCCCGGTCGACACGGTCGACGCGGTCGCCGCCGCCGTACGGGACGGGGCACCCGCGGTCGTCCCCGCGCTGCCGCTCGCGGACACCGTCAAGGAGGTCGAGCCGGCCGCGACGCCCGGGGAGCCCGAGCCGGTGCTCGCCACCCCCGTACGGGCCAGGCTGCGCGCGGTGCAGACGCCGCAGGGTTTCGACCGGGAGACGCTGGAGCGGGCGCACGCCGAGGTCGCGGTCGACGGCGAGGGAGCCACGGACGACGCGGGCCTGGTCGAACGCCTCCGCCGGCCCGTGGTCGTCGTCCCCGGCCACGAAGAGGCGTTCAAGGTGACCCGGCCGCTCGATCTGGTGCTGGCCGAAGCGGTACTCGCCCGCAGGAGGGCCAACGATGGGTTCTGACACGTCCGCGGCGGGGCCCGCCCCCGTCATCCCGCTCGTCGGCATCGGCACCGACATCCACGCCTTCGAGGAGGGCCGCGAGCTGTGGTGCGCGGGCCTGAAGTGGGAGGGCGAGGGCCCGGGTCTCGCCGGCCACTCGGACGCCGACGTCGTCGCGCACGCCGCCTGCAACGCGCTGTTCTCCGCCGCGGGGCTCGGCGACCTCGGACAGCACTTCGGCACGGGCCGCCCCGAGTGGTCCGGAGCCGCGGGCATCACCCTGCTCACCGAGGCCGCCCGGATCGTCCGCGCCGGGGGCTTCGAGATCGGGAACGTCGCCGTCCAGGTCGTCGGCCTCCGCCCGAAGATCGGCAAGCGGCGCGAGGAGGCGCAGCAGGTGCTGTCCGCCGCCGTGGGCGCCCCGGTCTCGCTCTCCGCCGCCACGTCCGACGGGCTCGGCTTCACCGGTCGCGGCGAGGGCATCGCCGGCATCGCCACCGCCCTGGTCTACCGGACCCGCTGAGGGCTGTCCCGTCATCCCCGGCGGGCGCACGACGGCCCTCAGGGCCCGCCGGCCGGGGGACGTTCACCCTTCCGGCCGGACGCGGCGGGAAGGATGCGGGAGCGCGCGCGGTTGCCGGGTAGGAGCAGCATCGGGAACACCGGACAGCTCCGACCGAACCGCAGCGCACAGGAGGACGTACGCATGACCGCCGCACTCTCCACCGAGCTCAAGAACCTGCTGGACACCCCCGTGTTCGTCAACATCGCCACCATCCAGCCCGACGGCAGCCCCCAGGTCTCCCCGGTCTGGGTCAAGCGTGACGGCGACGACGTCCTCATCTCCACCACCGTCGGCCGCCGCAAGGAGAAGAACCTCCGCCGCGACCCGCGCGTCACCGTGGTCGTCCAGCCCTTCGACGCCCCGTACAGCTACGCCGAGATCCGCGGCGAGGCGACACTGACGACGGACGGCGGGCAGGAGCTGATCGACGAGCTCTCGGTGAAGTACACCGGCAGGCCGTACGCGGAGTTCAACCCGAACTCCGGCGACGACGACCCCCGCGTCGTCGTCCGGATCTCGCCGCGCAAGGTCGTCGGCAGCATCTGAGACCCGGGGCGTCTCCCGCGTACCCGTACGGCTGGAAATCGCTCTCCGGGGTGTCCGGAACCATCCCGGTACCAGAAAGTTGTCCCCGCGATCCCCAAGGGTCGCGGGGCACTGGTGTCGGCCTACTACCCTTGAGGCGTGACTATTCGCCTGCACGACACCAGCGCCCGGCAGATCCGTGACTTCGTCCCGCTCACCGCGGGCTGTGTCTCGATCTACCTCTGTGGCGCCACCGTCCAGGCAGCACCGCACATCGGACACATCCGCTCGGGTCTGAACTTCGACATCATGCGCCGCTGGTTCACCTACCGCGGCTACGACGTAACGTTCATCCGGAACGTCACCGACATCGACGACAAGATCATCGCGAAGTCCGCCGAACAGGGCCGCCCGTGGTGGTCGATCGGCTACGAGAACGAGCGCGCGTTCAACGACGGCTACGACGTGCTCGGCTGCCTGCCGCCCACCTACGAGCCCCGCGCCACCGGCCACATCCCCGAGATGATCGAGATGATGCGCGGTCTGATCGAGCGCGGCCACGCCTACGAGGCCGACGGCAACGTCTACTTCGACGTGCGCTCGCTCCCCGGGTACCTGGAGCTCTCCAACCAGGAGCTGGACGATCTGCGCCAGCCCTCGGGCGAGGGCGAGACCGGCAAGCGCGACCCGCGCGACTTCGCCATGTGGAAGGCCGTCAAGCCGGGCGAGCCCAGCTGGGAGACCCCGTGGGGCCGCGGCCGGCCCGGCTGGCACCTGGAGTGCTCGGCCATGGCCCACAAGTACCTGGGCTCCGCCTTCGACATCCACGGCGGCGGCATCGACCTGATCTTCCCGCACCACGAGAACGAGATCGCCCAGGCCAAGGCGTACGGCGACACGTTCGCCAACTACTGGGTGCACAACGGCTGGGTCACCCTGGCCGGCGAGAAGATGTCGAAGTCGCTGGGCAACTCCGTCCTCGTCAGCGAGATGGTCAAGCACTGGCGCCCCATCGTCCTGCGCTACTACCTCGGCACCCCGCACTACCGGTCGATGATCGAGTACAGCGAGGAGGCCCTGCGCGAGGCCGAGTCCGCGTTCGCCCGGATCGAGGGCTTCGTCCAGCGCGTCACCGAGAAGGTCGGGGAGACCGTCGCCCCCGCCGCCGAGGTGCCGCCCGCCTTCGCCGAGGCGATGGACGAGGACCTGGGCGTCCCGCAGGCGCTGGCGATCATCCACACCACGGTCCGCCAGGGCAACAGCGCACTGGCCGCCGACGACAAGGAAGCCGCCGCGGCCCGCCTCGCCGAGGTCCGGGCCATGCTCGGCGTCCTCGGCCTGGACCCCCTCCACCCGCAGTGGGCGGGCGAGGGCGACCGCGGCGAGGACCTGCACGGCGTCGTCGACACCCTCGTGCGCCTCGTCCTCGACCAGCGGCAGTCGGCCCGCGCCCGCAAGGACTGGGCCGCCGCCGACGCCATCCGCGACCAGCTCAACCAGTCCGGCCTCGTCATCGAGGACAGCCCCACCGGCCCCCGGTGGACGCTGGGACCGCGCTGAGCGAACCTCTGAGCAGGGCAATGGTGCCGCCCGGCGATCCGGGCGGCACACTGATGAGACGTACCCGATCTCCATCCACATGCAGATCGCAGATTTACAGGAACAGGTAGGTCATGGCCGGGAACAGCCAGCGCAGGAACCGCCGCACGTCCAACAAGAAGGGCGCGCAGGTCGGCAGCGGTGGCAAGCGACGCCGTGGCCTGGAGGGCAAGGGCCCGACCCCGCCCGCGTCCGCCCGCAAGGGACACAAGAAGAACCGGGTGGCCAACGCCCAGGCCAAGCAGGCCGCGGCCCGCCGCCCCGCGCCCCGGCGCGGCGGCGTCAAGGGCACATCGGAGATGGTCGTCGGCCGCAACCCGGTCTACGAGGCCCTGCGCGACGGCGTCCCCGCCGTGACGCTGTACGTCCAGCAGTACATCGACAACGACGAGCGCGTCCGCGACGTCCTCAAGCTCGCGGGCGACCGCGGCACCATCAACCTGATGGAGGCCCCGCGCCCCGAGCTGGACCGGATGACGAACGGCCTGAACCACCAGGGCCTCGTCCTCCAGGTCCCGCCGTACGAGTACGCGCACCCGGACGACCTGCTCGCCGCCGCCGACGACAACCACGAGGACCCGCTGATCGTCGCGCTGGACGGCGTGACCGACCCGCGCAACCTCGGCGCCATCGTCCGCTCCGTCTCCGCGTTCGGCGGCCACGGCGTCGTCGTCCCCGAGCGCCGCGCGGCCGGCATGACCGCCGGAGCCTGGAAGTCCTCCGCCGGCACGGCGGCCCGCACCCCCGTCTCCCGGGTCACCAACCTCACCCGCGCCCTGGAGGGCTACCAGAAGGCGGGCCTCACCGTCGTCGGCCTGGCCGCCGACGGCGAGCACACGGTGGAGGACCTGGAAGAGCTGGACGGCCCGGTCGTCATCGTCATCGGCAGCGAGGGCAAGGGCCTCGGCCGGCTCGTCGGCGAGACCTGCGACTACCGGGTGCGGATCTCGATGCCGGGCGGCGCCGAGTCGCTCAACGCCGGTGTCGCCGCGGGCATCGTGCTGTACGAGGTGGCGCGCCGCCGCGCCTAGAGCGCCGGGCGCTCGCCCGTCGACAGGCCCGCCCGCCGGGCGAGTCGACGGGCGAACGCCGAACATCCATCCAGGATGCCCGAGTTTGGCCTGATCTTGACGGGTCTCGGACATATCCGGTGCGGTCAAGGCAGTGTCCTAAACACACATCACTCGGTTAGATGAGTGTGGACACCAGAACGCCTCGGTTCGACGAGCAACCCGCCCTGAGCATGACCAAGGTGGACAGCGACCCCGCGCAGGTCATCGTCAACCACGCCAGCTTCCGGGTGCAGCTCGCCCCGGGCCAGCGCGCACGGCTGCGCGGTGCCCCCGCGGAGACGGCCCGCATCCCCGCCATGAGCGGCGCCGGCGGAGGCCGCAGGCGGGCGCCCGTCGTCTGGAGCGGCAAGTCCGCTCCCGGCGACCCCGGTGCGACGGGCCTCCTCCAGGCCGTGCGCAACTCCACCGCCGGACACCTCGACGCCGGACTCGGCGCGGCCCCCGGCGGGCACGGCCACGAAGCGGGCGCGACCCAGGTCATCCCGCTCCTGGAGGAGACGCAGCCCAACCCCGTACTGACCGCCCCCCACCAACCGGGACGCACCGGCCCCCTGCTGCCGCCCATGCGGCAGGCCGTCGGCGCGTACGACGACCCGCTCGACGGACCCGGCGGACCCGGCGACGACTACGACGACGCCGACTCCCCGGACTCCGACGAAGCCGATTCCCGCGCCCGGCGCGGCACGGGCGACCCCGTCCGGCACGCCTACTACCCCGGCCACCGGATGAACCTGGGCGTCGTCCTGCTCCCCATGCGGGTCCTCCTCGGCTTCATCTCCATCTACGCCGGCATGGGCAAGCTGTGCGACCCCGTCTACTTCGACGGCGGCGAACGCGGCTCGATGGTCAAGTGGCTGACCTCCCTGCACCCGTGGGCGGTCGCCGAACCCCTGCGCGACTTCGCGCTCTCCCACCCGGTCGGCGCCGGACTGACCGTCGCCTTCCTCCAGGTCGTCGTCGGCGTCCTCACCGTCCTCGGCCTCTGGCAGCGGGTCGCCGCAGCGTTCGGCGCCCTGCTCTCCGCCGCTCTGCTGGTGACGGTCAGCTGGCGCACGGTCCCGGTGTACGACGCCCCCGACATCATCCTGCTGGCCGCCTGGAGCCCGCTGATCATCGCGGGCGCCCCCGTCTACTCCGTCGACGGCCGGCTCGCCGGGGAAGCCTGGCGCAAGCTCGGCCCCCGCTCCGAGATCTGGGACCTGCGCCGCCGGGTGCTGCGCCGGGGCACCGTCGTCGCGACCGTCGTCGTCGGCCTCACCCTGCTCATCGGCTCCATCCTCGGCGGCGCGGTCCGCTCCACCGAGGTCGTCACCGTCCCCGGCCGCAACGACAACCCCACCAACCGCCTCCCCGGCATGCCGCTGCCCCAGGAGTCCACCGGCGAACGCCAGGCCTCCCGCACCCCGGAGCAGCAGCGACAGCCGGATCCCACCCCCTCCGGCGCGGCCGGCACCCCCGCCGCCGGTCAGGCCAGCCCCGGCGCCACCCGCGACTCCGGCGGCGGCCAGAGCACCGGCCAGGGCACCCAGCCCAGCCAGACCCAGGGCACCGGTCAGGCACCCCCGCAGCAGACCACCCCGCAGCAGCCCCCGGCCGCCACCAGCGCCGGACCCACCTCGTCCGGCTCCACCAGCGGCGACGCCTCCACGGGCGGCGGCGGCGAACCCGACCCCACCGGCGGCTCGACGTCCTCCGGCGGCGAAGGATCCACCTCGGGCGGCGGCGGCCGGAACCCGATCGGCGGCCTCCTCGGCTGACCCGTACGACAGCGGCAAGGGCGGCGCCCACCCGGTTCTCCTGACCGGGTGGGCGCCGCCCTTCGTCGAGTGCGTACAGGCGACGATCAGACGCCGTGGGACCCCAGCTCACGGGCCGCCTCGGTCAGATCCTTCGCGGTGTCGATGGCCCGCCAGTACGCCCCGTGCGGCAGCGGATACCCGGCCAGCCGACGCTCACGGGCGAGCCGGGGGAACGTGGTCCGCTCATGGTCGCCGCGGTCCGGCAGCAGCTTCGTGAACGCGGGCGAGAACACGTACACCCCGGCGTTGATCAGATACGGGGACGGCGGCGACTCGATGAAGTCGGTGATGTGCCCGAACGCGTCCGTCTCCACCGCACCCCACGGGATACGCGGCCGGGCGAGGGCCAGGGTGGCGGTGGCGTCGCGCTCCGCGTGGAAGGCCGCCATCTCCCGCAGGGAGAAACGGGTCCAGATGTCACCGTTCGTCGCGTACCACGGCTGATCGGCGTCGGGCAGCCGCTCGGCCGCGTACCGCAGCCCGCCGCCGCGCCCCAGCGGCTCGGTCTCCACGACGGTGGTCACCCGGAGCGGCAGCACGGCCTCCTCCAGCCACTCCTGGAGCACCTCGGCCAGGTGCCCGCAGGAGACCACGGCGTCGGTGACCCCCTCGGCGGCCAGCCAGGACAGCTGATGGCCGATGATCGGAGTCCCGGTCCCGGGGATCTCGACCATCGGCTTGGGGCGGTCGTCGGTGTACGGCCGCAGCCGCGACCCCTGGCCACCGGCAAGGATCACGGCCTGCGTCGGATACGTATGCATGGCAGGCACGATATGCGGTGCCCGCCGACGGCAGGCGGCGCTCGCCGCGACCGCCTGCCGGACTCAGCCCGCGGGGCTCAGCCTCCCGGACCCGGACTCCGGCCACCAGCCTCCGGGGCTCAGCTGGACGACTCAGCTGAACTGCGCGACACCGGAGGCGAACGAGGTGTCGCAGACCGGGCGGGAGAAGCGCTGCGCCCGGGTCGGGCCGTACTGCTCGACGGCCGCCTTGCCGAGCGCCCGGGCGATCGACATGCAGTGGCGGGCGAGCGACGGACGCTGCTCGACGGCGCGCTGGAGGCCCGTGAGCGCGGTGCCCGGGTCCTTCTCCTGGAGCTCCACGAGCAGCTTCTCGCGCAGGACGTCCTGCGGGGCGTGCGGCTTCGCGGGCTTGGACACGGTCTCCGAAGAGGCGGCCAGCAGCTGGGAGTCCTTGTCCGAGGCCGCCCACGGAACGCTGGTGACCGCGAGGGTCCCGGACAGAACCATGACGACAGGCAGGACGAGAGCGAGGGATCGGCCGATGCGGCGCGCGGTTTGGGTCACGCAGCGAGCGTAGCGGCCGGTGATGACTTGGCGACAATTCGTCACCCTCGCGGGGGATGGTTCGACGCGCCCTTTCGAATACGAGGTTGACGGGCCGGGGTGAAATGCCCAGTGTGCCGGGGTATTTGATGCGTGCGACGCCGAAACCCGAACCCGCCGGGGCCACGCAAACGGCCCCGCGCCGCCGGGCGTTGCCGGGGACGCGGGGCCGTATGTACGGCAGGAGGCGGGTCAGTTGGTGAGCCGCTCGCCGGTGGAGGTCGCGAAGACGTGCAGCTCGTCCGGGCGCGGGACGACGTGCAGCTCCGTGCCCTTCTCGGGGACGGCACGGCCGCCGACACGGACGACCAGGTCCTTGTGCTCGCCGCCGACCCGCGTGGAGCCGTAGACGAACCCGTCGGCGCCGAGCTCCTCGACGACGTTGACGGAGACGGCGAGTCCGGCCGGCTCGTCCGAGGCGTCCTTGGTCAGCGACTTCGCGGCGGCGCCACCGTGCTCGACGATGTCGAAGTGCTCGGGCCGGATGCCGACCGTGACCGTGGTGTCACCGCGGTCCGCGGCGGCGGAGAGCGCCTCACGCGACACCGGCACCACGCTGTTGCCGAACTTCACGCCACCGTCGGTGATCGGGACCTCGACGAGGTTCATCGCGGGCGAGCCGATGAAGCCGGCGACGAAGAGGTTGGCCGGGCGGTCGTACATGTTGCGCGGCGAGTCGACCTGCTGGAGCAGCCCGTCCTTCAGCACCGCGACCCGGTCACCCATGGTGAGGGCCTCGACCTGGTCGTGGGTGACGTACACGGTGGTGATGCCGAGGCGGCGCTGCAGCGAGGCGATCTGCGTACGGGTGGAGACACGCAGCTTGGCGTCGAGGTTCGACAGCGGCTCGTCCATGAGGAAGACCTGCGGCTCCCGCACGATGGCCCGGCCCATCGCCACACGCTGGCGCTGACCACCGGAGAGCGCCTTCGGCTTGCGGTCCAGGTACTCGGTGAGGTCCAGCATCTTGGCGGCCTCTTCGACCTTCGCCCGGATCTCGGTCTTGTTCACACCGGCGATCTTGAGCGCGAAGCCCATGTTGTCCGCGACGGACATGTGCGGGTAGAGCGCGTAGTTCTGGAACACCATGGCGATGTCCCGGTCCTTCGGCGGCAGGTGCGTGACGTCGCGGTCACCGATGCGGATCGCGCCGCCGTTGACGTCCTCGAGACCCGCGAGCATGCGCAGGGAGGTCGACTTGCCACAACCGGAGGGACCGACGAGGACGAGGAACTCACCGTCCGCGATGTCGATCTCGAGCTGGTCCACGGCCGGCTTCGTGGAGCCGGGGTAGACGCGGGACGCCTTGTCGAACGTGACACTGGCCATGATGGATCTTCTCCTCAACCGGCAGGAACGTGCCGGACGATCCGAGTAGGGAGTGGTCTGGTCCACTGGGTGAACCTGCGGAGACGCTACCTGGCCTTTCCCGATCTGTCAGTAGTCCGGAGCACACGGGAATCGCGGTCGCCGGAGGCCCGGCGTTGGTTAGACTGCTCCGGCACGCCTCCTTAGCTCAGCTGGCCAGAGCAACGCACTTGTAATGCGTAGGTCGTCGGTTCGAATCCGACAGGGGGCTCACCGTGAAGCCCAGGCCGGATCTCCTCCGGCCTGGGCTTCTGTCGTCGGTCTGCCGTGGGCGGCGCAGGCTCGTGCGTCCGCCGGGTGGGGTGGGCGGGGTCCGTTCGGGGGCTGACAGAATGCGGGCATGGTTCCGTCGTTGCAGCTCGACACCCGGGTCGCCCCCGGGTGCACCACGCTGGTCATCTCGGGCGAGTGCGACCAGGACGACGTCGAGGTCCTGGAGCGGGCGCTCGCGACGCTGGTGGAGGACCCGCCGGCGGCCCTGGTCGTCGATGTGTCGCGGCTTCTCTTCGGCGACTCGGCGCTGCTGCACTTCCTGCTGTCCGCGCAGCGGGCGCAGACCGCTGCCGGGGGACGGCTGGAGGTCCGGGGGCCGCTCGCTCTCACGATGGAGCGTCTGCTGCGGGAGACGGGCACCTATGAGGCCTTCACCATCACCGGTGCCGGGGATGCCGCGTGAGGCGGTGACTCCGTGCGGTGTCCGGCGGGGTTCGGCCGGGGGCGCGCGTCGGTCCCGGCCGTGGGAGCGGGGGCCGGCCGGTCCGGTAGGTATTTTGAGACGCCGAGCGGGTACCGGGGAGGGTCAGACCCTGTTGACCGGGAGCGCACGATTCTGTACGGAGAGGACGAGGTGGGCCGATGTCCGAGCTGACGGACGGGGGCTCCCGCCTTCCTGAGTTCTCTCCCGCCGACGGGGACTCCCGCCTTCCGTGGCTGTCTTCGGTGGATGACGGCTCCCGCCTTCCTGGGTTCGATCCGGAGGCCGTCGGCGTACGGAGTCCGGGGCCGGAGAGGCGTTGCGTTCGGATCGCCGCTCCGCTGAAGGCCCGTGGCGCGCGGGCGGAGGTGAGTCGGCTGCTGGACGGTGTGGCCGGTGAGAGGTGCGTCAACGACGCCCTGCTGGTCGTCTCCGAGCTGATCTCCAACGCGGACCGTCACGGCGGCGGGCTGCGTGAGTTCGCCGCGGGTGTGGACGACGGGCATCTGTGGCTGGAGGTGGCCGATCACAGTGACGCGCTGCCGGCGAGTGCCGCCCACGATCCGCTGGTCCCGGGTGGCTTCGGCTGGTCGCTGGTGCGGCGGTTGTCCGTCGACGCGCGGATCAGGCCGCGGATGAAGGGTGATGAACCGGGCAAGACGATCGTGGTGTCCCTGCGCCTGGAGTGAGGTTCGGGCGGACGGCGGTGTCGAAGCGCGTGCTTGATCGTTCAGCCGGGGGGTACACGCCCGTCACCCGGACACCGAGGAAAGAGCGATGACCAGCAGCACGACGACCGACGAGCAGGGCGGCTCGGGGACCGTGTGGTACCGGCGGGCCGTGTCTCCGGACGGTGGTGAGCTGGCGGTTTCGCTGGCGCTGTCCGACGGCAGGGCGTTGGTCACGGCGGCGGGCGGCATGGAGTGGCGGTGCACCTGGCCGCTGGAACAGGCCCTGGATCACGAGTGTCTGGCGGCCGCGTCGGAGACCTGGCTCGACCTTTCCGGTCTGGAGTTCGCCGACTCCTCGTTGCTCCACCTGCTGCTGGACGCGCAGCGTGTCCACCGGGCCAGGGATGCCCGTCTCGTTCTGGCGGGGGCTCTTCAGCCGGTGGTGGAGCGGCTGTTCACGGTGACCGGGACGACCGCGTTCTTCATGCGTA
The DNA here is from genome assembly GCA_040989845.1 of Streptomyces sp. WGS_02. Taxonomy (GTDB): domain Bacteria; phylum Actinomycetota; class Actinomycetes; order Streptomycetales; family Streptomycetaceae; genus Streptomyces. Next base: position 4,247,562 of record JAYMFZ010000004.1, read on the forward strand.
CGCCGCTGTAGCGGTACGGGCGGGGGTCAGGCGTCGCCGTCGAGTCCGGGTGAAGGTCTTCCCTGGTCTCCGGGGCGGGTGGTGGCTCCGCTCTTCGTGCTGCCGGGGACGAGGTGTTCCAGGGTGCCGGTGAGGCGCAGGATCCGGTCGACCGTGGGGTGGAGGCGTTCCAGGTTGAGGGTCACGCGGGCGGCCGTGCAGCGGCGGTGGAGCATCAGGAGGGCGGCCAGGCCCATGGAGTCGAGGCCGTCGATTCCGGAGCAGTCCAGGTGCAGTACGTCCGGGGCGGGGATCTGGTCGAGGTACCGGGTGGCCTTGACCAGGAAGTCGTCGCAGGTGTCGTAGTCCAGGTAGCCCTCCGCCCGTACCCGGACGCTCCTGGTGCTCGGGGTGGGGGCGGGTGTCAGGGTGAAGGGGGACGGGGCGGACCCGTAGGGCGGCATCATGCGGGGTTCCTGGTCTCGGTGCGGTGGACGGGGCCTGCACCGGTCAGGTGGTCCGTCGCCTGGTCGATCATGCGGGTGGTGCGGGGGAAGTCCTTGAGTTCGGCGCGCAGGAGGTCCAGCGCCGGGACGAGTGAGTGGGCGGGCACCCCCGCGCGTCCAGGATGCGTGCCGTCCAGGCCAGGAATCCGGTGAACAGGTCGGCCCGGTCGAGGTAGAGGGCGGTGGCCAGGAAGTGGACGATGTGGGCGATGTCCTCGGCGGTGCGGTCGTGTTGGGCGCGGCTGTAGTCCCGCATCGGGGGGAACCGTTCCGCCAGGCCTGCCATGACCGTGCGGACGAGTGCCGGGCGGGTGCGGGTGACCAGGGTGTACTCCTGGTCGGAGAGGTGGGGGAGGTCGTCGACGGGCTGGTGCGGCGACGCGGGCCGGGGGAGGGGGCCTTCGTGGAGGCGGGCGGCCGCCGTCCGGGCGTCGGGGGCCCACAGGTCCGCGCCGAGCAGGGCCGCGTACTGTGCCCGGTCGCCGAAGGCGGCCCCACCGACCATGACGGGGGTCCCGGTGGCCTGTACCGCGGTGATGGCGGCGTGCGCGGTCGGCAGGTGGGTCGCGATGGAGCTGGAGAGGGCCACGGCCTCCGGGCCGGTGCGGTGGATGTGGGAGATCAGGTGCTGGGTGGGCACTTGGGCGCCGAGGTAGTCCACGTGCCAGCCGCGCAGTCGGAACACCTCCGCCACCAGGCGTGCGGGCAGGGCGTGCCACTCGCCGTCCACGCAGGCCACGGCGAGTCGTCTGGGCTGCCCCGCGGGCCGGGTGCGGGTGCGGTGCGACACGGCGGCGATGGCGCGGTCGTTGATCGCGGTGGCCGCGTGTTCCTGGGCCACGGTGAAGCGGTTGGCGGCCCATTCCTCGCCGACTCTGCCCTGGACCGGGGCGATCAGGTCGAGCAGGATGCTCTCCGGCTCCCAGCCCTCGTCGAGCGCGCGCAGGACGAGTTCGGTGGCGGCGTATTCGTCGCCCTCCGTCACGGACTGCCACAGCTGTTCGATCCAGGGTGCGGGGGTGAGCGGGGGAGCGAGCGTCATGCGGTGAACCTGCCCCGGGTGTGGCCGTCCACCGCGCTGAGGTGGTGCGAGCGGGGTGCCGCGATGGCCATGACGGCCATGTCGTCGTGGGCCCGGTCGCCGGTCCACTGCGAGGCGAGCATCTGGACGTGTTCGACGACGGCCTCCGCCGGCATGCCCGCGCAGTGGGAGAGCGCCTCGGTCAGCCGGGCCTCGCCGAACATCTCGTCGCCGAGCGGGCCGCCCCTGGCCTCGGTGATGCCGTCCGTGTAGAGGAGGCAGAACTCGCCGGGCGCCAGGGTCGTACGGGTCGTGGTCGCGGCGGCGTTCGGGAGGACGCCGACGACCGTGCCCCGGGAGGGGACCGGTTCCACGGTGCCGTCGTCGCGTACGACGAGGGGTGCGGGGTGGCCGGCGCTGGTCACCGCCAGGTGTACGGATCCGGCCTTGCGCAGGGTGGAGACCAGGACGAGGGAGGCGAAGCGGGTGTGGTGCGAGCTGAGCAGCGCCCCGTTCAGCAGGTTGATCATCCGCTGGTGGTCGTCGGCCAGGGGAAGGAGGGCGTGCAGCGTGTTGCGGATCTTCCCGGTCAGCACGGCGGCTTCCAGCCCCTTGCCGCACACGTCGCCCAGCACGGCGAGGGAGGCTTCCGTCTCGTCGGCGGCCGGGTGCACGTCGTAGAAGTCCCCGCCGACGCGCTCGTTGTTCTTCGACGGCCGGTAGCCGCCCGCGAATTCCACCCCGGCCACCCGGCGCAGCACCGGCGGCATCAGGTCCTGCATCAGGGTGTGGGCCAGGGAGGACTGCTCCGCGTAGAGGCGGGCGGCCGACATGGCGGCGCCGGCCCGGGCGGCGAAGATCCGGGCGAAGACCTCCTCCTCGCTGCTGAAGGCGGCCGACGCGTCCCGGCGCAGCAGGACGAGGGCTCCGGCGGGGACGCCGTGGCCGGGCAGCGGGGTCACGACGATCGAGCCGATCGGGCCGAATCCCTCGGGCTCCAGCCAGGCGGGGGCGGAGGCGGGGTCGATCCAGCGCGACGGGACCGGGGGAAGCCCTGGAGCGCCTCGGCGAGCCCGGGCACCTCCTCCGGGTCCTCCAGCCGTATGGCGGAGTGGGGCTGCCCGCCGCGCAGACAGGTCACCACCGGGTACCTCTTGCCGGTGCGCGGTGTGATGACGAGGGCCGCGTCGGCGAGGTGCTGGGCCGCCAGTTCCGCGGTGACGTCCATGCACCGTTCGAGGTTCAGCGACGACAGCAGCGCGTTGGACGCCTCGCCGAGGAACGCGCTGCGCTGCCGCTCCGTCCGCAGCGCCTGGCGGGCCAGGCGGTGGTCGGTGTCGTCGACCAGCCACCAGACGACCGTGCCGTCGGTGTGGTCGCTCGGGTGTGCGGCGAAGTCGCGGTCGCCGATGGTGCCGCTCGGCGGTGCGTCGTCCCCCGGTCCGGCGACGCGTCGACGGTGCCCCTGGTCCAGCCAGTCGATCCCGGCCTCGGACAGGGGGCGGCCCCGGCGCAGCCGAGGTATCAGGACCTTCGCGGCGTCGTTGTAGAGGCGGACCGCGCCCAGGTCGTCCACCACCAGCGCGGGATACGGGGCCGTATTCCACGCCGAGGCTTCGAGGGGCTCGGCCGCGCGGGCCGTGGGGACCTGCGGAATTGACGTCACATCGGGGAGAGCCCGCTGGGCGAACTCCTCACCTCATCCGGTCGGAAATGTTGCCGTTCGGCAACCATCCACCCTCGCGGTCCCTGTTGGCAAACCTTCCTGGTCGGCGGGGGCGGGGTGTGCCGAGGTGGCGCGCGGGGTGTGCCACCTGGCACCTGAGTGGTGCCATCGTTGGCCCTCTCGAAGGTTTTCGTGGTGCCGCCTCCTGCTTGTTCGCCGTGTTCTCGCAGGTCAGATGGTTGTTCTCAGCGACAGTGCCAGATTGGCTCGACGTGGTGCCATTCGTGTGCCATGATGGCGTCATGGACCTCACCCCCTACGTCGACCATCTTCGGCGGGAACTCGCCGTCGCCGCGGATGCCGGCGGTGACGAAGCCCGTGCCCTCGCCGAGCGGCTCAGTGCTCCCCTGGAGTCCGCTGCCCGGCTGACCCTGCTCAACGTGCTCTCCGCGGCCATGAGCGACGTCACCCGGGAGCTGGCTCCCGGCTCGGTCGACGTACGGCTGCGCGGGCTCGATCCCGAGTTCGTGGTGACATCGCCGCCGGCGCCCGAGCCGGTGCGGGAGGCGCGGGAACCGGCCGCGGCTCCTGCTGTGGCCGCACCGCCGGCGGAGGCCGACGACGGCACCATGGTGCGGATCAACCTCCGCCTCCCCGCCCACCTCAAGAGCCGCGCCGAGGGTGCGGCGGCGGAGGAGGGCCTGTCGGTCAACGCCTGGCTCGTACGGGCCGTGTCCGTCGCCCTCGACGGCGGAGGCCCGAGCACACCGGGCCGGGGCAAGGACTCGGGCGGGCGCGGCTTCACCGGCTGGGTCCGTTAGCGGCCACCGCGCCCCGCTTCACTTCACCGGCCGATCGCCGATCCGGCCGACGCAACGCACCGATCACCACTGATCGCTCATCAACTCACCGAGCCAAGAGGACGGGACAGCCATGCCTTCTTTCGACACCCCTGAGCCGGTCTCCGCCGTCGTCGAGCTGGACGCCGGGACCGCCCGCATCACCGCCGGCAAGCGCGCCGACACGGTCGTCGAGGTGCTGCCGGCCAACGGAGCCGACCAGGACGACGTACGCGCCGTGCAGCAGACCCAGGTCTCCTTCTCGGGCGGTCGCCTCACCGTCAAGACCCCGAAGAAGCGCACCCTGTTCGGCAAGCCGGGCTCCGTCGTGGTGAGCATCGAACTGCCCGCCGGGTCCGACGTGCGGGGCACCTCCGCCCTGGGCGGCTTCTTCTGCGAGGGCCCCCTCGGTGAGGTGCGGCTGAAGACCTCGCTCGGCGATGTCCAGGTGGACGAGGCGGCCCGCGCCGAGCTCACCACCGACCACGGAGACCTCCGGCTGACGCGCTCCACCGGGAACGCCGAGGCCGTCGGCTCCGGCCGGGTCGTGATCGGTTCGGTCGCCGGGTCGGCGGTCGTCAAGAACGGCAACGGGACGACCGAGATCGACGAGGTCGGCGGGGAGCTGAAGGTCAACGCGGCCAACGGCGACGTCTCCGTGGGCGTCGCGCACGGCGATGTCGTCGCCAAGTCCGCCAACGGCCGGATCGAGATCGGCGTCGCCCACGCCGGGGTGGAGGCGACCTCCTCCAACGGCCGCATCCGGGTCGGTGACGTGATCCGCGGGCGGATCGCTCTGCGGACATCGGTCGGCGACCTGGAGGTGGGCATCCACGAGGGCACCGCCGCCTGGCTCGACCTGAACCCCAGGTTCGGCACCGTACGCAACACGCTCGGCGCCGCCGCCGGTCCCGAGGACTCCGACGAGACCGTCGAGGTGCACGCCCGGAGCGGGGCCGGCGACATCATCGTCCGCCGCGCCTGACCCCGCTCCGGGACCGCCGGGCCGGTACCGCCCCGCCCGCCCCGCTCGACTCACCGCTTGCGAAAGGGAACCAGCATGACACTCACCCGGGCCTCCGCGCCGCGTGCCGCCCAGGCCGCGACGCAGGCGATCACCGCCACCGGACTGCGCAAGTCCTACGGCGACAAGACCGTCCTCGACGGCATCGACCTGTCGGTGCCGCAGGGCACCGTGTTCTCCCTGCTCGGCCCGAACGGCGCGGGCAAGACCACCGCCGTCAAGATCCTCTCCACCCTCATCACCGCCGACGCCGGTGAACTGAGCGTCGGCGGACACGATTCGGCCACCGATCCGCAGTCCGTGCGGGCGGCGATCGGTGTCACGGGGCAGTTCTCGGCCGTGGACGGGCTGATCACCGGCGAGGAGAACATGCTCCTCATGGCCGACCTGCACCACCTGCCCCGGCGCGAGGGACGGCGGGTGGCCGCCGAACTGCTGGAGCGCTTCGACCTGGTGGACGCGGCCAAGAAGCCCGCCTCGACCTACTCCGGCGGCATGAAGCGCCGCCTCGACATCGCCATGACCCTGGTCGGCTCCCCACGGATCATCTTCCTCGACGAGCCGACCACCGGCCTCGACCCCCGCTCCCGCCACACCATGTGGGGCATCATCCGGGAGCTGGTCACGGGCGGCGTCACGGTCTTCCTCACCACCCAGTACCTGGAAGAGGCCGACGAACTCGCCGACCGCATCGCCGTCCTCAACAACGGGAAGATCGCCGCCGAGGGCACCGCCGAAGAGCTCAAGCGAATCGTCCCCGGCGGACACGTCAAGCTCCGCTTCACCGACCCGGACGCCTACCGGTCCGCCGCCTCCGCCCTGCGCGAGGCCGCCTCCGACGACGAGGCGCTGGCCCTGCAGATCCCCAGCGACGGCAGCCAGCGCGAACTGCGCTCCATCCTCGACTGGCTGGACTCCGCCGGCATCGAGGCCGACGAGCTCACCGTCCACACCCCCGACCTCGACGACGTGTTCTTCGCCCTCACCGCCTCCACCGTCCCGGCCCAGAACAACCAGCCCAAGGGGAACGCCCGATGAGCTCGCTCGCCCTCGCCGCCCGCGACACCACCACCATGCTGCGCCGCAACCTCCTGCACGCCCGGCGCTACCCCTCCCTCACCCTCAACCTGCTCCTCTCGCCTGTCATGCTCCTGCTGCTTTTCGTCTACATCTTCGGCGACGTCATGAGCGCGGGCATCGGCGGCGGGGACCGCTCCGACTACATCGCCTACATCGTCCCGGGCCTGCTCCTGCTGACCATCGGTTCCACGGTCGTCGGGACCGCGGTGTCCGTCTCCAACGACATGACCGAGGGCATCATCGCCCGCTTCCGCACCATGGCCATCCATCGCAGTTCGGTGCTCGTCGGGCATGTCCTCGGCAGCGTGCTGCAGAGCGTGCTGAGCGTGGTCGTGGTCGGCGCGGTCGGGGTGGCCATCGGCTTCCGGTCCACGGACGCCACGGTCCTGGAGTGGCTGGCCGCGCTCGGGCTGCTCGTCCTCTTCTCCGCCGCCCTCACCTGGATCGCCGTCGGCATGGGCCTGATCAGCCCGAACGCCGAGGCGGCCAGCAACAACGCCCTGCCGATGGTGCTGCTCCCGATGCTGTCCAGCGCCTTCATCCCGGTGGAGACGATGCCGGGCTGGTTCCGGCCGATCGCGGAGTACCAGCCCTTCACCCCGGCGATCGAGACCCTGCGCGGTCTGCTGCTGGGCACGGAGATCGGCCACAACGGCTGGCTGGCCGTCGGCTGGAGCCTCGGTCTCGTGGTCCTCGGCTACTTCTGGGCTACCGCGAAGTTCGCCCAGGATCCCCGGTAGTTGGCGCGAAGGAGCCTTGCGGGGTGAGGAGATGCGGTGAGGTCCCGGGCCGATTTCTACCGAGGGGTAGGCGGCCCGGGCTCCTTGTTATACCTTGCGTCTAACAAGCGGGTGGGTGCCCGGCCGGCGCCAGGTCCGGCGCGGCCGCCCCGTACGGCAGGGACGTCGTCGTCCGCAGCTCACCACGATCAAGGAACACCGCACTCGACCCAAGGAGCCGCAGCATGGCCGGCAGCACCGTTCCGTCGAAGGTCCAGGAAAACCCCGAGGGTGACGACGTCGCGCGGCGGCTGCTCGGTTCGGCCGCGCAGCTGGCGTACGACCCGGCCACCGAGGTGGACTGGGAGACGCCGCTGGACAAGGAGTTCCACGGCGCGAGCCCGGAGTGGTGCAGTCTCTACGGGACCGCCTACTGGGGCGAGTTGACCGAGGCGCAGCGCAAGGAGCTGACCCGGCAGGAGGCGGCTTCGGTCGCCAGCACCGGCATCTGGTTCGAGATGATCCTCCAGCAGATGGTGCTGCGGGACATCTACATGAAGAATCCGGCGGGCGCGGAGTTCCAGTGGGCGCTCACCGAGATAGCCGAGGAGTGCCGGCACTCGATCATGTTCGCGCGCGGCGCGCAGAAGCTGGGCGCGCCCCACTACCGGCCGCGCCGGGCGGTGATGGAGCTGGGCCGGGTGTTCAAGACGCTGGCGTTCGGCGAGGCGGCGTACGCGGCGATCCTGGTCGCGGAGGAGGTCCTCGACGTGATGCAGCGGGACTGGATGCGCGACGAGCGGGTCGTGCCGTTCGTCCGCACCATCAACAACATCCACGTCGTGGAGGAGTCCCGGCACATGAAGTTCGCCCGGGACGAGACCCTCAAGCGGCTGGAGGGCGCGGGGTGGGCGCGGCGGCAGATCAACGCGTTCGTCGTCGCCGTCGCCTCGTACTTCATCGTGACCAGCATGGTGAACCCGGAGGTCTACCGGAAGGCCGGCCTCGACCAGCGGCGTGCGCTGGCCGCCGCGAAGAGCAACGCGCACCACAAGTCGATGATGCGGTCCAGCTGTTCGGGTCTGATGGACTTCCTGGCCTCCGCCCGTCTGCTCACCAAGCCCGCCCTCGCGTTCTACAAGCGCGCGAACCTGATCTGAGCCGGGGCCATGACCTACGCCATCACCCAGACCTGCTGCAACGACGCCACCTGTGTGGCGGTGTGCCCGGTCAACTGCATCCACCCGACGCCGGAGGAACGCGCCTTCGGCTCCACGGAGATGCTGCACATCGACCCGCGGGCGTGCATCGACTGCGGGGCCTGCGCGGACGCCTGCCCGGTGGACGCGATCTTCCCGGTGGACTCGCTGTCCGCCGGACAGCGGGAGTACGCGGACATCAACGCCGCCTACTACGAAGGCGCCGAACCGCTCGCGGCGGAGGTCGACGGGCCCAACTTCCATGCCTGGGGCGAACCGGTCTTCGAGCGGAACCTGCCCTCCGACTTCGGGCCGCTGCGGGTGGCCGTCGTCGGCACCGGGCCCGCCGGGATGTACGCGGCGCAGGACCTGCTGCTGCACACCGCCGCCGAGGTGACCCTGATCGACCGGCTGCCGGTGGCGGGCGGGCTCGTCCGGTACGGGGTGGCCCCCGACCACCCCGCGACGAAGAAGGTCGGCGACACCTTCTCCCGCTTCCACTCCCACCCCCGGGTCCGGATGCACCTGGGCATCGAGGTGGGCCGGGACGTCACGGCCGATGAGCTGTCGGCCCACCACGACGCGGTGATCTACGCGGTGGGCGCCTCCACGGACCGGCGGCTCGGGGTGCCGGGGGAGGAGGCGCCCGGCTGCCTGTCGGCCACGGCGTTCGTCGCCTGGTACAACGCCCACCCGGAGGCCGTCGCGCAGGGCGTCGACCTGTCCGCCGAGCGGGTCGTCGTGGTCGGCAACGGCAATGTGGCCCTCGACGTCGCCCGGATCCTGGTCGCCGACCCGGACGCCCTCGCGGCCACCGACATCGCCGCCCACGCCCTGGACGCGCTGCGGGCGAGCCGCGTCCGGGAAGTGGTGGTGCTGGGGCGGCGGGGTCCCGAGGACGCCGCGTACACCCGCTCCGAACTCCTCGCGCTGACGCATGTGCCGGGCGTGGAGCTGGTGGTGGACGACCACGATCCGCGGACGGCGGCGGCGGTCGACGCGGCTGGGGCGGGCGACCGGGCCGCGGTGCTGAAGGGGCTCGCCCGGGTGCGGACGGACGCCGTGTCCCCCACGGGCGGTGCGCGCCGCATCGTGCTCCGCTTCCACTCCGAGGTCGTGGAGATCCGGGGCGAGGGCGACGGCGTGCACTCCGTACGGGTCACGGACGGCGGCGGGGACGGCGGCGGTACGGCCGACCTGGGTGCCGGGCTGTTGCTGCGGGCCATCGGATACCGCGGACTCCCGGTCCCCGGGCTGCCGTTCGACGAGTCGTCGGGCACCGTTCCGCACGAGGGCGGCCGGGTGGCCGGGGTACCCGGCAGCTATGTGGTCGGCTGGATCAAGCGGGGGCCGTCCGGCGGGATCGGCGCCAACCGCACCTGCGCTTCCGAGACGGTCGGCACGCTCCTGGCCGACGCCGTCGCCGGGGAGCTGCCCGTGCCGACGGGCGACGCCAGGGCGTTCCGGCGCCTGGCCCGGCAGCGCAACCGCAGGGTCGTGGACGCCCGGGGCCTGGCCGCGATCGACCGCGCCGAACGGGACCGGGGACGGCGCGACGGCCGGCCCCGGGTGAAGCTCGCCACCGTCGAGGAGCTGGTGGCCACGGCACGGTCGGGACGGTTGCTGCGCCTGACCCGGTGACCGGACGACCGGACCGGCGCCCGCGCACCTCGCGGGCGCCGGTCCGCTCCCCGGGCGCTCCCGGCGGTGTCCTGGTGTACTGGAGGTACAGGGACCGGGGCACTGATCCGGTCCTGGATGGGGAAGCTCATGCGCCGCCGCCACCCTCTTCGTACCCGTACGTCCCTCAGGGTCTCGGCCTGTGCCGCTGCCGCCGTGCTGCTGACCGTCGGCGCGGGCACCGCCGCCGCCGCCCCCGCCGACCGCACGGACCCGCGTACCGAGGTCGCCGTCCTCGCCGTCCCCGCCATCGGTGTCGAGGACCTGGACGTCGTGCCGTACGAGGGGACGACCGACGACCGTCCCGGCAGCCGGATCCAGGATCGGGGCGTCGCGGCCAGCCCGTACGGGGAGGAGGGCGGGGTCGGGCCGGGCGATGTCGGCAACTACCTCGTCACCGCGCACCGGTTGAGCGCCGGAGGGGTGCTGCGCGACCTGCCGGAGCTGGAGCAGGGCGATGCGGTGTCCGTGACGGAGGACGGCACCCGCTACACGTACGAGATCACCGCCACCCGGCAGACCTCCTTCCGCAGCGAGCGTTCGCTCGCCGAGCAGCGGGCCGAGGTGCCGGGGAAGCCGGGGGAGGAGCCGACCCGGGCGATGATCACGCTCTCCACCTGCGCGACCCCGGAGGACGACGCGGCGGGGAACTTCTGGCGGGATGAATTCGGCAACCCCGAGCACCGCATCGACAAGGTGGGGGTGCTGGTGGCGGAGCGCCCCGCGTCGTAGCCCGGCCTCAGTGGCGGCCCGCGATCCGGTCCGCCGCCTTCGCGATGGGGTCGGTGCCGGGGCGCGGCGAGGTCGTCTCGCGGCGGTCGGCGGCGCGGTAGGCCGCGTACATGCCGTGGACGCCGAGCCACCGGAAGGGTTCCGGCTCCCAGCGGCGGACCTTGTGGTTCACCCACGGCAGCGTGGTGAGGTCGGTGGGGCCCGCCTGGCCGGAGTCCTGCTGGATCAGGTCGCGCAGGGTGCGGGCGGCGAGGTTGGCGGTGGCGACGCCGGAGCCGACGTAACCGCCCGCGTATCCCAGGCCCGTGGAGCGGTCGAGCGTGACGGTGGCGCACCAGTCGCGCGGCACACCGAGGACGCCGGACCAGGCGTGGTCGACGTGGACGCCCGCCGTGACCGGGAAGAGCCGGACCATCAGGTCCCGCAGGGCGCTGACGGTGGCGGGCTGGGTGCGGCCGTCGTTGTCGGTGGCCGAGCCGAAGCGGTACGGGTAGCCGCGGCCGCCGAGCGCGATGCGGTCGTCGGCGGTGCGCTGGGCGTAGAAGTAGGCGTGGGCCATGTCGCCGAGGGTCTCGCGGCCCTCCCAGCCGATCGCGTCCCAGATCCGGGCGGGCAGCGGCTCGGTGACGATCATGGAGGAGTTCATCGGGAGCCAGGTGCGCTTCTGGCCCTTGAGGCTCGCGGTGAAGCCTTCGGTGCAGCGCAGGACGTACGGGGCGCGGACCGTGCCGTACGGGGTGACGGCGTGCTTGGGCTTGATCTCGGTGACCGGCGTCGACTCGTGGATGGTGACGCCGAGCGCCTCCACCGCGTCCGCGAGCCCCTTGACCAGCTTCACCGGGTGCAGCCGGGCGCCGTGCGGGGTCCAGGTGGAGCCGACGGCCCCGGTCACCTGGACGCGCTCGGCGGTCTCGCGGGCTCCGCGCAGGATCCGGTCACTCTCCCCGAAGGCGATCTCGACGCTGTGGAAGTCCTTGAGGCGGGCGAGCTGGGCCGGGGTGTGGGCCACCTCCAGCACCCCGCCCTGGTGGATGTCGGCGTCGATCTTCTCCTCGGCGGCGGTCCTGACGACCTCGCCGACGGTCTCGTTCATCGCCTTCTGGAGCCGTACGGCGGCCTCGTGGCCGTGCAGCTTGGCGTACCGGTCGCGGCCCGCGATGCCGTTGTACAGCCAGCCGCCGTTACGGCCGGAGGCCCCGTAACCGCAGAACTTGGCCTCCAGGACGGTGATGTTGAGGAAGGGGACGGCCTTCTTCAGGTAGTACGCCGTCCAGAGGCCGGTGTATCCGCCGCCGACGATGCAGACGTCGACGCCCGTGTCGCCGGGGAGCGGTTCGCGCGGGGCGGGGGTGCCCTCCTGCGCGTACCAGAACGATATGCCGCCGACGACGGTACTGACGGTGCTCATGATGCCCCTGGGGTCCCTGTCCGGTGAGATGCCGAGCGTACGTGTGGCGGGACGTTACTGCGCGCGGGGCCGTTTCGTCTCCTGCGCCCTCTCCGGTCCCCTTCCGGTCCCCGAAAATCACTCCTTCCCGAGACCTGCGCCTCCCTAGGATCGGTGGCGTGATCGAGATCCCGGACGAACTGGCCGCCACCCAGTCCCGCTTCAACGGAGCGGCCGGGCGGGCCTTCGTCGCCGCCCTGCCGGACCTCGCCGCGCGGCTGCTGGAGCGGTGGGGGCTGCGGCGGGACGGCCCGTCGATGTACGGGATGTGCGCGCTGGTCCTGCCGGTGGTGCGGGAGGAGGACGGGCGGCCCGCCGCGTTGAAGCTCCAGGCGGTGGACGAGGAGACGGCGGGCGAACCGGTCGCTCTGCGGGCCTGGTCGGCGGCGGGCGCGGGGGCGGTGGAACTGCTCGGCCACGACCCGGAGAGCGGTGCGCTGCTGCTGGAACGGCTCGACGAGCGGAGGCCGTTGTCCGGCGAGGCCGATGTGCGGGAGGCGGTGAAGGTCCTCGGCTCGGTGCTGGCCCGGCTGGTGGCGGTGCCCGCGCCCGAGGGGCTGCGCACGCTGGGCGGGGTGGCGGAGCGGATGCTCGCGGAGGTGCCGGAGCGGGTGGGCCTGCTGGCCGACGCGGCGGACCGGCGGCTGCTCGCCGACTGCGCGGCGGCGGTACGGGAGGTCGCGGGCGAGCCCGGGGACCGGCTGCTCCACTGGGACCTGCACTACGACAACATCCTGGCCGGGCGCGCCGACGCGGGCCGGGCGGGGGAGTGGATCGCGCTCGACCCGAAGCCGCTGGCGGGGGACCCGGGCTTCGAGCTGTTCCCGGCGCTGGACAACCTCTTCGACGCGGACGAGGTGGTGTGGCGGTTCGACGCGTTGACGGAGGCGCTGGGCCTGGAGCGCGACCGGGAGCGGGCGCGGGCCTGGACGCTGGGCCGGGTGCTCCAGAACGGGCTGTGGGGAGCCGAGGAGGGGGAGGTCCGGCTCGCCCCCGACCACGCGGAGATCGCGCGGCGGCTGCTGGGGCGGTGAGCGGGGCGGGGGCAGGACCGGGGTCGGCCGGGAGGCCGGCGTGGGCGGGGGGACCGGGGTCGGTCGGGAGGCCGGCGCGGGGCGGGGGACCGGCGTGGGGCGGGGGACTGGGGATGGCCGGGAGGCCGGCGTGGGCGGGGGGACCGGGGTCGGCCGGGAGGCCGGCGCGGGGCGGGAGACCGGCGTGGGGCGGGGGACTGGGGATGGCCGGGAGGCCGGCGTGGGCGGGGGGACCGGGGTCGGCCGGGAGGCCGGCGTGGCCGGGAGACCGGCGTGGGGCGGGGGGACCGGGGACGGCCGGGAGACCGGCAAGTCGGTCTGTGGCCGGCGCGGGGGAGCCGGGGGTGCCCCGGGAAATCGGCGTGTGGCCGGGGCGGCGGGCTGTCTACGCTGCGCCCATGATTCGTATCGCCACACCCGACGACCTTCCCGTCCTGCACGCCCTCGTGCGTGAACTCGCCGCGTACGAGAAGGCCCTCGACGAGGTCGTCGCCTCCGAGGCGCAGTTGGCCGAGGCCCTGTTCGGCGACCGGCCCGCGGCGTACGCGCACGTGGCGACGGCCGACGACGGCAGCGGCGAGGTCATCGGGTTCGCCCTGTGGTTCCTGAACTTCTCCACCTGGCGCGGTGTCCACGGCATCTACCTGGAGGACCTGTACGTCCGCCCCGAGCGGCGCGGCGGCGGCCACGGCAAGGCGCTGCTGACGGAGCTGGCGCGGATCTGTGTGGAGCGCGGGTACGAGCGGCTGGAGTGGTCGGTGCTCGACTGGAACGCCCCGTCCATCGCGTTCTACGAGTCGCTGGGCGCCCGGCCGCAGGACGAGTGGACGGTGTACCGGCTGACAGACGGGGCGCTGGCGAGCCTCGGGGGCGGCGAAGGGGCCGTCTGACCAGGGCTCCGGGGGTCACGGCTCCAGGACCACCTTGCCCATCGTGCCCCGGGTCTCCAGCGCGCGGTGGGCGGCGGCGGCTTCGGCGAGCGGGAAGCGCTGGACGGCGGGGCGCAGCCGGCCGGCCGCCGCCTCGGCGAGGGCGCGGGTCTCCAGGGCGCGCAGGCCGCCGCCCCGCTCGATCATCTTCGGCCCGAGGACGGACGTGGACGTGATGGAGCGTTCGGCCAGTTCGGCGGCGGTGAAGGTGAGGGGCTTCCCGTCGCGGAGCCCCTCACCGGACCAGCCGTAGACGACGTGCTGCCCGCCGGGGCCGAGGAGACCGACGGCGGCGCGGGCGGTGGTCCCGCCGACGGAGTCGTACACGACGGTGGCCCGCAGACCGGCCGTGTCGAGGTACTCCCGGGCCCGGAGCGGCCAGTCGGGGCGGGTGTAGTCGAGGGCGAGGCCGGCCCCGTTGTCCGTCGCCCGTGCCACCTTCGCCGGGCCCCCGGCCAGGGCGATCACGGTGGCGCCCGCATTCCTGGCGTACTGGACGATCAGCGTGCCGATGCCGCCCGCCGCCGCGGTGACGACGACCACGGAGTCCGGGCCGAGCGGGGTGAACCCGAGGATGCCGAGGGTGGTGCGGCCGGTGCCGATCATGGCGACGGCCGCGGCGGCGTCGAGCCCCTCGGGGATCTGGTGGAGCCGGTCGGCGTCGGTGACGGCGAGCTCGGCGTACCCGCCGGGCGCCATGCCGAGGTGGGCGACGACACGCCGGCCGAGCAAGCCGGGGTCGGTGCCCTCGCCCACCGAATCGACGGTCCCGGCGACCTCGCGGCCGGGGACGGTGGGCAGGTCGACGGGGGCCGGGAAGGGGCCCGCCTCGCCTTCCCTCAGGACCGTGTCCAACAGGTGCACGCCGGCCGCGGCCACGGCGATACGGACCTGGCCGGGGCCGGGAACGGGGTCCTCGGTCCGCTCGTACACGAGGTTCTCGGCGGGGCCGAAGGTGTGAAGGCGTACGGCGTGCATGGAGGGCTCCCCTGGGTCGTGGTCCTGGCGGTCCGGCCCACCGCCGCGGCGGGCCCTGCCCCCACCCTCGTACCTCAGGTTTGGTTGAGGTCAATCCCGGATCCGGAGCGCCGTCCGACGGCCTTCGCGGCGAGCATCGCGGCTTCGAGGCCGCTGGTGAAGGAGACCTCGCTGAGGAGTCCGGGGGCGGCGACCTGGTCCCCCGCCAGGAAGACGCCGTCGCCCCGGACCACGGACGGCCGGTCCCGCCAGGTGGTGCCGGGGCGGTCGACGGCTCCGGTGCGGCCGTCGGCGAGGGCCTCCACGCGCCAGGTGGTGCGCTCCCGCCAGCCGGGGAAGCCGAGGTCGAGGAGGGTCTCGGCGCGGGCGACGCCCTCCGCCCGCCGGGCGTCGGGGCCGATCGCGAACTGGCCCTGGAGCAGCTGTTCGCCGGCCGGGGCGAGCGAGGGGTCCTGGGCGGTGAACCGCTCCAGCCAGCCGGGCGCGTCCAGGTCCGACACGATGAACGCGTCGCCGCGCCGGGTGCGGAGCGCCAGGTCCACCAGGACGGTGCGGCCGCTCTCCCAGGTGAGGGAGGCGTCGTCGAGCAGGGTGCGGGCGGAGTCGAGGGAGGTGGCGACGACCACCGGTCCGCTACGGGCCAGCTCGCCGAGCCCACGGGTGTCGACGCGGGCGCCCGTCTCGACCACGACCCCGAGCCCCCGGGCGTGCGCGGCCATCCGCGCGACGAGCCGGGCCCAGCCGCCGACCGGGTAGCGGGCCTCGGGCGGGAGCGAGGTCAGCCGGCGCAAGCGCTCCTGGACGAAACGCGCCGAGAGCGCGCCGGGGTCGTGGTGGAAGAGCGCGGTGGCGGCGAAGTTCGCGGCGGCCCGCGCCCCGTCCTCGCCGACCTGGCCGGCGGCCCACTCCCGGAAGGTGCCGTCCACCGGGGCGGTGCGGGGGTCCCGGCGGGAGAGTCGCAGGAGAGCGGCGGGCGGCAGCGTGCGGAGTGCTCCCGCCCGCCGGAAGCGGAAGCGGAGCCCTTCGCGGGGCGGTACGGAGACGACGGGGCCGAGCAGGTCGCGCCGGGCCAGCCAGGTGCCGAACGGCCCGCGGTGGTACACGGCGTGCGGCCCCTCGTTGGTGCGGTACGGGCCCTCCGCCGTCCTGGCCCGGCCGCCGAGGCTGCGGTGGCCTTCGTGCAGGGTGACGCGCGCACCGGATTCGGCGGCGGTGATCGCGGCGGTGAGTCCGGCGAGGCCGCCGCCGACGACGTGGATGTGTCCTGCCTGTCCCATGTGTCCCATGGCTGGATCTCCTTCGCTTCTTTGATGATGCGACGGATCGGGGGCGGCGGCTCGTGACATCGGCGGCGGGGCGTTGTCAGTGGTCTGCGTCACGATGGGGGCATGGCGGCGAGCGGCAGGAAGAAGAGCACCACGGGCGTGACGGCGGCGCGGCGGCCGGAGGTGCGGCTGCCCCCGCTCGTTCCGTGGGACGGGGACGGCCTGGAGCCGGACGGGGACTACGACGGGGTGCGGTTCGACGGGGTGGATCTGGCGGACGCCTCGGGCCGGGGAGCCCGGTTCATGGACTGCGCCCTGGACGGCTGCGTCCTGGACCGGGCGGAGCTGGCGCGGGCCCGGTTCATCGACGCGGTGCTGACGGGCGTACGGGGCGTGGGCACGGATCTCGCGGAGGCGTCGCTGCGGGACGTGGAGGTGGTGGACGCGCGCCTGGGCGGGGTGCAGCTGCACGGTGCGGTGCTGGAGCGCGTGGTGGTGCGGGGCGGCAAGATCGACTACCTGAATCTCCGCAAGGCCCGGCTGAAGGACGTCGTGTTCGAGGGCTGCGTGCTGTCCGAGCCGGACTTCGGGGACGCGCACCTGGTCCGGGTCGAGTTCCGGGACTGCGTGTTGAGGCGGGCGGACTTCAGCAGCGCCCGGATGGAGTCGGTGGACCTGCGCGCGGTGGCCGAGCTGGACATCGCCCGGGGCGTGGACCGGCTGGCGGGCGCGGTGATCAGCCCGGCGCAGCTGATGGAGCTGGCTCCGGCGTTCGCGGCGCAGATCGGGGTGCGGGTGGAGGTGTGAGGGCGGCCGCCGTCCGCAGGTCTCACATGCGGGGGAAGCGGGCCTGGAGGTCCCAGATCACGGGGTTGTCGGCGAGGCCGTCGTGCAGGTCGGCGAGGTCGGCGATCAGGTCGTGCAGGAAGTCGCGGGCCTCGCGGCGCAGGAGGGAGTGGCTGAAGGTGAGCGGCGGCTCGTCGCCGGGCATCCAGTCCGCCTCGACGTCGACCCAGCCGAAGCGCCGCTCGAAGATCATGACGTCCGAGGACTCGGTGAAGTCCAGCTCCGCGTACTGTCGCCGGTGCGAGCGGTTGCCGCGCGGGTCCTGGTCGATCTGCTCGACGATGTCGCACAGCGCCCACGCGAAGTCGAGCACCGGCACCCATCCCCAGGCTGTGGACAGCTCGCGGTCCGCCTTCGTGTCCGCGAGGTAGACGTCGCCGGAGAACAGGTCGTGCCGCAGCGCCCGGACGTCCGCGCGGCGGTAGTCGGTCTGCGGGGGATCGGGGAAGCGACGGGAGAGGGAGTAGCCGATGTCGAGCACGGATCGATGGTGTCATGCCGGTTCGGGGCGGGCCGCCACGAACGGGTGAAGTGGTTGGGGTTTGCCGGACGCATATGCGGATGGGCCCTTAGCGTCCGGCTCATGGTCAGTTCGCCGCACGAGGCTCATCATCGGATCTTCCAGAAGAACCCGGGTCTGTTCACGAGCGCCTTCCGCACCTTGGGATAGCCACCCCGGCCCGAGAGATCTGGAGGAACCTGATGGGCACTGGTCTCAGCCATTTCCGCGGCTTCGTCGCCGAGAGCTTCCGCGACGAAGGACGTGTCGAAGGCCGCCTGGAGGGGCGCGCCGAGGACATTCTGCGGATTCTCGAGGTGCGCGGTGTGGCGGTGCCGGACGAGGCGCGACAGCGCATCAGCTCCTGCACGGACCTCGCCGTGCTCGACGTGTGGTTCGAGAGGGCTGTCACCGCGGCGACCGCCGAGGCCGTGCTCGACGGCGGCTGACAGGGCAGACACGGCGGCGGCTACGGCAGCAGCCGCTGCTCCTTCGCCACCGACACCGCTCCCGCGCGGGTGTCGACGCCGAGCTTGTCGTAGATGCGGCCCAGGTGGGTCTTGACCGTGGCCTCGCTGATGAACAGGGCGCGCGCGATGTCCCGGTTGCCGAGGCCCTGGGAGAGCTGGGCGAGGATGTCGCGTTCGCGGTCGGTGAGGCTGGGGCGGGGGCTGCGCATCCGGGCCATGACCCGGCTGGCGACGGGGGCGGAGAGCGTGGTGCGGCCCTGGGCGGCGGACCGGATCGCGGCGAACAGTTCCTCGGGGCGCTCCGCCTTCAGCAGATAGCCGGTGGCCCCCGCCTCGATGGCGCGGGTGATGTCGGCGTCGGTGTCGTACGTGGTCAGCACCAGGACGTGGACCGTGCCGTCGGCCGCGATGCGGCGGGTCGCCTCGACGCCGTCGATGCCCTCGCCGAGCTGGAGGTCCATGAGGACGACGTCCGGGGTGAGGCGGGCGGCGAGCACCACGGCCTCCTCGCCGCTGCCCGCCTCACCGACGACCTCGATGTCCGGTTCGCTGCCGAGGAGCGCGAGCAGCCCGGCGCGGACGACCACGTGGTCGTCGCAGAGAAGGATGCGTACGGGG
Organism: Streptomyces sp. WGS_02; assembly: GCA_040989845.1. Taxonomy (GTDB): domain Bacteria; phylum Actinomycetota; class Actinomycetes; order Streptomycetales; family Streptomycetaceae; genus Streptomyces. The sequence goes on from JAYMFZ010000004.1 coordinate 4,266,093, forward strand.
GCGGCGGGGCCGGGGGCAGGCTCGCCCCGCCGGTCGGGCCGCCGGTCGTCTCGCCGGTCATGCGGGGTCCTCCGTGGTGGTGAGTGGAACCTCTGCGGAGAGCACGGTGCCCTCGCCCGGCGCCGACTCGATGGTGAGCGTTCCGCCGAGCTGCCGCACCCGGGCCCGCATGGCCGGAAGCCCGTGGCCGCGTACGGTGCGGGCGCCGCGTACGCCCTCGGGCCCGGCGGTGAAGCCCCGGCCGTTGTCGCCGATGTCCAGGACCACCCGGTCGTCGAGGTGGGTCAGGGTCAGCCCGGCGGCACTCGCCCCCGAATGCTCCCGCACATTGGCCAGGGCCCCCTGGGCGATCCGCAGCAGGGCGGACTGCACCCGGTCCGGCAACGGGGCGTGCGGGGTGCCCTCCACATGGCAGTGGACGGTGAGCGCGCCCTCCGCCTGGGCGCTCTCGCGGGCCGCCAGCGCGTGCAGGGCCGCCTCCAGGCCGCCGCCCTCCGCCAGGTCGGCGGGGGCCAGATCGTGGACGAAGCGGCGGGCCTCGGCGAGGTTGCGTTCGGCGATGCCCGTGGCCGTACGGACATGGCGGCGGGCGGCGTCCGGGTCGGCGCTCCAGGTGCGGTCGGCCGCCTGGAGCAGCATCTGCTGGCTGGAAAGCCCCTGCGCCAGGGTGTCGTGGATCTCCATGGAGAGCCGCTGGCGCTCGGCGAGGGTCCCCTCGCGCCGTTCGGTGGCGGCCAGTTCGCGCCGGGTCCGCAGCAGGTCGTCGATCAGCTCGCGCTGACGAGTGGCCAGTTCCCGCTGGCGTACCGCCTGACGCTGCATATGGACGAAGACCGCGGTCGCCACGGCGGCGACGGCGGGCGGGGCGAGGACCAGGTTCGGGTCGAACCCGTCGGCCAGGCGCAGTTGCGCGGCCACGACGAACACGGTGAGCAGGGCGACCAGCGCGAGGGCCGCACGCGGCGGCAGGATCCGCAGCCCGGTGTAGAACAGCGGCACCGCGCACCACGCGAAGCTCGGTGCCAGGACGACCAGCACCATCCAGACGACGACGAGCACCCCGAGCCAGGTGAGCCGGCGCGGGGTGGGGCGCGAGCCGAGGACGGGCCCGAGGAGGTACAGCACCGCCAGGGTGATCGACAGCGCGATGATCCACGGGGTGCGGTCCTCGCCGGGGTGCCGCATCAGGAACCGGGTCAGCGAGGCGCCGAGCAGCAGGAAGAACGCGGCGTGCATGAGGAGCGCGAGCCAGCGGGCGTCGGGGTCGGACCCGGCGATCCCGGAGTCCTCGGCCGCGGACCTGGCGATCCCGGGGGCTTCGGCCGTGGACCTGGCGATCCTGGAGGCTTCGGCCGTGGACCCGGCGGTCCTGGAGGCTTCGGCCGCGGGCCCGGCGATCCCGGGGGCTTCGGCCGTGGACCCGGAGCCCCTGGAGCCCTCGGCCGTGGACCCGGAGCCCCTGGGGCCCTCGGCCCCCTCCGCGTCCCGCGAACCGCTGCGGTGCTCCACCACGTCCCTCACGTTCCGTTGCTGACCTGCGTAAACCCCTCCATGGTGACCCGATCCGGCCACCCCCGCATCAACCGATCGGCTGACGGGGGCGTCGACCGTCCCGCCCGCCGCTTCCAGCCGGTACGTCGACCGTACGGGGCCGGTTCCGCCGGGAGGATCGATACCAGAGCGAAACGCCCGGACCACTCCGGACCGCCTCGCACCCCACGCCACCGGGCCGACCCGGATCACCAAGGAGCCACCATGAAGAAGCTGTCGCTGCGCACCCGTGTCGTCACCGGCGCCGTCGTCGTCGCCGCCCTCGGGGCCGGCACCTTCGGCGCGATGTCCGCGAGCGCCTCCTCCCCTGCGGCCGCCCCCGCCGCCGCGGTCAAGGCCGACACGGACAACCGCAACCTTCAGCAGTCGACGCACCTGACCGTCGCCGCCGCCACCAAGGCCGCGCAGGCCACGCTGGACGCGGCGAAGAAGGAGAACCAGCGGATCTCCGTCGCGGTCGTCGACCGCAACGGCAACACCATCGTCTCCCTGCGCGGCGACGGCGCGGGCCCGCAGTCCCCCGAGTCCGCGGTGAAGAAGGCGTTCACCGCCGTCTCCTGGAACGCCCCCACCTCCGAGCTGGTCAAGCGCCTGGAGCAGACCCCGAACCTGAAGGACATCCCCGGCACGCTGTTCCTCGGCGGCGGCGCCCCGGTCCAGGTCAAGGGCGCCCCGGTGGCGGGCATCGGCGTGGCCGGCGCGCCCAGTGGCGACCTCGACGAGAAGTTCGCCCAGGCGGGCGTCGCCTCGCTCGCCCGGTAGTCACCTCCGCACGACCGACGGAACGGAGTACCCATGAACGCCCTCGATCACGACCTGCTCACCGCCGCACGCACCGGCGACACCGACCGCGTGCGCACCGCGATCGAGGGCGGCGCACGGGTCGACGTCCGCGACGAGGAGTTGCGTACGCCGCTGCTCCTCGCGGTCCTCGGCGACCACGTCGGGGCGGCCCGGCTGCTGGTGGCGGCCGGGGCCGACCCGAACGCCCAGGACCGGCGCGAGGACTCCCCGTGGCTGGCCACCGGAGTGACCGGCAGCGTCGCGATGCTGCACGTGCTGCTGCCGGCCGGCCCGGACCTGACCCTGTGCAACCGGTTCGGCGGGGTCTCCCTCATCCCGGCGAGCGAACGCGGCCATGTCGCGTACGTACGGGAGGTGCTGCGGGTCACCGACATCGACGTCGACCACGTCAACCGGCTCGGCTGGACCGCCCTGCTGGAGGCGGTGATCCTCGGCGAGGGCGGGCTCGCGCACCGGCAGGTCGTGGAGCTGCTGCTCGCGGCCGGGGCGAGCCCGGAGCTGCCCGACGGCGACGGGGTGACCCCGCTCGCCCACGCCGAGCGACGCGGCTTCGCCGAGCTCGCCGCCCAGCTGCGGGCCGCCGCATGACGGGCACCGGCGGCCCGCGCGCCGCTTTCCGTGAGGCGTCCGGCCCGCGCGCCGCATCGCGTAACGGGTCCGCCCCCGGCGCCGCTTTCCGTGAGGCGTCCGGCCCGCGCTCCGCATCGCGTAACGGGTCCGCCCCCGGCGCCGCTTTCCGCGAGGCGTCCGCCCCCCGCGCCGCATCGCGTAACGGGTCCGCCCCCGGCGCCGCTTTCCGCGATGCGTCCGGCCCGCGCGCCGCATCGCGTAACGCGTCCGCCACCCGCGCCGCCTTCCGCGATGCGTCCAGCCCCCGCGCCCGCCGCCTCGGCCTCGCCCTCGTCGCCGCCGCCCTCCTCGCCGGCTGCGCCACCGGCACCACGGAAGCGGACCCGGGCACCCCGGACGCACCGTCCGCCGCGTCCGGCACCGTGGCGGCCCCCGACCCCTCCCGCACCCCCGAGGGCCGCACCCCCGACGGCACCCTCCTCGTCGCCGACTTCGGCAGCGACACCGTGACCTTCGTCGACCCGGGCCGGGACGGTTCCGGGGAGGGCGGGGCGCCCATCGCCTCGGTGCAGGTCGGCACCGCGCCCTACGGACTCGTCGTCGGCGAGGACGGGCGGGCCTGGGTCGCCACCGCCGAGGGCGTCGCGGTCGTCGACACCGAGCGGCGGACCCGGATCGCGCTCATCCCGTACGCGACGGAGTCCGGCCCCGTCACCACCGGCGAGTACCGGGGCGGCGGCATGGGCATCGCCCTGGCCCCGGACGGCAGCCGCGTCTACGTCGGGGTCAACGTGCCCGGCGAGGACGGCGCGGTCGAGGTCATCGACACCGCGACCCGCGAGGTCACCGGCACCGCGCCGGTCGGCATGCGCCCCTTCGACGTGGACGTCTCACCGGACGGCCGCGAGGTGTACGCCACCGATCACGACTCCTTCGACGTGACGGCCCTCGACGCGGACACGCTGAAGACCCGGCGTATGGAGGTCGCCCCGTACGGCACCGAGGGCGGGCTCGGCTCCTGGCTGAAGCCGCACTACGCCGTCGTACGCCCCGCCGACGGCAAGCTGCTGCTGCCCTTCGAGGGGGAGCGGCTGGCCGTGCTGGACCCGCGCACCGGGAAGGTGACGATCGAGCGGATGACGGCCAACACCCACCAGCACGGCGCGACGCTCGCCCCCGACGGCACCCTCCTCGTGGTCGGCACGGGCCCGATCGGCTCGGACGACGAGGAGCCCTCACTGACCGTCCGCGCCCCCGACGGCTCGGAGCGGATCGTTCCGCTGGAGGGTCCGCATGAGGACGTGGCGGTGTCGGCGAACGGCTCCACGGCGTACGTGACCGGCGGTTTCACCCGCGACGGCTACTGGAACGGGATCACCGTCGTCGACCTGGACGACGAGAAGAGCGAGCCCGTCCGTCTGACGGCAGGCAACCGGCCCCTCGGTATCGCCGTCCTCTGAGCCGGGAGCCGCCCGCTCCTCCCCCGAGGCGGGCGGCTCCTTCCGGCGGAGGAAACCGCCTAAAATCGACCGGTGAACCCCCGCACCCCGGCCGCCGCCCCCTCCTGCTCGCCCTGGCCCTCGCCCTCCTCGGCTCGGGCTGCACCGGCGGCGTCGAGGGGACCCCGGGCGCGGTCGGCGTGCGCGACCCGTACTTCCCCGGGCTCGGCAACGGCGGCTACGACGTCACCCACTACGGCCTGAAGCTCGACGTCGACCCCGCCGCCGGGCGACTGCGCGGCACGGCCACGATCACCGCCCGCGCCACCCAGCACCTGAGCGCCTTCCACCTCGACCTCGCCGGGCTCGACGTGGAGAGCGCCACCGTCGAGGGGGAGCCGGCCGCCGTGAACCGGGCGGGCAAGGAGCTGACGATCCGCCCCGACGCCTCGGTGGACGACCGGATGCGCGACGGGCGCACGTTCACCACCGTCGTGCGCTACTCCGGCTCCCCGCAGACCGTCACCGACGCCGACGGCGAGGAGGAGGGCTGGCTGCGGACGGCGGACGGCTCGGTCGCCCTCGGCGAACCGACCGGCTCCATGGCCTGGTTCCCCGGCAACCACCACCCGAGCGACAAGGCCGCCTACGACATCGAGGTCACCGTCCCCGATCCGCTCAAGGCGGTCTCGAACGGGCAGCTGGTCGCCCGGCGTACGGAGGACGGCCGTACCGCCTACCACTGGCGGACCACCGAGCCGATGGCGAGCTATCTGGCGACCGTGGCCGTCGGCCGGTTCACCACCGAGCAGGCGCGCACCCCCGACGGCATCCGGCTGTTCACCGCCGTGGACCCCGCGTCGGCGGCGGCGAGCGAGGACGTGCTCGCGGAGATCCCGGCGGTGCTGGCGTGGTCGCGGGCCAGGTTCGGGCCGTACCCCTTCACCTCCGCCGGGGCGATCGTGGAGCGCGCGGGCGACTCGGCGTACGCCCTGGAGACCCAGAACCGGCCCGTCTTCCCCGGCCCGCCCGACACCGGCCTCCTCGTCCACGAGCTGGCCCACCAGTGGTTCGGGAACTCCGTCACCCCGAAGACCTGGCGGGACATGTGGCTGAACGAGGGCTTCGCCACGTACGCGGAGTGGCTCTGGGCCGCCGACCACGACGGCGTACCGGTCGGGGAGAGCTTCGACGAGGCGTACGAGGACGACGCCAACTGGGCGTTCCCGCCCGCCGATCCACCCGCCGCCCTCGACCTCTCCGACCCGCCGGTCTACGGGCGCGGGGCCATGGTCGTGCACCGGATCCGGCTCGCGATGGACGACGACCCGGCGTTCTTCGCGCTGGTGCGGGGCTGGACCGCGAAGTACCGGCACGCCAACGCCTCCACCGACGACTTCACCGCGTACGTCGAGGAGGAGACCGGCCGGGACCTCACCGGGCTGTGGGACACCTGGCTCTACGGCGGAAGCCGGCCCGCCCGGGAGGGCTGACCGGCTTCCGCGTGCCTGATGCAGGGGGTTACTTGACGTTGACCCCGGTCCAGGTGGCCGAGACCGCCTTCAGCTCCTCGCTGTCCGCGCCGAACAGGTCGGTCGCCGCCTTCTCGGTCGCGACGCGCGCGCCCGCGTAGTCGGTGGTGGAGGTCATGTAGACCGAGAGCGCCTTGTACCAGACCTGGTACGCCTTCTCCCGGCCGATGCCCGTCAGCGTCGAGCCGTCGGAGGTCGCGGAGTCGTACTCGACGCCGTTGATCGTCTTCTTTCCGCTGCCCTCGGCGAGCAGGTAGAAGAAGTGGTTGGCGACACCCGAGGAGTAGTGGACGTCCAGGTTGCCGAGGTTCTCGTCCCAGAAGTCGGCGGAGTTGCCGTCCTTGGAGGGCTTGTCCATGTAGCGCAGCGGGGTGCCGTCGCCGTTGATGTCGATCTTCTCGCCGATGAGGTAGTCCCCGGCGTCCGAGGCGTTGTCGGCGAAGAACTCCACCGAGGCGCCGAGGATGTCGCTGGTCGCCTCGTTGAGGCCGCCGGACTCGCCCGCGTAGTCCAGGTTGGCGGTGGCGGAGGTGAGGCCGTGGGTCATCTCGTGGGCCGCGACGTCGATCGAGGTGAGGGCGGCCTTGTTGCCCTCGCCGTCGCCGTACGTCATGCAGAAGCAGCTGTCGTCCCAGAAGGCGTTGACGTAGTTCTCGCCGTAGTGGACCCGGGAGTAGGCGGCCTTGCCGTCGCCCGCGATGCCGTCGCGGCCGAGCGCGGTCTTGTAGAAGTCCCAGGTCTTCGCCGCGCCGTAGTGGGCGTCGACGGCGGCGGTCTGCCGGTCGCCGCCGGTGCCGTCGCCCCAGGTGTCGTCGTCGTCCGTGACGAGGTCGCCGGTGCCGGAGGAGCCCTGGTTCAGGTCGTACGTCTTGTGGCCGCCGCGCTCGCCGTCGGTCAGCTCGAAGCCCGCGTCGGACTTCGTCGTGGTGATCTCGACCTCGCCGCTGTACTGGCTGTTGCCGGTGCCGGTCTCGATCGCCTCGTAGCTGTGCAGCTTCTTGCCGGTGGCGGCGTCGGTGATGGTGTGGACACGGCTGGGCGTGCCGTCCTTCTGGACGCCCTTCTTGACGGTCTCCCAGGCGAGGACGGGCTCCCCGCCGTGGGCCGCGTAGATCACCTTGCGGGCGCTCGCCGCGGCCTTCAGCTTCGGCGTCGTCGACGCCACGGCTATCTTCGCGTCGGTCGCCTTGTCGACGCTCTTCAGCTTGCCGGCGGCGGTGGTGTGGGTGACGAGGTCGCCGCCGAGGACGGGCAGGCCGTCGTAGGTGCGCTCGTAGCGGGTGTGGACGGTGCCCTTGGCGTCCTTGATGACGTCGCGGGCGATCAGCTTCTCCTGGCCGCCGAGCTTCAGGGCCTTCGCCGCCGACGAGGCCTCTGCCTGCGCCGACTTGATGGCCGAGGCGCGCTGCGCGGAGGGGTTCACGCCGAGAGCGGCGGCCGTGGCGGGCTTCGCCGCGGTGGTGCGGTCGTCGTCGGGTGTGGCGACGGCGGTTCCGGCCTGGACTCCGGCGACGACCATCGCGGCCGTGGCCGCGAGTGCTGCCAGTCGCCGCGTGGTGCGCGGGGCGCGGGAGTTGTGGGGGGTGGTGTGGAGGTTCATGTGTGTTCTCCGTCGGTCGTCCTGTGGGGGGACTACGAGCGGAGAGCGTGCCACCGAATGAGCGAGATTGACGGTGTGCCGACAATTGCCTCACAAGTTCTTGACCAGCTCTTGTACGAATGAGGTGCCGTACTGTCCGGTATTCGGCGAAGTGGCGGGTTTCAGCGGTGCGGAACAGCCGGCTTGACGGTGGCTCACGGGCACCGGAGCCCCCGGCCGCGATCGCGGCCGGGGGCTCCGGTGAAACTGTTGTGCGCGCTGGGCGTCAGAGGTTGACGCCGAAGTCCTGGGCGATGCCGCGCAGCCCGGAGGCGTACCCCTGGCCGACCGCGCGGAACTTCCACTCGGCGCCGTTGCGGTAGAGCTCGCCGAAGACCATGGCGGTCTCGGTGGCGGCGTCCTCGCTCAGGTCGTAGCGGGCGATCTCGGCGCCGCCGGCCTGGTTGAGGATGCGGATGAACGCGTTGCGGACCTGGCCGAAGTTCTGGCTGCGGGTCTCGGCGTCGTAGATGGAGACCGGGAAGACGATCTTGTCCACGTCGGCCGGCAGACCTGCCAGGTTGACGTTGATCTGCTCGTCGTCGCCCTCGCCCTCGCCCGTGACGTTGTCACCGGTGTGCACGATGGTCTGGTCCGGCGTCGACTTGTTGTTGAAGAAGACGAAGTGGCCGTCCGAGACGACCTTCCCGCCCGCGTTGACCGCGATCGCCGAGGCGTCGAGGTCGAAGTCGGTGCCGGTGGTGGTGCGGACGTCCCAGCCGAGGCCGACCGTGACGGCGGTAAGGCCCGGTGCCTCCTTGGTGAGCGAGACGTTGCCGCCCTTGGACAGGCTTACTGCCATGGGAAGTCCCTTTCCTCGTCGTGTGCGGGCTTCGTGCCATCACGAAAGCTACCGTCACCCGTCCTAACGCAGGACGGAGACCACGAGGTTCCTGCTCGCTTTACTTTCTTTGCGAACTTCCTCCGGACGCGGGAGTCCGGGGCAGGGCAAAAGAAGGTGACGGGCGGGGTGCGGGGGAGGGACCATGGGGGTCATGTCCGGGCCCTATGTCATCCGCGGCTCGGTCTCCCTCCCGGAGGCCGAGCTCATGTGGCGTTTCTCCAGGTCCTCCGGGCCCGGCGGTCAGCACGTCAACACCAGCGACTCCCAGGTCGAGCTGCGCTTCGACCTGGCCGAGACCGACGCGCTCCCCGAGGTGTGGAAGGCCAGGGCGCTGGAGCGGCTGGCGGGCCGGCTGGTGGGCGGGGTGGTCTCCGTACGGGCCTCCGAGCACCGCTCCCAGTGGCGCAACCGCGAGACGGCCGCCGTGCGGCTCGCCGCCCTCCTCGCCGAGGCCACGGCGCCGCCGCCCAAGCCCCGCATCAAACGGAAGATCCCGCGCGGGATCAACGAACGCAGGCTGCGCGAGAAGAAGCAGCGCGGTGACACCAAGCGCGGGCGCTCCGGCCGCGACTGGTAGCCGGGGGCCATGGGCACGCCGGGACGGGGCGTCCCGTGCGGGCGGGGCCGGGCGCGCCGGGCCGACGGGTACGGGCGTCGGGGCCGACCGGGAACGGGCCGTCAGCCCAGCTGGCGGTAGCGCCCCTTGAAGTACGTCAGCGGGTCGCCCTCCGGGCTCGGCAGCTCCGCCGTGAGCACCCGCCCGATCACCAGGGTGTGGTCCCCGGCCACCACGCGCTGCTCGGTCCGGCACTCCAGCGTCGCCAGCGCCCCGCCGATCAGTGGCGCCCGCGTCACCTCGCCCCGTACGTACGCGACGTCCTCGAACAGCAGCCGGTCGCTGATCCGGCCCTTCATGGCGAACCGGCCCGCGATGTGCCGCTGGCTCGCGGCCAGGACGGAGACCGCCCACAGCGGCTGCTCGTCCAGAAGGTCGTCCATCCGGGAGCCGTTGCGCAGGCTCACCATCACCAGGGGCGGTTCCAGGGACACGGACATGAAGGCGGTCGCCGTCATGCCGACGTCCTCGCCCCGGCCGTCCTCGTCGAGAGGCGGCTCCTGGGCGGTGACCAGCACCACCCCGGCGGCCAGCCGCGCGAGGGCGGCACGGAACTCGTCGTTGCTCACTCCCTCAGCATGAGGGACGGTCTCGGGGCGCGGGGTGGGGGGCTTCGTCTGGAGCACACCCCGACGCTAACCGCGGGGGCCGGACGGCCGCATCGGGCCAGGGGACCAGGCGGGTCCTAGGACCCCGGAAGGGGAACCGGGGAGGGGGCGTGCGCGGGCGCACACAACGGGAATCCGTTCCTCCCGGTGACGGCGGAACGATCGTCGTCGCCGTGAGTCACCGGCACCCCCGGTCATCTGTTGTGACTTGAGTCACAGAGTCCATTTTCTGCTGACCCTGTGTACCGGGTGCACAGCTCACTGTGATTCAGTGGCGGTGACACTGCAACAAGTATGTCGATAGGAAACCTGGAGTTGCTGTCGAGGTCCCGGGGGTGCGAGCGATGGAGGCCGAGTCGGAGCCGTACGTCCGCCTGGCGACCATGCGCCAGCTGCACCAGGCCGTCGCCGATCTCAACACGGCGCGGAGTCTCGCGGACACGCTCCAGAGCGTGGTCGACGGGATCGTCGAGGGACTCGGCTACGAGCTGGCCTGCGTCAACCTGGTCCGGCCCGAAGGTGACCTCGTCATCGCCGCCTTCGCGGGCAACGCCGCCGCCGAGGCCCTGATCACCGGCCGCGTCGGCTCCCGCGACTCCTGGGAGCGCCGGCTCTCCATGGGTGAGGCATGGGGCAGCCTCCGCTTCATCCCGCACACCGAGGGCTGGGTCCTCCTCGACGACGACGTACCGCAGTGGCACACCGAGGGGCCCGAACCCCGGTTCGAGGACGAGTGGCATCCGCTCGACCGGCTCTACGCCCCGATGTACGCGTCGGCGGGCGGGGGCGACCTCCTCGGGGTCATATCCGTCGACCGGCCGCGCAACGGACGCCGCCCCGGCGCATGGGGGCGCGAAGCGCTCCAGATGTACGCCTCCCAGGCCGCCATCGCCATCAGCAACGCCCGCCTGCGGTCCAACATGCAGCGCGCCCTCGTCCGCCTGGAGCGGGAGCAGCAGGCGCTGCGGGCCAGCGAGGAGTCCTTCCGGCAGGCCTTCGAGTACGCGCCCAGCGGTATGGCCATCGCCGAGATGGGCGGCGACCAGCAGGGCAGGCTGCTGCGGACCAACGACGCCCTGTGCCGGCTGCTCGGCCGGCCGGCCTCCGTGATGCGCCGCTACTCCTTCGCCGACCTGGTCCACCCCGAGGACATCGGCACCCTGCTGCGCACCTCCGCCGAGGGCGGCCGGGCCGAGCTGCGGCTCAGCCGCCGGGACGGCACCTACCTCTGGGTCTCGCTGCGCAACTCGGTCGTCGCGGACACCGCCGACGGGCCGCGCTTCCTGCTCACCCACGTCGAGGACATAGAGGAGCGCAAGCGCCACGAGCTGAACCTCGCCCACCGCGCCTCGCACGACGCGCTGACCGGGCTGCCCAACAGTGCCGAGCTGAAGTCCCGGCTCAGCGCCCGGATCTGCGAGCGCCCGCACTCCTCCCCGGCCGCCACCGCGATCGAGGCGCTGGACGCGGCGTACGGGGACGTCGAGTCGTCCCTCACCCACGGCTACCAGGCCGACGGCTACGAGGGTGAGGCGATCCCCGGCGGCGGGCCCTTCGACCACCATGTGCACTCGGTGGCCCCGGATCCGGAGCACGACGACGGGACGAAGGGGCTCGCGGTCCTCTTCTGCGACCTCGACGGTTTCAAGTCCATCAACGACCGCTTCGGGCACCACACCGGCGACGCGGTGCTCATCGAGGTCGCCCGGCGGTTGAGCACCTGTGTGCGGGACGGCGACACCGTCGCCCGGCTCGGAGGTGACGAATTCGTCGTTCTCGCCGACGGCCTCGGGGCGGCGGACGCCGCTGACCTGGCCGTTCGCCTGAGAAATGCCATCATTCCGCCCATCAGGGTCGACGGCCGGGCGGTCCGGGTCGGGGCGAGTTTCGGCATCGGCTGGGCCGAGTGCGGCATGACCGTCGAAGAGGTCCTGCGCTCCGCCGACCAGCGGATGTACGTGGAAAAACGGTCCCGGTCGAAGGTTCACCGCAGGGCCGGATGACGTTCACGACGCGTTCCTCCCCCTACCCCGTACCCGTTCCCCCGGGACCGTGCCGCCGAGTGATCGCAATTCGGGGGCTGCTCCGTTCGAGGTAGGCTCGGCCGGTCGGCGACGGCTGGCGAGATGGTGAGGAGTGACCCAGGGATGACGGCCGGAAACAACGGCGCGAGCAAGCCCGAGGACGACGATCCGTTCGGCTATCTGTACGCGGACGGACAGGCGGCAGGCGCCCAGGCGCCCGGCCAGGGCGGTTACGGCTACCCGGGTCCGGCCGCGCAGCCGGGCGTGCCCAGAACGTCCTACAACCAGGTGCGTGCCGTCGGCGAGCGCCAGTACGGCCAGCAGCAGGTGCCGCAGCAGCAGGGCGGGTACGGCTACCCGCCCCAGCAGGCGTACGGCCAGCCCGCGCAGCAGTACAACCGGCCGAACCCGCAGTACGCGGCCCCCGAGACCTACCCCGGCGGCGCGTCCCACGGGCAGCCCCCGGCCCAGGGCGGCGGCCACGGCGGCGGGACGGGCCGTGGCGGCCCGAACACGAAGGCGCTCCTGATCGCGGCGGTCGCCGTGGTCGCGGTCGTCCTCATCGGCATCGGCGCCGCCCTGCTCACGGGCGACGACGGCGACAAGGACGACAAGAAGAACGAGGCGTCGTCCTCGGAGGGCCCCGCCGGCGAGGTCGAGGAGTCGAAGAAGCCGGAGAAGAAGCCGAAGGAGACCCCGAAGCCGGTCGAGCTGCCGAAGCAGGACGCGGCGACGCTGACGCTGGGCGGCACGGCGGCCCTGGACTCCACGGTCGAGGGCGCCAAGGGCGCGAACGGCAACTACATCAACCTGAACGAGATCGGCCGGTCGGCCACCTGGTCGGTCGAGGTGCCCGAGGCCGGCGCGTACACCCTGTACGTGACCTACGGCGTGCCCGGCAAGGACGCGAAGACGACCCTGACGGTCAACGCCCAGGAGCCCCGCTCCATCAACATGAAGAACTTCGCGCAGGCCGAAGAGGGCGACCTGGAGAAGGGCTGGACGAACACCTACGCGTACGTCCAGCTCGACAAGGGCGCCAACACCCTCAGGCTGTCCTGCGAGGAAGGCGACCAGTGCGACGCCAACCTCGACCAGCTGGAGCTGAAGTCCGGCCACATCAAGAAGAACGGCTGACCGCCGGTCCCCGCTCACGCCCTGACCACCGGCCCGGTGGTCAGGGCGTCGGCGTGTGCGGCTCCACCGTGACGCGCGGCAGCAGCTCGGCGTAGGCCGTCGCGTCGAACTCGCCGGCCGTCGGGGCCAGCACCGTCGCCGTCGACAGGGCCACCGCCCGGGCCAGCCGCTCCGGCCAGGACAGGCCCTCGGCCAGGGCGGAGAGCAGCCCGGCGACCGCGGAGTCGCCCGCGCCGGTCGGGTTGCCGCGCACGGGGGCGGGCGGTGCCGCCCGCCAGACGCCGTCCGGGATGAGGGCGAGCACCCCCTCCGGGCCGAGCGAGGCGACCACGGCGTGGGCCCCGCGGCGCCGGGCGTCCCCCGCGGCGCGCAGCGGGTCGCGGGAGCCGGTCAGCCGGGCCAGCTCCTCCGCGTTCGGCTTGACCAGGTCGGGGCGGGCGGCGATGCCCCGGCGCAGCGGTTCGCCGCTGGTGTCCAGCAGCACGGGTACGGCGGCGGCGCGGGCGATCCGGACCAGTTCGGCGTACGCCCCGACGTGGATGCCGGGCGGCAGGGAGCCGCAGAGCGCGACCGCGTCGGCCCCGGCGACCAGTTCCTCGTACGTCCGCAGGAAGGCGGCCCATTCGGCGGAGCTGACCTGCGGTCCGGGTTCGTTGAGCTGGGTGGTGTCGCCGGTCGAGCGGTCGGTGATCGCGAGGGTGCGGCGGGTGTTCCCGGCGACCGCGACGAGGGCGTCGCGCGGCGTGAGCGGGGCGAGCAGGCCGCGCAGGACGTCTCCGGTCGCGCCGCCGACGAAGCCGGTGACCACGGCGTCGTGGCCGAGGGCGCCCAGCACCCGGGCCACGTTGAGGCCCTTGCCGCCGGGGCGCTCGGTGACCTCGCCGACCCGGTGGCTGCCGTGCGGGACGAGTGCGTCGACGGTGTACGTCACGTCGAGCGCGGTGTTCAGGGTGACGGTCAGGATCACCTGGTCCGGTCCCTCCCTCGGTGCGTGGCCCCAGCGGTGCACGCCTGCCGCTCGCGGCACGCGATGCCGATGATCATGTCAAAGCGATGGCGGTCGGCCCAGTCCCGGGCGCCGACCGCCATCGCTTCGTTACGTGTTCAACGGCCCGGAGGTCTCGGGTCCAACGGCCCGGGGGCCTCAGGCCGTCTTCGGCTCGATGATCCACTCGCCCTGGCGCATGACGCCCTTGAGGACGAAGTCCTCGTCGAGCACCACCAGGTCGGCGTCCTTGCCCGCGTCGAGCGAGCCGACCCGGTCGTAGACGCCGAGCAGCCGGGCCGGATTGGCGGAGATGGACCGGACGACGTCCTCGACGGGGATCTCGTCGAGGGTCACCGCCCGGCGGAACGCGGTGTCCAGGGTGAGGGTGGAGCCGGCGATCGAGCCGCCCTCGACCAGCCGGGCGACGCCGTCCTTGACCTCGACCGCGAGCGGCCCGAGGTCGTAGGAGCCGTCGCCGAAACCGGCCGCGTCCATCGCGTCGGTGATCAGCGCGACCCGTCCCGCGCCCTTGTGCCGGTAGGCCAGCTCCAGGACGGCCGGGTGCAGATGCGTACCGTCGTTGATCAGCTCGACGGTGATCCGGTCGTCCTCCAGCAGGGCGGCGATCGGACCGGGCTCGCGGTGGGCGAGCGGCGGCATCGCGTTGAACAGATGCGTGGCGACACTCGCGCCCGCGTCGATGGCCTCGACGGTCTGCTCGTACGTCGCGTCCGTGTGGCCGATGGCGGCGATGACCCCCAGCTCGGCGAGGAGCCGCACCGAGTCGAGGCCGCCGGGCAGTTCGGTGGCGAGGGTGACCATCCGGGCTGTGCCGCGCGCGGCGTCGACCAGCTTGCGGACCTCGGCCGGGTCCGGGTAGCGCAGCAGCTGCTCGCTGTGGGCGCCCTTGCGGCACGGCGAGATGAAGGGGCCCTCGAAGTGGATCCCGGCCAGGTCGCCCTGCTCGACCAGTTCGGACAGCTCGCCCGCACGCCGGGCGAGGAAGTCCATCTCGCCGGTGACGGTGGAGGCGACCATCGTGGTGGTGCCGTGCTCGCGGTGCGTACGGATGCCGGTGAGGACCTCGTCCACGGTGCCGGAGGTGAAGGAGGCTCCGCCGCCGCCGTGGTTGTGCATGTCCACGAAGCCGGGGACCACCCAGTGACCGGAGAGGTCGACGGTCCGGGCGCCCTCCGGTGCGGAGGCGGCGATACGGGTGCCTTCGACGGTCACCCGGCCGTCCTCGACCGTGCCGGTGGGAAGCACCACCCGGGCGCCGGCGAGAACGGTGCTGTCTGCTGCGCGTGGGGCCATCAGGCGGAAACCTCCGTGGCGAGTAGATCCCAGGCGAGCAGCCCCGCGCCCAGGCATCCGGCGGTGTCCCCGAGGGCCGCCGGGACGATGTGGGGCAGCTTCTGGAACGTGATGCGTTCCTCGACGGCCGCACGCAGTGGTGTGAACAAGGTTTCCCCGGCTTCGGCGAGACCGCCACCGATGATGAGGGTGCCCGGGTCGAGCAGGGTGAGCGCGGTGACGAGACCGGCGGCGAGCGCGTCGACCGCGTTCCGCCAGACCTCGATCGCCGCCGGGTCGCCCGACTCGACGGCCTTCGCGCAGTCCGCGGCGTCCGCCGAGGGGTCCCCGGATGCGGCGGCCCAGGCCCGGGTCACCGCTGCGGCGGAGGCCAGCGTCTCCAGACAGCCGCGCTGGCCGCAGCTGCACTCGGGTCCTTCCGGGCGGACGACGATGTGGCCGATCTCGCCCGCGTCCCCGTGGGCCCCCGCCTCGATGGCGCCCGCGATGCCGATGGCCCCGGCGATCCCGGTGCCGAGCGGCACGAACAGGAAGCGGTCCGTGCCGCGCCCGGCCCCGATGCGCCCCTCGGCGAGCCCGCCGGTGCGGACGTCGTGGCCGAGGGCCACCGGGATGGCGCCCAGCCGCTCGGAGAGCAGGGCGCGCAGCGGTACGTCGCGCCAGCCCAGGTTCGCGGCGTACACCGCGATGCCCTTGGCGGAGTCGACGATGCCGGGCACGGCGACCCCGGCGGCGACGGCGCTCTCGCCGAGGTGCTCCTCGCCGTGGGCCCGCAGATCCGCCGCGAACGCGAGGATCGACTCGATGACCGCTTCGGCGCCGCGCTCCCGGTCGGTGGCCCGCCGCGCCTCGTGAAGGAGGGTGCCGTCGGTCCCGACCAGTGCGGCCTTCATTCCGGTGCCGCCCACATCGAGGGCGATGACATGTCTCACGGGAGACAGTTTCGCCCGCCGACCCCCAAAAGGTCTAGTCCACTAGCGCGGTTTGTTGCGCACCCATACAAAATGAGGAACGGGTGAAGAACGGACCTTTTTATTCCAGAAGGTCGCGTATGGGAACCCCGGATCGGCGGGAATCCGGGTCAAAGGTCTGGACCAACATACGGGCCGGGGCCTCCGACTTCCAGTGCCCGTAAGCCAGTTGTGGCTCCCAGGGCCCGTATACGTTGCTGAAGCGATACGCCGGTGGTGTAGACCTTCGCGTCGGCAATGGGGGAAAATCGCAGTTCATCCGGACGGTGCCCAGGACAGGGCGGCACTGCCGCGGCCGAGCGAGGCCCGCGGCCTGCGCCATGCGCACCGCCCGTGGCAAGGGCGATCGACGAGGATGGGCGAGGCTGTGCAGCGGCGCTTTTTGGGTCTGACCGCGGCGGTGGCCGCGCTGGGAATGACGGCAACGTTGTCGGCCTGCGGTGGTGATGCCGCTTCGGGCGACGTCACGCTGAAGCTGGTCGCCGCGGACTACGGCACCGGTCCGGAGAACAGCTCCGAGAAGTACTGGAGCGGGGTCGCCTCGGGCTTCGAGAAGGAGCACCCCGGCATCAAGGTCGAGGTCACCGTCCTCTCCTGGAAGGACGTCGACCGCGAGGTCGCCGCGATGGTCAAGGCCGGCAACGCGCCGGACATCGCCCAGATCGGCGCCTACGCGGACTACGCCAAGGCGGACAAGCTCTACAGCGCCGACGAGATGCTCGCCATCCGCACCGCGGCCAACTTCCTGCCCTCGCTCACCGACGCGGGCAAGGTCGACGGCACGCTGTACGGCCTGCCCTTCGTCGCCAGCACCCGGCTGCTCTTCTACAACCAGAAGCTCTTCCAGCAGGCGGGCCTGGACGCCCCGGAGACCTGGGACGACATCAGCAGCGACGCCGCGGCCCTCAAGGCGAAGGGCGTCGACTACCCCTTCGCCCTGCCGCTCGGCCAGGAGGAGGCCCAGGCCGAGACCCTGATGTGGCTGCTCAGCGGCAACGGCGGCTACACGGACGACGTCGGCTCGTACGACATCGACTCGGCCGAGAACGTCGCCACGTTCCGCTGGCTGCGGGACAACCTCGTCGGCAAGGGCCTCACCGGCCCGGTCGCGCCGGGCAAGCTGGACCGGGCGAAGGCCTTCGAGGCGTTCACCGCCGGCGAGGTCGGCATGCTCAACGGCCACCCCACCCTGATGGACGAGGCCGAGGCCAAGGGCATCAAGGTCGGCATGGTGCCGCTGCCCGGCGCGGACGGCCCGACCAAGGGTTCCATGGGCGTCGCCGACTGGATGATGGGCTTCAAGGAGAACGGTCACCGCAAGGAGATCGGCACGTTCCTCGACTACGCCTACTCCGACGAGAACGTGCTGGAGTTCGCCGAGCAGTACGACCTCCTCCCGGTGACCGGCAGCGCCTCCGCCGCGATGGAGACCGACAAGAAGCACACCAAGCTGCACGAGTTCCTGGCCGCGCTGCCCAACTCGACCCTGCCCCCGTTCGGCAAGACGTCCTGGGCCACCGTCAGCGACACGATCAAGAAGCAGATCGGCAGCGCGGTCGCGCCGGGCAGCAACCCCGAGAGCATCCTCGGCGAGATATCCGCCGAGGCGGCGCAGGCGGAAGCCGCCGAGTAGCCGCCGCGGGCGGTGCCGGGCCGCGCGTGGGTGTCGGGGGCGGGTATTAGGTTGGTTGATATGACCGCCCCCGACCACGAGCCCCACGAGGCACCGGCAGCGCCCGCGCCCGGTGCGGACGAGCTGTCCGTACGGGACCGGGCCCTGCTCGCCCTGGAACGGCGGCCCTGGCCGGGGCCCGGGGCGAAGGAGCGGGCGATCCGCGAGGAGCTCGGGATCTCGCCGGTCCGCTACTACCAGCTGCTGAACGCGCTGATCGAGGACGAGCGGGCGCTGCGGGAGGATCCGGTGACGGTGAACCGGCTGCGGCGGGTGCGGGACGCGCGGCGCGGTCGCCGCTGAGGTTTCGTGCCGGGGGCTCCGCCCCCGCGCCCCCGCGCCCCCGCTCCTCAATCGCCGGAGGGGCTGGACTTCCCGTGGGTGCCCGGTTCGCCTCAGGTGCTGGATTGGTCCAGCACCAGGTCCACCGCCTCGTCCAGGCGGTCCCGTTCGGCCTCCGTCAGATCTGGGTTCTGCTGCTGGCGGGTCCGGGCCAGCGCCAGGTCGGCGGCCGACGCGCCCCCGTCGTCGGCGAGTTCGGCGAGGAGCGCCGCCAGCAGCGGCCGTACGCCGGCCCCGGCCGGGAACGCCGGGTCCAGCGCGATCCGGGCCAGGGTCAGCGCGGACATCGCCCGGTCGAGGCCGGGCGGGCCCTCCGCCGCGCTGGACCAGTCGATCACGACCGCCCCCTCGGCCGTCAGCATCACGTTCTCCGGACGCAGATCCAGATGGAGCACACAGTCCTCCGGGTTGGTCGAGACCCGGGGCGGTATCGCGTGCAACTCCCGCAGCAGCCGGGCGAGCAGGGCCCCCGCCTCGGCCGCCCCCAGCCGCCCCGCGGGCAGGGCCTCGGCGAGGGTCGGGCCGGTCAGCCGCTGGAGCACCAGGTCCGTGGGGCGGGCCCCCTCGGCGGGAGGACCGACGCGCGGCACCGGGAAGCCGAAGGCGCCGACGTAACTCATCACGGCCAGTTCCTCCGTGGTGTCGGAGCGGTCCCGGTAGCGGCGAAGGACCCAGGAGCCGTCGAGTGCGTACACGTCGGCGGTGCGTCCCGAGCCCAGAAGTTGCCCTGTGTGCATGAGGGCGAACCTACCCGGGCGCCCCGCCGAAAGGGAGACGGCTTCCGGTCCCCCGAGGGCGTCCGGCTCCCATAACGCGGAGGGAGGGGGTGAACGGGATCTCCTGTGCCGGGTGTCACCGCCGCTACGGTTTCGGCAATTCCCTGGTCCGGACCAACCCCCGCCGGATCCGGACACCCCCTGAACCAAGGAGATCCACGTGGAGAGAACCACGCTCCGCAGACGCGCCCTCGCCGCCGGCACCGCCACGGTCGCCGTGGGTGCGCTCGCCCTCGCCGGGCTGACCGGCGTGGCGTCCGCCGACCCCGCGGACAGCACCGCCCCGCCGGTCTCCGCCGACAGCCTGTCGCCCGGACTGCTGGCCGCCATGGAACGCGACCTCGGCCTGGACGCGGACGACGCCCGCAGCCGGATAGCGAACGAATACCGTGCCGCAGCCGTCGCCGCGGGTCTGGAGCAGTCCCTCGGCGCCGACTTCGCCGGAGCCCGGGTCAGCGGCGCGAAGGCGACCCTGACCGTCTCCACCACCGACGCCTCCCAGGCCGCCCGCATCACCGGGGCCGGGGCGAAGGCCGAGGTCGTCGCCCACAGCCTGGACCGGCTCGAAGGCGTCATGGACGCCCTCGACAAGTCCGCGCAGCGCAGGGCCCCCAAGGACGTGCCCGTCTGGTATATCGACGTCGAGGCCAACCGGGTCGTCGTCAACGCCGCGACCACCGCCGCCGGAACGGCGTTCCTCAAGGCCGCCGGGGCCGACAGCACCCTCGTCACCCTCACCCGCTCCGCCGAGAAGCCCCGCACCTTCGCCGACCTCCGGGGCGGCGACGCGTACTACATGAACGGCTCCGGCCGCTGTTCCATCGGCTTCTCCGTCAAGCGCGGCACCCAGAACGGCTTCGCCACCGCGGGCCACTGCGGCCGGGTCGGCACGACCACCAACGGCTTCAACCAGCAGGCCCAGGGCACCTTCCAGGGCTCCACCTTCCCGGGCCGCGACTACGCCTGGGTCGCCACCAACGCCAACTGGACCCCGCGCCCGACGGTCAACGGCTACGGGCGGGGCGACGTCACCGTCGCCGGATCCACCGCCTCCGTCGTCGGCGCCTCGGTCTGCCGCTCCGGCTCCACCACCGGCTGGCACTGCGGCACCATCCAGCAGCTCAACACCAGCGTCACCTACCCGGAGGGCACCATCTCCGGCGTGACCCGCACCAGCGTCTGCGCGGAGCCCGGCGACTCCGGCGGCTCGTACATCTCCGGCAACCAGGCGCAGGGCGTCACCTCCGGCGGCTCGGGCAACTGCTCCTCGGGCGGCACGACGTACTTCCAGCCGCTCAACCCGCTGCTCCAGGCGTACGGGCTGACCCTGGTCACCAGCGGTACGCCCACCGACCCGCCCACCACGCCGCCGACCGACCCGCCCACCGACCCGCCGGGCGGCACCTGGGCGGCCGGCACCGCGTACGCCGCCGGAGCCACGGTGACGTACGACGGAGCGACCTACCGCTGCCTCCAGGCGCACACGGCCCAGCCCGGCTGGACCCCCGCTGCCGTCCCCGCGCTCTGGCAGCGGATCTGACGGCCCCGGGCCCGGCCCGGCACCCCCGTACCAGCACCTCCTGAACCTCCCCGCCTCCCGCCTCCCCGCGTCGAGGCTCCCCGAGGACTCCGAGGAACCGTCATGACCCCACACCTGGACAACACGACCCCCCACGACCCGGACGCGTCCGACGAGGCATCCGGCGGCCGGCCGCGGATCAGCCGCAAAGGTCTTCTGAAGGCCGCGCTCGTCGCGAGCGCCGCACCCCTGCTCGCCGGAGGGGGCGTCGCGCTCGCCCGCGACGCCGCCGCCACCGGGAACGGGCCCCTGGCCCCGACCCCGGAGTGCGACGACGGCGACGACACGACGCCGCCGCAGATGGAGGGGCCGTACTTCAAGCCCAACTCCCCGCGCCGCACCAGCCTGGTGACCCCGAGCACCCCCGGCGTACCGCTCACCGTGAGCGGCTACGTCTTCGGCCGGGCCTGCCGGCCCATCTCCGGGGCCCTGCTCGACTTCTGGCAGGCGGACACCAACGGGGCCTACGACATGGCTCAGTTCGCCTTCCGAGGGCATCAATTCACCGGTGCGGACGGGTCGTTCAGGCTCACCACGATCGTGCCCGGCCTCTACCCGGGCCGCACGCGCCACATCCACGTGAAGGCGCAGGCGCCCGGCGGGCGCATCCTCACCACCCAGCTGTACTTCCCGAACGAGCCGCGCAACAACACCGACGCCCTGTTCGACCCCGAGCTGCTGATGAACGTCCGCAACGTCGGGAACGGGCGCCAGGGCTCCTTCGACTTCGTCCTGGACGTCGCCCAGACGCCGGGCCCGACCGATCCGCCCACCGGCCCACCCACCGAGCCGGGGGCCGGCTGGGCCGCCGGCACCTCCTACCGCGCGGGCGACCGCGTGACCTACGGCGGGGTCGCCTACCGCTGTCTGCAGGCGCACCAGGCCGTCTCCGGCTGGGAGCCGCCGAACGTCCCCGCGTTGTGGGAACGCGGGTAGACGGCAGAGACAGCGAGCGCACCACCGCCCGCGCCCCGTTCACGCCGTCCGGCGCGTGAACGGGGCGCTTCCGCGTTCGGGGCCGGAAGAAGTTCTCGCGGACCGCCTGAAACATTCACCCGGCCCCGTCGCGTCGTAGAGGGGGAAGGGCGGAACGGGTGGGCTGACGGGGGAGAGCATGAAAGCTGCGCGTACCGACGAGTTCAGAGTGTTCGCGGCCGGGCGGGCCGGTCATCTGTTCCGCTCGGCCTGCCTGTTGACGAGCGGTGATGTACATCTTGCCGAGGACCTGGTGCAGGAGACGCTGAGCCGGATGTATGTGACGTGGGGCCGCGCCCGCCGGATCGACAACCCGGCGGCGTACGCGCAGACCGTGCTGGTGAGGACCTTTCTGACCCATCGGCGGCGCCGCTCCGCGAGCGAACGCCCGCTGGCCGAACTGCCCGAGGGCGCTTCGGCCGCTCCCGACGACCCCGCGCTGCGGATGACGCTGCTGCGCGCCCTGTCCGACCTGGCGCCCAAGGACCGCGCGGTCGTGGTCCTGCGGTACTGGGAGGACCGCAGCATCGAGGAGACCGCGGCCGCCCTCCAGGTCAGCCCGGCCGCCGTGCGGACCCGCTGTGTGCGGGCGCTCGGACGGCTGCGGAAGCACCTGGGCGGCAGCATCGCGGAGTTCGCCGCGCCCTGACGCAAGGGCACCCCCTCGGCCCCTGCGGCCGGAGAACTGTCGAGCAATCCGATACGAGTACGAGAAGTGGTGGTTCCCCATGCCCAGCGAAGACGAGCCCCCGTTCGAGGACAGCCTCGGTACGGAACTGCGCCGCGCCGGAGAGACCTTCGAGCTGTCCGGCCGTACCGCCCTGGTGGACGGCGCGCTGGAACAGGGGCGGCGCACTGTGCGCCGTCGCCGGTTCGCCGCCGTGGCCGGAAGCGTGCTGACCCTGGCCCTCGTCGGCGGCGGAGTCACCTTCGCCATCGGCCAGTCGGGCCCCTCCGGCGACGGGGTGAACGTCGCGAGCAGCGGCCCGGTCGGGCAGACGGCCACCCCCACGGCAACCCCCACGGACGCCGCCACGCCCACGCCGTCGGCCACGCCCGAGGAGACCGGGACGGCTGCCCCCTCGCCTTCGAAGCCTTCTGAGCCTTCGGGCGCGCCGACGGCCACCGCCACCGCCGCCCCCACGGCGGGTACGGGCACGGGTGAGCCCTCGCCGGACCCGGGCTCGCGCGGAACGCACGACGCCGGCGAGCCGGCCCCGCCGCTCGACCACACGCTGTTGATGCCCACCTTCCGCGCACTGCTGCCCGACGGGCTGACCGTGACGGATGTGACGGACAGCGGGGGCGAGTTCGCCTCGGTCGTCGTGAACGACGGCAAGGGCCGTTCCCTCGTGCAGATCAATGTGCAGCAGGACATGCGGGACGTCGCCCACCAGTTGTACGGCGACGCGACCACCCTGCCCGACGGCACCCTGCTCGCCACCTCGAAGAAGCCCGGCGAGAAGGGCGGCACGGGGGTCGTCATGTGGACGGCCGACAGCATGCGCCCGGACGGGATGCGGGTCGTCGTCTCGGCCTTCAACTCCGGTGAGCAGTCGAGCGCCGCCACCCGCAAGGCGCCCGCGCTCACCATGGACCAGCTCACCGCCCTGGTCATCAGCCCGGAGTGGCCGAAGCTCCAGCAGCGGTAGGGCGCTTTCCCGGCTGCCCTGTCCGGACGGTCACTTCGCGTCCGCGTACCGCTCCACCACCGCCACCGTGAAGGGGAACCGCACCGGCGTCTCACCGAAGGCGGTCCGCCCGGCCAGCTCGCCCGCCGCGCGGATCGCCTCGGCGACGGCGGTGCTCTCCTCGGCCGGGCAGTGCACGATCACCTCGTCGTGCTGGAAGAACACCAGGTGCGCCCGCAGCCCCTGCTCGAAGAGCGTCCGGCGCAGCCCGGCCAGGAGCAGCAGCGCCCAGTCGGCCGCGCTGCCCTGCACCACGAAGTTCCGCGTGAAGCGCCCCCGGGCCCGGGCCGTGCCACCGCCGGACGCGGCCCCGGGCCCCTCGGTGTCACCGGAGCTCTCCGGGTCCTCCTGGGGGATGCCCGCCTCCTCGTCCTGGCCCGCCAGCGCGACCGGCGGGCTGGTGCGGCCGAGCCAGGTCCGCACCACGCGGCCCTCCTCGCCGGCCCGTGCCGCGTCGTCGACATAGGCGACGGCCAGCGGGAAGCGGCGGCGCAGCGCGGCCAGGTTCTTCAGCCCGTCCCCGGAGGTCTGGCCGTAGACCGCGCCGAGCAGCGCCAGCTTGGCGTGCTCGCGGTCGCCGGAGAACGCCCGGTCG
Organism: Streptomyces sp. WGS_02; assembly: GCA_040989845.1. GTDB lineage: Bacteria > Actinomycetota > Actinomycetes > Streptomycetales > Streptomycetaceae > Streptomyces. The sequence continues at coordinate 4,289,760 of JAYMFZ010000004.1, forward strand.
GACAGGGCCTTGTAGAGGTCGCCGTCATGCCCGGCCACCTCCATCAGCCCCCGGTCGCGGGAGATCGCCGCCAGCACCCGGGGTTCCATCTGGTCGGCGTCCGCGACGACGAGCCGCCACCCCGGATCGGCGACGACGGCCTGCCGGATGACCTTGGGGATCTGGAGGGCCCCGCCGCCGTTGGTCGTCCAGCGGCCGCTGACCGTGCCGCCCGGCTGGTACTCCGGGCGGAAGCGGCCCTCGCGCACCCAGTCCTGGAGCCAGGACCAGCCGTGCGCGGTCCAGATCCGGTACAGCTTCTTGTACGCGATCAGCGGCTCGACCGCCGGATGGTCCAGTTCCTCCAGCTCCCACCGCCGGGTCGACTTCACCCGGATCCCGGCCCGCGCGAACGCCTTCACCACATCGGCGGGCAGATCCGGGCGGACTCTTCTGCCGAACGCCGCCGACACCTCGTCCGCCAGCTCGGCGAGTCTGCGGGGCTCGCCGCCGCCCGCGTACCGCTCGCCCAGCAGGCCGTTCAGCAGCTCCCGGTGGACGTCGGCGCGCCAGGGCAGCCCGGCGCGGTGCATCTCGGCGGCCACGAGCATCCCGGCCGACTCCGACGCGGTCAGCAGCCGCATCCGGTCCGGGTGCTCCGCCGCGTCATGGCGGCGCAGCTGGTCCGCGTAGACCCGCAGGAGCCCCTCGAACGGCACGCCGGTCCCCGACGACGGCTCGAAGAGGGAGGACTGCGCGCCCGGTTCGGCGGACCGGGCGGGCGGATCGGGCGGCACCGGCCCGTTGTCGAGGCGGGCCAGCGCGGCGGCGGCCGACCGGGGCTCGCCGAGCCGTCCGGCGTGGCCGAGCAGCAGCAGCTCGGCGCACTCGATGTCGTAGCACCGCTCGACCCGGACCCCTGCGGCGAGCAGCCGGGGGTAGATCGCGGCGGTCGACCGCCACACCCAGCGCACCACGTCGGGGCGGGAGCGGACCGCCTCGACGAGGTCGGGCTCGGCGACGACGGGACCGGCGGGCGTGCCGTCGCGGGCGAGCGGCGCGAGCAGCGCCCCGCCCCCGTCCGCAGCGGCCACCGCCCACCGTTCGGTCATGGGTGCGAGTCTGGCACCCGCCACTGACAACGCCCGGGAGCCGCGCGCCTACCCTTGGCCGGATGGAATCCGTGATCGACCGGGCGTGCGCGGCGGCCCTCTACGCGGAGGGCGACGCCGCCCTGGACACGGGCGCGTCCCTGCTCGCCGCCGCCCCGGACGCCGACGACGAGGCGCACCGGCGCGGCGAGGAGTTCGTGCGCCGGGCGTGGGAGCGCGGCTGGCACCCCGCCGACCTGGTCCGGTTCGTCCGCCGGGAGCTGGACGAACGGCGGGCGGCGCTGGCCGGGACCCTGATCGCCGCCGAGACCGCCCGGTACCCGGAGCTGCCGCCCCGGTGGCGGCAGCAGCTCGACGAGCTTCCGCCGCCCGTGGAGCGCAACCGGCCCGACCGCTTCTCGTACGCCGCCGATCTGCTGGAGCTCTACCGGGTGCTGCTGCGGCTGCCTGCCATCGAGCCCGTGGGACCGCCGCCCGGCACCGCCGCCGACCACCTGCACCGGCCGCCCGCCGCGGACGAGCCCCGCATGCTCACCCGGATCCGGGCGCTGCTGGCGAAGGCGGAGGCGACCGGCTTCCCGGAGGAGGCCGAGGCGCTGACCACCAAGGCGCAGGAGCTGATGGCCCGGCACACCATCGACGAGGCCCTCCTCGCCGCCCGGACGCGGAGCCGCGAGACGCCGGGGGCCTGCCGGATCGGGGTGGAGCCCCCGTACGAGAGCGCCAAGGCGGTCCTGCTGGACGCCGTCGCCTCCGCGAACCGCTGCCGGGCCGTGTGGAACGAGGACCTGGGCTTCACCACGGCCGTCGGCTTCGACGCGGACCTGGAGGCGGTCGAGCTGCTGTTCACCTCGCTGCTCGTCCAGGGGACGACGGCGATGACCCGGGCGGAGGCCGGACAGCGCGCCGGAGGCCGTAAGCGGACCAAGACCTTCCGGCAGGCGTTCTGGATGGGGTACGCCCAGCGCCTCGGCCGGCGGCTGGCCGCCGACGCCGAGCGGATCACGGCGGCAGCGGACACCGGTGCCGGCCCGACAGGAGCAGGCGGCGGACTGCTTCCCGTCCTCGCCGCCCGGGACGTCGCGGTCGCCGACACCACCGAGCGGATGTTCCCGAGGACCACGACCACCCGGCTCCGCGGGGTCTCCGACCTGGCGGGCTGGACGCACGGCACCGAGGCCGCCGACCGGGCCCGCATGGGCGGCGCGTCCCACCGACCCGACGGAGAAATCACGGCGTAAGTCGGGCTTGTCCAGGATTGCACCGTTAGGCTCGGCCCATGAGCTGGCTCCGGGCGCTGAAGGAGACCGCCCGCTCGGGGCTGGAGATCGAGCGGCAGAAACTGGAACCCCTCATCGCGTTGCGCGGTGCGGCCGGACTCGCCCTCGTCGTCGGCGTCAGCCTCCTGCTGTTCGGTCCGGAGATCGCGGCGAGCTCCGCGTTCGGCGCGTTCCAGGCGGCCATCGCCACCTTCCAGCGCAGCTGGCGGCCACGCCCCGTCCTCGCCCTGGTCTCCGGGGCGAGCCTCGCCGTCTCCACGTTCGTCGGGTACGTCAGCGGCGCGCACGTCGTGCTCTTCCTCTGTCTGCTCGGCCTCTGGACCTTCCTCGCCGGGCTCGCCTGGGCGGCGGGCCCCACAGCGGGCATCATCGCCGCGTCGAACGTGGCGATCATGTTGGTGACCATCACCCTGCCCACCTCGGTCGTGGACGCCGCCGCCCACGCGGGGATGATCGCCGTCGGCGGCCTCGTGCAGGCCGGGCTGATCGTCCTCTTCCCGGTCCGCAGATGGGGCGCCCAGCGCGACGCGCTCGCCGACGCCCTGGCCGCCGAGGCCGACTACGCCCGCCGGCTGCGCCACGACCCGGTGGTCCCCTTCGACCCGCTGCCCCTGATGACCGCCCGCAGCGCCGCCGCCGTCACCCCGCGCGAGGCCCGCCGCCGCCCCGCCGAACTGCGCGGGGCCCGGGGGTGGCCGAGCGGCTGCGCCCGGTGCTGGCCTCGCTGGCGGACCCGGCGATGGGGGTGCCCGGCGACGGTCTGGAGCGGCTCTGGGTGAACGAGCTGCTGGGCGCGGCCGGATCGGTCCTGGACGCCGCCGCGCGGGCCGTCCGGTACGGCGAACCCGTCCACCTCTCCGCCACCGACCTGGGCGTCCTGAAGACCCCCGACAACGACGTGATCCTCGTCGGCCCCGCCCGCCGCGCCGCCGACCGGCTCTCGGCCCTGCTCGACGACGTCCTGGAGATCGCGGAGGGCACCGGCACCGACAGCGGGATCCCCACCGACCTCGCCCCGGACACCCGGCACCGGCCCTCGCTGCTGAAGCTGGTTCCGGTGGTGCTGGCCGCGATGCGCCGCGAGATGCACCACGGCTCGCCGATCCTGCGCCACGCGATCCGGGTCGCGGTGGTCGCCGTCTCCGGCTACTTCGTGGGCGAGGCGGTACCGCTCGGCCACGGCTACTGGGCGCCGATGACCGCGGTCATGGTGATGCGGCCCGACTTCTCGCAGACGTACGCCCGCTCCGCCGGACGCTTCGGCGGCACCCTGGTCGGGGTGGGGCTCGCCACCGCGATCGTGCAGACCGCCCACCCCGACGCCCGGCTCTCCGCGCTCCTCGCGGTGATCTGCGCGGGGCTGATGTACCTGCTGATGGGCACCGGCTACGCGGTCGGCCAGGTCTGCGTCGCCGCGTACGTCGTCTTCCTGCTCGGCATGGCCGGCGACGACTGGTCCCAGACGGTCACCGAACGCATCGTGCTGACCCTCGTCGGCGGACTCCTCGCGATGGCCGCGTACGCCCTCTACCCGGCCTGGGAGACCCCGCGGCTGCGCAACCGGCTGGCCGAGTGGCTGGTGGCGGACGGGAGGTACGCGGCCACGGTCGTCGACCGGTACGCCGACCCCGCGTCCCGGGACGACGAGGACGTCCGGGACGCGCTGCTCGCCACCCGGGAGGCCCGTGTCGCGTGGCAGGAGGCGCTGGCGACCGCCCAGCACGAACCCGTACGCCACCGGGGCATCTCCCGGGCCGCCGCCACCGACGCCCAGCACGCGCTGGCCCAGCTGGGCCGGTCCGCGATGGTCCTGGAAGCCCATCTGCCGACCCGGTCGGCCGACCCGGTGCCCGGCGCGGCCCAGCTGGCCGAGGCGCTGCGCCGGGCCACCGAGAAGGGCGCCAAGGCGGTGCGGGAGCGTCGGCTGCCCGACTGGCAGCCGGTGGTGGACGCGGTGGCCCACTGGGACATGCCCACCCCGACGGACGACGGCACGACACCGGTCGGCGACCCGGTGGTGCGCCGGGGCGCGGCGCTGTTGCTGGACGCGCTGGAGGAGTTCACCCGCGCCCTGGACGAGCGCGGGGGTTCCACCCGCGTCAGCAGCGTCCTCGCCGAGGGCTGAGAGCCCGCGACGACGGCTTCACGGCGCGTGGCTTCACGGCGCGTGGCTTCACGGCGCGGGCCTCGGGCCGCGGCGGCCTTACGGTGCGGGCACCTCGGGCAGGTCCCCCAGGGCGGGCAGCGAGGGCATGCCGCTCGGCAGCTTGCCCGCCTCCGCCTTGGCGAGGGTGTCCTTGGCGCCGCCGTCCCACGAGACGACCAGCTTCGAGCCGTCGACGGAGTCGATCGCGCCCATCGTGCGGTCGGTGCCGCCGTCGGTGCAGGTGAGCGCGAGCATCGGCGCGCCGCCCATGTCCTTCACATCGCCCTGGCACACGGACTGGTCGGCGACGAGGGCGACCTTGCGGGAGGCGATGGACACGGTGACGTTCTTGCCGTCCGTCAGCCCCACCCAGGTGCCCTCCAGCGCGGCGGCGTCGACGGCGCTCCCGCCGGACTCCCCGGAGTCCTCGCCGCCACCGGCGCCGGGCGTCGCGCTCGCCGGCGTGTCCGTGCCGGACTCCTTCTTCGGGTCGTCGCTGCCGCAGGCGGTCAGCGCGAACGATGCGGCCAGAGCGGCCACCGCGACGGCGCCGGTGCGTAGAGACCTGGTCACGTGGAGTTCCCCCTCGGTGTTTTCCGGTCGAAAGACCGCGCCACGTTACCAAGGCCCACCCGGATCAACTCCGGTAAGCGGGAGCGAAATAGGCGCGCCGTTCGTCTTGTAATCAAAGGAACACCCCGCGTGCACGTGCATCTGCTCATGCATTGGCATATGAACAGAGCTATGATCCGAGCTAGTTGACACTTGCACCTTGCAACTCGGGGAGCGTCCTGTGCACGACGTGTACAACGGCATGGCGGCCACAGAGCTTCGCGGAGTCGTCTGGCAGAAGAGCAGGCACAGCAACTCCCAGGGATCCTGCGTGGAGTTCGCGCGACTGCCCGGAGGGGATGTGGCGATGCGGAACTCCCGTCACCCCGACGGGCCCGCTCTCGTCTATACGCCCGCGGAGATCGAGGCGTTGCTGCTGGGCGTCAAGGACGGCGAGTTCGACCATCTCGCGGCAGGCGCCTGACGCCGGGCCCGGCCCATGAGGGACCGGACCGGGGCTTCCGTGAGCCTTACTCCGTCTTTTCCGGCAGCCGGAAAAGGGCCCAGACGACCTTGCCGTACAGCGGTCCGGAAGGCAGTTCTCCGAGCGGTACGGGCGAGGGGTGCCAGCCCCAGCTGTCGCTGACGCATTCCACCAGGAACAGTCCGCGGCCCGATTCGGCGGAATCCGCCGCCTCGCCCGCCACCGGGCTCTCCCGGCTGGGGTCGCGCACCGCGCACACCAGCCGCGAGGTCCACCGCATCAGATGCAGGCGCACCGGCGGGTCCTGGAACTCCCGGGGCGGGTCGGCGGGGAGCGCGTGGCGCAGGGCGTTGGTGACGAGTTCGGACACCACCAGGGCGACGTCGTCGAACCGGTCGCCCAGCTCCCACCGCTCCAGTGTGGTCCGGGTGAACTTCCGCGCCCCGCCGACCGCTTCGTAACGCGCGGGCAGGGCGCACGAGGCCGATCCGGCAACCCCTGAGGGGTCGGTGGGGGAAGCCCCTGCCGTAACGGCTCGAGCATCGTCGATCCATTCGTCCCCATACGAGGCACTCCCGGGATTCGCGGCTGTAGCGGCACTGCCTGTAGCGGTACTGCGGGGGGTACAGCGGCACAACACGAGCACGCAGGTGCGCGGGGACCATGGTTCCGAATGCGCACAGCAGATGCAAGGGCAGATGCACGTGCACGCGCCGGACCTGCCCGATACCGTGGTGGTTACGGGGCATTTCTTCCCGGGGTCAGTTTCGGAGCTTTCCGGACGTCTTCTCATTTCCGTAATCGAATGAGTACGGGCTGAAGCGTTTTGGTGGCAGAATCCGGCAGTCGGGGTTCCGGGGGCTCCGGTGCCAGGGAGATCGATGGGGAGGGTCGGACCAGTGTCGGCAGGCGAGTCGAGTGGATCGGTGGTGCGGCGCATCCTCCTGGGCTCTCAGCTCAGGAGACTGCGGGAGTCGCGCGGTATCACCCGTGAGGCGGCCGGCTACTCGATCCGCGCCTCCGAATCGAAGATCAGCCGCATGGAGTTGGGACGGGTGAGCTTCAAGGCCAGGGATGTCGAGGACCTGCTCACGCTCTACGGAGTGGCCGACGAGGCGGAGCGCGACTCCCTGCTCGGCCTCGCCCGCGAGGCCAACGTGGCGGGCTGGTGGCACAGTTACGGCGACGTGCTGCCCGGCTGGTTCCAGACGTACATCGGCCTGGAGGGCGCGGCCTCCCTCATTCGTATCTATGAAGTCCAGTTCGTCCACGGACTGTTGCAGACCGAGGCGTACGCCCACGCTGTCGTCTCGCGCGGGATGCGCGGAGCCTCGCCCGCCGAGATCGACCGCCGCGTCGCCCTGCGCCTGGAGCGTCAGAAGGCCCTCGTCTCGGAGCGCGCCCCGACGTTCCACGCCGTGCTCGACGAGGCGGCGCTCCGCCGCCCGTACGGTGAACGCGAGGTCATGCGCGCCCAGTTGCGGCATCTGATCGATATGTCGGAGCAGCCGAACATCACGCTTCAGGTCATGCCCTTCAGTCACGGCGGCCACGCGGGCGAGAGCGGCTCATTCACGATGCTGCGTTTTCCGGAATCCGATCTGTCGGACATTGTCTATTTGGAGCAGCTGACGAGCGCGCTCTATCTGGACAAGCCCGAGGAAGTCGCGCAGTACGAAAAGGCGATGGCGGGCCTCGCCCAGGAGAGTCCGGCTCCGGAAGAGAGCCGGGATCTTCTGCGCGGACTACTCCAACTGACGTAATTTCTCGTTACGATGACGTCGCATCAGGAGTCTGCGAACGCCTGCAGTAAGGGATTGCATGTCCTTCTTCCATGAACTGGCCCACCAGTACATCGACGGCGAGTGGCTGACCGGCAGCGGCTCGTGGGACATCATCGATTTCAATCCCTACAGCGGTGAGAAACTCGCCGCCGTCACCGTGGCCACCGCGCTGGAGGTCGACCGCGCCTACCGGGCCGCCGAGCGGGCGCAGCGGGAATGGGCCGGGGTCAACCCGTACGAGCGGCGCGCCGTCCTCGAACGCGCGCTGCGCATCACCGGCGAGCGCGCCGAGGAGATCGCCGAGGCGATCATCGACGAACTGGGCGGCACCCGGCCGCGCGCACGGTACGAGGTCGACAGCGCCACCGAGTTCCTGCGCGAGGCGATCCGCCAGGCGCTGCTGCCCACCGGGCGGCTGCTGCCCGCCGTGGGGGACGGCCGGGAGAACCGGCTCTACCGGCTGCCCGTCGGCGTCGTCGGGGTCATCAGCGCCTTCAACTTCCCATTCCTGGTGACGATGAAGTCCGTCGCCCCCGCCCTGGCACTCGGCAACGCGGTCGTCGTGAAACCCCACCAGAACGCCCCCGTGGTCGGCGGCGGTCTGATAGCGAGGATATTCGAGGACGCCGGGCTTCCGGCCGGGCTGCTCAACGTGGTGATCACCGACAGCGCCGAGATCGGCGACGCGTTCATCGAGCACCCCGTGCCCAAGGTGATCTCGTTCACCGGCTCCGACCGGGTGGGCCGGCACATCGCCGCCACGGCGGCCGGCGCCTTCAAGCGGACCATCCTCGAACTGAGCGGCAACAGCGCCCTGGTGGTGCTGGAGGACGCCGACATCGACTACGCGGTCCGGTCCGCCGTCTTCAGCCGCTTCCTGCACCAGGGGCAGGTCAGCATGGCGGCCAACCGGATCCTGGTGGACCGTTCGGTGGCCGAGGAGTTCACCGGGAAGTTCACCGCCGAGGTGGCCGCGCTCAAGGCCGGCGACCCGAGGGACCCGGAGACCCGGATCGGGCCGGTCATCAACGCCTTCCAGGCCGACGCGCTGGACGACCTGGTGGACCGGGCGGTCGCGGACGGCGCGACGGCCCTCGTCCGGGGCCGGACCGTCGGCAACGTCGTCGGTCCCACCGTCCTCACCGGCCTCGCGGAGGACTCCCCGCTGCTGACCCAGGAGATCCTCGGCCCGGTGGCGCTGCTGATGACGTTCGACGGCGAGGAGGAAGCCGTACGGATCGTCAACGAGGGCCCGTACGGTCTCAGCGGCGCGGTCCACACCCGGGACGCGGAGCGCGGTGTGCGGTTCGCCCGGCGCATCGTCAGCGGGATGTTCCACGTCAACGACTCCACCGTGCAGGACGATCCGCTGGTCGCGTTCGGCGGCGAGAAGACGTCCGGGGTGGGGCGGCTGAACGGCGAGGCGGTGGTGGAGGCGTTCACCACCCAGCGGTGGATGTCGATCCAGCACGGTCGCTCGGTCTTCCCGTACTGACGCTGCGTCACGGGCGCGATGCGGGCCCCCGGAACGTGGCGCGGTAGGCGGTCGGCGAGACGCCCAGCGCCTCATGGAAGTGCCGGCGCAGATTGGCCGCCGTGCCGAGCCCGGTGCGGGCGGCCACCTGCTCCACCGGGGTGTCCGACTCCTCCAGCAACTCCCGTGCCAGCTCGATGCGTTGCCGGGTCAGCCAGGCCATGGGAGTCAGGCCGGCCTCCTCCCGGAACCGCCGGGTGAAGTGCCGCACGCTCATCGACTCCCGGGCGGCCAACTGCCCCAGCGTGATGGGGTCCTGGAGCCGCCGCAGCGCCCATTCGCGGGCGGCCGAGGTCCCCGGGGCCGACCGTCCGGGCACCGGCCGCCGGATGTACTGCACCTGGCCGCCCTCGCGGTGGGGCGGCACGACCGTGCGCCGGGCCACGTCGTTGGCGACCGCCGTCCCGTGGTCGCACCGGATCATGTGCAGGCACAGGTCGATCCCGGCGGCACAGCCCGCGGAGGTCAGGACGGACCCCCCGTCGGTGTAGAGCACGTCCGGGTCGAGCCCGACGCGGGGGAAGAGCCGCGCGAACAGCTCCGTGTACCGCCAGTGCGTGGTGGCCGTGTGCCCGTCGAGGAGCCCGGCCGAGGCCAGCACGAACGCGCCGGTGCAGATCGAGGCCACCCGGACGCCGGGCCGGATCAGCGCGAGCGCCTCCGCCAGCGGGGCCGGGAGTGCGGGTGTCTCCTGGACGTAGTCCTCGTACGACGACAGCACGATCACCGTGTCGGCCTCGGCCAGCGCCTCGGGCCCGTGCGCGACGGCCACGGTGAAATCGCCGTCCGTGGCCACGTCGCCGGGGGCCGGGGAGCAGGTGGCGACCTCGTACAGCGGCTCGCCGTCCGCCGACGCCCCCTGCCGGGCCTGGCCGAAGAGCTGGTGGACGATGCCCAGCTCGATGGGGAGCAGGACCGCGCGGGCGAGCACGGCGACGCGGTGCCGTCCGGGGTGGGTGAAAACCGTCATGGCCATATCCTTGCGCACCTGGTCCATCGGGACACTCGTGAGGGCGGGGCCCGCTCGCGACGCTGACTCCATGCCCTCATCGACCTCGACCTCGACCCCGCCCGCCCGTATCCACCGCGCATGGCTGATGGCCGCCGTGGCCGGCGCGGCCATCGTCACGGCGGGCGCGTTCACCACCGTGCCCGGCCTGCTGGTGACGCCGCTGCATCAGGAGTACGGCTGGGAGCGCGGGCAGATCGCGCTCGCCGCCTCGGTGAACATGGTGCTCTTCGGCCTCGCCGCCCCGTTCGCGGCGGCGCTGATGGACCGGATCGGGGCCCGCCGGGTGGTCGTGGGGGCGTTGCTGCTGGTCGCGGTGGGGGCGCTGCTGACCGGGGTGATGACGCGGCCCTGGCAGCTCGTCGCGTACTGGGGTGTGCTGATCGGCCTCGGCAGCGGCTGCCTGACCATGACGTTCGCCGCCGGGCTCACCGCCCGCTGGTTCGACCGGCGGCGCTCGCTGGTGACGGGCGCGCTCAGCTCCGCGAGCCACCTGGGCCAGCTGCTGTTCCTCCCCCTCCTCGCCTGGTCCGTCGACCACCACGGCTGGCGTCCGCCGGTGGTGACGCTGGCGCTCGTGGCCCTGGCGGTGGCCGCCCTGGTCTTCCTGCTGCTGCGCGACCATCCGGCCGAGGCGGGCGTGAAGCCGTACGGGGCAACGGAGTTCGTACCGAAGCCGGCCCCGGCCGCCGGAGCGGCGGCGCGCACGCTGAAGGTGTTCCTGCGGGCGGCGCGCACCGGCCCGTTCTGGCTGCTGGCCGGGGCGTTCGCGCTCTGCGGGGCGTCCACCAACGGCATCATGTGGTCCAACTGGGCGCCCGCCGCGCACGATCACGGCATGCGGGCCACGGCGGCGGCCTCGCTGCTGTCCCTGATCGGGATCTTCTCCGCCCTCGGCGCGCTGCTGGCCGGCTGGCTGACCGACCGGTTCGACCCGCGCCGTGTGCTCACCGTCTGCTTCGCCGTCCGCGCGCTCACCCTTCTTGCTCTGCCCCTGGTGTTCGCCTCGACGGTCACCGTCCCGATGCTGCTGTTCACGGCGGTCTACGGGCTCGTCGACGTCGCGACCGTGCCGCCCGTCATCGAGCTGGCCCGCCGCGTGTACGGGGAGGACGGCCCCATCGTCTTCGGCTGGACGAACGCCGCCCACCAACTGGGCGCGGGCGCATCGGCGTTCCTCGGCGCCACCGCCCGGGACGCGTTCGGCAGCTACGACGCGGTGTGGGCCGCGCTGGCGGCCGGATGCCTGGTCGCGGCCCTGCTGGCCCCGGCCGTCCGGATGCGAGGACACACCTGCCGCCCGGACGCAAGCGGGCGGGGCTACCCTAGTCAAAGTTGAATACGAAGGAGTGCCATGTCCGCGATCCGGCTGCTGGTCCTCGGCGCCGTGCGTATGCACGGCCGCGCGCACGGCTACCAGGTCCGCAACGACCTGGAGTACTGGGGCGCGCACGAGTGGTCCAACGCCAAGCCCGGGTCGATCTACCACGCCCTCAAGCAGATGGCGAAGCAGGGAGTGCTCCTCGCGCACGAGACGGCCCCCTCCACGGCCGGCGGCCCGCCGCGCACCGAGTACGAGGTCACGGAGAAGGGCCTCGATGAGTACCGCGCCCTGCTCCGGGACGCCATCCGCTCCTACGGCCGGAACATGGACGTCCTCTCGGCGGCGGTCGGCTTCATCGTTGACCTGCCCCGCGAGGAGGCGGTCGCGCTGCTCAAGGAGCGGATCGAGGGCATCCGGGAGTGGCGCGAGGCGGTCACCGAGTACTACACCCCCGAGGAGGGGCCCGAATCCCTCGGCCACATCGGCGAGATCATGAATCTGTGGGTGCACTCGGCGGACAGCGGCGCGGAGTGGACCCGGGGGCTGATCGCCCGTATCGAGGGCGGCGCGTACACCTTCGCGGGCGAGGGCGACCCGTTCGTCGGGGTGCTCGCCGACGGCGAGGAGAACCCCTACGCCACCGGGGTGCCCGACCCGGGGGACAACGAGTAATCAAGTTTGACGAATGCAGGACCGGGGTTTATCTTCGACCTGCTAGTCAAGTTTGACTACAAGCGGGTGAAGGCGTGGAAGGGCGGCGGGGAACGTGACGGAAGCGATCGTCATGGACGGAGTGCACAAGCGGTACGGGGAGAAGCGCGCCCTGGACGGACTGGACCTGGTCGTCGGCAGCGGCACCGTCCACGGGGTGCTCGGCCCCAACGGGGCGGGCAAGACCACCGCCGTACGGATCGTGTCGACGCTGCTGCGCCACGACGCGGGCCGGGTCACCGTGGCCGGCCTCGACGTCCGCGAACGGGCGGGCGAGGTGCGGCGCAGGATCGGGCTGCTCGGGCAGCACGCGGCGGTGGACGAACAGCTCGGCGGACGCCAGAACCTGGAGATGTTCGGGCGGCTGTACCACCTGGGCGCACGCCGGGCGGGCAGCCGGGCGGACGAACTCCTTGAGCGGTTCGGCCTCGCGGACACCGGCCGCAAGGCCGTCAAGCAGTACAGCGGCGGCATGCGCAGACGGCTCGACCTGGCCGCGTCGCTGATCACCGATCCGGACGTGCTGTTCCTGGACGAGCCGACGACCGGCCTCGACCCGCGCGGCCGCACCGAGGTGTGGGACGCGGTGCGGTCCCTGGTCGGCGGCGGCACCACGGTGCTGCTGACCACCCAGTATCTGGACGAGGCGGACCAGTTGGCCGACCGGATCTCCCTCATCGACCACGGCCGGGCGGTCGCCGAGGGCACCCCCGACGAGCTGAAGGCCAGCGTCGGCGGCGACCGGATCGACGTCGTCCTGCGCGACGCGTCCCGGCTCGCCGAGGCGGCCGCGCTGCTCGGCGGCGAGGACCTGACGCTCGACCCCGACCGGCGGCGGATCGGCGCGCCCGCCCCGGACCGGATGGCGGCCCTGACCCGGACGGTGCGGGTGCTGGACGAGGCGGGCATCGAGGCGGAGGACATCGCGGTGCGCCGCCCGACCCTGGACGAGGTGTTCCTGTCCCTGACCGGACAGCCGGCCGCGGAGCGGCGTACGGACAAGGCGGAGGTGGCGGCATGAGCGCGGCGACGACGACGGCGGTTCCCGGACCGGACGGGGCGGCCTCCCGGCTCGGCTGGGCACTGGCCGACTCCTGGACGATGACCCGCCGCGAACTGGCGCACTGGGCCCGGCAGCCCGTGGCGGTCCTCGTCAACCTGGTGTTCCCGGTGATGCTGCTCCTGATGTTCACCTATCTGGTGGGCGGCGGCCGGGGCGTGCCGGGCGACCCCACCGAATACCTGGTCCCCGGGATGCTCGCGCTGACCATGGCCTTCGGCCTGGAGGCCACGATGCTCGCGGTCACCCAGGACCTCGGCAAGGGCGTCATCGACCGGTTCCGCTCGATGCCGATGGTCCCCGGCGCGGTGCTGGTGGGCCGCAGCGCCGCGGACATGCTCCAGTCGGTGGTATCGCTCGCCGTGATGACCGGGGTCGGTTACGCGGTCGGCTGGCGCTGGCACAACGGGGCTGCTGCCGCGCTGGGGGCGGTGGGGCTGCTGCTCCTCCTGCGGTTCGCGATGCTGTGGGCCGGCATCCACCTCGCCATGGTGGCGGGCAGGCCGGAGATGGTCACCGCGGTCCAGATCCTGGTCTGGCCGGTCGGCTTCCTCTCCAACGTCTTCGCGACCCCCGCGTCGATGCCGGGCTGGCTGGGCGCGGTGGTCGAGTGGAACCCCATGTCCGCGACCGCCACCGCCGTACGGGACCTGTTCGGCAACCCCGGCGGCGCGACCGGCTCCTGGGCCGCCGAACACGCTGGGCTCCTCGCGGTGCTCTGGCCGGTGGCCATCATCGCGGTGTTCTTCCCGCTGGCCGTGCGGAAGTTCGCGCGGCTCAGTCGGTAGCGGCGGGCCCGCCTCAGTGGTGAAAGGCCGTAGCGGCCTTCCGGTCATGGCTCACCGGGTGCTTCTGCGACCGGAGTTCGGGGAGGAACAGCTTCAGGTCCTCGATCAGCAGCTCGGCCAGGTCGGAGGAGAAGCCGTTGCGGCACACCACCCGCAGCACCGACAGATCCTGCCGGTTGGCGGGGAAGGTGTAGGCGGGCACCAGCCAGCCGCGCTCCCGCAGCCGGCGTGACACGTCGAAGACGTCGTACGTGTGGACCTCGGCGGTCGTCGTGAAGGCGAACACCGGCAACTCGTCCCCCCGGGTGAGGAGCCGGAAGTCGCCGAGGTCCTCCACCGCGCGGGCCAGAGAGCAGGCCACGTCCCGGGAGGCCTGCTGGACCGCCCGGTAGCCGTCGCGGCCGAGGCGCAGGAACGTGTAGTACTGCGCGACCACCTGCGCCCCGGGCCGGGAGAAGTTCAGGGCGAACGTCGGCATGTCGCCGCCCAGGTAGTTGACCCGGAAGACCAGCTCCTCCGGCAGCTCGTCCGACGTACGCCACAGCGCCCAGCCGACCCCCGGATAGACCAGGCCGTACTTGTGGCCCGAGGTGTTGATCGACGCCACCCTCGGCAGCCGGAAGTCCCACACCAGGTCCGGGTCGAGGAAGGGCGCCACCATCGCGCCGGACGCCCCGTCGACGTGGACCGGGACATCAAGTCCGGTGCGCTCCTGGAGGGCGTCCAGGGCCGCGCAGAGGTCGGCGATCGGCTCGTAGGAACCGTCGAAGGTGGAGCCGAGGATGCCGACGACCCCGATGGTGTTCTCGTCGCACAGTTCGGCGGCGGCCTGCGGGTCGATGTGGAAGCGCCCGCCCTCCATCGGGACCTGCCGGGCCTCCACCTCCCAGAAGTTGCAGAACTTCTCCCAGCAGACCTGCACATTGACGCCCATCACCAGATTGGGCCGGGCCGTCGCCGGATAGCGGTCCGCGTTCCTCTTGGCCCAGCGCCGCTTCAGGGCGAGCCCCGCGAGCATGCACGCCTCGCTCGATCCGGTGGTCGAACACCCCACGGCCGCCGCCGGATCGGGCGCGTTCCACAGGTCGGCGAGCATCGCCACACAGCGCTTCTCCAGCTCGGCGGTGCGCGGGTACTCGTCCTTGTCGATCATGTTCTTGTCCCGGCACTCGCCCATCAGGACGCCGGCCTGCGGCTCCATCCAGGTGGTGACGAACGTGGCCAGGTTGAGCCGGGAGTTGCCGTCGAGCATCAGCTCGTCGTGGACCAGCCGGTACGCCGTCAGCGGCGGTAGCGGCCCGTCGGGCAGCCGGTGCCGGGGCGGGGCGGTGTTCATCGCGGCCGTCGGGTCCGCCTCGCCGAAGAACGGGTTCAGGGCGAGCCTGCGCCGCTCGTCGGAGGGCTCGTCCCGGTCCGGGTGGGCACCGCGGTGGAGCGGCATGGTGGGGAAACCCTTCTCTCGGCCGACGGGGGGCGGTGGGCGTCCGTGGACGTTCTGCGGGGACGGGGTCAGTTCTCGGCGGCCAGGCCCGCCTTGACGGCCCGGGTCAGCTTCACGACCCGCTCGGCCTGCACCCGGGTGGCGGTGAGCGTCTGCTCGCCGACCGGGAGGTCGCCCTGCCCGGCGATGTGCGAGGTGCCGTACGGGTTGCCGTCGACGAACTTCGTGGGGTCGGTGTACCCGGGGGTGACGAGGATGCCGCCGAAGTGATGGATCGTGTTGTACAGCGCGAGCAGCGTGGACTCCTGGCCGCCGTGGGCGGTGGCCGTGGAGGTGAAGCCGCTGTAGACCTTGTCGGCGAGCTGCCCGGACTGCCACAGCCCGCCGAGCGTGTCGAGGAACTGCTTCAGCTGGGCGGTGACGTTCCCGAACCGGGTCGGCGTACCGAAGATCACCGCGTCCGCCCAGACCATGTCGTCCGGCGAGACCTCGGGGATGTCCGCGGTCGCCCTGGCGTTCTCCGCCCACGCGGGGTTGGAGTCGATGGCCGCCTGCGGCGCGAGCTCCGCCGCCCGGCGCAGCCGCACCTGCGCCCCGGCCCGCTCGGCGTCCTCCGCCATCGCCTTCGCGATCGTGGCGACGGTGCCGGTGGACGAGTAATAGACGACGGCGACGTTGACGGGCGTGGGCATGCGGGGAACCTCCGTCGAAGCGGAATCGGTACAGGGTGGCGCGAAAGCGCACGAACCTGACGATACGGAGGTTCAGCGTTTCCGGCGCGCCGGGCGGGGCCTTCTCCGTGACCGCGCCTGCCTCCCGCTCATCGCAGTGACGTCCCGTCCGCGTCCAACTGCATCTGGGCCCGCCCCGTGACCAGCAGCCACGCGGGCAGGGTCGCCGCGCACAGCAGCGGCAGCACGGACGCGTCGCCGACCAGCACCGCCGCGGTGAACAGGCTCACCCAGCCCTGCCGGGTGACGGCGAGCAGCACGCCCAGCACCGCGCAGGAGACCGCGAGCGACGGCGGGACCGCGTCGACCAGCGCAGGGACGCACAGTCCGAGCGACACCCCCGCGAAGACCGACGGGAAGATCCGGCCGCCCCGGAAGCCGCAGGTGGCCGCGATCACGAGGGCGGCCATCTTCACGATCGCCATCCCCGCGAACTCCCCGGCCGACCACCCGTCCGGGTCCCCGGCCAGCGTCTTCACCTCGTCGAGCCCCTTGAACAGGGTGAGATGGCCGCCCAGCGCACCCAGCAGCCCCAGCGCGAGACCGCCCGCCGTCAGGGCGAGCACCGGATGCCGCAGCGCCGCGAAGACCCGGTGGGCCACCGGGAACGCGTACACCGCGAGCAGCCCGAGGAGGGCGCCCGCCGAGGCGATCAGCAGGGCGGCGAGCAGATCGCCCCAGTGCGGTCCGGTGTACGCGGGGAGGGACAGGTCGAAGCTGGGCTCCGCGATCAGCGACATGGTCAGCGCACCCGCCGTACCGGCCGCGAGCGGGGCGAACAGCCGGTCCCAGAACGCCCCGGGGCCCGGCTGCGAGGCCAGCGCCTCGGAGAGGACCAGCGCGGCGGCGACCGGGGTGCCGAAGAGGGCCCCGATCGTCCCGGCCGCCGCGAGCGCCACCCACACCTCGCCCGGAGCGCCGGGTGCCAACCGCCGGCCGAGCCAGAAGGCCAGGGCGATGTTGGCGGCGGTGATCGGGTTCTCCGGCCCGAGGCTCACCCCGCCGGCCAGCGCCAGAACGGTCACCAGGAGCAGTCCGGGCACGATGCCGGGCCGCATCGGGGCGTCGACCAGCCCGGTGGTGGCCGGATCGGGCCCGCCGTGACCGGGTACCGCCCGCAGGACGAGCCCCACCGCGAGGCCGGTCGCGGTGAGCATCACGACCATCCACACCGAGGAGAACCGCCCCACCCCGAGCGCGTCGGGCAGGGACTCCCAGAGCACGTCCTGGAGCTGCTCCGCCAGCAGACTCACCCCGAGCAGGATCAGCGCGCAGACGACGCCGACGACGATCGCGGGCAGCACGAGCGGCAGCAGCCGCCGGGCCGGGGTGCCGGGCGGCTGCCGAGGGTGCGGGGGAGTGGGCGAGGGTGCGGGGGATTCGGGGGCCACCGGCCCACCCTAGGGCGACAAAACGCGCATAACGCCTAAGGTCGGCCCGGCCGCCTCCGCGTCACACCTTGCTGATCACCGCCGCCGTCCCGTACGCGCAGACCTCCGTACCCACGTCCGCCGCCTCGGTCACGTCGAAACGCATCATCAGGACCGCGTTGGCGCCCCGGGCCCGCGCCTGCTCCACGAGCCGCTCCATCGCCTGGTTACGGGTCTCGACCAGCGTCTTGGTCAGCCCCCTCAGCTCGCCGCCGATCATCGACTTCAGCCCGGCCCCGATCTGGCTGCCGAGGTGACGGGAGCGCACGGTCAGCCCGAAGACCTCGCCGATGACCTGGGTCACCTGGTAGCCGGGTACGTCGTTCGTGGTCACGACCAGTACGTCCGCCTGGGCCGTCTGACCGCCGCCGAATTCCTCAATGCCCATGGTGGTGGCACCTCCTGTGATCAGCTTCGGGCCGCTTCGTAGGATGCGCATTCCCGCTGTACGCCACTGGAACCACGGGCACGCATCGGGCGTTGATAGCTTGGGGCGGCCACAGAGCCGCCATCGCACCCCTCATCCTGGAGCCCGGACCCTTGAATACGCTTGCGCTCGGACCGAGCTGGCTGGACCCGGACTATCTGCTCAACACGTTCGGGCTCCCCGGCCTGCTCCTCATCGTCTTCGCCGAGTCCGGCCTCCTGATCGGGTTCTTCCTGCCCGGCGACTCACTGCTGTTCACCACGGGTCTGCTGGTGACCACGGGACAGCTGAAGTACCCGCTCTGGCTGGTCTGCACGCTGATCGCGGTGGCCGCGATCGTCGGCGACCAGGTGGGCTATCTCTTCGGCCGCAAGGTCGGCCCGGCCCTCTTCAAGCGCCCCGACTCCCGCCTCTTCAAGCAGGAGAACGTGGAGAAGGCCCACGAGTTCTTCGAGAAGCACGGCCCGAAGTCCCTGGTCCTGGCGCGCTTCGTGCCCATCGTGCGCACGTTCACCCCGATCATCGCGGGCGTCAGCCGGATGAACTACCGCTCCTTCATCACGTACAACATCGTCGGCGCGATCCTCTGGGGCGTCGGCGTCACCGTGCTCGGAGCCCTCCTCGGCAAGATCGACTTCGTGCACGAGCACATCGAGATGATCCTCATCCTGATCGTGCTCATCTCCGTCGTGCCGATCGTGATCGAGGTGCTGCGGGCCCGCAGCCAGGGCAAGAAGGCCGCCGTGGCCGAGGCGGGCGACGGCTCCGGCCGCCCCCGGGGCGGCAACGGCCCCTCCTCCGGCCAGCGCGGCCGGCACGCCAAGCGCTGACCCCAGGCACGGACACGACGAAGCGCCCCTCCCCGCAACTCCGGGGAGGGGCGCTCCTGCGCGTACGGGGTCCGTACGGCGTTCGTACGACCACGGAGCCCGCGGGCTCAGAACCCCCTGGTCCGCTTCGCCGCCCGCCGGCTCGCCCCGCCGATCGCCCCCGGCAGCCCCATGAACAGCCGCGAGATCTCGCTCCCCAGGTTCACCCCGATCGCGATGGCCAGCGCCGTCGCGACCGCCGTCGACAGCGAGGCGAGCCCGGTGTCCAGCTCGTTCTGCGCCACACCCAGCAGACCGAAGTACGTCGCCGAACCGGGCAGCAGCGGCCCGATCGCCGCCGTGATGTACGGCAGCGAGGAGTGGAACCGATAACGCGAGAACAGCTGGCCGAACAGGCCCACCAGGCCGGCCGCCACCGCCGTCGCCGCGACCGGCGAGATGTCCCCGGTCCGGGCCATCGCCCCGAAGATGATCCAGGCGACGCCGCCGTTCAGGGTGACCGCCAGCACCGTCGACCGCTCCTGCTGGAGCAGCACGGCGAACGCCAGACTCAGCGCCATCGACGCCAGGATCTGCACCACCGGCTCGTTGTAGGGCGTGAACCGGGCCTCGGGATTGAGCTCCGCCCCCAGCTGCAGCCCCAGGTACAGGACGATCAGGACGCCCGCGACGATCCCGATGAAGAAGTACATGACTTCGAGCAGCCGGGCCGACGCGGTGATGTAGTAACCGGTCAGCCCGTCCTGCACGCCCGCCACCAGCGCCCGCCCCGGCAGCAGCGCGAACAGCCCACCCGTGATCACCGCGGAGGGGCGGATGTCCGTCGAATGGGTCAGGGTCAGCGCCACCCCCAGCGCGGCGGGCGGCATCGCGGCGACCGTGAACTGGTAGAACTCCGGGAGCCCGCGCCCGGCGCACAGCCACGCCAGCCGGTCGCCGAGCATCGCGCCCGCCGCCGCCACGACGAACACCAGGAACCCACCGCCGACCAGCACGGAGGCCGAACCGGCCAGCAGCCCGGCGGCCGCCGTCAGCACCCAGCCGGGGTACGGGTGACGGTTACGGCGGATCTCCGCGAGCCGCCGGTAGGCCTCCTCCAGCGACACCTCGGTGTCCGTGCTGGTGATGTCGTCGACCAGCCGGAACACCGCCGCCAGACGGGTGTAGTCGGTGCCCCGGCGGCGTACGGTACGGCTCGCCGTCACCGGGTCGTCGACCAGCGACGGCTGGTGCGAGATGGACAGCAGGGTGAACGTCACCGTCGGCTCGCTGCGGTCCAGGCCGTAGGACCGGGTCACCGCGAACATCGCCGCCTCGACGTCCTCGGCTCCCTCGCCGCCCGCCAGCAGCAGCTCCCCGATACGCAGCGTCAGGTCGAGCACGCGCGGCACGGCCGGCCCCGTGTCGTCGTCGGTGCGCTGGATCGACTCGGCCGCCGGACGCTCGGTCACCGGCATCCGCAGCATCGTGCGCATCCGGTCCTGCCAGGGCGCCTCCTTGGTCAGCTTGACCATCGGAATGCCCTGCGCCGGGGTGAAGGCGGGCGGCGACTGCTGGGCCTTGTACGTGCTCGGCGGGGTGAAAGCGGAACTCAGAGTGTCGGAGTTCGAACCGGCCGCCGATCCGCTTCCCGCAGACGCCGTGCCGCTCGCGTCGGACACCACCCCGTCCGGAATCGCGAACTCCGACGTCGGATGGTCCTCTTCGGGCGGTGAGACCGGATACATCGTCCCGGCGGGCGGAGCGAAGGCGCTCCGTGCCTCGTCGGACTGGGGCTTCTGGTCCTCGGGACCGCCCGATTCCGCCACCACTCGACCTCGTTCCTGCTCGGCTGATCTTCCGGGCGCACGTGTGCCCAGTATGGCGACCGACATGACCCCCGCATGACGAGGCGGTGCGCACAGCGAAACGGGCGGCACACCCGTGAAGGTGCACCGCCCGTTCGAAGACGGCCGTCCGGCTCACAAACGGAACCGGAAGAGGGACGTCAGTGCGCGCCGCCCTGCGCCTCAAGACGCTTGTAGGAGGCCTCGATCTCCGCCTCCGCCTCGGCGCGGCCGACCCAGTCGGCGCCCTCGACGGACTTGCCCGGCTCCAGGTCCTTGTAGACCTCGAAGAAGTGCTGGATCTCCAGGCGGTCGAACTCCGACACGTGGTGGATGTCGCGCAGGTGCTCCACGCGCGGGTCGGACGCCGGGACGCAGAGCAGCTTGTCGTCGCCGCCCGCCTCGTCGGTCATCCGGAACATGCCGATGGCGCGGCACTTGATGAGGCAACCCGGGAAGGTCGGCTCGTCCAGGATGACCAGCGCGTCCAGCGGGTCGCCGTCCTCGCCGAGGGTGTTCTCGACGAAGCCGTAGTCGGCCGGGTAGCTGGTCGAGGTGAAGAGTCGACGGTCCAGGCGGATCCGACCGGTCTCGTGGTCCACCTCGTACTTGTTCCGCGAACCCTTCGGGATCTCGATGGTGACGTCGAACTCCACGGGTGGCTCCTCCATGATCAACACATACGACTGGTGATTAAGTGTCCCCCACGCAGAAGTGTGCTCGCGAAAGGGGCTGGTCAGCGGTGGCCGAGCAGGTGGAAGAACCGTCGATGCGCCCCTCGGACCCGTGGGGCGGGCCGAAGATCCTGACGAAGAAGCGCAACGGGGCGTACACCTGGCAGGTGATCGCAGGCTCCGCAGCGCTCGGCCTGGTCGTCGCAACCGGCGCCGTCCTCGCCGCCGGCCCCTGGGACAACGGTCAGCGTAAGGCCGAGCGGGCACTGGCAGCCGCCGGTGACCGCACAGGTGGCGCACATCACGGACGCCCGGCGCCCGACGGCCCCCGCCCGGCCCCCAGCGCCGCCGCCGTCCTGCCCGCCCTCGGCACCACCACCCGCGACGCCCCCCAGGACCCCGCCGCGCTCCGCGACGCCCTCGCCCCGCTCATCGGCGTGCCCGGCCTCGGGAACAAGGTCGCCGCGTCGGTCATCGACACCGCCACCGGCGAGCAGCTGTACGGGCAGGGCGCCACCACCCCCATGACCCCCGCCTCCACCATCAAGATCGCCACCGTCACCGCGGCGCTCTCGGTCCTCGGCCCCGACCACCGCATCGCGACCACCGCCGCGCTGTCCCCCGACTCCCGCACCGTCACCCTCGTCGGCGGCGGCGACCCCACGCTCAGCGAGGCGGCCCTGCGCGAGATGGCCGCCGACACCGCCGACGCCCTGCGCGAGGACGACCGGGACTCCGTACGGCTCACCTACGACATCTCCCGCTACACCGGCCCCGTCCTCCACCCGATCAGCCCCAACGAGAACATCGCGCCCGTCACCGCCCTCATGGTCAACGAGGGCCGCGTCAACGACACGGACCGCGGCCCCGCCAAGCGCACCGAGGACCCCGCGGGCGACGCCGCCCGCACCTTCGCCGGGGCCCTGAGGAAGGCGGGCGTCAAGGTCACCGGCGCCCCCCGCGAGGCCCGCGCCGCCGACGAGGCCCGCACCGTCGCCACCCACCGCTCCGCCCCGCTCGACGCCCTCGCCGAGCGCACCCTCACCAACAGCGACAACGACATCGCCGAGGCGCTCGCCCGGCAGACCGCCATCGCCAAGGGCGAGAGCGCCTCGTTCGCCGGGGCCCGCCGCGCCGTCACCAACGAGCTGAAGAAGCTCAAGGTGCCGGTGGGCGGCGCCCACTTCGCCGACGGCAGCGGTCTGGACCGCAAGGACCGGGTCACCCCCGCCCTCCTCACCGCGCTCCTCGCCCGTGCCGCCGACCCCGACCGCCCCGGCCTCCGCCCCGTTCTCACCGGCCTCCCGGTCGCGGGCTTCAGCGGCACCCTCGACGGCCGGTACCCACCCGACGCCGAAGGCACCGGCCTGATCCGCGCCAAGACCGGCACCCTCTTCGGCGTCAACTCCCTCGCCGGCACCGTCGTCGACCGCCGGGGCCGCCTGCTCGCCTTCGCCTTCCTCGCCTCCGGCAGCATCGACGCGGGCCAGGCCGAACCCGCCCTCGACGCCCTGGCCACCGCACTCGCCGGAACCGGCGGCTGAGCACGGGCCGCACCCGAAGAGCCGTGTCGGGGGTGCCTTGCCGCCCCCAAGACCCCACCAAGGGACGACAGGCTCACGTACGGTTGACGCATGACGAGCATCGGTGGTGCCCAGATGGTCGACTGGAATCTCGCGGTGGCGACCGCGACCCGACTCGTGCGGCCCGGACCCGACATCAGCCGCGAGGAGGCCCGCGCCGTCGTCGCGGAGCTCCGGCGGCACGCCAAGGCGTCCGAGGAGCACGTCCGGCTCTTCACCCGGATGATCCCCGAAGGCACCGAACCCGAGGACACCCCCGTCCTCGTCGTCGACCGCCCCGGCTGGATCAGGGCCAACGTCGCCGGCTTCCGCGAACTCCTCCAGCCCCTGCTCGCCAAGATGGAGAGCCGCCGCTCCGGCGGACCCGGCGGCGCCGTCCTCGGCGCTGTCGGCGGCAAGGTCACCGGCGTCGAGCTGGGCATGCTGCTCTCGTTCCTCGCCTCCCGGGTGCTCGGCCAGTACGAGACGTTCGCCCCCGCCACCCGGGAGCTGCCCGCCTCCGCGAACGGCGGCGGCCGGCTCCTCCTCGTCGCCCCCAACATCGTCCACGTCGAACGCGAGCTGGACGTCGACCCGCACGACTTCCGGCTCTGGGTCGCCCTCCACGAGGAGACCCACCGCACCCAGTTCACCGGCGTGCCCTGGCTCCGCGACCACCTCCAGGGCGAGATCCAGACGTTCCTCGACGAGACCGACGTCGACCCGACGACGTTCCTGGAACGCCTCCGCGAGGCCGCCCAGTCCCTCTCCGGCGGCCGCCCCGAGGGCGAACAGGGCGAGAGCGACAGCCGCAGCCTCGTCGACATCGTCCAGACCCCCGCCCAGCGCGAGGTCCTCGGCCGCCTCACCGCCGTCATGTCCCTTCTCGAAGGACACGCGGACTACGTCATGGACGGCGTCGGCCCCGACGTCGTCGGCTCCGTCTCCGAGATCCGCGAGAAGTTCCAGCAGCGCCGGGCCCAGGGCGCCGGCCGCCTCGACCAGGCCCTGCGCAAGCTCCTCGGCCTCGACGCCAAGCTCCGCCAGTACAAGGACGGCGAGAAGTTCGTACGGTCGGTCGTCGACGAGGTCGGGATGGACGGCTTCAACCGCGTCTGGACCTCTCCCAACACCCTCCCGACCAAGGCCGAGATCGCCAAGCCCGCCGACTGGGTCGCGCGCGTGCACCGTAAGGCCGAATCCTGACCATCGGGCCGTCCGGATACGCGCCAGGGACCGATATTCGCTCCCCAATCACCCATCCGAGGGACCATGGAGGCCCGGGAAGGCGTGCAATGCTCGATGAACAGCTTGCCTCTGTCACCATCGACGCACTCTGAGTGACGGGACTCACGCGTTCCGGCGCTCGACGCACTTCCCGAACTCCACGAAGGGCACCGGACATGGGTCCCCATCCTGCGGTCGCGGCGATACGCCTGGCGGTCCGCCGCGTACTCCACGACGTCATCACCGAATTCCAGCGGAACGCCGGCCACGACCGGCCCGCCGAAGCGGCCAGGCGCCCCGCGCACGCCGCCGGCTCCCCCTACGCCGAGGCCGGCGCCGCGGGCGGCTCCCTGACTGCCCTCCCCGAACGGCCCGGCACCCCGCTCGTCCTCGTCGCCTGCTCCGGCGGTGCCGACTCCATGGCGCTCGCCTCCGCGCTCGCCTTCGAGGCCCGCAAGCTCGACGTCCGGGCCGGCGGCATCACCGTCGACCACAACCTCCAGCCGGGCTCCGGCCTCCGCGCCGCCGAGGTCGTCACCCGGCTCACCGCCATGGACCTCGACCCCGTCGAGGCCGTCGCCGTGCACGTCGGACGCGAGGGCGGCCCCGAGGCCGCCGCCCGCGACGCCCGCTACGCTGCGCTGGACGCCGCCGCCGAGCGCCACGGCGCCGCCGCCGTCCTCCTCGGCCACACCCGCGACGACCAGGCCGAGACCGTCCTCCTCGGCCTCGCCCGCGGCTCCGGCATCCGCTCGCTCTCCGGCATGGCCGCCGCCTCCGGACCGGCCGGCCGCTACCGCCGCCCCTTCCTCCAGCTCGACCGGCAGACCGCCCGCAAGGCCTGCCTGGTCCAGTCGATCCCCGTCTGGGACGACCCGCACAACATCGACCCCGCCTACACCCGCTCCCGGCTCCGCCACGAAGGGCTGCCCGCCCTGGAGAAGGCGCTCGGCAAAGGCGTCGTCGAAGCCCTCGCCCGCACCGCCCAGCTCTCCCGCGACGACGCCGACGCCCTGGACACCTGGGCCGCCGAGGCCGAGCTGTCCGTACGCGACGAGACCGGCCGCCTGGAGTGCGCGGGGCTCTACGCCCTGCCCCCCGCCGTTCGCCGCCGGGTGCTGCGCCGCGCCCTGATCGAGGCCGGTGCGCCCGCCGGCTCCCTCTTCGCCCGGCACCTCGAAGAAGTCGACCGCCTGATCACCGGCTGGCGCGGCCAGCGGGCCATCAACCTGCCCGGCCGCGTCGAGGCGCTGCGGCAGGGTGGCAGACTGGTCATTCGGCAGAGCTGACGCGCGAGCGGCTGAAGTGCAGACGAACCGCCGCCGGTCCGGGCGCACCCGGACCGGCGGGCCGGGCCGTCGGCAGCACAGAAAGAGACGTGGGTGAACGAGAAGGACATGGGTACCGACCTTCAGTCGGTGCTCCTCACCAAGGAAGAGATCGACGCGAAGCTCGTCGAGCTGGCCGCGAAGATCGACGCGGAGTACGCGGGCAAGGACCTGCTGATCGTCGGTGTCCTCAAGGGCGCGGTGATGGTCATGGCGGACCTGGCGCGCGCGCTGTCCACCCCCGTCACGATGGACTGGATGGCCGTCTCCTCGTACGGGGCGGGCACCCAGTCCTCCGGCGTCGTGCGGATCCTCAAGGACCTCGACACGGACATCAAGGGCAAGCACGTCCTGATCGTCGAGGACATCATCGACTCCGGACTGACGCTGTCCTGGCTGCTGTCCAACCTGGGCTCGCGGGAGCCGGCCTCGCTGGAGGTCTGCACCCTGCTGCGCAAGCCGGATGCCGCAAAGGTCGCGATCGACGTGAAGTGGATCGGTTTCGACATCCCCAACGAGTTCGTCGTCGGCTACGGGCTGGACTACGCGGAGAAGTACCGCAACCTGCCCTTCGTCGGCACGCTGGCCCCGCACGTCTACGGCGGCTGACCCCCGGGCGGACCGCCGGGGAACCCTCACCGCCTCCGGGCCGTTGGAGCTTCGAAAGCTGGTTTCTCCGCTGCACCCAGCGGTCGCGGGTGCCCAGGCTGAGGTACCGTCCGAAGAACACTCTTTTCAAACAGCAGCATTTACCTACGGGCAGGAGGGACGGGGCGTCTTCGCTCCGTGTGGATGGACGTGAAGCGATACTTCCGTGGGCCGGTCATGTGGATCGTGCTGGCCGTCCTCGCCGTGGTCGTGTTGATGCAGGTTGTCGGCTCGTCGGGCGGCTACAAGACGGTGGACACCGGCAAGGTGATCCAGGCGATCAGCAAGGACCAGGTGGAGCAGGCCAAGCTGACCACCGGTGACGAACAAATCCTCAAGATCGAACTGAAGGACGGCCAGAAGCTCGAAGGCGAGTCCGGCAGCAAGTTCCAGGCGAGCTACATCGGCAATCAGGGCGTCGAGCTCGCCGACACGCTGCAGACGAAGTTCGAGGCGGGTGACATCGAGAAGGGTTACACCGTCTCGCCGTCGAAGCAGTCCCCGTTCGTCTCGATCCTCCTCTCGCTGCTGCCCTTCGTCCTCATCGTGGTCGTCTTCCTGTTTCTGATGAATCAGATGCAGGGCGGCGGTTCCAAGGTCATGCAGTTCGGCAAGTCCAAGGCCAAGCTGATCACCAAGGACACCCCCAAGACGACCTTCGCCGATGTGGCGGGGTCCGACGAGGCCGTCGAGGAGCTCCACGAGATCAAGGAGTTCCTCCAGGAGCCGGCCAAGTTCCAGGCCGTCGGCGCCAAAATCCCCAAGGGCGTCCTGCTCTACGGCCCGCCCGGTACGGGCAAGACGCTGCTCGCCCGCGCCGTCGCCGGCGAGGCGGGCGTCCCGTTCTACTCGATCTCCGGTTCCGACTTCGTCGAGATGTTCGTCGGCGTCGGCGCCTCCCGGGTGCGTGACCTCTTCGAGCAGGCCAAGGCGAACGCCCCGGCGATCGTCTTCGTCGACGAGATCGACGCCGTCGGCCGCCACCGCGGCGCCGGCATGGGCGGCGGTCACGACGAGCGCGAGCAGACGCTCAACCAGCTGCTCGTCGAGATGGACGGGTTCGACGTGAAGGGCGGCGTCATCCTGATCGCCGCCACGAACCGCCCGGACATCCTCGACCCGGCGCTCCTGCGCCCGGGCCGCTTCGACCGGCAGATCGCGGTCGACCGTCCCGACATGCAGGGCCGCCTGGAGATCCTCAAGGTGCACCAGAAGGGCAAGCCCGTCGCGGAGGGTGTCGACCTCGGCGCCGTCGCCCGGCGCACGCCCGGCTTCACCGGCGCCGACCTGTCGAACGTGCTCAACGAAGCGGCGCTCCTGACGGCGCGCAGCGACAAGAAGCTCATCGACAACGAGAGCCTCGACGAGGCGATCGACCGCGTCGTGGCGGGCCCGCAGAAGCGGACCCGGATCATGTCCGAGAAGGAGAAGAAGATCACCGCGTACCACGAGGGCGGACACGCCCTGGTCGCGGCGGCCTCCCCCAGTCGGACCCGGTCCACAAGATCACGATCCTCTCCCGCGGCCGCGCCCTCGGTTACACGATGGTGCTCCCGGAGGAGGACAAGTACTCCACGACCCGCAACGAGATGCTCGACCAGCTGGCGTACATGCTGGGCGGGCGCGCGGCCGAGGAGCTGGTCTTCCACGACCCGACCACCGGTGCGGCGAACGACATCGAGAAGGCCACGGCGACGGCCCGCGCGATGGTCACGCAGTACGGCATGACCGAACGCCTCGGCGCGATCAAGTTCGGCGGTGACAACTCGGAGCCCTTCCTGGGCCGCGAGATGGGCCACCAGCGCGACTACTCGGAAGAGGTCGCGGCCCTGGTCGACGAGGAGGTCAAGAAGCTCATCGAGACCGCCCACAACGACGCGTGGGAGATCCTCGTCGAGAACCGCGACATCCTCGACGCCCTGGTGCTCGAACTGCTGGAGAAGGAGACGCTCGGCAAGGACGAGATCGCCGAGATCTTCGCCCCCATCGTCAAGCGCCCCGCCCGCCCGGCCTGGACCGGATCCGCCCGACGCACCCCGTCGACGCGGCCCCCGGTCCTCTCGCCCAAGGAGCTGGCCCTCACCAACGGCAGCGCCAACGGCTCGGCCACCCCGCCGGAGATCGCCCCGGCGGACCTGACCAAGGACATCACCCCGTCCGCCGAGACGATCCCCGAGGACCGTCCGGACAACAACAGCTAGTCCGCGCTCCACGCCAGGTGAGACGCCCGTCACGGGCCGCCGCACCGGTTCCGGAATGCACGCCGCGCCCCCAGGTTCTAGCCTGTGGGGGCGCGGCTTTTCCGTATGCCCGCGATGTCCGATCGCGAACCCGCGCACGGAGCAGCACAGAGGAACGAGGCACAGATGACCGACCCGGTGACGCTGGACGGCCAGGGTTCGATCGGCGCATTCGACGAGAAGCGGGCCGAGGCGGCCGTACGCGAACTGCTGCTCGCCGTCGGGGAGGACCCGGACCGCGAAGGCCTGCGGGAGACGCCGGGGCGGGTGGCGCGGGCGTACAAGGAGATATTCGCGGGCCTCTACCAGCAGCCCGAGGACGTCCTGACGACCACGTTCGACCTGGGTCACGACGAGATGGTGCTGGTCAAGGACATCGAGGTGTTCTCGACCTGTGAACATCATCTGGTCCCGTTCAGGGGCGTCGCCCACGTCGGGTACATCCCCGCCTCCACCGGCAAGATCACCGGCCTGTCCAAGCTGGCCCGGCTGGTCGACGTCTACGCCCGCCGCCCGCAGGTCCAGGAGCGGCTGACGACCCAGATCGCCGAATCCCTGATGTCGATCCTGGAGCCGCGCGGCGTCATCGTCGTCGTCGAGTGCGAGCACATGTGCATGTCGATGCGCGGGATCCGCAAGCCGGGCGCGAAGACCCTGACCTCCGCGGTGCGCGGCCAGCTCCGCGACCCCGCGACCCGCGCCGAGGCGATGAGCCTCATCATGGCGAACTGACGCCCAGGAGAACGCGTAAGGGCCCGGCCGCCGTGCGAGCGCGGCAGCCGGGCCCTCGTCGTGCGTTACGCGGCCGCCGTGCCCGTGCCGTCGTGGTCGTTGCCGTCCTCGGGGAGGCGGCAGACGCGTTCCAGGAAGAGGGCGGCCGCGATGACGCCGATGCCGGCGATCACCGCCGCGCCCGCGTAGATGGCCTGGTCGCGGCGGGGCGGGATGTCGAGGTAGCTCAGGAGGAAGACGCCGGTGCCGCCGTACAGGCCGGCGACCAGGGCGGCGACCAGGGCGCTCGCCTGGCCGAAGACGACCGCGCGGGCCGCGAACAGGGGCTCGACGCCCTTGGCGCCGGGGCGGCGTTCGCGCTGGGCGCGGAGGCGGGTGCGGGTGGAGAGGGCGGTCGCCAGGAGGATCACCGCGATCACGGCGAGCACGATCGACGCGGCCAGCGGGACGCTCGGCAGGGTGCCGAAGGAGTCCCAGAGGCGGGCCCCGCCCCAGGAGAGGACACCGGCGGCGGCGAAGAGGCCCGCCAGTACCCCGAGCCGTAGTTGCTTCACCGAGTGAGCCGCCCTTCGCGCCGCCTGTGCCCGGTCCGGCCGTGCGCCGGACCACCGTCCGTCGAGCCTAACGATTACTCCGGCAGGCGCAGTTCCAGGTCGGCGCGGGGCAGCACGCTGTCGCGGCCGACCCGGTCGAGGAGCTGGGCCACCGGGCCGGCGCCGGGCAGCTGGGCCTCGGGGTCCACGTCGTGCCAGGGCGCGAGGACGAAGGCCCGCTCGTGGGCGCGCGGGTGGGGGAGCGTGAGCACCGGGTCGCCGGAGACGATGTCGGCGTACGTCACGATGTCGACGTCGATGGTGCGCGGGCCCCAGCGCTCCTCGCGGACCCGGTCGAAGGCCTCCTCGACGGCCTGGCCGCGCTCCAGCAGGGAGGCGGGGGGCAGCGTCGTCTTCACGAGGATGACCGCGTTGAAGTACGACGGCTGGGTGTCCGCCTCGACGCCCCAGGGCTCCGTCTCGTACACCGGGGAGACGGCCTTGACCCGCAGGCCCGGGGTGTCCTCCAGGGCGTCGACGGCCCCCTGGAGGGTCTCCAGGCGGTTGCCCAGGTTGGAGCCGAGGGAGATCACGGCCATCTTGGGGTTGGAGAGGGTGATGTCGGCGGCGTCCACCTGCTTGACGACGGCGGTGGGTACGGGCTGTACGGTCGGGTCGCTCTGCCCCTCGGTGGAAAACGCAGTCATGCTCGGCTCCGGGTGATGGTGATGGTCACGTCGTCGAAGGGGACGGTGATCGGCGCGTCCGGCTTGTGCACCACGACCTCGACCTCCTGGACGCCTTCGTGCTTCAGGCACTGCTGGGCGATGCGCTCGGCGAGCGTCTCGATCAGATCGACCGGTTCGCCCGTCACCACGTCGACGACCTCCTCGGCCACCACGCCGTAGTGCACGGTGCGGGCCAGGTCGTCGGCGGCTGCCGCGGGGCGGGTGTCGAGGCCGAGCACCAGGTCGACGATGAAGGTCTGGCCCTCTTCCCGCTCCCGGGGGAAGACGCCGTGGTGCCCACGGGCCTTGAGGCCGCGCAGCGCGACACGATCCACGCGAATCACTCCTGCTGTCGTTGGTCGAGAGGCACCCGGCCGCGTGCGGGCGGCGAGGTGCCTTCTTTCGAATCTACCTGCGAGCACCGGCAGTGCTCGCCCGTGGGTGCCATGGACGGTGCCTCACCGGGCTGGAAGCCGCCCCCTACCCCTGGGTGATCGGTTCGAATCCCTATCGGTCCCGTACCCACTCGGGAGGGTGTTTCCTCCTCGGGAAGGGGTTTCCTCAGGAGGGCGTTTCCTCGTCGTCCTCGTCGGACTCGGTGAGGACGGGCGACCCGTGGTGGGACCAGAGCTTCCAGCCGTCGGGGGTGTGCCGGAACACGTTCGTCGCGACGACCAGCTGACCCACCAGCGGGCCCAGCGCGTTGCCCTCCTCGGCCGGGCCGCCGCTGAGGATGTTCTCGGTGCAGGTGACCAGCGCGGTGTCACCGGTCATCGCGATGTTGACGTCGGTCAGGAAGAACTGGATGTACTCGGTGTTCGCCATGATCAGGGCGTAGCTGCGCAGCACCTCGCCCCGGCCCGTGAGCACCGGCCAGCCGGGGTGGACGCAGGAGACGGTGAGATCCTCGCCGGGCAGCCAGCTGCCGGAGAGCGCTTCGTGGTCGCCGCGTTCCATCGCCTCGTAGAAGGCGGTGTTGGCCGCCTCGACCTCCGCGATGTCGGCGGCGGCCTGTGCGTGCTCCTCGTTCACGCGGCTCCCTCGACCGCGCGGGCGACGCGGACCGCGTCGGCGGTGGCCCGCACCTCGTGGACCCGTACCGCCCAGGCGCCGGCCTGCGCGGAGAGCGCGGAGACGGCGGCGGTGGCCGCGTCGCGTTCGCGGGCGGGTGGCGGGGAGCTGCCCGGACCGGCCAGGACATGGCCGAGGAAGCGTTTGCGGGAGGCGGCCACCAGCAGCGGGCGGCCCAGGGCGCGCAGCTCGGCCAGGTGCGCGACGAGCGCCAGGTCGTGCACGGCGTCCTTCGCGAAGCCGAGGCCGGGGTCGATCACGACGCGTTCCGGGGCGATCCCGCCGGCGATCACGGCGTCCATCCGCTGCCGCAGTTCGTCGAGGACCTCGGCGACGACGTCCTCGTACACCGCGCGGCTGTTCATCGACTCGCTGAAGCCGCGCCAGTGCATCACGACGAACGGGACCTCGGCGGCGGCCACGGCCGGGATCATGTCCGGGTCGGCGAGGCCGCCGCTGACGTCGTTGACCAGAACGGCCCCGGCGGCGACGGCCTGCTCGGCGACACAGGCGCGCATGGTGTCCACGGAGACGGTGACGCCCTCGGAGGCCAGGCCCCGCACGACCGGGATCACCCGGCGCAGCTCCTCGGCCTCGTCCACCCGGCTGGCGCCGGGGCGGGTCGACTCGCCGCCCACGTCGACCAGGTCCGCGCCCTCGGACACCAGGTGCAGGCCGTGCTTGACCGCGGCCGTCGTGTCGAACCAGCGGCCGCCGTCGGAGAAGGAGTCGGGCGTCACGTTGACGACCCCCATGACCGCGCAGCGGTCCCACTCCGGCAGCCCTCGGACCGTGCCCCGCGTGCGTGACGTACTCATACGACCAGACTAGGGCGTGTCGTCCGGATCACGCGGCGCTCACCTCGTGCTCCGGCCGCGTACGCGCGGTGTGACCGCAGGGTCGGGGGGTGCGGGACCGGAACGGGCGGGGCGGCGAGAGGTTCACGAAGCCCTCCGCCCGCATAGCCGCGATCCCGATGCGGGGCAGGTCCCGGCTGGTGCGGAAGACCACGAAGCGGGGCTCCCAGCGGGGCTTGAACTTGGCGTTGAACTTGTACAGCGACTCGATCTGGAACCAGCGCGAGAGGAAGATCAGCAGCCCGCGCCAGCAGCGCAGCACCGGCCCCGCGCCGAGCCGCTCCCCGCGGGCCAGCGCCGAGCGGAACATCGCGAAGTTCAGCGAGACCCGTTCGACGCCGAGCTTCCCGGCGGCCTGGAGGGAGGCGACGATCAGGAGCTCGTTCATGCCGGGGTCGGCCGCGCGGTCGCGGCGCATCAGCTCCAGGGACATCCCGTCGCGCCCCCACGGTACGAAGTGGAGGACGGCCTTCAGGTCGCCGTGCGGGGAGTCCTCCGTACCGGATCCGGGCAGGTGGGCGGTGGCGATCACACAGTCGCCGTCGGCCGGGTCGCCGATCCGGCCGAGCGCCATGGAGAAGCCGCGTTCGGTGTCGGTGCCGCGCCAGTCGGCGGCGGCACTGCGGATCCGGTCCAGCTCGGCGTCGCCGATGTCACGGGCCCGCCGGACCCGGGTCTCGTAACCGCCCCGCTCGATGCGCTTGACCATCTGCCGCACGTTCCGCATGGCCCGTCCGGCGAGGGAGAAATCCGCCACGTCCACCACCGCCTCGTCGCCCAGCTCCAGGGCGGTGAGCCCGGTCTCGCGGGTCCAGACCTGGCCGCCGGTCTCGCTGCAGCCCATCACGGCGGGGGTCCAGGAGTGGGCCTGCGCCTCGTCCATGAAGCGCTCGATCGCGCCCGGCCAGGCCTCCACGTCGCCGATGGGGTCGCCGCCGGCCAGCATCACCCCGGAGACGACCCGGTAGCAGACGGCCGCCTTGCCGCTGGGGGAGAAGACGACGCCCTTGTCGCGGCGGAGCGCGAAGTGGCCGAGCGAGTCCCGGCCGCCGTGCCGCTCCAGCAGTTCCCGCAGCCGGTTCTCGTCGTCGTCGGTGAGGCGGGCGGCGGGGTGTTCGGGGCGGAAGGCGAGGTAGCTGGTGGTGACGGCGGTCAGCAGGCCGAGCGCGCCCAGCGAGTAGGCCACGGTCCCGTCGGTGCGCCCGGCGTAGTCGACGGGGCCCTCGACGCCGAACAGGCCGTACAGCACGTGCTGGAGGCGGTCGGCGATGGACGGGTCGCCGACGACCCGGCCGGGGTGGACGCTGACGATGACCAGCCCGAGTCCGAGCGAACCGGCTCCGAGCAGGACGAAGTTGGCGAGCGCCCGCCAACGGCTGCGCGGGTCGGGCAGCGCCCGGAACTGGTCGCGGTGACGCACCAGCAGCCAGCAGAGCGTCAGGGAGACGAGCACCCCGACGATCGAGTGGCGGTACGCGAACTGGGCCACGGCCCCCACGGGGAGCAGGATGACCGCCGCCCGCCAGGCCCGCCGCTTGTGCCGCTTCAGCCCGTGGGCGAGCAGGAGCAGGAGCATGCCCGCGCTGAGCGAGAGCGCGGCGGCGAACGGGCCGAGTGCCCCGGGGAGCACCTCGGCGAGGGTGTGCATCCGGCTGTGCCGGAAGCGGGGGAAGACCCCGGCGGCGACGTCGATCAGCCCGACGACGGTGCAGGCGGTACCGACGAGGGACGGTACGGACTCCGGGCGCGGCCCGCGCAGCGAGCCGGCGTACGCCGCGCAGGGCGTGCGTACGGCGCGTCCGGTCCGGAACCGATTCTGACTTATCCCCATCTAGCGTGACAGACATCCATCGTTTCCCGTGGCTCGCGAGAGGTTCTCTTGGGTCCGTCCGCAGGCCGGGGCCCGCGGACGATGGGCGCCCTCTAGGACGTGGGCCGGGGAGCGCGGGTTCACCCACATTCCGGAAATTTCCCGCATCCCGCCGCCCGGTCTCTCCCGACCAGGAATCACGGAGAAAGCACGCTCATGGGTCTCACCAGCACCGCAGTTCTGGCGGTCGTGGCCGCGCTGGCCGTCGCGCTGTTCGCCGCCACGGTCCGGCTCTGGCCGCGGCTGGCCCGGCCCGGCGCGGGCGTGGTTTCGGGCCGGATCGGGCTGCTGCTGGCGACCCAGCTGACGCTGTTCGCCGCGCTGGGTCTGGCGGCCAACAACGCCTTCCTCTTCTACGGTTCCTGGGCCGACCTCTTCGGGCGGCAGCAGGAGCTGGGCGTCGTCACCGACCACGCCGACGGGGAGGCGGGCGCGGCCGGCTCCCGGCACCTGACGCGCGTCGGCACCCGGCACCCGGACGTGCCGGGCGGGCGGGTGCCCTCCGTCGGCGGGCGGATCGACAAGGTGGTGGTCTCGGGCCGTTCGTCGGGCATCGAGTCACCGGCGTACGTCTATCTGCCGCCGGAGTACTTCCGGAGCGGGTACGCCGGGCGGACGTTCCCGGCGGCCGTGGTCCTCACCGGCTACCCGGGTACGGCGGAGAACCTGCTGAAGGGGCTGCGCTACCCGCAGACCGCGCATGACCTGGTGAAGGCGGGGAAGGCCCGGCCGATGATCCTGGTGATGCTGCGGCCGACGGTCGCCCCGCCCCGGGACACCGAGTGCGTGGACATCCCCGGGGGCCCGCAGACCGAGACGTTCTTCGCGAAGGACCTCCCGGAGGCGGTCATGGGCTCCTACCGGGCCGGGAAGGGGGCCCGTGACTGGGGCATCATCGGCAACTCCACCGGCGGCTACTGCGCGTTGAAGATCGGGCTGCACCACCCGGACCGGTACGCGGCGAGCGCCGGGCTCTCCGCGTATTACCAGGCCGCCGAGGACCCGACGACGGGCGACCTGTTCCACGGGAATCAGGAGCTGCGCGACCGCGCCGACCTGCTGTGGACCCTGGAGAACCGGCCGCCGTCCGGCGGTTCGTTCCTGGTGACGACGTCCCGGCAGGGCGAGGACAACCTCGAGAGCACGATGACGTTCATCGAGAAGGTGAAGGCGCCCGCGAAGGTGTCCTCCATCGTGCTCGACAGCGGCGGGCACAACTTCACGACCTGGCGGCGGGAGATCCCGCCGGCCCTTCGGTGGCTGAGCGCCCGGCTCGGCGAGCACTGAACCGGACCGCCCGAGCCGTGCCCCGCGAGCCGGATGGCCCGGGCGGTCCGGTTCGGGCGGTCCGGCTCGCGCGGTCCGGTTCTGTCCGTGCTACGCGGTCGCCACCGTCTCCACCGCCACCTCCGCGCGCGGTACGTCCTGGGCGTCGGCGTCGATCGAGCGGCGCAGGGCCTCGTGCAGCCGGGCGGGCGTCAGCACCCCGAGGAAGCGGCCCTCGCTCTCCTTGTCGATGACCGCGATCCAGCCCGCGTCGTGCTGGAGCATGGTGGCGAACGCCTGCTTGAGGGGCGCGCCGAGCGGAAGCCAGGCCTCCATCCGGCGGGCGTGCTCGCGGACGGTGCCCTCCGCGGTGGCGCTGGTGGTCGCGTCGGCGGGGATCCAGCCGTGGAGGTTGTCCCGGCCGTCCAGGACGACCGCCCAGCGCGCGCCCTCGGACCTGAGCCGCTCGGTGGCCGTGGCCAGCGGGTCGTCGAGGTGGACGACCGGCGGCTGGTCGAGGTCGCTCTCCTCGATGGGCGTCACCGAGAGCCGCTTGAGCCCGCGGTCCGCGCCGACGAAGTCGGCCACGTACGGGGTCGCGGGGGCGCCGAGCACGGTGGCCGGGGAGTCGAACTGCTCGATGCGGCCCTGCCCGTAGACGGCGATGCGGTCGCCGAGGCGGACGGCCTCCTCGATGTCGTGCGTGACGAACAACACGGTCTTGCGGACCTGGGCCTGGAGTTTCAGGAATTCGTTCTGGAGGCGTTCGCGGACGACCGGGTCCACCGCCCCGAAAGGCTCGTCCATCAGGAGAACGGGCGGATCGGCGGCCAATGCGCGGGCCACACCGACGCGTTGGCGCTGACCGCCGGAAAGCTGTTCCGGATAGCGGTCACCGTAAACGGACGGATCGAGTCCGACGAGGTCGAGGAGTTCGGCGGCGCGTTCGCGCCCCTTTCCGCGCTTCCAGCCCAGCAGATGGGGAACGGTCGCGGTGTTCTCCAGCACCGTCTTGTGCGGGAAGAGGCCCACCTGCTGGATCACATAGCCGATGCGGCGGCGCAGTTGGACGGGGTCGATGGTGGATATGTCGTCCCCGTCGAGGAATATCACGCCCTCGGTCGGTTCGATCAGCCGGTTCACCATCTTCATGGTGGTCGTCTTGCCGCATCCGGAAGGTCCGACGAGCGTGACCAGTTCACCCTCGGCGACCTCGAAGGAAAGGTCGTCGACGGCGGTGGTGCCATCGGCGTACCGCTTGGTGACGTGCTCGAAACGGATCATGGTTCCCCATTGTGGAGGGCGAATCGTGAAGGCCATGTTGCCGGAATGCGACAGCCCTCCGCGATTGTCAGTGGTCGAGGATAGGCTCGCCAGTCATCAGTTCGATCCCGGGTGATCCGGGCAGACGAGGGAAAGCAGGAGGTGGGGGCGGATGGCCGAGCAGAGCTGCCTGGTGACGAACGACTGGATCTGCGGGGAGTATCTGCGCTCCCGCGGCCAGGAGCTGGCCGACGCGACCGTGCAGCACATCGGGATCACGGTGGTCTCGGTGCTGATCGGGCTCGCGGTGGCCTTTCCGCTGGCGTTGCTCGCCCGCCGGGGTCCGCGCTTCGCCGCACCGGTGCTCGGGCTGACGACCGTGCTCTACACCGTGCCCTCGCTGGCGATGTTCTCGCTGCTGCTGCCCCTGTTCGGGCTGTCGGCCGCGCTCGTGGTGACGGGGCTCGTGCTCTATTCGCTGACCATCCTCGTGCGCAACATCCTGGCCGGGCTCGACGCGGTCCCGCAGGAGGCCAAGGAGGCGGCCCGCGGCATGGGGTACGGGCCGGGCCGGCTGCTGTGGGAGGTGGAGCTCCCGCTGGCGCTGCCCGCGGTGATGGCGGGGCTGCGGATAGCCACCGTGTCGACGGTCGCGCTGACCACGGTCGGCTCGCTCGTCGGCAAGGGGGCCTCGGCAATCTCATCGAGGACGCGCTGCCCAGCTTCTTCAAGGCCCAGGTGCTCACCGCCGCGGTCCTGTGCGTGGTGCTGGCGGTGGTGGCGGACCTGCTGCTGCTCGGCCTCCAGCGGCTGCTGACGCCCTGGACCCGGATATCCGGGGCGGTCGATGCCGCCCCGGCGAAGACGGACGCGGGACCGCCCGCCCCGGCGACAGTGAAGGCGGGCTGACCCGTGGGAGTCATCGGCGACGCCTGGACCTGGCTCACCACCGGGGCCAACTGGTCGGGCGACGGCGGGGCCGCGCACCGGCTCGGCGAGCATCTGTACGTGAGCGGGGTCTCCCTCGCGGTGGCCTGCGCGATAGCCCTGCCGATCGCCCTCTACCTGGGGCACCAGGGCAAGGGCGGCGCGCTCGCGGTGAACCTCTCCAACGTGGGGCGGGCCGTCCCGGTCTTCGCGGTGCTGGCCCTGTTCATGGTCACGTCCCTGCGCAACTCGGGGTACTGGCCCACGATCATCGCGTTGGTCCTGTTCGCGGTGCCGCCGCTGCTGACCAACGCCTATGTCGGCATGCGGGAGGTGGACCGGGCCGTGGTGGAGGCCGCGCGCGGCATGGGGATGTCGGGCGGGCAGCTCTTCGTCCGGGTCGAGCTGCCGCTCGCCTACCCGATGATCATGACCGGGCTGCGGTCCGCCGCCGTCCAGGTCGTGGCCACCGCGTCGATCGCCGCGATGGTCGGCCTCGGCGGTCTCGGCCGGATCATCACCGCCGGCTTCAACACCTACGACACCGCCCAGGTCTTCGCGGGCGCGGTCCTGGTCGCCGGTCTCGCCCTTGTGGTGGAGGGCGTGCTGGTGGGCCTCGACCGGCTGCTGTCCCCTCTGCGCCGCCGCAGGCCCGCGTGAGCGTCCCCTGTCACCTCGTTTCTGATCACCTCATTTCTGGTCACCTTTCTTCTGTTCGGACGGAGAACAACACATGAGCAGGACCTCGCGGATAGCCGGAGCGGTCATCGGCATGGTGGCGCTGGCCGGGTCGCTCGCGGCCTGCGGTGGCGACAGCCTGGAGCAGGAGAAGAGCGGCTCCGGCTCCTCGGCCGGCGGCGACGGCAAGAAGGGGACCCTGGTCGTCGGGTCGGCCGCCTTCACCGAGTCCAAGGTGCTCGCCGAGCTGTACGCCCAGATCCTCGGCGACACCGGCTACAGCACCTCGGTCACCACGGTGAAGAACCGTGAGCTGTACGAGCCCTCGGTGGAGAAGGGCGAGATCGACGTCGTGCCGGAGTACGCGGCCACGCTCGCCGAGTTCCTCAACGCCAAGGTCAACGGGGCCGACCAGGCCCAGGAGACGCCGGTGGCCTCCGGAGACGTGGACGCCACGGTCTCCGCGCTGCAGAAGCTGGCCACCCCGCTGGGTCTCACGGTCCTCCCGGCCGGAAAGGCCGTGGACCAGAACGCTTTCGCCGTGTCGAAGGAATTCGCCGAGAAGAACAGCCTCAAGACGCTTTCCGATCTCGGGAAGTCGAAGCTGAAGGTGAAGATCGCGGCGGGCGACGAGTGCGAGGTGCGGCCGTTCTGCGCACCCGGTCTGAAGAAGACGTACGGCATCGACGTCACCGGGATCGACCCCAAGGGCGTCGGCACACCGGTGTCCAAGCAGGCCGTCCGGGACGGCAAGGTCCAGCTGGTCCTGACGACCACCACGGACGCGGTGCTGGACGGGCTGGTGTTCCTGGAGGACGACAAGAAGCTCCAGAACGCGGACAACGTACTGCCCGTCCTGAACACCAAGGACGCGGGCGACCCGGAGATCGCCGACGCCCTCGGCAAGCTCACCGACACGCTCACCACGGAAGACCTCGCCGAGCTGAACCGGAAGGTCGACGCCGAGCGCGCCAAGCCGGCCGATGTCGCCAAGGAGTATCTGGAGTCGAAGAATCTGATCAAGAAGTAGCGCTCGAACCCGGAGGTCCCGGAGATTCCGGAGAAAGGGTCCGGGCAGAGTGTCTGCGGAGTGTTTTGGGGAGCCGCGAGGTAACCGGCGGGGAACAGATTCCCGAGCGGCTCCCCAAGTGGCCCGCACACACGGTAAATTTCAGGCCATGCCACGTGGACGCCACCGCCATTCGCCGCCTCTCCACAGAATCCTGCCTCCCTCCGTGGTGGCGGGCGTGTCGGTCGTCGGCGCCGCGGGCGCCTGGCTGCTGGCCGAACCCCTGGTCCTGCGCGGCCTGGTGGCCGCCGTGGCGGCCGCCGCCGTCACCGGCGCGTATCTGATGCGCAGCTGGGACCGGGCCGCCGGACTGCGGGTCGCCGAGCTGACCCGGGCCCGGGCCAGTGACGAATGGCGGGCCGAGGAGCGGATAGCCGAGCTGGAGCAGGATCTGGAGGAGTCGCGCGAGCTGCGCACCCGTCTGGAGACCAAGCTCCGGCGCAAGCGGGTCGAACTCGCGGGGCTGCGCGGGGAGCACGCCGGGCTGCTCCGTCGTTACGCCAACGCCGAGACCGAGCGGGCCAGCGCGCTGGAGGGCCGCAGGCAGCTCGCCATCGAGGCCGCGGCCCCCAAGGAACTGCTGCCCGCGCGCTCGACGCCGACCCCCGAGTCCTACCGGCGCGCGGACGAGGCCCTGATGAACCTCACGCGGAACGCGGCGCTCCAGGAGACCCGCCGCACGGTGGAGGCGGTCCGGCAGCGCCAGCTCGTCGTCGCCGAGCGGCACCGGGATGCGGAGGCGGAGAGTCCGGAGGGGAAGCACGCGGCGGCCACCGGGGCGGGCGAGCACCGGGACCACCAGGACGGCCGCCCCTCGACCACCCCGCCCGCCCCGGCCACGGACACGCGGAACACCGCGAGCACGCAGAACACCGGCCCTGCCTCCATGGAGCCGGTGCGCGCGCCGCGCGCGATCGCGGCCGCCTCGGCCGTCGTCCCGTACGCGGCCCGCCGGCAGCTGGCCCCCCAGGGGAACTTCGACTTCTTCGGCACCCAGAACGCCCAGAAGGCGAAGGCCGCGATCGAGTCCGTGCAGAACGAGGACCTCGCGGACGTCGTCGGCGAGGAGGCGCTCGCCGCCCACCGCACCGGGGCTGTGGACAACCGGGCCGTCGGCAAGGTCATCGACCTCACCGCGCACGACGAGACCGAGCAGATCGACGTGGCGCAACTGCGCGGCGCGGTCTCCTGACGCAGGGCCGCCCGGCCCCGCCCGCTACTTGTCGATGTCGCCGACGACGAAGAACAGCGAGCCCAGGATCGCCACCATGTCGGCGACCAGGGTCCCCGGCAGCAGCACGGTGAGCGCCTGGATGTTGTTGAACGAGGCGGAGCGCAGCTTCAGCCGGTAGGGCGTCTTCTCGCCCTTGGACACCAGGTAGTAGCCGTTGACGCCGAGCGGGTTCTCCGTCCAGGCGTAGGTGTGGCCCTCGGGCGCCTTGAGCACCTTCGGCAGCCGCTGGTTGATCGGCCCCGGCTCCAGACGGGCCATCCGGTCCAGGCAGGCGTCCGCCAGGTCCAAGGAGTTGAGGGTCTGCTCCAGCAGGCACTCGAAGCGGGCCAGACAGTCGCCCTCGGGCCGGGTGACCACCTTCAGGGTGTCCTGGAGCTCCCCGTACGCGAGGTACGGCTCGTCGCGCCGCAGATCGAAGTCGACGCCCGAGGCGCGGGCGATCGGCCCCGACACCCCGTACGCGTGCACCGCTTCGGCGGACAGCACGCCCACGTCGCGCGTGCGGCCCCGGAAGATCTCGTTGCCGAGGACGAGGTTCTCGTACACGTCCATCCGGGAGCGGACGGAGGCGACGGCGTCGCGGACCCGGCCGGTCCAGCCCGCCGGGATGTCCTCCTTCAGGCCCCCGACCCGGTTGAACATGTAGTGCATCCGCCCGCCGGAGACCTCCTCCATCACCGCCTGGAGCTCCTCGCGCTCCCGGAAGGCGTGGAAGACCGGAGTGATGCCGCCGAGTTCGAGCGGGTAGGAGCCGAGGAACATCAGGTGGTTGAGCACCCGGTTCAGCTCGGCGAGGAGCGTGCGCGTCCACACCGCGCGCTCGGGGACCTCCATCCCGAGCATCCGCTCGACGGCCATCACCACGCCCAGCTCGTTCGAGAAGGCGGAGAGCCAGTCGTGGCGGTTGGCCAGCATGACGATCTGGCGGTAGTC
This sequence comes from Streptomyces sp. WGS_02, assembly GCA_040989845.1. Taxonomy (GTDB): domain Bacteria; phylum Actinomycetota; class Actinomycetes; order Streptomycetales; family Streptomycetaceae; genus Streptomyces. The sequence continues at coordinate 4,331,048 of JAYMFZ010000004.1, forward strand.
GCGGGCCTCGAAGAGCTTCTCCGCGCCCCGGTGCATATAGCCGATGACCGGCTCCGCGTGCTGGACGCGCTCGCCGTCCAGCACGATCCGCAGCCGGAGGACCCCGTGCGTCGAGGGGTGCTGGGGACCGATGTTGAGCACCATGTCGGTGCTCTCCGCCGCTCCGCCGATGCCGATCGTCGTCTCCGTCATGCGGGACAGTATTCCCTGCGGCCGCCGTACGAGGGCGGTCACCCGGGTTCCGGCAGCCCCACCCGGTGCAGCAGCCAGCCGAAGTCGCCGAGGCCGCCGCGCGCGGTCAGCTCCGCCGCCTGGCCCGCCGCCGCCAGAGCGGTCACGTACCCCGCCGGATCGCTGGTGGCCAGGCTCAGCGGCGGCCGGTCGCCGCCGACGCCGAGGCGGCGCAGCGCCGACCGCTGGTCGGTCAGCTCGGTGCTCGCCTCGATCCCCGCCTCCCCGACCGCCGCCGCGCAGGCGTCCAGCGCCACATGCGCGGTCAGATCGCAGGAGCCGTCCGGCACCGGGCGCACCTCGCGCCCGCCCCGGAAGCCGGTCAGCGTCCCGAAGGGCGGGCGGCCGCCCCGTACATGCGTGTAGTCCACCGCCACCGCGACACCGGCGGTCAGGGAGCGCACCGCCCCGGCCCAGGCCGCGTCCCGGGGGCGGCCGATCTCCGCCCGCTCGCCCGGCACGGACAGCGGCCACCAGCGCTCCAGCCACGCGGCGTCCGCCCCGGTCACCGCGGAGCCGAGCCGCTCCACGCCGTCCGAGGCCCGCACCCGTACGTACCGGGGGACGCCCTCCGCGTCCGCCTCCGCCACCTCCACCGGAACGTTGTCCAGCCACTCGTTGGCGAACAGCAGCCCGGTGACCCCGGCCGGCGGCTCGGCGCACCACTCGATCCGGGGATCCAGGCCCGGCGGCCGGGCGGCGACCTCGACGGCGTACGGGGTCACGTCCAGGCCCTCCGGCAGTGCGGCCAGCACTCCGGTCAACAGCTCACCGCGCCCCGCCCCGACGTCGACCAGCGCGACCGTGCCGGTGCCCAGCTCACGCGCGATTCCGGTCAACAGCCGGGCCACCGCCGTCGCGAAGAGGGGGAGGCGTGCACCGAGGTACGGAAGTGGCCCGCGGGTCCCTCCGGGCTCCGCAGCGGGCTGCGATAAAAGCCCTCATCCCCGTACAGAGCGGCCTGAGCCGCCTCACGCCAACCGCGCCACTCGTCCGTCATGTAGGCAAGTCTCCACCTTGGGGAGTACGGTCCCAGGACCTGGATCGACCCTCCGGTTGACCCGGGCACCTATCGCCTGTCCCTACGCTTAGTTACGTGCAGCGCCTTTACGACTTCATCCGCAGACACCCGACGGGCGTCGACGTCTTCTGGGCCGTCTTCCTCCTCGGGCTCTCCGGCATGTCGATGGTCTCGGGCATGTACGACGCCGGGCGCGAGGAGATCGTCGCGGTCCCGGTCGCGCTGGGGTTCTCCACCGTCGTGGCGCTGCGCCGCAAGGCCCCCGAGAAGATGCTGCTGCTCGCCATCCTGGTGGGCGTCGTCCAGCTGGTGTTCGACGTCCGGCCGGGCGTCGGGAACTTCGCGATGCTGGTGATCACCTACACGGTGGCCACGGCCGGGGAGCGCTGGGCTTCCCGGCTCGCCCTGATCGGCAGTCTGAGCGCGGCGGCCCTGTCCCAGCTGCGATGGGAGGCCGAGCCCGGCGGGTCCTGGGCCCAGGTGATCTTCGTGACGGTCATCATGACCGTGCCGTTCGTGCTGGCCTGGGTGCTCGGGGACTCGCTGCGGACGCGGCGCGCCTATTTCGACCAGCTGGAGGAGCGTGCGGCCCGCCTGGAGCGGGAACGCGAGGCGCAGTCCAAGGTCGCGGTCGCCGCCGAGCGGGCCCGGATCGCCCGGGAGCTGCACGACGTCGTCGCGCACAACGTGTCCGTGATGGTCGTCCAGGCCGACGGTGCCGCCTATGTCATGGACGCGGCCCCCGACCAGGCCAAGCAGGCCCTGGAGACCATCTCGGGCACCGGCCGCCAGGCGCTCGCGGAGATGCGGCGGCTGCTGGGGGTGCTGCGGACCGGTGACGCCCCGGAGAGCGGGGAGTACGTTCCCCAGCCCGACGTCGAACAGATCGAGGACCTGGTCGCGCAGGTGCGGCAGACCGGCCTGGAGGTCGACTTCAAGGTCGAGGGCACCCCGCGCCCGCTGCCCAGCGGCGTGGAGCTGACCGCGTACCGGGTGGTGCAGGAAGCCCTGACGAACACCCGTAAGCACGGCGGGCCCGACGCCGGGGCCAGCGTCCGGCTGGTCTACTTCGACGACGGCCTCGGGCTGCTGATCGAGGACGACGGCCGGGGCGCGGCGCACGAGCTGTACGAGGACGGCGGCGCGGACGGCGCCGGGCACGGGATGATCGGGATGCGGGAGCGGGTCGGCATGGTCGGCGGCACCCTGGACGCGGGGCCCCGGCCCGGCGGCGGATTCCGGATCAGCGCCCTGCTGCCGCTGAAACCCCCGGGCTGACCGGGCCACGCCCTTCTCGGCCGCTCCGACCACGACCGTTTCCCAGGAACCGACCCCCAGGACAGGACGCGATCCTCATGACCATGGCCATCCGCGTGATGCTCGTCGACGACCAGGTGCTGCTGCGGACCGGTTTCCGGATGGTGCTCGCCGCCCAGCCCGACATGGAGGTCGTCGCCGAGGCCGGGGACGGGGCGGAGGCGATCGAGATGCTGCGGTCCACCGCCGTCGACGTGGTCCTGATGGACGTCCGCATGCCCCGGCTGGACGGCGTCGAGGCGACCCGCCGGATCTGCGCGCAGCAGGACCCGCCGAAGGTGCTCATCCTGACCACCTTCGACCTCGACGAGTACGCCTTCTCCGGGCTGAAGGCGGGGGCCAGCGGCTTCATGCTGAAGGACGTGCCGCCCGCCGAACTGCTCGCCGCGATCCGTTCGGTGCACAGCGGCGACGCGGTCGTCGCCCCGTCCACCACCCGCCGGCTGCTCGACCGCTTCTCGCCGATGCTGCCCAGCGGCGAGAAGGAGCCGAAGAACAAGCACGTCGGCAAGCTCACCGAACGCGAACGGGAGGTCATGCTCCTGGTCGCCCAAGGCCTCTCCAACGGGGAGATCGCGGCCCGGCTCGTGCTCTCCGAGGCGACGGTCAAGACGCATGTCGGGCGCATCCTCACCAAGCTGAACCTCCGCGACCGGGTCCAGGTCGTCGTCCTCGCCTACGAGACCGGCCTGGTCCGGGCCGGCGGCGGCGCGGGCTGAGGAACGGCGGCGGCGCGGGCCGGGGTTCAGCGCAGGACCCCCTCCAGGAAGTCGCTGCCGAGCCGGGCGACGACCGTCAGGTCCAGCTGGTGCAGGACATAGCGCCCCCGGCGGCGCGTGGTGACCAGGCCCGCCTTCTTGAGCACGGAGAGATGGCGGGAGACCTCGGGCGCGGTGATGCTGTGCGATTCGGCCAGTTCGCCGGTGGTGTACGGGGAGCGGGCGAGGTTGCGGCACAGCCGCATCCGCATGGGGTGGGCCAGGGCCTCCATCCGGCGCTGGAGCTGCTCCACGGAGGCGGGCGTCGGCAGGTCGGGCAGCCGGACCGGGTAGTGGATCACCGGGCGCCAGTGGTGGGTGTGCAGCACGGTCAGATGCGGCCAGCCGAAGCTGGTGGGGACGAGGGTGATCCCGAGGCCGACCTCCGGGGCGACCGCGGTGGTCCGGCCCTCGGTCAGCTTGTCGACGGTGATCCGTTCCCTCTCCTCGTCCAGGGTCACGGCCGAGGAGACCGCCCCGACCGCTTCGGCCAGCCCCTTGCGGCGCAGCAGTTCCGTCTTGTGCCGGGCGTCGGCGACCAGCTGGACGGAGACCCGCCGCCAGGTGTCGGCGAAGAACGCCTGGTCGCAGTCCTCCAGGAGCCGCCTGATCCATGCGCGTACGGAGACGGGGTCGGCCAGCAGCCGCTGGGTGAACTCCACCTGGCGCGGGCCACGCGCCGTCGCCATGTCCAGGGCCCGGGCCCGCATGGCCGGGTCCGTCAGCGGGGACGGGGCGTCGCTCCCGTACAGGCTGGAGCAGGTGAACTCCGTGGCCGCGGCGACGAACCGCTCGTCGTCGAGCCGGTCCAGGATGTCCAGGTCCTCCGCGAGCGTCGCCCCGGTCCTGCCGTCGCCGCCGCGGATGCCGGAGAACGGCAGGAAGATGTCGGCGAAGGTGTTCCGCCAGAGGAACTCCGCCTCCAGCAGCCGGTCCGCGAGGTCGGGCTCCAGGGCCGCAGCGGTCGCGGTGGTCCAGCCGTGCAGCCCCGGATGGTGGCCGGGCTCGGAGAGGGCGTGGAGGGCGAGACCCAGCTCGGCGAGGGGGAAGTCGCGAATACGACGCGGTCGGCGGGCAGTCCCGCGATGTCTATGTGCACGCTCACCCCTCCATAGTGGGGGTACGCGGGGCGGCCGACGTTTCGATTGACGGGGCGCGTCAATCAACGCGCGGGCCCGGGGGAGCTGCGCAGGCTGAACGCATGGACGCCATCCAGCAGCACCTGCTCGACACCTACCGCGCGGCCCAGCTCTCGCAGCCGGCCCCGCCGCCCCCGGGCCGCCACGACCGCGCGGTCCTGCGCGACCTGTACCGCCACTGGCTCACGCACCCGCCCCACCCAGCCCGTCCGGCGTCTGAGGACGGAACCCGGGGTCCGGGGGCGGCCCGGGCGTCTCCAGCCCGTCCGGCGTTTGAGGACGAAGCCCCGGGGCCGGGCTGCGGCCACTGGACGGGGGCCCGGATATTTCCAGCCCGTCCGGCGCTTGAGGACGGAACCGGGGGTCCGGGGTCCGGGCCACCCGACGGCGGCCCGGGCGTCTCCAGCCCGTCCGGCGTTTGAGGACGAAGCCCCGGGGCCCAGGGGCCGGCACTCCACTCGCCGGCAGCCCCGCCGTCCGCCGCTCCTGCTCATCCAGGGTCGCCATGGGACGATCAACACCCGGACCTCAGGCGGCGCGCCCGCGGTATTCCGCCCCGCATTCCGTCCCGCCCAGAAAGTTATCCACAGGCTGTGGGCAGGGGCGGGGCTTCCCCGAAACGCTGGCGTAGCATGCAGAGAAGTCGTCCGGTACCCCCGCGGACTGGAACGGAAGGCCATCGCCGCGTGAACGCATCAGTTTCGAAGGAACCCCTCGACGCGAGGGACCGCCCCGCCCGTCTCACCGTCGGCGTCGTCGGCGCGGGCCGGGTCGGACCCGCCCTCGCCGCGTCGCTCCAGTTCGCCGGACACCGTCCGGTCGCCGTGTCCGGCGTCTCCGACGCCTCCCGCCGCCGCGCCGCGGCCCTGCTCCCCGATGTGCCCCTGGTGGAGCCCGCCGAGGTGCTGGCCCGCGCCGAGCTGGTGCTCCTGACCGTCCCCGACGACGTGCTGCCCACGCTGGTCGAGGGCCTCGTCGAGACCGGCGCCGTACGGCCGGGCCAGCTCCTCGTCCACACCTCCGGGCGGTACGGGACCCGGGTGCTGGACCCCGCGCTGCGGGCCGGGGCGCTGCCGCTCGCGCTGCACCCCGCGATGACGTTCACCGGCACCGCCGTCGACGTCCAGCGGCTCGCGGGCTGCTCCTTCGGCGTCACCGCCCCCGATGAGCTGCGGCTCGCGGCCGAGGCCCTCGTCATCGAGATGGGCGGCGAGCCCGAGTGGATCGCCGAGGAGGCGCGCCCGCTCTACCACGCTGCCCTCGCGCTGGGCGCCAACCACCTGGTCACCCTGGTCGCCCAGTCGATGGAGCTGCTGACCAAGGCCGGGGTCGCCGCCCCCGACCGGATGCTCGGCCCGCTGCTCGGCGCCGCCCTGGACAACGCCCTGCGCTCCGGCGACGCCGCGCTGACCGGCCCGGTCGCCCGCGGGGACGCGGGCACGGTCGCCGCCCACATCCGCGAGCTGCGCACCCACGCCCCGCAGGCGGTCGCCGGGTATGTCGCGATGGCCCGCACCACGGCCGACCGCGCGCTCGCCCACGGCCTGCTCAAGGCCGAGCTGGCCGAGGACCTCCTCGTCGTTCTGGCCGACCAGGAGCGCCGCCCCGGCGGCCCCGGACCGGGGAGACCCGATGACGCGCACGATGCGGCCGGCCCTCCTGCGCACCGCCGCCGAGCTGGACGCGCTGCCCCGCCCCGCCGGGGCCGAGCGGACCGTCGTGATGACGATGGGCGCGCTGCACGACGGCCACGCCACCCTGATCCGCGCGGCCCGCGAAGCGGCAGGCCCCGACGGGCAGGTCGTGGTCACGGTCTTCGTGAACCCGCTCCAGTTCGGCGAGGCCGCCGACCTGGACCGCTACCCGCGCACCCTGGACGCCGACCTGGAGACCGCCGCCGCCGCGGGCGCCGACGCGGTCTTCGCCCCGGGCGTCGACGAGGTCTACCCGGGCGGCGAACCCCAGGTCCGGATCACCGCGGGCCCCATGGGCGAGCGCCTCGAAGGCGCGTCCCGCCCCGGCCACTTCGACGGGATGCTCACCGTCGTCGCCAAGCTCCTCCACCTCACCCGCCCCGACGAGGCGTTCTACGGGCAGAAGGACGCCCAGCAGCTCGCCCTGATCCGCCGTATGGTCCGGGACCTGAATTTCGGCGTCCGGATCACCGGCGTCCCCACCGTCCGGGACGAGGACGGCCTCGCGCTCTCCAGCCGCAACCGCTTCCTCTCCCCGCCGGAGCGGCACACCGCCCTCGCGCTGCCCCGCGCCCTGTTCGCGGCCCAGGACCGGCTCGCCGCCCAGCAGGCCCTGCACGAGCGGGCCAGGGCCACCGCGCCCGGCGGCGACAGGGCCGCCGGGCTCAACAAGCTCGGCGAGGCCCGGGCCGCCGCCGACGCCCAGGCCGTGGCGCTGGCCCGGCCGAACGGGGCGCCCGCCGCCGTGCGCGCCGCCGCCCGGACGATCCTGGACGAGGCCGCCGCCCGGAACCGGGTTCCGCTCGTTCTGGACTACCTGGCCCTGGTGGACCCGTCGGACTTCACCGAGATCCCGGACGACCGCGAGAGCGGGAGGCGATCCTCGCCGTCGCGGCCCGGGTCGGGAACACCCGCCTCATCGACAACATCACCCTCACCTTCGGAGCCCTGACGTGACCGGAATACGGCTGACCGCCCCCGCCCCCGGCTGGGCCATCGACGCGGACGTCGTCGTGGTCGGCTCCGGCGTCGCCGGGCTCACCGCCGCCCTGCGCTGCGCCGCCGCCGGGCTGGACACCGTCGTCGTCACCAAGGCCCGGCTGGACGACGGCTCGACCCGCTGGGCCCAGGGCGGCATCGCCGCCGCGCTCGGCGAGGGCGACACCCCCGAGCAGCACCTCGACGACACCCTCGTCGCGGGCGCGGGCCTCTGCGACGAGGAGGCCGTGCGCACCCTGGTCACCGAGGGCCCCGACGCCGTACGCCGGCTGATCACCACCGGCGCCCACTTCGACACCACCGACAGCGGCGACATCGCGCTGACCCGCGAGGGCGGCCACCACCGCCGCCGCATCGCCCACGCCGGCGGCGACGCGACCGGCGCGGAGATCTCCCGCGCCCTGGTCGAGGCGGTCCGCGAGGCCGCCCTGCACACCATCGAGAACGCGCTCGTCCTGGACCTGCTAACGGACACCGAAGGCCGTACGGCGGGTGTCTCGCTGCATGTCATGGGCGAGGGGCAGCACGACGGCGTCGGCGCGGTCCGGGCCCCCTCGGTGGTCCTCGCCACCGGTGGCATGGGCCAGGTCTTCTCCGCCACGACCAATCCCTCCGTCTCCACCGGCGACGGGGTCGCGCTCGCGCTGCGGGCCGGGGCGGAGGTCTCCGACCTGGAGTTCGTCCAGTTCCACCCCACGGTCCTCTTCCTCGGCGCGGACTCCGAGGGCCAGCAGCCGCTGGTCTCCGAAGCCGTACGGGGCGAGGGCGCGCATCTCGTCGACGCCGACGGCGTCCGCTTCATGCTCGGACAGCATGAGCTGGCCGAGCTGGCGCCGCGCGACATCGTCGCCAAGGGCATCACGCGCCGGATGCACGAGAAGGGCGCCGAGCACATGTATCTGGACGCCCGGCACTTCGGGGCGGCCATGTGGGAGCAGCGCTTCCCGACCATCCTGGCCGCCTGCCGGTCGCACGGCATCGACCCGGTGACCGAGCCGATCCCGGTCGCCCCGGCCGCGCACTACGCCTCCGGCGGTGTCCGCACCGACCTGCGGGGCCGCACCACCGTCCCCGGCCTGTACGCCTGCGGCGAGGTCGCCTGCACCGGAGTGCACGGGGCCAACCGGCTCGCGTCGAACTCCCTCCTCGAGGGCCTGGTCTTCGCCGAGCGCATCGCCGCGGACATCGCCGGGATCCGCCCGCCCCGCACCGAGCCGGCCGAGGCCTCCCGCGACGCGGACGACCTCGTCCCGCTGCTGGCCCCCGAGGCCCGTACGGGCATCCAGCGCACGATGACCCGGGGCGCCGGGGTCCTGCGCTCCGCCGGCTCCCTGACCACCGCGGCCGACGCGCTGGAGGCCCTTCACCGCGAGGCCGCCGCCGACGCGGAGGCGGACGGGGCCAAGGCGGTCGTCCCCGGGGTCGACGCCTGGGAGGTCACCAACCTGCTCCTGGTCTCCCGGGTCCTGGTCGCCGCCGCCCGGGACCGCGAGGAGACCCGCGGCTGCCACTGGCGCGAGGACCGGCCCGACCGCGACGACGCCCACGGCCGCCGCCACCTGGTCGTCCGCATCGGACCGGACCGCACCCCGGTCGTCCACCGCACGGAGACCGCCGCATTCCCGCCCGTACGCCCGTCGGATTGAGCAGACTGCTGGAAGCAGCCGCTCCGCCGCACACCACGCGGAGCGGCACCCGCACCACCACACGCACCACCGGCACCACCCGAAGCACCAGCCGCACCCGCACCACCCGCCACGCCCCCGAGGAGCCGACACCGTGAGCACGCCCGAAGAGAATCCGCGCCCCACTCCCGTGGACGTACCGCTGATCAGCGTCGGCGCGCCCGCATCGTCCGCCCCGGCGGGAGGCGGCTGCGGCGACGGCTGCGGCTGTGGCGGTGACGACGGATTCGACCCCGAAGCCCTGGAGTGCGGTCTCGACCCCGCGCTCGCCCTGCTGCTGGCCGAGGCGGGGCTCGACCCCGTCCAGGTCGAGGACGTCGCGCACGTGGCGATCGAGGAGGACCTCGACGGCGGGGTGGACGTCACGACCGTGGCGACCGTCCCCGAGGACGCCGTGATCACCGGTGACTTCACGGCCCGCGAGGCCGGTGTGGTCGCCGGGCTCCGGGTCGCCGAGGCGGTCCTGTCGATCGTCTGCACCGAGGAGTTCGAGGTCGAGCGGCACGTCGAGGACGGCGACCGGATCGCCCCCGGCCAGAAGCTGCTGACCGTCACCACCCGCACCCGCGACCTGCTGACCGGCGAGCGCAGCGCGCTGAACCTGCTCTGCCGCCTCTCCGGCATCGCGACCGCCACCCGCGCCTGGGCGGACGTGCTGGAGGGCTCCAGGGCCAGGGTCCGCGACACCCGCAAGACGACGGCGGGCCTGCGCGCCCTGGAGAAGTACGCGGTGCGCTGCGGCGGCGGCGTCAACCACCGGATGTCGCTCTCCGACGCGGCCCTCGTCAAGGACAACCACGTGATCGCGGCGGGCGGCGTCGCGGAGGCGTTCAAGCGCGTGCGCGCCGAGTTCCCCGAGCTGCCCATCGAGGTCGAGGTCGACACGATGGAGCAGGTCCGCGAGGTGCTGGACGCGGGCGTCGACCTGATCCTGCTGGACAACTTCACCCCGGCCGAGACCGCCGAGGCGGTCGCCCTGGTCGACGGCCGGGCGATCCTGGAGTCCTCGGGCCGCCTCACCCTCGACTCGGCCCGCGCCTACGCCGACGCGGGCGTCGACTATCTCGCGGTCGGCGCGCTCACCCACTCCTCGCCGATCCTCGACATCGGCCTGGACTTCCGCGACGCGGACGCGTCCCCCTCCGCCGGGGACGGGGCCGACGCCTGATGCTGCTCACCATCGACGTCGGCAACACGCACACGGTCCTCGGCCTCTTCGACGGCGAGGAGATCGTCGAGCACTGGCGGATCTCCACCGACGCCCGCCGCACGGCCGACGAGCTGGCCGTCCTGCTCCAGGGTCTGATGGGCATGCACCCGCTCCTCGGCATGGAGCTGGGCGACGGCATCGAGGGCATCGCGATCTGCGCCACCGTCCCCTCGGTCCTGCACGAGCTGCGCGAGGTCACCCGCCGCTACTACGGCGACGTCCCCGCCGTGCTGGTCGAGCCCGGGGTCAAGACGGGCGTGCCGATCCTGATGGACAACCCCAAGGAGGTCGGCGCGGACCGCATCATCAACGCGGTCGCCGCCGTCGAGCTGTACGGGGGCCCGGCGATCGTCGTCGACTTCGGCACCGCCACCACCTTCGACGCGGTCTCCCCGCGCGGGGAGTACGCGGGCGGGGTGATCGCCCCCGGCATCGAGATCTCGGTCGAGGCGCTCGGCGTCCGGGGCGCCCAGCTCCGCAAGATCGAGCTGGCCAGGCCGCGCAGCGTGATCGGCAAGAACACCGTCGAGGCCATGCAGTCCGGCATCATCTACGGCTTCGCGGGCCAGGTCGACGGGGTGGTGGCCCGGATGAAGAAGGAGCTGGCCGCCGATCCGGACGACGTCACCGTCATCGCGACGGGCGGCCTTGCTCCGATGGTGTTGGGGGAGTCCTCGGTCATCGACGAGCACGAGCCGTGGCTGACGCTCATCGGGCTGCGCCTGGTGTACGAGCGGAACGTGTCCCGCTTGTAGGGACGGCCGCACGAGACCCCGGCGTACCTGCGGGAACGGCCGGGGCCGCGGCCGCCCGACCGTTCTGCCACGCCGCGCCACCGACGACCAGTTAAACGGATTTTGTCCCTTTAGCACGTATTGTCGCGTCATGCCCACGCCCTACGGTTCACGAGGCGGCATGGCGTTCAGCGCGGACGAGCTGCGGGTGCTCCGACGTGCCCTCGCCATCGCCCTCCACCCCACGCCCCTGTCCGACGAGGACGTCCAGGACTGCCTGCGGCTCGCGGGCTCCGTGGACGAGGCGGTCGGCGAGGCGGGTCGGCTGCGAGCGTTCCTCCTCGCCGACCTCGCCCGCTACCGCAACGCCCTCCCCGGCTCCGCCACCGGCTATCTGGAGCTGCTCCAGGACGCCCTGGCGGCCGGGTACGACCCCCGCCCGGACGATCTGGCCGCCCTGCGGGCCCTGCGGGGCGGACCGCTCGCGGCGGCCCTCCTGGAGCGCTGCCAGGTGCTCGCCGAGCGCTCCGTACGGGCCCGCCTCGCCGGCCGCTCCTCCGGCGCCGCGGCCCCCGGCCCCCGCAGCCGGCTGCTCGCCCTGCCCGGCGGCCGCGCCGCCGCCGGCCGGGAACCGGAACGGCCCGGGACCCCGGCCACGCCGGGCAAACCGCAGAAGCCCGGCGACCGCCCCATGCCCAAGCCCTCCGAGGTCTTCCCGCCGCGCCGACGGCCCACGCCGCCCCCGTCCGAGGAGCGGGCGGCCGGCTGACCCTCCGGTGCTCCGCGACGCGGCGGCCTCCACCGGGAGGTCGCCGCGTCGGTCCGCTCCGGGCTCGCTACTCTGGACGGCATGGACTACGTATCCGCGCTCGTGCCCCCCGTGGTGATGGCCGTCTTCTTCGTCTCCCTGATCGTGATCATCGTCAAGAGCCAGGGTGGTCCGAACAAGACCAAGGAGGACGACGCGGTGGACGCGGCGATCGCCCGCGCGGAATCCGCAAAGCAGACCGCTCGTCCGGAGAATGTCTGACCGCAGGAGCGGCCCCGCCCGCCCCGCGTCTTCCCGGCGTGCGGCAGTCCCTGGCGCACGACTCGTCGAGAGTCGTGCGCTTTTTGCTGCGCAAAGAGCAGAGCATTCGGGACATCTGCCACTAAAGTGATCGCGTGCCCCGTCAATTGGGAGACCTCGAAGACGCCGTGATGACGCGCGTCTGGCAATGGAACCGACCGGTCACCGTGCGGGAAGTCCTTGAGGACCTTCAGCAGGAACGGTCCATCGCCTACACGACCGTGATGACGGTAATGGACAATCTCCATCAGAAGGGCTGGGTCCGCAGGGAAGTCGACGGCCGCGCCTATCGATATACGGCCGTCTCCACCAGGGCCGCCTACTCGGCCGCACTGATGAACGAAGCCTGGTCACAGAGCGACAACCCCGCCGCAGCGCTTGTCGCGTTCTTCGGGATGATGTCCGCTGAGCAGCGCGAAGCACTGCAGGACGCCGTTCGTATGGTTTCCCCCGATCTCACGGAAACTGCCCCCGGCCCGACCGCCGAAACCATCCCGGGCGGCCCCGCGGAACCGACCGCCGGCGCCGCCGGAGATGACGTACCGACCGATGGCGCGACGCCGGAGAGCGGGCGATAGCGTCGGGGCATGTCCTCAGAGCACCCGCAAAGCGATCCCGATACCGAACTCCATACCGACCCGTCGGTAAATAAGCCCGCCATCACCGTCCGGCGGGCCAGGACCAGTGATGTCGGGGCGGTACGACGACTCCTCGACGGGTACGTGTCCGGGGGCATCCTGCTCGACAAAGCGACCGTCACCCTTTACGAGGACATCCAGGAGTTCTGGGTCGCGGAACGCGACGAGGACGCGACCGTCATCGGCTGCGGCGCACTTCATGTCATGTGGGAAGACCTGGCGGAAGTACGGACCCTTGCGGTCGACCCCCGCATGAAGGGCGCCGGAGTCGGGCATCACGTGCTGGAGAAGCTCTTGCAGACCGCGCGATGGCTCGGTGTCCGCAGGGTTTTCTGTCTCACCTTCGAAGTGGACTTCTTCGCCAAGCACGGCTTCGTCGAGATCGGAGAGACGCCCGTCGACACCGATGTCTACAGTGAGCTGCTGCGTTCCTACGACGAGGGTGTCGCGGAGTTCCTCGGTCTCGAACGAGTGAAGCCGAACACCTTGGGCAACAGCCGGATGCTTCTGCACCTGTGATCTGCAGAAGGACCTGCCTCCCTATGTCCGAATCGCGCATGTTTCCCGTCTTCCCGGGCTGCTGAACCTCTCCCGAGGGTTTGTGTTTTCCCGGGAAAAGCGGTTTCCTTTCCGCGTACTCCATTTTCGATGAAAGGAAATCCCGTGGCACAGAAGGTTCAGGTCCTTCTTGTCGATGACCTCGACGGTGTCGAGGCTGACGAGACCGTCACGTTCGCCCTCGACGGCAAGACGTACGAGATCGACCTCACCACGGCCAACGCGGACAAGCTTCGCGGCCTTCTCGAGCCCTACACCAAGGGTGGACGTCGCACCGGTGGCCGCGCCGCCACGGGCCGTGGCAAGGGCCGCGCCGCCGCCGGCGGTAACAAGGACACCGCGGAAATCCGCCGGTGGGCCCGGGAGAACGGCCACAATGTGAATGACCGCGGCCGCGTTCCCGCCGAGATCCGTGAGGCTTACGAGAAGGCCAACGGCTGATCTGCCGAACCCCTTGTCAGCACCCCTGTCGGCACGCCGGAACGGGCGTGTGACAACCGGACCCGATGGCATTCCGTCGCCGCCGCGTCCACCAGGCGTACGAGATCGGGGGCACCCCCACCGCTGCTCCCGAAGCCTGCGAGGGCCGGCAGCGCCGGCCCGGGCCCACGCCCCGGCTCTGGGGGCCGCAGCCAGACAGCGGCCCCCGTCGAGCCCCCGCGCAGCCCGGGAGGGGCGGGGCCGTGACCCGGCCCCCCGCGCCCACGGCGGTCAGGTCCGGCGCGAGGGGACCCCACTCCAGCCAGTCGAGCAGCCCCGGCAGCTCATCGGCGCCGCCCGCGGCGACCAGCAGCCCCATGCGCGTACCGGACAGCAGCACCGGGCCGGTGCGCACACCGCGCCGCAGCACGGCGTGACCGGCCTCGGCGGGCAGCTCCAGCACATCGAAGGACTCCCCGGTGAGCAGGTGCAGCGGATCCCGCCCCGCGGCGGTCCAGCCCAGCTGCCGCGCGTACCGCCGGGCGAGTGCGGCGTCGGCGGAAGCCGGAGCGGCATCGGGCGACGACCGAGGGTTCGGGACGGTGCGGGTCATGTCCGATGAACCGCACAACCGCCTCCGGAGTTACGGAACGTCCGTGCGCGATCACTCCGTGTCCCCGCCGAGGGGGCGCTCAGGAGTATTCAGCAGCGCAAGGATGTTCGCCCGTAGCGGAGGGAACCGGCGCGCGCCGCATGGACTGTCAGTGATTGCGGGTAAGACTTTCCTAGTGGGAAGGGGCGACACGCTGGCCGAGGCGTCTCGCGTTCGCCATCGGCGTACTGGCGAAAGGGGTATCTGCCTGGCCTGCGGGAACATCGTCTCGCACCATCGGGTTGGAGCAGTTGTCAGCTGTTCGGCAGTAAGAATCCCCGCCCGGCGCGGGGTGATCCGGACGGATGTCGGCAGTTGGAATGAGCTGTCCCGTCCTGCGGGACTAGCATGCGGAAGGACTGGGAGGGGACCGACCCCTCACTGACCGACCGCTCTGAGGAGCGATTAACGATGTTCGAGAGGTTCACCGACCGCGCGCGGCGGGTTGTCGTCCTGGCTCAGGAAGAAGCCCGGATGCTCAACCACAACTACATCGGCACCGAGCACATCCTCCTGGGCCTGATCCACGAGGGTGAGGGTGTCGCCGCTAAGGCCCTGGAGAGCCTCGGGATTTCGCTCGAGGCGGTCCGCCAGCAGGTGGAGGAGATCATCGGGCAGGGGCAGCAGGCTCCTTCCGGGCACATCCCCTTCACCCCGCGAGCCAAGAAGGTCCTGGAGCTAGTCGCTCCGCGAAGCCCTTCAGCTGGGCCACAACTACATCGGCACCGAGCACATCCTGCTCGGCCTGATCCGCGAGGGCGAGGGCGTCGCCGCCCAGGTCCTCGTGAAGCTGGGCGCCGACCTGAACCGGGTCCGGCAGCAGGTCATCCAGCTGCTCTCCGGATACTCGGGCGGCAAGGAGACGGCGGCCGCGGGCGGCCCCGCCGAGGGCACGCCCTCCACGTCCCTGGTGCTCGACCAGTTCGGCCGGAATCTCACCCAGGCCGCTCGTGAGTCCAAGCTCGACCCGGTCATCGGGCGCGAGAAGGAGATCGAGCGGGTCATGCAGGTGCTGTCCCGCCGGACCAAGAACAACCCCGTCCTCATCGGCGAGCCCGGTGTCGGCAAGACGGCGGTCGTCGAGGGCCTGGCCCAGGCGATCGTCAAGGGCGAGGTGCCCGAGACCCTCAAGGACAAGCACCTCTACACCCTGGACCTCGGCGCCCTGGTCGCCGGCTCGCGGTACCGGGGTGACTTCGAGGAGCGCCTGAAGAAGGTCCTCAAGGAGATCCGCACCCGCGGCGACATCATCCTGTTCATCGACGAGCTCCACACGCTGGTCGGTGCGGGTGCCGCGGAGGGCGCCATCGACGCGGCTTCGATCCTGAAGCCCATGCTGGCGCGCGGTGAGCTCCAGACCATCGGTGCCACCACGCTCGACGAGTACCGCAAGCACCTGGAGAAGGACGCCGCTCTCGAGCGCCGCTTCCAGCCCATCCAGGTCGCGGAGCCGTCGCTGCCGCACACCATCGAGATCCTGAAGGGTCTGCGCGACCGTTACGAGGCCCACCACCGGGTCTCCATCACGGACGAGGCCCTCGTCCAGGCCGCGACCCTGGCCGACCGGTACATCTCGGACCGCTTCCTGCCGGACAAGGCGATCGACCTGATCGACGAGGCCGGTTCCCGGATGCGCATCCGCCGGATGACCGCGCCGCCGGACCTCCGCGAGTTCGACGAGAAGATCGCGGGTGTCCGCCGCGACAAGGAGTCGGCCATCGACTCCCAGGACTTCGAGAAGGCAGCCTCCCTCCGCGACAAGGAGAAGCAGCTGCTGGCGGCGAAGGCCAAGCGGGAGAAGGAGTGGAAGGCCGGCGACATGGACGTCGTCGCCGAGGTCGACGGCGAGCTGATCGCCGAAGTCCTGGCCACCGCCACCGGTATCCCGGTCTTCAAGCTGACGGAGGAGGAGTCCTCCCGTCTGCTGCGCATGGAGGACGAGCTCCACAAGCGCGTTATCGGCCAGAAGGACGCCATCAAGGCCCTCTCGCAGGCGATCCGCCGTACGCGAGCCGGTCTGAAGGACCCGAAGCGCCCCGGTGGCTCGTTCATCTTCGCCGGCCCGTCCGGTGTCGGTAAGACGGAGCTGTCCAAGACGCTCGCCGAATTCCTCTTCGGCGACGAGGACGCGCTGATCTCCCTCGACATGTCGGAGTTCAGCGAGAAGCACACGGTTTCCCGCCTCTTCGGTTCGCCCCCCGGTTACGTGGGCTACGAGGAGGGCGGCCAGCTCACCGAGAAGGTGCGCCGCAAGCCGTTCTCCGTCGTCCTCTTCGACGAGGTCGAGAAGGCCCACCCCGATATCTTCAATTCCCTGCTCCAGATTCTGGAGGACGGTCGCCTGACCGACTCCCAGGGTCGGGTCGTGGACTTCAAGAACACGGTCATCATCATGACGACCAACCTCGGGACCCGGGACATCTCCAAGGGCTTCAACCTGGGCTTCGCCGCCCAGGGCGACGTCAAGACCAACTACGAGCGCATGAAGGTCAAGGTCAACGAAGAGCTCAAGCAGCACTTCCGGCCGGAATTCCTCAACCGTGTCGACGACACGGTGGTCTTCCACCAGCTGACCGAGGAAGACATCATCCAGATCGTCGACCTCATGCTCGCCAAGGTCGACGAGCGCCTCAAGGACCGCGACATGGGCATCGAGCTCAGTGGCGAGGCCAAGACGCTGCTCGCGAAGAAGGGCTACGACCCCGTGATGGGCGCCCGGCCGCTGCGCCGGACGATCCAGCGGCAGATCGAGGACGTCCTCTCCGAGAAGATCCTCTTCGGTGAGCTGCGCCCCGGTCACATCGTGGTCGTGGGCACCGAGGGCGAGGGTGACGACAAGACGTTCACCTTCCGGGGCGAGGAGAAGTCGGCTCTGCCCGACGTCCCCCCGATCGAGCAGGCGGCAGGCGGCGCCGGCCCGAACCTGACGAAGGACGCGTGACGCGCAGGTAGGGCCTGAGCCCGAGCGCGTGTGAGGGGCTGCCCCGGAATCGGTATCCGTACCGGTCCGGGGCAGCCCCTTTTCGTCATCGCTCAGTAGAGCCGGTCGCCCAGTTCCTCCGCGCCGATGAGCACGATTCCCACCTCGTGGGTAATGCTCACGGTGAGGCCGGGCCAGTCATGAAGGGGCGTGAGGTCCACTTCCCCGTTGTGCTCCGATGTGTCCAGCTCCAGTTCGGTGAGTCGCGGGAAGAGCGCCCGGAGACGCGCCAGGTCCTCGCTGTTCCGAGGGAACCGCACGGTCAGGGACTCGACGGACGGGAGAGGCGGCGCACCGTCGTGCGTGATCCGCCAAGGAAAGGCTCCGAACGTCAGACTGGTGACGCGTGGGCGATTGCGCAATGCGGTGAAGGCCGCGTCGGGGTCGCTGAGGGCGGAGATTTCCAGCGCCGTCAGCGAGGGCCAGGCGTCCAGGTTGTCCAGTGCCAGGGGGCGCCGGGACGAGAGAACGAGCTCTTCGACCGCGCGATGAGGGGGTACGTGGCTCAGCCGGTCCACGTCGAGTCCTCTCAGCACGAGCATTTTCAGACCGGCGGGCAGGATGCCTGCGATGTCCTCGTGAGCGGTCGGCAACGGGCCGACATCCAGGCGCAGGCTCTCCAGCGCGGAGAATTCCCCGAGGGTTTTCAGATCGCGGATACCCGGACAGTCGCTGACCCCCAGGTGTTCCAGGGACGCGGCCGTGGGAAGCAGGCAGGAGAGTCCGGTGATCCACCGGTTTCCGATGAGGTCGAGGTGCTCCAGTCGCTTGCCCTGCAACGCGGCTGCTATCTCCGCGTCGGTCGCGTCCACATTCAGCAACAGGCTGCCGAGCGCGGGGAGATGCCGCAGCGCCTTCAGCCGCTGACGGTCGCGCACGGCGAGGAACACCCCCGGAAGATCGCACAGGGCCAGCACCTCGGTGGCGTACTCCTCGGGGGAAATCTGTCCCACGCGTACGCGAGCAGATGGTTCAGCGACGGGTTGGCCTGGACCCAGGCCCGGGCGTACGGCACTGCGCCGCCGCCCCCGATCTCCGAGATCAGCTCCGCCCCGAACACGGCGTGGGGCCCCCGGGAGGCAGGCCGGCCGGACCCAGCAGGAGTTCCAGCACCGCCTCGCCGATCCGGGCCAGCGCGTTGACCTGGTCCGGCCGCGTCAACGGGAACAACGCCGCCGTACTGCCCCGGACCCGGTCCCGTAAGCCCGCGTCCAGCCACGCCGCGTGCTGCGCGCACTGGGCGGCGAGGACGTGGAGGTCGACCCGGGCGGTCGACCCCTCGTCGTGGGTCAGGCCCGCGTCCAGCAAGCCCTCGACCAGCAGGCCCAGTTCGCGCCGTCCGCAATGCCCCGCCGCCAGCAGGACCACATCCTGCCAAGGCTCCTCGTCGGCGTGGCGCAGCAGCTCGCCCAGGTGGTCGTCCTCGACGAGTTCCTTCGCGGCCAGGTAGTCCTGGAAGGTGCGGTGGATGAACTGGTAGGTGGCATCGGAGTGTTCCTGGATCAGGCCGCTGCGGTTGAGCAGATGCGTGAGGATCTTCTCCGGCGGGCCCTGGGCGCTGACCCGCTCCATCCCCGCCAGCGCCCGGCCCAGTTGGCGCAGCGCCTGGTCCCGGGTGAACTCCGACTGGCCCTCGCGGACCAGCCAGACGGCGATCCGCTGGAGGAGTTCGGTGGATTCCTCGACCTCCAGGTCGATGCCCTCGGGGTTCCCGATCCGGCGGCGGTGGTCGCGGTGGCCCAGCAGCATCTCCAGGGCCGAGCGGTACAGCTTCCAGCGGGTCTCCGGGAGGAAGCCGTCGCGGCGGCGGTGCAGGGCGCAGATCACCGCGCACAGCAGCGGTGTACGCGCCAGGTCACGGAGCGTGGGGTTCTGGTCGAACTGGTGCGAGAGGTCACGTTCCAGCTCGTCCAGCCGCTCGGCGTCGTCCTCCTCCGACAGCCGGGCCGCCCGGTGCCAGGAGGCCACGAACGCCTGGATGTCCTCGTTCCGCATCGGCAGCAGACGTAACTCCGCGAAGCCTTCCGACCGCAGCCAGTCCGGCTCGACGGCGAGCGGCCGTACGGTCACCACGCACCGGGTGTCCGGGTAGCGGGCCATGAGCTGCGAGAGCCAGAAATGGGCCTGTTCGCGCTCCTCCGGCGGCACCTCGTCCAGCCCGTCCACCAGCAGCAACGCCCGCCCGGACTCAAGCACCCTCCCCGCCCAGCCCTCCGGGGCGGTGTCGACCATCAGGCCCGCTGTGCTCGGCAGCTCCGCCGGGGCCGGGAACCCACCGCCACGAGCACGCAGGGTGCGCAGCGGCACCATGAAGGGGACCAGTCCGTTCAGTGGGGCCAGGTCGTCGTCCAGGGTGCGAGCCGATGCGTGTGCGGCCAGCCACCACAGCAGCGTCGTCTTGCCCGCGCCCGCCTCGCCGCGCAGCAGAACCCGGGGGCGGTCCGCGAGAAGGGCGTCGATGCGCTGGGGGAGGGGCGGGGAGGACTCCGTAACCCCTGGGTGCTGTGAGGCCCGGCTCTGCGTCCGCGCCTGGGCCTCCAGGCTCAGGTAGGCCGTGTCCAGGTCCCATTCCCGGTCGTGGCGGCTCAGCTCGTCCAGCCCGAAGATCTTCGTACGGCGGTACGCGACGCCGAGTGCCTGCGCGTACTCCGTCTCGTACCGCAGGTCGTGCGGAAAGCTGCCGTGGACGCGTTCCTGGAGCAGGTCGACCCCGGTCCGCCGGTAGACGAGGCGGAACGGGTTCGCCGCCAGGACCGGCCCCAGCGGCACGCACTCGACCCGGCGGCCGTCACGCTGCTGCGGGACCTGACGGGCCACGCCCAGCAGCACGTCCCCCATGAAGACCGGGCCGCCCGAGAGCCCGGACAGGGCCGACGGCTCGTCGTCCGGGCGGGCGGCGGGCGGGCCGTCCAGATCACAGACCAGCAGGTCGCGGACCTGGCCCGCCACGGGCAGGACCGTGGCTGTGTACTGGTCCGCCTCCAGCCGCCGGTCGGGGCCGTAGCGCTGGACGCGGGGGAAGCCGGTGATCTCGCACGCGGGTATCGCCTGGCGGGTGTCGACCACGCCGAGCCGTACGGGCGGGACCGGGCGCACCGGCTCGATGGCCTCCAGCAGGGCCACGTCCAGCCGGTAGTCGATCCAGGCGACCGTGGCCCGTACCCGGTCGGAGATGGCCGGGTGGGCGATCAGAACGGACCCCGACTTGACCACGTGGGCGCAGGTGAGGACCAGCCGGTCGGTGAGCAGGACGCCGCTGCCCTGCTGGATCGCGGTGACGACCACCGTACGGTCGGCGGGGTGGACGACGGGGTGGACAAGGGGCGGGCTCACGTACGGGAGGCCCCGTCACCGAACCCCGCCGTCGACCCGTCGTCCTCGGTCCCGATCTCCCACGCCTCGCCCGTCGCGGCGTTGCGCGGGGTCAGGGTGAAGGCGACCTTGTGCGTGCGGCCCGTGGTGCGGGCGGCGTCCGCGCCCGCCTCGACCACCCAGGCCTTCACCTTGCCGCCCGCCTTCGCCTCCCGGCGCAGTTCGAGGGTGAACTCCATCTGGATGTCGCCGACCGCGAAGGAGACGGGGTGGTCCGTGCCCCGGGTCGCCGCGTCGATGAGCTGGTTGCGGATGGACGCGACGGCGTCCGCCAGCTCGATGCCGTCCAGTGCGTGGGTGTTCTCGGCCGTCATGGGGTCCCCCGGGGTGCGGTGCGCTTTCCCGTCAGCGTAGTGAAGTAGCGGGCCGAAGGTCCCGAATCGGAAGGACTTAGGTCCCACCGGCGGTGACAAGGCGCACAGCCCGAAACAGGCCTACTACCCGGGCCAGTAGAGGGGGCTGTGATCCGCCGCGGGACCTTCGGCCCGGTGTCGCCAGGACCTTCCGGGACTCTGGGCGATTCAGCCGTTTCGCGGTGCCATGTCCGGAAAAGACCGTATGGAACAGGCGTTAAACGTCTTTCGCGCGAAGGATTTCGTCGCCCGCGCCGACCCCTCATCGGGGGACAACCTCGGTCAATTCCCCTCACCCTCTCTACGGCTTTTCTTCGTAGATGGGGTGTTTGAGCATCGGCCGGGGTGCGGGTTACCAAGGTTGAGCAAGCCCGGACAGCACGCCGGGTCCACTCACCTTCGGAGGACTTCCTCGTATGAAGCGCGCAACGAACCAGCACACCATCCGCCCGTCCGCCTTCCGCGTCCGTGGCGCCGTCCTGGCCGCCGGCCTGGGAGCGTCCGTGGTGCTGGGTGCCGGTACGGCGTTCGCCTCCAGCGGCACCGCCGCCGCTGCCCCCTTGCCGCGAGCACGACCGCCGACTCGGTCGCCCAGCAGGCTGCCGCGCAGGCCAAGGCCGCGGACGCGGCGAAGAAGACGGCCGCGAAGAAGGCCGCCGACGCCAAGAAGAAGGCCGAGGACAAGAAGAAGGCCGCGAAGAAGAACGCCGCCTCCTGGAAGGCCCCGGTCAAGAAGTACAAGCTGACCGCCAGCTTCGGCACCGGTGGTGCCCGCTGGGCCGCCAAGCACTCCGGCCAGGACTTCGCCGTGCCGATCGGCACCCCGGTCACCGCCGCCCACACCGGCACCGTCGTGAAGGCCGGCCCGAACGGCGCCGGTGACGGCCCCGCGTACGGCAACGCCGTCGTGATCAAGCACTCCAACGGCAAGTACTCGCAGTACGCGCACCTGTCGAAGGTCAACGTGAACATCGGCCAGCAGGTCAAGACGGGCCAGAAGATCGCCCTGTCCGGCAACACCGGCAACTCCAGCGGCCCGCACCTGCACTTCGAGATCCGCACCACCCCGAACTACGGCTCGGCGCTGAACCCGGCCGCGTTCCTCCGCTCGGTGCACGTCTCCATCTGATCCGGCCCGGCGTAACCGCGCGGCTCCCGACCGGCCACCCGTAGGCACCCGGCGGCCGCGCAGCACAACCGAAGAGCGTTCAGTGGACCCGTTACACCCCGGTACCCGGGGCGTGCGCCCGGGTCACCCGACCGACGGCGACGTCGAGGACAGCCACACGGCTGACTCCTCGGGGTCGCCGTCGGCGTTTCTCCGCCGGACACGCCGCCGTCCGGTCCGGTGGCTGCCGGCTCCGGGGGCCCAGCGCCTCAGTCCGACGGCTGCCGGCCCCCGGGGGCCCAGCGCCGCGCCTCAGTCCGACGGCTGCCGGCCCCCGTCCCCGAGCCGCCGTTCTTGAGTCCCACGGCTGCCGGCCCCGGTCCCCGAGCCGCCGTTCAGTCCGACGGCTGCCGCTGGTCCGCCATCCGCAGCACCGGGAAGCTCCCCGTCACCGTCGGCGCGTGCTCCGGCAGCCACAGCACCGCGATCGCCCCGCCCGTGCCCTCCGCCGCACCCGAGGGCGCCGCGTTGCGGAAGGTCAGCCGGGCCCCGAGCACCCTTGCCTGGCCCGCCGCGATCGTCAGCCCGAGCCCGTGCCCGTGTCCGGCCCGGTCCACGCTTCCGGTACGGAACCGGCTCGGCCCGTCCCGCAGCAGCTCCTCCGGGAACCCCGGACCGTGGTCGCGGACCCGGACCACCCGGCCCTCGACCGAGACCTCCACCGGGGTGGAGCCGTGCTTGGCGGCGTTCCCGAGCAGATTGCCGAGGATGCGCTCCAGCCGGCGCGGATCGGTGGAGACCCACGACTCATGGATCACCCGCACGGTCACATCGGGGTCCAGCAGAGCGATCCGCCGGCTGACGAACTCCCCGAGCGGCAGCTCCTGCAACTCCGCCCGCTCCGAGGCACTGTCCAGGCGGGCCACCTCCAGCACGTCCTCGACCAGCGTCCGCATCGCCTGGGCCCGGTCCCGTACCAGCTCGGTGGGGCGGCCCGGCGGCAGCAGCTCGGCCGCCGTGAGCAGCCCGGTCACCGGGGTACGCAGCTCATGGGCGATGTCCGCGGTGACCCGGCGCTCCGCTTCGATCCGCTCGTTCAGCGCGTCGGTCAGCGCGTCGACCGCCCGTGCCAGCTCGTCCGTCTCGTCGCGGACGACCCCGCCGACCGCCTCCCTGACCCGTACGTCCGTCTGCCCCTGGGCGACCCGGCCCGCCGCGGCCGCCGCCTTGCGGAGCCGGCGCGAGAGCTGGCCGCCGATGAGCACCCCGAGCGCGCAGCCGCCGAAGACCACCGAGACCGAGCCGATGATCAGAGCCCGGTCCAGATCGTCCATGATCGTGGCCGAGCGGTCCGCGAACCGGGTGTGCAGGGACAGCACGTCACCGCCGGCCAGCGGCACCGCCGCCCAGACCTCGGGGACCCCGTCGGCCCCCTGCTCGACATGGGTGGCCCGGCGGTTCTTGCGGACCTCGTCGCGCAGGCTCCGCGGGATCGTCGGGTCGTTGAGCTTCGCCCCGAACTTCGGGCCGCCCTTCTGCATGCTCGTCGCCTCGTAGAAGCGCTGCGCGCCGAGCAGCCGCTCCAGCTGCACCTCGCGGGCGTTCTCGATCATCGAGACGCGGGCCGCGTTGTGCACCACCAGGCTCAGTGCCACCGCGATGAACGCGCCGACCGCCGCGATGGCGATGCTGATCTTCCAGCGGACACCGGTCCGCAGGGCCAGCCGCTTCATGGGCCCACCACCGGCCGCTCCACCTGCGCCCGTCCCGGCCGCTCCACCCGTGCCCGTCCCGGCCGCTCCATCTGCGCCTGCCCTGGCCGCTCCATCTGTGCCCGTCCCGGCCGCTCCACCTGCGCCTGCCCCGGCCCCTCGACCTGCGCCCGTCCCGGCCGCTCCACCCGTGCCCGTCCCGGCCGATCCATCTGTGGCCGCCTGAGCCGCACCCGTGGCCCGCTCATCCGCGCAGCTTGTAGCCGAAGCCGCGGACCGTGTCGATCCGGTCCTGGCCGATCTTGGTGCGCAGCCGCTGCACATGGACGTCCACGACCCGGGTGTCCCCGCCCCAGCCGTAGTCCCAGACCCGCTCCAGGAGCCGGTCGCGGGACAGGACCGTGCCCGGCGCGGACGAGAACTCCAGCAGCAGCCGCATCTCGGTGGGTGTCAGCGCCACCTGCTCACCGGCGCGCCGCACCTCCATACCGTCCGTGTCGACCTCCAGATCGCCGAAGACCAGCACCCCGCCGAGCGCCTCGTCCGCCCCCTCCGTACCGCCCGGCCCCGCGCCGTCCGGTCCGGCCGCGTGGCCGAAGCGGCGCAGCACCGCCCGGATGCGGGCGACCAGGACCGCCCCGTCGAAGGGCTTGGTCACGTAGTCGTCGGCGCCGGCCTCCAGGCCGAGCACCACGTCGATCGAGTCGGCCCGCGCGGACAGCATGATCACCGGTACGGTCGACTCGTCCCGGATGCGGCGGCACAGGCTGACCCCGTCCAGACCCGGCACCATCACGTCGAGCAGGGCGATGTCCGGCCGGTCGGCGCGGAACGCCTCCAGACCGGAGAGCCCGTCGGGCATCGCGGTGACCGTGAAGCCGACCCGCTCCAGGGCGAGCTGGGTCGCCTCGCGGATGACGTCGTCGTCCTCGACGAAGAGGACGTGGGTCTCGGCCATGGGGCTGCTTCTCGCTTTCCGTTCCTGCCCGGTGTCAGTTCCTGCCCGGCTGCGCCGGTTCGTCCGCCGGATCCGGTGCCACCGGTTCCGACTGCACGGGCAGATCGCCGTCCGTGCCCTCGACGGCCCGGCTGAAGTCGTTGTGCACCCGGTCGTGCTCGGTGAAGCGGTCGCTCGCCCACCGGTAGGTGACCACCTCCGAGCCGGACGGGGACGCCAGCGGATCCTTCGAACCGTAGACCTGCGTCGTCACCACGAGATCGCCCCGGTCGATCGTCCCGTAGACGGCGGGGACCTCGGCCGCGAAGACGTTCTTGTAAGAGCCGTCGTCGTCCGCCCGGTACACATACGTTCCGACGCTCACCGAGTCGGCGCAGCTCATCACGTTGACCACCACGTCGGCGGTCCGGCCGCCGGTCATCGACCCGTAGGAGGTGTCGACCGGGTACGCCTTGCCCGCACAGGGCTTGAGCCCTTCCCGGACCCGCTCGCCCACCTTGGGGTCGCTCTTGAGGAGCCGTACGGCGTCGACCCGCCGCACGGGCGGGGTCGTACCGGACGGGCTGGGCTGCTGGGTGATCTGGGCGACCGGCTGACTGCCGGCGGGACCCTCGTCCCGGGTGCCGGTGCCGCCCGTCGAGCAGCCGACGCTGAACAGCCCGAAGGCGACGAGTCCGGCCAAGGCCGTGCCACCCGCCGCCATACCGCCCCGGAAGCGCGGCCTCCGGCCCGGTCTCCCCGGCCCGTCGCCGTCCCCGAGGCCGCCGCCCCCACCGCTGCTGCTGCCGTTCAGGCCGCGCACCGCTCCATCCCCCGCTCGTCGTGACGCCCGTTCCGCTGCGCCGGTGTGTGTGCCTTCGCCCCCGGCACCGACGTCAGCGGCGACCGCTGGGCGGGGACACGGCCGGAGGCGGCCGGCGCCACGCCCCGGTGGCCACGGTGCTCCCGGGCGACCGCCTCGCGGCTGTCCAGCTCGCGGCTCTCCAGCTCCTGACGCAGCCGCGCCAAGGCCCGGTGCAACGTGCTCTTGACCGTACCGGCAGACATGCCGAGCGCCGCGGCCGTCTCCTCCGTGCTCATCTGCTCCCAGTGTCGCAGCACGACGACGCTGCGCTGCTTCGGAGCCAGAATCCCCAGGATGTCCATCAGCAGGGCGCGGTCGGCGCGCTGCTCGCTGCCGTCGTCGACGCTCGCGTCGGGCAGCTGCTCGGTCGGGACCTCTTCGAGCTTGCGCGCCCGCCACCACTCCGTACGGGTGTTGATCATGACGCGGCGGAGATAGGCGTCGGCCAGGGACTTGTCGGCGATGCCGTCCCAGCGGCCGTACGTACGCACCAGGGCGGTCTGCAGGAGGTCCTGGGCATCGACGGGGTCGGGGACCAGACGACGCGCGCTGCGCAGCAGCGCGTCCTGCCGTGTGCGTACGTAGTCCTCGAACGCGAGCACCTCGCCCTGCGCCATGACAACCGCCTCCGTCCCCGATGAATCCCCGTGGTCACTGCTGTCGGAGACGCTACGGAGGCGTTGTCACGGCGATGTGCGGAGCAGCCGTAGGCCGGTGCACGGCTGCCCATCGGTTGTGTAACAGCGCGGGGCCGGGGCCCCGGGAACGGCGGTGGGATCAGGTCAGCGGCAGCCGGTACCGGCCGTCGGCCAGCGGCTCGACGAGACCGTCCGCCACCAGCCCGTCCAGCGCCCTGGCCCGCTGCACCGGCTCCTCCCACACCGCGTCCAGCGCGGCCTGCGGTACGGGGTTCACCGAGTCCCGCAGCACCGCCAGCAGCCGCCCGCGCACCTGGCGGTCGGTACCGGCGTACGTCTGGCCCTTGCGCGGCGGACCCTCGTGCGCGGGCTTCCCGGCCAGCCGCCAGGCACACCGCGAGGCGATCGGGCACCGGTCGCAGTCCTCGTTGCGCGCGGTGCACACGAGGGCGCCCAGCTCCATCGTGGCCGCCGCCCACTTCGCCGCCCGCTCGTCCTCGTCCGGCAGCAGCGCCCGGGCGAGCTTGCGCTCGGCGGCCGTCGTCGCGTTCGGCGGGTACTGGACCCCGGTCGCGGCGCGGGCGAACACCCGGCGGACGTTCGTGTCGAGCACCGCGTGCCGCTGTCCGTACGCGAACGAGGCCACGGCCGCCGCCGTGTACTCGCCGATCCCGGGCAGCGCCAGCAGCTGGGCGTGCTCGCTCGGCACGTCGCCGCCGTGCCGTTCCGTTATCGCCTGCGCTGCCCCGTGCAGCCGCAGCGCGCGGCGCGGGTAGCCGAGCCGGCCCCAGGCGCGGACCGCCTCTCCGGGCGCCTCGGCGGCCAGGTCGGCGGGGCGGGGCCAGCGGGCGAGCCACTGTTCGTACACCGGCAGGACCCGGCTCACCGGGGTCTGCTGCAGCATGAACTCGCTGACCATCACGCCCCAGGCGCCCGCTTCGGGGCGGCGCCAGGGCAGATCGCGGGCGTGCTGCTCGAACCACCCGATGACGGGGGTGTGGAGGGAGGCGGCGGCGGGGGGCGTCTGGGGTGAAGTGGAAGTCATGGCAGTCATGGCACTGACGATCCTGGCACGGAAGGCGGGGCGGGCGTCACGGGCGCGGGGGTGTCGGCCCGCGCGGCGGGCCCAGGGGGTGACAACGCCACCCGTTCTGTCCCCTCTGGCCGCCTCGCGGCCCTCCTCCCGTGATGATGATCGGCAAAACTTGTGAGCGGAGCGGCGGGTGGGGCCGGACTCGGTCCGGATCTCTCGTAGAGTTCGGCCTTGTGGGATCTATGCGCAATCCGGTCGGTCCGCTTCCCTCCAGCATCTACTGGCGACGAAGGGCGGTAGCGGGACTTCTGGTTGCGCTGCTCGCCGTGCTGATCGCCTGGGCGGTGACGTCCGGCGGCGGCGGTGGTGGCGGACGGGACGACGCCAAGCCCGGCGGCTCCGAACCGGTCGAGTCGATCACTCCCGGCCCGGGCAGCTCGGGTCCCGCGATCAGCCAACAGCCGGGCGGCCGCGACGAGTCGGACGACGAGGGCGGCACCGGCGGTTCGGGCGGCTCGGGCGAGTCCTCGGGCGGTTCGGGCGACGGATCGTCAACAGGCGGTACGGGTACGGGCACTGGTGACCCGTCAGGTACGGCTGCGGGTGCGGGCGGTTCGGGCGGCGGCGGCAGTGCGGGCCAGCAGGTTCCGGCCGGGTCCCCGCTTCCCGAGTGCAAGCCTTCGGCCGTGCGGTTGAGCCTGCGGACGAAGGTCAGTTACGGCCCCGACGACAAGCCGAAGTTCGAGCTGATCGCGAAGAACACGTCGTCGAGCACGTGCAAGGCGGACGTCGGCCCGAAGAGCGCGGTGCTCACGGTGACGGAGGCGGGGGGCGAGGACGACGACCCGATCTGGTCCTCGAAGGACTGCCCCGCTGCGGGGGGCCCGCTGTTCCTGAAGGTGCCGGCGGGGGCGACGGTGATCCACACGGTGGACTGGAACCGCACCCTGTCCGCGCCGGGCTGCGTGACGCCGCCGGCCGGGAAGGCGGGCCCGGGAACGTACCTCCTGGAGGCGAAGGCCCCGGGCCAGCCGGTCCAGCGAGCGTCGTTCGTCCTGGCGAAGGACTGACCCTTTCGCCGGGGGGCCGGCCACCCAAGCCCGTCCGGCGTTTGAGGACGGAACCGTTCGCTCGGTCGTGCGCTGTCCGAGGGGGCTGGGTGAGCCCGGAACCCACGGGGCCGGGCGACGATTCCAGCCCGTCCGGCGTTTGAGGACGGAACCGTTCACGTGGACGAGCGCTGCGCGAAGGGGGCCCGGCCAGCCCGTAAGGCCCCGCCCGCCGGGCAGCAGGGTTCCGTCCTCAAACGCCGGACGGGCTGGGAGAGTCGCCGGACGGGCTTGAAGGGTCAGACGTAGCGTTCCAGGATCGACGACTCCGCCAGCCGCGACAGCCCCTCGCGGACACTCCGCGCCCGCGCCTCGCCCACCCCGTCCACCGTCTGGAGATCATCCACACTGGCGGCAAGAAGCTTCTGCAGACCACCGAAGTGCTCCACCAGCCGCTCGATGATCGCCCCCGGCAGCCGCGGCACCTTCGCCAGCAGCCGGAAGCCCCTGGGGGACACCGCCGAGTCAAGGGTCTCGGGCGAGCCGCTGTATCCCAGGGCTCGCGCCACCACCGGCAGCTCCAGCAGCTCCGTGTGGGTCAGGGAGTCCAGCTCGGTCAGCGCCTCGGCCACCGTGCGCGACCGTTTCGCCGTCGGCTCGGGGACGTAGTCCCGGACGACCAGCTCCCGTTCCGGCTCCACCCCCGCGATCAGCTCGTCCAGCTGGAGCGAGAGCAGCCGTCCGTCGGTGCCGAGCTCGACCACGTACTCCGCGATCTCCGTCGCGATCCGCCGCACCATCTCCAGGCGCTGCGCCACCGCCGTGACGTCCCGCACGGTGACGAGGTCCTCGATCTCCAGCGCGGACAGCGTGCCCGCGACCTCGTCGAGGCGGAGCTTGTACCGCTCCAGCGTGGCGAGCGCCTGGTTGGCCCGGGACAGGATCGCGGAGGACTCCTCCAGGACCCGCCGCTCCCCGTCCACGTACAGCGCGATCAGCCGCATCGACTGGGAGACCGAGACGACGGGGAAGCCGCACGCCTTGGAGACCCGGTCCGCCGTACGGTGCCGGGTGCCCGTCTCCTCCGTGGGGATCGAGGCGTCCGGGACCAGCTGCACGCCGGCCCGCAGGATCTTGGTCATGTCCTTGTCGAGGATCAGCGCCCCGTCGAGCTTGCACAGCTCGCGCAGGCGCGTCGCCGTGAACTCCACGTCCAGCACGAATCCGCCGGTGCACATCGACTCGACGGTCCGGTCCATGCCCAGCACGATCAGGCCGCCGGTATTGCCGCGGAGAATGCGCTCCAGGCCGTCCCGCAGGGCCATACCGGGCGCGACCGCGCTCAGCGAGGCGCGCATCAGCGCCTCGTTACCGGTGCCTTGGCCGGACTTTCCGGGCGTCGTCGCCCGGTCGTTGGCTGCCACTGCACTCCTCCGGTCACAGGTTTGCGGTGCCCTTGCGTCCCCCATGCCGTGTCCACGGGCGGGCGAGACCAGGGCAAAGTCTACCGGCGCGCGTTGTCCTCCTGTGGTGCCTCCTGGCGAGAGCGGCGCGGGAGGACCCGCAGAGCGTCGCCCATGTCGGCCACTTCCGTGACCTTCATACCCGCCGGGACCCTCCCCGGGTCGGTCGGCACGAGGGCGTGGGTGAAGCCCAGACGGTGGGCCTCGGCCAGCCTCCGCTGCACTCCGGTGACCCTTCTGACCTCGCCGGCGAGCCCCACCTCGCCGATGGCGACCAGGTTCTTCGGGAGCGGGGTGTCGCTGGCCGCACTGGCCAGCGCGAGCGCGACAGCGAGGTCGGCGGCGGGCTCCGTGAGCTTCACGCCGCCCACCGTCGCGCTGTAGATGTCCCGCTTGCCGAGCGCGCTGATCCGGCCGCGCTGCTCCAGCACCGCGAGCATCATCGAGACCCGGGAGGTCTCCAGACCGGAGGTCGTGCGCCGGGGCGAGGGGATTTGCGAGTCGACGGTGAGCGCCTGCACCTCGGCGACCAGGGGCCGCTTGCCCTCCAGCGTCACGGTGAGGCAGGTGCCGGGCACGGCGACGTCGCGGCGGGTCAGGAAGAGGCCCGAGGGGTCGGCGAGACCGGTGATGCCCTCGTCGTGCAGCTCGAAGCAGCCGACCTCGTCGGTCGCCCCGTAACGGTTCTTGACGCCGCGCACCAGCCGCAGCCGGGCGTGCCGGTCCCCCTCGAAGGACAGCACCACGTCCACCAGGTGCTCCAGCAGCCGGGGCCCGGCGATCGCGCCGTCCTTGGTGACGTGGCCGACCAGCAGCGTGGCCATCCCGCGCTCCTTGGAGGCCCGGATCAGCGCCCCGGCGACCTCCCGGACCTGAGCCATCCCGCCGGGCGCGCCGTCGATCTCGGGCGAGGCGACCGTCTGCACCGAGTCCAGGATCAGCAACGACGGCTTGACCTCGTCCAGATGCGCGAGCACCGCCGACAGATCGGTCTCCGCCGCGAGGTAGAGGTGGTCGTTGATCGCCCTGATCCGGTCGGCCCGCAGCCGGACCTGGCTCGCGGACTCCTCGGCGGTCACATAGAGCGTGCGGTGGTCGTCGCTCGCCGCCTTGGCCGCCACGTCCAGCAGCAGCGTCGACTTGCCGACGCCCGGCTCACCCGCCAGCAGCACGACCGCACCCGGCACGAGTCCGCCGCCCAGCACCCGGTCCAGCTCGCCGACGCCGGTGGAGCGGGCCGTGGCCGTACGGCTGTCGACCTGGCCGATCGGCAGTGCGGCGGTGGAGACCCGGCCGGCCGCGGTGGTGCGCACGGCGGGGGCGCCGCCGAACTCCTCGACCGTCCCCCATGCCTGGCATTCGGGGCAACGGCCGAGCCATTTGGCGGTCGTCCAGCCGCATTCGGTGCAGCGGTAGGACGGCCGGTCCTTCGCGGATTTCGTACGGGCAGCCATGGCGTCACCGTATAGGTGGGGTACGACAACGCCGCCCCGGCGGTCGGCGTGGACCGCCCCGACGCGCGCAGGGCGCACGGAAGCACTCCGGAGCACTACGGGCGGAATCCGGGATCTCTGTCCTCTTTCACCACTCTTTCGAGGGATACATTCACCCGTAAGGATTAAATGTACTCAAGGGGCACTTGAGGCATGCGCCCCGTTGCCTACGGTCGCCGGGTGACGAGCAGCAGGCTGGAGACCCCGACGCACACCACCGGCGCACACCGGGCGCACCGCCGAGGAACCGACGCCCCGGCACAGCGACCGCCCGTACGTTACGAGCCGTATCTCGACGGCCTCTTCACGTACTGCCTCTCCGTGCTCTGCGACCACGACGCGGCCACCGAAGCGCTCGGCGCCGTCCTGGCGATCGCGGACCGGCAGGACACCCGGGCCCCCACGGCCGAGGAGGAACGTAAATCCTGGCTGTACGCCCTGGCCCGGTGGACCTGCCTGCGGGCGCTCGCCGAGCGCAGGCGCGGCCGCCAGGCCCACCGCCGCCCCTCGGGCACGGTCAAGCCACCCCGTACGGCCAAGGCCTCCGACAGTGGGGCGCGCACCGCCCGGCGCACGCCGGAGCACCCCGCGCCCGCCGCCCCCACCTGGAGCTCGACCCCGGCCCCCGCCACCCCCGAGGACGCCGCCACGCCCGCCCCCGCCGAGTCACCGGCCGTCGAGGCCCGCCGCCGGGAGCTCGCCACGCTCGCCTGGCCCGAGGCCGCCGGCACCACCCCGGAACAGCGCGAAGCCCTCGAACTGGCCGTACGCCACCGCCTCCCCCCGCGCTCCGTCGCCGCCGTGCTCGGTCTGGAGGCGGCGACGGCCCGGGAGTTGCTGGCCGCCGCGGCCTGCGAGGTGGAGCGCACCCGCGCCGCCCTCGCCGTCGTCGAGGGCGGCGACTGCCCCACCGTCGCCCGGCTCACCGGCGCCCACCAGGTGCTGCTCTCCGCCGCCCTGCGCCGCGAGCTCGTCCGGCACGTCGACGACTGCCCCCGCTGCCGCCGCGCCGCCGAACGCGCCGACGCGGCGGGCCCCTGGCCCGGAGCGGCCCTGGCCCCGGTCACCGCCCTGCCCCTCGTGGAGGCCCCGCGGCCCTCGGTGTCCGTGGCGATGGCCCAGGCCCACCGCTCCCGCGCCGCGGGCCCGCGCTTCGACCGGAGCGGATATCCGCTCGACCCCAAGGACCAGGCCGCCCGCCGGGACCGGCTGCGCGCCCGGGTCGTGACGACCACGGTCGTCGCGACGGTGGTCGCCGCCCCCGTGATCGCCCTCTGGGCCGCGTACCGGGGAGCGCCGCAGACCGGCGAGGGCCACGACGGCACCTCGGTCACCGCCACGGAGGTGGACGGCTCCGGCGGGATGAGCGGCGACCCGTACGACCCCGAGAACACCGGCCACGGCCGCCCCGGCAACCGCTTCGGCGCCCGCGTCCCGGACGTCACCGCCGAGGTGGTCAGCACCGGCGGCGCGCACCACGGCGACGCCCGGCTGACGGTGACGGCCCGGACCTCCGGGGCCGTCACGACGATCACACTGACCAACCCCGGCCGGGAACCGGTCGGCTGGTCGGCGGCCACCGATGCCCCGTGGCTGCGCCTCAGCCGTACGTCGGGCACGCTTGCGGCCGGGCAGTCCGCCACGATCGCGGTCTCGGTGATCCGGGACGCGCAGCCGGCCGGGCCGTGGCGGGCCCGGATCTCGCTGACCCCCTCGGGCTCCGCCGTACTCATCGACGGCCACGGGGTCACCGCCCCGACCACGGGCGGCCCGCGCCCCACCCGCCCCGGCACGGAATCGCCCCGCCCCACGGACCCGGGCCCCACGGACCCCGGGCCCACCGATCCGGGCCCCACCGATCCCGGCCCCACGGACCCGGGCCCGACCGATCCCGGCCCCACCGACCCCGGTCCGGGCCCGACCGACCCCACGGACCCGCCGGACCCGACCGATCCGCCCGACCCCACGGACCCGCCCGAACCCACGCCGGACCCGACCGACCCGAGCCCCACGGACCCGCCCCCGACCGACCCGGCCCCGACAGGCTGAGGAACGACGACGGGCTGAGAAACGACGCCAGGCTGAGAAACGACGCCAGGGGCCCGGGGGCGACGCACCCCCGGGCCCCCCTGGCGGTCAGCGCTTCTTCTTCAGCGCTTCTTCTGCGCGGCGGGCAGCGGCGGATCCGCCGGATGCGGTGCCATCGGCAGCAGCGAGGACAGCCGCTCCTCGCACAGCTCGACCAGCCGGTCGTAGCCCTCCTTGCCCATCAGCTCGATCAGCTCCGGGCGGTAGGACACGTACACCGGGTCACCGGCCCCGTGCGCCGAGGTGGCCGAGGTGCACCACCAGTGCAGGTCGTGACCGCCCGGGCCCCAGCCCCGGCGGTCGTACTCCCCGATCGTCACCTGGAGCACCCGGGTGTCGTCGGGCCGGTCGATCCAGTCGTACGTCCGCCGCACCGGCAGCTGCCAGCACACGTCCGGCTTGGTCTCCAGGGGCTCCTTGCCCTCCCGCAGCGCCAGGATGTGCAGCGAGCAGCCCGCCCCGGCGGGGAACCCCGGCCGGTTCTGGAAGATGCAGGAGCCCTCCCAGCGGCGCGTCTGGCGCTCGCCGTCCTCGTCGACGCCGACCCAGCCAGTCTCCGTACCGACGTCGTGGAACTGCCACAGCTCCGGGGTGAGCCGTGCCACGTTCTCGGCGACCCGCTTCTCGTCGTCCTCGTCGGAGAAGTGCGCCCCCAGCGTGCAGCAGCCGTCGTCGGCGCGGCCCGCCTGGATGCCCTGGCAGCCGCTGCCGAAGATGCAGGTCCAACGGGACGTCAGCCAGGTCAGATCGCAGCGGAAGACCTGTTCGTCGTCGGCCGGGTCGGGGAACTCCACCCAGGCCCGGGCGAAGTCGATGCCCTTCTCGTCGGACGGGTCCGGTCCGTTCGCCTCCGGCTGTGGCGCCGGCTTGTTCGACTTCGGCTTCTTCGTGGCTTTGTCCTGCTTAGCCTTTTTCGTCTTTGGCACGCGGACAGCGTAAGCCTCATGGCGCAGTAGCGTTCCCCTATGAGACTCGGAGTCCTCGACGTGGGATCGAACACGGTTCACCTGCTGGTGGTAGACGCCCACCCCGGTGCCCGCCCGCTGCCCGCGCACTCGCACAAGGCCGAGCTCCGGCTCGCCGAACTGCTCGACGGGACCGGTGCGATCGGCCCCCTCGGCGTCGACCGGCTCGTCGCGACGATCGCCGGTGCCGTCCAGGCCGCCGAGGACAAGGGGTGCGAGGACGTGCTTCCGTTCGCCACCTCCGCGGTCCGCGAGGCCACCAACGCGGACCAGGTGCTGGAACGGGTGCGGATCGAGACCGGCGTCGACCTCGCCGTCCTCAGCGGCGAGGAGGAGGCCCGGCTCACCTTCCTCGCCGCCCGCCGCTGGTTCGGCTGGTCCGCGGGCAAGCTGCTGGTCCTCGACATCGGCGGCGGTTCCCTGGAGATCGCCTTCGGGATCGACGAGGAGCCCGACACCGCCGTCTCCCTGCCGCTCGGCGCGGGCCGCCTCACCAGTGCCTGGCTGCCGGACGACCCGGCCGGCCCCGAACAGGTCAGGGCGCTGCGCCGGCACGTCCGGGCCAGCATCGCGCGGACGGTGGGCGAGTTCAGCCGGGCCGGCCGCCCCGACCACGTCGTCGCCACCTCCAAGACCTTCAAGCAGCTCGCCCGGATCGCCGGAGCCGCCCGCTCCACCGAGGGCCTGTACGTCCAGCGCTCGCTGAGCCGCAAGGCGCTGGAGGAGTGGGTGCCCAAGCTGGCGGCGATGACCGTCGAGGAGCGCGGCCGGCTCCCCGGGGTCTCCGAGGGCCGGGCCCCTCAGCTGCTCGCCGGGGCGCTGGTGGCCGAGGGGGCGATGGACCTGTTCGGCGTCGACGAGCTGGAGATCTGTCCCTGGGCCCTGCGCGAGGGCGTGATCCTGCGCCGCCTGGACCACCTCCCGGCGGAACGGGCCGCCCTGCCCGGATGAGGCGGAGGGGGACCGTACGGGAAGCTCCGCTGCGGTGACGTACGGTCACGCCCCCATGGCCCTGATCACTTTCGGCCAGGACCACTCGGAGTGGCGCATCACTGCCCGTACGCTGTCCAGGTGGCAGAACCAGTGGTGCGCATCCCCGATGCGAAGGTCGCCCTGTCGACGGCCTCGGTCTACCCCGAGTCCACGGCGACGGCCTTCGAGATCGCCGCGCGCCTGGGGTACGACGGCGTCGAGGTCATGGTCTGGACCGACCCCGTCAGCCAGGACATCGAGGCCCTGCGCCGGCTCTCCGACTACCACCGGGTCCCGATCCTCGCGGTGCACGCCCCCTGCCTCCTGATCACCCAGCGCGTCTGGTCCACCGACCCCTGGGTCAAGCTCCAGCGGGCGAGGGCCGCCGCCGAGAAGCTCGGCGCCTCCACCGTCGTGGTGCACCCGCCGTTCCGGTGGCAGCGCACCTACGCCCGCGACTTCGTGACCGGGATCTGGCGGATGGCCGGCGAGACGGACGTCCGGTTCGCCGTCGAGAACATGTACCCCTGGCGCTACCGGGACCGCGAGATGCTCGCGTACGCCCCCGACTGGGACGTCACCAACGACGACTACCGGCACTTCACGGTCGACCTCTCGCACACCGCGACCGCCCGCACCGAGGCGCTCGCCATGGTGGACCGGATGGGCGACCGGCTCGCCCACGTCCACCTCGCCGACGGCAAGGGCTCGGCCAAGGACGAGCACCTGGTGCCCGGCCGGGGCGACCAGCCGTGCGCGGAGCTGCTGGAGCGCCTGGCCCGTACGGGCTTCGACGGCCATGTCGTCATCGAGGTCAACACCCGGCGCGCGATGTCCTCCGCCGAACGCGAGGCCGATCTCGCGGAGGCGCTGGCCTTCACCCGCCTCCACCTGGCCGCCTCCGTCGCCGCCCCCGAACCGTCCCCGAAGATCCACCGCCCGTGACCGAGCACCCCGAGCCGACCCCCACCACCGACGACGCTCCGGCCCCGCGCCGCCGGGGCCGCCCCTCCCGCAAGGCCGCGTCCGAGGGCCCCGACGCCCGTACGCGCATCCTGGAGGCAGCGCGCACGGAGTTCGCCGAGCGCGGCTACGACAAGACGTCGATCCGGGGCATCGCCAAGGCCGCCGGGGTCGACGCGGCCCTCGTCCACCACTACTTCGGCACGAAGGACGAGGTCTTCGCGGCGGCCGTCGAGGTCACCTTCGAACCCGCCCTGGTCCTCCCGGCCGTGCTCGGCGGCGATCCGGACGGTCTGGGGGAGCGGCTGGCGCGCTTCTTCCTCTCCGTGTGGGAGGACCCCGGCACCCGTACGCCCCTGCTGGCGATCCTGCGCTCGGCGGTCACCCACGAGGCGGCCGCGAACGTCCTGCGCGACTTCGTGCTGCGCCGGCTGCTGGAGCGGGTCGCGGCCGAGCTGGACGTACCGGACCCGACCCTCCGGGCCGAGCTGGCCGCCTCGCACATGCTCGGCATCGCGATGCTCCGGTACGTGGTCCGCGCCGAGCCGCTCGCCTCCGCCGACCCGGAGGACATCGTCGCGATGGTGGCGCCCACGCTCCAGAGATACTTGGGCGAGGCCTGAAGCCGCGCGGCTGGGTGACCACCCAGCGACCACCGCGTCCCGCATTCCGGACGGCCTGTCCAGATCTTGGATTCGGGGCGTACGCTCGAAGGACAGTCTTTTCTGTTGAAGGAGCGAGCGACGATGCCCGAGCTGAGGTCCCGCACGGTCACCCACGGACGCAACATGGCGGGCGCGCGCGCCCTTATGCGCGCGTCGGGCGTAGCGAGCGCGGACATCGGCAAGCCGATCATCGCCGTCGCCAACTCGTTCACCGAGTTCGTCCCCGGCCACACCCACCTCGCCCCGGTCGGCCGGATCGTCTCCGAGGCGATCCAGGCGGCGGGCGCGGTCCCCCGCGAGTTCAACACCATCGCCGTGGACGACGGCATCGCGATGGGCCACGGCGGCATGCTCTACAGCCTGCCCTCCCGCGACCTGATCGCCGACTCCGTGGAGTACATGGTCGAGGCGCACTGCGCGGACGCCCTGATCTGCATCTCCAACTGCGACAAGATCACCCCGGGCATGCTGAACGCCGCGATGCGCCTCAACATCCCGACCGTCTTCGTCTCCGGCGGGCCGATGGAGGCCGGCAAGGCCACCCTCGTCGACGGGACCGTGCGAAAACTCGACCTGGTCAACGCGATCAGCGACGCGGTCGACGAGTCCATCTCCGACGAGGACATCCTCCGTATCGAGGAGAACGCCTGCCCCACCTGCGGCAGCTGTTCCGGGATGTTCACCGCCAACTCGATGAACTGCCTGACCGAGGCCCTCGGCCTGTCCCTCCCCGGCAACGGCTCCGTCCTCGCCACCCACACCGCCCGCAGGGCGCTGTACGAGGAGGCCGGCCGCACGGTCGTCGAGATCACCAAGCGCTACTACGAGCAGGACGACGCCACGGTGCTGCCGCGCTCCATCGGCACCCGCGCCGCGTTCGACAACGCGATGGCGCTGGACATCGCCATGGGCGGCTCGACCAACACGATCCTGCACCTGCTGGCCGCCGCCCAGGAGGCCGAGCTGGCCTACGACCTCGAAGACATCAACGAGGTCTCGCGCCGCGTCCCGTGCCTCGCCAAGGTCGCCCCCAACGTCGCCCCCGGCGGCACGTACTACATGGAGGACGTCCACCGGGCCGGCGGCATCCCCGCCCTCCTCGGCGAGCTCCACCGCGGCGGCCTGCTCAACGAGGACGTCCACTCGGTGCACTCCGACACCCTCGCCGAGTGGCTGAAGGACTGGGACGTGCGGGGCGGCTCCCCGTCCCCCGAGGCCGTCGAGCTGTGGCACGCTGCCCCCGGCTGCGTCCGCTCCGCGACCGCCTTCTCGCAGTCCGAGCGGTGGGACACCCTCGACCTGGACGCGGCGGGCGGCTGCATCCGCGACGTCGAGCACGCCTACTCCAAGGACGGCGGACTCGCCGTCCTCAAGGGCAACCTCGCCGAGGACGGCTGCGTCGTGAAGACGGCCGGCGTCGACGAGTCGATCTGGACCTTCGAGGGCCCCGCCGTCGTCTGCGAATCGCAGGACGAGGCCGTCGACAAGATCCTCCGCAAGGAGATCCAGCCGGGCGACGTCGTCGTCATCCGTTACGAGGGCCCGCGCGGCGGCCCCGGGATGCAGGAGATGCTCTACCCCACCTCCTTCCTCAAGGGCCGGGGCCTGGGCAAGGTCTGCGCCCTCGTCACCGACGGCCGTTTCTCCGGCGGTACGTCGGGCCTCTCCATCGGCCACGCCTCGCCCGAGGCGGCCTCCGGCGGCACCATCGCGCTGGTCGAGGACGGCGACCGGATCCGCATCGACATTCCGAACCGCGCGATCGAACTGCTCGTCGACGACGCCGAACTGGCCACCCGCCGCGAGGCGCTGAACGGCGTCTACGCCCCGAAGAACCGTGACCGCAAGGTCTCGGCCGCACTGCGCGCCTACGCCGCGATGGCGACGAGCGCGGACCGGGGCGCGGTCCGGGACATCTCGAAGCTCGGCTGACGCTTCCGCCCGGCGCCTCGGCTGACACCTCAGCCGAGGCGCCGACGCACTCCGCGGCTCCGGGCGCCACGACCAAGCCTTGTGCCGGCGCTCCCAGCGTCTCCGGGCGAGCACATCCAAGCCCCTCCGGCGATTGAGGAGCGGGGTTTGGGGCGGAGCCCCGGGGAACCCGGCGGCGGACCGGCCTCACCAGCCGCTCCGGCGAGCATTCCGGCCCCTCCCACCGGCCCTTCCGGCCGAGGGGCCGGCGCTCCAGCGTCCCCGGGCAACCCATTCAAGCCCCTCCGGCGATTGAGGAGCGGCGCCCGGGGCGGAGCCCCGGAAACCCCAGGGCGGCCCTCACCAGCCCCCCGGCTCCGCCCCGTCCACCGCGAACACCGACCCGTCCGGCGCCGCCCCCACCACCATCCGCCCCGCCACCGGTGCGGGCAGATCCGACGCATACGTCAGCTTCCCCCCGCTCAGCCGGGCCCGGGTCTGCCCCACCAACGCCCCCCGCCCCGTGTCGACCGCCAGCAACCGCCCGTCCGCCGCGGAGAAATACAGGTGCCCGCCCTCCCCGAGCACCGGAGCGGACGCCCGGCCGACCCCCGTCTCCAGCCGCCACAGCTCCGCCCCCGCACCGCCGCCCGCCCCCGTCTCCACGGCCAGCAGCGAACCGCCCCGCCCCAGCAGGTACGCGACATCCCCGGCCATGACCACCTGCGGCCCGTCCAGGGTGAAGGGCAGCGCGATCCGTGCGGCGACACCGGACGCGGGCGCGTACCGGACCAGCTCGGCGGTGTCCGAGTTCTCGTCCATCGCGGTCAGCACCAGCTCCCCGGCCCCGGCCGTGGAGACCGGGGTCAGCACCCCGTCCAGCCGCCGCTGCCAGGACACCCGGCCGCTGCCCGCGTCCACCGCCGTGACGAGCGTCGACGCACCCGAGGGGGCGTGCTCGAAGGCGTAGGCGAGCCCGGACCCACCGTCGTACAGCGCGAAGTCCGGCCGTACGTGCCCCGCCGGCCGCTTCTTCCAGCGGGACGCCCCGCTCGCCCCGTCCAGCGCCGTCAACGTCCCGTCGTCCGCGACGGCCAGCAGGGTGTCACCCGCCGGGAACGCCGCCCCGGGGCCCGCGGACAGCGAGGTGTCCCGGACGGCGGTCCCCTTCACCGGGTCGAACGCGCGCAGCCGCCCGTCCGGGCCGCCGGCCAGCACGACCGCACCCGAGACGACCGGGGCATGCACGCCCCCGTCCGAGGAGGACCGGGCCGACCAGACCACCCGCCCGTCCGCCGGATCGATCCTGACCGTCCCGGTCCCGGCCACCGAGCAGTACAGCGCGCCCCCGCCCCCGGCTCCGGCACAGACGGGCGTGGCGCTCCCGGTGCTCCGCAGCTCGGTACGCCAGGGAGCGACGGCACCCCCGGCCTCCGGCTTGCCCGCTTCCGGTCCGGGAGGGCGCGTCTCCGTACCGCCCCCGCCCCCGCCGCCGCCCCATACGCGTACGCCCCAGCGCCCGCCCCCGCCACCAGCAGAAGCACCGCCGCCGCCACGACCAGCCGGGCCCGCGGCAGCCACCGGCGGCGGACCGGCGGCGCGGCCCGCACGTGCGTGTCCTCCTCCGAACCGTCCCGCGCCCCGTCCGGCACGGCCGGCACCGCCGCCGCGACCACCGCCCGCCGCCGCTGCGCCGGTACGAACGCCTCGGCCTCGTACGACGGGGGCGCCAGCGCTGCCATCACCTCGTCCGGCGTCGGCCGCTCGGCCGGGTCCTTCGCCAGGCACCGGGCGACCAGCGGGGCCAGTTCCTCGGGCACCCCGCCCAGATCCGGCTGATCGTGCACCACCTGGTACGCCACGATGTACGGGCTGTCCGAGTCGAACGGCCCCCGGCCCGTCGCCGCGTGGACGATCACGGCCCCCAGCGCGAACACATCGGCCGGCGGCCCCACCTCGCGCGGACGCTGGAACTGCTCGGGAGCCATGTAGGGCGGCGACCCGATCAGCTTGCCGGTCTCGGTGCGCAGATCACTGTCGTACGGCCGCGAGATCCCGAAGTCGATGACCTTGGGGCCCCCGTCGGTCAGCAGCACGTTGCTCGGCTTGAGGTCGCGGTGGATCACACCCGCCCGGTGGATGTCCCGCAGCGCCTCGGCCAGTCCCGCGGTCAGCCTGCGCAGCGCGGCGGGGGCCATCGGACCGTTCCGCTTCACCTGCTCGGCGAGCGTGGGCCCGGGCACGTAGAGAGTCGCCATCCAGGGCCGGTCGGCCTCCGGATCGGCGTCGACGACGGGCGCGGTGAACGCCCCGCTGACCCGCCGCGCGGCCGCCACCTCCTGCCGGAACCGCGCCCTGAACTCGGGATCCGCCGCATACGGCGCGTGCACGACCTTCACCGCGAGCTGCATCCCCGAGGCCGAGCGCGCCAGATGCACGACCCCCATGCCGCCCGAGCCGAGACAGGCTTCGAGTCGGTAGGCGCCGGCGTACTGCGGAAACTCCGCTTCCGGATGCGCTCCGGGCTCTCGCAGCGGCGGCATCGCCCACCCCCGTGTGTTCACGCGCATGCGACGCACGGAGCCTAGTCGATGGTGCGTGCGAGAAGCACGGCGCTTGCTAGCCTGCGCGTCGTACGCACCGGCGCGTACGGGACATCTCAACGGGGGAGGCCCGCATGGGCGTTGACGAGCACACGCAGGAACCGGCGGGGGCCGAGGAACTCACGGTGGAGACCACCGCGTCCGGCACCCGCTACCCGATCGCCCCGGGCTACCGGGTCAACGTCCGCACCGGACCGGGCACCAGCTACCGCATCGTCCGGACCCTGCCGTACGGACAGAAGGTCCCGATCTACTGCCAGAAGCCGGGGGAGCGGGTCACCGGCCCGTACGGCACGTCGAACCTCTGGGACAACATCGCCAACGGCCAGTTCGTCGCGGACGCCTACGTCGACACGGGACGTGACGGCTACGTCGCACCGCGCTGCGACTGACGGCACCACCCGGGGTACCGGGGGCGGCGGGGGATAATCGACCCCGTGAGCGAGAACAGCGCAGCCCCCGGCACCCCGACCGCCACGGCCCCGGGACCGCAGCCCGAGCCGATCCGTTTCTTCGGCACGACGTGGGTCGACCACGACGGCGGTTACGGGCTCCGCCGCGCCGGCGTCGCCGCCGGCTCCCTGGCCGCCGCCGTCGCCGCCTGCTTCGTCCTGCGCTTCGCCTACGAGGGGCTGGAGATCGCGGACGTCGGAGGGATCGTCGGGATGCTGGTCATCGCGATGTTCTCGATCTGCAGCGCCATCGCGTTCCGCAAGACCTGGGAGGGCTTCGGCGCCCGCCCCGAGGACCCGTCCCGCGAGGACGCCCTGCGCGGCCTGAAGTCCATCGGCTTCATCGGGTCGCTCCTCGCCTACTTCGTCCGCTCGCTCACCGAGGCCCCGGGCGAGAAGCTGCGCCGCACCGAGTACGAGAAGGCCCGCGCCCAGTTCGAGAAGCGCCGCTCGACCCGCACCGGCAACCCGGCGGCCCGCAAGGCCTCCGGCCGCAAGCGCCCGAAGCGCGGCTGAGGCCGCCGAAGCCCCGCACACCGCACCCACGGCCCGGCCCGCCGA
This sequence comes from Streptomyces sp. WGS_02, assembly GCA_040989845.1. Taxonomy (GTDB): domain Bacteria; phylum Actinomycetota; class Actinomycetes; order Streptomycetales; family Streptomycetaceae; genus Streptomyces. The sequence goes on from JAYMFZ010000004.1 coordinate 4,373,356, forward strand.
CACCACGTCGGCGGGCCGGGCCGTTTCCGGCATCCCTCCTTTCTTCCCTTCCCGCCTTCCTGCCTTCTTGACGGGCGGCTCTGTCGGGCCAATAATTCATCACATGATGAATAAAGAGCCCGGGGCGGCACCGACCGCCCCCACGACGCACCCGGCCCCGGACACATCCCCACCACCGACCTCGGCGATCGCGGCCCGCGACCTCACCGTCGTCCGAGGCACCCGCACCGTCCTGCGCGCCCTCGACTTCACCGTCCCCTCCGGCTCCATCACCGGCCTCCTCGGCCCCTCGGGCTGCGGCAAGACCACCCTCATGCGGGCGGTGGTCGGCACCCAGGCCAAGGTCACCGGCGTCCTCGACGTCCTCGGCCACCCCGCGGGAGACCCGGCCCTGCGCCCCCGCATCGGCTATGTCACCCAGGCGCCCTCCGTCTACACCGACCTCACCGTCCGGCAGAACCTCGACTACTTCGCCGCCGTCCTGCACCCCGGCCGCACCCATCGGGACGCCCGCCGCGAGGCCGTCACCCGCGCCATCGACGACGTCGACCTCACGAGCCGCGCCGACGCCCTCGCCGGCGCGCTCTCCGGCGGCCAGCGCAGCCGCGTCTCGCTGGCCGTCGCCCTGCTCGGCACCCCGGACCTGCTGGTCCTGGACGAACCGACCGTCGGGCTCGACCCCGTACTCCGCCGGGACCTCTGGGACCTCTTCCACCGCCTGGCCGGCCGCGGCACCACGATCCTCATCTCGTCCCACGTCATGGACGAGGCCGAACGCTGCCACCGCCTGCTCCTGATGCGCGACGGCCGGATCCTCGCCGAGGACACCCCCGACGCGCTGCGCCACCGCACCGGCACGGCCACGGTCGAGGAGGCGTTCCTCCACCTCGTCGACACGGACCGGGCCGACGCGGACCGATCCGGGGATCACCCGACCGACGAGCACCCGGCCGAAGAGCCTCCGACCGACAAGACCGCCGCACCCCTCACCACCGAGGAGGCCTCCCGATGACCGCCACCGCGGGCCGCGTCCTGCGCCAGCTCACCCACGACCCCCGCACGATCGCCCTCCTGGTGATCGTTCCCGTCCTTCTGATCACCCTGCTCCGTTACGTCTTCGACGGCGCACCCGGCACCTTCGACGCGACCGGAGCCTCCCTCCTCGGGATCTTCCCGCTGATCACGATGTTCCTGGTGACCTCGATCGCCACCCTGCGCGAACGCACCACGGGCACCCTGGAACGCCTCCTCGCCCTCCCGCTCGGCAAGGGCGGCCTGATCGCCGGGTACGCCCTCGCGTTCGGTGCGGTCGCGGTCGTCCAGTCGGCACTCGCGACGGCCGTCTCGGTCTGGCTGCTGGGCCTGGACGTCGTCGGCTCCCCCTGGCTGCTGCTCCTGGTCGCGCTGCTCGACGCCCTGCTCGGCACCGCGCTCGGCCTGTTCGTCTCCGCGTTCGCCGCGTCCGAGTTCCAGGCGGTCCAGTTCATGCCGGCCGTGATCTTCCCGCAGCTCCTGCTGTGCGGCCTGTTCACCCCGCGCGAGGCGATGCACCCGGTTCTGGAGGCGATCTCGAACGTCCTGCCCATGTCGTACGCCGTCGACGGCATGAACCAGGTCCTCCAGCACCCCGACATCACCGGCGACTTCGTCCGCGACATCGCCGTGGTCGCGGGAAGCGCCGTGCTGGTCCTCTGCCTCGGCGCGATCACCCTTCGCCGCCGTACGCCGTGAGAACCCCGATGCGAGGATGACGGGCAGCAGAGACAGCCCGGCCCACAGCACAGCCCGGAGGGTGAACGCATGACCCAGACAGTCGCAGTCCTCGGTACCGGCAAGATCGGCGAGGCCCTGCTCAGCGGGATGATCCGGGCGGGCTGGCGACCGGCCGACATCCTGGTGACCACCCGCCGCAGCGACCGGGCCCAGGAACTGCACACGCGGTACGGGGTCGAGTCCGTCACCAACGCGGAGGCGGCCAAGAACGCCGACATCCTCATCCTCGCGGTCAAGCCGCAGGACATGGGCAAGCTCCTGGACGAACTCGCCCCGCACGTCACCGCCGACCGTCTGGTCATCAGCGCGGCAGCGGGCATCACCACCACGTTCATCGAGGAGCGGCTCACCCCGGACACCCCGGTCGTCCGGGTCATGCCCAACACCCCGGTCCTCGTCGACGAGGGGATGTCCGTCATCTCGGCGGGCAGCCACGCCACCGGCGCGCACCTCGCCACGGCCGAGGAGATCTTCGGCGGCGTCGGCAAGACCCTGCGCGTTCCGGAGTCACAGCAGGACGCGGCCACCGCCCTCTCCGGCTCCGGCCCCGCCTACTTCTACTTCCTGGTCGAGGCCATGACCGACGCGGGCATCCTGCTCGGCCTGCCCCGCGCCCAGGCCCACGACCTCATCGTCCAGGCCGCCATCGGTGCCGCCGTCATGCTCCGGGACAGCGGCGAACACCCGGTCAAGCTCCGCGAGGCCGTCACCAGCCCCGCCGGCACCACGATCAGCGCGATCCGCGAGCTGGAGAACCACGGGGTGCGGGCGGCCCTCATCGCCGCCCTGGAGGCAGCCCGCGACCGCAGCCGCGCACTGGCCTCCGGCAACGGCTGACCCATGGCTCCCGCCGGGGGTTGACACGCCCCCGGCAGGTCCGTAGTGTGCTCCGAGTTGTCCGACGTGAGCGCCGACCCCGGTCGGTCCCCGGACAGCCTTTCCGCAGTAACCACGAGAAGACACGCGACCTCACGTCGTATGCCTTTTCGCGTGCTTGCGCGAAATGAGGATCCGCGTTCGAAGGGACGCCCCCGATTAGCGTCGGGGCCCAGGACTCCGCTAAAGTCTCACTCGTCGGAACGGCCCAACAGCCGGGAGGACAAGCCCCACTGACTGGGAATCAGGCCCGAAAGGATCTGATAGAGTCGGACTCGCCGGAAAGGGAAAACGCGAAAGCGAAGAACCTGGAAAGCGAAACTGCACGGCCCGCTTCGACCGGGAATCGGACACGAAAGAGTCTGATAGAGTCGGAAACGCAGGACAGCAAGACAAAGAAGTAAAACGAAGGGAAGCGCCCGGAGGGCCCCGGTGATACGGGACCGAAGGAAGCGTCCGTTCCTTGAGAACTCAACAGCGTGCCAAAAGTCAACGCCAGATATGTTGATACCCCGTCTCCGGCCGTTCGGTCGGGACGCGGTTCCTTTTGAAATACACAGCGAGGACGCTGTGAACAACGGGTCTTATTCCGACCGGTTGTTCCGCTCTCGTGTGTGTGCACCCGATTACGGGTAAACATTCACGGAGAGTTTGATCCTGGCTCAGGACGAACGCTGGCGGCGTGCTTAACACATGCAAGTCGAACGATGAAGCCCTTCGGGGTGGATTAGTGGCGAACGGGTGAGTAACACGTGGGCAATCTGCCCTTCACTCTGGGACAAGCCCTGGAAACGGGGTCTAATACCGGATAACACTCTGTCCCGCATGGGACGGGGTTGAAAGCTCCGGCGGTGAAGGATGAGCCCGCGGCCTATCAGCTTGTTGGTGGGGTAATGGCCTACCAAGGCGACGACGGGTAGCCGGCCTGAGAGGGCGACCGGCCACACTGGGACTGAGACACGGCCCAGACTCCTACGGGAGGCAGCAGTGGGGAATATTGCACAATGGGCGAAAGCCTGATGCAGCGACGCCGCGTGAGGGATGACGGCCTTCGGGTTGTAAACCTCTTTCAGCAGGGAAGAAGCGAAAGTGACGGTACCTGCAGAAGAAGCGCCGGCTAACTACGTGCCAGCAGCCGCGGTAATACGTAGGGCGCAAGCGTTGTCCGGAATTATTGGGCGTAAAGAGCTCGTAGGCGGCTTGTCACGTCGGATGTGAAAGCCCGGGGCTTAACCCCGGGTCTGCATTCGATACGGGCTAGCTAGAGTGTGGTAGGGGAGATCGGAATTCCTGGTGTAGCGGTGAAATGCGCAGATATCAGGAGGAACACCGGTGGCGAAGGCGGATCTCTGGGCCATTACTGACGCTGAGGAGCGAAAGCGTGGGGAGCGAACAGGATTAGATACCCTGGTAGTCCACGCCGTAAACGTTGGGAACTAGGTGTTGGCGACATTCCACGTCGTCGGTGCCGCAGCTAACGCATTAAGTTCCCCGCCTGGGGAGTACGGCCGCAAGGCTAAAACTCAAAGGAATTGACGGGGGCCCGCACAAGCAGCGGAGCATGTGGCTTAATTCGACGCAACGCGAAGAACCTTACCAAGGCTTGACATATACCGGAAAGCATCAGAGATGGTGCCCCCCTTGTGGTCGGTATACAGGTGGTGCATGGCTGTCGTCAGCTCGTGTCGTGAGATGTTGGGTTAAGTCCCGCAACGAGCGCAACCCTTGTTCTGTGTTGCCAGCATGCCCTTCGGGGTGATGGGGACTCACAGGAGACTGCCGGGGTCAACTCGGAGGAAGGTGGGGACGACGTCAAGTCATCATGCCCCTTATGTCTTGGGCTGCACACGTGCTACAATGGCCGGTACAATGAGCTGCGATGCCGCGAGGCGGAGCGAATCTCAAAAAGCCGGTCTCAGTTCGGATTGGGGTCTGCAACTCGACCCCATGAAGTCGGAGTTGCTAGTAATCGCAGATCAGCATTGCTGCGGTGAATACGTTCCCGGGCCTTGTACACACCGCCCGTCACGTCACGAAAGTCGGTAACACCCGAAGCCGGTGGCCCAACCCCTTGTGGGAGGGAGCTGTCGAAGGTGGGACTGGCGATTGGGACGAAGTCGTAACAAGGTAGCCGTACCGGAAGGTGCGGCTGGATCACCTCCTTTCTAAGGAGCATCTAGATTCCGTAAGGAATCCAGAGCCACTACGTCGGCAAATGTTCGACGGTGGTCAGCTCATGGGTGGAACGTTGACTATTCGGCACGACAGGTTGATCACTGCTAGTACTGCTTCGGCGTGGAACGTGGTGAGAGATCGGTCGGGCCGGGCACGTTGTTGGGTATCTGAGGGTATGGCCGTATGGCTGCCTTCTGATCCGGCCCCAGTGAACTCGTCTTTCGGGACGGGGTGGTGGGTGGCTGGTCGTTGTTTGAGAACTGCACAGTGGACGCGAGCATCTGTGGCCAAGTTTTTAAGGGCGCACGGTGGATGCCTTGGCACCAGGAACCGATGAAGGACGTGGGAGGCCACGATAGTCCCCGGGGAGCTGTCAACCAAGCTTTGATCCGGGGGTTTCCGAATGGGGAAACCCGGCAGTCGTCATGGGCTGTCACCCGCTGCTGAACACATAGGCAGTGTGGAGGGAACGAGGGGAAGTGAAACATCTCAGTACCCTCAGGAAGAGAAAACAACCGTGATTCCGGGAGTAGTGGCGAGCGAAACTGGATGAGGCCAAACCGTATGCGTGTGATACCCGGCAGGGGTTGCGCATGTGGGGTTGTGGGATCTCTCTTTTACAGTCTGCCGGCTGTGAGACGAGTCAGAAACCGTTGATGTAGGCGAAGGACATGCGAAAGGTCCGGCGTAGAGGGTAAGACCCCCGTAGCTGAAACATCAGCGGCTTGTTTGAGAGACACCCAAGTAGCACGGGGCCCGAGAAATCCCGTGTGAATCTGGCGGGACCACCCGCTAAGCCTAAATATTCCCTGGTGACCGATAGCGGATAGTACCGTGAGGGAATGGTGAAAAGTACCGCGGGAGCGGAGTGAAATAGTACCTGAAACGGTGTGCCTACAAGCCGTGGGAGCGTCGCTGTATGTGCTTGCACATACAGTCGTGACTGCGTGCCTTTTGAAGAATGAGCCTGCGAGTTAGCGGTGTGTAGCGAGGTTAACCCGTGTGGGGAAGCCGTAGCGAAAGCGAGTCCGAACAGGGCGTTTGAGTTGCACGCTCTAGACCCGAAGCGGAGTGATCTAGCCATGGGCAGGTTGAAGCGGAGGTAAGACTTCGTGGAGGACCGAACCCACCAGGGTTGAAAACCTGGGGGATGACCTGTGGTTAGGGGTGAAAGGCCAATCAAACTCCGTGATAGCTGGTTCTCCCCGAAATGCATTTAGGTGCAGCGTCGTGTGTTTCTTGCCGGAGGTAGAGCACTGGATAGGCGATGGGCCCTACCGGGTTACTGACCTTAGCCAAACTCCGAATGCCGGTAAGTGAGAGCGCGGCAGTGAGACTGTGGGGGATAAGCTCCATGGTCGAGAGGGAAACAGCCCAGAGCATCGACTAAGGCCCCTAAGCGTACGCTAAGTGGGAAAGGATGTGGAGTCGCAGAGACAACCAGGAGGTTGGCTTAGAAGCAGCCACCCTTGAAAGAGTGCGTAATAGCTCACTGGTCAAGTGATTCCGCGCCGACAATGTAGCGGGGCTCAAGCGTACCGCCGAAGTCGTGTCATTCACACATATAGGGCCAACGCCTGTGTGGATGGGTAGGGGAGCGTCGTGTGCCGGGTGAAGCAGCCGCGGAAGCGAGTTGTGGACGGTTCACGAGTGAGAATGCAGGCATGAGTAGCGATACACACGTGAGAAACGTGTGCGCCGATTGACTAAGGGTTCCTGGGTCAAGCTGATCTGCCCAGGGTAAGTCGGGACCTAAGGCGAGGCCGACAGGCGTAGTCGATGGACAACCGGTTGATATTCCGGTACCCGCTTTGAAACGCCCAGTACTGAATCAGGCGATGCTAAGTCCGTGAAGCCGGCCCGATCTCTTCGGAGTTGAGGGTAGTGGTGGAGCCGATGAACCAGACTTGTAGTAGGTAAGCGATGGGGTGACGCAGGAAGGTAGTCCAGCCCGGGCGGTGGTTGTCCCGGGGTAAGGGTGTAGGACGTTGTGTAGGCAAATCCGCGCAACATGTGTCTGAGACCTGATGCCGAGCCGATTGTGGTGAAGTGGATGATCCTATGCTGTCGAGAAAAGCCTCTAGCGAGTTTCATGGCGGCCCGTACCCTAAACCGACTCAGGTGGTCAGGTAGAGAATACCGAGGCGTTCGGGTGAACTATGGTTAAGGAACTCGGCAAAATGCCCCCGTAACTTCGGGAGAAGGGGGGCCATTCCTGGTGATAGCACTTGCTGCTTGAGCTGGGGGTGGCCGCAGAGACCAGCGAGAAGCGACTGTTTACTAAAAACACAGGTCCGTGCGAAGCCGTAAGGCGATGTATACGGACTGACGCCTGCCCGGTGCTGGAACGTTAAGGGGACCGGTTAGCTGCTCTTCGGGGTGGCGAAGCTGAGAACTTAAGCGCCAGTAAACGGCGGTGGTAACTATAACCATCCTAAGGTAGCGAAATTCCTTGTCGGGTAAGTTCCGACCTGCACGAATGGCGTAACGACTTCTCGACTGTCTCAACCATAGGCCCGGTGAAATTGCACTACGAGTAAAGATGCTCGTTTCGCGCAGCAGGACGGAAAGACCCCGGGACCTTTACTATAGTTTGATATTGGTGTTCGGTTCGGCTTGTGTAGGATAGGTGGGAGACTGTGAAGCGGCCACGCCAGTGGTTGTGGAGTCGTCGTTGAAATACCACTCTGGTCGTGCTGGATGTCTAACCTGGGTCCGTGATCCGGATCAGGGACAGTGTCTGATGGGTAGTTTAACTGGGGCGGTTGCCTCCTAAAGAGTAACGGAGGCGCCCAAAGGTTCCCTCAGCCTGGTTGGTAATCAGGTGTTGAGTGTAAGTGCACAAGGGAGCTTGACTGTGAGACCGACGGGTCGAGCAGGGACGAAAGTCGGGACTAGTGATCCGGCAGTGGCTTGTGGAAGCGCTGTCGCTCAACGGATAAAAGGTACCCCGGGGATAACAGGCTGATCTTCCCCAAGAGTCCATATCGACGGGATGGTTTGGCACCTCGATGTCGGCTCGTCGCATCCTGGGGCTGGAGTCGGTCCCAAGGGTTGGGCTGTTCGCCCATTAAAGCGGTACGCGAGCTGGGTTTAGAACGTCGTGAGACAGTTCGGTCCCTATCCGCTGTGCGCGTAGGAATATTGAGAAGGGCTGTCCCTAGTACGAGAGGACCGGGACGGACGAACCTCTGGTGTGCCAGTTGTCCTGCCAAGGGCATGGCTGGTTGGCTACGTTCGGAAAGGATAACCGCTGAAAGCATCTAAGCGGGAAGCCTGCTTCGAGATGAGTATTCCCACCAACTTGATTGGTTAAGGCTCCCAGTAGACGACTGGGTTGATAGGCCAGATGTGGAAGCCCTGTAAGGGGTGGAGCTGACTGGTACTAATAGGCCGAGGGCTTGTCCTCAGTTGCTCGCGTCCACTGTGTTAGTTCTGAAATAACGAACAGCCGTGATTTTGCCCGGTGTTCTAAATTTCATAGTGTTTCGGTGGTCATTGCGTTAGGGAAACGCCCGGTTACATTCCGAACCCGGAAGCTAAGCCTTTCAGCGCCGATGGTACTGCAGGGGGGACCCTGTGGGAGAGTAGGACGCCGCCGAACAATCTTTGTGGGAAAGCCCCGTGCCCTTGTGGCACGGGGCTTTTCTGCGTTCTGAACGTCTAGGGTCGGACCATGCGCTATGAACTGGTCATCTTCGACAACGACGGTGTGCTCGTCGACAGCGAGCCGCTCGCCAACACCGTCCTCTCCGGCTACCTGACCGAGCTCGGTCACCCCACCTCGTACGAGGAATCGCTCCGTGACTACATGGGGTCCGCCGTGCACCGGGTCCACGACCTCGTCGAGGAGCGGACCGGGCAGAAGCTGCCCGAGGACTTCGACACCACGCTCGCCACCCGCACGTTCGCCGCCTTCCAGGAGGAACTGGTGGCCGTCGACGGGACCGAGGAACTGCTCGGGAAGCTCGTCGCGGACGGGGTGGACTACTGCGTCGCCTCCTCCGGGAGCCATGAACGGATCCGGGTCGGGCACCGCAAGACGGGGATCGACCAGTGGTTCGAGGAGGAGTGGATCTTCAGCTCGGAGGACGTCGGACGGGGCAAGCCGGCGCCGGACCTGTTCCTGCACGCCGCCGAGCGCATGGGCGTCGCGCCCGAGCGGTGCGTCGTCATCGAGGACAGCCCGCTCGGAGTCGAAGCGGCGCGGGCGGCCGGCATGGACGTGTACGGGTTCACCTCGATGGTGCCCGCCGACCGGCTCGTCGGAGTGACCGGGCATTTCTCCGACATGGCCCAGCTCCCCCAACTGCTCGCCTGAAGCCGCTCCTCCGGAGCTCGTTCGTCCGGAAACTGCTCGGCTGATCCATCTACCCATGGGTAGTGCCTGGCTCTACGCTCGCGGCCATGACTGATGCGGGCTTGCGGCACGGCAGGGCCTCCCTGGGGCTGAGCTTCGGTGTTCAAGGCGTGGCTTTCGCTCTTCTGGTGACGCGTATCCCCGCCATCCAGGACCAGTACGGGATATCCGACGGGCTGCTGCCCGTCTTCCTCGCCGCTGTCCCGATCCTGGCGGGGGCCGGCAGCGTGGCCACCGAGAAGGTGGTCGCGCGGGTGCGGCCGAGCGTCGTCCTGCGGTGGGCCCAGCCCCTCGTCCTCCTCGCTCTGCTCGGGGTGGGCGCCGGGCGGCAGATGTGGCACGTCGCCGTCGCCCTCGGGGTGTTCGGGCTGGCCGTCGGGGCGCTCGACGCCTCCATGAACATGCTGGGCGTCAGCCTCCAACGCGTGTACGCGCGCAGCATCATGACGGGCTTTCACGCCGCCTACAGCCTCGGCGGGATCGCGGGGGCCTCCCTGGCCTGGGCCGGGGCGCGGTGGGAGCTGTCGTTGCTCGCGTCCTACCTGCCGGTCGTCGCCGTGCTGCTGCCCGCCGCGCTGATCGGGAGCCGGTGGTACACGGAGGGGAAGGGGCCGGAAACCACGGAGAGCGGTGCCGTTGCCGGTGCGGGCGGGGCCCTCTCGTTCAAGCTGTTGCTGCCGCTCTGCCTCATCATGACCTTCGCCTACATCGGGGACTCGACCGTCTCCAACTGGAGTGCCAAGTACCTCCAGGACGTGCTGGGCAGTTCGGAGCAGCTCGCGACCGTCCCGTACAGCGTCTACATGGTGACCACCCTGCTGGGGCGGGCCCTGGGGGACCTCGGGGTGCGGCGGTTCGGGGCGGTCGCCGTGGTCCGGGGCGGGAGTCTGCTGGCGGCCGGCGGGTTCGCGGTCGTGGCGGTGGCGCCCGGGGCCTGGGTGGGGATGCTCGGGTTCACGATGCTCGGGTTCGGGCTCTGCGTGATCGTGCCGCAGACCTTCGCCGCCGCCGGGCGGATGTTCCCGGGGAACAGCGATGCTGCCGTGGCCCGGTTGAACATCTTCAACTATGTCGGGTTCTTGGTCGGTTCGCCGCTCGTGGGCGCTCTGGGGGATGCGTGGAGTTATCGCGGGGCCATGCTCGTACCGATGGTTCTGGTGCTGGCGACGCTGGTGTATGCCCGCGCGTTCGGGCCGGAGCCCGCCCGATACGGTGGCGGGCATGAGCGGCCGCGCACAGCTGATGTGGGATGACGCAGTTACGGGATACGACTTCGGGGACACCCACCCGATGGACCCCGTCCGGCTGGCCCTGACGATGGGGCTGGTGCGGGCGTTCGGGCTGGATACGGCGGTGGATCTGCGGTCGGCGAGGCCCTTGGGGGACTCCAGCCTGGGACTCGTGCACCGGCAGGACTATGTGGCGGCCGTGCGGGCGGCCTCCGCGAATCCGCGGGCCGCTGACCAGAGCTACGGGCTCGGGACCGTGGACGATCCGGCGTTCGCCGGGATGCACGAGGCGTCCGCGCTGATCGCCGGGCTGTCCGTCGGGGCCGCCGAGGCCGTGTGGCGGGGCGAGACCGAGCACGCGGTGAACTTCACCGGGGGGCTGCATCACGCCATGCCGGGCTCGGCCGCCGGGTTCTGCGTCTACAACGACCCTGCCCTCGCCATCGCCCGGCTGCTGGAACTGGGCGCGGAGCGGGTCGCGTACGTCGATGTGGACGTCCACCACGGGGACGGGGTGCAGGCCGCGTTCTGGGAGGACCCGCGCGTCCTGACGATCTCGCTGCACGAGCACCCGAGGACGCTCTTCCCGCAGACCGGGTGGCCGGAGGAGACGGGGGCCGGGGACGGCGAGGGTTCCGCGGTGAACGTGGCGCTGCCGGCCGGGACCGGGGACGAGGGGTGGCTGCGGGCCTTCCACGCGGTGGTGCCCGAGCTGCTGGCCGACTTCCGGCCCCAGGTGCTCGTCACCCAGCACGGGGCCGACACGCACTTCGAGGACCCGCTCGCCCACCTCGCCGTGTCGCTGGACGCGCAGCGGGCGGTCATGGAGTCCTGCCACCGGCTGGCCCACGACCACGCCGACGGGCGCTGGGTGGCGCTCGGTGGCGGCGGGTACGCGGTGGTGGACGTGGTGCCCCGGTCGTGGACGCACCTCGTCGGGATCGCGGCGCACGCTCCGGTCGACCCGGAGTCGGTGGTGCCGCCGTCCTGGCGCGATCTCGTCTACGCCCGTACGCGGCAGCTGGGGCCCGGCCGGATGACGGACGGGCGTACGCCGTCGTGGAAGGCGTGGGAGGACGGGTACGACCCGGCGGACCGGCTGGACCAGGCGGTGCTGGCCTCCCGGAAGGCCGCCTTCCCGCTGCGGGGGCTGCTGACCTGAGGCGCGGCGGGCCGCTGCCGACGCGCGTACGCGTGCGTGGGCGGTCCGGGCGTCGGGCGGGGCATTGTGCCGTGTGTTACGCCAACGGTGGGGCGTAACGGGATTCCGGCCCGCTCCGGCTCTCCGATACGGCAGCATCCCAGGGGTGTTGAGCACCGGGGCGCTGCGCGCCCATCTGCTGGCGGCCCGGCTGGCCGGGCCCGTGGCCACGTCGCGCGAGACCAGTCTGCGCAGCTACCGGCTGTTCGCCGCCCGGGATCCGCGGGTGCTGCTGGGGCTCGCGCCCGAGCGGGCCTGGGGCGAGGGTGAGCTGCTGCGGCTGATGGCGGACCGGTGCGGTGTCTCGGGCGACCCCGCACATGTCAGCGGCCCCGATGCGATCGATCCGGACCGGACGGTGGCCGCGCTGGACGCGTTCGCCGAGCGCCTGGCGCTGGTGGCCGAGCGGCGGGCTCCGGTGCTGCTGGGCACCGGGCATCCGCACCGGCTGCTCGGTTTCTACGCCGGGCTGGCAGACGCTCTGTCGGCGGCGGGCTGTCCTGTTCTCACCCCCGCGCAGGGGCGATGTGTCGACATAACGACCCGGTTTGGCGTACGTCCGTACCGTCTCGACTACGTACGGGGTGTCGCCCTGGTGCGCGAACCCGGGGGCGGCCCACCGGGGGCGAGACCGGCGCGCACACGCATTCCCCGCTTCCCGTGCGGCTCGCGCTCCAGGACGCGGCGGAGCGGCTCGGGGTGCTGCCCGAGCTGGTGATCGGGGATCACGGCTGGGTCTGCGGCGCAGGTCAGCTGGGGATCGAGGCGATCGGTCCGGCGGACACGGACGACCCGGCGCTGTTCGTGGGGGAGGCGGAGGGGCGGGTCTCCGTGGTCGTTCCGCTCGACGACGGCGTACGGGCGCCGTTCTACCGGCCGTTGACGCGCTATGTGCTCAATCGGGCCCGTCTGTCACAGTAAGCCGTCGATCGCCTCCCCTCTTCCCCACTCGCACCACCCGCCCCTAATCTGGTGAGTGAGCGCACAACGACGAAGAGTCACCGGAGGGGAAGCCGGTGCGCGTCCGGTGCGGAGGGACAGGTGGATCATGGCTGCTGACAACGAGAGGCCTCTCAACGAGGTCAAGTTTCTGACCGTGGCGGAAGTCGCCTCGGTCATGCGCGTGTCGAAGATGACGGTGTACCGCCTGGTGCACAGCGGTCATCTGCCGGCGATCCGGGTGGGCAGGTCCTTCCGGGTGCCGGAGCAAGCGGTTCACGCGTATCTCCGCGAGTCCTTTGTGGGGGTGGAATCAGCCTGAGGTGAGCCTCGGGTTGCCCGCGGATTACGTCCCTCGGACAGTGGCGGGTAGGCTAGGCCGACGTAGGTCGTGTGGGCCCAGACGCCCCGCACCAGTGAAGAAGAAGTGAGCGAGGGTAGTCGTGGGCTCTGTTATCAAGAAGCGGCGCAAGCGGATGGCCAAGAAGAAGCACCGCAAGCTGCTCAAGCGCACGCGCGTTCAGCGTCGCAACAAGAAGTAAGCGAACGCAGTTCGTGAGATCCGCAGCCCCTCCGCCGTTCCGGTGGAGGGGCTGCGGTGCGTTACAGGGAACCGTCCACCCGCTACGGTGACCGCCAGGGAAGTTACCGCGGGAAGCAGGGGAACAGGGAAGCAGGGTTCGGTTTCCCCTGCCGACGGAAGGCGCTGGTCTTGGGGAAGGTCGTCCTCGTCACAGGAGTGGCCCGGCAGCTGGGGGGCCGCTTCGTCCGGCACGTCCAGCGCGATCCCGGGGTGGACCGGGTGATCGCGGTCGACGCGATTGCGCCCCCGCACCAGCTGGGCGACGCGGAGTTCGTCCGTGCCGACATCCGGCAGTCGGCCATAGCGCGGATCCTGGCCGAGTACGCCGTCGACACGGTGGTCCACCTGGACGTCTCCGGCAAGGCGCTCGGCGCCGGCGGCCGGACGGCGATCAAGGAGACCAACGTCATCGGCACCATGCAGCTGCTCGGCGCCTGCCAGAAGTCGCCGACGGTGCGGCGGCTCGTGGTGAAGTCCAGCACGAGCGTGTACGGGTCGGCGCCCCGCGATCCGGCGGTGTTCACCGAGACCACCCCGCCCAAGTCGCTGCCGAGCGGCGGCTTCGCGAAGGACGCGGTGGAGGTCGAGGGGTACGTACGGGGCTTCGCCCGCCGCCGCCCGGACGTGGCGGTGTGCGTGCTGCGGTTCGCCAACATCCTGGGGCCGCACCCGGACTCGCCGCTCGCCGACTATCTGTCGCTTCCCGTCCTGCCGACCGTGTTCGGCTACGACCCGCGGCTCCAGTTCGTGCACGAGGACGATGTGATCGACGTCCTCGGGATCGCGGCGAGCGAGCCCCGGCGCGGAACGCTGAACAGCGGCACGTTCAACATCGCCGGCGACGGGGTGCTGCTGCTGTCGCAGTGCTCGCGGCGGCTGGGGAAGCCGACCGTTCCCGTGCTGCTGCCCGCCGTCACCTGGGTCGGCTCGGCGCTCCGTACGATCGGCATGACCGACTTCTCGCCGGAACAGATCCGGCTGCTCACCCACGGCCGGGTGGTCTCGACGGTGCAGATGCGCGAGACCCTCGGTTTCCGGCCGGAGTTCACCACGGCCGAGACCTTCGCGGAGTTCGCGCGGAGCCGGGGGCCAGGGCTGCTGCCGCCGGAGACGGTGGGCAGGGCGGTGGACCGGCTGGCGGCGTTGCCGCTGCCGAAGGGCGCCGGACCGCGGGAGCGCGGTGCCGGTGCGGTACAGAAGACTCACGGCGCCAGGTAGAGGAGCGCACCGACGATGGCGGATGCCAAGGTCCTTCCGTTCGACGACGACCGTTCGCGGTCCGGTGGCGGTGCGCGTCCCGCGCGGCGCAGGACCGGGGCGGGCGGCAGCGGCCGGGGCGACGGCTCCGCCGCTCCGGTGAGTGCCCTGCCGGGGGCGCAGGTTCCCGAACAGCCCGGCCTCCTGTCCGACGGTTCCCCGGGGGCCGGGGAGGCGGACGGTGGGTCCCGGGAGCCCGGTCCGGACGCGGTGGACGCGGGCCGTGCGCCGGCCGGGGGCTGGGAGCGGCGGATCGCGGGCGGGCTCGCGTTCCTGCGGCGGCGGGTCACCGGGGATTACGACGTCGACGAGTTCGGGTACGACCGGGAGCTCACCGACCAGGTCCTGATGTCGGCGCTGCGTCCGCTGGCGGACAGGTACTTCCGGGTCGAGGTGAAGGGCATCGAGAACATCCCGTCGGACGGCGGGGCGCTCATCGTGGCCAACCACTCCGGGACGCTGCCGCTGGACGGGCTGATGCTCCAGGTCGCGGTGCACGACAACCATCCGGCCGAGCGGCATCTGCGGCTCCTCGCGGCGGATCTGGTCTTCCATCTCCCGGTGGTCAACGAGCTGGCGCGCAAGGCCGGTCACACGCTGGCCTGTGCGGAGGACGCGCAGCGGCTGCTGGAGATGGGCGAGATCGTCGGGGTGATGCCGGAGGGGTTCAAGGGCATCGGCAAGCCGTTCGGCGAGCGTTACAAGCTTCAGCGCTTCGGGCGGGGCGGGTTCGTGTCGACGGCGCTGCGGGCAGGCGCTCCGATCGTGCCGTGTTCGATCGTGGGGGCGGAGGAGATCTACCCGATGATCGGCAACGCGAAGACGCTGGCCCGGCTGCTCGGCTTCCCGTATTTCCCGATCACGCCGACGTTCCCGTGGCTGGGGCCGCTGGGGGCGTTGCCGCTGCCGACGAAGTGGACGATCCAGTTCGGTGAGCCGATCCCGACGGACGGCTATCCGCCGGAGGCGGCGGAGGATCCGATGCTGATGTTCAACCTGACGGACCAGGTGCGGGAGCAGATCCAGCACACGCTGTACAAGCTGCTGGTGCAGCGGCGGTCGGTCTTCTTCTGAGCCCGCCCGGCACGGATGAACCAGCAGGGGGCCGGTACGCGGATCGCGTGCCGGCCCCCTGGCCTGTCCGTTCCGGATTTACGGCTTGAGGTTCTCGCCGTCGATGCCGAGGCCGGGGAGGAGCCCCGGGAGGAGCGGGGGCAGGGTGACGTCCGGGGCGGCGGGGGCGCTCGGACGGTTCTCGGCGGGCGGCGGGGTGAGCTCGTCCGTGGGGAGCTCGTCCAGCAGGCCGTCCGTGCCGCCGCCGAGCAGGCCGTCGTCCGGGGTGGCGTCGGAGGAGCCCGACGGGCCGGAGGGCTGGGGGTCCGCGCTGCCGTCGGTGCGGTCTCCGGGCTTCTCGGGGGAGGCCGGAGGTGCGGTGGCGTCGGTGCGGGGGGAGCCCTTGCCCGGGCCGGTGGTGGTGTCGGAGCGTCCGGTGTCCTTGTCCTCGCCGGGGGGACGGGGGAGGAGGGACTGGAGCGGGGCGACTTCCTCGTCCATGGCGTCGAAGACGGAGGTGACCTCGTCGCGGACGTCCGTGAGCTGGACGGGCAGCCGGTCGCGGAGGTTGCTCCAGGTGTCGCGGTGCGAGCGGGAGAAGGTGTCCAGGGTCTGGATGGGGCCGATCGCTCCGTCGCGCTGATAGGCGGAGCGGAGCAGGCGGTGGCCCTCGGAGGCGTCGTGGGACATGCCGTTGAGTGCGCGTCTGACGGCGCCGAGGGATTCGTGGTCCAGGGTGCCGGAGCGGCCGCGCTCCATGAGTCTGCGGGCCTCGCTGAGCCGGGTGGAGGCCTGGTCGAGGTAGGCCTCGCCGCGGTCGGCGTCGCCCTTGGCCATGCCGAGGCTGATGTCCTCCATCCCGCGCTTGAGCCCGTACAGCGAATCACCGGGGAGGGCGTCGGAGCTGGCGGCGGCCACTCCGCCGAAGGCTCCCGCGGCGACGCCGACGGTGAGCCCGCCGGCGGTGAGCCCCTTCGCCCAGCGGGAGCGGGGGCGCAGTTTCCGCAGTGGGGAGGCCCGGTGGGCCCCCTTGCCCCGTTGCACGGGCACCGTAGGGCCCGTGGACGCGCCGCCCTCGGCGAACATGGCCTCCATGGCGGCGACGAGCTGGGCTCGCTGCACCACTTTGACCTCGGGGTCCAACTGCGGCTTCGGTAGCTCACCGAGGCCGTTCGCCAGGGCCAACAGCGGTCCGCGGTCGGCCTGGTCGGCCGGCTCAGCGGGCTCTGCGGCCGCCGCACCCTGGGGGGTCTGCTCCTCCAGGGCCTGGGCGAAGGCGTTCGCCCGCCGGTGTGCCGAAACGTTTGCGATCACTGGCGGCACCTCCTCTCGTCATGACGGTCGACTCCCCTGGCGGTCCGGAAGGTTGCCCACCTTGAGCGTTTCCACTCGATGGAGTGAGTGGAGACGGACAGGTGGTGACGGCAGGGGGCCTGCAACCGGCACAACGACGCGCGCGGCACTTGGGTTACGCGCGAAAGATGATCGGACCAGTGCGTGACGGGACGGTCACGCAGGGGTCGTCGACCGGGGGTGTTCGGCGGGGGTCGTCAGCGGGCGTCGTCCGGCAGGAGTCGGGCGAGCGTCCGCACGGCTCGGTACTGGAGGGTCTTGATCGCCCCCTCGTTCTTGCCCATCACGCGGGCGGTCTCGGCGACCGAGAGGCCTTGGAGGAACCGCAGGGTGACGCACTCCTGCTGCTGGGGGTTGAGTCGCCGTACGGCCTGGAGCAGCGCGGCGTTGGACAGGGACTCCAGGACGGAGTCCTCGGGGCTGCGCGCCACCTCGTTGGCGTCGAGCATTTCGCCGGTGGTCACTTCCAGTCGGAAACGACTGGATTTGAAGTGGTCGGCGACCAGGTTGCGAGCGATCGTGACCAGCCAGGCGCCGAAGTCGCGGCCCTGCCAGGTGAACGTGGAGATCCGGCGCAGCGCGCGGAGGAAGGTCTCGCTGGTGAGATCCTCCGCGGTCGCCTTGCCGCCCACGCGGTAGTAGATGTACCGGTACACGGTGTCGCTGTACTGGTCGTACAGGCGGCCGAAGGCGTCCGCCTCACCGGCCTGTGCGCGCTCGACGAGATCCATCATGCGCGCGCTGTCGCTGTCGGCCGTGGGGCGGCGGACGGTCGACGTGGTGGTCGAGGCGGCGCGGGTGCTGCGTCTTCCGACCGCCGCACTGCGTTCGGCCAGGGCGTAGCAAGGGCCGGCAGGTGCAGGGGTGGCAAATGCGGGGGCGGCGTACGCGGTGGGGACGAAGCCGCGCAAGCGGTCAATGACCGATGCACGCAGCGTAGCCAGGCCCGAGGCGTCAACCCCGACGTGTGGGTACACGGGACTCCCAGAGGCAGAGCTTCCATCACGAGCAGTTCGAAAATCGTCACCCGTGGTAGCGGGTGGCGGTCTCCGTGATGCGTCTGAGGAGAATAACGCTTCGTGCAGGCAGCGCTACACCCAGTTGTCTAAATCACCGGTTCCGTCGCTTCTCTTATCGCTAAGTGACGGATCAAGTAGCACATGGTGACCGTTTATTGATCGGATTACTTCGTGATCTGCCTATGGGGGCGACGTGTTGTGGCTGTGCGTCGGCGATCCGGCTGGCCGGAGGGGGCGTCGGCGGTTGCGGCGAAACGGCTTTCGATCGGCCGCACGGCTTCGGGCGTGGCTGCGCCCCGTGACCGGACGGGACGGGCGGGCACGGGGCGCGGGGAGGGAGGAAGGGGGTGGGTCAGCGGCGGCGGCGGTGCAGGGCGAGTGCGGCGGCGGTGCCGCCCGCGAGCGCGCCGACCCCGGCGGCGGCCGGGATGCCGACCTTGGCCGCCTTGCGGCCGGTGCGGTAGTCGCGCAGCCGCCAGTCGCGGGCGCGGGCGTACTTGCGGAGCTTGGTGTCCGGGTTGATCGCGTAGGGGTGGCCGACCAGCGAGAGCATCGGGATGTCGTTGTGCGAGTCGCTGTAGGCGGCGCAGCGGTCCAGGTCGAGGTCCTCGGCGGCGGCCAGGGCCCGGACGGCCTCGGCCTTGGCGGGGCCGTGCAGGGGTTCGCCGACCAGGCGGCCGGTGTAGACGCCGTCGACCGATTCGGCCACGGTGCCGAGCGCGCCGGTCAGGCCGAGGCGGCGGGCGATGATGGTGGCGGTCTCCACGGGCGCGGCGGTGACCAGCCAGACCTTCTGCCCGGCGTCCAGGTGGGCCTGGGCCAGGGCGCGGGTGCCGGGCCAGATGCGGTCGGCCATGTACTCGTCGTAGATCTCCTCGCCGATGGACATCAGCTCGGAGACGCGGTGGCCCTTGACGATGGACAGGGCGCTGTCGCGGGCGTCCTGCATGTGCTCGGGATCCTCGACGCCGGCCAGCCGGAACCACGCCTGCTGCCAGGCGAACCGGGTGAGTTCGCGGCGTTCGAAGAACTTGCGCTTGTAGAGGCCGCGGCCGAAGTGGAAGATCGCGGCGCCCTGCATCACGGTGTTGTCGAGGTCGAAGAAGGCGGCGGCGCGGACGTCCCCGGCGACGGGGAACGCGGGCACCTCGGGCGCCTCTGCGGAGGTTCCGGTCAGGAGGGCGGCGTCGTCGTCGGCGGCCGAGGTCTTGCGTGCGGCCTCGGCGGCGGCCTCGCCTGCCAGGACGCTGCGCGCAGTCGCGGAACGCCTACGGGGGGTGAGCCATCCAAGAGCGGCCATGCGGTGAGCATAGCCAGTCCGTCCGTACCTGCCCGACCTGCCGTGATGCGGTGGCGTGAACGCTTCGGGGCGGAATGGTGAATCGGTCGATTCCGGGCGGCCGGCGGCGGGGGTGCGCGGGCCCGGGGTGCGGGCTCGGCGGGCGCAGAATGGAGGCATGAGTCCTCTGCTGCGACGTACGAAGAAGAAGCCCGCCGAGCGCGTGGTCACGCTGGTCGGGAAGCCGGGCTGTCATCTGTGCGAGGACGCGCGGGCGGTGGTGGGCGCGGTCTGCGAGGAGACCGGTGCGTCGTGGGTGGAGAAGGACATCACCGAGGACGAGGAGCTGTACAAGGAGTACTGGGAGCAGATTCCGGTGGTGCTGATCGATGGCGAACAGCACACGTTCTGGCGCGTGGACCCCGCGAGGCTGCGCAAGGCGCTGGGTGCGGACGCGAAACCCGGTTAACATTGCGGGCGTTTTGAGTGGCCTCGGGGGCGTAGTTGTGAGGAGTGTGTACCGCTTTGCCCCCTTCGAGGCTGCAACGGGCTGTTGCGGTCCCTGGTTCCGGGATCGCGCGGGAAATGCGCGTGACCCCGGTCACTTTGACCGGACAAAACGGACACAATCTTTGTGCACGCGTTCACAAAGACATAGCCTGCATTCGACGGGGCGGTCCTGGGACATACGGCCGCCTGCAGCCCCGCTCATCCCGCAGGAGCACCGTGGCAACTGGCCGAACACACCGACCGGCGACCCGTAGCCGAGGAATTCCCGAGGCCACTGTCGCCCGACTTCCGTTGTATCTGCGCGCCCTGACCGCGCTCTCCGAGCGATCGGTCCCCACGGTCTCCTCCGAGGAGCTGGCCACGGCGGCCGGCGTCAACTCGGCGAAGCTGCGCAAGGACTTCAGCTACCTGGGCTCCTACGGCACCCGGGGTGTCGGATACGACGTCGAGTATCTCGTCTACCAGATCTCCCGTGAGCTCGGGCTCACCCAGGACTGGCCGGTCGCGATCGTCGGTATCGGTAACCTCGGCGCGGCCCTCGCCAACTACGGCGGTTTCGCCTCCCGCGGCTTCCGCGTCGCGGCGCTGATCGACGCCGACCCCGCCATGGCCGGTACGCCGGTGGCCGGGATCGCCGTCCAGCACACGGACGACCTCGACCGGATCATCAGCGAGAACGGTGTGTCCATCGGTGTGATCACCACCCCGCCCGGCGCCGCCCAGCAGGTCTGCGACCGGCTCGTCGCCGCCGGTGTGACCTCCATCCTGAACTTCGCGCCGACCGTCCTGTCGGTGCCCGAGGGCGTCGACGTACGCAAGGTCGACCTCTCCATCGAGCTCCAGATCCTCGCGTTCCACGAGCAGCGCAAGGCGGGCGAGGACGCCACCGCCGAGGACGAGGGCGCGCCCCCGATGCGCGCCACGCCCGCCGGCCGCAAAGGACCCGACGGGGACATGCCCGCCGTGATGCCCGCATGAGCCTCCTCGTCGTCGGACTGAGCCACCGCAGCGCCCCCGTCTCCGTACTGGAGCGGGCGTCTCTCGCTGCCGACGCCCAGGCCAAGCTGCTCCAGGACACCCTCGCCGCGGAACCCGCGACCGAGGCCGCCGTGCTGGCCACCTGCAACCGCATCGAGCTGTACGCGGACGTGGACAAGTTCCACGCGGGCGTGGCCGAGCTCTCCACCCTGCTCGCCCAGCACAGCGGCGTCGGTCTGGAGGAACTCACTCCGTATCTCTACGTGCACTACGAGGACCGGGCCGTCCACCACCTGTTCTCGGTGGCCTGCGGGCTCGACTCGATGGTCGTCGGCGAGGGCCAGATCCTCGGCCAGATCAAGGACGCGCTCGCGCGCGGCCAGGAGCTGCACACCGCGGGGCGGCTGCTGAACGACCTCTTCCAGCAGGCCCTGCGGGTCGGCAAGCGCGCCCACAGCGAGACCGGGATCGACCGGGCCGGGCAGTCGCTCGTCACGTTCGGGCTCCAGCAGCTCGCCGCCGGGGCCGACCCCGCCCTGTGGGCCGGGGGCAAGCGCGCCCTGGTCATCGGCGCCGGCTCGATGTCCTCGCTGGCCGCCGCGACCCTCGCCCGGACCGGTGTCGCCGAGATCGTCGTCGCCAACCGGACCCGCGCCCGCGCGGACCGCCTCGTGGAGATCCTTCAGCAGGGCGACGACACCGCCGTGCGCGCCCGTGCCGTCGAGATGTCCGCGGTGGGCGACGAACTGACACGTGCCGACATCGTCGTCTCCTGCACCGGTTCCACCGGCCTCGTGCTCACCGCCGACGCCCTCGCCGACGCCCTGGGCGTGAGCCTGGACGCCGCGCCCGAGGCGCCGACGGTCACCGCCGTCGCTCCCGCCCCGGACGACGTCGACCAGCACGCCGCCTGGGTGGACAACGGTTCCGCCGCCTCCGCCGCGCACGCCGGTCCGGTGACGCCGCGCCGGGTCACCGTGCCCGCACAGTCCACCGGTCCGGTCCGGCTCGCCCTGCTCGACCTCGCCATGCCGCGCGACATCGACGGCGCCGCCCACCGCATCGCCGGGGTGCGCCTCGTCGACATCGAGTCGCTCGCCGAGGCGTCCGCCGACGCCCCGATGGCCGCCGACGTGGACCGGGTCCGCACGATCGTCTCCGACGAGGTGGCCGCCTTCGGCGCCGCCCAGCGCGCCGCGCACGTCGCCCCGACCGTGGTCGCCCTGCGCACCATGGCCGCCGACGTGGTCGCCGGGGAGATCGCCCGGCTGGACGGCCGCCTCCCCGACCTGGACGAGAAGCAGCGCGCCGAGATCACCCAGACCGTGCGCCGCGTCGTCGACAAGCTCCTGCACGCGCCCACCGTGCGGGTCAAGCAGCTCGCCAGCGAGCCCGGCGGCGCCGGGTACGCGGACGCGCTGCGAGAACTCTTCGACCTCGACCCGCAGACGGTGGCCGCCGTCTCCCGGGCCGACCTGAACGACCCGAATAGAGGGCGGTCATGACCGACAACTCATCGCCGGACGCGCGGGGCGCCGCGCCGCTCCGGCTGGGCACCCGGCGCTCCAAGCTCGCCATGGCCCAGTCCGGGCTCGTCGCCGAGGCGGTCCGCGAGGTGACCGGGCGCGCCGTCGAGCTCGTCGAGATCACCACGTACGGGGACACCTCCCGCGAGCACCTGGCGCAGATCGGCGGCACCGGCGTCTTCGTCGCCGCCCTGCGCGAGGCGCTCCTGCGCGGTGAGGTGGACTTCGCCGTCCACTCGCTCAAGGACCTGCCGACCAGCCAGCCCGACGACCTCGTGCTGGCCGCCGTGCCGCAGCGCGAGGACCCGCGCGACGCGCTCGTCGCCCGGGACGGGCTGACCTTCGAGCAGCTGCCCGACGGCGCCCGCATCGGCACCGGTTCGCCGCGCCGCATGGCGCAGCTCAACGCGTACGCCCGTTCCCACGGACTGCGGATCGAGACCGTCCCCATCCGGGGCAACGTCGACACGCGGATCGGGTTCGTGCGGGACGGCAAGCTCGACGCGGTGGTCCTCGCCGCCGCCGGGCTCAGCCGTCTCGGCCGGACCGGTGAGGTGACCGACTTCCTGCCGGTCGACACCGTCCTGCCCGCTCCCGGCCAGGGAGCACTGGCGATCGAGTGCGCCGCGTCCAGCGCCGACCTCGCCGCCGCGCTCGCCGAGCTCGACGACCCGTACACCCGGGTCGCCGTGACCGCCGAACGCGCCCTGCTCGCCGCCCTGGAGGCCGGCTGCTCCGCACCTGTGGGTGCGCTGGCCGACCTCCTGGCCGACGGACAGGTTGTCAACGAACTGCGCCTGCGCGGAGTCGTCGGTACCACCGACGGTTCCTCGCTCGTACAGCTGTCCACCACCGGTCCCGTCCCCACGTCGCACGACGACGCGGCGGCCCTCGGTCGCGAACTCGCGTCCGAGATGCTCGCCAAGGGTGCGGCCGGTCTTATGGGGGAGCGAGCACTTTGAGCCCCACCGGCCCCGCCGCATCCGACTTTCCGGTCCTGTCCGCCCAAGGCCAGGTCACCTTCCTCGGCGCCGGTCCCGGCGACCCGGGACTGCTGACACTGCGCGCTGTCGAAGCGCTCGCGAGCGCGGACGTCCTTGTCGCCGAGCCCGATGTGCTCGACGTCGTTCGCAGCCATGCGCGGGAAGGCGTGAGCACGCCTGAGCTGACGGTTGTTGACGTCTCGTCAACAGCCGCCGGTGTACCCGTTCTCAGGGATGCGGCCAATCTTGTCATGGAGGCCGCGAAGGGCGGCAGGCGGGTGGTCCGTGCCGTCGCGGGCGACCCGGGTCTGGACGGCGACGCGGGCGCGGAGATGCTCGCCTGCGCCGCCGCCGGGGTGCCCTTCGAGGTGGTCCCGGGCATCGCGAACGCCGTCGGCGTGCCCGCGTACGCCGGGGTGCCGCTCCGCGACGAGCAGGGCGCGGACGTCCGCTTCGTCGACGCGCGTACGGCCTCCGACCGGTGCTGGAGCGAGGTCGGCGCGAGCGACGCCACCGCCGTGGTCTCCACCACGCTGGACGCGGTCGCGGCCGCCGCCGGTGAGCTCGTCTCGGCGGGCCGCAAGCCCGACACCCCGCTCACCGTGACGATCGCGGGCACCACCACCCGCCAGCGGACCTGGACGGCGACCCTCGGGACGATCGCCCAGACCCTCAAGCAGGCCAAGGTGCTCCCCTCGCCCGAGGGCCACCGGCCGGTCATAGCCGTGGTCGGAGAGCGCAGCTCCGCCGCCCAGCGCGACCAGCTCGCGTGGTTCGAGTCCAAGCCGCTGTTCGGCTGGCGGGTGCTCGTCCCGCGGACCAAGGAGCAGGCCGCGTCGCTCTCCGACCAGCTGCGTTCCTACGGTGCGGTGCCGCACGAGGTCCCGACGATCGCCGTCGAGCCGCCGCGTACGCCCCAGCAGATGGAGCGCGCGGTCAAGGGCCTGGTCACCGGACGCTACGAGTGGATCGCCTTCACCAGCGTGAACGCCGTCAAGGCGGTCCGGGAGAAGTTCGAGGAGTACGGTCTCGACGCCCGGGCCTTCGCCGGGATCAAGGTCGCCGCGGTCGGCGAGCAGACCGCCGCCGCGCTGATCGACTTCGGCGTCAAGCCGGACCTGGTGCCCTCCGGCGAGCAGTCCGCCGCCGGGCTGCTGGAGGACTGGCCGCCCTACGACCCGGTCTTCGACCCGATCGACCGGGTGTTCCTGCCGCGCGCCGACATCGCCACCGAGACCCTGGTGGCCGGGCTCATCGAGCTCGGCTGGGAGGTCGACGACGTCACCGCGTACCGCACGGTCCGCGCCTCGCCGCCGCCGGCCGACACCCGCGAGGCGATCAAGGGCGGCGGCTTCGACGCGGTCCTGTTCACCTCGTCCTCGACGGTCCGCAACCTGGTCGGTATCGCGGGCAAGCCGCACAACGTGACCGTCATCGCGTGTATCGGCCCGGCCACCGCGAAGACCGCCGAGGAGCACGGTCTGCGGGTGGACGTCCTGTCCCCGGAGCCCTCGGTGCACAAGCTCGCCGAGGCGCTCGCCGCCTTCGGCGCGCAGCGCCGGGACGCGGCGAAGGAGGCCGGCGACCCGGTGACCCGGCCGAGCGAGCGGCGCCCTGGGGCGCGCAGGCGCCGGACGACGACGTAACGGCAGTACGAGGGTGAGTGGGCCCGGTCGCTTCGGCGGCCGGGCTCGCCGTCTTTCCGGGCCGGCGCAGGGGCCTGTGAACAGCCTCGGCGCGGCCCTTTCCCGGCATCGGTGTCGGTAAGACGGCGGCGCGCACGGGTCTATCGTCGAAGGATGACTGCGTACGCAAACTTCCCCGGCTCCCGCCCCCGGCGGCTGCGGACGACCCCGACGATGCGGCGGATGGTCGCCGAGACACGGCTCGACCCCGCGAACCTGATCCTCCCCGCGTTCGTCCGGGAAGGCATCGACGCCCCGGTCGCCATCTCGGCCATGCCCGGCGTGCACCAGCACACCCTGGACACCCTGCGGAAGGCGGCCGTCGAGGCGGTCTCGGCCGGGGTCTCGGGGATCATGCTCTTCGGGGTGCCGGAGGACGAGAAGAAGGACGGCCGGGGCACGGCGGGCACCGACCCGGACGGGATCCTCCAGGTCGCCCTGCGCGCGGTCCGCGAGGAGGTCGGCGACGACCTGGTGATCATGTCGGACCTGTGCCTGGACGAGTACACCGACCACGGCCACTGCGGGGTCCTGACGGCCGACGGCCGGGTGGACAACGACGCGACCCTGGAGCGGTACGCGGAGATGGCCCAGGTCCAGGCGGACGCCGGGGCCCATGTGGTGGGCCCCAGCGGGATGATGGACGGTCAGGTCGGCGTGGTCCGGGACGCCCTGGACCAGACCGGCCACGAGGACGTGTCGATCCTCGCCTACACCGTGAAGTACAGCTCCGTCTTCTTCGGCCCCTTCCGCGAGGCCGTGGGCTCCTCGCTGACCGGTGACCGCAAGACCTACCAGCAGGACCCGGCCAACGCCCGCGAGTCGCTGCGGGAGCTGGCGCTGGACCTGGCGGAGGGTGCGGACATGGTCATGGTGAAGCCCGCCGGACCGTATCTGGACATGCTCGCCAAGGTCGCGGAGTCCGTGGACGTGCCGGTCGCGGCGTACCAGATCAGCGGCGAGTACGCGATGATCGAGGCGGCCGCCGCGAAGGGCTGGATCGACCGGGACCAGGCGATTCTGGAGAGCCTGACCGGGATCCGGCGGGCCGGGGCGCAGATGATCCTCACCTACTGGGCGACCGAGGCGGCCCAGTGGCTCGGACGTGGCAGGGGCTGAGCCCCCGTGTGATCACGGCCCACCCGCTCCGGTCTCCTGGAGCCGGTGGGCCTCCTTGATGGAGAAGCGGGCGCTGTCCCGGACGAGGGGGTCCTCGTCGGCCCGCGCGGTGGTGTCCAGGACCGTGGCGACGACCGGGTCGTCGGTATAGGGCGCCAGCGACATCGCCGCGTACTGCCGGACCAGGTCCTCCGCCGGGTCGCGCAGTGCGGTGAGCAGGGCGCGGCCCGCTTCGTGGCGCAGAGCGGGGTCGGCCGGGGGCCACAGGCGCAGGACGGTGGCGCTCTCGACTCGGGCGAGGTCGTATTCGCCCGGGTCCGCGACGACCGAGACGAGGAACGGCAGCGCCTGCGTGTTGGCGTCCAGTTCGGTGATGATCTCGCGCTTGCGGTCGCTGCCCGCGGGCAGCGCACGGAATTCGGCTATCAGGCGCTCTGCGGCTTCGGCCGCGGAAGCGGCTTCGGCCGCGGAAGCGGCTTCCGTCGTGGAAGCGGCTTCCGTCGTGGTCGTGAGGTTCGTGTCGTTCATGGGGGTGGACACTTTCTGTCAGGGCCAGTCGACCAGTGCCATGAATGCTACGAAAGTGACCACGACGGTGGCAGGTGCGGCCAGGGCCAGGCCCACCCGGCGGGCGGCGTGGCGGAGCTGGTGCGGGACCGCCCAGCTCGCGATCAGCACGGCCAGGGCGATGAGCAGGCCGACCCAGAGGACGGTCCAGGCGATGGTGAAGCTCGCGTCGAAGCGGTCGGCCGCCGCGCCGTTGCAGGAGTCGCACGCCATCGGCGTGAGCCCGCCGATGAACAGGGCGATGAGCCCGATCGGCAGGGTCACGACCGTGGAGATCAGCGGGGCGACCCACGCGCGGCGGTCGGGTGCGTGCACGGGGTCGGTCGCCGGGGTGGTGGTGCCGTCGTGGCTGTTCTCGCTCATGCGGTCGAGTCAACCGCGAGGGGCCGCCGCCCGCATGAGTACGAGGGCTCAGTCCGCGGCGGTCCTGTCGGCCCGGGCCTCCAGCCAGGCGTGGGCCGCGTTCACCTCGCCTTCCGTGAGGGGCGGGCGCACCCGGTCCGGGTAGCGGGTGACGTCGTGCTCGCGGGCCGCCTTCATGCCGATCGCCCGGGCGGCGTCGGAGAGCCGGGGATCGTCCGCCACCTCCTGGGCACGGTGCCACCAGCTGTGGCTGCGTGGGTCGATCGCGTAGTGCCAGAGCGGCTGGGCGGGGTCGGCGACTCCGATCAGGACGCGGTGCAGGACGTACGCGCGGACGCCCGGCTCGCCGATCAGCTTCTCCGCAACGTGCAGCGGGTGGGTGCCGTCCAGGCGGGCGCGGAGCAGTACCCAGGTCATCAGGTGCCCGTTGTCGTCCCCGCCGGAGACGATGAACTCCCACAGCTCGGCGGCCTTCGCCTCGTCGGGGGCGCCGAGGTGGGTGAGCAGCCGGACCGGGTTCTTCCAGAGCGGCTTGGGCTTCGCCCACCAGGCCAGCAGGTCGGTGGCGGCCGGGTGTTCCAGGTCGAGGGCGAGGCAGGTCAGGGTGACCAGCGGGTGGCGCCACTCGGTGTACGTGGTGCGGTACTGCTTGGTCAGCTCCTTCCTCCAGCGGGGGAGGAGGGCGGCCAGATCCGCTTCGGTGGCTTCGCCGTGGGCGTGGAGCAGTTCGAGGCAGAAGGCGATGCCCTGGACGCCGGTGGCCGGGTCGGCGAGCCGGTCGCGCAGCCACCCGACGTCGGAGGGGGAGAGGGCGCGGTAGCGGTGGTAGATGTCGCCGAGGCCGCCCTCGTAGCCGGTGAGGTCGGGGCCGGTGCCGGCGAGGAGATCGTCGCGGACGGTCTCGTACCGCTCCACGGCGGCCAGGGCATCGGCCGCTTCGGCGGCGTCGGTGAGGCGGCCGGCCGCTTCGCGCACCCGGTCGGCCGTGTCGGCGGCGGCCTTCGCGGCGGCGACCCGCAGCGGGCGCGGCAGGCGGTCGTCGGTGGCGAACCGGATGGTGGCGAGGAGCAGGGGGAAGAACGCGTCGGCGGCGGAGCGGCGGGTGTCGGGCTCGTCGGTGACGGCTTCCCGCAGCGCGCGGAGGAGGCCGGTCTGCGCGGCCTCGGGTGCGGCGTGGGCTGTCAGTTCGTCGGAGAGCGCGGCGCCTGCGCGCACCGGGTCCGGTTCGCGCAGGGCGTGGTGGGCGCGGAACCAGCCGCGTACGGCACCGTCGTCCCCGGTCAGCGCCGCCGTGCGCAGCAGCTCCAGCGAGCGCGGCGAAGGATGCGCGGCCAGGGCGTACGCCGCTTCCGCGCCCAGCTCGGCGGCCACCTCCCAGGCCTCCGGGTGCTCTTGGCGCAGCAGCGCGGGGAGCACGGAACGCCATCCGCGCCAGGCCGTGAGCCGTCCGGCGTACGTCTCCCGCCAGGCGGACAGCAGCCGTGCCGTCTCGTCCGGGGTCAGCGCCTGCCGGTGCTCCAGCGGGGCGGCGAAGCGGACGGCGGCGTCCAGGTCCACGGGGCCCGACAGCCGGTCGTGGAGCCAGCGTTCCTCGGCGGGGGCCAGCGGCTCGTACGCCGTGGAGCGGGCGGTCCGGCGGCGCGGCTCGTCGATGCGGGCGAGGAACTGGCGTACGCCCGCGACGTCTTCGGGGTCGGGCAGTCCGTCGGCGTCCGTCGCCGTGACCCGGTCCAGCTGGAAGGCGCCCCGGGGGCCGCCGTTGACGATCCGGTAGCCGGGAGGTCCTTCGCCGAGGCCCGCGGCGACCGTGGCGTGGTCGCCGCCCCAGTGCACGTACAGCACGCCCTGGAGGCCGCCGGAGCGGTCGAAGGCGTCGTGGGACTGCCAGTGCCAGTACGCGAAGGAGGTGCCGGTGGCGATGCCTTGAGTCGCGAACAGCTCCGCCGCGTCCTCGTGGCCGTCGGACTGGGTGTAGCGGCCCCGGGTCGGGGGAGGCAGGGTGACGAAGGTGTCGCCGCCGAGCGTGCGCCACCAGGCCTTGATCCGGGACAGGTCCGATCGCTGACCGGCCGTACGGTTCCTGTTCAGTCCCACCAGAACGACCACGCTTCCTGGTTGAGCACGGCCTTCTCGGCGTAGGCGTCGAGGTCGTACGGCGGGGACTGGTCGATGTTGTCCGGGCAGAACGCGTAGTGCTCGGCGGCCAGGGCACGGGCCTCCTCGATGGTCGCGGGCGGGCGGCCCACGGAGACGATCATCGTGTCGAAGCCGAGCACCACGACCCGGGCGTCGAAGCGGTCCTCCCAGGAGCGGAGCACCGCGCAGAGCCGGGCCACGTCGTTCTCGTGGTTCACCGGGCCCGACCAGCCGATCGCCGCCGGTATGTCGGCGCTGCGGCGGGCCGGGACGAGGGCGATGCGGGCTCCGCCGAGCCACGCGTCGGCGTCGGCGGCGATGACGCCCGCGAGCCCTGCGGCCGCCGTGTCCGGGTCCTCGGCCGCCTCCCGGGCGGGAACGGGTGCGAGGCCGGGCCAGGACGAGCCGGTGCGCGGGGCGTCCTCGTCGGCTGACGGGCCGTCGCCGGTCTCGTCGTCCGCGTGGTCGACGTGGTCCGCCCAGTACTCCGCGAGGACCTCCTCGGCGTCGTGGTCGCCGGGATACGACATGCCGTCCGGGCAGAGGTCCCAGTCCGCCGGCCACTGGTCGCGCCGGCCACCCGTGACCAGCACCGGCAGCAGCCCGAGCCGCCGCCCGGCCGCCCGCAGGTCCGGCCAGTCGCGCGGGGCCGCCGGGCCGTCCGCGTGCCAGAGCAGCGGTTCGTGCCAGGGGCCGTCCGGCGTGGCGTCCACCAGGGCGCCGGGCGGGAGGACCAGGCCGGAGGAGGCCAGGTCGGGCAGAGGATTCGGGAGCGTCGCCATGAGGGGGAGCCTAGGCGGCGGCACTGACAACGAGCGGGGCAGGCGGTCCCTGGGGGCCGGGGGGGTGCTCCTCGCAGCCGTGCGGCTCATGCGCGGTGGGTCAGCCCCCGAGGCCGGGGCGGTGACGCCCACCGTACGGCGTGAGGAGCGCGGGTCTACGGCGCCGGAGGCCGCGGCTCCTCGGAAGCCGGCCCCGGCCTGGCGTCGGCGCCCGCGAGGTCGCCCGGGAGCAGCGGGCGCATGAAGGTGCGCTCGTGGCGCAGTACGCAGCCGCTTTCGTCGCGGATGCGGTCCGCTGCGATGAACTCGGTTTCCCGGCCGACCAGTTGCCGGTACTCCTCGTACGCGGCCAGGCCCCGGAAGCTGAACAGGGCCGGCGCCCCGTCGCTCGCGCTCTCCGCCGGGAGGAAGTAGCCGTGGTGCGTGCCGCCGTGGGCGTGCACCAGCTCCATCCAGCGGGAGCCGAACCGCTCGAAGGCCGCGGTCTTCTTCGGGTCGATCGTGTACCGCACGACGCAGGTGATCATGTGGCCAGGTCAGGTGGCCTCCCGCGCACCGACGCCTGTCACGTGAGGGCTCTTCTCCGGAGGAAACGGCACCGGGGGACGTATGGTCGAGGCCCGTTGCGCGCTGCCCGGTCGCCGCCGACCGGGCCGATCCGGCAGGAGCCGCCGTGAACAGGATCGTCACGTCCATCTCGCTCTCCCTCGACGGATTCTTCGAGGGGCCCGACCACGACATCGACTGGCACACCGTCGACGACGAACTGCACCAGCACTTCAACGACTACTTCAGGACCATGGGCGGCTTCGTCGAGGGGCGCGTCACCTACGAGCTGATGGAGGAGTTCTGGCCGACCGCCGACCAGGACCCGGCCAACGAGGGCCCGATGGCCGAATTCGCCGGGATCTGGCGGGACATGCCGAAGTTCGTCTTCTCGCGGACGCTGGAGAGCGTGGGGCCGAACGCGACCCTGCTGCACGAGGTCGACCCCGAGCAGGTGCGCGGTCTGCGGGACGCCGCCTCCGGGGACCTCGCGGTCGGCGGCGCGGACCTGCTGGAGTCGTTCCGGCGGGCCGATCTGATCGACGAGTACCGGATCTACGTCCATCCCCTCGTCCTCGGCCGGGGCCGCCCCTTCTTCCGGGACGCGGAGGAGCGGCAGATGCTCCGGCTGCTGGAGACCCGGACCTTCGGCAACGGGGTCGTGATGCTCCGTTACGAGACGGTCCGGGCCTGACCGGCATGGCGGGGCGGCAGGGCGGTGCTCAGAACATCAGGGCGTTCTCGACGTCCGACTGCCAGTAGGTGACGAAGCCCAGGCTGTCCGTGGAGGTCTCCGCCGGGAGCTTCAGCGTGGTCTCGCCCTTGGACTTGTTGTTCTTGTCGACCATGATCACGCCGAGGTTGTCGCTCTGGACCGGCTCGTTCTGGCCGGGCTCGCCGAGCAGCGAGATGCCCGCGTAGGCCTCCTCGCCGGGGGAGAGCGTGACGACGGCCTGCGGCTTGCTGTCGTCGAGGATCGGGTACACCGCCTGCGCGTCGTCGAAGCGGAGGAACGGCGCGTAGTACGCGGCGCAGTCCGTGGTGCCGGTGTTGGTCACCGTGAGCAGCAGGTGGTTGATCGGGCGGCTCACCTCGGAGACCTTGACGGTGGAGTTCTTGGGCGTGCAGGTCGCGATCGACGCCGCCGCCTCCGGCTTCTTGCTCTGGTTGTCGCCGTTGCCGTTGCCGCCCGCGTGCTTCCCCTCGGCGGGCACGGTCTGCGTCTCGGGCGTGCCCGCCTCCGGGGCCGCGGACCGGGCCTTCCCGTCGGTGCTCGTCGCCGCGGGGGTCGCGGTCTCGGCGGAGCCGGCCGGCTTGGTCCCCATGGCCTGGTCGTCGCCGCCGCAGGCGGTGAGCGAGAGGGCGGCCACGAGAGCGGTGGCGGCGAGGGCGGTGGTGCGGATGCGGTTGGTGCGCATGGCGGTGGTACTCCCCGTACTCGGTGATCGGTTGACGTGCCGGCCCGGTCGAACGGCCGGACCGTGGTGCTGCTGTGGTCTGGTCCGAGCTTGTGGGGTGGCGGAATCCGGCCGCAACGCCTGCCGAACCATTGGGGAAGCTGGAACGTCTACGCATACGGTGACCTGCGGGAATTCCGCGTCCCTGGAACGCCGTTCCGGGACGCACGAGGAAGGGGAACGCCGTCGTGGCGACGCCGGAGGCCGTGGAGTTCGCGGCTCTGCTCAAGGATCTGAAGGACCGTTCGGGGCGCAGTTACGGGGTGCTCGCGGGGAAGCTGCACGTCAGTACGTCGACCCTCCACCGGTACTGCAACGGGGACGCCGTGCCGAACGAGTTCGCTCCGGTGGAGCGGTTCGCGCGGGTGTGCGGGGCGTCGGGCGACGAGCTGGTGGAGGTGCACCGGCGGTGGATCGTGGCGGACGCGGCCCGGCGGCGGCCTCCTGCCGCTGGTGCCGCCGCGCCCGCTGTTGTGCCTGCCACCTTTCCCGAAGCCACTTCTGACGCCCCATCGGACGCCGCGCCCGCTGGGGTGCCGGAGGCCGTCGAGGCGAGCGAGCCGCCGGGGCCCTCCGACGTGCCCGAGCCGTCGGAGCTGTCCGTCACGTCCGGTGGCGGCGCGGCCCCGGGCTCCCGCTGGTCCCGGCTCTCCCGGCGTACGCGGGTGCTCGTCGCCGCCGCCGGGGTCGCCGCGCTCCTCGTCCCCACCACCGTCGTCGCCGTCGATCTCGCCGGGTCGGGCCAGGAGGGCGGCGGGAGCGCCGCGGACCGGGTGGAGGACGCGGGCGGGGGCCTCGCCGCCGCGCCGGAGGGCTCCGCCCCGGCCACGCCCCGGCCCTCCGGGAGTCCGAGTTCGGCCCATCCTTCGGCGAGCGCCTCCGGGGCCCCGTCGGGGCAGCCGTCCGCGAAGCCCTCCGCGGGCTCGGGCGCCGGGCAGTCCCCGAGCGGGGGCGGCGACGGCGGTACGGGGCTCGGCGCTCCGCCGACCGTCAGCATCTCCTCGTACAACTGGGAGGAACCCTGCGGCCAGCACTACCTGGTCAACCGGGGGCCCGACGAGCTCGACCCGCCGCCCGCGCCGCAGGACCGGCGCGGCTGGGCGGAGTCGTACGGCGGGGTCGAGGGCGGGAACACCCGGCTCCAGCTCACCGTGCAGGGGACCTCGCGCGAGGCGGTCGTCCTGAAGGGGATGAACGTCCGCGTCGTCTCCCGTAAAGCACCGCTGCCCTGGTCGGCGTACCTGATGGGCAACGGCTGCGGCAGCGGGATCACACCGCAGACGTTCGCCTCCAACCTCGACGCCGGGCATCCCACCCTCCGGGCGGTGCCGGGGACGCAGGGGGACATCGAGGTTCCGGCGGTGGACTTCCCGTACAAGGTGTCGTCCGAGGACGTGGAGGTCTTCAACCTGGAGATGAAGGCCGTGAGCTACGACGTCAGCTGGTACCTGGAGCTGGAGTGGAGCAGCGGCGGCAAGGAGGGGACGCTGCGGATCGACGACCGGGGAAGCCGTTCCGGCTGAGCGGGATGAAGGGGCGTCCGGAGTACGTGCACGGCGGACCCGGTTACGGGTGGGAGCGTGCCGGTCAGCCCTGATGCGGTGTCGTGCGCTCATGATCCCGGCTTGACCCTCACGTCGCGTGAGGCCCGAAAGTCGGGTCCATGAGCGACTACTACAACGCGTTCGAGATGAGTCCCGTGCCCGCCCCCGGTCCGGACGCGGTTCCGCCGGAGCCGTTCCGCGGCATCTACGGCATGCCCGCGTTCGT
This sequence comes from Streptomyces sp. WGS_02, assembly GCA_040989845.1. Classification (GTDB taxonomy): domain Bacteria; phylum Actinomycetota; class Actinomycetes; order Streptomycetales; family Streptomycetaceae; genus Streptomyces. The sequence goes on from JAYMFZ010000004.1 coordinate 4,406,875, forward strand.
GACGATCCCCACCAGCGATCTGGCGGCGTCGGTGGACTTCTGGATCAGGGGGCTCGGGTTCGTCGAACTGTTCAGCGTCCCCGGCACGCTGGTGCATCTGCGCCGGTGGGCGTTCCAGGACGTCCTCCTCGTCGCGGCGGAGAGCGTTCCGGAGCGGCCACCGGCGATGGGCTTCAGCTTCGCGGGCGTCCTCAGCCAGGCCGAATCCCTTGCCGAGACCTGCCGTGCGCTGCGCCCGGACTCGGTCGACGGTCCCCGGGACACCGCCTGGAACACCCGCGACGTGGAGGTGATCACGCCGGAGAACGCACGGGTCGTCTTCACCGCCGCCAAGCCCTTCGACCCGGCGAGCCGGGAGGCGCGGAACCTTGAAGCCATGGGCATCACCCCGCCCGGCGACGGCCACGCCGACAATGAGAGGCATGGCTGACATCACCGGCGCCGACGGCCTGACCGTCGGTCAGGTCTCGGCGAGGCTGGGAGTGACGGTCCGCGCGCTGCACCACTGGGACGAGATCGGTCTGGCGCGGCCGTCGCTGCGCACGGCTGCCGGATACCGGCTCTACACCACCGGTGATCTGGAGCGCCTGCACCGCGTCGTGGTCTACCGTGAGCTCGGTCTCGGGCTGGACAGGATCCGGACCGTCCTGGACGACACGGCCACGGACCTGCTCGGCGCACTGCGCGCGCAGCGCACCCAGGTCGCCGAACGGATCGACCGTCTTCAGCGGCTCGGCGCCGGCCTCGACCGGATGATCGAGGCCCATGAGGGCGGACCGCTCCTGACGGACGAACAGCAGGCCGCGATCTTCGGCCCCGGATGGGATCCGGACGGTCCGGCCCGAGCCCGCCGGCGCTACGGGGACACGACGCAGTGGCGGCAGTACGCCGAACGCTCGGCCTCGCGCAGCCCGGAGGAGTGGCAGGCCGTCGCCGACGACATGGCGGGCCTCGACCGCGCCCTGGTGGAGGCGATGGACGCCGGCGTCGCACCTGGCAGCCCGGAGGCGAACCGGCTCGTCGAGCGGCACCGCGAGGTCTTCGCCGCGTACTTCCCGCTCACCCGGCAGATGCAGGTCTGCCTCGGCCGCATGTACGAGGCCGATCCGGGATTCGCCGCTCACTACGACGGCCTCCGCCCCGGTCTCGCGAGGTGGTTCCGTCACATCATCGACGCATGCGCGCGTGCGTACGGCATCGACCCCGACACGGCGACCTGGGACGGAGGGCAGGAGGAGCGGCGCTGATTCCGGGCATTCGGTGATGTATCGGTCAAAGGTCGCGCATCGGCTCATCGCGGTGGCTGGCCGATGAGCGGTCGTACACATGTCCAGAACTCGGGAGTACAGTCTGCGAGGTTCTGGCAGCCTCACCGCCGCGCGAAGACGGTGTGCGGCCGCCCCGCCCGCCAACCCACAGGTGATTCATGTCCGCCACTGCAGCCGAAGCCTCCGATCGCACGGCCCCGGAGGACCGCACCTGCGAGGAACGCTCCCAACGACTCAGACGCAGACTGGAGCGGCTGATCGGCATCGCCGCGACCGAGGGGAACTCCCTGGTCCCGCTCCGTAACGGCGACGCCATCTTCGGCGCGATGCTGAAGGCCATCAGGGAGGCGGAGCACACCGTCGATCTGATGACGTTCGTCTACTGGCGGGGTGACATCGCCCTCGAATTCGCCGAGGCGCTGGCCGACCGGGCCCGCGCCGGGGTCCGGGTGCGGCTCATGCTCGACGGGTTCGGATCGCGGCTCATCGAGAAGGGCCAGCTCGCCATGATGGACGAGGCCGGGGTCACCGTCACCTGGTTCCGCAAGCCCCTCTACCTCTCACCGCTCAAGCAGAACCACCGCTGCCACCGCAAGGTCCTCGTCGTCGACGAGCGCACCGCGTTCACCGGCGGCGTCGGGATAGCCGAGGAGTGGTGCGGCGACGCCCGCAACGAGCACGAGTGGCGCGACACCCACGTCCAGGTCACCGGGCCCGCCGTCGACGGACTGGCCGCCGCCTTCGCCCAGAACTGGGCCGAGTGCCACGACGAGCTGTTCGACGACCACGACCGGTTCGTCACCGAGGAGCACCACGGCGACTCCGTCGTCCAGGTCGTCCGCGGCTCCGCCTCCTTCGGCTGGCAGGACATGCAGACCCTGATCCGGGTCGTCCTGGAGTCCGCCGAGGAGCGCATCCGCCTCACCACCGCCTACTTCGCCCCCGACGCCTACTTCACCGGGCTGCTGTGCGCCGCCGCCCGGCGCGGGGTGGAGGTGGAGATCCTGCTGCCGGGGCCGCACACCGACAAGCGGGTCTGCCAGCTCGCCGGGCAGCGGTACTACGAGGACCTGACCGGCTGCGGTGTGAAGATCTACCAGTACCAGCCGACGATGATGCACACCAAGAGCCTCACCGTCGACCGGGTCGCCTCGCTCATCGGCTCCACCAACTTCAACCGGCGCTCCCTCGACCACGACGAGGAAGTCATGCTCGCCGTCCTCGACCAGGACTTCACCGCCACCCTCGACGGCCACTTCGAGGAGGACCGCGAGAAGAGCGTGCTGATCGAGCGCGGCCGGTGGAAGCGCCGCGACCTCGTCCAGCGGGCCAAGGAAGCGGCCGTCGTGCCCATCCGCCGGTTCCTCTGAGAACCGGGGCCCCGGGGCGTGCGCGCGCCTTTGCCGGGCAGGCGGGGAGGACGACCGTCGTCCGCCATCGCCATGTGAAGGGCAGGCCCATGAGCGCCACCGCCGAGACCTCGCCGGCACCGTCCGCCGCGGTGATCACCGAACCCCTGCCCGACCTCCAGCTCCAGCTGCTCATCCAGCTCCTGGACGAGGACCCGCGCTCCAGCCTGCCCCTCACCCTCACCCACCCCGGCGGCATCCTGCACGGCGACGTCATCGGGCACGAGCAGTGGAAGGCCGAGTGGGCCAGGAGCCTGCGCCAGGTCGAGGGCGAGGGGGCCAACCTGCTCGCCGAGTTCCCCGAGACCGTCGACCAGGGCGTACGGGAACTGCGCGCGGAGGAGGACGCGTCGGGGTCGGCCCGGCTGCCCCGCTGGATTCACCTGCGGGACGTCACCCTCGTCTCCGGGGCCATGACGCCCGTCTCCCTGCCGCTGTGGCGCGGACGCCTCTCCGATGTGTCGGGATGGGCGCTCGGCCGCCCGCAGTGACCTCGTAGGTACGTGAACGGCCCCGGCGCCTGCGGAACAGGTGCCGGGGCCGATCTATGGACAGCAGACGGCGTCAGAGCCGCTCGGGCGTCCGGATGCCCAGCAGCGCCATCCCCCGGTGCAGGGTCCGGGCGGTCAGCTCGACCAGGAAGAGCCGGTTCTCGACGACCTCCGGGGCGTTGTCCGGGCTGAGCACCTGGCACTGGTCGTAGAACGTGGTCAGGTGCGACGCCAGCTGGTACAGATACGCGGCCAGCTTGTGCGGCTCGTAGCCCGCGGCCACCTCGGAGAGCACCTCGCCGAACTGGTCCAGGTGCAGGCCGAGCGCCCGCTCCGCCGGGGCCAGCGCCAGCTCCGGGTGGGCGGCCGGAACCGTGTCCCCGGCCTTGCGCAGGATCGACTGGATCCGCGCGTACGCGTACTGGAGGTAGACCGACGTGTCGCCGTTCAGCGACACCATCTGGTCCAGGTCGAACTTGTAGTCCCGTACGGCGGAGGTCGAGAGGTCCGCGTACTTCACGGCGCCGATGCCGACGTGCCGGCCGTTCTCGACGATCTCGTCCTCGGACAGGCCCACCTTCTCGGCCTTCTCCCGGACGACCGCGGTGGCCCGGGCGACCGCCTCGTCGAGGAGGTCCTCCAGCCGGACCGTCGCACCCTCACGGGTCTTGAACGGCTTGCCGTCCTTGCCGAGGACCGTGCCGAAGGCGAGCTGCACGGCCTTGACGCCGTCGCCCAGCCAGCCCGCCCGCCGGGCCGTCTCGAAGACCATCTTGAAGTGCAGCGACTGCCGGGCGTCCACCACGTACAGCAGGGTGTCGGCCTTCAGGTCCTGGACCCGGTTCCGGATCGCGGAGAGGTCGGTCGCCGCGTAGCCGTAACCGCCGTTCGTCTTCTTCACGATGAGCGGGACCTTGTTGCCGTCCGGGCCCTTCACATCGTCGAAGAACACGCACAGCGCACCCTCGGAGCGGACGGCGACACCCGTCTCCTCCAGGATCCGGCAGGTCTCCTCCAGCATGTCGTTGTAGCCGGACTCACCGACGATGTCGGGGTCGCGGACCTCCATGTCGAGCTTGTCGAAGACCGAGTGGAAGTAGATCTTCGACTCGTCGACGAAGCCCTGCCACAGCTCCAGCGTCTGCGGGTCCCCGGCCTGGAGCGCCACCACCCGGTCCCGGGACCGGGCCTTGAACTCCTCGTCCGCGTCGAACAGGGCCCGGGACGCCTTGTAGACCCGGTTCAGCGTCGACATCGCCGCCTCGCCGTCGCTCGCGCCGCCCTCGTGCTTCAGGGCGCCCGGGTGCTCGATCAGATACTGGATGAGCATCCCGAACTGGGTGCCCCAGTCGCCGATGTGGTGCCGCCGGACGACGTCCTCGCCGGTGAACTCCAGAATCCTGACCATCGCGTCGCCGATGACCGCCGACCGCAGATGGCCGACGTGCATCTCCTTGGCCACGTTGGGCTGGGCGTAGTCGATGACCGTCTTTCCGGCGTCCGCGGCCACCGGCACGCCGAGGCGCCCCTCGGGGTCGGCGGCCCGGGCGGCCAGCGTCTGGACGATCGCCCGGTCCGCGAGCGTGATGTTGAGGAAGCCGGGGCCCGAGACCTCGATGTCCTTGATCAGCTCACCCGCCGGAAGGGCGGCGGTGACCTGGCCGGCCAGCTCCCGGGGGTTGCCCTTCAGCTTCTTGGCGAGCGCCAGGATGCCGTTGGCCTGGAAGTCGGCCCGGTCGCTTCGGCGCAGCAGCGGGTCCGCGGTGCCGGCGTCCGGCAGGGCTGCCGTCAGGGCGTCCGCCAGCTGCTGCTGGAGCGTGGAAGCGAGGGAAGGGACCGAGGCCATGTCTGGCTGCCGTTTCCGTAGGGGTACAAGGGATCGGTCCAGTATCCCACGGGGCGTAAAGCCGTTTTCGCGCTGCGGGGAGTAGCTGGGAGAATGGTCCGTAACCCACCGGGAATCGACAGAACGAGAGAAGGACGTGCCGACCGTGGCCGAGAGTCAGACCAGCACCGAGACCGACTGGGTCTCCCGCTTCGCGGACGATGTCATCGCCGAATCGGAGCGTCGTGCGCCTGGCAAACCGGTCGTCGTCGCCTCCGGTCTGTCCCCGTCGGGCCCGATCCACCTCGGCAACCTCCGCGAGGTCATGACCCCGCACCTGGTCGCCGACGAGATCCGCCGCCGCGGGTACACCGTGCGCCACCTGATCTCCTGGGACGACTACGACCGCTACCGCAAGGTCCCGAACGGCGTCCCCGGCGTCGACGCGTCCTGGGCCGAGCACATCGGCAAGCCGCTGACCTCGGTGCCCGCCCCGGCCGGCTCCGCGTACCCGAACTGGGCCGAGCACTTCAAGGCCGCCATGACGGCGGCCCTGGACGAGCTGGGCGTCGAGTACGACGGAATCAGCCAGACGGAGCAGTACACCGCCGGGACCTACCGCGAGCAGATCCTGCACGCGATGAAGCACCGCGCCGACATCGACGCCGTCCTCGACCGCTACCGGACCAAGAAGGACCCGGCGGCCCAGGGCAAGGGCGGCAAGAAGCCGCAGCAGCAGAAGAAGGTCGACGAGGCCGAGCTGGAGGCCGCCGAGGGCTCCGGCGCCGCCGACGAGGACGACGGCAGCGGCAACAGCGCCGGCTACTTCCCGTACAAGCCCTACTGCGGCAACTGCGACAAGGACCTCACCGTCGTCACCTCCTACGACGACGACACCACCGAGCTGAACTACACCTGCTCGGCCTGCGGCTTCGCCGAAACGGTCCGGCTCAGCGAGTTCAACCGCGGCAAGCTGGTCTGGAAGGTCGACTGGCCGATGCGCTGGGCCTACGAAGGCGTGATCTTCGAGCCCAGCGGCGTCGACCACTCCTCGCCCGGCTCCTCCTTCGTCGTCGGCGGCCAGATCGTCCGCGAGGTCTTCGACGGCGTGCAGCCCATCGGGCCCATGTACGCCTTCGTCGGCATCTCCGGCATGGCCAAGATGTCCAGCAGCAAGGGCGGGGTCCCCACCCCGGCCGACGCGCTGAAGATCATGGAAGCGCCGCTGCTGCGCTGGCTCTACGCCCGCCGCAAGCCCAACCAGTCGTTCAAGATCGCCTTCGACCAGGAGATCCAGCGGCTGTACGACGAGTGGGACTCGCTGGGCCGCAAGGTCGCCGACGGCACGGTGCTGCCCGCCGACGCCGCCGCGTACTCCCGGGCCGTCCGCACGGCCGCGGGGAGCTTCCGAGCACCCCGCGCCCCCTGCCGTACCGGACGCTCGCCTCGGTCGCCGACATCACCGCCGGCGCCGAGGACCAGACGCTGCGCATCCTCAGCGAGCTGGACCCGGAGAACCCGCTGACCTCGCTGGACGAGGCGCGCCCGCGCCTCGACCGCGCCGAGAACTGGATCACCACCCAGGTCCCGGCCGAGGCCCGCACCATCGTCCGGGACGAGCCCGACAAGGAGCTCCTCGGCTCGCTCGACGACCAGGGCCGTGAGTCCCTTCGCCTCCTCCTGGAGGGCCTGGACACGCACTGGTCGCTGGACGGCCTCACCACCCTCGTCTACGGCGTGCCGAAGGTCCTTGCGGGCCTGGAGCCGGACGCCAAGCCGACGCCCGAGCTGAAGGCCGCGCAGCGGTCCTTCTTCGCCCTGCTCTACCGGCTGCTCGTCAGCCGCGACACGGGCCCGCGCCTGCCCACGCTGCTGCTCGCGGTGGGGGCGGACCGGGTGCGCAGGCTGCTGGGCGCTTAGCACCCGGTGAACGAGGAAGGGCCGCCGCCCGGGAAGGATTCCCGGGCGGCGGCCCTTCCGTCGTGTGTACGGGGCCGGGTCAGGCGGGCTGCTCGGCGGTCGGCCGCTGCGCCCAGGCCTGCCTGAACTGCGGCATCAGCTGCTGGAGCAGCTCCGTCGAGCGCGGGTGGCGGACGTTGCGCGTGTCGGCGAGGTGGATGTCCAGGACCTCCACGGACGGGTAGTGCCCCTGCGCGTCCGTGTACTCGCTGAACACCTCGTACGCCTCCCGGGCGAAGTCGGTGTCCTCCATGGGCCACTGCTCCACCTGCGGCGCCTCTTCGGGGTCGGGGACCTCGGGCGGCTCGGGGGCCCGCTCCTCCTGGCGGGGGCGCGGGACCGCGCCGATCGTGCCGACGTCACCCAGCGGCCGGGTGCGGCCGGGGCCCGCGGGGATCTGGACCGGGGTCCGCTCCATGCCCTCGACGTACTCCGGGTCGTACGCGCTCTCGTGGACGTTGTCCGGCAGCTTCTGGGCGGCGAACCAGGGGCTGTCGTGCGTGGGCGGGACGGCCGGGTCCTGCTTCTGGAGCGACATGGGCTGTTGCTGTTGCTGTTGCTGCTGGGTGTGGGGCTGGGCCTGCTCGGGCCGCTGCTCGGGCTGGGGACCGTGCTCCTGGTGCTGCCCCTGGGCGTGCTGCCGGCTGGGCTCCTGCCCCGGCTCCTGGCCGGGCTGCTGCCGGCCGTGCTCCGGCTGCGGTCCGTACGGCAGCTCGGCGTGAACCGGCTCCGCCTGGTTCGGCCCGGCGGGGCTCAGCTCGGCCTTCGGGCGGTCGGCCTCCACGGGCACCGGCGGCAGCAGGGCCGGTTCGATGCCGGCGGCGGCCAGGCCGGCCGGGGCGGTCTCGGCGAGCGGCACGCCGTACTTCGCCAGGCGCAGCGGCATCATCGACTCGACCGGGGCCTTGCGCCGCCAGTTGCGGCCGAAGCGGGCCTGGAGGCGGGCCTGGTAGATCAGCCGGTCCTGTTCGAGCTTGATGACCTGCTCGTAACTGCGCAGCTCCCACAGCTTCATGCGCCGCCACAGCTTGAACGTGGGCACGGGCGAGAGCAGCCAGCGGGTGAGGCGGACGCCCTCCATGTGCTTGTCGGCCGTGATGTCCGCGATCCGGCCCACCGCGTGCCGGGCGGCCTCGACGGAGACGACGAACAGCACCGGGATCACCGCGTGCATCGCGGTGCCCAGCGGATCGGGCCAGGAGGCGGCGCCGTTGAACGCGATCGTCGCGGCCGTCAGCAGCCACGCCGTCTGGCGCAGCATCGGGAACGGGATCCGCATCCAGGTCAGCAGAAGGTCCAGGGCGAGCAGGACGCAGATGCCCGCGTCGATGCCGATCGGGAAGACCAGGGAGAAGGTCCCGAAGCCCTTCTCCTCCGCGAGTTCGCGCACGGCGGCGTAGGAACCCGCGAACCCGATCGCGGCGATGACCACCGCACCCGCGACGACGACCCCGATGAGTATGCGGTGCGTGCGTGTCAGCTGCATCGCGGCCACCAGCGATCCCCTCCCCGACCTCGTACCCGAACCGACTTCCGTGCCCGGCTTCGTTGTTCACCTTCGGCGTTCAACCGGACGACCCACGTCCAGCGATGGCACAGCCTGGCACATGTGTACGAGTTTCGTTGCGCGGGGAGGGGAAAGCCCGGCCTCCGAGGAGGTCCGGGCTTTCCAACGCACGTGCTGGACCTGCGGATTGGCGATCCGCGAGGCCGTCAGGTCACGACTTGGGCTTGGCCTTGGACGGGGAGCTGTCCCCGCTGCCGGCGTCACCCTTCGCGGCGGCTTCGTCCTTCTTCGTGTCCTCGGCGTCGGCCTGCGCGTCGCCCTTCGCCGGGGAGGCGTCCGCGGAGCCGGCGATCTTCTCGACCGCGGCGATCGCTTCCTCGGCCGCCTTCCGGGCGCCCTTGACGATGTCCGAGGAGGACGGGGTCTTCGCCCCCGCGTAGCCCGCGCCGTTGTACGTCAGGGTGACGACGACATTGCCCGTACGCGCCACGACGGTGGCGTACACGAAGTCCTCGTCCGTCTTGCTCAGGCCGTACGTGACGACGGTCGCCTCCTCGCCGATCCCGGCCGCCGGCTCCGCGGCGACCTTCTTGGCGCCCTCCGAGGCCTTCGTCTTGGTGACCTGCTTGCCGTAGTCCTCGGTGGCGCGCTTGGCACCGCTGCCGAGCGCCTGGTCCGAGTCGAACCGGGTGAAGCCGACGTCCATCCAGTGGTACTGCGAGCCCTTGACGCCCTGGTCGTCCAGGCCGTTCCAGGAGCAGCTGCCGCGGACCGACAGGTCGGTGGACCCGCCGGCCGTGCCGCCCTTCTTCTTGGCCTCGGGCACCAGGTCCTCGATCGTCTTCTTCCCGATCGAGGTGCACGGGTCGGGCAGATCGGTGAACTTCGCCGGTTCGACGGTGGGCTCCGAGGGCTTGGAGCTGGCCGTGCCGGACGACGAGGAGCCCGCGTTCTTCTTGCCGTCGGAGCCGGAGTCCGACGAGCAGCCGACGGCTACGAGCATCACCGGTACGGCGGCGCAGGCGAGGATGCGGGACAGGCGCGGGGCAGATCGGTGCATGGTTCCTTCACTCGGATGGCACGGGGGAGCTCTCGGTGCTGGAGGTCTCGGTTCGTGCGGTGTACGGGCGGGCTCGGTAGCGGGTCGGTACGTCTTCCGGACAGCCACGGTACGACGGGCGGCCGATGCGCCGCGCCGCCGCCGAGAGCCCCCGGAGACCGGAATTCCGGCCGGTGGGGGCCCGTCGGAGGGGGTCTACTCGCTGAGCGCCTCGGCCAGCTTCCGGGCCAGTGCCTGGGCCTTCTCCTGAAGTTCCCTGCCGTCGGGCACCTGGGTGATGAGGGCCGGCTGCTCGGCGTACCGGACGGTCACGACCACGTTCGATGTGCGGAACACCACGCTCACCGTGTGGTGCTGTGCGGTGGAATCCGCCTTTTTGGGCAGATCCTGAAGGAAGGCGGCATCTCCGAGGTTGGCGAGGACGCGCGAGGGGAGGGCTTCCTCCGGGCTGCCGCTGCTTCCGGAGGCCCTGTCGGTGCTTTCGCCGCTGCTTTCGGAGGGTGAGGGGCCGGTGGAACCCGTGGCATCGGCGTCGGCCGGATCCTTCGCCTTCCCGCTCCCCTCGCTCTCCTCGCTCACCTCGCCCTTCTTGTCCGTCTTGTCCTTCTCTTCGGGCGGCCCTGGGGTTGCCGAGGAGGACAGGCCGGCGGCCTTCTCCTTCTTCGCGTACACGGTGTCGGCGCGGTCGTCGTCGCTGACGGCGGGGTCGTACGAGACGACGCGCTCGAAGTCGACGGAGAGGCTCCGCGTGGCGCTCGGCGCGTCGGACTTCCAGCTGCAGCCGACCTTGCGGTCCGTGTCGTACGTGACGGCCGCCGAGCCCCGGAACACCTTGTCCTGCTGGTCGCCGGGCAGTTCCGCGGCGCCGGGCAGCAGATCCTTCAGCGTGGAGCGCGGCACGGCGCGGCAGGGGGCGGGCAGGGTCAGGTACTTCCCCGGGGGCGCGGGGGTGACCGTCGGGCTGTCCGCCTTGCTGTCGGTGCCGTTCGCGTTGCCGTCGGCGCCGGCGCTGCAGCCGACGACGAGCGCTGCGAGAAGCGCGACGCCGGGTACGTACGCCATGTGTCGCACCGTCCCAGGCTCCCTTCGGTACGGAAAACGAGTTGCCGCGCGAAGGCGGCCGATGGACACAATGTGTATCGCACGCGCTGCTGTGAATGCCGGTCGGCCGACGGGTTTGCCGACCTTGGCACCGGTTTTGCGCTTTCAGTCTTTTCGGGGGAATCGAGGAGTTATGTCGTACGTAGAGGTGCCGGGGGCGAAGGTTCCCATCCGGATGTGGACGGACCCCGCGTCGGTCGAGGACGTGGCGATGCAGCAGCTGCGCAACGTCTCCACGCTGCCGTGGATCAAGGGTCTGGCCGTCATGCCCGATGTCCACTTCGGCAAGGGGGCGACGGTCGGCTCGGTGATCGCGATGCAGGGCGCGGTGTGCCCGGCGGCGGTGGGGGTGGACATCGGCTGCGGGATGTCCGCGGTCAAGACGTCCCTCACCGCGAACGATCTTCCCGGCGACCTGTCACGGCTGCGCTCCAAGATCGAGCAGGCGATTCCGGTCGGCCGGGGGATGCACGGCGACGCGGTGGACCCGGGGAGGCTGCACGGGTTCCCGACGGCGGGCTGGGACGACTTCTGGGGGCGGTTCGGGGGGATCGCGGAAGCGGTCAAGTTCCGTCAGGAGCGTGCCACGAAGCAGATGGGAACGCTCGGATCGGGAAATCACTTTATCGAGTTTTGTCTCGATGAGACCGGTTCTGTCTGGCTGATGCTGCACTCCGGTTCGCGGAACATCGGCAAGGAACTGGCCGACTTCCACATCGGCCAGGCGCAGAAGCTGCCGCACAACCAGGGTCTGATCGACCGCGACCTGGCCGTGTTCGTCGCGGACACCCCGCAGATGGCCGCGTACCGGAACGACCTCTTCTGGGCGCAGGAGTACGCGAAGTTCAACCGGGCGATCATGATGGGGCTCTTCCAGGACGTGGTCCGCAAGGAGTTCAAGAAGGCCCGGGTGACCTTCGAGCCGGTCATCTCCTGCCACCACAACTACGTGGCGGAGGAGCGGTACGAGGGGATGGACCTGCTGGTCACCCGCAAGGGCGCGATCCGGGCGGGGTCCGGCGACTACGGGATCATCCCGGGGTCCATGGGCACCGGCTCGTACATCGTGAAGGGTCTCGGCAACGAGAAGTCGTTCAACTCCGCTTCGCACGGCGCGGGCCGCCGGATGAGCCGGAACGCGGCGAAGAAGCGTTTCTCGACCAAGGACCTGGAGGAGCAGACCCAGGGCGTGGAGTGCCGTAAGGACTCCGGTGTCGTGGACGAGATCCCGGGTGCGTACAAGCCGATCGAGCAGGTCATCGATCAGCAGCGGGATCTGGTCGAGGTGGTCGCGAAGCTCAAGCAGGTGGTGTGCGTGAAGGGCTGAGGAGAGGAACACCGCATGACCGCCGGGGCCCTGGACTGCGAACCCAGTCCAGGGCCCCGGTTCGGCTCCGCCGACTTCGAAATCCACCCTTGCCAGGAACCGAACCTTGGGTGAGCCTTCTCGGCGGACAGCCGCTAGAACGGAGAACTGACAGATGGCCGAACCCGACGCTTCTTACTGGACCATCCGGCACTTGGAGTCCGGGGAGTCTGTTCCTGGGCACGTGTTCAGTGTGTTCATCGCCGAGGGTGACAGCGAGGACGCCCGCTATTTCGACCTGCAGTGCATGCTCGAAGAGCCTCGGCAACAGGACAGGGACCTCGAATTCGACAGTTACTGCATCGTTTCGGAGAGTGGCGGCGTCGACTACGGCGGCCTCGAAGAGGCGGCCCTGTTTCCTCACCGGCTCATTCTCCGGTTCCGGAGCGATTCGGTGGAGGAGTTGGAACTGCCGTCCGAGAACATAACCCTGGCCATCGCACCAGGCGTGGACATCGGCGAGCTCCGGACAGGCTTGAGGAAGGTCCTCGTCTACGGAAACCCCTCAAAGGTCCCGGTCATGAGCCTCACGTAACTGGGCGGGGCGCGGGGGCCTGCTCCGCCGCGTCCGGCCGGGGTGGCGGCGACGTCAACACGCCCTCGCACCTGGACTGGACCGAGGCGACCAAGGACAGCCACTGCGGTTACGGGCAGGTCGACTGGCCGGTCACCAAGATCTTCGAGAAGCCGGTCTCAAGGACCGGACCTCTCTGCCCACCGGCTCACAGGGTGCGGTGGACCTTCGTATTGGAGGCCTGGGCGCGCGGGCGGACCACCAGCAGGTCGATGTTGACGTGGCTGGGCCGGGTGACGGCCCAGCCGATCGTGTCGGCCACGTCCTCGGCGGTCAGCGGGGCGTCGACGCCCGCGTAGACCTTGGCGGCCTTCTCGGTGTCGCCGCGGAAGCGCGTGGTGGCGAACTCCTCGGTCCTGACCATGCCGGGGGCCACCTCGATGACGCGGACCGGGGTGCCGACGATCTCCAGGCGCAGGGTCTCGGCGAGGACGTGCTCGCCGTGCTTGGCCGCGACGTAGCCGCCGCCGCCCTCGTACGAGGACAGCGCGGCGGTGGAGGAGAGGATCACGATCGTGCCGTCGCCGCTCGCGGTGAGGGCGGGCAGCAGGGCCTGGGTGACGTTGAGCGTGCCGATCACGTTCGTCTCGTACATCTGCCGCCAGTCGGCGGGGTCGCCGGTCGCCACCGGGTCCGCCCCGAGCGCCCCGCCCGCGTTGTTGACGAGGACGGCGAGAGAGCGGAACGCGGTCGCGAACTCGTCGACCGCCGCCCGGTCGGTGACGTCCAGCGCGTACGCCGTCGCCTGGTGGCCGGCCTCGTTGAGCTCGGCGGCCAGCGCCTCGATGCGGTCCTTGCGGCGGGCGGTCAGCACGACCCGGAAGCCTTCGGCGGCCAGCGTACGGGCGGTCGCGGCGCCGATGCCGCTGCTCGCGCCGGTGACGACGGCGATGGGGGTGGCGGCCATGGCGGATCTCTCCTCGGACTGCTGACGCGCACTGCTGACGCGGAACGCTGATCGGGTACGGGCCAAGGATAGGCAGGCGCCTCCGGGAGGGCCGCCGGCCCCGTCATCATGGGCAGGTGATCGTCGAACGCGCCTATGCCCATGTGTACGACCCCGACCCGGAGGCCTGGCCGTGGACCGTGCCCGGTGTGCGGCAGTTCCTCGCCGAGGGGCTGCGGTTCCGGGCCCCGGTGACCTTCCTCGTCGGCGAGAACGGCTCGGGGAAGTCGACGCTGGTCGAGGCCCTGGCCGAGGGGTTCGGGCTGGACTCGTACGGCGGCTCGGCCGGCTGGAAGTACGCCACCTCGCGGGGCAAGTCCGTGCTCGGGGAGCGCGTCCGCTTCGACGCCGCGCCCCGGGGGCGGCGGATGGTCGGCAGCCGGACCGCGCGCAAGGGGTTCTTCCTGCGCGCGGAGACCGCCCTCGACGCGCTGGAGCGGGAGAGCCTGGATCCGGACTCCCGCAGCCACGGGGAGGGGTTCCTCGCCGCGTTCCGGGAGAAGTTCACCGTGCCGGGGCTCTACGTCCTGGACGAGCCCGAGGCCGCGCTCTCCTTCGCCTCGTGCCTCGAACTGCTCGGCCACCTCGACCAGTTGGTCAAGGCGGGCGGCCAAGTGGTGTGCGCCACCCACTCACCGCTGCTCACCGCGCTGCCGGGCGCCGACATCGTGCAGCTGGGGGAGAGCGGCATGGAGCGCGTGCGCTGGGCGGACCTGGAGCTCGTCGACCACTGGCGCCGCTACCTCGCCGACCCGCAGGCCTACCTGCGGCACGTCCTCGGCTGAACGCCCGCTACCTGCGGTACGTCCTCGGCTGAACGCCCGCTGCCTGCGGCACGTCCTCGGCTGAGCGCCCGGCTCCGCCCCCACCTACGCCGGCGTGCCCCCGAACTCGCGGACCGCCTCGGTCACGATCGTCTCCAGATGGCCGTGGTGGGCGCCGCGCCAGTACACCCGGGAGCACTCCGTGCACTGGGCGAACACGTCGTACGCCTCCTGCGTGCCGTGTTCCAGCAGTCCGCTCACGGAGTCCTTGGCGGCCCCGGCCAGGATCCCGTTGCAGGCGGTGCAGCGGGACCACGGGTCCAGGGCCGGGGCGAAGCGGCCGAGGACGTCGCGGAGCTGCTCCTTGGGGCGGTCGCTGTAGACGTACGCCCCCGCCCAGAGCTCGCGGCGGCGCAGCAGCCCGCGGTCCCGGGAGAGCAGGACGCGCCGCTCGCGCGCGGAGAGGGCGGCCAGGGCGGGGTCGCCGATGTCCTCGCTCTCGTACGCCGCGTCGACGCCCAGCAGCCGCAGCCGGCGGGCCAGGGTGCCGAGATGGACGTCGAGGAGGAAGCGCAGGGGCGCGCCGGGGACCCGCTGCGGGCGTTCCACGGCGCGTACCTCGACGTGTTCGCCGGAGCCCGGCACGTGCGAGCGTGCCACCGGGGCGCCGTTCACCAGCAGCGATCCGGCCTCGGTGAGCGGGACGCCGAGGGACTCGATGACATGGCCGAGGGTCGAGACGCCGTCCGTGACCAGGGGCGTGGGCCCGCCGCGGCGGTCGTGCGGGACGAAGAGCCGCAGCTCAGGGGCTACTTCGAGGGTGATCTCGGGTCCGTTCACCCGGTCAGGATGCCACCGGGGCGGGACGGCCTGCCAGGGATTTGGCGGGGGTGCGGCGGGGCGCGCGGGGGTGCGTCCTGGCCGGTTCAGTGCGGGGCGAACGCCGTCGGGGGTACGCCCACCGTCGCGGTGAAGTCCCGCACCAGGTGGGCCTGGTCGCTGTAGCCGAGGTCGGCGGCGAGCCGCGCCCAGTCGACCTCCGGGCCGGATTCTGCGGCCTCCAGCGCCTCGTGGATGCGGTAGCGGAGGATGACCCACTTGGGGCCGACGCCTACGTACGCCGAGAACAGCCGTTGCAGGGAGCGGGCGGAGAGCCCGGTGTCCCGGGCGAGCCCGTCCACCCGGCGGACCGTGCGGTCCGTGCGCACCCGGTCGACGGCGGCCATCGCGAGAGCCGCCCGGGGGTCGGGGCGCGGCTCCAGCGCCAGCAGGAAGGCGTCCAGCGCCGCGACGCGCGCGTCCTCGTCGTCCGGGCCGAGGATCGCGTCGACGGGCGGCGGCAGCGCCAGCACCTCGGCGGCGTCGGCGCGCAGCCCGGTCCAGTCGGAGACCGGGCGCCCGGGGGCGAACGGGCGGAAGCCGCCGGGCCGGAACTGCACCCCGCAGACCCGGCCGCGCCCGGCCAGCTTCCGGGTGAAGAGCCCGGGGTCGACGCCCGCCACCTCGGCGTACCCGGACCGCTCCCGGGGGCTGTCCCCGGCCTCGTACCGCTGGCAGACCAGGTTCACCGACGGGTGCGGGACGACATGGGCGGCGTACGGCTCGGCGAGGTCCCAGTCGATCAGCCAGTAGTGCTCCAGGTACGGGCGGAGCGCGGCGGCGGGCTCGCGGCGGCGGAAGCGGACGTGGGCGAAGAGGTCCGGGGCGTCGACGATGCCCCGGGTGTCGCGGCGGGGTCCGGCGGCCATGACCACGATGGTAGTGCGGCTCCGGGCGGCTGTCGTGTTTCTTCAAGACGCGGGGCGGTGGGGCGGCGCAGGGTGGGCGCATGACTCAGACGATCGGTGAACTGCTGGAGACCGCCGCGGCCCGGGCCCTGCCCGTGGTGCGGGGGATCGACGACGCGCGGCTGGGCGACCGCACGCCCTGCGCCGAGTACGACGTACGGGCGCTGCTGAACCATCTGTTCCTGGTGGTCGTGAACTTCCAGGCGCTCGCGGCCCGCGAGGACGTGGATTTCACGCAGGAGCCGGACTTCGTGGCGGACGGCGACTGGCGGGGCAGGTTCGGCGACGAGACGGCCCGGCTGGTGGAGGCGTGGAGCGTGCCGGGTGTCGAGGAGGGCACGACGGGGCGGATGGGGCTTCCGGCCCGGACGGTGGGGCTCATGGTGCTCGGCGATCTGACCGTGCACGCCTGGGACCTGGCGCGGGCGACGGGCATGGATTTCGTGCCGGAGCGGAGCGTGCTGGACGAGGTGGGCCCGGGGCTGGCGGCGATGGCTCCGCAGGCCCGGGAGATGAAGGTGTTCGGCGAGCCGTTCCCGGTGCCGGAGAGCGCTACGGCTTTGGAACGGCTGCTGGCGGTGACGGGGCGCGATCCGGGGTGGACGCGGGGCGGAACGGCCGGGAGCTGAGCGCGGCGGGCGGGCCTTCGGGGCCCGGGGCGGACGAGGCGGCCGGGGCGTCGTAGAGGGGGCCGAGCGCGGCGTACGCGCCGTCGACGATCTCCTCGGCGAGCAGCAGCATGTCCTGCTCCGCCAGCCGGGCCGCGCGGTGGGTGTACGGGGACGGTGGCGCCGGATGCCCGCGGCGCCACCAGCAGTCGCAGGCGGCGTAGATGCCGCCGCCGAAGACGAGCACGGGGATGGACAGGGCCAGCAGAACGTCGCCCACGGCGGGCCTCCTCGATGGGTCGGTGTCCTGTCCATCGGCGCGCGGGGCGGGTCGGCTGAAGACCTGCCGTCGGCCAAATCTCCCTGATCCTTGGCTCGATCTGACCGAATGCGTGCACGTGGGTGCGCGTGTCTGAACGTTTCGACCGGCTGTACGGCCGGATCTCACTCGTCCGCGGGCACGGCGGCGGCCAGTGCTCGCAGGCCGGTCAGCACCTCCTCGGCGGTGGGCGCGGACTCCGGGTCCGTGAGGTGCTGCATCATCAGGCCGCTCACGAGGGCGAGTTGCACCGATCCGAGGGTGCGGATCGTCTCCTCGGAGAGCTCCGCCTCGGCTGTGCCGGTGACCTCGCGCGCCATCCCGCTGCGGCCCTGCCGCAGTCCGGCGGCCACCTGCTCCCGCAGTTCCGGGTCGCGTTGGGCCCGCAGGACCGTCTCCAGGTTGGCGAGCCAGAACGTCTTGTTCGTGGAGAAGGCCTCGATCAGGCGACTCCACAGAGCGTCGAGGCCGGTGCCGTCGGAGGAGGGCCCGAAGGCCTGGTCCCCCGAGTCGAGCGCCTCGAAGAGCGCCTGGTTGAGCAGCGCCTCCTTCGAGCCGAAGTGATAGCCGATCGCGGCCATGCTGACGCCCGCCGCCGAGGCCAGGTCGCGGACGGTGGTGCGCTCGTAGCCCTTGGCGAAGAGGCACTCCCTGGCGGCCTCCAGCAGCTTCTCCCGGTTTCCCATGACGCGGACCCTAGCAACGCCCTGCGCGTTCGCACCAGACGAACGCATCAGGCGCAAGCATCAGGCGTAAGCATGAGGCGATCGAGTCAGGCAATCGATTGATGCGAACGTTTGAGGCAAACGTATTGCGCAGATGCCCAAATTCTGAATACCGTTCCGAGCGTCGAACACCGCACCGATCCCGGGAGCCCTGATGAGCATCGACACGTCCCGCCTCGCCGCCCTCGCGGCGGCCACCGCCTCCGCGGCGCTCGCCCTCACGCTGGTCGCGGCCGGCCCCGCCCCGGCGCGATCCGGTGGCGAAGGGCCCCTTCCCACGCGGGTGGCGACCGCGGAGGGCCCGGTCCAGGGCGTGTCCGACGGCACGGTGCGTACGTTCCAGGGGATTCCCTACGCGGCCCCGCCGACCGGGGAGCGCCGGTGGAAGGAGCCGCAGCCGGTGCGCCCGTGGTCGTCGCCGCTGGACGCCCGGAAGCCGAGGAGTGCCTGCGCGCAGCCGGCCGACCAGCCCATCTCGATCGAGGGCGGAGGCGACGAGGACTGCCTCCACCTGAACGTCACGGCTCCGGCCGGGCGGACGGCGGGGCGGCTGCCGGTGATCGTCTGGATCCACGGCGGCAGCTTCACCTACGGCGACGGCGCCACCTACCGTGCGGCCCGGCTGGCCGCCGCGCGGCAGGGAGCCATGGTCGTGACGGTCAACTACCGGCTCGGCGCGTTCGGTTTCCTCACCGCGCCCGGGCTGCGCGCACCCGCCAACCTCGGCCTCCTCGACCAGCAGGCCGCCCTGAAGTGGGTCAAGCGCAACGCCGCCGCCTTCGGCGGCGACCCCCGCAACGTCACGATCATGGGGCAGTCGGGCGGCGGTTACAGCGTCTGTGCCCAGCTGGTGTCACCCGGCGCGCGCGGACTCTTCGACCAGGCGATCGTGCAGAGCGCGGGGTGCGTCGGCCCGGACGGCTCGTTCACCCGCGCCCAGGCGGAAGTCGCAGGCCGGGCCGTCGCCGAAGCCGCGGGCTGCGACGATCCCCGCACCGTCGACTCCTGCCTGCGCCGCAGGCCGACCGCCGGCCTCGTCGAGGCGTCGGCCTCCGGCCACGACGGCTACCGGCCCGTGGTGGACGGCACGGTGCTGCCCGAGGCCCCGGCACGGGCCATCGCCGCCGGCCGGTTCGCCCGGGTGCCGGTGCTGCACGGCTCCACCCACGACGAGATGAGCGGACTGGCCGGGCTCGACGAGATCATGACCGGGACGCCGCTGACCCCGGAGGCGTACGCCGAGAAGGTCACCGGGCAGTTCGGGAAAAACGCTTCCGCGGTCCTGGCGGAGTACCCCGTCTCGGAGTACCCGGCCCCGGGAGCGGCGCTGTCGGCGGTGCTGACCGACTCGGAGTGGTCGACCGCGGCGCTCGACACCCAGCGCGCCCTGGCCCGCCACACCCGCGTCCACGCCTACGACTTCGCCGATGCCCGGGCCCCGTACTTCAGTAACGTGCCGCGACCGGCGAGCTTCCCGCTCGGCACCGGCCATATGGTCGACCTGGCCTACCTGTTCGAGAACGACCTCTTCGAACCGCTCGACGGGGCGCAGGCCGAGCTGTCGGACACGGTCATCGGCTACTGGGCGCAGTTCGCCGCCACGGGCCGGACAGGCGGGGGCGGCCTGCCCGCGTGGAAGCCGTTCACGGAACGCGGCGCGTACGTGCAGCGGCTCGCATCCGGTGACATCGGGCGTACCGACTTCGCGGCCGACCACCACTACGCCTTCTGGAAGGCGCTCGCCGCCGCGCGCTGACCGCGCGGTGCGCCGGACCGATCCGGCCGGGGCGTTCGGATCAGGGCCAGACCAGGCAGTACGCCTGATGCCCCGCGTCGTGCAGGCGGTGGGAGAAGTCCTGCCACTCATGGAGCAGCTGGTAGACGTTGAACGCGTCGCGCGGGCCGCCGCGGTCGGGGACCGTGGACCAGATGAAGGCCGCCGCGCCGACCGACTCCTCGCCGACGCCGCGCAGCGGGTCGACGACGGTCATCGGGAGCTTGACCACCGCGTAGTCGGGGTGGAGGACGACCAGCTCCAGCGGGGGACCTTGTGCAGGGGTATGCCCTGGATGCCGGTGAGGACCATGGCGGCCACGGTCTCCGGCTTGATCTTGGTGAACATGCCGCCCATGCCCAGCTCGTCACCGCCGAGCTCCTCCGGGCGCATCGAGATGGGCACCCGTGCGGCGGTGGCGCCGTCCGGCGCGCCGAAATACTTGTACGTCACCCCCATCCCGCCCCCGCTCCTGGTCCCGGGGGGCGGCGTACTCTCCGCGCCCCTGCTCTGTGCGCGCTCGGCCCTGCGCCGGTGCCGCCCTCGCCGGGCAGGCTCGGGCCCCAGGTCGTCGGTCCCTTCGCCCACTCCGCCACCGCGATGCATATCTCATCCACCCGACTACTTCTTAGGAGACACAGCCCCCGCCGCGCAACCCGATCATCGTGTCAGTGACCTCCCCCGCGGGCGTGCGGTGAAACACCTGTCCGCAAAGACCGTCCGCGCCTCTGACACCATGGCATGGGTGAGCTTTCCCTATGACGCCCCAGTTTCGCAGACGTGAGAGCGCTGACGCTCTTTCGTGATACGAGGGGAGCGCCCTCCCTGCTCACCGGTGGCCGAGATTGTTTGGGATTTCCCGGCCCGGCCTCCCGACACCCGAATCGCAGATCAGGACCAAAGTGGCGTATTCATACGAAGCCCCAGTTTCGCAGTCGCTGTTCGACCGGGCGTCCGTCGTGACGCCCGGCGGCGTGAACTCTCCCGTGCGTGCCTTCCGGGCCGTGGGCGGTACGCCCCGGTTCATGGTCTCCGGCGCGGGCCCGTACCTCACCGACGCCGACGGCCGTGAGTACGTCGACCTCGTCTGCTCGTGGGGGCCGATGATTCTCGGCCACTCTCACCCCGAGGTCATCGCCGCCGTCCAGGAGGCGGTCTCCCGGGGGACCTCCTTCGGTACGCCGGGTGAGGGCGAGGTCGCGCTCGCCGAGGAGATCGTGGCGCGGATCGAGCCCGTCGAGCAGGTGCGCCTGGTCTCCTCCGGCACCGAGGCGACGATGTCGGCGATCCGGCTGGCCCGCGGCTTCACGGGCCGGGCCAAGGTCGTGAAGTTCGCCGGCTGCTACCACGGCCACGTGGACGCGCTGCTGGCCGCCGCCGGGTCGGGCGTGGCCACCTTCGGGCTGCCCGACACCCCCGGTGTCACGGGCGCCACGGCCGGGGACACCGTCGTGCTGCCCTACAACGACCTGGACGCGGTCCGCGCCGCCTTCGCCGCGCACCCGGGCGAGATCGCCTGCGTGATCACCGAGGCCTCGCCCGGCAACATGGGCGTCGTCCCGCCGGCGGACGGCTTCAACGCCGGGCTCAAGGAGCTGTGCGCGGCGAACGGCGCGCTGTACATCTCCGACGAGGTCATGACGGGCTTCCGTACGTCGAAGGCCGGCTGGTACGGCATCGACGGCGTCCGCCCCGACCTGATGACCTTCGGCAAGGTGATGGGCGGCGGCTTCCCCGCCGCGGCCTTCGGCGGCCGTGGCGACGTGATGGCGCACCTGGCCCCGGCCGGTCCGGTCTACCAGGCGGGCACCCTCTCCGGGAACCCGGTCGCCACCGCCGCCGGGCTCGCCCAGCTGCGGCTGCTGGACGACGCGGCGTACGCGAAGATCGACGCGGTCTCCGCCGAGCTGCGCTCCCTGGTGGGCGACGCGCTCACCAAGGAGGGCGTCGCGCACACGGTGTCGGCCGCGAGCAACATGTTCTCCGTCTTCTTCACCGACCGGCCGGTGCGCGACTACGAGGACGCCAAGAAGCAGGACGTCTTCCGCTTCACCGCGTTCTTCCACTCCATGCTGGAGCAGGGCGTCTACCTGCCGCCGTCGGCGTTCGAGTCCTGGTTCGTCTCCACGGCCCACGACGAGCGGGCCGTCGAGCGCATCGCCGCCGCCCTGCCCGCCGCCGCCCGCGCCGCATCGGAGGCCACCGCATGAGCGAGAAGAGCACCGGCCCCGAAGGCGTCGACCGCGACGAGCAGTTGACCGTGGTGCACGTGGTCCGGCACGGCGAGGTGCACAACCCGGACGGCGTGCTCTACGGCCGTCGCCCCGGCTACCACCTCTCCGACCTGGGCCGGAAGATGGCCGACCGGGTGGCCGAGCACCTGGAGAAGCGCGACGTCACCCATGTCGTCGCCTCCCCGCTGGAGCGCGCCCAGGAGACCGCCGACCCCATCGCGCAGGCGCACGGCCTGGACCTGGTCACCGACGCCCGGCTGATCGAGGCCGCCAACATCTTCGAGGGCAAGACCTTCGGCGTCGGCGACGGTGCGCTGCGCAAGCCGGACAACTGGAAGCACCTCACCAACCCGTTCAAGCCGTCCTGGGGCGAGCCGTACATCGAGCAGGTCGTCCGGATGATGGGCGCGATCGATACGGCGCGGGACGCGGCGCGCGGGCACGAGGCGGTCTGCGTCAGCCACCAGCTGCCGATCTGGATCCTGCGGTCCTTCGTGGAGCGACGCCGCCTGTGGCACGACCCGCGCAAGCGGCAGTGCACGCTGGCCTCGCTGACCAGCTTCACCTACCGGGGCGACAAGATCGTCTCGGTCGGCTACTCGGAGCCGGCCCGGGACCTGGTGCCCGTGCATCTGCTGGCCGGGGCCAAGCCGGTGAAGGGGAAGGCCGCGAAGGGCCAGTCGAAGGCGTTCGGGGCGTAGTCGACGCCGGACGGGACGACGACCGGACGAGACGGACGTACGGGACCGGCTGCCGCACACCGCGGCGGGCGGTCCCGTCCCTTTTCCCGCACCAGCTAACGGTGAGTTAGGTTAGGCTAAGCTAACTCACCCCTGGCGGGCAGGCCGTCGGCCTGCCGGGCCCTGCCGGTTCCCGTGGGGCTCGTCGTGGTCACGGACGCCTGCGACGAAACGGTGGAACGATGATCCGTACTGCGGCGGACGCCGCCCCCGCCCGGCCACCGGCCCCCGGATAGCCCGGCTCGCCCGGCAGCTCGAAGCCGCCCGGGACGCCGCCGCCCGTACCGCCCTGACCGAGGCGTTCTGGGACGAGGCCGCCCGCACCGGCACCCCGCTCGTCGAGACGCTCGACGACGCCCCCGGCCATCGCGCCGTCACCTTCCTCTGGCGCGGCCACCGCGCGACCCGCCGGGTCCTCCTGATGGCGACCGGCATCGGCGACCGCGACCGGCCGGCCGAGAGCCTCCTCCACCACCTCCCGGGCACCGACATCTGGTACCTCGGCTACCGGCTGCGCGCCGACCACCGTGGGTCCTACCGCCTGGTGGCCGACATCTCACCCGGCCCCGCGCCCGCCGATCCCGTACGGCTCCACCGGCGGCTGACCGGGCTGATGGCGCACGGGGTGGCCGACCCGCTCAACCCCCGCCGCCTGCCGGTCCGCTGGCGTGCGGTGGAGAGTTCGGTGTTCGCCCTGCCGGAGGCCCCGCCCCAGCCGTGGGCCGGCCGCCGGGACGCTGTCCGGCGGGGAACCGTCGAGCGGCACACCGTCACCGGCCACGCCCTGGGCGAGGAGCGCGAGGTCTGGACGTACCTGCCGCCGGAGGGGGCGGACCTGCCACCGGAGGGCACGGATCTTCCGCCGGAGGGGGCGGACCTCTCGCCGGAACGCGTGAGCGGCGACGGTGACGGCTGCCCGCTGCCGGTCCTCGTGCTGTGCGACGGCGACATGTGTTCGGGCGGCTCGGCTTCCAGGACACGCTGGACGCCCTGATCGCCGACGGGGCCCTCCCGCCGCTCGTCGTCCTCTCCCCGGACGCCGTCGACGCCGCGACCCGGCGGCGGGACCTGGGCGGGCGGGAGGCGTTCGCCGCCTTCCTCGCCGAGGAGCTGCTGCCCTGGGCGCGCGCCCGGTGGCCGCTGACCGCCGACGCGGACCGGACCGTCGTCGCCGGGCAGGGGTCCGGCGGGACGGCGGCGCTGTACGCCGGTCTCACCCGGCCCGGCCGCTTCGGCCGGGTCCTCGCCCAGTCGCCCTCGCCCGGCGGGCATCCCGGGGACGGGACGTACGGCGACGGGATCGCGCCACCCGGCTCCGGGCCGCGGGCGTACGGCGCCGAAGGGCCGGACCCCGCCCCCGTCGTCCACCTCGGCCTCGGCCTGCACGACGGTCCCGCTTCGGCCGAGCACGGCGAGGCCCTCGTCCGGGCGTTGCGCGCCCGGGGGCACCGCGTCCACCGCACGGTCCACAACGGCGGCCGCGACCACGCCTGCTGGCAGGGGCTGCTTGCCGAGGCCCTGGTGGAGACCTTCCGGGAGGAGCGGCCGGCGGGCGGTCTCCGCGTCCGCGCATGAGTTCGACAGGGCAGGGAAGCCGATCCGGCGGCCGGCGGCAGAACTGCGGAGGGCCGTTCCCGCGTCCCTCTTCAGGGTTGCCCGACAGGGCGTGCGAGAGCCGTACGGGCGTCTCGTCGCGACCGGAAGGTAAAGCGTAAAGAAAGTCCCCAAATGCACGGAACCGACGTGTTAAGCGCCTCATCTAACCCTTCAGCAGTTTGTATGAGCTTGAGATAAAACGACCGCAGATGGGGACGGTATGCGCGACATCAATCGAAGGGGCCTGCTCGGCGCAGGGCTCGGGGCCGCAGCCGCGATCGGACTCGCCGGCTGTGGCACCTCGGGCTCCTCCGGTGACGGAGGGTCCGGCCAAGGTGGCAAGGGCGACGCCGGCACCGGAGGCAACGGCAGCGGAAACGGTTCGCCGAAGAACAAGGTCCGGCTGATCGGTGACGGCTCGACGGCCGACACCGGCAAGCAGCCCCATCAGCCCGAGGCCCCCGTCCCGCTCGAACCCGGCCAGAAGCCGCCGCAGTTCGTGATCTTTTCCTGGGACGGCGCGGGCGAGGTCGGCAACGGACTCTTCCCGCGCTTTCTCGAACTCGCCAAGGAACACGACGCGGCGATGACGTTCTTCCTCTCCGGGCTCTATCTGCTGCCCGAGTCGAAGAAGTCCCTCTACCGTCCGCCGAACAACCCCCGGGGCGCCTCCGACATCGGCTATCTCACCGATGATCACGTCAAGGACACACTGAAGTACGTACGTCAGGCGTGGCTGGACGGCCATGAGATCGGCACCCACTTCAACGGGCATTTCTGCGGCGGTTCCGGTTCCGTGGAGCGCTGGACTCCGGCCCAATGGCACAGCGAGATCAATCAGGCTGTGTCGTTCGTCACGGAATGGCGGACCAACACCGGCTGGGAGAACGAGGAACCGCTTCCGTTCGACTATCGCAAGGAACTGGTCGGCGGCCGCACCCCCTGCCTCCTCGGCCAGGACAATCTCCTGCCGACCGCGAGCAAGCTGGGCTGGCGCTACGACGCCAGCTCGCCCGGCGGCCGCCAGGTGTGGCCGGTGAAGCGCGGCGGCGTCTGGGATCTGCCGCTCCAGGCGATGCCGTTCCCCGGCCACTCCTTCGAGGTGCTCTCGATGGACTACAACATCCTCGCCAACCAGTCGCAGAATTCGACCAAGGGCATGCCCGCGCGTTATCCCGGCTGGCGGCAGCAGGCGACCGACGCCTATCTCGCCGGATTCCAGCGCGCCTACGAGTCGAATCGCGCGCCGTTCTACATCGGCAACCACTTCGAGGAGTGGAACGGCGGCATCTATATGGACGCCGTGGAAGAAGTGATCAAGAAGGTCGCGGGCAAGGACGACGTCCGTCTCGTCTCGTTCCGGCAGTACGTCGACTGGCTCGACGCCCAGGATCCCGCCGTGCTCGCCAAGCTCCGGACCCTGGAGGTCGGACAGGCGCCCGCAGGCGGCTGGAACTCCTTCTTTAAACAGGCTTGACAAGGGGCTTTACGGGCACCGAGGGGGGCGCGCAGATCCCCGGAAACTGCCATGCGAAACTTTTCACATGAGCTTTGGCCGCGCGTCCCGACGCCGCTTCACCCTGCTCGCCGCCACCGCCGTGGCCGGTGCCCTCACGCTGTCCGCGTGCGGCGACGGCAACAAGGCCGGGGGCGGCGGCAACACCAACTTCATCACCGGCAGCGGGGGCGTCTCCACCGTCGCGAAGGCGGACCGGGTGGCCGCGCCGAAGCTCGACGGCAACAGCCTGGAGGGCAAGCCGCTCGACCTCACCGACTACCGGGGCAAGGTCGTCGTGCTCAACGTCTGGGGCTCCTGGTGCGGCCCCTGCCGGCTGGAGGCGAAGTACTTCGCGCAGGTCTCCGAGGCGACGAAGGCCCAGGGCGTCCAGTTCGTCGGGATAAACACCCGGGACCCCGAGCGGGACAAGGCGATCAACTTCGAGAAGGACTACGGGGTGAAGTACCCCAGCTTCTACGACCCGATCGGCAAGCTCATCCTCCGCTTCCCCAAGGGCACCCTGAACCCGCAGGCCATCCCGTCCACCGTGGTCATCGACCGGAACGGAAAGATCGCGGCCCGCACGCTCCAGGCGCTGAACGGCGACGAGCTGCGCGAGATGATCGACCCGATCATCGCGGAGAAGTGATCCGGTGATCCCCCTCGCCGCCCACCACGAGACCGTCACGCTGGCCGCGTACAACGACACCGTCCTGTCCGGGGCGCTGCTGGTCGCTCTGCCGCTCGCCCTGCTGGCCGGTCTCATCTCCTTCTTCTCGCCCTGCGTGCTGCCGCTGGTCCCCGGCTATCTGAGTTACGTCACCGGAGTCAGCGGGACCGACCTGGCCGACGCCCGCCGGGGCCGGGTGGTGGCCGGCGCCTCGCTGTTCGTCCTCGGCTTCACCGTGGTGTTCGCCTCCACCGGCGCGCTCTTCGGCTACTTCGGCCAAGAGCTCCAGGCGCACTCCGAGGTGCTCAACAAGGTCCTCGGCGTCCTGATGATCCTCATGGGCGTCTTCTTCATGGGGCTCCTGCCGGGCGTGACGCAGCGAGAGTTCCGCTTCCACAAACGGCCGGTGACCGGACTGGCCGGCGCACCCCTGCTCGGCGCCCTGTTCGGGATCGGCTGGACGCCGTGCATCGGCCCGACGCTCTCCTCCGTGCTGGCGCTGTCGACCCAGAGCGCCACCGCCGGACGTGGCGCGATACTGACCGTCGCGTACTGTCTCGGACTCGGTGTCCCGTTCGTCCTGGCCGCCGTCGCCTTCCGCAAGGCGCTGGGCGCGTTCGGCTGGGTCAAGCGCCACTACGCATGGGTGATGCGGATCGGCGGCGGCATGATGATCGTGACCGGAATCCTGCTGCTGACCGGTGTGTGGGCCACGCTCATGCAGCAGATGCAGAGCTGGTCCAGCGGCTTCGTTGTAGGGATCTGAGTCCAATGAGCAAGGCGAACAGCACAAGCACGCGGCAGCGCGAGGAGGAGGACGAGCAGGGCTCCGCCCACGGCGCGGCCGGGGAACAGCTCTCCACCGCGCCCCGCGAGGAGCGCCCCGACACCGGGGCGGGCGTGCCCGCGATGAGCGTGATCGGCTGGGTGCGCTGGTTCTGGCGTCAGCTGACCTCGATGCGGGTGGCGCTGATCCTGCTCTTCCTGCTCTCCCTCGGGGCGATTCCCGGGTCGCTGATCCCGCAGACCAGCGTTGATGACATGAAGGTGCAGGCCTTCAAGGAGCGGCACACCACGCTCACCCCGATCTACGAGGCGCTCCAGCTCTTCGACGTCTACAGCTCGGTGTGGTTCTCCGCGATCTACATCCTGCTGTTCGTCTCACTCATCGGCTGCATCGTGCCGCGTACCGGCCAGTTCGTCGGCCAGCTCCGCAGCCGCCCGCCGGGCGCGCCGAAGCGGCTGACCCGGCTGCCCGCGTACACCACGTGGCGCACGGACGCCGAGCCCGAGGAGGTCCGCGCGGCGGCCCTCACGGTCCTGCGGGGGCGGCGCTTCCGCGGCCACGAGGTGGGCGACGCCGTCGCCGCCGAGAAGGGCTACCTCCGCGAGGCCGGGAACCTGGTCTTCCACATCGCCCTGATCGTGATGCTGATCGCCTTCGCCTCCGGGCAGCTCTTCAAGTCCGAGGGCGGCAAGCTGGTCGTCGAGGGCGACGGGTTCTCCAACACGCTCACCCAGTACGACGACTTCAAGTCGGGCTCGCTCTACGACTCCGACGCGCTGGCCCCGTTCAGCTTCGTCCTGGACGACTTCGTCGGTACGTACGAGAAGAGCGGCCCGCAGCGCGGCACCCCGCGGACCTTCGAGGCCCGGGTGACGTACGCCGAGGGGGCCGAGGGCGCGGAGCGCAAGGGCGTCATCAAGGTCAACGAACCGCTCGTCGTGGACGGCACCAAGGTCTATCTGATCGCCCACGGTTACGCGCCCGTCGTCACCGTCCGGGACGGCAAGGGCAAGGTCGTCTCGAAGTCCGCCGTGCCGCTCCTGCCGATCGACAACAACATCACCTCGTCCGGCGCGATCAAGGTGATGGACGGCTACAAGGACAAGAACGGCAAGAAGACCCAGCTGGGCTTCAAGGCGTTCTTCGTGCCGACCTTCGCCGGTCACGGCAAGGGCCAGATGTTCTCGCAGTTCCCGGCGCTGGACTTCCCCGTGCTGGCGCTCAGCGCCTACCAGGGTTCGCTCGGCGTCGACTCCGGGCTCGCGCAGAACGTCTACCAGCTCGACACGTCCAAGATGAAGGAGTTCAAGGACGAGGACGGCGAGCTGCTCAAGAAGATGCTGATGCCCGGCGAGAAGCTGGACCTGCCCGACGGCGCCGGTTCCATCACCTTCGAGGGCACCGAGGAGTGGGCCAGCTTCCAGATCTCGCAGCAGCCGGGCAACGGCTGGGCGCTCGGCGGAGCGGTCGCCGCCATCGCCGGACTCGCCGGATCGCTGTTCATCCAGCGCCGCCGGGTGTGGGTGCGGGCGGTCCGGGGCGCCGACGGCGTCACGGTCGTGGAGATGGCGGGCCTGGGCCGCAGCGAGTCCGCGAAGCTCCCCGAGGAACTGGGCGACCTGTCGGCCGCCCTCGTCACGACGGCGCCCGTCGCGCCGGAGAAACCCGCGGCGTCCACGTCCACGGACGGGGACGGACCCGATGCCGCCAACGAGGCCGGGAGCCGGCCCGTACACCCTGCCGAAGCACCTGCCGAAGGGGCTGAGAAGTGAATCTCGCCGCCGCAACCAACGAGAGCCTGGCCGAAGCCAGCAACGTGCTGATCTATTCGTCGATGGCCGTCTACACCCTGGCGTTCTTCGCGCACATCGCGGAGTGGGTCTTCGGCAGCCGCAGCAAGGTCGGCCGCACGGCCGCCGCGCTGTCCACCTCCTCGGCCACGGCCTCCGCCGCCGCCCCCGCGGTGAAGGCTCAGGCCGGTGGCACGGCCGTGCTGGAGCGGCCCGAGGTCATCACCCGGTCCGCCGCCGGCACGCGTGACGTGCCCGACGGCCCGGGTGCGGCGGGCGGCACGTTCAAGGGCGACCTGTACGGCCGGATCGCGGTCTCGCTGACCGTGGTGGCCTTCCTCGTCGAGGCGGGCGGGGTCATCACCCGCGCCCTGTCCGTGCAGCGTGCCCCCTGGGCCAACATGTACGAGTTCTCCATCACCTTCTCCACGGTGGCGGTCGGCTCCTACCTGGTGCTCCTCGCGCTGAAGAAGAACGTCCGCTGGATCGGTCTCCCGCTGGTCACCACCGTCCTGCTGGACCTCGGTATCGCGGTCACCACGCTCTACACCGACAGCGACCAGCTGGTGCCCGCCCTGCACTCGTACTGGCTGTGGATCCACGTCTCGACCGCGATCCTCTGCGGCGCCGTGTTCTACCTCGGCGCGGTCGGCACGATCCTCTACCTCTTCCGCGACAGCTACGAGAACAAGCTCGCCTCCGGCGGCACGCCCGGGAAGTTCGCGTCCTCGGTCATGGAGCGGCTGCCCTCGGCCGCCTCGCTGGACAAGTTCGCGTACCGGATCAACGCGGCCGTCTTCCCGCTGTGGACGTTCACGATCATCGCCGGGGCGATCTGGGCGGGCGACGCCTGGGGTCGGTACTGGGGCTGGGACCCCAAGGAGGTCTGGTCCTTCATCACCTGGGTCGCCTACGCCGCCTATCTGCACGCCCGCGCCACCGCGGGGTGGAAGGGCCGCAAGGCCGCCTACCTGGCGCTCGTCGCCTTCGCCTGCTGGCTGTTCAACTACTACGGCGTGAACATCTTCGTCTCCGGCCTGCACTCCTACGCGGGAGTCTGAGCAAGCCCGACCGGACACGCAACGGCTCCCCGGACGGATTCTCGTCCGGGGAGCCGTTTGCGTCGTCTGCCGGTGGTGCGCCGTCAGGACGTGGGCGGGGTCTTGTCGTCGGGGCTCGTGCCGCCGTCGCGACGGCCCGGCTCCTCCTCGGCCTCGGCCTCCGCCTCGGGCTTCCGGTCGTCCTTGAGGGACTTCAGGAAGTCCGGGTTGTCGTCCGGGGCCACCCACTGCTGCCGCCTGCCCCGCTGCCACGAGGAGGGCCCGGCGCCCGCGGCCCGGTTGGGGCGGTTCTTGCCGGCGGCGAGCCAGACGACCGGGCCGACGATCCAGAACAGCAGGATGATGAAGACCCAGGCGATCTTCGGGAGATGCTTGGTGTCCTCCTCCGACGTGTTCAGGCAGTCGATGAACGCGTAGATCGTCAGAGCCAGCGGGACGATGAACATCAGGGCTCTCATGGGTGCGTCCCCCAGGAAGTGGCGGCGGGCGGGACGATTGCCCCGTATCGCGGCCAGGGTACCGGCTCGTCATGAAGGATCCGGGGCGCGGGACGGGGGAGCCCCGGCGGGCCCGCGGGGGCGGGGATGACAAACTGGACCGCATGGCTTACGACGATCTTCGCTCCCTGCTCCGGGCTCTTGAGCGCGATGGTGATCTCAAGCGCGTCAAGGTCGAGGTCGACCCCCACCTGGAGGTCGGCGAGATCGTCGACCGGGTGAACAAGGCGGGCGGTCCGGCCCTGCTGTTCGAGAACGTCAAGGGGTCCTCGATGCCCCTGGCCATGAACGTCTTCGGCACCGACCGGCGCCTGCTCAAGGCGCTCGGGCTGAAGTCGTACAGCGACATCAGCGACAAGATCGGCGGGCTCCTCAAGCCGGAGCTGCCGCAGGGCTTCGTCGGCGTACGGGAAGCCTTCGGGAAGCTCGGCTCGATGGTGCACGTGCCGCCGAAGAAGGTGAAGTCCGGCGACGCGCCCGTCCAGGAAGTGGTGCTGACCGGCGACGACGTCGACCTGGACCAGCTGCCCGCGCTGTTCACCTGGCCCGAGGACGGCGGCTCGTTCTTCAACCTCGGCCTCACCCACACCAAGCACCCCGAGAACGGTGTCCGGAACCTGGGCCTCTACCGGCTCCAGCGCCACGACAAGCGCACCATCGGGATGCACTGGCAGATCCACAAGGACAGCGCCAACCACTACCAGGTCGCGGCGAGGCGCGGTGAGCGGCTGCCCGTCGCCATCGCCTTCGGCTGCCCGCCCGCCGTCACGTACGCCTCCACCGCGCCGCTGCCCGGGGACATCGACGAGTACCTCTTCGCCGGGTTCGTCCAGGGCAAGCGGATCGAGATGGTGGACTGCAAGACCGTGCCGCTCCAGGTCCCCGCGCAGGCGGAAGTCGTCATTGAGGGCTGGCTGGAGCCCGGCGAGATGCTGCCCGAGGGCCCGTTCGGGGACCACACCGGCTTCTACACGCCGCAGGAACCGTTCCCCGCACTGACCATCGACTGCGTCACCATGCGCAAGCGGCCGCTGCTCCAGTCCATCGTGGTGGGCCGGCCGCCGACCGAGGACGGTCCGCTGGGCCGGGCCACGGAGCGGTTCTTCCTGCCGCTGCTGAAGATCATCGTGCCGGACATCGTGGACTACCACCTCCCCGAGGCGGGCGGCTTCCACAACTGCGCGATCGTCTCGATCGACAAGAAGTACCCGAAGCACGCCCAGAAGGTGATGAGCGCGATCTGGGGCGCGCACATGATGTCGCTGACCAAGCTGATCGTGGTCGTCGACTCCGACTGCGACGTCCACGATCTGCACGAGGTCGCCTGGCGGGCACTCGGCAACACCGACTACGCCCGCGACCTCACGGTCGCCGAGGGCCCGGTCGACCATCTCGACCACGCCTCCTACCAGCAGTTCTGGGGTGGCAAGGCGGGGATCGACGCCACGAAGAAGCTGCCCACCGAGGGCTACACCCGGGACGGCGGCTGGCCGGAGATGGTCGTCTCCGACCCCGAGACGGCGGCGAAGGTCGACCGCCGCTGGAAGGAATACGGGCTGTGAGCAGTGCGGCAGAAGCGGCGTCCGTCCAGGGCCCGGCGCCCTCCAGCAGCAAGGTCAAGGCCTTCCTGCGGCTCGTGATGATCGAGCACTCGGTCTTCGCGCTGCCCTTCGCCTTCATCGCCGCGCTGACCGCGATGTTCCAGCTGGACGGCACGATCCACTGGGGTGTCCTGCTGCTGGTCACGCTGGCGATGGTGGGGCTGCGGACGTTCGCCATGGCCGCCAACCGGATCATCGACCGGGAGATCGACGCCCGGAACCCGCGCACCGCGGGCCGTGAGCTGGTGACGGGCGCGGTGTCGGTGAAGTCGGCGTGGACCGGCGCGATCGTCGCGCTGGCCGTCTTCCTGGGCGCCGCCGCCCTGCTCAACCCGCTCTGCCTGGTGCTCGCGCCGGTGGCCGTCGTTCCGATGGTGGTCTACCCGTACGGCAAGCGGTTCACGAACTTCCCGCACGCCATCCTGGGGCTCGCGCAGGCCATCGGCCCGGTCGGCGCGTGGCTCGCGGTGACCGGCAGCTGGTCGTGGGACGCGGTGATCCTCGGGCTCGCGGTGGGGATCTGGATCGGCGGCTTCGACCTGATCTTCGCCTGCCAGGACGTCCAGGCCGACCGGGCCCACGGGGTGCTCTCCTTCCCGGCGCGCTTCGGTATCCCGGCCGCGCTGTGGGGCGCGCGGGTGTGCCACGTGGTCACGACCGGGCTGCTGGTGTGGTTCGGTCTGGCGACGGACGCCGAGGTCTTCTACTGGATCGGCATGGTGATCGTCGCGGTGGCGTTCGTCTACGAGCACCGAGTCGTGCGGCCGCACGACCTGTCCCGGCTGAACCGGGCGTTCTTCTCGGTGAACGGCTTCATCGGCATCGCGCTGTTCGCCTGCGCGCTGCTGGACCTGCTGGCGCGGGGCCTGACCCCGTAAGGCATGGCGGCTATTACGCCGTAATGACCGTGCCTCAGACCGTGACCAGGTTGTCCGGTCCGCGGCGCGCGGACGGGCGGCGGAAGAGGAACGCCGCCGCCACACCGCCGATCAGCCCGAACAGGTGCCCCTGCCAGCTGACGCCCGACTGGGTCGGCAGGACGCCCCACAGCAGCGAGCCGTAGACCACGGCGACGCCGACGCCTATGAGGATGTCCCAGGGACGGCGGTCCACGAAGCCGCGGACCAGCAGATAGCCCAGCAGACCGAAGACCACGCCGGACGCGCCGAGCGTGATCGTGTTCTCCGGAGCGGTCAGCCAGACGCCGAGGCCGCTGGCCACGATGATCGTGCACACGACGGCGGCGAACCGGCGGAGCCCCGCGAGGGCGGCTATGAAGCCGAGGACCAGCAGCGGGACGCTGTTGGAGGCCACATGCTCCCAGCCGCTGTGCAGGAACGCGGCGGGCACCACGTCCCGCAGCTCGGACATCTCGCGCGGGCTGATGCCGTACGTGTCCAGCGCGTGGCCCGTGGCCACGGCGATCCCCTCGAGGACCCACAGCAGGGCCACCCAGCCCGCCATCAGCAGCCCGGCGGTCAGGGCCCGCGCGCTGCCGGTGGTGCCGTGGTCCGTGGTGCGGTCGGTGGTCCAGTAGTCGCCCATGGTTTGCCCCTGCCCCCGGGTTGCCCGTCATCCGGAGAACGTCTGTGGCACCCGCCCGGTTCCGGGTGCCGCGCGCGGAGGGCCGCCGGATAGGCTCGCGGATGTGGAATCCAGGACTTCAGTGACTCAGCAGCAGCGGCGGCCTTGGATTGTCGGGGTGTCCGGTGCTTCGGGTACCCCGTTCGCGGCCGCCGTCCTGCGCGGGCTCCTGGCGGCCGGCGAGAGCGTGGACCTGGTGGTGAGCCGGGCCTCGCGCCTCACGCTGCTGGACGAGACCGGCATCGCCTTCCGTGACGCGCACTGGCGCGAGGACCTGCGGGCGTGGCTGGATCGTGGCGCCGACGGGAAGCCGGACGCCTTCGCGGTGAGGGGCGCGGAGCTGGAGCGCGTACGCCACTGGCCGGCCGGTGATCTGGCGGCCGGGCCGTCCTCCGGGTCGTACCCGGCGAAGGGGATGCTGATCGTGCCGGCCTCGACGGCCTGTGTGGCCGGAGTGGCGCTCGGTCTGTCGAAGGATCTGCTCCAGCGGGCCGCGAGCGTGACGCTCAAGGAGCGCCGCCCGCTCGTCGTCGCGGTACGCGAGACTCCGCTGAGCGGCCAGACGCTGAAGCAGATGGTGGCCCTGGACGAGGCGGGCGCGGTCGTGCTGCCCGCCTCTCCGGCGTTCTACGCGGGGGCGACGCACATCCAGGACCTGGTGGATTTCGTCGCGGGGCGGGTGCTGGACGCGGCAGCCGTGCCGCATCGTCTGTACCGCCGCTGGGAGGGAGAGCTCGGTGGCGGCTCCCGCCGCCCGGAGGACTGAGAGGTCCGGGTCAGCGCTTCTTGGGGGAGCGCGGGGAGCGGGTCTTGTCGACGCGGTGCGCGGCGGCGGGCTGGTGGGCACGCGAGCGGTTGGCCAGGTCCTGCAGCTCGCGCATCCGGGCGTAGGCCATCTCGATCGTGTACACGGTGAAGTTCACTCCTGAAGATTCGAAAGCGTTTCTTGGATGTTCTAGAAGATTTGCAGGGCATCGACCCTGCATGCCTTAGATTCTACACGTAAACTCGCGGTACTGCTGAACAATGGAAGGTTTCAGTCATATGGACGCGGTGGACAGGCAGCTCATCCAGGCCCTCAGGGAGAACGGCAGGGCCTCGTACGCCGAGCTGGGACGGCTCGTGGGGCTCTCCGGGCCCAGCGTCACCGACCGCATCAACCGGCTGGAAACCGCCGGTGTCATCACCGGCTACCGCGCCACCGTCGACTCCGCGTCGCTCGGCCTCGGCGTCACCGCGCTGATCGGGATCTCGCTCTCGGACGCCGCCGACCACGAGGACGTCGCGCGCCGCCTGAAGGACCTGGCGGAGATCGAGGACTGCTGGTTCATCGCGGGCGACGACTCGTACATGCTCAAGGTCCGGGTCGGTGACGTGGACGGCCTGGAGAAGACGATCCGCCGCCTCAGCGGGACGAAGGGCGTCTCGCGGACGCGTACGACGATCGTGCTCTCCACGAAGTGGGAGAACCGGGTCGGGGAACTTCCCGAGGAGTCGTAGGCGCGGAGCGCCGCAGAGGGGGCACCTCCCGACCGAAGGGTGGGGGAGTACCGTGGGTCGGAGCCTGATACACGGAGATTTGGGAGGCGACGGGTGGACGCGGGACTCAAGCGCGAGCTGGAGGAGAAGGTCCGGGCCGGCGAGCGGCTGACCCGCGAGGACGGGATCGCCCTGTACGCGTCCGACGACCTGGCGTGGCTGGGCGGCCTGGCCCACGAGGTGCGCACGCGCAAGAACGGTGACGTGGTGCACTTCAACGTCAACCGGCACCTCAACATGACGAACGTGTGCACCGCCTCGTGCGCGTACTGCTCGTTCCAGCGCAAGCCGGGCGAGAAGGACGCGTACACGATGCGCATCGAGGAGGCCGTCCGCCTCGCCAAGGCGATGGAGAACGAGAACCTCACCGAGCTCCACATCGTCAACGGGCTCCACCCGACCCTCCCGTGGCGCTACTACCCGCGCTCGCTCAGCGCGCTGAAGGAAGCCCTGCCGGACGTGGCGCTGAAGGCGTTCACGGCGACGGAGATCCACCACTTCGAGACGATCTCCGGGCTCTCGGCCTCCGAGATCCTCGACGAGCTGATCGAGGCCGGTCTCGAATCGCTGACCGGCGGCGGCGCGGAGATCTTCGACTGGGAGGTCCGCCAGCACATCGTCGACCACCGCACCCACTGGGAGGACTGGTCGCGCATCCACCGCCTGGCGCACGAGAAGGGGCTCAAGACCCCCGCGACGATGCTGTACGGGCACATCGAGGAGCACCGTCACCGCGTCGACCACGTGCTGCGGCTGCGGGAGATGCAGGACGAGACCGGCGGCTTCCAGGTCTTCATCCCGCTGCGCTACCAGCACGACTTCGTGGACATGAAGGACGGCAAGGTCCGCAACAAGCTCCAGGCGCGCACGACGATGGCGACCGGCGCGGAGGCCCTGAAGACCTTCGCGGTCTCCCGTCTCCTCTTCGACAACGTGCCGCACGTCAAGGTGTTCTGGGTGATGCACGGCGTGCAGACCGCCCAGCTCGCGCTGCAGCACGGTGCGGACGACATGGACGGCTCGGTCGTGGAGTACAAGATCACGCACGACGCGGACGACTTCGGTACGCCGAACAAGCTCGGCCGCGACGACCTGCTGGACCTGATCCGCGACGCCGGTTTCCGGCCGGTCGAGCGGAACACCCGGTACGAGATCCTGCGCGAGTACCCGGGCCCGGACGCGGATCTGCGCGAGTCGCCGCAGCCGATGCGCGTCTGAGCCGCATCGCGTGACCCGCGAAAGCCCCGGCTGCCGTCCCCGGCCGGGGCTTTCTCATGTTCCGGACAGGGTTGAGCCTGCCTGGAAGTAATAGTTACTGTTGCCCAATGGCCCTTACCTTTGAGCTGGATCCCTCGTTCACCCCGGACCTTCGCGACGGCATCACCGCCCTGTGGGCCGACGTCACCAACGCGGGCGGGGCCGTCGGCTTCGTGCCGCCCGTCACTCCCGAGGAGATCCGGCCCGATCTGCTCAAGCACCTCACCGCCATGGAGAAGGGGACGGTGAGGCTGCTGGTCGGCCGGGACGAGGACGGCACGGTCGCCGCCACGGCCTTCCTCACGCTCAACACCCACCGGCTGATGAAGCACTGGCTGTGGCTCTACACGGTCATGGTCCACCCCCGCCTCCAGGGTCAGGGGTGCGGCCGGGACCTCATGGCGGCCGCCGCCGACGCCGCGCGCTCCATCGAGGGCGTCGAGGCCATCCGGCTCACCTGCCGGGGCGGCACCGGCAACGACCGCTTCTACGCCGCCTGCGGCTACAAGGAGGTCGGCCGGGTCCCGGACGCGATCCGCGTCGCCCCCGGCGACGACCGTGACGACATCATCATGCTGCTGCCGCTCTGAGGCCCGGCAACCCCCTGAACCGAGAGAATTCGGGCCATGCTTCACTGGACGGGCAGAAGTGTGCCGACCGTTCATGGGAAGAGAGGGCCAGCCGTGTCCGCTGCCAAGCCGAGCGCGTTGATCCGTTACACGGCGTTGCGCCTGCTGATCTTCGTCGGCTGTTTCTTCGTCGCCGGTGTCGCCGTCCACTTCGGGCTGATCCCCTCGGGCCTCGGCGGCTCCAACGCGATCTGGGTGATCCTCCTCGGCCTCGTCCTCTCCGCGCCGCTCAGCTATGTGCTGCTGCGCAAGCAGCGCGACGCGATGTCCGAGCAGATCGTCGCCGGCGTCGACCGCACCAAGGCGCGCCTGGACGCCAACCGCACCCGCGAGGACGCCGTTCAGTAACGTTCCTCACACGCGCCCCGCGCGACCCCTTCCTTTCCGCCGGACCCCGTACCGGAGCACACCGCTCCGGTACGGGGTCCGCGGCGTTTTCCGGACAGGTGCGTGGCCGGGGCGTCTCCCCTGAGCCAAAGAAAGGCTTTGAGCTTCTCAAAGTTCAAGTGTTAACGTATGCGACGTGAAGACAGCTGTGCGCCTCCGTCATGCCGCGAGCATCCCGCTCGTGGCGCGCCTGCATGTCGATCTCTGCCGCTGTATGTCCGCGGTCTGTTGCCGCGAGGTCTGATACGGCATCATGCAGCGGCGCCGCCCCTCGACGCGGGCGCCGCGACCCCGTCCCCGTTCCACCGCACGACCGCACGGATGGCTTCCGTGTGTCCCGATGCGTCCTCACTGGAGTGTGTCCGTGTCCGCGAACCCCGCGTCCACCGCCCCCGAGGCCGAGCAGCCCACAGGCTCCGGCTCCGGGTCCCGTCCCCGTATACCCAAGGTCCCGTTCTGGGCCCAGATCGTCGCCGGTCTGGTCCTCGGTGTGCTGCTCGGCTGGCTGGCCCGCAGCCAGGACCTCGGCTGGCTCGTCACCACCCTCGACGAGATCGGCTCGCTCTTCGTCCAGCTGCTGAAGCTGGCCGTCGCCCCGCTGGTCTTCTTCGCGATCCTCGTCTCGATCACCAACCTGCGGCAGGTCAACAACGCCGCCCGGCTGGCCACCCGCACCCTGCTCTGGTTCATGATCACCTCGCTGATCGCGGTCGCCATCGGCCTCGCGATCGGTCTGATCACCAACCCGGGCTCCGGCACCGGCCTCACGCCGAAGGACGGCGAGCTCTCCGAGACCAAGGGCAGCTGGATCGACTTCCTCACCGGCATCGTCCCGAGCGACGTGATCACGCCGTTCACCGAGCTGAACGTGCTCCAGATCGTCTTCATGGCCGCCGTCGCCGGTATCGCCGCCCTCAAGCTCGGCGAGAAGGCCAAGCCGATCCTCACCCTCAGCCAGTCGATCCTGGAGCTGCTCCAGAAGGCCCTGTGGTGGGTCATCCGCCTCGCCCCGATCGGCACCGTCGGCCTCATCGGCTACGCCATCGCCGACTACGGCTGGGACCTCATCGGCAAGTACGCGACGTTCACCGCCGACGTCTACATCGGCTGCGCCCTGGTGATGTTCGGCGTCTACCCGCTGCTCCTGGCCACCGTCGCCAAGGTCAGCCCGCTCCAGTTCTTCAAGGGCGCCTGGCCCGCGATCCAGCTCGCCTTCGTCTCCCGCTCCTCGGTCGGCACCATGCCGGTCACCCAGCGGGTCACCGAGCGCCTCGGCGTTCCGAAGGAGTACGCCTCCTTCGCCGTCCCGTTCGGCGCGACCACGAAGATGGACGGCTGCGCCGCGATCTACCCGGCGCTGGCGGCGATCTTCATCGCGCAGATCTTCGACGTGCAGCTGGGCATCGGCGACTACCTCCTGATCGCCTTCGTCTCGGTGATCGGCTCGGCGGCCACCGCCGGTCTCACCGGCGCGACGGTCATGCTGACCCTCACCCTGTCCACGCTGGGCCTCCCGCTGGAGGGCGTCGGCCTGCTCATGGCCATCGACCCGATCCTGGACATGATGCGCACCGCCACCAACGTGGCCGGCCAGGCGCTGGTCCCGGTGATCGTCGCGGCCCGCGAGAAGATCCTCGACCACGACGCGTACAACTCCGCCTCGCCCTCCCCGATCGACTCCTTCGGCGACGACGCCGGCCGGGACGAGATCCGCGACACGGAGCCGAAGACCCCGGTGCCCGCCACCGCGTAGCGCCCCGGCGGACGCGACAGCGCCCCCGGCCCACCACGTATCCGTACGTGGACGGGCCGGGGGCGCTGTCGTGCTCCCGGTCAGGGGCGCTGGAAGAGCACCTCGGGGTGGGCCGGCGTCGGGCCGTCCAGCAGCCGGGCCGGCCGGCCGTACAGGGCGCGGTCGAAGAACGCGGTCACATAGGCCCGGGTGATCGTCGTCGAACGGGCCGCGGACAGCGGCGCGTCCGGGTCCACGATGCCGAGCTGCTCCCCGATCGCGGGGGTGTCCGTGAAGGTGAAGTGCCCGGAGTCCCGGACCGTCAGCCACCGCTTGAAGCCGTCCAGCCGGGCCCAGCCCTCGTCCCAGGACGTGTCACCCGCACCGGGGGCGTGCCCGGGGTCGGTCCCCAGCATCAGGAACGGCCGACCGTCGAGCCCGTCGGCGGCGACCGGGTCGAAGAACGTGCCGTCCATGGTGACGCCCGCGTCGACCCGGTGGTCGGCGGCCATTGTGGAGGCGGCCGCGTTGCCGCCGATGGAGTGGCCCGCCATGCCCACCCGCCGCGCGTCGATCGTCCGGGCGTTCCGCCACGCAGGACGCGGTCCGGTCAGCCGGTCCAGCAGGAACGAGAAGTCGGCGGCCCGCCCGGCGGAGACGGCGGCCAGCACCTTGCGCCGCCCGGCGTCGTCGGGCTGCGCGTCCACCTCGTCGCAGGCGGCACAGGTGAGGACCCGCCCGTCGGGCAGCTCCGTACCGGTCGACTCGTACGGATGGTCCGCCGTCGCCACGACGTGACCCCGGCTCGCCAGTTCCTCCGCGAGCCCGGTCAGGGTGGCCCGGGGCGTACCGAAGCCGGGGGAGAGCAGGACGAGGGGGAAACGCCCCGGGGCGGGCCGGGCGTCCGTACGGGAGAAGGTCCGGGTGGCGGCGACCAGGCCGGGCCACTCCGGGTCGTCGAGCCCGCGCTGCGCGAGCATCAGCCGCGCCTCTTCCTCCGGCATGTACGGGGCCGGGCCACCGCCGCTGCCCGGCCGGGCCGGGTAGTGCAGCGACACCATGAGCCGGCGCGGCCCGGCGGCCGGGACCCAGGGGTCGGTCCGCTCGTGGTCGGTGAGGAACAGGGTGTCGCGTCCGGTGGCGTACGGGCCGGTGGGGCGGGGAAGCGTGAGCGCGGCGGAGGAGGCGGGGTCGCCGGAGGCGGGCGAGGTGAAGGCGGCCGGGGAAGCGGGCTTCAAGGCGGCGGCCGACGCAGGCACTAAAGCCGTAGCCGTAGCCGTTGTCGCCGGACCGGACGCCGAGGCGGGCGTGGCCGTCCCGGCGAGCGCCGCCAGGGAGGCCAGAGCCAGCGCCGTGGCGGTCGCGGCGGCTCCGGCCCGTCGATTGCGCAGGGAGATCGTCATCTCCGCCACGCTAGGCGGCGGCCCGGACGGCCCGCGTCGGACGTCGGTCGGAACCGCGTCGGACCGGGGTAGGACCCTCCTCGGGCCGGCTCATCCGCTCGTCCCCTTGATCACTCCCTTTGATCACTCCCTGATCGGTCCCTGCGACGCCGGGCCGCCCGCCGCCGTAGGGTGGGAAGCGGAGCAGGGCAGTGGGGGCGGGGAGGAAGCCGGACGTGGGTGCTGTGAAGAGCAAGCGGATGCCGCGCGCCGTGCGCGAGCAGCAGATGATGGACGCCGCCGTGCGGACCTTCGGGCAGCGCGGCTACCGGGCCGCCTCGATGGACGAGATCGCGGAGCTGGCGGGCGTGTCCAAGCCGTTGGTCTACCTGTACCTGAATTCCAAGGAGGACCTGTTCTCCGCCTGCATCCGCCGGGAGGCGCGGTCTCTGCTGGAGGCGGTGCGGGCCGGGGTGGACCCGGAGCTGCCCGCCGACGCCCAACTGTGGTCCGGGCTCAGGGCGTTCTTCGTCCACACCGCCGAGAACCCGGACGCCTGGTCGGTCCTGCACCGCCAGGCCCGCTCGCACGGGGAGCCGTTCGTCAGTGAGGTCGGCTGCATGAGGGACGAGATCGTGGCGTTCGTGACGGGCCTGATCGGAGCCGCCGCGCGCGAGGCCCACAGCGACCCCGCCCTCGCGGACCGGGATGTGGCCGGCCTCGCCCAGGCCCTCGTGGGGGCAGCGGAGTCGCTGGCGGGCTGGGCCAACGACACCCCGGACGTCTCGGCGCGGGAGGCGGCGGCGACGCTGATGAACTTCGCCTGGGCGGGCCTGGAGAACCTGATGCACGCCCGGCCCTGGACGCCCCCGGCGGCGTAGA
Organism: Streptomyces sp. WGS_02; assembly: GCA_040989845.1. GTDB lineage: Bacteria > Actinomycetota > Actinomycetes > Streptomycetales > Streptomycetaceae > Streptomyces. The sequence goes on from JAYMFZ010000004.1 coordinate 4,448,224, forward strand.
GGGCAACCCCGTCAAGGGTGGGTAGCAACTCAACTTCATCAACGGCCGGTTGAGTAGGCGTACTCAAGAGGGCGCCTGTCGGTGCGGCTGAGACTGGGGGTCCGAACCGACCTCCCTGGAGCAGGCGATGGCCGCCACCACCCCGAAGTTCGCCCCGCCGCTGGACATGCGGCTGTCGTCGAGCCGCAGGCTGCCGGCCGCCCTCGCCGTCGCGGTGACCGCCGCGCTCGTCGTGTCGAGGTTCGGCGCCGCCGACCCGACCACCTGGCTGCTGGAGACGGTGTGGGTGATGGCGGGCCTGCCGCTGGTCATCCTCCTCCGCAACCGTTTCCCGCTGAGCGGCCTGCTCTGCGGGCTGCTGGCGGCACACGCCCTGGTGCTCATCGTGGGCGGCCACTACACCTACGCGGAGGTGCCCGTCGGAGACTGGGTGCGCGACGGGCTCGGCTGGGAACGCAACCCCTACGACCGCTTCGGCCACCTCATGCAGGGATTCGTCCCGGCGATCCTGGTGCGTGAACTGCTCATCCGCACCTCCCCGCTGCGCGGCAGCCGCTGGCTCCCCGTGCTCGCCGTCTGCGCCTGCCTGGCCTTCAGCGCCGTCTTCGAGATGCTGGAATGGCTGGCGGCCGTCACCGGCGGCGAGGCCGCGGACGCGTTCCTGGGGACGCAGGGGGACGTGTGGGACACCCAGTGGGACATGTTCTGCGCCCTGATCGGCGCCACGTTCGCCCTGCTGCTCCTGAGCCGCGTCCACGACCGTGCGCTGAGCCGCCTCGGCCTGGAGCGGTCCGCCCGCCGCTGAATCCCGGCCTACCTGGTCACCGTCCCCACCAGGTGAACGCGCTCCTTCGCCCCGCGCAGCGCGGAGGAGACCCCGGCGGCGTCGGCGGCGTACGTCACGGTGGCGGGCAGCAGGACAGGGGCCCTGAACTCGGCCCGTACGGAACGGATTTCGGCTCCGTCTCCCGCCTCGGCCAGGCAGCGGGCAACGGTCCACATGCCGTGTGCGATGGCCCGGGGAAAGCCGAACAGCCGGGCCGTCAGCGGGTGGAGGTGGATGGGGTTGCGGTCCCCGGAGACGGCCCCGTAGCGCCGCCCGAGGTCACCGGGCAGCCGCCACTCGGCGACGGCCGGCAGATCGCCGACGGCGTCCGGGGCCGGGCGAGATGAGGCGGCCTTGTCCGTCGTCGCGTGCCGGGACAGATAGCCGCTGCGGGACTCTCCCACCAGCTCCCCGCCCACCCGGGCCTCGGTCACCATCGTGACCTCGGTGCCGCGCCGATGGGGGGCCAACCCAGCCGCGTACACCGTAAGTTCGAGCGGTTCCGTCGGACGCACGGCCCGGTGCGGGGTGATCTCGATCCAGGTGTGGACGAGTCCGAGGACCGGCAGCGGGAAGGCGCGGTCGGTCATCAGCCGCATGGTGAGCGGGAAGCCCAGCACCTGCGGATACGTCAGCGGCAGCGGGCCGGACTCCGCGAACCCGCAGATCTTCCGGTACGCCGCGAGCGGACCGGGGGCGACGGGCGCGGCCGGGCGGGTCAGGCGGTCCGACGGCAGGGTGGCGCCCGCTCGCCCGGCGCGCTTGAACGGTGAGGAGAGGGCCCCGCGCACGAGCGAGGCGCTGAGTGAGGTCATCGGTCTCACGCTCCCAGCAGGCTCTGGCCGCAGACGCGCAGCACCTGGCCGTTGACGGCGGCGGAGCCGGGCTGGGCGAACCAGGCGACGGCCTCGGCGACGTCCACCGGAAGCCCGCCCTGGGAAAGGGAGTTCATGCGCCGGCCCGCCTCGCGGATGAACAGCGGCACGGCGGCGGTCATCTTCGTCTCGATGAACCCGGGGGCCACCGCGTTGACCGTGACGCCGTGTCCGGCGGCTGCGCGCGGCCCGAGCGAGCGGACGAGGCCGATGACCCCGGCCTTGCTGGCGGCGTAGTTGGTCTGGCCGTTGTTGCCCGCGATGCCCGCGATGGAGGCGGTGGCGACGACCCGGCCGCCCCGGTTCAGGGTGCCCGAGGTGAGGAGTTCGTCGGTGGTGCGGAGCACGCTGTCGAGGTTGACGTCGATGACCTGGGCCCAGCGGTCGGCCGGCATGTTGGCGAGGCGGCGGTCGCGGGTGATGCCCGCGTTGTGGACGAGGACGTCGAGCCCGTCCGGTGCGGCGGCGGCGATCCGGGCGGCGGCGTCGGGTGCGGTGATGTCCAGCGGCAGCGCGGTGGCCCCGAGCCGGTCGGCGGTGCGCACCAGGTCGTCCTGGGCCTGGGGGACGTCCAGCACGATCACGTGCGCCCCGTCGCGGGCCAGCACCGAGGCGACCGACGCGCCGATGCCCCGCGCCGCGCCGGTGACCAGGGCGGTGCGGCCGGAGAGCGGGGCGTCCAGGTCGGCCACGGGGTCCGGGGCGGCGGTGGTCAGCTCGATCACCTGGCCGCTGACGTAGGCGGACCTGGGGGAGAGGAGGAAGCGGAGGGTGGACTCGGCGGCCCCCGGCGCGGCCCCGGCCGGGATCCGCACGAGCTGGGCGGTGGAGCCGCGCCCGATCTCCTTCCCCAGCGACCGGACGAAACCCTCCAACGCCTGCTGGGCAGCGGCCTGATGGTGGTCCTCGGAGGACGGGGGCGCGCCGATGACGACGATCCGGCCACCGGGAGCCTGCGACCGTACGACAGGATGCAGGGCCGCGTGCACCTCGGCGAGACCCCGGGCGGAGGTGACCCCGGTGGCGTCCAGCACGATCCCGGCCGGCCGTGCGGCCTGCGCGTCGACCGTCAGCCCGGTCGCGGCGAGCGCCTTCGCGAGCTCGTCCGTGATCGCGGAGTCCCCGGCGGTCAGATGCAGCAGCGGCCCGTCCAGGCGTGGGGTCTCCACGGTCCATCGGCGCAGCGGGGCGGGCTGCGGCAGGCCGAGCCGGCGGGTGAGGAAGCGGCCGGGTGCTGTGCCGGTGAGGTGCAGATAGCGATCGGCCATTGTCCAGACTCCCTGCTCGGTCGTAGATTTACTCTTGAGTAAGGTTACTGAAGAGTCAGGAGCTGGTCGAGATGAACAATCCCGGACCGACCGAGACGAGATGGTCACGATGACGCGCCAGGACCCGTTCGTGCCGCTCTCCTTGCCCCGGCCGCGCCGCGCTCGCGGTGCTCGGCGGCAGCCGCACCCCTTTCGCCCGCTCCGACGGCCCGTACGCGACCGCCTCCAACCAGGACCTGCTGACGGCCGCCCTGAACGGCCTGGTCGAGCGGTACGGCCTGGCCGGGGAGCGGGTCGGGGCGTTCGTCGCGGGCGCGGTCCTCAAGCACAGCCGCGACTTCAACCTGGCGCGGGAGACGGTCCTGGGCTCCGCCCTCGATCCTCGTACCCCGGCGTACGACATCCAGCAGGCCTGCGGCACCGGCCTCCAGGCGGTCATCGCCGCCGCGAACCAGATCGCGCTCGGGTCCGTCGACTCCGCGATCGCGGGCGGCTCCGACACCGCCAGCGACGCCCCCTCGGCGTCAACGACGACCTGCGCCGCATCCTGCTCGCCGCCCGCCGCGCGAAGACGACGGGCGCCCGCCTCGCGGCGCTCGCCGCCGTACGCCCCCGCCACCTCGTCCCGGACATCCCCCGCAACGCCGAACCCCGCACCGGCCTGTCGATGGGCGACCACGCCGCCGTCACCGCCCGGCGCTGGGCGGTGACCCGCGAGGACCAGGACCAGCTGGCCGCGACGAGCCACCAGCGCCTGGCCGCCGCGTACGAACGCGGCTTCCTGGACGACCTGGTGGTCCCGTACCGGGGCCTGGACCGTGACCAGAACCTGCGCCCGGACTCGACAGCCGAGAAACTGGCGGGTCTGAAGCCGGTGTTCGGGACGTCCGATCCCAACCCCACCATGACGGCGGGCAATTCGACGCCGCTGACGGACGGCGCGGCGACGGTCCTGCTGGCGAGCGAGGAGTGGGCGCGGGAGCGGGACCTGGAGCCGTTGGCGTATCTCTCCCTGTACGAGACGGGCGCGGTCGACTACGTGGACGGCGACGACGGCCTCCTCATGGCCCCGGCCTACGCGGTGCCGCGCCTGCTGGAGCGGGCGGGCCTCGGCATCGAGGACTTCGACCTGTACGAGATCCACGAGGCGTTCGCCTCCCAGGTGCTGGCGACCCTCGCCGCCTGGGAGAAGCAGGGCCTCGCCCCGGTGGACCGCGCCCGCCTGAACGTGGCCGGGTCCTCCCTGGCGACCGGCCACCCGTTCGCCGCCACGGGCGCCCGGATCGTGGCGACGCTGGCGAAGCTGCTGGCGGAGCGGGAAGGCCCGGGCCGGGGCCTGATCTCGATCTGCGCGGCGGGGGGACAGGGGGTGACGGCGATCCTCGAACGCCCCTGACCCACCCGCCTCTTCCGCTGTTTCCCCTGCCGGACGGACGACCCGGCGAACCGACCCGCCCGACCCCCGAACCGAGGAGCCGCACGTGTCAACGCCACCATCCGCCGTATCCGCAACTGCTGTTCCGCAGCCCGTCCTGATCGAACCGACGAAGAAGCGCGGCCCGGACGGCAAGGTCCAGGAGGTCTCCGTACCGAAGTTCGCGCCGGTCGTGGAGCGCGGCTCGCTGGCCGAGATCCCGTTCGACAACGCCCGGGAAGCGCCGGGGGAGTTGGTCCTCAGCCGTAAGGACGGCGAGGGCGCGTGGCGGGACGTGAGCGCCGCGGAGTTCGCCGCCGAGGTGCTGGCGGTGGCGAAGGGCCTGATGGCGGAGGGACTGCGGGCGGGGGACCGGGTCGCGATCATGGCCCGGACGACGTACGAGTGGACGCTGCTGGACTTCGCGGCGTGGGCGGCGGGCCTGGTGACGGTCCCGATCTACCCGACCTCGTCCGCGTTCCAGGCCCGCTGGATCCTCCAGAACTCGGGCGCGGTGGCGTGTGCGGTGGAGACGAAGGAGCAGGGCCGCCTGATCAGCCAGGAGCGCAAGCAGCTCGGCGACCTGGCGCACCTGTGGCAGTTCGACACGGGGGCGATCGGCCACCTGAAGTCCCTCGGCAAGGACATCCCGGACGCGGCGGTCGCGGCCCGCCGGGCCACCCTGGAGCCGCACAGCCCGGCGACCCTCATCTACACCTCGGGCACGACGGGCCGTCCGAAGGGCTGTGTCCTGACCCACGGCAACTTCTTCGCCGAGGTCGACAACGCGATCGAACTCCTCCACCCGGTCTTCAAGTCGGTCTCGAAGGAGCCGGCTTCCACTCTCCTCTTCCTCCCCCTCTCCCATGTCTTCGGCCGGATGGTGGCGATCGGCTGCATGCGGGCGAGGGTCCGCCTGGGCCACGCGCCGTCGATCCAGACCGAGGACCTGCTGGCGGACCTGGCCGGCTTCCGCCCGACCTTCCTCCTGGCCATCCCGTACGTCCTGGAGAAGGTCTACAACACGGGCCGGGCGACGGCGGAGAAGATGGGCCGCGCCTCGTCGTTCGACCGCGCGGCGCGGATCGCCCAGCGCTACGGCAAGGCGGTGGAGGCCGCCGAACACGGTACGGGCCCGGGCCCTGGCCTCGGCCTGCGCGCGGCCCGCGCCCTGTACGACCCGCTGGTCTACCGCCGCATCCGGGCGGCCCTGGGCGGCAAGGTCCGGTACGTGATCTGCGGCGGCTCGCCGCTGGGCGGGCGCCTCGCGGCGTTCTACGAGGGCGCGGGCATCGGCATCTTCGAGGGCTACGGACTCACCGAGACCACGGCCGCCCACACGGTGACCCCGCCGCTCAAACCCCGCCTGGGCACGGTCGGTTGGCCGCTGCCCGGAACGTCGGTGCGCATCGCGTACGACGGCGAGGTGCTGCTGAAGGGCGGCCAGGTGTTCCGGGGCTACTGGGACGGGGAGCGGGCGGAGGTGACCCCGGCGCTGCTGGCGGAGGACTGGTTCCCGACGGGCGACCTGGGGGCGCTGGACGAGGACGGCTACCTGACGATCACGGGCCGCAAGAAGGACATCATCATCACGTCGGGCGGTAAGAACGTCACCCCCGCCCCCCTGGAGGACTGGCTGCGCGCCCACCCCCTGGTCAGCCAGTGCATGGTGGTCGGCGACAACCGCTCGTTCGTCACCGCCCTGATCACCCTGGAACCGGACGGCCTCCAGCACTGGCGCCAGATGACCAAGAAGCAGGACATCCCGATGCGCGACCTGGTCCACGACGAGGACCTGCGCACGTCCTTGCAGAAGGCGGTGGACGAGGCGAACCGCCTGGTCTCGCGCGCCGAGTCGATCCGCAAGTTCACGGTGCTGCCGGTGGACTTCACGGAGGAGAACGGCCACTTGACGCCGTCGCTGAAGCTGAAGCGGGAGGCGATCGCGCGGGACTTCGCGGGGGAGATCGAGGGGTTGTACCGGAGGTAGGGCTTCGGCGTGGGCCGGGCCCTTGTCACATGGAGGCGCAGGTCCCTGGTGGCGGACGTTTCTGCCGCCTGCAAGGTGGAGGCGGGCGACGACCCCGGGTGCCCGCCACCCGCGACACCCGCTTTGGGACAGCGGTGCTCGACCATTCGAGCCCTGCGGAGCGAGCTGTGCGGGAAGCCCTCGGCCCCCTGTGCCCGCGACCGAAGTTCCCACCGCCGGATTTCCGCCAGCGTGATGTTCAGACCTGCGCGTACCCGCCGTCGGCGAAGAACTCCGCGCCGTTGACGTAACTCGCCGCGTCCGAGGCGAGGAACGTCGTCACCGCGGCGACCTCCGCGGGTTCGGCGAGGCGGCCCAGCGGCACGCCTTCTCCTGCCTGTTCGAGAGCCTCGGCCGGGAGCAGATCCCGCAGGCCCGCCGTGCGGGTGCCGCCCGGCGACACGACGTTGACGCGGAAGCCGCGCGCCCGCGCGCTGAGGGCCCAGCCCCGGGCGAGGCTGCGCACCGCGGCCTTCGACGCCGCATAGACCTCCAGCCCCTCGTCGGGCCGTGTCGCCGCGGTCGAGCCGGTGAGGATCACCGAGGCGCCGTTGTTGAGGTGGGGCAGTGCCTGCTGGAAGGTGAGGATCGTCCCCTTGACGTTGGTGGCGAACAGGGAGTCGATCACCTCCTCCGTCACCTCGCCGAGCGGGGCCGCGGTGGCGATACCGGCGTTGGCGACGAGCACGTCGATGCGGCCGGCCTGGTCGCGTACGGCCTGGTAGAAGGCGTCGAGCTGCGAGGGAGCCGAGACGTCGCACACCGTGCCGGTCACGCCGCTTCCGAGTTCGGCGACGGCGGCGTCCAGGGCGTCCTTTCGGCGTCCGGTGATGAAGACCCGGGCGCCTTCGTCGCGCAGTGCGCGTGCTGTGGCGAAGCCGATGCCGCTGCTGCCTCCGGTGACCACGGCGACCTTGTCCGTCAGGACGGCCATGTTGTCCTCCTCGATAGTTATGGACCGCTAGGTCAACAACCATCCTCGATATGGACCGATCAGTCAAGAACTAGGGCGCCGGGGCGGCCCGCTCGTCTGCCCGGGGCGCGCGGGTGCGGCCAGGCCCGTCGGGGAGCGACGATCGGCCGCAGGAGGGTGTGTCACAGCGGCGCACCCGCCCGGGCGGGTGCTGTGGTGCTCGGACGTACGGATGCCGCGGCGCGGCCCGGGGTGGCTACCGCGCGGTGGCGGGCAGGAGCCGGGTCAGCACGGACCGGGCTGCCGCGGCGAGGGTGTCGGGGGCCGCGCCGGTGCGCCCGAGGGCGACCAGGCCGAGCTGGGCGACGAGTACGGCGCGAGCCGTGTCGGCGGGGTCGGCGTCCGGGGCGAGGTCGCCCTCGCGGCGCGCCCGCTCCAGGGCCTCGGTGAGGATGACGGTGATCGCGTCGTAGCTCCGGCGGGCCTCGGCGGCCACCTCCGGGGTGCTGGCGGCGAGTTCGGCGTTGCTGTTGGCCAGCAGGCACCCCCGGCGCGCGGCCGTCCCGGTGGGATCGGCGGCCGGGCCGAGCGCGAAGTCCCGCACCATGTCGATGCCGCGCGCGGCGGAGTCCAGGCTCTCGCGAAGCGCCAGCAGGTTGGTGTTGTCGTACTCGCGCAGCGCCCGCAGGAACAGGGTGTGCTTGTCGCCGAAGGCGCCGTACAGGCTGCCCTTGCCGAGCCCGCTGGCCTGCAACAGGTCATCCAGGGACGTCGCCGCGTACCCCTTGTCCCAGAACGTGTCGCGGACGGCGAGCATCACACGCTCTTCGTCGAATTTCCGGGGCCGGGCCATGTCTGCATGGTACGCAGTTCTGGACCGAATGGGCCATAACGAGGCGGGGCCGATCCGGGGAGGCGGAGTGGGCGGCGGGGACCGGCAAGGCTCTCGGAGCCGGTGAGGCGCGGCCGACGGCGCGCGGTCGGCACGCGGCCCCGGCACCGCGATGCCGCGGGCTTCCTCGCGGCCTGGCGCAAAACCCGTCGATCATCGTCCGCGCCGCCTGGCACCCTGGGCACAAGGGCCCGACGGCAGCAGATCCGCGGGCAGGGCGTTGCGAAGGAGAGGCCACATGGCCACGGTCGTCGAGCTGATCACCTATCCCGTCAAAGGCTGCGCGGGAACGTCCGTGGACAGTACGCACGTCACCCCGGCAGGCCTCGCCCATGACCGCAGTTTCATGGTCGTCAGCGTCGACGGGGTCTACCGCACCCAGCGCCGCTACCCCCGCCTCGCTCTCGTCCTGCCCACCGTCACCGCCGACGGCAGCAGGCTCACGCTCGCATCGGCGGAGCCGGGAGCGGTCACGGCGCGCTGCACCTCGACGTCACCACCTCCGCGCCCCGGCGCGATGTCGACCTGTTCGGCGCGACGTACCAGGGCATCGACCAGGGCGAGGAAGCTGCCGTCTGGCTCACGGACTTCCTCGGCACCCCGAGCCGTCTGGTCCGCGTACCGCCCGAGCACGACCGGAAGACCGACGGCCTGACCCCCGGCACCTCCGGTTACGCCGACAGCAGCGCCGTCCACGTGCTCTCCCGCGCCTCCCTCGCCCACCTGCACACGCGGCTGGCCGAGCACGGCGCCCCGCCCCTGGCCATGGACCGTTTCCGCCCGAACATCGTCATCGACAGCCTCCCCGAGGGATGCCAGGGGGAGCAGGCGGCGGACTGGGCGGCGGAGCCCCACGCCGAGGACCGGATCCGCCGCGCGACCATCGGCGCGGCCGAGCTGGGCTACACCAAGCTAGCCGTGCGCTGCGCGGTCACCCTGGTCGACCAGGAGGCCGGCGCCCGGGGCGGCCCGGAACCGCTGCGGACGCTCGCGGGCTACCGGCGCTTCTCGGCGGGCGGGGTGGTGTTCGGCGCGAAGTTCTCTGTGGTGCGGCCGGGCAAGCTGTCGGTGGGCGACGAGGTGGCGGTGGAGGAGTGGGGCGACGCGGAGACGTGACGTCCCGCGCCGCCCCCGTATGCCGGGCGGGGCGGCGCGTCACTCGAAGAACTTCAGGCTCCACCCCTTGTCGGACGTAGGCCCCGGAACGTTGGCCCGCGAGTACGTCGTGTCGCCCCACCAGACGAACGTGCCGGTGTACCAGTGGCGGTTCGCCCAGGAGTACGGGGTGCCCTTCGCAACCGCGTGGTACATCGACGGGAACCTCGGGCCTGCGGGCGGGCTGGTGTTGATGTCGCCGTGCAGCAGCACGAAGGTGTGGTGACCGGGCCCGTTCACGTACAGCGTCGGGTCCCAACCCGCCATCATGGTCGCGCGGTTGGAGCCGAACAGGCAGCCGTTCGACTTGTACCAGTCCCATACGTACGTGGGGTCGCCGCCCTTGCGGAGCCGCAGGTCCGCCAGGCAGTACTGCTCGCTCCAACTGCCGTTCGCGGAGTACGCGATGTGCAGTTGACCGTTCGGGTCCTTGATCGCCTCGGGGCTCTCGTTGATGAACGGGTTCCCGACCACCCGCTCCCAGCTCTCGCGCGGCTGCGAGATGACATACCGCGCTCCGGTGGGCTGGGTCGGACTGCTCATCCGGGCGATGTAGAGGTTCTGCTCGACGTTGGTGTCGCCCGCCCACCCGGACCAGACGAACCAGCGCTGTCCCTCGAAGGTGAACAGGGTCCCGTCGATGGCCCATTTGTTGTCGGGCAGGGCGAGTTGGGTCTCGGCCCCGTACCCGCTGTCCGGCGAGGCGGAGCTGATGACGAACATGCGGTGGGCGGCTCCGACGCCGGCCGTGAAGTAGATGTAGTACCGCCCGCCGTCCATCACGATCTCGGGAGCCCAGACCTCCCCGCGCCCCCGGCTGTCGGCCCAGACCTGCCGCGCGGGCGCGGTGGCAAGACCGTCCGTGGACGACGCCTGCCGTACGACGATGCCGCCGCCGGTCGACTGGACGCCGACGTACGTACTGCCCACCCGCAGCACGCTGGGGTCGGCCGCGCGCAGACTGGTCTGCCCCTGTGGAGCCGCCTCGCGGGCGGGTGGTGCGCCCTGGGCGGTGTCGGGCGGCGAGAGGAAGGGCGTGGCGGCGAGGGCCGCGGCCAGCGCGAGCGCGCCGAGGGCGGACGAGCGGCGGAGGGGTCTTCCGGGCTTGCGCGTGGGATCGCTCATGAGGTCGCTCCTGGGTGGGGGGCCTTCGACGGGATACCGATTTACATCGATAGAAGAGCGCTCTCGCAGAATCTCGTCAGGGGTTGGCTCTGTCAATGGACGTGCAGGGGGCGTTGGTTCGGGAAGGGAGCTGGGCCGATCGGGCGTCGCGCCGTTCCTGGCCTCGGCCGTGGTGCGAGACTTCCGGTATGGACATGGGGCGCGAGTCGCGGTGGGAGAAGGACGCGATGACGGTGGAGATCGTCTTCGCCCTGGTGACTGCTGCCGCTCTTGCCGCAGCGGTCTTCGCCCCCGCGCTGGTGCTCACTCTCGCCTTCGATCTCTCCGGTTCGGCGTCCAAAGGCGTACTGACGGGGGGAGCCTTGGTGGGAGGGGCGGCCGGAGCGTGGCGACTGGTGCGGGTGCTGTACCGCTTCGACGTGGAGCGCCGTAAGGGCCACTGACGACGCCGTCCTGGCCTTGGGGCGTCACGCCGTCCGCGACAGCAAGGACCGCATCCTTGGCGCGCACACCTTCGGCCCCCGAGCAGTGCGGGCCTTCGTCACCGCCGTTCAGGACGGCTCCCTCTAGGACTCCTGCAAGTCGCGTAGGCGTACGCGATAAACCCGGCGACGTCCGCGACCGTCGCCGGGATACTCGTCGTCCATGGATGAGGTCCACGTCGTCGTCGCCCACTCCGAGCGCGCCACTCTGCGCGTCGGAGACGTGTTCCTGAAGGTGGACGCCGATCAGGCGCGCATCGACATCGAGGTCGAGGCGATGGTTCTCGCGCCCGTCCCGACCCCGGAGGTTCTGTGGCGCAAGCCGCCCGTGCTGGCGATCTCCGCTGTCCCGGGGGCGACGCTCGGGCGCCTCGGCGGGCCGTCGACCGGGTCGCCGGCGGCGTGGGCCGCGGCGGGCGCCGCCATCCGGAAGCTGCACGACGCGCCACTGCCGCCAGGGGCCGGCCGGGCAGGCCGAGGCGTGGGCGAGCTGGCTACGGAGCTCGACGCCGAGTGCGAGGTGCTTGTGGCGAACGGCCTTCTGCCCGCCGAGCTGGTCACCCGTAACCGCCAGGTCGCCGAGGCCGCGCTCAGGCCGTGGACTCCGGCGTTCACCCACGGCGACCTGCAGATCGCGCACGTCTTCGTCGAGGACGACCAGGTCACGGGCATCATCGACTGGTCCGAGGCGGGTCGGGGCGACGCCCTGTACGACCTCGCCACCTTCACGCTCGGACACGAGGAGCACCTCGATGACGTCCTCGCCGGCTACGGCGGTGACATCGACCTCGAAGCGCTCCGCGGGTGGTGGGCGGTGCGGAGCCTGCTCGCAGTTCGATGGCTGACCGAGCACGGCTTCGACCCGTTCTTGCCGGGCTGCGAGGTCGACGTACTGAAATCACGGATGTGAGGCTGCGCGGGCCCGGCCGCCGAGGGCGTTCTGACGCGTCGGGCAGGCCCTGCACCCCGGCGGCTTCCGGGGTGGACGCAGCGTAAGCGCCCATCAGTTGGCGGGAGATCGTGGCCACCGGCAACACTGATGCCATGACCGATGACCGTGAAGCCCTGCAGGCTGGTTGGAAGCAGACCCGGGCCCACCTTGAGGCCGCCCGGGCCCACCTGGCGGATCTGCCAGGGATCGATCTCTCAGCGACAACGGAGTTCCTGGAACACAACGAGCTGGGACTCGCCTTTGACTGCCTGGTCGATCTCGCTGACGAGCTCGGTCCCCCTCTCCGCTTCTGGCAGCACATGGACCGAGCGGCTCGTGAAATGCGGCTCTACAGCGATGCGCTGCACACGCCCCACCTCACGGCTGCCGACTCCTGCCTTCGTCACCTCGCTGTGGCTTCCGAGCAGGAGCGATCCGCCACCTGGCTTTCCTGACTTCCCGAGCCCGGCGGCCGTGTCAGTAGGACGTGAGAAGGTCCGTGCGGCGGGAGCGGATTCGACCAAGAGACTGGGGAGCAGATGGGTAAAGAGCTGCCGGAGATCGTTCGGGCCGACGAGTGGGCGCCGCTCGTCATCCGGACCGACTACACCGATGACGCCGCGTGGGGCGAGGTCGTCGCAGCGTTGGCGCGTGCCGTCGAGGGGGAGCGGGAGTGGGAGGCCGCGGTGCACATCGTCGAGGACCGGCGGTGGGACGGGGTCACCGGTGACGAGGCTCTTGCCGCCGCGGCGCGGGACGAGGAGCTGAGCGTGGTGTTCCTCGCCGACGACGTCACCATGCGCTCGCCCCTGCGCCCGCTGCTCGCCCTCGACCTCGGCGCCGATGACGACGAGGACCTCGACCCGGTGTACTACCAGGAGCTCATCGACTCCCCGCCGCCCCGCGAGGTGCGTGTCGCGCCGGACGCCGTGCACGTGGTCCACGGGAACCTCCAGCTCGCGAACGTGGACTTCGCGGAGTTCGTGGAGGACGCGACCGCCGATCCGGACGGGGTCGTCCGGGATGGGACGGCAGCACCGGCGGATCCGGGCCCGCTGCCGTACCCCGGGCCGTGATGCCGGCCGGGGCGGACCGCCCGTCGGTTACGCCGCCCCCGCGATCCCGTCCAGCCGCCCCCGCAGCTCCGGCGTGAGGACCAGGTCAGCCGCCGCCGTGTTCTCCTCCAGGTGCGCGATGCTCGACGTGCCCGGGATCGGGAGCATGACCGGGGAGTGGTCCAGCAGCCAGGCCAGGCAGACCTGGGTGGGGGTGGCGTCCAGTTCGGCGGCGACGGCTGCCACCTCCGCGCGGTCGCCCGCCTTGCCCCAGGCCACCGTGCGCCAGGGCAGGAACGCGATGTCCGCCGCCTCGCACGCCGCGAGGACCGGCTCGTGTTCGCGGTCGGTCAGGTTGTAGCGGTTCTGGACGCTCGCGATGTCCACGATCTCCCGGGCCTCGGCCAGCTCGGCGGCCGTCACCTCGGACAGGCCGATCCGGCCCACCTTGCCCGCGTCCCGCAGGTCCCGCAGCGTGCCGAGCTGGTCGGCGAGCGGGGTCTCCGGGTCGACGCGGTGGAGCTGGAGCAGCTCCAGGCGGTCGACGCGGAGGCGGCGCAGGGCGTGGTCCACCTCCGCGCGCAGGGACTCCGGGCGGCCGTTCAGGGCCCACTCGCCCGTCTCGGCGGAGCGGATGACCCCGACCTTCGTGGTGATCAGGAGATCCTTGGGGTACGGGTGGAGCGCCTCGGCCAGGACCTCCTCGTTGGCCCCGTTCCCGTACATGTGGGCCGTGTCGATCAGGGTGATGCCCAGCTCGACCGCCCGGCGGGCGACCGCGACGGCCGACGGCCGGTCCTCGGGCTTCTCGGTGGGCAGGTGCATCGCGCCGAAGCCCAGCCGGCCCACGGCCAGGTCTCCGCCGATACGGAACGTCGTCGATGGCATGCTCGCTGAACTCCCCCTTGTTCGGATGTGTTTGACAATCTAGGGGGATTCCGGGGAAGGTCAGGGTGTTTCCGGGCCCTGGAGGATCTGGAGGTAGTTGCCCACCGGGTCCACGATCGTGGAGAAGAACCAGCCGTCCCCGACCTCCTCGACCGGCCGCACCCACGTGACCCCGAGGTTGTTGAGGTGCCTCTCGGCCGCCCGGACGTCCCGCACGGTGATGTTGATCATCTGCCGGCCCGGCTCGGCCGCCTTGTCCGCGACGTCGTCCCGCTCGTCGAAGCCGATGATCGCCCCGGGGCCGACGATCAGGAAGTGCTCCGCCCAGCGGGCGCCGAGCGGCTCCAGCGCGGCGCGGTACCAGGAGATCAGGGATGCGGTGTCCGTGCTGCCGATGATGATCCCGAGGCCGGTGATGCCCGCGTTGTCGCTGCTGTCGGTGGGCGCTGTCATGGCTGATCCCTCACTGTGCGTGCCGTGTCCGCCGGGGTCGCTCCGGTGGCTCGTTCTGTCCTGCCTACCAGTGATGACCGCTCCCGGCCGTGAAACTCATCGGTGCCGGCCCGCCGATGCGCCCGATGGGCCGCACCCCTTGTCTGATGACCCGTCAGGTATGACGATGGCGGCCGTCACCCGGGGCGGGAGCGCCCCGGGGCGGAGGGGAAGGAGGCCGCCGTGCCGGAATCGCCCGGACTGCCGATCACGCCCAACGGGCCGCTCTCGTACGGGATGCAGCTGCCCGTCCAGTCGCAGAGCGCCATCTACGCGGAACCCTGGGAGGCGGCGGCCACCCCCGCCGATCTCGTCCGTATCGCCCGCGCCGCCGATCGCGGCGGCTTCGCCTACATCGCCGGCTGCGACCACGTCGCCATCCCCCGGCGGCTCGCGGCGGGCATGAGCACCGTCTGGTACGACCCCGTCGCCACGCTCTCCTACCTCGCCGGGGTCACCGAGCGGGTCCTGCTCATGAGCCATGTCGCCGTCGTCGGGCTGCGGCATCCGCTGATCACCGCCAAGCAGTACGCCACCCTCGACCACCTCAGCGGCGGCCGGCTGATCCTCGGGGTCGGGGCCGGGCACGTACGGGAGGAGTTCGAGGCTGTCGGGGCGGACTTCGACGGGCGCGGCGGTGTCCTCGACGAGAGCATCGACGCGCTGCGGGCCGCGCTCGGGCCGGAGGAGTACCCGGAGTTCGCGGGGGAGCGGTTCTCGTTCAGCGGGCTCGGGCAGCTGCCCCGGCCCGCCCAGGAGCGGGTGCCGGTCTGGGTGGGCGGCTCGTCGCCCGCCGCCGTGCGCCGGGCCGCCGTACGCGGCGACGGATGGCTGCCCCAGGGTGATCCCCGGGACCGGCTGCCCGCCCAGGTTGCCCGGCTGTACGCCCTGCGCGAGGAGGCGGGCGTCGCAGCGCCGATCGTCGTCGGGGCGATCACCGAGCCGCTGTACGTCGGTGAGCCCGGGTGGTCCGTGGGGCGGCGCACGCTCGCCGGGAAGCCCGAAGCGCTCGCGGAGTCGCTGCGGGAGTACGCGGCGATCGGCGTGCACCAGATCCAGGTGCGCTTCCGGAGCCGGAGCGTGGACGAACTGACCGACCAGATGGCGGCGTTCGATGCGGACGTGGCCCCTCACCTCGGTACGTGAAGGAGACGGACATGGGCAAGCTGGACGGGCGGGTCGTCCTTGTCACCGGGGCGGCGCGCGGGCAGGGCGAGCAGGAGGCGCGGCTCTTCGCGGCCGAGGGCGCGCGGGTCGTCGTCGCCGATGTGCTGGTCGAGCAAGGGGAGGCGCTGGTCGCGGAGTTGGGGACGAGTGTCGCTCGGTTCGTGCGGCTGGACGTCGGTGATGAGCAGGACTGGGCCGCCGCTGTCGCCGTCGCCAAGGACGCCTTCGGGAAGATCGACGGGCTGGTCAACAACGCGGGCATCCTGCGCTTCAACGAACTGGTCAACACCCCCTGGCGGAGTTCGAGCAGGTGGTGCGGGTCAACATGACCGGAGCCTTCCTCGGGATCCGCGCCGTCGCGCCGGAGATCGAGGCCGCGGGCGGCGGGACGATCGTCAACACGTCCTCGTACACCGGTCTGACCGGCATGCCGCTGGTCGGCGCGTACGCCGCGACCAAGCACGCGGTGCTGGGGCTCACCCGGGTCGCCGCCATGGAGCTGGCGGGGAAGGGGGTCCGGGTCAACGCCGTCTGCCCGGGGGCCGTCGACACCGCGATGACCAACCCGGCCCTGCTGGACCCGGACGCCGACCTGGCGACGTCCGACGCCGCTCTGGAGGCGTACTACCGCAAGCTCCTGCCGATGGGCCGGATCGGGCGGCCGGAGGAGGTCGCCGCGCTGGTGCTGTTCCTGACCTGCGAGGACTCCTCGTACATCACCGGGCAGCCGTTCGTCGTGGACGGGGGTGGCTGGCGGGCGTCAGCCCTTTCTGAAGCTGCGTGTCTGACTGGGCGTCAGCTATTGACGAGGTGGGGTCGTGGTGGAACAGTCGGTCGCATCGTCATCTGACGGATCGTCAGATAAGTCGCCGGGAAAACTTGAGGACGGTGAACCTCCGTGGAATTCGGGCTCTTTGTTCAGGGGTACGTGCCCGCCGCGCGTGCCAAGGTGGACCCCGAGGCAGAGCACAAGGCGCTGATCGAGGAGACCGAGTACGTCATCCAGGCGGACAAGTCCGGCTTCAAGTACGCCTGGGCCTCCGAGCACCACTTCCTGGAGGAGTACTCGCACCTCTCCGCCAACGACGTCTACCTGGGCTATCTCGCGCACGCCACCGAGCGCATCCATCTCGGCTCCGGCATCTTCAACCCGCTCGCGCCCGTCAACCACCCGGTGAAGGTCGCCGAGAAGGTCGCGATGCTCGACCATCTCTCGGAAGGGCGGTTCGAGTTCGGCACCGGGCGGGGTGCCGGCAGCCACGAGATCCTCGGGTTCATGCCGGGCATCACCGACATGAACCACACGAAGGAGCTGTGGGAGGAGACGATCGCCGAGTTCCCCAAGATGTGGCTCCAGGACGAGTACGCCGGCTTCCAGGGCAAGCACTGGTCGCTGCCGCCCCGGAAGATCCTGCCGAAGCCGTACGGGGGTGCGCACCCGGCCATGTGGTACGCGGCCGGGTCGCCGTCCTCGTACGCCATGGCGGGCAAGAAGGGGCTCGGCGTGCTGGGCTTCAGCGTGCAGAAGGTCTCCGACATGGAGTGGGTCGTCGAGTCCTACAAGAACGCGGTCAAGGACGCGGAGCCGGTGGGGGCGTTCGTCAACGACAACGTGATGGTCACGTCCACGGCCATCTGCGCCGAGACGCACGCGAAGGCGGTGGAGATCGCGGTGGGCGGAGGGCTCAACTACCTCCAGTCGCTGCTGTTCCGCTACCACGACACGTTTCCGCGGCCGGAGGGGATTCCGGAGTGGCCGGAGCTGCTGCCGGAGTACACCGAGGAGATCGTGGAGCTGCTGATCGCGGAGGAGCTGATGATCTGCGGTGATCCGGACGAGGTGCTGAAGCAGTGTCGGCGGTGGGATCGGGCGGGGGCGGATCAGCTGAGTTTCGGGCTGCCGATCGGGATCAGTCCCGAGGACACGATGAACACGATCCGGTTGATCGGGAAGCATGTGATTCCGCAGATCGATACGGATCCCGTGCATCGGACCTCGCGGTTCCGGTCCGCCGCCAACTGATTCGGGGCGCTGCCCCGGACCCCGCTCCTCAATCGCCGGAGGGGCTGAAAGGATCCGCCTCAAACGCCGGCGGGGCTGGATTTGCTCCGCTCCTCAAGCCCCGGGGGGCTGAAAGGGTCCGCCTCAATCGCCGGCGGGGCTGGAATTGCCCCGCTCCTCAAGCCCCGGAGAGCTGAAAAGACTCGCCTCAATCGCCGGCGAGGCTGGAATTGCCCCGCTCCTCGATCACCGGAGGGGGCTGGAAGTGGGCCCGCACATCAAGCCCCTCCGGCGATTGAGGAGCGGGGGTGTGGGGGCGGAGCCCCCGCCCGCCGGTGCGGCTGAGCCCTGGGCTCGGGCCCGCCTCGAGCGCCCCCGCCGCTGGAACTGGGCGGCGTCTTCCCGGACCGTCGCCCTGTGAGCCGGGGTACGCACCGCGGCCCAAGCGTGCGTACCCCGGCCGTCCCGACCGAGCCGAAGAAGGAACCCCCAGAAGGGAACCGTCATGCTCGACCACCTCATCCGCCGCGCGACCGTCGTGGACGGCACCGGCGGGCCCGCGTACACCGCCGACATCGGCATCCGCGGCGGCCGCATCGCCGTCATCGCCGAGCCCGGAACCGTCAGCGAAGAGGCCGTCACCAGCGAGGACGCCGACGGGCTCGTCCTCGCCCCCGGGTTCGTCGACCCGCACACCCACTACGACGCCCAGCTCTTCTGGGACCCCTACGCCACCCCCTCCATGAACCACGGCGTCACCACCGTCGCGGGCGGCAACTGCGGGTTCACCCTCGCGCCGCTCCACCCCGACCGGCCCGAGGACGCCGACTACACCCGGCGGATGATGTCGCGGGTGGAGGGGATGGCTCTCGCCGCGCTGGAGGAAGGCGTGGACTGGACCTGGTCCACCTTCCGCGAGTACCTCGACGCCCTCGAAGGGCGCATCGCCGTCAACGCCGGGTTCATGGTCGGGCACTGCGCCCTGCGGCGGCACGTCATGGGACCCGACGCCGTCGGCGGGCAGCCCACCCCGGAGCAGTTGGACGCCATGCTCGCGCTCTTCCACGACGCCATGGACGCCGGAGCCTGGGGGCTCTCCACCACCCAGTCGTCCACCCACTCCGACGGCGACGGCGAGCCCGTCGCCTCCCGGCACGCCCTCCCCGAGGAGCTTCTCGCCCTCTCCCGCGCGGTCGGCGAGCACGAGGGGACGCAGTTGGAGGCGATCGTCGCCGGGTGCCTGGACCAGTTCTCCGACGAGGAGATCGACCTCTTCGTCGACATGACGGCAGCCGCCGGACGCCCCCTCAACTGGAACGTCCTCACCATCGACGCCGCCGTCCCCGAACGCGTACCGCGCCAGCTGATCCCGAGTGAGCGGGCCCGCCGCGCCGGCGGTCGGATCGTGGCCCTGACCATGCCGATCCTCACGCCCATGAACATGTCGCTCGGCACCTTCTGCGCCCTCAACCTCATCCCCGGCTGGGGCGAGATCCTCGCCCTCCCCGTGCCCGAGCGCGTCGAACGGCTCCGGGACCCCGCCACCCGCGCCGAGATGCTGCGCCGCGCCGACAGCAAGGAGGCCGGGGTCTTCCGCCGCCTCGCCGACTTCGGCCGGTATGTCATCGGGGACACGTACAGCGCCGCCAACGAAGGGCTCAGCGGGCGGGTCGTCGACGACATCGCGGCCGAGCGCGGCCAGGACGCCTTCCACTGCCTGGTCGAGATCTGCGCCGCCGACGACCTGCGTACGGTCCTGTGGCCGATGCCCACCGACAACGACCCCGACTCCTGGGCGCTGCGGCAGCGGACCTGGGAGCACGAGGACGTCATGCTCGGCGGCTCCGACGCGGGCGCGCATCTGGACCGGATGTGCGGGGCCCCGTACACCACGCGCTTCCTCGGCGACTGTCTGCGCGGGCGGAAGCTCGTCCCGCTGACCGCCGCCGTCAAGATGCTCACCGACGATCCCGCCCGGCTCTTCGGGCTGCGTGAGCGCGGCCGGATCGAGGAGGGCTTCCACGCCGACCTCGTCCTCTTCGACCCCGAGCGGATCGACGCCGGACCCGCCACCCTCGTCCACGACCTGCCCGGGGACAGCCCGCGCCTGGACTCCAAGGCCATCGGGATCGTCTCCGTACGCGTCAACGGGGTCGAGACCCTGCGCGACGACAAGGTGACGGGGGCCGTGCCGGGGACGGTGCTGCGCTCGGGCCGTGACACCCGGACGGTGAGTACCGCGTGAGCCCCGCACCGGAGCGGCTGTTCATCGGCGGGGAGTGGGTCGAGCCCGCCGCCGGGCACTACGAGGTCGTCGACCCCGCCACCGAGGAGGTCGTCGGCCTCGCCCCCGAGGCGAGCCGCGCCCAGGTGTACGAGGCGGCAGCGGCGGCGAAAGCGGCCTTCCCGGCCTGGTCGCGGACCCGGCCCGAGGAGCGGGCCGCGATCCTGGACCGTACGGCGGACATCATCCGGCGCGACTTCCTCGCCCACGCCGAGATCGCCCGGCGGGAGAGCGGAGCCACCGCCTCCACCGCGCGGGGTATGCAGGTGGGGGTGGGCATCGCCCGCTTCCGGCGGTACGCGCGCGGCGCGCTGGAGCCCGTCGAGGAGGCCGTCGCGCCGCAGGTCAACGAGGCCGGGCCGATGGGGAGGGCCGGGGTCTTCGGGGCGCTGGCCGTCCGCCAGCCGGTCGGCGTGGTCACCTGCATCACCTCGTACAACAACCCCTGGGCCAACCCGGCGGGCAAGATCGCGCCCGCGCTCGCGATGGGCAACACGGTCGTCGTGAAGCCCGCCCCGCAGGACCCGCTCTCCGTCCTCCGGATGGCCGCCGCCCTCGCGGAGGCTGGTGTTCCGCCGGGTGTGGTCAACGTCGTGACCGGGTCGGGTGCGGAGGCGGGGGAGGCCGCCGTCGACTCCCGGGACGTCGACATGGTCAGCTTCACCGGGTCCACCGCCGTCGGGCAGCGCATCGCGGAGGAGTGCGGGCGCGGGATGAAACGGCAGCTGATGGAGCTGGGCGGGAAGGGCGCCGCGCTGGTGCTGGAGGACGCGGATCTGGGCTCCGCCGTCGCGGGGATCGGGACCACCTTCTCCTTCTACAGCGGACAGATCTGTACGGCTCCGACCCGCGTCCTCGTCCACCGGTCCCGGTACGACGAGCTGGTCGGCGCGCTCGCCGCGTACGCGAACGCGCTCACCGTGGGCGATCCCGCCGACCGGGCCACGGTCGTCGGCCCGGTCATCTCCGCCGCCCATCGCGCCCGCGTCGAGGCGTACGTGGAGCTGGGCCGGAAGGAGGGCGCGCGGGTCGTCACGGGCGGCGCCCGGCCCGGCCACCCGGACCGGGGCTTCTACGTGGCGCCCACCCTGCTCGCCGACTGCACCCCCGACATGCGGGTCGTCCGCGAGGAGATCTTCGGGCCGGTCGTCGTGGTCGTCCCCTTCGACGACGAGGAGGAGGGCGTCGCGCTCGCCAACGACAGCGACTACGGCCTCATCGACTACGTCTGGTCCAGCGATGTCGCCCGCGCCTTCCGCATCGCCCGCCGGCTGCGCGCGGGCGGGGTCGGCGTCAACACGGTCGGGCGGAACATGGAGGCCCCGTTCGGCGGGTTCAGGAAGAGCGGGGTGGGGCGGGACGTGGGCTCGTACGCCCTGCACGCCTACAGCGAGACACAGGCGATCGTCTGGCCCGGATGACTCTGCGGCGCAGCGGGCGCGGAACGGCGTGGGAAAATTTTGAACCTACGCAAAACGGACAGGGCTACGGTTACCGTACGTCGTCACGCTCGGCCGAGTGGCATGCATTACAAGGTTTCATGGGAATGTGACCTTGAATTGATGAAGTGTTCACGGGTGGTTGGCTGCTACATCAAAGGGTGAGACGTTGGAGTCTCACGCTCCGGATGTGGATATCGCAGCGCATAGCGTCCTTCTCATGACTCAGCTGGACGCGCGGCCACGGGCCGGAGACACGGTACGGGGAAGCGCCCCGGCCGACGGTGGCACGGGCAGCGGCGGCGTCCGCGGCAAAGGGCTCGGCGGGAACTCCGTCGGCCTCATGGGCAGCGCGGTCATCGGTGTCTCCACCGTCGCGCCCGTCTACTGCCTGACCTCCACCCTCGGCTCCACCGCCGGAGAGGTCGGCGTGCAGATGCCCGCCGTCTTCCTGGCCGGGTTCCTGCCGATGCTGCTCGTGGCGTTCGCCTACCGCGAGCTGAACAAGGCGATGCCGGACTGCGGCACCTCCTTCACCTGGACGGTGAAGGCGTTCGGCCCGCGCGTCGGCTGGATGTGCGGCTGGGGCCTCGTCATCGCGACGATCATCGTGCTGTCCAACCTGGCGGGCGTCGCCACCTCGTACTTCTGGCTGCTGGCGGGCGAGATCACCAACAGCGCCTCGGTGGCCGCCCTGGACGACAGCAAGCCCGTCCACATCATCACCTGCCTCGCCCTCATCGCCGTCGCCACCGCGATCAGCTACCGCGGCATGACCGCCACCAAGGGCATCCAGTACGCCCTGGTCGGGCTCCAGTTGGTCGTCCTCGCCCTGTTCGTGACGATGGCGCTCAGCAAGGCCGGCAGCGGCGGCCCGGACTTCGCGTCCTCGCTCGACTTCTCCTGGTCCTGGCTGAACCCCTTCGCCGTCCAGTCCTTCGCCGCCTTCACGGCCGGCCTCTCCCTCTCCATCTTCATGTTCTGGGGCTGGGACGCCTGTCTGACCGCCAACGAGGAGACCACCGGCAGCGAGAAGACCCCCGGCCGCGCCGCCCTCATCGCGATGGTCGTTCTGGTCGGCTCCTACCTCGCCACCGGCATCGCCGCGCAGATGGCCGTCGGCTCCGGCGAGTCCGGGCTCGGCCTCGCCAACCCGGACACCTCCGACAACGTCTTCGCCGCCCTCGCCGGACCCGTGATGGGCCCCGGCCTCGGCATCCTCCTCTTCCTCGCGGTCCTCGCCTCGGCCGCCGCCAGCCTCCAGACCACGTTCATCCCGGTCGCCCGCACGGTGCTCGCGATGTCCGCGTACGAGGCGATGCCGGCCTCGTACGCCAAGGTCCACCCCCGCTTCAAGACACCCGGCCGGGCGACGGTCACGGCGGGCATCGGCACCGGCGTCTTCTACACCGTGATGACCCTGGTCAGCGAGCACGTCCTGGTCGACACCATCTACGCGCTCGGCCTCATGATCTGCTTCTACTACGCGCTGACCGCCTTCGCCTGCGCCTGGTACTTCCGGGCCGAACTGACCCGCTCCGCCCGGGACCTGGTCTTCAAGGGCCTCTTCCCGCTGCTCGGCGGCATCCTGCTCGCCGCCGTCTTCGCCAAGACCCTCTACGACATGTGGGACCCGGCGTACGGCTCCGGCTCCTCGGTCTTCGGCGTCGGCTCGGTGTTCGTCATCGGGGTGGGGCTGCTGCTCCTCGGCGTGGTGCTGATGGTCGCGATGGAGCGCCGCAGCCCGGCGTTCTTCCGGGGCGAGGTGCTGACGAAGGAGACCCCGGCCCTCGTGGTCCAGGACTGAGGAGTGCGGCGGGGCGGGGCCTCGGTCGCGGGCGGTCCGCTCGTACGATGAGGCCATGACACGGGCTTCGGCGGGACGCATGCTCCAGGTGGTCGGAATCGCTCATGGCGCCGTCGGTGCGGTGATCTACCGCGATGTGTTCGCCGGGATCGCCCAGGGGCCCGTCGTCGGCTCCGTCCCCGACCGGGGCGACCGGGCCGCCGCCTTCTGGTTCATGGCCGCCGCCCCCACGCTGTGGCTGGGCGGCCGGCTGCTGCGCTCGGCCGAGGAGCACGGGGACCTGCCGGCCCAGCGCGCGGCGGGCGCCGTCCTGGCCGCCGTCGGCGCGGTGGGCACGGTCGCCATGCCGAAGAGCGGCTTCCCGAGCCTGGTGGGGATCGGCGGGGTGCTGCTGCGCAGGTCGCCGCGGTCCACGGGCGCGTAAGGGCCCCGGCGAGCTCGCTCGCCGGGGCCCTTGCACCGTGGCCTTCCCGGGCTTACGGCCGCCAGTAACCCAGCGCGTTCACCCGGTCCTTGGGCAGGCCCAGCTCCTTGCGGAGGTACGCCGACAGGGTCCGGGTCGTCGACGTGTCGCAGGCGACCCAGACGTACGCGTCCGAGAGGTCCGCGCCCAGCAGCTCCGGCAGGGCCGCCTTCACCTCGGCGACCAGGTGCGCGCCCGCCTCGCGGCGCTCCACGTGGTGCAGGGTGTGGTGGGCCTCGTCGAGGCGGAACGGCAGTTTCCGGTCCTCCTCGTGCGCGGTCTCGAACCAGATGGTGGCCGGGGTCGACGGGACCGCGTCCAGCAGGGAGTTGATCGCGGGCAGCGCCGCCGCGTCACCGATCACGAAGAGCCGCTGCGGCGCCGGGTCGGGCAGCGTGAAACCGGTGCCCTGGAGCGTCGCGTCGATCGTGTCACCGGGCTCGGCCGCTTTCACCCAGTCGCAGGCGGGGCCCTCGTGAAGGGCGAATTCCAGACTGAACGTCCCGGCCTCGGGGTCCGGGTCGACCAGGGTGTAGGCGCGCTGATGCGGTTTGCCGGCCTTCTCGAACCAGAGCCGCACCCACATCGTGGGGTGTGCCCCGCCGGTCGCGGCGAGCAGTCCGCCGTCGGTCAGGTGCACCCGGCGGAAGCGGTCGGTGACCTGCTCGGCGCCGGTCACGGTGAACGTGAAATCCCGTCCCCGGAACAGTTTGAGAACGACGCCTTCCCAGCCATGCCCCACGGTGCTCCCCGCCCTCTCCTGCCGCCCCGGCCCACTGCCCAAAGGGTCTCTTTAGGTTAGGCTAACCTAAATCTCGGGGGCTGGGGAGTGGCTGAAAACCACCGGGAGCAGGGGATGGGCAGAGCGATGACCGCTGACGTCGGCAGCGAGAGACCCGGCGCGAGACCGGACGAGGTCCCGGGCGCACAGCCCGGCGCGAGACCGGACCGGGCGGCGGGGGAGGAGTCCGGGGGCTACGAACTCTTCCGCGACGACTGGGGGATACCCCACCTGCGGACCGCCGACGCCCTCGCACTGGCCCGCGCCCAGGGCCACGCCACCGCCCTCGACCGGGCCTGGCAGCTGGAGACCGAACGGCACCGGGTGCTCGGCACCAGCGCCTCCCATCTGGGCGCGGAAGCCGTCGACTGGGACCGGTTCGTCCGGCGGGCCCGGATCGCCGACACCGCCCGCCGCTGCTTCGACCGCCTCGCACCTCAGACCGCCGCCTGGGTGACGGCGTACGCCGACGGCGTCAACGACGGCCTCGCCGAAGGGGCCGCCCAGGCACCCGAGTTCGCCGCAGTGGGCCTCGCGCCCGGCCGCTGGGAGCCCTGGACCCCGCTCGGCGTCTGGCTCTCCACGCACATCCTGTTCGCGGGCTTCCCGACCAAACTCTGGCGCGAAGAGGTGGCCCGCCGGCTCGGCGAGGACCGGATGACCCTCTTCGCCACCGACGGCCCCGGCACGGCGGGGAGCAACGGCTGGCTGCTCACCGGCGCCCGCACCGCCACCGGAGCCCCGCTCCTCGCGGGCGACCCGCACCGCTTCATCGAGGACCCGGGCGTCTACCAGCAGATCCGGCTGGCCTGCCCCGAGTTCGACGTCGTCGGCCTCGCGGTCCCCGGCATCCCCGGCATCGCCCACTTCGGGCACACCGGTCACGTCGCCTGGGCGATCACCAACGCCATGGCCGACTACCAGGACCTCTACCGGGAGCGGTTGCGCCGCACGCCGGACGGCGGAGTGGAGGCGCTCGGCCCGGACGGCTGGTACCGGGCCCACGCCCACACCGAGACGATCGAGGTGGCGGGGGCGGAGCCGGAGCAGGTCGAGGTGATCGAGACGGACCGGGGGCCGGTGATCATCGGCGGCGACCCCGGAGCCGGGGGCGGGGCGGCCGACGTGGCCGGGAGCGAGGCAGCCGACGCGGCCGAAGGCGCGCACCCCGAGTCGGGCGAAGCCGCCGACGGCACCTTCATCAGCCTCCGCCACCCTCCCCGCGTCACCGGCGAACTCGGCTTCGACGCGCTGCCCGCGCTGCTCCGGGCCCGTACGGTCGCCGACGTCGACACCGCCCTCGACCGCTGGGTCGAACCCGTCAACGTGGTGCTCGCCGCCGACACCGCCGGGTCCGTCCTGCACCGGGTCGCCGGACACGTCCCGGTGCGCCCGTACGCCAACCGGCTGCGGGTCGTTCCCGCCGAGGACCCGGCGTACGCCTGGCGCGAAGGTGAGACGGTCCCCCTGCCCCGTACCGAGGTCGACGGCTCCGACGGGATCGCGGTGATGGCCAACGAGCGCGGCCTCGCCGCCCCGCTCGGCGTCGAGTTCGCACCCGCGCACCGGGCCCGCCGGATACGGGAGCTGCTCGGCGCGGACACCGACTGGACCTCCGACGCCCAGGCCGCCGTCCACACCGACACCCGCCTCGCCTCGTCCCGCCCACTGCTGTCCCTGCTCGCCTGGGCCCCGGACCTCGGCCCCGCCGCCGAACGCCTCCGGGACCGGCTGCTGCGCTGGGACCGCCACATGGACGCGGACAGCACCGACGCGACCCTCTACGCCCGCCTGCGCACCGACGTCGTCCACCGGCTGGCCGCCCACCCCGCGCTCCAGGGCGTCACCGGCGCGGACGACCCCTGGCGCTCGGCCGCCTACCCCGCCCTCTTCCGCCCCTGGCTCGCCGCCGTCCCCCGGATCGGCTACGCCCTGGAGAGCCTGCTCACCGTCGGACTCCTGCCGTACGAGGACCGGTTGGCACTCGTCGCGGCCTCGGCCGAGGCCGTCGCAACGGCGGCCGAGGAGACGCCGCCCGCCCCGTGGGGCGAGCTGCACCGGCTGTCCCCCTGGCAGGCCCTGCCGGACCGTACGCCCGACGCCTCCGTCGGCTCCGACGCGCAGGCGATCCGGCCGGGGGTCGCCGGCGACCACGACTGCGTGCTGTCCACCTCCAGCGTCCCCGGTGTCACCGACCTGTTCGCCCGGGGCCCGGCCGCCCGCTACGTCTGGGACCTGGCCCGCCGCGAGGACAGCCGGTGGGCGGTCCCCTTCGGCGCGTCCGGAGTCCCCGGATCCGCCCACCACCGCGACCAGACGCCCCTGTGGGCACGGGGCGCGCTCGCCCCGGTCGTCACGGACTGGAACCTGCTGCACCGCACGACGCCCCACCGCACGACGCACCGCCCCGAGGAGAACCCCGCCATGACCGCAGCCCCCGAGCCCGTCGCGCCCGCCCTTCGCCCGGCCGTCCACGAGCAGAAGGTCGAGGGCTTCGGCACCGTCCGCCTCGTCCCGGTCGACCCGGCGGCCGACGCCGAGTTGCTGCACGGCTGGGTCACCGAGGAGCGGGCCCGCTTCTGGGGCATGGCCGACCACACCCGTGAACAGGTCCGCGAGATCTACGAGTTCGTCGACTCGCTCCCCACGCACCACGCCTACCTCGCCCTGCGCGACGGGGTTCCCGCCGCGCTGTTCCAGACGTACGAGCCGGACGCCGACCCGGTCGGCGAGTGCTACGACGTCCGGCCCGGGGACTTCGGCGTCCACCTGCTGATCGCGCCCGCCGAAGGCGAAGGCGCGGTGCGGGGGTACACGGAGGCCCTGCTCACCGCGTTCATCGCCCACGTCTTCAGCGACCCGGCCCGTGTGCGGGTCATCGTGGAGCCCGACGCCCGCAACGAGAAGGCCATCGCCCGGATGGTCCGGATGGGGTTCGAGCTGGGCCCGGAGATCCGGAAGCCGGAGAAGACGGCCCGGCTGGCCTTCCTGACGAGGGCGGCGCTCGGACTGGCGTGACGGAGACCGTTCGCGCGGGGCGGGGCGGAGAGGGCCGGGTCCTGGGAGACGGGCGACCCGCCCGGCCGACGGTGCTGCGCCCGCCCGGCCGACGGTGCTGCGCCCGCCCGGCCGACGGTGCTGCGCCCGCCCGCCCTTACGGCGCCGGGTCCGCCCCGTCCGGGTGCAGCGCGCCGCCCGGCCGGAACAGCCGCTTGGCCACCGCGTGCCCCCGCTCCGCCGCCATCCGGAACCACGGCTCCGCCGCCGCCAGGCCCTCGCGGTGCTCGACCAGGCGGCCCAGCTCCCACATCGACTCCACGTCACCGGCCTTCACCGCCTGCCGCAGCAGCCGCTCTGCCGTGTCGGGGCGCCCCTCGGCCCGCGCGGTCAGGGCGAGCGCCCGCAGCCCCCGTACCGCCCGGGTGTCCCCGGCGGCGGCCGCGACCGCCAGTGCGCGCGGGTCGGCGGGGCGGCGGTACCGGTTGCCCAGGATGAGCAGGATCCCGAGCACCCACATGATCCAGCTCAGGCTGATCAGCGTGCCGTTGCCGGTGATCACCCCGGTCAGGCTCAGCGCGCCGCCCGCCGGCAGCAGGAAGTAGCCCAGCCCCGGTCCCATGCCCGCTCCTCTCCGCCCGGCCTCTTCGCCGCGCGTGCTCCGACCCTTCCCGCTTCCGAGCCCGCCGTACCGGACTGGCCGGTCCCGCTTCCCCCGGCCGGTCCCGCCGCTCAGCCCGCCCTGTCGGCCGCCACGTCGAGGAAGACCGGATTGGTGAGCGCCGCGAACGCGCCCGGCAGCCCGGGAACGGCCGGCGGGTGCCGGATCTCGGCCCGCACGTACGCGGCGTGGGCGGGGGTCGTACGCCACTCCACCACGCCCGCTCCCGCCGCGGGCAGCGGGGTGGTCAGCAGGACCCCCTGGTCGGTGACCAGGCGCACCGTGCAGTCGGCGGCCGCACCCGACACCTCCAGCCGTACGTGCACGGGGGCGTCGGCCGCCGCCCGCAGCCGCTCCCCGATGCCCGCGTGCCGGCCCCGCCCGTCCGTCGCACCGAAGGAGAGGGTCAGGGCGGCGGACTCGGCGAGGTAGGAGCGGCCCGCCCGGATGCCCGCGAGAATCGCCCGCCGCGACAGCGAATCGGCCAGGACGACGGTCTGCGGGTGGCCCAGCCGGTCCGGCTCGCGGTGGGCGTCGCTGTTGCCCATCGCGGGCAGCCAGCGCCCCGGCCCGTCGTCCGGGTTCCGTACGGCGGCCACCAGCGCGTTGTCCCACTCGGCGAGGGCGACCTCGTCGTCCGGGGTCCAGGGCCCGTTCCACACCTCGACCGCGTCCGCCTCCGCGAGGCCGAACTTCCAGTTGCAGCCGATGCACGTGGCGTGCGGATGGGCGGGCACGACGAGCCCGCCGGCCCGGCGGATCTGGTGCGCGTACCGGCCGAAGCGGTTTTCGCGGGCCCGGTAGCGCCAGTCGACGAAGACGCCCGGGTCGGTGCCGACGGCCAGCACGTGTCCGTTGCGGGTGGTGATCTCCTCACCGGTCAGGATCAGCAGGTCGTCGCCCCACAGGCCCTCCCACGCGGGGTGCGCGGAGGTGGTGTTGTGCTCGCTGCTGTTGATGAAGTCGAGTCCGGCGGCCCGCGCGGCGGCGGCGACCTCGGCCGGGGTGCGCCGCCCGTCGGAGTGGAGGGAGTGGACGTGGCAGTCGCCCCGGTACCAGGCCCGGCCGCGCCCCCTGGCCCGCTCGGGCGGGTACACCGGCGCGGGAGTCGGGGCCGTCCCGCCGAAGCGGAGGGTGACGGTCACCTCGTACGGGAGGCCCTCGGGGGCGACGGTGTAGGGGGCCAGGGCGATGTGCCAGGTGCCGGGGCGTACGGGGCCGGGGAGATAGCCGGGGGTCGCGGCGTCGGACCGGACGAAGAACGCGGTGCGCGCCCCGCCGGACCAGCCCCGGAAGCCGCGCCCGCCCAGGGCCGTACCGCGTTCGTCGAAGAGGCCGATGTCGAGCGCGTTGCCCTGGACGCCGGGCGGGACGGGTGGTTTCCCGTACGTGTAGGAGACGGCGAACTCGGCCACCCCGCGCGGGACTTCGACCGGGAGGTACACATAGTCCGGCGATCCGACGGGCAGCGTCCCGCGCACGGTCCGGGTGCGGTGGGGGCCTTCGGGGCCGGTCCCGGGGCGGTCCTCGGCTCGGGCGAAGTTCACGGGGGCCAACGTTAGGCCCGTGGCGGCGGTCGCGGCGAGCAGGCCGCGCCGGTTCACGGTGGTGTTCATCGCGGTGTTCATGGCGGTGTTCATGGCCGTCACGGTCTCGGATTTCGCCGACATACGGCTTACGTTGGCGCTTCGCACGGACGACGTACAGAAGGACGACGAAACAAGACGACGTACGGAACGACGACGACCACGGAGGTGGCTTCGATGCGGATTTCCACCACGATCTTCCTCACCGACGAGACGGTGACCCCGGTCAGGCTCGCCCGCGAGCTGGAACAGCGGGGGTTCGGCGGGCTGTATCTGCCCGAGCACACGCACATTCCGGTCAGCCGCCGCACGCCGTACCCCATGGGCGGTGAGCTGCCCCGCGAGTACGGCCGGACATTGGACCCGTTCGTCGCCCTCGGCCAGGCCGCCGCCGTCACCGAGCGCCTGGCCCTGGGCACCGGCATCACGCTGGTCGCCCAGCACGACCCGATCGACCTGGCCAAGCAGGCGGCCACCCTGGACCACCTCTCCGGCGGCCGGTTCACGCTCGGCGTCGGCTACGGCTGGAACGTCGAGGAGGCCGCCGACCACGGGGTGGAGTGGCCCACGCGCCGCGACCGGGTCCGGGACCGGATGGCGCTGATGCGGGCCCTGTGGGCGGACGAGCCGACCGGGTACGAGAGTGCCTTCGGGTCGGTGCGGGCGAGCGAGGCGCACCCGAAGCCCTTCCAGCGTCCCCGCGGCCCGGTCAACGGACCGCGCACCCTGATCGGCGGCGGGGCGGGCCCGAAGCTGTTCACGCACATCGCGGAGTACGCGGACGGCTGGCTGCCCATCGGCGGCGGAGGTCTCACCGAGTCCCTGCCGAAGCTGCGGGCGGCCTGGGAGGAGGCCGGGCGCGACCCGAAGGGCCTCCACGCGGTGCCGTACGCGGTCCAGCCGAGCCCCGGGAAGCTCGCCCACTACGCGGAGCTGGGCATCGAGGAGGTCGTGCTCCAGCTGCCCCCGGCGGACGAAGCGGAGGTGCTGCGGACCCTGGACGCGTACGCCGCGTACCTGTGAGAAGGGGCCCTCCGGGGCCTCCCGTGCAACCGGGCCCGCGTACAGGGCATCCTTGTTCACCGGGGATCGCATACGCGGGCCACAGGCCCGCCCGGGTGGGGAGTGGAATGAACAGGCCGTTGCGGCACATAGCCATCTTCTGCGGGCTGCTGGTGCTGGCCCTGCTGCTGCGGGCGAACTGGCTCCAGCACGTGGACCGCCAGGAGCTCGCCCAGCACGAGAACAACGCCCGGGTGCGGTTCGAGCGGTTCTCCACCCCGCGCGGCGACATCATCGTCGGCGGCAAGGCGATCACCGGCTCGAAGGAGACCGACAGCCGGGACTACGCGTTCCGCCGGACCAACAAGGACGGGGCGATGTACGCGCCCGTCACCGGGTACGCCTCCCAGGCCCGGGGCACCTCGCTGCTGGAGCGGACCTACGACAGCGTCCTCAGCGGCCAGGACGACCGCTTCGCCTTCCGGCACGCCAAGGACGTCCTGACCGGCCAGCCCCGGCGCGGCGGCGACGTGATCACCACGATCGACGCCAAGGCGCAGAAGGCGGGCTACAAGGGGCTGACCGACCTGGGCGCCCGGGGTGCGGTCGTCGCCCTGGACCCGAGCACCGGCAAGGTGCTGGCCCTGGTCTCGACGCCCTCGTACGACCCCGAGGTCTTCGCCGGCATCTCGTTCGAGGAGAGCGACCGCTTCACCGCGCTGGAGAAGAAGAAGGACAAGCCGCTGGCCAACCGCCCCCTGCGCGAGACGTATCCGCCCGGCTCCACCTTCAAGATCCTCACCGCCGCGGCGGCGCTGGAGCACGGTGTGGTCACGGACGTGGACGCCCGGACGGACGCCGTCTCGCCGTACCCGCTGCCGCTCTCCACGAACAAGATCGGCAGCGAGGCGGGCGACGCCGTGTGCAGCAAGGCGTCGATGAAGACCGCCATGCAGTACTCCTGCAACAACGTCTTCCTCGACGCGGCCGCCGAGCTGGGCGAGGACCGGATGCGGGAGACGGCGGAGAAGTTCGGCTTCAACGAGGACGTGTACGCGGAGGAGTTCGGCGACATGCTCGCCACGAAGAGCCTCTACCCGCCGAAGCTCGACAAGCCCGGTACGGCCCTCACCGGCATGGGCCAGGGCAGCCTGACCAGCACCCCGATGCAGATGGCGATGGTCACGGCGGCCCTCGCCAACGACGGCAAGCTGATGCAGCCCTACATCGTCGACGAGCTGCGCGGCCCGGACCTCTCCACGCTGGAGAAGAACGAGCCGGCGGAGATGAGCCAGGCCGTCTCGCCGGAGACGGCGAAGAAGGTCCAGGAGATGATGGAGCACACCGCGAAGGAGGGCAGCGCCCAGCGCGCCCTGATCGACGGTGTGACGGTCGGCGGCAAGACGGGCACCGCCCAGCGCGGCGTCAACGTCCAGGACGAGGTCCCGTACGGCTGGTTCGTCAGCTACGGCAAGAAGGACGACGGCCGCTCGGTCGCGGTCGCCGTGTTCATCGACCCGACGGACATGGACATCTCCCGCTCGGACATCTCGGGCGGCCGCCTGGGCGCCCCGATCGCGAAGAGCGTGATGCAGGCGGTGCTGGGGGACTGATCCGCCTCCGCCCACCCGCGCCCGTCCGGCGTCCGAGGACGGAACCGTGCAGGCGACCCCGGGTGCCACGGAGTGCCGGCCCCCGGGGTCGCCTGCCTGTGCCGCCTAGTGGGGATCCCAGTTGCCCTCGGTGGCCAGGCCCCCCGGGGCGGAGGAGACCTGGTACCCCGTCGGGGTGACTTGCGCGCAGCCCCCGCTGCACAGCGGTGCGTGGCCTCCAGCGGCGGAGGAGACCTGGTACCCGCTCGACGCGACCTGCGGGCAGCCCCCGGCGCACAACGGTGCGGGGTCCCTCACGGTGGACGACACCTGATACCCGCTCGACGCGACCTGCGGGCAGCCCCCACCGCACGGCGCGGCGGGCCCGTCCGCCTGCGCGGCGGCCACCGGCCCGACGAGCAGCGCGGCGGTGACACCGCCCACGGTCAGCAGCCCCGCCGCCCAGCGAGATGTCCGTTTCATCATGCTCATACCGAGCCCCCTTTTCCGGTGGTTCGCACGCTTACGGTGCCTTCGACGGCATCTTCCCCGCTACCGGCGAGCCCGTACCGCCCTACCCGACGATGCACACGACATGGTCACCGGTGGGCCATGTTCCGCCTGTCGCCCCCCTGATGACGCTGTCCGCGCAGGACGACCACTCAAGCCAAGCCCGTCCGGCGTTTGAGGACCTAGCGCACCGACCGCAACGAGCCCCGCCGCACCCCCTTCGCCTCCACCGAAGCCGAAGCCTGGTCCGGGTCCGGGTCGGAGGACACCCCACCGGACCCCACCAACGCCACCAGCTCCGTCAGCGCGTCGATACGGAAGTCCGCCGTCTCCACCACGTCCGGGTGGTCCGCCCACCAGTGCCCGTACGGCCCCCGCCGCAGATGCGCGGTCCGCATCCCCGCCGCGGCGGCCGGGAACAGATCGTCGGCCGGGTGGTCGCCCACGTACAGCGTCGCCTCCGGGGCCGCGCCCGACGCCTCGGCCACCCGCACGAAGAACTCCGGGCCGGGCTTCCGTACGCCCCACTCGCCCGAGGTGACCACCAGATCCGCGGGCAGGTCCAGCGCCCGCAGCAGCTCCCCGGCCCGGACCGTCCCGTCCCCCGCCACCACGACCCGCACGCCCGCGGCCCGCAGTTCGCCCAGCGCCGGCCGGACGTCCTGGTAGAGGTCCGACTCGTCGAGGTGCTCGCCGCGGCCGGCGGCGGCCCGCGCACGGTAGGCCTCCTCGACGTCCATGTCGGGCCGCAGGATCCGCAGCGCGTCCGTGGCCTCGCGGCCCTGGGCGACGGCCGCGCCCACCAACGCACCGAGCGTGTGCGGGGGGACGCCGAGCCAGTCGGCCCAGGACGCCCAGTGCCGGTCGTCGCGTACGAGGGTTTCGCCGATGTCGAGGACGATCGTTTCCATCATCGTTCCGACATTAGGCGCGCGGACCCCGTCAACGGGTGAACGCCCCCGTGAGTCGGCCCGCACGAGTGAGCAGGAGCACCCCGCGGCCTGCACCTACAGGTCCCGGGCCCTGGTCCGGTGCGCGCGCCTCGCTCGTATGCTCGGTTCATGACCGATCCCGATCCTCAGAGCGGACGTCCCACCTCCAACGCCATGCGGCGCGCGCTGAAACGTGCCCGCGACGGTGTCGCCCTCGATGTGACCGAGGCCGCCGTCCTGCTCCAGGCGCGCGGCGACGATCTGAAGGATCTGGCCGCGTCCGCCGCCCGTGTCCGGAACGCGGGCCTGGAGGCGGCGGGCCGGCCGGGCGTGATCACGTACTCGCGCAAGGTCTTCATCCCCCTCACCCGCCTCTGCCGTGACAGGTGTCACTACTGCACCTTCGTCACCGTCCCCGGCAAGCTCCGCCGCGCCGGCCACGGGATGTTCCTCTCCCCCGACGAGGTGCTGAGGATCGCCCGCGAGGGCGCGGCCATGGGCTGCAAGGAAGCCCTGTTCACGCTCGGCGACCGCCCCGAGGACCGATGGCCCGAGGCGCGGGAGTGGCTGGAGGCGGAGGGGTACGACGACACCCTCGCGTACGTACGCGCCATGGCGATCCGGGTCCTGGAGGAGACGGGCCTGCTGCCCCACCTCAACCCGGGCGTCCTGACCTGGACCGACCTCCAGCGGCTGAAGCCCGTCGCCCCCTCGATGGGGATGATGCTGGAGACGACGGCGACCCGCCTGTGGTCCGAGCCGGGCGGCCCGCACCACGGCTCCCCGGACAAGGAACCGGCCGTGCGGCTGCGGGTGCTGGAGGACGCGGGGCGCTCCAACGTGCCCTTCACCACCGGCATCCTGATCGGGATCGGTGAGTCGTACGAGGAGCGCGCCGACTCCCTCTTCGAGCTGCGGAAGACGGCCCGCGCCTACCACGGCATCCAGGAAGTCATCGTGCAGAACTTCCGCGCCAAGCCGGACACGGCGATGCGCGGGATGCCCGACGCGGAGCTGGAGGAGCTGGCCGCCGCCATCGCGGTGGCCCGGCACATCCTCGGCCCCTCGGCCCGGATCCAGGCCCCGCCGAACCTGGTGGACGCGGAGTACGCGCTCCTCATCGGCGCGGGCATCGACGACTGGGGCGGGGTCTCCCCCTCACCCCCGACCACGTCAACCCGGAACGCCCCTGGCCGCATATCGACGAACTGGCCGCGCGCACCGCCGAGTCGGGCTTCACGCTCCGCGAACGCCTGACCATCTACCCCGAGTTCATCCAGCGCGGTGAGCCCTGGCTCGACCCCCGGCTCCTCCCGCACGTCCGTGCCCTGGCCGACCCGGAGACGGGGCTCGCCCGCGAGGGGGCGATTCCGGCCGGACTTCCCTGGCAGGAGCCGGACGAGGGGTTCACCTCCTTCGGCCGCACCGACCTGCACGTCACCATCGACACCGAGGGCCGCACGGGCGACCGCCGCAACGACTTCGACGAGGTGTACGGGGACTGGGAGGCGCTCCGCGAGGCGGCGGCCCCCGGTATGGTGCCGTCCCGGATCGACGCCGACGTACGCCAGGCCCTGAGCCAGGCCGCCGACGACCCGACGAAGCTCACCGACGACCAGGCCCTCGCCCTGCTCCACGCGGACGGCCCGGCGCTGGACGAGCTGTGCCGGATCGCGGACGCGCTGCGCCGGGACGTGGTCGGCGACGACGTCACGTACATCGTCACGCGGAACATCAACTTCACCAACGTCTGCTACACCGGCTGCCGCTTCTGCGCCTTCGCCCAGCGCCGCACCGACGCCGACGCGTACACCCTCTCCCTCGACCAGGTCGCGGACCGGGCGGCGCAGGCGTGGGACGTCGGCGCGGTCGAGGTCTGCATGCAGGGCGGGATCCACCCGGACCTGCCCGGCACGGCGTACTTCGACATCGCGCGGGCGGTGAAGGAACGCGTCCCCGGCATGCACGTGCACGCGTTCTCGCCCATGGAGGTCGTCAACGGGGCCACCCGCACCGGCATGTCGATCCGCGACTGGCTGACCGCCGCCAAGGAGGCCGGGCTCGACTCGATCCCCGGTACGGCGGCGGAGATCCTGGACGACGAGGTCCGCTGGGTCCTCACCAAGGGCAAACTGCCCACGGCCACCTGGCTGGAGGTCATCAGGACGGCGCACGAGGTGGGCCTGCGCTCGTCCTCGACGATGATGTACGGCCATGTCGACCAGCCCCGCCACTGGCTCGGCCACTTCCGGACGCTGGCCCGACTCCAGCAGGAGACGGGCGGCCTGACGGAGTTCGTGACGCTCCCCTTCATCCACACCAACGCCCCGGTCTACCTGGCCGGCATCGCCCGCCCGGGCCCGACGGACCGGGACAACCGGGCGGTGACGGCGATGGCGCGGCTCCTCCTCCACCCGCACATCACCAACATCCAGACGAGCTGGGTGAAGCTCGGTACGGAGGGTGCGGCGGAGATGCTCCGCTCGGGCGCGAACGACCTGGGCGGCACGCTGATGGAGGAGACCATCTCCCGTATGGCGGGGTCGAGTTACGGCTCGTACCGCTCCATCCAGGACCTGAAGGCCATCGCCGACCTGGCGGGGCGCCCGTCCCGTCCCCGTACGACGCTCTACGGCGAGGTCCCCGCCGAACGCGTCGCGGCGGCCACGGCGTCGGACGGTCATCTGCCGGACCTGCTGCCGGTGCTGCCGAGCTGAGGACGGTAACGCCCGCGGCCGTGCGGATGGTTGGCTTCGTTATGATCGCTCCTCCCTACGCTGGAGGTCGAGTTGAGCGAAAGCCCTGTCCGCACGGTCGAGGTGCCGTTGGGAGACGGCAGCGACGAGACGATCCGTGTGCAGATCCGTGAGGTGGACGAATCCCTGGTACGGGTCGGCCGCGGCGACCGCTCCGTAGCGCGCGCGGGGCGGTCGTTCGGCCAGATGCTGGACACGGTGCGGCCGGTCGCGGAGAGCTTCGTCGGCAGGTTCCGGGGAATGGCCAACGCCCCGGACGAGGTCACGCTGGAGTTCGGTGTGTCGCTGTCGGCCGAGGCGGATGTCGTCATCGCCAGCACCGCGACGGCGGCCAACTTCTCGGTGAGCCTGACGTGGCACAAAAGCGATGCCGTGGATGCGAACGAGCCTGTGCAGGACGTACGTTGACCTGACCGGCTGACGGGGGTCACCGGAGTCACGGGGGTCATGGTGTCGGGGGAAGAGGCGCTGAGCGCCGACGAGGCGTTGAACGCGGCGGTCGTCCGGATCGGGGGAGCGAACGGCGCGATCGTCGGAGGCGGCTTCCTCGTCACCGCGGACCGGGTGCTGACCTGTGCGCATGTCGTGTCCGACGCCGTGGGGAGGGCTCGCGACCTCCCGGTCGCCGCCGGCGCCGAGGTGCTGGTCGACTTCCCGCTCGCCGACCGGGCCGGGGAGCGCGTCGTCGCCGAGGTCGAGCAGTGGATACCGGAGGAGCCCCCGCAGTGCGGGGACCTCGCGGTGCTGCGGCTGCGCGGGGCGGTCCCCGGCACCCGTCCGCTGCCCATCGCCGCCTCCGGCGAGGTATCGCACCGCCCGGTGCGTGTCGTGGGGTTCCCGGACGACGAACTGGGTGTGGTCTGGCACCGGGGGAGCTGAGCGGGAAGTCGGCGGGGGACTGGATCCAGCTCTCGCGCGCCGACAGCCGGACGGCTCACATCACGGCGGGCTACAGCGGAAGCCCGGTCTGGGACGAGCGGCGCGGTGCCGCGGTGGGCATCGTCGTCGCCTCCCAGCGCAAGCGGGATGACGCGCAGCAGTCCTTCGCGATCAGCATGAAGGCGGCGCTGGCCAGGCTGCCCGATCTCGATCGTGAGCTGGCCGGGGACCCGTTCCGGGGCATCGACACCTTCCAGGAGAGCCACGAGGAGATCTTCTTCGGCCGTGACCGCGAGATCGGGGACGTGGTCGCCGAACTGGAGCTGCACGGGGCCGTCACGCTCTTCGGACCGTCCGGCTGCGGAAAGTCCTCGCTGGCACTGGCCGGAGTGGTTCCCCGGATGCGGCGCGGGAGCGCCGAGGACGAGCCGGGCTACGACGTGGTCGTGGTGAACGCGGGCGCCGGTGGCTCCTTGCTCTCCCGACTGGCCGTCGACCTCTACGAAGCCGTGCGCACCGGACGGTACGGGGACCGCCGCGCGGAGAGCGTCGACCAGGTGGAGAAGTGGCTGGCGGGCAAGGGCCTGGCGAAGACGCTGGACATTCTGCGGGGCGCTTCGGACGGCAGGTGTCTCGTCGTCCTCGACCAGGCCGAGGCGCTCCTGCAACTCGGGGACGGGGAGTTCGAGGCGGACGCCGGACTGCTCTTTCCGGAAGGCGGCCCGACGGCCGGATCCCCGCTGCTCGTCACGCTCCGGTCCGACTTCATGGACGCGGCGCTCCGGCATCCTCGCCTCGGCCCCTTGGTGAGCGGCACCACGCTGATGCCCCTGATGCCGATGTCCCGGGATCAGCTTCACGACGTGATCACCAAACCGGTGGAGAAGGCTCCGGCGGTGGTGTACGAACCGGGCCTGGCCGAACGCATCCTGGACGACGCGTGCCGGGAGCCGGAGAACCTGCCGCTCCTCGGGTTCCTGCTGAAACGTCTCTGGGACGAGCGGTTCGCCGGCCGGCTGCGCCGGTCGACGTACACGGCGCTGCACGGGGTCGAGGGGGCGCTGCAGGAGCACTGCGAGAAGGCCTGGAAGCGTTACGGCGAGAGCGAGCCGGTGGCCGCCGCCCGGCTGTTCAGGGGCCTGGTCCGGGTGCTGCCCGGGAGCGGGACTCCGCTGCGCCGCAGGCTCACGCGGGGGAGGCGGGCCCGGAGAGTTGGGAGCTGGCCAGGGCGTTCGCCGCCGAGCGGTTGCTCGTGCTGCGCGGCGGCGACGGGCAGCCGGAGACCGAGTCCGCCGAGCTGGCCCACGAGAAGCTGATCGACGTGTGGCCCGCGCTGCGGAAGCAGGTGCGGGAGGACGAGAGATTCCTGGCGGGGCGCGCGGAGCTGACCCACGACCGCGACCGCTGGACGAAGCAGGGCAGGCCACCCGCGCTCCTGCCAGGAGAATTACAACTCACTTACATCCGGACGTGGTTGAAGGACCGCGAGGATGAACTCGCGGCGGAGGAGCGGGACTTCCTCGAACGGGCTCGGCAGCGCCGACGGTCACGCCGGGCCCGCGGCCGGGCCGCCTGGACCGCGGTGGCCGTGGTGTTCGCGCTGATCGTCGGCCTCGGCACGTTCCTCGTCTACCAGGAGCGCGTCAGTACGCAGCGCGAGGAGGACGGCCGGTCGCGGCTGCTGGCCACGTACTCCGCCGAGGCGGCCGAACAGGATCCGGGGCAGGGCGCACTCATCGCCCTGGGCGCGTACGCGATCTCGCCCACGGCCGAGGCGCGCAACGCCGTGCTCCGCCGGTACGACCAGGTCAAGAACGCCGCCTGGATCCTGAGCGGGACCGAGGGAAGCATCCGGGACGTGGCGATGAGCGTGGACGGCACGGTGACGCTCGCGACGACGGAGAACGGTCGCGCCACCCTCTTCGTACGCCGGGCGGGGGACGCGTTCAGCGCCTCCAGCTCGACCTGGACGAGATGGCCTTCCACCCGCTGGTCAGCCGGGACGGCCGGCGGATCGCTCATGTGTCGGCGTCGGGCGCGCTGGTCCGGCACGAGGTCGACCTGGCCGCCGACCGTCCGGAGGACCTGCTTGGCCGGCCGCAGACCGTGCGGGGCGCGGAGTTCGAGGAGATATCCGACTCCATGGGCCGGCCGGGGGAGGAGGACAGGCTCATGGCTCTGTCGCCGGACGCCGGACGCGTGGTCACGCTGGTGGAAGGCCGGCTGGCCGTGTGGGACCTGACGACGGGACGCCGCCGGGACGTGCCTGGGCGACTGCCGGTGACGAGCGAGTCCGTGTGGTTCGGACCCGATGAGAACACTCTGGTGGTCAGCCGCCGCGGCACGGGCGTCGGCGAGCTCGTGATGGACGCGGTGGACGTTCGTACGGGAAAGGTCCGTGCACTGGCGGACGATGTCGACGACCGTTCGTCGGAGAGCTCGGCCGTGGCGCTGTCCGGTGACGGCGGCGTGCTGGTCTTCTGCCGCCAGGTGGAGAAGGGCGACGAGGAGGTCGCCGTCTACCGTGCCCTGCGCGTGGAGGACGGACGGCTACTGAACAGCTACACCTACGACACCGGGTACAACAGTGATTGCGGAAGCATCGCCGTCGACGAGAAGGGCGACCGCTTCGCGGCCAACCACCATGAGCGGTGGCTCATCGTCGGCACGCGACGCGGCAGCAGCGTGACGCAGGCCGAAGTGCCCTCTCCCGACCTGGTCATCGGCCGTCTCCTCGGGGACGCGCAGAAAACGGTCCTTCCCGTGGTCGCCTACGGTGACAACCATGTGACGGCCCAGCCGCTGGCCCGCCGCGACGTCGACGGTTCCGGCATCGTCCTCGGTTCGCCACGCCTGGTCGACGGCGGAAAGTCCCTGCTGGCCCACCTCGTGGACTACGACAAGCGTGACAAGGGCGAGACGCTGGCGCTCGTCGACGCGGCGTCCGGCCGGATCGCCAAGGAGGTGACATGGGCCGACCGGGCCGCGCAGAACGACCCAGGGCTGGAACGCAACCTTCAGGTGAACGACGCAGGGACGCTCGTGGCGGACGTGGTCGACCGCGACCGGATCCAGATCCGGGAGATACCGTCGCTGCGCCGGCTGGCGGAGATCACCACGCACGCACCCCCGGTCGACCCGAGCGGCAGCCCGGAAGCGCTCACGTTCACCTTCCTCCGGGGCGGCGACGAACTCGTGACCCTTTCCGGCAGCCGCATCGAGCACTGGGACGCCCGGACCGGCGATCGCCTGTCTCCCGCCATCGACGCCCGCGCACTGGGGCTGACGAAGAAGAGCCCGCCTCGCTTCGGCGAGGGCCGTCCGGCGGCCGTCGACTCGGGGTTCGCGGTGAACAGCCACGTCGAGAAGGGCTACGTTCAGATCATGGCCGCCCGCGAACCGGTCCTGTACTCCGTGCATCTGCGTACCGGCAAGGAGAACAAGGACCTGCGCGTCAGCCTGGGCCCGAACATCGAGCGGGCGAGGCGGGACGACACCGGTCGCTATGCAGCGGCCAAGTCGCCCGGCGGCATGCTGGAGTTGTGGTCGACGCCGACCGGAGACCGTCCGGCCAGACTCGTCGGGCCGATCGGACCTCTGGGCTCCGACGAGCACTTCACGGGCGACGGATACGTCTTCGGCTTCACCGGAACCGACGGCGAGTTCTTCGTCGCGAACGGCAGCTCGGTGCGCTTCCAGCGGCTCTCGGACTCCGAAGCCCTCCAGACGTACGACTTCGCGGCGCACCAGTACTTCCTGGCCGCGTCCCCGGACGGCAGAACCCTGCTGCGTACCCTCTCCGGAGGCAGCTTCGGCGGAGGCAACGGAGACCGGGGCCGCCTGGACCTGATCCACCTCGACCCCGCGCTCTGGAAGCGCCACCTGTGCACCGTCGTCGGCCGCGACCTCACGGCGGACGAACGCGGCGGCCTGCCGTCGGGCCTGCCGGAAGGGATCTGCCCGGCCTGAACGGAAAGGGTCACCCTTACGCCCACTCCGAAGGCAGGCGTAACGTCGCGGGGTGATGAACCCCACCCCCTGGATGAGCGCGCGGGCGCGCCCCTGGACGCGATCCGGCAGTCGTACGACACCGTCGCCGCCGACTACGCCCGCTTCGTGCGGGACCCCGGCGCGCTGGACTCGGTGTCGCGCGCCGTCTTGGCCGCCTTCGCGGAGCCGGTCGTGTCGTCCGGCCTCGGCCCGACGGCGAACTCGGGGGCGTCCTGGCGTTCTACTCCACCCACCACCTGCCCCCGGCGGAACTGCCGGAGGCATACGGCGAGTTCCACCGTGCCCTGGCTTCCGGCGGGCACCTCCTCCTCGTCACCCGGGTCGGTGAGGAGGAGCATCAGCGCCGTACGTACGGCTACGGCGACGGTGACCCCGCCCCCTTCGACAGCTATCGGCTGCCCGCGGAACGGATCGCCGAACTGCTGGAGCGGGCGGGCTTCGTGATCACGGCCCAGACGCTTCAGGCACCGGAGGAGGGCGCGAAGAGGCCGGTGGCGAGCTTCCTGGCCCGGAAGCCCGCCGACGACACCGCGCCGTAGACGTTCCGGACTACGCCGCCGCGCGTTCGCCCACCGGCCGCCTGCGTAGGGCGACATCGGTCAGGGAGGGCGGGGTCCAGACGCCGTCCGGCGGGTAGACGTCGGTGCCCGGCGCGACGATCGCGTCGATCCGGTCGAGCGTCTCGTCGTCCAGCGTGAGTGAGGCGCCCTTCAGCAGCCCCTCCAACTGCTCCATCGTGCGCGGGCCGATGATCACCGAGGTGACCGCGGGATGGGCCGGCGGGAAGGCGACCGCCAGCTGGGGCAGGGTGGTCCCGATGCTGTCGGCCACGGAGACGAGTTGCTCGACGGCCTCCAGCTTGGCGGCGGTCAGCGGGGCCTCCGGGTCGAACCGGTGCGGGTGCAGCGCCGCCCGCCCGCTGGTCAGGTCGAAGGCCCCGCCCTTGCGGTACTTCCCGGTCAGGAAACCGGAGGCCAGCGGGGACCAGGTCAGCACCCCCATCCCGTACCGCCGGCAGGTCGGCAGCACGGACCGCTCGATGCCCCGGGCGAGGATCGAGTACGGCGGCTGCTCGGTCCGGAACCGCCCGAGGCCCCGCCGCTCGGCGACGACGTGCGACTCGACGATCTCCTCGGCCGGGAACGTCGAGCAGCCGAAGGCGCGGATCTTCCCCGCCCGCACGAGGTCGGTCAGCGCGGAGAGAGTCTCCTCGATGTCCGTGGTGTGGTCGGGGCGGTGGACCTGGTAGAGATCGATCCAGTCGGTGCCGAGCCGACGAAGGCTCTCCTCGACCTCCTGGACGATCCAACGCCGGGAGTTTCCCCTCCGGTTGGGCCCCTCGCCCATCGGGAAGTGCACCTTGGTGGCGAGGACGACATCGTCGCGCCGCCCTTTCAACGCCTTGCCGACGATGGTCTCGGACTCACCGGCGGAGTACATGTCCGCGGTATCGACGAAGTTGATGCCCGCGTCGAGGGCGGCGTGGATGACGCGTACGGAATCGGCGTGGTCGGGGTTGCCGACCGAGCCGAACATCATCGTGCCGAGACAGTACGCGCTGACCTCGATGCCGGTGCCGCCGAGTGTGCGGTAGAGCATGGTCGAGCTCCCTGGTGGGTGCGGGTGGCTGGGCCGGGTCCGGATCCGGATCCGTGCGCGCACTGTAGGAGTTCGAGTGGACTCGATGGCAAGCGCGCCGCCTCGCTCTTCCGGGCGTCGGGCGGGTCACCGCGGCGGTGGACCGTACTCCGTTTCGTTCTGTCATGCTCCGGGCAATTCATGCGCGACGTCACCCCGCCGTCCCATGCCGACGAGTCAGGAGCGCGAACCCGTGCGAAAGCAGCTGATACCGCAATCCGTCCCGAGGGGCCAGGGCAGGAGCCCGGGCGCCACCGCCACGCGCAAGCGCGTCACCCGCTCCGCCACCACCCTCGCCGCCGCGGGCATCCTCGTGCTGGGTACCGCCTCCGCCGCCCACGCCGACCCGCCGGGCAGTCTCCCCCAGAACGCGGGCGGTTACGAGCAGGCCTTCTCGCCCGCCTACGACTACGACGGCGACGGCTGTTACGCCACCCCCGCCATCGGCCCGGACGGCACCCTCGCTCCGGGGCTCAAGACGACCGGGGCGGTCAACGGCAGTTGCCGGGACCAGTGGGACCTGGACAACTCCCAGACGTACGCGCGGTCGAAGTGCAACAACGGCTGGTGCGGCATCGTCTACGCGAGCTACTTCGAGAAGGACCAGGCCGTCCACGGCAGTGGGCTCGGCGGGCACCGCCATGACTTCGAGCACGTCATCTCCTGGGTCAACCAGGCTTCCAACCAGGTGGATTACGTGTCGACCACCCAGCACAGCACCGTCAAGACCTACCCGCGCTCACAGGTGCGGTTCGACGGTTCGCACCCCAAGGCCGTCTATCACAAGGACGGTCCGAGCACGCACTTCTTCCGCCTCGCCAACGGCAACGACGAGCCGCCGGAGAACCACTACGGCTCCTGGCGCTACCCGCCGATCGTCGACTGGAACGGCTTCCCCAGCACGGAGTTGCGCGACAGGCTCATGAACGCCGACTTCGGGTCCGCGACCATCAAGGTCACCGACAAGGACGACCGCTTCCGCAACCTCCTCAACAACTCCAAGCCCGCCGGGATCCCCTTCGACCCGTGGGCCTGACGGTCGCTGGGGCGTCAGAGAGACACTCCTCCGTCAGGCCGCCCACGTGCTGGGCGTCCGCAGGCCGGGGGACTCGCGCGGCAGGCGGTGCGGAAGGGCCTGGCATCGGCGGAGCCGTACCCGCCCCACGGACTCGCTGACAGACTGGCCCCATGCCTCCGTCCACCCCCCGCCGTCTCTCCCTCCAGCAGATCGTCGAAAGCCGGCGGCGTGCCGCCTTCGTCGGCCGGGAGTCCGAACTCGGCCTGTTCCACGTCAACTTCACGCTGCCGCCCGAGGATCCCCGGCACCGGTTCGTCTTTCATGTGCGGGGCAACGCCGGGGTCGGCAAGACCTCGCTGCTACGGGAATGGCGGCAGGCGGCGGGGGAGTTCGGGGCGTTGACCGCCTCGGCCGACGAGAGCGCCGACTCCGTGCCGGACGTCCTCGCCGCCTTCGCCGCACAGTTCGCCGAGCAGGGGTATCCGCTCAAGGCGCTCGACCGGCTGCTCGCCACCTACCGGCGCGCGCTCCACGAGGCGGCGGGCCGGCTCGCGGCGGACAACGAGGGCCCGGGCGCGGGCCCTTCGCCCGGAGCGCTCGCCGCGGCGCAGGCCGGGCTGATCGCGGCCGGAGCGATACCCGTCGTCGGGGTGCTGGCCGGCGGCATCGACCCGGCGGTCGTGGCGCGCGGCGCGGGCGGGCTGCGGGCCGTGTTCGGCGGGCGGGCCCGGCAGGTGGAGGAGGCCCGGCTGCTGGCGGAACCGGTCCAGGTCCTCACCCCGGTGTTCGTCGCCGAGCTCGACCGGGTCGCGGACGCCGTGCCCTGGGTCGCCCTGTTCCTGGACACCTACGAGCGCACCGCGCCCCAGCTGGACCGGTGGCTCGCGGACCTGTTCACCCCCGGGAGGTACGGCGAACTGCCCGCCAACCTCGTCCTGACCCTGGCCGGCCAGCGCCGCCTGGACCCCGCGCACTGGGGCGACCGGGGCCGGCTGGT
Source organism: Streptomyces sp. WGS_02 (assembly GCA_040989845.1). Taxonomy (GTDB): domain Bacteria; phylum Actinomycetota; class Actinomycetes; order Streptomycetales; family Streptomycetaceae; genus Streptomyces. The sequence goes on from JAYMFZ010000004.1 coordinate 4,493,091, forward strand.
CGCCGACGTGCCGCTGGGGCCCTTCACCGAGGCCGAATCGCGCCAACTCCTGCATGAACGCGGGGTGGTGGCGGAGTCCGTCGTACGGGACGTGCTGCGGCTCTCCGGCGGGCTGCCGGTCCTGGTGTCGACGCTCGCCGCCAACCCCGGCGCGGCCGGTGAGGCCAACGCGACCGCCGTCGAACGCTTCCTGGCCGGTGAGAGCGACCCGGCCCGCCGGGCGGCCGCGCTCGCCTGCGCGCTGCCCCGCCGGTTCGACGAGGACCTGGTCGCCGTCGCCGTACCTCCGGACGGGCCGCACGCTGTGCCGGGGCTCTACGACTGGCTGCTCGAACTGCCCTTCGTCGCCGAGCCGTACAGCGGACGTTCCCGCTACCACGCCGTCGTCCGGGCCCCCATGCTCCGCCTCCAGCGCACCGGTTCTCCCCGGCGGTGGAAGGCGGCGCACGACCGGCTGGCCGAAGCCTTCGCCGCCCGCCGGGACGCGGCGGCCGAGGGCATCGACCCGGAACGGCTCTGGGCCGAGCAGCCCTGGCGCCGGGCCGCCCTGGACGTGCTCTACCACCGGTTGTGCGCCCGCCCCCGCACCGCGCTGCCCGAGGCCCTGCGCGCCGGGATCGACCTCTTCGCCCAGCGGCCGTCCCGCGCCCGGCACTGGGCCCGGACCCTGGTGGACGCCGGCGAGGACGCCGACAACGCCGTACTGCGGGAGTGGGGCCGGGACCTGCTCGCCGCCATAACCGACCACGGGCCTCGCCCCACCGCCGCCCTCGGGCTCCTGCTGACCCGGGCCGAGCTGACCGACACCGACCGGGCGGCCGCCCTCGTGGCGCGGGCCTGGGACCGCTTCCGGGCGGGGGAGCTGGACGCCGCGCTCTCCGACCACGGGCGGGCCATCGCCGTGGACCCGCGCAGCGAACGCGCCCACCAGGGGCGGGCGGTGATCCTGCGCTCGCTCGGCCGTTACGAGGAAGCCCTCGCCGACCTGGACCGGGCCGAGGAGATCGCCCCCGCCTGGGCCTGGGCGGTCCGGGAGCGGGGCGAGACGTACCGGCGGATGGGGCGGCTGGCGGAGGCCCTGACCGTCCTGGACCGGGCGCACACGATGGACCCGTCCGACGCCGTGCCGCTGGGCAGCCGGGGCCTGGTCCGCCATGTGCTGGGCCGCCCCGAGGAGGCGCTGGACGACTTCGACCGGGCGATCGCCCTGTGGCCGGAGTACGCCTGGGCGCTGGTGCGGCGGGCCCGGGTCCGCACGGTCCTGGGCGACCCGGTGGGCGCCCTCGCCGACCTGGACCGGGCCGAGGAGCTGAACCCCGGGCGGGCCGGGACGGAGGGGGAGCGCGGCGAGGTGTACCGGGCGACCGGCCGGTACGAGGAGGCCGTCGCCTGCTACGACCGGGCCCTCGCCCTGGACCCCGACTACGCCTGGGCCCACGGCAGCAGGGCCGCCGCCCTGGAGGCCCTCGGCCGCATCCCGGAGGCCCGGGCGGACCTGGACCGGGCGCTGGAGCTGGACCCGGGGTACGCGTGGGCCCGGGAGCGGCGGGGGCGGCTGGGGGCCCGGACGGGGCCGTAGGGTCGCGGGTATGCGCGATGTACGGGTGGTGCTGATCGGCGGGACCTCGAACACCGGGAAGTCGACCGTCGCCGAGGCGGTGGCGGAGCGGCTCGGGTTCGAGCACCGCTCCACAGACGGTCTGGCCCGGCACCCGGGACGGCCCTGGCGGACCCCGGAGCGCGAGGTGCCGCCGCATGTCGCCGAGCACTACGGGACCTTGACCACCGACGAGCTCGTCGCCTCCGTCGTCGCCCACTACGAACAGCTCTGGCCGCGTGTCGTGGAGTTGGTCACCGACCACACGCGGGACGGGGCACCGGGCCTGGTCCTGGAGGGGTCGGCCCTCTGGCCCGAGTGGGTCGCCCGGCTGACCGTGCGCTGTACGGCCGCCGTGTGGCTGACCGCCGATGACACGGTCGTACGCGACCGGGTGCGGGCGGCGGGGTGCTACGAGCAGGCCTCGGAGGGGGAGCGGCTGCTGATGGACCGGTTCCTGGCGCGCACCGATCGCTACCAGGCGCTGATGGTGGACGCCGTCGACGCGCTCGGCCTGGACCGGGTCGACACCGGCGGCGGACGTACGGTGGCGGAGCTGGCCGACGCCGTGCTCACCGCGGCGGCGGCTCAGGCACGACCGGGACGTGGAGATGGGACCTGGGCCAGCCCCTTCGTCACCGATGAGGAGACGCACGACCTGGGAGGTCCCGTCACGCGTGACGACGTGCGTCGGATCATGGGCAGGGGGCCCTGGGGCGGGGAGCAGCCTTAGGGGGCGTCGGCCCACCGCCCAAAAACGACCTCAAGGACGTCCGTCGACATACCCGTACGTACCCCGGTCGCCCCCTCTACCGCCCGTTCCCGTTCGATTACAGTGCTTGCGCGGTCGCCCGCAGAGGCCCGCGCATCCGAGCACGTGGTGACGGGAAGGCGGCGGGGTGAGCACAGGGACCACAGCTGCGGTCTGGGGCCGGGCCGAGCAGCAGGACTTCCGCAGCCGGGTCCGCGGGGCCCTGCTCGGCGGGGCCGTCGGGGACGCGCTCGGGGCCGGGGTCAGCGGGCTCGTGCTGGAGGAGATCCGGGCCGCCCACGGGGTCGAAGGGGTCGCCGACTACGTCCCCGCGCACGGCAGACGGGGCGCCGTCACCGCACTCACCCAGCTCACCCTGTTCACCGTCGACGGGCTGATCCGCGCCCAGGTCCGCCGCGACACCGGCGCCTGGCACCCGCCCACCGATGTGCACCGGGCCCATCTGCGCTGGGCCGCCACCCAGCACGACTGGGGGCCCGACGAACGGCGCGAGGACAACGGCTGGCTGGCCGCCGAGGAATGGCTCTACGCCCGCCGTGATCCCGCCCGGGAATGCCTGGCCGGCTTCGGCGACACCGTCATGGGCACCCTCGACCGGCCGAAGAACCCCGCCGCCCGGGACGCCGGCGCGCTCACCCGGTCCGCGCCCTTCGGACTGCTCGTGGGCTGGGAGCCGGGGCTCGTGCTCCAGTTGGCCGTCGAGTGCGCGGCCCAGTCCCACGGCCACCCCGCCGCCCAGCTGTCCGCCGGGGCCTTCGCCGTTCTCGTGCACGGTCTCGCGCGCGGCGAGAGCCTGGACGGGGCGGTGCAGAACACGCTGGCCCTCCTCGCCGAACGCCCCGGCCACGAGCCGGTGACCGAGGCGCTGCGCCAGGCCCTCGGCTCGGTGCGCCAGGGCATCCCGGGCCCGGCCCTGATCGAGGCGCTGGGCGCGAGCGACGCCGCCGAGGAGGTCCTCGCGGTGGCCGTGTACTGCGCGCTGGTCAGCGAGGACATCCGGCACGGGCTGCGGCTCGCGGTGAACCACAGCGGGCCCTCCCGCGCCACCGGGTCGGTCTGCGGGGCGCTGCTGGGCGCCCTGCACGGGGAGACCGCGCTGCCGCCGGCCTGGCTCGCGGAGCTGGAGGGGCGGGCCACCCTCCTCGAACTGGCCGACGACTTCGCGATGGAGATGACCCAGGGCCCCGCCCTGCACAGCCCGGCCGCCGTCGCCCCGGGCTGGCTGGCCCGCTACCCGCGCGGCTGAGCAGCCCGAGCCGCTGAAGCCCGCCCGGCCGCGCGGCCGTTCGCCCGCTACCCGCGTGGCTGAGGCGCGGGGGCCGGGCCGCCGTCCTGCGCGGGGACGGTCGCGGCCGTCCCCGTGCCGTCCCCGTGACCCCCGTCCCCGTCGCCCTCGTTGATCCGCGCCAGGACCGCGTCCCGCTCCGGGGTGTCCTCCGGCTTCACGAAGCCGATCAGGACGTACAGCACGAGCGAGACCGCCAGCGGTACGGACACCTGGTACTGGAGCGGCACCCCGCCCTCGACCGCCCAGTCGACCGGGTAGTTGACCAGCCAGAACGCGATCAGCCCCGCCGCCCAGCTGACCAGCGCCGCCGTCGGACCGGACTTCCGGAACGGGCGCAGCAGGCCCAGCATGAACGGGATCGCGATCGGGCCCATCAGCCCGGCGACCCACTTGATCACGACGGTGATGATGTCCTTGAACGTGGGCGAGTTGACCTGGGTCGCGATGGCCATGGAGAGAGCCAGGAAGGCCACCGTGGTCCAACGGGCCGCGATCAGCCCGGCCCGCTCGCTCCAGCCGCGTGCCGCCTTCGACAGGACCGGGGCGATGTCCCGGGTGAAGACGGCGGCGATGGCGTTGGCGTCCGAGGAGCACATGGCCATCGTGTGGGAGAAGAAGCCGACGATGACCAGGCCCAACAACCCGTGCGGCAGCAGCTGTTCGGTCATCAGGGCGTAGCTGTCGGAGGCGTCCGGCTTCTGCGCGTCGACCAGCAGCGGCGCACACCACATGGGGAAGAACAGCACGAGCGGCCAGACGAACCACAGCACCGCCGAGAGCCGCGCCGAACGGGTCGCGGAGGCAGCGGAGTCGGTGGCCATGTACCGCTGGGCCTGGTTCCACATGCCGCCGTTGTACTCGAAGGTCTTGATGAACAGGAACGCCAGCAGGAAGGTCACCGTGTACGGTCCGGCGGTCGGCTCCGCGTGTCCGTCCGGGAGCTTGTCCCAGACCGTCCACAGGGTGGAGAAACCGTCGAGCTCGCTCATCACGGCGAAGAGCATCGCCAGTCCGGCGAACAACTGGATGATGAACTGGCCCAGTTCGGTGAGCGCGTCCGCCCACAGGCCGCCGACGGTGCAGTAGATCCCGGTGACGACCCCGGTGATCAGGATGCCCTGGGAGATCGAGAGACCGGTGAACACGGACAACAGGGTGGCGATGGCGGCCCACTTGGCCCCGACGTCCACGATCTTCAGCAGCAGCCCCGACCAGGCGAGCGCCTGCTGGGTCCGCAGGTTGTAGCGGGTCTTGAGGTACTCCAGCGGCGAGGCGACATGGAGCCGCGAACGCAGCCGGTTCAGCCGGGGTGCGAAGAGCTTCGCGCCGATGAAGATGCCGATGGCGATCGGCAGCGACCAGGTCACGAAGGACGTGACCCCGTACTGGTACGCGATGCCGGCGTACCCGGTGAACATCACCGCGCTGTAGCCGGACATGTGGTGCGAGATGCCCGACAGCCACCACGGCATCCTGCCGCCGGCCGTGAAGAAGTCGCTGACGTTGTCCACGCGCTTGTGCGACCAGAGCCCGATCGCGACCATCACGCCGAAGTATCCGATGAGTACAGCCCAGTCGAGACTGTTCATGTCCCCCTCCAGGGGTCCGCCTTGTGAACGGGAGCGCACTTCGTCGGTACGGCCGTTCAGCGGCGTCCCCGTGCGGGAGCGGGGACTTCGGGGATTGAACCCCTTCCGAGGGGGCTCGGTCAAGGCTGTCGATGGTCATGGATGTGAACGCAGGTCAGTAAGGCGAACGATTTTACTTGTTCTTGACCTTGTGGGCCGTTGTCGCGAACGTGACCGCGGCCACACGATGGGCGGGCACTTCGTCAGGCTGTGCAGAAGAGAAGTGAAGAGAAGTCCGGAGAAGTTCGGGGAGCGCGCGAAGGCCGCACGGGATGCGGGTCCCGTGCGGCCGAGGAGTCGAGAGGGAGGGTGCCGCTTGTGCGTGTACGGCTGCGGCGTCGTCAGCGCATCAGCTCACCCGCGTTGACCAGCAGCGACTGGCCGGTGATCGCCCGGGCCCGGTCGGAGGCCAGGAAGGCGACGGCCTCCGCCACGTCCCCGTCCGTGGCCAGCTCAGGCAGCGCCATCCGCTCGGTGAGCCGGGCCAGCACCGCGGACTCCGGTACGCCTTCGGAGTCCGCGGCGAACCGGACGTACGCCTGCACCGGCGGCCCCCACATCCAGCCCGGCAGCACCGCGTTGACCCGGATGCGGTCCGGGCCCAGCTCCCGCGCCAGCGAATACATCGCGGAGGTGAGCGCGCCTTTGGACGCCGCGTACGCCGCCTGCCGCACCTGGGACGGCGCGGCCACCGCGGACTGCGTGCCGATGACCACCACCGAGCCGCCCCGCTCCTTGAGTGCGGGCAGGCAGGCCCGGGTCATCCGCAGCGTCCCCAGGAGGTTCACGTCGATGACCGACTGCCAGGTGGCGAAGTCCGCGTCCTGGAGTCCGCCGAAGTAGCTGTCCCAGGCGGCGACATGGACCACCGCGTCGATCCTCCCGAACCGCTCCACCGCCAGCGCGGCCAGCGCCTCGCACTGCGCCTCGTCCGTGATGTCGGTGGGCAGGAAGGCCGTGCGGCCGCCGTCCGGATCGATCCCGGCCGCCGACGTGGCCAGATTCGCCGCCGTACGCGCCCCGAGCACCGCGCACCCGCCGTCCCGGACGACGGTCTCCGCGACCCGGTGCCCGAGCCCCGGCCCGACACCCGAGACGATGACGGTCTTCCCCGTGAGCAACATCGGCGCCTCCCGGCTCTGGCAGTTCATCTGACGGTCCGTCAGGGTAGAGGGGGCCGGGATCCGATGGAAGGGGAAGGGAGACCTGATGAGCGAAGACGCCGGAACGGGGAGCGAGCGGTATGCGGAGCTGGCGGGGGAGGGGCCGTACGGGGTCCGTCCCGGGCATGCGCTGATCACCATGGTCGAACCGCGTCCGGGCCATGAGTACGCGTACAACCGCTGGTACGAGGACGACCACTACTACGCGGGCGCCACCGCCATGCCGTGGATCTTCGCCGGACGCCGCTGGGTGGCCACCAAGGACCTCCAGGAGCTGCGCTATCCGGAGAAGTCGGCGGTCGCCCAGCCCGTCGGCGCGGGATGCTACCTGTCGACGTACTGGGTGACCGAGGGGCGCTACGACGACCACATGAAGTGGACCGTCGCGATCAACAAGCGGCTGAACCGGGACGGCCGGGTCTACCAGGACCGGACCCACGTCTTCACGGCGTTCCAGGACCACGAGGCCACCGTCTACCGCGACGGGGCCGCCGGCCCCCGGGACTTCCACGCCCTCGACCACCCCTACCCGGGCCTCGTCCTCCAGGTCGTCGACGCCGAAGGTCCCGAGCAGCGGGCGGAGTTACTGGAATGGCTGCGTTCGCGCCATCTGCCGAAGCGGCTGAAGGGGTCGCCCGCGGCCATGGTCACGGTGTTCCGGCCGACACCTCTGCCCGGCGACCGGATGACGTACGTGAAGCAGGTCGAGGGGGTCGACACCCGGCTGACGCTGCTGTGGTTCCTCCAGGAGGATCCGCGGAGCTGCTGGGCGAGCCGCTTCACCGGCCTCGACGCCGCGGTCGCGGAGACCGGCCTCGGGCGGGTCGAGCTGGTCGCCCCGTTCGTGCCGACCGTGCCGGGGACGGACCGTTACGTCGACCGGCTGCGGTGACACCGGATCGTGCCGAGCCCCCTCGGCCAGGACGGCGAACCGGTCGAGAGGGCTCCATCAGGTGGTGCGGTGATACGGGAACGGTGCCGGCTGATCAGGCGTTGATCGAGCCCGTGGCGACATCGCGCACGAACGCGTTCCACGCGCCGGGGACGAAGGTGAGCGAGGGGCCCTCGGGGGCCTTCGAGTCACGCACGGCGATGGACAGCGCGACCGGGGACTTGACCTCGACGCACGCGCCGTTGCCCCCGGAGTACGACGACTTCGTCCACTGGTCCGTAGCACCCTGAAGAATTGCCATGTTCACTCCGGTTCCGAGAGTTGTGGGGAGTCGCACCAACCTGATTCCGATTGGCGTGATCGACGCTACTCGCCAAGCCCCGTCCATGAGATGGCCGTTCACTCGACCGGATGGTCTTTCTCCAGTAGGCCTTCTGCTGTGCGTGGGCGGCGGTGTACCATCCCGCCGCCACTCGCTCCCCTGTCCGGATTCAGCTGGTGTACGACTTGGCGATCTTGCTGATGAACTCCCGGGTCTGCTCCACGTTCAGCGCCTGCGCCCGCAGGTGCTCGTACATCACGCTGTAGCGCTGCACGTCGTTCGCCTTCTCCAGGTAGAGATCGCTCGTGACGCCCTCGATGTAGACGACGCTGGAGTCCGCGGCGTCCGGGAACTCCAGGATCGCGTACTGGCCGTTGATGCCCGGGTGCGCGCCCATGTCGAACGGCAGGACCTGCACGGTGACATGCGGCAGGTGCGACTGCTCGACGAGGTGTTCCAGCTGGTCGATCATCACCTGCTTGTCGCCGACCACCCGGCGCAGCGCCGACTCGTCGATCACGGCCCACAGCCGCAGCGGATTCTCCGGCGCGTTGACCCGGTCCTGCCGCCGCGACCGTACGTTGACGCGCTTCTCGATGTCCGACGGCGGGGCCTCGGGCAGTGCGCCGCTGATCAGCGCCTCGGCGTACGCCCGGGTCTGGAGCAGCCCCGGAACCATCTGGGGTTCGTACACGCGCAGCGACTCCGCGTCGGTCTCCAGACCGATGTAGACGCTGTACGGGATGTCGCCGAAGGCGTGCCACCAGCCCTGCTGGCGCGAGTCCTTGGCCATCTGCATCAAGGAGTCGACGATGCGGTGGTCCTCGACCTCGTACACCCCGCAGAGGTCACGCACATCGCGCTGGCTGATGGAGCGGCGGCCGTTCTCCAGGCGGCTGATCTTCGACTGCGAGACCAGCAGGCGCTCCGCCACTTCCTCGGCCGTCATGCCTTTGAGTTCGCGCAGGCGGCGCAATTCCTGGCCCAACCTGCGTCGCCTGACAGTGGGATTGACGTTGGACGGCACGGGAACGGCACCTCCGGCTATGTAGCTGTGCGTATCTACTGCTCAGCAGATTGCCACCCCTGGCCCCGGCCGCGCTGGGAAATGGCCACACGCGGAGCCCGGGGGCGTACGCACCGGTGCGCGGGGCGGCGCGCAAGCGCACGGGGCAGCCGGTGATGGTGACTACCGGCTGCCCCGTGCGTGGTGCGGCTCCCGGACCGGGTCGGTGATGACTGACGGCGGTACGGCGGTGTGCTGTTGTTCCCGGCCGCACCGGGCTGTTCCCGTGGTGCGCCGGATCCGTGCGGTCAGCTCGCGGCGGTGTGCGCCATGCTCCCGCGACGGGCCTGCGCTTGCGGCTGCAACGGAACGCCCGCTGCCTGCTGCGAACGGCGTGGCTGGACCGCCACTCCGTTCTGGACGTCCATCACGGCGTGCGCCACGAGTCCGCCCATCGGGTCGTGCCTGATCAGGTCCCGGAGCCGGGAGCGCGACGAGCGCCCCTCGTTCCCGGGGTACAGGTGCTTGCCGAGTCCGACCGCGTGGGCCAGTGCGGCGAGCGCCGCGGTCCGCGGGTCCGGCGGTACGCCGGTGCGGATCGCACTGTCCAGCCGGTTCCTGATGTCCCGGCTGATCGCCGTCTCCGTCGCCTGGTAGCGCGTCGTCGGCAGCACCCCGCACATCTGGCCCGCCACGGCATGAACCATGCCGCACCGCTCCAGATGAGCGAGATAGATCTGACGCAGCCCCAGCCGGGGCCCGCCGATCCAGTGGACCGCCCGGACCGGGCTGCCACGACGGCGCAGCAGCTCCAGTGCGGAGTCCAGAGTCGGATCTCCTGTCGGCCGCGGCATCACCACGGCGATACGATCCCCGTCAGGGGCTATCCGTCCTGCCAGAGCCAGCTCCACTAGCTGTGCCCCGGCCAGGCCGAGGTCGAGCGACTGCGGCTGCGCTGTGGTACCCGTGGTCGGGTCCAGAGCGAGCAACAGAAGCTCCTCCGGGATTGTTCTGCGGCTCCTGCCCATCCATGCCTCCCCGCGTGGATGTCTGACAGGGTGACCCCTCTCACATTCATCTGTCGAGAGCGCCTGGTCGCTTTGTACGGGAACCAGTAGGTATGTCGTTCTCGTCTAGCAGCTCGGCCAGGGGTTCACACAGGACACTGGTAGATGGTTCGGACAGCGCGGGGTGGCCCCGCAGCGCATGAGGAGGCATCGGTGGCGGGCGAGTCCCCCGACAAAACGGAGCAGCGGAAGTCGTCGGGGACGGCTGCGGAGGAACGCGACCCGCGCTTCGCCGTGTTCCGTGACCCCGGCGCCGACACGGACACGGATGCGGACGCGGACGCCGGTACGGATGCCCGCACGGGTACGGGTGCGGACTCGGGAGCCACGTCCGACACGGCGACCGCGGTGTTCCGTCCCCGGCTGCCGGAGGACGCTGCCCGGCGTGAGCCCGAGCCCGCGTCCGGGAGGGACGTCGAGCCCGAGAGCGATGCCGCCGAGGCCGAGGCCGCCCCTGAGCCGGAGAGCGCTCCTGTGACGGCCTCCGCGGCCTCTGGAGACGCCGACGCGCCTTCGAAGGCCGCGGAAGCCGTGGAGGGTCGCTCAGGCCCGGACGCGGACGTGGAGACGCCCGAGGCCGAGGAGTCGGAGGCTCGGACGCCGGCCGAGGAGTCGGCCGAGTCTCCTGCGGAGAGCCCGGCGGACGAGCCGGAGGCCGGGAAGCCGGAGACCGTCGAGGAGGCGGACGGGGACGGGGACGGCCGACTGCGTGCTGCCGTGGCCGCGTGGGTCGATGCGGCGGCCGAGGACAAGCCGAAGGCGGAGGACGCGGAGGACGCGGAGGACTCGGAGGACGTCGATCCCGGGCCCGAGTCCGTCGCGAAGGCGGAGCCGGAGCCTGAGTCCGAGCCGGACGAGAAGCCGGACGCGGAGGCGAAGGCCGAGCAGGACGACGAACCGAAGGCCGAGCAGGACGACGTACCGACGTCCGAGCCGCAGGCCGAGCAGGACGATGAACCGAAGGCCGATGCCGGGCCGGACAAGGGTTCCGACTCCGAGCAGGACAAGGCACCCGCCGCCGAGGCCGGGCCCGCAACGGCCTCCGACTCCGAGCCGGCCGCCGACGACGCCTCCGACCTGCGCGGAATCGATCAGCCCACCGCCGTCTTCAAGGCGGTCAAGCCGGCCGACCGGGTCGACCAGGCGACGACCGCGCTGAAGCTCCCGCCCCGCGAGGACCAGCCCAGGAGCGAGCCCAAGGGCGGAGCCCAGGACAAGCCCGAGAGCGCGGCCGAGCGCACCAGCACCTTCGTGCCGCTGCGCTCCGACGACGTACGGACCGCCCCGGCGCCCCGCAAGCCGGAGCCCGGGTCCGAGTCCGCGGCCGGACCCGAGGTGCCCGCGCGTACCCCGGAAGCCGGCTCCCCGGTGGCCGCCGCGCCGTCCTGGGCGACGGCCGAGCGGACCCGGCAGCAGCCGCTGCCGCCGAAGCCGCCGCTCGACCTGCTCGCCGAGCTGACGAACACCCCGCCGCCGCCGGAGACCCCGGTCCGGACCGCTGTGCGACGGGTCAAGATCTGGACCCCGCTGGTGCTCCTCCTGCTGATCGTCTTTGCGATCGTGCAGGTGATGCGCCCGCTCCCGGAGCCCTCGCTGGAGCTCACGGCGAAGCCGACGTACACCTTCGAGGGCGGCGGGACCGAGCTGTCCTGGCCGGGCCAGGGGCAGTCGGCCGTGATGGTGGACGGCGTCGGGTCGCTCGGGTCCGAGGGCGCGCAGAAGCCGGCCCCGATCGCCAGTGTCGCGAAGGTCATGACCGCCTACGTGATCCTCCAGGGGCACCCCCTCAAGGGTGACGAGGAGGGCGAGAAGATCACCGTCGACCAGAAGGCCGAGGACGAGTCCAAGCGGCCCGACGAGTCGACGGCCCCGCTGACCAAGGGGCAGGAGCTCACCCAGCGCCAGCTGCTCATGCTGCTGATGATCCCCTCGGGGAACAACGCGGCGCGGCTGCTCGCCCGCTGGGACGCCGGATCCGAGGACGAGTTCATCGACAAGATGAACGACGCGGCCAAGGACCTCGGCATGACCGGGTCGACGTACACGGACCCGAGCGGGCTGGAGAAGACCACCGTCTCCACCGCCACCGACCAGCTGAAGCTGGCGCAGGCGGTCATGCGCAACGACGTCTTCCGGAAGATCGTGGACATGCCCGAGGTCGAGATCGAGGGCATAGACGGCAAGATCTACAACAACAACAATCTCCTGCTCCAGCCGGGCGTGAGCGGTATCAAGACCGGGTCCTCCACCCCGGCGGGCGGCAATCTGCTCTGGTCCGCGAACACCAAGGTCGACGGCAAGGTGCTGTGGATCTACGGAGCGGTGATGGGCCAGCAGGCGGGGACCGGCCGGGTCTACGACAGCCTGGAGCTGTCGCTCCAGAACAGCCTGAAGCTGATCAGGGACGCGCAGGAGGCGGCGACCTCCGCGACGGTGGTGAAGAAGGGCGACGTCGTCGGGTACGTGGACAACGGATTCGGCGGACAGGCCCCGGTGGTCGCCACCAAGAACCTCAAGGCGGTCGGCTGGTCCGGACTGAAGGTCGAGCTCAAGGTCACGGACAACGGCCAGGGCATCGACCAGGCCGCGAAGGCCGGGACCGAGGTCGGCTCGGTGACCGTGGGCACGGGCACCGGCAAGGTCACGGCGCCGGTGGTGCTGCAGAGCGATCTGCCCGAGGCGGCCTTCGGCGACAAGATGACCAGGATCGGCTGAGCGCCGGGCCACCGGAGCGGTGGGAGCGGGCCCCGCCTCCACCGCTCCGGCGGCCGCTTATGACCGAGAAGCGTGCCCGAGGTACGTGTTAGCGTCCCCGGACAACTCAAGGATGCCGGGACGCGTCCCAGAGGACGTACCAAGAGGTACGCACAGGCACGGGGGCCGGCGGAGGACGGGGAGAGCCGTAGTGACCACCGCGGAGCCGAAGCCCGGCCGCGAGGCGGACGGGACCACCGGTGCCGGGGGCGACGCCCTGCACGTGCGCGTGCCGTCACCCCGCCTTCCGGAACCCCCATCGAGGGTTCCGCCGCAGCCTCGTCCGAGGGCGAGGGCGAGGGCCAGGGCGGCGCCAAGGCCGTCGGGACTCCGCAGGCCCGGGCCCACCGGCTGCTGCGCCACCCCGTCACCATCGCGACGGCCGCCGCGGCCGTGCTCCACCTCCTCTGGTTCTTCTTCTTCGCCAACACCGGCGGGGACATCGCCGCGCAGGACGCCTGGGCCGAGTTCGTCGGCCGGCACCCCGGCACCGCGTACAACCTGGCCTGGTACGGGGGCATGCACCCCGTCTCCTACAGCGTGGTCTCGCCCTACCTGATGTCGCTGCTCGGCGTCCGGACGACGATGATGATCGTCGGTACGGTCTCCTCCGGGCTGACCGCGCTGATCCTGGTGCGGGTCCCGGCCGTCCGCAATCCGCTGGCCTGCTCGCTCGCCGGGGTCTTCGCGTTCCTGTGCAACGCGCTGTCGGGCCGGGTGACGTTCGGGCTCGGCATGATGTTCGCCGTCGGCGCGGTGGCCGCGGTGTTCTGCTGGCCCTACCGGTGGCGGTACAAGCGGTGGGCCAAGGCCGCCGTCGCGGCCCCGCTCGCCGGACTCGCGACCGCGTCCAGCCCGGTCGCCGGACTCTTCCTGGGCGTCGTCGCGGCGGCGCTGTTCCTGCACAAAAGACGCCCCGGCGCGTACGCCATCGGCCTCGCCCCGGTAGCCGTGGTCGGTCTGTCCTCCTGGCTGTTCCCCTTCTCGGGCACGCAGCCGATGTCGCTCGGGACGCTGTCGCTGCCGTTCATCTTCGCGGTGCTGGTCTTCGTCCTCGTCCCCCGCGACTGGAGCACGGTCCGCACCGCCGCCGCCGTGTACGGGCTCGGGACGCTCCTCACGTACGTCGTCGACTCGCAGATCGGGTCGAACATCACGCGGATGGCGATGCTGTTCGCCGGGGTGGCGCTGCTCGCCGCCCTGCCGTACACCGCGCCGCGCAGCCGCCGCTGGTACGCCCTGGTCCTGGCCTTCGTCGGCCTCAACTTCTGGATCGGCTTCAAGGGCGTCGACGACATCGTCCGGACCGCGCCCGCCGCGTCCTGGAACCGCGAACTGGCCCCGCTGATCAACCAGCTCCAGCAGGTGGAGGCGGAGCGCGGCCGGGTCGAGGTGGTGCCCGCGAGCAGTCACCGCGAATCCTCGGCGCTCGCCCCGTACGTCAACCTGGCGCGCGGCTGGAACCGCCAGGCGGACATGAAGCGCAACCCGCTCTTCTACGACGACACGCTCGACCCGGTGAACTACCGGGAGTGGCTGGACCGCTGGGCCGTGCACTACGTGGTGCTGCCCAAGGGCCGGCCGGACAACGGGGCGGTCCAGGAGGCGGAACTGGTCGAGCAGGGGCAGCCGTACCTGCGCCAGATCTGGGGCGACGCGAACTGGAAGCTCTTCCGCGTCCTGGACCCGGTGCCCCTCGCCGATCCGCCGGCGACGGTCGAGCGGGCGGGCGCGGACGAGCTGACGATCACGGTGAAGTCGGCGGGCCGGGTGCTGATCCGGATCCCGTACACCCGCTGGCTCGCGCTCGTCGACGAGGACGGCAAGAGCGTGGAACGCCCGCTGGAGACCGAGGAGTCGAAGGAGCGGTCGCGGCTGGACGACACCGCGCCGAAGACCTATCTCAACCTTCACGGCTGCCTGAACAAGGTCGAGGAGGGCCCGTACGGCGACGAGTGGACCGAACTGCTCGCGCCGCGACCGGGAACCTACCGGCTGGCGGCCCCGTACCAGCTCCAGCCGGGCACACCGTGCCCGGAGGAACTGAGCTGACGGGCCCTCTCCCTTCCCGTTCGACCTCTTCCCGTGTACGGGCCATCGGGTGCGGGATCTCCCTCTGCGGGCGGCGCACTGGCAAGGTGTTCTGCCATGAACGCGACGAGGTGCCAACACTGCGGCGGCGGGCGCCGGGGACCGCTGCCCGGAATGGTCTGCCCCGGCTGCGGGGCAGGAGCGGCCGGCACGGCGGGGGCGGACGGTTCCTGGGTCGCGCGCGAGACGCTGGCGGGCCGCCTCTCCACCCTGCCCCGCCGACGCAGGGCCCTGCTCGCGGCGGGCGTCGTGGTGGCGGCCGGAGGCCTGGCCACGGTGGCCTCACTGCTGCTCTCGGGCGGCGGGAGCGTGGGTGGCGGCAGCAGCCGTACGGACGCGGCGGGCCGGGCGGGCGCGGTCCCCGACCGGATCGGCGGCGCGGCCCCCACGAGGATCGTCCCCGGCCCGGGGAGGGGCACGGAGTCCCCGGACACTCCGCCGCGCTCGTCGAAGCCCCCGGCGGACGGTGACCGCTTCACCCAGTGGGCGGGCCCGGGCTGTGCGAAGGGTGCGTACGAGGAGCGCGGCCGGTTCGAGAGCGGGGACGCGGGGTGGTACACGGTCGAGAACGGCGGCTTCGACGGCGGCGGGTGCGACGGCCGGTTCAGCGCGATCCCGATGTCGGGCAGCCCGACCGAGGACCGGGGCTCCACGGCCGTCTGGTCCTGGCACCTGGGCCGGGGCTTCAGCGAGTGCGCGCTGACCGTCTTCGTCCCCGACAGCGGCCGCCCCCGCGACGCGGCGGGTGAGCCGACCGTCTACCGGGTGCTCTCGGACCCGGGCGACGCGGACTCCGCGTACACGGGTTTCGCGGTGCTCCAGACGGAACACCGGGGGAGCGCGGTGCCGGTGCGCAGCTATCCGGTCAAGGGGGACGTCTTCGCGGTCCAGCTCATCGACCGGGGCCGGGACTGGGGCGATGCGCGACGGGTCGGCGCGCATCACGCGGCGGCGCAGATGAGGGCGACCTGTAGCTGAACCGTTTGCCGGACAGGGGCGCGGGCCGGAGGGCGCGGCTCGGCCGGCCGTGCGGGCTCGCGGTTCGGGGTCGTGCGGGCTGGGGGCTGGGGGAGTTCCGGTTCGTGCGGGCTGGGGGGCGGGCTTCCGGTTCGTGCGGGTTGGGGCCTCGGGCTTCCGGTTTGTGCAGGCTGGGGGCTCGGAGGCTTCCGGTTCGTGCGGGCAGGGGGCTGGGGGCTTCCGGTTTGTGCGGGCTGGGGGCTGGGGGCTGGGGGGCTTCCGGTTCGTGCGGGCTGGGGCTTGGGGCCGGCGGTCGTTTGGGCGTGCGGGCCTACCGTACGAAGGCGCGGTCGTGCGGCGACAGGACCGTGGCGGGTCCGGCGGCGCTGAGGACGGTGTCGAGGGCCCGGCCCGGGTCGACGTCGTAACACCCGCTGGCCCAGGCCGCGTTGGCCTCGATGACGGCCCATCGGCCCTCGTCGTCCCGGCCGATGTCGACGACGACCGCCGAGGGCAGACGGTCCCCGGCGGCATCGAGCACCTCGCGGCCGAAGGCGAGCGCGGCAAGGTCCGGCGGCCCGAGCCGGAGGCGGCCGGCCTCGGCGTACTGTCCGGCCGTGTGGACGGCTCCGTCGAGGAGGAACAGCCGGTACTCGACGGCGAAGGTCATCACGTCGCTCACCAGCACCACGGTGGCCGGGTCCACGGCGTCCGGCCCGGGCAGCCGGGACCCGTCCGCGTACACGAGCGCCGGAATACCCTTGTCGTTGGGCGACTTGACGAAGGCGGGGCGGCGCAGCCGGTACGCCTCGCCGATGGGCATCGCCCGGATCTCCCGCTGGGTGAGCGCCCGGGGGAGCCGGGCGAGCCAGTCGGCGGGAGCCTCCAGGAGGGCGATCCCGAGTGCGGGGGCCACGACGTCGGCGAAGGAGGGCCCGGCATGCAGATGCGCGGCGTGCTCCGCACCCCCGGCGCCCGCCGCCCACGCGGGTCTCCCCGGCCCCTCGGACACGGCGGAGGCTGTCGCCTCCACGACCCGCAGCCCGCGCCGCAGCGCGGTGATGCGTAACTTCCGTGCAGATGCGGTGAGTTGGGGCGGAATCACGAGGGTGCGCGATGCGGAGGTCATGGCCGCAGATCCTCTCGTACGGACACGCGGCGCCGCACCGGTTTTCGGACGAGGCGTGGCGCCCCGCGGAGGGCCGGCGAGGAGGCAACGGGGCAGAGCGGGCCGAAACGTTGTGCGGCCCCGGGCCCAACTGGTTCGATCACCGCATGATCCTTGAACCGACGCTCGTACGCGGCCTGATCGCCGCCCAGTTCCCGCACTGGGCGGACCTGCCCGTGGAGGCGGTCGCGGCGAGCGGGACGGCGAACGCGATCTACCGCCTGGGCGCCGACAAGACCGTACGGCTGCCCCGTACCGAGGGCAGTGCGGCGGATGTGGCGACGGAGCACCGCTGGCTGCCGCGGCTTGCCGAGCAACTGCCGTTCCCCGTACCGCTCCCGCTCGCCCAGGGAGCCCCGGACAAGGCGTTCCCCCACCCCTGGTCGGTCTGCACGTGGCTGGAGGGCACGAACCCGGCCCCCGGCGACGCCTCCTCGTCCTCGGACCTCCTGGCGGCGGACCTGGCGGAATTCGTGCTGGCACTCCGCCGGATCGCCCCGGAGGGGGCCCCACCCGCGTACCGCGGCGAGCCCTTGGCCTCCCGCGACCCGGCGACGCGCAAGGCACTGGCGACCGTGGCCGGAACCGTGGACGCGGAGGCCGTCGCCGCGGCGTGGAAGGAGTCCCTGTCCGCCCCGCCTTTCACGGCGGCCCCCGTCTGGGTGCACGGAGACCTCCAGCCCGGAAACGTCCTGGTCGCGGACGGCCGCCTCACCGCGGTCATCGACTTCGGCTGCACGGGCCTGGCCGACCCCGCCGTCGACCTGATCGCGGCCTGGTACCTGCTGACGGCGGGGGCCAGGCAGACGTTCCGTGAGGCGGTGGCTGCCGACGACGCCCTGTGGACGCGGGGGAGGGGCTGGGCCCTGTCCATCGCCCTGCTGGAGCTGGCCCATTACCGGGAGACGAACCCGGTGATGGCGCGGATCGCGGCGCAGGTGATCGAGGAGATCGTCACGTAAGGACAGACCGGGTTCACGGTCCACGGCAGGGCCGGGCCGGGCGTGTGCCCTGGCCCGGCGCCGTTCGACGGTCGTGCTGGTGGAGAGTGTGCCCCCGGCAGGATTCGAACCTGCGACACCCGCTTTAGGAGAGCGGTGCTCTATCCCCTGAGCTACGAAGGCAGTTTTGGTGACCGGGCCGTGAGGCCAGGCCGCCGCGGCCAGTGTAGCGGGTGGCAGCCGGGCCGTACCCGGGGATCCCGCCGAGGTGGGGGCGGGGCTAGGCGGCGGCGTCCAGGGCCGGAGCGATGATCGCGAAGGCTCGGTCGGTCAGGGTCGCGGGGTCCTCGGCGCCGTCGCTGTCGCTCCACCGCTGGAGCACGGTGCCAAAAGCGGCCAGAGCCATTCCGGCGGCCAGCTGCGGATAGAGGTCGCTCTCGGGGGCCAGGCCCAGGCGGTCGGCCACTTCCGCCGCGAGCTCGTCGCGCCACTGTGCCTGGCGCTCCAGGAACCGGGCGAGCAGGGAAGGGGTGCCCAGGATCAGCTGGACCACGCGCAGGGCCTGGTCCGCGTGGCCGGCGCAGGCGTCGATGGAGACCCAGATGGTGTGGCGGAGGGCGACCGACGGAGGTTCCTGGGCGGGGCGGCCCGCCAGTTCCGCGCGCATGTCCGTGCCCATTCCGGCCAGGAACTGGATGACCACGTCCTCCTTGGACGCGAAGTACCGGAAGAAGGTCCGCTTCGACACGCCGGCCGCCGCCACGATCTCGTCGATGGTGACCGCGTCGAACCCCTTCTGGGCGAGCAGCCTCAGCGCCGCTCCGGTCAGCTCGTCCGAGACGAGTTGACGCTTGCGTTCGGCCAGGCTCACTCCGGCTCGGGTAGTCACCCACCCAGAGTACATCCCATGCCCCGGATGACATCAAGGCGCGGCTTGACACTGAATGCCACATGGGGCAGCTTGTGCCGCATGAGTGATAAGCAGCGCTGGACCGCCGAGCAGATTCCCGATCAGAGCAAGCGCGTCTCCGTCGTCACCGGGGCCAACAGCGGCCTCGGTCTGGCGACGGCCCGTGCCCTCGCCGGCAGGGGCGGGCACGTGATTCTCGCTGTGCGGGACGAGGCGAAGGGGCGCCGGGCGGCCGCTGAGATCACCGCCGCGCATCCGGGCGCCGAACTGGAGGTCCGCCAGGTCGACCTCGCGGACCTGGAGTCGGTCCGGGCCTTCTCCGACCGGCTGCACGCCGAGCGTACGAGCGTGGACGTGCTGATCAACAACGCCGGGCTGATGGCGCCGCCCCGGACACTCAGCCCGCAGGGCAACGAGGTGCAGTTCGCGGCCAACCACTTGGGTCACTTCGCGCTCACCGGCCTGCTGCTCGACCTGCTGGCAGCGGGGAACGACCCCCGTGTGGTCACGGTGAGTTCGCCCAACCACCGCAAGGCGACCATCTTCTTCGACGACATCACCGGCGAGAAGAAGTACTCGCCGATGGGCTACTACGACCAGTCGAAGCTGGCCAACGCCGTCTTCGGCTGGCAGCTCCACCAGCGGCTGACCGCCGCCGGGAGCCCGGTGCGCAGTGTGCTCGCGCACCCCGGCTACACCTCCACCAACCTGCAGACGAGCGCACCCGTCGCCATGGTGAAGTTCCTGTTCGGACGGCTGCTCCTCCCGCTGGCGCAGTCCCCGGAGCAGGGCGCGCTGCCCACGCTCTACGCGGCGACCGCCCCGGGCGTCGAGGGCGGACAGTTCATCGGCCCCGACGGCATGGGCGAGCTGCGCGGTGCGCCGACGCGGGTCGAACTGGCCCCCCGGGCCGCCGACGCGGCGACCGGCCGTCGGCTCTGGGAGCTGTCGGAAGAGCTGACCTCCGTACGGTTCGGTCTCCCCGCGGCCGCCTGAGTGACCCGGTAGGACAGGAAGGTAGGAACGTGGCTCCGAACGTCCCCGAGAGCAGTCCGTGGATCCGCCGGTACAACCCGGCCGCCGACGCGCGGGCGAGGCTGCTGTGTCTGCCGCACGCCGGTGGATCCGCGTCGTTCTACCTGCCGCTCTCGCGGGCGCTCGGGCCTGACATCGACGTGCTGACGGTTCAGTACCCGGGGCGCCAGGACCGCCGGCACGAGCCCTGCGTCGACTCGATCGCCGGGCTGGCCGATGCCCTGGTCGGGGAGGTGCTTCCCTGGGCCGACCGGCCGCTCGCGATCTTCGGACACAGCATGGGTGCGATGGTCGGGTTCGAGCTCGCGCTGCGCCTCGAACGCCGGGGGACGCGGCCGCTCGTCTTCTTCGCCTCCGGCCGGCGCGCGCCCTCCCGGATGCGTGAGGACAGCGATCCTGTCCATCTGCGCGACGACCGGCGGGTGATCGCGGAGCTTCGGGCGCTCAGCGGCACCGACGCACGGGTCCTCGACGACGAGGAACTCCTGCGGATGGCGTTGCCCGCCATCCGCAGCGACTACCGCGCGGCCGAGACCTACCGCTACGTACCCGGGCCCCGGCTGGCCGCTCCCATCCACGCGCATGTGGGCACCGAGGATTCCAAGGTCACTCTCGACGAGGCGCGCGCCTGGGCGGATCACACGTCGGGCGGTTTCGATTTGCACACCCATCCGGGAGGGCATTTCTTTCCCGCTGAGCAGATGCCGAGAATCGCGACATCCCTGGCAGGGGAAATTTCGGGCCTTCTCTTGCAGAAAAGTGTGTAGCGGGCAAGTGGCCGCGGCGCCAGGTTACTCTATGTGATGTGAACTGCCTCACTATCCAAACTGCCGAACACCTTTCGGTCGACCGTCTTGTTAGGTTGAATCGACTTTCGGATGCGAGTCGCGCAAGGTGTTGAAGGACGTGGGGGACGTGATCGACATAGATGTTGCCAGCCTGCCGGCATACCCGTTCATAGGTCCGGACGACAATCCATTTATTCCCGTCAAGGATGCCGACGTGGAGCGGCTCGGGGGGTCCATCGGTAAGGTTCGCCTTCCTTTCGGGGGCTGGGCCTGGCTGATCACCGAGCATCAGGACGTGCGGCAGTTGCTGCGGCACCCCGGGTTCAGTTCCGATCAGTACAAGCCCGGCTTTCCGGTGCTGAATCCGATTCCGCCGAAGCAGGACGACGCGTCGGGCCTGTTCATCTTCATGGACGGCGACGCGCACAGCCGCCTCCGGCGGATGCTGACCGCGGAGTTCATGATCAAGAACATCCGGCGGATCGAGCCGCTCATCGAGGAGACGGTGATCGAGTCGCTGGAGCGGATGCGCGGGCTCGGCGCGCCCGTCGACCTGATGGCCGAGTTCGCCCTGCCGGTGCCGTCGATGACGATCTGTCACCTGCTCGGAGTCCCGTACTCCGACCACGACTTCTTCCAGCACCACAGCGCCGTGATCATGGACCGGAAGTCCGGCCCCGCCGAGGTCGAAGCCGCCCTCGGCGCGCTCGCCGGACTGCTGGGGGACCTGGTCGAGGCCAAGCGGACCGAGCCCACCGACGATCTGCTCAGCCGGCTCGTGACCGAGCGGGTCGTGCCCGGGGAGCTCCGGAAGGACGAGCTCGTCAGCCTGGCGATGCTCCTGCTCGTCGCGGGGCACGAGACCACCGCGAACATGATCGGGCTCTCGGCGCTCGTGCTTCTCCAGCACCCCGAGCACCTGGCCGCCCTGCGGGAGAACCCGGACCTGGCGCCGGGCATGGTCGAGGAACTGCTGCGGTATCTCACGGTCGTCCGTACCGGACTGCCCCGCCTCGCCATGGAGGACGCGGAGATCGGCGGTCAGAAGATCCGCGCCGGCGAGGGCGTCGTCGCGATGCTGGCGATGTCCAACCGGGACTCATCGGTCTTCCGTGACCCCGAGGTCTTCGACCCGGCGCGGCGCGAGGCGCACCGGCACATGGCGTTCGGCTTCGGCCTGCACCAGTGCATCGGCCAGCCGCTGGCCCGCGCCGAACTGCGGGTGGCCCTCGTGGAACTGGCCCGCAGGTTCCCCGGGCTGCGCTCCGAGGTCGCGCTGGCGGACGCCGCGCAGCGGCCCATGGCGGTGACGTTCGGTGTCGCCGAGCTTCCGGTGACGTGGTGACCATGCGTGTCACGGTGAACAGGGAGCTGTGCGTCGGGTCCGGGAACTGCGTGGAGCTCGCCCCTGAGGTGTTCGACCAGGACGACCAGGACGGCCTGGTGGTCCTGCGGACGACGGAGCCGCCCGAGGGCTTCCACGACGCGGTCGAGCTGGCCACGCACATGTGCCCGGTGGGCGCCATCGACATCGAGGTGCAGTCGAACACGCCGGCGCGTTAGTGCCCGACGCAATGATGGTGTGACCCCCCGTTCATGTGGCGACGTGATACTGGGGAAGGCGTTTCGATCCGCGTCGCGGGAACCGGTCCGTCGTCACTCGGGGGGTGGCGGGCCGGTCACGGAATTGTTACCCATGAGTAGAGTGCTGCGCGCAAGCGTGGAATCGTAAATTCCGTTTCCCGGGCGCGCCCGAATTCGTTCGACTGCTGTCGTGTTCGGGCGGTATGAATTGATTGGCGCAAGCGTGTCGAAAAGGCTCCGATGGCCTGTTGATGCGCGTTCTTGACCTCTGTGGGAATTCTGTGCCGCAGGGGAGAGTGGTGGATGATCCGGGGGGCGTTCGAGTTGGTCAGTAGAATTCATGCGCGCGTTATTGTATTCGATCCGCATCCGTACGCACGGCTCGGCATTCGCCGAGCACTTGAGCGGGATCCCGCACTGATGGTGGTGGGCGAGGCGGGCGACATCGTCGAACTTCTGTCGAACGTGGAATCCTATGCTCCGGATGTCGTCGTCCTCGAAGGGCAGTTACGGATCGACCACGCGAGGGAACTCACCGAGCTCGACGCGGCCCTGGTCGTCGTGGGGGACGCCGACACCGCCACGCACTGGATGCGCTTCACCCAGGCGAACGTCCACGCCCTCGTCCACTGCGACGATCCGGAGGAGGAACTGGTCGAGGCGGTACGTCGCGCCGTCGACGGCAGCGGCTACGTCTCGCCGGGCCTCAGCGGCGCGCTGCTCAAGCTCACCCGCGCCATGATGCCGCGGCACCTCTCGGCCGTGCCCACCCACGCACCGCTGACCTCACGCGAGTCCGAGGTGCTCCAACTGGTGCGCAGAGGCATGGCCAACAAGGAGATCGCCCGGCGCCTCGGCCTGAGCGAGAAGACGATCAAGTTCCACGTATCCAACGTGCTCGCCAAGGCCCATGTGGAGTCCAGGGCTCAGCTGATCGCCGCCGCCATGTAGAGCGGCGGACGAGGGAGCGGCTTCCGACGACGGGGGTGTGCGCACAGTTCGACTGTGCGCACACCCCCGTCGCGTGCGCCCGGTGCCGCGGTCTCCGTCGGCACCGGGCGCCGCTGCCTGGTCGAAAGTCCAGGTTCCACCGCGCCGACCTGGGCCGAAGCCCAGCTGCCGAACCCCAACCTCTGGCCGAAGTACTGCCCGAGGCCGGAAACAGATACTCGCCGTATGAAGCCATCCATGTCAGGTGATCAGGAGACCGGCGCAGCCCGCGACACCGCCATCGCCGTGGTCGGAATCTCGTGCCGGGTCCCCTCGGCGTCCAGCCCGGCGGAGTTCTGGCGCCTGCTGACCGAGGGCACCGACGCCGTCTCCCCCTGGCCGGCGGACCGCGGCGAGGGCAGCCGGTCCTGGCGTGGTGGCTTCCTGGACGAGGTCGACACCTTCGACGCCGGCTTCTTCGGCGTCGAGCCCGACGAGGCCGCCGCCATGGACCCGCAACAGCGGCTCGCCCTGGAGCTGGTGTGGGAGGCCATGGAGGACGCGGGCATCCGCGACGACCGGATACGGGGTTCCCGTACCGGCGTGTTCGTGGGCGTCTCCTCCGACGACTACGCCGCCCTCGCCGCCCGCGGCGACCGGGCGGGCAGCGGTGAACTGCACGACGTCACGGGCCGGCACCGCGCGATCATCGCCAACCGGGTCTCCTGGTCCCTGGGGCTGCGGGGCCCGAGCCTCGCCGTCGACGCGGCCCAGGCGTCGTCGCTGGTCGCCGTCCACCTGGCCTGCGAGAGCCTCCGCAGCGGGGACTCCGACCTGGCGTTCGCCGGCGGTGTGAGCCTGATCCTCTCGCCGGAGAGCATGCGGACCACCGCCGGGCTCGGCGCCCTGTCCGCCAAGGGCCGCTGCGCCACCTTCGACGAGAGCGCCGACGGCTTCGTCCGCGGCGAGGGCGGCGGCGTGGTCCTGCTCAAACCGCTCGCCCGGGCGATCGCCGACGGCGACCCCGTCTACTGCGTCATCCAGGGCAGCGCCGTCAACAACGACGGTGGCGGTGACCGGCTCACCGACCCGGATGTGGCCGGGCAGCGGGACGTCCTGCGCCGCGCCTACGCGGACGCCGGGATCAGCCCCGAAGCCGTCCAGTACGTCGAACTGCACGGTACCGGCACTCCGGTGGGCGACCCCGTCGAGGCCGCCGCCGTGTCCGACGTGATCGGCCGCGGCACCGAGGGCGGACGCCCGCTGCGGGTGGGCTCCGTCAAGACGAACGTCGGGCACCTGGAGGCCGCGGCGGGCATCGTGGGGCTCCTGAAGGCAGCCCTGGCCGTACGCCACCGCCAACTGCCGCCCAGCCTGCACTTCAGCGCCCCCAACCCGGCGATCCCCCTGGCCGAACTGAACCTCCGGGTGCAGACCGAGCTCGACGGCTGGCCCGCCCCCGACGCCCCGCTCGTCGCGGGCGTCAGCTCGTTCGGCGTCGGCGGCACCAACTGCCATGTGGTCCTGTCCGAAGCCCCGTACACCGGACGGCCCGACACCCCCGCCGCCCTCCCGACGGCCGGTCGCACCCTGCCCTGGGTGCTGTCCGCCCGGACCGGCCGGGCCCTGGACGCGCAGGCCGCCCGCCTGCTCACCCATCTGAGGCAGCAGCAGGACGTCGACCCCGCCGCCGTCGCCCGGTCGCTGGCGGTCGGCCGGTCCGCGTTCGAGCACCGCGCCGTCCTCGTCGGAACGGACGCGGACGCCCTCGTCGCGGGCCTGGAACGCCTCCACGAGGAGGCGGTCAACGGTGTCGCCACCACCGGGAAGACGGCGTTCCTGTTCTCCGGCGTGGGATCCCACAGGGTCGGCATGGGACGGGAGCTGTACGCGGCCTACCCGGCCTTCGCCGACGCCCTCGACGAGGTGCTCGACCACTTCGTCCCCGGCCTCGACCTGCGTGCGGTGCTGCTCGGCGACCTCGACGACGACGAGGCCGCCCGGGCCCTCGACGGCATGCGCTACATGCAGCCCGCCCTGTTCGCCTTCCAGGTCGCCCTCCACCGCCTGGTCACCTCCTGGGGCATCACGCCCGATTTCCTGGTCGGCCACTCCTTCGGCGAGATCGTCGCCGCTCATGTGTCCGGGGCCCTGCCCCTGTCCCACGCGGCCGCCCTCGTCGCCGCACGCGGCGAACTGATGGAGCAACTGCCGCCCGGCGGGGCCATGATCGCCGTCGAGGCGACCGAGGAAGAGCTGCTCGCGGCCGTCGACGGCGTCGACGACGTCTCGGTCGGCGTCGTCAACGGTCCGCGGGCCGCCGTGCTCTCCGGCGCCGACGAGGCCGTCACCCGGATCGCGGACGCGTTCCGCGCCCGCGGCCACCGGACCAACAGGCTGCGGGTCCAGAACGCCGCCCACTCCCCGCTGATGAACCCCATGCTGGAGGAGTTCGGCCGCCGGATCCACGGCCTCACCGTCTCCGAACCCGGCATCCCGATCGTCTCCACCGTCACCGGACGCACCGGAGCCGCCCTGACGGAGGACTACTGGATCGGCCACCTCGGCGCCACCGTCCGCTTCCACGACGCGATCGCGGCCTGCCGCGAGCAGGGCGTGACCCGCTTCATCGAACTCGGCCCGGGCAGCGTCCTCACCCCGCTCGTCCCGACGTCCGAGACGGACCTCGCGGTTGCCCTGCAGAGCCGCGACCGGCCCGAACCGGAAGCCCTGCTGACCGGGCTCGCCGAGGCCTGGGCCGGCGGCCTCCCCGTCGACTGGGCCGAGGCCATCGGCGACGCCCGCACCGTCGACCTGCCCACCTACGCCTTCCAGCGCCGCCGCTACTGGCTCGACGAACGCCCCGCCGCCGACGGGACCGCGACCGAGGAGCACCTGAGCTCCGCGACGCTCGCCCTCCGCGACCGCATCCGCAGCGAACCGGACGGCTTCCTCGTCCGCTGGCTGACCGGCCACCTCGCGGAGACCACCGGCGTCACCCCGGACGGCCCCGACGCGACCTTCCGCGACCTGGGGCTGGACTCCGTCCTGTCCGTACAGCTGCGCAACCGTCTCGTGTCGGCGACCGGCCTGCGGATGCCCGCGAGCATCCTGTTCGACTACCCGACCCCGCGAGCGCTCGCCGCGCACCTGTACGACAGTATCGTCGGCATCCTGGACACCCCCGGGGACGCTCCGGCAGCCATCGCCCCGACGACGACGGACGACGACCCCGTCGCCATCGTCGGCATGGCCTGCCACCTTCCGGGCGGCATCGACTCGCCCCAGGACCTCTGGCAGGCGCTCGTCGACGAACGGGACGCCACATCGGAGTTCCCCACCGACCGCGGCTGGGACCTGGCGAGCCTCTACGACCCCGACCCCAGCCACCCGGGCACCACCTACGCGCGGCGCGGCGGATTCCTCTCCGGGGCCGCCGACTTCGACGCCGAGTTCTTCGGGATCAGCCCGCGTGAGGCGGCCGCGATGGACCCGCAGCAGCGGCTGCTGCTGGAGACGGCGTGGGAGGCGCTGGAGCGGACCGGTGTCGACCCGACGTCGCTGCGCGGCAGCCGGACCGGTGTCTTCGTCGGTGCCACGAACATGGAGTACGGCCCGCGCCTGAACGCCCCGGCCGACGGCACCGAGGGCTTCCGCCTCACCGGGAACACCACCAGCGTGGCCTCGGGCCGCATCTCCTACCTGCTGGGTCTGGAGGGCCCGGCGCTGACCGTCGACACCGCCTGCTCGTCGTCCCTGGTCGCCCTCCACCAGGCGGTGCAGTCGGTGCGCAGCGGCGAGTCGTCCCTG
This sequence comes from Streptomyces sp. WGS_02, assembly GCA_040989845.1. GTDB lineage: Bacteria > Actinomycetota > Actinomycetes > Streptomycetales > Streptomycetaceae > Streptomyces. The sequence continues at coordinate 4,519,794 of JAYMFZ010000004.1, forward strand.
GCACTCGCCGGCGGTGTGACGGTGCTGTCCACGCCCGGCATGTTCGTCGAGTTCTCCCGGCAGCGCGGCCTCGCTCCCGACGGCCGCTGCAAGCCCTTCTCCGACGACGCCGACGGCACGGGCTGGGCCGAAGGGGTCGGCCTGGTCGTCGTCGAGCGGCTTTCGGACGCCCGGCGCAACGGGCACCCGGTCCTTGCGGTGGTGCGTGGTTCGGCTGTGAACCAGGACGGTGGCAGTAATGGGTTGACGGCGCCGAACGGTCCTTCGCAGCAGCGGGTGATTCGTGATGCGTTGGCTGTGGCGGGTCTGGGCAGTGCGGATGTGGATGTGGTCGAGGCGCACGGTACGGGTACGTCGTTGGGCGACCCGATCGAGGCGCAGGCGCTGCTGGCCACGTACGGCCAGGGGCGCGGGACCGGAAATCCGCTGTGGCTCGGTTCGCTCAAGTCGAACATCGGCCACACGCAGGCGGCGGCGGGTGTCGCCGGGGTCATCAAGATGGTCCAGGCGATGCGCCACGGCGTCATGCCGCGCTCGCTGCACGCCACGACACCGTCCCACCACGTCGACTGGGAAGCCGGCGCCGTCAGCGTACTGACGAACCGGCGGGAGTGGCCCGAGCCGGAACGCTCGCGACGCTCCGCCGTGTCGTCCTTCGGTATCAGCGGCACCAATGCCCACGTGATCCTGGAGGCGGCCCCGGCCGACGCGGAGGAGCCGCCGGCGGCCGAATCGCCGGACGGAGCTGCCCCCTGGGTCCTTTCGGCGCGGAGCGAGGCGGCTTTGCGGCAGCAGGCGGCTCGTCTGCTCGCCCGCGTCGGCGAGGACGCGGACCTCGACGCACGCGACATCGCGTACACGCTGACGGCTGGGCGCGCGGCGCTGGAGCACCGGTCCGTCGTCCTGGGCGACGACGTTCTCGAACGCACCGCAGGATTGCGCGAGTTGGCGGCCGGGGGTGTGGGGCGAGGTGTCGTGACCGGTCGCTCGGCGTCGTCGGCTGATGTGGTGTTTGTGTTCCCGGGTCAGGGTTCGCAGTGGGTGGGTATGGCGCGGGAGTTGTTGGATTCTTCGCCGGTGTTCGCGGGGCGGATGGCGGAGTGTGGTGCGGCGTTGGAGCCGTTTGTTGATGGGTGGTCGTTGCTGGATGTGGTGCGTGGTGGGGATGAGGGGGTGTTGGGGCGGGTTGATGTGGTGCAGCCGGTGTTGTTCGCGGTGATGGTGTCGCTGGCTGAGGTGTGGATGTCGTTGGGTGTGCGTCCGGCTGCGGTGGTGGGTCATTCGCAGGGGGAGATCGCGGCGGCGTGTGTGGCGGGTGGTTTGTCGTTGGGTGATGCGGCGCGGGTGGTGGCGTTGCGGAGTCGGGCGATTGTGGGGTTGTCGGGGCGTGGCGGGATGGTGTCGGTTCTGGCGTCGGAGGAGGGGGTGGCGGGCCGGTTGTCGGCCGGGTTGCAGGTTGCTGTGGTGAATGGTCCGGAGCAGGTGGTGGTGTCGGGTGCTCCGGATGAGTTGGATGTGTTGGTTGCGGGGTGTGAGGCGGATGGGGTTCAGGCGCGTCGGATCGCGGTGGATTATGCGTCGCATTCGCCGCAGGTGGAGGAGCTGAGGGCTGAGCTCCTGGACGTGCTCTCGCCTGTTGTGCCGCGCAGTGGTCGGGTTCCGCTGTTCTCGACGGTGTCGGGTGAGGTGATCGACACCGCGACGATGGGTGCGGAGTACTGGTTCACGAATCTGCGGGAGACGGTCCGGTTCGACGCGGCTCTGGATGCGTTGCTGGGTGCGGGGCATCGGGTGTTCGTCGAGGCCAGCCCCCACCCCGTGCTGACAGGCGCGGTCACTCAGGCCGCGGAGGGCAACGGTGTGGCCGGGGTGAGCGCCGTCGGTACGCTCCGGCGCAACGAGGGCGGGGAGGCCCGGCTGCTGCAGAGCGTGGCTGAGGTGTTCGTCGCCGGTGTGGAGGTGGACTGGTCGCCATGGGTGGCGGGCGGTCGGCTCGTGGACCTGCCGACGTATGCCTTCCAGCGCAGTCGGCACTGGCTGGCCGCGGGCCGCTCGGTGGTGGACGCGGCCGGGCTCGGGCTGAACACGGCCGGGCATCCGCTGCTCGGTGCCGTCGTGCGCCTGGCGTCCCAGGACGGCCTTGTCCTGGCGGGGCAGCTTTCGCTGCCCACCCACCCCTGGCTGGAGGACCACGCCGTCTTCGGCACGGTCATCCTGCCCGGGACCGCCTTCGTCGAGCTTGCTCTGCACGCCGCCGACGAGGTCGGCTGCGATGTGCTGGAGGAGTTGACGCTGGAGCGGCCGCTCGTCCTGTCGGGGGATGTGTCGGTGGCGGTGCAGGTGTCGGTGGGGGCCGCGGACGGTGCGGGGCGTCGGCCTGTCGCGGTGCACTCGCGGGTCCAGGGCGCGGACGCCGGTCTCGACTCCGAGGCGGAATGGGTCCGGCACGCCGTCGGTGAGCTGGCCGCCGGCCCCGTAGCGGTGACGGAGGAGCGACTGGAGGGTGCATGGCCGCCCGCCGGGGCCCAGCGTGTCGAGATCTCCGACGCGTACGAGCGACTGGCCGGTGTGGGATACGGGTACGGCCCTGTCTTCCGCGGCCTGCACGCCGTCTGGAGCGTCGGCGACGACCTGTTCGCCGAGGTGCGGATGCCGGACGAGCCGGACGAGTTCGGCGTGCACCCGGCGTTGCTGGATGCCGCCCTGCACCCCCTGCTGGAGGGTGAGTTGTGGGTCCCGTTCTCGTGGAGCGGGGTGCGGCTGCACTCGGTGGGCGCGTCCGTGCTGCGGGTGCGGCTGACACGGAGCGCCGACGGGGCCGTGCGTCTGGTGGCGTTCGACGGTGCGGGTGTGCCGGTGGTGTCGGTGGATGAGCTGCGGTTGCAGCCGATGTCGCGGGAGCAGCTGGGTTCGGCGGTGGCCGGGGACCCGTTGTTCGAGGTGCGGTGGGTGGATGTGCCGGTTCCGGCCGTGGCCGGTGCGGTGCCGGACGGGGTCGTGGTCGAGTACGTCGAGCCCGGTGGGGACGTTCGTACGGTGGTGGCCGGGGTGCTGGAGTCGGTGCAGCGGTTCCTGGCCGCGTCGGCGGACGACGAGGACGCCCGGCTCGCCGTGGTCACCCGGGGTGAGATGTCGGATACACCGGATCCTGCGACGTCCGCGGTGTGGGGCCTTCTGCGTTCCGCGCAGGCCGAGCACCCGGGGCGCCTGGTGATCGTCGATGTGCCCGCCGATGCCGATGTCGATGCCGATGCCGACGTCGAGTCGGCCGTTGCGTTGGCTGTCGCTTCGGGTGAGCCGCAGGTTTCTGTGGTGGCGGGCCGGTTGGTGGTGCCCCGGCTGACACCGGTTGCCGCGGAGTCGGTGTCCGCTCGGGAGTGGAGTTCTGAGGGGACGGTGTTGGTCACGGGTGCCGGTGGGGCGTTGGGTGGTTTGGTCGCCCGGCATCTCGTGGCCGAGTACGGGGTGCGGCACCTGTTGCTGGTGGGGCGGCGGGGGCTTGAGGGTTCGCGGGAGTTGGTTGCGGAGCTGGAGTCGGCGGGTGCGTCGGTGTCGTTCGCGGCGTGTGATGTGGCGGACCGGGAGGGTCTGGCGGCTGCGTTGGCCGGTGTTGCGGTGGAGCATCCGCTGACTGCGGTGATTCATGCGGCGGGTGTTCTGGATGACGGTGTGGTGACCGCGCTGACGCCGGAGCGTCTGGACACGGTGATGCGGCCGAAGGTCGAAGGGGCCCGTCTGCTGGATGAGTTGACGCGGGGCTCGGAGTTGTCGGCGTTCGTTCTGTTCTCGTCGGCCGCGGGTGTGATGGGTACGGCTGGTCAGGGCAACTACGCGGCTGCGAATGCGTATCTGGACGCTCTGGCGTTGTCGCGTCGTGCTCAGGGGCTGGCGGGGACGTCGTTGGCGTGGGGTCTGTGGAGCAGTGACAGTTCCATGACCGCCCACCTCGACGACGCCGACCTGGCCCGGCTGTCGCGGAGCGGCCTGGGGTCGATGTCGACGACTCAGGGTCTCGCGCTCTTCGACGCGGCTCTCGCCGCCGACCGGGCGACGATCGTCCCGGCCCGTTTCGACCTCCCGGCGCTGCGGAACCAGGCGGCGCAGGGCATTCTTCCGCCCGTCTTCTCCTCTCTGGTCCGCACGCCCGCACGCCGCGCGGCGGCGCCGACCGCCGAAGAAGCGTCGTCGTGGGCCGCGGAGATGGCGGCTCTGAGCTCGGAGGACCGTACGGCGGCTCTCGTCGAGCTGGTCGGGGCGCAGGTGGCGCTGGTGCTGGGCCATGGTGCGTCGTCCGGTGCGTCGGTGGACGCCGACCGGGCCTTCCGGGATCTGGGGTTCGACTCGTTGACGGGGCTGGAGCTGCGGCAGCGGCTGCAGTCGGCGACCGGGCTGCGGCTGCCCTCCACGCTGGTCTTCGACTATCCGACCCTCACCGCCCTGGCCGGCTACCTCGACGAACAGATCCAGGGCACCGAAGCCGCCCCTGTCCGAACCGTGCCGGCCGGGGCGGGTGGGGAGGACGACCCGGTCGTCATCGTCGGCATGGCGTGCCGGCTGCCCGGCGGGATCGACTCGCCGCAGGCGCTGTGGCAGGCGACCCTCGACGGTGTCGACGCGATCACCGAGTTCCCGGCCGACCGGGGCTGGGACATCGAGGGACTGTACGACCCCGACCCGGGCCACGTCGGTACGAGCTACTCCCGGCGCGGCGGATTCCTGTCCGGGGCGGGTGACTTCGACGCCGAGTTCTTCGGGATCAGCCCGCGTGAGGCCGTGGCGATGGATCCGCAGCAGCGGCTGCTGCTGGAGACGGCGTGGGAGGCGCTGGAGCGGACCGGCATTGACCCGACCTCGCTGCGCGGCAGCCGGACCGGCGTCTTCGCCGGACTGATGTACCACGACTACGGATCCTGGCTGTCCGAGGCGACGGAGGACATCGAGGGCCTGATGATCACCGGCAACAGCGGTGGTGTCGCCTCCGGCCGGATCGCGTATCAACTGGGCTTGGAAGGTCCGGCGTTGACGGTGGACACGGCGTGTTCGTCGTCGTTGGTGGCGTTGCATCTGGCGGCGCAGGCGCTGCGGAACGGGGAGTGCTCGCTCGCGCTGGCCGGTGGTGTGACGGTGATGTCGACGCCGACGACGTTCGTGGAGTTCTCGCGCCAGCGGGCCATGTCGGTCGACGGCCGCTGTAAGGCGTTCTCCGACGACGCGGACGGGGCCGGCTGGTCGGAAGGCGTGGGCCTGGTCGTCGTCGAGCGGCTTTCGGACGCCCGGCGCAACGGGCACCCGGTCCTTGCGGTGGTGCGTGGTTCGGCTGTGAACCAGGACGGTGGCAGTAATGGGCTGACGGCGCCGAACGGTCCTTCGCAGCAGCGGGTGATTCGTGATGCGTTGGCTGTGGCGGGTCTGGGCAGTGCGGATGTGGATGTGGTCGAGGCGCACGGTACGGGTACGTCGTTGGGCGACCCGATCGAGGCGCAGGCGCTGCTGGCGACGTACGGCCAGGGGCGCGACGCCGAACGGCCGCTGTGGCTGGGGTCGGTGAAGTCGAACATCGGTCATACGCAGGCGGCGGCGGGTGTCGCCGGGGTTATCAAGATGGTCCAGGCGATGCGGCACGGCGTCATGCCGCGCACCCTGCACGCCTCGACACCCTCTCACCACGTCGACTGGACTTCGGGGCAGGTCAAGCTCCTGACGGACAACGAATCGTGGCCGGCGAGCGCACGGCCGCGTCGGTCGGGTGTGTCCTCGTTCGGTATCGGCGGCACCAATGCCCACGTGATCCTGGAGGCGGCCCCCGCCGCCGAGGACGCACCGGCCGATGCCGTCGCCCTGCCCGCCCTGCCCCAGGCGCCGGAAGCCCCGTCGGTGGTGGATGCGCCGATGGTGCCGTGGGTGCTGTCCGGGCGCAGTGGCGCCGCGCTGTCGGAACAGGCGGCGCGCCTGCTCGCACACGTCGGTGAGGCGGGTGACCTCGACCCTCGGGATGTGGGGTTCACGTTGGCGGGGGGCGTGCGGTGTTGGAGCACCGGGCGGTGGTGCTCGGTGCTGGGATGCCTGAACTGGCGGATCGGCTGGCGGAGTTGGCTGGTGGTCGGGTGGCGGCGGGTGTTGTGACCGGTCGTTCGGCGTCGGCTGCTGGTGCTGGTGCTGGTGCTGGTGCTGGTGCTGGTGCTGGTGCTGGTGGTGTGGTGTTTGTGTTCCCGGGTCAGGGTTCGCAGTGGGTGGGTATGGCGCGGGAGTTGTTGGATTCTTCGCCGGTGTTCGCGGGGCGGATGGCGGAGTGTGGTGCGGCGTTGGAGCCGTTTGTTGATGGGTGGTCGTTGCTGGATGTGGTGCGTGGTGGGGATGAGGGGGTGTTGGGGCGGGTTGATGTGGTGCAGCCGGTGTTGTTCGCGGTGATGGTGTCGCTGGCTGAGGTGTGGATGTCGTTGGGTGTGCGTCCGGCTGCGGTGGTGGGTCATTCGCAGGGGGAGATTGCGGCGGCGTGTGTGGCGGGTGGTTTGTCGTTGGGTGATGCGGCGCGGGTGGTGGCGTTGCGGAGTCGGGCGATTGTGGGGTTGTCGGGGCGTGGCGGGATGGTGTCGGTTCTGGCGTCGGAGGAGGGGGTGGCGGGCCGGTTGTCGGCCGGGTTGCAGGTTGCTGTGGTGAATGGTCCGGAGCAGGTGGTGGTGTCGGGTGCTCCGGATGAGTTGGATGTGTTGGTTGCGGGGTGTGAGGCGGATGGGGTTCAGGCGCGTCGGATCGCGGTGGATTATGCGTCGCATTCGCCGCAGGTGGAGGAGTTGAGGGCTGAGCTTCTGGAGGTGTTGTCGCCTGTTGTGCCGCGTAGTGGTCGGGTTCCGTTGTTCTCGACGGTGTCGGGTGGGGTGATCGACACGGCGTCGATGGGTGCGGAGTACTGGTTCACGAATCTGCGGGAGACGGTCCGGTTCGATGCGGCTCTGGATGCGTTGCTGGGTGCGGGGCATCGGGTGTTCGTCGAGGCCAGCCCCCACCCGGTCCTGCTCGGAGCGGTGACGCAGGCGGCCGAAGCCTCCGGCACGGCCGGGGTGACGGCGGTCGGGACCCTCCGCCGACGTGAGGCCGAACGAGCCCGGCTGCTGCAGAGCGTGGCTGAGGTGTTCGTCGCCGGTGTGGAGGTGGACTGGTCGCCGTGGGTGGCGGGCGGTCGGCTCGTGGACCTGCCGACGTATGCCTTCCAGCGCAGTCGGCACTGGCTGGCCGCGGGCCGCTCGGTGGTGAACGCGGCCGGGCTCGGGCAGCACCCCGCGGACCACCCGTTGCTCGGGGCGGCCGTACGGCTCGCGGGCGGCGACGACATCGTCCTGACCGGGCGCGTCTCCCGCTCCACCCACCCCTGGCTGGAGGACCACGCCGTCTTCGGCACCGTCCTGCTCCCCGGAACCGCCTTCGTGGAGATGGCCCTCCGCGCCGCCGACGAGGTCGGCTGCGATGTGCTGGAGGAGTTGACGCTGGAGCGGCCGCTCGTCCTGTCGGGGGACGTGTCGGTGGCGGTGCAGGTGTCGGTGGGGGCCGCGGACGGTGCGGGGCGTCGGCCGGTCGCGGTGCACTCGCGGGTCCAGGGCGCGGACGCCGGTCTCGACTCCGGGGCGGAATGGGTCCGGCACGCCGTCGGCACGGTCGTCGCCCGCCCCGTCGGGGCCGCGGAGGAGCGGCTGGAGGGAGCGTGGCCGCCTGCGGACGGTCAGCGTGTCGACGGGGCCGAGGCGTACGAGACGCTGGCTTCCTTGGGATACGGATACGGGCCGGCCTTCCGGGGCCTGCGTGCCCTGTGGCGTGCGGGGGACGAGATGTTCGCCGAGGTGCGGTTGCCGGACGAGCCCGACGCCTTCGGTATCCATCCGGCGCTGCTGGACGCCGCCCTGCATCCGCTGCCGTCGGACGACATGAAGGTGCCGTTCTCGTGGAGCGGGGTGCGGCTGCACTCGGTGGGCGCGTCCGCGCTGCGGGTGCGGCTGACGCCGCTGGGCGACGGGGCCGTCCGTCTGGTGGCGTTCGACGGTGCGGGTGTGCCGGTGGTGTCGGTGGATGAGCTGCGGTTGCAGCCGATGTCGCGGGAGCAGCTGGGTTCGGCGGTGGCCGGGGATCCGTTGTTCGAGGTGAGGTGGGTGGATGTGCCGGTTCCGGCCGTGGCCGGTGCGGTGCCGGACGGGGTCGTGGTCGAGTACGTCGAGCCCGGTGGGGACGTTCGTACGGTGGTGGCCGGGGTGCTGGAGTCGGTGCAGCGGTTCCTGGCCGCGTCGGCGGACGACGAGGGCGCCCGGCTCGCCGTGGTCACCCGGGGCGGGATCACGGAGCAGGCCGACCCGGCGACCGCCGCCGTGTGGGGTCTTCTGCGCTCCGCGCAGACCGAACACCCCGGGCGGATCTTCGCCGTCGACACGGCCGAGGGCACGGATCGGGAAACGGCCGTTGCGTTGGCTGTCGCTTCGGGTGAGCCGCAGGTTTCTGTGGTGGGGGGCCGGTTGGTGGTGCCCCGGCTGGCACCGGTTGCCGCGGAGTCGGTGTCCGTGCGGGAGTGGAGTTCTGAGGGGACGGTGTTGGTCACGGGTGCCGGTGGGGCGTTGGGTGGTTTGGTCGCCCGGCATCTCGTGGCCGAGTACGGGGTGCGGCACCTGTTGCTGGTGGGGCGGCGGGGGCTTGAGGGTTCGCGGGAGTTGGTTGCGGAGCTGGAGTCGGCGGGTGCGTCGGTGTCGTTCGCGGCGTGTGATGTGGCGGACCGGGAGGGTCTGGCGGCTGCGCTGGCCGGTGTTGCGGTGGAGCATCCGCTGACTGCGGTGATTCATGCGGCGGGTGTTCTGGACGACGGTGTGGTGACCGCGCTGACGCCGGAGCGTCTGGACACGGTGATGCGGCCGAAGGTCGAAGGGGCCCGTCTGCTGGATGAGTTGACGCGGGGCTCGGAGTTGTCGGCGTTCGTTCTGTTCTCGTCGGCCGCGGGTGTGATGGGTACGGCTGGTCAGGGCAACTACGCGGCTGCGAATGCGTATCTGGACGCTCTGGCGTTGTCGCGTCGTGCTCAGGGGCTGGCGGGGACGTCGTTGGCGTGGGGTCTGTGGAGCAGTGACAGTTCCATGACCGCCCACCTCGACGACGCCGACCTGGCCCGGCTGACCAGGGGCGGGCTCGCCCCGATGTCACCGGAACAGGGGCTGGCCCTCTTCGACGCGGCTGTCGCCGCCGACCGGGCCACCCTGTTCCCCGCGCGCCTGGACCTCCCGGCGCTGCGGAACCAGGCGGCGCAGGGCACTCTTCCGCCCGTCTTCAAGGCTCTCGTCCGTGCCCCGGCGCGACGTGCGGCGGACCTCGTCGGCCTCGGCGGGTCCTCTTCCTGGGCTGCGGAGATGGCGGCTCTGAGCTCCGAGGACCGTACGGCGGCTCTCGTCGAGCTGGTCGGGGCGCAGGTGGCGCTGGTGCTGGGCCATGGTGCGTCGTCCGGTGCGTCGGTGGACGCCGACCGGGCCTTCCGGGATCTGGGGTTCGACTCGTTGACGGGGCTGGAGCTGCGGCAGCGGCTGCAGTCGGCGACCGGGCTGCGGCTGCCCTCCACGCTGGTCTTCGACTATCCGACCCTCACCGCCCTGGCCGGCTACCTCCACGAACAGATCCAGGGCACCGAAGCCGTCACCACCGCCCCGGCGCCGGTCACCACAACGACGGACGACGACCCGATCGTCATCGTCGGCATGGCCTGCCGCTACCCGGGCGGCATCGAGTCTCCCGGGGAGCTGTGGCGGGCGACCCTGGACGGTCTCGACGCGATCACCGACTTCCCGGCCGACCGGGGCTGGGACATCGCGGACCTGTACGACCCCGACCCCGACCGCGCGGGCAAGACCTATACGCGGCGCGGCGGCTTCCTGCACGACGCCGCCGTGTTCGACCCCGAATTCTTCGGGATCAGCCCGCGTGAGGCCGTGGCGATGGATCCGCAGCAGCGGCTGCTGCTGGAGACGGCGTGGGAGGCGCTGGAGCGGACCGGCATCGACCCGACCTCGCTGCGCGGCAGCCGGACCGGCGTCTTCGCCGGACTGATGGCCGGTGAGTACGGGCCGCCGCTGCACGAGCCGGTCGAGGGCATGGACGGATTCCGCATGCTCGGCAACGCCTCCAGCGTGGCCTCGGGCCGGATCGCGTATCAACTGGGCTTGGAAGGTCCGGCGTTGACGGTGGACACGGCGTGTTCGTCGTCGTTGGTGGCGTTGCATCTGGCGGCGCAGGCGCTGCGGAACGGGGAGTGCTCGCTCGCGCTGGCCGGTGGTGTGACGGTGATGTCGACGCCGACGACGTTCGTGGAGTTCTCGCGCCAGCGGGCCATGTCGGTCGACGGCCGCTGCAAGGCGTTCTCCGACGACGCGGACGGGGCCGGCTGGTCGGAAGGCGTGGGCCTGCTCGTCGTCGAGCGGCTTTCGGACGCCCGGCGCAACGGGCACCCGGTCCTCGCGGTCGTACGCGGCTCGGCCGTCAACCAGGACGGTGGCAGCAACGGCATGACCGCGCCGAACGGCCCCTCCCAGCAGCGCGTCATCCGTGACGCGCTGGCCGGGGCGCGGCTGAGCAGCGCCGACGTCGACATGGTCGAGGCGCACGGTACGGGTACGTCGTTGGGCGACCCGATCGAGGCGCAGGCGCTGCTGGCCACGTACGGCCAGGGGCGCGACGCCGAACGGCCGCTGTGGCTGGGGTCGATCAAGTCCAACATCGGCCACAGCCAGGCGGCGGCGGGCGTCGCGGGCATCATCAAGGCGGTGTACGCGATGCGGCACGGCGTCATGCCGCGCACCCTGCACGCGTCGACACCCTCCCGTCATGTCGACTGGGAGTCCGGATCGGTACGAGTGCTGACGGACCATCAGGATTGGCCGGAGGCCGACCGTCCCCGGCGCTCGGCCGTCTCGTCCTTCGGTATCAGTGGCACCAACGCACACGTGATCCTGGAGGCGCCGCCCGAGGAGACCGCCCCCGAGGGCGAGACGGTCGCCGAAGTGCCGGTGACCCCCTGGGCGCTGTCGGCGAAGAGCCCCGCCGGGGTGCGCCGCCAGGCGGCCCGGCTGCTCGCACGGATCAGCGACGACCCCGGTCTCGACCCCCGGGACGTCGGATACACCCTGGCCACGGGCCGGGCCCTGATGGAGCACCGGGCGGTGGTGCTGGGCGACGGGCGTGACGAACTGGCCGCCGCGCTGGACGCGCTCGCCCGCGGCGAGGACGCGGCCGCCGCCGTGACCGGCTCCGCCACCGGAACGGGCGGGCTCGCGCTGGTCTTCTCCGGCCAGGGCTCGCAGCGGGCCGGCATGGGACGGGAGCTGTACGAGCGGTATCCGGTCTTCGCCGAGGCGTTCGACGCCGTGTGCGCCGCCGTGGACGCGCACCTCGATGGGTACGCCGAACACCCCCTGAAGGACGTGGTGTTCGCCCTCGAAGGCTCCCCGGAGGCCGCTCTCCTCCAGCAGAGCATGTACACCCAGACCGGGCTGTTCGCGCTGGAGGCCGGGCTTCTCGAACTGCTCCGGACCTGGGGGGTGACCCCCGGCCATGTCATGGGCCACTCCCTGGGCGAGATCACCGCGGCGTACGCGGCCGACGTCCTCTCGCTGGGCGACGCGTGCGCCCTCGTGGCGGCGCGCGGCCGGCTGATGCAGGGCCTGCCCGAGGGCGGGGCGATGGTGGCGATCGCCGCCGACGAACAGGAGGCCGAGGCGTACATCGAAGCGGCGGGCCTGGCGCACGCCGTCGGGATCGCCGCGGTCAACGGGCCCCGGGCCGTCGTCGTTTCGGGAGACGAGGAGGCCGCCGTCGCCGTCGCCGAGCACTTCCGGGCCGCCGGAGCGCGAGTCCGCCGTCTCTCCGTATCGCACGCGTTCCACTCGCACCGGATGGACGCGATGCTCGACGCGTTCGCCGAGGTGCTGGCCGGTCTGGAGTTCCGGGCGCCGCGGATCCCCGTGGTGTCGAACGTCACCGGCGCCCCCGTCGACGCCGAGCTTCTGTGCACCCCGCGCTACTGGGTGGAGCACGTCCGCCGCGCCGTCCGCTTCGCCGACGGGGTACGGAGCCTGGCCGGCCGGGGAGTCACCGCCTATCTGGAGGTCGGACCCGAGGCCGTCGTCACCCCGATGGTGCACGCCACCCTCGAAGAGGCCACCGAGGACGACGGGTTCGTCGCCGTGGCCACCCTCAAGTCCGGTGTCCCCGAGCCCCTCGCGCTGACCCGGGCGCTCGCCGAGACCTTCGTCGGGGGCGTACCGGTGGCGTGGGAGCGCCTGCTGCCCGGCGGGCGGCGCGCGGAACTGCCGGGCTACCCCTTCGCGGGCCGGCGCTACTGGCAGGGCGCGTCCGCCTCCACAGCCGGAGTCCGGGCCGCCGGTCTGACCGCCACCCGGCACCCGCTGCTCGGCGCGGCCGTGCACCTGGCCGATGGACAGGCGGTGTTCACCGGCCGGATTCTGCCCGGCGCGCACTCCTGGTTCGCCGACCACGCGGTGGCCGGCACGGTCCTGCTGCCCGGCACCGCTTTCCTCGACCTGGCCCTGCACGCGGGCCACGAGGTGGGCTGCCCGCTCGTCGAGGAGCTGACGCTGCGGACACCCCTGGTCCTGCCGGCTGACACCGCCGTGTATCTCCAGGTCGTCGTCGGCGCCCCGGACGAGGCGGGACGGCGGTCCGTCACCGTCCACTCCTCGCCCGCCCCCGTCGCCGGAGCCCAGGAGCTGGTCCCGCACGCGACGGGCACGCTCTGCGCTGTGTCCCCGCGCCCGGCCGACGCCTGGGCCTGGCCGCCCGCCGACGCCGAGCCGGTGCCGGTCGACGGCCTCTACGGCGACCTGGCCGAACGGGGCTACGGCTACGGCCCGGCCTTCCAGGGCCTGCGTACCGTACGGCGCACCGCCGACGCCCTGTACGCGGAGGTCGAACTCCCCGTACAGCCCGACACGTTCGGCATCCATCCGGCGCTGCTCGACGCCGCCCTGCACGCCGTGACGCTCGGGGTTCCCTCTCTCGCGGACACCGACGGCGCGGCGCCCCTGCTGCCGTTCTCGTGGACGGGCGTGACCCTGGAGGCGTCCGGCGCGACCGCGGTACGGGTCCGGATCACCGCCGCCGGTGACGGCGCGGTGTCCCTGACCGCCGTCGACAGCGTGGGGCAGCCCGTCGTCACCGTGGACGCACTGGCCCTGCGCCCCCTGTCCGCGGCCTCCGCGCCCGAACGGGACGGCGGACTCCACCTGCGCTGGCGCCCCGTGACGGTGGCGGAGACCGCCGGGCGGCCCGCGACACCGCTCACCGTCGTTTCCGTCGAGCCCGGCGACGCGCACACCCGGCTGGCCGAGGTGCTGGAATCCGTCCAGCGGTTCCTGGCCGACGGGACGGACGAGGCGCGGCTCGCCGTGGTCACCCGGGGCGCGGTCATGGAGCACGCCGACCCGGCCACCGCCGCCGTGTGGGGGCTGCTGCGCTCGGCCCAGGCCGAACACCCCGGGCGGATCCTCGCCGTCGACGTGGACCGGCGGACGGACGATGCCGTGGCCGCGGCCGTCGCCTCCGGCGAACCCCAGACCGCCGTCCGCGGGGGACAGGTCTTCGTCCCCCGGCTCGTCCGGACGGCCCCGGCGGTCCTCCCGCTGCCCGACGCTCCCGACTGGCGTCTCCAAACGACCGGTGGCGACGGCCCGGACGCCTTCGCCGTCGTCCCGGCCCCGGCCGCGCCGCTGGGCCCCGAGGACGTCCGGGTGGCCGTGCGGGCCGCCGGGATCACCCGCGAGCAGCTCACCGGCCCGGCCGGGGCGCCCGGCACCGAAGGCGCCGGCGTCGTGACGGAGGTCGGCACGGCGGTGACCGGGGTGGCCGTGGGCGACCGGGTCTGGGGGTCTTCCCGGACGGCGGCGCGCTGGGCCGGACCGCGGTGAGCGGTCACCGGTCGGTCCACCGCCTGCCGAGCGCCCTGAGCTTCGCCGAGGCCGCGTCGCCGACCGTGTTCCTCACCGCCTGGCACGCCCTGGCGGACGAGGCGGAGCTGCGGGCGGGTCAGCGGGTGCTGATCCACTCGGCCGCCTCGGCCGTCGGCCTCGCGGCCGTCCAGATCGCCCGGCACCTGGGTGCCGAGGTGTTCGCCACCGCGCCCCACGACGACCGGGACGCCCTGCGCGGCCTGGGCCTCGACGAGGCGCACCTCGCGGAGCCGGAGGCCGGTGATGTGGCGAGGAAGGTGCCCACCGGACTCGACCTCGTCCTGGCCCCGCACAACAGCGCGTCCGCCGAAGCGTCCGCCGCCCTGCTGCTCGCCGCGGGGGCCGGTTCGTCGCCACCGGCGGATCCGATCCCGTACGGAAGCCGGTGCACGCCGGACTCCAGCTGATCACCGACCTGTTCGACGCCGGAGTGCTGCGCCCGCTGCCGGTCACGGCCCACGACGTACGGTCGGCGGCGGACGTCTCCCTGCGTCTGGCCGAGGGTGAGCCGGGGGCAGGGCGGTCCTGACCCTGCCGCGTCCGCTCGACCCGGACGGAACCGTCGTCGTCACCGGCGCGAGCGGCACACTGGGGCAGCTCGTCGTGCGGCGGCTGGTCGCCGAGCACGGTGTCCGCAGCGTCCTTCTCCTCAGCCGCGGCGGCGGTGAGGCGCCCGCGGACCTGGTGGACGGGGGCGTACGGGTGTGGTCCGAGGCCTGCGACGTCGCGGACCGCGAACAACTGGCCAAGGCGCTCGGGAGCATCCCGGCGGAGCATCCGCTGACGGCCGTGGTGCACACGGCCGGGGTCCTCGACGACGGCGTCCTGGAGGCGCTCACACCGGAGCGGATCGCGACCGTGCTGCGGCCGAAGGCGGACGCGGTGCACGCGCTGGACGAACTGACCGCCGACGCGGACCTGGCGGCCTTCGTCGTGTTCTCCTCGGTCGCCGGTGTCCTCGGCTCGGCCGGGCAGGCCAACTACGCCGCGGCCAACGCCTATGTGGACGCGTTCGCCGCCCGCCGGCACGCGGCGGGCCGCCCCGCTGTCTCCGTCGCGTGGGGCATGTGGACGCCGGCCAGCACGATGACGGCCGGGCTCGGCGCCGCCGACCTGGGCCGGATCGCCCGCACGGGGCTGCTGCCCACCTCCGAGGAGGAGGGCCTTGCCGCCTTCGACCGGGCGCTGAGAAGCGCACGGGCCACCGTCGTTCCCGTCCGGGTCGACCCGGACGCGCTGCGCGGCGGGGAAACGGTCGCCCCCTCCTGCGGGACCTCGCTCCCGCCCGGGGCGCGCGGGCGGCGACTGCCCCGGCGGCCCCGGCGGCACCCGCCGAGCCGCTGGCGGACCGGCTGCGCGGTCTTCCGGAGGACCAGCGCCGGGCCCTGCTGCTCGATCTGGTTCTGACCGACATCGCCCTGGTGCTCGGGCACGGCGACTCCCGAGGCGTCTCCGCCGACGGCGCCTTCCGTGACCTGGGCTTCGACTCCCTGACCGCGATCGAACTCCGGAACAGGATCAACCACCGTATCGGTCTGAAGCTGAGTGCCACCGCGGTGTTCGACCACCCGAGCCCGCACGCCCTGGTCGACCACCTCCTCGGCCGGATCGCCCCGGCCCCCGCCCTGCCCACCACCGTCGAGCCGAGCTACGAGCAGGTCATGGCCGACCTCGCCCGGGCCGGGACCGGCCTGGCCGCCCTCGACCTCACCGGTGCCCAGCGAGCCGCTCTGGCCGAGGCCGTGCGCGCCCTGACGGACCCCTGGCCGAACGGGGAACCCGTCGCCGAAACCGGCGAACCGGCCCCGGGCGGCCTCGAATCCGCGACCGCGGACGAGGTCCTGGACTTCGTCAACAACAGCCTCGGCATCTCCATCTCCATCTCCGGCGACGCGTCGCCCACCGACCTGAGTTGAGAGTGATTTCATGCCCACCGAAGACGAGCTGCTGAAGTACCTGAAGGCGGTCTCCGAGGAACTGCACGCCACGCGCGGGCGGTTGAAGACCGCGGAGAGCCGCCGCCACGAACCGGTGGCGATCGTCGGCATGAGCTGCCGACTGCCCGGAGGCGTGTCCTCGCCGGACCACCTGTGGGACCTCGTCGTCAAGGGCGAGGACGCGATCGGCGCGTTCCCGGCCGACCGCGGCTGGGACCTCGACACGCTGTACGACCCGGAACCGGGAAGCCCCGGCAAGACCTACACCCGCTCCGGTGGATTCCTGCACGACGCGGCGGACTTCGACCCGGGGCTCTTCGGGATCACGCCGCGCGAGGCGCACGGCATGGACCCGCAGCAGCGGCTGATGCTGGAGGCCTCGTGGCAGGCGCTGGAGAACGCGGGCATCAGCCCGCACTCCCTCAAGGAGACGCGCACCGGTGTCTTCGCGGGCTCCTTCCACCACGACTACGACCCCGGCGGCGGCAGCGTCGGCAGCCTCGTCTCGGGTCGCGTCTCCTACGCGCTGGGGCTCCAGGGGCCGGCCGTCACGGTCGACACGGCCTGCTCGTCGTCGCTGGTCGCGCTGGACCAGGCGGTCCGGTCGCTGCGCGACGGCGAGTGCTCGCTCGCGTTGGCCGGCGGTGTGACGGTGCTGTCCACGCCGGGCGTCTTCGTCGAGTTCTCCCGGCAGCGCGGCCTCGCCGCCGACGGCCGCTGCAAGTCCTACGCCACGGCGGCCGACGGCACCGGGTGGGGCGAGGGCGTGGCCGTTCTGGCCCTGGAACGCCTCTCCGACGCCGAGCGCCTCGGCCACCGGGTCCTGGCGGTCGTCCGGGGTACGGCGATCAACCAGGACGGCGCGTCCAACGGCCAGACGGCCCCCAACGGTCCCGCCCAGCAACGGGTGATCCAGGACGCGCTGGCCAGTGCGCGGCTGACATCGGCGGACGTCGACGCCGTCGAGGGACACGGCACGGGCACGACCCTCGGTGACCCGATCGAGGCGCAGGCGCTGCTGGCGACGTACGGCCAGGGGCGCGACGCCGAACGGCCGCTGTGGCTGGGGTCGGTGAAGTCGAACATCGGTCACACGCAGGCGGCGGCGGGTGTCGCCGGGGTCATCAAGATGGTCCAGGCGATGCGCCACGGCGTCCTGCCCCGCACCCTCCACGTGGACGAGCCCTCGCACCACGTCGACTGGACCGAGGGCCACGTCAGGCTCCTCACCCGGAACACCCCGTGGCCCGACCACGACCGCCCCCGCCGGGCCGGTGTGTCCTCCTTCGGCTACAGCGGAACCAACGCCCACGTGATCCTGGAAGCGGCCCCGGCCGCCGAGAACGCATCGGCCGAACCGGCGCGTGACGGCGCCACGCCGTGGGTGCTCTCCGGGCGGACCGAAGCGGCGCTGGCCGACCAGGCCACGCGGCTGCTGGCCCGGATCAGCGAGGGTTCCGCGCTCGACCCTCGGGATGTGGGGTTCACGTTGGCGGGGGGCGTGCGGTGTTGGAGCACCGGGCGGTGGTGCTCGGTGACGGGATGCCTGAACTGGCGGATCGGCTGGCGGAGTTGGCTGGTGGTCGGGTGGCGGCGGGTGTTGTGACCGGTCGTTCGGCGTCGGCTGCTGGTGCTGGTGCTGGTGCTGGTGCTGGTGGTGTGGTGTTTGTGTTCCCGGGTCAGGGTTCGCAGTGGGTGGGTATGGCGCGGGAGTTGTTGGATTCTTCGCCGGTGTTCGCGGGGCGGATGGCGGAGTGTGGTGCGGCGTTGGAGCCGTTTGTTGATGGGTGGTCGTTGCTGGATGTGGTGCGTGGTGGGGATGAGGGGGTGTTGGGGCGGGTTGATGTGGTGCAGCCGGTGTTGTTCGCGGTGATGGTGTCGCTGGCTGAGGTGTGGATGTCGTTGGGTGTGCGTCCGGCTGCGGTGGTGGGTCATTCGCAGGGGGAGATTGCGGCGGCGTGTGTGGCGGGTGGTTTGTCGTTGGGTGATGCGGCGCGGGTGGTGGCGTTGCGGAGTCGGGCGATTGTGGGGTTGTCGGGGCGTGGCGGGATGGTGTCGGTTCTGGCGTCGGAGGAGGGGGTGGCGGGCCGGTTGTCGGCCGGGTTGCAGGTTGCTGTGGTGAATGGTCCGGAGCAGGTGGTGGTGTCGGGTGCTCCGGATGAGTTGGATGTGTTGGTTGCGGGGTGTGAGGCGGATGGGGTTCAGGCGCGTCGGATCGCGGTGGATTATGCGTCGCATTCGCCGCAGGTGGAGGAGTTGAGGGCTGAGCTTCTGGAGGTGTTGTCGCCTGTTGTGCCGCGTAGTGGTCGGGTTCCGTTGTTCTCGACGGTGTCGGGTGGGGTGATCGACACGGCGTCGATGGGTGCGGAGTACTGGTTCACGAATCTGCGGGAGACGGTCCGGTTCGATGCGGCTCTGGATGCGTTGCTGGGTGCGGGGCATCGGGTGTTCGTCGAGGCCAGCCCCCACCCCGTCCTGCTCGGAGCGGTGACGCAGTACGCGGACCACCTCCGTACGACCGGAGTGACCGCGACCGGCACCCTGCGCCGCAACGAGCCCGAGGAGACACAGCTGTTGCGCGGTCTCGCCGAGGTGTTCGTCGCCGGTGTGGAGGTGGACTGGTCGCCATGGGTGGCGGGCGGTCGGCTCGTGGACCTGCCGACGTACGCATTCCAGCGCCGCCGCTACTGGCAGCCTCCCACCGCCATGGCCGCCGATGTCGGTTCCGCCGGACTGGAGGCGCTGCGGCACCCGTTGCTCGGGGCAGCCGTACGGCTCGCGGGCGGCGACGACATCGTCCTGACCGGGCGCGTCTCCCGCTCCACCCACCCCTGGCTGGAGGACCACGCCGTCTTCGGCACCGTCCTGCTCCCCGGAACCGCCTTCGTGGAGATGGCCCTCCGCGCCGCCGACGAGGTCGGCTCCACGGAGCTGCGGGATCTGACGCTGCACGCACCGCTGACCCTCCCCGAGCAGGGCGAGATCGACGTACAGGTGCAGATCGGCGGCGCGGACGGCGCCGGCCGCTCGCTGGACATCCACTCCCGGCCCCGGCGGCATGACGGGTCGGCGCGGTGGACTCATCACGCGAGCGCCGTACTCCTCGCGGGCGACGAGGGCGCCACGGCCCCGGAGCCCGACGGCTCGCTGTACGGGACGGCGTGGCCGCCGTCCGGGGCGGAGCGGCTGGACGTCGCCGGCCACTACGACACGATGGCCGACGCCGGACTGGAGTACGGGCCGGCGTTCCAGGGGCTGTCCGACGTGTGGCGGCTCGGCGGCGAGGTCTTCGCGCAGGTCACCCTGCCCGGCCGGCAGGCGGAGGAGGCGCAGAAGTTCGCCCTGCACCCCGCCCTGCTCGACGCGTCGCTCCAGGCCGCGGCGGTCGACGGACTGGACGGCCGTACCCCGCTGCCCTTCTCCTTCGGCACGGTCACGCTGTACGGCCGGGGCGCGAGCGAGGTACGGGTGCGCATCACGCCCACCGGGGGCGACACCTTCACCGTGGAGGCGGCGGACCCGGCTGGCGCGCCGGTCGCCCGGATCGAGTCGCTCCTCGTACGCCCGGTGCGGGCCGGCGACCTCGTCACCCCGGGCAGCGCGACGGACGTGCTGCTGTCCCTCGACTGGTCGCCGTACGAGGCGGGCGCTTCGGCCGCGGACGCCGACGGGAACACCGGCGCCGGTGTGGACGCCGACGCGGGGCTCTCGGACGTGACGCTCCTGAGCGTCGCCGATACGGCGGAGACCTCGCACGACGCCGTGACCGGGGGCGAGGCCGCCCGGGCGCGGACGGTGCTCCAGGACACGCTGCACCGCGTGCGGGAGTGGCTGGCGCGGGACCGGCCCGCCTCGGAGCGCCTGGTCGTGCTGACCCGCCACGCCGTACTCACCGGCGCCGAGCAGCCCGACGCCGCCGTCGACCTCGCCCACGCTTCCGTGTGGGGCCTGGCGCGGGCGGCCCGTGCCGAGAATCCGGGCCGGGTCGTCCTCGTGGACGTGGACGGCGACCCGGACGGCCTCGACGAGGACGTCCTGCGGGAGGCCCTGCGCACCGGCCTGCCCGAACTGGCCCTGCGCGGCGGGACGATGTACATACCCGCGCTGCGCCGCAGGCCGACGGCACCGGCCGACGAGGGAACGGGCGCTGGCCTCGGCCGAGGCACGGTCCTGATCACCGGCGGGACGAGCGGCCTCGGCGCCGAGGTGGCCCGGCACGCCGCCCGCAACGGCGCCCGGCACCTGCTCCTCCTCTCCCGGCGCGGCCCCGCGGCCGAGGGCGTCGAGGCGCTGCGCGAGGAGCTCACGGCCGCCGGAGCGAAGGTGACCGTGCAGGCCTGCGACGCGGCCGACCGCGAGCAGCTGGCGCTGGCCCTGGGCGGGATTCCGCAGGACTGCCCGCTGACCGCGGTCGTCCACGCCGCGGGCGTTCTCCGCGACGCCGTCGTCGAGTCGATCGACGCCGACGGACTGGACGCCGTCCTGCGGCCGAAGACCGACGCCGCCTGGCATCTGCACGAACTGACCGCCGGAGCGGACCTGTCCGCCTTCGTGCTCTTCTCCTCGCTGGCGGGCGTGCTCGGCGGAGCCGGTCAGGGCGGGTACGCGGCCGCCAACGCGTTCCTCGACGGGCTGGCGCTCCAGCGCCGCCGCACCGGGCTGCCCGGCCTGTCCATCGCCTGGGGCCTGTGGGCCGAGGCCACCGGTATGACCGGCCACCTCGGCGCGGCGGACCTGGAGCGGATCAACCGCGGTGGGATCGCCGCCCTCGGCACCCGCCAGGGGCTCGCGCTCCTGGACGCCGCTCTCGCCGGGGACCCGGACGACGCGCTGCTCCTGGCCGCCGCGCTCGACGAGCCCGTCCTGCGGGCCACGGAGCCGGGGCTGCTGCCCCCGCTTCTTGTCGGCCTGTTCCCGCCGCGCCGCCGCGTCACCGTGGCGCGCTCCGGCGGGCCTTCCGCCGGGGGCGGGCGCCAGGCCCTCGACTCGCGGGACGCGGTCGTGGAGCGGTTGCGCTACCGCTTCGCCGCGACCATGGGGTTCGACGCCCCGGAGCTCGACATCGTCGCGCCGCTCGTCGGCCAGGGCCTCGACTCCGTGATGGCCATGCAGATCCGCAGCCTGATCGAGGCGGACTTCGGCCAGTCCCTCCCCATCGCCTCGCTGTTCAACGGCGCGAGCGTCGAGAGCGTCGCCGACCAGCTCGTCGCGGGCGCCGGGCAGCAGGTCGACTCCGCCGCCGGTCCGCCCGCAGGCGCGGACGAAGAACCCGAGGAGGTCGCCGAGGTCGTACGCCATCCCGCCACGCGGGACGTCGTACGCCTGCTCCGCGCCGAGCAGCACGGCACTCCGGCCGTCACGCACCACATCGGGCTCGCCGTCCGTCTGACCACCCCGACGACCAAGGAACAGCTGGGCGAGGTGATCGCCTCGCTGACCGCCCGGCACGCCGCGCTGCGCACCGCGATCGTCCCGGACGCGGAGGGCGGGCAGCAGCTGGAGGTGCGCCGCGCGCTCGACGGCGATCTGCTGCGCTGGTCGCCCGTGGGCGAGGACGCCGACGTGGACGAGCGGCTGCGTGAGCTGATGGAGCCGCCGTTCGACCTGGCCGTCGCCCCGCTGTGGCGGTTCGAGCTGCTGGCCTTCCCGTCCGGCGAGCAGGTCCTCGTGTTCGGGGCCCATCACGCGGTGTCCGACCTGGCCTCGCTGATGCTGGTGGCCCACGGTCTCGGTGCGGGCCTCGGCGGCACACAGCCGCCCGCGGTCGTCACCAACCGGGACATCGACCTGCTGCTGCGGGCCCAGGCCGCCCGCCCGGCGGAACAGCAGGGGCCCTCGGCCGACTGGCGCGCGGACTTCGCCGGGGCGCGCCGCCTGGACCTGGAACTGGCCGGCCCGCGCCCCGCGCAGCGGTCGTTCCGTTCCGCCATGCACCTGGCGGAGCTGCCGCAGGACCTCCACGAGAAGGTGACGGCCCGGGCGAACCGCCTCGGCATCACGCCCGCCGCCTTCTGGCTCGGCGTGCTGACGGTGCACCTGGCCCGCCTGCGCGAGCGGAACCGGTTCGTCCTGGCGGTCCCCGTGGACACCCGTATGCACGTCTCGGCCCTCGACGCGGTCGGGTACTTCGGCCTGCCCATCCCGTTCGCCGCCCAGGTGGAGGCGGGCGAGAGCGCCACCGACACCCTGCGGCGGACAGACGGCCGGCTGAGCCGCGTCCTGGAACGCGGCGTCACGTTCTTCGACGCGATGTCCGCCCTCGTCCAGGAGGGGCTGTACCGCAAGGACGCCCCCTCGTGGAGGTGTACTTCAACTACATGCCGCCGCAGGCGGGTGCGGCCGAGGGCCTGCGCATCGTTCCGGCGGGCACCGGCTACTCCGACCTCGACCTGATGGTGACCGTGATGCCGGGCCTCGGGAAGGTCGGTCTGGAGTACAACGCCGACATCCTCGACGAGGCGAGCTGCGCGGACCTCGCGCGCGGCTGCCTCGCCCTGGCCGCCGAGATCGCCGACGACCCCGACACCCTGATCTCCCTGCCGGAAGGACCCGTCGTGGCCTCCGAACCCTCCCGGGCCCCCGAACCCGACGTCGCCCCCGCCGCGGCTTCCGTGCCCACGGACCGCATCGCCGTGGCGGCCACCTTCGCGCTCGGCAACCTCCCCGCGATGCTGTCCGTAGCCCTGGAGGACGCGGGCGTCGCGGGCGGGCCCTTCACCGTGGTCGAGGCCCCTTACCACCAGGTCCTCGCCAGCCTGCACGACCCGGGCAGTGTGCTCGCCGCGAAGTCGACCGCAGCGGGTCTGGTCCTGCTGCGCCCCGGCGACCTGACGCGCTTCGCGGACGAGGCCGGTGGCGGGGACGGGGCCGGAGACCTGCTGGCCCAGCTCGCCGACGAGTACCCGGCCGCCCTGCGCGCCCTCGCCGAGCGCACCCGTACCCCGCTCGTCGTGGCGTTCCTGCCCGAGCGTGACGACGACGAGCGGCTGCGCGCTTGGGAGCGACAGGTGACGGCGGGGCTCGTGGACCGGCCGGGCATCGCCGTCCTGCCGTCCGCGACCTGGCAGGACGACGCCTACCCGGCGGACGACCTGTTCGACCCGCGCACCGACGCGATCGCGCACCTGCCGTTCCAGGACGAGTTCCAGGCGGTCGTGGCGCTGCGCCTCGCCGACGTGCTGTGGAACATCCGCCGCCCGGCGCCGAAGGTCATCGTCGTCGACGGGGACGAGACGCTGTGGAGCGGCGTCGCGGGAGAGATCGGCCCCGAGCACGTCGACTTCACCGGCGCCCGCGCGCTGCTCGCGCGACGGCTGTCGCAGTGGCGGGAGGCCGGAGTGCTCCTCGCCCTGGTCTCCAACAACGACGAGGAGACGGTGCACCGCATCCTCGACCGGCCGGACAGCCCGCTGCGCCGGGAGCACTTCGCGGCGATCTCCGCGGCGTGGGAGCCGAAGTGGACGCGGATTGTGAAGATCGCCGAAGACCTGCGGCTCGGCCTCGACAGCTTCCTCTTCCTCGACGACAACCCGGTGGAGATCGCGGGCGTACGCGCACAGTTGCCCGAAGTGCTGTGTGTCACCTGCCCGGCGGAGGAGGAACTCGCCTCCCTCGTCCACAGGGTGTGGCCGACCGTGCCCCGCGCGGCAACGGCCGAGGACGCCGCCCGCGCCGGCTTCTACCGCGAGGAGCAGGTGCGCGACGAGGCCCGCGCGCAGTTGGGGTTCGCCGAGTTCCTGGCGAATCTCCAGCTCGAACTCGACATAGCGCCGGTGTCCGAGGAGACGGCCGAGCGCACCATCCAACTGAGCAGGCGCACCAATCAGTTCAACCTCAGGCCCCGCCCGCTGGACGCCGCCGAACTGGAACGGCTCAGCAAGGACGGCGAGGTGTGGACGGCCACCGCGCGCGACCGGTTCGGCGCGTACGGGCAGATCGGGGTCCTGGCCGTCACGGCGGACGGGGACACGCTCGAAGTGGTGGCCTGGATGATGAGCTGCCGGGTCCTCGGCCGCGGTGTGGAGGACCGGCTGCTGCAGTGGCTGGCCGACCGTGCCGAGGCCCACGGATGCGGCGCGGTGCGCCTGATCGCCGACCGTACGCCCCGCAACATTCCCGCCCGGCGCCTGGTGTCCCGTCTGGGCGGCGGTGACGTCGAGGCCCCGCGCCTGGAGGTGTCGGTGGCACGGGAGCAACTCCGGGAGTTCCGTTCCTGGGACCTCGGATCCGAAAACGCAGCGGAGGACAGCAATGCCTGAGGCGGGTAGCGGCACCAGTCGCAACCGTAGTGTCGATCGTCGTCCGGAGGAGGAGGCAATAGAGCGACGGGTCCCGGGCCGCGCCCAGGCCTCCGACCTCCTCGCCCGCTTCCGCGGAACGGCCTCGGCCACCGTCCCGCCGCAACCCGTGCCCACGGGGCCGCAGGCGGAAGCCCCCGTCCTCCCGGCGCACCCCGGGCCGGGCACCCAGCGGCCCGCGGCCGCCACCCCGCCGCCGCACTCCGGTCCGGCCGCTCCGGAACCGGCCGTCGCCGGCTCCGCGGGGGTCCGTGGGGTAGCGGAGGTGGCAGCCGAGATCGCCGCCCGCGCTGCCCGGTTCCTGCCGGGGAGCCCGGCGGCCGGCACCGAGACGGATCTCTTCGACGCGGGTCTGTCGTCGGTCGACGCCGTCGAACTGGTGGCGGTCCTGGCCCGGGAGATCGACGTGGAGGTGACGCTGGACGACGTTTTCGCGGACGCCCGGCCGCGCCGTATCGCGCAGCGCTGGGCCGCGGCGGCGGGACTGCCCACCACGGTCCAGGCGCCCACGGTCCAGGCGCCCACGGCTCCGGCGACCGCCGCCGCGCCCACTGCCCTCGCGCCCGCCCCGTCCCCGCAGGCGCCGTCGGCCGACCCCTCCCGGGTGATCGAGCCGGTCGTCGTCCGGGGCAGGCCGGACGAGGTGAACGAGGACCTGGAGATGATCCTGGCCGACCTCGCGCTCGCCGACCGGCTGCCGTTCGGCCGTCAGGCCGACCCCGTGCCGCCGCGCCGGATCCTGCTCACCGGCGCCACGGGATACCTCGGCAGCCACCTCCTCCTGGACCTGCTGCGGCAGGGTGACGCCGAGGTGGTGTGCCTGGTGCGGGCGGCGGACGACGCGGCTGCCGAGCGGCGCCTCGCCGAGGCGCTGGCGAGCTTCGACCAGCCCTGGACCGCCGAGGTCCGGCGCCGGGTCACCGTGCTGGCGGCGGACCTCAGGCGGCCGCGGCTCGGCCTCCCGGACCAGGTCTGGGAGGGCCTGACCCGGGAGATCGACTCGATCGTCAACGTCGCCGCCGCGGTCGACTTCCTGCGCGGCTACCCCTCGTTGCGCCAGACCAACGTGCTCGGCCCGCTGGTCCTCGCCGAGCTGGCGATGACCGGGCGCGCCAAGCCCCTGCACCATGTCTCCTCGGTCGCCGTGTTCAACGAGGTCGGCATCGAGAAGATGGGCGAGGACGACCCGGTGGCCCACATCGACCGGCTCTTCGCGGGCTACGACAAGTCCAAGTGGGCCGCCGAGGCCGTCCTGCGCCGGGCTCGCGAACACGGCCTGACCGCGACCTTCCTGCGACCGGGCGCGATCGGCGGACACACGCAGACCGGGGTGTACAACCCGCGGGACCTGAGCACCGGTCTGATCGGCGCGTTCTCCCGCTACCGGGCCGTCCCCGCCTTCAAGTTCATGAACCTGGCGCCGGTCGACTGGATCAGCAAGGTGGCGGCGGCGGTGGTGTTCGACCCCCGGGCCTGGGGTCAGAACTACAACCTGACCGGCCGCGCGGAGACCCTGCCCGAGCTCGTCAAGGACATGAAGCTGGCCGGGATGAACGTCCGCGTCGCCAACTGGCGTGACTGGCGCGACGATCTGCTCCGGCGGCACGCGGCCGAGCCGGTCCCCGAGCTGGACTTCCTGATCCGGATCCTGCGCAGCCCCACCGCGATGAAGCTGTTCGAGGCGCTGATGTTCGGCCCCGAGGCCGGGTCGGAGCGCACGGAGCGGTTCGTGATGCGACACCGGCTGCCGATGGCTGAACGGTACGGAGCCCAGGCTCAGTTGAAGGCCTTCGAGCGCATGGCGAAGGACGGCGTGGCGCGGCTGCCCAGCAGTGAGGACCCGCCCTACCTGTCGTTCCGCGAGCGGACGAAGGGCCACGTGGGCCCGGTCGGCCAGGACCGCGACACCAAGTGCCGGATGGCCCTGACGCTGTCCATCGCGAGCATGTACCAGGTCGTACGGCACCGGAAGATCGACGTCCGGGGCGAGGTGACCTGCGAGCGGCTGCACCCGCGGCCACTGAAGGTGGAGGCGGGCGAGATCTGGGTGCGCCCCGACGAGGGCGTACCGCTGCGGCACGGCAGCGACCACCCGCTGCTGCGCTACCGCCTGGTCCTGGTGGACGAGGACGGCGGCCGGTGGTGGCTGGAGGGCTGGAAGACGGCGCGGGCCAACCGGGACTTCTGGAAGCAGACCCGGACCATCGACGTCACCCTGGGACGCGAGGGCGAGCCGGCGAGCCTGGCCGGTGTCGTCAAGGTGCCCGGCAAGAGCTATGTCCCGGACCAGATCGACGGGATCCGGGTCGACCCGAGGCTGTCGTCCCAGGAACAGCGGCTCGCCAAGACGGCGTGGCTGGCCTGGTTCTTCGTCCAGGTGGGCATGGGGCTCGCGGAGCCGTCCCTGCGCGTCGCGGCCGAACTCATGGACCTGCGCCGGGACGCGATCGACCGGGACAAGGACAAGCTGCAACGCAGGATCAGGAAACTGATGATCAAGAGGGAGCAGACCCGATGACTCTGAGGCCTCTCCACCACAGGCTCGGCGACCGGGTCGAGGAGATCCCCTTCACCGCCTCCGACGGCACCGAGCTCGGCCTGTGCCGGGTCGCCCCCGAGGACGGCTCCACCGACCGCCCGGTCGTTCTCGTCCTGCACGGGCTCACCGCCTCGGCGGACATGTTCACGCTGCCGGAGACACGCAACCTGGTCGACGTCCTGCTCGACGCGGGCTACGAGCCCTGGCTCCTCGACTGGCGGGGCAGCTGCCGCCTGCCCTACAACGAAGGACGGGTCCGCTACACCTTCGACGACGTGGCGCTCTACGACATCCCCGAGGCGGTGGCGCTGATCAGGGAACGGATCGACGGGCGGCCGCTGTTGGCCGTCGCGCACTGCATCGGCGCGATGTGCCTCTCGCTGAGCATGGCGGCGGGCCTGGTGCCCGGCCTGACCGGCGTGGTCGCGCAAGGGGTGTTCCTCACGCCGAAGATGTCCTGGAAGACGCGGGCGCGCCTGCACTTCGGCGGGGAGCTGCTCCGCTCCCGCCTCGTCAACATCCCCACCGACTTCAAGAAGGTGGGGTTCTGGTCGAAGCCGTCGCTGATCTTCGCGGAGGTTTCGCTGGGCGCCGAGTGCAAGGACCCCAACTGCCAGATCCTGCACAACGACTCGTGGGGCGTGGGCGGTTCGCTCTTCGTCCACGACAACCTCCATGACACCACCCACGACCGGCTGGCCGAGCTGTACGGCACGGTGCCGATGTGGATCCTGCCGCATCTGCGCAGCATCGAACTGGCCCACACGATGATGCGGTACAACGACTCCGACGGCCGGTACGACGCGTTGCCGAAGAACGCCCTGGACCACGCGGGCTCGTTCGACGCCCCGCTGATGCTGCTCTCCGGCAGCGACAACCGTTTCTGGTACGACTCGAACGAGATCTGCCACGACGTCCTCACCCGCCGCAACCCGGAGTTGGACGTCCGCTACGTGGAGGTGCCGGGCTACGGCCACCTCGACGCGTTCATCGGCCGCAACGCCGCGCTGGACGTGTTCGGGCACATCGTGGACTTCCTCGACGAGTGCCTGACCCGCCCGCCGGGGCGGGTCGGGGCGGGGACGGGCAGTGGAGCGCGATGACGTCCGCCGCCACGGGGCCGGGCAGCACGGTGCCCGGCGCACGCCTGGTGATGCCGGTCATCCTGCTCGCCATCTTCACCGTCCCCCTGTCGGTGTCCGGAACGGCCGTGTCCCTGGGCGACATCGCGGACGACCTGGGGAGCTCACCGACCGGTGAGCAGTGGGTCCTCAACGGGTACAACCTGACCTTCGCCTGCTCGACCCTGGTCTGGGGATCCGTCG
The DNA here is from genome assembly GCA_040989845.1 of Streptomyces sp. WGS_02. Lineage (GTDB taxonomy): Bacteria > Actinomycetota > Actinomycetes > Streptomycetales > Streptomycetaceae > Streptomyces. Next base: position 4,547,871 of record JAYMFZ010000004.1, read on the forward strand.
CGGACATCATCGGGCGGTGGCGGGCCCTGCTGACCGGGCTGCTGACCTTCGGCGCCGGGTCCGCGATCAGCCTGTTCGCCACGGACTACCTGACCCTGGACGGGGCACGGCTGGTGGCCGGGGCCGGGGCGGGGGCCGTGTTCTCGGTGGGTTCGGCCGTGGTGTCGTCGAACTTCCGGGGCGAACGTCGGACCCGTGCGTTCGCCCTGCTGGGCTCGGTCGCGGGACTGTCCCTGGCGTTCGGGCCCACGCTGTGCGGCCTGCTGACCGAGATCGCGGGCTGGCGGCTCGTCTACGGATTCCAGCTGGTCTGCCTGGTTCTCGCCTGCGCGGGCATGCCGCTGATCCGCCGGGCCGCCGAGCACGAGAGGCGGCAGAGCGTCCGGATCGACGTGGCGGGGGCCGTGCTCTTCTGCGCGGCGACCACCCTGGTGCTCGGCGGACTCGCGCTCGGTTCGGAGACCGGCTGGGCGTCCCTGCCCTTCCTTCTCTGCACGGTGGTGGGGCTGGCCTGTTACGGGCTCTTCGCCTGGCGCGAGTCCACCGCGCCGAGCCCCCTGCTGAGCCTGCGCACCCTGCGGAACCGGCGCTTCTCCGGTATCACGCTGGTGGTCGCGGTGGCGTCCTTCACCTTCACCAACGCGGTCGCCTATCTCCCGGTCTTCCTCCAGGGCGCCTTCGACTTCTCGCCCGGGGCGAGCGGCGCGTTCCTGATGTTCCTGACCGTCCCCGTGCTGGTCGCGCCGCTGATCGCGGGGCGGCTGGCGGCGCGGGGAACGCCCGTGGACAGCATCATGACGTGGAGCATCGCCCTGCTGGTCGTGGGGCTGGTGCTGACGGGGGTGTCCGCGGGGCCGGGCCTGGTGTGGATGGCGCTGCCGATGGTGATCGTCGGCATCGGCTTCGGGCTGCAGGCGGGGCTGGTGGACGGTGAGGCCCTGGCCCAGGTGCCGGAGAAGGAGGCGGGCATGGGGGCCGGCTGGATCAACACCGTACGGCTCGGCAGCGAGGCCATCGCGGTGTCGCTGTTCGGCTCGCTGTTCGCCGGCTTCGTGGGCAGCGCCGCCCAGGCATCCCGCCAGGGATTCGCCGCCATCACGGTCGGCTCGACCCTCTTCGCGGCGGTGATCGGCGTCTGGTCGGTCGTCCTCATGCGCCGGGGACGGCACGGTGCGCCACGGCCGGGAGAGCCGGAACGTACGGTCGAGGACGCGCAGGACACGGCGGGCACGGCTCCCCGCTGACCTGTGGGCGGCGGCCGGCCTTGGCGCGTCGGCCCCCGGCGCATAGCGTCGCGCGTGTCAGTCAGCGTCAGAGCCAGCGCGAGAGAGGCCGTCCGTGCCGCACACCGTCCCGTCCCCGGACCCCGAAGCCGCCGCACCGGCTGAGCTCGCCCGGCGCGCCGCGCGCGTCGAGGCCTCCCTCACCGCGCCCGGCGCGCCCTTCTCCGTGGTGCTCGGCGAGCGGGGGACGCCGGAGTACGCCGACGGCCCCCGTACGCTCCGGGAGTTCGTCGAGACCACCTGGGCCTACGGGGACGCGCCGTTCCTGATCGCAGGGGAACGGACCTGCTCCTACGGGGAGTTCTTCGCCGCTGCCTCGGCTCTCGCGGTACGCCTGCGGGAGGGGTACGGGCTGCGCCCCGGCGACCGCGCGGTGATCGCGTCGGGGAACCGCCCCGAATGGCAGATCGCCTTCTGGGCCGCCCAGTTGGCCGGTCTCGTCGCCGTACCCCTCGACGCCGGGTGGACCGAGGACGCGTTCACGTGCGCGCTGGAGGACTGCGAGCCCGGGGTGCTGCTGGTGGACGGGGAGCGGCTGGGGCGGATCGCCGGCTGGGCCCGGCGGACCGGGACGCGCGTCGTCCTCCTCCCCGGCGGGGATCGGGCGGCGGACGGTCTGCGGGTCGAGCGGTACGAGGATTTCTCCGCTTTGGACCGGCTGGCCGCGCCGCCCGACGTGGAGCCCCGGCCCGAGGACGACGCCACGATCCTCTACACCTCCCGCGCCACCGGCCGCCCCCGGGGCGCGGTGGCCACGCATCTCGCCCAGGCCGGTGCCGCGCTCAACGCCCGCTACCACGCTGCGGCCTCCGCACGGGCGCGCGGCGCCATCCCGGGGCTGGAGCCCGTCCAGGTCACCCCGGTGACGGTCCCGTTCTCCGACGCCGCCGCGTTCACCGGCCTCTACGGGGCAATGGCGGCCGGTGGCGCCCTCGCCCTGACGGACGATCCCGTCGGCGGGGACGGGCCGGCCGGCTACGGCCTCGCCGAGACCTGCGGCGTCGTTCTCGCGCCGTTCGGCGACGACCGCACCGCCGGGCCAGGCGGTGCGGGCCGGCCCGCACCGGTCACGGAGGTGCGGATCGCCGGGCCGTCGGGCGAGGAACTGCCCGACGGGGAGCCGGGGGAGCTGTGGCTGCGCGGGCAGTCGCTGTTCCGCGGCTACCGGCGCGACGCGGCGGCGACCCGGGCCGCCTTCGGGGACGGCGGCTGGTTCCGTACGGGGGACCGTGCCGTACGCCGCGACGGGTGGGTCTCCGTCGTCGGCCGACTCACGGGCGGGTGACCCGTACCCGGTAGGTGCCGTCGTCGTCCTCGTCCAGCACGGATATCCGTACACCGTTGGCCCGGTCGGTGAAGGTCTGGCCGGGCCGGAACGGGGCGTCGGACAGCTCCGCGTGCACGTTGGGGCGCCGGGTGCAGCCGCTGCTGTCCTCGGTGGCGTCGGCGACGGAGACCGGGCCCTGGCCGGTGTCCACGTCGGAGCTGACCTTGTAGATCAGCACCCCGGGCCGGCAGACCGCCTCGTCGTTGCCCGCCGCCGTGCGGACCTCCACGGCGTAGCCGGACTGGGCGCTCAGCGGGACGAAGGCGAGCTTGGTGCCGCCCTCGGTGGCCAGCGGGCCGAGCGTGTGCTCGCTGACGCCGGGCTGCGAAGCGCAGCTGATCTGCTCGTTGTCGAGCCAGCCGAGCTTCCACTTGTGCCAGGCCAGGAAGTCGTTGTTGGCGCCCCAGTCCTCGGACATGATGTCCCAGTGCCCGACGGAGCCGCCGCCCTCCATCGTGTAGAGGTCGGGCAGCCCGAAGACATGGCCGTTCTCGTGCGGCAGGACGCGGTAGCCGGTCTCGGCGTACGACCCCGATCCGTCGTCCTGGCGGCTGTAGACGAACGAGGTGTTGGCGAGCGGCACGCCGTCCGCCTCCGGGGCCTCGTCGTTGCCGGAGAAGGTCACCGAGAGCACGGTGTCCAGCGCGGAGGGCCCGGCGTTCGGGCTGACCAGGATGTTGACCAGGTCGTACTCCGAGAAGTCGACCCGGGGGTCGGCGGCCGTGACGATGTCCTTCACCAGCTGGCGGTAGCCCGGCTCGAACGGTGAGCCCCGCTCTATCCCGTACTCCGTGAACGCCATCGGCATCCGCAGCCAGTCCTCGACGGGGGCCTCGGGCCGGTAGACGAGCCGGCCGTAGGAGCTGGTCCGGAACCACTCGGAGGTCTGCGGGAAGAACTCCGCGAACCGGTCCGTCGCGGGTTCCGTCCCCTCCGCGTCCGGGAAGTCGATCATCAGGTTGAGCGCCCTGATCTCGCCGGTCGACCGGGCGTAGCCGGGCGGGGTCGGCAGGCCCTCGGACATCTGCACGCCCATGGCCGCGGAGATCCGGCACGGGGCGAGCGCCGAGTCCTGGGCGGTGGCCGCCGGGCCCGCCGAGGCGCGGCCACCGGAGTGGAGGGTGGTGCTGGCCGAGGCCATGGCGGCTATGACCAGCGCGGTCGCTCCGGCCAGGGCGACCGGGCGGCGATGTCTGCGTATCCGGTGGCGGGGCTGCTGCATAGAGGCGCCTTCGGGGTCCGCGGCAGCCGGCCGACCCCTGACTGCGCTCTGGCGATCAGCCTCTGCCGGGTGGTCCGGGGCCGCTCGCTGGGTGCGCCGATCGGTGGGTTTCCGCCTCGGGTGAGTGTGATGCAGGTCACACCGAAGCAGGGAAATAACCGGGGAAGCTCTCCCCGTTTGCATACGTGTCCCCGCTAAACGGGGAAGCGGTCCCCGGTTACGAAGGGGGTCCGACCGGCTACGCAGGGGAAGGGGAGGTGAGGGTCGCAGTGGAGACCGTCGCCAAGGGCACGGCGCGGGCCGCCGTCACCGGCAGCACCGCGCAGCCCGGCACCGGACACGTCACCGGCAGCGTCACGCGCACCGGCACCGGACGCGTCACCGGCAGCGTCACGCGCACCGACCCCGGACGTGTCGCGGATGCCGCCGCCGGGAAGAGCGCCGCGCCGACGGCATCGTGCCGCGCCGCCCGTCCGCGGGCCGACGCGCTGCGCAACCGTGCGCGGATCGTCTCGGCCGCGCGCGAGCTGTTCGTCGAGTTCGGCCCCGACGTGGCGCTGGACGACGTCGCCCGCCGCGCGGGCGTCGGCAACGCCACGCTCTACCGGAACTTCCCCGACCGCGCCGCCCTCACCCATGAGGTCGTCCTCGCGGTCACCTCCCGCACCACCCTGAGGGCCGAGGAGGCCGTCGCCGCGGAGTCCGACCCGTTCGCCGCGCTCAGCCGCTTCGTGCACGCGGCCGCCGACGAACGGATCGGCGCCCTGTGCCCGATGATCTCCGGCGTCTTCGACAAGGACCACCCCGATCTGCTCGCCGAGCGCGACCGCCTCGAAGAGGCCGTCGCGGGGCTCGTGGCGCGCGCCCAGTCCGCGGGGCGGCTGCGTACCGACATCGCCGTCGGTGACGTACTCGTCGCCCTCTCCCAGCTCACCCGGCCGCTCCCCGGCATCGCCTGCCAGGGCATCGACCGGTTCACCCACCGTCATCTGCAGTTGTTCCTGGACGGCCTGGAGACCCCGGCCCGCTCCGAACTTCCCGGATCGGCGGCCACCTTGGAGGATCTGCGGCGCTCCTGACGGCCGCACCGACCTGAACCTTCCCGGACCCGCCGACTCCATCGGCCCCGTCGTCCCGCCCCACCCGAACACCGGCCCGTACGTCCCTGTCACGCGCGGGCGGCCCACGTAACCGTCGCGCGTACGCCACAGCCCGTACCGCCGACGCCCACTTCGCGACGCCTCGGCGCCCTCGCACGTCCTTAGGTGGCTACACCCATGTCAAAAACGGCCGATCTGTCCAGAACAGCCGACACCGCCCTTCCCGATCCGAGCCGCTGGAAAGCCCTCGCCTTCATCGCGCTCGCCCAGCTGATGGTCGTCCTCGACGCGACCATCGTGAACATCGCGCTGCCCTCCGCCCAGACCGACCTCGGCATCTCCGACGGCAACAAGCAGTGGGTCATCACCGCCTACGCCCTCGCCTTCGGCGGTCTCCTCCTTTTCGGCGGCCGGATCGCCGACCTCTGGGGCCGTAAGCGCACCTTCGTCGTCGGTCTGATCGGCTTCGCGCTGGCCTCCGCGCTCGGCGGGGCCGCCCAGAACGAGGCGATGATGTTCGGCTCCCGGGCCCTCCAGGGTGTCTTCGGCGCCCTGCTCGCCCCCGCCGCGCTCTCGCTGCTCGCCGTGATGTTCACCGATGCCAAGGAGCGCGCCAAGGCGTTCGGCATCTACGGGGCCATCGCCGGTGGCGGTGGCGCCGTCGGGCTGATCCTCGGCGGCTTCCTCACCGAGTACCTGAACTGGCGCTGGACGTTCTTCGTCAACATCCCGTTCGCCGTCGTCGCCGCCGTGGGCGCGTACTTCGTGATCCGCGAGCCCTCCGGCACCCGCAACCGCGCACCGCTGGACATCCCCGGCGTCGTGCTCTCCACCCTCGGCCTGGTCGCCCTGGTCTACGGCTTCACCCGCGCCGAGTCGGCCGGCTGGTCGGACGCCCTGACCGTCTCGATGTTCATCGCCGCCGCCGTGCTCCTGCTGGCCTTCGTCGTGACCGAGGCGCGCGTGAAGTCGCCGCTGCTGCCGCTGCGCGTCCTCACCGAGCGCAACCGCGGCGGGGTCTACCTCTCGCTGGGCCTCGCCATCATCGCGATGTTCGGGCTGTTCCTCTTCCTGACCTACTACCTCCAGGTCGTGAAGGGCTACTCCCCGGTCAAGACCGGCTTCGCGTTCCTCCCGATGATCGCGGGCATGATCACCGGCTCCACCCAGATCGGCACCCGGCTGATGACCCGGGTCCCGCCGCGCCTGCTCATGGGCCCGGGCTTCCTGGTCGCCGCGGTCGGCATGCTGCTGCTGACCCAGCTGGACCTGAACACCAGCTACGCGGCCGTCATCCTGCCCGGCATGCTGCTGCTCGGCCTCGGGATGGGTACGGCGTTCATGCCGGCGATGTCCCTGGCCACGCACGGCATCGAGCCGCGTGACGCGGGTGTGGCCTCCGCCATGGTCAACACCTCGCAGCAGGTCGGCGGCGCCATCGGCACCGCTCTGCTGAACACCATCGCCGCGAGCGCCACCACCGCGTACGTCGCCGATCACGCGGCCCGCGCCACGGACCCGAAGCTCCTGGAGCTCCAGGCCATGGTCAGCGGTTTCGCCTCCGCGATCTGGTGGGCGGTGGGCATTCTCGTCGCCGCGTCCGCCATCGCGGTCGCCCTCATCAACACCGGCCGGCCCGGCACGGGCTCGGGCGGCACACAGAGCGCGTCCGAGGAGGGTGCCGAGGAGGAGTTCAGGATTCCGGTGGTCGCCCACTGACGACAGCCGTCGCCGGCGGTCCTTCGGCGGCGACCGGCCCATGAGGCCGCCGGCCCCGGATCTGCCCTGGCTCCGCTCAGCGGAGCCAGGGCAGATCCGCGTCCGTGCCCTCCGGCTCCAGACCGGTGGCGAGCGTCCGCATGATCTCCCCGAGGCTCTTCACCTGCTCGTCCGTGAGCCGGTCGAACATCGCCTGCCGTACGGCCTCGACATGGCCCGGCGCCGAGCGGCGCAGCATGGCGAGGCCGTCGTCGGTGAGCACCGCGTTCTGGCCGCGCTTGTCGGAGGGGCAGTCCTCACGGCGGACCCAGCCGTTCTTCTCCAGCCGGGCGATGGCGTGCGAGAGCCGGGAGCGGGTGATCTTCGCGTTCCGGGCCAGCTCCGTCATCCGCATCCGGCGGCGGGGGGCCTGCGAGAGCTGGACGAGCAGCCCGTAATAGGTGTGCGGCATACCGGCATCGCGCTGCAACTGGCGGTCGAAGTGATCCTCCAGCAGCGTGGTGGCATGCAGGTAGGCGCGCCAGACGCGCTGCTCCTCGTCGGTGAGCCAACGCGGTGCGCTGGTGGATGCCGTGGTCATGGACTCCACTGTACGACCTTTTCTTGAAAGTTGAACTAGATAGAGCTAAGGTCTCCACAGGTAGGACCTTGAAGTTTCAAGAAGCCTTCCCGGGAGGTCCCCGCAGGGGATCCGGGGGAGCTCCCGCGGTATTCCGCAGGACCCCTGCACAACCATCCCTCGGATGACCTCGGGGAACTACCGCTCTGACGAACTCGTGACCGGATCCGGTGAGCCGGACGCCCAGCGCGGCGCCCGGCCGCCCGGGATCCGGCGCCCAGTGGATGGGGAGTGCCATGACAGCCACCGCGGAGCGCATGCCCGCCCTCTACCTCTCGCACGGCGCGCCGCCCCTGGCCGACGACCCCGTCTGGCCCGGCGAACTCGCCGCCTGGTCCGCGGGCCTGCCCCGCCCCCGCGCGATCCTGATGGTCTCCGCCCACTGGGAGGAGGCCCCGCTCGCCCTGGGGGCGACCGAGACCGTGCCGCTCGTGTACGACTTCTGGGGCTTCCCCGAGCACTACTACGGGGTGCGGTACGAGGCCCCCGGCGCGCCCGGCCTCGCCGACAGTGTCCGCAAGCTGCTGCGCGGCGCCGGTACGCCGGTCCAGGACATCCCGGACCGGGGCCTCGACCACGGGGCGTACGTCCCGCTGGTGGAGATGTTCCCGGACGCCGGCATCCCCGTACTCCAGATCTCCCTGCCCACCCTCGACCCGCAGAAGCTGATGGCCGTCGGGCGCAAGCTCGCGCCCTTGCGCGACGAGGGTGTCCTGATCGTCGGAAGCGGCTTCTTCACCCACAACCTGGCCGCCCTGCGCCACCAGGGCGGCGGGGTGCCCGGCTGGTCGGCGGAGTTCGACGACTGGGGCGACCGCGCGCTGCGGGCCCAGGACATCGACGCGCTGATCGACTTCGAGCACACGTCCCCGGCCGGAAAGCTCGCCCACCCGCGCACCGAGCACTTCGCGCCGCTGTTCGTGACGCTGGGCGCGGCCGAGGACGAGCTGGACCGGGGGCGGAGCGTCATCGACGGCTTCTGGATGGGCCTGGCGAAGCGCTCGGTGCAGTTCGGCTGAGCGGCGGAGGGCGCCCCTGAGCAACCCGAACACCACCGAGGCCGTCTCTCGGGGTGGGGGCGGGGAGTTTCCGACGGCAGCAGGGCGCTTCGGGTGGATGCGCCGATTCCGGGTACCCGGCCGAAGAGTCGGCAAGGGTGCCGACGCGGGGCCGGAACCCCTTCCGTACCGGCTCTGACCTGCGCGTCCGATGGGATCCGGCAGCAGTGTCCGACGGTCGAAGCGGAACAGGGTACTGCATGATCACGAAAATGAATGTGCCGCATGGGAATTCTGTCCGGATTCCAGTCGTTGTTTCCATCGGATGCAGGGCACCCGGAAGGGTGTCGCGACCTACTCAGCAAGGGAGCACGCATGGCAACCCGTGCCGTCGCCCGTCGTCAGTCCGCCGCCTCCGGTGGGACCGACCGGGCAAGCAGTGTTCGCGCCGTGGGCGGGGAGATCGCCGATCGCGACCTGGTCGGCATGTACCTGGACGAGATCGCCCGCACACCGCTGCTCGACGCCGCCAAGGAAGTCGACCTCTCCCAGACCATCGAGGCGGGCGTCTACGCCCAGCAGATCCTCGACGGCGAGGTGGAGAGCGACGCCGGTGACGCGAAGCGTGAGGAGCTGGAGGCGCTGGTCGCCGATGGCGAGCGCGCCAAGGACATATTCATCCGTTCCAACCTCCGGCTCGTCGTCGCCGTGGCCCGCCGCTACCCGCGTGCGGGACTCCCTCTGCTCGACCTGATCCAGGAGGGCAACGCGGGCCTGGTGCGCGCGGTCGAGAAGTTCGACTACGCCAAGGGCTTCAAGTTCTCCACGTACGCGACCTGGTGGATCCGCCAGGCCATCACCCGGTCCATCGCCGACCAGTCCCGCACGATCCGGCTCCCCGTCCACCTGGTGGAGGAGCTCGGCCGGATCCGCCGGGTCCAGCGCGAGTTCAACCGCGAGCACGGGCGCGACCCGGAGCACGAGGAGATCGCCGCCGAGCTCGACACCAACGCCGAGCGCGTCGGCAACGTCCTGGACTGGGCCCGTGACCCGGTCAGCCTCAACATGTCCGTGGACGACGACGGCGACACCCAGTTCGGCGACCTGCTGGAGGACACCTCCGCCGTCTCGCCCGAGCAGTCGGTGATGACCCTGCTCCGCAGCGAGGAGCTGGAGGACCTCATCGGCAAGCTCGACAACAGGACCGCCTCGATCATCAAGATGCGGTACGGCATCGAGGACGGGCGCGAGCGGACCCTGACCGAAGTGGGCAAGCAGCACGGCCTCACGCGGGAGCGGATCCGGCAGATAGAGAAGCACGCGCTGCTCGAATTGAAGCGAATGGCTCACGACACGGGCTTTGACGCTGCGGCGTGAGCCATTAACCCGTAATCTCCCCATCAAGCCGGTTCGCACCGGCCGACCGACCGGGTCATTCCGGTCACCCGACCGGTTTTCGCCCGGTCCACGAGCTGAGCCCCGGCGCCCACCCCCCCGGCGTCGGGGCTCATCCCTGTTCCGGACCGGTCCCGTGCCGCGGTTCCGGGGCAGCCCCGGCGGCGGCCCGGGTCAGCCGGGCGCCCAGGCCCTCCAGGTACGCCACCAACTGCGGCGGCCCCGCCACGGAGAACTCGCAGTCCACCAGCGCCAGCCGCAGCGCCACCCACTCCAGCGAGTCGGTGCACGAAGCCCGCAGCCGGCAGCCGCCCTCCCCGTCCGGCTGCGGCGCCCCGAGGTGCGCGGGCAGCCGCGCCGTCACGAACTCCGCCGGCGCGCCGAACCGCACGTCGAGGCGCAGCTCCGGCTGCATCCGCCGCATCGACCGGGCCAGGAACCTCGCCGCGTCCCCGCTCCCCGTACCGCCGTCCGCATCGCTCTCCGCGCCCTCGACGGGCAGGGGCCTCGGGGTGAACCGGGCCCCCGTGGCGTACGGCTCGCCGACCCGGTCCACCCGGAACGTCCGCCAGTCTTCCCGGTCCAGGTCGTACGCCACCAGATACCAGCGCTGCCCGGTGCTCACCAGCCGGTACGGCTCTACCTGCCGCTTCGTCCGGGTGCCGTCGCCGCTGCGGTACGCGAACCTCAGCCGCTCCCGACCGGTGGCCGCGGATGCCAGCGCCGTCAGGGTCCGCGGGTCGATGGTGGAGCCGTCGCCCCGGGTCAGCGGCACCGTGGCGTTCTGGAGCGCGGAGACCCGGTGGCGCAGCCGGGAGGGGAGCACCTGTTCCAGCTTCGCCAGCGCCCGTACGGAGGCCTCGTCGATGCCCTCGATCGCGTGCCCCGCCCCGGCCCGCAGTCCCACCGCGATGGCGACCGCCTCCTCGTCGTCCAGCAGGAGGGGCGGCATGGCGGCGCCCGCGACCAGGCGATAGCCGCCGACCGAGCCGCGCGAGGCCTCGACCGGATAGCCCAGATCGCGCAGCCGGTCGATATCGCGGCGGATCGTGCGCGGGCTGACGTCGAGCCGTTCGGCCAGTTCGCCGCCGGGCCACTCGCGCGGGGTCTGAAGGAGGGACAGCAACTTCAGCAGACGTGCCGGGGTATCGGACATGGCTTCAGGATGGCGGACCATCAGGTCATGATCTGACCTCATGGCCGCATAGGTTCTTCCCATGCCTTCTTCCGCACCACCGCCGCCCACGGCCGCGCAGCTCGTACCGCCCGCCTCGCCCACGACGCTGAAGACGCCCGTCGTACCGGAGACGACCCCGGGCGCACCCGGTTCCGCGTCCGCACCCGTGTCCGCCCCGGCGGACCGGCGTCGCTGGTTCGCGCTCGCCATCGTGATGACCGCGGCCTTCATGGACCTGGTCGACGTCACGATCGTCAACATCGCGATCCCCAGCATCACGCGCGAGACCGGAGCCTCCGTCTCCGCGATCCAGTGGATCACCGCCGGTTACGCGCTCGCGTTCGCGGCCGGGCTGATCACGGGCGGCCGGCTCGGCGACATCTACGGGCGCAAGCGGCTCTTCCTCATCGGCATCGGCGGCTTCACGCTCGCCTCGGCCCTGTGCGGCGTGGCGCCCGACCCCGGGATACTGGTCGCCGCCCGCATCCTCCAGGGCGCGACAGCGGCCCTGATGGTGCCCCAGGTCCTCTCGATCGTGCACGCCACCTTCCCGGCCCACGAGCGCGGCAAGGTCTTCGGCCTCTTCGGCGCGGTCGTCGGACTCGGCGCGGTCTCCGGTCCTCTGCTGGGCGCCCTGCTCACCGAGTGGGACCTCTTCGGGCTCGGCTGGCGGCCGATCTTCCTGATCAACCTGCCCGTCGGCATCGCCGGACTGATCCTCGGCGCGAAGTTCATCAGCGAGTCCAAGGCCCCCAAGGCGGTCCGTCTCGACCTGCCCGGCGTCGCCCTGATCACCCTGGCGATGCTGATGCTCATCTATCCGCTCACCCGGGGCCACGAGCTGGGCTGGCCGCTCTGGGGCCATCTCTCGATGGCGGGCAGCCTGTTCGTCTTCGCGGCGCTGGTGGTCCACCAGCGGCGGAAGGCCCGGACCGACGGCTCGCCGCTGATCGAACTGTCCCTGTTCCGGGTGAAGAGCTTCGCCGCGGGCATCGCCGTGCAGCTGACCTTCGGCGTCGGTCTCGGCATCTTCTTCCTGGTCTGGACCCTCTACATGCAGACGGGCCTCGGCTGGAGCGTGCTGCGCGCCGGCGTGACGGGCATCCCCTTCTCCGTCGCGGTCTCGGTGGCCGCCGGAATATCCGTGCAGAAGCTCGTGCCCCGCTTCGGCCGCAAGGTCCTCCAGGCCGGTGCGCTCCTCATGATCGCCGGGCTGCTGATCTACCTCTGGGAGAGCGATCAGTACGGCGTGGGCATCAGCTCCTGGCAGATGGCCGTCCCGCTGGTGGTCATGGGCGCCGGCATGGGGCTGATCGTGGCTCCGCTGACCGACATGGTGCTCTCCGAGGTGCCCAAGGAGCACGCCGGTTCGGCGTCGGGCCTGATCAACACCGTGCAGCAGATGGGGACGGCGCTCGGCCTCGGTCTGGTGTCCGTCGTCTTCTTCGGCGCGATCGGCGACCGGCTGGTCCCCGAAGAGGTCGGCCCGGCGTTCGTCGACGCGTTCCAGCAGTCGCTGTGGTGGGTGGCCGGGGTGCTCTCGGTGATCTCCTGGTGATGTTCGCGCTGCCCGCCCGGCCGCGCGCCCACGCGGAGTCCGGCCCGAACTGATCGGCACGGCGGAGGCCTTGGGGGAGGCGGGCCCGGGGGTTCGGGTCAGCAGATCCGGGTGCGGCTCTCCATCGCCGCGCGGGCGGTGTGCTCGTCCTCGTACACCTCGCACATGTGGCGGCCGTCGGGCGTCGCCGTGTGCTCGACCTCCCACAGGCTCGTCTCGCTGCCGTCCAGCAGCAGGAACGCGTGCTCGTAGAGCGTGAATCCGGCGGGGCGGCCGTCGACATCGCACTGCCGCCCGAAGATCTGGGTGATGTGGTGGGCGAAGGCGGACCGGAGCAGCCGCGCCCTCTCCTCGCCCGGCCGGTCGGCGTTCTCCGCACGGCGCAGCACGCGGCGGGCGTGGTCCGCGGAATTGTCGGGGGCGTACGTCCGGGGGAACGGAGCCGGCGGAGCGGACATCAGGACCGTCAGCATCTCCAGGTCTCCCGGCGCCTCCTGCATCCCCTCGTCGCCGAAGGCCGGGGGAGTCGGAGAGGCTCCCGGCCAGGCGGGACGCGGCGATACGGGCGTCGCCCTCGTCGTCGTACAGCTCGTGCCGACGCGGGCTCCGTACGTCCCGCCCGCCGCTGTGCACCAGCTCCCACAGGATGAGGGCGGAGCCGTCGGCGAGGAGATAGGTGTGACGGTAGGTCTCGCGGTGCAGCGCGGAGCTGTGGTGCGACGAGTGCAGCGAACTGCTGTGGGCGAGCGCCGTGCCGAGGCGGTCGACCGTGCTGTCGGGAAGGTCGAAGGAGTTCAGGGCGCGTCGCAGGAGTCGGTCGAGGTGGTGCTCGGTTGTCTCGCACGGATCGCTCAAGGTGGTGTCTCCAGGCCGTCGCCGCGTGTTACTCGATGCGTGCTCAACGTAGTCCCTGGGTCTGACATCGTGACCGGGGTTGGGTGAAAACGTAAGGCGCACGCCGAAAGTTCCCCGCCTGTTCCCGGTGCATTTCGGACATTGGGGGGAACTCCCCTACGTGGGCGGTGAGTCGGCCACCCGTGCGCGCCCCTCGCTCACACCGCACGCCCCCCTCGCCTTGGTCTTACCGCGTCCCGCCTCCGTACAACTCCGTGTACGACAGGAGCCTGCCGCCCGGCCCCTCGGTGCTCCGGGCCGCGCGCACCGCCTTCACGATGGCCCGCGCCAGGACGTCGGCGCCCGCCGCGAGGATCTCGTTGACGGCGACCGGGTTCCCCGGCTCCACCGGCACCTGCCCGGTGGCCAGGGTGAACACGGTGTCCCCGTCCGTCAGCAGATGGACCGGGCGCACCGCGCGCGCCAGGCCGTCGTGCGCGGTGCCCGCCAGCTTCTGGGCCTGCGCCCGCGAGAGGTCCGCGTCCGTGGCGACGACCGCGATCGTCGTGTTGAACGGCGGGGCCCCGCCCCCGGCCGCCTCCGCCGCCTCCCGCTCCCGCGCGAGACGCCGCTCCGCCGCCGCGTGGACCTCGGCCGGAGGGTGGGCCGGCGGCTCCCCGGCCCCGTACTCCCCGAACAGCACCCCGGTGAGGGGATCGACCACCGAGCCCGCCGCGTTCACCGCGACGACGGCGGCCACCGTGACCCCGGAGGCGAGGCGGACGCTCGCCGTGCCGATGCCGCCCTTGAGCTGCCCGGCCACCGCACCGGTGCCCGCACCCACCGAGCCCTCGGCGACGGCCTCCCCGGGGCCCGTGGCAGCGGCGGCCTCCACCGCGGCGCGGCCGGTCGACGCGTCGGGGCGGGCCCGCCAGTCGCCGCCCCGGCCGAGGTCGAAGAGGGCGGCGGCCGGAACGACCGGTACCACCTGGGTGGGTCCGGGGCCGACCCGGACGCCCCGGCCCCGCTCCTCCAGCCAGGCCGTCACACCGGACGCCGCGTCGAGCCCGAAGGCGCTCCCGCCGGTGAGGACGACCGCGTCGACCCGCTGCACCAGGTTGCGCGGATCCAGCGCGTCCGTCTCCCGCGTTCCGGGCCCGCCGCCCCGCACGTCCACGGCCGCCACGGCCCCGCCCTCGGGCGCCAGGACGACGGTCGTGCCGCTCAGCGCGCCCGTACCGGCGACCTCGGCGTGGCCGACGCGGATACCGGCCACATCGGTCAGCGCGTCCAGCAGGGGCGGGAGTTCGGGTGCCTTGTCCTCGCGCGTCATCGTGCGGCTCCTCCGGTCGGCATCGGGGCCCGCCGAAGAGCACGGGCCGCTACGCCTCGAACGTACCGGCGAGCCGAAGGCGGTGCGCGGGACTCCGGACGGCCGGTGCGCAAGGTCCCACCGGAGGCGGCCCGGGCACAGCGGCCTGCGCAGCCCGCCCCGCGCGAGGCCCTCCGCAACCAAGCCCCCGCAACCCCGCCCCAACAGCCCCGCCCGGGCAAGGCGGCCCTTGCGACTGTCCGGGCGACCCGCTCACCCTCCCATCCGCTAAAACGGGTTCAATCCGCCCAAACAGTCCTACGGTGGCCGGGTGACCGAGCCCTCAGAAGCCACCGCAGCAGCCGAGCCCCCCGCCCCCGGTGACCCCGAGGCCTCTACTCCCGCGGCCACCGGCCCCCGGTCCGTCACCACCCGGGCCACCCTCGCCGGAGTGGCTGTATCCGCCCTCCTGATCGTCGCGATCGTGCTCGGCAGCCGTATGCTCCGCAACTTCGACTCGGCCCTCCTCCCGTACGCCGTGGCCACGGTCTTCCTCGCCTTCGGCGTCGCCTACCGCTACACCGTCTGGATCTCCGCCCCCGGGGCCCGACGCCTCTTCAAACAGGGCTGGCGCAGCCTCTTCTCGATGGAGAACTTCCGCAGGGCCCCCACCGCCCTGCCCAGGATGATCGCCACCTATCTCGGCTTCCAGAAGTTCCTCGGCGCCCGCTCCCACGCCCGCTGGGCCGCTCACCAGCTCATCTTCTGGGGCTGCGTCCTCGCCGCCCTGATCACCTTCCCGCTCACCTGGGGCTGGTTCACCTTCACCTCTGCCACCGGCTCAGGACCCGGTTACGAGATGAGGATCTGGGGCTTCAAGATCCTCGGTTTCGACTCCCTGAACCTGCTCGGCTGGCTGATGTTCCACGGCCTGGACATCGCCGCCGTCCTCGTCATCCCCGGCGCCTCGTACTTCCTGTGGCGCCGGATGAAGGACCGCGGCGCCGTCACCGGCCAGCGCTTCGCCTACGACCTGGTGCCGCTGATCGCGCTCATCGTCATCTCCGTGACCGGCCTGCTGCTCACCTTCTCCTCGGTCTTCCTGCACGGCGGCGGCTACCAGTTCCTGGCGATCCTGCACATGGTGTCCGTCGTCTTCACCCTGATCTACATCCCGTTCGGCAAGTTCTTCCACATCGTCCAGCGCCCCGCCGCGGTCGGCATGCAGCTGTTCAAGTACACCGGCCGCAAGGACGACGAGGTCTTCGCCTGCCGCCGCTGCGAGGAACCCATCGACACCGGGCCCTACGTCGAGAACCTGCGAGGCACCATGCGCGACCTCCGCCTCGACTTCGACGCCTGGGCCGCATACTGCCCGCGCTGCAAGCGGGTGCTGCGCGGCAGCGCCTACCTCTCCCATGTGAAGAAGGGCTTCAATTGACCGCGGATCCGCGAGCTGCTGCCGACCGCCGCGCCTTCATCCCCCTGGACCCCTCCCTCGCCCCGCCCGGCACCCGCGCCTTCCGGGACGCGGGCGGCATCCCGGCCGACCGGTGGCACGCCGACCAGAACGGCGAGACGCTGGTGCCCACCCACTGCTGCTTCTGCGGCGTCCAGTGCGGGATGTATCTGCGTGTGGACCACGGCGGCAAGGTCTTCGGCGTCGAACCCCGCAACCACGACATCAACCGGATGCGGCTCTGCCCCAAGGGCATCAACGCCTATCAGCAGGTCAACCACCCCGACCGACTCACCGCCCCGCTGATGCGCCGCTCCCGCGACGAGGAGTTCCGGGAGGTCTCCTGGGAGGAGGCCCTCGACTTCACCGTCTCCGAGGTCAAGCGCATCCAGCAGACCTATGGCAACGACGCCTTCGGGCTCCTCGGAGGGGCCAGCCTCTTCTCCGAGAAGACCTATCTGGTGGGCAAGTTCGCCCGGGTAGCGCTCAAGTCCCGGCACGTCGACTACAACGGCCGCCTCTGCATGGTCAGCGCTGCGGGCGCCAACAAGCTGGCCTTCGGCATCGACCGGGCCGGCAACCCCTTCTCCGACATCCTGCTCACCGACTGCCTGCTCATCGCGGGCTCCAACGTCGGCGAGTGCTTCCCCGTGATGACCCAGTACGTCTGGGGAGCCCGGGATCGCGGCGCGACCCTCATCGTGGTCGACCCGCGCGAGACCGCCATCGCCCGGACCGCCGACATCCACGTCGCCCTCAAACCCGGCACCGACTCCGCCTTCTTCACCTCCGTCCTGAACGTCGTCATCGAGGAAGGGCTCACCGACGAGAACTTCCTCGCCGAACACGCCACCGGCTGGGAGGAGCTCAAGGCCAAGGCCGCCGAATACCCGCCCTCCCGCGCCGCCGCGATCTGCGGCATCCCCGCCGGGCAGATCGTCCAGGTCGCCCGGGCCTTCGCCCGCGCCCCCAAAGCCATGGCCTGGCACGCCCGCGGCATCGAACACCACTCGCAGGGCGTCGAGAACTGCCTCTCCGTGATCAACCTCTGCACCGCCACCGGCCACATCGGAAAACCCGGCGCCGGCTACGGCACCATCACCGGCCAGGGCAACGGGCAGGGCGGCCGCGAGCACGGCCAGAAGTCCGACCTCCTCCCCGGCGGACGCTCCATCATGAACGAGGAGCACCGCCGCCAGATCTGCGAGATCTGGGGCATCGAGGAGTCCGAACTCCCGCCCGCCGGTACCTCCATGATGGAAATGATCTGGCAGATGCAGCGCCGGGAGATCCGCGGCCTGATCGGCATCTGCAACAACCCCTTCGTCTCCCTGCCCAACTACCGGGTGGTCAAGGAGGGGTACGACACCACCGAGTTCCACGCCCAATTCGACTTCTTCCTCTCCGAGACCGCCGCCAACGCCCATGTCGTCTTCCCCGTCACCACCTGGGCCGAGGACGAAGGGGTGATGGCCAACGCGGAAGCCCGCGTGGTCAAGCACAACAAGGCCCAGGACCCGCCTCCAGGCGTCCGGACCGACACCTGGGTGATCTGCGAGCTCGCCCGCCGCCTCGGCGCGGGCGACAAGTTCGACTTCCCCGACTCCCGGTCGGTCTTCGACGAGCTGCGCGTCGCCTCCGCCGGAACCGTCAACGACTACTACGGCATCACCTACGAACGGCTGGAGGAGACCGGCGGGATCGCCTGGCCCTGCCCCACCACCGACCACCCCGGCACCCCCGCCTCTTCGAGGACGGGAAGACCTACCACCCCGACGGCAGGATCCACCTCCAGGTCGTCGAATGGCACCCGCCGATGGACCCGTACGACGACGAGCACCCCATGTCTCTCACCACCGGCCGCACCGTCGCCCACTTCCTCTCCGGCAACCAGACCCGCAGGCTCGGCGCCCTCGTCGAACAGACCCCGCGCCCCTGGGCCGAGATCCACCCCTCCCACGGCTTCCGCAACGGCGAACCCGTCCGCGTCGTCACCCGGCGCGGCAGCGAGGTCTTCCCCGCCCTGGTCACCGAGGCGATCCGCCCCGACACCGTGTTCGTCCCCTACCACTGGCCCGTCCCCACCGCGGCCAACGCCCTCACCATCGACGCCCTCGACCCCCGCTCCAAGATCCCCGAGTACAAGGTGTGCGCCTGCCGTATCGAGCACGCCGAGCGGATCGACGAGGTCCCCGCCCCGCCGGTCGCCCCCGGCCACGTCGCCTACCCGGAGACCCAGGTCTCCCGTACCGACCCGCTGCCCCCCACGGCCCCGCAGGGCCGTGGCACCTCGGAGAGGAGCTGAGGCCCATGATGGGCAGAACGATCTTCATCGACCCGGGGCGCTGCATCGGCTGCCAGGCCTGCGTCTCCGCCTGCCGCGAATGCGACTCGCATCGCGGCACATCGATGATCCACCTCGACTACACCGACGAGGGCCGGTCCGTCGCCTCCCTTCCGACCGTCTGCATGCACTGCGAGGACCCGGTCGCCCCGTGCGCCGAGGTCTGTCCCGCCGACGCGATCCTGGTGACCGCCGACGGTGTGGTGCAGCAGGCCGACACCACCCGCTGCATCGGCTGCTCCAACTGCGTCAACGCCTGCCCCTTCGGCGTACCGAAGATCGACCTCCGGGCGAAGCTGCAGATGAAGTGCAACCTCTGCTACGACCGCACCGCCTACGGCCTCGCCCCCATGTGCGCCACCGTCTGCCCGACCGGAGCGCTCTTCTACGGCACCGTCGAGGAGCTCCAGGCGGAGCGCCCCGGCGTCCAGGTCGCCGACACCTTCGTCTTCGGCGAGACGGAGGTCCGCACCGGCGTGGCCATGGTCGTCCCCGCCGAACGGGTCCAGTGGCCTGTACCCGGCGGTCTTCCCGTCGTCGAGATCAACGGGAAGGACGTCCGCCGATGAGCGTCACCGACCAGCAGCCGGCCGGCGAGCACCCCGCCGGGGAGACCCGCGCGAGGCGCTCCGGGACCGGATCGCCGCCGACTCCCTCACCACCCGGCGGGATTACCTCCGGATCGTCACCACCGTCTCCGGCGGACTCGCCGTCGGCGGCATCGGGGTGGCCACGGGCATCCTCCACCGCCACGGCGACGGCGAGGAGGGCAGGGCCCCCGAGCCGAAGCGCATCGCCGGCGGGCTCCTGCCCGGCGAATCGATCGCCTTCCGCTACCCGGGCGAGGAGGACCGGGCCGTCGCCGTCCGCCTCGACGACGGCACCCTCGTCGGCTACTCCGCCGTCTGCACCCACCTCGCCTGCGCCGTGCTCTGGCGCAAGGACCGGGGCACCGAGGGCGAGCTGTACTGCCCGTGCCACGAGGGAGTCTTCGACGCCCGGTCCGGCGAGGTCACCGCGGGCCCGCCGCCGCGCGGGCTGCCCAAGGTCGTGGTCATCGAGCAGGACGACGGAAGCGTCTGGGCCGTGGGGACCACCCGGTCCGGCGAGAGCGTCGAGGAGGGCCTCTGCCGCCGGCTCGGCGGGGAGCGCCCCGAACTCGCCGCCCGTATCGGCTGCCCTGGCACCGACGGCGGAGCCGAGTCCCCGCCCCGGCCCGCCACCGGGCCACACGTCCGGAACCGGGCCACCGGTTCACGGCCCGCACCCCGGGTCGACGGCGCACGGGATGCCGGCAGCCGCGTCACCGGCCCCGCCGTACGCCCCGCTCCCGCCGCCGGTTCCCGTTCCGTCGCCGTCCCCGGGCGCGGAGCCGGCGCGGCGTCCGCCACCGCCGAGAACCCGGGCGGGCGGGCATGAACGACACCCCGCACCCCGAGCAGCCACTGCCGCCCCCGGGCACCCACTACCCGGCCTACCACCCCGGCAGCGCCGACCCCGAGCTGAACCGGCCCGTCCACGAGCGGTATCCGCAGATCCGCCCCACCAGCGGATACGGGGACCCCCGGGTCCGGCACACCGGCCCCGGACCCGGAGCGGGCACCGACCAGGACCCCGAGCGCTCCTCGAAGCTGACCGCCCGCCTCGCCCTGGCCATGTCCGTCGTCATCGGCCAGCTCTGGGGGCTGACGATCCTGATCGACGAGTGGATGGAAGGCAACACCGGCACGGCCTGGTGGGGGGCCGGTTTCCTCTGCCTGTCGTTCCTCGTCGTGCTCGGCCTGTGGCTGCTCGACCCGAAGGACCGCTGACGCCCGCCGCCCGGCCCCGCGGCGGCTCACCCCCGTGGTGAGCCGCCGTACCCTGGAGACATGAGCGCCGCCCCCGCCCCCAGCCCGCGTGATGCGAAGAAGCAGCAGCCACAGGAGCAGCCGCCCCGGGAACCGAAGCCCAAGCCGGTTCTCATCTTCGACGATCCGCTGGACCGGCAGTCCGCGGACGATACGGACCAGGGGTGGGGGAGCGGCCCCCGGCCGGCGGCAGCGCCGCGGACCTCGCGCGCTTCCTGGACGAGAAGCCGCCCCACCACATCTGAGCGAAGCCGCTCCACCACGTTTCTCCGGCCGCCCGGAGGTCTACCGGTACTCGCGCGGGCCGGCCGCAGCCCCGCCGGCTCCGCCCGGTCCTTCGCCCGAGTCCGGTCCGGGCGCGCCACCGGTGCGCTGGGCGACCAGTTCGTCGCGGATCTCCTTCAGCACCTCCAGCTCGCTCACCTCGATCGTCTCCTGCACACCTTCCTTGGCGGCCTCCATCGCCGCCCGCCTGGCCAGGTACTTGGCCATCGGCAGCACCATCAGGAAGTACACGACGGCGGCGGTGATCAGGAAGCTGAGGGTCGCGCTGAGCACCGAGCCCCACAGGATCTCGATCCCGTCCATCTTTCCGGTCTTCGGGTCCGTGGTGCACGGGCCCTGGAGGCAGGAGCTGTAGTTGTCCAGGTCCTGCGTGCCGAACGCGCCGACCAAGGGGTTGATGATCCCCTTGACGACCGCGTTCACGATGTTGGTGAAAGCGGCACCGATGACGACAGCCACCGCGAGGTCGATCACATTGCCGCGCATCAGGAAGGCCTTGAAGCCCTCCAGCAGACTGACCTTCTTCTCGCTCACGGGTGAGCCTTCCTTCGCATGGACGGTGAGGGGAGCACACTGCCCCACCACCCAAGGCGGGAGGAGGCGGGACTGTCCAATCCGCCGATTCCCACACATGCGGTGACAGAGCATCAGTGCGCATCGGACACCGCCACGGCCAGCCGCCCCGAAGCGCCCGCACCGAGCAGCGCGGTGGCCGTCGGCCGCTCCACGGACAGCACCACCAGCGCCCCGGCCCCCGTGGACGCGGGCGGCACCTTCGCCACCCGCGCCCCTCGGGCCACCACGCGCGCCTCCCCGCCATCCGTAGCGCCCACCGCGATCACATCGACCCGGTCTCCCGGCCGCAGCAGCCGCACGGTCTCCGGATCCGCGATCCGGACCGGCGCCGAGACCAGCCGCACCGGCGACCGGCCCGCCCCCGGCGGATCGTCCGGCGGGCCGGCCCCTCCGTCGGCGCTGCTCAGGCCCGTGGTGGCCAGCGCCGCGCCCGCCAGCGCCAGCCCCGCGGCAGCCGCACGGCGTTGGCGGCGCAGCATCCGCCGCAGCCGGTCCGCGCCACCGCCCCGCACCCGCAGAGGACCGAACGGCCCCACCCCGCACGGGGCGGGCACCGGGGCAGGACAGGAGGAGGGAGAGGAAGAAGTGGACATGGCACCACCCGGGATCAGTGCGGACGAGCGCAAGGAAATGCGCAAAGGAAATGCGCAAGGGAAAGGGGAGTCCGGACCGGTGTGACCCGGCCGGACTCCCCTCACTTTCCCGCGTCCGAGCAGATCCCGCTGGGGCCTGTGGACAGTCCTCGAACTGTGGACAACTCCGTCACCCGATCGGTGAGTTCCGCCCTGTCGCGGCGGCACCCGCCTCCCGCTACGGCAGGGTGATCCCGGTGTCGATCCCGTCCAGTGCGTGGGCGCACGTGCAGTTGCGGCTCTCGCTCTTCGGAAGCCCCGCCACCGCGTCGAACAGCACCGAGCGCAGCCGGTCGACATTGGCCGCGAACACCTGGAGCACCTCCTCGTGCGAGACGCCCTCGCCCGCCTCGGCCCCCGCGTCCAGGTCGGTCACCAGGGTCATGGTGGTGTAGCAGAGCCCCAGTTCCCGGGCGAGGACCGCCTCGGGGTGCCCCGTCATGCCCACCACGGACCAGCCCATCGCGGCGTGCCAGCGCGACTCCGCGCGGGTCGAGAACCGGGGGCCCTCGACCACCACCAGGGTGCCGCCGTCCACCGGCTCCCAGTCCCGTCCTCGGGCCGCCCCGAGCGCCGCCCTGCGGCCCTCGGGGCAGTACGGGTCGGCGAATCCCAGGTGGACGACGTTCGGCACGGTCCCGTCGGCCCGGGTCTCACCGTCGTAATAGGTCTGCACGCGGGCCTTCGTGCGGTCCACCAGCTGGTCGGGGACGAGCAGGGTGCCCGGCCCGAACTCCGGCCGCAGCCCGCCCACCGCGCACGGCCCGAGCACCTGCCGGACCCCGACCGAGCGCAGCGCCCACAGGTTGGCCCGGTAGTTGATGCGGTGCGGCGGCAGGTGGTGGCCGCGTCCGTGGCGGGGCAGGAAGGCCACCCGGCGGCCGGCGAGCTCGCCGAGGAAGACCGAGTCGCTCGGCTTGCCGTAGGGGGTGTCCACGGCGACCTCGGTGACGTCCTCCAGGAAGGAGTAGAAGCCCGAGCCGCCGATGACACCGATCTCCGCGGACCCCTCGGCCCCCGCCGTACCCGTACCGGAGTTCGTTTCCGTATGTGCGTTCACCATGCGGTCACCGTATCCGCAGGGATGCCGCGCGGGGAAACGACCGGACCCCGCCGAGGGTCTCGGCGGGGTCCGGTGAAAAGGCTGGTGCGTGCGTGGCTCAGGCGGCCGACGTACCGCTCGACGAGGCCGACGCGGGGGCCGACGACGAGGAGGAGGCGGACGACGACGCGCTCGACTTCGTGTCCGAGCCCGTCGACGACGAGGACGAACCCGAGTCGGACGACTTCGAGGCCGTCGACGCCGGCGTGCTGCTCGACGAGGAGCCGCGGCTGTCGTTCCGGTAGAAGCCGGAACCCTTGAAGACGATGCCGACCGCGGAGAACACCTTCTTGAGGCGTCCGTCGCAGCTCGGGCACACGGTCAGGGCATCATCGGTGAACTTCTGCACCGCCTCGAGGCCCTCGCCGCACTCGGTGCACTGGTACTGATAGGTCGGCACTTGCTCCTCCTGGCACTCTCACTCAGTGAGTGCTAACGACGCTCCATACTGACGTATTCCTGCGGATCAGTCCACCGTGACCGGCTCGCGGTGACCGATCCCACGTGCCACCGTGCGTCCCTGGGACATCGGAGTCAGCCGGGAGCGCAGGGCGAGCAGGGTCATCAGGGCCAGGGCGGTTCCGGCCAGGGGGACCAGGAAACCGGTGCTCGCGCCGTGGGCGTCGGCGAGTCGCCCCGCCACGGTCACGGCCGCCGCCTGGCCGAGCGCCACCGCGCCCGTCAGCCAGGTGAACGCCTCGGTGCGGGCGGTGGCGGGCACCAGCGCCTCGACCAGGGTGTAGCCGCTGATCAGGGCCGGGGCGATGCAGAGGCCGACCAGCAGGCCGAGTCCGGCCAGCAGCGGCACCGAGTGGACGGCCCACAGACCGGACGCGGTCAGGGTCAGCGCCACGTACCCGACGATCAGCCGGCGGCGCGGGCTGCTCTTCCAGGCGATGGCACCGCAGGCGATGCCCGCCAGCATGTTGCCCGCCGCGAAGATCCCGTAGAGGACCCCGTTGACCCCGGGGTGGCCGATCTCCTCGGAGAACGCGGTCAGCGAGACCTGCATCCCGCCGAAGACCGCGCCGATGCCCAGGAAGGTGACGGCCAGGACGCGCACGCCGGGAACGGAGAGCGCCGAGGCGTGCGGCTCGGCCGCGGTGGCCTTGGCGCGCGGGGCGGGCTGGGTGGCGCGCTGCGCCGCGAAGAGGAGGCCGCCGACCAGGGTCAGGGCGGCTTCCGTGATCAGCCCGGCCGCCGGGTGCACGCCGGTGCACAGGGCGGTGGCGATCACCGGGCCGAGGACGAACGTGAACTCGTCCGTCACCGACTCGAACGCGGCCGCCGTGGACATCAGCGGAGAGGCGGGCCGGTCGGGGGTCGCCCCCAGCATCGCCGCCCAGCGGGCCCGCACCATGGGGCCGATCTGCGGGATTGACGCACCGGTCGGCACGGCGGCGGCGAACAGCGCCCACAGGGGGCGTCCGCCAGCGCCAGGACGGTCAGCGCGCTCACGGAGACGGCGTGGAGCAGGACCCCGGGCACCAGGACCGCGCGCTGGCCGAACCGGTCGGCGAGTTTGCCGCTCTGCGGGGCGAACAGCGCCATGGAGACGCCGGAGACCGCCGCGACGGCGCCCGCGCTGCCGTACGAGCCGGTCGTGTGCTGCACGAGGAGGACGATGCCGATGGTGAGCATCGCGAAGGGCTGGCGTGCGGCGAAGCCGGGGAGGAGGAAGGTCCACGCACCGGGGGTGCGCAGCAGTTGCCCGTATCCGGGGCGGTCGGAGACCGTGGTCGCCACGGTCCTTGCCTTTCTGCCGCCTGGTGGCACTGCTTCCCGGCGCCCTTGTGGGGCGGGCCGGACGGAAGCGGCCGAGAGCTGTCCTCTTCGCGCGGAACTGCGGTAGATGCCGGGCGACTCGCTGCCATCGGCGAAGAAACGCCGGGCGAAGAGGCACCACGACCGCCATACGGTCGCGCCAGCTCTGCATCAGACAGAGTTGGTCGATCAGGTTTGCCTTCATGCTACAGGCAGGAAGCTCTGTGCGCCTGTGAATGCGCACAGAGCTTCCGTATCAGCCTGTGATCTACGACGCGTTCGTCGCAGGTCGCCTTCGTCGTCACCCCAATGGGGGCTCGTGAGGGATTCGGGGACGGGTCTTCGTACCGCTGCCGCTCCCGTTGACGCCGGTACGGGTGCCGGCACCGGCGCCGCCGAGCTTCTTGGCCAGTTTCATCGCCTGGGGGATGGCCGACCCGCCCTGGGGGCCCTTGGCGCCGGGGGTCCGGGGAGGGGCGGATCCGCCCGTGCCCAGCCAGCCGGCCAGCTTGCCGCCCTCGGCGACCGCCCGCAGGCGTTCCTCCGCCCGGTCGCGCACCGGGTCGGTGGCCACCACCAGCAGCTCGTCCCCGCGCCGGAGGACCGTCGCCGGGGAGGGCACGAAGCTCTGGTTCTCCCGGACCACCAGCGTGACGGCGGCGCCGGCCGGGAGCCGCAGCTCGCCGACCTCGACACCGTGCATCTTCGACTTCGCGGGGACGGCGACCGACAGCAGATGGCCGCGCAGCCGCTCCAGGGGGGCCGATTCGATGCCCAGGTCGTCGGCCTCGGCCGGGTCCTCGGCGATGTTCAGCTTGTTCGCGACCCAGGGCAGCGTCGGGCCCTGGATCAGGGTGTAGACGATGACCAGGACGAAGACGATGTTGAAGATGCGGGTACTGCCCTGCACCCCGGACACCATCGGAATGGTCGCCAGGATGATGGGCACCGCCCCGCGCAGCCCGGCCCAGGACATCAGGACCTTCTCGCGGCCCGGAATCCGGAACGGCGCGAAGCTGAGGAAGACCGACACCGGCCGCGCCACCATGGTCAGCACAAGCCCCACGACGACGGCGGGCCAGAAGTCGTCGACCAGGTCGTGCGGGGTGACCAGCAGGCCGAGCAGCACGAACATGCCGATCTGGGCCAGCCAGCCGAGCCCGTCGGCGAAACCGCGCGTGGCGGGCCAGTGGGGCAGCTTGGAGTTGCCGAGGATCATCGCCGCCAGGTAGACGGCGAGGAACCCGGAGCCGTGGGCCATGGCGCCCGCCGCGTACGCCGAGACGGCGATGGCCATCACGGCGATCGGGTAGAGGCCGGATGCGGGCAGTGCCACGTGCCGCAGCCCCAGGGACCCCAGCCAGCCCACGGCGATGCCGATCGCGGCGCCGATGGCCAGCTCCATCGCGATCTCTGCGACCAGGATGTACCAGTGCTCGACCGGGCCGACGGCGGAGAGGGCCACGACGATGATGACGACGGGAGCGTCGTTGAAGCCGGACTCGGCCTCCAGGACACCGGTGATCCGGGGCGGCAGCGGCACCCTGCGCAGCACGGAGAAGACGGCCGCGGCGTCGGTCGAGGAGACGACCGCGCCGATGATGAGCGCCTGACGCCAGTCCAGGCCGACCAGGTAGTGCGCGGCCGATGCGGTGATGCCCACGCTGATGCCGACGCCGATGGTGGAGACCACCGCGGCGGCGGGCAGGACGGGTTTGACCTCTTTCCACTTCGCCCCGAGTCCGCCCTCGGCCAGGATGACGACCAGGGCGGCGTAGCCGATCACCTGCGTCAGCTCGGCGTTGTCGAACTTGACGTCGAAGATGCCGTCCTGTCCCAGGGCGATCCCGATGCCGAGATACAGGAGCAGGCTGGGGAGCCCGCTGCGCGAGGAGATCCGCACCGCCGCCACGGCGACGAGCAGGACGAGCGAGCAGACGAGCAGGAGTTCGTTGAGCGCGTGGACAGTCAGGGTCCGTTCCTTCCCTGCGTGCGCCTGCCGGATCGGCCCCCGGCGGCCAGGTACTTCGTTACCTTACCTAATCGTTAACGATTCCTTGACGGCTTCGACCATTCGTACGAGGGAGACGCAAATGGATGCATCCCTATACCGCGTCCGAGTGGCTTCTCCGCTGCGCCTATGGTTGCTCCTGCACTCACAGGACCACCCTGCCCCCTCGAAGGACAGCGATGCCCGCCAACACAACCGACTCTTCCGGCC
The DNA here is from genome assembly GCA_040989845.1 of Streptomyces sp. WGS_02. GTDB lineage: Bacteria > Actinomycetota > Actinomycetes > Streptomycetales > Streptomycetaceae > Streptomyces. Next base: position 4,574,648 of record JAYMFZ010000004.1, read on the forward strand.
CTTCCGACGCGAAGAAGCCCGGCAGGAAGAAGGGGCGGCGCGCCCGCCTGCTCGTGCTCGTCCTGGTGCTGGCGCTCGTCGCGGGTGTCGGGTACGGGGCGTACTGGTCAGTATCCACCGTGCGGGCCTCGTACCCGCAGACCACCGGATCGATAACGCTCGACGGCCTTTCCGGCGACGTCGAGGTCAAACGCGACTCCTACGGGATTCCGCAGATCTACGCGGACTCCGACGCCGACCTCTTCCGCGCCCAGGGCTTCGTCCAGGCCCAGGACCGCTTCTGGGAGATGGACGTCCGGCGGCACATGACGTCCGGCCGGCTCTCCGAGATGTTCGGATCCGGGCAGGTGGAGACCGACGCCTTCCTCCGCACGCTCGGCTGGCGGCAGGTCGCCCAGGACGAGTACGACAAGGTGCTCGACGAGAGCACCAAGAAGAACCTCCAGGCGTACGCGGAGGGCGTCAACGCGTATCTGAAGGGCAAGGAAGGCCGGGACATCTCGGTCGAGTACGCGGCGCTGGGCCTGACCAACGACTACAAGCCCGGTGAGTGGACCCCGGTCGACTCGGTGGCCTGGCTCAAGGCGATGGCCTGGGACCTGCGCGGCAACATGCAGGACGAGATCGACCGTTCGCTGCTGACCAGCCGCTTCGACCAGGACCAGATCGAGGACCTGTACCCCGGCTACCCGTACGAGGAGAACAAGCCGATCGTCGAGCAGGGTGCGATCTCGCCCGTCACCGGGAAGTTCGACCCCGAGGCGACCCCGTCGGACTCCGTCGGCTCGACGACCCCTCAGGGTGCCGGCGAGGGCCTGAACACCCAGCTCTCCGCGCTCTCCGACACCCTCGACGAGATCCCGGCGCTGCTCGGACCGAACGGCAACGGCATCGGATCGAACTCCTGGGTCGTCGGCGGCGCGCACACGACGTCCGGCAAGGCGCTGCTCGCGAACGACCCGCACCTCGCGCCGATGCTGCCCTCCCTCTGGTACCAGATGGGTCTGCACTGCCGAAAGCTCTCGGCGAGCTGCCAGTACGACACCGCCGGCTACACCTTCTCCGGCATGCCCGGTGTGATCATCGGTCACAACCAGGACATCGCCTGGGGTCTGACCAACCTGGGTGCCGACGTCACCGACCTCTTCCTGGAGAAGGTCTCCGACGACGGCTACCTGTACGACGGCGAGACCAAGCCGTTCAAGACCCGCGAGGAGACCATCAAGGTCGCGGGCGGCCGGGACCGGACGATCACCGTCCGCGAGACGAACAACGGCCCCCTGGTCTCCGACCGCAGCACGGAACTGGACAAGGTCGGCCAGAAGGCGCCCGTCAGCAACGCGGCCCCCGACCGGGCCGACGGGTACGCGGTGGCGCTGAAGTGGACCGCGCTGCAGCCGGGCAAGTCGATGGACGCCGTCTTCGCGCTCAACCGGGCCAAGGACTTCACGACCTTCCGGGCGGCTGCCCGGAACTTCGAGGTCCCCTCGCAGAACCTCATCTACGCCGACACCGAGGGCCACATCGGCTACCAGGCACCCGGGAAGATCCCGGTCCGCTCCGCGGGCTTCGACGGTACGGTCCCGGCGCCGGGCTGGGACCCGAAGTACGCGTGGAAGGGCTACATCCCCTTCGACGAGCTGCCCTACGAGTACGACCCGGACCGCGGCTACATCGTCACCGCCAACCAGGCCGTCATCGACGAGAAGAAGTACCCGTACCTCCTGACCAAGGACTGGGGCTACGGCGCCCGCAGCCAGCGGATCAACGACCTCCTCGCCAAGAAGATCAAGGGCGGTGAGAAGGTCTCGACCGATGACATGCAGAAGTTGCAGATGGACAACTTCAGCGAGATCGCCGCGCTGCTGGTGCCCGAGCTGAAGAAGATCAACATCCCCGACCCGAGCGTCCGCGAGGCCCAGAAGCTGCTGGAGGGCTGGGACTACGCCCAGGAGCCCGACTCGGCCGCGGCCGCGTACTTCAACGGCGTCTGGCGCAACATCCTGAAGCTCGCCTTCGGCAACAAGCTGCCCAAGGAGATGCGGGTCAAGGGCGACTGTCTCAACGTGCCGCCGGCCAAGAACAGCGGCCCGGCCGATGCGCAGAAGAAGCTCGTCCGCGAGTGCGGCCAGCGCGACGGCGACACCGCGCAGCCGGACGGCGGCGACCGCTGGTTCCAGGTGGTCGGCGACATCATGGACGACCCCGACAACGCGTGGTGGAAGGCGCCCGCCCGGGGTCGCGAGGACGCCCTGGAGAACCGGGACGACCTGTTCGCCCGGGCGATGGAGGACGCCCGCTGGGAGCTGACCTCCAAGCTCGGCAAGAACATCTCCACCTGGAGCTGGGGCCGGCTGCACCGGCTCACGCTGAAGAACCAGACGCTCGGCACCGAGGGCCCCGGCCTGCTCCAGCGGGCGCTCAACCGCGGCCCCTGGAACCTCGGCGGCGGCGAGGCGGCGGTCAACGCCACCGGCTGGAACGCGGCGAGCGGCTACGAGGTCGTCTGGGTGCCGTCGATGCGCATGGTCGTCAACGTGGGGGACTGGGACAATTCCCGCTGGATCAACCTCAGCGGGGCCTCCGGGCACGCGTTCAGCGCGCACTACACCGATCAGACCGACAAGTGGGTCGACGGCGAACTGCTCGACTGGTCCTTCGGGACCGAGGCGGTCGACGCGTCCACCGTCGACACGCTGACGCTCAAACCGTAGGCCCTACCGAGGGTTCACGAAGCGCCGCGCTCCGGCCGGTGTGACGACGGCGTCCACGGGGTGGTCGTGCGGTTCCACAGGGACCCGCGCGACCACCTCGTTCTCGTACAGGAGCACGACGAGCGACGGGTGGGCCCCGGCGGCCGTCAGCCGGGCCAGCACCCGGTCGTAGCTGCCGCCGCCCCGCCCCAGCCGCATCCCGGCCCCGTCCACCGCCAGGCCGGGCAGCAGCACCGCGTCGGCGGCGAGGACGGCGTCGGGACCCAGACGCGGTCCGTCCGGCTCCAGGAGGCCCCGCCCGGCCGGGAGCAGGTGCGCCGGACCCTCGTAGGCCGCCCAGTCCAGGTCGTTGTCGGCCAGGAGGACCGGCAGCAGCACCCGCACGCCGCGTCCGCGCAGCGCCTCCAGGAGGGCGCGGGTGCCCGGTTCGCGGCCGACGGAGACGTACGCGGCGACCGTACGGGCGTCGGCCAGTTCGGGGAGGTGCAGCGCCGCATCGGCGAGAACCGCGGCGGCCCGGAGCGCGTCCTCCTTCGTCAGGAGGGCCCGTGCGGCGAGCAGTTCGCGCCGCCGAGAGCCCTTCTCGGACGCCTTTCCGGACTTGTCGGTGTTCATGGGCTACTCGCACGGTTCTCGTATGGGCATATTTAAGGACGAAGTTAACCGGAATATCAGCTTCCGGCCGTGTGCACCCGTTAAGGTCGGCTCATGACTCAGTCGCCCTCCAGGATCAGCAAGGCCGTCATCCCGGCAGCGGGTCTCGGCACCCGGTTCCTGCCCGCCACGAAGGCCACTCCGAAAGAGATGCTGCCTGTCGTCGACAAGCCGGCCATCCAGTATGTCGTCGAAGAAGCCGTGGCCGCCGGCCTCTCCGACGTACTGATGATCACCGGTCGCAACAAGCGTCCCCTGGAGGACCACTTCGACCGCAACTACGAGCTGGAGTCCGCGCTCACCCGCAAGGGCGACGCCGAACGCCTGTCCAAGGTCCAGGAGTCCAGCGACCTCGCCACCATGCACTACGTGCGCCAGGGCGACCCCCGCGGCCTCGGGCACGCCGTGCTGTGCGCCGCCCCGCACGTGGGCGACCAGCCCTTCGCGGTGCTGCTCGGCGACGACCTGATCGACCCCCGCGACACGCTGCTGGCCCGGATGGTCGAGGTCCAGGAGCGTGAGGGCGGCAGCGTCATCGCGCTGATGGAGGTCGACCCCTCGCAGATCCACCTCTACGGTTGCGCCGCCGCGGACGCCACCGTCGACGGCGACGTCGTCCGCGTCACCGACCTGGTGGAGAAGCCCGACCCGGCCGACGCCCCCAGCAACCTCGCCATCATCGGCCGGTACGTCCTGGACCCCGCGGTCTTCGGCATACTGCGACACACCGAGCCGGGCCGCGGCGGCGAGATCCAGCTCACCGACGCGCTCCAGCTGCTCGCCGCGGACGAGAAGATCGGCGGCCCCGTGCACGGGGTCGTCTTCAAGGGCCGCCGCTATGACACCGGCGACCGCAGCGACTATCTGCGCGCCATTGTCAGACTGGCGTGCGAACGTGAAGACCTGGGGCCGGACTTCCGGACCTGGCTGCGCAAGTACGTCGCTGAGGAGATGTAACCCCGTGAGCAGCACGATCTGGTCGGTCGACGAGCACCTGGACGACATCCTCGACTCGGTGAAGCCGCTGGAGCCCATCGAGCTGCAGCTGCCCGACGCCCAGGGCTGCGTCCTCGTCAAGGACGTCGTCGTGCAGGTGGCCCTGCCGCCCTTCGACAACAGCTCCATGGACGGTTACGCGGTCCGTGTCGCCGATGTCGAGGGCGCGAGCGAGGAGTTCCCCGCGGTCCTGACCGTCATCGGTGACGTCGCCGCGGGCAGCGCGGGGCTCGCCGACGACCAGGTCGTGGGACCGGGTCAGGCCGCCCGCATCATGACGGGCGCCCCGCTGCCCGCCGGTGCGGAGGCCGTGGTCCCGGTCGAGTGGACGGACGGCGGCACGGGTGAGGGCCACGCCGAGGGGATGCGCGCCCACGCCGACGCGCCGGAGGGCGCCACCGGCGAGGTCCGCGTCCACCGTCCGGTCACGGCGGGCGCCCATGTGCGCGAGCGCGGCAGCGACGTCGAGCCCGGCGAGCTGGCCCTGGCCGCCGGATCGGTCGTCGGCCCGCCGCAGATCGGGCTGCTCGCGGCGATCGGCTGCTCCACCGTGGTCGTACGTCCCCGCCCCCGCGTGGTCGTCCTGTCCACCGGCAGCGAACTGATCCAGCCCGGCGAGGGGCTGACGGGCGGCCAGATCTACGACTCCAACAGCTTCGCGCTGACCGCCGCCGCCCGGGACGCCGGAGCCATCGCCTACCGGGTCGGCGCGGTCGCCGACGACGCCGAGACGCTGCGCGCCACCATCGAGGACCAGCTGATCCGCGCGGACATCGTCGTCACCACGGGCGGCGTCAGCGTCGGCGCGTACGACGTCGTCAAGGAGGCGCTGTCCTCCGTCGGCGACGCGGACGAACCGGGCAGCGGGGTCGAGTTCCGCAAGCTCGCCATGCAGCCGGGCAAGCCCCAGGGCTTCGGCTCGATCGGCCCGGACCACACCCCGCTGCTGGCCCTGCCGGGCAATCCGGTCTCCGCCTACGTCTCCTTCGAGCTGTTCGTCCGCCCCGCCATCCGGGCCCTGATGGGCCTGCCCGATGTGCACCGCCCCAGGGCCCGCGCCGAGCTCAGCGCCGACAAGGCGCTCACCTCGCCGGCCGGCCGCCGTCAGTTCCTGCGCGGCCGTTACGACGCGGAGGCGGGCACGGTCACCCCGGTCGGCGGTTCCGGCTCTCATCTGATCGCCGCGCTGGCCCAGGCCGACGCGCTGATCGTGGTGCCCGAGGACGTCACATCGGTCGAGCCCGGCACGGAGACGGACGTGGTCCTGCTCCGCTGACCACCGCCCCGTGGCGGTACGGTATCTGCCGCCGTGCCTTCCGGAGGACCCCTCCGGGTCCGAGGCCCATCGGTGCCCCTACCGCTAGGCGGAGTGAGTTGAGTACGCAGAACAGGCTGACGCACATCGACGAGGCGGGCGCGGCCCGCATGGTCGACGTGTCGGCGAAGGACGTCACCACCCGCGTCGCCCGCGCATCCGGCCGGGTGCTCGTCGCGCCGCGCGTGATCGAGCTGCTGCGCGGCGAGGGAGTCCCCAAGGGTGACGCCCTCGCCACCGCCCGGATCGCCGGGATCATGGGGGCCAAGCGCACCCCGGACCTGATCCCGCTCTGCCACCCGCTGGCCGTCTCCGGCGTGAACGTCGACCTGAGCGTGGCCGACGACGCGGTGGAGATCACGGCCACGGTGAAGACGACGGACCGCACGGGCGTCGAGATGGAGGCCCTGACGGCGGTGTCGGTGGCGGCCCTGACCGTCGTCGACATGATCAAGGCGGTCGACAAGAGCGCGGTCATCACCGACGTACGGGTCGAGGCGAAGTCGGGCGGCAAGTCCGGCGACTACCGGCGCACCACGCCGTCGGCACCGTCGGGACCGGACGCGTGACGCCGCCCGAGCCCGCCGGAGGCGCCGGCCACGGGCAGCCGGCAGGAGAGCCGGAGCCCACCGGAGCCGCGTTGCTCTCCCCGTACGCCGCCCTCGTCGTCACCGCCTCCAACCGGGCCTCCGCCGGTGTGTACGCGGACCGGGGCGGACCGCTGATCGCCGAGGCGCTGACCGGCCTCGGCTTCACGGTCGACGGACCGCAGGTCGTCCCCGACGGCGACCCGGTCGAGGCGGCCCTGCGCGCGGGTGTCGCCGCCGGGTACGACGTGATCGTCACCACCGGCGGTACGGGCATCTCGCCCACCGACGCCACCCCCGAGGCGACCCGCCGCGTCCTCGACCACGAGATCCCCGGCATCCCGGAGGCGATCCGGGCCGAGGGCCTCGCCAAGGTCCCGACCGCCGCCCTCTCCCGGGGCCTCGCGGGCGTCGCGTCCCGCACCCTGATCGTCAACCTCCCGGGCTCCACCGGCGGGGTGAAGGACGGGCTCGCCGTCCTCGGCCGCCTCCTGGTGCACGCCGTCGACCAGCTCCGCGGCGGCGACCACCCCCGACCGGGGAGCCCGAGCTGAACATCGCGACCTGGCCGGTGACGCTGACCGACGGCGAGATCGTCCTGCGTCCGATAAAGATGCGTGACCAGCGGGTCTGGCGTGAGGTCAACCGGCGCAACCGCGACTGGCTGCGCCCCTGGGAGGCCACCGTCCCGCCACCCGCCCCCGGCGGTCCGACGGCGCAGCGTCCCACGTACCGGCAGATGGTCCGCCACCTGCGCGCCGAGGCGAACGCGGGGCGGATGCTGCCGTTCGCCATCGAGTACGAGGGCCGGCTGGTCGGCCAGCTCACGGTCGCGGGGATCACCTGGGGCTCGATGTGTTCCGGCCATATCGGCTACTGGGTCGACCGGAGCGTCGCCGGGCGCGGTGTCATGCCGACGGCGGTGGCGCTCGCGGTGGACCACTGCTTCCGCACGGTGGGCCTGCACCGGATCGAGGTGTGCATCCGCCCGGAGAACGCGCCCAGCCGCCGGGTGGTGGAGAAACTCGGATTCCGTTCGGAGGGTGTGCGCCCGCGCTATCTCCACATCGACGGTGCCTGGCGCGACCACCTGATCTTCGCGCTCACCGCCGAGGAAGTGCCCGAGGGGATGCTCCGGCGCTGGCGCAGGTCGCGGCCGGTGACGCAGGGACGCTCCGGGCCGACCGAGGAAATAAAATAAGTGTTCGAATTTGATCGTCGGATGACCGCATGGGATAGGGCTATCGGCGTCTGTTGATCCGAACAATCACAAAAAAGTCCGTGATATCAGCCGGATCGTGCGACACACCGGGCCAATTGGCGGATCCTTCCGCGCAAACCCCTCTACGGTGTGAGCGTGAGCAGCAGCGGCCTCATCTACGCAGTCATCGTCGGGGCCTGGGCCGCCTACTTGGTGCCGATGTGGCTCCGCAGGCAGGACGAGCTCAACGAAGCCCGTCCGACGGAACGCTTCAGCACCGCCATCCGGCTGCTGTCCGGCCGGGCGGCGATGGAGCGCCGTTACGCCAAGGAGCTGCGGGAGCGCACCGCCGAGGAGGCGGGGCCCGAGGTCGACCCGGACCGGGAAACGGACCGTATGGAGTCCGTGGACGTCCGGGCCTTTGCCGCGCCTCCGGCGCACACGGAAGCCCGGCTCGGCGACCCGGCGCGCGCGCCCGAGCGTGCCCCGGGCCACCAGGCATCCGACCGCCCGGCGCACGACCGGCTTCCGCACCAGGCCCCGGACCGCCGGCACCAGGAGCGCCCGGGGCACGAACGCCGGTCCGGCGAGCGCCCCGGGGAGCACGTGCCCCCCGCCCGGCGACGCCCGCGCTCCGGTGCGGCCGACGCCGAGCGGGCCCGGCGCGCCCAGCGCTCCCAGGTCCTGGCGCGGCGCCGGCGGACCACGATCGTCCTCTTCCTGGCCTTCACCCTCGGCGCGATCGTCGCGGCGGTCGGCGGCCTCGGCTTCCTCTGGGCCCCCGCGGTGCCGGCCGTGCTGCTGAGCACGTACATCGTGCATCTGCGTGCCCAGGAACGCCGACGGTTCGCCTTCACGATGGACCGCCGCCGGGCCGAGGACGCGGCGCAGCGGCTGCGGGAGAACCGCCCGCGCCGGAACCAGCCCGCGGCCTCCGACTCCGCCGAGCCGGACGACGACTCCGAAGCGCACCACGCGGAGCCGGAACCGACCCCCACGGTCTCCCCCAGGAGGCCGGCCGCCGCGCGCTGGTCGAGCAGACGGACCACGCGGAGTGGGTGGACCAGCAGCGCGAACGCGACCGTGTCCAGGGCGACAGCTGGGAGCCCGTTCCCGTACCGCTGCCCACCTATGTCACCGCGCCCGTCGCCCCCGGGCCACGGGCGGGGTGGAGGTCGGCGACCCGGAGACCTGGAGCGCGGCCCGCTCCAGCACCGCCGAGCCCACCCAGACGGGCACATCGCACCCGACGGCCCCCGAGGTCGACCCGGCCCCGCGCCAGCGCACGAACCAGTCCCGCCGCAACCGCGACCGGGGCCGGACCCCGCTCTTCGACCAGTACGACGACGAGGACCGGCCGCGTGCGGCCAATGAGTGAGGCCCCCGGGGACGCCCGGGGGTACCGGGAAAACCGACACCGCTGACCAGCGGCGGAACGGATTTCCAAGCACCCCCGTGAGGGTGCTAGAGTTTCACACGTCGCAAGGGCCTGTGGCGCAGTCTGGTAGCGCACCTCGTTCGCATCGAGGGGGTCTGGGGTTCAAATCCCCACAGGTCCACAAACGACAGTTCGCGAGTAGCTCTCGGGAACGGTGACGAGATCCCGCCCGATCGAAAGATCGGGCGGGATCTCGTCGTTTCAGGCTTCGTGCGATGCGGATGCGGATGCGGAGTGGGTTGCCCCGAGGTCAGAGCGGATGGGTGTCCGTGGGCAGACGCAGATAGCGGTCGTAGGCATCGCGGCTGTCCGAGACGAAATTCCAGTCCGTCATCGCCTGCCGCAACTCATCGCCGGACAGCCAGCCGTGCCAGGCCACTTCCGCCGCCCGCGGAGCTACCCGCTCGTGGTCCACGGTCGCTTCGTACACCGCGAACCAGTAGGGGCTCAGCTCGCCCCGGCAGAGGAACGTGAACAGCGGGCGGACCGGTGCCCCGATTCCCATCTCCTCCTGGAGTTCACGGCCGGCGGCCGCCTCGTACGATTCGCCGGCCCCCACGGCGCCGGCCACCAGCCAGCTGTACTCGCCGGGAAAGCGCGAGCTGTTCTCGGGGCGACGGTGTACGAGATAGCGGCCGGTCCCGTCCCGGCACAGCACCATGGACATGCGGTACAGCAATCCGTTGGCCACGGCCTCATTCCGGCCCACCACGCCGATGACCCGGTCGTGTTCGTCGACATGGTCCACAAGTTCGCTCATGCGCTTGATACTTCATCACCCGTTCCGTCCGGCGCCAGCGATTCCCGCGGTCGAAGGCCGCTCGTATCCCGCGGTGACCGTCGAGGGGGGTGCGCAGGTCCGACGGGGTGCGGCGCGGTGAACAGCCGGTCGTTTCTCTACAGTTCTCGGCCAGTTCTGTAGAAAAGAGCCCCACCGCCGCTTCTTGTCGCGGCAGTTCCGGCTACGACAGAGTTCGAGGCGCGGCGACAGGAACATGTCATCGCCGCCGGGCAGTGTCCATGGAACACATCGCGCTTCCCCAGGCGCGGTGTGGCCACCCCCATTGTCTGGACGCTCGCCTGCGTAGCGGAAGGAATCGCGTGAAGCACGGAAAGAAGAACGCGCGCAGATACATCGTGGCCGCCTCGATCGGCGCCCTTCTGTCGGCCGGAGTCGCCACAGGGGCCTACGCCGGTACGACGGAGGAGCCCTCGGCGCCCGCGGCGGCGCCGGCGTACCAGCCGGAGATGGTCAAGGCGCTCGCCGTGACCCTGGGTGTCAGCGAGAAGGCCGCCGTCGAGCGGCTGGACCGTGAGGCCGAGCAGCAGGACCGGTTCGCGGAGCTGCGGAAGGACCGGGTCGACACGCTCGGGGCCTTCTTCGCCAAGGACGGTTCGCTTGTCGTCAACGCCGCCGACGCCGAGGCGGCGAAGGACGTCCGGGCCGCGGGTCTCAAGGCCCGGGTGCCCGAGCGTGGCGAGGGCGAGCTCGACCGGATCAAGGCCCGGCTCGACGCCAAGGCGCTCAAGAGTGCCCCGGCCGGGGTCTCCGCCTGGTCCGTCGACCTCGCATCGGACACCGTGACCGTCGAGGTCAACGGCGACACCGACGCCGCGACCCGTAGCTTCCTCAAGGCCGCGCAGAGCAACGGCGACGCCGTGCGTGTGGTCAAGGGGCAGGAGAAGCTGGAGACCCAGGCCGTCGTTCCGCCCGGCAGCCGGATGACCTTCAACGGCTACCTCTGTTCCGTCGGTTACGGCGCCAAGGACCGTAACGGCAAGCAGGTGCTCGTGACCGCCGGGCACTGCATCGAGGACCTGCCCGCGCTGGCCTACAACGGCACCCGGTTCGCCAAGGGCACCCACACCCGGTTCGCGCTCGGCACCCGCAGCGTCGACATGGGCATCGCCGCCGTCGACGCCGGCAACTCCATCGGCCTCGACATCACCACGTACGGCAAGGCCGGCACCGTCCCGGTCAAGGGCAGCAAGCGGGCCCCCTCCGGCGCGGCGCTCTGCAAGTCCGGCCAGACCACCCGGTGGACCTGCGGCAAGGTCGGTTCGTACAACGTCAGCGTCACCTACACCGACCAGAACGGCGGCCCCGACACCGTCGTGACCGGGCTGGCCAGCTCCAGTGTCTGCACCCAGGGCGGGGACAGCGGCGGCGCGTACGTCTCCGGTGACCAGGCCCAGGGCATGACGTCCGGCGGTCCCAGCAACCAGCGCTGCAACGGCCAGGTCAACTCGCCCGGCTCCTCCTACTTCCAGCCTCTCGACGATGCCCTCGCGTACTACGGGCTGACGCTCAACACGAAGTAGCCCACGACAGACACCGATCGAACGAAGGCCACCCCCCAGACGCGGGAGACCGTCCACTCATCCTGGGCGGTCTCCCGTTCCACTTGGCCCCGTGCCGCCTGTTCCCGTTCCGTACTCCCAGGCCACCCCGTGCACGCCCGGCTTGCACCGGGAGGTGAGCACATGGACGTCGTGCGCGTCGCTCAGCGGGATACGGCGGCGGCCGCGGGGCGGGTCGCCGACCTTGTCCCGGACGTAGCGGTGGCAGTCGGCGGGCAGGGCGCCGGGGTGGAAGAAGACCTGCTGGAGGTATTCGTGGAGGTTCGTCCGCGACCAGCGTTCGTAGTGCGTGGCCGGGGTCTCGGACGGGCTCACCTCGACCGCGTAACTCACCACCGTGGTGTCCAGCTTGGCCAGTTCCCGGCCGAAGTGGATCTCCAGGACCAGGGACTTGAGCCCCTTCAGATACGTGGCCTCCGCGAGACGGCCGCAGGTGACCCTGATGTCGACGGGTTCGGCCGCCTCGTCGTCGAAGCTGAGCACGAAGATTGCCCGGTCGGCCCCGGCCCGCTTGGCGCGCAGCACGTTCGTGGTGGAGATCCCGCTCAGGGTGCCGCTTTCTCCGACCCTGACGATGTCGTGGACCATCAGCGAGCTGGTCTCCTGATTGAAGTGGCGGAAGCGGGCGCCGAGCGCCTTCTCCACCACCGAGTCCTCGCCGAGGATCTGCAGCGCCGCTCCCTCCGCGTCGGGCGGGGTGGTCCGGCCGCGTGGGCGGCGCGGGCCGAGCAGCGAACGCAGGGCTCCGGCGGGCAGCTCCAGGATCTCCTCCAGCACGTCCACCGCCTGGAGGGAGCGGGCCCGTTCGGGCTGGCTGCGGCCGCGCTGCCAACTGCTCAGGGTGGCCTGGCTGATGGTGATGCCGCGCACCCTGAGCCGTTCGCTCACCCGCTCCAGGGAGAGGCCGCGGCGGTTCAGCGCCTCCCGCAGGACCCCGGGGAAGGTGTCGGCGCCGGTCGCCGCCGCGTGCAGGGCCGAGGTGGTGATGGCCTCGCCCGTCCGCGCAGCGGTGGCGTGCGCCTCGGTGGCCCGCGGATTCGTGGCCCGCGCTCCGGTGGAGCCCGGACCGGTGGCGGGCGCCTCGTCGGTGTCCCTGTCGCTCGACATGTCTCTCCCCGCTCCCGCACTCTTCCGGCGGGACTGCCTGCCGGCCCCCGCATACTGGTTGACCACCGGACGGGTGACGGATAACAAAACCCCCAGGGGTGACCTGGCCCACATTCCGGTGGCGAACCGAACGAAGGGCGTGAACGGCGTGGACAGCACCGCTCTGGTCATCGCGGCGAGGAACGGCGACCGGGCCGCCGGGGAACGGCTGGCCGCCCAGTACCTCCCGCTGGTCTACAACGTCGTCGGGCGTGCCCTCAACGGCCATCCGGACGTGGACGACGTGGTGCAGGAGACCATGCTTCGGGCGCTCTCCGGCCTGCCCGCGCTGCGCGACCCGGCCCGCTTCCGCTCCTGGCTCGTCGCCATCGCCATGAACCAGGTGCGCAGCCGCTGGTCCAACCTCGGACACCGGCCCGACCCGTTGGAGGAGACCAACGACCCCGCCGATCCCGCCGCCGACTTCGTCGACCTGACGATCCTGCGCCTGGAACTCTCCGGGCAGCGGCGCGAGACGGCCGAGGCGACCCGCTGGCTGGACGACGCCGAGCGCGATGTGCTGTCCCTGTGGTGGCTGGAGACGACCGGCGACCTCACCCGGTCCGAGCTGGCCGAGGCGCTGGGCCTTTCCCCGCAGCACGCCGCCGTACGCGTCCAGCGGGTGAAGAGCCAGCTCGACGTCGGCCGCACGGTCGTCCGGGCCCTGGCCTCCGACCCCCGCTGCCCGGCCCTGGAGGACCTGCTGGGCGACTGGGACGGTACGCCGACGCCGCTGTGGCGCAAGCGGATCGCCCGCCATGTACGGGGCTGCGCCTCCTGCTCCGCCGGCAGTGCGGGGCTGGTCCCGGCGGAGGGCCTGCTCTCCGGGCTCGCGCTCGTGGTGCCGCTCTACGACAGCGGGCAGCAGGTGGCGGTGGCCGTCGCCTCCTCGGCCGCCCCGGCCGCCGCCGCGCCCTCGGCCGCCGCGCACGCCGCCCCGGCCGCGTTCTCGGCCGGGAAGGCGGCGGGGCTCATAGCCGGGGCGGCCGCCGTGACCGCCCTCGCCGTACTGATCTGGCCCTCCGCCCCGGCCGGGCCCGAGTCCCGGGGCGGCCCCGTCACCGTCAGCCCCGCGCCCCCGCCGGTGACCGCCCCTGCCGAGCCCGGCCCCAGTCCCTCCACGGTCTCGCCCACGCCGACGCCCACCCCCGGCCGGACCGCCGCCACCCGGCCGCCGGCCGTCTCAGCGTCGCCCTCCGCGTCGCCCGCGCCCGCGCCGCGACCCGGCCCGGACGCCCGCGTGGTCACCCGGGTCAACACCCTGCGTGCCGCGAACGGCTGCCCGGAGCTGGAGACCGACCCCCGGCTGACCGAGGTCGCCCAGCGGCACTCCGAGGACATGGCCGCGCGGAACTACTTCGACCACACCGACTCCTCGGGCCGGAGCGCGGGCGACCGGGTCGGCGCCACCGGCTACGCGTGGTCGGCCGTCGGGGAGACCATCGCGACCGGCATGAGCGATCCGGCGGCGGTCGTCGAGGAGTGGCGCAACAGCCCCGGCCGCGACGACGACATCTTCAACTGCGACTTCGTCCACGTGGGCGTGGGCATCGCCGACTCCCCGCGCGGCCCCTACTGGACCCAGGTGCTGGCCACCCCGAGGTGAGCGGCCGGGCCGATTGTCAGTGGCGGGTGCCAGACTCGGTCGGCATGGAGAACAGCGTGCAGCTCAGGGATGTCGTGCCCGAGGACCTGGAGGCGTTTCTCGCGTACGAGCACGATCCGGAGGCGGTCCGGCGGTCGCGGTTCCCTCCCCGGGAGAGGGACGCGTTCATGACGCACTGGAAGACGCGGGTGCTGGGGGATCCCGCCAACTTCGTACAGACGGTCGTCGTGGACGGGGAGACGGCGGGGAGCATCGTGGCCTGGTGGGAGGAGGACCGGCGCTTCATCGGCTACTGGCTGGGCCGTGCGTACTGGGGCCGGGGCATCGGAACGCGGGCGCTGACCGCGTTCCTGGAGCGGGAGCGGGCCCGCCCGCTGTACGCGGACCCCGCGGCCGGAAACACCGGTTCGGTGCGCCTGCTGGAGAAGTGCGGGTTCACGGCGACGGGCACGGTGCGGCACGGGGAGAACGAGCATGTGCTCCTGGTGCTCGGCGGGGGTGCGTGACCGGCCGCCCGGTCCGGAGCGCGTGACCGGCCGCCCTGTCCGGGTGGCCGGCCGGGCTCCTACGGCTGCCGCAGCGGCTTCGCCATGCAGATGCTGCTGTCGTACGTCCGGTAGTGGCCGAACTTCACGTCGCAGACGGTGTAACCGCACGAGGTGTACAGCGCTACGGCCTCGGGCTGCTGGTCCCCGGTCTCCAGGACCATCCGGGTCCGGCCCGCGGCCCAGGCGTCCTCCTCCAGGGCGGCGAGCATCCGCCGGGCCAGACCCCGGCCCCGGCCCTCGGGGATCACGAACATCCGCTTGATCTCGGCGTCGCCGTCCTCGTAGCCGTCGGCGTTGAGGTTCTGGGTCCGCCAGCCGCCGGTCGCCACCGGGCGCTCCTGCTCGTCGTAGGCGAGCAGATACAGACCGTGCGGCGGGACGAACATCGACGGGTCGAGCGGTGTGACATCGCCCTCGTCGCCGTAACGCTCGGCGTATTCGAGCTGCACCTGGTCGTTGAGTTTGACGGCGTCGGGGTGGTCGAAGGGCCGCGGGTGAATAAGCATGCTGAACATCGTATATCTGTGCGTGGGTGGAGTAGGTACTGTTCGGGGATGCTGACCGTTACTTCTGTGAATGTTAATGGGCTCCGCGCCGCTGCCAAGAAGGGCTTCGTCGAGTGGCTGGCCGGGACCGACGCCGATGTGGTCTGCCTTCAGGAAGTGCGGGCCGAGCTCGCCCAGCTGCCCGAAGGGGTGGGTGCCCCCGAAGGGTGGCACACCGTTCACGCGCCCGCCGCCGCCAAGGGGCGCGCGGGCGTCTCGCTCTACTCGCGGCAGGCCCCCGAGCGGGTCCAGATCGGCTTCGGCGGCCACGGGGTGCCCGGGGCGGAGGAGTTCGACACGAGCGGCCGGTATGCGGAGATCGACCTTCCCGGGGTCACGGTCGCGAGCCTGTACCTGCCCTCCGGCGAGGTCGGCACCGAGCGGCAGGACGAGAAGGAGCGCTTCATGGCGGCCTTCCTGCCCTACCTCCAGGGGCTGAAGGCGCGGGCGGCCGCGGACGGCCGTGAGGTCGTGGTCTGCGGTGACTGGAACATCGCCCACCAGGAGGCCGACCTGAAGAACTGGAAGGCCAACCGCAAGAGCTCCGGCTTCCTCCCCGAGGAGCGCGCCTGGCTGACCCGGGTCCTGGCGGAGGCCGCGTACGTGGACGTCGTGCGTGCGCTGCACCCGGACGTCGAGGGGCCGTACAGCTGGTGGTCCTACCGCGGGCGGGCCTTCGACAACGACTCCGGCTGGCGCATCGACTACCAGATGGCCACCCCGGGGCTGGCCGGGCGCGCGGTGAAGGCCTGGGTGGAGCGGGCGGCCACGCACGGCGAGCGCTGGAGCGACCACGCGCCGGTGACGGTCGTCTACGAGCGCTAGCCCCGTCACGGTCGTCTGCGAGCGCTGGGCCCGTCGCGGTCGTCTGCGAGCGCTGGCCCCGTCACGGTCGTCCACGAGCGGTGGCCCCGCTTCGGTGGCGCTCGCGCCTCCGGGAGCGCCTACGCCTTCGGGGGCTGTGTGCCGTCCTCGCGGCGCAGCCTCCGGTCCAGGGCCATCGACAGCTCCGCGTCCACCACCGCGCGGGCCAGGGGCCGGAGTTGGGCGGGTTCGGTCTCCTGCGCATGGGCATGCAGTACGCGTACGAAGATTTCCGCGAGCGCCTCCGCGTGCTCGCGGACGCGGCGGCCCGAGGAGAGCACCGTGGACAGCGGCACCCCTTCCCGTACGAGCTCGGCCGACACCTCCAGGAGGCGGCGGCTGATGTGCACGATCTCGTCCCCGTCGGTGGCGAGATAGCCGAGGTCCAGCGCGGCGGCGAGGTTCTCCGGTGTGACCTCGCCCTCGAAGTAGTCCGCGAGCTGCTCCGGGGTGAGCCGGACCGGGGTCTCCTCGGTCGGTTCGCCCAGGCCCAGCACCTCGGCGACATTCCGGCCGCTCTCGAAGGTGGCCGCCAGATCGGCGATGCCGTTGAGTGTGTGGCCGCGCTCCAGCAGGCCCGCGATGGTCCGCAGCCGGGCCAGGTGGTGGTCGTCGTACCAGGCGATCCGGCCCTCGCGGCGCGGTGGCGGGATCAGCCCGCGCTCCCGGTAGAAGCGCAGGGTCCGCACGGTGATGCCGGCCTCCTTGGCCAGCTCCTCCATGCGGTATTCGCGGTGCTCGCGTCCTTCAGCCACAGGGGCACCCTATGTTGTACCGCCGGTAACTTTCCTTGGTCCGCCCCCTACCCATCAGTACGGTCCTGCTCTACTCTCCGAACCATGCCAGTGATTGCTGGCAAAGTCGCGTACCGCAGGAGGCGGCAGCATGGCCCAGCAGGAGCACGTACGTGTGGCGGTGATCGGAACCGGATTCGGGGGCCTGGGGGCCGCCGTCCGGCTGCGCCGCGAAGGCATCACCGATTTCGTCGTCCTGGAGCGGGCCGGCTCGGTGGGCGGCACCTGGCGGGACAACAGCTATCCCGGCTGCGCCTGCGACGTACCGTCCCACCTCTACTCCTTCTCCTTCGCGCCCAACCCGGACTGGCCGCGCACCTTCTCCGGCCAGGAGCACATCCGGGCCTATCTGGAGCGCGTCGCCGACACCTTCGGGCTCCGCCCGCACATCCGGCTGAACCACGAGGTGAAGCTGATGAGCTGGGACAAGGAGAACCT
The DNA here is from genome assembly GCA_040989845.1 of Streptomyces sp. WGS_02. GTDB lineage: Bacteria > Actinomycetota > Actinomycetes > Streptomycetales > Streptomycetaceae > Streptomyces. The sequence goes on from JAYMFZ010000004.1 coordinate 4,591,855, forward strand.
GTACTGGGTGATCGAGTCCGCCAACGGCACCACGCTGCACGCCGATGTCGTCGTCTCCGCCACCGGTCCGCTCTCCGACCCCAAGATGCCCGACATACCCGGGCTCGACTCCTTCCCCGGCAAGGTCTTCCACTCCGCGCGCTGGGACCACGACTACGACCTGGCCGGCAAGCGCGTCGCGATGGTCGGCACCGGCGCCTCCGCGATCCAGATCGTCCCCGCGATACAGCCGAAGACCGCGAAGCTCACGCTCTTCCAGCGGACCCCGCCGTGGGTCATGCCGCGCATGGACCGCACCATCAGCAAGGCGGAGCGCGCCCTCCACCGGGCGGTCCCGGTCACCGGCACCGCGCGCCGCGGACTGCTGTGGGGCATAAGGGAGTTGCAGGTCAGCGCCTTCACCAAGCACCCCGACCAGCTGGGCCTGGTGGAGACGATAGCCAAGTCCAACATGGCGCGGGCCATCAAGGACCCGGCGCTGCGGGCCAAGCTGACCCCCGACTACCGCATCGGCTGCAAGCGGATCCTGCTTTCCAGCACCTACTACCCGGCGCTCGCCCAGCCCAATGTGGACGTGGTCGCCTCCGGGCTCAGCGAGATACGCGGCTCCACGGTCGTCGCCGCCGACGGCACCGAGGCCGAGGTCGACGCGATCATCTTCGGCACCGGCTTCCATGTGACGGACATGCCGATCGCCGAGCGGGTCGTCGGGGCGGAGGGCATCACCCTCGCCGAGACCTGGAAGGACGGGATGAACTCGCTGCGCGGCGCGACCGCCTCCGGGTTCCCCAACTGGATGACGATCATCGGCCCCAACACGGGCCTCGGGAACTCCTCGATGATCCTGATGATCGAGTCCCAGCTGAACTACATGGCCGACTACCTCCGCCAGCTGAACGTGCTGGGCGGACGCGCCGCGCTCGACGCCCGGTCCGCCTCCGTCACCGCGTGGAACGACAAGGTCCAGCAGCGGATGAAGCGCACGGTGTGGAACACCGGCGGCTGCACCAGCTGGTACCTGGACGAGGCGGGCCGCAACACCACCGTCTGGCCGGGCACGACGGGTGAGTTCCGGCGGCAGACCCGGTCGGTGGACCTCGCGGAGTACGACGTCGTCCGGGCCGGCGTCGCAGGGGGTGAGCGGCGGGCCGCCGGGGTCGGTCGCGTACCCGAGCAGCCCGGGCGTACCGACCGCGAGACCGTGACCGCCGCCGCGGAGGCCGGGCCCGTCGCCGAGGAGGCGACGCGATGAGCCGGCTCCTCCACCGCGTCACCGTCCCGCCCGTGCCCGCCGCCGAGCTGGCCGTACGGTCCGCCGACGGTGCGCGGATCCACGTCGAACTGCACGGCCCCGAGGACGCGCCCGCCGTCGTCCTCGCCCACGGCTGGACCTGCAACACCCGCTTCTGGGACGCCCAGATCCGCGACCTCGCCGCCGACCACCGCGTCATCGCCTACGACCAGCGCGGCCACGGGCTCACCCCCGAGCCGGGCCCCGGCGGCTACAGCACGAACGCGCTGGCCGACGACCTCGAAGCGGTCCTCGGCGCGACGCTCGCCCCGGGGCGGAAGGCGGTGCTCGCCGGGCACTCCATGGGCGGGATGACCGTGATGGCGGCGGCCTCCCGACCCGGACTGCGCGAACACGCCGCCGCCGTGCTGCTCTGTTCCACCGGATCCACGCGGCTGGCCGCCGAGGCCCTGGTCCTGCCGCTCCGCGCGGGGGCGCTGCGGACCCGGCTCACCACCGCCGTACTGGGCGCGAAAGCCCCCTCGGGCCGGTGACGCCGGTCTCCAGGAAGATCCTCAAGTACGCGACGATGGGCCGGGGTTCGGCCCCGGACCGGGTCGACGCCTGCGCCCGGATCGTGCACGCCTGCCCGCGCCGCGCCCGGGTGGAGTGGGGCCATGTGCTCGCCGAGCTGGATCTCGCCGCGGGCGTACGGGAGTTGCGGGTGCCGACCGCGGTGATCGCCGGCACGGACGACCGGCTGACCCCGCCGGTCCACGCCCGGGCCATCGCGGACGCCCTGCCGGTCGGCCTCGGCCTGACCGAGCTGACGGGCATGGGACACATGACGCCGGTCGAGGCCCCGGAGGCCGTTTCGGCGAAAATCAGGGAGCTGGTCACCCGGTACGTCACCACGGGCGCGGCCGCCACGGCGGAGAAGGAGGATGTCGCATGAGCGGCAAGCGGAATCTGGAGGGCCAGGTCGTCGTCGTCACCGGCGCGGCCCGGGGCGTGGGCGAACTGCTCGCCCGCAAGCTGTCCGCACGCGGGGCGACCCTCGCGCTCGTCGGCCTGGAGCCGGACGAGCTGAAGCAGGTCTCCGACCGGCTGCACGGCGAGAGCGGCCACTGGTTCGCCGACGTCACCGACCACGAGGCGATGGCCCAGGTGGCGCGGGAGGTCAAGGAACGATTCGGCAAGGTCGACGTGGTCGTCGCCAACGCGGGCGTCGCCGCGGGCGGCCCGTTCGCCGACTCCGACCCGGCCGCCTGGCGGCGGGTCATCGAGGTCAACCTCATCGGCGGCGCGGTCACCGGGCGGGCCTTCCTGCCGGTGCTCATGGAGAGCCGCGGCTACTTCCTGCAGATAGCGTCACTGGCCGCGATCACCCCGGCCCCGATGATGACCGCGTACTGCGCGTCCAAGTCGGGCGTCGAGGCCTTCGCGCACAGCCTGCGCGCCGAGGTCGGCTACAAGGGCGTCAAGGTCGGCGTCGGCTACCTCTCCTGGACCGACACCGACATGGTGCGCGGCGCGGACCAGGACGACGTGATGCGGGAGCTGCGGCAGCGGCTGCCGTGGCCGATGAACCGCACCTACCCGCTCGGCCCGGCCGTCGACCGGATCGTGGACGGCATCGCGCGGCGCTCCCCGCACGTCTACGCCCAGTGGTGGCTGCGCGGGATGCAGTCGGTCCGGGGCTACCTGCCCTCGGTCATCGCGCTCGGCGGGCAGCGCGAGATGCGGCGCTTCGAACCGCGCCTCCACACCGTGTCGAAGGGCTTGGTGGGGGCCGGGGGAGCGGCGGACCAGGACGCGCGTGCGGAGCGTGCGGACCGGGTGTAGCGGAGTGGGCGGGCCCCACCTCACGGTGGGTAACGGTCCGAAATGCGCGGGATGTCGGGGCGTGTAACGCTGAGCACGGCCCCGCTGGGGGCCACCCCCACATCCGTCCCACGCATCCCACAGGAGTGAACAGCATGGGTATCGCAGACCAGTTCAAGGACAAGGCGCAGGAGCTCGCCGACCAGGCCAAGCAGAAGGCCGGCCAGGGCAAGGACCAGGCCAAGGAGCGCGGCCAGCAGGCCCGCGACCAGCGGTCGGACTCCTCCTCGGGCATGCAGGACCGTGCCCGGGACGCGGCGGACCAGGCGCGCGAGCGTTTTGACCGTTGACGGTCGTTGAGGTGTGACGCGTACGTGCTGCGGTCAGCGCGTGCGTACGCGTCGCGTTCAGGAGGCGCACCCGGATTCCGGGTGCGCCTCCTTCTTTGCGAGGGGCCCTGCCCTCCCCGGGGCGCGGGTCAAAGGATGTCCTCAAGCGCCGGACGGGCTGAAAAGATGCCCTCAATCGCCGGGCGGGCTGGGGGTGTCGGGCGGGGCTGGAAAGGATGCCCTCCCACCCTGGGGGTGCCGGACGGGCTGGAAGGATGCCCTCCAACCCTGGGGTGTCGGGCGGGCTGAGACAACCCAGCCCGTCCGGCGATTGAGGACATCTTTGGCCCGGGTCAGGGCACCAGGCCCTCGCAGGGGCGGGTGTCCGCCGTGGTGCGCGGGGAGAGGGGAACGCCGTTGGCGCGCAGGACGTCGCGGACGTCCAGGATCAGGCTGAAGACCTCGTGGTTGCGGTCCTCGCCCTGCTCGTCCCACGCCCGCTGTTCGGCTTCGACGGCCATCCGGTCCTCCGCGAAGACCCGTTCGGTGAAGTGCCGGATGAACGGCCAGGCCACGCTCAACGCGGCGGGAATCCTCGGCTTTTCGATCATGAGCAGGCCGTACGCGTGGCAGACGCGCTGCTCCGCGTCCTCGGGGACGTACACCGCCCAGAGGCGCAGCGCCGGGTGGTCGGCCTTCTCCGGGACCAGGTCCAGCGTCTGGTAGGGGTACTCGGTGCGGATCGTCATGACGTCGCTGGAGGGTTGGCCCCCCAGGCCCTCGGCCGCGAGCAGGCTCGCGCTGCGGTTGCGCTTGCCGCCCGTGTGGGTGAACAGGTAGCGGGCCTCCACCGAGGCCGGACCGCTCTCGTACCCCAGCAGCTTCGGCTGGAGCTTGCCAACGACGCCCCGGTGCAGGAACTGGTGGTTCATGTCGAGCAGGTTCTCGTGCAGGAACGAGTAGTGGCAGCGCACGGTCCGGGAGAACGTCATCGTCCTGTAGCGCGGCGAGGCGAAGGCGGGAATGTCCGGCAGCGGGGTGGCCGCCGCCTTTTCCGGGTCGCCGGGAAAGACGAACACCAGGCCGTACGCCTCGCGCACCGGATAGGCCCGCACGCCGCGCGGCGGGCGGGCGTCGCCCTTGGCGAGGTACGGGATCTGTGAGATGCGGCCGTCGCCGCGGTAGGCCCACGCGTGGTAGCAGCAGCGGAGCGTCTCGCCGTCCACGACGCCCATGCTCAGCGGCACCTGCCGGTGGGCGCACCGGTCCTCCAGTGCGTGGACGGCACCGCTTCGGGCGCGGTAGAGCGCGATGCGCTCCCCGGCGAACACGGCCGCTGCCACCCCTTCCTTCCGTACGCTCCGGGAGAGGGCGACCGGGTACCAGAAGTCCGGGTTCGCGCCGATCCGCCGCAGGTCGGGCGGGGCGGGGGCCGGGCCGGGATCCTCCCCGGGCCGGCCGCGCGCGATCTGGTCCGAGCGGTTCTCGGTCATGCTTCTCCCTCGTACGTGGGCAGCCCCTTCCATCGTGTCCGCCGCCCACGCACGAGCGCCCGCCCGGAACGCCCGGACGGGTGCTCACCTCCCACGCACGGGGGACCCCGGGCCGGGGTGACCGGCCGTCACCTCGGGGGGAGCGGCGGCCTGCGCAGGTCGGGGGCCGTGTCGTACGACGGAGGCGTCGCCGCCGGGTGGGCCGCCAGCAGGTCCAGCGCCAGGCGGACCGCGTCGTCCAGGACCGCGTACCGGCCCTCCGCCCAGTCCAGCGGGGTGCGCAGGGCCTCCACGTCGGGCTCCACGCCGTGGTTCTCCACCGACCAGCCGTACGTGTCGAACCAGGCGGCGTTCATCGGCACCGTGATCGACGTGCCGTCGCCGAGCCGGTGGCGGCCGGTCATGCCGACCACCCCGCCCCAGGTGCGCTGGCCCACCACGGGCCCCATCTTCAGCAGCCGGAACGCGGCGGTGATCATGTCGCCGTCCGACGAGGTCGCCTCGTCCGCCAGCGCCACCACCGGGCCGCGCGGCGCGTTGGAGGCGTAACTGACCGCCTGCGCGTTCCGGGTCAGGTCCCAGCCGAGGATCGTGCGGGTGAGCTTCTCCACGACCAGCTCGCTGATGTGGCCGCCCGCGTTGCCCCGCACGTCCACGATGAGCGCGGGCCGGGCCACCTCCAGGCGCAGGTCCCGGTTGAACTGGGCCCAGCCCGATCCGCCCAGGTCCGGGATGTGCAGATAGCCGCACTTGCCGCCGCTCAACTCCCTTACGACGTCACGGCGTTTGGCCACCCAGTCCTGGTAGCGCAGGGGGCGTTCGTCCACCAGCGGCATGATCGCCACCCGGCGGGACGGGCCGCCGCCCGCCGGGGAGAAGGTCAGCTCCACCGTGGTGCCGCCCGCCGCCGTCAGCAGCGGGTACGGGCCCGCCACCGGGTCCACCGGCCGGCCGTCGACATGGGTGAGGACCGCGCCCTCCCTGATCCCCGTACCCGCGAGCGGTGAACGCGCCTTGGAGTCCGAGGAGTCGCCGGGCAGGATGCGCTGGATGGTCCACGCGCCGTCCCGGCAGACCAGGTTGGCGCCCAGCAGGCCGATCGCCCGCTGGTAGTGCGGCGGGCCCTCGTTGCGGCGGGCGGGGGAGACGTACGCGTGCGAGGTGCCCAGCTCGCCCAGCACCTCGCGCAGCAGATCCGCGAACTCGTCGGGGGACGCGACCCGTTCGACCAGCGGGCGGTACTGGTCCAGCACCCCGTCCCAGTCGATGCCGCACATGTCCGGTTCCCAGAAGTAGTCGCGGATGATCCGGCCCGCCTCCCCGTACGCCTGCCGCCACTCCGCCCCCGGGTCGACCTCGTGCAGGATGCGGCGCAGGTCCAGGTAGACCGTGGTGTCGCCGTCGCCGGGCTCGGTCGCGGGGAGGGCGCGCAGTTCGCCGTCGTCCATCACGACGAGCCGCGAGGAGTCGCCGCTGACCGCGAACCAGTCGAGGTGGTCGACCAGTTCGGTCCTGCGGGCCTTCGCGATGTTGAAGTGCTCCAGCGTGGGCCGCCCCGACATGTCGGCCGGGTTCGCGAACGTCTCGCCCAGCGCCCCGGAGATCGGCCAGCGCAGCCAGACCAGACCGCCGCCGCTCACGGGTGCGAGCGCCGAGTACTTGGAGGCGGAGACCGGGAACGGCGTCACCCGGCTCTCCAGCCCCTCGAACTCCACCATCACCGTCGACCCCTCCGACGTCCCCCGGTCCGGCACGTCCACCGGGTCCAGGCCGCCCGCCGCCGGGCGTCCGTCGGGCGAGAGCGCGAAGGGCGACGGGGTCGCCGAGGAGAGCGGGACCAGATAGGGGCGGCAGCCGAGCGGGAAGGACAGGTCGCCGGTGTGGACGTCGTAGACCGGGTCGAAGCCGCGCCAGGACAGGAACGCCAGATAGCGGCCGTCCTCCGTGAAGACCGGGTTCTCGTCCTCGAAGCGGCCGTTGGTCACGTCCACGATCACCGGGGCGCCGGGGCCGGAGATCCGGGCCAGCTTGATCTGCCGCAGCGAGCGGCCGACGCCCGGGTGCGACCAGGTCAGCCAGTCGCCGTCGGGGGAGAAGGCCAGATCGCGGACCGGGCCGTTGACCGAGCGGATCAGCTCGCTGAGCCCGGGGTGCTCGTCGGCCGGCACGGCGCTGTCCGGGGTCGCCGCACCGGTGGCCGCGTGCAGGTCGGCGCGGGTCGACCCGCTGGGGGCCTTCACCACGGCCTCCGGCGGTTCCGTCTCCGCCTCCTCCTCGCCGGTGTCCAGGAGCAGCAGGCGGCCGTCGTTCGAGGCGATGGCCAGCCGCTTCCCGTCCGGGTCGGAGATCATCTCCTGGACCCGGCCCAGCAGCCCGGAGGCCAGCCTGCGCGGCGGGCGGTCGCCGCTGGCGCGCGGCAGATAGGCGATCTCGACCGCGTCCGGGCCGTCCGCGTCGGTGACGTACGCGACCTGCCCGCCGCTGCCGAGCATCTCCGGCAGCCGCACCCGCACGCCCGGGGTGTCGGCGATGGTGCGGGCGGGGCCGTCGCGGTGGGTCAGCCAGTAGAGACTGCCGCGTACGGTGACGGCACTGGCCCGGCCCGTCTCGTCGACGGAGAGCGAGTCGACGTTGCTGGCGGCGGGCACCTGGTGGACGCGGCGGCCGGTGCGCGGGCCCCCGAGGCGCACCTCCAGCTTGCGCGGGGTGGCGTCGGGCGACTCCAGGTCCTCCACCAGCCACAGCTCGCCCGCGCACTGGTAGATCACCCGGTGCCCGTCGCTCGCGGCGTTGCGGGCGTAGAAGGCGTCGTGGTCGGTGTGGCGGCGCAGGTCGGTGCCGTCCGTCCGGCAGGAGTAGAGGTTGCCCACGCCCTGGTGGTCGGAGAGGAACGCGATGCGGCGGCCGACGAACATCGGGTTGGCGAGGTGCCCGTCGATGTCCGGGAGCAGCCGCTCGCCGTGCAGCCACAGGCGGCCCATGGCCCCGCCCCGGTAACGCTTCCAGGCGGCCGGTTCGTGCGGGGGTGTGCCGGTGAGCAGCAGGGTGCGGCGCTCGCCGTCGATGTCGGCGACCGCGATGTCGGAGACCGGGCCCCAGGGGAGCCTGCCGCCGGGGCTGCCGTCGGTGGGGACGCTGTAGGCCCAGGAGAAGTACGAGAACGGCTGGTTGTGCGAGGAGACGGCGAGGATCTGGCAGGCCTCGCCCGGATCGGGGCTCCAGCCGCAGACCCGGGCGTCCGTCGAGCCCCAGTAGGTGAGCCGGCGCGCCGGGCCGCCGTCCACCGGGGCGAGGTGGATCTCGGGGTCCAGGGTCCGCCAGGTCGTGTAGGCGATGGAGGTGCCGTCGGGGGAGAAGCGGGGATGGCTGACCCGGGTCCGGTCGACGGTCACCCGCCAGGCGCGTCCGGGCCGGTGCCCCGCGGCGGCGAGGGGAGCGACCCAGAGGTCGTCCTCGGCCGCGAAGCACAGCAAGTCCTGGTGGAGGTGCGGGAAACGGAGATACGCGACGTCGTCACTCACCCCCAATGTTTTCGGTGCGCGGGGCCCGGGGCAACTTGTGGTGCAGGACACAAGCGAAACGATTTCGTTTCGCTGGAGGATGGGGGTACGGTTCAGGTGTACGAAACGGTTTCGTTCGATGCTGAGTGAAGCCGCCGGCAGGTGAAACGAGCGCGAAGGAGGTCGGCACATGGCACGCACCAGGCTGACCCCCGAGCGTGAGGGCGAACTCTACGAGGCCGTCCTCGACCTGCTCCGCGAGGTCGGTTACGACGCCCTGACCATGGACGCCGTCGCCGCCCGAACCCGTTCGAGCAAGGCCACTCTCTACCGCCAGTGGGGCTCCAAGCCCGAGCTGGTCGTGAAGGCGCTGCGGCACGACAAGCCGGTGAGCCTTGCGGACATCGACACCGGTTCGCTGCGCGGTGACTTCCATGCCGCGCTGAGCCGGACCGACGACTGCCAGATGGAGAAGGACGCCGCGCTGATGCGGGGTCTGAGCCATGCCGTCCACGAGAACCCCGAGCTGCTCCAGGCCCTGCGCGAGCTGCTGATCGAACCGGAGATGACCGGCCTCGACCAGCTGCTGCAACGGGCGGTGGACCGGGGCGAGCTGCGTCCGGACACTCCGGCGCTGAAGTACATCCCGCACATGCTGGTCGGCGCGCTGGCCGCCCGGCAGCTGATCGAGGACCGCCCGCTCGACCAGGCGTTCCTCATGGATTACGTGGACTCCGTGATTCTCCCCGCTCTCGGCGTCTGACGTCCCCGCACCACCTGCCCGTACGGCCAGTTCCCCGCGTACGGCCCGTCCCGCCCGCACGGCCCCCTCCCCGAGCTCCACCTGACACGCCGCTCTCGTCGTCGGGCTGGTTCCGCACGCCCAATTCCACTCATACGACCTGACCGGGAGTACGCCCCCGTGGCCACTTTCCTCTACAAGCTCGGACGGCTCACCTTCCGCCGCCGCGGCTTCGTCGCCCTGATCTGGGTGGCGTTGCTGGCGGTCGCCGGAATCGGTGCGGCCACCGCGTCCACCGCCACCTCCAGTTCCTTCTCGATCCCCGGTACGGAGGCGCAGCGCGCCTTCGACCTGCTGGAAGAGCGCAACCCCGGTAACAGCGCCGACGGCGCGACCGCCCGGGTCGTCTTCAAGGCCCCCGAGGGCGAGAAGGTGACCGACGCCGAGAACAAGCGTGAGATCACCGGCATCGTCAAGGAGCTGCAGTCCGGCTCGCAGCAGATCGCCAAGGTCGACGACCCGTTCCAGGCGAAGGCGGTGAGCCAGGACGGTTCGACGGCGTACATCTCCGTCTCCTACTCGGTCAACTCCATGGAGCTGACCGACGCGACCCGGGACTCCCTGGAGGACGCGGGCAAGGACGCGCAGAAGAGCGGCATGAAGGTGGAGATCGGCGGCGACGCCCTCCAGGTCATGCCGCACACCGGGACCGCCGAGATCATCGGTGTCGTCATCGCCGCGATCGTCCTGGTCATCACCTTCGGTTCGCTGGTCGCCGCCGGGCTGCCGCTGCTGACCGCGCTCATCGGGGTCGGTATCGGGGTCTCGACGATCACCGCGCTGGCCAACGTCCTGGATCTCGGCTCGACCACCTCGACCCTCGCCATGATGATCGGCCTTGCGGTCGGCATCGACTACGCCCTGTTCATCGTCTCCCGCTACCGCGCCGAACTGGCCGACGGCCGGGACCGCGAGGAAGCCGCCGGGCGGGCCGTCGGCACGGCCGGATCCGCGGTCGTCTTCGCCGGTCTGACCGTGGTCATCGCCCTGGTGGGCCTTGCCGTCGTCAACATCCCGATGCTGACGAAGATGGGCTTCGCCGCCGCCGGAACGGTCGCGATCGCCGTCGTCATCGCGCTCACCCTCGTCCCGGCCCTGCTGGGCTTCGCGGGCAAGCGTGTCATGGGCCGCAAGGCCCGTAAGGCCGCCGAGGCGGAGAAGAGCCCCGAGGCCAAGCCGAACATGGGCACCCGCTGGGCGCGGTTCGTGCTGCGCCGGCCGGTCTGGGTCATGCTCGTCGGCGTCCTCGGCCTCGGTATCGTCGCCGTCCCGGCCGCCTCGCTGGAGATGGGCCTGCCCGACGACGGCGCCCAGCCGAAGTCGACCACGCAGCGCCAGGCGTACGACATGCTCTCGGACGGCTTCGGCCCCGGGTTCAACGGTCCGCTGATGGTCGTCGTCGACACGAAGAACAGCTCCGACGGCAAGGCCGCCGCCGCACGGGTCTCCGAGGAGATCGAGTCCATCGGCGTTGTCGCCGTCGCCCCGGCGCAGTTCAACAAGGCCGGCGACACCGCGACGATCGTGGTCATCCCGAAGGACCGGCCGTCCTCCCACGCCACGGAGGAGGTCGTCCACGACATCCGCGACGCGGGCAAGGACATCAAGGCCGACACCGGGGCCGAGGTCCTGGTCACCGGCGCCACCGCGATGAACATCGACTTCTCGCAGAAGATGAACGACGCCCTGGTGCCCTACCTGGCGCTCGTCGTGGGCCTCGCGTTCCTGCTGCTGATGCTGGTCTTCCGCTCGATCCTCGTCCCGCTGAAGGCGGCCCTGGGCTTCCTGCTCTCGGTGGTCGCGGCCCTCGGCGCGGTCGTCGCGGTCTTCCAGTGGGGCTGGCTCGGCTCGCTCTTCGGCGTCGAGCAGACCGGTCCGATCATGAGCATGATGCCGATCTTCATGGTCGGTGTGGTCTTCGGTCTCGCGATGGACTACGAGGTCTTCCTCGTCACCCGGATGCGCGAGGCGTACGTCCACGGCGAGAGCCCGGGCCAGGCCATCGTGACCGGCTTCAAGCACGGCGCACGCGTGGTCACGGCCGCCGCGGTGATCATGATGGCGGTCTTCTCCGGCTTCATCGGCTCCAGCGAGCAGATGATCAAGATGATCGGTTTCTCGCTCGCCATCGCCGTCCTCTTCGACGCCTTCGTGGTGCGCATGGCCATCGTGCCCGCCGTCCTGGCTCTGCTCGGCCGCAAGGCCTGGTGGCTGCCGCGCTGGCTGGACCGGGCGCTGCCCAACGTGGACGTGGAGGGCGAGAAGCTGCAGCAGCAGCTGACCGACGAGTCCGGTTCCGCAGGGTCCGGCGACGGCGGCGGCGAGGGTGAGCGTGAGCTCGTCCGCGTCTGACCCGTCCGTCCTGACGGAGTTCTCCCGGCTCCGGGTCCGCGTCTGAGCGGAGCGCGGCCCCGGAAGCGCCGGTTACCTGTGGGGACGGGGACCGGGGCAGGCGAAAGCCCCCGTGCGAGCGGCACGGGGGCTTTCTTCTTGCCCGCGGGCTTCCTGGGTGCGGGCTTTCGCTCTACGGGCGAGGCGCGGGCGAGGCGCCGCACGTGATCAGCGCGCCGCCGGGTCGCGGCGGAAGAGCGACTTCGACCACAGGTAGCCGAGCAGGGCCAGGGCCAGGCTCCAGCCGACGGCCAGCCAGCCGTTGTGGCCGATCTCGGTGCCGAGCAGCAGGCCGCGCAGGGTCTCGATGACCGGGGTGAAGGGCTGGTACTCGGCGATCGGCCGGAACCAGCCCGGCATGGTGTCCGCCGGGATGAAGGCGCTGGAGATGAGCGGCAGGAGGATCAGCGGCTGTGCGCTGTTGGCGGCCGCTTCCGCGTTCGGGCTCGCCATGCCCATCCCGACCGCGATCCAGGTGAGCGCCAGGGCGAACAGAGTGACCAGCCCGAAGGCGGCCAGCCACTCCAGGGCGGTGGTGTCGGCGGACCGGAATCCGATGGCCGCGGCAACGGCGCCGACGACGACCAGGCTCGCGAGGATCTGCAGCACGCTGCCGACGACATGACCGATGATCACGGAACCGCGGTAGATGGCCATGGTGCGGAAGCGGGCGATGATGCCCTCGGCCATATCGGTGGAGACGGACACCGCGGCCCCGATGACGGTGGAGCCGATGGTCATCATCAGGATGCCCGGGACGATGTAGGCGATGTAGTCGGAGCGGTCCCCGCCGCCGATGCCCGCGCTCATGACGTCGCCGAAGATGTAGACGAAAAGCAGCAGGAGCATGACAGGTGTGAGGAGCAGGTTGAGGGTGAGGGAGGGGTAGCGCCGGGCGTGCAGGAGGTTGCGGCGCAGCATGGTGGTGGTGTCGCGGGCGGCGAGGGCGAGCGAGCTCATCGGGCGTTCTCCTTGGACTGGTTGTTCTGGGCGGGTACGGACGCGGGGGCGGTGGCCGAGTCGGTGAGGGCGAAGAACACGTCGTCCAGATCGGGTGTGTGGACGGTGAGTTCGTCCGCCTCGATGCCGGCCGAGTCCAGCCGGTCAAGGATGGAGCGCAGATCGCGCTGGCTGCCGTCGCTGGCGATGCGGAGCGACAGCGCCTCCTCGTCGGGGGCGGCCCCGGTCAGCGTGGCGGCGGCGCTCCGGTAGGCGTCCGGGTCGGTGAAGCGGAGCTTGACGTGTCCGCCGGGGACGATTCGCTTGAGCTCTTCGGCGGTGCCCTCGGCGGCGATCTTCCCGTTGTTGAGGACGGCGATGCGGTCGGCGAGTTCGTCGGCCTCTTCCAGGTACTGGGTGGTGAGGAAGACGGTGACGCCATCGGCGACCAGGCCGCGGATGATGCCCCACATGGTGTGGCGGGAGCGGGGGTCGAGGCCGGTGGTCGGCTCGTCGAGGAAGATGATCCGTGGGGAGCCGACCAGGGTCATGGCGATGTCGAGGCGGCGCTTCATGCCGCCGGAGTAGGTCGAGGCGGGCTTCTTGGCCGCGTCCACCAGGTCGAAGCGCTCCAGCAGTTCGGCGGTGACGCGTCGCCCTTCGGCCTTGGGCAGGTGGTGCAGGTCGGCCATGAGGAGCATGTTCTCCTCGCCGGTGATCAGCCCGTCGACGGCCGAGAACTGCCCCGTGACACCGATCGCGGCGCGGATCGCCTGTGCCTCGGTGGCGAGGTCGTGACCGCCGATGCGGATCTCGCCGGAGCCGTCGCCGGGGGAGACGAGGGTGGAGAGGATCTTGACGGCGGTGGTCTTGCCCGCGCCGTTCGGGCCCAGCAGGGCGAAGACCGTGCCTGCCGGGACGGTCAGGTCGATGCCGTCCAGGACGGTCTTGTCGCCGTACGACTTCCGCAGCTCGGTCGCCGCGATGGCCGGATGGGTCATGATCGTTGCTCCTTGAAGGGGTTCGGTCGAAGGGGCCGGGGTCAGAGGCTGCGGGCGGTGATGTCGCCGAGGCCCGTGGTGGCGCGGATGGCGAGTTCGGCGGTGCCGTCGTTCTTGAGGGCGTTGCTGACGCGGCCGAGGGCGGTCTCGGCGTCCAGGGCGGCCGAGACGCCGGCCGCGGCGGTCACCGAGACGTCGCCGGCCTGGGTGCGGAGCACGAGCGTGCCGCGCGTGGCTTCGGCGATCCGGATGTCGCCCCGCGTGGTGCTGATGTCCGCGGGACCGCCCAGCCGGCCGATCTCGACGTCGCCCTCGATCGCCGTGAGACGGACGCCGGCCGCCTCGTCGATCTTGATCCGGCGGTAGGCGCCGTCGAAGGTCAGCTCGCCGAGGCGGCCGACGCCGCGGAGTTCGGCGGCGTCCGAGCGGGCCTCGACGTCGGACCCGGCGGGCAGTTGGACGGTCACCTCGACGGAGCCGGAGGTGCCGAGGAGCCGGTGGCCGGCCGCCTGCGCCGTGACGCGCAGGACGCCCTCGGTGCAGGTGACCTCCACCTGCTCGGCGGCCTTCACGTCCCGGCTCCTGGAGGCGTCGGTGGGCCGCACCTCGACCGTGGCGTCGGCCCGGTCGGCGGCGATGAACTGGATGCGTCCGGCGGGGATGTCGAGGACGGCGGTGACGGGGGCGGTGGTGGCGAACTTCTGCATCGTGCTCTCCCTGAGCTCGTTGTTTCCGATGAGGGAAAAGCTACGTTGCATTTACGGATCGCTCAACAGGCTTGTTGCGATGGATGTGCGTCATTGCAGCTCAAGGGCGCTATTTCGTTGCAATGCTACTCTGGCTTAACGCAACGTCAGACGGTGTTGCGTTGCAATGAAATGAAGCTGAACGCTATAGTCGGGGCTCCGTGGACCACAAAGGAGAAGAAGGAGAACCGCGATGCCGGGAGGCAGGCTCACTCAGCAGGAACGTCAGCAGATCGCGCTGGGGCTGGCCGACGGCCTCGCCTATGCGGAGATCGCCAGGCGTCTGGACCGTCCGACCTCGACGATCACGCGCGAGGTGATGCGCAACGGCGGTCCGACCGGCTACCGCGCCGATCTGGCGCACCGCGCCACCGAGCGCCGCGCGCACCGGCGGAAGCCGGCCGCCCCCCGGGAGCGGCAGGAGCCGGCGCAGCCCTACGGGCGCGACGCCGAGGCCGTGCGGGAGTTCGAGGAGGTGTACGCCGCCGCGATGATGGCGTCGGGCATGCCGTTGATGATGGGCCGGGTGCTGTCCTGCCTCACGGTCTCCGACTCCGGCAGTCTCACCGCGCAGGAACTCGCCGAGCGCCTCCAGGTCAGCCCGGCGTCCATCTCCAAGGCGATCGCGTTCCTCGACAGCCAGGGCATGGTCCGCCGGGAGCGCGACGAACGCCGCCGCGAGCGCTACATCGTCGACGACGAGATCTGGTACCAGTCGATGATGGTCAGCGTGCGGTCCACCGCCCAGCTCGTCGAGACCACCCGGCAGGGCGTCGACGTGCTCGGTGCCGGCACTCCGGCCGCCGCCCGTCTGGAGGGCGTCGCCCGCTTCCTCGACTTCGTCTCCGAGGGGATGGCCCGCGCCGCGGAGCAGGCCCGTGACGTCCTGCGTACGTCGTCGGGCCCGCAGGACTCGGCCGATCCGGAGCCGGACCGCGGGTAGGCGACCCCGGCAGGGTCGTCTACCCGCGGTCCGGGGCGCTGCTCAGCCGCGGGCCGGCTGGGCGCCCTTCTCCTGTGTGGACCCCTCTTCCTGCTGGGCGCTCTCGTCCGGGTGGGTGGTGCGAGGCGTGTCCGTGCGGGTGGTGCGGGAGGCGTCCGTACGGGTCGTGCGGGACGGTGGCCGCGGTGCGCGGTCCGCGTCCGGCGGCGCCGCCGGTGCCTGCGTACGGGTCCGGGCGAGGAACCGGATCAGCGTCCGGATCTCGAACTGGAACACCTCGACCCCGTCCGTCGAATGCAGCTCCACGATCAGCTGCGTACGCCCGCAGGGCCAGACGCGGACGGCGCCGCGTTCGATCGGTGTGCGCAGACCGCGTTCCAGGAGGTCGCGGCCGAACGCCCAGTCGGTGCCGTCGGGCAGTCCTATGTGGACGGTGCGCCGCTCGTCGGCCGGGTCGTAGCGCAGGTCGACGGGGACCGGGCGGGTGAGGGGGCCATCGGTGATGAGCCGGGCGCGTGCGTGTTCTTCGATCACGGGGGACATAGGCCGGCTCCTCCTATATATGTAGCTCTGCCCTCTAATGTCCCATATTTCGCGGGAGCGGCACGGTGAGCGCGGAAGTTCTCGTTCTGCCCTCGCTCTGCTCTTGCGCAGGGTTCGCAAGAGAGCACTATTATTGATGGGTTCATGACCCCGCCCGCAGGTCCGTGCCCGCGCGGACGCGGACACCGTGCGGAACCGCAGAAAGCGGAGTCTCTGTCATGCATGTACCCGATGGATTCATCGACGCACCTGTCTCCGTCGCCGCCGGGGTGTTCGCGGTCGGCGCGGTCGCCGTCAGCCTGCGTGGCGCGCGCCGTGAGCTGGACGAGCGCACCGCCCCGCTCGCCGGTCTGGTGGCCGCCTTCATCTTCGCCGTGCAGATGCTCAACTTCCCGGTGGCCGCCGGTACCAGCGGCCACCTGATGGGAGGGGCACTGGCCGCGATCCTTGTCGGGCCCTACACGGCCGTGCTCTGCCTGTCCGTGGTGCTGTTGCTCCAGGGCATCTTCTTCGCGGACGGCGGTCTCACCGCGCTCGGCGTGAACATCACCGTCATGGGCGTGGTCACCGTCGTCGTCGCGTACGGGGTGTTCCGCCTGCTCACCGGCCTCCTGCCGCGCTCCCGCAGGTCCGCGACCGCCTCGGCGTTCGTCGCCGCGCTCGTCTCCGTACCGGCGTCGGCCGCCGCCTTCACGCTGCTCTACTGGATCGGCGGCACCACGGACATCCCGATCGGCAAGGTCTTCACCGCCATGGTCGGCGTCCACGTCCTGATCGGCATCGGCGAAGCGATCATCACGGCCCTGACGGTGGGCGCGGTCCTGGCCGTACGTCCCGACCTCGTCCACGGTGTCCAGGGCAGCCTGGCCGCCCCCTCAAGCTCCGGGTCGACGGCGAGCTGGTCGACGCGCCCGCCGCCACCCGCGACACCGAGCCGGCTCCCGCGCGCCGGTCGACCCGAGGGTTCTGGATCACCGGGCTGGTCTCGGCGTTCCTCCTCGCCGGGTTCGTCTCCTTCTACGCCTCCGCCAACCCGGACGGCCTGGAGCGGGTCGCCGCCGACCAGGGCTTCGACGAGAAGGTGGAGGAGCACGGCGCGGCCGACTCCCCGCTCGCCGACTACGGCGTCGGCGACATCGAGAACGCCCGGCTCTCCGGCGGCCTCGCCGGGGTGATCGGCGTCAGCGCCACCGTCGTCGTGGGCACCGGGGTGTTCTGGGTGGTCCGCCGCCGGAGGGAAGAGCCCGGCGAAGCACCCCGCGACCGCGATCACGAGAACGTCTGACATGGGTGCGGGCCACGCCCACAAGCTCTACCGGCACGGACACTCGCCGGTCCACGGGCTGCCCCCGCACTGCAAACTCGTCGCCGTCTTCTGCTTCGTGCTCGTGGTCGTCTGCACCCCGCGCGAGGCCATGTGGGCCTTCGGCCTGTACGCGGCCCTGCTCGCCGCCGTCGCCGCCGTGGCCCGGATCCCCGCCGGCTTCCTGCTGAAACGGCTCGTCGTCGAGGTGCCGTTCGTCGTCTTCGCCCTGCTCATGCCGTTCGTGGTGCCGGGCGAGCAGACGACCGTCCTCGGCATCTCGGTCAGCGTCCCCGGACTCTGGGGCGCATGGAACGTGCTGGCCAAGGCCACCCTCGGCGTCGCCGCATCGGTGCTCCTCGCCTCCACCACCGAACTGCGCGCCGTCCTGCTCGGCCTCCAGCGTCTGAAGCTGCCGCCGCTGCTCGTGCAGATCGCCTCGTTCATGATCCGGTACGGGGACGTCGTCACCGACGAGATGCGGCGCATGGCGATCGCCCGCCGCTCCCGGGGCTTCGAAGCGCGCGGCGTACGGCAGTGGCGGGTGCTCGCCGCCTCGGCGGGAGCCCTGTTCATCCGCTCCTACGAACGCGGCGAACGGGTTCACCTCGCCATGGTGAGCCGGGGCTATGCGGGCACGATGCCGGTGATCGACGAGGTGACGGCGGACCGGACGCAATGGGCGTACGCGGCGACGCTCCCCGTGCTCGCGCTCGCGGTCTGTCTGCTGGGATGGACCCTGTGACCGTTTCCCCGAACTCCCCGAACTCCCCGAATTCCCCGAAGGACGCGGAGACCGCCGCCCCGTCGCTCGAAGTCAGCGGTCTCGCCTACGCCTACCCCGACGGCCACCAGGCCCTCTTCGGGGTGAACCTGACCGTCGGCCGCGGCGAACGCGTCGCGCTCCTCGGCCCCAACGGCGCGGGCAAGACCACGCTCGTCCTGCACCTCAACGGCATCCTGGAGGCGGGCTCCGGCACGGTCCGTGTCGCCGGGCTCCCGGTGGTGAAGCGGAATCTGGCCGAGATCCGCCGCCGGGTCGGCATCGTGTTCCAGGACCCGGACGACCAGCTGTTCATGCCCACGGTCCGCGAGGACGTCGCCTTCGGGCCCGCCTCCGCCGGACTGCGCGGACCGGAGCTGGAGGAGCGCGTCCTGCGGGCGCTGAAGCAGGTCGGCATGGAGGAGTACGCGGCCCGCCCGCCGCATCACCTCTCCTTCGGGCAGCGCCGCCGGGTCGCCGTGGCCACCGTCCTCGCGATGGACCCGGAGATCCTCGTCCTGGACGAACCCTCGTCCAACCTGGACCCGGCCTCCCGCCGCGAACTGGCCGATATCCTGCGGTCCTTGGACATCACGGTGCTGATGGTCACCCACGATCTGCCGTACGCCCTGGAGCTCTGCCCGCGCGCGGTCATCCTCAGCGAGGGCGTCATCGCCGCCGACGACCGTACGCAGGACCTGCTGCGTGACGAGGAGCTGATGCGGTCCCACCGGCTGGAGCTGCCGTTCGGCTTCGACCCGGGGGCCGTCGACGTTCCGGCACCGTAAACAGATGGTGACAGCCCGGTGGTGACGGAGACCCGCTCCCCGAACACCCCGCCGGGACGTGCACCATGGGGGGATGAGCGGGAGCGCGGGAGTGAGCACGACGGGTACGGGCGCGGAAGCGGAATCGGGCACGGGAGCCGCCGTGGCCGTGGGAGCGGACATGGCTGCGACCGTGGACGTACGGGGCACGGTGGCCCCCGGGTACGAACCGGTCGCGGACGCCTTCGCCCGTAACTTCGAGCAGCGCGGCGAGCGCGGCGCGGCCGTCGCCGTCTACCGCCACGGACGCAAGGTCGTCGACCTCTGGGCCGGTACGAGAGACGTCGACGGCACCGAACCGTGGGCCGTCGACACCGTCCAGATCGTCCGCTCGGCCGGCAAGGGCATCGCCGCCGCCGTCCCGCTCCTCCTCCACCAGCGCGGGCAGGTGGACCTGGACGCCCCGGTCTCCACCTACTGGCCGGAGTTCAAGGCGGCCGGCAAGGAACGCGTCCTCGTCCGCGACCTCCTCGCCCACCGGGCCGGAGTCCCGGCCCTGGACCGCACCCTCACCCCCGCCGAGGCCGCCGACGGGGTCTCCGGCCCGGCGGCCGTGGCGGCGCAGCGCCCGCAGTGGGAGCCCGGCACCGAACACGGCTACCACGCGCAGACCTACAGCTGGCTGATCGGCGAACTGGTCCGCCGCGCCACGGGCCGCACCATCGGCCGCTGGATCGCCGAGGAGATCGCCCGCCCGCTCGGCCTCGACTTCTGGTTCGGGCTCCCCGCCGACGAGGCCCACCGCATCGGCCGCATCGGTCCCGTGGAACCCCCGGCCGCGGCCGGTGCGTCGGGTGCCCTGCGCGTACGCCCCAAGCGTTCCGTCGTCGAGGCGTACAACGACCCGGAGTCGCTGACCCGGCGGGCGTTCGGCGCGATCGACCCGTTCCCCGACGAGAACGACCCCGCCTACCGCGCGGCCGAACTCCCCGCCTCGGGCGGCATCGCGACCGCCCGGGGCCTGGCCCGCTGCTACGCCGCGATGATCGGCCCCGTCGACGGCCACCGCCGCCTGTTCGCCCCGGCCACGCTCACCCTGGCCCGCACCGAGGAGTCGGCCGGCCCGGACCGGGTCCTGGTCGTCAACACCCGTTTCGGCCTGGGCTACATGCTGCACGGCCCGGCCTCCCCGCTGCTCGGCCCCGGCTCGTTCGGGCACCCGGGCCGCGGCGGCTCCCTCGGCTTCGCCGACCCCGAGTCCGGCATCGCGCTCGGCTATGTCACCAACGGCCTCCAGAAGGGAGTCACCGCCGACCCCCGTGCCCAGGCCCTGGTCAGGGCAGTACGGTCTGCGCTATGACACCTGTGACACCTGCCCGCTTCGCCGGCTACAGCATCCTGATCACCGCCGCAGGCCAGGGCATCGGCGCGGCAACGGCCCACCGCCTGGCGGCGGAAGGGGCCTCGGTCCTCGTCACGGACCTGGACGCCGGGCGCGCGTCCGACACGGCGGCGGCGATACGCGCGGCGGGCGGCACCGCCGCATCCCTCGCCTGCGACGTGGCCGACCGTGCGGCGGTGGAGGCGGCGGTGGCGTACGCGGTCGAGAGCTTCGGCCGGCTCGACGTCCTGGTCAACAACGCGTACGCGGCGAGCGAGGACGCCGAGCTCTTCGAGGACGAGCCGGACGAGCAGTGGGAACGCGACCTGGACATCACCCTCTCCGGCCCGTTCCGCTGCGCCCGTGCCGCCCTGCCGCATCTGGTCGCCTCGGGCCGGGGTGCGATCGTCACCATCGGCTCGGTCAACGGGGAACAGGACTTCGGCGGTCACGCGTACAGCGCCGCGAAGGCGGGCCTGGCCAGCCTGACCCGTACGCTGGCGGGCCATGCGGGCCCGCGCGGCGTACGGGTCAACCTGGTGGCCCCCGGCACGATCCGCACGGACGCCTGGGCGGGCCGCGACGCGGAGCTGGCGCGGGCCGCCGCCCTCTACCCCCTGGGCCGGATCGGCACCCCGGAGGACATCGCGTCGGCCGTGGCCTTCCTCGCCTCGTCCGACGCGTCGTGGATCACGGGGACGACGTTGCGCGTGGACGGCGGGATCCTCGCGGTGAACACGGGCTTCCGGCAGGCGATGGCGTAGCAGGCGTAAACCCCCTGGTCACGCCCGGTCCGGGCGGCCTAACCTGCGCGGATGATCAACCACGAACACACCGACAGGACCGGCCGCCCCGTCACCCTTCACGAGGTGGACGCGGACAACTGGCGGGCGGTCGCCGACTGCGCGCCCCGCGACGACCAGCGCGACTGGGTCCCGGCCCTGGCCGCCCGCTACCTCGTCCTGAGCAGCCGCGAGGACACCTGGAACTCCCTGGCGGTCCTCGCGGGCGACGAGGTGACCGGCCACCTCATGTGGGCCCGGGACGAGGACGGTTCGCACTGGATCGGCGGCATGCTGATCGACGCCGCCCACCAGGGCACGGGCATCGGCCGCGCAGCCGTACAGACCCTGGCGGACTGGCTCTCGGCCCGCGAGCCCGGCACCGCCGTACGCCTGTCGTACGCCCCGGAGAACGAGGCGGCCGCGCACCTGTACACCGCGCTCGGCTTCCGGCCGACGGGGGTGGAGGAGGACGGGGAGATCGTGGCGGAGCTGCGGTGAGACCTCATCTACACTCCCGGGCATGTTCAAGTCAGGAGTGGGGTTCCTCGCCTTGTTCGGTCTCGGCTGGTGGCTGCTGGCTACGAGCGCCTTCGGCGGCACGGCCCGGCCGATCGCGGTAGGTGCTGGTTGCCTGGTCTCGGTGGGGCTGATGCTGGCCGCACGCCGTCTTCTTCCCGCGTCGGCAGGAGGGCCCTTCCCGGCCGGTCGACGTCGGCGGTTCAACCAGATCAACGGTGTGCAGTGGCTCGCGATCATCGTCATCGCCGTGGTGTGCTCGCGTGCGGGGGTGCCCGTACTCATTCCCCCGCTCGTCGCCCTGGTCGTCGGGCTGCATTTCCTGCCGCTCGCCGCCGTGTTCGGCCAGCCCCGGCTGCGGGTGCCGGCCGCTCTGCTGGTGGTGGCCGGACTGGCGGGCGCGGCCGTGTGGCTGGCGGACGGCCCGGACCATGCCGTCCGCTTCACCGTAGGCCTCATCTCCGCTCTCTGCCTGTGGGGGACGGCCCTGTGGACCGTGGCCGGGACGGCTTCCGCCGACGGGCGTGGTGTCACCGGGTGAGGCGGGCGACCGACGCCCGCTGATCTACGTCGCCGGGCCCAGCATCATCAGCATCTCCGGGTCGGGCATGGGGGTGAACCCGACCTTGGCGTAAAGCTCGTGGGCGTCGAGCGTGGCGAGCAGGGTCCGCTTGAGTGCGTACGGGGCGAGGTGGTCGCGGACGGTGGTCGCCAGCCGTACGCCGAGGCCCCTGCCCCGGTGCGCGGGGTCCACATAGACGTCGCAGAGCCAGGCGAAGGTGGCATGGTCCGTGACGACCCGGGCGTAGGCGACCTGCGTCCCCTCGCCGTCGTACACACCGAAGTTGAGCGACCCGCGCATCGACCGCTCGACGAGGTCCCGGCTGCGGCCGAGCGCCCAGAAGGCGTCGGTGGAGAGCCAGTGGTGCACGAGGTCGATATCGATGCGGTCCGGATCGGTGTCGACGTCGTATGCGTCTTCGCCGGGCCGCCCGCCGGTCGTGGTGGTGGTCATGGGTGGGGATGGTAGTCGCGGAACGCCGATCCAGCCGTTGGTGCGGGTGGTCGTCGTCCGTGACGCCCGACACCGCCGGATAAACGGATGGCGGGGGAGGGCATCGCGCGGCAGGATGCCCCGCATGACCTTGCCCACCCCGGAGTTGCACACCGAGCGCCTGCGCCTGCGGCCGTTCACCGACGCCGACGCGGCGCCGCTCTACGCGCTCCAGAGCGACGCCCACGTGCTGCGGTACTGGGACTCCCCGCCGTGGTCCGATCCGGCACGCTTCCAGACCTTCCTCGCGACCTGCCGGAGGCTCGAGGAGGAGGGCTCGGGAGCGCGGCTGGCGGTCGAACGCGTCTCCGACGGCGCGTTCATCGGCTGGTGCGGCCTGTTCGGCTGGAACCCAGACTTCCGCAGCGCGTCCCTGTGCTACGTCTTCGACGCCGCCACGTGGGGCAACGGCTACGGCACGGAGACCGCGCGGGCCGTCCTGGGGTGGGCCTACGACACCCTGGACCTGAACCGCGTCCAGGCCGAGACCGACACCCGTAACGCGGGGTCCGCCCGGGTCCTGGAGAAGCTCGGCTTCGTCCGCGAGGGCACCCTCCGCGAGGACTGCGTCGTCAACGGCGACGTCTCCGACTCCTGGGTCTTCGGCCTGCTCCGCCGCGACTGGGAAGCGACGGCCGAGAGCCGGTGACCGCGCCCGACGCGTTGGCCGCCGACGAGATCCCGCAAGGCCTGGTGGCGTCGTACGCCACGGGCTTCGGCGCGGAAGGCCGAGCCTGGATCACCGAACTGCCGTCTCTCGCTGCGGACTTGGTGAAGCGCTGGCAACTGCGGCGGGACGGCCTGGTCCGGTCCGGCCAGGCCTCCTTGGTGCTGCCGGTCCTGCGCCCCGATGGCACGCGTGCGGTTCTCAAGCTCCAGTTGCCCCGGGAGGAGACCACCGCCGCGCTGATCGGACTCCGCGCCTGGAACGGCGAGGGGATGGTCCGACTGCTCGATCACGACCCCGCGAGCAGCGGCATGCTCCTGGAACGGCTCGACGGGGCCCGCACCCTGGCGTCGATCGACGATGACGACGTGGCGATGGGCATCCTCGCCGGACTGCACGCGCGGCTGGTCGCGGTCCCCGCGCCGCAGGGTCTGCGCGGCCTCGGTGAGGTCGCCGCCGCGATGCTGGAGCAGGCCCCGCAGGCGGTCGCCCGGTTGACCGACCCGGCCGACCGGGACCTGCTGCGGGGCTGGGCCTCGGCCGTCGCCGAACTGGCCGACGAGCCCGGAGACCGGTTGCTGCACTGGGATCTCCACTACGACAACGTCCTGGCCGCCGAGCGTGAGCCGTGGATCGCCATCGACCCCGAGCCGCTCGCCGGTGATCCGGGGTTCGACCTGTGGCCCGCCCTGGACAGCCGATGGGACGACGTCGTCGCGAAGGGCGAGCCGCTGCGTGTGGTGCGCCGCCGGTTCGACCTGCTGACGGACACCCTCGGCCTGGACCGCGCACGGGCCGCCGGCTGGACGCTGGGGCGGCTGCTGCAGAACGCCCTGTGGGACATCGAGGACGGCGACCGGCGGCTCGCCCCGTCGGCCGTCGCGATGGCGGAGGCCTTGCGCCGCCACCGGTGACTTCGGCTCGCGGCCGCTCAGGCGGCGGCCTGCGCGTATGCGGCGCGGGTCTCGCGGCAGTCGCGGCAGTGGCCGGGCGTGGGGGAGCGGAACGCCCGGTCGCAGCCGTCGCACGTCTGGAAGGGCGTGACGGTGACGCGGGGGCGGGGGCGATCCAGCGCCGCGAGCGCGTCTACTCCTGGTGGTGCGGGCGGGAGCAATTCGGTGAGCCGGTGGGCGAGGAGTTTGGCCGGGTGCTTGAGGGGCTGGGGCGGGTCGTCGGTGAGCGCGCGGCGGATGGCGTCGGGACGGGCTGCGCGTTCGAGCCAGGCCGCCACTCCGGGGACCAGTCGGCGGACGTCGTCCTCGGACAGGGTGAACTGGGGCGCGTGGCGGTGCAGATCGCTGAGGAACGTGGTGGCCGCGCGGTCGAGCTCCGGGGTGGGTTCGCTGGGCTGGGGAAGCGGCCGGCGAGGTGCCTTGGGGGCGGTCGGGGGCGGTACGCGGGGCACGAAGAGCGGGGCTGACGGAGCGGGCGGTGCCACCGGTGCCTCCGGCGTGGGCGGCGCGGCCATCGGAATGCGTACGGGTGCGGGCGTGGGCTCCTGCACGGGTACGGGCGTGGGCTCCTGCATGGGCGCGGGCGTGGGCTCCTGCACGGGTACGGGCGTGGGCTCCTGCATGGGCGCGGGCGTGGGCTCCTGCACGGGTACGGGCGTGCGCTCCCGCATGGGCACGGGCGCGGGTGCAGGCTCGGGCGTTGGCTCTGGCTCGGCGGGCTGCGGTGGTGCCCCTGTCGGGCGGCGGGGTGCGGCAGCGCGGCGGGCTGGTTGCAGAAGACGGTGCGGGTGATGATCCGGCCGCTCGGCAGTCGGTCGCGGACGCGTCGCAGGTAGCCGTGGGCTTCGAGTTCGCGCAGGGCGGCGGCGATGCGCTTCTCACCCTCCTTGCAGCGGGCGGTGAGCGCCTTGATGCCCACCTTCGCCCCCTGGGGCAGCGACTGGATGCGTACGGCGATCCCGACGGCGGTGCAGCTGAGGTCGGGGTGCTGGGCGAGGTGGTTGCCGACGACGGTGAAGCGGTCGGTGTGGGGGAGGGTGATGTGGATGACGCCGGAGGTGGGGAGAGGTCCGGGAACCTCCGCCAGGGCGCGGGTGAGGGCAGTATTCTGCTGGGTATCCATCGGGAAGGTAAGAGCTTCCTAGGTGGCCAGGCCCTCGGTTGGGATTGCAGTCCCGGTCGGGGGCCGACGTATGTGTGGGATGTGTTCTGGCGTGAGCATATGCCGGGCAACCCGCCCGAAAGCGAGCTGAGTTGGGAAATGTCACCCGTGTGAGTGACGAAGCCCCGAAAGCCCCCCGGGGCCCGTCAGGTGGCCACCGGGGTGGGGTCGGGTGGGGTTCTTTCTCCTGGTTCTTTAGGTAGTTGATGTCGCGCCGCAGGGGTCGCGGTGGCGTGCGATCCGGTGAGGGCTTGCGAGGGCCGTACCGGATCGCCCCGGGGTGCGATGCGGCGAGAGACAGCCCCTCCGACCTGGAGATAAGTGTCCGATAAACGTATCCGGGGTTCCGCAGAACGATGACGTCACCCTTGCCGCATCTTCACTTACCGGCACAGAAAAGGTGACCTGCGTCACTAAAGATCCGGTAAAGCGCGTGGTACAAATACCCAACTTCGCCGCCGAAAGCACCGCCGCGGCGGAGTAGCCGGGACCGCCCCGGAAGCAGGCCAGAGCGACCGTCGCCGTCGTCCACCCCATGGGACGCACCGGTCGCCGACCGGACAACGACGTTCGCTCATTCCTCAGGAATCGTCCCCCCATCGCACATCGAACGGCCAGGACTCCCCACCGGTCCGCCGCTCCAGCGTCATTGAGGTAGCCAACGTGTCACTCGACTCCATCACCGAGAACATCGACGAAGCCGTCAGCGGGTTCTTCGAGCCCATAGCCGGCTGGCTGGGCGACATCGTCTTCTACTCCGTCAGCATCGGCGGCGCCGATGTGCCGCTCATCGTCACCTGGCTGGTCCTGGCGGGCCTGGTCTTCACCAGCTGGTTCGGCCTCGTCCAGGTGCGCAAGTTCCGTCTGGCCGTGGACGTGGTGCGCGGGAAGTACGACGACAAGGACTCCGCCGGCGAGGTCAACCACTTCCAGGCCCTGACCGCCGCGGTCTCCGGAACCGTCGGTCTCGGCAACATCGCCGGTGTGGCCGTCGCCGTCTCCATCGGCGGCGCCGGAGCCACGTTCTGGATGATCCTCTGTGGTCTGCTCGGCATGGCCACCAAGTTCGTCGAGGTCACCCTCGGTGTGAAGTACCGCGAGGTCCACGCCGACGGCACCGTCTCCGGCGGGCCGATGCACTACCTGCCCAAGGGGCTCGCCGAACGCTTCGGCAAGAACGGCAAGACTCTCGGCAAGGTCCTCGCCGTCCTCGCCTCGATCATGATCCTGTTCTTCGGGCTCTTCGGCGGCAACCTGTTCCAGGTCAACCAGTCCTACGCCCAGGTCGTCTCCGTCACCGGCGGTGAAGACGGCGCGATGGGCTCCTCCGGCGGTGCGCTCTTCTTCGGCATCCTGGTCGCCGCTCTCGTCGGCATCGTCCTGCTCGGCGGCATCCGTTCCATCGCTTCGGTCACCAGCCGGCTCATCCCCGCGATGGCGGGCATCTACATCGCCGCCTGTCTTGTCGTCATCCTGGTCAACGTCACCGCCGTGCCCGCCGCGATCGGAACGATCATCGAGGGCGCGTTCAACCCCGAGGGCGTCGCGGGAGGCATCCTCGGCGCGCTGATCATCGGCTTCCAGCGGGCCGCGTTCTCCAACGAGGCCGGCATCGGCTCCGCTCCGATCGCCCACTCCGCGGTCAAGACCAAGCACCCCGCCAGCGAGGGCCTGGTCGCCCTGCTGGAGCCGTTCATCGACACGGTCATCATCTGCACCATGACCGCGCTGACCATCGTCATCGCCAACCCGGCAAGCTGGGGCGAGGCCCGCGACGGCGAATCCATCGGCGGCGTGACGATCACCTCGGACGCGTTCGAGACCGTGCTGCCCTGGTTCCCGTACGTCCTGACCCTCGCGGTGCTGCTCTTCGCGATCTCGACCGTTCTGACCTGGGGCTACTACGGCCTCAAGGCCTGGACGTACCTCTTCGGCCGCAGCCGCACCAGCGAGAGCGTCTACAAGTCCCTCTACACGCTGTTCGCCGTCGCCGGGTCCCTGCTCACCCTGCAGACCCTCATCGACCTGGCCGACGCGGTGCTCTTCTCCCTGGCCGTCATCAACATCATCGGCCTGTACCTCCTCGCCCCCGTGGTCAAGCGCGAGCTGAACAGCTTCCTCGACTATGTGCGGGTCCGGCAGGCGGGCGGCTCCGCCGAAGCCGGCGGAGACGCGGACAACGAGACGACGAAGGCGACCGTCTGAGCCGAACAGCTCCTCCTGGTCCGAACACCTCCTGACGCCCCTCGCCCCTCCCCGTACGGAGGGGCGGGGGCGTCAACTCGTATGCAGCATCAGTCCGATGCCGACCACCATCAGCCCCGCCGCCGCGATCCTCGGAGCCCCGAAGCGTTCCTTGAAGAACAGCGTGCCGATCGCCGCGCCCACGATGATCGACGACTCCCGCAGCGCCGCGATCGGGGCGAGCGGTGCCCGCGTCTGGGCCCAGAGCACCAGCCCGTACGCGACCACCGACAGGGCCGCGCCGAGCAGGCCCCGTACCGCGTACGGCCTTAGCTGCGGGAGCAGTTCCTCGCGGCGGCGGTAGTACGCGTACGCCGGGATCGCCAGGCCCTCCAGGATCATCAGCCACGCGACGTAACCGAGCGGGGTGCCGGAGGCCCGTACACCCACGCCGTCCACCGTCGTGTAGCCCGCGATGGCCAGACCCGTGCCGAGGGCCGCCACGATCGCCGGCCAGTGCGGGCGCTTCCCGGAGCCCCGGATGCCCCACAGGGCCAGGCCGACCAGCCCGGCCGAGGCCACCGCCACGCCCGCCGTCGCCCAGGCGTCCGGGCGCTCACCGACGAACACCGCCGCCAGGACCGTCACCACCAGCGGGGCCGTGCCCCGGGCGATCGGGTACATCTGGCCGAAGTCGCCCAGCGTGAACGAGCGCATCAGCAGCAGCATGTACGCCACGTGCAGCGCGGCCGAGACCAGGAGGTACGGCCAGGCGCCCGCCGCCGGGAACGGGGCGAACAGCGCCATCACCGCGCCGATCAGCAGACCGCCGCCGGAGATCAGCGTGAACGAGAGCAGCTGGTCCTTGATCGCGTGGGCGATGGCGTTCCAACTGGCGTGCGTGATCGCGGCTATGAGGACCGCGAGGGCGACCAGCGGGGTCACTTGGCGGGCTCGCGCACATCCGCGACGGTCGCGCCCGCGTGGGCGATCAGCGTTTTCGGGTCGAGCGGGAACACCGTGTGCGGGGTGCCCGCCGCCGCCCACACCACCGCGTGGTCGAGGAGGCGTCGGTCGGCCAGGACACGGGTCTTCGTGGCGTGCCCGAAGGGGGTACGCCACCGATCGCGTAGCCCGTCGTCTCCCGGACCAGGTCCGCGTCGGCCCGCTTGACCTTCTGCGCGCCGAGTTCGCGGCGTACCAGCTCGACGTCCACCCGGGACGACCCGTCCATCAGGACCAGCACCGGCACGCCGTCCGCCGTGAAGACCAGCGACTTGACGATCTCGCTCAGCTCGCAGCCGACCGCCGCCGCGGCCTCGACGGCGGTCCTGGTCGCGTCGGGGAAGCGGCGTACCTCGACCTGGAGGCCCAGCTCGGCCAGCGCCTCCGCGAACCGGGGGTGGGCGTGGGAGACGGGGGCGGCCGGTGTGGCGGGAGTGGTTTCCGCGGGTTCGGGTGTGCTCATGGGCTGCACGCTAGCGGTCCGTGCAGTATGCACGCGAGGGGGTTCCGGAGCGTGGGCCCACCGGGCCGGTGACGAGCCCGGAGCGTGCCGCGACCCGCTCGAGCGCTGGGGCCGCGAAACCCGGATGACCTGGGGCGGCGGCGCTTCTACGCTCGTCCCATGGGCATGGACATGGGGGAGCGGGACGCGTACCTGCTGAACGTGGTCGACGTCGAGGCGACCTGCTGGGAGGGGCAGCCGCCACCCGGCCAGGTGAGCGAGATCATCGAGATCGGCCTCACGGTCGTCGACCTGAGGGCGGGGGAACGCCTGGCCAAGCACCGTCTGCTGGTCCGGCCCGCGCGCTCGACGGTCAGCCCGTTCTGCACGGAGCTGACCGGGCTGACGCAGGCGGAGGTGGACGGAGGCCTCCCCTTCGCCGAGGCCTGCCGGGTGCTGGCCGCCGAGCACCGTACGGGGCTTCTGCCATGGGCCAGTTGGGGCGACTACGACCGTAACCAGTTCACGCGCCAGTGCCGGGCGACGGGCACGCAGTACCCCTTCGGGCAGCGGCACACGAACGCCAAGGTCGCCTTCACCGCTGCGTACGGGCTGCGCCGCCGCCCCGGCATGGCCCAGGCCCTGGAGACGGCCGGCCTCCCGCTGGAGGGCCGGCACCACCGGGGCGACGACGACGCGTGGAACATCGCCGCGCTGGTGCTGGATCTGGTGGGGCGGGGGGACTGGGCGGCGGGATAGGGCTTCGGGCCAGGATCGGCCACTCACGCGCGGAGGCAGGGGCGGGGCGCAGCGGCCCGTGTGGGTCAGCGGCCGGGGCGGGTCATCCGCCGGTGCGGCCTCGGCCGCCGGCGGGGGCCGGGCGCGCCAGGCCGTGCGGGGCAGCCGCCCCGACGAGCCCACTCCGGCCTCAGCCGCCCGCCTTCAGCACCTCCGCCACGACCGGGCCCGCCGCGTCGCCGCCGTGGCCGCCGGTCTGGACGACCGCCGCAGCGGCGAGGTCGTCGCTGAAGCCGGTGAACCAGCTGTTCGACGTCTCCTGCCCGTCCACCTCCGCCGACCCGGTCTTCGCGCCCTTGTC
Source organism: Streptomyces sp. WGS_02 (assembly GCA_040989845.1). Lineage (GTDB taxonomy): Bacteria > Actinomycetota > Actinomycetes > Streptomycetales > Streptomycetaceae > Streptomyces. The sequence goes on from JAYMFZ010000004.1 coordinate 4,621,678, forward strand.
GCCGCCTACGCCCGCCATGGCCTTCGCGCCCGTGCCCCAGGCGGCCGTGGCACGCATCATCGTGTTCAGCTGCTGGGTGACGGACGGCGACAGCGACCGCGAGGCCGTCGCCAACTCCCGGTCGTCCAGGGACTGCGGGACGATGACGGGCTGGCGGAAGGTGCCGGTGCGGGCCGTCGCGGTGATGGACGCCATGTTGAGGACGTTCATCTGGACCGTGCCCTGGCCGATGTACTGGGCAGCGGCTACGCCCCCGCCTCCTCCGGCACGCTGCCGTCGGTGGTGACGACACCGGTCTTCCAGTCCAGGCCGATCCCGAAGACATCCCTGGCGATCTTGGGGAGGGCGGCGTCATCCTTCGTGTCGTCGATGAGCTTGATGAAGGCGGTGTTGCAGGAACGGGCGAAGCTCTGCGTGAAGGTGGAGCCGTCCGGCAGATCGAAGTTCTTCAGGTTGTGGAACGAAGTGCCCTGGTACAGAACGTCCTTGGGGCACTCCGCCGCCCCGTTCGCCGTGACGAGCCCCTTCTCCAGCAGCATCGCCGCCGTCATGATCTTCAGCGTCGAGCCGGGTGCCTGCTTGCCCTGGAGCGCCACGTTGAACTCGGTCGCCGGGTTGTTGGCCACCGCGCGGATCGCCCCCGTGGACGGCTTCACCGCGACCACCGACGCCTGCGCGAACTTCTTCACCGCCCGCTCGGCCGCCGCCTGCGCGTTCGCGTCCAGTGTCGTCTGGACCTTGCCCGGCTTGCCCTTGGCCAGGGTCAGCAGGTTGACATCCGGCTGGGAGGCGTCGGCGGGCTCGATCCAGGTCTCGATGCCGGCCGAACCACCCGAGATCTCCCCGTACTTCTGGCGCAGGGTGTCCAGGATCGGCCCCAGCGAGGGGTACTTCTCCTTCGTCAGCACCGTGCCGTTGCGGTCGACGGCCTCGATCGCCGGGGTCGAGGACTCGCCCGTCTTCAGCGTCGCGCCCTCCGTCAACTGCGGGTGTACGACGGTCGGGTCCCAGTCGACGAGGGCCTTGCCGGTCGTCAGGCCGCGGACGACGGTCAACTCCGAGGTGTAGGAGATGGGCTTCGACTTCCCCTCGTACGCGACGGTGGCCTTGACCGTGTACGGGACCTTCGTGCCGACGGCCGGGCCCGGAGTGATCTTCACCTTGCCGATGTGGGCGTCCTCGCCGTACGAGGCGAGCACCGGCTCCGCGCTCGCCTCGTTGTTGGTGAGGAGGGCCGCCGCCGACGCGTCCCCGGTCGCCCACGCGTCGAAGAAGCCCTTCGACGTCTCCGCTATCTCCTCGGTGCTCGGCGGCCCCGTCTTCACCTTCGACGACTGGGACTGGCTCTGCGTGCCGCCGCCCCCGCCGCCGGTGTCCCCGAGCATGCTGTACGCCCCGTAACCGATCCCGCCGGCCACCAGCACGAATGCTCCGCCGATGACGGCGACCTTCGCTCCACTGCGCATCTCGCAGTCCCCCTCCCCAGGAGCCCCCTGAACATGTTCAAGGGGCAACCATCAGGAACCTTAAGCGCTCGTGGCGGACGGTGAGGGGGTTGTTACCGGACCGGAATGCTCGACTGGAAAGCGCTCTCCTGTGCGGTCTGTGTGGGCGGGGACGGCAGCACCCGGTCCGTGACCGGAGGTTTCATCGCGGCTTGGTCCGTGGCCGACGCCGAACGGTGGCGCTGGGCAGGGGCTCCGACGGTGTATTGCGGCCCCGGGCCGACCCGGACACCGGAACTAGTCTGCTCGTACACCAGAACGGGGAACGTCGGCCGGGCGCCGACGGACGGGGAGGGCGGGACAGGTGGAAGGCAAAGTGAACGAGGGCGCAGCGGGGAGCGGGCGGGCCGGGCAGAGTGGGCTGGGGCCCCGTGGGTCCCTGGTGATGTCACTGACGCTCACGCTGCTGCTGGGGATGCTGTCGCTGCTGGTGATGTTCCCGGCGGCCGAGCACCTGCGCTCCCTCCGGGACGGCGAGCGGGCCGACGCGACGGTGCACACGAGCGGGTCGTGCATGATCGGCCAGTGCCGCGTCGAGTTCGAGGCCGACGGGCGGACCGTGGTGGCGGACCTGCCGACGGGCAGCGGCGGCGGCAAGCAGTCCGTGGGCACCGCCGTGGCCGTCCGCTACCAGGCCGACGATCCCCAGGTGGTCGCCCGCGAGGAGGACGTCGGGGGCGGTGGCGCGGCCCTGTTCGCCTGGATGTCGGCGGGTGCCGCTCTGCTCTTCCTGGTGCTGTCGGCCGTGGCGACGGTCTTTCTGGCACGGCAGCGGCGAAAGGCGGCGGCCGGGCCGGGAGCCGCGGGGTGACCAGGGGCTGAGGCGAGGCCGGGCGGGTGTCTGGCTGCGCTCAGGCCTCCGTGCGGGGCTCGACCCGGGCGGCGGGCAGTGCGGTGCCGGGCAGGCTGTCGCTGTACAGGCGCTTGTGGGCGCTGCTCGCGAAACTCATCATTCGGGCTTGCAGTTCGGCTGTCGTCCCGCCGAATTGGGGTGCGTCCGAGGGCTCGCGGCGTTCGCCGGGCCGAGCGGCCACGAGCCAGGCGTCGACATCGGCCATGAGCGCCTCATGGCTGGCGTACATCGCGTCGGTCAGTTCGGTGACGGCCGGCTGTTCCTCGTCGGACATCATGAGGCGCAGGACCCACTCGGCCGCCTGCACCTCCCGTATCCGCTCGTGCACAGCCGCCTGCTCGGCGCGAAGGGCTGGGTCGTCATCCGAGGCTTCTTGCAGGTGTCGGCGGACCTTCCGCATCTGGCGGCGCACGGAGTCGACCGCCAGGACGAGATCCGAACAGGCCGCGCGCTTACGGCCGATCGTCTCGGCGGTCTGCGCCGCCGTGTGCTGGAGCTCGGCCACTTTCAGCTGCACCCGGGTCTGGAGCCGGGCACTCACCCACGTGGTGAAGGCGCCGACGACCGCACCGCTGGCACCCAGAGCGGCACCGACGACCACTGCCCACTGTCCGTCCATGGAGAAGACGTTATGTGTATCGACGGGCAGCCCAAGGCTGTTCCTGGAAGAGCGGGACGAACCCACCCCTATGCAGCGTCACTTAAGGGGGTGAAGTCGCCGAAAGTGCCTTCAGGAGACGGCTGTTGGTCAAGGATCAACCCTGTGACGCCAGACCCACGCGATCGCCGTCGGCGCCCTGTGCGGCCGGCGAAGACGTCGCCCGTGAGAACGCAACCCTCCAGCGATGACGTGCATGAGGTGGTCTACTTCCAACGGCACGTGGACGCAGATCCCGGGCAGTCGTGCCCGGGCAGGACGTTCCTGCGCGAGGTGTGCCCAGTCAAAGTGCGCTCGACCATGACCGCCGTTCTCGCCGCCGTTGCCGCTGCTCCACCCAAGCGCTTCGCCGGGGGCGGGTACTGGGAAGCGATGAAGGGGGAGATGGCCGGCTGGTTCGAGGTGCGGGTGGACGGTCCCGGCCGTCGTCACTACCGCCTGTTCTGCCTGCTGGACTACGAGGCGGAAGGGAGCGAGAAGCCGTTGCTCGTCGTCGTGGCCGGTCTGGACAAACCGTTTCGGACGGTTCTTTCCGACGCGGACTACGAGGGGGTTCGCGGCCTGGGGCAGGAGTACCGGAGCCGCAATCCTCGCTGGACACGATGAGGCGCTCAGGCCGCGGCGGACCGGGACGTGCCGTTCCGTAGCTCGCTGAGGTGTTGTGCGAGTGCTTGAGTGTCCGCCGCGCGCCCATCGAGCAACGGCTCGGTCACCGACTTCCGCTCGGCGGGTGGCAGCGGTTCCAGGGTGATCCGCATGCCCAGCGCAGCTGCGACCTCGGCCAGTGTGCCGAGCGTCGGATTGACGTGCTTCGCCGAAAAGAGCCGTCGAACGACAGCAGGATCCGCGCTGATCGCCCGCGCCAGGGCGGCCTTCGAGAGGTCTGCCGCGTCGCGTGCTTCATCCAGTTCGTTCACGATGCGGTCGATGGTGGCGATGCGGATGGATTCCACCACGTAATGGCGGAGGAACTCAGGGTCCTGCAGGTCCTCGGCAAGGTCGTCCCAGAAGGCGCTGTGCTCGGCCGTCATGGTGGCTCTCCTCTCGCACCGTCGACAGTAAGCGTAGCAAATAAGTTACGCTCCTGCTGGGGTTCAAGATGCCTCGGCATGGGGCGGGCTCGTGGTCCAGCAGTCTTCGCCCCCCGGATCCCGGGCCCTGTGCGCTCATCACCTGCCGCGCCGCACCCATCGCGCGACCGGCAGCCCTTTGGAGCGGCGGACGCGGTCCCGGAGGCGGCGGTTCCAGAGATTTCGAAGATCTGTGTGAGTGATGTGTGTGAGTGCCGGATCGCCGGGCACACGGACTTTCGCAACGAGGTCCTGGCGACATTCGGAGCCGGGACATTCCGGTGGGGTGCACTGAGGCCGTTGTGAAGCGCAGGCACACGAGTGTCTGAACCGGACTTGACGATGGGAACTGAAAATGATCATCCTTGGGCTTATTCTGCTGCTCGTCGGCGTGCTGATCGGCATGAACCTGCTGACCACGATCGGTGGCATCCTCATCCTCGTCGGTGCCATCCTGTGGATCCTGGGCGCGACCGGCCGTGCCGTCGGCGGGCGAAAGCACTTCTTCTAAGCTTCAGCTCCGGACCCGACTTCTGGAGATTCGGGAATTCTGCCGATGAGGCGGAATCCCGTGAAATGCGGGCGGGCCACGACGCGTTGTCGTCGTGGCCCGCCCGCATTTCTTCTTTTCGCTTCCGTCACACCGGGGCGTCTAGACCCACGTGTCCAGCCACATCCGGTCCCGCCACAGGTCCTCCGGGATCGACGTCCCGGTGTACAGCGGCCAGAAGTAGATGAAGTTCCAGATGATCAGGAGCACCAGCACGCCCACCGCGATCGCCCCCAGGGTGCGGCGGCGTTCGCCGGTGGGGTCGTGGGGGTGAGGCCCAGTTCGGCTCGGGCGCCCGTGCCTGCCGCCGGGCCGGCGATCGCGCCCAGCATCATCGTGACCGCCAGGCAGAGGAACGGGACGAACACCACCGCGTAGAAGAGGAAGATCGTCCGCTCCTGGTAGAAGAACCAGGGCAGCCAGCCCGCCACCACGCCGCAGGCGATCGCGCCGGCCCGCCAGTCACGGCGGAAGAACCAGCGCCACACCACGTACGCGAGGGCGAAGCACGCCAGCCACCACAGGAGCGGGGTGCCGATGGCCAGGACCTCGGCGGCGCACTTGCCCGTGGACGACTGCGTGCAGCCCGTCTGCTCCTCGTAGAAGTAGGAGACGGGGCGGCCGAGCACCAGCCAGCTCCAGGGGTTGGACTCGTACGTGTGCCCCGAGGTGAGGCCGACGTGGAAGTCGTACACCTGGTTCTCGTAGTGCCAGAGGCTGCGCAGCCAGTCCGGGAACAGCCAGCTCCAGGAGGAGTCCTTGCCCTCGGTGGCCGCCCAGTTGCGGTAGTAGCCCTTGTCCGTGACGATCCAGCCGGTCCAGGACACGATGTACGTGACGATCGCCACCGGCACCGTGGAGACGAACGCGGGCAGCAGGTCGCGGCGCAGCACCGCCTGGTACGGGTGCACCGCGCCTGCCGTGCGCCGGGCGCCGACGTCCCACAACACCGTCATCAGGCCGAACGCCGCCAGCACGTACAGGCCGTTCCACTTCGTCGCGAACGCCAGGCCCAGCATCACGCCCGCCGCGAGACGCCACGGCCGCCAGCCGAGGCGCAGCGTCTCCGCCACCCGGGCGTCCGGGCGCAGGACGCCCTCCTCGTCCACCGGCAGCGCGGCCGCCAGCCTCCGGCGGGCGTGGTCCCGGTCCACCACCAGGCAGCCGAACGCCGCCAGCACGAAGAACATGACGATCAGGTCCAGCAGCGCGGTCCGGCTCATCACGAAGTGCAGGCCGTCCACCGCGAGCAGCAGGCCCGCCAGGCATCCCAGGAACGTCGAGCGGAACAGGCGCCGGCCGATCCGGCACAGGAGGAGGACGGAGACCGTGCCCAGCACCGCCACCATGAACCGCCAGCCGAACGGCGTGAAGCCGAACAGCTGCTCGCCGAAGCCGATGATCCACTTGCCGACCGGCGGGTGCACCACATAACCCGGGTCGGTCGGGATCGGGACGGAGGAGGGGTCGTTGAGGATCTGTTTGTCGACGTCCTTCGGCCAGGACCCCTCGTACCCCTGGTTGACCAGCGCCCACGCGTCCTTCGCGTAGTACGTCTCGTCGAATATCACCGCGTGCGGCTGGTCCAGCTTCCAGAAGCGCAGCAGGCCCGCGACGAGTGTCACGAGCAGCGGGCCGCCCCAGCCGGACCACCGCACCAGGCGGTCCGCCGTGTGCGGCGGGATCGCGAGCACCGACCACACCTGCCGGCCCGGCCGCGTGTACGGCGGGTCCAGCCGGTCGCGGAGCGAGGTCTCCGGGCGGGGGACATGGCCGAAGCGGCGCAGCCGCCGTTGCCAGGAGGTCGGCTGTTCGCCGAGCGGGTCCCCGGCGTCGTGGCCCCGCTGGGTCTCGGGTGCGGTACTCGTCACCGCGCCATCGTAGGGAACGCATCTGTGCGAAGGGTGCTGCCCGTGCTGCGAGGATGGCTGATGTGACTGGAACGACTGGAACGCTCGTGCTCGCAGGGACCCCCATCGGCGATGTGGCGGACGCCCCGCCCCGCCTCGCCGCCGAACTGGAGCGCGCCGATGTCGTCGCCGCCGAGGACACCCGGCGGCTGCGCCGGCTCACCCAGGCGCTCGGCATCCACACCTCGGGGCGTGTCGTCTCCTACTTCGAGGGGAACGAGTCCGCCCGGACGCCCGAGCTGGTCGAGGCGCTGAGCGGTGGCGCCCGTGTGCTTCTTGTTACGGATGCGGGGATGCCGTCCGTCTCCGACCCGGGATATCGGCTCGTCGCCGCCGCTGTGGAGAAGGACATCCGTGTCACCGCCGTGCCGGGGCCGAGTGCGGTGCTGACCGCTCTCGCCCTCTCCGGGCTGCCCGTCGACCGGTTCTGCTTCGAGGGGTTCCTGCCGCGCAAGGCGGGTGAACGGCTCTCCCGGCTCCGCGAGAACGCCGACGAGCGGCGCACCATGGTCTTCTTCGAGGCCCCCCACCGGCTCGACGACACCCTCGCCGCCATGGCCGAGGTCTTCGGCGCCGAGCGCCGCGCCGCCGTCTGCCGCGAGCTGACCAAGACGTACGAGGAGGTCAAGCGCGGGCCCCTCGGCGAGCTGGCCGTGTGGGCCGCCGACGGGGTGCGCGGCGAGATCACCGTCGTGGTGGAGGGGGCGGCGGACTCCGGCCCCGGGGACCTCGACGCCGAGGAGCTGGTCCGGCGCGTACGGGTGCGCGAGGAGGCGGGGGAGCGGCGCAAGGAGGCCATCGCCGCCGTCGCCGCCGATGCCGGGCTGCCGAAGCGGGAGGTGTTCGACGCGGTCGTCGCCGCCAAGAACGCGGAGAAGGCCGCGAAGCCCTAGCGCGTACGGCGGTGTCCATGCCTCAGCGTGTACGGCGGTGTCCACGCCTCAGCGCGTACGGCGCCGGCTATGCCTCAGCGTGTACGGCGGTGTCCACGCCTTAGCGCGTACGGCTGTGTCCACGCCTCAGCGTGTACGGCGGTGTCCACGCCTTAGCGCGTACGGCGGTGTCCACGCCTTAGCGCGTACGGCGGTGTCTACGGCGTTTCCGTCAGCAGTCCGTACGCCGTCGCCACGAACGTGTCCGCCCGGTGCACCCGCCTCGTCGCCGTCGCCGCCACCGCCAGACCCGTCCCTGGGCGGAACCCGAGGAACGCCTGCTGCCCGAGGGTCGCCCCGGCGTGGAAGAGGACCGGGCCGTACGGGGACGGGTGGTGGAACCACGTGAGCGTATGGGTGTGCGCGTGGCGCAGGCCCCGCCGTAGCACCGGGCGGGTCACCTCGGTGAGCGAGGCGGCCAGTGAGGAGTCTGTCGGGGACCCCGCAGCGCCCCCCGTATGCGCCTCCAGGAACGTCAGCAGGTCCAGCGGGGTCGCCCGGACCGCGCCCGCCGCCGTGAAGCCCCCGGTGTCCAGCGCGGGCACGGGCGTGCCGTCGCGGCGGTGGCCCACCGCGTCCGTGCCGTCCGGGCCCGGGCGCACCCGGGTCGCGTCCAGGCCGAGGGGGGCCAGCACCTGCTGGTGCAGCAGGACCTCCCACGGGGTCCCGGTGGCCGCCGCCAGGGTGTGGCCGAGCACCGAGACGGCGAAGTTCGAGTAGTGCCAGCGGGTGCCGGGCCGGTGGCGCGGGCGGGCCCGCAGGAAGGCGCGGACCACCCGGTCGGCCGGGTAGCCGCCGTACGGGTCGGTCGACCAGCGGGGCACCGCCTGCGGGTAGAAGTCGGCGGGCAGGCCCGGCAGCCCCGAGGTGTGGGTGAGCAGGTGGCGCAGGGTGATCCGGCGTACCGCGGGGTGCACCGGGAAGCCCGGGGCCAGCAGGTCCGCCGCCCGGTCCTCGTACCGCACCCGGCCCTGCGCCACCAGCCGGGCCAGCAGCAGCCCCGCGTACGGCTTCGACGCCGACCCCAGCTCGTACGCCATCAGCTCGCGGGGGACCGGGCCCGGCTCCGCGCTCCCGCCGGTGTGGACCGTGCGCACCCCGTCCCGGCTGACCGCGAGCACCAGGTCGGGCGCGTCGACGGCTCGCGCGGCCTCGGCCAGGAGGCGGGCGGTGGCGGCCGGGGAGCCGGACGCGGTCAGGGGGCCGCCGTCGTGTCCGTCATGCCGGGGCCGGGGAAGCGGACAGGTCGGACAGGGCGCGGGACATCGCCAGCGCCGAGGCGAACGCGGCGACCAGCGTCGGGTGGTAGACGAGGTCGAACACCGACTCCTCGTCGCCCTCCGGCATCCCGCCGACCACCGGCATCGCCCCGTCCGGCTCCTGGGCCTGGGCGAACCCGGCCCAGGCCGCCCGGTCCAGGGTCGGTTCCGGCAGACAGGCGTCCACGACCAGCAGCTCGCCCAGCAGGTCCCAGCGCTTCAGGTCCAGCCAGTCGTCCAGCCAGACCGGCAGCCAGAGGGCCAGATACTCCGCGATGTCGGCGGGCAGCCCGGCCGGTTTCTCGCCCCAGTCCGTGAGGTGGAAGACCGTGTGCGTGATGTCGTAGCCGATGTGGCCCTCGACCGTCCACGGCTCGGGCCTGCGCGCCAGCCAGGTGTGGGCCAGCGCCGCCGTCTCCGGAACGCTCGGCTCCACCCCGAACCGCCGCTCGATGGCGCTGAGGCCGAGGCGCCGCACCGGCAGCACCTCCAGCGCCGCCCAGCTGGCCAGGCGGTGGTTGAGCCGGATCGCGGACTCCAGGTCCGGCTGCCGGTAGCCCAGTTCCCGGAACGGTACGTAGACCTCCAGCGGCACCGGCGACAGCGGTTCGCGCCGCTGGCCCTCCAGCAGCCGTTCCCCGGAGCCCAGCAGCTCGTGCCAGGCGTGGTCCAGCAGCTTGTGGGCGAGGGAGGACTGCTGCGAGCCGGCCACCCCCTCGCGGAAGATGACCTTCCCGATCAGGGCCAGCTCGCCCAGCGGCTTGAACCGGTCCAGCATCCCCGCCTCCGGGGACGGGTCCGCCTCCAGCCGGAAGCCCTCGCGGTGTTCGTACAGCCAGCCCAGGGCCTTCGCCCCGACGTCGTGGATCTGCTGGATGCCGCTGCTCATGGGGTGTGCCTTTCCCGGCCGGGAGTCGTTTCGCCGGTCTGCTCGTCCGCTTGCCCGCCCGGCTGCCGCAGCGATCTGAGGGACAGGGCCGCCGCGAAGGCCGTGACCAGCGTGGAGTGGTAGCAGTCGATGAAGGGGTACGGATCGGGCGACGGGTCCCCGGCCGGCCCACCGGTCTCCGGGACGCAGCCGGTCGGGTGCTGGACGTCGGCCAGCACCGGCCAGACCGCGTCCAGCAGTTCCACGGGGGCCGGGCCCGGCAGCGACGCGGCCACCGCCAGCAGTTCGCCCGTCAGGTCCCACTGGCCGCTCTCCAGGCAGCCGTCCGCCCACGCGGGCAGCCAGGTCCGCAGATAGCCGTCGATCTTCTCCGGCACCCGGTCGGGCATCCGGCCCCAGTCCGTGAGGTGGAAGACGGTGTGGGTCAGCGCGTAGCCGGAGGGGCCCTCGAACATCCACGGCTCGGACAGACCGCCCAGCCAGGTCCGGGACAGCACCCCGCCCGGGTCCGTGTGGGTCACCACCCCCACCCGGCGCTCGGAGTTGACCAGCCCCAGCTGGCGGTTGGCGTGCTGCTCGGTGTGGGCCCAGGCGCGGGTCGCGGTCAGCGGCCGGGCCAGCGCCTCGAAGCCCTCGTGGCGCAGCCCGTACCCGGCGAAGGCGGCGTAGATCTCGTACGGGTACGCGGCGAACGGCTCGGCGCGCAGCAGCTCCAGGAGCAGGGCGCCCTCGCGCACCTGCTCCCAGGCGTACGCGACGAGGTCCCCGGCCCGTTCGTGTTCGGGGGTGCCGGGGGCGGTCGTGCGGCGGATCGTCGAGCCGAGCTGGGCCAGCTCGCCCAGCGGCTTCAGCGTGGCGTTGACCTGGGTGTGGGGTTCCAGGACGTCGTCGGGGAGCGCGAAGCGGGTGCGGTGCGCGTCGGTCCAGGCGAGGGCGGAGCTCAGGACGCCGGGGAGCACGGCGAGCGCGGCTCCGGGCGCCGCGGAAGCCTCGGGGGATGCGGCGCGCTCCCGGGCCGGGCGGCCCTCGGGGCCGGGCCCGGCCCCGGCCCCGGGGCGGCCCTGCGGGTCCTGGGTCGCGGTCGTCGTCACCGGGCCCTCGCCTCGGCCATCAGCCGGGCGGCCCGCACATGGAGGGTCACCCGGGGGTCGTGCCCGCCCATCAGCTCGACGAAGTCCAGGCCGCGGTCCAGGCCCAGGGTGGCCGGTTCACCGCCGGTCGCCGCGAGCCAGCGGCCCGCGCCCGCCGCCTGGAGCCAGTCGCGCCGCCGCGCCGCCCGGACGAATCCGCGCGCCAGGTCGACGACCCGGTTCGCCGCGGCCCGCTGCACGGCCGAGGGGGTGGCCGGGACGGCGAGGGGTGCGAGGACCGAGAGCTGGTGGGTGAACGCCTGCCAGGGGGCCTCCTCCAGCCAGGCGGCGTCCGGCTCCGCGGAGGCGGCGGGGGCGGCGGCGCCCGGTGCGGGCGGCGCCATCCGCTGGAGCGTGGAGATCATGTGCCAGTGGCTCCAGGCCGTGGCGGCCGGAGCGTCGGGCTTGGGCGGGAATTCCCGCACCGCCCGGTCGAGTACGGCGACATCACCCGGATGCGGATGGCGTCCGTACAGAACACTCGGCAGCAGCAGGTCGGCCCCGATGACCCGTACCGCCGCGATTCCGGTGCGATTTTCCTCGTCGATTCCCGCAGCGCCGCACACCGTGGCGAGGTGGTCCCCGCTCCGAAGAGCGAGGACCACCTCTGTTGCCAGGTCATGCACGGCACCCGCCAGGGGCGACGAAGCATGTTTCTGGTCCATGTGCCGGCGACTAGCCCTTCTTCGGGCGCGGGGTCGGGGGCGAGAGCAGCAGGGCTCCGCCGCCTGCGAGGAGCGCCAGGTAGGCGCACTCGCGGGAGTCGCGGTACAGACCTTCGACCTCACCGGGGTTGAGAGCGGCGTCGAGGTCGAGCTCGATGTCGGTGGCAGTGGTGTCCGTGGTGAACATGGGTTGTTCCCCGTCCTGTGGGAAATGGGGTGGACGTAATGAGTGAAAAGGAGGAATGGAGGCGTCGCAAATCGGGAGCGCCGGAAGGGGAAATCGCGTATTCAATTGAATGCTGAATTCACGTGGGGCGGGTGGGGCGAAAGCCCGAGAATTCAAGGGAAAGGAGGGGGCGGGCAGGGGGTCGTACGCGGGCGCGTTCGCACCGGGCGACGGGCGCGCTCGGGGGCGCTCGGTGGGTCGGGCGGTCACGCGCTGTCCAGCCGCGCTCCTCGCCCTCGCCATGCGTCGGCAAAGGGCGGCCAAAGGAGGCCAAGAACGCACCAACAATGCCTCTGAGCTGGTGCGTCCATCCAGGTGCAGGTGTCCACTGGAAGGGACGGGCCACCCGTTCGAACCCCTCGTGCGGGCCGGCCGTCCCCGGAGCGCGTGTCCGGCGGACAAGAGGAGCAGGCATGAGCGAGATCGCAGCGACCACTGTCCATGAGGCGTACGCCTTCGCCTGCATGAAGTGCGGGTACGGCTGGGAGCAGTCCTACGAGATAGAGCACCACGTCGACGTGCACGGCCACGCGTTCGTCGTCTACACGGCGGACGGCGAGCGGGTGCCGTCGCCGCTCTCCACGCCCACCTGTGCCAACTGCGGCGGACATGTGGTGCGCATCATGCGGGCGGGGCGGGTCGCGGGCGTCCAGGAGCTGCTGCGGAAGCAGCAGACGCCGCAGACCTCGCAGAGCAGTGCGAAGGACCGTACGGTGTCGACCGCGGCCACGCCGGACCGCCACTGGCGGCTGTCCGACCTGCTGCACCCGTTCCACCGCAGGTGACGCCTGCGGGCCTCATGCCGACGTCGTACGCGGGCCGGGCCCTCGTACGATCGTCGGCATGAGCCGTACCGAAGCCCCGCCGCTGCCCGAGCCCCTGCGGGTTCCGGTCGCCGACTCCCACACCCATCTGGACATGCAGGACGCCACCGTCGAGGAGGCCCTCGCCCGGGCCGCGGCGGTGAACGTGACCACCGTCGTCCAGGTGGGCTGCGACGTGGCGGGCTCCCGCTGGGCCGCCGAGACCGCGGCGGCCCACCCCGCCGTCCACGCCTCGGTGGCCCTGCACCCCAACGAGGCCCCGCGCATCGTCCACGGCGATCCGGACGGCACCGCGCGGCAGGGGGCACGGGAGCCCGGCGGCAAGGCGGCGCTGGAGGAGGCGCTCGCGGAGATCGACGCGCTGGCCGCCCTCGACCACGTCCGCGGGGTCGGCGAGACGGGCCTGGACTTCTTCCGTACGGGCCCCGAGGGCATCGCCGCCCAGGAGGAGTCCTTCCGGGCCCACATCGAGATCGCCAAGCGGCACGGCAAGGCGCTCGTCATCCACGACCGCGACGCGCACGCCGACGTCCTGCGGGTCCTGGCGGACGCGGGCGCGCCCGAGCGGACGGTGTTCCACTGCTACTCCGGCGACGCCGACATGGCCCGGATCTGCGCGCGGGCCGGGTACTTCATGTCCTTCGCGGGCAACGTGACCTTCAAGAACGCCCAGCCGCTGCGGGACGCCCTCGCCGTCGCCCCGGCCGAGCTGGTCCTCGTCGAGACGGACGCCCCTTTCCTCACCCCCGCGCCGTACCGGGGACGGCCCAACGCGCCCTACCTCATCCCCGTCACGCTCCGCGCGATGGCCGAGGTGAAGGGGCTGGAGGAGGACGCGCTGGCCGCCGCGATCTACGACAACACGGCGCGGGCGTTCGACTTCTGACCGCAGCGGGACACTCTCCGTAGCTGTGTCGCTTTGGAGAGTCACCGCTGCTCCGCTATCGTCCCCGGCCACGACGGGGCGGCAGCGGGCGGATCTTCAGGAGCGGCGTGAACGGCGTGAACACTTCGCAGGACAGGCGTCTCGGCGCGTTCCACGAGCAGCTGACGCTGGGCGGCGGGGACAGGGCGTGGGCGCACGCCCCGACCATGGTCGACACCCCGCTCGTCGGCACCCCGCTCGTCGGCACCCCGTTCGTCGACACCCCGCCCGTCGGCGCTCCGCTCACCGGACCGCCGCCCACCGCGGTGCCTCGGCAGGGCCCCACCCGCGCCGACGCCCGGCGGGCCGCCAAGCGCCGCCGGAGACGCGTCGTCGCCGACCCCGAGAACCTGAAGCTCAGCCGGCTCGTCCCCCGGGCCCTGGTCGTCGCGTTCCTGGCCGGCGGCACCACCGCGTTCGTCGCCCACGACAAGGCCGTCCGGCTGGAGGTCGACGGCACGCCCCGGACCCTGCACACCTTCGCCGACGACGTCACCGAGCTGCTGGAGGAGGAGGGCGTCACCGTCGGCGCGCACGACCGCGTCTCCCCGGATCCCGGAGCCGCCCTCGACCACGGCGACGAGGTCGTCGTCGAGTACGGGCGGCCCGTCACCCTCACCCTCGACGGTGTCCGCCACCGGGTCTGGACCACCGCCGACACCGTGGCCGGGGCGCTGCGCGAGTTCGGGATCCGGGCCGAGGGGGCGCACCTCTCCGCCGCCCGCTCCACCCGGATCGCCCGCACCGGCCTGACCCTCACCGTCCGCACCGAACGCGCCGTGACCTTCATGGCCGACGGTCAGGAACGCACCCTGCGCACCAACGCCGCCACCGTCCAGGAGGCCCTCGCCGAGGCGGGCATCACCCTGCACGGCCAGGACACCACCTCCGTCGACCCGACGAGCTTCCCGCGCGACGGCCAGACGATCTCCGTCATGCGGATCACCGACACCCGCGAGGTGCGCGAGGAGACGGTCCCGTACGCCGTCGAACGCAGCGAGGATCCCGCCCTGTTCCGGGGCACCGAGGTCATCGAGCGGGCCGGGCGCAACGGCGTACGCCGGGTCACGTACGCGGTCCGGACCGTCAACGGCGTCCGGCAGAAGCCGCGCCGGACGGCCGAGGAACTGGTCCACGTGCCGGAGAGCCGCGTCGTGCGCACCGGCACCCGGCAGCGGCCCGACTCCGTCGCCGGTGCGGACGGGCTGAACTGGTCCGCGCTCGCCGCCTGCGAATCGGGCGGGCGCGCCGACGCGGTCGACCCGAGCGGCGCGTACGGCGGGCTGTACCAGTTCGACACGCAGACCTGGCAGTCCCTCGGCGGCAGCGGACGGCCCCAGGACGCGCCCGCCGCCGAGCAGACGCACCGGGCGAAGAAGCTGTACGTGCAGCGGGGGCGAGTCCGTGGCCCCACTGCGGCCGTAGGCTTACCGGGTGAGCAGCACAGAGCCCGACGCCCTCCTGGGGCCCGCAGACATCCGCGACCTGGCCGCGACGCTGGGCGTACGCCCCACGAAGCAGCGCGGTCAGAACTTCGTCATCGACGCCAACACCGTCCGCCGCATCGTGCGCACGGCCGAGGTCCGCCCGGACGACGTGGTCGTCGAGGTCGGCCCCGGGCTCGGCTCGCTGACCCTGGCGCTGCTGGAGGCGGCGGACCGGGTGATCGCCGTCGAGATCGACGACGTGCTCGCGGCCGCGCTGCCCGCCACGGTCCAGGCCCGGATGCCGGAGCGCGCCGACCGCTTCGCCCTCGTCCACTCCGACGCGATGCTGGTCACCGAGCTGCCGGGCCCCGCGCCGACCGCGCTCGTCGCGAACCTCCCGTACAACGTGGCCGTGCCCGTCCTGCTCACCATGCTGGAGCGGTTCCCCAGCATCGAGCGGACCCTCGTCATGGTCCAGTCCGAGGTCGCCGACCGCCTCGCCGCCCGCCCGGGCAACAAGGTCTACGGCGTGCCGTCGGTGAAGGCCAACTGGTACGCGGACGTGAAGCGCGCCGGGGCGATCGGCCGCAACGTCTTCTGGCCCGCCCCGAACGTCGACTCCGGTCTCGTCTCGCTGGTCCGCCGCACCGAGCCGCTCGCCACCAAGGCGTCCCGTGCCGAGGTCTTCGCGGTGGTGGACGCCGCGTTCGCCCAGCGCCGCAAGACGCTGCGCGCGGCCCTGTCCGGCTGGGCCGGTTCCGCACCCGCCGCCGAGGCCGCGCTCGTCGCCGCCGGGATCTCGCCGCAGGCGCGCGGCGAGGCGCTGACGGTGGAGGAGTTCGCGGCGATCGCGGAGCACAAGCCGGAGGTGTCGTCCCTGTGAGTGCTGTGACCGCCGCTGTCACCGTCCGCGTCCCCGCCAAGGTCAACGTCCAGCTCGCCGTGGGCGCCGCCCGCTCCGACGGCTTCCACGACCTGGCCAACGTCTTCCTCGCCGTCGGCCTGTACGACGAGGTCACCGCGACCCCCGCCGACGAGCTGCGCGTCACCTGCTCGGGCCCGGACGCCGGCCAGGTCCCGCTGGACACCACC
This sequence comes from Streptomyces sp. WGS_02, assembly GCA_040989845.1. Taxonomy (GTDB): domain Bacteria; phylum Actinomycetota; class Actinomycetes; order Streptomycetales; family Streptomycetaceae; genus Streptomyces. Next base: position 4,637,593 of record JAYMFZ010000004.1, read on the forward strand.
AACCTCGCCGCCCGTGCCGCCCTGGCGCTCGCCGAGCGGTACGGCATCGACCCCGCGGTCCACCTCCACATCGCCAAGGACATCCCGGTCGCGGGCGGCATGGCGGGCGGCAGCGCCGACGGGGCGGCCGCCCTGGTCGCCTGCGACGCCCTGTGGGGAACGGGCGCGAGCCGCGACGAGCTGCTGGCCATCTGCGCCGAACTGGGCAGCGACGTGCCGTTCAGCCTGGTCGGCGGGGCCGCGCTCGGTACGGGACGCGGCGAGAAGCTGGCCCCGATCGAGGTCGGCGGCGCGTTCCACTGGGTCTTCGCGGTGGCGGACGGGGGCCTCTCCACGCCCGCCGTCTACGGCGAGTTCGACCGCCTCACCGCCCACACCGAGGTCCCCGAACCGACCGCGTCCCCCGCCCTCCTGGCCGCCCTGCGCTCCGGCGACTCCGGCGCACTCGCGGGAGCCCTGAGCAACGACCTCCAGCCCGCCGCGCTCTCGCTGCGCCCGTCCCTCGCGGACACCCTGGCGGCGGGCACGGAAGCGGGGGCGCTCGCGGCGCTGGTCTCCGGTTCCGGGCCGACGACCGCGTTCCTCGTCCCGGACGAGGAGACGGCCGAGAAGGTGGCGGCCGCGCTGCTGACCTCCGGGACCTGCCGCAACGCGCGCGTGGCCGCCTCGCCCGCGCCGGGCGCGCACGTGATCTGACCCGTACACGGCGTCCTCGTACTCACCGCCCACGTGAGTACGAGGACGCTGCCGCACCCCACCCGGCTCGCGCGACCGTACGGGCATGGGATCAAGTGTTCGTGAACTGGCCGGGGCGACGCCCGCCACCCGGGACCGTTACGTCGACCTCCTCCGGGTCGGCTCGCTCGGCGCGGTCGTCCTCGGCCACTGGCTGATGGCCGCCGTCACGCCGGACGGGGTCGGCAACCTCCTCGCCGTCGTCCCGGCGCTCCAGCCGCTGACCTGGCTGCTCCAGGTCATGCCGGTGTTCTTCTTCGTCGGCGGCTTCTCGCACGCGCTGTCCTACCGCTCCCTGCTCCGCAAGCGCCCCGAGGGGTCCGAGGACTCCGTCTACTCCGCCTTCCTGCGCGCCCGCCTCCAGCGGCTGCTACGCCCCACCATGGTCTTCGTCCTGGTCTGGGGCGCGGCGGCGCTGCTGGTCCAACTCCTCGGCGGGGGCGGCGGGCTGACCGGCGTCACCTTGCGGATGGTGACCCAGCCGCTGTGGTTCATCGGGATCTACCTGGCGATGGTCGCCTTCACCCCGCCGCTGCTGAGGCTGCACGAACGCTATGGCTGGGGGGCGTTCGCGGGACTGGCGGTCGCGGCGGTCGCGGTGGACGTCCTGCGGTTCGCCGCCGGAGTCCCGTACGTGGAGTTCCTCAACTTCGCGTTCGTCTGGCTGGCGGTCCACCAGCTCGGCTTCCTGCGCGCCGACGGCCGCGTCCACCTGCGCCGGGCCGCCCTGCTCGCCGCCGGCGGCCTGGTCACCGCCACCGCGCTGGTGGCGCTGGGCCCGTACCCGCTGTCCATGGTCGGGATGCCCGGCGAGAAGGTCAGCAACATGGCCCCGCCCACCCTCGCCCTGCTGGCCCACGGCCTCTGGCTCGTCGGCGCGGTCGAACTGCTCCGCGCCCCGGCCGCCCGCCTGTTGGAGCGCCCGCGTATCTGGCGCACGGTGGTGGCGGCCAACGGGGTGGCGATGACCGCGTTCCTCTGGCACCTCACCGCGATGTTCGGGGTGTACGGGGCGCTCCTCGCCCTCGACGCCGACCTGCCCGAGCCCGCGTCGGCCGCCTGGTGGACCCAGGTCCCGCTGCGGATCGCGCTCGCGGCGGCGCTGACCGCCGCCCTGGTCGCCGCCTTCCGCACCTTCGAACGCCCGGCCGCCCCCACCACGTCCCCCGGAACCCCGGGAGCCTCCGGAGCCGGCCCGCTCGCGGCACTCGGCGCGACGCTCTGCCTGCTCGGCGTCCTCGGCCTGTCCATGGTCGGCTTCGGCGGCCTGCTGGACGGCCGCACGGCCCTGCTGATCGCCATCCCGGTCAGCGCCCCGGCCGCCGTCGCGATGACGCTGGGCGGCTGGCTGCTGGTGGAGCGGGCGGGGCGGAGGACGCCGTAGCGGGCGGCGGAAAACGGTCAGCCCAGCTTCAGGCTCTGCTTCGCCAGCTCGAACGCCGGCAGCATCGCGGTGTGCTCGTCGGAGTCCAGCCCGCCGAGGTGCACCACCACCGGGCCGTCGGGCGTGGTGACGGCGAAGGCGCGTTCCTTCTTCGACTCGTCCATCAGCTCGCTGTGCACGGTGTACCCGACCTCGGCGGCCGCGAGCGCACCGGCCTTCACCTGCGTGTAGGCGGCCTTGCTCGCGTTCGGGTCGTCCGCCACGAAGGCCTTCAGCACCGCCTGCGGGTCGTCCTCGGACGCCGCGCCCCGCCACACCCGCAGGAAGCCGATGTTCCCCGCCGGTTTGGCGTCGATCTCGCAGACCATCCGCACGGTGCCCTGCTCGGCCAGACCGGCCAGGACGGAGTCCGGCTCCAGCTCGATCGCCTTCGGCTTCCAGCGGGCGGCGAGGTCGAAGGTCACCGGCAGCTCGCACGCCGTACCGGCGGCCCCGAGCCGCCCGCCCTTCGCGGCCACGGCCGCCTCCGCCCCGCCCTGGCCCGCCTCGGCCCTCTCCGCCGCCTTCGCGGGCGCGCCGCTGCTGACCGCCGGGACGGGGACGAGCCCCCGTCCTCGGTCCCCGTCCCGGCCGACGACGAACAACCGGTCAGCGTCATCGCCGCCGCTGCCGCCAGTGCCGCCGGAACCCGGCCCCGTACCGCCCCACGCCTCATCGTCATGAAGTCCCCCACCCCTGATGTCGTGCGCACCGCTCCGACCTTGGGCTTCTCCCCATGATCGATCGCGGCACGCTATCGCACCCCGCACGGCGACTACTCTGGTACGTCGAGCGGTCCTCACCGCAGGGACCCCCGGGACAGGAGTGAAATGGCCGTCAATCTGGTCAATGTCGAGCAGGTCAGCAAGGTGTACGGCACCCGTGCCCTGCTCGACGGCGTATCCCTCGGGGTGTCCGAGGGCGACCGGATCGGTGTCGTGGGCCGCAACGGCGACGGCAAGACCACCCTCATCCGGATGCTCGCCAAGCTGGAGGAGGCGGACACCGGCCGCGTCACCCACAACGGCGGGCTGCGCCTCGGCGTCCTCACCCAGCACGACTCCCTCGACCCGAAGGCGACCATCCGCCACGAGGTCATCGGCGATCTGGCCGACCACGAGTGGGCGGGCAGCGCCAAGATCCGTGACGTGCTGACCGGGCTCTTCGGCGGGCTCGCCCTCCCCGGCTTCGAGCACGGGCTCGACACCGTCATCGCCCCGCTCTCCGGCGGTGAGCGCCGCCGGATCGCGCTGGCGAAGCTGCTCATCGAGGAGCAGGACCTGATCGTCCTCGACGAGCCCACCAACCACCTCGACGTCGAGGGCATCTCCTGGCTCGCCGGACATCTGCGCGCCCGCCGCTCCGCCCTCGTCTGCGTCACCCACGACCGGTGGTTCCTCGACCAGGTCTGCACCCGCATGTGGGACGTCCAGCGCGGCGTCGTCCACGAGTACGAGGGCGGCTACAGCGACTACGTGTTCGCCCGCGCCGAGCGCGAACGCATCGCGGCCACCGAGGAGGCCAAGCGGCAGAACCTGATGCGCAAGGAGCTGGCCTGGCTGCGCCGCGGCGCCCCGCCCGGACCTCCAAGCCGCGCTACCGCATCGAGGCCGCCAACGAGCTCATCGCCGACGTGCCGCCGCCGCGCGACACCAGCGAGCTGATGAAGTTCGCCAACGCCCGCCTCGGCAAGACCGTGTTCGACCTGGAGGACGTGACCGTCCAGGCCGGGCCCAAGACCCTCCTCACCCACCTCACCTGGCAGCTCGGCCCCGGCGACCGCATCGGCCTCGTCGGCGTCAACGGCGCGGGCAAGACCTCCCTGCTGCGCGCCCTCGCCGAGGCCGCCCGCACGCAGGGCGAGGAACAGCCCGCCGGGGGGAAGGTCGTCGTCGGCAAGACCGTCAGGCTCGCCTACCTCTCCCAGGAGGTCCACGAGCTGAACCCGAACCTGCGCGTCCTGGAGGCCGTCCAGCAGATCCGCGACCGGGTCGACCTCGGCAAGGGCCGCGAGATGACCGCCGGCCAGCTCTGCGAGCAGTTCGGCTTCACCAAGGAGAAGCAGTGGACGCCCGTCGGCGACCTCTCCGGCGGTGAGCGCCGCCGGCTCCAGATCCTGCGGCTGCTGATGGACGAGCCCAACGTCCTCTTCCTCGACGAGCCCACCAACGACCTCGACATCGAGACCCTGACCCAGCTGGAGGACCTCCTCGACGGCTGGCCCGGATCGATGATCGTGATCTCCCACGACCGGTTCTTCATCGAGCGGACCACCGACAAGGTCATGGCCCTCCTCGGCGACCGCGCCCTGCGGATGCTGCCGCGCGGGATCGACGAATACCTGGAGCGCCGGCAGAAGATGGAGGAGGCGGCGACTCCGTCCGCCGCCGCCGCGCCCCGTTCGTCCTCGGCCCCCGCCGCCGCTCCGGCCGTCTCGGCGCAGGCGTCCCGCGCCGCGAAGAAGGAGTTGCAGAAGGTCGAGCGGCAGCTCGACAAGCTCTCCACGCGCGAGACCACACTGCACAAGCAGATCGCGGAGAACGCCACCGACTTCGAGAAGGTCGCCAAGCTCGACGCCGAACTGCGCGAACTCGTCACCGAGCGGGACGAGCTGGAGATGCGCTGGCTGGAACTGGCCGAGGACGCCTGACCGGACCCGTGGGGCCGGTGGGATGCTCTGCCAGTTCTGCGGCACCCGGGAGGAGCTGGACCAGCAGACGATGATCGCCTTCGGTGACTGACCATCACCTCCGGCCCAGGCGTAACGACGGCATCACAAGCCGGTTCTCCCTTGGGAACAGGGGTTGGCCCGAATCGGTGCCCGACGCCTGGCGGGTGGTACAAAGAAGCCCCGCCCGACTGTCGTAACACTGCGGAAGCCATGCCCGATTCGCTCCTTTCCAAGGGGGATTGACCCTCTTGGAAATGCGGGGGAGACCGGATCGCGCACCGGGCCGCACGAAGGGGGACGTGCTGATATGAGCCAGCCGCCCAGCCAGCAACCGCCGCAGGGAGGCTTCGGGGCTCCGCAGGAGCCGCCGAACGGAGCTCCGCAGCCGCCCCAGGGCCGGCCGAATCCGGCCGATGCGCCGCAGACGCCGCCGCCCCCGGCCGGCCCGCCGCAGACGCCCCCGCCGGGTGCCCCGGCGTACGGCTATCCCCAGCAGCCCCCGGCGCAGCAGCCCGGCTACGGCTACCCGCAGCAGCCCGGCCAGGCCCCCGGGCCGTACGGGCAGCAGGCTCCCGGGCCGTACGGCCAGCAGCCCGGCCAGGCCCCCGGGCCGTACGGGCAGCAGGCTCCCGGGCCGTACGGCCAGCAGCCCGGGCCCTACGGGCAGCAGGCGCCCGGTCCGTACGGGCAGCAGCCCCAGACCGGTTACGGCTACCCGCAGCAGCAGTACCCCGGCGCCCCCGCCCCCGGCGGACCGGGCTCCGGTGGCGGGCCCTTCAAGGGGAAGACCGGCATCATCGTCGCGGCGGCGCTCGCCGTGGTCCTGGCGGCCGGGGCGGGCACCTGGTTCCTCGTGAGCGACAGCGGTGACGACGACCCGAAGAAGCCCGTCGCCACCGGCAGCAGCGACCCCAAGGCCCCCAGCGAGTCGCCGACGGTCGACGAGGGCGACGGCAGCGGTGACGGGCGCGAGGCCGGCGACGACCTCAACGCCGGGCGCAAGCCGGGCGAGGCCAAGGTCGCCTGGCTCCAGAAGAACGACATCGACCTGCCGCGCAACGGCTCGGCCGTCCAGGGCCCCTGGTTCGCCGGCGACGTCGTCGCCAAGGCCGTGTACCGGAGCGTGTCCGGCTACGCCGTCGCCGACGGCAAGCAGAAGTGGAAGCTCGATCTCCCCGCCGACGTGTGCGCCACGCCCAACTCCCCGACCCCCGACGGCAAGATCGTCATCGGGGTGAAGAACGGCACCACGGACCGCGCCGACTGCTCCGTCCTCCAGATGGTCGACCTCAACACCGGCAAGGCGGGGTGGAAGAAGGAGATCAAGAAGAACGGGACCTGGGACTTCCTGTCGGACATCGGTCTCGCGATCAGCGGGGACGCCGTCGCCGTCGGGCGCACCGGCAACTCCAACGCCTACCGGGTCAGCGACGGCAAGGAGCTGTTCGGCACCCCCCAGGGCAACTGCAAGCCCTTCGCCTTCTCCGGGGGCGAGAAGCTGATCGCCGCGGTCAGCTGCCGCACCGACGACATCAAGAACCCGCAGAACCAGGTCCAGGAGCTGAACCCCGCCACCGGCAAGCCCCGGTGGACGTACCAGCCGCCGCGCGGCTGGGAGGTCAGCAAGGTCTACTCCTCCACCCCGCTCGTCGTGCGGCTGGAGCACGAGGAGAAGCAGCAGTACACCATCGTCGCGCTCACCGAGAGCGGCAAGCTCCGCTCCCAGCTCGTGCCCGGCAAGAGTGACAAGCTCACCGCCGACTGCGGCAACAGCTTCGCGATCTTCGGCGAGAAGCTCGAAGGGTGCAGCGGCGTCGCCGCCGACGCCAACACCTTCTACATCGCGACCGAGGACGACAGCAGCGGGACCGCCCGGACGAACAAGGTCATCGCCTTCGACCTGAACACCGGGAAGCCCAAGTGGGAGGCGCCCGCCCCGGCCGAGCGCGTGCTGAAGCCGCTGGGCATGGAGGGCGGCGACGTCCTGCTCTACATGCGGCCGAAGTACGACACCGCCGGCGCCATCGTGACCCTTCCGCCGACCGGCGGCACCCCCAGGACGCTGGTCCAGCACCCGTCGGGGGCGGGCCGGGTCGAGAACGGCTTCTTCTCGTCCAAGGTCTCCTACCAGGGCGGCCGTTCCTTCATCTTCAGCACGCGCGTGAGCGCGAGCAACGACAAGGAAGAGCTGGAGCAGACGACGATGCTGGTGTTCGAGAAGTGACGGTTCGCCCCCGCCCCCGAACGCAGCCGGCCGCTCCCGGCTCCACGCGCCCCCACACCCACACGTCCCCCGAGGTACGCACGCCATGACCCAGCCGCCGCAGCAGCCGCCCCACCCCGACGAGCCGTCGAACACGCCGCCCGGAGCACCGGACACGCCCCCGGCACCGCCCGCCGGTGGGTTCGGCGCGCCGCAGGACCCGCCGCCCGGGGGCTTCGGCCGGCCGACTCCGCCCCCCGCGGACCCCTTCGGCAAGCAGCCGCAGCAGCCCCAACAGCCGCCCGCCGCCCCGCCGCAGCCGCCCGCCGCCCCCCAGCAGCCGCCCGCCGCGCCGCAGGACGCACCCGCCGGGGGCTACGGCACCCCGCCGCCCCCGGCGCCGGGCGGCTACCCCACCCCGCCCGCGCCGCAGCCCAACGGCTACGGCTACCCCCAGGCCCCGCAGCCGGGGTACGGCTACCCGCAGGGGCCCGGCCGGCACGGTCAGCCCGGGATGCCGCAGCAGGCGTACGGCTACCCGACCCAGCCGATGCAGCCGCAGTACGGCGGCCCGCAGCCGGGCGGCAGCGGCAAGAAGTTCTCCACCCAGATGCAGATCATCGTCGCCGCGGCCGTAGCCGTGGTGCTGATCATCGGCGCCGGGGTCATCTACTCCGCCACCAGCGGCGACGGCGGCAAGGACGAGGCCTCCTCGTCCGGCTCCACCGGCGGCGAGGGCAAGGGCGGTGAGGGCAGCGGACTGGCCGGCGGCAGCGAGAAGGTGCCGGCCAACACCAAGTCCAAGGTCGCCTTCCAGGTGCCGCAGCCGGTGGTCAAGGACATCGTGACGGTCCAGGGCTCCTGGCTCACCGACAAGGCGTACGTGAAGTCCGGGATCAACGAGGTCAACGGATACGACCGCGACAAGGGCACGAAGCTCTGGTCCTTCCCGCTGCCCGGCGAGGTCTGCACGACGTCCCGGCACATGAGCAAGGACTACAAGACGGCCATCGTCTTCCAGGAGACGAAGCCGACCAAGGAGAACAAGTACCCGTCGTGCAACCAGGTCGGCGTGATCGACCTGGCCGCCGGGAAGCTCCTGTGGAGCAAGAGCGTCACCTCCGCCACCGGCGGCGACCGGCCGGTCACCTTCGACGAGGTCACGCTCAGCGGGACCACCGTCGCCGCGGGCGGCACCTCGGGCGGCGCGGCCTTCAAGCTGGACACCGGCGCCGAGCTCTGGAAGCCGAAGACCGGAGCGGACGGCTGCTACGACCGCGGCTACGCGGGCGGTGAGGCCCTCGCCGTGGTCCGCAAGTGCGGTACGTACGACAGCCCGCAGCTCACCGTGCAGGCGCTGAACCCCACGACGGGCGCACCGCTGTCCTCGTACCAGATGCCCGCCGGCGTCGAGTACGCGCACATCGTCTCCACCAAGCCGCTGGTGGTCGCGGCCGACGTCGGCGACACCGCGGGCGACGGCAGCGGCATCTCCGACTTCTTCTCCCTCGACGCGGCGACCGGCAAGCTGAAGGTCCGTATCCCCGCCGACGCGGAGAAGTACGCGGGCGACTGCGACTCCACCGAGGTCGAGAAGTGCCAGAACATGGCCGTCGGCAACAACCGGCTCTACCTGCCGACCGAGCGCCACGACGGAACCAGCGAGTACGGCGACACGAACGAGGTCGTCGCCTTCGACCTGGACACCGGAAAGCTCCTCGGCGGCCGGGCGGACGCGGGCGACCGCCACATCCTGACCCCGCTCCGGATGGACGGCACCAGCATCATCGCCTACAAGGAGGCCCCCTACGACAAGGGCGGCCAGGTCGTCTCCATCGACGGCGAGACCTTCAAGCAGACCACGCTGATGGAGAACCCGGACGACGAGGCCATCCGCAAGGCGGAGAAGCGCTTCAGCATCGGATCGGCCGAACTCCTCTACTCCGACGGGCAGTTCTACATGTCCGCCAGGTCGGTCCACAAGCCCAGCACCGTCACCCCCGACGAGAAGGTCTACCTCGTCGTCGCGTACGGCACGGACTGATCAACCCGCCCCCTCGGGGCGGCAACAGGCCCCGCCGGTCGATCTCCCGACCGGCGGGGCCGATCGATTTCCGCCCCACTTGCGCGTGACGTGATCATCCAGCGCAGGTCAACGGAGGCCGAACAGTGCGGAATTCGGCAATCCCCTGAGGTTCTGCCACGTAAGCGCCGCGCTGCGTCGGACGAGCGTGTACCTTGCCGGGGCAGGAGTCCGGGGGGCCGGGCGTACAGGGCTTTTGGGGGCTGAGGACCGATGGGCGTGCGGCTCATGGTGGTCGACGATCACCGTCTGCTCGCCGAGGCACTCGCCTCGGCGCTGAAACTCCGCGGGCACCGGGTGCTCGCGGCGGCCGCGCCGACCTCCGGTGCCGCGGAGCTGGTCGTCAGCAGGGCTCCGGAGGTCTGTCTGTTCGGTACGGCCTCGCCCGCCGCCCCCGGCGTCTTCGACCCGATCACGCGCATCGGCCAGGAGCGCCCGCAGGTGGCGGTGGTGGTCCTCGGGCCGGTGCCCAGCCCGCGCGGGATCGCCGCGGCGTTCGCGGCCGGGGCCGCGGGGTACGTCCGGCACGACGAGCGCATCGAGGGCGTCGAGCGGGCCATGCTCAAGGCGCGGGCGGGGGAGAGCGCCATCGCCCCGCAACTGCTGCGGGGGGCCTTCGCCGAGCTGCTCAACCCGGCGGCCCAGCCCGACGACGAGGGGCGGCGGCTGCTGCGGATGCTCACCCCGCGCGAGGCCGAGGTGCTGGTACGGGTCGCCGAGGGTGAGGGCACCCGGCTGATCGCGGCCGGTATGGACATCGCCCCGAGCACCGCCCGCACCCACGTCCAGCGGGTCCTGATGAAGCTCGGGGTCGGCTCCCGGTTGGAGGCGGCCGCCCTCGCCGCCCGTACCGGACTGCTGGAGCGCGCCGCGGCGAACGGGGGTGCGCCGCAGGGCTCGTACGCCCCCGAGGGAACGCCGCGCGGTACGCGTCAGGGGGACACCCACGGCGATACGCGACAGGGGCCGCACGTTCCCGGACAGCGCGGGTGACGTACGGCCCCTGAGCGTGGAGCGGGCGGCGGGTCAGCCCGCGTCGGACCCCGGCTCCCGCTCCGGCTCCGCTTCCGGGGCCGCCGGGGCCTCGGCCGGGCGCAGCTTCATCCAGACCAGGAAGAACAGGCCGAGTGCCAGCATGGCGAGGCCGGTCCACAGGTTGATGTGGACGCCCTCGGCCTTCTTCAGGTCGGCGTCGGACGGGCTGAGTCCGGCGATGGTGACGATCACTCCGTAGACCACGAACAGGCCGCCGATGATCCGCCGGATGTCGAAGAGACGGGCCGCGGTCGCGGACTTGCGCTCCAGCTCGGAGACTTCCTTGTGCAGGTCGGACATGGTGAGTGCCTCCGATCAGAACGAGTAGGGGATGTAGCACGCGGCGGCGAGCACGATCGCGCCCCAGCCGAGCAGGGCCGGCTTGCGGTACCAGGCCCTGTCCGCCTCCTCCAGCTCCTCGTCGGGGCTCGGCGACTCGGTCCCGTACACCAGACCGGCCAGCTCCGCCTCGGGCTTGGGCGCGGTGAAGAGGGTGACGACGACCATGACGACGGCTCCGGCGACGAAGCCGACGATCGCGGAGACGAAGTTGGCGCCCTGGTCGGAGGGGATGTCGATGATCCCGCCCTTGTAGATCCAGAAGTAGTTGATCATCGCGGCGGCGGTGCCCGCCACCAGGCCCCAGACACCGGACTTCATCGAGGCGCGCTTCCAGAACATGCCGATGATGAACACAGGGAACATCGCTTAAACACAGTCGGCTGCCCAAGAGGCTGTGACCTGGGCAACAAGAGGCCCCACCAGCGGTGTTGTGCTGGCGGGGCCTCGTCCGTGCTGGGGTTCAGGTGCTCCAAGTTGCTACTTCGACGGCAACGTCACGGATGCTCGGGCGCTCGTCCGGGTCGCGCTGCATCATGGCCCCGATGAGGGGCCCCCACGATCCGCCTACCTTGATCGGTCGGTGCGCCTTCTCAACGATCGCCCGACGCTGGTCGGCCCGGTCCGCATCGTCTGGGTACTCGACGTGACGTTGTCCCGCGATGCTCATAAGCAACGATGCGCCGAATGCATACACGTCCGATGCTCTGGTGGGGGTGATCGTTTCACCTGAAAGGACAGCCTCTGAAATCTCAGGTGCTTCGTAGTGGACGAGGCATCCGCGATAGGGAAAGTCGAATCGCTGAAATACCTCCCTGCCGCGCGCTAGGGCCAAATCAATCAGCGATGCGCGCGGATTGAACGCGTCACCTGTGATGAGGTGGGCGGGCTGAATGTCGCCGTGTACCCATCCGTTCGTGTGTAGGTAGTCGATTGCCTCACAGCATTGCAATAGCTCGTTGCTGCGCGGTAGCGCGGAAGTGCGGCGGTGTCGTTCCCATAGGTCGTACAGGTTCTTTCCTGCGTGCCATGGCTGACAGTTCCACGTGCCTTCGTCCCACTCGCCGTACGCGGTGGGGGTTGCGCGCAGTGAGTTGAGAACGAACGCCTCTCGGGCTGGCGCAAGGGCCGTCCATTCCTGGGCCGACCATTCCGGGGTCTCAGCGATCGGATATCCGATCTTCAGGGCGAATTTTCCTGAAGGGATAGTGATGCGCCAGACGGCAGACCCGCGACGATCAATAATCGGGGTTGCTTTGATCGGCCGAAAACGATCAAGAAGCGCCTTGGGGATTTCCCTGGGCTCCGTGGACATTGGTTCCTTTCAAATGCGGGTGCCGCCCCTCCGGCAGAGAGGCGGCACCCGCGTCATGCGGGGCGATTCAGGACCATACTCGTTTCGTATGGCCTAGGCGGGACTCCGGGCGGACTAGTACGGACGCCCGTCGTCCGAGTCGCACTGAGCTGCGCTGGTGCCGTCCACGGTCCACAGATCGTCGAACACCCGGAACCCGGCTGCCTTCATGGCGTGGGCGCTGGCGCTGACGGCGTCGAACGAACGGCCTCCGCTGCCGGGCAGCGGGTTGTGGTGCAGGAACCTGCCGGACAGCATCCGGCAGAATTCGGCGTACTGCTTGGTATGCAGAATGAACGCGTGGAACGCGTGATCCACGTCGTCCGACGGAACCATCGGCGTCGCCGCTGTCGCAGCCGTGGCGACGAACGCGATTGCCTGATCCGTCTGCCGTTCCGCGCGGGACTGGTCCTGTCCGAAGTGAAGGACGGTGAACTGAACGATGCTGTCGAAGAGTTCCGGACTCACGAGATCGCGGCCGGTGCGCATCTCGGTCAGCACTGCGGTCATGCTTCCTCCTAGTGAACTTCGTTGACTTTTGGCGGGGTGGTGCATGTGCCTCCCTGGCTTCGGGAATTCGTCACCTCGGGCAGGGGAGTTTGGGGTTCCCCGCCCCCTCTCAATCTGAGAGAGGGGGCGGGGCTCGGAGCGGCCATCGGGCGTGGCGCATCAGGGAAACCCAACGGCTTCCGAGTGCTCGCCTCTCCCATATCGGGGGGAGGGAGAGGCGATACCGGGGCCACGCAAGGGCGTAGCGGTGGTCGACTAGGACCGAGGGGCCCCGGAGAATTCGAGCCCTGGAGGGCAATTACCCGCGTTTAAACGGGCCGTGGGCCACGTTCACGTCTCGGGTCGCCCGACGGCGGGCCACTCCCCAGACGTCCACGATCTTGGCAAGGGTGCGCCGGTCGATGTCGTAATCCCTGGCGATCTTCCCGATAGATTCGTTCGACTCGGCGCGGGCGCTGATCTTGACGCGATCTGCCTGAATGATGCTCTCGCGGCGGGCGTAGTCCCCGCGCCTGGACCCCTTGCGCGTCAGGCGGTCTCGATCGTGTGTGCGGGGAAGGGGGCCCCGGGGTAGCTGTAGGGGTAGTCGTACCCGAGCGCAGCCGCTTTGAGGGCTCGCTGTCGCTCCTGGTGAAGAACCAAGTCCTCCACACAGGCGGACTGGTCGAACGATCGGCGGAACTCTGCGCGCCCCCGAAGAAGGTCCCCCGCAACGGGCGTTAGCGGGATGGTCGCATCGCGCTCGTCGTCCACCCAAAGCTGTCGAGCGGTATCGCGGTCCATCCCAGGCCAGGGCTCCAGCCACGGGCTGCGGATGGTCTGTTGGAGGGCACGTGCCTGGCTTCGGCTTACGGTGTGCCGATAGACGGGGTGGTGGCCGGTGCCAGGGCCTTGGATGAGAGCCAGTAATGCGCTCACCAGCCTGACGATACGATCTCTCAAGGTCGTTCAGCTCCTCGTGGCTGTTCGGCTTAGCCCTGGCTCGCCCGGTAAGGCGGACGAGTCGGGGCGTCCTGATGCACTGTCAGTTCAAGCGGTGGAACTTGCGGAAGGCGTTCTCTCGACGAACACGTTGGCGCAGCTCCGCGTGCACATCCGCCGCGCCGGGTTGCGGCTCCGCCTCCGCCTGCCGGAACTCCGGGCAGACGGGTGAGCGGCAGGCGCACGGCGGGTACTTCATGGGTGACTCGAATGCCGTGGTGTCTGCTGCCTCGGCAAAGAGGACTGAGACGACCTGGTGGCCGAGCCTGCTGGCCTCGGGGGTTTCTGTCATTGCCATGCCTCACGGTTGGGCTCCGTGGTGCCGTTCTAAGTACAGATTCGGCACTGTGGCGGCATCGCAACAGAGGGTTAGGCTAGACAACCTCAACTGTCCATTTGGACAAGCTGAGTTGTCCAAATGACTGGAGGAGGGCCCGTGACTGTCGAGGCTGAGAAAGCGGATGAGGCGGCGACGACGCCACTCACCTTCTTCGGCAAGGAGGTGGAAGTCGCGCGGAACCGCTGGAAGGTCACACGGGAGCAGTTAGCGGACGAGGCGGCGTGTGGGTACTCCTTGGTTGCCAAGATCGAGAAGGGCAACCGGACGCCTTCACTTGAGTTCGCTCGCGCATGTGATCGTCTCTTCCCCGGCTCGGAAGGGCGCTTCGAGCGGCTTTGGCCCTTGGCTCTGCGGTTCGCGTTTCCGCCCTGGTTCCGGCGATATGTCGAACTGGAGTGGAAGGCGCACAGTATCCGGATGTTCCATCCGCAACTGATGCCAGGGTTGGTACAGACGGAGGGGTACGCGCGGGCCGTGTTGCGGACCGGTCGGCCCTCCAACCTCGAAAGCCTCGTCACAGGCCGGATAGAGCGGCAGCGAATCCTGGATCGCGAGGAGAGTCCTGCCCGGTTGTGGGTGATCTTGAACGAGGCCGCACTGACCAATCAGGTCGGGACTGCGGAAACCATGAGGGTTCAGCTTGCGCACCTGCTGACGCTCGCTGAAACGCCTCGGCATCGCGTACAGGTTGTGCCGGATGAGGGTCAACATCATGGGTGGGCCTCCCCGTTCGGCATCCTCGGCTTCGAGGACGACGAGGACGTAGTGCACGTCGACGGCTTCCCCCGGGGCTACCTGCTCGCGGAGCCAGAAGACGTACTCAAGGCCACTGATGCCTATGATCTGCTGGTGGCCTTGGCTCTCTCGCCGGACAAGTCAGCCGCTCTGATCGACTCCATCCAGAAGGAACGCTACTCATGATCAAGCAACCCCAACCTTCGGTGCCTCGGGACGGCTGGCAGGCAAGTTCCTTCAGCCAGAACAACGGCGGTGAGTGTGTGGAGTGGCACCAGGGCTACGCCGCTGTGCACGGCGTGGTTCCGCTCCGGGACAGCAAGTTGGACGGTGGCCCGGTGCTGATGGTCAGCTCCGCCGCGTTCGCTGACCTCGTACTGTTCGCCAAGCTCGGCTAGCAGTCTGCTCTAGACGGCCCCATTGCCTTGAAGGGCAATGGGGCCTTTTTGCTGCCTCGGAAGGGGGCGGCGGCGCTGAGGGGCGGCCTGCCTGCTTTTGGCCGGCTGGCCCGGACGACTCATGATCGTTTCCGTGGCGCCCCTAAATGATCTTGAACGGCGCCGCGGCATATCCGTTGACATTTGCAATCGCGAACACTCATGCTGTCTCTCGTTAGGGCTCCACCTGCGGTGGGGCCGGTATCTCATCGAGAGGGTTTGCACATGTCTATGTTTCGTTCGCGCCTGGGTCTCGCTGTGGCTTCCGTGCTCGCTGGGCTGATGGTCGCGGTCGGCGGTGCGGCTGCGTCGGGGTCGGCTGCGGCGGCTCCGGCCGGTTCGGCGGTATCGGCTGCTCCTGCTGCGGCGGGTACGTCCGTGATCCCCAAGGGGCTCAAGACGCACAAGGTGAACGCGTCGGCGCTCCGTTTCCGGGCGGCTCCGAACGGCTGGGTCAAGGGCCTGTTGTTCCGGGGTGACCGGGTCTTCATCCGGGAGTCGTACGTTGGCTCCCCGTGGGTGAAGGTCGTGGTCGTCGGCAAGAGCAAGAGCGGCATCAAGCACGAGACGCGAGGGTGGGTGCATCGCGCCTACCTCAAGCGCTGACCGCTGATCGCACATCGGGCGCGGCCTCCTCATCTTCGAGGGGGCCGCGCCTTCGTGTGCCTCGGGGACTGGCTGCTGAGGGGCGGCCTGCCTGCTTTTGGCCGGCGGCCCCGGCCCGGCCGCAGATGATCTTCCTTCGGGTGCTGGTGACGGGTGCTGCTGGGTGCCGAGCGAGGGCTAGTGGAGGGCGGCGACAGGGTTTGGGCAGGAGCTGCGATTGGGCGAGTGATCGCGGGCCTTACGCTCGTCAGCGAATCGGGCGGGTGGTGAACCTGCCCGTGGTTGCGTCCGATTGGCCCGCGATCTTAGAGGCTCGCCCAATCGTGGCTGCCTAAAGCCTGTCGCTGGCCTCCACCCCCGGCCACCCTGGAACGAACCACTAGGTGGAAGGACGGCAACTGTGGAACGGCGCAGGAAGGTTGGGAACGCCATCCGCACGAAGGGGCGCGGCAAGGTGTACGTCCTGGAGGACGCGAACGGGCATCAGTGGGTCCAGTGCACCGGGTGCCGACTTGATCGATACACCCCCGGCATCAGGTCCACGCGAACGGCGGCGCGTCAGCACGCAGGGAACTGCCAAGCCTGACGCTTCCAGGTAGAAGATCAACTGCACTGCTCTCAGGCTCTGTTGCGTGTGGGTGGTGGGCGTCCGACCGGGACCGGCGTCAGCCGCAGCCCGGTCGGTGCGCCCGTCCGCCCGCACGCCGTGCGGGCCTTGATTGAGTAGAGAAAAGTTGGACCGCTCGGCCTCGCCCTCGGTGGCGGCATGGCGGGCAAGGGTCCACTTTCGGTCAAACAGACCGCGCGGTCGCTTTAGGTGGGCCTGGCGCGGGAGTGTTATCGGTGCACGTCGAGTCGCCAGGGGCAGGCGGGGCGTGCGACGCGAGTCACCG
This sequence comes from Streptomyces sp. WGS_02, assembly GCA_040989845.1. Classification (GTDB taxonomy): domain Bacteria; phylum Actinomycetota; class Actinomycetes; order Streptomycetales; family Streptomycetaceae; genus Streptomyces. The sequence continues at coordinate 4,653,938 of JAYMFZ010000004.1, forward strand.
AGCGTTCCCACCAGTCACGCTAAGTAGATCTATGCCGCGCATGGAGCGATTCCGGCGATGGCTGGAACCTGCCGGATGCCGGCGCGTGATAGTGAATTGCTCTTGCAAAGACTCATGAGTGCAAGCAGGCTTTGTGATCCGGCCGAAGGAACCGATCAAGACGATTCCTGATGCCTTGTCAGAGATCATCTGCGAAAGGATCACAATGCAGCGGATACCCGTTGACGTGGCCCGGCTCGGGTCGCTCATGTGTGTAGTTCCGCCAGAGCCTCGGGTGAATCAGGAAACCGGGCAGATACGCACGGATGCCGACGGTACAGAGACCTGGGTGGTTGGGGTGTCGGTCCGCCAACTGGAGCGGCGGCGCGCCGACGTGATCGAGGTGACCGTCAGTGGTGAGCCCAAGGGCATCACGGAGGGGATGAGGGTTCTCCTCAACGACCTCGTGGCCGTGGCCTGGGAGATTGACGGCAGGAAGGGGACCAGTTTCCGGGCCTCGGCCGTGCTGCCCCATGCCGGACCGGTGCCCCCTGCGCCTCCTGCGGCTGCGCCCCCAAACAGAGAGGGGGCGGTGAGGCGTGAGCGGAATACCTGAATCCGAATGGGACTGGGTGGCCTTCCTCGACGCCGTGACAGGAATGGCGGCGGTGGCTTCCATTCTTGATCGAACTCGCATGAGTGACGGCACAAGGTTGGTGTGCCTGGAACGCCTCGCGGTCGATTCCGCTGAGGTGCATCGACTGTCCAAAGTCCTGGCGGAACGCGCGAAGGTAGGGGATCACTGGTGGTAGACAATCGCGAACACGTTCGTTTGCTCATGCGAGACCTCCGCGTTTTGGCCGGCTGCGATGCACTGCTCACCGCACTGGACGGCGGGCCGCTCGTGGCGCAGCTCCTCGCCCTGGTGGAAGTGCGGGCGGCCTCGGCCTCTGACCACGCACGCGGGCTGCTGGCGGACTATCAGACCCTGTCCGGCCAGACCGTCTACCGAGGAGAGGACGGCTCATGCCCTGGGAACTGATCATCTGGATACTGTCGGTGCTCCTGTGCCTCGGGATGATCACCCAAGGGAAGTGGGAGCCGTGGCTCTCTGATCGTCTGGCCCGGACGGAGGGGCGTCCCTGGCGGTGGCCCCTCGTCGGCTACCCGGCCGCGCTGGTACGGGTGCGGTTCACGTGGGGCCGTGTCTGCCGGGTCCTCGACCTGGACATCCCGCGCCGTGCGCCTCGCTCGATGCTGAACAGGGACACGATGGTCACGGGAACGATCCTGAAGGGGCTCCCCCGCGCCTCGGCATCCCCCGGATGACAAGGAACGGCTTCTGGGTGCGTGTGAGGCTCCACCCGGGGCAGACCCCTGCTCAGTTCATCGCCGTTGCTGATGCCTTCGCGCACGCCTGGCGTGTTCATCAGGTTCGGGTGACCTCCCCCGGCGCGGTGTCGTCGAGCTGGCAGCGATCGGCTATGACCCCTTGACGGGGGATCGGGCCTGGCCCACTCCTCCGGCTCCGCGACTCCTGACCGCCACGCTCGGCAGAACTGACGACGACGCGATGTGGACGGTGGATCTTCGCAAGGTCCCTCACTGGCTGGTCACCGGTGCGACCCAGTCGGGGAAATCCACCCTGCTCGCCTCATGGCTGACCGAACTGGGCTCACAGCCGGTGATCTTGGTCGGGATCGACCTCAAAGGCGGTATGGAACTCGGCCTCTACGAACGCCGCTTGTCGGCGCTGGCCGTTGACCGGGAGGAAGCGATCAAGGTCCTGACGACGGTCCTGTCGGAAGTGATGGAACGCATGGCGGACTGCCGGACGGCGGGCGTTCGCTCTGTCTGGGACCTCCCCGAAATGACCCGTCCCGACCCTGTCGTGATCATCGTGGACGAGGTGGCCGAGCTGCTTCTCGTCGCCTCGCTCAACGGCCGCAAGGAAGCGACGGAGTGCGCGACGCTGCTCCTGCGGATAGCTCAGCTCGGCGCGGCTCTCGGGGTTCACCTGATCTTGGCCGCTCAGCGGTTCGGTTCGGACCTCGGCCCCGGTGCCACCGCGATCAGGGCTCAGATGGGCGGCCGGGTCTGCCACCGGGTCAACGACGAACAGACGGCCGTGATGACCCTGGGGGACCTGGCTCCGGACGCGGTCGCCGTTGCGCAGACGATCACGGAGGACGAAAAGGGAGTCGCCGTGACCGCTGTCGAGGGCCAGTGGCGGCGGGTCCGCTCCCGGTGGACCACTCCCAGCGCGCTGCGCAACCACGCAGACCTGACGAACCTTCCGCTGACGGACGCCTTCCTGACCCCCCTCAGGAAGGAGGTGTTGAACATGATTGATGAACTCGCCGCACTCCCTATCGTGTTCGTCTTCGGCATCGTGACATTCCTGATCGTGCGGTCACGCGAAGTGAACTGGTGGATCGCTTTACCGATCTTCCTGTTCGGCTTCTACGTCGCTCAGACGCCCGCAGTGTTCATGATCGGAGAATTCATGAACTGGGCATTGGCGCGTTTCGTCAGCTGAGGTGATCCACCGTGACACATCAATACGTTCGATGCCCTTTCTGCCTGCGCTCCCGATACCGCACCATCAGCGGAAAACTGCGGCGCTGCGTCTGCTGTCGAAAGAACAATCGAGCCCGGTAGCCATAAAACAGACCCCGACCAGTTGGAGAAACCGTGACCAAGACAGTCATCCTCGACCGCCCCCGCGCTGCATCTTCCATTCACGAAAGGGCACCACCATGAGCACGATGGCCCTTCCTAGGGATCTGCGGCACTCCTCCCCTCACCTCGGGGCGGAGTGTCGCCGTATTCTCTCCGACACAGAAAAGGACCTTATCCGCCTCGCCAATGAACCTGAATTCGCGCGCTGGAAAACCCAAATCGCGCATACAGGCGGCTGTGAGAATCCCATCTATCTCGCGGGCTACTCGAACCGATACGACTCCCGGGGGCATCTCCGGGGCAGTTACAGCACGAAAGACGAACCGGGCGGGCGTATCACTGTCCGATGCCGGAACCGTCGAAAGTCTCAATGCGGCCCCTGCTCACACCTGAATTCCGGGGACTCCTATCAAATCGTGCGCACGGGAATCATCGGCGGAAAGGGAACTCCCGAATCGGTCATTGACCGGCCTCAAGTATTCGTTACTCTCACTGCCCCGTCTTTCGGTGCAGTGCACCGCGCCGGCTCGGACAGATGCCGAATTGGTGCACCTAATGAAAGGTGTCCCCATGGTCGCTCTCTCGCCTGCAATCAGCGCCACGATAAAGGCGATTCTCTGGCCGGTTCTGCTTTGTGCCAGGAATGCTACGACTACAGCGGACACGTGCTATGGCATGCGCATGCGGGAGAGCTGTGGAACCGAACGGTTCGCAATGTACGCCGATTCCTGGCCGACCTGGCGGGCGTCGAGCGCTCTCGACTGAATGACCACCTGCGGCTCACCTTCGCCAAGGTTGCCGAATATCAACGGCGCGGCGCAGTGCACTTCCACGCCCTCATGCGCCTGGACGGTCCCGGCGGGCCCTCTGAGCCTCCTCCTGCCTGGGCCACTGCCAGCCTGCTGGAAAGTGCGCTCCGGGCCGCTAGGCAGGCTTCAAGCGTCCCTCTTCGGCACAGCAGTGCGGTCGGCCCCCGGGCGTTCTCCTGGGGTCGGCAGATGGACGTACGCGCCCTGGGCCACACTGCGGGCAACTCGATTACCCCGGAGGCGGTAGCGGGTTACCTCGCCAAATACGTCAGCAAAAGCGTCAGCGATGCCGGAGGCGTCGATACACGCATCCGCTCTTACGAGGAAATCCGCTGCGCCTCGGCCCCACGCCATATCCGCGCACTTATGGGGGCATGCTGGCGACTCGGCAAATTGCCGGAATTCTCTGATCTCCGGCTCAGAGCATGGGCTCACACGCTCGGATTTCGTGGACACGTCCTCACCAAGTCTCCAAAATACTCCACCACCTTCGGGCGGCTGCGCGAAATGCGTGCGGCCTTTACCAGGCGCAAGGTAGGTGAATCGAGGGTAGGCGAGACCCCTCTCATAATCTCTTCCTGGCGCTATGTAGGGCGTGGCTACACCCCGGCAGAAAAGGAAGTAGCTGCGGGAGTCAGGGAAGATCTAGAGGAAAACAGGCGCGCAAAACGCTGGGTCCTGGAATGAGCGGAAGGGGTGAGATATCGATACGCCACACTCTCGGGGAAGAGAGCTGGATTCTGACAGTGTCAGATGAAAGGGGGCCTGCGCCGCCCCTTACGGATCACCCGCAGATGCCCCCTCGGCAAGCGGTGCCGGCCACCCGGTGACCTGCCGAACCGTGAACCTCGGCCCCACCATTGCTCTGCCCGCTGCCTCGATCTCGGGAGTGAGCTTCCTCGTCTGCGGATGGCAAGAGCTGGGCCCGGTCCAATTCGTCTCTCCATCCCGACACCTGCGGTCCTACGTCGCTCGACTCCTCGGGGCTTCGGTGGCGGCCGTGCCCGCTGGCGGAGACGTTCTGCTGCGTCTGACACGCCGGGAGTTCTCCAGCCTGCATGGAAGGGTTATCTCGTTCGTTGTCCCCCAGTCTGTTGTCCCGTAGTGCCGGAACGCAGAAATGCCCCAAGCTAACTTCTGCTTGGGGCGTTTCTGTGCGGCGGGTTCTATGCGGCTTCGAGTGCGGCGAGTTCTGCATAGGGGTCCACTGCGGTCATAACGATACGCTTGGCCCTCCTGGGGAATATCTCGATGCATACGCCGAATTCGGAAAGGATTTCCTGCTTGTCCGGGATGCTTTCGGCGGCCTCCCATTGTTCGGCGATGGTCTGGCCTGTAGGGATCAAACGTACGCCTGCGGGGCGCTCCGGAAGTTTCTTCAGCTTCTTTATCTCGTCCCCCATTCGGTTGTACTCGGTGACGTACCAATGGTAGTCGTCCTCGTCCTCATACATTCCGCCCTGGCGGTCTTTCCGTAGCCTGGCTCGTGCGTCCTGGAGTTCCGCTATTTGGGCTGCGTAATTGGTTCCAGGGTCGTAGACCTTCTCCATTACCTGGCCCTGACCGTATTCGGCTAGGAACTGCCTGGTGACTTCCTCGTCCAGGATCTCAAGCTTCACACTCGGAGACGGCTTGCATTTCGGGGCTATGCCCCTGTGGCGGGCCGTGCACTGGTATCCGCCCTGAGAACTCGCGCGTACCTTGTTCTTGCAGACTCCGCAAAAGCAGCGACCTGCATAGAGGGCCTTCCCTTGATTGGCCCTTCCCACGGGGTGGAGGCTCTTTTGTTTCCTGGGGGCCAACTTCTCGACGAGTGCAAGATGGGTTGCGTAGTCCCACAACTCCGGGGCGATTTTCACCGGGCGTCCGTTCTCGTCGAGAACTGGCTGACCGTCATGGATGAGATATCCAAGAGCCGCCTTGCTCAAAAGGATGCGGCGAAGTGAGTTTTCACTCCATGGAATGCCCTTAGGCTCGCGCCCGTATATGACGGCTAGCTCGTCGCTCGGAGACAGCACGCCGTTACGATTGAGGCGCTTAAATTCAAAGTTCGGCGTAATGGTGCCGGTTCGGTCTGCCAGAATCCTTCGGGCCGCATTCCGGATTTCTTTTGCTGGCTTCGAGCGAAGCCGCGTTTCCGTTACCGGGCCATTCGGGATGGCGCGAAAATATTCGTAACCATAGGAAGGCTTGGCGGATACCCTGCCTCGGTCTCGCGCACTGGACTTTGAATCGTTGGAACGCTTACTGGTAGCGCGGTGTTCCATCTGCGCGCCAAGAGCCTTTACCAGTAGATCGGTCTCTTGGTTGGGGTCGTCCAAATCCCATATGCCGTCATGGTCGGCGGTAAGAAGAATCTGTCCGCGCTCATGAATGGTGTAGGCCGTGTTCAGTACGTCGCGCACATTGCGGCCAATGCGGTCTACGGCCGCGCCTGCAATGCCGTCGTAGGGGCCCTTTTTGTCAGTGAGCCACGGGCCTAACTGTGGGCGCTTCAACGGGTCCATGGCCCCGGAGACTTCCCAGTCGTCTGCCCATGCGATCACGTGGGCACCATTGGCCTCGACTATGGCGAGAACCTGATCGCGCTGCTTCTCCGGGCTCTGGGTTGCTTCGTTCTTCCGGCTGAGTCGACGGACCGCTACTAGGCAGCGACCACAACCGTCATACGGCGTCGTTGCGGGAGTTTCCACGTTGTCCACTGTGCGCCTCCTAGAGACTGTTCTCTAGGGATTTTTGCCACGACGAACATCGGGACGTTGAAGAACGAGAACAGCGTCTGGAGGTAGCTCATGATGTTCGAGAAGCTGGCGGCGATGAACGCCGTGCCGATCGAGGCCAGCACGCCGATCGCGGTGATCAGCCGGCCGAACCGCAGGTAGTACGTGTCCGGCTTGTCCTTCACCACGTACCGCTGCCAGATGTCGGTGGTGAAAACCGTGTTGAACGAGGACACGTTGGCCGCCATGCCCGCCATGAACGCGGCGAGCAGACCGGTGACCGCGATGCCGAGCACGCCGTTGGGCAGCAACTCCTGCATCAGCAGGGGTATCGCGTCGTTGTAGGTCAGGTCGGAATCCGGGGTGCCGATCTTGGGCACGATCACGGCGGCGACCAGGCCCGGGATCATCACCGCGAAGACGATGAAGATCTTCGGGAAGGCGGCAATCAGCGGGGTGCGCTTGGCGGCGGAGAGGTTCTTCGCGGACAGCGCGCGCTGCACCTCGGCGAAGTTCGTCGTCCAGTAGCCGAAGGACAGCACGAAGCCGAGGCCGAGGATGATCGTCAGCCAGTTGGCGCCCAGCGGGTTGGGGTCACCGATGCCGGTGCCGCCCCAGGCGGTCATGAAGTCCCCGCCGTGCTGCTTGGTCAGCGAGTCGCTCATGGCGTCCCAGCCGCCGACCCGCTTCAGGCCGAGGACGGTGAGGGGGATCAGCGCGGCGAGGATGACGAAGAACTGGAGCACCTCGTTGTAGATCGCGGAGGAGAGCCCGCCGATCGTGATGTAGATCAGCACGAACAGGCCCGCGACGACGATCGCGACCCACTGCGGCCAGCCGAGGAGCGCCTCGACGACGATCGAGAGGGCGTAGAGGTTGACGCCGGCGATGAGGATCGCCGCGAAGGCGAAGAGCACGGAGCTCAGAAGGTGCGCGGACTTGTCGAACCGCTGGAGCAGGAACTCCGGCACCGAGCGCACCTTGGAGCGGTAGTAGAACGGCATCATCACCAGGCCGAGGAAGACCATGGCGGGGATGGCGCCGATCCAGTACCAGTGCACCACCGCGACGCCGTACTGCGCGCCGGTGGCCGCCATGCCGAGGATCTCGGTGGCGCCGAGGTTCGCCGCGACGAAGGCGAGCCCGGTCACCCAGGCGGGCAGGGACCGTCCGGAGAGGAAGAAGTCGAGGCTCGTCCTGACGCTGGCACGGGCCATGAAGCCGATGCCGAGGACGACGACGAAGTAGATCGCCAGGATGGCGTAGTCGAGCCCGTTCGTGGGGAGCCGAAGCCCTTCGGCCAGTGTCTGCATGGGGGAACTCGCTTCGTATCGCGAACGTAACCCGACGGAACTTACGCCGTCATGTTCGAGAAATGAACAGTCTCGTTGGGGTTCTTTGTTCGATCGTGATCGAGTGCGGGTGAATGTCCGGATATGCGACCAGCGGGCCCGGTGTCGGATCGCCGCGACCCTCGGCATTGACGGAGGTGTTTGCTTGTGATTTGTTATGTGCGATTGTGTTGGAGGGATTGGGTGGAGGACCCTGGTGAAGAAGACGGTGACGACCCTCGCCGACGGCCGTGAGCTGATCTACTACGACGCCGCGGAGGACACGGTCCGCGACGCCGTCGACCAGCGCCCTCTGGACCCGGTCTCGACCTCGTCCGAAATCCGCCGCGATCCGCTGCTCGGCGACGCCGTCGCCATCGCCTCGCACCGGCAGGCCCGCACCTACCACCCGCCGGCCGACGCCTGCCCGCTCTGCCCCTCCCGGGAGGGCCGGCACAGCGAGATCCCGGACGACCACTACGACGTCGCGGTCTTCGAGAACCGCTTCCCCTCGCTCGCCGGCGACTCCGGCCGCTGCGAGGTCGTCTGCTTCACCTCCGACCACGACGCGTCCTTCGCCGACCTCAGCGAGGAACAGGCCGCGCTCGTCCTCGCCGCCTGGACCGACCGCACCGCCGCCCTCGCCGCCCTCGGCCGGGTCACCCAGGTCTTCTGCTTCGAGAACCGCGGCGCCGAGATCGGCGTCACCCTCGGCCATCCGCACGGCCAGATCTACGGCTACCCCTTCGTCACCCCGCGCACCGAGCTGATGCTCCGCTCGGCCGCCCGGCACCGCGAGGAGACCGGCTCCAACCTCTTCGACGACGTCGTCGCCCGCGAGGAGAAGGACGGCTCACGCGTCGTCCTCGCCACCGGCCACTGGATCGCCTTCGTCCCGTACGCGGCGCACTGGCCCTACGAGGTCCACCTGTACCCCCGCCGCCGCGTCCCCGACCTGCGGGAGCTGGACGAGGGCGCGCGGACAGAGTTCCCACAGGTCTATCTGGAACTCTTGAAGCGCTTCGACCGGATCTTCGGGCCCGGCGAGCCGCCGACCCCGTACATCTCCGCCTGGCACCAGGCGCCGTTCGGGACCGACGGCCGGGAGGACTTCGCCCTGCATCTGGAGCTTTTCACGATTCGCCGGACCTCCGGCAAGCTGAAGTTCCTCGCGGGGTCCGAGTCCGGCATGAGCGTGTTCATCAACGACGTGCCGCCGGAGGCCGCGGCCGAGCGACTGCGAGAGGTAGCGAGCCAGTGAGCATTTCCCGGAACGTCCCCGCCGAGCCCAAGAAGTACCTGGTCACCGGCGGCGCCGGATACGTCGGCAGCGTCGTCGCCCAGCATCTGCTGGAGGCCGGGCACACCGTGACCGTCCTCGACGACCTGTCCACCGGCTTCCGCGAGGGCGTCCCGGCCGGGGCCGCGTTCATCGAGGGCCGCATCCAGGACGCCGCGCGCCATCTGGACCCCTCCTACGACGGCGTCCTGCACTTCGCCGCGTTCTCCCAGGTCGGCGAGTCCGTCGTGAACCCCGAGAAGTACTGGGTCAACAACGTCGGCGGCACCACCGCCCTGCTCGCCGCCATGCGCGAACACGGCGTCCGCACCCTCGTCTTCTCCTCCACCGCCGCCACCTACGGCGAACCGGTCTCCAGCCTCATCACCGAGACCGACCCCACCGCCCCCACCAGCCCCTACGGCGCGTCCAAGCTCGCCGTCGACCACATGATCAGCGGCGAGGCCACCGCCCACGGCCTGGCCGCCGTCTCGCTGCGCTACTTCAACGTGGCCGGGGCGTACGGCAGGTGCGGCGAGCGGCACGACCCCGAGTCCCACCTCATTCCGCTGGTCCTCCAAGTCGCCCTGGGCAAGCGCGAGTCGATCAACGTCTACGGTGACGACTACCCCACCCCCGACGGCACCTGCGTCCGCGACTACATCCACGTCGCCGACCTCGCCGAGGCCCACCTGCTGGCCCTCACCGCCGCCGCCCCCGGCGAGCACCTGATCTGCAACCTCGGCAACGGCAACGGCTTCTCGGTCCGCGAGGTCATCGAGACCGTCCGCAAGGTCACCGGCCACCCGGTGCCCGAGACCGCCGCCCCCCGCCGCGGCGGCGACCCGGCCGTCCTCGTCGCCTCCGCCGCCACCGCCACCGAGCGCCTCGGCTGGCAGCCGTCCCGCGCCGACCTGGCCGGAATCATCGCCGACGCCTGGCAGTTCGCCCGCCGAGAGGACACGACCACCCCATGACCCAGCACGCCGAACCGACCGTGACCGCCGCCGCGGGGCACCGGGCCGACCCCGGCGCCACCTTCGCCGAGCTGTACGGAAGCGAGCCCGACGGCATCTGGGCCGCACCCGGACGAGTGAACCTGATCGGCGAGTACACCGACTTCAACGACGGCTTCGTCATGCCGCTCGCCCTCCCGCACACCGCCGTCGCCGCCGTCTCCCGCCGCGACGACGGCGTCCTGCGCCTCTACTCCACCGACGTCCCCGGTGGCGTCGTCTCGCTGCGCGTCGACGAACTCACCCCGCACTCCGGGCACGGCTGGGCCGCCTACCCCGCCGGCGTCCTCTGGGCGCTGCGCGAGGCCGGGCACCCGGTCTCCGGGGCGGACATCGCGCTGACCTCCACCGTGCCCACCGGCGCCGGGCTCTCCTCCTCCGCCGCCCTCGAAGTCGTCACCGCGCTCGCCCTGAACGACCTCTTCGCACTGGGTCTGAGCGCCGCCGAACTCGCCGTCATCGGCCGCCGCGCCGAGAACGACTTCGTCGGCGTGCCCTGCGGGATCATGGACCAGATGGCCTCGGCCTGCTGCACCGAGGGCCACGCCCTCCACCTGGACACCCGCGACCTCTCGCTGCGCCAGGTCCCCTTCGACCTGGCCTCCCAGGGCCTGACGCTGTTGGTCGTCGACACCCGGGTCAAGCACGCGCTCGGCGACGGGGCGTACGCGGAGCGCCGGGCCGGCTGCGAGGAGGGCGCCCGGCTGCTCGGCCTGCCGACGCTGCGCGATCTGCCGTACGAGAACCTCGCCACCGCGCCGGCCACCCTCGCCGACGCCGGAGCCGACGAGTCCGTCATCCGTTACGTACGCCATGTCGTCGGCGACAACCGCCGGGTCGAGCAGGTCATCGCCCTGCTGGACGCGGGTGACGTCCGCGCCGCGGGCCCCGTCCTGAACGAGGGACATCGCTCGCTCCGGGACGATCTGCGGGTCTCCTGCCCCGAGTTGGACCTCGTGGTCGAGGCGGCGAACGCCGCCGGGGCGCTCGGTGCGCGGATGACCGGGGGTGGCTTCGGCGGCTCCGCGGTCGTCCTGGTGGAGGCGGCGGCGGCCACGACGGTGGCCGAGGCGGTCAGCGAGGCGTTCGCGGCGGCCGGACACGCGGCCCCGGGGATCTTCGACGCCGTTCCGTCCGCGGGGGCGCGCCGACTGAGCTGAGCCCGTTCCGGTGTCCCGCGCTCACAGGTCCTTGACCAGGATGAACTCGGTGACGCCGGGCGGGTAGTCGGCGACCCGGCCGATCTCCTCGTACCCCTGTCCGCGGTAGAAGCCGGGGGCCTGGAAATCCCAGGTCTCCAGCCGCGAGCGGGTGCAGGCGCGCTCGGTGCGGGCGGTCCGTTCGGCCTCGGCGAGCAGGCGCGCGCCGAGGCCGAGGCCCCGGTGCGGGGCGTCGACCCAGAGCAGATCGACGTGCAGCCAGTACGCCCAGGTCCGCCCGGTCAGCCCGCCCGCCAGGGTCCCGTGCTCGTCCAACGCCCACACCTCCAGCGGGACTTCGTGCTCGGCGGAGGTGGAGAGCAGCGCACGCAGGCCGGCCGATGCGGCGACGTTGTCCTCGTGCAGACGCCCGCTCAGCAGAATGCGACGTTCTTTGTCTACTTCTGTCTCAAGACGGAACATGAAGCACACCCTAAGACCCACCTGAGGCGACCAGTTCACCGAATCGCCTTCCCCTCGTGGCCCCCGCCCGTACGCTGATGCTCAGCACCGGTGGGGGCCGGTGTCGATTCAGGGGAGCGAGAAAGCCGGGTACGGCGTCCGGGGCAGGGTGGCAGGCGGTTCGACGACGGCGGTCGTCGGCGCGGCAGGCCACCGTGCGGCCCCGGACGCCGTACCCGCACCTGTCCGCCCCCACCGATGGGGGTTCTGTGGCGCGTATCCGGGTTCTCGTGGTGGACGACCACCGCATCTTCGCCGAGTCGCTCGCGGCCGCCCTAGCGGCCGAACCGGACGTCGACGTCTCCGCCGCGGGCAGCGGTCCGGCCGCGCTGCGCGCCCTGGAGCGCGCGGCCGCCGAGGGGCGCGGTTACGACGTGCTCCTGGTCGACGCCGAGCTGGGCGCCCGGACGAGCGGCGAGCCGCCCGCCGTCCCCGCGCCCCGGCAGGAGGAGACGGCCGCCGTCGACGGCATCGCGCTGGTCGCCGGGGTCCGCGCGGCCCGGCCCGCCGTGCGGTCGGTGGTGCTCGCCGAGAAGGACGACCCGCGCGCGGCCGCCCGGGCGCTCCAGGCGGGGGCCTCGGGCTGGGTGGCCAAGGACTGCTCGCTGCAACGGCTGCTGTCGGTGATCCGGGGCGTGCTGCGCGACGAGACGCATCTGCCGCCCGCCCTGCTCACCGGCGTGCTGCGGGAGCTGACCGCGGCCCGTAAGCACCGCACCGAGAGCGAGCGGCTGGTGGAGTCGCTGACGCCCCGGGAGCGCGAGGTGCTGCGCTGCATGGTGGCGGGCCTGGGCCGCAAGGCGGTCGCGGAGCGGCTGTTCCTGTCCCCGCACACGGTGCGCACCCATATGCAGAACGTGCTGGGCAAGCTCGGGGTGCACTCGACGCTGGCCGCGGTGGCGCTGGCCCGCCGGGCGGGGGTGGGCCCGGCCGACCCGGGGGCGGGTGCCCTAGGTAGGGATGTTGTCGAACGGGGCGGTCAACTGGCGCAGTAGCCCGGCCAGTTCGCCGCGCTGGGCGCGGGACAGCTCGGCGAGGATGGCGCGTTCCTGGGCGAGCAGCCCGGCCAGCGACTGGTCGGCCTTGTCGCGGCCCTCGGCCGTGAGCCGGACGAGGACGCCGCGCCGGTCGTTCGGGTCGGGCAGCCGCTCGACGAGGTTCTTCTTGGTGAGCCGGTCGATGCGGTTGGTCATCGTGCCCGAGGTGACCAGGGTCTGGGTGAGGAGCTGCCCGGGGGAGAGCTGGTACGGGGCGCCGGCCCGGCGCAGCGACGTGAGCACGTCGAACTCCCACGGCTCCAGGTTGTGCTCGGAGAACGCTATGCGGCGGGCCCGGTCGAGGTGGCGTGCCAGGCGGGAGACGCGACTGAGCACCTCGAGTGGTTCCACGTCGAGGTCGGGGCGCTCGCGGCGCCATGCAGCGACCAGTCGGTCGACCTCGTCCTCCATGTCGATCAGTGTAGAGGGTCCCTCGACATGAAGTCTCTTGAATTCAAGTGTCTTGACATCAAGAGATTATCGGCGTGATCCTGTTTCCCATGACCGCACCCCACCAGCCCTCCTGGGACCCGCAGCAGTACCTGCGCCACGCGGACCACCGCACCCGCCCCTTCCACGACCTTCTCGCCCGTATCGGCGACGACCTGCCCGGCCACCCCGCGCCCCGCATCGCCGACCTCGGCTGCGGCGCGGGCAATGTCACCGCGCTCCTCGCCGACCGCTGGCCCGACGCCCGGATCACCGGCTACGACACCTCCCGCGAGATGCTCGCCGAGGCCGCCGCCCACGCCAGGCCGCCCCTGCTCGACTTCGCCGAGGCCGACGCCGCGACCTGGGAGCCCACCGAGACGTACGGCCTGATCGTCTCCACCTCCGCGCTCCAGTGGATCCCCGGCCACGCCGAGCACTTCCCGCGCTGGCTCGACGCCCTCGCCCCCGGCGGCACGCTCGCCTTCCAGGTCCCCGGCAACTTCACCGCCCCCAGCCACACACTCCTGGCCGGCCTCCGTGAGTCCGACCGCTGGCGCCCCCTGCTCCACGGCGTCGGCGACCGCACCGCCTCCGTCCTGGACCCCACGGACTACCTCACCCGCCTCCGCGACCTGGGCTGCACGGCGGACGTCTGGGAGACCACCTACCTCCAGACCCTGCACGGTGACGACGCGGTCCTCGACTGGGTCAAGGGCACCGCCCTGCGCCCCGTCCTCACCGCGCTGGCCGACGACCCGGCCGCCCGCGACGCGTTCCTCGCCGCCTACCGCGACCTGCTCCGCGAGGCCTACCCGCCGGGCCCCTACGGCACGGTCTTCCCGTTCCGCCGCATCTTCGCCGTGGCCCGCAAGGAGAACCGATGACGGTCCCCGCCCATGGCATCGTCGCCGTCGACCACGTCCAGCTCGCCGCCCCGCCCGGCTCCGAGGACGCCCTGCGCACCTTCTACGCCGACGCCCTGGGCATGACCGAGATCCCCAAACCCCCGGTGCTCGCCGCCCGCGGCGGCTGCTGGTTCGCCGCCGGACCGGTCCAGCTCCACCTGGGCATCGAGGAGGACTTCCGCCCCGCGAGGAAAGCCCACCCGGGGCTGCGCGTCACCGGCATCGAGGCCTACGCGGCCCGCCTGGAGTACCACGGGGTGGCCGTCACCTGGGACGACGACCTTCCCGGCCACCGCCGCTTCTTCGCCCACGACCCGGCCGGCAACCGCCTGGAGTTCCTGGAGCCGGACGCGTGACCGGGCGGCCCTACAGCGCTGCGAGCGCATCCGCCGAGATGTCGACGTCCACCGGGAACGGCACGCCTGTCTTCAGCCGGTCGTGATGGATCCCGGTCAGCGCGTACGCCTTCGTCACCGGGTCCAGCTCATAGACCCGCACGACGGGGTGTTGGTCGGTGCCGGTCATCTCCACCAGCCAGAAGTGCGGGATACCGGCGGTCGCGTACTTGTGCGGCTTGGCCTCACGGTCGCGGGCCTCGGAGTCGGGGGAGACGACCTCGACGGCGAGGAGGACGTCGGCGGCCTGGTAGCGCGTCACGTCGAGTCCTGTGATCGCCTCGGTCCGCACTACGGAGACATCCGGCTCCGGAGCGTTGCGCCGGTCCAGCACTACGGTCATCTCCCGGCGCACCCTCACCTCCGGGGGCGCCGTACTGCGCAGTCCTGTCATCAGCAGATCGATCATCGTGCTGTGAAAGTCTCGCTGCGGACTCACGAAAACCAGGCTCCCGTCGATCAGCTCGGTGTGCGGCGGGAGATCGGGCAGCGTGAACAGATCGTCCACGGTGTATCCGTCCTGCGGGGGCACCGGCCAGCGGGAGCTGTGCGCGGTGGTCGGCTCGGCGGTCATGGTTCCTCCCATGGACGAATCCTCTGCCCTCCCGACCACACTACGGCGGGAAATCCGCACGCGTCATCACAACGGGTGACGACGTGCGGGAGGGTTACGTGATCAGCCGTGATCAGCTCTTCCGGTGCCCTATCAGCCGCGGCTTCGACTCCAGGTTCTCCAGCCCGTGCCAGCAGAGGTTCACCAGGTGCGCGGCCACCTCCGCCTTCTTCGGCTTGCGGACGTCCAGCCACCACTGGCCGGTCAGCGCCACCATCCCCACCAGCGCCTGCGCGTACAGCGGGGCCAGTTTCGGGTCGAAGCCGCGGGCCTTGAACTCCAGGCCCAGGATGTCCTCCACCTGGGTGGCGATATCACTGATCAGCGAAGCGAACGTGCCCGTCGACTGCGCCACCGGCGAATCCCGCACCAGGATCCGGAAACCGTCCGTGTACGACTCGATGTAGTCCAGCAGCGCGAACGCCGCCTGCTCCAGCAGCTCACGCGGATGGCCCGCCGTGAGCGCCCCCTGCACCATGTCCAGCAGCTGGCGCATCTCGCGGTCGACCACCACCGCGTACAGGCCCTCCTTGCCGCCGAAGTGCTCGTACACCACCGGCTTGGACACCCCGGCGCGCGCCGCGATCTCCTCCACCGACGTGCCCTCGAAGCCCTTGTCGGCGAACAGGGCGCGCCCGATGTCCAGCAGCTGCTCGCGGCGCTCCTTGCCCGTCATCCGGACCCGCCGGGCCCGCCGGGAGGGGGAGGTCCTGCTCTTGTCGCTGCCTGTGCTGGAGTCCGTCGCCACGTCGTCAATCATGCCGCGTCGGCCGGTACGGACGTGCGGCGGGAGTCGATACGTGCCGCATCCGGCCACCGCACGTCGTAGGCCCAGCCCAGCTTCTCGAACCAGCGGATCAGTCGGGCACTGGAGTCGATCTGCCCCCGCATCACCCCGTGGCGGGCGCTCGTCGGGTCCGCGTGGTGCAGGTTGTGCCAGGACTCGCCGCACGACAGCACCGCCAGCCACCACACGTTCCCCGACCGGTCACGCGACTTGAACGGCCGCTTGCCCACCGCGTGGCAGATCGAGTTGATCGACCAGGTCACGTGGTGCAGCAGGGCGACCCGTACCAGCGAGCCCCAGAAGAACGCCGTCGCCGCACCCCACCACGACATCGTCACCAGACCGCCCACCAGCGGCGGGATCGCCAGCGAGACGATCGTGAAGGTCAGGAAGTGGCGCGAGACCGCCCGGATCGCCGGATCCTTGATCAGGTCGGGGGCGTACTTCTGCTGCGGCGTCTGCTCCTCGTCGAACATCCACGCGATGTGCGCCCACCACAGCCCCTTCATCAGGGCCGGCAGGCTCTCCCCGAACCGCCACGGCGAATGCGGGTCGCCCTCCGCGTCCGAGAACCGGTGGTGCTTGCGGTGATCGGCCACCCACCGCACCAGCGGCCCCTCCACCGCCAGCGAGCCCATCACGGCCAGCGCGATCCGCAGCGGCCGCTTCGCCTTGAACGAACCGTGGGTGAAATACCGGTGGAAGCCGATCGTGATCCCGTGGCAGCCGATGAAGTACATCGCCACCAGCAGACCCATGTCGAGCCAGCTCACCCCCCACCCCCACGCCAGCGGCACCGCCGCGACCAGCGCCACGAACGGCACCACGATGAACGCCAGCAGCGCGAACTGCTCGATCGACCGCTTGCTGTCGCCGCCCAGCGTGGCGGAGGGCAGCGGCGCCGCCGTCGCCCCGGGCGGCTCGGTCTCGTCGATCGCGGGAGGGGTGCTCGGCATGGGGGGATACCTCTGAGGGTGAGGGAGAAGGCGCGGACGGCCGTGGCTACGGTTCCGTAACCTACGGCTTGGTAAGTATGGCAGTGACGGGCCCCACAACACGAGAGGCCGCTCCAACCCGTCCCACGCGGTAGCCCGCCCGCCACCGGGGTAAGGGGTAACCGCCCGGGTGCGCCCCGGGCGGCGCCGCGACCCCTCGGGGCAACGGACACGCCGCCTGCGACGACACCTATCCTGGGAGGGTCGGACAGCGCGGTCCGCACCCGCTCGTCGGGGCGTGGCGACAGCACCGCTGCCAGCCGCAGGGCCCCGGACCCCGCCACCCGCCCCCACCGCCACGCACCGGGGGACGGCGAAGCGAACGCACCTCCTCATTCACTGCAAGGAGCCGCACACTGTGAGCAGTGCCGACCAGACCCCTGCCGCCAGCCCCGCGCTGCGCGCCGACATCCGCCGCCTCGGCGACCTCCTCGGCGAGACCCTCGTACGCCAGGAGGGCCAGGAACTCCTCGACCTCGTCGAACGAGTACGCGCCCTGACCCGCACCGACGGCGAAG
Source organism: Streptomyces sp. WGS_02 (assembly GCA_040989845.1). Taxonomy (GTDB): domain Bacteria; phylum Actinomycetota; class Actinomycetes; order Streptomycetales; family Streptomycetaceae; genus Streptomyces. The sequence continues at coordinate 4,671,097 of JAYMFZ010000004.1, forward strand.
CCGCCGCCGAGCTCCTCGGCGAGACGGAGCTGGAGACCGCCGCACAGCTCGTGCGGGCCTTCTCCACCTACTTCCACCTCGCCAACGTCACCGAGCAGGTCCACCGCGCCCACGAGATGCGCGACCGCCGCTCGGCCGAGGGCGGCCTCCTGGCCCGCACCGCCGACCGCCTCAAGGACGCCGACCCCGAGCACCTGCGCGAGACGGTCAAGAACCTCAACGTCCGGCCCGTCTTCACCGCCCACCCCACCGAGGCCGCCCGCCGCTCCGTCCTCAACAAGCTGCGCCGCATCGCCGAGCTGCTGGAGACCCCGGTCATCGAGGCCGACCGCCGCCGCCTCGACCTCCGCCTCGCCGAGAACATCGACCTCATCTGGCAGACCGACGAACTCCGCGTCGTCCGCCCGGAGCCCGCCGACGAGGCCCGCAACGCCATCTACTACCTCGACGAGCTGCACGCGGGCGCCGTCGGTGACGTCCTGGAGGACCTCGCCGCCGAGCTGGAGCGCGTCGGCGTCGAACTCCCGGCCGGGACCCGCCCCCTGACCTTCGGCACCTGGATCGGCGGCGACCGCGACGGCAACCCCAACGTGACGCCCGCCGTCACCTGGGACGTCCTGATCCTCCAGCACGAGCACGGCATCACCGACGCCCTGGAGATGATCGACTACCTCCGCGGCCTCCTCTCCAACTCCATCCGCTACGCCGGAGCCACCGAGGAACTCCTCACCTCCCTCCAGGCCGACCTGGAGCGCCTCCCCGGCATCAGCCCCCGCTACAAGCGGCTGAACGCCGAGGAGCCCTACCGCCTCAAGGCCACCTGCATCCGGCAGAAGCTCGTCAACACCCGCGAGCGCCTCGCCGAGGGCACCCCCCACCGCCCCGGCTGCGACTACCTCGGGACCGCCGAGCTCCTCGCCGACCTGGAGCTCATCCAGACCTCCCTGCGCGAGCACCGCGGCGGCCTCTTCGCGGACGGCCGCATGGACCGCACCATCCGCACGCTCGCCGCCTTCGGCCTCCAGCTGGCCACCATGGACGTCCGCGAGCACGCCGACGCCCACCACCACACCCTCGGCCAGCTCTTCGACCGGCTCGGCGAGGAGTCCTGGCGCTACGCCGACATGCCGCGCGACTACCGGCAGAAGCTGCTCGCCAAGGAGCTGCGCTCCCGCCGGCCGCTGGCCCCCACCCCCGCCCCGCTCGACGCGGCGGGCGAGAAGACCCTCGGCGTCTTCCACACCATCAAGCAGGCCTTCGAACGCTTCGGCCCCGAAGTCATCGAGTCCTACATCATCTCCATGTGCCAGGGCGCCGACGACGTCTTCGCCGCCGCCGTCCTCGCCCGCGAGGCCGGACTCATCGACCTCCACGCCGGCTGGGCCAAGATCGGCATCGTGCCGCTCCTGGAGACCACCGACGAGCTCAAGGCCGCCGACCTCATCCTCGACGAGATGCTCGCCGACCCCTCCTACCGGCGCCTGGTCTCCCTGCGCGGCGACGTCCAGGAGGTCATGCTCGGCTACAGCGACTCGTCCAAGTTCGGCGGCATCACCACCTCCCAGTGGGAGATCCACCGCGCCCAGCGACGCCTCCGCGACGTCGCCCACCGCTACGGCGTACGCCTGCGCCTCTTCCACGGCCGCGGCGGCACCGTCGGCCGCGGCGGCGGCCCCTCCCACGACGCGATCCTCGCCCAGCCGTGGGGGACGCTGGAGGGCGAGATCAAGGTGACCGAGCAGGGCGAGGTCATCTCCGACAAGTACCTCATCCCCGCGCTCGCCCGCGAGAACCTGGAACTGACCGTCGCGGCCACCCTCCAGGCCTCCGCCCTGCACACCGCACCCCGCCAGTCCGACGAGGCCCTCGCCCGCTGGGACGCGGCCATGGACACCGTCTCCGACGCCGCCCACAGCGCCTACCGCACGCTCGTCGAGGACCCGGACCTGCCGTCCTACTTCCTCGCCTCCACCCCGGTGGACCAGCTCGCCGACCTGCACCTGGGCTCACGGCCCGCCCGCCGACCCGGCTCGGGCGTCTCGCTGGACGGCCTGCGGGCCATCCCGTGGGTCTTCGGCTGGACCCAGTCGCGGCAGATCGTGCCCGGCTGGTTCGGTGTCGGCTCCGGCCTCAAGGCCCTGCGCGAGGCCGGTCTCGACACCGTCCTCGACGAGATGCACGAGCACTGGCACTTCTTCCGCAACTTCATCTCCAACGTCGAGATGACGCTCGCCAAGACCGACCTGCGCATCGCCCGCCACTACGTCGACACGCTCGTCCCCGACGAGCTGAAGCACGTCTTCGACGGCATCGAGGCCGAACACGCCCTCACCGTGCGGGAAGTCCTGCGGATCACCGGCGGCGAGAAGCTGCTCGACACCAACCCGGTGCTCCAGCAGACCTTCTCCATCCGCGACGCCTACCTGGACCCGATCTCCTACCTCCAGGTCTCCCTGCTCGCCCGCCAGCGCCAGGCGGCCGAGCGCGGCGAGGAGCCCGACCCGCTGCTCTCCCGCGCCCTGCTGCTCACCGTCAACGGCGTCGCGGCAGGCCTGCGCAACACCGGCTGACCGCACGGCCCGGTACGCACGGCACCACGGGGCGGTCCTGCTACAGCGCGACGAACGTCGCCACCAGCAGGGCCGCCCCCGCCATTCCCACACCCCACGCCGTCCGTGCCATCCGCAGCCCGCCGCCGATCACGAACGCGGCCAGCACCAGCGCCCCGGCGAGCGGCACCCAGGCATGCAGAAAGCCCGGCAACCCCGTGCGGACCACCGCATCGGAACCGGGCTTCACCACCACGGGGAAACGATCCCCCTCACGCGCCGCGACGGACCGGTCCACGGTCACCCGGGGGCGCTCCCGCGACACCGAGTCCGGGGTGAACGACCCGCTGCACTCCTCCTCGCCGCACTCCGTGACCGTCACGGTCCCGTGGTCGCGGCCCTTGGCCAGAATGATGTGGTGCGCGGCGTCCCAGGACGCCCAGGCACCCGCGGCCAGCAGCACCAGGACGACCAGCCCCATGGCCACCCGCCGCCCCGCTACCGCCACCCGGTGGGAAGAGCTCCGCTTCATGGGGGCAGATCCTTGGCCAGACCCGCACCCGCGGTCAACCTATGGCCGAAAAACGTCCCAGCAGCACCAGGAATGTCAGGAGTTGTACGCGCTCTGCGCCCGCTCCAGACCCTCCGCCAGCAGACACTCCACCGCGTCCGCCGACCGGTCCACCAGGAACGCCAGCTCCTTGCGCTCCGTCGAGGAGAAGTCCTTCAGCACGAAGTCCGCGACCTGCATCCGCCCCGGCGGCCGCCCGATCCCGAACCGCACCCGGTGATAGTCCGGACCCATCGCCTTCGTCATCGACTTCAGCCCGTTGTGCCCGTTGTCCCCGCCGCCCAGCTTCAGCCGCAGCGACCCGTAGTCGACGTCCAGTTCGTCGTGGACCGCCACGACATGGTCCGTCGGCACCTTGTAGAAATCCCGCAGCGCCGTCACCGGACCGCCCGACAGATTCATGTACGACATCGGCTTCACCAGCACCACCCGGCGGCTCGCCGGACCCGGCGGACCGATCCGCCCCTCCACGACCTGCGCCTGCGCCTTCTGCGCCCGCTTGAACTTGGCCCCGATCCGGGTCGCCAGCAGGTCGGCGACCATGAACCCGACGTTGTGCCGGTTCGCCGCGTAGTCGGGACCCGGATTGCCCAGGCCCACGATGAGCCAGGGGTCGGTGGCGTCGGACATCAGCGCTCGGTCTCCTCGTACTCGTACATCTCGCACTTGGGGGATGGCAGGCATGGCAGGCATGGCAGCCGAACGGGGCGGCGGCTCCCCGGGAGGGGAACCACCACCCCGTCAGTCAAGCAGGTGGAACGGTGAGGGGAGAGGCTCAGGCCTCGGCGCCCTCGGCGGCCTCGCCCTCGGCGGCCTCGTCCTCCGCCGGCTCCTCGACCTGCGCGGTGACGACCTGGATCACGATGGCGTCCTCTTCACCGACCAGCGTGACGCCCTTGGGCAGCGGGACGTCCTTGGCGACGATCGAGTCACCGGCGTCCAGACCCTCGACGGAGACCGTGGTGGACTCGGGGATGTGCGTGGCCTCGGCCTCGACGAGCAGGGTGTTCTGCACGAACTCCAGCAGGTTGGCGCCCGGCGCCAGGTCGCCCTCGGAGTGCACCGGGATCTCGACCTGGACCTTCTCGCCGCGCTTCACGGTGAGCAGGTCGACGTGCTCGATGGTGCCCTTGAGGGGGTGACGCTGGACGGCCTTCGGGATGACCAGCGCGTCCTTGCCGTCGATCTCCAGACCGATCAGCACGTTGGCCGTACGCAGGGCGAGCAGCAGCTCGTGACCCGGCAGCGTGATGTGGACGGGCTCGGCGCCGTGGCCGTAAACGACACCGGGAACACGGTCGGCGCGGCGGACACGGCGGGCGGCGCCCTTGCCGAACTCGGTACGGACCTCGGTGGCGAGCTTGATCTCGGCCATGGTGCACTCCTCGTCAGGTACGGAGAGCCGTCGGGGGTGACGGAACTCGAACGGTCACCCGGCCCACGACAGGCCTGCTACGAAGAGCGCGTCGATAACGGACCGCCGTACACACGGGTACGGCCTCCCTCGCCGAGCAACTCGCTGAGTCTACCCGGCGGGGAGGCCGCACCCCAAAGTGGATCAACAGGGACCGCTCAGGCGGCCGGCCCTGCTCCGCTCAGCCCTGCTCCTCGAAGAGGCTCGTCACCGAGCCGTCCTCGAACACCTCGCGCACCGCGCGCGCGATCGTCGGCGCGATCGAGAGCACCGTGATCTTGTCCAGCTCCAGCTCGCCCGGGGTCGGCAGCGTGTCCGTGAACACGAACTCGCTCACCTTCGAGTTCTTCAGGCGGTCGGCCGCCGGACCCGACAGCACGCCGTGCGTCGCCGTCACGATGACGTCCTCCGCGCCGTGCGCGAACAGGGCGTCCGCGGCGGCGCAGATCGTGCCACCGGTGTCGATCATGTCGTCGACCAGCACACAGACCCGGCCCTCGACGTTACCGACGACCTCGTGGACGGAGACCTGGTTCGGCACGTCCTTGTCGCGGCGCTTGTGCACGATCGCCAGCGGGGCGTCCAGCCGGTCGCACCAGCGGTCGGCGACCCGCACGCGGCCCGCGTCCGGGGAGACGATCGTCAGCTTGGAGCGGTCCACCTTCGCACCCACGTAGTCCGCCAGGATCGGCAGCGCGAAGAGGTGGTCCACCGGGCCGTCGAAGAAGCCCTGGATCTGGTCCGTGTGCAGATCGACGGTGAGGATCCGGTCCGCACCCGCCGTCTTCATCAGGTCCGCCACCAGACGGGCCGAGATCGGCTCGCGGCCCTTGTGCTTCTTGTCCTGGCGGGCGTACCCGTAGAACGGCACGATCACCGTGATGGAGCGGGCCGACGCGCGCTTGAGCGCGTCGAGCATGATCAGCTGCTCCATGATCCACTTGTTGATCGGAGCCGTGTGGCTCTGGATCAGGAAGCAGTCCGCGCCACGTGCCGACTCCTGGAAGCGCACATAGATCTCACCGTTGGCGAAGTCGAAGGCCTTCGTCGGCACGAGACCGACTCCCAGCTGATGGGCGACCTCCTCGGCCAGCTCGGGGTGGGCGCGGCCGGAGAAGAGCATCAGTTTCTTCTCGCCGGTCGTCTTGATCCCGGTCACAGCACAGTCTCCTCAGACGTGTATCTGGCGCTGCACGCATAGGTCCCGATGTGCAACGAGCCAGCCGAAATGGGGTGAGCATCTATCACGGTACGCCGTCACCGGCGCACCTGTTTCCGGTCAGCTTTGCCCGTCGGTCTCCTGCGGCGACGCCTGAGCGGCCTGCGCGGCGGCGCTACCCGGACGCTTCCGGGCCACCCAACCCTCGATATTCCGCTGCTGGCCCCGCGCCACGGCCAGCGAACCGGACGGCACGTCCTTCGTGATGACCGACCCGGCGGCGGTGTAGACCCCGTCCCCGACCGTGACCGGTGCCACAAACATATTGTCCGAACCGGTGCGGCAGTGGGAGCCGATCGTCGTGTGGTGCTTGGCCACGCCGTCGTAGTTCACGAAGACGCTCGCCGCACCGATGTTGGTGTGGTCGCCGATGGTCGCGTCGCCGACGTAGCTCAGGTGCGGGACCTTCGTCCCTTCCCCGATCGTGGCGTTCTTCATCTCCACGTACGTACCGGCCTTGGCCTTGACTCCCAGCCGGGTCCCCGGCCGCAGGTACGCGTACGGGCCCACGGTCGCCCCGGGCCCGATCTCGGCCGAGAGCGTCACGGTGTTGTCGACGCGGGCGCCGGCGCCGACACGGGTGTCCTCGATCCGCGAGTTCGGCCCCACCTCGGAGTCCTCGGCGAGATGCGTGGAGCCGAGCAGTTGCGTCCCCGGGTGCACGAGGGCGTCACGCTCGTACGTGACGGTCGCGTCGATCAGCGTGGACGCCGGGTCGACGATCGTCACGCCGGCGAGCATCGCCCGCTCCAGCAGCCGCTCGTTCAGCAGCCGGCGGGCCTCGGCCAGCTGGAGCCGGTTGTTGATGCCGAGGATCTCGCGGTGGTCGCCCGCCACGGACGCGCCGACGCGGTGCCCGGCCTCCCGGAGGATGGACAGCACGTCGGTGAGGTACTCCTCGCCCTGGCTGTTGTCGGTGCGCACCTTGCCCAGCGCGTCGCCCAGCAGCCGCCCGTCGAACGCGAACACCCCGGAGTTGATCTCCCGGATCGCCCGCTGCTCGTCGGTGGCGTCCTTGTGCTCGACGATCTCGGTGACCGCGCCGGTGGCGGGGTCGCGCACGATGCGCCCGTAGCCGGTGGAGTCCGGGACCTCGGCGGTCAGGACGGTCACCGCGTTGGCGTCGGCGGAGTGGGTGGCGGTGAGCGCGGCGAGCGTCTCGCCGGAGAGCAGCGGGGTGTCGCCGCACACGACGATCACGGTCCCGTCGACGGCTCCGCCGAGTTCTTCGAGCCCCATGCGGACGGCGTGCCCGGTGCCGTTCTGCTCGGCCTGGAAGGCGGTGCGCACGGGGGCGTCGCCGGCGTTCAGGTGCGCGGTGACCTGCTCACTGGCGTGGCCGACGACCACGACGAGGTGCTGGGGGTCCAGCTCACGGGCGGCGGCGACGACATGTCCGACGAGCGAGCGCCCGGAGATCTCGTGCAGAACCTTGGGAGTCTTCGACTTCATACGGGTGCCCTCACCCGCTGCGAGGACGACGACGGCTGCCGGGCTGGTTGCGCTCACGGATGTGCCCTTCGGCTTCGGGTGGTGGTCACCCGCAGGATACCGGGGGTGTTTCCACGGGAAACGGGGGCGGGCCCCGACCGGTGTGGTCGGGGCCCGCGTGCCGAAGCTCCCCCATCAGGATTCGAACCTGAACAGACGGTACCAAAAACCGCAGTGCTGCCTGATTACACCATGGGGGATCAATACCGGCTAAACCGGACATTGGATCGGTTCACCGGATCGGCACCCAACACTATGCCGTACCAAGCGCCTTCTACGCGACGACAGAAGGGAGACGGAGCGCGGCGCTCCTGTTCGACCGCGGAACGTGCTGTTGCCGGTCACCCGAAATTGAGATGCGTCCGCCCGTAGGCTGGATGCCATGACCGCAACGGGGGCAGACCGGGAGGCGGCGGGATCGACCACCCGCGGCTACTGGTGGTGGGAGCGGCGACGGAGTGTCGCCCTGGACGTGGGACTGGCGCTGGTATCGGCGCTGGAGTGTGGCCTGGAGGGGGTGGAGTTCGCCCGGAACACCGGGATTCCGGTGCCGGTGGGCGTGGTGTTCGGGGTACTCGCGGGGTCGGTGCTGCTGGTGCGCCGGCGGTGGCCGATCGTCGTGGTGCTGCTGACGATCGCGATGACGCCCGCCGAGATGGGCTTCCTGATGGCGCTGGTCGGCCTGTACACGCTGGCCGCGTCCGAGGTGCCGCGCCGGATCACCGTCGTGCTCGCGAGCATGGCGCTGGTGGGGACGTTCATCATCACGTACGTGCGGCTGCGGCAGAGCGTGGCCGAGCAGACCGACTTCGGTCCGGGGGACTGGTACGTCCCCCTGATGTCCGTCTTCATGGCGGTGGGGCTCACGGCCCCCTCCGTGCTGCTCGGCCTCTACATAGGGGCCAGGCGACGTCTGATGGAGAGTCTGCGGGAGCGGGCCGATTCGCTGGAGCGGGAGTTGTCCCTGCTCGCGGACCGGGCCGAGGAGCGGGCCGAGTGGGCGCGTACGGAGGAGCGGACCCGGATCGCCCGGGAGATGCATGACGTGGTCGCCCACCGGGTGAGCCTCATGGTGGTGCACGCCGCCGCCCTCCAGGCCGTCGCCCCGAAGGATCCGGCGAAGGCCGTGCGCAACGCGGCGCTGGTCGGGGACATGGGCCGGCAGGCGCTGACGGAGCTGCGCGAGATGCTCGGGGTGCTGCGGACGGGGGAGGCGCTGACCGCGCCGGCCGCGGCGGGCGGGGTTCCGCTGGCGTCGGTACGGCAGGCGGCCGCGGTGGCCGCCGCCTCCGCCGCGACGGAGGACGGGCCCCGGCTGCACGAGCTGGAGGCGCTGGTGGCGCAGTCCCGGCAGGCGGGGATGGTGGTGGAGCTGACGGTCCACGGCGAGCTGCGGCCGTATCCGCCGGAGGTGGAGCAGACGGCGTACCGGGTGGTGCAGGAGGCGCTGACGAACGTGCACAAGCATGCGGCGGGCGCGAAGACGTGGGTGCGGCTCGCGCATCGGGAGGCCGAGGTCGCGATGCAGGTGGAGAACGGCCCGTCGGACGCGGGCGCGGCGGATGCGGGGTTGCCGAGCGGGGGGAACGGGTTGGTGGGGATGCGGGAGCGGGTGCTGGGGCTGGGGGGCGTGTTCGTCTCCGGGCCGACGGACGCGGGGGGCTTCCGCGTCTCGGCGATTCTCCCGGTGGGTTCTGCCCCTTGAGCCCGTGGCGCCTGGCTTTCCTTTTCATCCCGTGTGCCTGGCTTTCAGCCTGTGCGGCGCGTGAGGGCCGGCCCACCTTTAAGCCCGTCCGGCGTTTGAGGACGGAACCCTGGTGGTGGGGAGCGGCGACCCCTTCGTGTCCGGGGAAGTGATGGTGCCGGCCCGTCCCGAGCCACGGTTCCGTCCTCAAACGCCGGACGGGCTGGATTTTGGCCGGGGTCGTCAACGAAAGCCCAGGCGGGGGGATGGGCCGGGGCGGGCCGGAAGTCAGGCGGACGGGCTGGGAGTGGCTCAGGCCGACGTCAGGCGTGGCGGTTGCGTGCCCGTTACCAGCGTGGACAGCGCCTCGTCGATGTCCCGGCCCAGGAACCAGTCCCCCGTGTGGTCGATGCTGTACACCCGCCCCTCCGTATCGATCGCCAGCACCGCCTGCTCCTCGCCCTCCGCCCCCAGCGGGCTGACCTCGGTCTCCAGGGCCCGGCCGAGGTCCCCGAGCGTGCGGGCCAGGTGCAGGCCGCTCAGCGGATCGATGCGTACCGCCGTGGGCGCGATGTGCCGGCCCGGCGCGGACGCGGTGATGCGGAGGCCGCCGAACTCCGCCCACGCCTCGACCGCGGCCGGGAACACGGCGTGCCGGTGGCCGGCCGGAGAGGCGTGGGAGCGCAGGGCGTCGGCCCATTCCTCCGCCTGGCGGATGTCCCAGCGCCCGGGCTGCCAGCCCGCCTCGCGCAGGGCGGCGTCGACGGCGACGGAGAAGCGGGTGGTGGAGGTGTGCTGCTGGCGGTCGTGCATCGGTGGGCGGTCAGCCCTTCTCGGCGGTGGTCGCGGCGCCGGTGGAGGTCAGATCGACGGGGCGTACGCCGAAGTGGGACAGCAGGACGGAACAGGACCGGCACGGCGGTGCGTAACTGCCGTGCAGCGGGTCGCCGTCCTCGCGGATCCGCCGTGCGGTGATCCGCGCGTGCTTGAGCGCGCGCCGCGCCTCCCCGTTGGTCAGGGGTTTTCGCTGCGCCCGTTTGGAGCGCCCGGTCTCGGCCGCGGTGAGGTGACGGGAGAGCAGTATCGCTTCGGGGCAGCGGCCGGTGAAGCGTTCGCGCTGGCCGCTGGTGAGGCTGTCGAGGAAGTCCTGGACGAGCGGGTGCAGCACCGGCGGCTGGTCCCCCTTGCCCGCGGTGCAGGTCAGCGTCTCGCCGCGGACGGACAACGCGGCGGCCACGGCCGGGAGGATCCCGTCGCGGCGGTGGATCAGTCGGGGCGTACGGCTGGTCTCGGTGTTGCTCCAGCTGAGGCGCGGATCCCCTGATGTGACGGTTTGTGTGGAATGCATCGTGCTGACGTCCCTCCCTGCAATCCCCCGAGTTGCGGAGACAGCCTGCCAAATATGCCGGGTGGTGGGGAAGCTGGGTCGGGGAAACGTGTCTGCGTGTCGCCCGAAGGTGCGAGACTGCCGCCTCACCGTCACACGCCTGTGACCGTTCGTGACGGAAACGGCGGGGCGGGAGCCCCTGTTGCCCCACCGCTTAGGCTGTGCGGAACACCGGACGCAGCAGGGGGCATCAGCCATGACGACAGGTCGGCTCGGGCAGCAAGCCGCGCCACCGAACGCCGCCTATGCCGGGCAGGTCGTGAACTTCCCGGATCCGGTCCGGGCGTCCCGGCACCCCCGTGGGGTGCGGATGAACGGGAACGGCCACCCGGTTCTCTCGCCGTACGCGCGCGCCGCGGCCGAGATCGCCGACCCGCCTCCGGGCTTCGGCATCGACGAGCTGCGGCTGACCGACTACGTGTCGGCGAACGCGGCGATGGCGGCGAGCGGACATGACCTGTGGGACACGATTCCCGCGGTGGCGACCCCGCACGGCTGGACCTGGCACCACGTCCCCGGCGGCCGGCGGATGGAGCTGGTGCCGGTCGAGGTGAAGGCGCTGCTGCGTCATCACGGCGGCCTCGCGGGTACGGACGTCGACCAGGACCGGCGTGGCACCCGCCCGTTGCAGGAGACCCGCCCGGCGCACTTCCGGCTGCCGAAGGGCGCGGGCGCGGTGACCGAGCAGCAGGTTCAGGGGGTCGAGGAGGACCTCGGCTACCGGCTGCCCGGCCCGTACCGCTCGTTCCTCAAGGCGGCGGGCGGTTCGGCCCCCGTGGGCGCGGCACTGGACGCGGAACTGGGGCTGCTGGTGGACCAGCCGTTCTTCACGGTGCGTGACGAGGCCGCGATGAACGACCTGGTGTACGTGAACAAGTGTCTGCGGGACCACTTCACCAAGGACTACCTGGGCGTCGCGTTCGTCCAGGGCGGGATTCTCGCCGTGAAGGTGCGCGGCCAGGATGTCGGTTCGGTGTGGTTCTGCCCGTACGACGATGCCCGGGACCAGGACGGCTGGAGCGTCCAGGAGCGTGTGGAGCGGCTGTTGCTGCCCTGCGGTACGGACTTCGACGCCTTCCTGGAGCGGCTGGCGGGCAATCCGCCGGAGCTGGAGACCGTGGCGAACCTGATGGTGGACGGCGGCTTCGCGCGCGCCGTCCCGGTGGAGGGGTGAGCGCGGTGGTGACTTTCGCGCAGGCGCAGGAGCGGGCGGACGAGTGGGTCAACGGTGACGTGCCCGCGTATCAGCACCGTGAGGTGCGCGTCCGTGAGTTCGACCTCGGATTCGTGGTGTGGGCCGAGGACCGGCCGGAGGGACCCGTCTCGGACGGGGGCCGTCAGCGGCTGGTGATCGCCCGGGACAGCGGTGAGGCGACGCTGTGGCCGGGGCTGCCGGTGGGTGAGGTGATCCGGCGGTACGAGGAGGAGTACGGGACTCCGGCGGGTGCGCCCGCCGCCGCCCCGGAGCCGCCGCGGCGGGTGGATCTGAACCAGACGTCGTTCCTGCTGACGCCGCCGGAGTGGCTCCAGGAGGCGGCGGACAAGCTGGGGATTCCGGATCACCGTGCGGAGCGCCGGGACGCGGAGGCGGCTGAGCCGTCCCCGTCCCCGTCGACGCCGCCGTCGCAGCCCTCGCCCCCGGTCCCGCCTTCGGTCCCGTCGTCGCCCTCGGCCCCGGTCCCGCACCCGTCGGTGTCGGCATCGGGCCAGACCCCCGTTCCCGGTCCCGTCCCCGCGGACGCGACACCGCCGCCCCCCTCCCCTTCTTCCGGGGGCTCCGCCCCCGCGTGGCCCGCCGCCGACGGTGGCGCGGCCTACGAGCCCACCGCTTCCGACGGGGTGCCCGCCGGGGCGACCCCGTGGGCCGGTACGGACACCAACTCCGACTCCGACGACGCGGCCGTCCCGCTGCCCGCGACGGTGTTCGCACCGCCGCTGTCGGGAACGGACGACGAGGAGGCCCCGCCGCCGGTCGTTCCGGCGGAGGCGCCCACCGCGCTCATGTCGGGTGGCAGCCGGCTGCCGCGTACGCAGGTGGCCCCGGCGCTCCGGCCGGAGCAGGGCGCGCCGGACGGGGCCGGTGACATCGCCGACGCGGCCACCAGCAAGGCCGTGGTGCCGCCGCGCGGGGCGCGTGGGGGCGGTTCGCCGACCCCGCCGCCGCCCGGTGCCCCGGGCGTTCCCGGCATGCCTCCCGGTGCGACCCCGCCGCCTTCGGGTCCGGGTGCGCCCGGTGCTCCCGCGGGTGGGTACGTGCCGACGCAGCTCGTCTCGCAGCTCGGCCCGCCCGGGGCCACCCCGCCGCCCGCTCCGCCCGGCCCGCCCGCGGCCCCCGGTTCCACGCCGCCTCCGGGGGGCGGGGTGCACCACGCCGCGACGATGCTCGCCGACGGGAGCAGCATCGGCGCGGGCGTCCCGGGCGCGCCCAGGCCGCCGGGCCCGCCCGGTGCCCCGGGTGCCCCGCAGCCTCCCGGCCCGCCCGGTGCCCCGGGTGCTCCGCTGCCCCCCGGGCCCCCCGGTCCGCCGCCGGGCTCCACGCCGCCTCCGGGGGGCGGGGTGCACCACGCCGAGACGATGTTCGCGGGTCCGGGCCAGGTCGGCCCGCCCGGCCCGCCCGGGGCCCCGGGCGGTTCAGTGGGTGGTCCCGGTCCCGTACCGCAACCGCCGGGTCCGCCCGGTCCTCCCGGTCCGCCGCCCGGCGTGCATACCCCGCCGCCTCCGGCGTACGGCTATCCCCAGCAGCCCACCGGTCAGCCGACCGTGGGCCCCGGCTACCAGGCCGTGCTGCGGTTCCGGGCTCCGGACGGCAGCGAGCAGCAGCTGATCCGCCGCTCGGCGCCGGGCACTCCGCACCCCGAGTGGCAGATGCTGCACGAGCTGCGGGCGATGAACGTGCCGCCTCAGCAGGTCATCGAGCTCCACACGGAGCTGGAGTCCTGCGAGCTGCCCGGCGGGTACTGCGCGCGGATGATCCGGGAGACCTGGCCGCAGGTGCGGATCACCAGCGTCGCTCCGTACGGGACGGATCACGCCAGCCGCCAGCAGGGCATGCAGCATCTGCTGACGCACCAGGGCGAACTGCACCAGGTGGCGGACGGCCCGGCGCGGCCCGCGCCGGTGCGGGCGCCGCTGCCGCAGATGCCGCCCGCGCCCGCGCTGCCGCCGGAGGCGATCGCCGAGGAGTTGGCGCAGGCGTTCGGTCCGCAGGGCATCCTCCGGTTCGACCAGCGGGCGGTGTCCCGTCAGGGCGTGCCGGAGATCGTCGCGCGCACCCTGGTGTGGGCGGGGCTGCCCGCCGATTTCGGGCCGTTCTTCTGGGCGCAGCCGGGGCAGCCGGTGGTGCCGACGCTGGGCGAGCTGGCCGCGCAGCGCCAGGTGCGGCCGGCGCCGGACGCGGGGTCGTACCTGGTGATGGGGACGGACTTCGGCCGGGCGATCTGTGTGCAGTACGGGACGGCGAACATCGTGGCCGTGCCGGTGGAGGCGGGCCCCGGCGGGCAGCCGGTGCCGCCGCAGTTCGTGAACACGGGGCTGCCCGAGTTCGTGCGGTCGATGGCGCTGCTGGGCCGGATGTGGCGGCTGCGGTACGGGCTGAACCCGGAGCAGGCGGGCCGTTGGACCGTCGACTTCCAGGCACAGCTGGTGGCGCTGGACCCGGCGGCGCTGGCGTCGCCGGAGAGCTGGTGGTCGGTGCTGCTGGAGCAGATGTGGGACGGCTTGATCTGATCTGACCCGGTCTGCCGGCCCGGTCCGGCGGTCCGGTCCCACGGTCCGGCCGAGGCGCCCGAACCCTTCCCGGGTTCGGGCGCTTCGCTGTGTGCCGGTTCGGCCGGATCTGTGATGCCGGTCGCTTCCGGCCGGAATGCCGCTGATCGATTCCGACTTCCGGCACCAATTGCCGCATCCTTGACGTATCGCGGGGTGTCGTGGTGCGGCGGTGCGTGCCGGTGGGTCGGAGAGAGGGCTTCAGGGATGAGTGCTGGACCGGTGTCCGCGTTCGATGTCGTCGGTGTCCGGGGGAAGGGCTACCGCCCGGACCAGGTGGACCGCATGGTCGCCGCCCTGACGGCCGAGCGTGACGGGGCGCTCGCCGAGATCGGGCGGCTGACCGGCCGAGCGGAGGAGCTGCGCGCCGAGGCGGCCCGGCTGGCGGAGACCGTCGCGGCGCTGCCCGTGCAGGACTACGCCGAGCTCGGGGAGCGGGCGCAGCGGATCCTGGCCCTGGCCGGGGACGAGGCCCGGACGCTGGAGGCCGAGGCGGTGGCGGCGGGGCAGGCGCTGCGGGACGAGGCGCATGCGGCGGGCCGGGCCGCCGGGGACGCGGCGCGCGAGGCGGCCGATGCGGTGCGCGCGGCGGCGCACCGGGCGGCGGACGAGCGGGTGGCCGCGGCGGTCCGGGAGGCGGAAGGGCTGCTGGCCGCGGCGCGGCAGGACGCCGAGGAGGTGCGGGCGGCCGCCGCGTCGACGATGGCGGCGACCCGTGACCGTACGGCGAGCGTGCTGGCCCACCAGGAGCAGGAGCACGCGGAGCGCCGCAAGGCGGCCGAGGCCGAACTGGCCGCCGAGGAAGCCGCGTTGGAGGCCCGGCACACGGAGCTGACCGAGCGGGCCCAGGCGCTGCTCACGGAGGCGGGCCGGCACCTCGCCGCCACGCAGGAGGCCGCCCGGCACGGCCAGGAGGACGCGGAGGCGCGGGCGGCGGAGCTGCTGGCCGGTGCCCGGGTCCGGGAGGAGCGGGTGGTCCGGGAGACGGAGCGGGTCCTGCGGGAGCACGAGGAGGGCCGCGAGGAGGTCCAGGCGCACATGGCGCACGTCCGCAGCTCGCTGGCGGCGCTGACGGGGCGGGTGACGTCGAACGACGACGCCGACGAGGGCGGGGACGAGAGCGGGAGCGAGGACGAGGGGGCCTGAGCGCCCGAGCGCGTCGAGCGCCCCGCGTGACCGAGCGCGGGCGCGGCGAAGCGGTCCGGTTTTCCGTCGTCCCATTGGCCCGGGATACCGATCCGTTCGCGGCCTACGGTGGTGATCGTTCCTCCCGGAGAACGTCCAGGAGGGCACGACAGCCCACTTGTTGAGGAGTTCCGCATGCTGCGACGTCGTATCGGAGGGCCCACCGGTCCCCTGGCCAGCGCTCTGGCCCTGGGCACGCTGCCGTTCGGCACCACGGTGGACGAGAAGACGTCCTTCGCCATCCTGGACCGGTTCGTCGAGGCGGGCGGCAACCTCCTCGACACCGCCAACGCCTACGCGTTCTGGGTTCCCGGCGGCACCGGGGACGAGAGCGAGGCGACCATCGGCCGCTGGCTCGCCGACCGGGGCGTGCGCGACGAGGTGCTGATCTCCACCAAGGCGGGGGCGCGGCCCACCGTGCCCGGCACCGGCCTGGAGACGGCCGAGGGGCTGTCGGGGGCGGTCGTCACCAAGGCCGCCGAGGACAGCCTGCGCCGCCTGGGCACGGACCGCATCGACGTGTACTGGGCCCATCTCGAGGACCGGACCGTCCCGTTGGAGGAGACGGTTGAGGCCCTCGACTCCCTGGTCAAGGACGGCAAGGCGACCGTCCTCGGCTGTTCGAACCACGCCACCTGGCGGACGGAGCGGGCGCGCGCCGTGGCCCGCGCGGGCGGGATGACGCCCTACACCTGCGTCCAGCAGCGCTACTCCTACCTTCAGCCGCGCTTCGACCTGAGCCTGCCGGAGAGCGCGCACGTGCACGTCACGCCGGAGCTGCTCGACTATCTGCGGGCCGAGTCCGACCTGACGCTGATGGCCTACTCGGCGCTGATCTCGGGCGCGTACACCCGGGCGGACAAGCCGCTGCCGGAGGCGTACGACCACCCGGGCAGCGCGCGGCGGCTCGCGGTGCTCGGCGAGGTGGCCGGTGAACTGGGCGCGACGCCGAACCAGGTGGTGCTGGCCTGGCTGATGGCCGGTGACCCGCCGGTCGTCCCGATCGTCGGCGTCAGCTCGGTCGAGCAGCTGGACGAGGTGCTGGGGGCGGCGGAACTGCGGCTGCCGGAGGAGCTGAAGGCCCGCCTGGACTCGGCGGACTCCGGTCAGGCCGACTGACTGCCGTACGCGCCCGACCGGCCGTCCCGTACGCGTTCGACGGCCCGGGCCAGGCGCCGGACGGCTTCCGGCACCGCCCGGTCGGTGAGGTTCCCGTAGCCGACGACGAGGGTCGAGCGCGAGGTGTCCGCCCCGGGGTCCTCCGGCACCATCCGGTAGTCGTCCAGGCTCGCCAGGCGTACGTCGTGACCGGCCGCCTCCTTCACCACGTCGCCCGCCGGGCAGTCGCGCAGGGGGAGCAGCAGATGGAATCCGGCGGCCGCCCCGCCGACGGCCGCTTCGGGCAGGTGCGCCGCGAGTTCGCGCAGGAGGTGGTCGCGGCGGCGTTTGTAGCGCAGCCGGGAGGCGCGCAGGTGCCGGTCGTAGGAGCCGGAGGTGACGAAGCGGGAGAAGGCGTCCTGGTCGATGACGGGGGGCGGGGCGCCTCCGGTGTCCCGGGCGAGGAGGGCCCCGGTCCAGCGGCCGGGAGCGGCGACCCAGCCCAGCCGCACGGCGGGGGAGAGCGTCTTGCTCAGCGAACCGAGCAGGGCGACGTGGTCCGGAGCCATGCCCTGGACCGCGCCCACGGGGTGGCGGTCGTAGCGGAACTCGGCGTCGTAGTCGTCCTCCATGATCAGGCCGTCCACCTCCCGGGCCCAGTCGGCCAGTTCCGCGCGGCGGACGGGCGCGAGGACGACACCGGTGGGGAACTGGTGCGCGGGGGCCACGATCACCGCGCGTACCTCTGTCTCCCCGCGCAACAGATCGACCCGCAGCCCCTGTTCGTCCACCGCGACCGGCACCGGTGTCAGGCCCGCCGCGGCCACGGTCAGGCGCAGCTGGGTCCAGCCGGGGTCCTCGACCGCGACCCGGGTGTGCCCGGCGGCCCGCAGCGCCCGGCACAGCCGCAGGACACCGTCCACCGTGCCCGCGCAGACGACGAGGTGGTCCGGTTCCACGCGGGCGCCGCGCCCCCGTGCGAGGTAGGAGGCGAGTTGCCGGCGCAGCCGCGGCAGCCCCGCCGCGTCGGGGTAGCCCAGCTCGTCCCAGGTCAGCTCGGTGGTGGCGGCGCGGACCATGTCGGCCCAGCGCTTGCGTGGGAACGCGCGCAGGTCGGGGACGCCCGGCAGCAGGTCGAACCGGGGCGTCCAGCGCGATGCGCCCGCGCCCGCGTCCGCTGACGCGGTGACACCGGCGTGGGCCCGCACCCGGGTGGCCGAGCCGCTGCGGGCCTCGAAGTAGCCCTCGGCGACGAGTTGGGCGTACGCCTCGGTCACCACCCAGCGGGAGCACCGCAGATCCGCGGCGAGGACCCGGCTCGGGGGCAGGGTGCTGCCCACGGCGAGCCGCCCGCCGGTGACGGCGGCCCGCAGGGCCCGGGCCAGCCGCGTGTGCAGGGGCCGCCGGCGGGATCCTCCAGTTCCAGGAAGGTGCCCCACGCGGGCCCGGTCCGCTCACGGTCATGCGTCACAGCCGGAGATCGTAGCGGCCGGGATGCCGCACCGGCTCGGGGATTTCGCGACCCGTGGCTCTTGCATATATCCGCCGCTACGAGCTGAATAAGTCATGCACCTCGCAGTTCCCCGTTCTGCTTGCAAGGGAGTGGTCATGACCGTCCGAGCGCCGGACATTCTGTCGCCAGAGTTCGAGAGAGACCCGTATGCGGCGTATCGCCGGATGCGACAGGACGAGCCGCTCCTGTGGCACGAGGCCACCAAGAGCTACATCGTCTCGCGCTACGAGGACGTGGAGCGCGTCTTCAAGGACAAGGCCGGTGAGTTCACCACCGAGAACTACGATTGGCAGATCGAGCCCGTGCACGGGCGGACGATTCTCCAGCTCAGCGGGCGCGAGCACGCCGTACGCCGGGCCCTCGTCGCGCCCGCCTTCCGGGGCGCCGACCTGCGGGACAAGTTCTTACCGGTCATCGAGCGCAATTCGCGCGAATTGATCGACCGGTTCCGTGGGTCCGGTTCCGTCGATCTGGTCGCCGACTACGCCTCCCGATTTCCCGTGAACGTCATTGCGGACATGCTTGGTCTGGACAAGTCCGACTATGAGCGTTTTCACGGCTGGTATACGGCCGTCATCGCCTTTCTCGGTAATCTCTCCGGCGACCAGGACGTGGCGCGGGCCGGTGAACGTACGCGCGTCGAGTTCGCCGAGTACATGCTGCCGATCATCCGCGAACGGCGGGAGGCGCCGGGTGACGATCTGCTGTCGACGCTGTGCACCGCGGAGGTCGACGGGGTCCGGATGAGCGACGAGGACGTCAAGGCGTTCTGCAGTCTGCTGCTCGCGGCGGGCGGCGAGACCACCGACAAGGCCATCGCGGGCATCTTCGCCAACCTGCTGACCCACCCGGAGCAGTTGGCGGCGGTCCGTGCCGACCGGAGTCTGATAGCCCGTGCCTTCGCGGAGACGCTGCGCTACACCCCGCCGGTGCACATGATCATGCGCCAGTCGGCGACGGACGTGGAGCTGAGCGGCGGCACCGTACCGGCGGGCTCCACGGTGACCTGCCTGATCGGCTCCGCCAACCGTGACGAGGACCGCTACCGCGACCCCGATGTCTTCGACATCTTCCGCGAGGACCTGACCGCCACGAACGCGTTCTCGGCGGCGGCCGACCATCTCGCCTTCGCGCTCGGCCGGCACTTCTGCGTGGGTGCTCTGCTGGCCAGGTCCGAAGTCGAGACCGGCGTGGGCCAGTTGCTGGACGCCATGCCCGGTCTGCGGCTGGCCGACGGCTTCGACCCGGTCGAGAACGGTGTCTTCACCCGGGGGCCGAAGAGCCTGCCGGTGCTGTTCACACCGGTGTCCGGCTGACGGAAGCGGTCATCCCCGGGCGGCCGGGGCGGAGGCCGGCCGGGGACGGTTCCCGGTCCCGGCCGCTCGCCCCGGCCGCCCGGAAGCGTTCCCGGTCCCGGCCGCCCGCCCCGTTCCCCGCTACTGCGCCATCGGGCTGAACTGCACCGGCAGCGCCGACAGTCCGCGCATCCAGATCGAGGGCCGCCACGACAGCTCCGCCGGTTCGACCGCCAGCATCAGGTCCGGCAGCTGTTCCAGCAGCGTCTCCACCGCCGTACGGGCCATGACGTCGGCCAGCAGCGGCGCGGGGTAGGGGCAGCGGTGCTCGCCGCCGCTGAACGACAGGTGCGCGGAGTTCTCGGCCCCGACGTACGCCTCCGGCCAGATCTCCGGGTCGGTGTTGGCGGCGGCGATCCCCAGGACCAGGCAGTCGCCCGCCCGGATGTGCCGGCCGCCGAGCTGGGTGTCCCGTACGGCCCAGCGGCCGATGAAGTTCTGCGTCGGGGTGTCCAGCCACAGCACCTCGTTGAGCGCCTCGCCGACGCTGAGCCTGCCGCCGGAGACGTTCACCGCGAAGCGTTCGTCCGTCAGCAACAGCCGCAGCGTGTTGCAGATCCAGTTGGCGGTGGGCTGCTGGGCGGCGGCGATCACCGAGATCAGGTCCTGGACGATCTCCTCGTCGGTGAGCCCCGCGGCGTGCGTCACCATGCGGGAGGTGACGTCGGGGCCGGGCGCCGCCCGCTTGTCCTTGACCAGTTGGCGCAGCCGGTCGCCGACGCGCCCGTAGGCCGCCACCGGGTCGTCGCCCTCACCGGCGTCGAGCGAGATCCGCAGGTCGTCCACCAACTGCTGGGTGTCCGAGCCGGACACCGGCATTCCGCACATCTGGACCACGGCCCGCATCGGCAGGGCGTGCACGTAACTGCTCATCAGCTCCGTCCGGCCGCTTCCGGCGAAGTCCGCGATGAGCCGCTCGGCGATGCGCCGGCAGTCGCGGGCCAGCTCGAACTGGTCGACGCCCTCCAGGGCTTCGGTGATGACGCCGGCCCTGCGGCGGTGCTCGTCGCCCTCCGTGAAGAGCACCGACGGCTGGTAGCCGACGAACGGCAGCAGGGGCCAGTCCGGCGGAATGGTCTCCCACTGGTTCCAGCGGCGCGAGTCCCGTGCGAACAGCTCGTCGTGCGTGGTGACGTAGGAGAGTTCGGCGTAGCCGAGGACCAGCCAGGCCGGTACGTCACCGTCGAGCAGGACCGGTGCCACCGCGCCGTGCTCCCGTCGCAGCGAGCGGTAGAGCTCCGTGGGCGTCTGCTGGTAGGAGGCTCCGGACAGCCGTACGGCGCCGGGGGCGACCGGGCAGCCGGACGGTGCGGTGGCGCCCGGATCGAAGGGCGGTTCGAAGGACGGATCGAAGGAGGGGCCGGCGGTGCTCATGGTGTCGTCTCCCGGGCGATGGCCATCGTGCGCAGATGGTCGACGAGCGTGATCAGGACGTTCTTGCTGGAGGTCCGGACCCGGGCGTCGCAGTCGATCATCGGGATGTGCTCGGGCAGGGCCAGGGCCTGGCGGATCTCTTCGAGGGGGTGGGCGACGTCGTCGTCGAAGCGGTTGACCGCCACCACGAAGGGGGTGCCGTGGTGTTCCAGCCGGTCGATCGCGTACCAGGAGTCGTCCATCCGGCGGGTGTCCACGAGGACGACCGCGCCGAGCGTGCCGGAGAAGAGCCGGTCCCACAGGAACCAGAAGCGCTCCTGTCCCGGGGCGCCGAACAGGTACAGCACGATGCGCTCGTTGAGGCTGATGCGGCCGAAGTCGAAGGCGACCGTGGTGGTCGTCTTGGCGTCGACGCCGCTCGTCTCGTCGACGCCGACACCGGCCTGGGTCATGATCTCTTCGGTGTTCAGCGGCCGGATCTCGCTCACCGAGCGGACGAGCGTGGTCTTGCCGACGCCGAACCCTCCGACGACGACTATTTTCAGGCCGGTCTCGGCCGCGTCGGCCAGCGGGGTGCGCTGGGCGGGGAGCTCACAGCTTCCGGAGACCATGGAGCACCTCCTTCAGCAGTTCGGAGTCGGGGAGTTCGGAGTGCGAGGCGGCCACGCGGGGGTGGCGGGCGGTGATCCGGCCCATGACGTGGAGGTCGTCGAGCAGGATGCGGACCACGGTGACCGGGAGGGAGAGTTCGGCGGCGATCTCGACGACGGCGGTCGGGTGGTCGCACAGTTCGAGGATCCGCGCGTGCTCGGACTGCATGCCGGGGGTCGGCCTGGACTCGCTGACCACCAGGGTCACCAGGTCGAAGGAGTCCGCGGCGCGGCTGCGCCCGCCGGTGACCGTGTAGAGCCGGTCGGGGGCTCCGGTGTCGACGGGGCGCCGGGGCGTCACGAGGGACTCCCCGGCGACGTACGTCCCGGAGAAGCGCTCCCCGGTACGGTGCCGCGCGGCGCGGCGCGCAGGTGTTCGCCGATCTGGTCGACCATCTGCGTCATCTGGTTGCCCACGATGCTGGGGTCGGCCTCCTCCGTGGCGACGACGGCCAGATGCGCGCCCTCACCGGCCTCGACGATGAAGAGCAGGCCGCCGTGGAACTCGGTCATCGAGTGCCGTACGCCGCCGGAACCGTCGCCGAACTCGATGGAGGCGCCCTGCGCCAGCGCCTGCATGCCCGAGCAGATGGCCGCCAGCTGGTCGGCCTGGTCGAGGGTGAGGTGCTCGCTCCAGCAGAGCTTGAGCCCGTCGCGGGACAGGGCCAGGGCGTGCCGCGTGCCGGGGGTCTGCTCCAGCAGCCTCTGCAGGAGCCAGGTGAGGCTGTTGTCCGTTGTCTGCATGATGAGTGACGGGACCGTGGCGCCGGGATCCGGCCGACGGCCCGTACCTCCAATCTCGGATGTTCGAGCGAGCGCGTCCGGTGGCCCCGGACACCCTGTGGATGGCGTTCCTGGCTACGGCGCGGCGGACGGCGGCGGTACGGTCCCGGCGTCCGGCTGCTCCGCTGCCGCCGCGTTGCCCTGGGGCCGCCGGCCGCGCTGGAAGGCGCCGAACTGCTGGCCCGCGGTGCGGGGCGGGGTCGCCCGCGGTGTGTCGCCCCGGGGGTTCGCCGCGGAGGTGGGAGCGGGCGCGCCGCGGTGCCGGCCGCGCTCGCGCTCCGCCTCGCCCATGGTGCGGCCGGGCGTGCGGACGGGGAGGCCGCCGGGGGTGGAGGCGGGCTGCTGCGCCGGGCGGGCCGCGGGCTGCTGCGGCTCACGCGGGCGGACGACGAGAGGGTCGGCGGCGGGCGCGGGGGCAGGAGGTTCCGGAAGGGAGGCCGTCGCGGGCGCGGCCACGGGCGCCGGTGGCGGCGTCACGGGCGCGGGCAGCGGTGTCAGGGGTTCCGGTACCGGAATGGCCGCGGGCGCGGGAGGAGGTGCGAGCGGGGCGGCTGCGGCTTCCCGGGTGCCAGGGGCGGCCGGGGCGGCGGGTTCCCGGAGACTCGGGGCGGCCGGGGCGGCGGTGGCAGCGGCTTCCCGGAGGCTCGGGACGACCGGGTGGCTCTCGCGGGACTCCTGCGCGATCAGGTGCCTCGGCAGCAGGACGACCACACCGGTGCCACCGCGTGAGGACGGCCGGTAATTGACGCTGATCCGGTGCTTGAGCGCGAGCCGTCCCACCACGGCGAGGCCGAGGCGCGTGCCCTGGAGGGCCGCGAGGTCGGTCAGCCGCCCGGCGACGGAGTCCGCGGCCCGCCGCATCGCCGCGTCGGCCATCTTCAGGCCGCTGTCCTCGATGGTGACGACGATGCCGGTGCCGCGCTCCTCGACGTAGACGTGCACCTCGTCGATGGGCGGTGAGAAGTTCGCGGCGTTGTCCATCAGTTCGGCGAGCAGGTGCATGACGCCTTCGGCGGCGAAGCCGGAGATGGCGACGTTCGACGAGCAGTGCAGCCGTACCCGCTGATAAGCGGCGATCCGGCCGACCGCTCCCCGCAGGATGCTCTCCATGACGATCGGCCTGTTCCAGGCGCGGCTGGGCCGGCCGCCCATCAGCAGGGCCAGGCGGTCCGTCATCAGGCCGAGCTGCGAGGTGCTGTGGTCCAGTTTCAGCAGATCGCCGAAGACTTCTTCGCCGTGACGTTCCTGCATCGTGCGCAGGTCGGCGAGCATGCTGACCGACTTGGCCTGGACGCGGCTGAGCGCCTTGGCGGACGCGGTCTGCGCGGCGAGGGCGCGGCGTTCGCTGAGCGCGAGCTCCCGGAGGACCGCCTCGACGGATGCGCGCAGCAGCGGCTGGTCCGGGAGGTAGACCTCGGCCTGCACGGCGGCGCCGGACTCGCCCTCACGGAGCCGGGCGGCCACACTCGGCAAGGTCTCGCGGGTGAAGCGTTCGACCTCGGAGGTCAGGGCGCGCAACTCCTCGCGGAGCCGGGCGTTCTCCCTGCCCAGCTCGTCGTGGATCCGCGTGCTCTCGGTGCGCAGGGCGGCGGTCTGCTGCTCCTGCCCCTCGACCGTGGCCGCGAGGACGTGCAGCAGCTTGCGCTGACGCGGCCCGCGCGGGAGCGGGACGCGGCCGAGGGCCTCGTCCGCCGGTACTCCGCCGCGTACCAGCCGGAGCAGCGCGGGCAGGGCCACGTCGGCGGTGTGGGCGGTGTCCGCTTCGAGCGCGGTCAGCGAGGTCTTGAGCCGTTCGGCCTCAGCGGTGCGGGCCGAGGCAGCGCGCTGGGTCCGCCGGGCGACGGTGTGCGCGACGGCGAGCGTGACGGCCAGGACCACCCAGGCGGTGACCACCACCGCCACCGCCCAGCCGCGCGCCCCGGCCGGGGCCAGGACCACGGCCACGGCTCCGGCGACGGCGAGTACGGACAGCACGGCCACAAGCGGCGCCGTCGCCGCCCCGGGCGCTTTCATCGGCCTCCGCCGCTGACTGGCTGGTACGGGTTCTGGCATGGATGCGGTCCCTCAGTTCTACCGAGCAGAAGGTGTGCGGCCGCTCCGAGAAGGTGCAGTTCACCTGGCGAATCGGAGAAAAGCGGAAGCAGCCTTTCCTGTCAGGGGTTGACCACATCGTAGACATGCTTGTGCGGAGGTTGATCCGGTGAGCGGCATAGTCCGTAGGCAGAGTGATTTTGTCGGGAAGTGGCCAGCGGCTCGCGGCTGTTGTGGTATTCGCGATGCGCGCGCCGCGTTGACAGGCGGCGGAGCGGAATGGGCCCCGGGGGAATGGTCGGGGCATATGCGCCACACCCGTCGGTCGGCTCAGGGGCAGGCCGCGAAGCCGCGATGTCTCGGAGCCCGAGGAATTCTTTTCGGCCAATATGGCGCCGGTGCATGCTCAGTGACACCAGTAAATGGAGTGGTGCCGATGCGCGCGGGGGTTCACGCCGCGCGCAACGCGTCAGCGGACGACGGCCCCGGTGATGAAGGCGCTCCAGGCGGCGGCGGGGACGACGAGGGCGGGGCCGGTGGGGTTCTTGCTGTCACGCACCGGGACGACGCCGGGGAATCCGTCCGCCACCTGCACGCAGTCGCCGCCCTCCTCGTTGCTGTAGCTGCTGCTGCGCCAGGCGGCGGCGGTCAGATCGGGAAGGGATGCTTCCTGCACGGTAATCAACCTCCAGCACGGATCGGATCAGGTCGAGCGACATGGGCGGTGGCAGCGCTGCCGCCCTGAGTTGATCGTAAGTCAGATCGAACTGTTCGACCTCGTCCGGTTCCTCGGTCAACTGGCCGTGGTGTGCCCCTTCCGTGTAGGCGATCTTCGTGCCGTCCGGCAGCACCAGCACGGAGAGCGAACCTGCCAGAGCGCCGTGCGCGCCCTGGTCGAACGGCAGCACCTGAACGGTGATGTTGGGCTCCTCCGCCATGCTGAGCAGCTTCTCCAACTGGCCGCGCATCACCACCGTCCCACCGACCGGCCGCCGGAGCACGGCCTCGTCGAGGACGATCCACAACTCCGGCCGGTCCGGACCGGTCAGCCGCACTTGCCGGTCGAGCCGGGCCGCGACGCGCTCCTCCAGGTGCTCGGCGTCCCGCAGCGAGTGGCCCATGCTCAGCAGGGCCCGCGCGTACTCGGGTGTCTGCAGCAGTCCAGGCACGGCATGCGAGGAGTACTGGCGGATCATCGCCGCGCGGGCGGAGTACGCGATGAACGCCCGTGACCAGTCCGGGTAAGCCTCCCGGTACACGTACGGCCAGAGGTCGATCAGTAAGTCGTCCGCCACCAGCTCCTTGTCCAGGACCCGGGTCAGCTCCAGCGTGGGCTTCGCGCCGGTCGCCCGCTCCAGTTGGGCGATGCGGCTGCTGACCACGTGAGCGAGCGAGCCCACCTCGGCCTGGGTGAGTCCGGCCGCGACGCGGAGCTTGCGCAGGCGCGACCCGAAGAGGGCCGCCATGGAGGACTGCGGGTCAATTGCTTTGGCCATGGGGCTACGTCCGATTCTTACGGCCTGCGGGGTAAGGCGCTGTCACCTTCCGAGGCTAGGACGCACGGCCGACTCTTGAGTACGGAACGTCACGGAACCCGCACGTGTGGGTGACGTGAGAGGAGTCGAGTGAACGGATGGCCTGGATGACCGGGAAGAGGACGACCGCTGCGAGCAGTGCCGACGGGCAGGAGGAGCCCCCACCCCTGCCGCGCCGCTTCGGGCTGACCTCCAACGGTTACGGGAGCCTGTCGCGGCAGTTCCCCTCGACGCCCCGGGGAGCGCGGCTCGCCCGTCGTACGGTGGTGCGGCAGCTGGGGTACTGGGGGTTCGGGCCGATGACGGACGCGTCGTGCTCGGTGGCCCTGGTGGTGGCGGAGCTGGCCGCGAACGCGGTGTGCCACGGCCGGCTGCGGGGGCGGAACTTCCATGTGCGGGTGGACTACGAAGGCCCGGCGAGCCGCTTCCGTGTCGAGGTCTCGGACGCCGTGCTCGGCCGGACCCCCGAGCACGCGACGCTGCCCCCGGAGGACCAGGAGTCGGGGCGTGGCCTCTTCCTGGTGGAATGCCTGGCGACGAAGTGGGGGTGGGAGCCCCGGAACCCGATCGGCAAGATCGTGTGGGCGGAGGTGGCGGCCGTGCGGCCTCGGGACGAGGCGTGAGGACGCCCGCCCTACGCGCTCTGCATGATCTGGATCAGGTTGCCGCAGGTGTCGTCCAGGACGGCGGTGGTGACGGGGCCCATCTCCGTCGGCTCCTGGGTGAAGCGGACGCCGAGCTTGCTGAGCCGGTCGAACTCCGCCCGTACGTCGTCCACGGCGAAGGCGGTCGCCGGGATGCCGTCCTCGACCAGGGCCGTCGTGTAGGGCTTCACGGCCGGGTGCTTGTTCGGCTCCAGGAGCAGTTCGGTGCCGTCGGGGTCCTCCGGCGAGACCACGGTCAGCCAGCGGTCCTCGCCGCCGAGCGGGACGTCGTGCTTCTTCACGAAGCCGAGGGCGTCCGTGTAGAAGCGCAGGGCCTTCTCCTGGTCCTCGACGAAGACGCTGGTCAGGTTGATCCTCATGGGGTGCTCTCCGGTGTCTGTGGTGTCTGTGGTGTCTTCGGTCCGAGCCATCGCGTGACGATGAGCTCAAGGGGTTCGGTGTGCAGATCGTGGAACTTGTAGCGGCCCTCGCGGCGGGCGGTGACCAGGCCGGCCGTCTCCAGGACCGCCAGATGCTGGCTGACCGCCTGCCGGGACAGCCCGAGGCCGTGCTTGGTCGCCAGCCGTCCGCATATCTCGAAAAGCGTCTGGCCGTTCCGGTCGGTCAGCTCGTCGAGGATGACCCGACGCGTGGGGTCGGCCAGGGCCTTGAAGACATCGTCCGCCATGACTCCACCATAGGCAAGTAGCGACTTGCCTATCAAGGGAGTGCTCGCCGCCGCTACGGCACCACCTAGGAAGCGGCGTCCTGCCGGCCCGGCGCCCCGGCGCTCTCGGCCGCCTCCGTCGGCTCCGTGATGACCGGGAAGCGGCGCGGGGCCAGCGTGATCAGGGCGAGCAGGGCCAGGGCCGCGGCTCCGGCCGCCCCGATGTAGACGTAGTCCACCGCCGCGTCCACCGCCCGGCGCACGTGGTCCGTGGCCGCCGCGGAGAACGCGCCCGGGTCCTCCAGTGCGCGGGTCACCGCGTCCAGGTCGCCGGGGAGGCCGTCCATCGGAGCGTCCAGGAGGCGGGCGGCCAGGACGCCGTTGGCGACGGCCCCGAAGAGCGCCGCGCCGACGCTCTGGCCCACCTGGCGGCAGAAGAGGACCGACGCCGTCGTCGTACCGCGCTCCGCCCAGCCGACGGTCGACTGCACGCCCACGATCAGAGGGAGTTGGAACAGGCCGAGGGCCGCGCCGAGCAGCAGCATGAGGAGGGCGGGATGCCAGGGCTCGCCGGGGTAGGGGAGGAGGGGGAAGGCCAGCAGGATCAGCAGTGCCGCGCTCATGCCGATCATCGCGGTCCGCCGGAAGCCGATGCGGTTGTAGACCCGGTCGGACAACGCCGCCGACACCGGCCAGCTCAACGTCATCACCGAGAGCACGAACCCGGCGGCGATCGGGCCGAGGCCCAGCACCGACTGCGCGTACGTGGGCAGGAACACGGTCGGCGCGACCATCAGCAGCCCCATCGCGCCGAGCGCCAGGTTGACCGAGGCGATGGTGCGCCGCCGCCACACCCAGCCCGGGATGATCGGCTCCGCCGCCCGCCGTTCGATGACGACGGTGAGCGCGGCCAGCGCCGCGCTCGCCCCGAGCAGGCCGAGCGAGGGCGCCGAGAGCCAGGGCCAGGCCACCCCGCCCTGCACGAGCGCCGTGAGCAGCAGGCTGCCGGTCGCGAAGACGGCGAGCGCGCCCGCCCAGTCGACCCGGGGCCGGGTGGCCGGACGCGGGCGGGACGGTTCGTGGAGATGGCGGACGACCAGCCAGAGGGCGACCGCCCCGACCGGGAGGTTGATCAGGAAGATCCACCGCCAGTCGGCGTACCCGGCGAGCAGGCCGCCGACCACCGGCCCGGCGACTGCGGAGGTGGCCCACACCGTGGACAACTTCGCCTGGATGCGCGGGCGTTCCTTGAGCGGGTAGAGGTCGGCGGCGATGGTCTGCACCGTGCCCTGGAGCGCGCCGCCGCCCAGCCCCTGGACGATACGGAAGGCGATCAGCGCGGCCATGTTCCACGCGGCCGCGCAGAGGACCGAGCCGACCAGGAACAGGATGATCCCGGCGATCAGGACCGGCTTGCGGCCGAAGGTGTCGGAGAGCTTCCCGTACAGGGGGAGCGTGACGGTGACGGCCAGCAGATAGCCGGAGAAGAGCCAGGAGAAGACGGTGAGCCCGCCGAGGTCGCCGACGATCTGGGGGACGGCGGTGGAGACGATGGTGCCGTCGATGGCGGCCAGCGCCATACCGAGCATGAGCGCCGCCACGACGGGGCGGCGGCCCCGGGGGTGGTGACGGCGGGCGCCGCGGCGGCGTCGCCACTGCCCCGCGCCGTACGGGCTGAGTCGCCGCCGCCCGCGTCCGTGTCGCCTGTGCCCGCGCCGCTTCTGCCGTCGGTGCCGCTCACCGGGTTCCTTCCCTATGCACGTATCTCCGGTGGCACTGTCTCATCCAGGGACGCCGAGGGGGAGCCCCTGACGTGTCTCCGCCCGAGGGACGAGTTCCCCTAGGGGGCGCCCCCTCATAGGGGCCAGGGCCCGTTCCTCCCGGCGGAGGACGTGGCGGCGGGGGGCCTCTCCTTAACCTCTTCTTACGTCGCCGCTACGGCTCACCGCAGGGGGCGGGTGGGGAAAACCCCACCTGAAGACTGCGCTGAGCACCATCGTGCGGGGGATGGTCCGGAACGCAGACTCGGAACGTACCCAGCGACGTCCAGTCATCGACCGACATAGGAGAAAAACCGTGACAACGGCTGTGACCATTCCCAGGCACGGGGGCACTGGAGGGCGTACGGCCGTCGCGGCACGGGCGCGACAGGTCGTGAAGGCCTACGGCACCGGCGAGACCCGGGTCGTCGCGCTCGACCATGTCGATGTGGACATCGCCCGCGGGCAGTTCACGGCGATCATGGGCCCGTCCGGCTCCGGCAAGTCGACCCTGATGCACTGCCTGGCCGGGCTCGACACGGTGACGTCGGGCGAGATCTTCCTCGACGAGACCGAGATCACCAAGCTCAAGGACAAGAAGCTCACCCAGCTCCGGCGCGACCGGATCGGGTTCATCTTCCAGGCGTTCAACCTGCTCCCGACGCTCAACGCGATCGAGAACATCACGCTGCCGATGGACATCGCCGGCCGCAAGCCCGACGCCGCCTGGCTCCAGCAGGTCGTGGAGACGGTCGGGCTCGCCGAGCGTCTCAAGCACCGCCCCACCCAGCTCTCCGGCGGTCAGCAGCAGCGCGTCGCCGTCGCCCGGGCGCTCGCGGCCCGGCCGGAGATCATCTTCGGTGACGAGCCCACCGGAAACCTGGACTCCCGCGCCGGGGCCGAAGTCCTCTCCTTCCTCCGCAGGTCGGTCGACGAGCTGGGCCAGACCATCGTCATGGTCACCCACGACCCCGTCGCCGCCTCCTACGCGGACCGGGTGCTGTATCTCGCCGACGGCTCCATCGTCGACGAGATGCAGAACCCGACCGCCGAGCAGGTCCTCGACCGGATGAAGCACTTCGACGCACGTGGGCGGACGTCATGACTGTCTGGAAGACCTCGGTGCGCAACTTCTTCGCGCACAAGGGCCGGATGGCTCTCTCCGCCGTGGCGGTGCTCCTGTCCGTGGCCTTCGTCTGCGGCACGCTCGTCTTCACCGACACGATGAACACCACGTTCGACAAGCTCTTCACCGTCTCCTCGCCCGATGTCACCGTCAGCGCGAAGGGCTCGGCCGACGAAGGCGAGCAGCCCGACAACGGCAAGCCCGTCTCGATGCCCGCCTCGGTGGTCCAGCAGGTCGAGAAGGCCGACGGGGTGGAGCGGGCCGAGGGCTCCGCCTACTCCATGGCGGTCACCGTCGTCAACAGCGACAACAAGAACATGGGTTCCGACACCGGCGCCCCCACCATCGCGAGCAACTGGACCAAGAACGACCTGCGTTCGATGGAGATCACGTCCGGGCACGCACCCCGCGGTCCCACCGAGGTGATGGTCGACGCGGACACCGCCAAGAAGCACAAGCTCGCGATCGGCGACGAGCTGCGCACCATCGCCGCCACCGGTGACCTCAAGGCGAGGATCAGCGGCATCGCGTCCTTCACCGCCACCAACCCGGGTGCGACCGTCGTCTATCTCGACACCGCCACCGCGCAGAAGCACCTGCTCGGCGCGCCGGGCGTCTTCACCCAGATCCTGGTGACCGCCGAGAGCGGCGTCAGCGACACCCAGCTCAAGAAGAACGTGGCCGCCGTCCTCGACGGCAGCGCCGCGTACAAGCTCCAGACCCAGCAGGAGGCCGCCGACGCCAGCAAGGACGACATGGCCGGCTTCCTGGACGTCATGAAGTACGCCATGCTCGGCTTCGCCGGAATCGCCTTCCTCGTCGGCATCTTCCTCATCGTCAACACCTTCTCGATGCTGGTCGCCCAGCGCACCCGCGAGATCGGTCTGATGCGGGCCATCGGCTCCAGCCGCAAGCAGGTCAACCGGTCCGTCCTCCTGGAGGCCGTCCTCCTCGGCATCGTCGGCTCCCTGCTCGGCGTCGCGGCCGGCGTCGGCCTCGCCGTCGGGCTGATGAAGATGATGAGCGCCGTCGGCATGACGCTCTCCACCGAGGACCTCACCGTCTCCTGGAC
This sequence comes from Streptomyces sp. WGS_02, assembly GCA_040989845.1. GTDB lineage: Bacteria > Actinomycetota > Actinomycetes > Streptomycetales > Streptomycetaceae > Streptomyces. Next base: position 4,701,970 of record JAYMFZ010000004.1, read on the forward strand.
GACGCCCGTCATCGGCCTCCTGCTCGGCATCGTCGTCACCGTCCTCGCCGCGTACATCCCGGCCCGCCGGGCCGGCAAGGTCTCCCCGATGGCCGCCCTGCGCGACGCCGGGACCCCCGCCGACGGCCGCTCCGGCTGGGTCAGGGCCGGTATCGGCCTCTTCCTGACGGCGGCGGGCGGCGCGGCCCTGTGGGCGACGACCCAGGCGGACAAGGCCACCGAGGGCTCCATGTTCCTCGCCCTCGGCGTGCTGCTGACCCTCATCGGCTTCATCGTGATCGGCCCGCTCCTGGCCGGCGTCGTGGTGCGCGTGCTGAGCGTCGTCGTCCTGCGGCTCTTCGGCCCGGTCGGCCGGCTGGCCGAGCGCAACGCCCTGCGCAATCCCCGGCGTACGGGAGCGACCGGCGCCGCCCTGATGATCGGGCTCGCCCTGGTGGCCTGCCTCTCCGTCGTCGGGTCCTCCATGGTCGCCTCGGCCACCGAGGAGCTCGACAAGTCGGTCGGCGCGGACTTCATCGTCCAGGACGGCAGCACCGGCCGCCCGATCGTGCCCCAGGCCGCCGACGCCGTGCGCGCCGTCCCCGGCCTGGAGCACATGACCGACTACACCTTCGTCAAGGCGAAGATCACCGCGCCGAACGGCAAGACGGAGGACGAGGGGATCACCGCCGCCGACCCGACGTACCAGCAGGACGTCCGCCGCACGGTCGTCTCCGGTGACCTCGCGAAGGCGTACGACAAGGACGCCATGTCCGTCGGCGACGAGTACGCCGAGCGCCACGGGATCAAGGTCGGCGACACGATCACCGTCGCCTTCAAGGCGGGCGACACCGCGAAGCTCAAGGTCGCGGCCATCACCTCCGACGACACCAACATCGACCGCGGCGCGATGTACACCAACCTCACGACGGCGGCGTCCTACGTCACGGCCGACCGGATGCCGCAGAACGTGGTCATGTTCGCCAAGGCCGAGGAGGGCAAGGAGAAGGAGGCGTACGCGGCCCTCAAGAGCGCCATCGCCGAGTACCCGGTCTACAAGGTCCAGAACCAGGCCGACTTCAAGGAACAGCTGAAGGACCAGATCGGCCAGCTGCTGAACATCGTGTACGGTCTGCTCGCCCTGGCGATCATCGTCGCGGTCCTCGGCGTGGTGAACACCCTCGCCCTGTCCGTCGTCGAACGGACCCGCGAGATCGGCCTGATGCGCGCCATCGGGCTCTCCCGCCGCCAGCTGCGCCGCATGATCCGGCTTGAGTCCGTGGTCATCGCCCTCTTCGGGGCGCTGCTCGGACTGGGACTCGGCATGGGCTGGGGCACCGCGGCCCAGAAGCTGCTGGCGCTGGAGGGTCTGGAGGTCCTGGAGATCCCGTGGCCGACGATCCTCACGGTCTTCGCCTGCTCCGCCCTCGTCGGACTGTTCGCCGCCCTCGTCCCCGCCTTCCGGGCGGGCCGGATGAACGTCCTGAACGCCATCGCGACGGACGGGTGAGCACGCACCCGCCCGGCGGGGGTGAGCCCGCAGGCGTCACCGTAGGATGACCGGCAGGCCCCGGGACGTTCCTCCAAACGTCCCGGGGTCGAGCCCGTTCCCCACCCCGGGCCGTCGGTCACAAAGGACCGTGTCAGCTTGCTGCACAAGGCGGCGGACCCCCGTGCAGCAAGCTGACATCGCGGCCTCTCTTGTGGCGCGTTTCGCGCTGGCATCGTCTCCCGTGCCGGGACGACCCCCGGCTCCGACGCCACCGTCGAAGGGGAACACGTGTCAAGGTCTCCGCTTGCGCACAAGCAGCGCCGCCCGGCCAGAACCGCCGCCCTCGTCACCGGTATCGCCCTCGCCGCCCTCACCCTCTCCACCGGCTCCGCATCGGCCACCTCTCCGGCCGGCCCCCCGCCCGCCGCCGACGAGATCGCCCGTGTCATCTGTACGGAGCTGGCGGGGATCATCGGCCAACTGCCCCCGGAATCACCGCCCGTCCAGATGTGCAAGCTGGTCAACGGCTGGGACTAGGGGTGTCCAGACCAGCGGCCGCGGCGGGACCGGCACACCCGGCCGGAGAGCCCACCCCGGAGGGAGATCTCCTCGGGACGTCTCCCGGGATGCGGTTCCAGCTTCTGGGGCCGCTCGCCCTCGCGGACGGCCCCGACACCGTCGTCCTTCAGCCCTCCAAGCCCGCAAACCTGCTCGCCGCGCTGCTTCTGCACGCCAACTCCCCGGTCTCCGCCGAGTACTTGCAGCGCGCGATCTGGGGTGAGGAGCAGCCCGCCACCGCCAGGGCGGCCCTCCAGACCTGCGTGCTGCGGCTCCGCCGGCTGTTCGCCAAGCACGGCGTCACCACCTCCATCGAGGCGGTGCCCGGCGGCTACCGGATCACCGCCGCACCGCCCACCCTGGACCTCCTCGGATTCCGCGACCGGGTGCGCAGGGCCGCCAGCCTGGACCGGGATCCCGAGGCGGAGCTCTGCGCGCTCAGGGACGCCCTCTCGCTCTGGCAGGGCTCGCTGCTCGCCAACGTACGGTCCGTCGTCCTGCACCGCGACGAGGTGCCCCGGCTCGCCGAGGAGCGGCTGCGCGCGGTCGAGCGGGTCTGCGACCTGCTGCTGGGGCTCGGGCGCTGCGGCGAGGCGCTGGTCGACCTGTGGACCGCTACGCGCGTCCACCCAGGGCACGAACGGTTCCACGAACAGCTCATCGAAGCCCTCTACCGCAGCGGGCGTCAGTCGCAGGCCCTCGCCGAATACCGCAGGGTCAAGGGGTTCCTGCTGGAGGAGCTGGGCGTGGACCCCTCGCCCTCCCTGCGCCGGCTCGAACTGGCCGTCCTGCGCGGCGAGGACCTCGGTCCAGCAGGACCGGCCGCCCCCCGCGTCATCCGGGGCGAAACCGTCCCCCTCCCGGCCGACCGGCCGGTCGCGGCCCCGGGCGCGGTGTCCTCGACAGCCCCGAGCGCGGCGCTCTCAACGGCCCCGGATGCGGCGTCCGCCACGGCTCGGGCCACCGCGTCCGCCACGTCCCGGGGCGCTTCGCCCGCCGCGACTCCGAGCGGCCCCCCGGCCCCGGCTCAGGGAGCCACGCCGGCCCAGGGCGCCACCCCGGTCGCCGCACCCGTCACCGCCGCCGGGACGGCCTTCGCCCCGGTCGCCGCTTCCCGCGTCGAGCCCGTCCCCGCCGTCCCGCACTTCACCGGGCGCGCCGCCGAGGCCGCCGCCCTGACCGCCCGCCTCACCGCACCCCCGCCCCCCGGCCCCGAGGACCACCGGCCCCTCACCGTCGTGGTGTCCGGGGCCCCCGGCATCGGCAAGTCGGCGCTCGCCCAGCACGCCGCCCGGCTCGTCCGGGACGCCTTTCCCGCCGGGCAGTTGCTCGTCCGGATGACCCGCGCGGGCGGCGAACCCCGCCCGGCCGGCGAGGTGGTGGCCGACGTGGCCGCCGCGCTCGGGGCGGCGGGCGAGGGGCGGGCGCTGCTGATCCTCGACGACGTGGTCGACGCCGGCCAGGTGCGCCCCCTGCTCACGCCGAGAGGGGAAGCCGGAGCCGGACCGGGCCCCGCCGTGGTGGTCACCAGCCGGATGGGCCTCGGCGGACTCATCGCGACCCACGGCGGCTGGGTGCAGCGCCTGACGACCTTCACCGAGACCGAGTCGTACGCCCTGCTGCTGACCGCTCTGGGCGCCGAGCGTGTGGAGGCCGAACCCCGCGCCGCACACCGGCTCGCCGCCGTGTGCGGCCACTTCCCCGCCGCCCTGCGCATCCTCACCGCCCGGCTGCTCACCCGGCCGGGCCTGCGGCTCTCCGACGCCGCCGGCTGGCTGGGCGATGACCCGCTCGCCCGGCTCACCCTGACCGACTCCCCGGACCACTCGGTCACCGGCCTCTTCGACCGGGCGCTCGGCCGGCTCGACCCCCGGCTGTCCGAGGCGTTCACCCACCTCGCGCAGGGTCCCCCGACGCTGCTCGACGACCGGGGCCCCGAGGACGAGGGACCCGTTCCCGAAGCCGTACGGGAACAACTCGCCGACGCCGGACTGCTGGAGGACGGCCCACCGGGCCCGTACCGCATCCACGATCTGCTCCGCGCCCACGTACGAAGAACCGCCCGGATCCGCGACCGCCGCACAGAGAAGGTGTGATCCCCATGGCCGAGAGCGCTGCCCCCGCCGCCCCCGTCAGATCCGCCACGCCCGCACCGACGCCCGCGACGACGGAGACGACGGATACCACCGCGACGCCCGCACCGACGCCCGCGACCACGGAGACCACCGCGACCACGGCGTTCGACGCGCTCGCCGGCACCCGGCCGCACATCCGCCGTGACGTGCTGTTCACCGAGACCCCCGGCGGGGTGCTGTTCCACAACGCCGACGGCGGCTTCCACCTCACCGGCCGCACCGCCTACCGCTTCGCCTCCCTCGTCGTCCCGCACCTCACCGGGCAGCACCGCATGGCCGAACTCTGCGCCGGTTTCGGGCCCGCGCAGCGCGCGATGGCCGCCGAACTGGTCAAGACGCTGTACGCGCGCGGCTTCGCCCGGGACATCCCCGAGGCCGACACCGCCGGGGACGCGGTCGACCCGGAGACCGCCGAACGGTTCGCCGCCCAGATCGCCTACGTCGACCACTACACCGACGACGCCCCCGCCCGCTTCGCCCGCTACCGCGCCACCCGCGTCGCCGTCCTCGGCGACGACGAGACGGCCCGCTGGTGCGTGCTGAGCCTGGTGCGCAACGGGTGCGCGAGCATCGGCGCGGCAGCGGCTTCCGACGACGTCATCGCCGAGGCCGCCGCCAACGGGGCGCGCGTCGACACCATCACCGCCGGGACGGACGCGGGCTGGGCCGGCCTCGACGGCTACGACATCGTCGTCGTCAGCGGGCCCGGGGCCGGGGCGCGCACGCACCGGCTGCTGGCCGCCGGGGTGCCCGAGGGCGTGACGCTCATCCCCGCCTGGTTGTTCGGCCGCCGCCTGGTCGTCGGCCCGCTCTCCACCGCCAGCTCCACCGGCTGCTGGTCCTGCGCCCTGCTGCGCCTGGGCGGCAACGTCGACCCCGGTACGGCGGCGGCGCTGTGGAGCGAGGCGGCGGGGGCCGTGCCGTCCGACGGGGCCGCCCTGTCCGGGCCGGTCGCCGCGATGGTGGGCAACCTCGTCGGCTACGAGGTCTTCCGCCTGACCACCGGAGCGCTGCCCGCCGAGACGGCCGGCCAGGTCCTCGTCCAGGATCTGGAATCGCTCGACGTGATCGCCGAACCGGTCCGGCCCCACCCGCGCTGCGTCCGCTGCGCCGCGCTCCCCGCCGAGGACGCCGACGGACCCGCCGCCCTGCCCTCCACGCTCGCCCTGCCCGTCACCGCGACCGTGGAGACCGCCCGGGACGCGGAGGAGCTGGTCGAGGAGCTGAACCGGATCAGCAACGCGCTGGTCCGCCCGTACACCGGGACCTTCCGCCGTTACGACGACGAGGAGCTGACCCAGACCCCGTTGAAGCTCAGCCGGGTCGAGGTGGCGCTCGCGGGCGGGGCGCGCCGCCGGATCGCCGCGTTCGACGTGCACCACCTGGCCGGGGCACGGACCCGGGCGCTGTACGCGGCGGCCGAGACGTATGTGGAGCACATGGTTCCGCTGACGGGCGTCCAGGGAGCCGAGTTCGGTGACCGGGCGGGCGCCGCGGTGCGGGAGCTGCGGACACTGGGGCCCGACGCCCTGACGACCGGCGGCGGCACCGGGGCCGCGCCCGCCGCCTGGGCGGTGGCGACCTCCCTGATCGGCAAGGACCCGGTACGCGTACCGGCCGCCGCCCTGCGCCCGTTCGGGCCCGGCAACCGCGACCGGGTGCACCTGGCGACCACCGCCGGAGCCGGGTCGGGCGGCAGCGCGGCGGAGGCGGCGGGCCGGGGGCTGCTGTCCGCGCTCGCCCACGACGCCCTGCTCCGCGCGGTCCGGGGCACCACCGCGGTGAGCCCGCTGGCGGTCGGCGGCGACGACCCGGAGCTGGTGTTCCTGCTGAAGTCCGCCGCGAACCTGGACATCGCCGTGGACCTCCTCGACCTGGGCGAGGCGGACCGCAGCACGGCCCACGCGGTGCTGGCCCGGGAGGCCAACGGGTCAGCCGGCGAATCTCGTTGGGCGGTCGGTTCGGGGCTGTCGCGGCGTACGGCGGCAGCCGGCGCCCTGCGGGACCTGCTCGGGCAGGTGCAGCTCGCCGCCGAGGACCCGGAGACGGCGGTCGACCACGGTGACCCGCTGGTGGCCGACCTGGCTCCCGGCGCGATCGCGGTGGGCGGCGAGTCCGTCGTGGCGGATGCGGCGGAGACCTCGTTCGACGCGGTGCTGGAGGCGCTGGCGTCCGCCGGGCGCGACGCCCTCTACGTGCCGACGACCCCGGCGGACCTGCGCTCCGGCTCCGTCGCCACGGCCCGGGTGCTGCTCACGGTGGACGGCGAGGGCGGCACCGATGGCCGTTGAGACGTTGCGGGGCGCGCCCATGGGGCCGGATGTACCCGACGTGCCCGGCGCGCCGGACGGGCCCGACGCACCGGGCGCTCCCGTGCTGGGGGAGTCCGCCCGGCTGCTCGGGGAACTGCTGCGGCAGGCGCTCTCCCGGCACGGAAGGGCGGCGGCAGTCACCACGCCGTTGGACGTCCAACCCCTCGGCGTACACGACGCGTTCACGGCGGACCAGAAGGTGACCCGGGCCGATGCCGTGCCCGTGCGCCACTACGGGCGGCACGCCGTCGTCGGCCCCCTGCCGACGCCGCCCGGCACCGCCCGGCGCCCCTGCGCGCGCTGCCTGGAGCGCCGGTGGCAGGCCGTGCGGTCCGTCGCCCTGCGCGAGGCGCTGGAGCTCGGGGCCGGGACCCGGGCGGCCGGCCCGTCCCCGTACGTCACCCCGTTCGCGGCCGAGGCCGTCGCCGGGGTGATCGCCGCCCGGCTGGCCGGCGGCGGACCGGACACCGGGGCCTTCCCCGCCGTCCATCTCGTCGACCTCCAGACCCTGGCCGTCCGCCACTACCCGCTCGTCCCCGACCCGGAGTGCCCCGGCTGCGGGCAGCCCGAACCCGACAGCGAGGAGGCCGCCGTCCTCACCCTGAAGCCCGCGCCCAAGCTGCGGCCCGGCGGCTTCCGGGTCCGGGACCTCCGGGACCACGAACTGCCCGTCGAGCCGTACGCCAACCCCGTCTGCGGGTCGCTCGGCCCCTCCGTCGTCCACGACGTCTCCTCCACGTCCACCTCCGCCACCATCGGCTGCTTCTCCCTGCGCTCGGGCCCGTATCTGCGCGAGACGTTCTGGGGCGGGCACGCCGACACCTTCGCCGACAGCGTGCGCATCGGCGTGCTGGAGGGCCTGGAGCGGTACGCGGGCATGCGGCCCCGGGCCAGACACGCCCAGGTGCACGCCACCCTGGACGCCCTGCGCGCCGAGGGCCGGGCCGCCGTGGACCCGCGCGTCTGCGGCCTCTACTCCGACGCCTTCCACCGGGCCAACCCCCGGGTGCGGCCCTTCACCCCGGACCGGGAGATCCCCTGGGTGCGCGGCTGGTCGCTGCGCGACGGACACACCGTCCTGGTTCCCGAGGTGCTCACGTACTACCACGCGCCGGGCCTGGAGAACCGGTTCGTGCAGGAGAGCTCCAACGGCTGCGCCTCCGGCGGCGCGTTGGAGGAGGCCGTCTACTTCGGGCTGATGGAGGTCGTGGAGCGGGACGCGTTCCTGCTCTCCTGGTACGGGCGGGCCGCGCTGCCCGAGATCGACCCGCGCACCAGCCGCCGCCCCGCCACCCGACACATGGTGGACCGGCTGGAGATGTACGGCTACGAGGCGCGGTTCTTCGACACCCGGATCACCTTCCCGATCCCCGTCGTCACCGGGGTCGCCGTCCGCCCCGACGGCGGGCCCGGCCGGATGTGCTTCGGCGCGGGGGCCGGGCTCGACCCGGAGGCGGCCCTCGCCGGGGCGCTCTGCGAGATCGCCACCGACGCCGTCAACCTCCAGGGCCGCACCGAGCGGGACGAGGAGCGGCTGCGCGCCATGGCCACCGACTTCGCCAGGGTCGAGGCGCTGCACGACCATCCGCTGGCCTACGGCATCCCGGAGATGGGCGACCACGCGGACTTCCTGCTCGGCGCACCGGGCTCCGCACGCCGACCGGCCCGCTCCTTCGGCGAGTTGTACGGGGACGGGCCCGGCGCCCGGCCGGTCCTTCCGGTCTCCGAGGATCTGTGTGAGGACCTCCGCCGGTGCGTGGACGCCGTGGCCGCCGCCGGGTTCGACGTGGTGGTCGTCGACCAGACCATGCCGGAGCAGCGGGACCTGGGGCTGACCACGGTGAGCGTGATCGTGCCCGGACTGCTGCCGATCGACTTCGGCTGGACCCGTCAGCGCGCCCTGGGGATGCCCCGGCTCCGCACCGCCCTGCGCGAGGCGGGCCTGCGCACGGCGGACCTCACCGACGCCGATCTCAACCCGGCCCCGCACCCGTTCCCGTGACGGATCCCCGTGACCGCGTCCCTGACCGATCCCATGACCGTCTCTTCCCTTCCCCCTCCTGCCGTGACCAAGGAGCCCGCCATGGGATACGCCCATGAATACGCCGCCGCGATCATGCACCGCGGCCGGGTCCCGATGGACCCCGCTGACTACGTGCCGAACTGGCAGGACGGCCCGCGCAAGGCGAAGTACCACCCGGGCGCGGACGGCTTCCCGCTGCCCGACGCCCCCTATCCGGCCGGGGCGTCGCTCGACCGGGGCCTGTTCCCCGAAGGCGTCCCGCCGGTGTACGAGTTCGACCTCGTGTCGCTCTCCGGCATGCTCCGCGACTCCTACGGTCTGACCGGCCGCCGCCTCGGCGTCCAGGCCAACACGGACCTGAACGCCCTGCCCTTCTACCCGCTGGCCAACTGGTCGCGCGGCTCCGCCTCCGGCGGCGGGCTCTACCCGGTCAGCATCCACTGGGTGTCCGGGCCGAGCGCACCCGTACCGCCGGGGGTGCACTACTACTCCACCCGGCACCACACCATGCAACGGCTGCTCACGGGCGATGTCTCCGGGCAGGTGCGCGAGGCGCTGGGCGACGGCGCACCGGGCCCCGCAACCGATCAGTACCTCGTGCTCGGCATCAAGTACTGGCAGAACTCCTTCAAGTACAACAGCTTCTCCTTCCACGCCGTCTCCATGGACCTCGGAGCCTGTGTCCAGACCTGGCGGATGTGGGCGGCTGCCACGGGCCTCGCCGTCGAACCGGCCCTCTGGTTCGACGAGGAACGCCTCGCCGCTCTGCTCGGCGTGGACCCGGAGCAGGAAGGGATCTTCGCTGTCGTGCCTCTCAAGTGGGCTGGTGGACAGGTGGGTTCGGGCCGCCCGGACGCCACGGCGCCCGTCTCCGTCCGGCGGGCGGACATCGAGCGCTCCCGTACCGTCCTCACCTTCGACGCCCTGCTGCGCATGCAGGCGGCCACCTCCGCCGACGCCACCGCCCGCCCCGGCCCGGACGCCCTCCGGCCCGCCGCCGCCCACCCCGTCGACCCGGGACTCGCGGAGGTCGCGCTGCCGCCCGCCCGGCCCCTGGACGTCGACGTGCGCACCGCGCTGCGCGCCCGGCGCAGCAGCTTCGGCCGGTTCGACGCCCAGAATCCGGTCACCGCGGACCAGTTGGCCGCCTGCCTGGCCGCCGCATCGGCCGGGTCACGGCTCGGCGGCGACACCGGTGACGTCCGGCTGGCGCAGCTCTACGCGTTCGTGAGCCATGTCGAGGGCGTCGAACCCGGTTCGTACGTCTACGACCCTGGGCGGCGGAGCCTGCGGCGAGTGAAGGAGGGGCGGCCGGGGGAGTTCCTCCAGCGGAACTACTTCCTCGCCAACTACAACCTGGAGCAGGCCGGGGCCGTCCTCGTGCCGACCGTCCGCACCACCGCCGTCCTCGACGCCGTCGGCGACCGGGGATACCGGCTGGTCAACGCCACCGTCGGGGCCGTCGCCCAGTCCGTCTACACCGCTGCCGCGGCCGTGGAGCTCGGCTGCGGGGTCGCCCTCGGCTTCGACAACATCTCCTACATCGAGGAGCTGGGACTCGAAGGGACGGGCGAGGCGCCCCTGCTGATCATGATGATCGGCAACGAGCGCCCCGCCCCGGCCGACTTCCGCTACGAGATCGCCTGAGCGGGGACACGACGATGACCGATACCGCGAACTCCCATGCCGCCGTACCCGCGTTCATGCTGCGCGTCGCCGGGCTCCCGGTCGACGAGGTCCGGGCGCTGCGCTGCCCCGACAGCCGCCGCTGGGCCGACGACGTCCTCGACACCACCGAACAGCTGACACTGCTCGCCGGGAAAGCCGCCGACCAGCTGCACGGGCTGATCGGCGGCAGCGACGACGAACCGTTGCGCCGCACCCTGCTGAAGCTGCGCCGCGACGTGTTCAACAACCGGCTGCCGGACCCCGCCGCCGAGGACGCCCTCACCCGGGTCCGCGCCCTCGACCCGGCCGCCGCCCGGGCCCTCGCGGACTGGCTGACCGGCCGGCGCGCCCTCGCCGGCCGGCGGGACGCGGGGGCCGCTCTGCTGGCGGACGAGACCGGCCGCACCCGCACCGAGCTGGCCCGGATCGCGGGTCACGAGCGACTGCGCAAGGGCCTGTTGCTCGCCTCGCCGACCCTGGACGCCCAGCTCGACACCTACCGGGAGAAGGCGTCCCGTCCCGGGGCGCGGCCGGATCGCAAACAGCGCAAGATCGAACGCTCGCTGCTCTCCTACGTGTACCGGACCGCGTGCAAGACCAGCCCCTTCTCCACCTTCACCGGTGTCGCCCCCGGCGTCCTCGGCGGTTCGGATGGCCTGCGTGTGCGGGTCGGCGAGGAATGGCGGACACAGGTCCGGCTCAACGTCGTGGCGCTCGGCCGGCTCGCCGACGCGGTGATCGCCGACCCGGTGCGCCGGGCCGATCTGCCGCTCGCCCTGGCCTCCGGCTGGGGGCGCGACGACGACCGGGTCCGGTACGTCCGGCGCTGGGTCACGGCGGGGGACGACGACACCGCCGTCACCTTCGACGCCGTGAAGGACCGGCTGTTCTTCCTCCGCCGCAGCGGCACCCTGGAACGGCTGCTCGGCCTGTTCGAGGAACGCGGCACGATCCGTTACGGCGAGCTGGCGGCCTGGCTGGAGCGGGACCGGGGAGCGGCGCGCGAGGAGTGCGAGCAGTACCTCGGGGCGCTCCTGGACGTCGGCATGGTCCAGGTGCCGTGTCTGCGGACCGAGGTCCACGACACCGACCCGCTCCGGGCCTTCCAGGACGCGCTGCGCGGCCTGGACCGCCCCTGGGCCGGCCGGCTCGCGGACCGCCTGGAGGAGCCCGCCGCCCACACGGCCCGCTTCGCCGACGCGGCCCCGGCCGAGCGGCGCGCCCTGCTGGCAGCCGTGCGGGCCGGGCTGCGGGCGGTGCAGGAAGAGGAGTTGGGGGTCGCGCGCCCGAAGGTCCCGCAGACGCTGCTGTACGAGGACGCGGCGGCGGGCGTGGGGCGCGCGCCGGACGACCGGGGGGACGCACGCGTGGGGGACGCCGGCGTGGAGGGCGCCGGCACGGGCGCCCTGGCCACGGGCGACCCGGCCACGGGCGACACGGCCGCAGGCGGCGCGCCGGGCGGCGTCGGCACGGGCGTCACCCTGGACCCCGACGCCTGGCGCGAGCTGGCCGCCGGGCCGATGGCGGCCGTGGAGCGGGTGCTGCCCGCCTTCGACCTCACCCTTCCGCAGCGGATCACCTTCCAGGGCTTCTTCCTGGCGCGCTACGGACGCGGCGGGCGCTGCGACGACCTGCTCAAGCTGGTCCACGACTTCCACGAGGACTTCTTCGACCAGTACATGACGTTCACCGCCTCCCGTACTCCGTACGACGCCGACGGCACCTACGTCCCGGAGGTCAACTGGCTCGGCCTGCCCCGGCTGCGTGCCCTCGACGCCGCGCGCCGCACCTTCAGCGCCCGGATGGCCGCTCTGTGGGAGGCGGCGGAGCCGGGGCGGCCGAGGTGTGGCTCGACGACGCGTTCCTGGACGCGGTTGCCGGTGAACTGGACCTGCCACCGGTCGACTTCGCCCCGATGAGTCACCACGTCCAGATCGCCGACCGCCCGGGCGACCCGCTCGTCGTCCTCAACCGGTCCTACGGCGGGGTGTCGTTCCCGTTCAGCCGGTTCACCCAGCTCTTCGACGGTCTCGGCGAACAGCTCCTCGCGCACACGGGAACGCTCGTGTCCGAAGGGGCCGTCCTCGCCGAGGTCACCGGCGGTCCGGTCACCAGCAACCTCAACCTGCACGGCCGGCTGACCCCGTACGAGATCGTCTGCCCAGGCGAACGCGGCACACTGGAGCATGAGTTCAGGATCGATCTGGACGACCTCCACCTCGTCCACGACCCGGACGCCGACCGGCTCGTCCTGCGCTCGGCCCGCCTGGACCGCGAGGTGATCCCCGTCTACCTCGGCTACCTCGTCCCCCTCGCCCTGCCCGAACTGCCCCGCACCCTGCTCCTCCTCTCCCCGACCTCGATGGCCCCGCTCAACGTGTGGGCGGGCGTCCCCGAGGGCGAGCCGCGCGACGGCGTCACCGGGCGGCCCCGGGTACGGCACGGCTCGCTCGTCCTGAGTCGGCGCAGCTGGAGCGCTCCGGCCGCCGTCCTGCCGCTGCACCGGCCCGGCACCCCGGAGGACGGCTGGTTCCTGGACTGGCACGCCTTCCGGCGGACCCACCGGCTGCCCGACCGGGTCTTCGCGACCGTGTCGGACACCGGGGCCCGAAGCGCCACCGGGGCCAAACCGCAGTACCTCGACTTCGACAGCCCGCTGTCCCTGTCCGCCTTCGAGGCGCTGATCAAGTCCCCGGAAGCCCGCGTCGTGTTCCGGGAGATGCTGCCGGATGAGGACGCGCTGCCCACCGTCTCGGGCACCGGCCGCCATGTCGCCGAACTGGCCGTGGAGACGGCCGCACCCGTCCGCAGGAGGACCGCATGACACCGCCCACCGCCGGGACGACCGGGACGACCGGGACGACCGGAGCCTGGCAGGCCACCCATGTCTTCTACGCCGCCAACCCCCGCCCCTTCCTCCTGAACTGCGTCCGCCCCCTGGTCGCGGAGCTGGAGGCGGACGGCCTGCTCGCCGGGTACTTCTTCATCAACTACTGGCTGGAAGGACCCCACGTACGGCTCCGCCTGAAGCCGTCGACGGACGCCGCCGGGCCGGAAGTCGCCCGCCGCACCGAGCGGGCCGTGGACGCGTTCCTGGCCGAGCGGCCCGCGCTGTACGAGGTCGACTCCGGGTTCCTCAACGACTTCTACAACACGCTCTTCGAGATCGAGTTCCCGGGCAGCGAGCGCGGCCACTACACGGACGCGCAGGGCCGGATGAACCTGCGCCCCAACAACTCCCGCCACCGGGAGCCGTACGAGCCGGAGTTCGGGAAGTACGGCGGGCCCGCCGGGATCGAGCTGGCCGAGTGGCACTTCCGGCACTCAAGCGACCTGGTGATCGACGCCCTCGCCACCAAGAACCTCCACCTGCGCACCGTACTTCTGGGCACGGCGGCCCAGTTGATGATGGTGATGTCGTCGAGCTTCCTGCCGGACCGGGCGGAGCTGGCCCGATACCTCGACGACTACTACGCGTTCTGGCACCGGGCGTTCCCCGGCACCGGCTTCATCGGCACCGAGGAGTACGACACCAACTACGCCCGTACGGCGGACGGTCTGCGGGACCGGTTCGCGCGGGTCCGGGCCGCCACGGCGCCGCCCGGGAGCGCCCGCTCGCTGCCCGGCTCCCTGGCGGGCTGGGCCGAGCACTGCGCCGAACTGCGGGACCGGGCCCGGAAACTGGCCGTCGACGGGGATCTGGTGTTCCGGTCCTGGGACGGCGAGCGGGACGAGCGGGTCACCGACCCCGCGGTGGCGCTGCCCCTGCTGCTCTCTCCGCACATGCACATGACCAACAACCGGCTGCACGTCACCATCCGCGACGAGGCCTATCTCAGCCACGTCCTGGGCCGGGTCCTCCAGGAGACCGCGTGAGCGCGGCCCCCGAGGCGCTCGCTGCCTACCGCCCCGCGCTGCGGCCCCGCGTGCTTCTCAGCGATCCGCTGCTGGACGGGGCCGCGACCGTGCACCTGATCAAGAACGCCGAGACCGGCAACTCCTTCAAGGTCGGGCCCAAGGAGCACTTCCTCATCGCCCGGATGGACGGGGAACGGAGCCTCGCGGAGATCGGTGAGGCGTACGCGGGGGAGTACGGGCGACGGCTGGGCGACGCCCACTGGCAGCGGCTCCTGGCCCTGCTGGGCGCGAAGGGGCTGCTGGCCGGCGCCCCCGAGCCGAAGCCCGCTTCCCCCTCTGCACCGCCGGAGCCCGCTCCCCCTCCGCACCGCCGGAGAAGCGCACTCTCCTGCGCGGCTCCCTCCCCCTGGTGGCCGACGCCGACGCCACCACCGCCCGCCTCCACCGGATCTTCGGCTTCCTGCTCGCACCCGCGGCCCTGGTCCCCCTGCTGGCCCTGATCCTCGCCATGGAGGCGGTCGTCGTCGCCCGGTCAGGTGAACTGCTGCTCGCGGTGTGCGAGTTGCTGGCCAATCCGGTCCTGCTGGCCGGCACGGCGGTCCTCCTCTGGGTGAGCACCGCCCTCCACGAACTGGCGCACGGCGTGGTGGCCCGGCACTACGGCGGGCGGGTCGCCGAGATCGGGCTGCGGTGGCGGCTGCCCGCGGTCATCATGTACTGCACGGTCGACGACTACCTCTACCTCGGCACCCGCCGGCACCGCATCGCCACGGCCGCCGCCGGTGCCGTGATGAACCTGGTCTTCCTGCTCCCGTTCTGCGCGTTGTGGCTGTTCGCCCCGCTCGACGACGCGACGCACGACGCGTTCGCCGCCCTTCTGCTCCTCGGCAGCGTCCAGGCGTTCACGATGCTCGTGCCGCTGCCCCCGCTGGACGGCTACAGGATCGCGTGCCAGCTCGCCGGGGCCACCGGCCTCGCCGCCTCCGCGGGCGGCTATCTGCGGCTCGCCCTGCGCCGCTCCCCCGAGGCGGCCGCCTACCCGCGCCGGGCCCGGATCGCCTACCCCGCCTACGCGTCGGCCACGGCCCTCGTCCTCGCCGCCGCCGTCGCGGTCGCCGTCGCGGGCGTCCACCACCTGCTGACCGCCTGAAGTACCCGCCCCGGGCCCGCTGTTCCCCATCGAGGAGAGTCCCATGACGTCCACCGCCCCCCACTTCCCGCAGGACCCCCCGGCCGGGCCGTCCACCGATCCCGCCGTCGCCCTGACCGAGGTCCGCAAGACGTACGGGACGACCCGGGCCGTCGACGGGGTCTCGCTGACCGTCCAACGCGGGGAGTTCTTCGGGCTGCTCGGACCCAACGGGGCGGGCAAGACGACCCTCGTCGAGATCATGGAGGGCCAGCGGCGGGCCGACTCCGGCACGGTGGCGGTCCTTGGGGAGAGCCCCTGGCCGCGCAACACCGGCCTGCTGCCCCGGCTGGGCGTGCAGACCCAGGCCTCCGCGTTCTTCGTCCGGCTGACCGCCCGCGAACACCTGGCCACCGTGGCCGCCCTCTACCGGTGCGACGCGGCGGCAGCCGAGCGCACGCTCGCCTCCGTGGGCCTCACCGAGCAGGGCGACACCCGGGTCGACGACCTCTCCGGCGGCCAGCGGCAGCGGCTCGCCATCGCCTCCGCCCTGGTCCACGACCCCGAACTGATCTTCCTGGACGAGCCGACCGCCGCCCTCGACCCGCAGGCCCGCCGCTCGCTCTGGCAGGTCCTGCACGACCTCAAGGGCCTGGGCCGCACCATCGTCTACACCACCCACCACCTGGACGAGGCCGAGGCGCTCTGCGACCGGGTCGCCATCATGGTCGCGGGCCGGGTCGCCGCGCTGGACAGCCCCGGCCGGCTGATCGCCGCCGCCACCCCGACCACCCGGCTGCTGGTCCCGGCCGGCCGCCTCACCCCCGAACAGGCCCGCGCCATCGAGGCCGTGGACCGGGTGACCGAGGAGGGCGGCTCGATCGTCCTGGAGACCCTCGCCGCGGGCCGGGTCCTGGCCGCCGTCGACGCGATCACCGGGCTCCAGGGCGTACAGACCAGGACGGCGAGCCTGGAGGACGTGTACCTGGACCTCACCGGCACCGGCGCCCCGCAGCCGTAACCCCCGGAAGATCCGCCCGGAAGCCCCAGATCCCGGAAGATCCGCCCCACCCACGCGCAGCGATCCAGCGATACGGAGACACCCCATGAGCGCCTACACCGCGCTGAGCCAGGCCGGGTACCGGGCCTACACCCGCGACCGCACCACCCTCTTCTTCACCTTCGCCTTCCCGCTGATCTTCCTGGTCGTCTTCGGGCTGATCTTCCACGGCCAGACGGTCGAGGAGAGCGGCAAGCCCTACATCAACTACATCGCGCCCGGTGTGCTGTCCTGGGGCGTCGCCAACGCCGCGGTCTTCGGCGTCGGGTTCGTCCTCATGCAGTGGCGGCGCGATGACATCCTCCGGCTGATCCGGATGACGCCCACCCCGGTCTCCGCCGTCCTCGCCTCCCGTTACGTCCTCGCCCTGGCGATCGGTGCCGTCCAGGCGGCCCTCTTCGTCGCCGTGGCCCTGCTGCCCTCCTTCGGGCTTGAGCTGGACGGCCGCTGGCCGCTCGTCCTGCCGGTGCTGGTGCTCGGCATCACCGCGTTCCTCGCGCTCGGCGTCATCGTCGGCAGCTATGCGAAGACCCCCGAAGCGGTCGCCGCCGTCGCCAACTGCCTGATGATTCCCATGGCGTTCCTGTCCGGCTCGTTCTTCCCGCTGGACGCCATGCCCGGCTGGATGCAGACCCTCTCCCGGATCCTGCCCCTGCGCTACCTCAACGACGGGGTCTCCGGCGCGCTGACCGGCGGCGGCTCCCCGACGGACATCGGCGTCGCCTGTGCCGTCCTCGCCGGATTCGCCCTCCTCCTCGGCGCGGTGGCGCTGAAGACCTTCCGCTGGAGCGACAAGTCATGACGACGGCCACCGCCCCGATCCCACTGGACGCGGCACGCGCCCGGCTCCAGTCCGCCCTGTCGGCCCGCCACGCGGAGGTGCCCGGCGAGGGCGGCCCGCCCGCGCCGTACGTGGTCCCCCTCGGAGCCGCCGACGTCCTCGGCTTCGGCCACCCGGACCCGTACGCCGGCGCCCGGCCCGCCGCCTCCGTGCAGCTGACCTCCCGGGCCGTCCTCATCGGCCCCTGGGGCGGCGGACCCGACGCCGCCGTCTGCGGCCAGTGCCTGGCGATGCGCTGGCAGCGGCTGCGCAGCCGGTCGGAGCGGGAGGCCCTGGAGCTGGGGCATGAGCCGCAGGGGGCCGTGGACTGGCCGGTGCTCACGGAGTACGCGGTGGACGCGGTGTGGGCGACGTACAGCGCGGTCTTCACGGGCCTTCGCAGCACCCCGGGAGCGCCCGGCCCCGAGAATTCCACCGCGCCCCCCGCCGACCGGGTGCTTCCCCAGGTCACCCGGGTCGACCTGGTCACCCTCGCCACGGCCACCTTCCCGCTGCTGCCCGAACCCCTGTGCCCCGCCTGCGTCCACGAGGTCCCGGACACGGCGGAGGCCGCCCGTATGACCCTGGCCGCCACCCCCAAACCGGACCCCGGCACGTACCGCCTGCGCACCCTGGACTCCTACCCGCTGCCGACCGCCGCCCTCGCCAACCCGGTCTGCGGCGCGCTCGGCTCGGACATCTGGATCAATCCCACGTCCACCACCACCGCCCCGGTCGCCGGAACCCACTTCGTGCGCGGGTACGCCGGTCTCAACGACGTCACCTGGAGCGGCCAGGCCAACCGGTACGCCACCAGCCGCACCCTCGCCCACCTGGAGGGCCTGGAGCGGTACGCGGGCACCCACCGCCGACGCGGCACGACCCCGGTCGTCGACAGCTACCGCAACCTCACCGGACAGGCCCTGAACCCGGCCGACTGCGGCTTCTACACCCCTCAGACGTACGCCACCGACCCCCTGGTCAGCCCCTTCGACCCGGACCGGCCGATCCCGTGGGTCTGGGGCTACTCCCTGCGTGACGACGCGCCCATCCTCGTCCCCGCCCGGCTCGCCCACTACAGCGCGGGCGTCGACGCGGACAACTTCGTCTTCGAATGCTCCAACGGCTGTGCCACCGGCGGCAGCCTGGCGGAGGCGATCCTCTTCGGCCTCCTCGAACTCGTCGAGCGGGACGCCTTCCTCCTCGCCTGGTACGGCCGGGCGCGCCTCACCGGGATCGACCTCACCGGCGCGACCGCCCCCGCCGTCCGCTCGATGCTCGACCGGGCGGCCCTGCACGGCTACGACGTGCACGCCTTCGACACACGGATGGATCTGGCGGTCCCCGTCATCACCGCCCTGGCGGTCCGCAGGGACGGCGGCCCCGGCACGCTGTCCTTCAGCGCGGCAGCCGGCTTCGACCCGGCGGACACGGTGGAGGCGGCCCTGTCCGAAGTGCTCACCTACATCCCGCACCTGCCCTACCAGGTGGCGGAACGCCGGGCCGAACTGGAGGAGATGGAGCGGGACTTCACCAAGGTCCGGCATCTCAAGGACCACGCCCAGCTCTACGGGCTGCCGTCGATGGCCCGGCACGCCGCCGAGTACCTGGAGCCGGCCGCCGTGCTGCCGCTGACGGAGGTATTCGCCGACTGGGAGCCGCTGCGCCCCCGCACCGGCGATCTGCTGGACGATCTGCGCCTGCTGCGGAACGAGTTGCAGGGGGCGGGGTACGACGTCATCGCCGTCGACCAGACGACGCCGGAGCAGCACCGGATGGGCCTGCACACCGTTTCCACCGTCGTCCCCGGACTGCTGCCGCTGGACTTCGGCTGGAGCAGACAGCGGGCGCTGCACCTGCCCCGGCTGCGGACCGCACTGCGGGCGGCGGGCCGGCGGGCCGACGACCTGCCGGAGGCGGAGATCAAAGCCGCCCCGCACCCGTTCCCGTGACCGTCGCGCGCACCACGTGCGAAAGCCCCCTCCGACCGACGGAGGGGGCCGGCGCCGGGCGGGCCGAGCAGCGGTATCAGGCGCTGCAGGAGGTGGTGCTGGTGGTGCTGGAGCAGGTCGACGTCGAGGAACACGACGTGGAACCGGCGAGGACGACCTCGGAGGCGTCGGAGTAGTCCGAGATCTCGAAGGTCTCCGACTCCAGCTCCAGGATCTCGTCGGCGAGGGTGGCGAGTTCGGTCTTGGGGGTCATGGCGATCTCCCTGGTCTCGTGGGGGTCCGGCCGGCCGATCCGGCCCGGTGCCCGGGTGCTGGACCCATTGCAGGGGCGGCCGCTGTCAGATCGGCCGCGGTTTCGCTGTCACATCGCTGACACCCGGCGGCAGGGCGACGGCGCGGCACGTGACAGCCGTACGGAGCAGGCTCGTTGAGCAGAGATGAGGTGCGCGGTGGTCACAGCGGCGAGAGCGACGGAGAACGCGGACGACGACGGGCACGGGCACACAGGGGGCGGAACGGCGACCGGCGACGGGCGCACGGTGGACGGGCACGCGACTGGTGGGGCAGCCGCGGGCGGTGCGCACGCGACCGGTGGGGCAGCCGCGGGCGGCGGGCACGCGACCGGTGGGGCAGCCGCGGGCGGGAAGAGAACGGCCGACAGGCGCGCGACCGGCGGGGCAGCCGCGGGCGTCACGTCACCGGCCTTCGGCCCCCTGCCGCGCCCCCTGCTCCGCTCCGCCGTCGAGCTCTACCTCGACCTGCACGCCCACCCCGAACTCTCCGGCCACGAACACCGCACCGCCGACCGCCTCGCCGCCAGGCTCGCGGATCACGGCTGCACGGTCACCCGTTCCGTGGGCAGCGGCCACGGACTTGTCGGAGTCCTGCGCAACGGCCCCGGCCCCACGGTGCTCCTGCGCACCGAACTCGACGCGCTGCCCGTCACCGAGGCCACCGGACTCCCGTACGCCAGCACCGTGCCCGGCGTCATGCACGCCTGCGGCCACGACCTGCACATCGCGGCGGTCACCGGCGCGGTGGCCCTCCTCGCCGCCTCCCGGGACGGCTGGCGGGGCACGGTCCTGGTCGTCGGCCAGGCCGAGGAGGAGACGCTGAGAGGGGCCCGGTCGCTGCTGGAGGACGGCAGGCTGTACGAGCGGTTCGGCGTCCCCGACGCGGTCCTGGCCCAGCACGCCGCCCCGCTCCCCGCCGGGACCCTCGCCCACGCCCCGGCCGGCGGGGAGCCCCTGATGGCGGGCAGCATCGCCGTCGAGGCGGTCCTGCACGGCCGGGGAGGACACGCGGCCACCCCGCACCTCAACCTCGACCCGGTCCTGATGGCCGCCGCCACCGTGCTGCGCCTGCGCACCGTGGTGGCCGAGGAGACCGTGCCCGCCGAGCAGGCCGTGCTCACCGTGGGCTCGGTGCGGGCGGGCGAGCTCGGCAACATCACCCCCGACCACGCCGAACTCTCGCTCACCATCCGGGCGTTCACGGAACCGGCGCTCGACCGGCTGGTGGCCGCCGCCGAACGGGCCGTCCGGGCCGAGGCCGACGCCTTCGGAGCCCCGCGCGTCCCCGGTTTCACCGTCACCGCCCGCTCGCCCGCCCTGCGCCCCGACCCGGCGCTCACGGCCCGGGTGCGCCGCGTCCACGAGGCGCTCCTCGGACCCGGCCGGGTGCTGGACCTCGCCGGTTCCGCGGCCACCGAGGACTTCCCGCACTTCGCGGCGGGCGGGGTCCCGGCCGCGTACTGGATGCTCGGGACCATCGGGGCCGGTCCCTGGCGGGCGGCCCGCGCCGGAGGCGACCCCGTACCGCCCAACCACGCACCCGGGTTCGCCCCCGACGTCAGGGCCGCCCTGCCCGTCGGCATCACGGCCCTGGCGACGGCGGCCCGGCAGGTGCTGGCCCCGGGGCCGGCCGAGGGCCGGGGGACGGCGTCATGACGGCCCACCGGACCGCCCGGACCACCCGGGCCGGAGTCGCCGACGTGGTCGTCGTACGCCGCGACCGCGCGGCCCCGACCGGGTGGACCACCGTCGTACGGCTGCTCGGACTCCTCCCGGGGCACTGGGCCTGCCACCCCGAGGTGGGGCAGGACCGGGTGGTGCTGCGGTTCGAGCTGGCCGGGGCGGCGGACGCGTCGGCGGTGCGGCGCGCGGTGTCCCGCGTCCTGGCGGACGCGGCGCTGTGCGGCTGGGTGGAGGAGAGGTAGGACGCGCCTGAGGCCCACTGCGCACCGGCCACGGTCATGCGTGCCACATGACCGTGGCCGTGGGACAGCGGATTCCACGGACGAGCAGGGGACGTTGACGTTGCCGATCGGCCAAGGCCGCGCAACCGCACGCCCGGGCCGGTGGCCGAACGCGCTCGCCTGCCCGCGGCAGGACCTCGGTCATGCACCTCCTGCGGCGGCCAACGCCTCCTCGAGAAGCCGTCGTAGCGCTTGGAGCTCTGCCGGGGCAGCCGAAGGCTGCTGGATCTCGGTCAGGTGGTGAAGTGCATCCCTGATGCTCACGGAGTCCGGGCCACCGGCGAGGAATCGCTCCAGGTCCTCCCCCGCGCCGTCCCACTCGCGCAGCGCGCAGCGGGCCGCGACGAGAGTCCCGAGTGCATCGAGTTGATCAGGGTCTCCAGCCGAGTGCAGCGCGTCAGCCTCGACGGCGAGGGCGTCAGCTGCCTTCCGCCAGTAGCTCTGTTCGGCGGGGCTGTTGAGAAGCCGCAGGGTCACGGCGGCCTGGTAGATCGTCCAGCCGTCGGTGGGGTCGAGTTCGACCGCGCGGTCGAAGTCGGCCAGCGCCTCCTCGTACCGGCGGTCGAGACGGTAGGTCTCGCCGCGCTGAGCAAGAACATACGCATCCGCGGGATCGAGTTCGATGGCGCGGTCGAAGTCGGCCAGGGCCTCCTCGTAGCGCCCCAGCGATTTATGGATACGGCCCCGGCTTACCAGCGTGATCTCGTCCGTGGGGTCGAGTTCGTGGGAGCGGTCGAAGTCGGCCAGGGCTTCCTCGTAGCGCATCAGAGCGTAATACGTCCGCCCTCGGCTGGCGAGAGTCCAGGCGTCGGTGGGGTCGAGTTCGACGGCGTGGTCGAAGTCGGCCAAGGCTTCCTGGTAGTGCTCCAAGGCGTAATGGGTCTGTGCGCGGCTGGCTCGGATCCAGGTGAGGGTGGGTTCGAGTTCGATGGCGCGGTCGAAGTCGGCCAATGCCTCCTCGTAGCGCTTCAGAATCCGGTACAGCAAGCCACGGGTCACGCGTGGCAGGCCGGCGGTGGGGTCGAGTTCGATGGCGCGGTCAAGGTCGGCCAGTGCTTCCTCGTAGCGCTTCAGGGCCTGGTACGTCCGTCCCCGGCTGAGGAGTGCCCAGGTGAGGGTGGGTCCGAGTTCGATGGCGCGGTCGAAGTCGGCCAGTGCCTCCTGGTAGTGCTCCAGGGCGTGGTGGGTCTGCCCCCGGCTGGCAAGAGCCCAGGCATAGGTCGGCTCCGACTCGATGGCGCGGTTGAAGTCGGCCAGCGCCTCCTCGTACCGGTCCTCAAGACGGTAGAACTCGCCGCGCTGGGCAAGCGCGTTCCCGTTGGTGGGGTCGAGTTCGATGGCGCGGTCGAGGTCGGCCAGTGCTTCCTCGTAGCGCTTCAGGGCCTGGTACACCTGTGCGCGGCTGACGCGGATCCAGGTGAGGGTGGGTTCGAGTTCGATGGCGCGGTCGAGGTCGGCCAGTGCTTCCTCGTACCGCTTCAGGGCCTGGTACACCTGTGCGCGGCTGACGCGGATCCAGGTGAGGGTGGGTTCGAGTTCGATGGCGCGGTCGAAGTCGGCCAGTGCCTCCTGGTAGTGCTCCAGGGCGTGGTGGGTCTGCCCCCGGCTGGCGGGTACCCAGCTGAGGTCGGGTTCGAGTTCGGTGGCGCGGTCGAGGTCGGCCAGTGCCTCCTGGTAGTGCTCCAGGGCGTGGTGGGTCTGCCCCCGGCTGGCGAGAGCCCAGGCGTCGCTGGGTTCGAGTTCGACTGCGCGGTCGAAGTCGGCCAGCGCCTCCTCGTACCGGTCCTCAAGGCGGTGGATCTCGCCGCGCTGGGCAAACGCGTTCCCGTCGGTGGGGTCGAGTTCGATGGCGCGGTCGAGGTCGGCCAGTGCTTCCTCGTAGCGCTTCAGGGTCCGGTATACCTGCGCGCGATTGACGCGGATCCAGGCGAGGTCGGATTCGAGCTCGATGGCGCGCTCGAAGTCGGCCAGCGCTTCCTCGTAGCGCTTCAGCGTGTGGTTGGTCTCCGCTCGGCTGGCGAGTACCCAGGTGAGGGTGGGGTCCATTTCGGTGGCGCGGTCGAGGTCGGCCAGTGCCTCCTGGTAGTGCTCCAGGGCGTGGTGGGTCTGCCCCCGGCTGGCGAGAGCCCAGACGTCGGTGGGGTCGATGTCGACTGCGCGGTCGAAGTCGGCCAGCGCCTCCTCGTACCGGTCCTCAAGGCGGTGGATCTCGCCGCGCTGGGCAAACGCGTTCCCGTCGGTGGGTTCGAGTTCGATGGCGCGGTCGAAGTCTGCCAGTGCCTCCTCGTGCCGGTCCTCAAGGCGGTGGATCTCGCCGCGCTGGGCAAACGCGTTCCCGTCGGTGGGGTCGAGTTCGATGGCATGGTCGAGGTCGGCTAGCTCCTCCAGGCTTGTTCCGTCCGGAAGGCTCTGCCGTTTGGGGGTCTCCTCAATCGCGGCCGGCTTCTCCTTCTGCTCCTCCACCTGCCCCTCCGAGCCGGCTGCCGGGCCGTCGGCATCCCCGTCGGACGGCACCTCCCGAGGAGGTGAGGGCGCGGGGCGTTCCACCTCCGCGAAGTGCTCAGCACCTGTGGCCAGGCTCCGGTGCCCCTGCGGGTCCGGGACGAGCGCGTCAAGACGCGTTGAGGCAACAGACTCACGGTTCCGGGCGTGGGCCGATACGGCGGCGAGTACGGCACGCGCCTCATGACGGCGCAGGGTTGCGAGGAGCCGTCCGCGTACTGAGGGTGTGAACTCGTAACTCTTCGCGTCACCTTCGGACGCGCGCACACGCAGCAGGCCGCTGAAGACGATCTCAGCGAGGTCGGACGGTGGGCTCAGAGGCAGCATCGTCGCCTGGATGAGCCGCATGAGGTCGAGGTTCAGCGGACTCGTCGTCGCGAGGTAGGCACAGAGACGGAAGACGCGTGGCGGTGCCTGTGCCAGGAAGTCCTCGAATCGGGTTTCGCGAGGAGCGACGGTCTCCCGCTCGTACTCGGCCTGCCCCGGGCGGTCCCGCGAGGTATCCGGTACGGGCAGCCGAATGGCCGATCCGTCGAAGGAGCCCGTGTGCACGATGGCGGTGGCCCAGGGTGCGAGCCATTCGGGTGCGAGGCCGAGGACCGGAACCACGAGTTCGCCGGTGCGGAGGGGCTCTGCGCCCAGCTCGTAGGAGCGGTAGTCCAGCGAGGAGGTGCGCCCGTCCGCCTCACTCACCCTGAAACGTCCGGGCTTGGGGTTGAACGCTGTCTGACCCCAGAGCCGTTCCGGCAGAGTGTGCAGGATGGCGGTCGGACCGTTGAGTGCCCAAGCACGCAGGCAGGCATGGCCGGCGCGTGAGTTCCAGGCCGGGTCCACACCGTCCGTGAGGAGGAGAGTGAGTGTCCGTCCTCCGCCGACGTCACCGGCCGTGGGGGAGTAGGGCCTCTCTTCCGCACGGCGACCACGACGGAGATGGCGGGTACGAACCGTACGGAAAGCACCGGTCTCCTCCAGCACGGTTCGAAGACCGCGTGGCAGGCCGTCCCACAGTGCCACGCCCTCCTCGTGGTCGTCCACGACGATCAGTACGTCCAGCCAGCGGGCGCTTCCCGGTCGCAGGACAGGGAACCAGCGGCCGGTTTCCGCGATCAGTTCCGCCGTGGCGTCCTCATCCATCACCAGCCTCTCCGGGGCCGGGACCCTTCGCTTGAAGGGCCGCAGGGCACGAGCCAGCGCACGGCGGCCGGGGAGGGGCGGCGCACCGCCGACGCGGACGGCTGAAGCGCGGGATGCTCGGCCGCCGGGTGAGGAACTCGCGGCTTCCGCGAGGTGGAGGGGTTCCTTGCCGCCCGACGAGCGGTGCGGATCGATGGCGTTGGCGACGGTGCCGTCACCCCCGCCGGAACCGTCACTCCCGCCGGAACCTTCACTCTCGCCGACCGGGAGCCCGGCGAGCGTGCCCCCTCGTCCGTGTCGCCGCCACGGCAACGCGCCCCCTCCGGCAAGGCCTCCGCCAGCCAGAGGAGTTCGGCGATTTCCCGAGGGGTAGGACAGTCGTCCTCGGATCCGAGACCGCGGAGCACTTCACCGAGCCGGGAGAGGGGGCTGGCTCTTCCCGGCGGGCTCGCCGTGTCGTCGGGCAGCTTCACGGTTGTTCCTGATCCAGCACAGTCGTGTGGAGGTGCTGGAAGACGAGTTTGGCGAGATTTTCCGTGCTTGGAGCGCCTTGAGTGCTCGTCTGGCTCACCAGGTAGAGGGCGTTGAGAAGCTGGTCGGTGGCGAGTTCTCCGGACTTCGCGTGTTCCTTGAACCTTCGGACGAGCTCCGCGGCGGACTTCTCGGCCTCCGGGAGGTGAGCACGTACCACGGCGTTGAGCCGCTTCTCGTCGCTGGTCACGGAAGGGAGCGCGAGCCGGACACAGCGCCGGAGGAACGCGGGGGCGAACTCCCGCTCTCCGTTGCTGGTCAGAATGACAAAGGGGAACGCCTCACACCGTACCGCGCCGCTTCGTACCAGGACGGGTGAGCCGCCGTCTGCCGGTCGGACGTCGACGTCCCTCTGCTGGTCGGCAGATCTCGCCAGTTCGGGGATCTCGAAACCGCCTTCCTCGAAAACATCCAACAGGTCGTTGGGCAGGTCGAGGTCGCTCTTGTCGATCTCATCGATCAGCAGGACGCGCGGAAGGCTGTAGGGAGCGAGCGCGGTGCCGAGGGGACCGAGGCTGACGTAACGGCCGAGGTCCGTATCCTTCCGCGCGGCCACTTCCTTCTCCGCTCCGTCGGCCCTGCGAGCCGCGCCCGCCTCTTCCAGCCGGCCGAGGGAGTCGTAGCGGTAGAGCCCCTCCCGCAGCGTGGTCTTGCTGTTCACTGGCCAGCGCAGCACCGTTCCGAGCTTCAGCTCGCGGGCGACCGCGTCGGCCAGTGTGGACTTGCCTGCGCCCGGCTCACCGGTGATCAGCAGTGGCCTGCGCAGGTAGAGAGCAGTGTTGACCGCCTCCACGACCTGGTCGTCGGCGTAGTACGGGCTCGCTCGGGGAAGCCGTCGTCCACTCCCCTCATGCCGTTCGCGGTCGAAGGGAGTCGTGGTGGCTCCTTCCCGGCGGAAGTCCCGCCACGGGGGCGGTTCCGGGAGGTGGTCAATTCCGTCGTGCGGGTCCGCCGCCCCTTGGAAAATCCGCCAACTGCTCATCGCGTCGTTCCTTCCTCGGCCCGCGAGACCGGAGCCAGCCTGGTTCGCGGCACCTGTCGGAGGGGGTCGTCCCAGAGCACGACGACCCGCTTCCCGATGTGGTCGGGTGTGCCCTCGATCTCTGCCGCGTTACGCAGGGCGCAAATCCGTGCGGGGACGTCGTCGCGTCGCACGCCGTCGAGTGTCGTCCGCACCTGGGTGAAGAAAGTACTGGCGGGGCAGGCGTCCTGGAGGGGGATTCCGCACGGGAGCGTGTCGTCACGCTGGGCCGGCTCAGTGTCACGTGACCACAGCATCAGGGGAACGCCGGAGGCCACAGCGACTTGGTATGCCTGCCGGACAGGTTCTGAGCGAGGTGAACCTGCCAGGACGAGCGCCGAGAGCGACGGGTTGGTGGTGAAGGCGGCGTCGAGCGCCACTTGACGCTGCTTGCCGCGTCCGCAGACGCAGACCAGCACCTCGTCCACGGTCTTCTCCGCGAGAAGCTCCCAGCGTTGTTCCCACGCATGGCGAAGACCGGTGTTCTCGTGCCGTTCCAGCGGCCGCACGACGACGTGCTGCTTGCGCCCCAGAGTGGAGAAGTCACTTTCGGGCCACAGCGTCCAGTCGGCGAAGTCCCCATCGACCAGTTCGTGGGGGAGGATCAGCTCGATCAGACCCGGCCTGCTGATGCCGCCCATGAGGTCGATCTCGGCAGTGAGTGCCTTTTCCAGGGTTTGCAGTGCCTCGACGAGCGGCAGCGCCTCGGATTCTGGTCCGGCGGGAACGAACTCGGCCGGGGCGACATGGCGCCACGTCATCACCCGGTAGCGTGCGTGGTCGTGCGCCGAGTGCCGTAGGCGGCCTATGACGGATGGCAGGTGGTCCTGGCACCGGGACCCGGCCGAGCGGCTTCGTGCGTGGTCGCCGAGGCCGAGGCGGCCGGCCGTGATCAGGACTTGGTCGTAGAGACCGCGAAGGAGGCCCGGCGCGTCCTTGCCCGCTCGGAAAAGGTCTGCGCAGTACGCGAGAGTGGGCGGCAGACCGCCGTCCGCTGGTGGCATCAAGGCTTCCAGTTCGGTGAACACGTCCCGATGGGTCAGCAGCTCTTCGTCAGGCTGCCACGTGCCGGGGGTGCGGCGGCGAAGAAGGACTCGCGGTGTGTGTCCCGTGCGGGACAGGCAGTGGAGAGATCGGAGAGAAATCGGTGGAAGCGACGGGTTTCCGAGCCGGTGAGCCGGCCGACGGACCAATGCTCGGAATCATTCGTCTGCCTGTCGGACGTTATGCAGTCCGACAGTCGGCTCCAGCGGGAATCTTCGTCGTGGAATGCGTCGTGGGCTGTGATGAGCCGGACGTATACCTGCGGATCGAGCCGGCGCAGCGTACTCAGCGGAACGCCGTAACCTCCGAGGTCAGTGCCCTCGGCCCGAGTGGCTTTGACCAGTGCGCAGACCCCGCCCGACACATGACTGAGAACAGGTCCGCCCGAAAGGCCACGGTTGACTTCGGCGCCGTGGAGCTCCAGCAGTCCTCCGCTCTGGTATCCGGTGTCGCCCTTGACCTTCAGAACCACCTTTCGCGGCGCCGGTGCGTCGTCCAGGACGCTGGTGTACCCCGCGGCCGTCACCGATGTCTCGTCCCAGGGTGGTTGGGGGTCCAGAAGCACGCAGGGATGTTCCTGGGGGGATCCACCAGTTCCACTACCGCGAGGTCCGGGAACGGCCACAGGGCCATGCCGTAGGAGTACGGCTCCGAGGCGGCGAGGACGATGCCCTCGTACGAACGCTCCTGCCACGTAACGGTGATGTGGCTACCCACGCGCGCCCCGGCCACATGCGCGCACGAGACGACGAGTCCGGGTGCGACGAAGAAGCCGCTGCCGGTCGACTCCCCATCGACGAACACGCGGCACTCCGTCAGCAGCCGTTGGAGGTTGTGGAGCGCCTGAGCCTTACCCATGGTGTTCACAGCGTGTCCCGGCTCGGGCGTTCAGGGGCCGCTCGGAGCTTCCGGGGCGGGCAGGGCCGGCGGAAAGCCGGGAGCGGCGGGCGGTGTGATGGCGGGAGGAGGCGTCACAGGATCCGTATTGCCGAGCCATTTCAAGCCCACCTTGAACGTGGCCTTGCCGCCGACGCCCGTCACAGCGGCAACCACCCCGTGCTTGCCCGCCGCGAGTTCGAGCCCGAACTCCACGCTGATCTCCTGCGGCCTTGCCCCCGCCACGGCGGCCTGCACGTTGGAGACAACGGTGCGCAATGCCTCCTGGAAGCCCTCCAGCCGCTGGGTCATCACGTCGCCCAGGCCGGAGTCCCTCGGCCCGCTCGGCTGTTCGATCAAGGCCCATACCATCTGACCGTCGGGCATAGCGAGCTGCACCAGCTGAGGCATACAAACTCCTTCGTGTGAACTTGCCCTGCCGACGGACCATCATAGATATCGGAGCGCCTGCAACTGGCAACTTCTATAAGCCTGTTCACGCCAACGTACTGGCCGGGAAGGGTCGGTCCCGCTGAGGCTCGGAGCGGCCCGCGCGTGCCCGGTCGTCCCGGCGGACGGTTGCCCGTCTGCGGACGGAGCCGGCCTCAGATCCACCCGCGTTCCCGGGCCAGCAGCGCGGCCTGCGCCCGGCTCGCCGCGCCGAGCGTCTGCATCAGGTCGGCGACATGGCGCCGGTAGGTCCGCACCGACACCCCCAGCTCCCGCGCGCCCGCCTCGTCCTTGCCCACCGTGCACATCGACACGAGCACGCGGCGCTCGATGCCGGAGGGCCGGGGGCGGCAGTGCCCTCACCGCTCTCCGTGCCGCCGACGGCCCGGGACAGGTCGTCGGCCTGGGCCCAGATCCGTTCGAACAGGGAGATGATGTTGGAGACCAGGCCGCTGCGATGGGCCAGGAGCGCGCCCCGCGCGGTGTCGCGCGGGTCCAGCGGGACGAGCGCTGCCCGGCGGTCGTAGACGAGCAGCCGCTCCGTGGTGTCCGGCGTCACCCGGATCGCCGCCCCGTGCTCGGCCAGCTCCCGCAGATAGGCGGCGGTCGGCGGGTCCTTCAGCGCCGCGCTGGAGACGACGTTGCGGATCCGCACCCCGCGCCGCAGACAGCGCAGGTCCAGCGGGCGGGACCGGGCGATGTTCTCCGCCGACAGCCGGGCGTACGGCTCCACGGACAGGATCTCGTCCCGGGCGAAGAACGCGAGGTCGTCGATCCGGTTACGGATCTGGGCGAGCCCCTCCAACTGCTCGATGCCCTGCGGATGGGGCGAACCGGCCCCCTGCTCCGCGCGTAGACCATCAATGACGTGCCGCGACCGGGTGACGCGCTGCAGCTCCTGATGGAGCGCCGCCAGCCGTACGTCCACCAGCCGGGCGAGCGCCACCTCGGGGTCCGCCGGGAAGATCCGCCGCTCCGTGTCCTCGGTGTGCAGCAGCCCCAGCTTCTGGAGCCGGGCGATCCGCGCCCGGGTCTCGCCCGGCCGGGAGTGCAGCAGGAGGTGGAGGTCGTCGGTGCGGGTTCCGGGGTTGCGCAGGAAGTGCCGGTAGATCTCTTCCTCGGCCTCCGGGACCCCGAAGACAGACATCTCGTTCTCGCCCACGTACGCCCCCGATGCCTGATGCCGTGGGGCCGTGCACCGGGGGATCGCCCCGCGCCGCCCGCCCCGGGCCGCTGCTCGCTCCGCCCGTGCTCGGTACTGCCTGTGTGACGCTCTCGGAACACCCTGTCGTGCAAGGGTCGGGCAAAGACTAGACGCTGCGCTCACTCCTGTGAGGATCCCCGGCACAACTGTGTGCGATACGGAGATGAACGGTGCGCGACCGTCGACGAGCGGCGGGCCCGGCACGACGGGCGGCCGGGACCTCCCGGCCGGTTGCGGGCGCGGCTGTCACCCCCGGGTCGTAACCTGGAACCCCCGGCGCGTCCCACGTGTCGGGTCCTTCGCGTTGCCCGGCCGGGAGCCGGCTGCCGGCAACGACCGAACCACCGCTGATCTGATCCCGGACGGAAACTTCATGAGCCTGCACGGTCTGCTGGATGTCGTCGTTACGGACCCGGCGCTCGCCGAGGCGGTGAAGGCCGCCGGAGACGGGCACCGGGCCCATGTCGACCTGGTCGGCCCGCCCGGCGCGCGCCCGTTCGCCGTGGCCGCGCTGGCCCGGCAGACCGGCCGGACCGTGCTGGCCGTCACCGCCACGGGCCGCGAGGCCGAGGACCTGGCCGCGGCCCTGCGCACGCTGCTGCCGCCGGACACGGTCGCGGAGTACCCGTCCTGGGAGACCCTGCCGCACGAGCGGCTCTCGCCCCGCTCGGACACCGTGGGCCGCCGCCTCGCCGTGCTGCGCCGCCTGGCGCACCCCCGCGCGGACGACCCGGAGACCGGCCCGGTCTCGGTCGTCGTCGCCCCGATCCGCTCCGTGCTCCAGCCGCAGGTCAAGGGGCTCGGTGAGCTGGAGCCGGTGAGCCTTGCGGGCGGGCAGAGCGCGGACCTGGGGGAGGTGGTGGACGCGCTGGCGGCCGCCGCGTACTCCCGGGTGGAACTGGTCGAGAAGCGCGGTGAGTTCGCCGTACGCGGCGGGATCCTGGACGTCTTCCCGCCGACCGAGGAGCACCCCCTGCGGGTGGAGTTCTGGGGCGACGAGGTCGAGGAGATCCGCTACTTCAAGATCGCCGACCAGCGGTCGCTGGAGGTCGCCGCGCACGGGCTGTGGGCCCCGCCCTGCCGTGAGCTGCTGCTGACCGACGAGGTGCGCGAGCGGGCCGCCGCGCTCGCCGAGGCCCACCCGGAGCTGGGCGAACTGCTCGGCAAGATCGCCGAGGGCATCGCGGTCGAGGGCATGGAGTCGCTGGCCCCGGTCCTCGTCGACGACATGGAGCTGCTGCTCGACGTCCTGCCGAAGGACGCCATGGCGATCGTCTGCGACCCGGAGCGGGTGCGGACGCGGGCCGCCGACCTGGTCGCCACCAGCCAGGAGTTCCTCCAGGCGTCCTGGGCGGCGAGCGCGGGCGGCGGCGAGGCCCCGATCGACGTGGGCGCGGCCTCGCTGTGGGGCATCGCGGACGTCCGCGACCGGGCCCGTGAGCTGGGCATGATGTGGTGGACGGTCTCGCCGTTCGCGGCCGACGCCGCCGACCACGACGACGACACCCTCCAGCTCTCCATGCACGCCCCCGAGGCGTACCGGGGCGACACCGCCCGGGCGCTGGCCGACACCAAGGGCTGGCTGGCCGACGGCTGGCGCACGGTGTACGTCACGGAGGGCCAGGGGCTCGCCTCCCGTACGGTCGAGGTGCTGAGCGGCGAGGGCATCGCGGCCCGCCTCGACGCGGACCTCACCGAGATCACCCCGTCCCTGGTCCACGTCTCCTGCGGGGCGATCGAGCAGGGCTTCGTCGACCCGGCGCTGAAGCTGGCGGTGCTCACCGAGACCGACCTGACCGGCCAGCGCACGGCCACCAAGGACCTGGGCCGGATGCCGGCCCGCCGCAGGAAGACGATCGACCCGCTGACGCTGGAGGTCGGCGACTACATCGTCCACGAGCAGCACGGCGTCGGCCGGTACGTGGAGATGGTGCAGCGCACGGTCCAGGGCGCGACCCGCGAGTATCTGCTCGTCGAGTACGCCCCGGCCAAGCGCGGCCAGCCCGGCGACCGCCTCTACATCCCGACCGACCAGCTGGAGCAGGTCACCAAGTACGTCGGCGGCGAGGCCCCGACGCTGCACCGGCTCGGCGGCGCGGACTGGACGAAGACGAAGCAGCGGGCGAAGAAGGCGGTCAAGGAGATCGCCGCCGACCTGATCAAGCTGTACAGCGCGCGCATGGCAGCCCCCGGCCACGCCTTCGGCGCGGACACCCCCTGGCAGCGGGAGCTGGAGGACGCCTTCCCGTACGCGGAGACGCCCGACCAGCTGTCCACGATCGCCGAGGTCAAGGAGGACATGGAGAAGACGGTCCCGATGGACCGGCTGATCTGCGGCGACGTCGGCTACGGCAAGACGGAGATCGCGGTCCGGGCGGCGTTCAAGGCGGTCCAGGACGGCAAGCAGGTGGCGGTCCTGGTCCCCACCACTCTCCTCGTCCAGCAGCACTACGGCACGTTCACCGAGCGCTACTCCCAGTTCCCGGTCAACGTCAGGGCGCTGAGCCGCTTCCAGTCGGAAACGGAATCCAAGGCGACTCTCGAAGGCCTCAAGGACGGCTCGGTCGACCTGGTCATCGGCACGCACCGTCTGTTCTCCTCCGAGACGAAGTTCAAGGACCTCGGCCTGGTCATCGTGGACGAGGAGCAGCGGTTCGGTGTCGAGCACAAGGAGCAGCTGAAGAAGCTCCGCGCCAACGTGGACGTCCTGACCATGTCCGCGACCCCCATCCCCCGTACGCTCGAAATGGCGGTCACCGGCATCCGCGAGATGTCCACGATCACCACCCCGCCGGAGGAGCGCCACCCGGTGCTCACCTTCGTCGGCCCGTACGAGGAGAAGCAGATCGGCGCGGCGATCCGCCGTGAACTGCTGCGCGAGGGCCAGGTCTTCTACATCCACAACCGGGTCGAGTCCATCGACCGGGCGGCCGCCCGCCTCCGCGAGATCGTCCCCGAGGCGCGCATCGCCACGGCGCACGGCCAGATGTCCGAACAGGCGCTGGAGCAGGTGGTGGTGGACTTCTGGGAGAAGAAGTTCGACGTTCTGGTCTCCACGACGATCGTCGAGTCCGGCATCGACATCTCCAACGCCAACACCCTGATCGTGGAGCGCGGCGACAACTTCGGCCTCTCCCAGCTCCACCAGCTGCGCGGCCGGGTGGGCCGAGGCCGCGACCGTGGCTACGCCTACTTCCTCTACCCGCCCGAGAAGCCCCTGACCGAGACGGCCCACGAACGCCTGGCGACGATCGCCCAGCACACGGAGATGGGCGCGGGCATGTACGTGGCGATGAAGGACCTGGAGATCCGTGGCGCGGGCAACCTGCTCGGCGGCGAGCAGTCCGGCCACATCGCCGGCGTCGGCTTCGACCTGTACGTCCGCATGGTCGGCGAGGCCGTCGCCGACTACCGGGCCCAGATGGAGGGCGGCGTCGAGGAGGAGCCCCCGCTGGAGGTCAAGATCGAGCTCCCGGTCGACGCGCACGTCCCGCACGACTACGCCCCCGGCGAGCGACTGCGCCTCCAGGCCTACCGCGCGATCGCCTCGGCCAACTCGGAGGACGACATCCGCGCGGTCCGCGAGGAACTCACCGACCGCTACGGCCCGTTGCCCGAACCGGTCGAGAACCTCCTCCTGGTGGCGGGCCTGCGCATGCTGGCCCGCGCCTGCGGAGTCGGCGAGATCGTCCTCCAGGGCTCCAACATCCGCTTCGCCCCGGTGGAGCTGCGCGAGTCGCAGGAACTGCGCCTGAAGCGCCTGCACCCCAAGACGGTCATCAAGCCGGCCGCCCACCAGATCCTGGTCCCGCGCCCGACGACGGGCAAGATCGGCGGCAAGCCGGTCATCGGCCGCGAACTGCTGGCGTGGACGGGGGAGTTCCTGACGACGATCCTGGGGTCGTAGGTCCCCGGAGCTCTGCGAACGACCGAACCCCGCGGGGCGCCCGTGCTCCCCGGGGTTCGCGGACGACCGGGCCCCGCCGGGTCTGCTCATCCGGCGGGGCCCCGGGCGGGTGCCTACGCCAGCGCCCCCGCGATCTCCTCGTACAGCCCCAGCGGCAGCCGGACGCCCCACCGGTCCGCCGCCTCGGCCGCCAGCTCCCGGCTCCACTCCCAGCTGTTCGCGGCCGCCGTACGGACCCCCTCCGGGGTCAGGGACCCGGTCGTCGTGGCGTACCGCTCGACGTCCGCGCCCGGCAGGTCCGCCTCCAGGGCGCGGCTCGGGGTGAGCCAGTGGGTGGTCGAGCCGCGCAGCAGGCGGCAGAGCTTGAGCTGGAGCGGGGCGATCACGGCGTGCAGCAGGTTGTGGGCGCGGGCGTGCTCGCCCCGGGCCTGTACGTGGGCCAGCATCAGGGTCCAGTTGGCCAGTTCGTCGGTGAGCTGCCCGGCGGTGGCCACCGGCTCCGGCGGGGTGAAGGCGGCCAGTTCGCGGGCGGCGGCGGTCAGGCGGCCGGTGCGGTCCAGGAGCACGGCGGCTTCGGGGCGGGGGAAGTGGACCTGGCCGCGCCAGGTGGCGATCTCGGCGATACCGGGGCCCGTGGGCTCGACGTGGAACTCGCCGCGCATCAGGTCGTCGAAGACCACCGCGAGGATGCCGTACATGTTGGTGTACGCCAGCTTCAGCGGGGCCAGCCGCTCCACGAACTCCCGCCCGTCGAAGGCGTCTACGTCCTCCTCCCGTACGTACAGGCAGGCGTCCAGGTCCGAGTGGGCGTCGGCCTCGCCGAGCGTCCACGAGCCGTAGAGCAGGACGCCCTCCACCCGGGGATCGGCCTCGGCCGTCGCGCGCAGTGACTCGATGCGGCGGTCCAGGGGCAGGGCGTCGGCGGGCAGGGGAGCGGGTGCGGTACGGGCGTGGGTGGGCCGGGTGTGCGGCATGGCCGGGTCTCCTGAGGAAGGGTGCGTGGGCAGACGAACGAGGCCCGGCGGTCGACGCCGGGCTGCTTCCGGTCCCGGTGCGGGACCTCGTCCGTCGCTCAGGAAACGCCCATGAGGGCAGCCTAGGCCGTGCCTGTCAGCGGGCGCGACCGTCCTCCGGCGCGAAGGTCAACGCGGCGAGCGACCGGAACGCCTCCTCCGGGTCCCGGCCCGTCATCGCGTCCGCCAGGTTGCCGCTGAGCAGCAGCGTCGCGAAGCCGTGGGCCAGCGACCACGCGGCCACCCCCGCCAGCCGGTCGTCCTCGCCCCGGCCGACCGACGGGAGGTTCGCCACGCCCGCGCGCAACGCGTCGGTCGCCCTGGCGCGGGCGGCCAGCAGGTCCGGGTCGTCGCCGCGGTGCAGGTCCGGCTGGAACATCACCTGGAAGTGCGCGGGATGCGTCGCCGCGAACCGTACGTACGCCACGCCCCGCTCCCGTAGATCCGGGGCCCCGGCCAGCGCGTCGGCGAACAGGGCGTAGCCCTCGGCGGCCACGGCGGTCAGCAGGCCCGTGCGGTCCTTGAAGTGATGCGCGGGCGCGGCGTGCGAGACGCCGGCCCGGCGGGCCAGATCGCGCAGGCTCAGGGCGGCGGGGCCCTCGGTCGCGATGACGTCGAGGGCGGCGGCCAGGATGGCGCGCCGCAGATCGCCGTGGTGGTAGGTGCGCTCGCGCTCGCCGGTCATGGGCAGCACCCTACCCGGCATCTAGTCATTGACAAGTTCCGGCGGTGCGGGCCATGCTGGATGTCTTATCTAGTCAGTGACTAGATATGCGATTCCCGTCCGGGAAGCCCGGGAGAGGCGGAGATCATGACCGGAGAGCCGGCTCGCGTGCGGCAGATGTGGCACCTCATGGAGCCCCTGCACGCCGTCCTGTACTACGCACCCGCGGCCTTCGAGGAGGCCGCCGCGTTGGGGTACGACATCGAGGAGCGCTGGGCGAGCTACTTTGCCTGGCGGGCGGCTCCGCTGGGGGCGGTGGGCGCGGACGAGGTGGTGCGGACGTTCCACAGCTTCGCCCCGGGGATGGTGGACCGCCATGTTCCGGCCGGCTGGGCGGTCGCCGGCCCGGACGCCGTGCTCGCGGCCCGGCTGCGGGCGGTCGACCGGACCTACCGGGCACTGTTCGGGGACCGGGTGGAGGGGGCGGGGTTCGCCGAGGCCGCCGCCCTGGCCCGTCGCGCGGCGGAGGCGGCGGCCCCAGGGGTCCCCGGTGGCCTCGGAGCAGCCAATTCCGCTCTGCCCTGGCCTGACGCCCCGCACCTGACGCTCTGGCAGGCAGCGACTGTCCTGCGCGAACACCGGGGTGACGGGCACATCGCCGCCCTGACCGGAGCCGGCCTCGACCCGGTCGAGTCGCTGGTCTCCTTCGCGGCGGTCGGCGCGGCCCCCGCGGAGGTGTTCGCGAGCCGGGGGTGGGGCGCGGAGGAGTGGGGTGCGGCCCGGCTACGGCTCCAGGAGCGCGGGCTGCTGGCGGCGGACGGCGCGGCCACGGACGCGGGACGCGAGCTCCGCGCGAAGGTGGAGCTGCGCACCGACGAGGAGGCCGCCGCGCCGTGGCGGGCGTTGGGGGAGGCGGGGCGGGAGCGGCTGGTGGAGCTGCTGGGGGAGCCGTGGCTGGAGGTCATCGGTTCGCGGCTGCTGCCGTCCGAGAACACCCTCGGCATCGGGAAGGTGTGACCCGCGTCGAAAAAGGTGAGCCCCCCGAGGCCGGAGGGCTCAGCCGTTCCTCATCCGAGCTCGGGCCCGACGGCGATGGCGATCTTGCCGCGGGGGCGTCGGCGGCCCTCGCCGACGGAGCCGTCCTCCAGCAGCGTGTGCGCCTGGGCGATGTCGGCCAGCGGGAGCACCGCGCCGATGTCCGGCCGGAGCTCGCCCCGGTCGATCAGCCGGCCGAGGGCGTCGAGCTTCGCCCGGCCGGGGCTGACGAAGAGGAAGTGGTAGGTCGCGTTCACACCCCACGCGGCCAGCAGGTTCTGCGGCTCGGGGGTGTCCACGATGGACACCACACGGCCCCGGTCGGCGAGGACCTCCGGGCTGCGGGTGAGGGTGTCCCGGCCCACCGTGTCCAGTACGACGTTCACTCCGCCCAGCTCACGGACCTGCGGGACGTAGTCACCGGCCGAGAAGTCGATCACGGTCTCGGCTCCCAGGCCGGTGACGAACTCAAGGTCCTTCGCCCGCGCGGTGGTCACCACCTCCGCTCCCAGCGCGTGGGCGACCTGGACGGCGGCCGAGCCGACCCCGCCCGCTCCGCCGTGCACCAGGACCCGTTCCCCGGCCTTCACTCCGGCTCGTTCCACCAGCGCCTCCCACGCCGTCACGCCCACGAGCGCGAGACCGGCGGCCTCGACGTGCGACAGCCCCTCGGGCTTGCGGGCGACCAGCGCCTGGTCGACCACGTGGAACTCGGCGTACGTCCCCTGCCCGGCGAACACCGGTGCCAGATACCAGACCTCGTCGCCCGGCCGGAAGTCGTCCGCCCCGGGGCCGGTCCCGACCACCACGCCGGACACGTCGTTGCCGATCACCGCCGGCAGCGCCACCTCGTCGCGGTAGTCGCCGCGCCGGGTCTGCAGGTCGAGCGGGTTCACGGACGTGGCCAGCACCCGCACCAGCACCTGGCCGGGGCCCGGAGCGGGCCTCGGCAGCTCCCGGGCCGCGAACGCGGTGTCCGCGTCGCCGAAGTGGACGAGTTCCATCACACGCATCGAGGTCGACATGCCGCAACCATAAATCGTCATATCGCGAAATGCCAATATGTGATTGGGTTACGATCGCCTGGTGTTCTCGGAGACGGAGTTGCTGGCGGTGTTCCGGGCCCTGTCCAACCCGGCCCGCCGCCAGATGCTGGTGTGGCTCAAGGACCCGATGAGCTTCCCGGGCCAGGAGCCGGCCGACGTCGAGATCGGCGTCTGCGTGAGCGACATCCAGCAGCGTGCGGGGCTCGGACAGTCCACCACCTCGCAGTACCTGGCGACGCTGCGGCAGGCAGGGCTGGTGGTCGCCACGCGGCGGGGCAAGTGGACGTACTACCGCCGTGACGAGGCGAACATCGCCCGTCTCCTGGAGACCCTGGGCGACGTGTTCTAGAGGCCTTGCAGTCGACGTGTTCCAGAGGCCTTGCAGTCATGGAAGCCACTCCGGCGGGGAAGGCGCCCATAGGATCATCAGCGCCCGCTCCCCTCACCTTCAGGACGGCTCCCCGTGACAGCTCTCCGTACGCACCGCCGCCGTACGCACCGAGCAGCGGCCCTGCCCGCCGTCGGCGCCCTCGTCGTGATCGCCCTGGCGAGCGGCTGCGGCCCCGACGACCTCGCGGCCGACGGCGGTGGCACGAGCGGCGGGACCAACGGCGGCGCGCAGTCCGCCGAGGGCTTCGGCGCCAGCCCGCTGGACAACCCGGACGGTACGAAGCCGGGCCTGGCGCCTCTCACGAGCGACGCGGACCGGGCGGCCGCCCGGCAGCTCATCGAGAAGGTGGCCACCAAGGGGCGCGGCCCGAAGACCGGCTACGAGCGGGACAAGTTCGGATACGCCTGGAAGGACGGCGTCGACGGCATCCCGCTCGCCCGCAACGGCTGCGACACCCGCAACGACCTGCTCGCCCGCGACGGCAGGGACATCGAGCGCAAGGCGGGTTCCGACTGCGTCGTCATGGCGATGACGCTCCAGGACCCCTACACCGGCGAGACCATCGACTGGCGCAAACAGCAGGCGACGAAGGTGCAGATCGACCACGTGATGCCGCTGTCCTACAACTGGCAGATGGGCGCCGCCCGC
This sequence comes from Streptomyces sp. WGS_02, assembly GCA_040989845.1. Classification (GTDB taxonomy): domain Bacteria; phylum Actinomycetota; class Actinomycetes; order Streptomycetales; family Streptomycetaceae; genus Streptomyces. The sequence goes on from JAYMFZ010000004.1 coordinate 4,740,679, forward strand.
TGGAACGAGTCGAAGCGCGAGCAGATCGCCAACGACCCGCTCAACCTCATCCCGGTGGACGGTCCGGCCAACAACGCCAAGCGTGACTCCGGCCCCGCCTCCTGGCTGCCGCCGTACAAGCCGATCCGCTGCTCCTATGCGGTGCGGTTCGCCCAGGTCTCGCTGAAGTACGAACTCCCGGTCACGACGGCCGACAAGCGGGCGATGCTCACCCAGTGCGGCGGCTGAGCATGCACACCTCACGGTTTCGGCCGGATCACGTCGGCCCGGAAGTGCCTGCGGCCAGTTCCTTGACCAGGAAGCGGGCCGGGTCCGCGACCTCGTGCCGGATGCCGTCGTCGTCGAGGTACGCGTACCGGTCCAGGTAGCGGCAGCCGGTCTCCCGGTAGCCGATCCGCAGGTAGAGCGCGGCCGCCCGGTGGTTGTCGTCGTCCACGCCGAGGCCGATCAGGGTGTGGCCGGCGGCGCGGACCCGCTCCTCCACCGCCCGGATCAACGCCGTCCCGATGCCCCGGGAACGCAGCTCCGGTGGCCAGATCCCGAGCCCGTTCAGCTCGGGGCAGCCGGGGAAGCGGGCCTGCACCTCAGGGGCCGCGCAGCCCTGCCACAGGATCTGCGCCGTTCCCACGGGTACGTCATCGGCCCAGGCGGTCAGGAAGGCGGTGAGCCCCTGCTCCTGCCGGTCGAACCGGGCCGCGTGCCGCCGGGTCCGGCCGGGTGAGGGCATGTGCCGCTCCAGCACGTCGAGGTCCGCGGCCCGGCAGGGGCGGATGTGTACGGGAGCGGGAGAGTCCGGTGGTGTCGTCGTTGTCATGCGGCGAGAGGGTAGCCCGGGCCTCCCGTCCCGCCAGGGCGCGGGCCCGGCATCTATATTCGCTGGTCGGAGCCGTCCCGGCTGCCTAGGGTCGCGCATATGGAACTGGACATCACCACCCTCGCCGAGCGTCCCGAGCTCGCCGGCGCCCTGGACGGAATGCCGGACACCTGGCCGGAGTTCGTGCTGGAGGACATCGTCGGCTGGGCCAACTTCGCCCGGATCGCCGTCGAGTTCCCCCAGTACGTACTGGTCGCCACCGACCCCGAGGGTGCCGTGGTCGCCCGCGCCTACAGCGTGCCCTTCGTACTGGACGCGCCCGGGCGCGGTGAACTGCCCGTCGGCGGCTGGGACCGGATGCTGCTGTGGGCCTTCGCCGACCTGCGGCGCGGGCGCACCCCCGACACGGTCGGCGCGATCGAGATCACGGTGGCCACCGGCCATCAGGGCAAGGGCATATCGGGCCGGATGCTCGCCGCGATGCGGGACAACGCGCGGCGGCACGGCTTCCGGGAGGTCGTCGCCCCGGTGCGGCCGAGCGGCAAGCATCTGAAGTCCGGCCTGCCGATGGAGGAGTACGCCCGGCTGACCCGGGCCGGTGACGGGCTGCCCGAGGACCCCTGGCTGCGGGTCCACGTCCGGGCGGGCGGGACGGTCGACTCGGTCGCCACCGTGTCGATGACGGTGAGCGGTTCGCTCGCGCAGTGGCGGGAATGGACCGGGCTGCCGTTCGACACGGACGGTCCGGTGGAGGTGCCGGGGGCGCTCGTCCCGGTCCACTGCGCGCTCGCCCACGGGTACGCGGTGTACGTCGAGCCCAACGTATGGGTACGGCACCGGCTGTGACGGTGAGCCGCGATGGGGCGGCTGCCCCCGGAGCGACGGCTGCCCCCGGAGCGACCGCGGCCCCCGATGTGACCGAGGCTTCCCCGACGGAGGCGCCGCCCACCCCCGCGCTCCTCGTCATCGACATGCAGAACACCCTCGTCGCGATCGCGCACCGCGCCTCCGCCACCGTCGCGGCCGTCGCCGGTCTCCAGGAGCGGGCCAGGGCGGCCGGGGCCCCGGTGGTGTTCGCGCAGCAGCAGGACGAGGAGCTGGAGCCGGGGACCGACGGGTGGCGGATCGTGCCCGAACTGGCCCCCGTCGCCGGGGACACCGTCGTACCCAAGGCCGCCCCGGACAGCTTCCTCGGCACCGAGCTGGACGCCGTCCTGCGCGCCCGAGGGGTGACCGAGGTCGTCGTCACCGGGTTCGCCACCGAGATCTGCGTCGAATCCACCGCCCGGCAGGCGCTGAGCCGGGGGTACGACGTGGTGCTCGTCGCGGACGGGCACACCACGTCCGTCCGGCCCGCCGCCTCCGGCCGCTACGCCGCACCGGAGGCGTCCGTCGCGCACCACAACGAGATCTACCGGAACCTCCGCTTCCCGGGGCGCCGGGTGCGCGTCCTGCCCGCGGCCGAGGTCGACTTCGGCCGCGGCACCCCCTAGGGCCTCCCGGGCTGAGCCCTACTGCTCCAGGTCGACGATGTCCTTCGCGGCGGGCTTCTCCGCCACGACCGGCACGTCGAAGTCGGACAGGTTCATCGTCATCGGCTCCTCGCCGCCCCGGGACGTGACGCGCAGGATGTACGGGGCGCCCTCGGCGGCGACGTCGATGGTGTACGTCTCCTTGCCCTCCTTCTCCGTCAGTCGCAGGGCCGGCGCACCCGCGACCTTCGTGGGGCCCTTCTTCTTCGCCGCGTTGTCGCTCGCCTCGAACTCCTTCAGGAGCCCCTTCAGGTCGCAGAACTCGATGGAGTCCTTGGTGTCCGGGTCGGACGCCTTCGACTCCGTCCAGCGGCCGGCGAGCAGCTCGACCGCCGCGTCCACGTCCTCCTTCGGCTCGCCCTCCGCCTGCTCGCGCAGCAAAGCCTCGTCGAACCTCGTGTAGACCGTGTCGCCGCTCTTCACGACGTCCATCCGGCCCTCGCCGCCCATGCTCATCGTCCCGGTGCAGTCGCCGCCGAGGCTCGATGCGAAGTCGGCCTTGATCCGGCCATCGGGGGTGGTCATGTCGAGGCCTATGCGCAAGGACTTCACCCCGTTCGTCTTGTCGAGGGCCTTGTTGACGACTTCCGGGCCCGACTGGCCGGCGAACGGTCCGGTCTCCTTCGGGGAGTCCGTGCCGCAGGCGGCGAGGCCGGCCAGGGCCAGCGCGCAGAGGGTGTTGACGGAGATACGGGTGACGAGACGCATGGGTCAGGCTCCGGGAGGAGGGGCGCGAGGCGCGCCGGACAGCGGATGGAGAGCGCCCCGCAGGGACGCCTCCTTCAGGAACGCCCCCTTTCGGGGCGTCCCTGTGGTGACGGGTCAATAAGAGCAAAGCTTGTGAACCGAGTCAACACAGTTCACGCGAGATGTGTCGGACAACAGGCCCTGTGGGTGTGGCGCGGGACAGTCGCTATGCTCGGCGGTCAGACAGGACGGGCAGGCCAAGGCAGCGCGCACGGACCGAGGAGAGAGCCAGTGCCGGAGAACGCGACCGAGGTCACCGCGGCCGGGATCGCCCGACTCGCGGGCGTGGGACGCGCCGCCGTCAGCAACTGGCGCCGTCGGTACGCCGATTTCCCGCAGCCCGTCGGCGGGACCGGCACCAGCCCGTCCTTCGCGCTGTCCGAGGTCGAGCAGTGGCTGCGCGACCAGGGGAAACTCGCCGAGGTGCCACTCCGTGAGCGCGTCTGGCAAGCGGTCGCCGGGCATCCCGCGGGCGCCGGCCGGGCGCTGATCCACGTCGGCTGCGCCCTGCTGCTCGTCCGGGACCGGCCCACCGCCTGGCTGGAGCTCACGGCGGCCCCGGACGAGCGGATGGCCGCCCTGCTGCCGCAGGCCGTGGAGCACGTACTCACCGCGAGGCTCGGCCCTGAGGCCGACGGTGTTCAGAGGGCGGGTACGCCGGAGCCGACAGATGTTCACACGGCGGATGCGCAGGATCCTGGGAGCGCTGACGGGGCGGGTCCACCGGCGTCGGCACGTGTTCACACGGCGAGTTCGCCGGAGTCGGCACGTGTTCACACGGCGAGTTCGCCGGAGTCGGCACGTGTTCACACGGCGAGTTCGCCGGAGTCGGCACGTGTTCACACAGCGAGTGCGCCGCAGTCGGCACATGTTCACGCGCTCACCGCCCAGGACCTCCTCCCGTCCGTACCGCTCCTCCGCGCCGCCGCCGAGCTGTCCGCCGGGATCGGCGCCGGTCAGGCCTTCGAGTTCCTGCTCGGCCGGCAGCTGGACGCCAACCCCCGCCAGTACACGCTGACCCCGCCCCAGCTCGCCGAGCTGATGGTGGACCTCGCCGAACCGCCGAAGGACGCGGACCGGGCGCCCCGGGAGCAGCCCGTCCGCAGCGTCCTCGACCCGGCCGCCGGCACCGGCGCCCTGCTCCGGGCGGTCGGCGGGCCCGCCGCCCTGTACGCCCAGGAAGCCGACCCCTCGCTCGCCGCCGTCACCGCCCTGCGACTCGCCCTGGCCGCCGAAGGACCCCCCGCGCCGCCGACGGAACGCATCGCGCCGCACCCGGGCCGACCGTGCGGACGGGCGACACGCTGCGGGCCGACGCCTTCCCGGAGCTGGCCGCCGACACCGTGCTCTGCCACCCGCCGTTCAACGAACGCAACTGGGGGCACGACGAACTGGCCTACGACCCCCGCTGGGAGTACGGCCTCCCGGCCCGTACCGAATCCGAACTCGCCTGGGTCCAGCACGTCCTGGCCCGGCTGCGCGACGGCGGCACCGCCGTCCTCCTCATGCCGCCCGCCGCCGCCTCCCGCCGCTCCGGACGCCGGATCCGCGCCGGTCTTCTGCGCCGGGGAGCGCTCCGCGCCGTCATCGCGCTGCCGGCCGGCGCCGCCCCTCCGTACGGCATTCCGCTCCACCTCTGGATCCTGCGCAAGCCGGAGCCCGGCGTCCGGCCCGCCGCCGATCTCCTCCTGGCCGACACCGCCGACCTCTCCGGACCGGCCCCGGACGCATCCGCGAGCCCCGGACGCCCGCTCGCGGGCCTGGCGGCCGGCGGCAAGACCCCCGGTGGTGGGCGCGAACGGTTCGACTGGCCCGCCGTGCGCTCCGCCGTCCTCGACGCCTGGCGCGACCGGACCGACGTCGAGGGGGTCAGCCGCGTCGTGCCCGTGATCGAACTCCTCGACGACGACGTGGACCTGGCCCCCGCCCGCCATCTGCCGCGCCCCGCGTCCGGAGGCGGCGCGTCCGGCCTCGGCGAGGTCCGGGAACGCCTCACCGAGACGCTCCGCCTGACCACGGGGCTCGTCCCGCCCGCCGCCGCCCCCGCCGAGCCCGCGCACCGCCCGCTCACCACCGTCGGCGAACTCGCCCGCGCCGGAGCGCTGTTCCTGCACAGCGGTACGGCGCTCCCCGGCGGCACGGCCGCCCCCGTCCTCACCGAGCACGACGTCCTCACCGGCGCGGCCCCGACCGCCCTCCCGCCCGCCGGCCAGGAGGTTCCGGGCGGGGCGGCCGCCGACGACCCGGTCCTGCTCGAACCCGGCGACGTCGTCGTGCCCGTGCTCGGGGGCGGCACCGCGGCCCGGGTCGTGGACGCGTCGACGGCCGGGGCCGCGCTCGGCCGCAACCTCCAGCTCCTGCGGCCCGACCCGGCCGCCGTCGACCCGTGGTTCCTCGCCGGATTCCTGCGCGGCACCGCCGGTCACCGGCAGGCCAGCAGCTACGCGTCCACCGCCGCCCGGCTGGACGCGCGCCGCCTCCAGCTCCCCCGGATGCCGCTCGCGGAGCAGCAGCGGTACGGGGAGCGCTTCCGCGAACTGGCTGCCTTCGAGGACGCCTTGCGGACGGCGGGGCGGCTCGGCGGCCAACTGGTCCAGGGGATGTACGACGGCCTGACGGACGGCACCGTCACGCCCGGATGAGCCGGCCGCGGCGGCCCGGCCGGGGCGAGTGCCGCACACAACGTTGAGGACAACCTTGGGGGCAACCGGGGACAGCCGGTCGGCGGAGGTGTATACGCTCACCCCACACGTCCGACATACGCCTCCCAGGAGCAGCACATGCACGGCTACGGCCCCATGCCGCAGCAGCCGACGACATCACGGCCGTCCCCGGCGACGCTCACGACGGTGCGCGTGATCCTCGTGGCGCTGACCGTGCTGAGCTGCGGCCTGCTGGGCTGGGCGCCGATGCTGCGGCTCGCGATCGTCACCCGCAGGCCGCGCGACTGGTTCCTGCTGGTGGTCGTGCTCGCCCTCAACATCGGGCTGTTCGCCTTCATCATGGCCACCCCGGACGACCCCGACCAGATGTCGGACGCGGCGGCGCTGTTCATGATGCTCTGGATCCTCGGCCTGCTGGCGGGGGTGATCACCTACTACCTGTACGCGGAGATACGGCACTACAACACCCTCGGCGCCCCGGCCCCGTACGGCGCACCCGTGCACCCGGCGCCCCCGCTCCCGTACCAGCGACAGCACCTCGCCCCGCCCCAGCAGCACCAGCCCCGACCCCAGCAGCACCAGCAGCCCAACCCGTACACCGCGCCTACCACCCCGCCCACCCCCACGCCCGCGCCCCAGCGCCTCGACCAGGTGCGCGCCGAACTGGACGAGCTGAGCGACTACCTCCGCAAGGAGAACAAGGAGAACAAGGACAGCAGGGACGGCGAGGGCCGGTGAGCGGGCGGACCATCGCCGACCGCTACGAGCTGGCGGCCATCCTCGGCCAGGGCGGCATGGGCCAGGTGTGGACGGCGTACGACCGGCGCCTGGACCGCCGCGTCGCCGTGAAGCTGCTGCGGCCCGACCGGGTCGCCGGCCCCACCGGCAGCGACGCGGCCGACGAACTGCGCCGCCGCTTCGTCCGCGAGTGCCGGGTCACCGCCCAGGTCGACCACCCGGGCCTGGTCACCGTCCATGACGCGGGCAGCGACGGCGACGACCTCTACCTCGTCATGCAGTACGTCGAGGGCGCCGACCTCGCCGACCACCTGGCCGAGCAGGACCCCTACCCCTGGCCGTGGGCCGTCGCGGTCGCCGCCCAGCTCTGCGCGGTCCTCTGCGCGGTGCACGCCGTGCCGATCGTCCACCGCGACCTCAAGCCCCGGAACGTGATGGTCCGCCCCGACGGCACCGTCACCGTCCTCGACCTCGGCGTCGCGTCCGTCCTGGACACCGACACCACCCGCCTCACCCACACCGGTTCACCCATCGGGTCCCCGGCCTACATGGCCCCCGAGCAGGCGATGGGCGGCGCGGTCGGCCCGTACACCGACCTGTACGCCCTCGGGGTCCTCCTGCACGAACTCCTCAGCGGCGACGTGCCGTTCGCCGGGTCCACCGCGCTGGGCGTCCTGCACCGCCACCTCTACGAGGCCCCCGTCCCGGTCCGGCAGAAGCGCCCCGAGGTGCCCGTCGCGCTGGAGGCCCTCGTCCTGCGGCTGCTCGCCAAGGACCCGCAGGAGCGGCCCGCCTCCGCCCAGGAGGTCTACGAGGAGCTGGCCCCGCTGCTGCCGAAGCACGGGACCCCCGCCGGGCCCCTCGACCCGACCCGGCCGTTCCTGCGGCCGCACGCCCCCTGGCCGGACCGGGCCGCCACCCCGGCCCCCGTGCCCGCGCCCGCCACCTTCGCCGCGCCGCCGCCGGTCCTGGCCGCGACGCGGCCCACCCTCGGCGGCCCGTCGTCCTTCACCCGGCCCCCGGCCGCCTTTCCGTCCCCGGCCACGCCCGCCCGCCCCACCACCCCGCCGCCCGGCCGGCTGGACGTCGCGCGGGCCGTGGACGAGGTCAAGAAACTGCTCGGCGAGGGCCGGATCACCCAGGCCGTGGACGTCCTCGGCGCCACCCTCCCGGCCGCCGCGGCCGAGCACGGCGAGCACTCACCGGTCGTCCGCATCCTGCGCAAGCAGTACGCCGCGACGCTCATGGACGACGGGCAGTACCGCCGCGCCCTCCCCGAACTGCGCCGTCTCGCCGAGGACCGCACCGCCGAGGCGGGCCCGGCCGACAGCCAGGCCCTCCAGTTCCGCTACGACGCGGCCCAGTGCCTGGAACAGCTCGGCGAGGCCGGGGCCGCACTGGTCGAGTACCGCGCGGTCCTCCCGTACTACGAGAACGCCTACGGGCCGATCACCTCCGACCCCGGCCGCGCCCTCGACATCCGGCACCGCATCGGGCAGCTGCTCCTCGCGGTCGGCGACCACACCGCGGGCCGGGCGCAGCTCCAGGCGCTGCTGTACGACGCCGAGCGCACCTACGGGCCGCACCACCCGCTGCCCCTGGACCTGCGCCGCCTGCTCAGCCACCAGCGGGACGTCCGCGGCGGCTGACAGCGCCCCCGGAGCACCGCCCTTCGCGGACCACATCCCCAACTCCTCCCGAATCGTTGGTCGAATCAGTGGCACAGGCCACATCCACTGCCTAACATCGATCACCGCAAGGCTTTGTGCACCGATGCACAAACTCTCCCCGGGAGGCTCCTTTGCACCGCCGTCGTCGCACCGCGCTCTCCGTCCTCGCCGCAACGCTCGTCGCCGCGCCGCTCCTGTCGGCCTGCGGCAACCAGGCCCACCCCGGTGCCGCGGCCGTCGTGGGCGGCGAACGGATCGAGGTGTCGGCGGTCCAGGAGCGGGCCGCGGAGGTCCGCACCGCCCAGGAGAGCTCCCCGCAGGCGGCCCAGCTGGTGAACAAGTCGGGCCAGCTCAACCGCGCCAAGCTGCACGGGCTGATCTTCGGCCGGATCCTCGACCGGGCCGCCGAGGACGCGGGGGTCACCGTCTCCCGCAAGGAGATCCAGGAGATGCGGCAGGCCAGCCTCGCCCAGCAGGGCGGCGAGGAGCAGTTCGAGGCGATGATGCTCCAGCAGCGCTGGGTGGCCCCGGACCAGATCGACGCCGACATGCGCCAGGAGGTCCAGCTTCCGAAGCTGGCCCGGGCACTCGGCGCGGACCTGGGCACGCCCGCCGGCCAGCAGGTCGTCGGCGCGGCGCTCACGAAGGCGTCCAAGGCCCTCGACATCGACGTCAACCCGCGCTTCGGCACCTGGGACGACCAGAAGATGCAGCTCGGCAACTACAGCGCGCCCTGGATCACCCAGCGCACCGAGTTCACCCCCGAGCAGCCGACGGAGGCCTGACCGGCCCGGCCGCGCAGGGCGGCCCGTCGGCCGCTCGCGGAGCCGGAGGTAGGTTCGCAGGGTGAACGCCGAAGCCCCCGACACCTCCGTCGAGACCCCCGCCGACCCCGGCCGCATCGTCCTGCTCACCGCCAGCCACCGGGTCGCCCCCGGCCTGCTGTCCTGGCCGGCCTGGCAGACCCTGCACGCCGCCGACCGCGTCCTCACCGCGGACCCGGACCAGCCGCAGCTGCCCTACCTCCGCGAGGCGGGCGTACGGGTCGAACACGCCACGCCCTCCGCGGACGAGCTGGTCGCGGACTGCGCGGGCGGCCGGACGGTCGTCGTCCTGACCGGCGGCGAGGGCAACGCCCCCCTCACCGACGGCCTGGCCCGCCTCGGCGGCTCGGGCCGGGTCGCCATGCCGGACCTGGAACTGCTCCCCGGCTCCTACGACCTCCCCGGCGCCCGCCTCCTCGATCTGGTCCAGGTCATGGACCGGATCCGCCGCGCCTGCCCCTGGACCTCGCAGAAGACGCACCGGGGCCTCGCCAAGTACGCCATCGAGGAGGCGTACGAACTGGTCGAGGCGATCGAGGACGGCGACCGGGACGAGCTGCGTGAGGAACTGGGCGACGTCCTGCTCCAGGTCGTCTTCCACGCCCGCATCGCGGAGGAAGACCCCGAGGAACCTTTCGCCATCGACGACGTGGCAGGCGGCCTCGTCGAGAAGCTGATCCACCGCCACCCGCACGTCTTCGGCGACGAGACCGCCGAGACCCCCGAGGACGTCCACGCGCACTGGCTGCGCACCAAGGCGATCGAGAAGCAGCGCACGTCGGTCACCGAAGGCGTCCCCCTCGGCCAGCCCGGCCTGGCCCTCGCGGCGAAGCTCGGCAGCCGCGTCCGCGCAGCCGGCCTGGACGTCCCCCTGCCGACGGGAGGCCCCACCGGCGACTCCATCGGCTACGACCTCCTCGCCCTCGCCGTACAGGCCGAGGCGAACGGCACCGACCCGGAAGCCGCCCTGCGCGCGGCGGCCCGCGCGTACCGGGACGCGATCCTGGCGGCGGAGGGCGCGTGAACGACACCCCGGCCTGCCCCCACAGCGCCACCACCCCCGAAAACGCCCCCGAACTCTTCACCTGGGAGTTCGCCACCGACCCCTACCCCGCCTACGCCTGGCTCCGCGAGCACCGCCCCGTGCACCGGACCTCGCTGCCCAGCGGGGTCGAGGCCTGGCTCGTGACCCGGTACGGGGATGCCCGGCAGGCGCTCGCCGACGCGCGGCTCTCCAAGAACCCGGCCAACCACGCGGAGTCGCCGCACGCCAAGGGGAAGACGGGGATCCCGGGGGAGCGCAAGGCGGAGCTGATGACGCATCTGCTCAACATCGACCCGCCGGACCACACCCGGCTGCGCCGGCTCGTGTCCAAGGCGTTCACCCCGCGCCGGGTCGCGGAGTTCGCGCCCCGCGTGCAGGAGCTGACGGACCGGCTCATCGACGGGTTCATCGAGGAGGGGAAGGCCGATCTGATCCACGATTTCGCCTTTCCGCTCCCCATCTACGCCATTTGCGACCTGCTCGGCGTCCCGCGCGAGGACCAGGACGACTTCCGGGACTGGGCGGGCATGATGATCCGGCACGGGGGCGGGCCGCGCGGCGGGGTCGCCCGGTCGGTGAAGAAGATGCGCGGCTATCTCGCCGAACTCATCCACCGCAAAAGGGAGAATCCCGGCGACGACCTGATCTCCGGGCTGATCCGGGCCAGCGACCACGGCGAGCACCTCACGGAGAACGAGGCGGCCGCGATGGCGTTCATCCTCCTCTTCGCCGGCTTCGAGACGACCGTCAATCTGATCGGGAACGGCACCTACGCGCTGCTGCGCCACCCCGAGCAGCGGGCCGCGCTGCAAGCCTCCCTGCACGCGGGGGAGAGCGCCCTGCTGGCCACCGGGATCGAGGAGCTGCTCCGGTTCGACGGGCCGGTCGAGATGGCGACCTGGCGGTACGCCACCGAGCCGCTGACCCTGGGCGGCGAGGAGATCGCCGCCGGGGACCCCGTACTGGTGGTGCTCGCGGCGGCCGACCGCGACCCGGACCGGTTCACGGATCCGGACGTTCTGGACCTTGCGCGGAGTGACAACCAGCACCTCGGCTACGGGCACGGCATCCACTACTGCCTGGGGGCGCCGCTGGCGCGGCTCGAAGGGCAGACCGCGCTGGCCACGCTCCTGAGACGCCTTCCTGACCTGCGACTTGCCGAGGAAGCGACCGATTTGCGCTGGCGCGGCGGGCTCATCATGCGCGGGCTGCGCACCCTTCCGGTCGCGTTCGAACCGGGAATCCGCTCCAAGGAAAGTGACACGCTGTCAACTCTGTGACTTTCACGTGATCTGCGCTGCATCGACTTGTGACACACGTTCGAGTCCCGCTAGGTTCACGGTTCGACGCGTCGGTCGCACCTTGCCCACGCGTCACTTGTGCGCCGACGCAGGCACGGAATCCCGCTGCGCGGCGCTCAGGTCACTCGCTTGTCAGTCGCACGGAAGGCATACCCATGGGCTCCGCGAACGGCAGACACCGCCGCCCTCGCCAGGCACCCGCCATCGTCGTCGCCGCCGGGGTGACGGGATCGGCCATCGCCATCCCGCTGCTCGGGGCGAGCGGCGCGACCGCCGCCGAGGCCTCCACCTGGGACCGGGTCGCGGAGTGCGAGAGCGGCGGAATGTGGAGCGCCGACCTCGGCAACGGCTACTACGGCGGGCTCCAGTTGTCGCAGGAGACCTGGTCGGCGTACGGCGGTACGGAGTTCGCGCCCCGCGCCGACCTGGCCAGCCGGTCGCAGCAGATCTCCGTCGCCGAGAAGGTCCTGGACGACCAGGGCCCCAAGGCGTGGGCGAGCTGCGCGGTGATCTCGGGTCTCGCGGTGGACGGCAGTCTGCCGGGCGTCGACCCGGGCACCTCGCCGGCCCCCGACCCGACCACCACCCCGACCGATGAAGCGGACGCACCCGACGAAGCGGGCGAATCCGGCAAGTCCGGTGAAGTCGATGATTCCGGCAAGGGGGAGAAGGGTGACCCGGCGGGCAAGGGTGACAGCGCTGACGCGGAGAAGGGCGGCGACGCCCCCGACTCCTCGGTGACGCCTTCCACTCCGCCCTCTTCCGAGGCCCCCGACGCCACCGACCCCTCCACCGCCCCCGACTCCTCGAAGGGCAAGGGCGGCAAGCACCGCGGCACCCCCGCGCCCGAGGAGGCCGGAGCGGGCCAGGAGGACGGTCCGCGCGGATCCGGCCGGCACGCCTCGCGCGACGGCGACGCCCGGGACGGCGGCGCGGCGGTCGGCGCGTACACGGTGCAGCCCGGCGACAACCTCTGGGCGATCGCCGACGCCCAGGAACTCCCTGACGGCTGGACCGGTCTCTACGCGGCCAACAAGGACCTCCTGGGCTCCGACCCGGACCTGATCCTGCCCGGCCAGAACCTGGATCTGGGGCTGGACCGGGGTGCCGGCCAGGCCGCGCCCGAAGGTGCCGAGGCGTCTGCCGACGAGTCCGCCGAGGCGCCTGCCGCCAACTGAATCAATTCGGGAAAAAGCCCCGAAACCAGAGGCAGTTAAGAGGCCTATGTCCACTTTGCGTAAGTGAGACATGGGTCTCTTTGCTTCAACTCGCGCGCCCCTTCCGGCTCATTCGCGCACATCACCCCCGACCTGCGGAAACGGCCCGTCGGCTGCCGCGAGTTCGGGCTTATTGCCCCCTATGTCCATCTTTGAATGTCGGGGTTGCCTGTGTTTACGGTCTAAGCCGCTCGCACCGCGGGCCCCGTCGACCGTCACGCCGAATCCTGCCGTCGGTCGAAGGGAACAGACGCGTAAGCGCCGTAGGCAGGAGCGGGGGACCCAGGTAAGCCGCCGGGTCCGCACAGCCCCTCCGGGGGGTGTACGGGACCGGCTAGGGGTGGAGCCGTGCGCAAGGTCGCACGGCCGGGCAACTCATCAGCCCGAACCCGACAGCTCACCTCGCAGGCGTCGGTGAGGAGATTCGTTCCATGCTGCTGAACAGCAAGGGCAAGCACCGCCGCCCGTCCAAGGCCGCCCGTATCGCCACCCTCGCGGGTGTCACCGGTGCCGCCGTCGCCGTCCCGCTGATGGGCGCGACCAACGCTTCCGCCGCCTCCGTCGAGACCTGGGACGCCGTCGCCCAGTGCGAGTCCGGCGGCAACTGGTCCATCAACACCGGCAACGGCTACTACGGCGGACTGCAGTTCTCGCAGTCGAGCTGGGCCGCCGCCGGCGGTACGCAGTACGCCTCGCGCGCCGACCTGGCCTCCAAGGACCAGCAGATCGCCACCGCCGAGAAGCTTCTCGACATGCAGGGCCCGGGTGCCTGGGCCTGCGCCGGCGCGGGCGGCCTCACCAACGACGGTGTGGACCCGGGCGTGAACCCGGGCGGCTCCGGCCAGTCCGAGAGCAAGCCCGAGCAGGCGCAGCCCGAGCGTCAGGCCGAGCAGCCCACCACGCGCAGCGAGCAGCGCGAGGCCCCCAAGGCCGAGAGCAAGAAGACCGTCACCACCCCGACCGGCGACAAGGTCAAGAAGGGCGACGGCGAGTACAAGGTCAAGGCCGGCGACACCCTGAGCAAGATCGCTCAGAAGGAAGACGTCAAGGGCGGCTGGAGCAAGCTCTTCAAGCTCAACGACGACATCGTCGAGGACGCGAACCTGATCTTCCCGGGTCAGCAGCTCCACCTGAAGTAATCGCCGTCTCTCCTCCCCGGAGGGAGGGCGTCCGGCGGCACTCTCCCTCGCACGGCTTCCCGGCCCGGCGCGCTCTTCCCCCCAGCGCGCCGGGCCGGGTTCTTCGTGGGCGGCGGGCGTCCGGGGGCCCGTATGCGTTCACCTCTTGTTGTTACCGCTCAGTAGATTTCTAGAGTTCTGCCCCGCTATGCAGGCCCTTGGGTCCTTTTTCGTCCCAGGAGGCGGGCGGGCGGCCGACGGACGCGGCCGGGCCGGATAGGCTCGGGTCGCAAGGCCACAGTGACCCTGCACAACCAGTGTCAGATCCCAGAAGGAGATGCCTCGTGCCGTCCATCGACGTCGTCGTAGCCAGGGAAATCCTCGACTCCCGGGGCAACCCCACGGTCGAGGTCGAGGTCGGCCTCGACGACGGCAGCACGGGCCGTGCTGCCGTTCCGTCCGGCGCCTCCACCGGTGCGTTCGAGGCCATCGAGCTTCGCGACGGTGACCCCAACCGCTACCAGGGCAAGGGTGTCGAGAAGGCCGTCCTCGCCGTCATCGAGCAGATCGGCCCGGAGCTCGTCGGGTACGACGCCACCGAACAGCGCCTCATCGACCAGGCGATGTTCGACCTGGACGCCACCGAGAACAAGGCCTCGCTCGGCGCGAACGCCATCCTCGGCGTCTCCCTGGCCGTCGCGCACGCCGCCTCCGAGGCGTCCGACCTGCCGCTCTTCCGCTACCTCGGCGGCCCGAACGCGCACCTGCTGCCCGTTCCGATGATGAACATCCTGAACGGCGGCTCGCACGCCGACTCCAACGTGGACATCCAGGAGTTCATGATCGCCCCGATCGGCGCGGAGTCCTTCTCCGAGGCCCTGCGCTGGGGCGCGGAGATCTACCACACCCTGAAGAAGGTCCTGAAGACCAAGGGCCTGTCCACCGGACTCGGAGACGAGGGCGGCTTCGCCCCGAACCTGGAGTCCAACCGTGCCGCCCTGGACCTCATCGTCGAGGCCATCAAGGAGGCCGGCTACGTCCCGGGCCGCGACATCGCGCTCGCGCTCGACGTCGCCGCGTCCGAGTTCTACAAGGACGGCGTCTACGAGTTCGAGGGCAAGTCCCGCTCGGCCGCCGAGATGACCGAGTACTACGAGGAGCTCGTCTCCGCGTACCCGCTGGTCTCCATCGAGGACCCGCTGTACGAGGACGACTGGGCCGGCTGGAAGGTCATCACCGACCGCATCGGCTCCAAGGTGCAGATCGTCGGCGACGACCTCTTCGTCACCAACCCCGAGCGCCTGGCCCGTGGCATCGAGGAGGGCTCCGCCAACGCCCTGCTCGTCAAGGTCAACCAGATCGGTTCGCTGACCGAGACCCTGGACGCCGTCGAGCTGGCCCAGCGCAACGGCTTCAAGTGCATGATGTCGCACCGCTCCGGCGAGACCGAGGACGTCACCATCGCCGACCTCGCCGTCGCCGTGAACTGCGGCCAGATCAAGACCGGCGCCCCGGCCCGCTCGGACCGCGTCGCCAAGTACAACCAGCTGCTGCGCATCGAGGAGATCCTCGACGACGCCGCGGTGTACGCGGGCCGCTCCGCCTTCCCGCGTTTCAAGGGCTGACCCGAAGCGTCAAGTCGGTGGCCTCCGTCCGTCCCCGCACCCGGTCCCGTACCGTGTGCGGGGACGGACGTATGTGATGGGGAGGCGGGGAGACATGGCCGGCAAGGACCGTGACCGGTTCTCCACCGCGACCAGGCTGCGGCTGCTCGGCGAGCAGACCGCGGCCCGCGTGTACCGATCGCAGAACCGCCGCCAGGCCCGCCGCTCCCGGCTCACCGGCCGGGCAGCCTTCCTGGCGCTGGTCGTCTGCTCCCTGGTGGTGGCGCTCGCCTACCCGATGCGGCAGTACGTCTCCCAGCGCGACGAGATCGCCGAGCAGGAGCGGCTCTCGCAGGAGGCGGAGCGGCGCACCGAGGAGCTGCGGGACGAGAAGGCGCGGCTCCAGGACGACGCGTACATCATGCGCCTGGCCCGCCAGCACCTCCATTACGTCCTTCCCGGGGAGACCGGCTACACCGTGGCCGACCCCGACGCGGCGAAGGACCGTCGGTCGGAGCCCGGTGCGAGCGACCGCCCCTGGCACTCCAACCTCTGGGACGGCGTGGACAGCGCCGACCGTGACGACCGCGGCTGACCGACCCGCGACCCCCCTTTACGAGCTTCGAGCAGAACCAAGGCAGGCATGGAAACGCCCCCTCCGCAGACCGAGTCCACCAAGCCCACCGACGCGGACATCGCCGCGTTCGAGCAGCAGCTCGGCCGCCCGCCGCGCGGTCTGCGCGCCATCGCGCACCGCTGCCCGTGCGGCAACCCGGACGTGGTGGAGACCCAGCCCCGTCTGGAGGACGGCACGCCGTTCCCGACGACGTACTACCTGACCTGCCCCCGGGCGGCCTCGGCGATCGGCACGCTGGAGGCCAACGGGGTCATGAAGGAGATGACGGCCCGTCTGGAGACCGACCCGGAGCTGGCGAAGGCCTACCGGGCCGCGCACGAGGACTACATCACCCGCCGCGACGCCATCGAGGTCCTGGAGGGCTTCCCGAGCGCGGGCGGCATGCCGGACCGGGTGAAGTGCCTGCACGTGCTGGTGGGCCACTCGCTGGCCGCCGGGCCCGGCGTGAACCCGCTGGGCGACGAGGCCATCGCGATGCTGCCCGAGTGGTGGGCCAAGGGCCCCTGCGTCGCGCCGTGCACGCCGACGGGCGAGGACGACGGCTGGACGGTCGACGAGGGCGACGAGGGCCACTTCGCCTTCCGCCCGCTCGACGGCCCCGCCGACGGGAAGGGCGCATGACCCGGGTCGCCGCCGTCGACTGCGGCACCAACTCCATCCGGCTCCTCGTCGCCGACGTGGACCCCGCCACCGGCTCCTTCACCGAGCTGGACCGGCGGATGACGATCGTCCGCCTCGGCCAGGGCGTCGACAGGACCGGCCGGCTCGCCCCCGAGGCACTGGAGCGGACGTTCGCCGCCTGCCGTGAGTACGCCGCCGCGATCGAGGAGCTGGGCGCGGAACGGATCCGCTTCGCCGCCACCTCCGCCTCCCGCGACGCCGAGAACAGCGCCGACTTCGTGGCCGGGGTGCGGGACATCCTGGGCGTCGAGCCCGAGGTGATCACTGGCGACCAGGAGGCCCAGCTCTCCTTCGACGGGGCCACCAAGGAGCTGGCCGGCAGCGACCATCTGACGAAGCCCTATCTGGTCGTCGACATCGGCGGCGGCTCCACCGAGTTCGTCCTCGGCTCGGACGAGGTGGAGGCGGCCCGGTCCGTCGACATCGGCTGCGTACGGATGACGGAGCGTCACCTCGTCGTGGACGGGGCCGTCGTGGACCCGCCGAGCCACGAGCGGGCCGCCGCGATCCGCGCGGACGTCGACGCCGCCCTCGACGTCGCCGAGAGGACCGTGCCGCTCACCGGCGCGGGCACGCTCGTCGGCCTCGCGGGCACCGTCACCACGGTCGCCGGGATCGCGCTGGAGCTGGCGGAGTACGACTCCGGGGCCATCCACCACTCCCGGGTCTCCCGGGGGCAGGTCCGCGCGATCACCGAGCACCTGCTGCGCTCGACGCACGAGGAGCGCGCCGCGATCCCCGTGATGCACCCGGGCCGGGTCGACGTGATCGGCGCCGGTGCGCTCGTCCTGCTCGCGGTGATGGAGCGGACGGGAGCCCACGAGGTCGTCGTGAGCGAACACGACATCCTGGACGGGATCGCGTGGAGCGCGGCGGTCTGACCCCCCGCTCAATCGCTTCGTCACCTGCACCTTTGAGCCGCCCACCGGCTTCGGTGGGCCGCTCGGGGGACCCCTTCCGGGACACGCGGCGAGAAAGTTCGTGAACTTCTTCACAAGGAATTGGGCTCTGTCGGGCGCAGTTCGCACCCCGTACGCCCCTGTGGGGCACTCCCGAGGCTCCGCAGGGGTGTCGCGGGCGCGTTCCCGGGGTGTTACGGCCGGGTGAAAGAGGGGCGCGGTTCACCCGGCCCGAAGGGTCAAGGTCCAGCTCACAAGCGGTGAACAACGTTTCCCGCGGTGCCGTGGTTCCCTTTCGTGCCCATGACCTGGGTCACGTGGGCGGCGAAGTGTAGCAGAGGGTCGGTCAATCCTTGTGAAGGGGCTCACGAGCACCCCCTGGGGCGGGGTGGATACTCGATGGCATGAGCACCACGGAGCGTCCCAGGATCCTCGTTGTAGGCGGTGGGTACGTAGGCCTGTACGCAGCTCGTCGCATTCTGAAGAAGATGCGATACGGAGAGGCGACCGTCACGGTCGTCGACCCGCGGTCGTACATGACGTACCAGCCCTTCCTCCCCGAAGCTGCCGCCGGCAGCATCTCGCCTCGGCATGTCGTCGTCCCGCTGCGACGCGTGCTGCCCAAGGCTGAGGTTCTCACCGGTCGTGTCACGACCATCGACCAGGACCGCAAGGTCGCCACGGTCGCGCCGCTCGTCGGCGAGGCCTACGAGCTGCCCTTCGACTACCTGGTCATCGCGATGGGCGCGGTCTCCCGCACCTTCCCGATCCCCGGCCTCGCCGAGCAGGGCATCGGCATGAAGGGCGTCGAGGAGGCCATCGGCCTGCGCAACCACGTCCTGGAGCAGCTGGACAAGGCCGACTCCACGACCGACGAGGACGTCCGCCGCAAGGCGCTGACGTTCGTCTTCGTGGGCGGCGGCTTCGCCGGCGCGGAGACCATCGGCGAGGTCGAGGACATGGCCCGCGACGCGGCGAAGTACTACACCAGCGTGAAGCGCGAGGACATGCGCTTCATCCTCGTCGACGCCGCCGACAAGATCCTTCCCGAGGTCGGCCCGAAGCTGGGCGCCTACGGCAAGGAGCACCTGGAGAGCCGCGGTGTGGAGATCTACCTCTCCACCTCGATGGACTCCTGCGTCGACGGCCACGTGGTCCTGAAGAACGGCCTGGAGGTCGACTCCAGCACCATCGTGTGGACCGCCGGTGTGAAGCCGAACCCGGCGCTGGCCCGCTTCGGCCTGCCGCTCGGCCCCCGCGGCCACGTGGACACCTCGGAGAAGCTCCAGGTGCAGGGCACCGACTACATCTGGGCCGCGGGCGACAACGCCCAGGTGCCGGACATGGTCGGCCGCCGCGCAGGCAACCCGAACGCCTGGTGCCCGCCCAACGCCCAGCACGCGCTGCGTCAGGCGAAGGTCCTCGGCGACAACGTGATCTCCGGTATGCGGGGCTTCCCGCAGAAGGAGTACAGCCACGCCAACAAGGGTGCGGTCGCCGGTCTCGGCCTGCACAAGGGCGTCGCGATGATCGTCATGGGCAAGGTGAAGATCAAGCTCAAGGGCCGTCTCGCCTGGTACATGCACCGCGGCTACCACGGCATGGCCATGCCGACCTGGAACCGCAAGATCCGGATCTTCGCCGACTGGACGCTGGCGATGTTCCTCAAGCGCGAGGTCGTCTCGCTCGGCGCCATGGAGACGCCGCGCGAGGAGTTCTACGAGGCAGCCAAGCCGGCTCCGGCCCCGGCCGCCGCCCAGCCCGAGGGCGAGAAGGCCAAGGCCTCCTGACCCTCCGGTGACCCGCTCCGCGAGGAGCGCTCCGTACGACGCCCGAAGGGGCCGTCCGCCATCCGTGGTGCGGACGGCCCCTTCGGCGTACCCGGGGGCGGGTCCGGGCCCGGGGGCCGGCGGGCGGCGGTGGCCCGGCCCCGCCGATGTGGATGGGACGTACACACGCTTTGCCCTTTCGTTGCCCGGTAGCGGGATGACGGAGTGTGCGGGAAGAGTTGACGCAGGTGTACCTCGCGACGGCGCCCGGGGTGTCGTGGCGGGGCTACGAGCATGTCTGTTGCCTGTGCTTGTCGTGCTTGTGCTTGCTGTGCTTGTCGGGGAAACACCACGGAGGTGTGCGCCATGGCAGACGCCGCGTCGCGGCTGACCGCTCTCGCCGAGAAGTTGCTCTCGGAACCCCTGCCGGTCCGGATCCGGGCCTGGGACGGCAGCGAGTCGGGGCCGCCCGACGCCCCGGCCCTCGTGATCCGCCACCGCCGCGCCCTGCGCCGCCTCCTGTGGAAGCCCGGCGAACTGGGCCTGGCCCGCGCCTGGGTGGCCGGGGAGATCGACGTCGAGGGCGACTTGTACGAGGTCCTCGACCGGATCGCCGGGCTGCTCTGGGACCGCGGCGCCGACGCCAAGGACGCCGTCCACCCGGTCCGCGACCCGAAGGTCCGTGCCTTCGCCCGCGGCCTGCTCGACCTCGCCGGGCCCTGGCCGCCGCCCGCCCCGCCCGCCGAGGAGGTGCGCCGACGCACCGGCCCGCTGCACACCAGACGCCGGGACCAGGAGGCCATCAGCCACCACTACGACGTCGGCAACGACTTCTACGCCCTGGTGCTCGGCCCCTCCATGGTCTACTCCTGCGCCTACTGGCAGGACGGCGGCACCCTGGAGGACGCCCAGCGCGACAAGCTCGACCTGGTCTGCCGCAAGCTCGGCCTGAAGGAGGGCGACCGGCTCCTGGACGTCGGCTGCGGCTGGGGCTCGATGGCCATCCACGCCGCCCGCCACTACGGGGCCCGGGTCACCGGCATCACCCTCTCCCGGGAACAGGCCGCCCACGCCCGCAAGCGCATCGCCGAGGAGGGCCTGACCGACCGGATCGAGATCCGCGTCCAGGACTACCGGGACGTCCACGACGGCCCGTACGACGCGATCTCCTCGATCGGCATGGCCGAGCACGTCGGCTCGGTCCGCTACGGCGAGTACGCCGAGGACCTCCACGCCCTCCTCAGGCCCGGCGGCCGCCTCCTGAACCACCAGATCGCCCGCCGCCCCGAGAGGGACGAGGACGCCTACCGCATCGACGCGTTCATCGACGCCTACGTCTTCCCCGACGGGGAACTCGCCCCGGTCGGCCGCACCCTGGCCACCCTGGAGGAGGCCGGCTTCGAGGCCCGGGACGTCGAGGCGCTGCGCGAGCACTACGCGCTGACCCTGCGCCAGTGGGTGGCCAACCTGGAGCGGCACTGGGAGCAGGCCGTACGCGCCACCTCCCCGGGCCGGGCCAGGATCTGGCGGCTCTACATGGCGGCCTCGGCGCTCTCCTTCGAGCACAACAAGATCGGCGTCAACCAGATCCTCGCGGTGCGCCCGCTGGACGGCGGCGGCTCCCGGCTGCCGCTGCGCGCCCGTGCCTGGACGGCGAACGCCGAGGACGCGGACACGGACGCCTGACCCGTAGGCGTACGGGCATGGGCGAGGGGCCGGTGCTCCGCTCCCCAGCGGTGCACCGGCCCCTCGGCCTTTCGTCCCCTGCGTCCCGGCTCCGGGACCCGTGGCTACTCCGTCTTGATCGCCGTCAGCATGTTGAGCTTCGCGGCGCTGCGGGCGGGCCACAGCGAGGCGAGGACGCCCACCAGGCCGGCCAGGAGGAGGAAGACGCCGAGCCGGTCCCACGGGATGACCAGGGCGTAGCCGGGGATGTCCGAGGACAGGGTCCGGCCGATCGCCCAGCCGAGGAAGACCCCGAGGCCGACCCCGATCACCGCGCCGAAGACCGAGATGACGACGGCCTCCAGACGGATCATCCGCTTGACACGACCCCGGTCGAGGCCGATCGCGCGGAGCATGCCGATCTCCTGCTGCCGCTCGAACACCGACATCGCGAGGGTGTTGACGACCCCGAGGACCGCGATCAGCAGGGCCATGGCGAGCAGCCCGTACATGATGTTCAGGGCGGTGTTGATGAAGCCGCCGAACATGTCACGGATGTCCTGCCGGTCCATGACGCTCATCGCCGGGTTGTCGCCGAGCGCGTCCACGATCGACTGCTCGTTGGCCTTGCTCGCGCCGCCGTCCGACTTGATCCAGATCTCGCGGATCTCCGGGCGGGTGGAGGCGCTGTGCCGGTCGGCCAGCTCCTTCGGGAGGACGAACGGAGAGAGGAACTCGTTCTCCTTGTACGTCGCCCCGATCGTCACCTCGCCCTTCTTCTCGTCCTCGAACGTCACCGGAAGGGTGTCGCCGGCCTTCCAGCCGTTCGACTTCGCGGTCTTGGAGCCGACCGCGACCTGGCCGTCCTTCAGCGAGGCCAGCGAACCGGACTCGGTCGTCAGCGAGAAGACCTTCTCCACGTCACCCGGGGTGACGCCGGAGGCCGAGTGGTACTCACCGTCGACCTGGAGCGAGGACGCCTGCTGCGGGGAGAGCGCGGAGACGCCGTCGGCCTTGGACAGGGCCGTGAGCGCGGACTCGTCGAGCGAGTCGCCGCTCGCCATCGAGATCAGGTAGTCGGCCTTGATGTTGTCCGTGGTCATCTTGTCGATGGCCTGGCCGAGCGTGACGCCGAGCACCGAGATGCCGGTGACCAGGGTGAGCCCGATGGCCAGCGCGGAGGCGGTGGCTCCGGTGCGCCGCGGGTTGCGGACCGCGTTCTGCGAGGCCAGCTTCCCGGAGACGCCGAAGACCTTCTTCAGCAGCGGCCGGACCAGCGCGATCACCGGGCGGGAGAGCAGCGGGATCAGGATGATGACGCCGATCAGGGCGAAGAACGCGCCCGCGGCGACCAGCTGCCGGCCGGAGGTGCCGCCGGTCGCGGCACCGCCGACGATGCCGGCGGAGCCCAGCAGGGTGATCACACCGCCGATCGAGTTCCGTACGACGAGGGACTTGACGGAGGCGGTGGCGTGGACGCTGCTCATCGCGGCGACCGGGGCGATCTTCGCGGCCCGGCGGGCGGGCAGCCAGGCGGCCAGCACGGTGATCAGGATGCCGACCGCGAAGGCGGAGATCACGGCGGTGGGCGAGACGACCAGCGGACCGGCCGGGATCTTGCCGCCCATGAGGCCCATCGCGGAGCGCAGACCGGTGGCGAGGCCGAGTCCGAGGACGAAGCCGATGACGGAGGCGAGGGTGCCGACGAAGGCGGCCTCCAGCAGCACCGAGCGCTTCACCTGGCGGCGGGTGGCGCCGATGGCGCGCATCAGGGCCAGCTCACGGGTCCGCTGGGCGATCAGCATCGTGAAGGTGTTGGCGATGAGGAAGATGCCGACGAACAGCGCGATGCCGGCGAAGGCCAGCAGCATGGTGTTGAGGCTGGTCAGGCCGGACTCGATGTCCTTGGCCTGCTGGTCGGCCAGCGCCTTGCCGGTCTGCGCGGTGGCGTCCTCGGGCAGCAGCGGCTCGATCTCGTCCAGCAGCTTCTGGTCGGAGACCCCGCCCGCCGCGCTGACCGTGGCGTTCTGGAAGACACCGGGCTTCAGGTAGAGCTTCTGGGCGGTCGGGGTGTCGAACAGCACGAGGCTGCCGCCCGCGTTGACCGCGCCGTCCTCGGTGGTGAAGATCCCCGAGAGGGTGTACTCCTTCACCGGGCCGTTGGTCGCGACCCGCACCGGGTCGCCGACCTCGTACTCGCCCTTGCTCGCGGTGTCCTTGTCGAGCGCGACCGAGCCGTTCTTCGCCGGACCCGAGCCCTCGACGAAGGTGTACTGGGCGTCCTTGCCGTCCTTGCCGGGGGCGAAGTTCGCACCGGTGTTGGACCAGCCGTTGCCGATCAGCTTGCCGTCGGGGTCGGCGACCCCGGCGAAGCCGTCGACGCGGCCGGTGGCGGAGGCCACGCCGTCCAGGCCCCGGATCTTCTCCAGGGTGGCGTCGTCGATGCCGGGCGTCTTCTCGTCGTCGCCGGCGTAGGTCTCGATGGAGACGGCGACGTTGTCGTAGCTCTTGGCGGACTGGTTGCGGAAGGCGTTGCCGAGGGTGTCGGTGAAGACCAGCGTGCCGGAGACGAACGCTACGCCGAGCATGACGGCGAGCACGGTCATCAGCAGCCTGGCCTTGTGCGCGAGCACATTGCGCAGGGCGGTACGGAACATGTCTGTGTCCTGGGATGGGTTCCGGAAGGGGAGGGCGGGGGCGCGCGGGTACGGGGCCGGGTACGGCGGCCGTACGCGTCAGCCGTGCGGCGGCCGGTCGCGGTGACCGGCCGCGGGCGTCAGCTGGTGCGGCCCTTCGCGTCGAACGCCTTCATCCGGTCGAGGACGCCGTCGGCGGTCGGGTGCATCATCTGGTCGACGACCGCGCCGTCCGCGAGGAAGATGACCCGGTCCGCGTAGGAGGCGGCCACCGGGTCGTGCGTCACCATCACCACGGTCTGGCCCAGCTCGCGCACCGAGTTGCGCAGGAAGCCCAGCACCTCGGCGCCGGAGCGGGAGTCCAGGTTTCCGGTCGGCTCGTCACCGAAGATGATCTCGGGCTGCGCGGCCAGGGCGCGGGCCACGGCGACGCGCTGCTGCTGACCGCCGGAGAGCTCGGTCGGGCGGTGCTTCAGCCGCTCCGAGAGACCGACCATGTCGATCACCTTCTGGAGCCACGCGGCGTCCGGCTTACGGCCCGCGATGTCCATCGGCAGGGTGATGTTCTCCAGCGCGGTCAGCGTCGGAAGCAGGTTGAACGCCTGGAAGATGAAGCCGATCTTGTCCCGGCGCAACTGGGTGAGCTGCTTGTCCTTCAGCGTGGACAGCTCGGTCTCGCCGATCCGCACCGAGCCGCTGCTGAAGCTGTCGAGCCCGGCGACGCAGTGCATCAGCGTCGACTTGCCGGAGCCCGACGGGCCCATGATCGCGGTGAACTCGCCCTGCGGGAAGTCCACGGTCACCCGGTCCAGGGCGATGACCTGCGTCTCGCCCTCGCCGTAGACCTTCGACAGCTCCGTGGCGCGGGCAGCCACCGCGGTGGCGCGGTGGACGGTGGGGGTGGTGGTCACTGGGACGCTCCTGGTTCGGGTGGTGGGGATGTGCCTGGGCCGTGGTGAGGCGGGGCGCTGACGCCATGCCTCGGGGACTTACTCCATCCTTACGGCTTGATCCCGTCCGGTCGTCACTCCCGAAGCCCGTTCCCGTAGCCCTCTTGAGTCGCATCACAGGCGTCGATCCGTCCTCCTCGGGTATGACACCGACCCTGAACGGAGTCCTGCCACCGACCGATGGTCACCCAGCGTGAGCGGACGCGGGGGCGGGTGGCGGGCGGTCGCACCGACGGGCGGGCCGTCCCGGAGCGGTGTGGGCCGCGGGTGCTGGAGGAGGCGGCGGCCCGAGGGTGGCGGACACCCTGGCGGGGCATGGCGCGGACCTGGCGTGTTGGGCCGTACGAGTGCGGCGACTTTCCGTCATTCCGATGCGGCGCGCACAGTGCCCGGGAACGGCCGCGGGCGTGTGGTCAGCGCGGCCCGATGTGCTGACGACCCCTCAAGCGGTCAATAAAATAGGACAACATCGCGCCACTGTTCCGCTGATCGAGGGACGGCCCCGGATAGGGTCGGTAGCCAGACGCGGAGCCGCGCGGCACGCCCGGATGGTGGAACGTAGACACGGCGAGCTTAAACCTCGCTGCCCCTCGGGGGCGTGCCGGTTCGAGTCCGGCTCCGGGCACCACGCGCCGCACGCTGCGTGACCCCCACGGCCCGTACCGTGACCGCCGTACCGCCTCCGACCGTGACCGTCGAACCGCCTCGGAACCCGGACCGGTCCCCGGCGGGCGCTCCGTCACGGTTGCCGGAAAGATCCTCCCCGGGCACTAGGGTGATTCCTTTGCCTACCCATTACTCTTGTGGCAAGGCCACGCAGTGTGGCCATGGAGGAGTGAGATGAGGAGCAGCAACCCGGTCTTCTCGCGACGGGGGTTCAGCCGCGACAACGGCCACGCGGGCTTCAACGCGGCGCCGCAGGCCGGGGCCCCCGCGACGGGCAACCCGTACGCACAGGGCACCGCCGCCAACCCGTACGCCACCAACCCCTACGCGCAGACGGACATGCACGGCGCCCCGCAGGCGCCCGCCCGTACCGACGCGATGACCATCGACGGCGTCGTGACGCGTACGGCGATGACGCTCGGCACCGTGATCCTGGCCGCCGCGGCCGCGTGGTGGATCATGCCGGTCGACCAGGCGAACCTGGGCAGCGCCTACGGCGTGGCCATCGGCGCCGCGCTCATCGGCTTCGTGCTGTCGCTGGTCAACTCGTTCAAGCGCCGGCCCTCGCCCGCGCTGATCCTGACGTACGCGGCGTTCGAGGGTGTCTTCCTCGGCATCGTCAGCAACATCGTCAGCATGTACGTCGCCCCCGGCGCCGCGATGCAGGCGGTGCTCGGCACCATGGCGGTCTTCGCCGGTGTGCTGATCGCCTACCGCACCGGCCTGATCCGGGTCACGCGCCGCTTCTACGGCTTCGTGATGGCGGCCGCCATCGGCTTCATGCTGCTGATGATGGTCAACCTCCTGTTCGCCGTCTTCGGCGGCGGTGACGGCCTCGGCTTCCGCAGCGGCGCCCTCGGCGTGGTCTTCGGCATCGTGGCCATCGTCATCGGCGCGGCCATCCTCGCCCTGAACTTCAAGCAGGTCGAGGACGGCATCGCGTACGGCGCTCCCCGTGAGGAGGAGTGGCTGGCCGCGTTCGGCCTCACCGTGACCCTGGTGTGGATCTACATCGAGATGCTGCGCCTGGTCGCGATCCTCAGCGGCGACGACTGAGCGGCCCCGTAGTACCCGCGCTACCCCGTAGTACCGGAACGGCCCGCAGGCACCGCGCCTGCGGGCCGTTCCGCGTGCGCGGGGCCGGTGCGGGAGCCGGTGTGCGGTCGGGGCGTTGGCGGCGGCGCGGGAGGGGCGCGTAGGGTCGGCCGGGTGCTCGATACGACGCCCCTGATCCTGGCCGTGGACCGTTTCGCCGACCGGCTGCGTTCGGCCCCGCAGAGCCGCCTCCAGCGCGGCGCGGCGGCCGAGGCGCTGGCCGCCGCCCGGGAGCTCGCCGTACGGGCCCAGCGGCTGGAGAGCCCGGGCGCCGAACCGCGGGAGCTGCCGGACGCCGGGATGTTCGCGGTGGGCGACCAGCTCGCCGTCGCCGGGCGGGACCTGGCCGTGGCACTGGAAACGGCCCCGTCCCAGGAGCTGGACGAGGCCGTGCGGTATGTCGACGAAGCGGTGGTGCGGGCGTTCGCGTGAGCGGCGCGGGTGCGCGTGCGAGCGGCCCGCGCCCGGCGGTCAGAACGAGGCGATGACGCGGTCGGCGAGGATGTACACGTTGTCCTCGCCGCAGGAGAAGGTCAGCGCGTAGGCGCCCGAGACGCCCGAACCGCCCAGCAGGACCGGCTGCCGGCCCGCCCGCAGCGCGTCCGCGAGCCGCTCGGCGGTCTCACGGTGGCCCGGGGTCATGCAGAGCGTGGTGCCGTCGGCGAAGACGTACACATCGAGCGTGCCCAGCGGGCCGGGCCGCACATCCGTCAGCTCGGTCGCGGTGTCGGCCAGCTCCTCAAGACGGTTCACGGTGCGCTCGTGGTCGGTGACCACCGGCGTCTGCACGGGGACGAAGTCCGGGTGCGAGGGGTGGCGGCGGCGGGCGGCGGCCAGCTCGGGGGAGTCCTCGGGAAACTCCGAGGTCTCCGGAAGCCCGGTCACCAGGTCCGTCGACAGCTCCGCCGGCAGATCGGTCAGCTCACCGGCCTCGTGCTCCGCGAGAGTCCGCTCGCTCAGCTCGACGAGCTCCTCCATCGCCTCGGCCGCCTCCAGGTCCATCGACTCCAGGCCGGCGAAGTCGGCCTGCCGGGGCAGGTAGTACGGGGCGTCGTCGCCCAGGCCGGGCAGACCGCCCAGCAGGGACGGGGCGTCGGCGGCGTCACGGGCTTCCTGTGCCGCCCAGAAGGCGCGCGCCTCGGCCAGCTCGCGCTCCCGCTCCTCGGCGAGCGCGTCGGCTACGGCCGCGCGTATCTCCTCGGCGGGAGTGGCCGTACTGCGGCTCTGCGGTGGCACCGAGGCGCCGGGAACGTGGCTCGCGGCCAGCTCCGTACGCAGCGCCACGACCTGCTTGCGCAGCCCGTGAGCGGCGTGCAGTGCGGCGGCGCCGACGGCCGTGGCAGCGGCGGTGGTCAGCAACAGGGCAAATGACATGGCGCTCACTGACATACTCCCGGTCTCAATCGATACCCCCGACTTCCTACATCAGCTTGGCCTGTACCGGAACGGGCTGTCAGTGCATTACGTCACGAAAGGGACAGGTCTTTCGGTCCGATGTTTCGCCCCAAACAGGCCTGACCTGCAGAAACGACTCTCCCCCGGGACGCAGATCACATCCTGGGGGAGATTCGGTCACGGTCGGGGCTCGACGGGGTTCGAAACCCCCGCCGCGCGGGACGCGAGAAGGCTCAGCTCAGCCGCTCGTGCTTGTGGTCGCGCTGAGCTTCGCCTCCGCTGCGGCTCAGCTCAGCCGCTCGATCACCATCGCCATGCCCTGGCCGCCGCCCACGCACATCGTCTCCAGGCCGAACTGCTTGTCGTGGAACTGGAGGCTGTTGATCAGCGTGCCCGTGATGCGCGCGCCGGTCATGCCGAAGGGGTGGCCGACCGCGATCGCGCCGCCGTTGACGTTGACCTTGTCCAGCGGCAGGCCGAGGTCCCGGTAGGAGGGGATGACCTGGGCGGCGAACGCCTCGTTGATCTCGGCGAGGTCGATGTCGTCGATGGTCAGGCCGGCCCGCTTCAGCGCCTGCTTGCTGGCCTCGACCGGGCCGTAGCCCATGATCTCGGGGGAGAGGCCGGAGACGCCGGTGGAGACGATCCGGGCCAGCGGGGTCAGGCCCAGCTCGCGCGCCTTGGTGTCGGACATGATCACCAGGGCCGCCGCGCCGTCGTTGAGCGGGCAGCAGTTGCCCGCGGTGACCAGGCCGTCGGGGCGGAACACCGGCTTCAGGCCCTGCACGCCCTCCAGCGTGACGCCTGCGCGCGGGCCGTCGTCCTTGGCGACGACCGTGCCGTCGGGGGTGGTGACCGGGGTGATCTCCCGCTCCCAGAAGCCGTTCTTCAGGGCTTCCTCGGCGAGGTTCTGCGACCGTACGCCGAACTCGTCCATGTCCTGACGGGTGACGCCCTTGGCCCGGGCCAGGTTCTCCGCCGTCTGCCCCATCGAGATGTACGCGTCCGGGACGAGGCCGTCCTCGCGCGGGTCGTGCCAGCTCGCGCCGGACTCCTCGGCGCGGGCCGCGGTGCGGGCCTCGGCCTCGGCGAACAGCGGGTTGTGCGTGTCCGGCAGGCTGTCGGAGTTGCCCTTGGTGAAGCGGGACACCATCTCGACACCGGCCGAGATGAAGACGTCGCCCTCGCCCGCCTTGATCGCGTGCAGCGCCATCCGGCTGGTCTGCAGCGAGGAGGAGCAGTAGCGGGTGACCGTACAGCCGGGAAGGTGGTCCATCCCCATCTGCACGGCGATGATGCGGCCCAGGTTGTTGCCCTGCTCGCCGCCGGGCAGGCCGCAGCCCAGCATCAGGTCGTCGATGTCCTTCGGGTCCAGCTCGGGGACCTTGGCCAGCGCGGTCTGGATGATCGTGGCGGTCAGGTCGTCCGCGCGCAGGTCCTTCAGGGACCCCTTGAAGGCGCGGCCGATCGGCGAACGGGCGGCAGAGACGATCACGGCTTCGGGCATCACGCGGCTCCAAGGGGCGGGAAGGCTGTACGGGCTGGGAGGCCGTACGGCTGCACGTCGGGGTGGAAAGGCGGAACTCCTCTGGAAGTTACCCGGACGTATCGCCGGGGTCACCCGGCAGGCCGTGTGATGCGGGACTCTTTTCTAAGCGCTTGCTCAGTACGGCCTGCCGTCGTGCGTCACCCGTTACGCGTGCCCGTGGGCCGCGTCGGGATGGGCGTGCGGGGTGGGTTCGGTGGAGGCGGGCAGGCGCCGCCGCCTGCGGTGCTTGAGGAGGGCCCAGGGCGCACGCGCCCCCGTGACCTCCGTACCGGCCTCCCGGGCCGCCTGGGACGCGGCCTTCGCCACCGGGAGGATGTCCTCGCGCCGCGCGCCGTCCAGGCGGTCGGTCTCCGGCCACAGGCCCAGCACCGCGCACAGCGTGGGCAGCACGGCCATGGCCGCCGTGGCGTAGCCCTCGGCGGAGGGGTGGTAGTTGTCCGGGCCGAAGAGTTCGCGCGGGTTCGCCGCGAACTCGGGGCCCAGCAGGTCGCCCAGCGACACCGTGCGCCCGCCCTGCTCCACGACACCGATCGTCTGCGCCGCCGCCAGCTGCCGGCTCACCCGGCGGGCCAGCCAGCGCAGCGGCTGGTAGACCGGCTCGATCGTGCCCAGGTCCGGGCAGGTCCCGACGACCACCTCCGCCCCCGCCGTCCGCAGCCTGCGCACCGCCGTCGTCAGACAGCGCACCGACTGGGTCGCCGGCATCCGGTGGGTGACGTCGTTCGCCCCGATCATGATCACGCAGACGTCCGGGACCCGCGCCGGATCCGCGAGCAGCAGCGACACCTGCCGCTCCAGATCGTCCGACCGGGCCCCGGGCAGGGCGACGTTCCGCAGATCCACCGGCCGTTCGGCCACCGCCGCGAGACCCGAGGCCAGCAGGGCGCCCGGGGTCTGCCCGGCCCGCCGCACCCCTGGCCCGCGGCCGTCGAATCCCCGAGCATCCCGAGCCGCATCGCGTCGTTCGGCCCGGCGAACGCCACTCCGTACCGCCCGTCCGCACTCGGCGGAACCGGCGCCGTCCCGCCGCCGACCTGCCTCTTCGCGAGCTGGACCTCCGCCAGGAACACGCCCACGGCCGCCGCACCGATCAACCCGATGCTGCCACCGCCGTAAGCCGCGCCCGCCGCGATCCGCCGTGCCACCCTTGCTCTCGACACAGTCCGGTCCACCTCCTCCTCGCCGTACAGCCGTACACGTACCTACTTGCCCCGCTCGGGGCTCCGCGTACTCCTTCCCGTACGCACAGTGCGTCCCGTACGCATACTCTGGGCCGGACCATCTCGGAGATCCCGGAGTACACGGTGCAATTCCACGATTCGATGATCAGTCTTGTCGGCAACACCCCGCTGGTGAGGCTGCGCAACGTCACGGCAGGTATCCAGGCGACCGTCCTGGCCAAGGTCGAGTACTTCAACCCCGGCGGGTCCGTGAAGGACCGCATCGCGCTGCGCATGATCGAGGCGGCCGAGCAGAGCGGGGAGCTGAAGCCCGGCGGCACGATCGTCGAGCCGACCAGCGGCAACACCGGCGTCGGCCTCGCCATCGTCGCGCAGCAGAAGGGCTACAAGTGCATCTTCGTCTGCCCGGACAAGGTGTCCACGGACAAGATCAACGTGCTGCGGGCGTACGGCGCCGAGGTCGTCGTCTGCCCCACCGCCGTTGACCCCGAGCACCCGGACTCGTACTACAACGTCTCCGACCGGCTGGTCACCGAGACGCCCGGCGCCTGGAAGCCCGACCAGTACTCCAACCCGAACAACCCGCGCTCGCACTACGAGACCACCGGTCCCGAGCTGTGGGAGCAGACGGAGGGGAAGATCACCCACTTCGTCGCGGGCGTCGGCACCGGCGGCACCATCAGCGGCACCGGCCGCTACCTCAAGGAGATCAGCGACGGCGCGGTCCAGGTCATCGGCGCGGACCCGGAGGGCTCGGTCTACTCCGGCGGCTCCGGGCGGCCGTATCTGGTCGAGGGCGTCGGCGAGGACTTCTGGCCGAGCGCCTACGACCGCACCGTCACGGACGAGATCGTCGCGGTGTCCGACAAGGACTCCTTCCAGATGACCCGCCGCCTCGCCAAGGAGGAGGGCCTGCTCGTCGGCGGCTCCTGCGGCATGGCGGTCGTCGGCGCTCTGGAGGTGGCCAAGCGGCTCGGCCCCGACGATGTCGTCGTGGTGCTGCTCCCCGACAGCGGGCGCGGCTACCTGAGCAAGATCTTCAACGACGAGTGGATGGCCGACTACGGCTTCCTGGAGGACTCCGGCACCTCCGCCAACGTCGGCGCGGTCCTGGACTTCAAGGAGGGCCCCATGCCCTCGCTCGTCCACATGCACCCGGAGGAGACGGTCGGCGAGGCCATCGACGTGCTGCGCGAGTACGGCGTCTCCCAGATGCCGATCGTGAAGCCGGGCGCCGGTCACCCGGACGTGATGGCCGCCGAGGTCATCGGCTCCGTCGTGGAGCGGCAGCTGCTGGACGCGCTGTTCACTCAGCGCGCCTCGCTGAGCGACCCGCTGGAGAAGCACATGTCGGCCCCGCTGCCGCAGGTCGGCTCCGGCGAACCGGTCGAGGACCTGATGGCCGTGCTCAGCGGCACGGACGGGGCCGACGCCGCGATCGTGCTCGTCGAGGGCAAGCCGAAGGGCGTCGTGAGCCGGCAGGACCTGCTGGCGTTCCTCGCCAAGGACGCGGGCACGGCGAAGGCCTGACGGGGCATCTCCGTCGCCCGGCCTTCCCGGGGCCGGGCGACGGGCCTCGGGGAAGCCGGGCGACGGGGCATCCGCGAGTCCGGCGCGCAGCCCGGGGAAGCCGGTCGCGGGGCTTCGCGAAAACGGTACGAGCGCGTCACGTCCGCGCAGCACCCGCTTAACACGGCTCCGGCACATTGGTGGGTGTCGGCAGGGAAACCGCCGGCACCCAGAACGGCGACACCGGACTACGGAGCGGCTCCCGGACCTCCACCGTCGCCCGGACGCGGGCTACCGGCCCTGACCCGGACCGCGTCCCTCGCGGGGACCGCCGTCGTCCCGCCCCCCGGGCAACCCGGGGGTGCGGCGGTCCCCGCGACATAATCCTCGGACTCCGCCCTTCCCCGCCCGCGCGCCGGGCTCAGGACTCCCGGCCCTTGCCGGGGTCAGTCCTTCCAGTCGGACGACGTCCGTTCGTCCCGGCGGCGGAACAGCCCCCCGCCCCGCGCCGCCTGGAACGCGTTGACGCCGACGATGCCGAGCCAGGCCACCACCAGCCCCCCGATACCGGCGTTCACGACGCCGATCGCGGACAGCGGGACGGCCAGGATCAGCGAGACGATCCCCAGGGCGTGCCGCTCTCCGAAGCTCTCCGGCTGCGCCGGACGCGCGCCCCGGGCGTTGGTCATCTGCTGCTCGGCGAGCTGGCGGCGGACCCGGCGGTCGAGTGTGGTGTCGAGGCGCTGCTCGACCTTCTCCAGGAACGATTCGATGAGCACGGACTCGTACTCCGCACCCAGCTCGCCGCGGGCCTGGAGGGTGGCGGCGAGCTCCTTCTTGAGCTCGTGGTCACGGGCTTCCATAGGGATGACGGTACGGAGTCCAGGCCCCCGTGACAGTAGGGTTAGCCCCCGAATTCCCTGGGGCTAACCCCCTTGCGGGGCTCCTGCATATGGACATACAGCAACCTTCCTGGCTGAATAGAATGGTCGTCGCCGGTCGGGCGCGACGGATCCGGCAAGATCCAGCAAGGGGACACCATGAGCGGGAGCAGCCCCGCCGCACGGTTGCAGCGGCTCTTCGAGGGCCACCGGCTCACGCCCACCCAGCGGCGCATCGCGCACTGCATGGTCCGCCGGGCGGCCGACGCGCCGTTCCTCTCCAGCGTCGAGCTGGCCGAGCTGGCCGGGGTGAGCCAGCCCTCCGTCACCCGCTTCGCCGTGGCCCTCGGCTTCGACGGCTATCCGGCGCTGCGCAGGCACCTGCGCGAGGTGGCGCCCGCCGACCCGGAGCAGGAGGAGGCGGGGGAGCGGTACAACGAGTACCAGCAGGCCGTCCGCGCCGAGATCGAGAACCTGCAGCACCTCTCCGAGGTGCTCGCCGACCCCGCGCCCGTCGAGCGGGCCGGGCGGCTGCTCGCCGGCTCCCGGCCCCTGCCGGTGCTCGGGCTGCGCGCGGCCTCCTCACAGGCGCGCGGTTTCGGCTACTTCGCCGCCAAGGTGCACCCGGACGTCCGGGTGCTCGACGAGGGCGGCAGCATGCTGGCCGACCGGATCGACTCCGCCCGCCGGGCCGGGGCCACCGCCCTGATGTGCTTCGCCCTGCCGCGCCACCCCAGGGAGAGCGTGGACGCGCTCGCGTACGCCCAGGACCAGGGGCTGACCGTCGTGACGGTCGCCGACTCCGCGTTCGCACCCGTCGCCAAGCACAGCGACCTGCTGCTCCCGGCGGCGATCGGTTCCGGGCTCTCCTTCGACACCGTCTGTGCGCCGATGCTGCTCGGCCGGGTGCTGCTGGAGGCGATGTGCGACGGACTTCCCGACGCCCAGGCGCGGTTGGAGGAGTTCGACGTACGGGCGGCGGCGCGCGGTCTGTTCGTGGAGTGAGAGCCCCGGCCTCGCGCCGCCCCGGACGCGTCAGACCTCCAGCTCGGCCTCGATCTTCTTCAGCTGGTGGCGGGCCATGGCCAGGTTCGCCCGGCCGGCGTCCAGCACCAGGTAGAGGAACAGGCCGTTGCCGCCACGGGTCTTGAGCAGCCGGATCAGGTGGTACTGGCTGTTCAGGGTGATGAGGATGTCCTCGATCTCCTCCTTGAGCCCCAGGTGCTCCATGGTGCGGAGCTTGGCGCGGATCACGTCGGTGTTGCCCGCGGCGGCGATCTCCAGGTTGAAGTCCTTCCCGCCGCCGAGCGTGCCGAGGGCCATGCCGCTCGTGTAGTCGACGAGGGCGACACCCGTGGTGCCCTCGATCGAGCTCATCGCTTCCTTCAGTGTCGCTTCGGTGTTCGCCATGGAGGCTCGTTTCCTTTCCCTGGCCGGTCGCGGTGACCGGGTCCGTTTCTGAGCCGGCCGCTGGGCCGGTTTCCGTGCGGGCTGGTGCTCGGGCTTCTGCGTGATGGCTGAGTCCCGGTGGTTGTGGCGGTACGGGTGGGGGGAATGGCGACCGCTGCGCGAAGGCGCGTTACGTGGGGCGTTGCGGCAGGGCGCGGTTGGGCGCGGTGGCGGGGCGCGGCGGCGCGGCACGGGGGGTGGCGGCGGGGCGCTCGACGCGCTCCAGCGCGGCGTCGACGAGTTCGCCGATCCGGGCGCCCGCGCGGCGGCCCTCCAGATGGAGCCGGCCGACGTTGATGCGGTCCTCGGCCAGCAGGGTCAGGACGGCGGAGGAGCCCGCGGCGTAGGTGGCGATGTAGCCGCTGCCGCCGCGGACCAGCAGTTCCCGGAAGCCGCCCCGGCCGGTGGCGTCGGTCATCCGGATGGAGACGCCGAGGGCGGCCGCGGTGAGGGCGGCGACGCCCTCCGCCTCGACGCCCGGGGTGTCGTGGGCCAGGACAAGGCCGTCGGTGGAGGCGGCCAGCGCCCCGGAGAGCAGCGGGACCCGGGCGCGTAACCGCTGGAGCTCGTCGAGGACATCACGTGTTTCGGCCTCGGGCACCATCGGCTGTCTCCTCCCGGCACGCTGTCTGAGCGCGCGTATCACAGGGCCTCCAATGCGTCTCGGAGTCGGCGCAGCAGGGCGATATCGGGGTCGGCCGTCACCTCGGGGAGCGTGATCCGGCCGGGGGTCTCGGCGGCCGGCAGGGGCTGGGCGCGGACCGCCTCCACCAGCCCGGCCGCGGCGAGACGCCGCAGGTCGACCAGGATGTGGAACGCCGAACGGCCCAGCGCCTGCGCGATGTCCGAAGCCGTACGGACCCCGTCGACCAGCTCCAGGAGCCGGCGCTGCCGGGCCGGTACCGGGGCGTCGGTCCCGTGCGCCGTCCGCAGCAGCGGGCCGCTGTCGCAGGCGGGGTCGGGCCAGATCCGGTCCAGGAACTCCCGTCTGCGCAGCGTCTCGCGCTCCACGGCGGCGACCGGGACGGGCCGCACCGGACCGATCCAGTGCGCCACCCCGTAACGGAAGCGGGCGGGCGTCCCGGTCGGGGCGAGCGCGAAGAACGCGGCGTCGTACAGCGCGCCCAGGTGGCACAACTCCAGTGCGCCGCCGGGCACATGGCCGCTGTCCACGAGATAGCGGCCGACCCGGTGGCCCGCCCCGGCCTGCGCCACGGCGTCCCACCAGCCCTCGTGCCGCAGGGTTCCGCCGGTGGTGAGCAGGACGTCGATGCCGGGGGTGGCGGGACTTTCGGCGTGCACCACCTGTCCGTCGGCGAGGTAGAGCGTGCCGCGGTCGCGCATCAGGGCGCCGGTGGCGCGCTCGGCGGCCAGGCGCTGGAGCATCGGGGAGAGGACCGGGAGCCGGTCCGTCTCCGGTGCGTCGGGGTCGGCGGCTATCGCGCTCATGCCAGCACCAGCCGCTCGGCCAGTTCGCCCAGCCGCATCCGGGCGAGCGCGAGATTGCCCGCCGACCGGTCGAGCCAGAGATGCAGGAAGACACTGCTGTCGAATGCCGTCTCCACGAATCGGAGCATGTGGTATCCGTCGTGGGTGGTGACGATGACGTCCTCGACCGGGGTGCTCGGTGACTCCGCGGACCGCCCGCCCTCCGCGCCGAGGTGGGCGAAGGCGGGCTGTTCGGCGGTCATCCGGGCGACCTCCGCCGTCTCGGCGGCGGTCGCCTCGTGGTCGCCGTTGGGGGAGTCCCCGATGGTGCCGAGGGCGAGACCGCTCGTCCAGTCGACCACCGAGGCGCCCCGGGCACCGGGCAGCCTCATGACTTCGAGCAGGCACTCGTCGATTCCGGGCACGCGGATTTCCCCTCCCGACGTGGCGTACGGCTGTAACGCAGAGGCTACGCAACGTGCTCAGGGCTGGTGGAGGTTCTGGCATTTTCCTTTGGTACATGCCCTCCGGGGTGTAAAGGAGCGGCCGAAAAGTGTTGGCCGACAGGTGTGGTGACGCCTGGTCAGGAGCGGCCGGCGCCGGACTTCTCGCGGGCGGTCATCACCACCTTGTTGAGCACCCAGAGACCGATCCCGATGAGCAGCAGGATCCCGGCGCGTACGTACACGTCGGAGCCCCGGTCGGCGAGCGGGCTCGCCAGGATCAGCGAGGTGAGCGCGCCGAGCACCGGAAGGGCCGTGGGCGTACGGAAGTGGTGGTGGTCCACCGGGTCCCTGCGCAGCACCAGTACGGCGATGTTGACCACGGCGAACACACAGAGCAGCAGGAACGAGGTGGTGTCGCCGAGCCCCTCGATCTCGCCGGTGGAGACCAGGCCGATCGCCAGGGCGGAGACGAAGACGATCCCGACCCAGGGGTGCGGCGGCCGGACAGCACCTTGCCCATCGTGGGCGGCAGGATGCGCTCGTTGGCCATGCCGTAGCAGAGCCGTGAGGCCATCATGATGTTGATCAGCGCCGAGTTGGTGACGGCGAACAGGGCGATCAGCGCGAAGAGTTTCGGCGGGAAATCGACGCCCCCGGCCTTCACCACCTCCAGCAGCGGGCCGCTGGATCCCGACAGCGTCTCGGAGTCGACCAGGAGCGAGGAGATCAGGGCGACCAGGACGTAGACGGTGCCCGTGACGCCCACGCCGATGAAGATGGCGCGGGGGAAGTTGCGGGCCGGGTTCTTGGTCTCCTCGGCCATGTTGACCGAGTCCTCGAAGCCCACGAAGGCGAAGAAGCCGAGCGCGGTGGCGCCGAGGACGCCGGTGAGCAGGGCGTATCCGGTGCCGCCGGTCTCGATCTGGGTCAGCCGGGAGGGTTCGCCCTCGCCGCTGAACACGGCGTACGCGCCGATCGCGAGGATCACCGCGAGCCCGCTGACCTCGACCAGGGTCAGGACGACGTTGGCCTTGACCGACTCGGCGACTCCGCGGAGGTTGATCGCGGCCAGGGCGAGGATGAACAGGATCGCGATCAGGGTCGGCGGCACCGCGTCGGTGAACTCGCCCAGATAGTCGCCGCTGAACGCCCGTGCCGCCGCGCTCGCCGAGGAGAGGCCGGAGCACATGACCATGAAGGCGACGACGAAGGTCAGGAAGGGGACCTTGAACGCCTTCTGGGTGTAGAGCGCGGCCCCGGCCGCCTTCGGGTACTTGCCGACCAGCTCCACGTACGAGGCCGCTGTCAGCAGCGCGACGGCGAAACCGATCGCGAACGGCAGCCAGAGCGCGCCGCCGACCTTGCCCGCCACGTCCCCGGTGGTGGCGTAGATGCCGGTGCCGAGGATGTCGCCGATGACGAAGAGGATCAGCAGCTTGGGGCCCAGCGCGCGCTTGAGCGGCGGCTCGCCGCCGGGTTTCGTCCGGTCCTCGTGGTCTCCGCGGCCTCCGTGGTCCTCGGGTTCCGCCGGTGCGGGTGTGTCGGGAGTGCTCATCGGTGCCTCCGGTCCGGCCTGGGATGCGGCCCGGATCCTCTCGCGGATCCGGCCTCCTGCTCGGTAGGGAGAACGTCTGCCCGATCACGACGCGAACCCCACCTGTTGACTACGACTATTCAGAGCATCAGGATGTGAATAGATTTCCACCGTCGCGAGGAGGCACCGCCATGTCAGGACCCCGCCCCGTACGGGCACCGCGCGGCAGCGCACTGACCGCCCTGGGATGGCAGCAGGAAGCCGCCCTGCGCATGCTGCAGAACAACCTCGACCCCGAGGTCGCCGAGCACCCCGACAAGCTCGTCGTCTACGGCGGCACCGGGAAGGCGGCCCGCGACTGGCGCTCGTTCGACGCGATGGTCCGCACGCTGGAGACGCTCAAGCAGGACGAGACGATGCTCGTCCAGTCCGGGCGGCCGGTCGGCGTCATGCAGACCCACGAGTGGGCGCCGCGCGTGCTCATCGCCAACTCCAACCTGGTCGGCGACTGGGCCAACTGGGAGGAGTTCCGCCGCCTGGAGCAGCTGGGCCTCACCATGTACGGCCAGATGACCGCCGGGTCCTGGATCTACATCGGCACCCAGGGCATCCTCCAGGGCACCTACGAGACCTTCGCCGCCGTCGCCGCGAAGAAGTTCGGTGGGACGCTGGCCGGGACGATCACCCTGACCGCCGGACTCGGCGGCATGGGCGGCGCCCAGCCGCTCGCCGTCACCATGAACGACGGCGTCGCGATCTGCATCGACGTCGACCCGCGCGCCATCGAGCGCCGCATCGAGCACCGCTACCTGGACGTGAAGGCCGACAGCCTGGAGCACGCCCTCCAGCTCGCCGTCGAGGCCCGTGACCAGCGGAAGCCCCTCTCCATCGGCCTCCTCGGCAACGCTGCCGAGCTGCTGCCCCGGATGCTCGCCGAGGGCGCGCCGGTCGACATCGTCACCGACCAGACCAGCGCCCACGACCCGCTGGCCTACCTGCCGCTCGGCGTCGAATTCGACGACATGGCCGACCTCGCCGCCGAGAAGCCCGCCGACTTCACCCAGCGCGCCCGCGAGTCGATGGCCCGCCACGTCGAGGCCATGGTCGGCTTCATGGACGCCGGCGCCGAGGTCTTCGACTACGGCAACTCCATCCGCGGCGAGGCCCAGCTCGCCGGTTACGACCGGGCCTTCGACTTCCCCGGCTTCGTCCCCGCCTACATCCGCCCCCTCTTCTGCGAGGGCAAGGGCCCCTTCCGCTGGGCGGCCCTCTCCGGCGAGGCCTCCGACATCCACAAGACGGACAAGGCGATGCTGGAGCTCTTCCCGGAGAACGAGTCGCTGCACCGCTGGATCAAGATGGCCGGCGAGCGCGTCCACTTCCAGGGCCTGCCCGCCCGTATCTGCTGGCTCGGCTACGGCGAGCGCGACAAGGCCGGCGAGCGCTT
Organism: Streptomyces sp. WGS_02; assembly: GCA_040989845.1. Taxonomy (GTDB): domain Bacteria; phylum Actinomycetota; class Actinomycetes; order Streptomycetales; family Streptomycetaceae; genus Streptomyces. The sequence continues at coordinate 4,779,769 of JAYMFZ010000004.1, forward strand.
CAACGACATGGTCGCGAGCGGCGAACTGGCCGCCCCGCTGGCCATCGGCCGCGACCACCTCGACTGCGGCTCGGTCGCCTCCCCGTACCGCGAGACCGAGGCCATGCTCGACGGCTCCGACGCCATCGCCGACTGGCCGCTGCTCAACGCCATGGTCAACGTCGCGTCCGGCGCCTCCTGGGTCTCCCTGCACCACGGCGGTGGCGTCGGCATGGGCCGTTCCATCCACGCGGGCCAGGTCTCCGTCGCCGACGGCACGAAGCTCGCGGGCGAGAAGATCCGCCGCGTCCTGACCAACGACCCCGGTATGGGCGTCATCCGCCACGTCGACGCCGGCTACGACATCGCGGAGTCCGTCGCCGCGGACAAGGGCGTACGGGTCCCGATGACGGAGGACAACTGATGCCCACGGGCACCTCGGGGCAGGGCCCGGCCGGTGCGGCCGGGCCCACCCCGCCCGCTCCGGGACGCCGGCCGTGGCGTGCCGGTGACTCCTTCCTCGCGATGTGGCGGGAGCTGACTCCCGTCGGGCGCCACCCCGACAGCGGCGGCTACCGGCGCTACGCCTGGTCGGCAGCCGACCTCGACTGCCGGGCCTGGTTCCGCGCGCAGGCCGAGGCGCGCGGGCTCGCGTACGAGACCGACCGCAACGGCAACCAGTGGGCCTGGCTCGGTGACCCCCTGGCCAAGGACGCCGTCGTCACCGGCTCCCATCTGGACTCCGTCCCGGACGGCGGGGCCTTCGACGGCCCGCTCGGGGTGGTGTCCTCCTTCGCCGCGCTCGACGAACTCCACCACAGGGGAGCGGAGTTCACCCGGCCGCTGGCGATCACCAACTTTGGTGACGAGGAGGGCGCCCGCTTCGGACTGGCCTGCGTCGGGTCCCGGCTCGCCGCCGGACAGCTCACCGTCGCGGACGCCCACCGCCTGCGGGACGCGGACGGGACCACCCTGCCCGCCGCCATGGAGGCGGCCGGATACGACCCCGCGACCATCGGCCCCGACCCGGAACGGCTCGCCCGGATCGGCGCGTTCGTCGAACTCCACGTCGAGCAGGGCCGCGCCCTCGACCTGACCGGCGACCCCGTCGGCATCGCCTCCGCCATCTGGCCGCACGGCCGCTGGCGGTTCGACTTCCGGGGCGAGGCCAACCACGCGGGCACCACCCGGCTCGTCGACCGCCGCGACCCGATGCTCACGTACGCCGAGACCGTGCTCGCCGCCCGCCGCGAGGCCGAACTGACCGGCGCGCTCGCCACCTTCGGCAAGATCGCGGTCGAGCCCAACGGGGTCAACGCCATCCCCTCCCTCGTCCGCGGCTGGCTCGACTCCCGCGCCGCCGACCAGGCCACCCTGGACGCCGTCGTCACCGGCGTCGAGCGCGCCGCCCGCGAGTACGCCGAGCGGGCCGGGATCGACCTCGACGTCGTGCGCGAATCGTTCACGCCCGTCGTCGAGTTCGAGCACGCCCTGCGCGACGAGCTGGCCAAGATCCTCGAAGGCGCGGGCGACACGGGGCGGCCCGTGCCCGTCCTCGGCACCGGCGCGGGCCACGATGCGGGTATTTTGTCCGCCTCGGTGCCCACCGCCATGCTCTTCGTACGGAACCCCACCGGCATCTCGCACTCACCCGCCGAGCACGCCGCCGAGGACGACTGCACGGCCGGGGTCCAGGCACTCGCCGACGTACTGGAAGGTCTCGCGTGCAGCTGACACAACGGACGGCGGGCGCGCCCGTCACCGCGACCTACTGGATGGACCACGCCTGGCTCGGCACGCACGTCGAGCCGGGCGTCACCCTGGACGTCGCGGACGGCCGCATCGCCGGGATCAGGACCGGGGTCGAGGCACCGCCGCCCGGCGCGACCGCGCTGCGCGGCCTGACCCTCCCCGGCCTCGCCAACACCCACTCCCACGCCTTCCACCGGGCCCTGCGCGCCACCGTCCAGGTGGGCACCGGGACCTTCTGGACCTGGCGCGAGCTGATGTACCGCACGGCGGCCCAGCTCACCCCGGACACCTACTTCGACCTGGCCCGCGCCACGTACGCCGAAATGGCCCTGGCCGGCATCACCTCCGTCGGCGAATTCCACTATCTGCACCACGCCCCCGGCGGCACCCCCTACGCCAACCCGAACGCCATGGGCGAGGCGCTCATCGCCGCCGCCGCCGAGGCCGGGATCCGGATCACCCTGCTGGACACCGCCTATCTCGCCGCCGGATTCGGCGAGCGGCCCAACCGGCACCAGCTGCGCTTCTCCGACACCACCGCCGAGGCCTGGGCCGAGCGCGCCTCCCTCCTCAAGGGCGACGACCACACGCTGATCGGCGCGGCGATCCACTCCGTCCGGGCGGTCCCGGCGGACCAGCTGTCCACCGTCGCCGCCTGGGCCGAGGAGCGGGAGGCCCCGCTCCACGTCCACCTCTCCGAGCAGACGGCGGAGAACGACGCCTGCCGGGCCGCCCACGGCCGCACCCCCACCCGGCTGCTGGCCGACCACGGGGTCCTCGGCCCGCGCACCACCGGCATCCACAACACGCACCTGACCGAGGCGGACATCGAGCTGCTGGGCTCCTCGGCGACGGGCACCTGCATGTGCCCCACCACCGAACGCGACCTGGCCGACGGCATCGGCCCCGCCACCGCCCTCCAGAAGGCGGGCTCGCCGCTCTCGCTGGGCAGCGACAGCCACGCCGTGATCGACCTCTTCGAAGAGGCACGGGCGATGGAGCTCAACGAGCGGCTGCGCACCCATGTCCGGGGCCACTGGACGGCCGCCGCGCTGCTGCGGGCCGCCTCCGCCGACGGGCACACCGCGCTGGGCCGCCCCGACGCGGGCGTGCTGGAGCCGGGCGCCCCCGCCGATCTGACGACGGTCGCCCTGGACTCCGTCAGGACGGCCGGGCCGGTGCCCCGACTGGCAGCGGAGACCGCCGTATTCGCCGCCTCCGCCGCTGATGTGCGGCACACGGTCGTGGCAGGGCGGCACATCGTCCGGGACGGCCGTCACACCCGGATCGAGGACGTGCCCCGGGCGCTCGCGACAGCCGTCGCCGCCCTGCACGGCTGACCACCCGACGCGACCGCCCCGCACCACCGACCCGGGAACCCCCGGAACCCCGGGAACTTCCGGAACCCCGGGCACCTCCAGACCCCCCGGAACGCAAGGAGAACACTCTCCAGATGACGACCACCGCCGTCACCCACATCGCCAGCCTGGTCACCAACGACCCCTCCCTCGGAAACGGGACCCCCCTGGGCCTGATCCAGGACGGGGCCGTCGTCATCGAGGGCGACCGCATCGTCTGGACCGGTGAATCCAGCAAAGCACCCGCCACTGACAACGTCCTCGACGCGGCCGGCCGCGCGGTGATCCCGGGCTTCGTCGACTCCCACTCCCACCTGGTCTTCGCGGGCGACCGCACCGAGGAGTTCAACGCCCGCATGTCCGGGCAGCCCTACCGCGCGGGCGGCATCCGCACCACCGTCGCCGCCACCCGGGCCGCCACCGACGAGGAGCTGTCCGCCAACGTCGCCCGCTACCTCGCCGAGGCCCTGCGCCAGGGCACCACCACCTTCGAGACCAAGTCCGGCTACGGCCTCACCGTCGAGGACGAGGCGCGCGCCCTGCGCGTCGCGGGCCGTCACACCGACGAGGTCACCTACCTCGGCGCCCACATCGTGTCCCCCGACTACGCCGACGACCCCGCCGGATACGTCGACCTGGTCACCGGCCCGATGCTGGAGGCCTGCGCCCCGCACGCCCGCTGGATCGACGTGTTCTGCGAGCAGGGCGCCTTCGACGGCGACCAGGCCCGCGCCATCCTCACGGCGGGCCGGGCCAAGGGGCTGCACCCGCGCGTCCACGCCAACCAGCTGAGCTACGGCCCCGGTGTCCAGCTCGCCGTCGAACTCGACGCCGCCTCGGCCGACCACTGCACGCACCTGACCGACGCGGACGTCGACGCGCTCGGCCAGGGCAGCACGGTCGCCACGCTGCTCCCGGGCGCGGAGTTCTCCACCCGCGCCACCTGGCCCGACGCCCGCCGTCTCCTCGACGCCGGGGCCACCGTCGCGCTCTCCACGGACTGCAACCCCGGCTCGTCGTTCACCTCGTCCATGCCGTTCTGCGTCGCGCTGGCGGTACGCGACATGGGGATGACCCCGGACGAGGCGATCTGGTCCGCCACCGCGGGCGGAGCCGCGGCCCTGCGCCGTACCGACATCGGCCGCATCACCCCCGGCGCCCGCGCCGACCTGGTCCTCCTCGACGCCCCCAGCCACGTCCACCTCGCCTACCGCCCGGGCGTCCCGCTGGTCAGCGCGGTGTGGCGGAGCGGGGAGCGGGTGGTGTAGGTCCCGTACACGGGCAGGGTTTCCGTACCGACCCCGATACGCGGAAGGACCCGCTCCCGGCGATCCGGGGCGGGTCCTTCCGCGGTGCTCGACGGCCCGTGAGGCGCCCCCAGGAGGGGCGGCGGGCCGACCGGCGTCACTCCTCCAGGGTCAGACCCTTGCGGAGCTTGGTCAGCGTGCGGGAGAGCAGCCGGGAGACGTGCATCTGCGAGATGTTCAGCTCCTCGCCGATCTCCGACTGCGTCATGTTGCTGACGAAGCGGAGCGAGAGGATCATCCGGTCCCGGGCGGGCAGCGCGGCGATCAGCGGCTTCAGCGACTCGACGTACTCGATGCCTTCGAGCCCGTGGTCCACGTAACCGATGCGGTCCGCGAGGGCGCCCTCGCCGTCGTCCTCCTCGGGCTTGGCGTCCAGCGAGCTCGCGGTGTACGCGTTGCTCGCGGACATGCCCTCGACGACCTCGTCCGGGGTGATGCCGAGTCGCTCGGACAGTTCGGCCACGGTGGGCGCGCGGTCCAGCTGCTGCGAGAGCTCGTCGCCCGCCTTCGCCAGGTCGAGCCGCAGCTCCTGGAGCCGGCGCGGTACGCGCACGGACCAGCTGGTGTCACGGAAGAAGCGCTTGATCTCACCGACGATCGTCGGCATCGCGAAGGTCGGGAACTCCACACCGCGGCTCAGCTCGAACCGGTCGATCGCCTTGATCAGGCCGATGGTGCCGACCTGGACGATGTCCTCCATCGGTTCGCTGCGGGAGCGGAACCGGGAGGCGGCGAACTTGACGAGCGCGAGGTTCAGCTCGACGAGGGTGTTGCGGACGTAGCTGTACTCGTGGGTGCCCTCTTCGAGGGACTCCAGCCGCTGGAAGAGCGTCTTCGACAGGGCCCTGGCGTCCAGAGCGCCCACTTCGGCGTAGGGCGGGATCTCGGGAAGCCCTTCGAGGCCCTCGCCGGAGAAGTCTGAGGTGGTGCCGGTCGTGCTGGTGCTGCCGGTGGTGCTTGCGCGCGGGCCGGGGACGGCACTCGCGGCGGGGGAGTCGGAATGGGTCGGTCCCTGAGGACATGCCGACGACGCGTTCTGGGTACGCGCTACGTCGAGCCGGGGTGACATGCTTCTCCTCCATCGTTCTCGGCATATGGCTGCCGATGCCCATACGTGTTCTTGCGGTGAAGCGGCGCCTCCGAAGCCGGTCGCATTTCTGGTGTCCCTCTACCCATACCCGGTCTTGACCTGCAGTGACAAGCGCCAATTGCCGCCATATGTCCGCTTTGTTGAGGTCTCCGACTACCGTGTGGCGTGGGAAACGCGTAATGTTTTGCGCACGTCGGCGGCAGCTATGCAGGTAGCCGCACAGGCAGTGACGCGCACAGTGACGAACGGCGAAGAGGGACAGGCATGGACCGCGGGACGGTCGGCAGTGCGAACCGGGGTCGGCTTCAGGTCGAGGCCCGGACCGAGGGGCGCAGCGAGGTGGTGACCCCGGTGGGTGAGCTCGATCACCACACTGCGGATCTGCTGCGCGAACCTCTGGAGAGTGCGGTCGAGCAGGGGCGGTCACGCCTCGTGGTCGACTGCTCCCGGCTGGATTTCTGCGACTCCACCGGGCTGAACGTGCTGCTCGGCGCCCGCCTCAAGGCGGAGGCGGCCGGGGGGAGCGTTCATCTGGCCGGCATGCTGCCCGTCGTGGCGAGGGTGTTCGAGATCACCGGCGCGGAGGCGGTCTTCACCGTCCACGCCACGCTCGAAGAGGCCCTGGCCGCCTGACCAGGCAGGGCCGCGTGACCGCGGATGCCTCTGATGTCGGCTGTCTCACGCGATCGTGTGCTTCGCGTGGGTGTTGTTGCGACATGGCAGGGCAGGAGACACCCCGTCGGCGCCCCGCAAGGGGACCGGCACCCTCGATGACTGACCACTATCTGTTCAAGGGCGACATGGCGACATGGCGAATCGGTGAGGTGAACCGCTGATGAGCACCACCCGGCAGCATCCGCCGGGCGACCTCGGTCGCGAGCCGGACGAAGCGGGCGCAGCCTCGACCGTCCCGGACGGGCGTCAGTGGCGCACGCTCTCGCTCGCGCAGGCCAGCGGCATCGTTCCGACGGCCCGGGACTTCGCCCGGCAGGCGCTGAACGACTGGGGCTGGCTCCCCGCGTCCACCGCGGACCGCAGGGCCGCCGCCGAGGACGTCCTGCTGGTCGTCTCCGAGCTGGTGACCAACGCCTGCCTGCACGCGGAGGGACCCGAGGAGCTCCGGATCGCCCGCACCCCCAAGGGGCTGCGGGTGGAGGTCGTCGACCGGGGGGCCGGACAGCCCGCACCCCGTACGCCGCACCGCGCGGGCCGCCCCGGGGGGCACGGCATGTTCATCGTGCAGCGCCTCTGCCTCGACTGGGGCGTGCTGCGTGCTCCGGACGCCCCGGGCAAGACCGTCTGGGCGGAGCTCGCCGCTCCCGCCTAGGAGCCGCCCCTGCCACCCGCACCGAGAAGAGCGCGCCGGATCGGCGCGCTCTTTGTCTTCCCTCCATCAGGCCCCGGGCGTACCTTGAGCGCCCAATCTGATGTGCCGTCAGCAATGTGTGCCCGTACGGTTCGTGGCGCGCGGCGGCGTCCGGCAAGAGGGGAACACGAGGTGCCGAACCACAAGCGGACAACTCTCGCGCTGGCGGCCGCGCTGGCCGGCTCGATCGTGGTGGCGGGCGCGCCCGCCGCGTACGCCGAGGTCGTGGACGTCAACTACCAGTGCGTGACGCCCATCGGGCCCAAGAGCGCGGTCTCGCCCATCGACATCAAGAGCGTCAAGAGCGGCGACGGCTACAGGCTCACCATGTCCTTCCAGAAGGGCGTCTCCTCCAGCCCGGTCGAGCTGGGGAAGGGGGCCATGAACCCGAGCGCCGTGATCGAACTGGGCGGCGCGGAGACGGGCAGGATCCAGGTCTCCGGCCCGGCGAACGCCGAGGCGATCCCGGCCAACACCCCGATCAAGATCAGTGACTTGTCGGGGACGTACACCCCGAAGAAGAGCGGCAAGGTCACCTTCACCGCCGGGGTCCTCACCATCAAGGCCCTCGGTACGACCACCACCTGTACGCCCAAGAACAGCCCCGGCCCGTCCCTCGAACTCGACGTCCAGGGCGCGGGCGGTTCGTCGGGCGGCGGCTCCACGGGCGGCGGCTCCACCGGCGGCGCCTCGGGCGGCGCTTCAGGAGGCGCTTCGGGGGGCGGCGAACTGCCCCGCACCGGCCCGCTGGACTCGGCCGCGGCGCTCGGAACGCTCGGCGGCACCGTGCTGCTGACCGGAGCGGCCGGAGTGCTCTGGCTGACCCGGCGCGGACAGCGCTCCGCAGGCTGATCACGGCCCGCACGGCAGCGCCGTCGCCGCCGGAAGGCAAAGGAGCCGCCCATGTCGCCATCCACCCCGCGCCGCCACCGGGCGCTGCCCGTCCTGACGGCGGCGCTCGCCGCGCTGCTGTGCGGGCTCGCGCCGCCGGCCACCGCCGACGACCCTCCGCCCGACTGGACGGCGCGGCCCACCGGCGGCACCGACCGGGACGCCCGGCCGTACGTCTACCTGGAGGGCACCCCCGGCACGGTCCTCCAGGACCGCCTCACCGTGACCAACTCCGGCCGGGCCCCGCTGACCGTACGGCTCCGGGGCGACGGCCGGGCCGGGGGCTGGATGAGGTTCGCCGAGGACACGGTCACCGTCCCGGCCCGGACCCGCGCCGAAGTGCCGCTCGCCCTCACGGTGCCGCACAACGCGGTGCCCGGCGATGCCTCCGGGGAGGCCGTGGCCACCGGCCGGGGCGAGGAGATCCGCGTACCGGTCCGGGTCCGGACCGTCGGCCCGACGCTGGCGGCGCTCGGCGTCGAGGACGTCCAGGTGTCCGGCGGGACCATCCGGTACGCCCTGGTCAACCGGGGCAACGCGATGCTGAGGCCACGGCTGGCGGTGCGCGCCGAGGGGGTGTTCGGCACGCTGCTGGACCGCCCGGAACGGCCTCTGCCGCTGGAGCTGGCCCCCGGCCGGAGGGTCGAGCGGACCGAACCCTGGCCCGACGCCCCGGCGCTGGACGCGGTCACCGTACGGCTGCGGGTCACCGCTGCGGGAGGCGCCAGGGACGAGGCCGAGGCCTCGGCGACGTACCTTCCGGTGGCCCCGGCCGTCGGCGGCGGGCTGCTGGTCCTCGGCGGCCTGGCCGCGCTCGCCTCCGGCGCGTACCGACGACGGCGCACCGGGCGCGCGGCCCCGCAACCGCCTCCGGACGCGAGGCCTGCGGTGCGGCCGGAGCCCCCGGAGCGGGCCGGACCCCCGGTCGAGGCGCACCCCCGGTGGACACCGGACCGTTGCTGAAGGCGGGAGCGAGAACGTGACACGGCAGCCCGGACCCGAAGGCCTCCGCCCCACCCGGCCGACCGGCCCCCTGTCCCTGACCGCCCTCCTGGCACTCCTCACCCTCCTGTCCACCCTCTCCGCCCTGTTCGTCCTGAGCGCGCCGAGCGCGCGGGCGGCCGACGGGGACCCCACCGTCAGCCTGTCCGAGAAGGAGGCGGGCAAGGGCGGGGAGATCACCGTCAGCGGCGGCGGCTGGCGGCCCGACGCGCTGCTGATGCTGCTGATCTGCGGTCGGTCGACGCCGGAGCGGGGCGTCATCGGCGGTACCAACTCCTGCGCCAACGCCGACGGGCGCGCCGTCACGACCGACAAGAAGGGCGCCTTCAGCAAGAAGCTGCCGGTCGCCGAACCGCCGAAACCGTGTCCCTGCGTGGTGCACGTCGCCACGGTGACGGGTGAACAGACGCTGGTCGACGCGGTGTTCACGGTGGCGGGGCATCCCACCGCGGACCTGCCGCGGCCGGGCGGCGACGGGAAGCTCGCGGTGCTGGCCACCACCCGGCTGGAGGGCGACAGCTCCCTGCTCACCTGGTTCGGGGCCCCGCCCGCCCGTCGGCTCGTCCTCACCGTGGGCAATCTCGGGTCGGACCCGGTCGAGGACCCCGTCTTCGAGATCGGCACCGCGCACGGCGTCTACGCGCCGCAGTGGGAGGAACGCCAGTGGCGCGGCACCGTCGCGCCCGGCGGCAAGGCGCGGATCGAGCTGCCGGTCGAGCTGTCCGCCGGCGCGCACGGCGACTACCAGGTCTCCCTGCGGTACGGGGACAAGGTGCTGGCCGAGCAGCCGTGGGGGTGGGCCGGCCCTGGGGCGTCACGCTCTTCTGGGTCCTGCTCTGCCTGGTCGTCCCGGCGGCGGTCTTCCGTATCGGCATGGCGGTGGTCGACAAGGTCCGGCCCCGCCCCGTCGGCGCGCACCGCCTGCGGAGGCAGGCCGCGGCCCCCGCCGTGATCGCGAGGACGAGGACGAACGCGACCACGGCCGTGCTGCCGTGGTTCACCCAGGATTCCGCACCGTCAGAGAACCGACCCCGACCCACGACGAAGGGACAAGCGTGAGAACGCAACGGAGGATGAGCGCGGCAGGAGTCGCGCTGATGCTCGGCGGCGCGGGCATCCTGATGGCCGCGAGCCCGGCCCGGGCCGCCGAGGTCAGTTACGCGACGGAGTGCGTCCCGCCGCCGATCTCGGGACTGCCCGCCGTGCAGGGCACCACGAAGGTGGAGCTGACCGCTCCGGCCGAGGCGAAGGTGGGCGACGAGATCGAGGTCGTCTGGAAGACGGTCGAGGCCGCGTCCAAGAACCCGGACGTGCTGGACCTGGGGGCGGACACGGTCAAGCCGACCGGAACCGTCACCCTGGGCGGTGCGGCGAGCGGCGAACTGAAGCTGGAAGGCCCCCGGCAGAACCCGCCGATCCCCAAGAACAGCCCGATGGTGCTGCCCGACATGAAGGGCACGCTGAAGCTGGAGAAGGCCGGGGAGATCACGCTGACCCCGGGCGCCTACACCATCAACGTGTCCAAGCCGATCTCCACGGACACCAAGTGCGCGCCGAAGGAGGCGGTGCAGCCGGGTGCCACGATCAAGGTCACCGAGGGCGGCGGTTCCACCACCGGCGGCACGGACAGCGGAGGCACCACCACGGGCGGCACGGACACCGGCGGAACCACCACCGGAGGCACGGACACCGGCGGCACGACGACGGGTGGTTCGGACAGCGGCGGTTCGCACTCCGGAGGCACCACGTCCGGGGGCGGTGACGGCGGAAGCACCGGCGGCGGGGGCGGCGAGACCGACTTCCCCGGCAAGGAGGTGTCCGTCGCCTACGCGTGCAAGACCCCCATCGGGGACAAGAACGCCACCTCACCGGTCCGGATCAGCGCCAAGAAGAACGGCGGCGACTACGACCTGACGGTGAAGTTCAGCAAGTCCGTGATGGACAGCCCGATCGACATTCCGGCAGGCCAGGTCAAGCCGTCCATGGAGGTCGAGCTCGGCGGGGCGGACCAGGGCACGGTCAAGGTCGAGGGGCCGCTGAACAAGGAGGTCATCAAGACCGGCGCGCCGATCGAGATCCCGGATCTCACCGGCACGTACAAGCCCGGCGCGAGCGGGAAGTCCACGCTCAGCCCCGGCGTCCTGACGGTGATGGCCGCCGGTACGACGACCACCTGCACCCCGCCCGCCGATGTGGCCGTCTCCCTGGAGCTGGACACCTCCGCCCAGCCGGGCGGCGCGTCCGGCGGAAGCGGCGACGCGGCGGGCTCCGGCGGAGCAGCGGCGTCCGGCGGCGGCACGGACTCGGGCGGCGGGCTGGCCGCCACCGGGGCCGAGGACGGCGGCGCGCTGAGAGCACTCGGCCTGGTCGCCGGTACGGCGATCCTGCTGGGTGGCGCGGTGTTCACGTTCACCCCGTGGCGGAAGCTGCGCGGCATGCGCTGACACCCGGCAGGCGGACGGTCCGCACAACACGGCAGCGGGTCCGCACGAGAGCTTCTCGTGCGGACCCGCTGCCGTTCTCTCCCCGGCGGGGGAGTTACCTCACGCCGCCCATGAGGGCGCGGATCTTGCGGCCCGCCACCATGAAGGCGATACCCGCGGCCACCGCCACGACCGCCTGCAGCGTGTAGTACGCGGCGTCGCCCAGCGGGGCGTTGAGCTTGGTGGTCCAGCCGTTCAGGGCGTTGCCCGTCGAGGTGGCCAGGAACCACAGGCCCATGATCTGGCCGACGAACATCTTCGGCGCCAGCTTCGTGGAGAGCGACAGGCCGACCGGGGAGAGGCACATCTCACCCATGGTCTGCGCCAGGTAGACCGCGAGCAGCCAGAACACGGTGACCTTGCCCGTGTCGCTGTTGGCCGCGGCGGCGCCCGCCAGGCCCATGATGCCGAAGGAGCCACCGATGAGGAGCATCGCCAGGGCGAACTTCATCGGGGTGCTGGGCTCACGGTTGCGCGTGGCCAGCCTGACCCAGAGCGCGGCGAAGATCGGGGCCAGGATGATGACCATGGCCGGGTTGACCGACTGCAGCCAGGAAGCCGGGAACTCCCAGCCGCCGATGAAGCGGTCCGTCTTGTTGTCCGCGAAGATCGTCAGCAGCGAACCGGACTGGTCGTAGATCATCCAGAACAGCACGGCGGTGATGAAGAACCACACGTACGCCTTGATCTTCGGGCGGTCCTCCGCCGTCAGCGCCGGGTCCCGGAAGATCGTGATGAAGTAGATGATCGGGACGACGACGCCCAGCACGGCCAGGACGTTGACGATGTGCTCGATGTCGTACGTGCCCAGCGCCAGGTCGATCAGCAGCGCGGCGACCGCGATACCGGCCCACAGGGCGACCTTGCGCAGCGTCCTCCGCCGCTCCTCGGGGGAGATCGGCTTCGCGGGCAGCTTGCCGACGTCGCCGAGGTGCTTGGAGCCGATCGCGTACTGGATCACCGCGAAGGTCATACCGACACCGGCGACACCGAAGCCGAGGTGCCAGTTGACGTGCTCGCCGAGGTAGCCGACCAGCAGCGGGGCGGCGAGGCCACCGATGTTGATCGCCATGTAGAAGAGCGTGAAACCGGCGTCGCGGCGGGCGCTGGGCTGGCCCTCGTAGAGGCCGCCCACCATCGCCGAGATGTTCGGCTTCAGCAGGCCCGTACCGGCCGCGATCAGCGCCAGACCGACGAAGAACGCGATGTCGCTCGGCAGCGCCAGGGTGAAGTGGCCCAGCGCGATGATGATCCCGCCGACCAGAACGGCCTTGCGGGCGCCCCAGAGACGGTCGGCGATCCAGCCGCCGGGCATCGCGGCCATGTAGACGACGGCGTTGTAGACACCGTAGATGGAGGCGGCGAGCGCCTCCCGGCCCTCAAGGGGGCCATCGAGCACCGCGGCCACCAGGTACAGGGTGAGGATGGCGCGCATCCCGTACCAGGAGAAGCGTTCCCACATCTCCGTCATGAACAGGGTGGCCATACCGCGGGGGTGGCCGAAGAAGGTCTTCTCGCCGGAACTCGGCGAATCCTTCGTCAGGCTGGACGCCATGGTCGATCCTTGCTGGTCGGGACGCGCCGCCTCGTGAGCGGTACGCGCCCGGTGGGGGGCAGCCGGCACCGGCGCGGCGTACCCCGTCCCCACGCCTGAGGGGGACTTGCTCCGTGCGGCGGGGCTCCTGGCGGAGGCTCGGCGGTGGAGCGGGGAAGAACCGCGTCGGGATCCACACCCGTCGCGCGTCCTCGCGCTCCGGGCCCGGCTCACAGGTCATTCACTCAGAACGGGCCGGCGGGAACCGGCCCCGCACACAAAAGGGACCCTTGGCGCTCATGGCTGCCCAAAGGTCCTTGAGTAGTGCAACAGGCGTCGGGACACCATACGACACGACACGGCGGGATATGGAAGGACTTGAGAGATGGATCACAGGCCCTGACGGAACCAGACTCCCATATTCAAAGGTCTCCGTCCGCTTTGCGGCGCTGACCCGCAGGTGGCGTCGCAGGCCTCACTTCGGGGCCCCCGGCCGGACTACCATCAGTCCATGACCCGTGTACTGCTCGCCGAGGACGACGCATCCATCTCGGAGCCACTGGCCCGCGCACTGCGTCGGGAGGGTTACGAGGTCGAGGTCCGCCAGGACGGTCCGACCGCGCTCGACGCCGGACTCCAGGGCGGTGTCGACCTGGTCGTCCTCGACCTGGGGCTGCCCGGTATGGACGGTCTCGAAGTCGCTCGCAGGCTCCGGGCCGGCGGTCACACCATCCCGATCCTGGTGCTGACGGCCCGCGCGGACGAGGTCGACACGGTCGTCGGCCTGGACGCGGGCGCCGACGACTACGTCACCAAGCCGTTCCGGCTCGCCGAGCTGCTCGCCCGGGTCCGCGCCCTGCTGCGCCGCGGCGCCTCCGAGCCCGTGCCGCAGCCCGCCACCCACGGCGTCAGGATCGACGTCGAGTCGCACCGCGCCTGGATGGGTGAAGAGGAACTCCAGCTCACCGCCAAGGAGTTCGACCTGCTGCGGGTCCTCGTCCGGGACGCCGGCCGGGTCGTCACCCGCGACCAGCTGATGCGCGAGGTCTGGGACACGACCTGGTGGTCCTCCACCAAGACCCTCGACATGCACATCTCCTGGCTGCGCAAGAAGCTCGGCGACGACGCCGCCAATCCGCGCTACATCGCCACCGTCCGGGGCGTCGGCTTCCGGTTCGAGAAGAGCTGACGTACGAAGCTCCCATGCGCTCCGATAACCGTCCCGACGGCTCCGTGAGGCGGCGGGCATGCGCCGTCGGCTGATCAACTCCACGCTCGCCGTGGTGCTCGTCGTCATCGCCGTCTTCGGCGTCTCGCTGGTGATCGTCGAGACCCGCACCATCAGCGCCAGCGCCCAGGAGAGCGTCGAGTCCGAAGCGCTCCGGCTGATCAGCGTGGTCGAGAGCAGGCTGCTGGGGGAGGAGGCGATCAACTCCGGTGTGCTGGCCGAGCAGATCGACCCGGCCCGGTTCGCGCTGATCGAGATCCCCGGCCGCGAGCCCATCTCCGTCGGTGAGCGCCCCACCGGCTCCGTCCTGCGCGCCACCGAGACCGGGGAGGGGGCGAGAAGGTCACCGTCGAGGAGTCCCGCTCGTCCGTGACCCGCGAGGTCGGGCGCACGCTCCTGATCATCGGCGCGGTGGCGCTGCTGGCGATCGTCTCGGCCGTGCTCCTCGCCGTACGCCAGGCCAACCGGCTGGCCTCCCCGCTCACCGACCTCGCCGAGACCGCCGAACGCCTCGGCTCCGGGGATCCCCGCCCGCGCCACAAGCGGTACGGGGTGCCCGAGCTGGACCGGGTCGCCGACGTCCTGGACTCCTCCGCCGAGCGGATCGCCCGCATGCTGACCGCCGAACGCCGGCTGGCCGCGGACGCCTCGCACCAGCTACGGACCCCGCTCACCGCGCTCTCCATGCGGATCGAGGAGATCTCGGTCACCGACGACCCCGAGACGGTCAAGGAGGAGGCGAACATCGCCCTCACCCAGGTCGAGCGCCTCACCGACGTCGTCGAGCGGCTCCTGACGAACTCCCGCGACCCGCGCACCGGCTCCGCCGTCGTCTTCGACCTGGACGAGGTCATCAAACAGCAGATCGAGGAGTGGCGCCCCGCCTACCGCTCCACGGGCCGGGCCCTCGTCTGCTCGGGCAAGCACGGTCTGCGGGCCGTCGGCACCCCGGGCGCGGTCGCCCAGGTCCTGGCGGCGCTGATCGAGAACTCCCTCATGCACGGCGGCGGCACCGTCGCCCTGCGCACCCGGGTCACCGGCAACCAGGTCGTCGTCGAGGTCACCGACGAGGGCCCCGGCGTCCCCGCCGAACTGGGGGCACGGATCTTCGAGCGGGCCATCAGCGGCCGCAACTCCACCGGCATCGGACTGGCAGTCGCCCGCGACCTCGCGGAGGCGGACGGCGGGCGGCTGGAGCTGCTCCAGCAGCACCCGGCGGTCTTCGCGCTCTTCCTCAGCCGCGTCCCGGTCGACCGCAGGACTCCTGAGCGCCCCGTGCGCTGAACAACGACGGACGTGGCGCGTCGGTTCCGTACGGGAGACGTGACGGGTCAGTTCCGTACGGGAGACGTGACGCGTCAGTTCCGTACGGGATCGGGCTCTACCGTCTCCGTCGGCCGCCGCTGCTCCAGAAACCGCTCCGCAGGGCGCGCGGCCTCCTCGGCGGGAGAGGGCTTCGCGGGGAGGGCCTTGAAGACCCACGTCCGGTAGGACCAGAAGCGGAAGAGGGTCGCGATCCCGATGCCCAGGATCTTGAAGACGTTGCTCTGGACCGGGCTGTTCCAGTCGAAGCCGTACGTCGCCAGGTACAGAACGCCGTTCTCGATCACCGCGCCCGCCGCGCTGAACAGCAGGAAGAGCGTCAGCTCGCGGGTCCGGCCGGTCTTGTCGCGGTCCCGGTAGGTCCAGTAGCGGAAGCCCACGTAGTTGCAGAGGATCGCGACGAAGGTGGCCAGCACGCTCGCCCGGACGACCTGGAGGTCGGTGGTGTGCCGGAGCAGGTTGAAGACGGCGATGTTGACCAGCAGCCCCACCGCACCGACCGCGCCGAACTTGGCGACCTCCCGGGCCAGCAGATCAAGCCGGACCCGCAGTGCGCCCCGTTCGCTCATGGTGATCGCTCAGTCCGTCCGTTCGATGGCGTCGACGGTTCCGTCAACCCGGCCATGCTAACCAGCCCGCTCGTGTGACGCCCGGGAGTCCGCGGGGGCGGCGGAGGGACGGCCATCCGTACGGCCGTCCGGGGACCACCGGCGTGGCGGATACCCTGGAGACGTGACGTTCCCGGTAGTCGGCATGGTCGGCGGCGGTCAGCTCGCCCGCATGACCCACGAGGCGGGCATCCCCCTCGGCCTGAAATTCAAGCTGCTCAGTGACACACCCCAGGACTCGGCGGCCCAGGTGGTGAGCGAGGTCGTCATCGGCGACTATCGCGACCTGGACACCCTGCGCGCCTTCGCGCGCGGCTGCGACGTGATCACCTTCGATCACGAGCATGTGCCGACCGAGCATCTGCGCGCCCTGGAGGCGGACGGCATCCCCGTGCGCCCCGGCCCCGATGCCCTGGTCCACGCCCAGGACAAGGGGGTGATGCGCGCCAGGCTCGCGGAGATCGGCGCCCCCTGCCCCCGTAACCGCATCGTGAGCGACCCGGCGGACGCCGCCGCGTTCGCCGCGGAGGCCGGGGGCTTCCCCGTCATCCTCAAGACCGTGCGCGGCGGGTACGACGGCAAGGGCGTGTGGGTGGTCCGCTCCGAGGCGGACGCCGCCGACCCGTTCCGGGCCGGGGTCCCGGTCCTCGCGGAGGAGAAGGTCGACTTCGTACGGGAGCTGGCGGCCAACATCGTCCGCTCGCCGCACGGCCAGGCCGTCGCCTACCCGGTCGTCGAGTCCATCCAGGTCGACGGCGTCTGCGACACGGTGATCGCCCCGGCCCCGGACCTCTCCGAGGAGCTGGCCGGCGAGGCCCAGCAGCTCGCGCTGCGCATCGCCGCCGAACTGGGCGTCGTCGGACACCTCGCGGTGGAGCTGTTCGAGACCCGCGACGGCCGCATTCTCGTCAACGAGCTGGCGATGCGCCCGCACAACTCCGGCCACTGGACCCAGGACGGCGCGATCACCTCGCAGTTCGCCAACCACGTCCGGGCGGTCCTCGACCTCCCGCTCGGCGACCCGCGCCCCCGCGCGCCCTGGACGGTCATGTGCAACGTCCTGGGCGGCGACTACCCGGACATGTACCAGGGCTACCTGCACTGCATGGCCCGTGACCCGCAGCTCAAGATCCACATGTACGGCAAGGACGTGAAGCCCGGCCGCAAGGTCGGACACGTCAACACCTACGGCGACGATCTGGCGGACGTGCGGGAGCGCGCCCGGCACGCGGCCGACTACCTGCGAGGAACGATCACCGAATGACTTCCCCCGGCACCGGATCCCCCGTCGCCCCGCTCGTCGGCATCGTGATGGGCTCGGACTCCGACTGGCCCGTCATGGAGGCGGCGGCCAAGGCGCTCGACGAGTTCGAGATCCCGTACGAGGTCGACGTCGTCTCCGCCCACCGGATGCCGCGCGAGATGATCGCGTACGGCGAGGAGGCCGCGGGCCGCGGCCTGAAGGCGGTCATCGCGGGCGCGGGCGGAGCCGCCCACCTGCCCGGGATGCTGGCCTCGGTCACCCCGCTGCCGGTCATCGGCGTTCCGGTGCCGCTGAAGTACCTGGACGGCATGGACAGCCTGCTCTCCATCGTCCAGATGCCCGCGGGTGTCCCCGTCGCCACCGTCTCCGTCGGCGGAGCGCGCAACGCGGGCCTGCTCGCCGCCCGGATCCTGGCCACGCGGGACCCCGCGCTCCAGGAGCGGATGCGGGAGTTCCAGCAGGAGCTGAACGACCAGGCCACGGAGAAGGGCAAGCGCCTGCGCTCCAAGGTCCAGGGCTCGGACTCCTTCGGCTTCGGAAAGTAGAGGGCCGGCCTCATGGACCACCTCGCCCGCGCCCGCGAGCTGCTCGCCGTCCACCCCGTCGTCGACGGCCACAACGACCTCCCCTGGGCCCTGCGCGAACAGGTCGGCTACGACCTCGACGCCCGGGACATCGCCGCCGACCAGCGCGGCCTGCTCCACACCGACCTGAACCGGCTGCGGGCCGGCGGCGTCGGCGGCCAGTTCTGGTCGGTGTACGTCCGGACCGACCTCACCGGGGACGCGGCCGTCAGCGCCACCCTGGAGCAGATCGACATCGTCGCCGAGCTGATCGCCCGCTACCCGACGCATCTGCGCCGGGCGCTGACCGCCGACGACCTGGAGAAGGCCCGCGCCGAAGGCCGGATCGCCTCCCTGATGGGAGCCGAGGGCGGCCACTCCATCAACAACTCGCTGGGCACCCTCCGCGCCCTGCACGACCTGGGCGTCCGCTACATGACGCTCACCCACAACGACAACATCGACTGGGCCGACAGCGCGACGGACCTGCCGCGCCTCGGCGGGCTCTCCGCCTTCGGCCACGAGGTCGTCCGCGAGATGAACCGCATCGGCATGCTCGTCGACCTCAGCCACGTCGCCGACGGCGTCATGCGCGACGCGCTCGCCACCAGCACCGCGCCGGTGATCTTCTCGCACTCCTCGGCCCGCGCCGTCTGCGACCACCCGCGCAACATCCCCGACGACGTGCTGGCGGCCCTCCCGGCCAACGGGGGCGTCGCGATGGCGACCTTCGTCCCGAAGTTCGTGCTGCCCGAGGCGGTCGCCTGGACCCTGGCCGCCGACCGCAACATGCGCGAGCACGGCCTGCACCACCTCGACACCACCCCGGTCGCGATGCGCATCCACGAGGACTTCGAGGCGGCCCACCCGCGCCCCGAGGCCACCGTGGCCACCATCGCGGACCACCTCGACCACATGCGCGCGGTCGCGGGCATCGACCACATCGGCATCGGCGGCGACTACGACGGCACGGCGTTCACCCCGCGCGGTCTGGAGGACGTCTCCGGCTACCCGAACCTGATCGCCGAGCTCCTGCGACGTCACTGGTCCGAAGGCGACCTCGCCAAGCTGACCTGGCAGAACGCCGTACGGGTGCTGCGCGACGCGGAAGCCGTGGCCCGCGACGAGCAGAGCGGGCGCGGCCCGTCCCACGCCACGATCGCCGAGCTCGACGGGCAGCCGACGCGCTGACCCGGGCACCCTCTCCGACGACACGGAATATTCGGGCAATCATCCCCATATTCGAAGCAACCTCGTGTTAGGGATAGCGGGCAGGAATCCCCCCAACAGGAGGTACGCAACGATGCGCACGAATCTTCTCCGCATCACGACCGCGCTCGGTGCCGCGGCCGTACTGGCCATCGGCGGCGCGGGCGTGGCCGCCGCCGACGGTGTGGGCAACGCGGGCATCGGGAACAAGGGCGTCGGCAACGCGGGCATCGAGAACATGGGCCTGGGCAACGCGGGCGCCTTCAACGGTGGCATCGGCAACGCCGGCCTCGGCAACTGGGGCTGGGGCAACGCCGGTATCGGCAACACGGGCCTCGGCAGCCACGGCCTCGGCAACTCGGGCCTCGGCAGCTCCGGCATCGGCAACACCGGCGTGGGCAGCTCCGGCATCGGCAACTGATCGCCTCACCCGCCCGGCCGCTCCGGCCGGGCACCCCCGGGCCGGCCGCCCGCTCCACCAGCGGCCGGCCCGCGTGCGTGGGGCCCGGGTGATCGACGCCGGGCGGGTTCGGGCGCCGGAGCGGGCCTCAGCCGCCTGAGCGGCTTTCGGGGCGCTCCGCCGCTCCCGCGAACGGTCCCCCCGGACCGAAGGCGAACGCCCCGAAGCGCTCGCCCATGCGACGGTGGGCGGCGGCGTCCGGGTGCAGCCGGTCGGGCAGCGGCAGCTCGGCGTGGTCGGCCTCGCCGTACAGGGTGAGGCCGTCCAGATGGTAGAGGTACGGGTCCGACGCCGCCCGCTCCGCCACGATCCTCGCCAGCTCCTCCCGTACGACGCGCAGCGTCAGCTTGCCGCGGGCCGCGTCGGCCGGGTCTCCCAGCGCCGTGAATCCCACCCGCCCGTCGGAGACGTCCGGTGCGGCGGGCCCCGGGGTGTCCTCCTGCGCGGGGCAGAGGATGGGCGAGACGACGAGCAGCGGCGCGGTGGGATGCCCGTCGCGGACGGTGTCGAGAAAGGCGTGGACGGCCGGGCCGAAGTCGCTCCGCCCCATCGCGTCACGGTTGACGAGATTGATGCCGATCTTGACGCTGATCAGGTCGGCGGGGGTGTCCCGCAGGGTGCACGTGGTGAACGGGTCGAGGAGCGCGCTGCCCGCCAGCGAGAGGTTGACCAGCTCCACGCCTCCCGCCGCCGCGGCCAGGGCGGGCCAGGCGGTGGCGGAGCTGTCGGCCGAGGAGCCCTGGCTGATGGAACTGCCGTGATGCAGCCAGACCGGCCGCCCGCCCGGGGCCAGGGCGGCCACTTGAGCGTCGGTGCGCAGCCCGATCAGCTCGGTGGTCTCGGTGTACGGCAGCCAGATCTCGACGGTCTTCTCCCGCGCGGGCAGCCCGGTGAAGGACACGGCCCCGACGCCGCCGGGGAACAGCTCCCGTGCCCCGTCGGACAGGTCGACCATGAGCACGTTGCCGCCGCTCGCCGAGGCCCGGCCGGCCGGCTCGCCGTCGACGTACAGGTCGTACGCGCCGTCCGGCAGGGGCGGGAGGCCCCGGTGGACCGTCACCGTGCGCAGGACGTCCAGCTCCACGGCGGTGGCCCGGGTACGGAAGACCACGCGCACCCCCGAGGGCTGCGACTCCGCCTGCGCCACCTGCTCATCACCGCCGGACCGGGCGCGGGCCGTGGCGGGCAGTCGGTGGGGGAGGAGACCGCCGCGCCCGGTGCGCTCCAGTTCGAGCGCGCCGCGCAGGAGGTCGGCGGTGAGCGGGGTGCTGATCCAGTCGCGCGAGTCGTCCATGGGCTCAGCCTGTCCGCCGGAGGCGGGGCCGAAGCCGCACGACCGTTGTCGGACGGATATCGGGGGTGAGCCGGAGGGCGGCTAGGCCTTCGGACGGCCCATCGCCCGGTACGTCCACCCGGCCTCGCGCCACACCGCGCTGTCCAGGGCGTTGCGCCCGTCCAGGATGATCCGGCGGAAGGCCACCTCGCCCAGCTCGGCCGCGTCCAGCTCGCGGAACTCGCGCCACTCCGTCAGGTGCAGCACCACGTCCGCGCCGCGCACGGCCTCCAGCGCCGAATCCGCGTAACCGAGGGTCGGGAACAGCCGCCGGGCGTTGTCCATCCCCTTCGGGTCGAACACGGTCACCTGGCCGCCCTGGAGGTGGATCTGCCCGGCGACGTTGAGCGCGGGGGAGTCGCGTACATCGTCGGAGTCGGGCTTGAAGGTGGCGCCCAGGACCGCCACCCGGGTGCCGAGGAACGAGCCGCCGCCCACGGCCTCGCGGGCGAGCTCCACCATGTGACCGCGGCGCCGCATGTTGATGGAGTCGACCTCGCGGAGGAAGGTGAGCGCCTGGTCGGCGCCCAGCTCGCCGGCGCGGGCCATGAAGGCGCGGATGTCCTTGGGCAGGCAGCCGCCGCCGAAGCCGATCCCGGCCCGCAGGAACTTCTTCCCGATCCGGTCGTCGTGCCCGATGGCCTCGGCGAGCTTCACGACGTCCCCGTCGGCGGCCTCGCAGACCTCGGCCATCGCGTTGATGAAGGAGATCTTGGTGGCGAGGAAGGAGTTGGCGGAGGTCTTCACCAGCTCGGCGGTCGGGAAGTCGGTCACGACGAACGGCGAGCCCTCGGCGACCGGTACGGCGTACACCTCGCGGAGCAGCTTCTCGGCGTTCTCGCTCGTGACGCCCACGACGATCCGGTCGGGGTGGAGGGTGTCCTTGACGGCGAAGCCCTCGCGGAGGAACTCCGGGTTCCAGGCCAGCTCGGCCCCGGCCCCCACCGGAGCCAGCTCGGCGAGCCGGTCCGCGAGCCGGGCGGCGGAGCCCACGGGGACGGTCGACTTGCCGACGACCAGGGCGGGCCGGGTCAGATGCGGGGCGAGCGCGTCGAAGGCGCTGTCCACGTAGCTCATGTCGCACGCGTACTCGCCGTGCTTCTGCGGAGTGTTCACACAGACGAAGTGGACGTCGCCGAACTCCGCGACCTCTTCCCAGGAGGTGGTGAAGCGCAGCCGCCCGCTGGACCCCTCGATGCCCGCGACATGCCGCTGGAGCATCTCTTCGAGCCCCGGCTCGTACATCGGCACACGTCCGGTGGACAGCAGCTCGATCTTCTCGGGCACGATGTCGAGCCCCAGGACCTCGAAGCCCAGCTCGGCCATGGCCGCGGCATGGGTGGCGCCGAGGTAGCCGGTGCCGATCACTGTGATCCTGAGGGCCATGGAGTGCTCCTGGGAGGTACGGACGGACGTGCGGACCGAGCATAGTCGGGGACCCGGAGGCCGGAATTCACCGCTCCATCTGCCCGGTATCCCCGTCATGTCCCACCCTTGTCGGCAAGCTCACGTACGCAGTACGTATGCCGCCGGGCGGTCCGCGCACTAAAATTGAGTTACTTAACGGTAGTTAGCATCTGGGGAGTGAGCGTCTTGGCGGGTTCGACCGATTTCGACCTGTACCGTCCGGCCGAGGAGCACGACATGCTCCGCGAGACGATCCGCGCGCTCGCCGAGTCGAAGATCGCCCCCTTCGCCGCCGCGGTCGACGAGGAGAGCCGCTTCCCGCAGGAGGCGCTGGACGCCCTGGTCTCGTCGGACCTCGCCGCCGTCCACGTCCCGGAGGAGTACGGCGGGGCCGGCGCGGACGCGCTCGCCACGGTCATCGTGATCGAGGAGGTGGCCCGCGTCTGCGCCTCCTCCTCCCTGATCCCGGCCGTGAACAAGCTCGGCTCGCTCCCGGTGATCCTCTCGGGCTCCGAGGAGCTGAAGGCCAAGTACCTGGGCCCGCTCGCCCAGGGCGACGCGATGTTCTCGTACGCCCTCTCCGAGCCGGACGCCGGCTCCGACGCGGCGGGCATGAAGACGAAGGCCGTGCGCGACGGCGACTTCTGGGTGCTCAACGGCGTGAAGCGCTGGATCACCAACGCGGGCGTCTCCGAGTACTACACGGTCATGGCGGTCACCGACCCGACCAAGCGCTCCAAGGGCATCTCGGCGTTCGTCGTCGAGAAGTCCGACGAGGGTGTCTCCTTCGGCGCCCCGGAGAAGAAGCTCGGCATCAAGGGCTCCCCGACCCGCGAGGTCTACCTCGACAACGTGCGTATCCCCGCGGACCGCATGATCGGCGAGGAGGGCACCGGCTTCGCCACCGCGATGAAGACCCTGGACCACACCCGCATCACGATCGCGGCCCAGGCCCTCGGCATCGCCCAGGGTGCGCTGGACTACGCCAAGGGGTACGTCCAGGAGCGCAAGCAGTTCGGCAAGCCGATCGCGGACTTCCAGGGCATCCAGTTCATGCTCGCGGACATGGCGATGAAGATCGAGGCGGCCCGCCAGCTCACGTACGCGGCAGCCGCCAAGTCGGAGCGGGGTGACGCCGACCTGACCTTCCAGGGCGCGGCGGCCAAGTGCTTCGCCTCGGACGTCGCGATGGAGGTCACCACGGACGCCGTCCAGCTGCTCGGTGGCTACGGCTACACGCGGGACTACCCGGTGGAGCGCATGATGCGCGACGCCAAGATCACCCAGATCTACGAGGGCACGAACCAGGTCCAGCGCATCGTGATGGCGCGCAACCTGCCGTAACGGCCCACCGCGCAGCACCCCTTGTACGGCCCTGGCGGCTCCGCCGGGGCCGTATGCGCACCCTCCTGATCGGGTGCGTGGTCAACACGCCAGCGCGCGTACGAGCATCGTGCCCACGTTTCCGCCCTGCGGCGGATCGATGAGTGATGCTGACACCGCCGCGAATCCGTGGCTTGTGAGCAAGCGTTCCCATGCGTCGAGGCTGTGGTCGTGCCGCAACCCGGCCCCGCCGGGTTTCACGTCCTGACTTCCGGCAGGGAGGTGGGAGAACGCCAGAGTGCCACCCGCATCCATACGGGACCGAATCAGCGGTAGCAGGGTGTGCGGATCGACGAACCACACGGCACCGAAGATGGAGAGCACGACGTCAAACGTCTCGTCCGTCTCGTTCAGAAATGCCGTCGCCTCTGCCGTGCGGAACTCAAGACCCGCTAGTCCGGCCCAGCGTTCCTTCGCGACCGTTTCGCGGGCTGGCGCGACGTCCACCCCCAGACCGGTCGCACCGAGCGTGACCAAGTGAGCCAGGTTGCTCCCGCTGCCCGAGCCGAGTTCCAGCACCCGACGTCCGGCGACGGATCCTAGAACGCTCTCGTTCGGCCCGTGATCGGCGTACTGCGTCCAGTTCAGCCACGTCGTCTCGCCCGTGGCGTTCACTGCTCTGCGCGGCTTGCTCCCAACCGCGTACTTGTTCCAGGACTCAGCCAATGACATGCGGTGATCCTCTCCAGCGGAAGGGACCTACCCTCAACGTACGAGGTAGGCCCCAACTGAGCGGCTTTGCGGCTCTACTTGGGTGAGTCGTGGCACCCTGCGTGGTACTGGTTGCAGTTGGCCGCACTCTCCATGCCCCACAGGTCGGGATCGATGTCGAACCCGGCTGCCTTGATGGCTGTGATCGTTTGCTCCAGGACGAGCGGTCGACCGGTATCGGAGTCGTGTCCGTCCCGCGTCGCCTTGTCGTCGCTGACGCACTGGGCCTCGGCCGCCGTTCCCGGGAGCTGCGGAACGTGGTGGATGTACCGGCCGAAGTGCCGATCGGTGAAGTGGTGGTACGGGATCGAGTCGAGCATGAACGAGTGCCACGCCTCGTCCACCTGCTTGGACGGGCCCATGAGAACGTCCGGGTTCTCACCGCACGTGACCAGGTAGGCGATGGCCTGCCCGAACTTGGCTTCCGCCAGTTCGCGGGTGTTCTCCGGGTTCCGGAGGAGGAGGGTTACCTCCCGCTCCCACACGTCCGGCGTGACGTACATCTTCGGGTCGCGGATCACTACTGCCGTACTCATGCTGCATGGCCTCCACGTAATCGGTTCTCAGGTGTGCTCCGGTCCTGCCGTCCGCCTTGGCACCTGGGGCACGAGCACAGGGGCATCAAGCCAGTGGCCAAGGGCTCCCCGCCCTCACCCTCGTACAGGGTCCGTGGCTCTGTCTGCGTACCGTCTGCTCTCATCTTGTAGGTGCTGATGCGGATGGGCATGACGACCATGTTCCGGATCCGCCATGCCCATTGCGGCGACGTTCGCGGCGTCCCTCGGGCGTCATGTCGGCGTCATGCAGAGGGGAAACCGGTGTCATTGAAGAATCGGTGTGGTTAGCCTCGGCTCATGACGCATACGGCAGAACGTGAGCGGACTCCCAACGACGTGCTGACCTCATTACGCAAGTCGATGAACCTCAGCCAGGACGAGTTCGCCCAAGGGCTCCGGGGCGCGGGAGGAACTCGGAGAACCTAACGACGCCTCCAAGCGACTCGTGCAACGCTGGGAATCCGGGGAGACCAGGACATGCCGTCCGCTGTACGCGCGGGCGCTGAAGCGGTTCACGGGCCGCGCACCCGAGTCGCTGGGATTCGCCATTCCCATGACCCGCGTCCACGCAGACGGAGCAGGAGGTCACGACATGGAAGTTGGGGAAGCCGGCACCATCGATGCCGTCGCAAGCCCGGAGCAGCGGACGCAGGGCGAGTACGCGGGCATCTGGCTGTCTCAGTACGAGTTCTACTCGTCCAGCCGTGACGAGACTTTCGACTGCAAGCACCACGTGGTGATCGTCCAGCACGGCAACAGGCTGACGGCCCAGAGCCTGCCTGGCGCGTCGACCAACCCGGACAGCCCGCTGTCTCTCGATCTGACCGTGGACCGGAACATCATCACGGGCACGTGGACGGAACAGACAGCGGTGGACGGTTACTACCGTGGCGCCCGGTATCACGGTGCCGTCCAGCTACTGATCGAGCCGACAGGCCGTCGTATGGCAGGCAAGTGGGTTGGTTTCGGAAAGGACTTCGATGTGAACAGTGGGCCCTGGGAGCTGCGCCTGCTCGACCGTTCCACGGAACGGGCCAGCATCGAAAGGTACTCGGCTTCCCCGGAGTGAGGGGCCGTCGCGTCGTCGGCCTCCGCGCCGGCCTGCTCCGGCGAGCGGGGGCTCAGGGGGCGGGCGGGTCCGGGTCGTCGAAGACGATCTCCGCACGGACAGGCCGGTCGGTCGCGGGAGGCTTGGACCACGCGAGGCGCATTTTCATGGGCTTGAAGCCGTGCGGGCCGCTGCCCCGGAAACGGGCCAGCGACACTCCGTCCTCGCTGGGGAAGAGGACGACCGACAGAATCAGTGCGGCCACCGCGAGAGCGGCGGGCACGAGAGTCCGGGACTCGGCCCCGGAGCCGCTGCTGATCATCCTCGCCGTGATCGTGATGGTTACCGCGAGCGCGGCCGTCGCGATGAGCCCGATGGCGATCCACAGCCGCTGGCGCGCCTTGGCGCGGGCCCGGCTGCGCAGCCGGAAGCCGACCATGTCACCACAGGTGGCGCACCGCAGAGCCCCGGTGCGGACACCCTCGGGCGGCCGGTCGACCCAGGCGGTCTGGATCCGGTAGTAGTGGTAGGTGGCCGATCCGCGGTGCTCGGTGTGCGTCATATGGATCAGCCGCATTCCAACCCTGGGCCCGATCTGCTGCACTCCGCCCTCCGTCCTCCGCCATCCGCCCTCCGCTCGCGCGAGCATCCTCGGTCGAACCACGGTACGGCTGAACTCGGGTGTATGCCCAGGGAGTTCACCGGTGGATCGGCTGGCTTCCGCTTCCCGCCGCCCCGCGTGATGGACTTCGCGCCATGGCGACCATGACGACTCGCGTCCTGCGGGCGATCGACCGATTTCACAGCGCCCACCCGTGGGACCACAACGCTCACTACCACCGGTGGATCATGCGACAGGTCCCCCGGCGCTTCGACCGGGCCCTGGACATCGGATCGGGCAGCGGGGACCTGGCACGGCTCCTGGCCACGCGAGCCACGGCAGTGCAGGGTCTGGACGCCGACCGCGCCATCGTCGCGAGAGCCCGTGAACTGACGGGTCCGGCCGTCCCCGTGACGTTCACCGCCTCAGACGCGCTGACGGAAACACCGCCCGGGCCCTACGACGTCATCACGTGCGTCGCCGCCCTCCACCATCTGCCGTTCTCCGAAGCCCTCACCCACTTTCGCCGGCACCTGGCGCCGGGCGGGACCCTGGTCGTCGTCGGCGTCGCCCGGGCGGCGTCCCCCGGCGATCACCTTCTCGGCGCTGTCGCGATCCCGCTGAACATTGCCATGGCATGGATCAAGAACACAGGGCGCCGGGCTCCACGGCCGGACTCCATGACCGCTCCCACCCGCCCGGCGACCATGACCTTCGCCGAGATCGTCCGTGACGCCCGCCGCGTTCTGCCCAGCGCCCGGTTGCGCCGACGCCTGTTCTGGCGCTACACGTTGGTCTGGCATGAGCGGTCTGGTGGGGTCCGTACGCATCCCCCTAGGGTGGGCCGATGATCATCTGGCTGAACGGAACCTTCGGCGCGGGCAAGACCACCACCGCGAAGGAGGTGACCTCGCTCCTCCCGGACTCCCGGCTCTTCGACACCGAGAAGGTCGGCGAGATGCTTTGGCACGTCCTGGGAGTGCCGGAGAAGGACTTCCAGGACTTCCCGCCCTGGCGGGGGCTCGTGGTGGAGACCGCGCGGCAGGTGCTCGACCATGTGGGCGGCACGCTGGTCGTGACCCAGACCGTGCTGGTCGAGGCGTACTGGCAGGAGATCCACGACGGCCTGACCCGGGCCGGTGTCCCCGTGCGCCACTTCCTGCTGCACACCGACCGGGACACCCTCGTCGACCGCATCGAGACCGACACCAAGCCCGAGAGCGCCGGAGCCAAGCAGTGGCGCCTGGACCATCTGAGCGACTACGAGCGGGCCCTGCCGTGGCTCCGCCGGGAGGCCCAGGTGGTGGACACGACCGGTGTTCTGCCCGCCGACGTGGCGGACACCGTCCTCCGAAGGACGCGCACCGGCTGACGACCCCGTCCCGTCAGCGGACGACCTCGAAGACGTTCTTCTGGATGCCGTTCGCGTACGCCTCGTGCTCGACCAGCTTCAGCTTCTGCTGGTCCTTGTCCGCCGTGCTGAACAGCCGCTTCCCCGCGCCGAGCAGGACCGGGAAGACCAGCAGGTGGTACCGGTCGATCAGGTCGGCGTCCGCGAGGTTCCGGTTCAGCTCGGTGCTGCCGTGGACGATGATCGGGCCGCCCTCGGTCTCCTTCAGCGCGGCGACCTCGTCCAGCGACCGCAGGATCGTGGTCTCGCCCCAGTCGGACACCAGGTCGCCGTCGGTGAGCTTGGTGGAGACGACGTACTTCGGCATCGCCTTGTACCCGGTGAACTCCTCCATGCCCGGCCACACCGGGCTGAACGCCTCGTAGCTGGCCCGGCCCATCATCAGGGCTGCGGCCTCGTCCTGCTCCCGGCTCTTGAGCTCGTACGCCTCCGGCAGGAACGCGATGTCCTTGAACGTCCACCCCGAGTTCCGGTAGCCGGGCTCCCCGCCCGGCGCCTCCATGACACCGTCGAGCGAAACGAAGGCGGTGCTGATCAGGGTGCGCATCAGGTCTCCTGGGCGTGTCGTGGCGGGCCTCGTTCGGCGCCCGGCGTCGCTTCTCACTCTTACGGATGTACTGACCGCGTGCCAGGGGGAAACTCATCGGTCCCAGGTCCCCGAACCACGCCGACCGTTGTCCGGCCCCTGGCCGGTAGCCTCCCTCCCCATGACCGAAGCGACCGAACTCGACAGGCTGACCGCCCTCTTCAGCGCCCTGGGGGCGGACGCCGACGCCCGGGACTGGGCGGAGTCCGAGGCCGAGGAGGGACTGCCGCAACTCGCCCGCTACCGCCTCCTGCGGACGGTGTGGCAGGACGTCGACGCCTGGGGCACGGCCGCCTCGCAGTGGGTGGACGCCTACCGCGCCGACGGGGCGGCGGCCGACGCCGTCGATCGCGCCCTTGCGGCCGGGCTCACCCCCGAGGACCTCGGCGCGCTGGCCCGCGAGGTCGCCAGGGAGACCGCGTTCGGGGTGCTGTACGCCTTGGCGGCCCCGGCGGACGGCTCGCTCCCCGCCGAGGTCGAGGCGCAACTGCCCGGCTGGCGGCTGGCGGAGCTAAACGCGGCGGGCGCACCGACCGGCCGCCATCTCGACGCCCTCCACGAGGACTTCGCCGAACTCGAACCGAAGGGGATCACGCCATGACCGAGGCGGCCGAAGCGACCGCTCCGACCACCCCCTTCGACCACGCCGAGCGCCGCATCTGGTCCGGCAGGGCTGGACACTGCGCTGCCCAACAACGCGACCGTGATGCGGGAAGTGGCCACCAGGCTCGCCGAGCGGTACGACTGCACCGACACCGGCTGACGGTCAGGCGTACCGCGGCAGACCGTCGGTCGAGATCGTCCACTCGGCGATCGTGACGTCCTCGCCGTACAGGAAGTCCTTACGGGTCGCGTAACGAGGCCCCTCCGGCGTCCGGTGGATGTCGGACAGAACGGCCCCGGAGCCGGTGCGCGGGTCGAAGATCGCGTAGACGGGGATACCCAGAAGCGGGTAGTCGCGTACCTTGCTGACCCAGTCGTTGTCCGGGTTGGAGCGTGAGACCACTTCGATCGCCGCGATGAGGGCTTGAGGGTCGACCGATCCTGCGACCTCCATGTCCGCCTCCGCGATCACCATCACGTCGGGGTGGCGCATCATGCCGTGCTGAACGCTCTCCACGTCCGGCGTCCCGGTGTGGGCGACCAGTTCCTCCGGCATGACGTGTTCCATGCGCTTCCGGATACGCAGCGTCGTGAGCTCGTGAGGGCCGACAGGCGCCATCATGTCGTGAACGATCCCTTCCCGGGTGATCTCGAATTTGCCGGGAAGCACGCCGTCCGTATCCGCGACGAAGTCCCTCATGGCCTGGTAGAGGTGGGCGTCACGCTGTGCGTCGTCCGGGGCGATGGTCATCGTGCCCACTCCTCGTCGTCGGTGCCCGGGGGCCAGGATCGTCCCCTTCATGCTAGGCCGCCTCCCAGCACTGGGCCCGGCAGTCGCGGCAGTGGCCCGGATCGTGGGAGCGGAAGGCCCGTTCGCAGCCGTCGCAGGTCTGGAACGGGGTGACCGGCGCCCGGCGGGGAAGCGCGAGGTCGTGGATGCCGGGGAGCGGGGGCGGCAGAAGGGCCGTGAGGCGGTGCCTGACGAGCCTCGCCGGGTGCTTCAGCGGCTGCGGGAGGTCGGCCGTGAGGGCGCGCCGGATCGCGTCGGTGGGCGCGTCACGTTCGAGCCAGGCGGCCACCCCGGGGATCAGCTCCTCGACGTCCTGCTCCGAGAGCACCAGCTCCTCCGCGTGACGCCGCAGATCGGCGAGGAGCGCGGCGGCGGCCTGCCGCAGCTCCGGGGTGAGCGACTGGGGGTGGGGGAGAGGCCGACGCGGCTGGGTGGGCGCGGTCCGCGACGGTAAGCGGACCGGGGCGTGCAGTGCTTGCGGTACGGGGACGGGCTCCGGCACGAGTCGGGGCTCCGGTACGGGGACGGGCTCCGGCTCGGGTCGGGGCTGCGGTATAGCGGTGGGCACCGCCACCGGCTCCGGCTCCGGTACGCGGATGTGTTCCCGTACGACAGCGGGCGCGAGCGCAGGGACACGCACCGCAGGGCCCACCACGGGCACCACCCCGCCCCGCAGCACCGCCCCCGGCTGATTGCAGAACACCGTGCGGGTGGCCACCCGGCCCTTCGCCAGCCTCACGCGGGTCCGGTGCAGGTAGCCGTGGGCCTCCAACTCGCGCAGGGCGCAGGCGATCTTCACCTCGCCCTCGGGGAAGCGGGCCGCGAGCGCCTTGATGCCGACCTTGGACCCGGCTGGCAGCGACTGGATGTGGACGCCGATCCCGATCGCGACGAGGGACAGCTCGGCGTGCTGGGCGAGGTGGTTGCCGACGACCGTGAACCGGCTCGTGTGCGGGATCACGGCGTGAAGGACGCCGGACGGCGGGACGGGCCCGGGAATTGCGGCCAGGGCATGGGTCAGGGCGCTATCGTGCTGGGTATCCATCGGGAAGCGATCTCTTCCTTGGTGGTCAGGTCCTCGCTCGGGATTGCCGTCCCGGCGGGGGCCGTCTCATGTCTGGGTGTCTGTCAGCGCGAGCATATGCCTGCCAACCCGGCCATAATCCAGCTCAGTTCATGAATCTCACCCGTGCGAGTGACCGGCCCTCCCCGCAGCTGACCACCGGGATCGGGTGGGGTGGGGTTGGGTTATTTCTCTTGGTTCTTAAGTAGTTGATGTCGTGGGCCACCGCGTCGCGGTCGGCCGCGATCCGGTGGGCCGATACCGGGTCGTGAGGCACCACGACCCGGCGTGAGCAGCGAATTCGCGTGGATCTCCGGGCATCCGCCCCGAGGCCCTTCCCGCTTTTCCGGCCTCGCCTTTGCGTCGGAAACCCCGGAAACCCCGGAAACCCCGGAAACCCTGACACCGGCAGCCCCCTTCGGCACACTGAGTGCATGGACGATCACTCGGGGAAGTCGCCGGATCACCTCACGATCAATGTCACCCACCGCGACGACCCGGTCTTCGAGGTCACCGAGGCGGACGCGTTCGCCTCGGTCCGCAGGTATCCGAACATCGTCGTGCGCGGGCCGCTGTTCGGGCTCGCCGAGCAGCGGCGCGGGGACCGGCCGCGCTGGCGGCTGATGGGTGAACTCGACACCGGATTCCCGCAGATGGTCCGGGACGAGCTGAATTCGCACCTCTGGTTCAAGGCGAGGGACGAGACCGAGGACCGGGCGGAGCGGCGGTCGCTGCTGGCGGCCGTGGCGCGGCTGGAGACCGAGAAGGTGGACGAGGTGTCGGCGTGCGGCGTGCGCTACCGGGTCGTGCGCGCCGACGAGTTCGCCCGGATCGGCGACGGGCGCCTGGAGCCGCCCCGGGCCACCGACCCGGACGACGACGGCTGGGACCTGGACGCCACCGAACCCTGCCGCACCGACGGCTTCGTGGTCGACCACGCGGCCGCCGTCGGGCTGAGCGAGGGGATCGGCCGGGCCGGGCTGCTCCAGCTCGCCTACACCGCGGACCGCTTCCCCGCCGACGTACGGGCCGACTCCCGGCGGGCGTTGACCACCCATCCCGGGGTCGTGCTCCTCCCGACGACGTTCCGGGTGGTGGAGCGCAAGGAGATGTCCTGGTCGATGGTGACCGGGCAGTACTCGACCCCGCAGGGCGCCCGGCGGGCCCTCGTCGACCACCTCACCCGGCCCTTTCCCGAGCTGCCGGACCTCCCGGGCATGCCGGAGGTGCCCGCCTGGATGAAGGTGGACGAGAAGGAGGCGGCCGTCAACCAGCGGGCCGCGAAGAAGTTCATGGGACGCCGCAAGGCCAACGAACTCATCGTGCGGGGAAAGCGGTTCGAGGTCGTCCGGGTCGAGCGCATGATGCGCATCGGGCCCGACGGGCCGGAGAAGCCGCGCCCGTGCGACGTCGACCAGTACGGCCCGTCCCAGATCCACCCCCTCATGGACGAGCACGGGAACATCACCTACGGCACGTAGCTCGCAAAGGGAGTCCACGGACGGCGAGAGGGCGCCGGGCGGCCATCGCCCGGCGCCCTCAACGGGTGTGTCAACGGGCTCAGTTGCCCTTGACCGTGACCTTCTCGTCGTTGTTCAGCTGCTCCACGAGCTGCTTCACCTTGGCCTTGTCCCAGACCAGGTTGCCGCCGGTGCTGCCCGAGATCGGCATGTTCATCGACGTACCCTCGCCGCCGGTCACGCCCTTCATCGCGAAGAACATGTTGCCCAGCGCCCAGAGCGACATGTCCTTGTCCACGATCAGCGTGTCCAGACCCGCGCCCATCGTCGGGTACAGCTTGAACGGGTTGAGGATCGTCGACGGGGTCGCCGTCTGGCTCGCCAGCGCCGCGAGGAACTTCTGCTGGTTCTTCGTACGGTCCAGGTCGCTGCCCGCGAACGCGTAACGGGTCCGGACGAAGGCGAGGGACTGCTCGCCGTTCAGCGTCTGCTTGCCCGCCTGGAAGTCGGCCCCGGACTTCTTGTCCTTGAACGCCTTCGGGATGTCCATCTCGACCCCGCCGATCGCGTCCACGATCTTCGCGAAGCCGCCGAAGCCGATCTCGACGTAGTGGTCGATGTGCAGGCCCGTGTTGAACTCGACCGTACGGACGAGGAGTTCGGGGCCGTCCTCGGCGTAGGCGGCGTTCAGCTTCACCTGCCGGCCGGTGCCCTGGAACATCTTCCCGGACTCCGACCCCTTGAACGACGGGATCTCCACGTTGGAGTCGCGCGGCAGCGAGATCAGTGTCGGGCCGTTCGAGCCGTCGTGCAGGATCATCATCGAGTCGGTGCGCTTGCCCTCGGCGGACCCGGTGCGCAGCCGCTTCTTCTCCTCGTCCGACATGCCCTCGCGGCTGTCGGACCCGACGATCAGGTAGTTCGTGCCGTCGCCGGACTCCGGCCGCTCGATGACCTTCGACAGGTCCACCTCGCGTTTCAGCTTCGAGTCGGCCCAGAAGTACGTCGAGATCGAGACCGCGAGCACCGTGACCACCAGGATCAGCGCGCCGAGCTTGATCCGGCGGCGCCAGTCCGGGGCCGGGCGCCCCTGGACGTAACCCCCGTCACCGCCGCCGCGCCGGCCACCGCCGCCCCGGCCGCCGGAGCCGCCGCCGCCCGATCCGTAGACCTGGCCCGTGTTGTAGCCGCTGTCGTAGCCGGGCTCGGGGCTGTTGCCGTAGCCGCCGTCCTGGTAGCGGTCGTCGTACCCCTGGCTCTGCGGCGGTACCTGGGGCCGCTGCGGGGTACGGGGCTGGGCCGGGCGGCGCTGGATGTGCGGCATCGACCGGGCGCCCTCGGGCTGGGGGCTGGCACTGCCCCGCCCGTAGCGCTCGCTGCGGTCGCCGGTCCGTCGATCGGGCCAATCGTTCATCCGAACAGTGTGCCGCCCCGGCCCACGGCTATTACAGGGTGTAAGGGAAATCGCACCAGGGCTGTTGCGAACCTGATGCATTCTGCGGGATCGCGGACCCCGCATAAGGTGGACGGTATGACAGATCAGGCCACTGGCGTAACAGATCCGGCCAACCGTGCGGAGGATGAGATTCCGGGCAAGCCGACCGCGGCGTCCCGGACCACGCTCAGCCACATCATGACCGGCAGCGACACCAATCTCCTCGGCACGGTGCACGGTGGCGTGATCATGAAACTGGTCGACGACGCCGCGGGCGCGGTGGCCGGCCGGCACTCCGGCGGGCCCGCCGTGACCGCGTCGATGGACGAGATGGTCTTCCTGGAGCCGGTCCGCGTCGGCGACCTCGTCCATGTGAAGGCCCAGGTCAACTGGACCGGCCGGTCCTCCATGGAGGTCGGCGTCCGGGTCATGGCCGAACGCTGGAACGAGTCCACCCCCGCCCAGCAGGTCGGCAGCGCCTATCTGGTCTTCGCCGCCGTCGACGGGGACGGCAAGCCGCGCCGCGTACCGCCGGTGATCCCCGAGACCGCGCGCGACAACCGGCGCTACCAGGAGGCGCAGATCCGGCGCACCCACCGGCTCGCGCGCCGCCGTGCGATCAAGGAACTGCGCGAGAAGCGCGCCGCCGAGGGCATCGACGACTAGTCAGCGTACGGGCGGTGCCCCACAGAACCCACAGGGCCACCGCCCGCACAGGCACCGTCCTACGGGCACACCACCTCGTCGCCCGTCACCGTGGAGAACTCGCCCGTCTGACGGGTCTCCGCCTTCACCCGCTGCACCTTCGTGAAGTCCGAGCCCACCGTCACCTTCATCTGCGGGCCCTGGCCCTTCACCGCCTTCAGCTCGCTGCCGGGCAGCGCCGTGGCCAGGGACTTCGCCGACCGGTCCCAGCGCGGGTCGTACTCCACGAGCGTCCGCTTCAGCTCCCGCACCTCCCCGTTGAGCGGGGCCTCGGTCGTGGTGAACCCGGTCGCGCGCAGTGCCTCGTCCACGGTCCGGCCGAGGCCGTCCTTCGGGGTCCCGTTGTAGACCTGCACCTTCACGTCCTTCGGCGCCACGTCGACCAGCTTCGCGGGCGGCTGCTCCGGGCCCGCCGCGGGCTTCGGCCTCGGCTTCGCCGGGGCCAGCGGCTTGTCCTCACGCAGGGCCTGGAAAAGCTTCTTCGCCTTCTTCGCGTCCCACTGCACCGTCGAGCCGATGCCCTTGACCGGGAAGCTGGGGTCGCCGATGGGCACGGACGCGAACTCCGACGAGGCAGGACCGAAGTCCTTCATCGCCTTGCCGAGCGCCAGCATCTGCTCCGTACCGAAACCCTTGTCGGCCCGGACCGAACCGAGCACCGACCCGGAGACCTGCTGGAACTTCACCGGGTTCAGCAGCACCCCGCTGCTCGTCGCCTGCTTGATCAGCGCCGCCATGAACTTCTGCTGGCGCTCCATCCGGCCCAGGTCGGAGGCCACGTCCACATGGCGCGAGCGGACGTACTGGAGCGCCTGCCCGCCGTCCAGCTCATGCGTGCCCGCGGGGAGGTTCAGCCCGGTGTACGAGTCCTTCATCGGCCGCGCCGTGCAGATCTTCACGCCGCCCACCGCGTCGACCGTCTTCATGAAGCTGGTGAAGTCGACCTCCAGGTAGTGGTCGATCTTGATCTTGGTCATGTTCTCGACGGTCCGCACGGTCAGCGTGGGCCCGCCCTCCGCGTACGCGGCGTTCAGCTTCACCGGGTGGCTCGCGTGGTGCTTGCCCGTGGTGCGGTCGGTGTGGGCGGGCATCTCGGCGTAACTGTCCCGGGGGAGGCTGACCACGCTCGCCCGCTGCCGGTCGGCCGACAGATGGACCAGCATGATCGTGTCGGTGCAGTGGCAGGGCGCGCCGCCGAGCTTGTACTTCTGCTTCTCGGCCTTGGTGATCGTGTCCCGGCCGTCCGTGCCGACGAGCAGCAGATTCGTGCCGTGACCCCCTCGGGGCGGTTCTTCATGTCCCGGAACGGATCGACCCGGCCGATCCCGCCCTCCAGGCTGCTCACCACGGCGTGACCGATCCCACCCGCCCCCAGCACCAGCACCGAGAGACCGGTGGCCACCCGCATGCCCCAGCGCGGCCGCTCGTCCTGCTTCCGGGGCCGGACCGGCCG
This sequence comes from Streptomyces sp. WGS_02, assembly GCA_040989845.1. Lineage (GTDB taxonomy): Bacteria > Actinomycetota > Actinomycetes > Streptomycetales > Streptomycetaceae > Streptomyces. Next base: position 4,815,732 of record JAYMFZ010000004.1, read on the forward strand.
GGTGCCCTGCGGCGGACGGCGTCGCGGGGGAGTGGTGCGGGGGTGCGGCGGGCGCTGCGAGGGGCGTTGCGGTCGCTGCGGTGCGGGCACGGGGGGAGACACCTCCGGGGCGCAAGGGAGACACCTCTGCGGTGCAAGGGGACCATCGCACGGTAGGCCCATACGATCTCCGTCCCCGCCCGCGACCCGGCGGCGCGCACCGGCGTCCCCCGTTCGAGGTAACGTGGCGGCCGAATACCGCCGCCTCCCGGGGCGCCCGCCGCCCGCGGCGCGGAACCCCCGGCGCCCCCGAGGACCCCCGAGGACCACATGTCTGCCGCGCAGTACCCCGCCGTCTCCGTGATCATGCCGGTGCTCGACGAGGAACGTCATCTCAGGAACTCGGTCCGGCACATCCTGGAGCAGGAGTACCCCGGTGAGATGGAGGTCGTGATCGCGCTCGGCCCCTCCGCCGACCGGACGGACGAGATCGCCGCCGAGCTGGTCGCCGAGGACCCCCGCGTCCACACGGTGCCCAACCCCACCGGCCGCACCCCCGCCGCCCTCAACGCGGCGATCAAGGCCTCGCGCCACCCGGTCGTCGTCCGGGTCGACGGCCACGGCATGCTCTCGCCGAACTACATCGCGACCGCCGTCCGCCTCCTGGAGGAGACCGGCGCGCAGAACGTCGGCGGCATCATGCACGCCGAGGGCGAGAACGCCTGGGAGGACGCCGTCGCCGCCGCGATGACCTCGAAGATCGGCGTCGGCAACGCGGCCTTCCACACCGGCGGCCAGGCGGGCCCGGCCGAGACCGTCTACCTGGGCGTCTTCCGCCGCGAGGCCCTGGAGCGTGCGGACGGCTACAACGTCGAGTTCATCCGCGCCCAGGACTGGGAGCTGAACTTCCGCATCCGCGAGGCCGGCGGGCTGATCTGGTTCTCGCCCGAGCTGAAGGTCCAGTACCGCCCGCGCCCCACCGTGAAGGCGCTCGCGAAGCAGTACAAGGACTACGGCCGCTGGCGCCACGTCGTCGCCCGCTACCACGCCGGCTCGATCAACCTCCGCTACCTGGCCCCGCCGACCGCCGTCGTCGCCATCGCGGCCGGCCTGGTCCTCGGCGCGACCGTCACCCCGTGGGCGCTGGCCGTCCCCGGCGGCTACCTGGCCGCGATCGTCGCCGGATCGCTGCCCGCGGGCAAGGGCCTCTCGCTGAAGGCCCGCGCCCAGATCCCGGTGGCGCTGGCGACCATGCACATGTGCTGGGGCTTCGGCTTCCTCACCAGCCCCCGGTCCCTGGCCAAGCGGGTCATCGCGAGCCGCCGCCCGGCGATGACCGGCAGCAGCGAGACCGTCTGAGCCGGACCGCTTCAGGCAGACGAAAGGGCCCCGACGCTCGGCGTCGGGGCCCTTGTCCTCGCGTGCGCGTGCCGTTACGGCGTCACCAGGTGTAGTTCGGGTTGACCTTCATGCAGGCCTTCTCGTCGTCCCCGTTCAGGGCGCCCGCCGAATCCGGGGTCTTCTCCGTGCCCTCGGACACCGGGTAGGCCCCGTCCTCGCGCCAGTCCGCGCCCACCGCGAGCGAGATGCCCGACACGTCGGTGGACCGCTTCACCTGCGCCAGCGGAACGCCGAGCGCCTTGGCGACCGCCTGGGCGTCGCCCTCCAGATCCGCGCTCGGGTACAGGATCCCCGTGCGCGCCACCCCGGTCACGTTGCCCGAGTCGACGCCGGTCCGCCCGAAGCCCGCGTTCCTCAGCTGGTCCGCCACCTCACCGGCCCGTCCCGACGCCGGTCCGAGCGCGTCGGTCGCGGTCCCGTTCCGTACGGAGACGGCGATCTCGCCGACCGGCGCGGACGGGTCCTTGGGCTCCTCCGGCTTCTTCCGCCGGGAGGCCTTGCCGTCCAGCGGTACGTCGTCCCGCACCATCCGGAACAGCTGCTCGGCGTCGCCCGCCTTCGGGTACACCCGGCCGCTGTTGACGCCGGTGCCGTACACGTTCGGCATGGTCGACATCGTGATGCGCTTCGTCGGGACCTTCTTGAACTCCTCGGCCAGGTCGTACAGCTTCTTGACCGTGTCCAGCCCCTTGTCGACCGTCAGCGCGTCGGTGGCCGCCTCGGCGAGGTTCATCAGCTTCGCCGGATCGGTGAGCTTGGTGCCCTTGCGCAGCTCACGCACCATCGAGTTCATGTACTGGTGCTGGGCCTTGGCCCGCCCCAGGTCGGTGTTGTCCTCGAAGCCGTACCGGGTGCGCAGCCACTGGAGGGCCTGCTCGCCCTTGATGGACGTGGTGCCCTTCTCCAGCTTCAGCCCGGAGCCCTTGCCGTCGGCGCTGCGCGAGTGGATGTTGGCGTCGACGCAGACCGGGACACCGCCGATCGCGTCGGCCATGGACACCACACCCGCGAAGTCGATCATCATGAAGTGGTCGATCCGGATGCCGGTCAGCTCGTACCAGGTGGCGACCGTGCACCCCGGACCGCCGCGCCCCAGGCTCTCGTTGGTCTGCACGTCGCGGGTGCTGGCCGGGAAGACCTCGCCGTCCGGGGCCGTGCACTTGGGCATCTTCAGCATGGTGTCGCGCGGCATGCTGATGACGGAGAGGTTGCTGCGGTCCGCGGAGAGGTGGAGCAGCATCTGCACATCGGCGAGCGGGGTCCCGCCGAAGGTCTCCTTCGCGCCGCCCAGCTTCTGGTTGGCCTTGGAGTCCCGGGCGTCGGAACCGATGAGCAGGATGTTGAGCGGGGTCTGCCCGGCGGCGTTGGCCTTGTGGTCGGCCATCTGCTTGTCGCCGAGGGTCAGATCCTCTTTCTTGATGTTGCCGTTGAGGTGCTCGTAGTAGAGATAACCGGCGCCGCCGGTGCCGAGTATGAGCACGGCGAGCACGGAGGCGCTCCAGCGCAGGACGCGCCGCTTGCCGCTCTTGGGCGCGCGGCGGTCGCTGCGGCCCCGCCCGCCGGCCGGGGCCCCGCGCCGGTGGCCCTCGGCCCGACGGCCGCGCTCACCGTTCGCGGACGCGTCACCGTCCTCCGCGTCCCGGACTTCCTCCCCGCCGAGCCGATCGCCGCAGCGGACGCGTGATCGCGTCTCCTCCCCGGGCATGCTGCTCCGTCCCACCGGACCCCCCTGCTGTTCAGATTTCCGCTGTGGCGCGGTGACCTGGTGTCACTTGGCGCATACCGCCTTGTCGGCACTCGCTTGCTCGACGCCTTCGGGAGCCTTCGCCGGTCCGGTGATGAGCTGGCCCGCGCCCTTGAAGTCCGCCCCCAGCGTGAGCACCATCGCCTCAAGCCCCTCGGCGTCGGCTGTGCCCTGCTTCATGGCCGTTGCGGGAAGGCCCATCATCTCGGCGAGCGCCCGGGCCTGATCGGCCTGGTTGGGCGCGTACTCCAGTGTCGTCTTCTTGATCTTCTCGGGTGCGTTGGCCTTGTTGGTCGACTTCAGCACCCCCTGCTCGTTCTGCAGCCAGGTGACGGTCGAACCGGCCGCACCGGGGATCTCGCCGCCGTTGAGGACATCGACCCGTACGTCGGCGGGATCGGCCTTCGGCCCCTTGAGCAGGGCCGCCTGCTTGCTCTTGGCGTCCTTCTCCTTCTCCTTCACCTCGGTCAGCGAGGTGTCGGAGCGCATCATCGCGAAGAGCTGCTCGCCCTTGACCGGGTCCACGACCACGGTGACGGGCGTCGGCTCGGCCGGGTTGTCTATGACCGGCATCGTGAGGAAGGTGATGTTCTTCGTGTCGACCTTGGAGATCTCCTGGGCGAGCGTCATCAGCTTCTGCGCGTCGGCGATGGCCGAGTCGACGGTCAGCGCGTTGGTGGCGGCGTCGGCCAGCTTGTAGAGCTTCTTCGGGTTGGTCAGGGTGTCGCTCGACTTCATCTCGCGGATCATCGAGGCGAGGAACTGCTGCTGCACCTTGATCCGGTCGAGGTCGCTCTCGTTGCCGAAACTGTGCCGGGTACGCAGCAGGGCCAGCGCCTGTTCGCCCTGAACGTCCGACTTGCCCTGCGGCAGCTTCAGATGGGACTTCGGGTCGTCGACCGGCTTGGCCATGCAGACCTCGACGCCGCCGACCGCGGTGGTCAGCTCCTTGACCGCGTTGAAGTCGACCATCATGAAGTGGTCGGGCTTGAGGCCGGTGATGTTCTCGACCGTCTTCATGGTGCAGCCGGGGTTACGGCCGCTCTGGCCGAGGCTCGTGTTGAAGCGCTCGTTCGGGGTGCCGGGGATGGTGACCTCGGCGCCGTCCGCGTCCTTCCCCTCGCACTCGGGAATCTCGGTCATCAGGTCGCGCGGGATGCTCATCGCCGTCGCGTTGGTGCGGTCCTCGGAGACGTGGAACAGGATGGTGGTGTCGGCGTGGCCCTCGCTGCCCTTGTCGCCGTACCCCTCGTTGCCCTTGCCGGTGCGCTTGTCGGTGCCGATGATCAGGATGTTCATCGGGCCGTCGCTGACGACGTTCTTGCTTCCGGCGTCGCCGACGTCGATGGAGTCGATGTTCCCGTTGAACTTCTGGTACAGGGCGTACGCGCCGATCGAGGTGCCCACCACGACGAACGCCATCACGCCACCCGTCCACAGCAGCGCCTTCTTCTTGCGCGACTTCTGCGGCTTGCGCTTCCGGCGGCCGGACGTGGGGGCTCGGCGGCCCCACGGCCCCCCTGGGAGCTGCGGCGGCTGCGCTGGCCCGGCACCTCGCGGCGCGTCCCGTCCGCGGCGGCCCCGCGAGAACCGGCCGCGCGGCGACCCGAACCCTCGCGGGACGAACCGGTCCGGGACTCCCCGCGGCGGCCGGTCTCCTCGGCCGTCGCCGTACGCGCGGAGCCGCCGCTCGACTCCCCAGCGGAGCGGTCCAGTCGCAATTCGTAATTACCGGTGTGCGGGTTGAGTACCCACTGGTCGGCGGGGTCGATATCGTCCGCCCGTCCACGACTGTGCGCGTCCACGGTTGCCTGCGTCCTCCGTCGGTGCCACGCGAGGCGCCCTCCCCCGGCAGGGCGCTCGTTCCTTCGCTCCAGCAGTGCGCGACCTGACGGCCGGAAGCACCGGATCGCGTCACACTATCCGGCCGATTCCAGGTCGAGCGACGTGCGTGACACATTCCACGCCCCTTACAACCGGGCATACTTCCCATTCCGCGCCGATAATGTTCTGTGTCTTGGCAATTGCTTTACTGCTTGCACAGGTCGTCCGCCGCACTGGACCCCGAATAGGTGGGTGTGGGCGTCGGGCTCTCGGACCCGGCGTCGTCCGGCTTTCCGTCCTGCCCGCTTTCCTTGTCCCGTTCCGCCTCTTCCAGTTCGTCGGCGGGGACCACGGCGACGGGCTTGTCCTCGCGGAGTTGCTGGAACAGGTCCCCGGCGTCCGGTTCGACGAGTTCGTCCCGGTTGGGGTTGTTACGGTACGGCTGCCGGGGCACGGTCAGGAACTGCACCTGCTCGGTCGGTACGTCACGCATCCCGCGCACCAGGTCGTACAGGTCGCGCAGCGAGTCGAGGCCCGGGTCGGTGGTCAGCGACTTGGTGGCCGCGTCCAGCACCGGGTAGAGCCGGGTCGGGTTCAGCAGGACGCCGTTGCTCTGCATCTTGTTGACGAGCGCGCCGAGGAACTGCTGCTGGCGCTCCATGCGTTCGGTGTCGCTGCCGTCGCCGAGGGACTTGCGCGCCCGTACGTAGCCGAGGGCCTGCTCGCCGTCCAGCTTCTGCCGGCCGGCCGGGAGCTCCAGGCGGGCGTCCTTGTCGTCGATCGGCTCCTTGAGGCAGATCTCGACCCCGTTCACCGCGTCGACCATGTCCTTGAAGCCGTTGAAGTCGACGACCATGTGGTGATCGACGCGGATGCCGGTCATCCGCTCCACGGTCCGGATCGTGCAGGCGGTGCCGCCGAGCTCGAACGCCGTGTTGAACTGGGTGAACTGCTTCCGCGACTTCTTGTCGTCCCCGGTGCTGCAGCTGGGGATCTCCACCATCAGGTCGCGGGGGATCGACACGGCCGTCGCGCTCTTCCGGTCCGCCGCGAGGTGCAGCAGGATCGTGGTGTCCGAGCGCTGGCTGCCGCCGTCGTCCCGCCCGTACTCGCGGTTGTCCCCGGCCCGGCTGTCGGACCCGATGAGCAGGATGTTCTGGGCGTCCATGACGACCGGGGTCGGCCGCTCCTTCTCGTACGCCTTGAGTTCGGCGGCGGCGCTCGTGTCGGTGGTGATGTTCCCGTCGAGCTTCTTGTACATCCACCAGCCGACCCCCGCGGCGACCAGCACGAGGAACGAGGCGGCGAGCGCGGTCCAGCGCAGCCAGTGGCTCTTGCGGGCGGCGACGATGCCGTCCTTGGGCTGATCGGCCCAGGTCTGCACGTTGTCGGCGCCCCCCGCGGCCCCGGGCCCGGCCTTCGACCCTGCCCCGGAGCCGGCCTTCGACCCGGACGCGGCAGGGCCCGCCTCGGTGCTGTCGCCCTCACCGGTCTCCGGGGCGGCTGCGTCGGCCTCCGGGGCTGCCGGGCCCTCCTCCTGCGGAGCGTCGTCCTGAGGCGGACCGTCCTGCGGGGCGTCGTCCTCGGGGGTGGGGTCCTCGGAAGCCGGGCCTTCGGACGTCGTGCCGCCGGGGGCCTCGTCCTCGGGCCGCCCGGACTCCTCCCGCGACCCGTCCCGTGACCGGTCCTGCGGTTTGTCCTCGGCCGGGCGGTCCGGGTCGGACGGCGGGCCAGCACTGTCGGTCACGTCTGCGTCCATCCTTCACGTTCGGCGGCGCGAGGGGCCGCCGGTCGCAGGAGTAGACGGCTGAAACTCGCGCTTGGTTGTGCACGGCCAGGGGAGTGGTCTGTACCGCTCGATCATCTACCCGCTCCCGCGCCGTTCACCGAGGACTCGGCCCGCTGTGGGCCGGACGAGTGGACCTCAGCGCGCTTGTCATACCGCGGTGTTGGTGACCCGCTCGCTCTCGACCCGCTGGGCAAGACCGTCCGCGTCGAGCTGCCCGATGTGGCGGCACAGCACCACGGACCCGCCCGCCGCCAGGGGTGCGAACAGCCCGGTGCTCAGCCCTTCCCAGGTGTCGTACGTACGCCCGGTCAGCAGCCGGGACCCCGGTACGAGGCCGAGGGCGCCGGCGTCCTCGCGGGCCCGCGCGACGAGCTGCGCACCCGTCAGCCCGGCCCCGCCCACGACCAGCGCGGGGGCGTCGGCGTCCACCGGTGCGAAGGGCGCGAAGCGGTCGCCCTGGCTCGGCACCTCCACCGCGTAGTCCGAGAACCCCTCGGGAGCCTGCGGGAACCGGCCACCCAGCGGACGCAGGGCGAGAGCGACGCGCTCGCCCCGGCAGGCCCGCGCCCGCTCCAGGGTGTCCGGGCCGGTCACGACGAGGTCGGCGGCGGCCGGGTCGCCCTGCACGTCGGCGACGACCCCGACGGAGGAACAGGCGAGCAGCCAGACCGCGGACTGCCAGTGCGCGGGCAGCAGCAGGGCGAGCCGGTCGCCGGGCTCCGCGGCCAGGTCGCCCTGGAGCAGATTGGCGGTCTTGGCCACCCAATTGGCGAAGGTGGCCACCGACAGTTCGACGCGTTCTCCGGTGGCGTCGTCGTAGAAGGTGATCAGGGGGCGGGCCGGGTCCGCGGAGAGCGCGGATCGCAGCAGGTCGGCGGGGGTGCGGTCGCTGGAGTTCATCGGCGCAAGCGTACGCGGGGGCGCGGTACCGGGCGGGCTGAACGGGTGTCACGTACACCGGTTCGGCAGACGGTGCGTCATGAGGCGGCCGATGTCCGGGTAGCCGGAGTGGTCACTGTATGTCCAATATCGTTCGCATGCGTGCACTATTGGTCACCTCAGTCGGCGTCACCTGCGCGGCGGCCCTCACACTGCCGCTCGCCGCCCCAGCCCTGTCCGCCCCGCCCCAGCCCCCGCACTCCGCCTCGGCCCTGCCTCCTGAATCACCGGGAGCCGGGCCGCCGTCGGTACGGGCCGCCGCACTCCCTGCCGCCGAGTCCGCGGGCTCGACGCAGTCCCTGCCCCTGGAGCCCCTCGCCGCACCGTCCGACCGGTCCATGGGCCCGGCGACGGCCGGCCAGGGGCTGGAGCGCCGGACGGCCCGGCCGTTCTCCCTCGTGGGGGTGGTCTGGGACGACGCGGAGGCCGAACTCCACGGCACGGTCCAGGTCCGCACCCGTCCGACCGGCTCCGCGAACTGGTCGGACTGGCAGGACGTCGAGACCCACAACGCCGAACACGCCGCCGACCTCGGCAGCGACGAACGGTCCTCCGGCGCGGTGCGCGGCGCGACCGCCCCGCTCTGGGTCGGCGCATCGGACGGCGTGGAGGTCCGCGTACGGCCCGAGCCGGCCGATCCACAGGACCGGTCCGAAGCCGCGCCGCTCCCCGAGGGGCTGCGCCTCGAACTCGTCGACCCCGGCCCGGACCCCGCACCCGAGCCGGCCGGGGAAGCGGCCCCCGAGCCCGCCCGCGCCGCCTCCGTCGGCCGGACCGCCACCACGGCGGCGTTCGCGCTCAACCCGTCCCCGCCCACGACGACACCGGCGGTCGTGCCGGAGGTGCTCACCGCCGAGGCCGAGGCCGCCTCGGCCGTCAACGCGGAGCTGGCACCGCTCGGTGCGTCCGTCATCCCCGCGCTGACCAAGGCGCAGACGGAGGAGGCGGCGAACGTCGCGCCCGGGGCGAAGCCGTACATCGGACCCCGGCCGGGGATCATCACCCGCAAGGGCTGGGGCGCGGACGAGAGGCTCCGCGAGCGCCAGTTCGCGTACACCAAGACCGTCAAGGCGGCCTTCGTGCACCACAGCGCGACCGGGAACAACTACACCTGCAAGCAGGCGCCCTCGGTCCTCCGCTCCATCTACCGCTACCACGTCAAGAGCAGCGGCTGGCGCGACTTCGGCTACAACTTCGCCGTCGACAAGTGCGGAAACATCTACGAGGGCCGGGCCGGCGGGGTCACCAAGGCGGTCCTCGGCGCGCACACCCTGGGCTTCAACTCCAACACCATGGGCATCGCGGTCCTCGGCTCCTACTCCTCCACCAACCCGCCCGCCGCCGCGGTGACCGCCGTCTCCAAGCTCACCGCCTGGAAACTGGGCCTGTTCGGCGCCAACCCCAAGGGCAAGGTGACGCTCACCTCCGGCGGAAGCAACAAGTACAAGGCGGGCGCGAAGGTCAAGATGAACGTCATCTCTGGCCACCGGGACGGCTTCGCAACCGAATGCCCCGGAGCGCGTCTCTACAAGAAGCTCGGCAAGGCCAGGACCAGCTCCGCCAAACTGCAGGGCCGCTGACCGGACGGGGCTGGACCGGTCTGCTTAACTGACCAGTCACATACGAGGCCACGCCCCAGCAGGAAGCAGAGACGGTGCTGTGACAGAGGCAAAAGAAGCGATCCTCCTGGTCGGGGGCAAGGGCACCCGGCTGCGTCCGCTCACGGTGCACACCCCGAAGCCGATGGTCCCGGCGGCGGGGGTCCCCTTCCTCACCCACCAGCTGGCGCGGGCCAGGGCGGCCGGGGTGGAGCACATCGTGCTCGCCACGTCCTACCTGGCCGAGGTCTTCGAGCCGTACTTCGGCGACGGCTCCTCGCTCGGTCTGCACATCGAGTACGTCACCGAGCAGGAGCCGCTCGGCACCGGCGGAGCCATCCGCAACGTCGCGCCGAAGCTGTCCTCGGGGCCGGACGAACCGGTCCTGATCTTCAACGGCGACATCCTGACCGGGCTCGACATCCGGGCCCTGGTCACCTCGCACACCGTCTCCGGGGCGGATGTCTCCCTCCACCTGACCCGGGTGGAGGACCCGCGCGCCTTCGGCCTCGTCCCGACCGACGCGACCGGCCGGGTCACCGCGTTCCTGGAGAAGCCGCAGACGCCGGAGGAGATCGTCACCGACCAGATCAACGCCGGGGCGTACATCTTCCGGCGCTCGGTCATCGACACGATCCCGTCCGGCCGCCCCGTCTCCGTCGAACGCGAGACCTTCCCCGGACTGCTCGCCTCCGGCGCCCACCTCCAGGGCATGGTCGACTCCACGTACTGGCTGGACCTCGGCACCCCCGGCGCGTTCGTGCGCGGCTCCGCCGACCTCGTCCTCGGCCGCGCCCCGTCCCCGGCGGTCCCCGGCCGCTGCGGCGACCGCCTGGTCCTGCCGACCGCCTCCGTGGCCCCGGACGCCAAGCTCACCGGCGGTACGGTGGTCGGCGCCGGCGCGGTGATCGGCGCGGGCGCGCGGATAGAGGGCTCGACGATCCTGGAGAACGCGATTGTCGAACCGAACGCGGTCATCACAGACTCCCTGGTCGGCGCGGGCGCGCGGATCGGCGGCCGTACGGTCCTGGCGGGCGCGGTGATCGGTGACGGCGCCCAGGTGGGCGCGGACAACGAACTGCGCGACGGGATCAGGATCTGGTGCGGGGCGACACTGCCGGACGGCTCGGTCCGCTTCTCCTCCGACCAGTAGCCCGACGCCTGCCCGTACCCTCGACAGAGCCGCAGGAGGCGCAGCAGCCCTCCCGCACCGACGAGCACCCAGGGACACCGAGCTTCGTGGCAGGACGATTCGCCCCCCGCACCACGCGGGCAGCGCTGCCGCACCAGACCGCTGCTGACCGGGCTGCCGCGTCGGGGGCTGCCGCGTCCGGGTCTGGCGCGTCCGGGGCTGCCGAGTCCGGGTCTGGCGCGTCCGGGTCTGGCGCGTCCGGGGCTGCCGCGTCCCGCAGGCAGTCCGCCTCCACCTCCGCCCCGGCCACGCCCGCAGGCCCACCCCGCACCCGGGAGTGGACCCCGCCGGCCCCCCTGGACCTCCGCCTGGTGCTGGGCCCGCTGCGCCGGGGCCCGGCGGACCCGACGTTCCGGATGACGGGGGACGGCACGTTCTGGCGGGCGACCCGCACGCCCGCCGGCCCTGGCACCCTGCGTATCGCGCGCCGCGGCGACCGGATCGCGGCGGTGGCGTGGGGCCCCGGCGCGGACTGGCTGCTGGAGGGTCTGCCGGCGCTCCTGGGCGCGGAGGACGACCCGGACGCGTTCGTCCCGCGCCACCGCCTGCTGGCCCTGACCCGGCACCGCCGCCCTGGCCTGCGCCTGCTGCGCACGGGCCTGGTGCTGGAGTCGCTGATCCCCTCGGTCCTGGAGCAGAAGGTCACCACGGACGAGGCGTACCGCGCCTGGCGCCACCTGGTCCGCCGCTTCGGCACCCCCGCCCCCGGCCCCACCGCCGACCTGGGCCTGCACGTCATGCCGGACCCGCGCGGCTGGGCGATGATCCCGTCCTGGGAATGGCACCGGGCGAACGTCGACGCCAAGCGCTCGTCGACGATCCTGCGAGCGGTACGCGTGGCCCGCCGCCTGGAGGAAGCCGCGACGATGCCGCTGCCCGAGGCGCAGACCCGCCTCCAGCTGGTCCCGGGAATCGGACCCTGGACGGCGGCGGAGACCCTTCAGCGCTCGAACGGCGCGGCGGACGCGGTCACGGTCGGCGACCTGCACCTCCCCGGCATCGTGGGCCACGCCCTGGCGGACAACCGCGACGCGGACGACGAGGAGATGCTGAGCCTGCTGACCCCCTACGCGGGCCAACGCCACCGAGCGACGCGCCTGATCCTGCTCTCGGGCCGCGTCCCGGCCCGCAGGGCACCGAGGATGCAGCCGGGCAACATCGTGAACCTGTAGCGCTGCTTCTCCTTGAGCCCCTCCGGCGCTGCGCCGGCGTCTCCGGGCAAATTTAAGCCCCTCCGGCGTTTGAGGAGCGGGGCCCGGGGCGGAGCCCCGGGTTCGGGAAGGGGCGGGTAGGGGAAAGGCCCCGCGCAGCGGCACCCCCACCCCACCCCCACCCCCGCCCCATCTCACCGCACGGTGAGAAACTCCTCCGCCACCCGAGCGACCCGCTCCCGAGGCACCCCCACCGCATGCCCCACCGCCACCGCCCCCAACGGATCCCACGACGACGGCAGCGAGAGCACCTCCCGCACCACCGGCCGGCAGAACATCGTCGAGGACACCCACGCCGACCCCAGCCGCTCACCCGCCAGCGCCACCAGGAAGTTCTGCACCCCGGCCCCCGCCGCGACCACGAACATCTCGCGCTCCGCGGTGTCCCGCCGCTCGTCCCCGTACGTATGCGAGCCGTCCATCACCAGGCACGGCACCACCAGATACGGCGCGTTGCGCAGCACGTCCCCGCGCCGCACCCGCCGGGCGATCGACTCCTCGCTCTTCCCGTCGCGCCGCAGATCCTCGATCCATGCCTCCCGCATCGCGTCGAGCAACCGCGTCCGCGACTCGGCCGACTCCAGCAGCACGAACCGCCACGGCGTCGTGTGATGAGGCGCGGGCGCGGTGACGGCAGCCGCCACGGCGCGCCGCACCGCCCCCGGATCCACCGGCTCGTCGCTGAACTCGCGCACCGTACGCCGCAGCGTCACCGCTTCCCGCACGGCCTCGGACGTACCCAGCCGGAACATGTCATCGGCGGCACTCCGCACGAGCGCACGAGCACCGGGCGCATCGTCACCGGCGGAGGCGACCACCTGCGACAGCCCCCGGACCACCGCCACGGGCAGCCCCTCCGCCTTGCCCTTGACCAGATCCCCGGCCGAGGCCAGCTCGTCCGCCGTGGCCACGACCGTGGCGCTGAGCGGATTGCCGTACGCGTCCGTCCCGCCCCGCAGATCGTCCAGCACCCGCACCCCGGCCGCACCGATCGCGACGTCGGTCAGACCGTTGCGCCAGGGCCGCCCGAAGGTGTCCGTGACGACGACGCCGACCTCGACGCCGAGGATGTCCCGCAGCCCGTCCCGGATGGTCCGGGCGGAGGTGTCGGGGTCCTCGGGCAGCAGGAGCACGGTCCCGGCGGGCGTGTTGGACGCGTCGACCCCGGCGGCGGCCATGACAAGACCCTGCCGGTTCTCGACGATCCGCAGCGTTCCGCGCCGGGCGACGACCCGCACGGTCTCGGCGTCGATGGCGGCCTCGCGGTCCGCGGCCTCGACGATCCGGCCCTCGGCCTTCGAGACGATCTTCGAGGTGACGAGCAGGACGTCCCCGTCGGCCAGCCCCGGCTCGGCGGCGGCGATCAGCTTGGCGAGATCGTCGCCGTCCCGTACCTCGGGCATCCCGCCCACGGCCCACACACGAAAAGAAGGCACGGCCCCCGGCGAACCGCCCACGCCCTCACCGGCCGCGACCCCGCTCCCAGCCGCAGCGCCGACGCCCTCACCGGCCGCGACCCCGCCCCCAGCCGCAGCGCCCACGCCCCCGGCCCCAGGGACCGCACTCACGCTTTCACCGCCCCCGGACCCGGAACCCGCGTTCACGCCCGGACCTCCTCGGCCAGAGCCAGCGCCTGCCGGGCCATCTCCGCGGTCGCGTCCATGTCCGTCATCATCAGCGGCACCGCCCGGCAGCGGATCCCCGCCGCCTCCACCTCGTCGACCGCACCCGCGTCCACCGTGTCCACCAGCCACCCGTCCAGCAGCCCCGACCCGTAGTGCCGGGCCACGGCCGAGGCCGTCGACTCGACGCCCACCGCGGCGAGCACCTTGTCCGCCATCCCGCGCACGGGCGCGTCCCCGACGATGGGGGAGAGGCCGACGACCGGCACACCCGCCTCGGCGATGGCCTCGCGGATCCCGGGCACGGCGAGGATCGTGCCGACGGACACCACCGGGTTCGACGGCGGGAAGACGATGACATCGGCGGCGCCGATGGCCTCCAGCACGCCCGGAGCCGGCTTGGCCTGCTCCGCCCCGACCGGCACGATCGCCCGCGCCTCGGCGGAGGCGCGCAGCTTCACCCAGTACTCCTGGAAGTGGATCGCCTTGCTCTCGCCGTCCATCTCGACCGCGACATGCGTCTCGACCCGGTCGTCGGACATGGGGAGCAGCCGCACGCCCGGCTGCCAGCGGGCGCAGAGCGCCTCGGTGACCGCGCTCAGGGGGTAGCCCGCGCCGAGCATCTGCGTACGGACGATGTGGGTCGCGAAGTCGCGGTCGCCGAGCCCGAACCACTCGGGTCCCACGCCGTACGCCGCGAGCTCCTCCTTGACCCGGAAGGTCTCGTCGGTACGCCCCCAGCCCTGCTCCTCGTTGATGCCACCGCCGAGGGTGTACATCACGGTGTCGAGGTCGGGGCAGACCTTCAGCCCGAACAGATGGATGTCATCACCCGTGTTGCCGATCACCGTGATGTCCGCGTCGGGCGCGGCCTGCTTGAGGCCGCGAAGGAAGCGGGCACCGCCGATGCCACCAGCCAGAACAACAATGCGCATGCACAGCAGTTTGTCAGGCGGGTACGGCGTCCACGGCCGTCGGGGCGCTTTGGCTCGGGTGCATCGGCATCTCGGTCAGGCCCGGGTAGTAGATGTGCAGACTCACGGCCGGTTCGAGCGAATCGTTGACCACTTCATGGACGTACCCCGGGGCGAAGGACCGCTGCGCACCCGCACCGAGGGACCGCGTCCCGCGCTCGGTGTGCTCGGTCAACTCGCCTTCCAGGACCGTCAGGACGCCTGCGGAGAGGCCGTGGTCGTGCCGTCCGCTGCCCTGCCCGGGCACCCAGCTGAGCAGCCACACCTCGTAGCCGGGGCCCTGGTGCAGGCGGTGGTACCAGCGGGAGGCGGAGTCGTACCGGACGATGTCCGCCCACCGCGCGCGGTCGGCCGCGATGGAGCGCGCGAGGCCGACGAATTCGGAGACGGTGGCGGGATGCTCGCGGGCGGGCTGGAGGAGGTGCTGGACCTCAAGGATGTCGCCGGCGATCTGAAGGTCGCTGTCGCTGTTCATTGCTGCGGTGGTTCCTCGGCATGGGGGGGCGCGTGCGGGGAGTCACGATGAATGCAGGGGGAGCGGAGAACGAAGAAAACGCTCGACCGGGAGAGCCGGAGAGGCTGGATTCAGAGCTGGAGCGCTACGGCATCAACAGCTGTGACAGCTGGAACAGCAACAGCGGGCCTGGACAGCGCTACGGAACCCACGGATGTGGGTGACGTGCAGGGCTGCGGTCGCTGGCATGGAGTCAAGGAGACCGGCTCGGCCGTCCGCTGTCAACCCAATGCCCGATTTGGGGGCAATCTTTCACCCCTTCCGGTCGTCGGCTTCGGAGAAAGGTTTATGCACCCAGGGGCGGGGACATGTGGCGCATCATCCGTGCCCTCAAACGCGGCTGACGCTCCGTGACCTGACTGTGATCTTGGTCGCTTCGGTGATCGAATCGCAACACAAGGCCGACTTCGTTCGTCTTCATCGGCAGAGGGTGCGGCCCTGTGGGGCCCGTGGCATATGTCAGATTTTTGCTGATTTGAACACTTACCGCATACGCTTGGTTCCGCAGAGTGAATCCCTGGGCCAATAGCAGATCCTCGCTTGACTGCCCCAGAGCTACAGATTTGTAATTTCACTCGTGTCGTTCAGCCGCAAAAGGCTGCATCACGGGACGCAAGAGACAGACGAGGGGCGCACATGACCGAGCTGTTCCAGCAACTGCTGGTCGAGGACGCGGACGAGGAACTCGGCTGGCAGGAGCGCGCACTGTGCGCCCAGACCGATCCCGAGTCCTTCTTTCCCGAGAAGGGCGGATCCACCCGCGAGGCCAAGAAGGTCTGCCTCGCCTGTGAGGTGCGATCGGAATGCCTCGAGTACGCCCTCTCCAACGACGAACGCTTCGGCATCTGGGGCGGGCTCTCCGAGCGGGAGCGGCGACGCCTCAAGAAGGCCGCCATCTGACATGTCCGGCTGAGCCGCCGTCCGCCATCCGGCAGACCCGGCCGAAGCCGCCCCTCTGATCATCTCCGACGGCCCGTCCACCGCCCCCTCCCCCCGGGGGCGGTGGACGGGCCGTCGGCAGGTCCGGGCCCACCCCTTCACCGGCTCGGACCCCCGCCACCTGTCCGTACCGTTAGTGTGGGGCCCCGTCCGAGACGCGCCAACGCCCCGCCGGGGCGCGCGTGTACACCGATGCAGCCCCCGGGGACGCCCCCGGACCCGGCCGGAGGGCCCGTACCCCGATGTCCGTGCACAGCCACTCGGCGGCGCCGAACGCGGCCGCCGCCGCCCCAGAGTTCCCCCGGCACGTCGTCACCGCCGTGCTCGTCTCCCACGACGGCGCCCGCTGGCTGCCCGATGTGCTGGCCGGGCTGCTCGGGCAGGAACGCCCCGTACAGAACGTCGTCGCCGCCGACACCGGAAGCGCCGACGACTCGGCCCGCCTCGTCACCGAGGCGCTCGGCGACGAACGCGTCCTGCACCTGGCACGCCGTACGAGCTTCGGCACGGCCGTCGACGAGGCGGCCCGCACGGCCGGGATCCTGACCCCGGACGACCTGCCGTACCTCAAGCGCCCCAGCGGCTGGGACCCGCAGACCCGGACCTGGGTCGACGAGAACTACGACCTCCCCGAGCTGCCCCACGGCGAACCGGTCCAGTGGCTCTGGCTGCTGCACGACGACTGCGCACCCGAGCCCGACGCGCTCGCCGCGATGCTGCGCGTCGTCGACACCGACAAGCACGCCACGATCGTCGGCCCCAAGCTGCGCGGCTGGTACGACCGCAAGCAGCTCCTCGAAGTCGGCGTCTCCATCGCCAACAGCGGACGCCGCTGGACCGGTCTCGACCGCCGCGAGCAGGACCAGGGCCAGCACGACCAGGTCCGTACCGTCCTCTCCGTCTCCTCCGCCGGCATGCTCATCCGCCGCGACGTCTACGAGGAACTCGGCGGCTTCGACCGCAGGCTCCCCTGATGCGCGACGACGTCGACCTCTGCTGGCGCGCCCATCTGGCCGGCCACCGGGTCCTCGTCGCCCCGGACGCCGTCCTGCGGCACGCCGAGGCGTCCGCCCGCGAACGCCGCCCCATCGACTGCGCCGGCCGCTCCGTCGCCAGCCCGCACCGCGTCGACAAGGCGGGCGCGGTCTACACGATGCTCGTCAACGCCCGCGGCAAGGCCCTGCCCTGGGTCCTGCTCCGGCTCGTCGTCGGCACCCTCCTGCGCACCCTCGCCTACCTCGTCGGCAAGGTGCCGGGCCAGGCCCTCGACGAGGTCACCGGACTGCTCGGCACCCTGCTGCGCCCCGGCCGCATCCTCGCCGCCCGCCGCAACCGCGGAAAGGGCGTCGTCGACGCCGCCGAGCTGCGCGCCCTGTTCCCGCCGCCCGGCGCCACCGTCCGGGCCACCGTCGACCAGGTCGCGGGCAACTTCGGCGGCCGTACGGACTCCGACGCGGGCGGCTCGCGCCACGGAGCCGTCGAATCCGGCCCCGGCGGCGACGACGCCGACTTCCTCGAAGTCGACCAGTTCGCCCGCCTCAAGCGCATCGGCCGCAAACCGGGCCCTGTCCTGTTCGCCCTGCTTCTCGTCGTCTCGCTCATCGCCTGCCGCAACCTGCTCAGCGGCGGCGCCCTGGCGGGCGGCGCGCTGCTGCCCGTCCCCGCCGAGCTCGGCTCGCTCTGGGACCGGTACGCGGACGCCTGGCACACCGTGGGCACCGGCGGCACCCAGACCGCGCCGCCCTACCTCGCCCTGCTCGCCGCCCTGTCGGCCCTGTTCCTCGGCTCGACCGGACTCGCCGTCAGCGTGCTGCTGGTCTGCTCGATCCCGCTGGCCGGGGCCACCGCCTACTTCGCCTCCCGCCCGCTGCTCCCCTCCCGGCTGCTGCGGGCCTGGGCGAGCGTCGCGTACGCCTTCCTGCCCGCCGCGACCGGCGCCCTGGCCACCGGCCGCCTCGGCACCGCCGTCCTCCTCGTCCTCCTCCCGCTGATCGCCCGCGCGGGCGTCGCCGCCCACGGGCTGCGCGCCGACAGCGCGGCGGGGGAGCGCGGCAGCTGGCGCGCCACCTGGGCGTACACGCTGCTGCTGACCGTCACCATGGCGTTCACGCCGATCGTCTGGCCGCTCGCCGTGGTCCTCGGCCTCGGCGTGCTCGTGCTGCGGCGCGGCGACATCACGGCGTACGCGCTCCGCTTCCTCGCCGCCGTCGGCACCCCCTCCTGGTCCTCGCCCCCTGGTCGCTGAGCCTCCTGACGAACCCGTCCGCGCTCCTGACCGAGGCGGGCCTGGACATCGGTACGGGCGAGGCCTCGGGCCTCGACCTGCTCGGCATCAGCCCGGGCGGCCCCGGCGCTGCGGGCGGCGTCCTGCTGCTCGGCATCGTGCTGGCCGCGCTCGCCGCCCTGCTGCGCGAGGAGCGGCAGTTCGCCGTCCGGACCGCCTGGGCCGTCGCGCTCACCGGCTTCCTCTTCGCGGCCGTCGCCAACGGATCCACCTGGGCCGGGCCCGCCACCCTCGTCTACGGCACCGCCCTGATCGCCGCCGCCCTGGTCGGCGCGGACGGGGCCCGCATCCGGGTCGCCGAGCAGAGCTTCGGCTGGCGCCAGCCCGTGGCCGCCCTGATCGCGCTGGCCGCCGGGCTGGCCCCGGTCCTGGCCGCGGCCGGCTGGATGATCGGCGGCGCCGACGGCCCACTGGAGCGCCGCGACCCCGTCCAGGTCCCCGCCTTCGTCGCCGAGGAGAGCACCACCCGCGACCAGCCCCGCACCCTCATCCTCGGCGGCACCTCGCCCGACACCGTCTCGTACAGCCTGGTCCGCGGCTCGGGCGCCCGGCTCGGCGACGGCGAACTGACCGAGGCGGGCGGCAGCAACAGCCACCTCGACAAGGTCGTCGCCAACCTGGTCGCCGGCTCCGGCGCCGACCAGGGCGGCCAGCTCAGCGGCTTCGCGATCCGCTACGTCCTCGTCCGGGACGGAGCACCGCGCGAGATGAGCCGGGTCCTCGACGCGACCCCTGGCCTCAGCCGCCTCAGCCAGCTCGACGGCAGCGCCCTGTGGCGGGTGGACCGCCAGGTCGCCCGCGTCATGATCACCCCGGCCGCGGGTGAGGGCGAGCACATCGCGGTCGGCTCGGCCGCCGTCGAGGCCCACTCCGAGATCCCGTCCGGCGAGGCGGGCCGCGTACTGCGGATCGCGGACGCCGCCGACCCGGGCTGGACGGCCACGCTGGACGGCAAGCCGCTGCCCCGCACGACCGTCGACGGCTGGGCCCAGGGCTTCGAACTGCCCGCGAACGGCGGCCGTCTGGACCTCACCCACGACGCCCCGATCACCCACACCGCGTGGATCTGGGCCCAGATCGGGCTGCTGGTGGTCCTGGTGGTCATGGCCCTGCCGGGCCGCCGCCGGGAGATCGACGACGATCTGCCCGACGAGGCGCTCGCCGTCGCCGCCGAGCCGGTCGACGGCGAGGGCCGCCGCGCCCGCAGGCTGCGCGCCGCGGCCCAGGCCGAGGCGGCGGCCGCCGAGGAAGCCGGCAACGACGACCCGTCACGGGCCGTGGACCCGGGGGAGTACATCCCGGCGCAGCAGTCCGCCGACCCGTACCTCGAGAACCCCCCGGCGCACGACCCGCAGGGAGCCACCGGCGGCTATGCGGCGGTCCCGCAGCAGCAGGCGGTCCCGCAGCAGTACGACGCGTACGCGCAGTGGGACGGACAGCAGCAGCCGACGGCCGACTACTACGCGACGTACCAGCAGCCGGACCCGTACGCCCAGCAGCAACATCCCCCGCACCAGGAAGGCCGGCAGAACGCCGGCCAACAGGGCGGCTACGGAGTCCAGGACCCGTACGCGCAGCAGTACGGCGACCAGGGCGCGTACAACGGCCAGAGCGCCGCGTACGACAACCAGGGCGCGTACAACGGCCAGAGCGCCGCGTACGACAACCAGGGCGCGTACGACGAGTACGGCCGGTACATCGGCGGGCAGCACCACCAGCACCCGTACACCGAGAACGGCGAACAGACCGACCCCCGGCCCCGGGTCAGGCCCCGTGGCAGACCGGTAACGCATCGCGAGGCGAGTCCGAGTGAAGTCCACCCACCTGTCCCTGATCGCGGGCGCCGCCGTCCTGGCCGCCGTCACCGGATTCGCCACGGTCACCGCGCCCGGCGCCCCGGCCGAATCCACCGCCAAGTCCGCCACGCTGCTGCCGGTCGAA
Organism: Streptomyces sp. WGS_02; assembly: GCA_040989845.1. Classification (GTDB taxonomy): domain Bacteria; phylum Actinomycetota; class Actinomycetes; order Streptomycetales; family Streptomycetaceae; genus Streptomyces. The sequence goes on from JAYMFZ010000004.1 coordinate 4,835,683, forward strand.
CGGGCCGGCCTGGTTTGCCCGGCGCCCAGCAGCTCCGACCTCGCCGAGACGCAGTACACCGCGTTCACCCCGGCGGGCGAGGGCGGCGAAGGCAAGGCCGCCGCCGAGCTGAAGCCGGCGCTGCCGGTCCTGGACGACGAGGACGAGACCGACCCGAAGAAGGCCGAGAAGGCCGAGGAAGCGGCGAAGAAGGCGAAGGAGAAGGCCGAGAAGCCGGTCCTCGCCGTGAAGGAGCCCGGAATGCCGGTCGTCGCCGAGGCGAACGGCTCCAGCGCCCCGGCCCTCGTCGGCACGGCCACCGGCAAGCTGGCCCCCGGCTGGACAGCGCAGCAGACCACCGAGGTCACCGCGGGCGGCTCCCGCGGACTCCTCGGGGTCACCTGCACCGCCCCCGACACCGACTTCTGGTTCCCTGGCGCGAGCACCGCCAAGTCCCGCCAGGACTACATCCACCTGACCAACCCCGACGACACCGGCGCCGTGGCCGACATCGAGCTGTACGGCCCCGAGGGCGCGCTCAAGTCCGACGTCGGCGACGGCATCACCGTGCCCGCCCGCTCCAGCGTCGCCGTCCTGCTGTCCACCCTCACCTCCGAGGCCGTCGACCAGCTGACCGCCCACGTCACCACCCGCTCGGGGCGGATCGGCGCGGTCGTCATGAGCGCCGACGACAGCGCGGGCAGCGACTGGATCACCGCGTCCGAGGACCCCTCCGGCACGCTCGTCATGCCGGGCATCCCGGCCGACGCCACCTCCGTACAGCTGGTGGCGTTCGCGCCCGGCGAGGACGACGCGGACGTGAAGGTCCAGCTCATGGGGAAGAACGCGACGTTCTCCCCGGCCGGCAACGCCACCCTGCACATCAAGTCCTCGATGACGGCCTCCGCCGACCTCAAGGACCTCACCCGCGGCGAGCCCGGCTCCCTGCGCCTGAGCCCCGTCCGGAAGGACCGGGCGACCCCGATCGTGGCCGCGCTGCGCGTGGTCCGGGGCAAGGGCGACAAGCAGGAGATCGCCTACATCCCCGCCACCGGGCCCGTCGGCGCCCGGGCGACCGTCCCGGACAACCGCGCCAAGGGCTCGACGCTGTCCCTGACCGCGCCGGGCGCCACGGCCAAGGTCAAGGTCACCGCCTCGGCGGGGAGCGGCGGCGGCGAACCGGTGGTCGAGACGTACACGGTCAAGGCCGGTACGACCCTCGCCGTCACCCCGAAGGCCCCGGAGGGCCTCAAGGGCTCCTACGCCCTGACCGTCGAGACGACATCGGGCGGCCCGGTCCACGCGTCGCGCTCCCTGGCGCTCGCCTCGGACGGCGTCCAGATGTTCACGGTGCAGACGCTCCCCGACGACCGGGGCATGGTCGAGGTCCCCTCGGCGCGCCAGGACCTCTCGGTCCTGGACGACTGAGGGCGCGTGGTTCTCCGGTGAACGCCTGATCCTGCCCTGACCCTCCCGGCCCCGGGAGGGTCAGTCCTGCCCGTACCGGGGATCGACCGACTCGGGGGCCAGCCCCAGCAGCTCGGCGACCTGCTCGACGACGACCTCGTGCACGAGCAGGGCGCGCTCGTCGCGGCTCTTGGTGCGGATCTCGACGGGCCGCCGGTAGACCACGATCTGGGCGGGCCGCCCCTTCTCCGCGGAGACCGCGCTGCCGAGCGGAACGACCTCCTCCGGAGTGCCGGGCACATCGAGGACGACGAAGTCGACCTCGGCCAGCTGGGGCCAGCGCCGCTCCAGCCGCTCCACCGAGTCCTGGACCAGATCACGGAAGGTCTCGCCCCGGCTGGCCGACAGCGGCACCTGCGGCGGTGCGACCGGCCCGCGCATACCGCGGCCATGACGATCCCGGCGCCGGGGCCGAGGCTCGAACGGGTGGGGAGGTACGGGACTGTCCATCACCGACGCAGCGTAACGCTCCGGGGACCGAGACGATCGGCGGGCCGACGCGGCCGGGCCGACGTTCCGCGCCCGCTCACGACGGAGGGCCAACGGCCTCGGGAGGGGAGGCGGGCGCCCCGCTGCCGGATGTCCACAGTTGAACATTCGGCCAAGGTTGAGCCCGTTTCAGGCCCGTCATCCGATCATTGACGGTGCCCCCGACACCGCGATCCACCCCGCCCGCGAGCGGCGCGACCGGCCGGCGATCACGAGGCCCCTGCCGCGGCGCAGGTCAGGGTAGCCGCCGGAAGCCTCGCTGTGCCGCAGGTCACAGAGCGACACGGTGGGGTGACCCTGGGGGAGTCGTCGCGGCCCGCTCAAGAGTGCGGTACCGTCCAACATCGTGAGCCCTGTACGTCGCTGTTCGCGCACCGCGTGCGGCCGCCCTGCCGTCGCGACACTGACGTACGTCTATGCCGATTCGACTGCGGTCCTCGGCCCGCTCGCCACCTACGCCGAGCCCCACTGCTACGACCTGTGCGCCGAACACAGTGAGCGGCTCACCGCGCCGCGGGGCTGGGAAGTGGTGCGGCTCTCCGACGGCTCCGCCCCGGCACACCCGAGCGGCGACGACCTCGAAGCACTGGCCAACGCGGTCCGCGAGGCGGCACGCCCGCCCGACCGGGGCCCGGACGGCGAAGGCCGGGGCCGGCGCTCGGCCGACCCGGTGGAGGTGGCCCGCCGGGGCCACCTGAGGGTGCTGCGCTCCCCGGACTCCTGAGTCCGTCGCCTGGGGCATCACCCGGCCGGGTAGTTTGGGCGGTCCGTAAAGACCCCAGGAGGACCGGCCGTGGTTGCTGATCTGTCGCAGCTCGTGAAGGCGTACGACGTGCGCGGAGTGGTGCCCGACCAGTGGGACGAGTCGCTGGCCGAACTCTTCGGATCCGCGTTCGTCCAGGTCACGGCCGCCGACGCGATCGTGATCGGCCACGACATGCGCCCGACCTCACCCGGCCTCTCCCGCGCGTTCGCCCGGGGCGCGGCGGCCAGGGGCGCCGACGTCACGCTCATCGGCCTCTGCTCGACGGACCAGCTCTACTACGCGTCGGGGGCCCTGGACCTCCCCGGGGCCATGTTCACGGCCTCGCACAACCCGGCGCAGTACAACGGCATCAAGATGTGCCGGGCGGGCGCGGCCCCGGTCGGCCAGGACACCGGCCTGGCGGAGATCCGCACCCTGGTCGAGCAGTGGTCGGAAGGCGCCCCGAGGCCGGCCGCCGCCACGACCCCCGGCACGATCACGGAACGCGACACCCTCACCGACTACGCCGCCCACCTCCTCGGCCTGGTCGACCTGACCGCGATCCGCCCTCTGAAGGTCGTGGTGGACGCGGGCAACGGCATGGGCGGCCACACGGTCCCCACGGTCTTCGCGGGCCTCCCGCTCGACCTCGTACCGATGTACTTCGAGCTGGACGGCACCTTCCCCCACCACGAGGCCAACCCCCTCGACCCCAAGAACATCGTCGACCTCCAGGCCCGCGTGCTCGCCGAGGGCGCCGACCTGGGCCTGGCCTTCGACGGCGACGCGGACCGCTGCTTCGTGGTCGACGAGCGGGGCGCGGGCGTGTCCCCGTCCGCGATCACGGCCCTGGTGGCCGCCCGCGAACTGGCCCGCAACGGCGGCCGGGGCATCGTCATCCACAACCTGATCACCTCCTCGTCCGTCCCCGAGGTGGTCCGCGAGAACGGCGGCACCCCGGTCCGCACCCGGGTCGGCCACTCGTTCATCAAGGCCGAGATGGCCGAGCACGGCGCGATCTTCGGCGGCGAGCACTCGGCCCACTACTACTTCCGCGACTTCTGGAACGCCGATACGGGCATGCTCGCCGCCCTCCACGTACTCGCCGCACTCGGCGGCCAGCAGAAGCCGCTCTCCGAGCTGGTCGCGGAGTACGACCGCTACACCGGCTCCGGCGAGATCAACTCCACCGTCGCCGACCAGACCGCCAGCCTGACGAAGGTCAAGAAGGCGTACGGCACCCGCCAGGACATCACCTTCGACGACCTGGACGGCCTCACGGTCACGTCCCCCGACTGGTGGTTCAACCTCCGGGCCTCGAACACGGAACCGCTGCTGCGCCTGAACGTGGAGGCGGGGGACGAGAAGACGATGACGGCGGTACGGGACGAGGTCCTGGGCTTGATCCGGAGCTGAACAGGCCCTTTCGGGCTTCTTTCAGCCCCTCCGGGGGCGTTTCAGCCCCTCCCGGGGCACGTCCTGCCGGACCGGGGGTCTTTCAGCCTCTCTCGGGTGGCCTTCCTGCCGGTCCGGGGTTCTTTCTGCCCCTCCCGGGTCACGTCCAGCTGGACCGGGAGCCTTCAGCCCTTCCCGGGCGGCTTCCCCGCCGGTCTGGGCTTCTTTCAGTCTCTCCCGGGCCGCATTCCCGCTGGTCCGGGGGTCTTTCTGCCTCTCTCGGGTGGCTTCCCCGCCGGTCCGGGGGTCTTTCAGCCTCTCTCGGGTGGCTTTCCCGCCGGTCCGGGGTCTTTCAGCCTCTCCCGGGTCAAGTCCAGCCGGACCGGGCGCCTTCAGCCTCTCCCGGGCCGCTTCCCCGTCGGTCCAGGCTTCTTTCAGCCCCTCCGGCGTTTGAGGAGCGGGGTCCGGGGCGGAGCCCCGGTTACGGGAAGGGGCGGGTAGGGGAGAAGCCCGCCGCAGGCGCCGCCCCCACCGCCCACCCCACGCCCAGGCCCCCGCCCACCCGGACCCCACGCCATCCCCCGTTTCCTCCCCCGGGCCAGGCCGCGCCCCCACCACCCCAGCGGTAGGCTGACGACGCCTGATCCACGCGGATCGGAACTCGCATGCTCGAAGGGACTCACCCCATGGCGCTCGAAGCCGGCCTCCTGGAGATCCTGGCCTGCCCGGCCTGCCACTCCCCGCTCGACGACCGTTCGGCGGCCGAAGCCCCCGAACTGGTCTGCACGAGCGACGACTGCGGCCTGGCCTACCCGGTCCGGGACGGCATCCCGGTCCTTCTGGTCGACGAGGCCCGCCGCCCCGCCTGACGGCGAGCGACACCCGTACGGGACGACGGGACGGCGGCGGACCGCAGACGAGGCGAACCGCCTCGGCTCCGAGCCAGACCAAGCCAGGCGAGACCAAGCCAGGCGAGGCCAGCCAGGCAAGGCCAGCCAGGCAAGGCCAACCAGGCGAGGGCCAAGCCAGCCGAGGGCGCCCCACCCCCGTACCCGCAGCCCGCACCCCACCCGGTGATCGGAGGCCCACCGCCATGCTCGACGAGTCCTTGCTCGACGCCCCGGAAGCCCTGGCCCGAGCCGACCGCCGCGATCTGCTGCGCGGCGCAGCCGAAGCCGGCGCCCGGGTCCGTACCGCCGCCCGGCACGCCGCCGAGGCGGGCATCGGCGGCCTGACCCCCGAGGGCCGCCCCCGCGCCGTCCTCGTCGCAGGCCCCGGCACCGCCGCCTCCGGGGTCGCCGACCTGATCGGCGCGCTGGCGGGCGCGGCCGCCCCCGTCACCCGCATCCACCCCACGGGCGTCGCCCCCGCCCCCGGCGCCCTCCGCTGGGCCCTGCCCGGCTGGGCCGGATCCGTGGACCTGCTCCTCATCGCGACCGCCGACGGCTCCGAACCGGGCCTCGCCCTGCTCGCCGAGCAGGCCTACCGCCGCGGCTGCACCGTCGTCGCCGTTGCCCCCACCCGCTCACCGCTGCGCGAGGCGGTCGACGGGGTGCACGGCCTGGTCGTCCCGATGGCGGCCGCCCCGCACGGCGAATACGACGCGGAGACCTCGGCCGCCGGCCCCGGCACCCTGTGGGCGCTGCTCACACCTCTGCTGGCGCTCCTGGACCGGGTCGGCCTGGTGACCGCGACCCCCGAGGACCTGCAGAAGGTGGCGGACCGCCTGGACCGCACCGCGGAACGCTGCGGCCCGGCCATCGCCACGTACAGCAACCCGGCCAAGACGCTTGCCGCGGAGCTCGCCGACAGCCTGCCCCTGCTGTGGACGGAGGGCGAAGCGGCGGGCCCGGTCGGCCGCCGCTTCGCCGCCGTACTGTCCGAACTGGCGGGCCGCCCCGCCCTGGCCGCGCAACTGCCCGAGGCGCTGCCCTCGCACGGCACGCTCCTCGCCGGAGACTTCGCGGCGGGCGCGGACCCCGACGACTTCTTCCGCGACCGGGTAGAGGAGGGCGAGACGCTGCGCGCCCGGGTCGTCCTGCTCCGGGACCGCCCGACGGGAGGCCTCAGCGCCTACCCGGCGGCCAGGGAACTGGCGCTCGGCCACGACACACCCGTCAGCGAGCTGGAGCCGGAGGAGGGCGGCGAACTGGAAGCCGTCGCCGAACTGCTCGCGATCACCGACTTCGCGGCGGTCTACCTCTCACTGGCGTCGGCACCCCAGCCCTGACACAGACACAAACACAGGAGGGGCGACCCCCACCGGACGACGCGCGACGCGCCCCGGGCCGCCGGCTCCACCCGACCAGGCAAGCCCCACAGGCCCCACCCGTCCCTCACCCCCCGTCCACCCCACCGACGCCAGGGCCTCACGCAGCACTGATACCCCTGGCGTGAGCTTGAACCGCCCACCCGCCCAGCCCCACCCGAGGACGACTCCATGGACCGGTTGTCCAACACCGTGCGCCCCTACGCCTGGGGGTCCACCACGGCCATCCCCGCCCTGCTCGGCATCGCTCCCACCGGCGAACCGCAGGCCGAGATGTGGATGGGAGCCCACCCCGGAGCGCCCTCACGTATCACCCGCACCACCGCGTCCGGCGAGATCGAACTGGCCCTCACCGAGGCCATCGACGCCGACCCGGAAGGCGAGCTCGGCGCGCCGACCGTCGCCCGGTTCGGGCCTCGCCTCCCCTTCCTCCTGAAGCTCCTCGCCGCCGGCGCCCCCTCTCCGTCCAGGTCCATCCCGACCTGGACCAGGCCCGCGAGGGGTACGCCGACGAGGAGGCCCGGGGCGTCCCGATCGGCGCTCCCCACCGCACGTACAAGGACGCGAACCACAAGCCCGAACTTATCTGCGCCCTCACCCCCTTCGCCGGGCTGTGCGGCTTCCGCCCCCCCACCGAAGCGGCGGACGCGATGGAGGCGCTGGGAGTGGACTCCCTCAAGCCGTACGTGGACCTCCTCCGCGCCCACCCCGAGGAGGCGGCCCTCCGCGAGGTGCTCACGGCGATCCTCGGCGCCGACCCGGCGGAGATGACCGAGACCGTGACGGAGGCGGCGGCCGCCGCCGAACGTCTCGGCGGCGGCCACGCCCCGTACGCCCGCATCGCCCATCACTTCCCCGGCGACCCGGGGGTCCTCGCCGCGATGCTGCTGAACTATGTGGAACTCCAGCCCGGCGAAGCCCTGTTCCTCGGTGCAGGCGTCCCGCACGCCTATCTCGACGGCCTCGGCGTCGAGATCATGGCCAACTCGGACAACGTGCTGCGCTGCGGCCTGACCCCCAAGCACATCGACGTCCCCGAACTCCTGCGCATCGTCCGGTTCGAGGCCACCGAGCCCGGCGTACTGCGCCCGGAAGCGGCCCCGTCGGGAGAGGAACTGTACGAGACCCCCGTCGACGAGTTCGCCCTGTCCCGCTACACCCTCGCGTCCGGCGCGGCCCCCGCCGACCTGACCGCCCCCACCCCCCAGATCCTGCTCTGCACGGCGGGCACGGTCACGGTCGGCGAAATCGCCCTGGGGCCGGGGGAGTCGGCCTACGTCCCGGCCGACGAGCGTGTCGAGGCGACGGGACCGGGCACACTCTTCCGGGCCACCGTGGCGGCCTGACCCACGGGCCGTCCGGACGGCTGCAACAATGTGCCGCCTCACCGCGACGGCACATGCCGCGCACCGACGAAGGGACACCACGCACTCATGAGCGCGTCAGGCGGAACCAAGGCGATCGTGGCGGCACTCGCCGCCAACCTCTCGATCGCCGTGGCCAAATTCGTAGCGTTCCTCTTCAGTGGGTCCTCGTCGATGCTCGCGGAGAGCGTCCACTCGCTCGCCGACTCGGGCAACCAGGGACTCCTGCTGCTCGGCGGCAAGAGGGCGAAGCGCGAAGCGACCCCTGAACACCCCTTCGGCTACGGCCGCGAGCGCTACATCTACGCGTTCCTCGTCTCCATCGTCCTCTTCTCGGTCGGTGGCATGTTCGCCGTGTACGAGGGCTACGAGAAGATCAAGCACCCGCACGAGATCGAGGCCTGGTACTGGCCGGTCGGGGTCCTGGTCTTCGCGATCATCGCCGAGATCTTCTCCTTCCGTACGGCGATCAAGGAGTCCAACCTCACCCGGGGCGACCGCTCCTGGACCGAGTTCGTCCGCCGCTCCAAGGCCCCCGAGCTGCCGGTCGTCCTGCTGGAGGACCTCGGCGCCCTCGTCGGTCTGATCCTGGCGCTCGGCGGCGTCGGCCTCGCCCTCGCCACCGGCAACGGCGTCTGGGACGGCATCGGCACCCTCTGCATCGGCATCCTGCTGATCCTCATCGCGATCGTCCTGGCCGTCGAGACGAAGTCCCTCCTGCTCGGCGAGTCCGCCGGCATCGAGGACGTCCAGAAGATCAAGGCGGCCGTGGTGGACGGCGACACCGTCACCCGCATCATCCACATGCGGACCCTGCACCTCGGCCCCGAGGAGCTGCTGGTCGCCGCCAAGATCGCGGTCCGGCACGACGAGACCGCCGCCGAGGTCGCCGAGGCCATCAACGCCGCCGAGCACCGCATCCGCGACGCGGTCCCGATCGCCCGGGTCATCTACCTGGAGCCGGACATCTACAACGCGGAGGCCGCCGCGACCGGAGCCCACCCGGACAAGACGCCCACCGGCCCGGCCGAGACTCCGAGCGATTCCGGCCACTGACCCACCGCACACCAGCCCCGATCGGCCCGGTGACCCCTCACACACGCCCCTCTCCCCGAGCGGGCTGGGGCCCACTGGGCCGTTCGGTGTAGATTCGGATACGGAAAACAGACGTCGCTGCTGATGGCGGTCGACCGGCTGGCACCAGCGAGCCGGGCGAGGGACAGAGGGCCTCCGACGGACTGCACTGCGAATCGCCCGGGCATTCCTGTGCCCGCCGCGCCGCAGAGTCAGCCCAGACAGCCCACCCTCGACCCATCACGAGGAGCAGCCCGTTATGACGACGACGACCAACCGTCAGGACTTCAAGGTCGCCGACCTCTCCCTCGCCCCCTTCGGGCGCAAGGAGATCACGCTCGCCGAGCACGAGATGCCCGGCCTGATGTCGATCCGCAAGGAGTTCGCCGCCGCCCAGCCGCTGGCCGGCGCCCGGATCACCGGTTCGCTGCACATGACCGTGCAGACCGCCGTGCTCATCGAGACCCTCGTCGCCCTGGGCGCCGAGGTCCGCTGGGCCTCCTGCAACATCTTCTCCACCCAGGACCACGCCGCCGCCGCCATCGCGGTCGGCCCGAACGGCACCCCGGAAGCCCCTGCGGGCGTCCCGGTCTTCGCCTGGAAGGGCGAGACCCTGGAGGAGTACTGGTGGTGCACGGAGCAGGCGCTGACCTGGCCGAACACCCCCACCGGCGGCCCGAACATGATCCTGGACGACGGTGGCGACGCCACCCTCCTCGTCCACAAGGGCGTCGAGTTCGAGAAGGCCGGAGCCGCCCCGGACCCGTCGACCGCGGACAGCGAGGAGTACGCCCACATCCTCACCCTGCTGAACCGCACCCTCGGCGAGGCCCCGCAGAAGTGGACCCAGCTCGCGTCCGAGATCCGCGGTGTCACCGAGGAGACGACGACGGGCGTCCACCGCCTCTACGAGATGCACCGTGACGGCTCCCTCCTGTTCCCCGCGATCAACGTGAACGACGCGGTGACCAAGTCCAAGTTCGACAACAAGTACGGCTGCCGCCACTCCCTCATCGACGGCATCAACCGCGCCACCGACGTCCTCATCGGCGGCAAGACCGCCGTCGTCTTCGGCTACGGCGACGTGGGCAAGGGCTGCGCGGAGTCCTTGCGCGGCCAGGGCGCCCGGGTGATCATCACGGAGATCGACCCGATCTGCGCGCTGCAGGCGGCGATGGACGGCTACCAGGTCGCCACACTGGACGACGTCGTGGAGACGGCCGACATCTTCATCACCACGACGGGCAACAAGGACATCATCATGGCCAAGGACATGGCCCGGATGAAGCACCAGGCCATCGTCGGGAACATCGGCCACTTCGACAACGAGATCGACATGGCCGGTCTCGCCCAGATCGACGGCGTCGTCAAGGACGAGGTCAAGCCCCAGGTCCACACCTGGACGTTCCCCGACGGCAAGGTCCTCATCGTCCTGTCCGAGGGCCGCCTGCTGAACCTGGGCAACGCGACCGGACACCCGTCCTTCGTGATGTCCAACAGCTTCGCGGACCAGACCCTCGCGCAGATCGAGCTGTTCACGAAGCCCCAGGAGTACCCGACCGACGTGTACGTGCTGCCCAAGCACCTGGACGAGAAGGTCGCCCGCCTCCACCTCGACGCCCTGGGCGTCAAGCTCACGACCCTGCGCCCCGAGCAGGCGGCGTACATCGGTGTCGAGGTAGAGGGCCCGTACAAGCCCGACCACTACCGCTACTGATCCACTTCCGGTGGTCGGAAGGCCGGCCTTCCGACCACCGAGCGGCGTCACAGCATCCAGCAGCAGTTCCGCAGCGATGCGTTGGCGTCCGCAACAGAAACCCAGCAGTCCGAGTGCAGGCCCCCGCACCCCCGTGCCGGGGGCCTGCTCCCGTTACCGCCCCCGTACAGCCCGAGGAACCCGAAGGACCCCATGCCCCGCGGCAGGTATTCGCTCCACGACCTTCACGATCACACCCCCCTCGGCGAAGAACACTTCCACTGCGCCCCCGGCCCCTCCGGCTGGCGCTACGTCTCCCAGACCACATCCCCCTCCGGAGACCACCTCGGCTCCGTCGACCTCGCCCTGGACGAGCTGGGCCGGCCCATCCGCCTCGAACTCCATGCCGCGAGCTGGCAGGTACGAGGAGCGGCCCTGGAAGGGGTCACCTGGGTCCGGACCGATCCCACCGGCAGCCACGCCACCGAAGGCAACGTCCGCGCCCACTCCTTCGCCGGCACGTCCCCCGCATTCCTCATTGCCATGACCCGTCTCCTGCGCCTCACCCCCGCTTCCCCCACCACCCGCGTCCGCGTGGTCACCTTCACGGACCCGGTCCTCGCACCCAGGACCGTCGACCAGTCCTGGGCCCTGATGAACAGTGAAGCGCACACCACTGACAACGGCCCCCTGATCGTGGACGAATACCAGGTCAGCGCCCTGGACACCGGGGAGCAGCACACCGTCCACATCGCCGGCGACGTGGTCCTCGCGGCGCCCGGCATCGAGCTCGAACACCTGGAGACACCCCCGTCCCCGCGCACTTACGGGTCGGACCCCGAAGAGCCGGACACGGACAGCCCGGACGCCGACTAGCCGGGCGGAGCGAACCCCGCCGAGGAAGCACCCCCGCGCCGCTGCTCGTCACCACCGGCGTCACCGCCCCCAGCCCGGGAACCGGCCCCAGCGGCCGAGGGGGCCACAGGGACAACGGGGCCCTCGACGTACGCCCCGGCCCGAGGCCCGGAGAAGACGCGCCGCGCATCCCGGGACTGCCGCTCATGCACCACCGCGGCCAAAAACGCGGCCGCGGGAACGCCCTGCGGCGCGGCGGCCCCCGTCCGCGCGACCAGCCCACCGGCCAGCCGTTCCGCGATCGAGCGCCCCACGCCGGGATCCAGCTGCTGCATCCGCGTCAGGTACTGCCGTATCGCGGACCAGAGCTCGTCCGGTACGCCCGACAGATCCAGCTCCGCGAACCGGCCGACCAGCCAGGGCGGGGGAGGCGGCACGGCGACGGACCGGCCCGTGGCGGCGACGCGCTCCCGGATCACCAGCGTTCCGGCGAACACGTCACCGATCCGGCGCCCCCGCGCCGACACCAGGGACGCGATGGAGGCCACGGCACCGAAGGTCAGGAGGATCTCGACGAGCCCCATGGCTCCGCGGACGAGCGCGTGCCGGAACCGGATCGGCCCGCCGTCGTCACGCACCACCCGCAGTCCGCAGGCCAGCTTCCCCAGGGAGCGGCCATGGCTCAGCGTCTCCACAGCGACGGGCCCACCGATCAGGACCAGCAGGAACGAGGCGACCCCGATCGCCGCGACGGCGGCCTCGTCCAGGGCGGCGGAAGCGATACCCAGCACCACCGACACCAGGATGAAGACGGCGAACGTCACCGCCAGATCGATGGCGGAGGCCAGGGCCCGGCTGGGCAGCCGAGCGGGCCTCAAGCCCAGAACGACCGCATCACCGGTCACCAGCTCACTCATCGGTCCCCACCCTTCGCCGACCTTCCCTGCCCCAGCCGGGCCCAGTCTGCCAAGCTGACCGCCAGCGCGCCGCAGCAGTACGGACCCGTACGCCCCTTTGCCTGGAGCAACAGACGCCCATGGACCTCGACGTCTTCGTCACCGCCCACCGCACGGAGTGGGACCGCCTGGAACACCTCCTGCGCCGAGGGCGCCGCCTCACCGGTGCGGAAGCGGACGAACTGGTCGTCCTCTACCAGCGCACGGCGACGCACCTCTCGCTGATCCAGTCGAGCAGCTCCGACCCGGTCCTCATCGGACGCCTCACCCAACTCGTGGCCCGCGCCCGATCGACCGTGACGGGCACCCGCAAGGCTTCGTGGCGGGACGCGGCCCGATTCCTCACCGCGGGATTTCCCGCCGCCGTCTACCGCTCGCGCCACTGGTGGGTGCCCACCGCGGTCCTCTCGACCGCGGTGGCGGCACTGCTGGGTTGGTGGATCGGTACGCACCCCGAGGTGCAGGCCGCGATCGCGGCACCGGAAGACCTCCGCGCGATGACCCGGCCGGGCGGGGAGTACGAGACCTACTACTCCAGCCATCCGGCGGCGTCGTTCGCGGCACAGGTATGGACGAACAACGCGCAGGCCGCAGCCCTCTGCCTGGTCCTGGGAGCATTCCTCTGCATACCGGTGATCTGGATCCTCTTCCTCAACATGCTGAACCTCGGCGTCGGCATAGGCCTCATGTCCTCCGCGGGCCGGCTCGACGTCTTCCTCGGCCTGGTGCTGCCCCATGGTCTGCTCGAACTGACCGCGGTGTTCGTCGCAGCGGGCACGGGGCTACGCCTCGGCTGGGCGGTGATCGACCCGGGTCCCTTGTCACGCCGGACCGCCTTGGCCCAGCAGGGCCGCGCCGCACTGGGCATGGCCATCGGCCTGGCTCTGGTCCTGTTCGTCTCCGGGCTCATCGAGGGATTCGTGACGCCGTCCGGTCTCCCGACCTGGGCCCGGATCACCATCGGCGTCGCCGCTGAGCTGGCCTTTCTCGCGTACGTCTACGTCCTGGGCGGCCGCGCGGCCCGCGCCGGCGACACTGGCGACGTCGCAGCGGTCGAACGCAGCGCCGAACTTCCCACCGCAGCCTGACCACCGATGTGCTTTCCCCTCTCCTGAGCTGCTAGTGTCCTCCTCGCCCACAAAACCCGTTGACACGGCAGACGTGGGGAGGTAGATTTGAACGGTTGCCTCGGACTGGACAAGTTCGGGATGAGCGCGTACTGTCTACTCGGCTCATGCAGGGGTTCTCGTTAACTCCGCCGGGCCACATGATTCTCCTTTATCGAATCGATCGGGTTGTTCGTTTGCCCCGCGAGATTCTGATAAAGTCGGGTCCGCCGAAAGGCAAGGTCACTCCACAGGCCACCGGAAATCGAATTCGGACCGGAAACGGAACGAAAAAGAGTCTGGTAAAGTTGGAACCGCCGGAAAGGGAAAACGCGAAAGCGGAGAACCTGGAAAGCGAAACTGCACGGCCCGCTTCGACCGGGAATCGGACACGAAAGAGTCTGATAGAGTCGGAAACGCAAGACAGCAAGACAAAGAAGTAAAACGAAGGGAAGCGCCCGGAGGGCCCCGGTGATACGGGACCGAAGGAAGCGTCCGTTCCTTGAGAACTCAACAGCGTGCCAAAAGTCAACGCCAGATATGTTGATACCCCGTCTCCGGCCGTTCGGTCGGGACGCGGTTCCTTTTGAAATACACAGCGAGGACGCTGTGAACAACGGGTCTTATTCCGACCGGTTGTTCCGCTCTCGTGTGTGTGCACCCGATTACGGGTAAACATTCACGGAGAGTTTGATCCTGGCTCAGGACGAACGCTGGCGGCGTGCTTAACACATGCAAGTCGAACGATGAAGCCTTTCGGGGTGGATTAGTGGCGAACGGGTGAGTAACACGTGGGCAATCTGCCCTTCACTCTGGGACAAGCCCTGGAAACGGGGTCTAATACCGGATAACACTCTGTCCCGCATGGGACGGGGTTGAAAGCTCCGGCGGTGAAGGATGAGCCCGCGGCCTATCAGCTTGTTGGTGGGGTAATGGCCTACCAAGGCGACGACGGGTAGCCGGCCTGAGAGGGCGACCGGCCACACTGGGACTGAGACACGGCCCAGACTCCTACGGGAGGCAGCAGTGGGGAATATTGCACAATGGGCGAAAGCCTGATGCAGCGACGCCGCGTGAGGGATGACGGCCTTCGGGTTGTAAACCTCTTTCAGCAGGGAAGAAGCGAAAGTGACGGTACCTGCAGAAGAAGCGCCGGCTAACTACGTGCCAGCAGCCGCGGTAATACGTAGGGCGCAAGCGTTGTCCGGAATTATTGGGCGTAAAGAGCTCGTAGGCGGCTTGTCACGTCGGATGTGAAAGCCCGGGGCTTAACCCCGGGTCTGCATTCGATACGGGCTAGCTAGAGTGTGGTAGGGGAGATCGGAATTCCTGGTGTAGCGGTGAAATGCGCAGATATCAGGAGGAACACCGGTGGCGAAGGCGGATCTCTGGGCCATTACTGACGCTGAGGAGCGAAAGCGTGGGGAGCGAACAGGATTAGATACCCTGGTAGTCCACGCCGTAAACGTTGGGAACTAGGTGTTGGCGACATTCCACGTCGTCGGTGCCGCAGCTAACGCATTAAGTTCCCCGCCTGGGGAGTACGGCCGCAAGGCTAAAACTCAAAGGAATTGACGGGGGCCCGCACAAGCAGCGGAGCATGTGGCTTAATTCGACGCAACGCGAAGAACCTTACCAAGGCTTGACATATACCGGAAAGCATCAGAGATGGTGCCCCCCTTGTGGTCGGTATACAGGTGGTGCATGGCTGTCGTCAGCTCGTGTCGTGAGATGTTGGGTTAAGTCCCGCAACGAGCGCAACCCTTGTTCTGTGTTGCCAGCATGCCCTTCGGGGTGATGGGGACTCACAGGAGACTGCCGGGGTCAACTCGGAGGAAGGTGGGGACGACGTCAAGTCATCATGCCCCTTATGTCTTGGGCTGCACACGTGCTACAATGGCCGGTACAATGAGCTGCGATGCCGCGAGGCGGAGCGAATCTCAAAAAGCCGGTCTCAGTTCGGATTGGGGTCTGCAACTCGACCCCATGAAGTCGGAGTTGCTAGTAATCGCAGATCAGCATTGCTGCGGTGAATACGTTCCCGGGCCTTGTACACACCGCCCGTCACGTCACGAAAGTCGGTAACACCCGAAGCCGGTGGCCCAACCCCTTGTGGGAGGGAGCTGTCGAAGGTGGGACTGGCGATTGGGACGAAGTCGTAACAAGGTAGCCGTACCGGAAGGTGCGGCTGGATCACCTCCTTTCTAAGGAGCATCTAGATTCCGTAAGGAATCCAGAGCCACTACGTCGGCAAATGTTCGACGGTGGTCAGCTCATGGGTGGAACGTTGACTATTCGGCACGGTGAGCACGGTTTCGTTAGTACTGCTTCGGCGTGGAAAACGGGAACGGGTTGATCGTGTCGGGCACGTTGTTGGGTATCTGAGGGTATGGCCGTATGGCTGCCTTCTGATCCGGCCCCAGTGAACTCGTCTTTCGGGACGGGGTGGTGGGTGGCTGGTCGTTGTTTGAGAACTGCACAGTGGACGCGAGCATCTGTGGCCAAGTTTTTAAGGGCGCACGGTGGATGCCTTGGCACCAGGAACCGATGAAGGACGTGGGAGGCCACGATAGTCCCCGGGGAGCTGTCAACCAAGCTTTGATCCGGGGGTTTCCGAATGGGGAAACCCGGCAGTCGTCATGGGCTGTCACCCGCTGCTGAACACATAGGCAGTGTGGAGGGAACGAGGGGAAGTGAAACATCTCAGTACCCTCAGGAAGAGAAAACAACCGTGATTCCGGGAGTAGTGGCGAGCGAAACTGGATGAGGCCAAACCGTATGCGTGTGATACCCGGCAGGGGTTGCGCATGCGGGGTTGTGGGATCTCTCTTTTACAGTCTGCCGGCTGTGAGACGAGTCAGAAACCGTTGATGTAGGCGAAGGACATGCGAAAGGTCCGGCGTAGAGGGTAAGACCCCCGTAGCTGAAACATCAGCGGCTTGTTTGAGAGACACCCAAGTAGCACGGGGCCCGAGAAATCCCGTGTGAATCTGGCGGGACCACCCGCTAAGCCTAAATATTCCCTGGTGACCGATAGCGGATAGTACCGTGAGGGAATGGTGAAAAGTACCGCGGGAGCGGAGTGAAATAGTACCTGAAACCGTGTGCCTACAAGCCGTGGGAGCGTCGCTGTATGTGCTTGCACATACAGTCGTGACTGCGTGCCTTTTGAAGAATGAGCCTGCGAGTTAGCGGTGTGTAGCGAGGTTAACCCGTGTGGGGAAGCCGTAGCGAAAGCGAGTCCGAACAGGGCGTTTGAGTTGCACGCTCTAGACCCGAAGCGGAGTGATCTAGCCATGGGCAGGTTGAAGCGGAGGTAAGACTTCGTGGAGGACCGAACCCACCAGGGTTGAAAACCTGGGGGATGACCTGTGGTTAGGGGTGAAAGGCCAATCAAACTCCGTGATAGCTGGTTCTCCCCGAAATGCATTTAGGTGCAGCGTCGTGTGTTTCTTGCCGGAGGTAGAGCACTGGATAGGCGATGGGCCCTACCGGGTTACTGACCTTAGCCAAACTCCGAATGCCGGTAAGTGAGAGCGCGGCAGTGAGACTGTGGGGGATAAGCTCCATGGTCGAGAGGGAAACAGCCCAGAGCATCGACTAAGGCCCCTAAGCGTACGCTAAGTGGGAAAGGATGTGGAGTCGCAGAGACAACCAGGAGGTTGGCTTAGAAGCAGCCACCCTTGAAAGAGTGCGTAATAGCTCACTGGTCAAGTGATTCCGCGCCGACAATGTAGCGGGGCTCAAGCGTACCGCCGAAGTCGTGTCATTCACACATATAGGGCCAACGCCTGTGTGGATGGGTAGGGGAGCGTCGTGTGCCGGGTGAAGCAGCCGCGGAAGCGAGTTGTGGACGGTTCACGAGTGAGAATGCAGGCATGAGTAGCGATACACACGTGAGAAACGTGTGCGCCGATTGACTAAGGGTTCCTGGGTCAAGCTGATCTGCCCAGGGTAAGTCGGGACCTAAGGCGAGGCCGACAGGCGTAGTCGATGGACAACCGGTTGATATTCCGGTACCCGCTTTGAAACGCCCAGTACTGAATCAGGCGATGCTAAGTCCGTGAAGCCGGCCCGATCTCTTCGGAGTTGAGGGTAGTGGTGGAGCCGATGAACCAGACTTGTAGTAGGTAAGCGATGGGGTGACGCAGGAAGGTAGTCCAGCCCGGGCGGTGGTTGTCCCGGGGTAAGGGTGTAGGACGTTGTGTAGGCAAATCCGCGCAACATTGAGTCTGAGACCTGATGCCGAGCCGATTGTGGTGAAGTGGATGATCCTATGCTGTCGAGAAAAGCCTCTAGCGAGTTTCATGGCGGCCCGTACCCTAAACCGACTCAGGTGGTCAGGTAGAGAATACCGAGGCGTTCGGGTGAACTATGGTTAAGGAACTCGGCAAAATGCCCCCGTAACTTCGGGAGAAGGGGGGCCATTCCTGGTGATAGCACTTGCTGCTTGAGCTGGGGGTGGCCGCAGAGACCAGCGAGAAGCGACTGTTTACTAAAAACACAGGTCCGTGCGAAGCCGTAAGGCGATGTATACGGACTGACGCCTGCCCGGTGCTGGAACGTTAAGGGGACCGGTTAGCTGCTCTTCGGGGTGGCGAAGCTGAGAACTTAAGCGCCAGTAAACGGCGGTGGTAACTATAACCATCCTAAGGTAGCGAAATTCCTTGTCGGGTAAGTTCCGACCTGCACGAATGGCGTAACGACTTCTCGACTGTCTCAACCATAGGCCCGGTGAAATTGCACTACGAGTAAAGATGCTCGTTTCGCGCAGCAGGACGGAAAGACCCCGGGACCTTTACTATAGTTTGATATTGGTGTTCGGTTCGGCTTGTGTAGGATAGGTGGGAGACTGTGAAGCGGCCACGCCAGTGGTTGTGGAGTCGTCGTTGAAATACCACTCTGGTCGTGCTGGATGTCTAACCTGGGTCCGTGATCCGGATCAGGGACAGTGTCTGATGGGTAGTTTAACTGGGGCGGTTGCCTCCTAAAGAGTAACGGAGGCGCCCAAAGGTTCCCTCAGCCTGGTTGGTAATCAGGTGTTGAGTGTAAGTGCACAAGGGAGCTTGACTGTGAGACCGACGGGTCGAGCAGGGACGAAAGTCGGGACTAGTGATCCGGCAGTGGCTTGTGGAAGCGCTGTCGCTCAACGGATAAAAGGTACCCCGGGGATAACAGGCTGATCTTCCCCAAGAGTCCATATCGACGGGATGGTTTGGCACCTCGATGTCGGCTCGTCGCATCCTGGGGCTGGAGTCGGTCCCAAGGGTTGGGCTGTTCGCCCATTAAAGCGGTACGCGAGCTGGGTTTAGAACGTCGTGAGACAGTTCGGTCCCTATCCGCTGTGCGCGTAGGAATATTGAGAAGGGCTGTCCCTAGTACGAGAGGACCGGGACGGACGAACCTCTGGTGTGCCAGTTGTCCTGCCAAGGGCATGGCTGGTTGGCTACGTTCGGAAAGGATAACCGCTGAAAGCATCTAAGCGGGAAGCCTGCTTCGAGATGAGTATTCCCACCAACTTGATTGGTTAAGGCTCCCAGTAGACGACTGGGTTGATAGGCCAGATGTGGAAGCCCTGTAAGGGGTGGAGCTGACTGGTACTAATAGGCCGAGGGCTTGTCCTCAGTTGCTCGCGTCCACTGTGTTAGTTCTGAAATAACGAACAGCCGTGATTTTGCCCGGTGTTCTAAATTTCATAGTGTTTCGGTGGTCATTGCGTTAGGGAAACGCCCGGTTACATTCCGAACCCGGAAGCTAAGCCTTTCAGCGCCGATGGTACTGCAGGGGGACCCTGTGGGAGAGTAGGACGCCGCCGAACAATCTTTGTGGGAAAGCCCCGCACCTTCTGGTGCGGGGCTTTTCTGCGTTCCGGACCCGGACCGGCCCGCCCACCTCTCTCTGGGCCGGCCCATAGGTCACTCAGAGACGACCTGCGGCCTTCAGAGCCAAGTACGTATCGGCCAGCGCGGGAGCGAGATGGTCCGGGGTGGCGTCCACGACGACGACGCCATGGCGCCGAAGCCTGTCCGCCGTGCGGCGACGGTCCGCCTGGGCCTGTCCGGCGGCTGCCGCGTCGTACACCGAGTCCACTGTTCCTCGTGCGTTGCCCATTTCCTCGATCCGAGGGTCGGAGACCGCGGCCACGAGAACTGTGTGGCGCTGGGTGAGCTGCGGCAGCACCGGGAGGAGCCCCTCCTCGATGGGGGCGGCCTCCAGCGTCGTGAGGAGAACGATCAGGGAACCGCGGGGGGCGTCGGTGAGTGCGGCATTGCTCAGGCCACGGGCGTCCGTCTCGATGAGCTCGGGTTCCAGCGTCGCCAGCGTGTTGATGACGGTGGCCAGGACATTGCCCGAGGCCGTTCGGCCCTGGACGCGGGCCCGGACCTGGCGGTCGTAGGCGAGGAGGCTGACCCGATCCCCCGCCCGCACGGCGAGCGCGGTGAGAAGGAGCGTGGCGTCCATCGAGGCGTCCAGCCGAGGAACATCACCGACTCGCCCCGCCGACGTACGTCCGGTGTCGAGGACGATCAGGATGTGCCGGTCACGCTCGGGGCGCCAGGTCCGGACCGCTACGGCCGACTGGCGTGCGGTGGCGCGCCAGTCGATGGAACGGGTGTCGTCCCCGGGTACGTAAGCCCGCAGACTGTCGAACTCCGTGCCCTCACCGCGTGTCAGAACGCTGGTGCGACCGTCCAGTTCCCGGAGCCGGGCGAGGCGGGAGGGCAGATGCTTGCGGCTGGTGAACGGCGGCAGGACCCGTACGGTCCAAGGGGCTCGGTGCTGCCCTTGGCGTGCGGCGAGGCCGAGCGGGCCGTACGAGCGGACCGTGATGCGTTCCGCCTGCCGGTCGCCGCGACGTGTGGGGCGCAGAACGGTGACCAGGCGCCGCTGTTCCCCGGCGGGCACTGTCAGCGTGTGACGGGAAGATCGGCGTTCGGTGCCCGAGGCCCAGCTGCTCGGGGGCCAGGCATCCCGCAGCTGGGCGCGCAGACGCCGACGCGAGGCGTTGGTCACGGTCAGTTGCACTTCGGCCGCGTCACCGAGTCGAACGGTTGTATCCCCGGATCGGGTGAATCGAAGCGTGCGCACTGGCGCGGCCAGGGCGTAGTCGCACAAAATTGCCAGTGAGAGCGGTGCGTTGACCGCCAGCATCCCGGTCCAGCTGGGAGCGAGGATGCCTACGGGGAGTGACCCCAGGGCGGCGAGCAGCGCGGTACGTCCGGTGAGGGCCATGGTCACCGCCTCATCGGGGTACGGGGACGTGGGCGAGCACTGAGGCGATGACGGAGTCGGGGGTGACTCCTTCCATTTCCGCCTCGGGCCGCAGTTGGATGCGATGGCGGAGTGTGGGGAGCGCCAAGGCCTTCACATCGTCCGGGGTGACGTAGTCCCGGCCGGTCAGCCAGGCCCAGGCGCGGGCGGTCGACAGCAGTGCGGTGGTACCTCGGGGAGAGACACCGAGGGCGAGCGAGGGGGAATCACGCGTGGCACGGGAGATATCCACGACATAGCCGGCGATCTCGGGGGAGACGGTCGTCTTCGCGACGGCTTCGCGTGCTGCTTCCAGATCGGCGGGGGCGGCGACGGGCTTTATCCCGGCGGCCTTCAGATCGCGGGGGTTGAAGCCGTCGGCGTGACGGGTGAGGACGTCGATCTCGTCCTGGCGCGAAGGCAGCGGGACCGTCAGTTTGAGCAGGAAACGGTCCAGTTGGGCCTCGGGGAGGGGGTAGGTGCCTTCGTACTCGACGGGGTTCTGGGTCGCGGCGACAAGGAACGGCTCGGGCAGTGGACGCGGCGTTCCGTCGACGGTGACCTGCCGTTCCTCCATCGCCTCGAGAAGGGACGACTGGGTCTTGGGAGGGGTGCGGTTGATCTCGTCGGCGATCAGCAGGTTGGTGAAGACCGGGCCGGGCTGGAAGGAGAACTCGGCGGTGCGTGCGTCGTAGATCAGTGAACCCGTGACGTCGCTGGGCATCAGGTCGGGGGTGAACTGGACGCGCTTGGTGTCGAGTTCGAGAGAAGCGGCGAGTGCACGGACCAGGAGGGTCTTGGCCACTCCGGGCACGCCTTCGAGGAGTACGTGACCTCGGCAGAGGAGCGCGACGACGAGTCCGGTGACGGCAGGGTCCTGCCCGACCACGGCCTTGGCGATCTCGGAGCGCAGGGCCTCCAAGGAGGCGCGGGCGCTGTCGGACGGCTCCGATTCCGTGGGCATCACGAGGGCTGCAGCAGGCGCCATGCGTTCAGCCGGCTCGGGGGTCGGGGCGCTCATGAAGTGCGTACCTCTCTTTCGAGGGCGTCGAGTTGATCTGCGAGGAGGACCAGGGCGGCGTCGGTGGAGGGAGCCGTTCCGAAGAGCAGGGTGCTGAGGTCGCGGTCCGGGGCGATGGCCCGTGCGGACACGGCGGGGAGGAGGACATCGGGGGTGTGCGCCTCACGGGCGGGCACACCGGCGAGCGGAGCGAGACGTGTGCGGCTGGCGGCTCGGAGGGCATCGGCGGCCCGGTCGCGGGCGTTGGCCTTGCGGTAGAGGAGGGAGCGGCCTTCGGCGGATTCGGATGCGCGGATGGCCACCGGCAGCCGTTCTGTCACCAGGGGGCCGAGTCGTCGGGCCCGCCAGACGGCGGCGAGGGCGGCGGCGAGGGCGAGTTGAAGCGTTCCCCACAGCCAGCCGGAGGGGACGAGGTCGAGGAAGCTGCTCTCGTTGGCCGAGTCGTCCTTCGCTCCGCCCTCCGACTGTTCTTCGTCCCCGTCGCCGGGGGCGCTGTCATCGGTTGTTGCGGATGGATCGGTGAGCGAGGGGAGGTACCAGACGAGATGGGGACGGGGACCGAGGAGTTGCAGGGCGAGCGAGGCGTTGCCCTGCTTGTCGAGACGTTCGTTGTGGAGGATGTCGGGGGAGCCGAGGACGACGGTGTCGCCGCCCGCTCCGGTCGGGAGGACGACGAGGCTGGGGAGGCCTGCGCTCGGGTAGCAGGCGACGGCGGCAGGGTCTTGCGCCGTGTAGCGGGTTCCGCCCATGTCCGCTGTGCCGGCCCGCCGGGCGGCGGGGAGTTCGCACGCCGGGGCGAGAGCACTGACGGCCTGGTGCGACTCGGCGCGGATCCCGGGCGCGAGCCGGTGCGTGGCTCCCGGTCCTGGCGCGACCAGCAGGGTGCGTCCGGCGGAGGCGGAAGCCGCATCGTCCAGCCGGAGCTGTTGCGACCGGGTCAGGAGGTTGGGGCCCGTGACCAGGAGGGTGGTGTCGGGTCCTGTCGCGGCGGTGGCCTCGTCGAGAGTGGTGGCGACGGTGACGGATATGCCTCGTGCCTTGAGGAGTTCGGCCACGGCACGGCTGCCCTTGGGGTCCGCGGAGCGGGGGTCGAGCTGTCCGTGGTTCGTGCCGGAGCGTACGGCGGCGAACGTGATGCCGGCGACGACGAGGATGAGGACGACGGCCAGGATGCCTCGGGCGCGGGTCCAGACCTGGCCGGGGGAGGGCGCGGTCGAGGTGGGCGAAGCGGTGGTCGCCGCGGTCATCCGGTGGCTCCTCGGGAGGTTCCGGGCAGTAGCGGCTTCGCCTCGTCGAGTTCGAGGTCGAGGGTGCGCAGGGTCAGATATGCCGACTGGTCCGCTGTGCGGCCCCCGTATGTCACGTCGTCGAAGCTCCGGGCGGCGGCGCGCAGCCGGGCCGTGTGCTCGGGGAGGGTGCGGCCCGCTTCGGCTGCGGCTTCGTCCGCGGTGCGGCCGGGGCGGGGGTCGAGCAGAGCACGCTCCTCCAGGGACCGGACGATGGCGCGCATGCGTTCCTGGACGGCTTCGGTCCAGCGCAGGGCCGCGGCGTGTGCTTCGGCGGCGGCGCGGTGCTGGGCCGCGCTGCGGGGGCCTGTGCTGTCGAACAGCGCGTCCGTGCTCCGGGCGGAGCGTTGCGGGGTGCCGAGCCGCCACCAGAGGGCGGCGGCGAGCCCGATGACGATGACGACCAGGACGGCGAGTCCGGCCGGGCCGCCGGGGGCGGCGCCCGCGGCGGCGTCGAACACTCCCGCGACCCAGTCCCAGAACTGGTTCAGGGCGCGCTGGAGAAAGTTCGGGTCGTTCTCGTGGTACATCGGCTTGGACAGTTCGCTCTCGGCTGCCTCCCGTGCGGGGAGACGTGGTGTGTCCACGGGTATGTCGCCCGCTGCGATGTCCTGCCGTGCTGTGGTGATGCCCCCCGCCCCCGACACCGCATCAGCTCCTGGGTGTGTTGTCGTCGTAGCCGGGCAGGCCGGCGGCTCGTGCGAGGTCGAGGTCCAGGGCCTCGCGGCGGATGCGCTGGTCCACGTACAGGAGGGCCATCACCCCGGCGACGAAGGGGTAGATCAACGTCGAGACGATCACTTCGCCGATGCCGGTGACGATCAGGAAGGGCCAGCCGACGGAGGGGGCGGTACCGCCGAAGAGGTCGCTGACCTCGGTTCCGTCGGCGATGACCGCGATGATGCCGAACGGAATGGAGACGAGGAACGTCAGCAGGAAGGTCAGCAGATAGGTCAGGGCGAGGATCCCGAAGGTGCGCCACCAGGCGCCCCGGACCAGCTTCGCCGACCTGCGCAGCGCGGCCACGATGCTCTGCCGCTCCAGCATCAGTGCGGGGGCGGCGAGAGCGAAGCTGACGTTCAGCCAGAGCATCACGACGCAGGCGGCGGCGAAGCCGAGGAAGGCGAGGGCCGCTCCGGCCTCGGAGCCGAGCAACAGGCCGGGGCCGACGCCCACGGCCATGATCGAGGCCATGATCACGGCGACCAGCACGGTCAGCCCGAGCAGGGGAAGGACGCGGGGGCGGGCTTCGGCCCAGGAGTCGGCGAGCGTGGTGGGGCGGCCCAGCACGGAGCGGCTGATGATCACGGTGACGACCGATGCCGTGAAGAGCGTGGCGATCATCGAGAGGAGGGAGACCGGGGCCAGGGAGACCAGCGTCGATCGGGCCGAGTCGGCGGTCTGGCGCAGGGCCTCGGCGCCGGTGGCGTTGGGGTCGATGGAGGTCGGTTCCGGCAGCAGGTAGCGCTGCATGAGGATGACGGCGATCTGGGTGACCACGGAGATCGTGAGGCTGAAGCCGAGTGCCGTACGCCAGTGGGCGCGCAGGGCGGACACCGAGCCGTCGAGGATCTCGCCGAGGCTCAGCGGGCGCAGCGGGATGACTCCGGGCTTCGCGGCCGGGGGCGGTCCTGCCCAGCCCTGCCGCTGCGGGCCGCCGCCCCAGCCGGGTGGGGGCTGCCGGGTTCCGGGGCCGCCGCCGGGGTTGCTCGGTGGGGACCACTGCCCGGGGGGCGGCTGCTCGGGGGACCACTGCCCCGTCGGGCCGCTTCCGTCCTGCGGGTCGGAGGGGCGGGGGATCGCCTTCTCCTTGCCGTCGGAGGGGGCAGATCCGGGCGACGCCCAGCCCGGAGAGTCGTTCATTCTGGCTCCTTCACCGTCCTGACCGCTCATCGGGGCGGCAGGTTGGCAGCCATCGTGCCACGCGCCGGTCCGGGGCGGACCAGCCGCTCCTTCTCGCTCGCACCTTCATATGCGGGTGGCTCACCGGGCAGACTGGACAGATGGCTGATCAGGACGCGCAATCATCGGTGGGCTTCGAGCCTTCCGCGCTTTCCGTACTCCGCTGGGACGAGCCTCCGGAAGGCCCTGTGCTGGTGCTTCTCGACCAGACGCGGCTGCCCGCCGAGGAGGTCGAGCTGGTGTGCACCGATGTGCCCGCGCTGGTGCGGGCGATCCAGACGCTGGCGGTGCGCGGAGCTCCGTTGCTGGGGATCGCCGGGGGGTACGGGGTGGCGCTCGCGGCGGCGAGGGGCTTCGACGTCGCGGAGGCGGCGGGACTGCTGGAGGGGGCGCGGCCCACCGCGGTGAACCTCGGCTACGGGGTGCGGCGGGTGGCGGCGGCCTACTGGGCGGCCTCCGGGAAGGGGGAGGGCGACGAGGCGGCTGCCGCGGCGGCGCTGGCTGAGGCGCGGGCGCTGCACCGGGAGGATGCCCAGGCCAGCAGGCGTATGGCCGAGTACGGGGAGGCGCTGCTGGAGGAGCTGCTGCCGGGGCGGGCGTACCAGCTGCTGACCCACTGCAATACCGGGGCGCTGGTCTCGGGCGGTGAGGGGACGGCGTTCGCGGTGGCGTTGCGGGTGCACCGGCAGGGGCGGCTGCGGCGGCTGTGGGTGGACGAGACACGGCCGCTGCTCCAGGGGGCGCGGCTGACCGCGTACGAGGCGGCGCGGAACGGGCTGGCCTACAGCCTGCTCACCGACAACGCGGCGGGGTCCCTGTTCGCGGCGGGGGAGGTCGACGCGGTGCTCATAGGCGCCGACCGCATCGCCGCGGACGGCTCGGTGGCCAACAAGGTGGGGAGCTACCCGCTGGCCGTGCTCGCGAAGTACCACCACGTGCCCTTCATCGTGGTGGCGCCGACGACGACCGTGGATCTGGAGACCCCGGACGGCACATCGATCATCGTCGAGCAGCGTTCCGGGCAAGAAGTGACGGAGCTCACATCGCCACAGGGTGTATCGGCCATCGGTGGAGGCGGGATCGTCGTCGCACCCCTCGGAGCCCCCGCGTACAACCCGGCCTTCGATGTCACGCCGCCTGAACTGATCACGGCGATCGTCACCGAGGAGGGCGCAATTTCCCCGGTCACGGGGGTCGGACTGGCCGAGCTGTGTGCCAGGTCATCGCAGGTAACGATTAGCTAATGGGATGATGTCGATTATGAAGGGACGCGTCCTTGTCGTCGACGACGACACCGCACTGGCCGAGATGCTCGGGATTGTGCTGCGTGGAGAAGGTTTCGAGCCGTCGTTCGTAGCGGACGGCGACAAGGCACTGGCCGCATTTCGTGAGGCCAAGCCGGACCTGGTGCTGCTCGACCTCATGCTGCCCGGTAGGGACGGCATCGAGGTGTGCAGGCTGATCAGGGCCGAGTCCGGTGTGCCGATCGTCATGCTCACTGCCAAGAGCGACACCGTCGATGTCGTGGTCGGCCTGGAGTCCGGGGCCGACGACTACATCGTCAAGCCGTTCAAGCCTAAGGAGTTGGTCGCCCGGATCAGGGCACGTCTGCGGCGGTCCGAAGAGCCCGCGCCGGAGCAGCTGACCATCGGTGACCTGGTCATCGACGTGGCCGGCCACTCCGTGAAGCGGGAGGGGCAGTCGATCGCCCTGACTCCGCTGGAGTTCGACCTGCTGGTCGCGCTCGCCCGCAAGCCGTGGCAGGTCTTCACCCGTGAGGTCCTGCTGGAGCAGGTGTGGGGTTACCGCCACGCGGCCGACACCCGCCTGGTGAATGTTCATGTCCAGCGTCTGCGTTCCAAGGTCGAGAAGGACCCGGAACGGCCGGAGATCGTGGTGACGGTCCGAGGCGTCGGCTACAAGGCCGGACCGAGCTGAGATGGCCCGAGGCAGTGCTGCTCCGGGGCCCGGTGAGCCGGGAGTCCGTACGGAGCGGGCTGCCGGCTCGGGTCGGAAGGCGTCACGTATGAGCCGTTTCCTGCAGGGCGGCCGGTTGTTCGAGGACCGGACGCCCGGCGGGCCCGTACCGCGGTTGCTGATGCGGTGGGTGCGCCGTCCGTTGCTGCCCGCCGTCCGGTTGTGGCGGCGCAATCTGCAGCTCCGCGTCGTCGCGGGCACCCTCCTGATGTCGATCGGGGTCGTGCTGCTGCTCGGCTTCGTCGTCATCGGCCAGGTGCGCAACGGCCTGCTCGACGCCAAGGGCAAGGCCGCACAGACCCAGGCCGCCGGCGGTTTCGCCGCGGCCCAGGAGAAGGCGAACGCTCCCCTCGCCCCCGGCGGCCAGGGGAGCGAGGGCGCCGACGGCATGACCGGGAGTACCTCCTGGCGCACCGAGCTCGTCGACCAGCTCGCCAGCGGCGGCAAGAACGCCTTCAACGTGGTGGCGCTCAGCGCCGATTCCGTGACCGAGGGGGCCGGCAGCCGTGCCGCGCGCGGTTCCGGCAGCGTCGAGGCGTCCAGCGTGCCCGAGCGTCTGCGGCAGAACGTGAGCAAGGGGCAGGGCGCCTACCAGACGTACTCCCTGATCCAGTACTCGTACGGCAACGAGTCGCAACCGGGGCTCGTCGTCGGCAAGCGGCTCTACGACATCGATCAGCAGCCCTACGAGCTGTACTACCTCTTCCCGCTCACGCAGGAGGAGAAGTCCCTGACGCTGGTCAAGACGACCCTGGCGACCGCCGGACTGTTCGTCGTCGTGCTGCTCGGGGCCATCGCCTGGTTCGTGGTGCGGCAGGTCGTCACTCCGGTGCGGATGGCGGCCGGCATCGCCGAGCGGCTGTCCGCGGGCAGGCTCCAGGAGCGGATGAAGGTCACCGGCGAGGACGACATCGCCCGTCTCGGCGAGGCCTTCAACAAGATGGCCCAGAACCTCCAGCTGAAGATCCAGCAGCTGGAGGAGCTCTCCCGGATGCAGCGGCGTTTCGTCTCCGACGTCTCGCACGAGTTGCGGACCCCCTCACGACCGTGCGGATGGCCGCCGACGTCATCCACGAGGCCCGCGCCGACTTCGACCCCGTGACCGCACGCTCCGCCGAGCTGCTGGGCGATCAGCTCGACCGGTTCGAGTCGCTGCTCGCCGATCTGCTGGAGATCAGCCGCTTCGACGCGGGCGCCGCGGCCCTTGAGGCCGAGCCGATAGACCTGCGGACCGTGGTGCACCGGGTGATCGGCGGCGCCGAACCGCTCGCCGAGCGCAAGGGCACCCGGATCCTCGTCGTCGGCGACGACCAGCCCGTGATCGCCGAGGCCGATGCCCGCCGCGTCGAACGCGTCCTGCGCAACCTCGTCGTCAACGCCGTCGAGCACGGCGAGGGCCGGGATGTCGTGGTGCGGATGGGTGTCGCACAGGGCGCGGTCGCCGTGGCCGTCCGGGACTACGGGGTCGGGCTCAAGCCCGGCGAGGCGACCCGTGTCTTCAACCGGTTCTGGCGTGCCGACCCGGCGCGCGCCCGGACGACCGGCGGGACCGGTCTCGGCCTCTCCATCGCGGTCGAGGACGCACGGCTGCACGGCGGCTGGCTCCAGGCCTGGGGCGAGCCCGGCGGCGGCTCACAGTTCCGGCTGACCCTGCCGCGTACGGCGGACGAGCCCCTGCGCGGTTCGCCGATACCGCTGGAGCCCGAGGACTCGCGGCGCAACCGGGAGGACCGGGAGCGCGAGGACGCCGGGTCGGGGACGTCGGGCGACCACCGCCTGATGTCCGTCCCGCCCCAGCCCGGCGCGGGCGGCCGTTCCCCGCTGCCCGTGCCCGGTCGCGGCCCCGCCGTCCGCAACGGCGCGCCTTCGTCGGTGCACCCCGCCGCCCTGCCCGGTAACGGTGCACGCGTCGTGGCACGCCAGGCCCCGGAACGTCCCGGTGGCACGGGCGACGGCGTACAGGATTCCGACCAGGAGGACACCACTCGTGGGTACTGACCGCCGTCAGGGCGGCCATGGGCGGGCGGTGCGGATATCCGCGCTGCTCGGCTGCGGCGTCGTCGTGCTGGCCGGCTGCGGCTCGATGCCGGTGACCGGGGACGTCAAGGCGGTCGACGCCTCGCAGCCCGGGGACTCCCAGGTGCAGGTGTATGCGGTGGCACCCCGGGAAGGCGCGCCGCCGAGCGAGATCGTCGACGGCTTCCTGGAGTCGATGACCAGTGACGACCCCGCGTTCGCGACCACCCGGAAATACCTGAGCGCGGACGCCCGGCGCACCTGGCAGCCGGGCGGGACCACCACGGTGCTGGCCCAGGCCCCCAACCGCAGTGGTCCCCTGCTCCACGACGAGGACAACCGGGCCACCCGGGACCGGGAGACGACCTACACGCTGACGGGCGACAAGGTCGCGACGGTCGACGCCCAGAGCTCCTATCAGCCGCTCGCGCCCACCGCCTACGCCCAGACCCTGCACCTGGTGCTGGAACAGGTGGCGGAGGGGAAGAAGGAGTGGCGCATCGACGTCGTGCCGGACGGCCTGGTCCTCGGGCAGTCCGACTTCAAGCGGCTCTACCGCTCCGTGAACAAGTACTACTACGCCACCGGGGCCACGAACGGCCGGTCGACGCTCGTCGCCGACCCCGTCTACGTACGCAACCGTACGGATCCCGTCACGCGCATGGACACCGCGACGCAGACCGTCAGGACGCTGCTGGCCGGGCCGACGAACTGGCTGCGGCCCGTCGTCGATTCCCGGTTCCCGACGGGGACCGCCCTGCGCAAGGGCGTCACCGCGCTGGCGCCGGACGACCAGAACGTCCTGAAGGTGCCGCTCAACGAGAAGGCCGGCACGGCGGGCCGGAGCGCCTGCCGCATGATGGCCGCGCAGGTGCTGTTCACGCTCCGGGACCTGACCTCGGCCCGGGTCGAGCGGGTGGAGCTGGAGGGCGGCGAGGGCCGGCTCTGCGCGCTGGACGCCGACGACGCGCCTGAGTTCTCCGCCGACCGAGGCTCCGAAGGGGACGACAGCCAGTACTTCATCAACGACAAGGGCCAGGTGGAGCGGGTCCTCGGCGCCTCGGGCGACATAGGGACGCCCGAGCCCGTGACCGGTCCGCTGGGAGCGGGCACCGTCCCGATGGGATCCGTCGGGGTGGCCCGGGACGAGGAGCGGGCCGCCGCGGTCTCCTCCTCCGGGCAGTACCTCTACGTGTCCTCCCTGGAGGCGGAGGGCGAACTGGCCGAGCCCCTTGTCACCAGCGGGGCGAAGAAGGCCGCGGACCGGCTGTCGCCGCCGAGCTGGGACGGCCGCGGCGACCTGTGGGTCGCCGACCGTGATCCGGCGGGACCCAGGCTGCTGCGGCTGGCCGACGGCACGGGCGAGCCCCAGGAGGTCCGGGTGCCCGGCCTCGACGGCGCCCGGATCGAGGAGGTCCGGATGTCCGCGGACGGTGTGCGGATCGCTCTGCTGCTGACGAAGGACGGGCGTACGACGCTGAACATCGGCCGGGTCGAGCGCCGGGGGTCCTCCGTGGCACCCGAGATCTCGGTCGAGGACCTGCGCCAGGCCGCACCGCAGCTCGCGGACGTTTCGGCCATCTCCTGGTCGGGACGCAGCCGTCTGGTGGTGGTCGGCAAGGAGGAGGGCGGCGTTCAGCAGGTGCGTTACGTGCAGGCTGACGGGTCCACGTCGGCCTCGGGGGCGCTCCCCGGGGTGAACCAGGTCCAGTCGGTCGCCGCGGCGGACGACGAACAGCTTCCGCTGATGGCGGAGACCGTCGACGACGGCATCGTGAAGCTCTCGCCGGGGGACAACTGGCAGACGGTCCTCAAGAAGGGCAAGGCGCTGGTCTACCCCGGCTGATCCGGAAGCCGGTGGGTCTCCGCCCGGGATTCCGGGCGGAGTGCCGGCTCTCCGGCCGGGTTTCCGGGGTTTTCCACAGGGGTGGTCCGGTCCCGGTGGGCGCGGCACAGTGGGGTCATGCGCACCGTGTGGCACGAGCTGTCCGGTCTGCTTCTGCCGATGGCCTGTGTCGGCTGCGGCAGACCGCGCACCGAGCTGTGCGCTGCCTGCGGGGCCGCGCTGTTCGGCGGGCCCGCCCGCCGGGTCCGCCCCGCGCCCGGGCCGCCGGGCCTTCCGGCGGTGTATGCGGCCGCGCCGTACGAGAACGCCGTACGTGCGGCTCTGCTGGCTCACAAGGAGCGCGGGGCACTCGGGCTGGCAGGTGTGCTCGGACGTGCCCTGGCGGGTTGTGTACGGGCCGGGACGGGGCAGCTGGGCGCTGCGGCGACGCCCGGTGGGTCAGGGTCTCCGAGGGCTGCGGCGCCTCTGCTGCTGGTCCCCGTGCCCTCGGCGCGCTCCGCGACCGCCGCCCGTGGCCATGATCCGGTGCGCAGGATCGCCGTCGCGGCCGCGCGTGAACTGCGGCGTGCGGGCCTGCCGGCCCGGGTACTTCCGCTGCTGCGGCAGCGGCGCGCGGTCGCCGACCAGTCGGGGCTCGACGCACGGCAGCGGCGGGCGAACCTGGCCGGCGCACTGGGGCTCACGGCAGCGGGGGTGCGCCTCCTCCGGCGCGGACTCCTCCGTCACGACCGGGTGATCCTGGTCGACGATCTGTTGACGACGGGATCGACGCTGGCGGAGGCGGCACGGGCCTTCGGCGAGGGGTGCCGCACCGATCGGGAGCCTGCCGTGCACGGAGGGTGCCGGGCGGCGGTCGTCGCAGCCTCTCCCTCCGCCTTCGAAATAAACCGGAACTGACCGAGAATCTGCATCGTTGCAGGTAAGGAGAGGCCGATACCCCCCGAATGGAGGTACGCGCCAGTAGCGGGTGCCGAGACCTGGGTGCGCAGGCTATGTTCGGTTGTGAGGAACGGTGAAGGCCGGACCTCGATGAATGCACCATCAGGTTTCGGGCAGGTAACTCACCGGTAAGAGAGGCACGCAAAGTCGGTGGGATTGCGATCCTTCCGGCGGGGGAGGAGGAGGCGAAAGCCACCGAGTCCGAGGCCCTGGGGATCTCCGGGGCCTGGTGCAAAAGGGAGATGCTCCGCCATCGAGCGGGGCGATCCGGGAACGGAGTTCTGCGTGGACATCGTCGTCAAGGGCCGCAAGACCGAGGTGCCCGAGCGGTTCCGCAAGCACGTGGCCGAGAAGCTGAAGCTGGACAAGATCCAGAAGTTCGACGGCAAGGTGATCAGCCTCGACGTCGAGGTGTCCAAGGAGCCGAATCCCCGTCAGGCCGACCGTTCCGACCGGGTGGAGATCACGCTCCGCTCCCGGGGGCCGGTCATCCGGGCGGAAGCGGCGGCGGGCGACCCTTACGCAGCGCTCGACCTGGCCACCGGCAAGCTGGAGGCCCGGCTGCGCAAGCAGCACGACAAGCGCTACAGCCGCCGCGGCAACGGCCGTCTGTCGGCTGCCGAGGTCGGGGACGTCGTCCCCGGCGTAGCTTCGTTCGACGAGGACGGTGAGCTGGTCGGCGACCAGTCGCCGGCGCCCGTCCCCACCACGAAGATCGGCTCGCTCGAAGTGCAGGGCGAAGGGCCGCTCGTGATGCGCGAGAAGACCCACACCGCCGCACCCATGTCGCTCGACCAGGCGCTCTACGAGATGGAACTGGTCGGCCACGACTTCTACTTGTTCGTCGACTCCGAGACGAAGGAGCCCAGCGTCGTCTACCGGCGACACGCCTACGACTACGGCGTCATCCACCTGAGGACCGACCCGCTCGCCGCGGACGAGGCAGGCGGCGCGGGCGGTGCGCTCGGCGGCTGAGGCCACATCGCGCGGGTGCCCCCGGGGCGTTTTCACGCCACCGGGGGCAGCCGCGCACGGGCGCAGGACCACCCTGCCGGGGCCGGGGCATGGAATCATGGCGGACCGAGCCAATCGGTGTTCCGTGAGGTGCCGTTGGCGAACGACCGACACTTGGGCCGTGGCCTTCAGGGGGAGGAACGATGGCGGACACCTTCGGGCCCGTGCGTGATGCGAACGACTCCGACGACGACACCGGTGCGTACGCCGGCGCGGACGCGGACGGCGCTTCACGCAAGGAGCCCATCAGGGTCCTCGTGGTCGATGACCACGCGCTCTTCCGCAGGGGGCTGGAGATCGTCCTCGCGCAGGAGGAGGACATCCAGGTCATCGGCGAGGCCGGCGACGGTTCCGAGGCGGTCGACAAGGCCGCCGACCTGCTGCCCGACATCGTGCTGATGGATGTCCGGATGCCCAAGCGCGGCGGTATCGAGGCCTGCACCGCCATCAAGGAGGTGGCCCCCAGCGCGAAGATCATCATGCTGACGATCAGCGACGAGGAGGCCGACCTCTACGAGGCGATCAAGGCGGGCGCGACCGGCTATCTCCTCAAGGAGATCTCCACCGACGAGGTCGCCACGGCCATTCGCGCGGTCGCCGACGGCCAGTCCCAGATCAGCCCCTCCATGGCCTCCAAGCTGCTCACCGAGTTCAAATCGATGATCCAGCGCACCGACGAGCGGCGGCTCGTGCCGGCGCCCCGGCTCACCGAACGCGAGCTGGAGGTGCTGAAACTCGTGGCGACCGGCATGAACAACCGGGATATCGCCAAGGAGTTGTTCATTTCCGAGAACACGGTGAAGAACCACGTCCGCAATATCCTGGAGAAACTGCAGCTGCACTCCCGGATGGAAGCCGTGGTCTATGCCATGCGCGAGAAGATCCTGGAGATCCGGTAGCCGGTCAGCGACCGGCGCGCCGGAACGCGTGGCCGATCTCCGCCCGGAGCGGCTCGCGCAGCTCCGGCGCGTCCACCCGGTCGACCCGGATGTCCGTGCAGCCCACCCAGGCCGCCGCCTCCACCAGTGCCTCGGCCATCGGGGCCACCGCCTTCGGTCCGGCCAACGACGCCTGCTTGGCGACCAGCGTGGTCCCCTCGCGCGCCGGGTCGACCCGGCCCTGGAGCTTCCCGCCCGCCAGCAACGGCATCGCGAAATAGCCGTGGATCCGCTTCTGCTTGGGCACGTAGGCCTCCAGCCGATGCGTGAAGTCGAAGATCCGCTCCGTGCGCGCCCGTTCCCAGATCAGGGAGTCGAACGGTGACAACAGCGTCGTACGGTGGCGGCCGCGCGGCTCCTTGGCGAGGGCCTCCGGGTCCGCCCAGGCGGGCTTCGTCCAGCCCTCCACCACGACCGGGACCAGCCCCGAGTCCGCCACCACGGCGTCGAACTCCTCGCCCTTCAGCCGGTGGTAGTCGGCGATGTCGCTACGGGTGCCGACCCCCAGGGATCTGCCCGCCAGCGCCACCAGCCGCCGCCGGCACTCGGCATCACTGAGCTCGTCGTGCAGCACGGTGTCCGGAATGGCCCGCTCGGCCAGGTCGTAGATCCGCTTCCAGCCGCGCCGCTCGGTGCACACCACCTCGCCGTACATCAGGGCCCGCTCGACGGCGACCTTGGACGCCGACCAGTCCCACCACTCGCCGCCGTTCTTCGCGCCGCCCAGTTCGGTGGCCGTCAGCGGGCCCTCGTCGCGCAACTGCTTGATCACGGTGTCGTACACGCCGTCGGGCAGATCGTGGTGCCAGTGCGGACGGGAGCGGTAGGCGCGGCGGCGGAACGCGAAGTGCGGCCACTCCTCGACGGGCAGGATGCACGCGGCGTGGGACCAGTACTCGAAGGTGCGGCCGCCCGACCAGTAGGCGTCCTCCACCGTCCGGCGGCCCACCGAGCCGAGCCGCGCGTAGGGGATCAGCTCGTGCGAGCGGGCCAGCACGGAGATCGTGTCCAGCTGGACCGCGCCGAGGTGGCGCAGCACCCCCGGCACCCCTGCCCGGCGGTCCGGGGCCCCCAGGAAGCCCTGGGCGCGCAGGGCTATGCGGCGGGCCTGGTCGGCGGAGAGTTCGACTGCGGGAGGAGGCACAGGCGTCATACGTCGAACCCTAGACGGCGCCACTGACAGCCCGGCCCCTGAATCCGCCCCCGGGACCACGGGGGTCAGGCGGGCCGGCGTACCGAATCCGGGGCTCCGCCGGCGCGGGGTGCGTGCCGTCCGGGGACGTACGGGTAGGCGCCCGCGAGCCCGAGGTCGGACGGGAGCAGGGCCGCCGTCCAGGCGTCACGTCGCACGCCCTTGTTGAGCAGCCCGGACCGCTGTTCGCCCTCCAGCCGGAACCCCGTCCGCAGCGCGACGGCCCGCGAGGCGAGATTGCCGATCTCGGCCCGCCACTCCAGCCGGTCCGCCCCGAGCGAGACGAAGGCCCAGCGGGCGGAGCCGAGCACCGCCTCGGTGACGTAGCCGTTGCCGCGGTGCTCCCTGGTGGACCAGTAGCCCACCTCGTACGTCCCCGGACGGCTGCGGCGGTCGATGCCGAGCGCCCCGACGAGCGTTCCGGTCCCCCGCAGGGTCAGGGCGAAGCCGTAGGCGGAGTCGTCCCGCCAGCCCGCCGGGGCGAGCTTCGTGGTGAACAGTTCCGCGTCGGTGAGGCGGTACGGGGAGGGGATCACCGTCCAGCGCTGGATGTCCGGGTCCTGGCAGGCGGCGTGCACCCGGTGGGTGTCCTGCGGGCCGAAAGGCCGCAGGACCAGGCGTTCCGTGGTGAGGGTGATCGGCTCCATGGGCCCGATTCTCGTGAGCCCGCCGCCGTGATGCGAGCACTTTCGGGCTTCCCGGCACCTTCCGTGCCCCTGGACCGTTGTCCTATAAGGGTGCGGCGAGGTCCACGCGACGGCAGCCCTCCCGACGCGGTGGTGTCCTCGCTTACGATGGCCGTTGCGGTGGGGCCCACCTGCCGTGCCCGCGCCAGAGTCCATTACACGACCCAGTGCCAGGCCCGACCGGCAAGGAGACCAGCCTCAGTGTCCGTCTTCAACAAGCTCATGCGTGCAGGCGAAGGCAAGATCCTGCGCAAACTGCACCGCATCGCGGACCAGGTCAGCTCCATCGAAGAGGACTTCGTCAACCTCTCCGACGCCGAGCTGCGGGCGCTCACCGACGAGTACAAGGAACGGTACGCGGACGGCGAGAGCCTGGACGACCTGCTTCCCGAAGCGTTCGCCACGATCCGCGAGGCCGCCAAGCGTGTCCTCGGGCAGCGCCACTACGACGTACAGATCATGGGTGGAGCCGCCCTGCACCTCGGCTATGTGGCCGAGATGAAGACCGGTGAGGGCAAGACCCTCGTCGGCACCCTGCCCACGTATCTGAACGCGCTCTCCGGCAAGGGCGTGCACCTGATCACGGTCAACGACTACCTCGCGACGCGTGACTCCGAGCTGATGGGCCGGGTCCACAAGTTCCTGGGCCTGTCCGTCGGCTGCATCGTCGCCAACATGACCCCGGCCCAGCGCCGCGAGCAGTACGCCTGCGACATCACGTACGGCACGAACAACGAGTTCGGCTTCGACTATCTCCGCGACAACATGGCGTGGTCCAAGGACGAGCTCGTCCAGCGCGGCCACAACTTCGCCGTGGTAGACGAGGTCGACTCGATCCTCGTCGACGAGGCCCGTACGCCGCTGATCATCTCCGGCCCGGCCGACCAGGCCACCAAGTGGTACGGCGACTTCGCCAAGCTGGTCACCCGCCTCACCAAGGGCGAGGCGGGCAACCAGCTCAAGGGCATCGAGGAGACCGGCGACTACGAGGTCGACGAGAAGAAGCGGACCGTGGCCATCCATGAGTCCGGCGTCGCCAAGGTCGAGGACTGGCTCGGCATCGACAACCTCTACGAGTCGGTGAACACCCCGCTCGTCGGTTATCTGAACAACGCCATCAAGGCGAAGGAACTGTTCAAGAAGGACAAGGACTACGTCGTCATCGACGGCGAAGTCATGATCGTCGACGAGCACACCGGCCGTATCCTCGCCGGCCGCCGCTACAACGAGGGCATGCACCAGGCGATCGAGGCGAAGGAAGGGGTGGACATCAAGGACGAGAACCAGACCCTCGCCACGATCACCCTGCAGAACTTCTTCCGCCTCTACGACAAGCTCTCCGGCATGACCGGTACGGCGATGACCGAGGCCGCCGAGTTCCACCAGATCTACAAGCTCGGCGTGGTGCCGATCCCGACGAACCGGCCGATGGTCCGCGCCGACCAGTCGGACCTGATCTACCGCACCGAGGTCGCGAAGTTCGCCGCGGTCGTCGACGACATCGCCGAGAAGCACGAGAAGGGCCAGCCGATCCTGGTCGGCACCACCTCGGTCGAGAAGTCCGAGTACCTCTCGCAGCAGCTCTCCAAGCGCGGCGTCCAGCACGAGGTCCTCAACGCCAAGCAGCACGACCGGGAGGCGACGATCGTCGCCCAGGCGGGCCGCAAGGGCGCCGTCACCGTCGCGACGAACATGGCCGGACGAGGCACCGACATCAAGCTCGGCGGCAACCCGGACGACCTCGCCGAGGCGGAGCTGCGCCAGCGCGGCCTCGACCCGGTGGAGAACGTCGAGGAGTGGGCGGCCGCGCTGCCCGCCGCGCTGGAGGCGGCCGAGCAGGCCGTGAAGGCGGAGTTCGAAGAGGTGAAGGACCTCGGCGGGCTCTATGTGCTGGGCACCGAGCGCCACGAGTCGCGCCGTATCGACAACCAGCTGCGTGGTCGCTCCGGCCGTCAGGGCGACCCGGGCGAGTCCCGTTTCTACCTGTCGCTGGGCGACGACCTGATGCGCCTGTTCAAGGCCCAGATGGTCGAGCGCGTCATGTCGATGGCGAACGTTCCGGACGACGTCCCGATCGAGAACAAGATGGTCACCCGTGCCATCGCCTCCGCCCAGTCGCAGGTCGAGCAGCAGAACTTCGAGACGCGTAAGAACGTCCTGAAGTACGACGAGGTGCTCAACCGGCAGCGTGAGGTCATCTACGGCGAGCGCCGCCGCGTACTGGAGGGCGAGGACCTCCAGGAGCAGATCCGGCACTTCATGGACGACACGATCGACGACTACATCCGGCAGGAGACCGCCGAGGGCTTCGCCGAGGAGTGGGACCTGGACCGGCTGTGGGGCGCCTTCAAGCAGCTCTACCCGGTGAAGGTCACCGTCGAGGAACTGGAGGAGGCGGCCGGGGACCTGGCGGGCGTCACCGCCGAGTTCATCGCCGAATCGGTCAAGAACGACATCCACGAGCAGTACGAGGAGCGCGAGAACACCCTCGGCTCCGACATCATGCGCGAGCTGGAGCGCCGCGTCGTCCTCTCGGTGCTCGACCGCAAGTGGCGCGAGCACCTCTACGAGATGGACTACCTCCAGGAGGGCATCGGCCTGCGGGCCATGGCGCAGAAGGACCCGCTGGTCGAGTACCAGCGCGAGGGCTTCGACATGTTCAACGCCATGATGGAGGGCATCAAGGAGGAGTCCGTCGGCTACCTGTTCAACCTGGAGGTCCAGGTCGAGCAGCAGGTCGAGGAGGTTCCGGTGCAGGACGGCGCCGAGCGTCCCTCCCTGGAGAAGGAGGGCGCCACCGCTGCCCCGCAGATCCGCGCCAAGGGCCTGGAGGCCCCGCAGCGGCCGGACCGGCTCCACTTCTCCGCTCCCACGGTGGACGGCGAGGGCGGTGTCGTCGAGGGCGACTTCGCCAACGACGATGCCTCCGGCACCACGCGGTCGGCCGACGGCCTGACGCGTGCGGAGCGCCGCAAGGCTCAGAAGAGCGGTGGCGGCGGTCGCCGTCGCAAGAAGTAGCAGCAGGGGCAGTACCCCGGCAGGGGCCGGACACCACGCGGTGTCCGGCCCCTGCCGCGTCTGCCGGGTCACCGCGGGCCCGGGGCGCCGGCCGTGAGGCGTTCGCCGCCCAGCTCCACGGCGGCGCAGCGCCAGCGCTGGTCGGCGCCCTGTTCCAGCCGGAACGCCATGGCCCGCACCCGGTCGCCCGCGGCGATGCTGGCGAACGCCTCGACCACCCCGGTGGCGGGCTGGGCCCCTCGGCAGTGGCGGAGGACCGGGCGGCTGCCGTGGGTGGCCCGCAGCGGGGTGCTGGGGGCCAGTTCGGCGAGCTGGTCGTAGGCCTCGCCGATGGTGTGGCCGAGCATCCAGTGGACCGGGCGCTGGCCGCTGAGGACCGCGAGCAGACGCTCGGCGAACCACTGGTGCGGGCGCGGCGGCCGGTGGGGCTGGAGCCTGCGCGACCGCTGCGGCGGCACCGACC
Source organism: Streptomyces sp. WGS_02 (assembly GCA_040989845.1). GTDB lineage: Bacteria > Actinomycetota > Actinomycetes > Streptomycetales > Streptomycetaceae > Streptomyces. The sequence goes on from JAYMFZ010000004.1 coordinate 4,874,627, forward strand.
GGGGACCGCTCGGTGCCGACCGCGGGCCGTTCGATGCCGACCGGGGACCGCTCGGTGCCGATCGGGGACCGCTCGGTGCCGATCGGGGACCGCTCGGTGCCGATCGGGGACCGTGCTGGTCGCGTCGTCCTGCGGGCCTCGTCCTGTCCGTACTCATGATCAAACGCCCCCGTTGACCGGGCCCGGCTTCTACCGGGCGGTAACTTTTGTTGGGGATCTTCTACGGGGGCGGTCGTCAGCGACGCAAGGGGCCTCCTGGCACCGATCCGGCGCGGGCCGTTTCACCTATCCGTGGCTCGGCCCTTGCGGGGCAAGGGCGACGGCGGGGGTGACGGGGCGTCGGCCGTGGACGGAGGCCCCCGGTTGCCGAAACCCGAAAGGGGACGCTCCCACGTATCCTGAGGACGTTTCCCCCTACGAAAGCGGCCTGCCATGCGCGTGTACGTCCCCCTGACCCTCTCCGGTCTCGCAGCGGCGCACGGTGCGGGCGAGGTCGGCCCCGGGCCGCTGACCGCCTACGCGGTGACCCCCGGGCTGCGGGAGTGGTACGTCTCCGACGACATCGAGGAGCTGGAGTACGCGGCGCTCAACCGGGCCGCCGCCGCCTCGCTCCGGATGATCGCCGGGAACCCGGACGAGGTGCGCCGCCGGGTCGTCGTCGCCGTCGACGTACCGGACGGATCCGCCGTCGCGGACCCGGACAACGGGCTGAGCGCGGCGTCGCTCGGCGAGGTGAGGATCGCCGCCGCCCTGCCGCTGGCCAAGGCTGCGGCGGTGCACGTGGACGCCGACGACGCGGAGAAGGACGTGGCCGCCGCGGCGGCGGCCCTGGGGGCGGCGGACCTCGGCGACGACGACGCGCAGTTCACGGTGGACGGGGCCGAGGACCACGAGCTGCTCTGGTTCGGCGTCCAGGAGATTCCGCAGCTCATCCGCTGAGGCGGGTGCCGGGCTCGCTCCGAGCCGGCGATGCTGTCGGACCCGGCGGGTATTTTTCTCTGTATGACTTCCGGGACGACTCGCACACATCTGGTCTGGGACTGGAACGGCACGCTGCTCGACGACACGCATGCCGTCATCCAGGCGACGAACGCCGCGTTCGCGGAGGTCGAGCTGGCGCCGATCACGCTGGAGCAGTACCGGGAGATGTACACCATCCCCATACCCCGGTTCTACGAGCGGTTCCTGGGCCGGCTGCCCACGGAGGCGGAGTGGGAGCGGATGGACGGCGTCTTCCACCGGTACTACACGGAGCAGCGGGCGGCCTGCGGGCTCACCGCCGGGGCGGAGGAGCTGCTGCACGAGTGGCAGCGGGCCGGGCGCAGTCAGTCGCTCCTGAGCATGTACGGGCACGAGCAGCTGGTGCCGGTGGTGCGGGGGTACGGGATCGAGCCGCGGTTCGTCCGCGTCGAGGGGCGTACCGGGCCGTCCGGCGGGAGCAAGGCGCTGCACATGGAGCGGCACTTCGCCGCGCTGGCCGGGGTGGACGGGTTCTCGCCTTCGAGCGTGGTGGTCATCGGGGACGCGCTGGACGATGCGGTGGCGGCGGCGCATGTCGGGGCGCGGGCGGTGCTGTACACCGGGGGGTCGCACAGCCGGAGCAGTCTGGAGGGGGCGGGGGTGCCGGTGGTGGACAGTCTGGGGGAGGCGGTGGCGTTGGCGGAGACGTTTGCCGCGTAGCGGGTTCGGGGGCGGTGCGGTGGGGTTCGAGGGGCGGTGGTGCGGGTTTTCGGGGCGCTGCCCCGGGCCCCGGTCCTCAAGCGCCGGACGGGCTGGAAAGAATGCCCTCAAGCGCCGGGCGGGCTGGATGGTGTGCCCGGACGGGCCGGACAGGTGCCCCTGCGGCCGGAGTGTGGCTGAGCCCAGGGATGTCCTCAAGCGCCGGACGGGCTGGATGGTGTGCCCGGGCGGGCTTGAAGGTGCGGCGCTTCCCGGGGGAAAAGATGTCCTCAATCGCCGGACGGGCTTGAAGGCGCGCCCGGACGGGCTTGAAGGGGTGCCCGGCGGGCTGGAAGGGGGTGCCCTACGGGCTTGAAGGCGCGCCCGGACCTAGCTTGAAGGGGTGCCCTACGGGCTCGAAGGGGTGCCCGACCGGCTTGAGCGGAGCACCCTCAGGAACTCTCGCATCCAGGCCGCGTGGTCCGGCCAGGCACGCGACGAGACCAGGGGGCCGTCCACCACCGCCTCCGTGTCCTGGAACGTCGCGCCCGCGCTCTGCATGTCCGGTTCCAGGGCCGGGTACGCCGTGACCGCGCGGCCGCTGAGGTTGCCGGTGGCGGCGGTGATCAGGGGGCCGTGGCAGATCTGGGCCACCGGGCGGTCCGCGGAGAAGAAGGCACCGACGATCTTCCGCAGCTCGGCGTTGTTGCGGAGGTACTCGGGGGCCCGGCCGCCGGGGATCACGAGGGCGATGTAGGCCCCGGGGTCGACCTCGGAGAAGGACAGGTCGGCGGGCCAGGTGTAGCCGGGCTTCTCCGTGTACGTGTCGAAGCCGGGCTCGAAGTCATGGACCACGAAGCGCAGCGTCTTGCGCTCGGGGGCCGCGATGTCGACCTCGTACCCCTCCTCCAGCAGCCGCTGGTACGGGTAGAGGACTTCGAGCGACTCGGCGGCGTCGCCGGTCACGATGAGGATCTTCTGCGGCATGGCGGACTCCTCGGGGGCGATCGGCCCCGGCGGGTCGGCTCGCGGTCTGCCGGTGGCCAGATTCAGGCGTTGTCCACAGATTGCCCGGGTTCCGGGAGTTCGCCAAGGCGGCGCGGCGCACTGTCCAGAGTGTCAAAGTTCGGGGGGTTCTTTTGTACACAAGCAGCCCATGACGCGGTGGGGTGCGGGAGAGATAGCCTGGTGCCGTGATCAGCGCGATACGCCTCGGGGGCAGCGAAGCCCCCGGCCGCCGCCCGGAGTGCCACAGCACCCGGGCGATCCGCGATCTCCCGACTCCGGACCGGCCGTCAAAAATGGCCCATGTGGTCCCGGGGAACTCTCGAAGCGGCATAGCGTCGACCCAGACCGGAAACCCCGCGTCGTGGCGGTACGTCGCTTTTCTCACCTACGTCACGCAACGGCGCGCGACAGGAGCCAGAGGACATGCAGACCAAGCTGGACGAAGCCAAGGCCGAGCTGCTCGCAGGGGCCGCCAAGGTAGCTGACAACGGTCCGGGCGGTGGTGTCGGTGGCCCGGGAGGTGCCCCGCGGGCGCGGGTCTCCTCCACAGGGGCCGACGCGGGCGCCTCCGCCGGTCAGGACACGGTTCTCGCCTACCTCCAGCGCTACTACCTGCATACCGCTCAGGAAGACCTCAGCGGCCGTGACCCGGTCGACGTCTTCGGTGCGGCCGCCTCGCACTACCGGCTGGCCGAGAACCGCCCCCAGGGCACCGCGAACGTCCGGGTGCACACCCCGACCGTCGAGGAGAACGGCTGGGCGTGCAGCCACTCCGTCGTCGAGGTCGTCACCGACGACATGCCCTTCCTCGTGGACTCCGTCACCAACGAGCTGTCCCGGCAGGACCGCGGCATCCACCTCGTGATCCACCCGCAGGTGACCGTCCGCCGCGATGTCACCGGCAAGCTCATCGAGGTCCTTTCCAGCGGTCCCGGCACCCCGCAGGCCGAGGGCCGGAAGAAGCCCAAGGGCGAGCAGAGCGAGCTGCCGCACGACGCGCTCGTCGAATCGTGGATCCACGTCGAGATCGACCGCGAGACCGACCGCGCCGACCTCCAGCAGATCACCGCCGACCTGCTGCGCGTCCTGTCCGACGTACGGGAGACCGTCGAGGACTGGGGGAAGATGCGCGACGCCGCCCTCCGGATCGCCGACGACCTGCCGGGCGAGCCGCTCGACGACCTCGCCGACGAGGAGGTCGAGGAGGCCCGCGAGCTGCTGCGCTGGCTGGCCGCCGACCACTTCACCTTCCTCGGCTACCGCGAGTACGAGCTGAAGGACAGCGACGCGCTCGCCGCCGTCCCCGGCACCGGGCTCGGCATCCTGCGCTCCGACCCGCAGCACAGCGAGGACGAGGCCCACCCCGTCAGCCCGTCCTTCGACCGGCTGCCCGCAGACGTCCGCGCCAAGGCCCGCGAGCACAAGCTCCTCGTCCTGACGAAGGCCAACAGCCGGGCCACCGTGCACCGCCCCAGCTACCTCGACTACGTCGGCGTGAAGAAGTTCGACGCCAAGGGCAACGTCGTCGGCGAGCGGCGCTTCCTCGGTCTGTTCTCCTCCGCCGCCTACACCGAGTCCGTGCGCCGGGTGCCCGTCATCCGCCGCAAGGTAGCCGAGGTCGTCGAGGGCGCCGGCTTCTCGTACAACAGCCATGACGGGCGTGACCTGCTCCAGATCCTGGAGACCTACCCGCGCGACGAGCTGTTCCAGACGCCCGTCGACCAGCTCCGCGCCATCGCGACCTCCGTCCTCTACCTCCAGGAGCGCCGCCGGCTGCGGCTCTACCTGCGCCAGGACGAGTACGGACGCTACTACTCCGCGATCGTCTACCTGCCGCGCGACCGCTACACCACCGCCGTGCGCCTGCGGCTGATCGACATCCTCAAGGAGGAGCTCGGCGGCACCAGCGTCGACTTCACCGCCTGGAACACCGAGTCGATCCTCTCCCGGCTGCACTTCGTCATCCGGGTCCCCGCCGGCACCGAGCTGCCGCACCTCACCGACGCGGACGCCGACCGCATCGAGGCCCGCCTCGTCGAGGCCGCCCGCTCCTGGGCCGACGGCTTCCAGGAGGCGCTCACCGCCGAGCTGGGCGAGGAGCGCGGCGCCGAACTCCAGCGCCAGTACGGCCACTCGTTCCCCGAGGGCTACAAGGCCGATCACTCGCCGCGCGCCGCCGTCTCCGACCTGGTCCACCTCGAAACCCTCCGGGAGGGTGAGAAGGACTTCGCCCTCAGCCTGTACGAGCCCGTCGGCGCGGGCCCGGGCGAGCGCCGCTTCAAGATCTACCGGACCGGCGAGCAGGTCTCCCTCTCCGCCGTCCTCCCGGCCCTCCAGCAACTCGGTGTCGAGGTCGTCGACGAGCGGCCGTACGAGCTGCGCTGCGCGGACCGCACCCACGCCTGGATCTACGACTTCGGGCTGCGGATGCCCCTGGTCAACGGCAACGGCGGCTACCTGGCCGACGACGCCCGCGCCCGCTTCCAGGAGGCCTTCGCCGCCGTCTGGAAGGGCGAGGCGGAGAACGACGGCTTCAACGCGCTGGTCCTCGGCGCCGGGCTGAACTGGCGCCAGGCCATGGTGCTGCGCGCCTACGCGAAGTACCTGCGGCAGGCCGGTTCGACGTTCAGCCAGGACTACATGGAGTCCACGCTCCGCAACAACGTCCACACCACCCGGCTGCTCGTCTCCCTCTTCGAGGCCCGGATGTCGCCCGGCAGGCAGAGCGCCGGCACCGAGCTGACCGACGGGCTCCTGGAGGAGCTGGACGGGGCCCTGGACCAGGTCGCCTCGCTGGACGAGGACCGGATCCTGCGGTCGTTCCTCACCGTCATCAAGGCCACCCTGCGCACCAACTTCTTCCAGCACACGGCGGACGGCACGCCGCACTCCTACGTGTCGATGAAGTTCGACCCGCAGGCCATCCCGGATCTGCCCGCGCCCCGGCCGGCGTACGAGATCTGGGTCTACTCGCCGCGCGTGGAGGGCGTCCACCTGCGCTTCGGCAAGGTCGCCCGCGGCGGGCTGCGCTGGTCGGACCGGCGGGAGGACTTCCGTACCGAGATCCTCGGACTCGTCAAGGCGCAGATGGTGAAGAACACCGTCATCGTGCCCGTCGGCGCCAAGGGCGGCTTCGTCGCCAAGCAGCTCCCGGACCCGTCCGCCGACCGCGACGCCTGGTTCGCCGAGGGAATCGCCGCCTACCGCACGTTCATCTCCGCGCTGCTCGACATCACCGACAACATGGTGGCCGGCGAGGTCGTGCCGCCCACCGACGTCGTCCGGCACGACGAGGACGACACCTACCTCGTCGTCGCCGCCGACAAGGGCACCGCGAGCTTCTCCGACATCGCCAACGAGGTCGCCGTCGCCTACAACTTCTGGCTCGGCGACGCGTTCGCCTCCGGCGGTTCGGCCGGCTACGACCACAAGGGCATGGGCATCACCGCCCGGGGCGCCTGGGAGTCCGTCAAGCGGCACTTCCGGGAGCTGGGCCACGACACCCAGACAGAGGACTTCACCGTCGTCGGCGTCGGTGACATGTCCGGTGACGTCTTCGGCAACGGCATGCTGCTCTCCGAGCACATCCGCCTGGTCGCCGCCTTCGACCACCGGCACATCTTCATCGACCCGAACCCGGACGCCGCCACCTCGTACGCCGAGCGGCGCCGCCTGTTCGACCTGCCGCGCAGTTCCTGGGCCGACTACGACACCGACCTGCTCTCGGCGGGCGGCGGCATCCACCCGCGCAGCGCCAAGTCGATCCCGCTCAACGCGCACATCCGCGAGGCGCTCGGCATCGACGCGTCGGTCAGCAAGATGACGCCCGCCGACCTGATGCAGACCATCCTCAAGTCGCCTGTCGACCTGGTGTGGAACGGCGGCATCGGCACGTACATCAAGGCCGGCTCCGAGTCGAACGCCGACGTCGGCGACAAGGCCAACGACGCGATCCGCGTCAACGGAGAGGACCTGCGGGCCAAGGTCGTCGGCGAGGGCGGCAACCTCGGCGCCACCCAGCTCGGCCGGATCGAGTTCGCCCGCAACGGCGGCCGGATCAACACCGACGCGATCGACAACAGCGCCGGTGTGGACACCTCCGACCACGAGGTGAACATCAAGATCCTGCTCAACGGGCTCGTCCGGGACGGCGACATGACCGTCAAGCAGCGCAACAAGCTGCTCGCCGACATGACCGACGAGGTCGGCGCGCTCGTCCTGCGGAACAACTACGCGCAGAACGTCGCCCTCTCCAACGCCTCCGCGCAGGCCCCGTCCCTGCTCCACGCCCAGCAGCGCTTCATGCGCCGGCTGGAGCGGGACGGCGCGCTGGACCGGGCGCTGGAGTTCCTGCCCGCCGACCGGCACATCCGGGAGCTGCTCAGCAACGAGAAGGGGCTGAGCCAGCCCGAGCTGGCGGTCCTGCTCGCCTACACGAAGATCACGACGGCGGACGAGCTGATCTCCACCGTCCTGCCGGACGACCCGCACCTCCAGAAGCTGGTGCACGCCTACTTCCCGAGCGCGCTGCGCGAGCGGTTCCCCGAGGCGGTCGACGGGCACGCGCTGCGGCGCGAGATCATCACGACGGTCCTGGTCAACGACACGGTGAACACGGCCGGTTCGACCTTCCTGCACCGGCTGCGGGAGGAGACCGGGGCGTCGATCGAGGAGATCGTCCGAGCCCAGTTCACCGCGCGCGAGATCTTCGGCCTGTCGGAGGTGTGGGACGCGGTCGAGGCGCTCGACAACAAGGTCGCCGCCGATGTCCAGACCCGGATCCGGCTGCACTCGCGGCGGCTGGTCGAGCGCGGTTCGCGCTGGCTGCTGGGCAACCGGCCGCAGCCCGTCGTCATCGCGGAGACCATCGACCTGTTCCGGGACGGCGTCGAGCAGGTCTGGAACGAACTGCCCAAGCTGGTCCGGGGCGCCGACCTGGACTGGTACCACTCGATCCTCGACGAGCTGACGGCCGCGGGTGTGCCGGACGAGCTGGCGGTCCGGGTGGCCGGGTTCTCCTCCGCCTTCCCGGCGCTGGACATCGTGGCCATCGCCGACCGTACGGACAAGGAGCCGCTGGAGGTCGCCGAGGTCTACTACGACCTCGCGGACCGGCTGCGGATCACGCAGCTGATGGACCGGATCATCGAGCTGCCGCGGGCCGACCGCTGGCAGTCGATGGCCCGCGCCTCCATCCGCGAGGACCTGTACGCGGCGCACGCGGCGCTCACGGCGGACGTGCTCAGCGTGGGGAACGGGTCGTCCACGCCGGAGGAGCGGTTCCGGGCGTGGGAGGAGAAGAACGCGGCGATCCTGGCTCGGTCGCGGTCGACGCTGGAGGAGATCCAGGGGTCGGACGCGTTCGATCTGGCGAATCTGTCGGTGGCGATGCGGACGATGCGGACGTTGTTGCGTACGCACGCGTAGGGGTTGGTTGTTGTACGTCCGAGGGGCCGGCACCTGGTGGGTGCCGGCCCCTCGGCGTGGGGGTCGTCCTCAAGCGCCGGACGGGCTGGAGAAGATGCCCTCAATCGCCGGGCGGGCTGGATGTGGCCGGGGTTGGGTCGGATGGCGTGCGACCGGGAAAGGTGCCCTCAAACGCCGGGCGGGCTGGATGTGGCCGGGGTTGGGTCGGATGGCGTGCGACTGGGAAAGGTGCCCTCAAACGCCGGGCGGGCTGGGAAAGATGCCCTCAATCGCCGGGCGGGCTTGAAGTGGCCGGGCGGGCTGAGAGGGGCCGGGCGGGCCTGGATGTGGTCGGGTGGGCTGAGGGCGGTCGGGTGTTCGGCTACTTGCGGGTGGTGAAGGCCTCGTAGGCCTTCACCACCTCCTTGGCCGGGCCGTCCATTCTCAGCGTGCCCGCCTCCAGCCACAGCGCGCGGTCGCAGGTTTCGGTGATCGACTTGTTGCTGTGGCTGACCAGGAAGACCGTGCCCGCCTCCGCGCGCAGTTCCTTGATGCGGTCCTTGCTGCGGCGCTGGAACTTCGCGTCGCCCGTGGACAGCGCCTCGTCGATCAGGAGGACGTCGTGGCTCTTGGCGGCGGCGATGGAGAAGCGCAGCCGCGCGCCCATGCCCGAGGAGTACGTCCGCATCGGCAGCGTGATGAAGTCGCCCTTCTCGTTGATGCCGGAGAAGTCGACGATCTCGTCGTAACGTGCGCGGATCTGCTCGCGGGTCATGCCCATCGCCAGCCCGCCCAGCACCACGTTGCGCTCGCCGGTCAGGTCGCCCATCAGCGCCGCGTTCACGCCGAGCAGCGATGGCTGGCCCTGGGTGTGGACCTTTCCCCGGGTCGGCGGGAGCAGGCCCGCGACCGCTTTGAGCAGGGTCGACTTGCCCGAGCCGTTGGAGCCGATCAGGCCGATCGCCTCGCCCTTGTACGCGGCGAAGCTGACCCCCTTCACGGCGTGCACCTGGCGTGCGCCGGGGGCGCGGCGGCGCGAGGTGAGCCGGCTGAGCGCCGAGGTCGCGCTGCCCCTGCCGGTACGCGCGCCGTTGACCGTGTAGGTGATGTGGACGTCGTCGACGACGACCGTCGGGACCCGGTGGTCCTCGGGAGTGTTCCTGTCCTCAGCCACGTCCGTACGTCTCCTCGGCCTTCCAGAAGTACACGAATCCCGCCACGCCGCAGAGCAGCGCCCAGCCGGCCGCTGCCGCCCAGGCCAGGGGCGGCAGCTGGTCCCACGTGTAGCTGTCGATGAGCGCGTACCGCATGAGGTTGATGAAGAGCGCCGCCGGGTTGTACTCCAGCACCAGCAGCACCGCCCGCGGCACCCGGTCGCCGGCCAGCAGGTGGTCCAGGCTCCACATCACGCCGGACGAGTACATCCAGGTCCGCAGCACGAACGGGGTCAGCTGGGCGATGTCCGGGGTCTTCGCCGTCAGGCGGGCCATGGCCATCGACAGGCCGGTGTTGAACAGTGCGTGGAGCGCCAGCGCCGGGACGGCCAGCAGCCAGGTCGGCCGCGGGTACTGGCCGAACGCCAGCAGGATCAGGGTCAGTGCGCCGAGCGAGAACAGCAGTTGCTGGAGCTGCTGGAGCGCCAGCGCCACCGGCAGCGAGGCGCGCGGGAAGTGCAGGGCCCGCACCAGACCGATGTTGCCGCTGATCGCCCGGGTGCCCGCGGTGATCGAGCTGCTGGTGAACGTCCAGATGAAGACCCCGGTGACCAGGAACGGGACGAAGTCCTCCACCCCGTGCTTGGTGTTCATCAGGACGCCGAAGATGAAGTAGTAGACCGTCGCGTTCAGCAGTGGCGTCATGATCTGCCAGATCTGGCCGAGCTTCGCCCGGCTGTACTGGGCCGTCAGCTTGGCCGTCGCGAACGCCGTGATGAAGTGCCGGCGCCCCCAGAGCTGCCGGATGTACGCGGGCAGCGACGGCCGGGCGCCGCTCACCTTCAGGCCGTGCCGGGCGGCCAGGGCCGCCAGCTCGCCGGGGGCGTAGGTCGGGACGGTGGTGGCCGGGATGTCCTCGGAGGGGACGGTCACCGGGGGCGGGGCTGCTGTCTGGCTCAACGATCGACCGCTTTCGACACCGATGGGGCGATGAGGGGGAGGGCGGGACGGTACGGTCCCGTGGGGACGCCCTCGTTGGGACGGGACCGTATCGTCGTAACGCTGAGAGTAGGACGCTTGCACGTCGCAACGCAACCGTTTCGTCGCGGCCGACTATGCTGCGGGCCATGACCACCGAACGGGGAACCCGCCGCCGTGCACCCGCAGGCGCCGCCGTCCTGCGGGAGGACGTGACCGACGCCATCCGCGCCGCCGTCTTCGAGGAGCTCGCCGCGGTGGGGTTCGCCCGGATGTCCATCGAGGGCATCGCCCGGCGCGCGGGGGTCGGCAAGACCGCCGTCTACCGCCGCTGGAAGTCCAAGCTCGCGCTCGTCCTCGACCTGGTCGCGGCCGTCGCCGCCCAGGGGATGCCCGCCCCGGCCACCGGTTCGCTGTACGGCGACGTGCGCGCCGTCCTGGAGCTGGCCGCGTACGCCCTGCGCCACCCGGTCGCCTCCCAGGTCATCCCGGACCTGTTGGTCGAGGCGGCCCGCAATCCGGAGATCTCCGAGGCGATCAAGGCCGCCCTCCTCGACCAGCAGCAGGGCGTCGCCGCCGTGGTCGTGCGGGAGGCGGTGGCCCGGGGGAGCTGCCGGAGGGGAGCGATCCGGACCGGGCGCTCGATCTGATCGTCGGCCCGCTGTACTGGCGGCTCGTCGTCGTCCGGGGCGAGCTCCCCAAGGGCTACCTGGACGATCTGGCCGCCTCGGCGGTCGCCGCACTCCGATACCCCGGCTGAGAATCCTCAGCCCGCCGCCACCCGTGCCAGCACCTCGCCCGTGCGCGGGCTGAAGGCCAGCACCGTCGCGTTCTCCGGCAGCCGCTGGTGCCGGGTCAGCAGCAGCCACCGCACCCCGTACCGGGCGGTGATTCCGTCCCGGCGGTCCTGTGGGGTCGACATGTCGAGATAGGCGGCCACCGCCCGGCTCCTCTCCTGCCGCTCCGTGGTCGCGAGCCCCGCGTCCGGCAGGGCGTCGGCCAGCACGTACGCCCCGTGCCCGGCCAGCGCGTACATCGCCGGACGGCTGTCCGTCAGGACCACCTCGCCCCGGGGCACGTACGCGGTCGCCCAGGCGTACGGCTCCCCGGCCGCCTTCACGCCCTCGGCCGCCGGAGGCGCTGTGGTCAGGCTGTCGATGGGGGCGCGCTGGGCGGTGAGTCCGTTGTAGTACGGCCACAGCGCCGCCACGGTCACCGCGCACACCGCGGCGAACCCCCACCGCCACACGGTCGGCCGGATCCGGGTCCGCGTCCGGAACGCGATCAGGGCCAGACACCCGATCGCCGCGCCGATCGCCGTCTGCGGGTGGACCAGCAGGACGAGCCCGAGCAGCACCCCGATCCCGGTCGCCTCGAACCACCGGGGCGACCGGCGGGGTGCCGGATCGCCGCGCTCGGCCACCCGGGCGGCCACGCGGCCGGTCCACGCCCACAGATGCAGGGTGACCGCGACCGCGAACGTGGTCGGCGCGCTCCAGCGGGCCGGGTCCGCCCAGTGGATCAGGGCCAGCGGTACGAGGAGGAGCACCGGAACCCAGCGGTTCGGGGTCAGCAGCCGGGTCAGCCGGCCGATCCCGGTGAGCAGGAGCAGCAGGTTCACCGACGCGGCAAGTGCCACGACGGACGGACCGGAGAGGTCGGTGGCGCGGGCGGCGACACCCTGGAGCAGCGCGTACGGGGAGTAGTGGGCGCTCGCCACGGCGGGCAGGTCGGTCATCGGGAACGCCGGGTGCAGCAGGTTCATCCGCAGCCGTTCGACGACCGCCGCCTGAAGCCCGGCCTCGCAGCACAGCGGGGCCTGCCAGGCCGCCGCCGACAGCACCGCCCACAGCAGGCCGCCCAGCACGAGGTACGGGGACGGCAGCCACAGGGGCGGCCGGGCGGCCTTCTCGGCCCCGTCGCCCGCGGTCGCGGCGGGCGGGACGTCGGCGGCGGAGGACGCGGCGGAGGCAGCGGAGAAGAGGGGCACACCTCATGGGTTCCGTGCGGCGGGCCCGTTCTCCCCGCCGCCACTCGTCCGGGGGATTCCGGGGTGTTCCGTGCGGCGGGCCCGGGAGGGCTCAGGCCTGTTCCGTGTCCGCCAGCAGCCGGTCCGCGACCCGGGCCGCCGCGCCGCCGTCGTCCAGGTCGCAGTAGTCGCGGCGGAAGCTCTCGTACGCGTCCGCGTGGCGGGCCGCCGACGCGCCCGTGTCCCGCAGGGCCTGGGCCACCTCGTCCGTCGTGACCAGCAGCGGCCCCGGCGCCCGGGTCTCGAAGTCCAGGCAGAATCCGCGCACGGTGTCGCGGTAGTGCTCCAGGTCGTACGTGTGGAAGAGCATCGGCCGGCCCGTCAGCGCGAAGTCGAACATCAGCCCCGCGTAGTCCGTCACCAGGACGTCCGCGATCAGGAGCAGCCCCGCCGCCCCCGGATGGTGCGAGACGTCGAGCACGCCGGGCCCCGCCGGGACGCTGCCGGTGACCCGGGGGTGGCGGCGCACCAGCACCGTGTGGCCGGGGCCGAGAGCCCGGGCCAGGGCGTGCGGGTCGAGCGCCGGGTCCCAGCGGTACGGACCGGGGGCCGTGCGGTCGGGGGCGGCGGACGGGGGATGGGCCAGGTGGTCGCGGTAGGTCGGGGCGTACAGCACGACGCGGTGCTCCTCCGGGATCCCGAGCCCGCGCCGTACCTCGTCGGCCGCCTTGTCCCGTACCGGCGGGAACAGGACGTCGTTGGCGGGAGAGCCGGCCTCCAGCACCTCGCCCTCGTACGCGAGCGACCGGCGCAGCAACGGGGTGGCGAAGCGGCTCGGGGAGATCAGGACCGACCACTGGGCCGACCGCTGCGGCAGGGTGGCGAGGTGCTGGTGGTCGGCGTAGAGGGAGTCCGCCAGACCGGAGCCGAACCGGCCGAGCGGGGTGCCGTGCCAGGTCTGGACGACCGTCTGCCCGGGCCGCCGCTCGAACCAGACGGGCAGCTGGTCGTCCGTGACGATCCGGCGGGAGCGGGCGAGCGCCTCGTACCAGGCGGCGCTGTGCACGGGGACCGCCCGCGCGCCGGGCGGGACGGGGGTGGTGCGGCCGGGGGTGGTACCGGTGACCCACAGATGCTCGGCGTCCGTGCCCCGGCGCACGAGTTCGGCGTGGACGGCGCGCGGGGAGTCGCCGCCCGCGTAGAGGACGGTGTCGCGGAGCGGAAGCGGGAGCCTGCGCGATGTTCTGGGCGTGCGCCGGTCGGCGGAGGGCGCGCCGGGCGTGCGCTGGTCCGGGTGGTGCGCGGCGCGCAGGAGCCGCCTGCGGTACGCGCTCCGCCCGGCGGCCGGGAGGTCGGGCGGAGCGACGACGGACAGCCGGTCGCCGTGCCGCCGCTCCAGCCGCAGCGCGTTCTCGCCCCCGCCGCAGGGCAGCTGCGCGGCGGCGGAGCCGAGGACGCGGACGGGGCGGCCGTCCAGGCGGAGCTCCCAGCGGCCCTCCGGGAGCGGTGGGGCGATCAGCGCGGAGAAGCGGAGGGAGGGGTGGGTACCCCGGGTACCCACCTCGGTTCCCCGGGCACCCGGGGCCTCGTTCTCGTCGGTCGTCGCATCGATCACCTCGGCCTCCGCGACCGGGACCACCTCGTGCAGCGTCTCGTGGCGCAGGACGAGACGGGCGCCGGGCGCGTCCGCCGTCCCTGTCCCCGCTCCCGGAGCCGACGGGGCGTACGTCCCCGAGATCCGCAGGCCCCCCTCCGGAGCGGGGTCCACCCGGTCCACGTACGGCGGTCCCGCCAGGTCCAGCACCAGATCGCCCGCCGCGTCCGCGTATGCGGGCGGCGGCAGGTCCGGGGCGGCGGGCAGCGGGACGCGAGTGCCGTCGGCCAGCAGCAGCCGGACCTGCCATCCCGCCCCGTCCGCCGCCTCGACCTCGCGGGGGGCCCGGTGCACGGCGGGCGGCACGGCGGCGAGTTCGGCGAGCGGCACGCGCACGGTGAACGCGAGCCCGGCGGGCCCGGGCCCGCGACCGCCGGAGCCAGAACTGACCCCGGCGGGCCCGGGTGCACCCTTGTCCGGCCCGGGTGCGCCACCCTGCGGCCCGGAGCCCTCCCCGTACGCCACCACACAGGAGTGCTCCTCGCCGTCCTCGCGGGTCAGCACCACCGCCGTGGCCTTCGTCGTCCTGTCGAGGAGCCGGCCCGTGATCTCCAGCGAGGCCTCCGCCGTCCCGGCGGCGACCGTCCGGTGTCCCTCGGCGCGGGCCCGCAGGCGCGCCACCGTCAGCCGGAGCCGGCCGCCCCGGAAGTCCAGCACCGCCCGCCGCCCGTCGCCCAGGTCGTGCACCAGCGGCTGATCCGCGCCCGCGTCCTGCGCGCGCACCGCGACCCGGCGGACCGTTCCGGGGGCGGCGAGCACCAGGCCCACCAGCCAGCCGCCGCCCTCCGCCGTCGCGGGCAGCCTGTCCGGATCGAGGACCAGCTCGAAGCCCGCGTGGTCGTAACCGTGCAGCTCCTGGCCGGAGTTCACCGTCGCCTCCGGTGCGGGAACGGATCGCACCGGCACCGGCCGCACCGCTCGTCCCCGCTCCGCCCGGACCATGCCCACCGTCAGCCGCCGGTGCGACGGCCCGGCGGGGAGGTTGCGCAGATACGCGTACCCGCGCAGCCGCAGCTTCCCGTCCGCGCCCCACCGCGCCTCCAGGAGTCGTGCGACCGCCGGGATGTCCGTGCGCGCGAGCCGGGCGCTCGCGCCGCGCACGCCGGGGTACACCGCCCGGCGTCGCCCCGGAAGGCCCTCCACGGCGAACGTGCCCGTCCCGTTGGCCCGTTCGAAGGCGAGGACCGCCAGCAGGTCCGCCAGGCGTCGCTCCCGTACCAGCTGCCACTTGATGCGCAGCTCCACCGGCAGACCTTCCAGCACCTCGGGGCCTGCCCGGTCGACGAAGGCCCCCGCGCCCTCCAGGAACGCCGCCCGGTACGCCGGGCCGCCCATCGGCAGGCCGTCCAGGAAGTACCCGAAGTCGTCGCGGAGGCAGGACGCGTCGTACGCCCGCCGCTGAGCCGCGTCCCGGCCGTCCAGGAACGCACTGACCTGCTCGCACGCGGCGATCCGGTCCCGTACGCCCGTGACGTCCGTACGCCGCCGGGTGATCGAGCCCTCCCGCACCCGCCAGTAGTAGACATGCTCGGCGAGGACGTCGACCGAGCCCGCGAGGTAGTGCGCGGGGATCATCACCGGGGTGTCCTCGTACAGCCTGCCCTCGGGGAAGGCGAAGCCGTGCGCGTCCCAGAAGGACCGCCGGAACACCTTGTTCCACGCCACCCGGTCGGCCAGCAGCCGCTGATCCCGGGTGATGTGCGTACGCGAGCGGGGGCCCGTCAGCCAGCGGTACTGCCAGGCCTGCTGCCGTCCCTGCCCGGTCAGCCGCCACACGTTCCCGGTCACCAGATCGGAGCCGCTCGACTCCAGCGCGGCCGTCATCCGCTCGTACGCGTCGTGCACGACGAGGTCGTCGCTGTCCGCGAACGCCAGGTAGGGCACGGTGGGCGTGGTGTGCCGGACGCCGGTGTTGCGAGCGGCGCTCAGGCCCGCGTTCGGCTGCCGTACCAGGCGGAAACGCCCGTCCCGGGCGGCGAACTCCGCCGCGATCCGGCCGCTCGCGTCCGTCGAACCGTCGTCGACCATCACCACCTCGATGGCGTCGAGGGTCTGCTCCGCCACCGACCGCAGGCAGTCCTCCAGATAGGCCTCGACGTTGTGGACGGGGACGACGACGCTGAGGAGTGGTGGCTTCATGTCCTGGTCAACAGGGGGCGGGTCCGGGGGTCACCGCCGCTGACCCGAACGGGTGAACGCGGGCCGTCCGTTCCCCGCCTCCGGGATTACGCTCGGCTGCCATGCCCTCCCGCGCTTCCGTGAAGCGGTACGTCCGCAGGCAGGTCATGCGGGCCGCCTACCGCACCGACCTCCGCCGCCCGCTCGACCCGAACCTCGCCGTCTACGGCGCCTACTGGAATCGGGGCGTCGCCTGCAACCCGGCCGCCGTCCATGCCAAGGCCCGCGAACTCGCCCCGCACATCAGGGGTGTGTGGGCCGTCTCCTCCCGGCACCGCGACCGGATGCCCCCGGGCGTGCCGTACGTCATCGAGGGCTCGCGTCCCTACTGGCGGGCGATGGCCACCGCCACCTACCTGGTGAACAACTCCAGTTTCCCCGGCGGGTTCACCAAACGTCCCGGTCAGCGCTACCTCCAGACCCACCACGGCACCCCGCTCAAGACGATGGGCCTGGACCAGCGGGCCTACCCCGAGCTGGCCCGGAAGGCGGACTTCGCCAAGATCCTCGCGCACGTGGGCCAGTGGGACTTCAGCCTCTCCGCCAACCCGCACAGCACCGAGGTGTGGGACCGCGTCTACCCGGGCCCGTACCAGCGGCTCGACCTCGGCTACCCCCGTAACGACGTCTACTTCACCGCCACCGCCGAGGACATCGCGAAGATCCGCGCCGAACTCGGCATCCACGCGGACCGGACCGCACTCCTCTACGCCCCGACCCACCGCGACTACCGCGAGGGCTTCGTCCCGGACCTCGACCCCGAGCACCTGGCTCGCGAACTGGGCGCGAATTACGTGGTGTTGGTGCGCGCTCACTACTTCTACGGCCGGTCCGCCGGACTGGGGAGCGCGCCGACCGGACGCGTCCTGGACGTCACCGCGCACCCCCGGGTCGAAGAACTCTGCCTGGCCGCTGACGCGTTGATCACCGACTACTCCTCGCTGGCGTTCGACTACGCCTGCCTGGACCGCCCGATCGTCGTCCACGCCCCCGACTGGGACACCTACCGGACCACGCGCGGCACGTACTTCGACCTGCTCTCCGGCCGGCCCGGCGACACCCCGGGCGCCGTCACCACCTCCTTTGACGAACTGGTCGAGGTGTTCCGTACGGGGGAGTGGCGCTCGCCCGCGTCGGCCGCGCTGCGCACCGCGTTCCGGGAGCGGTTCTGCCCGTACGACGACGGGCACGCGGCGGAACGGGTCGTACGGCGGTTCTTCGCCGTCTCCTTTGCCCCGCCCAGTCGTTGATTCCGACAGCTCACGCACACCGCCAGGTTGGGAGACGTCCATGCACCGGTCCGCCTACGAGCAGATGGAACTCTGCATCAAGGAGTACCTGCCCGTCGAAGGGCCTGCCTCCGGCAAGGGCGCGTACCGGGTCGTCGACCTGGGGTCGCGGATCTCCGGCAAGCAGACCCGTACCCACCGGGCGCTGCTCGCCGGGCACTCCGTCGACTACTTCGGGGTCGACGTCCAGGACGGCCCCAACGTCGACGCGGTGATGACGAAGCCGTACCGCATCCCCGCCCGCTCCAACAGCGCCGATGTCGTCCTCTCCGGTCAGGCTTTCGAGCACATCCCGTTCTTCTGGGCCTCGATGCTGGAGATCGCCCGGATCCTGAAGCCGGGCGGCCACGCGTTCATCACCGCCCCCTCGCGCGGCCATGTCCACGACGCCCAGGACTGCTGGCGCTACTACCCCGACGGATTCCGCGCCCTCGCCGCCCACTCCCGGCTCGAACTGATCGAGGCCTACACCGACTTCCCGCCGCAGAAGGGGATCTGGCACGACTACCGGGCCATCGACAGGAAGGCCGCCTACTGGGGCGACTCCGTCGGCGTGTTCCGCAAGCCGCGGCGCTACCCCCGGCTGACCATGTTCGTCGTGCGGGAGTCCGCGGTGTGGTGGGCGAACCGGGTCGGCGGCGTGGACGGCGTCCCGCTGCCCCGGCCGGTCGACGGCCGTGACCGGTGCGGCAGGCCCACCGCCCCCGTACCCGAGCCGGCGTCCGAGCCCGCGTCCGCGCCGCCCTCCGTGTCCGCTCCGGCGTCCGCTCCCGGAACCGCGCCGGAATCAATGACAGGTTGACGAAAGGTGACATGAGCCGCAAACCGCGCGTACTGTCCCGGGGCATGGCTTGGCGCAACGCCGTCAACGGCGTCCTTCAGCAGCTCACCGGATACCAGCTCAGGCGTGTCACGGTGCCCGCCGCCCGCACCGCCCCCGCCCCGGCCCCGGCCCCGGCCGCCCCGGCGGCGGACCCCGCACCCGCCCCGAAGCCCCAGGCGAAGAAGCCCGCCCTCGCGTTCCCGGCGGACTACGACGACGAGGCGAAGGACATCATCCGCGCGGTCAAGCCGTACTCGATGACCTCGCCGGAGCGGCTCAACGCGTTCATCCTCGCCACCCGGTACATCGCCCGGCACGACATCCCCGGCGACATCGTCGAGTGCGGTGTCTGGCGCGGCGGTTCGATGCAGGCGTGCGCCCGGACCCTGCTGTCGGTCGGGGAGACCGACCGTGACCTCTACCTCTTCGACACGTACGAGGGGATGACCCCGCCCACCGCCGAGGACCTGCGGCGCGACGGCCGGCCGGCCCAGGAACTGCTGGACGCCCAGGGCAAGGACCGGCCGATCTGGGCGGTCGCGTCACTGGAGGACGTCAAGGCGGGCTTCGAGGACGTGCCCTACCCGAAGGAGCGCGTGCACTACGTGCGGGGCCGGGTCGAGGACACCGTCCCCGGGCAGGCGCCGGAGCAGATCTCGATCCTGCGCCTGGACACCGACTGGTACGCCTCCACGAAGCATGAACTGGAGCACCTGTACGACCGGTTGGTCCCCGGTGGCGTCCTGCTGATCGACGACTACGGCTACTGGCAGGGATCCCGGCAGGCGGTGGACGAGTTCCTGGAGAAGGCCGGTGAGCGGCTCCTCCTGCTCCGCATGGACGAGGGCCGGATCGCCGTCAAGCCCTGACTCGTGCCCTGCGCAGTCCTGCCGAGCCCCGTGCCCTCCCCGGTGCGGGGCTCGAACGCGTCACCGGCGCGCCCCCGGGCGACCGACTCCGCCCCTCCCGTCACCCGAACGGACCCCCTCGGGTGACCGGTCACCACGGCACGGGTTGTACCCCATGGCCCCCGGCGGCCCCTCCACGCCCCGAAGCCCCAGTCCCCGGAAGGATCGTGCGCCGCGATGGCACCCCGTCTCACCGTCGTCGTCCCCCTCTACAACGTCGAGGAGTACCTAGGTGCCTGCCTGTCCTCGCTCGCCGAGCAGACCATGCCGGACCTGGAGGTCGTCCTCGTCGACGACGGCTCCACGGACAACGGCCCGTCCTTGGCGCAGGAGTTCACCGAACGCGATCCCCGTTTCCGGCTGTTCCGGCAGCAGAACGCCGGGCTCGGCGCAGCCCGCAACGCGGGGGTCCGCGAGGCCCACCCCGGCGCGGAGTTCCTGACCTTCGTCGACAGCGACGACGTCGTCCCGCCCGGCGCGTACGCCCGGATGCTCGCCGAACTCGACCGCTCCGGCTCCGACTTCGCCACGGGGAACGTCCTGCGGCTGCGGGCGGGCGGGGATCTGGAACAGTCCCCGATGTTCCGCAAACCGATGGAGAAGGCCCGCCCGGCCACCCATGTCACCCGGGACTGGATCCTGCTCGGCGACCGTATCGCCTGCAACAAGGTCTTCCGCCGCACCTTCTGGGACGAGCACGCCTTCGCCTTCCCGACGGGCGTGCTGTACGAGGACATCGCCGTCGTCCTCCCCGCCCACTTCCTGGCCCGCTCGGTCGACGTCGTCGAGGAACCCGTCTACCACTGGCGCGACCGCGACGGTTCGATCACCACCCGGAGGGCCGTCCCCCGGGGCATCCGGGACCGGGTCACCGCGGTGACCACCGTCAGCAGCTTCCTCGCCGAGCGGGCATCCGAAGAAGGGGCGGCCGAAGGCGGAGGGGCGGCCGAGGCCAAGCGCCGCTACGACGCCCACGCCCTCTCCGGCGACCTGTGGCTGTTCATCGAGGCCCTGCCGGACGGCGACGCGGAGTTCCACGAAGCCTTCCTGGAGCACGCCGGCGCGTTCGCCTCCACCGTCGAACCCGACGCCTTCGCCTCGCTGCCCCTGCATCTGCGGGTCAAGTGGCAGCTCATCCGCGAACGCCGGCTCCCCGAACTCCTCACCCTCCTCGCCGACGAGAAGAAGGACCGGGACACCTTCCACGTCCGCGGGCTGCTCCGTCCCCGCGCTCACCACCCCGCCGTCCGCGACCCGCTGCCCCCCGCCGCGACCGCGCTCACCGCCGCCGACCTGCCCGTCCAAGCCCACCTCACCGACGCCGTCTGGCGGGACGGGCTGCTGCGTCTCACCGGGTACGCCTATGTGCGCAACGCCCCGGGCGGGCCTCCGCGCCTCGGCTGGCTGCGATCCGGGAAGCGGCTGATCCCGTTGCGGCTGCGCCCCGTCGGCGGCGACGAGGCCACCGCCCGGTCCGGCCGCTCCCTGCACCGGTACGAGCGTGCCGGGTTCACTGCCGTCGTCGACCCGCGCAGGCTCGCCGGGAAAGCGAGCGGCGGCCGTACGACCTGGAAGCTGGAGGCCGTCGTCGTCGGCGCGGGACGGCCCCGCCGTGGCCCCATGCGGCTCGTCGGCACCCCGGCCCCGCCCACCGTGACGTACACCGACGAGCGGACCCGTATCGTCCCCGTCCTGTCCGGCAACAAGCTGGAGCTGCGCACCGAACGCGTCGCCGCCGTCCTGTCCGGGCAGTCGGCGGTCGAGGACGCCGTGCGCCTGGAGGTGAAAGTCCTCGGCGACTTCGGTCCTGTCGCCCTCCGCCTCACCGAGTGGCGTACCAAGGAGACCCGGGAGTTCGCTCTGCGCGGCTCGCCCGGCTCCCGGGCCGCGGACATCCCGCTCAGCGCGTTCCGAGGGCAGGACGACATCTGGGGCGTCCAACTCATGTGCGACGGACGGCCCCTGACCGTCGCCTCCCCGTCCGAAGTTCAGGACGGGCGCTACGCCCTGCCCGGCGGACGCGAGGTGTACGCGGCCCCCAACCCCTCGGGCGACCTCGTCCTCACCGACCGGGCCGTCCAGCCCGTCGTCACCTCCGCCGTCTGGGAGGGTACGGGCGGGCTGGTCCTCGAAGGGGCCTTCCCCGAGCCCACGGGCACCGCCCACGAACTCGTCCTGCGCCACAGCGGCCACCAGGAGGAAGCCGTCGTCGAGGTGGAGCGGGGTGAGGGCGACGCCTTCCGGGCCGTCATCGCCCCCGCCGCCGTCGACGGGCCCGGCGGAGCGCTGCCGCTCGGCGAGGGGCGCTGGTACCCCTTCCTGCGCACGCCGGGGGAGCGGGACCCGGAGGCGTACCGGCCGCTCCGGCTGAGCACGCCGCTGCACAGCACCCTGCCCCGGCAACAGGAGCAGAACCACCGGGACTTCACCCTCCAGCGGCGCTACCACGACCGGCTCGTACTGGAGTCCGGCAGCGCCCTCCCGGCCGTCGACCGGGGGGCGTACGGGCAGCGCGTCCGGCGTGAGCGGTATGCCGTGGTCCGTGCCGTCGCCCCGGCCGCGACCCGCCCCGCCGTCCTCTACGCCAGCTACGACGGCCGCCAGTTCTCCGACTCGCCCCGCGCGATCCACCGCGAACTGGCCTCCAGGGCACCGGACATCGAGCACCTGTGGGTCGTCCGCGACCAGCAGGCGGCGGTGCCCGACGGGGTCCGGCCCGTCGCCCTGCACAGCGCCGAGTGGTATCAGGCGCTGGCCCGCAGCCGCTGGATCGTCACCAACACCCATCTCCCCGAATGGTTCGAGCGGGCCGAGGGGCAGTGCGTCGTCCAGACCTGGCACGGCACCCCCCTCAAGCGCATCGGCCGCGACCTCGCGGGCAGCCCGCACGCCGACGCCGCTTACATGGCCTCCATGGAACGACGCTCCGCCCAGTGGAGCGTGCTCGTCTCCCCGAACAGCTTCTCCACCCCCGTCCTGCGCCGCGCCTTCGGCTACGGCGGCGAGGTCCTGGAGTGCGGCTACCCGCGCAACGACCTGCTGTACGCCCCCGACCGGGCCAAGGTCGCCGCCGCCGTACGGGAACGGCTCGCGATCCCTGAAGGGCGGCGCGTGGTCCTGTACGCCCCCACCTGGCGCGAGGACCAGCCCCGCAAGGGCGGGAAGTACGCCCCCGACCTCCACCTCGACCTGGAACACGCCCGCGAGACCCTCGGCGACGACCATGTCCTGCTGGTCCGGCGGCACTACCTCGTCGGCGGCAGCGTGCCCGGCACCGACTTCGTCCGGGACGTCTCCCGCCATCCGGACGTCACCGAACTCCTGCTGATCAGCGATGTGCTGGTCACCGACTACTCCTCGATCATGTTCGACTTCGCGCAGACCGGCCGTCCGATGCTCTTCCACACCTACGACCTGGCCCACTACCGCGACACCCTGCGCGGTTTCTGCTTCGACTTCGAGCACCGCGCCCCCGGGCCCCTGATCCCCGACTCCGCCGGGATCGTGGCCGCGCTCCGTGACCCGGACGCGGCCACCGCCGGACACCGGGAGGCGTACGAGCGGTTCCGGGAGGCGTTCTGCGACCTCGACGACGGGACCGCCGCCGCCCGGGTCGTGGACCGGATGCTGAAGAGCGACCGGGCTGTCGAGGGGGAGCGGGCATGAGCGACTTCAGCTGTGTGATCACCGGTGGCGGGGACGGCGAGGGCCCCGGCGGGGCCGACGCCCTGCGCGCCTCCGTGGAGTCCGTCCTCGGCCAGTCGATGCGCGCCTCCGTGGCCCTTGTCGTCCTCGCCTCCGCCGCCGACCCGGCCGTCCGCACCGCCGCCCGCGCCCTCGCCGCCCGCGCGCCCGAGCGGGTCCGCCTCGTCCACGCCGACCCGGCCGCCCGCACCACCGGGGCCCTGCGCAACGCGGGCCTCGACGCGGCGACCGGCCGGTACGTCCTGGTCCTCGGCAGCGGCGAGCGGCTCCAGCGGCACGCCTGCCGCAACCTCTGGCAGGCGGGCGAGACCAGCCGCGCCGACCTGATCGCCGGCCGCTGGAGCCGGATCACCGACGACAGCGGCAAGGAGCGGGAACCGTCCTGGCAGGGGGAGCTGTTCGCCCGCTCCCGCACCCTCACCCGCTTCACCGAGGCCCCCCAACTCGTCGTCCGGGACGCCCTGGTGACCGGATTCTGTCTGCGCCGCGAGGCCGCCCGACGGCACGGGCTGCGCTACGAGGAGGACCTGGCGCACGGCGAGATCCTGTTCGGCCCGCTCGCCGCCGCGTCGGTCGGCCGGATCGCCCTGGTCCGCCGGCTCGTCGTGACCGGCCGGGCCGTCCCGGACCGGGCCCGCGACCTCGTCGCCCTGGTCGAGGCCCACCGCCGGGTCGCCAACACCCTCCTCGCGCGCGGACTGCCCGAACTGCGCGAGGAGCGGGAGAAGGCGTTCCACCGGGATCATCTGGTGCCGCTGGTCCGGTCCTTCCCCGCTCTGCCCGCCGTCCGCCGCGACCGGGTCGCCGCCGCTGCCGCCCGCACCCTGACCGGGCCCGTCCCGCCGGACCTGCCGCCGCTGGAGCGGGTCGCCGTGACCCTGCTGGGCCGGGGCGACACCGAGGGGATCCTGGCCGCGGCCTACGCGCTGAGCCGGCCCGCCACCGTGTGCGCGCCGCTGACGCCGGGCGCGGACGGCCGGGTCGGCTGGACCGGCGGCGCGGAGGACCCCGTCGCCGACATCACCGAACTCGGCCACCAGTACCGCCGGTTCGGCGAGATGCGGCTGATGAACCGGCTCACCCGCTGCGCCGCCGCCGACGGGAGCCGTCTGCTCCTCGAAGGCCGTCTCGTGCTGCCCGGGCCCACCGGACCCCGCCCCGGCGCCCCCCTCACCGCCGCCCTGGAGTTCCGGGCCCGGGGCGGGGCGCGCGCCGTCGCGTTCCCGGCCGAGGTGGTCCGGCACGACGGGACCGGGATCACCTGGCGCGCGCGGGCCGACGTCTCGCGCCGCCTGCGCCCCGTCGGCGTCCGCGACACGGCGTGGGACGCGCGGCTCATCGTGGAGGCCGACGGGGTCCGGTCCGTCAGCGACCTGTTCGCCCCGCGGGACCAGGTGGCCGGAGCGGTCCGCTTCGCCGCGCGGCCCCGGCTCGGGCGGCTCGCCGGGGACACCTGGGAGCCCTACATCACCGTCAAGGACCACCTCGCGCTCCGGCTGGCCGCCCGCCGCCGCCCGGCCCGCACCGCGCACCGCCTGATCCGCTACGCCACCCGCTTCCGGCCCGCCCGCAAGGCCAAGCTCCTCGTCCGTGCCCTGCGCAAGCGCCTCGACCGCTACCGCTCCCGCGGTTTCAAGGCCCCCGCCTACAACACCTGGCTCACCCGCCTCCCCGTGCGCCGGGGTTCCGTCGTCTTCGAGAGCCACATGGGCACCTGCTACGGCGACAGCCCGCGCGCCCTGTACGAGGAGATCCGCCGCCAGGGCCCGAAGCTCCACGCCACCTGGTCCTACGACCCCTCCCCGGCCGGATTCCCGGACGACGCCCGTCTCGTACGCCGCTGGTCCTGGCGCTACCTGTGGGCGCTGGCCCGCGCCGAGTACTGGGTGGACAACCAGGGCTTCCCGCAGCATCTGCGCAAGCCCCGGCACACCACGTACCTCCAGACCTGGCACGGCTCCGCGTACAAACGGATGGGCTTCGACGAGACCCGCGTACGGCTCCAGAACGCCCCGCAGCGCGAACGGCTCCAGCAGGCCGTCGACCGCTTCGACCACTTCCTCGTCCGCTCCGAGCACGACGTGGCCACCCTCGCCCGCGCCTACCGGCTGCCCGAGGAAAAGCTCCTGCGCACCGGCTACCCGCGCAACGACGCCCTGATCGCGGAGCGCACCCGGACCGAGACCGAGGGAAGGCTGCCACGTCCGCCGCTCGCCGGGGCGCTCGGGCTCGACGACCACAAGAAGACCGTGCTGTACGCCCCGACGTTCCGGGGCGGTCCCGGAAAGCAGCGCAAGAGCCGACTCCTGCTGGATGTACGGGAGTTCGCGGAGCGGTTCGGTGACACCCACACCCTGCTCGTGCGGGCCCACTACCTGGAGTCGGCCCGGCTGCCGGTCTGCCCGCCCGGCACCGTCGTCGACGTCTCCCGCCACCACGACGTCAGCGAACTCCTGGCGATCACCGATGTGTTGGTGACGGACTACTCCTCCATCATGTTCGACTTCGCGCTCCTCGACCGGCCCGTCGTGCTGTTCGCCCCCGACCTGGAGGCGTACGCGGCCGAGCGCGGCAGCTACTTCGACCTGCGGGAACAGGCCCCGGGGCCGGTGACCGCGACCCAGGACGAGCTGTTCGCCGCCCTCGCGGAACTGAAGAAGTCCGACACCCGGTACGCCGACCAGCGCAGGGCGTTCGCCGACCGGTTCGGCGCCTACGACCTGGGCGACGCGGCCCGCGCCACCGTCGCCGCCGTCTTCGGGCCCACCGCCTCCCGGGGCGTCCGCCACACCACCGACCACGACCGGGGGGCCGGCCGATGAGCCGCGACATCTTCATCGTCTCCAACAGCACCGACGAACTCGGCGGCGTCACCGCCTGGATGCACCAGACCGCCCGCCTCTTCGCGGACCAGGGCCACCGGGTCCACACCGTCGGCATCCACGCCTCCGACCTCAAGATGACGCTGCCCCGGCAGCCCGAGCACCCCGTCACCGCCCTCTATCCCGCCCACCCCCGACTCCCTGGACCCCCCACGGTGTCCGCGACCGCTTCCGGATCCCCACCCGGCGCAAGGAGGCCGCCCGGGTCGCCGCCAAGAAGCAGGCCGTCGGACGGCTCTCGGAGCTCTTCGCGACCGCCCGGCCCGGGGCAGTCGTCATCGTCACCCAGGTCTGGGCGATGGAATGGGTCGGGGAGGCCGACACCACCGGGCTGCGCGTCATCGGGATGAGCCACGAGTCCTACGACTACTCCCGCGCGAGCCACCGCTACCGCTGGATCAAGAACCACTACAAGGACCTCGACCACTGGCTCGTCCTCACCGAGGAGGACGCCGACCGGTGGGCCGGGGACGGCATGAACAACGTCGGCTTCCTGCCCAACGCCCTCTCCCGCCTCCCGCTCGTGCCCTCCGCGCGCACCGCGAAGACCGTGGCGAGCATCGGCCGGCTCAGCGACCAGAAGGGCATCGACCTGCTCCTGGACACCTGGGCCCTGGTCGCCCCCGCCCGCCCCGACTGGACGCTGCGCGTGTACGGGGCGGGCGAGGACGAGGCCGCGCTGAAGACGCGGTGCACGGGCCTCGGCCTCGACGGCTCCGTGGAGTGGATGGGCCGCACCGACGACGTGGAGCGGGCCCTCGCGGACGCCTCCGTCTTCGTCCAGTCCTCCCGGGGCGAGGGCTTCCCGCTGGCGCTGCTGGAGGCGATGGCCGGCGGGGTGCCGTGCGCCGCCTTCGACTGCGCGCCCGGGGTGCGGGAGATCGTCCGGGACGGCGAGGACGGGCTCCTCGCCCCCGCCGGTGACGTCGCCGCCCTCGCCGACCGGCTGCTGCGGCTCACCGGCAACCCGCGGCTGCGCGACGCGATGGGCGCGCGGGCCCGCTCCGGCGTCCAGCGGTTCTCCGAACCGGAGACCCTGCGCCGCTGGGAGGAGCTGTTCGCGTTCCTGGAGCGCTGAGCGGCCCCCTACGGGCCGGGTCAGCCTCCGACGGCTGCCCCGGCCCCGTCCTGCGCGGGCAGGGCCGCGGGCGTCCGGCGGGCCGAGAACGGCACCGGCCGGGGCAGCCCGTCCTTCTCCCCGAGAAAGACCCGCCGCACCACCCGCTCGGCGGCGTATCCGTCGTCGTACGGACAGAACCGGGCCCGGAACGCGGTCCGCAGCTGCGCCGAGCGGGAGCCCCGCCAGTGGTCCGTGGCGAAGATGTCGAACAGCTCGTCCTGGCTCCGGGCGACGACGCCGGGCGGGAACGCCGCGATGTCGAAGTACGTGCCCCGGGCCGCCTCGTACGCCTCGATGTCGTCGAGGTGCAGCACCACCGGGCGGTCCAGGTTGACGTAGTCGAACATCAGCGAGGCGTAGTCGGTGATCAGGGCGTCCGAGGCGAGCGCCAGCGTCTCCACGGACCGGTGGGCGCTCACGTCGATGATCCGGGGATGCGGCGCCCGGCCGCTGCCTCCCGGACCTGCGGGGCGCGGCGCCCGGGCGAGGATCACGAACTGCGGGCCCAGGACCCGGACCAGCCGCTCCAGATCGACGGAAGGCCGCTGGACCCGCCGGTAGTCGCGGGAGACGGGGGCGTACAGCAGGGCCGTGCTGCCCTCGGGGATGCCCAGCGTCTCGCGCAGCCGCGCCACGTCGACCGGACCGCTGCGGTGGTAGACGTCGTTGCGCGGCGAGCCGAACTCCAGCGTCGTGTACGCGGACGGATAGGCCCGTTCCCGTACGAGGGTGGAGTGCGGGTTGGCCGAGAGGGAGAAGTCCCAGGTGTCGACCTGGCGCAGCAGCTCGTCGAAGTCCGTGCCCCGGGCGGCGGCGGGCCGGTCCAGCAGATCGGTGCCCGTGGTCCGCAGCGGCGTGCCCTCGTGCGTCTGCACCAGGATCTGGCCCCGCCGCTTGACCAGCCCCCGGTCGAAGGACCCGTCGTTCACCAGGTACGCCGAGCGGGCCAGCGCGGTCCGATGGGCGAAGGTGCCGGGCACGAGATGCCGGGTGCCGGTCGGCACGGTGTGGGCGTCGACGGGGCGGCAGATCCAGGCCGTCCGCAGCCCCGGGACCAGCTCGCGGACCTTCGCCTCGATCGCCGCCGGGCTGCCCCCGTACCCACCGCCGCCCCGCGTGGTGAACACCGCGTCCCGGGTGCGCAGCGGCAGCCGCACCTGGATCCGGTAGTGCGCCCGCAGGGCCGTGCCCCGCACCGCCCGGCGCAGGGCCGCCGCTCCTTTCCGCAGCCGGCCGCCGAGCCGCTGGGCCTCCGACAGGGCACGGTAGGTGCGCCGCGCGCCGAGGTGCATCAGGCCGTGCCGCAGCAGGGCGCGGCGGGGAGCCGGGGCGCCGGGGGCGTGGTAGCGGCGGCAGGAGGCGGTCGCCCGGCGGAAGAACGCGGCGCGGCTGTGCAGCGGAAGCCGGTCCCGGGAGGCGAACAGCGCCGAGAAGTGGTCCAGCATGCGGCGGAACATCACCGGCCGCCACAGCGCGAGTTCGGGGCGGGAGTCGATGAACGCGAAGACCCGGTCGTACTGGTCGAAGACGTCGAAGTGCTTCTCGCTGGTGGTGGAGAGGATGTTGCCGCGCCGCCGCTGCCGGTAGGAGACGCAGACCGCGTCGAGCACCGCGATCGAGTCGGCCGCCATCAGGACCGGGTAGGTCCAGGGGGTGTCCTCGTAGTAGCCGGGCGGGAAGGTGAACCCCTCGGCCTCGACGAACGCGCGGCGGTACGCCTTGTTCCAGACGACCATGAGGAGTTGCAGCAGCTCGGGGCGGTCGGTGAGGCGGAAGCGCCCGGGGCCGCTCTCGTCGAGATGGGCGGCCAGGACATTGCGGACGCTGCGGCCCGTCCAGTACGTACGGGCGTAGTCGTACATCAGGACGTCGGGCTCGCCGGTCGTGTCGACGCGGTCGGCGATGGTCTGGAGGGCGTCCGGCAGCAGGGTGTCGTCGCCGTCGAGGAAGATCAGGTAGTCGCCGGCCGCCCGGCCCATCCCGGCGTTGCGGGCCGGGCCGAGGCCGATGTTGCGGGGCAGGTGCAGGGCGGTGACACGGTGGTCCCGGCGGGCGTACTCGTCGGCGATCGGTCCGCAGGCGTCGGGGGAGCAGTCGTCGACCACGATGATCTCGTAGTCCTTGAAGGACTGGGCCAGCACGGAATCCAGACACGCGTGCAGATACGCCTGGACCCGGAATGCGGGCACGATGACGGAGAACCGGGGCACTACACATCCATGGGTCGATCGTTCGCGGAAATCCAGGCAGAGCGCAAACGTCGGATGGAATGACAGGGTTACGCCGGACGTGGCAATCGGGGGACCCGGACGCCGAAGCGGCCCGGTTCCGGGGAACCGGGCCGCTTCGTGTTGACGTACAGCCGTACGTTTCCGGCGGTACGCCTCTGCGGGTGTACGGCCGTGCGGCGCGGGCTACTTGACCGCGCCCGCCATCACGCCGGAGACGAACTGCCGCTGGAAGGCGAAGAACACCGCCAGCGGGATCACCATCGACACGAACGCGCCGGGCGCGAGCACATCGATGTTGTTGCCGAACTGGCGTACCTGCTGCTGGAGCGCCACGGTGATCGGCGGCGACTCGGAGTCCGCGAAGATCAGTGCGACCAGCATGTCGTTCCACACCCACAGGAACTGGAAGATCCCGAGCGAGGCGATCGCCGGGCCGCCCAGCGGCATCACGACCCGGGTGAAGAGCCGGATCTCGCCCGCCCCGTCGAGCCGGGCGGCCTCCAGCAGTTCGCGGGGGATCTCCGCGAAGAAGTTCCGCAGCAGGAAGATCGCGAACGGCAGGCCGAACGCCGTGTGGAACAGCACCACCCCGAGCGTCGTCTCGAAGATCCCGATGGTGCCGAACAGTTCGGAGACCGGGATCAGCGCGACCTGCACCGGCACCACGAGCAACCCGACGACCAGCAGGAACAGCCAGTCCCGGCCGGGGAACTCCATCCAGGCGAAGGCGTATCCGGCGAACGAACCGATCAGCACGACCAGCACCGTGGACGGCACGGTGATCATGATGGTGCTGCCGAGCGAGCCGGTGATCGTCGCATTGTCCAGCAGCCGCTGGTAGTTCTCGAAGGTCAGCTCGGAGGGGGCGGTGAAGATCTTCCACCAGCCGGTCGCCGCGATGTCCTGCGGACCGCGCAGCGAGGACAGCAGCAGACCGATCGTGGGCATCAGCCAGAACAGGGCGACGAGGACCAGGAAGACCCGCATCACCCCGCCGCCCGCGCGGGCGGCGATCCTGGCTCCCAGGGACTGCCGGGCCTTGGGCGCTTCCTGGGTGCCTCCCGGGTGCCGGGAGACCGCCTTCTGGCGGCCGATGCGTGCGGTGTTCACGTCCGGTGCGCTGCTCATCGCCGTCCCTCCTTCCGGATCCGGCGGATGTTGACCAGCATCACCGGGATCACCAGCAGCAGCAGAAGCACCGCGATCGCGCTGCCGATCCCCAGGTCCGCGTCCGTGCCGAACGAGGACCGGTACAACTGGAGCGCCAGGACGTTCGCGTCGTCCTGGGAGGAGCCCGGCGCGATGATGAACACGAGGTCGAAGACCTTCAGTACGTTGATCATCAGCGTCACCAGGACCACCGCGAGCACCGGCGCCAGCATGGGCACCGTGATCCGGCGGAACACCTGCCACTCGTTGGCCCCGTCGACCCGGGCCGCCTCCAGCAGTTCGCGCGGCAGACCGGCGAGACCGGCGGCGATCAGCACCATCGCGAACCCGGCCCACATCCACACGTAACTGCCGATGATCCCGGGCGTCACGAGGGACGGGCCGAGCCAGTCGACGCCGTTGTACGGCTCGCGGAAGTTGTCTGCGGGCAGCCGCAGTTGGGCCCCGTCGGCGGAGGCGGGCAGGCTGAACACCCCGTCCGCGCCCGCTGTGGCGGTGGCGACGACCTTGCCGCCCTTCACCGCCTCGATCTTCAGGCCCTTGAGCCCCAGCTCCTTCGGGTCGACGACGTTCGGCTTCCCGCCGCCGCCCCGGGTGAAGTCCAGCCACGCGGTACCGGAGATCCTGTCCCCGGAGGCCGCAGGCGCGCCCTCGGCCGGCCGTGCGTCGCCCGGCATCTTCGCCGGGGCCACACCGACCAGCGGCACCCGCAGCGGCTCGCCCGCCCGGATCGGCTCCTTGGAGACGAACGTCCCGCCGGCTGCCTTCTCCAGCGGGTGGACGGGCAGCGGGCGGGCCTTCGGATAGCCCGCGGACTCGTTGAACGTGTCGTGCACGCTCACCGCCACCGCGTTGGCCACCCCGCGTTCGGGAGCCTGGTCGTACACCAGCCGGAAGATGATGCCCGCCGCCAGCATCGAGATCGCCATCGGCATGAAGACGATCAGCTTGAACGCGGTGCCCCAGCGGGTCCGTTCGGTGAGCACGGCGAAGATCAGGCCCAGCGCGGTGGCGACCGTGGGGGCGAAGACCACCCAGATCGCGTTGTTCTTCACCGCGGTGAGGATCGTGTCGTCGGTGAACAGCGCCTCGTAGTTGTCGAACCCGGCGAAGCCCGTACCGGCCTGGTCGAAGAACGACCGGTAGACCGAATACCCGATCGGGTAGAGCACCAGCGCACCGAGCAGCACCAGCGCGGGCAGCAGGAACACCGCCGCGACGACCCCGCGGGTGCCGGTCACGCTCCGGCCGGGCTTCTTCGGGTCGGGGGACGGGCGCGGACTCGTGTCGTCGGCGGGGGCGCCGCACCGGCGCCCCCGCGGTCGCTGTCGTCACGCCGTCAGCTCTTGTACGCCTTGACCGCTTCGGACTCCAGTTTCTTCTGGGTCCCCGCGATGTCCTTCGGGTTCTTCAGGAAGTCCTGGAGGATCTTCCACTCGCCCGCCCCGGGCGTCCCGCCGAACGACTGCGGGGCCTGGTCGGACATGTCGAAACGGACGTCGTCACCCGCGTCGATCAGCGCCTGCGCCATCGTGCGCTGCACCTCGTTCGGGTACGCCTTCAGGTCCAGGCCCTTGTTCGGGGAGATGAACCCGCCCGCCTCGGCCCAGATCCTCGCCGCGTCCGCCGACGCCAGCCAGGTCAGCAGGGCCTGAGCGCCCTTGCTGTCCTTCAGCGCCACCGCCGCGTCGCCGCCGGTCACCACGGGCGAGTCCGCGCCGACCGCCGGGAACGGGAACACCTTGGCGTCCGTACCGATCTCCGCCTCGGTCTGCGCGATGTTGATGGCGACGAAGTCACCCTCGAAGACCATCGCGCCCTTGGGCTGGTCGCCCCCGGTGAAGGTCTGCGTCACCGAGGCCGGGAACTCCGTCTGGAGCGCCCCGTCCGCGCCGCCCGCGATCAGCTCCGGCTTCCCGAACAGCTCGGCCAGTGTGGTCAGCGCGTCCTTCACGGACGGGTCGGTCCACGGGATCTCGTGCTTCGCCAGCTGGTCGTACTTCTCCGGGCCCGCCTGCGAGAGGTAGACGTTCTCGAACCAGTCGGTCAGCGTCCAGCCGTCCGCGCCGCCCACCGAGACCGGGGTGACCCCGGAGGCGCCCACTGTCTCGGCGGTGGTCAGGAAGTCCTTCCAGGTCTTCGGCTCGCTCGCTCCCGCGTTGTCGAACGCGGCGGCGTTGTACCAGATCAGGGACTTGTTGGCGGCCTTGAAATACACCCCGTACTGGGTGCCGTCGACCGCGCCGAGGTCCTGCCAGACCTGGGCGTAGTTCTGGCCGAGCTGGGCCCGTGCCTCGGGTCCGACCGGCTTGGCCCACTTCTTCGCCGCCGCCTGCTGGATCGCGCCGACCTGCGGGATCATCGCCACGTCCGGCGGCTGCTTGCCCGCGATCTTGGTGCCCAGGAAGTTGATGATCGGGTCCTGCGCCGGGACGAACGTGACGTCCGCGCCCGTACGCTTCTCGAACTCGTCCAGCACCTTGGTGAAGTTGGCCTGCTCGGGTCCGGTCCACACCGCGGCGACGGAGACCTTTTCCCCGTCCAGCTTCGGCAGGTCGACCGTGGACGCGCTGTCCGTGCCTTTGCCGGAGTCGTCGCCCGACTTCTTCTTGCCGTCGCCGTCGCCCCCGCAGCCGGTGAGCGCCAGGGCGCCGACCGCCGCGAACACGAGTGCGGCCCTGCGTATCGAGAAGGTTGTGCGCATTCCTGCCCCGTCTCTTCCGTACGCGCCCGGCCACGTCGCATGCCCGGACTACGTCGTCCGTGCGCACAGTCCTACGCCCGGCGCACGGGCCCCGCAATACCGCCGGAGGCCCCAACGCGCTGATCGTGATCGCGTCGTGACGTCATGTCAGGGCATGTCGGAAGCGAGGCCGGGCAGGGGTAGGAGGAGTTCTCCCGGAGTCGGCGTCAGGTGGTGAACGGCACCAGAGCGGGCAGCCGTTCGGCGTTCACCGAACGGGCCGCGCGCTCCAGGGCGCTGGCGAGCAGCGCGAGGTCCGTCGGCCCGTTGCCCAGCTCCCGGACCGGGCGCCGGGTCGGCGGATCGCCCATCCGCTCCCACTCCAGCGGGACGACCGTCGGACGGAGCGTCGCCGTACGCGGGATGCGCCCGGTGACCCTGCCGCCCTGGAACGGCGTCACCCGGCCGTCCGGATGCCCCAGCCTGCCCCGGCCCGGGGCCGGTTCGTCCGGGGACGGCGGCAGCACCGGGGCGTCCAGCACGATGCGCAGCCGGGCGCCCCGGGCCAGCTCGGTGTCCTCGGTGCGGTCGGGGCGCGCGGAGGTGGCGACCAGATGCACCCCGAGCCGTCCGCCGTCCCGGGCCACCGCCTCCAGCGCCCGCACCACCGAACCGGCGGCGGGCCGGCCGGGGAGCCGAGCGCCGGGGCGACCAGCGCGTCGAAGTCGTCGGCGAGGACGACGAGGCGGGGCAGCGGGGACGGGCCCGGGTCCGCGGACCGGGCGGCGGCCGGGCGCAGCCGCAGGGTGCCGCTGGCCGGGGAGTCCAGATCACCCCTGCGCTCGGCACCGCTCGGCGGGCGCTGGCCCACGACGCGGGGGGCGGCCTCCTGCTGGGCCTGCTGCCGCCCGTACCGCTCGTGCCAGGTTGCGAAGTCCAGATCACCGAGCAGCTCGGCGCGCCGCTTCAGCTCGCCGCCCAGGGCCTGCGCGAACTCCCGCATCCGGACCGGGTCGGACGCCACGAGATGGGCGAAGACATGCGGCAGCTCCGTACAGGGGAGCAGGCCCTCGCCGCGCTCGCCCTGTTCGCCGCCGGAGCCGTCGACGAGGAGGATGCCGAGCCGGTCGGGCCGGGCCGCGGAGGCGAGCGACGCGGCGACGGCCCGGAGCAGTTCGGTGCGGCCGCTGCCCGGGGGCCCCTCGATCAGCAGATGCGGGCCCTCGTCGGCGAGATCGACGCTGAGGGGGCCGCGGGGCCCTGCCCCGAGCACGAGGACGGGCCGGCCGGTGTGGACGCCGGCGGGGGCGGCCCCGCCGGAGCCGGCTGTGGGCGCGCTGGTGTCCCCTCGCTCCCGGGTTTCGGCGTCGGGCTCCGACGCGGAGCGCTGGGCGCCCAGGTAGGGCGTGCGCTCGGAGTCGCGGGTGTCGAGGGGCGGGTAGGGCGTACGGCCCCGGTCGTGGGTGTCGAGCGGCGGATACGGGGTGCGGCCGGAGTCCCGGGAGTCAAGCGGGGGATACGGGGTGCGGCCGGAGTCCCGTGTGTCCAGGGGCGGATAGGGCGTACGGTCCGCGTCGGAGCGGGTGCCCGGGTGGGGCGTGCGGCCGGAGTCGCGGGAGTCCGGCGAGGGGTACGGGGTGCGGCCGGAGTCCCGGGAGTCCAGCGGGGGATACGGGGTGCGGCCCGCGTCGGAGCGGGCGCCCGGGTGGGGCGTACGGCCCGAGTCGCGGGCCTCCGGCGGGGGATACGAGGTGCGTTCCGGGTCGGGGGCGCCGGCGGCCGGATACGGCGTGCGGCCGGAGTCGTGGTGCGGGGAGGCCGCCGTCCGCTGGGGGCCGACGCGCGGTCCCGCGCTGAGGGTGCGCCCGGAGTTGGGGCTGTCCAGGTCGGCGCGGGGCGGGGGCGCGGTGGCCGCCCGGGGCGCCGAAGCCCCCGGCTGCGCCTCCGCCGTGGACGCCCAGCGGGCCATCAGCGACGCCGGAGTGGCGCGGGCCAGGCCCAGCTCGTCCAGCAGCCGGGCGGACGGCGGCAGCGCGGCGGTCGTCGGGCGGCCCGCCAGCGCGGCCGAGCCCTCCTCGCGCAGCGGCGCGAGCGCCCGCCCGAACCGCTCGGCCCAGGCCGCCGACACCGCGTCCACCGCGGCCACCGTCCCGTGCCCCGCGGCCTGCCCGCCCGCCGTACGCAGCAGGCGCAACGCCGTCGCGACGTCGCCGCTCAGCATCGCGACGGCCCCGCACTCCCGGAAGGCGATGGAGCCCCGGCAGGCGGCCTCGTACGTCGCGGCCACCGGCGAGGTGGGGGAGGCGGCCGGGGTCTCGGCCAGGCAGATCAGATGGATCCCGGCGGCCGCGCCCGCCCCGGCCAGCCGTGCCGTGGTCTCGCGCAGGAACGCCGTGCCCGGGTCGCCGTCCAGGACGACCACGGTGTGCGGGCCCGTGTGGGCGCGGGCGGCCTCGGCCACCGCGGCCCGGTCCAGATGCGGCCAGCCGGGACCGAGGGGGCCCTCGTCGAGCCGGCGCACCAGCTCGGCCGCCCGGACCTCCGCCTGCTCACGGTCGTACGCGAGGAGCAGCCGGCAGTCCTGCCCGTGCGTCGGGCGCAGATGCGGCAGCCACCCCAGCCAGGACCACTCGCGCCGCCGCTCCTCCGGCGTGCGGGAACGGTCCGTGGAGATCAGGACGATCTCCAGGTCGAACGGGGAGTGCAGCGCGGCGAGCTGCGCCACCGTCGCCCGGGCCAGACCCGCCAGCCGGGCGCGCGGACCGGCGAGCCCGAGCGAACCGGCCTCCCGCAGCCCCACGGTCACGGGCACGGCGGGCACCTCGGCCCGGTCGGTCGTGCCGAGCCGCACCACCAGGGCCTCCGGGTGGGCCGGGTGGCGTTCCCAGAGCCGGGGCCCCGGGCCGAGCGCGGTCAGCAGCACGGCCGCGGGGTCCGGCCAGGTGCCCTCGGGGGCGGCGGGCAGCGCGGAGAAGGGGGAGCCGGGGGAGGCCGGTGAGGCGAGATGCCCGGCCCCCGACGGGCCGCCGACCGGATCGGCGGACCCGCTCGGGCCGCCGGAAACGCGTGCGCCGGAACCGTGCGCGCCGGTTGCGTAGGGATCGCCTCCGTACGCATCGCCTCCGTAGGCATCGCCTTCGGGGGCGTCGGATCCGTACGCGTCGGCCCGCACCCCGGACGCGGCTCCGGACCCGGCCTCCCGGCCCGCTGCCGTCTCGCCCTTCGCGCCGCCTGTGAGCCGCCTCGCCCAGGCTCCTATGCCGCGCCGGGGCGCCGGGGCCGCTGCGGAGCCCTCGCCACGGGCGTACGTGTCGGGGCCGGCCTCGGCGTGCGCGGGCCAGGAGGCTTCGTCGGGGGGCGGCTCCGGGTCCCCGTACCCCCCGGACGAGGCGGCGGGCGCGCCGTACCCGTGGCCGGGACCCTGGCCGCCGTGGTCGGGGGTGCGCGCGGCGAACGGCGCGCCGGTGCCCCGGTCCGGGGCGGCGGACCCTGTCTCGGCGCGCGTCACCCGCAGGTGCCCCTCGCCGTCCGGGGCCGTAGGCAGCGTCGCCGGACGGGAGCCCGAGGTGAGGCGGAGCGTGGATTCGCCGAGCCGCAGCAGCGCGCCGGGGGCGAGGCGGACCGGGCGTTCGCGGACCTCGACGCCGTCCAGCGAGGTGCCGTTCGTCGAACCGAGGTCGGCGACCGAGACCCGGCCGTCGTCCGAGACCGTCACCGCGCAGTGCAGCCGGGAGACGTCCGGGTCGTCGAGCGGGACGTCCGCGTCGGCGGAGCGGCCGATCCGGATCTGCCCGCCGTGCAGCAGATGGACGCCGCCCGCGTCGGGGCCCGCGACCACATGGAGCTGGGCCGGAACGGCGTCGTCCGTCGCCTCGTCGTCGCCGGGGACCTGGAGCGAGAGGACCGCGCCGTCCACCAGGGGCGGCTCGCCCAGCGCGATGCGGTGCCCGTCCAGCCGATCCCGCCCGGCGAAGAGCACGACCGCCCCGCCGCCCTGGGAGCTCTCGGGCCCCGACACGGCGGCGGCCAGCTGGGAGGCCACGGCGGCCAGCGCCGTCCCGGCGGGGGCGGTCACGAGCACGTCGCAGGAGCGCGCCGGGGTCTGGCCGCTGCGCGGCGCGAGGACGGTCAGCCGGATCTGCATCGCCGTCGGCGGTCCCTTCTGCGCGGGGGTGCCCGGCAGGGGAAACGCCCTGTGATTCCCCCCACCCGGCACGGACACGTCGTCCGTACAGGTCGTCACGGACCGTGGGACTCCGAGCCCGCAGATCCGTGCTGGAGGCATCCTCGCACCTGCCACTGACAACACGCCCGGCGGTCACCTTTAAATGATCTTGAATGGTCGGCTGTGGGCGCAAAAGTGCCTGCTTGCGTCCGAATCCCGCCGCTCGGTGGGTTTGCCAGGAGTTATCTGCCGTACACCGGGCGGAAAGCCGCACCGGATCACCGAACGTCCGACCGGCCTCTGATCAGCTGTGCGGCAACCTTCCGCCGGGTCTCTGCGTCTTCCCTCGAAACGTGAGCCCCCGGTGCCCCGTTCGGCGGCATTACAGTGGGCCGGAACATTCGGCGGGCCGGGGGGACCGCAAGCCACGACCAGCAGGGAGCGCATGACGTGCGGCCGGTAGGCAGCAAGTACCTGCTCGAGGAGCCGCTCGGACGCGGCGCCACGGGCACCGTCTGGCGAGCCCGCCAGCGGGAGACCGCGGGCGCCGAGGCAGCCGTCGCGGGTCAGCCCGGCGAGACCGTGGCCATCAAGGTCCTCAAGGAGGAGCTGGCCAACGACGCCGATGTGGTGATGCGGTTCCTCCGGGAGCGCTCGGTCCTGCTGCGGCTCACGCACCCGAACATCGTGCGCACCCGGGACCTCGTCGTCGAGGGCGACCTCCTCGCCTTGGTCATGGACCTGATCGACGGCCCCGACCTGCACCGCTACCTCCGCGAGAACGGCCCGCTCACCCCGGTCGCCGCCGCCCTGCTCACGGCGCAGATCGCGGACGCGCTCGCCGCCAGCCACGCCGACGGCGTCGTCCACCGCGACCTCAAGCCCGCCAACGTGCTCCTCGACGAACGCGACGGCGGCATGACCCCGATGCTCACCGACTTCGGCATCGCGCGGCTCGCCGACTCCCCGGGGCTGACCCGGACACACGAGTTCGTCGGCACGCCCGCCTATGTGGCGCCGGAGTCCGCCGAGGGCCGCCCGCAGACCTCCGCGGTCGACATCTACGGCGCGGGCATCCTGCTGTACGAGCTGGTCACCGGCCGTCCGCCGTTCGCCGGGGGCACCGCCCTCGAAGTCCTGCACCGGCACCTCAGCGAGGAGCCCCGCCGCCCCACCACCGTCCCCGAACCGCTGTGGACGGTCATCGAGCGCTGCCTGCGCAAGGACCCGGACCAGCGGCCCAGCGCCGAGAACCTGGCCCGAGGTCTGCGTACGGTCGCCTCCGGCATCGGCGTCCACGCGAACTCCGCCCAGATCGCCGCCGCCGAAGGGGTGGGCGCCCTGCTCGCCCCCGACCCGGCGCCCACGGCCGTCCCGGACACCCCGGGCGCGGCCGACCCCACGCAGGTGCTGCCGAGCAACGCGGGCTCCTACGACCCCGCCGCGGCCACCAGCGTGCTCCCGCAGACCGGCCCCGGGGGGCAGGGCCAGGGCGGCAACCACGGGCACGCCGACCCGACCGCCGTCATGCCGCCCGTGCCGCAGCGCCCCGACGGGCCGCCGCAGCCGGACGGCCCGCACCCCTGGCAGTCGCAGCTCCAGGCGGCCCGCGACCGCAACGAGCAGACCCAGGTGCAGTACCTGGACCCGAGCCAGGACCCGCTGCGCCGCCGCCCCCAGCGCCAGCAGCCGCCGCAGCAGCCTCCCCAGCGGCAGCAGCAGCCCGCGCAGCGCAGGCAGCAGCCGCTCCAGCAGCAGTACCCGTATCAGCAACAGCAACAGCAACAGCAGCCGCAGCGCTACCAGCAGCCGCAGCAGCCCCAGCGGCAGCAGTACGCGCCCCCGCAGCAGCCCCAGCAGCCGGCCGCCCGGCCGCCGCGCGAGCCGCGTCCGCCGCGGCAGCGCAGCGCCAACCCGATGCGCATCCCCGGACTCGGCTGCCTCAAGGGCTGTCTGTTCACCCTGGTGCTCCTCGTCGTCGCCGGCTGGCTGATCTGGGAGCTGACCCCGCTCCAGGACTGGGTCGCCCAGGGCAAGGGCTACTGGGAAGCGATCGGTGACGCGGTCGGCACGGTCACCGACTGGTTCTCCAAGCTCGGCGACAGCGCCGGAGGCTCGGGCGGCGCCTGACCCGTACGCCGAGGGCCCGGGCAGGGACCGACCTGTACGCCCAGGGGCCGGGCGGGGACCGACCCGTACGCCGAAGGCTCGGGCAGGAGCCGACCTGTACGCCGGAGGACCGGCCGCGGCCCGGTCCACAACCATGCCCTGACCTGCAAAAATGTCTCTTTGTCGACTTCTCCGGGTCCATTCCGCCCGGAGAAGTCGAGGTCGGTGCCATCCTGGGCGCGTGACACCCCGAACGCCGCGTAACTTTGTCGACCGGGGGTCCACCGCCAGCCGCTGAGGGAGCAGTCTTGGCACGGAATATCGGCAGCCGGTACACGGCCCACCAGATCCTGGGGCGCGGCAGCGCCGGCACGGTATGGCTCGGCGAAGGGCCCGAGGGCCCGGTCGCCATCAAGCTGCTCCGTGAGGACCTCGCGTCCGACCAGGAGCTCGTGGGCCGCTTCGTACAGGAGCGCACCGCCCTGCTCGGGCTCGACCACCCGCACGTGGTCGCCGTCCGGGACCTCGTCGTGGACGGCAACGACCTGGCGCTGGTCATGACCCTCGTACGGGGCACCGACCTGCGCACCCGCCTGGACCGCGAGCGCCGCCTCGCCCCCGAGGCCGCCGTCGCGATCATCGCGGACGTCGCCGACGGGCTGGCCGCCGCGCACAAGGCCCAGATCGTCCACCGGGACGTCAAGCCGGAGAACATCCTGCTGGACATGGAGGGCCCGCTCGGCCCCGGCGGCGCCCACCCCGCCCTGCTCACCGACTTCGGCGTCGCCAAGCTGATCGACACCCCGCGCCGCACCAAGGCCACGAAGATCATCGGCACACCGGACTACCTGGCTCCCGAGATCGTCGAGGGGCTCCCGCCGCGCGCCGCCGTCGACATCTACGCCCTGGCGACCGTGCTGTACGAGCTGCTCGCCGGGTTCACGCCCTTCGGCGGCGGCCACCCCGGCGCGGTCCTGCGCCGCCACGTCACCGAGACCGTCGTCCCGCTCCCCGGCATCCCCGAGGAGCTGTGGCAGCTCCTCGTCCAGTGCCTGGCCAAGGCCCCCGCCTCCCGGCTGCGCGCCTCGGAGCTGGCCGTCCGGCTGCGCGATCTGCTGCCCCTGCTGGCGGGGATACCGCCGCTGGAGGTGGACGAGCCGGGTCCGGAGGAGAACGAGCAGGCCCCGGGCTACGACGAGCAGCAGTACACCCCGGCCGCCGACGAGCCCCGCCGCCGCGGCGCGGTCCCGCTGGTGCCCGGCTCCGCCCCCGACTCCAACCGGGACACCCACACGAGCATGCGCGTCCCGGCCCCGGACGAGCTGGCGGGCGGCCCCCTCGGCACGGCCCGCGCCCCCCGCGCCCCGGGAAAGCCCCGCCCCGGCTCCGCCCGTAACAAGGCGGCGTCCGTCCGCAAGCGCCGCATCACCCTGGGTGCCGCGGCCGTGCTGCTCTGCGCGGCCGTCGCGGTCGGCGGCTGGCTGGCGACCGGCGACGGGGGCGGGGACGGGGCGCCCCAGGACAGCGAGAACTCGGCCCCGGCGACCCCGTGAGCGCGTCTCTCGCCCGGGCCCGATTCCGGACCGGTTCCCGGGTGAGGGCAAGCTTCATCCGCCCAGCCGTTACGCTGGACCCGTGGCAGTCGTCGATATTTCCGAAGAGCTGAAGTCCCTCTCCTCGACCATGGGGTCGATCGAGGCCGTCCTGGACCTGGATGCGCTGAGGGCGGACATCGCCGCGCTCGAGGAGCAGGCAGCGGCGCCGTCCCTGTGGGACGACCCCGACGCGGCCCAGAAGATCACCAGCAAGCTTTCGCACCTCCAGGCCGAGGTCCGCAAGGCCGAGGCCCTGCGCGGCCGCATCGACGACCTCGAAGTCCTCTTCGAGCTCGCCGAAGCCGAGGGCGACGCCGACGCCCGTGCGGAGGCCGAGGCCGAGCTGGAGTCGGTGAAGAAGGCGCTGGACGAGATGGAGGTCCGCACCCTCCTCTCCGGCGAGTACGACGCGCGCGAGGCCCTGGTGACCATCCGCGCCGAGGCCGGCGGCGTCGACGCCGCCGACTTCGCGGAGAAGCTCCAGCGCATGTATCTCCGCTGGGCCGAGCAGCACAACTACAAGACCGAGGTCTACGAGACGGCGTACGCCGAAGAGGCCGGCATCAAGTCGACCACCTTCGCCGTCCAGGTCCCGTACGCCTACGGCACGCTCTCCGTCGAGCAGGGCACCCACCGGCTGGTCCGCATCTCGCCCTTCGACAACCAGGGCCGCCGTCAGACGTCGTTCGCGGGCGTCGAGGTGCTGCCGGTCGTCGAGCAGACCGACCACATCGAGATCGACGAGTCCGAGCTGCGCGTGGACGTCTACCGCTCCTCGGGTCCCGGCGGACAGGGCGTCAACACCACGGACTCCGCGGTCCGTCTGACCCACCTGCCGACCGGCATCGTCGTCTCCTGCCAGAACGAGCGCTCGCAGATCCAGAACAAGGCGTCCGCGATGAACGTCCTCCAGGCCAAGCTCCTTGAGCGCCGCCGCCAGGAGGAGCAGGCCAAGATGAACGCGCTCAAGGGCGACGGCGGCAACTCCTGGGGCAACCAGATGCGTTCGTACGTCCTTCACCCGTACCAGATGGTCAAGGACCTGCGTACGGAGTTCGAGATGGGCAACCCCGAAGCGGTCTTCAACGGCGAGATCGACGGCTTCGTCGAGGCGGGCATCCGCTGGCGCAAGCAGCGCGAGAAGTAGCTTCGGCGGTACGGAGGTTGGGCCCGGACAGTTGCTGTCCGGGCCCTCCTGCGTTGGGGAGGATCTGTGCCCGATGCGTCACAGTCACGCTTCCGAATAGCCGTCAACACCCCCCATATCGGTGCCTAGTGCACGGAACGGCCTTGACGTAATCCTTAACTCTGGCCAGGGTGCTAGAGCAGCATGCGTATGTCTGGGACGGGTGCGAAGCGGGGGGCGGGCGGGGTGACCACGGCACGACGTGGGCCTTGCCGAGAGAGATCCCCGGCAGGGCCCACGGCCCGCATACCGCTGCTCCATGACGAGATTCAGCTACTGGGGGTAGCAACAGATGACGAAGAAGACGCGTGTGCGCGTCGCGCGGATAGCCGCTGGTGCGGTCATTGCCGCGGGTGCCTCGCTGACTGCGGCAGGTGCGGCGCAGGCGCTGGAGATCGGCGTCGACACCGGCGTCGCGGACGTCCAGGTCCAGACGGGCCCGCTCGACGGCGACGACCCGATCGGCGGCGCGGACCCGGGCGACGTCGAGGGTGGCGACCAGGGCGGCGTCGAAGGCGCGGTCGAGGGTGCTGTCGAGGGCGGAGACCAGGGCGGCGTCGAGGGCGCCGTTGAGGGTGCTGTCGAGGGTGGCGACCAGGGCGGCGTCGAAGGCGCGATCGAGGGTGCTGACCAGGGCGGCGTCGAGGGCGCCGTTGAGGGTGCTGTCGAGGGTGGCGACCAGGGCGGCGTCGAAGGTGCCGTTGAGGGTGGCGACCAGGGTGGCGTCGAAGGTGGCGACCAGGGTGGCGTCGAGGGTGGCGACCAGGGTGGCGTCGAAGGTGGCGACCAGGGTGGCGTCGAGGGCGGCGACCAGGGCGGTTCCGGTAACAACGGCGCCTCGGGCAACAACGGCGCTTCCGGCAACAACGGCGCTTCCGGCAACACCGGCGGTCCCGGCACCTCCGGTGGCGGCGACCAAGGCGGCAGCAGCGCGACCGGTGGTTCCACCGCCGGTGGCGACGACGCCGGCTGCACCGTCGACCTCGACGGCGCCGAGTGCACCGACAACACCGACACCGACAGTGTCGGCAACAAGCCGGTCGAGCAGAGCAAGGGCAAGGAAGAGCTCGCCGAGACCGGTGCGGCCGAGACGACCTTCCTGGTCATCGGCGCCGCGACGATGATCGCGGGCGGCATCGGCTTCCGCATCCTGCCGCGTCTGGTCGGCGGCGGTCGCACGGTCGCCTAGGTCCGGCATCCGGGTCCGCGGCGACGTCCGCCGCGGACCGTGACGGACCCTGCCGGCGCGTAGCGGGCGCGGATCAGGCCCGTACGCGGCGCGGCACGGCATGACGAAGGGCCCGGGAGGGCGTGCGACGCCTCCCGGGCCCTTCTGCGCGCCCGGACCGCTCAGGCGGCCGTACGCATACGTCTGTGAGCCCCGAGGGGACGGTGAGGGGCGGCTCCGAGGGCCGCGGGCCTGATCAGGCCGCCTGCGCCAGCAGCGCGAGCGCCGCCAGCAACACCACCATCAGGGCGATCAGCATCGCCGGGCTCATCCCGGCCAGCGGGCCCTGGCCCTGCTCCTCCAGCATCTGCTGCCGCACGGCACGGCAGACACGGCAACGGCCCTCGCTCACGGGCGCCGCGCAGTTCGCGCACACCAGTCGGTCATAGGTCATGCGCATTCCTCCTCCCGCGCGGCGGAGCCGCTTGCCTGCTGTCTCTCCGCACAACGCTCACGGAAACGCAACCGTTCCCCCCACCACTGTGCCAGCTCGCGGCGATTTCGGCGCGGCCCGCCGGACAAGGTCCGGCACGACCCGTTTCGTACCAGGGGGCGATTCGCCACATACCACCCATTGCCGGACGCCGCCTGCACGCGTGAGCCCGGTTCGCGTATGGTCACGCTCACCTACTCCCGGCCGACCGTGGTGCATCCGTGATCCGATTCGACAACGTCTCCAAGACCTACCCGAAGCAGACCCGACCGGCTCTGCGCGATGTCTCGCTGGACATCGAGAAGGGTGAGTTCGTCTTCCTGGTGGGGTCCTCCGGCTCCGGCAAGTCGACCTTCATGCGACTGATCCTGCGCGAGGAGCGGGCCAGTACGGGCATGGTCCATGTGCTCGGCAAGGACCTCGCGCGGCTGTCCAACTGGAAGGTGCCGCAGATGCGCCGCCAGTTGGGGACGGTCTTCCAGGACTTCCGCCTGCTGCCCAACAAGACGGTCGCGGAGAACGTGGCCTTCGCGCAGGAGGTCATCGGCAAGCCGCGCGGTGAGATCCGCAAGGCCGTGCCGCAGGTCCTCGACCTCGTCGGCCTCGGCGGCAAGGAGGAGCGGATGCCCGGTGAGCTCTCCGGTGGTGAGCAGCAGCGTGTGGCCATCGCCCGCGCCTTCGTCAACCGCCCCATGCTGCTGATCGCGGACGAGCCGACCGGCAACCTCGACCCGCAGACCTCGGTGGGCATCATGAAGCTGCTGGACCGGATCAACCGGACCGGCACCACCGTGATCATGGCGACCCACGACCAGAACATCGTCGACCAGATGCGCAAGCGCGTCATCGAGCTCGAGCAGGGCCGTCTCGTACGCGACCAGGCACGCGGCGTCTACGGCTACCAGCACTGACCGAGGGGCCCCGGCCCGTCGTGCATTTCGAGCATCGAGTACTGAAAGGACGCCATGCGCGCCCAGTTCGTCCTGTCGGAGATCGGCGTCGGTCTCCGCCGCAACCTCACGATGACCTTCGCGGTCGTGGTCTCCGTCGCCCTCTCGCTCGCCCTGTTCGGTGGTGCGCTGCTGATGCGCGAGCAGGTCAGCACGATGAAGGACTACTGGTACGACAAGGTCAACGTCTCGATCTTCCTCTGCAACAAGAACGACGCCAAGGACATGCCCAAGTGCGCCAAGGGGGCAGTCACCACGGAGCAGAAGGCGGAGATCAAGGCCGACCTGGAGA
This sequence comes from Streptomyces sp. WGS_02, assembly GCA_040989845.1. Lineage (GTDB taxonomy): Bacteria > Actinomycetota > Actinomycetes > Streptomycetales > Streptomycetaceae > Streptomyces. Next base: position 4,919,402 of record JAYMFZ010000004.1, read on the forward strand.
AGATGGACGCCGTCGACACGGTCCACTTCGAGACGGTCGACGAGGCGTACAAGCACTATCAGGAGCAGTTCGGCGACTCCCCGATGGCGGGCAACATCACGCCCGACCAGATGCAGGAGTCGTTCCGCGTGAAGCTGGACGACCCGCAGAAGTACAAGGTCGTCGCGACGGCGTTCGCCGGGCGGGACGGAGTGCAGTCCGTCCAGGACCAACGGTCCATCCTGGACAACCTCTTCGAGCTGATGAACGGCATGAACGTCGTCGCGATCTACGTGATGATCCTGATGCTCGTCATCGCACTGATCCTGATCGTCAACACCGTGCGCGTCTCCGCGTTCAGCCGGAGACGTGAAACGGGCATCATGCGCCTCGTCGGGGCCTCCGGCTTCTACATCCAGGCCCCCTTCATCATGGAGGCGGCCGTCGCCGGTCTGATCGGCGGTGTGCTGGCCTGCGCCATGCTGCTCGGCGGCCGGTACTTCCTGATCGACGGCGGCCTCGCCCTCCAGGAGAAGCTGAACCTGATCAACTTCATCGGCTGGGACGCGGTCCTGACCAAGCTTCCGCTGGTGCTCGCGATCGGTCTGCTGATGCCCGCCGTCGCCGCTCTCTTCGCGCTGCGCAAGTACCTGAAGGTGTGACATGTGCCCCTGGGGCGCACGGGCGATCGCCCGTGCGCCCCAGGGGCTTGTCCTAGACTCGGCGGCATGTCGGATGGTGGGCAGCGCTTCGGGCCCCGCGGTCTTCGCCGCGGGGCGGCCCTGACATTGGTCTTCGGGTGCGCTCTGGCCACCGCCGCCGCCACCGGTTCGCTGCCGCACGACGCCGGTCCCGGGTCCGGTCCGCAGACCCGCGCCGTCTCCTCCACCGTCGCCCCGGTCGACCGCGACGAGATCGAGGACGCCGCCGCCGAGGCCGAGGCCGACGGGAAGTCCGTGAAGGACGCCGCCGAGGAGGTCGTCAGCCGCAGCGGGGACCGCTGGGGCGCGGTCTACGACCAGCGGGAGTACGAGGAGTTCGAGCAGGCGCTGGACGGCACCTACACCGGGGTCGGGCTCTCCGCCCGGCGCACCGGCCGCGGCGACGTCACCGTCTCCCGCGTCCAGCCCGGCGGCCCCGCCGACCGGGCCGGCATCCGCGCCGGCGACCTGCTGCGCACCCTGGACGGCCGCGCGATCGGCAAGCGCCCCGTCGCGGAGGTCGTCGCGTTACTGCGCGGCGACGGTACGGGGGCGGCCGAGGGCAGCAGGGTGGAGCTGGGGCTCGTCCGGCAGGGCCGGAGCTGGACCGAGACCCTGGAGCGGGCCCGCCTGACCACCGAGGCGGTCACCGTGCGGCGCCTGGGCGACGCGCCCTCGTCGGCGGTCCTGGTCAAGGTCGCCGCCTTCACCAAGGGCGCGGGGAACGACGTCCGGGACGCGGTCCGGGACGCCCCCGACGGGGCGGGGATACTCCTCGATCTGCGCGCCAACTCCGGCGGACTCGTCGCCGAGGCCGTCGTCGCCGCCTCCGCCTTCCTGGACGGCGGCCTGGTCGCCACGTACGACGTACGCGGGGACCAGCACGCGCTGTACGCCGATCCGGGCGGTGACACGGACCGGCCGGTCGTCGTCCTGGTCGACGGCGGCACGATGAGCGCCGCCGAGCTGCTGACCGGCGCCCTCCAGGACCGGGGCCGCGCGGTCACCGTCGGATCGCCCACCTTCGGCAAGGGCTCCGTGCAGATGCCCAGCAGGCTCCCGGGCGGCTCGGTGGCCGAGCTGACCGTCGGCCACTACCGCACCCCGGGCGGCCGCAACGTCGACGGCAGGGGCATCACCCCCGACCTCGTGGTGGGGGAGCGGGCCCAGCAGCGGGCCGAGACGGTATTGAGTGGCCTCGGGGGTGGGTCGTAGTGCGAAAATGACCGCACTATGGCGAAGGAAAAAGACACCGGGCGCAAGATGATCGCGCAGAACAAGAAGGCGCGGCACGACTACACGATCCTCGACACCTACGAGTGCGGCCTCGTCCTCATGGGCACGGAGGTCAAGTCCCTGCGCATGGGGCGGGCCTCCCTGGTCGACGGCTTCGTGCAGATCGACGACCACGAGGCGTGGCTCCACAACATCCACGTCCCCGAGTACGTCCAGGGCACCTGGACCAACCACGCGGCCAAGCGGAAGCGGAAGCTGCTGCTGCACCGGGCCGAGATCGACAAGCTGGAGTCGAAGTCGCAGGAGACGGGCCACACCATCGTGCCGCTCGCGCTGTACTTCAAGGACGGCCGGGTCAAGGTCGAGATCGCGCTCGCGAAGGGCAAGAAGGAGTACGACAAGCGCCAGACGCTCCGCGAGAAGCAGGACACGCGGGAGACGAACCGCGCCATCGCGGCGGCCCGCCGGCGGCAGCGCAGCGCCTGAGCACCCGCTTGCGGGGAATACGCTGGCATCGTCCGGCGTTGGTCACGTACGATGGGCCGTGCACCTCAGCGAAGGTGCGCGTTTTGAAAAATCAACATGGGGATGATCGGTTTCGACAGCGGATGTCGAAGCAGGGGAAGCGAGTCGAGGAAGCGGCAATGATCTCGTAAACCATATGTCGCAAACAATAATCGCCAATTCCAAGCGCGATTCCTCCGCCTTCGCCCTCGCTGCCTAATTAGCAGCTAGCGAAGACTCTGCGGAGTGTCAGCCCGGGGGTGATCCCGACCCGGATCCTGGCATCAACTAGGGATCTAAACTTCTCGGCCCGGCCACGGGGCCGAGAAGGAAATCAAACAGTGGCTGGGCCTGTCGGAGGCTTGTTCGCGTGACCTCCGGGGCCGAGAAAAGCGCAGCGAACTGCACTCGGAGAAGCCCTGGTTCCGCACCGTTGGACGCGGGTTCGATTCCCGCCATCTCCACAATTCCCATGTAGGCCGCTGCCCCGCGAGTTCGCTCGCGGGGCAGCGGCTTTTTCACGCCCGCTGCCACCGGTCGTATCGGCCGCCCGCGGCCGCGACGACCAGCGCGAGGGCCGCCGCCGACATCGGGGCCGCGTAGCCGGAGGCCGTGCCCGCGTGCTCGGCCAGCCAGCCGCCCGCCGCCGCCCCGGCCGCGACCCCGCCCAGCAGTGCGGTCACCGCGAGCGTCATGCCCTCGTTCAACTGCTCCGGGCGCGTGGCCCGCTGGACCAGCGTCATGCCCGTGACCATGGTCGGCGCGGTCGCCGCCCCCGCCAGCAGCAGGCAGAGCGCCAGGACCGGCAGGCCCGCCGACGCCGCGGCGGCCAGCAGCGGCAGGGACATCAGGGCCGTCATCGCGGCCAGGCACAGCAGCAGCCGGCGACGGACGTTCCCGGCCGGGCGCAGCGAACCGTAGAGCAGGCCCGCCGCGCACGAGCCCGCCGCCTGGAGCGCCAGGATCGCGCCCCCGGCATGCGCGATGGAGACCACCTCCAGCGCTCCGAACACCGCCCCCGTCGCGAGGAAGACCGCCAGCAGCGCGGGCATGCCGGGCGTGCGCAGGGGCGAGGCCACCGTCCGCGTACGCGGGGTGACGGGCGGTTCCGTCGCGCGCTGGGCGGCGAAGATCAGGACCCCGGTCATCAGGAGCGCCGCGCCCACCAGGGTGCCCGCCTCCGGGAACAGTGCCCCGCAGAGCGTCGCGGCCAGCACCGGGCCCAGCATGAAGCACAGCTCGTCGGCAGCTTGCTCGAAGGAGTTCGCGGTGTGCAGGGCCGCCGGATCGCCCCGGTGCAGATGCGCCCAGCGGGCCCGCGACATCCCGCCGGTGTTCGGGGTCGTCGCGGTCGCGGCGTACGCGGCGAACAGCGTCCAGGCCGGGGCGTCGTGGTGCACGCACAGCACCAGGGCCAGCGACCCCAGCACGGCGAGCGCGGTGGCGGGCACGGCGACGCGGGCCTGCCCGAAGCGGTCCACCAGCCGGGCGGTGAAGGGTGCGACGACCGCCGTCGCGGCCAGGCCGGTCGCGGTGACGGCCCCGGCCAGGGCGTACGAGCCCCGGGACCCGGCGATCATGATGACCGCGCTGACACTGAGCATCCCCATCGGCAGCCGGGCGATCAGATTGCCCGCCGTGAAGGCGCGGGCCCCGGGCGTCGCCAGCAGCCGGAGGTACGGATTCGCCGGCGGACGCGCCCGGCGGCGCCCGGGTCCCGTCGGCGCGGAGCGCGGGGCGGCGACCAACTGCCCGCCGGATACGGCGAGGAGGGGGGTGACCGGGGGAGCGGGGGCCCGGTCCGGGCGGGTGTGCCGGGTGGGCCGGGACACGGCCAGCGGACGGGCGCGCGGACCGGGCCGGGCCGGGACGGCGGGGCGGGCGGCAGGAGCGGTCTCCGGGCGGGCGGCAGGGGATATCGGCATACGGACCAGGCTCGCCGCGCCCCGCCGCCCGGGTCCAACACCTGATCCGTACCGATTCACGCATACGTGTTGTGAATGAGGTCCCGCGCGGTAGATTCGCACCGTGCCTCCCGCCGACACCGACCCCCGACTCCTGCGTGCCTTCCTCGCCGTCGCCGACGAACTGCACTTCACCCGGGCCGCCGCCCGGCTCTTCGTCGCGCAGCAGGCGCTGAGCCGCGATGTGCGGCGGCTGGAACGCGAGCTGGGCGCCGAGCTGTTCGTCCGGACCACCCGGCAGGTCGCGCTCACGCCGGACGGCGAACGCCTGGTGCCGCACGCCCGCAGGGTGCTCGACGCGCACGCCGAGCTCGCCGGGGCCTTCAGCGGCGCTCCCGCCCGGCCGCTGCTCGTGGACCTGAACAGCGACGGGGCCACCGCCGCCCGGGTGCTGGCGCGCGCCCGCGAACTGGTGCCCGAGTGCGAGCTGATGGCCCGCTTCGAGTCCGGGCTCACCTGGGCCGCCGCCGAGATCCTGGCCGGCCGGCTCGACGCCTCCTTCGGCCGGGCCGCCGGACTGGCCCCCGCCGTGCGGGCGGGGCTCTCCACGCACCCCGTGCGGTACGAGCCGATGGCCCTGATGCTGCCCCTGACTCACCCCCTCGCCGAGCGGGAGGCCGTCGCCCTGGCCGAGCTGTCCGGCGAGACCGTCTACGCGGGGGCGGGCAACGAGCGGACGCGGGAGTGGACCGACCTCGCCGCATCACTGTTCGCCGCATGGGACATCGTGATGGCCCCGCCCGTCCCGCTCGCCGTGGGCGTGGCCGAATTCCAGCGGGTCATGGAGAAGGGCGGGCACCCCGTGCTGGCCGTCGTCGACTTCCCGCCGCTGCCCGGGACCGTGCTGCGCCCGCTCGTCGACCCGATTCCGCTTTCGCCGGTGTCGCTGGTCTGGCGGAAGGGGTTGCGCCATCCCGGCGTGGACGCGCTCCGCAACGCTACTGATCAGTTGGCCCTTGCCGAGGGATGGATGGCCCGGCCTTCCGGATCCTGGCTGCCCGAGACCGATCTGGCACTGATGCGCGACCATTCCTGATCAACTTCGTTCAGGGGCACTTGGGCGTCAATGCCGTGCGCTACCTTCATCGTCCGGGTGCATGGGAGCCAGGTTCGTGGACGGGTGGGGGCCCAGTCCAACAGTAAAGAACCGGCCAATTTCCGTGCGCCTGATCACTGAGTGGGGGATGGCTGCACCTGTGGACAATTGGCGCGAAAGCAAGGGAACCGGGCACACTCACGAGCCCGACGACGCGACGGTCCAGCGCGACGGACTGGGCCGTCAACTCGCCGAACTGCCCGGCGAACCCGCCCCGACAGGCGGCTCCGACGGACCCGTCTTCGTCGACGAGAGCGGCCGTCGCGGCAAGACCTACCGACGTCTCGGCTGGATCCTGGCCACGATCTGCGCCGCGTACGCCGTGACGCTGGTCTTCGCCGTCCTCGGCGGGAACTCCAGTGCTCCCTGGCTGCCCCTCTCCGGGCCGAAGGAGAAGGCGCGGGTGGAGCAGGTCGAGGAACTCCCCGAGCCCAGCGCCGAAACGGCGGACGCCGGCCTGTCCGACGACGCCCCGGAGCCGGGGCCCAGCGCCTCCGGCCCCCCGGCGGCCACCGCGTCCGGAGTTCCCGGGGGCGCCACTCCGTCGGCCACCTCCGTGATCGTTCCCGCCGGGGTGGCGGGCCGCCCCTCCGCGTCCGCCTCCGCGGACCCGTCCCGCCCCACCGGGGGCGGCGGCGCGGGCACGGCCACGAAGCCGGCCCCCACGACCTCGACCGCGAAACCGCCGGCCGACCCACCGCCTCCGTCGTCCTCCGCGCCGGAGCCGACCGACCCCACGGTCCCGCCCGCCGAGAACCCCGATCCGCCGGTGCAAGAAGAGAGCGCCCAGTAGATGAACTCCCCCGCCACGCGGGGCAGGAACGGCAGGAAGAGGAAGGCGTCACGTGGCCGGGGCCGGCTCAGGCTGCCCATGCGCTATCTCCTGCCGTCGACCCTTCTCGTCGCCCTGCTCGCGATGCTGATGCTGCGCGGATACGTGCACAGCGAGATCCTCGCCGACCACCGGGTCCGCGACGCCGACCGCTCCGACCGCTCCGACCGGGTGCCGAAGGACGTCCTGAGCGGCGGGCCCGTCATCGACGCCCGCTCCGGTGCCGCGAAGACCCTGCGCATACCCGACCGGCGGATCGTCCTGACCTTCGACGACGGGCCCGACCCGGTGTGGACGCCGAAGGTGCTCGACAAGCTCAAGGAGTACGACGCCCACGGCGTCTTCTTCGTCACCGGCACCATGGCCGCCCGCCACCCGGACCTGGTCCGGCGGATGGTGGAGGAGGGCCACGAACTCGGCCTGCACACCTTCAACCACCCCGACCTCTCCTACCAGTCCACCGCGCGCGTCGACTGGGAGCTGTCGCAGAACCAGCTCGCGCTGGCGGGCGCGGCCGGGATCCGCACCTCGATCTTCCGGCCGCCGTACTCCTCCTTCTCGCACGCCATGGACAACACGTCCTGGCCGGTCACGGAGTACATCGGCAGCCGCGGCTACCTCACCGTCGTCACCGACACCGACAGCGAGGACTGGAAGCGCCCAGGGGTCCGCGCCATCGTCGAGCGGGCCACGCCGAAGAACGGCAAGGGCGCGATCATCCTGCTGCACGACTCCGGCGGCGACCGCTCGCAGACCGTGGCCGCGCTGGACACCCTGCTGCCCGACCTCAAGGAGCGGGGCTACACCTTCACCCGCCTCACCACCGCCCTCGACGCCCCCAGCGCGCACACCCCGGTCACCGGGTTCGCCCTGTGGAAGGGCAAGGCGTTCGTCGCCGCCGTCGCCGTGTCCGAGCGGATCACCGGCGTCCTGGTCGTCGGGCTCGCCGTCATCGGCACCCTGGTGCTGGCCCGCTTCGGCCTCATGCTGCTGCTCTCCTTCCTGCACGCCCGCAAGGTCCGCCGCCGGAACTTCAGCTGGGGCGAGCCCGTCAGCCGCCCGGTCTCCGTCCTGGTCCCCGCGTACAACGAACGCGCGTGCATCGAGGCGACCGTGCGTTCCCTGACCGCCAGTGAGCACCCCATCGAGATCATCGTCATCGACGACGGCTCCACCGACGGCACCGCCGACCTCGTCGAGGCCATGCGGCTGCCCCGCGTACGGGTCGTCCGCCAGCAGAACGCGGGCAAGCCCGCCGCCCTCAACAACGGCATCCGGCACGCCCGTCACGACATCGTCGTGATGATGGACGGCGACACCGTCTTCGAGCCGGCCACGGTCCGCGAGCTGGTCCAGCCCTTCGCCGACCCCCGGGTCGGAGCCGTCGCGGGCAACGCCAAGGTCGGCAACCGCGACTCCCTCATCGGCGCCTGGCAGCACATCGAGTATGTGATGGGCTTCAACCTGGACCGCCGGATGTACGACGTGCTCGGCTGCATGCCCACCATCCCCGGCGCGGTCGGGGCGTTCCGCCGCGAGGCCCTGGAGCGGGTCGGCGGGATGAGCGAGGACACCCTCGCCGAGGACACCGACATCACCATGGCCCTGCACCGGGACGGCCGGCGCGTCGTCTACGCCGAGAACGCCCGCGCCTGGACCGAGGCCCCGGAGTCCGTCCAGCAGCTCTGGTCGCAGCGCTACCGGTGGAGCTACGGCACCATGCAGGCGATCTGGAAGCACCGCCGCGCGGTCATCGAGCGCGGGCCGTCCGGCCGCTTCGGCCGGGTCGGCCTGCCGTTCGTCTCCCTGTTCATGGTCGTCGCCCCGCTCCTCGCCCCGCTCATCGACGTGTTCCTGCTGTACGGACTCGTCTTCGGCCCGACCGGCAAGACCGTGGCCGCGTGGTTCGGCGTCCTGGTCGTCCAGGCGGTCTGTGCCGCGTACGCCTTCCGGCTGGACAAGGAACCCATGACGCACCTGCTCTCGCTGCCGCTCCAGCAGATCCTCTACCGCCAGCTCATGTACGTCGTGCTGCTCCAGTCCTGGATCACCGCGCTCACCGGCGGCCGGCTGCGCTGGCAGAAGCTGCGCCGCACCGGCGCGGTGGAGGCCCCCGGCGGCGTCTTTGCCCAGCGGCGCGGCACCGCGTCCGTCCCCGAGAGGAGGCCCGTCGGATGAGCGCCGCCACCGTGCCCGCCGGAACCCCCGTGGTGCCCCCCGTTGCGAAGGGGCAGCCCGGCCGGGACCGCTACCTCGACCTGCTCCGGACGATCGCCCTGGTCCGCGTGGTGATCTACCACGTATGCGGCTGGGCCTGGCTGACCGTCCTGTTCCCCTCCATGGGCGTGATGTTCGCCCTGGCCGGCTCGCTGATGGCCCGTTCGCTGAGCCGCCCGGCCCCCGGCGTCATCCGGGGCCGTATCCGCCGCCTGCTGCCGCCGATGTGGGTGTTCGCGCTCGTCCTCGTACCGATGATGTTCGCGCTGAGCTGGCAGCCCGCGAAGGAGGACGGCCCGTGGTGGTTCGTCGAACTGGCCTGGTACGTCTTCCCGGTCGGCGCGCCCCCTTCCCCTGGTCCAGCGGTGACCGGGCCGGTCTGCTGGAGGACACCTGGGCGGTCCAGGCGGCGGGACCGCTCTGGTACGTCCGCGCCTACCTCTGGTTCGTCATCGCCTCGCCCCTGCTGCTCCGGGCGTTCCGGAGGCTCCCCTGGGCGACACTGCTCGCCCCGCTCGGTCTGACCGCCGTGATCGGCACCGGCCTGGTGACGATCCCGGGAGAGACCGGCAACGCGCTCGGCGACTTCGCGGTGTTCGGCTCCTGCTGGGTCCTGGGCTTCGCCCACCACGACGGCCTGTTCAAGGACGTGCCGCGCTATCTCACCGTCTCGGTGGCGTCGGTGGTCATGGGCTTCGGGCTGTGGTGGGCGTCGGCACACCTGACCGCGGACGGCTGGGACCTCAACGACATCCCGATGGCCCAGGCGACCTGGTCGCTCGGCTTCTGCGTGATCCTGCTCCAGTACGCCCCGGCCTGGCAGGAGCTGCCCGGCCGGTGGGCCCGCTTCGACCGGCTGGTCACGCTCGCCAACAACCGGGCCGTGACGATCTACCTCTGGCACAACCCGCTGATCCTCGCGACGATCCCGCTGATCGACCTCCTCTGGGAGATCCCGTACGTGGACGCGCACCTGGGATCCGCGATCGAGGCCGGGGACACCCTGCTGATGACGCTGCTGGTCTGGCCGCTGCTCGCGCTCGTGATCGTCGCCGTGGGCTGGGTGGAGGACGTCGCCGCCAAGCGCCGGCCGCGGCTCTGGCCGGACGGCCGACGGCGCAGCTCCCTCGCACGGGGCCATCTCACCGGGCCGGGAACGGCCCGGTGAGAGCAAGGTTGCGCCGCGGTCACCTCGCGGCACCACGCCGAAACGCGGGCTCCCTAGCGTCGGGAACAACACCCCGACCCCCTGTGGAGGCGCGTGATGGCAGGCCGTTGGATCGAGACCTGGGACCCGGAGGACGAGGCGTTCTGGCGGGAGAAGGGCGAACGGGTCGCCCGCCGCAACCTCTGGTTCTCCGTGCTCTCCGAGCACATCGGATTCTCCATCTGGACCCTGTGGTCGGTGATGGTCCTGTTCATGGGACCCGAGTACGGCATCGACCCGGCCGGGAAGTTCTTCCTCATCTCGACCGCCACCCTCGTCGGCGCGCTGGTCCGCGTGCCCTACACCTTCGCCGTCGCCCGTTTCGGCGGCCGCAACTGGACGGTCTTCAGCGCGGTCAGCCTCCTCGTCCCGACCCTGGCCGCGTTCTGGGTGATGGAGCCCGGGACCTCGTACGGCACGTTCGTCGCGGTCGCGGCGCTCACCGGGATCGGCGGCGGCAACTTCGCCTCGTCGATGACCAACATCAACGCCTTCTTCCCGCTGCGCCAGAAGGGCTGGGCGCTCGGACTCAACGCGGGCGGCGGCAACATCGGCGTCCCCGTCGTCCAGTTGGTCGGCCTGCTCGTCATCGGCACCCTGGGCGCCTCGCACCCCCGGATCGTCCTCGGTGTGTACCTCCCGCTGATCGTCCTGGCCGCCGTCTGCGCCGCCCTGTACATGGACAACCTGCGGCCCGTGAAGAACGACGCCGGGGCCGCCCTGGAGGCCGTCCGCGACCCGCACACCTGGCTCATGTCGGTCCTCTACATCGGCACCTTCGGCTCGTTCATCGGCTACAGCTTCGCCTTCGGCCTGGTGCTCCAGACCCAGTTCGGCCGGACCCCGCTCCAGGCCGCCTCGCTCACCTTCGCCGGCCCGCTGCTGGGCTCCCTGATCCGGCCCGTCGGGGGCCGCCTCGCCGACCGGTACGGCGGCGCGCGCATCACCCTCGCCACCTTCGCCGCGATGGCCGCCGCCACCGGCGTCGTCATCCACGCCTCGGGAACCGCCTCGCTGCCGGTCTTCCTCACCGGCTTCACCGCCCTGTTCGTCCTGACCGGTCTCGGCAACGGATCGACGTACAAGATGATCCCCGGCATCTTCCACGCGAAGGCGCTGGCCCGGGGCCTGGACGGCGAGGAGGCCGCCGCCCGCGGACGGCGGCTCTCCGGCGCGGCCATGGGCCTCATCGGGGCCGTCGGCGCCCTCGGCGGGCTGGCGATCAACCTCGCCTTCCGCCAGTCCTTCCAGGTCTCCGGAACCGGAACCGCGGCCTTCTGGTCCTTCCTCGCCTTCTACGGGGTGTGCGCCACGCTCACCTGGGCGGTATACCTTCGCCGCCCGGCACCGGTGCCCGCCCGGGCCCAGCTCGGTTACGCGGAGGTGTAGAAACGGCGCGGTCCGGCGTCGTGCGACGTAACGGCCGGGAAATACGGGGGAACCGAGCCTGTCACGGACCGTTGGCAGTCTCGGGCCTCCGCACATCGGGTCAGCAGCGGGGAACCATCGCGCACCAGCGGGAACACAGGAGCCGGGGAACACGCCATGCAGGACGACGACACAACGCACGGCCCCCTCGCGGGCTTCACCGTCGGGGTGACCGCCGCCCGCCGGGCCGAGGAGCTGGGCACGCTCCTCAAACGCCGCGGGGCCGCCGTCCTGCACGCCCCCGCCCTGCGGATCGTGCAGCTCGCCGACGACAGCGAACTCCTCGCCGCCACCAAGGAGCTGATCGGCCACGCCCCCGACGTGGCGGTCGCCACCACCGCGATCGGCTTCCGCGGCTGGATCGAGGCGGCCGACGGCTGGGGCATCGGCGACGCGCTCCTGAAGACCCTGCGCGGGGTCGAACTCCTCGCCCGGGGCCCCAAGGTCAAGGGCGCCATCCGGGCCGCCGGACTCACCGAGACCTGGTCGCCCGGGTCCGAATCGATGGCCGAGGTCCTCGACCGGCTCCTGGCAGAGGGTGTCGCGGGACGCCGGGTCGCCCTCCAACTGCACGGCGAACCGCTGCCCGGCTTCGTCGAGTCCCTGACGGCCGCGGGCGCCGAGGTCGTCGTCGTCCCCGTCTACCGCTGGATGCCGCCGCAGGACATCGCCCCGCTCGACCGGATGCTCGACGTCACGGCAGCCCGGGGCCTGGACGCGATCACCTTCACCAGCGCGCCCGCCGCCGCCTCGTTCCTGGGCCGGGCGGAGACCCGCGGACAGCTCCCGGAGATCCTCGGCGCCCTGCGCGACGACGTACTGGTCGCCTGCGTCGGACCGGTCACCGCCCTCCCGCTCCAGGCCCGGGGCATCGACACCCTCCAGCCGGAACGCTTCCGGCTCGGCCCCCTCGTCCAGCTGATGTGCGCCCACCTCCCGGCGACCGCCCGCATCCTGCCCGTCGCCGGACACCGCGTCGAGATCCGGGGCCACGCCGTCCTCGTCGACGACGAACTGCGCGCGGTGCCGCCCGCCGGCATGGCCCTCCTGCACGCGCTGGCCCGCCGCCCCGGCTGGGTGGTGGCCCGGGCCGACCTGCTGCGGGCCCTGCCCGGCAGCGGCTCCGACGAACACGCGGTGGAGACGGCGATGGCCCGGCTGCGTTCGGCGCTGGGCGTGCCCCGGCTGATCCAGACGGTCGTCAAGCGCGGCTACCGGCTGGCGCTGGACCCGTCGGCGGACACGAAGTACGGGCGCTGAGGGGCCTACGGCGTAGGAGTCGCGGGGCGTACGCCCAGGTCGGCGGGGCCGCCCGCCGGGCCCGTGAGCCGGAGCCCGGCCGTCCCGGTTAGCGTGACCGGATGACCGACCGCACCCATCTCCTCGCCCCGGACGTGGCCTTCCGGCCCGCCGAACTCACCGACGCGCCCGCCTTCGCCACGGCCCTCACCCGCAACCGCGCGTACATGCGCCGCTGGGAACCCGTACGCCCCGACGGCTTCTACACCGCCGAGGGCCAGGCCGCGCGGCTCACCGCGCTGCTGGCCGACCGGGACGCCGGGCGGGCCATGCCCTGGGTGCTCGCGGACGCCGACGAGCGGGTGATCGGCGGCTTCACGCTCTCCGGAATCGAGCGGGGCCCCTTCCGCAACGGCCGCCTCGGCTACTGGGTCGACGAGGGCCACGCCGGACGCGGCCTGGCCACCGCGGCCGTCCGCGCGGTCTGCGAGGCGGCCCGCGACCGGCTGGGCCTGCACCGCGTAGAGGCGGCGACCGTCACCGACAACGCCCCCTCCCAACGGGTGCTCGCCAAGGCCGGGTTCGAGCGGATCGGCACCGCACCCGGCTATCTGCACATCAACGCCCGCTGGCGCGACCACCACCTGTTCCAGCGGCTTCTCCACGACGATCCGCCGACGGGCTGACCACCGCCGCGTCCGCCGGAGCCTCCCGTACATGCACATGGCCGTCCAGCGGGTAGTCCGGCGGCAGTGCCGGGATCACCCGCGCCAACGGGAATCCGCACTTCTCCGCCACCCGGCACGAGGCCGCGTTGTCCACCTGGTGCAGCAACTCCAGCCGCTTCAGGCCTTGTTCGGCGAAGGTTGCGAGCGCCCAGTCGGTCAGGGCCGCCAGCGCCCGGGACGCCACACCCCGGCCGCGCGCGGGGGCCGTCGTCCAATAGCCCATCTCCGCGCGGCCGTTCACCAGATCCAACTGCTTCATCACGACATTGCCGAGCAGTTCGTCCTCCCGCCCGCTCTCCGTCACGGCGAAGGCGAAGCGGGTGCCCGCCGCCCACCCCCTACGCTGCTCCTCCAGCCAGTCGGCCGCCCCGTCCGCCCCGGAGACCTGGATCGCCAGCCAGCGTCGCATCGCCGGATCCTCGTACGCCCGCAGCACCGCGGGAAGATCCTCCTCGCGCCACCGGCGCAACCGCAGACCCCCGGGGCCGATCACCGTGCTCCCGCCGTACGGGTCCATGCGTATCTCCCCCTCGTGCTCCATGGCCGTCACGGTACGGGGGCGGCGGCGGGGGTTCCGGCGGGGCCCCGACAGGAGCACTCTGGGGGTGTTCGTTCCACCGGGTGACCCAAGGCGGTGAGCGGGATCATGGCAGGGGGCAGGGGTGCGCGGATGTGGCGCTTCGACGCGGGCCGGATCTGCCTCGATCTGGTGGCCACGGAACGTGCGGGCGGGGTGCCCGGCACCTGCGAACAGCTCGACGGGCCGGGCCACTTGGTCCAGTGGCTGACCGACGCCCGGCTCGTCCCGCCGGGCACCGCGCTGGACGCGCTGGACGACACCTGGGTGACCCGCTTCCACGAACTGCGCTCCGACATCTCCCGCTTGATGGCCGCCCGGCTCGGCGGCCCCCCGGCCGACGGCGCGCTGGAACGCGTCAACTCCCTGGCGTCCGGCGCGCCTCCGGGTCCCCGCGCGGTGCGCGGCGTGGACGGCGACCTGGTGCGGGCTCTGAGCGCCGCCCCCGACTGCGCGGGTCTCCTCGCCGTCGTCGCCCGGGACGCGGTGGACCTGCTCACCGACCCGGTCGCGCGGGCGGCCCTGCGCCGCTGCCAGGGCGAGGACTGCCACCGTCTCTACCTGGACACCTCGCGCGGCGGACGGCGGCGCTGGTGCTCCGGCGAGGTCTGCGGCAACCGCGAACGGGTCGCCCGCCACCGGCGCCGGACCTCCGGAACGACCGGCACGAACGACCCGGGTGAACCTGGCGTGTTCGACCCGGGGAAAGAAATTCCGCCCGGCGTTGAATGAACCGGCGCCCGCCCCCGTATCGATGGTCCAGGAGCTCGTTTCAGAGGTCTCGACCGGGAGGTTCGGGTGCGCAAGGATGCGGCCGTGGCCGATGACCGTCCGCACAGGGCTCGACATCGCAGTGAGCCGCCCCCGCCCCCTTCCGGGATACCGGACGAGGAGCTGATGCGGGCGCTGTACCGCGAGCACGCCGGGCCGCTGCTCGCGTACGTCCTCCGACTGGTCGCGGGCGACCGCCAGCGGGCCGAGGACGTGGTGCAGGAGACGCTCATCCGTGCCTGGAAGAACGCCGGCCGGCTCAACCGGGCCACCGGCTCCGTCCGACCCTGGCTGGTGACGGTCGCCCGGCGCATCGTCATCGACAACCACCGCAGCCGGCAGGCCCGGCCGCGCGAGGTCGATCCGTCGCCGCTGGAGGTCATTCCCGCGGAGGACGAGATCGACAAGGCGCTGTGGCTGATGACGCTCTCGGACGCGCTCGAAGATTTGACCCCCGCGCACCGGGAAGCATTGGTCGAGACCTACTTCAAGGGGCGTACGGTCAACGAGGCCGCCGAAGTGCTCGGTGTCCCCAGCGGGACCGTGCGGTCCCGGGTGTTCTACGCACTGCGTTCGATGAAGCTCGCACTCGAAGAGAGGGGGATCACGGCATGAGCGACCAGCAGTGGCAGCCGTTCGGGCCCCGGCCTCCCGGCCACCGCACGCCGTCCGGTCCCTCAAGTCCCCCGTATGCGGCGGGTCCTGCACACCCCTCAGGGCCCGCTCACCTCGCAGGCGTCCCCGCCCCGCCCGGGCCTTTCGGCGCCGGACCCGGCCCCGGCCCGGGGCCCACGGGCTCCGAAGGCTCCGAGCACGACGCGGCCGCCGCGTACGTCCTCGGCATCCTCGACGACGCCCAGGCGAGCGACTTCGAGGCCCATCTCGCGGGCTGCGCCCGGTGCGCCGCGCAGCTCGACGAGTTCGCGGGGATGGAGCCGATGCTCGCGATGCTCGCCGAGGCCCCGTCCGCCGTGCCCGGGGCCCGCCCCGTACCGCATGTGCCCGAGAAGCCCGCGCCCCGGCTGCTCGGCGGACTGATGGACGAGGTCGCCCGCAGACGGCACCGCCGCTCGCGGCGCAGCCGGTACTGGGTCGCCGCGGCCGCCGCCCTGATCGTCGGCGGCCCGGTCGCCGCGTTCGCCGTCACGGCGGGCGACGACCGCGGCGGCGGATCGGTGGCCGTGGGCGAGCCGCACCCCACCAGTCCGGCCGAGGACTCCTTCTTCGAGCACATGACGGAGAAGGTCTCCGCGACCGACCCCACCACCCGGGTCGGCGCGACCGTCGGCATGGAGGAGAAGGCCTGGGGCACCCACACGGTCCTGGAGCTGAAGAACGTCAAGGGACCGCAGAAGTGCACGCTGGTCGCCGTCTCCAAGACCGGCGAGGAGGAGATCGTCACCTCCTGGTCCGTCCCGCGGTGGGGGTACGGCATCGAGGGCGCGACGAACCCGGCGGCGAAGGCCCCGCTGTACGTGCACGGCGGGGCGGCGATGGACCGCGAGGACATCGCCCGCTTCGAGGTGCGGACCTTCGACGGGGAGCGGCTGGTGGAGATCGGAGCCTGAGCAGGGCGCGACGCGCGATCCTCTCCCTGGTCGGCAGGTGCGCGCGGGCCCCCTTCGCTATAGGGTTGACGGCTGCCCAGTGCCGTTAAGAAGGGGGCCTCGGTGGCCGCGCAGGATGCCGCTGTCGAATCGCTGCGGGACCGGGAAATCGGTGTCGAGCAAGAGCATCTCGACCGTGTTTATCACCGCCTCGAAGAGAAGATCCACGAGGCGGAATTCCTCATGAACGACGCCGTCAAGCGCGGCCAGGTCGGTACCCCCGGCGCGCTCGCGGAGCGGGACGCCCAGGTGTTCCGGGCGGGGATCCACCTCAACCGGCTGAACAGCGAGTTCGAGGACTTCCTCTTCGGGCGGATCGATCTGCTGCTCGGCAAGGACGGGGAGCGCGGCCCGGACGGCGCGTACACCTCCGTGGAGCCGGCCGACGACTCCGTGAGCGACCACGCCACCGCCGATATCGCGGAGACGCTCCACATCGGCCGGATCGGGGTCCTGGACTCCGACTACGCGCCGCTGGTGATCGACTGGCGGGCCCCGGCCGCCGCCCCGTTCTACCGCTCCACCCCGAAGGACCCGGGCCGTGTCGTACGCCGCCGGGTCATCCGCTCCAAGGGCCGCAAGGTCCTCGGGGTCGAGGACGACCTGATGCGCCCGGAGCTGACGGCGTTCCTGGGCGGCGAGAAGCTGCCGGTGATCGGGGACGGCGCGCTGATGGCGGCGCTCGGCCAGGCCCGCAGCCACACGATGCGGGACATCGTCTCCTCCATCCAGGCCGAACAGGACCTGGTCATCCGGGCCCCCGCCGCCTCGGTCACCGAGGTCACCGGCGGCCCCGGCACCGGCAAGACCGCCGTCGCCCTGCACCGGGCCGCGTATCTGCTCTACCAGGACCGGCGGCGTTACGCGGGCGGCATCCTGATCGTCTCGCCCACCCCGCTCCTGGTCGCGTACACCGAAGGGGTGCTGCCCTCGCTCGGCGAGGAGGGCCAGGTCGCGATCCGCGCGATCGGCTCACTCTCGGACGACGCGGCGGGTCTCGAAGGGGCCACCGCCTACGACGAACCGGCCGTCGCCCGGGTCAAGGGCTCCTCCCGGATGCTCCATGTGCTGCGCAAGGCGGCCCGGGGCGCCCTGGAGGTCCCGCGGCCGGTGGACGAGGGCGGCCAGCTCGCCTTCGGGGAGGAGCCCGCGCGGGCGGCCGCCCCGGCCACCCCCACCCGGCTGCGCGTCGTCGCCTTCGGCGCCCGCATCGAGCTGGAGGCCGAGGAGCTGCGGCGGATCCGGCACAACGCCCTGGGCGGCACCGCTCCGGTCAACCTGCTGCGCCCGCGCGCCCGCAAGCTGCTGCTGGACGCCCTGTGGAACAAGTCCTCCGGGCGCGGCCGCTACACCGACCCGGAACTGATCGCGGAGCTGCGCTCCTCGTTCGACGAGGACGTCTCGACCGAGACCCCGTTCCTGGAGTTCCTCGACGCCTGGTGGCCGGAGCTGACGCCCCGCCGGGTGCTGGCCGCGATGGCCGACGAACGGCGGCTCGGCCGGTGGTCCCGGCGCATCCTCAACCAGGGCGAGACGCGCCGCCTGGCCCGCTCGCTGGGGCGCCTGGACGCGGACGGCAACGGTCCGCTCTCCGTCCACGACGTGGCGCTCCTGGACGAGCTCCAGGCGCTGCTGGGCACCCCGAACCGGCCCAAGCGGAAGCGTGAGGCCGATCCGCTGGACCAGCTCACCGGGCTCGACGAGCTGATGCCGCAGCGCGAGGAGACCCAGTGGGAGCGGGCCGAGCGGCTCGCGGCGGAGCGCACCGAGTACGCGCACGTCATCGTCGACGAGGCGCAGGACCTCACCCCGATGCAGTGGCGCATGGTCGGCCGCCGCGGCCGGCACGCCACCTGGACGATCGTCGGCGACCCGGCCCAGTCCTCCTGGTCCGACCCGGACGAGGCGGCCGCGGCCCGGGACGAGGCACTCGGCTCCCGGCCGCGCCGCCGCTTCACCCTCACCGTCAACTACCGCAACCCGGCGGAGATCGCGGAGCTGGCCGCCAAGGTGCTGGCGCTGGCCATGCCCGGCATGGAGTCCCCGGCGGCGGTCCGCTCGACCGGGGTGGTGCCGCGCTTCGAGCCGGTACGCGACGGGGACCTGGCCGCCACGGTCCGCGAGGAGGCCGCCCGGCTGCTGGAGCAGGTGGACGGCACGGTCGGCGTGGTCGTCGCGATGAACCGGCGCGCCCAGGCCCGCGAGTGGCTCGCGGAGCTGGGGGAGCGGGTGGTGGCGCTGGGCAGCCTGGAGGCCAAGGGGCTGGAGTACGACGCCACGGTGGTCGTCTCGCCCGCGGAGATCGCGGACGAGTCCCCGGCCGGGCTGCGGGTGCTGTACGTGGCGCTGACCCGGGCGACGCAGCAGCTCACGGTGGTCTCGGGGGAGCGGGACATGCCGGACGAGGACGGGGTGCCGGACCTGCTGAGGGACTGACACGGAAGGGTTGTGCGAGTCAACCCGGCGCACGGGAATCACTTTTCCGGGGTCTTTGTTACCGTGGTACTGGCACCGGCTCGATCCAAGCCCCCGGGCCCAACCTTCGTCGCTTCGAGCGACCACTTGCCGCGAGGCGAGCATGGCGGGTCGGTGCCACCTAAGTGAAAAGACAGACCCGCGTCACCTCCCGGTGGCGCGGGTCTGTTCTCGTTGCAGGGGTCCCGCCGACTGCTTTCCCTCCCGTTGGGGGTTCCGCCGAACGGGTGATCTCTCGTATGGTGGAAACTACTTTCCGAAAGACGGCAGTCATTACCGGCTACCAGCCGGTAGGTGCGACGATCGGGAAGCACATCCGGAACCCACCCTCCGGATGTGCGGCAATGAAGCTAAGGAAAGCGAAGGACTCGGCCATGGCAACGGCGCCCAGCGTCTCGTACTCGATGACGGTCCGGCTGGAGGTGCCCGCGAGCGGCACCGCGGTCTCCCAGCTCACCACGGCCGTCGAGTCCTCCGGGGGCTCGGTCACCGGCCTCGACGTGACCGCGTCCGGCCACGAGAAGCTGCGGATCGACGTCACCATCGCCGCCACCTCCACCTCGCACGCGGACGAGATCGTCGAGGGTCTGCGCGACATCGAGGGCGTCGTGCTGGGCAAGGTCTCCGACCGTACGTTCCTCATGCACCTCGGCGGCAAGATCGAGATGGCGTCCAAGCACCCCATCCGCAACCGTGACGACCTCTCGATGATCTACACCCCCGGCGTCGCCCGGGTCTGCATGGCCATCGCCGAGAACCCCGAGGACGCGCGCCGCCTCACCATCAAGCGCAACTCCGTCGCAGTGGTGACGGACGGCTCCGCGGTGCTCGGCCTCGGCAACATCGGCCCGAAGGCCGCGCTGCCCGTCATGGAGGGCAAGGCGGCCCTCTTCAAGCGCTTCGCCGGCATCGACGCCTGGCCGATCTGCCTGGACACCCAGAACCCTGATGAGATCGTCGCCATCGTCCGCGCCATCGCTCCCGGCTTCGCGGGCATCAACCTGGAGGACATCTCCGCGCCCCGCTGCTTCGAGATCGAGGCCCGGCTGCGCGAGGCCCTCGACATCCCCGTCTTCCACGACGACCAGCACGGCACCGCGATCGTCGTGCTCGCCGCCCTCACCAACGCCCTGCGCGTGGTGGGCAAGAACGTCGGCGACGTACGGGTCGTCATGTCCGGCGCGGGCGCGGCCGGTACGGCCATCCTGAAGCTGCTCATCGCCGCGGGCGTCAAGCACGCGGTGGTCGCCGACATCCACGGGGTGGTGCACGCCGGACGCGAGGACCTGGTCGCCGCCGACCCCGACTCGCCGCTGCGCTGGATCGCCGACAACACCAACCCCGAGGGCGTCACCGGCACCCTCAAGGAGGCCGTCGTCGGCGCCGACGTCTTCATCGGCGTCTCCGCCCCGAACGTGCTGAACGGCGACGACGTCGCCGCGATGGCCGACGACGCGATCGTGTTCGCGCTCGCGAACCCGGACCCCGAGGTCGACCCCGCGATCGCCCGTCAGACGGCCGCGGTCGTCGCCACCGGCCGCTCGGACTTCCCCAACCAGATCAACAACGTGCTGGTCTTCCCGGGTGTATTCCGCGGCCTGCTGGACGCTCAGTCCCGCACCGTCAACACGGAGATGATGCTCGCCGCCGCCGGAGCCCTCGCCGACGTGGTCGCCGAGGACGAGGTCAACGCGAACTACATCATCCCCTCGGTCTTCAACGACAAGGTCGCTGGCGCGGTCGCCGGCGCCGTCCGGGCCGCCGCGAAGGCCGCCGGCGTCACCGCGGTCGACCCCTCCGCGACCATCTGACCCAGCCGTTTCGGGGTCCTTTCGAGGGGTACGCGCGAAGTACCCCGGGCCGCACCCGCCCGTGCCGTACGGCGCGTCGCGGGTCGCGGCGCCCCAAACGCCCCTTTAGGGTGGGCGGGCAGCGGGCTCCGCGGGGCCCGGCATCCGCTGCGGACCGCTCGGCCAAGTCGACGGAGCGTCACCACGAGCAAACCGTGGCGCTTTTCATCGACCCCGATGGGGTTCCGGATTGGCTTTCCCGCCGCTGGTGGGGGCAGGATGCGTAATCGGGCGAGAGGGTCTGACATCAGACCCGGGTCCGGGGACTGTCAGAGGGCCCTGGCAGCATCGGCTTCGATCTCACGCCTCACAGGCAAGAAGAACACGGGAGTAACAACATGAACCGCAGTGAGCTGGTGGCCGCCCTGGCCGACCGCGCCGAGGTGACTCGCAAGGACGCCGACGCCGTGCTGGCCGCGCTCGCCGAGACCGTCGGTGAGATCGTCGCCAAGGGCGACGAGAAGGTCACCATCCCCGGTTTCCTGACCTTCGAGCGCACCCACCGTGCCGCTCGCACCGCCCGCAACCCGCAGACCGGCGACCCGATCAACATCCCCGCCGGCTACAGCGTGAAGGTCTCCGCGGGCTCGAAGCTCAAGGAAGCCGCCAAGGGCAAGTAACCCCAAGGCGCGACAAGGGCGGCCCCTCCCGACCGGGAGGGGCCGCCCTTACGCATGCCGGGGGCACATGCGCCCCGTACAGCCCCGCCGGTACGCCTCGGGGCCCCGGACCTCACGGATGCATCCGCGCGCCCTTCAGGACCTTGTCCACGGCGTTCCGCGGCCCGTACACGGCCAGCCCCACCAGATCCAGCGCGTCCCGCCCCACGGCCCGTACCGCCGCGCGGTTGTCCCGGTCGTTGCCCGTGCCGAACAGGTCCGAGGTGAACACGGCCACCTCCAGGGACCGGGCGAGCGCCTTCGTGTGCGCGGCGGTCAGCGTCTCCTTCGCCCCCTCGAAGACCAGCACCGGCTGCCGCAGCATCGGCAGGTACACGGTCGCGTCGGCGTCCTCGTAGGGCTCGCCGATCACCTCCGGCGCCGCCGTCCCCAGGCCGCTCACCAGGAAGGCGGTCACGTTCAGCCGCTGCCAGGTCTCCAGGTCGTCGCGGAGCAGCACCGCGATCTTCGTGTCGAACCGGACGGGCGCGGTCCCGTCGCCGCTCGTGTTCTCGTGCGTGTTTCCCATGGGTCGAGACTGGCCGCCGCCCCGCCGGAGCGTCTTGTACGTTCTTGGCGTGACCCGCGTGAGCCGCCCGCAGGAGATCTCGGCCTGGCGACCGTCCGTCGCCGGAGTCGTGGAGGTCTTCCATGCCCGCTTCACCGAGCACGCCTACCCCATGCACGTCCACGACGCCTGGACGCTCCTGATCGTCGACGACGGGGCCGTCCGCTACGACCTGGACCGCCACCAGCACGGCACCCCGGACGGCACCGTCAGTCTGCTGCCGCCGCAGGTACCGCACAACGGTTCGCCCGCCACCCCGGACGGGTTCCGCAAACGGGTGCTCTATCTGGACATGAGCCAGCTCGACGCGAGCCTCATCGGCCCCGCCGTGGACACCCCCGATCTGGCCGACCCGCTGCTGCGCGCCCGCGTCGCCAAGCTGCACACCGCCCTCGCGGACCCGGGCGACGCGCTGGAGGCCGAGAGCCGCCTGGCGTTCGTCGGGGAACGGCTGCGCGGCCATCTGCGGCCTCTGGCGGCCCCGGAGCCGCCACGGCCCGGTCCGGGCGTCGCCCGCGACCTGCGCGAGCTGCTGGACGACCGGCTGCGGGAGGGCGTGACGCTCGCCGAGGCCGCCGGGCTGGTCCACGCGCACCCGACCCATCTCGTACGGGCCTTCAGCGCGGCCTACGCCATCGCACCGCACCAGTACGTGACGGCCCGCCGGGTCGACCTCGCCCGCCGTCTGCTGCTGGAGGGCGTGCCGCCGGGGGAGACCGCCGTCGCGGTCGGCTTCCACGACCAGTCCCACCTCACCCGCCACTTCAAGCGGATCGCGGGCACCACCCCGGGCCGGTTCGCCCGCTCGGGAGGGACTGACCGGGGCTCCTGAGCGGAAAGGCCGGCGCCCTGGTCCCCTCAGCTGAGGGGACCAGGGCGCCGGGTGCGCAGTGCTGTGTGCGGCAGCACTGAGCGGGGTCAGACCAGGGAACCGCCCGGCAGCTCCACCTTCGCGCCGAGCTTCTCCAGCTTCTCCATGAAGTTCTCGTAACCGCGGTTGATCAGGTCGATGCCGTGCACCCGGGAGGTGCCCTGCGCCGCCAGCGCCGCGATCAGGTACGAGAAGCCGCCCCGGAGGTCCGGGATGACCAGGTCCGCGCCCTGCAGCTTGGTCGGTCCGGAGACGACCGCCGAGTGCAGGAAGTTGCGCTGGCCGAAGCGGCAGTCCGAACCGCCCAGGCACTCGCGGTAGAGCTGGATGTGCGCGCCCATCTGGTTGAGCGCGGAGGTGAAGCCGAGCCGCGACTCGTACACCGTCTCGTGGACGATCGACAGGCCCGCGGCCTGCGTCAGCGCCACCACCAGCGGCTGCTGCCAGTCGGTCTGGAAGCCGGGGTGCACGTCCGTCTCCAGCGCGATGGCGTTGAGCGCGCCGCCCGGGTGCCAGAAGCGGATGCCCTCGTCGTCGATCTCGAAGGCGCCGCCGACCTTGCGGTAGGTGTTGAGGAAGGTCATCATCGAGCGCTGCTGGGCGCCGCGCACATAGATGTTGCCCTCGGTCGCCAGCGCCGCCGACGCCCAGGAGGCCGCCTCCAGGCGGTCCGGGATCGCCCGGTGGGTGTAACCGTCGAGCTTGTCGACACCGGTGATCCGGATGGTCCGGTCGGTGTCCATGGAGATGATCGCGCCCATCTTCTGCAGTACGCAGATGAGGTCCTCGATCTCCGGCTCGACGGCCGCGTTGGACAGCTCGGTGACGCCCTCGGCGAGGACGGCGGTGAGCAGCACCTGCTCGGTGGAGCCCACCGAGGGGTACGGCAGCCGGATCTTGGTGCCGCGCAGCCGCTGCGGAGCCTCCAGGTACTGGCCGTCGGCCCGCTTCTCGATGGTCGCGCCGAACTGGCGCAGCACCTCGAAGTGGAAGTCGATCGGCCGGCCGCCGATGTCGCAGCCGCCCAGGCCCGGGATGAAGGCGTGGCCGAGGCGGTGCAGCAGGGGGCCGCAGAACAGGATCGGGATGCGCGACGACCCCGCGTGGGCATCGATGTCGGCGACGTTCGCCGACTCGACGTGCGAGGGGTCGAGGATCAGTTCGCCCGGCTCGTCGCCGGGGCGGACGGTGACGCCGTGCAGCTGGAGGAGTCCCCGGACCACCCGTACGTCACGGATGTCGGGAACGTTGCGGAGGCGGCTGGGCCCGCTGCCGAGCAGCGCGGCGACCATGGCCTTCGGCACCAGGTTCTTGGCGCCTCGGACGCGGATCTCGCCCTCCAGCGGGGTGCCGCCGTGGACAAGCAGGACATCGTCTGTGCCGGTCATGTATCTCGCGTTCCGGAGTGGTCGGGCAGGGGGCCAACGAAAAGGGTAATGGCCTCCTACCCCCTTCCGTAAGGCGAAGGGGGTGTACGAACGTCATGAATCCGCCACAACACCCTCCGCGCATCCGATCTTGCGGAGGGTTACCGTCCGGATGGCCCACGGCGTCCCCGCCGGACGGTGCGCTCCCCGTGCCTCCGTGCGCCCTGAGCTGCGCTCGGTCTCCTGAGGGCGGCATCACGGGCACTCGCCCCCGCGGCGGGCGAAGATGCGGGATCATTCGTGCCATGACCGAGGTGTCCTCGCTCACAGGGCGACTGCTCGTGGCCGCACCCGCCCTCACGGACCCGAATTTCGACCGCGCGGTGGTGCTGCTCCTCGACCACGACGAGGAGGGCTCCCTCGGCGTGGTCCTCAACCGCCCGACCCCGGTCGGGGTCGGGGACATCCTCGCGTCCTGGGCCGCCCTGACCGGCGAGCCGGACGTGGTCTTCCAGGGCGGCCCGGTCTCGCTCGACTCCGCGCTGGGTGTGGCGGTGATCCCCGGCGACGAGGGGCCGCTCGGCTGGCGGCGGGTCCACGGGGCGATCGGCCTGGTCGACCTGGAGACCCCGCCGGAGCTGCTCGGTCCCGCCCTCGGCTCGCTGCGGATCTTCGCCGGGTACGCGGGCTGGGGCCCCGGTCAGCTGGAGGGCGAGCTGGCCGAGGGCGCGTGGTACGTGGTCGAGTCCGAACCCGGCGACGTCTCCTCACCGCGCCCCGAGCAGCTCTGGCGCGCGGTGCTCCGCCGCCAGCGCAGCGAGCTCGCGATGATCGCCACGTATCCGGACGACCCTTCGCTCAACTGATCCCCGTCTCTTTCAGTACCCTTGGCGGTTATGAGCACTCTTGAGCCCGATCGCGGGGCAGGTACGGGGACCCTCGTCGAGCCGACGCCGCAGGTGTCGAGGGGCGACGGCGACCACGAGCGCTACGCCCATTACGTCCAGAAGGACAAGATCATGGCGAGCGCCCTGGAGGGCACTCCCGTGGTCGCGCTGTGCGGAAAGGTCTGGGTGCCGGGGCGTGACCCCAAGAAGTACCCGGTCTGTCCCATGTGCAAGGAGATCTACGAGTCCATGGGCGCCGGCGGCGACAAGGACAAGGGCAAGGGCGGCGGCAAGGACAAGAAGTAGGTCCGGAGACCCCCTGACCCAAAGGCCCCCGGGGCGTGCGACACCGCACGCCCCGGGGGCCTTCTCCGTGTCCGCTCACGGAAGGTGACGGTTCGGTCGCGTTGCACGGGCTGCATCCGCTGGTCACAGAGTGGTCGAGACCACTTGTCGTCACCGGAACGCAGGCCTACTCTCCTGCCAGTTGTGCAGAACGAAACGCACGTTGCACATGATGCAACGATTGACCGGTAGGGGTTCCGGATGAAGCTTTCTGCCCGAATTGCCGCCCCAGTCGCGGCGCTTGTGCTGGCCGGCCTCACCGCCACCGCCTGTGCGCCGCAGACCTCCGACACCAGTGCGAAGGGTGACGACAAGAGCGGCACGCTCCGTGTCTGGCTCTTCCAGGAGGTCGGCAACAAGCCCAAGGAGAAGGTCGTCGACGCGGCCGTCGCCGACTTCGAGAAGGCCCACAAGGGCGCGAAGGTCGAGATCGAGTACATACCCGTCGACACCCGGGCGCAGCGCATCAAGGCGGCGTTCAACGACCCCGAGAGCGCACCGGACCTCATCGAGTACGGCAACAGCGACACCGCCGGATACGTCAAGGACGGCGGACTCGCCGACGTCACCGAGGAGTTCGGGGCCTGGGACGAGGCCAAGGACACCGACCCGATCGCCAAGCAGTCCGTCACCGTGGACGGCAAGGTCTACGGCGCGCCCTTCTTCGTCGGCGTCCGGGCCCTCTACTACCGCACCGACGTCTTCAAGGACCTCGGCATCGACCCCCCCAAGTCCCAGGCCGAACTGATCTCCACCGCCAAGAAGGTCCGCAAGGCGAAGCCCGACCTCTACGGCCTCGCGGTCGGCGGCGCGTACACCTACGGCGCGATGCCCTTCATCTGGGCCAACGGCGGTGAACTCGCGGGCGAGACCGGCGGGAAGTTCACCTCGGGCATCAACAGCGAGAAGTCCCGCAAGGGCATCGAGGCGTACACCTCCCTCTTCGGCGACGACAACTGCCCGGCCGCCAAGTGCGCCTCCATGGGCGGCAACGCCACGGTGACCGCCTTCGCCTCCGGCAAGGCCGCCATGGCCATCGGCGGCGACTTCAGCCACGCGGCCGTCGAGGCGGGCGCGGTCAAGGGCAAGTACGCCGTCGTCCCCCTGCCCGGCGTCGCGGAGAACTCCATCGCCCCGGCCTTCGCGGGCGGCAACAACCTCGGCGTCCTCAAGAGCAGTTCGCACCGCACCCTCGCCGTCGACCTGATGAAGGCGCTGTCCGGCAAGAAGACCCAGGCC
Source organism: Streptomyces sp. WGS_02 (assembly GCA_040989845.1). Taxonomy (GTDB): domain Bacteria; phylum Actinomycetota; class Actinomycetes; order Streptomycetales; family Streptomycetaceae; genus Streptomyces. The sequence goes on from JAYMFZ010000004.1 coordinate 4,945,749, forward strand.
CAGATGTTCGACGCGATGGGCTTCCTGCCCACCTACACCGACGTCCTGGACAACGCCGCGAAGAAGGAGCCCTTCGTCGCCCCGTTCGTCGAAACCCTCGGCTCGGGCGCCAAGTTCGTCCCCGCCTCGCCCGCCTGGGGCCAGATCGACGCCTCGCTGATCCTGCCGACGATGTTCCAGGAGATCGTCTCCGGCCGTAAGGACGTGGCGAAGGCCTCGGACGACGCGGCGAAGAAGATGGACGCGGCCTTCACCGAAGCCGGCTGACGATGACCACGCACACCTCACCGCTCAAGGCCCCGCCCGCGGGCGCGGCCGGGGCGGGCGGCGCCACCCCGGCCGCCCGCCCGCCCCGGCGCGGCCGGTCCGTGTCCCCCAAGGGGCACTCCGGCTGGACCCCCTGGCTCTACCTGCTGCCCGCCCTCGTCCTGCTCGCCGGACTGCTGGTCTACCCGATCTACCAGCTCGGCCTGATCTCCTTCCTGGAGTACACCCAGGCCCAGGTCAGCGGCGGCGAACCCACCACCTTCCAGGGGTTCGGCAACTACACGACGCTCTTCAACGACAGCCAGTTCTGGCAGGTCCTCCTCGCCACCGTGCTGTTCGCCGCGGCCTGCGTGGTCTCCACCCTGGCCGTCGGCTGTGCGCTCGCCGTCCTGCTCACCCGCATCCGCGCCCTGCCCCGGCTCGCGCTGATGATGGCCGCGCTCGGCGCCTGGGCCACCCCCGCGATCACCGGCTCCACCGTCTGGGTCTTCCTCTTCGACCCCGACTTCGGGCCGGTCAACAAGGTCCTTGGACTCGGCGACTTCTCCTGGACGTACGGCCGCTACAGCGCCTTCGCGCTCGTGCTGCTCGAAGTCCTCTGGTGCTCGTTCCCGTTCGTGATGGTCACCGTGTACGCGGGCATCCGGGCCATCCCCACCGAGGTGCTGGAGGCCGCCTCGCTGGACGGCGCGTCCCAGTGGCGGATCTGGCGCACCATCATGGCGCCGATGCTCAAGCCCATCCTGATCGTCGTCACCATCCAGTCGATCATCTGGGACTTCAAGGTCTTCACCCAGATCTACGTCATGACCAACGGCGGCGGCATCGCCGGCCAGAACCTGGTGCTCAACGTGTACGCGTACCAGAAGGCGTTCGCGTCCTCGCAGTACAGCCTCGGATCGGCGATCGGCGTCGTGATGCTGGTGATCCTGCTGGCCGTCACGCTCGTCTATCTGCGCCTCGTGAGGCGCCAGGGGAGGAACTGTGAGCGCACGCACGCTCCTGCGCGTCCGGCGGCCCGGCAGGCTGATGGCCGAGGCCGCCGCCCTGCTGATCGCCGTCGCGGTCGCCTTCCCGCTGTACTGGATGGTGCTCTCCGCCTTCAAACCGGCCGGGGAGATCCAGTCCACCGACGCCCGCCCCTGGACGCTGGCCCCCTCGCTCGACTCGTTCCGCCGGGTCTTCGAACAGCAGGACTTCGGCCGCTACTTCCTCAACAGCCTGCTGGTGGCGGGCACCGTCGTCATCCTCTCCGCGCTGGTCGCCTTCCTGGCCGCCACCGCCGTGACCCGCTTCCGCTTCAAGTTCCGCACCACCCTGCTGATCATGTTCCTGGTCGCGCAGATGGTGCCGGTGGAGGCGCTGACCATCCCGCTGTTCTTCCTGATGCGGGACTTCGGCCAGCTGAACACCCTCGGCTCGCTGATCCTGCCCCACCTCGCCTTCTCGCTGCCGTTCGCCATCTGGATGCTGCGCGGCTTCGTCAAGGCCGTGCCCGAGGCGCTGGAGGAGGCCGCCTACATCGACGGGGCCAGCCGTACGCGGTTCCTGTGGCAGATCCTCTTCCCGCTGGTCTTCCCGGGCCTGGTCGCCACCAGCGTCTTCTCCTTCATCACCACCTGGAACGACTTCCTGTTCGCGAAGTCGTTCATCATCAGCGACACCTCCCAGTCGACGCTGCCGATGGCGCTGCTGGTCTTCTTCAAGCCGGACGAGAACGACTGGGGAGGGATCATGGCAGCCTCGACGGTGATGACCATCCCCGTACTGGTCTTCTTCGTACTCGTACAGCGACGCCTCGTCTCCGGACTGGGCGGAGCGGTTAAGGACTGACGTCATGACACCCGAGAACTCCGTCGTCACGGGCGCCGTGGACACCGCGGCCCTCGGCCTCGTCCCGGCCCCGCGCACCCTGGCCGCGGCCGCCGCCGGCCCCTACCCGCTCGGCTACCGGACCCCGCTCACCGCCGGACCGGGCACCGAAGGCGTCGCCCGCTGGCTGCGCGCCACGCTCGGCCCGCCCACCGGACTGCCCCTGCCCGAAGGCGACGGCACCGGCACGAGCGCGGGCGACGGCTCCGGCCGGGGCTCCACCGGTCAGGGCATCGTGCTGGAGCTCGACGAGTCGCTCGCCCCCGAGGGCTACCGCCTGGCCGTCGAGGCGAACGCCGTACGCATCACGGGCGGCACGGCGGCCGGCGTCTTCCGGGGCGCCCAGACCCTCCGTCAGCTCCTCGGCCCGGACGCCTTCCGCCGCGCCCCCTCGCCCCCGGCCGTACCTGGGAGGTCCCGCCGGTCGTCGTCGAGGACGAACCCCGCTTCGGCTGGCGCGGCATGATGCTCGACGTCTGCCGGCACTTCCTGCCCAAGGACGACGTCCTGCGCTACCTGGACCTGCTGGCCGCCCACAAGCTGAACGTGTTCCACTTCCACCTCACCGACGACCAGGGCTGGCGCATCGAGATCCAGCGCTACCCGCGCCTCACCGAGGTCGGCTCCTGGCGTTCGCGCACCAAATACGGCCACCGCGCCTCCGAGCTGTGGGACGAGACCCCCTACGGCGGCTTCTACACCCAGGACGACATCCGCGAGATCGTCGCCTACGCCGCCGAGCGGCACATCCGGGTCGTCCCCGAGATCGACATCCCGGGCCACTCGCAGGCCGCGATCAGCGCCTACCCCGAGCTGGGCAACACCGACGTCGTCGACACCACCGCCCTCTCCGTCTGGGACACCTGGGGCGTCAACCCGAACGTCCTCGCCCCCACCGACGACACCCTCCGCTTCTTCGAGGGCGTCCTGGAGGAGGTGCTGGAGCTCTTCCCCGCCGAGATCTCCCCCTTCGTCCACATGGGCGGCGACGAGTGCCCCAAGGACCAGTGGAAGGAGTCCCCGCTCGCCCAGGCCCGGATCGCCGAACTCGGCGTGAAGGACGAGGACGGCCTCCAGTCCTGGTTCATCCGGCACTTCGACGCCTGGCTCACCGCCCGGGGCCGCCGCCTCATCGGCTGGGACGAGATCCTGGAGGGCGGCCTCGCCGAAGGGGCTGCCGTCTCCTCCTGGCGCGGTTACGCCGGCGGCATCGCGGCCGCCGAGGCCGGGCACGACGTCGTCATGTGCCCCGAGCAGCAGGTGTATCTGGACCACCGTCAGGACGGCGGCCCCGACGAGCCGATGCCCATCGGCTACGTACGGACCCTGGAGAACGTCTACCGCTTCGAGCCCGTCCCGCCGGGCCTGAGCGAGGAGGCGGCCCGTCACATCCTGGGCACCCAGGCCAACGTGTGGACCGAGGTCATGCAGAACCGGGCCCGCGTCGACTACCAGGTCTTCCCGCGCCTCGCCGCCTTCGCCGAGGTCGCCTGGTCCGCCCTGCCCGCCCCCGCCGACCGGGACTTCGCCGCCTTCGACGCCCGGATGCGGGCCGCCCACTACGCCCGCCTCGACGCCCTCGGCGTCGACTACCGCCGGCCGGGTGGCCCGTACCCCCGCCAGCAGCGCCCCGGCATCCTCGGCCGCCCGCTGGAGGGGAGCCTCCGGTGGTGTGACCCGCGCCCGGCCCCTCGTCGGCCGCAGCCGTCCTCCGGGACCGCTGCGGCCGACGCGCGTCGGGACCGCCGGCCGGCGCGGGACGGACCGAGGGAACGAACGGCGTAAGTCGTACAAGCCTCGCTGAAGAGTGGCAATTCACCTTCCCCGCCGAAGACATGCGAAACCGGAACATCCCGCAGGTCAGGGACGGAACCGTCCTTCGCGGACCCTCGCTCCGGTCCGATCGGAAGATGTGCCAGAGTTGCCACGTCCGGGCTGTGAACACGTACCGTACGGCGGAACAGGCCAGAGCGCCGGGACACCGGGAAGGGGCAGCTGGGTTGACCACGCACGCACCGCAGGCGATGCAGTCGGTGACGCTGCCGGCCTCGTTGGACGAGGCCGTGGCGGCTCTCGGCGCCATGCCCGCAGCCGTTCCGGTTGCCGGGGGCACGGACCTGATGGCAGCCGTCAACAAGGGGCTGCTGCGCCCCTCGGGGCTGGTCGGTCTCGGCCGGATCAGCGAGCTGCGCGGCTGGCACTACCAGGACGGCCACGCCCTCCTGGGCGCCGGACTCACCCACGCCCGGATGGGGCGCCCGGACTTCGCCGCCCTCATCCCCGCCCTCGCCGCCTCCGCCCGCGCCGCGGGCCCGCCCCAGATCCGTAACGCCGGAACGCTCGGCGGCAACATCGTCACCTCCGCGCCCACCGGCGACGCCCTGCCGGTGCTGGCCGCGCTGGAGGCCGAGCTCGTCATCGCGGGCCCCGAGGGCGCCCGCCGCGAGATCCCCGTCTCCCATCTGCTGGCCGGCCGCGAACTGCTGGAGCCCGCGGAGCTCATCGGCTTCGTCCGCGTACCGCTGCTGCACGCCCCGCAGGTCTTCCTGAAGGCCACCGGACGCACCGGGCCCGGCCGCGCCACCGCCTCGGTCGCCATCGTCCTGGACCCGGCCCGCCGGGGCGTGCGCTGCGCGGTCGGCGCCATCGCCCCGATGCCGCTGCGCCCGCTGGAGGCGGAGCGGTGGATCGCCTCGCTGATCGACTGGGACGGCGAGCGGGGCCTGGCCCCCGACGCGCTGGCCGCCTTCGGCGAGTACGTCGCCGCCGCCTGCATCCCGGACCACGCACCACCGGCCGACGGATCAGAGGCCCCGCCGCTGTCCCCGGCCGTCCTGCATCTGCGGCGGACCGTCGCCGCGCTCGCCCGACGCGCGCTGGGGAGGGCACTGTCGTGAGCCATGAGGAGAACCCCGACCAGCGGTACGGGCAGCAGGGACAGCGGCACTCCGAGGGCCCGGACCCCCGTTACGGCGGCTGGGAGCCGACCCCGCAGGGCGACGGCTTCGACGCCGACGCCACCGCGGCCGACGCCACCGCCTTCGTCCACCTGCCGCCGGAGGACCTGGCGAACATCCCGCTGGCCGCGCCCGGCCACGGATACGTCCCGCCGATGATCGTTCCGCTGACCCCGGCCGCCGGTCTGGACCCGGCGGCGACGGGCAGCTGGGTGATCCAGACGCAGACCCAGCAGGCGCAGGCCGAGCAGCGCGCCGAGGAGGCCGCCGCCGCGTACGAGGCCGCCGCGCAGGAGACCGGGGCGATCCAGTGGCCGGACCCGAACCAGCAGGGCGGCGTGGACAGCGGCTACCAGGGCCCGTACCAGGACACCTCCCACGCCACGGCCCAGTGGAACTTCACCGAGGCCCTGGGGGAGGCGGCCCCGGCCCCGGAGGCGGCGGGGGAGCCCGATGCCTCGGCCCACACGGGTCACTCCGGGCATACGGGCCAGTGGACGATCCCGGTCGCGGACGGCGACCTCCCGGACGAATCGGGCGAGTTCCTGGCGTCGGCGCACACCTCGCAGTGGTACACGGACAGCGCCCGCCCGGCCACGCTGCCCGGCGGCGCGCCCGCCCCCTGGGCCACACCGGAACCGGAGGCCGCTCCCGTACCGGCGCCGGAGGAGACCCCGGAAGGGGAACCGGCGGCGGAGTCCCCGGCGGCGGCACCCGAAGCCGAGCCGGAAGCCGAAGGCAACGCATCCGAGGCGGCCGAAGCGGCGGCGGAGACGGGGACGGAGGAGGCGACGGAGGCACCGTCGGACACCGACCTCACCGCAAGGGAAACCGCCGCCCCCACGGATGGCACCCCTGCCCCCGTGGACGGCACCCCCGCCGAGGCCCCCGCCCTCCCCGACGTACCGAGCGAGCACCCCGCCGCGTCCTACCTGCTCCATGTGAACGGCGTGGACCGCCCGGTCAGCGACGCCTGGATCGGCGAGTCCCTGCTCTACGTGCTCCGCGAGCGCCTCGGTCTGGCCGGGGCCAAGGACGGCTGCTCGCAGGGCGAGTGCGGCGCGTGCAACGTCCAGGTCGACGGCCGGCTGGTCGCCTCCTGCCTGGTCCCCGCGGCCACGGCGGCGGGCAGCGAGGTGCGCACGGTCGAGGGCCTGGCCGTCGACGGCGAACCGTCCGACGTCCAGCGCGCCCTGTCCGCCTGCGGAGCCGTCCAGTGCGGCTTCTGCATCCCCGGCATGGCGATGACCGTCCACGACCTGCTGGAGGGCAACCACGCCCCCACCGAGCTGGAGACCCGCGCGGCGCTCTGCGGCAACCTCTGCCGCTGTTCCGGCTACCGGGGCGTGCTCGACGCGGTGGCGGACGTCGTCGCGGCCCGCGAGGCGAACGCCGAGGCGGCGGCCACGGCGGCCCCGGACGAGGCGCGCATCCCGCACCAGGCCGAGCCGGGCGCCGGCGGCGTGCAGCAGGGCCCCCACCCGCGCGAGGGAGAGGCGCTGTGAGGCACGCCCGCGGCCCCGCCGTACAGCAGCGGCAGACGCGACACCAGCAGCACCACGTGATCGACAAGGAGGCGGCGTGAGCAGCGACGCGGCCACCGCGGCCAACGCGACCAGCACCAGCCTGCCCAGGATCGACGCACTGAGCGGCGGACCCGGCGGCGGCCCGGACCAGGACCTGGAGCAGCCCCGGATGGGCCTCGGTTCGTCGCTCCCCGCCGCCGACACCCGGGCGAAGACCGAGGGCACCTTCCCGTACGCCGCCGATCTCTGGGCCGAGGGACTGCTGTGGGCGGCCGTGCTGCGCTCCCCGCACCCGCACGCGCGGATCCTGTCCATCGACACCTCGGGCGCCGAGGAGATGCCCGGGGTGCGGGCGGTCGTCACGCACGAGGACGTGCCGGGGGAGAGCAACTACGGCCGCCATGTGGTGGACCGCCCGGTGTTCGCCTCCGACCTGGTCCGCCACCACGGCGAGCCGATCGCCGCGGTCGCCGCCGACCACCCGGACACGGCTCGGCTGGCCGCCGCCGCCATCGCCGTACGGTACGAGGTGCTGGAGCCGGTCACGGACCCGGAGAAGGCGTTCGAGGCGGAGCCCCTGCACCCCGACGGCAACCTGATCCGCCACATCCCGCTGCGCTACGGCGACGCGGAGGCGGCGGGCGAGGTCGTCGTGGAGGGCCTGTACCGCATCGGCCGCCAGGACCCGGCCCCGATCGGCGCGGAGGCCGGCCTCGCCGTGCCCCGGCCGGACGGCGGCGTCGAGATCTACACCGCCTCCACCGACCCGCACACCGACCGCGACCTGATCGCGGCCTGCTTCGGCCTGGAGCCGGACCGGGTCAAGGTCGTCGTGACCGGGGTGCCCGGTGCGACCGGCGACCGTGAGGACCCGGGCTTCCAGATCCCGCTGGGTCTGCTGGCGCTGCGCACGGGCTGCCCGGTGAAGCTGGCCGCGAGCCGCGAGGAGTCCTTCCTCGGCCACACCCACCGCCACCCCACCCTCCTGCGCTACCGCCACCACGCGGACGCGGAGGGCCGGCTGGTCAAGGTGGAGGCCCAGATCCTCCTGGACGCGGGCGCGTACGCCGACGCCTCCGCCGAATCCCTGGCCGCCGCCGTGGCGTTCGCCTGCGGCCCGTACGTCGTCCCGCACGCCTTCATCGAGGGCTGGGCGGTCCGGACGAACAACCCGCCCTCGGGCCATGTGCGCGGCGAGGGCGCGATGCAGGTCTGCGCGGCGTACGAGGGCCAGATGGACAAGCTGGCGGCGAAGCTGGGCATCGACCCGGCCGAACTGCGCCTGCGCAACACGCTCTCCACGGGCGACATCCTGCCCACGGGCCAGACGGTGACCTGCCCGGCCCCGGTCGCCGAACTGCTCCAGGCCGTACGCGACTTCCCCCTCCCCGCCCTCCCCAAGGACGCCCCGGAGGACGACTGGCTGCTGCCGGGCGGCCCCGAGGGCGCGGGGGAGCCGGGGGCGGTGCGCCGGGGCGTGGGCTACGGCCTGGGCATGGTGCACATGCTCGGCGCCGAGGGCACGGACGAGGTCTCGACCGCCACGGTCCGGGTCCACGACGGCGTGGCCACCGTCATCTGCGCGGCGGTCGAGACAGGCCAGGGTTTCACCACCCTCGCCCGCCAGATCGTCCAGGAGACCCTGGGCGTCGAAGAGGTCCACGTAGCGGCGGTGGACACCGACCAGCCCCCCGCGGGCCCGGCCACCCACGGCCGCCACACCTGGGTCTCCGGCGGGGCGGTGGAACGGGCGGCGAAGATGGTCCGCACCCAGCTCCTCCAGCCGCTGGCCCACAAGTTCGGCATGTCCACGGAGCTGCTCCAGATCGCCGACGGCAAGATCACCTCGTACGACGGGGTGCTCTCCACCACCGTCACGGAGGCCATGGACGGCAAGGAACTCTGGGCCACCGCCCAGTGCCGCCCCCACCCCACGGAACCGCTGGACGAGGCGGGCCAGGGCGACGCGTTCGTCGGCCTCGCGTTCTGCGCGGTACGGGCGGTGGTCGACGTCGACATCGAGCTCGGCTCGATCCGCGTGGTCGAGATGGCGGTCGCCCAGGACGTCGGCCGCGTCCTGAACCCGGCCCAGCTGGCGGTCCGCATCGAGGCGGGCATCACCCAGGGCATCGGCGCGGCCCTCACGGAGAACCTCCGCACCGCGAAGGGCCTGATCCGCCACCCCGACCTGACGGGCTACGCGCTCCCGACGGCCCTGGACGCCCCCGACATCCGCATCGTCAAACTGGTCGAGGAACGCGACGTGGTGGCCCCCTTCGGCGCGAAGCCCGCGTCGGCCGTCCCGGTGGTCACGGCGCCCGCCGCGGTGGCCTCAGCGGTCCGCTCGGCAACGGGCCGCCCGGTGAACCGGCTGCCGATCAGGCCGCAGGCGGCGGTGGCGGCGGCGCCGAAGGGCTGAGGCGTCCGCCGGCGATCCCGAACGCGGCGCCCCTCCGGCACCTGCCGGTGGGGCCGACGAGGCGATGACGAGAAACGAAACCGCCAACGGGAACACAAAGATGGCAACGGACATATCGTGACCCGCCTCTTTTTCCTGATATTCGCGGCCGAAAAGAGGCTCGGATCCGGCTCGTGCGCGCCGTTCCCTGGACGGTACCGTTGCCGTGAAGGCTATCCGCACGGGTGAGACCTGAGGGAATTCGTGACATTCGAGAAGGAATGGGCCGAACTGCGTTCGGCCGCGGCCCAGCGAAGTGCCGTGCAGATCAACAGCGCTCCGGCCGAGGGCGGCGGCGGTGCGCCGGACCTGGTGGTGAACCGGGACGATCTCGGAGCTATCGGGAATGACGCCTACGAGCTCAGGACGAGACTGTCGAAGGACGGTGACCACGCCCGTCCGGCCACCTTCGCGGCGGCGATCGCGCTCACCAACGGCAACTTCGCGAGCGGTTCGGCGGTTCTGAAGGTGCACGACTTCTGGCAGAAGCACCTCAAGACGCTGCTGGATTCCTGCGCGCACATTTCGAACCACCTGGATTACACCAAGGCGCAGCATGCCAAGGACGACGTGAAGATCGGTGGAGATCTGACGTCGATCTCCAAGCTGTCGGAGTACATGAAGTAGGGCTCGGGGGAGCGCGTACATGCTGAGTTACGAGGACATCGTCGAAGCCCCGTTGGGGAAGCTGAAGGCGGCGGCCGACGACTGGTCGGAAATGGCGACGAAGCTGGACAGGCTGGCCGATCACGCGTCGGACGGATTGCAGGCGAAGGCGAACAAGGCGAGCTGGGAAGGCGTCAACGCGGGGGTCACCAGGGCGTTCGTCGGCAAGACCGTCAAGGAGTTCGCGGACGCCGCCGCCGAGGCCAAGGGCGTGAAGACGCTGCTCGAAGAGGGGTACGCGGCCTTCAAGAAGGCCAAGGACGACCTCGTCAACATCCGGGACCACGAGGGGCCGGCCGCCGGGATCTCGGTGGACGGCAGAGGAAAGGTCACGGCGCGTTCCCCGATCTCCGAGAACAACGCGGCGCGTCACGATCCCGACTTCAGCAAGTACCTCCAGCAGGAGAGGGAGAACATCGCGTCGTGGCAGAAGAAGATCGACGCCATCGTCGAAACCTGCAACGACACCGATGTGACCTTCAAGAACTCTCTTGAGGCCAACGTCACCGACCGCCAGGACTTCAGCGCCCCGAAGTACACCAAGTTCGACCAGGAAGAGGCGGCCCGCGCCGTGGCCCTGGCCAACAAGGGCCGCGACCTCACGCACGCGGAACTCCAGGCGCTGAACGAACTGCTGCGCGACAACGGCACGTCGGTGGAGTTCGCGAAGAACTTCTACGAGACGCTCGGCCCCGAGAAGGCGCTCGCCTTTTTCGGGCAGCTCGCCACGGACACGAACGACTACAGCAAGGTCGACAAGGAGCGCCTGGCGGACGTCCAGGCGCTCCAGCGCAACCTCGGCCTCAACCTGGCCACCGCCTCGCACGACAAGGCGTTCACGGCGGAGTGGGGGCCGGAGCTCCGCAAGATGGGCACCCAGCAGATCCCCTTGTCCAAGTACGACAACGGCGGCGGCCCGTACGGCTACCAACTGCTCGGCGGCATCATGCGGTACGGGAACTATGACGCGAAGTTCCTCAACCCGATCGCCGAGCACGTGGCGCAGCTGCACCAGCAGGATCCCTACCGGTTCGCCGGCAACAAGCAGGTGAACGGATTCCTGGACAACCCGTACAACCCCTCGGGGAAGAACGGGTCCGGCTATGACCCGACCACCGCCATGCTGGAGGCGCTGGGGAACAGTCCGGACGCGGCGAAGAGGTTCTTCACCGATGACCCGACGGCCTACAACGAGGACGGCACGGTCAACCGGGGCGCCACGGCCGACCTCGGCAAGCAGGATGGCGAAGCCATCGGCAACTACCTCGATTTCTTCGGAAACGAGAAGTGGGAGTCGTTCCCGGACTCCAACTCCACCGATCCGGACAAGCTGGGACCCACTCTCCAGTACATGCCGGACGCGCTGGGCCATGCCCTGGAGGCGGCGACCCTGGGCTACCCGGCGGGCGAGCCGGACGCCCGTGTGCAGCGGGACGCCGAGAATGCCGCTGTCATGCAGAAGGTCATGGAGAAGTACGGGGCGGATGCGGGCCTGCTCAAGCACCAGGAGGGCTTGGCGGACAGCATGGGCGTCATGGGTGCGGGATATATCGACGACATCAACTGGGCTTTGGAAAAGAACGACTCAGAAAGTGTCTTCGCTCCCGGTGAGAACCAGACGGGACGTCTCGATTTCGCGGACACCGAGGACCGCAACGGCCGTGGTATCGCCCGGGAATTCCTCAGTTCACTCGGCCAGTACCCGGATGCTTACGCGACCGTCTCGGCTGCGGAGGAGGTTTACACCCGCAGCGTGTTGGAAGCGCAGGTTGGCCCGGACGGAAAGATCGACCAAGGTGCGGCGCGGGCGGCCGTGCATACGGGATCCGAGGTGCAGGGCATGCTCGACGAGTCCCGGGCCGACCAGGTGCAGTCAACGAACCTCAAGACGCACGAGGACTATGAGAAGGCGGTGGCCAAGCGGGCGGGCTGGGTCGAATTCGGGGCCGTGGCGGGCGTGGCGGCAGGCGTGGCCTTCTTGCCCGCGACAGCGGCCGTGGGCACCGCCGCCGTCCTCATCCCCTTGGCCACCGACACGGCCAGTGGTGCCCTGGAGCAGGTCATCGGACAAGTGATCGGTGATGTTTCCGAAAATTCGGTGGACGAGCATAAAGAGAAGATTGAAGACCTTAATGAGGAAGAGAGGAAGAGGGTGTATTCCGCCGGTGAGAGTCTGGCTGAGTCGCCTATGGAGGCGTTCATGCGTCAGCATGGAGTGAACACGAGAAGTGAATTCGGGCAGGATCTCAAGGAATCCATGCGCGTCGGCTATTCCACCGGCAACGACCGCGAGAGACAGCAGGGAAATGACTCGGAGACCGGCTGAGAACGGTGGCGGGCGAGGAAATAGTGGGCTGCAGATGGTGATCAGTCGTAGGTCTGTACGCGATGGAATCGTGGCCCTGACAGTGGTGGGCTCGATGGCTCTTGGAGCTGTCGGCTGCAGCGGAGGGGACGAGGTCCCGAAGGACGACGGCAAGTTCGTGGCGGGGACACGGCTCTGCGGAGGAACTGCTGTCTCCGCCGAGGCGGCCGAATCCTTGAAGGCCATCACAGGGGCCTCCCGGTTCGAGGAGTCGGCCGAAACGTCCACCGTCGCGTACGCGGCGAAGTCGTTGAGCCAGGAGTTCACCTCGTCCGTTACCGGTGACGGGGACATCTGTCAGGTGTTCGCAGTCGGCGCAGCTCCGAGCGATCGGCTGGAGGTGACCTGGGAGCTGACCGGCGGCCCGCCGGAGGGCGCACCTGCTTCGAAGTTCACGGTGCTCCGGATGGGGGAGCGCGCCCTGACCGCCGCGGACGCCGGTGCCGTCCAGTTCGCCTGCCGCAGCGAGAAGTTGTCCGGCTCCCTGCCGGCCCACATCGACATCGGCGTGGAGCGCTGGTCGCCCAAGGACCCTGAGGGAGACCCGGAGAAGTTGAAGGATGCCTACGCGACAGTGGCTCATTCCCTCGCCCTGGCCATGGCGAAGGAACTGCGCTGCGAGAACGACGGTGAGCTGGAGACACGGCCCTCACTGGACCCCGCGTGATCCGATGGTCCGGGCCAGGCGTTCATGACGGCGCGGGGCGGGACTGCGCACGTCTGAGGTCCGACAGGTCTCCTTGGGTAAAGCGGAGCAGAAGCCTGGTTCTCCCTGCCCTCGTTTTGGTTCTCTGCGCTGCTGCATGCGCATCGGATCCGGAGCCTCAGTCGCCGTACGTCAACGCGGCGGAGGTGTGCGAGGGGCTGTTCGCGGGTGGCCTGGAGAGGACGGTGGAGACCGTGACGGGCGCGACGTCCTTCGAGCGGCGAGCAGGTGGTGGCATGGGCGAGCTGGTCGAAGAGATCGCGAAGGGATACGCCTCCGGTCGTAGCTGGTCGCCAAGAGAAGAACTCTGCGAGATGGCAGCCAAGGGAAGCCGCAGTGGTGAAGAGACGACCCTGGCTTTCCATATATACGCCCCTCACGACGTCAATTACCCGGGGAGCGCTGAAGGGGAACGACGGTTCTCGTTGGGCAAGGAGGCGGTAGCCAACGTCCGGTCGGCCGGCATCTATTTTGAATGCGTCAGCCCCGGACTCGATGGCTCGAAGAACCGGCCGGCGCGGATCTACGGAGGACTGAGTAAAGCCCACGACCGAGGTGATGCTCTGGAGAACTTGATGGACAACCTTCAAATTGTCCACTCCGCTTCGTTGGCGGTGGCCAAGAAGCTGGAGTGCGAGGGTGATGCCGGTCTCCCCGAGAAGCTGGACCCGGGGCTGCGGCAGCTTCCGCCGGTCAGCCGCCCGGCAGAGATCGACTCCTGACGGCGATGCCACACAGGAGAGGCCGGTTGACGACTATCGCGTTTTTGGCCATCGGCGGTGTTCTCTTCGGCTGTTCCGGGGGCGGTGAACGCGCGAAATGACCGAGACTGGCGCAATGCAAGTCGTTGCTCGGCGCCGAGAACGTGAAGGCGGCTGTCAAGGCGACGGGTGGCGAAGATATTTCGGTGAGGGGCACACCTCAGGCCGATGTGCCGGCGGACCGAACCAGGGGGAGGTGCCGGAGTGATATCCGAGCCGGAGTTGATGGGGGAGGACGGGCCCGGCTCGTCCCCCGACGTGGTGAGCGGGTTCGATCCGGTGCAGGGGCCCGCGGCCGGCGGGCGGCGGTGGCGCGGGGCGCTCTGGGGTGTGGCCGGGGCGCTGACCGCGTCCGCCGTGTGGGCCGCGGCCGTCTTCGGCTACGGGATCGGCGGCGACGGGAAGCCGGACGCGCGTGGCTACCGCGTGGAGTCCGACTCCTGCGCCGCGATGGAGCTGAAGGAACTCGCCAGGGCGCTGGGCGAGCCGGATTCCGAGCCGGCCACCGAACTGGACGGGATCGAGCACCCGGCCCTCCACCGCATCCGATGCACGGTCGACTTCAAGGAGGTTGACCTCGGGGCCCGGAGCAGCGAGGACGGATCGGGCTGGACCATGGGCTATCAGGCCTCCCTCACCGCCGAGTTGCACAAGGAGACCGACCCGCGCCCCGAGTTCGAGGCGAGCAGCACGCTGACCGAGATCGAGGGCTCGGGCGTGGAGCGGGTGGAGCGCGTACCGGACCTCGGGGACCGCGCGTATCTGGTGATCATGGAAGACAACTCCCTGCGCCTGAACGTGGTGGAAGGTGGCGCCGTCGTGAAGCTCACGCTCTCCGCCTGGATGTCGTACAACGAGGGTGACGGTGCGGAGGAGCTGCCGGACGCGCCGGAGGAGCCCGAGATGCTCGCGTACCAGGGGCATCTGATCAGCGACATGCGGGATGTCATGAAGGCGCTCAGGACCGGCTGACCGACCGGGCGGGTCGCCGTGCACGCGCAAGCGGAAGGGGCCGCCCCCCGTCGTGAGGGCGGCCCCTTCCGCGTTCTGGAGACCGTGACCGGATTCGAACCGGTGTAACTCGAGTTGCAGTCGAGCCCCTGAGCCTCTCGGGCACACGGTCGGGGGTGGTGCTGTGTTCCGTTGTTCTGCCTTCTCCGTCCTCGACGTTACGGGCCCCCCGGCCCCCGCCTCAAGGAATCCGGCCGCCGTGCAACGCGACTGTCATACGCCGTTCACAGCCGGGCCTGGGACCTACGACCAAGGGCCGAGCCCGGGACCGTACATCGACAGGGTTCAAACCGGCCCATGCCCCTTACGCTGACCTCATGACCGCCCTCGAACCCCGTGACGGCACCGATGCCGCACACCTCGCGCCGCCCGCGACCGACGCCCCCTCCCCGGACCCGCTGTCCGATCTTCCCGCCGCGGCCGTCGAAGGGGTCCTCGGGCGCACCTACCGGGCGCTGAGCATCGGCATCGTGTCCGTCGTGTTCCTCATCGCGTTCGAGGCCACGGCGGTCGGTACGGCGATGCCGGTCGCCGCCCGCGAGCTGAACGGGATCCCGCTCTACGCGTTCGCCTTCTCCGCGTACTTCACCACCAGCCTCTTCGCCATGGTCCTCTCCGGGCAGTGGGCCGACCGGCGCGGCCCGCTTCAGCCGCTCGCCACCGGGATCACCGCGTTCGGCGTCGGGCTGCTGCTCTCCGGGGCGGCCACCAGCATGTGGATCTTCGTCGCGGGCCGGGCGGTCCAAGGTCTAGGTGGCGGGCTGGTGATCGTCGCGCTGTACGTCGTCATCGGGCGGGCCTACCCCGAGCACATCCGGCCCGCGATCCTGGCCGCCTTCGCCGCGAGCTGGGTGATCCCCTCCGTCGTCGGACCGCTCGCCTCCGGGACGGTGACCGAGCAGCTCGGGTGGCGCTGGGTCTTCGTCGGCATCCCCGTCCTCATCGTGATCCCGCTCGCCCTGGCCCTCCCGGCGATCCGCCGTACGGCCTCGGGGCCCGCCGACCCGGCCGCCGCCGCCGAACCGTACGACCGCCGCCGCATCCGGCTCGCCCTCGGGATCTCGGCCGGGGCGGGGCTGCTCCAGTACGCGGGGCAGGAGCTGAACTGGCTCGCGCTCCTGCCCGCAGCCGTCGGCGTCGCCCTGCTCGTGCCCGCCGTCCGCGGACTGCTGCCCACCGGGACCGTACGGGCCGCGCGCGGGCTGCCCTCGGTGGTGCTGCTGCGCGGGATCGCCGCCGGGTCGTTCATCGCCGCCGAGTCCTTCGTACCGCTGATGCTGGTCACCCAGCGCGGGCTGTCCCCGACGATGGCCGGGCTGTCGCTGGCGGTGGGCGGGGCGACCTGGGCGCTCGGTTCGTTCGTCCAGTCCCGGCCGCGCATGGAGCCGTACCGCGAGCGGCTGATGGTGACCGGCATGCTGCTCGTCGCCGCCTCGATCGCCGTCGCGCCCTCCGTGCTGATCGAGGGGGTTCCCGTCTGGATCGTCGCCGTCGCCTGGGCCTTCGGCTGCTTCGGCATGGGCATGGTGATCGCCTCGACCAGTGTGCTGCTGCTGAAGCTGTCGGCCCCCGAGGAGGCGGGCTCCAACTCCGCCGCCCTCCAGATCTCCGACGGCCTCTCCAACGTGCTGCTCCTGGCCTCCGGCGGCGCGGCCTTCGCGGCGCTTGGCGGCGGAGCGGTGGGCGCGGCCGCGCACGGGGCGGTGCAGGCGGGCGCCTCCGGCTCGCACCCGGGCGCGTTCGCGGCCGTGTTCCTGCCGATGGCGGGGGTGGCGCTGGTGGGGGTGTGGGTGGCGACCCGGGCTGTCGCGGGGGAGCGGGGGAAGTGACGTCCTCAGGGCTGAGGGACCGGGCGACGACGCGATGTGAGCACCGTCTCGTCGGGTCCGGGCGCGGCTCGTTCGTACCGGGTTTCCACCGGGCCCCCGGTAAGGTGGCCCGGTTGTCGTATCGCGGGCCGGGTCCTTCGGGCCGGGTGCGGTACGGGCAGCGCCCCACGTACCCGAGAGCCCCGAACCGGAGACCGTGACTACTACCACCGCCTCCCACCACCTCTCACCCGCCTTCCCCGGCCGTGCCCCCTGGGGCACCGCCAACAAGCTGCGAGCCTGGCAGCAAGGCGCCATGGAGAGGTACGTCCAGGAGCAGCCGCGCGACTTCCTCGCCGTCGCGACGCCCGGCGCCGGCAAGACCACGTTCGCGCTGACCCTCGCGTCGTGGCTGCTGCACCACCATGTCGTGCAGCAGGTCACCGTCGTCGCCCCGACCGAGCACCTCAAGAAGCAGTGGGCGGAGGCGGCCGCCCGGATAGGGATCAAGCTCGACCCGGACTACAGCGCCGGTCCGCTGAGCAAGGAGTACCACGGAGTCGCCGTGACGTACGCCGGTGTCGGCGTCCGCCCGATGCTGCACCGCAACCGCTGCGAGCAGCGCAAGACGCTCGTCATCCTCGACGAGATCCACCACGCCGGTGACTCCAAGTCCTGGGGCGAGGCCTGCCAGGAGGCGTTCGACCCGGCGACCCGGCGGCTCGCACTGACCGGTACGCCGTTCCGGTCGGACACCAACCCGATCCCCTTCGTCCAGTACGAGGAGGGCAACGACGGCATCCGCCGCTCCTCGGCCGACTACACCTACGGGTACGGCAACGCCCTCGCCGACGGCGTCGTCCGCCCGGTCATCTTCCTCAGCTACAGCGGCAACATGCGCTGGCGCACGAAGGCCGGGGACGAGATCGCCGCGCGGCTCGGCGAGCCGATGACCAAGGACGCCATCGGCCAGGCCTGGCGCACCGCGCTCGCGCCCACCGGTGAGTGGATCCCCAACGTCCTCGCCGCCGCCGACAAACGGCTCACCGAGGTCCGCAAGGGCATCCCCGACGCGGGCGGCCTCGTCATCGCCACCGACCAGGAATCGGCCCGCGCCTACGCCAAGATCCTGAAGAAGGTCACCGGGGAGTCGGCGACCGTGGTCCTCTCCGACGAGAAGGCCGCGTCCAAGAAGATCGACCGGTTCAGCGGGGACGAGTCCCGCTGGATGGTCGCGGTCCGCATGGTGTCCGAAGGCGTCGACGTGCCACGGCTCGCCGTCGGCGTGTACGCGACCACCATCTCGACGCCCCTCTTCTTCGCCCAGGCCGTCGGCCGCTTCGTGCGCTCCCGCAGGCGCGGTGAGACGGCCTCCGTCTTCGTACCGACGATCCCGATGCTCCTCGACTTCGCCAACGAGATGGAGGTCGAGCGCGACCACGTCCTCGACAAACCGAAGAAGGGCAGCGACGAGGAGAACCCCTTCTCGGAGGAGGACAAGCTCCTCGCCGACGCCGAGAGGCTGGAGGACGAGGAGACCGAGGACCAGCTGCCCTTCGAGGCGCTGGAGTCCGACGCCGTCTTCGACCGGGTGCTGTACGACGGCGCGGAGTTCGGCATGCAGGCCCACCCGGGCAGTGAGGAGGAGCAGGACTACCTCGGCATCCCGGGCCTCCTGGAGCCCGACCAGGTGCAGCTCCTCCTCCAGAAGCGACAGAGCCGGCAGATCGCGCACAGCCGCCAGAAGCCGGCCGAGGAGGCCGACCTCCTGGAGAAGCCCGCCGAGGCCCGGCCCGTGGTCACGCACAAGCAGCTGCTGAGCCTGCGCAAGCAGCTCAACACGATGGTCTCCGCCTACACCCACCAGAGCGGCAAGCCGCACGGCGTGATCCACAACGAACTGCGCCGCGTCTGCGGAGGTCCGCCGAGCGCCGAGGCCACGGCCCACCAGATCCAGACGCGCATCGCGAAGGTCCAGGAGTGGGCGACGCGGATGACGTGACCCGCAGTCGCTCGTCCCCGTGGGTCCGCCGCTCCCGTCGGCCCGCTGTTCCTGTTGTTTCCGTCGGCCCGTACGGAGGTCCCAACCTCCGTACGGGCCGACGGCGTTAGCGGGCTTCCCCCGGGGCGTCCGGCGCGTTTCCGGGCCGCGTGCCCGGGAAATTTCTCCGGTGTCCGTTCACACGCGGTTAACGTCGGTTCACATCCGTGGACGGGTAGGCTCGGCGATGTCGTGACACGTGAACGCGCGTAGATGTTCGCTTTCCGGACGTCGTCCCGCTGACCGGCCCTTATGCGCGCGCTGTTCCGGTGCCTCACGTCCGGGGACCGGATTCTGGACGAGGACTTCCGCTGAGCGGACTGGCTCGCTACTGTCCCCGCCATATGAACGCCCCGTGGCAACGCCGCCGCGGAGCGCAGCCGGTGCCTTGCCAGACCGGCGGCCTCTCCGTGCGTCGCCGCTGGGACCGGCGTCGCTACCGTCGGAGCAGGGCCGTCGTCGCTCACCCCGAAGAGGAGAGGGCGTCGTGACAGCGGAGACCTCCCAGACGCTCGACCGAGGACTGCGCGTCCTCAAACTGCTCGCCGACACCGACCACGGCCTGACCGTGACCGAGCTGTCCAACAAGCTCGGTGTCAACCGGACCGTCGTCTACCGGCTGCTCGCCACCCTGGAGCAGCACGCCCTGGTACGCCGCGACCTGGGCGGCCGCGCCCGGGTCGGCCTCGGTGTGCTGCGGCTCGGCCGACAGGTCCACCCGCTCGTCCGGGAAGCGGCGCTGCCCGCGCTGCGCTCCCTGGCCGAGGACATAGGGGCCACCGCCCACCTGACGCTCGTCGACGGCAGTGACGCCCTCGCGGTCGCCGTGGTCGAGCCCACCTGGACCGACTACCACGTCGCCTACCGGGCCGGCTTCCGCCATCCCCTGGACCGGGGCGCCGCGGGCCGGGCCATCCTGTCCGCCCGGCAGGCCACCGAGGCCGGCCACCCCGGCTACACCCTCACCCACGGCGAACTCGAAGCCGGTGCCAGCGGGGCGGCGGCACCCCTGGTCGGGGTCTCGGGCGTCGAGGGCAGCGTCGGTGTCGTCATGCTCGCCGACGCCGTACCGGAACGGGTCGGGCCCCGCGTGCTCGACGCCGCCCGGGAAGTGGCGGACGCGCTGCGCTAGGCAGGTGGCCGTACACCTCTGGTCTGTGGATGCGTACGCGTCGGAGCGCGCGCCGGGCGGCGTACGCCTGGCGCGTTCCCGTTCCGGCGCGGCGGCTAGATTGGGTGCGTGCTCTCTCGTCTCTCGCGCCCCCGCGTCCTCGCCCTCTGCGCGCTTCCCGTCCTCGCCCTGTTCGGTACGGCGGCCCTCGCGCCGCTGCCGTTCACCCTGGCGCGGCCCGGGGTGACCGCGGACGTGCTCGGCAAGGACGACGGGCGGCCGGTGATCACCATCAGCGGCGCCGAGACCCGGCCCACCGACGGGCAGCTGCGGATGACGACGATCCTCGCCACCGGGCCGAAGGCGGACGTCCGCATCGGTGAGGTCTTCGACAGCTGGTTCCGGACCGACCGGGCGGTCATGCCGCGCGACGCCGTCTATCCCACCGGCGGCTCCGAGAAGGAGATCGAGAAGCACAACCTCGACGACATGAAGGAGTCGCAGAACGTCGCCGTCGACGCCGCCCTGAACTACCTGGACCGCGACCCGGGCTCGATGCGGATTGCCGTGGACCTCGGTGACATCGGCGGCCCGAGCGCCGGGCTCTTCCTCTCCCTCGGCATCATCGACAAGCTCGACGGCAACGGCTCCGGCGGCGATCTCACCGGCGGCCGCACCATCGCCGGTACGGGCACGATCACCGCGGACGGCAAGGTCGGCGCGGTCGGCGGCGTGTCGATGAAGGTCCAGGGCGCCCACCGCGACGGGGCGAGCGTCTTCCTCGTACCGAAGGCCGAGTGCCGTCAGGCGGAGGCCGAGCGGCCCGACGGGCTGCGGATCGTGCCCGTCTCCACGCTGAAGGACGCGGTCGGCTCGCTCAAGGCCCTGGAGTCGGGCGGGAAGGTCCCGAGCTGCTGACCGGTGCCGGTGCCGGTGCCGGCACCTCCGCCTGCGGTACGGGCCTCCGTACGGGCACCGCGTCCGGCACGTCGTCCAGCGTCCGCCAGGACGGGAACACCAGTGGGCTCAGCGTCGCCAGGAAGAAGACCCCGCCCATCGCCAGCAGCGCCCCCGTCGCCCCCGCGCCCTCCACCAGCAGCCCGGCCGCGAGCCCGCCCACCGGCATCGCGAACTCGCAGCCCGCCGTCAGCGCCCCCGACACCCGGCTGCGCAGCCGGTCCGGTACGCGCTCGTAGATCACCGTCGTCAGGATCGGGTTCAGCACGCCGCCCGCGATCCCGCCGAGCAGCATCGTCACCGCGAGCGGCAGCGTCGTCCCGGTCACCGCCGCGACCAGGAACCTCGGCGCGCCGCACAGGATCACGCACACCGTGAACACCGCCCGGCGCGAGAACCGGTGCCCCACCGCCCCGTACAGCAGCGCCCCGGTCAGGCCGCCCGCGCCGAACAGGGCGGTGAGCAGTCCGATGGCCGGCGCGCCGCTCAGCTCGCTCTCGGCGTGCACCGGGAGCAGGACCGCGTGCCAGCCCTGGTCGGTGCCGTTCATGAACATCACCATCACCACGACCGCCAGCAGCAGCCGGTTGCCGAGCACGTGGGCGTAGCCCTCGCGGAGTTCGGTGCCGTAGGCGCGCAGCGAGACCGGGGCCTTGGCCTTCCGCGGTTCGGCCGCGCGTACTCCCCGTACCCCCGCTGCGATCAGCAGGGCCGACAGCCCGAAGGTCGCCGCGTCCAGCAGCAGGACCGTCTCCGCGCCGACGAGGGCGATGAGGACCCCGGCGAGGGCCGCGCCGACCATCCGGGCCCCCCGCGAGACGGCGTCGAAGAGGCTGGCGGCCCGGGGGAGCGTGGTCCCGGCGTGCTCGGCCAGGTCCGGGACGAGGACGTAGCGCGCGGTGTTGCCCGGGGTGTGGGAGAACCCGTTGAGCGCCATGAGCGCGCACAGCATCCAGAAGTCGAGGACGCCGGCGAAGTGCAGCAGCGGGATCGCGGCGATGGCGACCGCGCACACGGCGTCGGAGGCGATGGCCGTCCGGCGGCGGCCGAACCGGTCGATGACCGGCCCGCCGATCAGCGCGGCGACGACGATCGGCAGGGTGGCGCAGAACGCGACCACCCCGGCCCGGCCCGCGCTCCCGGTGGTTTCCAGGACGAACCAGGGGACGCCGATCAGCGTCAGTGAAGTGCCTGCGGTGGAAATGGAGTTGGCCGCGAGCGTGGCGGCGAGCGGGGTGCGGTTCCCCATGGTTCTTCTCCCCCGAGCCGGTGGTTACGCCGGATGGAAGGCGGCGGCGCGAGGCGTGGCCGCGTCGCGGCCCTGCGCCGTCAGCCGCAGGCCCACCTCGACCAGCATCCAGCCGGCCCGGGTGCGCAGACTGGTGCGGGGGAGACGGAACTCGGCTGCCTTGGTGTGGAGTTCGGCCGATGCGGCCGTGTGCAGGAGGTGGTGGACGTCGGCGTGCATAACGGGCTTCCTTTCACGTGGTGGGGAGGTGTGGTGGGCGGCGCCGTCATTCGGAGGGGCGCGGGAAGGTGTGCAGGTGGGTGCGGACGACGGCCGAGCCCTCGGTGTCCTCGGGGACGGTGCCCCGGTAGCTCTCCACCAGGTCGTGCATCTTCCGGGCCAGTTCCAGGGCGAGCTCCGGGGTGAGGCGGATCTTGAAGTCGCTCATGTCCCAGCTGCGTTGCCACTCCTCCGGCCAGTCGTTCAACGTGCCCAGCCAGGTGTTCAGCTCCTCGGCGTGGGAGGTGGCCGTCTCGTGCAGGACGAAGTCGATCGCGCCACGTACCTCCGGATCGGCGTGCTTCCGGAAGTCGGAACTCTCGAACATCGAGCCGTCGTGGACCGACCGCCACCAGCGTTCGCGGCCCTTGCCCAGCTCCGGGGCGTCCTCGACGAGTCCGGCCTCCGCGAGCTGGCGCAAGTGGTAGCTGGTCGCCCCGCTGGACTCGCCCAGCCGCTCGCCCAGCTGGGAGGCGGTGGCCGGGCCGGAGTCGCGCAGGGACTTCAGCAGCCGGAGCCGCAGGGGGTGCGCCACCGCACGCAGGGTGCGGGCGTCCACGGTGTGGATCCTGCGGTCGGTGCCGTCGTGGCGGTACGGGCGGGGGCCTTCTCGCCCTCAGGGGTGTTCTCGCCCTCAGGGGTGCTCTCGTTCTCCGGCATGCCTCAACCGTAGAGTTGCAAAGAACGCTTTGCAAGGCTTTTTGCAACGGGTTCTTTGCAACTCCCTGCCCCGGCTCACCCCTCCTCGATGAACCCCTCCTCCACCAGCCACTCCTTCGCCACCTCGTGCGGATCCTCGCCGTCCACGTCCACCTTGGCGTTCAGCGTCTGCGCGACCTCCGTCGTCAGCTTCCGGGCGAGCGGGTCCAGCAGCTCCGCGATCACCGGGTACTTCTCGAAGGTGGCCTCGTGGACGACCGCGGAGGCGTTGTAGTTGGGGAAGAAGTGCTTGTCGTCCTCCAGCAGGTCCAGGTTCATCGCCTTGATCCGGCCGTCGGTGGTGTACACCTCGCCCAGCAGGCAGGAGGTGGACTTGGACACCTGGGTGTAGATGATCCCGGCGTCCATCTTCTGGATGTTCCCCGCCGGGATCTTCATCCCGTACTTCTTCTCCATGCCCGGCAGTCCGTCGTCGCGCGAGGCGAACTCGTTCTCCACGCAGATCGTCACCGCGCCCGGGTCCTTCTTCGCCAGGGCGGCCACGTCCGAGAGGGTCTTGAGCTGGTACTTCGCGTTGTTCTTCTGGCTGATCGCCAGCGCGTACGTGTTGTCGAGCGGGGCCGGCGGCAGCCAGATCACGCCGTTGCCCTTGTCCTCGTCCCGTACCGCCTCGTACTGCTTCTCCGGATCGACGATCGGGTCCGCGTGACCGAGGAAGGTGATCCAGCCCGTGCCGGTGTAGTCCCACTGGGCGTCCGCGTCGCCGTTGATGATGGCCTCGCGCGCGCTGATCGAGCCCGGCAGGTTCGTCCGGTCCAGGACCTCCGCCCCGGCCGCCTTGAAGACCAGGCCGGTCATCTGGCCCAGGATGATGTTCTCGCTGAAGTTCTTCGACGTCACCGTCAGCGTCGCGCCCTTCAACGGCTCGCCCTGCCCGACCGAGCCCGGCGAGACGTCGTCCACCATCGGCGAACCGCTCTTCAGCCCGCAGCCGCCCAGCAGCAGCACCGGCACCAGCAACAGCAGCAGTTTCCTTCTCACCGCTCCTCCAGCCCGCGCGGCGTCAGCGCCAGTTCTGCCAGCGAGGCCAGCCAGTCCACCAGCAGCGCCAGCACCACCGTCAGCACCGAGCCGATGATCAGCACCGGCATCCGCTGGGTCTGGATCCCCGAGGTGATCAGGTCGCCCAGCCCGCCGCCCCCGCCGAACGTGGCCAGCGTCGCCGTGCCCACGTTCAGGACCAGCGCCGTGCGGACGCCCGCCAGGATCAGCGGCACCGCGAGCGGCAGCTCCACCTTCAGCAGGACGCCCCGCCCGGACATCCCCATCCCGCGCGCCGCCTCGATCATGTTCGGCTCGATCGCCCGCAGACCCGCCACCGTGTTGGAGAGCACCGGCAGCACCGCGTAGATCACGATGCCGATGATCGCCGTCCGCGGGCCGATGCCCAGCCAGATCACCAGCAGCGCCAGCAGACCGATCGCCGGGGTCGCCTGCCCGACGTTGGCCAGCGCCGTGAACGCCGGGGCCGCCTTCCGCAGCCGCCGCCGGGTCAGCGCGATACCGAGCGGGATCGCGATGATCAGCACCCAGAACGTCGAGATCGCCGTCAGCCGTACATGCTGCCACCAGCGCAGTTGGACGTTGCCGCCGGAGAGGGAGTTCTCCGCGATCGAGTCCAGATGGATGTTGGTGATCCAGACGTACGTGATGACCAGGACGACGGCCAGTACCGCCGGCAGGATCACCAGCTTCCGCCAGGTGATCCGGCGCTGCGGCGCGGCCGTGGCGGGGGAGGGGTCGCTCTCCTCGTCGTGGAACGCGTGGCCCTTGACGTCGTGTTCGCCCGGGGGCCGGGTCGGGGTGGCAGGGCCCTTGCCGGAGCCGGACTGATGGCTGGGGCTCATAGTCCGCCGCCACCCCCTCCAACTCCTGCTCCGTCTGGTGGACGCGCTGCTCCTCCAGCTCGTGCTGGTGCTCCATCGCGGTCAGCCGGTCCGCCTCCAGCAGCTCCTGCACGTTGTCCATCAGCGTCTTCATGTCGACGACCCCGATGAACTCACCGCGCCGCCCGGTCACCGCGACCCGGCCCCCGCTGTCGGTGAGCACCGCCTCCAGCGCGTCGTGCAGCGTGGCGTCCCGGGTCACCGTGTCGTGCACCAGCTGCCCGGCCCGGGCCAGCGAACCGCGTGCCCGCATCAGATCGCCGCGCCGCAGCCACTTGTACGGGCGGTTGCGGCGGTCCAGCATCAGCAGTTCGTTGTGCGGGCCGTTGCGCAGCTTGTTGAAGATCGTCTGGAGCGGGTCCTCGACCGTCACCGTCGGGAAGTCCGCGATGCCCACATCCCGTACGCGGGTGAGGTTGAGGCGCTTGAGGGCCGCGCCCGCGCCGACGAAACCCGAGACGAAGTCGTCCGTCGGGTTGGTCAGGATCGCCTCGGGGGTGTCGAACTGCGCGATGTGCGACCGCTCCCGCAGCACCGCGATCCGGTCGCCCAGCTTGATCGCCTCGTCGAAGTCGTGGGTGACGAACACGATCGTCTTGTGCAGCTCGTGCTGGAGCCGGATCAGCTCGTCCTGGAGGTGGTCGCGGGTGATCGGGTCGACCGCCCCGAACGGCTCGTCCATCAGCAGGACGGGAGGGTCGGCGGCCAGCGCCCGCGCCACGCCCACCCGCTGCTGCTGCCCGCCGGAGAGCTGACGCGGATAGCGGCCGTGGAACTCGCGCGGGTCCAGACCCACCAGGTCGAGCATCTCCTCCACCCGGTCCTTGACCCGGGACTTGGACCAGCCGACCATCCTGGGGACCAGGGCGATGTTGTCCGCGACCGTCATGTGCGGGAAGAGCCCGGAGGACTGGATGGCGTAACCGATCTTGCGGCGCAGCTTCACCGGGTCGATGTCCGTGACGTCCTCGTCGTCGATCCGGATCCGCCCCGAGGTCGGCTCGATCAGCCGGTTGATCATCTTCAGCGTGGTGGACTTCCCGCAGCCGGACGGGCCCACGAAGATGACGGTCTCGCCCGCCTTGATCTCCATCGAGACGTTCTCGACGGCCGGGTTCGGGTTCCCCGGATAGCTCTTGGTGAGGTTCTCCAGCTGGATGGTGGCCCCGGATGTGGCCGCTGACTCCTCCCGGGCGACGGCCGCGGTGTCGGTCTCGGTCTCAGGCACGGATCCCCCTCGGGATGGTCAGCCGTCCCAGCAGGACGTACGCGGCGTCGAAGAGCAGGGCGAGGATGACGATGCCGACCGTGCCCGCGAGCACCTGGTTGATCGCGTTGGCGCTGCCCAGCGAGGCGATGCCCCGGAAGATCTCGTTGCCGAGGCCGGGCCCGGAGGCGTACGCGGCGATGGCGGCGATGCCCATCAGCATCTGCGTGGAGACCCGGATCCCGGTCAGGATCGGCGGCCAGGCGAGCGGCAGCTCCACCCGGAACAGCCGCGCCGTGCGCGACATCCCGATGCCCGTCGCCGCGTCGACCAGCGACGGATCGACGCCCCGCAGCCCGACGATGGAGTTCCGGACGATCGGCAGCAGTCCGTACAGCGTCAGGGTGATCACGGTCGGGGCGACGCCGAGCCCGACCAGCGGGATCAGCAGACCGATCGCGGCGAGGGAGGGGATGGTCAGGATCGTCGCCGTGGAGGTGATCGCCAGCGAGCCGCCCCAGCCGCTGCGATAGCTCACCACCCCGATCACTACGCCCAGCACAGTGGCGATGACCATGCACTGGAAGACCGCGCTGACGTGCTGGAACGCGTCCGTGAGGAGCTGCTGGTGGCGGGTGATCAGATACTCCCAGAAGCTCACACAGCACTCCCTCGGCTCCGTCGGTGTCGCCGAGCCCTCCGGCTCAGCCGGTGTCCTCGGCCGCCTGCTCCACCAGCGGGATGATCCGCAGCGGAACCGGGTTCTCCATGACGATCGCCGTGGAGGCCCGGACGATGCCATCAAATCCGACAACCCGGTCGATCACCCGCTGAAGATCGGCGTTGGAACGGGCGACGAGCCGGCACAGCATGTCGCCGTGCCCCGTCGTGGTGTGCAGCTCCAGCACCTCCGGTACGCCGCCCAAATGCGCCCGTACGACGGCGCCTTGGCCCTGCTTGATCTCCAGCGTGGCGAACGCGGTGACCGGATAGCCGAGCGCCGCCGGATCCACGTCGGGGCCGAACCCGCGGATGACGCCATTCGACTGAAGGCGGTCCAGCCGCGCCTGCACGGTCCCGCGCGCCACCCCCAGCCGCCGGGATGCTTCCAGGACGCCTATGCGCGGCTCACGTGCGAGCAGCACGATGAGCCGGCCGTCCAGATGATCGATCGCCATGGGCCTGCCTTCGATGGTCAGCCTGTACAGATAGTCCGCCCATCATGGCGATCCACTGCACATAGTGACCAGTGATTGCGCGAACTATTGCGCACCTTGCGATGCGGGGAGAGCCTTCGAACATGACTGAGACTCTGCACACCAGCCCCGACACCGCAGCGCAGGCCGACCGCTTCCCGGTCAAGGGAATGGACGCGGTCGTCTTCGCCGTGGGCAACGCCAAGCAGGCCGCGCACTACTACTCGACCGCCTTCGGCATGAAACTCGTGGCCTACTCCGGACCGGAGAACGGCAGCCGCGAGACGGCGAGTTACGTCCTGACCAACGGCGCCGCCCGCTTCGTCTTCACCTCCGTGATCAAGGCGTCCACCGAGTGGGGCACCTTCCTCTCCGACCACGTCGCCGCGCACGGCGACGGTGTCGTCGACCTCGCCATCGAGGTCCCGGACGCCCGGGCCGCGTACGCGTACGCCGTCGAGCACGGCGCGCGCGGCCTCACCGAGCCGCACGAGGTCAAGGACGAGCACGGCACGGTCGTCCTCGCAGCCATCGCCACGTACGGCAAGACCCGCCACACCCTCGTGGAGCGCTCCGGCTACGACGGCCCCTACCTCCCCGGCTTCGCCGCGGCCAAGCCGATCGTCGAGCCGCCCGCCAAGCGCACCTTCCAGGCCATCGACCACTGTGTCGGCAACGTCGAGCTCGGCCGGATGAACGAGTGGGTCGGCTTCTACAACGAGGTCATGGGCTTCACCAACATGAAGGAGTTCGTGGGCGACGACATCGCCACCGAGTACTCCGCGCTCATGTCGAAGGTCGTCGCCGACGGCACGCTCAAGGTCAAGTTCCCGATCAACGAGCCGGCGATCGCCAAGAAGAAGTCGCAGATCGACGAGTACCTGGAGTTCTACGGCGGCGCGGGCGTCCAGCACATCGCGCTCGCCACCAACGACATCGTCTCCACGGTCCGCTCGATGCGCGCCGCCGGCGTGCAGTTCCTGGACACCCCCGACTCGTACTACGACACCCTCGGCGAGTGGGCCGGCGAGACCCGCGTTCCGGTCGAGACCCTGCGCGAGCTGAAGATCCTCGTCGACCGCGACGAGGACGGCTACCTGCTGCAGATCTTCACCAAGCCGGTCCAGGACCGGCCGACCGTCTTCTTCGAGATGATCGAGCGCCACGGCTCCATGGGCTTCGGCAAGGGCAACTTCAAGGCCCTGTTCGAGGCGATCGAGCGCGAGCAGGAGAAGCGCGGCAACCTCTGATCCGCGCGGACGGTGCGGAACGCCGCCGTGGTCCGAGGCAGTACCTCGGACCACGGCGGCGTTCGTCGTTCACGGCTTCCGCCTCACGGACTCTTCGGCACCGAGGGCGACGCGGAGGACGGAGCGGAAGGTGACGCGCTGGGCGACGGGGATTTCACGGCGGCCGACCGGGACGGAGCCGGGGCCGGGGCCTCGGGCTTCTTCTCCTGGTCCCGCTCCTGCTCCGGCTTCTTCGCCGGCTCCGGCTCGGGCTCGGGGGCCCGCGGCGGAGACGGCTGCGTCTCGCCCGGTCCGCCCGGCGGCGGCTCGCCCAGCGCGTCCAGCGCCTCCCGCGCCAGCGGTGCGGCGAGCGGCGAGAAGGCCGGGTTGGTGCGCACGGCCTGCTCCAGATTCCGGCGCGCCGGACCGTAGTCCGCCAGCTCCCGCTGGATCACGCCGAGGTGGTACGCGTACGAGGCGTTCCGCACGCCCGTGTCGGCGGCCAGCTGTGCGTACTCCAGGCCCTCCTCGGACTCGCCCGCCCGGTGCAGCGCCCAGCCCAGCGCGTCCGCCACCGCCGCACTGCGGTGCTGCCCCCGCCACTGGGCCCGCAGCAGCTCCACCGCCGCCTCCGGGTCCCCGTGGTCGGCCTCGAACCGGGCCAGTACCAGGGACTCGTCGACCCCGTCCTTCTTCGCCGCGGCCACCATCTCGCGCAGCTTCGCGTACTGGGTGCGCGCGTCCCCGTCCAGCCCCAGCGACTCGTACAGCTCGCCCAGCTCCAACGCGTGCTGCGGGCGAGGCAGCTTCTCCAGCGCGCTCTGGTACGCGGCCGACGCCTCGTCGGTGCGGTCCAGCGCCACCAGGGCCCGGGCCCGGCCCGCCAGCGAGGCGTACTGAGCGGCGTCCGTGCGCAGCGCCGCGTCGAACTGCGCCACCGCCTCCTCCGGCTCGCCCCGCTCCCAGGCCAGCTCGCCGAGCCGGTGCAGCGCCTCGGCCTTCTCGGCGGGCTGCGTCGCCCGGTCCGCCGCCTCCCGGGCGGTGGCCAGCGCGTCCTCGCGCCAGCCGTGGCCCCGGTAGAGGTCGGCCGTCCGGGCCAGCGCGGGAACGCCCTTGCGCAGCTCGCCGAAGGTCTCCGTCGCCGCGGTCGCCGCCTTCTGGTCGCCGAGCCCGGTGTAGGCGTCGATGAGGACCGGGTACACGTTCCAGGCCTTCGGCTGCTGCTTCCTGACCGTCTCGCCCCACCGCTTCGCCGCGAGGAAGTCGTGCCGGGCGTTGGCCAGGGCCGCGAGCCCCAGCCACGCGGCCCCGTTCCCGCGCTCGCCCGGCTGCTCCTCCAGCGAACGCTTCAGGGCCTGTTCGGCGCGAGGGTAGTACGCCGTGTCCGCCGAGCGCCGCGCCCACTCCACGTACGCCGTTCCGAGCGTCGCCAGGGACGGGGCGTCCTCGGGGTGGGACTCCACCCACTTCTGCCGGTCCCCGATCAGCGCGGTGAGGTCCGAGAGCGAGGCCGGGGACCCCGCGGTCGCCGCCGCCTCGGCCCGCTCGACCGGTCCCGGCTCCTTCGGCCGGTCGTCCCCGTCGTCCACCGCCACCAGCGCCCCGGCCAGCAGCACCCCGGCGGCCACCGCGCCGAACGCGGCCCGGCGCAGCGTCGTCCGCAGCGTGGGCGGCGGCGGGGGTACGGCGGTGGCGCCTTCGGCGGGCAGCACGTAAGGGTCCTGCGGGGACGGCTCGGGCGGCCGGCCGGAGTCCGGGCCCTGCTGCGGCATGACATCCATGGCCATCACTCTGCGTCAGTCATACGAGCACACCGCGCCTTGGGATCGGCCCCCGCCCACGGGTTCACACCATTGGCCCCGGGTGACACGCTTGGATCATGAGCGATCTCCTCGAACGGCTGCGCGCGGGACTGCCTCCCGAGGCGCTGATCACCGATCCGGACGTCACCGCGTCCTACGCCCACGACATGGCGAGCTTCTGCGAGGCCGGCACCCCGGCCGTCGTCGTGCTCCCACGCACGGTCGAGCAGGTCCAGCACGTCATGCGCACCGCCACCGCGCTGCGCGTCCCCGTCGTCCCGCAGGGCGCCCGTACCGGCCTGTCCGGCGCGGCCAACGCCTCCGACGGCTGCATCGTGCTGTCCCTGGTGAAGATGGACCGGATCCTGGAGATCAGCCCGGTCGACCGGATCGCCGTCGTCGAGCCGGGCGTCGTCAACGCGGTGCTCTCACGCGCGGTGAACGAACACGGTCTGTACTACCCGCCGGACCCCTCCAGCTGGGAGACGTGCACCATCGGCGGCAACATCGGCACCGCGTCCGGCGGCCTGTGCTGCGTGAAGTACGGGGTCACCGCCGAGTACGTGCTGGGCCTGGAGGTCGTCCTCGCCGACGGGCGGCTCCTGACCACCGGCCGCCGCACCGCCAAGGGCGTCGCCGGATACGACCTGACCCGGCTCTTCGTCGGCTCCGAGGGCAGCCTCGGGATCGTCGTCAAGGCCGTCCTCGCGCTCAAACCGCAGCCGCCCCAGCAGCTCGTCCTCGCCGCCGAGTTCCCCTCGGCGGCCACCGCCTGTGACGCTGTGTGCCGGATCATGGAGCGCGGTCACACCCCGTCACTCCTCGAACTGATGGACCGTACGACCGTGCGTGCCGTCAACGCGCTGGCCTCCATGGGCCTGCCCGAGAGCACCGAGGCGCTCCTCCTCTGCGCCTTCGACACCCCGGACCCGTCGGCCGATCTCGCCGCCGTCGGTGAGCTGTGCATCGCAGCCGGGGCCACCGAGGTGGTCCCCGCGGACAACCCCGCCGAGTCCGAACTCCTCCTCCAGGCACGCCGCATGTCCCTCACCGCCCTGGAGACCGTCAAGCCCGCCACGATGATCGACGACGTCTGCGTCCCGCGCTCCCAGCTCGGCGCGATGCTCGCGGGCACGGCGGCCATCGCCGAGGAGTACGACCTCACCATCGGCGTCTGCGCCCACGCGGGCGACGGCAACACCCACCCCGTCGTCTGCTTCGACCACCAGGACCCCGACGAGTCCCGCCGGGCCCGCGCGTCCTTCGACGCCATCATGGCGCTCGGTCTCGAACTCGGCGGAACCATCACCGGCGAACACGGTGTCGGTGTCCTCAAGAAGGAGTGGCTCGCCCGCGAGCTGGGGGAGACCGGCGTCGAACTGCAGCGCTCCATCAAGGCCGCCTTCGACCCGCTCGGTCTCCTCAACCCCGGCAAGCTCTTCTGATCCCCGCTTCTTCCAGGGGTCTTCACGCCTCACCGTCCTGGGACGGCGACTCGTCCGCCGTCCACGGGTCGCTCAGCCACAGGTCGTCGGCCGGCAGCGGGGCCAGCAGCTCCGCCAGCGCCTCGTCCATCCCCAGCCGCTCGCTCTCGGTGCCCGGCGGCACCACCCCCAGCGTCCGCTCCACCCAGGCGGCCACGGCGGCGGAGGGCACCTCCAGCAGGGCGTTGCCGTCGGGGGAGGTGAGGGCCACGCAGATGACGCTGCGGCCCGCGACCTTCGTCGGCCAGATCCGCACGTCCCCGTGCCCGCACGGCCGGAACACGCCCTCCACCAGCAGCTCCCGGGCGAACGTCCAGTGCACCGGCGACTCGGAGCCGATGTGGAAGGCGATGTGCACGGCGTACGGGTCGCTCGTGCGGTACGTCAGCCGGGCGGGCACCGGGATGGACCGCTCGGGGGACAGGACCAGCTTCAGCTCCAGCTCACGTTCCACGATGCTCATCATCGACACGCACGACCTTCCGGTGCTCATGGGCCGGCCCCGTGACCGTCCCGCACAAGGAGAGAGCGCCCTCTCCGCCACCTATTACGCGACTTCCGGAAAAAAACTTCGGACGGTTGCAGAAGCCGCCGGGAACCCGCCCCCGAACCTGTTCCCGAACCCGTCTCGAAAGGGGGCCCAAACAGGTGGACCGGCCCGGGGGCGGGCGGCCGTCTGATAGATGTGGACCCTTGTATTGAGGCCGTCCGCCCGCCCGGCGGGGACGGCCTGAGGCCTCGAAGAGATACGGGACCCGCTGATGAGCGCGCCAACTCCGGCACCCGGTGACGAAAGCCCCCGCGAGGGCTACTACCCCGACCCCTCCATCCCCGGCTACGTCCGGTACTGGAACGGCGCTTCCTGGGTCCCCGGTACGAGCCGGCCCGCGCCCCGGCAGACGGGTCCGGCCGCAACCGCCCCCGCCCCGGCGGCCGGTGCGCAGACCGCGCCGGTGGAGGAGACCGGGCCGATCTTCTTCGACGAGGAGGACGCCCTCCAGGACGGCCGGGAAGGCCAGGGAGCCTCGCCCGGCTCCGGCGCACCCGGCGCGGACCGGGCGGAGCCGCCCGCT
Source organism: Streptomyces sp. WGS_02 (assembly GCA_040989845.1). GTDB lineage: Bacteria > Actinomycetota > Actinomycetes > Streptomycetales > Streptomycetaceae > Streptomyces. Next base: position 4,978,359 of record JAYMFZ010000004.1, read on the forward strand.
GACGGTGCGTCGGTCTGGCAGGCGGACGCCGCACGCCAGAACGGGTTCGGCGGCGAGCGGGACCGCCGGGTCGAGTGGGGCGGACCGGCGCAGGAGTCCGCGAGCCCCGGCCCCGGACACCCGGCGCCGTCGGCCGACCCCAGAGCGCCGCTGGCCCAGGACCCGACCGGCGGCGCGCTGCCGGGGATGCGGGAGGGCGGCGGCCGGCCCGTGGCGGAGGCCGGGACCCGTCCGCCGACGGACGGGACGGTCACGATCCGCGCGGTGGGGCCCCGGTCGAACGCGGCACGGGGCGGCGCCCCGGCGGCCGGTGACGTACAGCCCGGTCCCGCGCCGTCGGACGCCGTTACGCCCCAGGGCCCGCAGAACGTGAGCGCGGCGCGGAACAGCCCCGTGCCCGCTCCGACGCCCCTGGCCCTCCCGGCGCAGGCCCAGGCACCGCAGGCACCCGCCCACCAGGTGCCGGCGCAGCAAGCACCGGCGCAGCCGCAGCAGGCACACGCCCAGCAGGCACACGCCCAGCAGGCACCGGCCCAGCAGGCACCGGGGCGGCAGCCGTCGGCGCAGCCCCAGCAGTCCCAGCAGCCCCATCAGTCCCACCGTGCCCAGCCCGCACAGCAGGCCCAGCCGTCGGCTCCCGCACCGGCTCCGGTTCCCGCGCCCGCCCCCGTACCCACGCCGTCCCCCGACCCCGGTCCTTCGGCGGCCCTGCACACGCCCCTGACGCCCGGTCCCGGCGGCGGCTCGGCCTCCTGGGCGCAGCAGGTCCACCAACTGGCCCAGCCCGAACCGCAGCAGCAGCCCCACCAGAACCAGGGTCCGGCGGCCGGTGCGGACCAGCCCGTCGTGCCGTGGAAGCCGCCGGTCGACGACCCCTTCCAGCAACTCGCCCGCAACCAGGCCTCGGCCCGCCCCGCCGGGCTCGGCAAGCGGTTCGCCGCCCGGCTCGTCGACAACCTCCTGCTCGGCGCGGTCGTCGGGGCGGTGGCCGTCCCGCTGTCGGCGCGGGCGCTCGACCACATCGACCGGAAGATCACCGCGGCGAAGGAGACGGGGGAGACCGTCACGGTCTGGCTGCTGGACTCCACCACCGGGGTCCTGCTGGGGGCGCTGCTCGCCGCGTTCCTGCTCCTCGGCTTCCTGCTGGAGGCCCTGCCGACGGCCAAGTGGGGCCGGACGCTGGGCAAGAAGCTCTTCGGACTCGACGTACGGGACATCGAGTCCCATGACACCCCGTCCCTGGGAGCGGCCCTGCGCCGCTGGCTCGTCTACGGCGTGCTGGGGCTGCTCGTCCTCGGTGTGGTGAACGTCCTGTGGTGCCTGTTCGACCGCCCGTGGCGCCAGTGCTGGCACGACAAGGCGGCCCGTACGTTCGTGGCGGGCTGAGCGGGACCGGCTGACCGGGAGCCATTCGCCCGCTTATCGGAAAAGTCGGCCGGGCGGGTGGCGACATGCCGGTCTAGACTCGTATGCCGCCCCGCGTCCCCCGAACGCACCTGAGCCGTTGCGGGCCCCGGTGGTGCGGGATGCACTGCCCCCATGAGCAACGACCAGCCGACGCCCGGCCAGCCGCCCGAGGACGACGATCCGTTCCTCAAGAAGCCGCAGGAGCCCCCGCCGCCGTCCGACGGTCAGCCGTACGGCAGTGCTCCGCCGCCCCCGCCGCCTCCGCCCCCGCCGAACGATCCCTACGGCAGCGGCGGCGGGTTCGGGGCGCCCGACCCGCTCGCCGGGATGCCGCCGCTCGGCGAGCCGGGGAAGCGCATCCTGGCGCGGCTCATCGACTTCCTCATCATCTCGATCCCGCTGTATCTGATCTCGCTGCCCTGGGGCGGCGCGGTCGACGTCAACGGGGACGGCGACGACGGGTTCGGCGACGCGGTCGCCAGCGGGTACAGCGGGCACCAGCTGCTCTGGTCGATCATCGGCCTGGTGGTCTACGTCGCCTACGACACCTACTTCACCCACAAGGACGGCCGCACGCTGGGCAAGCGGCTGCTGAAGCTGCGCGTCGCGATGCTCAACGACGGGCGGGTGCCCGACACCGGGGCCGCGCTGATGCGGGCGGTCGTGCTGTGGGCCCCGGCGCTGCTGTGCTGCCCGTGCCTGTGGTGGCTGATCAACATCGTGCTGATGTTCACCGACAAGCCCTACCGGCAGGGGCTTCAGGACAAGGCGGCCAAGACGGTCGTCGTCGTGGCCCGTTAGCGAGCCCGCGCCGGCTAGCGGCGGAGCGAGTGCTCGTCGGTCCGCGCGGACGAACGGGCCGACGAACGCGCGGCCGGGACCCGTTCCCGGGCGCCGATGCCCTCCAGGGCGTGGCGCGTCCGGGTGGCGGCCCGGTCGGTCGCGGTCCGTCCGGTCCCTTCCGCCGTCGGGTGGCCGGGGCGCGGCAGGCGCAGGGCGACCAGCAGGCCGAGGGCCAGCGCGGTCGCGCCGACGGCGGCCACCCCCACGCCGGACTCCGTGCGGAACAGCAGCAGCAGGGCGAGCGTCGTGGCGACGACGGTGGCCGAACCGTAGGCGAACTGTGCGGCAGTCGGACGCGGCATGACGGATTCCGTCCTCGGGACGTCGGATGGGCGGGCGGCGTTCGGCGCGGTCGAGCACGCCGAACGACCCTACGACGGTGAATGCCCGACCGGGACCGGTAGTAAGCGTGACCTAACACACGGTACCGGTGCACAGGGGGCGCACGGAGTCACGGCTCTCACCAACCGGACGGCCGGGCGCGCCTGTTGGAGTGTTCGACGGGATGGATCCGGGCCGGTCGACGTTCCTTTGCCGATCCCATGGCCTTCTCTTACCGTCCGTATACCGGAAGGGCGCTCCGCATAGTGCACTTGGTCTGTTCAAGTCAAGGTCTGTCTTTTCTCTCATAACTCCGATCGAATGTCGTCACTTGTGACGCGTTCACGCGCGCGGCCCTCTCCATACCCCCCTGGCCGCAGCGCGGAACGCCCGGGGAGGACTGCTTCAAGTGACCAATCAGAGACGGGCGCTTCGCGCCGCCGCCGTTGTCGTGGCCATGGCCGCGACCGCCGCGACGGCGTCGACCTTCGCCACCGCCCAGGCGCATGACAGCTCATCAGGTTCCGGTGTCTCCACCGTCGACCGCCGTGACCCGGCGCCGGCCAAGGGGCATGTGGAGCACAACCTGGAGGGCCCCTTCAGCGAGCAGCAGGCCGAGCAGCGCGAGGCCGCGCTGGAGCAGGTGCTGGCCGGGGACAAGAAGGTCGCGAACCGGAGCGGCTCCAAGGTCGTCAAGCTCGGCGACAAGAAGTACGTGGAGCTCGGCCGGGAGAAGACCGACAAGATCTTCACCATCCTGCTGGAGTTCGGCGACCAGGTCGACGACACCACGATGTTCGACCCGGACGGCGACGGCCCCAAGCCGCCCGTCAAGAAGTTCGGCGGCACCCCCGGACCGGCGCACAACAAGATCGCCAAGCCGGACCCGAAGAAGGACAACAGCACCGCCTGGAAGTCCGACTACAACCAGGAGCACTTCCAGGAGCTCTACTTCGGTGAGGGCAAGGGCGTCCACTCGCTCAAGACCTACTACGAGAAGACCTCCTCGGGCCGCTACTCGGTCGAGGGCGAGGTCTCCGACTGGGTCAAGGTCCCCTACAACGAGGCCCGTTACGGCTCCAACTACTGCGGCCAGTCCAACTGCGCCAACGTGTGGGACGCGGTCCGCGACGGCGTGAACGCCTGGGTGGCGGACCAGAAGGCCAAGGGCCGCACCGACGCCGAGATCAAGGCGAACCTCGCCGAGTACGACGAGTGGGACCGCTACGACTTCGACGGCGACGGCAACTTCAACGAGCCCGACGGCTACATCGACCACTTCCAGCTGGTCCACGCCGGTGAGGACGAGTCGGCCGGCGGCGGCGCCGAGGGCACCAACGCCATCTGGGCGCACCGCTGGTACGCGTACGGCACCAACGCCGGTGCGACCGGCCCCGCGGACAACAAGGCCGGTGGCGCCCAGATCGGCGACACGGGCGTCTGGGTCGGCGACTACACCGTCCAGCCCGAGAACGGCGGCCTGGGCGTCTTCGCCCACGAGTACGCCCACGACCTCGGTCTGCCGGACCTGTACGACACCTCCGGCGGCGGCGAGAACTCGGTCGGCTTCTGGTCCCTGATGTCGGCGGGCTCCTGGCTCGGCACGGGCAAGGGCGAGATCGGCAACCTGCCCGGCGACATGACCTCGTGGGACAAGCTCCAGCTCGGCTGGCTCGACTACGACAAGGCCAAGGCCGGCAAGACCTCGCTGCACAAGCTGGGTGTCTCGGAGTACAACACCAAGAACCCGCAGGCGCTCGTCGTCGAGCTGCCGAAGAAGGCCGTCACCACCACCGTCACCAAGCCCGCCGAGGGTGCGAAGCAGTGGTGGAGCGACATGGGCGACGACCTGTCGAACACCCTGACCCGCTCGGTCGACCTGACCGGCAAGTCCAAGGCCACGCTGGACCTTTCGGGCTGGTACGACATCGAGGCCGACTACGACTACCTCTACACCGAGGTGTCCGACAACGGCGGCACCAGCTGGACCGCGCTCGACGGCACCGCCGACGGCAAGGCCATCCCGCGCGACGCCAGTGACAAGCCGGCCCTGACCGACGTGTCGGGCGCGTACAAGAAGCTCTCCTTCCCGCTGGACGCCTACGCGGGCAAGAAGGTCGACCTCCGTTTCCGCTACCAGACGGACGGCGGCGCGGGCGGCAAGGGCTTCACGGCCGACGCCATCACCATCACCGCCGACGGTGCGGCGCTCTTCTCGGACAACGCCGAGGGCGACGACAACGGCTGGACCGCCAAGGGCTTCTCGCGGATCGGCGAGTCCTTCACCCAGGACTACCCGCAGTACTACATCGCGGAGAACCGCCAGTACGTCTCCTACGACGAGACGTTGAAGGTCGGCCCGTACAACTTCGGCTTCTCCGGAACCCGTCCGGACTGGGTCGAGCACTACGCGTACCAGAACGGTCTGCTGGTCTGGCTCTGGGACACCTCCCAGAAGGACAACAACACCTCGGTCCACCCGGGCCAGGGTCTGATCCTGCCGATCGACGCGCACGCCAAGCCGCTCACGTGGAAGGACGGCTCGCTCCTGCGCAACAAGATCCAGCCGTTCGACGCCCCGTTCAGCTGGTACCCGAACAAGGGCTTCACGCTCCACAACGCGGACGTGCCGCTGTACATCAAGCCCAGCCTGGGCAACCCGGTCTTCGACGACCGGAAGGGCACCTACTGGTACAAGGAGAACCCGACGGGCAGTGTCAAGGTTTCTGACACGAACACCCGCATCTCCATCGTCCACGAGCCCCGTGATGGTCGGACGATGACCGTCCTGGTCAGCCCCTCGGGCCGCTGATCAAGTAAAACCGCAGGTCAAAGCATGATCGGCCGTCGCCCTCTAGCGGGCGGCGGCCGATCGTGTTTAGGTGCGTCTTGTTCACATCCTTATTGACACGACGTCTCACGGGGGAGCGTGGAGCATGGCAGGCGGAGGTTTCTGCAGGTTGCCGAACGGCACGGTGGTGGTCGCCCTGACCCTCACCAGACCGGCCGACGGCACAGGTCCCGGCAGGGATACGGGAGCCGGGCCCGGGGCCCCGGTACGGGTGCTGGTGCACGCGGTGAACCGGGCGCGCGCCCTGACCAGGCTGCGCAATCTGGGGCTGCGGGCGGTCTATCTGCGCGGCAACGACCAGCCGCCGACACCGGACGAGGTCACGGCGGTGCTGCATCATCCGGACGGCCTGCTGTGGCGGGCCGCCCCGCAGGCGGACCCGGTCGCTCTGCCCGGCGGCCTGGGGCGTCAGGCGCCGGCGCCGGGGTCGTCGTGCCAGGAGCTGTGGCACCCGATCAGGGCGCTGCTGGGCCCCGGCGGGTACGCCGGACCGGCCCGCCCGGCCGCGTAGGGCTCGGACGGGCCCGGCCCGAGAGGCGGGGCTACGACGCGACGACGGGCGTGCCGGAGAGCTTCACGCCCGCCGTACGCAGCTCCGCCAGGGCCCGTTCCGTGGTGGCGTCGGAGACGCCCGCGGTCAGGTCGAGCAGCACATGGGTGACGAAGCCCTCACGGGCCGCGTCCAGCGCGGTGGCCCGGACGCAGTGATCGGTGGCGATGCCGACCACGTCGACCTCGGTGACCTCGCGGTCGCGCAGCCACTGGGCGAGGCCGGTCCCGTTCTCGTCGGAGCCCTCGAACCCGCTGTACGCGGCCGAGTACGCCCCCTTGTCGAACACCGTGTCGATGGCGCCGGAGGCGACGGCGGGCGCGAAGTTCGGGTGGAAGCCGACGCCCTCGGTGCCGGCGACGCAGTGCACCGGCCAGGAGTCGACGTAGTCCGGGTTCGGCGAGAAGTGGCCGCCCGGGTCGATGTGGTGGTCGCGGGTGGCGACCACATGGCGGTAGGCGGGCTGGGCGTCACCGATCAGGTCGGTGATGGCGGCGGCGACGTCGGCACCGCCCGCCACCGCGAGGCTGCCGCCCTCGCAGAAGTCGTTCTGAACGTCCACGACGATCAATGCGCGGTGCATGGCGGGTGTCCTTCGGTGGGGGCGGGAGCGGAGTGAGCGGAGGCGGGGCGGGGGTGGGGATCGAGCGCCCGGCCCGGCGGCCCCGGGGGTCCGGGGTCTCCGGGAGGGTGCCGGGGGTTCGAGCCTAGGCACTGGAACGTCACAATCAAGCCCCGTCCGCGAAACCCCCGGTTGCGGACCGGCCCGGTCCGGGTGCGCCCGGCGCGGATTCGCGGACGGGTCGTGCGGTACGCCGGGTTCTGTCACCCGGTCCGTGCGCCCGGCGTGGCCACCGGGCGCACCCGGACGGGATCAGGCGTACTCGGTCGGGATCACGGGCTCGCCCCGCGACAGCTGGATCGCCGACATCGGCAGCCCGGCGCGCGCGGCCACATGCCGCTCCCGGACCGTGTCCAGCGGCTCGCGGGCGACCACCTCGCCGCCCCGGACCAGCTCCACCAGCAACTGCCGGTCGGCCAGCTCGGCGGGGACCGGGCCGGTGCCGATCACCTCGGCCTCGGCGACGCCGTGCTCGTCGGTCCGGCGCGCGGCCCACTTGCGACCGCCGACCGACGACTTCGCGCCGAGCGACTTCTTGGCCACCGGCACCAGCGGTGCGTCCGGCTCCGCCGAGCCGGCGCGGGCCACCAGCTTGTAGACCATCGAGCAGGTGGGGTGCCCGCTCCCGGTGACGAGCTGGGTGCCGACCCCGTACGCGTCCACCGGCGCGGCGGCCAGCGAGGCGATGGCGTACTCGTCCAGGTCCGAGGTCACCACGATCTTCGTGCCGGTCGCCCCCAGCTCGTCCAACTGCTGCCGCACCCGGTGCGCGACCAGCAGCAGGTCTCCGGAGTCGATCCGTACGGCGCCCAGCTCGGGCCCGGCGATCTCCACGGCTGCCCGGACCGCCTCGGTCACGTCGTACGTGTCCACCAGCAGCGTCGTGCCCCGGCCGAGCGAGTCCACCTGCGCGCGGAACGCGTCGCGCTCGCTGTCGTGCAGCAGGGTGAAGGCGTGCGCGCTGGTGCCGACCGTCGGGATCGCCCAGCGGAACCCCGCCGCCAGGTCGGAGGTGGCGTCGAAGCCGCCGACGTACGCGGCGCGGGCGGAGGCGACCGCGGAGAGCTCGTGGGTGCGGCGGGCGCCCATCTCGATCAGCCGGCGGCCCCCGGCGGCGGCCGACATCCGTGAGGCGGCGGCGGCGATGGCGGAGTCGTGGTTGAGGATGGAGAGGATCACCGTCTCCAGCAGCACGCACTCGGCGAAGGACCCCTCGACCCGCAGGATCGGGGAGCCGGGGAAGTAGACCTCGCCCTCCGGGTAGCCCCAGATGTCGCCGCTGAAGCGGTAGCCCGCCAGCCATTCGAGGGTCGGCTCGTCCACGATGCCCTGCTGGCGCAGGAAGCCGATCATCTCGTCGTCGAAGTGGAAGTTCTCCACCGCGTCCAGAACGCGGCCGGTGCCCGCGACGACGCCGTACCGCCGCCCCTCGGGGAGTCTGCGGGTGAACGCCTCGAAGACCGAGTGCCGGTCGGCGGTGCCGGCCTTGAGGGCGGCCTGCACCATGGTCAGTTCGTACTGGTCGGTGAAGAGCGCGGTCGACGGAACGCCGACCCGCCGACCGAGGTCCGCTGTGTTCATGGCTGGGATGCTACCCCCTATTCGTCAAAGTGACGAGATGTGGGGCCCGTTTGTGCGCCGGGCCCGCCCGGGTGGCAGCATGGGACAGGTGAGCGTTGCTACCCCGCTAGAGATCGAACGTCCCGATTCGGCCGAGGAGACCTTCGCGGTCCCCGAGCCGGACGTCCCGTGGGTGACGCTCGTCCACAACGACCCGGTCAACCTCATGAGCTACGTGACCTATGTCTTCCAGGCCTACTTCGGCTATCCGAAGGACAAGGCCCACAAGCTCATGCTGGACGTGCACCAGAAGGGCCGCGCCGTCGTCTCCAGCGGCAGCCGCGAGGAGATGGAGCGCGACGTCCAGGCCATGCACGGTTACGGGCTGTGGGCCACCCTCACCCAGGACCGCAACTAGCCCCCTCTTCCGGGGCTCCGCCCGCCGCTTTTCAGGGCTCCGCCCCGCCACCCGCCCCGTTCGACCCACCATCGGAGAATCCATGGCCGGCCATTTCGAGGCCACCCCAGGCGGCGGCGCGGCCGTCGCGCTCGACGAGGTCGAGATCTCCATCCTGCGCTCCCTCGCCGTCCAGCTGCTGGAGCTGATCGGCCCCGGCGACCAGCCCGCCGACGGCGAGGACCCGCTCGCCGCCCTCTTCGCCGAGGGCCCCAGCAAGCCGCCCACCGACCCGGCGCTCGCCCGGCTCTTCCCCGACGCCTACGGCGGGCCCGGCGGACCCGAGGGGTCGGAGGGGGACGCCGGGGCCGTGAAGCCGGAGGAGGAGCAGGAGCTGCGTGAGCGGTCCGCCGAGTTCCGCCGGTTCACCGAGATGGACCTGCGCACCGGCAAGCGCGACGACGCCCTCGCCGTCGTCCGCACCCTGGACGCGCTCTCGCCCGCCCAGGACGGCGGGGCCGTCCTCACTCTCACCGGCGACGAGTGCCTCCGCTGGCTCCGCTCCCTCAACGACCTGCGCCTGACCATCGGCACCCGGCTGGAGGTCTCCGACGCGGACCAGGGCGAGGAGGGCTCGCTGTACCGGCTCCCCGACACCGACCCCCGCAAGCCCATGGTGATGGCCTATCTCTGGCTCGGCGCCCTCCAGGAATCCCTGGTCGAGACCTTGATGCCGTAGGCAGCCTCCGGAAAACACCGAGCCGCCCACCCCGCCGGGGTGGGCGGCTCTCGTTCGCTCAACGGACGCTCAGATCCGAGTAACGATCCCGCCAAGTCATTCGGGTCATTCGTTCCGGTCAGGGCTTTATGTCCCCTTTTACCTGTGGTGTGCGCCACAGAATGTCCCACGGTGCCCTGTGACAGCCGTGATAAATCTTCACGACCGCCCGGGGACGCCACCCCTGTTTCCCGGGGGCGCTACACACCGGCCGAACGCCGGTCGCACTCCATCCATATCCGGGGGGATCAGGACCTGATCCGCAGCCTTGTACGGCGCGGATCGGCGTGGAGAAAGGCGCACCACCATGACATCGGCGCACGTCGACGAGGGACAGGTCGACAAGGGTCAGCCCGGCGGCAATGCCGGGGACGCCGGAGCCGGCGGTGAGGGATACCAGCGCGGTCTGGGAGCTCGCCAGATTCAGATGATCGCCATCGGCGGAGCCATCGGCACCGGGCTCTTCCTCGGCGCGGGCAAAGCCATCGACCGGGCCGGGCCGAGCCTCATCCTGGCCTACGTCATCGCAGGTCTGGTCATCTTCTTCATCATGCGGGCGCTGGGCGAACTGCTCATGTACCGCCCCGTCTCGGGTTCCTTCTCGGAGTACGCCCGCGAATTCATCAGCCCGTTCTTCGGATTCGTCACCGGCTGGACCTACTGGCTGTTCTGGGTCGTCACCGGAATCACCGAAGTCACCGCCGCCGCCACCTATATGACGTACTGGTGGAACATTCCGCAGTGGCTGTCCGCCCTGGTGTTCACCATCATTCTCTACGGCGCCAACCTGATCTCCGTGAAGCTCTTCGGTGAGCTGGAGTTCTGGTTCTCCATGGTCAAGGTCACCGCCATCATCGGCATGATCCTGATCTGCGCGGGCGTCCTCACCATCGGCTTCTCCGACGCCGGAGACACCGCGACCGTCTCCAACCTCTGGAACGACGGCGGATTCTTCCCCAACGGCATCACCGGCACCCTCATGACGCTCCAGATCGTCATGTTCGCCTTCCTCGCCGTCGAGCTCGTCGGCGTCACCGCCGGGGAGTCCAAGGACCCCAAGACCGTGCTGCCCAAGGCCATCAACACCGTGCCGTGGCGCATCGCCGTCTTCTACGTCGGCGCGCTGATCATGATCCTCTCGGTCGTGCCGTGGTCCACCTTCAAGCCCGGCGTCTCCCCGTTCGTGAAGGCCTTCGAGGAGATGGGGCTCGGCGTCGGCGCCGCCATCGTCAACTTCGTCGTCCTCACCGCTGCGCTCTCCTCCTGCAACTCCGGCATGTACTCCACCGGCCGCATGCTCCGCGACCTCGCCCTCAACGGCCAGGGTCCCCGCGCCTTCACCAAGCTGACGAAGAACGGCCTGCCGCTGGTGGGCACCACGTTCTCCGCCGCCCTGATGCTCGTCGGCGTGTGGATCAACTACCAGTGGCCCGGCGAGGCGTTCAACTACGTCGTCTCCTTCGCGACCATCTCCGGCATGTGGGCCTGGATCATGATCCTGATCAGCCAGATCCGCTACCGCCGCAAGGCCGACGCCGGTCTCCTGCCGCAGTCCTCGTTCAAGGCCCCGGGCGCCCCGTACACCAGCTGGTTCGCGCTCTGCTTCATCGGCATGGTCATCGTGATGATGGCGATCGACAAGGACGCCCGGATCTCGCTCTACTGCGCACCGCTGTGGGCGCTCATCCTGTTCGTCTCCTACCGGGTGCTCCAGTCACGCAACCCGTCGGTCCCGGAGAAGACCACCACCGAGACCCGCTGACCCGGGGCCGCACCACCGGCCCCGGATCCCCGGCGACCCCGAGGGCGGGCCCCACGACCACCCTCCTCCCGGACCGCCCCGGCCGCCCCAACGGCCGACGCGTCCAGCATGCGGGCCCCCGCGTACCACCCACCGGTACGCCGGGGCCCGCCTGCTTATCCTGGCGCCATGCTGACCATCACCCAGACGCTCTACGACCAGATCGTCGCCCACTCCCGCGCCGACCACCCCGACGAGGCGTGCGGAGTGGTCGCGGGCCCGGCCGGGACGGACCGCCCCGAGCGCTTCATCCCGATGCTCAACGCCGCCCGCTCGCCCACCTTCTACGAGTTCGACTCCGCCGACCTCCTCAAGCTCTACCGCGAGATGGACGACCGCGACGAGGAACCCGTGATCGTCTACCACTCGCACACGGCGACCGAGGCCTACCCCTCCCGCACCGACGTCACGTACGCCAACGAGCCCGGCGCCCACTACGTCCTGGTCTCCACCGCCGACACCGACGACTCGGGCCCCTTCCAGTTCCGCTCGTACCGCATCGTGGACGGCGAGATCACCGAGGAAGACGTGCAGGTCGTCGAGGCGTACTGAGCCCCCGGGTACCGCGCGGAGCCGCCGGACGGGTCTGGCACACTGCACCCCGAACCCATCAAGGCGGCAGGAACCAGGAAGCCGGTGCGAATCCGGCACGGTCCCGCCACTGTGACCGGGCCCCCTCCCGTACGGACTCCGACTCCGTGCCGGAGGGCGGCCCGGAAGCCAGGAACTGGCCCGCCGCCTTCTCGCATCAACCAGGGGACGCGGAAATCCCCCGGAGAGGCCCCGCCATGTCCCGGCGCACCCCTGCGCTCATAGCCGCCGCCGTGCTGCTCCCGCTCGCCCTCACCGCCTGCTCCGCCTCCTCCGACGGCGACGCCGCCACCGGGGACAAGGCGTCGGCGTCGAGCGAAGGCTTCCCGTACACCGTCAAGAACTGCGGTGTCACCACCACGTACCAGGCCCCGCCGAAGCGCGTGGTCACCATGAACCAGCACGTCACCGAGATCATGCTGGAACTGGGCCTGAAGAAGTTCCTCGTCGGCACCGCCTACCTCGACGACCAGGTCCTGCCGAAGTACGCGAAGGACTACGCCTCCGTCCCGGTCCTCGCCAAGGAGTACCCCTCCTACGAGCAGGTCCTCGCCGCCAACCCCGACTTCGTCTACGGCGGGTACGCCAGCGCCTTCACCGCGGGCGACGGCCGCGGCCGCGAGGCGTTCGAGAAGGCCGGCATCGAGACCCGCCTCAACACCGAGAGCTGCACCAAGGGCGACCAGCCCATGGACACCCTCTACGAGGAGATCCGCGAGGTCGGCCGTACCTTCGGCATCAGCGACCGCGCCGAGGCCTGGATCAAGCAGGCCAAGGCCGACAACGCCGCCACCGCCAAGAAGCTGGCCGACCTGAAGCCGGTCTCCGTCTTCGTCTACGACAGCGGCGACAAGACCGCCTTCACCGCGGGCGGCGAGGGCATCGGCAACGAGCTGATCGAACGGGCCGGCGGCACCAACGTCTTCGCCGACCTCGACAAGCCCTTCGGCGACGCCTCCTGGGAGAACGTCGTCGACCGCAAGCCCGACGTCATCGTGATCTACGACTACGGCGCCACCACCGTCGAACAGAAGAAGAAGCGCCTCCTCAGCGACCCGGCCCTCGCCAATGTCCCCGCCATCAAGAACAAGCGCTTCGCCGTCATGCCGCTGAGCGACGCGGTCCTCGGCGTCCGCGTCCCCGCCGCCGTCGACAAGCTCGCGGCTCAGCTCCACCCGGAGGCGGTCAAGGCGGCCACCACCCCGTGACCTGCCGCGCCTCCGCACCGCGGCGGTCGCTCGGTTACGTCCTGGTGCTCGGCGGCCTCGCCGCGCTCCTGGCCGTCGCCGTCCTCGCCGCCCTCGCGCTCGGCTCCGTCCGCATCCCGCCCGGCCAGGTGCTCGACATCCTGACCGGGCGGGCGGAGGCGAGCCCGTTCCGCACGATCGTCCTGGACGTGCGGCTGCCCCGGGTCCTGCTCGGCATCGTCGTCGGCGCCGGACTCGCCGTCATCGGCACCGTCCTCCAGGCCCTCGTCCGCAACCAGCTCGCCGACCCGTTCCTCCTCGGCGTCTCCTCCGGAGCCTCCACCGGCGCGGTCCTGGTGATCGTCCTCGGTATCGGCGCGTCCCTCGCCACCACCGTCACGATCCCCGCCGCCGCCTTCGCCGGAGCCCTGCTCTCGCTGCTGCTCGTCTACACGCTGGCGCGCGGCGGGGGCGGCCTCACCACCAACCGGCTCGTCCTCGCCGGGGTCGCCGTCTCCTACGTCCTCTCCGCCCTGACCAGCCTGATCCTCGTCACCTCCGCCCGCGCCGACCACCTCCAGGAAGTCCTCTACTGGACCCTCGGCGGCCTCGGCGCGGCCCGCTGGGACATGCTCGCGCTCCCCGCGGTCACCCTGGTCGCGGGCACCGCCGTCCTCCTCACCCTGGCCCGCCCGCTCGATCTGCTCCTGGTGGGGGAGGAGGGCGCGACCGTCCTCGGCCTCGACACCGCCCGCTTCCGGGCCGCCGTCTTCGTCCTCGCCTCCCTGATGACCGGGGTGCTCGTCGCGTACAGCGGGGCGATCGGCTTCGTCGGCCTGATGGTCCCGCACATGGCCCGGATGGCGGTCGGCGCCGCACACCGCGCACTCCTCCCGGTCGTGGCGCTCGGCGGCGCGGTGTTCCTGGTCCTCGCGGACCTGGCCGCCCGGACGCTCGCCGCCCCGCAGGACATCCCGGTCGGGGTGCTCACCGCGCTGACCGGCGGCCCGTTCTTCCTGTGGATGCTGCGGCGCAGGCCGGAAGGGGCACCGGCATGAGGCGCGTACGTCCGGGCCGAAGGAGCACCGGCACGAGGCCCGCCGCGAGGAGCGCCCGCACGAGGCCGCTTCCGGCCCGGAGCGCCCGCACCACGACCGTACGTACGGCTGAGGGAGCCCGCCCGTGACCACCCTGCGCACCGAAGGCCTCTCGTACGGGACCGGCGAGGGCCGCCATCTCGTCGACGCCGTCGACCTCACCGCCGCCGACGGCGAGACCGTCGGCCTCGTCGGCCCCAACGGCAGCGGCAAGACCACCCTCCTGCGCTGCGTCTACGGCACCCTGCGACCCACCCACGGCCGTGTCCTCCTCGACGGCGACGACCTCGCCACCCTGCCCGTGAAGGCCCGCGCCCAGCGCATCGCCACCGTCCCGCAGGACGGCCACGCCGGATTCGAGCTCACCGTCGGCCAGGTCGTCGCGATGGGCCGCGCCCCGCACAAGCGGTTCTGGGAGGCCGACACCGCCGCCGACACCGCCCTGGTCACCGAGGCCCTCGACCGGGTCGGGATCGCCGCACTCGAACCCCGTACGTTCGCCTCCCTCTCCGGCGGCGAACGCCAGCGGGCCCTGGTCGCCCGCGCCCTGGTCCAGCAGCCCTCGCTCGTCGTCCTGGACGAGCCGACCAACCACCTGGACATCCGCTACCAGCTGGAAATCCTCTCCCTGGTCCGCGAGCTGGGCACCACCAACCTCCTCGCCCTGCACGACCTCAACCTCGCCGCCTACTACTGCGACCGCCTCTACGTCCTCAAGGACGGCCGGGCCGTCGCCTCGGGCACCCCGGAAGAGGTCCTCACGGCCGACCTGCTGAGCGAGGTGTACGGCGTCGCCGCCGAGGTCAGCGCCCACCCGAAGACCGGCGCACCCACGGTCGTCTACCTCCCGGAGGGGCGGGGCAGCCGAACTCTGTCCACGTAGCGAACGCTCACCATCCACCATGTGGGATCACACTCGGGTTTCCGCACAGGGAATCGATACGATGCCCGCATGGTTCCCCATGACGTGAGCAACAAGACGCCGGGCACGCTGCTCGTCGCGCGGCTGCACGTCGACCTGTGCAGGCTGGCCAGCGCGATCTGTCCCAGCAGCAGCCTGCCCGTGAGCCGCCCGGCCTGAGCCGCGGTCCGCGCGCCCACCCACACGCACCACCCCCGCGCGGGGGCAGAAACGCGCGCCCCACGCCACCTCTCCGCTTTCGACAGGAGCCCACGCCATGGCCATCGAGGTCCGCATCCCGACCATCCTCCGCACCTACACCGACGGCGCGAAGGCCGTCGAAGGCACCGGGGACACCCTTGCCGACCTCTTCGCCGACCTGGAGAGCCGCCACACCGGCATCCGTGAGCGCATCGTCGACGGTGAGCAGCTGCGCCGCTTCGTGAACGTCTACCTCAACGACGAGGACGTCCGCTTCCTGGACGGCATCTCCACCAAGCTCAGCGACGGCGACAACGTCACGATCCTTCCGGCCGTCGCCGGCGGCATGCGCTGATGCGGTACGACTCCCCGCTGGCGGCCGTGGGGAACACCCCCTCGTCCGCCTCCCGCGGCTGTCCCCGTCCGAGGACGTCCGTATCTGGGCCAAGCTGGAGGACCGCAACCCCACGGGCTCGATCAAGGACCGCCCGGCGCTCCACATGGTCGAGCAGGCCGAGAAGGACGGCCGGCTCACCCCCGGCTGCACCATCCTGGAGCCCACCAGCGGCAACACCGGCATCTCGCTCGCCATGGCGGCCAAGCTCAAGGGCTACCGCATGGTGTGCGTCATGCCGGAGAACACCTCCCAGGAACGGCGCGACCTGCTCGCCATGTGGGGAGCCGAGATCATCTCCTCCCCGGCCGCGGGCGGCTCCAACACCGCGGTCCGCGTCGCGAAGGAACTCTCGGCCGAGCACCCGGACTGGGTGATGCTCTACCAGTACGGCAACCCGGACAACGCGGGCGCCCACTACGCGACCACCGGCCCGGAGATCCTCACCGACCTCCCGTCCATCACCCACTTCGTGGCGGGCCTCGGCACCACCGGCACCCTCATGGGCGTCGGCCGCTACCTCCGCGAGAACCGCCCCGGCATCCAGATCGTCGCCGCCGAACCGCGCTACGACGACCTGGTCTACGGCCTCCGCAACCTCGACGAGGGCTTCGTCCCCGAGCTGTACGACGCCTCGGTCCTCACCACCCGCTTCTCGGTCGGCTCCGCCGACGCGGTCACCCGCACCCGCGAACTCCTCCAGCAGGAGGGCATCTTCGCGGGCGTCTCCACCGGTGCCGCGCTCCACGCGGCGATCGGCGTGGGGAAGAAGGCGGTCAAGGCGGGGGAGAGCGCGGACATCGTCTTCGTCGTGGCGGACGGCGGCTGGAAGTACCTGTCGACGGGCGTCTACACGGCGCAAACGACGGAAGCGGCGATCGAAACGCTCCAGGGCCAGCTCTGGGCGTAGGCCCGAGCTGCGCTGTCCGTCCCGCCCAGGCAATCCCAGCCCGTCCGGCCAATCCCAGCCCGTCCGGCGTTTGAGGACATCTTTGAGCCCAGCCCGGTAAGGACGTCCTCAATCGCCGGACGGGCTAGGTGTACGTGCGATTGAGGAGCGGGGTCCGGGGCGGAGCCCCGAAGCCAGGGCCCCGCCCCTCACCTCGCCCCCAGCTTCCGCACGCGTTCCCACACCCCCGGATCCACCGCCCCCACCCGCCGCCGGAACGCGTCGACCCGCACCTCCCGCAGCTCGTCCGTCTCCAGGAAGCTCTGCCGCCCCTGCCGGTCCCCGACCGCCCCGGCCGGCAACGCGATCACCCCGGGCCGCTCCTCGTGATGCTTGCTGGTGATCTTCGCGACCAGCGCCGTACGCCCCCGGCCCCGCCCCCGTACCGAGATCACCAGACACGGCCGGTCCTTCGACCCGGGCCCGTCCTCGTACGGCACATCGGCCCACCACACCTCGCCCGCCCGCGGCACCCGCGCATCCGGCCCCGAAGGCCGTGACGAAGGCGACGGCCGCGAGGGGCGTGAGGGCCGCGACGGCGGCCGGGCCGACCCCGCAGGCCGACCGGGCCGCCGGGACCGCGGCCCCCGGTCCGACCTCCCCCGCCCGTCCACCACCGCGGCGACGAGCGCGAGCAGAACCACGGCGACCAGCGCCACCCACCAGATCGTGTTCATCCCCCGACCGTACCGGCGGGCAACGTGCGCCCCCGAGGCCCGGACCATGGGCGCGCTTCCATCGAACCGGTGACAGAGCAGGTGAGTTCCCCCACAACGGAGGGCAGCGGAGGAGCGACGTGGAGTTTCGCGCCTTACGCTCGACGAACCGCAAAACCGATCCCGCAGGAACCGACCCCCTGGCTCCGGCGGACTCGCACGAACCCTCCCCGTTCCCGCGCCCCGGAGGTTCACGCTCCATGAAGCTCACCGTCGTCGGCTGCTCCGGCTCGTTCCCGTCCAAGGGTTCGGCATGCTCGAGCTACCTCGTAGAGGCCGACGGCTTCCGGCTGCTCCTCGACATGGGCAACGGCGCCCTCGGCGAGCTGCAGCGCCACGTCGGTCTGTACGACCTCGACGCGATCTTCCTCAGCCATCTGCACGCCGACCACTGCATCGACATGTGCGCGTACTTCGTCGTGCGCTACTACCCCCATGGCGGCGACCGCCCCCGCCCACTCCCGGTCTACGGCCCCGAGGGCACCGAGCAGCGGCTGACCGCCGCCCACGGCGACACCCCGTCCGACCGGGCGATGGGCGAGGTCTTCGACTTCCACACCCTCAAGTCGGGTTCCTTCGAGATCGGCCCGTTCTCGGTCCGTACGGAGAAGCTCTGCCACCCCGTCGACACCTTCGGCATCCGCATCGAGCACGGCGGCTCCTCCCTCGCCTACTCCGGCGACACGGGGACCTGCGAGGCGCTGGAGGACCTGGCCCGGGACGTCGACCTCTTCCTCTGTGAGGCGTCGTTCGTCGACGGCAAGGAGGACATCCCCGACCTGCACCTCAACGGCCGCGAGGCCGGCGAGGCGGCGGCCCGCGCCGGAGTGCGCCGACTGGTCCTCACCCACATCCCGCCGTGGACCGACGCCGGCCGCAACGCCGCCGACGCCCGCGCGGCCTACCCGGGCCCGGTGGAGCTTGCGGTCCCGGGAGCGGTGTACGAGCTCTAGGACCTCTCGTCCGCTTCCGGGGGCCGGGCGGCTCTGCGAGACTGCCCAGATGATCACGATCAGACCCGCCCGGGACGGCGACCTCGACGGCTTCCTGACCCTGGCCGCCCAGGTCGAGCACTGGTTCGGCCCGATGGTCGAGGAGCCGGGCTTCCACCGGGCGGTGGAGGCCCACATCCGCACCGGAGCGGCACTGATCGCCGAGGCCAGGGAGCCCGCCTCCGCCGACGCCCCGGGCCCGGTCGGCGGCCTGCTGTTCGGCGCCGACCCGCCGACGTACCACGTGCACTGGCTCGTCACCGCCGCACACTGCCGGGGCGCGGGCGTGGGCCGGCGGCTCATGGCGGAGGCGATGCTCCGGTACGTGAGCGGGCCCGGCACCGTCGAGGTGGTCACCTTCGGGGCCGACCACCCGGGGGCGGTGGAGAGCGGGGCCCGGGCCTTCTACGAGAAGCTCGGATTCGCGCCGGGCGAGCCCACCGACCCCGGCCCGGAGGGCGGCTCCCGGCAGATCTACCGACTGGACGTGGCCGCTCCCGTACGCCAGGTGTGAGGCGACCGTAGGGCAGACAGACCGAAGCCCCCGCCACCCGGAGAACATCTCGGGGGCGGGGGCTTCGGCGTACGACGTTTGTGCCGGAGGCTACTTCGCCTCGGCCTTCTGGAGCTCGGCGAGCTCCTCGTCCGACTCCCGGCCCGGGGTCGGAAGGTTGAACTTGATGATCGCGAAGCGGAAGACCACGTAGTAGATCACCGCGAAGCAGAGGCCGACCAGGACCAGCATCCAGGGCTTCGACGCGATGCCGAGGTTCAGCAGGAAGTCGACCAGACCGGCCGAGAAGCCGAAGCCGTCCTTCATACCGAGCGCCCAGGTCAGGGCCATGGACACACCGGTCAGCACCGCGTGGATCGCGTACAGCACCGGGGCGATGAACATGAACGTGAACTCGATCGGCTCGGTCACACCGGTGACGAACGAGGTCAGCGCGAGGGAGAACATCATGCCGCCGACGACCTTGCGGCGCTCGGGGCGGGCGCAGTGGACGATCGCGAGGCAGGCCGCCGGGAGGGCGAACATCATGATCGGGAAGAAGCCGGTCATGAACTGTCCGGCGGTGGGGTCGCCCTCCAGGAAGCGGGCGATGTCGCCGTTCTTGCCGTTGTACTCGCCCGCCTGGAACCACGGGAAGGAGTTCAGGAGGTGGTGCATGCCGACCGGGATCAGCGCACGGTTGGCGACACCGAAGATGCCCGCGCCGACCGCGCCCGAGCCGACGAGCCACTCGCCGAAGTTGTGCAGACCCGCGCCGAGGACCGGCCAGATCAGACCGAAGACGATGCCGATGACCAGACCCGCGAGGGCCGAGAGGATCGGGACCAGGCGCCGGCCGCTGAAGAAGCCGGCCCAGTCGGGCAGCTTGGTCCGGTAGAACTTCTGGTAGAGCAGGGCCACGACGATGCCCATCACGACACCGCCGAGGACCTTGGCGTCCACCGGCGCCTCCGTCATCACGATCTTGCCGTCGACGACCTCGGCCACCTTGTCCAGGTTCGGGTCCGTGAACGTGGCCAGCACGTTCTTGAAGACCAGGTAACCGGTGACGGCCGCGAGGGCGGTCGAGCCGTCCGACTTCTTCGCGAAGCCGATCGCGATGCCGACGGCGAACAGCAGCGCCATGTTGTCGAGGAGCGCGCCGCCACCTGCGGCCATGTAGCCGGCGAGCTTCGTGATGAAGGTCGGGAACGACTCGCGGCCCAGCATGTCACTGTCGCCGAGGCGGACCAGGAGTGCGGCGGCCGGCAGCACGGCGACCGGCAGCATGAGGCTGCGGCCGATGCGCTGCATGACCGCCATCACGGCAGCGCCCTTCTTCTTCTCGGCCGCGGGTGCGGTCTCAGCCGTGGTCATCAACTTCCTCCATGGGACACGGTGCCGCCCAGGTCGTTGATGCGGGGAGGCGGCGACTCGACAGACCCTGCGGCAGAGCGCCGTGGTCTGGACCACTCAGTGGTGTAGACCAGTTTTAGCACGGTGAGGGTTAGATAAGGAACCTTCAATTCCCCATCTCATTCGCAGTAGCAGACGCGATACGGTAGGTGACATGCCGAAGGCCCCGGACCGGGCGGTCCGGGGGCCTCGCGGGGCCGGGGCAAAGACCCGGTGCGCTGCTACTTCGTCAGATCCTTCTCGATCTCCCTCTCGATCTCCTCGGGTTCGCGCCCCGGTGTCTTGAGGTCGAACTTGGTGATCGCGAAGCGGAAGATCACGTAGTAGATCACGGCGAAGCACGCGCCGATCGGGATGATCAGCCAGGGTTTCGTGTCCAGATGCCAGTTGACGACGTAGTCGATCAACCCGGCCGAGAAGCTGAACCCCGCGTGCACCCCCAGCAGCCAGGTGATGCCCATCGAGGCGCCCGTCAGCACCGCGTGGACGCCGTACAGCAGCGGCGCGACGAACATGAACGAGAACTCGATCGGCTCGGTCACGCCCGTGACGAACGACGTCAGCGCCACCGAGACCATCAGGCCCCCGACCTCCTTGCGGCGCTCGGGCCGCGCGCAGTGCGTGATGGCGAGGGCCGCGGCGGGCAGACCGAACATCATGATCGGGAAGAAGCCCGAGGTGAACTGGCCGGCCGACGGGTCCCCGGCGAAGAACCGGGAGATGTCGCCCTGCACGGTCTGGCCGTCCGTACCGGTGTACTCGCCCGCCTGGAACCAGAAGAAGGTGTTCAGGAACTGGTGCATGCCGATCGGGATCAGCAGCCGGTTCGCGAAGCCGAAGATCGCCGCACCCCAGGAGCCGAGGTCGATCAGCTGCTTGGAGAACCAGGTCAGCCCGTCACCCACCGGCTGCCACAGCAGCCCGAACAGGACGCCGAGGATCACGCAGAGGAACGCCATCAGGATCGGCACCAGGCGGCGCCCGTTGAAGAAGCCCAGCCAGTCGACCAGCTTGGTCCGGTGGTAGCGCTGCCAGACGACGGCGGTCAGCAGGCCGATCAGGATGCCGCCGAGCACGCCCGGGTTCTGCGGCTCACCGTCGGGCAGCTCGTCGGTCACGGTGCCGTCGATGGGGAAGGCGGTCAGCACCCCCGGTAGACGAGGAAGCCGACGACCGCCGCCAGGGCGGTGGACCCGTCCGCCTTCTTCGCGAAGCCGATGGCGACGCCGATGCAGAACAGCAGGGGCAGACCGAGCTCACCGTCGAGGATCGCGCCGCCGCCGTTGAGGAGGACCTTCGAGGTCTTGTCCCAGAACGCGCCGTCCAGGTAGGAGCTGAACAGGTTGCCGAGGCTGACGAGCAGGCCGGCGGCGGGGAGGACGGCCACCGGGAGCTGCAGACTGCGCCCGACCTTCTGGAGGCCCTGAACCGGTCCGTTCCACCACTTCTGCTGCGATGCCGCAGCGTCGCTCGCACTCATGGGCGTCCTCCCGGAACACTTCGCGTTTGGCGGTCGTTGCAAACTGGTGTAGACCAGTTGCGTCACGGCCCGAGCCCCGCGCTGAAGGCAGGGGACCGGTGATCGTCATCTTTCGGGATCGTCCGGTTACCCGCCCGCGAAGTTGGGCCAACCGTGCGTTACCGTGACGAAACGGACCCGCAGCGGGCGGCCGTCTGCGCGCGAAACAGGGAGAAGGACATGGCCACCAAGGCTGAGAAGATCGTCGCCGGGCTCGGCGGCATCGACAACATCGACGAGATCGAAGGCTGCATCACCCGCCTCCGCACCGAGGTCCACGACCCCAGCAAGGTCGACGAAGCCGCCCTCAAGGCCGCCGGCGCCCACGGAGTCGTCAAGATGGGCACCGCGATCCAGGTCGTCATCGGCACCGACGCCGACCCCATCGCCGCCGACATCGAAGACATGATGTGATCGGCTGACCCCACGCCGGACCCCGCGGCCCCGCCTCCGCCGGCGCCCGCAGGCCCCGTACCCTCACCGCAGGGTACGGGGCCTGCCGCGCACCCGGACGGCCGACGGCCACGCCCACCGCACTCCACGGCGTCCGCCCCCGGTCCACCGCACCCGAACGGAGCCACCCCCGCCAACGGATACAGTCGGCCCCATGTCTCGCATCGACGGCCGCACCCCCGAACAGCTCCGCCCCGTCACCATCGAACGCGGCTGGAGCAAGCACGCCGAAGGCTCAGTCCTCATCTCCTTCGGCGACACCAAAGTCTTCTGCACCGCCTCCGTCACCGAAGGCGTCCCGCGCTGGCGCAAGGGCAGCGGCGAGGGCTGGGTCACCGCCGAGTACTCCATGCTGCCCCGCTCCACCAACACCCGCGGCGACCGCGAAGCCGTCCGCGGCAAGATCGGCGGCCGCACCCACGAGATCAGCCGCCTGATCGGCCGCTCCCTGCGCGCCGTCATCGACTACAAGGCCCTCGGCGAGAACACCATCGTCCTGGACTGCGACGTCCTCCAGGCCGACGGAGGCACCCGCACCGCCGCCATCACCGGCGCGTACGTCGCCCTCGCCGACGCCGTCACCTGGGCCCAGGGCAAGAAGATCGTCAAGGCCGGCCGCAAGCCGCTCACCGACACCGTCGCCGCCATCAGCGTCGGCATCGTCGACGGCACCCCGCTCCTCGACCTCTGCTACGAGGAGGACGTCCGCGCCGAGACCGACATGAACGTCGTCTGCACGGGCGACGGCCGCTTCGTCGAGGTCCAGGGCACCGCCGAGGGCGCCCCCTTCGACCGCAAGGAGCTGGGCTCCCTCCTGGACCTGGCCACCGCGGGCTGCGTCGACCTCGCCGCACTCCAGCGTGACGCACTCGCCACCACGCGGAACGTGTAGCGACTCGCCCTCCTCGGGTAAAGAAGCAACCAAATACGCACCACAGAGCGTCGTTACGGATACGGGCGCACGGGTCGAACCGTGCGTCCGTCCACGTACCGACCGCCGGGGAGGAACCCGCACCATGGCATCGCGCCGCCACCGACGTATCGCACTCGCCACCGCCGCCACCCTGCTGACGCTGACCACGGCCGTGGGCTGCGCCGGCCTCGACAAGGCGCTCGACTGCGTCCGCACCGCCGACGCCATCGCCACCAGCGTCAACAAGCTCCAGCAGGCCGTCTCCAACGCCTCCGAGGACATCACCCAGGCCTCCGAGTCCCTGGACGAGATCGACCGCGAGCTGAAGAAGCTCGACGACACCACGGACAACGCCGACCTCTCGAAGGCCGTCGACGACCTCCAGACAGGGGTCACAGACGTCCGCAAGTCCATCGAGGCGGGCGACGCCACCCCCGACATCACCCCGGTGACGGACGCGGCGACGGAGATCGGCAAGGTCTGCAGCCCGTAAGGCCGCAGGCGCACGGGGGCGAAGGGGAGGAGGGACCGGGCCGGCGCAAGCACCGGCCCGGGGACGATCGCCGGCCGGAGCAGCCACAGCGTCGGCCCGGAGACGATCGCCGGCCGGAGCATGCACAGCACCGGCCCGGCGATAATCGCCCCATGAAGCGCCTGATCCTCGCCACCCGCAACGCCGGGAAAATCACCGAACTCCACGCCATCCTCGCCGACGCGGGACTCGACCTCGACCTCGTCGGCGCGGACGCGTACCCCGACATCCCCGACGTCAAGGAGACCGGCGTCACCTTCGCCGAGAACGCGCTCCTCAAGGCCCACGCCCTGGCCCGGGCCACAGGTCACCCGGCCGTCGCCGACGACTCCGGCCTCTGCGTGGACGTCCTCGGCGGCGCCCCCGGCATCTTCTCGGCCCGCTGGTCCGGCACCCACGGCGACGACGAGGCCAACCTCAACCTGCTCCTGGCCCAGCTCGGCGACATCGACACCCCGCACCGCGGCGCCTATTTCGCCTGCGCCGCGGCCCTGGCCCTCCCCGACGGCACGGAACGCGTGGTCGAGGGCCGCCTGAACGGCATCCTCCGCCCCACCCCGTCGGGCACCAACGGCTTCGGCTACGACCCGATCCTCCAGCCGGAGGGCGAGACCCGCACCTGCGCGGAGCTGACCCCGGCGGAGAAGAACGCGATCAGCCACCGGGGGAAGGCGTTCCGGGCGCTGGTGCCGGTGGTGCGGGAGTTGGTGGGCTGACAACAGCGTGGGGCGGCTGCTCCCTTCGAAACGAAGGGAGCAGCCGCCCCACACCTGTGGGCCCGGTGGGACTCGAACCCACGACACACCGGACCTAAACCGGCGCCCTCTAGGCCAGCTGGGGTACGGACCCGCGTGCCCCACTCTACTGTGCGAGCTTGCGCGGCTTCGAGAAGGTTTGCGTCTGGCTGTGACACGAGGGGCACAGGTATCGGAGGTTCTCGCGGCGGTTGTCGAGCCGGTCGCCGTTGATGTGGTCGATTTCCAGGACGAGCCGCCTGCCATGCCAGGTGTCACCTGTGCCGCACCTCGCGCAGAGGTGAGGAACTCCGATGTCGTCCAGGGCCCTTCGTAGCTGTGCCGTCTTGGTCCGGGACGCTCCGGAGGCCAGACGCTGGAGTATCTCCGCAGCGGTTTTGCGGTTCGGGGAGCGTGTTCCGCGACCATGCCCCTGTCCGGTGAAGTGGGCCACGGACAGGCCGTAGGCTTCGATGTCCCGCTTCACACGAGCGCGCGCGGTGCTGTTGTTGGAGCCTGGTTCCAGAGCCCTCAGAACACCGGCCAGGCTGTGGGACCCGGCAACCGCTCGTGCCAGCGCCGTGCGTGGCGTCGAGGGCGTTCCGTACCGGCGTCCGCTGGTGAAGTGGGAGGTGTCGATGCCGAGCCGGTCCATCTTCTTGCGCAAGTAGCCGTAGGGGCTGTCAGTCGGCGGCAGGCCCATGTACGTGAGCATCTCCCGGATGCTGTGGGAGTGGGCGGCGGCTTCGGCAAGGAGCTCGCGTGGGTAGGAGCAGCGCTCCCGCTCCGGAAGTTCCTCCTCCACGAAGTGGGACGTGTCGATGCCGTAGTGCGCGAGCCGGTCCCGTACGTAGCGGAGCGTTCGGCTGCCCAGGGGAGCGCCGAGGCGGCGCAGGAGATCGACGAGGCTGCTCGCGTCCGCTGCCGTCTGTACCAGGGTGTCGCGTGGGTATCTGGCGCTCACGCCGCCCTCCTGCGCTTACGGCCGCGATAAGTGTCGGTGGTCGCATGACAGTTGGGGCAGAGGAGGCGCAGATTGTCGGGGCGGTTGTCCCACCAGTCGCCGTTGACGTGGTCCACCTCGAGCCGGAGGGGTTGCCCCAGCCATTCTCCGGCGTTGCCGCATTCGGCGCATTGATCCTCAACTCCCCTGCGCACAAGCTCCTTGCGGAGCCGTTCGCCGGGAACCCTGCCGTCCGAAGGCGCACGGAGAGTCAGGCGGTCTCCTGGTGCACCCTTGGCCCTGCGTTCACGCGGTGGCACAGGTGCGAAGTGTGAGGTGTCGATGCACAGAGCGGCGATGCGGCGGCCGATGTGGGCATGATTGCCGCCCACCGGGCTGATGCCCAGCCTGCGTACGACCTCTGCGACGCTCGTCGAGCAGGCGACCAGCTTGCGCAGTGTCTCTTCCGTATGGCGCACCCACGTGTCGGCGAAATGCGAGATGTCCAGGCCTGCTTCCGCCATCTTCTTACGCAGATAGCGCCGACTGCCGGGTGTCGGTGTCCCGCCGCACCACAGCACCGCTTCCGTGGCGTTCGTCGTCATCCGTGCCGCTTCTTCCAGGAGCTCGCGCGTGTAGCGAACCGTCCCCATGTCCCCCTCCGTTCCGGCCGCGAGGACGTTCGCAGCCTCGTACGGAGTAACGAACCGTTTATCGGACAGTCACGCCCGAAATCCGGCGACCTGCTGACAGGAAGGCGAACGGCCCGTACCGCTCGACGTGAGCGGTACGGGCCGGTCCTCCGAGAAAAGGGGGGCGAGGTCAGAACTTCGGATCCGGCGACTGCGCCTGGACCAGTTCCGCCGCCTCCTCGTCCGTCTCCACCGACGGCGGGGAGCCGATCAGCGGCTGCTGGGCGGTCTCCTTCATGCAGGCCACCGCGATCACGCCGATCAGGGCCGCCGCCATCGCGTAGTACGCCGGCATCAGGTTGGAGCCGGTCCAGCTGATCAGGGCCGTGATCACCAGCGGGGTCGTGCCGCCGAAGATCGACGCGGAGAGGTTGTAGCCGACCGACAGGGAGCCGTAGCGGACGTTCGTCGGGAACAGGGCCGGGAGGGCGGCCGACATCGTGCCGAGCATGCAGACCAGCGAGAGGCCCAGCATCAGCATGCCGATCGTGATCGGGAGGATGCCGTCGACCCGGATCAGGAGGAAGGCGGGGAGGGAGAGGAAGAGGAAGCCCAGCATTCCGGTCATCAGCAGCGGCTTGCGGCCGAAGCGGTCGGAGAGCTTGCCGACCTGGGCGATGATCGCCATCAGGAACACCATCACCGCCAGCAGGATCAGCAGCCCGTGCGTCTCGCTGTAACCCAGCTCGTCGGAGAGGTACGTCGGCATGTACGACAGCAGCATGTAGTCGGTGATGTTGTACGCGCCGACCAGGCAGATGCAGAGGATCAGCGTCGGCCAGTACTGCCGGAAGATCTTCGCCAGGTCGCCCTTGGCCGTGGCCTCGACGCCGTCCGCCGCCTCGCTCGCGTGCGCGGTGCCGCCCTCCAGCTTCTGGAAGGCAGGGGTCTCGTCCAGTCGCAGTCGCAGGTAGAGGCCGACCAGGCCCAGCGGCCCCGCGACGAGGAACGGGATCCTCCACCCCCAGGCCTCCATCTGGGCGTCGTTCAGCAGGGCGTACAGGGCCGTGACGAGGCCCGCCGCGCCGACGTAACCGGCCAGGGTGCCGAACTCCAGGAAGCTGCCGAAGAAGCCGCGCCGCTTGTCGGGGGCGTACTCGGCGATGAACGTGGACGCGCCTCCGTACTCACCGCCCGTCGAGAAGCCCTGGAGCATCCGGAAGAAGATCAGCAGGACCGCGGCCCAGACGCCGATCGTGTCGTGCGAGGGGATCAGGCCGATCGCGAACGTGCCGACCGCCATCAGGATCATCGTCAGCGCGAGGACCTTCTTGCGGCCGACCTTGTCTCCCATCGGGCCGAAGAACATCCCGCCGAGCGGCCGTACCAGGAAGGCCACCGCGAAGGTCGCGAAGGAGGACAGCAGCTGGGTGGTGTCGTTCCCGGACGGGAAGAAGACGTGGCCGATGGTCACGGCCAGGTAGGAGTAGATCCCGAAGTCGAACCACTCCATGGCGTTACCCAGGGAGGCCGCCTTCACGGCCCGCTTCACCGCGGCGTCGTCCGTGACCGTGATGTCCGTCCGGCGCAGCCGCGGATTCTGGCGCTTCCGGATGGCCCGGAAGAGCGCGGGGTGGCGTTTGACCGCTGCTGGGTCGGCCGCCTGCTGGGGGTCGGGGGCCGCCATGGCCGGGGTCCTTTCCTCGAAGGGTGTTCCAGGAAAGGCTTCTGCGCAGAGTTGACGGCCGCAAACCGACTTCATGGGTCGATGCGATCTCCCTCACACGATCTCGACACGCCGGACGCGAAGCGCGGCGCGTGCCCGGGCGCGCGCCGCGCCCGGGGAGGGGTCGGGATCGTGTGAGGGGCGGGAGTGTCCCGGGGGTGTCCCGGAGGATCGTCAGATGCCCAGGTCCCTGATGATCTTCGCCACGTGTCCGGTCGCCTTCACGTTATAGAACGCATGTTCGATCTTGCCGTCCTCGTCGACGACGACGGTGGAGCGGATCACGCCCGTCACCACTTTGCCGTAGAGCTTCTTCTCGCCGAAGGCGCCGTAGGCCGCCAAAGTTTCCTTCGCCGGGTCGCCCACCAGGGTGACCTTGAGGTTTTCCGTGTCGCGGAACTTCGCGAGCTTCTCCGGCTTGTCGGGGGAGACGCCGATGACGTCGTACCCGGCGTTGGCCAGGAGGTCGAGGTTGTCCGTGAAGTCGCAGGCCTGCTTGGTGCATCCGGGGGTAAGAGCGGCCGGGTAGAAGTACACGATGACCTTGCGGCCCTTGTGGTCGGCGAGCGACACCTCGTTGCCGTCGGCGTCGGGAAGGGTGAAGGCGGGAGCGGTGTCGCCGGGCTTCAGTCGCTCGCTCATGTGGTTCTCCTCGGGTGGTGCGCTGGTCGGACGGGACCGAGGGTAATAGGGGTGCCGCCGGGTGTGCGGAGGTTCGAGCTGACAGACTGTCGACGAAGGTTTCAGACGAAGGTTCAACGGACGACGATCACGGAGGCGGCGCAGTGTCGGATGCCAGGACCCCTGCGCAGATCGAGGCGGACATCATCAGCAGGCGTGAGCAGCTCGCTGTGGTGCTCGACGAGATCGGGGTGCGCGTACACCCGAAGACGATCATCGGCGATGCCAAGGCGAAGGCGGCCCAGACCGTGGACCGGACGGCCGGCCGTGCCTTCGTCGCGGTGAACCGCTCGGTGTCGGAGGTGAAGGCCCAGTTCGTCGCGGAGGACGGCTCGCCGCGGCTGGAGCGGGTGATCCCCGCGGCGCTGCTGGTGGTCGGCGTGGTGGGGCTGCTCACCGTGTCGAAGCGCCGCCGCGCGTGATCCGAACCCGGAGGCGTACGGTCCGGACCCCGGCAGGTAGGTTGCGGGCGTGAGCGAGAACACCACCCCCGGCACCAGCGGCCCCGGCGCCCCGCACGACGACAAGCTGCCCATCCGGATGCTGCACGACCGCGTGCTCGTGCGGAACGACGCGTCCGAGGGCGAGCGGCGTTCCGGCGGCGGCATCCTGATCCCGGCGACGGCCGCGGTGGGCCGCCGGCTGGCCTGGGCGGTCGTCGTGGCGGTCGGGCAGAACGTGCGGACGGTGGAGCCCGGCGACCGGGTGCTGTACGACCCCGAGGACCGGGCCGAGGTCGAGGTGCGCGGCGTGGCGTACGTCCTGATGCGGGAGCGCGATCTGCACGCGGTGGCCGCCGACCGGTTCGAGGGGTCGGTGGATTCGACCGGGTTGTATCTGTAGAACCGCGCTGTTCAGGGCCTGGTGACCGGTGTCACCAGGCCCTTTCCCCGTTTTTTGCTACGGTGGAAACACCCCGACGAGACGCGCCGTACCGGGTTGGCAAAGACGACGCACCCGTGAAGTGACCGTGTGTTCGTCGTCGGAGGTTTGTCATGGCGTGGGTTCTGCTGATCGTCGCCGGTCTGCTCGAAGTGGGCTGGTCGATCGGGATGAAGTACACCGAGGGGTTCACCCGGCTGTGGCCGAGCGTGTTCACCGGTCTCGGGATCGCGGCGAGCATGGTGCTGCTGTCGCATGCGGCCAAGACGCTGCCGATCGGTACGGCGTACGGCGTGTGGGTCGGGATCGGCGCGGCCGGTGCGGCGATCCTGGGCATGGTCGTCCTCAACGAGCCGGTGACCGCCGCCCGGATCTTCTTCGTCTGTCTGCTGCTGGTGGCCGTGGTCGGCCTGAAGGCGACCTCGGGGCACTGATGAGGTCGGGGGGCCTGTCCGTTCCGGGCAGGCCCTAGCCGTTTCCGTCCGGAACGGACACCGCACCCTCGTCCGCCCCGCCCGTCGTGTCGCCACTCGCGTTCCCGCCGGTGCTGCCGCCGGTGCTCGTGCCGGGCGTGGGCGGGGCGCTGCCGTCAGGGGTGGTGTCGGGGGTGGTGTCGGATGTGCTGTCCGGGCTGGCGTCGGGGTCCGCCGAGGAGGACGGGTCCGTGCCCCCGTCGGCGTTCTCGTCGATCAGGAGCTCGTCCCCCTCGTCCGAGCCCGGGGCCGGCCGCAGGTCGAACTCCTGGGCCGGGGACGAGCGCAGTGCCGCTTCCGTATAGGCGGCCCAGGTCTCGGCCGGGGCGCCGCCGCCGTTGACGCGGGACAGGCCGAGGGCTCCGTACAGCGGGGTCTGGGCGCCCGTGTCCGGGTTCTGGCCCATCACGGCGACGACGCTCGCGAGGTCCGGGGTGTACCCGGCGAACCAGGCGGCCCGGTCCTCCTCCGCGGTGCCGGTCTTGCCGACGGCGGGGCGGCCCACCGCCTGGGCCGCGGTGCCGGTGCCGCCTTCGACGACGCTGCGCAGGACGGCGGTGGTGGTGTCGGCGGCCTCGCGGCTGACGGCCTGTTGGGTGGTGCGTTCGGGGAGTTCGATCTCCGCGCCGTCCTTCGTGACCTTCTCGACGAGGACGAACCTGCCGTGCCGGCCGTGGTCGGCGAGGGTGGCGTACGCCTCGGCCATGTCGAGGACGCTGGCGTTGGCGGTGCCGAGCGCGATGGAGGGGGCGGCGGTGAGGTCGGGGGTGTCGGCGGGGATGCCGAGGGCGATCGCGGTGTCCCGGACCTTCGCGGGGCCGACGTCCTGCGCCATCTGGGCGTAGACGGAGTTGACGGACTTGTCGGTGGCGATGCGTACGGTGATGTCGCCGTAGTCGACGTCGTCCTCGTTGGCGGGGGCGTAGTCGGTGGACCCCTGCACGCCGACGACCGTGCGCTTGTTGGTGCCGTCGTAGACGGTGTTGGGCGTGATGCGCCGGCCGTCCTGGGTGGTGGAGTCGTTGACGACGGCGGAGGTGAGGACGAACGGCTTGAAGACGGAGCCGACCTGGTAGTCGCGGCGGGTCGCGTTGCTGACGTACTGCTTCGTGTAGTCGATGCCGCCGTACAGGGCGACGACCTTCCCGTTCTTCGGGACGATCGAGGCGCCGCCGACGCGGACGTTGCGGTCGGCGGCCCGGTCGGCGCTGGTCTTGGCCGTCACGTTCTCGTCGACGGCTTCGACGAAGGCGTCCTGCTTGGCCTTGTCGAGGGTGGTCGTGATGCGGTAGCCGCCGGTGGCGAGGGTCTTCGCGTCGAGGATGCCGCGTCGGTTCAGGTAGTCCTCGACGGCCTGCACGATGTAGCCGCGCTGCCCCGAGAGCCCGTTCGACGGTTTGGCCTCACCGGGGGTGGGGAACCGCGTCGTCGCCCGTTCGGCGGCGGTGAGCCAGCGTTCCTTGACCATGCCGCCCAGGACGTAGTTCCACCGGCGCTGGGCCGCGGGCCTGTTGCCGGGGTGGGCGACGACGTCGTAGGCGCTGGGGGCGTTCAGCAGGGAGGCCAGGTACGCGCCTTCGGCGGTGGTGAGCTCCTCGACGTTCTTGCCGTAGTACGCCTGGGCGGCGGCCTGGATGCCGTACGCGTTGCGTCCGAAGTAGCTGGTGTTGAGGTAGCCCTCGAAGATCTGGTCCTTGGTCTCCTCGCGGTTGAGCTTGACCGCGATGATCGCTTCCTTGGCCTTGCGCAGGACGGTGCGTTCCTGGCCGAGGTAGTAGTTCTTCACGTACTGCTGGGTGATCGTGGAGCCGCCCTGTTTGCCCTTTCCGGTGACGGTGTTCCAGCCGGCCCGGAGCATCGCTTTCACGTCCACGGCGCGGTCGTCGGAGTAGAAGTCCCGGTCCTCGGCGGCCAGGACCGCGTGCTGGACGGTCGGGGGGACCTGGGAGAGCTTGACCTTCTCCCGGTTCACGTCGCCGTCCCTGGCGATGACGCTGCCGTCGCTGTAGAGGTAGACGTTGGACTGGGCGGTGGCCGAGGCGTTGGCGGCCGGGATGTCGACGAGCCGGTAGGCGGCGAAGACCCCGGCGCCGAGAAGGACGACGAGGCCGAGGAGGGTGCCGAGGGTCATCCGCCAGGTGGGGATGGCGCGCCGCCAGCCGGTGCGCCGGGGCCGCGCCTTCTTCCCGGGCTTTCCGGACGTGCCGGGCTTCTGCCCGGGCCGCTTTCCGGGCTGCTCCCCGGACGCCGTCGGTCGGTCGTTTCCGGGGAGGCCCCCGCGCCCGAGGAGTCGCGGGGGGCCCAGCTCTGTGGCTCGTCGCTCATGTCGGTGGGGGCTCCTGAGACGTGGTCAGTTCTCCCATAGTGCCCGGTTCGTCAGAAAATCTGCGTTTCTTACGGTCTTGTTCCCTCCTCCGGTCGCGGAAAAGCAGTCGCCCCGGCCCGCGCGCGTCGACTAGGGTCGTGCGCTTTGGTGCCGGGAGCCGGTGGCGGCGGGGGAGAGGGGGCGGCGTGCGGCTGTACGCAGTGGTGGCGGCGGGCGGGTTCCGGCGCTACGCCACCTACCGGACGGCGACGGCGGCGGGGGTGTTCACCAACACCGTCTTCGGCTTCATCATGGCGTACACCTACATCGCCCTGTGGGAGGTACGCCCGCAGCTCGGCGGCTACGACACCTCCCAGGCGCTGACGTACGTCTGGCTCGGCCAGGCCCTGTTGATGAGCAGCGCCCTGATGGGCGGCGGATTCGAGAGCGAGCTGGTCGAACGGATCCGGACGGGGGACGTCGCCGTCGACCTGTACCGGCCCGCCGACCTCCAGCTGTGGTGGCTGGCGGCGGACCTGGGCCGGGCGGCGTTCCACCTGCTGGGGCGCGGGGTGGCGCCGATGTTCCTGGGGGCGCTCGCCTTCGACCTGGCGTTCCCCGGATCGCTCTGGACCTGGCCGGCGTTCCTGCTGTCGGTGTTCCTGGGCGTCGTGGTCAGCTTCGCGATCCGCTATCTGGTCGCGATGTCGGCCTTCTGGCTGCTCGACGGCGCGGGGGCGATGCAGATGGCGATGCTGGCGGGGCTGTTCTTCTCCGGGATGCTGCTGCCGCTGAACCTGTTCCCCGGGCTGCTGGGCGAGGTGGCGCGAGCGCTGCCGTGGTCCTCGCTCCTCCAGGTGCCGGCCGATGTGTTCCTCGGCAAGCACACCGGGTGGGGGCTGCTGTGGGCGTACGTGTTCCAGGCCGGGTGGGCCCTCGTGCTGCTCGGGGCGGGCCGGCTGCTGCAGACAGCGGCGACCAGGAGGGTGGTGGTGCAGGGTGGCTGACACGGTGGCGGTACGGGCCGCCGACGAGGAGCCGGAGACGGCCGGCTTCGCCTTCGAGGACCGGCCCCGGCCGCTGGAAGGTATCCGGGCGTACGGGCTGATCATGGCGATGTGGGTGCGCTCGACGATGGCGTACCGGGCCTCGTTCGCCATGACCTTGTTCGGGAACCTCGCGGTCACGGCCTTCGACTTCGTGACGATCCTGCTGATGTTCACGCACGTCGACGCGCTCGGCGGCTACGCGCTGCCGGAGATCGCGCTGCTGTACGGCCTGTCGTCGACGGCGTTCGGGGTGTGCGACCTGCTGCTGGGATCGATGGACCGGGTCGGCGGGCGCGTACGGGACGGAACGTTCGACACCCTGCTGGTGCGCCCCGTGCCGGTACTGGCACAGGTGGCGGCGGACCGGTTCGCGCTGCGGCGGCTGGGCCGGATCACCCAGGGCCTGCTGGTGCTCGGCTACGCGCTCCTCACCCTCGACATCGCCTGGACGCCGCTGAAGATGCTGGTGCTGCCGATGACGGTCCTCAGCGGGGCGGCGATCTTCGGGGCGATCTTCGTCGCGGGAGCGGCGTTTCAGTTCGTCGCGCAGGACGCCTCGGAGGTGCAGAACTCCTTCACGTACGGCGGGACGACGCTGCTCCAGTACCCGCCCACCGTCTTCGCGAAGGACCTGGTGCGCGGGGTGACGTTCGTGGTGCCGCTGGCCTTCGCGAGCTGGCTGCCCGCGCTGTACGTGCTGGGGCGGGAGTACCCGGTGGATCTGCCGCAGTGGGTGGCGTTCCTGCCGCCGCTGGTCGCGGCGGGTGCCTGTGCCCTCGCGGGCGTGGCGTGGCGGGCGGGCCTGCGGTCCTACCGGAGCACGGGCAGTTGAGCGACCACGGGAACCCCGGGAGCCACGGGAATCACACGGACCACGGGAGCTCCGGGAGCCATGGGGACCACAGGGGCCACGGGAACCCCGGGAGCCACAGAGACCAGCAGCCGACCGGGTCGGACGGGACT
Source organism: Streptomyces sp. WGS_02 (assembly GCA_040989845.1). Classification (GTDB taxonomy): domain Bacteria; phylum Actinomycetota; class Actinomycetes; order Streptomycetales; family Streptomycetaceae; genus Streptomyces. The sequence goes on from JAYMFZ010000004.1 coordinate 5,012,231, forward strand.
ACGCGGGAGAGCACGGACATGGCGGACGACGGGTTCATCAGCCTCGACGGGGTCGAGAAGGTCTTCGAGGTCCGCCGCCGGGCGGGCCTGCTGCGCCGGGAGCGCCACGAGGTGCGGGCCGTGGACGGGATCAGCTTCCGGGTCGCGCGCGGTGAGATGGTCGGCTACATCGGCCCGAACGGTGCCGGGAAGTCGACCACGATCAAGATGCTGACGGGCATCCTCACCCCGAGCGGCGGCCGGCTGCGCGTCGCGGGCATCGACCCCTCCCGCGAACGTACGCGGCTGGCGCAGCGCATCGGTGTCGTCTTCGGCCAGCGGACGACTCTCTGGTGGGACCTGCCGCTGCGGGACTCGTACCGGTTGATGCACCGCATGTACCGCATCCCCGACCGGCGTTACCGGGAGAACCTGGAGCGCTGCGTCGAACTCCTCGACCTGGGAGCGCTGTTGGAGGTCCCCGTACGGCAGCTCTCGCTCGGCCAGCGGATGCGCGGCGACATCGCGGCGGCGCTGCTGCACGATCCGGAGGTGCTGTACCTGGACGAGCCGACGATCGGGCTCGACGTGATCTCCAAGGCCAAGGTGCGTCAGTTCCTCAAGGAGTTGAACGCCGAGCGCGGGACGACGGTCCTGCTGACGACGCACGACCTCACCGACATCGAACAGCTGTGCAGCCGGGTCATGGTGATCGACCACGGCCGTCTGATGTACGACGGCTCGCTGACGGGCCTCCACGAGGTGGGGGAGAGCGAACGCATGCTGGTGGTGGACCTGGAGAGCGAACTCCCCCGATCCGGCTGGAGTCGGCGGACGGTGGAGACCAACCCGCCCTGCGCGCGGTCAAAGTGGAGGGGCCCCGCCAGTGGCTGGCGTTCCCGGCCGCCGCGTCGGCGGCCCCGCTGGTGGCGCGGATCGCCGCGGACTACCCGCTGGTCGACCTGTCGGTACGGGAGCCGGACATCGAAGCCGTGATCGCGAGGATGTACGAGTCGACGCCGTGAGGAGCCCCGCCCCGGTGCGGTGCGGGCAGGTCATGGGCCTGCGGGTCTGTGCCGGGAACGGGTGCGTTCAATAGGCTGCGCGGTATGACAAGTGAACGTCCGGACATGCGCGCCTCCGATGCCGAGCGCGAGCGGATCGCGGAACTGCTGCGTGAGGCCGTGGCCGAGGGCCGACTGGATATGGACGAGTTCGACCAGCGCCTGGAGACGGCCTACAAGGCCCGTACGCACGGGGAGTTGGAGCCGCTGGTCCAGGACCTGCCGGCACCGGGCTCGGCGGTCGCTCCGGTCGGTTCGTCCGCGCCCGCCCCGCTGGGGGCTCCGCCGCGAACTGGCCCGCGCGGATCGGCGGCCCCGCGACCTCCACGGGCGGGTTCGCCCTCTGGGGCGGCTTCAACCGCAAGGGCCGCTGGACGGTGGCCCGGAAGTTCACCGCGTTCGCGATGTGGGGCGGCGGCGAGATCGATCTGCGTGAGGCGCACTTCGAGGACCGCGAGGTCGTGATCCGCTGCTTCACGATCATGGGCGGCATCCATGTGACCGTGCCGCCCGAGCTGAACGTCGAGGTCCGGGGCATCGGCATCATGGGCGGCTTCGGCGAGGGCTCCAACGAGGACGGGGAGATCGCCCCCGACTCCCCGCGGGTGCGGATCACCGGATTCGCCCTGATGGGCGGCGTCGGCGTCGACCGCAAGCGGACGAAGGCTGAGCGCCGCCGCTTGAAGGAGGCGAGGGAGGCGGAGCTGGAGGCGCGCCGGCGCCGCGGGCTGGAGGGCCCCGACGACGGCGGCTCCGGTGGAGGAGGCAAGAAGCTCTGAGGGCCCAGGGTGTGTCCGGCGCCCGGACGGTTCACGGCGCCGAGGACCTTCGCCTCTCCTCAGCGCATCACAGCGCGTCGGAACGGGGCGCGCGCTCCCGGTCCAGGGACGTCAGGTCCACCCGGTCGCCGAGCGCGCGGTACCCGTCGTCGTTGAGGTGCAGGTGGTCGCCGGAGTCGTACGAGGCGAGGAGCCGGTTCGGCGCGGCGGGGTCGCGCACCGCCGCGTCGAAGTCGACGTAGGCGTCGAAGACCGTGCCCGACCGGATCTGCTGGTTGACCGCGTGGCGGACGGCGTCGCGCTGCGGCGTCCAGGTGGCGAAGCCCTCGAACGGGGTCAGCGTCGCGCCGACGACCCGGAGCCCGCGGGCGTGCGCCCGGTCGGTCAGGGCGCGCAGGCTGTCCACGATGCGCTGGGGGTCGGCCTCCTGCGGGTACTGCTGTACGTCGTTGATGCCGAGCGCGATGACGACGGTCCGGGCCCCGGCGACCCCCAGGACGTCCCGGTCGAGCCGGTCGGTGCCCGACTGGCCGCCGGTGCCGCGGCCGATGCCCACGACCCGGTTGCCCGCGATGCCCGCGTTGGCGACCCCGTACCGGCCGCCCAGCCGGTCCGCGAGGACGTCGGGCCAGCGGGCGTTGGCGTCGGTGCTGGAGCCGCTGCCCGCGGTCAGGGAGTCCCCGAGGGTGACGACCGCGCCGAGCGCCTGCTCGCTGCGGACGTCCACGGCGGTCAGATAGCGCCAGTTGCTCGTGGTGAAGGTGCCGCGTTCGTCGATCAGGAACGAGGTCTGGTGGGTGTAGCCGTGGAAGGTGACCGGCCCGCCGCCCCGCAGGGTGCGGAAGCTGACCTGGAGGTCGGAGTCGGGGGCCACCGGCACGACGACCGGGTCGCTGACGACCCGTCCGCCCGCGGCGACGGTGACGGTCCCGGCGCCCTTGAAGGTCACCGGCCGGGTGTTGACGGTGGCCTGGTCGACGACCAGCGGGGTCGTCCCGAAGAGGTTGGACAGCGTGATCCGGGCGGCGTTCCCGCCGATGCTGGTGTGCACGACGTTACGGACGGTGCGCCCGGGGTAGCCGCCCTCGGTGCCCTTCTCGGCGCCGACGGGCGCGGCGGTCCAGGTGGCGACCCACGAGGGGCCCGAGGTGGCGGGGGCGACCGGATTACGGGCCGCCGCCTGGGTCTCGGCGGGCGGCAGCGGCGCCGCCCCGGGGCCGGAGAGCAGCGTCGTTGCGAAGGCGACGGCGGCGGCGAGCGCGGCGGTGCCCGCCACTAGGGCGATGAGCAGGGCATACCCCTGGCGCCTTGGCATGTGCGGTGGTTCTCCTTGTGATGATCGTGCTGGTCCCATGATGCGACAGGCCGTCGGGAACTCCACATGCGGCCCAGGAGTAGGGGAGGTAGGGACAATGCGTACGTCACGGGGGCGAGGCGTACGCGGACGGGTGGAGCGGATGGAACGGACCGGATCCGGCGAGCAGGGGCAGGACGGGGACGCGGTGCAGAAGGACGCGGAGCGGGGACCGGCGGGACCGGAAGGGGGCCGGCCGGAGCCGTCGGAGGCCGCGACGTCGGTGCGATCGGCGCTGCCGTCGGGCCGGGCGCGGGAGCCGGGGGCGGCCGCGGGCCCGCTGGCCTCGTTCGCGTACACCGCCGCCGACGAGGAGAAGCAGCGCGGCGTACGGCGCATGAAACTCACGGCGACCGGCCTCCTTCTGCTCGTCGCGCTCGTGTACGTCCTGGCCACCTGGGCGAAGAACTCAGGTGTGGGGGGCTGGCCGGGCTACGTCGCAGCGGCTGCCGAGGCGGGGATGGTGGGCGCGCTCGCGGACTGGTTCGCCGTCACGGCGCTCTTCCGGCGCCCGCTCGGCCTGCCCATCCCGCACACAGCCATCATCCCCACCAAGAAGGATCAGCTAGGACAGTCCCTCGGTTCCTTCGTTGGCGAGAACTTTCTCTCCGGAGACGTCATTCGTGACCGAATTCACGCTTTGGGGGTCGGCCGGCGGCTCGGTGTGTGGCTCGCGGAGCCGGCCCACGCGGACCGGGTCACCGCCGAGCTGGCGACGGCGCTGCGCGGTGCGCTGACGGTCCTTCGGGATTCCGACGTCCAGGCCGTGGTCGGCGAGGCGATCACCCGGCGGGCGGACGCGGTGGAGGTCGGCCCCGGCCTCGGCAAGATGCTGGAGAAGGTCGTCACGGACGGCGGCCACCGCAAGGTCGTCGACCTCATCTGCGTACGGGCGCACGACTGGCTGGTGGAGCACGGCGATTCGGTGATGAACGCGGTGCAGGGCGGAGCCCCCGGCTGGACGCCGAGGTTCGTGGACAAGCGGGTGGGGGAGCGGGTCTACAAGGAACTGCTGCGGTTCGTCACGGAGATGCGGGACATGCCGGAGCACCCGGCGCGCGGCTCGATCGACACGTTCCTGACCGACTTCGCGGCCGACCTCCAGACCGACGCCGACACCCGGGCCCGGGTGGAGCGCCTGAAGGCGGAGATCCTGGGCCGGAGCGAGGTCCAGGACGTCATCGCCTCGGCCTGGTCCTCCGTCCGCACGATGATCCTCTCGGCGGCGGAGGACGAGCGCAGCGAACTGCGGCTGCGGGCGCGCGCCTCGCTGATGTCGCTGGGGGCGAGGCTGGCGGGCGACGAACGGCTCCAGGGCAAGCTGGACGGCTGGCTGGAGGACGCGGCGGTGTACGTGGTGACGACGTACCGCGCGGAGATCACGTCGCTGATCAGCGAGACGGTCGCGGGCTGGGACGCGGACCAGACCTCGAAGAAGATCGAGGCGCACATCGGCCGCGATCTCCAGTTCATCCGCATCAACGGCACGGTGGTGGGCGCGCTGGCGGGGCTGGCGATCTACACGGTGTCGCACGCGCTGGGGGGTTGAGCGGGCGGCTCCCCGGGGGGCCGGGACCAGGGGCCGGGCCCGCCGCTCCGGGTGCCTACCCGTACGGTCCTGTCGAGTCCGTACGGGTACGCACCCGGCCTACGCGGGGAGTTGCCCGGGAGTACGGGGGCGGAGCGGCGGGCGTTCAGGTGGGCGCGGGATTCTTTTCCGACGCCCGCCGGAGACGCGATGAGGCTCGACTCTCTGCGACCCCGACCGATGCCCCGATGGGGCTCAACTCCGTGCGGCTCGCCGGGTGACGGCCCAGGAGGCGGCGGCCACGCCGCCCGCGACGGCGAACACGGCGGGCCAGGCGCCGACCTTCTTGGCGAGCGGGTGCGATCCGGCGAAGGCGGCGACATAGGCGACGCTCAGCCCGGCGGCGGCACGCGGCCCGGCCTGCCGGTTCCACTCGTACGCGGCCAGCGATCCGGCCGCGGCGAGCGCGACACCGCCGAGCGGCCGCTTCCGGGTCCACCGGGCGACGCCGTACCCCCCGACGAGCCCGCCCGCCGCCACCGCCGCTGCCGGAACCTTCGCCATCGCCGCCACCATCGCTTCCTGTGAGCAGTCCCGTGAACCGTCGGTATTTCCGTGGTTCGGTACTGAGCCCGAGGCTAACGTTCGGGGCGATGCGGCCGGAGGGCGGTCCGGGGAGGCGGGGGTTCCGGGTGGAAGCGGCCAGGGGAACGGCCACAGTGACAGTGACGGTGACGGACCCGGGCGAGGACGACGGAGGAGCGACCGGTGCCGGGGCCGCTCCGGTACGCCTCGTCTGCACCGACCACGGGGGCGAAGGCCCGCCCCTGCTCCTGCTGCACGGGCTGGCCGGGCACTGCGGCGAGTGGGAGGCGTTGGCGGTCCGGTTCGCGGCCACGCACCGGGTGATCGCCTTCGACGCACGCGGCAGCGGGGCGAGCACACGCCGCCCCGGGGACGTGACACGGGCGGCGCACGTGAGTGACGTACGGGCCGTGGCGCGCCGGTTCGGTCTGGCCGGTGAGGACACGGTGCTGGTCGGCCAGTCGATGGGCGGCCTCACCGCCCTGCTGACGGCGGCGGCCCACCCGGAGCTGTGCCGTGCGCTGGTCCTGATCGAGGCGGGCCCGGCGGGTCCGAGCCCGGGCTTGCCGGAGCAGATCGGGCGCTGGCTGGACTCCTGGCCGGTGCCGTTCCCGGACAGGGCGGCGGCCCAGGCGTTCTTCGGCGGCGGCCCGGCGGGCCGGGCCTGGGCGGCGGGCCTCGCCCCGGGCCCCGGCGGACTGCACCCCCGCGTCGACCGGGACGTCATGGTCGCCACGGTCCAGGAGAACGCCCACCGCGACTACTGGGACGCCTGGGACCGGGTGCGCTGCCCGGTGCTGGTGCTGCGGGGCGAGAAGGGCACGATGAAGCCGGACGAGGCGGAACGGATGCGGGACCGTCACCCCGCGACCCGGATCGCCGTGATCCCGGGGGCGGGCCACGACGCTCATCTGGACAACTCGGCGGCGGTGTACGGGGAGATGGCGCGGTACCTGCGTGACCTCCGGCGGTGACCCGGGGCAAGGTCCCGAACGTGGCGGTGGATCCGGTGGCCGTGGCGGGTCCCACTGCCCCACCCCCGCCTGCGCTCGCCTCGGTCCGCTACGACTTCGCGACGTTCCAGGCGACGCCCGCGCCCGCTTCCTCGGCCGGTGATCTGGGAACTCACCTAGCTGGACGAGTCGATGCAGGCGGCTGCTGCGCCATGCTCCCCATCCGCGCGGTAGTAATGCCGACCACTTGGCCCCCAAGAGCGAACCCCTGGGTGCGATACCCGCCGGACCGTCGAGCGGCCTGGAACCCGCTGGGCCTTGGCCTGCGTCCCATGACATGCTGATCGATCTTGATTTCTGCTGATCAGGTTTGCTCGATACGGGGGCTGAAGCAACGTGGGTTACACCATTCCTGAGGGCGTCGACACGATGCTCGACGTGGTGGGCGTGGGATGGCCGAATGTTGACGAGGACGCATACCGCGATATGGCGGACGCACTGCGGGAGTTCGCGGACGACGCCGACGACGATGCGCAGGCCGCGTACCGGCATGTCCAGAGGCTGATCTCCACCGGGCAGAGCGAATCGCTGAAGGCGCTGGACAACCACTGGTCCAAGGTCCAGGGCAAACACAAGGACCTCGGGCAGGCGGCTCGTCTGGTGGCTGGTGCGCTGGACCGCGTGGCGGACATCATTGTCGCCCGCAAAATAGCCGCAGTTGGTGAACTGGCCGACCTCTGCGCCACTGTGGGGATAACGCTCGCGTTCGCGCCGGTGACCGCGGGCCTGTCGACGCTGATCGCCGGGGCGAAGATCGCCGCAACTCGCATCGCGTTCAAGCGGATTCTGAAGGAGATGGCTGAGGCGGCGGTCGCTGAGATCGTCGCAACGCTCACCGCGCCGGCAGTCGCCGCGATCGAGAACATCGTGACTGATCTGGCCATCCAGACCGCGCTCAACGCCACGGGTGTACAGGACGGCTACAACACCGAACAGACGGCACAGGCGGGACGGGACGGGCTCCAGCTCAACTCGGTTTCCGGCCCTTCGGGGCCGGGCGACCGTGCGGAGATCGACCACAAGGCTCACAAGGCGGCCGGGCTGCACTTGGCGGGCGTGCAGATCACCATGCGGGAAAAGACGGGCAGCAAGCTGGGGAAGGCCAAGGGCCATCACGGTCGCGCCAAGGGCAAGGACGCGCTGACCGCCGTGTTGGACAAGTCCATCGAGGATGTGACCGAGAAGCTCGGCAAAGCGCTGAACGACCTCGGTAACCACGTCGGCAAGAAGGTCCCGGAGGCGATCGCCCGCAGCTCGAAGATCCACAAGGGTACGGACGGTGACGTCCGCGACAGCATCCGGAAGGTCAATGTCCGCGGCAAGGCCGGCACGGAGTCGTCCGGACCGAGGGACAAAGGCACCGAGGACGTTCGCACCCGCCCGAACTCCGTACGCGACGCAGCGAACGAGCCACGAACACACGGCGTCTCCCTGGAAAAGACGGTCTGCAAGAACGACCCCGTAGACATCGCCACCGGCAAGATGCTGCTGCCCCAGACGGACCTCGCCCTCCCCGGCGTGCTGCCCTTGGTTCTTCGACGCACTCATGTATCCACCTACCGCTACGGTCACTGGTTCGGGCGCAGCTGGGCGTCCACCCTCGACGAGAGGATCGAGTTCGGCGAGAACGGTGCCGGGATGATCTGGGCTCGTGAGGATGGCTCGCTGCTCATCTATCCGCGCCTGCCCGGGGCGGACGGCGAGCACGTCATGCCCCTGGAGGGAGACCGGCTGCCGCTGGTCCACGGCGGTGTGGCCGACAACGACACGTCGTACGAGATACACGATCCGCACAGCGGCCAGGTGCGCGTCTTCACGGGCAACCCCTACCGCACCTCCGCTGCCTACTGGTTGTCGGCGATCGAGGATCGTAACGGCAACCGCGTGTCTTTCTGGCGCAGGCCCGACGGGGCTCCGACCGCCGTGTCCCATTCGGGCGGCTACGTCGTGCAGATAGCGGCCGACGTCTCGCGCATTACGCGTCTCGCTGTCCGCGGTCCTCAGGAACCTGCGGCGGTCGTGGGCTACGGATACGACGACTCGGGCGACCTGACCGTCCTGACCGGTCCCGAGGGCCCGGACGGACCGGTCATGCGGTTCACCTACGACGACGGCGGCCGTGTCGTGTCGTGGACCGACCGCAACAGCACCACATTCCGCTACGAGTACGACACTGAGGGGCGCGTAGCACGCACTGTCGGCCCGAGCGGGATCCTCTCCGGCCACTTCTCCTACGATCTCGTTGCTGACAGCGGTTACCGCGTCACCCGCTACACCGACTCGGCCGGTGCCACCACCGAGCTGGTCATCAACGACCGGCTGCAGTTGGTGGCCGAGACCGATCCGCTCGGCCACACCACCCGCTTCACCTGGGATCCCTACGATCGCCCCCTGACCCGAACCGACCCGCTCGGACACACCACCGAACTCACCTGGGACCGGTCCGGCAACCTCACGGAGGTCCGGCTGCCCGACGGCAGCGTGGCCTCCGCCCGGTACGACGAGTGGAACCTTCCTCTGGAGGTGACCGCCGCAGACGGCACGGTGTGGCGTCAGACCTTCGACGGGCGGGGCAACTGCACGTCCACCACAGCGGCCGACGGGTCGGTGACCCGCTTCACCCACGACAGCACCGGTGCGGTGGCCACCGTCGTCGACACTCTGGGCACCACCACGCGCGTCCGTTCGGACAGCGCGGGGCTGCCGCTGGAGGTCACCGGCCCCGGGGGCCGGGTCACCCGGTGGAACGGGATCACCGCGGGCGCCCTCTGGTGGTCACCGATCCGATGGGCGGTCAGCAGAACTTCGTCTGGGACCATGACGACCGGTTGGAGACCCGCGTCGCCACGGACGGCTCCCGCGAGTCCTGGAGCTGGGACCCGGAAGGCAACTGCCTTCAGTACACCGACGCTGCCGGGCAGGAATGGGCCACCGAATACGGGCCCTTCGACAAGCCGCTGGCCCGAACGGCTCCCGACGGTACACGTCACGAACTGCGCTACGACACCGAGTTGCGACTGCTCAAGGTAACCAACCCTCTGGGGCAGGAATGGCACTACCACTACGATGCGGCCGGCCGCCTGACGGCGGAGACGGACTTCCAGGGCCGGAACCTCGCCTACACCTATGACGGGGCGAATCGGCTCACCACACGCACCACACCACTGGGCCAGGTGGTCACCTACACCTGGGACCCCATGGACCGGTTGGTGCTGCGGGACGCCGACGGCGCCACGACCCGGTACGCCTACGACCGCGCGGGCGCCCTCCTGGAGGCCCGCACGGCCACCTCCACGCTGACGATGGAGCGCGACGATCTGGGTCGGCTGCTTGCCGAGACGGTCGACGGCCGCACCATCCGGTACACCTACAACGAAGCAGGACAGCGCGCGTCGCGCACCACACCCACAGGTGCGGTCAGTCACCTCGATTACAACGAGGCCGGTGACCGGATTTCACTCACCACGGACGGCAACGCCCTCCAGTTCACCCACGACCTCCTCGGCCGCGAACTCTCCAGGACGTGGGGGCCGCAGGGTGCCACCGGTCTGAGCACCGCGTGGGACCGCCTCGGCAGGCCGGTCAGCCAGAGACTGACCGCGCCCGGATCACCGGATCCGCTGCGTACGCGTGACTACGCCTACCGAGCCGACGGCTACCCCCTCTCCCACGGCGAGAGCACACGGGGCTCCCGCCGTGACAAGCGGATCACGCTCGACCCCATGGGCAGGCCGCTGACCGTAGAGGCACCCGGCTGGACAGAGAACTACACCTACGACGGCGCCGGCAACCAGACGTCGGCGCAGTGGCCGGAGGGCGCCGGCCACATCGAGGCCCGCGGCCCCCGGCGGTACGAGGGCGGAGTCCTGACGTCGGCGGGCACCGTCCACTACGAGCACGACGCGGCCGGCCGAGTGGTCGTACGCCGCCGCTCCCGGCTCTCGCGCAAGCCGGAGGTGTGGCAGTACGTCTATGACGTTGAGGACCGCCTCACGTCCTGCACCACGCCCGACGGCACCCGGTGGACCTACGACTACGATCCGCTCGGCCGGCGCACCGCGAAGCATCGCCTGGCAGCCGACGGAACCACGGTTGCCGAGACCGTCCGTTTCACCTGGGACGGCCCACTGCTGGTGGAGCAGTGCGACGAGAGCACCGGCGCGATCCTCACCTGGGAGTACGAGGGCCACCGCCCGCTGTCGCAGTACGAGCGCAAGCCTCTGGCAGACGGCGAGGTCGAGGCCCGCTTCTTCGCCATGGTCACCGATCTGGTGGGCACGCCCACCGAACTCGTCTCTCCGGACGGAGAGACGGCCTGGCGCAGCCGCTCCACATGTTGGGGCACCACAGGTTGGCAGACGTCGGCCACTGCCTACACACCTCTGCGATTCCCCGGACAGTACGCCGACCCCGAGACCGGACTGCACTACAACTATTTCCGCCATTACGACCCCGACACCGCACGGTTCACCAGCACGGATCCACTCGGACTTGCCCCTGCGCCCAATCCCTCCACCTACGTCGTCAATCCCTGGGTCTGGACGGATCCACTCGGCCTCGCGCCGAAGCGATGCCAACTGGACGCCTACGACTGGGACGGATCCATCCGCTACGGGCGCCTGGACCACCTCGGGCGGCCGACCGGTGTGAACGCATGCCTGCGTCCCGAGATCATCGACGCGAAGAAGGGGACGGAGGCCGGCAAACTCAAGCCACCCGGATGGCGTGGCAACGGCACGGCGTTCAACGAGGCCCGCGGCCACCTTCTGGCCGACCGTCTCGGCGGGGCCGGCACGGGCAGACAAGCGTGGCACAACCTGGTCACACAGACCCAGACCCCCACGAACTCGCCGGACCAACGTGACCAGGTCGAGCAAGTTATCTTCGACCAGGTGACCAAGAACAAGGAAGTCGTGCAGTACCACATCAAGCCGATCTACGAGGGAAGCAATCCCATCCCGATCCGCCTGGAGTACACGGCATTCGGCAACAAGGGGTTCACCTTCTCGCACAGCCTGGAAAACCCCGCCGCCGGTATCCGGACCGGCGTATAGCAGGCGCCACCGTACGCACTTGGAAGGTTCTTCATGACCCGCACCACCCCGCCGCGTCCTGTCGATGTCGAAGGAGTCTTCCCCGCCCTGGCAGCCCACCGGCGCACGGCCACCCGGCTGCACCCCCGGCACGGTGTGCCCGGTGCGGGGGACAGCTCGGTGGCGGGACCGCTGCTCTGGCCGGCCGGCGAACCGTGGCCGGTGTGCACCGTCGTGCACCCGAAGGGCACCGGCCACCTCCTGTCCGACGTGCGGTTGCGCCGCCGGATCCAGGACGGCGCACGGGGACGGGACTTCACCGGGGACGAACAGCGCCGGCTGGACGCCATGAAGGCGGCCGACCACGTCCCGGACCTCCGCGACGACGACCCCCTGCCGATGCTGGCCGTCGCGCAGTTGTCCACGCGGGACGTCCCCGATCTGGTGGGGCCGGAGGGCCAGGATCTGCTCCAGGTCTTCTGGTGCCCGTTCGAGGCCCATGGGCCCGACCGCACGATCGACGTCGTACTGAAGTGGCGGCGCTCGGCCGATGTCGGGACCGTCCTCACGCCACAGCCCGAACCTCCGGTCGCCGGCCGCGAGGAGTGCGTCCCCACCATGTGTGCCGTGCATCCGGAGCAGGTGGTGGAGCACGAGTATCTCGGCTTGCTGGACGAAGAGCTGCAGGAGGAGGTCTCCACGTGGGAGGAGGGGCTCCTCGACGAGGACGACGACGATGATGACTACGAGGACGGTCCCTCCTCGGCGGCGAGCTACGCGACGTACGAGGAGTACGAGGCTGCGATGGCCGCGGCGCGCGCGGAGGAACCGGAAGAGATCGACTACATGAGCGACCTGTCGATCGCCCCCGGCTGGAAGGTCGGAGGCTTCGCCTCCTGGCATCTGACAGACCCCGCTCCGGTCGACTGCCAGGTGTGCGGGACAGCGATGCCGCCCCTGCTCACCGTGGACAAGTGGGAGTGCGACGGCGCCTCGCGCAGCTGGCTGCCTGTCGAGGACCGGGATGCCGAGAACGACCCGCGTGTGCTCGACCCGGTCGGTGTTTACCTCGGCCGAGGCCTGATGCGCGTACACACCTGCCCGGCCGATCCACTTCACCCCCACCGGCTGAGCTTCCAGTAGAACGGTCCCCTCCGCGTGGGCGGCGGCACAGCCGCATGTGACCCCCTTCACACGATTCACCACCCCCGCCTCCCGTGATCCGGATGGCGCGAAACCGGCTCCCCGTGCCTCCTGCGGGCGCCGGGAGGGAGGTGCCGAAAGCGCCTGACGGGGCGAATTGGGCTGTTCATCTCCCTGTCATCCTGCGCCGTAGAGGCAGCTCAACCCGGTGAACGGGAAGTAGCAACCGGGCCCGCACCCCTTACCGCGTGGGCCGCTTCGGGCTGTTTCGTGCTAGATAAAGCCATTCACGCTTTATCTGGCAAATGCCCGACCCGTTAACCTGGGATGTCACTGTCCGAAAGCTATTGTTGACGGAGAGAATCGGGGCGGGATACGTTTTTCACCGGCATGATCAACCCTGTATTCAGGAAATCGGTGAGAGATTATGAGAATGCTTGCCCAGGCTCTGAATCAGTACCGATTAAGCGAGTCCGAGGCGGAGAAGGTGGGTGAGCTGTCCGCGCTCGCCGCGCACTTGTCGGACTCCATACCCATCGTCGTCTCGGGACTCCTCATGGATCTCCCGGACGGGATGCGCAAAATGGTCCTCGATTTCGGTTCGGACGTGGAATCCAGTGGATACTGCCTCCTGCGTGGAGTTTCGGTCGGTGAATTGCCGAAGACTCCCCAGGCGCACGAGGCCCATATCCTCGACGGCCACCCCACCAACGGAACCCTCATGCTCGTCGCGGACCTCCTCGGCTCGCTGACCGGCTATCAGGACGAGAAGTCCGGCGCGCTCTTCCACGACGTCCATCCCGTACGCGGCGAGGAGGCCCGGATCGAGAACAGCGGATCGGTCGCCTTCGACTTCCACACCGAGAACGTGCACCATCCGCTCCGCCCCGACTACCTCGGTCTGCTCTGCCTGCGCCAGGACCACGACCAGATCGCCGCGACCCGTGTCTCCTCCGTACGCGACGCGCTGCCGCTGCTGACCGGCGACGAGGTGGCGGAGCTGCGGAAGCCGCAGTTCCACAGCCTGTATCCGACCTCCTTCACCCGGAACACCACCGGCCCCCGCCCCTCGGCCGGCCCGCATCCGGTGATCTTCGGCCCCGCGGACCGCCCGTTCATGCGCTTCAACTCGCACAACACGCAGGGCGACCACCCGCAGGCACGGGCCGCACTCCGCGCCCTGGCCACGGCCCTGGAGCGGGTCTGCCGTGACCTGGTGCTCGCGCCGGGCGACCTCGTCGTCCTGGACAACCACGTCGTCGTCCACGGCCGCACCGCGTTCACCCCCGCTACGACGGCCAGGACCGCTGGCTGCGCCGCTTCTACTCCCTGCGATCCGCCCCGCTGTGGGCCCAGCGCATGATGCGGCACCCGCGCGTGCTGCCGGCGATGACGGAGATCCGCGGGGTCGTCTGAACCGGCGGCGGCAGCACCCGGCCCCGGGAGCCGGGGCCATGTCATGTGAATGAGGAAGAGTGGAACTGTACGAAGTGCTCGGCCTGCTCGCGGCCGCGACGGCGGCCGGCTGGGTGGACGCGGTCGTCGGCGGTGGCGGGGTGCTGCTCATCCCGGTGCTCCTGTTGGCCTTCCCCCAGTACTCGCCGGCGGTGGCGCTGGGCACGAACAAGATCGCGGCGGTCATGGGAACCGCGACCGCCGCGTACATGTACCAGCGGCGCACCACGCTGGACCGCTCGGTCCTGCTGCCGGCCGCCGGACTCGCGGTCCCCTTCGGCGCGCTCGGCGCGCTGTCCGCGTCGAGCGTTCCCACGACCTACTTCCGGCCGGTCATCATGGGCCTGCTCATCACCGTGGCGCTCTTCGTGGCCTTCCGGCCCAGCTTCGGGGTCCAGCAGCGGAACATCCTCGTCACCCCGCGCCGCCGCAATGCGGCCATCCTCATCGCGGGTGTCGGCATCGGTTTCTACGACGGGGTCTTCGGCCCCGGCGTCGGCACCTTCCTCATCATTTCCTTCACCACGCTCCTGGCGACACAGTTCCTGGAAAGCGCGGCCATGGCGAAGGTGATCAACGCCTCCTCCAACCTGGGGGCCCTCGCGGTCTTCGCCTGGCAGGGAAACGTCCTGTGGGCCCTCGGTCTCGGAATGGCCGTGGGGAACATCGCGGGCGCGATGATCGGGTCGCGCACCGCCATGAAAAGGGGATCCGGATTCGTCCGCATCGTCCTCGTGCTCGTGGTCACCGGAATGGTGGCCAAGATGGCATTCGACCAGTTCGCCTGACGGCCCTGTTCGCTTGACGAGTCAGTCCATGTGACGCACAGGTTCACTTGGCGGGACGACAGGCGCCCAAGGAATTCATCCGACGACGGAAGAGGTTCCATGGCAAGGGAATTATCCGGGCTGTTGACGCTGACCGATTACGAGCAGGCCGCGGAGTCCCTGCTCGACGCCGCCTGCTGGGCGTACGTGGCGGGCGGCGCCGACACACAGCTCACGGTCCGTGCCAACACGGAGGCCTTCGACCAGGTCTGGTTGCGCCCCCGGGCCCTCGGCGGCACGGGCGTGAAACCCGATACGTCCGTGACCGTGCTCGGGCAGCGGCTCGCCCTGCCCGTCCTCCTCGCCCCGACCAGCCCCCAGCGCCTCCTCCACGAGGACGCCGAGATCGCGACCGCCCGTGCGGCGGAGTCCGCGGGCACCGTGTCGATCGTCAGCACCGACAGCCACTACGCCTTCTCCGACGTGACCGGTGCGGTCGGCAGCGACAGCTGGTTCCAGCTCTACGCCTACCGCTCCCGCGACGACGTCGACGCGACGATCGCCCTGGCGGAGGACGCCGGCGCGACCGCGCTCGTGGTCACGGTCGACGCCAGTTACGCGGCCCGCCGTATCGGCACCCGGCGGGCGGGCTTCCGCACCCCGGGCCACGTCGACTTCGGCAACCTGCGCGCGCTGGGCGTGCTCACCGGTGACATCCCGGACGGCGCCCGCATCGAGCGCCTGCCGCTGACCTGGGACGACCTGGAATGGATACGGTCCCGTACCCGGCTGCCGATCGTGGTCAAGGGCGTCCTGCGCGCCGAGGACGCCGAACACTGTGTGGCCCTCGGCGCGGACGGCGTCATCGTCTCCAACCACGGCGGTCGCCAGCTCGACGGCGCGGTGCCCAGCCTGGTCGCACTGGAGCAGGTGGCGGCCGCGATCGCCGGCCGCGCCCTGGTCCTCATGGACGGCGGCATCCGCTCCGGCGTCCACGTCGTCAAGGCCCTCGCGTACGGCGCGGACGCGGTGTGCGTCGGCCGCCCCTACCTCTGGGGCCTCGGCCTGGCCGGACAGCAGGGTGTCGAGGCGGTCCTCGACCTCCTCCGGAGCGAGATAGAGGACACGCTGCTCCAGCTCGGCGCGGACTCCGTCGCCGACATCGGCCCCGATTTCGCCGTCAGCGCGCACCGGGCCACGCGCCTGGGCGCCCCCTGAGCAACCGGAAGCCCGGCCCGCTTCCCGCGCCCTCGCTCTCCACGCTCCCGCTCCCTTCCCTCGGTTCCTTCTCCAGGAGACCTCTGTGACTTCCCCGAACCCCAAGGACGCTGCGACCTCTCCGACCGTCCACTTCTCGCGGGGGATCCCTCCGCTCGAAGCGATCCCGTCCGCCGACATCGCCGAGCTGACCGGGTCCGTCCTCTCCGTCGAACCGGACCGCGTCTTCCAGTACGCGCCCATCGGCCGCCACACCGGCGACCGCGAACTCCGGGACCAGCTCGGTGCGTTCCACTCGGTCGACCCCGACCGGATCTTCGTCACCAACGGCTCCCTCCAGGCCCTCGACCTGCTCGCGGCGCACCTGCTCAAGGACGCACCCCGCAAGAAGGTGCTCGCGGAGGCGCCGACGTACGACCGTGCCGTCCAGATCTTCGAGCGGCACGGGGCGCAGGTCTCCGGGATACCCCTGCGGGGCGACGGCCTCGACCTGGACGTCCTGCGGGAGCGCCTGCGTGCGGAGGTACCCGCGTTCGTCTACCTGATCCCGGACTTCCAGAACCCCGGCGGGGTCACGACGAGCGAGGAGAAGCGGCGCGAACTCGTGCGCCTGTCGGCCGAGTTCGGCTTCACGATCCTGGAGGACATCCCGTACCGGGAACTCCGCTTCGCGGGCACGGCCCCCACGCTCCTCGGCGAGCTCGCGGCATCCGTCGAGGGCGCCCGGGTGCTGACCATCGGCTCGCTGAGCAAGATCCTCAGCCCGGGGCTGCGCGTCGGCTATGTGATCGGCCCGCCCGGTACGCCGGGTGCCCTGGCGGCGCTCGCGGAGAGCACGTACCTCTCGCCGGCCCCCCTGCTCCAGGTGGTCGCCGCCCGGGCCTTCGCGAGCGGCCTGGTCCGGCGCAACATCGACGAGGTGAGGACACTGCTGCGGCCGCGGCACGACACGGCGGTCGAGGCGGTGCGGAAGGCGCTCGGCGAGGCCGCGCTGTGCGTGCCCGAGGGCGGCTACTACATCAGCGTGCACCTTCCGGTACGGACCACGGAGGAGAAGTTCCTCGCGGCGGCGGCGGCCGAGGGGGTCGCCCTCACCCGCGGCTCGGCGTTCTATCCGTCGGACTCGGCGCCCCCGTCCGGAACGGTGTTCCTCCGGCTGCCGTTCCAGGCCCTGAGCGACGAGGAGTTCGCCGAGGGCGTGACGCGGCTGGCCTCGGTGGCGCAGCGGGCGGAGTAGGGGAGCAGCGGAGCAGCAGCGGGAGTTACGGGCGAGGGGGAAGGAACACGATGGCCACGGCCGAACAGGGCGCCGAGAACGACACGGACGAGGCGCCCGGGCCGACGGACGAAGGGCGCACGCCTTCTGGGCGTCCCGGGCTTTCCGAGGAGCTTGGTCCCTCCGGGCAGCGCACGCCTTCTGGGCGGCCCGGTTCCTCCGATGGGCGCGCGCGTTCTGGGCGGCCTGGTTCCTCCGATCGGCGCGCGCCTTCCGGGCGGCACGGGCTTTCCGAGGAGCCTGGTCCCTCCGGGCAGCGCACGCCTTCCGATCGGCGAGGGTCCTCCGATCGGCCCGGTTCCTCCGGGCAGCGCACGCCTTCTGGGCGGCCTGGGCTTGCTGAGGAGCCTGGTCCCTCCGACCAGCGCACGCCATCCGATCGGCCCGGTTCCTCCGACCAGCGCACGCCCCCCGGGCAGCCCGGGCCCTTCGGACGGCGCAAGCCCTCCGATCGGCGAGGACCCTCCGGGCAGCCTGGGCCCCCCGATCGGCGAGGACCCTCCGAGCGGCGCGGGCTCCTGGCGGACGCCTCGCTCTCCGCTGTCCTCGCGGGCCTGATCACCGTCGTGGTCTCGTGCTCGGGCCCCCTCCTCGTGGTCCTGGCAGCAGCAGCCGCGGGGCACCTCACCGATGAGCAGACCGCGTCATGGGTGTGGGCGGCCTGCGTGGGCAGCGGCGTCACGTGTGCCGTGCTCAGCTGGTGGACCCGGATCCCGGTGATCACCGCGTTCTCGACGCCGGGCGCCGCGGTCCTCGTCGGCAGCCTCGGGGAGTACTCGTACCCCGAGGCGGTCGGCGCCTTCCTGGTCAGCGGTCTCCTCATGGCGCTGGTCGGCCTGACGGGCGTCTTCGGGAAGGTCATGCGCCGCGTACCGCCCGGCATCGTGGCGGCCATGCTGGCGGGTGTGCTGTTCTCCTTCGGCGTCGGCCTGTTCTCGGCGCTGGACGGCGCGCCGGTCGCGGTGCTGGTCTCGCTCGCCACGTACCTGGCCGTCAAACAGCGGTCACCGAGGTACGCGGTGGCCTGGGCCCTGCTCGCGGCCGTGCTCGTCACCGCCGTCGTCCCGGGCATCGACGCCTCGTCCGTGGACATCGGGCTGACCCTTCCCGTCCTCACGGCACCGGAGTTCACCGGTTCAGCACTGGTCGGCCTGGCGGTGCCGCTCGCCGTGGTGACGATGGCCTCGCAGAACGCTCCCGGCCTCGCCGTGCTGGCGGCCTGCGGCTACCGCCCGGACGACCGGCTGCTGATCACGGCCACCGGACTCGCTTCCACGGCGCTCGCGCCGCTGGGCGGCCACGCCGTCAACCTGGCGGCGATCACCGCCGCCATCAGCACCGGCGAAGAGGCCCACCGCGACCCGCGACGCCGCTATGTGGCGGGTGTGGCGTGCGGCGTCTTCTATCTGCTGGCGGGCGTCTGCGGGGCCGCGCTCGTGGGGCTGTTCACGGCGCTGCCGCCCGAACTCATCGCGGTCGTCGCCGGGGTGGCCCTGCTCGCCACGTTCTCCACGAGCCTCGCCCAGGCGGTGGCGGACGAACAGGGCCGCGACGCGGCGGTGGTCACCTTCCTCACCACGGCCTCGGGCGTCACTCTGGGCGGCGTCGGCTCCGCGTGCTGGGGCCTGGTTTTGGGACTGGTGACGCACCTGGCGCTGACCGCCCGGCGCCGGCGCGGCGCCCGGCGGGAGCAGGAGAAGGCGGAGTGAACGGACCCGGACGGCCGGCCCGTACGGCATCGCGCCCGGTCAAGAAGCGGGCGAGGTGACAGTGATCCGTACGACGGCCGTGGCGGCGGGAACCTCGGTGCCCTTCACGCGTACCTCGTAGGTCAGCTCGTCCTCGCCGGCGTACCCGTCCCTGGCGGTGTACGTCACCGTGGCCCCGGACACCGACGCGGAACCGTGGCCGGGCTCGGTCTCGATGGTCAGGGTCAGTTCGGCGGGGTCGTAGGCGTCGAGCAGCCCCGCCCGGTCGTTGCTCTCCAGGGTGATGGAGTCGTTGTCGAGGACGTCCACGTCCAGGCTGCCGCCCGCGTCCATGCTCTGCTGGTCGTCCATGAGCGCCAGTGTCCGTTCGACGGTGCCCTTCCCGCCCTGGCCGTCCGTACCGCCGCCGTCGCCCCCGCACCCCGTCAGGATGAGAGCCAGCGCACCCGCTCCCACTGATACGCGCATCCGGAGGGCTCCGGGCAAGGACCGCCGTGACTGCTTCCTCGTCTGCATGTGTTGCCCCCAAGGCCGAACTAGGTGCGGTGGAGCAGCCGATGCTCGCAGTGCGTACGGGTGCACATCAGACGCATACGGGAAGCGAAGCGGAATTGTGATGAGAGCGTGTACAAGACGTGGAGGACAGGTTGCGGTTGGTGGACCGCGACCGCCCCGGCCACTGGCCCTGTGGGCGCTGACACAGGGGTGGTTCGGCGAACGAATCTTCGATCTGGCGACCCGTCAGAACGGTGAGATACGGTGACGAGGTCATCACGCTCAGTGCGCGCTCGCGCGCAAGGGCGGCCCCCGGAGGTGCACCAACACCCACCCGAGGGCCTACACCCCCAGTGGAGATAGGACCCACTAGAAATGCTGCGCCATGTTATCGCGCCCTCTTCGGGCTGGACGAAAGCCCCGCACACGGTCGTACGCGACCGGCGGATCAACAGCAACGCCAAGATCCTCATCCTGTACGTCCAGGGCCTCCCCGACTCCGCGACGGACCGCCCGCTCGGAGAACTGGCGCGAAAGCTGGACATGAAGGGCCGCCCGTACCAGCAGGCCAAGAAGCAGTTGGTGGAGCACGGTTACGTCCATGAGTGGCGGACCCAGCGCGAGGACGGGCTCTGGAAGACGGCCCAGCTGTTCACGAACACACCGCTGACGGGCGCGGAGGCCAGGACGGTCTGGGCGAGGCTGGAGCCGGACGCGGGGCACTCTCCGGGTGCGCGGTATCCGACGGCCGGTGAACCGACTCCTCGGACGGTCGGTGGCTATCAACCCGAGGAAGACCACAGTGATCAGACCACTCCCCACCCACCCTCCGAAGCGCAGCGGGGGCGGGA
The DNA here is from genome assembly GCA_040989845.1 of Streptomyces sp. WGS_02. Taxonomy (GTDB): domain Bacteria; phylum Actinomycetota; class Actinomycetes; order Streptomycetales; family Streptomycetaceae; genus Streptomyces. The sequence goes on from JAYMFZ010000004.1 coordinate 5,032,480, forward strand.
GCGCGGGCGGGTAGCGGACCTGGGCGCGGACCCGGCCCCGGAGGCGGTGGACCCGCCCCGGGTGGCGGCAGCCCCGGACCCTGCGGGAGCCCCGGCCGAGGCGGAGCCGGGCCCCGAAGAGACGACTGCCCCGGCCCCGGCACCGCACCCCGCCAGTCAACTGGCCAAGGCGGAACGCCTGCTGCTGTCCCTGCGCCACACGCGCCGCGACCTGCTGCTGGGGGTCCGGGAGGCCCGCGCCCTGGCGGTGGAGGCCGTGAAGTGGCTGGAGGGCGGCCTGCCGGAAGGGGACCTGCGCCAGGCGCTCCTGGCCGATCCACCGGAGGGCGGGGTGCGCTCGGCGGTCGGCTTCCTGCGCCATCGGCTGATCCGGAAATGCCCGGTGACCCCGGTGCTCCCGCTGCCGGTTGCCCCGCCGCCGCCGGTCAGGGAGCTGATCGCGTGCACGGGACCGGGGGAGGAGCATGTCTTCCGCCCGCTGGGCGACGAGCCGGAGTGCGCGGACTGCCGCAGGGCGACGGCGTACGCGAGCTGGATGGTCGACACGGACACGTACGAGTTCCCCGAGGACATGACCTGGCGGCAGCGCGTGGCGGCCGTCCGGAAGGCGGACGCACTGCGGGCGGGCGACTCACCCCCGGCCGACTCGCACCAGGCCGACTCGCACCAGGGTGATCTACTCCAGGGTGACGCGGGCGATGACGGGCAGATGGTCGCTGCCGGTGGCGGGCAGGGTGCGGATGTGGCCCACGGCGGCGGAGCGGGCCATGACCTGATCGATCCGGGCCAAGGGGAACGCGGCGGGGAAACTGAAGGCGAACCCGCTCTCGGCAAAAGCCAGTTGTGACGTGAGAGGCCTCAACCCCCGATCCTCGACAACACCGTTGAGATCCCCGAGCAGAATCACCGGCCCGACGCTCTCGCCCGCGATGGCGCGCCCCAGCAACGCGGCGCTCTCGTCCCGCCGCTGGGACGCGAGCCCGCCCACCCCCACCCGTACGGAGGGCAGATGGGCGACGTACGCGGCGACGTCCCCGTACGGAGAGCGGACCACGGCACGCAAGCCGCGACTCCACCCCTCCTCGACACTCCGGGGCTTGATGTCCACCACCTGCTCACCGCTGAGCGGATGCTTGGACCAGAGCCCGACGGTGCCCCGGACGACGTGATGGGGATAGTCGGCGGCGAGGGCCTTCTCGTACGCCGCCACCTGCGGATCCACGAGCTCCTCGAGCGCTACGAGATCGGCCCCGGAGTCGGCCAGCGCGCGGGCGGTTCCGGCGGGATCCCGGTTCTCGTCGCTGACGTTGTGCTGCACGACGACAAGCTCCCGCCCGCCGCTCTCCTCACCGGGCAGGAGCAGCCCGCCGAAGGTGTCCACCCACACGCCCGCCGGCAGCAGCAGAGCGACGAGGGCGACGGCGGACCGCCGCACGAGGGCGACGACCAGCAGCACGACGACGAGGGCGCCACCCCAGGGCAGAAAGGACTCCATGAGACTCCCCACCCGCCCGGGCCAGTTGGGGACAAGCCGATGGAACCCCAGCACCCCGCCCAGGACGACGGCAACCCCGGCGATCACCCACCCCGGCCGCCGTTTCCCCACACCAGGCACCACCGACGTCTCCGCCGCCACCGCACCGCCGTCTGCCCGTTCCACCATGTCTTTCCGTCCACTCGGCCTGCCCCGTAGGACGAGTGGACGGAAGGATCAGTTGCCGGACGGTCCGGGGTGGCCGGCCGCGCGGCTGGGCAAGGCCGGCAAAGTCGTGGATCATGTCTTCACGACGGGCGGCGCGACACCCTGGGGGCAGCACGCATGGCCACGCCTGAGCAGATCTGGGCGGACGCCGATCTCCCCACCCGCCGGCTCGCCGGGCTGGCGCTCAACCCGTGCGCGCCGGAGAGCGTTCTGCTGCGGCTCCTCTCCGACGCTCCGCTCGCCGCACGGATGGTCCTGTGCCGGGACAGAGCCCTGCCCGACGCCGTCGTCGATGCCGTGATCCAGCACCCCGACACCCGTACCCGCAGCTTCTTCGCCCGCAACCCCCATGTCGATCCGGCCCAGCGCGTTCGGCTCGTGGATGATCCCGCGTGGTTCGTCCGCGCCCACTTGGCCGACGGGCCGCGCGTTGCCGCCCCTGCCCGGCCCAGGCCGCTGCCCGACGAGGCTGTCGTCCACATGATCAGCACCTACGACAACGAGCTCCTGGGTGGCCCCTTCTACGAGCAGATCTCCGCCGGGCTGCGTCGGTCCATGGCCACCCATCCCGTCGCGGACGTGCGGCACTGGGGGGTCGGCGAGTGGAGGTCACTGGCCCCGGACACCCGAGCCGCTCTCCTCGCCGACCCCGACGCCGGGGTCCGGGAAGCGGCGCAGCGGCACGTCCGCTGCGAGGACCCGACGTGGGTGGAGAGCGCGCTTCCTGACCGACCGTGCCACGCCCGTACCGACCTCCTGCTCCACCGCCCCCTCACCCGGGCCGTGGTGGAGGGCGTCCTCGCGCGGCCCGTGGGCGAGGAGGGCAAGGCGATGATCGCCGTCAATCCCACGCTCCCTCCCGACACGGTGGTCCTCCTCGCCGCCGATCCGGACCCGGAGGTACGGGCCCGGATCGCGCAACGCACAGACCTCGGACCCACCGAGCGCCGCACGCTCATGACGGACCCCGACCCTGACGTCCGGCTGGCCGTGTCCGTCCACCCCGCGCTGACCGAGGAGGAACGCGCCGGGATCGACTACCAGGTCCCCCTGGACCACTTCTTCGTCTACCACCCTGCTCCGGACAGGCCCCTGGACCCGGGGGCCGTCCGGCGCGACGCACTCTCCCGCCACCCGCTGCTGCGCCGGCGGGCGGCCGGCGACCATCTGCTGCCACCGGACCTCGTCGCCCGCCTGGCCTCGGACGACGACCTCGGCGTACGCGTCCTGCTGGCACAGAACCACCCGGACGCCCCCGCATCACTTCTGCTGCGCAGCTTCCTCGAGTACACCGGCCCCGAGCGCAGCCATCTCACCACCCGGCCGAACTTCCCCACCGACGGACTGGCCGCTTTCGCCGACCACGAAGACCCCGAGGTCCGGGCGCTGGCCGCCCGCGCCCCCGAAGCCGAGCCGGCCACCGTGGCCCGGCTCACCGGGGATCCGGCTCCTGTCGTGAGGGCTGCGGCGGCGCGCCACCCGAGTCTTCCGCAGCCCCGGCTGGCGGCACTCCTCGACGACGAGGAGCTGGCCCACCACGCGGCGGCGAACGCGGCACTTCCCCCGGACATGATCCACCGACTCCTCCGGACGGGCGGGCGGCAGGCAGGGCCGCCGGAGTAGCAGAAGATCCCGCCCGCGCCCGGCCCACCCCCACTGTTGCCCGACCTATCGAATTTCGATAGATTCCCATCGTGGGTCGATGGAAGAGGGCTGGATCATGGGAAAACTGACCGTGCGGGCGCTGCGCGCCGTGCTCGTGGTGGTGCTCACCGGCACCGTGTTCGTACAGGCGTTGATGGCGTGGGCGCTGATCAGCGGGAACGACCCGGAGGACGGTTCGCTCCCGCTGACCCCGCTGCGCGTGATCACGATCCTGGGCATCGGGACGGCCCAGGTCGCCATGGTCTGCGTCTGGCGACTGGTGACGATGGTGCGCCGCGGCACCGTGTTCTCCCACGCCGCCTTCCGGTACGTGGACGCCATCATCGGCGCGATCGTCGCGGCCGCTCTCGTGTGGTTCGCGGCCACGGCCCTGAACGCCCCCGGCCAGCGGGACGACCCGGGCGTCACCGTCATCATGGGCGGGGTGGGCCTGGCCGTCCTGGGAGTCGCGCTCATCGTGCTCGTCCTGCGGACGCTGCTCGCCCAGGCCGTCGCCCGCGACGTCGAAGCGGCGGAGATGCAGGCCGAGTTGGACGAGGTGATCTGATGCCGATCGTCGTGGACATCGACGTGATGCTGGCCCGGCGGAAGATGTCCGTGGGCGAACTCGCGGACCGCGTGGGGATCACCCCGCCAACCTGGCGGTACTCAAGAACGGCCGCGCGAAGGCGGTGCGCTTCTCGACGCTGGCCGCCCTCTGCGAGGTGCTGACGTGCCAGCCGGGCGACTTGCTCCGGTGGGAGGCGGAGGATGCCGAGGGCGAGGTGGACGCTGGGGACGTGGAGGGGGCGGTGGATGCCGGGGACGCGGTGGGCGCCGGGGACGCGGTGGGCGCCGGCGGGACCGTGGGCGCTCCGGGCGAATGAACCGTACCTGCCGACGGACGCTCACCAGGCCCGTGTTCTCGCCGCGGAGCACTACCTCGCCCGCCCGGCCCTCTTCCATGAGGATCCAGTGTTCTTCAGGGATTAGGCGGGCGGACGGGGGCACGCAAGCCCCGGATGGTGGTGGTTGAGGCAGCAGACCACCGAGAAGGAGATCAGGCTCTGGGACTTCGTGTAGTGCACCCAGCAGACGTCGACGCCTCGGGGGAGCGCATCCATCGCGTACGCGATCTTTTGTTCGAGGGTGATGTGGGCGCGCCCGCCGTCGTCCCTGTCGGCGGGAGGATTCGCCTCGTACGTGCTCTGCAGCCACGTGACGGCACCCACCGCCTGCGTCCAGGTGCGCTCCACCGCGGTCTGGTCCCGCCGCAGGAGCCAGTGCCCGGTCATGAGGGGCGGCAGCGTCGAGGCGACGAACGCGCGGGTCTGTTCGGAGTTCAGTTCCGCACCCGGACGGCGTAGGGCCTCCTGGCCGTACGCATCCCTGCTGCCGGTCCACGGACCGTATCCGTGCCAGTGTCCTGACCAGGTCATCTGCGCCCTTCGCTAGGGGAGACGGGCCGGCCCGGAGCATGTCCGGTCCGGCCATATACGTGGTGCTTCGTGCTCAGGAAGGGAGTCAGACTAGAGCGTCAGACCCCGGGTCCTGACCCACCCGGTGGCGAAGTCGTCGAGCTCGCTCCCGGTGAAGCGCAGCTCCTTGCCGACGCCCTCGGGCTTGCTGTCGCGGACGACGAAGGAGGCCTCCGCGCCGGGGATCGCGGCAAGGCTCACGCAGGTCTCGTGGGGGCCGCCGGCGTTGCCCCCGCAGAAGTCGGAGAAGGCGTCGGCCGTGGGGGCCGACAGGGCGTAGAGGTTCCCGTTCATGGGAAAGTCCCTTCGGGTGCTGATGTCGCGGAGATTCGGTCTCCGCACCGTCGTGCTCCTGCACCCGCCCGGCTGACGACCGTCCATGGAGACAGCCGGGCGGGGGTTTGTGGGGTGAACCCGGGACTGAACGTGCGTGCCGGTCAGGGGCGCTGCGAGTCGAGGAGCGCCCTCGGCTACCTGCCCAACCACACCGCCGCCACGATCGACGAGCCGATGGCGACAAGGCAGACGACGTACGCGATCTGCCGGACCCGCTCGCTCATCGCCCCGCGCCTCGACCGGGAACCGGTCGTACGGGAAGAGGAGGCCGGGCCGAGCCCGCAGGCCCCGCACCCCCAACCCTGTTCACGGTGGCGAGCTTTCGCAGGACCCGGGCCAGGGCTCGGACGTGGGAGTAGACCTCGTGCGACAGCGCCTCCGGGGCGGGAGGGGTGTCGAGAAGGTGAGTGATCTCCAGGAGGAAGCCACGGTCGGCTTCGCTCATCCCCTCTACTTCGGCCGGTGGATGGCCGGCGAGGGCGCTCTCTCGTCCGCGGAGGGAGACCACCGCGCCGTCGAGCTCAGCGCGCGTGGTCGTACCGATCCGGAGGGCGAGCACACGCCGCACCTCCAGCTCCGCGTCCGCCACCGCGCTCGGGCGGCCTGCACCGGAGGCGCTGCTTGTCTTCACTACGTCGGTCACCAGGCATCTCCGCTCATGGCCGCTTTTGATCGCGTTCTGTGTAGAGATAACTGCGCGCCGTGCTCATCCCGGTACCGTTGGAGACAGGCGTAACCGTGAAAGCCATGAACTTCCGGGGAGTTGGTGTGCCCGTGGCACCTGGGAGCGACCGCAACTCAGGTCTTGAGAACCTTCTTGAACAGGCCGGATGGTCCAGGACGCAGCTCGCGAACGCCGTGAATCGCACGGCTGCCGAAGCGGGCATGACGTCGAAGTACGACCAGTCCGCCGTTTCGCACTGGCTGAGCGGCACGCAGCCGCGAGCGCAGGTCCGGCCGGTGATCGTCGAAGTGCTCGAACGAAAGCTCGGCCGTCCGGTGACCTACGCCGAAGCGGGCCTGCGCTCGCCGAAGCCGGGGCAGACAGCGGACTCCACAGACACCGCAGACTCCCTCTTGGACCTCGGAAGGGCTGACATGGACCCCTCGCGGCGCGGAGTTCTCGCAGCCGGCCTGTACTCGGCTGCCCTGACCGTCCCCCTCTTCGCAGGTGAGGCCTACGCCGATGAACGGGAACGTGCGGTCCGGCCGACGGGCCGCATCGGTGCGGCTGAGGTGGCGACGGTCCGTACGATGACGGACCGCATTGCGGACATCCTGGACGAGCTCGGCGCGGGACACGCTCGCCCCATGGCCGCCGCGTTCCTCGTCAACACCGTCGCGCCGTACCTGCGCGCTTCCGCGACCGGACCGGTGCGACGCGACATGCTCTCCGCGGCGTCCGACCTGACCTACCTCACCGGCTGGATGGCCATGTACGAGCGGGCCCACGGCCTCGGCCAGCAGTACTACGTGAAGGCGTTGCGCCTCGCCCAGGAAGCGTCCGACCACGTGACGTACTGCCGCACGCTGCGCGGCATGAGCCTCCAGGCCTCCAACCTGCGGTACGGCCACAAAGCCCTGGAGCTCGCCGACTCGGCGGCCGAGGCCGCACCCGACGCCGGCCCGCGCCTGGTGGCCTTCCTCCGCGGGCAGCAGGCCCACGCCTCCTCGATGGTCGGAGACCGCCGCCAGGCCTTCGAGCGGCTGCGCGAGGCCGAAGTGGCGCTCTCCCGGGCCGATTCGAGGCGGGAGTCGATCGGCGGCTACGACCAGGCCGCCTACCAATTCCACGTGGCCCACGTGCTCTACGAGACACGCGACCTGCCGGGCTCCATCGCAGCGTTGAAGACCTCACTCCGCGTCCAGCCCAAACAGGAGAGGCAGGGGCGGCTCCACGCCAACGCGGTCATGGCCCAACGGCAGTTCGAGTTCGGCCACATCGAGGAGGCCTGCACCACGTGGGGCACCTTCCTCGACGACTACGTGGGCCTGTCCTCGGCACGCGGTGACGAGCACTTCGCGACCATGCGCAAGCGCATCGCGCCGTACGGCAAGCTCCGGGCGGCGCGTGACCTTCAGGAGCGGTCGCGGCAGGTGGCGGGGATGAAGGGGTAGTTCCGGGGGGCTGGGGGAGGCTCCGCGCCCATGTGTGCTGCTTCTTCTGCCGTTGGATCGAGCCGGACCTGCGGTGGAAAACGGAAGGCCTCATCGCTTGAGGCCGTGGCAGAGTCCTCTCATGTCCAACGGCGTTGCCTACCCCGTCTTCCGAACCCCTGACGTTGATCTGGCCCTGCGTGTGGCTCGCCAGATGGTGGCCTTCGGTGCCCAGCCCTACTCCAAGGTGTCGGTGGAGGCCGAGGTGCCTACCGTGGCTGAGGTGGGACGGCTACGTGACGTTCTGCCGGACTCGTGGTTCACCTGCTGGAACATGGATTCGCCTACCGTTCCTCCGCCCGGCATCCCCGACCTGACCTGCTCGGCCCTCGCTCGGGAGCTCCCCGACAACCTGGCCGACATACAGGCGTACCTACCCTTGACCCTCTCGATGCTTGACCAACCCCTAGGGAGCATTGAGGATCATTTTGCTGCAGTTGTCGGCCCCGATCCGGCTCAGATCCACTGGGACTCACTGTCCTGGCCCGAGGCACCCGAGCGTGACTTGTACGGCGAGACCAAGCACGCCGAGGTCACGCTCCTGCTGAACTGCGAATCTCGCGAACTCGACGTCCGTGCCGATACGCACCTGGTGCTCGTCCATGTTCGGCGCCGTAACGGCGATGGCTTCGAGGAACGCTTCGCGGGGTGGCTCGCAGAACAGATCGGACAGAAGGTGATGGGAGCCCCGCAGCATTCATGAGGCTCCTCCCGTACCGGAGACCGAAACCAGGCAGTGACATGCCCAGGGGGAGGGCCACTGGTTGCTGGTCGGGCTGATCGACATGCACGCGGATCAGCGGACAGAAAACCCTTCGAGGTGAAAGGGAGCTCGTTATGGCACGTCAGTTACGGTTCCACGGCACGGTTGGCGGCGGTGTGTGGAGCCCCTCCGTCCACAAGGCCCGGATCATCGACCTGGACGAGTTCGAGGATCTGTTCCGTACGTTCAGTCACTCGGCCTGGCGGCTGGAGACCAGGCGACGCTACGCCAGTGACGAAGCCACGGACACCTACCGCCAGTTCGTCGCAACCGGCAGGGTCGAATGGGATGAGAGCGATCCGTACTGCGAGCTGATCCGGTCCCAGACCGCCCAGGGCAAGCGCGTCGAACGAGTACGGATCGTCGATCAGCCCCCGACCGCCGGGCAGCTCTACCTCCTGAACAATGCTCAGCGGAACAGCCGTCTAGGGGAGGACATCCGGAGCCTTCTGCGTGCGGATGCCGATCGCCTCCTGCTGCCGCCTGAGGATTTCTGGTTGTTCGACAGTCGACTTGCCGCACGCCTGCGATTCGACGACGGCGACCATCTGGTGGACGTCGAGCTGATCACAGAGCCGGCCGAAATCGTCAGGTACTCCGTCATCCGAGATGCGGCATGGCATCACGCTGTACCGCACGAACAGTTCGCGGCGAAGCTGAGCAGCGGCGAGTAGAAATCGATGGAAGGGGCGCGCACCGTGGTGGCGGCCTACCCGGGGGAACCCCACTCCACTGAACCAGGGCCCCCGGCATGCCTCTCTAGCCAGCGGCGATTGCCGAGTAGGTCAACACGTCGGCCGGGATCTGATGGAAGAGCTTCCACTCGATCGCCATCGGGTTGCTACCCGTGTGCTTGACGTACTCCGCCGGCCCCATAAGCATCCACGGCTGGGGTCCACCGATATCCGTCTGCTTGTATCGGCGTACGAAGAGCAGGACGTGCGTGCCCTTCTCCTTGTGGGTCTGGTAGCGGACACCGGTGGGTGAGCGCTCCGAGGTCTGGTTCTGTGACTCCCAGTGGAACAAGGAGTCGTTGAGGGCGTAGTCCTTGTAGCGGGTCTCGGGTGAGAAGTCCTTCTCGTCTTTCTCCAGGGTGACGAGCAGAGCATCGGTCTGGATGTTCTCGCACCACTTCACGCCTTCGCGGAAGTGCCCGGGCTTGCGACCATCCACGGATGCCTGGCCCAGCGCGGGGAGGATTTCTTCGCGGCTGTACGAAGCGTGGATGGTCAGCGGGATGCCAGTGTGCGCCCCGAGGAGTGGCACGGGCACGTGATCGGCCTGCTGCAGGACGTGAGCGAGCACCTGACGCAACTCGTCTCGGAACGCATGCTGGGGGCGCAGTGAGTCCAGCCCAGCTTGGTAGCTGGGGAAGTCTCCGCCCAGCGGCCAGAGCGAGAAGAAGAACATGCGGGCGTACCCCTGCTCCTGCTCGCTGAGCTCGTCGTAGGGAGGAGCGTCGTCGGCCAGCAGCTTGCTGTACGCCGCAACGCGCAGCGGGTCATCGACGTGCAGGAAGGCCGAGACCCGCTTGAGGAGCGGCAACTCGCCTTCAGGGGCGACCGTCGCGTCCAGGAGCTTTGCTCGGCGCAAGAGGCCTGTCCATGAGTTTCCGTTGCCTCGGTAGAGCTCCTTGAGCTCCCGGCCACTCTCCTTGAGGAAGTCCGCAAGGCGTGGCTTCGCGTAGGACGCGACCTCGCGGGCCAACTGCGTCACATTGACTGCGATCTGGGCGCGGATGTTGTCAATGATCAGGTCCTTGGCCTTCGTCTCAAGGATGATCTGACAGCCCGAAGGAAGTTGGGGGAAGTCCTGCTCGATGCTGTCGAGGAGGCGGTTGCGCGTCAGGTTCGTCAGCGCGCGGAACTGTTCTTCGAACCGGAACTCCTTGCGGTGCTGACCGATGAAGTCCAAGACGGTGAGGACCGCCTTGTCCTGGGTCCGACGCAATCCCCGGCCCAACTGCTGGAGGAAGACCGTGGCACTGGAGGTGGGGCGCAGCAGGAGCAAGGTGTCGACGTCGGGGATATCGAGTCCCTCGTTGAACAGGTCGACGGAGAAGATGACTTGAAGGGCTCCCGAGCGCAGGTCATCCAGTGCTGCCTTGCGGTCGTGTGCTGGAGTCTCACCAGACAGGGCTACTGCGTTGAGGCCTGCCCGCCGGAAGAAGTCCGCCATGAAGTGTGCGTGCGCGACCGATACGCAGAATCCCAGGGCGCGCATCGAGTCAGGATCGGTGACCTTGTCCTTCACCGCTTGCACCACGAGCCTGGCTCGTGCGTCGTTGCCCGTGAACAGGTTACTCAGCGCTGTTGAGTCGTACGCTCCACGCTTCCACGTAACGGCGCTCATGTCCGTGTTGTCGGTGACGCCGAAATAGTGGAAAGGACTGAGGAGTTCGTTCTCCAGCGCTTCCCAGAGCCGCATCTCCGCCGCGATGCGACCGTCGAAGAACTCGTCCTGGATGTTCAAGCCATCCATGCGTTCTGGGGTCGCCGTCAGCCCCAAGAGCTCCCGGGGCTGGAAGTGGTCCACGATCTTGCGGTAGGTGGGCGACGTGCCGTGATGGAACTCGTCGATCACGATGACGTCGAAGTGATCTGGTGCGATACGGTCCAGAGCCTGTGTCGTGAGCGACTGGACGCTGGCGAACACGTGGGTCCATCGGCTGGGGATCTCGCCACTGAACAACAACTCACCGAAGTTCGCATCGATGAGAACGTTCTGGTAGACGCGCAAGGACTGCTCCAGGATCTCCTTTCGATGCGCCACGAACAGCAGGCGTGGGTCACGTCCGAGAGTCTGACGTAGACGCTTGTAGTCCAGCGCCGCCATGACGGTCTTGCCGGTACCCGTTGCTGCGACGAGGAGATTGCGGTGTCGGTCGTGCACCGTGCGCTCGACTTCGAGGCGTTCGAGCATGTCCCGCTGGTGCGGGTACGGGCGTACCTCCAGGCCGGAAAGGGTGATGCTCGTAGTTCCGGGGCGCCCGCTGCCACCAGCGCGGGACAGGGCGTCGTCCAGCCGCTGCGCGTCCCTGTTAGGGTCATACGACTCGAAAGCCGGCTCACTCCAGTAGGCGTCGAAGGTCGCCTCGAACTTGCGGATCACCGAGGGCGTGGCGACGGAGGAGAGCCGGACGTTCCATTCGAGTCCATCAAGAAGGGCGGCCTTGGAGAGGTTCGAGCTACCGACGTACGCCGTGTCGAAGCCACTGTCGCGACGGAAAAGCCATGCCTTCGCGTGAAGACGGGTCGAGCGAAGCTCGTAGTTGACCTTCACCTCGGCGCCGAAGTCTCGCACCAGCCGGTCCAGCGCGCGGCGCTCTGTGGCGCCGATGTACGTCGTTGTGAGTACCCGGATGGGAATGCCGCGCTCGCGCGCTGACGACAGGGACTTCTCCAAGACACGGAGTCCGTGCCACTTCACAAATGCGCAGAGGAGGTCGACTCGGTCGGCGGTGGCGAGCTCCGAGCGCAGCTCGAAGCCGAGACTGGGGTCCTCGGGAGAGTTCGTGATGAGAGCCGTCTCGGACAGCGGGGTCACCGGGCGTATGGCGTACACACCGGGCGCTTCCTGCTCCGCGACGGCCAGCAGCTGTCGCGGCCCATCGGTGACGAGGTCGACCCACTCCGTCGCACCCTCGATCGTATTGAGCGATTCCAGGATGTGATTGGCCGCCATCACCTGCTCGGCAGGGGTGAGGCCTTGGAGCACGCGACGCACTGTGGCGCCGATATGGCGGGAGAGGACATGGGGCGCCGATTCTGTGCCGACTGACGCTTCGATGGAGTGCCAGCCCGCGGAATCGAGCTGCTTCATCCGCTCGGCGAGCCGATGCGTGATGAGCGATTCATAGAGCCCAGCAACTGGCGCTTCATCCGAAAAGTTGTTGGGCATGCCCCGAGTCCCCCTCATTTGGCTGCGTGTTGCATATGTAGTTGTATCAAGGAGGTCTGACAGTCGGGCCCATGGCTGATAAATGAAGCAGGAGCCGCCGCCCACGATGTCTGGGCGGCGGCTCCTGCGAGGGACGTGGATCAGAGGTCTCAGACCCCGTGACACCCCCCATAAGCCTCCCCCGACCCGCACCAGCAGGCAGCCGTGCGGGACGGAGGCCACGGGATCGCGCGACCACGGGCGGCGAGGGTGGTGGCGTACTGGGGGAGCAGGCCCGGGTCGGACGGGGACGCGGCCTCCGAGGCGGCGAACGCTTCGTACGAGGGGACCGTGCCCGTCACGATGCCCAGGTTCGGGGTGCCCGTCGCGTGGAGGTCGCGGAGGGACGCCTCCAGGCGGTCCAGGTGCGTGGCGCGGTCCACGTACTCCTCGGTCAACGCCGGGTACGCCGTGAGCAGTTCGCGGAGCTCCTGTTCCGGCCAGTGCAGGACCGCCACCGGGAACGGGCGGGAGAGCGCCGTGCGGTACGTGCCCAGCTCCGCGCGCAGGCGGGCGATCTCGGCCTTCAGCTCCACCGGGTCCGAGGAGCCCAGCGACCACAGGCGCTTCGGGTCGTGCAGTTCGTCCAGGGGCACCGGGGCCGAGTGCAGCTCGCCCGCCAGCTCGTCCCAGGTGTCGTGCTCCAGGCCCATCAGCCGGCGCACCCGGTGGCGGCCGGTCAGCAGGGACTGCGTGGCGTACGGGACCTCCTCGCCGGGCGCCAGCAGCAGGGTCAGCGCGGTCGAGAAGAAGTCGTGCGCCGACTCCAGCTCGTCGTGCGCCTCCAGGGTCTCCGCGGCCACCTGCCACGGCGCGGCGTTCAGCGGGCCCGCGGCCCGGATGCCGTCGATGATCGCCCGGGCCTCGGCCTCGTGACCGTACTCCCAGAGGTTGGCCGCTTTCAGGGCCTTGATCAGGTGCGGGTTGTCGGCGGTCGCCTCGGGGGCGGCGAGCAGGTCGTCGTAGAGGGTGCTCGCGCGGGCGCGGTCGCCCGCGAGTTCCAGGTGGGCCGCGGCCTGGAGGATCAGCGGTTCGTGGTCCTCGGGGTACTGCGCCGCGGTGCGGAGCAGACGCTCGGCTTCGGTCGTGTGGTCGGCAGGCGTGTCGGGGCGCATGGACCACACGGTACTGCCGGACGGTGACGTCGGGGAGAAGAGGGCGGAGGAGGAGAAGCGGGAGAAGTCTGGAGAGTTGTGAGGTTTGCCCCTACCGTGCGCTCCGGCGGGTGGTGGTGTGCGGTTGGCCTTGCTGTGCGCGCGCCTGCCGGTGGTGGTGTGCGGTTGGCCTTGCTGTGCGCCTCGGCCGGCGGTGGCGCGGGGTGTCGGCTACGTGCGCCGATTGGCGTTGCTGTGCGCGCGGCTGTGGGTGGTGGTGTGCGGTTGGCCCTGCTGTGCGCGCGGCTCCCGGTTGTGTGGGGTTTGGCCTTGCTGTGCGCGCGCCTGCCGGGCAGGCGACGTCCTTGCGGGAGGAGTACGTCCATGCTGAAGCGGCGCGCCGGGGAGTCCCCGGCGTTCTCCCCGGCCGGTCGGGCCGGTTCGTGCGAAGGCCCGGCCGTCGCCGCAGCGCGCCGCGTCTCCTCGCCCGCGGGCTCTGGGTTTCCGCCGAAGTCGTCGTCACCCTCGGTGTCGTCCTGCTCCTCCTCGTCGCCCATCAGCTCTGGTGGACCAACCGCGAGGCCCGCGCCGACGCCGGGCGCACCGTCCAGAGCCTCCAGCGGGAGTGGGACGGGCCTCCACCGGCCCCTGCCCCGGACCAGGATGGCGGTGAGGACGCGCTCGACGGTGGGCCTCGCCCTTCGGCCTCCGGTCGTGCGACCGAGGCCGTGCCCGTCCCGGCCGCCCGGCCCCGTGCCGCCCCCCGCTGGGACCAGGCGTACGCCGTCCTGCGCATCCCCCGGATCGGGCTCACCGCCCCCGTCGCCGAGGGCACCAGCAAGGGCGGGGTGCTCGACCGGGGGTACGTCGGGCATTACACCCGTACCGCGCAGGCCGGGCAGGCCGGGAACTTCGCGCTCGCCGGGCACCGCAACACCCACGGCGAGCCCTTCCGGCGCATCGACCGGCTCCGCAGCGGTGACCGGATCACCGTGGAGACCCGGGACGCCCTCTACACGTACACCGTCGGCAAACGCCTCGCCCGGACCGCGCCCTCCGACAGCGGCGTCATCGCGCCCGTACCGCGCAGCAACATCACCACCACCGTCGGCTACAGCGAGCCCGGCTACTACCTCACCCTCACCACCTGCACCCCCGAGTTCAGCTCCCGCTACCGGCTCGTCGTCTGGGGGCAGCTCACCTCGATGCGGCCCCGCTGAAGGGCCTGGGAAACCCTGGGGCCGTCCCGATCATCGTGTATAACGAAAGAGTGCCGTTCACTCCGATGGACGGCACCTCGCAAGAACGGTACGAGGACGGAACGAGCAACGGGAGGTGCACATCGTGCGGGACGCCAACGCCCTGCGCCGCGCCTTCGCCCGGCTGCTCCGGCCCGCCGGACTCGTCCTCCTCTTCCTCACCGAGGTCCTCCTCGCCGAGGGCGGCAGCCTTTCCGCCGCCGTCGCGCTCGCCGCCACCGCCGCGGCCGGGTCCGCCCTCCTCGCCTGCGCCGTCATCAGCGCCCGCTGCGCGTCCCCGGTGCCCCGCACCCGGGTCCGTACGGCCATCAGGGACCGGGAGCGGCGCACCGCGTTCCTCCCGCAACGCGACCCCGACGCACGGGGGCGCACCAGGCCCCGGGCACCCGGGCGCGCCCTCCTGACGGCCGCCGCGTAGCGCAACCCCGCACCTTCCGCCCGTACCTCGCGTACGGGCGCCGCACCCAGGACGGGTGCGCCCCGCGCCGGTCGTCATGCCGAGTGATCACCCCGTACCTCGTCGCCTACTGCGCAGGTACCTCCCGGCACGACGAGACCCCCGGAGGGCTCACCCATGTCCGCCTTCATGTCCGCTTTCGCGAGCCTGGTCGGCTCCCTCGCCGATCTGTTGCAGCCGCTCTTCCAGACCGCGTCCACCGCTGCCGCGATCATCCTGTTCACCGCGCTGGTCCGGCTCGCCGTCCACCCGCTCTCCCGGGCCGCCGCGCGCGGGCAGAAGGCCCGCAGCCGGCTCCAGCCGCAGATCGCCGAGCTCCGCAAGAAGCACGGCAAGAACCCCGAGCGGATGCAGAAGGCGATCATGGAGCTGCACGCCGCCGAGAAGGTGTCGCCGCTCTCCGGCTGCCTGCCGAGCCTGCTCCAGATGCCCGCGTTCTTCCTGCTCTACCACCTCTTCTCCAGCAGCTCGATCGGCGGCGAGCCCAACGCGCTGCTCAGCCACGATCTGCTCGGCGCACCGCTCGGCGGGCGCTGGCACGACGCGCTCGCGCACGGCGGGCTTTTCGGCGGGCAGGGGCTGGTCTACCTGGGGCTCTTCGTGATCGTCGCCGCCGTCGCCACGTTCAACTACGGACGCACCAAGCGGCAGATGGCCGCCAACCCGATGACACCCGCCGCCGGCCCGGACGGACAGCCCGTGCCCGGAATGGGCGCGATGACCAAGCTGATGCCGCTGATGTCGTTCTTCACGCTGATCACCGTGGCCGTCGTGCCGCTCGCTGCCGCGCTTTACGTCGTCACGACGACGACCTGGACCGCCCTCGAGCGGGCCTGGCTCTACCGCGACATGCCCGTCGCCGGTGGCGCCATGGCCACCGCGGCGTAAACGGCGCGGCCGATGCGCCGGTCCAGTGTGTGAACGAGGTCTTGCGGAGTGATCCGATCTCTTGGACGATCAGCCAAGCCCCTCGGCGGCCGCACCCCGCCGGAGGGCTCTCCACCTCGATCAAGAGGAGTTGGACCGTTGAAGCTGCTTCGAGTCGGTACGGCGGGCGCCGAGCGTCCCGCACTTCTCGACCGCGACGGGACTCTGCGTGATCTGTCGGGAATCGTCCCCGACATCGACGGCGAACTGCTCGCCGACGCCTCCACGCTCGCCCGCGTACGGGCGGCCGCCGAGACCCCCGGTGTGCTGCCCGCCCTGGACGCGACAGGGCTGCGGATCGGTCCGCCGCTGGGACGCATCGGCAAGATCGTGTGCATCGGGCTGAACTACCACGACCACGCCGCCGAGACCGGTGCGGAGATCCCGGCCGAGCCGATCCTGTTCTTCAAGGCCCCCGACACCGTCGTCGGGCCCGACGACACCGTCCTCGTACCGCGCGGCAGCCGCAAGACCGACTGGGAGGTCGAGCTCGCCGTCGTCATCGGGCGTACCGCCCGCTACCTGGGCTCCGCCGAGGAGGGGCTCGCCCATGTCGCCGGGTACGCCACCGCCCACGATGTCTCCGAGCGCGAGTTCCAGATCGAGCGCGGCGGCACCTGGGACAAGGGCAAGAACTGCGAGACGTTCAACCCGCTGGGACCCTGGCTCGTCACCGCCGACGAGGTACCCGACCCGCAGGCCCTGCCGCTGCGGCTCTGGGTCAACGGCGAGCTGAAGCAGAACGGCACCACGGCCGAGCAGATCTTCCCGGTCGGCGAGGTTGTCCGCTACCTCAGCCACTTCATGACCCTCTACCCGGGCGACATCATCAACACCGGTACGCCCGCCGGGGTCGCCATGGGCCAGCCCGAGCCCAAGCCGTACCTGAAGGCCGGCGATGTGGTGGAGCTGGAGGTGGAAGGGCTCGGCCGGCAGCGGCAGGAGCTGAAGGACGCGTAGCCGGGGGAGGGGCGGGGCGTCGTCGCTGTACGTGTACGTGACGGCGCTCCCTCCCCGTACGGGTTGCTCAGCCGCCCGGCCCGCCCTTCGCGTACGGCTCGGACGCCTGAGCCCCCTCCCCGTACGGCCGGCTCAGGCCCCCGCCGTACCCGCGAACTGCTCCAGCGCCTCGACCACCATCGCGTGGTCCTCGGCCTGCGGCAGGCCGGAGACCGTGACCGTGCCGATCACGCCCGCGCCCTCCACCGCGATCGGGAACGAACCGCCGTGCGCGGCGTACGTGTCCGGGTCCAGGCGGGACGACTCCTCGAACGTCGTGCCCTTCGCGCGGAACCGGGTGCCGACCAGGTACGAGCTCTCGCCGTACCGCTCGACCACCTTGCGCTTGCGGTCGATCCACGCGTCGTTGTCCGCGCTCGAACCCGGCAGCGCCGCGTGGAACAGCTGCTGCGCGCCGCGCCGGATGTCGATCGCGACCGGTGCGTGCCGCTCCCTGGCCAGCTTGACCAGCAGGCTGCCGAGCGCGAACGCGTCGTCGTAGGAGAAGTGCGGGAGGGTGAGCCGGCGCTCCTGGGCGATCAGCTCGGAGATGGTGGGGGAGGTGGTGGTCATGCGCGCCGCTCCTCTGCGTCGTGGTGCGGTCCGTCGTGGCGGGGGTCGTCGTGGTGGGGGAGGAGGGTGACCGAGACGCCTTCGCGCGCCGAGCGGCGGGCGGCCTCCAGGACGTCCAGGGCCGCGGCCGCCTGGAGCGCGGTGACCGGGTTGTCGCCGGTGCCCCGGACGGCCGCGGCGACGGCGGCGTAGTACGCGGGGTAGTCGCCGGGCAGCGTACGGACCGGGGTGCCGCCGCCGGTCAGCGGGGACTCGCCGGAACCGATCCGGCCCCACAGCTCCTCCACCTCCTCGCCCCACGGCTCACCGGCCACCGGGCGCAGCCCCTCGCGCAGGGCCGCCTCCTGCGGGTCCAGGCCGTACTTCACATAGCCCGCCGCCGATCCGAGGACCCGGAAGCGCGGGCCGAGCTGGGCCGTGGTGGCGCTGACGTACAGGTGCGAGCGGACCCCGTTCTCGTGCGTGATCGCGATGAACGTGTCGTCGTCCGCCGCCGCACCGGGACGCCGTACGTCGGACTCGGCGTACACCTGCACAGCCGCTCCGAACAGGGCCAGCGCCTGGTCGACGACATGGCTGCCCAGGTCGTACAGCAGACCGCCGATCTCGTCCGGGTCGCCCGACTCGCGCCAGCCGCCCTTCAGCTGCGGCCGCCAGCGCTCGAACCGGGACTCGAAGCGCTGCACCTCGCCCAGCTCGCCGTCGGCGATCAGGGCGGCCAGGGTGCGGAAGTCGTTGTCCCAGCGGCGGTTCTGGAAGACCGAGAGCAGCAGCCCGCGCTCCTCGGCCAGGGCCGCCAGCTCGCGCGCCTCGGCGGCGGTTCCGGCGATCGGCTTGTCCACGACGACCGGGAGTCCGGCCTTCAGCGCGGCCGTCGCCAGCGGGACGTGCGTCTTGTTCGGGGAGGCGATCACGACCAGGTCCAGCTCGTCCGCGCGCTCCCACAGCTCGTCCGGCGATGCGGCGAACCGGACCTCCGGATATGCGGCACGGGCCTCCGCCCGGCGCTCCTCGTTCGACGTGACGACCGTGTCGAGGACCAGGCCGTCGGTCGCGGAGACCAGCGGGGCGTGGAAGACGGAGCCGGCCAGGCCGTATCCGACGAGGGCGACGCGCAGGGGGGCGCCGGAGGCGTTGGGGGTCATGCGATCCACTTAAGCAACGCTGTTGCCAAAGTGCAAGCGACCGGCACAATGGGGCGGTGAAGAGGAGTGAACCGTGAACGGGAGCCGGACGAGGACCCAGGCCGGAGTCAACCTGCCTGCCCTGCGTCACCACAACGCCGCGCTGGTGCTGGACCTGCTGCGCGCGGCCGGGACGGACGGCATCAGCCGGCTGGAGCTCGCCGAGGGCACCGGCCTCACCCCGCAGGCCGTCAGCAAGATCACCGCCCGGCTGCGCGAGGACGGGCTCGCCGTCGGCGCGGGCCTGCGCCCCTCCACCGGCGGCAAGCCGCGCACGGTGCTGCGGCTGGTCCCCGACGCCCAGTTCGCCGTCGGCCTGCACCTCGACCGCGACGGGCTCACCGCCGTCCTCGTCGACCTCGCGGGCCGGCCCGTCGCGGTCACCACCGCCCCCTCGACCTCGGCGCTCCGGCGGAGCGGGTCCTCGCGGACGCGGCCGACGCCGTACGGGACCTGAGCGCGGCCGAACCGCACAAGCCCGTCCTCGGGGTGGGCGTCGCGGTGCCCGGACCGCTCGACCACCGGGACGGCGTGCTGCACCGGGTCACCGGCTTCCCGCAGTGGGACGGCTACCCGCTGCGCGCCGCGCTCGCCGAGCGCACCGGGCTGCCGGTGGTCCTGGACAAGGACACCAACGCCGCCGCCCTGGCCCTCGCTCTGGGCGGCGCGGGCGGCGGCGATTTCGCCTACCTCCACCTCGGTACGGGTCTCGGCGCGGGCCTGGTCCTCGGCGGCGAGGTGCACCGGGGGGCGCGGACGGGTGCCGGTGAGTTCGGGCACCAGACCCTCCAGCTGGACGGCCCGCTGTGCGGCTGCGGCGGGCGCGGCTGCATCGAGGCCCTGTGCCTGGCCGCCGAGGCGCGCGGGGACCGGCCTGAGGCGGCCCGGGTCCTGGGCATGGGCGCGGCCAACCTCGTCGGCCTGCTCGACATCGACCGGGTGGTCCTGGGCGGCCGTACGGTGGCCGCCGACGAGGACGCGTACGTCCGGGGTGTCCGGGCCGTGATCGAGGAGCGGGCCGCCCGGGGCGGGGCGGGCGCGGGCGTGACCGTCGCGGTCGCCGGGGGCGGGGACCGGCCGGTCGCGGAGGGTGCGGCGCAGTTGGTGCTCGCGCCGGTGTTCGGGCGGGTGGGGGAGCGGGGGTAGTGCCCTTGCCTCGGTCCTGAGCCTGCCCGTTCCTGGCCCGCTCCTGAGCCTGCCCGCTCGTGGTCCGCTCCTGAGCCTGCCCGTTCCTCGCCTGCCCGCTCCTGGGCCTGCCCGCTCCTGGCCCTGCCCTTGCCGGTTCCTGGCTCTGCCCGATCCCTGGCGGGTTCGAGCAGGACCAGAGCCCGATCCCGGGCGGGCTCGGTCGGCACCAGAGGGAGCGCGGTCGGGTGATCCTATGAATCAAGTCGGCATGTCGACTCTTTGATTCCGCGCGCGCGTGATTCCGTCGGAGGCCATCACCGGTGGCCCGCCCGCCCTTCCCGGGAGCCCCGGTCGTCCCGCGAGCAGCGAAGGGTGCCCCCCATGCCTCCCACCTCCGGCGCACGGCCACGTGACGGCCGTACGCTCGCCGCGCTCGGGCTGGTCGCCGGGATCGCGGTGCCCGCCACGCTCCTGGGCGGACCGCAGGCGACCGCCCTGCCCACCCCCGCGGTCTCCGCCTCCTTAGCCGCAGCCGCGAACGCGGACGACGAGCAGCCCGTGTGCGGGGACCCGAAGGCCAAGGACTTCCCCATCGAGACCCGGATCCAGGACGCCCCGGACCGTTACGCCTCCGGTGGCGGCTACGGCACCTGGTTCCTCGACCTCACCAACACCACCGACACCTCCTGCCAGGCCCTGCACCCGGTCCTCGTGCTCTCCGACCGCGACCGCAGGCTGACGTCGGACCAGATCCAGCTGGAGTTCTCCGAACCCGGCAGCCCGGAGAAGGAACACCGGGTCACCTGGGAGTCCACCGACCGCGACGAGCAGATCGGCGTCTTCGGCGACCCGTTCCCCGGGCTCACCGTCCCCGCCGGGGAGACCGTCTCCGTACGCGTCCGGATGGCGTTCACCTCCGACACCGCCCCCGGCCCGGTCACCGCCCACGCGGCCGTCGTCCAGCGCCACCACCAGGGCCGGGGGAAGGGCGGCGGACGTGAGGACGGCGAGTGGGTGGGAGAGTCGGAGGACTACCCCTTCGTGATCGTCGACGGCGCCACGGGCGGCATCCGCGAGCCGGACGGCCCCCGGACCGAGCCCCCCGACCCGGAGCGCACCGCGCCCGGCACCGGCACCCGCACCGAACGGCCCGGCGATCCCGACGTCCCTCGCAAGGACCTCCGTACCGACCCCGGCACGGGCCGGGACCCGTCCCCCGACGGCACCTCCAGCCCCCACCCGCCGACCCGCCCGGACACGGAGGAGGGGGACGGGGGCGACCACCGCGAGGCCAGCCCCGGGCTGCCCGCCCGGGACGGGCTCGGCCGCCCGCTCCCCGAACTGGCCCGCACCGGAGCGGCGTCGGCCGCCTGGGCCGGGGCCGCCGCCGGGGCGTTCCTGCTGTCCGGAGCCGCCCTGCTGCGGTACGCCCGCCGGGCCCGGCGTACGGGGGACTGAGCCGGGGGACCGGCGGGGCGGGCGCCGGCCCGGTTCGGGGGCGATCGGGCCCGAATCCCCGCCCGCCGCTGCCCGGACCCGCGTACCGCGAGCCCGAATCCGTCCTCCCGTCGAGGCGTTCACGTACGTCTGCCACCATCGGGCGGTGGACTACCCGAACGACCAGGCCCCTGGCGCACCGATCCGCTCCGGCATCCCCGAGCACGGCCGTATCCCGAAGTACTACGCGGTCAAGGCCCGCATCGCACTGCTGCTGGACGAGCTGGGCGAGGGCGGACTCCTGCCCACCGAGCGGGAACTCGCCCAGCTGCACGAGGTCTCGCGCGAGACCGTCCGCCAGGCCCTGCGCGAACTCCTCCTGGAGGGGCGGCTGCGCCGGCAGGGGCGCGGCACCGTCGTCGCCGGGCCCAAGCTGGAGCAGCCGCTCTCGCTGGCCAGTTACACCGAGGGCGTCCGCCGCCAGGGGCTGCGGCCCGGGCGCAACCTCATCGGCCTGGACCGCTTCCCCTGCCCCGAGGCGCTCGCCGCCGAGGTCGGCGTCGAGCGGGGCGAGCCGGTCTGGCACCTGGAGCGGGTGCTGCTCGCCGACGACGAACGCGTCGGCCTGGAGAGCACGTACGTCGGCGTCGCCCGCGTCCCGGACCTGGACACCGAGTTCGACCCGGACTCCTCCTTCTACGCCCACCTCCGCGACGCCCTCGGGATCGCCTTCGGCGACGCCGACGAACGGATCGAGACCGTGCTCGCGACCCCCCGCGAGGCCCTGCTCATCGGGACCCCGCCCGCCCTGCCGATGCTCCTGATCCACCGCCTCTCCCGGGACACCGACGGGCGGCCGCTGGAGCGCGTGCGGACGCTGTTCCGGGGGGACCGGTTCTCCTTCTCCGCGCACCTGCGGGGCGAGGGGCGGGGCTGAGAGAGCCGCGGGTCCGCGCCCGCGGCTCCGCCGCCCCATCGTCCCGCCGCACGACCCTTTTGGTCACGGAAGCATAACGGGTCTGGTCCAAACTTGCGGGGTCGTTCACCGTCCCGTCGACGACCGGACGCGTCCGGGACACCCGCCCCCGGGAGCGTGGCCGACGTGAGAGTCATCGTCGTAGGAGCCGGCGTGGTGGGAACCATGCACGCCTGGCACGCAGTCAGCCGCGGCCACGAGGTCGTACAGATCGAGCGCGAGAGCGAGGCGCGCGGGGCATCGCTCCGCAATTTCGGACAGATATGGATCAGCGGGCGGGCCGGTGGCGAGGAGCTGGAAACCGCGCTGCGCGCCCGTGAGCTGTGGGAGGGCATCGGCGAGCGGGTCCCCGGGCTCGGCTTCCGGGCCTGTGGTTCGCTCACCCCGCTGCGGACCGCACGCGAGGTCGCCGTCGCCGAGGCGGCCATCGCCCGGCCCGACGCGGCGGCACGCGGCTACAAGCTGCTCACCGCCGACGAGGCCCGGGCGGTCAACCCGGCCCTGCGCGGTGCGTTCACCGCCGCCCTGTGGTGCGAGCGGGACGCGGCCGTCGAGCCCCGCACCGCCCAACTCGCGCTCAAGCAGGAGCTGCTGGCCTCCGGGCGGTACACCTACCTCGGCGGTCGCGAGGTCCGCGAGGTCGTCGGGACCGCGTCGGTGCGTGACGACCACGGCGACGTCCACACCGGCGACGCCGTCGTTCTCGCCACCGGCGCCTGGCTCGGCGGGCTCGTCCGCGAGCTCGCCGGGCCCGAGCTGCCCGTGCGCCGCGTCCGCCTCCAGATGATGCAGACCGACCCCCTCGGCGAGCCCCTCACCACCTCCGTCGCCGACGCCGACAGCTTCCGCTACTACCCCGCCTACCGGGGCGAGGCGCTCGACGCCCTCAACGCCGGACAGGCCCAGGACCCCGTCGCCGCCGAGCACCGCATGCAGCTCCTCATGGTCCAGCGCCGCGACGGCGGGCTGACCATCGGCGACACCCACGAGTACGAGCACCCCTTCGCCTTCGACACCGTCGAGGAGCCCTACGAGCACCTCACCCGGGTCGTCGAGGCCTTCCTCGGCCGTCCGTTGCCGCGTATCCGCCACCGCTGGGCGGGCGTCTACGCCCAGTGCACCGACACCGCACGCGTCGTCCACCGGCAGCAGGTGCGCGACGGGGTCTGGCTCGTCACCGGACCCGGCGGGCGCGGCATGACGTGCTCGCCCGCCATCGCCGAAACGACCGCAGACCAACTGGGCTGGTGAACCACATGACTTCCCCGACCGACATGACCTCCCCGACCGATACGGCCTCTCCGGCCGACACCCCGCGTGACCCCTACAACCTCGTCGTCCTCGACATGGCCGGTACCACCGTCGCCGACGGCGGTCTCGTCGAACAGGCCTTCTCCGCCGCCGCCCAACGCCTCGGCGTCCGCCCCGGATCCGACGAGCACGACCGGCAACTCGCCTACGTACGCGCCACCATGGGCGAGTCCAAGATCTCCGTCTTCCGGTACCTCTTCGGTGACGAGGAGCGCGCGCAGTACGCCAACACCGCCTTCGAGGAGGCGTACGGGGAACTCGTCGACGGTGGCCGCATCGCCCCGCTCCCCGGCGCCCGCGCCGCCGTCGAACGCCTCGCCGCCGAAGGCCGTACCGTCGTCCTGACCACCGGCTTCGCCCGCACCACCCAGGACGCCATCCTCGCCGCCCTCGGCTGGCAGGACCTCGTCCCGCTCACCCTCTGTCCCGCCGACGCGGGCGGCCGGGGCCGGCCCTTCCCGGACATGGTGCTGGCCGCCTTCCTGCGCACCGGGGCCGTGGCCGACGTCCGCCGGACCGTGGTGGCGGGCGACACCTCCTACGACATGCTCAGCGGCGTATGCTCCGGAGCCGGGATCGTCGCCGGGGTCCTCACCGGCGCCCACGGCCAGGACCAGCTGGCCCGGCACGGCGCGACCCACGTCCTCGGGTCCGTCGCCGAACTGCCCGACCTCATCGCACGGGCCGAGGCGGACGAACGGCCCGACCCCGTCGCGCGGGCCGAAGCATGAGCGCGCCCGCCCCCGCCTCCAGCGGCATCCGCTTCGACGGCGTCACCGTCGCCTACGGCGGGACCGTCGTCCTCGACCGGCTCGACCTCACCGTCGAACCCGGCGAGGTGATGGCCCTCCTCGGGCCCTCCGGATCCGGCAAGACCACCGCGCTGCGTGCCGTCGCCGGGTTCGTCCGGCCCGCCGCCGGGCGGGTCTTC
The DNA here is from genome assembly GCA_040989845.1 of Streptomyces sp. WGS_02. Classification (GTDB taxonomy): domain Bacteria; phylum Actinomycetota; class Actinomycetes; order Streptomycetales; family Streptomycetaceae; genus Streptomyces. Next base: position 5,056,775 of record JAYMFZ010000004.1, read on the forward strand.
CTCGGCGGCCGGGACGTCACCGCCCTGCCCCCGCACCGGCGCGGCATCGGCATGGTCGTCCAGAGTTACGCCCTCTTCCCGCACCTCAAGGTCAAGGACAACGTGGCCTTCGGGCTCAAGGCCCACCGCACCCCGAAGGCCGAGATCCCCGGCCGGGTCACCGAGGCCCTCGAACTCGTCGGCATGGCCGCGTACGCCGACCGGCACCCCCGCGAACTCTCCGGCGGCCAGCAGCAGCGCGTCGCGATCGCCCGCGCCCTCGCCATCCGCCCCGGCGTGCTGCTCCTGGACGAACCGCTCTCCGCCCTCGACGCCCGCCTCCGCTCCGGGATGCTCGCCGAACTGGCCAGGCTGCACCGCGAGTTGCCGGACGTCTCGATCCTGTACGTCACCCACGACCAGGTCGAGGCGCTCACCCTGGCCGACCGGATCGCCGTCATGGACCGCTCCCGGCTCCAGGACTGCGGCACCCCCGAGGAGCTCTACCGCCGGCCCCGTACGGAGTTCACCGCCTCGTTCGTCGGCAACGCCAACCTGCTCCCGGTCACCGTCGCCGGGGAAGGGGCCGTCCGGCTCGGCGACCGCCCCCTCCGTGTTCCCGTGGAAGCCGCCGCGCCCGGCGCCCTGGCCACCCTCTGCGTCCGGCCGCACTTGGTCGGCCTCGGCGACGGGCCCAACGCGCTCACCGGCAGCGTCACCGAGGTCCAGTGGCGCGGCTCCACCCACCGCGTCCACGCCGACGTCGACGGCCACCGCGTCATGGCCGACCTCCGCGAACTGCGCGAGCCCCCGGCCATCGGCGACCCCGTCACCCTGCACTTCGCCCCCGAGGACGCGGTCCTGCTCCCCGCGGGGGCGGGGCGGGAGACCCGGCGGGGGTCGGCCCATGACCACCACCACCGGAACCGTCCCCCTTGCCCTCGGCGAACCGGGCCCCGCAGCAACCGCGCCCGCACCCGGCCCCCGCCGGTCCCGTACCGTCCCCGCCTGGGTCTGGGCGCTGCCGCCCGTCGCCGTCCTCGCCCTCGCGTTCCTCTACCCGCTGGCCCTCGTCCTCCAGCAGTCCGTCACCCCCGACGACGGCGGCGGCGTCTCGCTCGACCCGTACGCCGACGTCTTCGCCTCCGAGGTCTTCCGCGACGCGCTCACCACCACGGTGTGGCTCGCCGTCGGATCGACCGTGGGCTGCCTGGTCCTCGGCTTCGTCCTGGCGCTGATCATCGCGTTCGTCCCGTTCCCCGGCGGGAAGGCGGTCGCCCGGTTCGTCGACGTCTTCCTCTCCTTCCCGTCCTTCCTCATCACGCTCGCCCTGCTGTTCGTCTACGGCTCGGTCGGCATGGCCAACGGGCTCTGGACCGATGTCACCGGGGCGGCCGACGGGCCCTTCCACTTCCTGACCACCCCGTGGGGCGTTCTGCTCGCCGAGATCACCTACTTCACCCCGTTCGTGATGCGCCCGCTGCTCGCCGCCTTCTCCCAACTCGACACCGGACAGCTGGAAGTGGCCTCCTCGCTCGGCGCCGGCCCCGTCCGGATCATCCGGCAGGTGATCCTGCCCGAGGCGCTCCCGGCGCTCGCTGCGGGCGGCAGCCTCGTGCTGGTGATGTGCCTCAACGAGTTCGGGATCGTCCTGTTCACCGGGGCGAAGGACGTCACCACGCTGCCGATGCTCGTCTACAGCAAGGCGATCCTGGAGTCGGACTACCCGGCCGCCTGTGTCGTCGCCGTCGTCAACATCGCGATCTCCGTGGGTCTCTACAGCCTCTACCGGGTGGTGAGCCGCCGTGCTGGTGCATAGCCGGGCCGGGAAGTGGGCCACCTGGGCCGTCTTCCTGCTCCTCTTCGTCCCGCTGTTCGCGGTGCCGCTGCTCGTCATCCTCGCCGCGTCCCTCGCCACCAACTGGTCCGGCGCCTTTCCCTCCGGGCCCACCGTCGAGCGCTACGCCGCCGCGACGAGCGGCGACTCGCTCCGGGCGCTGACCACCAGCCTGGTCACCGCCCTCGCCGCGAGCGTGCTGGCCCTCACCCTCGGCGGCTGGGCCGCGCTTGCCGCGGCCTCTCTCCGTACCCGCGGGAAGCGACTCCTGGACGCCCTGTTCATCCTGCCGGTCGCCGTGCCCTCGGTGGTCGTCGGACTCGCGGTGCTGGTCGCCTACAGCCAACCGCCCGTGCTGCTCAACGGGACGCGGTGGATCGTGATCCTCGCCCACACCGTGCTCGTCACCGCCTTCGCCTACCAGTCGGTCGCCGCCGCCGTACGCCGTCTGGACCCGATGTACGAACAGGCCGCCGCCGGTCTCGGCGCGAGCCCCGCACGGGTTCTGTGGCGGGTGAAGCTGCCGCTGCTGCTGCCCTCGCTCACCTCGGCCGTCGGGCTCTGCTTCGCCCTGTCCATGGGCGAGCTGAGCGCCACGATGATGCTCTACCCGCCGGACTGGACCCCGCTGCCGGTGCAGATCTTCGCCGCCACCGACCGGGGCTCCCTCTTCACCGGCGCCGCCCTCGCCGTCGTCCTGATGACGTCGACGCTCCTCGTCCTGGCCGTCGTCTCCCGCATCCGCACCCGCGCCTCCTACCGCTGATCCCCACCCCGACCCTCCGGAGAGAACCCATGCGCAAGTCCGCCCGCACCCTCGCCCTTCCCCTGGCCGGCCTCACCGCCCTCACCCTCACCGCCTGCGGCGGCTCCTCCGCCGCGTCCGATGCCAAGTCCGTCACCGTCTACAGCGCCGACGGCCTCAAGGGTGAGAACGGCGACGGCTGGTACGACAAGGTCTTCAAGGACTTCGAGAAGCAGACCGGCATCGAAGTGAAGTACGTCGAGGGCGGCTCCGGCGAGATGGTGCAGCGCGCCACCCGCGAGAAGTCCAACACCCAGGCCGACGTGCTCGTCACCCTCCCGCCCTTCATCCAGCAGGCCGACAAGAAGGGCCTGTTGACCGCCTACGAGCCCAAGGGCGCCGACCAGGTCGACGGCGCCGACCGGGCGCCCGACGGCAAGTGGACCTCCGTCGTGAACAACTACTTCGGCTTCATCCACAACAAGAAGGAGCTGACGAACCCGCCCCGCACCTGGGAGGACCTGCTCGACCCCGGGTACAAGGAGAAGGTCCAGTACTCCACCCCCGGCGTCGCGGGCGACGGCACCGCCGTCCTCATCAAGGCCATGCACGACTTCGGCGGAAAGGAGCCGGCCATGGCCTACCTGAAGAAGCTCCAGACCAACAACGTCGGCCCGTCCGCCTCCACCGGCAAGCTCGCCCCCAAGGTCGACAAGGGCGAACTCCTCGTCGCCAACGGGGACGTCCAGATGAACTTCGCCCAGTCCAAGGACATGCCCAACCTCTCCATCTGGTTCCCGGCCCAGGGCGACGGAAAGCCCACCAGCTTCGCCCTCCCGTACGCGGCCGGGCTCGTCGCGAAGGCCCCGCACAGCGAGAACGGCAAGAAGCTGCTCGACTTCATGCTCTCCGAGCAGGCCCAGCGCGACGTCAGCGCCATCGGCGGGGGCTTCGCCGCCCGCGAGGACGTCAAGGCCACCGACGCCAACGCCGTCGAACTGGCCGGGCTGATGGAGGACGTGGAGATCTTCGAGCCCGACTGGGCGGACATCGGCGCCAACCTGGACACGTACATCGACGCCTGGAAGTCGGCCACCGGAAGCTGACCGGCCACCTCTCGGCCACGGATCGCTGCGATCATCTGGACTCGGCCCGGATATCTCGTAAGAGTAACGGGTCTGGTCCAGAAGGCAGTTCGCGCCCCACCCCCGCTCGGCCCGCCCTCTCCCTGGAGGATCACGTGTCCCTGTCCCGACGCTCCGTACTCGCCACCACCGCCGCCGCGGCCACGGCGGCCGCCGTCGCGCCGCTCGCCACCGCCACCACCGCCCATGCCGCGCCCACGCTCCCGAACGGCACCAGCAAGGACAAGGTGCTCGTCGTCGGCATGGACGGACTGCGCCACGACGTCATCGCCGCCGCGAACGCCCCGCACCTCACGGCGATGATGGCGAACGGGACGTACGGCACCTCACTGCTGTACGCCAACCCGATGGCCGCCACCTCGTCGGGCCCCGGCTGGTCCACGATCTCCACCGGTGTCTGGCCCGACAAGCACGGCGTCAAGGAGAACTCCTTCGCCGGGAAGGACTACGCGAAGTACCCCGGCTTCCTCGCCCGCCTCGCCCAGGTCCGCCCCCAGCTCTCCACCTACGCCGCCGTCGACTGGAAGCCCCTGGACGCCCAGGGCACCGTCACCCCGGGCGCCGACGCCAAGCTCGTCCTCGACGGCGACCGCGACGGCTACACCGGCCACGACGCCACCATCGCCGCCGAGACCGAGTCGATCCTCCGGAGCCAGAACCCGGACGTGCTCTTCGTCTACTTCGGCCAGACCGACATCGCCGGCCACAACTCCGGAGCCGCCAGCGCCGCCTACCGCCAGGCCATCGAGGTCCAGGACGGCTACCTCGGCCGCCTCCTCGCCGCGATCAAGGCCCGTCCCTCCTACGCCACCGAACGCTGGACGGTCATCGTCACCACCGACCACGGACACACCGACTCCGGCGGCCACGGCGGCAGCGCGATCGAGGAACGGCGCACCTTCGTCCTCGCCCAGGGCCCGGGTATCGCGGCCGGCGCCCGCCCCGCCGACACCCGGCTCGTGGACGTCGCCGCCACCGTGTTCAAGCAGCTCGGCATCACCCCTGACCCGGCCTGGGGCCTGGACGGCAAGCCGATCCAGGAGCGTTCCACCGACCCGTTCGAGGCGCTCCACCCCGCCCTGTCCGGCCGCGTCGACGAGACCGGCATCCCGGCGGGCGTCCTCGGCTGGACGCACACCGCGCCCAGCGGCTGGTCCGTCGTGAACTCCGCGATGGGCACCGGGGGCGTCACCGAGTGGCGGGGCTGGACCTTCGCCACCGACGAGTTCTGGAGCCGCAGCCAGCGCGACCAGTCGCGCGAGCTGAACGTCCGCTCGCGCGGCGTCTTCGCGGTCGCGGACTCCGACGAGTGGGACGACAAGGCGTCCTCCGGACCGTACGACTCCACGCTCGTCACCCCGGCGTACGCCGTCGCGGGCAAGTCCACCGTCACGCTCGGCCTCACCACCCTCTACCGGCAGGAGGGCAGCCAGAGTGCTCGGATCCTCGCCTCCTGGAACGGCGGAACACCCGTCGAGGTGAAGCGCTACACCTCCGACGTGATCTCCCAGCCCCAGAGCCTCACCCTGAACGTCCCGTCCGGGGCCGCCAACGTCAGCTTCCGGTTCCACTACACCGGCAGCAACAACTGGTACTGGGTGATCGACGGGGTCAAGATCACCACCGGCTAATTATGCTGGGGGTGCCGGGACGGCGTGGTCCGGGCACCCCCAGCACGCAGTGCGTACGGCAGGAGTCCCGACACATGGCAGAGCGCAAGCCCATCACTTCCTGGCTCACCGACATGGACGGCGTCCTCATCCACGAGGGCATCCCGATCCCCGGCGCCGATGCCTTCATCAAGCGGTTGCGGGATTCCGGACTGCCCTTCCTCGTCCTCACCAACAACTCCATCTACACCGCGCGCGACCTGCACGCCCGGCTCCAGCGCATGGGCCTGGACGTGCCCGTGGAGAACATCTGGACCTCCGCGCTCGCCACCGCCCAGTTCCTGGACGACCAGCGCCCCGGCGGCACGGCCTACGTCATCGGCGAGGCCGGCCTCACCACCGCCCTGCACGACATCGGGTACGTCCTCACCGACCACGACCCGGACTACGTGGTGCTCGGCGAGACCCGCACGTACAGCTTCGAGGCGCTCACCAAGGCGATCCGGCTGATCAACGCGGGCGCCCGGTTCATCTGCACCAACCCCGACGAGACCGGTCCGTCCGCCGAGGGCCCGCTGCCCGCCACCGGCTCCGTCGCCGCCCTCATCACCAAGGCCACCGGCAAGGACCCGTACTTCGCGGGCAAGCCCAACCCCTGATGATGCGGACCGGGCTGAACGCCATCGGCGCGCACTCCGAGACCAGCGCCATGATCGGCGACCGCATGGACACCGACGTCCTGGCGGGCCTGGAAGCGGGCATGCAGACCTTCCTGGTCCTCACCGGGCTCACCACCGTCGCCGACATCGACCGCTACCCCTTCGGCCCGTCCCACGTCGTCCAGTCCATCGCCGACCTGGTCGACCTCGTCGAGCTGCCGGACCAGGCCGACCAGCCCACCGCGGGAAACCGCGACTGAGCCGCGCCGACCTGCCCTGACCTGCCTCGCGCGGACCGCATCCGCGGCGCGTCCGGGCGCCGCCCGCGGCGTCGCCCGAATGGAGGACTGCGGATGCGGGCCGCCACCGAAGCCGTGAACCTTCCCGTAGGAGGTTCACGATGCGTTCCATTCCCCTCACGTTCTGTGCCGCGGCGGCGGCCGCCCTCATAGCCGTGCCCGCCCCCGTCGCGCTGGCGTCCCCGGCCGCCCCGGCCGGGGACGACGACCGGCGCACCGGCACCGTCTCGATCACCCCGTCCACGACCGCCCCGGGCGCGCAGGTGGAACTGTGGGTCGACGTCTGCGGCAGGGGCCGCAGCGCCAAGGGCAACTCCGACGCCTTCACCTCGGTCGCCCACTTCCGCCCGGCCGACGACAGAGGCCTCTTCGCCGAGGCCCGGATCCGGTCCGACGCCGAACCCCGCTCCTACGACGTCTGGGTGACGTGCGAGGACGGCGACGGCAAGGCCACCGGCACCCTCACCGTCATCCACCACAACCGGCCCTCGCCCGCCGCACCCGTCAAGGCGGGCGGCGGAGGCACCGCCACCCTCGCCGAACGGTCCGCCGAGGACCAGGGCCCCGGCACCCGGCACGCGGTGATCGGCCTGGTGCTCGCCGCCGTCGCGGCCGTCGCCGTCGCCCTGCGCACCTCGCGCCGGCGCCGCGAAGCGGCCGGCGGCTGACATGGGAGCCCCGGACCGCCCGGCAGGCAACGGGCGACTGCTCACCGGAGTGACCTGGGCCGTGCTGCTGCTCGGCCTGTGGCTCTGGGGCAAGGAGGCCGGCGGCGGGTTCGGCGGTCTGTCGGGCCCCACCACCGGCGACGTGGCCGCGGTCGGCCGCCCCTTCGGGGCGTCGCTGCCCCCGGCCCACGACCCGCTCGACGGGGCGGCCCCCGAGCGCGTCGAGGTCCCCTCCGTCGGGATCGAGGCCCCCGTCGTCGCCCGCGGCCTAGACCCCGACGGGGCCATCGACCCGCCCCCGTACGGGATGCCGAAGACCGCCGGCTGGTACGGCGACGGCACCCAGCCCGGGGCGAGGGGCGCGGCCCTGTTCGTCGGCCATGTCGACACCGACACCAAGCCCGCCGTCTTCTACGGGCTCAGCGCGGTGAAGCCGGGCGCCCGCGTCGAGGTCACCCGGACCGACGGCAGCGTCGCGGAGTTCACCGTGGACGACGTCCAGCTCGTCACCCGGACACGCTTCGACGCGCAGAAGGCGTACGGGCCCCGCGAGGACGGCCGGGCCGAACTGCGGCTGATCACCTGCGGCGGGACGTACGACCACAAGACCCGCTCCTACACGGCGAACGTGGTCGTCTCCGCCTACCTCACCGGCGCGAAGGGCGCGACGGCCGGGGACGGGGAGGAGCGCGCACGGGCGGTGGCCCAGGGCCGCGGCTGACTGCCGCACCCAGGGAACACGCACACACGCTCAACCCGGCCCGGCAGGCCGCCTCTCACGGGGCGCGCCCGCCGGGCCGGTCCTCGACCGCGTGCGCCCGGCCGCGGGAGTCGCCCGGCGCGGTACGGGAGGTCGGTGCGGTGGGAAAGACTCCGTTCCTCGCCACTGTAGGGGGACCGGCCGGGCGGATGACCGGCTTTCGAACAGGATGTCCGGAACCGGTGCCGGAGCGTGCGTGTTGTACGCGTGCAGGCGTGGACGCCCGGCCGCTGTGCCAGGATGGACCGGACCGGCAGCACATCGGTGCAACCAAGGACGAACAGTGCAGGCAGTGCACCCAAGGGGGAGTGGATGTACGGCAGTTACACCGGCCGGTCCCGGACGCGCAGGCGTGTGGCGGGCCTGCGGACGACCGGTACGGCGGCGGCGCTCGGGGCGGCCCTGCTGCTGGCGGGCTGCTCCGGTGACGGGGACGGCGGCGACAAGGAGAGCGCGCCGACCGTCGAACAGCAGCCCAAGGACAAGGACCCGTACTGGGTCAACCCCGACGGCAACGCGGCCCGCCAGGTCGCCGCGTACACCGAGGACGGCGACGACGAGCAGGCGGCGCTGATCCGGAAGATCGCGCGGCAGCCGGTCGGCGAGTGGGTCACCCCGGACAACCCCGAGTCCCAGGTGCGGGGCATCACCGAGGCCGCCGCGGCAGCCGACCGGGACGCCCTGCTCGTCCTGTACAACGTCCCCCACCGCGACTGCGGCCAGTTCTCCAAGGGCGGCGCCGCCGACGGCAACGCCTACCGCACCTGGCTGGACGGCGTCGCCGAGGGCATCGGGGACCGCGGCGCCACCGTGATCCTGGAGCCGGACGCCCTGCTCCACCTGGTCGACGGCTGCACGCCCCAGGAGTTCCACGAGGAGCGCTACGACCTCCTCAAGGGCGCCATCCAGCGGCTGAAGCAGCAGCCCGCCACCAAGGTCTACCTGGACGCGGGCAACGCCGGCTGGCAGTCGCCCGACGCCCTGTACCAGCCGCTCCAGCGGGCCGGGATCGCCGAGGCCGACGGCTTCTCGCTCAACGTCTCCAACTTCCAGACGACGGCGGTCTCCACGGAGTTCGGCAGGAAGCTGTCGGAGAAGATCGGCAACAAGCCCTTCGTCATCGACACCAGCCGCAACGGCAACGGCCCCTACACGGGCGGCGACCCCGCCGAAAGCTGGTGCAACCCCCGGGCCGCGCCCTGGGCGAGGCCCCGACCACGCAGACCGGCGACGAGCTGGTCGACGCCTATCTGTGGATCAAGCGCCCCGGTGAGTCCGACGGCGACTGCAAGGGCGGCCCGAAGGCCGGCGACTGGTGGCCGGAGTACGCCCTGGGCCTGGCCGGCGCGACGAAGTAGCGCGGACGACCGAAGGCCGCACACCGGAGACCCGATCTCCGGTGTGCGGCCTTCGCTGTGCCGGTACGCCCTACTCCGGCACCTCCACCCACATGCCCTCGGACGGGGTGCCCTGGTCGTCGGTGACGAACAGCATGTACCAGCCGGCCGGGACCAGCGCCGGGTTGTCCGGCACCGTGACGGTGATCCCGTCCTTCGACTTCTCCATCTCCAGCGCGACGGTGCGCTGGTCGGTGTCGGTGACATGGGTGACGGCCGAGGGCCGCATCAGCTTCGCCGAGGTGATCTTCGACGCGTGCTGGGTGGTGAACAGCCCCGTGGAGCCGCGCCCGATCTTCTTCGGTCCGGCCGTCAGCTCCGGCCGGGAGTCCCGGTAGAGGTAGGGCGGGGTGTAGATCTCGATGCGCTGCTCGAAGACGCCGGGCCGGGTGTTGGCCTGGTCGGAGAAGAGCGAGTCCGAGCCGAAGATCATGACCCGGCCGTCCGGCAGCAGCACCGAACCCGAGTGGTAGTTCCGGCCGACCGCCGGGTCCGCGACCCGTCTGTACGTGTCGGTCCTCGCGTCGTACAGCCGGGCCTGGAGCACGTCCGAGCCGCCGCGCCCCCGGTAGTCGCCGGAGCCGCCGGTGACCAGCAGCGAGTCGTCGGGCAGCAGGGAGGCGCTGGGGTAGCGGGTGCCCTCGGAGAGGGACGCGCCGTCGGTGAACTCCGGGTTCTTCTGCTGGAGGTCGACCAGCCGGGACTTCTCGCTGGACTTCTCCGACTCGCCGACGCCGCCGCCGCCGATCACCATGAACTTCTCGTCCTGGGCCGGGGGCAGCCGCACGGTGGCCGAGGTCTCCATCCGGTCCGGGTCGCTGAGCCCGGGGATCTTCGTGAACGTGTTCGTCGCGAGGTCCCAGACGCCCGGGTCGCGGCCCACGTCCGCCGGACCGTATCCGGCGTTGGAGCCGGAGTAGAACAGCTTGCCGTCGTTCAGCAGGAAGACCGCCGGGTAGGTGGGGAACTTCCGGACGATACCGGTGTACTCCCACTCCTTCGTCGCGGGGTCGTAGATCTCGTCCTTGCCGGGGACGATCTGCCCGATCTCGTCCAGACCCGACAGGGCGAGGACCTTGCCGTCCTCCAGCGTCGTCAGGGTCGGGTACCAGCGGGCCTCGTTCATCGGGTCGACGGGGAGGTACTTCTCCGCGACCGGGTCGAATTCGAAGGCCTCCCTGATCCCCTGGAAGTCCTTCTTGTCCAGGGCCAGCTTCTGCGCGATGCCGTAGACGTTGCGGGTGTCCGAGCCGGACAGGCCCGCCACCCGGTAGTTGTCCTCGGTGCCGCTCTCGTACTTCTTGCCGGTCTTCTGCGCCTCGACATAGATCCGGCCGAGTCCCGGGTCGTTGCGGAGGAACGCGCCGGTCTGCTTGTCGAAGACCTTGGTGGCCTTCTCGACCAGGACCGGGTCCTTGGAGAGATACGTCCTGCCGTTCTTCTTCCCGGTGAACCGGGTGCCCGCGGGCAGGGTGATCGGCTTGTCCGGGTTCTCGTTGTGGACGATCATCAGGCCGCCGGCCTTGGTGACATCGCCCTGGAGCTTCTCGTACCGCTTGGTGCCGCCGGCTATGAGGAGCTTGCCGTCGGGCAGTTGCGTGTGCCCGGCGCAGAACATGTCCTTGGGGGTGGGGATGTCCTTGAAGACGTTGGTCTTCGGGTCCCACAGCACCGAGCGGAAGCTCTTCGCGTCGAAGTTCTTCTGGTTGTTCCCGGAGCCCGCGACGAGCAGCACCTTGCCGGTGTGCAGCAGCGCCGCGTGGATCGTGTTGATCCGGTGCTCGGAGGGGACGTCCAGGAAGTCCCAGTGGCCGTTGGCCGCCTGGTACTCCGGCTGGTTGATCCTGTACTCGTGATAGCGCTCGGTGCTGAAGCGGTACAGCCACGGCCCGTTCGCCCCCGCGAGCGCGAGAACCACCGCCGTACTGATCGCCAGGCGGCGGGTACGGCGGCTCGGACGGTACGTCATTTCTTACGTCCCCCAAGGGCGATCTGAGCGATCTGCATGGTCTGGTCGTTGCCCGGCGCACCGGACAGGGGCAGGGTGCCCGGCTCGGCGGCCGGCCCGCCGCCGCGGTGCGATGCTCCGCCCGAGCCGTGTGCCTTCTTCTCGGCGCGGATCGTGTACCGCCAGCCGATGATGGGCGCGGCGGTGATCAGGAGCGCCAGCGTGGCCCAGGTGACCATCGCGGGGTGGCTGTGTCCGAGGAAGAAGGAGGAGATCATCGAGGCGCCGAAGACGACGATGAAGAACAGGTGGATGCGGAAGGTGCCGAAGAGGGTGTCCGGGCTGGACGAGTCACCCTTGGGGGTCACCACGAACGAGCTCTTGCGGCGCAGCACCGCGTCCATCAGCGAGCGGGCGTAGATCGGCGCGGACAGCGCGGACATCACCATGCCGGCCAGACCGCCGGAGCCCTCGGGCTCGTGCGGCGAGACGTTGTGGCGGCGGTTCCAGATGTACAGGCCGATCTGGAGCGCGGAGGCGTTGCCGTACAGCATCATCCAGATCGTCGGGTCGATCTGGACACCGGAGGCGCCCATGCCGAGGAAAAGCGCACAACTGAGCGCCGCGAGGATCCAGTTCAGCGCCGACATCGGATAGAAGATGATCATCATGGTGTAGTTGAAGAGCTTGCCGGGCGGCATGGTCCCGAAGCCCTTCCAGAACTGCCCGATGATCGTCTCGTACGTCCCCCTCGACCAGCGCAGTTGCTGGGTGAAGAAGTCCGTCCACGCGGTCGGGCCCTCGCCGACGGCCAGGACGTCCGGGGTGTAGACCGAGCGCCACTTCTTTCCCGTGGCCGGGTTGCGGTGGCGGTGGATCTCGAAGCCGGTGGCCATGTCCTCGGTGATCGAGTCGTACAGACCGCCGATCTGCTTCAGCGCCGAGATGCGGACCGCGTTGCTGGTCCCGACGAACATGGGGGCGCCGTAACGGTTGCCCGCGCGCTGGATGAGCGCGTGGAAGAGGAACTGCTGCGACTCGGCGGCCTTGGTGACGAAGGTGTCGTAGTTGCCGTAGACCTGCGGACCGATGACGAAGCCGACGTCCGGGTCGCGGAAGTAGCCGAGCATCCGTTCCAGGTAGTTCGCCATCGGGATGTGGTCGGTGTCGACCGAGGCGAAGAAGTCGTAGTCGCCGCCGTGCGCGTCCAGCCAGGCGTTGTAGTTGCCGTGCTTGGTCCTGGCGCGGTGCGGGCCCTTGGCCTGGTTCCAGTGGGCGACGCCCTTGCGGGAGAAGTGGTGCACTCCGAGCCGGGCGCAGACCTCCTTGACCGCCGGGTCGTCGCCCTCGTCCAGCAGCCAGACGTGCATCGGACCGCGGTGGCGGATTCTGACGGCCGCCTCCAGCGTCTTCGTCACCATTTCCAGCGGTTCCTTGCCGGGGACGAAGGAGGTGAGGAAGGCGACCCGGGTGCCGCTCTCCGGGACCACGGGGACCGGGTCGCGGGCGACGAGGGTGGCGTGCGCGTTGGAGAGGACGTTCATCGTGCGGAACAGCTCGATCAGACCGATCGAGACGAGCATGATCACGTCGAGAACGAGCAGAAGGTCGTTGTCGAGGTTCGGATCACGGTCGGTCCAGTGGCTCGGCTGCATCAGCCAGGCGAAGAGACCGAGCGAGACGAGGGGAGCCGCGCCGAGCAGCAGCGCCGCGCGCACGCGGTGCGGCTCCTGCGACAGGAGCGAACGGTACTGGACCTTGTACGGCGTGCCCGTGGGGGGCTGCGTCAGCGGTCCGGCGAGCCGGCTGTAGTGCTCGTAGTCGTAGCGGGGCAGCTCTTTCCTGGCGCGCCGCCGCGCCTCGCCTGCCCTCGGCAGTATCCGGAGCTGCGTCGTCCGGGAAGCGTCGTTCTCCTGCCGGTCGCCTGGCGGCGTCGACGTCATGGGTACATCCCCCCGCACGCATGGTGGTGCGTGACTGGTCGGTCTCTTTCTCGTCGTGCGCGGTCGGCTCCGTTCTTCACCGGGTGCGCACACACGGTGGCAAGCCACCGTCCCCACAGACATGGGCGGGCGGCCTTCCGGTTGCATGAGTTGCGCTCGGTGTCCGCCCCGAGCGGGACCCCCACCCCGCGGCACGGAAAACCGGAACGTCACGCTCTGCTGTTCCAACTCCATGGATCAGCAGCCCCCTTGGGGCCGGCGGCCCCAGACACATTGTCCGACACCGAAGGCGATCGCAAGGGTGAAACGGACTGTTTGCCGGTCATACGCACGATTTCAACCCAGGTTGTGGAGAGGGCGTGACGAAGCGCGGATGGGCGCTCGCGCCCCCGGGTGTCACCGGATACCGGACGGGGAATGATCAAAGCCCCCTCACGGAGTGTGAGAGGGCTTTGACTGTGCGTGCGCCGTCAGGGACTCGAACCCCGGACCCGCTGATTAAGAGTCAGCTGCTCTAACCAACTGAGCTAACGGCGCCTGCTGACCTGGAGAACTCTACCCGACGCGCCGGGGTGCTCCGAACCATTTACCGGCCGCCACGCCCCGTCAGATAGTCGTTTTTTTCCTTTGTTCCGTCAAAATGCGATATGTCAGGAGAGTTAAGACGCCGACGTCCGTTGCGGCTGCGCCCAAAGATCTTGACGAATGACGAGTGCGGAGGGGAATCGCATGTCTGTTCCGGTCTTCGAGGAGTACGAACCCGCCATCGACTGCGGATGCGCGGGGTGCGCGGTGCGGCGGCGCTCCGCCGCGCGGGCCCTGCCGGTGCGGCGCGGCGGCCATCCCGCCGCGCACGGCGCACGGCGCGCCCTGGTGCTGGCCACGGCCGCCGGGGTGGTCCTCTCCTGCGGGGCCGCCGGCGCGGCGGCCGCCGCGGGCCACGCCCCCTGGACCCCGCGCGCCGACGACGGGGCCGATCCGCAGCCGGGCACCCCGCAGGGCGAGAAGGGGCCGCTGCGCGGCAACGGGGCCTCGGGTCCGCCGTCGGCCGGAGCGGCTGCGCCGAAGACGACCCGGTCCGCGATCCTCGACCGGGCGCAGCGGTGGGTGAATGCGAAGGTCCCGTACAGCATGGAGAAGTACTGGTCCGACGGTTACCGCCAGGACTGCTCCGGCTTCGTGTCGATGGCCTGGAACCTCGGCACCAACGAATGGACCGGCAGCCTCGCCGCGTACGGCACCCGGATCGCCCGCGCCGACCTCCAGCCCGGCGACATCCTCCTCTTCCACAACCCGGCCGACCCGGCCAAGGGCTCGCACGTCACGATCTTCGGCGGCTGGACGTCCGGCGCGCGCACCCACTACGTCGCCTACGAGCAGGCGCGCCCGCGGACCCGGAAGCAGTCGACGCCCTTGGCGTACTGGAACAACTCCGACCGCTATGTGGCGTACCGCTACAAGGGGGTCACGGGCGGATCACCCGGCTCCGGCTCCTCCACCTCCTTCCCCGGGGCCGGGCGGTTCGGCCCCGGCGCCAACAACAAGTACGTCACCCAGCTCGGCCAGATGCTGGTCGACCGGGGCGGCAAGCGGTTCTACGCGGTCGGCCCCGGGCCCGTGTGGGGAACGGCGGACAAGCGCGCGACCCAGGCGTTCCAGCAGGCCCAGGGCTGGAAGGGCAAAGAGGCCGACGGCCTGCCCGGCCCGCACACCTGGCGCCTGCTGACCTCCGGCGGGGGCCGCGACATTCCGGCCGCCGGCACGGGCGGCGGCCCGAATACGGCGGTCGCGTTCCCCGGACGCGGCTATTTCAAGCCGGGTCAGTCCAACAGCCATGTCGACCGGCTCGGCAAACAGTTGGTGAAGAAGGGATACGGCAAGCACTACGTGTCGGGCCCCAGCCCGCTCTGGACCGAGGCCGACCGCCGGAACGTCGAGGCGTTCCAGCGGGCCCAGGGCTGGCGCGGCGGTGCGGCCGACGGTTATCCGGGGCCGGAGACCTGGCGCCGGCTCTTCGCGTGACGGACGCGCACGACGTGACGGAAAGGAACAGGGAACCGGTGACCACCGACAACGACCAGACCCCCCACACCCCGGACAACCTGGACGACCAGCTCCCCCCGTCCCTCTTCGCCCCACCGGGCAGGGGAACGCCACCGCCGCTGTTCGGTCCGGTGCCCCCACGACGGGACCCCGAGCCCGATCCCGCGCTCTCGCCGGGGGGTGGCGGGGGCAGCACGCCGCCCCCGCTGTTCCGCCCGGTGGGCGACGGAACTCCGGAGCCTGTGCCCGCGCCGGAGAGGCGTGGCGCGGGCAGCACGCCGCCCCCGCTGTTCCGCCCGGTGGCCGACCGCACCCCGCCACCGGACGCCGAGCCGGTACGCGGGCCGGGCGTCGTGCCTGCGGGTGGGCCGGGCGCTGAGCCGGTACGCGGGCCGGGCGCTGAGCCTGTACGCGGGCCTGCGCGCGGGCCGGGCGCTGAGCCTAAGCGTGGGCCGGAGGGCAACCCTGCGCGTGGGCCGGAAAGTGAGCCTGCTCGGATGCCGGGCGCCGAGCCGGTGCGAGTGCCGGTGGGTGGCAAGGCGTCGCCCCCCGGGGGAGACAAGGCCCCGTCCGCCCCGCCCCGGACCGCCGCCCCGGAGCCCCCGGCCGTGAGCCTGCACCTGGGGCCGGTTCCGGACCGCACCGGTCCTGACCTCCTGGCCCCGGAGGGGACGACCGCCGACCGCCCGGCCTCCACCCCGGGCCGCGCGGCCGGTGACCGGCCGGCCCCCGACTCCGAGCGCCCCGGCGCCGATGGCCGTGGCTCGGGCTCCGGCCGCCCGGCCCCCGACGGGCCCGCTCCGATCTCCGCGCGCCCCGGCGCCGACGGACCGGACCTGACCTCTGTCCGCTCGGCCGCCGACAGCCGTGGCTCCGCTCCTGGCCGCCCGGCGACCGATGGGCTCGCCCCCTTCCCGAGCGCCCCGGCATCGACGGCCGTGGTCCCGTCTCGGGCCGTCCGGCCGCCGATGGCCGGGGTCCGGTTCCGGCCCGCGCGGGCGCTGACGGCCCGGTCCGCACCCCAACGCCCCCGGCCGCCGACGGCCGTGGTCCGGTCCCGGCCCGCCCCGCCGCCGACAGCCCAGCCCGCACCCCCGCAACCCCGGCCGCCGACAGTCGAGGCTCCGGCTCCGGCCGCCCGGCCGCCGATGGCCCCGCCCCCACCTCCAGCCGCCCCGCCCCCCTCGACGGGAACCTCCATCTCAAGCCCGTCCGGCGTTTGAGGACGGAACCCTCGGCGGAGTGGACCCCGCATCCCTCCTACGGGGCCGAGCCCGAAAGCCCCAAGCGGGAAAGCCGGGGCGACGCAGGGCCCGACACCGAGCTGGACCTCGTTCTCGACCTGGCCCCCGGCGACCGCGCCGCCTCGGTCACCTTCTCCGTGCCCGCGCCCGCGACGGCCCCGGCTACCGCCACCGCCCCGGCGACCGCGACCACCACCACGTCCCCGAACCCCGGCCGCCGTCACTCCGTCATCGCCAACGAGACCACCGCCTCCATCCCCGTACACCTCCTCTTCCGGGACGACCAGGAGCCGGCCGACGGCGCTGCGGCGCTGCCCGGGCCGGGGGCCGTCGTCCACCGGCCCGCCGGGGACCGCGCGCCCGCCACCCGGCCCCCCGTGCCGCGCTCGCCACAGACGCGGGTGCGGCCCTCCACCCGGCCCGCCCCGGTCGCCGACCCCCGTCTCGCGGAGCGCCCCGGGCCCGCCCTCTCCGGTTACGCCGCCCTCCTCGCCGGTGCGGCGGGAACCGCGGGCGCGCTGGCCGTCCTGTGGTGGCGCGGCGCGCTGCCCGCCGGCTGGCAGAGCGCCGTCGGCCTCACCCCCCGGCCCGACCTCGGCATCGGGGCCGGCGCCTGGGCCGCCCTCGCGCTCCTCGCCACCGCCGTGCTCCTCGCGCTCGGCGGCCTCGGCCGCGGCCGGGTCGGATACGCGTGGGTGCTGACGCTGTTCGGCGACTACCGGGGCAGCGTCCGCCGCACCGGCCTCGTCTGGGTCTCGCCCCTCCTGCTGCGCCGCCGCGTCGACGTACGCCTGCGGCACTGGCGCAGCGAACCGCTGCCCGCGGTCGACGCGAACGGCACCGCCCTGCGCGTGGTCGTCCTCGTGGTGTGGCGGATCGAGGACACCGTCCGCGCCGTCCTCGGCATCGAGGACCACGAGGCGTACCTGAGCGCTCAGGTCGAGGCCGCGATGGCCCGGGTCCTCTCGCAGCTGCCCGCCGACGCCTTCCACGAGGACGCCCCCACCCTGCGCGACGCGGAGGCGGTCGGCGACGCCCTGACCCGGATGCTCAAGGCGGACTGCGAACCGGTCGGCGTCGAGGTGTACTCCGCGCAGCCGACCGGCATCGAGTACGCCCCCGAGGTCGCCGCGGCCATGCAGCGGCGGCGGATCGCCGCGATCGACTCCCGGCACCGCGACAGCGTGCTCACCTCCGTGGTGGACGCGGTCGACGACACCGTCAACCGGCTCACCACGCGCGGCATCGTCGAGCTCGACGACTACGAACGCAAGGCGCTCGTCAAGGACTTGACGGTTGCCTTCTACACCGGCCGCAGCGGGGGAGGGGACGGGGCCTGAGGGTCGGGGGAGGTTCCGGGGCGGTCCGGGAGGGCCGTCGGAATACGACGCTCATTGGTCTGGACATGTTCACGCCGCGTCAATAATCTAAGACTTGGTCTAGACCGCAGCACCGCGTCACGCACAGCACTCCGTACCAAGCGCGCAGCAGTCGAGCAATGCTCATGGAACCTCCCCCACGTTCTAGAGGAGCGACAGCCCATGCGGAAAAAGGCAAGCGCGGCCGTGATCGGCCTGGCGATAGCGGGCGTTTCGGTGCTCGCGACCAACACCGCCAGCAGCCACGGCTACACGGACTCCCCGATCAGCCGTCAGAAGCTCTGTGCCAACGGCACGGTGACCGGCTGCGGCAACATCCAGTGGGAGCCGCAGAGCGTCGAGGGCCCCAAGGGCTTCCCGGCGGCAGGACCGGCGGACGGCAAGATCTGCTCCGGCGGCAACGGGCAGTTCGCCCAGCTCGACGACCCCAGGGGCGGCAACTGGCCCGCCACGCAGGTCACCGGCGGACAGGGCTACAGCTTCCGCTGGCAGTTCACCGCCCGCCACTCCACCAGCGACTTCCGCTACTACATCACCAAGAACGGCTGGGACTCCACCAAGCCGCTCACCCGGGCCGCACTCGAATCGCAGCCCTTCATGACCGTGCCCTACGGCAACCAGCAGCCGCCGGCCACCCTGACCCACCAGGGCACGATCCCCACCCAGAAGACCGGCAAGCACATCATCCTCGCCGTGTGGAACGTCGCGGACACCACCAACGCGTTCTACGCCTGCTCCGACGTTAAGTTCTGACGCTTCATCAGCTATCGTGCGGCGCCATGAGGAGTACCGGCACCGTCGCGGAGCTCGTACGACGTCAATGGGGTGACCACCGGCCCGCCCTGAAGCACGGCCCCACCGTGCTCAGTCATCACCAGGTGGTCGAGGGCGCCGCCGCACGGGCGGCGCTCCTCGCGGATCTGCTGCCGCGCGGTGGCGAACCGCACCTCGGCGTGCTGCTCGACAACACCCCCGAGTTCCCGCTGTGGCTCAGCGCGGCGGCCCTGGCCGGGGCCGCCGTCGCGGGGATCAACCCCACCCGGCGCGGCCCCGAGCTGGCCCGCGACATCCTGCACACCGAAGCCCGCCTCCTGATCACCGAGCGCGCCCACCTGCCGCTCCTCGACGGACTGGAGCTGCCGGGCGTACGGGTCCTGGTCACCGACACCGAGGCGTACGCCGCCCTGCTCGCCCCGTACGCGGGCGCACGCCCCGGCGACGCCCAGCTCGCTCCCATCGGCCCCGGCAGCCGCATGCTCCTCTACTTCACCTCCGGCTCCACCGGTGCGCCCAAGGCCGCGATCTGCACCCAGGGCCGGCTCGCCGGAGCGGGCGCCTCCCTCGCCGGGCACTTCGGCGTCAGGCCCTGTGACACCCACTACATCTGCATGCCGATGTTCCACGGCAACGCCGTCCTCGCCGACTGGGCACCGGCGCTGGCCGCCGGGGCCGCCATAGCGCTGCGCCCCCGTTTCTCCGCCTCCGCCTTCCTCGACGACGTACGCCGCTACGGGGCGACGTACTTCACCTACGTGGGACGTGCCGTGCAGTATCTGCTGGCCACCCCCGAGCGCCCCGACGACCGGGACCACCCGCTGCGCCTGGGCTTCGGCACCGAGGCCGGGGCGGTGGACGCGGCCCGGTTCCGGGGGCGGTTCGGGGTGCGACTCGTGGAGGGGTACGGCTCCTCCGAGGGCGGCGCGGCGATCCAGCACACCCCGGGCACCCCGCCGGGCGCGATCGGCCGGGCCGCCCCGGGCGACGACCTCGCCGTCGTCGACCCGGAGAGCGGCGAGGAACGACCCCCGGCCCGGTTCGGCCCGGGCGGGCGGCTGCTCAACGGGGACGAGGCCATCGGCGAGCTGGTCAACCGGGGCCCGACGCCCTTCGAGGGCTACTGGCGCAACCCGGCGGCGGACGCGGAGCGGGCCCGGCGCGGCTGGTACTGGACCGGGGACCTCTTCTACCGGGACGCCGATGGCTACCTCCACTTCGCGGGGCGCGCCGACGACCGGCTCCGCGTCGACAGCGAGAACCTGGCCGCCGCGACGATCGAGAACATCCTCGCCCGCTGGGAGGCGGCGGCGGCCGCAGCCGTTTACGCCGTCCCGGACCCGGTCACCGGCGATCAGGTGATGGCCGCCCTCGCACTCCGGGCGGGTGCGGCCTTCGACCCGGCGGCCTTCACCGCGTTCCTGCGCGCCCAGCCGGACCTGGGGACGAAGATGGCGCCCCGGTTCGTCCGGATCCTCGACCGGATGCCGGTCACCGCGACGAACAAGATCCACCGGGTGGCCCTGCGCCGGGAGGGCTTCCGCTGTCCGGACCCGGTGTGGTGGGACCGGGACGGCGACGGGAGCTACGGGCCGCTGGACGCGGCGGGGCTCGCGGCCCTGCTGGACCAGTACGAGGAGCACGGCACGTCACTGTGAGCCGTACCCGGAAAAGCGAAGTGGCGGCCTTCGTGAAGAAGACCGCCACCCCGTGTCGTGCGCCGTCAGGGACTCGAACCCCGGACCCGCTGATTAAGAGTCAGCTGCTCTAACCAACTGAGCTAACGGCGCCTGCTGACTCGAAAATAATACCTGGTCCCGAGGGGTGCTGGTGACCACCCCGCCCGGAGCCCCCTGTGGCCGCTACAGCGCCAGCGACAGCAGCACCGGCGCCGCCCGGCGGCTCAGCGTCTCGGCCGCCGACCGCAGGCGGTGCGCGTCCTCGATCGGCAGCGACAGGGCGAGGCAGCCCGCGGCGGAGCCGGCCGTCAGCGGCACGGCCGCGCAGACGGTGCCCACCGCGTACTCCTGGAGATCCAGCACCGGGACCGTGGCGGACTGGGCGTCCAGCTGGGAGAAGAGGATCTTCTCGTCGGTGATCGTCCGCGAGGTGAGCCGGGCCGTCCGGTGCCGGGAGATGTGGTCGCGCCGCCCGTCGTGGTCGAGCTGGGCCAGCAGGCACTTGCCGACCGCGCTGGCGTGCGCCGAGGAGCGGAAGTCCACCCACTCGTTGACCGCGGGGGTGAGCGGTCCGTCCGCGACCTGGGTCACACTGACCTCGCCGTCCACATACCGGCTGAGGTAGACGGCCGCGCCGACGGAGTCGCGCAGCTCGGACAGGGTGAGCTGGAGGCGGTCCTCCAGGGCCTGGCGGCGGGCCGCCCCGGAGCCGAGCAGCAGCAGGGACGCGCCGATGACGTACGCGCCGTCGCTGACCTGCTCCACATAGCCCTCGCGGCGCAGGGTGAGCAGGAGGGAGGCGAGGTGGCCGGTCGGCAGCCCCGTCTCGCGGGAGATCTGGGCGTCGGTCACCCCGTTGCCGTGCTTGGAGACCGATTCGAGCACGCGCAGGGCGTACTGCACCGAATGGAACGGCGCCGTCGGCTCGGGCTTCAACGCCACGGTGTCCCCCTACCAGGTTGTGACCGCAAGCTTTCGCCCCACGATAGCCGCCGGACGGCCCCGCGGGGCGGCAGTTGACGAGTCAGTAGGGGCGCCCCGGAGCTGTCATCTGGGGCGCACCCGTCTGGCATATGCCACTGTCATGGGCGGACTATCAACCGCGAGGTCACAGCACCGCGTTGAGGAACTCGCGCGTACGTTCGTGTGAGGGATCCGAGAAGATTTTTTCCGGGGATCCGGACTCCACGACCCGTCCCGCGTCGAACATCAGGACCTTCTCCGAGACGTCCCGGGCGAAGTTCATCTCGTGGGTCACGCAGAGCATGGTGATGTCGGTGTTGCGGGCGATGTCGCCGAGCAGTTCCAGCACCCCGGCCACCAGCTCCGGGTCGAGCGCGGAGGTCACCTCGTCGAGCAGCAGGATCTCCGGCTCCATCGCCAGTGCCCGCGCGATCGCCACCCGCTGCTGCTGGCCGCCGGAGAGCTGGGAGGGGTGGGCGTCGACCTTCGCCGAGAGCCCGACCAGGTCGAGCAGCTCCCGGGCCCGGGTCTCCGCCGCCTCGCGGCTCCGGCCGAGCACGCTGACCGGGGCCTCGGTGATGTTCTCGATCACCTTCATGTTCGGGAAGAGGTTGAACTGCTGGAAGACCATCCCGATCTTCTTCCGGGACGCGCGGAGCTGCTTCTCGCCCGCGGGCTTCAGCGAACCGTCCGGGGTGCGGATGTGGGTCAGCGGGGAACCGTCGACCCAGATCACCCCGCCGCTGACCTTCTCCAGCGTCATCAGCAGCCGCAGGATCGTGGTCTTGCCCGAGCCGCTGGGCCCGATCAGGGTGACGTGCTCGCCGCGCTCCACGGTGAAGTCCAGCTCGTCCAGGACCACATGGTCGCCGTAGCGCTTGACCACCTTGTCGAACCGGACCAGCGGCTCGCCCGTACGGGCCGGGGCGGGGGCGGCGTCCTCGGGAGCGGCGGCCGGCCCCGGGGAATCCGTCTTCTGCAGGGGGAGGGGTTCAGTGGCCAAGGCGCTTCTCCAGCTTTCTCATCAACAGCGACGTGGGGTAGCTCGCGACCAGGAAGATCAGGCCGGCGAGGGTGAACACCTCGGTGTACGCGAAGTTGTCGGCCCCGTACTTCCGGGCCTCGAAGACCATCTCCTGCACCGTGATCACGGCGAGGAACGGCGTCTCCTTGAACATCGAGATCGCGTAGTTCCCGAGCGCGGGCAGCACATTGCGCACCGCCTGCGGCAGGATCACGGCCTGCCAGGTCCGCCGGGGCGACAGCGACAGCGCGCGGCACGCCTCCCACTGGCCCTTCGGCACCCCGTCGATCCCGGCCCGGTAGACCTCGGAGGTGTACGCGGCGTAGTGGATTCCCAGGACCGCGATGCCGATGTACAGCGGCTCCACCGTGTTGAACAGGGCCGCCGCGCCGACCAGTTGCACCAGCAGCGGGGTGGAGCGGACGAACTCCGTGACGAGGCGCACCGGGACGGTCGCGAACCTGCTGGGCGCCCGCCCGGCCATCGCGACGACCAGCCCCAGCACGGCCGCCACCAGGGTGCCGAGGACGGTCGCGAGCAGGGTGACCCGGAACCCCTCCAGGAGGAGCGGCAGGGACTCGCCGGCGGCGTCCCAGTCGAAGCCGTCGTTCATCGGGTACCTCCCACGGCGGCGGTGGACGCGCTGCGGCTCTTGAACAGGCTCTTCGCGCCGGTGTCCAGGCCGAGCCGCCGCTTGGCGCTCCGCTCCAGCAGATTCATCAGCATCGTCAGGGCGTACGCCAGCACGAAGTAGGCGGCCAGCAGGGTCAGATAGGCGGTGAGCGTCTCACCGGTGCGGTCGCGCAGCTGCTGGACCACCGTCATCAGATCGGCGGCGGAGATCAGCCACAGCAGCGGGGTCGCCTTGAGCAGTTGGATCAGCAGGTTGGTGAAGCTCGGGATCATCTGCACCCACGCCTGCGGCAGGATCACCTTCCACAGCCGCCTGGCCGGGCTCAGGTTGAGGGCGATCGCCGCCTCGTACTGCCCGCGCGGTACGGAGTTGATCGCGCCCCGCACCACTTCGGCGCCGTACGCACCGAAGTTGAGGCCGAACGCGACCACCCCGCAGATGACGGGGGTCAGTTCGTAGCCGGTCACCAGCGGCATCGCGTAGTAGAGCCAGAACAGCTGGATGTAGAGCGAGGTGCCCCGGAAGAACTCCACGACCACCCGGGAGACCCCGCGTGCCAGAAGCAGCCGGCTGCCCGCCATCAGGCCGAGCGCGAACGCCAGCACCCCGGCCAGCAGCGCGCCCAGGACGGTGGCCTGGAGCGTCACCCACAGGCCCGACCGGACGCGGGGGAACTCCTCGACGAGGAGGGAGAAGAAGTCACTCATGCGCGCGCGCCCGCCCGCCCCGTCAGCCCTTGCACAGATCCGCCGTCTTCAGGTCCTCCGGCGGGATCTCCGACTCCCCGAACCCGTACGGCTCCAGCAGCTGCACATAGCGCGAGCGGTCGGAGACGATCTTCTTCAGCTCGCGGTTGAAGGAGTCCCGCAGATCCTCGTTGCCCTTGCGGAACACCGCGCCGCCCGGTGAGAACTGCGCGTTGCCGTCGATCTGAGGCACGAACGGCTCGGTGACCTCGGTGTCCGGGTTGGTCTTCGCCAGCCAGCGCAGCGAGATGCCGGTGAGCAGGAAGGCGTCGATCCGGCCGCCCTTGACGGCGTCCGCTCCGTCCTGCGGCTTCTGCAGCGTCTTGATCCTGCCCTCGGCGATGCCCGCGCCCTTGGCGTAACTGCCCTCCACCGCACCGGACATCACCCCGATGGTGACCCCGGCCTCCTTCGCGGAGTCCAGATCGGTGAGCTTCTTCGGGTTGCCCTTCCTCACCATCAGCGCGGTCGGCGAGATGAACTCCGGCTCGGAGAAGATCGCGTTGCCGCAGCGCTCCGGGGTGATGGCCATGCCCGCGCTGACCACGTCGTACTTGCCCGCCTGAAGGCCCGGGATCAGCCCGTCCCACTCGGAGAGCGTCGGCTTCAGCTCGTCCACCCCGAGCGCCTGGAAGATCTCCCGGTGCAGCGTCGGGGCCTCGCCCTTGAGCTCCTTGCCCTCCAGGTAGCCGTACGGGGCCTCGTTGGCGTACGCCACCCGCACGAAGCCCTGCTTGCGGAGCTTCTCCAGGGCGCCCTCGCCCGTCGCGGAGCCGGCGTCGGTCTTGCTGCACGCGGTGAGGAGGCCGGGCACGACGAGGAGGCCGCCCACGGCCGCCGTTCCGTTGAGGAAACCCCGGCGGGACAGGTTCGGGAATTCAGCCATGGTTCGCAATCTCCTGGAGGTCGAACAGTCCGGACAGGGTGAGCGCCTGCCCGATCCCGTACGTCTATGCGGGTAGCCGGAGGCATGTAACCCAACAGTGGCCGGAAGGTGACCTTCCCGTGCCTGGAGAGAGGCGGAGCGCGACCGGAGGTGCGCGGGGTGCGACCGAGGTGTGCGGAGTGCGACCGCGTGTGTGCGATGGCGTGTTCCCCCGTCGCCGAAGGTTCATGACTGTGTGTCGGCCGCGGAGCGCCGTGGGTGTTCGTCGTCCGGGCCGCTCACCCGTTGGCGTCGCCGGTCCCGTCGAGGTCGGCGGAGGGGACGTAACCGCGTTGCTTGTCGACCACGTTGGGCAACGGCTCGCCCCGCGACCAGCGTTCGTACAGCGCGACGAACTGCTCGCCCAGCCGGTCGCGCCATCCCACCGTGTCCCCGCTCAGGTGCGGGGAGACCAGCAGCCCCGGTACGTCCCACAACGGGCTGTCCGCGCCCAGCGGTTCGTCCTCGAACACATCGAGCGCCGCGCCGGCGAACCAGCGGCGGTTCAACGCGTCCACCAGATCGGCCTGTACCACGCTCGCCCCGCGCCCCACGTTGATGAACCGCGCCGACGGCTGGAGCAGCCCGAAGAAACGGGAGTCGAACATCCCGCGCGTCGCGTCGGTCAGCGGGGCCGCCGCGATGACCCAGTCCGCGCGCGCCGCCAGCCGGTCCAGATCCTCCGCCCCGTGGATGGTGCGCCGGGCGGTCCGGCCCACCAGGGCCACCGTGACCCCCAGGCCGTGCAGGAGCCGGGTGATCTCCCGGCCGATGGGGCCCGCGCCGACGACCACCGCCCGTGAACCGGCGACCCGCTGCCCCTCGCGGTGGTGCCAGCGCCGCTCCCGCTGGAGGGCGAGGGTGCCGGGGAGGTCCTTGGCCATCGCCAGCACCAGCCCCGCCACGTACTCCGCGATCGGCCGCTCGAAGACGCCCCGCGCGTTGGTCAGGACGGTGTCGGAGGCGACCAGCTCCGGGCAGAGCAGCCGGTCCACGCCCGCGCTCGTCGTGTGCACCCAGCGCGGGCGTGCACCGGGACCCGGCCAGGCGTCCCGTACGGCGTCCGAGGCGAAGTCCCACACCAGCAGCACATCGGCGGCCGGCAGCCGCTCGGCGAGCGTGCCGGCGTCCGCGTACCGCACATCCGCCCGGCCGGTGAGCCGGCCGAGCCGCGGGGAGGGTGCGGCGTCGAGGACGAGCAGGACGGGATCCGGCATGGGTGGTCGGCCCTCCGCGACGGAACGGACAAGATCGACCGCCCACGCTCGCAGCAGGTCACCGCCGCGTCAACGACGCCCGGCCGCGCGCCCCGGCGAGCGCCCGGGGGAATACTGGGAACAAGTCGGGGCAAGAGTGACCGGTCGCGCGGTCACGGCCGCCGGAGCGTCCGGAGGGCCGCGGCGGACCTGTGACGGGGCCGCCCGCCGCGATCCCGTGAGGGGATCGCCCGCCGCGCGGCGAGCCGTCGACGCACCAGGAAGGGTGGACATGACGACCGTAGGACTTCTCTACCCGGGCCACGCCGCCGAGGACGACTTCCCACGGACCGAGATCCTGCTCGACACCGACATCCGGCTGCCCCTGTTCTCCACCGAGACCGGCGAGGACGTCTACCGCGCCGACGCGCTGCGCGAGCAGGGCGACCCCGACCGGATCGCCGAGGGCGTCGAGGAACTGCGCCTGGCCGGGGCCGAGGCGCTGATCTGGGCCTCCAGCGGCGGCAGCTTCGGGCTGGGCTGGGAGGGCGCCCACGAGCAGGTCGCCACGCTCGCCAGGTCGGCCGGACTGCCCGCCTCCAGCACCTCCATCGGCTTCGGCCACGCGGTACGGGAGCTGGGCGCCCGCCGGGTCGCCGTCGCCGCGTCCTATCCGGACGACGTCACCGGGCTCTTCGCCGACTTCCTGGCGTCGGCGGGCGTCGAGGTGGTGGCCGCCGCGTCCGGCGGAGCCGGTTCGTCGGCCGAGGCCGGGTCCTGGGGCCCGGACGAGGTGAAGCGCCTGGTGCGGGAGGCGGACCACCCGGACGCCGAGGTGGTGCTGGTCCCGGACACCTCCCTGCACACCACCGCGTACATCCCCGAGCTGGAGGAACTGCTCGGCAAGCCCGTGCTCACCGCCAACCAGGTCACGGTCTGGGAGGGACTGCGCCTCGCCGACCGCCGGACCTGGGCGCCCACGCTCGGCACCCTGTTCGCCAGCCGCGAGCCGGTGCTGCGGAAGCTGGAGCCGAAGGGCATCGAGGTGCGGGAGTAGCGCGCGGTGTACGACCGGACCCCTCGGGAAAGCATCGTCCGGGAATAAAACGGAGCCGCCCTCCTGTTGTCCCTCCGATACGCAGACGTACGACAGCAGCACCGGGAGAGGCCGACACGTGGACGACATCCGAGGCGACGAGACCAGCGGCGACACGAGCGGCCGGGCGGCCGACGGCGACGGGATCCGGGGCGCGGCGGCCGGGACGGCCACCGTTCCGCTGTCCGTCCTCGACCTGGTCACCGTGGGCCAGGGCCGCACTGCGACCCAGGCCCTGCGCACCAGCGTGGAGATCGCGAAGCTCACCGAGAGCCGCGGCTTCCACCGCTTCTGGGTCGCCGAGCACCACTCCATGCCCGGGGTCGCCTCGTCCTCCCCGGCCGTGATCCTCGCGCACATCGCCGCCCACACCGAGCGCATCCGCCTCGGCTCCGGCGGGGTCATGCTGCCCAACCACGCCCCGCTGGTGATCGCCGAGCAGTTCGGCACCCTGGAGGCGATGGCCCCGGGCCGCGTCGACCTCGGCCTCGGCCGGGCCCCCGGCACGGACGGCGCGACGGCGGCGGCCCTGCGCCGCAGCGACCGGCTCAACGAGGGCGCCGATGACTTTCCGCAGCAGCTCATGGAGCTGATCCGCTTCCTGGACGACGACTTCCCGGACGGGCACCCCTACCGCCGCATCCACGCCGTACCGGGCCCGGTCCAGGCGACGTCGCCCGGCGGGGTGCAGTCCGCCCACCGGCCGCCCGTCTGGCTCCTGGGATCCTCCGGCTTCAGTGCGCGGCTGGCCGGGACGCTGGGGCTGCCGTTCGCCTTCGCGCACCACTTCTCGGCGCAGAACACCATCCCGGCGCTCGACCTGTACCGCGAGTCCTTCCGGCCCTCCGCCGTGCTGGACGCCCCGTACGCCCTGATCGGAGTCTCGGCGCTGGCCGCCGACGACGAGCGCGAGGCCCGCCGCCAGGTGCTGACCGGGGCGCTGTCCATGGTCCGGCTGCGCACCGGCCGCCCCGGGCTGATCCCGAGCCCTCAGGAGGCGGAGGCGTACGACTTCTCCCCGATGGAGCGGGAGTTCGTCGACGGCTGGCTCTCCAACGTCATCCACGGCACCGCCGACGAGGTCCGCACCGGCCTGGACGACCTGGCCAAGCGCACCGGCGCCGACGAGCTGATGATCACCGCCAACGCGCACGGCGGGGACGCGCGGCTGCGCAGCTACGGCCTGATCGCGGACGCGTACGGCCTGCCGAACGCTCCGTAGACCGTGCGGGGTCCCGGGCGGTCGGTGGCGGTCCCGATCGCCCCGGGCCTCAGCCCTCCAGCGGCCGGGACCCGATCAGCCCGGCGATCTGCTCCGGCGCCACGGCCCGTGAGTACAGCCACCCCTGCCCGGTGTCGCAGCCGATCCGCCGCAGCCGCTCCGCCTGTCCGGCCGTCTCCACGCACTCCGCGGTGACGGTCAGGCCCAGACGGTGCGCCAGCTGCACCATGGCCTCCACGATCGTTTCGTCTGCCGGGCTCGGATGCGTGCCGTCCTCGTACCGGAAGCCCTTCACGAACGCCCCGTCCAGTTTCAGGACGGAGACGGGCAGCCGGCTGAGGTAGGCGAGGTTCGAATAACCCGTCCCGAAGTCGTCGATGGCGATCCGTACGCCCATGTCGCTCAGCGCCTGGAGCGCTCTCAGCGGACGGCCGCCGGAGCCCATCACCGCCGACTCGGTCAGCTCCAGCTGGAGCAGCCCGGGGGCGAGTCCGGTCTCCGCCAGGATCTGCGCCACATCGGCCACCAGGTCGGAGTCCCAGACCTGCCGTACGGCGACGTTGACGCTGATGAACAGCGGCGGCTCGTCCGGGTGGTCCAGCTGCCAGCGCCGCGCCTGCCGGCACGCGGTGCGCAGCACCCACCGGCCGAGCTGGACGATCGATCCGTCCTCCTCGGCGATCTGGACGAACCGATTCGGCGGCAGCACGCCGAACTGCGGGTGGTTCCAGCGCACCAGCGCCTCGACCCCGCGCAGCACCCCGTCGGCCATCCCGACCAGCGGCTGGTACTCCAGCGTGAACTCGCCGCGCTCCACGGCGGGCCGGAGCGTGGAGGAGAGGGACTGCCGGGTCATGCGGTGGGCGTTGCGCTCGGGGTCGAACAGGGTCCAGCGGGCCCGGCCGTCCGCCTTCGCCCAGTACAGGGTGGTGTCGGCGGCCTGCATCAGACCGGTGGGCGAGGTGCCCGCGGCGGTCCGCTCGACCACGCCGATCGACGCGGAGACCGAGAGCCGCTGTCCGGCCAGGTCGAACGGCTGCTGGAGCGCGGCGAGGACCGAGCGGGCCAGGTCGGTCAGCTCCTGGGTGCCGGCCGAGTCCTCGACCAGGATCGCGAACTCGTCGCCGCCCAGCCGCGCCACCAGCCGGTTGCCCCCGGCGTTGCGGGAGGCGTCGTTCTCGGCGCAGTCGGTGAGCCGCGCGGCGACGGCGGCCAGCAGCCGGTCCCCGGTGCGGTGCCCCAGGGTGTCGTTGATCGCCTTGAAGCCGTCCAGGTCCAGGTAGCAGAGGCCGATCCGGGCGTGCTGCCGGGGCGGCAGGGAGTCGTCCTGGTACGGCGCGGTCTCCAGGGCCGAGGCGAGGCGCTCGAAGAACAGCGTCCGGTTGGGCAGCCGGGTCACCGGGTCGTGCATCTGGAGGTGGCGCAGCCGCTCCTGGAGCTCCCGCCGGTCGCTGACGTCCGCGACCGTCAGAAGCACCCGGGCGGACTCCGCCGCCGAGGCTCCCGTCATCGGTACGACGGTGATCTCGGCCCACAGGGAGCGCCCGTCGGGGTGCTTGAGCCGGCGCGTGCAGCGGAACCGGGAACGGCGGCCGAGGAGCACCTCCCGGTACGCGTGCCAGGTGCGGTCGTCGCCGGCCAGATCGAGGAGTTCGCACGCCTGCCGCCCGGCGAGGACCGCCGCAGGGGTCCCCAGGAGCCCGCCGAGCGCCTCGTTGGCCCGCACGACGTGGCCCCGGCCGTCGACGACGCCCATGGGGAGTGTGGCGGCGTTGAACGCGGCCCGGTAGTCGCGCAGCTCGGAGGCGGCGGAACCGGGATCGGCCCCCGGACCGGCCCCGGGGGGACCGGTCCGGGCGGAATCGGTCCGCGAGGGGCCGTTCTCGGCCGGGGCCGTCGTATGACGCTCCGTGACCGGCGCGGCGGGCGTGCCCGGGGCCGTGCCTGCCGAGGCCCTCGGCCCTTCGGAAGTTCCGCTCACCGCTCGCTCCCGCTGTGAAGGTCGTTGTGAACTGGTGGGGTCGGACTGGCCACCGGGTGGTCGTCCCGTGAAGGGGCCCGTTCCACGCGGGAAAGCGTGGTGAAGCATAAAGGGTGCCGCGTCGGCCGTTCCAGCTCACCGTTCGGTCCGGGCCACGGTGAGCGGCCGGAAGTGAACGGCTGCAGGGGTTCCGCTTTGCCCGGTCCTGGTCATTTCTGCGCGGATCTGTTTCATCGGACTACGGGACTGACTGACGGTGACGTTCCGTGAAGGTGTGGGTGGCGATTTTGACCGCTGACCCATGTGGGGCAGCACAACAGGGCGTGGCGTGGTGAAGCGGCACAGGGTGGACGGGATGGACCGTGTTTCCCCACCCGGAGGTCGATGTGCCGTCCCGTCGCGGACCCGGGGGAGAGGATCGGCCGCCCCTGCGCAGTCTGGCCGCCGCCGCCACCTCCCTGCTGGCGCTCGCCGCCATGTCCCTCGTCGCGGGCCCCGCCGTGGCCGCGACGGGCGACGCCACGCCCTGCGCCCTGCCCCGGACGGCGGCCCACCACTCGCTCGGCCTGAACACCTGGAACGCGGCCTACCCGCGCCCCGATCAGAGCCTCGACGCGGTCATGATCTTCCTGTCCTTCCCGGACTCCGAGCCGGTGCTCACTCCCGAGGCGCTCACCGCCGACCACTTCCCCGCCACCACCCGCTTCTTCGAACGCGCCAGCTACGGCCGGTTCACCCTGCGCCCGCACCCGCAGCGGACCTGGACGCAGATGCCGCGCGACTCCACCTGGTACGCCATAGAGCGGGACTGGAACGCCGAGCGGCGCACCGCCTACCTCCGGGAGGCCATCGCCGCCGCCGACGACGACGTGGACTTCTCCCGGTACGACGTCGTCTACCTGGTGGCCGACCCGGACGCCCCCGGCGTCGACTCCGACGCCACGAAGGTCGTCAACTTCGACCGGCCGCTGCGCGCCGACGACCATGACATCCGGCGCGTCGTCACGGTCTTCGAGCAGCACCCGCCCGACCGCAACGTCCTCGCCCACGAGACCGGGCACGTCTTCGACCTCGCCGACCTCTACCACCGGCCCACCGACGGCAAGGGCGACTGGGACACGTACGTCGGCGACTGGGACGTCATGGGCAGCCAGTTCGGCCTCGCCCCCGACCTGTTCGGCTGGCACAGGTGGAAGCTCGGCTGGCTCGGTGGCCGGCAGGTCGTCTGCGTCCGGGGCTCGGCCGACCTCACCCTGGAACCGGTCGCCGCCGCCCCGGTGCCCGGCGGCTCGATCGGGACCCGGCTCGCCGTCGTCCGCACCGGCACCGACAGTGCCCTGGCCATCGAGGCCCGCAGTGCCACCGGCAACGACCGGGGCACCTGCGCCGAGGGCATCCTGATCTACCGCGTCCGCGGCGAGACGGCCTCCGGCGGCGGACCCGTCGAGGTCGTCGACACCCACCCGGAGACCGGGGCCTGCTGGGACCGCTCGGTCTACCCGCCGCTGGCGGACGCCCCGCTCGGGGTCGGCGAGACCTTCACCGTCCCGGGCGACGCCACCCGTATCGAGGTCGCCGACCGCACCCCGTCCGGCTCCTGGACCGTCCGGATCACCGCCGGGATCTGACACCTTCCCGCCGGCCCCCGCACACGAAGAAGCCCCCGCTTTTGCGAGGGGCTTCTTCCGTCGGTGCGCCGTCAGGGACTCGAACCCCGGACCCGCTGATTAAGAGTCAGCTGCTCTAACCAACTGAGCTAACGGCGCCTGGTGACGTCGTAGACATTAGCACCCTGATCCGCCCGAGGAAAAATCGTATGCGCGGGGCCCCGCGAGGAAGCGGAACGGCTCACCCGCACACACGCCCAGAGCAGCACATCGGGACCCGGCAGCCACGGCGTACGGGTGTCGGGGGCGACCACCCAGCGCGGCCCACCGTCCGACGACGCGCAGGTCAGGGGCGGTACGGTCACGGCGTCCCCGGTGCCGTGGCAGAGCAGGGGCGGCACCGGGCCGCGCGCGTCCCCGGGGCCGCCGGACCTGTCGGAACCGCCGGTTCCCCACTCCTCCCAGGCGAGCAGCGAGGGCAGCCGCTGAGCCGTTCCGGGGGCCGCGAACAGCAGCATCCGGCCCCGGTGCGTGGCGACCGGGCCGGAGCCGGGCCCCTCCGCCCAGAGCCGCTCCAGCATCCGCCGCCCGAACAGCGCCGGTACGTTCACCACGTCGAAAGCGGAACCGCAGGGCAGCACCCCGGGGGCCGTGGGGTGCTCCTCCCACTGGGCGAGCGTGCTGCGCGGGTAGGGGGCGGCGCCGGCCAGCCAGGCGGCGCCGGCCGCCGTGACCTGGGCGGCCTGGGATCCCGACTGGTCCCGGAGCAGGGCGAAGATGTCGACGCCGTGGTGCGCGACGGCGGCACCGGTCCGCAGGGTCGTTGTGTCTTTCAGCCATGCGCTCATGCAGCAAGGTCTACCGGGAGTGACGGAACTGATTCCGAGAGTTGCCGGAAACCGGGACAGGCGAGGAGAGGGAGGGGTATCTTGCCCGCCGGAATATGCCACGGGACCTGACCCCCGGACTGACGCCGCAGCACCTGCCCCGGCCGCCCCACGGGCCACATCGGTCCAGGCCGCCCCATCCATCACTTCGATCACTTCGGCCCCGGAGGCCCCGGGGCTTGTGTTCCCGGGCTCCCGGGCTCGTCCCCGTACGTCAGGCTCTGGGGGAGTCCAGCAGGGAGCGGCCGAACTCGATCATCTTCTTCGCGTAGTCCTCGGTCCACTCCGCGCGCTCCGCGACATCCGCCGCGGTCAGCCGGTCGAACCGGCGCGGGTCGGCGAGCTGCGCCGCCGCCATCGCCTGGAACTCCACCGACCGGTCCGTCGCCGCCCGGAAGGCCTGGGTCAGCTCGGTCGCCCGGGCCAGCAGCTCACGCGGGTCCTCCAGCGACTCCAGGTCGAAGAAGTGCTCCGGGTCCGCCGTGGCCTGAGACGGCTCGAAGAGCAGGGGCGCGGGGCGCAGCCGCTGCCGTTCGTTCCGCTCGGACTCTGTCATGTGCTGTTCCTCCCTCGCACGGCCAGGACGGCCACCCTCCATTGTCCAACCCCGCGCAAGGGCGCCTCGGGGCCTGAGCTCCGCCGACCGGACACCTCCTCAAGGCTTCCAGCGCACCCGGTGCTCCGCGAGATGG
Source organism: Streptomyces sp. WGS_02 (assembly GCA_040989845.1). Classification (GTDB taxonomy): domain Bacteria; phylum Actinomycetota; class Actinomycetes; order Streptomycetales; family Streptomycetaceae; genus Streptomyces. The sequence continues at coordinate 5,089,857 of JAYMFZ010000004.1, forward strand.
GCCAGCACCGCGTGGTTGGCCTCCCAGCCGTCGGGGAACTTCACCGTGACGCCCAGCTGAACCGGCTCCGTGGACGGATGCTCGTCCAGCAGGTCCGCCACCCCTTCCCGGCACACCACGACGCAGGCGTGCCGGTGCCGGGACGCCAGCACGCACAGGCGGCCCGTCTCCAGGTGGAAGGCCGTGGCGTCGGGGCGGCCCGACAAGGGGTGCAGCACCACCGTGACGTCGAACTCGCGGCCCTGGAGCCGGTTCGCCGTGTCGACCGCGACCCCCGTGACGCCCAGCTCCGCGAGCGCCGCCCGCACCGCGGCGGCCTGGTCCCGGTGGGCCGTGCCGACCGCCACCCGGTCCGCCGTCACCGGCACCGGCTCGTCCGCCCGCTCGCTGGTGGCCACGCCGCCCCGGTCCAGCAGCCGCCGGACCACCAGGGCCACCGCCCGTACCGCCTCGGGGTCCGTACGAGGGGTGTGCCGGGCGGGCAGCTCCAGCAGCCCCCACCCGGACTCCGCCGCCTCGTCCAGCACCCGGTCGGGCCCCGACCCGTCCGACGCCACTCCGAAGGAGAGCTTCCGGTCCCCGTGGTCCGTACCGCTGCGGAACGGCGTGTACGGGTAGAACGCGTCCGACACCAGCGGGGCCGCCGACGCCGGAAGCCGCCACGACACCGGCAGCCGGTGCTGCGGCAGCTCCGGATTGTGCGCGAGCAGCGTGGACACGGCGCTCGCCGAGGGGTCGTAGCTCAGCCCCGCCCACTGGTCCGCGCCCACGATCGAGAACGGGTCCAGCTGACCCGGGTCCCCGACGAACAGCGCCCGCTCGAACAGCCCGGCCACGGCCAGCAGCGCGTCCGAGCGCATCTGGTACGCCTCGTCGACGATCGCGTGCCCCCACGGCTCCACGTTCTTCACGTGCGCCCACTTGGCGGCCGTCGAGATCACCACGTCGAGCCCGGCCAGATCCGCCGCCTTCGCCGACTTGGTGACGTTGGCGAGGCCGTCCAGCACCTTGTCGTACGGGTCGGAGTCGCTGCTGTGCAGCCGGCCCACCGGCAGCTCCGGGTCCTTCTCCGCGAGCCGCACCACCAGGTCGTCCACCTGGGCGTTCGTCTGCGCGATCACCATCAGCGGATGCCCTGCGGCGGCCAGCTCCAGGGCTGCCCGGACCACCAGCGTCGACTTGCCCGCGCCCGGGGGCGAGTCCACGACGACGCCCCGGCTGCTGCCGCGCAGGGTGTCGTCGAGGATCGCGCCGGTCGCACGGGCCGCCTCCGCGCCCGGATCGAAGACGGTGCTCACGAAAGGTCCTCCCGGACGGCGGTGATCACAGCAGGTCCTCCGGGGTCACGGGGTCGGGTTGCTCCGCACGGGTCGCGGCGTCCGCGCCCGGCGGTCCGCCATGGGTCCACGGCGTCTCCTCCGGGTCCGGCAGCTTCGGCCCGCCGCGCTGGTCATGCTCGAACAGGGTCCAGGCGATCCGGTCCCCGGGCTCCGGCACCGAACCGGGCGCGGGCTCCTTGCCCCGGCCCATCCGGTCCAGGATCCGCAGCACCAGCAGGACGTCGCCGTCCTGGTCCGGCGCTTCCTCGGCCCGCACGAACTCCGCCGTCTGCGGCTTGCCCTCCAGCGAGCGGTAGACCTTCGTCCGCTCGCCCAGCTGCGGTCGCTCGTCCGTGCGGACGGTGACCAGCGGGCGCGGCGAGGGCCGCTTCGACTCGGTGTACGTCATCTCGACATCCGTCACCGTGCCGAGGAACGCCTCGCCCGCCAGCCGCCGCCCCGCCAGCACCAGCGGATCGTCCAGCGCCTCCTGCGCCTCCAACTGGGCCTGGGCGGTCTCCCGGGAGGCCAGCTTCTGTGCCGCCGTCACCGCGTCGTCGCGGCGCGGCTGCGGCGGCTCGCCCGAGCGCACCCGGTCGCGGTGCGCGGTGAACGACCAGCGGTCCCGGGTCCAGCGGTCCTCGGCCCGGGATCCCTCGGGCAGCTCCCGCAGCAGGTCGAGACCGCGCCAGACCGCGTCCCAGGTCGGCAGCATGACCCGCGCCAGCAGCGAACGGATCTCCCGCTCGGCGCCGCTCAGCTCACCCAGGCGGGCATCCGCGGCGAGCCCGTCCTCGGCGGACGCCAACGCCGTGCGCGCCCGGTCGTACCGCTCGATCGCCGGGGCGAGGAGCCGGTTGTCGAAGTCCGGGTCGGTCGCCGGACCGGCCGGGGGACACAGCAGCTGGCCCTCCCCGTCCCGGGCCAGCTCCGCCCGCAGCGCCGCCTCGGCCCCCGAGGAGCCGGCCGGCGGGTCGATCCAGGACAGCAGCGCGCCGAGGTGCTGGTCCTCCAGGCTGCTCTGCCCGGTCGCCCAGTGCCGGTTCAGCAGGTCGGTGGCGGCCAGCAGCAGCGAGGAGCCGGGCACCCGGGCCCGCTCCCCGTAGTGCGTCAGCCAGCGGCCGAGCAGCGGCACCCGGGCCGGCGCCGGATAGGGGGTGTCCGGATCGTCCTCGGCGGTGCGGCGGAACCGCATGGACCGGCCCAGCAGCCGGACGAACTCGACGCCCGCCCGGCTCGGCACGATCAGCTGGCCCGCGTCCGTGCACAGCTCGACCTCGACCTTGGTCTTCTTGCCGGTCGCCGGATCCGTCTCGTTGCGCTCGGCGGGCTCGACGACCTCCGCGTACGCCTCGATGTGCGGCAGGACCGCCTCCGCCAGCTCGGCCAGGAACGCGAACCGCAGATCCCGGTCGCGCGGCTGGGCGACGGCCAGCAGCCGGGGCGCCTCCCGGTCCGTGCCGACCAGCGCCCCGAGCGGGGCCCCGGCCTCACCGGCGGTGGTCAGCGGCACCAGCACCAGCGGCCGGTCGGTGAGATGACGGTGGCGGACGGTCGCGAGCGGCTGGGCGCGCCCGGAGTCGACGGCCTCCAGCCGGGCCAGGGTGGTGATCAGCGACATGCGGCCGCGCCCTCCGGAGTCCCGGGCCCCGGGACCGAGGCGGCTTCCCGCGCCCCGGCCCGCAGGGCGGCGCTCTCCAGGGCCTCGGTCCGCAGCGCGGCGGCCCGGCGCAGCGCCGCGACCGTCGGATCGGCGGGATCGCCCTCCTTGCCCGCGGCGGCGGCCAGCACACCGGCCACCGTCGTCAGCCCGCCCAGCTCACCGCGCACACTGCGGCCCAGCGTCTCCACCGCCCCTTCTGCCCGGGACTTCGCCCGGCAGTGGAAGGCCAGTTCGCACGCGGCCAGGCACTCCGGGGCGTACGCCGGGGGCACCGCCGCCACGGCCGCGTCCAGCTCCTCGGAGGGGCACGCCGGATCGAACGTCGTCCCCTCCGGCAGGCCCGCCGCGATGTCCTCGATCCGGGTCAGCCGGGTCAGCTGACGGCGGGTCACCGCGCGCTGCTTGCGTACGTCCACGACGGAAGCGGTCGGCAGATTGGAGAAGTCCTTGGGGCAGACCAGCAGCACCCGCTGACCCACGTCCGCACCCTCGGTGACCGCGGCGACCCGCTCCAGCGCCAGCACGTACACCGCGGCCTGCCGGGCGGCGGCGCCGACCTTCGACGCGTCGGCCGAGGCGTCGATCATGGGAAATGACTTGATCTCGACGACCGTCCAGCGGCCGTCGGGGTGCACGACCACCGCGTCGGGCTCCAGAAAGGCGGGGGAGCCCGCCACCTCCAGGGCCAGCATCGGGTGGTCCAGAAGCGCCCAGCCACCCGCCGCCGTGGCCTCCCGCAGGGCGAGCGCGGTGCGCGCGGCGCGGCCCTCGGGACCGGCGGCGCTCAGATCGGGCGTGGCGACGTCCGGGCCCGGGGCGGGGGAGGAGCCGCCCAGGCGCTCGTACAGCAGACGGAGCAGCTCCGCGCCGCCGTCGGCCTTGACCTTCGCCTCGAAGGCGTTGCCCCGCATGAAGGCGAACTGGGACTGCCCGAAGGGGGCGGGTGAGCCGAGCGCCGTGGCCAGCACGCCCTTGTCCACCCCGGCGCCGTCGAGCAGGGCCCGCCGCTTGCAGCCGGGGTTGGCGGCGAGGGCGGCCAGGGCTCTGGCGTCCAGCGGGTGCGGTGCGACGGACGGGCCGCGCAGCTCAGCGAGCCGCTGCCGGAGCGTCGTCGCTCGCGTCCGCGTCCGCGTCGGCGGCGTCTCTGGCTGCCGCGCCGCCGACTGCCGTGCCGGGGGGATCTGCGGAGGTGGTCCGCTGGCCGGGGATTCGCTCACCCGTGGAAGTCTTGCACCCGGCACTGACATCCGGGGACACGGTCGCCGGAATCGCCGCGGTGGCGGTGCTCGCGGCGCCCCGCTTCCGGCCGCCCGGGAGGCCGCCGCTGAGGCCGCCGGCCAGCCGCGCCTTGACCCCGTCGGCGAACCGGATGACGGGCTTCACCAGCAGGGCCCCGAGGCCCATCACCGCCGCGCCCGCGACGGCGTCCAGGAAGTAGTGGTTGGCGGTGCCCATCACGACGATCGTGGTGATCAGCGGATAGGCGATCCCCGCCGCCCGTATCAGGGGTGGCGGCCGTGCCGCCACAGCAGGATCCCGCACCACAGAGACCAGCCCACGTGCAGGCTCGGCATCGCCGCGTACTGGTTGGTCATCCCGCTCAGCCCGCGCGGCGCGCTCGCCCCCTCGCCCCACCAGCCGTACGCGCTGTACTGCGCCATCGTGTCGACGAAGCCGTGGCTCGCGTCCAGCAGCCGGGGCGGACAGGTCGGCATCAACGTGAAGCCGACGAGACCCAGCAGCGTGGAGTTCATCAGCCAGACGCGGGCCGCCCGGTACGCCGTCGATCTGCGCCGGAACATCCAGACGAGGACGGCCGGGGTGACCACGTAATGGAGGGAGGCATAGGCGAAGTCGGCGGGTATGCCGATGGACGGGGTACTGGTGAAGAGACGGTTCAGCGGATGCTCGGCGTTGAGGTACAGCGCCTGTTCGAGCCGGAGGATCGCCAGGCCGTGGTCGACCGCCGTCGACACGTCGCCGCGCACCAGGAGGCGGCCCACGGAGTACAGCGCGTACACCACCGCGATCAGTGGCAACTCCGTCCACCAGCGGGGCCGATGACCGGTCGCGGGCGGCGCGGTGGCGTGCGGCATCCGGTAGCTCTCCCCATGTTCATGCGGCCGACGACGAACGTTCAACCGTACGGCGGCGCCGTGCCCCCGCATCCCCCGGGGGTCCCCTTCCGGACGTCCCGTACGCAGCGGTCCCGCCGTGGTCCGATCCGTGGCCGGGACTGCGCAGGGTGGGACGCCCTCCGGGGCCGGGAGGTTGCCTTGCGGGCCGGTACGGGATGATGGAAGAACCCAGCACCAGCGTTCCAGGGAGAGCCTTCATGGCACCGCGCATCCTGCTCGCCCGGCATGGCCAGACCCAGTGGTCGGTCCGGGGCAACCACACCGGCAGGACGGACATCCCGCTCCTGGACAGCGGGCGCGAGGGCGCGAAGCTGCTCGGCGAGCGGCTGCACCGGGCACCGTGGGCGGGGCTGCCCGGCGTCGAGGTCCGCACGAGCCCGCTCGTCCGGGCCGCCGAGACCTGCCAGCTCGCCGGGTTCGGGGAGCGGGCGGAGCGGTGGGACGCGCTGATGGAATGGGACTACGGGGCGTACGAGGGGCTGACCCCGGCGGAGATCAAGGCGGACCGGCCGGATTGGCTGATCTGGCGGGACGGGGTGCCGGGCGGGGAGTCCGTGGCCGATGTCACCGCCCGCGCGGACGAGATCGTCGCGTGGGCGCGGTCGTCGGACCGGGACGTGCTGGTCTTCGCCCACGGCCACATTCTGCGGGCGCTGGGTGCCCGCTGGCTCGGTGAGGACCTGTCCTTCGGCGCGCGGATCCGTCTGGAGCCGACGTCGCTGTCGGTCCTGGGCTGGGCGTACGGCCTCCCGGCCGTGGAACGCTGGAACGACACGGGCCACCTGGACCGCTGACCACCCGGGGCGCCCGCACCTCTTGCGCCTGTACCTGCTCTCTCGGCCCGCCCGCGCCACATCCAGCCCGTCCGGCGCTTGAGGACGGAACCGTCCACTCGGTGGGCGTCAGCTGGACGGAATCCCGCGCCACATCCAGCCCGTCCGGCGCTTGAGGACGGAACCCTGCGCCACATCCAGCCCGTCCGGCGCTTGAGGACGGAACCCTGCGGCCGGTGGGCGGTGACTTAACTGACCCCGGGGCGGGGGAGACCCTGTTGCGCACCCGGGAACGTGCTCAACGGTTCCGTCCTCAAACGCCGGACGGGCTGGGTGGTCGCCGCTGGACGGGCTGGAGGGGAGCAACGCTCCGCGAGCTGGGTTTGCGCGCCCGGGAACGGGCTGAACGGTTCCGTCCTCAAACGCCGGACGGGCTGGACGGGGGCACCGCTCCACGGGCCGGGTTTGCGCGCCCGGGAACGGGCTAAGGAGGGGGCGCCGCCCTACGCGCCGGACGGGCCGGGTCCGTGGCGGGTCAGGAACGACGACACCTCCGGCGTCCCGGCCCGCGGCTCCAGCGCTCGCGCCGCCCCCGCCAACATCCCCCGGATCCGCGACGACTGCACCCGGGTCAGCAGATCCAGCACCTGGTGCCCCGTCGCCGCCGCCTCGTCCGCCCGGCCCGCCCGGGCCAGGTCACCCGTGAGCTGGGCCCGGTACAGCGCCAGGTTCCGGGTGAAGTGCGCGTCCTGGAGCACCACCGCCCGCCGCCCGTGCCGTGCCGCCCGGGACCAGTCGCCCAGCGACGACCAGCACTGCGCCTCCAGCAGCTCCAGCTCCGCCTCCCGGAAGAAGCTCATCCACTCGGGGTCACCGGAGGCGGGGCCCCGGTCGAAGGCGGCCCGCGCCCGCCCGATCGCCCGGTCGCACCCCGTACGGTCCCCGAGCCCCGCCCGGCCTCCCGCCTCCCGCAGCGCGAGCAGCGCCAGCAGCCGGGGCGACCCCAGTGTGCGGGCGGCCCGCCGGCCGGCCTCCGCCGCCCGGACCGCCTCGCGCGGCCGGCCCGCGTCCCGGGCCAGGAACGACGTGTTGCAGAACGCGTGCGCCTCCAGCCCCGCGTCCCCCGCGAGACGCGCCGTGGCCAGCGCCTCCGCGTAGTGCGAGCGGGCGTCGTCGAAGCGGCCCGAGTCATGGGCCAGCCACCCCACCGAGATGGCCAGCTCACCCGCGCCCGCGTGCAGCCGGTCCGCGGTGGCGCGCCGCGCGGTGCTCCCGGCGTCCAGCAGCTCGTACGCCGCGCGCAGCGGCTGCGCGGCCCGCCGGTAGAGCCCGTCACCGCCGTGCCGGTCGTCCAGCAGCCGGATGTCCCGTACGGCCTTCTCGACGGCGAGCACCTCCGCCTCGCCGACTCGGCGCTGCGTGGGCAGAGAGACCCGGGCGGAGGCGGGCGCCCCGCCGAGACCCAGGGAAGCGGCCGCCATCGTGGCGGTGCCGCTCATCATGAACACGCGACGCAGCACGTCGCTCTCCTCGGGGATGTCGTCGGTATCGGTGTCGCGGGGCGACGGGGGCGAGGGGGCCGGCCCCGGAGGAGCGGCTCCGGGCGGAGGCGGGGGTTCCGATACGACCCGGGCGCCCCGCCCCCGTACGCTCTCGCGGGCCGAGAACCCCAGGTCGGTCAGGGAAGCCCCGGGGAACATGTGCAGGAAGACGCGTTCGTAGGCGTAGTTGGGGCAGCGGATCTCCCCGGACTCCACACGTCCGATGTACCGGGCGTCGCACGCGACCTGCTCCCCGATCTCCCGGGCCGCTCTGCGGACGGCCGCCGCGAACTCCCCGGCGGAGCGCTGTCCGCGCAGCTGACGCAAGGCGAGGTTGGGAACTGCCCCTGTCGACGCCATGTCCGGCCCCTCTCTGGTGCAGCCGGGGGTCGTGCCACCCGGCGTCCCCGGGCCTCCCCGGTCGCTCCGGCCTCCCCGGAGCCCCGGTGTCCCGGCGGAGCATGAACGTACCTGCTGTGACGAGGCGCACACGCAGCGTTTCGTTGCGAAAGCGGGCATACCGCCCGTGATCCGCCATGAACTGCCACCCTTTGCGGCGGTGTGGGCCCGTAGCCCTTGACGCACCCACGGCGTTGGTCCATGTGGAGACGGAGTGTGGCTCCGTTCGGCGATGAGAGGAGGGGTTCCCTTGTTGCACCTCGGCAGGGAGACCGGCTCACGGACGACCGCGACGACCCCCGCCCCGGCGGACCCGCCCCTGGACCTCGTCACGGTCCCGGCCCGGCAGGGCCTGGAAGCCGTCGACATCCTCCGTCGCGCCGGCGACCAGGAGGCCGTCGGCCCGGTCCTGCACGACGGGGCCTGCGACACCCTCGGCTTCCTCGTGCCGCCGGGCACCGCCGACGCCTGGGACGTACCCGGCAGCGCCTGTACGCGGACCGACGGCCGCGGGCTGCGCATCCCCGCCGAGCCGCCGGTCTTCGGGTCCGGCTGGCTGCTCCCGCCCGCCGAGGACGCCCCGGTCACCGACCCGGCCGTGCTCCGCGCCGCCCTCGACCAGGCGGCCCGGCTGATCGAGGCGGCCGACAGCTGCCGCTGAGCCCATAATGGCCGGACGGGCGGAACACCTCCGCGCACCTCCGCCAGGCCGGCGACCCCGGGCCCCCACCAGCAAGGACCAGCGAACGTGGCACGTCGAGGAACGCCGGGCCGGGCCAAGGGGAAGGGCGCCGGCGGGGAGGCCGGGGCGAAGGGCCGACAGGGACGCCCTGGCCCCGGGCGAGGCGCCGGCCGAGGCGAGCGCGAAGCCGTCTCGCGGCCGGTCGGCGGCGGCGTCGCCGAGCTTCTGCCCGACCGCGAGCGCCCGCACGGCTGGACCCTCCTGATCGACGGCGCCCCGCAGTCCCACGTGGACCTCGACGACCCCACGCACCTCTCGTTCGCCTACCAGCGCCGCCTCGGCCACCTCATCGACCTCGCCGCGCCCCCGCTCCAGCCGCTGCACGTCCTGCACCTGGGCGGCGGCGCGTTCACCCTCGCCCGGTACACCGCCGCGACCCGCCCCCGCTCCACCCAGCAGATCGTCGAACTCGACGCGCCCCTCACGCAGTTCGTCCGCGACCACCTCCCACTGGACCCCCAGGCCCGCGTCCGGGTCCGGGCGGCCGACGCCCGCGAAGGGCTCGGCAGATTCCCCGACGACTGGGCGGACCTGGTCATCGCGGACGTGTTCAGCGGGGCCCGCACCCCCGCCCACCTCACCTCCGCCGAATTCCTCGGCGAGGTACGCCGGGTGCTGAAACCCGAGGGGTGCTACGCCGCCAACCTCGCCGACGGCCCCCCGCTCGCCCATCTGCGCGGCCAGGTCGCCACCGCCGCCGCCGTCTTCCCCGAACTGGCGCTGGCCGCCGACCCGGTGGTGTGGCGGGGCCGCCGTTTCGGCAACGCGGTCCTGCTCGCCTCGGCCCTGCCGCTCCCGGTCGCGGAGTTCACCCGGCGGGTGGCGAGCGATCCGCACCCCGGCCGCGTCGAACACGGCCGCGCGCTCAGCGACTTCACCGGCGGCGCGGCCGTCGTCACCGATGCGGCCGCCAAACCGTCGCCCGCACCCCCGCCGTCCGTCTTCGAGAACCCCTGACCGCATGACGGCGGCTCACGGTTCGACGATCTGCACCGTCGGCGGCGTCCCGTTCCAGGTGCAGAACACGGAGTACGTCGTGCCGTCCTCCCCGCCCCCGTCGCCGAAGTCCACCCGGATCCAGGCGTCGTTCGTCCACACCTGCATCGACCAGCCCGGCTCGGGCGTCGCCGAGACGAGCTTCGCCGATTCCTCCCCCAGCTCGAACACCACCCGGCCGCCGTCGGTCCGATAGCTCTTCACCTGCCCCGACGACTTCGCCGGAGCCGACCGCGCGGGCGGCTTCGTCGGGGTCGCCGACGGCGTACGCGAGGGACGTGGGGCCGACGCCGAAGGGCGCGCGTCACCGGTGGCCCGCGAGGCGGAGGGGGAGGGGGAGGGCGACGTCCGGTGGGTCGAGGAGACGAGCGGCTCCTCGGTGCTCTGCCCGATGCGCTGCGGCGCCCCCGCGCCCACCGAGACGGGTACGGCCCGCGGCGGATCGTACGCCGTCCCCGTCATGACCGTGTGCACACCCCACCACGAGAGTGTGACCGCCGCGCCGGTGGCGAGCGACCACGCCAGCGCGTGTACGAGTCCTCGTTGCATCCGGCACATCCTGCACCACCGGGACCGCTTCCGGCTCACCCCGGCCGCCTCGAATCCGCCCGGGCCGGCGGGGTCCCCTCGCCCTTCTCCGGCCTTTGCGGAGGAATCCGGCGGGGCCGGGACCGGGCCCCTCGCCATGGCGTACGGTGCCGCCCATGGCAAGTGTGCTCGTGGTCGAGGACGACCAGTTCGTACGTTCCGCCCTCATCCGGCACCTCAGTGAGGCCTCCCACACGGTACGGAGCGTGGGCACCGCGCTCGAAGCGCTGCGCGAGGTCGCGCACTTCCGCTTCGACGTGGTCATCCTCGACCTCGGGCTGCCCGATCTGGACGGCGCGGAGGCGCTGAAGATGCTGCGGTCCATCACCGACGTACCCGTCATCATCGCCACCGCCCGGGACGACGAGAGCGAGATCGTCCGGCTGCTCAACGACGGCGCCGACGACTACCTGACGAAACCGTTCTCCGTCGAGCACCTCTCCGCCCGGATGGCCGCCGTGCTCCGCCGCTCGCGCGCCGCCGGGAGCGAGGCGCCGCCGCCCCGGGTCATCCGCGTCGGCGGGCTCTCCATCGACCCGCTGCGCCGCAGCGCCGAGCTGGACGGCACCGAACTCGACCTGACCCGTCGCGAGTTCGACCTGCTCACCTTTCTGGCCGGACGGCCCGGCGTGGTCGTCGCCCGCAAGGAGCTGCTCGCCGAGGTCTGGCAGCAGTCCTACGGCGACGACCAGACCATCGACGTCCATCTGTCCTGGCTGCGCCGCAAGCTCGGCGAGACCGCCGCCCGCCCGCGCTATCTGCACACCCTGCGCGGCGTCGGCGTGAAACTCCAGCCGCCCGCCGACGCACCCGTCACGGAGCCGCCCGCATGAGATGGGCCCTGGTCAAGGTCTGCCTGGCGGTCACCGCGATGGTCGTCATCGCCTTCGCCGTACCGCTCGGACTCGTCATCCGGGAGATGGCCAGCGACCGGGCCTTCTCCGATGCCGAACGCCAGGCCGGGGCCATCGCCCCGACCCTCTCCATCACCACCGACCGCGAGGAGCTGACCCGGGCCGTCCTGTCCACCGAACCGGGCGACCGGGGCCACCTCGCCGTCCACGTCCCGGCCCCCGGGAGAGCGGCGGACGCAACCGTGGGCGAGGCGCTGGGCATCGGCACCCGGCGCGCCACCCCCAAGGACGTGGCGACCGTGCGGAAGGACGGGCGGGCCTCGATCGCCGAGGTCACCGGTGGCTTCGCGCTCCTCCAGCCGACCGCGCTGAGCACCGGGCAGATCGCCGTCGTCGAGGTGTTCGTCCCCGAGGGCGAGGTCTCCAACGGGGTCGCCACCGCCTGGCTGATGCTGGCGGGCGTCGGCGTCGCCCTGATCGTCGGCTCGGTCGCGGTCGCCGACCGGCTCGGCGTACGGATGGTGCAGCCCGCCCAGCGCCTCGCAGGCGCCGCCCAGGACCTGGGGGAGGGACGCCTCGGCACCCGGGTCCCCGAGGAGGGGCCCACCGAACTGCGGTCCGCCGCCGTCGCGTTCAACTCCATGGCCGACCAGGTCGTCCAGCTCCTGGCCAACGAGCGCGAGCTGGCCGCCGACCTCTCGCACCGGCTGCGCACCCCGCTCACCGTGCTCCGGCTGAACGCCGCGTCCCTCGGTGAGGGCCCGGCGGCCGAGCAGACCCGGGCGGCGGTCCAGCAGTTGGAGCACGAGGTCGACACGATCATCCGCACCGCCCGCGAACAGCGCCCGCAGACCCAGGGCGGGCAGCCGGACGCGGGCTGCGACGCCTCCGAGGTGATCCGCGAACGCATGGGCTTCTGGTCGGCGCTCGCCGAGGACGAGGGCCGAGAGGTGCGCCTCGCGGGAGTCGACCGTACGGTACGCATCCCCGTCGCCCGCCCCGAACTGGCCGCCGCTCTCGACGCGTTGCTCGGCAACGTCTTCCGGCACACCCGCGAGGGCACCGCCTTCGCCGTCGACGTCCACCACAGCGGCGACGCGGTCATCGTGCTCGTCTCCGACGCCGGACCGGGGATCGACGACCCGAAGGCGGCCCTCGCCCGGGGCGCCAGCGGGCGCGCGGGGTCGAGCGGCTCCACCGGCCTCGGCCTGGACATCGTGCGCCGGGTCGCCGAGTCCACCGGCGGCGACCTGCGCATCGGCCGATCCGTCCTCGGCGGCACCGAGGTCCGGATCTGGATCGGCCTGCACGGAAGCCGCCCCGAGCGCGGCCGGCGCGGCCACGGCCGCCGGGTGGGGCGCCGCATCGGCCGGCAGCGCCGCGAGGAGAACCGGGCCGCCGCCGGGCCGCCGTATTAACCCGCTCCGATGCGTTCCTTAAGCGGAACCTAAGAACGCCGCCCCCTGTCCGTAACGCCCTCTTCGCCCGTTCCGCGGGCGATAGCGTGCTCGTGAAGCAACCCCGGGAGTCGTCGAGCCCCCACCTCCCCCGGGGCCCCCACGTCGGCCCCCGCCGCCACCGTTCGCCCCGGTGGCGGCGGGGATACCGGCTCCCCGACCGTCGTACAGGACAGCCAGAGATGTCCTCAAACGCCGGACGGGCCGGCAGTGCCACCCGCCCGCCACTCCTCGGCGTACGCGTCGAAGATCGCCCGCAGATGGTGGCCGATCTTCAGATAGTCCAGGTCGTCCAGGTTGGCCAGCGACACCCGCACCGACCACTGGGGGCCGTCGAAGCCACCGCCGTTGAGCAGGACCACCGAGGTCTGCTCGGCCAGCCGGAACAGCGGGTCGACCGGCTCGTAGTTCTGCTCCAGGAAGTCGGCGAACGGCTTCCCGTGGACCCGCTCCGCCTCGGCCAGCAGGTCCAGTTCGATGTAGTACGCCGCCCGCTTCGGATCCTCCGAGATCTTCATGTGCGCGCCCTCCAGCAGGAGTTCGAGCCGCTGCCGCACGATCGCCCGGATCCGGTGCTTGTACGCCTGCCCCTCGTCCAGCATGTCGAAGAGCGAGAACAGCGCCATCATCACCTGCTGCGGCAGCGAGAGCCCCGCCGTGTGGTTGAGCGCCACCTGCCGGGAGTCCGCCACCATCCGGTCGATGAACCGCATCTTCTCCGGCTCCAACGTCAGCGATCCGTAACGCCTGTTGAGCCGGTCCTTCTGCTCCCGGTCCTGCTCCGCCAGCATCGCGTCGATCACGTTGTCGTCGTGCAGGGCGATCACCCCGAGCCGCCAGCCGGTCGCCCCGTAGTGCTTGGAGTAGGAGTAGACGAGGAGGGTGTTGCGCGGCAGATCGGCCGCGAGCGAGCGGAAGCCCTCCACGAACGTCCCGTACACATCGTCCGTCACGATGATCAGGTTCGGGTTCTTCTCGGCGACGATGGACACGATCTGCTCGGAGACCCGGGTGGAGAGCGCCAGCGAGGGCGGGTTGCTCGGGTTGACGCAGCAGACCAGCTTGATCGAGGGGTCCGCGAGCTTGGCGACCTCCTCCTCCGGGTAGCGCCACTGCCTCACCCCGGTCTCGGTGAACAGGCTCGCCTCCACGTGCACCACGTCGAAGTCGTACGTGTCCAGCTCGGGGATCTCCAGGTACGGGGTGAACACCGGCACCATCAGGGCGATCCGGTCGCCCTTCTCCAGGATCCCGTTCTTCATCAGCGAGTCGAAGATGTAGCACATCGCCGCCGTGCCGCCCTCGGTCGCGAACAGGCTCAGCGTCTGTCCCTCCGGCGGCCGGTGGTCGAACATCTCGTCCGCGACATAGCCGCGCACGATCTCCTCCGTGTGGCGCAGGATGCGGTCCGGCACCGGGTAGTTGTCCCCGATCGAGGAGTCCGCCAGCTCGTGCAGGAACGCCTCCCGGCCGAAGCCGAACCGCTTCACCGCCAGGTCCACGCTCGCCTTGAGCAGTTCGATGCCCGGCAGCTCCGGGTGCGTACGGACGAAGTGGTCGAAGCGCTCCGCGCACCCGGACTCCTCCGGCATGCCGCCCAGGTTGTCGGCCGTCCACACCCGCCGGGACTCCGAGATCGCGAAGTAGCCGAGCGCGTGGTACGCCTCGCGGGGGCCGGTGGCGACCCAGTTCGGGTTGCCGCGGCCGGCGTTGAGCATGGCCCGGGTCGTCTTCCCCTTCTGGCCCGGCCGGCCGCTCTGGGCGTCCGTCGCGATCCGGATGAACGTGTCCTTCAGCTCGAAGGGGGAGAGCTGGGCGTAGGACCGGATCTCTTCACGGCTGAGGCGGGTCTTCGGCATGGCGGTGTCCGTTCCGTTACGGGTCAGTGGTTGAGCAGGACGATCACGGCGCCCCATACCGTCAGCAGGACGTTGCCCACGGCGTACGGGATGGTGTAACCGAGGGTGGGGATCTGGGACTTCGAGGTCTCGTTGACGGCGCCGATGGCCGCCGTGGTGGTCTGGCCGCCCGCCAGGACGCCCATCAGGATCGGGAAGCGGATCTTCTGTACGTGGTGGCCGACCAGGAAGCCCACGATCAGCGGGACGACGGTGGCGACGGCCCCCAGCAGCAGGAGTCCCCAGCCGGCGGACGACAGGCCGCTGGTGAAGCTCGGCCCGGCGTTGATGCCGACGACGGCCACGAAGAGGCAGAGCCCGAGGGTGTCCATGAACCACTGGGCACCGGGAGGCACATTGCCGAACGTCGGGTACTTGCCGCGGATCCAGCCGAAGACCAGCCCCATGATCAGCCCGCCGCCGGAGGTCGACAGCGAGATCGGCACCCCGCCCGCCGTCAGCGCCGGGATGCCGATGCAGCCCCCGAGGAAGATGCCGAGGCCGACCCAGACCATGTCCGTCGCGAAGCTCGTCGGGACGGGCTTGCCGAGCGCCCTCCCCGCCGGGCCGACCAGCCGTTCCGGGCCGGTGAGGATCAGCGTGTCGCCGCGCTCCAGCTTCGTGGACAGGCGGTACGGGAAGAGGGCGCCCGCCCGGTACAGCTTGTCGATGTACACACCGACCATGAACGGCTCGCGCCGCACCTCCTCGATCGTCCGGCCGAGCTGCTCCCTCTCCGCCACGACCACGTGCAGGGTCTCGGTGCGGTAGCCGAGCAGCGCGATGTCATCGGCCTCCGCCCCGATGTGCGTACGGGCGTCGAAGTCCACCAGGTCGCCCCGGATCGCGCTGACCGCGACGGTGTCGCCGAGCCGGAGGGTGCGGGACTGGTCGTGCTCCAGCACCGTGCCGTCGCGCCGGATTCCGGTCAGGTAGACCCGGCGGCCCAGGGCCTTCTGCTGGTCCTCGAAGTCCGCCACCGAGCGCCCGACCAGGTCCGGCCGCTGGACGCTGTACGCGCGCAGGACGACCTCGTAGTAGCCCTCGCCCTCGTCCGGGCTCGCGTCCGGCGCGTCCAGCTCCGCGGCGAGCTCCGCGCTCTCCTTCGCCAGGTCGTGGCGGTAGAGCCGGGGCAGCACGTTGGCCAGGAGCATCGCGCACAGAATCGTGCCCAGCGGATACGTCACCGCGTAACCGACGGCGACCAGGTTCTCCTCGGTCTTCACCTCGTCCGCCGACAGCCCCGGCAGCGTGCCGATCGCGTCCTGGGCCACCCCGATCGCGGCCGACTGGGTCAGCGCCCCGCTCATCAGGCCGGCCCCGAGCCCGGGACCGTAACCGAGCAGCCGGGCGAAGAGCCAGGAGACCAGCAGCCCGGTCACACAGACGACCACCGCGTTGACGACCTGCGGCAGGCCGTCCTTCTTGAGGCCCCGGAAGAACTGCGGGCCCACCCGGTAGCCGAGGGCGAACAGGAACATGATGAAGAACAGGTTCTTCACCGTGTCGTCGATCTGGACCTTGAACTGGGCCCCGAGCAGCAGCCCCGCCACCAGACAGCCCGTCACCGCGCCCAGGGCGATCGCCTTGTAACGGACCTTGCCCAGCAGGAAGCCGAACGCGACCACGAGGAAGACGAGCAGCTCGGGATGGGGCTGGAAGATGTTCCGGTTCAGGAAGTCGACCATGTCAGGCCCCCAGGACGCCGACCAGGATGGGCCCGGTCAGCGGCAGCAGGAAGTTGGAGAGCGTGTACGTGATCGTGTAGCCGAGCAGCGGGACGGAGCTCTGGGCCACCTGGGTGATGGAGGTGATCGCCGGGGTCGAGCACTGCTGGCCGGCGATGGCGCCGATCAGGAGCGGTTTCTCGATCTTCAGCAGCTTGGTCCCGACGATGAGCGAGATCGTCGCCGGGACCAGCACCATGGCGATGCCCGCGACCGGCAGCAGCGCCCCGTACTCCTTCAGCAGCGGCCAGGCCTGCGGGCCCGCCGCCAGTCCCGTACAGGCGATGAAGACGGCCAGGCCCATGTCCTTGAGGGTGGTCGCGGCCTGTGGCGGGAACGCTCCGAAGGTCTGGCTGCGGGAGCGGAACCAGCCGAAGACCAGACCCGAGATCAGGCAGCCGCCGCCGGTGCCGAGCGACATCGGGACGTCCCCGAACTTGACGACGATCTGGCCGAGCAGCGAGCCCGCCACGATGCCGAACCCGAGGTAGACGAAGTCGGTGGCGTCGTTCTTCACGACCGCGCCGAGCTTGGCGACGAGCCGGTTCAGCCCGCCCCGGGCGCCGACCAGGGTGAGGACGTCGCCCCGGGCGAGGACCGTCTCCCCGCTGGCGGGCAGATGCTGGTCGTTGCGGAGCACATCGGTGATGTACACGCCGTCCTTGCGGAACTCCGGGTGCCGCTTCTCCAGCCGGTCGATGGTCGCGCCGATCGTCTCCTTCTCGGTGACGGCGACCTGGCTGGTGGCCAGCGGGGTGTCGAGCCCCGGTACGGCCGGGGTCTCCGGGCCGATCTCCCGGCCCGCGTCGATGATCGCCGACCGTTCCCCGACCACCTGGACCAGATCGCTGAGCGTCAGCTCCAGACCGGGGGAGGGCGTCAGCAGCTTGCTGCCGCGCTTGACCCCCTCGACGGTGATCCGGCCGCCCATGGCGCTCTGGAGATCACCGACGGTCCGGCCGTCGGCCCGCGTCACCAGATAGGTCCGGCCCACCATGCCGGGCAGCGCCTCGCGCTCGTCGGACTCCAGGCCGGCCTGTCCGCCGCGCATCTTCTCCCACAGCTCGCGCGAGGCGTCCGCCAGGTTGATGCGCAGCAGCATCGGCATGATCTGGCTGGTGAACAGCACGATGGTGATCAGGCCGAAGAGGTAGCAGACCGTGTAGGCGGTGGCCACATGCCCCTGGTACTGGGTGATCTGCTCGGAGGTCAGGTCGCTGAGCTTCCCGATCGCCTCGGTGGCCGTGCCCACGACGGCGGACTCGGTGGCCGCCCCGGCCAGAATCCCGGAGGCCGTGCCCACGTCCAGGTCGAAGGCCTTGGCGAGCCCGAAGGCGATCCCGAGGACACAGACCAGTTCGATCAGGCAGAGCGTGAAGAAGCGCAGGCTCTTGCGGTTGAGGTTGGCGAAGAACTGCGGCCCGGCCAGATAGCCGAGCGAGAAGATGAACAGCGCGAAGAAGACCGTCTTGACGTCGTCGTCGACGCTGACGTGCCGGGTGCCGATCAGCAGCGACACGATCAGGGTGCCGCAGATACCGCCGAGCGTGATCGGGCCGACGCGGAGCTTGCCGACGAGATAGCCGGCCGCGAGGCAGAAGAAGAGGGCCAGTTCGGGATGGTCGCGCAGGACGCCCATCCCGCCTCACTCACCGGGGCTGGTGTCGGCGACCAGAGTGATCGAAAGGTGCATAAGGGAGAAATTAACAGGGGTGGTGTGCACCGGCACCTCACCCGGCCCGGGGTACCCCCGTTCACCTTTCGACGGGAAGGTCGCCCCGAACCCCTCCGTGACGCCCCGGACATCCCTCGGCAACGGAATCGTCTTCAACTCTTGACACCCACCCCCTGGAGGCAGCAACCTTCCGGCAACGATGCATGGGAGCGCTCCCATGCGCCATTGCCGGATCCCCGGAACAAGGAGCAGTGGAATGCGCATCACCCGCAGCGTTGCCGGTCGACGCCACAGAACCGCCCTCGTGGCCACCACGGGCCTCACGGTCACGGCCCTCCTCCTCACCGGATGCGGTGGCTCGTCCGACTCGGACAAGGGAGCCGACGCGAACGGCAACATCACCCTGACCGTCGCCGACTTCGGGCAGTTCGGTTACAAGGAGGCCGGGCTCTTCGAGAAGTACCACGAGCTGAACCCGAAGATCACGGTCAAGGAGGACACCACCGCCGAGGAGAAGAACTACTACCCCAAGCTCCTCCAGCAGCTGAACTCGGGCAGCGGCCTCGCCGACGTCCAGGGCATCGAGGTCGGCCGGATCAAGGAGATCGTCGACACCAAGGCGGACTCCTTCGCCGACCTCTCCAAGGTCATCGGCGTGGACGAGTGGGTGTCCTGGAAGGCGAAGCAGGCCACCGCCCCCAGCGGCGCGGTCATCGGCGCGGGCACCGACATCGGCCCCATGTCCCTCTGCTACAACCGCGAGCTGTTCGAGAAGGCCGGGCTGCCCACCGAACGCGACGAGGTGGCGAAGCTGACCGAGGGCGGCTGGGAGGCCTACCTCGCCCTCGGCGAGCAGTACAAGAAGAAGGCTCCCTCCGGCACGTACTTCATGGACTCCGCGAGCGCCATGTTCAACGCCGTGGTCAGCTCCAGCCCCGAGCAGTACTACGACGCGAGCGGCAAGCCCATATACCAGGACAGCGCCAGCGTCGAGAAGGGCTGGCAGCTCGCCGCCCAGGCCGCGTCCAAGAAGCTGACGCAGGGCCTGGCCCAGTTCGAGGACCAGTGGCAGGCGGCCCTGCGCAAGAGCACCGTGGCCACCGTCGTCTGCCCCGCCTGGATGGCCGGCCAGATCTCCACGTACGCCGGTGACGCGAACAAGGGCAAGTGGGACATCACCAGCGCCCCCGGCGGCACGTCCGCCAACTGGGGCGGCTCCTTCCTCGCCGTCCCCAAGTCCGGCAAGAACGTGGACGAGGCCGCCAAGCTCGTCAAGTGGCTGACCGCCCCCGAGCAGCAGGCCGCCGTCTTCAAGGCGATCGGCGTCTTCCCGTCCAACCAGGGCGCCTACGAGCTGCCCGACGTGAAAAACGCGACCCTGCCGTACTTCAACAACGCCCCCATCGGCCAGATCTACGCCGACGGCGCCAAGTCCATCCCCGAGGCGGTCCTCGGCCCGAAGGACGGCGTGATCAAGGACTCCATCTCCACCCAGATCAACAACATGGAGCAGCGCGGCACCAGCCCCGACGACGCCTGGGACGCGGCCGTCCGGACCATCGACAAGGCCATCGGCTGACCCTGATCCGCCCTCCGGGGCGGGCGGCAACCGCCCCGCCCGCCCCGGCCCGACCGCCCGACCCCCAGCCGCTCCCAGGGAAGGACTCCCCGCCCGTGGCAACCTCGACCCCCACCCGGGATGCGCACGCGAAAGCGCCCCGCCCATCGAAGAAGGAACCGACCGACGAGCGACGGCAGTTGTGGCGCAGCCGGCTGTGGCGGTTCGACGACAAGGCGTCCCCGTACGCGTACATAGCGCCGTTCTTCCTGATCTTCGGGGCCTTCGGCCTCTACCCGCTGCTCTACACCGGCTGGATCGCCCTGCACCGGGTCTCGATGACCGGCCTGGACTCCATGGAGTGGGTGGGCTGGGAGAACTTCGACAAGATCCTGAACGACCCCGAGTTCTGGACCTCGGTCAGCAACACCTTCCTGATCGGCGTCATCTCGACCGTCCCGCAGCTCCTGATGGCCCTGGGCCTCGCCCATCTCCTCAACTACCGCCTGCGGGCCAGCACGTTCTGGCGCACGGTCATCCTCACCCCGTACGCCACCTCGGTCGCCTCGGCGGCCCTCGTCTTCGCCCTGGTGTTCCGGGCGGACGGCGGACTGCTCAACTGGACGCTGGGCCTCGTCGGCTTCGACCCGGTCAACTGGGCCAACGGGCACTGGACGTCGAAGCTCGCCATCTCGATCATCGTCATCTGGCGGTGGACCGGCTACAACGCCCTGATCTACCTGGCTGCCATGCAGGCGGTCCCCAACGACCTCTACGAGGCGGCCTCGTTGGACGGGGCGTCGCGCTGGCAGCAGTTCCGCAAGGTCACCATCCCCTCGCTGCGGCCGACGATCCTGTTCACCATCGTCATCTCCACCATCGGCTCCCTGCAGCTCTTCGGCGAACCGCTGCTGCTGGAGGGCGGTGCGCTGGGCGCCACCGGCGGCAACGAGAACCAGTACGAGACGCTCAGCATCTACCTCTACAACTACGGCTGGAACCTCGGCCATCTCGGTCCGGCCGCCGCCGTCGCCTGGGCGATGCTCGCCCTCCTGCTGCTCATCGCCGCGGCCAACTGGATCGTCGGCCGCTTCTTCCGCACGTCCGCGGTCCGACCGGGAGCGCCCTCATGACCCTGACCAGCCCCACACCCACCGCCCCCGTGAAGCTCGCCCCGGCCCCGAGGAACGGCGGGCCCGCCCGCCCGAGCCGCTTCCGGATGGGTGCCGGACAGCAGCTGAAGGGCGGCCCGTTCGCGTACGTCGCGCTCGCCGTCGTCGGCCTCGGCTCGCTGCTGCCGCTCTACTGGACCCTGGTCGCGGCCTCCCGCACCCAGGACGAAGTCCTCGCCTCCACCCCGCCGTTCTTCCCCGGCGGAAAGCTGATCGAGAACATCCAGACCGCCTGGGAGCAGGCCAACCTCGGCAAGGCGATCGTCAACAGCGTCATCGTCTCGTCCTCGATCACGCTCGCCACGCTCTTCTTCTGCACGCTCGCCGGCTACGCGTTCGCCAAAATGCGCTTCCGGGGCCGCGGCTGGCTGATGACCGCGGTCATCGCCACCCTCACCATCCCGCCGCAGCTCAGCGTCGTCCCGCTGTTCATGATGATGTCCGGCCTCGGCTGGGGCGGCCAGCTCGAATCGGTGATCTTCCCGACCCTGGTGAGCGCGTTCGGCGTGTTCTTCATGCGCCAGTACCTGATCGAGGCCCTGCCGTACGAGCTGATCGAGGCGGCCAAGATCGACGGCGCGAACAACTTCCGCATCGTGCGCAGCGTGGTGCTGCCGGTGGCGCGCCCCGCGATGATGGTGCTCGGGATGCTCACCTTCGTCCAGGCGTGGAACGACTTCTTCTGGCCCTACCTGGCCCTCAACCAGCAGAACCCGACCCTTCAGGTGGCCCTCGGCCAGCTCAGCGCCTCGTACACCCCCGACCAGTCCATCGTGATGGCGGGCGCGCTGATCAGCACCCTGCCGCTGCTGGTGGTGTTCGTCCTCTTCGGCAAGCGGATCGTCGGCGGCATCATGTCCGGCGCGGTCAAGGGCTGAAGCACCACCCCTCCCCACCCCTCCCCACACCCCTCACTTCCCCTAGGGAGCGCTCCCGCATGACAGCCGTCCGACCCGACACGGTCCCGCAGCAGGCACCCGCCGCCCAGGCCCCCTTCCCGACCGGCTTCCTCTGGGGCGCGGCCACCGCCGCGTACCAGGTGGAGGGGGCGGCCTCCGAGCGGGGCCGCACCCCCTCCATCTGGGACACCTTCAGCCACACCCCCGGCAAGGTCCTCAACGGCGACACCGGGGATGTGGCCGCCGACCACTTCCACCGCTACCGCGACGACGTCGCCCTGATGAAGCGCCTCGGCCTCCAGGCGTACCGCTTCTCCGTCTCCTGGTCCCGGGTCCAGCCCACCGGCCGGGGCCCCGCCGTCGAACGCGGCCTCGACTTCTACCGCTCGCTCGTCGACGAGCTGCTCCTCGCCGGTATCAAGCCCGTCGCCACGCTCTACCACTGGGACCTGCCGCAGGAGCTGGAGGACGCGGGCGGCTGGCCCGAGCGGGCGACCGCCGAACGGTTCGCGGACTACGCGGCCATCATGGCCCGCGCGCTCGGCGACCGGGTCTCGATGTGGACGACGCTGAATGAGCCCTGGTGCTCGGCCTTCCTCGGGTACGGCTCCGGGGTCCACGCCCCCGGCCGCACCGAACCGGCCGCCGCGCTGCGGGCCGCCCACCACCTCAACCTGGCCCACGGCCGGGCGACCGAGGCGCTGCGCGCGAACCTCCCCGCTGCCGCGCAGACCTCGGTCACCCTCAACCTCCACCAGGTGCGCCCGCTGACCGGCAGCGCGGCGGACGCGGACGCGGCCCGCCGGATCGACGCGGTGGGCAACCGGGTCTTCACCGGCCCGATGCTGAAGGGCGCCTATCCCGAAGACCTCCTGGCCGACACGGAACGCATCGTGAACTGGCCCGAGTTGATCCACGAGGGTGACCTCGCCGCCATCGCCGCCCCCATCGACGTGCTCGGCGTCAACTACTACACGCCCACCATCGTCTCGACGCCCGCCGACGGCGCCGGGGACACCCGCAACGACGGCCACGGCAGCAGCGACCACTCTCCGTGGCCCGGCTCCGAGCACGTGGCCTTCCACCTGGCCGAGGGCAAGCCGCGCACCGCCATGAACTGGTCGGTCGACCCGAACGGTCTGCACGCCCTCCTCATGGACGTGGCGCGCGAGCACCCGGACCTGCCGCTGATGGTCACCGAGAACGGGGCCGCCTTCGACGACGCCCCGGACGCGGAGGGCCGGGTCCACGACCCCGAGCGGATCGCCTATCTGCACGGCCACCTGGAGGCGGTACGCCGGGCGGTGGCCGACGGGGCCGACGTACGGGGCTACTTCCTCTGGTCCCTGATGGACAACTTCGAGTGGGGCTACGGCTACGGGAAGCGGTTCGGCGCGGTGTACGTCGACTACGCGACCCAGCGCCGTACGCCGAAGTCCAGCGCCCACTGGTACGGCGATGTGATCGCCCGTCACGCACTGCCCCCGGGGGCCTGACCCTCCCGGGAAGGGTGGGCCCGGTCGTCTCCGCGACCGGGCCCACCGCCCTGCCGTTACCTCTTTTGGGAGCGCTCCCAATACCCTGTCCGTACGCTCGTCGCGGTGATCGATCCAGGACTTGGATTGACGTTACGGCTGTGAGAAATTGACCGGGAACGGGGAGGCGGCCATGGCGGCAGCGCGAGTACGGAGCGGCGGGCGGCCCACGCTCGAAGAGGTGGCGGCACGGGCCGGTGTCGGCCGGGGCACCGCATCGCGGGTCATCAACGGCTCGCCCCGGGTCAGCGACGCGACCCGGCAGGCGGTCGAGGCGGCCGTGGCCGAGCTGGGCTACGTCCCCAACCGCGCCGCCCGCGCCCTGGCGGGCAACCGCACCGACGCCATCGCGCTGGTGGTGCCCGAGCCGGAGACCCGCTTCTTCGCCGAGCCGTACTTCTCCGCCATAGTGCGGGGCGTCGGGGCGGCCCTGGCCGACACCGAGATGCAACTCCTCCTCACTCTCGTCGGCAACGACCGCGAGCGCCGCCGCCTCGCCCAGTACCTCACCGCCCACCGCGTCGACGGAGTCCTCCTGGTCGCCGTGCACGCGGACGACCCGCTGCCGGAGCTGCTGGAGCAGCTGGGCATGCCGTGCGTGATCAGCGGCGCCCGGCACGCGGCCGAGCCGCTGCCCTCGGTCGACTCCGACAACTTCGAGGGCGCGCGGGCCGCCGTCGAGCACCTCGTCTCCCGGGGCCGCCGCCAGGTGGCCACGATCACCGGCCGCCTGGAGGTGTACGGGGCCCAGCGCCGCCTGGACGGCTACCGCGCGGCCGTCTCCGCCGCCGGTCTGGCCCCCGACGAGCGCCTCATCGCCCCCGCCGACTTCACCGAGGAGGGCGGCGCGGCGGCCATGCGCGACCTCCTGGCCCGCCGCCCCGACCTGGACGCGGTCTTCGTCGCCTCCGACGTGATGGCCGCCGGCGCCCGCCAGGTCCTGCGCGAGGCGGACCGCCGCATCCCCGAGGACGTGGCCCTGGTCGGCTTCGACGACTCGGTCGTCGCCCGCCATATGCACCCGCCCCTCACCAGCGTCCGCCAGCCCATAGAGGAGATGGGCCGCCGCATGGCCCAGCTCCTCCTGGACGAGATCGCGGGCCGCACCCCGGGCGACGAGCGCCCCTCGGTGGTGCTGCCCACGGAGCTGGTGGTCCGCGACTCGTCGTGACGGGCGGGGCGGCCCCGATGCGGACGGTGCGCTCAGGGGGCACCGTGTCACGTGACACGGTGCCCTCAGGGGGCCGGAGAAACCAGAAGGGCCCCGGTCCGAAGACCGGGGCCCTTCCTTCAGGGTGAGTAACGGGACTTGAACCTGTTCCGTTACCCACTTTTGACCTGCGGCGATTCTGGATACCGGGACATAGCGGTGTAGTTCGATGCTGTTCGGTGTCGCTGGGTGACGGTAGATGCCGCTCGATGTCGTCTCGTGTTCCCGTGGGAACAGGCCGGCGGAGTGAGTAGCAAACCCTGTGACCGCGCCTCAGCAAAGACGCCCCCACCGGAGTGGGGGCGTCGGCGATCGCCCGGTGCTCGCCTGGGGGGCAAAGCTGAGGGCGATCGGTCTGGGGGCTCCTTTCGAGGAAAGCGGATGCGGTCCGGGATGGGGAATAGCTCGCATCCATATTCACTCGAACGTGTGAGCGAATTCGGAAGCTTCACCGTACATGAAGGTTCCTTGATCAGCAGATTTAAGGTCAACCCTAAAGACAAGCGATCATGAACCCGGCGAGCGTTGCCGGGGTGTACCACGAGCCGATGCCGCCCGACCGCGTCCGGGCCCGGCGCCTGCAGATCGCAGACAACATCCGTGAGGCCCGTGTGGGCGCTGGTTACACCCAGGAGGCAGCCAGCATCCGGTCCGGTATCTCGCTCGACACGTACAACCGGATCGAGCAGGGACACGCGTCCCCCATGCTCGACACGCTGATCCGCATCGCCGACGGCATCGGTGTCGAGCTCGAGGTGTTCGTACGTAGGTAGACCCCCGGCCACTGCTCGGCCGGGGGCCTACCTGCACCTACGCCCTGGCCGGTTCGATGACCGCGTGCTGGTCGTTCAGCCAGGTCTGCTGGCCCCGGTCCGTCACGGTCACCCCGAACTGCTCGGCGTCCGGCCGGCCGAGTGCCTCGTACTCGCGCCAGGCCTGCTCGACCTCCTCCCACAGGAAGCCGGGCCCGTACTGCCAGACCTCCTCGCCCGTAGCAGCGGTGGCGGCGGCCCCGTCCGGGTGGCTCACCCAGACCCGGGCGCCGTCGGCTGTGTTCCCTCCGGTGACGCGTACGCCGGGCAACCGGGCCCCGGCGTACAGGGAGAACCCGAGGTCGAGAATGAGCGCCGGGTCCAGACCTGCAGCACGAGGCCGGCCCTTGCCCTCGATCTCGTGAGGGACAGGCCGGTGCGAGCGCATCGGCATGTACATCGCGTGCCCGCAGACCGGCCCGACGGCCGTCCCGTTGTCCTGGACGTGGAGCTGGACCAGGGCGCCGGACCAGAAATCCCGGACCAGCGGGGCGACGATGACCCCACCGGGCCGGACCTGCCGGATCAGCGCGTGCGGGACGTGCCGCAGACCACACGTCGCGACCAGCCGGTCCACCAGGCCCATGCCGGGAAACGGCTGCTCGCCGTCCCCGACCCGCAGATGCGGTCGGTACCCGGCCCCGGCGAGATGCTCGGCCGCCAGCTGCGCCAGGACGGGGTCCAGCTCGATGCTGTAGACCTGCTCGTCGCCGAGCCGCTCGCTGAGCAGCGCGGCGACGTACCCGGTGCCGGTGCCGATCTCCAGCGCCCGGTGCCCGTCCTCGACTCCGAGGAGGCCGAGCATCTGGGCCACCATCGACGGCATCGAGTTCGAGCACGTCGCGGTGCCCGGCCCGTCCTCGGTGCCGTCGTCGAGCTGGGTGACAACCGGCTCATCGCTGTTCACCAGCGTCAGCCAGTCGTCCGTCCCTACGACCGGCTCGCACCGATCGGGGAGCTGACGCCAGACGTCCTGCGGGATGAACTGGCTGCGGGGTACGGCCTCCCAGGCCTGGCGCCAGCGAGCATCGAGCAGCCCGCGGTCGGCGAGGTCCTGGACGAGGGCCGGGTAGGTGCGGGTTTCCTGGGCCGTGCTCACGACTGCGGGATGATCTGCTGCGGGCGGCTGCCGTCGGGGGACGGCGCGGGCTGCGGGTCCGGCGTCCACGGTTTGTCCGACGGGGCTCCGCCGTGCTTGCCGTCGCTGGCCTGCTGAGTCTGGGTGTCGGTCATCGGTCTGCCCTTCGTCCAGGACCGCCAGGAGCGGCGGCCGTGTGGTCTGCAGGGGTGCCGAGTGCCGGGTCTGACGCCACCGCCGGCCGAGCATGGAGGCGGTGGTGCACGGCCTCCCTGCTCGGCATCCGGCGCAGAGCCTGGTGTGGCCCAGAAGCATTCGGTATGCCGTATCGCCCGGTGCGGTCTGTAAGGTCTCGGCGCTCATGCTCGCCCCCTGCGGGATGGGATGCGGCACCGGTCGGTCCTGGCGGGGGGACCGGTGCCGCCGTTATGGGCATCACGCTAGGTGTCTGCGTGATCACACCCCAGGGACGAACCCCACCACTCTAAGGGCCAACTCCCGGCCGAGGTAGGGCGCTACGTCCTACCTCACAGGGCCGGGTCGACACCGAGCCGCGACGCGAGGCCGCGCAACGTGGAGTTTCGCCGGCGCTCAGCCTCGAGCATCTCCCGCACCGTGGCCGCCGCGCCCGCCTGCACCCGGATCCACTCGGGCTGATCGGCCTCCACCTCCAGGAGGAGTTCCAGCGCGCCCGCGTTGTCGCCGGTCTGGTACATGGCCTGTGCCACGTCGACCCGGTAGGACGCTGAGTGCACGGGGCGGCTGATCGCCCCCAGGTCGACATCGTGGGCGGCGGCCAGGGCCTCGGCCGGTCTGCCCTCCGTCCCGGCGAGCGACACGTTCACCTTCTGCGTGCGGACGTCGACCACGCTGAACGCGGACCCGTAGGCCCTCGTCGGACCGGACTGCACCGCGGCGCCCTCGGCCAGCGTGAGCAGGTGCAGTGCGTCGTCGTGCTGGTCGGCTCGGGCGGCTGGCGTCGCGGCGGCAATCAGCAGGTTCCCGTAGACGGCGAGCTCGTCCGGCGTCGCCCCACGCCGACGAGGCTCGAGCGCGTCGGCCTTCCGTTCTGCGAGCGCCCGCGCGTGCTCCCATCGGCCCTGCCGCAGCAGCACCCACGACAGGGTGGAGACGCCCATCCCCTCGAGCAGCGGGTCCGATGCCCGGGCTGCGGCCGCCAGCTGGCGTTCCACGGCGGTGTACGCCCAGTCGGGGTGACCGGACTGGGTGGAGAGAGACGCGGCCAGCTGGTAGGCAAGGGCAAGGTCCCGCCACACACCCTCGGTGTCGTGCTGCCGCGCGGTCGCCCGGCCGTCGCGGAGCAGACCGGGGAGGGTGGACGCCAGGCTCGAGTAGCCGCCGGTCCAGTACGTCTCCGTAGCCGCCTGGACCTGCTCGGCCCACTCGGCCGGGCTGGGCGGGTCCTCGAGGTCGTCGTCGCCCAGGACGCCGGGCAGCGAGCCGGGGTCCTGGATCGCGTCGCGCAGCGCCAGGAGGCCGCCGTCGTCGGTCAGTTGCTGAGTCACGGTGGGCTGTCCTACGAGGCGCTCGAGCTGGACGTCCAGCGCCCGGGCCAGCGCGCGCAGCGTATTGATGCGCGCGGACTCTCGGACGCCTTGCTCCAGCTTCCTGATGGTGTCGACGGACACCCCGGCGCGCTCGGCAAGCTGATCCTGGGTGATGTCGCGGAACTCTCGCAACGCGCGGATGCGGTCGCCAATGCTGATCGTCATGTTGGACCCCCGCCAGAAGGTGTGGATCCACGGTACTCCGAAACGCAGAAATGCCCCCACCGCCGAAGCGGTGGGGGGCTCGGTCACGGGTACTGGCGGCGGGTGGGGTCCAGGCCTGCGGCGAGCGGGCTCGGTGTACCGGCCGGGTCGTCCGGCTCGGGCGGTGCGCCTGTCCGCCGGCAGACCAGGGCGTCGGGGTCGGTGGGCGGCGGCTGCAGGGTGTACCCGTCCGGGCACGCCGGACCAGGAGCGCCAGGAGCACCGTCCGTACCGGGTGCGCCGTCCTTTCCTGCGGCCCCGTCCTTGCCCGCTGGTCCTGGCGGCCCCGCGGGCCCAGCAGGGCCAGCCGGGCCAGGGACGGTCGAGTCGGTGCCCGCGCGTCCGGGTGCGCCGGACGGGCCGGGAACGGGAGTTGCGTCCGCCCCGTCAGCTCCGTCCCGGCCGTTCCTCCCGGACCGCCCTGCAGGCCCGGATGGGCCGGGAATCGGCACCGGGACCTCGACCCGGTCGGGCAAGTCATCGACCGCGGCCGCCGGGTCCGGTGCTGCCGGCGTGCCACCCTCGGCCTGGATCTGCGCCCGCAGCGTCCGTACGTCCCCGGCGAGCGTCGACACCGCGTCGCCCCGGCGATCCGCCTCGGCCGCCACGGTGGCGGTGCGCTGCGCCTCGGCGTCGATACGCAGCCAGACCAGGACGATCGCGCCGGAGAGCACGGCGAGCACCGCGGCGACGGCGAGCGACCGCCAGCGGCGGGCCAGGAGCCCATCAGGGCGATGACGGGGCACTGGGCGGTCCTCCTAGGGCGGCGATCTGTCGGTCACGGTCGGCGATGTCTGCGGTGAGCTGGGCGATCTGGGCTTGCAGGGCGGCGCGGTCGGCTCGCTCCGAGGCCAGCTCGGCGTAGGCGGCGGTGAGGTCGGCGCGCAGCTCGTCCCGCTCGCGGCGGAGGGTGTCGCGCTCCTCCTGGAGGTTGTCGACCAGGCCGCCGTACCCGGTCATGACCGCGCCCTGGTGCGTAGCCCGGGCGTTCGTGCGGTGTCCGATCACCGCGGCCGCGGCCGTTGCGAGCCCGACGACGATGACCCCGATTGCGCCGAGCGTCGCAGCGTCCACGTGCATACCTCCTGGTGCGAGGGTGGTTCAGAGGCCGCGGCCGGGGGTGGCCCTGTCGGCCTCGGCCGCCGGGCGGTTGGGCACGGCGTAGGTGATGCCGAGGGCGCCGAGGATGGCGAGCACCGTGGTGACGCCCTCCCCGGTGGTGAACACCCCGTCCTGTACGGCGGTGGCGGCGACGCTCGCACCGGCGGCGACCGCGGCTGCTATGGCCTTGGCGGCGTTGCTGATTCTGATCATGGAGAGTCCCTCTTCTCGGTGTTGGGGTCCGGGTCGTCCCAGACGATGCGGGTGTGACCGCCGTGCCCGTGGACTGCTTCGGCGTCGGCGACCTTGTCCCAGTGCACGGTTGATGCGCGGGACCCGCGCCAGCGGAGCGTCGCGGTTCCGTCGGGCCAGAGCACCCCGTCGGCGACGCAGCCCGTCCCGGATACTCCGGTTATGTCGGTGTCGCGCTCGAGGTGGAATCGACGCGTCATGGTGTTCCTCTCAGACGTTGGGGACCTTCAGCCGGTCCCAACTGCTCTTCCCCGGGATGCCGTCGGCGTCGGCCCCGGTGTAGCCGAGCTTGCGCTGCCAGGCGGCGTACGACTTCCGGTCCGCCTCCGACCAGGACGGTCCCGGGCCGACGGCGTACCGGCCGCAGCCCTCGGCCACCAGGCGCTTGCCCATGGCCGTGATGACGGCGCTGTTCCGGCCGGCCTTGAAGAACGCCGCCCCGGGGAACGGCTCATACCGCGGCTTCAGAGCAGGGCTCGGCTTCGGCTTCGTGGGCGGCGTCGGCTTGCTGTTGAGGCGCTTCCCGACCCGCGTGCGCATCGAGTTCATCGTGAAGCCGCGCGGGTCGACCTTGCCCGGCTGCCACTCCAGGTGGCCGATCACGGACCGCTCCGACCAGCCGTGCACCCGGCACACCGCTGCGGCCGCGCGCTCGATCGCGAGCAGCTGCTCGGCCGGCCACGGGTCTTCCCCGTCGCCGAGGTTGACGCACTCGAAGCCGTAGAAGTGCCGGTTGCCGTCGGTGTTCGCCTCGTTGTCCGGGGGCAGCGCCTTCTCGGCGATGACCGCCTGGAGGACGTCGTCGTCGCCCAGGCCCGCGTGATTCGTCCGCCCGTGGCCGACGAGATACACGGTGCCGTCCTTGGCGATGACCCCGTGGCACAGCGGCCCGGGCAGCGCGGAGTGGCCGTTGTAGCAGAGCTCGACGGAGGACATCGTGCCCGACGTGACGGTGTGGTGGATCATCACCCCGTGCATGGGGGCGACGGCGCCTTTGTGGTTGCGGCTGTTGGTTCGCCAGCTGCGGTGCTCGACGACGGTCAGACCCTCGTCTCTGAGCGCCTTGAGTAGCCGGTCGGCGGTAAGGATTGCGGCCATGTGGCAGGCCCTCCAGACATGACGATGCCCCGGCCTGGTGGCGCGGGGCGGGTAGTGGGTGAGCGGGGTCAGGCGGGAGCAGGGGCGGGCACGTACCGGCGCACCACCAGCTGCCCGTACCCCTGGTCCACACGGACCGTCTCGCCCGCGGCAGGTGCCGTGCGGAAAGCGGCCGCCTGGTAGGCGACCATCACCCGGTGCCCGGGTGGCCAATCCGCCGGCACCACCCACCACGCGCCCATATGCAGCGGCATGTGATGCCGGTCCGGGTCACAGTTGTCCGCGAGGTGCGGGGCTATCTGCGACCACGGCCGCTCAGACACCGGGACTGCGGGCTCCATGTCGACGTCGTACACCCACAGCGCGCTCCCGACGCCGATGATCTTGCCGGTGTCGTTGGTGATCTGTGCCCGCGCGCTCACGTCCAGGGCGTCTCCGGGCTGCACCGTAACCGCGGTTCGCAGTAGGACACGGCGGGTCGACGACGTTCCCACCGGGAGGGTGGTGGCGCTTAGTTCGTCGGTCGGGACGACGTCGGCCAGTAGCCACTTGGGCTGGGTTACGGGCAAGGGGAGACTCCGATCGAACGTGCGAAGACGGTGCCGGTGCCTGCCGCGGTCATGCGGTGGCAGACGACGACGTTGTAGACGGTGCCGGGCGTCAGGTCAGTGACCAGGTAGGAGGTGCCTCCCTGGACACGGCCGCCGCCGCCGGAGACGGGTGGCGATTCGAGGCAGTTCTCGTTCAGCCCGTCCTGGATGAGCGTGCCGACGCCGAGGGTTGCACCGGTGCGGAGCGCGAAGCCGACCTGCGCGGACACGGCCGACGTCGGGTTGAAGCGGGCCTGCCAGTGCACCCAGACCCGCCCTGTGGTCGGGGCGGTGAACGCGACCCCGACCACGGGGGACCCGGAGGCGAAGGTGGTGTTGGAGAAGCCGACGATGTCGGTGCCGTCGTTGGCAAAGCCCCCGGCGGGGGTATCGAGGGCCAGGATGGTTGTTCCGGCCAGCAGATCGGGCATCGCCCTCTCCTCTCACAGTGCGCGGACGGCGGGGCGGGCGAGGCGGACGGGGGTCCCGGCTGCGTGCGATTTGCTGATGCCGTTCTGGGACCGGACCACGGTGAACGTCTGCGGGGACGTGGCGCCGCTGATCGCGGTGACGGACACGGTCTCTCCGCCCACCGCCAGAAGCAGTGGCATGTCTGCCGGTGCGGTCGTCCACAACGGGCCCGCCGTGGTGGCAACCGACAGGGATGTGGCCGACGCGGTCACGGAGGAGGCGAGTTGGGCACCAGCGGTGTCGCGCCTGCCCCGCGCCGTGTCGTTGCGGACCCCGATCTGCCATGGGCCCGCGGGTACGCAGTTCAGGGCGAGGGTCCACTCGTACTGGTCCAGGACCTCGGTGTAGCCGAGCATGTGCTGGTCGATCAGCCCTGGGGGCAGCCACGGCGGGGGGTTGGCGATGGTGAGCCGGTCCCCGATGTCCATACCGAGCATGGCCGGGATCAGGCCCGGGGCGGCGTGTAGCCACAACGACACGGTCGGGTAGCGGGCCTCGTCCCACGTGCCCAGGTGCATGCGCCACGCGGCGATCTGCGCGGGCTGCGAGTCGCTGTAAAGGGACAGGGTCAGCGACTCGTCGTAGGGGCCGACTCCTGTCGGCGGCGGCTGAACGGACAGGGGGCCGGAGGAGAGAACGGAACGTGCCGACGTGCCGCCGTCCCGCGTGACGGTGATGTCGTTGCGGAGTCGCTGGTCGTCCTCCACCGGTTCCAGCGGCGGCGGCACCTGCCCGGGCGCCGTGTAGTCGAGGGACAGGGCCACGGGCTGGTTGTAGAGGCTGCCCCGGTCCCGGTAGATCAGGCCCGGCCGGTCTGCCCGCTCGTACAGGATTCCGCCGTCGGAGTCCTGCACGGACTCCAGGAGGTCCAGGAGGGTGGCGGGGCGTTGCGGGCCGAGGCGGACGGACGGGTTGTAGTAGTCCCCGCCGTGCCCGACGAGGTCGACCGTGGCTGCCTCCTCCCCGCCGAGCCGGGAGATCCGGGCGAGGGCGGTCTCGCCGAGGAACCCGTCGTCGGCCCCGTCGTAGATCAGGGTGGTGGGCGGGGTGCCCAGCGCTCCGGTGCCGGGGGTGGTGAAGACGCCCAGGTGCCCGAGGGCCATGCCCTCCAGGTTGGAGTCCCACGTGGCGGAGATAGTCGCGATGCGTCCTTGCCCGGTGCCGGCCGCAGACGCGCTCAGGTAGTACCGGACGTTGGTGGTGACGTCCCGCCAGGTCGCGGTGACGAGCGTGGCTCCGCCCCCGTAGTCCCCGCTGTAGATCGCCAGCCGGTTCCACTTCCCGGCGAACGCGGCCAGGGAGTCTGCGGTGGTGAGGTTGAACGACCCGATCAGCGAACCGCCCTCGTCGAGGATCTCCAGCCGGGTCGCGGACACGCTGGCGTACAGGACCACGGTGCGCATGGTCGCGCCGGTGATCCCGAGGCGCAGGACTTCCGTCTGCACGGGGGGCAGGGTGGGGAGGTTGTAGACGAACTCGGTCTGCCAGCCGGTGACGGTGGTCGACGGGACGCGGGCGGACAGTGTGGCCCCGGCCTTGACGGTGGGCAGGGGTGCGGAGCCGCCGAGGGTGTCGTCGCCTGCCCAGTCGACCCCGGACAGCTGTAGCGGCTCGGCCCCGGCCACCGGGCTGTACGCCAGGGTGCTCGCGGTCTCCGACTCCTCCATGGGCCAGTAGGCCAGCAGCGACGGCGCCGACGGGATCCGTCGCTTCAGCGTCGACTCCAGCGCCTTCTTGCCCTGGCCCAGGCGGCGGGTGGTGCCCGCCGCTTCGACCGGCACGTAGACGTCCTTCCCGGAGACGTCCCACCGGGCGGGCCACGACGAGATCTCGCCGGTGAACCGGTAGGCCCGGTCGTTGACCGCCGCGCCCGCGCCGAGCGTCCAGACGCGGCCCGCGCTGTCGGTCCACCCGGTCGACCCGGCGGGCCGCGCACGGGCGTCGAAGTTCGCGACCAGCGTCCCGTTGATGCCGTTGCGGACCTCGGCCCGGTGCACGCTGCCGCGCATCGACGGCACCCCGGTCGCGGCGATCGGGGCAACCTCCAGCGGGGCGGTGCCGCTGTAGATGCTGGTCGTCGGGGTGGTGCCGACGGTGTTCCCGAACTGCGTCCACGGGCCTGCCATGGACGGTGCCCAGTAGAAAGCGACGTCGAATCCGCCGGCCCCGTTGTTGACGTCCAGGGTCGCGCGGATCGCGGCCCTCCGAGGGAGCTGGGGCAGGTACTGCTGGGCGAACAGGCTGGACGTCCCGGCGGTCGACCAGTTGAGGATCACCTGCCCGTTCAGCAGTCGCAGCAGGTAGGACCGCTGGTTCGTCGCCGAGTTCCACTTGCCGAGCAGGGCCTGGCCCTGGACGGTGTACCAGTCGCACGTCGCCTCGACCCGCAGGTCGATGTCCCCGGTGATGTCCAGGGCCGCGACGTCGGGCGTGCGCGCGTAGGACGTGGTCGACCCGTCGACCTGGAGGTAGGACTCCGTGGCCGGCACCGACACCCGTACCGGGGTGTTGCGGCCGATCAGCCCGTAGTACGGCGACATGGGGTTCCTGGGCGAGTACTTGCCCAGCCGGTTGTTGAACTCCAGCTCGCACGTGGACGGTTCCAGCGAGCTGGATTCGTCGGCCGCGCCGCGGGTGATGGTGATCGGGGACCGGGTGTACGTGTCGGCGGTGACGTCCGTCCACGCACCCCCGATCCCCAGCTCCACCCGCACGTCCAACGGCGTCTGCGGGAACGTCACGCCGTCGCCTCCTTCCCGTAGCCGAACGTCTTCTGTACTGAGCCCCGCCCGTCCTTGCGGACGATTGCCCGGATGAGCCGCTTGGCCTCCTCCGGCCCGGCGAACTCGATGCGCACGACCTGCTGCCCGCGCCCTGCGGTGAGAAGCGGCGCGGCCGGTCGCTGCACCATCGGCCCGCCACCCGGCGGGGGCGGCGGCTGAACGGCCCCGGCCATCGCGTCGTCCAGGGCGCCCTGCCCGTCCGACATACCGGCCACGATCCCGGCGGGGATCATCGCCCCGACCTGGTCCGCCATCAGCCGCGACGGGGACTTGATCTTCAGTGACTTCTTGATCGCCTTCGTCATCGCGAGGGCGATGGTGGCCATCTGCTTTTCGATCTGCTTCTGCTGGGACTTGAGACCCTTCACCAGGCCCTGGGCGGCCTGGATCCCCGCCCCGTACATCGCCGTCCCCGCAGTCGACCCGGCCGCCGTGGCCGCCCCGACCAGCTGTCCCTGCGTCGCGTTGATCTGGGAGATCTGGCTCTTCGAGGCCAGGGCGAGGGCGGTGGCCGCGCCGGTACCCTGCTCGACCCCGGCCTGCGCAACCTGCGCGATGAGGTCGGCCCGCACACCCTTCTTGCGGAGGGACGCCAGCTTGATGGCGAACTGCTTGGCCTGGTTCATCTTCGTGGTGAGCTGGGCCAGGATCGTCTGCGCCGTAACAGGCCCGCCGGTGGCGTTCGCGGTGATGTTCGCCGAGTCCAGGACGCCCTTCTTGACGTCCGCGGCCAACTTGTCGCGCGCCTTGATCTGGTCGGCCAGCGCCTTCGTGGCCGTCTTCAGCCGGGCGGCCAGCTTCACCTCCCGGTTGGCCAGCGAGACGAGCTGCTTCGACCCGGTGGACACCTTCGCCAGCGCGGCCGCACGGCCCTTGCCGGGGGCGAGCGCCTTGCGGATGATCCCGGCGACCTTGTCGGCCGCGGAGCGGACCTGCTTCGCCGAGCCGGTGAGCCCGACGACGAGACCCTTCGCGATCCACTTGCCTTGCTCGGTCGTCACCTTCGACGGCGACGCGATCCCGAGCGCCTTGGCGATCGGCCCGGGGATCATCGAGCGGGCGAAACTCATCAACTGGCCCTTGATCCAGCCGCCCATGGACTGGATGCCACGCCACAGACCTTGGACGACCGCGACACCCTTGTTGTAGAGGAGGTTGTTCAGGCTGGACAGGGCGGACAGGATCCGGCCGGGCATGCCCCGGACGAACGCGATCAGCGCCCCGACCTTGGCCACGGTGCCGGACTTGATGCGGTCCCAGTGGCGGAGGAAGTAGGAGACGATGACCCAGCCGGTGACGAACGACAGGATCGTGATCAGGGTGCCCTTGATCTTCGACCACAGCCAGGAGAAGACGACCCCGGTGTAGTGCCGGATCTTGTCCCAGTTCGCGATGATCAGGACGACGAGGCCGATCACGGCGGCGATGACCCAGCCGATCGGGCCCATGGCGATGAGCCACTGTGCGGCCATGACGACCGCCCACGCCACCGCCCGCGCGGCCATCATCGTGAACTGGATCGCCGCCGTGATCCCGGCCCGGACGACGGCGGCGATCCACGTCCCGATCGACACGAGGGCGCTGCCGACCCAGGCCGCCGAGGTGGCGGCAGCCGACACGACCGCGGCCCCCGCGATACGGAGGTAGGCCATCAGGCCGACGGCCATCATCCGCGACCACCCGGCGATCGCCCGGTAGCTCGCGGAGTTCATGACGTTCGTCGCCACCGTGGCGATCGCCGAGTAGGTGGCGTAGACCTTCTGGGCGACGGCGACGCCCATGATGATCCCGGCCAGGGCGCCCAGGGTGTAGAGCAGCGGCACGACCGCACCCTGGTTGGCCATACCGAAGTTGACGAACCCTGCGGCGATGTCGGCGAGTTCGGTGAGCGCGGTGTTCTTGAACTTCTGCAGCGTGTGGGTGGAGCTGCCCTCCACCCGGTCGACCATGTCCTGTGTGGACCCGGCCGCGTCCTTGAGCCCGACGGCGGCGAACCCGCCCGCCTTGCCCAGTCCGATCAGGGACGTCTTGGCGTCCTCGCCCGGCCCGCCCATGAGGGCGGCGCTGAGCCTGGTGGCATCGGTCTGGCTCTTGACCTTCGACAGGGCGACGACGATCTGGTCGAACGCCTGGGTGCCCCTGCCGTTGTTGATCATGGCCTGGATCTTGTTGACGTCCAGGCCGAGTTCCTTCAGCGGCTCCTTGACCGCGTCCGTCTCCGCGATCCGGAGGTTGAACTCCTTCACCGCGTCGCCGAGCTTGTCGATCTCGAACAGCGGGTTCTTCGCCGCCTCGGTCAGCGCGCCCATCATCTGCGGGCCGGTGACCCCGAGCTCCTGGAAGAACCCCGAGTACTCGGTGACCAGGGCGGGGATCTCGGCGGCCATCTGCGCCGGCAGCTTCTGCGCGGCCGCGGTCATCAAATCGAACGCCTCGGTACCGTCGGCGGCCATGCCGGACTTCATCAGGGAGCCGGCCGCCTGGGTGGCCTCGGCGAGGTCGAACTCGAACGTGTCGGCCAGGACCTTCGCCTGCGTGGTGAGCTTCTGCAGCTCGGCCGAGGAGGTGTCGCCGACGTCGACCATGGAGGAGGCCACACCGCGCAGGGCGATGGCTGCCTCGTCGGTGTTTGCGGTGAACCCGTCGGCAAACACCGCCCCCGTCACGCCGCCGATGCGGGCGGCCTCGGCGGCACCCAGGTTCAGCTGGTTGGCGAGCTTGGCGTTGGCCCCCTCCATCGACAGGGACGTGGCCACCCCGACGCCGAGCGCCGCCCCGATCCCGGCGCCGATCGTCGCCGACGCGGCCCCCATCCGCTCGCCCATCCGCTCGACGACACCGGATGCCTGGTCGCGCGCCACGAGGTTGAACACGAGAGAGGTGTCACCCACCGA
The DNA here is from genome assembly GCA_040989845.1 of Streptomyces sp. WGS_02. Lineage (GTDB taxonomy): Bacteria > Actinomycetota > Actinomycetes > Streptomycetales > Streptomycetaceae > Streptomyces. The sequence continues at coordinate 5,126,852 of JAYMFZ010000004.1, forward strand.
GGGCACCCCCTCTCGTGGTTTCGGGTTCAGCTGTTCACTTGTCGGCCTCTTCGATGGCCTTCTCGTACTGGTCCAGCCAGTCCAGCGCCGCGTCGGTCTCCTCGACCGTCATGGCCGTCCACTCCCACGGGCGGATGTGCAGCAGGTGGGCGGCGTTGCCGAGCTGTTTCAGTCGGCGATCGGCAGCTCGGCTTTTCCCGCGGCCTCGACGTCGTCGTAGGCGTCCTCGATGGCGTTGTCGATCTGCCGCAGCGCCGCCGCCAGTTCGTCGCCGTGGAGGGACTCGAGGATGCCCTTGCGCATCTCCACGTATTCCTGCCGGGAGTACTCGAGCTTCAGCTCGTCCCACCCGAAGTCCACGTCCTCGAAACGGGTCTTGGGGTGTTCGCGTCGCAGGTACGTGAACAGCAGCGCGCGGCGGCAGAGGCTGTTGCCCTGCAGGACGTCCTGGGTGAACTGGGCGAAGTGCCGGCCGGTGCGCCGCTCGAGGTCCTCCCGCTCGATGCTCATGAGCTTCTTCGGCTCGTAGCGCCAGCGGGTCGGCGCTTCTTCGCCATCGCGGTGCAGCACCAGGAACATGGGGTCTCTCTTCTCTCTCAGGCCCGGTCCGCCAGGCGGCGGGCCATTGCTTCCATCGCTTCGTGGACGGCGGCCCGGTGCAGGTCGGCGTCGTTGGTGAACGCGTCGTCGAACCACTGGCGTTTACCGGTCTGGGTGCGCCACGGTTCACGGCCGTAGGTGAGTGTCCGCCACCCGCCATCGCGGCGGTTCGTACGTTTCGGGGCGTTGGGGAATCCGCGCAGCCCCGGGGTTTTGAAGGCCTTCACCCTGGCGCCGGACCACCGGCCGCCGAGCTTGACCTCCGGCCTGATCTTCTTGGCGATCCCGGCCCGGAGGCCCGGGCCGGTGCCGGTCCCCGAGGAGGCCATGCCCATGATGGAGCTCTTGGCCGTTGCCGCCCCGGGGCGCAGGGCGTCGCGCACGTTTTTCGCGAGCTCCTTGCGCAGGAGCTTGCCGTCCTCCTCGCGGCGGATCGCCCGCACCAGGGCGTCCAAGCCCTCGTGCGTAACCGTGAGCTCGAACGGTGGTCCGCTGCCGGCCATCAGGCTGTCGCGCGGGCCACGGCTCCGGACGTCGGGTAGCCGACGGACACAGAGGCCTCGTCGCCGACGCCGCCCTCGATCGGGTTCCACCCGTTCACCAGCACGGACCCGGTCCACTCCGGGTTGTTCGCCGACTTCGCCGAGTTGTCGAGCCGCACGACGAACGGCACGACGGTGCCGAGGAGCGGCCACATGATGCTGTCGATCTTCGTGGCGGCTGCGTCCTGGAGGAACTCGAGGCTGAGCTCACCCGACTTGAGCCCGCCGAGGACTTCCTTCCACCCGAGGGACGCGTAGGTGGTGACGTCCTTGTCCTCCACCTCGGTCGTCAGCTCGGCCTTGCGGGTGTAGCTGCTGAGGTCGTTTCCTCCGAGGCTGACGAACGCCGCCAGCAGGACCATCTTGGCCATGGGTGATCACCTGATTCCGAGAGAGACAGCGAACATGAACGAGGGCGTCGTCCCGGAGATGGTCCAGGCGACGCGGTAGTGGGTGTCCGTGATGGCCAGCCCGTCGGTGCGGGCGATCTGCCCGCCGGGTGCGGTGGCTGCGGTGAACGCGGCCCGGGTGATCGGGGTGCCGAACCCGGCGCTGTCGTCCGACTCGATCCGCGCCGTGATCGACGGAGTCGTTCCGGCCGCGGACAGCACGTGCAGCGCGGCATAGAGCCGCTTGCCCGCGGGCACCGCGCCGAGGTTGAGCGCCGTCCCGGTACCGGTCGCGGTGCGGGCGGTGCCGGGCGGGTGGGCGATCTGCCCGCGCACCAGCGGCCACGAGCTCTTGACGGTCCCGGCCCACGGGGCGACTTCGCCGACGGCGTCGCCCACCTTGTAGTCGGTGCGCAGCCCGGACACGAGGTAGGCGAGCGCGCCGACGACGGAGTCGTTGGGGCAGACCGTGTACGGGCCGACGCCGCCGAGCGTGGACCACGAGGCGTCGTCGACCCTCGACGGGTCGCCCGCTTCCCACTGCCCTTCGCCGGAGATCTCGGCGGAGCCGAGTCCGCCGAGTACTTCCTTCCAGCCCTGGCTGCGGTAGTTGGTGACGTCCTTGTCCTCGATCTCCGAGGTCAGTTCGATCTTGTTGCTGGCCCCGCTGAGGTCGGCTCCGGGGGCGAACAGGCGGGCGTCCAGGAGCACGAACTTGCCCATGGATCAGTCCCCCTTTCCGATGATCTTCAGGATGAGTTCGGCCCCGATGTACTGGGCGCCCTGGTGCTCGTACCAGCGGTAGCCCTGGACCCGCATCACCTGCAGGTCATCGGCCGCGCCGCCGAGCGCGGCCTGCCCGGGCGCCCCGCGGGCCGCCTCGATCGCCTGCTTCAGCGAGGCGGGCCCGGCCCCGGAGAGCAGGGCGTCCAGGATTCGTTGCGCTGTCAGGTCGTCGGCCAGGCCGACGAGGACACGGCACGTGAGCTCGGCGACATCGAGGCCGCGGCCCATCGCCCGGTCGAACTCGATGGAGTACTCGCCGGTGAAGAAGTGCGGTTCGCTCACGCTGTCCGGGGTGTATCCGGTGCAGGTGAGCTTGGCGGCGGCGGGCAGCACCACGGCGGAAGCGGCCTGGGCGACCGCCGCCCGTACGGCGGACATCTGCATGGGGTGGTGCTCCTATCCGAAGCCGGGCAGCACGTACTGCTCGATGAGGTTCCAGACGTCCGGGTCACGGCGGGACAGCCGCACCACACCCCACTCGGCCGACCCGGTCACGCCCTCGGGCGAGTCCTTCCGCTTGAAGAGGCGGTTGGCCTGGATGAGGGTGGCCTGCTCGATGTCGTCCGGTATGGCCGGCCACCCGAACCGGGCCGTGACCCGGATACGGGTACGGCCGTACGGCCACGGGGCGCCGATGCGCAGGAGCGCTGTCACCGGCCGCCCGTCCAGGAGCGCGTTCTCGGGGATCGGCTCGACCCAGTCGGCGGCCAGCGGCGACCAGGACGTCCCCGAGCCGACGTCCACGGCCAGGCCGGAAGCGTCGCCGATGTCGTCGACGAGGAGGACCTCGCCGTCGTCCGCGGGCACGGTGCGCCCGGCCGCCCGGTAGGTGCGGGTGACCGGCTCCGGATCGAGCCAGAACCGGCGCCCGCACGTCTTGTCGATGGACCGGCTGGCCGAGGTCAGCGCCCGCTGCAGCAGGCCGTCCCGAGGATCGTCCTCCTGCGTCTTGAGCATCAGCCGCAGCGTCTCGACCGACGCGTAGTCCTCGGCCACGGTCCCTACTCCTTCGCGGCGCTGCGGCGCCCGGCCGCGGCCTTCTTCGCCGCCGGGGGTGCAGCCTCCGTGGCCGGGGCGGCGGCGTCCCCGCCGGCGGCCGCCGTCTCGACGGGGGTCTGGTTGGCGGTCTGCTGGTCGGGGTCGGCCGGGGTGCGGTCCTCCGGGCCCTCGGCCTTATCCGGCTCGGGGTCGGCCCCGAGGCGGCGCAGCTGGTCGTCGACCTGCTCCACCCGGTCGTCCTTGCCCTGCGCCACGTACGCGGCGCGCTCGCGCCGCAGCGCGGCGACCATGTTCTCGTCTCGTGTACTCACCGGGTTGTCCTCTCAGAAGATCGTGGCGTCCACGGTGTTGGTCACCGCGGTGTTCGCGCTGTACGTCAGGCGCAGATAGCGCCAGGGCTGGTGGGGGCGCAGCAGCCGGTGCACGGTGCCCGCCGCGGTGATGTCGAACGGGGCGACGCTCGGCGTCTCGGGGGTGGCGGGGTCGGCGTACGCGACCGGCAACCAGCGGGACCCGTCCGCGCTGCCCTCGATCAGGTAGGTGCACGTCGGGGTCGCGCCCACGGTGGTGGTGATGGTGAGCAGCGCCGGGCGTTCCGTCGCCGCCCCGCGGTCGACGACGTTCGTCGATACGCCGTTGCCCGCCTGCGCGTTGGAGAGCCGGGCGGTGTTGGGGAAGCGGTCGCCGCCGAACGCGGTCTGTACGGCCATGCTGTCCCTCCTCAAGGGGGCAGCCCGAGCAGGCAGGCCCGTACGCCGGAGTCGTGGCGTGCGGGCCTGCCTGCTGCGGGGATCAGAAGGTGGGCGCCGCCAGGCCGGTGCCGCCGATCTTCTGCATGCCGTTCGTGTACCGCGAGAACGTGTACGCGTAGTACTTGTAGGCGACCAGCAGCACCCCGAGGGACGCGGCCTTGGCCTGCTCGGCGCGGATGAACAGCGGGGCCTCGCCGTCCTCCCACAGGTGGCATTCGTCCTTCGGGACGACGAAGAGCTCGTCCTCGTTCGTGCCGGCCCCGAGGTTGGTGGCGATGTTGTTGTCGACGACGACCTCGAGTCCGCACGGCAGAACACCGCGCGGCCCCGACGCGTACGACGACTGGGCGTTGGCCGTACCGGCCGCCTGCACCGGCAGGTTCGACCAGTTGATCATCGGCCAGACCGACGACATCTGGGACGACAGCCAGTACCAGCGGCGCGAGCTCATCACCGCGTGGGTGGGACGGCCCATCGCCAGGAGCGCCGTCTCGACTCCGGCGGCTGCGCCGAGGATCTTCGGGTAGAGCTCGGCGCCGGTCGGGGTGGCGTCGGTGTACGACGTCGCCTGGGCGACAGCGGACAGCCCGGTCGTGGCCTCGTTGATGAGGGTGGCGTCCAGGACGGTGTTGACCCGCTTGAACAGGTCCTCCATCGTGACGTCCTCGATGCCCGTACCGCGGTCGATCGCCTGCCGGCTGACCGTCTGCTGCCCGGCCGCCGTCTTGATCGGGATGGTCAGCAGGGTGTCGTCCATGTCGGTCTCCGACACGGCGGCGTTCTCGCTGGCCTGGTTGTCCGCGGACGTGCCGGTCGTGATCCGGCTGATGTTCACGGACATGCCCTCGGCGGGCAGCTGGTGCCCGTTGCAGATGTCGGCGAACGGGCGGAGGTTGGCGGTCTTCGGTGCGTACAGCTCGGTGAGGTACTGCGGCACCGTCAGCCCGGAGAACGCGCTCGTGCCGACCGCGCGCTGCAGGTACTCGGCGCGCTCAACACGCTCCTCCTGCATGTGCCGCGCGAGCCGCGAGGACGCCTCGACGTCCTGGAACAGGAACTGGCGGGAGACGTCCATCAGGAACGCCTTGCCGTTGGGGTCCTGGTCCTTGCGGTAGGTGCGCTCCTCCTGGCCGACGCGGGCGACCTGGTCGTAGGCGGGGCGGCGGGCCTCGGTCGGCGTCTGCTTCTTCGCCTCGGCCGCGCGCTCCATCTCCTCCGTCTTGATCTTGTTGGCGTTGGCGAGCTTGTTCTCGATGCCCTTGACGTCGCTCTTGGACTGGTCGCGGGCGACGAACAGCTCGGCGACCCGGTCGTCCTCCTCGGTCGTGAGGGAGGAGCGGCCGTCCTGCTGGGCCTTGTCCAGGATGAGCTGGATCTCGGCGCCAGCCTTCTTGCCGCGCTTGTGCGCGGCCTCGAGCTCGACCTCGATCGAGGCGATCAGGTCGTCGATGGTTCCAG